>NZ_JAPNJW010000002.1:0-4800000 GCF_026626745.1 Nannocystis sp. RBIL2
CGTCGAGGTGGACGTGGGCGCCGTCGCCGTCGCCGCGCAGCTCGATGACCTGGTCGGCGCGGTGCTGGGTGAGGAGCGCGGTGAGGTCGACGCCGAGCTTGTGGAGGTTGGCGAGGTGGCGGTTCTCCTCGTCGTGGCGGGCGCGCTCGTCGGCGAGGGCGCGCTCCTGGTCGAGGCGCCGCTGGGCCCGCTGGAAGTCGCTGCGGGCGCTGTCGGCCTCGAGCTCGGCGGCCCGCCGCGACTTCTGCAGCGCGAGGGCGTGGGCCTGCTCGGCGGCGCCGTCGGCCCGCTGACGCTCGCCGCGGACGAGCTGGCGCTCGAGCTTGAAGTCCTCGAGCTCCTGGGCCTGCTGTTGCGTGGCGCGCTCGAGCTGCAGGCGGGTGCGCGACTCGATCGCCTGGTCGAGCATCTGCTGCAGGGAGGGCGGGGCGTCGAAGCCGCGGTAGACGACCTTGCCGATCCGGTAGCCGCACTGGGCGGCGCGCGCGGTCAGCTGGCGGTAGGTGGCGAGGTCGCCGAGCTGGTCGGTGTGGAGCTTGAACGAGGCGAGGTCGTTGCGGCCGAGGAAGTCGACGACGTCGCTGGTGGCGGCGTTGACGAAGTCGCCGATCGGGTCGTGGGTGGTGGCGAGCATGAGCTCGATGTCGACGAGCTCGAAGAAGATCATGAGCCGCACCGTGATGACGGCGTCGTCGGCGGTCCGCACGTCCTCGACGTCGTGGTACATCTGGTCGGGCATCAGCCACAGCTTCTGGAACACCAGGGCGTTCGGCACCTTGCGATAGCCGGCGCCGGTCGAGCCGTGCCACGAGAAGGTGTGCAGCCATTCGCCTGGCTGGGCGACGAACACTGCCGGGCCCTGCAGGACGCGGCGCGTGACCTCGCCGCTGTCGGTGCGGGCGTAGATGACGACGGCCTCCTTGGCGGCGAGCTGTAGGCCCTCCTCGCGGGTGATGGAGAGGTGCTTGCGCGGATCGAGCCAGACGTGAGCCGGGCCGACGAGGTGCTCCTGGCGGCCGTCGCGGTAGCGCACGACCAGGAACTCGCCGGGGTGGGCGACGTAGTGGTCCATGCGCCGGAAGGTGCGGCCGAAGGTCGAGACGCGCTTGGGCCCGACGAGCTCCTCCATCGTGCCGTCCTTGTGGATCATCAGGACGTGCTCGCCGTCTTCGATGGTGTACGAGAACATGCCGGGTCTCCTGGTCGGACGGGTGTGATCGCGGCCGTCGTCGGCGGGCCGCGCGGGACGGACGAGCCGGGCGTCCATCAGTCGCTGGTGCAGCGGCTCGGCGGCCGAAGCGTCGTCGGCGAGGCTCTGGGTCGGCAGGACGGACTGCGCGGCGCTGCTCATGCGCATGCGCATGCCGGCCAGGTTCGGGGGCGGCGCAGCGGCCTCCTGCAGCGCTCCGGCCTGCTTGTTGTAGACGTAGCGCTTGGGCTCGTTGTCCACGGCGCGGCGGACGATAGCATCGATGCCCGGGCTGCTGACGGCCGAAATCGCGCGATTCGCAGTCGCCGGCGACAACGCATGCCACGCGGGTGCACGGGTCGGTTGCACGCGCGCGCGGCCGCGGGACGGCGCGAGGTCGCCACGCGAAAGCGGTGGACGCGAGGGCGGCCGCGAGCCAGTCTGACGTGAACTCCGTCGTCGATGACCGCCGCAGCCTCACGCATCGCATCCTGCTTGTCGTCGGCCTCGCGCGGGTTGATGCGGTGCGCGGGGGTGGTGGCGCTCACGAGCTGCTTCTACAACCCGTCGGGATCGATGCAGACGGATGGCGAGGCGACGACGGCGAGCGCGACGACGACGGGAGCGTCGTTGTCCGGCGAGGTGACGACCGTGGAGCCGACGAGCGTGGCGCCGACGAGCGCGGGGCCGACGAGCAGCGAGCCGACGAGCACGGCGACGACCACCTCCACGAGTGATACGACGAGCACGAGCGACACTGAGCCGCCGGGTCACTGGCCGGAGGACCCGAATTCATGCGACCCGCGCCATCCGGACGATCCGGCGTGCGGGGAGCTGTACTGCGTGGCGGTCGATACGTGCAACTGGTGCACCGCGTTCGCGGGAGACACCACGTGCAGCGACGTCGATACGGCGACTCCGGTGTGCGATCCGGAGTCGGGCAAGTGCGTGGAGTGTACGGCGGAGGAGGCGTCGGCCTGCGCGGGCGAGACGCCCGTGTGTGACTCCGAGAGCGGGACTTGCGTGGGCTGCAGCGAGCACGCGCAGTGCCCGAACACTGCGTGCGACATCGAGACCGGGGCGTGTTTCCCCGACGAGCCAGGCGCGATCGTCTTCGTCGAGAACAAGCCGGGCGGCTGCGGGGTCGCGCCCGCGGGCACGGAGGAGGATCCGTTCTGCAGCCTGGCCGAGGCGGCAGAGGTGCTGCAAGAGAGCCAGCCGACGACGATCAAGGTGAAGCCCGGGATCCCGCAGATGACGCCGCTGGCGCTGCCGATCGGCGACTTCGTGGTGGCAGTGCGGGCGGCGGGCGAGCAGGTGCCCGAGCTCGAGGGCAGCGCGAACGCGGCGCCGATGATCGACGTGAACAGCGAAAATCGCGTGTACCTGTGGCGGCTCAAATTCCATCGCTCGGGCGCCGATTCGCTGATCCGCTGCGCGCCGCAGCTGCAGGGGCTGCCGGGCACGCTGCATGTGCACGATGTCCGGCTGTTCGGCGACGGGAGCGCAGCAATGGGCTTGCAGTCGGACGATTGCGCGGTCCGGGTCGCGCGGTCCCGGGTGTGGCTGTGCAGCGGCGGCGGGATCAAGGCGACGAGCGGGTCGCTGCGGATCGAGAGCAGCTCGTTCGTGGACAACGGGGCGCCGACTGCGACGTTCGGGGCGCTCAGCCTCGCCAGCCTCCAGGAGGTGGTGATCCGTTATTCGTCGTTCGTCGATCACGCGCCGACGATCACGTCGTCGACGCTCCATTGCGGGGGGCCGCCGCCGCCCGGGGGGGTTCAGCTGCGCAATTCGGTGGTCCTGAACCTGGATCCGCTGGAGTCACCCGACTGCCTCGGCTGGCTCGAGGCGACGACGAGCGTGATCGTGGAGGCGTCGTCCGGCAACGAGCTGGCGATCCACAAGGAGGCGGCGCTGGACCCACTGGAGGACGGCGTCTATCCGTCCAAGGTCGCCGGCGACTTGGCCGGCCTGGCGATGTGGGGCGAGGGCGATCCACGGCTCGATGTCGACCTGACGCCGATCCCGGTCGAGGCGCCGAGCTACGCGGGCTGCGACCAACCGCAGGGCTGAGGCGAGCGCGGCACGCTCGTGTCGGCGGCCGGCAAATCAATTGCGGCAGGGTGCGTGACTCCGGTCATCCGCCGTCCGTGACGGAGATTTCGAAATGCGGGGAAGGCCGCAATTGATCGGGAGGCGGCGGTCACCTGTCTCGTGAACCCTCTCGGTAGAGAGGCCGGAGCGAGCCGTGGATTATCGTTGCGAGCGCGTCTTCTTGGTCGGTCCGTGTATCCGTATCGAAGGCCATGACGAGGTGCCGGAAGCCGAGGCTGCGCCGAACATCGCCCCCGGGACAGTACGGGCGATCCCCAGGGAGCGATGACGAAAAGGTTTTGAAGCGAACGCGAATCCGCCGGTGGTCGGCGGTGGGGCGATTGAGCGAGCGTTGCCCGACACTCGCACGTCCCACGTGTGGCGCGGTCCAGGACCGTCTTGCCCGAGACGGTCCTGGGCCGCGGCGCCCGTTTGTCGGTCTTCTATAATTTGTTGGAAAGGCGAATGCCATGCCCGTGCACCGTGGCCGACCTGGGTCGCGGCGCACGCTGGCGAATCGTGGTAGTCGGCGGGTACTCGGTCGCGATCAATGGCGGCATGCCGCCGAATCTGCGAAAGTGCGGGGCGCATCTGCGTCGGCGGATGACTGCCAGCGCGGCGAGGGGTGGGGCCGCCGAGGCACCTGGGCGCGATCGCGCCGAGATGCTCGTGGGTCCTCGGATGTGGAGTAGTATTCGTCGCGGCAGCGCTTGCGGGGGAGGCCGTACGGTGGTCTTGCGCCCGGCATTGGGGCCAATTGGGGGAATGAACGGCGTTCTGGCGATCGGCGGCCGGGCTGGTCGGGAGGGAGCGGGCGATTTTGGTCGGGGGGATCTCGGAGCTGGCGAGGCGCGAATTTGTCTTGACGAATCACGCTTGCTTTTTGCAAGTTTAAGAGGCCGGGCGCGACGAGCACAAGCGCGCGCCAGTTCCCGGCAGCCCTCGCGGCTTCGTGGCGCGCTCGATCCCCAGGAGTGACGACCATGACCCCCCGAACCGAATACAGCGATGGGGCCCCTTGCTGGGCCGATCTGATCACCCCCGACCGTGACGGCGCGGCGCGCTTTTATGGTGGGTTGTTCGACTGGACCTTCGATCCGCCCCATCCGGGCTTCAACGGTTATGCGATGGTCCGCCGCAATGGCCAGAGCGTGGCCGGGGTGATGCAGATCGCGCCGGGCAGCGGGATGCAAGTGGGGTGGAACATGCACTTCAGCGCGGCGGACGTCGCGGCGACGGTGCGCAAGATCGCCGCGGCCGGGGGCAGGATCGCGTTCGAGCCCCATCCGGTGGCGTCACTCGGCGTGATGATGTTCGCGACCGATCCGACCGGGGCGTTCTTCGGGGTGTGGCAGCCGGGCGAGCACCGCGGCGCCGAATGGGCCTACCGGCCGGGCGGCATGTGCTGGCATGAGCTGTACACCCGCGACGGCGCGCGGGCGGACGCGTTCTACCGCGCGGTCTTCGAGTACGCGCAGACGACGATCGCCAACGACAAGCAGGTCGACTACTCCCGCTACAGCCGCGACGGGCGGCCGCTGTGCGGGAGGTTGCAGATGACGGGGGCGTGGGGCGAGGTGCCGTCGCACTGGTTGACGTACTTCGCGGTCGAGGACATCGAGACGTCGCTGGCCAGGGTGCGCGCGCTCGACGGGCGGACGATCCACGGGCCGTACGCGACGCCGCTCGGGCCGAGCGCGCTGGTCGGCGATCCATACGGCGCGATGTTCGGGCTGACGCAGGTGACGGGCTCGTACGTGTGAGGCGCGGGCGCGGCGACGGCGGTTCCGATTCGCTCGGGGTCGTCGTCGGCGAGACCGGCGACGGGCTCGAATCGCGGGTGCAGCTCGACCTGGCCGTGGCGTGCAGGCCACAAGGCGCGTCCGTGCAGCGGGCTCCGGAGCCGCGAGCGCGGTCCTGGTTTTCGCGGTTATGGCGGGTCCTGGGCTCTCGAACGACGTTCGGCGAGCGAGGCGGGGCGCGGCGGCGCTTGAACTTTCGCCGATCGATTCCATAGACCCTGCGAACGGACGTCGACGATTGCGCGTCCGGGAGGGCTCGCCGATGCAGGACGCGGACAGCACCCAGACAGACAGATTCCGCGAGGCGGTGGGGGCGATCGACGGCGGGGATCTCGATCGGCTCGCGGCGCTGCTCGACGCCGATCCGGGGCTGGTCGCGGTGCGCTGTCGCGTGGGCGAATGCTACGAGACGGGGTATTTCGCGGGGGCGACGCTGCTGCACCACGTGGCGGGCAACCCCGATCGCGGGCCGCTGCCGGACAACATCGCCGCGTGTACGTGGCTGCTGCTCGATCGCGGCAGCGCGGCGTGGGCGGCCCAGGCGACGCTCGAGCTGGTGCTGACCAGCCGGCGCGCGTCCGAGTCCGGCGCGGCGCCGGCGTTGATCGATCTGCTGCTCGCGGGCGGGGCCCGGCTCGACCTCGCCGATCCCGACCTGCTGTCGAAGCCGCTGCTGAACGTCGCGCCGGCGACCGCGGAAGAGCTGGTGGGCCGGGGCGCGCGGATCGATGTGCGGCATGCGGCGGCGCTCGGGCGCATCGATACGCTGACTCGGCTGCTCAGCCCGGAGATCGACCGGGAGGTGCTGGCGGAGGCGCTGGCCTATGCGTGCATCCGCGAGCAATTCCTGGCGGCGGCGCTGCTGCTCGGCTGCGGGGCAGAAGGAGACCGACTGGTGCGCCCGGGCGGGCAGCCGCCGCGTACGCCGCTGCACGAGGCGGCCTGGCGCGGGCACGTGGGGGTGGTCGAACGTTTGCTGGCCCACGGGGCCGATCCGGAGGTGCGAGACGGGCGCTGGGGCGGGACGGCGGCCGACTGGGCGGAGCACGGCGGCCACCCGGAGCTGGCCCGTCGGCTGAGGCGGGCTTCGTGAAGGCCGATCACCGAGCTGGTTTGCAGCGGCAGGTCGGAGCGCGGCTCGAAGAGCGGAGATGTAGAGAAGGACATGTTCTGTTGAACATGGTCGATTGAATATGTTTTTTGGAGCATGTCCTTGAGACCATGGGGTCGCGGCATGCAGCTGCGGTGGTGACGAGAGGGTGATGGGCCAGGGGACGCTCGCGGCGAGGGGCCGGCGGCGGGTCGCGTGGACGCGGGGTCTGCGGGAGGGCCCGGGTCGGAGCGGGATCGGTCGGCTCGGCCGCGTCGACGGCTCCTCCGGGAGTGTCCGAGGGCGGCGCGGGCCGATCGGGGGCGCATGCGCTCGCGCGCTCGCGTGGCGAGTGCTAACCTCGCATCCTCATGGCTCGCGCCGTCAGTCTCCTGTTGCCCGTCCTGCTTCTCGGATGCGCCCAGTCGGGTGCCACGCAGGCGCCGCCGGTGTCGCTCGACGCGACGAGCGGGCCGGTGTCGCGGCCGAAGCCGGTCACTGCGCCGAGCGACCGCGACGGGGATCGTGTGCCGGATGCCGCCGACGCCTGTCCGGATCAGGCCGGCGGGCCGCGCGACGGCTGCCCGGTGGTCGACCGCGACGGGGACGGGATCTCCGACCGCTTCGACAAGTGCCCCGACGTGCCCGAAGTCCGCGACGGCCGGGCCGACGGCGACGGCTGCCCGGCGCAGAGCCAGTGAGTCGCGGCCGGTCGCGGCGAGCGGCGAGCGCGGGCGGGTTGCTCGGCAGGGTGTGTGGCTGTCTTGAAGGACAGGCCGTATTTGCGATCGCCCGCACCCGGCGGAGACCGACGCGCGCGAGGCCGCCGGCAGTGATTCAGAGCGAGTGACGAACCGCTGGCCCGAGGGCCAGCTCCGGCGCACAGCGCCCGGCGGCCGGCTCGCGCGCGACGAGGTCAGTCGGCGCGGTCGGAGTCGGCGGCCGCGCTGTCGCAGGAGGGGTTGTCGTCGACGTCCCACTCGCCGTCGTCGGCGCTCTGCTCGCAAGTCCGCGACCCGTCGCAGCCGCCGCCGCACGGGAAGCCGTCCGGCTCGTCATGCAGCTCGCCGGCTTCGAGCCAGCGACGGGTCGGGCCGTCATCCGACGGGTGCTCGGCCAGACAACAACCACCCGCGAGCGCGGCGCTCGCCAGGATCCACGTCGACCATCCTTCGCGCTGCATTCACACGTCTCCCTACGTCCTCCCAGGATGCAGGGCCCGTCGAGCTCCACCAGTCAAGTCGGTATCAATTCACCCCGCGAGCGCGGTGGTCGCGGCGCCGGCTCGCGGCGCCGGTGGCGGCCCGATGGTGCGTGATGTCCTGAGCGACATGTCCGAAGGGTCGGGCGGCGGACCGCGGGACTCTCACGCAGCGAGGCGAGGGGCGGCCATCGAGGGCATGAGGGCGGTGAAGATCTGGGCGAAGGCGGCGAACACCCGGTCGACCAGGGCGACGGCCTCGGCGCGCTCGGCCTCGTCGAAGCGGATGGCGTTGAGCTCGCGGTCGACGTGCTCGTCGTGGAGCTCGTGGTCGTCCTCGACGGCGAGGTGGCGGCCGTCGAAGTACTGCAGGCGACCGACGAAGCCCGAGGCGCGGACGTGGGCGGCGAAGCGGGTGAAGCCGACGGAGGCGGCGGCCTCGAGGGCGTCGACGAGGACGACGCGCAGGCGATCGTCGGACAGGCGGAAGACCTCGGCGGCGATCGCCAGGGCGCCCGCGCGGGCGTCGGCGAACTCCGGCGCGAACAGCTCGTCGAGGGTGACGGGGGCGCCGAAGATCTCGAGCAGGTCGGCGTGAAACCACTGCTCGTGGCGAAAGACAGGCCGCGGGCGAAGGCGAGGGCGTGCCGTAGCTCGCTCGTCGGCCGCAGGAGGGCGAAGAAAGGGTGGCGCGCGAACTGGTCGGCGCGGTGCTTCAGGTGCGAGCGGACGTGTTGCATGGGAGGACTCAGGGAAAGCAGTGGGACGGAGCTTGATCGTCGTCGGGCCTTCGAGGTTGCTGCGCCGGCGCGGCGAGGGGATCACAGGGAAATGCGTGGCGCATGCGATGCGGCCGCGCAACCCGTGGAGCGCCGGAGGCGACATCTGGCGGGAGGTGGCACGCCGCGCCCGTCGTGTGCGGCAAGGGGCGACGTCTGCGGCTCAGGGTCGCTTGTGCGGGCCGCGAGCAGACTGCGACGAAGCCGAGACGGAGCTGCCTCGAGGAGCGCTGGAGTCGGGCTCCGCGGGTTGGCTGTGTCCCGAAGGACATGTCGGTGGGAGTCAGGACTTCGTGCTCGGTCTCGCGGTGACGGGGCTTTCGAGGAGCGCCCGGAGGAGGGCCCGTGCGGTTCGGCAGGGCGGCGTGAGAGCGTGCGCCCTGCGAAGAGTGTCCCGAAGGCCATGTCGGGGAAGTCGTGACTTCGGACCTCGCGGTGGCGCGGCCTTCGCCGTGTGGCTCGCCAGGGGGAGCGCGAGCATGCATATGTCCGAAGCGACATGTGATAGGAAAATAGAGCGGCTTACGATCGACCGGGCGCGGCGTACCGGCATGAGGTGGCTGTCCTGGGCGGTGCGGGGATGCGCGGCGTGAGCGTCGGGGCCGGACACGGGCGCCATGCCTCATGCGCCGTGGGCGAGGCGAAGTCGCCGGGAATCGCAGGGGAACCGGGTCGGCACGGAAGATGGAAGAAGAGGGACGCATGGTTGCAATCCACGCCCTTACCCGTATCGCCGAGGGCGCCGTGCTGGCCGGCACGTGCGCCCTCGCTTTTTTTGTGCCCCGCATCGCCGACGCCTGTGGCGCGTCGCTGCCCGAGCTGCGCGAGAGCGTGCCGGCCGACGGCGATACGTATCCCGCCAACGCGGCGCTGCTGTTCTGGGGCGAGGCCATCTCGGTCGACAAGGTGACGGTGACGGTCGACGGTGAGCCGGCGGCGCTGGTGGCGTTCGACGGGGGGCTGGCCCCGCTGATGGTGCAGGTCGAGCCGGAGCCGCTGCCGGGCCAGAAGGTGGTGGTGGCGGGCGAGTTCTGCGCCGAGGGGGACAATTGCGCGGCGTCGATCACCTTCACCGCCGGCGAGCCCGACTTCGTCGCGCCGGCGCCGATCGTCGAGGCGTCGTTCTTCGCGGTGTTCGAGCACGCGCCGTTCTCGTACTCGAACGGCTGCACGCAGTTCGAGGCCGCGCAGGCGATGTACGTCCACCTCGAGCAGGCGGCGCCGGCGGCCGGCGAGGCGCTGGTGCTGTTTCAGGTGACGTGGAAGCCGGGCGAGGAGGTCGACGCGAACTCGATCCGCCTGACCGCACGCGGGGTAACTCCGACGACGATCGAATCGGTCGCTCTGCCTGCCGAGCATTTCGGCAGCGCGGACGTGCGGACCGATGTGTGCCTCGAGGTGGTGGCCCGCGACGCGGCCGGCAACGAGGCGCCCCCGTTCGAGCTGTGCCCGCCGTGCTTCATGCGCAGCGACGACACGCCGCTGCCCTCGGCGTCGACCGCACCGCCCGAGCCGGTGTGGACCGAGGCCGACGCGGTGCCGGGCAGCGCCTGCGCCCTGGCGACGGAGACGTCCGGCGAGGAGTCGACGAGCGGCGAGGAGCCGACGGGCGGCGAGGCGCCGACGAGCGGGGCGACCGGCGAGACCGGCGAGACCGGCCCGCAGGAGGAGACCAGCGACAGCGCGACCGGCGGCGAAGACGGGCCCGAGAAGGGCTGCGCGTGCGACAGCGACGGCGCGGGCGGGCCAGGCTCGCTGCTGCTGCTGGCGCTCGGGCTGGTCGGCGTGCGCCGACGCCGGTGACGGGGCAGGGGCGCGCGTGGCGGGCACGGGCGTCCGTGGCGCATGCGTGATGGCACATGTCCGTCGGGGCATGTGCGAATGGCCAGGATGCGGAGCCGGCGGCCTTTCATGAATGGCTTAAAGGACATGCTCGATTGCGCATGTCTGAAAGGGCATGTTCGAATGGCCAGGCTTAGTGAGCTGGCGGCTCGCAGGTCGTGAACGACCGAAGGGGCATGTTCGCGAGCGCATGTCCGTCGGTGCGGAGGGCCCGGCGGGAGCCGGCGATGGTTTCCGGGGCTGACGTGTGGGAATGGGCCCGCAGGCGGCGCGGGCGGCTGCCTGGCACCGGCCCGCGGGAATTTTTTCGGTTATCGTCGTGGCGATGTCGAGAACCCTTCGTCGGCTTCGACGGATCGGTGCAGGCGCACCGAACCGCGGGGCGCCCCAACCGAGAGGGAACCGCCCATGAAGTACATGATGATGATGAACACGCCGGCCGGGCCGTATCAGGTCGAGGGCTGGACGCAACAGGACTTCCGCGCGCACATCGCGTTCATGAAGGACTTCGCCGTCCGGCTGCGCGAGTCGGGCGAGCTGGTGGCCGCCGAGGGGCTCGCCGGGCCCGACCAGGCCAAGCTGGTGCGCGCCGGCAAGGACGGCCAGCCGATCACCGACGGGGTGTTCCCGGAGTCCAAGGAGTTCCTGGCGGGCTACTGGATCGTCGACGTCGACAGCCCCGAGCGCGCCTATCAGCTGGCGGCGCAGGCTTCCGCGGCGCCGGGGCCCGGCGGGGCGCCGCTCAACCTGGCGATCGAGGTGCGGCAGGTGATGTCCGCGCCGTCCCTCGACTGACGTGACGGCGTCGCAGTCGGAAGTCCGCCCCGAGCGACTGCTGCGCGACCTGGCGCCGCAGGTGCTCGGCGCGGTCGTCCGGCGCCACCGCGACTTCGCGGCCGCGGAGGACGCGGTGCAGGAGGCGCTGATCGCAGCGGCGCGCCAGTGGCCGCAGGAGGGCGTGCCGGCCAACCCGCGCGGCTGGCTGATCCACGTGGCGTCGCGGCGGTTGACCGACCAGGTGCGCAGCGAGTCGGCCCGCCGCCGGCGCGAGGAGCTGGTGGTCAGTCTGGTGCCGCCGGAGCTGCAGCTGGCGCTGGCGGCCGACGAGGAGGCGGGCGAGCAGGACGACACCCTGATCCTGCTGTTCATGTGCTGTCATCCGGCGCTGACGAGCTCGTCGGCGATCGCGTTGACGCTGCGCGCCGTGGGCGGGTTGACGACCGGCGAGATCGCGCGAGCGTTCCTGGTGCCCGAGGCGACGATGGGCCAGCGGATCAGCCGGGCCAAGCAGAGCATCAAGACGTCGGGGGTGCCGTTCCGCCTGCCGACGGCGGAGGAGCGGGCGCAGCGGCTGACGGCGGCGCTGCATGTGCTGTACTTGATCTTCAACGAGGGCTACACGAGCAGCTCGGGGCCGGCGCTGCAGCGCGGCGATCTGGCCGACGAGGCGATCCGCATGACGCGGCTGGTGCACGCGCAGCTGCCCGAAGACGGCGAGGTGGCGGGGCTGCTGGCGCTGATGCTGCTGACCGACGCCCGCCGGGCGGCCCGCAGCGGGCCCGCCGGCGAGCTGATCCCGCTCGACGAGCAGGACCGCAGCCTGTGGGATCGGGCGGCCATCGCCGAGGGGGTGGCGCTGATCTCGGCGACCTTGCCCCGGGGACAGGTCGGCCCGTACCAGCTGCAGGCGGCGATCTCGGCGCTGCACGACGAGGCGCCGCGGGCCGAGGACACCGACTGGCCGCAGATCCTGGCGCTGTACGGGGTGCTGCAGCAGCTGGCCGACAACCCGATGGTGCGCCTCAACCACGCGATCGCTACGGCGATGGTCCACGGGCCGGCTGCCGGTCTGGGGCTGCTGGCGGGCCTCGACGGCGACGCGCGGCTGACCGGCAATCACCGCCTCGAGGCGGTGCGCGCCCACCTGCTCGAGCGCGCCGGGGAGGTGGAGGCGGCGATCGCCGGCTACCGCCGCGCGGCCGGGCGCACTGCGAGCACGCCGGAGCGGGACTATCTGCTGGGCCGCGCGGCCCGGCTGGGCGAACGCCGCGGGGCGTGAGCAGAGCACGAGCGGGTAAAGAACGTCACGTGATTCGCTCGCCTCGAGGCGATGTATGGTGAATGTCCCTGGGGACATGTGATTGTATTCGTGAACTGCCACGAAGCGCGGGCGGGCAGATGTCGCGGGGCGCGGAGGTCATGGCTGTCCGAAGAGACAGTCATGGCGCCGCTGCATTACATGTCCCGAAGGACGGGCGCCATCACGCGTCGACGATCTGCTTGCCGAGCAGCGCCAGGGCGTGGGCGAGGCCGTCGGCGAGGTCGCCGAGGACGGGGATATTTTGGTCGATGGGGATGCCGAGCGCCGCGAGGGCCAGGGCGACCTCCGGCCGCATGCCGACCAGCAGCGCGCGCGCGCCGAGCAGGCCGACGGCCCGGGAGGCGCCGATGAGGGGGCCGGCCATCCCGATGTCCATCTGCGGGACGCCGGACAGGTCGAACAGGACGACGCGCGAGCGGTGACGCACCACTGCGGCCAGGACGGCGGTGGTCACGGCCTCGACGCGCTCGCGATCGAAGTAGCCGATCAGCGGGCACACGAGGACACCGGGGTGGAGCGGCAGCACCTGGGTCGAGAGCGCCAGGATCTCGGCGGCCTGGGTGCGGATCAGCTCCTCGCGGGCGACGAGGTAGGCGTCGGCGAGCGCGGCCACGCCGGCGTAGGCGATCTTGCCGCGCATGCGCTCCCAGAACAGCATCGGGTCGGGGTCGGCGGCGAAGTCGGCGGCGAACGCCTCGGACACGACCTCGAAGCCGAAGTGCATGCCGGCGGTGATCTCGGTGACCGAGACGCCCATCGAGGCCCGCTGGACGCCGAGCGCGGAGAGGATGGCGGGGTAGGCCTGCGGGACGTCGCGCTCGAGGTCGGCGGCGACGGCCTCGAACACGCGCTTCACCGAGGCCTGCATCGCCGCGAGCGGGAAGGCGCGGTAAAACGGCAGGTCGGCGGCCCGGACCCGCTCGCACGACTCGAGCACGAGCGCGTCGAGCCGCCGGCGGTAGTACTCGATCGCGCGCTCGGCTGCCGTCGGCTCCACGGCCTCCAGGATGCCTCACCCGAGGGAAGACCGTAAACAAGCCGCGAACGCGGCGCGACGCGGCCGCCGGCCAGGGGCCGCCGGAGGTGACATCACCCCGACGCGCGAGTTTGCACGGTCCGTCGGGGCGGACGCTGTCGACATTCGCGAATGTCGGGTCCCAATCAATGGGCGGCCTGGTGGGCGCCGAAGTTGCTGGGCCCGGCGAGCACGCGGCCGTCGAGATCGACGAAGTGACCGCCGGGCAGATCGGCGAGGGTGAGGCCGAGGTCCTCGAGCGCGGCCCCCCCGCCGGCGAGCGCGGGCGACTCGCCGCAGGTCGGCGCGAGGGCCTCGTCGAGGCACAGGGCGGCCGGGTCATTGGTCGTGAGGTTGGGCTCCAGGGTCCAGCTGGCAGTGTCGGCGTCGCCGGCAGCGAACTCCCACGATTGCTCGGCGCTGCCGACCAGCAGGTTGCTGGCGTAGTGCATCTCGCTGAGCTTGGCCCCGGCGGCGCAGTTGCCGGGGGCGCTGTTCATGTTGATCCGCAGGCCCACTGCGTTGGGGGCGCCGACGCTGTTGGCGAACAGCCAGTAGCGCGGGGCGTCGGCCTGGCCGGCGTGGAGGTAGAAGCCGGCGTCGCTGTGGACGAACACGTTGCCGTACATCTTGGTGTCGCCGCCGGTGCAGCCGACCTGGAGGTCGACGCCGACGCCGCCGATGAAGCGGTTGTTGTAGAGGGCGCCGCTGTTGCCCGGGTTCCATTGCAAGGAGGAGCGCTGGTTGGGCTCGTTCGCGCCGCCCGAGCCGGTGACGACGTTGTCGTGGACCTCGAGGCCGCTGCGGCACGAGCCGAATTGCATGCCGTCCCAGCCGGCGTTCTCGACCCGGTTGCGGTAGACCTTGGCTTCCTCGATCGGGTAGGGCGCCGGCTGCTGCTCGATGCTGTCGGTGTAGTACCCGACGTAGAAGCCCTCGGCGAGGACGTCGTGGACGTAGTTGTGGTGGAGCCGCAGGCCCTCGAAGGTCCAGTTGCTGGCGTTGAACTCGTCGCTGCCGCCGTTCCAGACGCGAAAGCCGCTGTCGGGGCCGTCGGCGATCTCGACGCCGAAGATCTCGATGGCGGTCGAGCCGGTGTTGGTATTGCTGCCCTGCGAGTAATTGCGGACGAACACCGCCTGGCCGCCGGTGCCGGTGTTGGTCAGGGTGAAGCCGTACTCGACGTCGTCGGCGCCCTTGCCGTCGATGATGACGTGCTGACAATTGATGAGGTGCATCAGCCAGCTGACGTCGTCGTTGCGGACGGCCCCCTCGTTGATGATGTGGATCGGCGCCTCGGCGGTGCCCTGGAAGTTGAAGAAGGCGAAGTCGCTGTTGGCCTGGCCGGAGATCCGCACGAGGTCGCCGGGCTGGACCTTGACGCCGGCGATCTCGCCGTTCTGGAAGTAGGAGGCCTCGCTGATGTCGGCGGTGTGGACGGTGCGGCCGGCGTCGCTGCGCGGGGGGACGCAGGTGACGAGGCGCCGCTCGAAGAAGGTGCTCTGGACCTGGCCGTCGGTGACCGTGGCGCGCACGTCGTAGTCGCGGCGGCCGTCGGGGCAGGTGAAGACGTACTCGGCGGTGTCGGCGGTGGCGATCTCGCTGCCGTCGTCAGCGGCGAGCACGACCCACTGCACGCCGGTCAGGGTGATGTCGCTTTCGATCTTGAGGGTGGTCTCGCTGTCGCTCGGCTCGGCGTCGTCGGCGGGGACGCGCACGATCTCGCGGCTGGCGCTGATGCTGGCCGGCAGGAGGCCCTCGGGCAGCAGCTCGAAGGTGGCGGTGCAGCTCGCGGTGGTCTCGAGGACGAGCTCGATCTGGGGCTCGGTGCCGCTGCAGTCGCCCGACCAACCGGCGAAGCGGTTGCCGGCCGCTGCCTCGGCGCCGAGCGAGAAGGTGCCTGCGGGCACGTCGTAGGCGCATGCGGCCTCGGTGCAGGTCTCGCCGAGCGGTTCGACGACCACGCGGCCGTCGCCGACGATGTTGATGACGAGGTTGCCGTCGCCGCCCTCGGTGGTCGGTCCGACGCTGGTCTCGGTCGGGTCGCCCATGGTCGGCACCAGGGTGGCCTCGCTGGTCACGGTCGGCCCGCTGGGGTCGCTCATGGTGGCGGTGCCGTCGGTGCCTTCGGTGCCGTCAGTGGCGGTGCCGTCGGTGGCGGTGCCTTCGGTGGTGGTGCCGTCAGAGGCCGGACACGCGGCATTCAGGAGGAGAGTCGCAAGCGCAGGCGCGTAGATAAGCCGCATCGGCCGATTGTACCCGCGGGGCACGGCTGCGCGGACGTCGACGCTGGATTTGTGGTTGGGGGCGGGCGCAGACATACCGGCCTCCGCGGATCGGGTCGTATTGGTCGGGGCCGGCCCGGTTCCGCACGTACGGGCATGGAGACGCGTGTTCGCGGCGTCCGTCGGCTCCGGGGACGGGGCGCGAAGCTCCGAGCGGCGGAGCGCGGCCCGGGCCCGCCGGAGGGGGTGTCCTTGCGGACAGATCGGCGCGGATCGACGGCCCGCGGCCCGCGAGGGCGGGGCGACGAGCGCTCGCGGGCAGGAGCTCCGCGACCGAGCGGGTCGGGCGGCGCTCGCTCGCAGCTGCGGGCGTGTGACGAGCAGACTATGATGATATGTCCTTCAGGACATGCGACTGTCGTCGCATTCACGGACCGCGCATCTTGGCGTCCTTGGCCCGGGTGTCGACCTGGCGGCCGAGGTTCACGTTCCGGCGCTTGCGCAGGCGGCCTCGTCGGCCACGGCCTGCGAGGTCGTCGCGCGCGGAGCGACGCGAGCTCGGACAGGATCCGCGCGTCGTCGTCGGAGAAGACGACGCGCGGCGCGTGGCCGGCCTGGAGGCTCAGAACGCCATCGGCAGGTCCCACGATTGCAGCGGCAGGTCGCTCAGGTACTTGACCGGCGTGTACCACAGCTTGCCGCTCGGGCTGACTGCGACGCGGCCGACGCCGGGCATGGTCTGGAACGGCTCGACCTCGCCGGTGAACGGGGCGATCCGGACCACCTCGAGGTTGGCGAGGCCGGCGTAGACGTGGCCGGTGAAGGCGTCGTGGGCCAGGCTGGTGACGTCGGACATGAGGTCGACGACGAACTCGGCCTGCTGGGTCTGGGCGTTGAAGCGGTAGAGCGTGCCGCCGTCGAGCGCGACCAGCATGTGCACGGGGCTGATGGGGGCGCTGGCGGTGACGCGGGCGTCGAAGGTGAAGACCACGCCCTGGGTGGCGGCGTCGAGGTCGGCGTCGTTGTACTCGCCGTTCATCGTGCTGTTGCCGACGTACAGCACGCGGTCCTCGCCCCACGCGAGGCCATGCGGGCCGGCGTCGGCGGCGTTGCTGCCGAACGGGCCGTCACCCTGGGTGACCTGGGCGACGATGACGATCGGGAGCGGGCTCATCATGTTGGCCTCGTCGAGCCGGGCGACGCCCTGCGGCGGGTCGGCCTGGCAGCCGCACGCCTGGCAGCAGGTGTAGGTGATGGCGACCTCGCCGAGGCCCTCGACCGGGGTCGGCGGGCTCGGCTCGGCGGCGACCGGCAGGGCCTCGGTGAGCTGCGGGATCGTCAGCCGACGCAGCACCTTGACCTCGCCCATGTTGAGGTTGGCGACGCCTGTCCATTGGGTCAGCTCGCCGTCGGGCTTGAGGCGCCGCACGTAGTCGGGGCCGCTGCGCAGCGTCACCATCCAGGCGTTGCAGTCGTCGGCGAAGTCGATGCCGCCGATCTCGGTCGAGAACGGGCCGTTGAGCAGCTCGGCGGTCGGCTCCTGGCACTCGACCACGCGCTCGCAGCCGCACAGGGTGCCCCAGCAGTGGCCGTCGTCGGTGCAGGCGACGTCGGAGCAGGGCGCGACCGGGACGCAGGCGCCGACGCCGTCGCAGGTGCTACCTGGCCCGCAGGACAGGTCGGCGCAGGCGGTCTCGGTGCCGGCGAGGGTGCAGGGATCTGCGGCTGCGTGGCACTCGCCGCTGATGACGTCGCACACCTGTCCCTGAGGACAGGCGTCCTGGCCCTGGCCCTGGCACGAGGTGACGCACTCGCCGTCGACGCACTGTTGATTGGGTTGATCGCAGGCGCCGCAGCCGGGCGCGGTGGTGCTCGAGGTCTGGGCCGGCTCGGTGGTGCCGGTGGTGCCGGTGGTGGTGGTGGGCTCGGAGGCGGTGGTGCCGGTGGTCGGGACGGCGGTGTCGCTGTCGCTGCCGGTGCCGGTGTCGGGCTCGCCGGTGGTCCCCGGCGTGGCGCCGGTGGTCATGGTCGTGGTGGCGGTGGCCGGCGCAGTGGTGACCTCGGTGGCGGTGGCGCGGCCGTCGTCGCCGCAGGCGCCGAGCACGAGGCAGGCCGCCGCGAGCTGCGGCAGCGGAGTCGCAAACTTCATCTAAAATCCCTCCGAACCCGGGCATGGTAGCCGCGGGCGCCGACCTCGAGGCAAGCGCGCGAGTGAGGCGAGGGCGGTGCGCGGATCGCCGCGCACGGGCGCGCGGATGCGCGAGCGATCGGGACATCCGGTGATGCGGAGGACGCCCACGTCGTAGGCGGGGCTCGGCCGGCCAGCGGGCGCGCGTGGTGACGAGGCGGGGGCGCCCGCAGGCGGAGACCGTCGCGGTCAGGACATCGACTCGATCAGGCGGAGGAACGCGCGGTGATGCGTGAGCGGCAGCATGTGTCCGGCGCCGGGGACGGTGATCGGCTCGGTCTGCGGGAGGGTGGTGGCGAGCCGCTCGGCGACTGCGCGCGGGGCCGCGGGGCCGTCGTCGCCGGTGACGAGGCGGATCGGACAGGTGATTCGGGCCAGGTCGGCGGCGGCGAAGGGGGCGCCGAAGACCGCGGGGCCGCCGATGAAGTGGCGCTCGCGGGCGCCGGCGACGATGGCGAGCCGATCGGCCTCGGGCAAGAAGTCCCACAGCTCGGGGTCGCTCCAGAAGTCGAGGAAGCGGCGGGTGGCGGCTGCAGGATCGCCGGCCAGGACGAGGGCGCGGCACTCGGCCTCGACGGCCTGCACGGGCGCGAGCGCGGGGTCATCGGCCGCCAGGAGGCCGAAGGCGACCGGCTCGACGAGCACGAGGTCACGCACCCGCGCGGGGGCGGTCGCGGCCAGGCTCAGGGCCAGGACTGCGCCGTAGGAGTGGCCGACGACGCGGGCGGGGCCGCCGAGGACGTCGAGGAGGGCGAGCAGGACCGCGACCTGGCGCTCGAGCAAGGTCTCGGGGGTCATGTCCTCGGGGCAAGGCGTGTGGCCGTGGCCGTAGAGGTCGGGCGCGGCGACGGACCAGCGCGGGGCGAGGGCGGCGAGGGCCCGCTCCCACTGCACGCCGCTGCTGGCGCCGG
Source organism: Nannocystis sp. RBIL2 (assembly GCF_026626745.1). Lineage (GTDB taxonomy): Bacteria > Myxococcota_A > Polyangia > Nannocystales > Nannocystaceae > Nannocystis. The sequence continues at coordinate 18,441 of NZ_JAPNJW010000002.1, forward strand.
CGTGCAGCAAGAGCAGGGCGGGGCCGCTGCCGGCGTGGCGGTAGGAGGTGACGGCGCGGTCGGCGTGGAGGTGCGGCACGGGCGGGCTCGGAGATGAACGATGGGACAGGTTCGAGAAGACAGGTCCGATGGGGCATGTGCGGACGGACAGGTCGCTCGGGTCAGGCGGTGACGGGGCGGCCGAGCTCGAGCACGCGGGCGCCGCCGAGGGCGGCGATGTCCTCGGGGTCGTGGGCGGACAGGACCAGGCCGACGCCGCGGGCGCGGGCGGCCACGAGGGCGGCGATCAGGGCCCCGCGGGCCTCGCGGTCGAGGCCGGCGAACGGCTCGTCGAGGACGTAGAGGGCGCCGTCGCCGAGGGTGAGCGCGGCGGCGACGAGGCGCTTGCGCATGCCGAGGCTGTAGGTGGTGGCGAGGTGGTCGATGGCCGGGCCGAGGTCGGCGAGGGCGATCACGCGCTCGCGGCCGAGCGGCTCGCGGAACACGCTGCGTAGAACTCGACGAGCTCGCGGCCGGTGAGGCCCTGCGGGACCTCGACCTCCTGCGGGAGGTAGCGCAGGGCGGCGCGCGCGGCCAGCGGGGCGCCGCGCAGGTCGTGACCGCCGAGGACGACGCGGCCCGCGTCGGGGATCACGCCGCCGGTGAGGCAGCCGATCAGGGTCGACTTGCCGGCGCCGTTGGGGCCGACGAGCACGAGGACCTCGCCGGCGTCGAGGTCGAGGTCGAGCTGGTCGAACAGACAGGTCGTGCCGTAGCGCTTGGTCAGGCCGCGGGCGACGAGGGGGGCGGTCATGCGCGGCAGTGTAGCGCCGCGGACGGCGCCGTGGGGACCGACGACGGCGGGGCGAGCGCGACGGCGGGCGAACGCGGGCGGTCCGGGGGACTTCGCTGCGGAGCGGCCGACGGCGCTGCGGCGGGGTGCGCGAGGCCGCGTGCCGTCGCGGCGAATGACGGCAGGAGCGGGCCGCCGCGGGTCATGGCAATGATCACTGCGCGGTCACTGTAATCGGGGGCACAGGTGTCGGTGCGTCTCGACAATGTGCATACGATGGCGGTCTGGCGCGCCCAGGCGGGGCCTTCGTCGCAGGCGGTGGGCCGGGTGTGGCGCGGCGCAACGTTCGGGCGATTGCCCGGGGCGGGCCTCACCGCATACTTCCGACGGCGCCCCGCGCGGATCGCTGAGCGGCCGTAGCGCGGGGGTCGGGAGGTGATCCAGGTTGCTCGATCGTATCGGCACAGTCGCGACGAGCCGATGCGGGTCCGGTCGAGGATGGCCGCGGACGACAATGCGGCGCAGCAGCGACGCGCCGGGTCCGAGCCGACGTCCCGGGCATGAAGCCGCGGGCGTCGGCGAGGCGCCGGCCGGCGAGAGGCCGCGGCCGGGCTGCTGCGAGTCGCCGCGCTGTGGGCCGCAGCAAGATCCACGATTGCCTCGCTCCTCCGTGGCCCCACAATTGGCGCGACGGTGCGGCACGTGGGCGTGTCGCGGGCCGCCGGAAACGAGGAATGCGATGTTATGGAATCAGATCGGAAGTCTCGTCGGGAGCCTGGCGTTAGCGATCCCTTTTGTACAGCCCTGTAATCCAGACACCGGGCCGGTGATCGACCCCGAGGGGCTGCCCGTCGGCGAGCAGCCCTGTTGCGAGGTGTCGCAGGCGCCCGCGTGCGACGATCCGGACGTCGTCGAGTGCGTGTGCGAGCGCGACGCGTATTGCTGCGAGACAGAGTGGGACTCGACCTGCGTCAGCCAGGCCGACGAATTCTGCGACGCGGAGTGCGCGTAGGCCCTTCTCTCCGAATCGTGGCTCAGCCCTGGACCCACTTGAGGACGGCGAACAGGTTGCTGTAATCGTCGGTCCACATGCGGAGGTCGGTCGAGACGCCGCTGGTGTCGCCCTGGCGGGTCTTGACCAGCGGGTCGTCGAGGAACGCCTGATTGCGGGTGAGCAGGCCCCAGTCGGCCGCGTAGACGCCGCGCGGGTCGTCGCTGAAGTTCTCGATCCAGACGAAGTTCCACTCGAAGTGCTGCGCCAGCTGCTTGAGCACCGGGCGGATGTCGACGTGCCGGTTGCTCATGTTGGCGGCGAGGACGCCGTCGGGCTTCAGGTGGCGGAAGTAGGTGACGAACGCCTCGCGGGTCAGCAGGTGCATCGGGATGGCGTCGCTGCTGAAGGCGTCGAGGATCAGGACGTCGTAGGCCTGATCGGGCTCGCGCTCGAGCGACAGGCGGCCGTCGCCGAGCACGACCTCGGTCCTGGCCTCGGTGCGAGCGAAGTAGGTGAAGTACTCGCGGCTGAGCGGCTCCACCTCGGGGTCGATCTCGTAGATCCGGATGTTGTCGCCCGGGCGGCCGTAGGTCAGCAGGGTGCCGGAGCCGAGGCCGAGGAGGCCGATCTTGAGCGGCTCGCCGAGCTTGCGCTTGGGGTGGCGCGTCAGCGCGGTGCCGATGCCGCTCTCCTCGGCGAAGTACGAGTTGTGCCACATCTGGCGCTCGGGGTCGCGGTACTGGAAGCCGTGGTTGATGGCGCCGTGGAACAGGATCCGCCGCGACTGCAGGGGATCGTGGGTGTAGCGATCGGAGACCCGCAGCACGCCGAAGAAGCCGCGCTCGATCGTCAGCGCCTCCTTGGTGCGGTAGCGGGCCTCGATCCCGAGGTTGACCGCGAGCAGGACGATGGCGGCGACCGGCAGCAGCCAGGCCAGGCGGGCCCGGCCGTGGTTGACGCGGGCGCCGTCGTCGACCCACCGCGCGCCGGCGGGGCTGTCCTGTAGGACATGGTCGGAAGAGCCTGACCGAACGCGCAGGCTCCACAGGAACCCGAACAGCAGCATGCACAGGAGGGCGCCGGCGAGCGGGCCGATGTAGCGGAACGAGTCGGGGCTCTCGCTCTGGATCCGCCACAGGGTGTAGGCGACGGCCGCGGTGCCGGCGAGGACGATGGCGGAGACGGGGCGGCCGCGCAGCTCGAGCCGCTGGTCGCGGCGGAAGGCGTACAGGACCAGCAGCGAGGTGGCGACGAGGCCGATGTGCAGCTCGTAATAGGCGGAGAACACCAGCGGGGCGATGGCGCCGACGAACACGCCGCCGAGCGCGCCGCCGACCGAGAGCGCGAGGTAGAAGGCGGTGAGGTGACGCGGGTGCGGGCGGAGACGGTACAGCTCGCCGTGGCAGACCATCGCGTAGATGAAGATCGCGGCGCAGTAGACCAGGGCCTGCTGCTCGATGCCGGCGTCGGCGCCCGCGAGCATGAGGCCGACCACGCCCGCGGTGGCGCCGACGAACAGCGGGTAGAACAGGACCCGCGGGTACCAGCGCTCGGAGGAGAAGCAGAGGATGAAGCTCAGCAGATAGAGCGCGAGCGGGATGACCCACAGGAACGGGACGCTGGCGACGTCGATCGCCATCTGATTGGTCATCGCCAGCAGCATGATCGAGGCGCAGGCCCCGAGCGCGACCCACACGGCCCGCAGGCCCCAGGTCGGCGCCGGGACGGCGGAGGCGTCGGTCGCGGGCCCTTCGGCGGCCTGGCCGGCCCCGGCCGCGCGCGTGGTCTGCACCGCGATCGTGCCGCACAGCAGGCAGAAGCCGGCGAAGCCGAAGAACCACAGCGAGGCCTGGGTGACCGAGCCGAGGCGCGGCTCGACGAGGAACGGGAAGGTCAAGAGGCCCAGCAGCGAGCCGATGTTCGACAGGGCGTAGAGAGGATAGGGCGAGCGCGACGGGTGCAGCCGCGAGAACCACGCCTGTACGAGCGAGCCGGTAGTCGACAGGGCGAAGTACGGCAGGCCCACGCTGACCGTCAGCACGAGCAAGATCTGCAGCAGCGGGACGCCGTCTCCTTCGGGCTTGTAACCTTCGGGCGGGAAGATGGTCGGCGCGCTGGCGAGGACCGCCGCCGCGAGCACGCCCAGGTGCACGAGGCCCTGGCGACGCGCCGGCAGGGCGATCACTGCGTGCGCGTACGCATAGCCGGCCAGCAGCAGGACCTGAAAGAACAGCATGCACGTGGTCCACACCGCAGGCGTGCCGCCGAACCAGGGGAGGATGATCTTGCCGATCAGGGGCTGGACCTGGAACAGGAGGAATGCGCTGAGGAAGATGGTGAGGGCGAAGAGCAGCACGGGCGTGGGGACGGTGACGTCGCCGCGAGGGTATCACCGGCGCCGGGGGCCCATGTCATGCGGTTCGGGTCGAAAAGGACGTGTGTCCGCAGCGGGGGCCCGCGGGCCCTCTCGGGTCCGTGCGCCAGCTAACGAAAGAGGCGGCGGCGAAGGCGGCGAGGCGGGACTGGCCTCGGATATAAGGAGGATGCTGCCATGACCCGATTTCGTCGTACCTGCACCCTTCTCGCCACTCTGTTGACCCTCTCCGCGTGCAGTGACGACGGCGGGACATCCAGCGGCGGCTCGACCGTCGGGGTGACGACTGCGCCGACCACGAATAGTACGAACGGGACGAACGGGACGACCACCACCGGTTCTTCGAATTCGGGCACGGACAGCACGTCCGAGGCCAGCGGCGGCAACAGCGAGAGCGAGAGCGAGACTGCGGCGCCGACCAGCACCGGCATGGTCGACCCGACCACCTCCGGCGGGCTCCCCAAGCTCGACGTCGGCGTCGAGGAGACGACCGACGGCGTGACGACCGACGGCGACGAGATGGGCTGTCGCAAGGTCGACTTCCTGTTCATCATCGACAACTCGGGGTCGATGAGCGACGAGCAACAATCGCTGATCGACAGCTTCCCCGGCTTCATCTCGGCGATCCAGAGCCAGCTCGACGAGGCCCAGGACTATCACATCATGGTGATCGACACCGATCCGTGGGTGTTCGGCGGCTGCAACCTGATCTGCCCGCTGTTCGGCAACACCTGCCCGGTGGCGGGCCTCGATTACACGTGCGGCACGCCGCCGCTCGAATGCGAGGACGTGCTCGGGGCCGGCGTGACCCACCCGCGCGGCCTACAGTCGTCCTCGAAGGACTGCAACTTCTCGACCGGCTTCCGCTACATGGACGTGAGCGAGCCCGACCTCACGTCGACGTTCGCCTGCGCGGCCCAGGTCGGCACCGGCTCGACCTCCGACCCGGAGCGGCCGATGGAGGCGATGGTCCAGGCGGTCGCCCCGACCGGCCCGGCGTTCGAGTGCAACACCGGCTTCCTGCGCAAAGACGCGATCCTGGTCGTCACCATCGTCACCGACGAGGACGACAACTTCGGCGACGGCTCGGCCGGCAACGCGGCCGGCTGGAAGGCGTCGCTGGTGGCCGCGAAGAAGGGCGACGAGAAGGCGCTGGTGGTGCTCGGCCTCTACGGCGACAACGACCAGCCCAACGGCATCTGCGGGCCGCTGGTCGACAGCTCCGGCGCCGAGCCGAGCCCGCGGATCCGCGAGTTCGTCGAGTCGTTCGGCGATCAGGGCATCTCGGGCAGCGTGTGCGCGCCCAGCTACGACTCGTTCTTCTCCGAGGCGGTCGGCCTGATCGCCCAGACGTGCGACGATTTCGTGCCCCCGCCGATGTGATGTGATTGGGCCGCAAGGACAGGTCCCCGGGGGCATGTCCCCGGGGGCAGGTCCTCAGGGACATGGTTTAAAAAGGGTGCGAGCCGGGCGACCGGCCGTCGCGGCGGCAGTGCGGGGGCCGGCGCCGGGCGCACAGGCCGTGGCGTCGGCGACAGGCCGGAGCCGGGCGAGTACAATCCGCCGACCGCGATGACGCGACCCGGTGACCACCTGCAGGCGCGCGAGCGCGCGGCGACGGAGTGAGGCGTGGACTTCGTCCTGCCGGAGCGGCCGATCCGCATGCGCCTCCTCGCCGGGCGCGGCCACTACGAGGCGGTGATCCCGGCGCTCCGCTCGGCGCGCACGAGCGTGTGGATCGCTACAGCGAATCTGAAAGAGCTGCTGATCGAGGACCCGCGGGCGACAGCCCGCTCGCGCAGCCGCTTCCACTCGGTGCTCGAGGTGTTCAGCGCGCTGGCCCAGCAGAAGGTGGAGCTGCGGATCTTGCACGCAGCGCCCCCTTCCGGTCCGTTCCGCCGCAGCTTCGACCGCCGCTCGCGGCTTTACAAGGGCGGGCTCGAGCTGCGCCAGTGCCCACGCGTGCACCTCAAGACGGTCATCATCGACGGCCGCCTGTGCTACCTCGGCAGCGCCAACTGGACGGGGGCAGGGCTCGGCGCCAAGGGCGAGGGCCGCCGCAACTTCGAGATCGGGATGCTCACCGAGGACGAGGACGTGATCGACCAGGTGCAGGCGATGTACGAGGCGATCTGGAGCGGCCGCATGTGCAAGGCCTGCAAGCTGCGCAACTCGGGCTGCGAGGTGCCGCTGGATCTGGCGACGCGACCCGTGGCGGGGCAACCCGTGGCGATCCGGACGCGGCGAGCTCCCTGAGCGGCGCAGAATGTTTGCCTCGTCGGGCGGCGTCCCCCTCGGACCGTGCCGCGATTGCGCCGTCGGCTTTTTGTACTAGCGACATCGCGTGCGGGCCCGGGTTGAGGGCGCGCGATGAACCGGACAACCCTGCTCCTCCTCGGCGGCCTCCTGGCCTGCTCCGGCTGTTCTCTCCTCCAGAGCCTCGTGAAGAAGAACCACGACGGCCAGATCGACGAGGCCGAGAAGGCGGGCGACTACGAGGCGCTGGCCGCGAAGTGCTCCGAGGGCAAGTCGAAGGCCTGCGACGCGCGCTATCGGGTCGGGCAAAAGCGGCTGGCGAGCAGCTCGTGCGACACGCTGCTGCCGAACCTCGACAAGTACTACGGCAACCACCAGGCGACGAAGGAGAGCGACCTGGCGCTGGTGCGCAAGTTCGCCGAGTGCGGCGAGGCGGACGAGCTGTTCGGCAAGGACCACCGGATCCGCTGGCTCGAAGACTCGATCGCCACGCTCGACAAGGAGGGCGTCGACCTGTTCGGCTCGTTCGTGACGTTCCTCGGCGCCAGCGACAAGGTCTACGCCGGCGAGAGCGGGGTGGAGCAGGCGGGCCGCATGGCCCACTGGCTGGTGGCGATCGGCGACGCGTCGCGCTGCCCGACGCTCGACGAGAAGCTGCCGAAGGTGGCGCCCGAGGCCCGCGGCGAGTTCGTGTGGTTCTACTACGAGGCCGGCTGCGGGGCGCAGGCGGTGCCCCACGCGCGCCAGGCCCTGCTCGCAGAGGAGTACGGGCACCGGATCCAGGCCTGCGACGTGCTCGGCAAGTACGGCGATCCGAGCGCGCTCGAGGCCCTGAACACGCTGGCGGAGACCGATCCGTACAAGGCGGAGCGCGAGGTCCGGACGTCGTCGGGGATGGTCGCGATCGAGGTCTATTATCCGGTGCGCGAGCGCTGTCAGGCGGCCACGGGTCAGCTGCGCCTGCGCAAGGCGGCGGGCTGAGCCTTGGCGCGCGTGCTAGAGTCGCGCGCATGAGCGAGACGCTCGAACTCAAGTGTCGCTGCGGCGCGGTGCGTGGGCTGCTTTCCGAGGCGTCCCCACGATTGGGCATCCACGCGGTCTGCTACTGCCGCGACTGTCAGGCGTTCGCGCGCTGGCTCGGCGGCGAGGGGCTGCTCGACGCGGCGGGAGGCACGGAGATCTTCCAGACCACGCCGGCGCAGATCACCCTCCAAGCCGGCCAGGAGCACCTCCGCTGCCTGCGGCTGGCGGAGAACGGGCTGCACCGCTGGTACGTCGACTGCTGCCGCACGCCGGTGGCCAACACGACGGGGAGCTCGCGGATGCCGTTCGCCGGGCTGCTGGTGCCGTTCATCGCCGTGGACGCGCCGACCCGCGAGCGGGTGCTCGGGCCGGTGGTGGCCCGCCTGTTCGGCCGCGACGCGATCGGGCCGACGCCGCCGGGCACCCCGGAGAAGATGGCAGTGACGGCCATCCCGCGGGTGCTGTGGCTGATGGGCCGCGGCCTCGTGCACCGGCGCGCCCAGCCGTCGCCGTTCTTCGCCCCGTGGGCCAAGCTGCCGCGGGTGACGCCGCACGTGCTCGCGCCGGAGGAGCGCGCGACGCTCGGGCCGGTGTGAGCGGAGCTGTCCCGGCGGACAGGTCCGGAGGTGCATGCGCGTGCGGACATGCTCGAAAGGACATGCTCGCTCGGGCATGTCCGTGCGGACATGTCAGCTGGAGCTGGTGGCGAGGACGCGGCTGAGGGACAGCTCGAGGTGGGTGTCGAACCAGGTCTCGAGCTGCTCGCGCCGGGCCGGGGACAGGTTGGGCGCGAGGGTCCGCAGCTCGGTCGAGAGGTGCTGCAGGAGGTGGAGGCGCGCCGACTCGAGCCAGCGGACGGCGGTGGCCCGGTGGACGCCGTACATCGCCGCGATCGCGGCCCCGCTGACGCTGCGGACGTAGTGGAGGCGGAGCAGGCAGCGCTCGCGGCCGCTGAGGCGGGCGGCCGCGCGCTCGAAGGCCTGCTTGCTCAGGGCCTGGCGCTCGTCGTCGGCGAGGGCGAGCTCCGGGTCGCGCGGCTCGATGGCTTCGATCGTGAGCGCGGCCTGGGTCGCGGCGGAGCGCAGGCGCACCGCCTCGCGCACGAGCACGACGCGGACGAGCCCGCCGAGGCGGCCCTGGCCGGCGTAGTGCAGGACCACCGGGACGCCGTCGCGCTGCTGCACGAACAGCCGGATCCGCACGCGCTGGCGCACCTCGAGCAGCTCGTCCGGGCCGAGCCGGTAGGTCGCCAGCGCCGGCTCGGCCGAGGCGAGGTAGCGGCGCTCGAACAGCCGCATGGCCGCGGCGCTGTCCCCGAGGCAGGCCAGGGCGAGGTAGACCTCGGCCGGATCGACGACCGCGAGGGCGCTGGTCTGCGCGTGGCGCTCGATGGCCTGCTCGAGCCGCGGCGTCAGCTCGATGCCGGGCCAGTCGCGCCGGCCGGCGGCCACGATCGCGTGGACCCGCGCGTCAGCGCTCGACTGCATGGACCTCCTCGATCTGCCCGCACTGCTCGCGGATGTCGTGGGTGCGGGGATGATCGGCGCCGAGCTCGGCGGCCATGCCGGCGATCGCGGCCTCGCAGGCGCGGCGCGAGTCCTCGGCGCGCCCGAGGCGGCGCAGGGCGAAGGCCTCGCTGAGCGAGATGATGGCGTCGAACATGCCGCCGGGGCCGGTCTCGCGGGCGCGGCGGTAGGAGGCGAGGGCGGGCTCCAACTCGTCGGCGGCGGTCTGGAGCTCGCCGAGGTTGGCCCAGCCGTTGGGCAAGGTGATGCCGAGCTCGTCGGCGGCGGCGAGGGCCTCCTCGAGGTGAGGCCGGGCGACGGCAGATTCGCCGCCGAGCCGCTCGGCCTCGGCGAGGGCGACGAGCAGGTCGATCACGCCGGCGTGGCCCGAGCCGAGGCGGTCGCGCTGCAGCTGCAGGGCCTGCTCGTAGTAAGGCAGTGCGCCGTGATAGTCGTCGCGGGTGACGAGCAGGTCGCCGTAGGCGGTGTTCAGCAAGGCGTCGAGCTTGGGCTGAGCGGCGGCCGCCTGGGCGCCCTCGTCGGTGGCCCGCAGGGCGAAGGCCTCGTCGACGTGGCGCTGGGCTTCGTCGAGCTTCAGGTCGAGGCGAGCGAGGTGGGTGCGCACGAGGCTGAGCTCGATGCGCTCGCGGGCGGTGCGGTGGATCGGCGCGACCGCCTCGGCCCACACGCGGGCCTCGTCGAAGCGGCTGTTCTGGTTGAGGGTCATGATCAGGCCGCGGGCCGCGAGCGCGGCGGCGGGCTCGTGATCCTCGCGGACGCCGATCGCATAGGCGGCGCCGAACTGCTGCATGGCCTGGTCGTAGGCGTAGGCCTGAAGGTCGACGAGGGCGAGGCGGCCGAGCACCTCGGCCTGCAGCGGGGCGTAGCCGAGCGCCTCGCTGGCCTGCAGCAGCGCCGCGAGCTCGCCGCGGGCCGCGGGATCGTCGGCCTCTTGCTTGAGCCGGGCCACCGCGAGCTCGAGGCGGAGGGCCTGCACGCGCGCGCCGAGCTCGGGGTCGTCGGGCTGTGGCAGGTTGCGCAGGGCCAGCCGCGGCGACACGCACTCGGACACTGCCTCGAGATCGCCGACCACGGCCAGGAGCGCCGGCACTGCGGCGGGCGTGGCGTCGGCGAGGCGCGCGGTGAGGGCGTCGAGGGCGGCGCGGCGGCTCTGCAGGCAGGTCCACTGGCCGCGCTGCTCGCGAGGGGCGCGCTCGACGGTCCGCGGCAGCTCGGGGCAGACTGCCTCGTAGGCGCCCGCGAGCGCGTCCGCGTAGGCGTCGAGGCCGGCGAGGGCCCGCTGCTTGGAGCTCCGCAGGTGGCCGCCGGCTTCGCCGTCGGTGGCGGTGTCGGAGGCGAGGCGGGCGGCCACGTCGGCGCGCCGCTGCGGGCCCCAGGCGTCGGCGAGCGGGGCGTCGCAGCCGGCCGGCGGGCGAGTGACGAACCACGCGGAGGTCGCGGCGCCGGCGAGCGCTGCGGTGGCGATCGCTGCGGCGATCCGGCGCAGTCGCAGCGCCTGGCAGGCGCGCAGCTCGGCGAGCAGGACCCGCATCGACGGGTGGCGCGCGGTCGGTTCGTAGGCCAGGCCGCGCGCGAGCACCCGGGCCAGCCGCGCCGGGCCGGGCAGGCGCGACAGATCGGGGCCGCGGGCCTGGGCGCGGGTCCACATCTCTGCGGAGGTGCCGGCGAACGGCCGCTGGCCGCTGAGCGCCTCGACCAGGGCGACGCAGAACGCGAACTGATCGGTCTGGGCGGTGGCCCGGCCGCCGCTGAACTGCTCCGGGGCCATGTAGGCCGGGGTGCCGAGGCGGGCCGCGGTGGCGCTGAGGCTGTGGTCGAGCAGCGAGCCGCCCGGCCCCGCGGGCGGCTGGTCGGACGCGTCCAGCGGCGCGGCGAGACCGAAGTCGGTGACGACGACGCGGCCGCGCGCGTCGACGAGGACGTTGGACGGCTTGAAGTCGCGGTGGACGAGGCCGGCCGCGTGCGCGGCGGCGAGGCCCTCGCCGGCCTGGACGAAAAGATCGACGACCTCGCGCCAGCCGAGAGGCTGCCGGCCCAGATACACGTCGAGCGGCTCGCCGTCGATCAGCTCCATGGCGATGTAGACGTCGGGCCCGGCCTCGCCGGCGTCGTGGACCGCGACGACGTTCGGGTGATCGATGCGCGCGAGGCTCTGGGCCTCGCGCAGCAGCCGGAGGCGGCGCTGCTCGGTCGGCTGCAGGTCGGCGCGCAGGACCTTGACCGCGACGGTGCGGTCGAGCACCGGGTCGTGGGCCTCGTAGACGACGCCCATGGCCCCGCTACCGCGCACGCGCTCGATGCTGTAGCGGCCGGCGGCCCCGCTCGGGCCCTGGGTCTCGGCGGGGGCCGAGAGCGCGGCGAGGACCTCGAAGCAGGCGACGCAGCCGTCGACGTGCCGCTCGAGGTCCGCGCGCGGGGCCGAGTCGAGGGCCCCGGCCGCGAAGTCGAGCAGCGCGGACTCGTCGGGGCAAGGCGAGGAGGGCGTGACCATCGGGCGGCCCGCGCCCATCTTGCATCACCGGACGCGGCCGTTCATCGGGCGGCGACCGGAGTCTGCGCACGCGGGGTGCGAAGGGGGGGCGCCAGCTGGCAAGGGACCGTGCGTCCCAACGGCGTGGGCGGTCCGCACCGAGGGCGGCGAGCCTCACATGTCCTGGAGAACATGACCTCGAGGACATGCGCTGGCGGACATGCCCGTGCCGACATGCCCCGGTGGACATGTCCTTGCGGACCTACTCGCGGAGCTCCTCGAGCAGGCCGCGGACGCGCTCCTGGTCGCGCAGGCGGCCGGGGACCAGCTCGAGGTAGCGCTCGTAGTGGCGGCGGGCGGCGGCGAGGTCGCCGAGCTCGCGCTCGATGTCGCCGAGCAAGCGGTGCAGCTCGCCGACGTCGGGGGCGAGGGCCAGGGCGACGCTGGCGGAGGCCAGGGCCTGCTCGGGGAGGCCGCGGGCGAGCAGGCCGCGGGCGTGGCCGAGGGCCTCGAGGGCCTCCTTGTAGTCGCTGTACTCCTCGCTGTGCAGCAGGCGATCGGCGGGGAAGTCGTCGAGCGGGGCGGGGCGCTCCTGGCGGCGGCCGAGAGCGTGGCGCAGGTCGATCGCGCGGAAGCGGCCGAGCGCCGAGGGGCCCTCGCCGACCCACATCACCATCGCGGTGGCGTCGACGACGACCGCGTGGGTCAGGTGGAGGTTGTCGACCGCGTTGCGGTTGCCGAGCCCGAGCTCGCTGCCGCCGAGGCCCTTGCGGTCGCGCAGGATCGCCACGGCCCGCGCCGGGTCGACCGGCGCCTCGGCGAGCAGCTCGCCGAGGCGGTCGTAGCGGTAGCCGCTCGAGGTGAAGCGGCGGATCCGGTCGTTCTGGGCGTCGCGCTCGAACGACTCGCGCAGCATGTGATTGGTGGCCCACACCAGCGCCTGGTCGTCGCCGCGGGGCTTGCGGTCGTCGCGGTCGCGCGCGAGCTCGACGACCGCGGCGCGGCGCTGGCGGCCGTCGCCGACCAGCACTGCGCCCGAGGTGCGCGCCGGCGCGGCTTGCAGGATCTCGAGCGCCTGCTCGAGGGTGTCGGCGTCCTCGAGGATCTGGCGCAGGATCAGCGGCAGCGGCACGCCCTCCTCGAGCGCGTCGTCGGTGCGCGTGGGGTCGAGGGCGACGAAGATCCCGCGGGCGTTGATGCCGGTGACGACGCCCATGAGGCCGGCCCAGCCGACCGAGGCGAACGGGTACTTGCCGTCGGGGTGGACGATGGTGACCAGGCGGTCGGGCTCGACGTCGAGGCCGAGGTCGGCGAAGAAGCTGCGGCCGATGACGAGGTTGCCGCGCTCTCCGCCGCCCTTGGGCCGGGCGGCGGCGGCGAACATGTTGCCCTCGAGCAGGACGTCGTCGAGGCGGCGGGTCAGCTCGACGAAGCTCTGGTCGAGGAACAGGCGGTGGTAGCTCGACAGCCGCTCGCCGCCGGCCTCGGGCATGGCGGCGGCCAGGGCGGCCAGCTCGCGGCGGACGCCCGGGGCGAGGCTGTGGTCGGACTCGCGGAAGTCCCAGCGCATGACCATGTCGGCGGTCCAGCGCTCGAGGCCCTCGGGGTAGCGGTTGCGCAGCAGGCGCGCGACGTCGCGGTCGAGCTCCCCCCACAGGCGGGCGGCGAGGCGGCCGTGGGCGTCGCCGATCTCCTCCGGCGGACCCTCGAGGTGGAGGAACCACAGCCGGTTCTCGCGGGTGAGCGAGGACCGGCCGTAGGCGACGCGCCGGCCGGCGCGGTCGACGGTGAGCTCGGCGGCGGGGACGCGGACCTCCTCCGGGGACAGGTCGGTGTACGAGAGATAGCCGGAGTAGAGCGCGAAGGTGAGGATCGTGAGGGTGACGACGAGGGCGACCACGGCCCGCAGCAGCGCGAGCACGCTGCGGCCCTCGGGCGGCCCTCCGGATGCGAGTCTCACCATGGCGCGGGCGCGAGCCTACCAGGCCCGGACCGCGGTGGCGGCTTATACTCGCGCCGCCATGACGAGAAGGTGCGCGAGCTTGCTCGGACTGTGGATCTTGTGCTCAGGCGGCTGCGAGCCGGAGAAGCCGCCGGCGCCGACGAGGCCGCAGGCGGCCCCGGCGACGGCCGAGGCCGGCGAGGCGGGCGCGGCGGTGCTGCCGGCCGACGCGAAAGACGCGATTTTGACGTTCGCGGGCGATCGCGGGCAGTTCAAGGACACCGGCAAGCCGGCCGACGTGCCCGAGGAGGCGCGCGGGCTGGTGCGGGTGACGCTGCTGCAGGGCCCGCAGCCGCCCGACGGGACGGTGTGGGCGGCGAACCTGAAGACGCCCGAGGCCGACGGGTCGTGGAAGCTGTCGACCGTGCCGCGCGCGCAGTTCGAGGAGCTGGCGCTGGGGCTCGGTCGCAGCAGCGCGGTCGAGCTGCCGCCGGGGCTCGAGGCGCCGGTGGTGGCCCCGCGCGAGGCGGACGTCATCGTCTACAAGACCGAGTGGTGCGGGGTCTGCAAGCAGGTGCAGTCGTACCTCGACAAGAAGGGCGTCAAGTACGTGGCCAAGGACATCGAGAAGGACTCGACCGCGGCCGGCGAGCTGCGGGCCAAGGCCAAGGAGAAGGGCGTGCAGACCGGGAGCGTGCCGGTCATCGACGTGCGCGGCGAACTGATGGTCGGGTTCAACCGCGCACGGCTCGAGCAGCTGCTCTGAGCGGCCAGCCTGTAACGCCGAGCGGCAAGTTCGGCGAAGTCTGAATCGCTCGTCGCACGATTGGCGGGCTCGCTCGTCGCACCGGCGTGCGAGTGGACCCTCTCGCGGCCTCGTCGGCCGGCCTGTGTGGGCGGCGCAGCGGCGGGCGTCCGTGCCGGGGCGCAGGGCCGCCCGGCCGGTGCAGTAGCTGGGCGCACAGGCGCGGGGCGGGCGGTTGCGTCTGGGCGAGGCCGGGGCTAGCGTCGTCTCATGACGGGTGTCTCCACGGACTGGACGCGCCGCGCGGCGCTGTGGGTCGGCGCGTTGACTCTTGGCCTGTCCGCGGGGACAGCCGCGGCGCACCCGCTGGCGGCCGTGCCGCCGGAGCAGGAGCGCGAGGACGACCACTGGCGCCCGGCCGAGCTCGAGTCGTGGGCGATCGAGCCGCCGCCGCCGCTGGGCGCCGATCCGGAGTACCCGCTGGCGGCCGCGTTCGACCCGGCCTGCTCGTGCAACTACTCGGTGAACGGCATCACGTCGTACCAGCACGTCGTCGTGCACACGATGCAGGGCAGCTACTCCGGCACCAAGTCGTGGTTCAAGAACCCGGACGCGCAGGTGTCGTGCCACTACATCATGCGCTCGGCCGACGGCGAGGTCACGCAGATGGTCCTCGACAAGGACAAGGCGTGGCACGTCGGCTCGTCGAACGCGACGTCGATCGGCATCGAGCACGAGGGCTACGTCGACGACCCGGCCAAGTGGTACACGTGGGAGACGTATGTCTCTTCGGCCAGGTTGGCGCGCTGGATCACGACGCGCCACGACATCCCGGTCGACCGCGATCACATCCTCGGCCACGTCGAGCTGCCCAACCAGAGCCACACCGACCCGGGCGGCGGCTGGAACTGGGACATGTACATGGGGCTCGTGCAGGACGTGGTGCCGCAGGGCCAGATCCAGGTCGCAGTGGTCGACCGCAGCAAGCTGTGCACCATCACCGCGACGGTGAGCACGTACCTGCAGCGCACTGCCGAGTCGACCGACCTGCTGACCGCGCCCGAACTGTGTCCGATCGCCGCCGGTACGAAAGTGACGTACCTGCACGCGTCGGCGCCGATCGGCGCGCGCCGGCGGTTGCTGATGGAGGCCGGTCAGGGGCCGTGCGCGGGGGTCAACGGGCTCGACGCGGAGGCGTTCGTCGATCCGACTCACTTCACTGCCATGTGCGCGCCGGCGGCGATGGCAGCGGTGGGCGCGACGGTCAGCCTCGACGGCGGGCCGGGGCTGGCGGTCGACGCCAACGGCTTCGTGAACCTGCCGCCCGTCGGTGCGGGGTCGCATGCGCTCGACGTGGCCGGGCCGGGGCTGTACGAGCCGGCGGCGGAGCTGGTCGACCTGGCGGTGTACCCGGGCGTGCGCGTGGCGATCGCAGTCGATCCGGTGGCCGTCGATCCGCCCGATCCGACCGGTGGCGGGGAGACCGGCGGCGGAGAGACGGGCGGGGGCGAGACCGGGGGCGCGGGCGAGACGGGCGCGGGCGAGGTCGGCGGTGAGGTCGGGGGCGAGGTCGGCGAGACCGGCTTGCCAGATCCGACCGAGGCGCCGACCTCCGGGCCTGGCAGCGGCGAGCCGACCACGGACGACGAGGGCGAGGGCGAGGCGGAGGCCGGCGGCGACGAGGCCGGCCCGCCGGTGCTCAGCGGCGCGGCTCTGCCTGACGGGTACGGGCAGTACGACGAGGACGGCTGCGCGTGCCGCTCGGGTGCGGGCGGGCGTGAGGGCTGGCTCGCGGTCGGGCTGGTGCTCCTGGGGCTCGGGCGCCGGCGGCGGCGCTGACGGGCAGGCGTGAGCCGGCGACGCTGGCATCCGAGGGATGCGACGCCCGGCGCTTCACTGGCCCAGCTCTGGACGGTGCGGCCTGACGGGCAGCCGTAGCTCCCGAGGTTCGTCGAGGCGGGACGCCGAGGCGCGGTGACGCCGGTATCGCAGGGAATGTCGCATGGGACATGCCCTTCGAGGCATGGCGCCGGGGACATGGCCCTTGGGACATGCCCCGCGGGCCAGGTCACTGGACCTGGGCGATCAGCGGGCCGAACTGGTCGGCGGGCGTGTACTTGTGGAAGTGGTGGGCCGGCTCGGGCATGGCGGTGCCGCTGCGCAGCTCGTCGAAGTGCTCGGTGAAGCGGACCTGCGACGGGAACACCAGCACGCTCGGCAGGGTCTCGCTGCTGAACGCGCGCTTGATCGTCTGCTTCTCCGGCGTCTCCTGGGTGACGTCGATCTTGATCAGCTCGAAGCGGCTCTCGAGGACCGGCTCGATCTCTTCGTGGTGGAAGGTCAGCTTCTCCATCTCGAGGCAGGGGGCGCACCAGGTGGCGCCGAAGTCGATGACGACCGGGAGGTTGCGGTCCTGGGCGCGGGTGAGCGCCTCCTCGAGCTCGGCGATGGTGTGGACCTCTTTCCACGAGCCAGACGGGACGTAGACGGTGTTGTTGATCAGCACCTGGATCCCCAGGACCGTGGCGGTGACGGCCACGCCCTTGCGGGCCTTCTCGAGCGGTTCGCCGTAGAAGCTGAGGTGGATGGCGCCGGCGAACAGGCCGATCAGGGTCAGCGCCGCGCCGAGCCACACGCCCCACGTAGGGTCGGCGAGGAAGCGGCGCAGCTCGGGGCTGAGGGGCGCGAGGAACCACAGCGACATCACCAGCAGGGCGACGCCGAACACGCTCTTGACGTACTCCATCCACCGGCCGGGGCGGAACAGGCTGGCGCCGAGGGCCACCGCGAAGAACAGGGTGCCCATGCCGAGCGCGTACGTGAACAGCAAGCTGGCGCCGTAGGCCAGGCTGTCGCCCTCGGCCGCGCCCTTGGCGATGACCGCGAGCAGCGACAGCAGCACCGGGCCGGTGCACGGGGCGGAGATGAAGCCGCTGACGAGGCCCATGAGGAAGGCGCCGACCGGGCCGGTGCCGCCGACGGCGTTGAGGCGGGTCTGCACCGAGGCCGGCAGCTGCAGCTCGAACGCGCCGAACATGCTGGCCGCGAGCGCGAGCAGCACTGCGACGATCGGCAGGACCACCACCGGCTCGCCGAGCCAGGCGCCGAACTGGCCGCCCGACAGCGCGACGACGATGCCGAGCGTGGTGTAGAGCGTGGCCATGCCGAGCACGTAGGCGCTGGCGAGGAACAGCGCCCGACCGCGAGAGACGCCCTTGGCCCCGAACACCGCGACGGTGATCGGGATCAGCGGATAGACGCAGGGCGTGAGGTCGACGAGGACGCCCTGGCCGAATGCCCAGGCGTAGGTGCTGAGGGTGGCAGCGTCGAACGCGTCGGTCGGAGACATGATGGCGACCTGAACCATACGACGCCGGGCCGCGTGGCGCCGCGTGGTGCGCTCGGGCGCGCGCCGCGACGGGCGTGCGGTCACGCGCCAACCAGAGTTGGCAGGGCGCCGCCGAGCCTCACCTAGCGGCCGCGCACGGGGCAGGGAAGCTCGCGGCCGGCGATCGCCTCGGCGTTGTTCAGCTCGTCGACGGTGGCCGGCGAGAGCGCCGCGCAGCAGCCGTAGGCGCTGTGGTCGCGGATCAGGCTGACGAGCAGGTCCTCCGGCAGGCCGTAGCAGCACGCGGGCACGACCGCCCGCGGATCGTCGCGCGGCACACAGGCGGGCATGGCGAGGCAGCTGCCGTCGTCGGGGTCGGTGCAGGCGACGCGCACGCTGGGGGTCGGGTCGGTGTAGTCGAGGACCACGTCGGTGCCGCGCAGCAGCGCAGTGCCGACCAGGCCGTCGAGCTGGAGCGCCTCGGGGCTGGTGTCGCGGCGGACGGCGGAGGCCAGCGGGTGATCGGCCGGGACGACGAGGGTCGGGAGCCACCGGTTGGGATCGACGCGGCCGTCGCTGGCCACGAACGCCTGCCCGACCACGGCCGCGCTGGTGAAGCCGGCCGAGCCGGGGGTCAGGTTGTCGGTGGCCGAGCGGCAGTTGTCGGCGGCGGTGCGCGGGACCTTCTCGCGGGCGGCCATGTTGCACTGCGAGCGGAGGGCGCGGAGGCGCACCTCGAGGCGCTGACAGGCCGTCTGGCCGGTGGTCTGAGTCAGACCGGGGACGAGGGCGAGGCTGCGGACGCGCAGCTCGATCAGCGGGCGCTCGGCGGTGCCGGCGGGTGGCCACCCGGCCGCGCGCAGCTGGCCGGTCTGTCCGATGAGACAGGCCGGCGTGTCGCGCTGGACGCCGCTCGAGAGGCCGCCGTCGCCGAAGCACGGCGGCAGGTCGAGGCTGCCGAACATGCGCTGCGCGCTGTCCTCGAACAGCACCAGGCCGGGCAAGCCGGTGGCGATCAGGACCGAGGCGTCGTGGCCGTGGTCGATGTCGTCCGCCGGCAGAGCGAATTCTTGCAGGCCGCAGCCGGCGCGCAGGTCGGTCCGCGGGACGCCGGTGGGCGAGCGGAAGCTGCCGGGCTTACCTGGCCCCGAGGCCAGCTCGCAGCTGTTGCTGTTGGCGCTGTAGACCACGGCCGCCGGCGGCGCGCCGAGGCAGGCGTCGAGCACCATGCGCGTCGACTGCAGGGCGCTCTCGGGGTGGTTGCGGTCGAACACGCCGAAGCTGGCGAGGTCGCAGTCGTCGCCGTCGGGCTGCTGACACACGTCATCGATCAGCTTGCCGAGCAAGAGGCCCGGGAACTGCAGCGGGAGGGCGGCGCTGCCCTGATCGGCGAGGGCGCTCTCGACGCCCGGAAACTCCCGGTAGAAGGTGATCTGCGGGCCGTCGTTGCCGCGCGCGTCGGTGAAGCGGACGGCCATCTGGCGCAGGACGTTGCCGCCGAGCACGCCGCCGACGAACGGCGCCGCGGTGCCGTCGCCGACCTGCCAACCCCACGAGACGTCGGCGGTGGCTGGCGGCAGGCGGATGTAGGGCGTCGAGTCGAAGCGGAAGCGGGCGATCGCCTGCTCGGCGGCGCCTTCGATCGGCGGCTCGGCCAGGGCTTCCGCGGCGGTGCGGACCTCGAAGCAGCCGCGCACCGCGGTGGGCGGGCCGTCGCCGACGAGGGTGGTGATCGGGCTGCCGCTGTCGACCACGAGCGGCAGGCAGGCGTCGGGCGGACAGCTCTCGGGCGCAGTGGTGCAGACCGAAGTGCAACCACCGGCCGCGTCCTCGCCCGGGCAACCATCGGGGCGATAGACGAGGCGCGGCAGCGGAGAGGCGTCGCCGCTGCCGAGCGGGAGCGGGCGCCCGAACTCGCCGACGATGAGGATCTCGTCGTGCGGGCAGGCGGTCAGCGCAACCACGAAGAGAGGCGCCGCCAGCGTCAGGCTGGGGCGCCTCGTTCGGGAGGTGTCGGCGGCGCGGGCCACGACCTTCAGGCTAACACAGGCGGGCCGCGGCGCTCGCACGTCGTCGCAAGGGCCGGGGCCCTCGCGCCTCTCAGTTCTTCTTGGCCAGCTCGACCAGCTTGTTCTCGAGGCGCAAGATCAGCTCGTCGACGCCCTTGTCGCGGATGATCTTGTTGAACTCGAACTTGTAGTTCTTGGCCAGGCTGACGCCGTCGGTGATGATGTCCTCGACCTTCCAGGTGTCGCCCACGGCGTGCATAACGTAGACGACCTCGACGACCTCGGGCTTGCCGTCACGCGTGAGGGCGATGTTGGTGATGACCCGGATGTCGCCGCCGACCTTGGCGTCCTCGCCGACGATGGTCAGCTCGTACTTCTTGTCGCTGCGGAGCCGCTTGAGGTAGTTCTCGCGGATCAGCTTGGTGAGCAGCGCGTCGAACTCGGCGCAGCGCGGGGCGCACTTGTTGGCGTAGCGCGCCGGGCCGCCGAGCGAGGCCTCCGCGAGGGCCTTGTAGTCGAGCAACTGGTCGACTTCCTTCGCCAGCGTTTCGGGGTCGGCCCGCTTCTTCACCAGCTCGAGGACCTTGTTGTGCCGCTCCTTGAACACTGCGGAGGGCGATGCCGGAGTGTTCGCCGCGTCAGCGGCGGGCGCGTGCCCGAAAAAGACGAAGGTGGAAAGCACGAACCCGGCGATGAGACTGCGAGCGGAAGTGGGCATTTTCGGCCTCGGAGGTGGGCGCTCGGACGGCAGCCCTGGGTGCGACATTCAGCCCGTTACGAACGAGTTTCAAGGGCTTGAAGGGACGGAAATGGTGTTCGGGGGCGCAGAGGCCGCCGCGGGGTTGGGGGACGCCCCCAGGGAGGTGCCGACCGCGCGGGAGAGGGCCGCGAGGGCGACGTTGTGAGCGTGGATGGCCTCGAATTGCTTGAAGCGCCACTCGGCCCAGCGGGTCAGGGCCTTCTCGAGCTCGGCGAAGTTGCCGCCGCCGACGGTCTGTTTGACCTGCTGGTCGACGACGAGCTGCTTGGCCTTGCGGGTCGCCTGCTCGGTCAGCTTGACCGATCGATCGGCGTGCTGCAGGTCGCGATAGGCCTTCTCGACCTCGAGCCCGAGCAAGTAGCGCGCGGCCTCTCGCTGGTGCTCTGCCTCACGCCGCTCGGCCCGCGCCTTCTTGAGCCCGAAGTAGCTGTTGTGGAAGTCGAGGTTCCAGTTCATCGCGAAGGCGAAGATGACGCGGTTGTAGTTGTACCGGTCGAAGTAATAGAGCGCCTTCATGTTGCGGTCGGCCTGGTTCATGTACGAGATCTGCACCGACACCGCGATGCCGAAGTCCGGCAAGAACTGCGAGCGCGCGAACTTCTCGCCGGCCTTGCGCAGCTCGACCAGGCCGGCCGCCATCTTCGCCTCGGGCCGCTGCTGCGCGCCGAGGTCGCGGTAGTGCGGCAGCTCGCGCAGGCCGCCGTCGATGCCGTCGGTGACGAGCGCCCGCTCGGCGATGTCGAAGCCGACCGGCGCGGCCTCGCCGGCGATCGTCCACAAGGTCGCGAGCGCGACCGCCTCGATCTTGCGGGCCTCGAGAGCGCGCTCCATCAGCGTCAGCTCGCCGAGCTCGACGCGCGGCAGATCGGCGGGATCGCGGTCGGGGTTGGACTCGTCGGGATCGGCGTCCTCGGTCTCGCCGAGGTCGACCATGATCTGCCCCTTGGCCTCCTGCACGACCTTCCACGCCTCGTCGAGGATGGAGAGGCTCTCGCGCGCGAGCAGCAGCGCGGTGTGGGCCTGGTACACGCGGAGGACGGTCTCCTGGCGGGTCCGCTCCTTGTTGAGCCGGGCCAGGGCGACGCCCGCGGCCGCCATCTCCTTGCCGCTCTTGATCTTGCCGGAGGTGAACAGCGGGATGATGAAGTCGGCGCCGAAGCGGACAGCGATGCCCGCTTCCTTGAGCTGGCGGAAGTAGCCGCTGATGGTGTCGACGTCGACGATGTCCGTGCCGTTGGCTCCCGCAGGAGAGCAGTACTGGAAGTCGATCGGGTCGCCGCCGGCCGTGGTCTCCAGCTTGACGTCCTGGCAGCGGGTGTAGACGCCGGGCGCGAGCGCGGTGGTGGTCTTGATGACCGGCACCCACGAGAACTTGGCCCGCAGCAGGGTCGACTCCATCTGCTCGATCTGCGCGTCGGCGGCCTTCACCAGCGGGTTCTGCAGGCCGTACGCGACGATCTGCTCGCGCGTCAGCTCGGGCAGGCCGGGCGGGCGCGGGCCGTAGGCGTCGGTGCGCGCGGCGGTCGGGAGGTTGAACGGCTGATCGGGCGAGGGCGGCGGCTGGCTCTTCGGACCTGTCGGTTTGGACGTGGTCGAAGAGACAGGCGCTGGCGGCGAGGCGCCGGGCGCCGGGACGGCCGGTGCGGCGGTGGGCGCCGGGGCGGCGGCGACGGGCGAGGCGACCGCCAGCGCGACGACGAGGCTCCCCAGCGCGCGAACAAACCTTGCTGCCCTCGGCTGCGGCACGGGGACTCTTTTAAAGGGCGGTCGCGGCGGCGATCAAGGGGCGCGGGCCGGACGCGGGGGTGCGTTCGCCGTGATGTGCTCGCGCTTGCGCGGGACCGGGGGGAATTGCCATGGTTTGGGCCGTGACTCCGCTCCAGTCGTCCGCGGGCCCGCAGGGCCTGACATATGTCCGCCTCGCCGCGCTGCCGCACGGGCGTCGCATTTTGCTACGCCTGTCGGGCGCCGACGTGCGCCGCTTCCTCCAGGGGATCCTGTCGGCCGACGTCGAGGCCGCCAAGCCCGGTCACGCGCTGCCGGCCGCGATCTTGACGGTGAAGGGCAAGCTCGTCACCGAGGCGATCTTGCTGGCGTGCGGCGACGGTTCGCTGCACCTGGCGCTGCCCGCGGAGACCGCGGACGAGGCGATCGCGCTGCTCGACCGCCACATCATCATGGACGACGTCGCGCTCGCCCGGGCCGAAGATGTCGAGTTTGCAATGGTGTGGCCCGAGCCGCTCGTCGCCGCCGGCGTCGAGTGCCTGGCGACGCAGTACCCGGGGCCGGGCTGGCTGGTGTTCGGCGCGCCGGCGGCAGTGGCGGCGGCGCTGGCGAGCGCCGCCGAGGCGTCGCCGGCGACGTGGGACGCGCGGCGCATCGAGGCGGCCGCGCCAGGGTGGGGCCGCGAGATCACGCCGGGCACGTTCCCGCCCGAGGTCGGGTTCGTGGCGGCGGTCAGCTACGACAAGGGCTGCTTCATGGGACAGGAGCCGCTGGCGCGCATCCACGCGCGCGGGCAGGTCAACCGGGTGCTGGTGCGAGTGCACGCCGGGACATGTCCGGAAGGACCGGTCGAGCTGGCGGCGCCCGACCGCCCGCAGGCGGGGCACGCCGCGACGTGGGCGCCCGACCCGAGCGGCGGGGCGAGCGGGCTGGCGATCGTCCACCGCAGCGCGGCGAGCCCGGGGACGGTGCTGAGCGCGGCAGGGATCGGGGCCGTCGAGGTCCGCTCGGGGCCGCTCGGGGACGATCCCGGGATCAAGGGCCGGAAGTGAGGGCTCGCCCGCGAGCCTGTCCTTCGGGGCATGTCTCGCGGGACATCGGGGAGCCGGTCACTCCCCCGGGGTCAAGGGCGGGAAGTGAGGGCTCGTCCGCGGGCCTGTCCTTCGGGGCATGTCTCGCGGGACATCGAGGAGCGGGTCACTCCTCGTCCTCGCTGGTGCGGTAGGGGTCGGTCGGGCGATCCTTGAGGCGGCCGGCGGTGCGCACGGCCTCCTTGAGGACGAACTCGATCTGCCCGTTGATGCTGCGCAGGTCGTCGGCCGCCCAGCGCTCGAGGGCGGCGTGGAGCTCCGGGTCGATCCGCAGCAAGAAGCGCTTCTTCTCGACCATGGGAGCTCACGAGTAGATGTTGCCGGTGTTGATGACCGGCTGGGCCTCGCGGTCGGCGACGAGGGCGACCAGGAGGTTGTTGACCATGGAGGCCTTGCGCTCCTCGTCGAGGCGGACGATGCCGTGCTCCTCGAGGCGACGCAGGCCCATCTCGACCATGCTGACGGCGCCCTCGACGATCTGACGGCGGGCGGCGACGACGGCCTCGGCCTGCTGGCGCCGCAGCATGGCCTGGGCGATCTCGGGGGCGTACGCGAGGTGCGAGAGGCGGCAGTCGACGACCTCGAGGCCGGCGACGTCGAGCCGGGCCTGGACCTCCTGCTGCAGGCCGGCGTTGATCTCGTCCTGGTGGCTGCGCAGGGCGACCTCGCCGTCGTGCGAGTCGTAGGGGAAGCGAGTGGCGACGGCGCGGATGGCCGTCTCGCTCTGGATGGCGACGAAGCCGCGGTAGTTCTCGACCTCGAGCAGGGCCTTGGCGCTGTCGGTGACGCGCCAGACGATCACTGCCGCGATCTCGATCGGGTTGCCGCGCGCGTCGTTGACCTTGAGCTTCTCGCTGTTGAAGTTGTGGACGCGCAAGCTGACCGGGTGCTTGGCGGCGAACGGGTTGGCGAAGTGATAGCCGGAGCCCGCGACGGTGCCGACGTAGCGGCCGAAGAAGACCAGGACCCGCGATTCGTTGGGCTGGTTGACGAAGAAACCGCCGAGGGAGAGCAGGAGGACCAGGCCGATGGCGATCGGCTGCCAGACCTGGTCGACCTGCTGGGTCCGGGCGATGTCGACGATCGTGCTGGCGCAGTAGCCGGCGAGGGCCAGCCAGGCGAGGAGAGCGATAAAACCATTGATCGAAAACGCGCGCTGCTGCTGGATCGAGGTCATTCGGGGCTCCGGGGTGATGTTGAGATGATATCACTCTGATAGTCAAGGCGCCACGGGAGTTTCAGCGCAGCACAGATGGGTCTGCCGATGCGAATCGGGCTTCTCCCGGAATCGCACGAGAGGATGGCCCGAAGGACAGGTGGCAACCGGCGAGACGCCTGGTCCGCGCGACATCGTCTGTGCCAGGGTGACTGTCCCAAAGGACAGATTGCGAGACAGCGCAGAGATGGCCCGAGGGATAGGCTTCGAGGCGACGAAGAGCTGACCCGAGGGGCAGGTGAAGGTCGCAGGGCGGATCTGGCCCGAGGGACAGGCGAGCGCGGAGGCGAGGTGCTCGCGCCGACGGGCTCACTGCGCGGCGGAGGCGGAGTCGCTCGCAGGCTCGGGTGGCGTGGGCGCGATGGCGTGGCGCTGGAGCGCGAGGTGGAGGTCCTCGGGGCGGATCGGCTTGGTCAGGTAGTCGGTCATGCCGGCGGCCAGGCAGCGATCGCGGTCGTCGGCGCGGGCGTTGGCGGTGAGGGCGATGATCGGGACGGTGCAGCCGGTCTCGCGCAGGCGGGTGGTCGCCTCATAGCCGTCCATGATCGGCATCTGACAGTCCATGAAGACGATGTCGGGGCGGTGGTCCTCGACGGCGGCGACGGCGGCCAGGCCGTTCTCGACCGGGATGACGGTGTGGCCGGCCCGCTCGAGCAGGGCGAGGACGACGGTGCGGTTGATCCGGTTGTCGTCGGCCAGCACGATCTTGAGCCGGCGCATGCCGGTCACGCTCGCACCTGGCGCTTCGGACAGGTCGTGCTCGCTGGCGACTGTGAGCGGGACCGCGGCGGTGAAGGTGGAGCCGCTGCCGGGCAGGCTCTCGACGTCGAGGCTGCCGCCCATGCCGCGGACCAGGGCGCGGCAGATCGCCAGGCCGAGTCCGGTGCCGCCGAAGCGTCGGGTGGTCGAGGCGTCGGCCTGGACGAAGCTGTCGAAGATCCGCGGCAGCTGCTCCGCGGTGATGCCGATGCCGGTGTCCTGCACGCGCAGCTCGACCGTGGCCTCGTCGTGGAGGGTCGGGCCGACGCGGATCTCGATGCGGACCTCGCCGGCGGCGGTGAACTTCACGGCGTTGCTGACGAGGTTGGTGAGGACCTGGCGGATCCGCAGCGGATCGCCGAAGAACACCCGCGCGGCGCCCTCGGGGTAGGTGAGGCGCAGGACCAGGCCCTTGTCGCGGGTGACGTAGCCGAACATGCCGATCACGTCCTCGGCGAGCTTGCGCAGGTCGAACGGCGAGCGCTCGAAGGTGAGGTGCCCGGCCTCGATCTTCGACATGTCGAGGATGTCGCCGAGCAGCGCCATGAGGCCCTCGGCGGCGCCGCGGATGGCGGTGAGGTAGGCCCGCTGCTCGTCGTTCAGGGGCGTCTCGGCGAGCAGGGCGGTGGTGCCGAGGACGCCGGCCAGCGGGGTGCGGATCTCGTGGCTGATGTTGGCGATGAAATCGCTCTTGGCCCGGCTGACGGAGTCGATCTGTTGCCGCGAGGCCTGCAGGACGATGCGCTCGGCGGTGAGGTCGTGGATGAGGCTGTCGCGGACCCGCAGGGCGTGGGCACACCACAACAGGGCGGCTCCCGCGGCGAATGCGCTGGCGGCGTGGACGAGCGGCCCGCCGCCGACGAAGAGGACGACGGCCAGGCCCAGCCCGGCGACGCCGAGCACGAGCACGAGCAACGGAACGACACCCCGGCGTGGGCTCGCGCGCTCGGGGCCCGCGGGTGCGGGCAGGGCGGAGACCCTGTCGCTCGACGCCGCCTCACGCATCGCGCCGTACGATATCCCATTCACGTGGTGGGAGCGGCGACGCCGGCAGCTCCCCGAGGTCCATCCGCGACTTGACCTGGGGTCGGATAGCCTCTTTGCGAGGCTGGGAGACCCCGAATGCAGGCGAGGGCGGTCGGCCCGCCCGCCGTGGTCGCGGGTGTGAGCTGAACTTCGGGACAGGTGAGTGCGCGACGCAGACGCGGCCGGCGTGGCGAAAGCGCCCGCGCAGGGCGCTGCACGATCGGTGCTACCATCCCCCGGCGCATGACCGCGGCACCCCACTCCGACGATGACAACCTGCCCGGCGGCCCGCCCGAACTGCTGGGTGAATTCGGCGAATTCGGCGGGCGATACGTGGCCGAGACGCTGATGCCGGCCGTCGAGGAGCTGGCTCGCGCCTGGCCGAAAGCCTGGGCCGACTACACCTTCGTCGACGAGTACCGGGCGATCCTCCGCGACTACGTCGGTCGGCCGACGCCGCTGACGGAGGCTCGCCGGCTACCGGAGGCGGTCGGCGGCGGGCGGATCTTCCTCAAGCGCGAGGACCTGAACCACACCGGGGCGCACAAGATCAACAACTGCATCGGCCAGGTGCTGCTGGCCCGCAGGCTCGGCAAGACCCGCATCATCGCCGAGACCGGGGCCGGGCAGCACGGGGTGGCGACGGCCACCGCCTGCGCGTACTTCGGGATGCCCTGCACCGTGTACATGGGCGCCGAGGACGTGTCCCGCCAGGCGCTGAACGTGGTGCGCATGCGCCTGCTCGGGGCCGAGGTCCGGCCGGTGACGAGCGGCTCGGCGACCTTGAAGGACGCGATCAACGCGGCCCTGCGCGACTGGGTCGCCAGCGTGGCCGACACGCACTACGTGATCGGCAGCGTGATGGGGCCCGACCCGTACCCGCTGATGGTCCGCGAGCTGCAGCGGGTGATCGGCGACGAGGCGCGGGCGCAGATCCTCGACCGGATCGGGCGCCTGCCCGACGCGGCAGTGGCGTGCGTCGGCGGCGGCTCGAACGCGATGGGCCTGTTCGCGGCGTTCGTGCCCGACGCGGCGGTCCAGCTGTTCGGGGTCGAGGCCACCGGCGAGGGGCTGCAGGGCCGCCACGCGGCGACCATGGCGAAGGGCCGGATCGGCGTGTTCCACGGGATGCGCAGCCTGGTCCTTCAGACAGATGACGGCCAGCTGCTCGAGGCCCACTCGATCTCGGCCGGGCTCGACTATCCGGGCATCGGCCCCGAGCACGCGCACCTGCACGCGACCGGGCGCGCGCGCTACCTCGGGATCTCCGACCGCGAGGCACTGGCCGCCACGGAGCTGCTGGCCCGCACCGAGGGCATCATCCCGGCGCTCGAGACCGCGCACGCGATCGCGGCGCTGCCGGCGGTGATCCGCGAGCTCGGGCCCGAGGCGGTGGTGATCGTCAACGTGTCGGGCCGCGGCGACAAGGACATGCACACGGTGATGACCCACCTCGATCCGGCGACGCTGACCCTGATCGAGGAGGCCGAGCGCGGGCGCAAGGCGGCCCGCGCGGCCCACCAGGCGGCGGCGGGGCACGAGGGCGAGGAGGCGCTGATCGTCGACGGTCACGAGCTCCGCGCCGAGCGCAAGGAGGGAGCATGAGCGCCGGAGTGGATCGCGTGACGGATGCGTTCGCCCGGGCGCGCGCGGAGAACCGCGCCGCGCTGGTCGGCTACCTGACCGGGTTCGACCCCGATCGCAACGGCTCGCTCGAGCGGATCTTCGCCGCCTGCGAGGGCGGGCTCGACGTGCTCGAGCTCGGGGTGCCGTTCAGCGACCCGACGGCCGACGGCCCGACGATCCAGGCGGCGATGACCCGCGCGCTGGCCAGCGGGGCGACGCTGTCGGGGGCGCTGGCGCTGGCGGCGGAGATCCGGCGCCGCTTCGAGCTGCCGATCGTGCTGTTCTCGTACGCGAACCCGCTGATCAGCTACGGGCCGGAGCGCCTGTCCCGAGAGACAGCCGAGGCCGGGGCCGACGCGCTGTTGGTGGTCGACCTGCCGCCCGAGCACGCCGAGGTGCTGCGCGGTCCGGCGAGCGCCCGCGGGCTCGGATGGGTCGGCCTCGTCGCGCCGACGACGACGCCGGCCCGCCGCGCGCGCGTGCTGGCGGGCAGCAGCGGGTTCGTCTACGCGGTCAGCCTGACTGGCGTGACCGGGGCGCCGCTCGACCCGAGCGACCCGGCCCTGCACGCCGGGCTGGCGACGCTGCGCGGCGCGAGCTCGCTGCCGATCGTGGTCGGCTTCGGCGTGCGCAAGGCCGAGGACGTGCGCGCGCTGGCCGGGCACGCCGACGGGGTGGTGGTCGGCTCGGCGCTGGTCGAGGCCGGTCAGCGCGGGCCCGCGGCGCTCGGCGAGCTGGTGAAGTCGCTGCGCGGCGGGACCCTACGGGCCTGACGGTCCGGACAGGTCCGAAGGAGCATGCTCGAGAGAGCATGCTCCTTCGCGCATGTGCGCATGGGCATGTCCCGAGGGACATGTCCCGAAGATCAGGGCTCGTCGAGGTCCTCGGTCGGGGCCGGGGCGGGCGGGGCCGCGGCGGTGCGCTCGAGGTGGACGAGCATGGCGGCGACCGACAGCATGGCCGGGGCGTCGGGGCTGATCGGCTCGGTGCCCCGCTCGCGGACCTCGAAGGCGCCGCCGTCGAAGAAGACGCTGTTGAAGCGGCTGACCAGGTCCATCAGGGTCGTCTGGGCGCCGGTGCTGTCGAGCAAGGCGGTGACCTGGGCGCGGTCGCGCGTGCTGATGTAGATGAAGTCGTCGAACATCGGATCGCCGACCTTGAGATCCTTGCGGAACACCTTGATCTGGCGATCGAGGGTGCTCTCGCGGGCGAAGCTGGCGCGGAAGGCCAGGCTGACGCGCGGGCGGGCGGTGATCGAGAAGTGATAGAAGGTGTAGAACTCGCTGCCGACGCGGTCGCGCGTCTGCCACTCGCGGGTCACGATCGTGTGGCCGCGCTCGCGTAGCGCGACCTCGGCGTGGCCGTCGGCGCAGCGCTCGCAGAAGTCGAGCTCGTAGTCGCGGCGGAGGTTGTCACTTGGGTGCGGGAGTTCGCAGAACGCACAGGGGGCGCCGTCCACGTCCATGCCGGCACGGTATCAGGGCGGGACCAGCCAGTCGACGCGGGCGTCGCCGGGAAACTCGTCCTCGGCCAGGAGCGTCGCAAGGCGGGGCAGGAGCGCGCCGAGCACGGTGTCGGTCTGCCACGGCGCGCCGGCGAGGAGCAGCCCGGAGCCGCTGAGCACGGCGGGGTCGTCAGGCCTCGTGCGCAGCTCGACGCAGAGCACGTCGCGCAGGCCGGAGCGGAGCACCGCGGCGTGCAACAGCGTGGCGGCGAGCGGGCCCTTGATCGGGTACCACAACGCGGTACAGGCCTGCGGCCAGCGCTGGCGCGCGAGCTCCACGCCGGCGAGGGCGGCGGCGAATTCGTCGGGCCGCTCGTAGGGCGGGTCGATGAGGACGAGGCCGCGGCGCGGGGTCGGCGGCAGCAAGGCGGCGAGCGCCTCGTAGCCGTCGCGCTGGTGGACCGCCACCTGCGGGTCGCGCCGCGGGCCGTGCTCGGTGCGCACGCTGAACTCGTCGCGCAGCGCGGCGGCCTCGGCCGGCTGGAGCTCGCACAGGATCATGCGATCGTCGGGTCGCAAGACCGACCGGGCCAGCCGCGGCGAGCCGGGATAGGTGGCGAGCGCGCCGCTGGTGTTGAGTTCGGCGACGCGCGCGAGGTAGTCGGCGACCTCCGGCGGCAGGTCCGCAGCGCTGCGGACGGGCCACAGCCGGGCGATGCCGCGCTGGAATTCGCGCGAACGCACGGCGCCGCCTTGGTCCAGCGCATAGCGGCCGCGGCCCGCGTGGGTGTCGACGTAACACAGCGGCGCGGGCTTGTGCTGGAGACGGCGCAGGAGCTGCAGCAAGACGACGTGCTTGAACACGTCCGGGGCCGCCCCCGCGTGGAACTCGTGGCGGTAGTTCATGCGCCGGGGCGCGGCATAGCAGGCCCGGCCCGCGGTGAAAAGACCGTGACAGCGACCGGCGGCGTGACCCGGCGCGGCCCCCGAGCGTCGTAAAACGGCGTATGGTAGCCGCGCCGATGCCCGAAGGCCGCTCCTCCGCTGCGCTCGCTGCCGCCTCTCTGCGGCTCCGGCGGCTCGGCAGCTTCCTGCTGCGGGTGCTCCGCCACCTCGGCAAGAACAAGGCGCTGCTGCTGGCCGGCGGGGTCGCCTACAACGCGCTGCTGTCGATCGTGCCGATGCTGGCGGTGGTGCTGGTGGCGCTGACCCACGTGTGGGACGTCGAGCAGCTGACCGAGATCATCAGCCACGAGCTCAACCTGCTGATCCCCAACCAGGCCGACGTGATCATCGGCGAGGTGGTGAGCCTGCTCGACAACCGCGACCTGGTCGGCGGGATCGGGCTCGGGGTGATGCTGTTCTTCAGCACGTGGGCGTTCAAGATGCTAGAGGGCGCGCTGGCGGTGATCTTCGCCCGCAGCCGCGCCCGCCGCCAGCGCAGCTTCTGGATGTCGGCGCTGCTGCCCTACATCTTCATCGTCGCCATCGCCGGCGGCCTGCTGGTGCTGACGATCCTGGTCGCGCTGCTCGAGCGCCTGGCCGAGGCCGAGGTGGTGCTGTTCGGCTATCAGCTGTCCCTCGGGTCAGGCCCGGCGTTCGTCCTGAAGCTGAGCGGCATCGTCACGCTGATCTTCATGTTCACCGCGGCCTACCGCGTCATGCCGATCACCGAGGTGTCGTGGCGCCGCGCCCTGACCGGCGGGGTGGCGGCGGCGCTGCTGTGGGACGTGCTGCGCCGGGCGCTGATGGTCTACTTCTCCAAGATCTCGCTGGTGAACGTGGTCTACGGGTCGCTGGCCACGGTCATCATCGCCCTTTTGACCCTCGAGATCGGCACGCTCATCATCCTGCTCGGCGCGCAGATCATCTCCGAGCTGCAGCACAGCGAGGAGGCCGGGCTGCCGTGGTACGAGGCGGCGCCCGAGAGCGAGACCATCGGGGTCAAGCAGGGCTGAGCGCTGGACCTGCCCGTGAGGGCATGGGCTTGGGGACATGTCCGAACAACCACACAGGCTGGCGGTCGTGGTCGTCGCGGTGTGGCTGGCCGCCCAGGCGATCGCGCTGGTCCGCGGGCTGCTGCCGCTGCCGCCGCCGCTGGGGGCCCACCTGCCGTGGCGGATGTTCAGCGACCCGTCACCGTTCGAGCGCACGCTGACCGCGGAGGGCCGGACAGCCGACGGGACCTGGGTGCCGATCCCGCTGGGGCGCTACTTCCAGCACACGCGCGGGGCCACGGGCGAGCGCGCGTACGAGTACAGCACGATCGTGTTCGAGTCGGGGCACCTGCGCGAGCGGCAGGCGTTCGCGGCGTGGCTGGCGGCGCGCATGGCCGAGGACGGGCAGCCGATCGACAAGGTGCGGCTCGTCCGGGGCTGGCGTGACGTCCGCGACGGCTCGACGGGGGCGGCGACGATCGGGCAGTACAGGGTGGACGGTGGCTGAGGCGGCCGAACTTCCGGTGTTCACCCGGCAGGTCCGGGAGCGGCGCGGTCCGGGGCTGCTGGCGCGGTTCTTCTTCGCCGCGGAGGGGACGGCGCGGACGCAGCAGTTCGCGCGCGGCCTGGCCTTGTGGACAGGTGCTTACGCGTTGACGCAGTGGCCGCACCGCGAGGAGCTGTACAGCCGGCCGGTGCTGCGCGAGGGCTGGCTCGATGCGTGGCTGGACGGCTGGGTGCCGCCGCCGGCGCTGGTGACGGGGCTGCTGGTGGTGCTGCTGGTGGCGGCGGCGACGGTGGCCGCCGGGCGCGGAGGTCGGGCAGGGCGAGTGACGACTGCGGCGCTGTTCGGGCTGCTGGTGGGGCTCGAGGCGAGCACGCCCCGGGCCTACGCGGAGCTGGCGGCGCTGCAGTGGTTGTTCGTGGCCCTGGCGCCGACCGGGCCGCGAGGGCCGCGCTGGACGGCGCGCCTGCTGATGCTGCAGCTGTCGGCGGTGTACGTGTTCGCGGCGCTATCGAAGCTGGTCGAAGGGACAGCCTGGTGGAGCGGCGAGGCGGTGGTGCTGGTGTTCCGCTCGTCGCACCAGGGCCAGCACCTGCTGTCGGCGTGGCTGTCGCTGACGCCGGGGCCGCTGGCGCTGGCGCTGGCGTGGTCGACGATCGCGCTCGAGCTGGCGATCGGGTTCGGGCTGTGGTTCGCCCGCACTCGTCGCGTGGCCGCGCTGGCGCTGGTGCTGCTGCACGCGGGGATCGCCGCGTCGATGCGGGTGTCGCTGCTGTTCCACGCGCTGATGCTGCTGCACCTGCTGCTGTTCATCGGCCGCCGCGGGGACGAGGACTGAGGGCGGATGCGCTCGAGGACATGTTCTCGGCGACATGTTGTTTCATGCATGTGTCATGGGACATGTCCTTTGGCGTCGAGCATGTAGAGGACGACGTCCTGGCGAGGCAGGGCGACGCGGCGGGAGGCGAGGGCGCCGGCGAGCTCGGGGGCGAGCTGCAGCGGTTCGGGCGGCGGCGCGACGCGGCCGAGGCCGATCCAGGCCGGGTGGAGGTCGGTGCGGCCGGCGACGAGGTCGACGGGCGCGGCCGCGGGCGCAGGTGTCGGCGGGGCTGGTGAAGGCGGCACGGCGGGGCGGAGCGACAGGGCGAGGACGGCGGCCGCGGTTGCCAGACCGGCGCCCGCGAGCCACCAGGGCCAGCGCAGAGGGGTAGGCGCGTCCCGGCGAGCCCGCAGGCGCGCGAGGCCGCCGGGGGGCGGATCGAGGACGACGAACATGTCCTTCAGGTCATCTTCGGACGGCGGCTTCACTGCGGGGCTCCTGGGCTTGAAGGTGACGACGGACGCGCTCGGCGGCGGCGTGGCGGCGCGAGCCGACGGTGCCGACGGGGATCCCGAGCGCCGCGGCGATGTCGGCGTACGGAAGCTCGGAGAGCTCGCAGAGGACGAGCACGCGGCGCAGCTTCTCGGGCAAGGCGTCGACCGCGGCGCGCACTGCGGCGGCTCGCTCGGCGCCGAGGACTGCGAGGTCGGGCTGGGCTTCGGAGGTGGCGGGCGAGTCGTCGTCGAAGGCGACGAAGCGACGCAGCGCCCGCCAGCGTCGACGGCTGGCGGCGAGGTTGACGGCGATCCGGTAGACGAAGGCGCCGGCGGTGTCGGGCCGCACGCGCGCGCGCGCCTGCCACAGCCGCGTGAAGGTCTCCTGGACGAGCTCGGCGGACTCGTCGCGGTCCCACAGCCAGCGATACATGACGTTGAACAGGGGCCGCTCCAGCTGCACGAAGAGCCGCTCGACGTCGCCGACCGTGAGGCCGGGCGTGGGGGCCGGATCGGTCACACGCCCCCGGTCCGGAGCTGGCCGCGGACGATGTAGAACAGGGTCTTCGGGCCAGGTTGGGCCTTCGTGTCGCTCGCCTCGAGGCCGGCCTGACCGACGACGAGGAGCTGGCCGAGATCGAGGTGGACGCGCGACTTGAGCTGGTTGCAGTCGTCGGCGCAGCGGGCGAGGTGGCCGCGATCCTTGGCCTGCTGCGCGACGGTGATGTCGAGGTCGGCGACGAGGCGGCCGCTGACCTCGGAGACGGTCTGGCGCGCATGCATGCGAGCGCCGTCGGCCTCGGCGCGGTCGTCGACGAGGGAGGAGAGGTGCATCGACTCGTGCAAGCGGAAGCGCATCGGGCCCTGGGAGGCGACGATCGCTTGCAGCGCGGGGGCGATGTCGGGGACGGTGTCGACGCCCTCGGCGGCTTGGGCGGGCTCGCCGACGACGATCCAGTAGTCCAGCTCCGCAGTGCGCACGGGCGGGGCCTTGCTCGGATCGAGGCCGGCGATCAGGGCCGCGACGCCGTCCTGGATCCCCGGCGGGGCGACGACGACGAGGCGGCCGTCGGGCAAGCGCTCGACGGTGCCGAGCGGGGGGAGGTCCTTGCCGCTCGAGAGGGCGCTGGCGAGGGCTTGCTCGATCGAGCGCGCCTGCTCGGGCGGGACGGCGTAGGTGCGGAGGAGCGGCTCGTCGCTGGTGGCGGGCTCGGCGACGACTGTCGGGGCCGGCGGGGCCGCGGGCACGGGAGCGGCCGGCGGGGTCTGGCAGGCGAGCAGGAGGGGGAAGGCGAGGAGGAGGCGGTGGATCGGGCGGGGCATGGGGCTCCGGGGTGCGGTCGATCGGGCTCTACGCGCGGCGCCGGCGAGCCTTCGAAAATTTTTTCACGGCCGGAACGATTGCCGCGCCAGTGGCGCTTTGTGTCTCTTGGGACATGTCCATGGAGGCATGCGGGGGACGGTCGCGGCGTGGTCGTGGTATCACCGGGGCGATGCGCGAGCGAGACCGCCTGGAGGTGTTCGACGCCGGGTTCTTTCGCGTCGAGCGGGTGAACCTCGAGGGCCGCGCGTCGCCGGTGACTCTGCTGCGGATGCCGGACTGGGTGATGGCGGTGGCGATCGACGCGGCGGGGCAGTTCGTGCTGGTCCGCCAGTATCGCTTCGGGATCGCGGCGGACACGGTGGAGCCCGCCGGGGGGCTGGTCGACGCGGGCGAGCCGCCGGAGCGCGCGGCGCTGCGAGAGCTGCGCGAAGAGACAGGTTACGCGGGGACCACGGCGGAGCCGCTGGGTTTCACGCACCCCAACCCGGTCCTGCAGGACAACCGCTGCCACTTCTTCCTGGTGCGCGGGGTCGTGCGCGTGGGTGCGCCGCACCCGGACGCGGAGGAGGTGGTGACGCCGGTGGTCATGGGGCGCGAGGAGATCGAGGCGACGCTGCGCGAGGGTCGGTTCGCCCACGCGCTGGCCGAGCTGGCGTTGCGCCGGGCGCTGGCGGTGCTGTGAGTCCGTATGTCCTTCGGGACATGTCGTGAAGAGACGACCGAGATGTCCTTGGGGACATGTCGAGTGTGCGGGGCGACGTCGTCGCGGCCGCGCGAGGTTCTCGCCTCGGGCGGCCGCGAGTCGGAGTCGCCTTCTGGGCCCGCGGGGGCGCCCCGGGGGCCGGCCTCAGGCGGGCGTTTCGACCGTCGGAGGCTGCTTGCGGTAGGCGCGGATCTTGATGACCCGGCGCTCGTCGGCCTCGGCGACGTGGAAGGTCCAGCCCTCGGCTTCGACCTCCTCGCCGACCTGCGGGATGTACTGGAACTTGTGGAACAGGAAGCCCGAGAGCGTCTCGTAGTTGCCCTGGATCTCGTCGTCCAGATCGACCGCCAGGGTCTTCTCGACCTCGGACACGTTGATCATGGCGTCGAAGAGGAAGGTGCCGTCGCCGACGTCGCGGACCTGCTTCTCTTCCTCGGGCTCGTCGTTCTCGTCGTAGATCTCGCCGACGACCTCCTCGAGCGCGTCCTCGAGGGTGACGACGCCGGCGGTGCCGCCGAACTCGTCGACGACGATGGCCATGTGGGTCTTCTTCTTCTGGAACAGCGAGAACAGGTCGATGACCTTCATGTTCTCGGGGGCGAACACGGCCGGGCGAGCGACGCTGCCGAGGGTGACCTCGTCGAGGCGGTCGAGGTACTTGAGCACGTCGCCGACGTAGGCGATGCCGACGATCTTGTCGTTGGTGTCGCGGTAGATCGGGACGCGCGAGTACTGGTGCTCCTCGTTGATCGTCATGAAGCGGCGCAGCGAGAGGTTCTCCTCGAGCGCGATCATGTCGACGCGCGGGGTCATGATCGCGCGCACCGGCGTGTCCGACAGGTCGAACACGTTGTTGAGGAGCTCCTTCTCCTGCTCCTCGAGCACGCCCTCCTGGCGCGAGGCCGAGACGATCATCCGGATCTCCTCTTCGGAGTGGGCCGAGTGATGCCCCGGCACGGGCCGCAGGCCGAACATGCGCACGACGCCGTTGCCGGTGACGTTGAGCACCCAGATGACCGGGCGGAACAGCGTGGTGAAGGCGATCATCGGCACGGAGATCGCCAGCGAGACCTGCTCGGCCCGCTGCAGCGCCAGCGACTTGGGCGCCAGCTCGCCGAACACGATGTGCAGCGCGGTCGACAGGCCGAAGGCGAGCGCGAACGAGATGGTCTTCACGTTGTCGGCGTGAACGCCCCACTCGAGCAGGCTCGGCGCGACGAGGTGCTCGATCGCGGGCTCGGCGATGAAGCCGATCAAGAGGCTCGCCATCGTGATGCCGAGCTGGGTGGCGGCGATGTAGAGGTCGAGGTCTTGCAGCACCTTGTGGGTCAGGCGCGCGAGCGTATTGCCTTCGTTGGCGAGCTGCTCGATCCGGGTGCGACGCACGCTGACGAGCGCGAACTCGGCCGCGACGAAGAATCCGTTCATCAAGACGAGGAAGAACAGCGAGACGAGTCGCAGGAGGTCGCTCATCGACTGTCGCTGCTCCTCGGCCCGTCCAATCGGCCGTGGGCCTTACTGGGGGGGTCGCCCATAGGGTCCGCAGAGTGTAGCAAGCTTTGTCCGCGACGCGCGCCGCTGGGCACGCCTGCGGCGGAGATCGCGCAAGAGCGACTGTGAGGCCGCAGAAGCGGCCCCAGAGGCGCTGCGCGGCCATGCGCGCGTGGTAGGCTGGCCTGATGACCAGGTTCGGACCGTCGGGGTTTGTCGTGCTTCTCACACTCGCGGGCTGCGTGACGGGCGAGCAAGGCGAGGAGTCCGAGAGCGAGGGCCCCGGCGGCTCCGACGCGTCGGC
Organism: Nannocystis sp. RBIL2; assembly: GCF_026626745.1. GTDB lineage: Bacteria > Myxococcota_A > Polyangia > Nannocystales > Nannocystaceae > Nannocystis. The sequence goes on from NZ_JAPNJW010000002.1 coordinate 55,105, forward strand.
GACGACGGACGATGCGCAGACCTCGTCGTCGGCGCCGACGACCAGCGGCAGCACCGGCGAGGTCTCCGGCGAGTGCAGCGTGTGGGCGCAAGACTGTCCCGCCGGCGCGAAGTGCGTGCCGTTCGACTCGACGGGTACGGGGGTCGTCGACGGCACGCGCTGCGTCGAGATCACCAGCCCGGCCGGCAAGGCAGGCGATCCTTGCTCGGCCGAGGGCGGGATCGTCGGCCTCGACGACTGCGACGCCGGTCTGCTGTGCTGGTTGCTCGACGCCGACGGCCTCGGCACCTGCACGCCGATGTGCAGCGGTACGCCGGCCTCGCCGACGTGCGAGGGCGGGCTGGTGTGCGACGTGTCGACGGGCGGGCTCTTGCCGCTGTGCCTGACGACCTGCAACCCGCTGGCGCCGACCTGCCCGATCGGACAGATCTGCATCCCGAGCATGTCGATCGGCTTCGTCTGCGACGGCGACGTCAGCGGCGACGCCGGCTTCTATGGCGACCCGTGCGAGTTCCTCAACGTGTGCGACCCGGGCCTGCTGTGCGCGGCCGCCACGAACGTGCCGGGCTGCGACGCGCCGGGCTGCTGCACCGAGTTCTGCGACCTGTCGCTGGCGCAGTCGATGCCCGGCATGTGCTCGGGCGCGCCGGACCAGGAGTGCCTGCCGTTCTTCGACCAGGGGACGGCGCCGCCCGGGCTCGAAGACGTCGGCCTGTGCGGGATCAAGCAGTAGCGCCGTCGAAGATGTCGACGCCGCGGGCCCGCAGGGCGTCGACGGCCTCGCGCACCGGCATGCGCGGCAGCTGCAGCGCCTCGTGGACGATCGCCTCGAGCTCGTCGATGTCGCGGATCGGGGTGACCGTGGTGATGTTGTGGTGGGTGGTGACGAGTCGGTTGTTGTCGATCTCGAGCACGCGGCTGGCGAAGAAGCGGATGATATTGAGCCGCCGCATCAGCGGGGCGTCGGCCGCGTGGGTGCGCTCGATGGCGGCGCCGAAGCCGTCGGGGGTGACCGGCGGCGGCTTGGCGACGTAGCTGTGGACGCGGGTGTTCTTGCGCAGGGTGACGACCTCGACGGCTTCGCGGTGCGAGGCGTGGCGATCGAGGGTGTAGCTGACGTCGCCGTGGGGGATGTGCAGCGGCAGCGAGTCGAGCGGGATCGGGTGGTAGAACGGTGCGCCGTGGCCGACGTCGACCAGGTGCAGCTGATCCTCGAAGCTCACCCGGCACACTGCGTGCGCCCGCGGGACGCCGCCGGCGTCGGCGGCCAGGAGCTCGACGTCGTAGTCGAGGAACTGCAGCAGCGCGGCGAAGTGGACGTTGAGCGCGTGGCAGGTGCCGCCGAGGTCCTGGTCGCCGATGCCGCGCAAGAACTCCTCGATCGGCGGGATCGCGTTCTTCGGCGCGTCGGCTGGGAGCAGCAGCTTGGACACGTTCTCGAACGGGATCTTGATGAGGTGGCTGCTGACGAGCTCGTGGAGCCCGGGGTCGCCCACCCACCCGAGGAGCCCGAGGTAGCGGCGGAACAGGTCGTCAGGACGGCTGGTCGTCATGGCAGCACGGGGCATGGTAGCAGCATCTCGGGCCCGCGGGCACGTCGCGTCGGGGCGGCCCTTTGCTAAACTCACCCCCCTCGCACGGGCCGCCGCCCGCGACCGAAGGCTTTTGGACATGAGCGCCTCCCAGACCTCCGCCCCTTCCACTCCTCGTCCCGCGGGCCCCGACGGGGCCGCCTCGCCGCGCCGGCTGCTCGAGAAGCTGAGCCCCGTCAGCGGCGCCCGGCTGGGCGACTTCCCCGTGGCCGACGAGGCCGAGGTCCGCGCCGCGGTGGCCCGGGCCCGGGCGGCCTTCCCGGACTGGCGCGACACGCCGCTGGCGGCCCGCATCGAGGTCCTGGGCCGCGTCAAGCAGGTCCTCGCCGAGCAGGGCGAGCACTACGCCCGCAAGATCAGCGAAGACACCGGCAAGCCGACGTTCGAGGCGACGATGATGGAGATCGGCGCCGTCCCGCTGCTGCTCGATTACATGCTGCGCCGCGCGCCGGTGCTGCTGCGGCGCCAGAAGGTGTCGACGCCGATCGTCCTGCCCGGCAAGTCGGGGTTCATCGAGCACTTCCCCCGCGGGGTCATCGGCATCATCTCGCCGTGGAACTTCCCGTTCCAGCTGGCGGTGGTGCCGGTGCTGTCGGCGCTGATCGGCGGCAACGCCGTGGTGCTGAAGCAGTCGGAGATCACGCCGATCGTGGCCGGCGTGGTCGAGGACCTGTTCCGCCGGATCGGTCTGCCCGCAGGGGTGGTGGAGATCGTCCACGGCGACGGCTCGACGGGCGCGGCGCTGACGCGGGCCGAGGTCGACATGCTGTTCTTCACCGGCTCGGTGGCGACCGGCCGCAAGGTGATGGCGGCGGCCGCCCAGCGCCCGATCCCGGTCGAGCTCGAGCTCGGCGGCAAGGACGCGATGATCGTGTGCGCCGACGCCAACCTCGAGCGCGCGGCCGAGGCCGCAGTGTGGGGCGGGCTCGTCAACTGCGGTCAGGCCTGCGTGTCGGTCGAGCGCATCTTCGTGGTCGACGCGATCCACGACCGCTTCGTCGAGAAGGTGCGCGAGAAGGTGTCCAGGGTGACCGTGGGCGGGCCCGACGAGCAGGCCGACATGGGGCCGCTGACGTCGAGCGCGCAGCTCGGCATCGTCGAGCGCCACGTGAACTCGGCGGTCGCGGCGGGGGCGAAGGTGGTGTTCGGGGGCGAGAAGCTGCAGCGCCCGGGCCAGTTCTTCGCGCCGACGCTGCTCACGGGGGTGACGCCGGAGATGGAGATCTTCCGTGAAGAGACGTTCGGGCCGGTGCTGCCGGTGATCCGCGTGCGCGACGAGGACGAGGCGGTGCGCCTGGCCAACGCCAGCGAGTTCGGGCTGGCCGGCAGCGTGTGGACGCAGGACATCGACAAGGGGCTGCGCCTGGCCTCGCGCATGGAGTGCGGGCAGGTCTCGGTGAACGACGTGATCCAGTCGGTGGGCCACCCGGCGCTGCCGTTCGGCGGGGTGCGCTCGTCGGGGATCGGCCGCTACCACGGCGACGCGGGCATCCTCGCGTTCATGAACACCCGCGGGATCATGGTCGACCGCGGGTTCCTGAACAGCGAGCCGCTGTGGTTCCCGTACGCGGGCAAGGTGTCGCACGGCTTCGAGCTGCTGAAGGGGATCACGACCCGCAGCCTGGGCAGCCTGGTGAAGGGCTTCCTCGGCCTCCGCAAGAAGATGACGCGTCCGAAGTGACAGGCGGGCGGGCCGGCCGCCTGTCCCGGAAGACAGGTGGCCGGGGCGGCGAGCGGGCCGCGGCGGTTGAACAAGCCGGGCCCGCCGGGTACCTTCGCCGGCGATGGCGTCAGGTCCACCGTCCGGGGCGAAGAAGGAGCAATGGGGCACGCGCGTCGGCCTGGTGCTGGCGGTCGCCGGCAACGCCGTCGGCCTCGGCAATTTCCTCCGCTTCCCGGCCCAGGCGGCCCAGAACGGCGGCGGCGCGTTCCTGGTGCCGTACCTGATCTCCTTCGTGCTGATGGGCCTGCCGATCCTGTGGGTCGAGTGGGCCATCGGCCGCCACGGCGGGCAGTACGGCCATCACAGCGCGCCGGGGATGTTCGCCCGCCTCGGCCGCGCGCGCTGGCTCAAGTACGTCGGCGTGTTCGGCCTGTTCACCAACCTGACGGTGGCGGCCTACTACTGTTACATCGAGTCGTGGACGCTGGCGTACGTGTGGCACTCGCTGCGCGGGACGTTCGAGGCGACGCCGCCGACGACGTTCTTCCCCGAGTACCTCGGCACGACCAACGCCGACATCGCCGCGATCCCGTACGAGGCGGCCGGGTTCTTCCTCGCCACTCTGGCGCTCAACGTGTGGCTGCTGTCGCGCGGGCTGGTCCGCGGGGTCGAGCTGGCGGCCAAGATCGGGATGCCGCTGCTGCTCGGCTTCGGCGCGGTGCTGGCGATCAAGGGCCTGTTCCTCGGGACAGGTGACCCGGGGGTGGTCGAGAGCCCGCTGGTCGGCCTCAACTTCGTGTGGGAGCCGCAGGCGTCGGGGCTGTTCAACCCGAGCACGTGGCTGGCGGCGGCCGGGCAGATCTTCTTCACCCTGTCGGTCGGGATGGGCTCGATCCACTGCTACGCGGCCTACCTGCGCGAGCGGGACGACATCGCCCTCAACGCGACCACGGCCGGCACGGTCAACGAGTTCGTCGAGGTCATCCTCGGCGGGTCGATCCTGATCCCGATCGCCACGGCCTACCTCGGCCTGGCGGCGGTGCAGGCGGCCACCGCCGGCGGCTCGGGCTTCGGCCTCGGGTTCCTGACGCTGCCGACGCTGTTCAACCAGTGGGGCTGGTTCGGGCCGATCGCAGGGGCGATGTGGTTCGGCCTGCTGTTCTTCGCCGGCATCACGTCGTCGCTGGCGATGGGCCAGCCGGTGCTGGCGTTCCTGCAGGACGAGTTCAAGGTGCGCCGCGAGAAGGCGGCGCTGGGCTTCGGCCTGGCGACGCTGCTGCTCGGCGGGCTGGTGGTGGTGCTGTACCCGGGCGGGACGTTCGACGAGTTCGACTTCTGGACCGGGACGTTCTCGCTGATCGTGTTTGCGCTGGCCGAGGTGCTGATCTTCGGCTGGATCTTCGGCATCGACCGCGGCTGGGCCGAGCTCAACAAGGGCGCCGATCTGCGCCTGCCGGGCTTCTACAAGTACGTCATCAAGTACGTGACGCCGCTGTTCATCCTGGTCGTGCTGTTCGGCGCGATGGTCAAGCCGAGCGTCGGCTGGAGCGAGGCGGCGTCGCAGCTGATGAGCACCGGGAGCTGGCCGTTCGCGGTCGACAGCGTGCTCGGCAAGCTGCTCCACGTCGGCGAGACCGGCGGCTACTTCGACGCGAGCGGCAAGATCACGCCGATGTTCGTCAAGGACCTGACGCGCGTGATCCTGCTGACCGTGTTCGCCATGATCGCGGCGCTGGTGTGGCGGGCGTTCCGCGGCCGCAACATCGAGGCGAGCACGCAGCGCCCGGACGAACAAGAAGGAGGTGCGTCGTGAGCACGAGCGCGTGGATGATGCTGAGCTGCACGTGGCTGCTGGTCGGCGGGATGACGATCTATCTGATCGCCAAGGTGCTGCGCACGCCGCCCCGACCGTAGCGGCGAACGGCGGTACTCGGCCGTTCGGGCCTCGGACGCCGGGGGCTCACGCTGTCGTCGCCAGCGCCCTGAGCGGCCCGAGGCGGTTCAGACGGCGCCGGCAGGGCGCAGGCGTGGGAGCAGCAGGATCGACTTGCCTGGGCGGGCGGCGAGCGCCTGTTCGAAGGGACAGGCGACATGGTCGAAGGGGCAGGTGAAGCCCGCCGGGATCGCGCCGCGGGCGAGGGCGAGGCGGGCCTGCGGATGGGCGCGACAGATGTGGAAGGTGCGCTCGACGAGGAAGAACTGGACGCCGGTGTTGCTGATGAACTCGCACAGCTCCTGCTTCCACATGGCAGTCTCGGGCGCGTTCTCGGGGTCGACGTACATGCCGTGGAGCTCGATCGGGAGCTCGTGCCACTCGGTCTTGCCGTCGACGATCGTGGCGTAGAAGGCGGTGTCCTCGGCGCGCTGATCGTAGAGGGCGGTGAACTCGGCCCGCGCGGCGTCGTCGAGGCCGGCCCACCAGGCCTCGATGGTGGCGAGGTGGTCGCGGGAGAGCAGGCGCGTGGCCTCGGCGGGCAGGTCCATGGCCGGGTCTCAGGGGCCGAAGACGGTGCAGATGAAGGGGCCGGAGTTCGGCAGGAGGCTGGCGGCGCACATCTTGGCCCACTCCTCGGGGCCGAGAGTGCCGGCGAGCAGGCCCATGCAGTGCTCGCCGTTCTCGCTGCAGGGGAAGTCGCCCGCCTCGCATGTCAGCAGGGGGAAGATCGCCTGGTAGGCCTGCTTGAGCTCGGCGTCGGCGCCGGGGCACATGTAGACGCCGTCGCAGTGGGTGCCCTGGGTGATGGGGGGCTTGGCCAGGCCGGCGCCGTCGAATTCGTCGGGGTTGCAATGATCGGCGGCGGCGCAGCTCAGCGCGCAGGCGGCCGCGCTGGGGAAGAACTTGTCGCAATCGGGGGCGCAGCTGCAGCCGGAGCGCAGGGTGCACTCGGTGCCGTCGAAGGCGAAGCCGAGCACCGCCGCGCACTCGCCGTAGTCGCCGGTGGCCGGGGCGCACTGCGGGTCGACTGCGCCGGTGTCCTCGGTGGTGGCGGTGCCGGGGCTGGTGGTCGAGGTCGTGGTGGTCGCGGGCTCGGTGGTCGAGGTCGCGGGCTCGGTGGTCGAGGTCGAGGTCGCGGGCTCGGTGGTCGCGGTCGTCGAGGTCGAGGTGGTCGGCGCCGAGGTCATGCCGCCGGTCGCGGTGCCGCCGGTGGTGGTGGTGAGGTCGCCGGTGGGCGCTGTGGTGCCGGGGCTGGTGCCGGTGGCGGTGCTCGTGGCAGTGCCGGTGCCGCCGGTGGTCTCGGTGGTGCCGGGCTCGCCGTTGCAAGCGAGCAGGGCGGCGAGGACGACTGCGAAATTAAGCGAGCGCATGGCGACGAGGGTAGGGCGGACCGGGGCGCGTCGCAAGCGCAGGGCCGCGGGCCGGCGGCCGGGACCGTACTGCGGCGAAGGGCGAGGTCGCACGTGAGCTGTCTTTGGAGACATGTGCGGGCGCGCGGGTCCGGCGATTCGGACAGCGCCGGGGCGTGAGGTCGCGGGGGAGCAGGCCGCGCGCCGGCTGGCCCGGGAGACATGGACCCGAGGCTCGGTCGGACATCGCCGGACGCGGATGTCGCGGCCGAGCATCGGCTGTCCTGAGAGACATGTGCGGCCGGACCGGGCGATTCGGACCGTGGCCGCGCCGAGGCGTGACAGGTTCGAATGGACATGTCGATTCAGACATGTCCATTCGGACTTATGATGATGGCGCGGCCTTCGTCCGCGAGGCGCTCGGTCGGGGCGCCGGGCGCCGACTCAGGCGCGGTCGAGCGGCGAGGCGACGCCGGCGGCCTGGCGCAGCTCGCCGCGGACGATCGCGGCGGCCAGGGCCTCGGTCTCGGCGCTGGGGCTGCGGTCGCCGGTCCAGGGGCCGGCGTGGGCGCGGATCGCCGCGTGGACCCGGCGCAGCGGCGCGCTGGTCGGGTGCTCGCGCAGGTCGAGGCCGCGGGCGGCGGCGATCGCCTCGATGGCGAGCACGCGCGCGAGGTTGTCGACGACGCTCCGCAGCTTGCGGGCGGCGATGGGCCCCATGCTGACGTGGTCCTCCTTGCCGGCCGAGGTCGGGATGGTGTCGACCGAGGCGGGGAAGCTGAGCGACTTGCACTCGCTGGCCAGCGCGGAGGCGGTGACGTGGGCCATCATCAGGCCGCTCTCGACACCTGGCCTTTCGGCCAGGAAGGCCGGGAGGCCGCGCGAGGTCACCGGGTTGAGCATGCGGTCGGTGCGGCGCTCGCTGATGGTGGCGAGGGTGGTGAGCGCGGCCGTCATGTGATCGAGCGGGAGGGCGACGGTGCCGGCGTGGAAGTTGCCGCCGCTCAGGACGTCGAAGCCGCCGCCCTCGTGCGCCAGCACCAGCGGGTTGTCGGTGAAGCTGTTGAGCTCGATGCGCACGGCGCCGGCGACGTAGGCGAAGGCGTCGCGCGCGGCCCCGTGGACCTGCGGCATGCAGCGGAGGGCGTAGGCGTCCTGGACCTCGCCGCAGTCGCTGTGCGAGGCGCGGAGCGGCGAGTCGATCAGGAGGGCGCGGGCGACTGCGGCGCTCTCGCGCTGGCCGACGTGCGGCTTGCCGGCGTGGATCCGCGGGTCGGTGGCGGTGACTGTGCCGAGCAGGGCGTCGAGGCTGAGGCTGCCGATGATGTCGGCGGCGGCGATCAGCTCGGCGGCGTCGCACAGGGCGAGGGCGCCGACGGCCGTGGTGACCTGGGTGCCGTTGATGAGGCTCAGGCCCTCCTTGGGGCCGAGGCGCAGCGGGGTCAGGCCGGCGCGCGCGAGGGCCTCGGCGCCGGAGATGATCTGTCCTTCGGACCAGGCGAGGCCCTCGCCGATGGCGACGAGGGCGAGGTGGGCGAGCGGGGCCAGGTCACCGCTGGCGCCGACGCTGCCCTGGCAGGGGACGACGGGGAGGACGTCGCGGGCCAGCATCTGCAGCAGGAACTCGGGGACGGCCGGCGACACGCCGCTGGCCCCGAGCGCGAGGGTGTGGGCGCGCAGCAGCAGCAGGGCGCGCACGACGTCGGCGGCGAACGCCGGGCCGACCCCGGCCGCGTGGCTGCGCAGCAGGTTCTGCTGCAAGATCCCGAGCTCGTCGGGGGCGATCTTCGCGTCGGACAGGGCGCCGAAGCCGGTGTTGACGCCGTAGATGATCGCGCCGCCGGCCAGGGCCTGCTCGAGGTGATCCCGCGTCTGTCGCAGCTCGTCGCGCGCCTCGGCGGCGAGCGAGACGGCGGCGCCGCGGCGGGCAACAGCGTCCACGTCGCGCAGGGCTATCGTGTGGCCGATCACGACGGAAACAGGGCTCGTCATGGCGAGGGAGCCTACCCCCGACGACCCCGAACCGTGTGCGCGGCTGCCAGGGAGGTGCCGCACGCGGCCGACGTGCATGCGGCAGCGCAGGCAAAGGCGCTCGCGGGCGCGTCGGGCCGATCGCGCCGGCGAGCTCGGGTGCTCGCTCCAGCAGGTCGCGGCGGCGGCGCTCGGGCAGGGCCCTGTCTGCGTTGACCGCGCCGCGCTGCCCGCTTAGGCTGGGCCGGACATGAAGCGCTGCCCGGTCTGCGGCACGGAGTACCCCGTGTCTCAAGGCTTTTGCCCGATGGACGGCAACCCGCTGGCCGAGGAATCGAGCGGGCGCACGAACCAGGACTGGCGGGTCCCGGCGCGCGCCCCCGAGATCGCGGTCGCAGAAGCTGCGGTCCACCTGGCGGACTCGCGCTCACCCGCGCGCACCGTGGTCGCGTTGCGCCCGCCCGTTGGGCCAGGTCCTCAGGGGCAGGTCCCAAAGGCCAGCAACGGCGGCGCCGCATTGATGCAGGCGCCGACGGCCGCGGCGGTGCCGGTCGACCAGCCGCTGCCGAACGGGGCGTTCTTCCCCGCGGGCGGGCTGTCGCGGCCGAAGAGTGAGGCGCTCAAGGCGGCGCCGCCCGAGGAGGCGCTGGTCGGTCGCGTGCTCGACCAGCGCTACCGCATCGAGGAGCCGATCGGGTTCGGCGGCATGGGCGTGGTCTACAAGGCGCGCCACGTCATCATCGACAAGCCGCTGGCGATCAAGCTGCTGCGCCAGGAGCACGCGACGCAGGCCGACATCATCAAGCGCTTCTTGCTCGAGGCGCAGGTGGCGTCGCGGGTCAAGCACCCGAACATCGTCGACATCAGCGACTACGGCCAGATCCCGGGCGGCACCGCGTACTACGCGATGGAGTTCCTGACCGGCGAGACGCTGGCGGCCCGCATCGATCGCGGCGGTCGGCTCGAGCCGCAGCTGGCGCTCGAGATCGCGGGGCAGATCCTGGCCGGTCTGCAGGCGGCGCACGCCGGCAAGATCATCCACCGCGATCTCAAGAGCGAGAACATCTTCTTGTGCGACGGGCCCGACGGCGGGCTGCAGATCAAGATCCTCGACTTCGGCATCGCCCGCGTGCGCGACAAGAAGACGCGGCTCACCGCCAACGGGGCGCTGATCGGCACGCCGGCGTACATGTCGCCCGAGCAGGCGCAGGGCCAGGACGCCGACGAGCGCTCCGACCTCTACGCGTTCGGCGTGATCCTGTTCGAGATGCTGGCCGGGCGCGTGCCGTTCAAGCTGGCGACCGTGGCGATGGTGTTGTCGGCGCAGATCTTCGACACGCCGCCGGGGCTGCGAGAGGTCGAGCCGGCCGCGCCGGACGTGCCGAACATCGAGCGGCTGATCCGCCTGCTGCTGGCCAAGAACCGCGACGAGCGGCCGCAGACCGCGGCCGAGGCGCTGAGCTTGCTGAAGGCGGCGGCCGAGCTCGACGCGGCGCCCAACTCGGGGCGCGGGCGCCGGCCGACGGTGACGCTCGGCTCGTGGGGTGTGGCCGAGGGCAACGTGCAGACGACGGCTCGCGGCGAGACGCCGGTGCCGCCCGCGGCGCCGGACTCCGACGAGCTGGGCGACGCGGCGACGACCCGGGCGGTGTCGCCGTCCGGGCGGATCGAGCGGCGGCCCAGCGTGATCGTCCAGCACGGGACGCACGTCGAGCGGATCGCCGCGCCACCGACGAGGGCGCAGACCGGCGAGATCCCAGGGCGCCCGGCGAGCACCGGCTTCATGCCCGCGCCGCGAGCGGCGAACGGCGGGCCGCCGACGCTGCTCATCGTCGCGGCCGCGGCGAGCATCGGCGCCGCGCTTACGGTGACGCTCTACAAGCAGTACTACCGCAAGCCTCAGGCGGCGCCGCCCGCCGCGACGGCGCCGGCAGTGCTGCCGCTGCCGCCGGAGCGGGTCAACCTGACCTTCGAGTCCGATCCGCCGGGGGCCAAGGTGCTGCGCGACGGGGTCGAGGAGCTCGGCGTGACGCCGTTCGTGCTCGCGGTCGATCCCCAGGGGCCGCTCCGCCGATACGTGTTTCGCCTCGCAGATCACCAGGACACGGCGACCGAGGTCGCACCGGGCAAGTCTCACGAGAAGGTGCGCGTGGTCATGCGACCCCTGCCGCCTCCGGCGCCGCCGAGCCCGCCCGTGGAGCCGGTCCCCGCGGTCGTGGGCACCTCGCCGACACCGACGCCGCCTTCGCCTGCGCCCACGCCTGCGCCCGCCGATGCAAAGACGGGCACGAAGACGCCGAAGGGGAATGCCAAGCCGCCGCCGCCGTCCAAGACTCCGGCGACGGAGACCACCTCGGCGCCGCTACCGGAGCAAAAGCCGGTGGAGCCGGAAGCCGAAGAGAGCGACATCGGCGAGCTGAAGAACCCGTTTCCCAAGAAGAAGTGACGGGTCGATCGTGAGGTCCGGGGGCGAATGGCCCAGTACCCGGACCGGCCAGTAAGGTGGTAAGCACGCGGGCAGCCGGAGCATTGCGGACGTGTCAAACCAGGCGGCGACGTTGATCTACGGCAGGGCGAGTTCGGAAGCTGTCTCTGAGGACAGCCCAGTGGTCACCTCGCCGCCCAGGGCCCAGGTCGACCCCCCTCTCGATGTTTCGCTGCCGGTGATCCCGGCGGCGCCCGACCTCACCGGCACCCTGCTCCTCGATCGCTACTGCCTGCTGCGCAAGCTCGGCGTCGGCGGCATGGGCACCGTCTACGAGGCCGAGCACGTCACGATCAAGAAGCGCTGCGCGATCAAGATCCTGAACCCCGAGTTCGCGCACCGCGGCGAGCTGGTCGAGCGCTTCCTGCAGGAGGCCCGCGCGGCCTCGATGATCGGTCACGAGAACGTCGTCGAGATCACCGACTTCGGCGCGACGCCGACCGGCTCGGTGTTCTTCGTGATGGAGATGCTGGTCGGCGAGGATCTGTCCGAGACGATCAAGCGCTCGGCGCCGCTGCCGTGGTCGCGGGTCGCCGGCATCACGCTGCAGATCTGCCGCGCGCTGCAGGCGGCGCATGACAAGGGCATCGTCCACCGCGACATGAAGCCGGAGAACTGCTTTCGCATCGAGCGGAGCGGCAACCCCGACTTCATCAAGGTGCTCGACTTCGGCATCGCCAAGCTGACCGGCGAGGACGGCAGCTCGGGCCGCCTGACCAGCACGGGGATGATCTTCGGCACGCCGACGTACATGTCCCCTGAGCAGGCCCAGGGCGAGCGCGTCGATCACCGCGCCGACGTGTACGCGGTCGGTGTGATCCTCTACGAGCTCGTGACCGGCAAGGTGCCGTTCACGGCCGACAACTTCATGGGGATCCTGACGAAGCACATGTTCGAGGATCCGCCGGCGCCCAGCGAGGCGGCGCCCGAGGCCGGGATCTTGCCCGAGGTCGAGGCGCTGATCCTCAAGGCGATGCAGAAGGATCGCGGGCTGCGGTTCCAGAGCCTGCGTGAGCTGATGGAGGCGATCCAGGACGTCGGCACGGACGCCGCCCCGGTGGTGGTGGTGCCGAACCGCGTCAGCCGGCCCAACACGGGCCCGACGCAGTTCCGCCCGCGCACGGCTCCGATCACGCTGCCCACCGTCGAGACGCCGGCGCGCCGCCGCGGCGGGGTGTTCGGCGTGGCCCTGGCGGTCGCGGCGATGCTCGGCGGCAGCGCCGTCGCGCTGTACGGCCTGGGGGCCGCGGAGGCGACGGAGCAACCTGTCCCGAAGGACACGCCGCAGCCGACCCAGCAAGTCGTGGTGGCCGCGCCGCTGGTCGAGACGCCGGCGAAGGTCGACACGCCGCCGGTCAAGCTGCCCGAGCCGCCGCCCGCGCCCGCGCCCGTGCGCGTGGTCGTGGCCACCAACACGCCGGCCGAGGTGTTCGACGCCGCGGGGACGCAGCGCCTCGGCATGAGCGGCGACGTCGGGGTGGCGCTCGCCGGCGCCGGCCCGCACAAGCTGCTGCTGCGCGCGGCCCAGCACGAAGACCTGCTCGTCGAGGTCCAGGATCCGACGGAGGGCCAGCGGTTCGAGTACACGCTGAAGGCCAAGGCCAAGAAGCCGAACGTGGTCAAGACCAACAAGCCGGCCAAGGACCCCGGCGACGGCAAGAAGCCGGTCGAGACGCCGACGCCGCCGCCCGAGAACCCGGGCAGCGGGACCAAGTTCGGCCTCAAGGATCCGTTCAAAAAGATGGGCGGCTAGGCCGGCGGGCGTGTCCGAACGGGCATGCCCGAACGGGCATGTTTCGAGGACATCGTTCGCAGCGGTGTGCCCGCGAAGGGGGAGGCGACCCCGAAGGCGCGACCTCGCCTGCGAATATTTTTTGTCGCCCGTCGCAATTTCCGGCGCGGCCGCGGCGACTCCGGAGACATGCAGGACGTGGTTCCCCGGAGCAGGAGAAGGAGAGCTCGCTGCGGAGACCGAGCCGGTGCGCTGGTCGTGGCGGGGTCGCTCGCGCTCGGGTCCGTCGCCGCGCCGGCGGGTGCGCAAGAGCCGGCGCCCGAGACCGCCACGCCGTCGGCGGAGATGCAGCGCTGGCAGGGCTTCGCGCACAATCCGGACCCCGAAGCCGTGGCTCCGGCGACCGAGCTGCAGCGCTGGCAGGCGAAGCGGCGCAGCCTGCAGATCGCTACGGGCCTCTCCGGAGGGTTCATGGCGGCGACCTTCGTCACAGGCGCGACCCTGCTGGCCTGGTCCTTCTGGCCGCGCCCCTCGGACTGTTGCGACAACGACGCGTTCGGCGAGTCGATCACCATGATGGTCATGCTGCCGACCGCCGCCGTGCTGGCGATCCCGACCGGGGTGTTCGGCGCGCAGCTGCGGCGCCACGAGCGGGAGCGTCCGAGCGCGCGGCTGCGGCTGCTGCCCGGCGGGCTGCAGATCCAATTCTAGTTTCCATGTCACGAAGGACATGTGTGAATGGAAATGTCGTGAAGGGCATGTCTTTTAAAACATGCCCTTCGCGCCATGTCATGCGGCCCACACCACGTCGGCGGCGCCGATCGTGAAGTCGAGCTCGGTGTAGAAGGTGGCCAGGGCGGGCACGCGGGCGCGCTCGGGGTCGCCGCCCTCGGCGCGCAGGCCGAGCTCGCCGAGCAGGCCGGAGCGGCGCAAGATCCGGAGCCGCAGCGCTCCGGGCAGCTGCGCGGCCACGCGGGGGGCGCCGGCGCGGGTGCACGGGGCCTCGACGATCGCCTGGTAGCAGGCGCGGTCGCAGGCGGCGGCGTCGCGGTACTGCTTGAGGAACACCATGCGCAGGCCGCCTGTCCGAAGGGTCAGGGTGAGCGCGCGCAGCAGGCGGAGCTGGCCGGCCAGGTCGACGCCGCGGCTGGCCAGCCAGGCCGGGTCGAAGCCGGAGCGCAGGGCGTCGGCGAGCGAGCGGACGCGGCTCCTGGCGCTGCCGTCGAGGCGGGCGTCGATCAGCCGCTCCTCGCGCCAGGCGCCGCTGCGGCCGGCCGCGGGCGGCATCCAGGTGTCGACGCGCAGCTCGACTGCGCCGGTCGGGGCGGTCGGGAAGCCGAGGGTCGCCTGGCCTTTGGGGAAGCCGAGGACCTCGCGCCCGCCGAGGAGCGCCGCGCCGAGGTCGACCCAGAGATACGGCATGTAGACGGCGACGCCGACGGGCGTCAGCTTGCCGGCCCGCCGCTCGCACACCGCGACCGGGACGAGGAAGCCGAAGTCGCGCTCCGGGACCACGCCGGGGGCGTCGACGGCCGACAACGCATGGTTGTGCTGGGCGTAGAACACGACCGAGGGGCCGAGCGGGAGGTAGCAGCGCTCGGGGTTGAGGCCGAGGTGGCGCTCGCACAGATCGGCGAGCGCTCGGGATCGGCGGCGAGGACCGCGGCGTACATGGCGGTGGCCCGCGCCTCGTACGGCGGTGAGGTCGACTCGTTGAGCGCGCGCTGGATGTAGCGGGGCCGCTCGCGGGCGGGCGGGCGCAGGGTCGGGCGCCGCGCCGCCAGCCAGTCGTCGTGCAGCGCGATCGCCTCGCCGCTGATGACCTGGGCCGCGCGGATGCCCGACATCGTCGCGCCCTCGACACAGCCGAGGTTCATCGGGTTCATGGTCCAGTCGCCGCACAGCACCAGGTTGTCGTAGCCGGAGGCGCCGGGGTCGAGGCGGTGGACGGTGCTGCCGCGGATCGATCGCACGTAGCGGTCGGACGGATTGAGGCACGGGCTGAAGTGCTGCCAGTCGAGCGGGTCGGCGCCCGCGTCGGTGCTGACGAGGCGGCGATGATCGAGGCCGCCGCCGGGCTTCTGCGCGGCCGGCCACAGGTGCGCGCTGCTGGTGCGGAGGTGCTGCTCGACGAGCGTCCGGATCCGGTTGGTCTGACGCGCGCAGTAGCCGTCGGCGTCCTCGCGGCGGATCGGCGGCTCCTCGTTGTCGTCCATCGCCGCGGTGAGGTAGGCGCAGCTGCCCGCAAGGACATGTCCCGGGAAGCTCTCGCGCGGCAAGAGGTGGCTCATGTCGGCCCAGGTGTCGAGCGGCATGGCGTAGGGGATCATCACCGGCGGCGGCAGCTGCCAGCCGGTCGAGGCCAGGTCGCCGCGGAACCACAGCTGCGCCGAAGCGGTGTGAGTCGTCTTGACTGCGCGCACCATCGCCGCGAAGCGCGGGTTGTTGGGGTCGGCGATCATCTCGGCGCACAGGGCCGGCACCGCGCCGAGGCCGATGCCGAGCAACACGCGGTCGAAGTCGCGGCCGGCCTGGAGCACCAGGGGCTCGCGCGCGTCGGGCCACTGCGTGCCCCAGTCCTCGAGGTTCTCGCCGCTGTGCGCGAGCGCGTCGCCGTCCTCGAGCTGATCGTAGAGCGGCTCGCTCGGCCAGCAGGGCAGGCCCTTCACGTCGTAGAGCGGCTCGTACTCGCGATCGCCCGCGGCTGAGATCTGGCGCCCGAAGACGACCTCGTCGACGCGGCTGCGATCGGCCGACAGGTGCAGGGCGTCGGCGCGGTGGAAGAAGCGGAACTTGATCCCGCGCGCGCGCAGGACCAGGTACAGCGGCGCGAACACCACGTCGCCCATGCCGGCCTGCATCTTGTAGAAGAGCGCGCCGCGGTAGGTGTAGAGCATGCGCAGGGTCCAGTGCAGGGCCGTGCCGGCGCCGATCTCCTGGTCGGCCATGTACGCGCCGGCGTAGACGCCCGCGACCGTGGAGGCGGCGACGGCCTCGTCGCTGGCGCCGTGACGACGCAGCCAGGCGCGGAAGTCCTCGTGGTCGAGGCGGAGCCAGTCGACGGCTGTCTCTTCGACCAGGCGGTCGGCGATCATGCCGCGGATCATCGCCAGGGTGACGTCGACGGCGGTCCAGGCGACGCGCAGGTCGGGCCGGCGCTCGAGCAGCGGCGCACACAGGCGCCAGGTCCAGCGCGAGAACGCGAGCAGATGGCCGAGCACGGCCTCGCGGCGCACGACCAGCAGACCGTCGCCGCTTCGCTGGAGGAACTCGCCGAGCTCGCCGAGCAGGCCGGCGACGCCGCGCCGCAACAGCCGCAGCGCCGCGCGATCGCTGCGCGGGGCCGCGGAGTTCTTCAGCAGCGGCTGCTCGTCGAACAGATCGAGGAGGAAGGTCAGCATCTTCGGGATGAGCTCCGCCGGCGTCGGCGTGGCGGCGCCGAGGCCCGGGCGCTCGTCGTTGCGCGGGAACAGCAGCGGCTGGTGCTGCCACTGCCCGCCGCGCTGCTCCTCGAACACGACCAGAGAGTGGGGATGGAACGCGTCCTCGAGCGTACGCAGGGGGGCGCCCTCGGGCCGGCCGAGCTCCTCGTAACAGCGGCGCAGGACCGAGAAGGCGTTGTCGTAGAAGCCGTAGAAGAGGTGGAGGCCGTGCTCCTCGATGCGGTCGAAGCGCCTCTGATTGCGCCCGCTGGCCCCCTTGCCGCCGAGCCGGTGGCCCATCTGATAGACGGTGATGTCGTACCGCTCGCGCCAGTCGGGGCGCGAGGTCAACTCGAAGACGGTGGTGAGCGCAGCCATGCCGCCACCCACGACCACGATCCGCTCGGGCTTGCTAAGTTGAATAACCATCGCCGAAGTCAGCGGTGCGGCGCGGCCTCGCAGATCATCGTCCCTAGACGCGAGGAAAGTCCGTTCGCACAGCGTGCTCCGGAGAGGGCGGTGCAGTCGCGCAGCCGGCCGCGGAGCGCCGATGTTTCACCGGCGCGAGCGAAAACTCGGCGGTGGCGCAGGGGTCGGGAGTAAGAGTCGCTCCTGTTCGACGGCGCGCCATCCCGTCACCGCGCCGGTCGAGTCGCGAGCGACGTGACCGGCGGTCCGGATCGAGAGTGTGGTGCAGAGCGCAACGCAGGTTCAGATCTGCACCGCCGAGTGGTTCAAGGCCCACCCGAAGGCGAAGGCGTGAGCGGCGGCGAGTTTTTACTCGTGTTCCATGGCGCGGAAGAACGCCCGCACGAACTCGAGCTCGCGCGTCGACCATCCCGGCCGTTCGGCGACGGGGCGCTGGCGAAAGCAGTGGCCGCCCTCGCACAGCCAGCCCAGCTCCGCGTCTTCGAACCAGCGGAGGTGAGGCCGTCGCACGAGCTCGCGCGCGAGGGCTGCGGCGTCGGACGCTCCGCCCCAGAAGCCGGCGACGAGGCGCTCGGCGCCCTTCGGGTCTTCCGCGATCGAGCCACAGGCGCCGATGGCCAGGAGTCTGCCGCTCAGGCCGGCAGTGTACTTCTGTGCGACATCGTCGATCTGCTGCACCCGTCGCGTGAGCAGCTCGAGCTCTTCCCAGCGCAGCATCGGCATCGAGCCGTCCCCCGCGTCGGCGCCGAGCAGGAGCGGCTCGCTGCGCCCGGGTCCGGCGAGGACGAACTTCACCGCGCCCGGGTGGTAGCGGACTTCGATCGACCAGCCCGCCGGGAAGCGCAGCATGAGGGCTGCGTCGGGCTCGGCGGCGCGGACCTCGGCGGCGCGGTAATCGGCCCGAATCGCGTCGGCAATCTCGGACCAGATCGCACACATCGGGTCGGCTGCGAGCGCGTGCTGGATCGCCGCATCGACGCTCCCGGCTGCGCGGATCTCTTTCAACCGGAGCGCGGCGACCTGCTTCGTCAGGCCGAACAGAGCGAGATAGAAGGGCGTCCGCTCGAGCGGCGTGTCTTGCTCGACGCCTCCGAAGTGCACGTGCAGGGCCGCGGTAGACAGACAGAACGAGTAGTGCGCGCGCCAGAAGTCGGCGTGATCGAGGAGGTCGGCGGGCCGCATCACGCGGCTCGAGGATAGTCGGGTCGGTCGCGGCCGCGTGCAGAGATCGACGCGGCCTCGCCGTGAGCGCGAAAGCCCGCGATCGCCAGCCGACGCTGTTGCGAAGAAAGTATCTACTCGGCCTCGCCGAGGATCTCGCGGACCTTGGCCTGGGCCAGGTAGCCGCGGCGCAGGTCCTCGTCGCGCAGGCCTTCGAGGCGGGCGCGCACGGCCGCGGCGGCGTCGGCCAGCAGCGCGGCCGACTCGGCGGGGCGGACGTCGGCGAGCAGGTGGCCGAGGTGGTGGATCGACAGCACCCCGTCGATCGGCGCCGCGCCGACGCGGACCAGCTCGACTGCTTCTTCCTCGAGCGTGCGCGCGGTCGCCAGATCACCTGCTTGTTCGGACAGGCGCGAAAGGACATGTAACGCGCGACAGGTGGCGGTGCGCAGGCCGAGGCCGCGGGCGCGGGCCAGCACGTCCTCGGCGAGGGCGCGGGCCTCGTCGAGGTCGTCGGCGCTGCCGTCGAGCAGGGCGCGGGCCAGGCGGGCGCGGGCCCGCAGCTCGGTGCGGGCGTCGCCGCGGGCGGCGGCCATGTCGGCGGCGTGCAGCAGCAGCGCGCGCGCGGCCTGGACGTCGCCGTGCTCGGCCGAGACCTCGCCGAGGTTGACCACGACCTCGAGCAGCAGGCCGGGGTGGCCGATCGCCTCGTGCAGCTCGAGCGCCTTGCGGAGGTAGCGCTCGGCGCGGCGGTAGAGGCCGATCGCGGTGTAGACGATGCCGAGGTTGGCCAGCTTGGTGCCGGTCGCGGCGCGGTCGCCGAGGTCGCGGTCGACCTGCAGGGCGGCGCGGAAGTAGTCGACCGCCTCCTGGTAGCGGGTGCCGCGGCCGGCGACCTCGCCGAGGCTGTTGAGCGCCTCACCCTCGAGGCGCAACAGGCCTGTCTTTTGGGCCAGGTGCAGAGTGGCCTCGAAGTTGACGACTGCTTCGGCCAGCCTGCCCTGCGCGAGCTGGGCCCGGCCGAGCGCGGCGTGGAGGCGGCAGCGCTGGGCCGCGGCCTCGGGCGGGCAGTGGGCCAGGCCGGCGGCGGCCAGGCGCTCGGCCTCCTCGGGCCGGTCGCGGGCGAGCATCAGCGCCGAGCCGATCTCGCCGACCAGGCCGCGGTGCGGGTCGGCGTCGGGCAGCGACTCGGTCTGCCGCGCCAGCCGCGGGAACAATTGCTCGGCCCGCTGGATGCGCCCGCAGTCGAGGTAGAAGCGGAGCAGACGGCCGAGGGCGAACACCTCGCGCTCGTTGTTGCCGAGCGCGAGCCGTAGGAGCGCCCGCAGATCGGCGCCCTGGGCCCGCCGGCGACCCCACGCGGCCAAGATCGATTCGCGCTCGCGCAGCGCGTCCCAGGCCCGCGGATCGGCCTCGGGCCGCATCGACCGCAGCGCCAGCGACAGGTAGTAGTAGGCCTCGACGTTGCCGGCGACGTCGCGGGCGAACCGGGCCGCGCGCAGGGCCGGCTCGATCGCCGCCTCGGGCCGGCGCGCCTGGGCCCAGTGATCGGCGATCGGGCCGTCGTCGCGGCCGGGCTGGTAGTCGGCGCGCGCGGCCTTGAGCTCGGCCGAGCGCGCGTGCATGGCTTCACATGTCCCCGGGGCCAGGTTGGTGCGGGCCACCTCGTGGAGGCTGAGGGTTGCGAACCGGGCCGCCGGCGGGGCGCCCGCGGGCTGCGGCGGGCGCTCGAGCAGGCCGGCGTCGACCAGGGCGGCCAGCGGCGCGACCAGCTCGGCCAGCGGGCGCTCCAGCAGGGCCGCGAGCTCGCCTGTCCGAAAGGTCAGGCCGAGCACCGCGGCGCCGTCGACCAGCGCGCGCGCCTCGGGGCCGAGCGCGTCGAGGCGGGCCAGCAGCGCGTCCTCGACGCTCGGCGGGACCTCGATGCGAGCGCCGCGCTGGTGGACGCGCCACAGCCGGCCGTCGTCGCCGGGGCCGATCACGCCGCGGCGCAGCAGGTCGGCCAGGGTCTCCTCGATGAACAGCGGGTTGCCGCCGGTGCGGGCGACGATCGCCGCGGCCAGCTCCTCGGCCTCGGCGGGGTCTTCGAAGCGACGGACCACCAGCTCGCGGCGGGCGTGCTCGTCGAGCTCGCGCAGCTCGATGGTGTGGACCCGCGGCATGGCCCGCAGCTCGTCGGCGCGCGGGCCGGGGCGGGCGGTGGCGAGGCCCATCAGCGGCAGGCTGTGCGGCTCCTGCAGCCACTCGCGCAGCAGGCCCGCGCTGTGAGCGTCGACGTGGTGCAGGTCCTCGACCACCACCAGCACCGGGCGGCGCTGGGCGAGGGCACGGATCAGCCGGCGGATCGGCCGCCACAGCCGCTCGCGCCGCGACTGCGGGTCGCTGGCGGCTTCGCTGTCCTGACGGACATGTGCGATGCTACCTGTCCCCGGGGACACGCCGAGCGCGCGCGCGAGGGCCTGCGCCAGCTCGCCGGCGCCGATCACCCGCTCGCTGACGAGGCGCGACTCGATGTCGGCCGCGCTGGTGTCCGGGCCGGCGTCGAGGAACTGGCGCAGCATCTCGTGGAACACCCCGAGCGGGACGTTGCGGCGGCGCCACTGGCCGCGCGCGCGCAGGACGACGCAGCCGCCGCGGGGCAGGGCGGCGAGGAAGCGGTCGAGCAGGGCGCGCTTGCCGATCCCGGGCCCGCCGACGACCAGCACCGTGCGCGCGACCCGGGTGCGGATCGCCTCGGCGAAGTTGTCGCGCAGCAGCTTGAGCTCGAGCTCGCGGCCGTACAGCGGCTGGCGCCCGCCGCCGGTCACGAGCCGCGGCGCGACCGCGGGCCCGAGCAGCGGCACCGCCTGCGCCAGCGCGCTGGCCCACGGCGGCAGCACGCCGCCGGTGAGGTCGACCGCGCGACGCGGACGCACGACCTCGATCGCGCGCGGCGGTCCGAACTGCCACGCGGTGCCGAGCCGCGCCGCCAGGTCGCCCGCGACCAGCACCGGCCCGTCGAGCACGCCGTCGGCCATCGCCTGCAGGTGACGCCGCAGGTCGTGCCCGACCTCGACCGTCGGCATGCCCGAAGGGACATGTCGGATCGGCAAGGGCGCTGCGGCCAGGACCACGCCGATCTGGTGCCCGGGCGCGGCCTCGCCGGCCGACTCGCGCAGCGCCAGCGCGGCCCGCAGCGCCGCCTCGTCGACGTCGCCGGCGTCGAGCACGGCGCCGAACACCATCAGCAGGCCGCGCGGCCCGAGCTCGCACACGTGGGCGTCGCGCTTGTAAGCGATGTCGCGGGCGAGCGCGTAGAAGCGGGCCGGCTCGGCCGGGGCGTCGACCCCGGGCGCGGGGGCCAGCGCGGCCTTGAGCAAGACGACCCGCCGGACCTCGGGCCGCGCCGGCGCGTGCAGCTGCGACTGAGAGCCCTCGATCTCGCGCGTGACCTCGGCGTCGCCGGAGCCGCGGGAGTACAGCGGATCGGGCACGCGCGCGGCGACGAAGGCCGACAGCACCTCGTCGTCGACGACCGGATCGGCGCGGTGGAGGAACGCCGCCAGCGCGCTCTGCATCGCCCGCGCGCTGTCCCACCGCTCGCTCGGCTCGCGCGCGAGGCGCGGTCGACCACCGCCGCCAGCTCCTCCGGCACCTCGGGAGCGACGCGGCGCAGCGGCGGCAGCGGGCGCGTGCGGACCTGCTCGAGCGCGGCCATGCGGTCGGCGTCGCGGAACACCAGCTCGCCGATCAGCAGCTCGTAGAGCACCACGCCGAGCGAGTAGATGTCGGAGCGGGCGTCGAGCGGCCAGCCGTTGGCCTGCTCGGGCGACATGTACGCGATCTTGCCCTGGATCGTGCTGTCCTCGGCGCCGCCGTCGCGGCGGGCTCGCGCGGCGGTGCGGGCGATCCCGAAGTCCAGGATCTTCACCGTGCCGGCGAGGCTCAGCATGATGTTGTGCGGGCTGATGTCGCGGTGGACGATGGCCAGCGGGCGGCCGAAGTCGTCGCGCTTGGCGTGCGCGTAGGCGAGGCCGGCGGCGACCTGGTGGGCGATGTAAGCGGCGACGACGATCGGCACGCGCTCGCCTCGCTGGCCGACCAGCCGGACCATGCGCATCAGGTCGACGCCCTCGACCAGCTCCATGGCGAGATAGAAGGCCCCGCCGACGCGGCCGAAGTCGAACACCTGGACGATGTTGGCGTGGTTGAGGCCGAGCGCGACCTCGGCCTCGGCGACGAACATCCGCATGAACTCGGGCTGGTCGGCGACGTCGCTGCGGATCTTCTTGATGACGACGCGCTTCTTCAGCCCCTCGGCCACGCCGGCCTCGGCGAGGAACACGTCGGCCATGCCACCCTCGCCGATCCGCTGGATCAGGGTGTAGCGGCCGAAGATCTGCGGCGTCATGGGCACGAGCGCGCGCAGTGTAGCAGTCCGCGAGTTTCGCCCGGCGCGCCGACCCCGTGAGACTTCGGGGCGCACGCACCTTCGCGCGCCGGATCACGGCCGCGCATGGCGGCGCGTGTCGGCGGGCGGACGCCGCTGTCGGTGCCGCGCGCTGCCGGCTGCTAAACGCGAAAACGGCCGCGGGGGCCGTTTTCTGCCGATTCGGCGGCCTCGTGCGGGGGGCCGCGCTCAGAAGGTG
The DNA here is from genome assembly GCF_026626745.1 of Nannocystis sp. RBIL2. GTDB lineage: Bacteria > Myxococcota_A > Polyangia > Nannocystales > Nannocystaceae > Nannocystis. Next base: position 77,473 of record NZ_JAPNJW010000002.1, read on the forward strand.
ACGACGGTGCGGATCGACTCGCCGTGGTGCATGAGGTCGAACGCGTCGTTGATCTTCTCGACCGGCAGGACGTGGGTGATGAGGTCGTCGATGTTGATCTTCTTGTCCATGTACCAGTCGACGATCTTCGGCACGTCGCGCCGGCCCTTGGCCCCGCCGAACGCCGAGCCCTTCCAGACGCGGCCGGTGACCAACTGGAACGGGCGCGTGCTGATCTCTTCGCCGGCGCCTGCGACGCCGATGATCACCGAGGTGCCCCAGCCCTTGTGACAGCACTCGAGCGCCTGCCGCATGACGTGGACGTTGCCGACGCACTCGAACGAGAAATCGGCGCCGCCGCCGGTGAGGTTGACGATGTGGGCCACCAGCTCGTTCTTGGGCACCTGGCTGGCGTCGACGAAGTGGGTCATGCCGAAGCGCTCGGCGATGGCCTTGCGCGCGGGGTTGAGGTCGACGCCGACGATCATGTTGGCGCCGACCATGCGTGCGCCCTGGATGACGTTGAGGCCGATGCCGCCGAGGCCGAACACCACGACGTTGTCGCCCGGGCGCACCTGGGCGGTGTTGATCACCGCACCTACGCCGGTGGTCACACCGCAGCCGATGTAGCAGACCTTCTCGAACGGGGCGTCCTCGCGGATCTTGGCCACCGCGATCTCGGGCAGCACCGTGTAGTTTGCGAACGTCGAGCAGCCCATGTAGTGGAACAGCTTCTTGCCGTCGATCGAGAAGCGGCTGGTGCCGTCAGGCATGAGGCCCTGGCCCTGGGTCGCGCGGATCGCCTGACACAAATTGGTCCTTTCGGACAGGCAGAACTTGCACTGGCGGCACTCGGGCGTGTAGAGCGGGATCGCGTGGTCGCCCTTCTTCACCGACGTCACGCCGGGGCCGACGTCGACCACCACGCCGGCGCCTTCGTGGCCGAGGATGGTCGGGAACAGCCCCTCCGGGTCCTTGCCGGACAGGGTGAACGCGTCGGTGTGGCACACCCCCGTCGCCTTGATCTCGAGCAAAACTTCGCCGGCGCGTGGTCCTTCGAGATCGACGGTCTCGATCGAGAGGGGCGCCCCGGCACGATGAGCGACTGCAGCCTTGACCTTCACCCGGGGACGATTAGCCCGGGCAGACCAAGTTGTCGAGAGGCTGACAACCCACGACCCACTGCTCGGGGTCGAGGCAGGCCGCGGAGGGCGCCTGCAGGCAGTCGAGGAAGAAGGCGCTCGGCTGCAGCTCGCAGCGGTACACGCCCTTCAGCCAGCGGCCGCCGGCGTCGCTCTCGCCGGAGGCCTGCCGCAGCGCCACGCCCGGGCCGACGATCGCGTAGTCGAGGCGCGCCGTCGCGTCGCTGAACTCGGCGACCGTCTCGACGAGGCCCGGCTCGCCGCGCGCCAGGCTGGTGAACACGCAGAGATCGCTGGGGCTGAAGGCCGAGGGCGTCAGGCCGGCGTCGAGGCCGGCGCCGAAGAACGGGAACTCGCACGGCACCGACAGCTCGCACTCGAGCAGCTGCCGCGGCAGCGGCTCCTCCATCGCCTCTTTCTCGTCGGGGTCCTGGCCCGCGCCGTCGCCGTCGCCATCGTCGTCGCCGTCGTCGCCGGCTTGGAGATAGGTGCCAGTGGTGTCCGCGGCGCAGGCGGGAGCGAGCGCGAGGAGGGTGACCAGGAGGCTGACGTGGCGGGCCATGACAGCGAACAGCGATGCACGTCACGGGCGCGCCGGACGGCCGGTAAATCATCAACAATTCCGGTGGGATGAATATATTCAAAGCGGCGGGTGGCCCGCTATCGGGACATCCCTGTCAGGGGGCCGGACACGCGCTCGCAACGCGGATCCGGTCGCGGGGCGGCCGCACGATCCTGCGAAACGTCCGAGCCTCCCAAAGCTCGTGCGCGGACCTCGTGCAAGACCAGGCGGCCGGCGAACGACTACTCCATGTGTTCACCACGCGAACCGTCACCTCGGTCGACCTCGGCCTCGCCACCGCGGGCCCTCTCTTCCTCGCCGGCGCGCTGCCCCCCGGTCCACGCGTGGCGATCGTCGGCAGTCGCGCTGCCCGTCGCGATCGCCTCGCGCTGCTCGGTCCGGCTGTCGCTGCCATGCAAGCTGCCGGTCTGGCGCTGGTGTCCGGCGGGGCGATCGGCGTCGACATCGCGGCGCACCGCGCGGCGCTGTCCGGAGGCGTGCCGCAGCTGGCCGTCCTGCCGTGCGGCGCCGATCGACCCTATCCCTCGCAACATGTCCCCTGGTACAGGTCGATCGCCGCCGCGCCGGCTTCGGGCCTGCTCTTCTGCCACCCGCCCGGCACCGAACCGTGCCGACAGATGTTCGCCAGCCGCAACGCGATCGTCGTCGAGCTGGCGACGGCCGTGCTGGTGATCGAGGCCGCCGCGCGCTCGGGCAGCCACGGCACCGGCGCGCTCGCCCTGAAGCGCAAGCGACGGCTCGCGGTCGTGCTCGGCAGCCCCGGCTGCGCCGACCTCGCGGCCCGCGGCGCGACCGGTCTGCCGTGCGAGCCCGACGCATTCGCACCGGCGTTCGCGGCCTGGCTGGCGGGTGAGGCCGCGTCGCAGCGCCGCTTCCCGGCCGAGCTCGCCTGGCTCGAGGAAGCGCTGGCCACCGCCGGTCCGCGCGGCTTCAGCCTCGACGCCGTCCCCGATCCGCTGCACCGACTCGTCGATCTGCTGACGGCGCAGCGCCTCGGGCTCATCGTCGAGTCGCCGCCCGGCCGCTACTGGCGCGTGGGCTGACTCGTCGTGATCATTGGGGTCGTAGGGCTGCTGGTGGCGCAGCGCCGGGCGCGTGGTCGAGTCGCTGCCCGGCGCGCGTCGACCTTCCCGTCGCCGCGCCCGCGCCGCGTGTCGGGCCGGCGAGCGCCGTTCTGCGCGAAGTCCTCCGCGCGCCGCGGCGAGCCGCTATCCTGCGGCCGATGTCCGAGTCGATCCTCGTCCCGCCGCCGCCTGCGTTCGCCCAGGGCGCCCTCGTGTCCTCGCGTGCCGCCTACGAGGCGCTGTACCGCCGCAGCATCGGGCCTGCGCGGGCCCAAGCGCGTGCCGCTCAAGCCGGTCGTCGACGCCGCGGTCGCCGGGCTCGACAGCGTGCGCTGCGTCCTGGTCGCCAAGCGGACCGGCGCCGCCGTGCAGATGGTCGACGGCCGCGATCTGTGGCTCGCCGACGAGCTGGCCCGGCAGCGCGCCACCTGTCCGATCGAGTGGGTCGACAGCGAGGACCCGCTGTTCGTCCTCTACACCTCGGGCTCGACCGGCAAACCCAAGGGCGTGCTCCACACCACCGGCGGCTACCTCGTCTACGCCGCCACCACGCACCGCTACGTGTTCGACGCGCGCGAGGGCGACATTCACTTCTGCGCCGCCGATGCCGGCTGGATCACCGGCCACAGCTACATCGTCTACGGCCCGCTGGCCAACGGCGTCACCACCGTGATGTTCGAGTCGCTCCCGACCTACCCCGACGCCGGGCGCTACTGGCAGGTCGTCGACGACCTGCGCGCGACCATCGTCTACACCGCGCCGACGGCCCTGCGGGCGCTGCTCCGCGACGGCGACGAGCCTGTCCGAAAGTACAGGCGAGACAGCATCCGCGTGCTCGGCACCGTCGGCGAGCCGATCAACCCCGACGTGTGGCGCTGGTACTTCGACGTCGTCGGCGACGGTCGCTGCCCGGTCGTCGACACCTGGTGGCAGACCGAGACCGGCGGCATCCTGATCGCCCCGCTGCCCGGCGCGATCGCCTGCAAGCCCGGCTCCGCGACCCTGCCGTTCTTCGGCGTGCAGCCGCTGCTGGTCGACGACGACGGCAAGATCCTCGAGGGCACCGACGTCGCCGGCAACCTGTGCCTCGCCGGCAGCTGGCCCGGGCAGGCGCGCACGATCTACGGCGACCACGCGCGCTTCCTCGCCCAGTACTTCACGCGCTTCCCCGGCTACTACTTCACCGGCGACGGCTGCCGCCGCGACGGCGACGGCTACTACTGGATCACCGGCCGCGTCGACGACGTGCTCAACGTCGCCGGCCACCGCCTCGGCACCGCCGAGATCGAGAGCGCCCTGGTGGCCCACGAGGCCGTGGTCGAGGCCGCGGTGGTCGGCTTCCCGCACGACCTGAAGGGGCAGGGGATCTGCGCCTACGTCATCACCAGGCCCGAGTTCGACGCCTGGGACCGCGAGGAGCTGGCCGGCGCGCTCAAGGAACAGGTCCGAAAGGCCATCAGCCCGATCGCCACGCCCGACCGGATCTTGCTGGTCCGCGGGCTGCCCAAGACGCGCTCGGGCAAGATCATGCGCCGGATCCTCCGCAGGATCGCGGCCGGCGACTTCGACCCGTCCGGCTTCGGCGACACCAGCACCCTGGCCGAGCCGGCGGTGGTCGACGACATCGTCGCGCTCGCCCGCGGCCGCGGTTGAGGACGCGCTCGCCTCGCCGGCCGGGCGCGGCGGCCTCTTCGCGCAATTGAGCGCGAACGGTGGCAACCGGGGGAAAACTCCCGCATCATGGGCCGCCCATGCTCGCCGTCACAGCCGCCCGCCACGCCTGGCTCGCGCTCGCGCTCGCCGTGGCCCCGGGACCGGCCGCTCCGTCCACTGCTCCGACCCCGCCCCCGGCCGCGCCGCCGCAGGCCCCGCTGTTCAAGCCGGGCGTCCTCGACGCCGCGCACCCTGGGCGATGGGTCCGCGAGTTCGATCGCCGCAAGGCGATCCTCCGCAACGAACCTGGCCCTGCGGCCATCCTCGCGCTGCTCGGCCTGGTCTTCGACCTCCACGGCGAGGTCCCGCGCGACGAGCTCCTGGCCTTCGTCGACGGCGCGCGCAAGCACCGGGAGCCGCTGGTCGCCAGCTACGCCGGCTACGTGCGCGGGCAGCTGCTCGAGCAGGAGGGGCAGGGGCAGGCGCCGAACGCCGAGGCGGCCTTCCGCGCCGAGGGTTACCTGCTCGACTGGCAGATCGTCGGCCCGTTCGACAACAGCGGCCGCGGCGGCCACGACCAGGAGTTCGAGCCGGAGAAGGCGCCGTTTTCGGCCGGCCAGACCTTCGTCGGCAAGTTGCCGGGCGAGCCGTTGCCGTGGCGCGCGTTCGTCCACGCCAAGGCGCCGCGCAACGGCTTCGTCAACCTCGGCGACCTCCTCCAGCCGGACACGGACGTCACCGGCTACGCGACCCTGTGGATCCGCAGCGACAAGGCCGTCGACGCCGCCCTGCACATCGGCGCCGCCGGGGCCTACAAGATCTGGCTCGACGGCGTACCGGTCGGCCAGGCCGACAGCTACCACTCACCCAACGCGCTCCAGGACGCCCACCCGATGCGCCTGCAGGCCGGGTGGAACCGCCTGCTCGTCAAGCTCGGCGCCGACGAGGGACTGTGGGGTTTTTACGCCCGCGTCAGCGCCCCGTCGGGCGCCCCGCTGACCGGCCTCGAGGTCCGCGGCAGCCCTCCCGAAGCACCTCAAGCTCCAGGTCAGAAAACTGCGCCCAAAGAGGCGAAAATCAATGCAAAAGCGCCGGCGAAGTCGAAGCCGGTCCGGAGCCTCCGCGGGCTGCTCGAGGCGCGCACCCAGGGGTCGCGACCGCGGCCTGCGGACCGGCTCGCCCTGGTCGAGTTCTACCGCTGGACCTCACCGTTCGCCCCCGAGGATCGCACCGCGGTCGACCGCGCGCGCGAGGCCGACGAGGCCGTCAAGACCGCCCGCAGCGCCCAGCTGCTGGCGATCCTCGACCCCGACCAGAACTCGAGCCGGACCGCGCTGCTCGCCGGCATCGAGCGCGCGCGCAAGGAGGGCAAGGCCAGCGCGCCGCTCCTGGCGTCGATGTTGGCCGACCTGAGCCTGCGCTACCACAGCCTCGGCCTCGAGGAGCGCGGGCGGGCGCTGCTCGACGAGGCGTTCGCCACCACCCCCGACGACCCGCTGATCGAGCTGATGCTGGCGGCTCGGCTGGCGAGCGACGGCTTCCCGCTGGCCGCGCTCGAGTGGATCGAGGACATGCTGAAGCGCTACCCCGGCTCGGTGCTGCTGCTGCGCGACCGGGCCGACCGCCTGCTCGATCTCGGGCGCACCGAGCCGGCGCTGGCGCTGCTCGAGAAGCTGGCCGGCGATCGGCCGACCGACGGCGGGCTGGCGCGGCAGATCGCCGACGGCAAGCTGCGGCTCGGCAAGCCGGACGCGGCCGCCGAGGTCGGCCGCCGGCGCGCGGCCGCCGTGCCCGGCTTGCCGGAGGCGTTCCGCGAGGTCGCCCGACTCGAGGAGGCGCGCGGCGACCTGACGAAGGCCCGGGCTGCATTGCAGGAGGCAGTCGACCTCGCGCCGCAGGACGCCGACCTGCACACCGCGCTCGCCCGCCTGGCCGCGCGCGACGGCGACGGGGCGGCGGCGATCCGCAGCGTGCGGCGCTCGCTGGCCCTGCGGCCGCAGCAGCCCGAGCTGCGCGACTACCTGGCGACCCTCGACGCGACCCAGAAGGACGACCTGCTGGCCCGTTACCCGGTCGACTTCGAGGCCCTGGCCAAGAAGTCGACCCCGAAGTCGTGGGCCGGCAAGGACGCCGGGGTCCTGCTCCACCGCACCGTCGTGCGCGTGCTGCCCAACGGCCTGACCGAGCGGCTCGAGCACCGCGTCGTGCGCGTCCTCGACGACCGCGGGATCCGCAGCCAGGCCGTGCAGGGGATGGTCTACGACCCCGAGGAGGCCTACGTCGACGTCCGCCGCGCGCGCGTGCGGCGGACCGACGGGCGCATCGAGGAGATCGGCGATCCCACCGTCGTCTCGCTGACCGACGCCGGCTACCGCATGTTCTACGACCAGCGGCAGCAGCGGGTGAACTTCAGCGGCCTGCGGGTCGGCGACGTGCTCGAGGTCGCGTTCGTGCGCCGCGACACCGCGCTGCGCAACAAGTTCGACGACTACTTCGGCGAGATGGTCCCGCTCGAGGGGTTCGAGCCGCAGCTGCTGCGCGAGTACGTGCTCGAGGCGCCGTCGTCGCGGAAGCTCTACTTCAACCAGCCGGTCGAGCAGGAGCCCGGGCCCACCAAGGAGACCGTGCGCTACCGGGTGACGATGGGCGAGCGCCGCGGGATCAAGCCCGAGAGCGGGATGCCGGGCTGGACCGAGCTGGTCAAGTACCTCCACGTCAGCACCTTCAGCGACTGGGACGCCGTCGGCCGCTGGTACTGGGGCCTGGTCAAGGAGCAGCTGGTCGTCGACGCCAAGATCAAGGCGGCGGTCCAGGATGTCCTGAAGAGCCTGCCCAAAGGGGCAGGTGAGCGCGAGAAGGTGCGCGCGCTGTACAAGCACGTGATCACGTCCACGCGCTACGTCGGCCTCGAGTTCGGCATCCACGGCTTCAAGCCGTACCGCACCACCGACGTGTACGACCGCCGCTTCGGTGACTGCAAGGACAAGGCGAGCCTGCTCAAGGTCATGCTCGCCGAGGCCGGCATCGCCTCGCACCTGGTGCTGGTGCGCACCCGCGATCAGGGCACGCTCGGGGCCACGCCGGCCAGCCTCTCGGCCTTCAACCACGCCATCACCTACGTCCCCAGCCTCGACCTCTACCTCGACGGCACCGCCGAGTTCTCGGGGCCCGAGGAGCTGCCGACCGGCGACCAGGGCGCGACGGTGCTGGTGGTGCGCGACGGCAAGGGCGCCGAGTTCAAGACCATCCCGGTCAGCCAGCCCGGCGACAACAAGCAGATCGTGCATCAGACGGTCGAGCTGAAGCCCGACGGCAGCGCCGACGTGAAGCACCTGTTCACCGTCACCGGCGCCTCGGCGGCCTCGTGGCGCAGCGCCCTGCAGGCGGCCGAGAACCGCAAGGAGCGGCTGACCCAGGTGTGGGGCGGCCAGTTCCCAGGGCTGGAGATCCGCGAGCTCGAGGCGCCGAACATCGGCGACGTCCTGCACCCGGTCCAGCTCCGCAGCGCCTGGAGCGTGCCCGCGTGGGCCCAGCGCCAGGGCGACGTGCTGCGCTTCAACGTGCTCGGCCACCGCACCGGCTTGCAGCGCGGCCTCGCCGGCCAGGCCGCGCGCGAGCACGACCTGGTGATGGCGGCCCCCGCCACCGAGGTCAACGTCATCGAGGTCACCGCGCCGAAGGGCTACACCTTCGGCCAGTCCCCCGCGGGCAAGTCGTTCGAGACGCCATTCGCCCGCTTCACCCTCGACGTCGCCGGTCGCGGCGACCGCGTCGAGGTCCGCACCGAGCTCGAGTATCGTACCCACCGCTTCAAGGCCGCCGACTACCGCGCCCTGCGCGAGTTCCTCGGCCAGGTCGACGGCGCCCTCGAGCAGGCGTTCGAGCTCCGCCCCGAGCCGCGGGGGGCGAACTGACATGTCCCGGAGCACCTTGCCCTTGCACCCTGTTCGTTCGCGCATGTCCCTTCGCGCAGCCCTGGTCGCTACCGCGCTCCTCTCCGCCGCCGCCCCGGCCTGCAAGCCGCGCGAGGGCACCAGCGAGCCGCATACCGAGGACAGCGCGCGCGCCCGCCTCAAGGCGCTCGAGGCTCGCCTCAAGTCGCACCCCGACGACGACGCCGCCTGGCGCGAGGCGGCCCACTTGCACTGGCTGTTCCTCAAGCAGCCCGACAAGGCGCGGCCGATCCTCGACCGCCTGGCCGCCAAGGGCGACCCGGTCGCCCAGGCCTCGCGGATGATCTTCGCCGACGCCCGCCTCGATCTGAAGACGACCCGCAGCATGGCCCAGGCGCTCATCGTCGGCGCCACCACGCCGGGCGCCGACGCCGAGGCCCGCCGCGTCCAGGCCGGCCTGGCCGAGCTGGCCGCGCGCCTGTTGGGCGAAAACCACGGCGAGCTGCCCGACGACGACGACGACTTCGTCCGCTTCTACGACAAGCTGGCGAAGGGCCGCCTGCCGGTCGAGGTGGTCCAGCCGCTCGTCAGCCTGCGGGCCCAGATCGCCCGCCGCCTCGACCAGCCCTACCTGCAGTACTACGACCAGCAGGGCTGCGTGCGCGCGTTCGCGGTCGGCCCGGTCGAGGGCAGCCTCGAGGCGCTCGAGCTGCGGGCTGCCGCGAAGGACATGTCCTCTGGGACAGACAAGTTCAAGGCCGACCCGACGGCCGTGCTGACGCCGCTGGCCTGCGCAGCGCGCACGTGGAACCTGACGCCGCGCGGCGGGGTGAGGCGCATGCGCACGAGCCTGGCTGTCCCCGGGGACAGCCTCGTCCTCGGCCTGTCGAGCCAGGAGCCGATGCGGGTCTACCTCGACGGCAAGCCGATCTTCCGCAGCGATCGCAGCGACCGCTGGCCGGCGGCCGACAACCTGCTGCAGCTCAAGGTCGCGCCCGGGCCGCACCGGCTCGAGGTCCACACCGCAGCCGCGCGCGAGAAGACCTGGGTGCTGGTGCGGGCCACCGACGCCGCCGGCAAGCCGATCGTGGCCACGGCCGACGGCCCGGCGGCGACCACCCCGTTCACCGGCGAGCCGGTGCGGATCGGCCACCACGAGCTGCTGGCCGACCGCGGGCCGCTGGCGGGGCCGAGCTACCTGCCGCTGCGCGCGTATCTGGCGGCCGCCGACGCGCTCGCCGAGGGCGACTCCGACGCGGCCGAGCGCTACACCGGCAACCTGCAGGCCTACGGGCCCGACTTCCCCGAGGGCCAGGTGCTGGTCGCGGCGTTCGAGATCGCCGATCCGACCCGCGAGCGCACCGCCTCGACGTCGCGCCAGCGCGAGGCGATCGAGGAGGCCCTGCGGCTCGCGCCCGACCTCGATCGCGCGCGCGTCCGCCTGCTCGAGCTCGACCTCGAGAAGAACGAGATCAGCGAGGTCGAGGCGGCCCTCTCCGCGCTGCCGGAGAAGGCGCTGCGCCACGTGCCCGGCGAGCTGGTGCGCTTCGCCACCTACCTGGCCCGCGGCAACGAGCCGCTGGCCGAGGCCGCGCTGGCGCGGGCCGCCGCGATCCACCCGCGCGCGTGCGCCGTGCTCAAGGCCCAGCGCACTCTGGCCCAGCGGCGCAGCGAGGTCGCCCGCGAAGACGCGCTGGCGATCGAGCTCGAGCGCTGCGCCGGCACCACCGGCTCGCGCGCGGCGCTGGCGTTCCGCCGCGGCCGCAACGCCGACGCCCGCGCGCTGCTCCTCAAGCTGCTCGATCGGACGCCCGACGACCTCGACGTCATCGAGCAGCTGGCCGAGCTCGAGATCTCCGAGGGCAACTACCCGGCCGCGATCGCGTGGCGCAAGAAGATCCTGGCGCTGCGGCCGTTCGGCGCGCGCACCCTGGTGGCCACCGCCGACCTGCAGGCGCGCGCCGGCGACCCGGCTGCCGCGCGCGCGAGCGTGAAGGCGGCGCTGGAGAAGGCGCCGCAGAGCTCGACCCTGCACACGATCGCCGCCGGCCTCGGGATGCCCGACGACCTGCAGCGGCTGCGCGTCGACGGCGTGCCGCTGGTCGCGGCGTATCGCGCCGGCAACTTTGCTGTACGGCCCTCCGGGCCTGAATCCGCCGTCGCGGCTCCGTCAGGCGCCGAGGCGGCCCCGCGCCCGACCGACTACGAGGGCGCGAGCGAGGTGCTGGTGCTCGATCGCAGCGCGATCCGGGTCTACGAGGACGGCAGTCAGCGCCAGATCGTGCACACCATCATCGAGCTGCGCAGCAAGGAGGCGATCGATCGCTACGGCGAGATCACGCCGCCCGAGGGCGCGAAGGTGCTGACGCTGCACACCATCAAGGCCGACGGCACCGTGTTCGAGCCGGAGTCGATCCCGGAGAAGAGCGGCCTCAGCCTGCGTGGGCTGCAGATCGGCGACTGCGTCGAGTACGAGCTGCTGCTCGACCGCGAGCCGCTGGGCCTCTTGCCCGGCTACGTCGACCTGACCACGTTCCGCTTCCAGTCGGCCGAGACCCCGTTCCACGTGTCGGAGCTGCTGGTCGCGCACCCGAAGTCGGTGGCGATCAAGGTCGACCGGCGCGCCGGCGCGCCGGCCACCGTCGACGGCACGCTGACGGGCACCGACCTGGTCTTGAAGACCTGGAAGGTCGAGCGCTCGAAGCGGATCGGCGTCGAGCCGCAGATGCGACACATCCTCGAGGAGGTGCCGTCGGTCCGCGTCTACACCGCGGTCGACCCGAACCGGTGGCTCGCCAGCCTGGGCCTGCGGATCTACACCGGCCAGCGCGCCAACCCCGAGCTGCGGGCCCTGGCGACCAACCTGACGCGCAACGCGAGCTCGCCGCAAGCCAAGCTGCAGGCGCTGTGGTCGTGGGTGGTCGAGGAGATCGAGGAGGCCGGCGACATCACCGCGCCGGCCACCGCGACGCTGTCGGCTCGCCGCGGCAACCGGCTGACGCTGCTGAAAGTGCTGCTGCGCGAGGCCGGGGTGCGCTCCGAGCTGTGGCTCGTCCGCGACAACTTCTCGCTCAAGCCGCTGCCCGGCGGCAGCCCGATGCTCGAGGGCTACGAGGTGCCGATCCTCGCCGTCGACACCGGCGGCAAGGCGCCGACGATGGTGCTCACCAGCTCGAAGGTGCTGCCGATCGGCTACCTCATGCCGGGCCTGTCGCAGGCCCAGGGCATGCGGGTGCAGCTCGGCGAGGACGAGCCGGCGCCGGGCCCGGTCAAGCTGCCAGTCTCGCCGCCGAGCCTGGCCGACCGCCGCAGCTACGACCTCGAGCTCGAGGTGGCGCGCGACGGCACCGGCACGCTGCGCGGCACCATCGAGCTGCAGGGCATGGAGGCCGCGGCCTGGCGCGAGGGCCTGCGCACGCTCGACGCCGACCGCATCAACGAGGGCTTCGAGCGCGCCGAGCTGGGCGCGATCCTGGTCGGCTCCGGCGCCGAGCTGGTCGACCTCGACATCGAGCACAAGCTCGACCTGCCGAAGCCGCTGCGGCTGCGCTTCACCGCCAAGGTCCGCGGCGCGATCGTGCAGCAGGGCGGGGAGCTGCTGATGCGCGCCAACTCGGTGCCGATGAACATGGGCCTCAACTACGCCTCGCTGCCGCAGCGCAAGACCGGCTGGGCGATGCCGTACGCGCCGCTGCTCGAGGCCAGCCTGACGATCAAGCTCGACGGCGCCGGCTTCACCGCGCCGCCGACCGAGGAGACGATCGAGGGCCCGTTCGGCACCTACCGCCGCACCGTCAAGCAGGTCGGCCCCGGGCAGATCAAGATGACGACGCGCTCGACCCTGGTGACGGGCACCTACGAGGCCGCCCGCTACCCGGAGATCGTCGACTACACGCGCAAGATCAAGGCGGCCGAGGACCAGGTCATCCGCGCCAAGTGAGCCGGGCCGGCCCCGGCCGGCGTATGTTCTCCAGGGCATGTCGAAAGGGCCATGACCGTTCGGTCATGGCCCTTTGCGCATGCCCCGAGAGGCAGGTTACTCGGCGGCGGCCTCGGCGTCCTCGGTCGGCAGCAGGACCGCCTCGAGGACCTCGCGGATGTGCTTGACGTAGTGGAGGCGCATGTCGGCGCGGGCGGCCTCGGGGATCTCGGGCTCGTCCTTGCGGTTGCGGTCGGGGAGGATGACGTCGCGGATGCCGGCGCGGTGGGCGGCGAGGACCTTCTCGCGGATCCCGCCGACCGGCAGGACCTGGCCGCGCAGGGTGATCTCGCCGGTCATGGCGAAGTCGACGCGCGCGGGCCGGCGCGAGAACAGCGACACCAGCGCGGTCGAGATGGCGATGCCGGCCGACGGGCCGTCCTTGGGCACTGCGCCGGCGGGGAAGTGGATGTGCACGTCGTAGTGCTTCATCAGGTCGCGGACCACGGCGGCGTCGGCCCCGAGCTCGGCGCCGCGGCTGCGCACCAGGCTGAGCGCGGCCTGGGCCGACTCCTTCATCACGTCGCCGAGCTTGCCGGTCAGCCGCAGGTGACCTGTCCCTCGGGTCAGGGTGGCCTCGACGAACAGGATCGTCCCGCCGGTCGGCGTCCAGCCGAGGCCGGTGACCAGGCCGGGCGACGGCTCCTTGGCGGCGAGCTCGTCGTAGTAGCGCGGCGGCCCGAGGATCCGCAGCGCCTCGTCGGCGCCGACGACCAGGCTCGGCTGCTTGCCCTCGGCGATCTGCATGGCCACGTCGCGCAGCAGCGAGGCCAGCTCGCGCTCGAGGTTGCGGACCCCGGACTCGCGCGTGTACTGCGTCGCCAGGGTCAGCAGGACGTCCTCGGGGATGTCGACCGCGACCTTCGACAGGCCGTTCTCCTGGCGCTGCTTCGGCAGCAGGTGGCGCCGGGCGATCTCCAGCTTCTCCTCGATCGTGTAGCCGGTGAGCTGGATGATCTCGAGGCGGTCGCGCAGCACGCCTGGGATCGTGCCGAGGTCGTTGGCGGTGCAGAGGAAGATGACCTTCGACAGGTCGTAGTCGACGCCGAGGTAGTGGTCGTGGAAGGCCGTGTTCTGCTCGGGGTCGAGGGCCTCGAGCAGCGCCGAGGCCGGGTCGCCGCGCAGGTTGGCGCCGACCAGCTTGTCGATCTCGTCGAGGACGATGACCGGGTTCTTGCTGCCGGCGCGCTTCATCGCCTGGATGAACCGCCCCGGCAGCGCGCCGATGTACGTGCGCCGGTGGCCGCGGATCTCGGCGTCGTCGCGGATGCCGCCGAGCGAGATCCGCACGTAGCGGCGCCCGAGGGCGTCGGCGATGCTGCGGCCCAGCGAGGTCTTGCCGACGCCCGGCGGGCCGACGAGGCAGAGGATCGGGCCGCGCTTGTCGGGCGCCAGCTTGCGCACGCACAGGTACTCGAGGACGCGCTTTTTGACCTTCTGCAGGCCGTAGTGCTTGTCCTCGAGCAGGGCCCGCGCGGCGCCCATGTCGAGCTTGTCCTCCGTCAGCGTCGCCGGGCTCCACGGCAGGTCGGCGATCCACTCGAGCCAGGTGCGGCAGGTGGTCGCCTCGCTGCTCTGCGGGTTCATCCGCCGCAGCCGCCCGAGCTCGCGGTCGGCCGCGGCGCGCACGTCGGTCGGCAGCTCGGCGGCCTGCAGCCGGCGCTCGAGGTCCTGCAGCGCGCGCTCCTCGGCCTCGCCCTCCGACTCGCCGAGCTCGTGCTGGATCGCCTTGAGCTTGTGGCGCAGCAGCGCGTCGTGCTCGTGCTTCGACAGGTGCTCGCGGACGTAGCGGTCGAGGTCGCGCTTGACCTGCAGGACGTTGGTGCGGTGGCTGATGAGCTCGATGACCTTGCGCAGGCGAACGACGACGTCGACCTCCTGCTGGATCGCCAGCCGCTCGTCGCCGTCGAGCTCGACGTGCGCGGCCGACAGATCGGCGATCAGGCTCGGCGAGCGCTCGGCGAGGATGGTCGCCTGCGCCTGCGCCCGCGCCTTCGACTTCGCGGCCGTCGGCTGGAGGCCGTCGTGCTGCTTGACCAGGTCTTGCAGCGCGCCGGCCAGCGCGTAGGCGAGGGTCGGCTCGTGGACGATCTCGGCGGCCGCGTCGAACTCGGCGATCTGGTAGTCACGCTCGGGGTAGATGTCGTGCAGGCGCACGCGGCTGAGCCCGCGCAGCGTCACCGAGGTGCGGCCGGGGGTGCCCGCCAGCACCTGCACCACCTCGCAGGCGATGGCGACCGGGTAGAGTTGATCGAGGTCGGGCGTGGCGGCGGAGGTGTCGCGCAGGAGCACGGCGATGACGCGCCCCGCGCCGCCGCGGGCCCGGTCCTGCGCCGCGCGCACCGCCTGCATGGCCGGCGAGCTGCGTCCGAGGTCGACCGGCTGGGCCGCGCCGGGCAGGATGATGGCGCCGCGCAGGGGCAGGAGGGGGAGCGGCCCGGTGATCGCGGGAGAGGACATCGGCGGGGAGGTTAGCCGATCTGCGCCGCCTCGCCGCGCCGCTCTGGTAAAAGAGCCGCGTGTCCGCGGGCCCTGCCGCCTCCGAGATCGTGCCGCCCTCGTCCGGGGCCTCGCCGGCCGTGGCCGACCTCGGCGGCGTCGCGGTCGCCGCAGGCGTCGGCCTGGTCGCGGGCCTGTCGGTGCCGCTGGCGTGGGGCGTCGTCCCGGCCGTCCTGGTCGGCCTCGGCGCGGTCGTGCTGGTCGCGCGCCGCGGCCCGGGAGCCCCCGATCCGGCCGTGGTCGCCGCGCTGCCGCGGGCGCGCCGGATCGCGCTGGCGGCCCTGATCCTGGCCCCGGCGATCCCGCTCGCCACCGTCGCCGCGCGGGCGATCGCGGGGGTCGTGGTCGCCTATCCGGCGGCGCTGTGGGCGGCCGCGCCGGCCGTGCTCGCGGCGGCGATCCTGCCCCTGGTCCGAAGGACATGGTCGCAAGGACTTGTCCTTTGCGCCCTGGTCTTCGGGACATTCGCGGCCGGAGCCTGGGGCGCCCGCTTCGAGGCCGCCGGGGCCCACGCGCGCGGCGAGACGTGGGGCGGGCCGATCCTCGGCATCCACCCGTTCCAGACCACCGCGATCATGATCGACGGCTACGGCCCGTTCGATCTGCCGATCAACGACTACGTCGAGCCCGACGGCAGCAAGGGCTACGGGCCGGCCGCGCTGGCCGAGGCGCTGACCCGCGACCTGCAGAAGATCGCCGAGCTGCAGTACGCCGAGCACGGCCCGGCGCGCGCGTACAAGGCGTTCGCCGAGGCGACCGTGGCCGCGGAGGACCTGCCCGAGGCGCGCGAGCGGCTCGACCGGCCGTCCGAGGCGCCGAGCGAGCCGCGGCTCCACGTGACCTCGGGCGGGGTCGGGCGCGCCTCGCGGGTCGAGTTCGTGTGTCCCGGGGCGCCGAACGACCCGCGCCCGCGCAAGCCCGACGCGGTGATGGAGCGCATGTGCCCCGACAAGTACAGCTCCGAGGCCAGCGCCGGCCTCGGGCTGACCGGGCGCTGGACCGGCTACACCGAGGTGCTCGGCCAGCCGCGGCTGTCGCTGGGGCGCGCGCTCGGGTGGCCGAGCGAGCGGGTGACCGGCGAGCTGCGGGCGTGGGCGTGGATCGCCCTCGGCCTGGTGTTCCTGGCCGCCTGCGGGCCCAGGGGGCGGGCCGCGGCCGGGTTGTCGCGCTGGGGCGGGGCGGTGGCCGCGATCGCGGCTGTCCTGTCGGTCATGCTCCTTGTGCCAGGTCTCTCGGTACAGGTCGAAAGCTGGGCGCGGCCGGCCGCCTGGGAGGCGCCGTGGGCGCTGGCGCCGTGGGTCGCGCTCCTGGCCCTCGGGTCAGGTCACGCCGCGATCGCGGCCGGGCCGGCGTCGGCGGCGAGGAGCGGCTGGCGCGGCCTGGTTCCGCGGATCTTGCCGGTGGTCGCGGGCACCCTGGGGCTCGCGGGCAGCCTGGCGGCGGCGACGTGGTGGACGCCGGAGCTGACGCCGCCGACAGGTCCCGCTCAGGCGGTGCCGCTGGCGGGGGTGATCGCCGGGCTGGGGGAGGGGCTCCACCGCAGCAGCGGGCTCGGCGTCGACGTCGCCGAGGGGGTCGTCGCCGCCTCGGCAGTGGCGCTGCTGGTCGGCCTCCTGGCGGCCCTGCTCGGCCCGGTGGTGCGCTTCGCGGGGTCCGCGCTGGCGCCGCGCAGGCCGGTGCTGGCGGCCCGGCTGGCGCTCCTCGCGGTGATCGTCCCGGCGGCGCTGCTCGTGCTGTCGCGCATGTCGTCGGGGGCGGCCGCCCTGCTCGCGCCGGCCGCGGCGATGGCGTGGATGGCGGGCACCGGCCTGGCGCTGGCGGTGCCGGGCGGGCGGCGCTGGCCCGCGATCGCCGAGCACCTGCTGGCCGCCGTGATCGTGGTCGTGGCCGGGCGCCAGGCCCTGGCGGCGCAGTCCAACCGGACCCTGTGGATCGCCCTCGGCGTCGGGGTCCTGATCACCCTCGCAGGTCTCGTGCTGGTCCCGCGGGTCCGTTCCGCGTCGGATTCTGCTACCCCTGCGCCTCGGCCATGATCCTGGGGCTTCTCAGGCCAAAACCAGACCGCTATCATCCCCGCGCTTCCCAGACCCGCACATGACCGCAGCCATCACGTCGTCTCGCCCGTCGCCGCTCCTCCGCGCCTTCACCGGCGTCCTCTGTGCGGCGCTCGCTTTCTCGCCGTTGCCCGCGGCTGCGGCTTCGCCGGCGTCCTTCGGCATGTTCGCCGCGGCGCCGGCTCCTGCTTCGACCGGCAACACCATCGGTCTGTTTCGCCTGAGCGGCGACCCGGCGTCGGCCGAGGCGCTGCGCTCGCAGATCCTGACCGACATGAGCGCCGCCGGTTACAACGTCAAGGGCGTCGCCCTCGACATCGACGGCGCGGCGGGCAAGGTCAAGTGCAAGGGCGGGGCCGACGCGTGCGTCGGCAAGGTCATCGAGTGGCTCAACAAGGGCGCCGCCAAGTCCGGCACCGTCTACGACTACCTGATCTACGGCAACGTCGGCGGGCCCAACGGGGCGAGCTCGATCGTCATCTACGACGTCGCCAAGAAGGCCAAGGTCAAGGAGTTCACGCCGTCGCTCAGCCCCGACGACCTGATCCTCCCGCTCGCGCTGCCGCGGGCGATGGTCGCCAACCTGAACAACTACCGCACGCCCGCCGCCCCGGCCACGGCCGAGGAGCAGAAGATCCTCGCCGAGCTCGACGAGCCGGCCAAGACGCCCGAGGAGCTGGCGGCCGAGAAGGCGGCCATCGACGACGCCATCGGCAAGGTCGCGGCCGGCCAGGGCGAGCTCATCGACACCAGCAACGTCAAGGTCGACCTCAAAAAGGACTTCAAGGACTTCTGCCGCACCGGCCCGCCGAAGCCGCGCGTCAACAAGGATGACCCCAAGGACCTGCGCCCGGCGTGCAAGCGCGGGCCGACCTTCGGCTACTTCCAGACCCGCGCGTGGGTGGCCCTCGGCCTCACCGCCAGCGCGCTGCTCACCACCGGCATCTTCTACTCGCTCGGCCTCGCGGCCCGCGGGCCCTACAAGTCGGCGCTCGACGACCTCAACAATTCGGGCCTCGACAAGACCGACCCGCTGCAGTCCGACGAGTACACCCGCATGGCCGCCGACGTGGCCGACAAGGGCAACACGATGCGCAACCGCCTGATCGGCGGTGACGTCGCCCTCCTCACCACGGTGCTCCTCGCCGGCGTCCTCGCGGTCATCATCTATCAGGACCGCACCGACGCGAAGGACTTCATCAAGACCGAGAAGAGCCTCAAGTCGGTGTCGCGGATCCAGAACGTCCGCGGCGGCCCGATCCTCAGCAAGGGCATGCAGGGCTTCGGCTTCGGCTTCAACTTCTGAGGCTCGGCGCCTCTGGGCGCGACGCGAGGGCCTGTCGCCGCTCCGGCGCGGGCCCTCTCGCGTTGGGTCGTCAGGGCGGGGGCGCTGCGAGCTTCTCGGGAGGACATGTTCGAGGGGACATGTCTTCATGAGCATGGCGAGGCGGCCGGGTCATCCCGCAGTCACGAGCGGGCGCGTCAGCGCTCCGTCGCTACGTGGGGCCAGGGAGCGACAAACATGCTCGCGCGAGTCGATATTCGGCGAGCGGCGCCTGTCACAAGGTCGGCGGGGCCGTCTTCGCGGCGCGTCTTGCCGGCGGCCCGGCGAAGCGTCATACGATCGCCGTCGAGGAGGCGCGGCATGGACTCCAGTGGTTCGCAGACGCAGTACATGGGGTGGAAGATCGACTACGCGAACCCGCGGGGCGAGCCCGGCTTCGTCGGGCCAGACTCGGTCCACTGGCGCATCTACAAGAACCCGGTGGCGCTGGCGATCGGCGGGGTGGCGGCGGTGCTGCTGGAGTTCGCGGATCCGCGGATCCGCAGCGGCGTGTGGGACCACTCGACGTACAAGGCCGACCCGGTCGGGCGCTCGCGCAGGACCGCGATCGCGGCGATGGTCGGCGCGTACGGGCCGCAGAGCGCGGCGCGTCGCGTGATCGCGGGGGTCAACAAGCTGCACGCGAAGGTGAACGGCTCGACGCCGGGCGGTGAACCGTACCGCGCCCTCGACACGGAGCTGCTCGACTGGGTCAGCGCGACCGCGGTGTACGGGTTCCTCACCGCCTACGACCGGTTCGTCGCGCCCGTGTCGGCGGCCGACCGGCGCCGCTACTTCGCCGAGAGCGGGCCGGTGGCGCGGCTCTACGGGGTCCAGAACGTCCTCACGAGCGAGGCCGACTTCGAGGCGATGATGCACCGGCTGACGCCGCGCTTCGAAGCGCACCCGATCGTCGACGAGTTCCTCACCATCATCAAGACGGGCAAGGGACAGGCGCGGGCCCTCGGGTTCTTCTACCGGGCCGTCGCGCGGGCGGCGGTGTCGATCGTGCCGCCGCCGGTCCGCGCCAAGCTGCAGCTCGGCGCCGAGTACGACCTGGGCGCGGTCGATCGCATGCTGGTGCGCGCAGCCGCGGCGATGGCGGAACGGTTCCCGGCGAAGGACGCTCCGTCGACGCAGGCGCCGCTGCGCTTCGGCCTGCCCGCGAATTTTTTGTACCTCAGCCAGCGCCGCCAGGAGGCGCTGCTGGCCCGCATTTCGCCGCCGGTGGCCGCGGCGACCGGGTCGGGGTGAACCAGCCGCGCGGACGCTGAAGCCGACTGCCGCTCAGCCCGCGAGCAGAGAGCTGCTAGTTCCCGAGCACCTGTCCCGAGAGGCAGGTGCTCGCTCTTCCCGCCGCTCAGCCCGCGATCAGCGAGTGGCCGGTGGTCGCGGTGACTTCGACCTCGATCGTCTGGCCCGGGGCACCTGTCCCGAGGGGCAGGAGCACACTTTGGAAGCGGGGCGTGCGCCCGAGCACGCGGTCGCCGCGGTGGGACAGGCCGCTGATGAGCACGCGCTCGCGCTTGCCGACGCGGGCGTGGTGGGACGCGCGGGTGTGCTGCTCCTGCAGCTCGATGACTTCTTGCAGGCGGCGGCCCTTGACCTCGTCGGGCACGTCGTCCTGCAGCTTGCGGGCGGCGTAGGTGATCCCGCGGTCGGAGTAGCGGAACATGAACGCCGAGTCGAACCGGACCTCGCGCATCAGCGACAGCGTCTCGGCGTGGTCGTCCTCGCTCTCGCCGCAGAAGCCGACCATCAGGTCGGTCGACAGCGCGAGGTCGGGGAGCGCGGCGCGCAGGCGGCCGACCAGGTCGACGAACTCGCCGCGCGAGTAGCCGCGCTTCATCGCAGTCAGCATGCGATCGGAGCCCGACTGCGCCGGCAGGTGGATGTACGGGCAGACCTTGTCGAGCTCGGCCATCGTGGCGATCAGCCGCTCGTCGAAGTCGACCGGGTAGGGGCTGGTGAAGCGGATCCGCTCGACGCCGTCGATCGCCGCCACGGCGCGCAGCAGATCGGCGAAGCTCGCGTCCTCCCAGACGTACGAGTTGACGGTCTGGCCGAGCAGGACGATCTCTTTGTAGCCGCGCTCGGCCAGGTGCCGCGCCTGCCGCAGGACCTCGCGCGGGGCCACGCCGCGCTCGCGCCCGCGGGTGTACGGGACCACGCAGAACGTGCAGAACTTGTCGCAGCCGCGCTGGATCGAGACCTGGCCGCTGACGCCGTCGTCGTCGGGCACGCCGTCGAGGCCCTCGTAGGTCTCCTCGCGGTCGAGCGCGACGTCGACGACCCGCTCCCCGGAGCGCGCGCGGTCGACCAGGACGCCGATCCGCCGGTAGCTGTCGGGGCCGGCGACGAGGCCGATGTGCGGCGCTTGCTTCTGGACCTTGTCGCGCAGGTGCTCGGCCATGCATCCGGTAATGCCGAACACCAGATCGGGGTTGTCCTTCTTGTGCCGCAGGAGCTGGCTGGTGCGCCCGTAGACCCGCTCCTCGGCTTTCTCCCGCACCGCGCAGGTGTTGAGCAGGATCACGTCGGCGGCCGCCGGATCGGGGACGCGCACGTAGCCGCGGGCCGCCAGCTGTCCGACGATGAGCGCCGAGTCGGCCTCGTTCATCTGGCAGCCGAGCGTCTCGACGTAGACGCGCGGTCCGGCCACGTGGGGCAGCTCGGGCGCCGGCGCGGGCGGCTCCGGCGCCATCCTCGTGCCGCGGATCTGGACCAGGCGGGTCATGGGCGCGGGATGCTACGCCAAAATCCCCGCAAGCGCCCCGGGGGAGGCTCACGCGGGGCTCCGGGCGCGACCGGGTCGGGTGGACCCGACCGCCGCTGTCGTCGCCGCTTGGATCGGACGCTCGCTCCGGCTTACAATCTCGCGCCGCCGACGCCCTGCGGTCGCCGCGCGAATGCGACGACCGGTCCGCACGGGCACCGCCCGCTTCGCGTCGGCCAGGAGAACAGAATGCTTCGCTTCGTCCCTCGCGTGTCCCTCGGACTTTGTCTCGCCCTCGCCGTCGGCTGCTCGCCGAGCACGCCCACGCCGCAGAAGACCGACGAGAAGGCCGCCCCGGAGCAGCCTACGAAGGCGGCCACGGGCGAGGGCCTGCCGGCGCTTCCTGAAGTCATCGCCACCGTCAACGACGTCGCGATCCCGCTGGCACAGTTCAAGGACATCTACGACCTCAAGGTGAAGAAGTACACCGACCGAGGCCGCGAGATCCCGCCGTCGGCCGACCGGCGCTATCGCAAGTCGATCACCGAGCGCCTGGTCTACAACGAGATCCTCCGCCAGGAGGCCAAGGCCCGCGGCATCGAGGTCGACGCCGCCAAGCTCGCCGAGCGCGAGACGCAGCAGAAGCAGGGCATCAAGGATTGGGACAAGCACCTGCAGCGCCGCGGCGAGACCGAGCAGAGCCTCCGCGACATGTACGTGGCCGAGATCCTCGAGCAGCAGTTCCTCGACAAGGACGGCAAGCTGGCCGTCACTGACGCCGAGGTCGACGAGGAGTACGAGAAGATCAAGCCCAACTACAAGTCGGAGGGCGAGCGGATCCACGCCGCGCACATCCTGATCCCGATCGGCCCGCAGGAGCAGCCGACGGCGATGGGCGAGAAGCCGCCCGAGCCGTCGCAGGAGGAGAAGGACAAGTGGCGCAAGGAGGCGCTGGCCAAGTCCGAGGAGCTGCACAAGAAGGCGACCGCGGCCGGTGCCGACTTCGCCCAGCTGGCCAAGGAGAACTCGGTGGGCCCCAGCGCCGACAAGGGCGGTGACCTCGGGATCTTCACCAAGGACCGCATGGTCGAGGAGTTCAGCGTCGCGGCCTTCAAGCTCAAGCCCGGCGAGATCTCGAAGCCCGTCGAGACCAAGTTCGGCATCCACATCATCAAGATCCTGGCCAAGTACCCGCCCGGCGACCTGCCCAAGGAGGCGCTCGCCGACCAGATCAAGGAGCGCCTCAGCCAGCGCAAGCTGCACCAGGGCCGCCGTGAGCTGAAGGACAGCCTGCTCGCCAAGTACAAGGTCCAGAACAAGATGGAGGAGCTGCTCGGCCCCGACCCGCGCGGCCCGAAGCGCCCGCCGGTCGTCAACCCGAGCGAGATGCCCGCCGGTCACCCGCCGGTCGAGATGAAGGCTCGCGGCCCCGCGCCCACGCCCGCCGGCGCCGACGCGAAGGCGGAGCCCGAGGCCGGCGACGGCGACTGAACTGTCCGCAGGGACAGGTTGCTCGAAGGAGGGCGCGCCGCAGGGCGCGCCCTTTTTTCGTGGTGGGGCGTGATGTCCGGCTCGTCGGGGTGGCGTCGATGCGCGCCATGGGCCTGTGCTGACGAGCATCCTGCCGCAGAAGACTGCCCGCCTCAGGCGGAGCTCGGGCTCGCGCCTCGAGGCCGCAGCCGGCGCGACGCCGCGGCGGCGTTCGGCTCGACGCAGGGCGCTTTGCGTGCAGCGCTGGCATGTCCTTTGGGACATGTCCTGCGGCGCATTGTCCGAAGGACATGCCCTTCAGGGCATCTCGGCGGCCGGGTCGAGGCGGACGATGGCGAACTCGAGCTGGGCGAACCAGGGGTCGGCGCTGGCGGCGGCGGCCTGCTTGACGTCGAGCAGCCAGGTGTGGCCCTCGGCCGCCAGCGTGGACCAGCGCGTCTCGGGCACGGCGACGGTCACGCCGGCGTGGCTGAACTCGAGCTGCGTGAGGTCCTCGGAGGCGTCGTCGCAGCCGGCGACGAACTCGGCGCTGAACGGGTTTGCGACCTCGTCGAGGAAGGTCTGGCCGAATTCCGGATCACCCTGGGCGCCTCCGCTGCCGACCGCCAGCACGAGGCCGTCGGCGTCGACGAGCCGCAGCCACAGGTCGGGCTGATCCTCGAAGACGACGCGCTCGCGGTAGGTGAGGTCGACGCTGTCGCCGACGGCGAGGTCGATCGCCGGGTCGACGACGTCGAGGGTGACCACGTCGGTCGACGGTCCGACACCGTCGTGCTCGCAGTCGAGGGTCAGCGCGAGCTTGGCGGCGTCGAGACCGACGGCGCTCACCGTGCAGGTGCCGTCGCGGTCGACGCTGCAGCTCTCCGGGCCGCACGGCGGGTCGGCCACGCCCCACGCGACGGAGAAGTCCGCCTTGGCGCCGGTGGGCGCCATGCAGCCGGAATTCGGGGCGTCGGTGGTGCCGCCGGTGGGGGCGTCGGTGGTGGCGTCGGTGGTGGTCGGGTCGGTCGCGGCGGTCGTGCCGGTGTCGCTGTCGGTGTCGCCGCCGTTCTTGTCGGGGCAGCCGCTCAGGACGGCGAGGAGGCACAGGGCGCGGGGCCAGGGGCGAAGGGTCAAGTCAGGCATAAGGCGCCCATGTTAGGCAGCCGCGCCAACGGGGCGCAAGTCGGCGGCGATTCGCAGCCCGAGCCGGGCGGCCGGGGCGTGGCGCGGTCGTGCGCGCGGAGCGGGGTGACGGACCGGCTCGCGCGCGCTCGTACGACGTGACCGAAAGACGACGTGGCCTGTCGTCGGGGACATGTGCCTACGGACATGACGCGAGAGCGCGCGGCTCAGAACGCGTGTTCGTTGATGAAGTAGATGCCGAAGCTCTCGCGCGAGAAGCCGGCGTCGAGGCGGAGGACGGCGAAGCGGTCCCAGATCACCTGCAGACCTGTCCCCCCGGACACGTGCCAGTGCTTGGGCAGGTCCTGCATGCGATCGGCGACCACGCCGAGGTCGACGAAGCCCTTGAGGCCGATGCCGAGGGTGTGGCGGCGGACCTTGAGCTCGAGCGGTTCGAAGCGCAGCTCGAGGCTGCCGAAGGCCTTGAGGCGGCCGATGTAGCGGCGGCGCATCCAGCCGCGGCCGGCAGCAGCGCCGCCGAGGCCGTCGGTCGTCAGGAGGCCGCCGAACTCGCCGAGCGGGACCAGCGGGGCGTCACCCCACAGCGCGTCGAAGCTGAGGCGGTGGGCCAGCACCAGCTTGTCGACGCCGAGGGTCCAGTAGGTGCGGAAGTTGGCGGAGAAGCGGCCCCACGCGTCGGTCGAGCCGGTCCAAGGGCCGGCGTTGTCGACGATGACGTCGAACAGGCTGCCCTTGCCGGGGCTCCACTCGTTGTCGCGGCGGTCCCAGGTGAGGCCGAGGCGGATGAGGCCGCGGCGCGCGTTGAGGTCGGCGGCCGGGTGCTCGGCCAGCAGGAGCGAGTTGTCGTAGGCCCGGACGCGGTCGGCGTAGTAGGCGAGCCCGGCGTACGAGCGCAGGAGGCCGGGCGGCTTGTCCCCGCGGGCAGGCAGGAGCCACAGCGGGTGCTGGTAGGTCAGCGAGCCGCCGACGGTGTTGAGGTGGGCCTGGTAGTAGCGGGCCTGGAGGTCGATGCCCTCGAGGTTGTTGTTGTTGCCGATCCCGAAGTACGGGAACACTGGGTCGACGTAGCCGAGCACGCCGAGCTCGAACACCTCCTCGCGGCGCAGGAGATCGCGCAGGCGGATGAAGAAGCTGTGATCCTGGACCTTCTTCAGCGACACCCGCGACTCGAGGATCATGTAGATCCGGTTCGGGTCGCCCTCGTGGCGGCGGTAGGCGTAGGAGATGTTGGCGCCCAGCATGAGGCCGACGCCGGGCTGCGAACGCACGCTCGGCAGCGGCAGCACGCGGTGCGGGCTCTTGCCCTTGCGGATCTGGTACTGACTGGGCGTGGGCGACAGCGGGTGAGTCAACCAGCTCCAGCGCACCCGCTCGCGCGGCGGGAGCGTCGGCGCCGGTCCGACCGGCGGCTTGCCGCCCTCGGGGCGCGCGCCCTCGGGCACCGTGGCGGGCGGCAACGCGGCGGCCGGCACCGCGGACGCAGCGGCCGGCTCGGGCGCTCCGGCGGCGGCGGCGTCCGACTCGAGCGCTCCGCCGGCCGCTGCGTCCGACTTGAGCGGGCCGGTCGGCGGCGGGAGTTCACTGTCCTTTGGGACAGGTTCCTGGACCCACGTCAAGGAATGGCCCGACGCGCGCGCGGCGAAGCACGTGAGGATGAAGAGGACAGTGGCGAGGGGGGTCACCACGGGGCGCGAGGATCCGAGGCTAGCAAAGGCAGGCGCCGCTTTGTCGACGCTCGAAGGGGCAGGCGCAGCTTGATCGACGCGCGCGAGGCTGGGGGCAGGACGGTGCGTCCGGGCGCGTGAGCTCGCGTGCGGGGGGGCGGGCTGGCGGCGCGGTTCCGCTGCGGTCACGCGGCGGTATAGTCGGCGATGATGATGAAGCAGCAGCTTTCGTGGGGACGGGCGCTCGCGGCCCTTGCGCTGGCGGGATGCCCCGGCCCGACCACGGAGACGTCGGCCACGAACGGCACCGCGACGGCCGACGCGACGACCGCGACGGGCTCGACCACGGACGTGACGCCGACCACGTCGGAGGGGACGATTTCGTCGACGAGCGGGACCACCGCGAACCCCACGGAAGAGATCGATCCGCTGCCTCAGGGCCCGATTCAGGCCGGCGTGGCCGTCGGCTACCTGACCGGCCCGGTCGGGGCGTCGATGGCCGGGTTCGGCGGGCGGACCGTCACCAACAGCACGCCGTGGAACCACCTGCTGAACGGCACGTCCGGCTTCTACGGGCTCGGCACGATCAAGGCGATGGTCATCGAGGTCGGCGGCGAGCGCCTGGTGGTGATGAAGACGCCGACGATGAGCTCGGAGCACTCGCTGACCGAGGGCACGATCGAGAAGCTCAAGGCGCTGCACGACATCGACATCACCGGGCGGCTCATCACCGCGGCGACGCACTCGCACCACAACCTGGCCCGCTACTGGCGGCTGCCGGCGCCGCTCGGGTTCGTCGGCGCCGACTCGCCCGACGAGGAGCTGATCGACCGCATGACGACGGCGATGGCCGACGTGATCGCGGCGGCGGTGGCCGACCTCGGGCCGGCGCAGTGGGGCGTGGCCTGGAACGACGACTGGGACCCCGACGACGCGGTGTACCGCGACCGTCGCGGCGAGAACGACCCGACGTACGGCAAGGACGCCCGCCTGACGCTGCTGGCGGTGCGCCGCCCCGACGGCGCGCCGATGGCCACGGTCATCAACTTCGGCATGCACGGCACCGTGTTCGACTCGCCGAACGAGCTGTTCACCGAGGACGCGCCGGGCGGGCTCGAGATGAAGTTCGAGGAGGCGTTCTTCGCCGCCAAGGGCCAGCCGATCTTCGGCATGTTCGCCCAGTCGGGCGGCGGCGACGCGTCCCCCGCGGGCGACAGCCTCGGCCACCCGGAGCCCGCCCGCATCGAGCGGGTCGGCCACGCCGCCGCGCCGAAGATCCTCGAGCTGTACGACGCCATCGAGTGGCGCGACGAGGCGACGCTCGGGGTCCGCTCGCGCCGCGCCGACCTGACGTACAGCGGGATCGGCTACGACGACTACCCCGAGTTTCTGAACTCGCAGGGCGGGCCGTTCCTGTGGGGCGGCTGGCAGTGCAAGGGCGCCGAGGGCGACGTCGACGACGGCAACCCTGCTACCAGCATGGAGGGCAAGCCGAAGAACTGCATGCCGATGCAGGGGCTGCTCGAGTCGCTCGGCGAGAAGGTGCCGCACGGCGAGATCCACCAGACCTACCTGACCGTGGCGCGCCTCGACGACTTCTACATGTTGACGCTGCCGGGCGAGCCGACCGCGTCGGTGATCCAGTACGCGCGCGCCGGCTACGACGAGCGCGCGGTCGACGGCATGGTGTTCGGTTACTCGCAGGATCACCTGCTGTACCTGACGCAGCCCGACGACTGGCTGCAGGGCGGCTACGAGTCGGAGATGAGCCTGTGGGGGCCGCTCTTGGCCAAGTACCTGGTCGACGGCCAGATGACGGTGATCGACTCGCTGATCGCCGGCGACGGCTCGCCGGTGTGGTCGGAGGACTCGCCGGCGCTGTCGGTCGGCAAGTCGTTCGAGCCGCGGGCGCTCGAGGCGAGCGTCGACGCGCCGGGCCTGACGGGCGAACCACCGATGGGGCTCGGGCGCGGCGAGACGCTGCGGATCGCCTGGAACGGCGGCGACCCGGCGCTCGGCGAGCCGCGCGTGACGGTCCAGGTCGACGATGGCGGCGGCTTCGTCGACGTGCAGTCGCCCAGCGGCTGGGCCGGAGCCGCGCTCGACAACACGCGCTATCACATGCTGACCCACTACGCGCCGGTGCCCGAGCCCAACGGCAAGCTGCTCCCCGAGCGCGAGCAGAAGTGGTACGTCGACTGGCAGGTCCCGGCGGACATGCCCGCAGGGACATATCGCCTGCGGATCGCCGGCCGCTCGTTCGACGGCCGGGCGACCGAGGACTACGCGCTCGAGACTGCGCCTTTCGAGGTCACCTTCGCCAAGGAGCACGAGCTGACCGCGGTGCTCGAAGGTGGCGAGTTGAAGCTCGACGTGGTGCGGCCGCCGCCGGCCTACGACCTGGTGAAGACGTGGCCGATCAGCGGCTTCCGCCTGCTCGATCCCGAGGTCGCGGCGGCCGATCCCGTGCATGTGCGAGTGCCGCTGACGCTGACCTTCATCAAGGACAACCTGCCGGTCGGCGACACCCACGAGGTCCCGTACACGCCCGGCGTCGGCCACGTGTTCGACTTCGCGGCCACGGGGCTCGACCCCGACCAACTGTTCGCGCGCGTGCACCTGCAGAGCGACGTCGTACCGGCGTTCATCGAGGTCGAGATCGCGGCGCCGTGAGCGGCGGGGGGCGCCGAACGCAGGTCAGGCCGGCCTCCCTGCGTGGGCGTCGACGGGAGACCGGCGATCCGCTATGCCGATGAGGGTGCGGCGCGCGTGGTTTACGGTGGTAGCGGCGGCGGCGCTGGCCGCCGGCTGTCTCAAACCCAATCCGGCCTACGACTCCGTCGAGACCGACGGCGCCACCGGCGGGTCGACGTCGACGACGACGACCACCACCACGACCGCGAGCACGGGGGTGGTGCCGACGAGCTCGACCGCCACGACCGAGGCCCCCGGCACCTCGGAGGTGACGACGTCGACGGCCTCGACCACGGCGGTCCTTCCGGACATGTCCTCGGGGACAACCGAGACGAGCACCGGCGAGCCGGTCAGCTGCTGGGACCTCGGCATCGACGACTGGGCCGTCGCTACGTTGCCCGTCACGCCGCCCGGCAGCTCGCCGATGCTCTCGCCCGACGCGAAGACGCTGCACTGGCGGGCGTTCCTCGGCAACGAGTGGCACGTGATCCGCTCGACCCGCGACGACCCGTTGGCCGCGTTCCCGCCCGGGGTGTCGTCGTGGCCGTCGTCGAGCTATCAGGCCGACCGCCCGGCGTTCGTCGACGGCACTCAAGAGCTGTTCTTCGACAGCCCCGGCGGCGACATCTACGTGCTGCCGCGCGACGGCGACATGTGGGGCGTGCCGACGGTCGCCGGCGGGGTGAAGGCGTTCGGCAACGGCCAGGAGAGCCACCCGAACCCGACCGCCGACGGGGCGACGCTGCTGTTCCAGCGCGACGATGGCCCGCCGTTCGGGCAGTTCCAGCTCGGCTTCAACTTCTACCAGATCGCCCGCGACCCGCAGATCCACGCGACCTTCCCCGACAACACGCCGCTGAAGGTGACGCCGAGCGACCCGGGCTTCGGCGTGCTCGCCTGTCCCGCGCTGGCGCCCGACGGGCTGCGGCTGTTCTTCGGCGCGTTCGACAGCGAGGGCGGGGGGCAGGGCGATCCCAACGACGGCCGCGCCGGGGTGTG
The DNA here is from genome assembly GCF_026626745.1 of Nannocystis sp. RBIL2. GTDB lineage: Bacteria > Myxococcota_A > Polyangia > Nannocystales > Nannocystaceae > Nannocystis. Next base: position 106,332 of record NZ_JAPNJW010000002.1, read on the forward strand.
GTTCGCCGAGCGCGACAGCCTCGACGGCGGCTGGCAGACGGTCACGCGCAGCACCTCGCTGCGGGTGGCCGGCTTCGTGACCTGCCCGGTCGCCGTCAGCGCCGACGGCTGCCAGCTGACGCTCCAGCTGTTCACCATCGGCCCCGGCCCGACCGAGATGCGCCTGGCTCGCCGCGGGGGCTGACGCTCGTGCTTTCGGACATGTCCGAATCGACATGTCCGAATGGACATATCCGAATCGACATGCCCGAAGCGACATGTCATCGGCGCCAGCGCGGGGCGACCAGGCGGCGCCGGCCGTCGTGCGAGCGGGCCAGATCGGGCTCGTCGAGCTCGACGCGATCCCACAGCTGGCAGGTGACCTGCTTGTGCTGGGTGTCGAGCGCCTCGCAGTAGTTGGTGAACTTGCAGCGGCGAACCTCGGCGCCGCGGCCGAGGCGGATCTTGAGGAACCAGTCGGGGTCGGCGAGGCTCTGGCGGGCGGCGGCGACGATGTCGGCGTGGCCCTCGGCGAGGATCGCCTCGGCCTGGTCGAAGCTGTGGATCCCGCCGGCCGCGACCACCGGGGTGGTGAGGCCGTCGCCGCGAATGGCGGCCCGGATCGCGGCGGCCAGCGGCACGTTGCGCGCGAACGGGCCGCGCGCGTCGCTGTGGATCGTCGGCATGCACTCGTAGCGCTCGGCCCGGTGTAGGGGTACACCGCCTCGCCGACCTTGGGCTGCTGGGCGTCGTCGAACTTGCCGCCCTTCGACACGCTGACGAAGTCCATGCCGGCAGCCGCGAAGGCGCGGGCGAACTGCGCGGCGTCGGCGAGGTCGCTGCCGCCGGCGATGACCTCGTCGCCGAGCATGCGACAGCCGACCGCCAGGCCGGCGCCGACGCGCGCGCGCACTGCCGCGAGCACCTCGAGCGGCAGGCGAGCGCGACCTGCGATGGTTTCGCCGTAGCCGTCGCCGCGGGTGTTGGTGCGCGAGAGGAAGCTCGCCATCGTGTAGGCGTGGGCGTAGTGCAGCTCGACGCCGTCGAACCCGGCGGCCTCGGCCCGCGCAGCCGCCGCGGCGAACAGCTCGGGCAGGACCCGGGGCAGGTCGCGCACGTGCGGCAGATCGAGGTCGGTCACCAGCTCGCGGTAGCCGTAGTCGAGCTCGCGGCGCTCCCTGTCCGTGAGGACCTGCTCCAAAAGACCTGTCTCGGCGGACATCAGGCGCGCGCGCAGCTCGGCCTCGGGCGCCTCGAGCCAGCGGTCGTCGGCGAGGGCGGCGGCGAGGCGTCGTCGGTGGCCGGCGTCGACGCGCAAGAAGCGGGCGAAGAACTTGTCGGCCCGCGGGCGGCGCTTGACCGCGAGGAAGTCGATCAGCTGGATGAACAGGCGGGTGCGCCCCCCGCTGGCCGCGCGCACTGCCGCGACCAGCTCGGCCAGGCCTTGCACGAAGCGGTCGTCGCCGATCCGCAGCAGCGGGCCGCTCGGGACGTCGCGGATCCCCGTCGCCTCGACCACCAGCGCGCCCGGCTCCCCGGCGGCGAAGCGCGCGTACCAGGCGATCACGTCGGGGGTGACGCGGCCGTCGTCGGAGGCCCGCCACGGCACCATCGCCGGCACCCAGGTGCGCGCGTGCAGGCGACACGGGCCGACGTCGATCGGCGAGAACCACCGGCTCGCGGCCGCCTCCTCGGCGCTCGGCCAGCGCGCCGGCGGGATCGCGTGGCGGATCTTGTCGGGCGGGGTCCACATGGCGAGCCGACTGTAACAGCGCGCCCGTCCCGCCGCGAAGTGACTCAAGGCCGAGCCCGGCGTCGCCGGGAGCTCAGAAGGTGGTGCCGAGGTGGAAGCCGACGATCATCTGATGCACGCTGGCCTGATCGTTGTCGTCGCGCTTGAAGCAGGCCCGATTGCCGCCCTCGGCGGTGCAGACCTCGCGGTGGAAGTTCCAGATGAAGTCGATCTTGCCGCCGAGGAAGAACCGCTGGGTGACGAAGAAGTCGATCGACGGCGCGGTCTTGAGGGCGAAGCCCTGCGAGAACTGGCGGTCGTACGGGAGCACGCCGCCGCGGGCGTTGAACACCTGACGCGAGAAGCCGGGGCCGATCTCGAGGCCGAGGTCGATGCGCCAGATCGGCAGGATGCCGCGGATCACCGCGAAGAAGCTGTTCTGGTACGAGGCCCGGTAGGCGTCGGTGGTGGCGGTCTGGTAGTCGGCGTTGAAGAAGCCGACGTTGTAGGCGGCGCCGATCATGAGGGCGCGGATCGGGCGGAAGCCGAGAGTGAAGCCCATGCCGAACGAGGGCAGGGTGCGGCCGACGACCTCGTCGGTCGACTTGCAGCCGGTCCGGCTCGGGATGCAGAGCGACCCGCCGATCATCATCTCCGCCTGACCGCCGCGGCGCTTCACGTCCGCCGCCCGGGCGGGGGTGGCCACGCTGAGGGTGAGGGTCGCGGCGAGAGCGCACAGCGCGAGGCGGGCAGGGGTCGTCATGCGGGTTGTTTGTGAGGCAGTCGCCGGAAGCGCAAGGCGACGGCCGAACGTGGGCATGACCCGGGCGAAGTCGCGCCGGGGCCGCCGCTCAGATCGTCACGCCGAACATCAGGCCCAGCAGAGAGTGGTGGCCGAACGCGGGCGCGCGCACGGGGCCCTCACAGCGGCCGGGGCTGCATGCCGGGCTGCGATGGAAGTTCATCGTCACGTCCCAGCGCAGGCCGAGGTAGATCCGACGCGTGACGTAGACCGCGAGCAGCGGGGTGACGCGGGCCGCGAAGCCGAGGGTGCCGTAGCGCTGACCGCGGAAGTCGTCGTGGACGTAGGTGGCGACCTGCTGCGAGTAGCCGAGGCCGACCTCGAGCCCGAGGTCGATGCGGCCGACGTCGACGCCGGTGCGCACCACGCCGAAGATGCCCTGGTGACGGGCCGGGCCGTAGAGCGGGCGGCCGCCGAGGATGTCGGTGTACGACGGCCGCAGCAGCCCGAACTCGTAGGACAGGCCGGCCAGCAGCCACGGCCGGAAGCGGTAGCCGACGGTGACGACGCCGCCGGCGTGCGGGGCGGTGCTGCCGTCGACGCGCTTGCACCGCGCCGCGCCGCCCGGCATGCAAAAGGACAGGCCGCCCGCGATATCGACCTGAAGCCCCTTGCGCTTCGGTTCGAGCTCCGCGCCGGCCTCGCTGGCCAGCAGAAATACGAGGCAGGCGGCGACGAACGCGGGCAATTGTGACATCGAGGGGACAAACACTAGTTTTTGTTGTCGTGTTCCACCAGATCTGGATAATCCGCCCATGAGCGCAGGCCCGGACACGATTGGCGAGCAGGCGAGCCCCGTCGACGGCCCGCTGGTCGGTGTGATCATGGGCAGCCGCTCCGACTGGGAGACGATGCGCGAGGCCGCGGCGGTGCTGAAGCAATTCGGCGTGCCGCACGAGTGCCGGGTCGTCTCGGCCCACCGCACGCCCGAGTGGCTGGCCGAGTACGCGCGCTCGGCCGAGGCCCGCGGCCTGGCGGTGATCGTCGCCGGCGCGGGCGGGGCCGCCCACCTGCCCGGGATGGTGGCCTCGGAGACGCGCTTGCCGGTGTTCGGCGTGCCGATCCAGACGGCCGCGCTCGGCGGGCTCGACTCGCTGCTGTCGATCGTCCAGATGCCCCGCGGCGTGCCGGTCGGCACCCTGGCGATCGGCGCCGCCGGGGCCTATAACGCCGCGCTGCAGGCGATCCGGGTGCTGGCGCTGGCCCGCCCGGCGCTCGCCCAGGCGCTGCGCGAGTTCCAGCGGAAGCGCGCCGAAGACGTGCGCAGCGAGGTGCTCCCCGATGCGTGATCCCAAGTCGCCGATCCTCCCCGGCGCGACGATCGGCGTGCTCGGCAGCGGCCAGCTCGGCCGCATGTTCGCGATCGCCGCCCGTCGCCTCGGCTACCGCGTCCACACCTACTCGCCCGACGTCGACACGCCGACCGGCCAGGTCGCCGACCTCGAGCTGCGCGGGCCCTACGACGACCTGGCGGCGGTGCGCGCGTTCGCCTCGGCGGTCGACGTCGTCACCTTCGAGTTCGAGAACGTGCCGGCGGCCACGGTCGAGGCCGCGGCCGCGGTCGCGCCGGTGCGCCCGGCCGGCTCGGTGCTGCACACGACGCAGCACCGCCTGCGCGAAAAGACATATCTCAAAGAACATGGCTTTCCGGTCACCCCGTTCCGCGCCGCCCGCTCGGCCGCCGAGGTCGCGGCGGCGATGGCCGAGGTCGGTCGACCGGCGCTGCTGAAGACGGCGGGGTGGGGCTACGACGGCAAGGGCCAGGTCAAGATCGAGGCGCCCGAGCAGGCGGCCGCGGCCTGGGCGGCGCTGCAGTCCGACGAGGCGATCGTCGAGGCGTGGGTGCCCTACGCCTGCGAGCTGTCGGTGGTGGGGGTGCGCGGGCACGCCGGCGAGACGGCCGTGTACGCGCCGGTCGAGAACCAGCACGTGCGCGGGATCCTCGACCTGTCCCTCGCGCCAGCTCGCGTCGCCCCCGAGGTCGCGGCCGAGGCGCAGGCGATCGCGCGCCGGCTGCTGGAGTCGCTCGCAGTCGTCGGCGTGCTGTGCGTCGAGTTCTTCTGCCTGCCGGGCGGCGCGCTCCTCATCAACGAGCTGGCTCCGCGGCCGCACAACTCCGGGCACCTCACGATCGACGCGTGCGTGACCTGTCAGTTCGAGCAGCAGCTGCGGGCCGTGTGCGGCCTACCGCTGGGCTCGACGGAACTGCTGCGCCCGGCGGCGATGGCCAACCTGCTCGGCGACGTGTGGCAGGGCGGGACGCCCGACTGGGCCGCCGCGCTGGCGCTGCCCGACGTCAAGCTGCACCTGTACGGCAAGTCGGAGGCTCGCGTCGGGCGAAAGATGGGCCACCTGACGGCCCTCGGCCCCACCGCGGAGGGCGCGGCCGCGCGCGTGCTCGAAGCGCGCGCGCGCCTCACCCGCAGCCCCGAGATCCCCGACTCGCGCGGCTGACCGCTCGCTCGATCCGGACCAGGTCGAGCATCGTTCCGCCCGAGCCGGCGGCGGCGGCGGCTGCTATATCTGCCGCAGATGAGCGACGCGCTGCTGGCCGCCAACCGTCGGTTCTACGAGGCCTTCTCTCGCGCCGACCTGAGCGCGATGGACGACGTGTGGGCTCGGGTGGTGCCGGTGACGTGCGTGCATCCGGGCTGGACTCCGCTGGTCGAGCGCGAGGAGATCATGGAGAGCTGGCAGGCGATCCTCGCCGGCTCCGCGCCGCGGGAGATCGAGTACGGCGCCGCCGAGGCGTTCCCCGGCGAGGACATGGGCTACGTCATCTGCGCCCAGACGATCGGCGACACCGAGCTGGTGGCCACCAACATCTTCGTGCGCGAGGACGGCGAGTGGAAGATGGTGCATCACCACGCGGGTCCGGTGGTGCGGCGTCGCGGCGGTCGACCGCCGTCGGGACCGGTGGGCGGCACTTCGGGACAGATGCCGAACTGACGGGCCTGCCCGCCGGTGCGCGCGCGGGTCCGCGGCCCGCCGCGCGCGCGTGATCGACGTCTCGCCGCGCCGCGCCGCCTTACCGTGTTCGTGCGGCCCCGGGCGGACGTGCGGGCGATTGCAGCGGCGTAAGATGCAGATCTTCGGATCGCCTCGATGTCCACGCTCGTCTCGCGCCTGTTCGGCGCCTTCGTCCTCAGCGCCGTCGCCTGCAAGACCGCCACGACCTCCACCACGACCCCGCCCGGCGAGGTCGCGAAGGCCAGCCCCGAGGCGATCCGCGAGGTCATCCTCGCCGCCTCCGATCTGCCGCCGACCCACGGCGCGTTGCCCGACGATCCGCTGGCGGTCTCGGTGCATCGGCTGTCGAACGGGCTGACCGTGTACATCAGCACCGATCGGCAGAAGCCGCGCTTCGACGCTTGGATCGCCGTGCGCGCCGGCAGCCGCTCCGACCCCGCGAACTCGACCGGGCTCGCGCACTACCTCGAGCACATGCTGTTCAAGGGCACCGACGAGCTCGGCACCCTCGACCACGCCGCCGAGGCGCCGCACCTGGCCCGCATCGAGCAGCTCTACCGCGACCTGCGGGCGACCACCGACGCCGACAAGCGCAAGCAGCTGTTCGCCGAGCTCGACGCCGAGAATCAGAAGGTCGCGGCCACGGCGATCCCCAACGAGTTCGACCGCGTCTACGCCGAGCTCGGGATCTTCGGCGTCAACGCCTTCACCTCGTTCGACCAGACCGTCTACATCGTCGACGTGCCGAGCAACCGCTTCGACGTGTGGGCCGACGTCGAGGCCGAGCGCTTCACCGATCCGGTGTTCCGCCTGTTCTTCACCGAGATGGAGGCGGTCTACGAGGAGAAGAACCTGTCGCTCGACAACCCGTGGGTGCGGACCTACTACGCGACCGCGCGCAACCTGTTCCCGCGCCACCCGTACGGCACGCAGACGACGATCGGGGAGATCGAGCACCTCAAGGTGCCGGCCTACCAGGACATGGTCGACTACTTCGAGCGCTGGTACGTGCCGAACAACATGGCGGTGGTGCTGGCCGGCGACATCGACCCCGAGACCGTGTTGCCGAAGCTCGAGCAGACGCTCGGCAAGCTCGAGACGAAGGTGCTCGAGCCGCTCGACCCGGGCTCGCGGAAGCCGATCGAGGCGCGCGTGCAGACGGACGTGATCGCCGAGGGCGAGCAGGAGGTCGTGCTGGCCTGGCAGACGAGCGCGGCCGACCACGCCGACGAGCCGGCGCTGACGGTGATGGACTGGCTGATGGACAACAGCACCAGCGGCCTGCTCAACGTCGAGCTCGAGCTGAGCCAGAAGGTCCCGTCGGCCTCGGCGGGCGGCACGTTCCTGCAGGCGGCCGGGTGGTTCACGGTGCGCGCCCAGCTGCGCGACGGCCAGACCCACGAGCAGGTCGAGGCGCTGCTGCTCGGGGTGGTCGAGAAGCTCAAGCGCGGCGAGTTCACGCCCGAGGACGTCGCGGCGATCGTGCTCAACCAGGACATCGCGGACAAGCGGGCCCGCGAGAGCAACGACTTCCGCGCGCGCAAGATGACCGACGCGTTCATCCAGCGCCGCTCGTGGAAGCACATGGTCGCGCGCGATCGCAAGATCCGCGCGGTCACCCGCGACGACGTCATCCGCGTCGCCAACACGTACCTCGGCAAGAACTACAGCGCGGTCCACCGCCGCGCCGGCAAGCCCGAGGTCGCCAAGATCGACAAGCCGACCCTGACGCCGGTCGAGCTGCACCCCGAGCGGCACAGCGCGTTCGCCGAGGCGGCGCTGAAGCGGCCGGCCAAGCAGCTCGATCCGGAGTGGCTGGTCGAGGGCACCCACTACGCCCGCGCCGAGCTGCCGGGCGGGCCGCTGGTCGCGGCCAAGAACGGCCGCAACGACCTGTTCTCGCTGACCTACCGGTTCGAGCGCGGGCATCAGCGCGAGCGCATGTTGTGCCACGCGCTCGACGTGGTCGAGCAGTCGGGCGCCGGCGAGCTGTCGGCCGAGGCGCTGAAGAAGAAGCTGTTCTCGCTCGGCACCGCCGTCCGCTTCTCGTGCGACGCGCACGAGAGCGCCATCACCGTCGAGGGCGTCGACGCCAACATGGAGCAGAGCCTGGCGCTGGTCGATCGCTGGCTGCGCGAGGTGAAGATCGATCCGGTCGTGCTGCGCGGGATCGCCGACAACGTGATCAGCACCCGCCGCGACGCGATGGAGGACCCCGACCAGCTGGCCGGCGCGCTGGCCGACTACGCCATCCGCGGCAAGGACAGCGAGTACCTGCAGGCGCCGACCAACGCGCAGATCGCCGCCGCCAGGCCGGACGCGCTGGCCCGGCTGGCCCGCGACTTCCTCGATCACCAGCACAAGACGCTCTACTTCGGCCCGCGCGCCGCGCCCGAGGCCGCCAAGACGGTCGCGCTCGGCAAGAACCACCGCAAGCTGCCGCTGCGCCCGCCGGTGACGTACCGCAAGGTGACGAAGCCGACGCTCTACTTCACCCACCGCGACGTCGCCAAGTCGACGATCGCGGTCGCGCTGCCGTCGCGCGCGCTGACCCGCGAGCAGCGGCCGGCGGCGCGGATGCTCAGCGAGTACCTCGGCGGCGGCATGAACACGCTGCTGTTCCAGGAGATGCGCGAGGCCCGGGGGTTGGTCTACTACGCGTGGGGCGTGCTGTTCGCCGGCTCGCGGCCGACCGACGCGTGGGCGCTGCACGGCGGGCTCGGCACGCAGTCGGACAAGACCTCGGAGGCGCTCAAGGTGTTCTTCGAGCTGCTCGGCCGCCCGCTCGACGCGGTGCGCCTGGGCTCGACGCGGGCCGCCATCGAGCAGGAGTACCGCAGCAGCCGCGTCGACCCGCGCGCGAGCGCGTGGATGGTCCACGCCTGGGACGAGCTGGGCGAGAAGTCCGACCCGCGCCCGTGGGTGTGGCAGACGATCGGGGCGATGACGCAGGAGCAGCTGCAGGGCTTCGCCACGAGCTTCGCCACGGTGCCGCCGATCGTCGGCCTGGTCGGCAACCGCGAGCGCGTCGACCTCGAGGGGCTGAAGAAGATCGCCGACGTGGTCGAGGTCGCCCCGGCGGCGCTGTTCTCGTACGGCAGCTTCCCCAAGGCGCAGGCGGGCGCGGTCGCGGCGCGCTGAGTGTCCGCGAGGGCATGTCGCAGAGGGCATGTCGTGCCGGGCATGTCCTATCCGGCATGTCTCGGAGGACATGTCCGAAGGCACAGTAGTTTCAGCCGCGGCGGCCGAGCAGGGCCTGGACGCGGTGGCGGTGGCCCCGACTGGTGGTGAGGCTGGTGCCGTCGCGCAGGACGACCTCGTAGTCGCCGCCGAGCAGGCTGCGGACCTCGTGGATCCGCTCGACGCGGACGATCGTGGAGCGGTGGATCCGGGCGAAGCTGCGCGGGTCGAGCTCGGCCTCGAGGGTCGAGATCGACTCGCGCAGGACGTGGCTGGCCGCGCCGGCGTGGACGACCACGTACTTGCCGGCGGCCTCGATCCAGTCGATCTCGGCCAGCGGGACGAACAGGGCGCGGCCGCCGTCGTGGATCACCAGGCGCTCGGGACGGGCCGGGGCGCGCTCGGCCAGCAGGGCGGCGAGGCGCGCGTCGAGGCCGTCGCCGGCGGCGTCGAGGCGGGCGACCGCGCGAGCGAGGCGCCGGTCGTCGAACGGCTTGAGCAGGTAGTCGAGGGCGTGGACCTCGAAGGCCTGCACCGCGTAGCGATCGTGGGCAGTGACGAACACGACCCTCGGCATGCGTGCGGCGCCGACGGCGGCGACGACCTCGAAGCCGTTCATCTCCGGCATCTGCACGTCGAGGAAGACGACGTCGGGGGCGAGCCGGTCGATGGCGCGCACGGCCTCGGCGCCGCTGCGGCACTCGCCGACCACGGCAACTTGCGGGTGCGCGGCCAGCATCTCGCGCAGGAGGTCGCGCGCCAGCGGCTCGTCGTCGACGATCAGCGCCCGGATGGCCATGTGGGTCGGCATCGAGGTTACCCGCGGCGAAACGGCAGGTCGATGTCGACGAGCGTGCCGCCGTCCGGGTGCGGCGCGAGCGAGAAGTGGTGGTCGCCGGGGTAGGACTTCTCGAGCCGCGCGCGGGTGTTGCCGAGGCCGACGCCCTCACGCGCGCGCGGCGAGAGGCCGGCCCCGTCGTCGCGGAGGCGGAGCAGCAGGCGATCGCCGCGGCGGCGGGCCGCGAGGCCGACCGTGCCGCCGCCGGCCCGCGGCTCGACGCCGTGGCGGATCGCGTTCTCGACCAGCGGTTGCAGCAGCAACTTCGGTACGCGCGCGGCATGGGCCTCGGGATCGACGTCCAGGGTGATCGTGAGGCGATCGGCGAAGCGGGTCTTCTGGATGTCGAGGTAGAGGCCGAGGATCTCGAGCTCGCGCGCGAGCGGGACGTCGTCGTCGTCGTCGTCGAGGGAGACCCGCAAGAGCTCGCTGAGGCCGGCGATCATCCGCCGCGCGCCGGCGACGTCGCGGGTCATCAGCGCCGAGACCGCGTGCAGGGTGTTGAAGAGGAAGTGCGGGTGCAGCTGCATGCGCAGGCGGTCGCGCTCGGCGCGGACGAGCGCGGCCTCGAGGGCGGCGGCGCGGCGGTCGGCGTCGCGGCGGAAGGCCAGGGCGTGGGCGACGGCCACGAGGGCGGCGTAACCGACGAGGTGTGGGCCGACGGCCCGCGGGATGGTCTGGCGCACGCGTTCGAGCAGCTCGCCGAGAGGCGCCGCGTCGACGCTCACGAGCGCGGCGAGGACGACCCCGAGGAGGATGTGGGCCAGGGCCAGCGCGACGCCGACGCCGAGCAGGATGAGTACGTGACGCGCGCGGCCGGGGCCGACCAGCGGGAAGCGCCGCGCGGCGAGGAAGGCGAGCGGCGCGAGCGGGAGCCACGGGGCGAAGGTGAGCAGCTCGCCGGCGAGGATGTCGGCGAGCGGCGCGGCGCGATCGACGAGGCGCAGCGACAGCCAGGTCTTGGCGGCGAACACCGCGACGATGGCGAGCCACAGGCCGAGAGCGCGGAGCACGGGGCGCACGACGGCCATGTTACTTGCGCAGGAGCAGGCGGTCAGGGCTGTCGAAGCCGGTGAGGTAGAGATCGAGGTCGCCGTCGCCGTCGTAGTCGGCCGCCTCGACCTCGACGCCGGCGCCGATCGCGGTGGCGGGCAGGTGGGTCTCGGTGACGTCGGTGAACACGCCGGCGCCGTCGTTGAGGCGCAGTCGGTAGCGCTTGCCGGCAGGGATGATGGCCTGCACGAGGTCGAGGTCGCCGTCCTTGTCGATGTCGACGAGGTCGGTGTCCATGGTCCACCACTTCTCGACGCCGAGCCGCTCGAGGGTGGCGTCGGTGAAGGCGCCGGCGCCGTCGTTCAGCAGCAGCCGATCCTGCGGATCGCGGCCGGGGATGAAGCCGACGTTGGAGAAGTAGAGGTCGAGATCGCCGTCGCCGTCGAGGTCGCCGAGATCGGCGTTGCGGGTCTCCTCGGGCTTCTCCGGCGACGGGAGGCGGCCGTCGGTGGCGTCGGTGAAGTTGCCGGCGCCGTCGTTGAAGAACAGGCGGTTGCCGTCCTCGTTACCGAGCACGAGGTCGAGGTCATGGTCGCCGTCGAGGTCGGCGAGAGCGACGTCCTGGGTGACATCGGTGGCCGGGGCGATCCGCACCGCCGACTCGTCGCTGAACACTGCGGCGCCGTCGTTGACGAAGATCCGCTCGGCGCCGTCGCAGCCGAACACGAGGTCGAGGTCGCCGTCGCCGTCGATGTCGGCGGCGGCGACCGCGTTCGACTTGCCGAGCTGCGGCAGGCGATCGGAGGCGTCGACGAGCTGAGCGTGGCCGTCGTTGAGGTAGAGCTCCTTGGCGGCGTCGTCCTCGCTGGCGACGACGAGATCGAGGTCGCCGTCGCCGTCGAGGTCGGCGACTGCGATGCCCTCGTGATCGTGGACGGCTTGCGGGATCCGCTCGGAGGCGTCGGTGAAGTGACCTGTCCCATCGTTCAGGAGCAGGGCGTTGGGCTGCCACTCCTTGGCGAGCAAGAGATCGAGGTCGCCGTCGCCGTCGAGGTCGGCGGCCCGCGCCTCCATGGTCTGGCCGGTGGTGGAGGGACCGGGGAGAGTGGAACGACCGCGGCGGCGGCACGAATCGACGCGGGCGCGGAACGAGGCGCTACTAGCGAGGGCGCGCCCCGTCCTCGACGATCCGCTCGATCACGCGGCCGCGGCGCAGGGCGGCTTCCCACGAGGACCGCATGGGCTTGCGCTGATACAGCAAGTAACGCGGTTGGCCGGCCACCTGGAGCGCCACGGCCATCGGACCCTCGTCCTGATAGGGCTCCGAAGCGGCGGTGACCGAGAGCACCGGGACCCGGGCGAACGCCAGCCGATCCTGGGCGTCGGTGACTTGCGGCGAGAAGTGATGGGCGCCGCCGAGGCGAGCGACGCGATCGCCCGCGGCGAGCCGCGCTCCGAGGTCGCGCTCGAGCTCGGCGCGCGCCAGCAAGGGACGACGCGGGACGGCGAAGTGATCGCCGAGGTCGTCGAGCCAGGCGCTGGCGAACACGACGTGGCCGGTGTCCTGGCCGACGAACCCGCGCTGCGGAGCCCGCTCCAGATCGGGGTGCGTCAGCCACGAGGCCTGCTCGCCCGGAGCGATGCCCAGGATCAACTCGCCGAGGTGATCGGCAGCGAGCGGGCGGATCGGGTGCTCGGAGGGGGCGAACCGGCGATCGACGCGGACGAGCTCGCAGGTGTGCGCGACCGGGTGCCGATCTGTCCGTGGGGACAGGCGAACCTCGCCGCGCACGAGGTCGAGGTGGGCGAGGTCGCCCGGCGTCGCCAGCTCGCACGCGACGTACTCGGGCGCGGTGAGGGAGCGTCGCAAGCCGCGCCAGTACGGCTCGGTCGGCGCGCGCAGGACGAGCAGCTCGTCGGGCGAGGGATCGAGCGAGAATTCCGGCGCGGCAGGGCGCGCGGGAGCCTCGACCGCCGGCGTTCCGGGGTCCGCAGCGGCGGGAGGCTGGGGCTCAGGGTGCCGCGCCGGTTCCGGCGCAGAGGCAGGCGCAGCCGGCTCGGCGCGTTCCGGCGCGCAGCCGGCGAGGACGAGGAGCGCGAGTGCGAGGCGCATGCAAGGTCCGCTACGCGCTGCGACCGCGCGATGTTCCAGGGAGCTGCGCCTGCGTCCTCTGCCAGCGCGCCGAGGGGGCGACATGCCGCTCGCTGGACGTCACGAGCCCGCAGCGGCGGCGCTGCGGGCTCGGGCGAGTCAGCGGCTCGCGCCGATCACAGGGTGTTGCAGTGACCCTCGAAGCAGGCCTGACCGGCGCCGCAGTCGGCATGCTCGGCGCACTCGACTCCGGCGGAGCACAGGCCGAATACGCAGATCTGGCCGGTGTCGCAGTCCTTGTTCTTGACGCACATCTTCGGCGCGAAGCACTCGCCGAACAGGCAGAACTCGTTGGCGGCGCACTCGGCGTTGGTCGTGCATTGCGGCGAGCCGGTGCACACGCCGGCCTGGCAGGTCTGGCCGGTCGCGCAATGGGCGTCGGTCTGGCAGTCACCGATGAAGGTGCAGGTGCCGGCGATGCAGACCTCGTCGAGGGTGCATTCGTCGTTGCTGACGCACACGGGCGGCGGAGCGTCGACGCACTGCTGGTTGGCGTCGCAGATCTGGCCGACCGGGCAGTCGTCGTTGTCGATGCACTGCGGCGGCGGAGCGTCGACGCACTGCTGGTTGGCGTCGCAGATCTGGCCGACCGGGCAGTCGTCGTTGTCGATGCACTGCGGGACGATGGGGACGCACTGCTGGTTGGCGTCGCAGATCTGGCCGACCGGGCAGTCGTCGTTGTCGATGCACTGGGGGACGATGGGGACGCACTGCTGGTTGGCGTCGCAGATCTGGCCGACCGGGCAGTCATCGTTGTCGATGCACTGCGGAGGCGGAGCATCGACGCACTGCTGGTTGGCGTCGCAGATCTGGCCGACCGGGCAGTCATCGTTGTCGATGCACTGGGGGACGATGGGGACGCACTGCTGGTTGGCGTCGCAGATCTGGCCGACCGGGCAGTCGTCGTTGTCGATGCACTGCGGAGGCGGAGCGTCGACGCACTGCTGGTTGGCGTCGCAGATCTGGCCGACGGGGCAGTCGTCGTTGTCGATGCACTGCGGGGGCGGAGCGTCGACGCACTGCTGGTTGGCGTCGCAGATCTGGCCGACCGGGCAGTCATCGTTGTCGATGCACTGAGGGACGATGGGGACGCACTGCTGGTTGGCGTCGCAGATCTGGCCGACGGGGCAGTCGTCGTTGTCGATGCACTGGGGGACGATGGGGACGCACTGCTGGTTGGCGTCGCAGATCTGGCCGACCGGGCAGTCGTCGTTGTCGATGCACTGCGGCGGCGGGGCGTCGACGCACTGCTGGTTGGCGTCGCAGATCTGGCCGACCGGGCAGTCGTCGTTGTCGATGCACTGCGGCGGCGGGATCAGCTCGCACAGCTTGGTCTGCTGGTTGCAGAACTGTCCCGGAGGGCAGTCGACGTCGGCCATGCAGATGGGAGGCGGCGGGTCCTGGCAGTCGCCGTCGACGCACAGCTGACCGGGCGGGCAGTCGACGTCCTCGATGCACTCGGGCGGGAAGAAGCACACGCCGTTGATGCACTGCTCGCCGGGCGGGCAGTCGGCGTCGCTCATGCACAGCTGGCCGGGGATGCACACGCCGCCCTGGCACTGCTGCCCGGGCGGGCAGTCGAGGTCGGTGTTGCAGCCGGCGATCGGGACGCACTGGCCGTTCTCGCACTCGTTGCCGGGCGGGCAGTCGGCGTCGATCTGGCACATGCCCCCGGGGACGCACTGGAAGTCGATGCACTGCTCGCCGGGGTCGCAGTCGGTGCTGTCGAAGCAGAACTGGGCCTGGCAGAAGCCGTTCTCGCACACCTGGTTGGGCGGGCAGTCGGCGTCGATGCTGCACTCGCCCTGGACGCAGGCGCCGTCGATGCAGACCTCGCCGAACGGGCACTGGTCGTTGCTGAAGCACTCCGGCTGGCAGAAGTTGTCGACGCAGACCTGGCCGAAGGGGCAGTCGAAGTCGTTCTCGCACTGGCAGAAGTCGCAGCCGACCGGGACGCACTGGCCCTCGACGCACTGCTGCTCGAACGGGCACTCGAAGTCGAACTCGCACTCGCCGGCGGAGGAGCATTCGCCGTTGATGCAGACCTGGCCCTCGGGGCACTCGAAGTCGTTCTGGCAGGCGGGCGGGTCGACCGGGACGCACTGGCCGTTGCCGTCGCACTCGGTGCCGACCGGGCAGGGCGGGCAGGTCGGCGGCGGGCCCTGGCACACGCCCATGTCCTCGCCCTCGGGGATGACGCAGATCGTGCCCGGGGGGCACTCGAGGTTGTCGTCGCACACCTGGGGCCCGACGCACTCGTAGTTGAGGCACTTTTCGCCGTCGGGGCAGTCGTCGTCGACGACACACTCGCCGCCGACCTCGATGCACACGCCGTCCTGGGCGCAGATGTAGCCGGTGCCGCAGTCGGCGTCGCTGGCACAGGGGCCGAGATAATCGCTGCGGCCGCAGCCCACGGCCACCAGCAGGCCGAGGGTGAAGCCGCGGAGCCACTCGCTGACGGGCAGCGGTCGGGCCTGTGTCGTGCCGCCCGCCGACGCGAGCGCCTCCGACGAACCGTTCAAACCTTCCGCGCGCGCGACGCGGAACCATCGAGAAAGCGAAGTCATGGCGTAAGCTCCGGCGGGACCCGCCATGACGACTGTAGAGCCCGGCCCGGGCGGTGGGCAAGCTCGTGGCGGGAAACGGGGGGCAAACCCGCGCCGGACGCCGGGTGAGCGGCTGGCCCTGGTGCGGTGGGGAGAGGTCGGGCACTCTTCAGGCAGGCGGTGGCTGGCCCCAGAAGAGCGCGGTTGTCCAGTGGGCTGCTCGCGCCGTGGTTGGTCGGACTCGCGGTCGCGACGGCGACCCCGGCCGTGGAAGCCCACCCGTGGGCGGTCCGACGCGCGCCGTCTCTGTCGTCGTCGCCCGCGGGCGAGGGCGACGCTTCACATCCGTCGGACCTGTCTTCGCCGCAAGCTCACGCGCCGTCGGACCTGCCGACCGGACCGCCTTCGGACCCGCTGCCGACGGCCGCCCCGACGAGCAACGACCTCGCGGTGACGGCGGTCGAGGTCCGCCTGGAGGTGGTGCGCGGCGGAGAGCGGCTGCCGAACGGCAGACGGGTGCCGCTCTCGGGCGGCGCGGCCGTCGGCCACGCGACGTACAAGCTCAGCCGCCCGGCCCGCGCCGGCGAGCAGCTGGTGCTGCTGAACTTCGCCGAGGCGCTCGAGCGCGAGCCGTTCGAGCTCGACGAGGTGGCCAAGGCGACCTACCTCGACGGACCGTTCCGCCGCGGCCGGATGGTGGTCGGCGGGCACTCCGGCGCGACCGCGGTGCGGCAGGTCAACTCGCGCCGCGACGTCGAGGTGACCCTGTCCGAAGGGACAGACACGCTCACGCTCGAGTACACGGTCGAGGTGCCGCGCCGCTACTGGCCGTTCGGCTGCTCGCGCCGGCGCTGCAGCCTCAGCGGCGCGGTGGCGCCGTTGCCGAGCGCGAAGGCCCGCGGCGGCTCGCGCCTCGACCCGGACGCGCGGGTGGTGACGCCGGCGCGCTGGACGGTCGACGCGCGGTTCGCCGCGGTTCCGACATGGTCTCCGGGACATGTCCCGACAGACAGAGAGGCGAAGCTGCTGGGGCGCGACGAGCTGGTGGTCGCCAGCGGCGCGGTCGGGGCGGCCGAGGTGGCCTACCCGGAGGTGTTCTGGGGCCCGCGCTGGAAGCGGGCCCGCGAGACCTGGCGCGGGGTGGAGATCGAGGTGCTGCACATGTTCTGGCGGCCCGGCGACCAGGTGCCCGACGAGCGCAAGCTGCAGCTGTACCGCGACGTGCCCGGCCACATGCTGCGGATCGCCCGCGAGGCGATCGACGTGGCCACGCTCGCGGGCCTGGAGCCGCCGCCCGACAGCCGGATCACGGTGGTGCAGGGGCCGCTGCGGGCCGAGATCGCCCAGGCGCACCCGTCGGCGGTGCTGGTCAGCGACCAGTTCCTGCAGGTGTCGCCAGGCCGGCGGTTCCAGGGCTTCCATCAGGCGGCGGCGGCCCGGGCGATGCTCGACGAGATCATGTACGGGGCCTACGTCGGCCGCCACGACCCGTCGACCGATCTGTGGCTGTACGACGCGACCGCGACGGCGCTGCTCGACGTGTGGCGGGCCCGCCGCGCTCAGGGCGACGAGTTCGCCAGCGACATCCTGCGGCGGATCACGTTCGTGCCGATGGTGGACAACTTCCTCTACACCGGCCAGGCCGCGTTCGCGCAGAGCTACTTCCGCGGCAGCGAGGACGTGATGCCGCTGCGCCTGCACCCGCTGTACTTCTCGCACCCGCTGCCCACGGGGCGCCGGATCCACGAGAAGATGGTCGACCTGCTGACGCCGAGCCAGCGCGAGGCGTTCTACGAGAAGGTGGTCCGCGAGCGCACCGCCGATCCGGTGGCCGCGGCCGAGGCGGCCTACGGGCACTCGCTCGGGTGGTTCTTCGATCAGTGGCTGGCGACGTATCCGGAGGTCGACTACTCGGTGCACAAGGTCGACAGCGAGCAGCAGGGCGACGGCCGCTGGCGCCACACGATCACGATCCGCCGCGAGGGGGAGCACGCGGCGATCGAGCCGGTGCAGGTGCTGGCGACGGAGCGCGGCGGGCAGCGTCACTACCTGGTGTGGAACGGCTCGACCGGGTCGGGGACGAACATCGAGGTGTCTCCGGGGACAGGCACGATCGACCACGTGTTCACGCTCGAGACGCAGCACAAGCTGCGGTCGGTGATGGTGGACCCGCGCACGCGCCTGCTCGAGGAGCCGCAGGGGAAGCAGCGCAACGTCGACCCGCTGTACAACAACCGCTCGCCGCCGAGCTTCCGCTTCGTCTACACGGGGTTCGGCTTCGAGGTGTCGGCGTCGGAGTTCCTGGCCGGAAACACGCCGGCGGCCCGGCTGCAGGCGCTGTCGGGGCGAGTGCTGTTCGAGATGAGCCGGCGCCGCGATCTCAGGTCGATCGGGCACCTGCAGCTGCACCGCGACCGCGAGTCGGCGGCGGCGATCGGCGGCGGGGCGACGGTGTGGTTCGGCGAGAAGGTCAACCGCCGGCGCCGCCGCGGGCGGGTGCGCCTGTTCGGCGAGGTCCACTCGCTGACGGCCCGCGGGCTCGACGGGGTCGGAGGGGTGCGCTTCGCCCAGTCATTGTCGATCATCGACGACACGCGCAAGTTCAGCCTGTGGCCGGATCGCGGGCACCGGCTGGCGTTCGGGCTGTACGCGCAGGAGACGCTGCGCACGGGGGTGCCGGCGCCCGACCATCGCCACGGCCTGACTGCGTCGGCGTCGTGGGTGCACATCTGGCCGCTGGCGCACCAGCACACTCTGGCGAGCCGGCTCGAGCTGACGATGATGGTGCCGATCGTCGGCCGCCCGGAGTTCCGCAGCCTGGTCCGGGCGGGCGGGGTCGACGGGCTCGGGGCGTACGGCGGGAACGAGCTGTTCGGCCGCGGGGTGGCGCTGGCCCAGCTCGAGTACCGCCACATGTTCTGGTCGAACTTCAACGTGAACCTGGTGCACCTGTTCTGGCTGCGCGGGATCGGGGGGACGCTGTTCACGGGGGTGGCTTCGGTGTCCCCGTGCGACACGCTGCGCGGGTGGTTCGGGAAGGAGAGCTGGTACGGGCAGGTCGGCTACGGGGTGACTGCTTTCCTGCAGCTGCTCGGGGTGACGCCGCAGTTCGTCCGCTTCGATGTGGCGGTGCCGCTGGTCCGCCGCCGCACGACTTGCCTCGACGAGGTGCTGCCGGATTATCTGGCGGACTATCAGGGGGTCGCACCGGGGGACTTTCAGTTGCCGCGGGTCGGGGTGAACTTGACGTTCTTGCAGCCGTTTTGAGGATTCGATGGCCGGAGGCATGTCCTCGCGGGCATGTCTTCGGGGTCATGTCCTTTCGGTAATGGTGGATGGGACATGTCCTTGGATGATCGAGAGGTCGACGGGGCTCGACCTCGACGATTGCGGGGTGGCGCTTCGCATATTGCCGACTGCGCCTCGCGGGGGGTCCGGGGAAGGGCCGGCCGCGAGTTAACCGGCGGGATGGACGCTCGTTCCTCGCGCCCATCTCGCCTCTAATTCGCGGCCGGCCCTTCCCCGGACCCCTGGCACGGCTGCAGCCGTGAGAGGCGGCCTCGCCGTCGTGGGCTTCGATGCGGGATGTCCCCGGGAGCAGGTTGCGGGGCGCCTGTTCGACGGCCAGGACTGGCCGCCGAACAGACGCCTTCTCGCGTCCCTGACGGCGTGGCATCTTTGGCGGGGAGCTCTCAGGTGCTGGAGACGAGAGTCGCGGGGTGCTTGCGGTGAAGGTGGCGGGTCCCGACGGGGAAGGAGTCACGGATGCTGAGGGCGCGGCTAGCCGATGAGGGCCAGGGTGGCGGGTGCTGATGGCGAGGCTTGCGGGGCTGACAGCGAGGCTCGCCGGTGCTGACGGCGAGCCTCGCCGGTGCTGACAGCGAGGCTCGCGGTACTGAGGGCAAGGCTCGCCGGTGGTGACGAGGTGCGCTGACGGCGAGGCTAGCGAGGCTAGCTGAAGGCAGAGGTGCGGTGCTGCTCGGTGGCGCAGCGGCGCGCGGTGTCGCGGATGGACGGCCTTGGGATAAAATGGCCGGGTGACGCCGATGCGCTCGCGGTTCCGCTGTCCTCGCTGCGGCGAGGTGCTGACGCCGTGGTCGCGCGAGCTCGAGCTGGCGGAGGCGCTGAATCCGTTCGAGAGTCAGACGTGGCTGCTGCCGGCGCAGTGGTTCGTGCGCTGGGATCACCCGGGGCTTCGCGATTCGTACCTGGGGGGTCACCCCGCGAGCTATCCGTGGTTGTTTGCGCCGCTGACGAGGTGGTGGGTGCAGGTCCACCCGGACTCGCGGCGCACCGCGGGCTGCTGCGGCCTGGCCTACGGCGGCTCCGGCCCGCCCAACCTGGTGTGCGCGTGCGGCCTCGAGATCGGGGTCGGCCACCGCGATTGCAGTGGGCCTCACTGGTACGCGCTGCACGAGTCGGTGGTGCACGAGCAGGAGGTCGATGCGACGCCGCTACAGGCGACTGCGGGCCGGCTGGCCCGGCTGCGCTACCGCGTGGGGCGGCCGGTCGCGCGTCCGGGACATGACCCCGGCGGCGGGAACGTGTGGCACCACGAGCGCGCGACGTGGAACGAGGCGCTGCGGCTGCGAGAGTTGACGATCGACTGCGGCGGCGGGATCGAGGACCCGGCGCTGGTGATCGAGTCGCCGCAACTACCGCCGGGGGCGCAGCTGGTGGTGCCGCTGCCGTGGTGCCAGCTGGTGCGTCTGGCGGCGCTGGGCGAGCAGCCGTGGGGCGAAGCAGAGTCGCCGCTGACGTGGATGAGCGGGCTGCGCGAGGGGCCGCACGTGTGCGTGTCGCGGTACAGGCGGCGGGTGCTGCTGACGGCGTGGGGACCGGATCCGACGTCGTGGGCGGTGACGATCGAGGTGCGCGCCTGGGCCGATGCGTGGGCGTGGCTGTGATGGCTGAGGCTCGCGGGCCGAGGCGTGGGGAGCGATATGTCTCTCGGGGCAGGTCGTCCGTGGTCGGCGAGGGTCTGCCAGCGCTCGGTGGGGCCAGCTGTGCGGCCGAGGGCTCGCGGGTGGAGGCGTCGGGAGTGAGATGTCTCTGGGGACATGTCGCTCGCGGATGTCTCTCGGGTCAGGCGGCGGCGAGGGCGGCGACGTCGTGGACGATGGCCTGGAGGCGGGGGAGCGAGCTGCGGTAGTGGGTGCCGTGGAAGAGGGCGTTGATGCCGGTGCCGGCCTGGACCTGGACCTTGAGGCAGTGGACGTGACTGCTGAGGGCGGCGAGGCGGGCGGTGAAGTCGGGGCGGGCGAAGTCGGCGAGGTCGGCGTCGCGCGGGGCGTCGATCCGGCAGACGTCGAAGATCGGGTCGGGGCCGCGCCGGCCGCCGCCGCCGAACCACCGGGCGAGCTTGTCGGCGAAGCTGCGGGCGCGACACTCGCCCTCGAACTTGAGGTGGTTGCCGGTGACGAACACTTCGAGGACGTTGGGGATGTAGTGGTAGCCGCGGGCGGCGAGGAAATAGTGCGAGTGATACGAGACGACCACGGCCCGGCCGTCGAGCTTGCCGCGCGCGTGGACGGCCTGGCACTGGACCGTGCGGTTGTTACCCGTCTCGACCTCCGACTGATCCTCGTCGATGTGATCGTCGGTCAAGCTGCGGCTGAATTGGTACAGCGTTTCGTATACAGGCCCGCTCATCGTCGCAGCCTATCGCCGCGCATGGCGACTGTCACGGGCAGGCGAGGTCGAGGATCGCGGGGACGGGATCGTCGACGTGATCGAGCACTGCGACGACGGCCTCGAGATCGAGCAAGGGGCTGCAGTGGAGTTCGAAGAGGCCGCCGACGCGCGTCAAGGCGCCGTCCGGGCCGCCCAGGCCGGTGATGTCGGCGAGGGCCGGGTTCTCCTGCAAGATCAGGCTGCCCTCGACGGTGTGCAGGGCGGCGAAGGCGTCGAGGGCGACGAGAGCCTGGTTGCAGGCGATGGCGAGGGTGCCGTCGACGCGCTCGAGCGCGGACAGGCCGGTGAGGGCCGCGAGGCCGTCGTTACCGCCGGGCGCTTCGGGGTCGGTGCAGGGGAGGTCGAGGTCGCTGACCCGCCGGCGGCCGAGGACGAGGTCGCCGACGACGTGGCGCAGCTGCTCGAGGCCGGTCAGGTCGTGCAGGCCGTGGTTCTGCAGGATTGCGAGGCCGCCGGGGAGCGCCGCGAGGCTGGCCGGGTAGCCGGTGAGGCGCCCTAAGCCCTGGTTGTCGGCGACGACGAGGCTGAGACCGAGGCGATCGATGCCGAGCTGGAGGCCGTCGGGCAGGCCGGCGAGGTCGACGAGGCCGTGGTTCTGGCCGATCTCGAGGCTGCCGCCGATCTTCCGCAGGTCGCCGAAGAGCCCGGATAGATCGCTCAAGCCGGGGTTGCCGACGATGCGCGCGCTGCCGGCCAGGGCGGTGATGCCGGCGGGCAGGCCGGCGAGGTCGAGCAGGCCGTCGTTGGCCTGGATGCGCAAGCTGTCGCCGCTCTCGGAGTCGATGCCGAGCTGGAGGCCGGCGGGCAGGCCGGACAGATCGACGAGGCGATCGTCGTCGCGGATCTCGAGCACGCCGGCGACCTGCAAGCCTTCGGGCAAGCCGGACAGGTCGCGCAGGGCGGGGTTGCTGCTGATCTCGAGGTCACCGCCGACGATGAGGAGGGACTCGGGGAGGCCGTGGAGCTGCTCGAGGGCCGTGTTGCCGCGGATCTCGAGCGGGCCGTCGATGCGGTCGAGGCCCGGCGGGAGGCCGCCGAGATCGCGCAGGCCCAGGTTGTCGGCGACGACGAGGCCGCCGTCGCCGATGGCGGTCAGGCCCTCGGGCAGGCCCGCGAGCGAGTCGAGCGCGGGGTTGCCGGCGACCCGCAGGCCGCGGACGCGCGTGAGCTTGGGCGGCAGCGCGGACAGGCTGGCGAGGCGCGCGTTGCCGACGATCTGGAGGTCGCCCTTGAGCTCGCCGCCGCCGTCGGGCAGGCCGGCGAGGTCGACCAGCGCGTCGTTGTTCTCGATGACGATGCTGGACTCGTCGACGGCGACGCCGAGCGCGGCGTCGACAGGCAGGCCCGTGAGTGTCTCGAGCCTGGGGTTGCGGGCGACGACCAGGCCGCCGCCGATCGCCCGCACGCGCCCGAGGCCGCTCAGGTCGACGAGATCGGGGTTGTCGGTGATCTCGATCGACTGCGTCACGCCGCACAGACACGGCAGCTGGAGGTGCTGGATCCGCGTGCCGTGCACGATCAGCGCGTCGACCTCGACGCCGAGGGTGTAGGCGCTGCAAAACGAGTCCATGGTGGCGCCCGCGCCGTCGCCCGAGAGCTCGAGGGCCTCGCCGTCGACGGGCGCCTGGCAGTCGAAGGCGGGCTCGCAGCCGGGCGTGAAGGCGGCCGCGGCCGCGAGGGCGCCGGCGAGGAGCACGGCCGCGCGGGCGGGGACGAGCGAGCGGGCGGCGCGGATCACGAGGCCTCGCGGGCGCGCGGAGGCGCGGGACGGGGGCGTGCGAGCATGGCCGAGAGGACATGCTCGATGGGGCAGGTCGTGAGGGACATGGCGCGAGGGGCAGGTGCGGCGGGTCGGCGGCGGAGGCCGGGCGCACCCTCGGGCTGCGACATGGCCCGAGCGGGGGCGATCTGACGCGCCTGCTCGAAGGGGCAGGTCACGAAGGACATGGCGCGAGGGGCAGGTACGGACGCGCAGGTCGGGATGAGCATGTCCTGCAGGACATGTTCTTCGAGGCAGGCGCGTCGGCGGCGGGTGGGCATGCCGTTCAGCTCGGGCGGACGCGGACGGTGAAGCGGACGCTGGCCTGCTGCTCGCGCAGGCGGAAGCCGCGGGCCTCGTCCTCGACGCAGGTCTTGAAGGCGGCCAGGCGGGGCGCGGGGACGCGGGTCTTGGGCGGCTTGGGCTCGACGCCGGCGAGGCGGCCCTCCTCGAAGCGGAGCTCGACGTCGACGGCCTCGCCGGCGCGCAGGGGGGTCTCGAGCTCGGGCAGGCAGCGGACGAAGCCGAGGGCGAGCGCCTCGGCGCGCTTCTGGTCGCCCTCGGGCAGGAGCGGTTCGGCCGGGGCGCCGGGCGGCGGGGCGGGCAGGACCAGGCCGGCGCTGGCGGTCCGCGGGAACAGGTTGGCGCGGACGTCGAGCTTGCGGCGGGCCTCGGCCAGCGTCTTCTCGGGCAGGTCGGCGGGCGGCGGGGCGGCGGCCGGGGTCCAGGCGACGACGTCGAAGCGCCGCTGCGGGCCGCCGACCAGCGCGCGCAGCAGGTCCTGCAGCTGCTGGTAGAGCACGTCGTCGCCGAGAGTGAGGGTCACCATGCGCTCGCGCGGGTAGGCGCGATCGAGGCGGGCGAGCTGGGCGTCGAGGTCGGACGGGCCGGGCAGGAGGTCGAGCCAGCCGCCGTCGACGGCCAGCCGCGGGCCGCGGCCGCTGAGGTGGACCCGCACGCGGGCGCGCGAGAGGACCTGCGCGGCCGGGCCCTGGTCGCTCGGGCGCACGACCTCGAACGGGAGGGTGGCGACGATGTCACCTGTCCCTTCGGGCAGCCGGGGCTCGCGCACCGCCGACTCGATGCGGGCGACGCGGGCGTCCAGCAAGGTGCGGAGGATCGAATTGAGGGCGGGCGAGGGCAAGAGCGGCGGGGCGACCAGGAGCACGGCGCCGCGGCCGTCGCGGGCCAGGGCGGCCTCGACGGCGCGCACCAGCTCGGGCGCGCCGCGGGTGCTGCGGCGCGCGCCAGGGCGGCCGAGGTCGACCGTGACGTCCTCGCCGGCGATGCCGACGACGGGGGCGAGGCTGTCCTGGCGGCCAGTCCCGGCGGGCACGCGCTGGAGGTCCCACGCGGGGTCGCGGGCGGCCGGGAGCGCGGCGAGGAAGGTGTCCTGAAGGACAGCATCGTCGCGGTCGCGGCGGGCCAGGGCGCCGCGCCAGCGCGGCAGGGCGGCCAGGGCGTCGCGCTCGGCGCCGAGCAGGCCCCACAGCTCGGACGGCGGCGGCCACGGGGCCTGGGCGTGGACGGCCCGATCGTCGAGCCAGGCGGCGAGGCTGTCCTCGCGGACATAAAGGCCGTGGACCGCGACCTCGAGCCGTCGGTCGGGCACGGCCGCGGCGGCGCCGGCGAGACAGCCGCGCACGTGGTCGTAGAGCCGCCAGCGGGCGTTGTCGGCGGCGCGCGGGTGGCCGTCCTCGGCGATGTTGCGGTAGGCGGCGACCCGCACCGAGAGGTCCTCGCTGCCGGCGACGAGCCCGAGATCGGCGGACAACAGGGTGATCGCGCCGGCGACGAAGCCGCGCGCGTCGTCGTCGAGGTCGGGCTTGAGATCGAGGGCCAGGGCCTCGGTGAGCAGCCGCGTCTCGGCCTCGCGGGTGGCCTCGGGGCCGCGGCCCATGGCGGCGCCGCCGAGCGCGGTCCACAGGGCCTCGCGCGCGCCCTCGTCGCCGGTGAAGCGCGCGGCGTCGAGGAGGTCGAGCAGGCGATCGAGGCGCGCGACGGCGGCGCGCGAGGAGGCGTTGGCGGCCGGGATCTCGGCCGGCTTCAGCGGGTCGGCGTCGATCCACGCGACCGGGCCGGTGGCGTCGGGCGCGGTGGTCGACTGCGGCCGACAGGCGAAGAGCGCGAGGCCGAGGCCGAGAGCGCCGAGGCGGGCCCTGCGCCGCAGCGCGGGCGCGGCGGATCGCGTCGACGAGGTCGTGACGCCAGGGAGTACGAGCGGAGCGGCGGAGCCCAAAACAGCGCTGGAAGAGGGGCGGTCGGGAACTGCGAGCGGAACGGCGGATCCGGAGGGAGCCGCGGAGCGGGAGGTCGGCGCTGGGGCGCGCGAGCCGGAAGTCGCGAACCGGGACTCGGGCGCGGGTTCGCGGGCGGAGCCGGAGTCACGCGAAGATGAAGTCGCGGTCATCGTCGCCGGGATCGATGCGGGGAGCGGCGCAGAGACTCCGGCTGCGTGCGCAGGTCCGACGGCGGAGGGGTCCGTGCGCGCGGCGCCGGGTCGCAGCGCGGCGGCGGAGCGAGGGGAAGGCGCGGCGGACCTGGGTCGTGCGAGACGGGAGCGCGGCAAAGGGTGGCCCTGGGGCGAGTGGTGGTGACGGCGATCGGCCGAGACCGAGGGCCGGCGGATGGCTTAGCATACGAGCGATTGCTGCGGGCAGGGGGATCGATCGCGCACAGCGTCGCCGGCGCGCCGGGCCGGGGGCGCGTCCGGGCCCTGCCGCTCGCGCTGGCCGCGGTGATCGCTGCGACCCCCGACGAGGCCGCCGCGACCGAGGTGCGCGCGGTCGCCCGCACTCTCGGCGAAGGGTACATGGTCCAAGTGCCAGGTCCCGAAGGACAGCTGCTGTCGCGGCGCCGGCTGGTCCAGTACGTCAACCTCGGGGTCTACGAGCTGCTGCCGCCGCGCGCGGCCGACGAGAAGCGGCGCGCGTGGGAGGACGGCCAGCTGCGGATCGTGACGTCGATGCGGCTGCGCCACGACTTCGGCAGCTACGTGCGCCCGGGCGACGACCGGGCGGCGCGCCTGGTCAACGCGATCGACGGGCGCCAGATCGACGTGATGTTCGCTTACCTCGAGGGCGAGAACCTCGGCAACCGGGTCGACTTCAAGCTCGGGCGCCAGTTCGAGTTCAGCGGGCTCGACTGGTACGCGTTCGACGGCGGGTGGGCGCGGGTGCGGATCCCGGCCCACCTCGCGCTCGAGGCGTTCGGCGGGCTGCAGGTCGACGGCACCGCGGTGTTCGGCCTGCCGACGTTCGAGCTCGACGGCACCCAGGGGACCGCGGCCGACCGCGCGTTCTCGCCGATGTTCGGCGCCGGGGTGTCGCTGTGGGGGCTCAAGTGGATCGACGCGCGCGTGGCCTACCGGCGCACGTTCTCGCCCGCGAGCGTCAACCGCAAGCTGGTCGACGACGACGGCAGCCTCGGCCTGCCGTCGGGGGTCGACCAGGAGGTCGTCAGCGCCAGCTTCGCCGGCAACTTCGCCGGCGGGCGGGTCAGCCCGTACGGCGCGCTGCGCATGAACCTTGGGACAGGTCGCCTCGACGACGTGACCGCGGGGCTGCAGCTGGCGTTCACGCAGCAGCACCTGCTGCGCGCGCTGTACATCCGCACGCTGCCGATCTTCGACCTCGACTCGATCTTCAACGTGTTCGCGCTGACGCCGTTCGAGGACGCGCGGCTGGTGTTCGAGGCGCGGCCGATGCCGCGGATCTCGCTGCAGGCGCGCGGCCAGATGCGGTTCTTCCGCAGCGAGACGACGGCGGCGCTCGGCACGTCGCCGGTGAAGTCGCTGCAGCTCGGGGCCGGCGGCGGGGCCTCGGCGGCGTACCGCGGGCGCCGCTTCTCCGGCAGGCTCGACGGCTACGGCCTCGGCGGCGAGGGCGGGACGCGCGCCGGCGGCAGCCTCGACACGCGGACGATGGTGTGGTGGGACCGCCTGGCCCTCGACGCCCGCATCTACGGCGTGTACTACCGCGACGAGGTGACCGAGGCGCGGCGCGGCTACAGCGTGGCGCTGCAGCTCGGCTTCAACGCCCAGCTGTGGCGCGGCATCCATCTCGCGGTGCTCGGCGAGGAGATGTTCACGACCTTTTACTCGCAGGCCTTCCGGCTGTTCGGCGCGCTGACTGCCGACTGGTCGATCCGGGTGCGGAGGTGAGCATGACGCGGCACACGAACACGACGCGGCGGGAAGGGCGAGGCCAGGGGCGGTTCGCGGCGGTCGCGGGCGTGATTCTTGGGCTGGCCTTCGGGACAGGTCTTTACGTGCAGGCGGGCGGCGGCCTCACGGTCGGCGAGATCCCGGCGACCGCCCCGGTGACGCACGGACCGATGCGCGGCGGCAGCCCGGTGTACCCGGAGCAGGACATCCCGCTGCGCTTCAACCACGGGCAGCACCTCGGGCTCGGGCTGGCGTGCGCGCGCTGCCACACCAAGATCGGCGAGAGCGACAAGGTCGCCGACTTCAACTTCCCGACCGGGGCGGTGTGCGACAGCTGCCACGGGCCGCAGCACCCGCGGCCGGCGACCGAGCCGGCCCGCTGCGGGCAGTGCCACACGCGCCTGTCCGAGGGGCGGGTGACCGCGACCCTGCGCGCGCCCAAGGCCAACCTGCAGTTCTCGCACAAGAAGCACCTGGCGGCCGGGGCCAACTGTCAGTCGTGCCACGGCGACATGTCGAAGGTGCGCATGGCGACGGTGCTGCAGCTGCCGAGCGAGGCGTCGTGCTTGACCTGCCATGACGGGCGCAAGGCGAGCAGCCGCTGCGCGACCTGCCACCCGGCCGACACCAACGGCAAGCTGGCGACGCGCAGCTTCAGCGACCGCGTGATGCCGGCGCTGGTGCCCCGCGGCAAGAGCTCGTGGGGCGCGGCGCACGACCTCGCGTTCGTCGAGGACCACCGCGGGATCGCCAAGGCCAACCCGAAGCTGTGCGCGCAGTGCCATGACGAGACGTTCTGCACCGACTGCCACGCCGGCGCGGTCCGGCCGATGCGGATCCACGCGGCCGACTACATGACGACGCACGCGCTCGACGCCCGCGCGAACACGCAGGACTGCCAGTCGTGCCACCGCATGCAGACCGACTGCCTGGCCTGCCACCAGCGGCTCGGCATGGGCGACGGGCCGGACGCGAAGTTCGGCGTGGGCTCGTCGCTGCGGTTCCACCCGATCGGCTGGGAGGGCCCGCCGGACTCGCCGCAGAGCCACGCGTTCGCGGCGCAGCGCAACATCGCCACCTGCGCCAGCTGCCACACCGAGGACAGCTGCCTGGCCTGCCACGCGACCACCAGCGCCGCGATGCCGGGGCTCAACGTCAGCCCGCACGGGCCCGGGTTCGCGGCGTCGATGCGCTGCTCGGCGCTGGCGGCCCGCAACCACCGCGTGTGCCTCAAGTGCCACGAGCCGGGCGACCCGCGCAACGAGTGCCTGTGAGGCGCATGTCGTCATGGGCATGTCCTACGTGACATGTGTGAAGAGGCATGTCGTGGCGGACATGCCCCTTCGAGCGCGACGAACCGCGACTCAGGGCAGCGGCTCGACCTCGGCTGCCTGCACCGCGAGCGAGCCGCCGGCCTGCTCGACCAGGTCGTGGTAGGCGACCTGGCCGCGCTCGAGATCGACGACTGCGAAGCCGCTGTCGTGGTCGGGGTGCAGGGTGCCCGGGTTGATGAACACGAGCGGAAGACCGACCGGGCGGGCGAAGGCGCGGACCATGCGCTGGTGGGTGTGGCCGCCGGCGGCCAGCGGCAGCGACGGATCGGCGAGCAGATCGCCGAGGGCGAAGTTGGCCTCGAGGTCGTAGCCGGTGTGGTGCGGGCGCAGACGCACCATGTCGTCGTCACCGACGCCGTGGCCGAGCAGGAGATCGCCGCGCACCGTCGCCAGCCGGCGCGTGGCGGGCAAGGCCGACAAATAGGCGAGCGTGGCCGGGGCGAGGTCGACGGCCTGGTGGGCGTAGGTCAGGCCGCGGAGCTCGTCGCCGAGCAGCCAGCGGTCATGGTTGCCGCGGACGGCGAGGACCCGGTGCGCGGCCAGCAAGGCACAACAGCGGTCGGGTCGCCGCGGCCGTCGCAGAGGTCGCCGACGGCGAGGACGGCGTCGAGAGCCTGTCCTTGGAGCCAGGTCAGCGCGAGGGCGAGGCGGCGATCCTCGGCGTGGATGTCGCCGAGCAGGGCGAAGCGGCGCAGCACGGGGGGTCCACGAGTATGCCACGCGGGTGAGCGAGCGGCCCGCGTCCGGGGGCGGTCCGGGGGTCACGGCGGGCAGCGCGGCCGGCGGTCGCGGCCGATTGCGCGCGCGACGGGCGGCGCAATCGGATGTCGTTTCGGGCTGCCGGCGCTCGGGCTGGCGCCGACGGGCCGGGCATCGGTGAGGCGGTCCGCGGGGACATGTCCTCGCGTTCCTGTCGCTACGAGCATGTCACCGAAGACATGTCCTCGAGCCCTGGCCACGGGGACGCTCCGGCGACCTCAGATTTTCGAGGGGGTGCTGAAGTCGACGGCGAACCACAGCACGTGGGCGGCCCGGCCGTCGTCGCGCTTCCACATGGCGGGGCCGAGGTACAGGTCGGGGGCGACCTCGCGGATCTCGTCGCGGATCCGGGCGATGAACCACGGGTTGCCCGGCTGCTCGTAGTCGAGGTAGACGCACGGCTCGCCGTCGACCACCGAGGGTTCGACGCGGGTGGCGAAGGGGAACCACTCGAAGCGGCGGACGACCAGGTTGACGCGGTTGATCCCGCGGCCCTCGTCGGCGTCGGCGGGGAAGAAGCTCTTGCCGTCCCACGGGAAGCGCGGGTGGCGGGCGAGGGCGCGTAAGAAGCGGCAGGCGGGGCCGTGCTCGAGGCCGCGGACGGTCAACATGCGGCCCTTGGGGCGACCGTCGAGCGCGGTGAGATCGTCGGGCACCGAGCCGCGGGCGTAGAGGCCGCGCAGTGCGTCGCTCGAGAGAGCGGCGAGACGATCGAGGGAGAGGATCCGCTCGGGGGCAGCGGCGCGCGGTTCGACTCGATTGGCGGCGGTCATGCGGCTCTCTGTCGGTGAATGGAGACGAGCGGTCCGGGCGAACGCTGGCGGTGCAGCCCGCCAGAGACGGTACGGGAGGTGGACGGGTCGGTCAATCGCACGCGCTGCACGAGCGGCCGCAGCTGCCCGTGTAGATGCTCGAGGCCGCTGGCGGTGAAGGACGTTCCGGGGGCCGAGCGAGCGGCTGTGAGGGCGGCTCGGTCGAGGCCGCTGTCGCATGCGCGAGAGTCCTGGCGGTGATGGAGCGGCCGGCGTGTCGGGATGACTCGAGTCGTTCGCATCGCTGCGCGTTGCGAGGACCACCGGACGCGCGTCTCGAGCTGATTCCCTCGTCGCGCTCATGAGCGATCGAGCGTGGGGCGAGGTCAGGTCCGTCAGCGATCTGCGCTCCGTGATGCGCCGGCGTGCTCTCGAGCACTGCGAGCCGCGAGGCGCAGGTCCGCGAGGCGACGCGTCGCGCCGCCGCGATTCGCACGCGCGCTCGCTCGCCGCGGGCAGGGCAGGCGAGCGAGCGCGAGGGCAGGAAAATCAGCGAGAGGCCGCCCGACCGCGGCGGTGGTGAACATTGCGGGATTTGAACCCGCGACCTTTTGATCCGAAATCAAACGCCCTACCCAACTGGGCGAAGTGCTCTGGCCTCGGCCCACGTGGCGGCCTCTCGCCCGCGAGCGTAGCCCCGAGACCGCGATCTTCACAAGCGCCGCGGCGCTTGGCTCGCCGGCGCGCGTGGCCTACCCTGGCGGGGCCATGAACCTCCATCGACTCGCACTCTCCGTCTCGCTCGTCTGCGCCCTGGGGTCCATCGCAACCACCGCAGAGGCAGCCAGGGTCGCGCCGAAGGGCAAGGTCCGCGTCCACCTCGACACCGAGGTGCTGTCGTGGACGCACGGCCGCCCATACTACGACCCCGGCGAGGCGCCCAACCCGGCCAACCCGCGCTGGAACGTCATCGGCTTCGGCGCCGGTCGCCCGGTGACGATCGACGGCAACCCGATCGGCGGCGCGTCCGTGATCGCGCTCGGCGTCGGCTACGGCATCCATCGCCACCTGATCCTCGGGGCGCGCTTCGGCATGAACCTGAGCCACTCGTTCGATCGCAACAACAACCCCGACGACGACTCCAACGACGACTCGCAGACCGCGTTCATCGGCACGTTCACGCCGTACCTCGAGATCCTGCCGATCGCCGAGGGGCCGGTGCTGCCGTTCATCCTCGTCCGCACCGGCTTCACCGGCGGGACCGTGACGAACAACGACGGGCCCAACTGGGTCCGCACCGGCGCGATGGCGCCGCTGCTCGGCGTGGGCTTCGGCGCGCACGCGTTCGTGACGCAGTACTTCTCGATCGACTTCGGCCTGACGTTCGACTACCGGTGGGTCCACGGCATCGGCCGCGCCGGGGGTCCTGGGGTGCCGCCGGCGCCGGCGCCGGTGTGGGGCCGCACCGCCCAGTCGTTCACGCTGGCCGGGACGCTCGGGATCTCGACCTGGTTCTGAGGCTCGACGGGCGAGCCGGACGCGCTCGTTGCTCTTCGGACATGCCTTGAAGGGCATGTTCGATGGAACATGGGCGAGAGGACATGTCCTCGAGGCATGGTCGGCTCCCGCGGGGCTCATCTGGGGTCGCGGAGGAGGCGGCGCAGCAGGGCCTCGGCGGGGCCCTGGCGGCCGCGGCGGCGCAGCAGCTCGGCGAGCACGACGGTCAGCGCCCACACGCCGACGCCCACGGCCGCGGCGGTCAGCGGGCGCAACTGGCCGCCGAGGCCGGCCCAGTAGGGCTCGAACAGGAGCTGCCAGGCGAGCGACTGCGCGAGGTAGCAGCTCAGGGAGCGCTGGCCGCAAGCGACCAGCGCGGTGACCACGAGGCCGCGCCGCTCGCCGAGCCGCGCCGCCGCGAGCGCCACCAGGGCCGCGTAGCCGAAGCCGCCGGCGTAACCGGTGAGGGTGTGCAGGGCGGTGGCTGCGATCTGCGGCGCCGCGCCGTCGCCCCATCCGGCCTGCACTGCGAGCAGCGGCAGGGCGCCGAGCGCGGCGAGGCCGATGCCGATCGTCGCGGTGCGTCGGAGGCATGGCAGGTGCGAATCGGGGCGCTCGAGCACGCCGTGGCGCGCGGCCCAGAGGCCGAGCAGGAACGGCCCCGCGGCCATGACTGCGAACAGCGGGGTGGTGGCGATCCAGCCGATCATTCGATACGCCGCGGAGATAAGTGGGTCGGTCACGAGCTCGGCGTCGGCGCCGTCGGGGATGAAGCGGGCGGCGATTCCGAAGGCGAGCGCGCCGGCGACGAAGCAGACCCCTGCGCTTGCGAGGAGCACGCGCTCGCGGCTGCGCGTGGCCGCGACGAGGAGCAGCACCAGCAGGCCGTAGGCGGCCAGGATGTCGCCGTGGAACAGCAGCAGGGCGTGGGCGCAGCCGAACAGCACCAGGCAGCGTCCGCGCCGGCGCAGCCGCCCCCGGACGGAAGGCCAGTCGGCGCCGGCGCGACGGTGGCGGGCCACGAGCTGGGCCACGCCGTAGCCGAACAGCGCGGCGAACATCGGGTAGCCGCGACCCTCGACGAACAGGGTGTGGAAGGCGGCGACGACCTGGTCGGCGAGGCCGAGCGGCGCGCCGGCCAGGACCGGCGCGTGGGCCAGGGCGATGATGAGGAGCATGACGCCCCGGCCGAGGTCGGGCGCGAGGGCGCGAGGAGCGGGCAAGGGAGCGTTTTCGGCGGACATTTGCGGAGAGCCTCGGTTTTGGCTACGCAAACGTATCTAAAGGTTGTCGATTAAGCTACGTAACCGTATCTTAAATGGAGGAGAAGATGACCACTCAGGCGACACGTAGGCGAGGGGACGACCTGCTCCGCAGCATCCACGAGGCGGTGCTCGCCGAGCTGGCGGAGGTCGGCCTGGGCCGGCTGACGATGGAGGGCATCGCCAGGCGGGCGCGCACTGCCAAGACTTCGCTGTATCGCCGCTGGAGCTCGCCGCACGAGGTGCTGCTGGACGCGATTCACAGCGAGCACCCGGAGGAGGTGCCGTCGCCCTCGGCCGACGACCTGCGCGGCGACCTGCTGCGGGCGCTGCGACAGCTCGTCGAGTGGACGCGCTCACCGACGGCGGCCGCGGCAGCCGCGATCCTGGCCGAGCGCAAGCGCTACCCGGAGCTCGCGGCTGCGCTATACGAGCGGGTGTTCGACGCCCGCGGCGGCCGGTTCACCCTCACCGTGCTGCGCCACTACGCGGCCCGCGGTCACATCGATCCGGCCCTGATCACGCCCGTGGTGGCCGACATCGGCGAGGCGCTGGTGCTCAAGCACAGCCTCGACGCCGACGCGCCGCCGAGCGAGGAGACTCTGGCGGCGATCGTCGACCAGGCGATCCTGCCGGCCGTCGGCCGCGGGCGGGCGGCTCGCTGACGGCTGTCTCCGCGGACATGTCCTTGCAGGCATGTCTTCACGGACATGGCCTCGCGGGCATGTCCTCGCGGACATGCCCAGACGGTCAGTCCTTGAAGTACAGGGTCGCCGAGGGCATGCCGGCGACCGGCTCTTCGCCGTTGCGGGCGTCGACGTTGCGGCTGGAGATGCCCGGGGGCCGGTGGAGCGGCAGGTTCTCGTGCGGGATGCCAGCGACCACCCCGGCCATGAACTGCGTCCACATCGGGGTCGCAGTGGTGTAGCT
Source organism: Nannocystis sp. RBIL2 (assembly GCF_026626745.1). Lineage (GTDB taxonomy): Bacteria > Myxococcota_A > Polyangia > Nannocystales > Nannocystaceae > Nannocystis. The sequence continues at coordinate 139,676 of NZ_JAPNJW010000002.1, forward strand.
GGCGTCCTCGTCGCCGAGGGAGCGCTCGTAGGTGTCGTCGCCCATCCACGCCGCGGTCATGTGGCGCGAGGTGAAGCCGACGAACCAGGTGTCGGTGGTGTAGGCGTTCTTCGACGCGGTGCCCGACTTGCCGCCCGCGGGCACGCCGATCTGCGAGGCGCGGCCGCCGATGCCGGCGGTCACGACCTCGCGCATGAGGCGGGTGATGAGGAAGGCGGTGCGGTCGTCGACCACCTGGCGCGGGCCGTGGATGGCGAGGGCGGCCATGCGATCGAGGCGGCCGGCGACGTCGAGGCCGGCGTCGAGCGGGTGGCGCTGGTCGAGCAGGGTCTGGCCGCGCTTGTCGATCACGCGGCGGATGTAGACCGGGTCGACCCACGAGCCGCCGCGGACGAAGATCGAGAAGGCGCGCGACAGCTCGTCGGTGTGCACGCACGAGGCGCCCAGCGACAGGGCGCGGTCGGCGATGAGCTCGGTGGTGAAGCCGAGCCGGCGGGCCCACGCGACCACCTTGTCGGCGCCGAGGCTGACGAACAGGCGGATCGACGGCAGGTTGAGCGACTTGATCAGGGCGGTGCGCAGCAGGACCTTGCCGTCGAGCGTCTGGCCGATGTTCTGCGGGTTCCACAGCTCACCCGGCTCGGGCACGTAGGGCTTGTCCTCGAGCACCGAGCCCATGGTGTACTGGCCACCGTCGAGCGCGAGCGCGTAGTAGATGGCTTTGAACACGCTGCCCGGCTGGCGGCAGGCCTGGGTGGTGCGGTTGAACTGCGAGCGGTCGTAGTCGAGGCCGCCCTCCATCGCCTCGACCTCGCCGGTGTCGTGCGCCATGGTGTAGATTGAAGCCTCGACCCGCGGCAGCTGGCCGAGCTCGACCTGCGGCAGGCCGGTGGCCTCGTCGACCGGCTCGAGCGCGACTGTCCCTCCGGACATGTCCCCGGATTCATTCGCGGCGCTCTCGGCGGCGGCCGCCTCGTCGTCGATCTCGGCGATGACGCTGCGCCGCTTCTGCGCCGGCCGCACCCACACGACGTCGCCGGCCTCGACCGCCTCGTCGACGCGGGTGATCTTGACGTCGTTGACGCCGGTGTTGCGGTCGTAGCGTGAGGCCCAGGCCATCTTCTTCAGCGGCAGCAGGGCCTCGACCTTGCCGACGCGGACCTTGGCCTGCTTGGCGGTGACCTCGGTGACGAGCGCGAGCCGCCAGCGCTGCGGGTCGGCGGTCATGGCGTCGTCGCCGTACTCGGCGCCGGTGCGCTCGAGCAGGGTGGTACGGGCTGTCTCGTCGGACAGGTGCGCGACGGGGCCGCGCCAGCCCTGGCGGCGGTCGATGCGGCGCAGGGCCGAGTCGATCGCGGCGTGGGCCTGGGCGCCCATCTCGATGTTGGCGGCGGTCTCGATCTGTAGGCCGTCCTGCAGCACCGCTGCCTCGCCGAAGCGAAGGCCGGCCTCGCGGCGCACGTGCTCGGCGTAGTAGGGGGCGCGCAGGCGGAACACGTCGGGCGGCTGCGCGGCCAGCTTGAGCGGCTCGTCGTCGGCGGCGTCGCGCTCGGCCGGGGTGATCGCGCCGGCCTCGACCATGTCCTGCAGCACCACGGAGCGCCGCTTGAGCGCGCGCTCGGGGCTGGCGATCGGGCTGTAGCGCGAGGGCGCCCGTGCGAGCCCGGCGATCAGCGCCGCCTCGGCGAGGGTCAGCTCGTGCAGCTCCTTGCCGAAGTAACGGCTCGCGGCGGCGGCGACGCCGTAGGCGCCGTGGCCGAGGAAGATCTTGTTGAGGTAGATCTCGAGGATCCGCCACTTGCCGAGGCGGCCCTCGATCCGCAGCGACAGCAGCGCCTCCCGCAGCTTGCGGTCGAGGGTGCGCTCGTCGCTGAGGAAGCCCTTGGCGACCTGCTGGGTGATCGTGCTGCCGCCCTGGATGACGGTGCCCGAGCGCAGGTTGGCCAGAGTGGCGCGCGCCAGACCGCGCCAGTCGAGGCCGGCGTGGGTGAAGAAGCGGCGATCCTCGACCGAGAGGAAGGCCTGGATCAGGCGGTCGGGGATCTCGTCGATCGGGGCGTAGGCCCGGTGCTCGCGCGCGAGCTCGGCGAGGACGCTGCCGTCGACGGCGTAGATCCGCGTGACGCCGGGCGCGAGCGCGTCGTACTGCTCGACGTCGGCGATGTCGGGCAGGGCGGCGTCATAGGCGCGATAGACCCGCACGCCGACGTAGCCCAGGGCCACGGTGATGCACGCGGCCGCGAACACGTAGTAGCGCACGAGCCAGCCGAACAGGCCGGCGCGCGCCGGATTGACGACCCACAACCGCGAGCCGACGACGAGCGGCGACGGACCTGCGGGCCCGGAGCGCCGCGGCGATGCCGGCGGCGGCGGAGGACCCGGAGGCGCTGCCCCTGCAGATCCGGCAGGTCGCGAAGGGGCAGCGTCGCCGGCGACGAGGCCGGCAGGTGGGGCGGGCGGCTGTGCTCCCGACTGCACTCAGTCGGCGCCAGGATCGGCGGGCCCACCGCCGTCGATGTTCGGATCGTCCGAGTAGCTCTTGAGCGCCTTGAGGGCGCGACCCTCGGCCTTGGACATCTCCTCGAGGCGCGCCTTGACCTTGGCGAACAGCGAGCCGGCGACCAGCTTGGCGTTGTTCTCCGGGTTCAGGCCGACGATGTAGCCGTAGATCTGCGTGTCCGCGGACAGCGGCAGGACCTGGCCGTCGTCGGAGCCCCTGGCGGCGACCGTGAACTCCTGGTTGACCGCGTCGCGCACCTTGTAGCCGGTGGCCTCGCCCTCCTTGCCCTCGGCACAGGGAGCCTCGCCGCACATCGGCTCGCCGCGCTCGACCAGCACTGCGCCGTCCTTCTTGAACTTGACGGCGAACAGCCGCGGGCCGCCGGTCTCGGTCAGCGCCTTGGCGTTGCCGGCGACGAAGTTGACGAGGTAGCCGAGGTCGAGGCGCAGGCCGTTGGCCTCCTCGTAGAGGTCGAAGGTGCGGCGGATGCCCTCGGGCCCGATGCCCGCGAGCTGCCAGCCGAACAGGTCGTCGACCTTCGGGCTCTTCTCGAAGTTGGTCTTCATCAGGTTGGCCAACTCCTCGGCGCCCTTCGCCGGATCGGTCGAGACCAACTTCTGCAGCTCGTCGATCTTGAGCGAGATGCCCTTGCGCATGTCCGAGACCTTGGTGGCCTCGGTGAACATGTCGGAGCCCTTCTTCTGGGCGACGGCCTTGACCTCGCCCTTCGAGGTGATCTGATGGCCGATCCAGCCGAGCGCGACGCCGAAGGCGAGGGCGGCGCCGGCGGCGAGGATCACGAGGCCGCGGTTGCCCTTGGCCTGGACCTCGCCGGAGTCGATGATGCCGGCGTTGGGATCGAAGGAGCCGGCGGTGCTGCCGAACGGCGTGCCGTCCTCGAGGGACTTGCGCGACGCGGGCACGGCGGCGGCGACAGGCTGCGCGGCGACCGGCGCGGGCTGCGGCGGCAGGGCGACCTCGCCGGGCGCAGGGATGTCGATCGGCGCAGAGACTTCACCGGGCGGCGGAATGTCGATCGGCGCAGACTCTCCCGGCGCCGGAAGGTCGGCCGGCGACGGCGCCTTCTTGAACGGCGGGCGAGCCGGCGGAGCCGCCTTCGGCGCTGCGGGAGCGGCTGCCGGCGGAGCGGCCGGCGCTGCCGGCTCGGCGGGAGGCGGTGCGGCCGCGTCCGTCTTCTTGGCGAGGCGCGCTTTGAGGGCGCTGAGGTCGGTTCCTGGTTTCTTGGGTGCGTTCAAGGCCGGATCCCCTTGGTAGTCACGCTACAGGCCCGATGGGCCGGGAAGAGCAGAAGCAGGCCGGTGGGCCGTGGCCCGGAAAGGGCCGAAAGTGCAGGCCCGGAGGCCGTGAAGTCCAGGCCCGAAGGGCCGTGAAGAGAGCAGTGGCCGGAGGGCCGTATCGCTGGCGTGCCGAAGTGATACGCCAGAGATGTTGCCCGCGAGGATAGAGACAAGGCAAAGCAGCGTCAATGCTCCTCTGGGGGCACGGGACCGCGTTTTACCGAACTTTTCCTGCGCGCGCGAGCCCGCTGACGCCAATCGCGGGCAAAAACGTGGGCACACGTGAGCGGATCTCGCCGCAGTTCACACGGCGATCATTCGACCTGGGCGCGCGTGGGGCCGCCCTCGGGCCACTGCAAGGTGCGACCCAGCTCGGCGAGCGCCCGAGGCGAGAGGGCGACCGCGAGGACCTGCGGTTGCGGGTCGGTCATCGGCACCAGCTCGCCCTCGATGCTGATCACGCCGTCTCGCGGATCGACCGCCGGCGCCAGCAAGGTGACGGCGAAGGCGCCGTGACCCGCCCGCGTGGTGCCTCGACGCGCGCTCGGCTGCGAGGCCCAGCTCGAGAGATCGGCGACGACCCGCGGGGCGAGGAGACAGCCGCCGATGGTGGCGAGCGGCGAACCGGGCCGGTGAATGGCGCGCGGCCGCAACGGAGCGCCGAGCAGGGGGGCGATCCGGGCCAGCAGGTTGCGGCCCCGATCGCGGAGCTCGGGGTTGAGGCCGGGGCTCAAGAGGTCGAGGAGGTGGACGAGCAGGCCGGTCGGCGCGACGGACAGCGTGTGGACGAGGGCCCAGCCGTGCGCGGTCGAGAGGCCGAGGAGGGCCCGCCGGACGGTGTGGACGGAGGAGATCAGGCGCGCGCTGCCGTGGTCCAGGGCGTCCTGGGCCTGAGCGTCGCCGCGGCGACGGCTGCGGCGATCGAGGCCGTGGGTGTCGCCCTGGTCGCGCTGCAGCAGCCGCAGCGGGGAGAACTCCTCGACCGGCTCGTCGCCGCCGACGCGCGTGCCGCGAGGCAACAGCGCGGTGTCCCAGAAGTTGGGGCTGACAGTGGGCGAAGGGATGGGCGCCAGAGGATCGCGCATACAGGTAGGATGCCAAGCCCCGGCGAGCGGCCCAAAAAAGCGGCGAATCAAGGCGGGAGATCCCACGGAGGGGCGCGCCCGCTCCGGCCGCGCGCTCGCCCGAGAATTTGAGGGCGGCGCCGCGGACCGTTATAGCGGGGGCGTGCTCGCTCATGATGTGTCTGAAGGAGCAGGTGCCGGCGCGCCCGCGGTGAAGTCTGGGCTCGACCGCCTGGCCGCCGGCGAGGGCCCGCGGCTGCGCGACGTGCCGGTGGCGCTGCTGTGTCATCCGGCGTCGGTGACCGCCGAGCTCGAGCACGCGACCGTGGTGATGAGCCGGATCGGGGCGCGCGTGGTCAGCCTGCTCGGCCCCGAGCACGGGCTCGACGCGGCGGCGCAGGACATGGAGGTGGTGGGCGGAGAGGCGCCGCGCGCGGCGATCCCGGCCTACAGCCTGTACGGCGAGACGTTCGCCAGCCTGAGCCCGACGCCGGAGATGTTCCACGGGGCGGACTGGCTGGTGATCGACCTGCAAGACATCGGCAGCCGCTACTACACGTACGTGTGGACGGCGGTGCTGGCCGCCGAGGTGGCGCTGCAGGCGGGGGTGCGGGTGCTGATCCTCGACCGCCCGAACCCGATCGGCGGGACGCCGGACCAGATCGAGGGCGGCGGGATCGCTACCAACGAGGAGAGCTTCGTCGGGCTGCACGACGTGGCGGTCCGCCACGGGATGACGCTCGGCGAGCTGGCGCGCATGGCGATCCTCGAGCGCGGCCGCGTCGAGGCGGAGCTGCTCGAGGTGCTGCGGTGCGCGGGCTGGCGGCGCTCGATGCTGTTCTTCGAGACAGGTCTGCCGTGGGTCCTGCCGTCGCCGAACATGCCGACGATGGGCGCAGCGCTGATCTACCCGGGGCAGTGCCTGCTCGAGGGGACGAACCTCAGCGAGGGCCGCGGGACGACGCGCCCGTTCGAGCTGTTCGGCGCGCCCTGGCTCGAAGGACAGGCGCTCGCGGCGGCGCTGTTGGCCGACGACGCGGCGCTGCCGGGGCTGCAGGTGCGGCCCGTCGGGTTCAAGCCGATGTTCCAGAAGTTCGCGGGGCGCCGCTGCGGAGGGGTGCAGCTGCACGTCCGCGAGCCGAGGGCGGTCCGCTCGCTGCGCACGAGCTGGGCGGTGCTGCGCGCGACCTGGCGCTTGGGACAGGGAGCGATGCGCTGGCGCACCGAGCCGTACGAGTTCGTCGCCGACCGGCCGGCCATCGATCTTCTGGCCGGCGGACCGTGGCTGCGCGAGGCGATCGAGGCGCAGACGTCGCTGGCCGAGATGACGGCGAGCCAGGAGCCGGGGCGCGCGGCGTTCGTGGCCCGGCGCCGCGAGTTCCTGCTGTACCCGGAGTGAGTCGGGCGCGAGCTCGGGGCTCGACGCCGCGAGGCTCGCGGAGTGAGCGGGAGGCGGTGTGCCGCGCCACCGGAGGGAGTGGCGCCCGACGCCGCGAGTGGTTGCTGTTCGCGGAGGGATGGCGTGCGGTCGACGCGGAAGGGCGCGCGTGATGCGGCAGGCGTGATGCACCGGAGCGGCGGGCGCTCGCGGGTGCGCGGCGCGAGCGGCGACTTGCCGCGGCCGGCGAAGGCTGGGACGCTCGCGGGCACATGGAGCGTCCCGTCCTCGCCGTCCTCGGCGGCAGCTTCGATCCGCCGCACCTCGGACACGCGCTGATCCCGACCTATCTGCTGGCGCGCGGGCTCGCCGATCGCGTGCTGGTGGCGCCGTGCTGGTCGCACCCGTTCGCCAAGCAGATGATGCCGTTCGCCGATCGCCTGGCGCTGACGCGGCTGGCGATGGCGGCCCAGGCCGAGATGGTGGAGGTGAGCGACGTCGAGGCGAGGCTGGCGGCCCGCCGCGGCGGCGAGGGGCCGAGCTACAGCTACGACCTGCTGCGCGCGGTGGCGGAGGAGCACCCGGGCTTCGCGGTGCGGCTGGTGGTCGGCTCGGACATCGTCGTGCGCGGGGAGCTGCAGCGCTGGCACCGAGCGGCCGAGATCGCGGCGGAGTTTTCGCCGATCGTGGTGCCGCGGGTCGGGTTCGCCGACGCGGAGGACTGCGCGCTGCCGGAGATCAGCAGCACTGCGGTGCGCGCGTGGCTGGCGGCCGGCGCCGATCCGGCGGCGCAGGAGGCCCTGACGATGGCGGTCCCGGCCGCAGTGCTGCGTCGGCTCCGCGCCGGCCACGTCGGCCACGTGTGGCTGATCGGCCGCGGCAACGTGTCGGCCCACGCCGAGCCGTGGCTGCGCGAGCGCGGGTGGTCGACTGCGATCGGGTCGACACGCGAGCTGGTCGAAGGGACAGGAGAGCTGCCCGAAGGGACACCCGACGCGATCTGGCTGCTCGGACAGGATCGCAGGCTGGGCCAGATGGCGGCGGCGCTGGTGGCCCGCGGAGCGCCGCGAGTGCCGGTGTTGCACGCGGCCGGGGCCGTGGTGGCGCGCGAGGGGCTGGCGGCGGCGGCGGCGGCGGGCCATCCGGTCGGGACGCTGCACCCGATCTGCAGCCTGCGCCGCGAGCGGCCGCAGAGCCGCCTGGGTTCGTGCGTGTTCGGCCTGGAAGGCGACCCGGAGGCGCGCGCAGTGGCGCTGCGCTGGCTCGGGCCGCAGCGCCACCTCGACCTGCAAGGGCTCGGCGCAGAGCAACGCACGCGCTACCACGCGGCCTGTGCGCTGGCGGGGAATCACCTGGCAGTGCTGGGCGAGCGCGCGACGGAGACGATGCGCTCGCTGGGGTTGCCGGGGCCGATCGCGAGCGAGGCGATCGGCGAGCTGCTCCGCTCGGCGCTCGAGAACCTGCTGGCGCTCGGAGTCCCGCACGGGGTGTCGGGACCGGCGGCCCGCGGGGACCTGGGGGCGCTGGCGCGGCACGAGGCGGCCCTCGAAGGGGCTGCTTCGGCGCTGTACCGGATGCTCAGCGGGCAGCTGGTCGAGCTGCTGCAGGCCGGGCGGGGCGAGCCGCGCTAGCGTGGCGCGGCTGGAGCTCCCGGGGCGGGCAGGTCGCGGAGTGGCGATGCCATGAGATGTCCTTCGGGACATGTCCAAACGAGCATGGACTCGAGGACATGGCGATCAGAGAATGTCCTGATGGACATGTTTAAAAGACCATGTCACGGCACGCCGACCGAGCTGAGGGCGAAGCCGGTCATGTCGCTGTAGGTGTAGGCGCCGACGAGGCCGCCGATCGTCTCGAAGCTGCCGTCGGCCGGATCGAGGCGGTAGGCCTCCGAGCCCTGCGACACGCCCCAGACGTAGCCGTAGAAGTCGACGCTGATGCCGTGGATGTGCTGCGGCAGGGCGTAGGTGTGCTTGATCGCCAGGGTCGTGGTGTCGATGGCGACGATGCCGCCCGGGGTGGCCTTGTAGAGGGTGCCGTGGCCGTCCTCCATGCAGCCGCCGTACTCGCCGGCGAGGACGCGCTGCCAGGTCTCGGTCGCGGGGTCGAAGCGCGAGGCGTTGCCGGAGCACGTCCACACGTAGCCCTGCGAGTCGACCGTGATGCCATAGGCGCCGACCTCGAGGTCCCAGCTCTTGTGCTCGAGGGTGTCGTAGTCGACGAAGTGCAGCTTAGCCTGGCCGACCTGCGAGCCCCAGAAGTTGCCGTGCGCGTCGACGGCCCCGCCGTAGATGCCGTAGCTGTCGACGTAAGCGTCGTCGATGGTGACCTTGGCCTCGAGCGCGCCGGTGTCGCCGTCGAGGCGGAGGATGTCGATCACGCCCGGGGTGTTCATGCCCGCGGTCCACAGCTTCTGCTCGCGGAAGCTGCAGGTGTCCGGGTCGAACACGCCCTGCGTCCAGGCGACGGGGCGCTGGCTGACGTAGGTCATCGGCGTGTACCAGGCGATGCACTCCTCGACGCCCCACGGCAGAAAATCGGGGCCGTCGGCGGTCTGGATCCCGGGCGTCCCGTTGCTCTCGGCGCAGCGCTCGGGCAAGGCGTGGATCTTGGTGATGCCGCCGTTGCGGTTGGCGACCGCGACGTCGCCCGACAGGTTGACGGAGGTACGCGAGGGGTTGCCCGCGGCGTCGGGGCGCACGACGTAGCGGCCGCGCTCGGCGAGCGAGACCGTGTCGATCTTCGAGACCGTGCCCTGGGTGCTGTTGGCGATCCAGATGTACGAGAGGCCGAGGTCGCCGTTGTGCAGGCCGCAGTCGACGTCGCCGACGTCGAGCATGCCGAGGTCGAAGCGCATGGCCTCGGTCGGGATGACGGTGATGCCGACCTCGCTGGACGCGGTGCTGCTGGTGCGACCGTCGCTGCCGACGTCCTGGACGTCGTCGGCGCCGCAGCCGAGGAGCAACCCGCACGCCGCGAGCTCGCGTCGCATCCTCCCCAGGATAGCGGCGGGGGGCCCGCGCGGCGCGGTCAACGAGCCCGGGCCAGCTCGAGGCCGGCGGCGAGGGAGCGCGCGAACGGGGTGTCGTGGGCGTCGAAGCCGATGCCGGCGAGCGCGGCGGCGAGCGCGGGACCGATGCCGGTGAGGATCGCTCGGGCGCCGAGCAGACGGATCGCCCGCACCAGCCGCAAGAGCCGATCGGCGCTGTCGCGGTCGCCGGCGACGGTGCCGGTGAGGTCGAGCAAGACTGTGGCGACGCGACGCTCGCCGATGGCGTCCAGGACGCGCGCCTCGAGCTCGGCGGCGCGCTCGCCGTCGAAGGCGCCGATCAGCGGGACTGCGAGGGTGTGCGCGTCGATGTCGAGGAGCGGCGCGGACAGGCCGACGATCTCGCGCCGCTGGCGATCGACGAGGGTCAGCGTGCGGTCGAGCTCCTCGGCGAGGCGTTGATGCCGGGCCGCCTCGACCTCGGCGCCGTGGCGCACTGTCTCGTCGGTGTGATGGACGAGGGCCATCATCTCGCCGGTGACTGCGTCGCGGATCGGTCGCAACTCGACGCCGTGGAGCCGCTGGCCGGTCGCGGTGGCGACGAGGTGCTCGCGGCGCAAGGTCTCGCCGGCGGCCGCGGCGGCGAGCATGGCCTCGGCCTCGCCACGGTCGACGAACCACGCCGGCCAGTCGTCGGCGAGGCGCCCGAAGGTAGCGATCGCGGCCGGGTTCTTCATGACGATCCGGCCGCCGAACTCGACCAGGCCGACGATCACCGCGGTCACGGACAGGGCCTGAATCCCGCGCAGCTGGGCCGGGTCGGGGCCCTCGTCGCGCGGGAACACGTGCTGCAGGACGCCGATCCGCCCGTCGCCGAGCGCGACCGGGGCGAAGTGCAGCTTCACCTGCACGGGCACGCCGCGGGGGTAGACCGTCCACTCGTCCCACAGCGTGCGGCCCTCGCGGACCGTCTCGACGGCGGCGAAGAGGCGAGTGCGCATCGCGTCGAGGCCGACGTTGAAGTCGCGGGCGAACAGCTCCTCGCGGCTGTCGGCCCGCCACATCACCAGCGCGGGGGCGTTGGCCCAGCGGATCCGCATGCGGTCCGGATCGAGGACCCAGACCGGGACCGGCGAGTGCTGGAGGCCCCGGAGCTGCTCGTCGAGGTACGCCGCGTCGAACTCCGCCATCGACACCCGCCACCAGCGTCGCTCATTCGCTGGAGCCGCGCCAGGTCGGGGAGACGATGTTCAGAGCCGGGTGTCCGCTGCGACCTGTCGGATGAGGCAGGTGATGAAGGACATGTCGCAGAGGACATGCCCCTAAGACCGGCCAGGACGGCGCGCGAACGGGCGGGGCTCAGGCCGCCTGCTTGGTCGAGCAGTCGCGGCGCTGGGCGTCGGTGCAGCCGCAGTTGGCGTTGGCGATGCCGCCGCACGAGCCCTTGAGGTACTTGCCGGCGAAGATGGCGCCGACGGCCATGCCGAGCATGACGGCCCCGAGGACGGCGATGGTGAGCAGGATCGTGGGCATGTCAGGGATTGAGGTTGGCGGACGGGGACCCCGCGCGCAAGGCCGCGAAGGCCGCCGTGGCGCGCGGCGCGAAGCCGGCGCCGTCGCGCACGAGGAACAGGGCCGGCAGCTCCTCGCGCTCGGCGAGGGCGAAGCCGTCTTCGGGGCCGAGGACGTTGAGCGCGGTGGCGTAGGCGTCGGCGAGCGCGGCAGTACGGTGGATGACCGTGACCGAGGCCAGCTTGTGATCGATCGGACGGCCGCTGCGGGGGTCGATGGTGTGCGAGATCCGTCGACCGGCTTCCTCGCGGTAGTTGCGGTAGTCGCCCGAGGTGGCGAGCGCGGCGTCGCGCAAGGGGACGACCTCCTGCACCACGCGCTCCTCGACTGCACCGTCGGGGCGCTCGATGCCGAGGCGCCACGGGCCCTCGGGGCCGTCGCCGCGGGCCCGGAATTCGCCGCCGACGTCGACGAGGTGGCGGGCAAAGCCGAGCTCGACGAGGCGATCGGAGATGACGTCGGCCGCGTAGCCCGGGGCGATCGCGGACAGGGTGATCGTGAGGCCGGGCTTGTCTTTGCCCAGGGTGCCGGCGCTGCGGTCGGCGTGCAGCGACTGCCAGCCGACCTGCGCGCGCAGGGCCGCGAGCTGCTCGTCGGTCGGCGGGCTCGCGGCCTTGTCGCGGCCGAAGCCCCAGGCGTCGACGAGCGGGGAGACAGTGACGTCGAACGCGCCGCCGCTGCGCTCGCTGACCTCGTTCGCCTGCGCGACGACCTCGACGAGCGCGGCCGGGGCGGGGAAGGCGGAGGTGTCGGTCCGGCGGTTGAACTCGCTGATCGCCGAGTCGTCGCGCCAGGTCGACATCTGCTGATCGATCTGCGCCAGCTCGGCCTCGATCATCGGCAGGATCGGGGCCACGTCGCGGCCCTCGTGGACGACGGTGACGCGCCAGGTGGTGCCCATCGTCGGGCCCGAGAGCACGTGCACCGGGCCGCTCGCGGGCGCGGCGGCGGGCGCACCCGCGGGTGGGGGAGTGACCTGTCCCGAAGGCCAGAGGCGCCAGGCGCTCAGGGCCACGAAGGTCAAAAGACAGAGCGGGAGCAGGACAGAGGCCCTGCTCCCGTACTTTTGTTTCAGCGGATCCGTCACGAGGGGTGGCCCTGCGTGGGTGCGGCGCGAGCGAGGCTCAGCCGCCGAAGTCGTCCATCATGATGTTCTCGGGCTCGACGCCGAGGTCGGTGAGCATCTTGATGACGGCGGCGTTCATCATCGGCGGGCCGCAGATGTAGTACTCGCAGTCTTCCGGGGCCGGGTGCATCTTGAGGTAGTTCTCGAGCAGCACCTGGTGGATGAAGCCCTTGTAGCCGGTCCAGTTGTCCTCCGGCTTGGGCTCGGACAGCGCGAGGTGCCACTTGAAGTTGGGGAACTCGCGCTGGATGCCGTCGAAGTCCTCGACGTAGAAGGCCTCGCGGAGGCTGCGGGCGCCGTACCAGAACGAGACCTTGCGGTCGGTCCGCAGGCGCTTGAACTGGTCGAAGATGTGCGAGCGCATCGGCGCCATGCCGGCGCCGCCGCCGATGAAGACCATCTCGTTCTTGGTCTCGCGGGCGAAGAACTCGCCGTAGGGGCCGGAGATGACGACGGGGTCGCCCGGCTTCCGGCTGAAGATGAACGAGCTCATGATGCCCGGAGGGGCGTCGGGGACCTTCGGCGGCGGGGTAGCGATCCGGATGTTCAGCATGATGATGCCGTACTCCTCCGGATAGTTCGCCATCGAGTAGGCGCGCTCGACGTTCTCGGTGCAGTTCGAGACGTAGCGCCACAAGTTGTACTTGTCCCACTCGTCCCGGTACTTCTCCTCGATGATCATGTCCTTGTAGTTCGCGACGTGCGGCGGGCACTCGATCTGGATGTAGCCGCCGGCGCGGAACGGGACGACCTCACCGGGCGGGAGCTCGATGACGAACTCCTTGATGAAGGTGGCGACGCCGTTGTTCGAGCGGACCTTGCAGGTCCACTTCTTGATCTCGAAGATCTCGTGCGGCAGCTCGATCTGCATGTCGCCCTTGACCTTGACCTGACACGACAGCCGGCAGCCCTCGCGAGCCTCGCCTTTGCTGATGTGACCGGCCTCGGTCGGGACCATGGAGCCGCCGCCGCTGTGGACCTTCACCTTGCACACGCCGCAGCTGCCTTTGCCGCCGCAGGCCGAGGGGATGAAGATCTTCTGGTTGGCGAGGGTGTTGAGCAGCGTGCTGCCGGCGGGGACCCGCATCGCCAGGGTGGGGTCGCCGTTGATGCCGATCGTGACGGCCTCGGTGTTGACCAGCTTCGCCTTGGCGGCGAGCAGGATGAACACCAGGGCCAGGATCACGAACGTGAACATGGCCACGCCGAGGATGATGATGGTGGTCATAAGGTGGTGCTCCTCCGCGGGTCAGAGCTGGATGCCCGAGAAGGCGAGGAAGCCGATCGCCATCAGGCCGGTGAGGATGAACGCGATGCCGAGGCCGCGCAGACCCTCGGGGACGTTGCTGTAGCGCATCTTCTCGCGCAGGGCGGCGAGCGCGACGATCGCCATCGCCCAGCCGATGCCCGAGCCGAGGCCGAACACGGCGGCCTCGCCGAGGCTGTACTCGCGCTGCTCCATGAACAGCGAGGCGCCCATGATGGCGCAGTTGACCGCGATGAGCGGCAGGAACACGCCCAGCGCGTTGTAGAGGGCCGGGGCGTAGCGGTCGACCGCCATCTCGACGACCTGGACGACGGCCGCGATGCTGCCGATCTGGACCAGGAAGCTGAGGAAGGTGAGGTCGACGGTGGCGAAGCTCGGGTGGATCCAGGCCAACGCGCCCTCCTTGAGGAGGGACACGATGATCAGCTGGTTGAGCGGCACGCACACCGCGAGCACGAAGACGACGGCGACGCCGAGGCCGAGGGCCGTCTCGACCTTCTTCGACACGGCGAGGAACGAACACATGCCCAGGAAGAACGCCAGGGCCATGTTCTCGACGAAGATCGACTTCGTCAGGAGGCTCAAGTAGTGCTCGAGCATGGGTTCACTCCTTCTCCTGCTGCGAGGGCTTCACGGTGCGGATGATCCAGATCATGCAGCCGATCAGGAAGAACGCCGACGGTGACATGACCATCAGGCCGTTGGTGATGTACCAGCCGCCGTCGTTGACGGTCTGGAAGATCTCGACGCCGAACAGCTTGCCGGAGCCGAACAGCTCGCGGATGAAGCCGATCAGCAGCAGGACCATGCTGTAGCCGAGGCCGTTGCCGATGCCGTCGAGGAAGCTGATGCCCGGCTTGTTGGCCATCGCGTAGGCCTCGGCGCGGCCCATGACGATGCAGTTGGTGATGATGAGGCCGACGAACACGCTGAGCTGCTTGCTCACGTCGTAGACGAAGGCCTTCAAGATCTGGTCGGTGATGATGACGAGCGAGGCGATGATCGTCAGCTGGACGATGATGCGGATGCTCGACGGGATGTAGTTGCGGATCAGGCTGATCGCCAGGTTGCTGAACGCGGTGACGACGGTCAGCGCGAGCGACATGACGAAGGCCGTCTCGAGCTTGGTCGTGACCGCCAGCGCCGAGCAGATGCCGAGCACCTGCAGGGCGATCGGGTTGTTGTTGAACAGCGGGTCGAAGAGGACGCCCTTGGTCTGCTTGTCCATGACTTACTTGCCCCCCGCCGCCTTGGAATGTTGGATGTAGGGACCGAAGCCTTCGGGGCCGAACCAGAACCTGACCAGGTTGGTGACGCCGTTGCTGGTGATCGTGGCGCCCGACAGGCCGTCGACGCGGTACTTGTCGGTCTCGGCTGGACCGGCCTTGCCCTTGACGACCGCGATCTGCGGCTCGCCCTTGTCGCCGTAGATCTTGCGACCAGGCCAGAGGTCCTTCCACTTGGGGTTGTCGACCTCGCCGCCGAGGCCGGGGGTCTCGCCGTGCTGGTAGAAGGTGATGCCCTGGACGGTGTTGGCGTCCTTGGCGTCGAGGGCGATGTAGCCGTACAGCGTCGACCACAGGCCGTAGCCCTCGATCGGGAAGATCAGGGTCTCGACGGCGCCGCCCTTGACGACCTTGTAGACCAGCGCGTTGTTGGGCAGGCGCAGGACCTTGGCGGCGTTCGCCGGGGCCTCGCGGCTCTGCGCCGGGTCCTTCTGGGCCTTGCGCTGGTCGAAGCTGATCGGGTCGATGCCCTGCGCCGCGACGCCGCCCTTGAGGTCGACGACCTCGGGCTTGATGTTGTCGGCGAAGCGCTTCTTGACCTCGTCGGGCGACAGCTTCTCGCCCGCCTTCATCAGGCCGGCGACCACGAGGACCTGCTTCTGCTGGTCGAGCTTCTTGTTCTCGGCCTGGCGGTCGGCCAGCGCGACCGCGGCGCTGGCGATGCCGACCCCGCAGACGACGCAGACCAATGCGGCGAAGCCGATGGTGTAGCCGGTACTATGCTGCGCCATGACGAGCGAGCCTCCTCTTGATGTTGGCCTGGACGAAGAAGTGGTCGATGAGCGGGGCGAACATGTTCATGAACAGGATCGCCAGCATCATGCCCTCGGGGTAGGCGGGGTTCACGACCCGGACCAGGACGACGAGGGCGCCGATGCCGAAGCCGTAGATCAGCTTGCCGGTGTCGGTGAAGGCCGACGAGACCGGGTCGGTGGCCATGAACACGGTGCCGAAGGCCCAGCCGCCGAGCACGATGTGCCACTCGAACGGCAAGTTGAACAGCTGGTTGGTCTGGCTGCCGATGGCGTTGAACAGGCTCGACAGCGCGAGCGTGCCGAGCACGACGCCGAGCATGGTCCGCCATGAGCCGACCTTGGTGATGATCAGGACCGCGGCGCCGATCAGGCAGGCGAGCGTCGAGGTCTCACCCATCGAGCCGGGGATGGTGCCCACGAAGCAGTCCCACCAGGTCGCGGTCCAGTCGCCGGTGTGGTTCATGACCACGCTCGGGTCGCTTGCCGCACGGCCCAGCGCCGTTGCGCCGGAGACGCCCTGGGGCAGCGTAGCGAGGTTGGCGGCCACCCACGGCTGGTCGCCCGAGATCTGGGCCGGGTAGGCGAAGAACAGGAACGCGCGGGCGGTCAGCGCCGGGTTCAGCACGTTCATGCCGGTGCCGCCGAAGACCTCCTTGCCGATGACGACGCCGAAGGCGATGCCGAGCGCGACCTGCCACAGCGGGATGGTCGGCGGCAAGGTCAGCGGGAACAGCAAGCCGGTGACGAGGAAGCCCTCGTTGATCTCGTGCTTGCGGACGACCGAGAAGATCGCCTCGCAGTTGCCGCCGATCGCCATCGTGATGGCGTAGACCGGGAGGAAGTAGATGGCGCCGTGCAGGAAGCAGGCGAGGAGGTTGGCCGGGTCGAAGCCGAGGCCGAACATCTGGAAGAGCGCGGTCTGCCAGTTGTCGAGCGGCGCGGCGCCCTTGGCGATCATCAGGTGCGCCTGCAGGCCGGTGTTGTACATCGCGAACAACACGCACGGGATCAGCGCGATGACGACGGTGGTCATCATGCGCTTGAGATCGAGGGCGTCGCGGACGTGGGAGTCGCGCTTGGCGACGTCCGGTGGCGTGTAGAGGAAGGTGTCCGCCGCCTCGTAGAGCGGGTACAGCTTCTCGTGCTTGCCGCCCTTCTCGAAGGAGTGGGCGAGCTTGTCGAGCATCTTTCGCAACATCTGCGTCAGCCCTCTTTCTCGATCTCGTTGAGGTTGTGCCGGAGCACGGCGCCGAAGTCCGACTTACCCGGGTCGACGAAGGTGCACAGCGCCAGGTCCTCCTCGTCGAGCTCGAGCGCGCCGAGCTCGACGGCCCGGTCGGTGTCGCCGACGAGGAGCGAGCGGAGGAGGAAGGTCGGCAGGATGTCGAGCGGCATGACGCGCTCGTACATGCCGATCGGGACCATGGCCCGCGGCGAGCCGTTGGTCGTGGTGGTGAGGTCGAACTTCTTGCCGAACAGCTTGGCCAGGTAGCCGAAGTAGACCGGGATGGTGCTGTACTTGCGGCCGCCCGGAGCGAGCCAGCCGAGCAGCTCGCGCTGCCGGCCCTCGGCCAGGGCGGTGACCTGGTTGGCGTAGCGGCCGAGGTAACCGTCGAGCTCGCCGACGGCCTTGCGCCCGCCGAACACCGAGCCGCTGATGACGCGGTTCTCGCCGGCAGGCGAGGTCTTGAGCTCGCCGGCGGTCAGCTCGTCGAGGCTGGCGCCGCTGCGCGTGCTGAGGAGGCGCGGCCGCTGGACGGTCGGGCCGCCGAGAGCGACGACGCGGGTGAAGTCGAGCTCGCCGGTGGCGAACAGACGGCCGACGGCGACGACATCTTGGTAGCCGATGTGCCAGACGACCCGCTCGCGGTTGACCGGCTCGAGCACGTGGATGTGCGTGCCGACCAGGCCGGCCGGGTGGGGACCCTCGAAGGTCTCGACGCGCGCGCCGGCGGCGGCGCCGGCGTCGAGGTTGAGGCCGGCGCCCTTGCACACGTAGGTCTTCGGCGCGAGCTTGCTCAGGACGGCCAGGCCGCGCTGGAAGTCGGCCTCGTGACCCTTGAGCACCACCGCGACGTCGGCCGTCAGCGGGCTGGTGTCGATGGCGGTGACGAACAGGGCGCGCGGGGTCGACTCGGGGCTGGGGACGCGCGAGAACGGGCGCTGGCGCAGGGCCGTCCACAGGCCCGATTCGACCAGCAGCGCCTTGACCTCGTCGGCGCCGAGCTGCTCGACCGGCTTGCGCGTGTAGCTGGCGAACGTGACGCTGTCCTCGGGGCCAGGTTGACCGGCGAGCTCGCGCTCGTTGAGGGCGATGACCAGCGAGACGAAGGCCCGCTTCTCGCCGCGGTGAACGGCGACGACCGAGCCGGCGCCCGGGGCGGTGAAGCGCACGCCCGGGGCCTTGCGATCCTCGAACAGGAGCTGTCCGCGCTTGACGGCGTCGCCGACCTTGACCTCCATCTTCGGCTTCATGCCCACGTAATCGGCGCCCAACAGGGCGACGTGACGTACGGGCGTGCCGGCCTCGATCACCTGCTGCGGCGTGCCGGTGATCGGGAGGTCGAGTCCCTTTTTGATCCGATGTACTGTCATGGTGCGGGTTCTTGCGCGGACCGAGTCGGGCCTGAAGGCTTTCGCTGGGGCAGATCCGGTGCGTGAAGTTCGGAGCCCGGAGGCTCGTGGAGTGAGGCGGCCCGAACCGGTCCGAAAGACCGCTCGGATAGCCCTGGGGGGCGTTTACTATGTTCGCGGGATTTTTCGGAGTGCAGCCGGCCGTCCGCGGACGTGCGAGGGGTCACAAGACCCCGAGGTCACCGCAAGCGGCGGCCGGCGCGGCGACCGGCGCGCCGGCCGACGGAACGCTGGGCAGACGGTCGTAACGCATGTTCCGGCGCGCGGGGACGAAGCCGGCGAGCCGGATGTGGGCCTCGATCTCGGCGGCGCTCATCATGAACCGCGCGCCGGCCTGTGAGACGACGTTCTCCTCGATCATGACGGACCCGAAGTCGTTTGCGCCGAAGCGCAGGGCGACCTCGCCGATCTCGGGCCCCAGAGTCGGCCAGCTGACCTGCAGGTTGGGGACGTTGTCGAGGTAGAGCCGCGCCAGCGCTTGTACCCGCAAGTACCGCAGCGGGCTGGTGTCGTCGCGCAGCTTGAGCCGGGTGCCGTCGGCCTGGAACGGCCAGGTGATGAAGGCGGTGAACCCACCGGTCTCGTCCTGCAGACTGCGCACCCGGTCCATGTGGTGGACGAGCTGCTCGGCGGTCTCCTGGAAGCCGAACACCATGGTGGCGGTGGTCTTCATGCCAAGGGCGTGGGCCTCGCGCATGACGGCCAGCCATTCGTCGGCGGTGTTCTTGAAGGGCGAGATCCGGGCGCGGATCTCGTCGTCCAGGATCTCGGCGCCGCCGCCCGGCAACGAGTCCATGCCGGCCGCGCGCAGCCGGACGAGGACGTCCCGGATCGGCAAGTCCTCGAGCTGGGCGATGTGGATGATCTCGGTCGGCGACAGCGCGTGCAACGCCAGGCTGAAGTTGGCCTTGGTCCAGCGGAAGAAGTCCTCGTACCACTCGAGCCCGAGATCGGGGTTGAGGCCGCCCTGCAGGAGGATCTGGACGCCGCCCAACTCCTCGGTCTCACGGAACTTGCGGGCGAGCTCCTCGCGGCTCAGGACGTAGCCGCCACGACCGCCGGGCGGAGTGTAGAAATTGCAAAACTTACAACGCGTTACGCACACGTTTGTATAGTTTACATTACGGTCGATGATGTAGGTGACGACGCCCTCGGGATGGAGCGCCGCGCGGCGCGCGTCGGCGGCGGCGCCGAGCGCCATGAGGTCGGCGTGCTCGTAGAGGAAGATGCCCTCGGCGAGGTCGAGGCGGCCGCCGGCAGCTGCGCGCGCGAGTAGTTCGTCGGCCGCGAGCGGCGGCCGTGGTCGGCGGGCGGCGACCAGCGCTTCGGGCGCGGCGCCGCCGGCGAAGCGGATGTGGACCGGATCCTCGGGGTCGTGGCCGGGGATCGCGAGGAGGCCGGCGGCCGTGGCCCGCGAGAGGAACTCGACGACGCCCTCGCGCTCTTTGGTGGAGAGGCTGTAGCGGATCGCCCGCCGGAGGTAGTTGGCGTAGGCGTTGTCGCTGAGGAGGTCGCGCGCGGGCAGGCCGGCCTGGAGCTGCTGCTCGCGGAAGGCGTGGGCGAGCTCCTCGGCGTGCTTGAGGCCGTAGGCGCGAGCGTCCTGCAGGGCGGTGACGTGGGCGGGCGTGAGGAGGCCGGGCCGCGCGGCCCAGACGGCGAAGACGAACGGGAGGCCGGTCTGGGCCAGCCACATGGCGCCGAGGTCGAAGACGTGCGGGAAGCGATCGTGCAGCGCCATGGCGGCGTCGCCGATCACGAGGGCGGCGTGGGTGCCCTGGACCAGGCCGGCGCCCTCGCGGTGCGGGGCGTGGACGCACTCGGGGCTGAGGCCCTGAGCGCGCAGGAGCAGCTGCACGAGGATGACGGAGGTCCGTGAGGCGGCGTCCAGGTAGATCCGCTCGATCTGCGGCAAGGGGACGGCCGAGACCAACAGGACCGAATGCACCGGACCGCGACAGCCGATGCCGACCTCGGGCACGACCTCCCACTCGGGGTGCGCCGCGCAAGCGGCGACCGGGACGAGGGCGACGTCACACTCGCCGGTCTCCAAACGCCGCGCGCACTCGCTGGGGAGCACGAGGCTGAGGTCGAACAGCGGGGTGCCGTTCGGATGGCGCGGGACCTTGTCGGCGGAGAGGTGCTGGCCGACGAGCGGCTGGACGAGCGGCCAGGCGTTGAGGAACGAGACCGCACAGGCGCGCAATGGGGCGGGCATGGCGGGCGGATTGTACGAGAAAGGAAGGCGAGCGGCGAGGCGCGTGCGCTTGCTCGCAGGGGGCGCCGGAGGAGCGGTTCGGGGCGATGGGCTGGCCTTGAGGACAGGTCAGAGGGGGAGCTCGAGGTTGGCGGCGGGCAGCGCGACGTCCTCGTAGAGGTCGACGAGCGCGAGCTTGACGCCGGCGGTCTCGAGAGCGAGCTCGTCGTGCGGGCGCGGCAAGATCTCGGTGAGCCAGCGACGCTCGTCGAGGCGACGGTGCAACTCGACGAACATGCGCTCGCTGTCGACGAGCAAGACCTCCCGCACGCTGGCGATGGCCCGGTACTCGGGGACCTTGCACCGGCGATCGAAGAGCTCGGTGCTCTCCGACAGGACCTCGCACACGAACAGCGGCGCGGCGACGGCGCGGTCGCCCGGGCGCGAGGGCTCGCAGGTGACGAGCAGGTCGGCCTGGTAGTAGGAGCGCTTCAACCTGGTGTTTGGGACAGGTCAGCCGGCGGCTTCTTCGGCGGGGAAGACGACGCGGCGGTAGAGGTCGTCGAGCGCGAGATCGAGGCCGACGCTGTCGAGGTGGAGGACGTCGGTCGGGTCGCGCAAGATCTCGCTGAGCCAGCGGATGCCCTCGAAGCGGCGGTAGAGCTCGACGTGCATGGCCTCGCTGTCGATGAGCACGACCTCCTGGACGCTGGCGAGCTGGCGGTAGTCGGGCAGCTTGCGGTTGCGATCGATCGCCTGGGTGCTCGGAGACAGCACTTCGACGAGCAGGAGGGGGGCGCGGATCGTGCGCTGGCGGGGCTCGGGCGGCTCGCAGGTGACGAGCAGGTCGACCTGGTAATAGGTGTGTCGCCGCAGCGACGGGACGACTCCCGCTTCCGTAAGAACCTCGCAACAGTCTTCGAGGATGGGGCCGATGGCGTGACTGAGCGTGGTCACGAGGCTGTGGTGGGCGCGCATCGGCGGGGCCATGGCGACGACGTGGCCGTCGTGGAGCTCGTGGCGGGCGCCTTCTGGCCAGGTGATGGCCAGGAACTCGTCGACGGTCAGCGGGTCGGGGAGCTTGCGCTGCGGTTCGCCCATGCCACGATCAGCGTAGCAGAGGTCGCGCCGCCCTGGTAGCGGCCGCGCGGGGCGTCCGGCGGGCTGGCGGAAGCGCTGGCCTTTCGGACATGTTTAGAAGGACATGCGGAACGGCAGGCGTGCGGCGGGCTGCTGTTTGCGGCGGGCGACGTCGAAGTAGACGGAGAGGCCGACGTCCCAGTAGGGGCTTACCTCGTTGCCCTCGCGGTTGTGGAGGCCGAACAGGCCGCCGCTGGCGAAGATGTCGACGTGGCGGGCGATCCGGAATTGCATGCCGCCGTGGAGGGAGCCGAACAGGGTCGAGGGCAGGCCCTCGGCGGCGGTGGCCTGCAGGCGGCCGCGGGCGTAGAGGGCGAAGAAGCTGAAGTGGTAGCCGGCGCCGCCGCCGACGTAGCCGCCGAGAGCGGCGCGCTCGGTCCAGCCGCGAGTGTCGGCGCACCGCGAGTCGGGGCAATAGAAGCGGCCGCCGACGCCGCCGCCGACGCCGAGCTCGCCGTCGAGGGCGCCGTGGAGCTTGCGGTCGCGACGGGGCGCGTAGGTGAAGCGGCCGCCGAGGTAGCCGAGGGCCCACTGGCGGAACGAGAAGTCGGCGCCGACCTCGACGCTGGCCCAGTCGCGCACGCCGTAGCCGATGAACGGGCCGCCGCTGCCGGGGCGACCCGGGTGCGCGACGGCGCCGCCGAGCTCGAGCTGACCCTGGCGGATCCGGCCGGGAGCGCCGTAGCCGGGGCTGCGCACGGGCGGGCCGTAGGACATGCAGGCCGGACAGGCGAGCAGCACGGCGAGCGCGGGCAGCCGACCGATCGAGCTCGCGTTGCGAAGCGGTGACACGCCCATCGCCGCCGAGGATGGCAGGAGGCGACAGGACCGGCAACCACGGGAGCCGGTCGGAGTCGGGCGTCGGCGAGGACATGACCTTCGAGACATGTGATGGCCCGCCCGGCGGTCGCGCGCTCGCCCGCGCGGGACGAACGGGTTATCATGCCGGCCATGACGCGTGCCTGGGCGACGCTGTGGACGAGGAGTCAGGCGGCGGCGGCCGACCGCCACACGATCGTGGAGCTGGGGACGCCGTCGCCGGTGTTGATGGAGCGGGCGGCGCTGTGCTGCGCCCGCGAGGCGCTGGCGATGCGCGGGGACCTGCCGGTGTGGGCGCTGTGCGGGCCGGGCAACAATGGCGGCGACGGGGTGGCGGTGGCGCGGATCCTCCACGGGTGGGGGGTGCCGGCGCGGGCGTTCCTGCTGAGCGAACGCCAGAGCCCGGAGCTGGCCCAGCAGGTGGCCTTGGCGGAGAAGCTGGGGGTGCCGATCGAGCGCGGGCTGCCGCAGGGACCAGCGGAGGCGCTGATCGTCGACGCGATGCTCGGGACGGGGGCTGCGCCGCCGCTGCGCCAGCCGTTCGTGGCGGCGGTGACGTGGGCCAACGCGCGCTCGGGGCCGAAGCTGGCGATCGACATCCCGACCGGGCTCGGCGCCGACACGGGGGCTGTGCCCGGGCCGGTGTTCACCGCCGACCGCACGGTGACGTTCGTCCGCTCGAAGCCGGGGCTGCACGTGACGCCCGGGCGCGCGGCCGCGGGCGAGGTGGTGGTGGCCGACATCGGGATTGTCTCTCAGGACATGTCGGATGAGACATGTCTGATCGATCCGGGCGAGGTGGCCAGGAGCATCGCGGGGCTGAAGCCGGGTTCGCACAAGGGGGAGCGCGGGCACGTCGGGATCGTCGGCGGCTCGGCGGGGACGCCGGGGGCGGCGGTGCTGGCCGGAGCGGCGGCGCTGCGGGCCGGGGCGGGGCTGGTGACGATCGCCACCGACGATCGCGAGGTGCAGGCGCAGCTGCTGGCGCACCGGCCGGAGTTGATGGTGCAGCCCCGCGGCGACGAGCCGGTGCCGGCGGCGAAGGTGCTGGTGGTCGGGCCGGGGCTGGTGCGCGAGGCGGACCGCGCGGGGCTGGCCGAATTGTGGCTGGAAGACCGGCGGCCGGCGGTTTGGGACGCGTCGGCGCTGGCCGAGATCGAGGGGCGCTCGACGATGCCGCGGGTGATCACGCCGCATCCGGCGGAGGCGGCTCGCTTGCTGTCCGCGAGGACAGGTGAGACGTGGACCGCGGCGCGGGTGCAGGCCGATCGCCCGCTGGCGGCGCGGTCGCTGGCGACGGTGACGGGCGCGGTGGTGGTGCTGAAGGGCGAGGGGACGCTGGTGGCCGAGGGCTCGCGCCTGGGCGTGTGCGTGAGCGGCGGGCCTGCCCTGGCGACCGCGGGCAGCGGTGACTGCCTGGCTGGAGCGATCGCGGCGCTGCTCGGCCGCGGGCTGTCGCCGTGGGTTGCCGCGACGGTCGGGGTGCATGTCCACGGGGTGGCGGGCGAACGGCTGATCGTGGGAGCGGTGGCGCTGGACATCGCCGATGCGATCGCGGCGGTGCTGGCGGCGCCAGAGGAGACGCACCCGCGATTCCCGCGGCGCGTGCTCGGCTGACGCGATCGTCGGCGGCCTGACGAGCGGACGGCTGCCGGGTCGTCAGTCGGTTCGAAGAGTCACCGCCTTCGCTGGCGGGTCCGGGGCCTGGACGCCGAGCTCGGCGGGACGATGCGGTCTCTGGTGGCGCTCGCCCAGTCGCTCGCTGCCTCGAGGTCACTCGAGAATCGAGGCCTGCGATTGGCGCTGCGGCCTTTGCTGGGGCTCACCGCGGCGTCGGCTGCTTCGAGGTCGACGGCGGGTCGCTGCGATCTTCCCTGGCGCGAGAGACGGTCGGCGGGGGCGATGCATGGGCGGGTGTTCAAGGGGCGGGACCTGTGGCACCTTTCCGGCGTGCAGCAGCGAACGGGTGCGCGGGAACCGAGTCGACGAGGGCGTTGTCCCGTGGCCATGCGAACAGTTTCGGCGTGGTTGTGCGCGGCGGTGCTCCTGGGACTCGGTGCTTGCGGGGAGGGGCAGCCGCCGGCGCCCCCGCCGAAGCCGCGCGTCGAGGGGAAGGCCGCCCCGGAGGCGAAGGCGGGGCCGACCGACGAGTCGCGCGCCGAGCTGTACCTGCAGGCGAAGGAGCGGATGGCGGCGCTGCTGCCCGAGGACAAGGATGGGCCGCAGCGGATCGTGGCCGAGCTCGGGCCGGGGCTGCGCGAGATCGCCGACAACGCGAGCGACGCGCCGCTGAGGGCCAACGCGAGCCTGCTGCTGGGGACGCTGCACGAGCGCGCGGGCGACCGGCGGACGGCCATCTCCTTCTACCGCCAGACTCTGGCGCTGTTGCCGAACGAGATCGAGCCGCGGCGGGTGCTGGCGCTGGCGCTGGCGGCCGACGGGCAGTTCGAGGCGGCGATCCCCGAGCAGGAGGCGGTGGTGAAGGACGACCCCGACGACCTCGAGGCGTGGCTGCTGCTCGGTGAGGTCAACGTCAAGGCGGGCCGCACGGAGGAGGCGACGAAGGCCTACGCGGCCTACGAGATGCGGCGCCGCGGGCTCATCGACGGGCTGACGCTGCAGAACAAGGACGGCACGTACGTGATGCCGGTCGACCAGCGGGCCGCGTGCGCGCGGGCGCTGATCCCGGCCCGCGACAACGGGACGGGGCTGGCGCTGCTCTACGCGCTCTCGCGGGAGCCGGACCCTGTCGTGCGCCAGGCGCTGGCGGAGGCGATGGGCAGCCAGCGGCTGACGGGCTACAAGGCGGCGCTGACCGAGGCCGCGGCCAAGGAGGGGCACCCGGAGGCGAAGGCGGCGATGC
This sequence comes from Nannocystis sp. RBIL2, assembly GCF_026626745.1. Lineage (GTDB taxonomy): Bacteria > Myxococcota_A > Polyangia > Nannocystales > Nannocystaceae > Nannocystis. The sequence continues at coordinate 164,561 of NZ_JAPNJW010000002.1, forward strand.
TGTGGGCGGTCCAGGAGATCGAGCGCGACCCGCTCGAGTCGCGGCCCGGGCCGGCGCCGACCGAGGGGGCGCCGACGGGCGATGTGGCTCAAGGGGCAGGTGCGAAGGGACAGGACGCGAAGGACCTTGCCCAAGGGGCAGGTGCGAAGGGACAGGACCTGAAGGACAGCGCGGGCGCAGCAGGTGCGGGCGCAGGTTCGGCGGGCGCGGGTGCAGGGGCGGACGGCGGCAAGGCCGGGGCAGGCGCGGGCAAGGGCGAGCCGGCCGCGGCGAAGGGCGAGCAGGGCGCCGGGGCGCCGGCGACGAAGCGATGAACCGCGCGCCGGCCTCGCTCGCGGTCGACCACCTGTCGCACCGCTACCCGGGGGCGCACGCGCCGGCGCTGCGCGACGTGTCGTTCCGCGTGGCGCCGGGCCAGCGCGTGGGGCTTTTGGGTCCGAACGGGGCCGGGAAGTCGACGCTGATGCGGATCGTGTGCGGGTTCTTGCCGGTGCAGCCGGGCCAGAGCACGAAGGTGTCGGTGGCCGGGCTCGACGCGTCGTCGCAGTCGCTGCAAGTGCGCGAGCAGGTCGGCTACCTGCCCGAGCAGGTGCCGCTGTACGTCGAGCTGCGGGTGCGTGAACACCTGGACTTCCGGGCGGCGATCAAGCGGGTGCCCCGGCGCGCGCGGGCGGCGGAGATCCGCCGGGTGGCCGAGCAGACGGGCCTGGGCGAGATGCTGGAGCGGCCGATCGCGCACCTGTCCCGCGGCTACCGCCAGCGGGTCGGGATCGCCGACGCGCTGCTCGGCGCGCCGCCGCTGGTGGTGCTCGACGAGCCCACTGTGGGGCTCGATCCGAACCAGGTGCTGGAGATCCGGGCGATGCTCAAGTCGCTCGGCGGCGGGCAGACGCTGATCTTTTCGTCGCACATCCTCGCGGAGGTCGAGGCGCTGTGCGACCGCGTGGTGGTGCTGGCGCAGGGCCGCTGCGTGGCCGACGAGTCGGTGGCCGAGGCGCTGCGCGCGAGCGAGGTGCTGGTGCGCTGGGACGGGCCGCCGGCGCGCGCGGCGGAGGTGCTGGCGCTCGCCGGAGCGGCGGGTCCGCAGGTCGAGGGGCCGGTGGCCGACGGCGCCGGCTCGCGCGCCCGGGTCCGCTGCGCCGACGCGGGCGAGGCGGAGGCGCTGGCGACGGCGCTCGGGCGGGCGAGCCTGCAGGTCGGAGTGCCTCCGGTGCAGCTCGAGATCGGCCGGCGCAACCTCGAGGAGCGGTTCTACCGCCTGACGAGCGGCGAGGCGGATGGCCTGAAGGACATGTCCGAAGGGCGAGGTGAGGCGTGAGCGCGCTCGGCTGGTGGGCGCGCGGGGCGTGGCACGTGGCGCGCAAGGAGCTGCTGTCGCTGTTCGTGACGCCGCTGGCGTACCTGGTGGCGACGCTGTTCCTGCTCAACCAGGGCTACAACTTCGCGCTGCTGCTGCGCGTGCTCAACGACCCGCTGGCGGCGCCGGGGCCGGTGATGCAGTTCTACTTCGGCGGCAGCTTCTTCCTGTTCTGGCTGCCGGTGATCTTCATCTGCGCGGCGCTGAGCATGCGCCTGGTCGCGGAGGAGCGGCGGCTGGGGACGCTCGAGGCGCTGTTGACGGCGCCGCTGTCGCCGGGGCAGCTGGTGGCGGGCAAGTTCGTCGGGGCGTATGCGTTCTACGCGGCGCTGTGGCTGCCGACGGCGGCGTTCTACGTGCTGCTGATGGGCGCGGGGGCGCGACCGGAGGCGGGGCCGGTGCTGGCGGGGTACCTCGGGGTCGGGCTGGTCGGCGCGAGCTTTTTGGCCGTCGGGCTGCTGGCCAGCGCGATCGCCCGCAGCCAGCTGGCGGCGGCGGTGATGACGTTCGTGGTGTGCACGATCGCGGTGATGAGCGGCTTGCTCGAAGGACAGGTGCAGTCCGAGGCGGCGAGCCGGGCGATCCAGGCGACCAGCCTGCTGACGATGATGCAGGAGCTGGCGCAGGGGATCGTCGACCCGCGGTGGTTGTACCTCCACCTGGCGGTGACGGCGTCGCTGCTGCTGGCGGCAGTAGTGGCAGTGAGCCCGCGCCGGCGCTTCGAACACGGGCTGCAGGTGGGGCTGGCCGCGTTCACGCTGGCGAACTCGGCGGTGCTGGCGAGCCGGCACGCGGAGCGCGGCGACTGGACGGGAGGGCACGTGTACTCGCTCAGCGAGCGCGCGCGCGAGGTGCTGGCGGGGCTGCCGGCGGCGGTCGAGGTGACGGTGATCGTGCCGTCGACGATCGGCGGCGGGCGGCCGAATCCGCTGCAGGCGGAGCTGCGCGAGGTGCTGGCCCGCATGACGACGGCGGCGCCGGAGCGGCTGCGAGTGCGCTTCGTCGACCCCGACCGCGATCATCAGGAGGCGAGCGCGGCGATCGGCGACTACGCGCTGACCGGCCGCGAGCTGGCCGACGGGGTGGTGCTGATCCGCTCGGGCCAGGGGGCGGGGCTGCGCAAGGCGCATCTGCTGCCCACCGACCTGGTGTCCTTCTCGACAGGTCCCGATGTCCAGGTGACGGGGCCGCGGGTGAAGGAGTTCCGCGGCGAGGAGGCGCTGCTCGGCAAGTTCCTGGCGGTCACCGATGCGCGCCGGGTGGTGGTGTGCGCGACGCAGGGGCACGGCGAGCCGGCGCTCGACAGCCTCGAGCCGTACAGCGGTTACGCGCACCTGCGCGACCTGCTGACCGACGCGGGGCTGTCGGTGCGGATCGCCGACCTGTCGGGGCCGGAGGGGCTGTCGGGCTGCGACGTGCTGCTGGTCGGCGGGCCGCAGGGGCCGCTGCCGCCGGAGCACGTGAAGGAGGTCGAGCGCTTCTTGGCCGGCGGCGGCGATGTGTTGCTGCTCGTCGGCGCGGTGATCCTGCGCGGGAGCAGCGGGCTGGCGCCGAACGGGCTCGAGGAGCTGACGGCGCAGCGGGGGATCCGCTTCGGCGAGCGCGTGGTGGTCGATCCGTCGCCGATGGCCGGGGCGACGCCGTTCCTGGCGTTCACGCTGCAGGAAGGCTGGGGCGACCACCCGGCGACGGCGCGGCTGGTCGGGCAGCCGATCTCGCTGCTGCAGGTGCGCGAGCTGACGGCCGAGTCGCCGGCGACGACGCTGATCCAGACGAGCGAGCGCGGCTGGGCGGAGGCGGACATCCTGGCGTTCACGCGCGGCGAGGCGCCCCGCTTCGATCCGGCGGTCGATCGCGAGGGGCCGGTGCCGATCGCGGCGGCGGCGGAGCTCGGCGGGTCGCGCATGATCGTGGTCGGCTCGGCCGACTTCGCCCTGAACGCGCTGCTCCGCGAAGACGTGGTGTACGACCGCGGCCGCGACTTCTTGCTCAACGCGGTCGGCTGGCTCAGCGAGCGCGACGCGCTGCTCGGGCTGCGGCCTCGTCCGCGCGAGCACGTGAAGCTGGTGCTGCAGGAGGACCAACTGGCGCAGATGGTGTGGATGTGCCTGGTCGGCCTGCCGGGCTTCGGGGCGGTGCTCGGGCTGTGGGTGCTGTGGAGGCGGCGGGTTTGAAGGGACATGGGTTAAAAGACATGTCCTCTCGGGCAGCTTCGTGGTATGCGCGGGCGCTGTGGAGGCGGCGGGTATGAAGGGACATGTTTTAAAAGACATGTTCTCGCGGGCAGCTTCGTGGCGGCCGCGGCCGCTGACTCTGGGGCTGGCGGCGACGGCGATCGCCAGCGCGGCGCTGCTCCGCTTCGATCCATGGGCTGGCGGGCCGGCGGCGCCGATGATCTACAGCGCCCAGTCGGCGGCCCGGCGGGTGTTCCCGGAGCTGAGCGAGCCGGAGCTGGCGCGGGCGACGATCACTCTGGCGCAGGCCGGGCAGCCGCCGGTGACGCTGACGCCGGCGGACAACGGACAGCACGCGGTGTTCATCGGTGAGGCGCCGCTGGGGCCGGCCGACGCGGAAGGGCTGGCCGGGCTGTGGAGCTCGTTGCGGATGGCGACGACGCTGCGGGCGGTGGCCGAGGACAGCGCGCTGGGGCCGGTGCGCGGGGAGATCGCGGTCGAGGTCGAGGGCCGGCGCGCGGCGGTGACGCTGCACGGGGCGGCCAGCGACGGGGTCGGGGACTACGGGACGATCGCGGGCGCAGGGGCGTGGGTGGTCGAGCCGGAGCTGGCGGCGGCGCTGGCCCAGCCGGCGTCGGCGTGGCTGTCGCGGCGGCTGGTGCCGATCGAGGCCAGCGAGGCGGCGGCGGTGCGGGTGGGGCCGCTGGAGCTGGCGCGCGGGGCGGACTCGCTGTGGCGCGTGGTGACAGGCGCTTCGCCGCAGATCTTGTCGGAGCCGGCGGTGGCGCTGCGCCTCGATCGCATCGTGGCGGCGGAGTTCGAGCCGGCGCCGGCGGAGGCAGCGGAGCTGTCCGTTTCGCCCTGGCTGGAAGTACAGGACCGATCGGGCAGGCGCTGGGAGGTGCGGCTGGGGCCGCCGTGTCCGGGGCCGCCAGGGCGCGTGGTGGTGGACCGCGGGGCGGGGACGCGAGGCTGCGTGGAGGCGGAGATCGATGCGCCGTGGCCGATCGACGACCCCGACGGAGGGCTGGTCGAGCCGCAGCTGGCGCCGTACGCCTACGGGCGGGTGCTGGCGGTGCAAATGGAGGCGCCAGAGCGTCGCCGGCTGCGTCGCCTGGGCGGCGGCTGGGTGGTCGAGGAGGACGGGGCGCTGCACGAGGTCGCGGAGCCGGAGGTGTTCCGCTGGTGGACGTCGGTGCAGCAGGCGCCGGTCGAGCTGCCGGCGCGGCCGCTGACGGGGTTCCGGCCGGAGGTCGATCTGACGATCGAGTCGGACAGCAGTCAGCGGCTGCGGCTGCGCTGCGGACCGGCCGACGGGGTGCCGCTGGCTTGCCGACGCGACGAGGCGCCGCCGCTGGTGGTGGCCCGCGAGGAGCCGCTGGCGCTGGCGTTCACCCGCGAGACGTTCGCGGAGCGCAGGCTGCTGGCTTTCGGGACAGGTGAGGTGCGCGAGCTCGAGATCCTGCCCGGGCGCGGGAGCGATGCGGTGCGCCAGAGCGTGCGCCTCGATCTCGGGGTGTGGCGCCTCGACGCGCCGGTCCACCCCGATGGGGCGGCTGCCCTCGACGAGGTCCGGCTCGAGGCGATGCTGGCGGGGCTGCAGGCGGCCCGCGCGGAGGCGTGGACGGATCGCCCGCTGACGGCGCCGCTGCGGACGATCCGGGTCGAGCGGACGGGCAGCGAGGCGGCGACGCTGGAGCTGCACCCGGACTGCGTGGCCCACGTGCCGGGCCAGCCGCGCGCGGCGCTGCTGCCGAAGTCGACCTGCGCGGCGCTGGCGGACGATCTGCTGTACTCGGATCCGCTGCGCTTCTGGCTCGGCCAGGCGCGTCGCATTGAGCTGTCCTCAGGGACAGGTTCGGCGACGGCGACGCGCGAGGGGGTCGAGGAGGCGACGTGGTCGACGGCCGGCGACCCGGCGCTGCTGGCGGGGCTGCCAGGCTGGGAGTCGTTCCGGGCGGTGCGCCTGCTCCAGGGCGCGCCGCGTGGGGAGCCGACGACGGCGAAGATCCTCCGGCCCGGGGCGGCGACGGTGACGGTCGACGTCGGCCCGACGATCGAGGAGGCGCCCGCGTGGGTGCGCCTGCGCGGGGCCGACTGGTACTACGCGGCCGAGACGGCCGAACGTCGCTGAACCGGGCGAAGGACGGGGCGCGTCGGAGTCGCTAGCTAGGCGGGCGAGCGAGTCACCCGCGGCCGAGAGCGACTCGGCTGCGCGAGGCGTTACTCGCGACCGAGGGCGGCTCGGGCCGCGCGAGGCGTCGCTCGCTCGCGGTCGGTTGGTTTGCGCAAGGCGTACTGGCGGCCGAGGGTCGGTCTGCACGAGGCGTCGCTCGCTCGGTCGGTTGGCTTGCGCGAGAGGTTACTCGCGGCCGCGCACGGCTCGGTCCGCGCGAGGCGTCGCTCGCTCGCGGTTGCTTGGCTGGCGCGAGGCGTTACTCGCTGCCGAGGGCCGCGCGAGGCGTCATCCGCCGGCGGCGATCTCGGTGCACTCCTTGCCTTCGGGCATGGTGCAGATCTTGGCGTAGTCGAGGCGGAACACGCCGCCGACCTCGACGCACTCTTGCTGCCGGGCGCAGTCGTAGAACTCCTTGCACTCGGCGTCGACCGAGTCGCAGAGGTTGGCGTCCTTGTCCTCCGAGCTCGTGTCGCTGCCGTTCTTGGCGTCGCACGCGGCGCGCGCCTCCTTGAACTGCTCGCACGACTCCACCTCCGGCGCGGTGCAAGCTCCGAGGGTGAAGGCAGCGGCGAACGCGAAGGCGGTGACGAGGAAGAATCTGTGCACGGTGAGCCTCACTGGACCGGTCTCGGCGAGCGTTGCACGTCTCGCCGCCGCGGGGCAACCGCTGCGCGCGAGGGGTGAAGTCGAGCAGGCCGCGGGCGCTCGCGGTCGTGGTCGCAACGCCACGGTCGCGTGGCGAAGCGTCGTGGTCGCAGCGCGCGCTGGGCGAGGCGCGAAGCGATCGCAGCGCAAGGCGGAGGTTGCAGACGACCGTCGTCGCAGAACGAGAGGGTCATGGGCGCGATGAGTTCGTCGTCGCGGAACGAGAGGTCACGATCGCCATGAGGGCGCGACCGATCGAGCGAGAGGGCATGACGGCGCGCGGGCGTCGTCGCGGAGCGAGAGGGGCGACGCCGGGAGGAGGGGTTCGCCGCGAGCGCGGCCTTTCGAAACGGCGAGGGCGGCCGCAGCGGAATGCCGGGGCCGCCCTCAGGCGCGTCGCGGGGAGTACGGGACTACTCGTCCTCGTCTTCCTCTTGAGGGACCCGGAGGTCGTCGTCCGTGCACTCCTTGTCCTCCGGCTGCGGGCACAGCGTGCGGTAGGACTCGATCGGGCAGCACTTCTTGCCGCACTCGGGGTCCTGGCTGCGAGGGATGCACGCCTTGCCGCTGACTTTGGCGTCGACGTTCTCCCGCCCGAGGATCCACGTGAAGTCCGGGTCGGGTACGCACGCCAACGCGGTGGCGCAGTCGTAGAACTGCTTGCACTCCGGGTCGACGTTGTTGCACAGGTCGTAGTTGACCGGCTCGTACGCGAAGGCGTTGTTGCCGTCGCAGCTGCCGCGGACCTCCCGGAATTCCTCGCACGACCCGGCCTCGGGCGCCTGACAGGCGGCGAGCGAGAAGGCGAGAGAGAAGCTGAGGAGCGAGCCCAGGAAGATCTTGTGCACGGCGAGCCTCACTTGCCCTTCTTGTTGCCCTTGTTGACCTTCTCGACCAGCTTGCGCTGCTCTTCCTCGACGCGGAGCAGCTCGATCGGGTGCCAGGCCGCAGCCTTCGGCGCGATCCAACCCTCGGTGCCCGTGGTCGGGTCGATGGCCTTGTAGTACGTGAAGTCGAGCAGGCCGCGGGCGTCGGCGAACCCCTGGTCGGAGAAGCGCTTGAACTTGCCCTTGAAGGTGTACTGCTTGCCCTTCTCGAACACCACGTCGGGGACCTTCTCCCACCGCTTGGCGTCGTAGTCGGGGATCGTGAAGCGGTAGCCGACGACCATCATCGCCCGCTTCTTGCCCTTCTCGTCGGCCTTGTCCGTGATCCAGATGTGCGGCTGCTTGCCGACCGGGCACTTCTCGCCCTCGGGACACACCGGCGGCTCGTAGATGTCCTGGACGAAGCCCTTGAGCTCGATCTCCTGGCCGGCGTCGCCGACCTTGACGTTCTCCTCGAGCTCCTTGCGCAGGCCGTAGACCGACCAGGCGCCGTCCTCCCACTTCTCGGTGACCTTGCCCTCGTCGAAGTCGGGCGGGGGCGGGAGTTCAAACTTGACGTTGTCCGCCGCCGACGGTCCCTCGTCCTCCTGGGACTTTTTGACCTTGGGAGCCGGCTCGCCTCCGCAGCCCCATGGAGCCATGCAGAGTGCGGTCGTGATCAGGAGCGTAGAAGCAGAGCGCATCATCGGGAGCGTCGTCCTCCGAGCCTTCCCGCGGGGGAAGGCCGACAATCCTGGCTGTATCACGCGCACGCGCGTAGTTTCAAGTGCTCGGGCCGTTTGGTAGACGATGGGGGTGCAATTGCCGAGCGACGCCCGGGCCCCACGCGCGCAGGTGGCGGCCCCACTCCCGGTCCGCCGCCGAAGACCGAGAGAGCGGGGCAAGCAGGCCCTCCTGGGATCTCTGACGGCGGCGTGCCTCGCGCTCGCGGGCGCCTGCAGTAGCCCGCCCGCGGAGCCGGCCCCCGCAGAGGGTCCGAGCGAAGTCCGTCCGCAGACCCCGGTGATCTCGCCTTCCGCCGAAGACACGGTGGTCGTCGCGGTGCGCCGCCTGCCCGCGACCCTGGACCCGTTCGCGGAGCTCGACCCGTGGGGCCAGCGCGTGGTCGACGACCTGCTGTTCGAAGGCCTCGTCCGCCGCCAGGGGGACGGCGCCCCCTGGATCGAGATGGCGCTCGCGGACCGCTGCGAGGTCGACCACGACCCGGCCGGCCGCGGGGTGGTGTGCCACCTCCGCGAGGGCGCGCAGTTCCACGACGGCTCGCTGGTGACGCGCGAGGACGCGCTCCTCAGCGTGAACCAGTGGCTGGGCCCGCGCGGGCAGGGGCTGCGCCAGCGCCACGGGCTCGACGGGCTGCGCGCGGCGGTGGCGGCCGACGGACCGCCATCTGGCCCCAAGGACAGCTCGGGTCGATGGCTGCGCCTGGTGTTCGAACACGACGACCCGCTGATGCTCGAGAAGATCGCGGCGATCAAGATCGTGCCGCGCGGCCGCGTGGCGCAGGCCGATCAGCCGATCGGCTCGGGGCCGTTCCGCTTCGTCGCCGGCGACGACGTCCACCTGATGCTCGAGCGCACGACCAAGGCGCCGGGGCTGGCGGGGCGGATCGTCCTGCGGGCGATCGACGACGGCGCGGCGGCGCTGACGGCCCTGCGCCGTGCGGAGGTCCACGTGCTCGCCGAGGTGGCGCCGATCCACGTGCCCAAGGAGCTGGCGAAGCCGGCGATGGCGGCGCGCTTCGCCGCGTATCTGGTCAGCCCGGCCCGCTTCGATCTTCTCCTCTTTAACCTGCGCGAGGGCCCGCAGTCGGGGCCGCGGATGCGGGCGGCGCTCGACCTCGCGGCCCCGCGCGGGGAGCTGGCGCTGCAGGTCTACGGGCTGCCCGGGCTGCCGGTGACCGCGCCGGTCGACCTCCACGCGCCCGCGCCGATCGACCTGGTGGCGCTCGCAGAGGGCCGCGACGGCGAGGCGGGGCTCGGGCCGCTGATGACGCCGCCGACCGCGACTGCCGACACCAACGGACGCGCGGCGGCCGACGCGATCTTGAACGAGCTCGGGTGGATCCACGAGCGCGGGGTTCGGCGGCGCCAGAGCGCGGTGCTGCGCCTGCCGCTGACGTGGGACGCGAGCCCGGGGCTGGCGACGGGGGTCGCCCGCGCGCTGCGAGGGGCGTGGAAACAGCTCGGGGTGCAGGCGCCGAGCGTGACCGCCAGCTGGCCTTACGTACAGGCGAACCTGCTGCGCGCCGGCAAGTTCAGCGTGGCGCTGGCGCGGCTGGCGTCGGGCACCGATGTCGATCTGTACCCGTGGTTTCACAGCCGCGGCGCGCACAACCTGACCGGGGTGGCCGACCAGACGCTCGACGCGGCGATCGACACGTACCGGGCGGCGCAGACCCGGATCGACCGCGACCGGGCGAAGCAGGCGATCGCGGCGCGCCTCGGGGAGCTGCGCCCTGCGATCGTGCTGCACGCGCCGCTGGCGGTGACGCTGCTGTCGCGCACGCTGACCGGGGTGCAGTTCGTCGACGACCTGCCGCGCCTCGATCGCCTCGGCTTCGCGCCGGGCCGGACCGACGACTCGTGGATCCGCGAGCCGTGAGCGGGGAGGCGCGCTCGCGTGACGTGAACGCTCGCGCGCGTGGGTGACCCGCGCTCGCGTGACGCGAGGGCTGGGCGCGCGAGATGACGGGAGAGGCGAGGCGCGGCGAGCGATCGGCGACTTCGCTGGCCAAGCGAGGGCCCGCGCGAGACCGACGCGCGAGGAGCGAGCGGCGATCCGCGCTCGCATGACGCGAACCCTCGCGCGAGGCGGACGGTGCGCGCGTCAAGAATCCGGCGAAGCGGGCCTCCGCTCGCGGTCGTGGCTCGAGATCGGCGAATGTGGATCGAGCGGATCGCGGTCGCTCGGCGAATTTGCGGCTGAATCGGGCTCCTGCGGCCGCTATTCGCCGAATTGCCGAATTGTTGAGGCGGGTGCGACACGCTGCTACTAGCGGGTCAACACGAGGAGCGCAAGCAAATGGCGACCTGGATCCTGTTCCTTCACCTCCTGTTCCCGACCGCGCCGGCCGCCGGTGCCGCTGACCACGACGACGAGGCCGGTCTGCGCTACCGCGGGCTCGAGCAGATGTTCGCCCGCTTCGACGCCGAGGCCGAGAAGGACGACGAGGGCTGATGGTCTTTGCGACATGCTCGTGGGAGCATGTCCGATGGGGAATGTCCTTTAGAACCTGTACAAGACGCCAGCCGAGCCCAGCAGGTGGGTCTGGTGGCGCGGCAGCGGGGCCTGGCGCAGCGCGGCGCTCTCGCCGGCGAACAGCTGGCCGGTCGCGCGAGTGCGGGCCAGGTCGGTGATAACCCCGTAGCCGCGGAGCGAGAAGGTCAGGGCGATGCGGCCGAGCAGCAGCTCGAGGTCGGCGCCGACCCGGACGGTGAACGCGCCGACGATCTGGGCGCCCGCGCGGCCGCCCTCCAGCTCGTAGCGGATCGCGTGCGCGAGGCCGCCGACGCCGGCGTCGAGGGCGAAGTGGCCGATGTCGCCGCGCGCGAGGAAGAGCAGGGCGCCGAACTCGGCCAGCAGCAGGTCCTGCGAGATCAGGTCGTTCTCGCTGCGGTAGCGCACCGAGCCCGAGCGCACCGCCACCTCGAGGGCGATCGGCGGGCGGATCCGGACCCGGCCCAGCGCGCCCACCCCGCCGGCCGCGACCGAGTTGCCGAGGTAGCGCGCGTCGAGGTCGACGACCCGCGGGCGCAGGGGCGGGATCTGCAGGCCGACCCCCTCGACGCCGATCGCCCAGCGCCGCACCGGCACTCGCTCGCTGAGCCGCGGGTGAGCCGGGCGCGCCGGGACAGGCGCGGGAGCGGCGGAGGCCGCGGCGCCGACCACGGGGCCCGGGGCAGGACCGCCGGGGTCAGGCGAGGCCGAGGGTCCCGCGGCGTGAGTCGGGACGGCGAGGCCGACGGCGAGGACGGCCGACAGGGCCCACGGTCCGCGGGCGGGGATCTCGCGAGCTCGGACCATGCGCCGGCGGGAGCATAGGCGCTCGGGCGCCCCCCGCGGTAGCCCCCTGCAAGGCCCTGCAGGCGATCCTCACGGCACCGACGCGTCGGTGCGACCGACCCCGGCTTCCCCCACAACTTGCGGCGGGGGCCGCGGAGGCGATAGTGAGCAGAGGTGCCGCTTCGCAGCATGACAGGGTTCGGCGCGACGAGCTGCGTCACCGAGATCGCCGGACAACCGATGCGGCTCGGGGTCGAGCTCCGCTCCGTCAACCAGCGCTTCCTCGAGGTGAAGATCCGCCAGCCGTTCGGCGCGGCGGCCGAACACGCGCTGCGGCGCAAGGTGGAGGCCCGGCTGCGACGCGGTCGCGTCGACGTCTACGTCCACCTGCAGGCCGCGCTCGGGGCCGCCGCGCTCGGGCCCGCGGAGCTCGAGCGCGTCGCCGAGGTGCTGGCGCAGGCGCGGCAGATCGAGGTCCACGCGCAGACCATCGGCTCGGGCGTGCTCTCACCGTTCACCGCGCTCGACGTCCTGCGCCTGCTCGCGGCTCGCAGCGGCGGCGCGGGCGAGGCCCCGTCCACCGCGCCTGCCGAGCTCGACGGCCTCGTCGACCTGGCCCTCGATGCGCTGTGCGCCATGCGCGAGCAGGAGGGCGCGGCCCTCGAGGGGGCGCTGCGCGAGCTCGCCGGGGCGCTGCAGGGCCACGCCGAGGCGCTGCAGACGGCCCGCGCCGGCGAGTCGGAGCGGCTGCTGACGCGCCTGCGCGAGCGGGTCGCGGCGCTGTGCGAGAAGGCCGGCGTGAGTCCGCCGCCGCCGGAGCGCCTGGCCCAGGAGGTTGCCGCGCTGGTCCAGCGCGGGGACATTGAAGAGGAGCTCGCGCGCATCGACAGCCACCTCGGTCAGCTGCGCTCGACCCTCGACGCCCCGGCCCAGGTCGGGCAGGGCAAGGTCCTGGATTTTCTGGCGCAAGAGCTGTTCCGGGAGCTGACCACGATCGGCAGCAAGATCACGAGCCACGCCGGCTCCGCGCTCGTCATCGCCGCCAAGGGGGACGTGGAGCGCATTCGTGAACAGGTTCAGAATGTCGAGTGATTACAAAGGTTTGCTGCTCGTTGTTTCAAGCCCTTCTGGAGCCGGCAAGACGACCCTCTGCCGGCGCCTGCGGGACGAGTTCGCGCAGATCCAGTTCAGCGTCTCGTACACCACGCGGTCGCCGCGCGCCGGCGAGGTGCACGGGCGCGAGTACTTCTTCGTCGACCGCGACGCCTTCACGGCGATGGCCGCGCGCGACGAGTTCGCCGAGTACGCGCTGGTCCACGGCAACAACTACGGGACGTCGGCTTCGCTGGTGCGCGAGGCGCTGGGCAGCGGCACCGACCTGCTGTTCGACATCGACTTCCAGGGTGGGCGCCAGCTGCGGCGCTGCTTCCCGGGCGACGTGGTGCTGGTGTTCATCCTGCCGCCGTCGCTCGGCGAGCTGCAGCGCCGGCTGCAGGGCCGCAACACCGACGCGCCGGAGGTCATCGAGCGCCGCCTGCGGGTCGCCCGCGACGAGCTCAGCCACTACGGCGAGTACGACTACGTGATCGTCAACGACGACCTCGATCGCGCCTACGCCGCGCTGCGGGCGATCTATATCGCCGAGGGCCACCGCTGCGCGCGCCAGCGCAGCGCGGCCGAGGCGGTGCTGTCGGGGCAACAGGTGCTGGGCATCGCCCGCGGGGCGAGCGGCGCCGGCAAGGAGGGCGCGTGAGCGAGACTGCCTGTGAGCGGCCGTCGGAGCCGAGCGTGACGACCCTGCTGGCCGAGCTGCGCGACCACGGCGTGACCGACACGAGCGCGGTCGAGAAGGCCTTCGCCCTGGCGGAGAAGTGCCACGCCGGCCAGGTGCGCAAGAGCGGCGAGCCGTACCTGACGCACCCGCTGCGGGTCGCGGAGACGATCGCCCGCCTCGGCCTCGATACCAGCAGCGTGGTCGCGGCGCTGCTGCACGACGCGGTCGAGGACAGCGATCTCTCGGTGTTCGATCTGACCGAGCAGTTCGGCGGCGAGATCGCCAGCATCGTCGACGGCGTGACCAAGCTCGGCAAGGTGCCGTATCTGTCGCGCCAGGAGCAGCAGGCGGAGAGCTTCCGCAAGATGTTGCTGGCGATGAGCCAGGACATCCGCGTGCTGCTGGTCAAGCTCGCCGACCGGCTCGACAACATGCGGACCCTCGAGCACATGCCGGGCGACAAGCGCCAGCGGATCGCCCGCGAGACCATGGAGATCTACGCGCCGCTGGCCAACCGGCTCGGGATCCAGTGGATCCGCACCGAGCTGCAGGACCTGTCGTTCCGCTACCTCGAGCCCGCCATCTACGACGGCGTGCAGAGCAAGATCGACGGCCTGTTCGCCGGCGCGCCCGAGTTCGTGGCCCGCGGCCTGGCCGAGCTGCAGGCCGCGTTCCTGCCCCCGGCCGGGGCGATCGCGCCAGCGCCGGCGCCGAGCGACCAGCCGGAGGACGAGCGCGTCGAGTGGCCGGAGGGGCTGTTCGGCCGGGCCAGCGTGCGGGCCAGCGTGCGCCGGCCGTACCAGGTCTACCGCCTGTCCGAAGAGCAAGACGAGGGCGTCGACCAGGTCTCGGACCTCGTCACCTTCCACATCATCACCCGCGACCGCGCCGGCTGCTACGCCGCGCTCGGGGTGGTCCACGGCCGCTTCACGCCGGTCCCGGGCCGCTTCCGCGACTACATCGCGCTGCCGCGGCAGAACCACTACCAGGCGCTGCACACCGCGGTGATGGCCCACGGGGTCCGGCTGACCCTGCAGATCCGCAGCGAGAGCATGGACGACGTCGCCGAGAAGGGCATCGTCTCCGAGTGGCGCCGCGACCGCGCCGGCTCGAAGGGTTGGCAGAACCTGACCTGGCTCAAGAGCCTGATGGACTGGCAGGGCGAGGTATCCGACCCGCACGAGTTCATCGCCGCGGTCAAGGCCGACCTGTTCGCCGACGAGGTGTTCGTGTTCACCCCGCAGGGCGACATCCACACCTTCCCGCGCGGCGCCACGCCGATCGACTTCGCGTTCGCGATCCACACCGACCTCGGCAACCACTGCTCGGCGGCGCGGATCAACGGCCACATGGTGCCGCTTCGCTATCAGCTGCGGCAGGGCGACACGATCGAGATCATCACCACGCCGAACCCGGCGGTGCGCAAGGAGTGGCTCAAGATGTGCCAGACCTCGCGCGCGCAGGCGCGGATCAAGCAGTACCTGCGGCAGCAGGAGCGCGGCCGGCTGCGCGCCCTGGGCCGCAGCCTGCTCGACACGGAGCTGGCCGGGCGCGGGCGCAAGCTGTCCGACTTCGAGGCCCAGGGGCAGATGGCGAGCCGGATCGCCGACCTCGATCTGCCGAAGGATCTGCGCAGCGAGGATGGCTTGTACGAGGCGCTCGGGGCCGGGCAGGTCACGCCGGCGGTGGTCGCCGACGCCCTGGCGCCGGTCGCCGACGAAGAAGACAACCTGTTCAAGCGCGTCCTGCGGCGGATGTCCGGCAAAAAGCCGGGGCCCAAGCTGCCGGGCTTCGGCCGCCTGGCCCCCGGGCAAGGCGCTCCGGGCTCGCCGCTGCTGGTCACGCGCGAGCGGATCGAGGCCGGCACCAGCGGGGCGCCGATGATCCAGCTGGCGCCGTGCTGCTCGCCGCTGCCGGGCGATCCGCTGATCGGCTACTTCATCCCGGGCAAGGGCATCGCGGCCCACGTCGAGGGCTGTCCCGAGGCGCTCGGCCGGATCGCCGAGCGCCGCCTCCACCTCGCCTGGGAGTCGGGCCTGGAGATCGACGGGCCGGTCACCCTCGAGGTCCGCACGACCGACACCGTCGGCCTGCTCGCCGAGATGAGCCGGGCCTTCTCGCACCATGGGATCAACATCAAGCAGGCCAACTGCCGCGCCTACGACAGCGGCCGGCGCGCCATCAACACCTTCCAGACCACCGTCCGCAGCCTCAAGCAGCTGTCGTCGCTGATGGCGACGCTGCGGGACATCACCGGCGTGCTGGCGGTGGAGCGGGTGTTCTCACGCGCCGATTGAGCCAAAAGCACCGGGCGGGCAGGGGGGCCGGCGGGCGCAGGCCCCGTGTGCGCGCGGTTGACAAGCCCGATAAGCCCGGTTATCCCTCCGCCCTCCCGCAAACAGGACCTCCGCGATGGCTTCCTTCACTGCAGTCACCAAGCGCAAGCGCGCTCGTCGTAACAAGAACGCTGGCCATGCTCGCAAGATGAAGCTGGGCAAGCACAGCACGCTGTCCGCCACGGAGCTGTTCGCGGCTCTCGGCGAGCCCGGCAAGGCGGCGCCCAAGGGCGCCGCGCCGGCGAAGGGTTGAGCTCGCCGCTCGCCCTGCAGAACTCAGGCGCACGCCTGCGCGCGCGAGATCGCCGCGGCGACGCCGCCGGTGCCCTTCCACGGCCGTTCGCGGTTCACTGCGCCCGTCGCCCGATCTCCTCGATCGGACGGAACGGGTGCGGAACCGCGAACGAGACGGGTTTCGTGGGGGTGCACGGGCGGGGTCGCACGGCCTCGTGGTTTTCGTCGCGAACGAACCATGCGAAGGTCGCCGTGGCGCCGGGCGCCGGGCCCGCTGTGCGCTTGATCAACTACCTAGCAGCGCATAGTCTCGGAGCGCGACTTCCCTCCCTGCTGGAGAACCCATGACGACAGCGACGACCGGCGCGCCAACTCTCTCACCGGGAACAGTGATCGACGGGACGTACACCCTCGGCGCGGTGGTGCGAGAGCGCGGCGGCAGCGTGACCTACGAGGCCACGGACCTCAGCGGTGGTCAGGTGGAGGTCAGCGTGTACGCGGCCGGCTGCTTCGTCTCGCCGGTGGCGCTCGAGCGCAGCCTCCGCGAGCTGCGCCAGCTCGAGAAGGTCCAGTCGCCCCTCATCGTGCGGGTGATCGACACCGGCAAAATGTCGCAGGGCGGGATCTACGAGGTCCACGAGCGCCTCACCGGGGTGCCGCTGTCCAGCGCGGGCAGCCTGCCTCCGGCCGAGGTCGCGCAGATCGTCCACGACGTCGCCGCCGCGCTGGCGGCCGCGCAAAAGGTCGGGGTGGTCCACCGCAACCTCGGGGCCGACTCGATCCTGCGCGAGGGCAGCGACATCCGCCTGTTCAATTTCGCCGTCGGCGATCCGCAAGGCGGCGTCAGCTTCGGCGCCATCGATTGCATCGCGCCCGAGCAGGTCGAGGGCAAGAACATCGACGAGCGCACGCTGGTGTACAACCTCGCGGCGCTGACGTACCGCCTGCTCGCGGGCCAGTCGCTGTTCACGACAGAGGACACGGGCACTGCGCTGCTGCAGCACGCTGCCAGTCTTCCCCTCGAGACCTCGATGCCGGCGCCGCTGTTCGCGGGCCTGGCGAAGGATCCCAAGGCGCGGCCGGCGTTGTCCAAGTTCCTCGGCGATCTCGGCGACATCGTCCGCGACTTCCCGCGCGACCCTCGCGAGCAGGACGACCCTATGAACGACCCCGACGCGCTCAATCCGGATCGCGCGGCCCCCAGCGGGGCTGCCACGCCCACCCCTGAACCCGCCGCGGCCACGCCGCCGCCGGCCGCCAAGCCGGTGCTCGGCGCGCCGCCGTCGGTCGGGCCCAAGATCGGCGCGCCGCCGTTGTTGGGACCGCCGACGATCGGCAAGCCGCCGGGCGTCGCGCCGCCGAGCGTGGCTGCGCCGACGTTCGCCCCGCCGAGCGTGGCGCCGCCGACCCTGTCGGCGCCCAACCTGTCGGCGCCGCCCGCCGCGGCCCCCAGCGCCACCGCGGGCACGCAGAGCGCCAAGCCCCGCACGCGCGGCTGGACCATGTTCATGGAGGCGACCGACGGCGAGTCCGGCGGCGCCCCGGCGCCCGGCGTGCCGGTCGGCGGTGCGTTGCCGGTGGCGACCCCCGTGGCTGCACCGGCCCCCGTGGCTGCGCCGGCCCCCGCGCCCGTTCAGGCGGCTGCCGCCGCGCCCGCGGCCGCGAGCGGCGAGGTCAAGCCGAGCACGCGCGGCTGGACGATGCTGATGGACGAGCCCGAGGCCGATCCGGCCACGCTCGCCGTCACCACGCCCGCGGCGGCCAGCGCCCCGGCGCCCGCCAGCCCGACAGTGCGCGGCTGGACGATGCTCGAGGAGCTCAACGACTCGCTGCCGGGCGTGCCCCCGCCGGCCGCTGCGCCCGCGCCCGCACCCACGCCCGAGAAGGCGGAGCCGGCCCCCGCGGCGGCTGCTGCGGCCGCCGGCGGTGCGCCGAGCTCGCGCGGCTGGACCATGTTCATGGAGGCCGAGCTGCAGGGCAAGGAGGAGCCGAAGGCCGAGCCTGCGGCCGCCGACCCCGAGTTCTACGACGGCCAGGTCACCACCGACTCGGGCACCGTCGTCGCCTTCGCCCCGACCGCAGGGGCCCCGCAGGCCCGTCCGCGCGCCAGCGAGGCGCCGGCCGACCTGTCCCCAGGGACAGAAGAGATGACCTCGTTCGGCTCGCGCTTCCGCAGCGCCGAGGCCGAGGCGCCGGCGCCCGCCGAGGCGGCCCCGCAGACGCCGCCCGACCTGCCGAGCTTCGCCGGCAACTCGAGCTTCGACTTCGGCGGCCTCACGCCTCCGTCCAAGCCGCAGTCCGAGCCGGCCAAGCCGACGGTGTCGGCCGCGCAGCCCTCGACCCCGCCCGAGTCGGTGTTCGCCACCGCCGAGGCGGCCGAAGGCGCAGGCGGCGGCTCGAAGGTGCTGATCATCGTCATCGTGGTGCTGGTGATCGCCGCGGTCGCAGTGATGGCGCTGACGAGCTCCTGAGCCCACACGAGGCCAGGGAAGGGGCGTCCGGCAGGCCATGCCGGGCGCCTCTTCGCGTTCGTGGCGGTGCGGGTCTCTCGACTGCTCGACCCTCGCGTTCGTGCAGTGCAGCCTCTCGGCCGCACGACCTTCGCACTCATGGCGGCGCATCGCTCGACCGTTGCGCTCATGGCGACGCGTCGCTCCATCGTTTCGGCGTACATCCGTGCGTCCTCGGCCGCTCGAGCTTCGCGTCTTTTGACCGCTCGACTTTAGCGTCGTGGCGGGTTGTGTCGGTGGCTCGGCGCGCACAGCGACACGATCTCGCTCTGCAGCGGCGGGCGACGACGAAGATCTGTAAATCTTCGCCCCGCAGCAGCGACCTCAGGGCCGAGCTCGAGCGCCAGTCTGTGCGGCTGCGAAGGCCTCTCACCGCATATCCCGACCGCCGTTCATCTTCGGGCCGTGTCACCCGCAAATGCCGGCTCAAAATCCCGAGCGCGCCGGTCGATCTACAGCTCGCCTCGAGCGCGAAGGGCCTGTCCTCGTGGACAGGCCCTTCATCTCAGGTCCGTTCCGACATGTCCCCGAGGACATGCCCCTATGGACATGCTCCTTCGGCCAGACGCGTGCTCAGGCCTGCTCTTCTTCGTCGATCTCCGGCAGCTGGTACACGATCGTGCGGTCCTGCTGCTGGCCCTCGACGACCTCGACTTCGCCCTCACCCTCGACCTCGCCTTCACCCTCGCCGGCGTCGACATCAGTGTCGACGATCTCTTCGTCCGCCTCGGCCTCGGCCTCGACCCCCTCGTAGTTGTCGACCACCGACTCGGTGGCGACCGGCGTGGGGCTCGACACAGGGATGTTGAGGGCGTTGCCCGCCTTCCAGTCCTCGATGGCTCTGCACAGCACGGCGTAGTCGATCATCGGCGGCATGGTAGTCCGCGGGCGTGGCGCCGCGCAACCTGGTCGGCCCGCCCATGCGCCGGTGATACGCCGGGTTCGCGGATCCCGGCGCTCGCGGCTGACGGCAGTCGCCCGGGGCCGGCCACGCCTACAGCCCGCGCTGGGCGCAGACCTCGCCGATCTGAGCCGTGACCTGATCGGGGGGCAGAGTGCCGTCCAAAACCACGATCTCGCCCAGGTCTCCGCGCTCGCGGGCCGCGTCGTAGAGGCGGGCGACGCGGCGCTGCAGCTCGAGCGCGTCGAAGCGCTCGCTGACGGCGGCGCCCTCGGCGGCGCGGCGCTGGACGCGGGCGAACGCCACTTCGGCGGGCACGCGGAGGAAGACGTAGAGATCGGGCGCCGGGGCCGCGTGGTTGATCGAGCGGACCCAGTCGAGATCGCAGTCGAGGGACTGGTACGCGAGCGAGGACAGGAGGTAGCGATCGGAGACGACGACGCAGCCGCGGCGGCGGGCCGGATCGATCTCGTGCGCGATGTGCTCGAGGCGATCCGCCGCGAACAGGAGGGCCAGCGCCGCGGGATCGATGGGTTCGGCCTCGACGTGGAGGCGCTCGCGGATAAGCCGGCCGATCGCGCCGCCGCTGGGCTCGCGGGTCTCGTGCACCTCGTGGCCGCGCTGTCGGAGCCAATGCGCCAGCGCGCGCGTCTGCAGCGTCGTGCCGCTCCCGTCGATCCCCTCGATGGCGATGAAACGTCCGCCTGACTCACGCATCGCGGACGAGCCTAGCAAAAGTCGCGCGCGCCTTGGCGCGTCCGGCCTCGGTCGCGGATTCCTCGCTCAGGGAGCGCCCGCGTGGCACACTCGCTCCGGCCCAAGGAGTCTTCGCCTGTGAATCAGCACCCGCCGTCCTCCACTGTACCGCTGGGCAGCTCGCAGAACCCCGCCCAGCCGCAGTACGTGCCCGCACAGCTCGGCGTGGCAGTGCAGCTCCCCGGGTCCTCGCGCAGCCCCACCCGGGCGCGGCGCCGCTGCCGGGGCAACAGCCGTACCCGCAGGCGCAGCATCCGCCGCCGGGCGCCTATCCCCAGGGACAGGTGCCGATGGCCGCCCAGCAGCACCCCGGCCAGTACCCGCCGGGGCAGTATCCACCGGGCCAGTACCCGCCCGGTCAGTACCCGCCGCCCGGCCAGTACCCGCAGGGCGCCTATCCCCAGGGACAGGTGCCGCAGCAGCCGGTGCAGCAGGCCCACCATCACCCGCAGTCGGGTCCGGTGCCGCCGCCGCCCGGCAACGCCCGCATGGACGAGCTGCAGACCGGCGGCTCGCGCACCGTGTTCGAGTTCACGGGCACCCACGCCAAGCCCGAGGCCGGCGGACGCA
The DNA here is from genome assembly GCF_026626745.1 of Nannocystis sp. RBIL2. Lineage (GTDB taxonomy): Bacteria > Myxococcota_A > Polyangia > Nannocystales > Nannocystaceae > Nannocystis. The sequence continues at coordinate 184,886 of NZ_JAPNJW010000002.1, forward strand.
CCTTCGTCGGCAGCCTCGACAGCATGCCTGACCTGTCGCGCGAGCGACCCGAGCGCATGGCCAGCAACCTCAGCCCGGGCATGCCCTCGTGGCTGATCGTGCTCGTCGGCCTGCTGGTCGTCGGCGGTGGCGCGGCCTATGCCGCGTTCCTCGGCGGCAAGGCCACCGAAGAGACCGTCAACGCCGCGCCCGCCGAGACGCCGCCGCCCGCCGCGACCGCCGGGACCCCGCCGGCCGCGGTCGATCCCGCCGCCGCCGCGGGCACGCCGCCCGTCGCGGGTGTGCCTCCGGTCGCAGGGACGCCGCCTGCTGCCGGGACGCCGCCTGCCGCGGGCACGCCGCCCGCTGCCGGGACGCCGCCGGCGACCACGCCGCCTGCGACCACGCCGCCCGCGACCACGCCGACTCCCACGCCCGAGCCGGCCAAGACGACGCCGAAGAAGACGACGCCGAAGAAGACGACGCCGAAGCCGGAGCCGCCCAAGGAAGAGCCCAAGAAGACCATCAAGCCGAGCAAGCCGCCGCGCGAGGGTCTGGGCGACCTCCCGCCGCCGCCCAAGTGAGCGTTACGCGGCCGGCGTGCCGCAGCGTGAGCCGCGAGAGGGCCCTGTCCCGGTGGACAGGGCTCTTCGTTTATGTCGCAAGAGACATGTCCCCGCGCGCAGCAGCCGTCGCCGCGCCGGGCGCCCCGGAACCGCACGGCTCAGCGTGGGGTAAACCTGTCGTTCGCGCCATGCCCCCGGAGACATGTCCCCGAGGCCCTGTCGCGTCGAACCTGTCCTCGAGAACCTGCCCGATCAGACACCCGGCGGCTCGGCGCGGGCGACCAGGACCTCGTCCTCGCCGGCGGGCTCGACCTCGGTCCGGCGGTCGGGCGACGGCTCCAGCCCCTTGCGCACGCGCACCACGCTGCCCGGGCGGTCGCCGTGCTCGTAGGCCGTCATCCAGCCGGGCGGCAGCTGCGGGCCGGTGCGCTCGAACACGTAGCGGGCGTCGCGGGGCGACAGGTTGACGCAGCCGTGGCTCTTGCGGTGGCCGAAGCCGTCGTGCCAGTACGCGCCGTGGAGGGCGAAGCGGCGGAAGAAGTACTGCACCCACGGCACGGCCTCGACGTGGTACGGCGAGTCCTCGGCGTCCTCGGCGCGGTTGCGCATCGGCCCGTAGGCGAGCTTGTTGCGGATCCGGTAGACCCCGCGCGGCGTGGCGGTGTTGGGCTTGTGGCCGGTGCCGCTCGACACCAGGGTCACGAAGATCGGCTGCTGCCCGCGCATCACCGCCAGCGTCTGCTGACCGACGTCGACGTCGACCCAGGTCTCGTCGTCGCGGATGTCGTCGAGGGCCGGGCCGTCGACCCATAGGCGCAGCTTGTCGGCCTCGACGTAAGCGGACACGCCGGGGCCGAAGTGGTCGGGGATCTCGAACCACCGCGCCCCGCCGCCGCGCAGCGGCTCGGGCTTCACGTCGAGCGCCTGGTGGTACTCGAGCTGACCGTCGAGCGCGGCCTTGAGGCTCGGCTGGCGCCGCAACACCGCCTCGCGGGAGACCGTCCACGCGGCCGCGAGCCCGGCCGGGATCGGGCGCACGGTCAGCTCGCGGCCGGAGAACTCGCTCGGCTTCTCGAACTTCAGCCCCTCGAGCGGCACGACCTGCTCGGCCCCGTCGAGCATCACCTTGCCGTGGCCGGGGATCTGGATCTCCTCGACGAACGCGTACTGATGATTGGCCGCCAGGATCTCGAGCGGCTCGGCCCCCTGCGTCAGGGCGAACTTGCTCTTGTAGCGCGGCACCTCGACCAGCAGGTTGCCCTGCCGATCGGCCCGCGGCTTGGCGTAGATGAAGGGCACCAGCAGGCCCTCCGGGATCAGCGGCTGCAGCACCGGCTCGCGGTCGTCGGCCACCGCGTTCTTGAGGCAGGCGTAGCTGTCGTGGTCGACGCGGGCCCAGCCCTCGCCGGGGCAATCTGTCCCCGAGACCAGCTCGAACACGGAGAAGGTGCTGCCGCCGTCGATGCGGCCGCGCATGTCGCTGCCGTGGCGCGGCGCGGCGTAGACGACGATGGTCCGCGCGGCCCCGCGGATGCCGAGCGGGAGCGGCCGCGTCACGACCTCGGGCGTCGCCACCTTCGGCGCCTCGCCGGGCGCGGCGGCCGGGCGCGGCGGCTCCGATGGGGCGTCGCCGGGTTCGGCCCAGGGCTCGTCGTCCGCGTGCGCGGCCTCGCGGACGGCGCCCGGACGGCCGACCGCCACGTACGCGTCCTCGTCGCCGTCCTCGTCGCAGCTCGGCCCGAACGTCAGCAGGGCGGCGGTGGGACCGATGGGCAGCGCGAGGCCGGCGAGGGCAGCCAGCCAGGCGGGGCGTGAGGTTCGTACGGGGGGGGCGGACATGATCGGGGCGGGGGTTGTGCCAAGCTCTTCGGAAGTGCAGAGCTTCTCAGGGACTTCCGAGTACATCGTCTCTCCCGAACTGTCGCGCGCCGTCGACGTCGCGGTCGCACTCGGCCGGCCGCTGCTCGTCAAGGGCGAGCCCGGCACCGGGAAGACGCTTCTGGCGCGAGATATCGCCAATTTCTTCGAGTGTCCACTGGAGCGCTGGCATGTCAAATCGACGACGAAAGCGGTCGACGGACTGTATCAGTACGACGCGGTACGGCGCCTGCACGACTCGCGGTTCGGCGACGGCGACGTGCGCGACATCTCTCGCTACATCAGCATGGGGCCGCTCGGCCGCGCGTTCGCCAGCGAGCGGCGGGTCGTGGTCCTCATCGACGAGATCGACAAGGCCGACCTCGAGTTTCCGAACGACCTGCTCCATGAGCTCGACGCGATGGAGTTCACCGTCCCCGAGACCGGCGCCGTCGTCGCGGCCCGTCAGCGGCCGATCGTGATCATCACCAGCAACAACGAGAAGGAGATGCCCGACGCCTTCTTGCGCCGCTGCGTGTTCCACTGGATCGAGTTCCCCGACAAGGCGCTCATGGCGCGAATCGTCCGCGTCCACCACCCGGACGTCGAGGACAAGCTGCTCGCCGGCGCGCTCGAGGCGTTCTACACCCTGCGGGCGGTCGAGGGCCTGCGCAAGCCGCCGAGCACCAGCGAGCTCATCGACTGGCTGTCGGCGCTCCGCCTGTCGGGGATCGACCCGGCGAAGCTGCTGGGGGCCAAGATCCCCTTCCTCGGCACCCTGCTCAAGAAGGAGCAGGACATCGACAACGTCGGCCGCCGCCTGAAGGCGAGGACAGGTTCCTGAGGACATGTTCGCAACGCCATACGAATCGCCCGGCGGCGCCCTGTTCCTCGAGTTCTTCTACGCGCTGCGCTCGCGCGGCGTGCCGGTCAGCACTCACAACTGGCTGGCGCTGCTCGACGCGCTGTCGCGCGGCCTCCATCAGAACTCGCTCGACGGCTTCTACCAGGTCGCGCGCTGCCTGCTGGTCTCGTCGGAGGTCCACTACGACGAGTTCGACCGCGTGTTCGGCCAGGTCTTCCGCGGCGTCGAGGCCGACTTGCGCGGGCTCCTCGCCGGCGTCGAGGCGTGGCTGCAGGACCCGAAGGCGCTGGCCGAGCTCGACGAGGCGACCCTCGCCGCGCTCAAGGCCCTCGACCTCGAGACGCTGCGGCAGGAGCTGCTCGATCGGCTCAAGCGGCAGAAGGAGCGCCACGACGGCGGCAACACGTGGGTCGGCACCGGCGGCACCTCGCCGTTCGGCCAGGGCGGGCAGAACCCGGCCGGCATCCGCGTGGGCGGGCAGGGCGGCGGCCGCTCGGCGCTGGCCGTCGCCGACGCGCGGCGGTTCCAGGAGTTCCGCAAGGACGTCGTCCTCGACACCCGCCAGATCGCCGCGGCGCTGCGGCGCCTGCGTCGGCTGTCGCGCGAGGACGGCAAGCTCGAGCTCGACCTCGACGAGACGATCGACGCCACCGCCCGCAACTGCGGCGACATCGAGGTCGTGCTGACCCCCGAGCGCCACAGCCAGGTGCGGACGCTGCTGCTGCTCGACGTCGGCGGCAGCATGGACCCGCACGCGCACCTGGTGTCGCGCCTGTTCAGCGCGGCCCACCAGGGCGGCGGCTTCAAGGAGCTGCGCTCGTACTACTTCCATAACTGCGTGTACGGCCGCGTCTACGAGGACGCCCAGTTCCGCAAGCCGGTGCTCACGAGCAACCTGCTGCGCGAGCTCGACCACAAGTGGACGGTGATCGTCGTCGGCGACGCGTACATGCACCCGGGCGAGCTGACGATGACGAGCGGCGACTGGTGGGAGTCGAACCGCGGCCCCTCGGGCCTGACGTGGCTGGCCCGCATCGCCGACCGCTTCCCGCGCTCGGTGTGGCTCAACCCCGAGCAGCCGAGCCTGTGGCGCTCGGGCACGATCGCCGAGATCGCGCGGGTGTTCCCGATGTTCCAGCTGACGCTGGCCGGCCTCGACGACATGGTCAAGTTCCTCCGCCGACCGACCGTGAGCGCCGAGCGGCGCATGCTGATCCAGCGGCTCGCGCGCGCGGCCTGAGCTCCGCGCCGGGCTGCATGTCCTGAAGGACAGGTGGTGCGGACCGGCGCGCGAGCTTCGCCGGTCGCTTGCGCTGACATGTCGCGAAGGACATGTGATGGGGGCGAGGACGGACGCGCGGCGGCGCATGATCTGGCCGAAAGGTCGGAGAGAGCCCCTCTCCGAGATACGTCCCCGGGGCGCGGTCGTTGATCTGTCCGAACGGACAGGAAATGCTTCACCGAGGTCGGCTCGCGCGGGCGAGGCCTGGCCGAACGGACATGGAGGGAGTACCTCGCCGCGAGGCTCCCACCGGACGCCGTCGTCTCCTGTCCGATCGGACATGAACCGCTGCGCCGAGGTAGACGGCGCGTGCGCGGTCTCGACCTGACCGAACGGACATCTGCGTCCCGCTCGGTGACGACCTGACCGCGCGGACATGGCGAAAAGCGCCCCCGATCTGCGCCGCGTTCGCCGCTGCGCCCTCTCGCGCGCGCGTCGCCGCTATAGTCGCGGCCGTGAAGCGAAGCTCGCGCAACTTGTTGATCGGCGGCGGCATCCTCTGTGCGACCTGGGCAGTAGTGGTTCCGCTGATGCTTCGAGAGAGCTACAGCGAAACCTACCTGAAGGGCCCGGTCGTCGACACCTGGTCGGTGCCCGCCCTCGATCCGCCGCCGGTCGTGCTGCCCGGCGCGCTCTGGGCCTCGATCCCCGCGCGCACCGCCGACGGCAAGGTGGCGGGGTGGATCCACGAGGGCGCGGAGGGCAAGTTCGTCGCGCTCGAAGAGGCCACGGGTCGCGTGCTGTGGCAGGCCGCGACCGGCCCGGTGCCGGCCGACCTCGTGCGCAAGAACGGCTGGGCGGTGAATGAGCGCGTACCGGCGGTGGCGCTGACGCTCGCCGGCCCCGGCGCGTACCTCGTGGCCGGGAACCGCACGTGGATGCTCGTCGCCGAGGGCGGCGCTTCGGTCAAGTCCGGCGAGTTCCCGCCGCAGGTCCCGCCGGCCACGGGCGCCGCGTGCCTCGTCGACGGCAACTTCTGGATCGGCATCGCCGACGAGCGCGACGGCGGCATCATGCTCAGCGCCGCCGGGGTGTTGGCCGACGTCCGCAGCGATCGGCCCGCGGGTTGCCTGCACGCGGGCGACCCCACCAGCGAGCTGAGGATCATCAGCCCGCTGCAAAACGCCCACGCCGATCCAACGCCGTACGCGGCCGACGATAACGTCCGCGGCTATCCGCCCGAGCTCTGCGGCAGGTACAGCAAGTCGCAGTATAAGCGGGTCGGCAACGCGTGGTGCTCCGACCTCCGGACCACCGACGGCGATCCCAAGCGATCGGTGCTGCTTCATATCAGCGACGTCGCGTTCCGCCAGGAGGAGGACTGGTTGCAGGTGCGCCTGCCGAACTCGGCGGACGCCATCGACTTCAGCCCCTCGATCACCGGCTTCGAGCTGTCGTGGCCGCGGGCCTTCTTCAACGGGACCGCGTACCGCGGCGTGACCGTCCAGAACAACCCGTCGTCGACCTCGTTCGAGGCCAAGAAGGTCGAGGCGCGCACCGAGGTGACCGAGATCGTGGCCTCGATCGCGCGCACCGGCGAGCTGCAGTGGGCGCGTAGCATCGGGCGCGGCGATCTGCCCAACGTGTCGCCCACCTTCGCCGACAACTGGTATTACGCGCGGTCGCTGCTGCTCGCCTCGCACCCGGGCTCGCCGTCGCAGACCCTGTACGTGTTCAAGCCCGGGATGCTGCTCGCCGTCGATCAGGCGACCGGGGCCCCGCGCTTCCAGGTCGGCGCGCCGCTGCCTCCGCCCACCTGGTGAGCCCCGGCTGCCGGGTCCCGCGCCCCGTGGCCGCGCCGCCTGGCGGTCGTTCAGGACATGTTTCGAAGAGCATGTCCTTCAAAACATTTCGCATCGGACATGTTTTTAAGAACCTGTCTCGGCGAGCAGCTCCTCGACGATCGCCGCGACCTCTGCCGGGCGCTCCGCCTGGACCGTGTGGCCGGCGCCGGCGATCGTGCGCAGCTCGGCGCCGAGCTTGTCGGCCACGACGCGCCCCGCGGCCGCGAGCGCCGGCGAGTCGGCGCCGCCGACGACCACGCGCGTGGGCAGGCGGAGGCCGCCGAGCTCGTCGAGCAGGGCGGGGCGCGAGGCCCAGGCATTCACCGCGCGGGCCATGTCACGTCGGTCCATCGCCTGCAGGTGGGCAGTGGTCGTGCCGCGCACGTCGGCCGCGGCGTCGGGCGCGTGCAGCCCGGCGAGGATGCTGGTGAGGACAGGGCGCGGGCCCAGCGTGCGCAGGATCGTCGCCAGCGCGCCGAAGGTCAGGCGGTCGCGCGCGCTGGCGGCGTACGGGTTGGCGGCGATGAGCACCAGAGCGCCGACCAGCTCGGGGCGCACGCGGGCCAGTTCGACGGCCGCGGCGGCGCCGAGCGAGGTGCCGACGACGATCGCGTCGCGGGCGGCCAGCGTGCCGAGCACCGCGGCGAGGTCGGCGGCCAGATCGGCGGTCGAGAACGCGCGGGTGGTGCCGTGGCTGTCGCCGTGGCCGCGCAGGTCGACGTTGACGACGCGCGCGCGCGTGGCGAGCCGCGCGGCGACGGCGGCGAAGCTGCCGCGGTGGGCGAGCAAGTTGTGGGCGAGGACGACGACGCGGGCCCCGCTGCGGCCGAGCTCGTCGAAGACCACGCGCTGACCCTCGCGGACGATCGCCGGCATGATCCCTCGTCTGCCACGACGTCGCATGAGCAGGCAAGTCCGCGGTTGAGCCGTCGCGATGCCTGCGTTACCGTGGGGTGAAGAGCCCTCCGTGCCGGTCCGCATCATCCCAGGCGCCGTCAGCACCGATCGCCTGCGCGCGCTCGTGATCGCCAGCGGCGACGCGCAGCCCGCCCTGACGATCGAGGCGCTGCAGGGCGGTCCCGCGCCGGCGCTGAAGATCCGCGCGCACGCGGCCGGCGACTCGCGCATCGATCAACACATCCGCAAGGCGGGGCTGTCGCTGTGGGTGTGCGAGGCCGAGGGCCTGCGGCCCGGCGCCGATTATCACCTGCGCGCCGGCAGCGAGCGGCCGGTCCACGTCAAGACGTTCCCCGCCGAGCTGCCGAAGGCCGGCATCTCTCTGGCGCTGGCGAGCTGCTACTACGAGGCGTTCGGGCGCCACAAGGACTACTTGCAGGTGCTGCAGTCGGCGCCGAGCTACGGGCCGCTGGCGGCCAAGCTGCTGGTCGGCGACAACATCTACGTCGACGTCGGCGCCGCGCCCGGGCAGGCCCGCAGCGGCGCTGAGGAGACCGTGGGGCGCTACTTGCAGTACTACTGGCGCAGCGGCTACGCCGACGTGCTGTCGTACCTGCCGACCTTCTGCCTGTGGGACGACCACGAGCTGTGGAACAACTACCCGGAGTGGCAGATCCACCTGGCGCGCAGCATGGCGAACGCGCGCGCCGACTACACCGCGGCGGCCCTGGGCTCGCTCAAGCTGTTCCAGTCAGTGCTGAACCCGCCGCCCGCGGCGCGCTCGGGCCTGTCGTACCGCTTCGACATCCCGCCGGTGTCGTGCTTCGCGCTCGACCTTCGAGCCGGCCGCACTGTCATGAAGACCGCCAGCCCGCGCATGACCAGCGAGGCCGAGCTGGTGGCGTTCGAGCGCTGGGCCGCCAACCTGAAGGCGCCGGGGATCGCCCTGTTCGGCCAGCCCCTGTGGATCGCGCGCGGCAACTGGATGGACTACCAGCCGCCCGACTTCTCGGCCGAGTACTCGCGGATCTGGCGGGCCCTGACGAACGCGCCGTACGACGTGCTGGTGCTCTCGGGCGACGTCCACCACAGCCGCCTGCTCGAGCTCGACACCGCCAAGGACCGCAAGGTGTGGGAGCTCGTCAGCTCGCCGGCGTGCATGATCCCGACCATGGAGTCGATCGGCGCCCAGGCGTTCGACGTGCAGGACAAGGGGCTCCTGACGTTCCCGCTGGCCTATCCCGGCGGCCCGGCGGGCCCGCCGAACCTGCGCGCGTACCACTTCGGCACCGAGATCAGCAACACGGTCGCCTTTATCAAACTCGCGCCCGCCGACGCCGGCGGGATCGCAGTGACCACCTGCTTCATGGACCTGACGACCAAGACGGTCGCCCGCAACACCCGGCCGCGCGTCGCGGCCCCGCTGGCGGCGCCGCAGCCGGAGTGGTGCCAGACCACCTTCGTGCTCAAGAAGCGGGCGTGAGCTGGGCTGTCTGGAAGGGCAGGTTTGTATGACCAGGTGCGATCGGGCATGTCCGAACGGGCATGACGCCGGGGACAGGCGTGGCTGAGCGCCCGCGCGGGCGGGTCCGCTGCCACGTGTGCGGGACGCGATGGAGCGTGCGCCCGGGGCCGCCGGAGAGCCCACGGACCGAGGCCGAGGCGTGCCCCGCCTGCGACGCGCCGCTCAAGCTCGTCGCACCGCTCGGCGAGGGGCTGGCCCGCGGGCTCGTGCTGCTGGCGGCCGGCTTCCCCGCGGAGCAGAAGCACTTCCGCACGATCGGCAGGTACCTGGCCGAGTTCACCCTCACCGAGGGCGACATCGAGCAGCTGCTCGCGCTGGCGGCGGCGCTCGACTACGACGCGTGGGCCGCCGACAACGCCCGCCGCCTGCGGGCGCGTGACAGCGCGAGGGTGCGCGCCGTGTCGCGGTTCCTGCCACGCGTCGCCGCCCTGGCCGAGAGCGGAGCGCTGGCGCAGGCGATCGCTCCGGCCGCCGTGCGGCTGAAGCGACGCTACCGCGCCGAGCGCGAGCGACACCTCGCCGTGTTCGCGGGCCGCAAGGCGCGAGGCTGAGAAGGCGACCGCGCGGGCGTGTCGAAGATCGGCGCAGCCGACGCGAGCCAGGAGCTCACCGAGCCGGACCAGGCGCGGACCTGAAGGACGTGCGCGGATGGACATGTCCATGGGAGCATGCGCGATCGGCCATGCTCGATCGAACATGTCGACCAGGACATGTCGCATCGGCCTGGACCGGGCTCGCTCCGAGAGCGCGAAGCGTCGGCGCCACGCCCACGTGACGCGCCTCTGGGCCGTCGGCCTCGCCGCGCCCACGGAGAGCCCGCCGGAGTACGCGCTACTTCGCCGCCGGCGCCGCGCCGAGCACCGGCAGGCGCACCCGGCTGGCGTGGGCGCCCGCGCGGTGGACCTTGTGCGTCGCTTTCTTAAAATCGCGGGCCTCGGCCTTGAAGATGTTGGGCACGAAGGTCTGCGGGTTGCGGTCGACCAGCGGGAACCAGGTGCTCTGGACCTGGATCATCACGCGGTGCCCCTTCTTAAACGTGTGGAGCACGTCGAGCAGCGGCACGGTCACCTTCGTCATCTTGCCGGGCACGAACGGGGCCGGCTTCTCCGCGCTGTCGCGGAAGCGGCCGCGCACCACCTCGCTGCGGACCAGCATCTGGTAGCCGCCGAGCTTGCCGTACTTGATCTCGTCGCGCTCACCCCTGGTGGCCCCGGTGGTGCCCGGGAGCACGTCGATGAGCTTGACGATCCAGTCGGCGTCCGTGCCGGTGGTCGACACCCACAGCTCGGCATCGACCGGGCCGGCCACGGTCAGGTCCTCGGTCAGCGGCGGGGTCTCGTAGACCAGCACGTCGGGCCGACGGGCGGCGAACCGCTGGTCCTCGGTCATGTACTCCTTCGTCATCCCGCTGGCGATCTCCTGGGTGAAGGGGACCGGGCGGGCCGGGTCGCTGTCGAACGCGTCGAAGCCGGACCTGGTCTTGGGGACATCCGCGGTCAGCGAGCCGCCTTCCCCGAAGTACATGTCCTTCGCGCCAGCCTGCGGCGGCCAGGCGGGGAAGCTGCGCCACGTGTTCGCCCCGGTGTCGAACAGGTGAGCCTCGCCGCTCGGCGGGGCGCCGACGCCCTTGAGGAAGTGCTCGAAGAACGGCAGCTCGAGCCGCTCCTGGTACTCCCGCGAGGTCTTGGCGCCGAACTCGATGTCGCCGAGGCGCTCACCCTCGGTGCGCGACCAGCCGCCGTGGCCCCACGGGCCCATGACGAGGATGTTGTAGGCGCTCGGGTCGTTGTGCTCGACGGTGCGGTAGATGTTGAGCGGGCCGTACAGGTCCTCGGCGTCGAACAGGCCGCCCACGACCATGACCGCGGGGGCGACCTTGCGCAGGTGCGGCAGCAGGTCGCGCCTCTGCCAGAACTCGTCGCGGTTCGGGTGCTCGAGCATCTCGTTCCAGAACGCGATCTCGCCGTGCAGGTGGCGCTCCTGCAGGTTCTTCAGGGGACCGGCGTCGAGGAAGAACTGGTAGCCGTCGCCGGTGCCGTGGTCGAAGCGGCGGTTCCACTCGGTGGTCGGCTCCGGCCGCGGCTTGCCGAACGAGGAGAAGAAGTTGAAGGTGTGCGGCAGGAAGAACGCGCCGTGGTGGTGGAAGTCGTCGTACCACCAGTCGGCGATCGGCGCCTGCGGGCTGACTGCCGCCAGCGCCGGGTGCGGATCGATCATGCCGGCGGCGGCGTAGAAGCCGGGGTAGGAGATGCCGTAGAGGCCGACCTTGCCGTTGTTGGCCGCGACGTGGGCGACCAGCCAGGCGATCGTGTCGTAGGTGTCGGTGCTCTGGTCGACGTCCTTCGGACCTGACTTTTGGGCCAGGTGCGGCGTCATGTTGACGAACTCGCCCTCGGACATGAACGCGCCGCGGACGTCCTGGTCGACGAAGATGTAGCCGGCGCGCAGGAAGATCGGGCTCGGGCCGATCCGCTCGGGGAACTTGTCCGCGCCGTAGGGGCTGCAGCTGTAGGGGGTGCGCTTCAGCAGGATCGGGTAGGTCTTCGAGGTGTCCTTCGGGATGTAGATCGCCGTGTGAAGATGCACCCCGTCGCGCATCGGGATTCGCACCTCGCGCTTGGTGTAGTGCTCGGCCAGGTAGGCGGAGACCGCCTGGCCCTGGCTCGCGGGCGGCGCGGGCGCGGCGACAGACGCCGCCGGGGCCGGTTCCGGGCACGGGGCGCCGGCTGCGGGCGCCTGGACGGTGTAGGCGGGTCGGCACGCCGCGAGGGCGAGGGCCACGGCGAAGGCACGCTGGGCGACGCTCACCGCTCCGGTATACTCCGGCCTCCGCGCGGCGGACAGCCCACGAGCAGCCAATGAGCATCGGAATTCTGACGAGCGGGGGCGACGCCCCGGGGATGAACGCGGCCGTTCGCGCCGCTTTTCGCTGCCTCAAGATGCGCGACCCGGACTGCGAGATCGTGTTCTTCCGCGACGGCTTCCGCGGCCTCGCGCGCCGGCTCGACTCGTCGTCCGATCGCAACGTCGACCGCCGGGCGGTCCGCGACATCATCCACCGCGGCGGCACCTTCATCGGCACCGGCCGCGTGCCCGAGCTGCTGCTGCCGCCCGAGGGCCACGCGAGCTACGCCGAGCGCGTGGCGGCCCGCGACGACTTCCTCAAGGTCGCGGCCATCAACCTCTACCAGATGCGGGTCGACAACCTGATCGTGATCGGCGGCGACGGCTCGTTCCGCGGCGCTCGCATCATCGGCGAGGCGTTCCGCCAGCACTTCCCGCGCCGGCCGTTCCGCGTCATCGGCATCCCCGGCACCATCGACAACGACCTGCACGGCACCGAGTACTCGATCGGCTACGACACCGCGCTCAACAACGTGGTCGACGCCATCCGCAAGCTGCGTGACACCATCGAGTCGCACCGCCGCGCGATCATCCTCGAGGTCATGGGCAACACGTCGGGCTGGCTGGCCCTGCAGTCGGCCATCGCCGGCGGCGCGGCGGTGGTCGCCATCCCCGAGGTCGAGGAGACCTGGGACCACGACCGCATCGTCCGCTCGCTCGACGCCGGCGTCCGCCGCGACTACCGCTACTTCATCATCGTCGTCGCCGAGGGCGTGCGCCGCCGCGCCGGCGAGGACTGGTGCGAGGGCCTGAAGCACAAGCTCGAGTCCGACCGGGCCATCGAGTCGCACCTCGGCCACCCGATGGAGGTGCGCATCAACTCGGTCGGCCACATCGCCCGCGGCGGCAGCCCGACGGCGCTCGACAACACCCTGGCCGGCCTGCTCGGCTCCGGCGCCGCCGACGTGGCCCAGATCGGCGGCCTCGAGGGCCAGCCGATCGTCGAGGGCGACGTGATGGTCGGCTGCCGCGGGCCGCGGACGATCCTGACCGGGCTCGACGAGGTGATCGACCACTCGCCCCGCCTCGTCACCCGCGACAGCGAGCTGTACCAGCTGTCGCAGCGGCTGATGCTGAGCGCCGAGCAGCCGTTCTGAGGCTGGCGCTTCGGGCAGGTGCCGAGGGGCATGTCCGAAAGGGCATGTCGCCGGGGACCTGCCCATAGGGACATGCCCTCGGGTTCAGGTGCCGGCCGGCGCGGCGTGGGCGGCCAGGGCCCGCAGGACCGCCAGCGCCGCGTCGAGCTGGGCGTCGGTCGGCAGCTTGTCCCACGGCCAGATCAGCACGACGATGCCGTTTTGGACCATCAGGTAAGGGCGCGGCAGGCCCTCGAGCGCGGTCCGCAGCGGCGCGTCGCACAGAGCAGCGGCCCGCCGCGGCGGCGAGGCGTGGGTGGCGAAGCGGGCGTCGAAGGCGTCGTCGCCGGTGCGCACGCGGTCGCCGGGGCGCCGCGCGGTGTAGGCGATCGGCGAGCTGAGGGCGAACACCTCGATCACGACCCATGGGCTGCGGTCGATGCGAGCCTCGAGGAACACGCCGAGGTCGCCGTGGGCGAGGGCGCCCTGGCTGAGGTGAAAGGCGACCTGGTCGGCGTTGCCGATGACCGCGAAGCCGCCGGCGCGCTCGACGAGGTGCCAGCCCCGCCGCTCGGCGAGGCCGGACCAGCGGGCCCGGTCGCGGTCGAGGGCGCGGCGGTGGCGGTACCACAGGTTGCCCAGCAAAAAGCCCGCCAGCGCCGCGAGGATGGCGTTCAGGAGCAGGGCCATGGGCGACATGCCGGCGATCATTGCGGCCGCAGTTTAACACGATCGCGGCGCGGGGGCCGCGCGGCACGGCTGGCCGAAGAGACAGATCGTCAGGCCCGCAGCCGCGCGCGGCGGGTGGCGCGGCGGCGACCTCACGCGGCGCGACAGACCCCCAGGTCGGCGTACTCGGGCGGCGGCGCGGCGTCGTAGGGCTGGCACTGTGGCAGCTCGGCCGGGCAGTTCGGCTGGCTCAAAGAACAGAGCGGAGCGCAGCAGCGCTCGCCCGCGCAGCCGCTCACGAGGTCGGCCGGATCACACACGTGCCCGGGCGCGCACTCGGTCTCGCCGGCGCAGGGCACCCCCGCACCCGCCGGCTCGCCCGCGGGCGCGTAGCGACAGATGAAGCCGTCGACGCTGCTCGAGCGCACGCACAGGGTCGCCGGCGGCGGGCAATCCTGCGCCAGCGGATCGCACAGCGGGTAGCAGAGGTAGCTGGCCGACTGCTGCACGTAACAGCGCGCGTCGGGGTCGACGCAGCCGTCGTCCTCGTCGCACAGGCCGAGGCAGCGGCCGCGCAGGTCGGCGTTGCTCTCGAAGTACCAGCACATCAGCCCGGGGCCGCAGTCGTCGATGCCGCTGTGCGGGTAGCCCTGGGTCTCGCACGGCTCGCCGAGCCCCGCCGGATCGGCGGCGAGCGGGACACAGCGCGCGCCGTTCCAGTCGTCGCCCATGTCGGCGGCGAACGGGGTGCACTTGTGGCCGGCCGGGCAGTCCTGCAGCCGCGGGTCGCAGTGAAAGCCGTCGCTCGGCAGCTCCGGCTCGCTGGCGCCGGTGCTGACGGGAGTGGTGCCGGTGGTGCCGGTGGTGCCGGTGGTCGGATCTTGCACCTCTGTGGTCCAGCGCTGCCCGCCGCTCGTGGTCGTGCCGGCGTCGGCGGTGGTGCCCGCGGGGCCGACGGGAGCGCCCGCGCAGGCGCAGGCGAGCAGGAGAAGGACGGCCGAGGTGCGCACCACCGCGAGTGTAGCGCGCCTCGTCGAGGGGCAGGGCGAGGACGCCAGCGAGCGAGCTCGCGACGCCGCTCGCGGCGAGCTGCGACGCCGCGGCGGGATCGAGTCACCGCATCGCCGCGGCCCGACGCTCACTCACCCGGGCAGCGCGCAGACACCGACGTTCTCGTACTTCGGCGGCGGATCGGCGAGCGCGGGAAGGCACTCCTGGCCCTCACCGGGGCAGGTGTTCGGCTGGATGAGGTCGCAGAACGGCACGCAGCAGCCGTAGGTCATCGGGTCGCACTCGGCCGTGAGCTCCGCGGGCAAGCACGCGAGGCCGGGGTCGCAGACGTTGATGTACTCGCACGGATCGAACAGCTCGCCCTCGTCGAGGCTGAGGTCGGGGACGCAGGTGAACACGTCCCGGGACGGGTGCTGGTAGCAGGCGTCGCCGGGCTGGCAGTCCTGCAGCAGCGGGTCGCAGGTCCCGAGACACAGGCTGAGGACGCTGTCGCCGGACACGTTGCAGAAGGCGTCGGGGTCCTCGCAGGTCGGCTCCTCGAAGCTGCCGCTGCACCACGGCACGCAGGTGCCCTGCAGGTTCTGGTCGACCCAGAAGCAGATCAGGCCCTCGTCGCACGAGTCGACGCCGGAGTTGACCGCGCCGACGACGGTACAAGGATCGCCGGCCTGGTCCGGCTGCGGATCGATCGGCACGCACTTGAGTTGGTGCCAGCCGTTGTCGCCGCCGTCGCCGTAGCCGGTGCACTTCTGGCCCTCCGGGCAGTCGTCGGCGAACGGATCGCACTCGACCGGCCCGAGGTCGGCCGGGTCGGGGATGGTGGTGCTCATGACGCCGCTGGTGCTGGTGCTGACGCCGGGCGGGTCCTCGCTGGTGCCCTGCGACGGATCGCCGCTCGTGCCCGGACCGCCGCTGCTGGCGGTGCCGTCGCTCGAGCTCGAGCTGTCGAACATGCCCGGGGTCGTCTTGCCGTCGGTCGGCTCACCGCCCGGGCCGGCCGTGTCGGTGTCGGCCTTGGGGTCGCCGCAGGCGAGCAGGACGAACAGGGGGAGCGCGAAAGATCGGGTGGACATGACGATAACCTCCTTAGGAGCGGTGGACCGGCGATACGTGTGGATGTCCTTCGACATGCTTCATCGGGCATGTCTCATGGAACATGTAAAATAGGACCTGCACGAAAGGCTAGGGCATGGGCAGGAGGCACAGGCCCAGGTCCTCGTGGCCGGCCGGGGCCTGGCCCTGCTCGAAGTACGGCGTGCACTCCTGGCCCGCGCCGGGGCAGCTCGGCGGGGCGGTCAGGTCGCAATACGGGAGGCAGCAGCCGATCGCGTCCTGGTCGCACTCTGCGGCGAACTTGGCCTCGATGCAGAGGAGGCCGGGGTCGCAGAAGTTGACGTATTCGCACGGGCCGAACAGCTGGCCCTCGTCGCCGCCGGCGTCGATGACGCAGGTGAAGCCCTCGCCGTGCGGGTGGGGGATGCAGGTGTCGCCGGGGTTGCAGTCGGGCGCGAGCGGGTCGCAGTTCGGCAGGCAGAGGATGAGCACGCCGTCGCCGGAGAGGCTGCAGGTGGCGTCGGGCTGCTCGCAGCCGGGCTTGTCGGGCGAGCCCGTGCACATGGCGAGGCAGGTGCCCTGGAGCGTGTCGGGGTCGACGTTGAAGCACTGCATGTGCTTGTCGCAGGTGTCCTCGCCGCTGACCCCCGAGCCGATGACGCTGCACGGCTCGCCGAGGCCGTCAGGGTCCGGGACGATGTCGACGCACTTGAGGGCGTTCCAGCTGCTCCCGTCGTCGTCGGCCCACGGCATGCACTTCTGTCCCTCGGGACAGTCCTCGACCCACGGGTCGCACTCGATCTGCGGACCGCCGTCGGGCCCGGGGATGAACGGGGTGGTGGTGAGGGCGTCGGTGGTCGGCTCGGGCGCGTCGGTGGTCGGGCTGCCACCGGTGGGCTCGGTGGTGGTGGGCGCGGGCAGGGTGGTCGCCGGCGTGGTGGTCGACGCGGTCGTCGTGCCGCCGGAGGTGTCGGGGACGGGACCGGTGGTGGTCGCGGGCTCGCCGGTGGATTGATCGTCGGTGTCCCCGGTGGGCCGGGCGACGCAGGCAGCGAGGACGAGCGAGAGGAGGACGAGCGGGCGGCGAGTCATGAGCGACGATCCCTGGTGAAGATGGATAGGTGTCTGAAAAGTCATGTCACGATGGACATGTCCGAAAAGTCATCAGTGGCGGCGTTGCGCGGGTCGAGGCGACAAGGGCGTTGCGGCGTCGCGCCGCGCTGGCGCGCGCGGGGAGGCTCGGGTGAGGAGGGGACGCAAGAGTGATGTGTCCTGGACGGCGGGCTCGATCGCGTGGATGGACGTGAGAGGTCACGGGAGGGCGCACTGGCCGACTTGCTCGAGGCCGGGCGGGGCGTAGCCGGGGGGATACCAGGCGACGCACTCCTGGCCCTGGCCGGGGCAGGTGTTCGGGAGGTCGAGGTCGCACAACGGGAGGCAGCAGCCGGACGCCATCGCGTCGCACTCGACGGCGAACTCGGGCTCGGCGCAGTGCAGGCCGGGGTCGCAGGCGTCGCGGTGCACGCAGGGATCGAAGGCCTGGCCCTCGTCGCCGCTGGCATCGAGGGCGCATACCCAGCGCTCGTCGTACTTGTCGTGGAGGCAGAGCAGGGCGTTGGGGCAGTCCTGGGCCAGTGGGTCGCAGGTGGGGAGGCAGAGGTTGAGCACGCCGTCGCCCGTGATGGCGCAGAAGCTTCCCGGGGCGCAGAGGGGCTCGTCGGACGAGCCGGGCGAGGCGGCGCAGTGGGCCACACAGGTGCCCGTGCTGGTGTCCCAGTCGATGAACTGACACATCACGCCCACGTCGCAGGTGTCCTCGCCGCTGGCGATCGGGCCGAAGACCTCGCAGGGCTCGCCGACGCCGGCCGGATTCGGCACCACGTCGACGCACTTCAGCGTCTCCCAGCTGTTGTCGCCGTCGGCCGAGTGCGGGGCGCACTTCTTGCCCGCGGGGCAGTCCTGCGCGAAGAGGTCGCACTCCTTCATGCCGCCGCCGTCAGGCGCATGGATGAAGGGGTTACTGCCGGTGGTGCCGTCGCTCGAGCTGGTGGAGGTCGTGGGCTCGGCCGAGGTCCCGGTCGTCGAGGTGGAGCCGGTGATGGTGAGCGCGGCGGTCGAGCCGTCGCTGGCGCTCGCGCCCGGAGCTTCGGGGCTGCCGGCGCAGGCGGCGAGGAGCAAGACGATGGATGGCCCGCGGGACATGTCCGAACGGTCCGGCGATCAGGGGGCGACCTCGTCGGGCGAGGGGCACCCCTGGTCGAAGGGACAGGTCGGATTGGGCCGGGTCGACAGGGCGATCGCGCCGGCGGCTGCAAAAGCTGTCCGTAAGGACATGTCCTCTTCGGCAGGCCCGAGCGGGCGCTTCAAGGGCTCGACGCGGGCGGTCGGGGCGAGGTAGGCGGATACGCGGCTCGGCTCGACCGTCAGGCGCGTCGCGGCAGCGACGAGCAGGCCGGTCCAGACACAAAGTCGCGCGATGCTGGCGGTGCGCGTGCGGCGGGAAACTGACATCTCGCCTGCATTGTGACCCGGTTCCGCGGCAAAAGAAATAAAACGAAAGGTAGTTTTTGAAGAATAAATGGTGCAATTGTCCCGATGTCCGATCGCCGTCCGGGTCGGTTTCGGGCACGCGTGCGCCGGTGCGAGACGCGGTGGCGCGGCTCGACGGGGCCTTGAACCGGGAGAAGAGCGGCTGGAGCGAGTTTCGTCGAGCCTGTCCTTGGAGACAGGTCGGGGCTCGCCCGGGTCCACACCTCAGGGCAGGTAGGTGCGCAGGAACTCGAGCCGCTCGGTCCACAGAGTGGCGTCGAGGCGCAGGCCGCTGTCGGCGTCGGGGTCTTCCTGCAGCTCGGCCAGGACGCGGGCGGCGGCGTCGTAGTTGCGCGCGCGGGCCTGGGCCTCGAGCAGCATCAACATGGCGCCGCGGCGCAGCTCGGAGGTCGCGAGCGGGTGCTCGTCGTCCTCGGGGTGGAGCGCGCGCTGCAGCGGCTCGATGGCGGCGGCGCCCTGCTGGACGTTGAGCAGCTGGCGGCCGAGGAGGTAGCCGCCGAGCGGGGCGTAGCGCGGCAGCGCGGCGATCTGCTCGGCCGCGTAGAGGCGCAGCACGGCCTCGCTCGGGTGCTCGGGGTTGGGCTCGAACGGATCGAAGTAGGCGAGGACGCGCGGCGCGAGGGCCGGGTCGGCGGCGCCCATGCGCTTGATCTGCAGCTGGCGGACCTGGTTGTCGCCGAGGCCGCGGGTGAGCGCGCGGTCGTAGTAGGTGAGCGCGACCGGGAGGTCGAAGCGGGCGAGAGCGAGGTCGCCGAGGCGCTCGTCGACCAGGGCGGCGATGGTGTCGGTGAGGTCGGTGATGCGCGAGAGCTCGGCGAGGGTCGCGGCGGCGGCGTCCTGCATGCCGGCTTGCGCCTCGGCCTGGGCCAGCAGCAAGCGGTGCTCGGGCTGCTCGGGCTCGATGCTGCAGAGGTCGCGCAGGACGTCGATGCGCTCGGTCTCGAGGCCGCGGTGGTGGGCGAGGTTGGCCTCGGCGAGCAGATCGGCGGCCCGGTGGGCGCACGGGCGCTGGAAGATCGGCCGCTGCTTGAAGCGCTGGCGCAGCGCCTCGATGTCGCGGGCCCGCAGCGGGCGCGCGCGCAGGAAGGCCAGCCACTCGACCTCGAGCGAGTCGAGGGAGGTGCCGTAGGCCAGCTCGAAGTCGCCGGCGGTGCCGTAGAGGCGGAGGAAGGGGTCGACGCCGCGGGTGTCGATCAGCCAGCGGGAGAACGAGCCGGCCGCGGTGTAGGCCCGCCGCGACGACTTGCCCCAGAAGCCCAGGCCCATGATGTCCCCGAGGACAGGTCGCAGCTCGAGCCGGTCGAGGATCGCGGCCTGGTCGTGGAGGTCGAGGCCCGACTCGCTGCGCGGGGCGAACGCGGTGGCGAAGCCCTCGATCAGCGCGAGGTTGACCCGCAGGCCGCGCCACGACACCGCCGACGAGGTGCCGAACAGCGGCTCGCCGACGGTGTACGAGAACACGTGGGCGAGCTCGTGGTGGAGCACGCGGTGCGGGAAGGCCTGCTCGTTGAGGTAGATGTGGCCGCGCCACGGCGGGGCGACCTCGGTGTTGCCGGCGCCGATCCAGGCCCGCTTGAGCTCGGGGGTGGGGAACACGAAGCTGTGGACCGGGGCCCGCGGCTCGCGGCCGATCTGCGCGGCGAGCCGGCGCCAGGCGAACTCGTGCTCGGCGGCGAGCAGGTCGATGTCGCGGGCGGCGGCCGAGTTGGCGGCGTAGTGGATGACGAAGTGGTCGGTGACGCGGGTGCGCGGCAGGGCGTTGGCCAGGCTGGCCTCGGTGGCGTGGAAGCCGTTCTCGGCGGCGAACACCCCGAGCAGCGTGCCGGGCAAGAGGCAGGCGAACAGGGTGGCGACTGTGAACGGCGAGCGGCGCAGGCTGAGGCCGCGCAGCTGCAACTTGAGACCTGGCCCCAAGGTCAGGCTGAGCAGCGCGAGCGCGGCGCCGGCGATCAGGAAGTTGTAGGCGCGGAACCACCACAGGCGGGCGGTGATCGGGATGGCCTCGTCGTACAGCGGGCCGGCGAAGTAGCCCCAGAACGGGTCGATGGCGTAGACGACCGGGTCGACGTAGATCCGCCACAGGCCGAGCACCAGCGTGAACAGCAGCGGCACGCCGGCGAGCAGCAGCTGGACGCCGCGGCGGTCGGCCAGGACGCCGCCCCACAGCCCGGCGACGAGGCCGAGCAGGCCCGACGCAGTGGGCAGGACGAGGAACCACAGCAGGCCGCCCGGGAGGTCGCAGTTCACCTGCCAGAAGTTGGCGAGGATGAAGGCGCCGAGCGAGAGCGTCAGCAGGCTGCAGAGGTCCCCGAGGCCGCGCAGGAACAGTAGCCGCAGGCGCTCGCCGGATGTCTGAAGGGACAGGGCGTGCGGGTCGGCGGCGTGGGCCTGCCGGGTGTCACGCACCGCGTCGACGCCGACGGCCAGGGCGAACAGGCTGATCAGCGGGGTGAGGACGAGCGCGCCCTCGTAGCCGAGCGCGCCGAACAGCGGCTGGGTGGTGAGCCCGAGGGTGAAGAGGAGGATGAACCACCGCCTGCGCAGGACCGGTGCGGTGAAGTGTCGACGGACGGCGGCGTGGATCGACATCGAGGCGCGCTCACAGTGGTTCTTACCCGATCTGGCCGCGGACGGCCGCAGCCCAGGCGTCGAGATCGCCGAGGCTGTCGCGCAGCTCGGCCGCGCCGTCCTCCAGCGCGGTCATCGCCGCCTCGAGCAGCTGCTTGGCCCGGCGCAGACGGGTGCGGATGGTGCCTTCGGGAACCCCCAGGATGTCGGCGATCTCGCGCGCGCCGAGCTTCTCCCAGAAGTAGAGCTCGAGCAGGACCTGATGATCGAGCGGGATCCGCCGCAGGCCGAGCAGGAGCAGCCGCTCCTCTCGCCGGCGCGCGAGCAAGGTGGCCGGCGTGGGCCGCAGGTCGTGCACGCTGGTGAGGCCGAAGTCGAGGCGCGCCCCCTCGCGCAGCTTGCCGCGCAGGTGCTTGTAGAGGACGTTGTGAGCGACCGCGAACAGGAAGGTGCGGAAGCTGGAGTCGCCGCGGATCCGCTCCTTGCTCTCGAGACAGGCGAGGAAGGTCTTCTGCACGAGGTCGCCGGCGTCGTCGTCGACCTTGTTGCGGAAGAAGCGGGCGATCGCGGGGTAGTGGCGCTCGAACAGCTGGACGCCGGCCTTGCTGTCGCCGCCTCGCCAGGCGACGTAGAGCTCTTCGTCGGGCTGCATGCCGAACGTCAGTGTACCGCAGGCCGGCGGACGCGGCGGCCGCACGGGCCGGCGCGACCGCCGTAAGCCGGCGCGCGTCCCCGGCTCGACCTCACTTCGCGCGCGCGACGGCACCGCACGGGCGCTTCGGAAAATTTCGCCGAACGCGGAGACACGCGAGCGACGACATGCGCCGCACGGCGTCGCGTGGGCGACCTCGAGGTCCCCGGGTCGCGCGCGCGTTGGCCGACGACGGGGAAAATTGGCAATCCGAATTGGCGGCTTGTTGAAAATTAGAATCAAACTTGGAGATGAGAAAGGCCACTTTCTGGCCGCCAGGCGATGGATTGAATTGGTTTTTGAAAATGAATATCATTACCTGGCGACATCGTTGCCGACATGACCACGCGAATTCTTGCCCGATCTCCGCTGTGCCTCCTCCTCGTGGCCGCGCTCGCTTGCAGCGCGGAGCCGACGACCACGACGGAGGCTCCCGCGTCCGCCACCGAGGCGGCGACGACGACGACGACGGACGCCGAGACCTCCGAGACGTCCGAGGCCGGTACCTCCGTGGCGACGACGAGCACTGCGACCACGCAGGAGCCGACCACCGACGCGAGCACTGCGGCGAGCGCGACTGCGACGACGAGCGAGCCCTCGACCACCACCGAGGGCTGCGCGGGCGAGGCGACCGACGAGTGTACGGGCTGCATGCGCGAGGCCTGCTGCGAGGCGCTGGCGGACTGCCAGGGCGACCCGGCGTGCGTCGCCTGCGTGGCCGGCGAGGACGGCGACGCGTGCGAGTCGACGCCCGAGACGCACGCGCGCGTCGACGCGTACCTCGAGTGCAAGGGCGGCGCGTGCCAGGAGGCCTGCATCGGCGCGCCGGTGGGCTCCTGTGAGGACGCGCTGGCCGAGCTGGCGCAGGACGAGTGCACGACGTGCCTGGGCGCGAGCTGCTGCGACGAGGTCGCTAGCTGCCACGGCAACGCGGTGTGCTGGACCGGCTGCTTCACGGTCCACGACGACGCGGTGTGCCACGGCGATCCCGACGGCCACGCGCTCTACCACGCGCTCAGCGCCTGCGCGTCGGGGTCGTGCCAGGCGGAGTGCTTCTAGAATTTAAATTTCCAGCTGGCCGGAGGCGGATCGCTCTCTGCCGCGAGCGTACACGCGGCCCCGCCTCCGGTCGGCCGGATCCTTGTCGCCCGTAGCGGGCGAATGGGTCTGGCTCTCGGGACATGCGCGCGAGGGCATGTCCCGACGGGCATGCTCCCAAGGGCATGTCCGCAGGGTCAGTTGCCGGAGACGTTGCCCATCGAGGCGTTGATGTACGACGGCAGGACCACGCGCACCTCGGTCTGCGAGGTGTGGAACTGGACGGGGAGGGCAGTGGCGCCGGCGATGCTGCGGCGGATCGCCGGGATCCCGCGGCCGATCTGCTCGAGCAGGCCGAGGTGACGGGCGGTGGCGGCCAGCAGCGGGTTGCGCGGGAACGAGGCGCCGCCGTGCTGGGCCAGCTCGTCGAGCGAGATCGGGAGGGCGAGGCCGCCGGGGCTCCAGATCTCGAGGCGGTCGTTGAAGATCCGCAGGGACACGCGGCCGCTCAGGCGGTAGTCGCGGTGGACGAGGGCGTTGACCAGCGCCTCGCGCACGGCCTCCTCGGGGTACTCGGGCGCGAGCTCGGACGGGACGAGCAGGTTGGGCGCGGCGCGGGTGTTGGCGCGCACGAACTCGAGGCCGAGGCGGACGAGCTCGGCGAGGCTGCCCTCGGCGTCGAGCCGCGCCGCGACCGGGTCGGCCAGCGCGGCGCCGCGGATCCGCACGATCGAGACGCCCCACTCGGGGCGGGCGACCTGCGGGGCTGTCCCAAAGGACATGAGGCCGACGACTGTGGGCGTGGGCTGACCGGCGGTGACGCCGATGAGGCCCAGGCGCTGCGCGGCCCGCTCGTGGACGCCCGGCTCGGTGCCGAGGCCAGGGACGCGGCGGCGGACGTAGGCCTCGAGCGCGGCGAGGTCGAGGTCGTCGACGCTGGTGCCGGCGACGGGGCTGCGCTCGAAGCCGAGCGGCGTGGGGGCCACGAGGCTCATGCCGGGAGTGTAACCGGCCTTGCGTCCGGCGTGGCCGCGCGGTTCGGCGCGGCCTCGCCCGAGGCAGCGAGCTCCGCGTGACGCAACGGGCGCGTCGCGCGGTGCAGCGGGCGATCGCGGGCAGCAGAGAGCGACGAGCGGTCGACGAGCGACCGTCGCGCCCGAGATCGCGGCGACGCAAGAGGCCTGCGTCGCCGGCGCGTCAGCGGGAGGCTCGGTTGTAGGCCTCGAGGCCGGCGCGCAGGATCTCGAGGCAGCGCGCGAGCTTGTCGCGGCCGAGGACGTAGGCGATCCGCACCTGGTTCTTGCCGAGCCCGGGCGTGGCGTAGAAGCCCTCGGCGGGCGCCATCATCACGGTCTCGCCGCCGAGGTCGAAGTCGCGGAGCATGAAGATGCAGAAGTCTTCGGCGTCGGCGACCGGCAGATCGGTGATGAGGTAAAAGGCGCCGGTCGGCGTGGGGCAGGAGACGCCGGGGATCGCGTTGAGGCCGGCGACGATGACGTCGCGGCGGGCGCGGTACTCGTCGACCATGGCGCGCATGTCGGCGGCCGGCGTGCGCAGGGCGGCCAGCGCGGCGTACTGATCGACGGTGGGCGGGGACAGGCGCGCCTGGCCGAAGCGCAGGCAGGCGGAGTACAGCGCGGCGTTGCGGGTGACGAGGCAGCCGACGCGCGCGCCGCAGGCGGAGTAGCGCTTGGAGACGGAGTCGATCATCACCGCGTGATCGGCGAGGCCGGGCACGGCGAGCACCGAGGGGGCACGCGGCGCGGGAGCGTCCGGGGCCGTGGGCTCGTCGGGGTAGACGAACTCGCGGTAGACCTCGTCGACGACGAAGAAGATGCCGGCCTGGAGGCACACCTCGCCGAGCGCGGCGAGATCGGCGGCGCTCAGCACCATGCCGGTCGGGTTGCCCGGCGAGGGGATGATGAAGGCGCGGGTCTTCGGGGTGATGGCGGCCCGCACGCGCTCGGGCGGGACCGCGAAGCTGTCGCGCGCGTGGGTGGAGACGGGCACGACCTCGACGCCGAGGAGGTGCGAGAAGCCGCGGTAGTTGGTGTAGTAGGGCTCGGCGACGAGGATCTGGTCGCCGACGTCGCAGACCGCCGCGATGGCGAACAGGAGCGCCTCGCTGCCGCCGACGGTGACGAGGATCTGGCTCGGGGTGATGGGGCCGCCGCCGCGCGCGGCGTCGAGGCCGTTGTAGTGCTCGGCCAGAGCTGTCCGATAGGCCAGGTAGCCCTCGGACGGGCTGTAGGCGACGACGCTCTCGTCGTAGGCCCGGTAGGCGGCGAGCATCGGCTGCACGGTGGCGAGGTCGGGCTGACCGATGTTGAGGTGATGCACGGTGACCCCGCGCGCCCGCGCCTGATCGGCGTAGGGGGTGAGGCGGCGGATCGGGGACGCGGGGGCGTCGAGCCCGCGGCGGGACAGGCTGGGTGCGGTCATGGGCACGCGGAGTGTGAGACGGTTTGCCGCCGTTGAGAAGACCGCCGCGACCAGGGCCCGCGGACGGGCGCAAACGCGGCGCAGGCAGAGGCCCGGGCGGCGCGCCTCGCGGACCGCGGCCGGTGCGATCGCGTCAACGCACGGCGCCGTCTTCCCCGGGGTGGTAGCGGCCGGTGCTGCGCGCCCAGTCGTCGTGCCCGGCGATGAAGTGGATCAGCACCTGGACGTAGCGGCGCAGCTGCTCGTCGATGTCCTCGTCGAAGCTCGGCAGGTCGGCGACGAGCCGCGAGAACTCGCGCATCTCGATGTTGTGCAGCTGGACGGTGCGACTGATCGCCTGGTCGAAGCTGAGGCCGTCCTCGTGCATGAGCACCAGCACGGTGTTGTTGACCTCGCCCTTCGCTCGCTCTTTCTCGACGGTGTAGATGTCGTTGGCGAAGCCGACGATGGTGCTGGCGGTGCGCTCGAGCGCCCGCACGGACTCGTGCTCGAGCACGTCGGGCGGGAGGAAGATGTGCTCGGTCAGCTCGCCGAGGAGGAAGCCGGTGTGGAGGCCGACGGTGATCTGGCGGATCTTGTTGTGGCTGGCGAAGGCCGGCACGACGCCGGCGGCGCGGTACTTGGCCTCGTCGATGAAGGCCTTGAAGAGGCGCTCGACGCAGGCGGAAAACCGGGGGATCCAGTTGGGCACCCGCAGCTCGAGCATGCGCTCGCGCAGGTCGCCGAAGGCCTGGGCGATCGGGTCGACGAGCTGCGGGCGGGCGCCGTCGCGGAACACGCCGAGGAGGGTGCGGAGGTAGGCGGCGACCAGGACGGCGCCGTGGATCTGCTCGAGGCGATCGTCGAGGCAGCAGAACAGGGTGGTCCAGTCGACCGCGACCTGCAGCGCGACCATGTCGGCGGTGGCCGGGAAGGTGCGGGCCAGCAGGTGGCCGATCCGGCTCTCGCGCAGGGCGTCGATGTGCTTCTGGCTGCGCGCGAAGCCCATCGCCTGGGCCCACTCGACGGTGCGCTCGTGGATCCTGTCGGCCGCGGGGTGGACCGACGGTTGATAAGGACACTCGAGCGTGGGGAGCTGCATGGCGCGCGGTCGCGGTACCGACGCGGAAGCGAAGCGGTTCGTCGCGACCTGCTGCCCGCCGATGGCCACCAGCGCGGGCCCCGTCCGGTTCAGCGCCGACGACGTAGCAATCGCTTCGAGGCGGACGCTGAACGGGCTGGCTGCGAACTGGGGAGGCATGGGGGTCTTTCGGTCAGCGTCTGTGATCCTGCGTCGGATCACTCGTCGCAACAAGCTGGCGCACGCTTGCACCTGCCTCCGCTGCTTTGTAGACACTCCGACGACCACGCCACTCCAAGCTATACCGGATCCGCGTGTGGACCGCACTTTGGCGACAATTGGGTGGGGTAGTGTGCACGCGGCACTGCACCCACTACGGCCGGCTTTCGCCACGCCGCCGGCACCCACCTGCGGAGCCGTGACCACGGGGGCGATGCAGGTGTGACTGCGACTGGAATGCGTGTCAGTACATCGAATCGCGCAGAAGGCGCGGGGGCGATCCCCGGCCCTCCGCGCCCGCGGCTGTCTCTCGGGTCAGCCGCCCTGGCAGCGGCTCATCCGGCGAAAATTTGGAGGTTTTCGCCGATGTCGTCGCTGATCGACACGAGCGCCTGCAGCTCGGGGTGGCGCAGCATCAAGAAACCGTCAGACACGAGGGTGTTGCGCCAGTTACGGCGCGGGGCGCCGACGGGCAACAAATTGTCCCAGACGATGTGCTCGCCGTAGAGTTTGCGGATCCGGTCGAGCCCGACGATTCGCTGGATCCGGCCCTGACCCAAAGCCCGCTTGTAGATCGTGCTGACGTTGTACTTGCGCTCGATGTTGACGTCGAAGCGCCCCCAGGCGACGGCCCGACCCCATTCGCGGAATACGTCGAAGTCGCAGGCGTAGTTCATCTGGTCGACCTGGTGGGCGCCGGGCGGACGGGCGCCGATCTCGCCGAACACCACCTCGCCGTCGGCCTTCAGGTACCACTCCATGTGGGTGAAGCCGGACCGGAAGCCGAGGGCGCGGATGACGTCGTGCCCGAGTTTGACGCCGCCCGCGAGCGCAGGCTGGTCGACGTTGCGCAGGGCGATCACCTGGGGGCTGACCCACTCGTTGCTGCGCGCGACGAGCGGCCGCGGGCGGTACCAGGCGACGTTGAAGTAGGCGACCTGACCCTCGATGCAGACGGTGTCGAAGGTGAACTCCGAGCCGTCGACGAACTCCTCGACGCTGACCTCGGGGACATGTCCGAGGCGCGGCAGCACGGCCCGCAGCTCGTCGGCCGAGTCGACGCGGTAGGTGTCGGCCGAGCCGGCGCCGGCGATCGGCTTGATGATGATCGGGAAGCCGATCTGCTCGGCGGCGTCCCAACACTCGGCGGTGGTGTTGCAGCGGACGTGCTTCGGGGTGCGCAGGCCGGCGGCGTCGAGGACCTGCTTCATCCGCTCCTTGTCGCGGAACGGCAGGGTCTCGGCGACGCCGAGGCCGTCGACGCCGAGGCCCTCGCGCAGGCGCGCGGCCAGGAGCATGCCGGGCTCCCACAAACACTCGACCTTGTCGATCCGGCGCGCCTCGGGCCAGCGGCGCACGGCCTCGACCACGGCGGCCTCGTCCCACAGCGAGCGCACCTGAAGATAACCGGCGAGGCGCTCGCGCACCGACTCGGGCAAGGCGCTGGGGTGCTGGTCACCGACGCCGTAGACGTGCGCGCCCACGTCGGCGAGGCCGCGGGTAAAGCTGGGCATCTCGCCGGGATAGCCGGGGGACAAGAGCAGGATGTTCATGCGAAAGCTCCCGCCTCGATGGGTATCAGGGCGCCCGGGCGGGCGCAACGATTCAGCTCTGCTTGAGCTGCCGCTCGAGGCTGATCCCGAGCCGGTCCATGCGGCGGTAGAGGGCCTGGCGCGACAGCCCCAGCTCGGCGGCGGCGCGGGCGATCACGCCGCCGTGGGTCTCGATGGCGGCGATGATCGAACGCCGCTCGGCCTCGATCTCCTCGTTGTTGCCGACAGCCGCCGGTTTGGCGTCCGACGTGGGGTGGCTGCGCGGGGTGACGGTGCCGTCGGCGGCCGGCGCCTTGTCGTCGAGCCCGAGGTCGGCGGGGGTGACCTCGCCGCTCTGACACAGCAAGGTGGCGCGCTGGATCCGGTTCTGCAACTCGCGCACGTTGCCAGGCCAGTCGTGGCCGAGCAGCGCGCGCATGGACTCGTCGCCGAGCCGCAGCGGGTCGCGCCCGGGGCCGACCTGAGACTGCAGGAAGGTCTCCGCGAGCGGCAGGACGTCCTCGCTGCGCTCGCGCAGCGGGGGGATCCGGATCTCGATGACGTTGAGGCGGAACAGCAGGTCCTCGCGGAACACGCCCTGGGCGATCATCTGCCGCAGGTTGGCGTTGGTGGCCGAGACGATGCGGACGTCGACCTTCTTGGTGCTGGTGCTGCCGAGCCGCTCGAACTCGCCGGTCTGCAGCACGCGCAGGAGCTTCATCTGGCCCTTCTGCGACAGGTTGCCGATCTCGTCGAGGAACAGGGTGCCGCCGTCGGCGGCCTCGAAGCGGCCGATCCGGCGCTTGGTCGCGCCGGTGAAGGCGCCGATCTCGGCGCCGAACAGCTCGGCCTCGAGCAGCTCGTCGGGCAGGCCGCCGGCGTTGACCTTGACGAACGGCTGCAGCTTGCGCGGGCTGTTGGCGTGGACGATCTCGGCCAGCTTCTCCTTGCCGGAGCCGTTCGGGCCAGTGATGAGCACCGGCGCGTCGGCGCGGGCGACCGAGGTCGCGAGCGAGACGACGCGGTGCATCGCCTCGCTGGCGTAGACCAGGCCGCACAGGTCGTAGTGGCGCTGCAGCTCGTTGCGCGCGCGGGCCGACTGGGCCCGCAGGCGGTGGTTCTCGAGCCCGAGCTCGCGCATGCGCAGCATGTTCTTGACGGTGGTGACGACCTTGGCGTCGTCCCACGGCTTGCCGAGGTAGTCGGCGGCGCCCTCCTTGACCAGCTGCACCGCGGTCTCGAGCGAGGTCCAGGCGGTCATGAGGAGGACCGGCAGGTCGGCGTCGAGGCGCTTGATCTCGCGGAACAGCGCCGCGCCCTCCTGGCCCGAGGTCGAGTCTGTCTGAAAGTTCATGTCCTGAACGACAGCCCCGACGTCGCCCCGGGCGATGATCTCGAGCGCGGCCTGCGGGGTGTGGGCGACCTGAGTGCTCATCCCGTGGACGTCGAACAGGATCTCGAGGGCCGTACAGACCGAGGGGTTGTCGTCGACGATGAGCACCTGCTGCATGACCAGGGTTTTACCCTTCCTTGATGCGCTGCGGGTATTTCGCGGCGAGCGCGAGCCCACGCCGGTTTCGCCCGCGTCCGCACGGCGGTCCTCGCGCCTGGGCGGCCCCGGTGGTACCTCTTGGACGGCATGGAAGCGAGCTTCCCGACGACTACTTTGTCCGTGGGCGGACTACAGTTCACCGCGCTGGAGGGATCGCGCTCGTCGGCGCGGGACCGCCGGCGGCCGCTGGTGCTGTGTCTGCACGGCTTTCCCGACCATCACCGGACCTGGCGGCTGCAGATCCCGGCGCTGGAGGAGGCGGGCTTCCGCGTGGTGGCGCCGCTGCTCCGCGGCTACGAGCCGTCGTCCCAGCCGATCGACGACGACTACCACACGATCCGGATGGTCGAGGACGTGCTCGGGTTCATCGAGTACCTCGGGTGCTTGCGCGTCCACCTGGTCGGGCACGATTGGGGGGCGGTGATCGGCTACCAGGTGGCGGCGCGAGCGCCGGAGCGGCTGTCGTCGCTGACGACGATGGCGGTGCCGCATCCGAAGCGGCTGGCCTCGGTGGCGGCGCTACGGCTGCTGCCCCGGCAGCTGCGCAACTCCTGGTACATGTTCTTCTTTCAGCTGCGGCTCCTGTCCGACGTGGCGCTGCGGCGCAACGACTTCGCGCTGGTCGACAAGCTGTGGCGCGACTGGTCGCCCGGGTTCACGCCGCCGGCCGAGGAGATGCGGCTGCTCAAGCGCACGTTCCGCCAGCCGGGGGTGGCCGCGGCGGCGCTCGGTTATTACCGCGACATGTTCGACCCGATCACCCGTGCGGCCGCGACCTCGCGGGCGCTGATGCGGGCGCCGGTGTCGGTGCCGACGCTCGCGCTGACCGGGGCCGACGACGGCTGCCTCGACACGCGGCTGTTCGACCTGATGCGGAACGAGGACTTCCCCCACGGCCTGTCGGTGCAGCGGATCGCGGGGGCCGGACACTTCCTCCACCAGGAGCGGCCGGACGAGGTCAATCGGCGGCTGGTCGACTTCCTCCGTCGCCACGAGCCGGGCGACGTCGGCTGCGACTAGGTCGCCGCGTGCGCATCGCCGCGGCTTGGACGGCGAGCTCCCGACCGGGCTGCAGGTGAACGTGGTTCGCACGGCGGTGCGCCGCGGAGGGCGGCGATAGCGGCGCCCGTCACACTCCCGCGGTGCGGGGGCTGCCCACGTTTGCCCGCACAAGGGGGCTCCGAGATGAGCAGTCGCTTTCCGTTCACCGCCAACCCGATAGGTTGGTTCATGGTCGCCTACTCCGACGAACTGAAGCCGGCCGGCGTGATGCCGCTGCACTACTTCGGGCGCGAGCTGGTGCTGTTCCGCGGGCAGGACGGGGCCGCCCGTGTGCTCGACGCCCATTGCCCCCACCTCGGCGCGCACCTCGGGCACGGCGGCTGCGTCATCGAGAACAACATCACCTGTCCGTTCCACGGCTGGCGCTTCGACGGCTCGGGGAGCTGCGTGGGGATCCCCTATGCGAAGAAGATCCCGCCCGCCGCGATGCTGCGCCGCTGGCCGGTGAGCGAGAAGAACGGGATGATCTTCGTCTACCACGCGCCCGAAGAGTCGTACGCGCCGACCTGGGAGGTGCCGGCGCTGGCCGAGCACGAGTCGCAGGCGTGGACCAGCTACACGCGCCGTCGCTGGCGCGTCCGCACCAACGTCCACGAGATCGTCGAGAACGCGTTCGACGTGGCCCACTTCTGCTTCGTCCACGGCGCGATCCGCCTGCCCGAGTCGAAGGTGACGATGAACGGGCCGCTGTTCCAGGTCAACTCGCACACCGCCTTCGACACCCCGGCCGGGGTGATGGAGGGCGACATCGACATCGACACGTACGGCTTCGGCATGTTCACCGCGCGCTACAGGGGGCTGATCGAGGGGCTCATCATCGCCTCGCTGACGCCCATCGACGACGAGTTCGTCGACGTCCGCTTCACCTTCACTGTCAAGCGCGTGCCCGACGAGTCTGCCACCGCGTTCGTGACCCAGCAGTTCGTGGAGGACGCCTGCCACCAGTTCGAGCAGGACATCGCGGTGTGGGAGCACAAGAAGTTCCTGGCCCGCCCGCTGCTGTGCGAGGGCGACGGGCCGATCGGGCTGTTCCGCAAGTGGGCCCGCCAGTTCTACCCGGCGGCGACGCTGCGCGCCCGGGCGATCTGACCGGGTGAAGGATTGGACATGTCGTGACGGGCATGTCCGAATGTGCATGTACTCTGGGACATGTCCGCGAGGGCATGTCCGAGAGAGCGCCGCTCAGCGCGACGGCGGGAGGGCCGGGCGCCGGCGCAGCACCATGCGCTGGTTGCCCCAGGCGACCAGCCGGCCCTCGTCGTCCCAGATCTCGATGTCCGCGGTGGCGTAGCCGGCCCGCGCGCGACGGCAATGGGCATGCGTCAGGAGCCACTCGCGGCGGGTGTCCTCGAGCCAGTGGACGGTGAGGTCGAGGCTGGGGGCGACGGTGTCGGCGAGGACGGGGCCGCCGATCTGGAACATCGCCGGGGGCATGGTATCGACGAGCGGCGGCAGGGCCAGCGGATCGAGCTGTCCGTCGGCCGAAGTCTGCGGGACCAGGTGGCGGTACCAGTAGGCGGCGCGGTCGAGACCCGGGGCCCAGCGATCCTCGCGCCACCACGGCTGGCCGAGCGCGCGCCGGCAGTCGTAGTTGCGGAAGAACGGCGGAGAGCCGCCGCTCTCGCCGCGCGCGTCGATCGAGGGCAGCTCGTGCGGGCCGGGCAGGGCGGGCGCGCGGACGAGGCCGAGCTCGGGGCCCGGGCGCTCGCGGCCGAAGGTGGCGACGACCTCGAGGCCGGGGGACGGACCGCCCGCCGCCGACAGTGCAGCGCGGACCTGGGTGGCGAGCTGGCCGCGGCGCAGGACGACGACGTCGATGACGAGCGGACCCTCGCCGACGGGCACGCAGAAGATGGCGGTGGCCGACAACGGCTTCAGCGTGGGATCGTCGAGCTCGGCGGCGATCGCCCGCAGGGCCGCGGTCATGAGCACGCCGCCCGAGGGCATGAAGTAGTTCCAGTGCGGTGGGAGGTCGAGGACGTAGCGGCCGGGGCCCTCGGGGCTGCGGACGACGGCGGTGTCGCGCGCGAGATCGGCGGGGTGCGTCATCGCCCGCGATGATAGCTGGAATGCCACCGAGAACAATGTTCCACGGCGCGCCCGGGCGGGTGAGCGTTGCCGCGGGGCGCCGGCGGCGAGGCACGCGGCCTGGCGTTCGGAGCATGCCGCGAGAGACATGTCATCTCTGCGACCCCAGCGCGCGCAGGCTGGCGCGGAGGTCGGCGGTGCGGGCGAACATGCTGCGGCGGAGCTCGAGCTGCGCGAGGCCGGCGACGCCGAGCAGCGACCAGCCGCCGATGATGAGGCCGCGGATCCACAGCCGCGGCAGCGGCAGGCCGACGAACAGCGGGATCAGGTCGCTGACTGCGAAGATGCCGGCGGCCGCGGTGACGAGGAGGAACGGGCGCGCCGCGGCGCCGCCCCACAGCGGGTGCAGGGCGCCGAGCAGCCACACGCCGGCGACCAGGACCACTGCGTCGCACAGCTGGACGAAGCCGAGGTGGTAGAGCCTCGGGCCGGTGATCGTCGGGTAGACGGGGCTGCCGTGGCGGACCACGGAGGCGACCTGGAAGGCGACGGCGAGGCCGACGAGGACGGCGGCGGCGAGGGCCCAGCGCCACGGTCGCGCGAGCGGAGGGACCAGCGCGCCGGCGACGATCTTGCGCCGGGCGTCGAGCAGCGAGGCGCACCACATCGCGTTGGACAGGGCCATCAACCACGTGGCGAGGCCGGGGCCGATGATTGCGTGGAGGGTCTCGCCGCCGACCGCGAGCCAGGCGGCGCACGCGAGCCAGACCCACGCGCGCCGCGGAGGATCGCCGGGCTTGTAGGCGCGCGCGACGGTGACTGTGAGGACGATTGCGACGAGCCCGAGCAACGGCACCAGCACGCCGGCGTCGAGGACGACGCGAGCGACGGCTCCGACGGCGCACAGGCCGAGGAAGGCGGCGAGCAGGCGCGGGCGGCTCAGGTCGCGCACAGCTCCCTCCACAGCGACGCGCCGAGCGCGAGCTGCTGGCGCACGAGGCCGGCGATGTCCTCGCCGACGAGCGGTCGCAGGTGCGTGAACAAAGACGCGCCGATCGACTCGACCTCGGGCCACGCGATCGGCAGGTCGGGGGCGTCGGTGCGGGTGAGGTCGAGCGCGCGGCGAGCGACCGCGGGTCCGAGCAGCGGGTTCAAGCGCGCGAGGATGAAGGCCTCGGGGCGGGCGAGCGCGGCCTGCATCGACCGGCGATCGTCGGCGCCGAGGGTCGAGACGGCGGCGAGCAGGCGCGCGCGCGCCTCGGCATGCAGCTCGGGCGTGCGCGCCGCGGCGCGGGCGTGCTCTTCGTCGACGGCGAGCGCGGCGAGCAGGGCATCCAGAGAGCGGTCGGTCATGGTCGTCCCTTCTCCACCCAGGTGAGGAGGATGGCGTCGCGCGCCGCGAGCTTATCGAAGCGAGCGCGGGCGCGGGCGAGTCGGCGCTTGATGGTCGCCAGCGACACGTCGCAGGCGTCGGCGACCTCTTCGAGCTCCATGTCGTCGAGGTAGCGCAGGGCGAACGGGATCCGCTCGTCGACCGGCAAGCGCTCGATGACGCTGCGGACGCGATGGACGGCGAGGACGACGTCTGGGCTGGCGGTGGCGGCCGGCGGATCGGGCAGGGGCTCGTCGGCGCCGGCCCAGCGCAGCCACCAGCGGCCGCGCTTGCGACGGATGTGCTCGCGCGCGACGTACACGGCGATCCCCGTCAACCAGCGCGGCAGCACCTCGGGCGCGCCGCGGACGCGATCGATGCCGCGGAAGGCCCGGAGGAACACCTCCTGCATCAGGTCGGGGGTCTCGGGGTCGAGGCCGAGGATCCGCGTGAGCACGCGAGAGACGTGATCGGCGTGGCGGTCGAACAGGTCGGTGATGGCTCGCTGGCGCTGCGCGTCGCTCAACCTTCACACGCCTCGCGAGGGTGATGCGCGACGCGGACGGGGAAGTCAAGCGCGCGCCCGCGCGACGACCTGCGAGCGCCGACTCGCGAGCGCGAGGACGCGACGAAAAATTGCTGAGCCGCGATCACGACGGCTCGCCACTTAACGGGACCCGCACCCGGCGCGCCGTCACGGCCGCGGGTCTGCGGAGCATTGGGAGGGTGGAGATGCCGACGATTACGGTCGAGATGGTGCGAGAGATGAACAAGCGGCTCGAGGCGCGCGGTTCGGCGCTGGCGATCGCCGAGCGCGAGTACCCGGACGCGCTCTACGACAAGAACCTGATCGCGCAGCCGGGTACGAGCGACGTGGCGCCGCTCATCATCGACGAGATCACGTACACCAACTGCGGCTCGGCCAAACAGTCGATCACCGCGGCGGTCGAGAAGAAGGTGGTGGACACCGTCTCGGTGAAGAAGACCCACGGGGTCAAGCTCGGCTGGAAGGTCGGGTTCGAGTTCAGCCTCGGCATCAAGTTCAAGAACGAGGTCGAGGTCGGCTACAACTTTCAGTCGGAGGACACGCAGACGACGACGGAGGAGATCCTCTACAAGTTCTCGACGCCGATCGACGTGCCGCCGATGAAGCGCGTGGTGTTCCAGGCGGTCGTGCAGCAGGAGAAGGTCAAGGACGTCCCGTTCACGATGATGGTGTTCCTCAAGGGCGGCGCGGTCTCGATGGTGCCGAAGGGGCTGGTCAAGCTGACCCGCTGGTACAACGGCACCGACCACTTCTACACCGCCGACGTCGAGCACCCCGAGGACCACGGCTACCAGGAGGAAGCGTCGCCCGGGTACCTGTTCCGCACGCAGGTCGCCGGCACCGTGCCGCTGTACCGCTACTGGAACGGCACCGACCACTTCTACACCACCGACTACAACGAGCTCCGCGAGGGCGCCCACGGGTGGAACAAGGAAGGGATCGCAGGCTACGTGTACGCGTCCGCGCAGCACGGCGCGGTGCCGCTGTACCGCTACTGGAACGACGAGGACCACTTCTACACCACCGACTTCAACGAGCTCGGCGAAGGTCGTCACGGCTACAAGCGCGAGGGCATCGCCGGCTACCTCGTCCCGCAGTCGGTGATCGAGAACGGGGTCGTCCAGGACGTCACTGCGCTGCTGCCCGAGCTCGCCGATCGCACCTTCGAGATCGCCGGCACGTTCCGCGGCGAGTCGACGGTGCGCCAGGCCAGCATCCTCCTGCTCGAGTCCGAAGCGACCGCCCAGGAGTGCCAGATCCTGGCCAGCAAGCTCGGCGGCGGCAGCAACGCCCGCTCGGCCCCGAAGGGCTTCTACGAGGTGCGCACGCCGGAGGCCGAGTTGGTCGGCAAGCAGCCGATCCAGCCGAAGGCGACCCCGAGCCCGGGGGTGCGGCTGGAGGCGAAGCCGGTCAAGACGATCCAGGCCTCGAAGCCGCCGCGCGCCGGTCGCAAGTGATCCTCGACCGCCGCCGCGCCGGCCCCGGCCTCCGGCGCGGCGATATGTCTATGGGGACATGTTCGATATGAAATGTCTATAAAGACATGTCCTGTATGACATGACCGTTGGTGACGCGGTGCTCGTACGCGGGAGCCGTTCGCGTCGCTCGTCGCTCGTCGCTCGTCGCGAGAGTCAGTCGAGCAGGCGGATGCCGAGGAAGCGGTGCTGCTGCCGGCGGAAGCGGGCCTCGTGGTAGATGCCGAGGTAGTTGATCTCGGACTCCCAGCGCGGGCCCGGCCGCTGCAGGTTCTCGAGCGAGCCGATCGCGTCCTCGAACGCGTGGAGGAAGCGCGGCACCGGGCGGCCCATGGTCGACTCGGCGGCCGCCAGCTCGCGCGACATCCGCTCGATCGTGCCGAAGTGGAGCACGCCGCGGCGCATCAGGTCTTGCAGCGAGTTGGCCAGGCGCTCGGGGGTGTAGCCGTCGGACTCCATCGCCGCGGTGACCGCGAGCAGGCCGCGCGGCTCGAGCGCGCCGGCCTCGAACAGCACCGCCGCGCCCTGGAAGTAGTTGTAGATGGCGACGACGCGCGCGCCGTAGCCGGCGAAGCGATCGAGCGGCGAGCGGCGCTCGAGGTGGATGAAGATCCGGCGGACCACCTCGCCGGAGCCGAACAGCTGGCGGTGGTACGCCATGATCTCGTCGACGTCGCCGCGGTAGACCTTGCAGGTGCTGAGGATCGCCGCCAGGCCGACGGCGTCGATGCGGCCGGCGAGGATGTCGGCGTAGACGCTGTAGATGAACGCGTCCTGCTCGGCGTCGTCGCCGAACAGGTACTCGTCGACGTGCTCGGCGGCCATGTGGCTGAGCAGCAGCGCCTTGAGCTTGTAGCCGACCTGGCCGCGGATGGCCCGGAAGCGGCCGCGCAGCAGGTTCTCCAGGTTGGGCTTGAGGATGAACATGTCGGGCTCGACGCCGTCGAGCGCGAGCTTGGCGGTCAGGACCTTGCGCATCTGCCGGGGCGAGCCGCTGATGAAGGTGACGCGCCGGTGGCTGCGCTCGCGCGGGTCGAGCAGCGCGCGCAGGAGGGCGCTGGCGCCGGCCACCGCGACCTTGTCCTCGGCCTTCTGGCGGAAGGTCCGGATCAGGTCTTTGACCGTGTCGAACTCGGTGCGCAGGTAGGTCTTGTCGAGGTCCCAGCGCAGGTGCATGAAGCGGCGCGGCTGCAGCGCCTGTCCTTCGGGACTGGTGGGCTCGGACGGGTCGGTGGGATCGGTCGTCATGTCGCCTCCGGGTCGGGCGGGCTCGCCGGCGACGCGCTCAGGCCGTGGAACTCGGCCACGCCAGCGCTGATGGCGGCGATGACTTGCAGGCGGTCGATCTTGGCGCCGAGGCGGATCGCGTTGAGGAAGGCGCGCCGGCCGGAGTCGGCCTGGGTGACCATCACCGCGCGATCGAAGCCGAGCAAGGGCGCGCCGCCGTAGTTCTCCCAGTCGGTGAACTCGCGGATCGCCGAGATGCCGTCGCTCAGCATCTGCACGCCGACCCGCCACTGGAACTTCTCGGCCGCGCGCCGCAGCAAGCTCTCGCCGGTGGCCGCGACGCCCTCGAGCGTGCGCAGCAGGACGTCGCCGGAGAAGCCGTCGGTGACGATGACGTCGGCGTCGCCCGAGGTCACGCTGTCGGCGCGGATGCAGCCGACGTACTCGAAGGCCGGCCGGGCGGCGAGCAGGCGGCGATGGGCCTCGCGCGCACGGGCGGGCGCGTTGGAGATGCCGTGGCCGTTACACAGGAGGGCCACGCGCGGGCGATCGATGCGCGAGATCTTGGCGGCATAGGCCGCGCCCATGGCGGCGAAGGTGACGAGGTCGTCGCCGCTGCACTCGACGGTCGCGCCGACGTCGAGCAGCAGCGCGAACAGGTCGGACACCGGGCCGTGCGGGCGCAGGGTCGGGTAGACGGCCGCGAGGGCGGCGTGGGGGACGCCGGGGATCCGGCCGAGGATCTGCTGCGCGCTGGCGACGATGAGGCCCGGCGCGCCGGCCGAGACGAACACCGCGCTCGGGTCGCGGGCGGCGATCTCGAGGCCGACGACGACGCTGTTGCGCGGGGCCTGGCGCAGCACCTCGGCCGCGTCCAGGTCGGGCTCGCAGCGGTCGCGGGCGTGGGCGACGCGCAGGCGCTCGGCGTCGTGGGCGATCTTCGCCAGCGCCGACGTGATGTCGGATTCGTCGCCGACGACGGTGATCTGGTGATCGAGCTGCAGGCTGGCGATCGCGGCGGCTTCAAGCGCCTCGCGCCCGCCGTCGCGACCTGCACAGCTGTCGAGGACGATGTGAGCCACGGCGTCAAAGCTGTTGTAGCAGAGTCCGGGGGGCGGGCGTGCGGCGGCGCGGGGCCGATCCCGGGCCCCGCTGCGGACGAGCGCAAGCTCGGGCAAGCAGGCCCGGCGGGCCGTGGAGCACGCGATGGGCCGCCGGGGTCGGGCGGGACACGAGCGGGCGCGCAGCGGCGCGGCGTTCACAGGCGTCGACGCCGCAATTCGACCAACCACGCCTCGCACGCGACCTCGTTCGGGGGATCGGCCGGCAGCGGGCTGTGCTCCAGGGCCGCCTGGAGGTCGGCCTCGAGCCTGGGCCAGGCGGCGCGGTGCAAGGCGTCGATTTCCTGGGATACCGCGCCCTTTTCGGCGCCCTCGACCTTGATGCGGATCAGCGCGAGCGCGTCGTCGTAGCCGTAGAGCGGGGCGAGGCGCCGCAGGTCGGCCTCGAGCTCGCCGGTGCGGAGCAGGTGGACCCCCGTGAGCGCGACACGGTAGGCGTAGAGGAGGCTCTTCGCCCGCGGCAC
The DNA here is from genome assembly GCF_026626745.1 of Nannocystis sp. RBIL2. Taxonomy (GTDB): domain Bacteria; phylum Myxococcota_A; class Polyangia; order Nannocystales; family Nannocystaceae; genus Nannocystis. Next base: position 223,302 of record NZ_JAPNJW010000002.1, read on the forward strand.
CGGCTCGCGCTCGTGCTCGCGGCACATGCCGCGGAAGAAGCCCTGGTAGTGGCGGATGAACCGGCGCGACACGGCCCCGCGCGCCAGCGCCTGCAGCTCCTCGATCTCCGGCGACTCGTAGAGCTGAAACGGCGTGAGCAGGCGCTCGATCATGTTGCCGTTCCCGGAGAGCAGCAGGGACAGCGCGCGGCCGACCTCGGTGAGGCTGAGGTCGCACTCGAGGCCCTCGAACTCGGTGAGGCGCTCGACGGCGTCGTTCGGCCGGCGCAGGCCCAGCAGCGAGCGCGTCGGGGCGATGAACACGCCCTTGAGGTCGAGGTCGCTGTCGGGCGAGCTGAAGCCGTAGTCGTGGCTGCCGGTGACGCCGCACTGGAACACGTCGCCGGGCACGGCGCAGGTGAAGATGAAGCGGCGCCCGAGGTCGAGGTCGGGCAGGGCGTTGGGCGGCAGATCGACGGTCATGATGGCCTTACGGACATGTTGGAACGGGCATGTCCTTTGGGAAAGACGTCAGGAGGGGCCGCGCGCGGACACCTGGGCGAGGGCGCGGCCGACGAGGTCGGCGCACAGGGCGTCGAGGGCGGCCTCGTCGGGCGCGAGCGGCAACGGCGAGCCGGCGACCGCCGCCTGGGTGCGCTGGTGGAGGGCGTCGGCGGCCTCCATGAGCTTGTCGTAGCTCCACGCGCCGCCGCGGATCGACAGCAGCTCGTCGCGGTCGTCGCGGCGGACCTTGAGCGTGCCGGTCTCGACGATCTCGGCGCCCATGCGCAGCAGGCGGATGAGGTGCATGCCGTGCTTGGTGTCGTAGCCGTACTCGGCCTCGAGCGCGCTGCGCCTGGGGTTCCGCGTCTTGAGCCAGCTCTGGTAGGCCTCCCACTCCTTGCGCGCGGCCTTGTAGCGGCGCTCGCGGTCGAGGACGCCGAGGAAGTTGGTGGTGAGGTCGGCCTCAGCCATGCGCCCGTCGGCGAGCATGGCCTCGACCGCGCCCATCTGGTCGCGCGAGATCAGGCGGGTCTCCGGCAGGTCGAACTCGGCGCGGGTCGGCTCGTGCGTGGGCGGGTGCATGACCCACTTGCGGTGGGTCTTGATCCGCGCGAGCTGGCTCATCGCGTAGCCGGAGAAGCTGTCCTTGACCCGCAGCGACAGGAACCTGTCGCGCTCGGCCAGCAGGCGCTCGCCCAGGGGCGTGCACACGGTGTGGCAGTCGGGCGGCGTCCACAGCAGCTCGAGCACCGTGGGGTTGGCGGCGGCGGCGAGGCGGCAGTACTTGCGGATCTCGAAGCGGACGTGATCGGCCGACAGCTCGATCTGCTCCGGGCCGCCGATGAAGCCGTGGTACCAGGCCGCCGGCCCGACGAGGATGCCCTTGAGGTCGACGTCGGAGGTGGGCGTCTGGAGGCCGTAGGCTTGCGAGCCGTGGACGGTCTCGTAGAGGAGCAGGCTGTCGGCCATGAGAGGGCGACGATAGCACGGGGCCATGCTGCCGGCCGGGGGCCTGCGGTGCGCGTGTTCGTGGAGTGAGCGGCGTTCGGCGGGGCGCGTGTCTCTGGGGACAGGTTGCGTCGCTGCGGTCGAGTTCGCGCGCGGCGGTGCTTTCGGGACAGAGCGAGCGCGAGCCGGCGGGGCGAGTCGCGGCTGGTCTTCGGGACAGGTCAGCGGCGCGCGAACTCGGCGAGGACGGCGTCGGTGTCCTGGCCGAGCGCGGGGGCGCTGCGCTCCGGGGTGCGGCCCAGCGAGGGGAAGAACGGACCGACGCCGCGGAACGAGCCGGCGGGGGTCGGCGTCGCCTCGGTGAGGTCGTCGAGGCGCGGCTCGTGCGGGGCGGCGTCGAGGTCGTGGACCGGCCAGACCGGGAGGTCGTGGGACGCGAGCAGGGCCAGCCAGTGGTCGCGCGGGTGGCCGGCGAGGTGCTGCTCCATCGCCGCGGCGGCCTCCTGCCCGGCGGGCCCGGTGTCGAGGCCGAGGCCGGCGAGGTCGGGGCGGCCGACGACCTGGGCGAAGGCGAACCAGAACTTGGGCTCGAGGCAGCCGACCGACAGCTCGCGGCCGTCGCCGCAGCGGTAGGCGCGGTAGGCCGGGGCGCGACCGCCCAGGACGGCCTCGGACATGCCGCCGCCACCGCCCGCGCGCTCGGCCCAGGCCCAGGTGACGAACGGCAGCGGGCCCGAGAGCAGCGGCTGTTGGACGAGGCCGCCGCGCCCGGTGCGAGCGCGCCGCAACAGGGCCGCGAGCACGCTGCTGCAGGCGAGCAGGCCGCTGGTGACGTCGGCCAGCTGGAGGCCGACGATGCCCTCGGTCCGCAGCGCTCGCAGCAGGCCGGTGAGGCCGGTGAAGTTGAGGTCGTGGCCGACCGCCGAGCTGACCGAAAAGCCAGGTAGCGAGCAGAGCACGAGGCCGGGGTTGTCGGCCAGGAGCTCCTGCTCGGGCAGTCCGAAGCGCGCCATGGTGCCGGGACGGAAGCTCTCGATCAGGACGTCGGCGCCGGCGGCCAGGCTGCGCAGGGCGGCCGCTCCCGCCGGAGTGCGCAGGTCGAGGCCGACCGACTCTGCCCCGCGAAAGAAGGCGATGAAGCCGGCCCCGACGCCGTCGATCAGCGGCGGGGCGTGACGCATGAGGTCGCCCGTGGCCGGATCTTCGACCTTGATCACGCGCGCGCCGAGGTCGAGCAGACAGCGCGCGAGCACGGCCCCGGGCAACATCCGCGAGACGTCGACGACCACGGTGCCGGCGAGAGGGAGAGAGTCGCTCGTCATCGCCTCCGGCTATATCACGAGCGGCCCAGGGGAGCGGCGAGGCGGCGACGGGGCGAGCGGCGAGGCGGTGAGCGGCGAGGCGGCGACACGGCGAGCGGCGCGGCGGCGCGGCGGCGACGCGGCGAGGCAGTGACGAGGCGAGGCGGCGAGCGACGATCTGGCAGGCAGCGAGCAGCGACCCGGCGACACGGCGAGCGGCGCGGCGGCGAGGCGGCGACGAGGCGAGGCGGCGAGCGAGGATCTGGCGGCAGCGAGCGGCGACGCGGCGAACGGTGAGCGACGAGGCGGCGAGCGGCGTTTCGGCGAGCGACGAGCCCAGCAAGCGCCCCGGGCGGCCGCAGCAGGGCGACCGCGTGCGCGGACTCTTTGGAACATGTCCGAGCGGTCATGCTCCGAGCGACATGTATTTGAGAGCATGCGCGAACGGGCATGTCCGATGGGACAGGCCCTTCAGGACAGCGTCGCCGGGCTCAAGGCTTGGGCAGCGGCGGCGGGCGCGGGGGGCCGCCGGCGGCCGGGCGCGGCGGGGGCGGCGGGACGGCGGGCCGGGCGGGGCCGCCGTCCTTGGCCTCGCCGGCGGGCCGCGGGATCGTGACGCTGCGCAGGGCCGGCAGGAGGTCCAGGACCTGCTGCTTGAGGTGCCCGAGGTCCTTGTCGTTCTCGAGGATGAAGTGGGCGCGGGCGCGGCGGGAGGCGTCGTCGAGCTGGGCGGCCAGCCGGGCGCGGACCTCGGGCTCGGTGAGCCGGTCGCGGGTGACGACGCGGGCGATCCGCTGCGCCTCGGGGGCCGAGACCAGGATCACTGCCTTGACCTGCTTGTCGAGGCCGGTCTCGAACAGCAGCGGCACCTCGTAGACGACCAGCTTGTGCCCGGTGGCGGACAGGGTGGCGAGCACGTCCTGGAAGCGCTCGCGGATCCGCGGGTGCAGGATCGACTCGAGCTTCTGCCGCAGGGAGGGATCTTTGAAGACGAGGGCGCCGAGCTTGCGGCGGTTGAGCTCGCCGTTGTCGTCCAGCACGCCCTCGCCGAAGGCCGCGACCACCGCGCCGAGACCCTCGCTGCCGGGGGTCACGACGACGCGGGACAGCTCGTCGGCCGAGACGACCGGGATCCCGCAGTCCTCGAAGATCTCGGCGGCGGCGGACTTGCCGCTGCCGATCCCGCCGGTGAGGCCGTAGACATCCATGACCTCGGAGCTTAGGTGGCGGCGCGCTTTTAGTATAGTCCGCGCCCATGACCCAGCCGTCCAAACCCGAGAAGAGCAGCACAGGCGGCTGGCGCGTGACGTCGGCGACGTTCGAGCGCAGCGCCGACAAACTGGGGGCGGCACCGCCCGGGGATCTGCCCGAGATCGCCATCACCGGCCGCTCGAACGTGGGCAAGTCGAGCCTGCTCAACGCGTTCGCAGGCCAGCGCGCGCTGGCTCGCGTGAGCTCGACGCCGGGGCGCACGCAGCTGCTCAACTTCTTCCGCGCGACGCTCCGGCATCCGCGCCACGGCGACATGGGGCTGCGCTGGGTCGACCTGCCCGGATACGGCTACGCGGCCGCGCCGCACGCGGTGCGAGCGTCGTTCGGGCCGATGATCGAGGGCTACCTGCGCAAGCGCGAGGCGCTCAAGGGGCTGGTGCTGCTGATCGACGCGCGCCGCGAGGTCAGCGAGTACGACCACGCGCTGCTCGACTTCATGGCCGACCGCGCGCTGTGGACCATCGTCGCGATCACCAAGGCCGACAAGCTCAGCAAGAGCGAGCGCGGGCTGGTGACCAGCGGCATCGCTCGCGCGCTGGAGCTGCCGCGCGGGCAAGTGCTGGTGACCAGCGCGACCAGCGGGCTCGGGTTCACCGACGGCGGGCTGGCCGAGGCGGTGGCGCGACGCCTGCGAGCGGACGCGCCGGACCTGGCCGAAGAGACATAGAGGCGCCCTACAGGCGAACGCTCCGTTTGCCGGCGAGGGCATCGGGCCCGCAGCAAAGGGGCGCCGAGCGGGACCGAGAGCGAGAGTCCGTCTACGCCGACGCGGGGCGGGCATCGAGTCCCGCTACTGTCGGAGGGGTGCGTTCACCCGCAGCATGCATCCAGTCGCGTGAGGGCGCCGCGGGCTGACCGATGAGACATGCGCTCGGGGCATGCCTGAACGGACATGTCTCGGAGGTCAGCGAGCGCGCGGGGCGTCGGCGCTGGTGCGGACCAGGTGGCCGAGCTCGAGCAGGGCCTCGAGGCTCTGCTCGAGGCTGACCTCGCCGACGCGGTCCGGGTCCTCGCGCAGGGTGTGACGCACGCCGCCCACGTCGAACACGACCTGCGGGCGGCCGTCGGCGCCGCGGCCGAGGTGGTAACGGGAGCCGCGGTACAGCTGCACGCGCTCGGGGAGCGCGTCGGCGCTGGCCTGGTCGCGGTGGTCGATGACGCGGCGCGGGCCGACCTCGTAGATGACGTCGTCGCCGGTGGGCAGCGCGACCGGCTGCAGTGGGCTGCTGTCCTCGGGGACATCCACGAGCCGCACCGCGAGGTCACGCGGGCCGGCGTCGCGGGTGGGAGCGGCCGGGCCGGGCAGGGTGCGCGCGACCAGGAACAGGCCGAAGGCGGCGGCGCCGGCGGGGAGCATCAAGGCGCTGCCGCGGAGGAAGTTGCGCCACCGCGACGGCTGCGGCGCAGCGGCCGGCTTGGGCGCAGTCTCGCGGTCGATGGCGTCGAGCTCGAGCAGGACGCGAGCTCGCAGCGCCTGCGGGGCGGTCGCCCGCGGCAGGTCGCGCAGGAGCTGGCGGATCCGCAACTGCTCTTCGGCGACCTCACGCAGGGCAGGATCGCGGGCGAGCTGGGCCTCGACTTCGGCGCGCTCGGCTTCGGTGAGCTCGCCGTCGATGAAGGGCTGGAGCGTGTGAAGATCGTGGCTCATGAGCGGGCAGAAGCGGCGCGGTTGCGGTAAGCGTCAAGAGATACGGGGGCGTCGGGTTCTTCGGCGAGGCCGGCGTCGACGGCGTGACGGTAGAGCAGGCTGTGCAGCTGCCGGCGTCCGCGGTGGATCCGGCTCATCACGGTGCCGATCGGGCACTCCATCGCCTCGGCGATCTCCTTGTAGGAGAGGCCCTCGATGTCGGCGAGCACCACCGCCATGCGGTAGTCGGGCGGCAAGCGCTGCAGCGCGGCGTCGATCTCCTCGCGCAGGTGGAGCTGCGAGGTGGCGGCCTCCGGGCTCGGCGGGGCGGCGATGGGACCCTCGCCGACGGCCGCGAACTCCTGCTCCAGACCCTCGGCGAGCGCGCGCTCGCGGCCCTGGCGGTGGTAGCGCGTGATGAAGGTGTTGCGCAAAATCGTGAAGACCCACGCTCGCACGCTCGATCCCGGGCGGAAACTGGCCCAGAAGCGATACGCGCGGACCAGGGTCTCCTGCACCAGATCTTCGGCTTCGGCGCGGCTGCGGGTGAGCCGCAAGGCCGCGCCGAAGAGGCTGTCGACGTGGCCCAGCACGGTGGACTCGAAGGCCCTGCGAGCGGTGGCGTCCATGCGGTCGGGGTACCGGGGGGGGTTGGAAGTTATTTCAGGCCGGAACGCCGGTCCGTGAAATCGGGGCGTAAAACTTGGATGGGCCTGCGGCGGCTGCGCGGGAAGTGGTCGAAATCGTGCGCTTTCTCGTCGCGCTGGGGTGCTCGGGAGGCGGGGGTGCGACAAGCGCGCGGTTAAGCTCTCGCCGCCATGGAAGCCGTGGATCGCTACGACAGCCCCCTCGCCACCCGTTATGCCACGCCGGCGATGGTCGCCAACTTCAGCGACCGACGACGGGCGCTGCTGTGGCGCGACCTGTGGATCGCCCTGGCCGAGGCGGAGCGGGCGCTCGGGGTGCCGATCTCGGACGCGCAGGTGGCGGCGCTGCGGGCGGCCCGCGAGCGCATCGACTTCGCCCGGGTGGCCGAGCACGAGGCGCGGCTGCGGCACGACGTGATGGCCCACATCGAGCACTTCGGCGAGGTCGCCGGGGCCGACGCGGGCAAGGTGATCCACCTCGGAGCGACGAGCTGCTACGTGGCCGACAACGCGGAGCTGGTGATGATCCGCGACGGGCTCGAGATGCTGATGGACCGGCTGGTGGCGGCGCTCGACGCCCTGGCGCGGTTCGCCGGTCAGCACCGGTCGCTGGCGACGCTGGCGTACACGCACTTCCAGCCGGCGCAGCTGACGACGGTCGGCAAGCGGGCGTGCCTGTGGGCCCAGGATCTCGGGCTCGACCTCGAGACTCTCGAGCAGCTGCGCGCGCGCCTGCCGTTCCGCGGGGTCAAGGGCACCACCGGGACGCAGGCGTCGTTTTTGGCGCTGTTCCACGGCGACCACGCGAAGGTGCGGGCGCTCGATCGGGCGGTGGCGGAGGCGATGGGCTTCGCCGGGTCGATCGCGGTCAGCGGCCAGACGTACACCCGCAAGATCGACACGTGGTGGTCTCGGCGCTGGCCGACGTCGCCGGCTCGGCGGCCAAGATCGCGGTCGACCTGCGGCTGCTCGCGCACAAGCGAGAGGTCGACGAGCCGTTCGAGGCCGATCAGGTCGGGTCGTCGGCGATGGCCTACAAGCGCAACCCGATGCGGAGCGAGCGGATCTGCGGGCTCGCCCGGTTCGTGCACTCGCTGGCGACGAGCCCGCGGGAGACGCACGCGAACCAGTGGTTCGAGCGCACCCTCGATGACAGCGCGAACCGCCGACTGACCATCACCGAGGCGTTCCTGGCGACCGATGCGATCCTCAACCTGTTGGTCGACATCACCTCGGGGCTGGTGGTTCACCCGCCGGTGATCGCGGCCAACATGCGCGACGAGCTGCCGTTCATGGCGACCGAGAACGTGTTGATGCGGGGGACCAGCGCCGGTCACAGTCGACAGGAGCTGCATCGACTGGTCCGCGCCCACAGCCTCGAGGCGGTGGCGGGGATGAAGCGCGGCGAACCCAATGACCTGATGGCGCGCATGCAGGCGGACGCGGTGCTGGGACCGTTCGTCGACGCGGACCTCACTGCGCCGGCGCGCTACGTGGGGCGGGCGCCCGAGCAAGTCGACGAGTTCCTGGCGGAGTTCCTCGGGCCCTTGCTGGCACGCCACGAGGCGCGTCGCGGTCGCTTCTCTGCCGGTGTGCGGGTGTAGCGGACGAGCGGCCGGGACGGGCCGCGCGAGGCGTGTGCTATCCTCCGCGCGCCCATGAACCTCCACGTGCATGCCCCCTGGCTCCGCGCCGCCGGTGACGAAGACAACGCCCCCGACGAGGAAGCCCTCGACGAAGAGTACGACGAGGACGAGGACGAGGACGAGGACGACGACGAGTACGAGGACGACGAAGAGGGCGAGGACGAAGAGGACGAAGACGAAGAGGACGAGGACGAAGAGGGCGAGGACGAAGAGGACGACGAGGAAGAGGACGACGAGGACGACGACGACGAGGAAGAGGACGACGACGACGACGACGACGAGTACGAGGACGACGAGGAGTACGACGACGACGACGAGTACGACGACGACGACGACGAGGATGACGACGACGACGAGGAAGAAGAGGACGACAAGGAGAACGACAAGGACCCCGGTCGCTTCGTCGTGTAGCTAGCCGCTGGTCGAGCGCGCCCCCCGAGTGCGCGGCCACGAGATGCCGCGCCCGTTTCTCCTCGAAAAGCCCCTGGAACTATGTCCGGGAGCAAAATCGTTCAGGGCCCGCCGTGATCCGTGCGGCGCTACTCCTCGGGCTGGTCCATGCGCTTGCGCAGGCTCAGCGGGCGCATGTCGGTCCAGACCTCGTTGATGTAGGCCAGGCACTCTTCTTTGAGCCCGGACTTGCCGGCTTCGCGCCAACCGAGCGGGATCTCGCGATCCTCCGGCCAGATCGAGTACTGCTCTTCGTGGTTGACGACGACCTTGTAGCGGGTGGTGTCTTCGCTCATGCGCCGCGATCGTAGGCGGGCGGGCGCTCGAGCTGCAAGGCGGCGGTGAAGTAGGCGCACACGCCGGACACATCGTTCTCGACCCAGGGCGCCGGATCGCGCGGATTGAAGCGCCAGAACACGCTCGGCGCGCGCCAGTGCTGACGCCAGCTGGCGAAGATCGTGAACGTCTCGACGCACACCGCCCACGTGCCGTGGACGTGGTGCTGGTGATCTTCCTGCTCGCCGGTGAAGGTGTCGAAGATCCGGCTGGCGAGGCGGAAGTAGCGGTGGTGCGGCTGAGCCCGGCGAAAGGTCCGGCACAGCCGGCGATACGTGGCGTAGGCGCGCCGATCGGTGACGCGCGCCGGGATCAGCGTGCCCATGAACGAGTGGAAGTTGGCGGCGACGACGAACTTCTGCGCGCCGAACAGGCGATCGAGGGCGGCCGTCTCGGGCTCGCTGAGCGGATGCGGGCCCCGGTAAGTGGCGTCGCCCGGGCGATCGGAGCCGGCCCCGGGCAGCCAGCTCGGACCGGCGCCGCCGGGGCGCGGATAGTTGCGGTTGAGATCGACGCCGTGGGCGTTGCCTCGCAGGTGCGGCAACCGTCCGTGCCCGCCGGCGGCGAAGGTGCGGGCATAGCCGTCCGGGTTGATGCTCGGCACCACCCACAGCTCGGCCTGCGAGCGCAACGAGACGAGGCGCGGATCGCCGTCAGCGAGCGCGCGCAGCAGGCCGATGGCGACCCGGCCGGCGATGAACTCGACGCCGTGGATGTTGGCGCCGCAGAAGACACGTGGCCGATCGGACAGGGTCGAAGGGACACGTACGGCGACCAGCGGTCGGCCCTCGACGCTGGTGCCGTACTCGACGAGCTCGCCCCCGACACGGGCCGCGAGGGCGGCGACCTCGGTCGCGCGGCCCTCGGGGCTGGGGTAGGGAGCGAGCTCGTCGGCGGGGTTCACGTGCCCGGCTCTTCGGCCAGCGGGAGCACCGACTCGAACTCGAGCGGGTCGAGCCGGATCTCGGTGGCCTCGCCGCGCGGCGCGTCCTCGAAGTCCTCGGGCAGCGGCGCCCGCAGGTCCTCGCGCGTGTTCTCGGCCCGCTCGAGCGCGAGGCCGATGCCGTCAACGACGACGGCGGTGAGGACCGAGTGGCAGCGCTCGATCTCGGAGTCGTGGATCCGGAACAGCGTGCTGGCGTCGCGCACGGTGAGGTCGCGGATCGACCGGCCCTCAAGGCCGAGGTAGTCGCGCAGCAGGTTGCGGATGCTGGACGACTTGTGGCCGTGGACGCGCCCGAGGTTCAGCTGAACCTTGGTGTACTCGCGGTCGTCGGCGTCGGCGGTGGCCGAGGCGGCCGGCCGCGCCGGAGCGCTGACGGGCGTGTGCTGCCGCGGCGGACGAGTGGGCGCGGGGCTCGGCGCGGCGGCCACGGGCGCGGCGACAGGCGCGGGCGGCGGTGCGACGGGCTCGGGTTCGACGTTGGTCGCGCCGAACTTGCTGTCGTCGAAGTCGCGCGCGGAGTACTTGCTCGACCAGACCTCCCAGAAGTCCTTGTGCGGCGGCGCGGTCAACTCCGGCGGGGCCGCGGGGGCGGCCTTCTTGCGGCGACGACGGCGGCGACGCTTCTTCGCGTCGGCGTCGGTCTCGCCGGGTTCGGCGGTCGGACCCGCGGCGACTTCGGCGTCGGCGTCGGCGTCGGCGTCGGTCTCGGTCTCGGCCTCGGTATCGGACTCGGACTCGGTCTCGTCGTCCTCCTCGGTCTCGACCTCGGCCGACTCAACCTCGGCGTCGCGCCGCGACACGTCCTCGAGCTCGACCTCGCCCTCTTCCTGCAAGGTCTCGATCACCGCCTGGCGACGGTCGAGCAGCGCGAACTCGTCGATGTTGTCGAGCTCGCCGAACTCGCTGGTGACGACCTCGAGCTCGGCCTCGTCGATGTCGATGACGATCTCCTCCTGCGAGGGCCGCCGCGGGGCCGGCGGGGGCAGGGGCTCGGGCGCGGCCACCACGGGCGGAGCCGCGGGACGCGGACCCTCCAGGCCCGGACGGCCCCGCCGCTTGCGCCGGCGCTTGCGGCCGCCGGGCGCCAGAGCGAGGTCATCGTTCCTGGCCTCGGGGCCAGCCTCGCCGGCGGACGCCTCGGCCTCGCCGGACTCGTCGTCGCCCTCGTCCTCGCCGACGACGCCACCGGCCTCGCTGACCGGCGCCGTCTCTTCACCCGGGCCGCCGCGCCGCCGACGCCGCTTGCGACGCCGCTTGCGCCGCTCGCTGGCCTCGTCGAACGACTGGCCGGGGGTCGCCGTGCCGATCAGGTCGCCGGCGCCACCTGGCGTTGCGACCATGTCCGCCGGGACAGGCGCGGGCTGACTGGTCGCGTCGAGCTCGACCCCGCCCGGGACCGCGGCGCGGACGCCCGGCTGGATGTGGGGCCACTGGACGAAGCGACCGCGGTCGCCACGACGGCCGCGGAGGCCGAAGGGGATCCAGCGGCCGGTCTCGCCGGTGCTCTGGACCAGGTCGACGGAGGGCGCGGCCACGGGCGCGGCCCCCTGCACGGCGGTCGCGGCCTCGGCGGACGCAACCTCGGCGGCCGGAGTGAGCGGCGCTTCGGCGTCGCGGCGCGGACGGCGGTCGTCGTCGCGGCGCGAGCGACGGTCGTCGTCACGGCGCGGTCGACGGTCGTCGTCGCGGCGCGAGCGACGGTCGTCGTCGCGGCGCGGTCGACGATCGTCGTCGCGACGCGGGCGGCGATCATCGTCGCGGCGCGGGCGATCGTCGTCGCGGCGCGGACGATCGTCGTCGGCGCGGCGGGGACGATCGTCGTCACGGCGGGGACGATCGTCGTCGGCGCGGCGGGGACGGTCGTCGTCACGGCGGGGACGGTCGTCGTCACGGCGGGGACGGTCATCATCACGGCGCGGGCGGTCATCATCACGACGCGGGCGCTCGTCGTGGGAGCGCTCGTCGGCGCGACGAGGGCGGTCGTCGTCACGGCGCGGGCGCTCGTCGTGGGAGCGCTCGTCGGCGCGACGAGGACGCTCGTCTTCGCGGCGCGGACGCTCCTCCTCGCGGGGGCGCTCGTCGGCGCGGCGCTCTTCGTCGCCGCGGGGCTGCTGCTCGTCGAGGCGCGGGCGCTCGTCGTCTCGGCGCAGGCGCTCCTCGTCGCGGCGGCGGCCGAACCGCTCGTCGCGCTCGGGCCGGCGATCGCGGCGGTCACGACGATCGTCGCGGTCGCGGCGGCCGAAGCGATCGTCGCGGTCGCGGCGCTCGCGGTACTCGGGACGACCGGCCGGGCGCTCCTCGCCGTCGCGCGACTCGTATGTCCGCGGGGACAGGTCGGCGCGGGGCGCCTCGCCGTCGACGGGGGCGGCCTCGGCGGCCGGACGCTCGCCGTCCTCGACCTGGGCCTGCGGGGGCGGCTGCTTCATCGCCCGCTCGAGCAGGAGGCCGATGACGCGCTCGCCGCGGGGGTCGGCCATGAGGTTGCGGGCCAGGAGGACCCACTCGGGCGAGACCAGCTCGGGGAAGCGCTTGCTGATCCCGTCGAGCTTGACCTCCATGCGCTGCGCCGCCAGCTGATCGGCGGGCGGCAGGAAGCGCTCGCGGAACACGATCGTGTCGTACTGCAGCTTGAGGTAGTAGAAGTTGCCGAGCTCGCGGGCGTGGATCAGCGAGATCGCGGTCCCCGTGCGGCCGGCGCGGCCGGTGCGGCCGGTGCGGTGGATGTACACCTCGGCGGCCTCGGGGAACGAGTAGTTGATGACGTGGCTGACGTGGCTGATGTCGATGCCACGCGCCGCGACGTCGGTAGCGACGAGGAAGCGGAGCTTGTGCTCGCGCATCATCCCCATGACCTTCTCCCGCGCCGCCTGCGTCAGGTCGCTCGACAGCTCCTCGGCCTGGTAGCCCTCGCGCCGCAGCACCGAGGCGACCAGCTTGGTCTCCTCGCGCGTGTTGCAGAACACGATCGCCCGCGCCGGCTCCTCGACGACGATGACGTCGAGCAGGTCGCGGGTCTTGATGGCGCCGCTGACGATGTAGTAGGCGTGGTCGATCTCCGCCGCGGCGACCTGGTCGCCGGACAGCTGGACCTCGACCGGCGACTTCATGTAGCGCTTGGCGATCCGCTGGATGTCGCTCGGGATCGTGGCCGAGAACAGCGCGGTGAGGTGCTTGCCGGTGCAGGCGTCGAGGATCGCGCGGATGTCCTCGAGGAAGCCCATCGACAGCATCTCGTCGCACTCGTCGAGCACCACTGTGGCGACCTTCGAGAGATCGAGCGAGCGGCGACGGATGTGGTCGAGGACGCGGCCCGGGGTGCCGACGACCGCGTGGACGCCGGCCTTGAGCGCGGCCAGCTGCGGCTGCATCGGCGTGCCGCCGTAGATCGGCAGCACCTCGACCGGGGTCTCGACGGCCAGGCGCCGCAGCTCGTCGCAGACCTGCTTGGCGAGCTCGCGGGTCGGCAGCAGGACGAGCAGCTGGACGCCCGTCTGCTGGGCCGGACGCGGGTCGAAGCGACCGGCGAGCCAGGGCATGCAGAAGGCGCCGGTCTTGCCGCTGCCGGTGTGCGACTGGACCAGGACGTCGTGGCCGGCGTGCAGGGGCGGGAAGCTCAGCGCCTGCACGGGTGTGGGACGGGTCCAGCCCATGCGAGCGATCGCTCGCCGCAGCGCGTCGGGCAGCTCGAGCTCGTCGAACGACTCGGGCAGCTTCGGCGGCTCGGGCTCGGCGACGGCCTCGACCGGAGCGTCGATCGCGGGCGCCGATTCGGCGGCGACCGCCTCGTCGACGGGCGCGTCGGCAGCGACCGGAGCCTGGTCGACGGGCGCGTCGGCAGCAGCCGGGGTCTCTTCGGCAGCGATCGCTTCGGCGTCGGCCGGGGCCTCGTCGGTGGCGACCACTTCGCTGGCCGCGTCGGCGACGACGGGAGCATCGGGGGCTGCCTCGTCGGCCGCGATCGCGGTCGCCTCGGACGGGGCATCGCCGGTGGCGTCGGCGACCGCCGCTTCGAGGGCGTCAGGCGCATCCGCGGCGATGCTCGGCGCAACGGCCTCCGCGGGGGCAGGGGCCTCGTCAGCAGCGGCTTCGGCGGCCGGGTTCGAGATCTGGGGGGGAACGGAGTCGCTGGGAGGCGGGGACTGCTCGGCGGCCTGGGCGGGCGAAGCGTCGGACCCGGCGTCCTCAGCGGACGGGGAAGCGATCGGGGCTCGGTCCGGCTGGTCGCCGGACGAGGGATTTTGGGACATGGTGAGGAATCCTAGAGCGCAAGGAGCTCCCGGCGTGCGTCGGCGTGTCGTCGACCCCGTTCGGCAAACTCGCGATGAAGCGCGATGAGCCGATCGATTCGTCGTCCGAGATCGGTATCCGAGCCGGCGCATAGCGCCTGGGTCTCGCGGAGGAGGTTGGAGAGATCCGCCGCAGCATTCGCGTCTTCCTCGGCCCATCGCTGGGGCTTCTGGTCGAACAACGCGACCAAGCGATCACGGAGAAGATCGATGCGATACCCGCACTCGACCGTGGCCGGTCGGGCCACGATGTCTTGTTGCGCGAGCCCCGCGTAGATCCCAACCAGTGCGTAGAGGATGGCGACAACGGCGGCCACCACCCACAACACAATGAGTTGCCGATCACGAGTAAGACGTCCTGGGGCGGCTTGGGTCAGTGCGCGGCAAGTCTCCCAGGTTCCCCCCAAGGGGTCAAGCGGCCCAGCGGCGCCCGAGGCGCTTGTCGACCCACGCCGCCGCGGGTGAGGCCGCTTCGGGTGAGGCGCCGGGGCACCAGGCTGGCTCACAACTCACGCCGGCACCGAAGCTGTCTTTTATGCCAGGTGGCTACTCGGCCGCGGCGGCCGCCGCTCGGGCGACGAAGCGGACGATCTGATTCTGCGGCACGCGCAGCGGGCTGGAGACCGGACGGATTCGGCGGATCTGGCAACCCTCTCCGGACAGACAGGTGCCGGGGGCGTTGAGGTCCAGCGGCTCGCCGTCGGGATCGAGGAGACCCTCGCCGCTCGTGAGGTCGAGGGGGATCACCCGGCTGTTGCTGACGAAGTCGTCGAGCTCCAGGGTGTACACGGAGCCGGAGGTCAGGAGGAGGGCCTCGTCGTCCAGGTCGGCGACCAGGAGCCCGTCCTCCTCGACGAGCAACGGGCTGTCCTCGCGGAGATCGACGACGACGATCGGGGCCGGGCCGGTGGCGCTGTTCTGCGGGGTGGCCATCGGCAGCGCGGTCACGAGGTAGACGCCGGGGTTGACCGGGAGGACGAACTGACCCTCGACGGTGGGGGTGTTGTAGAAGTACGGGCCGAGCAGGGTGTTGGGGTCTTCGCCCCGGATGACGCGCTCGGCGAGGACCTCGGCCGGCATGCACGCAGCGCCGTCGCAGTCTTTTTGCCCGGCCTTGCCGCGCAGCAGCACGCGGGGCACGAGCTCCTGCTCCGGCAACTCGGTGGCGTCGGAGGTGATCGTCGCGGGCATGAAGGTGGAGCGGAACAGCGAGCCGACCGGTGGTTCGATCCGCAGCGTGTAGGCCTGCCCGTTGCCGCTGGCAGGGCCGGGGCTGAGGTTGACGCTGCAGGCTTCACCGGCGGCGTTGCAGTCGGCGGAGCCGTAGTTGACGCGCACGGTGCCCTGCTCGTCGGCGCCGCTCAGCGGCATGCAGGCGGCAGCCGCCCAGGTGGCCGGGTCGGGGACGGCGAAGTCGCCGACGATGGAGATCGGAGCCTTGATCGGGCACGTCTCGGGCGCAGCGGGCGGTGGTTTGGTCGCGGCCTCGGCCAGGCACGAGGTGTCGCAGCAGGTCCACTCCTGCCCGGCCTTGTTCTTGAAAAGGCGCGCCGGCGTGCCCTTCAGCGGGACCAGGACCTCGACCGCGCGCTGCCACGTGGGCAGGCAGATCCGCCCGAGCGGAGTGCTGCCCATGGTGTCGCCGACGAGGAAGGTCAGGACGACGCGGTAGTTGAGGCGCGGCAGCCCGATCCGGGCGTCCGGAGTGGTGCTGACGACGAACTCCATGGTCCGGTCGGCGGCCGGATTCTCCTCGCAGTAGGTGTAGACCCACGCCGACACTGCGGCGTCGTCCTTGGCCTCGGCGGTGATCGGCTTGATGGCCGGCCGGTCGGTGAGGTCGAGCGCGCACTGCTGCAGGTCGACGCGGCACACCTGGCCCTGGGGACACTCCGCGTCGCGCTTGCAGCCGCACCGCTTGCCGTTCCCGTCGGGGTCGGCGTAGCACTGGAACGGCTCGGGGCACTGGCCGCTGGTGGCGCAACTCGGATAGGACGAGTTGACGATCGTCTCGACCGAGCAGGTCGCCGGGGTCTGGCCGATCGGGTTCGGGTCGCACACCGGCGTCTCGGGGTCGCCGTCGTCGGCCCGTCCGGCGTGGCGCATGTTGACGACCACGGTCGCCGGCGGCTCGAGCGGCGGCTCGCTCGCCAGTGGGCCGTCGGGGAAACGGATGTTGCCGAGCACCCGGCGGTGACACTCGCGGATCGTGCGGATCGTGAAACTGTCGTCGCCCGCCTCGACGGTCTTCTTGCGCATCAGCTGGCGCGCGACGATCCCGCGGCCCCACAGGAACGGCTGGTCGCCGGCGACGTCGTCCTGGTACGTCAGCTTGGCGTAGAGCGGCTGATCCGCGTTCTCGTCGCCGACGTCGTAGCGCGGCCAGGCCTTGAAAAGCACCGGATCGGAGTCGACCGAGCCGTCGAGGGTGGGCGGCGGAAAGCTGAGGTCGGTGACGACGAAGGGGGAACGGGCGAGCCGCGACGGCTGCTGCAGCTCGATGCTGGCGGCCACCGGGACGCCCTCTCCGGTGTCTTCTTCGAGCTCGTCAAGCGGCCATTCCTCCAGCTCGATCCGGAGGCGGTCGCGGATCGCGTCGCGGTGGACGTAGTAACGGTTGGGCACGCGATCGAGGATTCGGCTGAGCGCCTCGTCTTCGCCGAGGAGCTCGAAGCGGAACGGCGGCTCGACCGTCTGCACGTCGATGGCGATGCCCTCGGGCGGCGGCAGCCCGTTCTCGAAGCAGATGTTGTTGCTGCAGACCTGTCCCGCGAGACAGTCCATGTCGGACTTGCACGAACGGTCCTGGTCGTCGGGCGCCTCGGTCGAACACGCCGCGGCCAGCACGGCCGCGACCAGCGGCCGGGCCTTCACGACGACTCCTTCTCCGGCCGGCACCGCTTGAAGCAGTCGTGCTTGTCGTCGTTGGCCGGGGCCTTGTCGCAGCTGAACACGTAGTGGGTGCTGTCGTACGTGGCGCCGTTGTCCATGTCGGGGACGCCGACCTGGCGCGCGAGCCCGTCGGGCCTGAACCACGCGCGGTCGCTGACCATCACCGTCAGGGTGTGGAAGCCCTTCGACAGCCGCGTCCGACCGCCGTTGCACAGGTCGATGCCGGTCTGGTCGCCGCCGACGACGAGCTGGCGGAGCTGCGGGTCGCGGCGTCCGGCCGGCTTGTACGGGGTGTCCAGGCGGTCGAGCTGCCGCTCGGGGTCGTAGTAGCGCAGGTAATCGACGAAGTTGTACGGGTACCAGGTCCCCTGCGGCAGGTCGAGGAGCAGCGCGGCGAAGATCTTGTCCTTCGCCTCGCGGGTGCGCGGGTCCTCGTCCTGATCCTCGACGAACAGGACGAGGTCGAACCCCTTGTTGTCCTTCTGCTCTTCGGGGCAGGTGCAGAAGGCGTAGGGGTTGGTGATGGTGTTGTCGAAATCGTCGATCTCGGTGTAGGCGGGGTCGAGGAAGTGCGGCGAGGCCTCCCGCGGATCGGACTCGCCGGGCTGCGGGCACACCTGCGGTATGTCGTCGTCGAGGTTCGGATCGCAGGCCGTCTCGCCCTCCACCGAGAGCAGCACCGACTCCAGGATCCGCACCGCGTTGCGGTTCGTGATCGCCGTCTTCTCGAACACGATCTCCTTGTCGGGCAGGACGCACGAGAGCGCGCCTGTCGCAAGGGACAGGGCGACAAGGACAGGTCCGAGGACGGGGCGATTCATCGCGGGGCGGCTCCCTTGTCGCCTTCCTTCTCGAGGTGGCGGAAGATCGTGCGCGGGTCGACGCCGAGGTCGCGGGCGGTCTTGGTGCGGTTGCCGGAGTTCAGCGCGAGCACGCGGTTGATGTAGTCGCGCTGCCACAGCTCGCGCGCCTCGGCGAGCGGGAGGATCTGCTCGGGGTTGGCGATCTCGACGGGCCCCGGCTGACCGGGCACCTCGATCTCGAGGTCGAGGTCGCGGGCCGTCAGCGACGGGCCGTCAGCCAGCACCAGGGCCTTCTTGATGTGGTTCTCGAGCTGGCGGATGTTGCCCGGCCAGGCGAAGCGGAGCAGGCCGCGCTCGGCGCTGGCGTCGAACGGCCGCGCCGGATCGATCTTCGACCCGTACTCGCGGGCGTAGCGGGTGACGAAGTAGCGGGCGATGAGGAGGATGTCGTTGCCGCGCTCGCGCAGGGCCGGCAGGTGGATGTCGATGACGTTGAGGCGGTGGAACAGGTCCTCGCGGAAGCGGCCGGCCTGGACCTCCTTGGCGAGGTCGCGGTTGGTGGCCGCGACGACGCGGACGTCGATCGGCTGGGTGCGGGTGTCGCCGACGCGCTGGATCTGGCGGTCCTGCAGCACGCGCAGCAGCTTGACCTGCAGCTGCATCGGCATCTCGCCGATCTCGTCGAGGAAGATGGTGCCCTTGTCGGCCGCCTGGAACTTGCCGACCTGGTTGGTGACCGCGCCGGTGAAGGCGCCCTTGATGTGGCCGAACAGCTCGGACTCGATCAGGTTCTCGGGGATGGCGCCGCAGTTGACGGTGACGAGCGGCCCCTTGGCCCGCGGCGAGCGGTTGTGCAGCTCCTGGGCGATGAGCTCCTTGCCGGTGCCGGTCTCGCCGGTGACGAGGACGTTGATGTCGGTACCGGCGACCTTGTCGACCCGCTTGAACACCTCGATCATCTGCGGACAGGCGCCGATGATCTGGCCGAACTTGACCTGGTCGAGGCGCTTCTGCAGGCCGGCGCTCTCGTCGCGCAGCTCGCCGAGGGTCTGGGCGTTCTTGATCGAGAGCGCGGCCTGGGTGGCGTAGACGCGCAGCATCTCGAGCTGGCTCGGCTTGAACAGGTTCACCACCGAGTTGTTGCCGACGTAGATCAGGCCGATGAGCTCGCCGCGCACGATCATCGGCGCGCACATCACCGAGCACAGCTTGAGGTTGATGACCGACATGCTGTTTTGGAAGCGGCCGTCGTTCAGCGCGTCGGAGATGATCTGCGGCTCGCGCGAGGTGATGACCTCGCGCAGGATCTTGTCGCTCAGCAGTTGCTCGGGATCGTCGACCGGCTGGCGATCGAGGCCGCGGGCGACGCGGATGGCGTAGCGCTCGCCCTCGATCAGCACGAGGAAGCCCTTGCTGGCGCCGGTCAGCGAGACGACCTGATCGATGAGCTCGGACAGCAGGCCGTCGAGGCTGCTCTCGGCCCGCGCCAGCAGCTCGGAGAAGCGCTGCAGGTTGCGCATGGCGTCGATCTGCAGGCGCGCGGCGCTCTCGGGGTCGGCCGCGGGGGCCGGCGGGTCGACGGCCGAGAAGGTGACCTCGACGTTGCCGATCAGCAGGACGTCGCCGTGGCGCAGGACGTGCTCGCGCAGCTTCTTGCCGGCGATGAAGAACACGGCGCTGCGGCTCGAAGACTCGACCTTGAAGCTGCCGGCGGTGTGCTCGAGCGTGCAGTGCGAGGGTGCGATGTCGGGGCCCTGCAAGACGAGGTGGCAGTCGCGCGAGGAGCCGATCTGCGTGATCCGGTGGCGCAACAGGAAGCGCTGGGTGACGCCGTCGGGGCCGGTGTATTGCAGGTGGGGCATGCGGTTCTCAGAAGCGGATCTTGACGCCGAGACCCCCGCCGCCCGGGACGAACGTGGGAGCCGGCGCCACCTGCAGGATATCACTTCTGCGCAGCTCGCTCGACCGGGGGCCGGGCTTGCCCGAGGGCGCTTTGCCGGGCTTTTTGCCGGCTGCGTCGTCGTCGTCGCCCTTGAGCTCGCTGCGCGGCACTCGGACCCGCTTGGCCGTGGTGAACGGGCGGAACAGGATCTGCGCGAGGACGATGTCGAGGGCCAGGGCCCCGAGGAAAATCGTGCCCATCGCCTGCTCGGCGTTGCGCAGGGCCAGGCCGGGACCACCGTCGGGTAGATCGCAGACCAACGAACTGTCCTGGAAGCCGTTGAGCCGCTCGCAGGCGGTCACGCGCCGGATGAACAGGCCCAGCGCCGCGGCTCCGATCGCCAGCTCGCCGCCCAGGAAGATGCCGCCGAGGGCCTTGTTGCCGTTGTAGAAGTGGCCGACGCCGAACGGCACCAGCGCGACGGCGCGGTTGCGGGCGACCTTCTCGACGACCTCGACCTCCTGCTGCTCGTAGGCCTTGCGCAGCTGGTCGTGATCGCGGCCGAGCGCGCTGTGGCGGACCTTGAGCTCGTCGAGGTCGGCGATGCAAGCGGCCCGCTCGCCCTTGCACATGTTGAAGCTGGCCCGGTCGCGCTCCTCGCGGAGGCTGTTGTAGAGGTCGTAGAAGGCCTTGCTGTGGGTGTCGGCCGGCGGCCGCCAGTCGGGCGAGGAGGCCAGCAGGCGCTTGATGTAACCGGTGGCCCACTCCTGGCTGACGGGGGCGATGTCCGGGTCCTGCAGGGTGGCGTCGGAGAGGTAGCGCAGCGCGGCCTCCTCGAGCAGCGGATCGCCGAGCTTGCGCCCGTCCACCAGCATCGGCTCGAGCAGCGCGCGCACGCGGGCCCAGTTGCCCTGCGTCCACGCCTGGATGGCGGCGTTGACCTTGTCGACCTCGGTCGTCGGCACGAGCGGCGGCGCGGGGGTGGTCGGCGGACGCGCGTGGACCGGCGACGTGACGGCGACACCGAGAGCGAGCGAGCAAGCGAGGAGGCGCATGCGGGATCGGTGGAACGCGGCGCTAGAGCGGCGTGAGGGCGATGGGGAACGAATTGCGGCCGGGGCCGATCCGCTGCTTGAAGGTCTTGCCGGCGTAGCCCTGCGCGCGCACCTCGATGACGATCTCGGCCTCGAGCTGGACGCCGAGGTCGATGTCGGGGAAGCGCTCGACGTCGAGGAGGTGCGGGCGGGTGTCGGGGCAGGGGCCGCTGACGCACACGACGGTGGTCTGCTGCGGGTTGCCGGTGAAGTCGAGGATCGCCTTGACGGGCTTGACCGGCAGCTCGATCGGCGTGCCGGGGCGACAGTCGCCGCGCTCGACGGTGACGTGGCCCTTGTACTTGGGGCCGGCGACGTGGACCAGCGCGCGCTCGCCGGGCAGCTCGAACTCGACGACCTCGTTGCGCAGCGGCTGCTTGAGCTTGCCGATCTGCAGCGAGTGCAGGCCGCCCTGCAGCAGCACGACCGGCATGCCGACGATCCGCACGGAGCACGGCGTGGTGGTGGACGCGGCCTTCGGCGTGGCCTTGGTCGGCTCGACGGGGCGCACGCCGGCGCTCTTGCGCGGGGTGGGGGGCTCGACGATCGCCTTGGGCTCCTCGCGCGGCGGCTCGCTCGGCTTGGCGGTCTTGTGCTCGGGCCGGACCGCCGTCGACGGGACGATGCTGCCGCCCGGGCCCTCGTCGCCGGGGCGGAAGTTCTCCTCTGTCGGCGGGGTCATGTACAAAAGGACAGCTCCGCCGCTGACCGCCGCCGTGGCCAGCAACGCGGCGCCGCCGGCCATGAGCCGCTTGACGGTGCGCTCGCGGGTCCGCAACCGCGAGAGCATCAACTTGGCCTGCTTCTGGTCGCGCTCGAGCTCGAGGACGCGGCCGAGCAGGCGGATCGCCCGGGCGCTGTGGCCGGCCCGGGTCGCGCCCTCGGCCCGGGTCATCAGCGCGTTGCAGATGCGCTTGTCGAGCTGATCGACGTAGCGGTCCGGATCGGTGAAGTAGGTGGTGACCTCTTCCTGGGTGGCGGTGACGCCGACTTCTTCGAGGTAGCGCTCGAGGTCGCGGACGAGGTCGTCGGCGGTCTGGTAGCGCTGCTCCGGCTCGCGCGCGAGGGCGCGGTCGATGATGGCCTCGAGCTCGTCGTCGACCAGCGAACAGATGATGCTGGGCCGCGTGTACTCGGCCTCGGCGATCCGCGCGAGCACCTCGTGCGGGTTGCGGCCGGAGAACGGCAGCTCGCCGGTGGCCAGCTGGTAGAGCATGACGCCGACGGCGAACAGGTCGGTGCGCGAGTCGATCGGCTTGCCGTTGATCAGCTCCGGCGCCATGTAGGCCGGGCTGCCGAGCAGCTGGCCCGTCATGGTCAGCTTCTGATGGTCGATGATCTGGGCGATCCCGAAGTCCATCAGTTTGATGCAGCCGTCGCTGCGGATCATGACGTTCTCGGGCTTGATGTCGCGGTGGACGATGCCCGACTTGTGCGCGTGGCCGAGGGCGGCGCACAGGCGGTGGATGATCAGCGCGGCGAGGGCCGGCCGCGGCCGCCAGCGCGTGTCGAGCCACTCGCGCAGGGTCATGCCGTGGATGAATTCGGTGACGAGGTAGCTCTCAGCCTCGCTCTCGCCCGAGTAGTCGTAGATCTCGAGGATGTTCTCGTGCCGCAGCTTGGCGACCGTGATCGCCTCGCGCCGCAGCCGGGCCCGCGACTCCTCGCGCCCGGCCATGTGCGGGTGGAGGACCTTGATCGCGACCTCGCGGCTCAGGACCGTGTCGATGCCGCGGTAAACCACGGCCATGCCCCCATGCCCGACCTCGCTCTGGATCTCGTACTTGTCGAGCTTGGTTCCGACCAGGGTGGGCATCGCGGGAAGAGGACTCCGTCCGTGTACTACAGATCGACCCCGGAGGGGCACAAGGCCGGTTCCGCGCTGCGGGCAGATCGGCTCCAGGGGCGATTTTTCGGCCCCGGAGAGGCCGATGCCCGGGCGCAGAACGCGACCGGACGGGGACGGACCGGCCCTTAGACACCACGTCCGCGCCCCTCTCCGGCGCGAAGGTGCGCCCGGGCTCCGCGCGCCGGGCCGATCCGTGGTAGGGGAAAGCAGCGTTCCATGCCCCGCTCCGGTTTCGTGCCCCAGCCCGCCGAGGGGCTGACTTTTCCCAGCGCCCTGGACATGTTCGCCGCGCGCGTGCGACGCACACCGGCGGCCACGGCGCTGCGCTACAAGCTGCGTGGGAGCTGGCACACGCTTCAGTGGCGTGATTGGCACCAGGCCAGCCGGGCCATCGCGGCCGCGCTGGTGCGCATCCACGGGGTCCAGCCCGGCGACCGGATCGCCATCCTGGCGCGCACCCGCGTCGAGTGGGCGCTCGTCGACCTGGCCATCGCCATGGCCGGCGCCGTCAGCGTGCCCATCTACCCCAGCGTGACGCCCGAGCAGGCGGCGTACATCCTGCGCGACTGCGGCGCGCAGCTGGCGTTCGCCGACAGCCCCGGCTGGCCCGAGCGCCTGCGTGGGCGCGACCACGCGCTGCGCCACACGTTCTGCTTCGACGAGGCCGGGCCGCTGGCGGCCGACTGGAGCTCGTTCGAGGCGCTCCAGACCGCCGGCGAGGGCGCGCTGCCAGGGACCGAGGCGGCGCTCGAGGCGATCGCCGAGGAGCTGTCGCTGACCGACGACTTCACGTGGGTGTACACGTCGGGCACCACGGGCCGCCCGAAGGGCGCGGTGCTCACCCACCGAAACATTGTTTACGAGGCGTGGGCGATCAAGAGCGTGATCGCGGCCGATCACGCCGACGAGCAGTTGATGGTCCTGCCGCTGGCCCACGTGTTCGGCCGCCACCTCCTGTGGGGTGCGGTGGAGCAGGGGGCGGTCTCCGCGTTCGCCGCCGACCCGGCCGAGCTGGAGCTGGATCTCGTCGCGGTCGCGCCGACCTTCATGGGCGCGGTCCCGCAGATCTACGAGCGCCTCTACGCGCAGATCCGCGCGGAAGTCGCCGCGGCCGGCAAGCTCGCCGAGGCCAGCTTCGCCTGGTGCCTGCAGGTCGGCCGCAAGGTCAGCATGTGCCGCCAGCGCGGCCAGGCGGTCCCGGGCGCCCTGGCGGTCAAGGCGAGCGTGGCCGACAAACTGTTCTTCGCCCGCATCCGCCAGCGCCTCGGCGGTCGCCTGCGCTTCTTCGTGTCGGGCGGGGCGCCGCTGGCCCGCGAGGTGGCCGAGTTCTTCCACGCGCTCGGGGTCCTGATCCTCGAGGGTTACGGGCTGTCGGAGACGACCGGCGCCTGCACCGTCAACCGCCCCGACCGGTTCCGCTTCGGCACCGTCGGCCCGACCATGCCGGGCTGCGAGCTGCGGATCGCCGACGACGGCGAGGTGCTGGTGCGCGGGCCAGGGGTCATGCGCGGCTACCACGACCTGCCCGAAGAGACCGCGGCGGCGATCGACGCCCAGGGCTGGCTGCACACCGGCGACATCGGCGAGCTGCACGACGGATTCCTGACGATCACCGACCGCAAGAAGGACCTCATCATCACCTCGACCGGCAAGACGATCGCGCCGCAGCCGCTCGAGCGGCGGCTCGAGCTGGCCGAGGGGATCGCCCACGCGCTGGTGGTCGGCGACGGGCGGCCGTACCTGGCGGCGCTGATCGCCCTCGACGAGGAGGCGATGCTGGCCCGTTCGCGTCAGGAGGGGCTGGGCGCGCGCCGCTTGGCCGATCTCGTGCGGCACCCGCGGATCTTGCAGCTCGTCCAGGGCCACATCGACGCGCTCAACGCCGATCTCGCCGGCTACGAAGCGATCCGCCGCTTCTCGGTGGTGACCACGCCGCTGACGATCACCGGCGGCGAGCTCACCCCGACCGGCAAGCTGCGCCGCCGCGAGGTCCAGGACCGCTATGCGGCCCAGATCGCCGCGCTCTACCCGGATTCCGGGCAGCGGGCGGTGGCCGGGTGACTCGGCGCGATGACCGCGAGGCCGGGGGCGCGGCTGTCGGCGACCGTTTCGCTTTGTGCTTGACGTCCCCGGGCGGTTGCGCTACCTAGGCAGCCCCTCGCCGGCACCGGCGAGCAGCACGAAAAAGCAGGGCCGTAGCTCAGTTGGTTAGAGCGCTACCTTGACACGGTAGAGGTCGACGGTTCGAATCCGTCCGGTCCTATGGAACGCCGCTGAGGCTCGCCTCAGCGGCGTTTTTCTTGTTTCTCGCTCGCTCCGGCGGCTCGCCTTGTGTACGCTTCGCGCCCCATGGCGGACGAACACGCGCAAGAGATCGAGCACATGATCGACCCTTCGGTGCCGAGTCTGTCGCCGGTCGAGACTTTGCGGCACAGCGCGGCCCACGTGATGGCTTCGGCGATCAAGCGGCTGTGGCCGGAGGCCAAGCTGGCGTTCGGGCCGCACACCGAGGACGGCTTCTACTACGACATCGACATGCCGCACCGCCTCGTGCCCGAGGACTTCGCGGCGATCGAGGCCGAGATGCAGAAGGAGGTCGAGGCGCGCCACCCGTTCGTGCGCGAGGAGATCGCCCGCGACGCCGCCATCGAGCTGTTCCGCGGCCTGAACGAGACCTACAAGGTCGAAGCGATCGGCTCGATCCCCGCCGGCGCCACCCTGACGCTGTACCGCAGCGGCGACTTCGTCGACCTGTGCCGCGGCCCCCACGTCAAGAGCACCGCCGACGTGCGCGCCTTCAAGGTGATGAGCATCGCCGGGGCCTACTGGCGCGGCGACGAGAAGCGGCCGCAGCTGCAGCGCGTGTACGGCACCGCGTTCGCCGACCGCAAGGAGCTCAAGGAGCACCTGCGTCTGCTCGAGGAGGCCAAGGCCCGCGACCACCGCAAGCTCGGCAAGGAGCTCGGGCTCTTCTACTTCGACCCGATCGCGCCGGCGAGCCCGTTCTTCACCGGCCGCGGGGCCACGATCTACAACCTGCTGCAGGCCTACGTGCGCGGGCTGTACCGTCGGCACGGCTACCAAGAGGTGATCACCCCGCAGATCTTCGACATGGATCTGTTCCGCACCTCGGGCCACTACGATCACTACAAAGAGAACATGTTCGCCTGCACGGTGGACGAGCGCGAGTTCGGGGTGAAGCCGATGAACTGCCCCGGCCACTGCGTGCTGTTCCGCCAGTCGCACCACAGCTACCGCGATCTCCCGCAGCGCCTGGCCGACTTCGGCCGCCTGCACCGCTATGAGCGCGCCGGCGTGGTCCACGGGCTCACGCGCGTGCGCAGCTTCTGCCAGGACGACGCCCACATCTTCTGCACGACCGACCAGGTCGGGCAGGAGATCGCCAACGTCACGGCGATGATCCTCGAGTGCTACAAGACCTTCGGCTTCGACCGGCCGGACATCGAGGTCAGCACCCGCCCGGCGTCGTTCCTCGGCGAGCTCGAGACGTGGAACCGGGCCGAGGCGGCGCTGATGGCCGCGCTCGACGGCGCCGGCCTGCCGTACACCATCAATCACGGCGACGGCGCCTTCTACGGGCCGAAGATCGACTTCAAAGTCCGCGACGCGCTGCGCCGCAGCTGGCAGCTCGGCACCGTCCAGCTCGACTTCCAGCTGCCCGAGCGGTTCGGCCTCGAGTACGTCGCGCCCGACGACTCGCGCGGCCGGCCGGTGATGATCCACCGGGCCATGCTCGGCAGCCTCGAGCGCTTCTTCGGCGTCTACCTCGAGCACGTGGCCGGTCGCTTCCCGACCTGGCTCGCGCCGGTGCAGGTGGCGATCTTGCCGATCACCGCGGCGCACCACGCGTGGGCCGGCGAGGTCGAGGCGGCGCTGGTCGCCCGCGGCCTGCGGGTCCACACCGACCTGCGCAACGAGAAGCTCGGGCTCAAGATCCGCGAGGCCACGCTGCTGCGCGTGCCGACGATGCTGGTCCTCGGCGACAAGGAGGTCGAGGGCAGGGGGGTCGCGCCGCGCACCCGCGACGGTCAGACGGGCGCGCTCGAGCCCCTGGCCGGCTTCGTCGATCGCATGGCCGAAGAGGCCCGGATCCCGTCCTGAAGTCGTGATGGCGCGGTCACGAATGTGACGGCGCGGGCACAGTCACGGACGAGGCGGGCCGGGCTGGGGCCCGCCGCGCGCACCGTCCCGGACGCCGCCGTGGTCGGCTACGCGGGGCGCAGTGTGCTGCGTGTCGAAGGGGCTTGACGGCGCGTCCAGAATTGCACACAAAATGGCGCCCCGGCTGAGGAGGTGCGCGAAGCTCGCCTCACTCGCCGCTTTTCTCTTGAAGGAGTACCGCCATCGGCCGCAGACAACAGAAGCCCAAGCCCCGCGTCGAGACCCATCGCGTAGGTCGCCGGATCCGCGTCAAGGAAGTCCGGGTGATCGACGCCAATGGCGAACAGCTTGGGATCATGCTCACCCAGGATGCCATGGCGCGCGCGGAGGAAGCGAACCTTCAGTTGGTTGAAGTCAACCCGAAGGCCAGCCCTCCCGTGTGCAAGATCATGGACTACGGGAAGTTCAAGTACGAGACCGCCAAGCGCGACCGCGAGGCGAAGAAGAACCAGAAGACGACGGAGCTCAAAGAGGTCAAGTTCCGCCCGAAGACCCATGACCACGACTTCGACTTCAAGACCCGGCACATCCGCCGCTTCTTGGACGAAGGCGACAAGGTCAAGCTCGTCGTCCAGTTCCGCGGTCGCGAGATCACCCACCCCGAGACGGGTCGTGCGATCCTCGAGAAGGTGATCCGCGAGCTCGTCGACGTCGCCACGGTGCTCCAGCTCGCGCAGATGGAGGGCAACCGTATGAACATGGTGCTCGCCCCCAAGCCGCAGCGCCCGGGCGTGGTGAAGCCCAAGCCGCCCGAGGGCCCGATCGCCCGTCCTGTCGCTCCGCCGGCGCCGGCGCCGTCCACTGACGGCGAGGACGACGACGAGGGTTACGACGACGACTTCGACGACGACACGACGGGTCTCGACGACCCGGACGCTGACGCCGCCAACTAATCCGGAGCACGGCGGGGCCGTCCGCCTGCTCGAATCCGTGAGTCAACACAAAACCAGCGGCCAGCCCCGGACCTCGCGTCCGTGGGCGAGCTGGGGTATCTCCAGCCCCCCGTCACGCTTCAAGGCGCCCAGCGCCTGAACTGGCCCTCGCTCTCTAGAAGACGCCATCATGCCCAAGATGAAGTCCCACTCCGGCGCGAAGAAGCGCTTCCGCTTCACCGCTTCCGGCAAGGCGAAGCGAAAGCACTCGCACAAGAACCACATCCTCACCAAGAAGCACAGCGACCGCATTCGCAAGCTCAAGGGCATGACGATCGTCTCCGAGCCCGACCAGCGGCGGATCGAGATCATGCTTCCGAATGGGAGGACCTGAACCATGCCTCGCGCAAAACGTGGATTTAAGGCGCGGCGCCGCCGCAATCGTATTCTCAAGGCCGCGAAGGGTTTCCGTGGCGGCCGCTCGCGGATGTTCCGCCGCGCGCTCGAGGCAGTGCATCACGCGTGGATGCACATGTACACGAGCCGCAAGGGCCAGAAGCGCGTCATGCGTCGGCTCTGGATCGTCCGCCTCAACGCCGCCGCTCGTCTGCACGGCCTCAGCTACAGCCGCCTGATCGAGGGCCTCGGCAAGGCCGGGATCGTCCTCGACCGCAAGGTGCTGTCCGACCTCGCGGTGTTCGACAACGCGGCGTTCGGCAAGGTCGTCGCCGAGGCTCGCGGCGCCCTGGCGTAGCGAACCCTCCTCCTCGGGCCCGTCGTGCTGCTCGCGCGTCGGGCCCGAGTCGCGACCTGAACCCGGCGCGCCGCGCCAGACCGCGGCACGCTCTCGCCCCTGAGACATCGTTCGAGCCGCGCTGCCGGCTCGTCGCCGTTTAAGCGGGCGGCGAGGCCGGCGGAAAAGAGGCACACTCTCGCCATGCCAGCACGTTTGGCCACGCAGCTCGCGGCCTTCCAGGAGGCGCTCGCCGGCGTCGACTCCGAGGCCGCGCTCTACGAGCTCCAGGTCGCCTACCTCGGCAAGAAGGGCACCGTCACCGCGCTCCGCGGCGAGATGGGCAAGCTCCCGCCGGAGGAGCGCAAGGGCTTCGGCGCCGAGTGGAACCGGGTCCGCGACGCCATCGAGGCCGCGCTCGAGGAGCGCCGCACCTATCTCAAAGACCAGGCGCGCCGCCTCGACCTCGCGCGCGTCGAGGACCTGACGCTGCCGCCGCTGCGACCGCCGGCCGGCACGCTGCACCCGCTGTCGCAGACGCGCCGGCGCCTGAGCGAGAGCTTCCAGCGGCTCGGCTTCTCGCTGGCCGTCGGCCCGCACGTCGAGCACAGCAAGTACAACTTCGACGACCTCAACGTGCCGAAGGACCACCCGGCGCGCGACATGGCGGACACCTTCTTCGTCCGCCCGCACCGCCACCCCGGCTTCGACGACCACTCCGACAACGACGCGGCGATGCGCCTGCGCGCCGGCGAGCTGGTCCTGCGCACGCACACGTCGCCGGTGCAGGTGCGGACGATGCTGGCGCAGAAGCCGCCGATCCGGATCGTCGCGCTCGGCACCACCTTCCGCTGCGACGACGACGCGACCCACAGCCCGATGTTCCACCAGATCGAGGGCCTCTACGTCGACCGCGGGGTGACCATGGCCGACCTCAAGGCGACGCTGATGGACTTCACCCGCGACTTCTACGGCCGTCGCCTCGACGTCCGCTTCCGGCCCAGCTTCTTCCCGTTCGTCGAGCCGGGCGCCGAGTTCGACATCGGCTGCCCGTTCTGCGGCGGCGAGGGGTGCAACCTGTGCAAAAGGACAGGTTACATCGAGATCGGCGGCTGCGGCATGGTCCACCCGGCGGTGTTCGAGGCCTGCGGGATCGACCCCGAGGTCTACACCGGCTGGGCGTTCGGCTTCGGCGTCGACCGCATGACGATGTCGCAGCACGCGGTCCCGCACCTGCGGCACATGTTCGAAGGTGATGTCCGGTTTCTGGAGCAGTTCCCGTGAAGATCTCGCACCAGTGGCTCAGTGAAATGTTCGCCGAGGGCGCGCTCGAAGCGGCGCTCGCGGCCTGGTCGGCCGAGGGCAAGGCCGCGGCCTACACCCGCCTGCTCACCGGCCTCGGTCTCGAGGTCGAGGCCGTCCACACCGTGGGCGAGGGCGTGCGCTCGATCGTGGTCGGCGAGATCCGCGGCAAGTCGCCGCACCCGAAGGCCGACAAGCTGACGGTCGTCGAGCTGTTCGATGGGACAGGTGTCGTCCAGGTCGTGTGCGGCGCCAGCAACCTGCCGCCGCTCGGCGGCAAGGTGGCGTTCGCGCCGGTCGGTGCGGTCCTGCCGGGCGGCCTGGCGATCGGGGCCCGCGAGCTCCGCGGCGTGCCGTCGCAGGGCATGATCTGCTCGGAGGCCGAGCTCGAGATCGGCGCCGACGACAGCGGGATCCTCGTGCTGCCCGAGGACTGGCGCGCGGGCGATCGCCTGGTCGACCGCGTGCCCGGGATCGTCGACACGGTCCTCGAGCTGGGCGTGACGCCGAACCGGCCCGACGCGCTCGGGCACATCGGTGTGGCCCGCGACGTCGGCACCAAGCTCGGGCTGCCGCTGCGGCCGCCGCACGTCGACCGGCCCGAGGCGGCGAACACCCCGGGGCTGGTGACGATCGCTGCGCCGGAGCTCTGCGGGCGCTACCTCGGGTATGTCCTCGAGGGCATGTCCGTTCAGCCATCTCCGCTGTGGATGCGGGTGCGACTGCACCGCGTCGGCCTGCGGGCGATCAGCAACGTCGTCGACGTGACCAACTTCGTGCTGATGGAGTGCGGCCAGCCGCTGCACGCGTTCGACCGCGATCGCCTGGCCGAGGGCCGGGTGGTGGTCCGCCGGGCCGAGCGCGAGGAGCCGATGACCACGCTCGACGGCACGCAGAAGCTGCTGACGACCGACGATCTGGTGATCGCCGACGCCGGCGCGCCGCAGGCCCTCGCCGGCGTGATGGGCGGCGCGCAGTCGATGGTGCACGCGGGCACGCACCACCTGCTGCTCGAGGCGGCCTGGTTCGCGCCGCCGGGGATCCGCGCGACCGCTCGCCGCCACGGCTACGCCACCGACTCCAGCTACCGCTTCGAACGCGGCGTCGATCACGGGGTCGGGCTCGAGCGGGCGGCCCTGCGCGCGCTCGGGCTGCTGCTCGAGCTGGCGGGCGGCCGCTGCACTGCCTGGACCGATGCGGCCGGCGAACGGCCGCAGCAGCCGACCATCCCGCTGCGCCTGCCGCGGGTCGCGGCACTGCTCGGCGTCGAGGTCCCGGCCGACACTGCCCGCGCGGTGCTCGGCGGCCTCGAGGTCCAGGTGCGCGAGGACAGCCCCGAGGCGTGGACCTGCGTGGCGCCGACGCACCGCCCGGACCTCCGCCGCGAGGTCGACCTGATCGAGGAGCTGATGCGCTTCCACGGGCTCGACAAGGTGCCGGCGCGGCTGACGGTGCCGGCCGAGGCGCGCGCGGCGGCCCACAGCGACCCTATCACCGAGCTCGGCGATCGCCTGGCCGAGGGCCTGCGCGACGCCGGCCTGCACGAGCACGTGGCGATGGCGTTCGTCGCCGAGTCGAAGATCGAGTTCTTCACCGTACCGCCCGAGCGGCGCGTCCGCGTCGAGAACCCGATGCGCGCGGCCGGAGTGATGCGCACGCACATGCTGCCGGGGTTGCTCGACGCGCTGACGCACAACGTCGCCCGCCACACCCGCCCGGTTCGCCTGTTCGAGGTCGGCCGCACCTACGCCTGGCCCGAACGACCTGTCCCGAAGGACGGGCCGACGGCGGCGATCGACGTCCTGCTGCCGCGCGAGCGCGCGGTCGCGGCGGCGCTGATCTACGGCGGGGCGAAGGGCGGGGCGAGCGCACGCGAGATCACCGGCGCGGCCGTGCAGGCGCTCGCGCGCGTGGGCCTGCGGGCGCGGCCCGTCGATCCGCCCGCGCCCGCCGCCCACCTCCACCCGGGCGTGCAGGCGGCGCTGGCGGTCGACGGCGCGGTGGTCGGCGAGGCCGGCGAGGTCCACCCGGACCTGGTGCGCGCGTGGGACCTGCCCGAAGGGACACGTGTGTACTACGCCGAGATCGACATCGAGGCGGTCCCGCCGCGCGTGACCGCGACGGCGCGCGATCTGCCGCGCTTCCCGTCGACGGCCCGCGATCTCTCGCTCGAGATCCCGCTGACCCTGAGCGCGGCGCGGGTGGTCGCGGCGCTGACCGCCGCGGCCGGCCAGGTGCATCGCACCGCGATCGAGGCGGGCCAGCGCGCGAGCGGCAAGACGACCGCCGGCGAGGTCCGCCTGGCCACCGACTCGTTCGGCGAGCCGGCCGTCGAGGTGCTCGAGGACTACCGCGGCGCCGGTGTGCCGGTCGGCCATCGCGCGCTGCTCCTGCGCCTGCACTACGCGGCCGAGCAGCGCTCGGTCACCGACGACGAGGCGCAGGCGCTGCACAACGCCATCGTCGCCGCGGCCTGCGAGTCGCTGCGGGCCTCGGCGCCGACGGTGCGCCCGCGCTGAGCGGGAGGCACGCGAGGGCATGGCGCCCGCACATCGCCTGTCCGTGAGGACAGGCGGTGTCGACGCATGACATGTCCCCGAGGACACGTCCATCGCGTCATCGGTGCGCTTCGATCACCTGTCCTGATGGACAGGTCCGGGTGTCGCGTCGGCGCGGCTTTGCTGGCCACAGGTCGCGTGCCTCGCAGCCGGTCGCTCGCCCTGTCGAGATCACGCCGGCGAGATCTTCCAGCAGGCCGCGAATCCCGGGTCTGGCGGGGGCGAGGGGAGGATCGGCGCCCGTCGGCGCGACCCGCACGGGGGTCGACATCGGCCGGCTCCGTGTGCCAGGTTCCCCGCCCGCGATGACCACCCCGGCCGAATTCAATCCCGTCCCCGTGCTCGCCCGCGACCTGCAGCTGCCCGAGCGGGGCGTCGCTGCCGTGGTCCGACTGCTCGCCGAGGGCGCGACCGTGCCGTTCATCGCCCGCTACCGCAAGGAGGCCACCGGCGGGCTCGACGAGGTCCAGATCCGGGCGATCGAGGAGCGTCGCACCTACGTGCTCGAGCTCGAGGATCGCCGGCGCGCCGTGCTCGACACGATCGCCGCGCAGGGGCTTCTGACCGACGAGCTGCGGGCCAAGATCCTCGCCTGCGACACCAAGGCCGCGCTCGAGGACCTGTACCTGCCGTTCAAGCCCAAGCGGCGCACGCGGGCGATGGTGGCGCGCGAGCGCGGGCTGCAGCCGCTTGCCGATCGGATCCTCGCCCAGCCCGACGACGGCGATCCGCAGAGCGAGGCGGTCAAGTTCATCAAGACTGAGCTCGAGGTGCCCGACGTCAAGACCGCCCTGGCCGGGGCGCGTGACATCGTCGCCGAGGTCCTGGCCGAGTCGCCCGAGGTGCGGGCGATGGTCCGTGAGGCGTTCGCCAAGGAGGGCACCGTGCGCTCCGAGGTGATGGCCGACAAGGCCGGGCAGCCGACCAAGTTCGAGCAGTATTACGAGCACGAGGAACCGGCCGCGAACATGCCGTCGCACCGGTTCCTGGCCGTCCGTCGCGGCGAGCAGGAGGGCGTCCTGCGGGTCAAGATCGGCGTCGGCGCCGAATCCATCACCCCGCGGATCGAGGCGCTGGCCAAGGCGCGTGCGGGCACTCCGTTCCACGCCGAGATGGTGGCCGCCTCGCGCGACGCGTTCGTGCGCCTGCTGGCGCCGACGATCGAGACCGACGTGCGCATCGAGCTGAAGATGAAGGCCGATCGCGAGGCCGTGCAGGTGTTCGGCGACAACCTGCGCGCGCTGCTGCTGGCGGCCCCGTTCGGCGGCCGGCGCGTCATCGGCCTCGACCCCGGCCTGCGCACCGGCTGCAAGTGCGCCGCGCTCGACGAGACCGGCACCTACCTGGCCCAGGTGACCCTCTACACCAGCCAGGGCGCGGCCGCGGCGGCGCGGGCCGAGCAGGAGCTGGTCGCCTTCGTC
Organism: Nannocystis sp. RBIL2; assembly: GCF_026626745.1. Taxonomy (GTDB): domain Bacteria; phylum Myxococcota_A; class Polyangia; order Nannocystales; family Nannocystaceae; genus Nannocystis. Next base: position 256,832 of record NZ_JAPNJW010000002.1, read on the forward strand.
AAGACGCACAAGCCCGACGCGATCGCCGTCGGCAACGGCACCGGCGGGCGCGAGGCCGAGGCGTTCGTGCGCGCGGCGCTGGCCACGGCTGGCCTCAAGGACATCATCGTCGTGCCCGTCAGCGAGGCCGGCGCGAGCGTCTACAGCGCCTCCGAGGTCGCACGCGAGGAGCTGCCTGACCTCGACGTGACGATCCGCGGCGCCGTCTCGATCGCGCGCCGCTTGCAGGACCCGCTGGCCGAGCTGGTGAAGATCGATCCCAAGGCGATCGGCGTCGGCCAGTACCAGCACGACGTGTTCCAGCCGCTGCTGGCGAAGAAGCTCGATCAGGTGGTCGAGAGCTGCGTCAACGGCGTCGGCGTCGACCTCAACACCGCGAGCGCGCCGCTGCTGTCGCGGGTGGCCGGCCTGCGACCCACCGTGGCCAAGAGCGTGGTCGAACACCGCGCCCGCAACGGCGCCTTCGCCAGCCGGCAAGCGCTGCTGACGGTGCCCGGGCTCGGGCCCAAGACCTTCGAGCAGGCGGCCGGCTTCCTGCGGATCCGCGGCGGCGAGCACCCGCTCGACGCGTCGGCCGTCCACCCCGAGCGCTACGCGCTGGTCGAGGCGATCGCCACCGACCTCGGCGTGCCGCTGGCGAAGCTGGTCGGCGACGCCGCGCTGGCCGCCAAGATCCCGGTGGCGCGTTACGCCACCGACAGCGTCGGCGAGCCGACGCTGCGCGACATCGTCGCCGAGCTCGGCAAGCCCGGCCGGGACCCGCGCGATCGCTTCGACCCGCCGAAGTTCCGCGCCGACGTCACGACCATGAACGACCTGAAGGTCGGCATGACCCTCGAGGGCGTCGTCACCAACGTGACTGCCTTCGGCGCCTTCGTCGACGTCGGCGTCCATCAGGACGGCCTCGTCCACATCTCGCAGCTCTCCGACCGCTTCGTGAAGGACCCGCACGAGGTCGTGAAGGCCGGCGACCGCCTCAAGGTGCGCGTGCTCGAGGTCGATCTCGAGCGGAAGCGCATCGCCTTGACCGCCAAGAGCGAGGCGCCGCGTGGACAGGCCCCGCAGCCCAAGGTGCACGAACGCACGCCGCTGAACAAGGGGCGGGGTCCGAAGCCCTCGGAGCAGCCGCGGGCCCAGCAGACCTTCAGCAACAACCCGTTCGCGCGCCTGCGCAAGCCGTGATCCACGCGAGCAATCCCCCTGCGGGACCGCTATGATGGGGCGTTCGCCCCATGTCCGACGAGACGCCCGCGATCCGCGCCCATTACGCCAAGCTGGCGCTCAAGCGCCTGCGTGCCTATCCCGAGGGCAAGGGCAGCGGGATCCGTGAGCGCGTCGGCAGCGAGCGCCTGACCGCGATCCGCGACGCGGCGAGCCTCGACTGGGTGCCTGCGGCGACGGTCGTCGCGCTGTGCGACGCCATCCTCGAGGTGCTGGGCGAGGAAGCCGCGCGTGGGTTCTGGACCGACCTCATGCGTGACAGCTACGACCACGGGATCCTGAAGCCGCTGACGATGCTCGCCGGCTTCGGGCTCGGCAAGTCGGCGATGTCGGGGCTCGTCAAGACTGCGCCGCGGGCGTGGCTGCTCTCGAGTCAGGCGTGCGGGACCCTGGAGGTCATCGACGACGCCGCGGGGCTCAAGCTGCGCAGCCACGACATGGCCCCTGAGATCTTGCACAGCCGCGGCTTCCTCTGCGTGTTCTACGGGGCGTGTCGGGCGATGCTCGACGTGCTGAAGAGCCGCGCGAGGCTGGAGATCTACGCCCACGAGGTCGACGGGCAGCCGCAGCTCGGGTTCAGCTTTCAGCTCGACCCGTAAAACGCCGCCGGAGAGGCGCGAGCCAGGCGGTGCCGACGCCGTCGCTCGCGGGCAGGGGCGTCAGGGCGAGTTCGCCCACACGCGCGTGCGGGCCCGCGGGTGCGCGTCGCTGCCGCGACGGCGCCGCTTTGTGATAGCTTCCCGTCCCCAGGAGACAGCATGTTGAAGCGCTCGTTGTTCATCGCCGCGGCTTTTGGCCTGTTCGTGGTCGCCGACGCCGGATGCAAGAAGCAGGAGGAGTCGACGGCACCCGACGAGGTCGCCGAAAGCACCCCGAAGAAGAAGGGGGTGAGCGAGGACAACGAGGACAGCATGGTCGCCGCCGGGCCGTCTTCGAGCGAGGGTGAAGGCGAGTCCGCGCCCGCGACCACCGACATGGACGCCGCGGTCGCCAAGGAAGACGCCAAGGTCAAGAAGCCGGAGGTCAAGGAGGTCTGCAAGACCAAGACCGTCGGCAAGGGCAAGGCGAAGAAGAAGGAGACCACCTGCGAGATGGTCGACAGCAACCCGAAGCTCAGCGCGTCGATCGGCGTGAACTCGCTGATCAAGGGCTTCGAGTGGGGCATGAGCCCCGATCAGGTGCTCGCCAAGCTGGGTGAGTCGATCAACAAGTACTTCGACGACCAGCTCAAGGAGACCAAGAACCCGATGGATCAGGATCGGATCCGCAAGGAGCGGAACGATCAGATCAACGAGCTCAAGAAGGGTCACATCAAGTTCGCGTCGTCGACCAAGCACAAGTGGGGCGTCTCGCTCATCCAGTACGAGTTCGCCGACGACAACAACGAGGAGATGATCTGGGTCAAGGAAGGCTCGAAGCTGCGCAAGTTCTACTTCTTCAAGGACGGCCAGCTGTGGAAGATCGTCTACGCGTTCAACAAGGAGAAGTGGCCGGACAAGGACTACGCGGGCGTGGTCGACGGTTCCTTCAAGAAGTGGTTCGGCGTCAACCCGGCCGCGAAGACCAAGCAGGACCCGAAGACCGCCGCGGTGCTGCTCCGCTACAACGAGTGGACCGGTGAGAAGAACGAGAAGGTCCGCTCGTTCGACATGACCGAGGTCCACGGCGTCGTCGTCGTCGCCGTCGTCGACGGCGTGCAGGAGACCAGCATCGGCGAGCGCCTGCCCAACATCAAGGGCGACGACAAGTTCACCGACACCGTCGGCGACGTGCTCGGCACCTCCGATGTCGCCTACGACGAGAAGGGCAACATCATCGAGGGCAAGAACCCGGCCAAGTGAGCCGCCCGGCGCCGATCGGGTAGACGATTCAGGCGCCCTGTCCCGACGGCCATGTCCTCGCGGCCCTGTTCTTCGGAGCAGGGCCGCGGCGCTTTCTGGGCCCGGTGGCGCTCGCGCTGTCGGTCGTTCGCCTCGCGCTCGCGCCGACGTCCGGCCCGACGCCGCTTCACGGCCGCGTGACGATGGTGTTTCAAACATGTCCCGAGAGACATCCTCTCGCGGCCTTTCCGCGTCGCGGGTTCGCCGCGACGGGCGGTCTCACGCGGGCGCGGCAGCGCGAGCGGAGCGGTTCGGCGGATCGGGCCCGGTGAAGCGACGACGTCACGGATGGGCTTGCGACCGCGAGTCCGCCGCGCTACACGCCCGCCGATGCGACGCATGACCTTGACCTTCTTGATGACTTCGCTGCTCGCCTGCGGTGAGACCGGCGACACCACGACGACGACCGGGACCGTCGTCACTGCCGGTGACGACACGACCACCACGAGCGAGACCGACTCGACTGCGAGCGAGCCGACGACGGCGAGCGAGCCGACGTCCGGCACCGAGGGCGCGAGCGAGACGGGCACCACGACGAGCGACACGACCAGCGTGACGACGGTCGAGACCACCGAGGCCACGACCGTGGACACGATCGCGACGACCGCGGTGGACACGACGAGCGAGACGACCGGCGAGACGACGACCGAGACGACCGGCGAGATGACCGGCGAGACGACCGACACCACGACCGACACCACCGGCGACACCGAGGGGACCTCGCCCCTCGTGATCGCCATCGTCGACGCTTACCTCTACGCCGACTGCATGCCGGTGTCCGAGCCCGATCCGGTCCAGGGCACCTGGTACGTCGAGTTCGACAACACCGACAACCCGAACGACACCGCCGCGGTCCTCACCGGCGCCTCGCTGTCGCTCGCGGGCGCCGACCCGCAGGTGATCGAGCCGATCCAGGTCCAGCCGCTCGAGAGCCCGCCGCTGCCCGCCGGCGAGTACATCAGCGTCGAGATGGCCAAGCTGCCCGGCATGGCCCACAGCGCCTGCGAGCACTGCGACGAGTTCTACGACCTGGTGCTCGAGTACGACGAGGACGGGGTGAAGCACCACGTCCTGGAGGAGGTCACGATCTCCTGCTCGTTCTGAGCGCGACCGCCTCGTTCGCCGAAGAGACATGTCCTGAGGAACATGTCTCCGAGGGCATGCCCCTGAGGGCATGCCCTCAAGTTCAGCGAGGCGCTCGGGCCTTTGCGGGCAGGTCGTCCCACTCGAGGTAGCTTCGGGCCATGTCGTACTCGAAGAAGGCCATGCGGCGGGTGTCGAGGACCTTGCGCATCAGCTCCTTCGCGCCGGCGGTGTTGCCGCTGCGCCAGCGGCGGAGGGCCTCGTAGAAGTAGGCCTCGGCGCGCTCGCCGGAGTCGGAGGCGCCGCGCAGGAGGTCGTCGAAGCTGAGCTTGCCCTGGGCGTGCTCGGCCAGGCGGGTCGGCCAGCGCTCGCCCTTGTAGGCCTCGAGGAACGCGATGACGCCCGGGTCCTGCGGCCGGTTCTGCCGCGCCGCCATCTCGTGCAGCCACAGCGCGAAGTACAGCTTGAGGCTGCCGCGCAGGTCCTCGCGCGGGGCCGCGGCGCGGAAGATCGCCAGAGCGTCCTCGTAGTAGCCGTGGCTGACGAGGAAGATCATCGGCTCGGCGTAGGCCTCGGCGCGGCCGTCGGCGGTGTCGCGGGCCTGGCGGAAGTCGGCCACCGCCTGCTCCACGTCGCCCATGTAGAACAGCAGCTTGCCGCGATCGATGAGCCGCGAGGCCCGCTCGCCCGGCGGGATGCTGGGGAACGCGATCAGCTTGTTGAGCTGGCGCAGGGCCGTCTGCATCTCCTGCTTGGCCTCGTCGGCCTTGCCCTCGCGGCGGGCGATCGCGGCCAGCTGGGCGCGGCCTTGCGTCTCCCAGCGCAGGCGCAGCAGCTGGTTGTCGAACGGCAGGCCGAGCAGGGTCTCGTAGTGGCGGCGGGCCTCGGAGACCTTGCCGTCCTTGAACTCGATGGTGCCGAGCAGGTCGAGCGCGGCCGGCTGCGGCTCGCCGCGGACGCTGCGCTGCAGCAGGTCCTTGGCCCGGTCGACGCTGCCTTGCTCGTAGAGCGCCTCGGCGAGGGTGTACTGGGCCTCGGCGAGGCCGGGGCGGATCGGGCGGTCGCGCCACAGCTCGACCGCGCGGGCGTGGAACTTCTCGAGCTGGGGCATGCGCGCGAGCGCGGCGTCGAGGTCGATGGCGGCGATCCGCTCGAGGCTGGTCTGCTGCATCGAGGCCAGGTCCTGCCAGGCGTCGAAGATGTCCTCCTTGAGCTCGACGGTGCGCCGCAGGTGGGCGATCGCGGCGTCGACGAGGCCCTGCTTGCGCAGCGCGCGGGCCAGCAGCAGGTGCGCGAACGGATCGTCGGGGAAGCGCTGGACGGCCCGCCGCGCCAGGTTCTCGACGATGCCCCAGCCCTGGGTGAGGAAGGCCGGAGGTATCCTTTCGGACATGTCCTCGTCGTCAGGCAGGAACTGACGCGCCAGCTCGAGCAGCGGGCGCGCGCTCTTCTTGGCGTTGCGCGCGCTGTCGAGGTACTCCATCAACTTGCGCGTCGGCATGTCGAGCTCGACGCGGGCCAGCGCCTGGCCGGCGCCGTCGAAGTCGTCGGCGCGCAGGTAGAGGCGCGTGACGAGGTAGCCGGTGACCTCGGCCCGGTGGCGCGCGGCGAGCCCGAGCTCGAGGTTCTCGCTGCTGCTGGCGACCTCGATCGCGGCCTCGTAGCGGGCGACGTAGAGGTCGGTCAGGCGCTGGACCACGAACGGGGCCGGGAAGTCGGCGGCGATCTCCTCGAGCGACTCCTCGAGCTCCTCGTGGCGCAGCACCGGCTCGTCGGAGAACGGGCTGTTGCGCACCACCCAGCCCTCGATCTCCGTCCAGCTGGCGATCGCCCGCTTGCGCACGTCGTCGTCGCCGAACTGCTGCTCGATGGCGGCGGCGAACAGCGCCGGCGACTCGTTGCCGCGGCGCGCCGCGGCGACGTAGATCCGGTGGGCCGCGGCGCACAGGCCGGGCTCGATCTGCCGGGCCCCGCGGAGCTCGCTCGGCCGCCACAGCCCGGCCGCGAACTGCAGCGCCTCGACCGCTTCCTCGGGGCGCTCGTCGTCGAGGGTCTTGTCGATGTAGCGGACCAGGAAGTCGAGCAGGACGCGGCGGAAGTCGGCGCGCTTGGGGCTGTTCTCGGGCAGCAGCGCGAACTGGTTGAGCGCGAGCGCGAAGTGGTCGAGGTCGGGGATCGACTTGGGCGCCTCTGGCGCCTGCAGCTCGCCGCGCGGGGCCCGGGCGCAGGCGGGCAGCAGCGGGGCGGCGGCGAGCACGAGCGCGAGCCAGCCCGTGAGAGGCGAGGTGCCGGAGAGAAAGAGGCGCACGATGTTGAGTGTACGCAGACCCTCGGTCCGCGGCCACCCAGGAGGGGCGCGCGGGCCGCTATTCGCGGCCGGGCGTGCGCTCCGCCCACCGCAGGGTCAGCATGAAGGTGTGCACCGCGCCGGTGTAGCGGCCGGCGTTGCTCGGTCGCCCGCGCCCGGCGAGCACGAGCGCGGCGTCGTCGCTGTTGATGTCGCCCCCGGCGGCGGCGAACCGGGTCGCGGCCGCGGGATCGAAGTCGCCGGGCCGGCCGGTGCTGCTCGGCAAGTAGAGGTCGAAGCCGTAGCCGGGCACGATCTGCAGGTTGCTCGAGCCGACCCGCAGCGGCACGCCGACGGTGATGCCCGCGCGCCAGCCGTCGTTGTTGCCGGGCTCGCGCGCGGTCCTGCGGACCACCGGCGACGAGAAGTGCCCCCCGAGCACCGCCGCGAGGTTCGAGCGGGCCTGGTAGGTGGTGTAGATGTCGAAGCCGAACAGGTCCTGGCGGCCGCGATAGCGCGTGCTCTCGGGCAAGAGCACGCTGTTGCGATCGAGGCCGACGAGGCTTATCTGCTGGCTGCCCGGATCGGCGCAACTTCGCACGCCCGCGCCGCGGCCGACGACGTCGTTGCAGAGGTCGATCCAGTAGAGGTTGGTGTCGATGTGCCAGAACCGGCCGCGATCGAGGACGAAGGCGGCCCCGATCGCGGCCTCGCGGCTGACTCGTTCGGTCATCGTGGCGTCGATCGGGCTGGCGACGCTGCACGGCAGCACGTCCGAGTCGGTGCCCTCGGTGGTGTCGGGCCGGCACACGAGGGCGTCGCCCGCGAGCGTCAGGTCGCCGCCGCGCACGAGCGGGCGCGTGCGGTAGCGCAGGCCGAGCGTGACGCGATCGCTGACGTCGACGGCGAGGCCGAAGGTGAGGGCGACATCGAAGCCGGCCGGCCTGTTGTCGCGGTCGGGCAACCACCGCGTGCGCCCGTTGAAGCCGACTCGCTCGGCGCACAGCGGGTTCTCGACGCGGTTGCAGCGCGGGCCGTCGTCGCGGTGCTCGGACAGGACGGTGCTGTTGTCGTACGAGAACCGCTGGCGCAGCCGCGGCAGGTGGATGCCGATGCCGATCCGCAGGCTGGCGAGGATGTTCCACGCGACGGCGACGGTGATGTCGGTGCGCTGCGTGGCGGCGCCGCCGTTGAGCTTGCAGTTGGGATCGTCGCGGCGGCAGAAGAGCGGGGGGCGGCCGTCTTCCTCGGGCGCGAGGTGCCAGCGCAGGCGATCGTCGCTGGTGTAGTGGATCTCGCTGCCGAGATCGTAGGCGCCGATCCCGACGGCGAACGGCTCGAAGTAGAGGCTGCCCCCGACGAAATAGCCGCCCAGCGGGTTGTTGAGGTTGATGCGCGGGCCCAGCTCGCCGGTCGGGGTGCCGTCGGCGGCGACGGCTTCGCGCCGGATCCACCGCTGATCGAGGCCTCCGGTGCCGCTGAACTGGAAGCGAAAGCCCTTCATTCCGGCGAGCATCGCCGGGTTATGGTGAAGGGCCGTCAACGAGCGGCTGGCGGGGCCCTGCGGCTCCGCGCCGCCGAGTCGCTGCGCCTGGCCGGGGGCGGCGTGCGCGAGCGCCGGCACGCCGAGGAGGCCGGCCGCGAGGAGGCCGCAAAGGAGGTTTTGCGCGATTTCGCGCACACGCCCGCGGACGGATCGGAGGACTCGTGGTCCGTCCGAGGTTCGCCGCGTCCGTCGCCGAGAGCGCATCGCGGGGGGCAGGATAACCCGGTTTGACCGCGACGGCCGCAGTTGACCCGCGCGCCATCAACTTCTTAGGATGCCGGGGCGTACCGAGGACCACGCTCGCGCCACCCGGGCGAGCACCTCGGGGGGGACGTGCATGAGCAAGACGCTGCGCCAGTTCCAATGTCGTGATGACCTCTGGGCCCGGGTCGAGGCCCTCGCCAAACGCCGTGGGATCGCCACCGACGATGTCGTCCAGGCGGCGCTGCTGCAGCTGTTCAAGGGCGCGGCCAAGGGCAAGAAGGACGAGAGCTCGGGCATGACGGCCCCGCCCCCGGCCGGCCCCAACACGCCGCCGCGCTCGGTGCTGTCGACCCAACCCGGGCATCCCGGCGCCGCTCGCCCGGGCTCGGCCCCGCTGCCCAGCGCGGCCCCGGTGCCGCGTCCGCCTGGCGTGCGGCCCCCTCCGTCGGGTCCGATGACCTCGCCGCCGCCCGGCCCCGCAGCGCCGCCTGCGAGCATCAGCTCGAGCCAGAATCGCTCCCCGAGCGCGCTGCCGCAGCCGCGTCTGCCCAAGCCGGCGACGGCCCCGTCGACGCCGGTGCCGCCGCCGGCGTCCATCCCCGCGGCCCCGCCGACCCTCGGCGCGCCGAGCCCCGCCAAGGTGGCACCGTCGCTGCCGCGCCCGCCGACCGGGGCCTCGCGCCTGCCGCCCCCGACCGGCGCGCCGGTCAGCAAGCCGCGCCCGCTGTACGTGCTGTTCGAGGGCCAGTGGTACGAGATCGACAAGGAGGAGTTCGTGATCGGCCGCGGTCAGAAGTTCTCCGACCTGGCGATCAAGGACGCCAACATCTCGCGCCGCCACGCGTCGGTGGTCCGCCGCGGCCACGACTACTTCATCAAGGACCTCGGCAGCACCAACGGCATCGAGTTCGAGGGTCAGCGCGTCGACAACCACAAGGTCAACGACGGCAGCGTGTACTTCCTGTGCGACCACGAGCTGCGGTTCACGTTCACGCCGCCGAACCCGAGCTGACCTGAGAGACCTGTCTCTCGCTACCTGAACGATCGGTCATCGTGCCGCCGCGCGACAGCGAGGCCGGCGAGCTCGGCACCCTGCCGGGCGTCGGCCCCAAGACCGCCGCCAAGTTGGCCGCCCACGGGCTTCACACGCTGGCCGACCTGGCCCGCGTGGTGCCCTCGGGCTACCGCGACCGCCGCCACCGCACGCCGCTGAGCCAGGCGGCCGACGGGGCCGAAGCCGCGGTGGTGGCGACGATCCGCAAGTTCTCTCAGCGGTTCTTCCGCGGCCGCTTCTTCGCCGGGCTCGACTGCGTGGTCGAGGAGGGCGGCCGCGAGATCGGCCTGCAGTGCCAGTGGTTCCACCGCGTCGGCGGCCTGGCCGAACGCGCGCAGGCCGGCAAGCGCGTGCTGCTGGTCGGCCGCGTCAGCCGCAAGAAGGGCAAGCTGGCGCTGATCCACCCCGAGATCCGCGACCCCGAGGCGCCGGGGCCAGCGATCTCGGTGCGCTACCCGGAGGTCGAGGGCGTCGGCGAGGTGACTCTGGCCAAGCTGTGCCGGGCGGCGATCGAGCGGCTCGGATCGTCGCTGGTCGATCCCCTGCCGCCCGAGCTGTGTGCACGCCTCGGCCTGATGCCGCTCGCGCCGGCGCTGGCGCTGCTGCACGCGCCCGACGAGGCGCTGCCGGCCGAGGCCATCGCGGCGCTGCAGGCCGGACGCTCGCCGGCGCACCGGCGCATGCTGTTCGAGGAGCTGCTGGTGGCCCAGCTGGCGCTGCTGCGCCGCCGCGCGGCCGCGCAGGCGCTGCCGGTTACGGTGACGCTGCTGCCGGACGAGGGCACCCGCCGCGAGCAGCTGCGCGCGTGCGTGCCGTTCGAGCCGACGCGAGCGCAGTGGGCGGCGATCGACGAGATCGAGGCCGACCTGGCGCACCCGCGGCCGATGCTGCGCCTGCTGCAGGGCGACGTCGGCTCGGGCAAGACTCTGGTGGCGTTCGCGGCCAGCGCGGGCATCGTGGCCGCGGGCGGGCAGGCGGTGTGGATGGCGCCGACCGAGATCCTGGCGCAGCAGCACACGGCGACGCTGCGCCCGTGGTGCCTGGCGGCGGGGATCCGCCTGGCGCTGCTCACCGGATCGATGACCCGCGGCGAACGTGCGGCGGTGGTCCAGGCGGCGGCCGCGGGCACGGTCGACCTGGTCGTCGGGACACACGCGCTGCTGACCGAGGACGTGCAGTTCCGCCGCCTCGGGCTGGTGGTGGTCGACGAGCAGCACCGCTTCGGGGTGCGCCAGCGGGCGACGCTGCGCGACAAGGGCCGGGCGCCGCACCTGCTGGTGCTGACCGCGACGCCGATCCCGCGCACCCTGGCGCTGTCGCTGGTCGGCGAGCTCGACGTGTCGACGCTGCGCGAGGCGCCGCCGGGCCGCCGCCCGCCCGACACGACGCTGATGGCGGGGCCGGTGGCGCGGGCGCGCTTCCGTCTGGCAGAACATGTCCGCCGGGACATGTTGCAGGGCTTCGTGGTGTGTCCGCAGATCGAGGCCGGCGCGCGCGAGGCCAGCGACGTCGACGAGGCGGCGGCGGAGCTGCGGACGTTGCTGCCGGGCAAGCGGATCGAGGTGGTCCACGGCCGCGTCGAGCCGGCCCGCCGGGCGGCGGCGATGGCCGAGTTCCGCGCCGGGGCGATCGACGTGCTGGTGGCGACGACGGTGATCGAAGTCGGGGTGGATGTCCCCGAGGCCAGGTTCATGCTGATCGAGCACGCCGAGCACTTCGGCCTGTCGCAGCTGCACCAGCTGCGCGGACGGATCGGCCGCGGGACCGCCACGTCATGGTGCCTGCTGCACACCGGCGCCGAAGCCGGCAGCGCCGCGGCGCGCCGCCTTCAAGTGCTGGCCGACACCCACGACGGCTTCGTCGTGGCGGAGCGCGACCTGGCCGAACGCGGCCCCGGCGAGCTGTTCGGGCTGCGCCAGGCCGGCCGCGTGGCCTGGGCCGGACTCGCCGGCGAGGGGGTGGCGCTGCTCGAGGCGGCCCGCACCGCGGCGAGCGAGCTGCTGGCGCGCGACCCGGGGCTGAGCGGCCACGCGGAGCTGCGCGCGCGGGTCGAACGCCACGCGCGACCCGAGGCCGGCGACGCGGGGTGATGCGGCAGCTGTACCTCGGGACAGGTTCTGGCGACCTGCGCTTCAGGACAGGACGGACGCGCCGAGTGCGTGCGGCTCAGCATGCCCCTTCGAACATGCTCGAAAGAGCATGATCATCGAGACATGTCCATGCAGACATGTCGATTAGGACATGTGATGCACGTGAGGCTGCGCGGCTCACGACGGTAGGCGAGCAGGAGCAGGCGGCGAGCGTGAGGGCACAGCGCTTCGCGCAATGTGCAAAGCGCGAGGTGGCGGCTCAGCGGATCGATTGGGATATTTCCGGCGCGTGAAGCTGCGCGGCTCACGGAGGTGGACGAGCCAGGAGCAGGGGGCGAGGGCGAACGTGAAGTCGTCGCGCGTCGCTACGGTGCGGAGCGCGAGGCGGCTCAGCGGATGGTCGCGGGCTCCCAGGTGTGGACGAGCCACATGTAGCCGGCGAGGGCGAGCGTGAAGCCGACGAGGTAGATCGGGCCGATCGTGCGCCAGCGGTCGCGGGCCCGCGCCTCGGTGAGGCGGACGACGCCGGCGCGATCGAGGCTGCGGGCGAGTTCGGGCCGCTCGTCGGGCGGGAGGTTGAGGTCGACGAGCAGGCGCGGCATGAGCTCGGGCCGCAGGCGCTCGATGGCCTCCCAGGCGTCGTCGGCGAGCGCGGGGTCGGGGCCGTGGAGCGCCCTCACCACGCCGGGGACCTCGTAGTAGAAAGCAGTGACGATGCCCGACAGGCCGGTGACCATCGCGACCAGGTTGAGGCTGATGTAGAACGGGTCGTCGAGGCCCAGGACCATCAACAGGTAGACGTAGAGGCCCGCGAGGTAGAGCGAGACGAGGCGGCCGCCCCAGCTGAGGAGCCAGCGGTTGCGCACCTCGGCGCGATAGCCTGCCACCAGGACGTCGACGCGCGTGGCCATGGCGCCTCAGCCGAGACCGGCGATGCCGGCCCCGAGCAGGCCGACTTCGGTGTTCTTGACCACTGCCACGTGCATGTCGCGGAGCAGCGGGCTCATGCGGCCCTTGTCGCCGAAGGCGGCGACGAACCGGCCCTGGCGCAGGCGCGGCAGCAGCTTGCCGGCGATCCCGCCGGCGACGTAGAGGCCGCCGGTCGGCAGGACCTTGAGCGCGAGGTTGCCGGCCTCGGCGCCGTAGAGGTCGAGGAAGATGTCGACGGCGCGCACGCAGGCCGGGTCGCCGCCAGCGAGGGCGCGCTCGCCGATGACCGCGCCGGGGTCCTCGGCGGCCATGCGGGCGCGGGTGTCCGAAAGTTCAGGTTCGAGGCCCTCGGCGACGACGAACTCGTAGGCGGTGACGAGGCCGGGGCCGGACACGATCCGCTCGTAGGAGACGCGGTGGTGCCGCTTCAGCAAGAAGCGGAGCAGGGCGATCTCGAGCTCGTTGCGCGGGGCGAGGTCGCAGTGGCCGCCCTCGCTGGCGACGAAGCGCGGACCTCCGGCGGTCGGCACGAGCACGGCCTCACCGAGGCCGGTGCCAGCGCCGATCAGGGCGATCGGGCCCGCCGGATCGCGCTCGCCCTCCTGCAACACCTCGAGGTCGTCAGGGCCGAGCACGCGCAGGCCGAGCGCGACTGCGGCGAAGTCGTTGACCAGCGCGACCGACTGCAGGCCGAGCTCGCCGGCCAGGACGTCGGCGTCGATCTGCCAGGGGAGGTTGGTGACGCGGCTGCGCCGGTCGACGACCGGGCCGGCGACGCCGAAGCCGGCCCGGGTGATGTCGGGGACGTTCGTGCGGGCCAGGAAGTCGCGCACGATCGGCGCCAGGCCGGGGTGCTCGGCGCTGACGTAGCGCTGACGCTCGAGGACGTGGAGCCGACCGTCCGCCCGCCGCTCGAGCACCGCGAGCAGGGTCTTGGTGCCGCCGATGTCGCCCGCGAGGACACGCATGGGCCCACCGATAGCACGTCGCCCGCACGAGCGCGAGCGAGGCAGAGCGGCAGGGCGGGGACGGGCCGAAACGCGCGCGACTGCGGTCGACGATGCCCGAACGGTGGGCGGGTCGCAGCGCCCGGCACGACCGCCGGGACCGCGACCCGCAGGCGGCGGACGGCGAGGCGGCGGTCGCACTCCGCCTGACTTTCACGGCATGTCCTAGAGGACAGGTAAGAGCGCTCCGGAGTAGGACGCATGTCCTTCACGACATGTCGCCGAGGACATGTGGGACCGGCCCATCGGCGTACGTCGCCTGTCTTTCATGGCATGTCGCCGAAGACATGTGGCGCCGGCCTTTGCAGAGGTCGCCGTCTCTCGTGACATGGCGCCGAAGGCGTGTAGAGGCGGCCTTCGGAGGACTCGCCTGGCTTTCATGACATGGCGAGAAGAACCTGTCTGACTGTCTTTCGGAGCATGTCCTCCGGGTCAGCGCGGGCGGGCGTCCATGGTCGCGTCGAGGGCGATCCGGCGCGGGGCGGCGCCGGCGAAGCGGACCTCGGCCCAGTCGCCGTCGACGCTGAGGGTGGCCTCGGGGAAGGCGTCGCCGGCCAGCGGGGCCTCGAGGGTGAGGCGGTGCACGGCGTTGTCGCGCGCGCGGGCGATGAGGATGAACTGGGCAACGTCGCCGCGGGTGCCGCTGGGGATCAGCTGCGCCCGCGGGAGCGCCCCCTGGCCGCGGCGCCAGTCTTCGACGAGGGCGACCTGAAAGGCAGGCAAGTAGCCGGCCTGGAACCGCTCGCCGTCGCGGGCCACGACCTGGTACCAGCGCAGGCAGACGCGCGCGGGCTGGCCGGCGGCGCCCGGTAGGGGCGAACGGTCGTCGCAGCGATCGAGGGCGCCGAGGACGAAGAGGCTGCCGGAGCGGCGCGCGAGGGCGAAGCGCTCGCTGGTCGGCGGGACGCGGGCGGCCGGCGCGGCGAACAGCGGGGCGCGATCGGGGACCAGCGCGGCGGGGACCCACGCGAGATCGGGCGGCAGCAGCTCGGCCTGGTCCTTGGGCCACTGGACGGTGCGCGTGCCGCCGTCGGGGCTGCGGCCCTGGACGGTGAGCGCGACCAGGACTGCGCCGTGCGTCGGCAACAGATCGCCGCCGGGGACCGGGGCGGGCGCCTGACGCAGGGTGCGATCCCGCGGCGAGCCGACGACCGCGGCGAAGGCCCAGCGGGCGACGAAGCGCATGGCGTCGTGAATGGTGGTGACCTGGCCGACGACGGCCCCCACCGAGGTCGGTGCGCCCTCGACCGAGGTGCCGAGCGACATGGCCTCGGTGGCCGCCAGCACGCCAGGCCCGGGGCCGAGCAGGTGCGCGCCGAGCCAGTAGCCGCCGCTGGTGGGTGCGGCGGGCGCGGCAGGCGCGGGCGGCTCGGCGGCGGCTGTCGTACAGACCAGGGCGCAAAGGACAGGCACGATCGGCCAGGTCCTCGAGGACAGGCGGCGCAGGACCGGGCGGGACGGCGCGCTCATGACGAGCGGAGGGTACCGCAAAGCCCGCGCGAGCGGGATCTGCTGGGGCCCGGTCTTTCTTTCCTGCGTCGCGGGCGCGGCCAGGAAACGAGGGGCGGCGACGGCGTGAGGATCCCGGGCGCGGCGGGGCAGGGACGCAGGCGTCCACGAGGGCGGCGGATGCGGCGGGCGCAGCGATTGCCCCGTGCAAGGGGCGTGACGCGCACGATGTCCGTCGTCGCGGGGAGCCGATGAGGGCGACCGCGGTGACGGACTTCGGCTTCGAGGCCCGCGGTCGACGACCTGGGTAACCCCGACAGGGGCTCGCTCTCGGTCGAAACGCAGCAAGGCCCGCGACGAAGCGGGCTCGGCAGTGCGGGCGTCAGCTCTTCACGAGGTCGCGACGAGGCGTCCCGAGCCAAGCCGAAGAAAAACACGCCGGCCCTCGGCGGCGCGACGCGCTCCGGACTTGGAGGCGCGCCGAGGGCGGGCGTGTCAGGCGGGCAGAGCCGCGAGCAGGGCGTCGGCGTGGCCGGCGGCCTTGACGGGGCTGTGGACGGCTTCCAAACGGCCGTCCGGGCCGATCACGAAGGTGCTGCGGATGATGCCCTGGACTTTGCGCCCGTACATCTGCTTCTCACCGTAGGCGCCGTATGCGGCGGCGACCTGGTTCCCCGGGTCGGACAACAACGGGAAGTTCAGGCCGAACTTGGCCCGGAACTTGGCGTGCGAGGCGAGGCTGTCGCCGCTGACGCCGAGCACGGTCACGCCCGTGGAGGCGAAGCGTGTCTGGCGGTCGCGGAAGTCACACGCCTGCGTGGTGCAGCCGGGGGTGTTGTCGCGGGGGTAGAAGTAGAGGACGACCCGGCGCCCGGCGAAGTCGCGCAGGGCGTAGGTCTTGCCGTCGTCCGCTGCGAGCGAGAAGGGCGGCGCGGGGTCGCCAGGCTTCAGTCCAGGGCCTATTTCTTCCTCCTCTTCGGAGCGGCTGGACGCTGCCTTCTTGGCCGGGCCCCGCTTGGCGGCCTTCTTGGCCGGAGCGGCCTTGGCAGCCTTCTTGGCGGCGGTCTTCTTGGCAGCCGTCTTCTTGGCGGCCTTCTTGGCCGGGGCGGCCTTGGCGGCCTTCTTGGCCGGAGCGGCCTTGGCAGCCTTCTTGGCCGGAGCGGCCTTGGCGGCCTTCTTCTTGGCAGCCTTCTTGGCCGGAGCGGCCTTGGCAGCCGGGGCGGCCTTCTTGGCGGCCTTCTTGGCCGGGGCTTTCTTGCTGGCGGTCTTCTTGCTGGTCGCGCTGGTAGTGCGAGGTGGCATGGCTCTCCGTGGCGTTGAGTTGTTCAGCCACGGCGAGTCTACAGACACAGCATCAAAGAACAACCAGCGGCGACGATGTCGCGGCGCCGTCGAGGCGGCTGTCGGCCCGACCGTCGCAACGCTGAAATGTCGCCACCAACACACGCTCGTGCGCAGGTCCCGTCCGATCGGACAGGTCGCGTGCGGACGGTGATCGAGGCGATATCTCGTGGATCGAGGCAGGGATCGATCCGCGTGGCGGCGACGCGGCGCCAGTCGGCGCGGCGATCGTCGAGGCCCAGCTCCGACGGTCGAGCAGGCGACGACGCGTGATCGGGGCAGGGGAGAGATCCGGCAGCGAGCCGCGGCGAGTCGGGGCCACCGAGCGGACGCAAGCCTCCCCCCGGTGGCCGGTAGCGAGGAGCCGGCCGCGGACCCGAGCCGGCGCGGCCGAGAGCGCGGGCTCGAGTCGAAGGTCGCGCCCGCCTGCAGACGCGTCGCAGCGGGGCCTGGCGGCCGCTCCCGCCGCTGGCCGCGCGGACCGCCGGCGCCGCGCTTTACACGGGCGCGGGCGGCCGGCTAAAGTGGCGACCGAGCTCAGGATCTTCGATATGTCCGCACTGCGATCGTCCCTCGGTGTTCTGGCCAGCCTGATCGTCCCCCTGTCGCTGATGTCCTCCGGCTGCGGGGGCGACGGGAAGACCCTGGCCGACAAGCTGGCCGAAGACCCCGAGAAGAAGATGCTGGAGGACGCCGGCTACGTGAAGAAGGAGATCAAGCGGCCGCCTGCAGGTCTCCCCCCGCCGTCCGACGAGGAGTTCAAGGCCTGGGACCGCAAGGACCCGGAGGGCGAGAAGCACCTGCACAAGTTCGACAAGGCGAACTTGAAGAAGATGCTCAACTACTTCGGCGAGCTCGAGTGCTTCCGCGACGAGATGAAGAAAGAGGGCGCCAAGGGCGCAGGTGCGGAGCCGGGCAGCCCGACCGAAGAGCAGTGGTACCAGTTCAAGCAGAACTTCATCCCGCTGGTGAACACCTGGCAGCAGCGCCTGTTCTCCAACGAGCCGCGGATCCTCGAGAAGTCGAAGCTCATCGGCCACTTCCTCGAGGCCCACGAGCTGGTGATGCACGGCTACCCCGACGCGTTCAACAACAACGACCAGAACGCGGTCGCCCAGGCCGACGCCCACTGGCTCATCATCGAGAACAAGATCACCAAGTACCTGAAGAACATCACCGACGAGCCGCTGCCGAAGCCGGATCTCAACGACCCGAAGCAGAAGGAAGCCCACGACAAGTTCTGCCTGGCGGCCCTGAACCCGCCGAAGAACACGGGCAAGGCCAAGGTGAAGCACGTCGGCGGCGGCGGACGCGGCCCCAAGAAGCTGAACATGGGCAGCGAGGACTGAACCATGGCCGCCGCGCCCGCCCCGGCGCCGGCTTCGGGCCCTGCGGCGCCTGAAGCGGCCACCAGCGTCCGCCCCGAGGCCGAGGCCGAGGCGCTGATGCTCGAGCTCAGCCACGATCTGATGTCGCCCTACTGCCCGGGCCGCACGATCGCCACCTGCCCGTCGCCCCAGGCGCGCAAGCTCGAGGCGCAGATCCTCGACCAGGCGCGCCACGGCGAGTCGCGCGAGACCATCGAGAACACCCTCGTGGCGCGCTTCCCCGACATCCGCGGCTATATCGGCCGCCCCGAGCTCGTGTGGGGCACGGCGGTGGCGGCGTTGGTGGCGTTGACGCTGCTGTTCTTCGTCGCCCGCCGCTGGGTGCGGGGCACGCAGCGCACGGCGGCGGCGGCGGCCTCGCCGGACGCGGCCGCCCTGGCCCGGCCCGGCGCGGCCCGCAGCGCCTCGGCGCCCACGGGGAGCCCTGGCGGGCCGTCACAGCGCGAAATCGATGCTCTCGACGACGCGCTCGACCGCGTCGACGAGTTCTAGCACGCCGGCCTGCGCCCGCCGGGGCCGACTGTCCCGGGTGCAGGTCTTGAGCATGCGAGGGCTCCGCGGTAAGAGCGGTCTGTGCTGACGGTAGTAGTCCACGAAAAGGGCGGCCAGACCCAGCGTTTCGCGTTCGCAGGCGAAGAGTTCACGATCGGTCGCGAGGACGACAACGACCTCGTGCTCGACCGCGTCAACGTGTCGAAGCATCACCTGTGCTTCCGCAAGATCGAGGGCCGCATCGAGGTGGTCGACCTCGAGAGCACCAACGGCACCTATCTCAACGGTCGCAAGGTCCAGAGCCCACGCACGGTCCGTCGCACCGACCGCGTCTACGTCGGCGACTACATCCTGATGCTCGACGGCGAGGACACTGCGATCGTGCTGTCGGCGGCCGACGACAAGCGCCGCCGCGAGGAGCAGGACGACACCGGCCTCGTGACGTCGGCCCAGCGCGTGGCCGCGGCCGGGGTCGAGAGCACGTACCTCGACGGCCTGGCGGCGCAGATCCACCAGACGCTGCTGAAGGCGGTGCCGCGGATCGATCCGATGACGTCGGGCGAGGTCGGCGAAGAGGAGCGCAAGGAGGTCATCGAGCTGGTCGACGGGATCCTCGCCGACTTCCGCGACTCGCAGCAGATCGAGGCGACGGTCGACGTCGGGCCGTTCCGCGAGCGGATCCTGCGAGAGATGCTCGAGTGGGGCCCGCTCGGCGACCTCATGCGCGACGACTCGGTGCGCGAGATCCAGGTCGTCGGCACCGCGCCGATCCACGTCGTCCGCGACGACGGCAACGGCGAGCGGCTCGAGCTGCGCTTCACCGGCGAGCGCGCGCTGCTGATGGCGATGCAGCGGATGTGCAAGAAGCGCGGCCTGTGGGTCGAGGGCGCCCACGTCATCGAGGGCATCGTCGATCACGGCTTCTACCTCTACGCGCTGCTGCCCCCGCACCCGGCGCGGCAGTACGTGATCAGCCTCCGGCGCATGCGCACCGACGCCAACAACCTGACCGCGCTGGTGCAGGAGGGCGTGCTGTCGGCCGACATGCGCGAGTTCCTGGTGGCGGCGCTGAAGTCGTGCCGGCGCGTGCTGGTGTGCGCCTCCGGCGGCGTCAACCTCGACCGCTTCATGCGCGCGCTGGTCGGCGAGATCCCGGAGTCGCTGCGCGTCGCCTGCATCTCCGACTCGGGTCGGCTGGGCAGCGCCCGCAAGGGCTGGATCCCGGTGCGCCGCCTGACCGAGGCCAACGACAAGATCGAGCTCGGGCCGGTGCTCGGGGTCCTGCTGCGCGGCGGGCTCGACCTGCTCATCTCGCAGCAGTGCGGCCACCAGGACGCGGCCGCGGTGATCGACGCGCTGGCGGGGGCGAGCCGCGGCGCGGTGGTGTCGCTGTGGGGCATCAACACCGCCCACGCGCTGTCGCGCCTGGCCGCCCTCGGCACCGCGTCCGGCGGCGCCGTCCAGGGCCTGACGCTGTCGCTGGCGCACGCGATCGACGTGGTCATCCGCCTCAACAGCGGGGTCAACCTCGAGTCGATGCAGGTGATCGAGATCATCGAGCCCGACACCCGCGCCGACAGCAGCATCGAGTACCGCCAGCTGTTCGTCACCGGCAAGTCCGAGGACGGCGCGACCGAGTTCAAGGACACGCCGGCGCTGCAGCAGGTGCTGCGCAAGATGATCAATCAGGGCGGCGAGGTGCCGCAGCGACTGCTGCGCAGCTGAGCTCCGCGCGAGCTCGTGCCTTCACGGGCGGCGAGCTCGCGCGCAGTCGGGGACATGTACCGCAGGACATGTCCCCTTCGACATTTCCTTTCGGCCCTGTCCACGAAGACCTGCCCGCGAGGACAGGGGAGGGACGCCGCCGCCCGGACGTGCGAGACCCGCGGAGCGCCCCCCTCGGGGAGCCGCGCCGCGGGTCGCGGAGGAGAAGGGGCCGGCTTCAGCCGAGCTGCTTGTTGAACTCGGCGATCGCGGGGCCGCCGAGCTGGTTGGCGATCTGCTCGATCAGGGCGCGCTCCTCGTCGGAGACAGTGCCCATGTTGAGGAAGCCGCCGCTGGCGCCGGCGACCTGGACGCAGAGGTCGACGATGTTGGCGGCCCGGGCGCCGCCGACGGCCTCCTTGAGCACGGCGATGGTCTGGTCGAGGAAGGCCTGCGACGGGCGCTCCTCCAGCAGGCTCTCGACGGTGCGGAACGCCTCGGTGCCGGGCTGGATCCCGCGGCCGCGCAGGACGTCGAGGATGGCGGTCCGCTCCTTGCGGCTGACCGAGCCGTCGGCCCACGCGACGTGGACGAGCGGCAGGAGGTCGAACACCTTGAGCTTCTCGCCGGTGAAGCCGAGCGCGGCGATCCGGTCGGACAGCGAGAGGGTGTCGTTCTTGCGGTCGTCGCGGAGCTCGCCGGCCGCCTTGTCGAGCTGCTCGCGGAGCTGCTCGCGGAGCTCTCGCTCGCGCTGCTGGAAGTACGCGTCTTCGTTGTCGCTGGGCGTGACGGACATGCGCCAGGGACGCTACCAGGGGCCCGCTGCTTGTCAATTGGATCCGGCCGGTCCTGCCGGGGCGCGAGCGAGCGCCCGGCTGAGCCGGCCGGAACGGAGGCGGTGACGGGCGATGCGGACGCCGATCAGCCGGGCGGCATGGTGCTGGGCTTGCCGGTCGGCTCGCAGCCCCACTTGAAGTTGTCGAGGAACACGTAGCTGTCGAGGATCGAGTCGCTGATGTCCATGATGGCGAACACGACCGTGATGGTCTCGCCGGGGCTGACGCCGGCGGTGGTCTGCAGCCAGTTGGTGCCCGCGTGCTGGCGCATGCAGGTGTTCTGGAACTGCGGGATCGGGTTCTGGCCGCTCGGGTCGTCCTTGAACTCGAGGAAGCCGGCGTTCAGCGAGATCGGGTTGCCCTGCTGGTCGAACGAGATGTTGCCGGTCCACTTCTCCGACTCGAGCCAGCCGATGTACATGTCGTTGAAGGCCGACTGGTAGTAGTCGGGGTACTCGACCGAGAAGAACGCGAAGTCGTAGCTGAACGAGGTCACGTCCTGCGGGACCTGCATGACGAAGCGCAGCTCGGTGTAGTCGTTGGCGCCGAAGTTCTGGAACTGGCCCTGGATGGTGTTCGAGCAGTCGCCGCTGCCGAGCAGGCCGGCGTTCTGCGTGCAGTCGCCGCCGACGTCGTTGGTGCGCAGCGGAGGCGGCAGGTTGTTGCCGGGGTCGAAGGCGCCGACATCGGCGTTGCAGAAGGTGGGCTCGAGGTTGAAGTCGCCGACCGGGGTCTGGTTGTTCAGCTCCGAGACCAGGCCGCTGCCGATGACGGCGTAGGAGGCTCCTTCGCGCGGGTTGAAGGTGCCGCCCTGACCGAACACGTAGCGGACGCCGATCGCCCCCGGGGAACCCGACTTGGTGGCCGTGACTTGCAGTTCGCCCGGACAGTTGAGGCCCATGGCCAGGAAGGGATCCTGGGTCCCGTTGTCGCACGGCACGTGGTCGGGAATGCTGCACATGCAACCAGGGTCGTTGGGGCTGTTGCACGGCTCGACGCCGGTGTCGGCCATGCCGCCGTCGGGCGAGGCCTCGAGGTCGAACTTGGGCCCGGCGGTGCCGGGGCTGGTGGTGGTGACGGGCTCGCTCGTGACCCCGTCGGTCGCGCCGTCCGTCCCCCCGGTCTCCGTCGCGCCGTCGCTGTCGCTCCCCCCGCCGCTCGGCAGGGTCGTGGGGAGCGTGAGGATCCCGGAATTGCCCGGTAACGTGGTCGCCGAATCTTCAGCATCCTTGCTCTCACAGGCGGCGAGGCCGCCGATCCCCGTGAGGCCCGCGAGAACAACGTTGAGGCTCAATTTCCGCATGACGCCACGGTACCCGGGTCGTCCGAGGCGCCAATAGCCAAATCCGGCGGCCACTGCGCCTCGCCGCGGGGGTGTCCCGGGCGTCGGCAACCGCCCCCAGGCGCCGGATTGCGCCAAAGCGCTGTTTGGCAGGTATTCACCGCAATCTGGGTACATCACTGGGAAAAACCTGGGATGCGAGGTGATCGGCCTCACGACATGTGGGAGGATCCGATCACAAGGTAACGACCCGCCCACAGGTGTGGGCCTCTGCACGGGATGTCCTTGGGGGAAGGTCGCATGGGACATGTCCTGAAAGACATCTCATGCGGCCTCGTCCTTGAGCCAGGCGCACAGGGTCGAGCGCGGGACGTCGAGCTGGGCCGCGGCCTTGCGGATCGATCCGGCCTCGCGCACGACCAGCTCGAGCATGCGCCGGTGCATGGCGGCGTAGGTGCCCCGGGGCACTGCGAGCGCGTCGACGGCGGTGGGCGCCGCGGGGCCGGCCGGGAACAGCTCGTGAGGACCGAGCGGGCCGTCGTGGACGGCGGCGGCGCGCAGGAGGATGTTGCGGAGCTCGCGGATGTTGCCGGGGAAGCGGCGGAGGGCGGCGGCGCGGAGGCCCTGCTCGGTGACGCGGACGGGTCGGCCGAACTCGGCGGCCAGCTCGGCGGCGAAGTGGGCCATGAGCTCGGGGATGTCGCCGGGGCGCTCGGACAGGCCAGGGATGTCGACCGCGAGCACGCCGAGGCGGTGATAGAGGTCGCTGCGGAACCGGCCCTCGGCGACCAGGCGCTCCATCGGCTGATGAGTGGCCGAGACGACGCGGACGTCGATCGCCTGCTCCTGCTCGCCGCCGACGGGGACGACGCGCCGCGTCTCGAGCACGCGCAGCAGCTTGGCCTGCAGGCCCAGCGGCAGCTCGGCGATCTCGTCGAGGAAGAGCGTGCCGCGGTGGGCCCGGACGAACGCGCCGACGTGGGCCCGCGCGGCGCCGGTGAAGGCCCCGCGCACGTGGCCGAACAGCTCGCTCTCGAACAGTCCCTCGGGGATGGCGCCGCAGTTGACTGCGACGAACGGGCCGCCGGCGCGCGGCCCCTCGGCGTGCAGGGCGCGGGCGGCCAGCTCCTTGCCGGTGCCGGTCTCGCCGCGGAGGAGCACCGCCTGGGCGAGGCCGGCGAACTTGCGCAGGCGGGCGAGCATGTCCTGAAAGACAGCCGAGCTGCCGATCATGCCGGGCGGGTTGGCCAGGCGCGGACGCGGCGCGGCGCTCTGGGCCACGACGGTGGCCTGAAAGCCGCCCAGGCCGAGGCGCACGCCCGGCGCCAGCCAGGCGCGCTGGACCCGGACGCCGTCGACGTAGGTGCCGTTGGTCGAGCCGAGGTCCTCGACGACCATGCCGCGGCCGTCGCCGCCGATCCGCGCGTGCCGGGCCGAGACGGTCGGATCGCCGATCCGCAGGTCGGCCGAGGGGGCGCTGCCGACGAGGATGATGCGCGCCGGGTCGAGCGCCACGGGGCCGCCCGCACGGTCGAGGTCGAGGGCGAGGGCGAGGTCGCGGGCCGGGTCGGACTGGCGCGGATGAAGGTGGAGGGTGGTGGCTTCGGAGGACGCTTGCACACGAGTAGGTCGCTGCGAGCCGGCCGAGTTTTGCAGCGCGCGCGAAAAATTGTTGCAGCGCTTCAAGGCGCGGGGGCGGCGCGGCGCGGACGCAGGCGCAGCATGGCCTCGCGCGCCTCGTCGGGAGCCTTGCACCACACTGCGCTGTGACCCGCACGCGTCGACTCGACGCCCCGCTCGCAGTCGACCACACCGGCGCGGACGATGTACTCGCCGAGGTGGACGAGGAAGTGACGCGCGGTGCCCTCGGCGTCCGGGCCGTAGTAATCCCAGTAGAAGATCGTCACCCGCGCGAGTGTGACCCGAGACGCGCGCGGACGACAACAGCGGCCGCGGCCGTGGCCGTTTGACGGGCCCGGAGGCTCCGCGTAGCCTGCCTTCGTGCGCAAGACGTGGCTTAGACATGGAGTGGTAGCGAGTGCGGTCGTGCTGACGGCGGCGCTGGCGGCGTGTGGGGACAGCGGCGGCGATTCGAACTCTGCCTCGGCCGGCAACAGCCAGAGCCAGGGCTCGAGCGAGGGCTCGGAGCCGACGAGCGAGGGGTCGCTGTCGGGCACGATGTCGGACTCGGAGCCGACCGACTCGGGCATGAGCGCGTCGGGGACCGGCACGACCGAAGTCAGCGGCAGCGGCAGCGACAGCGAGACTCAGGGCGGCGGCGGCTCGGGCAACGAGACCGAGGGCATGTCCTCGGGGACAGGTCAGGAGAGCCAGGGCGGCTCGGGCGGGTCGACGTCGACGTCGACCGGCGAGGTACCCGGCACCACCGCCGAGCCGGTCGACTGCGAGGCGGCGATGAGCAAGGACGAGTGCGTCATGCTCGGCTGCCTGCCGGTCGAGGGCCAGGCGTTCGAGTTCGACGGCGCGATCTGGTGCCTCAACGATCCGCTGAGCTTCCTCGGCTGTCTGCCGCAGATGGGCTGCGACGACGCGATCACGACCGTGTGCAAGGGGCAGAACATCTACCAGCTGCCCAGCGGTTGCTTCCCGGGCAGCTTCGAGGCCTGCGACCCGCCGCCCGACCCGGGCATGGACGGCTACCCGAGCTGCTGAACCTCGAGCCGCAAACGCGAACGCGGCCGGCGGGGGTCCCGTCGGCCGCGCTGCGGCAGGCTCCGGCGCAGGTCAGTCGTTCGTGACCTGGGCGCGCATGTACTCGAGGTGAGCAGCTCGATCGCGTCGAAGCTGATCTCCTTGGGGCAGGCCTCGGAGCACTCGCGGTGGTTGGTGCAGGCGCCGAAGCCCTCGAGGTCCATCTGCTCGACCATGCGGAGCACGCGGCCGCGGCGCTCGACCTGGCCTTGCGGCAGCTTGACGAGGTGACCGACCTTGGCGCCGGTGAACAGCATCGCGGCGGCGTTGGGGCAGGCGGCCACGCAGGCGCCGCAGCCGATGCAGGCGGCGTAGTCCATCGCCTCGTCGGCGTTCTTCTTGCCGATCGGGGTGGCGTTGGCGTCGACGGTGACGCCGGTGTTGACGGACACGAAGCCGCCGGCGGCGACGATGCGGTCGAGCGAGCCGCGGTCGACCACCAGGTCCTTGATCACCGGGAACGCCTTGGCGCGCCACGGCTCGATCGTGATGGTGTCGCCGTCCTTGTAGGTGCGCATGTGCAGCTGACAGGCCGTCGTGCCCTTGCGCGGGCCGTGCGGGCGGCCGTCGATCACCATCGAGCACGAGCCGCAGATGCCCTCGCGGCAGTCGTGGTCGAACGCGACCGGGTCCTGGCCTTCCTTCGTCAGCTTGGCGTTGAGCACGTCGAGCATCTCGAGGAACGACATGTGCTCGTTCACACCCTCGAGCTTGTAGGTCTGCATCGACCCGGGCGTGTTGGCGCTCCGCTGGCGCCAGATCTGCAGGGTGAGGGTCATCGTCTTCGACATATCAGGCGTAGCTCCGGGTCGCGAGCTTGACGTTCTTGAACTCGAGCGGCTCCTTGTTGAGCCGCGGCGCGCTGCCCTCGCCGGTGTACTCCCACACGGCGGCGTACGAGTAGTTTGCGTCGTCGCGCAGCGCCTCGCCGTCGGGGGTCTGGAACTCCTCGCGGAAGTGGCCGCCGCACGACTCGTTGCGCTCGAGCGCGTCGAGGCACATCAGCTCGCCGAACTCGAGGAAGTCGGCGACGCGGCCGGCCTTCTCGAGCCACGGGTTGAGCTCCTCGTTGGCGCCGGGGACCGCGACGTCGGACCAGAAGCGGGCCCGGATCTCGGGGATCTTCTGCAGCGCGACCTTGAGGCCCTCGGCGGTGCGGCCCATGCCGCAGTAGTCCCACATCACGAGGCCGAGCTCGCGGTGGAACTCGTCGACGGTGGTGCGGCCCTTGATGCCGAGCAGGCGGGTCGTCTGCGCGCGCACGCCGGCGAGGGAGCGCTGGACCTCGGGGTGGTCGACCGTGATCTTCGGCAGCTTGGCCTGCGCGAGGTAGTTGCCGATGGTGTACGGGATGATGAAGTAGCCGTCGGCCAGGCCCTGCATCAGCGCGCTGGCGCCGAGGCGGTTGGCGCCGTGGTCGGAGAAGTTGGCCTCGCCGAGCACGTGCAGGCCGGGGATCGTGCTCATCAGGTCGTAGTCGACCCACAAGCCGCCCATCGTGTAGTGGACGGCGGGGAAGATCCGCATCGGCGTCTTGTAAGGATCTTCGCCGGTGATGCGCTCGTACATCTCGAACAGGTTGCCGTAGCGGTCGGCCACGACGTTCTGACCGAGGCGGCGGACGGCGTCGCCGAAGTCGAGGAACACGGCCATCTTGCTCGGGCCGACGCCGCGGCCCTCGTCGCACACGGCCTTGGCCGCGCGCGAGGCGACGTCGCGCGGGACGAGGTTGCCGAAGCTCGGGTAGCGGCGCTCGAGGTAGTAGTCGCGCTCGTCTTCCGGAATCTGCTCGGGGCGGCGGACGTCGCCTTTCTGCTTGGGCACCCACACGCGGCCGTCGTTGCGCAGCGACTCGGACATCAGGGTAAGCTTCGACTGATAGTCGCCGCTGACCGGGATGCAGGTCGGGTGGATCTGGGTGAAGCAGGGGTTGGCGAACCCGGCGCCGCGCTTGTGGGCGCGGTAGCTCGCGGTGACGTTGCTGCCCTTGGCGTTGGTCGACAGGTAGAAGACGTTGCCGTAGCCGCCGGTGGCGAGCACGACGGCGTCGCCGACCCACCCGCGGGTCTCGCCGGTGACGAGGTTGCGGGTGATGATGCCGCGGGCCACGCCGTCGATGACGACCAGGTCGAGCATCTCGTGGCGCGCGTACATCTTGACCTTGCCGAGGCCGATCTGGCGCTCGAGCGCCTGGTAGGCGCCGAGCAGCAGCTGCTGGCCGGTCTGGCCGCGGGCGTAGAAGGTGCGCGAGACCTGGGCGCCGCCGAACGAGCGGTTGGACAAGAGGCCGCCGTACTCGCGGGCGAACGGGACGCCCTGGGCGACGCACTGGTCGATGATGTTCACGCTGATCTGCGCCAGGCGGTAGACGTTGGCCTCGCGCGCGCGGAAGTCACCGCCCTTCACCGTGTCGTAGAACAGGCGGTAGATGCTGTCGCCGTCGTTCTGGTAGTTCTTGGCGGCGTTGATGCCGCCCTGCGCGGCGATGCTGTGGGCCCGGCGCGGGCTGTCCTGGAAGCAGAAGCAGTCGACGTTGTAGCCGAGCTCTGCCAGGCTCGCGGCCGCCGACGCGCCGGCGAGGCCGGTGCCGACGACGAGGATGTTGTACTTGCGCTTGTTGGCGGGGTTCACCAGCTTCATCTCGAAGCGGTGACGGTCCCACTTGCCCTCGATCGGGCCGTCCGGGATTTTGGCGTTGAGATCCATGGCGGTGCGGTGGAGCGAGGGGCGTTAGAGGTGGACGAGGCCGGCCTGGACGGCGATCGGGAAGGAGAGGTTGCCGAGCACGACGACGGCGGCGATCGCCCGGCCGATGTTGATGTTGCGCTCGCGCGCGGCTGTCCCCTTGGACAGGCCGAGGGTGTGCAGCATGCTGGCGACCGCGTGGCTGAGGTGCATCGCCAGCAGCAGCTGGGCGACGATGTACGTGCCGGCGATCAGCGGGTTCGTGAAGCCGCGCACGAACATGCTGTAGACGTCGTGGCGCACCAGCTCGGGCGGGAGCTTGGCCAGCAGCTGCTCGTTGTCGTTGCGCACCCACGTCTGGGTGGCGACGTCGAGGACCTCGTGCAGGTTGAAGTCGGCCGGGTTGGTGGCGCCGACGGTGAAGTGCAGCAGGTGGTAGACGATGAACGCCAGGACCACGAGGCCGCTCAGCAGCATGAAGCGGGCGGCGCTGCTGGTGATGCGGTAGCGCCGCGGCACCGCGTACGCCTGCGGGCGGGCGGCGTTGTTGAGCCCCTTGAGCCGCACCGCGGCCAGCACGTGCAGCACGAGGCTGACGAGCAGGACGGCGCGCACGCCCCAGAGCAGCGCAGGCGTGCCCTTGAGCGTCTGCGCGTAGTGATTCATGGTGTCGGGCCCGAGATAAATCTGCAGGTTGCCGAGCATGTGCACGACGAGGAACCCGACGAGGATCACGCCGGTCGTCGCCATGACGATCTTGGCGCCAATCGTGGATCGGGCGAGGGTGCTCAGGCGTCCGGGCCGCTTCGCGTCTGTCATGGGATTGTCCGGTTGAGGCCAGCTGGGCGACCAGGACGGAGGCGCGGGGTGCCGCATGTCGCGACCCGCAGGACGCGGGCGCTGGCGCGGCGGAAGGCCGTTCCGGGCCTGGACGCAATGGGGCAGATAGCACAGTCGCACGGCGTTGGCTCCGTCAAAGCGCGGTCTGCGGTCGTGTGCATGCGCAAGCGCCAGCGCACCGCGCGGACCGCCGACGACGGCCGTCACGGCCGGCCGCAGCCGCGGACCTGTCGGCACCGCAAAACGGGCGCGCAGCGGCGAAAATTGGCCGACTCCGCGCGAGGACATATGGCCATGGCAACTCGGCAAGCGCCGGAGGCCGTCGGCCGTCAGTGGACGCGGATGCGCTCGGCCGGGGTCCAGCTCAGCTCGAAGTGGCCGAGCATGACCGGCTCGTTGTGGCGGAGCCGGACGACGCTGTGCGACGGGCCCTCGGTCTCGTGGCCCGGGCGCACGCCGTTGGTGCTGGCGAGGTCGTAGACGAGGAGGGAGTTGGGGCCCTCCTCGGTGACGAGCGCGTGGACGCGGGACAGGTTGCGGCCCGAGCCCGCGAGCGAACAGCGGTCGCTGTAGCGGCCGATCAGGAGGCCGCGCTGCAGCTGCTCGCTGTCGACCTCGAGCTCGCGCGAGGCCTCGGCGCCGCGCTGGGACTTCGACTTCAGCGAGCGCAGGCGCAAGATGCCGCGCGGTTGCGGACGGGCCTCGACGTCGATCGGCCGGTAGCCGCCAAGCTGGGCGACGCTGGGCTCGGCCATCGCCGAGATGGCGAGGCGGATGCCGCCGCCGTCGCGGTCGATGCCGGTGAGGCGCTGAAAGGCCTGGTCGGTGTTGCCCTCGAGCAGCGACAGCCCCGCAGGGCCGCCAGGCAGTACGACGAGGCCGGTGCGCCCGAACGACAGCGCGACGTGTCCGAGCGCGGAGAAGCCGGGCACGCGCTTGCCGTCGGCGAGGACGATGCCGGCGCGGCCGCCGAGGTCATAGCCCCGCAGACGCAGAGCGCCCTGGCCCGGCCACGCGGTGAGCAGGATATGGCGCAGGCTGACGCGTGAGTCGTGCGGGATCGATAGGGTACAGCGGTTGTGACGGCCGAATACGAGGGCGTAAGGTAGGCTCTCGGGCCGGCGGATGGCGCGTTGGCCGACCGGGAAGCCGAGCTCGTTGGTGACGACCACCAGGGTGTCACCGGTCGGCGTGCTGCGGACCATCTCGGCGACCACCCCGCGAGCCCGCCCGAACACGTCGATGAGGTCGATCGGCCGCGTGTCGCCGCGCAGATCGGCGTCGATATCGCGATCACTCTCGTCGTCGTCCGCGGCCAGGGGGCTCATCGCGCGGTCGTACGGGTCGGGCCGTTTGCTGCTCACGGACCAGCAGCGTAAGCGACGGTGGCCGCGAGCGCTATGCAAATTGTCTCCGCCGGGCGGCTCAGGGCGCCTGGCGGCGCGGGCCTGGGGGCGGAAACAGCCGAGCGGGCGAGGCCCGCGACGAGGGTCCGAGGTGCGCCGGCTCCGACGCCCGTGGCCCCACAATTCTCACGTCCCGCGACGGTTTATGCGCCCGATTCAGGAGCGCCGTCCAGACCTGTCCCAAGGGACGATCGAGAGGTCTGGGGATGGCCCCAGGGCGGTGTGCAAGGCCCTGCGACACGGCGCTCGCATGTGAGCTCGCGTCCGTTGACCACCCGCATTTCGCGTGGTAGATGCCCGCCGCTTCTCGGATCTGCCAGCGCGCTCGTCAAAGCCGCCGGATTCTCTCGGGCCGAAGGACTTGCGGCCCCCCCGGTGGCCCCGACAGCGCCAGTGCCAGCGCAAAGCATCGCTCCGCCAGCCTCACGGCCCGCGGGCGGCCCCCCGAACAAGCTCACGGCCCCATGCACGCACCTCTCTTCGCCGCAGCAGCCGCTCCCGTCGTCGACATCGACGGCACGTTCTTCATCCAGGCGGGCATCTTTCTCCTGTTGATGGCGATCCTCTATCCGCTGCTGTTCAAGCCGTGGCTCGCCACGCAGGCGCGGCGCGAGCAGGCGATCACCGGTACGACGGCGGCGGCGACGGATCTCCGCGCCCGGGCCGACGAAGAGGGTCGCCGCTACGACACCCGCCTGGCCGAGGCCCGCGCCCGCGCCGCCGGGATCCGCTCTGAGGCCGTGAAGGGCAGCGAGGGGGAGCGTCAGCGCCAGCTCGCCGAGGCGCGCGCCGCCTCGGGCAACGAGTCCGAGGCCCTGCGCGAGCGCCTGAACCGCGAGGCCGAGGAGGCCCGCGCCACTCTGGCGACGCGGGTCGAGGATCTGGCCCAGGATATCGCCACCAAGTTGCTCGGGAGGACGGTGTGACCGTGCGTCGCGCGCTTCATCAAATCCATGCGCTCACCAGCCTCGCCATTGGCTCGTTCATCTGTCTGATCGGGCAGGTGGCGTCGGCCTCGCCCGCCGGCCACGAGCCGGTCGGTCACGAGGCCGCCGAGGCCGCCGCCGAGGCCGTGCACGCCGTCGAGCACGGGGCCCACCACGCCGGCATCACCTGGTTCAACTGGCCCAACGCCGCGGATCACCGCATCGGCCTGGTGTACCTGCTGATCAACTTCCTGGTGCTGGCGTTCCTGCTGCACCGGCTGATCATCCGCAAGCTGGTGGCCGACAACGCGGCGCGCCACGACGCGATCAAGACCCAGGTCACGGCGGCGCAGCAGGCGATGTCCGAGGCCGAGTCGGTGCTCTCGGAGTACAAGCGGCGGGTCGACCGCCTCGACCAGGAGACGCGCGAGATCCTCGAGCAGGCCCGCGTCGGCGCCGAGACCGACCGCCAGCGGCTCATGACCGAGGCGCGCGCCGAGGTCGAGCGCTTCAAGGCGCAGGCGATCGCGGCGGCGCAGCGCGAGGTCGCGGTGCGCAAGCAGGCGGTCGAGAACGAGGTCCTCGACCGCGCGATCGCCCGGGCCGAAGAGATTCTGCGCACTCGCTTCACCGACGCCGACCAGGCCCGACTGGTCGACGACTACGCGGTCGAGGTCGTGAACGGCCGCCCGGCCGCGTGACCGGCCCATTTCTCGGCCTCCGGGCCCCGACACCGAAACCACTCCAGGACGAGCTCTCATGATCCCCGGCAGCCTTGCCCGTCGTTACGCCCGCGCGCTCCTCCAGCTCGCGGACACGCCGATCCAGCGCGAGATCTTCGGCCGCGACATCGCCAGCTTCGTCCGTGTCGCCGCGACCAACGAGCTCGGCAAGCCGTCGCTGCTGACGGTGCTCGAGTCCGGCGCGTACCCGGTGCCCGAGCGCCACGCGGTGCTGCAGAAGGTGCTCGAGCGCATGTCGCTCGACGCGACCGTCACCAAGTTCCTGCTGTTCGTGTTCGATCGCGGCCGGATCGCCGGCGTGACGCAGATCGCTCACCAGTACGCCGAGATGTCGGACGCGCTGTCCGGCCGCGTGCACGCCAAGCTGACCTCGGCGCGGCCGCTCCCGACCGACGCGGTCAACAAGATCAAGGCGGCGCTCGAGCGCGCCACCGGCAAGACCATCCTCCTCGAGTCCGCCGTCGACCCCGAGCTCATCGGCGGCGTCGTCACCCAGGTCGGCAGCGTCGTCTACGACGGCAGCCTGAAGACCCAGCTCGGCAACCTTCGCACCTCTCTCCGCGGCTAGCCTCCGGCTTCTCCGCGACACCGTCACCCCATCGATCCCAACTTCAGGTCCAGCCGCCCGGCGGACCGCGCGAGCGCACCATGGATATCAGAGCCGACGAGATCAGCCGCATCATCAAGGAGCAGATCCAGGGCTACGAGACCAAGGTCTCCGTCGAGGAGACCGGCACCGTCCTGACGGTGGGCGACGGCATCGCCCGCGTGTACGGCCTCGACCAGGCGATGGCCGGCGAGCTGCTCGAGTTCCCCCACGGCGTGAAGGGCATGATCCTGAACCTCGAGGAGGGCAACGTCGGCGTCGCGCTGCTCGGCAACGACCAGCTCATCAAAGAGGGCGATGCCGTCAAGCGCACCAAGCAGATCATGAGCGTGCCGGTCGGCGAGGCGCTGATCGGCCGCGTGGTCAACGCGATCGGCGAGCCGATCGACGGTGGCGCGCCGCTCTCCGGCGTCGAGATGAAGGTCGTCGAGGTCAAGGCCCCCGGCATCATCACCCGCAAGTCGGTGCACGAGCCGATGCAGACGGGCCTCAAGGCCATCGACTCGATGATCCCGATCGGCCGCGGCCAGCGCGAGCTCATCATCGGCGACCGCCAGACCGGCAAGACCGCGATCGCGATCGACACGATCATCAACCAGAAGGGCCAGAACATGGTCTGCGTGTACGTGGCGATCGGTCAGAAGCAGTCGACCGTCGCCATGGTGGTCGACCGCCTGCGCCGCGAGGGCGCGATGGATTACACCATCGTCGTCGCCGCGACCGCGTCCGAGTCGGCGCCGCTGCAGTTCCTCGCGCCGTACACCGGCGTGACCATGGGCGAGTTCTTCCGCGACCGTGGCGGCCACGCGCTGCTGGTGTACGACGACCTGTCGAAGCAGGCCGTCGCGTACCGCCAGCTGTCGCTGCTGCTGCGCCGCCCGCCGGGCCGCGAGGCGTACCCGGGCGACGTGTTCTACCTCCACAGCCGCCTGCTCGAGCGCGCGTGCAAGCTGTCGGAGGCCGAGGGCGCGGGCTCGCTGACGGCGCTGCCGATCATCGAGACGCAGGCCGGCGACGTGTCGGCGTACATCCCGACCAACGTCATCTCGATCACCGACGGCCAGATCTTCCTCGAGTCGAACCTCTTCTACCAGGGCATCCGTCCCGCGGTGAACGTCGGCATCTCGGTGTCGCGCGTCGGCGGCGCGGCCCAGGTCCCGGCGATGCGCCGCTACGCCGGTCCGCTGCGCCTCTACCTCGCGCAGTACCGTGAGCTGGCCGCGTTCTCGCAGTTCGCGTCCGACCTCGACAAGGCCACGCGCGACACTCTGGCCCGCGGTCAGCGGCTCACCGAGCTGCTCAAGCAGGACCAGTACCAGCCGCTCTCGGTCGCTCAGCAGGTCATCTCGATCTTCGCCGGCACCCGTGGTCACCTCGACGAGCTCGAGCTGGCCGAGGTCCGCGCCTTCGAGCGCAAGCTGCACGCGTGGCTCAAGGACAACCGCGCGGACGTCATTGACGCGGCCAACAAGGCCTCGAGCAAGACGGAGCTGGTCGAGCTCGACAACCTGCTCGAGACGGCGATCAAGACCTTCAAGGCCGAGTACCTCCGCGACCCCGCGCGCAAGCAGAAGGCATGACATGGCCAACCTGAAGGAGATCCGGAACCGGATCACGTCGGTCAAGAACACGCGCAAGATCACCTCGGCGATGAGCCGAATCGCCGCGGCGCGCCTGGTGAAGGCGCAGCAGGCGGCGATGGGGGCGCGGCCGTACGGCGAGCGCCTCGATCAGGTGGTCGGCTCGCTGGTCGCCAGCCTCGGCAGCGGCGAGGGCGAGGGCGAGGCCGGAGAGGCCGGCGCGGCGCATCCGCTGCTGCTGAAGCGCAGCGGCAACGGTCGCGTGGTGATCGTCCACATCACCGCGGACCGCGGCCTGGCGGGCGGCTTCAACGCCAACCTCAACCGCGCGGTCGGCAACTTCATCCGCAAGGAGCGCGAGGCCGGCAACGACGTCGTGCTGCTGACGGTGGGCAAGAAGGGCCGCAGCTTCTTCCAGCACAGCGGGCAGCGGCTCGTCCGTCACCACGACGCGCCGACCCTCGGCGACCTCGTCGTCAAGGCGAAGATGGTCGCGGCCGAGGTCATGGCCATGTTCACCGGCGGCAAGGAGGGCGGCGACACCGAGCTGCCGCAGGTCGACCGGGTGTACTTCGCGTACAACTACTTCAAGAACGTGCTGACGCAGCAGCCGAAGATCGAGGTGCTGCTGCCGTTCGAGTCGCGCGAGGTCGTCAACGACGAGCGCGTGCTGCCGGTGCTCGAGCCCGGGCGCGACGCGCTGCTCGGGCACTTGCTGCCGATCGCCGTCGAGTCGCGGCTGCAGCAGGCGTTCTTCAACTCGATCGCCGGCGAGATCGCCGCCCGTCGCACCGCGATGGACTCGGCGTCCGACAACGCGACCCAGCTCATCCGCGAGCTGACGCTGTTCTACAACCGCGAGCGCCAGGCCGCGATCACCAAGGAACTCATGGAGATCATCGGCGGCGCCGAGGCCCTCAAGGGCTAGACGGGCCAGCCGGCCCGAGCGCCTCTCGAATTTCCGCCAGTCTTCTCGGCCCGCCGGGCCGCCTTTCGGAGCACCATGTCGAATCTGCCGCCTCCGCCGTCCAACCCGCCGTCCAACCCCCTGGGTAAGGGCAGCATCTTCAACACTCCCGCGTCCTTCCTCGGCGGCGCCAAGCCGGCGAGCGGCACCCCGCCGCAGAGCGCGACGCCCGGCGTCAACACCGGCAAGATCACGCAGGTCATCGGCCCCGTGGTCGACGTCGAGTTCTCCGGCTCGCTGCCCGAGGTGTTCACCGCGCTGAAGGTGACCAACCCGCGCATCAACGACGTGGTCGACAACCTGACCCTCGAGGTCGCGCAGCACCTCGGCGAGCGCACGGTGCGTGCGATCGCCATGGACACCACCGACGGCCTCGTCCGCGGCATGGAAGTCCGCGACACCGGCAAGCCGATCATGATGCCGGTCGGCAAGGGCGTGCTGGGCCGCATCATGAACGTCACCGGCGACCCGGTCGACGAGCAGGGCGCGATCGAGGCGACGGAGTTCCGCCCGATCCACCGCCACGCCCCGCCGTTCACCGAACAGAGCACCAAGGCCGAGATCCTGGTCACCGGCATCAAGGTCATCGACCTGCTCGCGCCCTACCGCCGCGGCGGCAAGATCGGCCTGTTCGGCGGCGCCGGCGTCGGCAAGACGGTGCTCCTGATGGAGCTCATCAACAACGTCGGCAAGAAGTTCGGCGGCTACTCGGTGTTCGCCGGCGTCGGCGAGCGCACCCGCGAGGGCAACGACCTGTACTTCGAGATGATGGAGTCCGACGTCATCAAGGCCGACTGGGACCACAAGACCCGCAAGGTCCACAAGGTCGACAGCGAGCACAGCAAGGTGGCGCTGGTCTACGGTCAGATGAATGAGCCCCCGGGCGCCCGCGCTCGCGTGGCCCTCAGCGCCCTGGCCCAGGCGGAGTACTTCCGCGACGAGATGGGCCAGGACCTGATGCTCTTCATCGACAACATCTTCCGCTTCACGCAGGCGGGCTCCGAGGTGTCGGCGCTCCTCGGTCGTATCCCCAGCGCGGTCGGTTACCAGCCGACGCTGGCGACCGAGATGGGCGGCCTCCAGGAGCGCATCACGACGACCAGCAAGGGCTCGATCACCTCGGTGCAGGCGATCTACGTGCCCGCCGACGACCTCACCGACCCGGCGCCGGCGACCGCGTTCATCCACCTCGACGCGACCACGGTGCTCAGCCGCGCGCTGACCGAGATCGGCATCTACCCGGCCGTCGACCCGCTCGACTCGACGAGCACGATCCTCACCCCCGAGGTCGTCGGCAAGGAGCACTACGAGACCGCGCGCAAGGTCCAGCAGATCCTCCAGAAGTACAAGGAGCTGCAGGACATCATCAAGATCCTCGGCATGGACGAGCTCTCGGAAGAGGACAAGCTCACCGTCGCCCGCGCGCGCAAGATCCAGAAGTTCCTCAGCCAGCAGTTCGACGTCGCCAAGGTGTTCACCGGCAACGACGGCGTCCAGGTCGAGCTCGCCGACACGATCCAGAGCTTCCGCGAGATCGTCGAGGGCAAGCACGACAGCCTGCCCGAGGACGCGTTCTACATGGTCGGCGGCATCGCCGACGCGATCGCCAAGGCCAAGCGCCTGGCGGACGAAGAGGCCAAGAAGGCCAAGGCCGCCGGCTGAGCCGGGAGTAACCCACCACCATGGCCGAGACCACGATTCAGCTCGACATCCTCACGCCGCTGGGCCCCAAGCGCCACGGCGTGGTGGTCCCCGGGGTCGAAGTCCCCGGCCTCCTCGGCGAGCTCGGCGTCCTGCCCGAGCACGTCCCGTTCATCACGCCCGTCGTCCCCGGCGTGGTCCGCTTCCGCGACGGCGGAGAGTCGGTCCGGATCGCCGTCGGCGCCGGCTTCCTCGAGGTCACCCGCGACAACCGCGTGGTCATCCTCGTCGAGCGCGCGCTCGAGGTGTCCGAGATCGACGCGAACAAGGCCCGCGAGGACCTCAAGCGCGTCCAGGCCGACCTGTCGCACGACCTCGGCTCGATCGACGCGGCAGAGCACCGCAAGCTCGTCACCGAGCAAGGCTGGCTCGAGGCCCAGATCCGCGCGACCCAGCCCTGAAGGCCCACGAGGCGAACGAAGAGACCGCGCGCGAGGCGACTCGCCGCGGTCTCTTTGCTTTTCGGGCTCGCGGGCAGTCGCGGGGAGGGGCCGAGCGAGTCTCGCGGCTCGCCGTCGGCGGTGCGAGGGAAGTTCCGGCTGCTCTCCGTCAGCAACGCGATCGACGTCACCGTGAGTCCGCCCGACCAGCCGCTCGACGGGCGCGAGCTGGTCGAGCGCAGCGCGGCTTCGTCGACGATCTCGACGCTCCTCGTCCTGCGCCCTCGGCCGATGACACCGACAGCGTTCCGCGAGCAGGAGCGCCTCGGGCAAAGCGAGCGCCCGGTCACCGCCGGTCATGCGCCCGGGGCGATGAGATCGATGGCGACGAGCCGGCGCGCGCAGGCTCGCTTCGGGAGGGACTCAGACAGCCTGCGAGCTCAAGGCACACGGCCCGCGTCCTGCGGTCCATGGCGGGCCATCCGTGGCTGCCAGCGTGATGCCGGACCTCGTGGGCGGCCGTCGGAAGGGCGCGGGAGGACGGCGACGCCGCGGCCCGCCGGGGCGAGCACGAGCGAGCCCCCGCAAGACCTTTTAGACAGGTCCTCGGGGGCAGGTTCGTTGCGACAGGTGCGAAAGAACAGGTCCGTGGGAGCAGGTCCCACGGGACAGGTCACTGCAGCACGGCCGGCGAGGCCTCGACGACCGGAGCCGGGGCGCGGCGGACGCTGCGCGCGGGGGCGACGCGCTCGGGCACGTCGACGAGCCCGCGCAGGAGCTCCTGGACCAGCGCCTCGTAGCGCAGGCCGGCGGCGCGGGCGACCCGGGCGACCACGCCGGCGCGGCGCAGGTCGGGGCAGGGCTCGGCCTCGAGGATGACCTCGTTGTGGCGCGGGTGGACCAGGATGTCGACGCGCGCGGCCCCGCGGACCAGGCCGAGAGCGCGGGTGGCGTGCTCGGCGAGGTTGCCGATGCCCTTGAGCTGGCTGCGGGTGAGGCCGGGTGGGCAGGTCATGGCGCGGATCTGCGCCAGATCGTCGGCCTCGCGCACGACCTCCATTGCGCCCAGGACCTTGCCGTGCAGTAGCACGACCTGGACTTCGCGGCCCAGGACGGCCCGCTCCAGCAGGAATTCGCCCCCGCCGTCGGCGGCCTCGGTGGCACCCGCGACGGCGTCGGCGTCGGTCAGCAGACGCACCCCGGCCGCGTGACTGCCGCGACGGGGCTTGAGGACGCAGGGCCAGCCGAGCAGGCCGAGGTCGTGGCGGCTGGGCGGCTGAGCGCCGCCGAGGGCCAGCGTGGTGGGGACCGGGAGGCTGTGATAGGCCAAGATCTGGCGCGCCCGCAGCTTGTCGTAGGCGAGGCCGGCGGTCTGCGCCGAGGGGCCGACGAACGGGATCTTGCGCAGCTCGAGCAGGGCCTGGATCCGGCCGAGCCCGCCGGCGAGGCCGTGGGCGGCGAGCAAGCAGGCGCGCAGGCGGGTCCGCCGCAGGGTGACGTCGAGCGCGTCGTCGGCGGCCAGCGAGACGGGCACGAGGCCGAGCCGGCCCAGCGCTTCCGCAAGATCGCTGCCACTTTCGCGGTCGATTTGGCTATCATTGTCCGCGCCCACCGAGCGAGCGGTGGCGGTCGAGATCAGGACGCCGACGTTGTGCGCACGCATGTCGTCCGCGGCTAGCAGACTCCGACCTCGTCACGCAAATTTTCTGCACAACTCTCCGTCGCCGTCGCCCGGCGCGCCGCAGTCGTACACATGACCTTCCTTGAAGCTGCGATCGAAGTCCTCCGCCTCGAGCCCGAGCCACTGCACTTCTCCGAGATCGTGAAGCGAGCCGTCGATCGCAATCTGCTCTCGCACGTGGGTCGTGATCCGGTCGCAGCGATGCAGGCGAGCCTCAACGCGGCCGTCCGCGGAGACAGCGCGCTGCTCGTGCGCAGCAAGCCGGGCTACTTCCAGTTGCGCCCGGGTGCCGCGCCGCCGCCCGCGGCCGTACCCGAGCCGCCCGAGCCGCCCCCGGCTCCGGCCCCTCCGCCCGCCCCGGCTCCGACCCTCGAGCTGCCCTTCGAGGCGCCTCCACCTCCCGCGAAGAAGTCGAACGATGTCGGAGCTTTGCAGCCAAAAGTTGAAGCGAATTCGATGCTGACTGAAGACACCCGTGACGAGGAAGAGACGAGCGAGGGCGCCGAGGAGGGGACGACCGAGGAGGGCGGCGGTCGACGCCGTCGCCGGCGGCGGGATCGATTCGGCGTCCGCGGCGAAGCTCCGGCCCCGCAACAGGTGGCGATCAAGCCGAGCCGCCGCGGGGTCGACACCGGCAAGCGGACCGAGGTGCTGCAGCGCGTGACCCCCAACCTCGAGTTCGAAGCGCCCAAGGGCGCGGGCCTCGACGGCGTCACGGACGTGGCGGTGGTGATGGCGAACGCGATGTCGCGGCTGGCCGAGGAGCGCCCCGAGCTGCGCACGGAGCTCGAGACCATGCAGCGCCCGCCGCAGCCTCCGCCGCCGCCCGCGAGCCCGCCGGCGGTCGAGCACCGCAGCCTGCGTCGTCCGGGTCCGATCGGCGCCCCGCCGCCGCGTCAGCAGCAGCCGCAGCCCCCGCCGCAAGCCGCGAGCGACGACGAGGATCGCCCGGGTCGCCGGCGTCGCCGTCGTCGCCGCCGCGGTCGCCGCAGCGAGGGCGGGCTGAACGAGCTCCGCACGGTCCGCGACGAGGCCTCGGAGTCGCTGCTGCAGCAAGTCGCGCAGGTGATGACCGACGCCGGGCCGCGCTCGCTGCACATCCGCCAGATCGCCGAGACCCTCGCCGGCATGGGCGTGCTCGGCGGCGAGATCTCGGAGATCGAGCGCGCAGTGACTGCCGCGATCCTGCTCGACATCCGCCACGGCGGTCGCGCGTCGCGGTTCATCGCCCGCGGCGACGCCCGCTATCAGCTGCACGCGAGCCGCGTGCCCCCGGCGGTCACCACCGCCGAGCAGGCGCTGCACGCCGCCATCGCCGCGCTCAACAACGAGATCGCCAACGCGTTCGTGCAGTGGTTGCAGACGCTTGGGCCGCGAGGCCTCGAGGCCGTCGCACGGATCTGGCTGACCCGCGAGGGCTATCCGGTGCTGGCGACGCTGCCCCCGAGCCGCGGGATCGCCAAGCTCGTGATCGGCGACATCGAGGGCGAGTCCGACTCGGAGTCCGAGGAGGAGGAGACGAACCCGAAGCTGCTGGCGCTGATCCTGCCGCGTCGCGCGGGGATCGACGCGTCGGCGTGGGCGGGCGATCTCGAGCGGACGCAGGCGAGCGGCTGCCTGGTGTTCTGCATGGGTGACGCGCCGCCGGAGGCGCCGTGGGGCGACTCCCGAGTCGTCACCGCCCACGAGCTCGCCGCGTGGCTGCGCGCCCAGGGCGTCGGCATCAGCCCGTTGCCGGTGGCGATCGGCGCGCTCGATCCGACCGTGCTCGAGTCGATCAGTGGCCTCGACACCTGAATCACTGCGCGCCGTGTGGCTCGGCCGCATGGGCTTCGACGAGGCGCTCGCGCTGCAGCTGGCTGCGCGCGAGCGCGTGATCGCGGGCGAGCCCGGGGTGCTGTTCCTGGTCGAGCACCCGCCGGTGCTGACGCTGGGTCGCCGCGGCCGACGCGAGGACATCCTGTGGTCGGAGGAGCAGCGCGCGGCCGCAGGCGTGTCGGTCTACGAGGCGCCGCGCGGCGGCGAAGTGACGCTGCACGGGCCGGGTCAGCTGGTGGCCTATCCGATCGTGGCGGTGGGCCGGCGGATCCGCGAGCATATCGTGCGCCTCGGGGACGTGGCCATCGCGGTCCTCGGCGAGCTCGGGGTCGACGGCTGCGAGTTCCGCATGGAGCACCCGGGCGTGTGGCGCGGATCCGAGAAGCTGGCGTCGATCGGGATCCACGTGAGCCGCGGTGTGGCGGTGCAGGGGATCTCGATCAACCTCGCGGTCGACCCCGAGCTGTTCGGCGCGCTGGTGTCGTGCGGGCTGCACGGCGTGACCGTGACCAGCGCGGTCGCGGTCGGCGGGCGAGCGACCTCCGTCGAGGCGGCCGCTCGCCGCTTCGCGGCCGTCTACGCGGCGCAGTTGGGCCTGCCGCTGGTCTGGGAGGACGCGGAGGGGTATGGTAGCGATCGACGATGATCCGACTCCGCGCGGCGCTCGCCCTCGTCCTGTTCGCCTCGGCGTGCGGTGAATCGGACGGCGGCCGCTACCCGGTACGGCTGAGCCTGGCGCTCCCCGGAGAGGCGGCTGACCTCGAGAGCCCGGTGTCCGAGGCGCTGCAGGTAGCACTGCGCGACAGCGCGATCTTCGCTCCGGACGGGGCGTCCGGGTCCACGGTCCACGGCGAGGCGACGCTGACCCGCGAGGCCGCCGAGGCGCCGTGGATCCTCCACGTGGGCATGGCGGTGCCCGACGACCTGCGCTCGAAGTTCGCGGTGTCGGCGATCACGAGCTCGGCGTCGGCCGGCACGGACGCGTTCCGCCCGTCGCCCGAGGCGCTGGCGGAGGCGGCGCGGCGGGCGATCACGGGGCTCGAAGCGCAGTGTCGGCTGGCCCGCGGCGACGCCAGCGGGCTCGAGGTGCTGCTGTCGTCGGGCGAGCCGTCGCAGATCCTGGTGGCGCTCCGCTACGTGAGCGACCGCGAGGCGAGAGAACACGCGGGCCGACTGTTGCCGCTCCTGCGCAGCGAGGACACGCGCGTGCGCATGGCGGTGCTGGATGTCCTCGGCACGGTGGGGACTTTCGACCACGCTGCGGCGATCGTGCGCGAGGTGCATCGCCTGGACCCAGGGGCCACGCGCGAGGCGTATCGGGCCCTGGCGCGCCTCGGCGGGACCGATGCCGTCGGTTTCCTGCGATTCGCGGCCGCCAACGAGGATGATCCCGAGCTGCGCGCGGAGGCGGAGCGTGCGCTTTCATCGGCGCTTTCCGGAAAGCCGCCGAGTGCCGCGGAGGTCCCGCGTGGTGTAGATCTTCCGAAGTTAGCGCGAGGGCACCGGCAATGACGCTCGCTCACATCCGTGCGGTCCTGATCTGTCTCACCGGCGTGCTCGCCGCGACGCCGGCGCGAGCGCAGGAGCCGACACCGGCGCCCGCACCTGCTGCTGCGCCGGCAGCTCCCGCGCCCGCCGCACCTGCGCCCGAGACTGTGGCGACCCCGAGCGCGACGCCGGAGGCCGGTGTGCCGGTGCCACCGCCGTCGGCGACGCCCCCGCCGGTCGCGCCGCCAGTCTCCGTGCCGCCGACCCCCGCGCCCTCGACCGCAGCTGCCTCCGCGACCCCGTCGACGCCGGGCGCCGCGCCCTCGTTCGACTGGGGCGGGCGTCAGGTCGAGCCGCTGCCAGCGCCGCCGACCCCCGCCGATCCAGCGAAGATCCGGCGCGACTCCTGGCGCGGCCGCTTCTGGATCGCGCCGCGGCTCCTCATCACGGGTCCCATCGGCGGCGACAAGCCGGCCCGGCCGACGCTGCTGACGATCGGCGGCGGCTTCGACTTCGGCGTCCGCCTCAACAACCGCTTCGGCTTCGGCATGGGCCTGTCGGGTCAGACGCACACCAGCATCCGCACGACGCTGCCCGGCACCACCGACAAGACCATCAAGAACGGCGGGATGTTCTTCTTCGACCCGGTGTTCGTCCGGGTGTACTTCCTGAAGAAGCGCTTCCAGCCGCTGCTCGAGTTCGGCGTCGGCTACGCCCGCGCCAAGATGCCGCTCGGCGATGTGCTGCACGGGGCCCAGATCCGCGCCGGCTCGGCTTCGACGCGTGGGTGTCGAGCCAGGTGACGATCGGCTTCACGACGGTGTACCGGATGATCGCGCTCAACATGCCGAAAGACGGCATCACTCCGGCACACTGGGAAGTCGGCCACGCGCTGCAAGGCGCGCTGCAGCTCGGACTGCACTGGTAGGCGCGAGCGCAGTGGGTCCTCGCCAGCCGCTCTAAAGGGCGGCTGAGCAGAGCGCGGCGAAGGACTTCGCCGCAGCCAATTTCAGCGAGCGCCGAGGACTGCGCCGCGTTCGCCGAGGTCGGCCAACAGGACGCTGACACGGCCGAGGAGCTCACCGTCGAGCGCGCTGCCGGTGGCCGCGGCGGCCTCGTGGACGGCCTGCTCGACGGTGGTGCCGCGCACCAGCAGGGCGTCGAGCAAGGCCTCGGCGAGCGGGCTCAGCTGCAGGGTGCGGACGGTGTGCTCGCGGTCGCGGTAGAGCAGAAGGGCGGTCGGCTCGCGGCGAGGGACGGCGTCGGGCTCGTCCGTCAGCTCGTGGACGGCAAAGGCGAACCGACCCAGGCGGGCGCTCGGATCGAACTCGAGGCGAGCGTCGAGGGCGAAGGGGCGCGAGTCCGCGGGCGGGCGCAGCGGCGCAGCTCCGACCTCGTGGGCCAGGAGCTCGTGACGCGCGAGGTCGCCGATCCAGGCTGGCGCCTGGGGCATGCCTTCGGGGACATGTTCGATCGACCAGCGAGAAGCCGCCCACGCGGCGAACTCGCCGGGCAGGTCGCGGAGGAGGCGGGAGCGCGGGCCGAGCTTGGCGAGCCAGGCGTCGGCGTCGGCGTCGAAGACGGCCTGGCCGCGGGCCGCAGCGGTGCGCGGCAGCAGGTCGGCGAGCACACCCCGCACCTGGCGACGGATGAGCTGGCGGTAGACCAGGAGCCGCTCGGGGTCGACCCCGGCCAGCGAGGCGACCACCGCCGGACCGACGCCCCGCTCGCGCAGGAACTCGGACAGCTCGGCGCGCGTTGTCGGCTCGACGTCGAGGTCGACGATCAGCCGCGAGAGCGCGCGCTGAATGTCGTCGAGCTCGGGGCTCGCCTCGAGCCCGAAAGTTCCAGCTTCAAGCCCCGGTGAGGGGACGGCGTCCACGGCCTGCGGGAGGTGGGTGGAATGCATGTCCCCGAGGACATGCGCCGGGTGACTCGCCGTGGAAACTTCGAGTGCGGGTTGCCCGAGAGCTGCGGGATGGGAGGCGCGCATGTCCCCGCGGACATGTTCCGTTTGAGTTCCCAGGGAGCCGTCCAAGGGTGCTCGTTCAAAAATGTCCTTTTGGACATGTCCTTGCGACCCGGTCGCTCGGTCGGCCAGCGCGGCGTCGTAGATCGCCGCCAGCTCGCGGACCTCGGCCACCAGCTCCGCGTACTCCGGGATGTTGTGGTCGCGCTCGTAAAGGACGGGCAGGGGGCCGAGGCGGGCGACGACGCGGCCCATCAGGGCGCGCACCTCCGCAGGCACCGGCGCGCCGTGGGTGTCGATGACGAGGCCGCCGAGGTGCGGGCGGACCTCGCCGCCGGCGACGTGAAGGCGGACGACGCGCTCGAGCGGCAGGTCGGCGACGAAGGCGTCGGCGTCGAAGCCGTGGTTAGTGGCGTTGACCACGACGTTGTTGACGTCGAGCAGCAGGCCGGCGTCGGCGCGTTCGAGCACCTCGTGGAGGAACTCGAGCTCGCGGGCCGCCAGAGCGGCGCCGCGATCGGCCCCGGGCGGGGCGCCGGCCGCCGCGTAGTAGCTGATGTTCTCAAGCGCGAGCGGCCGCGCCAGCGCGTCCTGGGCCCGGCGGATCTGGTCGGCGACCTGCTGGGCCGCGCGCCTGGAGAACGGCAGCGGCAGGAGGTCGTGCAGGCACACGCCGTCGCGGCCCGTCCAGCACAGGTGATCGGTGTGCTCGGCGACGCCGAGCGCGTCGAGGAAGGCGCG
Source organism: Nannocystis sp. RBIL2 (assembly GCF_026626745.1). Taxonomy (GTDB): domain Bacteria; phylum Myxococcota_A; class Polyangia; order Nannocystales; family Nannocystaceae; genus Nannocystis. The sequence continues at coordinate 300,870 of NZ_JAPNJW010000002.1, forward strand.
CAGCTCCGAGAGGTAGACGTCGTCGAGGCCGGTCGCGGCGCCCACGTTGAGCATGAGGCCGTGCGTGAGGAGCGGGCGGCGCTCGGCGATGGTCGCCAGGGCGGCGGGGAAGTAGCCGCCACGGCGCATGTAATTCTCGGGCGAGATCTCGAAGAACGCGAGCGCCGGGTCGACGGGCGCGGCCAGGGCCTCGTCGAGGAAGGCCCAGCGCAAGCCGAGGCCGATGCCGGTCGGGCGGTTCATCGTCGTCTCATGTGCGCTGGTCGAAAGGACAGGTCAGAGGACCGTCCGGGTACGCTCTCGGACTGGTCGAAAGGACAGGTCACGGACAGGACTGACGAGGATGACCAGCCCCAGTGCTCGTCCGGCTGGTCGAAAGGACAGGTCACGGACAGGGTTGACGAGGATGACCAGCCCCAGTGCTCGCGGGGCTGGTCGAAGGGACAGGTCACAGACGGACAGGACGCGGATGACCGCCTGGCTGCGCGCCCGGGCGGGTCGAAGGGACAGGTCACAGACGGACCGGACGCGGCGACCGCCCGGCTGCGCGCCTGGGCTGGTCGAAGGGACAGGTCCGAGACAAGACCGACGCGGACGGCCGCCCGGGGGCGCGCCCGGGCGGGTCTAAGGGCAGCCTGCGAGTTCGGCGATCAGCCGCAGGTGCCCTCGCCGCAGGCGGCCTCGCCTTTGGTCTTCTTGGCGGCCGGCTTCTTCTTCTTCTCGGTCTTGGTGGTGGTCGGCGAGGCCGCGGTGTTGGCCGGGGCGGTGGCGGTGGCGGTGGTCGCCGGGTCGGCGGCGGCGGGCTCGGTGGCCGCGGTCTCGGTCGGCTTCGAGGCGGCGCAGGTCGTGTCGCCCTTCACGCCGCTGCAGCCCTTCTCGCCGCCGCAGCCCTTCTCGCCGCCGCAGCTCTTCTCGCCCTCGGCGTGGCCACCGCAGCTCTTGTCGCTGTCCCCATGGCCCTTGCACGACTTCTCGCCCGCGGCGCCGGTGTTGCCCGGCACTTCGGTGGCGTCGGTCTGGGCCTTGTTGCAGCCGCCGAGAGTGAGGCCAGAGCCGAGCAGGGCGAGGGTGGCGGAGATCGTGCGAATATCCATGATTGAGTGCTCCTGTGCGTTCGTTACGGGGATGGACGCGCGTCGGATCGTCGCGCGTCGGTCACTTGGCTGCGGCCGCGGGCGCGGGCTCGGCAGCGGGCGGGGATGGGGTTGCAGCGGCGGGCGACGGGGCGGTCGAGCCGGCGGGGTTCGGGTCCGTCGACGGGCCGGTCGCACCGGGGGTCGCCGCCTTGCTGTCGGGTCGGGCGACGAACTCGAGCGAGACCGCGGCCTCCTTGGCGACCTTCGGCGAGAGCTGCTCGAGGGTCTTGGCGGCCAGCTTGCTGAAGCCGGTGCGCGGGCGGACATCGTACTCGTCGAGGCCGATGGTCAGCGGCTCGACGCTCTTGACGTGGACCTCGCGCAGCGCGTCGCCGTCGTAGCGGAAGACGGCCTCGAGCTTGACCGACTTCTCGGCCTTGCGCTGGTGGAGCAGGAAGTCGCCGCTGGCGGTGAAGGTGACGGTGCGCTCGGGGCCTGTCACTTTGGACAGGTCCGTGACGGAGGCGTCGGTGATCCGCGTCAGCGCGAACTCGACGACGGTATTCTTGGCCAGCTCCTCGGCGGGCGTGTCGGGCGAGATCTCGAGCCACTGGCGAGCGTGCTGGTTCTGAGTGTCGTCCTTGACCTCTTCACCGAACTCCTTGCCCGCCTCCGGAGCGGTGCGCTGGTAGAGCTCGAGGTCGCGGAGATCGACGCGCACGAGGCCGCGTGACTTGGCGAGGTCGGCCGGATCGAGCCAGACCTCGCCGCTGAGGGCCGAGGCAGGGACCTTGCCGCGGATCTTCTCGATCGGCGCTTCCATGTCGAAGCCCAGCTTGCCGGTCGCGCCGTCGATGGCGAGGTGCACGGTGGTCGGGGCCGGCGGCGGCGGCTTTACCTCGAGCTTCTCGGCCTTGGGCGCCAGCTTGACCGGCTCGCCGCCGCCGCACGCGGAGGCGAAGACGACGAGGAGGACGAGAGCACGGGGGAAGCGGCGCGGCATCGAGAACTCCTCGGCAACGGTGCGACCGGGCGAATGTTACACGGGCCCGGTCGCGCCGCGCAGCCAGCCGGCGAGGGTCGCAATCGCTTGCTCGATGCCGGCGCCGACGTCGCGCGGGCCAGGGCCGAGCATGTAGGCGGGCGTGGAGACGATGCGGAGGCGCTCGTCGACGATCGCGCGATCGACGGGGCAGACCTCGTGACGGGCGCCCAGCGCGGTGACGGCCGCGGCGGTGCCGGCGTCGTCGCCGATCGTGAGGCGAGCGCCGCCGATGCCGAGCTTGTGCAGCACTGCGGCGAGGATCGCGGGGCTGATGCAGATGCCCACCAGCGGCTTGCCGCGCGAGAGCGCCTCGCCGACCAGGCGCACCAGCTCGGTGTCGACGTCGGCCTCGGGGCCGCGGGCGGCGAAGTCGCTGAGGTTCTTGGCGACGCCGAAGCCGCCCGGGAGGACCAGCGCGTCGAGCTCCTCCATGCGCGCGCGATCGAGCGGCTCGACCTTGCCGCGGGCGATCCGCGCCGACTCGACGAGGATGTTGCGCGCCTCGCCCGTGGGCTCACCCGTGAGGTGGTTGACCACGTGCATCTGCGGACGATCGGGGGCGAAGCAGCGAGACTCCAGACCGGCGCGCTCGAGGAAGTAGAGGGTGAGGACGGCCTCGGTGATCTCGGCTCCGTCGAGGTAGCCGCAGCCGGCCAGCACGACTCCGACGCGTTTTTGCTGCATCGCGGGGACCTTACCACGAGATGCGACTGGCCAGGCGCGGCCCAGGCGACGCATCCTGGGGGCGGTGCTCGTCACCCTGACCATCGCCGGCCTGCTGCTTGCGCCCGCGCCGGCGCCTCCGTCTCCGCGGCCGCTGCGGGAGGCGCTGCGGGTCGAGCCGGGCGCGACGTGCTTGACGGCGGACGCGCTCGCCGATGCTGCGACGACCTGGCTCGGACGCGACACGGTCGATCCATCGGTCGCGCGCATCGATGTCCGCGGCGATCCGGCGCGGCCGCACTCGGTGGCCATCGCGCTCGAGATCCGCGGCGAGCTCGTGGAGCGCACGCTCGATCCGCCGCGACCGACGTGCAGCGACCTGCATGCGCTCGTCGGTCTGGCGATCGCCATCGCAGTCGACGCGGCGGTGCTCGAAGGCCTCGGCTACGAAGTCATCGAGCCGGGCGAGGGGAGCGTGCCGCAGGCGCAAGACCCGGAGCGACCGCCACTGCAACGACGCTCGCGGCGCGGCGAGGCGAGCGAGGGACCGGTGCGGCGCGCGTCGGTGTCGGTGGTCGCGGCGGTGCGCGGCGGGGCGTGGCTCGGGGTGTTGCCGGGGCTCGCCGGCGGAGGTGGGGCGCAGCTCGAGCTCGGGTGGCGCAGGTGGGTCGACCTGCGTGCAGGGCTGTTCGGCGGCTACGGGGGTCCTCGCGCGATCGACGCTGACACCGTGGTGAAGCCGAGTCTCGTGGGCGGTCGGCTCGACGTGTGTGCCGCGCTTGCGCGTCCGCGTGTGCGGCCCCGCCTGTGCTTCGGGGCAGCCGGCGGCGCGCTGCAGAGCGGCGCGAAGACGCCCGGCGTGCAGGCCGTGGTGGCGCCGTGGGTGGCGTTGATGGTGGCGCCGGAGCTGCGGATCTGGGCCACCAAGCGGTTCGCCATCGACTTCGCGGTCGACCTGGTCGTCCCCGTGGTCCGGCCGGTGCTCGCCGAGCGCGATCCGAGCAAACAAGGTATGGTCGGTGAATCGCTGCCGGTGCCGCCCGTGGGCGCCGTGGTGAGCCTGGGCATAGCGTTCACGATCCGGTGAAGGATTTGACGGACACGCGACATACAGCCAAGCGTGACGGCTCTCAGGTCCTCGATGCGGCGCGCCTGTTCCGCGACCACGCGGAGTTCGTCGCCAACTTCGCGGTCCGCCTCGGGGTCGGCCGCCCCGAGGTCGATGACGTGGTCCAGGAGGTGTTCCTGGTCGCGCACCGCCGCGGCGGCTTCGTGCCGGGGCCCGCGCGGCCCACGACCTGGCTGGCCGAGATCACGCTGCGGGTGGTGTCTGCGAGCCGCCGCAAGCGCCGACGCTCGTGGGAGGACGCCGACACCGAGGCCGTCGCCGCCGCGACCGCGCAGGCCGGCAGCTCCCCTGGCGAGCAGGCCGAGGCCAGCGAGGCGCTGCGCCGGGTGCAGCAGGCGCTCGACACCCTGGAAGAGGGAAAGCGCGCCGTGTTCATCCTCTTCGAGCTCGAGGGCGAGAGCTGCGAGGCGATCGCCGCGGGCCTGGGGATCCCCATCGGAACGGTGTATTCGCGGCTTCACAAGGCCCGCAAGCAATTCATGGAGGCCCACGCCCGCCTCGTCGCGGCGCCGCCTCGGCCGCTCGCTCGCTCGCAAACGGTGACGTCATGAACCAAGAGCCCACCCGCCTCCTCGACGACGTGACGGCCTCCGCCGGGCTTCGCCGCGACCTCGCGGCCGCCGCACGCCACCGCGTGCCCTACGACGCCGGCGCGGGCGCGGCCCGCTTCGAAGCCTCGCTGGCCAAGGGCGCCGGCGCGGCCTCTTCGAGCTGGGGCGCGGGTACGTTCGGGATCGGGGCGCTCATCCTCGGCGGGCTGATCGGCGGCGGCTTGTGGCTGTCTCAGCCGCCGGCGCCGACGACCCCGACGACTGCGATCGCGGGGGCAGGGGACGGGCGGCAGATCGAGGCTGTCGATGAGGACATGTCCGCAAAGCCAGCTGCGCTGCCGACACCATCGGCGCCGGAGGCTGTCGTTCAGGACATGTCTCCAGAGCCAGCCACGGCATCGGCCGACGCGCCCGAAGAGGTCGTCGAGGACATGTCCGAAAAGCCAGCAGTGGCGTCGGCCCGCAGCGAGGCGAAGAAGGCGCGGACGGGCAAGTCGGGGCGCGCCGAGGCGGCGCGCGGGGGGAGCCGGGCCGGCGACGGCGGGGCCGATTACCTCCGCGAGGCCCGAGGCCTGCAGGCGGCCCGCAATTTCCTCGGGCGCGATCCGGCCGAGGCGCTGGCCCGGGCCGAGGCGGGGGCGGCCGAGTTCAAGGCCGGGCAGTTCGCCCAGGAATGGGAGGGCGTGGCGGTGCTGGCCCTGTTCGAGCTGAGCCGCAAAAGCGAGGCAGAACGGCGCGCAGCGGCGTTCTTGAAGCGGTTCCCGAACGGGCCCTACGCGGCCCAGGTGCGCGAGGCGCTGGACCGACCGTGAGCGACGGCGGGCGGAATCGTCCGCGTTCGCCACAGATCTCACATGCCAGGCCGCCGCTGGGCCGGTGCCGTGAGTTGACTCCGGTGGCATGCTCGCCAAAGTGCGCTCCCCCCACTCTGCGCTGATCGTGGCCGCGGCATGCCTGCTCGAGAGCGGCTGTCTCATCACGGTCTTCGTCAAGGACGCGGGGGACGAAGAGTACGCGACCGGTGGGGGCGCCGGCTCCTCGGCAGCCAACGACCAGATGACCCAAGAGTCAGGTGTGGACGACACCTCGACCACCACGGGCGAGCTGACGACCACCGACCCACTGATGACGACGACAGTCGGCTTCGACGTCGGCGAGCAGGACCACTGGGAGTTCTGCGCCTCGGTGCTGGTGCCGTGCGACGCGGACAACGAGGACATCGACCACGCGCTCGGCCTCAATTGCGAGGGCGGACTGCAGACCGACGGGGCGCTGACGTGGTCGGGTCCCGACAGCTCGCGTCGGGTGCTGTCGGAGCAGCTCGGCATCACGGACGTGTTCGCACCGACCGAGGGCGCACGCCGCGTGGTGCTGTCGACCGGCGACGCGGGCCACGTGCTGCTGTCGCTGGCGCAGATGCCGAGCCTGGGCGACTGTCCGATCTCGCAGACGTGTCCGTCGACCGACTGGCCAGGCAACGACCTGTCGGAGCTGCCGCCGCCGATCGAGACGATGCCGCTGCAGTGCGAGGCCAACAAGCAGCCGCCGGGCCCCGGTGACTGCAGCGAGACGATCCTGACCCAGTGGGGCCTGGGCGGTGAACCGCTGGTCGCGTACGACTACACGGAGCTGCGCTTCAAGGCGGTGGCGCCGTCGTACACGGCCGGGTTCGCGTTCGACTTCGCGTTCCTGACCTCGGAGTACCCGCCGCGCTTCCCCGAGGGCCACAACGACATGTTCGTCGCCTGGGTGGCGAGCGAGCGCTACACCGGCAACATCGCCCTCGACCCCGACGGCAACCCGATCGCAGCGGAGACGCTTCCGTACGAGATCAAGCTCGACCCGATGCCGGTCGCCTGCGACGACGATTGCGTCGACATCCCGCTGCGGGAGTTCGCCTTCGAGGGCCACGCCGGGACCGCCTGGTATGAGGGCGAGGTCGGCATCAACCCCGGCGAGTCGATCGAGGTCGTGTTCGCGCTCTTCGACGTCGGCGACCCGATCGTCGACAGCGCGGTGCTCCTCGACGGGGTCCGCTGGCTGTGCGCCCCCCCGCCCGCGAGCATCTGAGCTCGACTTCGCGGCAATCGAAAAAAAAATCTCGCGACCGTGAAGGACGGTCGAGGCTCCGGACATGAAAGAGATGTGAGCCACGCACGAAGCTCGCGCCTCGGGTCCACCCGGAGCGCCCTTCCTCTCCGCGTCTGCCCGAGCGGCGGCGCGGGGTGCCGCGGTCCACAGTCCGAACTCGCCGAGCCCCGCGCTTCCCGATCACGGCGGGGGTTGTATGGGGGGTCCGAACACCGCTCACATCGTCGGGCGCACGTCGTCGTCGCGCCCTGGAGTCCGCGGGGGTCTCGTCGAGTCTCGGACATTCTTGTGTAGTGGTGCGTCGGAGCACTGGGGGGTGCTCCGCCGCGGCGCGCGTCAGACAACTGACGCGCGCTTTTTTTTGCGCCGAGAATGACATGTCCCGAAGGACATGTCACGATCAAGGCACGCCGAGCAGGGCGTCGAGGCTGCCGCGGGTGATCGCGTGGTACCCGGGACGGGCGACCGCGAAGACCTCGCGGGCCAGCGCTGCGCCCTCGGGGGTGGCGAGCAGAGCGTCGTAGATCGGCAGGACGTACTTGCGGCGGCCGACGCCGGTGAGAAACTCGCGGATCCGCGCGTCGGCAGGGCGATAGCCGTGACGGGCGGCGAGGATCAGCCACTCGGACAGCAGCTCGGCGTTGCCCGTGGCAGTGAAGTGGTAGGCGGCGTCGAGCTCTGCGAGGAGCGCGGCGGCCGGGCGTGGGCCGTCGGTCAGCGGCAGGGCGCGGAGAAAGTGGATCCACTGCAGGGGCGAGAAGGCGCGCGCGTCGATCTTGCTGCCGGCAGCGAAGTCCCGCGCGCCGTCGGCGGCCAGCGTGAGCGCGGCTGCCTGCGGATGCGGCGCGTCTTCCGGCAAACCGGGCGCCTCGAGCCAGAGGTCGACGTCGGGGGCGGTCTGGCCAGGGAGCAGCGGCGCCTTGAGCTCGGCGCCCAGGAAGGCGCGGAACGCCTCGGTGGTCTGGCCGGTGAAGGCGTGGCGATCGAACCAGGCGCGGACGAACGGATCGAAGGCGTCGCGGCCGTAGGCCTGCTCGAGGCGACGGAGGAACAGCGCGCCCTTCTCGTAGGCGACGTCGGTGACCGCGTCGTCCGGATCGCGGCCCGAGAGGTCGAGGTGGAGGATCTGGTCGCCTGGCCGATCGGCCATGTCCGCGAGCTCGATCTCGAGGTGCTCGCGCCCGAGCACGGCCTCGATCTCGGCGCGCTCGCGGCCGTAGATGGCCTCGAGGATCCGCCGCTCGACGTAGACTGTGAAGCCCTCGTTGAGCCAGAAGTCGCGCCAGGTCGCGTTCGTGACCAGGTTGCCGGACCACGAGTGGGCGAGCTCGTGGGCGATCAGGGACACGAGGGAGCGATCGCCGGCGAGGATGGTCGGGGTGACGAAGGTGACGCGCGGGTTCTCCATGCCGCCGAACGGGAAGGCGGCCGGCAGCACGAGGACCTCGTAGCGACCCCAGCGGTACGGCCCCACCGCCGCCTCGGCGGCCGTCAGCATGGCCTCGAGGTCGGCGAACTCGGCGCGGGCGCGCGGGAGCACGCCGGGCTCGGCCCACACTGCCGTGCGCGGGCCGAGCTCGACCGACTCGAGCCGCCCGACCGCGAGCGCGAGCAGATAGGCGGGGATCGGCTGGTCGAGCTTGAAGGTCCGAAGGACATGTCCGTTCGGACCTGTCTCGTGAGACAGCTCTTCGGCGGCCATGACTGCGCGGTACGGCGCGGGCGCGGCGATCTTGGCCGCCACGGCGACGCGGATCCCCGGGCTGTCCTGGCACGGCACCCACGAGCGGGCGTGGATCGCCTGCGACTGGGTGTAGAGGAACTCGCCGGCGCGATCGCTGGTCTGCTCGGGCCCGAGCCACTGCAGGCCGGTGCTGGCAGGGCTGGTGCGGTAGTGGACGCGCACCCGGTCGGCGCCGGGGGGGAGGTCGATGGTCAGAGCTTGGCCGAGGAGCGGGTGGGAGCCGGCGAGCTTGTGCGTGGTCGCGACCCAGTCTGTCCGATCGGGCAGGTGCGCCTCGACCCGCTCGATGGTCAGGTCGCGGGTGTCGAGCACCAGCGGGGCGTCGGCGACGGTGCGGGTGAGCGCGAGGGTGGCGCTGCCGCGGAGGACGTGGGCGTCGAAGTCGACGGTGAGGTCGAGCTCGACGGCGTCGACGCGGACCTCGTCGGGGCGCGCGAACGAGTGAGGATCGCGGCCGGGCTGGGGAACGGCGGGGAGCTGCACGACGGTGGCGGGCGGAGTGACTGTCGGCGTCGCCGGCGGAGGCCCGGAGCAGGCCGTGACGGTGAGCGCGGCGAGAGCGACGAGGAGACGGGGCAAGACGCCGTATTGTAGCGGCTCGACCGGGACGGCCTAAGCGCGAAGAAGTGAGTCGGCGCCGCGAGCGTGACGCACGCGGCTGCGCAGCTCGGCGCCGCGATCGTGGCGTACGTTGGCGGCGCCGAGCGAGGTGAAGCAATGCGCGTCGCCTCCGCGCTCTTGCTGCGTGAGGCGTCGCCCGCGACGGTGCGGCCGCGGCTTCTCGCGATGGGGAAGGTCGACGCAGCGATCGCGGCGCAGGCGGCGAACCTGCGGGCGGAGAAAGCGAAACGGGCGCGGGGGGAACCCGCGCCCGTTCAGGCGTTGCGGTGCGCGGAGCTCACTCGCGGCTGAGCGAGAGGAGCAGGCGGAGGACGTACCAGAACATCAGGGCGACGGAGGCGAACAGGGCCAGCGCGGCGGAGATGTACTGATTCTCCTCGTAGTGATGCACCACGTTGGAGGTGTCGTAGAGGATGTAGCAGGCGGCCAGGATGATCATGCCGATCGTGAAGCCGAGCCCGAGAGTGAACCCGAACAGCAGGCTGGCGACGATCAGGCCGAGGACGCCGAAGCTGACGATCATCAGGGCCGAGCGCATCCACGAGAAGTCGCGCTTGGTGGCGAGGACGATGCCGGTCAGCGCGGCGAACGTGGCCAGGGTGGTCACGCCGGCGGTGAGGATGATGTTGTTCTCGGGGCCGCTCAGGGCCTGCGCGACGAGCAGCAGGGGCAGGAAGATGACCGCCTCGAGGACCACGTAGAGGCCGAGGCCGAGGTACTGCATCGGCTTGGAGCGGGCCGACTGGGCCAGGTGGGTGGCGACGGTGCCGACCAGCATGAAGAGGCCGAGGACCACGAGCCAGCTGGTCGTGCTGCCGGTCATCTGGATCGCCAGCTTCAGGGTCGCCGGGGTCCGGAGGAGCACGAACTCGAGGGCGACGAACAGGGCGATCGCGCCAGCGAGGTGGATGTACGTGCGCTCGATGAACTTGGCGCGGCCCGCGAGGGCGGCCTGGGGGGTGGCGGTGTCGGCGTAATACGGCTGCTGTTGCTGGTTGAATGACACGGGGGCGGCCTCCTCGACCGTGAGAGCGGGCCTCACGGTACCTGAGAAATGCGATCGGTGGAGGAGATTAGCCAGGGACTCCCACCGGAGCAAGTCCGCGCGCGTCCGCGAGCCGGGGCGGGGGCGTGTGGCGGCGAGGCTCGCGTCGCGCTCCAAGGTGCGCTACAGCCCCCCACGATGCCGCCGCGCGACCCCCTCGGGCCCCTGATGAACCTGAACGTCGGCCACGTGCCCCTGGTCGCGCTGCAGCGCCTGGCCAATCGCATGCGCGCGGCGAAGATCCCGGTCACCGCGCTCACGGAGCAGAGCTCGGTGGATCCGGAAACGGGCGCCGTCACACGGGCGCTGACGCTGTGTCACAGCTGCGCAGGGACGTGTTGCACCAGCCTGCGCGTGCCGATCACCCGCACCGACGCGCGCCGCCTGGCGCGCCACGTCGGGACGACGATCCCCGGGCTGAAGCTGTATCCGCGGCAAGGTGGCGAGGAGGAGGCGGACGACGTCGCCGGCTACCTCACGCTCGGCGATCGGCCGTGCCGCTTCTTCGCGGCGGGCTGCACGGTGCACGTGGCGCGGCCCGACGTGTGCCGGAGCTTCGGCCTCAACGCGTGCACGAAGGTCGGCACCTTCGTGCCCCTGCAACAGGTGGCGCGGCGAGGCAAGGCATGACGGCGGCGATGGTGCGCGTCGAGGGGCTGTGCAAGCGGTTCTCGGTGCCGCGGCGCGAGGCCGGGCTGCGCGCCGCGCTGCGGGCGCTGGTGCGGCGGGAGTACCGCGTGGTCGAGGCGGTGCGCGACCTCGAATTCTCGCTGGCGCCGGGCGAGCGCGTCGGCTTCCTCGGGCCCAACGGCGCCGGCAAGACGACGACGCTGAAGATGCTGGCGGGGCTCATCGTGCCGTCGGCGGGCCGGGTCGAGGTCGCAGGCTTCACGCCGAGCGACCGCCGGCCGGAGTTCCTGCGCCGCGTCAGCCTGGTGATGGGCCAGAAGCGGCAGCTGAGCTGGGACCTGCCGGCGATCGACAACTTCGAGTTCAACCGCGTGGTCTACGAGATCGATCCGGTCCACTACAAGCGCCGGCTCGAGGAGCTGACCGCGCTGCTCGACGTCGGCGAGGTGATGCGCCGGCCGGTGCGCCAGCTCAGCCTCGGCGAGCGCATGAAGTGCGAGCTGGTGGCCGCGCTGCTGCACGGGCCGCAGGTGCTGTTCCTCGACGAGCCGACGATCGGGCTCGACGTGTCGATGCAGCTCGGGATCCGCGAGTTCATCCGCCGCTACAACGCGGAGCACGGGGCGACGGTGATCTTGACGTCGCACTACATGGAGGACGTCGCGGCCCTGTGCCCGCGGATCCTGGTGATCGACGGCGGCCGCCTGCGCTTCGACGGCAGCATCGAGGCGCTGCGGCGGCAGATCCGGCCGCTGCGGCGGGTCTCGGTGCGGGCGGCGGCGCTGCCGGACGACCCGACTGCGATGGGGCGCGTGGTGCTGCGCGAGGGCGGACGACTCGTCCTCGACGTCGCGCCCGAGCGGGTGCCGGAGGTGGTCGGCGCCCTGGTGGCGCTGCCGGAGGCGCAGGACCTGGCGGTCCAGGACGCGCCGCTCGAAGAGGTGATGCGCGCGCTGTTCGGGCGCGAGGAGGCGGCCGAGCTCGGCTGAACGATCGGGCATGCCCGCGGCGCCAGGTACAGAAGGACATGCGCGAAGGAGCATGTCCCAACGAGCAGCCCAGCTGGCGCGCGTGATCGCGGCGGTGTGGCGGATCAGCCTGGCGGAGGCGATCGCCTACCGGGTGTCGATGCTGATGTGGGTTCTGACGACGACGTTCCCGCTGGTGTCGCTGGCGCTGTGGTCGGGGCTGGCGGCGGGGGGCCCGATCGGCGACTACGCCCGCCCGGACTTCGTGGCGTACTTCGTGGCGGCGTTCCTGATCCGCCAGTTCACGGCCAGCTGGGTGGTGTGGGAGCTGTCGGGGCAGATCCGCAACGGCGACCTCAACACGCTGCTGATGCGGCCGATGTCGCCGATGATTTACCACGCGATCCAGAACCTGGCGGCGCTGCCGATCCGCTGCGCCCTGGCGTTGCCGATCGGGGTGGTGGTGCTAGTGCTGGCCGGCGGGCTGGCGTGGCCGAGCCCGGGGTCGCTGGCGCTGCTGGGGCTGTCGCTGGCGCTGGCCTGGCTGCTGAACCTCGCGGTCCACGTGGCGATCGGCTGCCTGGCGTTCTGGGTGACCGAGTCGACGGCGCTGTTCGAGGTGTGGCTGGGGCTGTACCTGGTGCTGTCGGGGGCCGCCGTGCCGACCAGCCTGTACCCGGCCGGCCTGGCGGAGGTGGTGCGCGCGCTGCCGTTCCACGCGTCGCTCGGCTTCCCGGTCGAGCTGGCGATCGGTCGCGTGACCGGGTCCGAGGTGACGCACGGGCTCCTGCTGCAGGCGTTGTGGGTGGCGGGGTTCGGCTTGCTGGCCGCCGTGCTGTGGCGCCGCGGGGTGCGGGCGTACGAGGGGGTCGGGGGGTGAGCCTGTCGTTCTCGACATGTCTCGAAGCGCAGCCGCGGGAGGCGCGCGCGTGAGCTCGAAGGCGGCGGAAAGGACAGGTCCGATGAGACATGTCCCTCGGGCCATGTTCTACCTGCGGCTGGTGGCGGCCCAGCTCGAGATGAGCACGCTGACGGCGCTGCAGTACCGGCTCGGGTTCTGGACGGAGGGGCTCCTGGGGCTGCTCTGGAGCGTGATCGGGATCGCGCCGCTGTTCGTGGCGGTCGATCACCTGGGCGCGGTCGAGGGCTGGGGTCGGTGGGAGCTGGTGGTGCTGACAGGGTGCTTCACGATCCTGTCGGGGCTGTTCACGGCGGTGCTGCAGCCGGCGCTGCGCGAGAGCATGACGCACATCCTCAAGGGGACGCTCGACTACGTGCTGCTGCGGCCGGCCGACGGGCTGGTGCTGTGCCTGACGTGCGCGTTCCAGCCGTGGCACCTGGTGGAGGTGCTGGGCGGGCTCGTCCTGGTGATCGCGGGGCTGTGGCTCGGGGAGGTGGAGGTGACCGCGACGGGGCTGCTGGCCGGGCTGGCGACCGGGGCGGCCGGATTGATGGCGCTGTACGCGTTCGGGGTGCTGGTGCTGTGCGCGTCGTTCCGGGCGCTGCAGCTGCAGGCGCTGACGCACGTGATGGAGGCGCTGATGGACTTCGGTCGCTGGCCGGCGCAGGTGTTCCCGCCGGTACTGCGGCTGCTGTTCACGTTCGTGATCCCGCTGCTGGTGATGACGAGCTACCCGGCCGAGGCGCTGCTCGGCCGCCTGTCCTGGGGGACAGTCGCGGAGCTGGCCGCCGTGAGCGCGACGCTGCTGGTGCTGGCCCGCCTGGCGTGGGTGCGATCGGTGCGCGGGTACACCTCGGCGTCGAGCTGACCGGGAGGCGGGGGCAGGCGCTACGGGGCACGCCTGTCCTCTTGGACAGATGGGCAGCCTCGAAGCGAGTCGTGTCAGGCGGGGCGACATGGCCTGAAGACCATGTCACAAGCATCGCAAGCCCCGGCGAAGCGCGTCGCAGCGCCGCGTATACGGACATGGTCTCTAGGACATGTCTTTTAGGTCATTCACTCGTCACTCGCTCGCTTGCGGGCCGGCAAAGCAGTGCCTCGAGGCAGGTGACATGGTTTCGAGGACATGTCTCTGGGAACTCTTTTTGAAGGTGGCCCGCCTATGGTCCGTGCCGATCGGGGGGCGAGGCGGTCGGCGGGCCGGCGGGCGCCGGCCGGGCAAGCGAGGGGACGGTCGCAGGTTGCGCCGTTGGCGCAGGTCGCGGCAGGGGCCTCCGGAGGGGTCGCAGGCGCCTGCGCGAGGCGCGGCGGGGGGCCGCGAGGGAGGTCCGGCGCGGGCCCGGGGCCGGCCTGGGCGGCGATGGTGGACAAAGCAGCCACGGCCCGGTAGACAGCCCCGGTGAGCGAAGAAGACAAGGCGCCACCGACCGGGCAGGGCGTGCGCATGGAGCTGCCGACGTGGGACCACAGCCGCAGCAAGCGCCGCGGCGGCGACGCGGGCCCGACGGAGGACGCTTTCGTCACCGGCGTGAAGGAAGCAGGGCGCACGGCCAAGGCGCGCAGCGGGCTCGTGATCGGCGGCGTGGTCGTGGCGCTGGCGGTGCTGGTCGGCGTCATCGTGATCTTCAACAGCCGGCAGACGGCGTCGGCGACGGCGACGCGCCAGCTGGCGACGGCGGCGCGCTACGAGTCGGAGGCCGAGGTCGGCGATCCGGCGCTGCTGCTCGGGGCCAACAAGGGCAAGCCGGTGGCGCCGATCGTCAAGGACGAGGCGGAGCGGACTGCGGCGGTCAACAAGGCGCTCGACGAGCTCGACGCGTCGGCGGCCAGCAGCGACGCGGCGCAGGTCGGGGCGCTGGTGCGGGCTTCGGGGCTGCTGCGCGCGGGCGATCCGGCCAGCGCCGAGGCCCTGTACCGCGAGTTCCTCGGCAAGGCCGGCGCCGGCCACCCGCTGCTGTACTCGGCCCGCGAGGGGCTGGCGTTCGCGCGCGAGGCTCAGAACGACCTCGACGGCGCGCTCGCCGAGCTCGAGACGCTGGCCGGACAGAAGGGCGCGTTCTACCGCGACATGGCGCTGTGGCAGAAGGGCCGCATCCTCGAGCGCCAGGGCAAGACCGAGGCGGCGCTCGAGGTCTATCGCCAGTACATCGCCGAGTACCCGCTGCAGCAGCCGTCGATCGCCCAGAACGAGGTGCGCAAGCGGCTGGAAGAGCTCGATCCGCAGGCGCTCGCCGGTCAGCCGCCGTCCGACTCGCCGATTCAAATGGTGGACGCACCGGGAGCGCCGACCCCGTGACGCGCGCGGCCCGGGCTTACTGTCTCTGGGGACATGTCGCTCTCGCCATGTCCCTCGGGGCATGCGCGGGCGAGACCCGCACGGTCATGCCTCACCCCGAGCTGACGCCCGGCGCGCGCGCGAACCTCGAGCTGGCGCGGGTGCAGCAGATCGCGCTGCACGACTACGGCGTGCTCAACCCCGACGAGTTCGCCGGCGTGGCGCCGGATCCGGGTCGCCGGCTGATCTACGTCGGCACGCGCGCGGGCACGCTGCTGGCGCTGTCGATGGAGACCGGCGAGGTGGTGTGGGAGCAGCAGTTCCCCGGGGCCATCTCGAGCGTGCCCAAGCTGGCGGCCGACGGCGAGCTGATGCTGCTCGGGACCGACAACGGCGACCTGCTGGCGATCGAGCTCGACACCCGCAAGACGCGGTGGAGCTACTCGACTCTCGGGACGATCCGCAACGAGCCGCTGGTCCGCGGCGGCACGGTGTTCGTCGTCAACTCGCGCGACCAGGTGTTCGCGCTCGAGCTGACCACGGGGGCGTGGCGCTGGCAGTACGAGCAGCCGTATCCGACCGAGTTCACGGTCCACGGCCACGCGGGGCTGTCGTTCCTCGAAGCCGAGGTGACGCAGGCGCCGGACCAGGCCGCGAGCGCGAGCGGGATCTCGGCCGAGGCGGTGCTCGGCGAGGGCGGCGCGGCCGAGGACGAAGAGGCGGAGACCAGCGGCGACGCGCCCGCGGAGGGCGACGATGCGGCCGTTGCGGGCATCGGGGCACCGAGCGGCGCCGGGACTGCTCCGCCGGTGACGAGCGCGGCGCCTGCAGGCGGCGCGGCTGCACCGGGCGCGGCGCCTGCGGGTGGCGCGGCTGCGCCGGTCGCCGGTGCGCCTGCCGGCAAGAGCGGCGAGGCGGCGAAGGCGGCCGGGAATGGTTCGACCGGTGGTCCGTCGAGTCCGTCGAGCCCGCCGAGCGGGACGATCTTCACGGGCTTCAGCAACGGCAAGGTCGCGGCGATCGGGGCTCAATCGGGCGAGCCGATGTGGCTGGCGAACGCGGCGCCGCCGGCGGGCGGGGACTTCGTCGACGCCGACGGCACGCCGCTGATCCTCACCGACCGCGGTGAGGTCGTGGTCACCGGGCAGAGCACGGGCGTGTACGGGCTGGCGCTGAGCGACGGGCTGCAGCGGTGGTACCGGCCGCTGCGCGGGGCGGGGTCGGTGGCAGCCGGTCCGCGCGGGCTCATGATCGTGGCCTCGGCGCTCGAAGGGGTCTTCGCGCTCGAGCACGGCGGCCGCGTGCGCTGGCGCCAGCAGTTGAACCCGGGGTTCGTGCAGACGCCGCTGATCGTCGGTGACATCGCGTTCATCGCTCACTCCGACGACGGCCTGCTCGCCTACGACGTCGAGACCGGCGAGTTCCTCGCCAACCTCAACACGGGCAGCGGGATCTCCGGTCCGCCGGTGTACGACGGCGAACTGGGCCGCTTCTACACGATGTCGAACCGGGGGATGCTGGTGGTGTTCCGCACGGTCGAGGACGACGCGCGAGGCTTCGTGCGCGGCGCGGTGGAGTCTGTCCCTTCGGTCAGGTGATGCCGCGGCCGCGGATGTGAGGGTCCAGACGGGGCTGGTGCGGAAGGTCGACGGGCTTTTCTGCTAATCACAGGAGTATCCCCGTCCACACCGAGATCCCCGCGCCGAGCATCGGCGCCGCCGAGACGTACCGGCTGATGACCGACTTGGTCGCGCCGCGGCCGATCGCGTGGGTGTCGAGCGTGAGCGACGAGGGCCGCCGCAACCTGGCGCCGTTCAGCTACTACCAGGCGGTCTGCTCGCGGCCGCCGATGGTGGTGTTCAGCGTGGCGTGGTGGCCCGACGGGCGCATGAAGGACACTCTGACCAACGTGCTGGCGACGCGCGAGATGGTGATAAACCACGTCACCGACGCCCACGCGGAGGCGATGAACGCGACGTCGGCGGCGTTTCCGCCCGAGACCTCCGAGTGGGACGCGTGCGGAATCGCGGCCGAGCCGGCTGCGGTCGTTGCGCCTCCTCGAGTGGCTGGTGCTCTGGCCTGTCTCGAGTGCAAGCTCGTCCACGCGCTTCCGCTGGGGGGCGGCGCCCCCGGCAAACCGTCAGCCACACTGGTCGTGGCCGAAGTGGTTCATTTCGCCGTCGCCAGCGAGCTGCTCCGTCGCGACGCACGCGGCCGCCTGCTGCCGATCGACGCGGGGCAATTGCAGTCGATCGGCCGCCTCGGCGGGATCGCGTACACTCGCACGACGGATCGCTTCGAGCTTTTGCGCCCCGAGGCGCCCGGGAGCAAGGCCAGTGACTGATTCGTCCGAACGACCCTCCGGAACCGATACCGTCGAGCCGACGCGCCTGTTCGGGTCGATGCCGGCGGAGGTCTCGATCTACGAGGTCGGACCGCGCGACGGGCTGCAGAACGAGGCGACGATCCTGTCGGCCGACCGCAAGATCGAGATGATCGAGGGCCTGGTCGACGCCGGCGTGAAGCGCATCGAGGTGACGAGCTTCGTCAACCCGCGCTGGATCCCGGCGCTCGCCGACCACATGGAGGTCGCGACCCGGATCCGTCGCAAGCCCGGCGTCACCTACAGCGCGCTGGTGCCGAACCTCCGCGGCCTCGACGCGGCCTCACGCGCGGGCATGCAGGAGATCGCGGTGTTCATGGCGGCGTCGCAGACGCACAACCGCAAGAACATCAACAAGACCACGGAAGAGGCGCTGGCGACCTACCGCGAGGTGGTCACCGAGGCGCGGTCGCGCGGGATGACGGTGCGCGGCTACGTGAGCACGGTGTACGGCTGCCCCTACGAGGGCGAGGTGCCGTTCGAGCAGGTGCTGCGGGTCGGCAAGAGCCTGCTCGACATGGGCTGCTACGAGCTGAGCCTCGGCGACACGATCGGCGTCGGCACGCCGCGACAGGTCGAATACATCCTCGACGGGCTGCTGCACGCGGGGATCCGGCTCGACCAACTGGCGGTCCACTTCCACGACACGCGCGGCACGGCCCTGGCCAACATCACGGTGGCGCTGCAGCTCGGGATCCGCACGGTCGACTCTGCGATCGGCGGCCTCGGCGGCTGCCCGTACGCGCCCGGCGCGTCGGGCAACGTGTCGACCGAGGACGTGGTGTACATGCTGCACGGGATGGGCTGCCGCACCGGCATCGACCTCGATCGCCTGGTCGCCATCAGCGCCCGCCTCGGCGGCCACCTGGCTCGCGAGCTGCCCAGCAAGTACCTCAAGGCCCACCTCGGCCACTGCGCGCGCGTCGGCAAGCCGCTCGTGTGAGACGCACTTTCGCCCACGTCGAGGCAGGCGAGGGTCGGCGACGGGCGTTCGAGACGGGCTCGTAGCGACTCTCGAGCTTCCGCGACGGGCGGACGCCATGGGCCTCACCGTTGTGCGCGAGCGTCCGCGACCGCGCTCGACCGAATGAGTCGCGGCCCTCGGGTGCATGACCGCGGACGACCTCGACGGTGGGCCCGAGCGACATGTCTTCGGGACATGTGCGTTCGAGCATGTCCGAATGCGCATGCGCCAACGGGCATGCCCTTGAGGACATGCCCGTCAGGTCAGGCGCCGATCACTTACCGCGGGCCTTCTCGATCACGATGATGCGCTCGAGGGCGGCGGCGACCTCGTGGGTCAGCTCGTGCAGGCTGCGCGGGTCGACCGGGTTGCTCGAGCCCGAGGCGAACACGATCAGCGGCACCTTCTCGCGCAGCAGGACGGGGAGGACGAGGATGACGCCCTCGACGCCGCCGAGCGCCGAGAAGAAGGCGGCGTCGATCGGGGTGTCGGTCCGCATCGAGCCGAAGTAGGGGGAGCGGCGCTCGATCACGCCGGAGAACACCGAGGGGCCGCCGGCGGGGATCCGGATCTGGCGCACCGCCTCGACCAGCAGGTCCTCGCCGCGGGCGTCGCGGCCGCGGATCTCGCCCTTGACGTGGACGAACATGATGACCCGCGAGAAGCCCTCGGCGAGGAAGTCGAGCAGCAGGTCGGTGACCTCGTCGCGCGACTTGACGGTGGCGAAGCGCGGCAGCAGGCGGTGGAACGCCTCCGGCGACAGCGGGATGATCTCGTTGGCGGCGGTGAAGCTCGGCGGGATCCAGGTCTGGGTCTTGGCGGCGTCGAAGGTCGCCTCGCCGGTCGTGGACTCGGAGGCGCCGCCGCGGTCGGACTCGAGGTCGTCGAGCGGGATGTCGAGGTCGTCGGCGTTGCGGGCCGCGCCGGACAGCGTCTCGGCGGCGCTCTCGGTGCCCGGCTCGGTGCGGCCGCGCGAGGTGTCGACCTCCTCGGCGGGGCGCAAGGTCGCCATCGCGCCGGCGATCACCGGGACGGCCTTGCCGTCGGCCGGCTCGGCGGCGGTCGTGGCGGGGCTGGCCGAAGGGACAGGTACCGTGGGCGCCGTCGACACGGGGCTCACGGAGTCAGGCTCGCGGGGGATGCTGCCCGAGATCGATCTGGACGACGAGCTCTGCGCGGCGGGGTTCGGCGCGGTGATGCTCGAGGAGGAGAACGGCTGGGTGACGTTGCCCGGAGCGGGGCTGGCCGAAGAGACAGGTGTGGCAGCGGCCGCCGGCGGCGCGGTCAGGTTGGACGAGCCGACCGGCTGGGTGACGTTGCCCGCGGGTGCGGTGGCGGAGGCGGGCGTGGCGGCGAGCGCCGCGGCGAGGCTCGAGGAGCCGGCCTGCTGGGTGACGTTGCCGGGCGGGCTGACCGAAGGGGCAGGTCCGCTCGCGGGCGCAGTGACGGTCGGCGCCGCGGCGGTGACGGCCGGCTGCGGCGGGATGCCGTACGGCGAGGGCGCGAAGGCAGCTGCCGGCAGGACTGCGGCGGGTCGCGGAGCGCCGGGCATGAGGACGGCCGACGGTTGGAGCACGGCGGCGGGGCGGATCGCGGCGCCGCTCGGTGCGGAGGGACGCGAGGCGTTCGGGCCCGCGACGACCCCGGCGGCCGGCGGCTCGACGACCGGCGGAGTCGGCACGACCGGCGCTCCGTTCGAGGGCGCGCCGACCGTGGGCGGAGTCACCGTCGGCACGTTGATCACCGCGGCCGGAGCGGCGCGGCTCTGGCTGGCCCCGGGGACAGGTGCGGATCCGCTGGGGGGGATGACCGCGGCCGGGGTCGCAGCGGTGGCCGGCTTGGTCGCCTGCAGCGAGGGCAGGGTGGGCGCCGGGATGCCGTAGTGATGAGCGATCGAGGAGCGGATGACCCGCAGCGGCGCGACGGCGCGGACCAGGTACGCGCCCGTGTGCGCCGAGATGGCGTCGACCGCTTTCATGTCGGTCGGGTCGACCATCGCGAGCGTGAGGTTGCCGGTCTCGTCGCTCGAGATCGGGAGCACGGCGTGGCGCGCGGCCAACTCTCCGGGGATCCGATCGAGCGCGGATCGATCGACGCCGTCGAGGATGCTGGCGCCCACCTTGGGGATCATCAGCTTGCTGTGAAGAAAGCCGACGACGCTGTCTTCATCGGCGAAGCTGTGCGTCAGCAGAGCTTCGACGAAGGAGAGCTTGCGCTCGGCGCTCGTGGCCTGTACCGCGGCTAACTGCTCGTCGGAGAGCAGGCCCGCTCTCACCATCATGGTCCCGAGGAGACTCACGCGCTGTGATGATTCAACGCCGGAGCCCATCACGTCAACAAGCCGGCGTAACCGGGGCTCCACGCGCCGGGCCTCGTGCTATAGCCGCCGTGGGTGCGCTACCTCGACCACAACGCGACGACCCCCCTCGATCCCCGGGTTCGGGACGCTGTTATCGCCGCGCTGGCGGATCCCCTCCTTCAAGGGAACCCGGCCAGCGTCCACAGCACCGGGCAGCGCGCCCGGGCGGCCGTCGAACAGGCGCGCCGCGCGGTCGCTCGGGCCCTCGGGGCCGAGGCGCTCGAGGTGACGTTCACGTCGGGGGGCACCGAGGCCGACAACCTGGCCCTGATCGGCGCAGCCCGGGCGCTGCGGGCCGCCGGGCGCCCTTGCGGACTGCTCACGTCGCCGCTCGAACACCCGGCGGTGCTGGCCGCGGCGGGCCGCCTGCAGCGGGAGGGGCACCCGCTGGCGCTGGTCGCGGTCGACGCCCAGGGCCGAATCGAGGCCGACGCGCTGCGCGCCGCCCTTCGGGCGAACCCGGAGACCGGAGTTGTCTCGCTCGCAGCCGCAAATCACGTGCTCGGCAACACCTACGACATCCCGGGGCTGGTCCGCGTCGTGCGTGAAGTCGCGCCGACCGTCCTGGTCCACTGCGACGCTGTTCAGGCCTTCGGCAAGCTGAACCTCGACTTCCACGCCTGGGATCTCGACCTCCTCAGCGTCAGCAGCCACAAAATCTACGGCCCGAAGGGGGTCGGCGCGCTGGTCCACCGCCGCCGGCTGGCGCTCGACCCGCTGCTCCTCGGCGGACAGCAAGAGCGCGGGCGCCGAGCCGGCACCGAGTCGGTCGCCAACCTCGCCGGCTTCGGCCTCGCGGCTCAGCTCGCCGCCGCCGAGCTGCCGGCCCGCCACGCCCACGTGGTCGCGCTCGCGGACCGGTTGCGAGCTGGCCTTGCGAACATGTCCGATGCGACAGTCCACGGCGACCGCGAGCGCAGGGTCGGCAACACGGTCAGCGTCGGCTTCGAAGGTTGCGACGGCCAGCTGCTGGCGATGAACCTCGACCTCGCCGGGATCGCGGTGTCGTACGGGGCGGCCTGCAGCTCGGGCACGCCGGAACCATCGCCGGTGCTGCTGGCGCTCGGGCTGACGCCGGCGGCGGCCCGCTCGGCGCTGCGGATCTCGCTCGGCGCGGGCAACACCGAGGACGACGTCGACGCGCTGCTGGCGGCGCTGCCGGAGGCGATCGCGCGCGTCCGCGGGGCCGAGGGCGGCGGCGACTGGCGCGAGGTGACGCCGTCATGAGGATCGTGTGCGCGATGTCCGGCGGGGTCGACTCGTCGGTGGCGGCGGCGCTGCTGGTCGAGGCGGGCCACGAGGTGGTCGGCCTGACGATGCGCCTCTACGACGCCAGCGGCCACGAACGCCAGGGCCGCGGCGGGTCGTGCTGCTCGCCGGCGGAGATCGATCAAGCGCGAGACGTGTGCGCGCTGCTCGGGATCCCGCACTACACGGTCGACGAGCAGGAGCGCTTCACTGCCCACGTGATCGACGACTTCGCCCGCGAGTACGCCCGCGGCCGCACGCCCAACCCGTGCGTCCGCTGCAACGAGCACGTGAAGTTCGGGCCGCTGGTGGCCCGCGCTCGCGCGCTCGGGGCCGAGGCGCTGGCGACCGGCCACTACGCGCGCCTCGAAGACGGGGCGCTGCTGCGCGCGGTCGATGCGACGAAGGACCAGAGCTACTTCCTGTTCGCGGTGCCGCCGGCGCTGCTGTCGGGGGTGCGGTTTCCTCTCGGGACATGGCACAAAGACCAGGTCCGCGCGAAGGCCCGCGCGCTCGGGCTGCCGAGCGCCGACACGCCGGACAGCCAGGAGCTGTGCTTCGTCGGCGGCCGCGACCACGGCGAGGTGGTCGAGGCGCGCGCGGCGGCGCTGGGCCTCGGCACGGCCGCTCTGGCGCCCGGCGAGGTGGTGGACGCGGAGGGCCGCGTGCTCGGGGCCCACGGCGGGATCCACCGGGTGACGATCGGCCAGCGCCGCGGCCTGCGGATCCCGGGCACGTCGCCCCGCTACGTGCTGCGCGTGCTGCCGGAGCAGCGCCAGGTGGTGGTCGGCGACGCGGCGTCGCTGCAGACGCACGCGCTGACGCTGGCCGAGTTCCGCCGGCTGGCGCCGCTCGGCGAGCGCGAGGTGGTGCGCGCGGAGGTCCAGATCCGTCACCGCGGCCGACCTTCGGCGGCGCGCGTCGAGCTGGCGGGCGACCGCGCGACCGTGGTGTTCGACGAGCCGGTCCAGGCGGCCGCGCCGGGCCAGGCGGCGGTGGTCTACGCCGGCGAGCGCGTGCTCGGCGGCGGCTGGATCGCGGAGACCGCAGGATGACCGAGCTGCTCGAGGACCTGCCCGATCGCCGCGGGGCGCCGACCTGGCCCGACAACCAGGTCCGCCTGGCGCCGCTGCAGGAGCGCCTCGGCTACGCGTTCGTCCGCCCGGCGCTGCTGCGCGTGGCCCTGACGCACCCGACGTGGGTCAACGAACACGCGCGCTCGGGCTGGCCGAGCAACGCGTGCCTCGAGTTCTTCGGCGACTCGGTGCTGGCGCTGCTGTCGACCGAGGCGCTGTGGCGCCGCTTCCCCGATCTGTCGGAGGGCGTGCTCACGCGCCTGCGCGCGAGCCTGGTGTCGGCGCCGGCGCTGGCCGAGGCGGCGCGGCGGATCGAGCTCGGACCGCTGCTGTGGGTGGCCCATCGTCAGGCCGAGCTGCGCGAACACGACGGGTCGCTGGCCGACGCGGCCGAGGCCGTGCTCGGGGCGGCGTTCCTCGACGCCCGCGCGGCCGGCCGCGATCCGCTGGCGTCCGCCGGCCTGGTGTTCCAGGCGCTGCTGGGGCCTCGCCTCGCCGGTCTGCGCTCCGACGACGGCAAGCCGGCGAAGGCCCGCCTGCAGGAGTGGGCCCAGGCGCGCTGGCGCCGGCCGCCGATC
Organism: Nannocystis sp. RBIL2; assembly: GCF_026626745.1. Lineage (GTDB taxonomy): Bacteria > Myxococcota_A > Polyangia > Nannocystales > Nannocystaceae > Nannocystis. The sequence goes on from NZ_JAPNJW010000002.1 coordinate 324,217, forward strand.
TACGTGCCGCTCGGCGACCGCCCGACGCACGAGCGCTCGCAGTGGCGGGTGCGCGCGGAGGTGACCTGTCCCGACGGACAGATCGTGGTGCTGGCCGAGGGCGAGGGCCCCAACCTGCGCGCGGCCGAGTCGGCGGCGGCCGAGGCGGCGCTCGATCGGATCGACCGCGGCGAGCTCGGGTGACGGCTTGGTCGTTAGGCGGCATGTCCTTCGGGACATGCCCACTGCAGCGAAACGCGGGGCTAGTGGCTGTCCTTCGGGACATGCTCCCTGCGGCGGGGGAGGAGACTGTCCTGCGGGACAGGTTCGGCGAACGAGTGGATAAGTCGTCTGAAAGGACAAGGAGCCCTCGATCCATCGCGTGGGCTGTCCCCGAGGACATGTCTCGTGCGCCGGCTTCACGCTGTTTCGGAAGCTGAGGCTCGGGCCCGCCTTGGCGCGCGGGTCGCCCTGGATCGCTCCTGTCTGTCGGTCGGCCGCGGATCGCCTCGCCGGTCACGCGCTCGCGACTTCGAGGTCCGGACATGGTTCTGCTGCCCGTCGGCCCGAGCGCGGCCAGTCCCCGGGCGTGGGCCCGCCGGGGCCTGACGGAGGATCCCGCAGGCCAGCGCGTCGCCGCGCGGCCGCGGATCTGGCATGATCGCGGCCGCGCATGCCCGTCCACGTCCTCTACGTCGCCCCGTTCTACAGCGCCAACATCCTGCAGTGCCTCGACGCGCTGGTGTCGCTGCCCGATGTCCGGATCGGCCTCATCACCCATGAGCCCGAGACGACGCTGCCCGAGCGCTACCGCGGCCGCGTCGTGGGTCACTACCAGGTCCGCGACTGCCTCGACGCCGAGCAGCTGATCGCCGCGGGCAAGGCGTTCCAGGCCGGGTGGGGCCGGGTCGACCGCCTGATCGGGTTCCTCGAGCAGATGCAGACCCCGCTGTCGATCGCGCGCGACAAGCTCGGGATCCCGGGCATGACCGAGGCGGTCGCCCGCAACTTCCGCGAGAAGAACCGCATGAAGGCGAAGCTGCGCGAGGCCGGGCTGCCGGTGGCTCGCCAGGCGCTGATCGGCTCGGCAGAGGACGCGCGCAGCTTCGTCCGCGAGGTCGGCTATCCGATCGTGCTCAAGCCGCCGGCCGGCCTGGGCTCGCGCGCGACGGTCCGCGCGACCGACGACGAGTCACTGGCCTCGGCGCTGGCCGAGCTGTTCGTGACGCCGTCGAACCCGGCCCAGGCCGAGGAGTTCGTGCGCGGCGAGGAGCACACGTTCGAGACCGTCACGATCCAGGGCAAGCCCGTGTGGCACTCGTCGAGCTACTACCTGCCCGGGCCGCTGCAGGTGCTCGAGAACCCGTGGATCCAGTACTGCGTGCTGCTGCCCCGCGAGCAGCTGCAGCCCCACGCGCAGACGTTCCGCGCGCTCAACGTCCGCGCGCTGCAGGCCCTCGGGATCGGCACGGCGCTCACGCACATGGAGTGGTTCCTGCGCGCCGACGGGTCGATGGTGATCAGCGAGGTGGCGGCCCGTCCCCCCGGCGTGCATCTGATGCCGATGATGGGGCTCTGTCACGGGGTGGACATGTGGCAGAAGTGGGCCGAGCTGATGGTGTTCGACCGCTTCGAGGCGCCGCCGCGCCAGTTCGCGGCCGGGACGGCGTTCTTCCGCGGACAAGGTCCGGGACAAGTGGTCCGCGCGGTCGAGGGACTCGCCGAGGCGCAGGAGCTCGCCGGGGCGTGGGTGGTCGACCGCAAGCTGCCGAAAGTCGGCCAGCCGCGCGCGTCCGGCTACGAGGGCGAGGGCTACGCGCTCGTGAAGGGCGAGACGACCGAAGAGGTGGTGAACGCGCTGCGCGGGCTGGTCAGATCGGTGCGCGTGGTCCTCGGGTGAGGAGAGCCCGCGCTGCCCGCTTCGGCCAGGCGGTGGGCGTACCGCCTGGCTGAAGGGGCATGCTCGCTAGCGCATGCTCGCTCGGACATGTTCCGAAGCGCATGCTCGAAAGGACAGGAGCGGGCTGTTCAACCCGCTCCTGCGGTATGTCGGAGAGACGCGGCCCGGGTCCAGCGCGCTGCATCGCGCCGGTAGCACCATCTGAGCGCGGTCACTCCTGGCCGGACCAGCGCTCGAGGAACATGGTGCGCGCGGCCTCCATCTCCGGCGAGACTGGCTTCTCCGAGGGGAAGCCGGTGACCAGCAGCCAACGACCGGTGAACGCCGAGGCCGAGTAGTAGGGCGGCTCGGCGGGGAGGAGCAGGCGTGGATCCTGGAGCGCGGCGAACATCGCGTTCTGATCGGCGAACTCGAACACGAACAGCCACACGCGCGGGCTCGTGGCCGTGAACACCCGGTGGCTCTGCACGCCCCGGGCCTTGAGGTCGGCCTCGGACAGCGGGGTCGGCAGCTCGAGCGGCTCGACGGGGTTGTGGTCGAAGCGCAGGCGCGACAGGGGGAAGCCCTCGAGAGCGCCGCCGTCGGCGGCCGGCGACGGAGATGTCTTTGTGGACATGTCCGAAGGACAAGGTGACTCGCCGGCGCCGGTGCAACCGATCACCGCCGAGGCCGCCAGCGACAGGGAGAAGAGCGCAGCACGCGAAGACACCGCCGGAGGGTAGCGCCGCGCGGGACGCGAGGCAAACGCCGCTCGGGCGGCCCTGGAGGCGCGGTTGCGGTAGTCGAGGTCGTTGCGAGGCCGGGTGATGACGACGAAGGCGCGGCTCACGGCAAGTCGATGCGGCCCATGCGGTCGTGACGACCGGCGACCGCGAGCTCGCGGGCCGCCGGCGGGTCGCCGGCGCGGGCCGGTCGTGACGACCGACGAGGCCGCGACGCGCGGGCTTGCGGGCGGGTCGATGGCGCGGGCGGGTCGTGACGACCGACGAGACCGCGACGCGCGGGCTCATGGCAGGTCCATGCGCTCAGGAAGGTCGTGGCGCGGGCCGGTCGTGACGACCGACGATGCCGCGACGCGCGGGCTCACGGCTGGTCGATGCGATCGAGAAGGTCTTGGCGCGGGCCGGTGGTGACGACCGGCGAACGCCGCGGCGCGGGCGCGGGCGGCAGGCCGCTCACGCGATCGACGGTCGGCGCGGCGGGCGTCGGCTCACCGGCGTGGCCCGAGAGCTTGGCGAGGGAGCGCTCGAGGGCGAACACGAGGGTGCGCTCCTCGGCGAGGTCGGGGTCGCTATCCTGGCGGTAGAGCGAGGCGAGGGCGTGGACGAGCTGGTAGGCGCCCTCCTGATCGTTCTGCTCGTGGTGCAGCGTGGCGGCCCGGGCGAGCGCCGTGGCCTGGTCGACGAGCCGCGCGCCGCGGACGAGGCCGACGCTGGCGTTTGAACCTGGCTTGTAGACCAGGTCGACCGCGGAGCTGCGCGGCTTGCCGACGGCCGCCTCGGTGTACGCGAGGCTGACCTGGCCGAGCGGGCGATCGGCGACTGCCTTGGGCGTCGGCAGGTTGCGATCGGCGGGGCCGAAGCCGACGAAGATGGCGCCCTTCTTGCGACTGAGGAAGATGGTCTCGACGCTGAGGCGGATCGCGCCGCCGGGCGCCCACTCGATCGCCTTGCCCGGGATGCCGTAGACCCCGGCGATCTTGAGCCCCGCGGCCGGCTTGACCTCGAGCTGGAGGTCGTGGGCGAGCTCGGTGACCATGGTGTCGAAGTCCTCGCGGAAGACCTTGGTCATGCGCGCGGCGTCGGGGAAGAAGAACAGGTTGCCGCCGCGCACGCTGCTGATCGCGGTGGCGAGCTCGGCCCCGAACTGGACGCCGACGCCGATGGTGGTCAGGCCGATCCCGCCGCGCGAGCCGTCGCGCGCCATGCCCATGAAGCTCTGCTTGTCGGTGGCGCCGACGTTGGGCCGCTCGTCGGTGAAGAGCATGACGCGCGTGGTGCCCTTGAAGCCGTGGCCGCTGCGCCGCGCGAGGTCGTATCCGACCTGCAGGCCCTCTTCCATGGCGGTCGAGCCGGCGCTCTCGATGCCGGCGATGCGGGCCGCGATGGCGCGCTTGTCCTTGGCCGCCGTCGGCGACATGTGGACGTGGGCGCGGTCGCCGTAGAGGACGATCGAGAGCTGGTCGTCGGGCCCGAGCTGATCGAGGACCCGGTAGAGGCTCTCGCGCACGAGATCCAGCGGCTGGCCCGACATCGAGCCCGACTTGTCGATGACTGCGACGAGGTTGAGCGGGGCCCGCTTGAAGGTCTTCGGATCGAGGCCGGAGCTGAAGCCGAGCTGGGCGAGGTACTGCACCTCGGGCTGGGCCAGCAGCGCGGCGCCGGTGGCCTCGCCGACGGTACAGAGCAGCTGATCGCAGGCGCGCCCCGCCGCCAGCGGGAGGTCGTGCTCGCTGAACAGACCCTCGGGCGTGAAGGTGTTGGGGTGCGGGATCTCGCCGGCCTTGGCGCGATCGCGGAAGTACTGGATGTCCTGGGCGCCGCCGGGAGTGGCTCCCATGGCGGGCGACGGAGCCATCACGTCGGCCGAGAAGTCATAGGCCTTCATGCGATGGTGCGACTCCTTGCGCTCGCGCTCCCGTTCGGGGGCTGCCTCGGCGGCGGTGGTGAGGAGAGCGAACGCGGCGAGACAGACGAGGGAGCGCAGAGGGATCGGCATGACGGCCCGCGCACCAACGTGCAGGCCGGACGGCAGGTCTACGGAGAAACGCACTGGCCGCGCGGCTGCGGATGCGGACCGCCGGGGGCTGGCGACCCTGCATGGCCGCGAAGACGCACGGGGCGGAGCGACGCGCAGGCTGTCGCATCGGACATGTCTATATGGCCATGTCGTCAGAAACATGCCTCTCAGGGCATGTCCTCGGGAGCATGACGCGCGAAGCCCCGCGACTTCATGGGCGAGGTCGCGGGGCTTACGGGGCGGCGAGCCGCGGTCAGAGGGTCATGCCGAGGTTGTGGACGACGAAGCCCCAGAGGTCGGTCCACTCCTCGATCTGCTTGCTGGTCGGCTTGCCGGCGCCGTGGCCGGCGCGGACGTCGATGCGGATCAGGGCCGGCTTGTCGCCGGACTGGGCGGCCTGGAGGGCGGCGGCGAACTTGTAGCTGTGGCCGGGGACGACGCGGTCGTCGTGATCGGCGGTGTAGACGAGGGTGGCCGGGTACTTGGTGCCGGCCTTGAGGTTGTGCAGCGGCGAGTAGGCGCGCAGGGCCTTGAACTGCTCGGCGTCGTCGGAGGAGCCGTAGTCGGACACCCAGGCCCAGCCGATCGTGAACTTGTGGAAGCGGAGCATGTCCATGACGCCGACGCCGGGCAGGGCGACGGCGAACAGGTCGGGGCGCTGGGTCATGGCGGCGCCGACGAGCAGGCCGCCGTTGCTGCGCCCGCCGATGGCGAGCTTGCCCGGCGAAGTGACCTTCTCGGCGACGAGGTACTCGGCGGCGCCGATGAAGTCGTCGAACACGTTCTGCTTGTGAAGCTTGGTGCCGGCTTCGTGCCACGCCTCGCCGTACTCACCGCCGCCGCGCAGGTTGGCGACCGCCAGCACGCCACCGAGCTCGAGCCACATGAGGTCGGGGACGGAGAAGCCGGGGGTGAGGGCGACGTTGAAGCCGCCGTAGCCGTAGAGGTAGGTCGGGTTCTGGCCGTTGCGTTCGAGGCCCTTCTTGTGGGTCAAGAACATCGGCACCTTGGTGCCGTCCTTGCTGGTGTAGAAGACCTGGGTGGTCTCGTACTTGCTCGGATCGAAGGCGACCTTGGGCTGCCGGAAGACCTCGCTGGTGCCGGTCTTGAGGTCGTAGCGGAAGATGGTGGTCGGCCAGGTGTAGCTGGTGAAGGCGTAGAAGGTCTCGCCGTCCTTGGCGCGGCCGCCGAAGCCGGCGGCGGTGCCGAGGCCCGGCAAGGTGATGTCGCGCTCGAGCTTGCCGCTCTCGTTGAACACGCGGACCTCGCTGCGCGCGTCCTTGAGGTACGAGGCGATCAGCTTGCCGCCGACGTGGCTGACGCTGCGCAGGGTCTCCGGCGCCTCGGGGACCAGGACCTTCCAGGCCGACGGGTCGCCGGCGTCCTTCTTGGCGGCGTCGATGGCGACGACCTTGCCGCGCGTGGCGCCCTGCGTGGTCTGGATGTAGAGGTTGCTGCCCTTGCTGCCGACGAAGGTGTACTCGGCGTCGAACTTGTTCAGCAGCTCGACGACGGGCTTCTTGCCGACGCCGCCCGAGAGGTCATGGACGAACAAGGCGTTCTTGTCGGCCGAGCCCTCCCACACGCGGATGACGAGCCAGCGGCCGTCGTCGCTGACCTCGCCGCCGAAGCCCCACTGCGGGTGATCCTTGCGCTCGTAGACGAGGATGTCCTTGTCCTGCGGGGTGCCGATCTTGTGGTAGTAGAGCTTCTGGAACTCGTTCTTGCCCTTGAGCGCCTCGCCGTCGCCGGGGGCGTCGTAGCGGCTGTAGAAGAAGCCCTTGCTGTCCTTGGTCCAGGCGGCGCCGCTGAACTTGATCCACTTGAGGTGATCGTCGAGGTCCTTGCCGGTCGCGATCTCGCGGACGCGGTACTCCTGCCAGTCACTGCCGGCGGCGGCGAGGCCGTAGGCGACGTACTTGCCGTCCTGGCTGATCGCGGTGCCGGACAGGGCGACGGTGCCGTCCTGCGAGAGGGTGTTGGGATCGATGAGGACGCGCGGCTCGGCGGCGAGGCTGTCGGCGACGTAGAGGACGCTCTGGTTCTGCAGGCCGTCGTTGCGGCTGTAGAAGTACTTGCCGCCCTCCTTGTAGGGGACGCCGTAGCGCTCGTAGTTCCACAGCTCGGTGAGGCGGGTGCGGATGGCGTCGCGCTGCTTGATGCTGCCGAGGACGCCGAAGGTCAGCTTGTTCTGCGCCTCGACCCAGGCGCGCGTCTCGTCGGTGTCGAGCTCCTCGAGCCAGCGGTACGGATCGGTCACCTGGGCGCCGTGGTAGGAGTCGACGGTGTCGCCTTTGCGCGTGAGCGGATAGTCGTAGGCCGACTTGGCGGCCACTTCGCCGCCGCCGCTGCCGCCACCGGGCGGGGCGTCGGCGGGCCCGGGGGTCGAGGCTGCGGGCTTGCAGGCGGCGAGAGCGAGAGCGGCGGTGAACCACGCGAGGGGCGAGAGGCGGCGATGCATCGGCAGAAGACTCCGGAGAGGGCTCGGGTTTTTTATCGACCCGCGGCAGCGCGGACAAGGCTTCGCGGCGGCGACGTCGGTCGACTCACGGGGCGCCCGAGGACGGGGTCGGCGTCGTCACAGGCCGGCGAGATCGAGCGGCTGCGGCACCAGGCCCGCGAGCGGATCGGCGGCGGAAACGGCGGTCAGGAGCTCTTGCGGCCGCACTTCGCGGACGTCCGGGGGCACGAGGCCCACGCTGCGGGCCAGCGCCGCGAGGACGCCCGCCGGCGAGGCGCCCGCCTCGCGCAAGGCGCCGAGATCGGGGGCCCCGTCGCGCTTGCTGAGCTTGGCGCCGCCGGCCCCGAGGATCAGCGGGACGTGGGCAAAGCGCGGCGCGGGCAACTCGGGGTTCAGGGCGCGCAGGAGGTGGAGCTGACGCGGGGTGCTGTCGAGCAGATCGGCGCCGCGGACGATGTCGGTGATGCCCATGTCTGCGTCGTCGACGACGACCGCGAGCTGGTAGGCCCAGGCCCCGTCGCCGCGGCGCAGGACGAAGTCGCCGACGTCACGGGAAATGTCCTGGTGGTAGGCGCTGCACAGACGATCGACGAAGCCGACGCTGCCCGGCGGGACGCGCCAGCGGATCGCGGCCGGCCGGCCGGGGTGCGACTGTCCGTTGCGACATGTCCCGGAGTACACTGGCTCTCCGGTCATGCTGGTGACGGGAAGGGCCCGCAGCTCGCGCCGGGTGCAGGTGCACGGATAGACGTCGAGGCGCGCGAGCGCGGCGGCGTAGCGGTCGCCGCGCTCGGACTGGCGGTAGGGGGCGAAGGGGCCGCCGACGTCGGGACCCTCGTCCCAGTCGAGCCCGAGCCAGCGCAGGTCGAGCAGCAGCTGGGCCTCGAAGTCGGGCCGGGCGCGCGTGAAGTCGACGTCCTCGATGCGCATGACGAAGGCGCCGCCGCGCGCGCGGGCGTCGAGCCAGGCGAGCAGGGCGGTGCGCGCGTTGCCGAGGTGCAGCGGTCCGGTCGGGCTGGGGGCGTAGCGACCGCGGACGGCGCTCATGAGCGAGGAAGATACGCCGCGGGGATCGGGCAGTCGTCGCGCTCGTCGGTCCAGAGGATCGTGAGGATCCACCAGCGCCGCCCGTCGTGCCTCAACTGGACGCTGTTGATGCCGCGGTAGAGCAGATGATCGCCGCCGTCGTCGGTCCGGCTCTCGTAGGTGGTGAAGACGTGGGCGATCCCGGCGAACACCTCGGTGCGGCGGAACAGCTCACGCTCGACGAAGCTGCGCAGGCCCTGCTCGCTGATCCGGAGCTGCACCCGCTCGACGAACTCGGGGACGCTCATGTCGTCGATGTTGTTGGCGTGGACCTTGATCAGCCGGCCGTGCGGGACGCACAGGCTGGCGAGACGCTCGGCGTCGGGGCCGCGGCCGTCGCTGAAGGAGACCGAGGCGTACATGGCGCGGATGATGGCGTCGATCGAGTTGACGTCGTCCGCCAGCGCGGGCGGGTGGCTCGGCCAGGGACCGGAGCCTGCCGCGAACACCGCGGCGACGGACATGACAGCAGAGGACGAGGACGAACTCGGGCCCGGATCGACAGGCATACCCTTCACTATACCTGAGCGAGGACGCGCGCAAAGGGGCCCACAGGCCACGTGGACGCGCCAGGGCGGAAAACCGGCCGCAGCAGGCCTCGGGGCGGTGGACGGCCCTCGAACGAAGTTCACATCGCTCGCACCGGTCGCGGGCCCGCGCCCCCGCAGCTCCAGTGCGCGCGCAGCGGCCCCAAAGCCGCCGGTGCGATGGGTCACGGGCGCGGCACGCGATGTCGGGTTCGATCGTGCATGCTCTCAAGGGCAGGTCCGTTCGGGCATGTCTCTTGAGGCATGTTCTGAAATACCTCCCACGAAGCGGCGGCGCGCGGGACGGCGGGCTGTCCGATCGGGCAGCTCGCTCGTTGCGCGAGCCTCCAGCGGGATGGCGGGCGCTCCGCGTCCTCGCGCTCAGGGAGGGGCGGCGTCGAGGGCGACGCGATCGGGCCAGGCGCGCAGGGTTCGAGGGGCGCTGGTGGCGTCGCCGGCGAGCAGGCCGCGGCCGGCGAGGACGACGCGGATGGGGGCGGGATCGAGGCGCGCGAGCGCCTGGCCGGGGGTCTCGCTGCGGCGGCGATCGCCGAGCTCCGGCGGGCCGGCCTGACCTTCGAGCCAGCGGCGCAGCTTGCCGCCGGCGCCGGCGGGGACGAGGGCCAGGCGATCGTCGGCGAGGAACACCACGTCGTGGGGGAAGCCGCGCGCGGGGTCCGGCTCGGCCAGAGGTCCGGCGGCGGTGGTGCGGCTGGTGACGCCCCAGGCCCGCGCCAGCGTGGCCTGCAAGACGGCGAGGTCGCAGCGGACGCGCACGATCCACACGACGGCGCCGCCGGGATCGTGAAGGAGGAGCAGTTCGCGCGGGGTCAGCCCGGCGTCGCGGAGCTGGCGGCGGAGGATCTGCAGCTGGGTGCCGAGGAAGCCGAGGCCGAGCGCGGCGACGACCGGCATGCCCGGGGTGGTGGCACTGGCGCGCGCGAGCTCGGCAGCGGCGGCGTCGACGCCGGGATCGCCGAGGTCGAACAGGCCGGCGACCCGGGCGTCGACGGGGATCCACTCGAGATCGCCGATCGTGTCCTGGCCTTCGGGGCATGTCTGTTTGGACATGTCCTGGGGGGCCTGGGCGATCGGACCTGTCGCTTGGGGCATGTCCGCCGGCTGGTCTGCCGGTCGGGGATCGACAGACGGGCTGCCGCAGGCGACGAGCGCGAGGAGCAGGGCGCGAGCCAGGGACAGGGGCGGCCTGCGGGGCGAGCTCACGCGACGGCGCACGGTGGAGGGTCCGGCCTCGGCTCGCGGCTGGCTCACGCAGGGCGAAGCGGCAGCCGCACTCCTGGGCGGCTGGCTCGCGCGAGGCGAAGGGACGGCAGCAGGCATACGCGGCTCGCTCGCGGAGGCCGACGCGGGCCCAGGGGCGGCGCTCACCCGCCGCCTCCGCGACGCAGGGACGTGAGATCGTCGGCGGCGAGCTGGAGGCGGCCGCGGACGATCGGCCCGTCTTGCGTGTAGGCGACGGCCTTGTAGAGGTCGCGCAGCACGTCGGTGGCGGCGCCGGCGGGGACGCGGGCCTCGAGGGCGGCGGCGGCCTCGGCGACGTCGCCCAGCGGCTGGAGGATGACCTCGCCGTCGATGCCGGCGGCGTCGTGGCGGGGCAGCGAGCGCGCGGCGTCGCCCTCGACGAGGCGGCGCAGCGACAGCTTGGCGACCCCGACGTCGTCGCTGAGATCGAAGTGGAGCATGGCGCCCTGGACGTAGAGCTCGAGCAGGAGGGCCGGGTCGGCGGCGACGACCTCGCCGATCGTGCGCGTGAGCTCGGACGGCGGCAGGTCGCGGGCGGCCGTCAGGGGGCTGAGGCCGTTGCCCATCTCGGTGAGCGAGAAGGCGCCGAGCAGGTCGTCGGCGAGGAAGACCAGGCGCCACGGGAACACCAGATCCGGCGCGAGGCCGGGGGCGCCGCCGACGGCAGCCTCGGGCGCGGTCGGGCCGGGCGTCCACACGGCCAGGCCCTCGACGGTCTCGACCTCCATGCCGCCGCTGCGCAACCAGGCCTCGACGTCGGCCCGCGGGACGAGCAGTCGGCGCACGAGGTAAGGGCCGCGCGCGAGCACCGGCTGCATGACGACGAGGTCGCGCGCGAGCCACTGCTCGGGCGGCGGCGCGGCCGGTCCGATGAGCGCGGCGAGGCCGGACTCGAGGCTCAGCGGGGCACGCAGGAGGGCCAGCGCGCGCGGCGGCAGGGCGAACAGCTCGCCGAGCGCCTCGGGCTCGAGGTCGGCCGGGAGCCGCATATAGGCCACTGCGGGCGAGTCGGGGTCGAGCCAGGCGAGGACGCGCCGCTCATCGGGGGTGGCGGGCGCGGGTGGCTCGGCGGGCGCGGCGGCGCTCGTCGGCGCCGGCTCGCTCGCGGGCGCAGGCGCGGGCGCCGGGCGCTCGGGCTCGGCGCGACCGCAGGCGACGAGGAGGGCGAAGGCCCAGGCGGCTGACCACGAGGACATGGCCCGAGAGACAGATGTGGACGGCGACCGCGCCTGCGGGGCAGAGAGGGGCGCGAGGGACATGTCGGGCGGGGTAGCGGCGGATGGCCGCTGCGGTGCTGCGCGCGAGCCAGGAGAGGGCGGTGCGGAGGACATGTCGTCAGGGGCAGGGAAGGACGGCCGCTGCGACACGGCCCGGGGGACAGGAGTCGATGGCGCGAGGGACATGTCGTGAAGGACAGGGAAGGACGATGACTGCGGCATGGCCCGTGGGACAGGAGACGATGGCGCGAGGGACATGTCGTGAGGGACAGAGGTGGATGCCCCTCGAGACATGGTCTCTGGGACACCCTCAGGTGGCGCGAGGGACATGTCGTGAGGGACATTTCCCTTCGCACCTGCTGCCACGGACATGCCCGAACGAGCATGACCCCAGAGCCATGTCCCGAGGGTCAGCACAGGCGCCAGGTCCTCCCGGCGCGGACGAGGCGGTGCGGCAGGTCGGCGACGCGGGCGGGGGCGGGGACGCCGTCGCCGGGCAGGTCGGGGTAGGCGGGGTCGTGCGGCAGGACGACGACGAGCTGGGCCTCGCCGTTGGCGTCGGGCTGCAGGAGGCCCTTGGGGAGGATCGGCTCGTGGACGGCGGCCGACGGGAGGCCGACCAGGCCGGCGCGGCGCTCGTCGGCCAGGCGCATGACGGTGCACAGCGTCGGCGGCGGGAGGTCGACCTCCTCGCGGGCCCAGGCGGCGAGGATCTCGGCGGGGGTGGCCCAGCGGCCCTCGTGGGTCTCGTGGCCGTCGGCGGCGGCGTCCTCGGCCTCGCCCTCGGCCAGGCGGGCCACGTAGAAGCGGGCCAGGTAGCGGCGCGGCTCGGCGGTGGGGGTGAGCCAGGTGTCGAACCAGTGGAGGTCGTGGGCGTCGAGGACCACGCCGGCCTCCTCCCGGCACTCGCGGCGGGCCGCGGCGTCGAAGGCCGCGTCGCTGCCCTCCGGGCCGTCGCCGGGGTCGACCGCGCCGCCGGGGAAGACCAGGGTGTCGGGCATGAACGGGCTCTTGGCGCTGCGCCGGAGCATGAAGACCTGGGGGTCGCCGGCGGCGCGCTCGCGCAGGAGGACGACGGTGGCGGCGAGCCGCACTCCCGCGAGGCGGCCAGGGTCGGTGAGCGTCATCGGCGCGGCAGACTAGCAGGCGTGACCGGGGGGCGCGAGACGGCGCCGCGCGATCTCGACCTCGGGCACCAGGCGGGGAATTTTGCTAAGCATGCCGCCTCACTCGTGGCCCAGGGCTCCAAGACCACCTCGCTGCCGCGCCTCGGCGACGCCGAAGCGACGGTCCGTCTCGGCACTGACGGCGCGCTCGGCGCCTACAGCGAGATCGTCGCGGCGCTGGCGATGCCGGCGGCCGTGCTGACGCCCGCGGGCCTCATCCTGGCCGCCAACCCCGGCCTCGCCGAGGGCCTCGCCGCAGCAGACCTCAGCGGCGAGCCGTTTTTGGCCTACATCGCGCGCGCCAGCGAGCGCAGCGCGTTCGGGCGGGCCTTCACGGGGCTGCGCGGGCGACCCGCGGGGCATAATTTCTCGCTCGAGCTGACGCTGGTGCCGGGCCGCGGGCGGGCGTGGCCGTGCGCGGTGCGGGCCAGCAAGCTCGCCAGCGACAACGTGCTGCTCACGTTCACCGCGCCGGAGCGGTCGCAGACGCCCGACGTCGGCCGCGCGCTGGCCCGCTGCCTCGAGGCGCTCGACCAGGGGCTCTTGCTGCTCGACGGGGCGGGGATGATCGTCCACGCCAATCCGGCCGCGCGGGCGCTGTTCGCCGGCGACGTCCGCGGGCGCATGCGGCCTGGCGCGGAGGACATGTCCATGCGGACATTGTCCTCGGAGCAGGTGGCGCGAGCGGGCGATGCCGTCGACACGGGAGCGTCGACAGGCGCCGCGGACGGGCGGGTCGAGCGGAGCCGCGACGGGGCGTCGCGGGCCGCGGGATCGGGCGCGCCGGGCCGCATCGCAGGCGGAGAAGTCGAGGCGCGCGTGGCCGGAGCCGGCAGGGTCGGGCTTTCGGGGCGGGGACGACCGGGCGCAGAGGACATGTCCGCCAGGACCTGGCCTGGGGGACAGGAGGCGGCCGCCCGGAGCGAGGGCGGTGCGCGAGGGACCGCGGGGCTCGATCGCGCGGCGCCGCCACGGCATGGCGCGGAGGATGTGTCGGGGAGTCCTGGCGTCGCTCGGAGCGAAGCGGCCCAGCGCGGGACCGCGGGGGCCGAGCGTGCCGCCTCGCCGGCGCGGCAGCGACATGGCGCGGAGGACATGTCCGGGAGGCCCTTGCCTTCGGGACAGGACTCGGAGGCCAGGAGCGGGCCGCACCTGGGCGGGCGCAGCCTGCTCGAGCTGGCGGAGCCGGCGGCCGCGCGGGCGCTCAGCGAGGCGCTGACGCAGGCGCGGGTCGGCAACTGGCACGGGGAGATCGAGCTGCGCCGCCTCGACGGGGCGCCGCTGCCGGTCGAGCTGTCGCTGGCGGGCGGGCGCGAGGAGGGGGCGCCGACGGTGGCGCTGCTCCGCGACCTCCGCGAGCGCCGGCAACAGGACTTCGAGGATCGCCTGCTGGCCCAGGTCGACCGCCTGCTGGTGTCGACGGCCCGACCGCACGACAACGTGGCCGCGGCCTGCGGGGCGATCATGGACTCGCTCGGCTTCACCCGCGGGGTGGTGCTGGCGCGCGTGGGCGAGGGCTGGCAGCGGTGGACGCTGCGCACGGGCTGCGCGCCGCGGGTCTCGACGCTGCCGGCCGAGAGCGATCCGCCGGCGGCGTGGGGCAGCGGTCCGGCGGTGGTCGAGATCGACGCGACGGAGCCGACGCACCGGCGATGGTTCGGCGACCTCGAGGGCCGGCGCCACGCGCTCCGCCTGGCGCTCGGGGCCAATCCCCGGGTGGCCGGGTTCTTCGTGCTGGCGGGCGCCGGGCCGCGCGACGCGCCGCCGCTGCGGCTGCTGGCGCTGCTCGCTCCGCAGCTGGCGCTCGGGCTCGAGGGCGGACGGTTGATGATCGAGACGGAGGCGCTGGCGGCGTACCAGGCGCTGCTGCTCGACCAGACCAGCGTGCTGATCAATTCGATCGACGCGTCCGGGCGCGTGGTGACGTGGAACCGCGCCAGCCAGCAGCTGCTCGGGGTCTCGGCGGAGGCGGCGCGCGGGCGCAAGTTCGGGGTCGAGGTCGCGCGACTGGCCGAACCTGCCCGATGGGACAGCTTGTGGGAGAGCCTGCGGAAGGCCGGCGCTATCGCCACCGAGGTCGCGGTGTTGGCCGAGGGCGGGAAGGAGATCCCGCTGCACCTCGAGGGCCGATTGCTGCGCGGGGCCGACGACCCGGGCGCCGGCGCGGTGCTCGTCGCGCTCGACCTGCGGCGGCGCCGGGCGCTCGAAGACCAGGTGCTGCGCACGCAGAAGCTGGCGGCGGTGGGGCTGTTGGCGGCGGGGATCGCCCACGAGATCAACAACCCGCTCAGCGGCGTGGTCGGCTACAGCCGGCTCCTGCTCGAGAAGCCGCTCGACCCGAACGTGCGCGAGAAGGTCGAGAAGATCGCGGCCAGCGGCGAGCGTTGCCGCAAGATCGTCGAGGGCGTGCTGCTGTTCTCGCGCCAGCGCGAGGGCGGCAAGCGCCGGCCGCTCGACCTGAGCGGGCTCATCGACCGCGTGATCGGCATCGGCGAGTACCAGTGGCGGATGCACAACGTCCGGATCCTGCGCTCCGGGCTGCAGGCGGCGATGATCGTCGGCGACGCCGACCAGATCGAGCAGGTGTTCCTCAACCTGTTCTCGAACGCGGTCGACGCCATGCCGCGCGGCGGCCGGATCCGGATCCGCCTCGATCGTGAGGACGGCCGCGTGGTCGTCGAAATCGCCGACGAAGGCTGCGGGATCGCCCCGGAGATCCTCGACCGCATCTTCGACCCGTTCTTCAGCACCAAGGACATCGGCAAAGGCACCGGCCTCGGGCTTGCGATCTCCTACGGAATCATCAAGGACCACGGAGGTGATATCCTCGTGCGGTCGCAGCCCGGACTGGGTACGACCTTCACGATCCACCTCCCGGACGCCCCCGAAGGGCAGCCCCCCAGCGTATGAGCCGCGGACGTACACCAGTCAAAGACACCTACTCCACCCACGACGTCGCGCGGATCTGCTGCGTCACGCCGACCACCGTGATCCGCTGGATCGAGGACGGCCTGATCCCGGCCTTCAAGACGGTCGGCGGCCACCGCCGCGTGCGCCGCGAGGACCTCGAGCGCGTCTGTCAGGAGCGCGGGATCCCGTTCACGGTGCCGACCGGCGACGAGGTCGGCCGCCTGCTCGTGATCGACGACGAGCCGGTCGTGCTCGACCTGGTCCGAGATGTCCTCAAGGACCTGTCCCATCAGTTCGACGTCGAGGTCGCCCGCGACGCGTTCGACGCCGGCCGCCTGGTGGCGACGTTCCGCCCGCAGCTCATCTTCCTCGACCTGATGATGCCCGGCGTCGACGGCTTCGAGGTGTGCGCCCGCCTCAAGCGCGACGCGTCGACGATGCACACCGAGATCATCGCCATCACCGGTTACTACACCGAGGCGAACATGGAGCGGATCCTGGCCGCCGGGGCGTCGGCGTGCCTCAAGAAGCCGCTCGACGTCACCGAGGTCCGCCGCCGCGTGGTCGAGGCGTTCCACCTCCGCGACGAGCCCCGCATCGAGCCCTCGACCGACCCGCGCGAGAACTCGAAGGTGCTGCTCGTCACCCAGAACGCCGACTTCCGCGCGAAGGTGAAGGAAGAGCTCGAGCGCGCGACGCCGCCGCTCGAGATCAAGACCGCCCAGACCGGCGCCGACGCGCTCCTGGTCGCCCAGGCGGCCCCGCCGCGCTACGTCATCCTCAGCATGACGGTGCCCGACCTCAAGAGCACCGACGTGATCGCCAAGCTGGCCGCAGGGCCAAGCAACCCGCAGATCATCGCGGTCCACGACACGCCGACCGACGAGATCCGCGCGGCCGCCCGCGCCGCCGGAGCCCGCATGTGCCTGCCCACCGCGGCGGTGGCAGGCAGCGTGCGCGAGCTGCTCGGGGTCTGAGGCGAAACGCTTTCGGGACATGTCGCGGCGGACATGTCCCGAAGCGCTAAGGCGCGGGCTCGGCCAGGGCGGCGGCCAGAGCGGCGGCCAGCTCGGGGTCGCCGGTGGGGATGAGGCCGTCGCGGCGCCAGCGGAGGTTGCCGGCGCGGTCGATCAGGTAGCTGGCGGGGTAGCCGATGACCTGGAACGGGCCGCTGACCACGTTGCGCTCGTCGTGGATCACCGGGTAGGTGAGGCCGAAGCCCGACACCATGGTGCGCAGGGTCTTGGCGTCGCGGGCAGCGTCGGTGCTGACGCCGAGGACGGTGAGGCCCTCGGGTTCGTGGCGGACGTGGAGCGCCTGCAGGTCGGGCAGCTCCTCGCGGCAGGGGTCGCACCAGGTGGCCCAGACGTTGAGGAGGACGACGCGGCCGCGCAGTTCGGCGAGGCTGAGCGGCTCGCCGCGCAAGGTGGTGCCGGCGAAGGGCGGGACGGGAGCGCCGAGCGCGAGCACCGGGGCAGCGCCGCCGGTCTTGCCGGTGGTTCCGGCAGCGGGCTTGCCCTCGCAGGCGGTGACGAGCACCAGTCCCAAGAGACAGGTGAGGAGGGCGCGGGGGCGAGGGGCGAGCATCAGGCGGCAGCGGCGTGGAGGCCGTGCTGCTGAGCATAGTCCGAGAGCTGGTCGCGGAGGAGACGGCGCGCGCGATGCAGGCGGCTCATCACGGTGCCGAGCGGACAGCCGAGCTGCTCGGAGGCCTCGCGGTAGGCCAGGCCGTGGAGATCGACGAGCTCGACGACCTCGCGGTAGTGCTCGGGCAGAGCGGCGAGCGCGGCGGCCACCTCGTCGGACAGGCCCTCGGCGTGCCACGCGGCCTCGGGCGCGCTGCAGGCGTCGATCCGGGCGGCGTCGAACAGGTGCTCGGCGATGTCGCTGCGGCAGGCGGTGACGTCGACGACGCGCTGGTGGCGGTGCCGCGAGATGAAGGTGTTGACCAGGATCCGCGACAGCCAGGCGCCCAGGCTGCCGCCGGGCCGGAAGCGGTGCCAGTTGGCCCACGCCTTGGTCAGGGCCTCCTGCACCAGGTCCTGAGCCTCGCTGCGCTGCCGGGTGAGGCGCATGCCGACGCTGGTCAGGCGCGGCAGGTGGGGGTTGATCTGGGCCAGGAACTCGTCGGCAGGGGTCACGGCTCGCATACCCGACCTATTGAGCAAGTCTGGGTCCAGACAGAAAATCGTGTGGTTGCGAGAGGTTGAGGTGGAGGCGCGGATCGGGGCGGCGAGGGCGATTGCTTTCTCGGCGAGAAAGCAACTTCTGATGACTTCGGGCCGCCGGCCGGTCGGCTGCACCGACCGCGATACACGATTCGCAACGCGGGGGTGCGGAGGCATCGCGGTGGCCCGATCGCCAGGAGAGGCGGGCTGAACGCCGAATGGCGGCGGAATTGGCGAGGACGGCGAGGGTCGCTTCCTTACTAAAGGAAGATCGCCCCACCGGTGAGCAGCATGCTCAGGCCCGCTCGGCGCTAGTCGAAGACGATGCGCGGGCTGGTCGCCTCGGCGGGTGGACCGGCGAGGTCGCGGATCGTGGCGTCGGCGAGGCCTGGGCCGAAGGCGAGGCGGAGCGGGCCGAGGGTCTCGGCGGGGGCCTGGAACTCGTGGCCGCGCAGGCGCAGGGCCAGCCACGGGCCGGTCTCGCCGGGCGGGGCGAACACGAGGCCCCAGGCGTCGCAGCGCTCAGGGGCGCGGGCGAGCTCGACGGCGCGGAGGACGGCGGGTTCGGGGTCGCGGGCGGCCATCAGCGCGAGCTGGGGCGCGAATTCGGGGTCGGGCCGCTCGCGGCAGGCCAGCGCGAGCGCGGCGCTGGTGCGCACCCGCGCGGAGGCGTCGCGCAGGAGGCCGGCGAGCAGCGGATCGGCGGCGCGCGGCGAGGCCCAGGCGAGGGCGCCGGCCGTGCAGGCGCGCACGCCTGCGTCGGCGGTGGCGGCCTGCTGGGCGGCGACGCGCAGGAAGGTGGCGCCGCCGTGGCGCTGGCGGGCGAGGGCCACGACGGCGAGGCAGCGATCGGCGCTGGCGAGCGACGGATCGGCGGCCCAGAGGCCGAGGCTGGTCGGGAGCGCGGCGTCGACGGCGGTCCAGCCGGGGGCGCTGGCGAGCGCGAGCAGCCAGGGGCGGCGCCACTCCGCGCTGCCGGCGAGCCCCAGGCGCAGGCCGGCGGCGCCGCCGAGCCAATCGGGAGCCCGCGCGCCGAGAGCCGCGCCGGCACGCAGGCGAGCGGCGGGATCGGGCTCGGCGAGGGCGCTCTGCCAGGCGTCCCTTTCGGCGTCGGCCGGCCACGGCGCGGCGAACACTGCGGCGGTGCGCGGCGGGTCGAGGGCGGCGAGCAGGCGCCGGACTTCGCGCTCGAGCGGCGGCTCGAGGCCGCGGGCCAGCGCGGCGGTCAGGGCCGGGCGGGCGGCCTCGCCGAGGCCGAGGAGGGCGTCGAGCGCGGGCTGGCGGAGGGCGTGCGCCTCGGTCTGGCGCAGCGCGTCCTCGCGCAGGCGGGCGACCAGACCCTGGGCCAGCGCGGTGCTCGGGGTGCGTCGGCGCGCGATCGCCTCGGCGACGTGGCGCGGGAGCAGGTTGCGCGGCGGGGCGTCGAGAAGGCGCAGCAGCTCGGCGTCGACGTCGAGGCCGTCGGGGCCGTCGCCGGGTTTGCCCGCAGCGGCGGCGGGGCCGGGCAGGGCCGCGAAGGCGTGCAGGAGGCTGCGGCCGACGTAGGTCTCGTCGCCGACCTGGAGCGCGCGCAGCAGGGCCGGGGCAGCCCGGGGGTCGCGCAGGCGGGCGAGCGCGTCGGCGGTGTCCTGACGGACCTGCGGGTCGGGGTCGACGAGCAGGCGGGTGAGCGGCAGGGCGCCATCGGATCGGCCGCTGCGCGGATCGTCGGGGCCGAGGACGCCGAGGCCGTGGGCAGCGGCGCGCCGGACCTCGGGGGCGGGATCGGAGAGCTTGGCGATCAGGTTGGTGCGGACGATCGCAAGCTGGTCTTTGGGCCAGCTCGCGGCCGCGAAGGTGCGCATCGCCTCGGCGCGGATCAGGGCGTCCGGGTCGCGCAGGGCGGTGAGGAACAGCTGCAGGCGGTCGGGGTCGGGGGCGAGGACGACGACGCGGAGGGCGGCGACGCGGAGCGCGGGGTCGTCGAGCTCGCTCTGCCAGATCTTGCGCGCCGCCGGGGCACAGGCGAGCAGCTGGCGCTCGAGGCAGGCCTGGAGGACCTCGCGGCGGACGGCGCTCGAGCGGTCCTCGAGCGCGGCGACGAGGATCGGTGCGACCAGCGGAGTGGCGAACACGTCGAGGTCGCGCACTGCGGCGACGCGCCGGCTGTCACGGACGAGCCGCAGCTCGCTCTCGGGCGCGCCGACCAGCGGCTCGGCCGCCCGCGAGACCTCGGTCGGCCACAGCGGCCAGCGCCGCGCCGGCTCGGCGGAGGCGTCGGTAGCCAGGAGCGCGGCGACGGTGGCGACGACGAGGACGAGGGAGCGACGGGACGGCCGCACCGAGGCGGTGAAAGAGGCGACGGTCGCGGCGACGACGAGCCGGACGGCGGCGAAGAAGGACCGCCCGGACGGGTGCGGCGGAACGGCGCGCTGCGAGACGGCCGCGGAGGCGCGACGCGAGCGCTGCCCAGCCCGTCGCAGCGACGCGAAACGCCCCGGCCCGAAACGGACCGAGGCGCGGCGAGAAGAGCGGCCTGGAGACACCGGGCGCAAGTTTAGGCGGTCGCGACCGGCGGCGCTACGGCCACGGGTTGCACATGTTGTTGGGCCCGAGGACGATGTCGCTCGTCACGCGCGGCTGCAGCTTGCTGTTGTTGAAGCTGTAGCCGAGCACGCCGGCGATCGACTCGAACTGGGTGCCGACGGGGCAGGCGTTGTTGAGCTGCATGTCCTTGACCGCGTCCGACAGCTGGTCGTCGATGCGGAGGTTGCCGGTGACCGCGAACTCGTCGAAGTCCATCGGCGCGTCGGGGTTGAGGACGGTGATCGTCAGCATGTCGACCGAGACGAGCATCGACTGCAAGGTGACGGCGTCGGCACCGCCGGTGGCGATGTCGGCCGGCTCGACCGGCAGCGGGTCGAACGGCAGGGCGTTGCCGGTCTCGACGATCGAGACCTGCGGGTACGAGATCTCGTCGAGGCCGAAGTACAGCTCGTAGGTGCCGGTGACGTCGACCTTGTCACCGACCTTGACAGCCGGCGAGGTGTTGCCGGTGAACACGAAGATGCCGGTGTAGGGCATCTGCGTGCCGGTCTCGATGTGGAAGCCGCGCGAGGTGCCCGTCAGCGGGCGGATGCCTGTGACGTAAGCGTCGACGATCTTGACGACGGCGCCGTCCTGCGGGTGCTGCGGGTGGTTGGGATCGCGGATGGCCTCGATCGTGATCGGGCACGGCGAGTAGCCCGGGTTGGCGGTCGGGCAGGTGTCGCACTCGTCGCCCTTGCCGTCGTCGTCGCCGTCGGCCTGGTCGCCGTTGGCGACGCGGATGCAGTTGTCGGCGCCGTTGGGCACGCCGTCGTCGTCCATGTCGTCGGCGTCGATGAAGGTGCAGGTGTCGGTGTTGTCGAGCGGGCACGGGTCGCAGGCGTCACCGGCGGCGTCGCCGTCGGCGTTGGGCTGCACGCCCGGCTCGATGAGGAGCGGCGGGTTGAACACGCTCGGGCAGTTGTCGTCGGCGTCGGCGATCGCGTCGCCGTCGAGGTCGTCGGCGACCGCGAGGCCGTCGTACTCGCCCGGACGCGAGGGCACGCAGGTCGGCTCGTCGTCGGGCGTGCCGCAGAAGAACAGCGGGTAGGTGGTCTCGATCGCGGCCTTCATCTGCGCGTACGTGACGCCGCCGGTGTCGCCGCTGACGCAGGCGGTCTTGGCCCGCCCGCACACGTCGATGTCCTCGCAGGTCATGCCGTTGAAGCCGGCCATCACCGCGGTGTCGCCGTAGAGCGGCAGGCCGCCGCGCATGACGAGGACGACGCCCGGGAGCTCGCTGCGGACCACGGCGGCGTGGCGCTCGAGCTCGGCGCCGTCGAACACCCCGATGTCGCCGGCGTAGCCGGGCCGCAGCAGGCCGATCGCGTTCTCGCTGCCGGTCGCCAGGGCGCCGTTCAGCGTCGCCATGGCCCACAGGTCGCGGTCGCTGAAGTGGTTGTCGTAGTAGGTGGTGTTGAGCTCGTCGGCGCAGCGGAGCTCGCGGAGCATGTTCATCGAGCCCGAGGCGACCCAGTCGGTGCCGAGCGCGAGCGGGACGCCGAGGTTGTCGAGGACGGTGACCTGGGCGGTGTTGCCGTAGAGGACGATGTTGGAGCGCGGCGACCAGACGATGCGCGCGCGGTCGGGGTGGATGGTGGCGCTGTCCTCGGCGGTCAGGCCGATGGCGTGGATGATCGCGGTCTGGCCGGCGATGATGTCGCTGGTGCCCTCGCTGAGGCACACGAACTCGTTGCGCGCGTAGTCGTCGATGCCCTCGGCGATGTGCGGCAGGTAGGCGTTCTCGTCGGCGATCTCGGAGGTCAGCGTGATGTCGGGGTAACCGCCGCACATCGACCCGTTCTGGTAGCCGTTGGTGTCGCCGAGCGGGAAGGTGTCGCTGTTGGCGACCGGGATCGGCAGGCCCTCGAGCAGGCCCATGTCGAGGTTGCGGAGCAGGCCCGGGCGGCCGCCCGCGGCCGCGGTCGAGGTGGCGCCGCTCATGATGAAGCGGAACTCGGCCGCGAGCATCTCCTGGGCAGAGGCCCCGCCGGGGACGGTGAGCTTCTGGTGGCCGTTCTTGCCGACGCGCCAGTCGTGGCGGTGCTCGTAGCGGTCGACGCCCTCGCCGATCGGGGCGTTGGCGGCGAAGCTGATGTGGTCGTGGGCGTTGATGAGACCGGGCGAGATGACGCCCTTGGCGCAGCCGAGTTGGGTCGCGTTCTGGGCCTCGGGGAGGTCGAGACAGTCGCAGCCGACGCAGGCGATGACGCCGCCGGAGTCGACCAGCACGGCGCCGTTCTCGTAGACGACGTCAGGGGCGAGGACGGTGCCGCGGATCAAGGTGCCACCTGGCCCTTGGGCCAGGACCTCGCAGGTGCCCTCGGCCGGCGGGACCAGCGGCGGGGCGTCGCACTCGACGACGCCGTCGACCGGGCCGCCGGTGTCGGTCTCGCCGTCGGTGTCGGTGTCGGTGTCGGTGTCCGTCCCGGTCTCGGTGGTGGTCCCGGTCTCGGTGGTGGTGTTGGTCGTCTCGGTGGTCGGCCCCTCGGTGGTGGTCGGGACCGTGGTGACCGTCACATCGCTGGTGGTGTCGGTGGTGGTCGGGGCCGTGGTCGTCGGCACGTCGTCGGTGTCGGTGCCGGGTCCGGCGGTGGTGCCGGTGGTCGAGGTGTCCGTGTCACCCTCGGTCACGGGGGTGCTCGTATCGTCGTTGCAGGCCGGGAGCGAAATCGCGCTCACCAGCAACACCAGGCTGGATCGGGTCCCAAAGTGCATCGAGCGGCACGATACCCGGTTCGTTCCCGCCAACGCAATGACGCCGCCGTCATGAACGAGTGTCCGTTGCAGGAGCAAGTGACAGCGAGGTGTCACGCCCTCACGAGACACCCAGGTCGGCAGTCACGGACGGGTCACGCGTGAGTTGACGGAAGAAGGGCCCACGTGCATGCGCAAGGGCTTTTTGGCATAGCTTGCGCGCTCGCGTCCCGCGAGCCCGGAGGAGCACGCGATGTCTCGTTCTTCACGAATCACCGGGCCGTCCGCGGCCGCGATCACCACGCTGCCGCTGTGGGCACTCCTCGCTTGCGGGGGCGGTCCAGCCGCCACGACCAACGGGTTCGCCTCGGCCACCGAGTCCACCACGAGCAGCGCGTCCACGGCGCCCGGCACCACCTCGTCGTCGACCGGCGACACGTCCACCGGCGAACCGACCACCGGGCCGGAGCCGACGACGGCGGCGACGACGACGACGACGACCGAGGGCGTCGTCACCGAGACGACGACCATGTCCGGAACACCATGTTCTTCGGACCAGGAATGTAAAGACAGCCCGGACGGCCCGGTATGCGACCTCGACGCCGGGGTGTGCACGCGGCCGTGCGAGCCGGGCGAGCAGGAGGCGTGCTACGGCGGCCCTGACGGCACCCAGGACATCGGCGCGTGCGTGTCGGGGGTGCGGACGTGCCTCGACGGCGGCCTCGGGTTCGGCGCCTGCGAGGGCGCGGTGTGGCCGACGCCGGAGGTGTGCGGCAACGCGATCGACGACGACTGCGACGGCGACGCCGACGAGGACGCCGACGAAGACGGCGACGGCTGGGGCGTGTGCAGCGGCGATTGCTGCGACGTCGCCAGCGGCGCGTGCGCCGACCCGGAGCTGGTCAACCCCGGCGCGTACGAGTACGTCGGCAACACGGTCGACGACGACTGCGACGGCAACACCGACGAGGAGGCGCCTAGCTGCGACGCCGCCCTCGCCAGCGACTCGGCCGACCCGCTGGACTACGCGCGCGCGCTCGACCTGTGCCAGATGACGGTCGAGAACCCGCCTGACCCGAAGGACAGGACGTGGGGCGTGATCGGCGGCAAGTTCAGCCTGGCCGATGGGTCAGGTCTGCCGGCCGCCGTGTCGCGCTCGATCCGCCCCGGCTTCGGCGACAAGATCGCGCCGCAGAAGCACAGCCGCCTGATGGTGCTGTCGAGCGGCAACGCCGCCGACGCCAACGACACCAAGCCGCCCTTCGTGAAGTTCGAAGGCGGCGCCAACCTCGGCACGACGAGCCCGCCGCCGCAAGACTGGTGGACGGCGATCGGCGGCAAGCTGCCCAACCCGCCCGGCTGCAACGTGCCGCAGGTGCCGTCGGCCAACGACCCGATCATGCTCAAGCTGCGGATCCGGGTGCCGACCAACGCCAAGTCGTTCTCGACCAAGATGTACTTCTTCTCGGCCGAGTACCCCGAGTACGTGTGCAGCCAGTACAACGACTTCTTCGTCGCGCTGGTCGACTCGGACGCCGAGGGCAACCCCGACGACAAGAACGTGGCGATCTACGACGACGGCAATACGTCGTGGCCGATCGGCGTCAACCTGGTCAAGGTCGCCGAAGGCCTGTTCACCCAGTGCCAGGGCGGCGAGGTCGGCTGCGCGGCGCAGGGCGTGCCGACGTCCGACTACAACGGCTGCAAGAACACGTCGGAGCTGATCGGCACGGGCTTCGACCAGAACGACTTCTCGACCTGCGATCCGGCGCAGACGATGATCGGCGGCGGCACCGGCTGGCTGACGATGACCGGCAACGTCTCGCCGGGCGAGGTCATGGAGATCCGCCTGGCGATCTGGGACACCGGCGGCCACATCTTCGACTCGGTGGTGCTGCTCGACGCGTGGGAGTGGTCGCTCGACCCGGCCGAGCCGGGCGTGACGCCGGGCTGAGGACCACGGCTCGGGAGCCGCTGCGCGCAGCGAGCGTGCAGCGGCGGGGCATGTCCCTTTGGACATGCCTTGAAGGGCATGCTTTTTGAACCATGCCCCATCGGACATCGACGCATCGATCGCGGCAACCCGGCTCACGGGCGGTCGGCGGCCGCGACGGGCCGCGGAGCGAGGCCGTAGCGCTCGCGGGCCCAGGTGGCGACGCGGGCCACGGACGCCTCGACGGGGGGGGCCGACCAGCCGAAGGCGGCGCGGAACTTCGAGTCGTCGAGCTCGAACGGGACCTCCCACTGGTAAATCATCTCGTCCATCTCATGCATCATCGGCGAGACCAGGCCGAGCGTGCGCACGAGCCAGCGCGGGACGACAGTGACGTCGACGGCGCGGTCGAGGGCGCGACCGAGGCGCCGGGCCAGGCTGCGGGTGCTCTCGGCGGGCGGCGTGGGGATGTGCCAGATCTGGCCGAAGCCGCGGTCGCTGGTGCCGAGAGTGACGAGGGCGCGGGCGACGTCCTCGACGTCGGTGTACGCGTGCGGGAGGTCGGGATCGCCGAACACCTGGCCCTTGCGCCCAGCGATGATTCGGCGAAAAAAGTGGTCGCTCCACACTGCGTAGGCCAGATCGGCGCCGAAGAAGTCGCTGGCGCGGGCGATCGCCACCGGGACGTCGCCGCGGCGATCGGCGGCGAGGCGTAGCTCGGCGAGCTGCACGCGCAGCTCGCCCTTCTTGCTGCACGGAGCCAGCGGCGAGTCCTCGCGCATGGGCCCGTTCGGCCGGCCGTACATGTAGAGGCAGTCGAGCGCGACCAGGCGCGCACCGGCGTGCTGCGCACCGTGCAGGGCGCCGCGGGCCATCGGCAGCAGCTCCTGCGGCCAGCGGTGATAGGCCGGGTTCATGCAATCGTAGACGATCGCGGCGCCCTCGGTGGCGCGGCGGGCGAAGTCGAGGTCCCGGATGTCGCCGGCGACGAGCTCGGGGCCGACGCCGACCGCCGTGCGACGGACCTGCCGGACGCGCAGGCCGCGGGCGCGCAGGAGTTCGACGACGCGGCCGCCGATCTGGCCGGCGCCGAGGACGACGTGGAGCGGTGCGGAGGTGGTTTGCATGCTGCTAGGATGATCGTTGCATGAGCGCAAGAAAACCCGCATCGCCGCAATCGTTCTCGGCAAAATTGCAAGGAGGCGAAGAGGGCCGCTGGGACGACGTGCGCGTGTTCCTGGCGGCGCATCGCCTGCGCAACCTCGGGGCGGCGGCGCGACGGCTCGGGGTCGACATCTCGACGGTGAGCCGCCGCCTGACCGCGTTCGAAGCGACGGTCGGGGCGCGGCTGTTCGACCGCGGGCGCCATGGGCTGACGCCGACGCGCGCCGCAGGGGCGGTGCTGGTGGCGGCGGAGGCGATGGAGCTGGCCCACGCACGCCTCGGGCGCGAGGCTTCGGCGGTCGAGGCGGCGCCGGAGGGGGTGGTGCGGCTGTCGGCGCCGCCTGGCTTCGCGGACATGTTCGTGATCCCGGCGCTGGCGGTGCTGCGGCAGCGGTTCCCCGGGATCGTGGTGGAGCTCGAGACGTCGGTGCGGGTGGTCGACCTGACGCGCGGCGAGGCCGATCTGGCGCTGCGATCGGTGCGGCCGACTTCCGCCGAGCTGGTGCTCCGCAAGGTGATGCACGCGCGCTCGGTGGCGCTGACGTCACCGACGCTGGCGCGCTCGCTCGGGGTGCTGCACGACTGGAGCGCGGCGCCGTGGCTGGCCTTCGACCGCGACCTGGCCAGCTTGCCGGCGGCGCAGTGGATCGCGCGCCACGTGGCGCGCCCGAGCGTGGTGCTGCGGACGAGCCACTACGCGAGCCTGCTGGCGGGCGCGGCCGCGGGGATGGGCGTGGTCCTGCTGCCGACCCCGTACGCGCGCGTGCGCGAGTTGGTCGAGGTGCGCCACGACGCGACGCTGGCGGCCAGCGCGGCGCTCTGGCCGGTCGACGATCTGTGGCTGGTCGGGCACAAGTCGCAGCGCGAGTTGCCGCGCGTGGCTGCGGTGTGGCAAGTGCTGACGGAGACGCTCGGGGTGGTCCGCGAGACGGAGCCGCGTCGCGCAGGTAAGAGCTGAGGCGCGCGTCAGCGGCGGCGTTCGAGGCGGTAGCGGGTCGAGCCGCGGACCGCCATGACGATGCCGCCGATCAGCATCGCCAGACCGACCCCGAGGACCACGGAGCCGACCGTGCGCTTCTCGTCGCGACCGATGGCGGTGAGCATGGTGCCGCCCAGCGTGGCGCCGGCGCCGTAGCCCGCCAGGAGCATGCCGCCGATCAACAGGCCGCGCCGGCCGGGCCGGACGCGGGCGACGTACTCGCCCTCGAGGTCCTTGAGGAAGAAGGTCTGCGACGGCAGCATCCGATCGCCGCCGAAGTAGAACGGGTAGCCGGCGCGGCCGTCGATGATCTTGCCGCACGGGGCGCGACAGACGGAGCGAGCCCCGGCGAGCCCGGCGCGGGCTGCCTGCGGGTTGGCGGAGCCGATCGGGGCCACGGCCTCGAGCAGGTGGACGTCGCCGGGGCGCGTGAGCTCGATGTAGATCCGCGGGCGGCTCGGACCCGGAGCCACTTCGTCCTCGGCGACCGCGGCGCTGCTGTCTGCAGGGACATGTCCCTCAGGACTTGTGGTGGCGGCGCCGGCGAAGGTGGTCGAGGCGATGTCGGCCCAGAGGATCGTCCGCGCGCCGCCGGTGAGCTGGATGATGACCTCGCGGTCCTGGTGCAGCTCGAGGATGGTGCCGCGCAGGACGCTGCCGTCGCGCAGGATCACCGTGTCGTAGACGGCCGGCGGCGGGAGCTCCTGCGCAGCCACGGGCGCGGGCGCAGGCTCCACGACGCGCACGGACTCGGCGACGGGGGCGACGGGGGCGACGGGGCCGACGGGGCCGGGCTGCTGCGCGCGGGCGGGCGCGGGGGTGCCGGTGAGCGCGAGCGCGACGATGGTGACGACGGCGGCGCTGCGGCGGGGCATGGGTCGACGTTCTAACACGCCGGGACCGAATGCATCACTGGACGGGTTCGCGCTCGGATTCCAAGCCATCGGAGTGCCGGTACTCGATGCGACGTGTTGTTGTTCCGGCGGCTGGGATTCGGGCTGGGCGGACGCACGAGCTCGGCAGGAGCGGAGCGGGTTTTCGGCCGCACGGTGCGGGTGCTTCGAGCGACGGGTGCTCGCGGCTCCGTCGCCGATCTCGCGTCTTTCCTCGGGTGCTTCGCGCTTCGGGCCCGATGGCTCGGTGAAGTCACTCGACTGATTCGCGCTCGCTCTGGCACGCGGCCGCGTTGGCCTCGGCGAGCGTCGGAGGTTCGCCGAGGAGCTGGCCGCGCTGGCGCGCCGACAGACACACCGGCGAGGCGGCGCGCAGGCGGGCCTTCAAGGTCGCGGGGGCGAAGTCGGCGGTCCACAGCCGCAGCTGGCCGTCGTCGCCGGCCGAGGCGAGGTGCGGGCCGGTGGGCGACCAGGCCAGCGCGCGCACGGGGCCCTGATGGCCGGTCAGCACCACCGGCTCGTCGCGGCCGTCGAGCGGCCACACACGCACGGTCGCGTCGTCGCTGGCGGTCGCCAGCGCGGCCCCGTCGGGGCGCCAGGCCAGCGCGCGCACCGGGCCGCTGTGCTCCTCCAGGACCGTCGGGGCGCCGCCGTCGAGCGCCCAGATCCGGACCCGGCGGTCCCACGAGCCGCTGGCGAGCCGCTGGCCGTCGGGCGCGAACGCCAGCACGGTGACGCTGCCCGAGTGCGGCCCGAGCTCGCGCGAGGCGGCAGACAGATCGCCGGTGCGGTAGAGCCGGGCGGTGCGATCGGCGGCGCCGGTGGCGAGCATCTGGCCGTCGGGCGAGAAGGCGAGGGCGGTGACGCTGCCGCGGTGGCCGGTCAGGGGGCGAGCTGTCCCGTCGGCCAGGTCGATCAGGCGCGCGCCGTCAGGCAGTGCCAGGGCCGCGCGCGCGCGGTCGGCCGACACCGCGGCCGCAGCGGCGCCGGGGTCGAGCGGGCGGGGCGGGAGCGGCCGGCGGGCGTCGTCCCAGCCCTGGAGGGCGCCGGCGCGGGTGACCGTGAGGACATGTCCGTTCGGACCTGCGCCGAGGAACAGGCTCGGGGCGGCCGGGCCGGCGAGGGCGACCGCGAGGGCGACCGGCTCGCGCGCGGGGCCGCTGCGCTCGGGGTCGAGGGAGGTCCGGGCGGTCGCCTGGGCTGGGACGGATGAACCTGTCTGGGAGAGCATGTCCTGCGCGACATGTCCGTCTGGACCTGCTCCGAGAGACTGGTCGTGGTTCTTCCCGTCGGCGCTCCGCCGGCTCGAGTCGGCGTCGTTCCCGGGACCTGGCACGGAGGCCAGGCCCGCAGCGGCCAGGGCGGCGGGGGCGAGGCGGAGGGCGCGGCCGTCGGTGCGGACGGCGTGGAGGCCCGCGGCGGTCCACACCAGGTGATCGACGGGGCCCCCGAGCGGGACGGCGCGGACGAGCGGGTCGCCGCCGCGGACGCGCCACACGCGGGCGGTGCCGTCGCGCGAGGCGGTGACGACGTGGTCGCCGGCGGGGCTGAAGCCGGCGGCGACCACCGCTTCGCCGTGGCCGCGGAGGATCAGCGGCATGTCCCCGGGGACAGGTCCGCCGGCGACCGACCACACGCGGGCGGTGCCGTCCTGCGAGGCGGTGACGAGGCGGTCGCCGCCGGGGCTCCAGGCGACGGCGTAGACCCGGCCGTCGTGGCCGCGCAGGGTCCGCTGGGGGGAGCCGGCGGAGCTCCACAGGCGAGCGCTGCGGTCGAGCGAGGCGGAGGCGAGGCGATCGCCCTCGGGGCTCCAGGCGAGGGCGACGACCTCGTCGGTGTGGCCGCGGAGCAGCGCCGGCGCGCCCGAGCCCAAGGCGTCCCACACGCGCACGAGGCCGTCCTGGGCCCCGGTGGCGAGCTTGCGGCCGTCAGGGCTGAAGGCGGCGCTGCGCACCGCGCCGCTCGGGTGCGGCAGCGAGCGCGGAGGGCCGCCCCGCAGGTCGACGATCCGCGCGGCTCCGTCGGCGCCGGCGGAGGCGACGAGGTGACCTGCCCGATCGAACAGGACCGCATGGACAGGCCCCTCGTGGCGCGCGAGCTCGCGTGGGCGCGGGGGCGCGGCGTCGAGGTCCCAGGCGCGCACACGGCCGTCGCCGCCGCCGGTGACGAGGGTGCGGCCGTCGGGCGCGAGGGCGAAGGCCCGCAGGTCGTCGCCGCCGCCGGCGGGCAGGCGCACCGGCGGGTCGCGCCACACTGCGGCCCCGTTCTCGGCGCCGCTGACCAGCTCGCCGGCGGGCGCGAAGGCGACGGCGCGGACCGGGCCCTGGTGCTCGTGGATCTTCAGGACATGGTCGTCGGGCCAGGACCAAAGGGTCACCTGACGATCCTCGCCGGCGGCGGCGACCCGGGCGCCGTCGGGGCTGAAGGCGGCGGTGAGGAGGGCGGCACCGCGGCCGCGCAGGACTGCGGCGCTGACCGGCTGCTGCAGGGCCCACACGGCCGCGGGCACCCAGCCGGACGCGGCGGCCGGATCTTCGACCTCGCGCAGGAGCGCCAGCACGGTGGTCGGATCGCCGCGCGCGCCGGCGAGGGCCTGGGCCAGGCGGTTGGCGTCGCGAGCCCGCGTGGCCTCGTGGACGGCGCGGCCGGTCTGGCGCTCGGCCTCCTTGCGCTGGGCCTCGGCCTCGCGTCGGCGCCGTTCGGCCTCCGACAGCGCGTGCTCGGCGAGCGCGGCGTGGGCCTCGGCGTTGAGGCGCTGGGCCTCGGCGGCCGCGAGCGCGTCCTTGAGCGCGGCCTGGGCCCGCTGTGCCTCTGCGAGCTGGGCCTTGGCGTCGATGAAGGCCCGGTCGCGCTCCTGCTCGGCGGCGGCCCGCTCGTCCTCGGCGGTCCGCCGCTGGCGCTCGGCGGCGGCCTCGGCCCGCTGGGCCTGCGCGGCGGCGTCGGCCCGCTCGCGCGCGACGGCGATGAGGCCGACGACCACGCCGACGACCGCGAGGCCGACCAGCGCGGCGCCGCGACGGATCCGCCACGCGCGCTCCGGGTCGCGCTCGAGCTCGTCGAGCAGATCGTCGATGCTGGGCCAGCGGGCGGCGGGGTCGACGGCGAGGCCGCGGAGGATCGCGCGCCGCAGCCAGGCGGGCACCTTGCTGTCCTCGGGGACAGGTGAGACTGCGCCTGCGAGCACGCGGCGGACCAGCTCGAACAGGTCGCGGCCGGCGAACGGTGGGGCGCCGTAGAGGGCCTCATAGAGGGCGACGCAGAACGAGAACTGGTCGCTGCGGGCGTCGACCGGCCGGCCGAGGTGCTGCTCCGGGGACATGTAGGCCGGCGTGCCGAGGATCGCGCCGGTCTGGGTCAGGGTGGTCGACAGCTCGACGGGCGCGCCGGCCTGGACGAGGC
The DNA here is from genome assembly GCF_026626745.1 of Nannocystis sp. RBIL2. Lineage (GTDB taxonomy): Bacteria > Myxococcota_A > Polyangia > Nannocystales > Nannocystaceae > Nannocystis. Next base: position 355,263 of record NZ_JAPNJW010000002.1, read on the forward strand.
TGGCCGCGAGGACAGGTGCCGGCGCGGGCCCGTCTTGCGGCTCGTCACCCGCGTGGCGCACGAGGCCGAAGTCGCCGACGCGCACGCGACCGTCGTCGCCGACCAACACGTTAGCCGGCTTGAAGTCGCGGTGGACCAGGCCGGCGTGGTGGGCGGCGGCGAGGCCCCGACCGGCGGCCACGAACACCTCGCGGATCTCCCGGATGTCCCGCGGGACAGCTTGCAACCACTCGCGCAGGTTGGGCCCGCGCACGAACTCCATGGCGACGTAGACCTGCTGCTCCCAGGCGCCGACCTCGTGGACCGCGACGACGTTGGGGTGCGACAGGCGGGCCATCGCCTGGGCCTCGCGCAGCAGCCGCGCCTGGTTGTCGCTCGATTCGCCCGAACGCAGCAGCTTGACCGCGATCCGGCGGTCGAGGCGCTCGTCGTAGGCGGCGTAGACCACGCTCATGCCGCCGGCGCCGATCTGCCGCAGGACGGTGAAGCGGCCGATCTTGGCCGGCGCGGCCTCGCCGGGGAACAGGCGGGCCTTGATCGCCTCCATCGCCAGCCGCTCGGGGGCGAGCGCGTCGCCGCGCCGCGCCTCGCTCGCCAGGCGGCTCAGGTGGCGCGCGTCGTCCGGCGACGGCACGACCGAGGACTCCGGCGGCGTGGCCGTGTCGGCCTGCTCGAAGCTCGCTGACTGCCGACCCGCACGGGCCGTGGACTCTGCGCCTGCCACTGCGAGGACCAGGATCCCGGAAACTGCCCCGAGCTTCAACGCGCCCGCGCGTCCGGCAGGCCTTGTCCGGAGAGAGGGGTGGTCTACCATCCGAACGACGTGCCTGCCGCGATCCCCGCCGCCGTCGTCCGGGCGCCCCCGCGCGCCCCCGCGGGCTCCGCCCGGGCCTGGGCGACCGAGGAGCCCCTCGCGGGCGAGCCGGCAAAGGCGAGCTCGGCGTCATGCGAGGCGGGCGGGTCGGAGGACGCGGCGCCGGTCGGAGCAGACAGGTCGGCATGTGCTGTCCAGACGGACAGGTCGCGGGACGAGCCAGGTCGAGCGGGCAGGTTCGCATCGGATGTCCGAACGGGCAGGCGCTCCGAGATGGATGTCCGAACGGACATGTCGCATCGAACAGGTAAATTTCGCGCGACAGCGATTGGCAGCTCCGGCACGGCCGCTGGTGGCGGGCCGCGCTGACGACCTGGATCGGGCTGGCGCTGACCGCCGCGCCGGCGCCGGGCTTGGCCGCGCCCCCGGAGGGCCGATCGGACATGTCCGAAGAGACACGCGTCGGCGAGGCCGGACCGGCGCGTGCCGGGGCCCAGGACGGGGTCGACGAGGCGGCGGAGCTGTCGGCGGCCGCCCAGGCCCGGCTCGCGGCCGGTGACCGCGACGGGGCGATCGCGCTGTGGCAGCGGGCGTTCCGGGCCCTGCCGGGCGGGTTCGGCTACGCGCCGCGACGGGCGACCGCGGCGCTGGCGATCGCCGACGCGCAGGAGGCAGGGTATCGCGAGACCGGTGACCCGGCCCGACTTCACGCCGCGATCGCGGCGCTCGACGCCTACCTCGGCGGGCTCGACCCGACCGACGACGAGAACCGCGCCGGGGTCGAGGGACGACGGGCTGAACTTTGGGCCATGTACCGAAGCGCATCCGCGCCGGAGGGCCCACGACCGGCCCCGAAGGTCGAGCCGGTGCGCCGCGGGTTCGACCGCAAGGCCGGGCTGGCGGCGGCGGGGCTCGGCAGCGCGGCGGTGGTGGCCGGCGTGGTGGCGCTGGCCGGCGGGCTCACCGGGCGCGCGGTCGACGAGGAGCTGAAGGGCGTGACGGCCCGGCCGTGCGAGGGCGACGACCCGCTCGATCCGTGCGGCAGCGACAGCGCCCGCGAGCAGCAGAAGACCGAGCTGGTGGCCGAGGGGCTGCGCGCGAACCGAATGGCGCTGGTCGGCGGGATCTTGGCGGGGGCCCTGCTGACCGCGAGCGTGACGGCGCTGATCGCCGGGGCGATCCGCGGCCGTACGCGCGTGCAGGCGCGAGCAGGCCAGCTGGTAGTGCGCTTCTGACGGGCAGGTTTGGCTCGCCGCGTGAGCATGGGCTCCGGCGGTGTGTCGTCTGTCTGAAGGGACATGTCTCTCGTTCCCCGCGCAGGGCCCCGGTTGCTCAGGGACACGTGCCGACCGTGCTCCGGCTGACTGAAAGGACAGGTCGCTAGAGCGCCGAGCACAGGCCCAGGCCTGCCGGCAGGCACGCGTCGTCGAATTCGGGGCTGCTCACCGGCCACGGCGCGCAGCTCGTACCCGGCAGCGCCGCGCCGCAGGTGTCGGGGCTCCCGAGGTCACACACGGGCGTGCAGCAGAGATCGTCGGCGCAGCCGGGCACCAGCGCCGCCGCGACGCAGGCGGTGCCTTCGCTGCAGAAGCCAGACGATTCACAAGGTTCGCCCGCCAGGCTCTGACCGCCGTGGGGGGTACAGGCGAAGCGCGGTAGCTCGGCCGCGATCTGGCAGCCCTGGCCGGTCGGGCACGTGGGCGCCCGCGGATCGCAAGGGAACAGGCACACGCCAGCGACGGCGCCGTTCGCGAAGCAGATCGCGCACGCGTCGGAGCACGTCGGCGCCTGCGGAGAACCGCCGCAAATCTCGTGACAGCGCCGGCCCTCCTCGTCCTCGCCGAGGAATCCGTGACACACGGCGCCGCGCTCGCACGTGTCGATGGGGTCCCATTCGGCCGCCTCGCAAGCGCCGCCGACGGGGGTCGCCGGCTCGGCGACCGGCACGCAGCGCGCGTCGCCCCAGGGACCGATGATGAGCGCCTCCGGCTTGCACTTCTGGCCCTCGGGACAGGTGTCCTGCCAAGGATCGCAGGGGGCCGGCAGATCGGGCGAGGGGACGAAGTTCATCGAGCCGCCGGTGGTCGGCGCGTCGCCGGTGCTCTCCGTCGCCGCCGTGGACGAACCCGTGGTCGGCCCGCTCGTGCTGCTCGCGGCGCTCGTCGAGGTCGTCGCGCTCGCGCCCTCGCTCGTCGGCGCCGTCGCGCCCGGACTCTCGGGACCACAACCGTAAACGAGCAGGGCGAAGATCGCTGGCGTGAGGCGCATCGCCGACGGCATAGCACGTCGGCCCGGCCGTTCCCATCGGTGACGACGCTGGGCAGCGGCAGCCGGCGGCGAGACGAGGGGAGGCGCGCGTCGCCGCGCTCGTCGGTCGCCGCCGATTCACCAGGACATGTCTGAACGGGCATGTCCTTGCGAACATGCTCATAAAGACATGCTTTTTCGGGCATGCCGTCGGCGCCGGCGGGCGAGCAAGAGGCCGAGGCCGAACGCGAGGCCGCCGCTGCCCGGAGTGTCGCGGCAGCTGCAGCCCAGGCCGTCGTCGACCGCGTCGCCCTCGGGGCCGGAGCTGGCCGTCTCGTCGCCACCGGGCCCGCTGCACGCGTCTTCGCTGCAATCCCCGGGGCAGCTCACCGAGTCTTCGACGGGGTCGCACACGCAGTCGCCGCACGCGCCGCAGTCGGCCTGGCACGGCGGCTCGCCGGGGTCGCAGATGCCGTCGCCGCACACGCCGCAGTCCTCGGGGCAGTCTCCCCACTCCTCCGGCAGACAGACACCGTCGCCGCACCAGCTCCCTTCGGTCGGTTGCTCGCAGCCCTGGCCGCAGTCCATCCAGCAGTTGTCGGGGTCCTCGTTGCCGTCGCACACGCAGTCGCCGCAGATCGAGCAGTCCCACGGACAGTCGTCGATGCTCTCGCTGCCGCTGCACAGGCCGTCGCCGCACACTTCACAGTCGAAGGAGCACGACTGTTCGCTCTCGAGGGCGTCGCAGATGCCGTCGCCGCACACGCTGCAGTCCTCGGGGCAGCCGATCGCGCTCTCCTGGTCGGTCTGGCACACGCCGTCGCCGCATATGCCGCAGGGCGTGCAGTCGCAGCACGACTCGTCCTCGTGGGGCTCGCACACGCCGTTGTCGACACAGTCGGAGCAGTCGACGGGGCAGGTGACGACGTCTTCGAAGCCCGTGCATACGCCGTCGCCGCAGGTGAGCATGCAGTTCACGCACAGCAGATCGTGGCCATCGTCGCATTCCTCCCCCGGGTCGATCATGTCGTTGCCGCACAGGTCCTGCCGCTCGACGAGGACCGACGTCGCCGGCTCGCTGCAGCCCTTGTTGCCGGCGGCGTCGACGGCACACAGCCGCCACACCAGAAGGTCGTGCGCGACGGCCCAGCTCCCGGGCACGTCGAGTCCGATCCGCCATAACGACTCGCCGTACCACTCGGCGGGGACGAGCATCTTGGCCGGATCGTCGTCGGCCAGCGTGGCCAACTCCGCCGGGTCGGCGAGGTCGAAGGCGAGCTCGAGGTACGGCAGCCGCCGCAGGTGCGCGACGCTTGTCTGGCTGTGGATGTTGTAGGTCGGCAACATCGGGTCGTGCTGGAAGTCGTGCCAGAGCGCGGGGGTGCGGCCGTCGTCGACGCGAGCGCGGAAGAACAGCAAGCCCGGAGACGGGAGCGGGTCCGGCAACGGCTCGAAGATCCCGATCCGCGGCGGTGTGCTGTCCTCCGGGACATCGGGTCCGCCGAACAGGACCGCGTCGGGGGCCTGGTCACTGCGCACTGCGACGGCGAGGTCCGCCCGGCGATCGCGGTCGAAGTCGGCGATCGCCACGCCGAAGCTGGCCGCGAGCTCGAGGCTCGGCGTGAACGCGGCGCTGTCGGGCGCGATCGGGACCAGCGAGCTGCCGTCGTTGCGCATCAGTCGCGCGTGGACATCGCCGGGGTTCTGCTGCGGGCCGAGGACGACGATGTCGGGCGTGCCGTCGTTGTCGAAGTCGAGGCTCGCGGCGTCGAAGTCGAGGCGCAGCGGGTTGTCGACGAGGGCCCAGTAGGCGCCGGGGTTGTCGACGAACCCGCCGCCGCCGTCGCCGACGAGCACGGTGTTGCGCGCGCCGCCGAAGCCGTCTTGCAGGGTGACGAGATCGAGCCTGGCGTCGGCGTTCAGGTCGAGGACGGTGAAGGCGCTGTTGATCTGTTTGTTGGCCAGCGGGGCGATCGGGTGGACGACGAACACGCCGGCGTCGTTGCGCAGGGCCAGCGCGGGGCCGGGACCGCGCGAGGCGGCGAGGATGTCGAGATCGAAGTCGTTGTCGAAGTCGAGCAGCTCGACGTCGAACGACCACGACAGCAGCGAGCCGGGCAAGAACGCGGCGCCGTCGCTGAAGCCGCCGACGCCCGCGCCGAGCCACAGGCGCAGAGGGCCGCCCGTGTCGCCGATCTGGCCGTAGGGCTGCGACACGCCCCAGTCGGCGGCGACCACGTCGAGGAAGCCGTCGCCGTCGACGTCGCCGAGCTCGAGGTCGCCCACGCTGAAGGGCGCGCCGTCGAGGATGTCCTGGCGCATGAACACGCCGTCGCCGAGGTTGAACAGGACGTAGCTCGCCCCCGAGTAGGCGACGCCGACCACGAGGTCCGGGTCGCCGTCGCGGTCGAGGTCGCCGGCCTTGATCACGTAGGCGTTGTCGGGCCCCTCGAACACGCCGGGCAGCAGCGAGAAGCCGAGCCCGCCGTCGTTGTGGACCAGCGCGTTGAGCTGCGCGTCGGCCTCGCCGCCGAGCTCGTCGCCGCGGCTGTTGGCGAACACGAGATCGACGAAGCCGTCAGCGTCGATGTCGACGAGTTCGACCTTCTGCGCGACCCCGCCACCGTCGTCCGGTACAGCCCGGTTCGGGTCCGGCTGCCAGGGGGCGGCGGCCGCACCTCGCGAAATCGCCATGCACAGCAGCGTGAACGTCGCCTTGCGGCGCGAGGAGGAAGCTGAGGCTATCATCGCCGGCCATGATACCGCCGGCCGCGACGCAGCCCGATGCCGAGAAGATCGACCTCTCGGGGGTGCAGGAAACGCTGCTCATCACGCTCCACGCGCGCGCGCTCGAGAGCCGCTCGCCCGATCCGATCCTCCGCGACGAGACTGCCGAGCGCCTGGTCGACACCATCGCGTACGACTTCGCGCGGCTGAAGTCGGCCCAGGGTGACCGCTTCACCACGTCGGTGCGGGCCAAGCAGCTCGACGCCTGGACCCGCGAGTATCTGGCGGCGCACCCCGAAGCGACCGTGCTGCACCTCGGCTGCGGGCTCGACAGCCGGATCGACCGGGTCGCCCCGCCGCCGACCGTGCGATGGTTCGAGGTCGACCTGCCCGACGTGATCGCGGTGCGCCGGCGCCTGTACCCCGAGCAGCCGAACGTGCAGATGATCGGCGCGAGCGTCACCGACCCGGACTGGTTGCAGCAGCTCCCCGACGACAGCCCGACTATGGTGGTGGCCGAGGGCCTGCTCATGTACTTGACCGCGGCCGAGGTCGAGGACCTGCTGCGCCGGATCATCGTCCGCTTCCCCGAAGGCCAGGTGCTGTTCGACGCCCTGGGCTCGCGGGCGCTGCGGGCCCAGGGCCTGCACCGCAGCCTGCGCAAGACCGGCGCGCGGCTGCAGTGGGGCCTCGACGACCCGCACGAGCTCGAGAGCCACGTGTTCGGCCTCGAGCTGATGGACGAGTGGCCCCTGGTCGGCTCGCCCGACGTGGTCAAGCTCGGCTGGATGCAGCGCAAGGTGCTGCAGTGGTGCGCGAAGCGGCCGCGGATCGCCAGGATGCACCAGGCGCTGCGCTACCGGTTCTGAGGCGGGGTCGGATGGCACCAAGGACATGCCCTTGCGAGCATGTCCTTGCGGTCATGCTGCTTCGGACATGCTCGCATGGCGTTCCGGACATGCCCTGGCGAGCATGTCTGTTACGTCATGCCGCTTCGGACATGCCCTTGCAGACATGACCTCGGGGCCACCTCTGCACTGCCGCGCTCACTCGCGCCGGCGGCCGCGGAGGCCGATCCCGCACAGGCCGAGGAGCACCAGCGCGTTGAACAGCTCGCCGGTGCGGGTGTAGAGCGTGCGATAATCGGGGTCGATCATCGGCACCTCGGCGACGAAGCCGGAGGCGGGGAGGGGGCCGTCCTCGTCGGGGTTGGTCGATTCGATGCGCTGCAGCACGCGGCCGACGGGGTCGACGTAGACGCTGATGCCGGCGTTGACGCTGCGCAGCAGGGCCCGGCGGTTCTCGATCGTCCGCAGGACCGCGAGGCCCATGTGCTGGTCCTGCTCCTTGGACTTGCCGAACCACGAGTCGTTGGTGAGGTTGACGAACGCGTGGATGCCCTCGGCCGCGACCCCGCGGGCGAACCGCGGCAGGATGTCCTCGTAGCAGATCAGCGGGCCGAGCCGCCACTCGTGCTGGCCTTCGGGACCTGTATGGACGCGCAGAGCCTTCGGGCCAGGTCCCGGGTTGATGTGCGAGGCGGAGGGGACCATCTCCTTGAACCAGTGCGGGTCGACCAGCGGCGTGTACTCGCCGAACCACAGCGGATAGACCTTGTCGTAGTTGTCGCCGAGGCGGCCGTCGGCCTCGAGCACGCGGGCGGTGTTCCACGCGAACTCGCTGACCTTGCGGTCGGCGGTGACGACTCCGAACACCAGCGGGATGGTGAAGTCGCGGCGGAGGCGGCGCGGGTTGGCCTGCGGCAGGTCGAAGCCGTCGCCGCGCGCGAGCGCGTAGGAGAACGGGTAGGCCGTCTCGCCCCACAGCAGGACCTCGGCGCCCTCGGCCTCGAGGCGGGCCGACTCCTGCTGCTCCTTGCGCAGGATCTGGAACTTCATCCGCGGGTTGCCCCACTCGGTGATGCCGAAGTTGCCCTGGACGACGCCCACCTTGAGCTTGGGCGACTCGGCGATCATCGCGTCGATCTGGGCCATGCGGACCGCGCCGTACAGCGGGGTGCCGACCAGCGTGGCGCCGGCGACCGCGAGCGCGCGGCGGTTGACCGTGCCCGCCAGCAGCCAGTCGCGCAGGGCGGCGTAGAGGCCGGCGTTGATCAGCAGCTGCACCAGGCCGACAGTCGTCACGCCGCCGATCTCGGCGACCTGCAGCCACAGCGGCTGCCAGCACCACATCAGCGCCAGGTACGACGGGAAGATGTGCGGCAGCACGGCCTCGCCGGCGACCCACACCAGCGGCGCGAGCAGGAGCACGTCGCGGCCGGTCCGCCGGCGCAGCCAATTGAGCGCGGCGGCGGGGACGGCCCACTGCAGGCCCTGGAAGGCGGCGAAGATGAAGTGGACCAGCAGGGTCCCCCACGTGGGGAAGTCGGCGAAGCGGATCAGCAGCTCGGTGAGCCAGAAGAAGCCGAAGAACACGGTGGCGACGCCGCACAGCCACCCGAGCCAGAACGCCTTCTTCGGCGCCAGGCCCTCGATCGCGGCCAGCCAAAACACCCAGCCGACGAAGCCGAGGTACCACTGGTTGTAGTCGGGCGAGCCGAGCACCATGCAGGCGGCGCACAGCAGGACGCTGGCGACGCGCAGGAGGCCGCGCCGCCGTGGCGGCAGCTGCTCGAGGCGGGTGTGAAGAGCTGTCTTCTGGGACATGTTCTTCGGGACCTCCAACACCGCCACCGCCGCGCGCAGCGACGCCGACGGCGCGGACGGCAGTGTCGGGTCGGCCTCGGACATCGGCTCAGCTCTCGGGGGTGGCGGGCAGGTCGCGGTGGCCGATGTAGAGCTCGGCCAGCTGGGCGTCGTCGGCCCCGCTCGGGCAGCCGGTCATGAGGTCGGTGCCCTTCTGCGTCTTGGGGAAGGCGATGACGTCGCGCAGGCTCTGGGCGCCGCACATCAGCATGCTGAGGCGGTCGAGGCCGAGGGCGATGCCGCCGTGGGGCGGCGGGCCGTAGCGGAAGGCGTCGAGCAGGAAGCCGAACTTCTGCTGGATCTGCGCCTCGGACAGGCCGAGCACCTGGAAGATCTTGGCCTGCACCTCGGACTGGTGGATCCGGATCGAGCCGCCGCCGACCTCGTTGCCGTTGAGCACCAGGTCGTAGGCCTGCGCGAGCACCTGGCTCGGGTCCGAGTCGAGCAGCGCGAGCTGGTCGAGGCGCGGCGAGGTGAACGGGTGGTGGGAGCTGACGTAGCCGCGCTCGCTCTTCTCGAACAGCGGGAAGTCGGTGACCCAGAGGAACCGCCACGGGTCGGAGTTCGAGTGCTTGACGAGGTCGAGGCTGTCGCGCAGCTCGAGCCGGAGGGCGTTGAGCGCGGCGTGGACGGTGTGCGGCTCGTCGGCGACGACGAGGACGACGCTGCCCGGCTCGGCGCCGACGCGGGCGCTGATCTCGGCCTGGAACTCGGCGGAGATGGCCTTGGTGAGCGGCGAGTTCCACGACCCGCCCTCCTGCACCTTGGCCCACGCGAGGCCCTTGGCGCCGCCGGACTCGCGCTTCTTCACGAGCTCGGTCAGCTTGTCGATGCGGCCGCGCGACAGCGACTCGCTGTGCGCCGCGGGCACGACGATCGCCTTCACCAGCTTGGCCGCCTCGAAGATCTTGGCGCCTGACTTGTGGGCCAGGTCGGTGATGTCGACGAACTCGAGGCCGAAGCGGAGGTCGGGCTTGTCGCTGCCGAAGCGGTTCATCGCCTCGGCCCAGGTCATGCGCGGGAACGGGTCGGGCAGGGTGACGCCGAGGACCTCGCTCCACGCGCGGCGGATCAGGCGCTCGATCGGCGCGAACACCCGCTCGGGCGTGGCGAAGCTCATCTCCACGTCGATCTGGGTGAACTCGGGCTGGCGATCGTTGCGCAGGTCCTCGTCGCGGAAGCAGCGGCAGATCTGGAAGTACTTGTCCATGCCGGCGACCATGAACAGCTGCTTGAAGATCTGCGGCGACTCGGCCAGCGCGTAGAACATCCCCGGGTTGAGCCGGCTGGGGACGAGGAAGTTGCGCGCGCCGCCCGGGGTGTACTTCACCATGTAGGGCGTCTCGAGCTCGAGGAAGCCCTGCTCGGCGAGGGTGATGCGCGTGAGCGTGGCCAGGCGCGAGCGGAGGATGAAGTTCTTCTGCAGGCTGGGCCGGCGCAGGTCGAGGTAGCGGTGCTTGAGCCGCAGGGCCTCGCTGGCGTCGAGCTTGTCGTCGTCGGCGACGTTGAACGGCAGGGTGTCGGCCGGGGAGAACACCTGCAGCTCGGTGGCGTTGACCTCGACCTCGCCGGTGGCCATGGCGGCGTTGCTGTTGTCGCCGCGGGCGACCACCTCGCCCTTGACGGCGACGCAGAACTCGCCGCGCAGGCCGTCGGCGGCCTCGTAGGCGGCGGCGTCGAGATCCTTGCCGAACACGACCTGGGTGATGCCGAAGCGATCACGGAGCTGGACGAAGATCCGCGCGCCGAGGTCGCGGCGGCGATGGACCCATCCGAAGAGGACCACGGTGGCGCCGACGTCAGCGGCGCGCAAACTGCCGCAGTCGTGGGTGCGGCCGTGTTCGAGCAAGGTGGACATGGCCCGGGAATGTAGACGATGTTCGCGGTCAGTGCGAGCCAGTTCCGGTGAGGATCGGCCCCTCCGGCTCGTCCGCCACGAACCCGCCGCCGTCCCAGCGGTGATAGGTGCGGGTCACGCGGCCCGGTCGAACGGTGTAAAGGGAGTAAGCGCCGTGACGACCTGGCTTTTGTGACAGATAGGTGCCCGAGCCGACGCCGTGCACCGGGACGGGGACGCCGCCGGGGCCGGGCAGCGCGCCCTCGAGGCGCCGGTGCTCGTGGCCGTGGAGGACGAGCTCCGCGCCGTGCTCGGCGATCACCCGCCCGAAGGCGTCGAGGTCGAGCAGATCGTGGCGCGGCTTGGCCACGCCGCGCACCACCGGGTGATGGATGAGGATCACCCGCGCCAGGCCCTCGGCGCGGAGCGTGGCCAAAAACCGGCCGAGGCGGGCGAGCTGCTCGTCGCCGACCCGGCCGACGGCGTAGAGCGGGAGCGAGGGGATCGCGGTCGACAGGCCGACGAGGGCGACGTCGCCGAACCGCTGGACGAACGGATAGTCGCTGCCGGGCTCGCGCTCACCCTCCATGAACGTGGACATGTAGTGCTCGAACCGGTGCGACCGCACGGACCCGCGGGTATAGGCGTCGTGGTTGCCGGGGATGACGGTGACCGGCATGCCCACGGCCTCGAGGTGGCGCTTGACGTGCTCGAACTCGGACTCGAGCGCGAGGTTGGTCAAGTCACCCGTGATCACCAGCCGCTCGGCCCCGTGCGCGTGGGCCGCGGCGACGATCTTCTGGAACATGCCGCCGTCGTACTTGCGGCTGCGGTTGAACAGCAGGTTGACGCCGCCGGTCAGCCGCTTGTTGAAGAACCGCTGCGGGGAGTTGCCCGCCAGCTCGAGCAGGTGGATGTCGGAGCAGTGGACGAAGCGCAGGGGCATGGCGGCTCGGGGAGGTTGGTGAGGACAGGTCGGTAGGGACAGGTCGGTAGGGACAAGTGCGCAGGGGCATGCCCCGAGAGACAGGCTAGAGGTGGTGGATCCCGCACTCGGTCTTGCCGGTGCCGGACCAGCGACCGCCGCGCTCGTCGTCGCCCGGCGGACGAGCGGTGCAGGGCTCGCAGCCGATGCTGGTGAAGCCGGCGTCGAGCAGGGGGTTGTAGGGCACGTCGTGGTCGAGGAGGTAGCGCCAGGTGTCCTTGCGCGTCCACGCGACCAGCGGCGCGACCTTGACGACGAGGCTGCCGTCGGCGCGCCGGGCGGTGCCGAGGATCGGGGTGCCGGCCCGCGTGGCCGCCTGATCGCGGCGGATGGCGGTGATCCAGACGTCGAGCTGGTCGAGGACGCGGCGCATCGGCTCGACCTTGCGGATCTCGCAGCAGGCGTCGGGATCGCGGGCGAACAGGTCAGGGCCGTGACGCTCGGCCTGGGCCCGGATGCTGACGAGCGGCTCGACGACGCGGATGTCGGCGCCCTGGGCCCGAAAAGCCTCGCGCACCGCGAGGGTCTCGGCGAACAGGTAGCCGGTGTCGATGGTGTAGACGGGGACGTCGGGCCGGACGCGGCGCGCGAGGTGGATCAGGGCGCAACCCTCGGGCCCGAAGGCGGAGCTGAGGCCGATCCGCTGCCCGGCCCAGCGCTCGAACACCCAGGCGAGGATGGCCTCGGGCGACTGACCCTCGAGCGCGGCGGACTGCTCGGCGAGGTGCTCGATCTCGCGTCCCGAGTCGAGGCCGCCGCTGGCGAGGTCGGATCCGCGTTCAGTCACGTGGGGGTTGTAGCACCGATCGACGGGCGAACCGCCTTTCGAGCGGGATGGTGTTCGTCACGACGCGCGAGCAATTCGCCCTCGACGTGGCCGCAGAGGCGGAGTTGGCCGCCCGAAGTCCGGATTTTGCCGCGGGTGGCTGCAGCGGCGAGCCGAGCGCGAGATCCGCTGCTCGGGCGGGGGCTCGTCGCCGCTTGCGAGCCGGGTCGCGTGCTCGCCCGCGCCCGCGCCCGGCGGCTTCAGCCGCGAGCCCGGCAGGGTTCGCTCGGGCTCGGTGTGCGTCTGTTTCATGAGACATGCCCCGAGAGACAGCCGCTCAGCATCCGGCGCGGCCGATCGAGGCTGGCCCTGGGGGCATGTCCTCGAGGACAGGCTGGCTGCAGACCGGCTCGCCGTCCGCTCGGCCCGCGAGCCGGGTCAGGGGCCGAGGCGCTGGTCGAGCGGGATGGTGATCATGATGCCGTCGATGCGGCCGATCGCGCCCTCGGCGACGACGAACATGCGGTAGGCGAGGAAGCGCTGGTCCTGCGGCTGGCGGGCGATGGCGGCGTAGTTGCCGGGCGGGAAGGTGCCGGAGACGCTGTAGCGGCCCTGGGCGTCGGTGCGCGCGTGGGCGATCTTCGGGCCGGGGTTGTCGAGGTTGAGCGAGACGCCGGCGAGGCGGTGGATGCCGACCTCGACGTCGGCGACGCCGATCCCGGGCTCGGAGGTGTCTTCGGCCTCGGTCAGGACCTTGCCGCCGACGTGGACGACGCGCGATCCCTGGGCGTCGGCGAACGAACAGCGGGCCGCATCCGGCGAGACGCCGCCGTCGCGCAGCGGCGGCAAGCGAGCGTCGGGACAGGTCATCGGCCTGCCGTAGGCCTCCTGGTGCGGGTAGCGATAGCTGGGCCCGCCGCCGACGGTGACGCGGTTGGAATTGCAGGCGACCAGCGACAGGCCGAGGCCGAGGCCGGTCGCAAGCACGCGGAGGCGGGTCGACATGACCGCAGTGTGCCCGCGCCGCTCCCGGCGCGCCATGATGAGGCCGGATGAGGCCGGATGAGGCCGGATGAGGTCGGACGAGGTCGGCCGAGGTCGGCTGCCGCGCAGCGTTGACGGGGAGGGGCGGCTTGTGGCCAGATGGGCCGATGTCGGAGCGGCTCCGCGATCCCCTGGGCATCGACCTGCACGCCGGCGTGGGCCGATTCATGCATTCGGTCTACGCGTGGATGGCCGCCGGGGTGGGCCTCAGCGCCGCCACGGCGATCGCGCTGGGCAGCGAGCCGCGCCCGGAGCTGGCCGCGGCGAGCGAGCTGCGGGTGCTGTTCTGGCCGGGCCTGGCCGTGGCGGTGCTGGTGATCGGCGCGCGCCTGCACCGGCTGCCGCCGACGGTCGCTCGCGTCGCGTTCCTCACGTTCTCGGTGCTGCTCGGCGCGGCGCTGGCGTGGCTGGGCTCGGCGACCCACGTGACGGCCGAGCAGGTGACCACTGCCGCCGGAGTCGCCGCCGGGGTGTTCGTCGGCGGATCGCTGGTCGGTTACTACAGCCGCCGCGACCTCAGCCCGTGGGGCGCCGCCCTGGCGACCGGCCTCATCGGCGCGCTGGTGGCGATGTTCCTCGACGCCGCGGCGCTGCGCCAGCCGGGCCTGCACGTGCTGCTGCAGGCGCTGCTGGCGGTCGTGTTCGCCGGCTTCGTCGCCTACGACGGCCAGCGCGTGAAGCAGATGTACCGGACGCACGGACGCCGCGAGAACCTGGCGGTGGTCGGGGCGCTGAAGCTGTACCTCGACTACGTCAACCTGACTCTGGCGACGCTGCAGGTCACGTCGGGCCAGTGAGGCCGCGGGCACGGCCCCGCGCGTGAACGGTGGCCGCGAGCGGCCACCGCTGCCATGGTTGCGCCTGCAACGAGTCAGGAGGACCACCATGGGAGCTGTACGACTGCATCCGTCGGCGGCGCTGCTGTGTGCGCCGCTGTTGTTCGCCTGCGGGGAGAGCAAGCCGGGCGCACAATCGAAGAGCATCGCGGCGGCGTTCGAGACGCAGAGCGATCCGGCCGAGTCCGCCAAGAAGGCCGGCGAGGACATGCGCCGGCTGAAGGAGAAGGTGGAGGCGGATCGCGCGAAGGCGATCGTGGCCGACATCGACAAGGCAGCGACGGTGCCCGAGTCGCTGCCGGCCGACATCAAGACCGCCTGCGCCGAGATGCGTGCGGCCTACGACGCGTTCGTCGGCCACCGCCTGGGCGGCGACAAGGCAGAGGCGGACAGGTGGGCGGTGATGAAGGACGTCGACCTCGACCCGGCCCAGGAGTTCTGCGTGGCCCAGAACAACCTGCGCTTCGCGGCCTGTCAGACGCACGCGTTCCGCGAGGCGGCCCCGGGCATCGCCCGCGAGCGCGCGCAGGAGCTGATCGACACCTGCGCCAGGAAGACGGGGGCTCCGACGCGGGCGGAGCTGAAAGAAGCGGAGCGCGCCGGCAAGACGCTGAAGCCGTCGTGAGGTTCGCCGGGCGGGTTTGCGGCGAGCTGTCGATCGGGACATGTCGAGACGGACATGTCCGATGAGACTTGGCCTTCAGGGCATGTCGAAACGGACATGTCCGAAGGATGTACCGGACCCGTCGCGTCAGCGGTCGCCGTCGTCGGGACGTCGCGTCAGCGCCCAGCCGATCCGGGCCTCGCGGCGCGCCGAGCCGTGCAGGCGCAGCGAGTATCGGCCGGCCGCGAGCCGGGCGGTGATGCGCTCGCCGGCGCCGACGGTGACGGCCAGGTCGGTGCCGCACTGACTGCACGGGAACAGCGAGAGCGCCAGCGAGGGCGCCAGCGCGGGCTCGTCGGTGATCACTGCGATGTCGTAGGTGCCCTCGACCGGGACGACGAGGCTGCGCATGACGACGACGTCGCCGCCGTAATACGGGCCGATCGCGTCCTCCTGCTCGCAGGCGAGGAGGCGGAACTCGGCGGCGTACTCGCCGTCCCACGCGATCTCGGGGGCGCCGCACTCGCTGAGCTTGGGATCGGCGTGCTCGTGCAGGCAGTCGCCGCCGTCGGCGGTGAAGTCGTCGATGGTGCGCGCGAGGTCGACCTCGAAGTGGTTTTTGAAGGCGCGATCGATGGCGCCCTCGCGAGCGACGAGGCCGAGGCCGGCGTACATCGTGAGGAAGACGTCGAGGCCGAAGCGGGCGATCAGGTAGCTGGTGAAGGCGCCGGCGACGTCATAGTCGAGCGGGGCGATCCAGTTGGCGCTGACGAACTTCCACACGTCGCGCGGCCGCTCCGGCTGCGGCGAACGCCAGGCCTCGAGGCCCTCGTAGGCGCGGGCGAGGCCCTCGACGAAGATCTGCGGGCCGACGCCGTAGGCGAACGAGACGCTGTGGACGAGCTCGTGGTCGAGCGGGGCGACCTTGGAGTAGACGCCGTCGTAGACGGCACAGCCGGCGACGGCGTCGGGGCAGGGGGTGCGCTTGCCGAAGTCCTCGGGATCGAGCCAGTAGTAGGTGAAGCGATCGTCGCCGATCGGCGGGTCGACGCCGAACTCGGCGGACACGCGGGCGACGAAGTCGTCCATGTGCGCGAGGGTGCCGCCGCACAGCTCGAGGCCGGGGTCGGGAGCGACGCGCACGTGCACGCCCTCGTGACGCACCGGCGGCAAGGGGTCGCAGGCGAGGCCGAGGGCGGCGAGGACGAGGGAGAGTCGACGGGTCATGGCCGCTGCCTCACGATCGCGACGCCGGCGCCGCTGCGCAGGCCGAGGTCGAGCAGGCCGTCGCCGTCGAAGTCGGCGGTGACGATGCCGGACAGCCCCTTGAGCTCGAGGTCGTGACGCACGAAGGTGGTGCGACCGTCGAGCTCGCGCCGGCCGATGTGCAGGGCGTCGCCGGTGCCGGCGAGGATCTCGAGCTGACCGTCGCCGTCGAGATCGACGACCGCGCCGGCGCCGGCCTTGGCGAACAACACGTCGGGCCGAGTGACTGCGCCGCCAGGCGATCCGTGGACTGCGACGAGGCCGCCGGCGACGAGCATGGCGAGCTCGGGCCGACCGTCGCGGTCGAGGTCGCCGGCGCCGACGAAGCCGCCGCCGCTCAGCGAGTGCCACGGGCGCGGCTCGGCGAAGCGACCGTCGCCGAGGCCGGGGTGCAGGACGAGGCCGTCGCTCTGATTGGCGAGGAGGTCCAGGCGGCCGTCGCGATCGAGGTCGATCGTTCGGACGCTTGGGGCGGTGCTCTCGAGCGCGATCGGGGACCAGGACGGATCTGCGAAGCCGCCGTGGCCGTCGCCGCGGAGCACCGCGTACTGCGGATCGGGCAGGCCGGCCCAGGCGAGCAGGTCGAGGCCGCGGTCGCCGTCGAAGTCGGCGAGGGCGATCTGGGTGAACACGCGGGGCAGCTCGAGCAGCGGGGGCTCGTCGGGCCGGGCGGCGCGCCCCGGCTCGAGCAGGCGGAGGTCGGAGCGCCAGCCGTCGGCGCGCTGGGCGACGACGATCATCTCGGCGTCGCCGTCGTGATCGAGGTCTTCGACGGCGGCGCTCCAGATCCGCTCGGCCCCCGGCAGGAGGTCGCCGAGCGCGCGCTGTTGCACCGGGGAGAAGCCGCCCTGGCCGTCGCCGTGGGCCACCGCGAGGCCGCGCCCGACGCCGAGCAGATCGAGCGCGCCGTCGCCGTCGAGGTCGGCGAAGCGGTAGCCGAGGTCGCCGGTGAAGACCGGCTCGTCGGCGATGGCTGTCCCGAAGGACATGTCGTAGACGCGCGCCGGCTGATCGATCTCGTCGACCAGCAGATCGAGCCAGCTGTCGTCGTCGAGCCGCACGACGCGGGTGCGCCCGCTGCTGCCCGGGAGGCTCTGGCTCGCCAGCCGGTTCCAGCCGCCGGTCTCGGTCTGCAGCCACAGGCTCAGCAGGTTGCGGGTGGCGCCGCCGCTGCTGTCGCTCTGCTCGGCGAGGATGTCGAGCCGCTCGTCGCCGTCGAAGTCGTGGAGGTCGATCTGGCTGCAGCCGCTGCGATCGATGCGGGTCGGCTCGCCCGGTGGCTCGCCGAACAGGTCGTCGACGCGCAGCATGCCGACGCTGGTGCAGAGGATGGCGTCGAGCCGGCCGTCGGCGTCGAAGTCGTGGAGCGCGAACTCGACGACGCTGCCGACACCGTCGAGGGTGATGGTGCGCGGCTCGTCGCCGCCGTCGTCGAACCGCAGCTGGTTGCCGGCGATGACCAGGAGGTCCTGCGGGCCGCCGTCGCCGCGGTCGACGGTGGCGACGGGGCCGAGCAAGCCGGTGAACGGGCGCGAGGCGAGCTCGCTCAGGCTGCCGTCAGCGGTGAGCTCGACGTGATCGAGCCGGCTGCCGGACCCGAAGAATTGCTTCAACAGCAGCTCCTGGCGGCCATCGCCGTCGCGGTCGACGACGATGACGCCGGTCAGGCCGGGGACCTCGATCAGCTCGCCTGCGACCCATTCGTCCGCGGTCTCGCCGGCGATCACGAGCTGTCCGTAAGACCAGGCGACGAGCTCGCGGCCGGGGCGCTCGTCGAGCTCGCCGACGACCACTGCGTCGACGCGCGGCAGCGGGGCGAGGTCGATGTCGACGACCTCGTCGACGCCGGCGCGCCACAGCTGGAGGTTGGCGGTGCGATCGAGGTCGACGACGGCGTCGGCTTCGGCGGCGGGGACGACGGCGATCTCGTCGTGGCCGTCGTCGTCGAGGTCGAGCGGGAAGGCGCGCCGGGCCGGTCCGGTCTCCCACCGCGGCGCGAGCGAGAAGCCGGGGGCATCGGGGACGACCCGCCCGAGCTCGCGCCCCGAGCGGCTGGCGTAGACGAGCTCCGCCCGGCCGTCGCCGTCGAGGTCGCCGGCGGCGAGGGCCGCGGCCCGCTCACGCGTGGCCCCGACCTGATCGACGCCGCGCCGCAGGTCGAGGCGCTGCATCGTAGATGTCTGATGGGACAGGACGTAAAGGACATGTCCTCCGGTACCGTCGGCGACCGCGGCCAGCGCCCGCGGGTCCGGATCGGTGGGCCAGCTGGCGCGCGCGCGCAGGCGGCCGGCGCCGTCGCCGTAGAGGACGCTGACTGCGTCGGCGAGGGCGTCGGCGGTGGCGAGGTCCTGGGCGCCGTCGCCGTTGAAGTCACCGGCGACGACGGCGAACGGGGCGACACCGACGGGGTGCCGCGGGCCGAGCGAGAGGCCGCCGGCGCCGTCGCCGACGACGAGCTGGACCGCGGCCTCTTCGGCGAGGGCGACTGCGAGGTCGCGCCGGCCGTCGCCGTCGAAGTCACCGTCGGCCAGAGCGACGGGGCCGAGGCCGACCTCGAGCGCGACGAACGGCTTGAGGTCGAGCAGGACGCCGAGGCTGTGCGCGTCGCGGTGGAGGGTGACGATCTCCGCGGGGCCGCGGCCGTCGAGGTCGACCGCGCGCGGCGCGGTGGGCCCGGGCACGAGGGTGGGATGGAGCCGGGCCGGCGCGAGCTCGCGGGCGCCGCGGTTGCGCAGGACGGCGACTGCGTCGTCGTCGGGGGCGGCGGTGACGACGTCGAGGCGGCCGTCGCCGTCGAGGTCGACGAGCGCGAGGCCGTCGATCGCGGCGGCCACCGACCAGGTCGTGGCTGTCCCCGAGGACATGTCCTTGCCGCCCCAGACGACCGTGATGGCGCCGGCGTCGGGGCTGGCGGCGACGAGGTCGGCGACGCCGTCACCGTCGAGGTCGGCGACCTCCACTGCCTCGGGGGCGAAGCCCCAGCGCGAGGCCACTGCAGCGCCGAGGTCGAGGCAACGGCCGCCGAACAGGCGATGGCCGCCGTCGCAGGCGTCGTCGCGGACGCAGGCGAGCGCGCCGGCGCACGCCGCGAGGCCGAACCACACGAAGACCGAGGGGCGCATCAACCCGAGCATCACGAGAGCACTGCCCGGGGCGGGTTGTAAAGCGCTGCGTCGGACGGGCTTCGGACCGCGAGGGCCGGCGCGGGGCTCGCCGGTCGTGGTCCCCGGTATGGCGAGAGCGACGCGGTCCTGGCTGGAGCGGCGTCCGGGCGCGTCCGAAGGCCCGCCGAGGCGAGCGCGGTCGAGGTCCGTTGCTGCTGGAGCCGTGCGCGGCGGCGCGCCGAACGGGCTGTGGTCGTCACACCTGTCTGGATCGACACGTCGGCCGGCGACGGGCGCCGCGGCGAAGCGTCAGGGGGGCGCGAGCAGTTCGGCCTCGCGCTCGGAGGGTCTCGTGGGGGCTGTTCCATCGGACAGGTGACGAGCGCGGCAGAGGGCATCCAGGACATGATTCATCGGACATGCCTCATCGGACATGTACGATCGGGCATGCCTCAGCGCGGGGTCGGGTCGTCGACGCGGGTGATCGACCAGGCGACGCGGGTGTCGACGGTCGTGAGGCCGTGGAGCCGCAGGGCGTGCCGGCCGGCGCGCAGCTCGACGCGGGCCATATCGGTGGTCTCGTGCACGGCAGGCTCGTCGTCGCAGCGGCCGCAGCCGACCACGCTCAGCGTGTGGAAGCCGGACAGGTCGCTCTCGCCGACGCGCGGGTCGGTGACGATCTCGAGCTCGTACGTGCCGTCCTCCGGGACGTCGATGCTGCGCAGGATCAGCAGGGAGTCGCGCCCGAACGGGCCGAGCGCGTCGGGCTCGTCGGCGGCGATGCGACGGTACTCGGCGTGGTGCCGGCCGTCCCAGGCGATCCGCGGGGCGTCGCACTCCATGATCTTGCGATCGTAGGCGAGGTGCGGGCACCGCTCGCGCTCGGCAATGAACTCGGCGACGCTGTCGGCCAGCGAGACGCCGAAGTAATTGCGGAACACGCGATCGATGCCCGAGCGCGAGGCGAGCAGCGGGAAGTGGGGCAGCGCCGCCTGGAATTTGGCGGGGCCGTGGCGATCGAGGAGGTAAGCGACGAAGGCCCCGGCGTCGTCGTAGCTGAGGCCGAACCACAGGACCGCGAGCAGCGAGGACCAGATGTCGCGGCTCGTGATCATGGTGGGCCGCATGTCGTAGACGCCGCCGCCGAGGCCCTCGTAGGCGACGGCGAAGCCCTCGGCGAAGAAGCTCGAGGTGTCGAAGCCGAACAGGTGGACGAGCTCGTGGTCGAGCACCGCCTCGCGAGAGTAGATGGTGTCGAAGACGGTGCAGGCGGAGACCTCGCGCGGGCACGGCGAGAGGTCGACGAAGTCCTCGGCGGTCAGCCAGTAGTAGGTGAAGCGATCGTCGCCGGTCGGCGCCGGGACGCCCGTCTCGGCGGCCATGCGCGCGACGAACAGGTCCATGTGCGCGAGGTTGCCGGCGCACGGCCCGAGGCCCGGGCTCGCGGCGATCCGGACGTGCTGGCCCTCGAGGCTGGGCTCGGGCAGGCGGTCGCAGGCGGCCAGAAGCGCGAGCAAGGAGAGGAGACGGACGGTCACGGCAGCTGCCTCACGATGGTCAAGGATCCGGTGCCCCATCCGATGAGGTCGCGCAGGCCGTCGTCGTCGACGTCGCGGACCCGCATGATCTGGGAGCCGCCGGGCACGGGGTAGCGGTCGAAGCGGAAGCCGCCGTCGCGGTAGCGGCCGACGTGCACTGCGTCGTCGTTGCCGGCGACCAGCAGATCGAGCTCGCCGTCGCCGTCCATGTCGGCGATGTCGACGCTCCTCGCGCCGTTGAAGATCGCTTGCGGCGGCGCGGCCGTCACGCCGCCGCGAAGCCACAGGAGCTGCTGCTGGAACCCAGGGGGCGCGCTGATGAGGAGGACGACGGCCGCCATGTCGGGCCGGCCGTCGCGATCGAGGTCGCCGACGGCGAAGTCGTACGGGTTCACTTCGGTCCACCGGCGAGGCGCTTGGAAGCGGCCGTCGCCGAGGCCAGAGGCCACGTCGAGTCCGAAGCTGTAGGACAGCAGATCGAGGCGGCCGTCGCCGTCGAGCTCGATGAGCCCGCCGACGTTGAAGGACTCGCCGAGCTCGAGCTCGTCCCAGCGAGCCTCGGCGAAGCCGCCCTCGACTCCGCGGAGATTCGCGGTGCGCCGGACCGTCTTGCCCCCGACGCCCCCGGCCGGGCCGACGGGACCGCCGGCGAGGGCCTCGACGGGGCCGACGACGAAGAGGTCGAGGCGGCCGTCGCCGTCGAGATCGCCGGGGAAGAAGTTGACGAACCGCTGCGAGGGGAAGCGGAGCAACCGCTGCAGACGGGGCTCGCCGTCCTCGAGATCGACGCGGACCAGCTCGGTGTGGTCCTGGGCGAGCGAGCGGAGGGTGAGGACGAGCTCCTCGGCGGGGTCGTCGTCGAGCTGGAAGGCCAGGACCTGCAGGCTCGCGACATCGGCGGCGAGGAAGTCGCTCTGCAGCTCGGTCGGCCCGAACCCGCCGTCGCCGTCGCCGAAAGCGAAGCCGTGACGGCTGGCGCCGGAGAACAGGCCGGAGTGGAGGAACAGGTCGATGGCACCGTCGCCGTCGAAGTCGCCGGGCTCGGCGCCGAATCCGCTGCTGAGCCGGGTGCGCGGGCGAGCGGCAATGGCTGGCCCGAGGGACATGTCCTCGGCGACCAATTCGGATCTCGAGCTGTGACGCAGGAGAGCCAGCCGGCCGCCGCCTCGTTGGATCAGACGCGGAGCTCCGAACGCCTCGGTCACGGCCCGGGAGGCGAGCTCGCGCCAGGCGTGGTCGTCGCGGAGCCACGGGGTCAGGACCACGCGCTGGACACCGCTGGCCGGACCGTCGGTGCTCAGGGCGACGACCTCGGTGCGCCGGCCGTCGCCATCGAGGTCGAAGAGGGCGAGGCGCTCGCAGCCGAGCGGGTCGAGCACGACCGGAGCGCCCGGCGAGGGCCCGAACAGGTCGGGCATGAGGACGAGCCCCGGGTTGGCGCACACCATGGCGTCGCGCCGCGGGTGCTCACCGGGGACGAGGAGGAGGTCGACTGTGCGGGCGCTCGCCGGCGAATCGATCCGCCGCGGGGCGTCGAGCTGCAGGTCCTCGATCAGCAGCATCGAGTCGGAAAGATGGACGACGAGGTCGGTGCGGCCGTCGCCGGCGAGATCGACCGCGGACAGGCCGACCGGGAAATCATCGAGCGAGACCTCGCTCTCGACGGCGAGGGCGCCGTCGGACCCGAGGTGCAGGGCCTGGAGCGAGAGGTTGTCGGCGAACACGAGGCGGTCCCGATCGGCGGCGTGGACGACGGCGTACGCTCGCGGCTCGCTGGGCTGCAGCGCGGGCACGCCGGGGGCGAAGGTGCCGTCGGGGAGACCGCGGAGGACGGCGATCGTGCGGCCATCCCACAGCACGAGATCGTTGCGGTCGTCGCCGTCGAAGTCGGCCGCGACCGCGCCGCGCAGCGGACCGCCGAGGTTCGAGTCGAGCTCGAGGTCGAGCGCCTCCGACCCGCGCGCGACCTCGAGGGTGCGCGACGGCGGATCCTCGGGATCGATCGGCGCGGACGGATCGGGCTCGGGCTGCTCCTGGAGATCGATGAGCAGCTCGTCGACGCCGTCGGCGTCGATGTCGAGCGGGACAGTGCCGCCGGTGCGCTGGCGCTGCCACAGCGGCTCGACGTGCAGACCGCGGGCGGGCACGAGCTCGCCGAGGCCGGCGGCGAAGCCGGCGTAGAGGAGCGAGTCGCGGCCGTCGCCGTCGAGGTCGCCGACCAGCAGGTGGTTCGGCTGCGCGGGCGGAGTACCGGTGAGGACGACGCCGCGGCGGGGATCGATCCGCTGGATGTTGCCTGTCTGATCGGACAGGACGAAAAGGGCAGGTTGCCCGTCATCGCCGGGCGCGACGGTGAGGCCGTGCGGCTCGGGATCGATCGGCCAGCGGCTGCGCGCGCGCAGGCGGCCCTGGCCGTCGCCGTGCAGGATGGTGACGTCGTCGGCGAGCACGTCGAGGGTCGCGAGATCGATCGCGCCGTCGCGGTCGAGATCGGCGGCGACGACCGCAGTGGGCGCGAGGCTCACTGCGTGACGCGGGCCGGTCACGAGGCCGCCGTGACCGTCGCCGAGCAGCACCTGGACCGCGCCGGCGTCGGCGACTGCGACCGCGACGTCGAGGTGGCCGTCGCTATCGAGGTCGGCGATCGCCAGGTCGCGCGCGCCGGTCCCGACGCTGACGGGAGGATCGGCGACGAGCCCGCGGACGACCGTCACGGCGCCGGCGGTCTCGCTCACGACCACGAGCTCGGAGGGACCGGCGGCGTCGAGATCGGCGGCGACGAGGCGGCGCGGGCCGTCGCCGACGGCGATCCGCTCGGGCTCGGCCAGCGCCCGCCCGCCCTGGCCGCGGAGGACGACGATCTCGGCGCGGCCGGGCAGGGCGGTGGCGACGTCGAGGCGGCCGTCGCCGTCGAGGTCGGCGACCGCGAGGTCCTGCGTGGAGCTGCCGATCGACCAACTCGTGGCTGTCCCATCGAACATGTCCTGAACGCCACGCGCATCGGCGCGGCCCCAGAACACGCCGACTGTGCCGCGGGCGCCGCCGCCGACGACGAGGTCGGGGCGGCCGTCGCCGTCGAGATCGGCCACGACCGTGGCGTTGGCGGTGAGGCTCCAGGTGTAGGTGCGCGCGCCCGCGAGATCGAGGCACAGCGCGCCGGCCCCCGTGCGGGCGCACGGATCGGCGGGCTGACAGGCGAGAGCGAGCGCGCCGAGCCCGAGCGCGCTCACGAGCCTGGTCCACGGCGATACCCCGCGTCGGGCGCGTCGATCCGCTTCCATCACGTCAGCGACGATCAGAACCGTAGCGCGCTCGGAGCATTCCCGCCGCTGCTCACGAGGCGCGGGCCCAGTGCGGTAGACGCCTGAACTGCAGGTCGGGAGACGGCGCCGGCCCGCTGCCGCGGTCGAAAGGAAGCGGAAGACGGCCAGGAGCGGGTGGATGCGCGAACCGCAGGCGAGTGCGGGGAGCGCGTGATGCCGCGGATGGAGAGGCCCTGGAGGCATCGGGCACGCCCCTGAGTGCACCTCGACTTCTCTTGTAGCGCGAAAGCGCCCCGGGCATGATGACGGGTGGAGGTGTCTGTCATGACCCGCGCCCCGTTCGTCGTGCTGCTGTCGCTCTCGGCCTGTGATCCCGCGCAGCCGGACGGGGAGGTGGCGCGGACCGAGGTCCTGGATGGCCTTTCGGACCTGTCGGAACAGCCAGGCGCGCCGCGCGGCATGGCGCCCACGAAGGACAAGGGCTCGCCGCTGCCCGAGCCGCTGGCGGCCGTGCCGACGCCGATCGGCCAGGCCTACTGCAACATCGTGGTCGAGGGGGTGTCGCGCGCGACCGAGACCGACTACCTGCCGCACGTGATCACCTGCGAGAACGGCGGGGCCAACCTCGAGGCGCTCAAGGCCCAGGCGATCGCGGCCCGCTCGGTGGCCTACTACGCGATGGCCAACGACGGCCAGATCTGCGACGGCCAGGGCTGCCAGGTGTACGGCTGCGGGACCGAGCCGAAGCAGGTCGCGTACGACGCGGTGGCGGCGACTGCCGGGCAGTACCTGTCGTACAACGACTGGCTGACGTACGCCTTCTACGTCGCGGGCGACAGCCAGCAGCCGGCGAGCTGCATCGACACCGACAACGGGACGGCGTCGGCGACCGAGAAGTGGGTGACCTTCAACGAGGGCAACACGGTCTACGACGTCGACCAGACCGAGCTCGGGTTCGTGTTCCCCGAGGACCTCAACTCGAGCGGCTACGGGCAGAACCGCGGCTGCATGTCCCAGTGGGGCGCGCGCTGCCTCGAGAACACGAAGGGCTACAAGGTCGCCGACATCCTCCGCTTCTACTACGGCGACGACATCGAGATCTTGCAGGCGCAAGGAGCGTGCGTGGTGCCGCCGAACACGCCGGCCGAGGGCACGCTCGACGCGGCCGACTGCGCGGCGGGGGTCCAGGGCTGGGCGTGGGACCCGGATCAGAAGGACACGCCGGTCGACGCGATCGTCAGCTTCATGGCGCCGCACGGCGATCCCAACGCGATCGAGGTGACGGTGAAGGCGGACCAGCACCGCGACGACCTGTGCCAGGTGCTGGGCTCGTGTGCGCACGGGCTGTCGCTGGGGCTCCCGCGCAGTCTGCTCGACGGCGCGTCGCACCCGGTCTACGTGTACGGGGTCGACCTCGGCGGCGACGAGCCGACGCAGCTCGACGGCAGTCCGCTGCAATTCGCCTGCGCGCCGCCGGAGCTGCCGCCAGGGGTGCGCCGCCACGTGCCCGATCCGGCGGCGCTGGAGGCGTGGTCGCTGTCGACGCTGTGGCAGATGGCCAAGGTCGACGACGCGACGCTGAACGCGATCCCCGAGTGGCAGGCGATCGCCGGCGCGCCGGCGCTGGTCCAGGTCGCCGGCGACCCGACGCTGTGGCTGGTCGACGTCGGCTTCCGCCGCCGGATCGCCAGCGCCGAGGTGGCGGCGGCGTGGCAGTTCGACGCCGCGACCGCGCAGACGATCCAGGCGGCTGACCTGATGGCCATGCCCCAAGGGACAGATGTGTGGCCGGCGCCGTTCCTGGTCCAGGGGACAGGTTCGGCGGTGTACATGCTCGACGATCCGCAGTGCCCGCCGGACGGCGATCCGTCCGATCCGCTGTGCCCGGTCGAGGGCGGGACCACCGGGGGCACGGGGGGCGGCACGGGGACGGGCGGGGACGAGACCGGCAACGAGGTGCCGACCACCGACGGGATCCCCGGCAGCGGCGGCGAGCCGTCGTCGACCGGCGGCGAAGCGACCGGCCCGGCCAGCGGCGGCGCGCTGCCGCCGGGCTACGGCCAGGACGACGGCTGCCGGATCGGCGGCGCGGCGCAGGGCGGCCTGGCGCCAGGTCTGTGGGCCCTGCTCGCGCTCGCCGGCGCCCGTCGGCGCCGCAGACCGGCGTGAGCGAGGCCCACGTCGCAGATAGCGCACCGCGCTGGATGTCCGTGAGGTCAGCTCGCACGCCCGGCGCAAGTCGACGCACGCACCGGCGGACTCGCGTGCGCGCGCGAAAGTCGCTATAGCCCGGGCGCCACGTGAACGAGCACAACTTCTTCGCCAGCGCCCCGCAAGGCCTCCTCGAGCTGCTCGCCGACGAGCTTCGCGCGCTCGGTGCGACGGCGATCCGGCTCCAGCCGGCCGGCGTGTACTTCCGCGGGCCGCTGGTCGTCGGCTACCGCGCGTGCCTGTGGTCGCGGCTGGCCGGACGAGTACTGCTCGAGGTCGGCGTCGGGCCGGCACGCGACGCCGACGAGCTGTACACGACGGTGCAGAGGGTCGACTGGCGCCAGCACATGTCGGCGCGCGGGACGATGGCGGTCGACTTCACCGGCGCCAACGCGGCGATCGTCCACACCCGCTTCGGCGCGCAGCGGGTCAAGGACGCGATCGTCGACCAGTTCAACGCCAAGGCCGGGATCCGCCCCGACGTCGCGGTGAAGCGCCCGGACGTGCGGGTCAGCGTCCACCTGCGCAAGCCGGCGTCATCTGGCATCAAGGGCATGTTCCAAGAGACATCCCACGACGAGGCAGTGATCTCGATCGACCTCGCCGGCGAGGGCCTGCACCGCCGCGGCTACCGCGAAGAAGGGGCCGAGGCGCCGATCAAGGAGAACCTGGCGGCGGGGATGCTGATGCGCGCGGGCTGGCCGGCGCTGGCGGCCGCGGGCGCGCCGCTGGTCGACCCGATGTGCGGCTCGGGCACGCTGCTGATCGAGGCGGCGCACATGGCCTGCGACCGCGCGCCCGGGCTCGGGCGCGAGTACTTCGGTCTGCTCGGCTGGCGCGGCCACCAGCCGGCGCTGTGGACCGAGCTGCTGACCGAGGCGCGCGCGCGCGCGGCGATCGGGATCAGCAAGGTGCCGCCGATCTTCGGCTACGACGGCGACGCGGCGGCGGTCAAGGCGGCGGTCGCCAACGCGGCGCGGGCCGGGCTCGGCGGGCGGATCCGCGTCGAGCGGCGCGAGCTCGCGGAGCTCGTGGCCCCGGAGACAGGTCCTTCGGGACAGGAACGAGAGGCCATGGGGCTGGTCGCCACCAACCCGCCCTACGGCGAGCGGCTCGGGGTCCGCGCCGACATGCCGGCGCTCTACGAGCTGCTGGGCGAGCGGCTGCGCGATCACTTCGGCGGGTGGAAGGCGGCGATCCTGGCGCCCGACCTCGAGCTCGGGCACGCGATCGGCCTGCGGGCCGAGCGGCGCCACGTGCTCTACAATGGGGCGATCGCCGTCAACCTGCTGCGCTTCGACGTGCCGCGCGAGGCCCCGCCGCCGCGCAAGTTCACCCGCAGCGAGGGCGGCGAGGCGCTGTTCAACCGGCTGCGGAAGAACCGCAAGCAGCTCGGCAGCTGGGCAGCGCGTCACGGGCTCGAGGCCTACCGGCTCTACGACTCCGACATCCCCGAGTACGCGATTGCGGTCGACCTCTACCGCGACTGGGCCATGGTCCAGGAGTACGCGGCGCCGGCCGAGATCGATCCGGTGCGGGCCGCGGCGCGCCTGCGCGAGGCGCTGCGCGTGATCCCGGACGCGCTCGAGATCCCGGCGACGCAGGTGGTGTGCAAGCGTCGCGAGCGGGCCAAGGGCGGCGGGCAGTACGGCCGTCGCGACGACGCGGGCGACATGCTCGAGGTGCGCGAGGGGCCGGGTCGCTTCCTCGTCAACCTCACCGATTACCTCGACACCGGGCTGTTCCTCGACCATCGCGACACCCGCGCGCTGGTCGGCCAGACCGCCCGCGGCAAGCGGTTCCTCAACCTGTTCGCGTACACCGCCTCGGCGTCGGTCTACGCCGGCAAGGCAGGCGCGCTGTCGACGACGTCGGTCGACCTGTCGAGCACGTACTGCGCGTGGGCCCGCCGCAACCTCGAGCTCAACGGGCTGCGCGGGCCGCAGCATCGCGTGGTCGAGGCCGAGTGCCGCGAGTTCATGGCCCGCGAGCTGCGCCGCTACGGGGCCATCTTCCTCGACCCGCCGACGTTCTCCAACTCGAAGAAGATGGAGGGCGTGCTCGACGTGCAGCGCGACCACGTGGAGCTGATCCGCGGGGCGGTGCGCCTGCTCGAGCGCGACGGTGTGTTGATCTTCTCGACCAACTACCGCCGCTTCCGCCTCGACCAGGAGCGCCTGGCCGACCTCGACATCGAGGACCTGTCGGCGTCGACGATCCCCAAGGACTTCGCGCGCAGCCCGAAGATCCACAAGTGCTTCCGGATCACGCCCCGGCGCTGAGCGACGGCGAACCGCGAGCGGCACCTGTCCTTTCGGAAAGCTTCCCCGTCAGCCGCGAGCGAGCGTGACGTCGACGGGGCCGCAGGGAGAGGTGGCGGCGGCAAGCGCCTCGTCGTCGGGCGTGAAGGTTGTCACGAGCGCGGACAGGCACGCTTGGCACGCGCGCGCGGCTGTGCCATAGGCCGCGGCATGCACGTGCGGAGCTTCGTGGCGTTCCTGTCGTTGTTGCCGGCCTGCGGCGGCGATCCGGCCGACACTGGGCTGACTGTCGGCATGTCGGCGAGCGGGGCGACGTCGGCGAGCACGAGCACGAGCACGGGCGATGGGACGACCGCGGGCGACGAGACGGACGGGCCGACGACCGCGAGCGACCCGACCACCGGCGACACGACGGCCGTCGCGCCGACGACGACCGAGGCGACGTCGACCTCGACCGGGCCTGGTCCTTCGGACATGTGCGGCAACGGCATCGTCGAGGGCGAGGAGGAGTGCGACCTCGGGGCCGCCAACGCCGACGACGCCGCCTGCACCGCGGGCTGCGAGCTGGCGGCCTGCGGCGACGGTCTGGTGCGCGACGACGTCGAGCAGTGCGACGACGGCAACCTCGCGCCGGGCGACGGCTGCGACCCCGAGTGTCAGTTCGAGAGCCAGGGCGAGGACACCGAGGTGGTGCTCGAAGGCCTCGCGTTGATGATCCCGAGCGACCTCTACGACGGCAGCCAGGCCTCGATGGTGTGCGTCGATCTGGCGATCGCCAAGGTGGGGGTGGTCCACGACGTGCGGATGAAGATCGGGGCCGACCACCCGCACGTCGGCGACCTGGTGTTCAAGCTGTGGAGCCCGAAGGGCACGGTGCTGACGCTCCTGAGCCTGCCCGGCGGCGCGGAGGCGGCCGACGACGGGATGTCCGACAGCACCGAGAACTCGGACATCGATCCGGTGTGGCCGGTGGCGTTCCGCGACGACGGCACCGACGCCGAGTTGATGGGCCACACGATCGGCATCGACCAGGCGGTATGCCGCGACGACGGGGTCTGCGAGTACGCGCCGAGCCCTGGCGCCGGGCCCGGCGAGGACTTCGGCGACTTCGTCGGCGAGCCGTCCGAGGGCACCTGGCGCTTCTGCGCCGGCGACTCGGCGTTCGCCGACAAGGGCACTCTCGAGTCGGTGACGCTGACGGTGGTCGTCGGCTGAGCGCGGCGATCCACGCGCGGGTGTCCCCGCGGGCGACGCGAACGCCGACGAGGCAAGCGGCGACGGGCGGCGGTGCCGACGCGCCGCCGATCTGGCATCGTGGAGGCGTGCGCAGCCGCTGGACGATCCCGCCCGCCGCCGTGGCGATCCATCTGTGTGTCGGCTCGGTCTACGCCTGGAGCGTCTTTAATAAACCGATCGAGGCGCTGCACCCGGCGTGGCCGAAGGGGGCGGCGGCGTACACTTTCTCGATCGCCATCGCGCTGCTCGGGCTGTCGGCGGCGTTCGGCGGCACCTGGCTCGAGAGACATGGCCCGAAGCGCGCGGCGACTCTGGCGGCGTGCCTGTTCGCCGGCGGCCTGGCGCTCGGCGGGCTCGGGGTGTGGCTCGGCTGGTTGTGGCTGCTGTTCGTCGGCTACGGAGTGGTAGGCGGCGCCGGGCTGGGGCTAGCGTACGTGTCACCGGTCAGCGCGCTGGTGAAATGGTTCCCCGACCGGCGCGGGCTGGCGACGGGGATGGCGGTGCTCGGCTTCGGCGGTGGGGCGCTGATCGCCGCGCCGGTGAAGGAGCGGCTGATCCAGTCGGTCGGGGTGGCGTCGACGCTGTGGATCCTCGCGGCCGTGTACTTCTTCGTGATGATGGGCGCGGCGCGGGCGCTGGCTCGCCCGCCCGACGGCTGGCGCCCGGAGGGATATGTCCCAAAGGCCATCCAGCTCGGCGGCGAGCCGGAGCTGACGATGCCGATGGCGGTGCGCACGCGCCAGTTCTGGCTGCTGTGGGGCATGCTGTTCATCAACATCAGCGCCGGCATCTCGATCCTGGCCCAGGCGTCGCCGATGATGCAGGACATGTTCCAAAGGACACCCGAGCAGGCGGCCGCGATGGTGTCGGTGATCGCCGGCTTCAACGCGTTCGGCCGCATCTTCTGGGCGTCGCTGTCGGATCGGATCGGCCGGCGCGCGGTGTTCTCGATCTTCTTCGCGGTCCAGGCGGCGCTGTTCGTGACGATCCCGCAGCTGGCCGCCGGCGGGCAGTGGCAGCTGTTCCAGCTCGCGGTGGTGGTGATCTTCACGATGTACGGCGGCGGCTTCGCCACCATCCCGGCGTTTTTGGCCGACATGTTCGGCGCCCGCAACGTCGGCGCGGTCCACGGGGTGATCTTGACCGCCTGGAGCGCCGCGGGCGTGGCCGGGCCTATCCTCATCACGTCGATCCGCGAGTCCCAGCTCAAGGCGCTGCCGCCCGGCGGCTCGCGGGTCGAGCTGTACGCGTCGACGCTGCAGATCATGGCGGTGGCGCTGCTGGTCGGCCTGGCGCTGACGCTGGCGGTGCGGCCGCTGGCGCCCGCGAGCGCGAGGCCGGCGTGAGGGTCATCTGGCCTGGGGGACAGGTCGGGACGGTATTCGGCGGCGGACTTGCGCGGGGCAGCGCGGCGTGCGAAGTGGGTGTATGCACGCGTGTCTCCTTCGAACTCCGGCGCTGGCGCTGGCGCTGGCGCTGGCGAGCTGCGGCGGCGACGGCAAGACGACCGCCTCGGGCAGCACGACGGGCACGAGCACGACGACGGGCACAAGCACGACGACCGGCACGGGTACGACGACCGACGCGAGCCCGACCACCGGCGAGGCCAGCACGACCTCGGAGACGACCACGTCCGGGGCGACGACGGGGGTCACGACGTCGACGAGCACGACGACCGGGTCGACCACGGCGGTCTTCAGCACCGGGCCCGACGAGACGCCCGGCGAGACCGTCGGCGAGCTCGGCTGCTGCCTGGCGCCGATGCGACCGGACTGCGCCGACGCGGCCTGCTGCGCCGGCGGCAAGTGGTCGTGCGCCGAGTGCGACGCGCCGGGCGAGGTGTGCCCGCCGGCGTGCTGCGATCCGGCTGCGAAGCCGCCGTGCTTCGAGGGCGCGAGCTGCTGCGAGGACGGGGCGTGGGCCTGCAACGACGACGGAGGTCAGTCGACGTGCGCGGCGCCCGGCGATCTGTGCCAGAGCGAGGCGTGCTGCGTGCCAGGGACCGAGCCGGACCCGCCCTGCGTCGAGGGCGCGAGCTGCTGCGAGGGCGGGGTGTGGGAGTGCAACGACGACCTCGGCCAGCCCGTGTGCACGGAGCTCGCGCCGCTGTGCGAGTGAGGCGCGGAGAGCCTTGTTGCCCGTGCCCTTGAGGACATGGACCTTCGAGCATGCTCCTCACGCCATGTCCCGGAGAACATGTTCGCGTCGCCATGTCGTTTCCGACATCCGCGGTCGGGACGGCCTGCTCGCCGCGCTCAAGCGGGGAACGGCGCCTCGAAGCTCGTAAACGCGTGGTGGACGCGGACCGCGTCGGCGCGGTCGAGCGCGTCGACCATCTCGGCGGCGGCGGCGGAGCGGTCGTCCGCGACCGCGAGGACGGCGGGGGCCAGGTTCACGAGGTCGCCGACGCCGCTGGCTCGCTCGAGCGCGGGCTCCAGCAGCGCCAGCGCCTCGGCCAGGTGCCCGAACTCGGCCAGCTCGACGAGGAGGGGCGCGAGCGCGTCGGACCGCATGGGTGCGAACTGGGCGAGCGCCAGCGCGGTCTCGATCCGGTCGGTGGCGAGGTAGGCCGGCACGAGGCCGGGCTGGACGGCCTCGATCAGCGAGACGAGCGCCTCCTCGCCGACGAAGGCGCGCTCCATCAGCGCCTCCGCGCGGGCGACGTCGCCGCGGCGGGCGAAGGCCGTAGCGGCGTGAAAGATCCTCACCCCGCGGCGACCGATCCCGAACCGCGTCGCCATGTCGGGCGCGGCGCACCACTCGTCCAGCGCGCGCGCGAGGGCCCGCTCGCCGCGGGGCGTGAACCATTTCTCGTCGATCTCCGGCTCGAGAGTGCGGGTCCCGGCCTGGACGTCGGTGAGGAACTGCCGCTCCTTCTGCAGCACCGCGGCGTGATCGGCGGCGATCGAGGCGGCGAGGGTCAGGAGCTCGGCGCGGGCTCGTGAGCGGTCATGTGCGCCGCGCAGTGCGATCAGCTCGAGACGCGCCTCGTACACCTCGAAGCTGGTGATGAGGCCCAGGGCGTACTGCTCGTCGAGCTCGGCCGCGCCTGCTTCGGCCCGCGCGCGCCACTCGGCGGCGCGCGGATGATCGGGCGCCAGGCGAGCGACGAGAGCGTCACGGGCGACGCTCTCGCCGGGCCACCGAGCGAGCGCGGCCTCGACGTCGCCGCTGCGCACCAGCGCGACCAGGACGTCGCGCCGCACGAAGAAGTCGAGCTCCGGTGCGATCGCTTCGAGCTCGCCCGCCGCGGCCGCGCTGGCGATCACGGCCCGGCTCACGTACAGCGGCAAGGGGCCGCGTAGGTCGACGAGCTGTCGGGCGGCCTCGGCGGCTGCGAGGTCGCCCCGGCGCGCATGGACGATGCGCAGCGCCGCCGCCATGGCGCAGCGGCTGGCCTCGTTGCGGTGCGGCAGTACGCGCGCGAGCGTGGCCAGGTGCGCGGCTTCCTCGGCCTCGGGCAGCCGCGCGCGTACGAGGTACCACGCGAGGTCGGCCGTGCCTCCGAACTCGCCCAGGCGCTCGTACACACGCTCGCGGGCGACGGCGGCGACGGCGGGATCGGTAAAGTCGTCGACGAGGAGCAGCTCGACGAGGTGGCTCTCGTGCGTGGCGCAGGCGTAGCCCTCGCGCAGTGCGGCGGACACGAGCTCCGGCCGCCCGCGCGCCGCCTCGGCGAGCCGGCTCAGCGCGGTCGCCCGCGCGAACACGCTGTCGACGCGGAACCCTCCCGCCCACGCCCGCGCGAGCGCGACGTCGCCGACAGCCAGCGCCACCTCGCCGAACGTCCACCCGAGCGCGTGGACGTAGTCGATGACGGCGCGGCCCGGCAGCTCGTCACACCAGCGCTCGAGGCAGGTCTCCGCGGTCGACTCGTGGGTCACGGGACCGAGGGTAGCAGAGGCGCTTCAGCAGTGGGCCGGGCCGGGGGCCGATGGCGGCGAGTGACGTGGCCCGAGGGGCCTCTCCGGGGATGCCCGTTCGGGCATGCTCGATCGGGCATGTCCGCACAGGCATCCGAAAGCGCAGCCCGACCTCACGGCGCCGGCTGGACGAAGTGATCGCGGCTGCGGACGGTGGTCCAGCGGTCGAAGATCGCCAGGGTCTCGGCGTCGGCCTCGGCCAGCTTCTCGAACAGGTAGTCCTGGATGCCCTTGTGCACCGCGCAGACGTTGCTCTCGCGCATGCGGCCGAAGATCGAGCCCTGGCTCTTGTGGTTGAAGCTGGGGATCGTGCCGCAGTAGGGCTGGTAGGTGCAGTGGAGGCAGTCGGGCTGGCCGTCGAGGTTGGAGGCGATGGTCATCGCCCGCACCGTCTCGTGGCCGACCAGCTCGCGGAAGCTGCTGGTGCGCACGTCGCCGAGGTGGAACGTGTCGTCGCCCATCTCGTGCAGCATGCGGCCCTCGTCGCAGGTGAACACCTGGCCGTCGTAGTTGTAGGCCAGCGCGCCGATGCCCGCGCCGGAGGGGCTGCGCAGGTCGAGGAAGTTGGGGTCCTCGCCGCGCAGGATCTTGGTGAGGAAGATGCTGGCGTAGCGCTCGAGGATCTGCACGCCCTGCTTGTTGAGCTCGATCATGTAGTCGACCGCGCGGCGGTAGTACTGCATGTAGTCGCCGCGCGGGTACTCGAGGCGCTGGCGGGTGCGGTCGGCGAAGCCGAACGGGTCGATGGCGCGGAGGAACAGCGCCTTGCAGCCGAGGCCGACGTAGGTGTCGACGACCTCCTTCCACAGCGGCAAGGTCTCGCGCGTGGTCGTGAGCAGCGCCTCGACGTGGTAGAGCGTCGGGTCGAGGCCGGCGGCGGCGTAGGCCTCGTTGATCCGCTTGATCCAGCGGACCGCGCGCTGGTGGGCGTCCTGGGTCGGCAGCTTGCGCTGGGCGTTGTGCAGCTTCTCCGGCCCGTCGATGCTGGTGCACAGCTGGACGCGGTGGGCGATCAGGTACTCGAGCTTGGCGTCGTCGAGCAGGGCGAAGTTCGAGACCATCGTGAACTGCAGCCGCTTGCCGTGGGCGCGGTTCTGGTCGACCGCGTACTCGATGGCGTGCTTGACGACGTCGAAGTTGACGAGCGGCTCGCCGCCCTGGAACTCGATGGTGACGAACGGGCTCGGGCTGCGGAACACCAGGTCGATCGCGCGCTCCGCTGTCTCACGGGTCATGTCCGTATGGACCTGGTCCATGTTGGCCCGCGAGGCGTGGCAGTAGACGCAGGTCTCGTTGCAGCGCAGGGTGACGACGAGGATGTGCAGGTTGGGGCCGCCGGCGAGGAAGCTCTTGCGGGCCCGGATCCGCTCGGCCGCGGCGCGCACGTCGTAGTGGGCGCGCAGGAAGTTGCCGGCCTTGAGGCGGGCGTGGAGGTCGCTGTCCTCGGGGACATGTCCCTCGACGAACTGGGCGAACTCGGGGGCGGTCAGCAGCAGCCAGTTGCCCTCGAGGTTGGTGACGAGGACGCGGTCGCCGACGGCGCGCCAGCGGAAGTAGGCCTGGGTGCCGGCGCGCGGGCGCAGCTGCACGAGGGAGGGAGCTGGCTGAAGGGACAGGTTCACTTGGCGCCTCCGCGCTGGACGGTGAGGCCGAGGGCGTGGTTGCCGAGCTCGCCGCGCAGGCGCCGGGCGAGGTCGGGGTTGGTCGGGCGCATGCGCACGACCCAGTGGTCGTCGGTCTGCTCGAGGTCGAAGGCGGCGAAGCGGGCGAACGCCTTGACGGCCTGGTCGACGGCCTCGCCGCTGTAGAGCTGGCGGGAGAAGCGGAGCTCGTGGACGTCGCTCACGGCGCGCCCTCGCTCTCGGACTTGGGCGACTTGCGGCCGTGCTTCTCCTCCCACGACATGGCGATCCCGAGCGGGTCGTCGAAGCCCTGGTCGCTGAAGTCGAACTTGGCGAGGTCGTCGAGGCTCGGCTGGCCCATGGCGCCGGCCAGCGCCTGCATGGTGGCGGTCTCGATGAGGACGCGGTTGTCCTGGGCGATCTGGTGGCGGAAGGCGCAGGACAGCAGCTCGTTGGCGAACTCGCCGATCAGCGCGCGCAGGGCCTCGGGCGCGGCCGCGCCCGCCTTGACGGTCAGGACGACGCGCACGCGCGCGGGCTCGGGCCTGTCCAAAAAGACATAACAGCGATCGATGAAGACGTAGGCGGCGCCGTAGATCGCGGGGAGCGGGTAGAGCTCCTCGTCGACGAGGAAGTGGACGGCGGCGGCCTGCTCGTCGGCGACGACGAGCCCGGCAGGGGCGCCTTCGATGGGCGTGGTCATGACGCCGGGCACGATATCACGCGGCCGCGCGGTCACGAGCGCGGCCGCGAGAGTTGAGACACGGGCCTCACGGCGAGATCGTGGCGATGCGGGGCCCGGGACGAGCCCGGTTCGCGGCTACGTGTGGGCGCCGGCGACGCCGGCCTCGACGCCGGGGCCGAGGCGGCGGGCCGCTTCGAAGGCGCCGCGCACGACCGGGGCGTAGCGGACGACGTCGTAGGCGACCCGGCGGATCCGGTCGGCGACGAGGTTGTTGACGAGGTTGCCGGCGGCGTCGAAGTCGACGGTCCGCGCGGCCACGTGGTACGGCAGGGTGAAGCCGTGGCACCAGGCGAAGCTGGTCTTCACCGCGGTGATCGACATGTCGCCGCCGCCGCCGCCGGTGACCGCGAGGACGCCCGCGAACTTGCCGGCGAGCTCCTCGTAGAGGAAGTCGAACCAGTTCTTCAGGCAGCCCGACATGTTGCCGTGGTACTCGGGCGTGCAGATGACGAAGCCGTCGGCCCACGCGGCGTGGCGGCGGATCATCTGCACCCCCGGCAGGTCGTCCTGGCTGCGGTCGCCATAGACCATGACGGGGAGGGCGAGCTCGTGGAGGGGGACGACCTCGACGGTGGCGCCGGCGGCCGCGACGGTCTCGGCGGCGATGCCGACGACGGCGCCGACGCGGCTCTCGATCCGGCTGGAGCCGCTGACGATGGTGATCTTGGCGCTGCTGCCGACGGACACGGCGCGAGCATAGCGGACCGGCGAACGCTGCTCTACACTGCGAGCGCGTGAGCGACCGCGACGAGCCGACAGTGGCGGGATGGGGCAACCTCGCAGTGCCCGGGCACGAGGTGCTGAGCGAAGACCTCGAGCGCGCGACGTCGGACGCGGTCCTGAGCCGCGGGCTGGGCCGCTCCTACGGCGACTCGTCGCTGCCGCCGCCGTCGCGCCGCGAAGTGGTGGGAACGCGCCTGGCCGATCGAATCCTCCACTGGGACGGGCGCACGGGGCTGCTTCGCGCGGAAGCGGGCTTCTCGCTGTGGGAGTTCAACCGCCTGTTCCTGCGCCGCGGGTGGTTCATCGGCTCCACGCCGGGCACACAATTCGTGACTCTCGGCGGCATGGTGGCCTCCGACGTGCACGGCAAGGGGCACCACAGTCACGGCTGCTTCGGCTCGCGTCACGTCCGCTCGCTGCGCATGCGCGTGCCCTCCGGTGAGCTGGTCGAATGTTCACCCGAGCGCGACCCCGAGCTGTTTTGGGCCACGATCGGCGGGATGGGTCTGACGGGTCACATCCTCGAGGTCGAGTGCCAGACACAGGCGATCCCGTCGCCGTGGATTTGGAGCGAGTCCGAGCGGGTCGACGACATCGACCAGTTCATCGACGGCCTCAAGGAGGCGGGCAAGACCTGGCCGTTCACCGTCGGGTGGATCGACTGCCTGTCGCGCGGCAAGCACATGGGCCGCGGGCTGCTCGATCGCGGCCGCTGGGCCACGCCGGAGGAGACGGGCGGGCGGCCGCTGCCGGTCACGCGCCGGCTGACGCTGCCGTTCATGTTCCCCGAGTGGGTGCTGCGCTGGAAGCTGACCACGCAGGCGTTCAACACCATGTGGTACTGGCGCCACGTGCCGCGGGTGAAGAAGAAGCTGTGCCACCCCGACAGCTTCTTCTACCCGCTCGACGCGATCCTGCGGTGGAACCGGATCTACGGCCGCCGCGGCTTCACGCAGTATCAGTGCGTGCTGCCCGACGAGGCCGGGCGCGGCGCTGCCCGCCGCTTCCTCGACCTGCTGACGCGCCGCGGCGGGGCCTCGTTCCTGTGCGTGATCAAGGACGCGGCCGCCGAGGGGCAGGGTATGCTCAGCTTCCTCCGGCCGGGGATCTCGATCGCGGTCGACTTCGCCGTCCGCGACGACACCCAGAAGCTAATCGACGCGCTCAACGAGCTGGTGATCGCCGAGGGCGGGCGCATCTACCTGTCGAAGGACGCGTTCACCCGCCCGGAGCACTACGCGGCCATGGACCCGCGCCTGCCGCAATTCCTGGCCGTGCGCGACCGCATCGACCCCGAGCGGACGATCCGCTCGGCGCAGTCGGTGCGCATGTTCGGCGACCCGCCGTGAGGCTGGCCCGGCGGGCATGTCCTGGCGGGCATGTCGGATCGGGCATGGTGCTCGGAGCATGTCGTGAAGGGCATGTCGTCGGGGACATTCCCACGTGTTCAAAAGTACATGGCGCGTAGGACATGGCGCCTGCGACATGGCGCTTGCGATATGGCGCTTGCGACATGTTCAACGGCGGTGGCGGCGGTCGACGGCGGCGAGGCGGGCGACGCCCTCGCGGCCGCGGTCGCCGGGGTCGGTGGTGAACCAGGCGCGCAGGATCTCGTCGGCGAGGTCGTCGGTGAGCAGGCGGTGCGACAGGCACAGCACGTTGGCGTGGTTCCACACCCGCGCCGCGGCGGCGGTGGTGGCGTCGGTGCACAGGGCGGCGCGGATCGTGGCGACCTTGTTGGCGGCGATGCAGGTGCCCGTGCCGGTCCAACAGAGGAAGATCCCCTCGTCGCACGTGCCGGCGGCCACGGCCTCCGCAGCGGCCTCGGCCGCCTCGGGCCACGAGACATCGCCGCCGGTGAAGGCGCCGAAGCGCACCGGGGTGTGGCCGTGGATCTCGAGGAGCCGCAGGAGCGCGGCATGGACGGGGTAGGTCTCGTCGGCGCAGACTGCGATCTTCACGACCTTCCCACCTAGCGCGGGCGGGCCGGAACGCAAGCCCTTGCGCGCGTGCGCGGCACCTGCGAGCCTCCCCGGGCATGCGAGTGGTGTTCCTCGGAGCCACCAAGGGGATGGGCCGCGCGCTGGCGCGACGCATGGTCGAGCGCGGCGATCGGCTGTTCCTGCTCGGGCGTGAAGGCGAGGAGCTGCAGCGCAGCGCGGCCGACCTGGCGGCCCGTCACCCGCAACATGCGCCGGTCGGGACGCACGCGTGCGACCTGGCGTCGTCGGCGACCTTCGCGGCGGCGCTCGACGCGGCCGAGGCGGAGCTCGGCGGGTTCGACACGGTGGTGGTGACCGCGGGGCTGTTCGCCACGCAGGACGCGATGGAGGCCGACGTGGCGCTGGCAGAGCAGGTGCTGGCGGTCGACTTCACCGGCACGGTGGTGTTCTGCGAGCACGCCCGCAAGCGCCTGCTGGCCCGCGGCGGCGGGACGCTGTGCGTGTTCTCGTCGGTGGCCGGCGAGCGCGGGCGCAAGCCTGTCGTGCTCTACGGGGCGGCCAAGGCCGGGCTGTCGCGCTACCTCGAGGGGCTCGACCACAAGTTCCGCGCCCAGGGGCTGCGTACGGTGACGGTCAAGCCGGGGTTCGTGAAGACGGGGATGACTGCCGGCCTGAAGCCGCCGCCGTTCGCCGGGGAGCCCGAAGCCGTCGCTCAGCAGGTGCTGCGGGCGATCGACGGCGGGCTGCCGGTCGTGTACACGCCGTCGATCTGGCGCTGGGTGATGCTGGTGATCCGCTGGCTGCCGCGCTTCGTGATGCGCAAGATCGGGTTCTGAGGCGGGGCGGATTGTTGGCGCCGGTCGGAGCGGGTGATACCGTCCGGCGTGATGATTCGTAATCTCGTAGGTTCCTTCCTCGTCACGCTGTCCCTGGCCGGGGCTCCGTTCCTCACAGGCTGCGCGGGTAGCCGGGCCTCGGTCATTACCCCCGAGGAGGTCCAGACCCATGGCACGTATACCTTTACGGCCCCGCCCGCAGAGGTGTTTGCCGCCACGCTCGGCGCCCTCAAGACGCTCGGCTATCCCATCGCGGTGACGAACGAGGAGAAGGGCATCATCAAGACGGAGCGGAAGTTCATCCGCGCGATGGCGGTGGGCGGGAACTACTCGGCGCAGGCGATCGACTTCACGCGTCAGTACTATCTCCGCCTCGAGTCGAGCGACGGGGCTAGCACCTCGGTCACCGCGGATCCCAAGGTCTACATGGGCGAGCGCGACGTCAGCGGCGACAAGGTGTGGGTGCTCGAGGGGCCGGAGGGCGAGCGCGAGCTGTGGAAGCGGCTGTTCACCGAGATCCAGTCGAACCTCTAGTGCCTGCGCCAGCGGACATGTCTGAACAGACACGTCCGTGAGGACGAAAACGAAGGGACATGCTCGCGCGAGCATGTCCCTTCGCGCATGCTCCGAAGGTCAGGCGGCGGCGAGGCGGGGCAGCCACAGGATGACTGCGGTGCCGCCGCCCTCGCGGGCCTCGATGCGGAGGTTGCCGCCGTGGGCGTCGATGATCTCGCGGCACAGGGGCAGGCCGAGGCCGGTGCCGGTGCGCTTGGTCGAGTAGAACGGCAGCAACACCTTGGGCAGCAGCTCGGGCGGGATGCCGGGGCCGCGGTCGAGGACCTGGATCTCGTCGCCCTCGCGGTGGGCGCGGAGGCGGAGCGTGACCTCCTCGGGCGGACCGCCGGCCTCGACCGCGTTCTTCAGCAGGTTGATGAGGGCCTGCTCGATCTGGCTGCGGTCGACCGCGTTGACGGTGTTGAGGTCCTCGGGCGCGGCGTCGATCTTGAACTGGACCAGCTCGTCGAGGCGGTCGATGAGGCTGCGCCACTTGGTGCTCTCGAGCCGCGGGCGGGGCAGGCGGGCGAATTGGGTGTAGCCCTTGAGGAACTCGCCGAGGTGCTTGCTGCGCTCGGAGATGGTGTCGATGATGCGGTCGAGGCGGGCGTCGCGGGCCTCGGCGGCGTTGATCAGGCGGGCGGAGTGGAGCAGGGACGAGATCGGCGCGAGGGTGTTGTTGATCTCGTGGGCGATCAGGCGGATGACCTTCTTCCACACCTCGACCTCCTGGCGCGCGAGCTCGCGGGTCAGGCGCTTGAAGGCGTAGGCGGTGTGCGGCCGGCCGCTGATCTGCACGTTGCGCATGACGAGGTGGTAAGCCTCGAAGTCGCCGCCCTGGTGGTCGACGGTGAAGATCGAGTCGCGGCCGCGGCCGACGGCCTCGCGCAGCTCGTTGGGCAGGCCGGTCAGGAGGTCGGCGAAGCGGGCGCCGACGAGGCGGCTGTCAGGTAACTTGAGCCATGTCTGCGCGGCCAGGTTGGCGTAGTCGACGGCGCCGTGCTCGTCGCACAGGATGTAGGCGGTCTCGGTGACTGCGAGCAGGGTCTCGAGCAGGATCTCGCGCTCCTCGAGCTCGAGCTTGGTCTGGCGCAGCTCGGACAGGTCGGTGATGACGCCCTCGATCGCGGTCGGCTGGCCGGCAGCGTCGAGCACGCCCTGACCCTGGGCCCACAGCCACTTGCAGGCGCCGGAGGCGGTGTGCAGGCGGTAGGTGACGCGGAACGGGCGGCGGTCGCTCAGGGCCTGCTGGACCTGCTCGCGCATACGGTCGCGGTCCTCGTGATGCACGAGCCCGATCAGCTGGACGCGGCCGGAGATGAACTCGTCGGGGGCGTAGCCGGTGAGGTCGTAGCAGCCCTCGCTGATGAACTGCATCGACCACTCGGGATCGTTGGCGCAGCGGTAGACGACGCCGGGGAGGTTGGCGAGCAGGGCCTGGAGCGAGCTCTGGCTGTCCGAAAGCGCAGGTACGACGCGCTCGCGCAGCTTGAGCGCGGCGGAGATCCGGGCCGACAGGACGGCGCGGCTGCACGGGAGGACCGCGAAGTCGCTGGCGCCGGCGCCGACGAGGACCTCGGCGCGCCCGTCGTCGTCGGTGAGGGCGAGGATCGGCCGCGGCAGCTGGGCGAGCGCCTCTTCCACGCCGACGAGGTCGCAGGTGTCGAGGATCGTGAGGCCGATCCGCGCGCGGTCGTAGCCGGTCGTGAGATCGGTGACATGCACGACGGGGCGGCCGCGGGCGCGGAGCAAGCTGTGGAGGTCGTCGAAGAGGGCCGGGTCGCGGGTGACGACCAGGACGGCGGGCGAGACGTGGGGATCGGCGGCTGTCACTGGGGTGGCCCGAGGCGCTGCGGCTGCGGAGCGCCGGTCGTGGCGACAGGGTACCCGCCCGCGATCGCGGTGAGAAGTCGCCGCGTCAAGGCGCGGGCGCGCGGGCCAAAGACGGCCCAGACGGGGCTTTACGGCCGCGTCCGCCGCGGGTAGCGTGGGACCATGTTGACTTTCGTCGCTGGTTTGTCGATCGCGGTCGCGTCGCTGTCGCTGGAGGACGCGGCCGCGGCGCCGCTGCCTCGTATCGTGCCCGGAGCGCCGCTTTCGGCCGACACGCCGTGGGCCCTGGCGCCCGCGGACGGGCCGCGCAGCCACTTGGAATCGCTGTTCGGCGAGGGCTACGACCCGACCCTGGTGGCCCCGCTGCGCGACGGCAACCTGGTCTACGACGGCGAGAGCCTGGCCCTGAGCTTGCTCGACCAACAGGGCTTGCCGCTGCCCGCGCTCGATCATGAACCGACGGCGGGGATCCTCTACCTGGCGATGGACGGGATCACGTTGCGGCCCAAGTGCAACGGGTTCCACCCGCAGACGGCCAACGCGGCGCTCAATTGCTCGCCGCTGGTCGGCAAGGAGACGGTGTTCCCGAAGCCGCCCGGCGGCGAGAACACCAAGGCCGTGGTGATGCAGAAGCTGCAGAACTACTACGAGCCGTTCAACCTGGTGATCACGACCAACCGCCCGCCCGACTACCTGCCGTACACGATGGCGGTGATCGGCGGGACGTCGCAGAACGCCGGCCAGGGCAACGGCGTGTGCGGGATCGCCAACGTCGCCTGCGACGGGGCCAAGCGCAACCACGTGTCGCTGTCGTTCCCCGACAGCTGCGTCGGCGTGACCGCCGAGGTGGCGGCGCAGGAGACGGCGCACAACTGGGGCCTCGAGCACACCGACGTGCAGCAGGACCTGATGTATCCGTTCGTCGCCGGCGGCAGCTCGTTCCGCGACGATTGCATGGACATCTCGCACGCGACCGGCAGCGGGGTCACGCAGTGCACGTACGTCCACGAGCTCTACTGTCCGGAAGGCCAGGGCGAGCAGCAGAACTCGCACGGCGAGCTGCTCGGGGTGTTCGGAGCGCGCGCGGCCGACACCGTGGCGCCGGAGATCCTCAGCGTGTCGCCGGCCGACGGCACGACGTTCACCGTCGGCGAGTCGTTCCTCGTGACCGCCGACGTGACCGACGACAACAACATGCTCGGGGTCAAGTGGAGCTGGCTCGAGGGCCTGCCGCCCGACTTCGCCGAGACCGGCTACTCGCGCTGCACCAACGACGTGTGCAACGACAAGTACGCGGCGTGGCGCCCGATCGACGACCCGTGGGACTTCATCCAGCTGACCAAGCCGCCGGCCGGCACGTACACCTTCAAGATCGAGGTGATGGACGCGTACGGCAACGGCGACAGCCAGACGCTCACCGTCACGGTGGCGCCCGCGGAGGGGACGACCACGGGCGAGCCGGGCACCTCCGGCGACGACACCAGCGGCGGTGACGACACGACCGACGGGCCCGCGCCGACCACCAGCGCCGGGACCTCGGAGGGCGACGACACCGGGCCGGCAGATCCGAGCGGAGGGACCGGGGTCACCGGCGCGACCGGGGCCAGCGGCCTGACGGGCGACGACGGCGGCGAGGGCGAGGACGGCTGCAACTGCCGCACCGAGGACGGGCCGCGGGCCTCGTGGCTGCTGCTGCTGGCGGGGCTGCTGCCGCTGCGCCGCCGGGCCCGGCGCGGTTGAGCCGTCGGCGCCGGCTGACCGGGTCGTTCATACAGGAACGAAAGGCCCGGTTCGCAGGGACAGGTCGTTTGGCGCAGGGATGAAAGGCCATGTCCTCATGGACATGGCTTTTCGTGCATGTGAATCGGAGCGCTCGCTACCGTCGCGCTCTCCCGGGCTCGGCGTGGGCGTGGCCCGCTCGCCGGTTCCCGGTAGGCGAGAGGAGGTCCCCGGGGCGGATCGCCGGACCGAGCGGTCATGGCCTGACACCGGCGTCGTGGCGTTGCCGGTGTTCCCGACGGGCCAGACCGGCCGGTGAGGTCGGGCGCACGCCTCCGCGGCCCGTGGCACGTGACGTGCAAGAGTCCCCGCCATGGCTTCCAATTCTGCAGCGATCAAAGCGATGTCCCTCGCGCTGGCCGGCGCGGCCCTGGTTCCGAGCGAGGCCGAGGCGTGTTCGCCGGACTACTGCTCCTACGTCGACGGCTGGAGCTCGCTCGAGGTGGTGAGCACCTCGATCCCGACCGACGGCGTGCTGCTGCTGCAGGGCGTGCGTCACGGCTCCATCCCCGAGGAGGACTGGCTCGACAAGGTCGACCTGACCGTGACGCGCGACGGCCAGCCGATCGCGGGCGCGGTCGAGGCCTCCGGAGTGCGCGACGTGCTGCTGTGGCGACCCGCCGAACCCCTCGAGCCGGGGGAATTCAACGTCCTGGGCAGCCTCGACAACCCCGACGTCCCTTACTACGAAGGCTGCGCGCCGGACCTGCTCGAGCTC
The DNA here is from genome assembly GCF_026626745.1 of Nannocystis sp. RBIL2. Taxonomy (GTDB): domain Bacteria; phylum Myxococcota_A; class Polyangia; order Nannocystales; family Nannocystaceae; genus Nannocystis. The sequence continues at coordinate 399,384 of NZ_JAPNJW010000002.1, forward strand.
GCCTTCGGCTTCACGGTCGAGGCCGATCCGTCCGCGCCGCTGAGCGCGCCGAAGGCCTCGATCGTGGAGAACCTGCTCGTCTCCGAGAGCGAGGACCTCGAGGACTTCGTGTGCTGCGACGGGGCGTTCCCCTACAGCTACGCGTTCGACTGCGGCGGCTCCGGCACGTACGTCGAGTGGAGCGAGGGCTTCTGCGCGGCGCAGCGCGGGTTCGGCAGGCTGCATGTGCAGGTCAGCGTCGAGGTCGATCTGCCGCCCTCGACCGACGCGCTGGTGGTGCGCGAGCTTGTGGTCGACGGGCAGCCGATTCAGCCGCAGTTCTACAGCTCGCTGAACTTCAGCGACTCGAAGCCGTTCTGCGTGGCGGCGCGGCTGCGCAACATCGCCACCGGCGAGACGGTCCTGTCCGAAGAGACATGTCATGGGGCCGACATGGCGGCGCAGCTCGGCGACCACGCGGTCGATCCGTCGGCGGCCCTGGCGGCCCAATGCGCCGCGGAGGCCTACACCTGCGCGGTCGAGAATGACCAGTGGGACCCGTCGCAATGCACGCCGTGGCCCGCGGGCGAGGCGACGACGAGCGACACCAGCGGCGACCCGACCGAGGGGCCGACGAGCGGCGGGCCGGACAGCGAGGGCTCGGACGGCAGCGAGGGCAGCGAGGGCAGCGAGGGCAGCGAAGGGCCGGCCTCCGGCGGGCAAGGCGAGCTGGTCGATCACGGGTGCGCGTGCGACAGCACGACGCCGAGCCCGCTCGGGGCGCTGATGCTGGTCGGGCTCGGGCTGCTGCGGCCGCGCCGGCGCCGGCGCGTGCTCGGCTGAGGTGCGGGAGTCTTGGGACATGCTTTTATGGACATGGCCTGAAATGCATGGGCATTGGGCCATGCTTTCATGGCCATGTCCGAATCACCATGTGCGAGAGGTCAGGCGCCGTCGTCGTCGCGGCCGGGCTCCTGGCGCACGCCGAGGGCGTCGGCCTTGCGCGCCTCGGCGCGGCGACGGGCCTGGTAGAGGCGCACGCCCTCGACGGTGATCTGGCCGACCGCCGGGCCGTCCGGGGCGCGCGGCGGCGCGGCGGCGGGCTCGGCCGAGACGGCGGTGCGGGCGGCGCCGTGGCGGCGGAACTCCTCGCGCCAGGAGGACAGGCTGCGGTCGGAGACGGTGGGGTCGCTGGGGTCGTCGAGGATGGCGCGCACGACCGGCTCGGGGTCGACGAACTGCGGCGCGAGCTCGGCGGGATCGTAGGCGGCGCCGCGATCGAACAGGCCGCCGCAGATCGGGCGCAGGCGGCAGACGCCGCACGCGGGGGCGTAGAGGTGGCCCCAGGCGGTCTGACGCACGGTCTGCTTGTCGTCGAGGAAGTGGACGACGCGCTCCTCGCCCTTGACGATCTTGCGCGTCTCGGTGCTGGCCCACGCGAACTCGCCCATGTAACACAGCGGGACTTTTTCGACGCGGAAGGTGCGGCCGCTGGCGTGCAGCAGCCGCATCGCCCGCGCGAGCGAGAGCTCGAACTGCTCGAGCCGCGGGACGAACTCGGCCTGGTTGACCTCGGCCCGGCCCATCGAGGGGTCGAGGTTGTTCCACACGAAGTGGCGGACGTACGGGTGGTGGGCGAGGAAGTGGCGGATGTTGCGATCGAGGTGATCGGCGTTGAGGCGGTTGATGACGCAGTTGACGTGGACGTCGATGCCGACCTCGTGGGCGCGCTCGAGGGCGGCGAAGGCCTTTTCGAGGGTGCCGGGGGCGCCGCGCAGGCGGGCCTCGATCTCGGGGACGACGGAGTAGATCGAGACGTGAACGCGCCGCACGCCGGCGTCGGCGAGGGCGCGCGCGAAGGCAGGATCGGCGAGGCGCGTGCCGTTGGTGATCAGGCGGACGTCGAGGCCGCGGCCGCTGGCGTAGGCGGCGATCGCGGGCAGCTCGGGGTGGAGGGTCGGCTCGCCGCCGGTGAGGATGACGCCGAAGTAGTCGCGGGCGACGAGGTCGTCGACCAGCGCCTGCATCGACTCGAGGGTGTGGACGTAGGGGGTGGCGGGGTTGCTGCAGAACCCGCAGAAGTGGTTGCAGTGGCGGACGACCTGGATGTAACCGAGGTTGGCCATCAGCGCCCACGCAGCGACATGGCGATCTTGAGGATGTCGGTGAGCACGCCGGCGGCCGTGACTGCGCCGCCGGCCCCCGCGCCCTGGACGAGCAGCGGGTAGGCGCGGTGGCGATCGGTGGTGAAGGCGACGAAGGCCTCGGTGCCGCGCAGGCGCGCGGCCGGGTGATCGGGCTCGACCTCGACGGGGCCGACGCGCACGGCCGGGGCGCCGGCGGGGGCCGACGGGTCGATCTGGGCGAGGTAGCGGAGGACGCGGCCGGCCTGGCGCATGCGCTCGATGCGGGCGGCGACGGCGTCGTCGTGCTCGGCGAGGGCGAGGAAGAACCGCTCGAGGTCGTCGTGGCCGAGCGCCTCCGAGGGGGCGAACGGCTCGATGGCGACTGCGTCGAGGTCGAGCTGCATGCCGAGCTCGCGCGCGAGGATCAGGGCCTTGCGCGCGACGTCGAGGCCGGACAGGTCGTCGCGCGGGTGCGGCTCGGTGTAGCCGCGCGCGCGGGCGTCGCGGACCGCGTGCGACAGCGGGACGCCGCGCGACAGCTCGCCGGCGAGGTAGCCGAGGGTGCCGGAGAAGCTGCCCTCGATGCGTAGGATGGTGTCGCCGGTGCGCACGAGGCCCTTGAGGGTGTCGATGACGGGGAGGCTGGCGCCGACGGTGGTCTCGTACTCCCACCGTCGGTGCCGCTCTCGGGCCATGTCCATGAGGCCCTGTCTTATGGGCCAGGTAGCGGCGAGGGGGCGCTTGTTGGCGCTGACGACGTGGATGCCGCGCGCGAGGGCGGCCTCGTAGACGGCGGTGGTGTCCTCGGCGGTGCAGTCGACGAGGATCGGGACGGGCAGCCGGCGCAGGCGATCGAGGAGGGCGGGGATGTCCGGAGGGACATGTGATTCCTGCAGGCGAGCGTCCCAGCGCGCGAGCGGGATGCCGGCGGGGTCGAAGACTGCGCGCCGGCTGTCGGCGAGGCCGGCGAGCTTGATCAGGACGTCCTGGTTGCCGGCCAGGGCCTGCTGCTGGGCTGCGAGCTGGTAGAGGAGTTCGCGGCCGACGGTGCCCTTGCCGAGGACGAGGAGGTTGACCTCCTGGGCGGCGAGGTTGAAGGCGGCGTGGACGGTGCGCACTGCGGTGGCGGTGTCTTCGCCGTCGATGACCGCGGAGATCGAGCGCTCGCCGGCCCCCTGGGAACTGGCGCGGACGAGCACGCCGATCTGGCCGAGAGCGCCGAAGAACCGGCCGGCGACGTTGGGGGTGCGGCCCATGGCCTCGCCGACGAGGGTGAGCAGGGTGACTGGCTCGCGCACGCGGATCGGGGCGAGCTCGATCGGCTCGCCGTCGGGGTTGCGCCCGAACTCGGCGGCGAGGGCGGCCTCGGCCCGCGCAGCGTCGCTGCGGGCGACTGCGACTGCGACGGCGCGGTCGCGCGGGGCGGAGGTGGCGACCCACACTGGCACGCCGGCGTTGGCCAGGGCGCGCAGGGCTCGCTCGCCGATCCGCTCGTGACCGAGGCGCCGCCGCGTCTCGAGGTCGAGGAGCGCGAGGTCCTCGGTCGAGACGACGCACACCGGGCGCCGCTCGTCGCGGGCGCCGACGGCGTCGATGAGGGTGCCCGGATCGTCGGGGCGGGCGGTGTTGCGGACGCGCAGCGGGATCTGGGCCTCGATCAGCGGGGCCATGGTGCGCGGGTGGAGGATCATGCCGAGGTCGCCGAGCTCGAGCGCCTCGGCCTGGCTGAGGTGCGCGACCGGGTAGGCCTCGAGCACCAGCTCGGGGTCGGCGGTCATGACCCCGGAGACGTCGGTCCAGATCTGCAGCTCGGCGGCGCCGAGGATCTGGGCCAGCAAGGCGGCGGTGTAGTCGGAGCCGTTGCGCCCGAGGGTGGTGGTGCGGCCGTCGCGGGTGCGGCCGAGGAAGCCGGTGTGCACGCTGACTGCGCCGCTCCACGCGGCCGACAAGGCGCCGAGCTGCAGCGCGGAGGCGCCCAAATCGGGGGTGGCCTGGCCGAAGCGGTCGTCGGTGACGGTCCAGTCGCGCGCGTCGACGCCGACGGCCGGGACGCCCCGCGCGGCCAGCAAGGTGCGCACGACCAGGACGCTGGCCCGCTCGCCGAACGACAGCGCGAGGTCGCGGGTCTGCAGGGTCCGCTCGCGCACGAGGCCGACGCCGAGCAGGAGCTGCCGCAGCGGGCGCATCAGCTCGGCGATCCCGAGGGACAGGTCCTCGGGGACATGTCGCAAGAGACCTGCGCGATCGAGCCTGTCCGTGAGGTCACGCGCGACGTTGACGACGAGCGCCTCGATGGCGTCGACGTGCGGGTCGCCGGGCAGGCCGGCCGCGGCCGCGTCGACTGCGGCGATCAAGCGGTCGGTGGTGTCGGCCATGGCCGAGACGACGACGGCGACCGGGCCGTTGTCGCGCTCGCGGGCGATGAGATCGAGGGCCTGGAACAGGCGATCGGCGGCGCCGACCGAGCTGCCGCCGAACTTCATCACGCGGAACGGACGGGCCTGGCCGGGTTCGTGCTGCGGCGTCATGCGCCGGGAGGATATCGGAAGCGGACCCAGACGGGCAGCCGCGGCGCGGCGACCGGCGCTCGCCGCGGCTGCCGCCCGCGGCCCCCGGTCCTGCTGTCGCTATTACGGTGCGGCTGCCCGGGAGCGACGGCTCAACGCCGCCGGTCCTCGGCCCGCGTGCGACAGATGTGGTCCCACAGCGTCAACGCCTCGCCGAAGTTGACCTCGGCGTTGGCGTGGTGGCGGTTGTGAAACGCCGAGGTGTTGACGAACAGGCGCGGCAGCGTCGCCTCCAATGCGCGGAAGGTGACGCCGCAGTGCAAATAATAGTTGAGCAGGACGAATCCCACGACCAGAGCGACGTAGGTCGGGCCGAAGTGGGTGGCCCACGGGAACGCGACCAGGAGGATCGGCCAGAAGGTCATGACCGATTCGACCGGGCCGACGGCGAAGCCGGCGAACGGGGTGGGATCGCGGTAGACGTGGTGGCCGCGGTGGAACGGGAAGAGGAGGCGGGTGTGCAGCAGGCGGTGCTTCCAGTACAGCCAGGCGTCGAGGACCAGGACGCCGAGCAAGGTCTGCCAGACGACGGCCGACAGGCCGCCGGCCTCGGCCAGCGACCACACCAGGCCGATCGGCTCACCGGCGTCGGCGCGAGCCATCGGCCAGGCGGCGAAGCAGGCGGCGATCCAGGCGGCCAGGGCGGTGTCACCGGCGCTGCGGCCGATCAGCGGCGAGCGCCGCCGCGGGCCTTGGATCCGCTGGCCGCGACCGACGGCGAACAGAGTGGCTGCGCCGGCGCCGAGCAGCACGAGGCCGCCGACGGCGGCGAAGGCGAGCAGGAGGGACTTGTACCAAAGGACAGGTCCTTGCGGACAGGCGAGACCGGCGAGGGTGGCGAGCAGCACGACGGTGCGGTCGACCGAACCTGCGAAGCCGCGGCCATGGTTGGAGAAGACGGAGGCGTCGGCGGCAGGGCGGAGGAGGTCGGTCAGGCGCGGCATCGTCGCGCGACCAGTGGATGAGATCGCCGGCGCGCTGTCCAGGGGGTTCCCCGCGCGGTTCGTCGCACGGCAGGAGTCCGGGGCGTTCGTGCGGTCGCGGCCGGTCGCTCGCCCCCACTCGCACGGCCGCGACGTCGATAAGTGCCGTGGCGTCATCCCCGGATCTTCGGGTCGCGGGTCGCCTCCGCGGCAGCGCTGCGTCCCGCGGCCGCAGCCGCGCTTGACGCTCGTCCGACGTGTGCCACATTTGCCGCCCGACGAGCAGGGAGCACATGCACATTCTGGTCACGGGCGCGACGGGGTTCGTCGGACGGGCGCTGGTCCTCCGATTGCTGCGAGATGGCCACCACGTGCGCGCCTGGGTGCGGTCGCCGCGGCGCGCGGCCGATCTGCTGGGCGCCGAGGTCGAACTGGTGGCCGCGGGCGACGAAGCAGCGCTGGTCCGCGCGCTGACGGGCTGCGAGGCGGTGATCCACCTGGCAGGCGAGTCGGTGGGGGTCGGCCGGTGGACCGCGGCGCGCAAGCGCGAACTGTGGGACAGCCGGGTAGCGCTGACGGAGATGCTGGTGCGGGCGATCGCCAGGGCGGAGCCGCGGCCGCGCGTGTTGGTGTCGGCGTCGGCGGTCGGTTACTACGGCGATCGCGGCGACGAGGAGCTCGACGAGACGTCGCGGCCGGCCGACGACTTCCTCGGCTCGATGTGCCAGGCGTGGGAGGCGGCGGCCCGCAAGGCCGAGGCGCACGGGGTCCGGGTGTGTACGCCGCGGCTGGGGCTGGTGCTGGGGCACGGCGGGGGGGTGCTGGGCGAGCTGCTGCCGATCTTCCGCGCCGGGCTCGGCGGGCCGCTCGGCTCGGGCGAGCAGTGGTTCCCGTGGATCCACCTCCACGACCTGGTCGAGCTGCTGACGACGGCGATGACCGACGCACGCTACAGCGGGCCGGTGCTGGCGGTGGCGCCTCAGCCGGTGACCAATTTGTGCTTCTCGCAGGCGCTGGCCGAGTCGCTCGGTCGCAAGGCCCGCCTGCCGGTGCCGCGCCTGGTCCTGCGCATCGTCAAGGGCGAGGCCGCGGACGCGCTGGTCGCTAGCCAGCGCGCGGTGCCGGCGCGCACTCTGGCGCTCGGGTTCGGATTCCAGTTCCCGACGCTGCCGGCGGCCCTGGACGACCTGTTGGGCGGGCGCGACCGGCCTCACTTCGCGCCGGCCGAGATGGCGCCGCCGAGCCCATACCTGGCCCGCCGCTCGACGACGACGGTGCTGCGCCAGTCGACGGTGGTGGCGGCGCCGAACTCCGCGGTGTTCGCGTTCTTCTCGCGCGCGGAGAACCTCGGGATCATGACGCCGCGCGCGGCGGTGATGCAGATCCTGACGCCGCGGCCGCTGATCGTCGAGGCCGGGCGCCACATCGACTACAAGCTGCAGGTCGGCCCGGTGCGGGTGCGCTGGACCACCGAGTTCGAGCTGTGGGAGCCGGACCGCCGCTTCGTCGACGTGCAGACGCGCGGGCCGTTCGCGGCCTGGTGGCACGAGCACCGCTTCGCGCCGCGCGAGGACGGCGGGACGCAGATGGACGACACGGTCTACTTCCGCCCCCCGCTCGGGCCGATCGGCCGGATCGCGGAGGCGCTGTTCGTGCGCCCGCGCCTGCGCGAGATCTTCGAGTACCGGGCGCAGGCGATCCGCCTGCGCTTCGGCGCGCACCCGGCGACGGATGTCTGATGAGGCATGTCCTGATGGCCATGTCTTATCGGACATGACCGTCAGGACATGACCCTCAGAACACGGCGATCGCCACGGTGCCGAGGAACGGGGTCGGTGGGTCGTCGGCGCTGCATAACGGCATGGGCGCGCCGTTGAAGGCGAGCTCGACGCCGGGGCCGGTGGCCAGCCAGCCGCCGAGGTTGCGCGGCATGGTGTTGCCGGCGAACGGCATCAGCAGGACGCGCGCGTGGGTCGATTGGCCCGCGGGCGCGATCGCCAGGGCGTAGCCGTCGCCGAGGCTGGAAGGGCAGATGGGGGCCTCGGAGGCCTTGGGCTGGCTGTCGTCGCCGAACGCGTAGAGGACGTCGAAGAGCGGGTCGGGCTTGTCGAAGAGGAGGTCGGTGAGCTCGACCTTGCGATCGTGGGAGGAGAACTTCCACTGATCCGCAGGCGGCTTGGTGGAGGTCATGTCGGACGGCGTCCAGGCGAACATGGAGGGCGGCTTGAGCCCGAACCGCAGGTACTGCACGCCGGCCTGGTCGCGCAGGAGGACTGCGATCCGCTGGCCGGGAGCGGTGGCGCAGGCGTCGAACCAGTCGGGGCCGGCGAGGTCCTCGTCCTCGGTGTTGGTCATGCGGAAGCAGCTCTTGAGCTCGCAGGTCTCGGAGCACAGCGCGAGCAGGTCGGCGAACACCGGGTCGCTCGGGTCGCACTCCTCGCGGTCGGGCTCGAACACGCCGTCCTTGCACGAGAGCTTGCAATCGCCGGTGCAGCCGTCGAACGCGTCGGTGTTGCCGTCGTCGCACTGCTCCTTGCCCGTCTGAAAGCCGTCGCCGCACGCTGCGAGGGTGCAGGACGGGGTGCACGCATCGTCGGGCACGCCGCCGGCGTCGCAGGCCTCCTGGCCCTCGTGCACGATTCCGTCGCCGCACTCGGCCACGGTGCATTGGTTGGTGCAGTCGTTGCCGTCGATGTCGTCGCCGTCGTCGCACGCCTCGCCGGGATCGAGGACGTTGTCGCCGCAGCTGGACGGTGCGGGCCCGGTGCCCGAGTCCTCGGTGTCGACGCCGGTGGTGAGCGGGGGCTCGCCGGTGAGGGTGGTGCCAGGGCCGGTCGTGGTGGCGGGCTCGTCGGTGGTCCCCGTGTCGGTGCTGGTCGTGAGGACAGGTTCGGTGGTGGCCGCGGAGGCGCTGAGCCCGTCGCTGTCGCGCTCGAACCCGAAGGCGGGGTTTGCGATCTGGCAGCCGCCGAGGCCGACGAGACCGGCGATCCACGCGCTGCGATGCATCCATGTCAGGCCGTGCATGGGAGCACGATACCAGGCGAGCTCGACAGGCAGACCGCTCGCTTGCAGACGGGCCGGAACCGCGGGACGCATCGGTTGTCTCGGCGCTCGGAGGACGTGCGATGCGAGCGAGCGCGCGGCGACGGATCGGTCAGACGGTAGTGTGTATGGTGATGGCGTCGACGGGGATCAATTGCGCCCCTCACGGCCACGAGACAATCGAGATGGAAGCGGCGCCGCAGCCGGACTGGACGAGCTCCAGACGGACGGATTGCCCGGATCGAGGGCACACGGCGCTGATGAGCAGCGTCGACGCGGAGGACGAAGGGGCGCTCGACGCGGCGCTCGATCTCGCCCGGGGCGTGCTGGCGCTCGAGTCGTACGAGCAGCCGCGAGCCTGTCACGCGCGCCTGGCCGAGCGCCTGCGCGTGCAGTACGACATCGACTACCGCAACGTGGGCGCCTGCGGTGTCGACCCTGCGGTGGTCGGCCACGCTCGCGGCTACAACGCGATGATGCACCGCCACATCGCCGACAGGCACGGGTCGGTGGTCGAGGCGGTGGCCCACGAGGTCGGGTGCCTCAGGGGCGGCTGAGCCGGGCCTTGATCACCTTGCCCATGGCGTTGCGCGGCAGGGCATCGACGAACCGGACGTCGCGCGGTCGCTTGTGCGGGGCGAGCGCCCGCGCGACGAGGTCGACGAGCTGCTCGCCGGGCGGAGGGCGCGCCGGATCGCGGGCGACGACGAAGGCGACGATCCGCTCGCCGAGGTCGTCGTCGGGCACGCCGACCACCGCGACCTCGGCGACGTCGGGGTGCTCGAGCAGGCAGGTCTCGATCTCGCCGGCGCCGATCTTGAACCCGCCACATTTGATCAGGTCGGTGGCCCGGCGACCGACGATCCGATAGGCGCCATCGGGGGTGCGGGTGGCGAGGTCACCGGTGTAAAACCACCCGTCGGCGTCGCGCACTGCCGCGGTGGCGTCGGGCCGGCCGAGGTAGCCGGCGAACACGCTGGGGCCGCGTACGGCGATCTCGCCGAGAGTGGCGTCGTCGGCGACGTCGAGCGGGCGCCGCTCGTCGTCGACGAGCTTGACCTCGACGCCAGGGAGGGGCGGACCGACGAGACCTGGGCGCGGCGGGCCCGAGGTCGGGACGGCGCACACGATGAGGGTCTCGGTGAGGCCGTAGCGCTCGTAGACGCCGCGACCGGTGAGGGCGGCGATCCTCCGGTGCTCACGCGCGGAAAGGGCGGCCGAGCCGGAGATCAGGAGGCGCGCGGCCCCGAGATCGGCGGCGACCGAGGGATCGCGCTCGGCGAGATCGGCCAGGCGGACGTACATGGTCGGCACCGCGAACAGCATCCTGCCGCCGCGCAGGGCCGCGGCCAGCGGGGCGGGCTCGAAGCGCGGCTCCCAGTGCAGGCGGCCGCCGATCCGCAGGCTGCCGAACAGGCCGAGCACGAGGCCGTGGACGTGGAACAGCGGCAAGGCGTGGACCACGGTGTCGGCGGCCGTCCACGCCCACGCGCGCACGAGGCCGTCGATGTTGGCGGCCACGCCCGCGGCGGTGAGCACGGCCCCCTTGGGCGCGCCGGTGGTGCCCGAGGTGTAGATGAGGAGGAGGGGGCGGTCGTCGGCGCGGTGAAACTCTGGCTGAACTTCAGGACATGCTTTGTCGGACATGTCCTCGTCGACAGGCAGGGCAAGGCCGAGCGGGCCGGCGGGGGCCTCGTCGGGGCGGGCGGCGAAGCAGCAGCGCGGGGCCGCGTCGGCGGCGATGTGCGAGCACTCGCGCTCGCCGAGCCGGGGGTTCAGCGGGACAGTGACGACGCCGGCGAGCGCGCCGCCGACCAGAGCGACGACGGTGCCGAGGTGGGGCTGGGTCCACACGCCGACGCGGTCGCCCGGGCGGACGCCGGCGCGGGCGAGGGCCTCTGCGTGGCGACGCGCGGCGGCGAGGAGCTGGCGATCGGTGTACGTGGCGTCGCCGACGGTGAGCACCGTTCGGCCGTCCGGGTGCGCGAGGCAGGGGAAGAGGGCGTCCACTCCTCGATGCGTGTCGCAAATCCCGGGCCCGGTTGCAAGTCACTGCACCATCGGGACGTAGGTCATCCACTCGCCGTCGGCGAGGTCGTAATTGCCGCAGCGCGGCAACGTGCAATCGATCTCGGTGCCGGCGATCCGGGCCTCGTCGAGGCACAGGGCCCCGTCCGCGGTCCACACGGCCTCGATCGCGGCCGGCTCGGCGGTGAGCTCCACCGTCCCCCCGACGTTCTCCCACTGGATGGGCGTGCCGTCGGCGGTGTAGCTGTGACCGTCGCCGCAATAATCGGCGGTGATCATCTTGAGGGTCGCCTGACGCCGCGCAGGGGTGGTCTTGCTGCTCTGGGGGCCGTAGCCGAGCAGCGACAGCTTGGCCGCGGCCGAGCCGGCGCAAGCGATGCTGAACCACCGCTGTTCCGGGTCGGGGCGGACCTCCTTGGCCTCCATGTCGTAGGTCTCGCCGCCGAGGACCAGCGCGATCGGGGCCCGCGGGGAATCATGATACCCGGTGCAAACATTCCGCTCGATGTGATGACCGTCGACATAGACGAGGCCGTAGGCGTCGACGTCCGGGGCGCCGTCGGCCCAGCGGGCGACGCGGGCGTGCGAGGCGATCATCACGGTTGCGAACGTCTGCCCGCCCGTCCCGAGGTAAATGCGCGTGCCGAGCAGGGCCTGGCCGGCGAGCGCGGCGCCGCCGGCGTCGCGGAGGACCAAGGCGTCGCCGACGACGTCGAGCCGGTCGAAGCCAGCGGCCGCGGCCGCGGGACCGGGCGCGACCTTCACGATCCGCAGGCCGGCGGCGTTGGCCTGCCCGCCGAGGTGGAGCTCGTGGATCGAGCTGCCGAACACCTCGGCGGCATTGAATCCGCACTGCCAGATCGGACAACTGGAGCCCTTTTCGCCAATTCGGGGATTGGTGACACCAGGGTCTTCGACTATCAATGTCTTATCAATGTCACAGGCGGCGAGCAGTCCGCAAAAGGCCGTCGCAGCACGGATTCCATGACAGTTTCTTGATTTCACAACAATCCCTCCACTCCCTCTCTATGCAGTGTCGGGCCGCTTTCAAGCCCGAACGAAGGGTGGATGTGATCCGCGCCCACACTCGCAGCGTGAGCCGATGTTTTCAGGGCTCTGCGCGGCGGTCGCTGCGACGCTGCGAGAGCACGCCGTCGAGGGCGCGGATCTCGGCGAGTCGCCACGCGTATTCGTCGCCGCCCTCGAGGTACCAGCGCATCGCGTCGGTCAGCAACACGCCGGCGCGGTCGAGGTCGTCGGCGGCGGGCCGCGGCGCGTTCACCAGCACTTCGGCGAGCACGACGCGGGCGCGAGCGAGGCGCTGATCGAGGAGGACGTCGCGGGCGGTCGCCCGGGCGGCGACCAGGCCGTCGACCGCGGCCCGCAGCGCCTCGGCGGCGCCGTCGCGATCGCCGAGCGCTCGCAAGTGCAGCCCCAGCACCAGCTCGAGCTCGGCGGCCTCGCGCTGGCGCCACCACGAGTCGCCCTGGCGGGTGGCCAGGATCCGCCGCAGCTCGTCGACGGCGGCCTCGTGCTCGCCGCCCTCGAGCGCGGCAAAACCCCGGATCAGGGCGACGTCGACGCCGCGGATCAAGTCGCCGTCGAATGGCTCGCTGGCGAGGAGCGCGGCGGCCTGCCGCAGCACCTGCCGCGATTCGTCGGAGTCGCCGGCCTCGCTGCCGAGATAGCCGAGCATGGCCAGGCAGCGGGCGCGCGGGGCCGGATCGCCGGGCGAGAAGCGGACCAGGGCGTCGCAGCCGGGCCGCAAGATCCGGCGGGCGGCCTCGGGGTTGCGGATGTACGCGCTGGCGGTGATCCGGGCCTCGATCGTCTGCGGATGCGCCGGGCCCAGCTCGCGCTCGAAGATCCCCACGGCCTCGGTCATGTCGTGCGCGCGCGCCTCGCCGTCGTCCTCGAGGATGGCGAGGTTCATCAGGCTGTAGGCGATCTCGAGCGGCGCGTCGTTGCTGGCCCGCTTGACCGCCAGCGCCTCGGCGTAGAGCTTGCGCGCGGCCTCGACGTCGCCGCTGGCGAAGGTGACGACCGCGGCGTTGTTGAGCAGCAGGCCCTGCAGGTGCCCGGGCTGCGACAGACGCGAGATGAAGGCGCTGTAGTGGCCGAGGTCCTCGAGGGCGCGCGCGGCCCCGCCGGGCAAGCGGCCGCGCACGAACAACATGTGCGCCATGGCCTCGGCGGCGACATAATCGACGCCGGCGGACAGCGCGGTGTGCATGGCGGCCTGCAGCATCTCGAACTGCGGCTCGACCATGGCGGTGCGATTGAGCGAGAGGCGGCCGCGGTGGAGCAGGGCGCGCGCCAGCAGGGGCTTGTAGCCGATGCCCTCGGCGTCGGCGAGGAGCTGATCGGCGAGCTCGAGGGCCTGCGAGGTGCGGCCGATGTGCTCCAGGTTGACGACGCTCGTCAGGCCATCCTCGACGGAGGTGACCCGGCGGCGCACGTCGGGATCGTCGGGAGGGGCGACCTCGGCCTGGAGAGAGGCGAGGTCGTTGCAGCGATCGATGGCGGGGAGCTTGTGGGTGAGCTCGAGCGCGTGCACCGCGACGCTCTGGTCGCGCTCGGCCAACAGCGCGCCGGCCTCGGCCAGAGCGGCCTTGCGCTGGGCGAGACAGGCCATGCGCCGATCGACGAGCTCGTCCGACTGCTCGCCGCGCCGCCGCGCCTCGCAGGCGTCGGCGTGGGCGCTCGACCACTCGTTCATGTACTTGTCGAGCCGCTCGGTGACCTGCGGCCACATCTCGTTGATGAAGGCCGGGCCGGCGGCGACGAACGCCTGCTCGGCGGCCCGCCGGCGCTCGCCGTCCCAGACGCCGTGGATCTCGGCGGTGCCGTGGCTGCACGGGTCGATCCGCGGCTCCTGCGTCTTGGCGGCGAAGAAGCCGGCGAGCGCGGCGACGCCGGCGAAGGCGAGGCCGCCGACGTAGGTGCGGCGGCCGATCGCGCGGTTGCGGTCGAGCGCGCGCAGCAGGGCGTCGAGCCCGGAGAACCTGTCCTTCGAGTCAGGTCGGAGGCCGCGCAGGACGACGCTGTGGACCCACGCGGGCACCCGCGTCAGCCGCGGCGGGTCGCGCACCTCGCCGCGCGCGACCGCGTGGGCCAGCTCGTGCACGGTGTCGCCGGGGAACGGCAATTGATTGTAGAGCGCCTCGTACAGCGAGACGCAGAAGGCGAACTGATCGGAGGCAGGGCCGACGAGGCGGCCGCTGAACTGCTCCGGAGGCATGTACGCGGGCGTGCCGACGACCTCGCCGCCCTGGGTGACTTTCTCGGAGACCGCGTTGCGATCGCGGCTCAGCGAGCCGGTCGAGCGGGTGTGCTCGCCGCTGGCGTCCTCGCCGGTCTGGCACAGGCCGAAGTCGAGGACGCGGGCCCGGCCGTCCTCGCCGATCATGACGTTGCTCGGCTTGAAGTCGCGGTGAACGAGGCCCACCGCGTGCGCGGCGGCCAGGCCGCGACCGGCCTGCAGGAAGACGTCGACGATCTCCTGCCAGGTCCGCGACTTGCTCGCCAGCCACACCTGGACGGTGACGCCGCGGATGAACTCCATCGCCACGTACACGTCGGCGCCGTCGGTGCCGACCTCGTGGACGACGACGACGTTGGGATGCGACAGCCGGGCCATGGCCTGGGCCTCGCGCAGCAGGCGGAGCTGGGCGCGGGCGCTGTGCTTGGGATCCTGCGGGCGCAGGACCTTGATCGCGACCTTGCGATCGAGGCGATCGTCGTAGGCGGCGTAGACGACGCCCATGGCGCCGGTGCCGATCCGCTGGAGGAGGACGAAGCGACCGACTCGCCGGCTCAGCGCCGAGGCTTCACCGGCGCGCGCGAGCAGCTCGAAGTCCGGCATCGGCTCGCTCGGGTTCAACAGGGCCCGCACGCGCGCGAGCCGGGCGCCGGAGCCGTCGAGCGGGGCGTCGAGGGCGACGTCGGTGAGCACCTCGTCGTCGCCGTCGAGGGCGAGCGAGCGGGCGAGGGCGTCGAGCAAGGACTCCCAGCCGGCGGTGGCCAGGCCGCGCAAGCTTTCGACCTCGGTCTCGCTGGCCTTGCCGTCGCGGAGCGATCGCTTGAGGGCGCGACGGATCCGCCGCGCAGCTGGCAACGCCAGGGTGAAGTCGAGGCCGCCGCGACGAATGGCCCGCTGCACGAGCCCGACCTCGGCGGAGCCGGCGAGCTCGCTGAGGAGGTTGGCCAGCCGCCGCGCGGCGCTGTCCTCCCGCGCCTGGTTGCGGGCGCTGCTGGCCGGCGGCCGATCGATCATGGCCGCGACGAGGGCGATGACGAGGTCGCTGCGCCCGGTCCGACCGTGGGCCAGGGCGTGCCCGGCCGCGACGCTGAGCAAGGCATCCGGGTCCGGCGAGGGCTCCTTCTGCGCGAGCAACCACGCAGCTTGATCGAGCCGATGCAGATCGGCGCTGCTGAGCGAGTCACGCGGGCTCGGAGCGGGCAGGGACATCGGGCGGAGCAGCCTTTCAGTATGACTCCAGTCACAGGTACGTCCCACTCCGACCCGGCGAGCAGGGTCGACCGGATCACCCGGGGGTGCGAAGACCGCCGCACACCCGTATGTCGGATAATTACCTCCTCATTACACTTTGGACCCAGATCGCTCAGGACGCCGGGAACCAGGCCTTCCGCCCCGGTTACCGCAATCCTCGACAA
This sequence comes from Nannocystis sp. RBIL2, assembly GCF_026626745.1. GTDB lineage: Bacteria > Myxococcota_A > Polyangia > Nannocystales > Nannocystaceae > Nannocystis. The sequence goes on from NZ_JAPNJW010000002.1 coordinate 414,729, forward strand.
GCGATCTCGGCCTGCCTGACCATGGGGTCTCTAGCCCCCATGCGCGATCAGGCGCGCGCGAGTTCGATCCGGGTCAGCTCGGCCGGCGCGCCGACGCGCATCGGCGGACCCCAGTAGCCGGTGCCGCGGCTGACGTAGATGGCGGTGTCCCGGACGCGGTGCAGGCCGGCGACGAACGGCTGCTGCAGCGGCACGAGGAAGTTGAAGGGGAAGATCTGGCCGCCGTGGGTGTGCCCAGAGATCTGCAGGGACACGCCATGCTCGGCGGCCTCGTGGACCTGGCGCGGCTGGTGGGCGAGGAGCACGAGCGGGCGGGCCGGATCGCGGCCGGCGAGCGCCCCGGCGAGGTCGGGGCCGTGATCGGGCAGGAAGTTGCCGCCGGTCGGGTCGTCGATGCCGGCGAGATCGAGCGTGGCGCCGTCTTTCTCGATGCTGACCCGCTCGTTGCGCAGGACCCGCACGCCGAGCGTGGCGAGGTGCGCGACCCATTCGGCGGCGCCCGAGAAGTACTCGTGGTTGCCGGTGACGAAGTAGACGCCGTGCCTGGCCTTGAGCCGGGAGAGCGGCTCGAGCAGATGCCCGAGGCGGGCGACGGTGCCGTCGACGAGGTCGCCGGTGATGGCGACGACGTCGGGCTCCATGGCGTTGGTCTTGGCGACCAACTCCTCGAGGAAGGCGCGGCCGATGGTGGGGCCGACGTGGACATCGGTGATCTGGGCGATGACGAAGCCGGCGAAGGGGTCGGGGAGACCCGCGAGCGGGACCTTGACCGGCTTCACTGCGATCGGCCGCAGCACCGACCAGACGCCGTAGCCGGCGGCCCCGAGGGCCCCGGCGCCGACCAGACCGCCGAACAGCCGGGCCAAAAATTGCCGCCGCGCCGGGTCGGCGGGGGTGCCTGCGAGCCGCTCGATGAGCCAGGCGAGGCCGCGGACGAGGTCGGCCGGGATGAGGAGGACGAACAGGAGGAACATCAGCCCGAGCCAGCCGTAGACGACCCAGGAGATCGGGGTGGCGACCTCCCGCGGGAGCGACCGCGAGGCCATCTGAAACAGCGGGAAGGCGAGGGCGAGCGCCACGATGGCCCAGCCGAGGACGCGTCCCCAGGGCGCGGGCCAGCCGATGTCGCGCACGAGTCGAGCCCACAGGTAGTAGTGAATCCCCGCGGACACGGCGAGGACGAGCCCGAGGAACACGACCATCCGGCTGATCGACATCCCGTCGATCTTTAGCAGGGCGGCGCCCAGATCCGACGCCGGTCTGCCCCTGCGGAGGCTGCGCACTCGTGCGCTCGCGGGTCAGGCGAGAAGGTGAGGGCGGAGATGGCCCAAGAGACAGGCGCATCATGCGGTCCCGGAGGCGCGCGCCGCTGGACTTCAAGGCGCGTCGTCGGCGGCTGCGCATGCGAGACGGCCGCGGGCGACGCCGGGGCTCAGCGGTAATTGATGTCGACGTAGCCCGGCGTGCGGCGATACGGGAGCGTGAGCTGGAGGGGCCAGCCCTCGTGCTCGGCGAGCCGGAGCCAGCGCGACTTCCTCTTGGCGAGCGCGGCGATGGTGGCGGCAGTGACTTCGTCGAGCGACCGCATACCGGCCTGCAGCGTCAGAAAGTTGAGTTGCTTGAGGTCGAGGTCGAGGAGGCCGGCGATCGAGACGTCCGCGGCGACGACGAGGTCGAGGACGCGCAAGATGGGAAAGCTCGCGAGGTCGGCGATGCCGGTGGCGTTGGCCTGGGTGTGCAGCGTCGTCAACTTGGGCAGCCGGGCCAGGACTGCGAACCCGTCGAGCTTGCCGACCAGGCGCAGGGTCGCGAGGCGCGTCAGGCTGGCGAGGGGAGTGAGGTCGCAGTCGGGAGTGACCTCGAGCTCGAGCCAGCGCACGTCCCGGGCGGCCTCGAAGCCGGCGAGGGTGGCGAACGGCCCGGCGTTGCGCAGCCGCAGGTCCTGGCGCCCGGCGAGCAAGCGCCGGCCGAGCTCGAGACCGAGTCGCGGCCAGGCCTCGCGCACGGCCCGGGCGGCGTGCTCCTCGAAGCTCTCGCCGTGGCGGCCCTCGTCGCCGCACAGCGCGAGCAGGGCGTCGAGCTCGCCGGCCTGACCGGCAGCACCGCGGGCCGCGGCGAGCTTGCTCGCGTGGCCCTCGCAGGTGGCCCGCAGCTCGCTCGGCTCGAGGCCGAGGACCTCCGCGCAGTACGGCAAGGCAGCGTCGAAGTCGACGACGATCCCGCGGTCTCTGGCGGTCTCGAGGAAGCCTTCGACGAACTCGATCTGGACGGCCGGGGTGGCGTCCTCGGCGTCGAAGGCACAGTCGACGTCCCAGGCGAGCTCGCGCAGCGGATCGACCTTGGGGCGCTTCGTGGCGGCCTTCTTGGCGGCTTTCTCGGCGGCCGGTTTCTTGGCGGTCTTCTTGGCCGCCGGTTTCTTCGCGGCCTTCGCTGTCGGTTTCTTGGCGGCGGTCTGCTTCGTCGCTTTCTTGGTCGCGGGCTTCTTCGCTGCCGCCGTCTTCTTGCCGGTGCTCGGCTTCGTGGCCATGCGCGCGATGCTACCCGATGTCGCTCGCGCACGGCGAGCGAGGGCGACGAAGGGGACAGGCACGACCGACCGCGGCGACCGCTCCAGCAGTCTTATCGCGCAGCGACCCGAGCTCTCAGAGCCCGCCGCCAAGCTCGGACCGAGAGGTCGCGTGCGCGTCGCTCCGGCTCATCAGTCGAGGCGCGACGGTGCCGGGGCGAACTCCAGATCGACCCGGTGCATGACGGACGTGGCCGTCGCGCGCTATCGTCAATGTACATTAGGACATGTCATGACATTCGTGCTGCCCTGGATGCGGCCGCCCGAGCCTCGCGGGTGGACCTCCATGCGCGCGGCGACGGGTAGGCGATTGCCCTGTTCTCGCCCGAGGACCCGCGGCGTCCTCGGCGAGTTCGAGTGATATGCGACGCCTACGACGCCGTCGCGTCGAGCAGGCCGGACAGCCACTGCCGGATCGCCGGCTCCTTCGGGACGCCCGCGAACGCATCCACCGGTTGGCCGCCCTTGACGACGACGACCATCGGGATCGACGTGAGGCCGAACCGCTGGGGGATGCGCGGGTTGGCGTCGGCGTTCACCTTGGCGAGGATCCAGGCGCCGTTCGCCTCGGTGGCCAGCCGCTCCAGCACCGGCGAGAGCACCGAGCACGGCCCGCACCAGGAGGCCCACAGGTCGACGATCACCGGCACCTGCAGCGACCGCTCGACGACCTCCGCCTGGAAGGTCGCTTCGGTGACGTCGATGATGGGCGAGCCGGCGGGTGCCGCGGCACGGTCCGGCGAAGACGCGGAGGCGGGAGCGGACGCAGGTTCGCTGGCGGCCGCGAAACGGGCCTTCAGGGCGGACAGGTCCGCTTCGGACAGCGCGGCCGAGATGACTGCTTTTCGACGTGAATCTGGCTCTGTCACACATTCATCCTAGCACGCCCGTGCCCGGGCATGTCGCGATGGGCCATGTCGCGCGCAGCTCGACTGCGCCCATCGCGAACGCGGCTTGCTCGAGCGACGTCTCGTTCGCTGAGGGTCTCGGTCGGGCCGGGCCGCAGGCGATCGGGAGGCATCATTCGCGCCGGTACACCGCGACGGCCTGGGCGAGGGCAGGGCATTCGTCGAGCCACTCGGCGCGTGGAAGGCGGGTGTCCCGTGAGCGGCTGTGCGGTCGAGCGGACCGCAATCGGCAAAGACAATCTGGCCATCATCGAGGTCGTGCGCGAGATGACGGGGCTCGCCAACGCCACGCTCGCATCGGCGTCGAAGCTCCCTCGCGTTGCTCGTCCGCGAATCGAGTTGCGCCTCTTGACCGGCCTCGGGACCGCGGCCCGCGCTCGCTCGTCGCGCAGCGCCAGGTCCAACCCAGCGGATCACCCGCTCCACCCGCGACCAGACGCCCCCCGCGCCACCGGCGGCGTCGATCGTGGCGCGGCCGGCTCCGGGTCCCCGGTCACGTCACAGGCGATCAGCGCGTCGCAGAAGGCGAGCAGCGAGACGAGCGCTTCCGCACGATCATGCGGGGCGCGGCATGGCGCCCGAGTCAAGGCCCTCGGGCCGGTGGCTCCCGCGACCCTCCCCGGCCTCTCGTGCCCTGCTTCCAAGATCGGCCGGGGGACCCCCCGCGGCCCCCTCGCGCTGCTTTCGGCTCTTGCGGAGATGGGGTACTTCGGCCACCCTCCCGGTCTCGCTCGCATAGCTCAGTTGGATAGAGCGACAGTTTCCTAAACTGTAGGTCCCAGGTTCGATTCCTGGTGTGGGCGCCACGGTCCAGTCCCCCTCGAGGGGGCTGGACGGTTTAATGAAGCGGGGCCGGGTTGGCTGCCGGCACGATCGCGGAGCTGCCGATCGAGCTCGTCGCTCACCATCGCTACGCCTGTGTGGCTGGCCGCGGCGCATAGGCTCGAAAGGCTGCGGCGCTCATCGCCCGCGCCAGCCAGCCCTGCATTCCAGCTCATGGTGCGGCCGCGCGGTTTGGAGTTGTCGAGCGAGTCCGCGAGGAGCCGCGGCGCGCAGGCCCTGATGGCCTGTACCGCGCGCTTCATCGAGCTCGGCCGTGTGCTACCGTGCCCCTCTCAAGAGAGGCGATGACCATGTCGCGACCATCATGCAGATCCCTTCCGAGACCATCGACCTGGACACCCGGCTCGAGGCGTACGGCATGAATTCGATTCTGGCGGTGCAGCTGTTCGGCGCCATCCAAGACGAGTTCGGCATCGAGATCGAGCCGGGAGAAGCCTTCACGATCCGGACGACGACCGACCTCGTCGCGCTGGTGAGCCGGAAGCTCGCCGGATAGGCCAAGACGGTGACGGCCTGACGCGCGGGCCCGTATCCCAGCCGCAGCCTTGGGCACGAGAGCCGTGGCCCTGCGTCGGGCTCGCCGTTGACCACGAGCGGCCACGTCGCGGTTGATGTAGACAGCGATGACGATGTCGTTACCACGTTCGTGGCGGCGCCAGTGATGTCTCGCCAAGCGTATCCGGTGGGCGTCCAATGGGCGCCCTGTAAATCGATAGGGTCGCAATCGTATTGGGCGGCTGCTCGGGCCGTTCGCGTGTACGTGGATCAAGAGCCTGGACAGTGGCAATCGCTGCCGTTTGGCGACACACGAGCCCGTCGTTCTCTGCTAACAGCGCAGGATGGATCGATCGAATGTCTTCGAGACATGTTTTATGGGGCATGTTCTTCGGGATAGTCGCGCGGACGGCGAACGCGACGGATTCGCGGCGCGGCTCACAAGCGCGAGGACGCGGCACGAACTCACCGCTCCCAGGCCCAAAATTTCGTCGGCCTGACGCGATCTTCGGGCGGATCACCTTGTCTTGCAACCGCGTCACCCGCGGCGGCGCCGAGCTCGTCGCCACGCTGGCGCCGACGGCATAGCGACGCGTCCGCGGCGCGGCTCGCCGAGCTCGTCAGCCTGACGCGAGCCTCGGGCGGGACGCGCTGCCTTGCTTCCGCGCCGTTCGAGGCCGCGCAGGACCGCGTCGTCATGGCTGTGTACGCTGGCCGTCGCAGGGGCGGCCAACGCACGCTGACATGCCGAGCGCACTCAGCAGGACCCTGGGTTGGCGGCGCGTCGGCGCGCAGCGGCGTCCAGGAGACATCGGGCGGATCCGCACGTTGATCGCGGTGGCCGGAGTTGGGACAACGAATGAGCATGCGGTTCCGTCACCCTCGCTCCGCCCCGAAGCTCCTCGGCCTGGCCCTCGCGCTCGCAGGGGCGTCGGCGTTGTCCTACAGCGTGGCGGCGGCGCAGAAGCAGAAAGAGCCGGGCAAGAAGGACGCCCCCGCGTCGCCGCCCGGGCCGGTGCCGGCAACGCCGCCGCCCGCGACGACGCTGCCGCCCAAGGTGGTGGCCAACGATCTCCGCGACCTGCTGGTGACCTTCAAGGACGCGGGCGCGCTGAAGCTGCGCTCGAGCTTCAACAGCTCGCAGCTCGGGACGAAGTTCGCTTCGGACGTGCTCGAGATCGAGGGATCGAGCGGGGTGACCGTCAGCGAGCGCGGCAAGTGGAGCTTCTCGCCGCCGACGTTCAAGGTGTCGATCGCCATGAACGCGGAGGCCCGCGCGGCGCTGGACCTGTGCCTGAGGCTGGTGACGGCGCCGGCCAACGGCCGCGCGCTGACGCTCGAGTTCATGCGCCTGAACTCGCCGGCGGTCGACGCTTACTCGCTGTCGTCGACGGTGCTCGACGTGATCCGGCCGCTCGAGATGGGCTTCATCAACTGTTCGCTCGAGTGAGGGCGACCGCGGCGCCCCGCCGCCCGCGCGGCCAGCGGCTCACCGCACCTCCGCGCACTCCCACGCGTCGTCGGCGATCTCCCAGATCCGCTCGCCGCACGCCTCGCCGGAGGCGAGGAGATCGCGCGCGTGGCCGGAGGCGAGACGGACCACCAGGCTCATCGGGCGCGCGGGCGTGTCCGCGGTGTCGCCCTCGCAGCGCACGTTCCAGCGCAGCTCGCAGCGGACCGTGACTTCACATTGATTGTGGACCCGCAGCGACATCCCGCGCGGGCTGGCTTCGGGCGCGACCTGGACGCACTCGGACACCGACTGCGCAGCGTGACTGGTAGACAAGGACGCGCCGTACGCGAACGACGCGCACGACACCGAGAGCAAGATCCGGCGCATGACAACCCCTTTGGCGCGGCGATCGAGGGACCGTCGCAGGCCGGCTATCGACAGCGGCTCGGGCAGGAGGTTCCCGGCCCGATCGAAACGACGGGGCGCGACGTCACGCCCCGTCTTCATTCGCGATGCGGGGCAGTCCGTGTCTTGTCTTTTAAACATGTCCTGAACGACATGTTCTTCCAGACATCGTTGAAAATTGCCTGAAGAGTAGATGTTCGAAGGACGGCGGGTCGTCGCTGGCACGTCGGCGCGGCGGACCGGTAGCCAGCACTACGGGCGCGAGACAGGTGCTCGGGGGAGTGACAGCCGCAGCCGACGTCGGGCTCGGTCTCGCCAGGCGCGTCGGTCCGGGCGGCTCCCCGCACGAGGAAAGCGGCTGCAGGGCGCAGGCACGCGGACCTTCGAGGGCGCGCATGTCGACGGGTGCGAGGGAGACGTCGACAGTCGACGCAGTGTCGGCACGTCTACGTACATGCTTGCGCCCCGTGAGTCTTGGCCCTCACGCCGTGACAGCGAAGCCTGCTCGAGTGGCACTTCGCGTGCGTCGCGCGGGGAATGATGGCACCAGGAGACTTGGAATATTCGCAGGTGTCCCAGAATCGCACTCGTACCCGGCGCAGCACGGACAGATGTCCGGTGAAACTAGTTTCGCCTCGACGACCTCCAAGGCAGCCCTGCGAGCCGCTGCGGGCGTCCGAGGCACGGAGGGCAGGAGAGGGCGACCGGGAGAGCCAGGCCGCGGCTGGAGCTCCTGGAAGATTTTGAAGCGGCTCGCGAGACCGTCGGGGCGGTGTTCCGCGAGGACTTCGTGTGCTCGTCGGGTCGCACGCGGCGATGTCGGAGGTGTACCTGCAACCATCCAGACTTTGCGTGGAGCCAACCCGGCGCAGCGGGGACGAAACCGCGTTCGCGCCCGGAACTGGCGGGTGCTTTGAATCAGTCGGCGAGGCGTGGCGGCATCAACGCGCCTGCGTGAGCCGAGCAAGCTCGGGCACACGTGGCCGCCCAATTATTCCTCGTACGCGGGGAATGGCGTGTCCGATCGAAGTCGGCTGGCCGATGCAGTTCGACGCGCTATGACTGTCATGCGACGCGGCGTGCATGATAGCAACGCTCCCGCGCCGCGTGTGGATGACCCCCCAACCCCAGGCGGCACCACCATGCAATCCATCGGCGCCCCCGTCAACGTCTACAAAGGCCAAGCAGCGCTCCGGCGCGGCGTCGTGGCCTCCGAGGACCCGACCGGCATCTCGGTCGTCCTGGCTCCGCAGGCGGAAGAACACCTGCCGATGCTGTCCAGCAACGGCTCGCTCGTCGTACCGCGGCGGCCGCAGCCCGAGCTGGTGTTCTTCTCGTGGGACGAAGTCATCGAGGACGACAGGAGCGGCCCAGTACGCAGCATCGTCCTGCGCGACCGCCACTACGACGGGTCGCATTCGCTGGCGCCCGCGAACGATGCCACGGGCCGCGGCTGCACCCGTTCGACGTAGCTTCATCCGTCGACGCGCTCGACAAGCCCGCGCGCTCGCCGGAGCCGAGCGCTTCAATCGAGGTACCATTCGCCGTTGGGACACGCGCGGGCGACGTACTGATCGCCGACCTGAAAGCCCCGCGCCAGGGCGGGATCCGCGAGGCGGATCGCCAGTGTGGCGCGATACAGCCAGCCGCGGTCGTTGGCGCGGGTGAGCGGCTCCAGAGCCCGCACGGCGACATCGGTGATGAAGGTGTCGGCCTGGTGGCCGTTTTCGTCTTCGTTGGACTGCCGTTCGGCGGCAGCCTTGAAGTCGCTGTCGCCGTATTCCGTGAGCAGCTGCGCAGCGAAGGTGCGAGCACGCGAGGCCATGGCCGCCGGGATGGGCCCCACGGTCAACGGTGTGCCCGCATCGACGCCGCGTGGCTTGCCAGTGAGCAGCCAGTCGACGGCAGCCATGTCCGGGTGGTACTCGGTGATCTCGAGGACGATGAGGTCGTCGGCGACCTCGGAGATCTTGATTCGCTGGTAGTCGCTGCCCATGGCGTCCGCCGAGCATAGCCAGCGCTCGTATCGCGTGGAAGGTGCCGCGTCAGGTGCCTCGCGGCTGAAGGCCAAGGACTCGGGGCTCAACCCGAGCCCTTTCACCCGCGAGGAATCCCCGAATTGCTCGGGCATCTCGCTGCGAGCTCGATCTTCTTTCACTCCCGCTGGATGTCTCGTACACCCCTTGTCGGGCCCTCAGACCCGCGTAAGCTCGGGGCAGTCGGCGACGGCGGAGACCCGATGGCCCATGGCTGAAGAGCGTTACCGCGTTTCACGAGACATCTCCAGGATTGGGAGCCCGGAACGACTTCCGACCCTGGAACGCGCACCGCTCTGGTTCTTCGACTGGATGCTGGCGAGGGTCCTCGCGGGAGAACCCGTCGACATCGGCGAGCAACAGCTCCGCACCTTCCAGGAGGGCTTTGTCCCTGCCGAGTTCGACTTCTCCAACCTTCGTCGACACGTGTGCGTCGCCGCGATCGCGTTGCTCGCGGGCCTGCCCATGGGGGCGAGCCCCGCGGCGGGGCTGGAGTTCGCGCACCGCACCTGGAACGGCGGCCGTCAGGATCTGGAGACCGCCATCGAAGGCTGCGGCGCTGCGGCTGCCGCGTGCGACGGGCGCGAGCTGGCGTCGTGGTGGGAACGGGCGCAACGCCAGCCATCGCTGGACTGGGTGGAGTCGTTCGAGGAGACGCTCTTCCTGCTCGATCCGTCCCGGGTCGAGCTCGCGCCACAAGCTCTCGCGGCCGGCGTCGCACGAGTCGCGTCCGGGCCGCTCGCCTACGCATCGAGCATCTCGACGGCTCCTCTCGTGTGCGCGCTGTGGCACTGCACGAAGGCGCGAGATCCCGTTCGCGAGCTGCTGTCGGGACGCGTGCAGGAGCTCGATGAGGTGGTGTTCGGGAGCGAAGGCGAGGCGCCGCTGCTCAAGATCGGAAAGCTCGTGCGAAGCGGGCACGGCGTGCTCCTTCGCGTCCGACTCGGCCGCGGAGTCGAACTCTCTCTCGCCGACGAACAGGGGTTCCGGGCGCGGATCGTCCACTCGTGGGCCCACATTCGCCGGAGCTTCCGCGAGGTCACCACCGGAGCGCTCGTCGAGTTCATCCGCTAGGATGGGCGTCCGAGAGCGGGCCGCCAGCGATGGTCGCGTTGGCCACGAGAACCGCGGAGCGGCGGCGAGCGACGCGATGAGTCGAGACGCGGCCGTCAGGCCCGCGCGGCCGCGAATCGCTGCCACAGGGCCTGGAGCGCGACGGCGGCGCGGGAGCGCAGACGATGGTCGACGAACCGCGAGACCTCGCTGTCGCCGGGGTTGATCTCGACGGTCGGGATCCCCTGCTCGTGCGCCTCGATGACCGGCGCGGCGATGTACGGGAAGACGCTGGTGGTGCCGATCGACACCACCAGGTCGAAGCCGAGCCGGGTCTCGCGCTCGTACGCCTCGGTCGCGTCGGGCGGCAGGAGCTCGCCGAACAGCACGACCTCGGGGCGCAGGACGTGGCCGCAGGCCGGGCACATCGGCGGGAGCGACAGGGCGTGGTAGTCGCTGACGCTGTCGCGGCGCGAGCAGCGGGTGCAGACGATGCTTCGCGCGTTGCCATGGATCTCGATCACCTGCCGCGAGCCGGCGTCGCGGTGAAAGCCGTCGACGTTCTGCGTGAGCACCCAGGTCCCTGGGATCTCGCGCTCGATCGCGGCGAGGATCTCGTGCCCGAGGTTGTGCCGCGCGCCGATGCAGGCGGCCCCGATCTGGGCGATGTACTTCCAGCACACCTCCGGGCGCGACTGCAGCATCCGCCCCGACAACGCGACCTCGATCGGGAAGCCCTCGTCGGTGTCCTTGCGCTCGTAGAGGCCGCCGATCCCACGGTACGTCGGCAAACCCGAGTCTGCCGACATGCCGGCGCCGGTGATGAACAGGATCCTCTTCGCGGTTTGGAGGAGCGCGGCGACGGCGTCGACGGTGGCGGCGGGGAGGTCGTCTTGCGGCATCGTCGTTCGAGAGTACGTGAAAGCAGTCGAGCAAGGAATCGGCACGGGTCGCCCCGAGCAGCTGAACTGAAGAGGAGTCAGCGGTCGGCGACCGACGAAAGCGACCGAGCTGGCTGTGGTTACTCGGCGTCGATCCGCCAGATCACGGTCTGTGGCGCGGACTCGGCCGCTCTCGTCATCAGCCACAGAGAGTCGCCCCAGACGACCGCCGACAGGCCGAGCTCGAAGTCGATGTAGGCGAGGGCGCTGAAGCGGAGGCCGAGCGGGCGCCGCCACAGCTCGGTGCGCTTCAAGATGTCGGGGACGTCGGGGTCGGGCGCGAGGTCGGAAGCGACGAGCTCGCAGGGATGCTTGACGACGTCGTTCCAGACCGAGGCGCAGTCGCGCAGGTCTTTGGATCCGACGGACGCGCTCGGCCGTGGTTCAGCGCGTCAGGCCGGCCGACGCGCGCACGTGCTACCGTGGCGGCCGTGCCGATCCTCGCGCTGCTCGTCTGCCTCGCCGCTCCGATGGGGCCCGAGGAGGCGGCGCGCGTGCAGTTCCACGAGCAGCGCGTGCGCACCCAGCTCGCGGGCATGGGCCTCGTCACCGGCTGGGCCGTCGTCAACATCGTCTCCGGCGTCGCCGGCAACTTCACCACGACCGGCGAGGTCAAGTACTTCCACCAGATGAACGCGCTGTGGAACACGGTCAACCTGACCATCGGCGCGATCGGCCTGTACAACGCCCGTCGCGACCGCGAGCGTGAGCGCGGCCTGTCGCTCGCTGCGCAGCGCGAGCAGGCCAGAAAGAGCCAGGGCGTCTACTCGATCAACGTCGCGCTCGACGTCCTCTACCTGATGGCCGGCGCCACCACGCTCGAGCTCGGGCGCGTCCACGACCGCCCGCGCCTCGTCGGCTACGGCGCCTCGATCCTCGTGCAGGGCGGCTTCTTGCTCGCCTTCGACGCCCTGATGATCGCCGCCCACGGCGCCAACCTGCGGCGCGTGCGGGCGTTCGCGGCCCCGACCGCGACCGGCGCCCTGATCGGCCTGCACGGCGCGTTCTGATCGTCCCGAGTCCGGATGCGCGGGCTGTCGCTAGCGCTCCATGTGCTCGTCGAGAAACGCAGCCGCTGTGTCGAGGGCATGCCGGGCGCCTTCCAGCTGTTCCACGTTGAGCTGGAAGACGTGGTGCATGTCGGTCCACTCCTGCAGCGTGACGTCGTGGCCCGCGGCGCGGGCTCTCTGCGCGTAGCCGACGGCGTCGTCGTACACGATCTCCTCCGAGCCGACCTGGATCAGCAGCGGCGGCAAGTGATCAGGGATGCCAAGCATCGGCGAGGCGCGAGGATCGTACGCCGAGGTCGAGCCGACGTAGCCCCTCGCCGCGCTGCGCAGCATCGCCTCGTCCAGCAGCCGTTCGCGCGCGGCGCGGGCGCGCATGCTGGCGCCGCTGAAGGTCAGGTCGGTCCACGGCGAGAACACCACCGCGGCCGTCGCCTTCCTCGTCCTCGCCCGGGTCGCCAGGGTGAGGCCACCGCCCGCCGAATCACCCACCACGCCCACCTTGCCGAAGCGGTACGCGAGGTGGTCGAGGGCCGCGGCCGCCAGCTCGAGGGCAGCGGGCAGCGCAGTCTCGGGTGCCAGCGGGTATTCGAGGATGAAGGTGGTTCGCCGGGCCCGCGACGCGATCTGGCTGACGAAGCCGCGGTACGCCGGCGCAGTGCCGAGGACGTAGGCGCCGCCGTGCAGGTACAGCAGCACCTGGTCGCCCACGGGGTTCTCGGGCGCGCAGATCCATCCGGGCACCAACGGATCGGAGGAAGGATGCAGCGCCACGTCCGGCGCCGGCGGCGTCATCGCCAGGAAGGCGTCGTAGGCCACGCGCGGCGACGCCTTCGCCGACGGCGAGGACCAGAAGCGGCTGAACATGTCGTGCAGGCCCGGCATGGCGTCACGGTCGTGGCGCGAGAGCGGGACCACCTCGGTGTGGAGCATTGATTCTTCCAGCATGGGACCTCACGGTGCGGCGAAGACACGCCGGGCGATGTACTCGGCGATCATCATCGTGGTCAGGTTGGTGGGCGCACTGGGGATGCCCGGCATGATCGAGGCGTCGACCACCATCAGGCCCTCGACGCCATGGACGCGGCCTTCGCTGTCCACGACGCCGTCGTCGCCCATGGGGACGGTCGAGGTCGGATGGGCGTAGGCGTCCAGCTGGCGGACGATCACCGGCTCGAGGTCGGCGTCGGCGATGGACGAGCCCGGGGTCATCTCTTCGGCGACGAGGGCCGAGAGCGCCTTCGATCGGCCGATGGCCCGGGCGATGCGAACGCCTTCCACCATGCGCCGAGGATCGCGTTCGGTGCTCAGGAAGTTGTACCGGATGCGCGGCGCGGTGCGGGGGTTCCTGTCCACCAGGCGCACGTGACCGACGGACTCCGGCTGGGTGACCGACACCGCCAGCACCAGCGCGCCGCCCGTCGGCGATTGCGCCGGGTCGATCAGGTGCGTGGCCGACACGTGCAAGTCGAGGTCGCCCGGCGTCGCCTCCGACGAGGCCGCCCAGAGGATGGCGCCCGCGGCCGGGAACATGTTGTTCGCGCCAGGCTTCAGCGCGTAGATGTTGTAGTAGAACAGATGCTCCTGCAGGCGCTCGCCCACCGGCAGGTTCGCAAGCACCGGGATGCCCCGAGCGTCGAGCTGCGCGGCGGGGCCGATGCCGGAGCGCATCAGGATGGCGGGGCTTCCGAACGCGCCGGCGGACAGGATCACCGTGCCCGCGCGATGCGCATGGCCGTCCACGTCCACCACGCCCACGGCACGGCCGCCCTCGACGAGGACCCTGTCGATCTCGACGCCGCCCCGGATGGCGAGGTTGGGACGGGCGCGCACGCCGTCGTCGAGGAAGGCGATGCCCGTGTTGATCCGGCGGCCCGAGATGACGTTCAGCGGGTAAGGGGAGACGCCCTCCTGGTCCGCGCCGTTGAAGTCCTCCACGTAGGCGAAGCCACGCTCGACGGCGCCGGCGACGAACGCGGCGAGCGCCGGCGTGAGTTCGTCGCGCCGGCGCTGGCGGACGGGCAGGGGGCCATGGCGGCCGCGGTAGCGGTCGTCGCCGTCGGGCGTGTTCTCGATCGACTTGAACGCGCCGAGCACGTCGTCGAACGTCCAGCCCGCGAGGCCGCGTGCGGTCCACTTGGCGAAGTCCGCCGGGCGCGCGCGAATCGCCACGGCCGCGTTCACGCCGGAGCAGCCGCCCAGCGCCCGGGCGCGCAGCGCAGGGATGATGCGCCCACCCGCGCCGGTCTCCGCCTGGTAGCCCCAGTCGTGCTCGTTGTCGCCGCCCGCGTGGTCGGCGTTGTAGATCACCGCAGGGAACTGGTTGGGGCGGTAGGCGTTGCCGGCCTCGAGCAGCAGCACCTCGCGCATCGGTTCGGCGCTGAGGCGGTTCGCCAGGACTGCGCCCGCGGAACCACCGCCGACGATGAGGACGTCACGCGCCGCGTTCATCGCCCGAGCCCTGCGGCTACCTGGGCCATGAGCGTGGCGAACGGCATGTCCAGCGCGGCATAGACCTCGCCGGCCTTCGGGTCGGCGTTGTCGCCCATGATCTCGACCATCAGCGTCGCGTAGTCGGAGACCTCGATGCCCAGCGCGGTGAGTCGCGCGAGGCCGGCTTCGTGCTTGTAGCTGCTGAACGTGCCGCAGGCGTCCAGCGCCACCACCGGCTGGTAGCCTTCGTCGCGCGCCGAGATGGCCGGCAGCGACGCGCACACCTCGAAGCTCAGGCCGGCGATGATCAGATGATCGCGGCCGGCCGCCTTCACCTTCTCGACGAAGCGCGGCTCGTCCCACGCGTTGACGGTGGAACGATCGAGGATGTCGGCGTCGCCGAGGGCCGCGCGCAGCTCGGGGATCGTCGGGCCCCACATGCTGTCGCGGGCGGTCGTCACGGCGATGACGGGCAGGCCGAGGGCCTGCGCGGCCTTCGCCAGGCCCACGACGTTGTGCTTCAGTTCGCCGACGCCGATGTCGCGGACGCCGGTGAACAGGCCGACCTGGTGGTCGATCAGCAGCACTGCGGTGTTGTCTCGGGTCATGCGGGTGCGGGTGTTGGCCATGGCGCGAGCATTGGCCAGGCCGCGCCGCGGAACGAGCCCCCGCCGCTGGACGCTGCTTACAACCGTTTGGATGATGCCGGCTCAGTCGACCGCGACGGCCGCGGGAAAGCCGTCGGCGAGGTGGTCGATGAAGGCACGCAGTCCGGCGCTCATGCCGTGACGGCCCGGCATCAGGGCCGAGATGGTGGATTCGTCCGCGTGCCAGTCGGGCAACACGCGCACCAGCTCGCCGCGCTGCACCTCGTCGCGGCAGACGTAGCCGGGCAGCGCGACGATGCCGAGGCCTGCTTTCGCGTTGCTCTTCAGGGAGACCATGCAGCCCGCGTGCACCCGCGGCGTCAGCGGCAGCACGAACTCGTCCTCGGAGAATTCGTGGCGCAGGTGCCAGCACGGCGCCACGCTCTCGCGCATCATGAACAGGCTGGCGTAGGGCGCCAGCGCGCCGGGCGACGCGGGCGTGCCGTGCTGCGCGAGGAAGGCCGGCGACGCGTAGAGGTACCAGGGCACCCTCGCCAGCGGCTTCTGGATCAGCGACGAGTCGGGAAGCGGCCCGGAGTGGCCCCGGATGGCGAGGTCGAAGCCCTCGGCGATGATGTCGACCTGCTCGTCCGTCACGTGCTGGATGAGGTTCACCTTCGGGTACTTGTGAAGGAAGGCGTTCACCATGCCGGGCAAGGCCACCTGCGCGATGGCCTGCGCCGCCGTGTAACGCACGGGCCCGGCGGGCTCGGTGAGCCGCTGCTTCATCGCCATCTCGGCCTCCGTGGCCTTCTCCAGCATCTGGACGGCGTGGCGGTAGAACTCGCGGCCAGCGTCGGTGGCGGTGACCTTGCGGGACGTACGCGCCAGCAAGGTCACGCCCAGCGCAGCCTCGAGCTGCTGGATGCGGTGGCTCAACGTCGACGTGGGCACCAGCAACGCGCGGGCCGCCGCGCTGAAGCCACCGCGATCGACGACCTGCACGAAGAAGTGGACGTCGTTCAAGTCGAGCATGCGCGTACCGTGGGTCGCCCCGGGTTATCGGGGGCAGCATGGCAGCTCGTGCGGGCACGGCCAAGCGTCGATCGCCGGCGCCGCCTGGTGCGCCGGCCGCGAAGCGACAGCGCGTCGGGTGCCCTTCGGCGCGGACGTAGCGACGGCTTCACGGCGCTTCGAGAGCGCGCGCTGTGACGGGCCTGCGCGAACGATCGCGAGGCGACAGCAATTCGCGCAGAGGGGCGGGGCAACCCGCCAGAAGTCGCCTTTTCGCGGCTGCGCAGCGGCCTGCGACGTGCGAAGATGGCCGGGTCACGATGTCCCTCCGCCGGCCGATTGCCCCCTGGATCCTCGTCCTTCTGCTGGATGCGTGCGTCTTCGACGGCTCGGGGCTAGGCGCCCAGGACGAGGGCGCGTCCGCGACCGGCATGCCCACGGAAACCAGCGGGCCGACGACGACGACGCCGACCACGTCGGACACGTCGATCGCTAGCACCGCCGGCGCAGTCTGCGGCGACGGCGTCGTCGATCCCGGCGAGGAGTGCGACGAGGGTCCCGACAACGCGGACACGGCCGCCTGCACGAGCCACTGCACCCACGCTGCATGCGGCGACGGCTTCATCGGGCCCGGCGAAACCTGTGACGACGCCAATACCCTCGGAGGCGACGGATGCTCGGCGGCCTGCGTCTCCGAGTCCTGCGGTGACGGCGTGGTGCAGCCGGACGCCGGCGAGGAGTGCGACGAAGGGGAGGGCAATGGCGCCGGTCAGGCGTGCAACGGCATTTGCAAGCACAACGTCTGCGGCGACGCCGACATCGGGCCCGACGAGGCGTGCGACGACGGCAACCAGGACGCCGGCGACGCCTGCACGACGGAGTGCAAGCCCGCGGCCTGCGGCGACGGCGTCGTTCAGGTCGGGGTCGAGGCGTGCGACGACGGCAACGCGGCCCAAGGCGACGCGTGCCTGTCGACGTGCGTCGCCGCGAGCTGCGGAGACGGTGTGGTCCAGGAAGGCGTGGAGCAGTGCGACGACGGCGATGGCGACAACGCCGACGAGTGCATCGACACCTGCAACAGTGCGAAGTGCGGCGATGGGTTCGTGCACACCGGACAGGAGGAGTGCGACGACAACAACGTGAGTGACGGCGACGGCTGCAGCAGTGCGTGCGCGAGCGAGTCGCGGCGCGTGTTCGTCAGCAGCCAGGAGTACAAGGGCGACCTCGGCGGCATCGCTGGCGCCGACGCGCTCTGCCAGGGGCTGGCCGACTCGACCAACCTGGGCGGGACCTGGAAGGCATGGATCACCGCCGATGAGGGTCCGGACAGTTCGCCGTCGGCCCGGTTCGTCCACTCGCCCGGACCGTACCGCCTGCTCGACCAGGCCAAGACGAAGATCGCCGACGACTGGGCCGACCTCACCGACGGCACCCTCGGTGCTCCCATCAGCGTCTACGAGAACGGCCAGAACGCGGGCGGCGAGACGCGGGTATGGACGAATACCCTCGCCAGCGGGGCAGGCTTCGTCGGCATCCAGGACTGCGTGGGTTGGGAGAGCACGAGCAACCTGGCGCAGGGGTTCCAGGGCGACCGGACCCGGACCGACGCCGGGTGGTCGAACACCAACACGAACGAAGGTTGCGACAAGACGAAGCGGTTATTCTGCTTCGAGCAGTGAAGCGACAGGTCGCCGACGTCGCGCGCCCGCGGCGAGGCGCCGCTCGTCATGGGGCCGCAGGACGGCCTCGCCCGACTCGGGGTCGCGGCTCCGGGCGCGTTCGTGCCGCTCGGCGAGGACGGGCCCGAGTTCCTGCGCCGCGAGCTGCGGGCGCTCGGCGTGGCGAGCCCGCGCTAGCGAGGACGCCGACGGGGCAGTTCACCCGGCAGGACGCACGAGCTTGGAGGCAGGCGCCGAGGCGCGCTGACGCAGCGCCTCGATGCGCCAGGTGAACTCCTCGACCAGCCGCTCCGTGGCGCCCTCGTGCGTGAAGACGATCCGCCCGTCATGATCGACGAAGAGGGTCAACGGCAAGGTGTCGTAGCCGTTATCTCTGGCGTAACGAGTGCCGAGCAGGACCTCGAGCCGGAGGCCGCGCTCGGCCAGCCACGCGGCGAGGTCGTCGGTCTTGGTGTCGACGTTGACGGTGCCGACGACGACGTCCGGCGCGCCGGCGAACGCGTCGGCGAGGTCTTGCAGGGCCGACATCTCGGCCACGCAAGGGCCGCACCACTTCGCCCACACGTTGATGACGGCGATGCGCCCGCGCAGCGACTCGCTCCGCACCTCGCCGCCGCCGAGCCGCGGCAGCACGAACGGGGGCAGGGGCTTGGGCTCGGCGATCGCGGTGGAGAGGAGCGCCGCGCGTCGGCGGTCGCGGACCGCGGCCTCGAGCTTCTGGCGATGGGCCGCGTACCCGCGGTCATCACCGTGCTGGCGCTGATACAGCCGCTTCAGCGGCTTGTCGCAGATCTCCTCGCCGCGCCAGCGCGAGAGGCCCTCGGCGAGCAGGGCCTCGGCGTCGGCGATCCGGTCCTCCGCCTCGGCCAGCGCGGCCATGCGCACGAACAGCTCCGGCGAGGTTCGCTTGCCCTGCGACCACGCCGCGTCGAGCTCCGCGCGGGCCTCGGCGCGGCGACCCTGGGCGAGCAGGACGGCTCCGAGCGCGCCATGCAGCGCCGTCGAAAAAGCGGCGGTCTCGCTGTCGACGACGGCCTGGTCCGAGAAGGCTGCCCGCACCAGCGCGACTCTGGCGTCGAGGCGTTGCAGGGCCAGGCGGGCGATCGCCTCGGCCTCGGTGCGATAAGGCGTGCGCTCCGCCAACTCGACCGCGGCGTCGGCGAGGCTGTGGATGTTGCGCTGCTCGTGCGGTGCCCACGCTTGCACGGCCGCGAGCAGTGCCTCGGGGGCGGCGGCATCGTCGTCGCGGACCAGCCGGTATCGCTCATGGTACACGTCGCCGAGCAGGGCCGGGCGCGACGGCGGCCGGGCGATGAAGGCGTCGAGCTCGCGCCGGAGGTGCTCGTCGGCCGCGGGATCGGGGGCGCCTTTCTGCCGCCGCTCATAGCGCGCCTCCCAGAGCGCGGCGAGCCGCTCGTAGCGGGCCCAGTCGGCCTGCTGGTAGGCGGGGAAGCGCGCCACGAGCTCGTCGGAGAGCGCCTCGTATGTCTCTTTGAACATGTCCTGAGAGGCTTGTCGTGCGGCCATCAGCGCCTCGGGCGCGTCGCCCCGCGTCAACAGGAGCAGCCGCATGTCGGCCTCGATCGCCGCGCGCTTGTCGGCGGCGTCGCGGTGATCGGCCTGCCGGATCGCCGACCAGAGCGTCGAACGTATCGCCGCCGAGTGGGGCGACAGCTCGAGGGCGCGACGCACCAGGACCTCGGCCTCGGCCGGGCGACGGCGGTTCAGCAGCCACAGCCCCGGGAGGAACTCGGCGTCGACGCAGCGCGGATCGGCGGCGCGCGCCTGTTCGGCGAGGGCGAACACCCGCTGCGTGTTGACATCGGGCGTGTTGAGGGTGAAGGCGAGCTCGAGCGCGTGGAGCTGGGCCGAGGTCGGTCCGGGCTGCGCGGCGAAGAACGCGGCGGCTTCGCTCTGCGCGGCGTGGACCACCAGCGCACGCGCGAGCAGCCACGTGGCGTCCGGGTGGTCGGGCAGGGCAGTCTGGGCGACGCGAGCGGCGGGGATGCTCTCGGCTTCGCCGCGGCCGGGGTGATCGACGAGAGCGCCGGCGCGGGCGAACAGGGCCCACGGGTCACCTGGTCGTTCGGACAGCATGGCATCGGCCAGCGGGACCGCGTCCTCACCCGAACGCGCCACGCAGAGGAGCGTCCATGCCTGCAGCGGGGCGCTGTCGGGGTACTGCAGCCGCAAGGTCGCCCCCTCGCGCGCGCAGCCCCACCAGTCGCGGCCGTGATACCCGCGGCGGACCCGATCCACAGCAGCCGCCGCGGGGTCCGCGGCGGCTGCGACAGAGGCAAGGTGAGGATCGCCAGGGGCGGCCTGAGGGCTACAACTCGCCAGGAGTAGCGCGAGGCCGGCGACCGGACGTGAGAGCGAGCGAAGGCGAGGGTGACAGGGCGACGCGCTGGAGGTGACCACTGCGGGGCCAATACGTCCGCCGAACGGCCCGGTTCTGTCATGTTTGTCCGCGCCACGCGGCACCGGCTCTGTCCCGCTGCCGAGCCGTGCCTCGGAGGTCGCGGCGCAAGACGACGAGAGCAGGGCGCCGCGCGACTGCACGGGCTGCAGGGTTGATGTCCCGCTGTCCGAGCGGGACCGCGTCCTGCTGCCAAGATGTGGGCCCGGCGCTCGAGGCCGCCGACGCATCCGTCCCTTGCGCGACGCTGCGGAGCTGCGTGCTAGCATGACCGAATGAGCATCCAGCATGACCGCATGAACGTCGAGCACACCGATAACCAGGACGAGCGGCAGGATATCTGGCGACGCGTCTACGCCCACGTGTTCTCCGCGGCTTTCATGCAAAGGCTCTCCGACCCGAGCCTTCTTGACGAGAAGCCGCTGGATGAAATCGCCCAGGATGCCGCAGACCTGGCGATCGCCAATATCCCGACGACACGGACGCGGTCGATCTAGCCCCGCGGCCAGGCGCTCGCGCTCCACGGGGGACGGTCCGGTTCGCGCCAGAATGAACGCGCACGTCCCCGGGACCGCTCGAGGTGCAGGGGACCAGGGCTGCTCGCTCAGCGACGGCGAGCCTGGATCGCATCGAGCGCGTCGCGTTCGTACGCGCGACCGGAGGTCGCGGCCGCGTCGGCCTCGGCGAGCACGAGCGAGCCGTCGGCGAGCGCGCGGAGGATCGCGTCCGCAGGCGCGGCGATGACGTGGGCGTCCTGGGAATCGGTGGGGAGCGCGATGAACCGGATGTCCCGGCCGAGGACCTCGCACAGGGTGTTGAGCAGGCCGAGCACGGCGGGCACGTCGAGCCAGTCCGACCGGTCGCCGGCAACGATCTCGAATGTGCATTCGGGCATGAATGCACGCAGGCGATAGGCGTCGCGCAGCTGATCGGGATCCGCGTCATCGTCGTCATCGTCGTCGTCGTCGTCGTCGTCGTCGTCGTCGTCGTCCGACTCGACATGGGGAACCTCCTCGAACACGACGTCGTCGAGCACCGGCGCGACGAGTCCGGCGAGGCGGCGGAGCAGGCAGTCGTGGCCGTTGGGGTAGACGTCGGTCTCGGCGTCGAAGATGAGGCCCGGGCCGACGGTGACGCCGGGGTCATCCGGGGGCGGCGCGTCGTCGCCGAGGTTCGCGTCGTCGTCGAGGTCCGCGGCGCTCGCCGGCGCCGCGGTGTGCCTCGCCAGCGCGTCGAGCAGGCACCGGCGGTTATCGTCGTCGCGCACGACCTCGAGCATCGCGCGCAGCTCGGCGGTGACGTCGGGGCGCACCAGCCGGCCGAGCGCGTTCGCGGCGTCGGCCAGCGCGGGGTTCCAGCCGCCGGGGAGGGCCGCACGCGCGACCGCGATCACGCGGGCGAGCGGGAGGTGCGCGAGCGAGCGCTGCCAGCTGCCGAAGTAGGCGGCACAGGTCGCGTCGTCGACGAGCCGGGACGCGAACAGCGCGTCGAGGGCAGGCTCCGGCGGGATCCGCGGGTCACTCGCTATCGCCGCGGCGAGGCCCGTGCACACGCCGCGGGGTAGCCGCTCGTCCGCGAGGCATCGCGCGAGCCAGGCGGTGAGAGGAGCGAGCAGAGGCGGCTCGCGCAGGAGCTCGGCGATGATCGCACCGTACGCGCGCCCGACGTCGTGCGCCTCGTCGTGCGTGACGTTGGCGAGGGCACGTACGAGGTCGTCCAGCGCGCCGAGGTCGCCGCGGCGGATCCGGTGGGCGAGCAGACCGGTCGGTGCATGCTGCGACGAATACGAGTCGAGCGCGGCGCGAGTGGTCGCTAATCCCAGATCGAGCCGCGGTGCCCGCCCCGGGGTCGGCTGGACGTCGACGTACAGGAACGGGAGACCGCTCGTGCGGCGGATCGGGGTCGGCTCGCTCACCGCCCGAGAGTACCGCGATCGTCGGCCCCTCGTAACTCCGGTAGTTCGAACGCGCCCAGCCGAAGGTCTTGACCGCGCGGCCCCAGATCAGGTCGACGAACGTCGACGTCGCACTATCTTTCGCCCTGAGCTCCGCCCACCTCTGGCCATCACTTGAGATCGACAGTGGCACCAGCGTCTGTGAGCTGCTTCCTCATTTCCTCAGCGTCGCTTTTGGGGACACCGTCCTTGAGGGTCGTCGGAGGGCTCGCAACCAGATCCTTCGCCGCATCGAGGCCGAGACCGGTAAGCTCCCGAATCACCTGGATCACCTGGCCCACATTGTCCCCCGCAGCCAGCAGAATGACGTCGAACTCGGTCTTCTTCGGCGCAGCGTCCTTCGCCCGCGTGATCTCAGCCATGACAAGACTCCTTTGGATCCTGTGCCGCGCCTTGGTATCAGGCACTTGATGTAATAAAAACGAGAAACTGGGGGGCGCAAACGCCCTGTTTTCGACTCAACAGAACACAATCATGACAAGCGCTCGACACGGCGGGCAGGGCTCCACGGCGCTCGACGAGGCGTGCAGTCGGGCCGGGGCACGTCGAGGCGGGTCCGATCGTCAGGCACGGGAAGCTATTCGTCGACTCCGGGTGGAGCAGGGGGCCGAGCTCGCGTTCGCGGCGCCTGCAAGGGAGCCGCCCCGACCTCGCGGTTGTCTCGGCCGCCCCGGTGGAGTCGCTGCGGACGGCACGCGAACTCGCCGCGAATCAGCGCGACTCAGCGCGGCCCGCGAGCGAGTCGACGATCAGCGCCGCCGATTGCTCGGGCGTGTGCGCTTCGGTATCGATGCGCAACGACGGCGGCGGCAACGGCGGAAACGCGAAGCCGCCGGCGCGCTCGATCGAGCGGTACAAGGCGACATCGGTGAGCTTGCCGAAACGACGCCGGCTGGGCTGGTCGAGCCGCTGGGCGATGGCTTCGGGCGAACACAGGAGTTCGACGAACACCATCTCGCCGCCGTGCGCGCGCACCGATTCGGTCAAGGTCTCGATCAGCGCCGGATCGACGCTGGCTTCGGGATGGAAGGTGAAGACGAACGAGCGTCCGGCCGCGGCGGCTTCGGCGAACGCTGCGCTCCAGATCGCCGCGCGCAGGCGGCGGAAGCCGGGGCTGCCGAACTCGAACAAGGCCAGCGCTGCGTCGACCGCCAGATGGTTGTGGAACAGCGGGATGCCCAGTGCCTGGGCCACGTGGGTGCCGATGGTGTGCTTGCCGGAGGCGGCCGGGCCATGAATGAAGACGACGTGCATGGGGCGGGGAGGTCTTGCGATTCTTATACCGGATGCGTCCGCTCGCGTATGGGTGTGCGGTGACCTGCAGATCGGCGCGATTCACGAAGCGGCAGGAACCGTCTCAAGGATCACGAGGTAGCCAACCTCGAGAAAACAGGGGAGGTCGGCGCCGGTGTATCCGCCGCGTTGCGTGAACGCGACAGCATCGTGCTGCGCTGTACTGCGCCCACGACGGAGTCGCGGCGTGCTACTTCCGTCGATGTGAAGTTCCCGCCGATTGACCCGCTGCACACACCCCTCCTTCTCGGGAAGAGCCTGCAGAACAACCTCGAGTTTCAACGCCAGAAGCGTGAGCTCCTGCAGATCTTGACGGAGCGCAGCCAGGAGCCGTCCCCGGCGGCGGTAGACGAAGTGAAGCGAAGCCTGGAAGCGCTGCAAGACGAGGCCGAGAAGCTCGTCGGTACGCTCGTGGCGAAGCTCTCCTGAGGCGCACCCGTCTCGCGCGTTCACGAACGCAGAACGGGCCCCGACGTGGGACGCGCTCCCGGCCAGGGCCGCGGCGCCGTCCGCGTCTTCGACGACCTCGCGGTCAGTGCAGGCGGAAGCCGCAGTACTGGCGGTGCGCGTGCGCCGTGACGGCCTTGACCACGGTCGACTCGCCGCCGCAGCCCTTGCAGGTCATCGTCTCGGGGAGCTGGGCCGGCGGCCCGAACGACCCCGCCGACAGCGAGCTCGACACGAACACCTCTTGCTCGAGATCGACGCGGCCCCTGACGCGGCCTCTACCGACGGCGGCGAGCAACAGCTTGCGCGCACGCCGGCGAGAGACGCCCAATTCGTCGGCGAGCTGGGCGAACGACACGCGCGGGATCGTGTTCGCCACCGCCACGATCATGTCCATGCGGGCCTCGTTGCGGCGCCGCCCGTGCGCCTCGAGGACAAGCAGCAGGCCCGGCAGCATCAGCGCGCCGAGGCCGAAGACGATCCACGCGGTCCCGCCGTTCGTGTCCCAGCCACGGCGCTCGGCCAGCAGCATGTTGACGCCCATCGCGTTGCACGTGCCCCCGAGCACGAGGAGAGCGATGCCGATGCGTACTCCGGGCTTCTCGAACACGGTGATTCACCGTGTTCGCACCGCCGGGCAGCGTCAAGCGCACGCCCGAGACAGCGCGCCGCGGCCGAGGACTGCCCGCCCCGCCGCGGCTCGAGCTCGACGAGGGGAGCGCCCCGGTCCTCGCTCGGATGTGGAGCCGCGCCACGAGCCCGGGGGTGTCGCCGGGCCCGGAACTCCGTCCGCGTGCGCGAGCGCGGCGATCTTCAACGTCTGAAAGCGCGGCGACTCGAAATTCCACGCCATCGTCTGGATGGCCTCACAATGGAGTGGGTGACCGGGAGCTTCCGCGATGGCCGCGACGAGTTCCGCATACCCGTAATCCATGGCTAGCAAAGCATGGCTCTGCTCGACCCGATCGCCGTCGCGGAGCAGGGCGGGGAGCGTGCCGCGCTCGACCGCAGGATCCACGCGGCCGCGCGCCGCAGCATCTCGGGTCGCGCACGATCGGCGAGGATGGCCGCCAGCGGCGCCTCCGCGCGAGGATCGGCGAGGATCTCCAAGGTAGTGGCGATCTCGTCGCGCTGGTCTCCCTCGAGATCCTCGGCGCCGAAGCGCGAGAGCAGCCGCTCGGTCCAGGACCGATCCTGGGCGTCGCGGATCTTCGTGTGCGGGATGCGAGCGTCAGACATCGATGCTTCAGAGCTTAGCGTCCCGAGCACACCAACCGGCCGATACCGTCCGGCCGTCTGGTTCGGCGACCGCGGCTCACGGCGCATACTGCCAGGCCATCGCTACACGAGGACACGGAGCGCTATGAGAAAGCTCGAGCGACACCAGCCCACGTCCGGCGCGACCGAGGGATTCGACGGCGCTCGCGCGCCCGGGGCACGATATAGCGATCCACCGCGGTCCCGTTGGCGAGCTCGCCGTTCGCACGCACGCCGGCGTCCGCCACGATCACCGCACCCGTCGCGGCCAGCGTGCGGTCAAGGCTCATGCTCCGACCCTAACGCGCGCCGCCGGCGGAGCTGGGCCTCGGCCGCGGTGTCCTGGGCGCGTCGCGTTCGGCTTGGCGGCGTGGCCGCCTGGCTCTGGGTTACATGGGCGATTGCGCGCGATGCAGTGACTGCATTGGCGGCCGCTAGGCGACGTACAAGCGCGTATCTTTGCGGGTCGCGCAGCATGTTTTCCATGCCCCACGAGATCGCCATCGGCTCACGCGGCCGCCGGATCTACCTCGTGTCATCGTACGAGGTCCCGAGGGAGGCCTTCTCGAGCATCGCGGAACTCGACCCCTGGTGGCCGGGTGCGCCTCGGGGTGCTCGCGTCCGGGTTCGCCGCCTCTCCTATCGGGAAGCCCTCTCGCTGCTCAGCGTTGCGTACGAGGACTCAGCGAGCGCCCGCGACCTTCGCGGGCTCGTGGACGACCCGTTTTTAAGTTCTCGCGATAACGGGTGGGTCATCGACCAGATCGCCAACCGCCTTGACCACGGGTCTCTCGTCCTTGTCGAGCTCGTCGAGTCGGGGCCGGGGTGGACCGGGACAGGCGTCTCGCCGCCTCGGCGCAAAGACGACGAGGCGCTCATCCCGGTGCCCAAGGCGTGGAGCACGGTCCTGCGCGTGAAAGTCATCCTCGATGACGGAACGCCACTGCCGGGAGCCGTTGTGGCGCTTACAGCGCCAGACGGCCGAGCGAGCGAAGGACCGGCGACCCAGCGGGGCGAGGCAGAACTGGCGGAAGTCACGGCCGAGGGGGTGGGGCGGGCCGTGGTCCGCCCCGCACAGGTTCCGCGGTGGCGAGCAGGCAACGACGAGATGGTCTCGTCGGAGCACATCTTCGACTTCTCCTTCGACGCGCCGATCGCCGCCCAGGTCGCCACGGGAGCGACCCGCACGATCGTCCTCCGGCGTCCGATGATCGAACGCGTCGACGGCGAGGGCCTCGGGTTCGCCCTCGACTCTGCGCTCCTGGTCCCGCTCGACGACGACCTAACACCCACGCCGGCGCTGGCCACCGTGCTCGCGCGACTTCACCGGGCCGCGACGCTGCGCCTGCAGCTCGTCGGGCACGCGAGCGCCGACGGCTCCGCGAAGAGCAACGACGAGCTCGCGCGCCGGCGGGCCGAGTGCGTGCGCCACCTGCTCCTCGGCGAGCGAGATGCCTGGGTAGACCTGGCGACCGACCACGGCAGCCCGGCGGACATGCAGCGCCTCCTGCGGTACCTCGCCCGGGTCCACGACTGGCCGACCGAGCCCGGCCGCGTCGACGGCGACATGGACGCCGACGTCGAGGCCGCGGTGTCGGCGTTTCAGTCGACCTACAACCGCGTCTTCGACGCCGACATCCTCGTCGACGGCGTCATCGGCCGCGAGACCCTCGGCGCGCTGTTCGACGTCCAGCGACACGAGCTCGAACATCAGCTCGCGGCGCTGGACGTGCCCGACGAGGCTCCGCGGTGTTTCACGCCGACGGGCCTCTCGTCCGCCGGCGCCCGCGTGCTCGCGCACCCCGGCATCCCGCGGTCGCAAGCCGCGGCCGGCCAGCGGCGGGTCGACCTCTTGCTCATCGATGACATCGTCGCCTGGCGCGAGCACCACGGCATCGATCGGCTCTACGACGTCGCCCGCTTCCGGCCCGTCCCGATCTCGCCGCTGACGATGGGCCGCAGCGACCTCATCGTCCAGCTCGTCGACCACTACGGGCGGATCCTCGCCGGCGAACCTTACCGCGTCATCACCGACGAGGAAGAGCGCGAGGGCACCAGCGACAACGAGGGCATCGTCACCGAGCGCGGTCTCTACGGCAAGTTCGTCCGCCTCGTGTGCGGCCAGGCCGTCCTCGTCGTCGACGAGCCATACCACCTCACCGCGAAGGGCCGCCACGAGCGGGTGCCCCCACAAGACGACGGTGACGACGACGACGATGCCCCGTGGAGAGACGCACCGCTGCCTGCAGCCGACGACGATGACGACGGGGACGGCGCTGCGGACGGGGAGGGGGACTGATCATGGGCGACCCGGCACTCGACATCACGACCGAGGACCTCGGCTTCGTCTGCGACGATCCGAACTGCGAGCTCGCCGGCGGCGCGCTGGGGCTCACGGCGGCGGAGATCCAGGCCCGCGTGCTCGCCCTGCGCGCGAAGCCCAGCGCCCCGGCGGACGACGAGCCCGAGGACGACGAGCTAAACGAAGCCGAGGACCTCGAGGACGGCGAAGTAGAGGAGGAGGGGGACGGGGACGAAGAGGCCGCGGACGACCCGGCCGACCCGACCGCGATCGACCCGCTCGGCCAGGGCGCGCCGTGTCCGCTGTGTCGCGCCGCTCAACCTCCGCGCCGCGGCAAGCTGCTCGCCATCCCCAACCGCGGCGTGTATGCGCGGGTCCTCGCCGCTGCGACCGGGCTGTTCGGGCTGCGCTACTGGCAGCTCGTCGAGTCCGACTCGACCACCGGCACCAACCGTCTCCTCGACGCCCAGCGCCACGCGCTCGGCGACGCCACGAAGAGCAAGGCGACCCGCTCGTTCGTGATCGGCCGCAAGCTGATCACCGCGGTCGTGCTCAAGGAGCTGCCCTTCGACGGCCACCTGCTCCGCTTCGGCAACCGCGACGCGGCGGTCCACACGTTCACCACGATCCCGGCGGCCAAGGGCAAGAAGTCCTACAAGAAGAAGGCCTGGGTGCAGGGCGAGGCGAAATACGGCATCGAGCACGCGCCGCCTGGGTCTGCTGCGCGGGCCAACCCGGTCTACGTCCGCGAGCTGCAGGAGGACTTGATCTGGCTCGGCTACCTGTCGACCTCTCGCGGCAGCGTGACGCCCGGGGAGTTCGACGTCTTCACGCTCGGCGCGGTGCTGGCGTTCAAGCAGGACCTGGTCGAGATCTACGGCGTCGCCACCAGCGACAAGCGGCTGTCCGTCGCCCCGGGCAGCGTGCGTGCCGGAGAGTTCTCGACGGCGATCTTGTCGCAGCCGAAGTTCGTCTCCCCCGTGCGGATCATGCTCGACTGGCTGGGCGCCCTGCGCGGCGGCGGCAAGCGCAAGGGCGTCCTCGTCCTCACCACCGCTCTCGTCAACAACGTCCAGAACAACCTCGCCAAGGCGAAGACCGCCAAGAAGTTCCGCGCCTACCTCGAGCGGTTCGAACAGCACCGGGCCACGCTCGCCGCGCTGGTGGAGAGCTGGCCTCACGTGGCCGCCCTCGAGGCCGTCGATCGACCGTTCTTACCGTTCGCACCCAAAGCGGCGAGCAAGACCACCGACCAACTCGCGGCGGTCCCGTCGGGCAAACAACCGAAGCACGCCGACGCTCGCGCGCTCACGGCCGATCCAGTCTGGTCCTCGGAGGAGTACAACGCGCGGGACAAGAATCGGAAGTTCTTCCTGTCCGACTTGAACAAGGCCCTCGATGCCGTCAAGAAGACGCTCGCCAACCTCGACGACCTGCGCGCTCGCATGGCGGCGCTCACCCCTCCGGCCGAGGTCGCTGCCGAATGGTCCACGGCGAAGTCGGCCGCCGAGCAGACCCTCACCACCGTGACGACCCTGCTCGGCCTGGTGCGCTACTGGATCCTCGACTCGCCGACGCAGGTCACCGCCTGGCTGTCGCACATCGTCGAGATGGGCACCGTCGACCAGCCGACCGCGGTGTATCTCAAGGCCCTGCGCGAGGGCGGCAAGATCGGCCCCAGCCGCCGCCCGGCCTATCAGCTCCAGCCGCTGACGAGCAAGGACGACTTCGCCACCCCGGACGAGCTGGCGACGTTCTTGCGGGAAGAATGTACGAAGCGGACGCCGAACTCGCCCGGGGCCAAGAGCACGACGATGCCGGAGATCGTCGCCCTGCAGTTCTTCGGGAACGAGACCGGCCTGAAGTTCACCCACAGCCTCGCGCCCTTCAATACGCGGACGGAGGACAAGAACACCCGGCTCGTGATGCTCGGCGTGGACACCAATTCGTACCGCAAGGGCAGCTTCGACGCGGTCTTCCACGCGGGCGGCGACTGGTTCTGGAGTCGCGGCTGGGGCGTCGGCCAGGCGACCGAGGCGAACGGCACGCTCGACGGACTCCAGCTGCGCCGGGGGCTCCCCATCCTCCCCCCAGGCGCGGACGCAGTCCAGCACCCGAGGGCCTACGTCGACTGCAAGACCAGCATCACCGACGCCATGTCGCGCAAGGTCCTGGCGAAGTACAACCGCACCATGCGGCGCGACTGCACGTTCAGGGACGCTCTCGGCGGCTCCTACTACGACTGCCACTCTTGCCTCAAGCGGTTCTTCGACGAGAATCTGACCGGGAGCGGTGAGTATGGAGAGGGCGGCGTCTTCGTGCCGAAGAACGAGACCGTCCTGGGCAGTCCTGACCACTCGGACGGATTCTTCGTCGACCTCGAGCGCTACACCCCCTTCGCTCGGGGCAAGGACGGCGTCGAGGACCCGGACGCCGCGCGACGATATCGGAGACTCTTCCGCGAGGAACCGGGCCCGGTGGAGCCGAACGTGGCGGAGGTGCTGCGCAAGATGAACGGCAAGACCACGATCGCCGCCGCCGCCGAGGGGGTGGCCAAGGCCGCAGGCACGGACAAGGCCGCGCTCGTCGCCGCCGTGCATGCGCACGTGGAAGCGCGGTCGCAGCTCCCATGTTCATGGCTGCACGTGCGCATCCGTTACGCTGGGAAAGGGGAGCAGGCGTTCAGCTCGCTCGTCGACCTCCTCGACGTCGTCGGCGACCTCAAGTCCAGCAACGAGACCGTCATCAAACACATCAAGGAAGCCTCCGCGCTGCGACGCTCATGACGATGCGACAGGCCGTGTATCTAACGCTTTCTTTCATCACGCCGTTCGCCTGCGGGTCGGCGCCGAGGGCGACCGACGCGCCGGCTCAGGCTCAGGCAGCCCCCGCCGCGGCGGTGCCTCCGAGCGAGGCCCCGGCCCCGACCACGCCGCAGGACTGCGCAAGCGAGCCTGGGATGGTCTTCATCGCCGGCGGCGATACGGTCTACTCCGAGGACCGCAAGACCTACCACGTCGACGCCTTCTGGCTCGACCGCACCGAGGTGACGGTGGCGGCCTTCCGCAAGTTCGTCGACGCCGGTTACTCGCCGCCGTTGTCGGCGACCGGCCAGCGCGCGGAGCTCGCCTGCACCTGGCAGATGACCGACGCCGACGACATGCCGATCAACTGCATCGACTGGCACCAGGCCGAGGCGTACTGCCTCTGGGCGGGCAAGCGACTGCCGACCGCGCAAGAGTGGGGCTGGGCGGCGCGTGGGCGGGAAGCCCAGCGCATGTTCCCCTGGGGCGACGCGAAGCCCAGCTGCGACCTGGCGGTGCTCGACCTGGGCAAGCGACGTGAGGACGGCCGCATCGGCTGCGATCGCAAGCGACCCTGGCCGGTCGGCAGCAAACCGGGCGACACGACTCCAGACGGGGTGGTGGACATGTTCGGGAACGTCGGCGAACCGACGTCGACGGGCAACACGGCCAACGAGAAGTCGACCCGCATCATCCGCGGATCGTCGTTCGCCACAGGGCACTGGGCCGACATGGCCATCGACGAGCACGGTGGATACTCGGTGCGCGAGGCGTGGTCCGACAACACGGGGGTGCGTTGCGCGAAAGACGCCGGCCCCAAGCCTCCGTGCCACCCCCCTACATAGACTCGCTTCGACGATTCGCGGCCGCAGTCGACCATCATCGCCCCGCCGACAGGTAGCCGGCGCGGACGATGGCCTCGCCCTCCGCCGCGTCCTGAACGCCACCGCAGCCGCGCTCTCGCCCGACTGGCGTGGACTACATCGTTGCGAACTCTTCGCATCGGTGGCCGACGACCTGCTCCTCGTTGCCGATTCTCTGGATGGTTGGGTTGCTCATGCTCTTGATTCACGGACTCGCCCTGCTCTCTAAACTTCGCGGGGGCCGTGTCTCACACGACATTGGCAGGTAGGGGGGCGGGCGCTAGTGGCCGTGGGGCGCCTGATCATTCCTGGCGCGCCCGCAGGCCTGCAGCCCGAGCTTGATAACGCGGCGCTTCAGCGCGTGCCGAGTGATGCCGAGCGACTTGGCGGCGCCAACCAGCGAGCCAGCGCGCTCGAGTGCAACTTCGCAAAGGCGGCGCTCGGCGGCCAGGAGGTCGAAGCTCTTCAGCATGATCTGGAGCGGTTCCGGAGCAACGGGGTCGTTCATAATTGTCGGGCTCGCGTCGACGGCCGCCGATTCTTCTGACGGCGCGTGAGGGAGCTCGCCGTTGATGTCGGCTTCGAGGATCGGCGCCGAGGGGACACCGAAACCGTGGCGCACGAGCACCGCCAGCTGCTCGAGCGCGCGCGACCGCCTACAGCGGCCACCGGTTCCTGGTGCCCTGGGCGTGCTCTTCGCCGGCCCGGCATCTGCACCGGCCCGGGGGGGGCGAGCTCGGTCCGCTCCAGAGGAGGCCCGGGCTGGGCGGTGACCCACCCGGCGCGCCCCGGCGCAGGTTCGCACGCCATCGCCTCAACGCCGGGGTGGTGCCACGATTCACGCGGCACGCCGAAGATCGACGCACCCGGACAGGCCTCGAGCTCGGCCTGCTTCGCCGCCTCGCCCTCGGCCTTGGTGGCCGGCAGCGGCGGCGGCACGCGACAGCCGAGCAGGGTAGGCAGCAGGAGGACGCAGGCCAGAGCCGCGAGAGGCTGCCAGCTCCGCGGTGCGACGATCGGGACAGTCCTCGTCACGTTCGCGCAGCGTAGCCCATATCGGCGCCTCCGCGAGGCTCACTCGTCGCCCAGCGCGAGCAGACCTGCCGGGTGGATTATTCCTGTACTTGCGGGCGGGTCCACACCGACGAGGGGATGGGGGCCCACGCTCCAGTCGACAGCGACAGCGCGAGGGTCCTCGGCTCGAGATCGGCAACGGGCGCCACGAGCTCCGGATCGACGGTGCCGATGACCTCGGCGACCGGCGGCGTGACGACCACGACCACGGGGAGCAGCTCGTCGGATTCGGCTGCCGGGACCACCGCCGACGAGCCGACCACGGGCTCGATGACGAGCACGATCAGCTCGACGGGGACCACCGCCGACACGAGCTCCGATACCACCACCGGCCGCCGGCCTCGCCGCCGAGTACACCCCGGTGCGGCAGTGGCTGGCCGAGGAGGAACGAACCGAGCCGGTGGCGCAGGTGCTGCGGCGCCTGGCGAACGCCGAGACGTGGCGGGTCGGCACCTTCAACGTGATCGCGGCGATGGCCTCCTGGACGAGCCTTACCGCGCGGCGTTTCTCGCGTGGGCGAGGCACCCCTGGTGGCCCAGCTGATGAACTCGAGCGTGCGTGCAGCGCACGCCTCAGTCCGAGAGTAGAAGCGCTTCGACGCACGCCCGGGCGCGTGCCAGCGCGGCCGCCCATTCACTCCCCGACTCGGGCAAGAGCGGCCCTGCCGGGTACGCCTTGCGATAGGCGACCCAGCCGTACCACTCGTGGGGCTTCCAACCGGAAGCCTTGTAGCTGCGACCGTCCAGCACCTCCGGAGTCTGGAAGGTGCCGTCGTACAGCAGGGCGCGCACTTTCCCCCCGTCTCCGCCATACTCCTCGGAGAGCCCGAGGCGGTACTCGACGTATGCCCCTTTGGGCACCTCCATCTCCTTGGCCCACGGGGTGAGAGAGAAGCGCTTGCACTCGCGGGTTTCGGCGCCTTCGTCGGCGACGAACTTTGGGGGAGGACGTCGACTTACGATGGCGACAACTGCTGCCAGCCCCACAGCGAGCCCAAGCCCGAACAACAAGACGCGCCCACCGCCGCCAGGTGGGGCGTCCATGCTGCGTTCAGCTTGCGCAACCGGGTACTCGTTCCACACGAGCTCGAGTCTACGAGCCCTCGCGCACGTGTTACCTCGGCCTCGGCGAGGTTGGGACCCGAGGAAATACCCGCTCGGCGGGCGCTAGTGGCCGCGGGGCGCCTGATCACTCCTGGCGCGTCCGCAGGCCGTGCAGCCCGAGCTTGATAATTCGGCGCTTCCACGCGTGCCGAGCTCGTGGCGCTGGTGCGCGACCCGGTCGACCCCGGGCGCTCGCCGCTGTCGCCCGCGGCCCGGCGCGAGCTGCTGGCCGCCGACGTCCCGACCCACGAGCGGCCCGGCGAGCGCTACGGCCTCGCCGTGCGCGTGCGCGTGGCCGCCGGCGGTGCGCCGATCTACGGCCACAGCGGCGCGACCGGCGACTCGCGGCCGACCTGGTCTTCGCGCCAGATCGAGGGTTCGCGGCGGCGGCGCTGAGCAACAACGGCGACCCGCTGCGCATGACCCTCGCCACCCTGACGCAGGAGCTGCTGGGGGTCCCGCCCGAGCGCGCGGCGGCGATGGGGCCGGCGCACCTCCACACCGGCACCTACCGCGCCGACCGGTTCGGCGAGGAGGTGACGATCTCGCGGCGCGGGCCGGGTCTACGGCTGGCGGCGCCCGGGCTGGCGCTCGCCGACGTCGCGCTCGCTTCGTCGCGCCGGGCCGGCCGGAGCTGGGCGGCTTCACCTTCCTGTTCGCCGGCGCCGACGCGCGCCAGCGACCTCCGCGGACACATCTTCGTCGGCGCGCGGGTCGAGTAAGATCGAGGCCCGCCGCGAGAGCGTAGACGACAGCGATGCGATCGATCACACCCGCGCTCCTGCTCGCCTTTGCGACCTGCTCCCGCCCCGCGGGGCCGCCCGACGAGCCGACGCAGGATGCGAGGCCCGTCGCGGGCGCGAGCGAGGGCGAGGGGGCTGCCTCGGGGTGTGATTCGGTCGAGTGCTGGCGCGAGCAGGCGGCGCAGGCGGAGCGGATCGGCGCCCTCGACGTCGCCGCGGCGCATCGTGAGCGGGTGTTCGCGCTCGTGCCCGATCGGCCGTCGCTGTCCGCGTGGGTCGAGCCGCTGATCGACCAGGGCGCGCTGCAGGCTGCTCGCACGGCGTTGACGGCGGGACGGGCGGAGGCGGCGCGCCAGGGCGAGTCGGACTGGGTGGCCGCGATCGACGCGCGCATCGCCTCGCTGCCGAAGGAGCCGTCGGACGCGGCGGCGGTGCGCGAGCTGAGTGAGATCTTCGCCCGGGAGTCGGCCGCGATCGGCGAGCCGATCGAGGCACCCGTCCGCGTCGGGCCGGCCGAGCTCGCGCACGCCGGCGAGCTGCAGTGGCGGCGCGGCGACGAGGTCGGGGCCCGGCGGACCTGGGCGCGGGCGCGGACCCTGCTGCGCGAGCGCGGCGCGGCGGTGGAGGCCGTCGCAGTCGAGACCTGGTTCACGAGCCAGGTGCTGTGGCGCGGCGAGCGGCTGGCGCTGCTCCGCCGTTACACGCCCGTCTTCGACTACTCGGCCAGCCAGGCCGGGGCGCTCGACCTGGTCGCGGCCGAGCCGGGCACGCCGCTGCTGCGCCGGCTCCGCTTCAACCGCCCGGCCGAGGTCGCCGCGTTCTCGGCCGACGGCCGCACCCTGGTGCGCGACGAGGCCGGCGAGCTTGTCTTTCAGGACATGTCCTCGGGGACAGTCTTTCGGCGCGTCGCTGCGCAGCCCGACGGGCCGGCGCACGCGCTGGCGGTGGTCGGCTCGGGCGACGCCATGCGGGTGCTGGCCGCCCACGGGGACGAGACCGTGCTGTGGGACGCCGCCGGCGCGCCGCTGCAGCGGTTCAGGCTGGATGGCACCACGCCGACGATCATGCGGGTCTATCGGGCCGGGCAGGGCACCCGCCACGACAACATCCTGCGCGACTCGCCGACCTGGCCGGTCTCGCTGGCGCTGACCGCCGACGGGTCGCGCGTCGCCATCGGCGGCTCCGACGGCAAGGTGCGGCTGTTCGGCCGCGGCGGAGGCGAGCCGCGCGAGCTCG
Organism: Nannocystis sp. RBIL2; assembly: GCF_026626745.1. Classification (GTDB taxonomy): domain Bacteria; phylum Myxococcota_A; class Polyangia; order Nannocystales; family Nannocystaceae; genus Nannocystis. The sequence goes on from NZ_JAPNJW010000002.1 coordinate 449,644, forward strand.
CGTTCGCCTGGAAGTACGTCGAGCACCGGCACATGGGCGGCAACCCCGACCTCAACAGCCCGCTGGCGCTGCGCTTCAGCCCCGACGGCGCGCAGCTGGTGGCCGTGCACAAGCACGGCGACATCCTGGTCTGGGACGTCCGCTCCGGCGCCCTGCGCAAGCACGTGCGGCCGACCTGCAGCGTCGAGGAGGCGCGGCGCGTCGTCAACCGCTGGGCCGAGCCCGGCGAGCCGCAGCGCGAGGCCACCGCCGAGGAGCGCGAGAGCTGCGGGCGCGCTGCGGCTGCGGCGCTGTCGCCCGACGTGACGCTGGCGGTCACCGGTATGGATGGGGTCCGGCTGCGCGACGCGAGGACCGGCGCGCCGATCGCCCTGCACCTCGACAGCGAGCTGCCCGATCAGTACTTCGCCGTGTCGTCGAGCGGCGCGGTGGCGACGGCCGACATCTACGGCGCCGTCCACCGGATCGAGCCCAAGGGGCCGCCGCAGGCGCTCGCGCTCAAGCGCCGCACCACCCCGGTGCGCCCGTGGATCTCGAGCGACGGCCGCGTGTTCGCCCAGTTCGCCATCGGCGACCCGGTGGTCGCCTGGGACCTGGTCGCCCGCCGCCGGCTCGAGCTCGTCGCCGACGACCGGCACCAGGTGCTGGCGCTGTCGCCGACGGCCTCGCACGTGGCGGTGCACACGGGCGAGGCGATCGAGCTCCGCCAGGTCGGCTCGCATCAGGCGATCGCGCGCGTGCCGGCCCGCGCCTCGTCGTTCGACGGCAAGGTGCAATTCAGTAGAACTTCGGGACATGTCCTCGTGGACATAGAGGATGGCCAGGGCGGGCGGAAGATCGAGCGGATCGAGCTGCCGGCCGGGACGCGCCACCCGCTGCGCCTCGACGCCCCGGGCCGCCTGCAGCTCAGCCCCGACGGGCGGTGGATCGCCGGCTGGCGGCAGGACGCGCCGCTGAAGATCGTCCGCGCCGCCGGCGGCGAGGTCGTGGCCAGCCTCGACGACAAGGTCGAGCGCGTCGCCTTCGCGGCCGACGGCTCGTTCGTCGCCTGGCTGGTCCAGCCCGACGGCACGATGGAGGGCGTGCGGGTGCGGGCCCGGTGGCTCGACGGACCTGGCCCCGAGGACACCCACGAGCTCGCCCTCGGCGCCTGGGGCACCTGGCTCGCGGTCGCGGGCGAGGAGGTGCTGGTGCTGCGCCACGACGCGGCGCTGACGCGCTGGCGGCCTCGCACCGGCGCGCGGGAGGACCTGAAGCGCGACGCGCTGGCCGGTTCGCTGGAGGTCGCGGTCGCCGACGACGGCAAGCACCTGTTCCTGAGCGGCTACGGCCGGGTGCTCGTGCACGACAACGACGCCGCGCTGACCAGCCGGCTCACCGTCGCCTCGCTGCTGTCGGGCGGCTGGCTGGCGGTCGGCGGCGCCGGGGCGATGGACGGCAGCGAAGACGCGCCCGACCACCTGATCGCGCGCGTCCGCGGGGCCGGCGAGGAGTTCGTGGCCCCGGGCCGGCTGGCGTGGGACGGCCTCCACGTCGCCGGCCTGGTCGCGCGCGCCCTCGCCGGCGACGACCCCGCCCCGCCGCTGCGCCTCGCGCCGTGAGGCTCGAGAGCATGGCCTTCAGAGCATGCTCGGGGGCGCAGCTCACGGCTGGGCGAGGCCGGCCGGCACCTCCGGCTCGCGCCACGCGGCCGCCTGTGTGCTTGCGATCTGGAATCGCCCGCCAAACCCCGTCGGAATGGTGCGAGAAGCACTCTGCACCGAGCTGCGCCGGATCCGCGAGGACTGCGACCAGCGGCTCGACGATCGGGAGGAGACCGAAGCGCCCATGATCCGCCGCCGCATCGCGCACGCGCGGGAGAAGATGCTCGCGGCATGGCGCGCCTATCAGCTCGGCGAGCTGCTCAAGGCACGTGAGGCCGCCGGCCTCGCCGCCGAGCTCGCCAGCGAGTACACACCGGTGCGGCGGTGGCTGCTGTGCGAGGCCCGCGACGCGTGGCGGCGGGTCCAGGACGGCGGGGTGGTCGAGGGCGGGCGGGTGCTGTTCCGGGTGCCGTTCGCGATCACGGCGGCGGCGTTCGACCGGGCGGGCCGCGAGGTGCTGATCGCCGGCGAGGCGGAGCTGTGGCACCTGGCGCTCGACCCCGAGCCGCGACTGTTGGCCCGCTTCGACCTGCGGCCGCTGCGGGGCGCTGGTGCTCGGGCCCGAGGGTCGCTCGCGGCCGCGGGCCGACGCGCTCAACGCGGCGCTGTGCCGCCACGGGACGCTGCTCGGGGTCGGCGACGTCGACGCCGAGCTGGCGCGGCTCAACACGGCGTCGACGTTCCACGAGCCGAAGCCGCTCGGGCTGCGTCGCGCGCGGACCCTCGCCGCGCACGCGCAGGGGGTCAAGCGGGCGCGCAAGCTGCCGCGGCTGTGGCCGCCGAAGTGATGCGGCGTGTACACACGGACGAGCGCGAAGGTGGGCGAGCGCCCGGCCGACGCCGGGCGCTCGCTCGAGCGATGAATGTGGTTCATCGCTCGCGCCCCTGACCTGAACGGATCAGGGCGGGGTCTGCGGCAGGTCGATGCCGTGGAAGGCGACGTTGAGCGAGCTCGAATTGCGCGAGATCGTGACTCTCACGAAGAACAGCGCGTTGCTGGTCGTGTTGGTGGTCACGTCCGCCCACAGCGTATTGTTGGACGTGGCGCTGCTCGAGTTCGAATCAATCCCCGCGGTCATCGACGACGGGTTGGTCGCATTCTCCGCGCGGTAGTACAGCTGGGCCGTCACCTGCGAGCCCGTGGCCGTCCCGTCGGTGTCGCGGTACCACAGGCGCAGGTTGCTGATGGAGTAGGTATCGAGGGCGCTGTGGCCCTTGTCCGTCACGATCGGGCACCACAAGGTCGCGGTGCCCGAATCGCTGCCCGTGAAGATCCACGAGCCGTTGGACAGCTGGAGGATGGCGTCGTCATCAGGCGACTCGGGGCTGCAGGCCGAGGCAGGGACCCGGGTGTACAGGTTGGCGGCGGCGGCTTCGGACTCGAAGCCGGGCGCGACGGTGACGAGCACGGCGGCCGCGAATGAAATGAGCAGGGATCGATCCATCATAGGTTCATCACTTTCCAGGGACATGCGTCCCGTATTGCTATTCTCGGTTCTGGTTCAGGTCCAAGGAATTAACCGGGAGGCGGTCGTCCGGCTGCCATGCACCCTCTCGGAGAAGGCGCTGAAGGCCGCGGCGACGGTTCCTCTTGTTGTATGCACCAGCGAGCTCGCGGCGATCACGGCTTGAGCAGCCACTCGGCGAACTCGATGTTGTCGAGCAGGAATTCCTGCCCGACCATCTTGCCGGCGAGCACGAAGCGCACCGCGTCGTCGACGTCGCCGCAGGCCGTGAGGCTGAAGAGCGCGGCGGCGCAGCTCAGCGCGGAAGTGAAGAAGGTTCGGGTCCGTTCGGTTCGCATGACTCCCTCGGCGCGCCAGGGAGGTTCGGCCCGGCGCTCGCACAGGGATATCGACCCGCCACGGATTTCAATTCGCTACGCTCGCCAGAATTCGCCGGAGCGAGATTTTTGCCGCAGGACAGCGCGAGCTCCCGGGTAGATCCACCCGCGCCGTCACGGGACGCTCCGCAGCAGCGCCAGCCCCACCGCACGAAGGCGAGCGTGACGCCGAGCCGGGCTGATTTTTCGAGGGGCTCGCGCAGGAGCAGCGCGTGGCCCGGCCCGAAACGGGCCGTCGTTCAGAGAGCAGCGGCGGTGGTTGGCGACGGGGCTCAGCGCGGTTGGGCGCTTGGCGGCGGTACACATGTTGTTGTCGGCCGGGCGAGCTCGCCGTTGATGTCGGCTTCGAGGATCGGCGCCGAGGGGACACCGAACCCGTGGCGCACGAGTACCGCCATCTGCTCGAGCGAGGCGCCACTCGAGAGTTGCTCGCGGATCCAGCCGGCACGCGCGACCGCCCACAGCGGCCACAGGTTCCTGGTGCCCTGGGCGTGTCCTCCACCGACCCGGCGCGGCTCGGGCATGAGCTCGCGTTCCACCCACTTGCGGACGACGGGGGAGGGCGCTCCGGCGGCCGTGACAACCTGTTCCTGGCTGGCAAATTGGGCAGATACCTGCACATGCGCGCAGCATCACAGAAACAGGGCACGTGCCAAGGGCGCCAAGCCCGCCTTCGCCGCCTCACGTTCGCGGATGGGCCCGGTAGTACTCGGCCGCGAGCCAACCGAGGTCGAGCTTCGTGTAGCGCTGCGTGCTGCTCAGGCTCGCGTGTCCCAGCATCTCCTGAATGCTTCGCAGGTCGCAGCCTCGCAGCAACAGGTGCGTGGCGAAGCTGTGGCGGATCCCATGAGGCCCCACGCGGATCTTGGCCCCGACCGCCTTGCAGCGGCGATACACCAGCTCTCGAACGGTGCGGTCGCTAAGCCGGGTGCCGTTCCTGCCGAGGAAGAGGGGCGGGGCTGGCGCGTTGAGCCACTGGCGGCGTACCTCGAGGTACTGCTGCACCGCTGCCGCGCCGAGGGTTCCAATGGGAACAATGCGGTCCTTGTCCCCCTTGCCGCGCACCACCCGGATGGTCAGCTCGTCGCCATCCCAACGAAGATCATCAACATCGAGCGCAACGCACTCGGCGACGCGTAGACCGGCCCCGTAGAGCACCTCGAGGACCGCGCGGTCACGGAGGCCACGAGCGCCCTGGGCATGGCCTGGCCCTTCAATCATGTTCTCAAGGTCATGTTCCCCGAGCACCAGCGGCAACCGCTCCGGAATCTTCGGCCGGCGGACCAGCATCACCTCGTTGTCGTCCAGTTCGCCGCTCTCGCGCAGGAAATCTCCGAAGCTGCGCAGGGCGGAGATGGCGCGGGCGGCCGTGCTCGCAGCCGTCTCGCCGAACCTCTCTGCGAGGTGTGCCCTCACTTCAGCTCGGGTGAGGTCGCTGAGCGCGGCGGGCCGGCCGTGTCGGCGCTCGACTCCGTTCGCAAACTCGCGTCGGTGATGCCCGGCGGAGGGACGCGCTTCGACCGGAGCCACCGGGCGAGCTGTTCCTCGTCGAGGTCGATGATGCGGATGTAGCAGGTCGTTTGCTCGGCGGTCTGGATCGCCAGGTGGTCGGTCGGGCCGAGCTCGAGGAGCTCGGCCGAGCTCGGCGCGGTCGTCAGCGTCGCCGCGCCACCTCGTTGCGCGCTCGGCGGGTTCGACTCGGCCGGGTTGTCCGAGCCCAGCACGAAGTACCGGTCGGCGAGACCCACCGGCCCGTCGGTCCAGACCTGCACGAGCGAGCTGGTGCTCTTGGCCTTGCGACCGAGCAGCTCGGGCCGAAACCTTCCGACCCGTGCCGTGGTGAGACGGCGCGCTCGCATGTCGCTCGGGTCCTGGCCTGCGCCCGCCTCGGGCGTCCAGGGCATGGTGAGCTCGGCGAAGATCGCCGGGTCGAAGGAGGCTCGGACGGTGTAGTAGCGCTCGTCGCTCATGGCATGTCCTTTGGGTCAGAATGTTCTGGCGCCGCCCTGGCGCCGCTGCGCGCCGACCGCGGACGTCAGTGCTTCTTGCAGCCGCACGCCTTGCCGGCGGCGCAGCTGTCGCAGCAGGGCTTCTCGAAGCCGCCCAGGCGGATGACCAGCTGCTGGCCGCTGATCGCGTTCGAGGCGGTGGCCAGGTTGTCGACCTGGATGAAGACCGACGAGTCGAGGCCGACGATGTCGACGTCCGTGCAACCGGTGTAGCTGCGGAGCGGCACCTCGGTGCAGCTGTCGCCGCACCGGAACTGGGACCCGTAGATGAACCGCCGCGGGGCCCACTCGCGCAGGGGGCGCCCTGCATGGAGAACGCGCCGGAGGCGTTGCTGGGGCCGACCCAGATCTTGAAGTTGACGTGCTTGTAGTTCTCGCTGTCGTTACCGCCGTTGAAAGCGAGCGCGCCCCAGAGGCAACGCGGATTGAACGGCAGCGAGTAGTCCTGCGTGCGCAGGAGGATGGACTGGCCCGGCGCGACGTTGAAGTTCGCCACGAACGTCGTCGGGAGGCCGTTCGCGGTCGTGCCGGTCGGCGTGAGGAGGGTGGGGACGAGGTTGAGGTCGGGGATCCCGAAGTCGTCGCGGACCTCCGCGTAGGACTTGAGGAGCACGGCCAGCTCGATCCAGCGGAGGAGGCAGGGGTTCGGGCAGAAGCCGCAGTTGGCGATGTACTGCGACTTGATGAGGGTCATCAGCTCGCTGCACTCCGGGAACGGCGGCGTCTCGGGCACCTGGGGCTGCGGCGGAAGCTGCGGGGCCGGGGCCGAACCGGGCATGACCACGAGCGTCTGGGTCGGCACGGACTGGGTCGGCAGGCTCGCGACCGGCACCTTCTGGTACCCGGCGATCTGGCAGATCGAGTCGACGCTCTCGGCGGCGGCGTCGACGTACTGCCCGAGCCCGGCGCGGCGCAGGTTCTGGACGATGGTGTTGAGGTCGTTCATTGCGGTGCAGCTCCTTGAGCCACCGGCTCAGGCTCGACGCCCTCGTTCACCTCTGAGGGAGTGTTTTGGCTCAGCTGGAATGGGACACGCCCCGGCCTGGTAGAAGGAGCCGGGGCAAGGACCGCCCATGAGCAAGAAGACACGTCGTCACCACACCCCTGACCAGAAAATCAACCTGCTGCGTCGACACCACCTCGAGAAGGTGCCGGTGTCGGAGGTCTGCGAGGGCGCCGAGCTGCAGCCGAGCGTCTTCTACGGCTGGCAGCGCCACCTGTTCGAGCACGGCGCGGCGGCCTTCGGGGAATCTCGCAAGCGCGTCGAGACCAGCCGGGAGCAGGAGCTGCTCGCGGAGAACGAGCGGCTCAGGGCCCGTCTGGCCCGCAAGGACGAGGTGATCGCCGAGGTGACCGAGGAGCTCGTCCGCACAAAAAAATCTGTTGGGGAGCCCTGACGGACCGCTGGGTTCCCCACGACGAGCGCGACCAGGTCGTCGACTTCGTGCATCGGATGTCCGAAAAGACAGAGGTGCCGCTCGTGAAGTTTGTGGGGTGGCTGGGCATCGTCGCCGTCATCACCATCGCCCGCGTCTACTACTACCTGTGCTCCGTCCTCGACGGCTACAGCCGATACGTCGTGCACTGGGAGTTCCTCGAGCGCATGACCGAGGCCGACGTCGAGCTCATCCTCCAGCGTGCCCTCGAGGCCCACCCTGGCGCTCACCCGCGGGTCATCTCCGATAACGGCTCGCAGTTCATCGCCGGCGACTTCCGCCGCTTCATCGACCTCGCCGGCCTGACCCACGTCCGGACCTCGGTGAACTACCCGCAGGCCAACGGCAAGATCGAGCGGTATCACCGGACCCTCGACAAGAACACCATCCACGCCGTCACGCCCGACGGCGCCCACGCCACCATCGCCACCCGCATCGACCACTACAACAACCACCGCCTTCACAGCGCGATCGGCTACGTCAGCCCGCGCGACAAACTCCTCGGACGCGAGACCGAGATCTGGGCCGGCCGCGATCGCAAGCTAGAGGCAGCCCGAGAGCTCCGACGCAAGCGCCGAGAATTGGACCACCTCGGCACCGCCGCGTAACTTCTCTCGACCCTCCACTTCACCCTCAGCGTCTCCGTTCGTCAACCCACCCTCTGTCCCGTTCACGCTGAGCCAATACAGGAGGAGATCGAAGAACAGCGGGACCTCGAGTTGAGGTGACCGAAAAAACAGGTAGCCCCCGGCGCGCAGGACCTCGAAGGTCGAGCTCGAGGCGGCCGATGCGGGTCGAATGGTGATCAGCGCTGCCGCCCCGGCAGCGTCTTCGCCTCGGGCGGGCCACCGGAAGATGGGGCCGCCGACGGTCTCCTGTTGGAGCACGTGGAAGCGACCGTCGTCGCTCCGACCGATGACGCGGGCCCGCAACATCACGAGCCCTGCGGAATCGACTTCAGGATGGCGTCGGAGATCGTGGTGCCGACCTGGGCGAGGCCTGCGCCGGCCATGATGCCGAGCGACGTGCCGATGCCCGCGTACCTCGAGGCCGTGTCGACGCGAACGCCCTGCTGCCGCTCGAGGTCACTCGGCTCGGTGAGCACGTAGGACAATCCGGCCCCGAGCACGCCGACGATGTACGGGATCGACTTGGCGAGGCCCGGGTAGTTCGGCATGACCGACGGGAGGACGAGCTCGCCGATGAACCCGACGCCAGCGCCCGCGGTGGTCAGCACCATCGTCGTCCCGCTGATGTCGGCCACGCTGCGCTCGAGCTGGTTGCCCAGCGAGGCTGCGTAGGTGTTGGCGCGCTCGGTGAGCTGGGCCGTCTTCTCCTGCGCGTCCTTCACTTCACCGCGAAGGAGCGCGTTCTCCACGTGGGCGCGAGCCAGGTCCTTGGACTCCTTGTCGGCGCCCTTGCCGAGGGTCTTGAACACGTCCTCGAGCGCATCGCGAAGGGGTTTGGGAGCATGAAGCGCAGCAGACACAGGACCTCCATCTCATCGAGCACGACCGCGGCTCGGTGAGATGAAGGTGACGAAGTTGATGATGCGAGTCGCCGGTATTTAGGCTAGTCCGATCACATGATTTCCGGTAGGATGGCGCGAGAGTGCGAGCGGTGAACTTGGAGCTGACGCCCATCCATTGTGCGCAGATCCGCAAGGGACTGCGGCTGTCGGTCAAAACTCTCGCCGACGTCCTGGCGGTGTACCCCAAGACGGTCGACAACTGGGAACGGCGCCAGCGCAGTTGGGCGAGCGGCCTCGCCGGCGACTTCATGGCTGCGCTCGGATTCGCAATGTGCCATCTGGGCCCTGATCAAGCGTGGGGCCCTGCGTGGCTGTCTCGGCGTCAACGACTCGTCTGGATCCTCCGCGCTGCGGCAACAGCAAGCCGCGATAGCTGTCTGGGCAGAGTCTCGATGGTCCCGACATTCCTCGAGGCGCTTCAGCCGCAGGGACGCATCCGCTACCGTGTCGCCGCCCGCGACGAGCTCGAGGTCGAAGGGGAGGGGCCATCGCCGCGCGTCTGCCTCCGCGTCCGTCGACGACTTGGGCTCCAGATGAAAGAGCTCGCGCAGCTGCTCGCGGTCAGCGACAACACCATCGCCACCTGGGAGCGCGGGCAGCCGGTGCATGGCCTCGAGGCCGACGTCTATTGCGCGCTGGACGCGAGCCTGCAGCGACACGACCGGGCGGCGGCGTGGGGCGCTTCAGGCCTGGCGCGGCACCGTCGCCTGATGCATGTCCTTCAACACGGCCTCGCGGCGGATCCAACGACGTGCCCCGCTCCGCCGCCCGAGCTGTGCCTGCCAGAGCCCTTGCCGCTGTTGCCCGGGACGATGCTCCGCGTCCGCCCGGAGAACCTGGACAGGAGGGAGTCGTGGACGATAGACGGAAGCGACCCAGCGAAGCGATCGAGGCCCTGAAGGAGGAGCTCGACCACCTCCTCGACGCAGCTCGGGAGACCGCGGCACGCCTGGAGCAGGCGTTCGAGGGCCTACGGACGGCAGGTCAGCACGCCCGCGCGATTCTCCGTAATCTTTGGACGGGGAGCGCGCGAGGGTAGGGTTGTCCCTAAGTAGGCTAGGCGCGTCAGCCTCGGCGACCGCGGCCTCTGCCCGGATGCTCGTCCGGCTCTGGTGAGGGCGCTCCACGTCGAGTCTCTAGCAGCGACGGCGCCCAAGGGAGGTCACTCGCCTGCTTCAGGAGGGGGACCGTCCCCCTCGCCGGGCTTGCTCGGAGGGTTGGCTTGGCGGACTCCTCGTCAGCAGAGGAACTCTCCATCCTCGTCGAGAAAACATTCGAGCGACTCATCACCTTGAGTGATCGTGAGTTCGGCCAGCGTGACGTCGATGTCCTCGATCGTGGCGGTCCAATTGGAATTCGGGCAGACACCGGTCGCCACGTCTGGGATCTCAAAGAGGGCGTCGATAGTCTCGCTCTCCAACAAGAGCTGGAATCCGATCGAAAAATCGCTCGGTACCTCCTTGCTGGTCGGTTCGTTCCCGCCGAAATTCGCGCACATCACCGTATGCGTGGCCAACAAAAAGAAAGTGAGTTCGACAAATTCGTGCTTCTTTAGCCCGTCGAGCGTGCCGGAGATGCCGACGATCAGCTCGTCGCCGTCGGCTTCCAGGATCAACGTCGGGCCAGCGACGAAGTGAATGTCAGCCGCCCACGCAGGGGTCACGGCGACGAGGTCGACGAGCAAGAGAGACGAGACCAAGGCGGCGGATTTTGGCATGGACATGGTCGGTGGTTCCTGTCACATCTCAGTCTAGATGAGCTCGCTAGCCCGTGGAGCACAGGGCGACGCCTGTCTGCACGGGTCGACGGAAACGTCGTCTCGCCGGGCCGGCCGCGAATATGGATGCTTTTGCGCAGAGGGCGCGGTGAGCCCGTGGAGACGCCCTGGAGGTCTGCTCCCTCGCACTCGGCGAAGGCCGTCAATCGAGCGGAGGCGCGGTGCAGCCGGGCTGGCTGGTCATCGGTCGCCAGGCGCGCTCTGGATTCTTGAAAGAGCTGCTGCAAGGTCTGCGTGGCCGCGCTCGGGCCACACGACGTCGAGGAACACCAGGAGGTCCCCTGCGAGCCCCTCGCGTCGCACGCCGTGGCCTCTCACCCTGTAGGGCCCGAAATTATTCGCTCGCAGGGGAAGGCCGATCGTTTCGTCGGGCCGTGCATATCGCCACACCGGGTCTGGTTCAACCGAGACGATGCGCAGCAACAAGTCCCCGGGTGGCGAACCGCGCCCCCCGCCGCCGAGGACGTGGAGCAGGGCACCCACCGCCGCGCCCTGGGGGACGTCGACGAACATTTCTTGCGTGCCCTCGGGTCGTGGCACGTTGATGCGCGTCCGGCCGCCGCGCAGCATCGTCAGGAACGGGAAGCTGATTTCCCGGTACTCGTCGACGCCGGGTGGAGCAGGGGGCCGAGCTCGTGTTCGTGGCGCCTGCGGGGGAGCCGCCGCCCGCCCTGGGGGCGCGGGCGTCTCCATTGCGGTGCCTGTCTCGCTGTGTGCTGATTCAGCGAGACGGTCTATTTCACGATTCAGCGTATCGCGGGCGACGTTTATCTGCTTCTGGAACTCGTCGAATTGCGTCGAACTCTTGTGGTGATCGGGGTGAAAAGCGAGCGCCAGGCGGCGATGCGCCCGTTTGACCTCGTCGCGGCCCGCGCAGGCGCTTACGCCCAAAATCTGGCGCGCTTCATCGAGCGTCACAATAGAGGTGATAATAACTGAATTGATCCGGATCGAATTGAAGAAAATCCCCCAATATGCGATGCTGCAAAATGTGGCGCTGGACGATGACCTGCGAGCGGATAATGGTTCCGATGAAACCGGATCTTTCTCTGGGAGTTCGGACGCGCCGCGAACCTTCAGCCGCCTGGTGGTGACGCAGGTGCAGCGAGGCCCGCCCAGCCGTCTCGCGCGCGAGCTCGGGGTGCAGGGACGGCCGATGTTGAGCGTGTTGATCGCGCCGACGCCGCCCGCGCTCGCGCGGCAGTCGCTCGAGGTTCACGACCGGTCGGCGCGCCTGCGCGTGTTCGTAGACGGCGCGGAGGTGACCGACACCTTCGACGACCTGGGCGCGGACCTCCCGCACGCGAGCAGCGCGACGCCGCTACAAGACGTCGAAGTCGTCGGGCTGCGTCAGCAGGTCGAGGAGCAACGCACGAACCTGCGGCAGCTGGAGTCGCAGACGAGCGCCGCAACGCGATTCCTCGAGCTCCTGATGAAGGAGATCGCGGAAGCACAGGCTCGGCACGCCAAGGTACAGACCGCGCTCGAGCAGGCAACGAAGACGACGCAGGGGCACGCCCAAGACCTGCAGGACAAGGAGATGCGCCACGTCCTCGCGCAGGTCGAAGAGCTGCACAGGCTCGACAAGGAGCAGGTGAAGAAGCTGCACGAGCTCGCGCAGGAGTCGATCACCATGATCGGGGTGTCGACGCAGTTGCAGGCGGCGATGCGCGCGAGCCTGCGGCCCCAGACCTGGCGCGACACCATCACCGCCACCAAGGAGCTCCTGCAGGCCGTCGCACAGGGTCCGGTGGCTGTCCTGGCGACGGGCTGGATGCAGTCGATGGTTGCGCAGAAGCGCGGTCACGACGTGTCGGTGGCGCAGGTCCTCCCGGTCACCCACACGGCCGCGGTCGTCGGCGACTTCCTCGAAGGACAGGTTCCGCTCGAGGCGGTTGCGCACGTGCTGCAGACCCACCTGGCGCGCGCGACCGTGGTTCAGCAGGGGCGCGGCTCATAGAGATCGGCCGTACCGATCTCGCTGAACAACCACACAGGGGCCGATCTGCGTGACTCGCGGACCCCGGCTGAACTCCATTTTGCCGATAATATATATTATGTTAAGTTAAAGAGAACGGGCAGCCAGGGGGGCCTCACAGCATGTCGGTCGTCGACTTCGTGCACAGGCTGTCCGAAAAGACAGAGGTGCCACTCGTGAAGTTCGTGAAGTGGCTGGGCATCGCCCGCGCCAAGTTCTACGAGTGGCGCCGCCGATACGGCAAGCTCAACGAGCACAATGGCAAGACCCCGCGCGACCACTGGATCGAGCCCTGGGAGCGTCAGGCGATCGTCGACTATTTCGACACGCACCCGCTCGAGGGCTATCGGCGGCTGACCTTCATGATGCTCGACGACGACGTCGTCGCCGTCAGCCCTGCGACCGCCTACCGCGTCCTGCGGGCGGCCGGTCGCCTCGATCGTCATCGACCGAAGCCGAGCAAGAAGGGCACCGGCTTCGTCCAGCCCCTCGGCCCGCACGTGCACTGGCACATCGACATCGCCGTCATCACCATCGCCCGCGTCTACTACTACCTGTGCTCCGTCCTCGACGGCTACAGCCGATACGTCGTGCACTGGGAGTTCCTCGATCGCATGACCGAGGCCGACGTCGAGCTCATCCTCCAGCGCGCCCTCGAGGTCCACCCGGGCGCTCACCCGCGGGTCATCTCCGACAACGGCTCGCAGTTCATCGCCGGCGACTTCCGCCGCTTCATCGACCTCGCCGGCCTGACCCACGTCCGGACCTCGGTGAACTACCCCCCAGGCCAACGGCAAGATCGAGCGGTATCACCGGACCCTCGACAAGAACACCATCCACGCCGTCACGCCCGACGGCCAATTCTCGGCGCTTGCGTCGGAGCTCTCGGGCTGCCTCTAGCTTGCGATCGCGGCCGGCCCAGATCTCGGTCTCGCGTCCGAGGAGTTTGTCGCGCGGGCTGACGTAGCCGATCGCGCTGTGAAGGCGTAACTTCTCTCGACCCTCCACTTCACCCTCAGCGTCTCCGTTCGTCAACCCACCCTCTGTCCCGTTCACGCTGAGCCAATACAAAATCAACCCGAGCTCCTGCTCGATGGATGATGACATCCGGTGATTGATGAAGCGCGCCGCGTTCGTCGAGCGCGGACAGCAAATCGCTATGATCTCGAGCTCACTAACGGAAACGCTCCCGCTCTCGCGCCGAATCTGCCAGTAATTCCCGCCGGCTCGCCAGCTCGGTTCCGACGCGCCGCGGCGGCGAGCTCCTGGTCGTACGGCGCTACCGTCGTCCTGTTTTTGTAAAAACAAGCCGATCGACGCCGTCGTGCGCTCAGCGGATCGGCAGCCAGAAGCGGCTCAGCGGCAGCCAGATCCGCTCTGCGCGGCCCTTGACGTTGCCGCGCGGTACGTACGGCTGCGGGCGTTCGGCCGCCGGGTCGACGAAGTTGCTGGCGTCGTGGGCCTTCTGATACGCGCGCTTGGCCAGTTCGCGGGCCACCTCGGGCGTCGGGCACAGGCCCGCGCTGCACTGCATGCGGATCACCACCTCGGTCGCCGGCACCGCGAATGCGTATTGCGTGCCGTTGCCCGAGGCGGCGTCGCCGACGACGGCGCCGCTGGCCACGCTGTCGTCGACGCGGGCGTTCGGGATCTCGGCTTGCAGCGCGGCCAGCTTCTCGGCCAGGCCCTCGGTCGGCCGCAGCCACACCCACACGCCGAGGCTGTAGGCCACGTCGCGGACCGTCGCGTCGAGGCGGATCCGGTCGTACTCGTAGCGCTCGGCGACCGGGCTGATCGGCATCTCCTTGTAGCCGGGGATGTCGCCGGGCGGCAGCAGCTCGGGCAAGCGCGTGCGGTCCTTGATGACCGAAGGGACATGTCCTTCGGTGCTGCGGACCAGCGCCAGCAGCTCGCGGTCGCTGGCGCAGCGTTGACGGCCGCACTCGAGGCTGAACGCGACCTGGCCCTTGGCATCGGCGCGCACGTACGTGAACTTGTGCTCGTCCTCGACCAGCCAGCCGTCGTCGCCGGCCTCGTTGACGGCCTGGCGCGCGAGCGTGCGCGAGCTGCTGACGGACGCCAGAGCAGCATCGCGGACCAGATCGACGCCCTCGTCGGGGGCCCGCCACGCGCGCAGGCGGACCAGCCCGGCCGGGGTCGCCGGCTCGGCGCCGGTCTTGCTGTAGCGGCGCTCGATGAAGGTCTCGGCGGTCGCGCTGCGGCTGGTCCAGTGCTGCGAGTAACGGGCGGTGTTGTCGCCGTCGAGGATCTGGCGCGCGTCCTGGCTGCGGTCGCGGTTCCAGCGCTCGACCACCTCGGCGACCTTCTCGGCCACGCGGCCCGGCGAGCGGCAGATGGCGTTGCCGCAGCGCAGGCGCATCACCGCGTCGGCGGCGTTCAGGCGGAACACCACGTCCTGGGCGATGTCGCCGGACTTGAGCGTGAGCGTGACGACGTCGCCGCCGATCCGCTGCAGGCGCTCGCGCAGCTTGGTGTTGCCCTTGCTGCCGATCCGCTCGTCGCCCTCGATGAGGGACGCAAAGCTCGCCTCGGTCCCCTCGCCTGCCGTCAGCGCGCGGTACACCGCCTCGCCGCCGAGCACCGGCTCGCGCCAGATCTCGAGCTCGAGGCCGTGCGCGTCGCTGGCGTGGTCGGCGATGTAGAGGATGTGATCGAAGCTGGCGTCGCCGCGGGCCGACACGTCGTCGGGTCGCGTCAGCGAGAACAGCTTCTCGTCGGTCAGGTCGCGCAGGTCCTTGACGCTGAGCAGGCCGTCGGCCGCGACGGCCTCGACCTGGCGGGTCCAGGCCAGGCTGTCGTGGCTCTCGTTGCGGTTGTCGCCCATGACCAGCAAGTGGCCCTCGGGCACGGTCCACTCCCCCACCCTGCGGGCTCCGGCGCGCGGATCGAGGTTGGTCTTGTAGCGGACCACGTAGGTGTGGCCGTCGACCGTCTCCTCGAACAGCTCGCAGTGCGGGACCTGCTGCGTGCCGCTATCGTCGCGGCACTTCTCGGGCAGCTTGGTGCGCCTCAGCTCCTCGAACTCGGCGTCGCCGTCGCGGCGGATGCTGACCTTGTTGCCGTCGACGCGGATGGTGTCGCCGGGCAGGCCGATGACGCGCTTGATGAAGTCCTCGGACTCGTCGATCGGGTAGCGGAAGACGACGACGTCGCCGCGCGCGATGTGGCCCCAGCGCTCGCCGACGACCGTGGTCGTGAACGGGATCTGGATGCCGTAGATGAACTTGTTGACGAAGATGTGATCGCCGGCGACGAGCGTCGGCATCATGCTGCCGCTCGGGATCTTGAACGGCTCGTAGAGGCACGAGCGCAGGCCGAGGGCCACCAGGACTGCCACGCCGACGTTCTCGATCGTCTCGCGCAGCGGGCTCTTGCGGGCGAAGCTGGCGTGTTGGTGCAGCAGCTCGTCGAGCCGCTCGGCCTCGTCCTCGGCGCGGTCCCACTGCTTGGCCTCGCGGTAGCGGGCCAGCGCGTCGGCGCTGTCGCGGATCGCCTGCGCGGGCTCGGGGGCGATCCGGCCGGCGTACTTCTTGAGGATCCGGTTGGCCTCCTTGACCAACATTCCGGCGGCGGCCTTGACGCTGCCCGTCGAGCGGCGCCCCTCGGGCTTGGCCGGGCGCGGCTCCTGCGCTTGCTGCGGCGTGGTCACGGAGACTCTCTAGTCTAGCTTCAGGATCGCGTGGAAGGCACCTTGCGGGATTTCAACGTTCCCGACCGCCTTTAGACGCCGCTTGCCGCGCTTCTGCTTCTCCAGCAGCTTGCGCTTGCGGGAAATGTCGCCGCCGTAGCACTTGGCGAGCACGTTCTTGCGCAGCGCCTTGACTGTGGTCCGGGCGATGACGCGGCTGCCGATCGCGGCCTGGATGGCGACCTCGAACTGCTGCTGCGGGATCTCGTCCTTCATCTTGATGCAAAGGTCGCGGCCGCGGTTGTAGGCGTTGTCGCGGTGGCTGATGAGCGAGAGCGCGTCGACGCGCTCGCCGTTGACCAGCAGGTCGACGCGCACCAGCTCCGCGCGGCGGTACTCGCCCTGCTCGTAGTCGAGGCTGGCGTAGCCGCGCGACAGGCTCTTGAGCTGGTCGTAGAAGCCGAACACGACCTCGGCGAGCGGCATCTCGTAGGTCAGCTGGACGCGCTTCGACGTCTGGTACTTGATGTCGAGCTGGATCCCGCGGCGGTCCTGGCACAGCTTGATGATCGCGCCGAGGTACTCCTCCGGCAGCTGGATCCGCGCGGTGATCATCGGCTCTTCGATCGCCTCGTAGTCGCCGATGTCCGGCATCTTGGCCGGGTTGTCGATCACCGACTCGGTGCCGTCCTTGAGGTACACGTTGTACTTCACGCTCGGCGCGGTGGTGATGATGTCGAGGTCGTACTCGCGCTCGAGCCGCTCCTGGATGATCTCCATGTGCAACAGGCCGAGGAAGCCGAGGCGGAAGCCGAAGCCCAGGGCGACCGACGTCTCGGGCTCCCAGGTGACGCTGGCGTCGTTGAGGGTGAGCTTGGCCAGCGCGTCGCGCAGCTCGGAGTAGTCGGCGTTGTCGGTCGGGAACACGCCGGCGAACACCATCGGCTGCACGACCTTGAAGCCGGGCAGCGGCTCGGCCTTGGGGTCGTCGGCGGCGGCCACGGTGTCGCCGACCTTGGAGTCGACGACCTCCTTGACGTTGGCGACGAGGTAGCCGACCTCGCCCGCCGATAGCTCGGGCATGCTCGTGATCTCGGGCGCGTAGGCGCCGACGTCGATGACGTCGTAGCCCTTGCCGGTCGCCATCATGCGGATCTTGTCGCCGGCGCGCAGGCGGCCGGAGAACACCCGCACCATCGAGATGACGCCCTTGTAGCTGTCCCACCACGAGTCGATGATGAGCGCCCGCACCGGCCGCTCGACGTCGCCGTGCGGCGGGGGGATCCGGAGGATGATCGCCTCGAGCAGGTCCGGCACGCCGAGGCCGGTCTTGGCCGAGACCAGCAGCGCGTCGCTGGCGTCGAGCCCGACCGCCTCCTCGATCTGCTTCTTCACGCCCTCGACGTCGGCGCTCGGCAGGTCGATCTTGTTGATCACCGGGATGATCTCGAGGTTGGCGTCGAGCGCCATGTAGACGTTGGCCAGCGTCTGCGCCTCGACGCCCTGGGTGGCGTCGACGACCAGCAGCGCGCCCTCGCAGGCGGCCAGGCTGCGCGAGACCTCGTAGCCGAAGTCGACGTGCCCGGGCGTGTCGATCAGGTTCAGCGCGTACGTGACGCCGTCGTACTTGTACGACATGCGCACGGCCTGGGCCTTGATCGTGATGCCGCGCTCGCGCTCGATGTCCATGCGATCGAGGTACTGCGCCGTCTTGTCGCGCTCGGTCAGGAGACCGGTGGCCTCCATCAATCGATCGGCGAGCGTGCTCTTGCCGTGATCGATGTGGGCGATGATGCAGAAGCTGCGGATCGTGGGCCGCTCGGGAGCGGTCGGATCGACCATACGTGGAACGGACTTGCTCATGTCAGGTGGCGGAGCGGTGAGCGGGGTGCGGCGCGGACGTCGTGGAGCGAAACCGGGGGCGGCCCGGTCGCGGGGGCCGTGAAATTCGGGTGCGGCGCGAAGCGCCCTGGTGCGGCGCAAGGAAACCGTGGTCGGCCGCGACGATCGTCAGCCGCGGCTAGTAGCACAAGACGCGCCGGCGCGCCTGCGCCGGCGCCGCGGGCGGGGTCACATTTGCCCTCGGCTTGCGAGAGGCGCCCGCCGTCCCCTAAAGTGTGTCCGGTGATCCCCTTCCTCGCTCGCCCGGCCGCGCTGGTCCTCGTCCTCGGGCTCGCCGGCTGCGCGGGCAAGGCCAAGGCCACCGCCGCCCCCACCGCCGAGTCCACCCCCGACAACGAGCCGCCGCACAAGATCGAGCCGATCCTGCCAGTGCGCCAGGTCGCGCTGATCCCGCTGGCGATCGACGGCCAGCACTGCGACGCGGCCGGCAAGCGCGTGCAGCAGCAGGACTCGAACTACGACGGCCGCGCGGACATCGTCACCCTGATCGGCGGCCGCGCGCCCGACGAGGGCCGCACCCGCTGCCAGCAGGCCGACCTCAACTTCGACGGCCGCCTCGACGCGTTCCTCCACTTCGACGAGACCGGCGAGCTGGTCCGTGAGCAATACGACCAGGACTTCGACGGCCGCATCGATCTCGGACGCCATCACGAAGACGGCAAGCCGACTCTCGACGAGCAGGACACCGACCACGACGGCTACGTCGACGCCTGGCGCCGCTACGACAAGGGCCGCCTGGTCCGCATCGACGCCGACCGCGACCGCGACGGCAAGCCCGACGTGTTCACGTTCTTCGTGCAAGGCAACATCGACCGCGTCGGCTACGACACCGACGGCGACGGCAACGTCGACGCGTGGGATCAGGACGTCGCTCGCCGCGCGAAGCTGGCGCTCGATCGCCGCCGCAAGGCCGACCGCGAGCTCGGCAGCGAAGATTTCGTCGACGCGCCCAAGGCCGAGGAGGCCAAGCCCGAAGCCGCCGCCGAGGCCGACAAGAAGGGCGGCAAGGGCAAGAAGGCCGACGCGAAGCCGGAGAAGACCGAGGCGAAGAAGTCGAAGGACGACAAGCCGGCCGACGCAGGCAAGACCGACACGAACGCGAAGCAGCCGAAGAGCGGCGACAAGCCGGCCGACGCAGGCAAGACCGAGGCGAAGCCGAACAAGCCGGCCGACGCAGGCAAGACCGAGGCGAAGCCGAGCGAGGCGAAGCAGCCCGCCGACAAGCCGGCCGAGAGCGCGAAGGATCCCAAGCCGGCCGACAAAAAACCGTCGACGCCCGCGGCGCCACCTGCGACCGACAAGCGCAACTGATTCAGGCCGCGCACGTGGTTCGTCGGTGCAGCGATCGCTACCCCGACGATGCCATGGGAAGCCGCTCGTGGGCAGTGATTCGCCCCGCGCTCGACGTGGGTCCCCCTCCCCCCTCGCTTGCTGCGAGGCTCCGCGCTATCATCGCGGCGATGGAGCAGAGGGATCGCGCAGGTTCGGAGGAACCAGAGGCCGTTCTGGACGAGACCGCCGTCGACCCCGGTGACGACGATTACGGTCCACCGTTCGAGCGCCGCAGCTTCGGCGGCGAATTCGTGTGGGCCCAGGGCCAGGGCTACACGGCCAAGGTGCTGCGCGTCCGGGCCGGCGAGGTGGTGGCGATCTCGACGAAGGGCCGCCGTGACATGACGGTGATGTTGACAGGCGGCCGCGCCCTGCTCGAGACCCGCGCCGAGGACAACGTCGATCGCGTGGAGCTGCTGCCGGCGACGCCAGTGGCCATCGCCGAGGGCGAACACGCGTACCGCCTGGTCGCGGTCACCGACGTCGAGCTGTTCACGATCTACAGCGCGAAGAACTGATCGGCTTCGCCGCGGTCACCGACTTCGAGCGGAGCGCCATCTGCGAAGGTTCGCGCCGCTGGGTCACGGGCGTCGCGCTGTTCGCTAGCTCCAGCGAAGCGCGGTGTCTGGTCGCGGTCATCGACGTCGCGCTGTTCATGATCGACGGCGCGAAGAACTGCTCGACGAGTCCGCGGCGCATCGCCGCGAGCGCGATGAACCGAGCGCGACGGACTGCGCTCGCGCGCCGGCTCGTGGCGTGATGCTCGCGGTGCGGGTATGGTCGGCGCGTGCGCACGCCTCCCCTGCCCCGCTGGCCCGCGACCTGGCCGAGCGCGTGGGTCGCCCCGCTGGTGCTGGCGGCGGCGTGGTCGATCGCGCTGGCCAACGAACCCGAGCTGGCGGCGCAGCGCGGGCTGGTGTTCGCCGGCGGCCCGTTCGTGCTGCTGGCCGGGCTGCACGCGCGGCTCGGCGGCTACCTGCACGCGCCCGAGCGCGAGCGCCTGCTGCCGCTGCCGATCGAGCCGGCGCGTCACTTCCGCTCGGCCGGTCCGGCGCATCGCCGCGGCCTGGCGCTGACCATCGTCGCCGGCGTCGGCGCGATCGCGGCGGCGACGCTGCCGGACGTCGCGCGCTGCGGGTGGCTGATCGCCGACTTCCTGTGGCTGGCGCTGGCGGCGATCCTCATCGAGCCGGGCATCGCCGGTGTGTCGGCCTATGCCGGGCGGCGCTTCCCGGCGGGGCACTGGGTCGCGGAGGCGCAGCAATTCGGCGCGGGGGGCTGGACGGCCGAGGAGGCGGCGGTCCACCTGTACGCGCCGGCGCTCGGGATCGGGCTGGCGACGCTGGTGGCGATGCCGGGGCAGCTGACCCTGGCCCGCCTGGCCGAGCGCGGGGCGGCGAGCTCGCAGCACTGGACGCTGCTGGCGGCGCCGATGCTGGCCGCAGGGGTCGTGCGACTCACGGCCGGTCGGCTGTACGCGGCGGGGCTGTGGGAGGCGGTGCCGTGGCTCAGCGAGGCGACGCGGCGCCTGGCCGGGACCGGCGCTCCGGCGCCGCGGCCGGCCTTCGTCGCGCACATGCACAACCCGGTGCTGCAGCTCGGCACGACGCAGCTGCTGCGCCTCTGTCCGCTGCTGCGCGTGCGCCTGGCGGCGCTGCTGCTGGTCAGCGGCTGGCTGGTGGTCCGCGATCTGCCGCCCGACGCGCCGCGGATCGCCCTGTGGTGCGCGCTGGCGGCCCTGTGGTTGAGCCCGCTGCAGGTGCTGGCGCGCGAGCGCCGGCGCAACGCGGCCCTGCTGGCCGCCCTGCCCCTGCCCGCGCCCGAGCGCACCGGTCGCCTGCGCGGGCTCGAGGGCGCGTTGCTGGCCCCGCCCGCGGTGCTGGGGGCGTTCCTGTTCGTGCGCTGGCTTTGAAGACCTGTGCGATCGGGCATGTTCGAGCGGACATGCTCTTACAAGCATGCTCTTTAGGACATGTCCGAACGAGCATGACGCTGCAGCGCGCCGCGGCCGGCCTCACTTGTCGCGCACGACGGTGAACTCCATCATGCGGCACGGCAGGTCCGTGCGTGGGTCGTGCTCCATGCCGGCGACGGCGCGGCGGCACACGCGGTCGCTCTTGCGGTCACCGGTGCTGACCTGGGTGGCGATGGCGTAGGCGCTGCCGTCGGCGCCGACGCAGAAGGCCGTGACGTTGCGGCGGCTCTCGCCGACCCTCATCGAAGCGCAGGCCGAGGAGGCGAGAGCGACGAGCACGAACAGGGCGGTGCGCATACGCGGCGACGTTAGCGCCCCGCGGGCGGTCGCGCCAGCGACGGGCTCACTGGACCTGGCCGGCGACGCTGCGCAGCAGGAAGGTGACCGGGCCGTCGTTGACGAGCTCGACCTCCATGTGCGCGGCGAAGCGCCCGGTGGCCACCGTGAGGCCCTCGGCCCGCAACGCCTCGGCCACCGCCTCGTAGAGCGCGCGGGCGCGCTCGGGCAGCTCGGCGCCGTCGAAGCTGGGCCGCCGCCCCTTGCGCAGGGTGCCGGCCAGGGTGAACTGCGAGATGACGAGGACGCCGCCGCCGACCTCGGCGAGGGTGCGGTCCATCGGCGTGGCGCCGGGGAAGAACCGCAGCGAGGCGATCTTCTTGGCGGTGGCGACTGCGTCGGCCTCGAGGTCGCCGCGCTCGACCGCGACGAGCAGCATGGCGCCGAGCTCGACGGCCCCGACGACCTCGCCGTCGACCCGCACCGCCGCCCGCGAGACCCGCTGGATGACCGTCAGCACGCGAGCCTCAGATCCACCCGTACAGGATCGCGGCGGTCAGCAAGATCCAGACGACGAAGTTGATCATGAACAGCGGGTCCTTCAGCATCTCCTCGGTCGGCGACTCGGCCTCGCGCCGGGTGGTCGAGAGGTAGATGAAGCGGGCGATGCCCACCACGCCGAACACCGCCGTGTAGGCCAGGCGGTTGGTGCCGAAGATCTCGAGCACGTGCTCGCTGAGGGTGTAGGCGACGTAGAGGCCGACGGTGGCGAAGCCCAGCGCGTAGAGGATGATGCGCAGGGTGACGAGGTCGTAGGCGGCCAGCGCGGCGCGCTGCTTCTGCGGATCCTCGGCGCCGGCGAGCTCGTGGGCCCGCTTGCCGAACCCGAGGAACATGGCCAAAAGGCCAGTGCAGGCCAGGAGCCACGGCGAGGCCGGGATCTGCAGCGCGAGCGCCCCGGCCAGCACGCGCAGGATGAACCCGGCGGCGATCGACAGCACGTCGACGTAGGCGATCTGCTTGAGCTTGAAGCTGTAGGCCAGGTTGAGCAGGAAGTAGCCGCCGAGCGCGGCGGCGTAGAGCGGCTGCAGCCAGTAGCCGAGCGCGAGGCAGACCGGCACGCAGATCACGGCGAAGCGGCGCGCGACGGCCTCGGGCAGCTTGCCGGAGGGGATCGGCCGGTTGCGCTTCTTCGGGTGGGCGCGGTCCTTCTCGACGTCGACGAGGTCGTTGAGGATGTAGACGCAGCCGGAGATCAGGCAGAACAGCGCGACGGCGCCGGCGGTGACGAGCAAGCTCGTGGGATCGGTGAGCCGCTGGCCGTACATCAGCGGCACGGCGACGAAGAGGTTCTTGATCCACTGACGCGGCCGGAGCGTCTTGATGAGCGCGAGGAGCACGGGGCCGGGACTATCGCACGGCGCCGCCGCGTGTTCTACTGCCGCGCCACGTGCCATCCGCCCTCCAGTCGTC
This sequence comes from Nannocystis sp. RBIL2, assembly GCF_026626745.1. Classification (GTDB taxonomy): domain Bacteria; phylum Myxococcota_A; class Polyangia; order Nannocystales; family Nannocystaceae; genus Nannocystis. The sequence goes on from NZ_JAPNJW010000002.1 coordinate 472,468, forward strand.
CGGTTCGATCAGCGCCGCGGTCGCCGCGTCGCGCGTCCTCGGGCTCGTGCGCATGTCGCTGCAGTCGCGCCTCATCGGCGCCGGAGCGCTCGCGGACACGTTTTCGGTGGCGTTCCGGATCCCCAACCTCCTGCGCGACCTGCTCGCCGAGGGCGCCCTGTCGAGCGCGTTCGTCCCCACCTTCACCGCGTCCCTGGTGCAGGAGGATCGTGAGCGCGCGTACCAGCTCGCCAACCTCGCCCTGGCCGGGATCCTGCTCGTCACCGGGACGCTGACGCTGCTCGGGGTGGTGTTCGCCGAGCCGCTCGTGGTCGCCATCACGTCGGGCTGGAGCGCGGAGAAGATCGCCGAGACCGCCGCGCTGACGCGCGTGATGATGCCGATCCTCGCGCTCGTGAGCGTCGGCGCGGTGTGGGGCGGGATCCTGAACGCCCAGCGCAACTTCCTGCCGTTCGCCCTGGCGCCGGTGCTGTTCAACCTCGTCAGCATCGCCGCCGGCCTCGGGATGTGGCTCGCAGGGCTCGGCGGCCAGGCCGCGGTGATGGCGTGGAGCGTCGGCACGCTGCTCGCCAGCGTCGCCCAGGCGGTCGTGCTCCTGCCTTACCTGCGCCGCCTCGGCTACCGCGTGCGACCGCAGCTGCGCGGCCTCGTGCACCACCCGGGCGTGCGCCGGATCGTCTCGCTGATGCTGCCGGCGATCGTCGGCGTGGCCGCGGTGCAGCTCAACGTGTTCGTCAACACCCGCTTCGCCGCCAGCCTGGGCGACGGCGCGGTGGCGCAGATCGAGTACGCGTTCCGGATCTTCTTTTTGCCGATCGGCGTGTTCGGGGTGGCGCTGGCGACGGTGACTGCCACGCAGGTGTCGGAGGAGGCGGCCCGCGGCGACCGCTCGGCCCTGATCGCGCGCACCGGCGAGGGCCTGTCGGCGGCCTGGCTGCTGACCTCGGCGAGCACCGTCGGCCTGGTGCTGCTGGCCCACCCGATCGTGTCGCTGATCTACGAGGGCGGCCGCTTCGGCGCGGCCGAGTCGGCGGCGGTGGCGGTGATCCTGCAGGCCTACGCGCTCGGGCTCGCGCCGTACAGCATGGTCAAGATCGTGGCGCCGGCGTTCTACTCGATCGACCGCCCGCGAGTGCCGCTGATCGCGTCGGTCGCGTCGGTGACCGTCAACATCGGCTTCAACGCGCTGACCTACGAGCGCCTCGGCGCGCCCGGCCTGGCCCTCGGGACATCCCTCGGCGCGCTCGTCAACCTGACCCTGCTGCGGGCGTTCTATCGCCGCGAGATCGGCGGCCTGGCCCGCCCCGGTCGCTGGCGCGAGTTCGCGGTGCTCGCGGCCGCCAACGCCGGCCTCGGCGCGGTCGTGTGGGCGGCCTGGACCGGCCTCGCGCACGTGCTCGCGGGGCCGCTCGCCGCCCTGCCCCGCCTCCTGCGCGCGCTGATCGGCGCCGGAGCGCTGGGGGTGGTGATCGCGCTGGGCTTCGTGGTGTTCGCCGCGATCGCCCGCGCGGGCAAGTACCCGGGCGGCGCGCAACTGTGGCGGCTGCCGGCCGGGCTCGTGCGCCGCCTGCGACGGCGCCGCGGATAGCGGCAGGCTCGCGACCGGCGGAGGCGCATGTTCGATAGGACATGCGCTTCGAGCAAGGATCTATCGGACATGTTCGAGAGGACAGGCTCTTCAGGACGTGTCGATGAGGACATACTCGTCGCGCGCGACCGCCGGACCGCTGCACCGCGCCGACGCGTCGTTCGCCAGCTTCGCGCGGCTCACGATCGTGACGCGCGCCGGCCTGTTCGGGTGAACGCGACTCGAGGCGGTCGAAGATGCGTCGTGAGCGATCCGGTGATGGCGCCCGCCGACGTGTCGCGCCGCGTGCATGTTTGTGGCGCGCTTCGTCAGCGCCGTGAGCGAGCCGGTGGTGGCGCCCGCCGACGCGTCGCGCCGCGCATGTTTGTGGCGCGCTTCGTCAGCGCCGTGAGCGAGCCGGTGATGGCGCCCGCCGATGTGTCGCGTCGTGTGCGTGTCCGCGGTGCGTTACGTCAGCGACGGCGCTCGCACGCTCGGCCGGCGCAGCTCGCGGACTGCACGCCGCGACGCCGCCCGCGCAGGACGAGCGTAGGCTCCCGCACGCGTCGGCCGCCGCCTCGACGTCGCACGAACTGCGCCCGTGACGGCCGGTCGCGGGCCTTTCCGGCGGGCGAAAAAGCGAGTATGGAGGGCCCGTGGCCGCCGCTCGCGCACGTTTTCGCAGCCTCGCCTGGGGTACGCTCGCATACACCGTCCTCGTGATCCTGTTCGGCGCGGTCGTGCGGATCACCGGCTCCGGGGCGGGCTGCGGGCAGCACTGGCCGACCTGTCACGGCGAGGTCGTGCCGATCAGCCCCACCATCGAGACGGTCATCGAGTTCTCGCACCGCGTCACCTCGGGGCTGTGCGGCATCATCGTGCTCGCGCTGCTGGTCGCGGCGCTGCGCGGCTTCCCGCGCGGGCACGCGGCCCGGCTCGGGGCCTGGCTCGCGCTGGTGTTCACGATCACGGAGGCGCTGATCGGCGCCGGCCTGGTGCGCTTCGGCCTGGTCGGCGACAACGACTCGGTCGCGCGGGCGCTCGTGATGGCCGCGCACCTCCTCAACACGTCGCTGCTCACCGGCGCGCTCGCGCTCGCGGCCTGGGCTGCGAACCGCGAACCGGGGCCGCCCGCCCGCAGCGCCTCGCCTCGCGTCCGCTGGCTGGTCTGGGCCAGCCTTGGCGGCCTCATGCTCGTCGGCATCAGCGGGGCCGTCACGGCCCTCGGCGACACGCTTTATCCCGTCGAGGCCGGCGCTCTGAGCGAACGATTGCAGCGCGACCTCGGAGCGGGCGCGCACTTCCTTCAGCGCCTGCGACTGATGCACCCGGTCCTGGCGTGCGGCCTCGGGTTCTTCACCGCGGTGATCGCTCATCACCTCGGCAACACCGCGGCGCCGGCCGTCCGCCGCGCGAGCGCGTGGGTGATGATCCTGGTGTTCGCCCAGCTGGCGGCGGGAGTCCTCAATGTGATGCTGTCCGCCCCCGGCTGGATGCAGGTGCTGCACCTCGGCCTCGGGACGGCGCTGTGGGTCGCTGCAGTGCTGTTCTCGCTCGAGCTGCTGAACGCCCAGGCGGGCCCCGACGGGCGCCCGCGCCCCGACCGATGACGTCACGTCAACCGGCCGGGCGACATCACACCGCACCGCCGATGTGGGCGGGCCGCGGTGGATCCGGCCGCGGTCTCGGCTAAAGTGTTCGGCAATGGCTGATCGGCCCGTCTGCGAGCTCATGCGCGCCCTGCCCTCCTCGGTCCTGCCCGACGAGGCAGCCGCTCCGGCGCTCCAGCGCATGCGCAGCGAAGGTGTGGCGCTCTTGCCCGTGCTCGACTACGGCGAGCTGCTCGGCCTCGTGTACGAGCGCGACCTCGCCAGGCTCCGCGGCGAGCTGCTCGGCCGCCGGCTCGTGCGCGACGTGATGCGAGGCGACCCGCCCGTGGCGCCGCCCTGGCGCAGCGTCGACGCGGTGCTGCGCCTGATGCTCACCCACCGCTCCGAGGCCGTCGTCATCAGCGATCGCGGCCACCTCGTCGGGCTGTTCACGCTCGACGACGCGGCCCGCCGCTGCGGTGCCCTGCTCGACGCTGCCGCGCTGCGGCATTGAGCACGAGCGGACGGGCGCGCGCCCTGGATGCAGGGACGCGTTCGGGCGACTTCCAAAGGATGCGAGCCGCGGTGAACTGCGGTGTTCGCCGCACCCGACTGCGGAAGATGCAGGCCGCGAGGCGGTGCACCGCAAGTGACGTCCGAGGATGCGAGCCGTGAGGCGGTGCGGCCGTGAGCGACTCCGGAGGATGCGAGCGGCGAGGCGGTGTGGCCGTGAGCGACTTCCGAGGATGCGAGCCGCGAGACGGCCGTGAGCGACTTCCAAGGATGCGAGTCGCTAGGTGGTGCCGCACGCACGACTTCCGAAGATGCGAGCCGCGAGGCCGCGCGGCCGTGAGCAACTTCCGAGGATGCGAGCCTCGAGGCGGTGCAGCGCGCACGACTTCCGAGGACGCGAGCCGCGAGGCGGCATCGGTCCTTGGTGACGCGTGCGGGCTGCGACTTCGCGCGTGGGCGCGAGCGTGGCGGACGCCGCTCGATCCGTCTCGCTCCCCGCAGGACGTCGCCGTGCGACAGCTCATGCTCACGAGACCAACGGGCCCAGGGGGCTGCGGCCACTGACAGCATTGGGAGTCGGGAGTGCGTGCCCCGGCCCGCGGGAAGATGGGCCACGCGGTCGGCGGTCGCACGACCGACCCCCTCGTTGAAATCGGCTTGGGTTGACGGCGCCACGGATGGTGCCAGGTGGTTTCCCCCGCCGCGCGTGCTCGCCCGCCGCTCGCAACGCCGCGGCGCGGCGGCGGCCTGCGCGGCCCGCGGCGCTTGGCACGTCGAAAGGCTCGTGGCATGACGGCAACGTCCCGTTTCAGGGCCCGCCTGCATGCCGCGCATGTCCGCTTCGCGCACCATCATCCTGTCCATCTGGACGTACCTGCTGATCTTCGGCCTCGGCGGCCTCGCCTTCTGCCTGCAGTGCGTGCTGGCCCCGCTCACCTGGCCTTTCGACCATGGCCGAAGGATCACGGGGCGGCTGTTCCGGCTGGCGGCCATCGGCGTCACCAAGCTCAACCCGCTGTGGGACTTCCGGCTCCATCGGCCGCTGCCGCCTTACCGTCCGCGGCGCACGGTCGTGGTCAGCAATCACTGCTCGCAGACCGACCCGTTCCTCATCTCGCACCTGCCGTGGGAGATGAAGTGGCTGGGCAAGGCCTCGCTGTTCAAGGTGCCGGTCCTCGGCTGGGCGATGTTCCTCGCCGGCGACATCCCGGTGGTGCGAGGCGACCGCGGGTCGGCCAAGGGGGCGATGGCGCGGTGCCGGCGGTACCTCATGCGCGACACGCCGGTGATGATCTTCCCCGAGGGCACGCGCGCGCTCGGCGACGAGATGGGGCCGTTCAAGGACGGCGCCTTCCACCTGGCGATCGAGACCGGCGCCGACATCCTGCCGATGGCGGTCGCGGGCACCGCCGCGGCGCTGCGCAAGCACGACTGGCGTTTCGGCCAGGCGCGGGCCTACGTGGCGGTCGGGACCCCGATCTCGACCCGCGGCCTCTCGCTCGAGGACCTGCCGGCGCTCAAGGAGCAGGTGCGGGCCGAGATCGTGGCGCTGCGCCAGCAGATCACGCCGCTCACCGGCCCCTGAGGCTGCGCGCTCGCACGGTCCCCTGCCCCGGCGCCGCGCCCGTGTGCGCCAGGACGTGACGTCGCGGGCTTGCCACCTCGCCGCGCGCTCGGCATCCTCCGCGCATGAAACAGGGCGCCCGAGCGGAGCAGCAAGAGGATCAGGTCGGCAAGGCAGGCGGGAAGATCACCCCGCGCGAGACCGACTACCCGCAGTGGTACCAGGACGTCATCCGCGAGGCCGAGCTGGCCGAGCCGGCCAAGGTCGTCAAGGGCTGCATGGTCATCAAGCCGCACGGCTACGCCATCTGGGAGAAGCTGCAGCGCGACCTCGACGGCCGCTTCAAGGCGACGGGCCACCAGAACGCCTACTTCCCGCTGCTCGTGCCGCAGAGCTTCATCACCAAGGAGGCCGAGCACGTCGAGGGCTTCTCGCCCGAGCTCGCGGTCGTCACCCACGCCGGCGGTGAGAAGCTCGAGGAGCCCTACGTCATCCGCCCGACCAGCGAGACGATCATCGGCTACTTCTTCTCGCGCTGGATCGAGAGCTACCGCGACCTGCCGCTGCTCGTGAATCAGTGGGCCAACGTCATGCGCTGGGAGAAGCGCACGCGGATGTTCCTGCGCACCACCGAGTTCCTGTGGCAGGAGGGGCACACCGCCCACTCGACGCACGAGGAGGCCCAGGCCGAGGTCATGCGCATGCTCGACGTCTACGGCGACTTCGCCGAGCAGGTCATGGCGATGCCGGTGATCCGCGGCATCAAGACCGACAGCGAGCGGTTCGCCGGCGCGGTGCAGACGACCTGCATCGAGGCGCTGATGCAGGACGGCAAGGCGCTGCAGGCCGGCACCAGCCACGACCTCGGGCAGAACTTCGGCAAGGCGTTCAACGTCATGTTCCAGACCGAGGCCGGCGGCCGCGACTACGTGTGGCAGACGTCGTGGGGCGTCAGCACGCGCCTGGTCGGCGGGGTCATCATGACGCACGCCGACGACAGCGGCCTGGTGCTGCCGCCGCGCGTCGCCCCGATCCACGTCGTCATCGTCCCGATCTACAAGAACGACGAGGAGCGCTCGCAGGTGCTGGCGGCCGCCGAGTCGATCCGCGCCCAGCTGGCCGACGTCGACCTCGCCCCGCCGCGCAGCCGTCACCGCGACTTCATCGAGGTCGTGATCGACGACCGCGACCTGCGGCCCGGCAACAAATTCTACATGTGGGAGCGCAAGGGCGTGCCGGTGCGCGTCGAGCTCGGGCCCAAGGACCTCGCCAAGGGCCAGGTCTGCGTCAAGATGCGGGTCGACACCGCGGCCGGGCGCGGCAAGGAGTTCATCGCCCAGAACGAGTTCGTCGCCACCATCAAGGAGCGGCTCGACCGCTTCCAGGACGAGCTGCTGCGGATCGCCCGCGAGCGCCTGCAGGAGCGCTCGCGCACCATCGACACCTGGGACGAGTTCCTGGCCGCGTTCGCCGGCGAGAAGAGCACGTTTGCCTGGTGCCACTGGGACGGCACGCGCGAGACCGAGGCCAAGATCAAGGAGCAGACGCGAGTCACGATCCGCTGCATCCCCCTGCCCGGCCACGGCCCCGCGCCCGAGGAGGGCCGCTGCGTGTTCTCCGGCAACCCGAGCGCGCGCCGGGTGCTGATGGCCAAGGCGTACTGAGCTGTCCGTTCGGACAGGTGGGTGTCGCCGACCTGTCCCTTCGGTCCTATCGCGGAACGACGTCCCGGACTGCGCGCGAAATCGTCGGCGCTCCCGGGACGCCGGCGCTCTGGGGCGCGGAGCTGCCCGTGCCTCCCGGGCGCGGATCCCGCCTGCGCGGACACGCGCGCACCTGAGGCGCCTCCCTCGCCGCCGGATCGCCGACAATGATCGGGTGCGCGTCTGGCCGGTCCTGCTGCTGCTCTCGTGCTCGCGGCCCAACCCGCTGTTCCTCGTCGGCGGCGCGAGCGGCGACATGTCTTCAGGGACAGATCTGACGACCACCGCCGCCGCGACCACGGACATCGGCACGACCGCGCCGTCCACCACCGGCACCACCGCCGGGGTGACGACGTCGACGCCGACGACCAGCACCACCGGCGAGCCCTTCACCACCGGCGAGCCCTCGACCACCGCAGTCTCCTCGTCCACGGGCGACGAGCACCCGGCCTGCGGACCGTTCTCCGAGCAGCGCCTCATCCTCGACCCGCCGCTGCCCGAGCCCCAGTGCGTCATGGTCACCGAGTACTTCGGCAAGGTCACCAAGACGGACGACGACGGCACCATCGCCCTCTGCGCCGACGCCCTCTGCGCCCTGTGCCCCCTCAGCGTCCCGCTCGACCCGGACCTGGCGCTCCACGTCGACGACGGCGACTGCCTCCGGGTCGCGCACCAGGGCGAGTGGGCGCCGGGCGACCCCGAGGCGCCCACGGGCTGCAAGACCACCGCCATCGCCCTCTTCGACGACGCCAGCATCTACCCGCTGTACGCCGCGTCGTCGCGGGTGGTCGACGCTCCGGGCTTCCTCGACTCGGCCGTCCGGCTCGACGTCCAGCGCGAGGCCGGGACGGTGTGTGCCTGCGGGGCGGACGACTGCTGTCTCGAAGGACAGGCCGAGCACCTGCGCCTCACCTTCACCGATCACGGCGAGCCCGTCGGCACTCTCGGGCCGGACGAGTTCGCGACGGTCGACCTCGAGGGCGTCGGCTACCTCGTCGCGGTCATCCGCGCCCACGCCAAGGGCTACTTCGACGCGGTGACCCAGCGCTGCGTCGCCGACCCCGAGACCGCCTTCATCGACTGGCACATGCTGCGCGTCGACGGCCCGTGAACGAAAGGACATGTCCGCGGGGACATCCATCTCGCCCGTGGAAACGCGCGAGGCGCCCACGCACCGGCGAGAGCGCCTCGTCAGGGACGCCGCCCCGGCTCACAGCATCGGGCAGTCCTGGTCGGCCTTCGGCGACAGCTCGCAGGTGGCCTGGATGGTCGTGCCGGCGGACGCGGGCGCGCTGCGGATCAGCTTGAACTCGAGGTTGAAGCCCTCGCCGACGCAGTACGGGTCCATGTCGTCGAGCTCGCTCGGGGTCTGACCGCCGCGGTCGATCAGCTCGGCGAAGCAGACAGTCTCGCCGGCGGGGGCGACCCACACGCCGTCGACCTCGTCGCAGAGCGGGATGTCCTGGCGCGAGTCCTCCGCGGCGTTGATCTCGGTCAGCACGCACGAGGGGTCGACCACCGGCGTGCTGGGGTCGACGTCCTTGACGCACTTCGTCATGCACGCCGGCTTGATCTGCTCCTCGAGCTTCTTGGCGATCTCGCGCAGCGCCTCGGAGTAGTCATCCTGGCAGATCGAGAACAGGTTGCGATCCTCGCCGACCTGGAACGCCTCGGCGAACTCGCGCTCGCGCACCGGCGGGACCGCCGTCTGCGGCTTGTCGGGGTCCATCTCGTTGGGCAGCGTGCAGCCGGCCCCGATGCCGAAGAGGTCCTGGAACTCGGGGTCGTCCGAGTCCTGGTAGACGATGTCGGCGTCGCGGGTCTCGTAGCCGGGCGGCACGCCGGCGATCAGCGCGACCAGCACCTCCTGGTCGGGCTGCTTCATCTTCTTGTCGTCCTCGAGCCTCTGCAGGAAGTTGACGTACTTCGACAGCGGCTGCAGCACGGCCTGGTCGTCGGACACGCCCTCGGTGCCGTCGACGCCGTAATTCGCCGAGTGGCAGCCTTCGTACGTCGGCCCGGCGCCGTCACACTTCACGCCGGCGTTGAAGCACACCGCGCTGGTCGCCTGCGGGTCGTCCGGGTTGGCCCAGAAGGTCTTGTTGGTGGTGAAGACCTCGCCGAACTCCGGGTTGTAGGAGCAGTCGAGCTCGTCGGTGATGAACACCACCGAGAGGATCGCCTGGTCGCGCAGGAAGCCGTAGTTGGTCGGCGAGTCTTCGTGGCTGGCCTGAGCCAGCGCGAGGTACATCGACTCGAGGTGCGACTCCATGCCGCAACCCGACACGCCTTGCGGGCCGAAGCACTGGAACGCCTCCACGGTGCTCACGTCGTCGGGCAGGTTCGTCTGCCCTTCGATGCGCTCGATCCACCGGCGCGGCGCCACCTCGCCGTCGGAGAACTGCGTCTCGGTCGGCTTGATCCGGTCGGTCAGGGCCGCGTCGTCGAGCTTGCAGTAGTCGCTGCAGGCGTAGCCGTAGTCGTCCATGTTGAAGGTGAAGTCGCCGAGCGCCATGCGATCGAGGCAGCTCGACAGCACCAGCTTGCCGCCCTCGGGCTTGGTCTGCGCCGCCTTGCACAGCGGGTTGCCCGAGTCGGTGGTGGTGATGCCGATCCGGTAGTTGGCGTCGACGTCCTCGCGCTCGAGCACGCCGATGAACGCCTCGAAGTTCTTCGACAGCGTGGCCTGCTCGTCCGCCATCGAGCCCGAGTTGTCGATGACGAACAGGATATCGACGTCCTTGTTGATCTGGACGTTGACGGTCTCGTCGTCGACCTGGGTCTTGTCGTACGTGACCTTCTTGACCGGGTGTTCGAGACAGCCGGCGAGGAGACCGGTGACGAGGGGGAGCGAGACGATAAGGGCGGAGCGGAGCGACATCGGAACCTCCGCGGCTCTCGATGCGTCTCCCAGGCCACTGCAGAAAAGCTGGAGTTACGCGCAGTTGCGTCGGGGACCCGAGGCAACGTGGTTGCGAGGTTGCAGGCGCTTCGACAACCAAGTTGGCGCAGGCCCCCGGACTTCGCCGCGCCCGAAAGCGAGAAGGCGCCCTCGCCTCGCGGCGGGAGCGCCTCCATCGTCGAGCGAGCCGGGGCTCAGAGCATCGGGCAGTCGTTGCCCGGGTTCGGCGACAGCTCGCACGCGGCCGAGATGGTGGTGCCAGCCGGCGCCGCGGAGGTGCGGATCAGCAAGAACTCGAGGTTGTAGCCCTCGGCGACGCACTCCTCCGACAGGTTGTCGATCGTGCTCGGCGTCTCAGTGCCCGGATCGATGAGCTCGACGAAGCACGCGGGCTCACCGGCCGGGGCCTTCCACTCGCCGTTGACCTCCTCGCACGGCACGATCTCCTTGCGCGTCATGGCGGCGGCGTTGTCCTCGAAGATCTGGCAGTTCGGCTGCAGGATGCCGTCCGACGGATCGGTGTCCTTGACGCACTTGGTCATGCACGCCGGCTTGATCTGGTCGCGGATCTTGTTGGCGATCGCCTCGAGGGCGTCCGAGTAGTCGTCCTGGCAGATCGAGAACAGGTTGCGGTCGCCGCCGACCTGGAACGCCTCGGCGAACTCGCGCTCGCGCACGGGCGGCACGGCGGTCTGCGGCGGGGTGCCCGGCAGGGTGCAGCCCTTGCCGATGCCGAACAGCTCGTTCTCGGCCGGATCCGACTCTTGCTCGTAGACGATGTCGGCCATCATCTTGTCGTAGCCCGGGGGCACGCCTGCGATGAGCGCGACCAGGACCTCCTGGTTGAGGTCGAAGGTCTTCTTCTGGTCCTCGAGGTTCTGCACGAAGTTGATGTACTTCGACAGCGGCTGCAGCACGGCCTTGTCGTCGGGCACGTCGACGTTGCCCTCGATGTCGTAGTTGGCCGAGCGGCAGCTGTCGTACTGCGGGCCCGCGCCCTCGCACTTCACGCCGGCCCGGAAGCACACGGCGGAGGTGGCGTCCGGACGATCCGGGTTCTCCCAGAACACCTTGTTGTCCTTGAAGATCGCGTCGAACGCCGGGTTGTACGAGCAGTCGAGCTCGTCCGTGATGAACACGATCGAGAGGATCGCGGCGTCGCGGATGAAGCCGTAGTTGGTGGCCGAGGTCTCCTGACCGGCCAGGGCCAGCGCCTTGTACATCGACTCGAGGTGCTGCTCGAAGCCGCAGCCCGACACGCCCTGCGGGCCGAAGCACTGGAAGGCCTGGATCGTGCTGACGCCCTCGGGGAGGTTGGTCTCCCCTTCGATGCGCTCGATCCAGTTGCGCGGCGCCTTCTCGCCGTTGGAGTACGCCGTCTCCGTCGGCTTGATCTGCAGATCGTCGCCGGTGAGGTCGCAGACGTCCGTGCAGGCCGCGCTGGAGTCCTCCATGTTGAAGCTGAAGTCGCCGAGCGCCACGCGATCGACACAGCTCGACAGCACCAGCTTGCCGCCCTCGGGCTTGGTCTGGGCGGCCGGGCAGCGCGGGTTGCCGCTGTCGGTGGTCGTGATGCCGATGCGGTAGTTGGCGTTCACGTCCTCCGCCTCGAGCACGTTGATGAACGAGGCGAAGTTCTTGGCGAGCAGCGCCTGCTCGTCGGCCATCGACCCGGAGTTGTCGATGACGAACAGGATGTCGACGTCCTTGTTGATCGCGATGGCGACGTTCTCCTGCGCCTCGGAGCTCTTGTCGTAGAGCACCTTCTTGATCGGGTGCTCGAGACAGGCGGTGAGCGCCAGGGCAGCGCCGGCGGTGAGCGAGAGACGACTCAGGGAAGTAACGCGCGACATGAGGGTTCTCCAGGGAGGCCGGAGGCGGACGGTGTGCCCTACCATCGCAAAGGTGGCCCCGGCTTGTAAAGTCCGCGAACACTCCAGGTGATGGGGGCGCGCAGAGCGGAGCCCCGCGCGCGAGCGCCCGGCGTAGCCTCACATGGGGTCCGGCCGTCACCCATTTGAGACATCGAGCTCGAAGCGGCTGTCGTGACTCAGTCGGCGGTCTTGTTCGCGCCCCGGCCCCGCTCGCTGTTGGTGCGCCCGCGGGCGCGAACCACGAGCCGCACGGGGATACCGCGCAGGTTCCACCGGGTCCGGAAGCGGCGCAGCAGGTAGCGCTCGTAAGAGGCCGGGAGGCAGCGCCCGTGGTTGGCCGAAATGACGATCAGCGGGGGATCGCTCTCGGCCTGGGTGGCGAACAGCAGTTTTACCGGTTTTGGCCCGAACATCGGCGGCGAGTGCTCGGCGACGGCGGCGGCCAGCTCGGCGTTGAGATCCGCGGTGGAGATGTGCTTGCCCAGCGCGCGCGCGGTGAGCAGGCAGGCCTCCATGAGCTCGCCGAGGCCGCGGGCGTGGCCCTGCCCCGCGTCGCGCCCGGCGCCGGTGATCGAGGTCTTGATGATGTAGGGCCGCTCGAGGAACTGCAGCTCCTCCTCGGCCTGGACCTGCACGGCGTGCGCGGCCTTTTTGTCGCGCGCGACGAGATCCCACTTGTTGAGGCAGACGACCACGCCCTTGCCGCGCTCGTGGGCCATGCGGGCCAGGCGCTGGTCCTGGTCGGTGACCCCCATGCTGGCGTCGACGATCAGCGCGACCACCTGGGTCCGCTCCATCGTCCGGATCGCCTTGATCGCGGCCAGCTTCTCCATGGCCCGCTCGATCTGCTTGCGCCGCCGCAGCCCGGCGGTGTCGATGAGGACGATCGGCTGCTTGTTGAACTCGAACGGCAGGTCGATCGGGTCGCGGGTGGTGCCCGCCTCGGCGTTGACGATCACTCGCGGCTCGCGGAGGAGCGCGTTGATGAGGCTCGACTTGCCGGCGTTCGGGCGGCCCATGAAGGCCACGCGCGTGCCGACCAGCGTGCTGGCGATCGCGCCCTCGAGGGCCGGCTGCTGGACCTGGGCGAGCACGCTGTCGTGCAGCTCCACGGCGTTGCGCCCGTGCGCGGCCGAGACGGCGAGGATCGGGAAGCCCAGCTCGTGCGCGGCCTGGGCCGCGATCTCGAGCGCCGGGTTGTCGCACTTGTTGACGACCACCAGCACCGGCCGGCCCGAGCGGCGCAGGATGTCGGCGATCTCGCGGTCGTCGGCGACGATACCGTCCATGGCGTCGACGACGAACAGGATGAGGTCGCTCTCCTCGATCGCGATCTCGGCCTGGACGCGGATCTGGCCGCCGAGCGACTCGTCTTCGAAGTCGAGGCCGCCGGTGTCGACGATGACGTAGCTCTTGCCGTCGTGGTTGACGACGCCGTACAGGCGATCGCGCGTGACGCCCGGGCGGTCCTCGACGATCGCCTTGCGCGCGCCCACGAGGCGGTTGAAGAGCGTCGACTTGCCGACGTTCGGCCGGCCGACGATCGCCACCACGCTGGTGCGACGACCCGCGTCTGCGCTCGGCGCCGGCTCGCCCTCGGTGAATTCTTCGCCTGGTCCTTCGACCAGCTCGTCGTCGTGCTCGCTCATGACAGGCCTCCCACGGGCGCGTGCAGGCCGAGGCGCTGCATCAGCGCCGGGTCGCGGGTCCAGTTCGGGGTCACCTTGACCTCGAGGTAGAGTTCACAGGGCCGCCCGGTCAGCTCGGCGATCGCCCGCCGGGCCGACATCGAGATGGCCTTGATGGTCTCGGCGCCGCGACCGATGACCATCGGCTTCTGGCTCTCGCGCTCGACGTGGACGCTGGCGTGGACGATGTCCCGCGGCGGCTTGCGCTGCTCCTTGAACGACTCGATGGTGACGGCGCAGCAGTACGGCAGCTCGTCGCGCAGGTGGTCGAACAGGGCCGCGCGCACGCGCTCGCCGGCGTGCCAGCGGACGGCGCGGTCGCTCAGCTGATCCTCGGGGAACAGCGGCTCGGCGACCGGCAGCGCGGCGACGACGTGCTCGCGCAGCTGCTTCAGGCCCTCGCCCGCGGTGGCGCTGATCGGGATGAGCGCGGTGAACGGGTGCAGCGTCGACCACTTGTGGAGGATCGGCAGCAGCAGCCCCTTGTCCTCGATGCGGTCGCACTTGGTCAGCACGAGGGCGATCGGGCGCCCGGCGGCGGCGATCGAGGTGAGCGCGGCGGCGGCCGCCGGACCCGGCTCCCACGCCTCGGCCGCGGCGATGTCGGCCAGCAGCGGCGCCTCGGCGAGCATGAGGACGAGGTCGACCGCCTGCGCCCCGCGCAGCGCCTCGTCGACCATGAACTTGTTGAGCGCCGATTTGGCGCGGTGAATACCGGGGGTGTCGACCAGCACGGCCTGAAAGCCCGGCTCGGACCACACGCCGAGCAGGCGCTCGCGGGTGGTCTGGGGGAAGCGGGTGGCGACAGCGAGGTCGCTGCCGACCAGGGCGTTCAAGAGCGTCGACTTGCCGACGTTCGGCCGCCCGCACAGCGCGACGGTACCTGCCCGAAAGGACATCTCTTCAGCGGACTCTGGCGTCCGATCGGTTTCCATGGCCAAAAGTCCGGGCTTTATGGGGGATGGCGGCAGCCGACGCAAGCGCGCGGCGCGGCCCGCGGGCAGACCTCGCGCACGCGCGCAGAAAACACACTACCGTCCCGTAGTTCCTGACGCACCCCGGCGCACATGTAGGATATTTGTGTTCATGCACCGACCCGGCGATTCTCCGACCATGCGTGTCGCCCAGGAACGCCGTGGCTCGTCGCGGATCGACAAGGTCTTCCCAGTGCTGGTCTTTTCGGAGGAGGTCGGGGAGCAGTGGTGCGTCGCCCGCAACATCTCCGAGACCGGCATGTTCATCGAGATGCCGGAGCCGCTGCCGCTGCGGACGAAGGTGATCATTCGCTTCCAGATGCCGGGCGACGAGGCCGCGATCTGCGCGATCGCGCGCATCCAGAACCACTATTACCTCCAATACGCCGGCACCGACGGGCTGCGCGCGCTGACCGGCGCCGGGCTGCGCTTCCTCCGCTTCGTCCCCGAGATCGGCGCGCCTGTCCCCGAGGACCGGCTGCACTGAGCCGTGGGCAGGCAGCGTGACAAATTTGGGGATCTCCCCTGCCCTTGGTACCCAGCCGGCATGCCACGGCGCGCGCTGCTCCTTTCGACCCTGGTCGCCGCCTGCGCCGGTGAGCCGCGGGTCGAGGTCCTGACCCGCTCGTCGGCCGACACGCTGCAGGCCCAGGCCTGGGCCGACCGCTACGAGCTGTGGTTCGCCCAGGCCGCGGCGCTCGCCGACGGCGAGCTCGACGCCGCGGTCGCGGAGCTGCCCATCGACGAGCCCGAGCTGGCCCGCGCGCCCAAACGCAAGGCCAAGGCCGCGCCGCCGCGCGAGTCCGAAGCGACAGTTCCCGAAGAACAGGAACTTTCCGACAGGGTCGATGCGCCAGGTGTCGAGGGCCAGCCGGTCGCGCCGCCGACCACCGCCGACGAGCTCGCGCGGGTGATCGCGGCGCTGCGCGACGGGCCGCACCGCGACCTCGGGCCGCTGGCCCGCGCCCTGGCGGCCGCGCCCGCCTCGCTGTGGCCGGCCGTGCGGACCGAGCTGCTGGCGCCGCGGACCGCCCGCAAGGCCGACTACAAGGCGATGCTCTCGGTGATCGGCGGCGACGTGCCGAACCGCTACGGGCACTTCGAACTGGCGTGGAAGAAGGCCCACGGCCACCACGGGGTCAAGCTGTCGGAGGACTGGTTCACCGACCTGCTGGCCCTGCCGTCGCGCCAGGTGTCGAAGGTGCTGCGGCCGATCTACCGCGACTGCGTGATCCAGGCGGCGCTGCTGCGCGCGGCGGCGACGATCGGCGCCGAGCCGGGGCATACCGACGAGGTCGTCGAGGTGCTGCTGGCGGCCGCGTACCTGCACGAGAGCACGTTCCGCGACGAGGTCGGGCGGGCGATCCGCCGCCTCGGCGATCCGGCCCTGCCCGGCCTGCTGCGGCGCTCGGTCCGTCCGCCCCTGCCCGCCGACGAGGGCGAGGCGCAGGTGGTCAAGGACTCGGTCGCCTACCGCACCGCGGAGTACGCCGGCTACCAGATCGATCGCATGGACCGGGCCCACCCGCGCAAGGCGCTGCAGGCCGTCAGCGACGAGCCGGCGCGGCTCGCCGAGCTGCTCGCGGCCTACGGCATGGTCCGCTCGGGCGACGCGGCCGGGCCGCTGCTCGACTTCGTCGACGCCGCGATC
This sequence comes from Nannocystis sp. RBIL2, assembly GCF_026626745.1. Classification (GTDB taxonomy): domain Bacteria; phylum Myxococcota_A; class Polyangia; order Nannocystales; family Nannocystaceae; genus Nannocystis. The sequence continues at coordinate 488,493 of NZ_JAPNJW010000002.1, forward strand.
CCGCCGGTCCGCGAGGCCGCGCGCCAGGCCTTCCTGGCCTATGTGTCCGGACCGGCGCCGCGGGCCGAACGCAAGCTGCTGCGCTTCGTCGGCGGCGGCACCGGCGAGTCGGCGGCGCAGCTCACCTACCGCGACCTGGCCCGGATCGCGATCATGAGCCGGATCGCCTCCAATCACCCCGAGCTCGCCGAGCCCGACTGCCGCTCGGCGCCGAAGGACAGCGTGATCGCCGAGGCCTGCGAGGCCCAGCCCGAGCGGCTGGCGCAGGCCTACTTCCAGCGCCTCGACGACGGCCGACGCGAGCGCGAGCGGGCCGAGATCGCGGCGGCGCTGCGCGAGCCCGATCGCGCGGCCGCGATCGCGATCCTCGATCGCCTGCTCGCCGACGATCCCGGCCTCAGCGCGCGCGCCGAGCTGGTGCCGACCTACGAGCAGGCCGCCGCCGAGGCGACCGCCGCCGGCGATCTGGCGCTCGGGGCCCGGCTGTGGCGCAAGAGCGCCGCGCTGCTGGAAGACGTCGAGCCCGGCCGCGCCGACGCGCTGCGGGTGCGGGCGCTCCTGGCCGAGGCCGACCTCGCGGGCACCGAAGAGGGCCGGCGCATGCTGTTGGCCACCGCCGCCGAGCTCGCGCCGGAGGACCCGGAGCTGCAGACCCGCCTCACCGCCAGCGTCGAGCGGCAGGAGACCGCGGCGACGGAGATCCGCACGCGCCTGGCCTACGGGACAGGTCTCGCGGTCGGCGGCCTGTCGCTGCTGCTCGGCCTCGGCGGGCTGTTCACCCGCTCGCGCGCGCGCGCGTGAACGAGCGGGCCGGCGTCCCACTCGCTTGCCTCGAGGACATGCTCTTCAAGGCATGTTTCCGAGTACATGCCTCCGAGAGCATGGCCTCGAGCACATGCCCGCAAGGACACACGCTCAGCGGCGCCTCGCGCCGCGGCCGAGCACCTCGGTGACGGCCTCGCGCATGGTGGCGAAGATCGCCACGCCGCTCCAGTCGGCGTCGAGGCCGACCATCGCCTGCGCGACCTCCGGGCGGATGCCGGTGACGAGCACGCGGGTGCCGAGCAGGCGGGCGGCGCGGACCGACTGCAGCAGGCCGGCGGCGACCTGGGCGTCGACCGAGCGCACGCCGGTGACGTCGAGGATCGCCGCGCGTGCCCGGTACTCGGCCACGCCGTCGAGCAGCGCCTCCATGATCGCGCGGCCGCGTTCGCGGTCGATGGTGCCGATCAGCGGCAGCGCGATCACGTTGTCGGCGATCGGGACGATCGGGGTCGACAGCTCCTCTAGGACCGAGCGCTGGACCTCGATGATCTGCTGCTGCAGGGCGTTGCGCTCCTCCTCGGCCCGGCGCCGCTCGCTGATGTCGGTGGCGACGCCGCCGACGCCGTAGAGCTCGCCGCGCGCATCGAAGATCGGGAATTTGACCGACAGGTAGACGTGCATGCCGTCGGCCTGCGGGATGAGCTCCTCGACCTCCTGCGGCTCACCGCTCTCGCACACCCGCAGGTCGTTGCGACGGTTCTGCTCGCCGGCCTCGGGGCCGAAGATGTCGTGGTCGGTCTTGCCGATCAGGGCGCCGGGCTGGGCGCCGGCCAGGCGCTCGTAGGTCAGGTTGCACACGGTCAACCGACCCTCGGTGTCCTTCACGAAGATCACCGCGGGGCAGTTCCTGATGACGGCCGTGAGCAGCTCGTTGCGTTCGCGCAGCGCGGCGTTCTCGGCGAGGAGCGCAGCGAGCTCGGGCGAGGAGTCAGGGCTGGAGGCAGACATGGGCCTCGACAACTATCCCCGCGCGAACCGCCGGTCAGGTGTTCTTTCTGCGCGCCGACGGACGTTGGCGGTCACACAGGGCGCAAGTTCGAGTTCGCTCAGCGCGCGACGCGTCGCCACACCGAACGGCCCGCGCGGGCGACGTCGTCGATCAAACTGTAGGTGGCTGGCAGGAAGATCAGCGTCATCACCGTACTCGACGCCAGTCCGCCTACGAGGATCAACGCAATGGCGTGATAGTAGACGCCTGCAAGCGTGGGGTGGTGGATCATCATCGGCACCAGGCCGAGCACCGTCGTGCCTGCAGTCATCAAGATGGGGCGCAGGCGATCGGCTCCCGCCGCGGCGAGCGCCGCGTCGCGGGTCATGCCGGCGGCGCGCAGCTGGATGGCGCGGTCGATCAGCATGATGCCGTTGTTCACTGCGATGCCGATGAGGATAAAGAGGCCGATCATCGCCGTCGTGTCGACGGTCGTGCCGGTCCACCACATCAGCCACGGGGCGCCGACGCAGCCGAGCAGGCAGGTGGCGAGGATCGCGAACGGCTGCAGGAAGCTCTCGAACAGCGAGGCCATCACCGCGTAGACCAGCAGCAGGCACAGGCCGAGGTCGATCAGGACCTCCATGTTCGATCGCTGCGTGCGACCCCAGCGCGACCACTCGCCGCTGCTGTAGCCCGCAGGGAACACGAAGCTCTCCATCGCCTTCTTGACGAGCTCGCGGTTCTTCTCCGGCTCGGGGGTGAAGAAGCGGGCCTTGACCTTGACCTGGGTCTCGCGGTCGAGGCGTTGGATGAAGAACGGGCTGCGGGTCGGCTCGAGCGTGGCGATGCCGCCGACGGTGACCTCGCCGCCGTCGGCCAGCGGGATCGGCAGGTCGCGCAGCTCCTCCATCGTGGGCCCGTCCCCTGCCCCGCCCGTGCGGTTGCCGGCGGACAGGCGCAGCTCGATCTGGCCCTCGGGGCTGCGCACCTGGCCGAGCGGCGTGCCCTGAAAAGCAGTCTGGATCAGGCGGGCGACGTCGTCGGCGCGCAGGCCGTAGCGGCGCAGCAAGGCCCCGTCGAGCAGGACGTGGAGCTCGCGCGAGCCCTCGTCGTAGGGGCCGATCACGGTGTCGACGCCGCCCGACTCGGGGTTGTCGGCGCTGCCGCGCGGCAGGGTCGCGCGCAGGTGCGAGGCTGCCCTTTCGGCCAGGTCCATGAGGACACCCATGTCCTCGCCCTTGATCGCCAGCTCGATCTCGTGGCGGTCGGGGTTACCGCGCATCTGCCCGCGGTTGTTCTCGCCGACCAGGTAGCGCACGCCGGCCTGCTCGGGGAGCGCCTGCTTGACCGTCTTGGTGAACGCTTCGGCGTCGGCCTCGGAGGCGGCGCGGGCGATCGGGTGGACGTCGCAGCGGGCCCAGAAGTCGGAGTAGGCGCACGATATGTGGGTGACCGCGAGCGCGTCCTTCTTGGCCAGGATCGCCTCCTCGACCACCCGCACGCGCTCGCCGATCTCCTTGTAGCCGGGGCTGCCGACGAACTGCATGCTGACCTCGACCCAGTCGGGCTTCGGGTCCATGTCGGACAGGTTGTAGGTCAGCAGCCGCGACGGGACCACTGCACTCGCGGCGAGGCCCAGGCCGAGCACCAGCGCGGTCCGGCGGAACCGCAGGGTGAGCGCGATCAGGCGCCCGTAGGCGGCGGTCAGCGGGCCGAGGATGCGGCCGCTGCGACCTGTCCCTTCGGCCACCCCGCCGCGCTTGAGGATCGTCGGCATCACCAGCGGCACCAGCGTCTGGCTGACGAACAGGCTGCACAGCAGCACGATGGCGAAGGTGAGGCCGAGCGGGGCCAGCAGCGCGCTCATCGGGTTGGCCGGGTCGCCGAACACCAGCGGCAGGAACACGATCACGCTCGACAGCGTCGACGCCACCGTGGCCAGGCCGACCTCGCGCCCGCCGGCGCGCACGGCCGCCTTCGCCGGCAGCCCGCGCTGGGCCTGCAGCTCGATCGCCTCGGTGATCACGACCGCGTTGTCGACCAGCATGCCGACGCCGAGCACGAGGCCGAGCAGGACGATGCAGTTGAGCTCCTCGCCGCGGATGAGGAGCACCCCGCAGGTGGCCAGGATCGTCAGCGGGATGCACAGCGCCGCCACCATCGTGACGCCCCAGCGGCGCAGGAACAGCCACAGCATGGCCACGCCGAGCACGCCGCCGTAGATGCCGGTGTCGCGCAGGTCGGCCAGGGTCTTGAGGATGATCTTGCCCTGATCGTGGTAGACGACCGCCGAGATGCCGCCGAGCCGCGGGCTGGCCTGCAGCTCCTCGACCACGCCGCCCACCGCGTGGGCGACGTCGACCGGGCTGGCCCCGGCGTCGGCGTAGACCGAGAGGTCGACGCCCAGGCGGCCGTCGAGGCTGCGGAAGTTGCGGTTCTCTCGCGGGTGGACCTCGACCCGCGCGACCTCGCCGACGCGCGCCGGCGGGGTCGCGCCGGTCTGCCCGACCGTGGCCGGGGCGACGCCTGCCCCCACTGGCGTGCTGGTGTAGACGCCCGGGCCGACGCTGGCGGTGTTGCTGCGCGCGCCGACGCCCTGCGGGCCCTGAGCCGTCAGCGAGGCGGTGGCCGAGACCGCCGGCGCGGCCGCGGCGGCAGCTGTCCCGGAGGACATGCTCGAAGAGGCAGCCGTGCTCGTGGACGAAGCGGTGGTGCGCGGCGCCGTGGTCGCCGCGCTGGCGGCGGTTGTCCCTGCACCGCGGCTGCGGGCCACGGGCAGGGCCGCGAACGCCTGCGGGTCGGCGTCGACCGGCGGGGCGCGCACGCCGGGCTGGGTCGCGTCCTCGCGCAGGACGCCGAGGCTGCGGCCTTGTCGGGCCTCGCGTACGGCGGTGCTGACCGCCTGGGCCGACACGCCGGCGCGGCGCAGGGCCTCGAGGTCGAGGGCGACCTCGAGCTCGCGCGGCTCGACGCCCTCGAGCTCGACGCGCGAGACGCCGGGGATCCGCTCGATCGGCCGCACGACGTGGCGCTCGATCAGGTCGTAGGAGCGCGTCAGGTCGCTGTCGCTGGCGAGGCGCAGCTTGACCACCGCGTCGTCGGAGCGGCCCCACGAGTCGAGGGTGACGCGCGTGATCGCGTCCGGCAGGGTGCCGCGGATGCGATCGAAGCGCTCGCGGATCTCGGCCTTGCGGGCGGCGATGTCGGTGCCGGCGACAAACTCGAGGTTGACGCGCACGCCCCAGCCGCCGCTGCCGACCTGGATCCGCTGCAGCCCGCGCAGGCCGGCCATCGCCTCCTCGACCGGCCGGATGATCTCGCGCTCGACCAGCTCGGGGCTGGTGCGCTGGAGGTTGATGCGCAGCGACACGCGCGCGGTGCCGCCGGCCGGCAGGAAGGCCAGCGGCAGGCGGGCGGTGGCGATCGCGCCGAGGACCAGGATCGCCAGCAGCAGCATCCCGATCATCACCGGGCGGTCGAGCGCGAGGTCGCTGAGGCTGGCGCGGCCGGCGATCTGCGGGCCTGCCTTGGCGGACATGTCCTCCGCGCCAGGGCCGATCGGACCTGCGTTCGGGGACATGTCCTCGGTGCCAGGCCGCCGGTCCGCGCTCACGTCAGTCCTCCCCCGCCATGTCGGCCCAGGCGTCCTGGCGCTTGCCGGGCAGCAGGCTGTACAGGCACGGGATCACGACCAGGGTCAGCAGGGTCGCCGCGGTCAGGCCGCCGATGACGGTGACCGCGAGCGGCTGGCGCAGGGCCGCGCCGTCGCCGACGCCGGCCGCCATCGGCAACAGGCCGAGCACGGTCGTCGCGGTGGTCATGACGATCGGCCGCAGCCGCAGTCGGCCGGCCTCGAGCAGCGCCGGGCCGACCTCCATGCCCTGGCCGCGGCGGTAGTTGACGGTGTTGACGAGGACGATCGCGTTGTTCACGACGATGCCGCCGAGGATGATCGCCCCCATCCCGACCATCGCCGAGATCGGGGTGCCGGTCAGGACGCAGGCCCAGGCGACCCCGACCACCGCCAGCGGGACGGTGCCCATGATCAGCAGCGGGTGGTGCAGGCTCTCGAAGCTCGACGCCATCACCACGTAGATGAGGAACACGGCGATAAGTGCCGCAAACATCATGCTTTTCATCGACCCGCCGAGCGACTCGGCCTGACCGCCGAGCTCGGCCTGGACGCGGCCGTCGTTGGGGTCGTGCTGGGCGAGGACGTCCTCGACGCGGGCCGCCACCGTGCCCAGGTCCTCGCCGGTGAGGCGGGCGCGGATCCGCAGACCGCGGCGCCCGTCGAGGTGCCGGATCTCGGCGGGGCCTGTCCCTTCGATCAGGTCGGCGACCGCGGCCACAGTGACCGGGACGTCGCCGATCACGGCCACCGCGATCTTGCCGACATCGGCGGCGCGGGTGCGGTCGACTTGCGGCAGCTGCACGCGGACGTCGAGCTGGCGGTCGGCCGCGTGCATCTTGGTCGCGATCTCGCCCTGGACCGCGCGCTGGACGGCGAGCGCGGCCGCGTCGACGCCGAGGCCGAGGCGGCTGAGGCGCTCGCGGTCGAAGTCGACGCGGACCTCGGGGCGGCCGGCGAGGTCGTCGGGGGCGACGTCCGCCAGGCCCTCGATGGCCCGCAGATCGGGCAGCAGCGCCAGCGCGTGGGCGATCGCGCGCTCGGGCTCCTCGCTGAAGATCCGGACCTCGATCGGGGCATCGAACGAGAACAGCGCCGGCCGGCCGAGCCGCAGCGTGGCCTCCGGGTCGGCGGAGGCGCTGGCCATCGCCAGCATCAGCGACTCCTCGAGCGCGGCCTCCTCCGGCGCCGGCAGGCCCGGGTGCAGGCGCACGTTGACCTGGGCCAGGTGGGTGCCTGCGACCGTGCCGGTGGCGCTGTCGCCAGCGGTCATGCTGCCGACGCGGGCGAACACCTGCGCGACCGCCTCGTCGTGCTCGACCGCGGCCGCGACCCGGCGGGCGACGTCGGCGGTGCGCTCGAGCGAGCTGCCCTGCGGCAGCGAGATCTGGACGAAGAACTCGCCCTGCTGGATCTCCGGCAGCAGCGTGCTGCCGAGGCTCTGCAGCTGCTGGAACGCCATCACGCACAGCGCCATCGCCAGCGCCACCACGGTGAAGCGCCAGCGCAGCGCCGCCTTCAGCGCCACCGGGTAGGCGCGCTCGATCGCGGCGTAGGCGGCGGTCAGCGGCGCCGTCAAGATTCCGAGGACATGTCCGATCGCCCATGTCGCAAGGCGCAGGCCGCGGAACACCAGCGCGAACGGGGCCAGCAGCCAGGCCACCAGCGAGCGCGGGGCCGGCTCGCCGGCGTCGTCCCCTGCCCCGCCGCCGCCCAGGCTCTGCAGCACCGGCACCAGGGTCAGGCTGACGAACATCGACGAGACGATGCTGAGCGACACGGTGTAGGCGAGGTCGCGGATCAGGCGGCCGGCCACGCCCTCGACGAAGGCCATCGGCAGGAACACGGCCACGGTCGTCAGCGTGGACGCGATCACCGACGCCGCGACCTCGGTGGCGCCGCGGATCGCCGTGCTCCCGGCGGCGCCGTGCGGGTCGCGCTCGCGCACGCGGGCGATCGACTCGAGCACGACGATGCTGTTGTCGACCAGCATGCCGACGCCGAGCGCCAGGCCGCCGAGGCTCATCAGGTTGAGGCTGACGCCCAGCATCTGCAGCGGCACGAAGGTGACCAGCAGCGAGATCGGGATGGCGGCGGCGATGACCAGGGTGGCCCGCAGGTCGCGGAGGAAGAACAGCAGGACCAGCACCGCCAGGGCCCCGCCGAGCAGGGTGTTGCTCTGGACCTCGGCGATCGCCGACTCGATGAAGGCGGCCTGGTCGCTGAGCACCAGCACCTTTTGACCTGACCCGAGGTACAGCTCGGGCAGCGAGCCCTGGACCGCCTGCGACACCGCCACGGTGTTGGCGTCGCCCTCGCGGTAGACGGCCAGCTCGACCGCCTCGCGGCCGGCCACCAGCGCCAGCTCCTCGCGCTCGACCGGCACGCGGGCGATGTCGGCGACGTCGCGCAGGCGCAGCTCGGCGCCGTCGCGGCTGCGGACCACGACCTCCTCGAGCTCGGCCGGCGCGCGCGCCTCGTGGACGGTGCGCAGCAGGTAGCGGCTCTTCTGCTCCGACAGCGCGCCGCCCGGGCGGTTGACGTTGTCGCGGCGGATCGCCTGGGCCACGTCGTCGGCGGTCACGCGCAGGGCCGCCAGCCGCTGCGGGTCCATCTCGACGCGGATCTCCTCCTTGTCGCCGCCGTGGATCTGCACCGCCGCGACCCCAGGGATCTTCTCGAGCGCGCGCTTGACCCGGCGGTCGGCCAGCTCCCACAGCTCGGCCGGGCGCATGTTGTCGCTCGAGACCAGCGCCAGGCGCAGGATCGGCTCCTGCGCCGGGTCGTAGCGCAGCACCACCGGCCGCTGCACCCCGGTCGGCAGGACCACGCGGTCGAGCTTCTCGCGCACGTCGTCGAGGCCGCGGTCCATGTCGGTGCCCCAGCCGAAGTCGAGCACGACCTCGCTGATGCCCTCGCGCGAGACCGACTCGACCTGCACCACCCCGGGCACCGCGCTGACCAGCTCCTCGACCGGCCGCGTCAGCAGCTCCTCGACCTCCTGCGGGGCCGCGTCCGGCATCTCGGTGCGGACCGTGACGCTCGGGTAGCTGAGGTCGGGCAGCAGCGCCAGCGGCAGCCGCGTCAGCGCCACCAGGCCGAACACGACCAGCGCGACCAGCACCATCGTGGTCGTGACCGGCCGCCCGACCGCGCCTGCCACCATGCCGCGCGGCCGCGCCTCGCCCGTCACCGGACCCCTGGCGTCGCTGCGGCCGCCTGCCCCTTCGGACCTGTCTCTTGCGCCCTGGCCTCGGGGACCTGGCCCTTGGCACCTGCCCCTTCGGACCTGGCCTCGGGGACCTGGCCCGAAGGACCTGCCCCCGCGGACACACCGATAGCCGCGGCCTGGCCCGCCTCGGCCTGCGCCGCCTGGCCGGCGGAGCCCTGCGCGGCCTGGCCCGCAGAGCCGGCCGGCGAGGCAGCGGCGCCCTCGGCCTTGGCCGCGCCGCTCTCGGCCTTGCTTTCACCCTTGCCCGCGCCCTCGGCGACGGCGCGCACGGGCATGCCCTCGGCGATGCCGGTGCCGGCGTCGACGACGATCTGGGCGCCCTCGGCCACGCCGCCGCGGATCTCCGCCCGCTCCTCGCCGACCAGCCCGAGCTCGACCGGACGCCGGCGGGCTCGTCCGTCCTCGACCACGTACACGTGCGGCTTGCCCTCGACCTCGACGATCGCGCCGCGCGGCACGCTGGGGGCCGACTCGCGGATGGCCACGCGCAGGGTCGCGCGCGCGAACGCCCCGGGCACCGCGCCCGCGGGGAAGTTGCGGGCGCGGACGACGAACTTCACCGTGCCGGTCAGTGGGTCGACGACCGGCGCGCGCCGCTCGACGCGGGCCTCGAAGCGGGTGCCGTCCTGCAGCTCGACGACCGCCGGGGCCCCCGCCTGGACCGCGCTCGCCTCGCGCTCGGGCACGTGCAGCTCGAGGTCGAGGGCGCTGAGATCGGCGATCGTGTAGAGCGACTTGGAGGTGGTGGCGAGGTTGCCGACGTCGATGTGGCGGCGGGTGATGGTGCCGGCGAACGGGGCCGAGACGGTCGTCTGCGAGGCCTGGTGGCGCGACACCTGGGAGCTGGCGAGCGCCGACTCGGCGGCGTAGCGCTGCTTGTCGAGCTCCTCGCGCGACAGCAGGCCGCTCAGCTGCTCGAGCCGCTGCAGCTCCTTGGCCGCGTTCTGGGCGCTGAGCTTGTCGCGCGCGGCCTGGAGCTGGTAAGCGCGGCCGTCGAGGCGAGCCAGCAGCTGACCCTCGGCGACGCTGTCGCCCTCTTCGGCCCGCAGGTCGAGCACCACACCGGGCTGCAGCGCGACCAGGTCGGCCGCTCGCAGGGCCCGCAAGGTGCCGGCGCCGCGGTAGTGGCGCTCGATGGTGGCCGGCGACAGCGTGGTGACGGCCACCGCGAGGGCCTCGGCCTCGCCGCCGCGACGACCCTTGCCGGGGCCGCCCGGACCCCCGGGACCGCCGGCTCCGGCCTCGCCGCCGCAGGCGAGCGGTGTCACGGCCAGGACTGCGATCAGGAGGATGGAGCGCATGGCGCTTTCGTTCAGCCATACCACGACCGCAGGCTACGGGGATAAACCCCCGATGTGTCCGTCCTCGCAGCGAACGGTGAAACATCCTGACGGGGAGCCCGGTGCGCACCGACGTGTCGGTCCGACGGGTGACGAACCGGCCACGACCATGCAGCCCGCCCTTCATCCTCTGGAAGCAGCGCTCGCCGCCTGCGGGACGGCCTCCGGGAGGACCGCAGGCGAGGATCGCAAGCCTCGAACACCGGCCGCGGCCGGCCGTTATTTTGCCCTGTGCGGCTGCGGTCGCTAGGGTCCGCGCGTGCCGCTCGGTCTGCCCCCCGTCGTCGCGCTCCTGGTGGGGCTCGTGCACTGCATCGCCGGTTACAGGTTGTTCCCGCTGGTGCTCGGCATCTACGGCCTGGTGTTCGGCGTCGGCGCCGGGTCCGCGCTGGCCGAGATCTGGTTTCCGGGACAGGTCCTCACGGCCAGCCTGATGCAGGTCGGCGCCGGCCTGCTCGGCCTCGGGGCGGTGCTGGCGTACTTCCGGGTCGGCGTGTTCGTGATCGGCGCGGTCGCGGCGTTGCTGCTGACCTGGGCCGTCGCGCCGGTGGTCGGCGGGGTCTCGTGGCAGGTCCAGCTGCTGCTGGCCTGCGTGGCCGGCAGCGCCAGCGTGGTGGTGACGCGGGTGGTGCTGATCGTCGCCACCGCGATCACCGGAGCGGCCCTGGTGGTGCGCAGCGCCGAGGTGATGGCCGAGAGCCCCGTCCGCTGGCTCACCGACCTCACCACCCTGCCCTGGACCGGCGCCCTGCCCGATGCCATCCCCGAGGTCGTCGCGTGGGCCGCGCTGGCCCTGCTCGGGATCGCGGTGCAGCTCGCCACGACCGCGCGCCGCTAGACGACCACCAGGCTCGTCCGGACGTTGCTGGCGCAACGCTCGCGTGGGATAACGCGGTCCCGATGCCCCCCGTCCACCCCCGTCGATACGCGCGCAACCACGTCTGGGCCGAACTCGACGGCGACAGCGTGCTCGTCGGGCTCAGCGCTCGCGCGCTCGACCAGCTCGGCGAGATCACCGACTTCGCCCTCCGCGTCCAGCCCGGTGACGAGCTCGCGCCCGGCCAGTGCTTCGCGGTGCTCGAGAGCGCCAAGGCGGAGATCGAGCTGTTCACGCCGCTGTCGGGCGCGGTGGTCCGCGTCCACGAGGGCCTCGACCTCGCGCCCGCGACCATCAGCGACGACTGCTACGGCGAGGGCTGGATGATCGCGGTGCGCCCGCCCGACCTCAGCGAGTTCACCACCCTGCTCGACGCCGAGGCCTACAGCGAGCTCCTGAAGACCGCGGCGGCCTGCGTGTGAAGCTGTCCCGCGGGACAGCTCGTCGATAGCTGGCCTTAGGGACAGGTCGCGGCTCGCACCGCGCGGTCACCGGAGCAGTTCGAAGGCGCCGCGGCTCGGGGGGTCGTTCCAGCAGCCGAGGTTGTGGTCGGCCACGACTTCGGGCAGCGGCGTGCCCGAGCCGACCGCCGGGCTGGCGGGCGTGGGATAGAAGTTGCTGGCGAGGTCGACCAGCAGCGGGTCCTCGCCCGCGATCGCCCCGGTCTCGGGGACCGGAAGGTCGCCCGCCGGGCTCGACTGATCGGGCGCATCGGCGGCGTACCAGAGGTTGGTCGTGAAGGTGAAGGTCTCGGGCGCAGTGTCGCCGCCGATGTTGACGTACGTCGAGATGTCGGCGCGGTCGAACACGACCAGGTTGTTGATGAACCGCCCGTTGCTCGCTGGCGCGAACGTGAACTGCGGGTCGGACACCGTCTCTTGCAGGATCCGCAGCAGCCAGTGGTGCGGGCGGATGATCGTGTTGTGGGCCGCCAGGCAGTCGACGCAGCCGACGAACGCCAGCGGCGTCTCCCCGCCCTGGATCAGATTGGAGACCACACGGATGTCACGGGCCTCGGCATTGTCGCCGTCCTGCGTCAGCGGTGGGCGGAAGAACTCGAAGCCGGTCGAGCCGCCCATGTTCACCGCCCGCTGGCCGCAGTCGAGCATTCTGTTGCCGCGGATCTCGATGTCCTCGCTGCCGCCCTTGGTCTGCACCGCGTTGCCGTCGTTGTTGGCGAACAGGTTGCCGAGGATGAGCCCGCGGTGACAGCCGACGTGATCGATGGCGCTGCCGCCGGCGCCGCAGCGCTCGAACTGACCGTTCAGGACCCAGAAGTCGTTGACGCCCGACAGCTTGAGGCAGTCCTGGTTGCCGCCCTCGCCGATGTCGTGGATGAAGAGGCGCTCGAACGCGACGAAGCGGGTCGCCTCCGGATCGTCGACTGCGCCGCCGTCGTCGACGTTGATGCCGTTGCCGGTCGCGCCCATGATCTCGAGGTCGTGGATGACCAGGTGGCGGACGCGCGACAAATGCAGGGCCTCGCCGCCGCCGGCGATCAGCGGGGGCAGGCCGAACTCGCCGCCGAGCCAGATCGGGGCGTCGGCGGTGCCCGCGAGGTCGCTGAGGAAGATGTCGGGGCCGAAGGTCTCGCCGAGCAGGCGGATGCCGGTGCCCGGGGTGGCCTTCGCCGCGGCGGCCTCGACGGTCTGGCACGGGCTGTCCTGGGCGCCGCAGTCGGGCCCGTCGACGCCGCGGGTCGACACGTAGATCAGGGTGGTCGGCTGCTTGAAGGTGGCGAAGTGCAGCGGGTCGCCGCAGAGCGGGTGGACCGGGCCGTCGGTGTCGGGGGCGTCCGTGGACGCTCCTTCGGTCGTGCCGGGGTCGGTGCTCGTCGCGGTCGCGCTGGTCGAGGTCGTCGAAGTCGTCGGGGCCTCGGTCGGATCGGCCGACGAGGGGCTCGTCTCGCTCGCGCCGGAGGACGCGGTGGTCGAGGACGTCTCGCTCGTCGCGGTGTCGGTGTCGAGGGTCTCGCCCTTCTCGCCGCCGCAACCGGCGAGCGCCAGCGCGGTGCACAAGGTCGCGGTCTTCGCGGGTCGCATGCAGCGAACATAGCCGAGCCCGGCGTCCGTGACATGGACGGCCGGCGCGGCCCCTCTTGCGGCCGCGCGTCCGCGCTCGTGATCGGATGTCTCGAAGGACAGATCATTCGCAGACCTCTGCGCAGCGGCCTGCACGTCGCTCTGCCGCCTCGGTGCGCATCGTCAGCGCGACGGCCCGCCTGCGCGACCGCAGTGGCATGTCTCTTGCGCCCGATGCCGTGACCAAGATGCGCGCGACTCCGCGGCCGCGGATGTATTCCCCGGATCGCGAGGCCGTCCCCGCCCTGTGTGACGTCGTCCTCGGATCGCGGCCCGCGAGCCCGAGCCGGGCGCGACGGCCGTCGCGGCCCGCGGATCGCCGTGCTAGTGTCGCCGGCGTGACCGACCCACTCGCCGGCCCGCCGCTCGCAGTTCGCCTGCACGCGCTCGCGGCGGCAGGCGTGCTCGATCCGGCGGCCCTCGAGCGCTCGCTCGAGCTGATCGTCCGCAAGCCCACCGCCGACGCGTGGTACCGGTTCGCGCGCTTCCACCTGATCATCCTCGGCACGGTGCTGGCGGTCGCCGGCGCGCTCTTCTTCGTCGCCGCCAACTGGGACGTATTCACCCCGCACGCGCGGATCGGCCTGGCCGCCGCGGCGATGGCCGCCGCCACCCTCGCGGGCGGCTGGATCGGCCTCGACAAGCTCAGCGGGCGGGCCCCGGCGCTGGCCGGCGGGCTGCTGTTCGGGCCGCTCCTGGCCCTGGTCGGTCAGGTCTACCAGACCGGCGCCGATGCGTTCGAGCTGTTCCTCGCGTGGTCGGCGGTGCTGGCCGGCTACGCGCTGGCGACCCGCTTCGTCGGCGCGTGGATCACCGCGCTGCTGCTGGCGGCGGTGACGAACTACCTGTGGATCGATCAGGCGCTCGGCAGCCACCCGTTCGAGTCACCGGGTCTTTGGGCCAGCATCGTCGGCGCCGCCGCCCTGTCCGCGCTGGCGCTGGACCGCCGGGTGCGCCGGGGCCCCGGGGACGCGATCGGCATGGTCGCGCTGACGATCGGCTGGAGCATCACCTTCGCCCACGGAGCGGTAGCGATCGTGGCGGACGGCTGGCCCTTCGGACAGGTCGTGGCCCTGATCCTGGCGCTGGGGCTCCCGCTGGTGATGATGCGGCTGGGCAGTCAGCAGGGTGACTTCGGCCTCGAGCGCCTGGCGGTGGCGCTGCTGTTCGGCCTGCTCACGGTCGCCGAGGGCAAAGTGGTGTTCGACGTGCTCGACGCCGAGATCGGCGGGCTCCTCATCATGGGCCTGCTGCTCAGCGCGCAGGGCTACGCGGGCGGCGAGTGGCTCCGCGCCCGCCAGGCGCGCGAGGAGGAGGACGTTTCGTGAGCACGCGAAGGCTGCTCGAGCAGCTCGCCGACGAGGGCCTGGTCGACCGCGCCGCGCTCGACGAGGCCACCCCGCTGGGGCAGCGGACCCGCGACGCGCTCGCCGGGCTCACGGGCGAGGGCCTGCGACTGCAGCAGGCCGGCGCCTCGGTGTCGGTGTGGCTCGGGGCGCTGCTGCTGGCGACCTTCCTCGTGCAGATGGATATCACGGAGGTCGTGCCGCTCGGCCTCGCGCTCGGCGCGGCCGGCCTCGGCCTGGCGGCCGTGCTCGCGCGCGGCTCGGCCACCTTGCTCGAGCTGCAGCTGCGCTGGATCGCCACCATCGGCGGGCAGGTGCTGATCCTCGCCAGCCTGGGCGAGGTCGTCGGCGACGACGAGAGCCTGTGCGTGGCGACGATCCTGCTGCAGGCGCTCACGGTGTGGCTGATCCACGACCTCGCCATCGGCGTCGCCTCGATCCTGGTCGGAGCCGGGGCGCTGCTGGTGCTGGCGGCCGAGCTGCGCGTCGGCGCGTTCGGACATGGTCTTTTGGCCCTGTTCCTCGGGACATGTATCTGCGGCCTGTGGGTGCTGCAGGCGCCGCTGGCGGCCCGGCTCGGGCGGCTGTGGCAGCCGCTGGCCTACGCGCTGCCGCTGGCGGTGTGGGCGCCGATCACGATCGGGGCCGGCAGCCGCTACGATCACGGCGACGCGGACGCGCTGCCGATGTTCCTCGGGGGGTGGGCGGTCGACGCGATGCTGCTGTCGGCCGGCTGGGCGGCGCTGTCGACCTGGCTGATCGTACAGGCGGGGCGCGAGCGGCCGGAGCTGCGCGGCGGGGCCCAGAGAGCGGCCTACGCCGGGATCTGGCTGACCGCCCTGCTCGGCCTCGACACCCCGGGTCTCAGCGCCGGCCTGACGCTGCTGCTGCTCGGGCAGCTGCGCGCCAGCATGAACCTGCGCCTGCTCGGCCTGACCGCGATCGGCAGCTTCCTGTTCTTCTGGTACTACGAGCACGGCTCGACGCTGCTGAGCAAGTCGATCGTGGCGGTCAGCCACGGCGCGCTGTTCCTGCTGCTGGCGGGGCTGCTGCGCCGCACCGCCGACCGCCCGCGCGAGGGCCGGGCGCGCCCGCTGGCGGCGCGGATCGGCGACCTGCGCTGGCTGTCGCTGGCGCTCGGGCTGGGCCTGGCGATCCCCGGCTACGTGGTGGTGCAGAAGGAGCAGGTGCTGGCGTCCGGCGAGACGGTGCTGCTGCGGCTCGCGCCGGTCGACCCGCGCTCGCTGATGCAGGGCGACTACATGGAGCTGCGCTACGCGCTGATCAACGAGCTGCCCGACGTCGACGCCATGGCGCCGCGCGGGGCGCTGCTCGTCACCCGCGACCTCGACCACGTGGCGCAGTTCGTCCGCGTCGACGACGGCCGCCCGCTCGCCCCCGGCGAGCTACGCCTGCGCTACCACAAGCGCGGCAGCGAGGTGAGCCTCGGCGCCGAGACGTTCCTGTTCCCCGAAGGCGAGGGCCGCACGCTCGAGGCGGCCCGCTACGGCGAGCTCGCCCTGGCCGAGGCCGGCGACAGCGTGCTCGTCGGCCTGCGCGACGAGGCCCGCCGCCCGCTCGGCACGCGCCTGCACGACCGCTGAGCGCGTGGAGCTGTACAGCCTCGGGCGCGCAGCCGCCGAGCCACGACATCGCGACGCGAGCGGCTCGCCGGTCACGCCCCGCGCACGCGGCCTCGCTAGCGCGGCCACGCGCGATACCAAAGGGCTCGATCGCTGCACTCGAGCGTGAGCCGCTTCGCTGATGCGCGCCGGGGCGCGCGAGTCGCTCCTGCTCCCGCGGACGACATGTCTCCAAGAGCATGCTCATTGCGGCATGAGCGATCCGCCATGCACAGAAGGTCATGTCTTGAAAGACATGCAAACGCGGGACCCGAGCTCGCCGCGCACGCTGCCCCGCGCGAGGCTCTGCGCCCGCCCCAGTCACGCCGCTCACGCCCGCGACGCGCCGCTCAAGCCCACGACGCGCGTCTCGAGACACGCCGCTCACGTCTGCGCCGCCCGCCGCTCACCCCTGCGGGGCGCGGCCCGAGCCGCCGCTCACGCCTGCGGCGCGCGGCCCGAGCCGACGCTCGCGCCGATCAGCCGCGCCGGGTCGATGCCCATCGTCGTGAGCGCGTCATGCCACATGACCTCGGGCGCCGTGTCGAACAGCCACGGCACCGGGACCCCGGGGGCGTCGCTGGCGGGCTCGCGCAGGGGCACCGCCAGCCAGCTGCCCTGGGCCATCTCCGACTCGAGCTGGCCCGGGCCCCAGCCGGCGTAGCCGAGGAACACCAGGTAGTTGCGGCCGGCCCCGCCGAAGCGGTTGTCGCTGACGCGGCGCACGCCCTCGAGCGAAGCGGTGAGGAACGCTCCGGGCGCGACGTCCTCGGCGAGCGGGTCCCACTGCGACTGGTCGTGAAGGAGGAACGCGCGCACCGGCTCGACCGGACCGCCGAGGCGCAGCCCCTGATCCGCCGGCCCTTCCCAGTGCAGGGTCACCGCGTCGGCGAACTCGGCGATCGTGGTCGGCAGCCGGTGATTGATGACCAGGCCGAACGCGCCCTTCTCCGAGTGGTCGATGATGAGGACCACCGAGCGCACGAAGTTGGGATCGACGAGCTGCGGCACCGCGCACAGCAGATGGCGCGAGAGACCGGCCCCCCCGGCAGGGGACCGTTCAGCCGGCGATCGCACGACATCGATGGGCACGGGCATCGTTTTGGCACGAAGCCCGCGAGAGTGCCAGAGGTCGGACTCGAACCGACACGAGGGGCTACCTCAACGGATTTTGAGTCCGCCGCGTCTACCGATTTCGCCACTCTGGCGCGAGGAGCGGCGAAGCGTTTAGCACGGGCGCCGGCCTGCTCGCAAGCCTGGGGCGCACCGACCCGGCGACGCGTCACGCTGCGCCGCCGTCGCCTCCGGCCGGCGGCCGCCCAGGCGGGTTTTGGACCGGTTCACGCAGCCTCGCCGCCGGGACGTGCTCGCCGCCCCTGCCCGTCCGTGCGAGCGCCTGCGGAATCACCGCGTCGAGGCTCGCCCTCGCGGCGCCTCACGGCATCTCGGGCTCGCCGAGGCGGACCTCGACGTGGCCCGGTCCGGCGTCGAGCCAGATCTTCACGTGCCCGCCGCCGACCGCGCGGCGGAACGAGCCGCTGGTGATCGTCGACACGGTGCCGGTCTGGACGCGGATCTGTTCGCCCTCGAGGACGAGGTCGAGGTCGGCGTCGGAGCGCAGCCACACGCGCACGTCGCCGCGGGCGCGGACCACCACGTCGTTGCCGCCCGCGCCCGCCTGCCACACCTCGACGGTGCCGTGGCGGGTGCGGAGGTCCATGTTGCCGGCCGACTCGACGCGCACGCGGCCGTCGCCGGTGCGCACCGCGACCCCGCCGTCCCCGCCGTCGATGTCGACGTCGCCGATGTCGACGTCGACGCCGATGTTGCCGACCACGCCGACGACGTCGACGTCGCCGAGCCCCGTCTGCAGCTCGAGGTCGAGCGTGGGCGGCAACCGGATCTCCTCGACCTCGAGGTCGACCTGGTCGTCGACCGCCAGCGGCACCAACGCGCCGAGCCGGGCGAACCCGCCGGTCACTTCGAACAAGAGCCGCGGCGTGCGCGCGTTGGCCTTCGCCACCTTCTCGCTACCGCCGGCGGCCCGCCACTCGCCGCGCAGCTCGAGGCCGGTGGCCATCGGGTCGCCGACCACCGTCAGCGGCGTGTCCGGCAGGCCGACCCGCACCGCCTGCACCTCGATGAGCGGCCAGGTCGCCTCGACCTCGGCCTCGCTGCGGTAGCCGAACACGCAGCCGACCAGGCTGGCCGCGAGCGCGGCCGACATGGCCGTGCGGACATGTCCCGAAAGCCACTGTCCCAAGAGCCAGGTCCGGAAGGCCAGCATCAGAAGTACACCCCCATCCCGGTGCCGAGCTCGAGCGTGATCGCGTGCTTGGGGATCGCGCCGTCTCCGCGGTAGTAGCGGGCCGCGCCGAGCGGAGCGCTGATCCGCGGGACGATGTCGATCGACCAGCGGTCGAGGATGAACAAGCGAAGGTCGAGCTGACCGTACGGGATGGCCGCGACCGCAGCGGTGCGCGGCGGCTTCTCGCCCTCGGGCACGGCCGGTGGCGCACCGCCGGCGAACACGCCCTGGACGATCGCGCCGGCCGCCAGCGACAGCCACACGCGCCCGCGCTCGAGCACGCGGTACTGCAGCCGCGGCCCGCCCTGCAGCGCCGCCCGGCCTGGGCCGAACTTGAGGCCGAGGTCGGTCAGACCGACGCTGAAGCGCGGCGCGACCTGGCCGAGCACGCCGACGTTCCAGTCGGCGTACAGCTGAGCCGCCGGATCGCCGGCGCGCATGCCCACGGTCGCCATCCGCCGCAGCTCGAGCGACACCTTGTGGCGGGTGTGCGGCCTCGGCGTGCGCTTGCCGATCGCGCCGGCGTAGGCGTCCATCACCTGCGCCATGTAGAGGAGGTGCAGGCCGCCGGTCAAAAGCCCGAGGCCGGCCGCGCCGACGACGTCTGTGGCGAAGGTGCGGCCGTGGGCGCCCGGCGTGGCGGCGTCGGACGGATCGCGGGTGAGCGCGAGGCCGAGGGCACCTGCCCCGAGAGACAGGGTCCCGAGCAAGAAGCCGGCCCCGCGCGCGTACTCGCGGTTGACCATCTGGCCGAGGCCGGGCACCAGCGCCGACAGGATCGGCGCGACCGGGCGGCGCCAGTTGCGGTCGCGCGCGGCGGTGGATCGACCGACGCGCACCACCGGACCCGGCGAGGGCCCCTCGTCGCGCACCATCGCCAGGCCGGTCGGCCCGACCTGCACGTGCGTGCGATCGACCACCGGCACCACCAGGCCGTGCGGCGCGGTCGGGCTGCGGACCACGTACTCGCCCGGCGCCCCGCGCAGCAGGATCGTCTGGCCCGGCCCGACGGCGTACGACCCGAGCAGCTTGCCGCGCGGCGACGTGACGACGACCTGCCCGCCCTGCCCCGCGCCCGACAGCTCCAGCGTCGCCTCGCCCGGCTCGGGCGGCGGCACCGTCACCGGCGCCGGCCCGCTCGGGCCCATCGGCGCGACGGTCGGCGCGGGCGCCTCGCTGGCCAGCGGAGTGGAGCTGTCCGTCGGGACCTGCTCCGAAGCACCTGTCCCCGGCGACATGTCCTCGGAGACCTGTCCCTTGGCCTCACCGGCCGGCGGCGCCGGCTGCCCCGGCAGCGGGCCCCAGGGGACCCCGGACGCGCTCGAACCGGCGGCCGGCGGTGCGGCCAGGGCGACGATCAGCGCGCAGCGGAGCACCCGCCGGTTATAGGCGCCCCTCTGCCCCGGCGTCCAGTGCCCAGATCGGCGCCCGCCGGCTGCAGGCCGCCCTCCGCGGCACACCAGCCGGTGCCTGTCCACGAGTTCAGCCGCGACACCCGACCTGCGCAGCGGCCGACCTCCGGTCAACCCGCCGACGCAGGACACTTCAGCCGCTCGGGCGAACGAACGCGTGTGCGTCGACCGCCCCGTCTCCTCGCGCGATCGCCCGGTTCATCTCGCCGCGCCGGGCCAACCCACGAAGCTCAGACCGACAGGCCGGCGTCGACCGCAGCGTCGCCTCGCGCGATCGCCCAGCTCATGTGCTGGCTGGCGTGGACGACCGCCGCGGTGCCGTCCGGACGCAGCAGGACCAGGCCGACGGCGGCCCCGTCCCAGCGCGACGACACCTCGCGGACCAGGCCCGCGGCGAGCGGCGGCACGGCCTCGCCGGCGGCCCCACGGACCCGCTGCAGCGCCGCGTAGGCGAGCACGTGGGTCAAGATCGCCTCGCCCAGCCCGGTCGTCGCGCAGGCGCCGAGCTCGGGGTGGGCGTAGAGGCCCGAGCCGACCATCGGCGTGTCGCCGACGCGGCCCGGCAGCTTGTACAGCACGCCGCCCGTCGAGCCGGCCGCGCACAGATCGCCGCGCGCGTCGAGGGCGACGGCGCCGACTGTGTCCGCGCGGTTGTCGAGCTGCTGGCCGGCGCGCACCGCAGTGAAGTGGGCCTCGGCCTTGGCGGTCCACACCTCCTCGCGGCCGAAGTGGCCGACCCCGCGCTCGCGGGCGAAGCGGGCCGCATTGTCGCCGACCAGCAGACAGTGGCGCGTCTCGTTCATCACCAGCGCCGCCAGCAGGATCGTGTCGCGGACCTCGCGGACCCCCGCGACCGCGCCCGATCGCAGGTCGCGCGAGCGCATGATCGCCGCGTCGGCCTCGAACACCCCGTCGGCGTTCATGCACGCGCCGCGACCGGCGTTGAAGCCCGGGTCGTCCTCGAGCGTGCGCACGGCCGCGATCACTGCCGCCTCGGCGCTGCCGCCCGCCAGCAACACTGCCTGCCCCGCCGCCGCGGCCGCGCGCGTGCCGGTCACCGCCGACGCGCGCAGGTCCTCCGCCACCGTGCCCGCCCCGCCGTGAACCACGATCACTGGTGTCGTCACCGCGTCCTCCTGCTGCGCCGCTCCCGGCGCGCGTCGATGCCGTAGGGCCGCGGCACGTCCGGCGTGTCGGCTGCCTGCAGCGCGCGGCGCTCGGCCCGATGCATCGCCCGCGCCTCGCCGCGCCCGCCGTGGTCGTGGCCGAGCAGGTGGCACAGGCCGTGGACCGCGAGCACGGTCGCCTCGTCGATCGCGGCCGCGGCCTCGGCTGAGTGTTCGACCATGTCCGGAAGGACAGGCTCTTTCGGACCGGTCTCGATGACCAGGCCCCAAAGGACCTGTCGCTTGACACCTGTCCGTTCGGTCATGCTGGAGATGCCGAGGCGAGCCCGCGCCTGGCGCCGGACCGCGTCGACGCTGATCACGACGTCGCCCGCGACCCCCCCGAAAGCCTCGTCCGGCCCGAGCGGCCCCGCCGGGAACGACAGCACGTCGGTCGGCCCGACCTTGCCCATGTGCTCGGCGTTGAGCCGGGCGATCGCCGGATCGTCGACGAGGTGGCAGGTCACCGCCGCGTCGGCGCCGATCCCGAGCCGCCGCGCGGCACGAGCCACCCGTCGCGCGAGCGCCTGCACGAACCACCGCGCGACCTTGCGCCGCGGGGCGACGGTGAAGCGGATCCGGCCGCGACCTGGCGCGGAGGACATGTCCTCGATCTCGGCGTCCAACTCGCCTTCCGCATCGTCGGCGTCGGCGTTCGGCTCGCCTTCCTCGTCGTCGGCGTCCCCGGCCTCGGAGAGTTCATCAGCGCCGGGCCCGTCGTCCGCGCCTGCTTCGCCCTCGCGGTCCGTGTCTGCGAGCTCGTCGCTTTCCTCGCCATTGAAGGAGCCGTCAGCGTCCGCGCCACTCTCGTCGTCGTCGGAGGTGTCGTCCGCGTCTACGCCAGTCTCGTCGTCAGAGCTGTCGTCCGCGTCCACGTCGTCGTCCGCGTCCGCATCGTCGTTCTCTTCATCGGACGCGTCGTCCGCGTCCGCATCGTCGACCTCAGCGTCCGCATCGTCGACCTCATCGTCATCCGCGTCCGCATCGTCGACTTCGTCATCGGACGCGTCGTCCTCGTCGTCGGACGCGTCGTCGGACGCGTCGTCCGCGTACGCATCGTCGTCCTCGTCGACGGAGACGTCGTCCCCTTCCTCGGAGACGTCGACCTCGCCGTCGAGGGCTTCAGTTACATCGTCAGAGCTGTCGTCCGCTTCGTCGGCCATGTCCTCGTCGTCGGAGAGGTCGTCCGCTCCGTCGAGCGCGTCGTCCTCGTCGCCGGAGTCCTCGTCCGCTTCGTCGGAAAGGTCGTCGGACCCGCCCTCTGCTTCGTCAGTGATATCGCCCTCGTCGCTCGAGCGGTCATCCGCTTCGTCGGACCCGCCGTCTTCGTCGGCGAAGTCGTCCACGGCATCGGAGCTGTCGTCCGCCTCGTCGCTCAACGCCTCGCCCCCCGCGTCGTCCGAGGTTGCCTCCGCGCCGCTCGCCTCGTCCACCGGCGCGCCCCCACGCCGAGCATCGAGCCCCCCTGCTCGCGCCTCGTCATCCTTCTTCCTTCGCGTGCTCACTTGCGGCCTCCGGACAGGTCGAGGCGGTCGTAGACTCGCGCGCCGACGAAGACCTCGAGCACCACTGGGTCGAGCTTGCCGGAGCGGGCTTCGGCGTGGAGGATGTCGAGCGCCATTTGCACGGGCACCGCTTTTTTGTACGGGCGGTCGGCGGCGGTCAAGGCGTCGAAGATGTCGGCCACCGTCATCATGCGGGCCTGGATCGGGATCGCCGCGGCCGCGGCGCCGCGGGGATAGCCGCTGCCGTCCATGTATTCGTGGTGCATCCCGGCGATCTCGGGAACCCGCCTCAGCCGCTGGCCCCACGGGATCTGGCGCAGGAACTCGAACGTGTGGCGCACGTGGTTCTGCACCTCCGAGCGCTCCGTCTCGGTGAGGCTGCCGCGGGCCACCCGCAGCGCCGTCAGGTGGGCGTCGTCGAGGATCCGCAGCACCTTGTCCGGCGTGTGGCTGCGGGCCGCCGCGACCTCGTGGATCTCCGCCTCGACCGCCTCGGGCAGCAGCGCCGGCTCGTTGGCGCGGCGCACCACCTCGCGCCAGCGCTCGATCTGCAGCAGCTCCGCCGTGAACGCCCGCCGCGCCGCCTCGACGTCGATCGAACCGTCGCGCATGGCGATCAGCTCGCGCTCGGCCAGCCTCAGCCGCGCCGCCGTGCGCAGGTGGTCGAGGCGCTCCTCGACCAGAGTCAGCTCCCAGTCGAACAGCTTCTTCGCCTTGACCAGCACGTGCTCGCGCACCCCGACCTTGCCGAAGTCGTGCAGCAGCCCCGCCACCTCGATCTCGCGCAGGTCGTCGGCCGAGAACTTCACCGCCGCCAGCGGCCCGTCGGAGCGGTCGACCGCCTTCGCCAGCGCCACGGTCAGGTCGGCCACGCGCTGGCTGTGGCCGCTCGTGGTCGGGTCGCGCTGCTCGATCGCAGTCACGCTCGCGCGCACGAAGCCCTCGAACAGCGCCTGCACCTCCGCGTACAGGTTCGCGTTCTCGAGCGCGACCGCGCCCTGGGTCGCCAGCGCCAGGCAGACCCGCTCGTCGGCGGCCGAGAACGGCCGGGTGCGGCGGCCGAAGTCGGCCGGCCAGGCCAGCGGGTGGCGCCCGTCCTTGGCGTTGATCAGCTGCACCGCGCCGATCACCTGGCCCTCCGGCGCGCGCATCGGCACCGTCAGCAGCGAGCGCGTCTGGTAGCCGAAGCGCTCGTCGAACGAGCGGTCGTGGGCGAACGTGCGGCCGAGCGCGGTGCGACCTGTCTCCGAGTACATGTCCTCGAGGTTGATGATCTGCCCGCTCAGGACGCACGCGCCGACCACCGACGCGTCGGACACCGGCAGGGTGTGGTCGCGCAGATCGGCGGCGACCGAGTCGTTGTGGGCGACGCGGAAGCGCACCGTCGCACCGTCGTCCTCGACCACGTAGATCGAGCCCGCGTCGGCGCCGGTGATCGCTCGCGCGTGGCGGACGATCAGCTCGAGGACGCGACGTGGGTCGCGCTCGCGGTTGAGCGCGAGGCCGACGTCGACCAGCTGATCGGCCACGCGGCTCTGCAGGATGGCGTCGACCGCCAAGAGCGCCTCGTCGATGGCCCGCCGCAGCCGCGCCGGCGAGGTCGGCAGCGCCAGCGCGTGCGCGCGGTGGGCCGGCATCCGCCCCAGCGCCGCGGCCAGCGAGCGCTCGGGGCCGACCACCAGCACCACGTCGAACTCCGGCGGCACGAAGCCGAGCGCCTCGACGATCGCCAGCCGGGCCCGGCCGCGCCCGATCACCGCGGCGCGCAGCGTGCCGCCGAGGTCCGTGACGTACTGCACCCGACCGAACGCCGGATCTCTGGCCAGGTGCCGGAGATAGGCGAGCACGTCGGGGTAACGCAGCAGCCCCTCGTCCATCGGGCTGAGCGTACACCGGCGCGGCGCAGCGCCATGCACACCTTCGCCTGCACCACCGACGTGAGGACTCAAGACCCCACGACTGCCGGCTTTTGTGCCGGCCCCTGCAGCCAGAACACCTGCAGGTCGCCCTTGCCCTTGACCGCGATGCTGCCCCGCGGAACGCACGTAAACCGGCCCTGGAGGGCCGTGGCGACCGCCTCGGACACCTGGATCTCGCCGACCTGGCCGAGCGATTCCATGCGGCTGGCGGTGTTCACGGTGTCGCCCCAGAGGTCGTAAATGAACTTCCGCCGGCCGATCACGCCGGCGACCACCGGCCCGCAGTGGAGCCCGATGCGCACCCCGAGCGCGAGCTCGCGCGCGGCCACGAAGCGCGCGAATTCGTCCCGCATCGCCAGCGCCATCTCGGCCATCGCCGCCGCGTGATCCGCCCGCGGCGTCGGGATCCCCGCCACCACCATGTAGGCGTCGCCGATCGTCTTGATCTTCTCGAGCCCGCGCTCCCCGGCCAGCGCGTCGAAGCGCGAGAAGATGTCGTTGAGCAGCTCGACCACCACGTCGGGCGGCCGCTCCGACGCGAAGCGCGTGAACTCGGCGATGTCGGCGAACAGCACCGTCGCCGCCTCGAAGCGCTCGGCGATCGGGTGCATCTTCTGCTTGAGCTGCTCGGCCACGCGCTCGGGCAGGATGTTGTGCAGCAGCTCGTCGGCGCGCTCCTTCTCGCGCTCGAGCTGGGTCAGCAGCATCGCCGCCCGCTCCTGATTGCGCCGCGCCCGCTCTCGCGCCCGCTCGAGGCTGTCGACCGCCATGTAGAGGAACAGCGCCGACGCCATCAGGTGAATCAGGTGGACGAAGAACGGCCGCACCAGCGTGTCCACCGACTGCCGCGGCGGCAGCACCCCCGCGCTCTCGGCCAGCACGAACCCCAGCGCCGCCGCCGCCGACAGCGCCAGGTAGACCCACAGCGCCCCCGCGCGCAGCAGCAGCGCCGCCAGCATCAAGATCGTCAGGTACGCCGCCAGCGACGGACTCTTGAGCCCGCCGTCGAACCACACCGCGATGGTGACGAAGCTCCACAGAGTCACCACCAGGCCGCGGCTGACCGCGCGCACGTGGCCGCGACGGACCACCACGCGCAGGCCGACGAACAGCGCGATGACCACCAGGTTGATGCTCATCAGCGGATCGATCGCCTGGCTCGCCGCCTGAAAGACGGTCGCCGCGCCGATCGCCGCCGCGGTCGCGACGAAGATCCGGTCGAGCATCACGCCGATCCGGCGCTGCTCGTCGACCTCGCCGTCCCACACCGTCTGCTCGACGACAGGCACACGCCGAGGGTAGCGAAAGCTCGCCCCCGCGTGTTGACGCACCCGGACGCCGCGGCTAGCCTCCCGCGCGATCGTGGCCGACCGGGACGACGACGCGGAGGCGCCGCAGCGCAGCGATTCCTGGCGCCTGGACGCCGGACCCGAAGCCCGGGCATCGACCGCGTCGCGCGAGCGGGGGCCCGTGCCCCGAGCGTCCGGTCACGCCCTCGCCAGTCGCCCCGCCCCCGACGACTCGTGCCCGGCCGCGGACTCAATCCATGCTGCGGCGGCCTCCGGGCGCGACGAACCGAGCCGTGACACGGCCGTCGCCGCTGCCCAGTCCGGCGAACCGGGCCCTCTCGCAACACCCGCGCCTCGCAAGCGGCTGGAGCTGCGGCGGGCCGCCGATCTGGCCGCACTGCCGCTCGCCCCGGCCGACCGGGCCCGCGACGCCGAGGCGGCCGCCAGCTTCCACGTCAAGGCGCCGCGCCGCTACCTCGAGCTCATCGATTGGGCGGACGAGCGCGACCCAATCCGCCGCCAGGTCATCCCGAGCGCCGAGGAGTTGGTCCACGACCCGCGCGAGCGCGAGGACCCGATCGGCGACGCCGCCCACAGCCCGGTCCCGCGGCTGACCCACCGCTACCCCGACCGCGTCCTGCTGTACCCGACCTATCAGTGCGCGGTGTACTGCCGCCACTGCTTCCGCAAGGAGTCGCTGGCCGACGACGACGCCGCGACCTACACGATCGACACCCTCGAGCCGGCGCTGGCCTACATCGCCGAGCA
Organism: Nannocystis sp. RBIL2; assembly: GCF_026626745.1. GTDB lineage: Bacteria > Myxococcota_A > Polyangia > Nannocystales > Nannocystaceae > Nannocystis. Next base: position 514,745 of record NZ_JAPNJW010000002.1, read on the forward strand.
CCCCGAGATCCGCGAGGTCATCCTCACCGGCGGCGACCCGCTGATCCTCGCCAACGAGCGCCTGGAGGAGCTGCGGCGGCGGATCGAGGCCATCGGCCACGTCCGGCTGTTGCGCCTCCACACCCGGATCCCGGTGGTCCTGCCCGAGCGCATCAACCCTGGCCTGGTGGCCGCGCTCAAGGGCCGCCTGATGGTCTGCGTGGTCACCCACTTCAACCACGCCCGCGAGATCACCGAGGCCACAGTCGCCGCCGCCCGCACCCTGCGCGAGGCCGGCTTCATGCTGCTCAACCAGACCGTCCTGCTGAAGGGCGTCAACGACGACGCCGAGGCCCTGCGGACGCTGTTCCGCGAGCTGGTCTACGCCCTCGGGATCCGCCCCTACTACCTCCACCACTGCGACTCGACCCGCGGCCTGTCGCACTTCCGGACCACCATCGACCGCGGCCTCGAGCTGATGACCGCCCTCCGCGGCCACATCAGCGGCCTGTGCCTGCCCCACTACGTGCTCGACCTGCCGGGCGGCGATGGCAAGATCCCGCTCGGCCCGAGCTACGTGGCGGCGCGATCCGGCTTCGAGTGGAAGTTTAAAACTTATGACGCACGCACGCGGGATTACTCGGAAATCGTGACCGAGAACCCGCCGCGCGATCGCTGAAGCGCCCGATCTGCGGCGACTTCAGTGCGCCCCGGAGTCCCAGCGCCAGCCCGGCCGGATGAAGCCGAGCCAGCCCGCGTCGTGGACCTGCAGGCGGATGCGGGCCCGAGGGAGCATCTCCGGGTCGTCGGGCCAGTCTTCGTAGGCCTCGTCGAACTCGCGCTCGTCGACCGCATGCGCCGCCACCAACGGCGCCACCGCGGTGGCGAACACCATCGGATCGCCGGGGATGAACACGTAGGCCTGGTTGGCGTAGCCGAGCAGCCCGCCGACCGGCTCGCCGCGGAACAGCAGCGGCTCGCCGGCCAGCATCGCCGCCTCGAGCGCCGCCTGCTCCTCGGCCGTGCAGGCGACCTGGCGCCCGAAGCTCAGCTCGCGCAGCTGCCGGCAGCGCGACTCCCACGCGGGATCCTGCGCGAGAGCCTGCGCCTCCGCCCGCTCGAGCGGGCAACCGTCGACCAGGGCCGCGAACCCGCGATCGAGCAGCGACCACAGGTCGAGCACGACCGCGACCGCGAAGCCGGCGGTGTCGGGCGGCGGCCCGGCGTCCGGATGCACCGTGGTGACCCGCAGGACGACCTCGCGGTCCGCCGCCGACTCGATCTGGATGCTGTACAGCTCGCTCATCCCCTGCTCCGTTCCCGCCGCGTCGTCTCCGACCGCTCCAGCCTGACGATCCCGGCGCTCATGCCCCGGTTTCGCTGCGTCGTCCCCAGCCGGTCCAGCCAGACGAGCGCGGCGACATGCCCGACCGTCAGCCCGACCGTCGCCGCCAGCAGCCACCACGGCGTCGCCAGGCGCAACGCATCCGCCCGCACGAACGCCACTCCAGTGACGACGCCCAGCAAGGCGAGGTTGCCGACGACGTGGCTGAAGACCGGATAGCCGCCGCCGCCCAGCCAAACCGCGCCGCTGTAGGCGATCCGCAGCGACGTCTGGAGGTTCCAGACGAGGAACAGCCCGGCGAACACGAGCGGCCACATCCCTTCGAGGCTCGCAGAGGCGGCCGCCAGCGGCAACGGGTCCTCGCGGACCGGCCGGGCCGAACTGGCCGCCCCGATGACCTCGGGGCGAGCAGCACCGCGCGCCCCGAGCGGGCGCGCGGGGCCCCCTCAGTTGAGGGGCTTCTTCCGCTTGCCGCGCTCGCGCAGCCCGCCCTTGCGCCCGCGCGACCCGTCGTCGGCGAACGGCGGCGGCAGCAGCGGGTCGTGGTAGCCGGTCGTGCTGCTCTGCTGCAGCTCGAGCTCCGACAGCAGGACCGGCGGCGCGATCCCGCTGACCGGGATCGAGCCGCTCTCGGCGTAGCAGAAGCCCTGGTCGGTCTCGCGGTCGCGGCCGAACGCCGTGATCTTCTGCAGCGCGGCCAGCGGGGTGCCGATCAGCTCGACGTCGCGGATCCGGCGGACCTTGCCGGTCTGGGCGTCGACGAGATAGACCTCCGCGAGGCTGCCCTTGAAGGCCTGGAAGTCGTAGTCCGAGGTCGACGTCTCGCCGGCCAGCACGCGCTGGATGATGACCCCGTGGCGGCGGCCCTGGGCCCGCGCCAGCTCGATGAGGCGGGTCCGCAGCGCGTCCCACGACTCGCCCGAGCCCGGCGCCCCCTCGACCACCAAGGTGCCCATGCGCGCCATCGGCCGCTCGACCCCGTCGTGGCGGCCGTGGCCGTTCGAATGGTCGCTGCCGGGGATCGGGCTGCGGCTCTGCAGGAAGCCCTTCAGCACCCCGTCGTCGACCAGCAGCGTGCGCCGGGCCGCCACGCCCTCGTCGTCGACGCGGTAGTGGCCCCACAGCGGTTCGCGGCCGCAGTGCGTCAGGGTCGGGTCGTCGAACACGTGGATCCCGCGGGGCAGGATCCGTTCGCCGCGCATGCGGGCGAACGTCTTGCTCTCGCCGCGGGCGATCAGCCGCTCGCCCTCGAGGCGGTGGCCGAGCGCCTCGTGGAACAGGGTGCTCGCGGCCTGGCCCGACAACAGCGCCGGACCGATGAAGGCCCCGGGGCTGTCGGCCGCCCGCAACGCCGCCAGCTCCTCGAGCACGTCGGCCAGCAGGCGCTCGAGGTGCGCGCGTTCGGGCACCTCGTCGACCGCTCGCAGGTACAGCTGGCGCGAGCCCTCGACGTACACCCCGTCCTCGGTCAGCACCCAGCCCTCGAAGCCGAGCTGGATGTACACGTCCTCGGTGAGGACGCTCGTCCCCTCGCTGGTGACCAGCCAGCGGTGGACCCGCTCGGCCGACAGGCTGATGCTCGGGTCGTAGACCTCCGGGTGGTCGAGGAACCGCCGCGACAGCTCGACCAGCGTCTTCTCCCACTGGGCCCGCGGGAACGGGTCGTGGTGCAGCTCTTCCTTGTGGACGACCGGCCGCTCGCGCGTAAAGGAGCTGATCTCGTCGCGCAGGAACTCGCTGACGGTCGCCTTGCGGTGCTCGTAGTAGTCCTCCAGCGCCTCGTCGAACTTGATCTGGGTCAGCTTCCACAGCCCGATCTGCAGCGCCTGGAGGTTGAGGTCGTCGGGCGCGTCGACCCAGTCGCTGCTCTCGCGGTCCTCCGAGCGGTCGCCGAGGCCGCCGTCGATGACGTTGTCGAACTTGTGGCTGCCGACCCGGACGTCGGCATAGAGCTGACCGGCCGTCGACTCGCGCGAGCGCAGCAGCGCCCCGTGGGCCGCCCGCAGGCGCAGCGCGTGGACCCGGCGCAGCGAGTACTGCATGAAGTACGGCCGGGGCGAGCCGGGCACCACGAGGCCCCCCATCGACCGCTTGAGCTCCCGCTGTAGGACCTCGAGCACGGCTTCGGGGTCCGGTAGGGGTTGATTCGGGTTGTAGGGCGGCGAAAGACGCGATACGGCGGTCATTGGGGTGTCCGGGGGGGCTGGGCCTTGCACGCATAGCCGTGCCCGGATCCCAAGGCAAGCAACCCCGCCTGGCCCCCCTCAAACCCTCCCGGCAGCCCGCGGCGACCGATGCGCGCCGGTACGCGTGACCGGACGCGTCCGAGGGGCCGGGCGTGAAAACGCGCAGCGCGCGGCTTCGCGCGTCGCCCGCCGCGCACTTTCGCGGCGAACGCGCTACTCGTCGATGACCGCGGTGAACAGGTCGGCGATGACGGTGTGGCCTTGCGCCGTGGGGTGGATGCAGGTGAGGTCGAACCAGTTCTGCTGGCCCGGGCCGCGGTAGCACGGCGCGCTCGGGTCGCCGGCCTTGAAGCCGTGGCCGCAGAAGTTCTCGAGCATGAAGACCATGTCGGTGCCGGTCTCGACGGCGACGCTCATGAACTGCTCGTTGAAGCCGACCATCACGTCGATGAGCTCGGCCGGGTTCTGCCACGGCTTGTCGAACCCGCCGAGGCCCGCCGCCGGGCAGGCCATGAGGTCCGCGGTGCCGTCGGTGAACTCGTAGACGTTGGCGAACACCAGGAACACGCCGTTCGGGAACTTCGCCGGGTCGTCGACGAACCAGTGGGCGGTCTGGCGCAGCAGGTCGGCCGCCTCGGCGGCGTTGGCCTTGACCTCGTCGAGCGGGGTGCCGTTGGCCCCGTCCTTGGCGATCGCGGCGATGTCGTTGCCGCCCATGGTGGTGATGACAAGCGTCCGCTTGTCGAACATGTCGGGCGGGAAGCAGTCGTCGACCTGGTTGCCGGGCGGCAGGAAGTCGTCGGTGCGCGCGCCCCACTTCGAACACGACACGAAGTCGCCCGACTCCTTGACCAGGGCGACGCCGTCGATCGGGTTGACCTGCTTCCACAGCGCGTTGGGCGGGGTCAGGCCGAAGCGATCGACCAGCACGTCGGCCAGCTTGGAGCGGTAGTAGTCGTCGCCGAGCGCCGGCGGGGTGCCGACGGTGACCGAGTCGCCGATGAACACCACGCGCTCGATGTCGGTGATGTCCTGGTGGTTGGTGCCCTTGCAGTGCGAGCCGATGATCGGGCCGAACTGATCGTAATCGAGCTTCAGCGCGGTGTCGGGGTTGGCGAAGCCCTCGAGCAGACAGTCGGAGTCGGACGGCTCGCCGGTGGTGCCCGTGGTCTCGTCGCCCGTGGTGTCCGAAGTCGTCGAGGTCGAGGTCGTCGAGGTCGTGCCGTCGGTCGAGGTCACCGGGCTCGTGGTGCCGGTGGTGCTCGTGGTGCTGGTGGTCTCGTCCCCGGTGGTCGGCCCGGTGGTCGTCCCGTCGGTCGCGCTGTCGGTCGCGCCCTCGCTGCCGCCCGTCTCGGTGGGAGGCGCCTCGTGGGTCGGATCCTGACCGCTGGTGCCGAGAGTGTCGGTGCCCGTCTCGCTGCTGGTGTCCCCGCCGGTCGGCGCGGTCGCGCTGGCGTCTTCGGTCTCGCCGCACGCCGGCGCGCCGACGGCGAGGAGGAGGGCGAGGAGGCCCGCAGGCCGCGGCAATGTGACAGCGAGACGACAGTCGTAGTTCACCACGTCACACTACTCGAACGGCCGCGAGCCGATCCACACAAAACCGCGACGCGGTCGTGACACCCTCCGGGGTCTGGAGCCCGAGGACACCTGCCACGCCCGGCGGTCTTCATGCACGCAGCCCCGTCGCCGCAGCCCGCGATGCCTCGCATGAAGCGGACGTCATGCGGACGCCCCAGCGAGGCATGCCACTTCACTCACGAGCCGCAGCGCATCCTCGGCCCGCGTCACCCGTGGCCTGGCGCTCCGCGACATGCCGGAACCATCCCTTGTGCTGCCGAGTGAGGCCTCTATACGCGCTCTGCGGCGACGGCGAACCGCGACATGCCGGAACGTCCCTCGCCCTGTCGAGTGAAGCCGCCCAGATGACGGCGCGCCGCGACCCGCCGAACGTCCCCGACACGCGCACTCGCAGACGGCGATCCGAGACATGCTGGAACCGTCCCTCGCGTTGCCGCGTGAAGCTCGACAGGCGCCTGCCCATGGCCAGGCAATCCTCCAGCCGCGGAAGATGCATCTCCGACACGGAGACCCGGCACCGGCCTCGATGTCCGCCGCTTCGACGCCGCGCCGTGACGCCCCGGGCGGCGGCGTCGAGTCACCCGCGGCAGTCGGCGCCGCGCCCTCGGCTCTCGCCGCATCGACGCCCGTGCGAGCGCAGGCGAACGCGCGAGCTCAGGAGCGGCCTTCGCCTGCGCCGTCGTCGTCGGCCGGGGCCTCGGCGGCGTCGCGGGGGGCCTCGGCGTCGCGGGGCCCTTCGGTCGGCCGCCCGGGCTTGCCGGTGGTGGCGCGGCGGCGCTGATCCTCGCGGTCGTAGGCGAGGATGATGCGCTGGACCAGCTGGTGGCGCATCACGTCGGTGTGCGTGAAGCTGCAGAACGCGATGCCATCGACCCCGCGGAGCACTCGCAGCGCGTGACCGAGGCCGCTGCGCTTGCCGTAGGGCAGGTCGTTCTGCGTCGGGTCGCCGGTGACGACCGCGTGCGTGCCGGCGCCGATGCGCGTCAAGAACATCTTCATCTGCTCGGGCGTGGTGTTCTGCGCCTCGTCGAGGATCAGGAACGTCTCGCTGAGCGTCCGCCCGCGCATGTACGCCAGCGGCGCGATCTCGATGATGCCCTGCTCCATCATCCGCATCACCTTCTGCACGTCGAGCATGTCGTGCAGCGCGTCGTAGAGCGGGCGCATGTACGGGCTGACCTTCTCCTCCATCGTGCCGGGCAGGAAGCCGAGGCTCTCGCCGGCCTCGATCGCCGGACGGGCGAGGATGATCCGCCGCACCCGCTTGTCGAGCAGCATGCGCACGCCCATCGCCACCGCGAGGTAGGTCTTGCCGGTGCCGGCCGGCCCGACCCCGAAGGTCAGGTCGAAGCGGCGCAGGCAGTCGACGTAGTGCTTCTGCGCCAGGCTGCGCGGGGCGATCGGGCGCCCGCTGCCGCTGCGCGGGATGATCGTGTCGTCGAACAGCGAGCGCAGGTCGACCCGCGGCTCGTTGCGCATGACCTCGAGCGCGCGCGGCAGGTCGCCGGGGTGAATCGGCGTGCCGGCGCGGGCCATCGCCACCATCTGGCGGAGCAGGCGCTCGACCAAAGCGGCCGCGCCGTCGTCGCCCTCGATCGTGACGTCGCCGCCGCGGACGTGGAGCGTCACCCCCGCCGCCCGCTGCAGTTCTTCCATCGCTTGCCCACCGACCGAGCCGAGGACGAGCTGGAGGGGGACCTGATCTTCGAAGCTGAGTCGGATGGTCACTGGGGGGTTCAGGCGTGAGCCGCCCGTGGTAATGGGCTGCCAGTGAAGCTACCACGCGACCCTTCGGAGGCAAAGCCGGACTCGCCGGCGGGCGCGGCCGAGCCCGCCGGACCGGATCACCGCGCCCTCGGCCTGCGCGACGGCCTCGACGGCCTGCGCGACCTCATGGACCGCCTGCTCGCCGACCCGGGCGGCTGCCCGTGGGACCGGGCCCAGACGCTCGACACCCTGCGCCCCTACCTCATCGAGGAGGCTTATGAGGTCCTCGACGCGCTCTCCGACCCGCAGGCGCACCGCCGCGAGCTCGGCGATCTCCTGTTCCAGATCGTCTTCCAGTCGGCCCTGCGCGAGCGCGAGGGCGCGTTCGACCTCGGCGACGTCGTCGCGGCGATCCGCGACAAGATGATCCGCCGACACCCGCACGTGTTCGCGCCGACCGCGGAGGACGCGCCGCGCGACGCCGACGACGTCGCTCGCCAATGGGCCCAGCTCAAGCGCGCCGAGAACATGTCCGAAGGGACAGAGCGCGGCCCGGCCCGCCCGCTCGCCGGCGTCCCGCGCTCGCTGCCGGCGCTGCAGCGGGCGTGGCGGCTGCAGGACAAGGCGGCCGCCGTCGGCTTCGACTGGCCGACGATCCAGGGCCCGGTCGACAAGATCCGCGAGGAGTGGGAAGAGCTCGAGCGAGCGCGCGCCGAGGGCCAGCCGAAGGCGATCGAGGAGGAGTTCGGCGACCTGCTGTTCGTCCTCGTGCGCTACGGCCAAAAAATGGGCATCGCCGCCGAGGACGCGCTGCGGGGCACCTGCGCCAAGTTCGAGGCGCGCTTCGCCTACGTGATGGAGCGCTGCCACGCCGCCGGCATCGAGCCCGAGGCCGCGGGGCTCGAGCGACTCGACGGCTGGTGGGACGAGGCCAAGGCGCGGGCGCGCGCCGGCGGATCCGAGTCGGATGTCTCAAAGGACAGCTGAACTTCAGCCTGCGCGAGCGCGGCGGACCGATCGGCCCGCCGCGCCCCGTCGCCGGTAGTCGCCGCCAGCGGGCGGTAGAACGAGTCCCAGGCGCGGGCGCGCGCCGGCGAAGCCGACGGGCCGGATGTCCCGAAGGACAGCCGAGGCCGCGCGGCCGCGATCACAGCCGAGCCCGCCGCGCCTTCGCCCGCGCTGGCCCGCTCCTCGCCGTCCGCTATGCTGGCAAGAGATGGCTCCCCCCCAGATGAGCGCGTATCGCCGCTGCGAACCCGACGAAGAGTCGCTGGTTCCGGCCGCGCAGCGCCCGCTGGGTGAGGCCTGCGACGCCCTCCACCTCGCCCTGCTGACCCTGGAGAGCCAGGACGCCGAGGACAACCCGGAGCGCACCGCGGCCCAGGCCCGCAGCTTCCTCGCCGAGGCCGTCAACGCGCTCAACCGCGCCCGCGTGTTCGTGCCCGGCGTCTTCAGCCACACGCCCTCGGTCATCGCCGCCAGCGAAGCCGAGCCGGTGGTCGAGCTGGCCCGCCTGCATCAGATCGCCACCCGCCTGCTCTGGTACAACCACCGCTTGCTGCCGGCGCGCATGCAGGGCCCGCTGCAGCCCGAGGACGAGGCCCAACTGGCGACTCTGGTCCGCGCCCTCGGCCGCACCGCCCGCGCCGCGCGGGCGCTGCGCCACGCCTGGATCGCCGCCGCCGCGATCCTGGCCGTCCTCCTCCCCCTGGGCCCCTTCGCCATCGGCCTGGGCCTGGTCAGCTGCTTCGCCCTCGTGTGGCTGCTGCAGGCGGTCTCGGCCCTGCGCGGCAGCCCGGCACTGCCCGAACGGGTCTGAGGAGGCCCGCAGCGGCGTCCGGCCTTCGCGCGAGGCGTGCGAGGCGGCGCGGGCAAGCTCTGCATGCTTTCAGGCCGGCCGCGCCGAGAAGCCGCGCGGGTGCCATCGATGCTTCGTCAGGTGCCTGGCGCGCCTGGGAGGCCGCGCGAGCGCCGTTCTTGCTTGTTGAGTGCCTGGATGGCCGTGCGAGCGCCATTTCAACCTTTTGAGTGCCTGTCGCCGCCCGAGCGCCCTGCCTACGTCGTGAGTGCCTGTCGCGCCAGCCCTCGAGACCGGCCCGCGGAACCGCCACGACCACCCGGCGATCGCCGTCCGCAGCGCCGCCTGCTCGAGAGCACGCGACGACCTCGTGCGCACAGAGTCGGCCCGCTCGCAGCAGCATCCTGCTCGCCTCAGCACCGCGCTCTTGCCGATTGCCCCGCCGGGTCCTCGCAAATCGGCTCTGGCCCGCAGCCCCGTCCGATGCCCTGAGCTCGCGGCGCCGACCTCCCACGGCATAAACCACTGACCAGGTCGTCGCAGGTCGGAGGCGCACCTGCAGCACCCTGCTTGGCGCCCGTCGAGCCCGTCCGATGCCCCTGCCGCTGCCCTGAGCTCGCGGCGCCGACTCCTGCCGCGCGGCTCGCCGACAGCGTCGGGGCAGGTCGGAGCAGGACCCGCAGCGCCCTCCGTTTCGCCAGTTCGTCGAGCCCGTGGCGCCGACGCATCGCGGCAGCCGCCCTGCTTCGATCGCCTCGTCGTGGTCGACCCGCGAACCTCCGCCCGGCATTCGACGCGCCCCGCACTCCCTCGTCGGTGCCCCTGCAGATCTCGCTCGCAGCCTGCCCCCGCGTTGCGCGTCCGCCGCGGCGTTTCGCGTCCCTCGCCGGGCCGGCACCAGACCTGTCTCAAAGGACATCCCGCAGTTCGCCCCACGCCCCTCGCGGCCGCGGCGCACTTCGGAAGTGCAGCGGACGTCTGCGTGGCCCTGTGCCCATGATTTTCGCCACCCGCGCTCGTGGCGGCGCCCCGTCGCCGGCAGCCTCAAGATGTCTCTCGAGCCATGTCTTGAAGACCATCCAAGGACGCATGCGGCGAAACTTTCATCTGCCCGTCACGGCCTCACGACCGCGGCACGGCATGTCCCTTCAAACATGTTTGAAAGAACGCACGCAGGCGCCACACGACGGAGCCGCATCCCCGTCGCCTGATGCCCGCCCTCTCGCTGCAGCTCGCAACGTTCCCCGCCCGCTCGAGCCCGCGAGGGCAACCTCTCGCCCCCAGCGGCTCGCCTCTCGCTGCTGCTCGCATCGTTCGCCGCCTGCTCGCGCCCGCGAGGGCAACCTCTCGCCCACAGCCGCCCGCCTCTCGCTGCTGCTCGCATCGTTCGCCGCCTGCTCACGCCCGCGAGGACAACCTCTCGCCCACAGCCCGCTGTCAGTTCTCAGCAGCAATCCCCCCTTCGGGGGCGAATTTCTCACCACCTTTCCCCCCTCTGGGGACCGAGTTTCTCAGCATCTTTCCCCCCTGCCGGGGGCTGAGTTTCTCACCACCTTTCCCCCCTGCGTGACCGAGCGGGTACCCCGCTCCCGAGTCCGGCGAGGAAGCCGGGCGCGAGGAGCCCATGGCGTACCGAGAGGTCACGATGATCGAGATCAAGGAAGTTCTAAGGCTGAGGCTTCTCGGCGTCGCCAAGAAGCGGATCGCCGCGCAGTTGCGTCTCGATCCGAAGACCGTGCGGCGCTACCTCGAGGTCGGTGAGGCGCACGGCGTCGTCGCCGGCGGTGGCCGCGAGCAGCTGACGGATGCGCGGCTGGACGCCGTGATCGCCGAGCTGAAGAAGCCGGTGCCGCACGAGCATGGCGAGGCGTGGCGGGCATGCGAGCGCGAGCGGACCTTCATCGAGGGGCATCTCCAGCACGACGTGCGGCTGACCAAGATCCGCAAGCTACTGCAGCGGCAGGGAGTCGTCGTGCCGTACGCGACGCTGCACCGCTTTGCCACGCAGCAACTCGGCTTCGGCAAGAAGGCGGCGACGGTGCCGCTCGTCGATGGCAAGCCCGGCGACGAGCTGCAGAGCGATCCCGGCAGTGTCGGGATGTACGAGCCGACGGCAGCGGCGTGCGGCGCAAGATCAAGGTCCTCGTCTTCTCGCCGAACGTGTCGCGCTACCGCTTCGTCTATCCGATCGAGCGCGAGACCGTCGAGGAGGTGATCGCAGCGTGCGAGGCCGCCTGGGCGTTCTACGGCGGCGTCTTCCGGACGCTGATCCCCGACAACCTCAAGGCGATCGTCCAGCGCGCCGACCCGATCGAGCCGCGGCTGTGCGAGGCCTTCCTCGAGTACGCGCAGGCACGCGGCTTCGTGATCGACGTCGCGCGGGTGCGCAGGCCGCAGGACAAGGCGCGAGTCGAGCGAGCGGTCCGCGACGTCCGTGACGACTGCTTCGGCGGTGAACGGATCCGCGACCTCGCGGCCGCACGGGAGCGTGCCGAGCGATGGTGCCGGGACGAATACGGCGCGCACCGCCACAGCACCACCGGTCGGATGCCGCGCGAGCACTTTCTCAATGTCGAGGCGCCGGTGCTGCTGCCGGCGCCGGAGCAGCCCTACGACGTGCCGCGGTGGTGCACGCCGAAGGTCGCGCGCGATCACTTCGTCCAGGTCGAGCGCGCACTGTACTCGATGCCCACGCGGCTGATCGGTCGCACGCTGCAGGCTCGAGTCGATCGCAGCAGCGTCCGCTTCTACGATCGGAGCACGCTGATCCGGATCTGTCGGCGGCTGCCGCCCGGCGGCCGCAGCATCAACCCTGAGGACTTCCCGAAGGAGAAACGAGCCTACGCGATGCGTGATATCGAATTCTTGCAGAAGCAGGCCGACGAGCTCGGCCCCAACATCGGCGCGTACGTACGGCGACTGCTGTCCGGCCCGCTGCCTTGGACCAGCATGCGCACCGTCCACGGCGTGCGTGGCCTCGCCGAGCGCCACGGCGTCGCCGTCGTCGATCGCTGCTGCGGCATCGCACTCGCGGCCGACATGCTGAGTCTGAAGCGCCTTCGCGCCATGGTCGAGCGCGACGTGAAGCCCCAACCCATCCCCCTCGACCGGCCGACACCGCCGGCGAGATTCCTCCGACCCGCGCAGATCTACGCGCTCTCGGCCAACACCAAGCATGGAGAACCGTCATGACCGATACCATCTCACATGACCTTAAGGCCATCCTCAAGCGACTCAAACTCAGCCCCCTGCTATCGACGCTGCCCGAGCGGCTCGCCCTCGCACGCCAGCAGAAGGTCCCTCACCAGGACTTCCTGCTGACGCTGCTCACCGACGAGGTCAGCCGCCGGGACAGCATCTCCGCCCAGCTCCGCGGCCAGAAAGCGCGTCTCGATCCCGAGCACCAGCTCGAGGGATGGGACAGCACCACTCGGGTCCACTTCGATCAAGAGCTGTGGGCCGAGCTCTGCTCGCTGCGTTTCGTCGAGGCTCGCGCTCACGTCGCGCTCGTCGGCCCCGTCGGTGTCGGCAAGACTTTCCTCGCGCACGCCCTGGGCAACGCCGCCTGCCGCCGTCAATACAGTGTCCTCGCCTACCGCTGTGATCGATTGCTCAAGAACCTCCGCCACGCTCGACTCGACGGCTCCTACGACGCCGAGCTGCGCAAGATCCTCGCCGTCGACGTGCTGATCCTCGACGACTTCGGCCTCGACGCGATGGACGCGACCGAGAGCCGCGACGCCTACGAAATCTTCACCGAGCGTCACCGCCACGGCTCGATCATCGTCACCTCGAACCGTGGCCCTGACGAATGGCTCGCAGTCTTCGCCGACCCCGTCCGCGCCCAGGCAGCGATCGATCGCTTCACCAGCAACGCCTACGACCTCGTCATCGAAGGCGAGTCGTACCGAAGCCGCCAGAAACCCTCGCTCACCCGTCCGCCGAAAACTGGATCCCGCTCGCGCACGCGAGCATGATCCCCCTCGTCACGCAGGATGGACCAAGGGGGAAAGGTCGTGAGAAGGCCGGGGTCCCATGCTGGTGAAAACCGACACAGCCCGCCCGCTCTCTCGCCCATGCCCGCCACGTTCGCCGCCTGCTCGCGCTCCCGCGGGGAGCCGTTCTTGCCCCACGAGCGGCCCGCGCACCCTCGGCGCGACTTGCACGGCCGATCTCTCGACCGCCGCGCGCCACCTCACATGTCCCCGAGGACAGACCCCTCGATTCGGGAGCGCGCCCGCGAACAAGCGCCGCGGAGCGAGCGACGGCCCCGGGCGAGACGCGTCGGAGGTCACAGAGCCGGCCGGCCGGCCCGGGTAGGCGCGACTCGGAGCGGGGCCGACAAGCGCGTGACGCAGGGCAAGCGCCCCGGCCTCCGCGCGCGCCGGCGCAGGCAGTAGCGTCGGCCCTCTGATGTCGAACCGGCTCGCTCCTGCTCTCGTCCTCGCCCTCCTCTCCGCCTGCGGCGACGACACCTCCACGTCCACCGACGGCGGCAGCGCGACCAGCTCGGGCACCACCACGACCAGCACTTCCGGACATGTCCCCACGACCAGCAGCGCCGCCGACCCGACCACCGGCGCTTCGGACTCGCTGAGCGCCACCGGACCGACCACCGGCGACACCGTCACGCCCACCACCAGCGGCGACACCACCACTGCCACCACCGGCGACACCACCAGCCCGGCCACCGCCACCGAGACCGCCACCGACGTCACCGCCACCACCGACGCGACGAGCACGACCGCCGCCACCGGCGACACCACCGGCGACACCACGCTCGATACCACCACCATGACCACCGGCACGCCGGGCTGCGCGGACGTGACGGACTGCCCGGCCGAAGCCTCCGAGTGCCACGCCCCCGCCTGTCAGGCGGGCGTCTGCGACGAGGTCGCCCTGCTGCCCGGGGCGCCGTGCGCGACGGGCGTGTGCGACGGCGACGGCACCTGCGTCGAGTGCGTCCTGCCCGAAAACTGTCCCATGGGCCAGCTCTGCATCGCCCAGCAGTGCGTCCCGCCGACCTGCGACGACGGGGCCGAAAACGGCATGGAGACCGACGTCGACTGCGGCGGCCCCGTCTGCGCCCCGTGCAGCCCGGGCGGCGCTTGCGAGGACGACAGCGACTGCCAAAGCGGCGTCTGCACCGGCCAGGTCTGCCAGGCGGCCGCCTGCGACGACGGCGTCGAGAACGGCGGCGAGTCCGACGTCGACTGCGGCGGCCCCGACTGCCCGCTGTGCGGGACCGACGACGCCTGCGACGACGACCTCGACTGCGAGAGCCAGGTCTGCACCCTCCAGGTCTGCCAGGCGCCGACCTGCGACGACGCCCAAAGGAACGGCCAGGAGACCGACGTCGACTGCGGCGGCCCCACCTGTCCCGAGTGCCAGGATGGCGAGAGCTGCCAGAGCGGCACCGACTGCGACAGCGGCGTCTGCACCGGCCAGACATGCCAGCCCCCGACCTGCAACGACAACGTCCACAACGGCCAGGAGACCGACGTCGACTGCGGCGGCCCCACCTGTCCCAAGTGCCAGAGCGGCGAGGACTGCCTGGTCGACGCCGACTGCGACACCGACGCCTGCGAGAACGGCCAGTGCGCCGACCCCCTGCCCGCCTGCGCCTCGGCGCCCGCCGATCCTGCTACCGGTCAGCGCTGCCCGCTGTTCATGCCCTGCGCCAGCAACAGCGAGTGCGGCGTGTTCCAGGGCTGCCAGCAATGGTTCTGTAACCCGAGCAAGACCTGCGAGCTCAACGCGCTCAGCAACTGCGGCACCACCAAGGGCGGCAACTGCAACGCCGGCGTGATGTTCACCCAGACCGACGACCCGCCGGTCGACAAGCGGTTCCTCCCGCCCGACAACGTCAATTTCCGCGAGGTCGCGACCCTCGCCTTCACCGTCTACAACAACACCGCCAGCGCCCTGCGTCTCGACAAAATCCCGCTCACGCTCGAGACCATGGGGGGCGGCAGCGCCTTCGACGTCTCGTCGGCCAAGCTCTACCAGGACAGCGGCGGCGCCGAGTTCAGCGTCGGCGACCTGTACGTCCACCTCACCGGCAACCCGTTCTCGTTCCCGGCCAACGGCGTGCTCGGCCCGGCCGCTGGCAGCGCGGCCTCGCAGGTCAACGCCGGCCAGTCGAAGCGCTTCATCATCACCCTCGCCTTCGCCAAGGAGAAGACCTTCATCGCCGGCCGCTCCTACCGCGTCAAACTGGTGAACCCCGCGGGGGTCACGTTCAAGGTCGGCTTCAACGGCCCCGACTACGTCGGCACCAACTGCGGCGTCCCACCCGAGGGCTTCATCGGCGCCTGGGTGACCGCGCAGAACCCCTGACGCCCACATCCAGGGCGAGAACGCACATGTCCCCGAGGACATCTCGGCCCGCGCGGCGCGCAGCGGGCTGAGCCTCGCCAGCCTCGCCCCGGCGCGGTACTCTGGGACGCGTGCCGGAGCGCGTCTACGACCCCGCGTTGACGAAGGCGCACCTCAGCAACCGCTTCGCGCTCACCCTCGTCCATTACTTCTGCGAGCGCTTCGGCGAGGAGGTCGCCGACCGGATCGTCGAGGGCGCCGGGCTCAGCCTCGAGTATCTGCAGGACCCCGAGCGGTGGACCTCGGTCGAGTTCGACCGCCGCTTCTGCGACTCCGCTGCCCGCCAGCTGTGCGGCCTCGACGCCTCGCCGGGCTACGACCACCCGCTGTGGCTGCACTGGCGTGACGCCTCGGCGTCGATGATGCAGCGCCAGGACATGGGCCCGATGTGGCTGCTCCTGTGGGCGCTGCAGGGCCCCGGCGAGTTCTTCGGCGACATCGAGCGCATGTACACCCGCGGCAACCGGATCACCCGCATGCAGCTCGTCGACCGCCGGCACGGGGCCGCCCGCGTGCGCGCGGTGATGGACCACGAGATCGCCGACCGCCCCGGGGCCTGCTGGAGCCGCCGCGGCTTCTTCGCGGCCATCCCGACCATCTGGAGCCTCCCGCCGGCGCAGGTCGAGCACCGCGAGTGCATCCACCTCGACCCGGCGGTGCGCCACTGCTGTTACGACATCTACTACGACGAGCGCATCGTCGACGACCCTGCCGCCGAGCTGCAGCGCCTGCGCGCCTACGTGCGCGCCACCCTGCCCGACCTGCTGCGCCGCCTCGACGCATCCGCGCTCGAGCGCCGCGACGCCGAGCTGACCCAGCGCAAGCTCGCCAACTACTTGCCGGCGCACGTCATCGAGGCCATCCGCATCAACCCCGAGGAGGAGGTCCGGGTCGGCGGGCGGCTCACCGAGGGCGCGGTGCTGTTCGCCGACGTCAAGGACTTCACGCGCCGCTGCAGCGAGCTCGGGCCGGGCGCGGTGGTCCGCCAGCTCAACCGCTACTTCGAGCACATGGACGCCATCATCCTCGCCCACGGCGGCATCATCGACAAGCGGCTCGGCGACGGCATCATGGTCGTCTTCATCGACCCGCGCGGCCTCCGGCCGGTCGGCGAGCTCGCCGTGGCGGCGGTGCGCTGCGGCCTGGCGATGCTGGCCGAGCTGCCGGCCTGCAACGCCGGCATCGTCGACGACGGCGGCCGCCCGCTCGAGCTGCGGATCGGCGTCGCCGCCGGCCCGCTGGTCCACGGCAACATGGGCTCGCCCGCCCGCCTCGAGCACACCGTCATCGGCGAGACGGTCAACCTCGCCGCCCGCCTCGAGTCCGCCGCCACCCCCGGCCGCCTGCTGACCCAGCCAGGCTTCCTTCAGAACATGTCCCTCGGGTCATCCTGCGACCATCGCGTGATCTACGCCAAGGGCTTCGGCGAGGTCCCCGCGGTCGAGCTGACGCCCTGAGCCGCGCTGCACGGAGCCGAGCAAGTCCGGCGGGCGCGGCCTGGACATGCCCCTTCGCGCAGGTGCGAACGGACATGCCCCTTCGCGCATGATCCGGCGGACATGCCCGTTCGGACATGCCCGCCGGGCCTGCTCAGCCCTTCTGCGCGCGCAGCAGCGCGACGACGTCGCGGATCCGCAGGCGGCAGCGGTCCTTGCCGCACAGCGCCATCGTGTCGAACAGCGACGGCGAGGCGGTGCGGCCGGTGACCGCCACGCGCAGCAGCATGAACAGGTCCTTGTTCTTCCAGCCGTTGCGCTCGCAGAAGCCGCGGGCGAACGCGTCGAGGGCCGGCGCCGTGAAGGCGCGCGCCTCCGCGTCGCGCTCGATGTCCTGGGCGAACGCCTCGAGCGTGGTCGCGACCTCGGCGGGCGTGCGGTCCTTGACCTTGAGCTTGTCGATCACCGGCCCGTAGTCGAGGCTGCCGCCGAAGAAGAACGACAGGTACGGGATGAAGTCGTCGAGCCGGTTGACCCGCTCCTGCGCCTGGGCGAGCAGCGGCAGCAGGCGCGCGCGCGACAGCGTGCGCTCCATCAGGCGGTCGTAGAGCGTGTCGACCGACATCGCGCGGATGTCGGCCCCGTCGAACGCCTCGAGCTTCTTCTGGTCGAACACCGGCCCGCCGGCGCTGACGCGCGACCAGTCGAAGTGCGCGATCATCTCGTCGACCGTGAAGCGCTCGCGGTCGTCGCCCATGCTGTAGCCGAGGTTGGCCATGAAGTTCAGCATGGTCTCGGGCAAGTAGCCGAGGTCGCGGTAGTGGAACACCGAGACCGGGTTCTTGCGCTTCGACAGCTTCGACTTGTCCTCGTTGCGCAACAGGCCGAGGTGGAAGAACTCGGGCGCCTCCCAGCCGAAGGCCTTGTAGAGCAGCACGTGCTTGGGCGTCGACGTGATCCACTCCTCGCCGCGGATCACGTGGGTGATGCCCATGTCGTGGTCGTCGACCACGTTGGCCAGGTGGTAGGTCGGGAAGCCGTCCGACTTGAACAGCACCTGGTCGTCGATCAGGCGGTTCTCGAACCGGACCTCGCCGCGCAGGTGGTCGACGAACACGGTCTCGCCGTCGTCGGGGACGCGCAGACGGACCACGTGCGCCTCGCCGGCCGCCATCCGCGCCGCGGCCTCCGCGGGCGAAAGCGAGCGGCACTGGCCGTCGTAGCCGAGGGTCGACTGCTTGGCGGCGATCTGGTCGCGGCGCAGCTGGTCGAGCCGCTCCTTCGTGCAGAAGCACGGGTACGCCTCGCCCTTCTCGACCAGCTTCTGGATCTCCCGCCGGTACAGCGGCAGGCGCTCCGACTGGCGGTACGGGCCGTGCGGGCCGCCGACGTCGGGGCCCTCGTCCCACTCGAGGCCGAGCCAGCGCAGCGCCTCGAAGATGGCCGCTTCGCTGCCGGCGGTGTAGCGCTCCTGATCGGTGTCCTCGATCCGGAGGATGAACTTCCCGCCGTGCTTGCGGGCGAACACGTAGTTGAACAGGGCGATGTAGGCCGTGCCGACGTGCGGGTCGCCGGTCGGACTGGGGGCGATCCGCACGCGCGGAGGCAGGCGCCCAGGCGGCCGCGCGCCGTCTTGTCCGGTCATGACCGGCTCCTACCACGGGGCCGCCGGGCCCAGTACACTGCGGGCACGTGAGCGAAATGACGACGGAGACCCAGATCTTCAACGCGGTGTGGTCGGTGATTCGCCGCCGCATCCTCGACCGGGGGGTCTCGGCCACCGAGCTGTGCGACAACGTGATTCGCCGGCTCGGTCGCCTGCACCGCGCCGAGGGCCGCCTGCGCGCGGGCGACACCGTCCTCGACCAGGACAACACGCTGCTGCCGCTGCTCGCCCGGGCCACGAGCCTCGGAATCACGCTCTACCACGGCAACCGCCGGATCGCCTCGACGTCGGCCCTGGGCGTCGGCAAACCCGGCGAAATCGGCGGCTACGCCGACGCCGAGCTGGTCGACGTCGTGCTGCGCAAGCGCGAGATCTTCAAGGGCTCGCTGAAGCGCAACGGCCTGGTCTATCTCGTCACCGCCCGCCCGCTCTACCCCACCACCTCGCCCGACGAGACGGCGCCGATCGGCATGATCGAGGCCTTCCAGTCGGAGCAGTCCTTCTACGAGTCGCTGGTCGCGGCGGCCCGGATCGGCGTCGAGCAGCGCACGGCGGCCCAGGAGGAGGCCGCCGACGGCATGGAGGGCGTGATCCATTTCCTCGACGACGTCGCGCGCCGACTGCAACTGCTGGCGCTCAACGGCAACATCATCGCCGCGCAGGCGGGCGAGTACGGCCGCGCGTTCCGCGTCGTCTGCCGCGAGCTCGGGACGCTCGCCGATCGGGCCAAGGGCACCGTCACGGACGTTCGCAAGCTGATGCAGACGATGGGCCTCGAGGCCGGCGAGGGCCACGGCGAAGAGTTCGGGCGAGCGCGGGGGAGCGGCGCTGCGGGCACCAGCGAGGGCGATCCGCCGCTTTCCGTGTGACCCGGACGACCTGTCCCATGGGCCTGGGCCCAAAGGACTCCCGGTTCAAACCCGAGAATTCACGGCACTCGCAGCCCATTTAGCCCATCTTGCGAGCGGCCGGCCTTGCGACCATCGCCCGTGACGTGCCCGTGCGGGCGGGGCCATCCCCGGCAAAATCCTCCAATTTGGGCTTGTACTTCCAAATCCGGGCATGCTACGTCACTGGCCCAGCGGCCCAGGTCCGGAGATAAGCCATGGACCAGATCTTCGAGAGCCATTTCGGTGGCAACCAGAGCTCGAACGGCGGCGAAACTGAGGCCTACTGCCCCAAGTGTCGCGCCGACACCACGCACGTCATCCTCGAGAGCTACGGCGATGAAATCCGCCGCGTTCAGTGCGGCGTCTGCGGTGATATTCACTCTTTCAAGCCTCCGCGGGGCCGGGACGACGAGAGCCCGGAGCCGCTGAGCGTGTCCCGGCGCAAGAGTATGAAGAAATTGTCCTGGCTCGACGGGGTCCACACGTACGACGTGAATAACGCCGTTCGGTACAGCCCCAAGGCGCTTCTCCAGCTCCATCAGATCGTCGTTCACCCCACCTTCGGCGTCGGCTACGTCAGCGAGCTGATGGGCGATAACAAGGCGGAGGTGATGTTCCGCAGCGATCTGACGCGCCTTCTGGTCCACGGCCGCGGCGAGTCCGCCGACGAGCGCCGGGGCGAGCGGGTCTCCGGAGAGGAAGTCCGCCAGCTGCTCGGCCTCGAGATGGGTCCCTCGCCCGAGGAGATCGCCGCCCAGCGCGAGCGCCGCCAGGCCGAAGAAGACGCCGAAAAGCGGGCCGCAGCCGAGCAACGCAAGGTCCTGGAGGCCCAGCGCCGCGAGGAAGAACGCCTCCGCCGCGAGTCGGAGCGCGACCGCAAGCGCAAAGAGAAGGAAGACGAGAAGCGCCGCAAGGAAGAGGACCGCGAGCGCGTGAAGCTCGAAAAAGAGCAGGCCCGCAACGCCGCCAAGCAGGCCAAGGAAGACGAGAAGCGCCGCAAGGAAGAAGAGCGCACCCGGGCCGCCGAGCAGAAGAAGCAGGACGCCGAGCAGAAGAAGCAAGACGCGATCACGGCCAAGGAGACCGCCAAGCGCGAGGCCGAGGAGCGCAAGAAGGCCCAGGAGGCCGAGAAGGCCAAGAAGGTCCTCGAGAAGGAAGCCGGCCGCAAGGCGAAGGAAGCCGAGAAGGCGAAGAAGGCCAAGGACGCCGAAAAGGCCAAAGAGAAGGCCAAGAAGGTCAAGGACGCCGAGAAGGCCAAGAAGACCAAGGACGCCGAAAAGGCCAAGAAGCAGAAGGCCCCGGCGAAGAAGCCGGTCGCCAAGAAGCCCGCCGCCAAGAAGCCGGTCGTCAAGAAGGCCGCCACCAAGAAGCCGGCCGCCAAGAAGCCCGCGGCGAAGAAGCCCGCCGCCAAGAAGCCGGTCGTCAAGAAGGCCGCCACCAAGAAGCCGGCCGCCAAGAAGCCCGCGGCGAAGAAGCCCCTGGCGAAGAAGCCCCTGGCGAAGAAGCCCGCGGCGAAGAAGCCCGCGGCGAAGAAGCCCGCCGCCAAAAAGCCCGCCGCCAAAAAGCCCGTGAAGAAGCCCGGCAAGCGTAAGTAGCCGCCGCGCCCGCGATTTCGAGCCCCGGTCGACCACCGGGGCTCGTTTCGTTGGTCGTTCCGGCTTCGACCTCGATTCGTGGCATGAGGCGCGATTCATCGGATCGACCACCGCTCAATCGCGCGGCCCCGATTCGCCTCCCTGCCGGTCCCCTGCCCCCAAGGCGATCGATTTGGCCCCGTGACAGCGGGGAATCACCGCAGTCTCGATTCGAGGAGCGTCGCGCTCGATTCGTCCTGTAGCGATTCCCCGTCGGCGCCGCCCAAAACCTGTCGCTCGCGCCCGACAGGGGATCTCAGCGGACACGCGCGCCCTCGCGCGCGTGCGGGGGTGGCCCTCGACCCGACCGCGCTCCCGCCATGCCCCTCGCCGCCTCAGGGCCTCGCGGCGCGCCCGGCGGCTCCCTCCGGCCTCCCCCTCCGACGGGGTCGTTTTGGCCGATTGCTTGGCGGCTGACGCTGGCTCGCGCAGGCTTGGCGGTGCATGGCCCGTGCACAGCCGCCTCGGCCGCCGCCCCCTCGCGCGCGGAGCGCCTTCTGGGAGCATTTCTCGGCGCGCATCGATCCGTTCACCAGCGCGGTCCTCGTGTTCCCGCTGTTGCTCGTCTATCAGCTTGGGATCCTCGGCTCCGGCGGTCTCGGCCTCAACGGCGTCGACTTCGTCACCAAGGCGCTGATCGAGCTGTGCGCCCGCGACCTCGGCAACTACATGGCCGCGCTCGGGGCCGGCCTGCTCGGCTACGCCGCGATCCTGGTCATCCTGCGCAGCTACGGCCGCTTCAGCCCCCAGCGCTTCGTGCCGATGCTGGTCGAGTCCGGCTTTTACGCCTCGACCATGGGCACCCTCATCCTGCTCGTGATCCACCGCTTCGCCGAGCTCGTGCCCGGGCTCGCGGTCGCGGCCCGCACCAGCGTCGCCGACATCGCAGTCATCTCGGCCGGCGCGGGTCTCCACGAGGAGCTCATCTTCCGCGTCCTGGGCATGGGCGGCATCGGCTTCCTGCTCTCGGGTCTGACCGGCCGGCGACGCGCGTGGCTCGGCGCGCTGGTGCTGTCGTCGCTGATCTTCAGCCTCGCGCACCACGTCGGCCCCGCCGGCGAGCCCTTCACCTACGCCGCGTTCGTCTACCGCACCCTCGCCGGCGTCTTCTTCGCCCTCGTCTATCAATTGCGCGGCTTCGCCGTGGCCGCCTGGACGCACGCGCTCTACGACGTCTACGTGCTCAGCCTGCACGGCTGACGCGCGCTGTCACTTCTTGCTGGTCGGCAGGAAGATCGAGCTCCCGCTGTTCTTGGCCGGCAGCTTGAACCTGTCGTCGGGCTTCGTCTCCGCCTTCGCGGCGGGCTTGCCCTCGCCGGTCTTCGGCCGCGGCTTCGCCTTCGGGCGCGGCTCCTCGACGACCTCCGCCTCGGCCGCCCTGGGCCCGGCCTGGAAGCGAGCGAGGGCCGCCCGCGCCTCCGGATTGCCGCCGTCGAGCGCCAGCACGTCGCGGTAGGCCTTTTCGGCCGCGCCCTTGTCGCCCGCCTGCTCGAACTGCCGCGCCACCTGCAGGCCGATGAGCACCGCGATCTTGCGCTCCTGCGCCGACGCCCGGCTCTCGCCGCCGGGCACCGTGTGCAGCTGGTAGCGGACCGCCTCGAGCCCCTCGCGAGCCTTGCCGAAGTCGCCGTCGAGGATCAGCGCGTCGACTTGATCGAGGCGCGCCGCCACCCTCGCCGCGTCGAGGCCGTCCTCCTCGCTGGCGTTGGCGGCCTTCCCTCCCCCGCCGAACATCAACACCGCCGCCACCACCGCTGCCAGCGCGCCGGCCCCCATCACGATCCACCGCGTCGAATTGCTGCGCCGCTCGGTCGGCATCGCCGCGGTGATCGACGGGCCCTCGGCCTCGCCGTCGAGCTGGGCCAGGTCGGCCGCGCTGACGCTGCGGCTCACGACCGCCGATTGCCGGCGCTTGCGCGACATCGGCTTCATCGACCCCGACGGCAGCTCGCGCCCGATCAGGCTCGACGACGGCGCCACGTCGGGGACCATCGCCAGAGTCGACGCGGTCGCGCTCGGGTCGGCGCCCTCGGCGAGCGGCAGGCGGAACAGGTGCGACGGCACGCAGTCGACCAGCGCCTGGGTCAGCGCGTTGGCGTCGAGCGGCCGCGCCTCGGGATCCTTGGCGATACAGCGATCGATGAGCTGCGCCAACTCGGGCGGCACCTCGCTGCCGGGCGGCAGCTTGACCGCCAGCGGCGCCGGCTGCTCGTGGACTTGCTTGTAAAGCAGCGCCTGGTTGTTGTCGGCCACGAACGGCGGCGCGCCCGCCAGCATGCGATAGAACAGCAGCCCGCACGCGTACACGTCGACGCGCTCGTCGAGCGCCTCGCCGCGGACCTGCTCCGGCGCCATGTAGTTGGCAGTGCCGAGTACCTGCTCGGTGGTGATATCGCGTTGTTCGCCCTCGACCAGCTTCGCCATGCCGAAGTCGAGCAGCTTGACGAAGTTGGCTCGACCCTTGCGGGTGATGAGCATGATGTTCGCCGGCTTGATGTCGCGGTGCATCAGCCCGCGGCCGTGCGCGTAGCCGAGGGCCTTGAGGATCTGCGCCGCGATCGGCACGAACTCCGCCAGCGGCAGGTAGCCCTTGCGATTCAGGAAGCTCAGCAGCGGCTCGCCCGACAGGTACTCCATGACGAGGTACGGCGCGCCGTTCTCTTGCCCGTGCCCCAGGACTTCGACGATGTTCGGATGCTGGATCGCACTGAGGCGCTCGACCTCGCGATCGAAGCGGGCGCTCGCCTCGGAGTCGCCGGCCAGATGTCCGGCGAGGAACTTGATCACGACCTCGCGTCGCTGCTCGAGGTCGTGGGCCAGATAGACCACGCCGACGCCGCCGCGAGCGATCAGGCGATCGATCTCATACTTGCCGCCGATCCGCGCCCCGGGAGCCGGATCGAGGGTCGTGCGCGAGCGAATGGGTTCGACCACGGAAGCCTCAGCTTCCGACTATACCCCGACAGCGGGAGCGACGGTGCGCTCTACGGGAGATCCACCCACATGCCTTCGGCACTGGGCGCGGGTTCCAATACGTACATGCGTTTGGGGTCCAGCACCCCTACGCCCGGCATGCCCATGTCCTCGTCGATCCCCCAACCGAGCAGGTTCACGCGGACCTCGCCCGCGGTCAGGTCGAAGTCAAGCGCTCCGCTGACGCCCTTGAGGTCCACCGTCCCGCCGTCGACGAGGATGTCGCGGGCCTTCTTGATGAAGGTGAGCGACAGGCCCATCACCTCGCCGAAGCTGACCGTGGTGCCCTGCTCCTTGTCGGCCAGCTTGGCGATCGCGGCGGCCACGTGCTTGCCGTCGATCGGCTCGCCCTCGGGCACGCCGGCCATCGCCAGCATCAGCACCATCGCTCCGTCGTAGCTGAGCGACGCGGCCGTGATCGGGGCCTGGTCGTTGAACCGGATCTTGTAGCGGATGTTGAAGTTGTTGAAGTTGGCCTCATCGAAGATGATCGGCGCCACGCCCTCGGTGATCTGCGTGAGCACCGGCTTGAGCGGCGCCGGGGCCTTGGCGATGAGCTCGGGCAAGGCCGCCACGACCCCGTGCGAGACGACGAAGCGCGGCAGCGGCGGATCGGGGTTCTCGGCCGACCATGCGTTCATGAAGCCGAGGATGATGTCGATCGCCTCGGTCGTGCCGATGATGCCGATCGTGTCCGGGTGCTCGCCGGGCGCGCCCCAGGCGTTGGCGATCACGGTCCCGTACATCTGCAGCAGCTCGGTCTGGGTCAGGCCGACCGGGTTCGGGTACTCGTGGTTCGAGATGTCGAGCATCGGGTCGTTCATCTCGAGGCGGAGCGTCGCGTCCTCGTGCAGCGAGGTGCCGTAGGCGTCGCTCTTGTAGAGCAGCGCGACCTTCTGCGGCGCCGGCGTGAGCTGCGGGATGCGGTCGGCGAACGCGTTGGCCTGGTACACGTCGCTCGGGATCGTGCGCCACACCAGGCCGTCGTCCTCGAGGTCCGTGATCTCCTTGGCCGAGGCCGTCGGCGAGATCAGCAGCGTCCCGCTGGCCTTGGCCTGGTCGGCCAGGTGCAGCACCAGCTCGCTGAAGATCGGCCCGACCACCACCGGCGCGCCGATCGTCTCGCTGAGGTGGGTGAGCGACGCGGTCGCCCGGGTCGCCGAGCCGGCGTCGTCGCAGCCGATCCACGCGATCTTGAACCCGCCGGGCAGATCGGTGTTGGCGTTGAAGTCCTCGACCGCGAGCTGGACAGCGTTCTGCAGCGGCAGCACCAGCGCGTCGAACGGCGGCGAGGTCGCCATGATCGAGCCGACGAACACCACGTTGTCGGTCGGCTTGTCGCTCGGCCAGTGGAAGGTCTGACACTCGGCGGTCAGCGCAGACACGCACACCCCGGCCTTGCCGCACACGTGGTCCTCGCCGAGCGCCGCGACGCACTCGCTGTGGACCGTACACGCCACCTGCCCGCCGGTCGTCGTCGTCTCGGTGTCGCTCTCGGTCGTCGTGCTGGTGTCGGTCGTGCTCGTGGTCGTGCTCGTCAGCGCGTCGGTGTCGGTCTCGCTGGTGGTCGTGGTGACCGGCGGATCCGTGGTCGAGGTCGGCGGCAGCGACATCGTCGGGCTGGTGCCCGGATCGCTGCTGGTCGTGTCGTCGCCGCCCGGCACGCACTTGTTGCCCGCGCCGCACACGTAGCCGTTGCCCGCGCCGACGCAGTCGTCGTCGACCTTGCAGTCGGCGAACTCGGTGATCGCAGTACATGCCCCGAAGGCCAGGCCGCACGCGAGCCCGGCGAGCCCCAGCGGCAACGTGCGAAGCGAAACAGGCGCGGTGAACACGGGCGACCTCCTGCGTGGGCGAAGCGAAAAGCGGGTGCGATCAGAAACGGGCGACCAGGCCGGTGCCGGTCGGCAGGACGCGGCGCTGGGCCACGGCAGAGGACTTGCCCTTGCTGATGCCGACGGCCAGGAGGGCCACGCCGGTGAGCGCGAGCACTGCGCCGCCGATGATCAGCACGTCGGTGGCGATGGCCAGCCGCTCGCCGCCCTGCTTGAGGTCCTGGCGGGCCGCGTAGTCGTGGGTGGCGTCGAGCTGGTTCTGTTTGGACAGGGTCAGGCCGCCCAGCACGCCGCCGATGATCAGCGCCCCGCCGCCGACCCCGAGCAGGCCAGCGCCGGTCAGCTTCATCTTCCGCCACTTCGGATCCGGCGCGGCGGGCTGGGCCGCCGGCGGCTCGGGCTTCGGCCCCTCGGCCACCGGCGCCGGCGCCGGCGCGGCCTCGACCTTCTTCTCGCCCGGGTCGGTCTCCTGCAGGATGCCCTTCAGCACCCGCAGCCGCTGCAGCGCCAGGTCGCGCGCCTCGATCTCGACCCCCGGCTCCTTGACGAAGCGCTGGTAGTAGTCGACCGCGGAGCGGATGTCGCCCTTCTCCTCGTAGACGCGGCCGATGTTGAACAGGTAGTTCGGGACCTTGTCGATCGCGTACGCCTCCTCGAACAGGCGCACCGCCGCGTCGTAGTCCCGGGCGTTGAAGCGCTCGATCGCCTGCGCGCTCAGGTCGGCCGCCGACGGCTGGGCAGCCGCCTGCTCCTTGGAACCTGTCGCGGAGGACATGGCCGCGAGGACCTGTCCCTGAGTTCCGGGGACGACCCCGGCGACCAGCGACCCCGCCAGCGCCGCCGCGACCCCACGTTGCGCACCTCCACGGACTCGCGCGCGACCTCGCATCACTTGTTGCCTCCGACAGGTAGGAAGATACCGCCGTCGTCCTTCTTCGCGACCGGCAAGAACGGGTCCTTGGCGGGCGCCGGCGCGGGCTGTTTCGCCCCCGCGGGCTCGGGCGCGGGCTCGGGCGTCGGCGCGGGCGCGGGCGTGCCGGCGGGCTCCGGACCCTTGCTGCCCGGCCTGGCGCCGGCGGGTCGGGCCTTGCCTGCGCCGGTCCGCCCCTGCCCGCTCGGCTCCGGCTCGACCGGCGGCGGCGGCTCGCTCGCCGCGGTAAGGCGCGCGATCGAGGTCTTCGCCTCGGCGTTGCCGGCCTCGATCGCGAGGATGTCGCGATAGGCGCTGAGGGCCGCCTCCACGTTGCCCTCCTTCTCGAGCCGCTGGGCGAGCCCGAGCGTGCTGGCGACCGCGATCCGGGTCAGGCTCGTCTCGGCGCGGCGCTTCAGCGGCGGGTACGCCTCGAGGTCGCGGGCCATGCCGTCGAGGTGGCGGCGGGCCTTGTCGAACTCGCCGCCGAGGATCTCGCGCTCGACCTGATCGAGCTGGGCGGCCATGCGCTTCTCTTCGGTCACGCCGGTGCCGACCACCGGGGTCGTCGGGCTCCCGCCGTTCCACAGCGCCGCAGTGGCCACGCCGCCGAGCAGCACCGCCAGGACCGCGCCGCCGATGAGCACCCAGCTGCGCGTGCCCGAGTCGGGCTCGGGCGCGACGATCGTGGTGGCGAAGCCGCCGCTCGCCTGCGACGGCGGGATCGTCGGCATCACCAGCGCCCGCGTGCGCCCGCTGCCGCGGGTCCGGTACGGCGCGGTGCGCAGCAGGTCGGAGGTCGGCGTGGCGACGATGCTGCCGGTCGAGTGCGACGTCGCGGCCACGCCCTCCGCCACCGGCAGGTGGAACATCGACGCCGGGCACGAATCGATCATCCCCTCGACCATCTCGTTGGCGTCGGCCGGGCGCTCGTCGACCTGCTTGGCCAGGCAGCGATGGACCATGGCGATCAGGTCCTCGGGCACGCCGTGGTTCGGCGGCAGGACGTCGCCGAGCAGCGGCGGGGCCTGGTGGACGTGCTTGTACAGCAGCGCCGCGTTGCCCTCGCCCTCGAACGGCAGGCGCCCCGCCAGCATGAAGTAGAACAGGACGCCGAGCGCGTAGACGTCGACCCGCACGTCGAGCGTCTCGCCGCGGATCTGCTCGGGCGCGATGTAATTCGCGGTGCCGACGATCTGCTCGGCCGTCACCTCGCGCTCGCCCTCGACCAGCTTCGCCATGCCGAAGTCGAGGATCTTGACGTAGTTGGCGCGGCCCTTGCGGACCATCAACATGATGTTGCTGGGCTTGAGGTCGCGGTGCATCAGCCCGCGCGAGTGGGCGTAGCCGATGCCCTTCAAGATCTGGGCGGCGATCGGCACGAACTCCTCGACCGTCAGCCGACCCTTGCGCGCGAGGTAGTCGCTCAGCAGCTCGCCCGCGAGGTACTCCATCACCAGGTAGGCGACGCCGTTCTCGTGGCCGCAGTCGTGCAGCGCGACGATGTTGGCGTGCTGCAGTTCGCCGAGCCGCTGGCCCTCGCGCTCGAAGCGAGCGATCGCCTCGGCGTTGTCGATCCAGTTGGGCGCGAGCACCTTGACGACGACGTCTCGCTCGCCGCCGTCGAGCGACACCTGCCGCGCCAGGTAGACCAGGCCGATGCCGCCGCGCGCGAGCAATCGGGTGATGTGATACTTGCCGGCGATGGTCGCCCCGATGAGAGGATCGACCGGTTCACGGGTGGCGCGAGGCTGTCGCCGGGTCGTCATAAAGCGCTTGTCACGAAGGGCTCGGCGCAGGAGCGCCCCCGCAGCCTTCACGGTTCACTATATCCGCGCGGCCCCTCGCTGTCGCGTCACAGTTCCGATCGGCGGACGTCTCCAGATTCGCGCCGCGCGGGCCGCGCCGCATGACACCGAGGCAAAGCCGGCCGGCCGAACTAATCACAACTGGCGCCATTGCTGAGACAGTCCTGGAAGTTGCAGCGACAGCGCACCTGACCGCCTTGCGGCAGGTCGGTGGTCCAGCCGTCCTTGAGACAGTCCTGAAAGTTGCAGCGCGTGGTCGCCGTCCCGAGGCCCGGGATGTCGGTGCTCCAGCCGTCCTTGGGGCAATTGTTGAAGCTGCAGCGGGTGCTGGCGCTCTGGCCGTCGGGCAGCTCGGTGCGCCAGCCGTCCTTGAAGCAGTCGCCGAAGCTGCAGGTCGTGCGAGCGCTCTTGCCACCGGGGAAGTCGGCGACCCAGCCGTCCTTGAGACAATTGCCGAAGTTGCAGCGGACCCGCACGTCGCCGTCGGGAGTGTTCACGGTCCAGCCGTCCTTGGCACAGTTGCCGAAGTTGCAGCGCCCGGCCGCGAACACCGAGGCCGCGACGTAACTCGCGCCGCGAGCGGCCATGGCCGCCTCTTCCTTGGCCCGCGCGGCCTCCTCCTGCGCGCGCCTGGCCTCCTCCTCGCGCGCGCGCTTGAGCTCCGCCTCCTCGTGCTTGCGGTAGGCGACCAGATCTTTCTGCACGCCGGGCCACTTCAGGCGGGCGGCGTCGCCGCCGGCGCGCTTGAGACAGTCGCCGGTGAAGCCGATCACCGCGTCGGCCGGGATCTTGGACCGCAGCTTGGGACACGCGGCCACGAACGCGGCGTCGGCCTCCGGCCCCTGGAGCGAGTCGAGCGCGCGCAGCAGCTCGAAGCTCGGCGCCTGCTGCATCGCCGCGTCGAGGTAACCGGCCGCCTCGCGCGACAGCACCGCCAGGTCGACCTTGCCGCTCGCGGCCGCCTGCGATCCCTCGAGCGCGCGGACCTTGTCGGTGAACGCGATCGCGGCGGCCTGGCGATCACCTGTCCCTGCGGACACCTCGCCGCGAGCGGCGTCGAGCTCGGCCAGCAGCGCCTGCTCGCGCTTCTCGGCCTCCGCCGCCGCCTGCTGCCGCTGCTCGTCCTGCTGCCGCTGGGCCGCGGCGGCCCGCTCGCGCGACGCCGCCTGCTCGGGCGTCTCGGCCTGGGGCTGCGGCTTGGCCCCGAACAGCGCCCCGAACTGGGCGCAGGCGACGAGGGTGGAGCACGACAGGAGGAAGACGACCGCGATGCGACGCATGTGGCCCGCACGGTACAGTCAGACCCCGCAGGTCGTAAAGCGGCATCCGCGCGCGCGGACGAGCCGGGGCCCTACTGCGGCGCGATCCCGCAGCCCTCGACCTCGTTCGGCAGGCAGCCCTCGCAGTCCCACGCCCAGTTATCGAGGATCGCGGTGGTGTCGTAGAACGAGTCGCCCATGTCGAACACCGCGAAGGTCAGCGAGAAGGTCTCGCCCGGCTTCACGCCGCCGTTGGCCCGGTACCAGCCGGTCGCGCCGCCGTCACGGATGTAGCCGGTGCCCGCGAGGTGCTCGTCGTACCCGTCACAGGCGGGGTCGTCCGCGTCACACTCCCCGGCGAATTCGACCGGCCACAGCGCGGTCACCGTGAGCGGCTGGCCATCGACGAACGCGACGTTGCCCGTGTAGCTCTCGGAGGCCTGCCAGACGACGAAGATGTCGTTGTACTGGGTGTCGACGAACTCGGGGAACTCGGCCGAGAAGAACGCGAAGTCGAAGCGATAGCCGCGGGCGTCGGCGATCTGCCCGGCGGCCTTCGCCGGGGCGGTGAGCTCGAAGCCGAACCATAGCTTGTCGTCGGCGTCGCCGCCGCCGCTCTGCCACTGGCCGAAGATCGTGTTCGAGCAGTCGTTCGCGCCGTCGCAGTCGACGTGGCCGAGCGAGCCGGGACTGCCCTTGGCCGGCTGCATCGGCGGCGGCATCGCGTCGCTGTCCCACGGGTCGCCGAACGCGACGTCGTTGTAGACGTCGCCGTCCTCGACGATCACCGCGCCCTCCAGATCGGGCGGCGGCAGCAGGCCCGAGCTGATCAGCAGCACCTTGTCGCCCTCGCGCGCGCCCCAGAACGGCGCCTTCGTGTCCGGATCGACGAAGCTGCCGTACGCGCGCGCGACCTGCCAGGCCCGCTTGCCCTGCAGCTCCGGCGCGGCGTCCATCGCGAAGTTGGCCGCCGGGACCGCGTTGGCGACCGACCACGGCACGCCGAGCGACCCGCAGTCGAGCCCGAGAGCGTGCAGCGGCTCGTCGGAGTCGGCGTCGCACGGCAGGTGCACCTGCGCCAAGGGACAGGCCGCTCCCTCGGTGTCGCCGCCCGTCTCTCCGTCGGTGGTGGCGGCCGTCACCTCGCCGGTCGGCTCGGTGCCCTCGGTCTCACCTGTCGAGCCGCCACTGATGTGGCCCGAATCACCGTGGGTGACGGTCGCGTCGCTGTCGACCACCGTATCGCCGGTGTCCGCGTCCCCGCCCGACTCCACCCCGCCCCAGCCGTTACACGCGGCGCCTATCAGCGCGCACGCGCCGAGCCGAGTCCATCGTCCGCTGAATCCAAGCATCGTCCGTCCTCAGTAAGTCAGGGGTAATGCGACCGTGAGGTCCCATCACGTATGTAGCAGAACCCCTCCGCGGCGCGAGGACGGCGGCGCGCGGTCGCGACGGACCCCGGAGACATGCCCCGGGGTCCGTGCTTCGAATCTCAATTCAGGCCGCGTAGCGACCCGTCGTGACTCACTGCGGCGCGATCCCGCAGTCGTCGACCTCGCTGGGGATGCAACCCTCGCAGTCCCACGACCAGTTGTCGAGGATCGCGGTGGTGTCGTAGGTCGAGTCGCCCATGTCGAAGATCGCGAAGGTCAGCGAGAAGGTCTCGCCGGGCTTCACGCCGCCGGTGGCCTTGTACCAGCCGGTCGCGCCGCCATCGCTGATGTAACCGGTGCCCTGCAGGTGCGGGTCGCTGCCCTGGCAGTTCGGGTCGAGGAATTCACACTCGCCCTGGAAGTCGATCGGCCACAGCGCAGTGACGGTGAGCGGCTGACCGTTGATGAAGGTGACGTTGCCGGTGTAGTCCTCCGACGCCTGCCACACGACGAAGATGTCGTTGTAGTCGGTGTTGACCCACTCCGGGAACTCGGCCGAGAAGTAGGCGAAGTCGAAGGTGTAGCCGTTGGCGTCGGCGGTCTGGCCGTTGGAGATCGCCGGGGCGGTCACCTCGAAGCCGAACCACATCTTGTCCTCGGCGTCGCCGCCGCCGAGCGCCCACTGATCGGCGATGGTGTTCGAGCAGTCGTTGGTGCCGTCGCAGTTGGTGAAGCCCATCGGATCGGGGCTGCCGTTCACCGCGGTCATCGGCGGGGGCATCGTGTCCGAGTCCCACTGGCCGCCGAACGCGACGTCGTTGAACACGTCGCCGTCGGGCACGATCACCGTGCCCTGGGGATTCGGCGCCGGCAGCAGGCCCGAGCTGATCAGCAGCACCTTGTCACCCTCGCGCGAGCCCCAGAACGGCGCGTTGGTGTTCGGGTCGATGAAGGTGCCGTACGACTTGGCGACCTGCCACGACTTCATGCCCAGCATCGGCGGCGCGGCCTGGAAGGTCGCGTTGGCGACCGTCACTGCGTTCTGATTGTTGGTCCACTGCCCGCCGAGCGACGTACAGTTGAGGCCGATCGCGTGCAGCGCGTCGTCCGAGTTGGCGTCACACGGCAGGTGCATCTGCGCCAGCGGGCACTCCTCGTCCGACGTGTCGTTGGTGTCGTTCGTGTCGTTCGTGTCGTTCGTGGTGCTGGTGCTGGTATCGGTGGTGGTCGTCGTGGTGTCGACGCCCTCGGTCGTGGTCGAGGTGGCCTCGGTGGTCGTGCCGGGCTCGGTCGAGGTGCCGGGATCGGTCGAGGTGCTGGTGTTGCCCTCGGTCCCGTCCGTGGTCGTGCCCGGCCCCGTCGTGGTGGTCTCGCCCTCGGAGTCGGAGTTCGAGCCCGCGGTCGTCGACGTGGGCAGGGTGTCGCTTTCGCTGTTGGAGTTCGAACCCTGGGTGGTCGTCGTCCCCGGCCCGTCGGTGTCGGTCGAGGTCGCGGTCTCGCCCGCGCTGGCGGTGATGCCGCCATCCACGCTGTCACCGCATGCGCCGAGCAGGACCAGGACGCTCAGTCCCGTCACACGCCAATCACTGTTCATCGTCATCGTCGGATCCTTCGCGAGAGAAAAGTCGGGACCTTGTGGGTCGAGCTCGCTTCTATCAGAGACCCGCGCGCCACTGCTAGCGCGTTTCCACACGCGGAGCACTCCGCAGGATTCGACGGCACGTGGACATGCGTCCTGCGATATGTCCGAAAGGACAGCCCAGGCGGAGCCGCGGGTCACGACGCGGCGGGCCAATCGTTCCAGGTGCGAGCCATGGAAGGCTCGCGCGCCACACGTTGAACGCGTTGAACACCAGAGACGCGAGGATGTCGACTCATCACGGAGCGCGGTCGAACTCGACGGCGGCGCGCTCGCCCCATGGATGACTCCGGTTCAATACCACGGCCCCGGCGCCCACTCGTCACAGCATCGGCGCGCGGCCCGGCCGCCACCAGCCTCAGGTGTTCGAGGTTGCAGTCCACCAGCAAACGTTCGTGTCGCTCTCGCAAGGTTCGCAGCTCGGTCCGAATTGCCTCCAGTAGCGGCACATCGGCAGTGTCCGGGGGCGGGACATGGATCGCCTCTTCTTCACCAGGGATCGGGAGCGCGGAGGTCGGCGCTTCGACCTCCGCGAAGATGTCCGCGAGTTCATGTAGGACGTCGGGGGCGACCGGCCGCGGCGGCTCGCCGCCGGCGGCTTGTTGCAGGCGATCGCGCAACGGCTCGAGCGACCGCGGCATGCGGCCCTGGCCGACCCGGCCTGAAATCCCCCGCACTGCCAGCGCCACGTCGAGGTTCGGTCGCCGCAGCAGCGCTGCGTGGAGCCGCATCACCGCTCACCGGGGAGATCGAGCGCTCGCCCGCACGGGACGTGTCGATGCGGATCCCGTCGAACTCCAGCGCGACACCGCCACGAAGCCGATGCGGAAGCGGCCGCTCTTCGTGCGGTCGTCGTCCTTCGTCGACGATCACCGCCGCGTCGCTTCGTGTCGATGAGCCGGCGGTCCATGCCGTCGGCGAAGTCGTCGACGTCGATGACGAGCCGTCCGGCTTCGAGCACGAAGTGGATTCGATCGCCTGCTGCACCCGCTCACGGAAGCACGCGATCGGATCGGCGAATCAGTGCACCAGGCCCGCGAGCGCCTCGGCCACCATGCTGCGGCGATGATGCCGCGCCCGCGCGGGGCTCGACAAGACGCGGACCGGCGTGGCAAAAGCGGGTTCTCAGGCTCCGGCGCGCATGAACGCTCTTCGCCCCCGCCTCCGCGATCGGCTGTGTGTCGCCGCCTTCATCCTTCTGTGGATCGCGCCGACCGCCTATCACGGCCTGTGGCGGGCCCCGCTCCCGGGCGAGCCGGCGCTGCTGCACGACTGGCACGACGTCGCCTGCCTGTTCCCCAACCGGCCCAAGGTGTGGAACATCTACTTCGTCGAGGTGCAGCGGTCCGGCCGCCGCGACTGGGAGCAGCTCGACGAGACCCTCGACTTCGGCATGGAGCCGTTCGGGCACCGCACGCGGCTGCACCGCTTCCTCGTCGCCTGGGGCGTCCAGCGTGACGCCGGTCGACGCGAGGTCGCCGACTACCTCGTGGCCAGCGATCGCGGGCGGCACCCGGAGCTGCCGCCGATCGTCGGCCTGCGGTTCGTCTGGACCGGCTTCGTCCCCAAGCCCGACGACATGGCCCAGGGCGCCTGGAAGCGGCCGCCGCTGGCCCAGGTCCCGCGGCACGAGCGGCGCATCCTGTCCGTCCACGACTACCCGGAGCGCGCGCCATGAGCCTCCTCGCCCGCGCGCGCGCCGGCTGGGAGCGCTTCTGGTACGAGCCGGTCGACGTCGTCCGCCTCGACGCCTTCCGCCAGGCCTTCACCTACACCTCGTCTTCTACACCTTCGCCTGGACCCTGCACGCCGGCGAGTGGCTCACCGCCGTCGGCTACCACCCTTCGCCGGCCGTCGACGCCTACTACGCCCCGCACGTCCCGCTGCTCACCGGCGCCACGCTGTGGCCGTTCTTCGCCGTCTACTTCGGCGCCATGTTGGCCATCATCTTCGGCTGGGCCCGGCGCGCCGCCACCTGGATCGTGCTCGCCGGCCTGCTGTACGTCTCCCTGGCGGACCCGATCAGCGCGTTCACGATCAACCGCCTCTACGTGTTCGGCTTCCTCGTCCTGGCCTTCGCGCCAGGTCCTTCGGGACAGGGTCCCGAAGCCAGGATCCCCGCGTGGCCGATCCGCGTGCTGCAGGTCTCGCTGCTGATCCACTACGTCGCCTCCGGCCTGTGCAAGGCGCTGCGGGGCGACTGGCTGGCCTACAGCGACGTGCTGTGGGTGCAGGTCCAGGGCGTCTACTGCACCGAGGCGGCCGCGTGGCTGCTGCGCGTCCTCCCCGCCGGCGCGTGGACGATCCTCCAACACGCCGCCCTCGGCTTCGAGCTGTTCGCGCCCCTCGTGCTG
Source organism: Nannocystis sp. RBIL2 (assembly GCF_026626745.1). GTDB lineage: Bacteria > Myxococcota_A > Polyangia > Nannocystales > Nannocystaceae > Nannocystis. The sequence goes on from NZ_JAPNJW010000002.1 coordinate 549,493, forward strand.
ATCCCACGCCGCCTGCGACCGCTCGGCTTCTTGCTCGGCGTCGGCCTCCACGTTGTGGTCGCCGTCACCATGTATCAGCTCATCTACTTCAGCTTGCAGATGATCAGCCTCTACGTCGTGTTCGTCGAGCCGACGCGGCTGCGCCGGTGGCTCGCGCGTCTGTCCTGAAGGACACCTCGCGGCCTCGCGCCTGGCACCGCCCTGCGACCGGTCAAATACTGCCATGTCGGCCATGACCGACGTCCCGACCGCCCGCGATCTCCACGCCCCAGCGGACATGGTGCGCTGGTACGCGCCGCTTCAGCTGTTGCAGACGGCCGCACGCGTGACGGTGTCGACGGTCCTCGGCGACCAGCTCGATCGCCGGATCTTGCGGCCCACGCCGACCCACGAGCTCACCGACTTCTCGCACCGCGACCAGCTCGTGCTCGACTTCGTGTCCGACTCGGGCGACGGCTGGAACCCGACCTACGCGGTCGCCTACTGGGCCACCCGGCCGATCCTCCGCGTCCAGGGCCCGGACGGCCGCGCCTACGAGCTGCCGCGCGCCAGCGTCCTCGTGTTCGGCGGCGACCAGGTCTACCCGACCCCGAGCCGCGCCGCCTACGAGCAGCGGCTCGTGCTCCCGTACGAGTGCGCCTTCGAGCGCAGCGAGCCACCGCACCCGGTGCTGTTCGCAGTGCCCGGCAACCACGACTGGTACGACAGCCTCGCCACCTTCACCAAGCTGTTCCTCGACAAGCAGTGGTTCTGCGGCTGGCAGGTCCATCAACGCGCCAGCTACTTCGCCGCCCGCCTGCCGCACGACTGGTGGCTGGTCGGCGTCGACGTCCAGCTCGGCTCCGACATCGACGCCAACCAGGCCGACTACTTCCGCGCACTCGCCGAGCGCATGGGTCCGCGCGCTCGCATCATCCTCTGCACCGCCGAGCCGCACTGGGTCCGCGCCCACGAGCAGCGCGACCGCCAGGCGCGGGCTCGCCGCGTCCGCGACGGCAACCTCGTCTTCCTCGAGCGCCTGTTCGGCCAGCGGATCCGCGTGTTCCTGTCCGGCGACCTCCACCACTACCGCCGCCACGCCAGCGCCGACGGGCAGGTCCAGAAGATCACCGCCGGAGGCGGCGGCGCCTTCCTCCACCCCACCCACGTCCTCCACGACGACTCGCTGGCCGGCGGTTACGGCCTGCGCTGCGCCTTCCCCGATCATGCGGCCTCGCGCCGCCTGGCCTGGCACAACCTCGCCTTCCCGCTGAAAAACCCGACCTTCGGCGCAGTCACCGGCCTCCTCTACCTCCTAATTGGCTGGAACATGCGAGCCGCGCTCGGCGGCCCGCCGCCGGCCGAGTTCTTGCCTGCCCTTTCGGACATGTTGAGCGCCACCCTGCGCTCGCCGTGGGCCGCGCTGTGGCTGCTCGCCACCGCCGCCGCGCTGGTGTGGTTCGCCGACGCCCGCCGTCCGCTCCTGCGCGTGCTCGCCGGCCTCGGCCACGCCGCCGTCCACGCGTTCGCGGTGCTCGCCCTCGCCTGGCTCGGAGGACAGCTCGGCCGCGCACTCTCGCTCGAGTGCAACGGCCCTGGCGAGCTCGGCCTTAGCCTCGCCCTCCTGCTCGGCCTCGGCTGGCTGGTCAGCGCGGCGATCTTCGGCGTCTACCTGCTCGTCGCCGTCAACCTGTTCCGCCGCCACGGCAACGAGGCCTTCTCGTCGCTGCGGATCCAGGACTTCAAGCACTTCCTCCGCCTGCACATCCGCCGCGACGGCGCCCTCGTCGTCTATCCGATCGCCCTGCGGCGCGTGCCGCGGCGCTGGCGAACCATGATCGGCACCGATCCGGGCCAGCCGAAGCGCATCCCCGACGATCCGCACCCCGACACGCGCCCCGGCCTCATCGAGGCCCCCATCGTCCTCGGACCCGGTTGACGCCGCCGCGCGCCGGCTCGCATACTGCCGTCACCGAGGCCCATCCATGGAAGAGCTCATCCAGCAGATCGTGTCCAAGACCGGCATCTCCGAGAGCAACGCCCGCAGCGCGATCGAGACGGTCACCAACTTCCTCAAGACCAAGCTCCCCGCCCCGCTCGCCGGGCAGGTCGACGCGGCGCTCGGCTCGGCCGGCGGCGCCCTCGGCAACGTCGACCTCGGCAACATCGGCTCGAGCATCGGCGGCCTGTTCGGCAAGAAGTGAGCCGTCGGCTCTCAGCCGACCGAGAACGGATAGCGCACCGCGACGTCGCCCGCCGCCGCCACGATCGTCGGGAACGTCCACGACTTCACCGCCGTGGTGATGCAGCTCTGCACCCCGGCGTGGTCGACCGTGCTGTTCTCGATCGACGCCGCGCGGACCTTCCCGCCGCTGCCGATCGTGAACGCCACCTCGACCTTGCCGGTGGCCGGGCCGTCGCGGAAGCACTTGCGCACCTCGGGCGTGTGCCGGCGGATGACGCCGCGGATCAGATCCTGCCCCACCGCCGCCGTCCACTCCACGCTCTGGCGCGGCGTCTCGCGGACGTCGGGCACCGCCGCCTTGGTGAACGCCGCCTCCTTGCGCCCCGTGCCCGGAGGCCCGCGCTTGCGCTTGGCCGCGAGGCCCGCGAGCAAGTCGCCGAGGTCGAGGTCGACCACCGCCTCCGCCACGCCTCCGCCGCCGCGGATCGTCTCGCCGAGCCCCAGCCCCGCGATCGCCCGCGGCACCGTCCGGGTCGCCGCCGCCCACGCCGAGTCGCTCTCCGGCGACGGCGCGTAGTTGCGGATCGACGCGTCGAGCGACGCAGTGTACTCGCGCAAGATCCGGTCGAACTCCGCCAGGCCGAGGAAACCTGCCTCTCGGGACCTGTCCTCGAAGTCCTGTCCTCTCGACCCGGTCACCGCCGGCGCGTCCGGCGTCGCGGGCGTCGGCTTTTCCGCCGGCGTCGGCAGCGTCGCGCGGACGATCGACGGACGCGGCCCCTCGCTCCCCCGCTCCGCGACCGCGCCCGGCTCGGACGACTTCGGCGAAGTCGGCGGCAGTTCGGCGGTGTAGCGGATCAGCCGCTCCTGCAGCTCCGGATCGTCCCAGCGCGGCGGCTCCGCCCTCGGCCCGTAGAGCCGGACCAGCAGCGCCATGGTCAAGAACAACGCCAACGACGCCGCCTGGGCCAGCCACAGCGGCCACTCGACGACCGGCCGCCACTTCACCGCCGGCTCGGGCGGCCCCGCCCGCAGCTCGAACGTCAGCGGCCCGACATGAACGATCGCACATGTCCCGTGCGCCAGCTCCAGCGTCTCGACGGCGACCAGCGGCCGCGCCTCCGCCTCACTGGTCCGTAGCTCGCCGGTCGCCTCCGCCGGCACGCACAACAGCGGCGAATCGCCGCGCAGCGCCACCAGCGTCCAGCACCCCTCCGCGTCCGCGCCGGCCACTGCCACGGTCGCCTGCGCCTTCGGACCCTCGCCCACCCGGTACGCGCGGACCCGACCACCCACCACTGTCACATCGACGATCGTCGCGCCCTGTCGGGCCACGACCTCGACCACCAGCGGACGGGCGCGTTCGGTCACGGGCGCTTGGACGTCGCCCCGCCCGTGAAGTTCCCGTTCGCCCGCGCCCCTCATGGCGGCACCAGCGCCACGCGCGAGGCCGTGGCGTTGAAGGCCAGCCAAACCCCCTCGACGGGCCCGTCCGGCCCGGCGAGCTCATCCACGCTCGGCAGCAGCTCGGGGTGACTGTCTGCGCAGCCCTCTGGCCCCTGCACCATCGCCCACAGGTTGTAGTTCGCCCCCGACACCTCGATATCGACGGTCTCGGCCGACGCGCGGGTCAAGAACCCCGACACCACGCCGTGAAGGATCGCCTGCGGATCGGCGGCGTCGTCGAAGTTGAACGTGACCTGCGTCTGCAACATGTTGATCGGCGCATCGGCGGCCCCGAGCGGCAGCGCCAGCTCGACCGCGCTGGTGCGGAAGCAGGTCGGCTCCGGCGCGTTGAGCGACGCCGCGTTCTTGCTCGCGAACACAGTGGGATCGACCCCCAGGCACGGCGCCTCGGTCACGACCTCGACCGGCAGCTGCAGGCTCACCCCGTCGGTCGGCACGCACGTCTGCGCCGTCAGGTCGCACGACTCCGTCTCGCCGAGCACCGCCGCCAGCGCCGCGGGATCGAAGTCCGCGAAGTGCAGCACCAGGTTCAGCTCTCCGTCGTCGATCTGCTGCGTCAGCCCGAACATGTTGACGAGCCCCGTCACGTCGAAGCAGATGTCGGAGAACAGGTGCGGATCGATCAGGCGCAGCGAGTCGATGCGGAAGGTCCGCGGCTCGGGTGACGCGCCCGTCGTCGACGTCGAAGTCGTCGGCTCGCCCGTGGTGGTGGACGTCGTCGTCGTCGACGTCGCGCAAGCCGCCTCCGTCGCACAGCCGAGCTGCGGCGGACGATCGTGGAAGCAACCTGGCATCACCAGCGCCGCGCCGAGCGCGAGCGAGCTGCGAACGATCGGGGCCGTCGTCGTCACCGATCTTCAGTATATCCCGACCGCGCGCGCGGGGCCCGTCATCGCCGCCGCGGAACTTTCCCGGCGAGGCCCTGTCTCCTGGCCCGCTGCTGTTCGTGGAGGTTCATCGTGGTCCGTCCGCTCGCGCTCTCGTCCTTGTGGTCGCTGCTCGCTCTCGCCTGTACCCCCGTCGCCGACGGTGACGACCCCGAGCTCGACGCTCCTGAGGACAGCCCCGATGCGACCGCCCCGGTGCTGCGAACCGGCCCCGAAGCCTCCACCTGCAGCGGTCCTCGGCCCACCGAGCTCGTCCCCCTCGATCCCCTGGTCGCGCCCGATCAGGCCCAGCTCAAGATCGCCGACGGCAACGATCGCTGGCTCGGCCTCCCGCTCCAGGCCATCCGCTACGACACGGTCGTCGTCGGCACCCTCGCCGAGACCACCGTCACCCAGACCTTCGTCAACCCGCGCAGCGAGCGTCTCGAGGCCATCTACAGCTTCCCGCTGCCCGACGACGCCGCCGTCGACGACTACTGGATCCGCCTCGGCTCGCGCTCGATCCACGGCCTGCTCAAGCGCCGCGAGGACGCCCAGCGCACCTACGACGAGGCCCGCCAGGCCGGTCGCACCGCCGCGCTCCTCACCCAGGAGCGGCCCAACATCTTCACCCAGGCCGTCACCAACATCGGCCCCGGCGAGACCATCGAGGTCGAGATCCACCTCGTGCAGCCGCTGCGTCAGCGCTCGGGCCGCTACTCGCTCGCGCTGCCGACCGTCGTCGGGCCGCGCTACAACCCGGCCGGCGCCGTCGCCGACGCCGACCGCATCACTCCGCCCGTGCTCGCGCCCGGCGTCGACTCCTGCGTCCCCGTCGAGATCACAGTCGACATCGACACCACCCTGCCGGTCGCGGACGTCGCCTCGAAGCTGCACTCAGTCACCGTCACGCCGCACGCCCAGGGCGTCGCAGTCGCCCTCGCGCGCGGCCCCGTGCGGGCCGACCGCGACTTCGAGTTGAGCTGGCGCCTCGCCGGCGCCCAGCCGCGCGCCGAGATCATGGCCCAAAAGACAGACGACGGCGGCGGCTACTTCGCCCTCACCGTCCAGCCGCCGCAGGGCTTCGACGCCGGTCGCTCGCGGCCCCGCGAGCTCGTGTTCGTCGTCGACGTGTCCGGCTCGATGGCCGGCGTCCCGCTCGACACCGCCAAGTCCGCGATCGAGCGCGCCCTCGTCGGAATGCGCGGCGACGACACCTTCAACCTCATCACCTTCGCCGGCAGCGCCCTGTCCTTCGAGCCAGCCAGCGTCGCCAACACCGCCGACAACCGCCAGCGCGCCCTCGACTTCCTGGCCCACGCGCGCAACACCGGCGGCGGCACCGAGATGCTCACGGGGGTCGCCGCCGCGCTCGACGTCCCCAAGGATCCCGAGCGCCTCCGCATGGTGCTGTTCATGACCGACGGCTACATCGGCAACGAGCAGCAGATCTTCGAGTCGCTCGCGGCCAAGCGGCGCGACGCGAGGGTGTTCGCGCTCGGCGTCGGCAGCAGCGTCAACCGCTTCCTGGTCGAGGGCCTCGCCCGGGTCGGCCGCGGCGCCGCCACCGTCGTCGGCCCCAGTGAGCAGCCGACCGCCGTCGTCGACGAGTTCTACGAGAGCATCGATCGACCTGTCCTCACGGACATCTCGATCGACTGGGGCGGCCTCGACGTCGAGGACATCGCCCCCGTCCGCCTGCCCGACCTGTTCGCCGGCCAGCCGCTGGTCATCCACGGCCGTTACAGCGGTGCCCTCGCCGGCGAGGTCAAGGTGCGCGGCAAGCTCGGCGGCGCCGACGTCGAGCTCCCGGTCAAGCTCGCCGGGGCGCGGGTCAGCGAGCACGACGGCCTCGCCAGCATGTGGGCGCGCAAGCGGATCGACGACCTCAGCCTCTACCCGTTCAACCAGCACCCCGGCGAGCTCACCGGCGAGGCGCGTGACGCCGTCGTCACGCTCGCCCTGCGCCACCGGATCTTGACCGCCTACACCGCCTTCGTCGCGGTCGACGAGCGCCGCGAGCGGCAGCCCGACGGCACCCTGCGGACCGTGCAGATCCCCGTCGAATCTCCTTTCGGCGTCGACATGAACGCCGCCGGCGAGGGCACCATCGGCCTCGGCTCCACCGGTCTCATCGGCAAGGGCGGCGGCGGCACCGGCAGCGGCTACGGTCGCGGCGCCGGCGCGGGCTTCGGCGGCCGTGGCACGCGAGTGCCGACAGTGCGCCAGGCCAAGGCCGAGGTCATGGGCTCGCTCGACAAGGAGGTCATCCGCCGGGTCGTGCGGGCCCACGTGGGAGAGGTGCGCGCCTGCTACGAGCAAGGCCTCAAGCGTGACCCCAACCTCAAGGGCCGCGTCACCCTCGACCTGCGCATCGAGACGAGCGGCGAAGTCAGCAGCGCCAGTGTGGTCGAGGACACCCTCACGGAGAACGGCGTCGCGGCCTGCATCGCCGCCGCCGCCCGCCGCTGGAGGTTCCCCGGAGACGCGCCCAACGTCGCCACTGTGCGCTACCCCTTCGTCCTCGAGCCCGGCTGAGGCACACTTTAGAGGCATGACGACCTCATTCGCGCTTGGCGACGTCGTCGCCGCTCCTGGCGAGCTCGTCCACGGCTGGTTCGAGCTCGCCACCTTGCCCACCGGCCACCGCGAGCGACTGCCCATCGTCCTCGTCCGCGGGCGCGAGCCCGGGCCGACGATGTGGGTCACGGCCAACATCCACGGCGACGAAGTCACCGGTCTCTCGGTCATCCACGCCCTGCTCGAGCAGGACCTCGCCGATCGGTTGCGCGGCACCCTCGTCGCCATCCCCAGCCTCAACCCGGCCGGCCTGCACGCGCGCCAGCGCGTCTCCTACCTCGACCGGCGCGACCCCAACCGCCTGTTCCCCGACTTCCCGCCGGAACCCGGCCAGGGCAGCGATCACCCGGCAGTGCTCGAGGCCGGCTACGCGCGCCTGTTCGCCGAGATGCGCCGCGCCGACTACCTCGTCGACCTGCACTGCTACGGCCTGCGGGCTTGCTGCTTCATCATCCGCGATCGCGTCCTCTACCGCCGACCCGAGGATCTGCCGGCCGCGCGCGAGCTCGCCGATCGCCTCGACGCCCTGTGCAACTGGTCCGGCCTCCCGGTCGTCAACGAGATCCCGAGCGACCGCTACCTGCAGGCGCGGCTGCACCGGTCCGTCAGCGGCACCGCCCTGCTGCAGGCGGGGATCCCCGCCATCACCGTCGAGCTCGGCCTGACCGGCGCAGTCGACCCGGCCGCGCGCCATGCCGGCATCGTCGCCTGCCGCAACGTCCTGCGCGGCGCCGGCATGTTGGCCGGCGAGATCGAGCCGGTGGTCGGCATCCCGATCCCGCGGGTCGGCTTCCCGGTCATGCGTGATCTGGTCCCGCGCGCGCGCGCGACCGGCATCGTCCACTACCACGTCGAGCCCGGCGACCTCGTCTCCGTCGGCGACCGCCTCGCCACCCTCAGCGACATCCACGGCCGTCCGCTGCCCGCCGGCGGCGACGTGCGGGCCGACGTCGACGGCTGGATCCTCGCCCTCCCGCACGGCGTCCTCTGCTACGAGGGCGAGGCCGTGGTCCACATGGCCGTCCCCGACACCGGCCCGCCGGTCGAGCTCGACCCGAGCTACGATCCCGCGAGCGCCCGCTGACGCGCCTGCCCGATCGGGCATGTCCCCGGGACCATGCCCTCCGGGACATGCCCTCGCGGACATGCCCCGGAGGTCAGTCGTCGAACAGCGGCACCGGCACCAGCGTCGTGTCCTTCAGGCGGGTCTGCAGCTCCTCGATGTCGGCCGGCTTCACTCCGTAGGTGCCGATCATCGTCATGTGGCCCTTGAAGCTGTGGGCCTCGTGGAAGCGGACCAGCGCGTCGAACGCGGCGTGCAGCACGCTCTTGTGCTGCGGCGTCTGCTTGTGCGGCACCAGGGCCAGGTACAGGTCGAGGTCCTTGGGCGCGATCTCGGTCAGCTCGGTGAAGATGCGGACCGTCGTGCCCTCGATGCCCTCGGGGCGGATCGAGTCCTGCGTGATGCGGTAGACGAACTCGCTGCGCACGCCCTTCGTCATGTGGAACACGACCACCTGGCGGTACGGGATCCCGGTCGTGCGGCTCTGCTGGTGGGCCAGGTCGATCGCCTTCGACACCAGGCGGCCGACGCGGACCCCGCCGACGGCGACCACCACGGTGCGCTGCTGCGGATCGATCACCGTCGACTCGACCGTCTCGAGCACGCGGCGGACGTAGCGGTAGCCGCCGCGGATCAGCGGCCGGTGGTTATAGACCAGCACCACAGTGCCGACGAGCACCAGCACCACCCACACCAGGGTGCGCAGCTCCTCGAGGTGCGAGCTGCTGGCCGCCCACAGGCTGAGCAGCGCGTACGACAGCGCCGACACCCCGAGGAACGCCGCCACCGGCACGCGCGTCCCGAGCAGCGAGATGTTCCACGGCGCCGTGTAGACCCGCCGCTCCTCGCCCTTGAAGCGGCGCAGGAGGATGAACGCCGCCATCCCCGAGAACATCACCAGCCCGAACATCGCCTTGTGCCAGCGGTCGAGCGACAGCGGGTTCCAGTCGGACTGCGTGCCGAGCAGCAGCGCCGCGGCCAGCAGCAGCCAGTGCAGCCGCGCCAGCGCGCCGCGCTCGTTCGGGGTGATGAGCGCGCGCGGCAGCAGGTTGTCGCGCGTCATCGCCAGCCACAGCCCGCGCGACCCGGCGAGCCCGGCGTTGACCGCCCCGATCAGCATCAGCGCCGCGCTCGCCACCAGCGCCGCCTGCCACGCCCCGCCGACCCCCGACACCCCCGTCAACGAGGTGCCGACGTGATAGCCGAGCGCGCCCACGAGGTCACCGCTGCGCGACAGCAGCACCTCGGGCGGCAGCAGCAGGAACACCTGCAGCGCCAGCGAGCCGCCGACCACCAGCAGCGTCAGCAGCATCGCCCAGTAGATCTTCGGCACGTCGCGCTGCGGGTTCTCGAGCTCCTCCGGGATGTTCATCACCGTCTCGACCCCGGTCGCGCTGAGCACCCCGTTGCCGACGCCGGCCAGTAGGATCGGCGCCGAGATCATCGCCAGGCCGGGGATGATGCCGATGTCGAACGTCGCGTCGAGCGGCACCGCCGGGGCCGCCCGGCCGTAGCCCGACCACACCGACGTCCAGTCGACGCCCTGCAGCGCCAGGCACACGTAGCCCGCCACGATCGTCGCGCCGATGATGAGCAGGTTGACGAGGAAGATCGCCTTCGACACCCGCACGCTCGGCTTGAGCCCGAGGTTGTTGAGCCGCAGGAGCAGCCCGATCGGCGCGAACGTGGCGATGATCATGTCCGGCACCACCGCCGAGAACAGCAGCGCCACGAAGGCGATCAGGCTCTGGCGCAGCGCCACGTAGCGCCACTCCCCCGGGGTCACCCAGATCCCGAAGCCGATCGCCGGCAGCGCCGACAGGGCCACCACGCCGATCGTGCCTGTCCCGAGGACCACCTGGCTGAGCGCCGTGATGTGGGCCCCGTAGGCCAGCAGGCACGCCAGCGTCGACACTGCGTACGAGATCGAGATGATCACGCCGACGAACGCCGACACCGCCACGGCCAGCTTGCCGAGGTGGCCGAGCGCGTAGCGGGTCATCATGTACGTGCCGCCGTTCGACAGCGTCAGCAGCACCGCCTCGATGTACAGCGGCGCGAGCAGCAGCAGCAGCACGTACAGGCCGACCTGCACGACCGGCGTCGCGTAGCCGACCCCCGCCGCCAGCAAGAAGCCCGACACGAAGTAAGGCGTGCTGAGCGGCTGCGGCCCGACAAGATAGAAGCCCTCACGCCAGGAGAGGCGTGGTCTGGAGGGCTCCTCGTCTGCTTCGCTCCCCATGCGGCGCCATGCGACTTATGCCCGCGCCGGCCGGCGATGACAACCGATCCAGGCCACTGAACCGACGCCGGTCCGCCGCCGCGGGCGAAAATGCACACAGCCCGGAGCGGGCGCCGCCGGGCTGTGTGAGGCCGATTTGCGGGCGTCCCGCCGGGCCGCGAACTCGAGTTCCGCCGATCGGGCGGCTACTTCTTCTCGAGCTTCGGCGCCGCCGGCTTCGGCTTCGCCGGGGCCGCAGGGCTCGCAGGGCTCGCAGGGCTCGCGCCGCTGCCCGCGGGCGCGTCCTTGAAGAACTCCGCCTTGGCCTTGCGGATCTGTTTGAAGCTCGCGTCCGAGATCACGTAGAACCACTTGCCGAAGCGCGCCGACAGCTGCTTGGCCCGCTTGGCGCCCGCGGCGTCGTCGGGGTTTCCGCCGGCGGTCGCCTTGGTGTCGAGCGTCGGGTCGTAGAACACGTCGACGAACATGTAGCGGTTGGCGTCCTTCTTGGCCGCCGCCTCGTCCTCGGGCTTGGGCGCCGCCTCGCCGCCCTCCTGGCCGGCCGTGAGCGCCAGCCCGGAGTCGTACGTGACCTCGCCGAAGTAGAGGTTGTAGACCACACCGTCGTCGCAGATGGCCTTGACCTCGCCCTCGTTGCCGTAGAGGCGCGAGCCGTCGCGGGTGACGAAGAAGCCCTTCGACTGCAGCGCCTGCAGCGTCAGCATCTCCGGCCGCGGGCGCACCCCGACGATCTGCAGGCGGTCGAGCCCGCTGATCGCCTGCTTGACCTTGAACGAGTCGAGCTCCTTGCCCGCGATCGGCGTCGACCCCTCACCGAGCAGCCAGATCGCGCCCTCGGGGTCGGCCGCGTCCTTCTTGACCAGGAGCGGATCGCTGCCGGTGACCTTGCCCTGGCTCTCGTCGACCTTGTACGTGTCGCTCATGAACGACACGACCTGATCTTGCTCGAGCAGCAGCAGGTCCTTCTCGATCCAGTCGGTGAAGTTGGTCGAGATGTCGACGTCGATCTTGACCGCGTACACGCGCTTCTGGTCGGGCAGGCGGACGTAGCGGTAGCCCTCCTTGTCCTCGACCTTCTTGCCGACGATGACGTCGGACAGCACCGTGCCGGACGCGTCCTTGATCGTGATCCGCTGCCCGCGCTCCTTCGCGTTGGGGTCGGTCGGATCGTCGAGGCCGTAGCTCGACTGGTCCTCCGGGCGGTCGCCGCGGTAAATGTCCTTCTTCACGTCGATGAAGGACGCCGCGGCCTTGCCCATGCGCTCGGTGCCGTCGGCCGGGTAGTCGTTGTGGCTCGGGATGGTCCAGCGACCGTCCTTGAGCTCGACCTTGAACGACGTGTTGCGGGCGGCCGTCTCGTCCCAGCCGATCACCTCGAGGCTCGCGGCCTGCGACGGGTCGGTGAAGCTCGGGAACAGCAGCTGGCCGGTGTCTTCGTAGCTGACCTGAGGGGCAGGTCCGGGGCGCATCGCCACGGCGCCGCCGAGGCTGGCGACGGCGACGACGACGGTCAGGATGGTCGTGCGGTTCATGCGGCACCTCGCTTCCGGGAGCTCGGGATCGACTCGGCCTCGCGGCCGCGCTTGCGCAGCCACACGCCGAAGCCCAGCAGGATCGGCAGCAGCAGCGGCGTCGTGCTGGCCAGCAGGCGGACCTTCGCGCGCACCGACTCGACCGACTTGTCGCGCTCGTTCTCGGTGGCCTTGAGCGCGCGCGCCTTGTCGCGCTCGATCGTCTCGCGCTTGGCCGCCAGGCGCCGGTTCTCGGCCTCCTCGCGGCTCTTGAGCAGAACGGCCTTGGTCGTCTCGTCGAGCGACGCGTCGTCCTGGATCTTCTTGACCGCGGCGTCGAGCGCCTCCTGGGCGCCCTTGAGCTCGGCCTCGGCCTTGGCGTTGGCGGCCTCGATCTCGGCGTTGCGCTTGTCGTCGGCCTCCTTCGTCAGCGCGTCCATCGTCGTCATGCGGCGGTACTGCGCCTTGCGCCCGCGCAGCTCGACGAGGCCGGCGTCGCCGGTCAGCGTGTCGATGGCGTTGAGAAGGAACGTGACGTTGTCGAACCGCAGGTCGTCGATGCCGTCGCCGTCGAGGTCGCCGCCGCGCTCGTTGAGGACGAAGAACTGGTCGCCGAAGATGTCGAGGTCGGCGACCACGATCACGTTCTTGCCCTTGCTCGCCGCCTCGCCCGACGTCTCGCCGGCGGTGATGTGCGCGGCGATCACCTCGCTCGCGCCCGTCATCGTCCGCTGGCGCGGCAGGATCGGCCCCTGGAGCCCGAACAGCATGTGCCGCTCGGTCATCTCCTCGAACTTGTTGTAGCCGCCCCTCGTGCCCGTCTGCAGCAGAGGCACGAACTGCGCCTCGAACCCGGCCGCCGGCTTGATCGCGCCGCCGAACAGGACCACGACCTCGTTGATGCCCGCCACGACCGGATCCTGATCGTTGAACGGCTTGGTGCCGTCGGGCCGCTCGGTCACGAACACCACTTGCGGCGGGCTGCCGGCGAAGCGCGGGTGCGGGTTGTCGGTGTCGAACACGATCTTGTCCGACTCCCAGCTCACGCCGATCTTCTGCAGGAAGCCGAGGTAGTCGCCCTTCGGCTCCCCGCCCTGGTCCTGCATGCCGAACATCATCCCCTGGTTCTGCCCCGGGGGCGGCAGCATCGGCTCGCTCGGCGACAGGCGCATGTCGAACAGCGGCATCGGGTCGACGGTGAGCAGCGCCGGGCGGCCCTCGTCGATGTACTTCTTCAGGTGCTCGAGCTGCGCAGTGGTCATGCTGCTCATCTGCGGCACCAGCAGCACGTCGACGTCCTTCGGGATCTCCGCGCCGGGGTTGAGGCTGCGGACCTCGTACTGCTTCTTGAGCTCGCCGATGACGCGCCAGGCCGGCTGCTGCTTGCGCGCCTGCAGGTCGAAGTTGCCCATGATGGTCGCGTCGGTGCGCAGCACCCCGACCACCTTCTTCTTCTCCTGCGTGACCGTGCGCAGCGCCCGGACCAGCTCGTACTCGGGCGACATGCCGCGGTCGATGAACGGGATGGTCTGCTCGTGCGGCCCGCTGGTGACGGCCACGCCGAGGAACACCTGCATCTCCTGCACGCGGTCGCCGTCGCGGTTGGCGACCACCTGCGGGCGGATGCCGTACTTCTCCTCGGCCTCGACCGCCTCGTCGGAGAACGACGACGGCTCGACGATGCGCACGGTCAGGCCCTCCTTGCCGCGGGCCTCCATCTCGCGCAGCACCGACAGCAGGCGGGCGCGCACCGTCACGTAGTCGCGCGGCACCTCGCGCGACACGAACGCGTGGATCGCCACCGGCCGCTCGGGCGTGACGGCGTCGATGAGGTCGCGGGTGGCCGAGGTGACCTGGTTGAGCTTCTCGGCGGTGACGTCGGCGCGCACGTTGGCGCGCTGGGCCATGTAGGTCAGCGAGACCGCCGTGACGGCGATCGACGCGAAGCGGATGAAGCGATGGACGCGCGGGTGCATCACCAGTGCCTCCGGGACAGCAGAAGACCGCAGAGATAGAGCGCGACGGCGGTGCCGCCGGCGAAGAACACGACGTCGCCGAGGCGGAGGACGCCCTCGCCGAAGCTGGCGAAGTGCGCCGGCGCGTCGAAGGCCCCGAACAGGCCGGTGAAGCCGGGCACCACGTCGCCGAGCCACAGCACCACGCCGACGAACGCGCCGACCAGCGCCGCGTAGCCGGCGTGGATGCCGGAGCCGAACGCGACCAGCCAGCCGAGCGAGGCCAGGCCCGCGAGCAGCGCGACGCCGATGACGCCGCCGCCGATCGCCACCGACTGTGCCAGCGCGAACGCGGCGCAGCCGAGCACGCCGAGCACGAACGCCACCGTGACGTTGGTCGTCAGCAGCGAGCCGATCATGCCCACCGCCACGAACAGGGTGCCCATCAGCCAGTAGCCGAGGAACGTCGAGAACATCAGGCCGACGTCGGGCTCGCCGAGGTAGGCCAGCACCGCCACGTTGGCCAGGCTGAACGCGAGGCCGATCGACAGCACGCCGACGGCGCCGAGGAACTTGCCGAGCACGACCTCGGTGTCGCGCACCGGCAGCGTCAGCAGCAGCTCGTCGGTGCCCGCGCGCCGCTCGTCGGCCCACAGCGTCATCGTGATCGCCGGCACGAACAGCATCAGGATCACCGGCATCTGCCGGTTGAGCGTCGCCAGATCCGCGAGGTTGCGGTCGAAGAACTCGCGCGGCCAGAACGCCGCCCCGGCGCACAGGGCGATGAACAGCGTGAGGAACACGTAACCGGTCGGGTTGCCGAGGAAGCTGCGCAGCTCCTTGCCGGCGATGCCGAGGATCACGTCCTTCGAAGACGTGGTTGCCATGACTACGCGGCCTCCTTGCGCCGCTTGTCCATCAACGCGTAGAAGCGCTGCTCGACCGTGCTGCCGGCGCGCAGCTCGTCGAGCGTGCCGGAGAACACCAGCCGGCCCTCGCCGACCACGATGACCTCGCTGGCCACCGCCTCGACCTCCTGCAGGATGTGCGTCGACAGCAGGATCGTCTTGGTCCGCCCGAGCTCGCGGATGAGCTCGCGGACGTCGCGGATCTGCAGCGGATCGAGGCCGCTGGTCGGCTCGTCGAGGATCAGCACCTCGGGGTCGTGCAGCAGCGCCTGGGCCATGCCGACGCGCTGGCGGAAGCCCTTCGACAGCTTGCCGACCGGCTTGTCGAACACCTCGGCGATGGCACACTGGCGGGTCACGCGCTCGATCGCCGACTTGAGGCCGTTACCGAGCCCGCGGACCCGGCCGACGAACTCGAGCGTCTCGCGCGGCGTCATGTCGCCGTAGAGCGGGCCGTTCTCGGGCAAGTAACCGAGGCGCTGGGCCATCTCGATGCGCTGGTCCGGGTGCGTCGGGTCGAAGCCGAGGACCCTGGCGCTGCCGGACGTCGGCGCGAGGTAGCCGGTCAGGATCTTCATCGTCGTCGACTTGCCGGCGCCGTTGGGGCCGAGGAACGCGGCGACGGTGCCCTTGCGTACCTCGAAGGTGACGCTGTGCAGGGCCGCGAAGTCGCCGTAGATCTTCGACAGGTTCTCGGCGCGGATGGTCACGCTGCGACTGGAATTCGATTCGGGCGTGGTCATGCGTGCTGCTCTCGCGGGGGCGGCCGCGCGCGCGGCCGCTCGGGTCGCACGCGACGGCCGGTCTGCAAGGGAGCGGGGCTCCGCGGGGCTCCGCGGTGGCTCCACGTGTGGATCCGGGACAATCCGCGGATCCGCGGCACGTGCGGCGGCGCGGGACCTACCCGCGCGCCCGCATGTGTATTCCTTCCGACCCAAACTGACAAGCACCAATTTCCCAAGCATGCCGGGCTTGTGGCATAGGCTCTCGCCGATGCCGGTCTCGCCGCGCCCCCGCAATTTGCCTCGCCTCCCCCGCGGATTTCAGCGCTGGCTGTCGCCTGCGTGCGGCCTCGGCCTCGCGCTCGCATTCGCGTGCGGCGGCCGCCCCCCGACCGAAGCTGCGCCGTCGGCCAGCGCCCATCAATCGCTGTCGGCCGGCACCAGTCCTGCGCCCGAGCCAACGCCCGCCGCGCCTGCGCCCGCCCCCGCGCCGGCGCCCGCCGCCCTGGCGGCGGATCCCCCGCCCAGCGCGCCCGCCGGCGCCGGCGGCACCGCCCCGCTCAGCGCCGAGCAGCGGGCGACGATGTTGGCTGGCCCCGAGGACAGCCTCATCGAGACGCCGATCCACTACATGAAGAGCAACGAGGTCCGGCACGACGTGTTCTTCCCGTACGTCGCCGGCAAGGGCGGCGTCTACGTCGGTGTCGGCTCCGATCAGAACTACACCCTCGCGGCCGCGGCCGGCAGCGAGCTGATCTTCCTGCTCGACATCGATCAGAGCGTCGTCGACCTCCACCGCTGCTACGAAGCGCTGATCGAAGCCTCGCCCGATCCCAAGATCCTGTTCGATCGCTGGAAAGCGGAGGCCGAAGGCGACAGCGCCAAGATCCTCGAGACCGCCTACGCCGGCCTCCCCGACGCCGATCGCAAGCGCATCGTCCGGCTCTACCGGGCCGCGCGCGAGACCGTCTATGTCCACCTCGATCGCGTCTACCGGCGCCGTCAGGGCGAGCAGCCGACGGCGTGGATGTCGAACCCCGAGATGTATCAATACATCCGCGGCATGTTCCTCGCCGATCGCGTGCGCATGATGGCCGGCGACCTCACCGGCCCCAACTCGTTGCAATCGGTCGGCGCCGCCGCCAAGGCGATGGGCCTGCCGGTGCGCATCGTCTACTTCAGCAACGCCGAGGAGTACTTCGACTACAACAAGCAGTTCGTCGCCAACGTCGAGGCCCTCGCCGGCGACGAGCAGTCGCTGGTCCTGCGCACCATCTACAGCAAGAAGTGGGTCCACGCCGACCAGCTGTGGGCCTACCAGGTCCAGCCGCTGCCCGACTACCGGACGCGCCTCGGCGACCGCAAGAACCGCTCGCGCAACCCCATGCTGCGCTACGCCGAGATCGACGGCACCCTCAACAAGGACACCGGCGTCAAGGGCCTCAGCCTGATCGCCCTCGCCCCGCGCGGCGCCGGCTGACGGGCGCGCAAACCTTCGCGCATCGCCGTCGCCGTGCCCGCCGTGGGCCCGTTCCCTGCAGCCTCGCCGGCGCCGCGCGTCCGGTCTTTGCGGCGGCATACACGACGTCGATGTGCCCGTCTTCACCTGACGCGTGCGCGCGCCCGGCGACGGTGCGAGCCCTCACGGCCCCGTCCTCCTCGCCGCCTGCGAGGCGGCGGCTAAAGTCGCCGCAGTCATGACGCGCCTCGTCGACCTCAGCCCCGAAGCATTCGCAGCGCACCTCACCTCGCTCGGCCGTCGCCGCGCCTCCTTCGTGCACGACAACGGCGTCGTCCGCAGCTCGCACCCCGAGCTCGCCGATATCGCGACCCATCTCCTCGGTGACACCCGCGACTATCACCGCCACGAAGGTGTCTTCCTCGAGGTCGGCGCCACCACCGGCGCGTTGTTCGGCGCCTTCGTCCACAACACCACCCGCGGCCAGGGTCAGGGCGGCCTGCGTTACTGGCCCTACGGCGACCTCGCCGGCTTCCTCAGCGACGGCCTGCGCCTGTCGCACGGCATGACCCGCAAGAGCGCCCTCGCCGGCCTGTGGTGGGGCGGCGGCAAGGGCCTCATCGCCCGCCACATCGACCACCCCTACCACGACGTCGGCTTCCGCGAGCGCCTCTACACCGAGTACGCCGGCTTCGTCGCCAGCCTGCGCGGCTGCTACATCACCGCCGAGGACGCCGGCACCGGCCCCGCCGACATGGCCGTCGTGCACCGCGGCACTCGCTTCGTCACCTGCATCCCGCCCGCGCTCGGCGGCGCCGGCAACCCCTCGCCCGCCACCGCCAAGGGGGTCGTGTGCGCGATGGAGGGCGCCCTGGCCCACCTCGGCCTCGGCGACCTCGCCGGCAAGAAGATCGTCATGCAGGGCACCGGCAACGTCGGCGCGGCGATGATCGGCGAGCTCGTGCAGCGCGGTGTCGGCTCGATCCTCGCCAGCGAGCTGTCGCCCGCGCGGCGCGAGCAGCTGGAGCGCGAGTTCGCCGGCGCCCCGCTCACCGTCGTCCCCGCCGAGCCGGGCGACAACCGGATCCTCGCCGAGCCGTGCGACATCCTCGCGCCCAACGCTCTCGGCGGCGTCCTCAACCCCGACACGATCCCCGGCATCCAGGCCCGCATCGTCTGCGGCGCCGCCAACAACCAGCTCCTCGACGACGTGCGCGACGGCGAGGCCCTGCGCGCGCGCGGCATCGTCTACGTGCCCGACTTCCTGTGCAACCGCATGGGCATCGTCTACTGCGCGAACGAGCAGTACGGCAAGGTCCCGCACGACGCCGCCATCGAGCGCCACTACGGCCGCGACTGGGACAACGCCGTCTACGTCGTCACCCGCCGCGCCCTCGAGCTGGCCGAGCGCGAGAACATCACCTCCGCCGCCGCCGCCAACCGCCTCGCCGACGCCCTCGCCACCGAGCCGCACCCGATCTGGGGTCACCGCTCGCGGGCCATCGTCGCCGGCCTCGTCGCCGACGGCTGGGCCGACTGACCTGCCCCTTCGGCCAGGCTGTAGTTCTGTCTCTTCAGCCATGTGCCGACGATCCTCGCGCCACCACGCGACCTGGCCCTTCGGATAGCCTGCGCCCGGGGGCCGGCGACCCTGCCGCACGATCCGGCGGCGTGGCGGCCCGCCCGACCTGTCCTTTCCGCCAGGCCCGCGCGCGAACCGGCGCCCGGCCCCAGGTGTCGCCAGGTGCCCCTGGACCTGCGGGCGTTCGCGCCGCGGTGAGTTGTCTAACTTCGTGAAACCCGCGGCGCGTGAGCGCGCTGTGGCATCGTCCCGCCCGATGTCACGCCTCTCGCCCGCGCATTGCGTCCTGGCCCTGCTCGCCCTCGCCTGCGAAAAACCCGCCAACACGCAGCCGCCCGCGCCCGTCCCCGAGCCTGTCGCCGCGCCGCAGCCCTCGCCGGTGCAGCGGGCCAACCTCGTCGCGCGCGAGCCGGTCGGCGCCGGCGTGCTCGCGGCGCTCGACACCAACGTCGACCCCTGCACCGACTTCTACCAGTACGCGTGCGGCGGCTGGCTGCGGAAGACCCCGCCGCCGGCCGACAAGCCCCGCTACGGCCGCGGCTTCGGCGAGGTCACCGACCGCAACAACGAGGTCCTCAAGGCCATCCTCGAGCGCTCGGCGGGCGCCAAGTCGAAGGACCCGATCGAGAGCAAGCTCGGCTCCTTCTACGCCGCGTGCATGGACGAGCCCGCGATCGACAAGGCCGGCATCGCCCCGATCAAGCCCCTGCTCGCGCGGGTCAAGGGCGTCAAGGACGCCAACACCCTGATGACCGTCGTCGGCGGTCTGGACGCCGACCTGTTCGGCGGCCACGGCCCCCTGTTCGACCTGTTCGTCGAGCCCGATCCGAAGCGCCCCGACGTCTACGTCGTCTTCGTCGACCAGGGCGGCACCGGCCTGCCCGACCGCGACTTCTACCTCAAGACCGACGAGCGCACCAAGGCGCTGCTGGCCGCCTACCAGGCCCACGTCGCGCGCATGCTCGGCTTCCTCGGCGACGCCCCCGAGGTCGCGACCGACCTCGCCGCCAAGATCGTCGCCTTCGAGACCGCGCTGGCCGAGCTGCAGACCCCGCGCGATCAGATGCGCGACCCCGACAAGACCTACAACCTGCTCGGCGTCGAGGGCCTGAGCAAGCTCGACCCCGAGCTCAACTGGGCCGGCTTCTTCAAGTCGTTCGGCTACACCAAGCTCGGCGCCGACCTCAACGTCACCGTCCCCGGCTACTTCGAAAAGCTCGGCGCGCTGCTCCGCGGCACCGACCCGAGCACCCTGCAGGCCTACCTGCGCTGGCACATCCTCCGCGTCAGCGCGGCCGCCCTCAGCAAGGACATCGTCGACGCCGACTTCCAGTTCACCTCGGCGCTGACCGGCGCCAAGGAGCTGTCGCCGCGGTGGGAGCGGTGCGTCGGCTGGGCCAACATGGGCCTCGGCGAGCTCGTCGGTCAGGCCTTCATCAAGGAGCGGTTCGCCGGCGCCAGCAAGGACATCGCCCTCGAGATGATCGCCGCCATCGAGGAGGCGTTCGCCGCCGGCCTCCCGGCCCTCGCGTGGATGGACGACGCCACCCGCCAGCGCGCGCTCGAGAAGGCCAAGGCGCTGCACAACAAGATCGGCTACCCCGACAAGTGGCGCGACTACGGCAAGCTCAAGCTGCAGCGCACCGGCCACGCCGGCAACGGCCAGGCGATCCGCAAGTTCCTGCTGCAGCGGGACTTCGACCGGGTCGGCAAGCCGGTCGACAAGGGCGAGTGGCACATGCCGCCCGCGCTGGTCAACGCCTACTACAACCCGAGCGCCAACGAGATGGTGTTCCCGGCCGGCATCCTCCAGCCGCCGTACTTCAGCGCCGACTTCCCGATGGCCATGAACTTCGGCGGCATCGGCATGGTCATGGGCCACGAGCTCAGCCACGGCTTCGACGACCAGGGCCGCAAGTTCGACAAGGACGGCGTCCTGCGCGAGTGGTGGGACCCGAGCGTCGCCTCCAAGTTCGAGACCCGCGCCAAGTGCATCGAGAACACCTACGGCGGCATCGAGGTGCTGCCCGCGGTCAAGCTCAACGGCAAGCTCACCCTCGGCGAGAACATCGCCGACTTCGGCGGGATCAAGGCCGCCTACGCCGGCTACAAGCTGCACGCCAGCAAGAAGCCGGAAGAGCCGCTGATCCAGGGCCTCACCTCCGAGCAGCTGTTCTTCATCGGCTTCGCCCAGGGCTGGTGCACCCACGAAACCCCCGAGAGCCAGCGCCTGCGCGCCACCGTCGACCCGCACAGCCCCCCCAAGCAGCGCGTCAACGTCCCCCTGGCCCACTTCTCGACCTTCGCGGAGACGTTCCAGTGCCAGCCCGGCGCCGCCATGCGCGCCAAGGACACCTGCGAGGTCTGGTGAGCCGCCCGCTGCGCTGCCGACCGGGCAGCGCTTGACGCAGGTGACGAAAGGACATGTCCTCCAGGGCATGTCCTTTCACGCATGCCTCGAAGGACATGTCCTCAGAGACAGCGAGAACCGCGATCGTCGAGCGGATGACGGCTCCCTCGAAGCGGCCCGCCCGGAGTCCGCAGGCCCGTCGCGCGCCGACAGACTGCCGGCGAGATCCGCCGCCAGCCAATCGGCGGTCGCCTCGACCAGCAGCGCTACGCCTACGTCCGCTGGACCGACTCGCCGCTGGCCGGCTCCGCGCTCGCCGCGCCCGAAGCCTACGTCGAGCTCGCGCGCCGGTTCTTCCGCTGGAGCGGCCCCGCCAGCCTGGCCCACTTCCAGGCCTTCTCCGGCCTCGGCGTCAAGGCCAGCAAGGCAGCGGTCGCCTCGCTGGACCTGCGACCTGTCTCCGAGGACAGCCCGCTGCTGGCCGTGCCCGAGCACCTCGAGGCCCTGCGCGCCTTCGTCCCGCCCGAGACCCCGGTCTACCGCCTCGTCGCCAGCCTCGACGGCCTGCTGCTGCTGCGACGCCAGCTCGACCTCCTGCTCGAGCCCGCCGACGTCGCGCGCGTCGAGGCCATCGGCGGCCTGCAGGACCTACCGAGCCACGCGATCCTCGACCGCGGCCGGATCGTCGGCCTGTGGGAGTACGACCCCGAGCGCGAGGACATCGCCTGGACCAGCTTCGTCCGCCCCGACGCAGCCCTGCGCGCGGAGGTCGAGCGCACCGCCACGATGATCCGCGAGCACCTCGGCGACGCCCGCTCCTTCAGCCTCGACAGCCTCGACAGCCCCGAGAGCCGCAAGCCCCGAATCGCCGCCCTGCGCGCCGGCTCCTGATCGCCCCGTCGATCGGACGTTCTCATGGCACTGAGCATGGCTCAATCGCCATGTCTCGAGAGTCATGTCCTCGCAGACATATCCATTGTAACACTGCGAATAGGACATGTTCTGCACGCCATGTCCATGAAGACATGCCCCATTCGACATGCCTCATGGGAAACTGCATATCAGACATGTTTTAAACGACATGTCACTCAAAACATGTTTTTTAGAGCATGTTTCAACGTGCCGGATCGAGCGCGCAGAAGCCGTCAGGCCGCAGCGGCGCGCTCGCCTGGCGCCCACCGATCTTCGCGTCCGCGCGGCGCAGCCGACTCGCGCCCTACGCCACGCGGAAGCGCAGCGTCGAGCCGTCGGACGTCACCGCGAACTTCTCGAGCGGCGCCTTGGCCGGCCCCTTCAACACCGCCCCGTGGGCGTCGAAGCGCGAGCCGTGGCACGGGCAGTCCAGGCTGCGCTCGGTCGCGTTCCAGCCGGGCGTGCAGCCCATGTGCGTGCACTTGAGCAGCAGCGCCTCGAAGCTGTCGCCGTCGCGGACCACCAGCACCGGCTTTTTGACCCCCGCCACCGCGAGCGTCATCACCCCGCCCGGCTGAGTCAGCTCGGGCGCGTCTGCGAGCGCGATCGCCACCTCGCCGCCATCGGCCGGCACCTCGTGCGCGGGCGGCAGCTTGCCGGCGCAGCCGATCACCACGAGGCTCACCACCCCCGCGCTCGCGCCCAGCAGCTCTCGCCGCGTGTACACCGACGAATTCGCCTTCGGTCCTGCGTCTGCTCTCATGGCCGAGACATACACCGCGTGCGCGGCATCGGCCACTCCGGTGGCGCTGGAGCTCGTGCCCGCGATCGAGGCAGCATGTCCGCATGACCGCGGACCGGCGTGAGCTCCGACGACACACCCCGGTCGCGCGGGTCCTGCTGCGCGCCGCCGACCTGCTGCACCGCAGCACCACGCGGGTGCAGGAGGCCGCCGCCGACCTCGATCACATCCTCGCCGGCCAGCCGATCACCCTCGTGCCCGCGCTCGACCGGGCCTTCCGCGACGCCGGCCTCCACCACGACCTCGGCCTCGCCTTCCTCGACCTCCGCGCGCCCGACCTCGAGCGGATCGAGCGCCTCGGCGCGGCCACCAGCGGAGCTCTCGGCGTCGCCAGCCTGGTCCGTGACGGCCGCGCCCGCGAAGCCGCGGTCGTGCGCCTCGCCCACCGCGTCGATCGCCTCGGCACCGCCTTCCTCATCAACCGCCTCAACGACTACGTCGGCCCGGTCGGCGGCCTCGCCTGGACCGGCTTGCAGCCGCGCCTGACCGCGCGACACGCCGCGCTGGTGGTCCGCTGCCTCCCGCTGATCGACCGCATGTCCGAGTGGGTCCGCGCCGGCGTCGACCAGCGCCGCGCCCTGCAGCAGGTGGTGCGCAGCCCCGCCGCGCGACCTGCCCTTTGGGACAGCCTCCGCGACCGCGACCTCGCCCTCATGCGCGCCGCCGCGCGGGTCCTCGTCAGCCTCCACCGCGGGCAGCCGGAGATCCGCGACGTCCTCGCCGCCGCGCTGGGCCGCCGCGATCAGCAGCTGCGGATCTGGGCCGCCCAACTCGCCTTCGACCCGGCCGTCACCCCGTCCTCCGTCCTGCAGGAGCTCGCCCCGAAGCTCTCCGCCGATCGTAACCCCGCCGTCCGCGTCGCCGGCGCGCGTGGCTTCGCCGCCCGCGACGACCGCGACGCCCTCGTGCGGGCCACCTTCGACCCGCACGGGCTGGTGCGTCATCACGCGCGGATCCTCCTCGCCGGCAAGTTCGGCGCCATCGACTACCGCGGCCGCGCCCTCGCGGTCCTCGCCGAACCGGACGCCGCCCGCACCGCCCTCGTCGGCGCCCTCGCCAACCTCTCGGAGTTCGGCCGTCGCCCCGACATCCCGCTCGTCGCCGCCTTCGTCGCCGACGCCCGCCCCTCGGTCGCCCGTGAGGCCCAGCGCACGCTCGAGCTCCTCGAACGCCTGCCCTGATCGCGCCGGGTCGAGAAGATTCAAGAGACATGTCCATTAAACCATGTCGTAACGTACATTGCTCAATGAACATGTCCTGAATACATCACGAGCCGCACCGGCGCTCACGGCTCCGCCCGGTCGACCCCGACCCGGCCGGGTCAGGCGGCCTCACCCGCGGTCCGGCGCCGACGCCGACGTTTCTCCTTGCGCGCGCCTGGTCGGCAGGGCATGCCAGGGCCACCCATGCACCTCCGCAGCCTCCTCGCCTGCGCCGGTCTCGTCCTGGCCTGCGGTCGCCCCGCGGGGTCGCCGTCATCGGGCCTCGCGGCCAGCGGCGACACCGGCGAGCGCTTCTCCGGCGCGGCCGCGCTCGCGCGGGTCGACCGGCTGCTCGAACGCTACCCGCGAGCGCTCGGCGACGCGCGGCGGGCGGGCGCGATCGAGGCCCTCGCGGCCGACCTGCAGGCAGCAGGCGCCGCCCAGGTCGACCGCCTCGAGCACCGCGGCGCCGACCCGCTCACCGGCGCCAGCTTCGACATGACCACCCTCGTCGGCCACGTGCGCCCCGAGGCGCCGCGCCGGTTCATCCTCGCCACGCACTTCGACACCCGCCCGTGGGCCGAGTCCGACCCCGACCCATCGCGGCGCGACCAGCCGATCGTCGGCGCCAACGACGGCACCAGCGGCCTCGCCGTCGTGCTCGAGCTCGTGCCGCTGCTCGTCCGCCAGCTCCCGCCGGACATCGGCGTCACCGTCATCCTGTTCGACGGCGAGGAGCTCGGCCGCCCCGACGTCGGCCCCTACTTGGCCGGCTCGCGCGCGCTCGCCACGGAGGTCCTTCAGGGTCGCTTCCCGCTGGTGGCCCGCGCCGAGTTCGGCGTCGTCCTCGACATGGTCGGCGACCGCGACCTGCGGATCCAGCCCGACCGCGCCAGCCTGGCCCAGCACCCGGCGCTGATCGAGCGGATCTGGTCGATCGGACAGGCGCACGGCTTCACCGCCTTCGACGCCGCCCCGCTGGCCGTGCCGTTGCTCGACGATCACGTCCCGCTCCACGAGGCCGGGGTGCCCTCGATCCTTCTCATCGACTACGACTACCCCGCCTGGCACACCCACGCCGACACGCGCGACAAGCTCGACGCGCGCAGCCTCGGCGCGGTCGGCGAGACCCTGCGCCTCGCCTTCCTCGATCTCGCCGCCCATCCGCTGCCCGGCCCTCGCGGTTGACGGCGCGGGTCATGGCGCCGACCCGGTTCAGCTCTCGCGGCCGACGCAGCTCGCGTGCTGCAGGGGCAGGTCCATCGTAGCCCTCGCCACAGCGATTCGGTTCAGCGGCTCCCGCGGTTGACGCAGCTCGCGTGCGCGCCCGTGCAGTCGGCAGTGCAGAGCCCGAGGTTCTCGCCGCAGTCGAGCTTGCACGTCTCGCGGTCCGTCTCGACCTTCTGCTTGCCGCATCCGCGCTCGCACTGCGTCTGCACCTTCGCGCACGCGCCCTCGCAGGTCGCCCGCGCCGCCTGGCACGTGCCCCCCGCGGCCGTTCCGGGGGTCCCCGCGGCGCTCGGCCGCGTCGGCGGCGTGCTGGTCGGCGTCGCAGTCACCGTCGGCGGGGCCGGCCGGGGCGCAGTCATCACCGTCGGCGCCGGCGCGACCGCGAACCACCCGCTCGGCACCGCGTCGAGCGCCACGTCGACCACGCTCGCCGAGTTCTCGCAGGTCAGGCGGCAGGTCGCCTGGTCGGTCGCGCTCAACTTGACCGGGCCCTTGCGACATGTCTCGAGGCACATGGCCAAAAAGCTAGACGGTCCCACGCCGAGGCTCGGCCGCGCCACCGAACCGGTCGCCACCGCGATCGGCCCGCTCGGCGCGGCGCTCGGGTTCGGGCTCGCCGGCCCGATCGTGGTCGCGCCCGCCCCGCCCCGCGTCCCGGCCGTGTCCTCGACCTGGTCGCACTCGAGCTGGCAGGTCGCGCGATCGTCGGCCGACAGCGTGCGATCGGCCGCGCACTCCGCCTTGCATGCCGCCCGCCCGGTCACCACCGGCGTCGGCTTTGTCGCCGGCGTCGTCGGCCGCGGCGCGGGCGTGGGCTTCGGCCCCGCCCCCGTCTTCGTCTGCGCCGCGATCTGCGAGCGGATCAGCTCCGGATCGGTCGCCGCGTCCTGCTCGCAGTCGAGGCGGCACGTCGCCCGGTTGGTCTCCGACAGCCGGGCGCGGTCGCACCGGTTCAAACAAGCCGACAGGGAGTCGGCGGGGGCCGCTGCGGCCAGCGTCGCGCCCAGGCCCATGGCCACGAGGAAGCTGACGGCGACAGTCGGGCCTCGTGCGATCCGCATGGCGAAACCTCCGGTGGCGAGCTCAGCGCCAACATAACAGAAGATCTCGGGCCGGCCAGTTTCCGCCCTGCCGCGGCCCTCGACACGCGAGGCGCCGTCCGCTCCCAGGGCCTCGCGGCGCTGTGCCTCGCCAAGGGTTTGAGCGCGTGGCGTGCGACCGTGAGCCCCAAGTCGCCACGACGCGCGCGCCTGGCCGCGCCGAGGAGACGCTGGACACAGCGGTGCTGGCGCACCTCGAGCTCGAGGCAACCTCCCCGAAAATTGGCGCGGCCGTTCCCACTCGAGAAGAAGCGGCTTCACCACAAGCTCCAGCGCGACATCGCCTCGACCTTCTCTGTACGTTGCCGATCACTCATGGTCTGCGGCCACACTTCATATCGCCGCGGCGTCGAGCGCGTCGCTCTCGGCGAGGAGCGCAAGGGTTGGCGGGAGATCTGGCTCAAGATCCGATTTGTCAACGACACCCGAGCCGGCATGGTTCGTGTTGCACTTCCCCATCAAGGGGGGCGGCGACGGGACGATCAAGCGCCGCAGCGTCATGGTTCACGCCGAAAAAATCGCCGCCAGGGATGGCGGCGAAGCACGCTGGCTTCGGATCTGCGACGACGTTGCGGGCTGCGCTTACGTCGCGCGGCTCGCTCCGGGGCAACTGCTGGAAATCGAGCCGTTTCAGGACGCCGTCGAAGCCGACGGCGCGCCGCTGGTCGCCGAGGTCTGGCGGCTGTCGGCGCTCCGCTTCGACCGTCACCCGGCCGAGCTCTGGCTCGCCGACGACTTCACGCCCGCAGCCCGCGAGCTCCGCGGGCGCCCGCTCTTCGCCTTCCGCGAGCACCCACCCCTCGCCCGACGAGGCGGCACTCGCAGCCCGCGGCGCGTCGAGCTCGAGCCCGCGGAGCGCCTGGTGTTCCCCATCTCGACGGTCCCCCCGCCACGAACCCGCGTGCCGTAGCCGTGCGGCCGACAGGCGACGCGATCGGCCGGCGCCCGCCGGCTCGGATGACCCCCTCGGCCTTGGCGGCCCTGGACCATCCGCTCGGTCTCGACGGGCGCGGCGGGCGCGGCCAGGACGCTTTTCTACGCCCTGGACCCTCGATATTCGGATTTGCAAACGACACGCTTCCTCCGATGCGGGTGTTGCACCGAAGAGAGCGTTGTGATGGGTCCGCCGAGGTACGATCTCAGCGGTATCACAGATGAGCCCGGTCGGGATCGAACCGACGACCCACGGATTAAAAGTCCGTTGCTCTACCAACTGAGCTACGGGCCCAGAGCCCCTGAGGCGGGCTCAAGGGGCCCAGCCGCGCGCGAGACGACCCTGACGGGATTCGAACCCGTGTTGGTGGCGTGAAAGGCCACTGTCCTAGGCCTCTGGACGACAGGGTCACGAGCGCCACGCGCGGCTGGGACCTGCGGCTTGTACTCGACTGTGATGCGGCCCGCAAGCGCCTCGTAGAGAGAACCGCGTGCGTTAGCCCCGCCGCCGTTATTTCGCCTTCACGTCCTTCTTGGCCTTCGCCGGCTTCGCCCCCGCCGGCTCGGCCGTGAGTCCGCCCGCCGCGCCCGAGGTTCCGCCCGACGTCGCGGGCGGCGCGGCGCTCACGGTCGCGTCGACGGGCGACGCGGCCAATCGCGGCTTCACCAGCAGCGACTTGCCGCTCGCCACCAGCACGCTCTTCAGCGCGTCCCAGTGGGCCGGGTCGGTCTCGTACAGCGCGAAGTAGCCGTACTTGTCGTTCGCGTCGCGCAGCACGAACCACCCGCGCACTGCCGGCGCGCCGGTGGCCGCGTCGGCCGGCACCGAGTAGGCCCCGGTGTACACCTTGCCGCGCGTCCCCTCGTCTTCCCACGTCGCCGTGCCCTTGGCGATCCCGCGCAGCTCGAGCACCTGATCGCGCACCGCCGTGGCCGCCGCGTTCGGGTACTCGAAGAAGCCGACCGCCGCGTAGGCCAACGGCTGCCCGCAGCTCGTCGCCTGGTCGGGCGCGATCGCCTGGGCGTAGAACGGGTTCTGCTCGGCCAGCTCGACCCCCTTCGGCATCCGCACCAGGATCCGCGTGCCGAACAGCGCCGTCGGGTTGTCGGCCAGCGCGGGCTGACACGGCGGCGGACCGGCCGGCGCGGCCCCGGCTCCGCCTGCCTCCCCGCCGGCCTCGTCGACCCGCCGCGCCGGCTTGCCCTGAGGACCTGTCCCCGAGGACATGGCCCCGGAGCCAGTGCTTGCGCTGGCGCTCACGGCACAGCCGGCGAGCGGGGCCCACGCGAGCGCGAGAGCGAGAGACAGGGCGACGCGCGACATCGAGATTCTCCTTGGCGTGACGGGCCCGCGGCCCGGCGTGGCGCGATCAGACCGCGTGCCGCCGGCGAAGTCAATCCACGGACGAACCCGACGACCTCGACGAGAACGATGTCTGGCGAACACGACTGGCAGTCGACCTCGCTGCCACGTCGATCTTGCGATCGCTCGCTGCGCCCCTCGTCATCATCGAGCGACGGTCTCGCATGCGCTCCCGTAAAAACGACAGCGGCCCCGCGCCGGAGCGCGGAGCCGCGGGGACGCGCCTTGCGACGCGCTCAGCTCACTTGCCCTTCTTCTTGCCTGCGGGCGGCGTCGGGGCGGGCGGCGCCGCGATGTTCGGCCCGATGCGGAGGCGGTTGCCCGACTCCTGGAAGGTCTTGGCGAGCGCGTTCCAGGCGTTCGGATGCGTCTCGAGCGCGTACCAGAACGTGTAGCCGGCCTTCTCCTTGATCACGAACCAGCCCTTGATCGGCGGGTTGCCCTTCGAGTCCTCCGGGATCGAGTACGAGCCGGAGTAGTCGCGGCCCTTCTCGGTCTCGTCGGCCCAGGTGACCTCGCTCGGCGGCACGCCGCGCGCGGCCGTGATCGTCTCGTCGCGGACCTGCTTGACGGTCTTGGCCGCGTCGGCCTGGAAGTAGCCGAGCGCGCCGAAGCTGATCACGCCGTCGCACGTGGAGACGGTCTCCTTGGTGGCGATGCGGGCGAAGAACGGGTTCTCCTCGACCAGGTCCATGCCCTTCGGCAGGCGCAGGATCACGTTGTCGGCGAACACGGCCTTCGGCGTGTCGCCCACCTCGGCGTCGCAGACCTTCTGCGACGTATCGGGCTCGCCGGCCGCGGCGCCCGTGTCACCGCCGGCCTCACCACCGGACTCACCACCCGCTTCACCGCCGCCGGAATCACCACCTCCGGCGGATGCACCGCCGGCGCCGGTCTCGCCCGGTGGAGTCGTGCCGTCGGGGGTCTTCTTGCCACAGCCAGCCACCGCCAGACCGAGCACCAGGACAGGAACAGCCAGAGTTCGAAGCAGCATCACGTTTCGGGTTCTCCTCTGAGAGGCCGGCACGGTAACACAACTCCAGCCCCGGCGCCTCGTCCGCGATATGTCACGCACGAGTCGCTACTTCGATGTGGCGGATCCGCACGCGCAGCGAAAAGCCCGCCGGCCATGAAATCTCGCGTATCTGGCGGCAAGCGCTCCCGGCCCACGCGCGCGGCAGTCCGGGCGCATGGCCCATCGCACCTGTTCGATCGCACAGCCTGCGGCGGCGCCACCGCCTCCCCTTCAATCACCGTTCGCCGCACCGCGGACGCGCGCCAGGTTGCGCTGGCGCACAGTCTTGCGCCCGCGCGAGCATCAGTCGCCCCCTGTCCCAAAGCGCAGGCTGTAGAGCGCCACGCCGAACGCCACGCTCACGTTGAGCGACCCCTTGAGCCCGAGCATCGGCAGCGCCAGCACGCGCTCGCAGCGGGCCAGGATCCGCGGGTCGACGCCCGACACCTCGTGCCCGACCACCAGCACGATCGGCGACCCCGCGCGCTCCTCGAGCGCCGCGAACCACGGCGTCGCCCGCGGCCCGCCCTCGAGCGCCCACAAGCGATACCCGGCGTCGCACAACCAGGCCGCCGCCGCCGCGCCGTCGCGGTGCAGCGTCCACGGCACCGTCTTCTCCGCGCCGAGGGCGGTCTTCGCCATCGCCGGGTGATCGGGCGTGGGCGTGAACCCGGCCAGGTGCATGTGCTCGAGCCCGGCTCCGTCGGCGGTGCGGAACATCGAGCCGACGTTCTTCAAGCTGCGGACGTTGTCGAGCAGCGCGTGGACCCTCGGCCCGTTCGCCTGCGCCGGCGCGCGCGCCTCGTGGGTCTCGTACGGCTCGGGGTCGACGGCCGTCGGTCCGCCGCAGTGCGGACACGACTCGCCGAGCGGGCTGCCCTCGGCCACCGGGAAGCGGAGGCGGCAGCTCGCGCGCTCGCATTGACGGGCGATGAAGCGGGTCACCGGGCGCGAGGGTAGCAGCGTCTGGCGGCGACCTGCTAAAGTGTCGTCGACGTGGCCTACCGCGACGATCGTGAGGCGCTGCTCTTGCAGCTCGCCGCGCTCGAGCAGGAGAACGAGCGGCTGCGGCGCGAGCTGGCCGACGCCGACACGCGCGCCCGCGGCGTCGCCGACGACACCCGCGAGCGCCGCCGCTCCGGCGCCCACAAGAC
This sequence comes from Nannocystis sp. RBIL2, assembly GCF_026626745.1. GTDB lineage: Bacteria > Myxococcota_A > Polyangia > Nannocystales > Nannocystaceae > Nannocystis. The sequence continues at coordinate 580,073 of NZ_JAPNJW010000002.1, forward strand.
CTGCGTCATGTGCGGCGGCGTCACGCTGCTGCCCGTCGCCATCTTCGCGGGCCACGACACGCGCGCTCCGTTGCCGCTGCACATGAGCACCTTGCGGTTCACCTCCCCGAGCGGCGGCTTCACCCACTCGGCGCCGGTCCATTCGCTCGCCTGCTCCACCTGCGGCTTCATCCACAACTTCATCGACATGACGCATCGGACCCAGGGGGGCTGAACATCCGAGGAGGACCGCTCCGGGCGGAAGCGAGCTACCATCGCCGACCTCTGCCGCCATGTCTGCCGGCCCTCCCACTCGCCCCCGCAAGCTCGCCGTGTTCGGCGGCGGGCTCGGCTCGCTCAGCGCCGTGTTCGCGCTCACCGAGCTGCCCGGCTGGCGCGAGCGCTACGACATCACCGTCTACCAGATCGGCTGGCGCCTCGGCGGCAAGGCCCGCAGCGGCCGCAACCTGCGCGCGCACGCCCGCAGCGAGGCGCTCGGCCACCACGTCTGGTACGGCTGGTACGACAACGCCTTCGCCCTCGCGCGGCGCGTCTACGCCGAGACGCGGCGGACCCCCGGCGCCCCGCTCGCGACCTTCAAGGAGGCGTTCAAGCCGTGCGACCACCTGCTCCTCGGGACAGGTGACCGCTTTGACCGCACCCCGCCGTGGAAGATGAGCTTGCCGCGCGGCGACAGCCTGCCCGGCGACGGCGCCACCCAGCCGAGCGTGTGGCACTTCGCCCAGACCTTGCTGCTCTGGGCGATCGACTGCATCCCGCGCCTGCACCCGCAGTACTCGACCTGGTCCGCGATCGTCCCGCGCTGGCCCGACGCCTCGCGCTCGCTGTGGCCGGCATTGATGCGCCGCGCCGGCGGCCAGGGCGTGCGCGCCTACGACGGGTTCGACCCGCAGAGCCCCGACTACGACGGCCTGCTCCGCCGCGCCGCCGCGGCCGTCCACGCCGAGGACGCCCCGAAGACCTCGCGACAGCGGCGCGCCTGGGCCCAGCCGCTCACGCACTGCGGCGAGCACAGCCTGCGCGCGCTCGTCGGCCTCGGCGCGCGCCAGAGCCACCCGCAGTTCACGATCATGGTCGACCTCGCCCTCGCCACCGTGCGCGGGATCCTCCACGACGGCCTCGATCGCGCCGGCTTCTCCGCGATCGACGATCAAGACCTGCGCGCCTGGCTGCGCCGCCACGGCGCCTCCGAGGAGTCGCTCGCCAGCACCGTGCTCGTCGCCCTCTACGCCGACCACATGTCCTATGAGTCAGGCGACGTCGAGCGCCCCGTCGCCGCCGCCGGCGCCCTGCTCCGCGCCGCGCTGCGCCGCTACCTCGCCTTCTCCGGCGCGCTCTACTACACCCCCGCGGCCGGCCTCGGCGAGGTCCTGTTCGCCCCGCTCTACCGCCTCCTGCGCGACCGCGGCGTCCGCTTCCGCTTCTTCCACAAGCTCAAGCACCTCTGCCCCGATCCGAGGCAACCGGCAGTGTCGGCCGCGGTCGTCGGCCGCCAGATCGAGCTCGCGCCCGGCGTCGACGACTACGAGCCGCTGATCAAGGTCAAGGGTCTGCCGTGCTGGCCGAGCCGCCCGCTCTACTCGCAGATCGTCCTCGGCGACGACCCAGTGATCCAGGCCATCGACTTCGAGGCCAACGAGTCGCCCGAGGTCGAGGAGGTCGTCCTGCGCGCCGGCGTCGACTTCGACGACATCATCCTCGGCGTCCCGCCGCCCGCGCTCGCCGGGGCCGCCCGCGAGCTCGCCGCCCGCGACCCGCGCTGGGAGACCATGCTCGAGCACACCCACTCGATCGCCGCCATGGGCGCGCAGCTGTGGCTCTCGCCGACCTGGCCGCAGCTGCTGGGCGCCCCGGCGCAGGCCGGCGCCGGCGGGATCGTGCGCACCGAATTGCCGCGGTGGGTCAACCTCTCGACCGCCGCCGTCTACGAGGGCTGGCCGCGCGAGCACTGGCCGGGCGCGATCGCCTCGCTCAGCGGGCCGCGCCCCGAACGCTCCGCCGACGGCAGCCGCGAGCCCGTGCGCGACATCGCCGAGACCTGGCTCAAGAGCCATCCGCGCGCCCTGTGGCCCGAGGCCTCGCTCGCCGGCGCCGACGAGTTCAACTGGGAGCTGCTGCTCGACCCGCAGGGCCGCGCCGCCGAGCACCGCCTGGCCGCCCAGCACTGCTGGACCACGCAGAACGCCAGCGATCGCCAGATCGTCACCCTCCCCGGCGATCCGCGGCACCGCCTCGGCGCCGGCGACAGCGGCTTTCGCAACCTCTGGCTCGCCGGCGATTGGGTCGGCGGCGGCCTCGACCTGGCCTGCGCCGAGGGGGCGGTCATGGCCGGGCTCCAGGCCGCACGCGCGCTCAGCGGCGAAGCGATCGTCATCCACGGCGAACGCGACGGCCTCGACCCGGAGTGATTTCGCGAGCCGGCCGTGCCCCGAGCGAGGCACGGTCGTGAGGCGCCAGCGGGCCGCACCCTCGGCCAGTCGCCATCGCCGGGCGGGAATCCTTGTCGTCACGAGCGAGGCGCACCGCCCGGCTCTGGCGAACCGTCGCCCGTGCGGCTCCAGCGTCGGCCGCCCGAGCACCCTCTCGCTCCCCCGCGGCGAGTGGCCGCCCCCTGCACGATCCGTCCGCGCGCGCCGCGGACCGGTCGTGCGCAGCGTCCTGCGCCTGACCGGCTGCCGGCACGGACCGCGATCGGCCGGAGACTTTACACCTCGCCGCGCTCGGTTGATCCTGACGTCCGTGCGCTGTCTTTCCGTCCTGGTCGCGCTCGCGCTCGCGCTGCCGACCGCCGCGGCCGCCGCTCCCGCGCGCAGCATCGGCAACGAGGGTCTCAGCGATCCGCGCCAGCGCCAGCTCCCTGCGCGGCATCGCCTGCGGATCGCCATCGTCGCCGACTGGGTGCGCGCCAGCCAGGCGTGCGACGACAGCCCCAAGCGGTGCGAGCGCTTCCACTTCGCGCCGCTGCTCCTCGACTTCGCCTATCAGCTGCAATTCGCCAAGTACGCGATGTTCCGGCCGAGCATCGGCATCGGCTACAACGTGGGCAACTCGCGCAACGCGATGCCCGCGGTGCTGCAGCCGAGCCTGTTCGCCGGTTATCAGGGCAAGATGTTCGGCGCCGCCGCCGGCTGGAGCTTCATCTTCCCGTTCCCGACCGTGGCCAACCAGGACAATGGTCATCAGGGCCTGGCTCAGCCGGCGCTGTGGGGCAACCACGCGCTGCAGCTCGAGCTCTCGCTGACCAGCCGGCTCGACCGCGGCGCGCTCAACTTCGGCCTGCGCGTCGGCGGCATGAAGACGCACCTCATCCACCTCAACCTCGACCTCAAGCGCTGGTACCCGATCGTCACCTTCAGCCTCGGGTGGTATTTCGAGGTCGGCAAGCGGAGGAGCGCGCGCGCGGCCGCATCACCGTGAGCAAGACCACGCGCACCCTCGCGCCTGCGCTCGCCACCTGACGCAAACCCCCGTATCTTCGTCGCGCGCGCGCGACGACGCCGCGGAGGGTACATGAGCAACAATACGTCCCGGTCCGAGCGGGCGCTGATGAAGGGCGCCCGGGCCGACGTCACCGCCGCGATCGGCAACACCCCGATCGTCCGTCTCAATCACGTCACCGAGGGCCTCACGTCCGAGGTCTACGTCAAGCTCGAGATGTTGAACCCGGCTGGTTCGATGAAGGACCGGGTGGCGCTCAACATCATCCGCGACGCCGAGACGCGCGGCATGCTGCAGCCTGGCGGCACCATCGTCGAGGCGACCAGCGGCAACACCGGCGCCGGCCTGGCGATGATCGCCTCCACGCGCGGCTACAAGTGCATCTTCGTCATGCCCGACAAGATGTCGCGCGAGAAGATCGACAACCTCAAGTCGTACGGCGCCAAGGTCGTGCTGTGCCCCACGGCGGTCGACCCCTCCGACCCGCGCAGCTACTACTCGGTCTCGCGGCGGATCGTCGAGGAGACCCCGGGCGCCTTCTACGCCAACCAGTACCACAACCCCGCCAACCCCGAGGCGCACTACCTCAGCACTGCGCCCGAGATGTGGGAGCAGACCGGCGGCGAGTTCGACGTGTTCGTCTCGGGCATGGGCACCGGCGGCACGCTGTCGGGCTGCGGCCGGTACTTCAAGGAGAAGAACCCGGCGGTCAAGATCGTCGGCGTCGACCCGGTCGGCTCGCTCTACTACGAGTACGTCAAGACCGGCCGGCTCACCAAGCCCTTCAGCTACTACGTCGAGGGCATCGGCGAGGACTTCCTGCCGTCGACGATGAACCTCAACATCCTCGACGAGATCGTCCAGGTCGACGACAAGGAGTGCTTCATCATGACGCGCGAGCTCGTGCGTCGCGAGGGCATCTCGGTCGGCGGCTCGGGCGGCGCCGCGGTGCTGGGCGCGATCAAGTACGCGCGCACGCTCAAGCAGCCCAAGCGCCTGCTGGTCCTGCTGCCCGACAGCAGCACCAAGTACCTCAGCAAGATCTTCAACGACGACTGGATGCGCCAGAACGGCTTCCTCGACGAGGACGAGGCCAGCGGCTACGTCGCCCACATCCTCAAGCGCAAGCCCGGCCGCACGATCACCGCCACCCGCGACACCTCGGTGCGCGTGGCGATCCAGACGCTCAAGGAGAACAGCATCAGCCAGCTGCCGATCCTCGACGAGCACGGCCGCCACTGCGGCATCGTCAGCGAGCTCGACCTCCTCAACTTCCTCGTGCGCAGCGAGGGCCGCCTCGACGAGCCGCTGGCCGACCTCGTCAACAGCGACTACGCCACCGTCACCCCGCACACGCGGATCCAGCTGCTGCGCAGCATCTTCAACGACGCCAAGGTCGTGCTGGTCACCGAGGGCGACCGCCTGCTCGGCCTCCTCACCAAGATCGATCTCATCGACTACCTCGCCTCGCAGCAGTAGCCCGAAGGGACATGTCCGCATGGCAGTCTACGACCCCGCCTCCGATCACGTGCCCGCCGGCGCCCGCTTCGAGACCCTGGCCATCCACGGCGGCCAGCACCCCGAGCCCGTCACCGGCGCGGTGATGCCCCCCATCTTCCAGACCTCGACCTACGCCCAGCGCGGCCCCGGCGAGCACAGCGGCTTCGAATACAGCCGCACCCACAACCCGACCCGCTACGCGCTCGAGCGGGCGATCGCCTCGCTCGAGGGCGGCGCCTACGGCCTCGCCTTCGCCTCGGGCCTGGCCGCCACCAACACCGTCCTGCAGCTGCTGAGCGCCGGCGATCACGTGGTCGCCGGCGACGACATGTACGGCGGCACCTTCCGCCTGTTCGACAAGGTCCTGCAGCGCCAGGGCTTGCGCTTCAGCTACGCCGACCCGCTCGACCCCAACACCTTCGCCGCGGCGATCACCCCGCAGACGAAGCTGGCGTGGCTCGAGACGCCGACCAACCCGATGCTCAAGCTCGGCGACGTCGCCGCGATCGCGGCGATCTGCCGGGCCAAGGGCGTGCTGCTCGCGGTCGACAACACCTTCCTGTCGCCGGCCTTCCAGCGCCCGCTCGAGCTCGGCGCCGACATCGTCGTCCACAGCACCACCAAGTACATCGGCGGCCACTCCGACACCGTCGGCGGCGCCGTCGTCTGCCGCGACTCCGGCCTCTACGATCGCCTCGCGTTCCTGCAGAACGCCGTCGGCGCGGTCCCCAGCCCGCACGACTGCTTCCTGACCCTGCGCGGCCTCAAGACCCTCGCGCTGCGCATGGAGCGGCACGCCGCCAATGCGGCCGCCGTCGCCGCCCACCTCGAGCGCCACGCCAAGGTCGAGCGCGTGATCTACCCCGGCCTCGAGAGCCACCCGCAGCATGGCCTCGCGCGCCAGCAGATGCGCGGCTTCGGCGGCATGATCTCGATCTACCTCAAGGGCGACCTCGAGGCCTCGCGCCGCTTCCTCAAGGCAGTGCGTGTGTTCACCCTGGCCGAGAGCCTCGGCGGCGTCGAGAGCCTGATCGAGCACCCGGCGATCATGACCCACGCGTCTGTCCCCAAGGACACCCGCGATCGCCTCGGCATCGCCGACGGCTTCATCCGGATCAGCGTGGGCATCGAGCACGTCGACGACCTGATCGCCGACCTCGACCACGCCCTCGCGGCCGTCTGACCGGCGCCTGCGCCGACATCGGCCGGGGAAGGTCCTCGCGGAGGACGTCCCCGGCCGTTTCATTTCTTAAAGGCCAGCCCCGACTGCGCTTGGCATTGGTGGACCTGTCCTTCAGGACAGCCACGCCGACCGTGCTCGGCATATTACCTGGCTTTCAGGACAGCTCTGCCGCTCCACCGCTCGAGCCCGCCAGGCCCGACTCGCACTCGGCTGGATGGCTGTCTTTCCGGACAGCCTCCCGAGCCGCCGCTCCGCGCGAGCGCCAAGCGCCCCACTGCCACCTGCCTCGACGGATAGCCTGTCTCTCAGGACAGCCTCTCGGCCGACCCGACAGCCAGCGTCCGCGGAGTTCGCAGCAGCGACCCGCGCGTCGCCTCAGCTCGCCGGGTGCGCCTTCAGCCACTCGCGGGTGTACGCGAAGTTCTCGGCCATGCTCTTCTCGATCTCGCCGAGCAGGTAGGCCTCGAGCTTGCCGCCGACCAAGGGGATCCGCGCATCGCAGTGCCCGCGCCACACCCGGCGCAGCTGGCCGCTGGGCAAGGTCTCCCACGTGTACTCGCCGCCGTAGTCGACCAGGTTACCGATCACCGGCACCTGGATCGTCACGCTGTAGCGGCGCAGCGCCGCGTTGAACTCGCCGACCTCGGTGACTGTCGACGTGCCCTGGAACAGCCGCTTGAGCGCCCCCGGTAGCTCGCGGTCGGCCGCCAGCTGCAGCTTGCGCCGCACGATCAGGCTCGGGCCCTCGCCTTCGCGCTGCAGGTCGCGCCGCACCACCGTCAGCCGCATGCGCTCGTAGAGCCCGCGGGCGTAGTCCTCGTCGAAGAAGAACACCTCCCACAGGCGCTCGGGGGAGGTGTCGAACACGTGCTCGATGGTGTGCCGCACGCCCGCGAGTGTAGGCCGCCGACGACGCCATCGACAACGCTGCGCCCGCGACCTGTGACACGCATCCCGGCTCCTGCTCACGCGTCAGGATCGTTGCCTCGGGACAGGCCCGGGATACCTCGCTACGGGCTCCTGCCCGCTCGGCGGGCAACCCAGGGGCTCAGGGCGTGGCCTCATCCCTCGCCCGCCGTCACGAACGCGACGAGCGTCCACCACCGGGCAAGCCTCATGGGCCTGCACGACGGGGACGCTCGTGAGTGAGTGGCCGAGCCGCCGGGCGGACCGCGAAGCTCGCGGCCGCCACGGCCTCGCTCCGAGTCAGCGTCAGCTGGTCGGCGCGGCGGCCTCTTCCTCGGCCGGCTTGGGCTCGTTGGCGCGGAACTTCCAGCTGAACGTCGCCTGGCCGTCGCGCTGGTCGACCGGGTCGAGGATCAGGCCGTCGATCGCGTCGACGATGCACTTGCTCAGCGACTCGGACGCCTTGGTGCGCTCCTTGTCGGCGACCACGTTGATGATCTTGCCGGTCTTCTTCTCGACCGTGAAGTTGACCACGACCTCGCCGTCGGTCTTCGGGTCGGTGGTTAGGGCCACGTCGTAGCAGTCCTTGACGGCCTTGTTGCGCGTCTCGAGGAGGCTGCGGGTGTCGTTCTTGTACGTCTCGGCGTCGCGGGCGACGCAGCTGCACCCCGGCAGGACCGCGGACGCAGCGACGAACAGAAGGCTCAACATCGTGCTCTTGGGCATCACGAACTCCTTATCTTCGCAATCTCGCGGTGTGACTCACTTGGCGGGCGCGGGCGGCGGCGGCGGCGGGCCACCGGCGTCCTCGGTCTTGGTCTTCTCTTCGATGACCGTCTTCTCCCCCGACTCGGGGTCGATCGCCACGCGCTTGCGGGTCACGTCCTGCTCGACGATGTTGAACTCGACGCGGCGGTTGTTCTCTTTGCCCTCTTCCGTCGACTCGTCCGACAGCGGCTTGCTCTCGCCGAAGCCCTTGGCCGAGAACATCTCCTTGGGGAGCCCGCCCTTCTTGACGAGGTACTCCATGACGGCCTTGGCGCGCTTGTCGGACAGCTTGAGGTTGTACTTGTCGCTGCCCTCGCTCGAGGTGTGACCCTCGATCGCTATCTTCTTGATGTGGGGGTTCTCCTTGATGACCGAGATGATCTCGGTCATCAGGCCGTCGGACTCGGGACGGATGGTCGCCTTGTTGAAGTCGAACTCGATCTTCTCGTTGATCTTGATCCGGTTCTCTTCGACCACGACCCGCTTCGGCTTCTCCTGCACGACTTTCGGCTTGGGCGGCGGCGGCGGCGGATCGCCGACGACCGACAGAGCGGACGCGTCTTCGAAGATCGTCGGGCCACAGGCCGCGAGCGGAGCGGTCGCCGTGAGCACGAACGAGGCGACGAGCGCGAACTTCAGGCCCGACGTGGCCGGGCGGAAGTTCCCGCGATGGGGGTTGCGAGCGAAAATCATGAGGGGTCTCCCGATCGATGGGTAGCGAAAGAACCGCCCAATACGGGTTTTTAGGCCGTCCGGGCGTCTTCGCGGGGGCATTTTGAACACATGTCATCGCCGGTGCAACGAAATGACTCGCTCCCCCTGGGAGCCGCGAGTAGCCTTGTCGCATGCTCGCGCTCTGGAGGCCCCTCCCGGCCGGCCTCGCCCTCCTCGTCGCCGCCCTCCCGCCCGCAGTCGCGGCTGCCCCGGCCGCTGCGCCTATCCAGCGGCCCACGAACGCGGTTTCGGGAACCTCGGGCCCGGCCCCTGCCCCTGTGGAACCGGCCCCCGCAACAGCACCCCCGGCCGAAGGGGTGCCAGCGCCGCCGAGTGATGCCGGCGCGAACCCGCCCCAGCCCTCGACAGAGCCCGCCCCGGCCGATCCCGGCGCGGCGCCGGTCGCGCAACCCGCGACGCCGGCCGAAACGGGGGGTGCACAAACCCCGGGGCTCGCCGAGTCATTGCTCGGTCCCTCGGTCAACCAGCACCCGACGAAGCGCCCCAGCCAGCCGGTGCAAACCGAGGCCGAGGCCGCTGCCGCCGAGGACGCGGCGGTGGCAGCCGTGTACCGCGACCTGTTCCGACCCAAGCACAACCCCGGCCGGTTTCACATCGTCGCCCGCGCGCAGTACAGCATCGGAAGCAGCTTCGGCAACAGCGCCCTGTCCGGAAGGACAGGCGGCGCCCAGGTCGACATCGGCCAGAGCTTCAACTTCATCGGCTACGCGCTGACGCTGCGCGGCGAGGGCGGCACCATCGATTTCGGCGCCAACGGCCGCAGCCAGATGACGGGGCTCCTCGGCGGCGGTCCCACGCTGACGCTGGGCCGACTCGGCTTCCTGCAGCGCGGCTACCTCGACTTCCGCGTCGGCTACGACTTCTTCTTCGCGCCCACGCGCGAGCGCCTGCTCGAAGGCGGCGCCGCCCGCCTGCCCGCCATGCTGCCGCACGGGCCCCGCGCCCAGCTCAACCTCGGCCTTCTGCTGAGCCCCGACCGCTCGCGCAAGCTGTTCCACGGGGTCGGCCTCGGCCTCGGCTACCAGGTCCTCGTCGGCTCGTTCCGCGGCGATCTCCCCCCGTCGCAATTCCTGCAGTTCGCCCTCCACTACTCGGGCGGCTGAGCTCGCCGGCCGGCTGTCGGCAGCAGTGGGCGAAGCGGCGAGCCGCTTTGAAGATGTTCCTGAGGACAGGCGAGATCGGACAGGTCGTTCGGACCAGGTTCGAACCGAGCTCGCGTCAAAGACTCGGCGCACACCCTTTGCCGCGCCTGAGCTAACTTCCCCGCCTCAGCGGTACAGCCCGGCCCGGGTCGCCCGAGACAGCGCGCCCTCGAAGCGATCGAGGCCCGCGCGCAGGTGCATCACCAGCCGCTCGATCCGCGCCGACTCCTTGCGAGCCTCCCGGCTGGTGCGGCGGAACGCGTCCCGTTCCTCGAGCGCCCCGCGGACTGCCCCGACGGACAGGCCGAGCCGCGTCAGCGTCTCCTGGTCGGCCTCGGGCAGGCCGTCGACCATGCCGAGCCAGTCCCACACGCCGCGGCGGGCGTTGACGAGCGCCAAGTCGACCTCCTCGAGGCGATCGAGGTCGGAGCCGTCGCCGACGTCGACGCGCGCCAGCCACGGGTTGCGATCGGCGGCCTGCCACGCGCGCACCGCCTGCAGCGGCTCCTCCAGCGCGGTGCGCAGCAGTCGGGTCTCGTCGAACAGGCGGGCCAGCGCGGGCGACAGGTGGGCGCTCGTCACCGCCGGCAGCTCGGGCGCGTCGGCCAGCGCTCGCAGCTCGCGCGAGAGGTTGGCGCGCTGCCGCTGCGCCTCCACCAACGAGCCGATCGGGTGCCGCAGCGACACCCCGATCATCAGCACGAACACGCAGTAGACGAAGAAGACGAGCACGGACCCGTCACATGTGCTGCAGCACGCGGGCCTTCTGCTGCGTGAACTCTTCGTCGGTGAGCAGCCCGGCGATCCGCAGCTCGTTCAGCTTCTCGATGCGGGCGATGACCTCGTCGACCGCGGCGGCGCCGCGGGCCGGCGACTCCTGTCCCGAGGGACCTGTCCCTGGGGCCATCTGGCCGGGCGGCTGGGTCCCGGGCGGATAGACGCCCGGGTAGACGTTCGACGGGTACGCGTGGCCCTGGTGCGGGTAGCCGGGCTGCGGGTACCCGGGCGGGTACTGCGAGAAGTTCGGCGGGTAGTAAGCCGGCGCCGGCGGCAGCATGTTGACGACCACGGGCGCGCCGCCCAGCGCGTTGTTGCCGTTGTAGCGGCGGTTGAACTCGTCGCGGTCCATCAACGCGAGGATGATGAACTCGAAGAACGCGATGATCGCCGGGATCAGCGTCCACGCGAACGCGAGGTAGACGATGCCCGCGCCTACTTGACCGAGGTAGAACTTGTGCGCTCCCCAGCCGCCGAACAGCGGGAAGGCCAGGATCGACGCGATGTTCTTGTCCTTCATCCTTGCCCCTTCACCTCGCCCACTTGAGCTTGTCGCTCCGCCAGCGTGGGAGCCAGCACTGCGTCAGGATTGTCTGCCAAGGTGTACACCCACTCGCCGGTGTCGAGGCTGAGGTCCTCGACGACCTCGCCCTGCTCTTTCATGTGTACCAGCGTCGACACCAGCGCCACCTGGGTCCACTTGAGCTCACTCTTGATGCGTTCGAACGTGGTCGGGCCGGTCCCGCGCAGGATCGCCCGCACGCGCCGGCTGCGCTCGGCGATCACCGAAGGATCGACGCGGGCCGGCAGCGCCGCGGTCCCCGACGAACCCGCCGAGCTCGTCCGCTTGGCGAACGCCAGCACGGCCAGCCCGGCTCCGGCCGAGAACAACAGGTTGGTCAGCACGAGGCCGAGCACCGAGAACGGGAACAGGCCGAGAGTGATCGCGCCGAGAGCCATGCACGCCGCGCCGCTGCCGAGCAGCACGCTCCACGGCGTCGCCACGCTGGTCACGCTGCGCGTCGCCAGGGCGCTCGAGAGCGGCGCTGGCGCGGCCTGAGACACGACCCCGATCCCCGGCTGGACGATCTGGACCCGGCCGTGCTCGACGACCAGGTCGACGACCTTCTGCGCGCTCATGCTTCGTACAGTAGCATCAAGACTTCAACCTGGGTCGTCATGGACGCTCGGGAGCCCGTTCTTGGGCTCTTCGGGCGCGGGCGCCTCGGCGGCAGGCGCGGCGTCGGCGTGCTCGTCGCCGTCCCCGTAGAGATCGAGGACCACGTCGCCGGTCGGCAAGGCCGCGGGCTCCGCGGTCTCGATCGGCTCGGTCCCGGCGATGAAGTACTCCTCGAGCACGTCCTCGGGCTTGGCGTCGGCGGGCGCCAGGAGGCCGGTGCGACGGTCGATCGTGCGCACCTGCACCGACGCCGGCGGCACGAACGGCAGCGGCGGCTGATTGGCCTCTGCAGCCTTCATCGCCGCGATCCAGATCGGCAGCGCCGCCTTGCCGCCGGTCTCGCCCTTGCCGATCTTCTTCGGCACGTCGAAGCCGACCCACGCGACCGCCACGTGGCGCGGCGTGTACCCCGCGTACCATGCGTCGCGGTGCTCGGCCGAGGTCCCCGTCTTGCCGGCCGAGGGTCGACCCAGCGCGCGCGCGGCCTTGGCGGTGCCCTCCTCGACCACGCTCGTCATCATCGAGGTCAGGATGAAGACGATGTCGTCGCGCAGCGCCTGCTGCGGCGCGCGCTCGGGTGTCCACGCCGGTTCGCCGGGGATCTCGATCTTGCGAATCACCGTCGGCTCGAGCTGCGAGCCGCCGCGCGCGAGCGTGAGGTAGCCGGAGAGCACATCGATCGGAGTCAGCTCGCTGACGCCGAGCGCGAGCGCGAGGTTGCTCGCCAGCTCGCCGCGGATCCCCGCCGCTCGCGCGAAAGTGTGCGCGGCTTCGAAGCCGATCGCGTCGAGCAGCTTGATCGCTATCGTGTTCACCGAGTGCGTCAGCGCGACGCGCAGACGGATGTCGCCGCGGTACTCGTCGGCCTCGAAGTTGGTCGGCCGCCACTTCTCGTAGATCTCGGGCGAATCGTTGACGATCGTCGCCGCCGTGTACTTCTCGGTCGCCAGCGCCGCGCCGTAGACGAACGGCTTGAACGACGAGCCCGGCTGGCGCTTGGCCGCCGTCGCGCGGTTGAAGTCGCCGCGCTGGTAGTTCTCGCCGCCGACCATCGCCAGCACCTCGCCGGTGTCGACGGCGGCCACCAGCACGGCCGCCTGCGGACCCGAGCCGATCTCGCCGTGCGCCGGCTGGTCGGCGGTCGGCAGCGACACGATGCGCACCATCGCCACCCCGCTGGCCGGGAACTGCTCGTCCGTCGACAGCTTCGGATCGTCGTAGCGCGTGCCCTCCGGCACCCGCACCAGCACGCGATGGTCACCGACCAGCACCACGAACGAGTCGGCCGCAGTGCTCGCCTCGCGCGGCTGGATCAGCCCAGGCAACACCGCGCCGACCTGCAGCGGGCCCTTGCCCTTCTCGAGCACCTTGGCCTGCTGCTTCTCGGGCGTCGGCTTGATCTTGTGGCCGTAGCCCTGGCGGCGATCGAGCGCGACGAGCCCCTCCATCAGGCCCTTGTGGGCCTCGGCCTGCAGCTTGAGGTCGACCGTGGTCGTCACCGTCGCGCCGAGGCGATCGAGCCGCTCCTGGCCGTAGGTCGCGATCAATCGCTCGCGCGCCGCGTCGACGAACTCCTGCGCGCCCGCGACCACCACCGCGTCCTGCGTCTGCGGGCTCAGCTCGAGCGGCCCCTGGATGAACTTGTCGGCCTCGAGCGGCTGGATCCACCCGTGCCGCACCATCTGCTGCAGCACGTAGACCTGGCGCTCCTTCGAGCGCTGCGGATCCTTGAGCGGCGACGACTTGCCGGGCGCTTTCGGCAGCGAGGCCAGCAGCGCGGCCTGGCCGATGTTGATGTCGCGGACGCTCTTGCCGAAGTAGAAGCGGCTGGACTCCTCGATGCCGTAGCGCCCGTGTCCGAAGTAGATCTCGTTGAGGTACAGCTCGAGGATCTCGCGCTTGCTGAGCGCGCGCTCGAGCCGACGGGCCAGCAAGATCTCCTGGATCTTGCGCTCGAAGGTCCGCTCCGGCGACAGCAGGAAGTTCTTCACCACCTGCTGCGTGATCGTCGACGCGCCCTGGCGGATCTCGCCGGCCTCGATGTTGCTCAACATGGCCCGCACCATGCCGAGGTAGTCCATGCCCTCGTGGTTGTAGAAGTCGGCGTCCTCGGCGGCGAGGAACGCGTTCTCGACGTGTGCCGGGATGTCCTCATAGCCGACAGCGTGCGCCGTTCGCTGAAGATCTCGCCGATCACCACGCCGTCGCGCGAGACGATGCGGGTGACCTGCGGCGGCCGGTAGTCGCGGATCGCGGCGACGTCGATGCCCTCGATCCCGCGGCCGTAGTACCAGAACACGCCGGCCACCGTACCTGCCCCGAGGACCATGCCGGTCCCGGCCAGGCCGAGGCACCACAGCCCGATCTTTCGCAGGCGCGAGCGACCTGTCCGCGGCGCGTCGTTCACGGCGTACTCCTCCTGTCGCCTTGTACTCCTACGCCCTGCCGCCTGATTCCGGACATCGAACTCTGCATGGTTCCAAGCACGACGCCCGCCGCCCTGTCAATCTCTCGGCGCGTTCGCCTCCGCAACGCCGATTCGCACCCGTCGGCGTGGGCTCCGCCAGCGCCCCGGCGCGCGCCGCCCCGGCCGGGCGCAGGCGAGTACCTGTCTGATGGGTCAGTAGCGAAGGGACATGTCATGATCACCAGCCGAACTTGCCCGCGACTCCGAGGAGCAGGAGCCCGCCACCGCCGACGAACCCGCCGGCGGGCTGACGCGCCGCTGCCGTCTCTCCGGGCGCGCGGCGGACCTGGTACTGGAACCCGGCCTGGGCGAACACGTCGAGCCAGCGCAGCACCGGGACGTTGAGGTCGAAGCGGGCCAGGCTACCCGCGGGATCGATGATGTCGAACCCGAGCTTGCCGCGGTGCGCGTGCAGCAGCGACAGCTGCACGACCTCGAGGTCGATGCCGAGGCGCGTCTCCCAGGTGTGCCCGAGCGGGCCCGGCCGGTAGCGGTAGCCGGTCTCGAAGAAGGCGCCGTCGTCGTGGGCGAAGCGGATCGCGCCGTAGCCGCCCACGCCGCTGAGGTCGTTCTGCAACACGAAGCTGTACTTCGGCAGCGCAGTGGTCGCGAAGTCGGGCGGCAGGTCGCCCGGGTAGGCGACGAACTGCGCCTGCATGCGCTGCATCGTGTAGAAGACGTCGAAGTAGGTCGGGTCGTAGCCCCGGTCGCCCACTGTCAGCTCGGCGACCACGCCGAGGCGGGCACGGCGACGACGACCGAGGATGAACTCGGTGTCGAGCCCGAGGTGCATGCCCTTGCCGAGCCCGGGCATGAGGTTGAGGTCGAGATACGGCGTGACGAGGAACCGCCAGCGATCGGTCCAGCGGTAGCTGAGGTCGAGGCCCATCGCCATCGCCCCGAGCGAGCCCGTGGTCTGCAGTCGGTTCTTGCTGTCGACCGTCAGCGCGTCGGCGCGACCGTCCCACGGCACCAGAGTGCGCGGCGCGTACGGATCGCCAAACACCGAGAACCCGAGCGCCGCGCCGGCCCAGTCGGCCGCGATGCGTGTGCCGAAGATCTGCTGGCCCCCGAGGTCGCCGGCCACGAACGCGATCTCGGCGCCCGCCGGGTGCTCGAGCAAGAGGCCCTCGATGCGCGCGTCGAGGTCGACGCCGCTGCGCCGACGATCGAGGTCGAGGCTGTTGGCGTAGCCGCGGACCATGCTGCCGTGCCCGACCTGCACCCGCTGGAGGTCGCCGACGCGCAGATCGATCAGCACCCGCCCCTCGCGGCCGAACACGTAGTCGCCGCTGTACTGCAGCCGCTGCAGGATCGCCAGGTAGTCGCCTGCCTCGTCCCACTCGGTGTTGCGGACCACCGGCCCCTGCTCGGGATCGCGGTCGTACATGCGGATGTGGACCGGCGCGCCGAGGCGCAGCTGCACCGGCGCGATGTCGCGGAGGTCGAGGCCGAACGACGGCTCGGCGCTGAAGATCGGGTCCTCGGCGACGAACCCGAAGCCGGCGCCGAAGCGGATGTCGCCGTGGACCTTGCGCACCTGATACTCCGGCGGACGCGGGCTGGCGTCGGCCTCGATCAGCACCTCCTGCGCCGAGGCGCGGGCTGTCCACAAGGACATGCCCGCAAAGACAGCGACGTGGAGGACGCGACGGCTCATGGCTGTCGTCTCGCCGGGCGGCCTTCGTCGCCCTCGTCCAGGCCGCCGATGACCTCGAGCGTGGCGTCCTCGAAGCCGGCCTTCGGCCCGCGCGGCTTCGGCTTGCCGCCGGTGGCGGCGGCCAGCGGCTCGGCGTCGATCGACAGGTCGACGATGTCCTGCCCGTCGTCGAGCAGACCGGTCAGCGAGCGCTGCTGGGCCGACGCGGCCAGCAGGCGCTCGATCTCCGCCATGCACTCCCTCTTGCTCGCCAGCTCGGTCGCGTCGAACACCACCCCCTCGTCCTTCCACTGTTCGAACGTCTCGGGGTCGAGGCGCCCGCGGCCGTGCATGATCGCCAACAGCCGCTTCAGCTTGGCCTGAAACGCCGGCGAAGGGGCGCCCTCGCAGTAGTGGACGTGGCGGCGCACCGGGCTCGGGAGCATCAGCGCGAGGTAGGCGGCCTCGGGCGGCGTGAGGTCGACCGGCGCCTTGGCGAAGTAGTGTGAGGCCGCGCGGGTGATGCCGTACACCCCGGGCCCGAACTCGATCACGTTGAGGTAGAGCTCCAGGATCCGGTTCTTCGACAGCGACTGCTCGACGTACCAGGTCAGGAACACCTCCTGCATCTTGCGCGACAGCGTGCGCTCGTGGCTGAGCAGCACGTTCTTGACCATCTGCATGGTGATCGTCGACGCGCCCAGGCGGACCCTGCCGGCCTCGAGGTTGCTGCGCAGCGCGGCGCGGAACTGCGAGGTGATGAAGCCCTTGTGCTTCCAGAACCCGCCGTCCTCGGTCGTCATCACCGCCGCCAGCATGTACGGCGAGATCTGGTCGAGCGGCGTGTAGTCGGACGAGCCCTCGCTGACGTCGACCGAGCGCTCGGTGCCGTCGCGCATGACGACTCGATGCAGGAGCGGCCCGTTGAGCCGCGTCGCCGACACCAGCTCCGGCACCTTGACCGGCTTGCACGTCTCCGGCTTGAGCTTGGCCGAGAGCACCAGCGCGTCGAGGTCGCGGAAGTCGATGTCGGCGCTGATCTCGAACTCGAAGTCGCCCTTGAGCTGGAAGCCCTGCAGGCTCGGCACCAGCTCCGCCGGGATCGCGTTGAGGAACTCCTGACAGCGGACCTTCGGCATCGTCAGGTCGGCCCGGTAGTGACGCGCTGCCGGATCGTCGGCGTGGACGAACTCGCCGGACAGCGCCAGCTTCACCGGGCCGCGCTGCAAGGTCGCCTGCTCGATCTTCACCACCCGCTCGCGCGGATCGACGTCGGCCGCCAGCCCGAGCGAGAACCCGAGGCCGCGGACCGGCTGGCGCGCCAGCAGCGGGTGGTCGACGTTGAGCCCCGCGATCTCGAGGTCGCCGACGAGGTTAGCCTTGCCCTCGGCGAACGCGACCTTGAGATCGCCGCCGATCGTCGCCGACTCCGACTCGATGACCGGCAAGCGCGCGAGCACGTCGGGGACGCGCCCGAGCTTGAACGCGTCCATGTTGAGGTTCACCGTGCCGTCGGACAGGTCGCGGGCCACGTCGCCGGTGAGCGCCCACAGCGGCGCCGAAGCGTCGTGCTGCTCGTCGCCGGTGACCTCGTCGGAGAAGCCGCCGGCCAGATCGACCCGCACCCGGCTCGCCGAGGCGTCGGCGAGCGTCACGTCGCCGCGGATCTCGGCGACCGCGATCTGCGGGGTGATCGCCGTCGCGGCCCGCTCGACCGCGATCGTCAGGGGGAACGCGCTGTCTGTCCCTTGCGACAGGTCGAGGTTCGTCGCCAGCGCGGCCGCTCGCAGCGCGCGCTCACCGACCGTGGCCTCGACCTCCGCCAGCTTGAGCGCGGCTGCCCGATCGGTCAGCTGCACCTCGGCCGCGGCCACGCCGCGCAGCGTCAACGCACGGCCGCCGAGGTCGTCGCGGAGATCGAGCTGCAGCCGCTCGAGGGTCGCTTTCGGCGGCACCAGCTTGACCCGGCCCTCGCCGCCTTCGCGGGGCGCCGACAGCCGCGCGCGCAGGTCCCGGGCGTAGTCGCGGAGCGTGCCCCCGTCGCCCGTGAGCCGCCCGCCCACGGCCCGCACGCGGTCGACGACGACCTGCCCGGACCACAGGGCATCGCCGTCGATGCCGATGTCGATGCGATCGACGGTGAGCGACGCATCCGGGCCGAACGTCAGCGTGACGCCCTCGACCACGACGCTGTCGAAGTCGACCAGGTCGAGCCGCGCGATCGTCACGGGCACCCCGGCGATCTTCTGCAGGCGCTCCAGCGCCTTCTCATGCACCCAGCCGTCGCCCCAGCGGGGGAACGTCGCCACTGCGACGGCGAGTCCGCCGAGGACCAGCACACCGAGCGAGCCGCCGATGAGCGCGACGCGGCGCCAGCGGGGCCTCGGGCTCTTCGTGGGCTCAGGGGTGGTCATGGCCGGACTCGCCGGGGCGGCGAAAAGGCGGCTCAGATTACCGCCCGCCCGCGCTCCGAGCAAACGAGCAGACGCCGCGGAGCGCGGTGACGCCCCTGTACGGAGGCGGACTCGCGCGGTCACGCGGCGCCGGTCGCTTCAGCTCGGCTGCTTGCCACACTGGATGGCGAAGAAGATCTTGCCCTCGAGGTGGCGCACGCCGCCGACCAGGAGCAGGCCGTTGTCGTCGATCGCGTAGTCGGTGTCGACGAGCGGCGCGTCGCGCCCGGGCGCGAGCAGGTTGGCGTGCAGCTTGAGCTTGCTGTTGACCTCGCCGAGCAGGCTGAGCTTGAGCTGGAAGCCCGACTTGAGCGCCGCGAGCCCAGGCTTGTCGACGCCGAGGCGCAGCGCCTTGGTCTCGAGCAAGCGGAAGCCCTTGAACGCCGCGAACGAGTCGTCCTGCAGCTGCTCCTCGAGGAACTTGAGGTCCGCGGGGATGATGCCGTCGCCGTCCTTCTGGACCAGGAACGCGGTGACCTTGCACGCGACGGTCTTGACCTCGGCGTGCGCCACGTCCGGCACGAGGTAGACGCTCCCGACAACGCCGGGGAGCAGGACGGCAACGACGGACGTGGCCAACAGCCGCTTCGTGGTCGACTTGTACATCATAAGGAACGCTCACTGCTGCTAGGGTCGTCGTCGGAGATCCAGATCACCGTGGTCGTGTTGCGCTTGCCCTCGATCTCGCTGATGCGTCCCGACTTGACGCCCCAATCGATCCGTTGAATGTGCGCCGGCCCGCCGTTCGGCTCGGGCAGCACGAGCTCGTGCTCCTCGGCCGCCGGCTTCGAGCTGTCCGCAAGGACAGGTTGCTCGGGCGCCGCCTTCGTCGCGACGGTCGGCGCTGTGTCCGCCGGGCCGTCGACGGCGCCGCGCCCGCTCCACAGCACTGCCACCACCCCGGCCACCGCCGCCGCCGACGCCACGGGCACGAACACGGGGCGCAACGCCCCGCGCAGCCGCGCCCACAGCGACGGCGCCGGCTCCGGCGCCTTCTGCAAACGGAGATCTCGGTCGAGGGTGCGCTCGATCTCGTCCCAGATCTGTTCAAACCGCGCCTCGGGCACCTTGGCCGCCTCGGCCTCGAAGCCGGCGACCACGGCGCCCTGAAGCGCCTTCAACCCGGCGAGGTAGGCGCTGGCCTCCGGGTTGGTCGTGAGCAGCCGCTCGACTTCGGCGCGCTCCGGCGCTGAAAGCTCGTCGTCGAGGAAGGCGTTGAGTTGCTGCGGGTCGAAGTGCGGCTCGGTCATGGCAGCATGGCTTGTGGTGCTGGGACGCGCTCAGCGTCGGAATCTTCATCGGTCCCGGTCGGCCCGCTCGGCACGTAGCCCAGCCGCTCGGTGAGGAGGCGCTGCATGTTGCGCCGGGCATGGAAGAGCCGGCTCATGATCGTGCCCTTCGAGCAGCCCATCGTGCGCGCCATCTCTTCGTACGACATGCCCTGGAGCTCGCGCATCACGATCACGGCGCGATGCTTGTCACTGAGGTGCTGGAGCCCGTCCTGAACCGCCTCCAGGATCTCCCTCCGCTGCACCAGGCTGGCGGGATCGCCGAGCGGCGACGGCGGCACGTACGCAGTGTCACCGTCGTCGTCGTGGCGCAACCCGTCGTCGAACTCGAGCTCCTTGTGGCGCCGGTTCTTGCGGATGTGGTCGATGCAGAGGTTGGTGACGATCCGGTACAGCCACGTGTAGAAGCTCGAGTTGCCCTCGAAGTTGTGGAGATACCGGTGGACCTTGATGAAGCTCTCCTGCACGACGTCGAGCGCGTCTTCGGGGTTGCGCAGGAACCCGTACGCGATCGAGTAGACCTTGCGCTGGTAGCGCTGCGTCAGGAGGCGGAAAGCTTGCCGGTCGCCCTGGCGACACGCTTCGACCAGGGCTTGGTCGTCGGCTTCTGGAGGAACCACGTGAGCGTCCTTCTACGAGCGCGCGGCCGCCCTATTCAGAGCGCGGCCGGCGCGCGGGGGAGTTGCCGGAGCGCCTGGCGGATCCGGACCGTGACGAAGTGGTTTAAGGGGGATATACCGAAGAGCGACCGACGCTCCCGCCGGCCCTCATGAACGTCCGTCCCCCGTCTCTGCTCGAGTTCCTGACCGCCGTTCGCCGGGTCGTGCGTCGGCGGGAGCTCGCGGCGGCGGCGCTCCACAGCGCGGCCCTCCTGATGGCCCTGGCCGTGGTCGCGGCCGGGCTCGCCGGCTGGACCTTTCGTGGCGATCTCGCCGCCGCCGGCTGGCTCGCCGGCGCCGCCGTCACGCTCTTGGCCCTGTTCGGACGCGCCTGGCGTCGGATCCTCGCACTGACTGGGACTCCCCATCGGACGGCGCTTACCATAGCCCAATTCCGAGGGGCGCTCACGCGCCGTCCCCGCGAGGCGTCACCTTTTCTCCGCTCGGACGGCTCGCTGCGGCGCGAGATCCTCGGGGCCACCGAGCTCCTGCTCGCGGGGCCGGGCGGTCACCTCGGCTCGCAGGACCTCGCGGCCGCCTATGTGCGCCAGGTCGAGTGGTCGCTCACCGAAGCCCGGCCCGAGCTCGCGGCTCCGCCGGCCAACCTCCGCGTCCCCGCGCTCGCCACCGCGCTCCTCGCCCTGCTCGGGGCCGTGCTCGCCGGCTATCCCGAGTTCGCGCGCGGGCTCGAGCTGGCGCTCGCAGCCGAGGACGGGCGCCCGCCGGCCCCGCCCGAGCCGGTCTGGTCCGCGCTCAGCCTCACCCTGCGCTACCCCGAGTACAGCGGACGGGTGCCGCGACAGCTCATCAACCCCAGCGGCGCCGTGCGAGCGCTCGCCGGCACCGAGACCGAGGTCGAGCTCGAGACCCGCAAGCCGGCCAGCGCCGTGCACGTGGTCCTCAGCTACGACCAGGGCCCGCTGCCGGAGCCGCCGGCCCCCGAGCGCATCGACCTGTCCCAAGAGACAGACGGCAAGTGGCGCGGCCGCTTCGTCGTGCGCGGCGCGGGCAGCTGGCACGTCGTCGTCACTCCGAGCGACAGCGAAGAGCCGGCCCGCTCGGCCCCTGCCCCGCTCGAGATCGAGGCCGACGAGCCGCCGGAGATCGAGCTCTTGCCCCTGCCCCGCTCGCAGAGCGCCCCGAGCGAGCTCGACAGCGTGGAGCTGCGCTTCAAGGCCCGCGACGACTTCGGCATCGCCAGCGCGGTGCTCGTGTTCGAGGGCGGCGACGGCCAGCCCGTGCGCCTCGACGCCGGCGCCCCGCCGCCGCGCGCTCGCACCTGGCAGCACCGCTATGCCTGGGACCTGTCGACCCTGCCCGTCGAGGATCGCGGACGACTCACCTACTGGATCGAGGTCCGCGACAACGACCCGGGGCTCGGCCTCGTGCCGCTGGTCGACCCGCCCGGCAAGATCGCGCGCTCGGCCAAGCTGACCCTGCAGATCCGCGACCAGGAGACCGAGCACGCCGAGAACCTGGCCGACCTCGCCGCGCTGCGCGACAGCGCCGTCGATCTGCTGGCGCGTCGCATGCTGACCGAAGAGCCAGGTCTGTCCCGCGCCGACGATCAAGCGCCCGCCGAGGACGGCGACCCGGCGCGGCGCATGACCGGCATGCGCGAGCTGCTCGCCGCCTCGGGCGGCCTGCTCTCGGCGATCAGCACCGCCATCGACGCGCTGTCCGTCGACACCCTGGCGCCGCCGCGCGACGTCGCGATCCTGATCGGCGTCCACAAGCGCTTGATGGAGCTGCACCGCCGCGAGTCGGCCGAGCACGAGGAGCTCCCGCCCGGCGCCGAGGACGAGCGCCCCGACGCCGCCGCGCGCACTCTCGGCAAGCTGCTGGCGACCAATCGGCTGCAGCTGACCCAGCTCGAGGACGAGGTCATCCGCCTCGACGACCTGGTCGACAACGAGCTTCTGGCGCAGATCGAGCAGCTCGTGGCCCGCCTGCAGACCTCGCAGCAGAAGCTCGTCGACCTGCTCGAGCGGCTCAAGGCCGGCGACGAGAGCGTGCGCGGCGAGGTCGATCAGCTGCAGCAGCGGATCCGCGAGGACCTGCGCCGGCTGTCGGAGGCGCGGGCCAAGCTCGACAAGGAGCTCGGCCAGGAATTCCTCAACACCGACGCCTTCGAGGCGATGGCGGAGCAGCTGCGCCAGCAGGACGTCGGCGAGCAGCTGCGCCAGGGCGACGTCGACGGCGCGCTCGACCGGGCCCGCGGCGTCCTCGACGAGCTCCGGCAGCTGCGCAGCGGCGTCCAGGATCGCATGGCCTCGGGGCCAGCTGCCGCGATGACGCCCGAGGAGCGGGCGCGCATGGAGTTGATGCGGGAGATCAGCCGGATCCAGGACGAGGAGACCGGCCTGCGCGGCGAGAGCCGCTCGCTCCACGAGCAGTGGCGCAAGCAGGCCGGGACTCGCCCCCTCGATCAGGCGACCGCGCAGCAGGCCGCCAAGCAGGCCGCCGCGATCGGCAAGGCGCTCGACGGGATCAACGACGCTCGCCTCGGCCGCGACGGTCGCCGCGCCCTCGAGGACGCGCGCGAGCAGCTGCAGCGCGTCGCCGCCGAGACTCAGGCGAGCGAGCCCAAGGCCCTCGCCGCCGCCGAGGCCGCGCGGTCCGCCGCGCAGGCGCTCGAGCGGGCGGTGGCCGGCGCGGGCGACGACTCGCAGGAGCGGCGGCAGCTCGGGCCGCTGCGCGAACGCGGCGATGCGCTGCGCAAGCTGCTCGAGGGTCCGCTCCCGGCCCCGACCGAGGGCCTCGACGAGGCCGCCCAGGCCCGCTTCGACGCCCTGGCGCAGAAGCAGCAGGGTCTGCGGGCCCGCGCGGGTCAGGTGCTCGAAGGTCCCAACGCCCGCCACCTGCCCGACCCCGGCAAGCAGGCGATGCGCGGCGCGATCTCCGAGATGGACTCCAGCAGCGGCGCCCTCGGCGAGCGCCGCGGCGGCCCTGCGGTCGAGCGCCAGAGCGGGGCGCTCGGCGGCCTGCAACGCGCGCTCGACAGCCTGCGCGACAGCTCGTCCGCGCCGCAGACCACGCCCGACCCCGACGAGGTCTCGACGGAGACCGAACGCGACCGCTCGCTCCGCGACGAGCTGATGGAGGCCATGAAGGAGCGCGCTCCGGAGGGCTTCCGCGGCTCCGTCGAGCGCTACTACGAGGAGCTCCTGCGATGACGTCCCGGCCCTCTCTGCGGCGCTGCGTCGCCCTCGTCCTCGCCCTCGCCGGCTGTGAAAGCGTCGGTCCTCGAGGACATGTCGCCACGGACATGGCCGAAGCGCCCGGTTCGCAGGGACATGGTGCTTCAGCCATGCCCGAAGCGCCAGGTCCTGAAGGCCATGTCCTCTCCGCCAGGGCCGAAGCGCCAGGTAGCGTCCCCTCCAACCTGGCCGATGCGACCGGTCCCAAAGACCCTGTCCTTCTCGCCAGGGCGCAAACGACAGGTGCCGCGCTCGCGCTCGCCGGCCCGGACGCGAGCGACGCCGACGCCTGGTCGGACCTCGCCGAGCGCTTCGACGGAGCGATCAACGCCTGGGACCTCGCCGACGCCGCCGACGCCGTCGCAGCCATGCCGCTCGGGTCGGCCCGCGACGTCAAGGCGGGCGTGCTGGCGTTCCATCGCGCCGCCTACCCCGAGTCCGAGTCGCTGCTGGCCGGCGCGGTCGCCTCGGGGCAGCTGCCGCCGGCGGGGGCGCTGCGCGAGGAGGCCCAGCACTACCTCGACCTCGCGCGCGGGGCTCAGCGGGCGCTCGGCCCGGCCACGCGGCTCACCAGCCCCGACGGACAGGTCGAGGTCGTGTTCGCCAACGCCAAGGACGAGCTCATCGCGCCCTACCTGTTCGCGGCGATGGCCGAGGCGCGCCAGGCGTTCGCCGCCGACCTCGGCATCGAGCCCGACCACCCGGTGCGCTTCGAGATCCTCGACGACGCGGTCAAGCTCGCGCTCGTCTCGCCGCTCACGCGCGAGAACGTGTACACGACCGGCACCGTCGGCATCACCAAGTACCGGCGGATCGTCATGGTCTCGCCGCGGGTGATGCTCTACGGCTACGGCTGGATCGACACCGCAGTCCACGAGTACGTCCACTACCTCGTCACCCTGAAGACCCGCAACCGCGCCCCGGTGTGGCTGCAGGAGGGCCTGGCCAAGCTGCTCGAGACGCGCTGGCGCAGCCGCGAGCCGCTGCCGCTCGAGCCACCCGCGCGCAAGTTGCTGGCCAAGGCGCTCGCGGCCGACGACCTCGTCACCTTCGCCGAGATGTACCCGTCGCTGGCGATGCTGCCGTCGCAGGAGCGGGCCGCCCTCGCCTACGCGCAGGTCCAGACGATGCTCGGCGTGCTCCACGAGGAGCACGGCGGCGCCGGCATCGACGAACTGCTGCGCCGAGTCGCTGCCGGTGAGGACGCCGAGGCCGCGCTGGCCAGCGCGTGGGGCGACAGCTTCGAGCGCTTCGACGCCCACTGGCGCGACGTGATGAAGAAGCGGACCGCGGGCAAGCCCGGCGGCGCGCTGCGCAAGCTGCAGTTCCTCGCGCCCGAGCAGCAGGCCGCGGCCGAGGCGGGCGAAGATCTCTCGCTGCTCGGCGACGTGTTCTCGCATCTCGGCGGCGGCGCGGCGCGTCAGCACGCGCGGCTTGGCGTGCTGCTCACGCTTCGCGGTCACCTCGGCGCCGCGGCCAAACAGTACGAGAAAGCGCGGGCCTCCGACGCGCGCGTGCGCGACGATGCCAAGCTCGCGCGGCGCCTCGGCGAGCTCTATCTCCAGCTCGGCAAGGCCGCTCGCGCGGTGCCGCTGCTGCGCCGCGCCGGCGAGGACGACCCCGAGCAGCCGAACCTCGCCGCCGCCGAAGGGCGCGCGCTGCGACTCGTCGGTGACCTCGCGGGCGCTCGCCTCGCGCTCGCTCGAGCGTTGCGCGTGAACCCGTTCATCCCGGCGCTGCACTGCGACCTCGCGCAGGTCGCCACCGATCCCGTCGAGCAGCAGCGCGAACAAGGTCTGTGCCGCGAGTGACTGCGCGTGGCGGCGACGCATGATCGCCGCGCGCGGCAGGCACCTCGAAGACGCCGCAGCTCGAGCCGCTGGAGGTCGTGTTTTTCTACCTGGTCCTTGGGCCAGATCGATGCCCGCTCAAAACCGCGCTCTCCGGCGAAAGTCGGCTCAACCGAGCGGAATCAGCCTCTCAGGCGCGAAAGAAGCTCTTGCAGAAAACCCGATATTCCTCAATAGCTATCCATACGAAGATCGCTTCGTCGTGATACTCATGAGCGTGCACCCGCTCCGCCACGGAGGGTTTCCATGTTGACGCTAACCAGAAAAGTCGGGCAGAAGATCCGGATCGGGGACAACATCGAGATCGTCGTCCGAGAGATCCGCGGCCGTCAGGTCCGCCTCGGCATCTCGGCCCCGCAAGGCCTCCCCGTCTATCGCGAAGAGCTCTATCAGCAGATCGCGCAAGAGGGCGTCAAGGGCACCCTCGCCGCCGCCCAGGAGCCGCAGGACGGCGAAGAGTGAATCGCGGCCGGCGCCGAAGAGCGAGCGCCGGAGCTTCCCCCAGATACAGGTCCTCGAGGACAGCCGGTCTTCAGCGACTGTCGGGACGGCCTGCCACCGCGCGTCGTCCCGTCAGCAACTGCCGCGCGTCGCGGACCCACGCCGTTCGCCGGCCGCTGTCACGGACTGTGAGCCGCGAACCCGAGAGTGAATGCCGCCGCGAAGTTCGATGACGTTTCGTCGGCCGCTGCGATGACAACAGACTGCGAGCCGCGACGCCGAGCGCGAAGGACCGCTTCGAAGCGAGCCGCCGAAAGGCACCCCCTTCGCTCGACATGACCTGCCCTTCGGGTCATGTCTCGAAAGACAGCAAGGTCCACTCGCCGCCGAGCAGCGCCGCGTGGACCACCCGGAGCGCCGACAGCCACGCCTCCGCGCGGTCGCTCGCGGCGACGCCGAGCGCGATTCGCCGCGCTCCCGCGGGCGAGGTCGCCTGCGTCTCCACCAGCACGCGCCGGCCCTCCTCGACCCGGCGGAGCAGCCACGGCAGCCAGGCGCTCGGATCTTCGAGCCGGACCACCAGCGCTGCGCCCTCGGGCAACGCGGCGCACTCGGCGTAGACGCGGTCGGGTGTGTCGCGCTCCCCGATGGCCCGCAGCGGCCACCCCAGCGCCCGCGCCAGCGCCTCGGCCCCGCCGTCGGCCCGGTGGAGGAAAACCAGCGTGCCGCTCGGGATCGCCAGCGCCATCGCGTCGAGGTCCTCGCGGCGGCTCGCGTCGCGCGTGATCGCGGGCGGCGGACCGCGCCGACGCGGCGACTCGGCGCGCCCGTTCCAGCCGGAGCCGGCGATCCGGCGCGGCCAACCGACGCGCGGTTCGGCCTCGACCGCGAGCGGACGCAGAGCGGCCAGGCGCACACCGGCGCGCTCCTCGGGCGCGTCGTCGTCGATCTGAATCTCGATGTCGATGTCGCCGCCCGGGTGGCGCCGGAGCTGCCGCGGCGGCTCGGGCTCGTCGAGCGCGATGTTGACGCTGTCGCCCGGCTCGAACCCGTCGACGCCAGGGCGCGCGCGCACCGAGGTCATCTCGCTAGCTGTCTCTCCGACCAGGTGCCACATGACCTGGTCGACCACCAGATCGAACTTCACCGACTCGCCCAGGGCGAGGTCGGCCTGCTGCTCGCACGAGAGCACCTCGACCAGCGCGTCGAACACGACCTCGCCCGACAGCGCCCGGCCCAGAGTCGCGCCGCCCTGCGTATGCAGGAAGCGCAGCGGCTGGTCGGTCTCGATCACGACCTCGCCCGGACGGCTGGTGGCCGCCTCGGCGAGCAGGCTGGCGAGCAGGCCCACGGCCGAACCATAACAAATGCGCGCGTCGCCAGGAGCCCCGACCGCAGGTGCGCCCCGCAGGCGGCCGCGGCGCGACGACCGCGGCAACCAGGTAGCCCGCGGTTCGGCAACCCCGGGCCACGACGCGTCACGAAGCGCCAGGCCCGTCGATCCGCCCGGCGAGCTGCGACGTATTCGCCTCTCGCGCCCGACAGCGGGCCCGTCTCAGCGAGGCCGCTGGCCTGCGCTCGGCAGGCCGTGCGCAGCAATCAGGTAGCCTGACCGCGAGGCCGCGGCCCGCAGCGTGGCGATCGCCATCGTCTGCGAACCGCGAGGATCAAGGACGTGGGCCACGACGCGGGCCGTCGCCGCGGCCTCGATCATGCTGCGCAGCGACCGCCTCCTCGACGGTCCGCAACAACTTCCTTCACTCGGCGCGACGGGCCTGTGACTGCGGCTGCAGGAAGTGACGCATGCCGGCGACGCTGCGCGTGTAGCCGAGGCCCGACATCTTCCAGCCGACCCACGGTCCGCCAGCGGCGGTGGACAGACCGCGGTTGACCCCCACCATCCCGGCCTCGATGCGATCTGCGACCGCGTCGAGCTCCGGCCCCGGGGCGCCCCACACGCTCGCGCCGAGCCCGTAGCGCGTGTCGTTGGCGAGCTGCACCGCCTCGTCGACGTCGCGGGCGACCTGGATCGCCACCACCGGGCCGAAGGTCTCGTCCTTCACCAGAGTCATCTCCGGCTTGAGGTCGGTGACGACGGTGGGCGTGAGGTAGTAGCCGGGCTCCTGCACCTGGCCCTCGATCACGAACGTCGCGCCGTGTCGGCGGGCGTCGGCCAGCTGCTCCACACCAGGTCGCGCTGACGGGCGCTCGCCATCGGGCCGAACGCCGTCGACTCCTCGCGCGGGTCGCCGGGCTTCACCGCGCGCACGAGGTCGGCGACGCGGCGGGTGAACTCGGCGGCGACGTCGGCGTGGACGATGATGCGCTCGACGCTGACGCACACCTGCCCGGCGTTGCGCAGCGCCTCGTCGGCGGCGTGGCGGGCCGCGGCCTGCAGGTCGGCCCCGGGCAGCACCAGCATCGGATCCTTGCCGCCGAGCTCGAGCACCAGCCGCTTCATCGTCGCCGCCGCCTCGCGCATGATCGCCTGGCCGGTCGCTATCGAGCCGGTGAACGCGATCATGTCGACGTCGCTGGCGACCAGCGCGGCCCCGACCTTGGCTGCCCCTTGGACCAGGCCGACCAGTCCTTCGGGCAATGTCTCGGCGTACAGGCGGTGGAGCAGCGCGCCGGTGTGCGGCGTGTACTCCGACGGCTTGAACACCGCCGCGTTGCCGGTGAGCAGGGCCGACAGCAGCAGGTTACTGGGCGTCGCCACCGGGTAATTCCACGGGGCGATCACTCCCACCACGCCGAGCGGACGCCAGCGCACGCGCATGCGGATCCCGCTCTCTACCCCATCGTCGTCGGCGAGCGCCTGATCGGCGGCGCGGACGAACGACTCGACGCGGGCGGCGATGCTGCGGGCCTCGGAGCGGGCCTCGCGGATCGGCTTGCCCATCTCGTCGCTGATCGAACGGCCGAGCGCGTCGGCGTGGTCGCCGATCGCCTGGGCGAGCGCACGGATATGGCGCGCGCGCGCGTCCGCGGCGGTGTTCGCCCAGGCGCGTTGGGCCGTGCGGGCGCGGGCCACGGCCTCGCGGACGCCCTCGGGCGTGGTGCAGTCGACCGGCTCGAGCGGCTGGCCGGTGGCCGGGTTGTGCGGGACGAGGCGCTCCAGGGACATCGACGTAACTATAGCTGCCGCTCGCCGCGCTACACTTGTCGCCCGTTGCCTGAAGTCTTCACCGAGCTCTGGTTCATCCAGCTCGTCACCGTCATCTACGTGATCGGCATCACGGCGCTGGTGCTGCTGGAGCGGCGGCGTCCGAGCGCCGCGCTCGCGTGGCTGCTCGCGCTGATCTTCCTGCCCCTGTTCGGCCTGTGCCTCTACTTCCTGCTCGGGCGCGCCGGCGTGCGGCGACGCCGGCGATTGCGAGCGCGGCGCAGCGTCAACCCGACCGACGTCACGCGCGGCCTGTTGCCGCTCGAGACGCCGCTGGAGGAGCTCGAGCAGCCGCTGCGCGGGCTCGTCGCCCTGGCCCTCAACAGCTCGGCCGCGCCGCTGCGGCGGGCCGGTGCGGTCGAATTGCTCGCCGATCCGGCCCAGGCGTTCGCCGCCATGGAGGCCGCGATCGCCGGCGCGGCGCGGCAGATCCACATCGCCATGTACATCTGGCGCGACGACGAGACCGGGCGGCGCTGGATCGACCTCCTGTGCGAGCGCGCGCGCGCGGGCATCGAGGTCCGGCTGCTCTACGACGAGTTCGGCTGCCTCGGCACCCCGCGCGAGCTGTTCGAGCGCGTGATCGCGGCCGGCGGGCAGGTGCTGACGTTCGGCGCGGTGCGGCTGCGCTACCGCCCGCTCATGATCAACTTCCGCAACCACCGCAAGATCGTCATCGTCGACGGCGACCTCGGCTTCACCGGCGGCCTCAACGTCGGCGACGAGTATCTCGGGCGCGGGCTCGGGGCCCGGCCGTGGTCGGACCTCCAGGTGCGGATCACCGGCGACGCCGTGGTCGGCTTGCAGGCCATCTTCCTCGAGGACTGGCTGGCCGCGCACTCCGACGATCACGCCGAAGATCCGAAGTTCGCGCGCCAGCTCGCCGACCTGCTCGCGCGCCCCCCGGGGCACTCGTGCGGGCCGATGCTGCAGGTCGTCCCGAGCGGCCCCGACCTGCCGTTCATCGACGCGATCGCGGCCCAGTTCACCGCCGCGATCGCCTCGGCGCAGGAGCGCTGCTGGATCGCCACGCCCTACTTCGTGCCCGACGAGCCGCTGTCGCTCGCGCTCAAGACCGCGGCCCTGCGCGGCTGCGACCTGCGGCTGCTCGTGCCTCTGCCGCGCAACAACGACTCGACCCTCGTCAGCCTCGCCGGCGCCAGCTACTACGACGAGCTGCTGGCCGCCGGCTGCCGGATCTACGAGTACCTGCCCGGCATGCTGCACGCCAAGTACCTGCTCGTCGACGACCGCGTGGCCGCGATCGGCTCGGCCAACATGGACGTGCGCAGCTTCTACCTCAACTACGAGGTCACCGCGCTGTTCTACGACCGCCGCCTCACCCTCGACCTCGCCGAGGTGTTTACCAAGGAGCTGGCCCAGGCGCTCGAGGTGCGGCCGGAGGCGCGCAAGCAGCTGTCGCTGCCCCGGCGTCTCGGCGAGGGCTTCGCCCGCCTGCTCTCACCGCTCCTGTGAGCCGCCCGCAGCCTGTCCGTGGGGACATGCTCGATCAGGCATTGTCCCTCGGACATGCTGCATCGAGCATGCCCGATAGGACATGTCCCGGCATTGATGTCAGCTCGGCGCCTCGACGCCGAGCTCGCGCATGTGCTTCTCGAGCTCGGCGCGCAGCTTGTCGGGGGTCATGCCGAGCTTCTCGGCCGCGCCGTCGAGCGAGTACGTGAACTTGCCGATCTTGACCCGCGCGCTCGGCCCCATCGTCACCCGCCCGTTCTTCAGCACCGGCGACGGGTCTTCGACGCCGATGTACACGTCGCGTTCGGTCAGCGACGGGAACGCCGCGCGGGCGCGCTCGAACAGGCCCTGCTGGTCGCCGCTCATCTTGTCCTTCGGCAGCTTGCGCAGGTCGGCGACCACGCCGGCCTCGAGCTGACCGTCCTCGAAGGACGCGCGCGAGGCCTTGATCACCTCCTTGACCTCCGGCGCCGAGCGAGCGGCCTTGCGGTGGAAGTTGCGCAGCTCCTTGCGGCCGGCCTTGCCCTCGGCCGGCTGCCACTGCAGCTTGCCGCCGGCGTCCTCGACGGCCGCGGGCGCGTCCTCCTGGGCCAGCTCCGTGTACCAGTCGGGCAGCGCAGTGACCTGCAGCCACAAGTACGTCACGACGCCGCCGGCGAGCAGCAGCAGGACCAGCAGGACGATCGCCAGCTTCTTCCACATGGGGCGGCAACCATAACAGATGCCGCCGCCGCGGCCCCCGCCCTCACCCGCCGGCGGCCGCGGCCGCCAGCGCCGCCAGCAGCACGTCGTCGACCTTGTCGACCAGGTCGTCGTGCAGCGTCTTCAGGCGGGCTCGCGCAGTGGGGTCCTCGGGGAACAGGCGCGCCATGCTGAGCCCGGCGCGCAGCTCGAGCGCGCGCGCCCCCTGCTCGCGCGCGAGCTCGAGGGCCTCGTGCAGCAGCAGCGAGGCCTCCTCGGTCTCGCCCATCGAATGCACGAGCTCGGCGCGCTGGCGCATCAGCTCGGCCTCCCACCAGCGGGCCCCGCTGAGCCGCGAAGACTCCATCGCCTCGCCGATCACGCTGAGCCCCTCGTCGACGCGACCCGCCCGCACGCACAGGTCGGCGAACACCGAGAACGTCCACGGCATGAACATGCCCATGCCGGCGGCCTGCAGCTCGATGAGCGCCTGGCGCAGCAGGTCGAGGCCCTCGTCGTGCTGGCCGAGCTCGGCCATCGCCCAGGCGCGGATGGCGTCGGCGAAGCTAACCCACGCGCCGAGAGTGGCCTCGGCCTTGAGCTGATAGACCTGGTCGGCGTGGGTGCGGGCGCCCTCCACGTCGCGCAGGATCTGGCGCAGGATCGACGCGACCACCAGCGCGAACGTGGTCGAGAAGCCGTGGCCGAGCTCGCGGGCCAGGGCGATCGACACGCGGCTGCGCTCGAGCGCCTCGGCGGTGCGGCCGAGCATCCACAGCGTCAGCGACAGGATCGCCAGCGCGGCGATCCTCGGGTCGTGGATGTAGAGGTGGCCGAGGTTGCGGTCGAAGTCGGGGGCGTAGAGGACGATCGAGCGCTCGAGGTGGGCGCGCGAGCGTTCGAAGTCGCCCTGGTGGAACAGCTGCGTGCCGAGCCCGCGGTGCGACACCAGCAGCGGCACGCGCTGGCGCCGGCGCTCGGCGAACATCAGCATCTGCTCGGCGAGCTCGCGGGCCACGTCGAGCTGGGCGCGCACGACGTAGTGCTGCCACAGGCCGAACAGCACCGGGAACAGGTGGCGCGTGTCGCCGACCTCGCGGCACAGCTCGCGGGCCCGCGCGAACGTCTGCTCGACCTCGTCGGAGCCGAAGCCGAGGGTCGCGACCTGGGCGTTGCCGAGGCCGATCTGCAGCCCGATCTCCTGCTCGACCCGCTCGGGGCTCTCGGGCAGGTGGCGCAGCAGCTCGATCGCGTGGCTGTAGTGCTGCACGGCTTCTTGGCCGGCGTCGTTGCGGATCGCCTGCTCGCCGGCCCGCTGCAGGTAGAGCACCGCGCGGCCGATGAGCTCCGGGCTCGGCCGCCCGCCGCCCGGCACCAGCGCCGACGAGGCGACCACGCGATACCAGTGGTGGGCGAGCAGCGGGTAGTACAGCTCGAGCTTGCTGCCGTGGGAGCGCTCGAAGTGCTCGGCGACCGCCTGGTGCAGCTGCTGCCGCTGCGCGAACGGCAGCAGGTTGTAGGCGACCTCCTGCGTCAGCGCGTGCTTGAACAGGAAGGTGCCCTCGGCGGCGTGCGGCTTGGGCACGAGCAGGCCGCGGCGCTCGAGCGCCTGCAGGTACTCGGGCAGCTGGGCCTTGTCGACCTCGATCGGATAGATGGCGCGCAGGAGGCTCAGCGAGAACACGCGCCCGAGCACCGCGCCGACCTTGAGCACCAGCTGGTGCTGCTGCTGCAGGCGATCGATGCGGCTCGTGATCACCGCCTCGAGGTTGTCGGGGAACTTGGCGGTGCGCAGGTCACCTGCCTCATGGGACAGCAGGCACTCGCCGTTCCAGATGGTGATGAAGCCGGCGTCGCGCAGCGCCGAGGCGAGCTCCTCGGAGAAGAACGGGTGGCCCTCGGCGCGCTCGTAGATGAAGCTGGCGACCTCGGGCGGCAGGCGCGACACGCCGAGGCGGCGGCACACCAGGTTCTCGGTCTCGATCAGCGACAGCGGCTGCAGCTGCAGGTGATAGGTGCCGTGGTCGGCGAGGATCTGGCGCAGCTCGGCCGCGGCGGTGTCGTTGTCGACCGGCCCGGTGACGATCACGCACAGGAGCGGCTGGACCTCCTCGCGCACGTCGGCGAGCAGCGCCCACGAGGCCGAGTCGAACCGCTGGGCGTCCTCGAGCAGCAGCACCGCGGGGTTGCCCTTGAGGTGCGCGAGCAGGATCTGGACCAGCAACATGCGGGTCTGCTCGGCGCGCGCGCGGCCCTGCAGCGACGCGGTCCGGTCGTTGTCGACGGCGTCGACCGGCAGCACCGCGCCGAGCAGCGGCGCCCGCGGCACCGCCCCGGGCACCAGCCGCCGCAGCCCCGAGATCACCCGCTGCCACGGGTCGGAGCCCTGATCTGTCCCTTGGTTCAGGCCGAAGATGGTGGCGAAGATCGGCAGCCACGCGTGGTACGGGCCGGCCGCGTCGCTGATCTCGCGCGCGCCGAGCAGGCGCATCGCCCCGGCGGCCTCGGCCTGATCGAGCAGGTCGTCGGCCAGGCGCGTCTTGCCGAGCCCGGCCTCGCCCTCGACCACGATCGTGGCGCTGCGGCCCCGCAGCACCTCGTGCAGGCCGTTGATCAGCACGCCGCGCTCGCGCATGCGGCCGACCAGCGTGGCCTTCGGGACGCCCGCCACCGGCAACGGGCCCGAGACGGCGCGCTCCTTCTGGCTGCGCCCCGGCAGCCGCGCGCTCGCCGGGGTGTAGATCGAGATGGTGCCTTCCTTGCCCTTCACCGAGATCGGCGGCAGGCTCTCGAACAGGAACTGCCCGCGGGTGGCGACGAAGGTGTAGTGGTCGCACAGCACGGCCTTGCCGTCGCCGGCCTGCATGAGCCGCGCGGCCAGGTTGACCACGTCGCCGAGGACCGTGTACTCGCAACGTTCGACGCTGCCGACGGTGCCGCAGAAGGCCCGCCCCGAGGCGATACCGCAGGTGGCGCGCCAGCCGAGGCGCTTGTGCAGCTCGCGGACCTGCTGCGCCGCCTCGATGGCGCGCACCGGATCGTCCTCGTGGGCCAGCGGCGGCAGACCGAACGCGACCAGCACCGTGGTCCCGTGATCGTCGACGCTGAGGTGGCCGATCGTGCCCTCCCACGCCTCGACGATCTGCTGCACCGCGATCATGACCTCTTGCGCCTCCATCAGCGGCGTCTGGTGCTTGAGGTCGGGGAAGTTGATGAACAGGACGCTGAGCCGGCGCAGCTCGGCGAGGAAGCTGCTCTGCCCGGCCGACAGGCGGGCGATCACCGCCGGCGGCACGTAGCCGCGCAGCGCCGCTTCGGCGGCGTCGGGCATCTGCGGGCGCACCAGCGGCGTCGGCACCACCGGCTCGCGCAGGTCGGCGACGCGGCCGTCGCCGTGCTCGCCGCGCGGCTCGCCGTCGACGCGACCGCCGAGCATCGACCACACGCGGCGATCGACGACCACCTCGCCCGGCTGCGCCAGCGCCTGGGCGCGCCGCACCGCCTCGATCGCGGGACCGACGAGCACGAGCTCCCAGCGCCCGCCGAGGCCGCCGACGTGGACCAGCGCGATCCGTCCGGCGGCCAGGCCGATCCGCAGCGACAGCTCGATGCCGTCGTCGATCGGGCACGCGTGCAGAGCGGCCTGGATCGCCAGCCCGCACGCGACCGCGGCCTCGGCCGCGCGGGCCGACGAGCCCTCGGCGACCCATACGGCAGTGAGCGCGTCGCCGGCGAACTTGACGACGTCGCCGCCGTGCGCCGCGGTGATATCGATCAGCCGACCGAAGTACGTGTTGAGGCCCGCGGCCACCTTCTCGACGCCCGCGGGCCCTTGCTTGGCGAGCGCCTCGGTCAGGGCCGTGAAGCCGGAGACGTCGGCGCAGAGGACTGCGGCGGCTACGATCTCGGCTTGCGGTTGATGCAGCGGACGCGGATCGACGGAGAGCCGCCGCGTGACGATTGCCGGGATGTAGCTCGCCAGCGCTTTGAACAGCTCGGGCAAGGTCGGGCGGCATCGTACCAAAGCCGCTCGCCTCCGGCGCGTCGTCCGAGAGATTGCGTCACCCGGATCGTGACCGCGAAACCGGCGCTCGGCGGCGACCGGCGGGACCCGCGGAGCCGGCCCCACCCTCGAGCTCACATGCGCCAAAGTGCGAAGACGGGCGGCTCCTTGTGTATTGTGGGGAGGATGCTAGGAGCGTCCAGGCCCACCCCGACCCTCGTCCGGCTCTCGCTCGTGCTCGCCGCCGCTGCGCACCTGGGCGCGTGCGCCGGCGGAGATCCTGGGGCCGGGTCGGGCAACCCGTTCGACAGCCAGGGGAACGGCAGCAACAGCACGCCTGCGACCGAGACCGGGCAGCCCTCGAGCGACACCGACCCCACCCCGACGGTCGGCAGCATGTCCGACTCCGAGACCACCGCCCCGACCGGCCCCGGACCCGACCCGACCGGTGGCGATCCCACCGGCGACCCGACCGTCGGCACCTCCACCCTGCCCGACCCGGACTGCGTCGACGACGACGGCGATCTCCACGGCGAGGGCTGCGAGGCCGGGCCCGACTGCGACGACGCCATCTACAACTCCTGGCAGAGCTGCGGCACCTGCGTCGACCAGGACATGGACGGCTTCTGGGTCGGCTGCGACCAGTACGGCCCCGACGACCCCGGCCCCGACTGCGACGACGCCAACCCCGACGCCTCCGACGCCATGGACTGCGAGTGCGCGGTCACGCCCCCCGACAAGGCCTCCGACACCTGCGCCGAGGCCATGGCGGGCAGCCTCGGCGTGATCGCCGAGGGCGGGGTCGTCCCGCCGATCAAGGGCTCGATCACCGGGATCGACAACGGCCCCGGCAACGGCCAGGAAGACTGGTTCTGGGTCGAGTTCCCCGAGGCGATGGCGATGGGCAACCGGCCCAACGCCGGCAAGCTCGTCGCCACCTTCGCGGTCAACCCGGGCGACCCCATGAACCCCGACTACCGCCTCGAGGTCTACACGGCCTGCAACAAGATGCCGTTCGAGGGCCTGAACGCGACCTACGGCCCCGGCACGCCGCCCGCCCGCGAGTGGGAGTTCTTCGACGCCCACACCCCGCCGAACCCGAACCCCAACCCCAACCCGAACTACCTCAACAACGTGCCGTGGCCGGCCAAGGTGTTCATCCGAGTGATCCGCGTCGCCAACGACCAGTCGTGCAGCGAGTACACGCTGCAGGTCTCGCGCATGCCGACCTGAACGGGCGGCGCTCGGCGAGCCTGTCCCGAGCGACCTGTCCGTTCGCACCTGCCCGCTTCGACCTGCCCTCGCGGCCCTGTTTCCACGGACCTGCCCCTCCAGACCTGCCCTCGGGGTCAGCTCAGCGCGGCCGCGGCAGCGCGCGGGCCAGGCGGGCGTACAGGCGCGCCGCCCCCTGCCAGGCGATCGGGCACAGGTCGTAGGTCTCGCCGTTCTTGAGCGCGACGACGAAGGTGTCGCGCTCGCCGGGCGGGCGCGGCTCGACGTAGATCCGGGCGATCTCGCGGACCCGCAGGCGGACCCGGCGGCCGCGCTCGCGGACCGTCAGGGTGCGGCCGAACAGGTACGGCGCGCGCGGCAGGACGGTGCGGATCAGGTTGCCGACCCACTGGTTCAGCCACAGCAGCAGCACGATCAGCGCGAAGCGGATGATCCAGCGCCGGCCGTCGACCGCCTCGACCCACGCGTCGGGCAGGCGCGCCAGCAGCACCGCGATCGAGGCCGACAGGAACACGAGGCCGACGAGGAAGTCGCTGAGCTTGCCGGTCCAATCTTCGGGCCGGGCGGCGCGGAGGCGGATGAACACGAGGGACCCCGGGGCGCGCTACGAGGCCACGTCGAGCTTGTAGAACCCGCCGAGGACGTCGTTCTGGTCGACGACCACGAAGTAGACGCCGGGGTCGAAGTTCCACGTCAGCGAGAAATTCGAGGTGCCCTGCTCCGCCATCGACGTGCAGGTCAGCTCCGTCGCGCCGCCGCAGCCGGTGCGGATGCTGAGCACCGGCGCGAACGAGACGTCGGCGGCGATCGTGAAGGTGATCGCGCCGGGCGTGAACACGTTGAGCTGGAACATGTTCTCCGCGCCAGGTCCACCGCAGCGGCCGTCGACCGTGCCGGCCCGCCCGCCGAGCACGTTATTCCACGTGAAGAGGCCGCCGATCTCCTGGTTGATCTGCATCGAGTGGACCGGGCATCCCTCGATCGGCGGCGACGTGTACACCACCTGCATCGCGTAGTGACCGTCGGTGCCCTCGGGCGAGTCGACCGTGACGAAGTACTCGTGCCCGGCCTCGGCGAAGAAGTGGCGGAACGGGACGTCGCCGTAGGGCGCAGCG
The DNA here is from genome assembly GCF_026626745.1 of Nannocystis sp. RBIL2. Lineage (GTDB taxonomy): Bacteria > Myxococcota_A > Polyangia > Nannocystales > Nannocystaceae > Nannocystis. Next base: position 617,374 of record NZ_JAPNJW010000002.1, read on the forward strand.
CACACGCGCGGGAGGTTGTTGTCGTCCATGTAGCAGCCGTCGCGCGTGACCCGGAGCGTCGGCGTGAACTCGGTGCTCGGCTGCATGAGCAGCAGGACGTCGGTGTTGGCGGCCGGCGCGATGAGGTACGTGTCCTCGGCCCCGCCGTCGTTGATACCGTCGCCGCACCAGCCTTCGACGCGGCTCGGGCCCTGCAGTCGCCCGCGCACCTCGATGTTGGCGAGCGGCAAGACGATCGGGTTGTCGCAGCCGCCCTCGCGCGGATCGACCGGCGTCACGCCGGTGCCGCCGTCGGTGTCTTCGTCGGCGGGGCCGCTGCGAGCTCCGCAGGCGAGGATCAGGCTGACCGCGAGGGCCGTCACGCCAGGGGCCGTCACGCGCCGGGACCGCAACCGAAACACCGTCATCCCATGAGTGTAGCGCCGAGGGGATCGGGGCGTCAAAACCCGCGCGCAGGCCACATCGATTCGACCATCAACTGGAGCCGCACCCGGCCGCGAAAGCTGGAGCGCAGCGGCGCGAACAGGAAGGCCACGCGCTCGCCCGGCGCCAGGTTCGGGTGAACGGCGGCCTGGCCGAAGGCGATGGCCTCGAAGCCGATTTTGCCCTGCCGCAGGCCCATCGACAGGTGCCGGCCCTTCAGCACCCGAACCCGCTCGATGACCGCGTCCTCGCACAAAAACCGCGGCGGCGCGAACCCGACCCCGTAGGGCGCGAGCTGCTCCAGATCGACCAGGAGCGGCTCGTCGATGGCCTCGAACGGCAACACGCCGTCGTGCTCGACCGCCGGGTCGCCCAGCTGCCGCTCGCGGATCTGTTCGGCCACCGCGGCGTCGAAGGCCTCGACGAGCGCGGGGATCTGGGCCGGATCGACGCTCACCCCCGCGGCCGCCCGGTGACCGCCGTACCGCCGCAGGTACGGGGCGCAGGCGCGCAGCGCGGCGTGCACGTCGATGTCGCCGGCGGTGCGCGCCGAGCCGCGGGCCTCGCCCCGCGCGCGATCGACGGCCAGCACCAGCGCCGGCCGACGGTACTGCGACACCACCCCGGCCGCGGCGATGCCGACGATGCCGTGCAGCCACGACTCGCCGGCGACCACGATCCCGCGCCGCTCGGGCGTCCGCGGATCGGCCGCCAGCATCGCCAGCGCCTCCCGGACGATCGTGTCCTGGTGCTCGCGGCGGTGGATGTTGAAGTGCTCGACCCGCTCGGCCATCGCGCGCGCCTCGGCCGAGCTGCGCGCGCGCAGCAGCAGCAGCGACGGCTCGGCCGGACCGAGGCGCCCCGGCGCGTTGAGCCGCGGGCCGAGGCGGAAGCCGAGGTGGGTCTCGTCGATCGGGTCGTCCTCGCCGACGCCGGCCGACTCGAGCAGCGCCCGCAGCCCGGGCCGGCGGCGCGACGCCAGCACGCCGAGGCCGTGGCGCACGAGGATCCGGTTCTCGTCGACCAGCGGGACCATGTCGCAGATCGTGCCGAGCGCGACGAGGTCGAGCCACGCGCGCGGGTCGGGCAGCGCGCTCTGGGTCTTCTTGGCCATCGCGCTGCGCAGCGACGCGCACAAGTAGAACGCCACCCCGGCGCTGCACAGGCCCTTGAACGGGAAGCCGCAGCCGGGCTGGTGCGGGTTCAGCAGCGCCCGCGCCGGCGGCATGCGCTCGGGCACCTGGTGGTGGTCGATCACCGCGGTCGGGACGCCCTGTCCTTCGAGCCAGGCGAGCGCGTCGTGATCGGACGTCCCGCAGTCGCCGGTCAGCACGACCTGGGCCCCGGCCTCGCGCAGCGCCCGCGCGTCGTCGAGCTGGAACCCGTAGCCGCCCTCGCGCGAGGCCGCGCGCGCGACCACGTCGATGCCGAGCGCCTCGAGGTAGGTGGTGAGGATCGCCGTCGTCGTCACCCCGTCGACGTCGTAGTCGCCGAACACCCCGATCCGCATGCGCTTCTGCTGCGCCGTCTGCAGCAGCTCGAGCGCCGACTCGAACCCGGCCATGGCGGTCGGCGCCCGCAAGTCGGCCAGGCGCGGCCGCAGCACCCGGGCCTGCGCTTCGGGGCTGGTGACGCCGCGGCCCAGCATCAGCGCGACCGCGTGCGACCCGACCCCGAGCGCCCCTGCCCTGTCCCGAAGTTCACCTGCCTCGGGGGACATGCCCCGAAGGACAAGTGGCGGCGGGGCCGGCCGGGGCGCGTCCACGGGCGCCGGCCGGGGCTTCGTCAGCGCGAGCCGCGAGCTCATGCGTGAGGCTCGCGGAGCTCAGCTCTGCGGCCGCTGGCGGCGGCGGCGGCGGCTGGCCTTGGCCGGTTCGTCTCCGTCCTCCGCACCCACGCCTTGCCCCTTGTCTGCCTCGCCCTCGCCCTGCGACGCGGCCTTGGCGGCGGCCTCGGCGCGCAGGTCCCCGATCGCCCGACCGGTGGCCTCGTCGATTTCGGCGTTATCGGCCGCCAGCACCGTGCCCGCGTCGACCGTCGCCGCCGCGGCGTCGTCGGCTGTCAGCAGGTGGCCCTCGCCGCCGTAGAAGCGGCGGTTGACCCACAAGAAGACCGGGCAGGCGATGAACAGCGACGAGTACGTGCCGACGACGATGCCGATCATCAGCGCGAACGCGAAGTCCTTGATCGTGCCGGAGCCGAGGGCCCAGGTCGCCAACACCACCAGCAGCGTCGTGCCGGAGGTGAGGATCGTGCGGCTCAGGGTCTCGTTGAGCGCGATGTCGGTGGTCTCCTCGATCGGCGTGTCGCGGCTCAGCGCCACGCGCTCGCGGATGCGGTCGAACACGACGATGGTGTCGTTGATCGAGTAGCCGACGATCGTCAGCAGCGCGGCGATGGTCTGGAGGTTGAACTCCTTCCACGTCAGCGCGAACGCGCCGACCGTGATGAAGGCGTCGTGCGCGAGGGCGAGGATGCCGCCCGGCGCGAAGCGCAGGTCGAAGCGCAGCATCACGTAGAGGAAGATGAAGCCGAGCGCGTACAGCAGCGACTTGACGCCGTCGGCCTTGAGCTGGCTGCCGACCTTGGCGCCGACCGTCTCGGACGACACGATCGAGGTGACCGTGCCCTGCCCCAGCGCCTTGTTCAGCTCGTCCTGGATCTTGACGCCCATGCCGACCAGGCTGACCTCGACCGGGAACTCGTCCTGCTTGCCGGTGCCCTTGTCGACCTTGCCCTCGCAGCCGGCCTTGGAGAGCACCGCCTCGAGCTCGCTGTAGACCGGCGCCGACTCGAACACGAAGAACATCTTGCTCGCGCCCTCCTGGTACGACATCGGGCGCTTGAGCTTGGCCTTCGGGTAGGCGTTGACGGCCTCCTCGCAGCCCTTGGCGGTGGCCATGTCGATCGAGGCCACGTCCTTGACGTGGACGATGACCTGGTTGTCCGCGTCGGGCACGGTGACGGCGGAGGCGCTCTCGAATCCGGCGGCGTTGAGCGCCTCGCGGACGTCCTGGATCGGCACCTCCCGCGCGAGCTGCAGGCGGGCCGAGGAGCCGCCGGCGAAGTCGATCCCGAAGTTGAGGGCCGTCCCGCGCGTCGTGTAGTTGTAGGCCATCGTCGCGATGCTGACGACGATCAGCACGAACGACAACGCGATGAAGTACTTCGCCGTCTTGACGAAGGGGAACCGCGTGCCTGGCGGAATGAGCTCGAAGAACTTCTGCGCCATGGTGGTGTGCCTCAGATGGACACGCGGTCGAAGCCGCGGCGGTTGGCCTGGAAGTCGAAGAAGAGGCGCGTGCAGAACACGGCGGTGAAGATCGAGGTGGCGATGCCGATCAGCAGGGTGATGGCGAAGCCGCGGATCGGGCCCGAGCCGTACTGCCACAGCACCACGCCGGCGATCGCCGTGGTGAGCTGCGAGTCGAGGATGGTGGTGAAGGCGCGGTCGTAGCCGGCCTCGATGGCGGCGCGGGCGGTGTAGCCCTCGCGCACGAGCTCACGGATGCGCTCGTAGATGATGACGTTGGCGTCGACCGCCATGCCGAGCGTGAGGACGATGCCGGCGATGCCCGGCAGGGTCAGCGTCGCCTGGAAGAACGCCATCGCCGCCAGGATCAGCAGCACGTTCAGCACCAGCGCGAACACGGCGATGAGCCCCGACACGCGGTAGTAGACGGCCATGAAGCCGACGACGGCGCCGAGGCCGACGACGAAGGCCCAGAAGCCGCTCTCGACCGCGTCCTTGCCGAGGTCGGCGCCGACGCGGATCTCGAACTCCTTGACCAGGCGGGCCGGGAGGCTGCCCGACTTCAGCACCTTGACCAGGTCGTTGGCGGTGTCGCGGACGCTCTGCCCGGGCGTCTCGCCGACAGTGATGCGCACGTTGCCGCCGGGGATCCGGTCGTTGAAGACGGGGTCGGACATGACCGCGTCGTCGAGCATGATCGCCATGCGACGGCCGATGTTGTCGCCCGACATCTGCTCGAAGCGATCGGCGCCGAGGCGGTCGAGCTTGAGGTCGACGCCCGGGAGGCCGGTCTGCGGGTCGGGGCTGACGTTGGCCGCCAAAATGCTCTCGCCGGTGACCTCGGCGCGCGACTTGACGACGAAGGTGCGCCACACGCGGGTCGGCTCGCCGCGGATGACCACCGAGTCGGGGCCGTACGCGACCAGGTGCGAGGCCGGCAAGCGCCACTTGACCGGCAGCTGGTTGAAGAAGTCCTCGAGCGTCTTGCGGTCCTTGGCGTAGAAGGCCCACACGTTCTCGACGTTGTGGCCCTTCGGGCTGCCGTAGTTCGACAGCTTGTTGACGCTGATGCCCATGCCCGGGCGGACCTGGCCGCCCTCGAGCAGCGCCTGGAAGTAGTTGCGCTGGTTGGGGCCGAACGGCAGCTCGTCGTCGACCATGCGCATCTCGAGCACGGCCGCACGCTCGACCACCTTGAGCAGGCGGCGGAAGTCGGACGAGCCCTCGAGGATGTTGTCACGCGAGCGCTCGCTGAGCTTGACCTCGACGGTGTCGGGCGCGGAGGGCCGGCCCGGATCGTCGGGCAGGATCTCGAGCTCGACGCCGTTGCCGAGCCGCTCGTCGATGATCGTCTGCTCGATCATCTTGCCGGTGAACAGCTGGCCCAGGAGGTCGCGCGCGACCTTGTCGGTCAGCGTGACGCGGAAGGCGCCCGGATCTTCGTCGCTGTCGGCGAGGATGACCTGGCTGGCGCCGGCCTGCTGCAGCAGCGGCCGCAGGCGGTCCTCGGTGTCGCGCCGCGCGGCCTTGATCTCGGTGGTGGTGTCCGACAGACCCGGCAGCTCGATCACGATCTGGCGGTTCTTCGGGTAGATGTTGGGCTCGGCGATGCCCATCGCGTCGATGCGACGGCGCACCGTCTCGAGCGCCTGCGCGACCGCGTGCGAGCGGTGCTCGCCGATCCGCGTGTCGGACATCTTGAGGTGGATGACGCCGGACGACTCGTCCTGGGTCTCGACGCGCTCCATGTCGGTCAGCGCGACGCCCATGACGTCGTCCTCGGCGGTGGCCACCTGCGCCGGGTCGGCGAACTTGATGTCGAGGCGGTCGATGCCCTGCCGCTCGATGTCGACGGCGACGCCCTTCTTCTCCTTGAAGCCGGCCTCGAGCTCGGCCGCGATCTGGTCGAGCTTGTTCTCGAGCGCCTCGTCGACGGCGACCGAGTACTCGAGGTGCAGGCCGCCCTGGAGGTCGAGGCCGAGCTTGAAGCGATTGTCGAAGGTGCTGGTGAGCCAGCCCGGCAGCTCCTTGTCGGTCCCGAGGATCTGGGCGATCGACGGCACCACCATCATGACCGCCGTGGAGATCATGAGGAGCAGCAGCAGGGCTTTGGTCTTGAGGAACTTACGCATCGGTCCGCCTTGCTTTTTGCCGGGAATTCCTCACTTGGGGGCCGCCGCGGCGGCCTCGGGCTTGCTCGCAGCCGCCTCGGGATCGAAGCGGTCCGCGATCTCGGCGCGCAGGACCTTGAGCTTGACCCGCTCCGCGACCTCGACCATGGCGATCGGTCCGTCGAGGCTGCTGATCCGGCCGATGATGCCGCCGGTGAGCCGCACGGTGTCGCCCGCGGCCAGCTTGTCGAGCCTCCCCTTGCGCTCCTTCTCTTGCTTGCCCATCGGGCGGATCAAGATGAAGTAGATCGCCGCGAACATCAGAATCGGGACGATGAACCCGCTGAGTGGGTTCGAGGCGGCGGGGGCCTGGGCGAGGATGGTGGCGAGCATGGCGATGGTCCGGACGGGAGTATCCACGGGGGCGCCTGCGTTCTGACGCCGCCAGGGGCGGCCGACGCGTGCAAAAACGCAGGCCGGTCACCGGTCGCAGGGGGGTACCAAAGAACCCCGGGCCTGTCACGCCGGTTCCGGCGCCGGGACGGCGGCGTCGGCGACCCCGTCGACGTTGCCCTCGCCCGCCGCGCCTTCGGCGTAAACGGTCGAAATGATGGACAAAAATTCGCTCTCGAGGGCCTCGAAGCGGCCCGAGCGCAAGGCGCGCCGCAGGGCGCCGACCCATTGTTGATAGAAGTACAGGTTGTGGATCGTCGCCAGGCGGCCGTACAGCGGCTCGTTCTGCTCGTGGAGGTGGCGCAGGTAGGCCCGGCTGTAGCGCGCGCAGCAGCGACAGCGGCAGGCGGCGTCGACCGGGGCGTCGTCGTCGCGGAAGCGCGACTGGCGGATGTTCAGGCGGCCCGAGAACGTGAACAGCTGGCCGTTGCGGGCGTGGCGGGTCGGCATGACGCAGTCGAACATGTCGATGCCGGAGCGCACCGCGGCCAGCAGGTCGTGCGGGGTGCCGATGCCCATCACGTAGCGCGGGCGGTCCTGCGGCATCTCCGGGCCGACTGCGGCCATCGTGGCGTGCATCTCGGGGATCGGCTCGCCGACGCTGAGACCGCCGAGCGCGAGGCCGTCGAACGGCAGGTCCGCCAGCGCCTTGAGGTGTTCGCGCCGCAGGGCCACGTTCGTGCCGCCCTGGACGATGCCGAAGCAGAGCTGGCCGGGCTGCAGGATCTCCCCGCGGCGGCGCGCCGCCTCCTCGGCCCAGCGGGTGCTGCGGTCGACCGCCGCGCGGATCAGCGCGGGCTCCGCGTCGGCCGGCGGGCAGTGGTCGAGGATCATGCAGATGTCGGAGCCGAGCGCGGCCTGGGTGGCGAGCACGCTCTCGGGGGTCATGCGGTGGCGCGAGCCGTCGAAGTGGGTCTGATAGGAGACCCCGGCGTCGTCGATCTTCTGCAGGCCGCGCAGGCTGAACACCTGGAAGCCGCCGCTGTCGGTGAGGATCGGCCGGTCCCACGCCATCATGCGGTGGAGGCCGCCGAGCGCGGCGACGCGGGCGGCGCCGGGGCGATGGCCGAGGTGGTACGAGTTGCCGAGGATGATCTGCGCCCCGACCTCGCGCAGGTCGTCGGCGTCGAGGCCCTTGACCGCGCCGTAGGTGCCGACGGGCATGAAGCACGGCGTGTCGATCGGGCCGTGCGCCGTCCACAGCCGCCCGGCCCGCGCCGGCGAGCCCGGCGCCTGCGCCTGCACCTCGAAGGTGCCCGGCGGGCGCGGCTGCAGGCCGGATGTCTCACAGGACAGGTCGAGGCGCGGGTCGGCCCGGGTCGTCATCGTCGGCAAGGAATGCCACACCGGGATCGCCGCCGCAACGCCCGCCGCGCTCACGGCGGCGGGGCCGCGCGGCAGGCGTAGCCGACGCCCGGGCTGAAGCAGGCGCGGTCGTTCCAGCCGCCGAGCATGTAGAACATCTGGCCGCAGTTCTCGCGCGGGCAGGCCTCGTCGAGCGCGTCGACCGGCTCGCACATCGGGTCGCAGGTCGCCGAGTCCGGCTGTCCCATCGACCAGGCGGAGTAGTCGACCGGGCTGCCGTCGCTCCACTCCCATTGCGTCGGGTCGGCCTCGCAGCCCGTCCAGTGCGGGTCGGCGCGGCGCAGGCCGATCCAGAACGTGCCCATCGGATCGCCGCCCTCGTACAGCGCCTCGACCTGCGCGCGCGCCCACAGGTCGTCGGCCTCGCCGTGGATGCTGAGCAGGTCGACGGTCCAGCCGAGCGCGGAGCAGGCCGCGCGCGCGGCCACCCAGTCGATCGCGTCGACCTTGCAGAACCAGTACGGCGCCCCGTCGCGCTCGGCCAGCGCGCAGCCGTGGCATTCGTGGTTGACCGGCGAGAACTCGTCGACGATCTCGTCGCAGTCGTCGTCCTCGCCGTCGCACACCTCGAGCGAACCGGGGAAGCGCTCGGGGTCGTGGTCGTCGCAGTCGCCGCGCTCGGCCGAGGTCCCCGGCGGCTTGTCGCACGCGATCTGGGCCGGCTCCACGCCCCAGTCGTCGCCGTCCTGGTCGAGGTACCACTTGCCCGGCGGGGCCGTCGTCGGGCAGCCCTTCGAGCTCTCGTCGGTGTCGTCGTGGACGTCGCCGGTGGTGGCCGTCGTCGTGCTCGTGCCGGTGCCCTCGCTGGGGTCGTCGCCCTCGGTGCTCCCGCCCCCGCTCAGCGCCGGCGGCACGTCGACGAAGCAGCCGGCGGCCAGCGGCAGCGTCGGCGTGACGGCGAGGAGGAGCGTCCGCGTGACGCTGCCGTGGCGGGGGGACCACATGCCGCCCACCCTACCACGCCGCGCCGGGCTTCACGTCACGCGGAGATTGCGGTTTCATCGCCGGCATGTCCGCAGCTCCCGTGCTCGTGACCGGCGCAGCCGGCTTTATCGGTCATCACGTCGTCCGCCTGCTGACCGAGCAGGGCCGCACCGTGCGGGCGGTGCTGCGCCCGGGCGAGGATCCGCGCAACCTCGCCGGCATCGACCCTGCCCTGCTCGAGCGCGTCGAGGGCGACGTCCTCGACGCGGCCCGCATGCGCGCGCTGGTCCGCGGCTGCGACGTCGTCTACCACCTGGCCGCCGTCTACCGCACCTGGGTACCTGACCCGAAGGTCATCTACGACGTCAACGTGACCGGCTCGGCCAACGTGCTCGCCGCCGCCGCCGAGGCCGGGGTGCGCAAGGTCGTGTACACCAGCTCGATCGCCGCCGTCGGCGTGCGCGAGGACGGCGTCCCCTCGGACGAGGCGACCCCGTTCAACCTGTGGGCCGGCAGCTTCGACTACGTGCGCTCGAAGTACCTCGGGCAGCAGGTCGCGCTGGCGTTCGCGCCGCTGGTCGACGTCACGGTCGTCGGCCCCGGCATGCCGCTCGGCCCCGGCGACGTCGGCCCCACCCCCACCGGCAAGACCCTCGTCGACGCGCTCAGCGGCCGGATCCGCGTGTGCTTCGCGGGCGGGCTCAACATCGTCGACGTCGAGGACGTCGCGCGCGGCCACCTGCTCGCCGAGGAGCGCGGGGGCCGCGGCGCGTGCTACCTGCTGACCGGCCACAACCTCACGATCTTCGACCTCATCGCCGAGATGCGGCGCGTGCTCGGCATGCGCCACGCGATGTTCGCCACCCCCGTCCCCCTCGCCAGGGCGGCCGGCTGGGCGCTCGAACGGCTCGCCGACCGCGTCACCGGCAAGGAGCCGCTCATCACCGCCGGCTCGGTCGCCTACGCCAGCCAGGCGCTGCACTTCGACAACCGCAAGGCCCGCGAGGAGCTCGGCTTCACCGTCCGCCCGCTCGACGAGACCCTGCGCCGCGCGGCCGAGTGGTTCGCCGCCAACGGCTATCTCTAGGGACATGTCCTCCTAGGCATGCCCGCGAGGACATGCCCCATGGCGCATGTCCTTTCGGCCAGCCTACCAGCGCGGCGCGTAGGCCCGCTCGAGGTACTCGCCGACCATGCGGTGGGCGTTGAAGTAGCTGGCCGCGAGGGCGATGCTGGCCCGCATGCGCTCGGCCCAGCGCTCGGGCGCGCCGAGGTACAGCGGCAGGATCTCCTCGTCGAGCACGCGGTACAGCTGGGCCGCGTCGGCGTCGTCGCTCGGGTGCCCGGGCGCGAGCACCCAGCCGGTCTGGCCCTCGACGTAGCCCTCGCACCACCAGCCGTCGCGCACGCTCAGGTTGGGCACGCCGTTGTGGGCCGCCTTCATGCCGCTGGTGCCCGAGGCCTCGAGCGGCGCCATCGGCGTGTTGAGCCACAGATCGACGCCGGCGGTGATGAGCCCGCCGAGGCGCATGTCGTAGCCGGGCAAGAAGGCGATCCGCACTGACGGCAGGACGACCTCCTGCTGGCGGAACACGGCCTCGATCATCCGCTTGCCCTCGAGGTCGCGCGGGTGGGCCTTGCCGGCGAACACGATCTGCAGCGCGCCCCAGCGGCTGGCGATCTCCCGCAGGCGCCGGACGTCGCGCAGGACCAGCAGCATGCGCTTGTAGGCGGTGGCGCGACGGGCGAAGCCGATGGTGAACCGCTCCTCGCCGAAGTTGTGATCGCCGTGACGGTTGATCTCGTCGACGAGGGCGCGCTTGGCCTCGCGGTGGGCGGCGACGATGGCGTCGGTCGGGATCTTCTGCGCCTGCCGCAGGGCGTGGGCGTGCCGCCGCCACTCGGGGATCCAGCGGTCGAACACGGCGCGCATGGCCGGGGCGGTCCAGGTCGACGAGTGGACGCCGTTGGTGATGGCGTGGATTGTCCGCCCGGGGAACATGCCGGTCGAGACCTCGGCGTGACGGTACGACACTGCGTTGACGAAGCCGCTGAGCTCGATGCCCAGGGCGCTCATGTTGATCTCGGCGCTGTGCGGCGTCGGCAGCTGGGCGTACAGCTCGACCAGATCGGGCCCGAGCACCGCCGTCGCCAGCGCCTTGGGGAAGCGGTCGTGGCCGGCCGGGATCGGCGTGTGCGTGGTGAACACGCAGCGCTCGCGCACCGCCGCGATCGCGCCCTCGAGGTCGTCTGTCCTCGCGGACAGCTCGAGCGCCAGCAGCTCGAGCGCCAGCAGCGACGAGTGGCCCTCGTTGAGGTGGTAACGGGTCGGCGTCAGCTCGAGCGCGGCCAGCAGACGGCGGCCGCCGAGCCCCAGCACCGCCTCCTGCTGCAGCCGGTAGCGCTCCTCGCCGCCGTACAGGTGATCGGTGATCCGGCGGTCCTCCTCGCCGTTGCCGTCGACGTCGGTGTCGAGCATGTAGACCGGGACGCGCCCGCCGCCGGCGCCGTGGATCCACGTACGCCAGGTTCCGACCTTCACCTCCCGCCCCTCGATGGTCACCGCGACCTGCGTCGAGACGCGCTCGAGGTGGTGCTCGGGCAGCCACTGGACGTCGCGCTCCTGCTGGTGGCCCTGCGCGTCGAGGACCTGGCGGAAGTAACCCTTGCGGTACAGCAAGGTCACCGCGACCATCGCCACGCCGGTGTCGGCCGCCGCCCGCAAGTGGTCACCGGCGAGGACCCCGAGCCCGCCGGCGTAGGTCGGGAGCTCGCTCGACAGGGCGATCTCCATCGAGAAATAAGCGACGAGCAGCGGCGGCGCGGTCATCCTCGCCGATGGTGGAGCGCCGCGCGCCGCTGGGTCAAGCGCGCCGTCGCCGTCGCCCTCGCGCCAGCGCGAGCAGCAGCAGCGCCCCCGGCGCTCCAGGTCCGCCCGACGTGCATCCGCAGCCTTCCTCGCTCGACCCGCCGGTCAGCCCCGCAGTCGCAGAGACGCTGCCCGCGCTCGTGACGCCCGACGTCGACGTCGGCGCCTCTGTGGTCGTGCCAGTCGTCGTCGTCTCCCCGGTGGTCGGCACCGCAGTCGTCGTGTCGGGCTCGCCGGTCGTGGTCGTGTCGCCGGTGTCGGTGCCGGTGGTGCTCGGCGCTTCTTCCTCGACGAAGTACGCGCCGCAGGCAGGATCTGCGAACGCGCCCGCGCGGTGGGCCAGCGCCAGCGCGTAGGCCCCGGCGCCGAAGCCGAGCATCGGCGAGTTGAACTTGTACACCCCCGTCTTCTCGTCGAACGTCTCGGCGGTCATGTAGTAGTTCGTGGCCGCCTGCTCGCGCACCCACTCGATCAGCGCGTCGGCCCGCGCCGCCTCGCCGGCAGCGCGCAGGGCGACCGACCCGCGCAGGTCGGTGATGACCCACTCCGCGCTGTCGTAGTCGCTGCCCCACGGCGTCGCGTCCTCCATCATCGCGTGGTCCCAGCGGTCGTCGTTGCGCGACCAGCCCGGCCCGGCGTCGACGCGCAGGTGGTCGTCGAGCGCGGCGAAGGTCGCCTGCGCGATCGGCCCCTGCGGGTCGAACAGGCCCATGGCGATCGCGTCCCACACCGCCGCGTCGAAGTAGCCCTCGCCGGTCGCCAGCTCCTCGACGCTGCCTGCCAGCGCCCCGTCGCCGTCGGTCGCGCGCGCCGCGATCGCGGCGCGGATCGATTCACCTGTCTTTCGGTACATGTCCGCACGGGCAGCGTCGCCGCGGCGCTCGGCGATCGCGGCCGCGTCGCACAGGCCGCGGGCCGCGGTGATGCTGGTGTACGTGAACCGGCGCTGGCGCCCGAGCCAGTGCGTCTCCCAGATCGACGAGTCGGCGCGGATCATCCCGGTCTCGGGGTCGACCAGCGCGACCAGCACGTCGGCGACCTTCGTAGCGATCTGCTCCCAGCGCTCGTCGGCCAGCGAGGTGTCCCCGGTCAGCACCTCGTAGGCCCGCAGCGCCCACAGGAACAGGCCGAAGCCGTCGAACTCGAGGTTCGGGCCGAACGCGTTGAAGTCGGTCTCCTCGACCCCGAAGCCGAAGTAGCGCACCAGGCTGATCTGGTACGGCGGCATCGCGTACGGCTGCAGCTCCGACCACTGCTGGAACCGCCCGGCCTCGGCGTCGAGGTAATAGGTCAGGGACGCCCTGGAGTGCTCCTGCATGCCGAGCGCCGCCATCGCGGCGGTCGCGTAGGCGCCGTCGCGGATCCACGAGTACGTCCACTCGCCCGGCGGCAGGCTGGCCAGCACCCCGCCGCGGCCGTGGTGCTTGATCCACGCCGGCAGCACGGCCGGGTCGTCGTCGAGCCCGGGGAAGCGGGTGCGCCGCGGCTCGCCGTCCTGGCTCAACCACTCGCGGGCGAACGACCTGTCCTCGAGGACCTGTCCCATGTGCAACATCGCGACCGCCTGGCGCAGCATCGGCACCTCGATCGCCGACAGGCCGTCGGGCAGCTTCGACTGGTCCTGGTGGAGGTCGGCCCACACGTTGCGCTCGCGCGCCAAGAGCAGCTGCGGGCCGACGCCGTCGACCCACGCGTCGAGGCTGGTCTCGGCCTCCGCGCCGGCGAACGGGTCGCCGCGGTGAATCGCCGCGATCCCGACCCACTTCTCCGCGCCCGGAGCGAGGTCGCCGACGTTCCACTGGAACGCGGTCGTCGCGTTGTCGACCGCGTTCGGCGGCGGCGCATTGTCGGGCAGGTCGGCCAGGCCTTGATCGACCAGCGCGAACAGGTCGACGCCGGGCCCGACCCCGCGGTGGACGATCGGCGCCAGCGCCTGGGTCACGATCGTGCCGGCGAACCCGCGCTCGCGGAAGCGGGCCTCGTTGCCGCCGACGAACTCGACCGTCTCGCCGTTGTTGCCGATGTCTTCGTGGACGTCCCACGGGCGGTTGGCGCGGCCGAACCCGAGGTGAAAGTTGTGCAGGGAGAACGCCTGCACCCCCTGCAGCGGCTGCTGCCCGGTGTTCTTGAGGCGCAGCAGCAGCACCATCCCGGCCGCCTCGAGACCCTGCGGCGCGAACGCGAAGGTCGTCGCCTCGAGCGCCCCGAGCGGCTGCACCATCGAGACGATGCCGGTGCCGACCGCCTCGCTGTCGCTCCACGCGTAATAACCGCTGGCGTCCTCGTCGACCGGCACCGACGGCAGCCACAGCTGCTCGCCCTCGGCGCGGACCCCGAAGTACGCGTCGTACAACACGTCTCGGGTGTGGATCGTCGCGAATTGTTCGCCGTCCCAGATGTCCTGGCCCTGATCGTCGATCTCCGGCTCCTCCGCGGCGAAGGCGTGCTCCCTGAGCTCGGTCACCTTGCCGGCCTTGAGGTCGACCAGGAGCGCGCCCCAGCCGTTGCTGCTGGGCAGCGCGAAGCGGGTCCGCTGCGGCTCGGCGGCGATCGCCGGCGCGGCGATCGAGGTCGACGCCAGCGCGACCAGTAGGGCGACGGAGGAGGATCGAGTCATGACCCGCCCACACTACCGCGCGGGCGCGGACGCTGTCTCGTCGCGCGGCGTGTTGCTATCGTCGGCCCGCATGGAGCGTCCGCCGATCCGCCTCCTCCCCGCCCTGCTGCTCCTTGGCGCCTGCTCGTCCGGCGCGCCCACGCCGGGCGAGACCGACGGCGCCACCACGGGAGGACTGACGAACAACCCGAGTAGTTTCCCGGGCACCGACGCAGCCCCGACCGCGACCACGGACCCGACCACGGGCACCACCAGCACGAGCACCACCGACGGGCCCACCAGCACCACCGACGATCCCACCGACGGCGGCGTCCTCGCCTGCCCCGCCCGCTTCCGCTTCGATCCGCCGTCGGGCGGCGACAGCCCGCGCGTGGCCGGCGAGTGGCACGGCTTCGACCTGGCCTCTGCGACATGGCTTGAAGGTCCTGACCCAGATGGCATGTATCAAGGGACAGTCGATCTCCCGCCCGGCCTGCACGGCTACAAGGTCGTCTACAGCCAGGGCGGCGCCGACCAGTGGGTCCTCGACCCGGGCCAGGGCCGGCGCAAGTACGTCGGCGGGACCGAGAACTCGGCGATCCTCGTGCCCGACTGTCGCCTGCCCGGCGCCGACGTCGTCACCTCTCAACCCGAGCGGCCCGGCCCGGGCGCAGGCGTCTACAAAGCCACCCTGCGCTACGTCGACGGCCTCGCCGGCGCCGGCCCCGCGCCGGGCGAATTCACCGCGAGCTTGCGCACCGGCAGCGACACGCGCCCGCTGACGGGCGAAGAGTTCGTCGTCGATCCTGCCACCGGCGACATCACGATCGCCCTCGCCGATCTGCCAGACGGCAAGCACCGCGTCACGGTCACCGTCGCGTCTGCCGACGGCCACGCCAGCGAGCCGACCCTCTTGCCCTTCTGGATCGAGGCCGAGGCGTTCCGCTGGGACGACGCGCTCGTCTACATGGTCCTCACCGATCGCTTCCGCGACGGCGAGCCCGGCGACAGCCCCGGACCGACGCCGATGGCCGATCCGCGCGGCGACTGGGACGGCGGCGATCTCGAGGGTCTGCGGGCCGCGATCGCCGACGGCACCCTCGATCAGCTCGGCGTGCGCGCGATCTGGCTGACCCCGTTCCAGACCAACCCGCAGGACGCCTTCAAGGCCGCCGACGGCGTCCACTGGGTCACCGGCTACCACGGCTACTGGCCGATCCGCGCCCGCGAGGTCGACCCGCGGCTCGGCGGCGAAGCTGCCCTTTCGGCCATGATCGACGAGGCGCACCGCCACGGCATCCGCGTCCTCCAGGACTACGTCATCAACCACGTCCACGCCGAGCACGAGTACATGCAGGCCCACCCCGAGTGGTTCCGCACCGGCTGCGTGTGCGGCACCCCCGGCTGCGACTGGACCGAGAAGGCGCTCGAGTGCATGTTCGCCGACTACCTGCCGGACATCGACCACAGCGTCGGCGAGGCCAACGCGCAGTTCGTGGCCGACGCTGCCTGGTGGCTCGACGAGTTCGACCTCGACGGCCTGCGCGTCGACGCGGTCAAGCACGTCGAGGAGGCCGCGACGCGCAACCTCGCCGCCGCGGTGCGCGAGGGCTTCGAGCGCGCCGGCACCAAGTACTTCCTCATGGGCGAGACCGCGATGGGTTGGAACGACTGCCCCGACCCGTGCAACGACGACAACTACGGCACCATCGCCCGCTACGTCGGCCCGTTCGGGCTCGACGGCCAGTTCGACTTCGTGCTCTACCACGGCGTCAGCTACCGCACCTTCGCCTGGGGCGACAGCGGCATGCTGCACGCCGACTACTGGGTGCAGCACGGCCTGGACAAGTGGCCCGCCGGCGCGGTCATGACCCCGTACATCGGCAGCCACGACACCCCGCGCTTCGTCAGCCACGCCGACTACCGCGGCCAGGACGGCCAGCACGACAAGGGCGTGCCGGGCAACCAGTGGGACAACACCGCCCTCGCGCCGAACGACCCGGAGCCCTACCGCCGCACGCGCCTGGCCCTCACCTGGCTGTTCGGCCTGCCGGGCGCGCCCCTCCTCTATTACGGCGACGAGTACGGCCAGTGGGGCGGCGCCGATCCCAACAACCGCCTGATGTGGCGCCCCGACGACGAGCTGTCCGCCGACGAGCTGGCCACCCTCGCGCACACGCGCAAGCTCGGCACGGCCCGCCAGCAGCTCGCCCCGCTGCGCCGCGGCGCCTACGTGCCGCTGTACGCCGACGAGGACACCCTGGTGTTCGGCCGCAAGATCGCCGACGGCGACGCCGCCATCGTCGCGCTGACCCGCGCCGGCGCCCCGCAGATGGTCACGATCGACGCCGGCCCCGCGCTCGGCTTCGCGGCCACCACCGAGCTCACCGACGCCCTCGCCGGCGGCAAGGCCACGGTGACCGCCCTCGGCAAGCTGAGCTTCACGATCCCGGCGAGCGGCTCGCTGATCTTCGCCCCGTGACCTTTCGGACATGTCGTCCAGGGCATGCCCGTCGCGGCATGTCCTGGCGGGCATGTTTCAAAGGACATGTGTCATGAGGCAGGCCTCGTCAGCCTCGCGGTGACCGGCCGAGGCCCCTAGGACGGGTCGACTCCCGGACCACAGCGCGTCGCAGCGTGTCGCTGGGATCGCCGACCTGGTAAGCTGCGCGCATGTGCATCATCGTCGGTTCGTTCGCGCCGACGCGGGCCGACCTCGATCGCCTCGACCCGCGCTTCCGCCTGCCCGCCGACGTCTGGCGCGAGCTGCCGGCCTACGACGACTGGGGCTTCGTCGTGTTTCAGTTCCGCCCGGGCGCGCAGGACGTGCATGCGATGGCGCTCGAGTTCCCGTCGCGCTTCCCCGACTGGTTGTACTTCCCGAGCGTGCACGTCCACGACGGCCGGATGCACGCGACCGCGCGCTTCGATCACGTGCTGTACTTCCAGGGCCTGTCGCGCGCCGCCTACCGCGACATCGTGTTCGGCGACGACCTCCGGGTCACGCCTCATTTCCTTTACAAGGGCGAGAACAGCGGCCAGCCCGCCGGGAGTTTCGCCTCGGCCGCCGCCGTTCGCTCCGACGTGGTCGACGCAGGCGCGCCGGTCCTGCGGCTGTTGCTGGCCGGTAAACTGCCGAACGAGGACACCTGGCTGCGCGAGCCCGCCTGATTGCACCTCATGTCCTTCGCCAACTACGAAGCCCGCGAGATCAACTTCAAGGTCGTCTACTACGGCCCGGCCCTGTCCGGCAAGACGACCAACCTGCATTACATCCACACCCGGATCCGCCCGGACCGGAGGAGTGCGCTGCTCATGCTGCCGGCGGTGCACGACCGCGTTCTGTTCTTCGACTTCATGCCGGAGACGCTCGAAGCGATCGGCGAACTGAGGCTCCGCTTCCACCTGCACACCATCCCCGGCGCGGTGTTCTCCGACACCTCGCGCAGGCAGGTCCTCAAGAACGCCGACGGGGTCGTGTTCGTCGCCGACTCGCAGGACGCGCGCCGCGAAGCCAACGTCCTGTCGTTCGCGGATCTCGAGGCCGGCATGGCCGCGCACGGCCTCGACCTGCGCGCAACCCCGCTGGTGGTCCAGTACAACAAGCGCGACACGCCGAACGCGATGCCGGTCGCCGAACTCGACGAGCTGCTGCCGACGATCCCGTGCCCGCGATTCGAGGCGATCGCGTCGACGGGAGTCGGCGTGTTCGACACGCTCAGGGCGGTCGCCAGGGCGATCGTCGGCCGGCACCGCGCCGAGTCTGGCGACACACCCACCGGCTAGCTGCGGGCGTCACAGCGCCTCGCCGGGCGTGCCCGTGGCTGTGCGCGCCGTCGCGGGCTTCGACCGGCAGCACCAACGAGCTCGTCGCCGCGGAACCGCCGCTCACTTCGCGCAGCCCTCGCGCAGCGCCGCCTGCACCTTCGGCCACGGCCGGCGCTGCGCCTCCGCGCGGGCCTCGTCGGCGCGGCCGAGGGCGCACAGGGCCCGCACCCGCACCTCCGCGCGGTGCTCGACCAGCTGGCTGTTCGGGTAGTCGCGCGCGTGTTGGTCGGCGTAGGCCAGCGCCTGCCCGGGCGAGCCCTTGAGCGCCTTGCGGGCCGCGCCGAGCATCTCGAGCTCGACGATCACGTTGCCCGGGTCCTTCGCCGCCGCCTCCGCCTCGCGCCGGGCCTGCGCCTCCTTCTTCGCCGCGACGTCCGGGCCGCGCCCGCCCTTCTTGCGCACCACCACCTGGCGCTTGGACCCTGTACTTTTCGCCATGTCCTTGGGGGCATCCAGGATCGGCCCCTCGATCGGCGGCGCCGGGGTCGGCACCGCCGCCTCGTGCAGCGGCGGCCGCTCGCTCGCGGTCGCGGCCACCGGGGCCAGCGCCGGCTCGGGCGCGGGCACGGGCGCGCGCGGGCGCAGGGCCACCAGCACCGCCACCGCCAGGATCGCCACCGCCGCCGCGGCCGCCCGCGGGATCCCCGGCTCGCCTGCCTCTTCGGACATGCCCAGAAGTTCAGCCAGCGCCTGGGCCCGCCAGCCCGGCGGCGCGCGGTCGACCACCACCGACTCGGCCAGCACCGACGCCGGACCGCCCGCGGCTGCCACCGCCGGGTCGGCCGCGAACGCTCGCCGCAGCCCGACGATGAGCGCCTGGCCGGCCGCGGGCGGGGCCCCGATCGCCTGCGCCAGTTGAATCGCGTCGAAGCCGCCCAGCTCGGCCAGCGCGAACACTGCCCGCTCCTCGCTCGAACGGCGGCCCAAGAAGCCGAGCAGCGCCGCCTCGCCGCTCGCGCGCGGACCCGGCGGCACCTCGGACGGTCGCGCCCGCGCCAGCGCGCGCATGAGCGCGGCCCAGCCGGTCGCGCTGTCCTCGGGGACAGCCGCCGCCACGCCGCGGAAGCATTGAGTCACGGCCGCGTCACGCTCGTGGTCGTCGATCCCGAGCCAGCGCGCCGCCGTGCGCAGCCGCTCCGCGTGGCGGTCGTGCAGCCGTCGCAGCGCCCCGGTGGAGTCCCGGGGGGCGCGACCTGCTTCCGGGCCCGAGTGCATGGTCGGCGCGATCCTACCCGACTGCTCGCAGCGCGGGGCGCTGGCTTGTGCGGCGGGGCCGTGCCACAGTGCTGGCCTCCCCGTGCCCGCTCGGCTTCGGTTCGTCCCGCTCTTTTTCGCCGCGGCCCTCGGCTGCGGGCTGCACCTCCACCGTCCGCGCGACGCGGCCACGGCCGAGGGGGCCGACGGCGAGCTCAAGGCCTCGCGCCTGGTCGACGGCTTCACCGAAGAGCTGGCGCAGTCGCAGGCGATGCTGACGGACGAGGTCGCCGCCGCCCAGGCCTGGGCCGAGGTCGGGCGCAACCGTGATCTCCTCGACATCCTCGGCGCCCGCGGCGAGGCCGACCCGGACGTCCAGATCCTCTTCTTCACGCGCTGCCGCGCGCGCTTCAAGGGCGACGGCTGGACCACCTTCTGCAGCAAGATCTCGACGCGCCTGCACGCCCTCGTCGGCCACGCCTTCCCGCTCGCCGAGCCGCCCGCGCCGGTGGTCGGCAGGCCCAAGTCGCCGCCTACCCCCGCCCCCGATCCGTCCGCCGACCTCCTGCGCGAGCTGCGGACCCTGCAGCGTCACTGGAAGGGCCCCGACAGCGGCGAGAGCCGCCTGGCGCGCGCCGTCAACGAGCACCAGATGGCCGCGCGCGCCCTCCACCTCGGCTCGGCCGACGCCGCCGGCCCGGGCTGCCCAGGCCTCCTGCAGCCTGGCACCTCACCTGTCCTGCAGGCCAGCCGCGATCGCCAGCGCCGGCTGTGCATGGACCGCCGCGACAACCTCGCGGCCCTGCGCGAGCGCGTCGTCTGCAACGGCCCCGCCTGCGCCCCCAGCGAGCTCGGGGCTCAGGTCGATCAGCTCCTCGCCGTGCACGACGCGCTGCAGCAGCACCACGAGGAGCTGTCGCGCCGCCTGTTCGCCTACGAGGCCGCCAAGCAGCCCTGCTCCGCGCTCGAGCCCCCCGCCAAGGGCAAGGCCCGGCTCACCCCCACGCCCCGGCCGGCAAAGTCGCCGTCCTCGAGCCAGCCCGAGCCCGCACCGGCCACGTCGGCCCCGTCGCCCGCGCCCGCGCAGCCCGAGCAGCCGCGCCCCGCCTCGGTCGCCTCGCTCCCTGTCCCGGACGCCGCGTCCCCCCATACCGGCCCCTTCGCCCTGTCCTCGATCGAGATCGAGCCTGTCTCTCTCGACATGCCCTCTGAAACAGGTTATTTCGAACCTGTCGCCAGGAGCATGTCCCCGAGCACAGGTCCCTTCGCGCCTGTCCGCTTCGACCTGCTCCAACAGCCAGCCGCCCACGCAATCTTCCCCGGCGCCGGCCTCATCGGCAAGCCCTGGCTCGCGCCCGCCCCGAGCCCCGCGCCCGGCGACGCATCGGCCCCTTCCGGCGCATCCACCACCTCGCCCGGCGCCCCGACCCCCTCGCCGACGCTCGCCCCGGGCAACGCCACCCCCTCGGCGTCGCCCGCCCCGAGCACCGCGACCTCGGGCCCCGCGCCCGCCCCGATCTTCACCCCGGTCAGCCAGGCCTGCGACGACACCGTCCTGCAGACGCGCTTCGCCGAGCTCGCCGAGGTCCCGATCCCCGCGCTCCTCACCGCCTACGACCTGCGGCCGCTGGCCGAGCTCGGGCGCTGGTACCAGCTCGCCGAGCAGCTCGCTGCAGTCGACGCCTTGATCGAGGCGGGCCAGATCCGGGCCCGGCGCAAGGCGGCCGCCGACGCCGATCCTGCGGCCGCCAAGGCCCTCGCCGGCGCCCCGCGGTTCGCCCGCGTCGTCCACACCACCATCACCGGCATCGACCGCCTGCAGCAGACCGTCGACACCCTCGAGCTCGCAGTGCTCGCCCTGATCCGCGAGACCCTGCGGGTCGAGCACGACGCCCTCGTCGCCGCCATCGGCCACGGCGAGCGGCGGCTGCGGCTCGCGCGGGCCAAGCTGGTCGCCCAGCTCGACGAGGCGGTCCTGCTCATGGAGGCCCAGGCCAGCCTCGTCAAGCTCGAGCGCGCCGGCTGCCCCGCGCAGGCGCTCATGGCCGCCTACGAGGGCGGCAAGTGCCGCGACGAGCTCACCAAGGCGCTGGTCGCTTTCGGCAACGCGTGGACGCTCGGCCGCGCCGACCAGAAGCGGGCCGACGCGCTCGACCTCGGCGTGCGCCACGACGCCAGCATCGTCCGCTCGCGCGCCGCCATGGCCCTGCGCCAGGTCTACCTCGCCGCCGGCGTCACCGAGCTGGTCAAGTTCACCAGGGGCGGCATGGCCCCCGAGGCCCTCGCCCAGCTCATCGTCTCCACCGTCGGCTTCGGCGTGCTCGCCGGCGCCGTCCTCGCCCCGTGATCGCCATGTCTCATCGCACATGGACCTTCGGACCTGTCCTCTTCGCCCTGTCCCTCGCGCCAGGCTGTGCGCAGCGCGAGATGCGGGCCCAGGCTGCGGTGCTGGCCGAGGCCGGCGCGCGGCTCGAGCGCGAGACCGCCGAGTTCGCGGCCGCGCGGGCCGCGGTGGCCCAGCTGCGCCAGCGCAACCTGGTCGAGCGCCAGCAGCAGATCGCCGAGCAGGGCCAGTTCAACGTGCGCACGATCCACTTCTGGAAGATCGCCGGCGACCCCGAGCGCGCCAAGCAGCTCGCGCTCTACGACGCGCTGGTGGCCGCCTCGACCGCCGCCGACGCAGTGCAAGATCGCTCGTTCGAGTGGGAAGAGTCGGTGCTCGCGCGCACCCACGGCCTCACCATCGACAGCGCCGCGCTGCACCGCTTCGTCCAGCAGCTGCTCATCCTCTCGAGCCCGCCGCGCTTCCTCGACGGCGCGCGGTTTTACGTCGAGTACGGCGCGATCGTCGGGCAGCAGGTCGACGCCGGGCTCAAAGACGTGCGCGCCACCGTCGGCGCCGCCACTGCCAGCGGCGGCAGCTCGGGCGGCGGAAGCAGCGGCGGCAGCGGGAACGGCGTCACCGGTCCGGGGACCATCACCGCGCCCGACGACGAGCCGCCTGACGAGCCGACCCCGCCCACGCGCGGGCCCGACGAGCGGCGCCCGACCGAATCGCACCGCGAGCCGGGCAACCCTGCGGGGCCGAACCCGACCCCGCCGTGACGCAGTCGCCCGCGTGTCGCGAACGCGCCGCATCGCCCGGCTGGCGCCCTCGCGGCGAGTTGCGTAGTGTTTCCCGGTGGCGAACAGACGGCAGCGCAAGCGGCCCGCGCGGCCCGGCGACGCCGCCGCCGCACCGCCCGCGAAGTCCCTCTCCGGCCCTTTTGCCCCGAACCTCGGCATGAGCAACAAACACGAACTCCTCGAAGACCTGTCGCAGGCGCTCGCGCGGCTGACCGAGGCCAGCGAGCGCATGCGTCAGCGGCTCGACCAGGTCGATCCGTACGAGCAGCCCGCCCGCTGGAGCGCCATCAACGACCAGATCCGTGGCCTCGACGAGCGGATCAGCGTCCTCCGCGACGAGCACCAGCGGGTCAGCCTCGTCGTCGTCGAGCTCATGCCGCTCTCGCGCGACGAGCTCGAGGGGCTGCGCCAGGCGATCGTCGGCCTCTCGGGCATCGTCCGCGCCATGGGCACCTCCGCCGCCGTCGCCGAGGCCGCGGGCAAGCTCGCGGTGGTCGCCAGCGACCTGGTCAAGAAGACCTTGCCCAAGGGCTAGGTCGCCCGCGGCCCGATGTCCTCCTCGTCGCCGCCTGCGTCGCTCGTCCCGCGCCGCGCGGGCCGTGTGCCCGCGGTGCTCGAGTTCACGGTCACCGCCGACCCGGCCGAGGTCGAGCGGCGCTTCCTCGACTCGCCCGAGGTCGCGTTGTTGCAGGCGCACACCGGCCACGGCGAGGACCCCGGCTACGCGCTCGAGCGCAGCCCGCAGGGCTTCTACCTCACCGCCGATCCGGGCGCGTGGCGGCCGGGCACGCGGGCGATCTGCGAGGTCGAGCTGACCCGCGAAAGCGAGGGCGCCCGCGTCGTCGTCCGCTTCCGCCTCCACCCGCTCACGCGCACCGCGTTCGCGTACATCATCGCGCTCGGCCTGGCGATGGCCGGCTTTCAGCTGGCGATCGCCGGACCTGTCGTCGCCGCCACCTTGCTGGTCCCGTTCCTCATCGTCGTCGGCCTCCTCGCCGCCGATCGCAGCAGCCTGCGTCGTCAGCAGCGAGCGCTGCGGATGCTCGTCGAGGCGACGCTGACGCCGATCGCCGTCCCGCACGAACGGGCCCGTACGGCCCCGTTCCGCCGCGGTACGGGCGATTGAGCGCGTACGCCGCCAAAACCGCGTCGACGTGTTCCGGCACTGCGTGTCGTCGGCGACAGCCCGCTGACGGCCCGCCTCACCTGCCCAAGCCGCGCCAGATCCGATACACCCGAAGCATGGCAGGCACAGGCGATCAGGTCCCCGGCTATCGCCGACCGCACGAGGACGCGCGTCCCGCCGCCGCGACCGACGGCCCGCGCGAGGCGCTCGGGCGGCTCGAGCTCCCGGTCGTCGGCCCCCTCGATCTCGAGCTCGCGCTCGCCGCCCCGCTGCGCCTCGCGGTCGACGCCGAGGTCCTCGAGATCGACCCCGGCAGCGCCTTGCTGGCGCGCCTGCCCGACCTCCCGACCGTCGAGCTGCGGCGGACCCGGATCGACCTGGTCCATGGGACAGTCACCGCCGACGCCGACGCCATCGGCCCGTTCCTGTTCACCGCCGCCGGCGTCGCCCTGCGGATCGCCCTCCGCCGCGGCCTCGGCTGGCACCCCGGGCGCAGCGTCGTCGACTTCCTGGCCCAGAACCTGCCCGCAGATCCGCATCGCCGCGCCCGCCGCCTGGTCCACGGCCCGCTCGGCCTCGGCGCCTGGTTGCCGATCGACGCCCGCCTCGTCGCCGAGCTGCGCGGCGACCGGGCCGAGGTCGCCCTGAGCCGGCCCGCCGTGGTCCACGTCCTCGGCCTCGCCCTGCCGATCCTCGCCGTCCGCCTGCTGTTCGGCCCGGCCCGCCTCGAGATCGACCCCGGCCCGACCGGACCTGTCCGCCGGGCCATGTTGCACTTCGCCGCCTGGGTCGCCACTCGCTGGCTGCGCGCCCGCCTGCCCGCCGCCATGACCATCCCGGGCTACGACCTGTTCGCCGACGAGCAGCGCCGCGTCCGCCTCGCCGACCTCGTACGCCGGCTCCGCGGCCAGAAGCGCCCGCGCCGGGCCCCCGCGCGCGGCGGCGCCGCCAGTCCCGCCGGACAGGCCCCTGCGGACATGTCCGCAGCGACAGGCCCTATCGGCCATGCTCCTTCCGACATGCCTGCTGCGACAGGTCCCGGAGCACCTGTCCCCAGCGACCTGTCCCCCGCGCCAGCCACCGGCCTGCGCGCCCGCCTGGCCGACATCGTCCCGCCCGAGCTGCACGCCGGCCACCCGCCGCTGGCGGCCCGGGTGCTGGCCCGGATCTCGCTCGGCGCCCGCGGCGAGCTGGCAGTGATCGCCGACCGCGAGCTCCTCCTCACCCGCGCCACCGGCGGGGCCCGCTTCGAGGCCGCTGGCGGTCTCTACGTCCACTGCGACGAGCTGCCCGAGCTGGCCGAGCTGCGGCTGGTCCGCGCCCTCCTGGTCGCCGCGCCTCCGGCCGCGCCGGGCGTCGAGCCGCGGGTCCGCGTCGAGATCCAGACCGACCCGCCGCTCGGTCCGCTGATGCGCGCGCTGCTCCGCCGCGTCGTCGACGCCCGCGTCATCCCTCGCCTCTCGTCGGCGCTCCTGGCCCGCCTCGGCCTCGTCGGCGAGCCCGACCCCGACGAGCTGGTGCTCCTCGACCAGCCCTTCAATCCGCGCACCGGCGTGCGGCTGACCACCGACGCCGACGCCGAGGTCCGGGTCCGCCACGCCAGCGACGCCCTCGTCGTCGAGGCCCCCGCCGGCCTGCGCCTGCGCTTTCACGGCCTGCCGGTCCTGCCCGACGCCGAGATCCACCGGATCGAGTACCGCTGGCACGACGGCAGCGTCGTCACCGAGGCCACCCCCGACCTCGGCGAGTTCGGCCACCTCGCCCTCGCCCAGCTGATCCGGGTCCGCGCCGCGCCTGTCCTTCCGGACATCCTCGGCGTGCGCCGCGACGGCGGCCCGACCCTCGACCCTCGGCTCGAGAAGCAGCTCCCGGCCCTCCTGGCCAGCGTCCGCGTCCCGGTGGTCGGCCCGCTCGACGTCCGCTTCGACCCCGCCGACGTCCTGGCGGTCCGCCTCGCCCCCGACGCGCTCCGCCTCACCAGCGCGCGCAAGCTCGCGGTCGTCGCCCCCGAGCTGGGCCTCGTCCTGCGCGTCGCCGCGATCGATCACGACATCGCCACAGTCGCCCTGGTCGCCGACAGCGACCCGCCGCTCGGCGACTACCTGTCGCAGCTCGCGGCCCGCTGCGTCGAGCAGTTCGGCCTCGCCCGCGTGCGCCCGCACCTCCCGCTCGCCCCGCAGCAGCTGCCCGAAGCGCCATGGCTCTTGGCGCATGTCCCCAAGGACACCTCCAAGCGCGTCCGCCTGCGCGCCGAGCTGCCCGCCGGCGCCGGTCTGCGCCTCGAGCGGCGCTCCGACGCGCTCGAGCTGCGCGCCGAGGCCCCGCTGCAGCTCGTCCCCGAGGGCACCGCCCTGCTCGCCCAGGTCGCCGTCCACGGCCTGCGCTGGCGCCCCGCCGTCGCCTCGCTCGAGCTGCTGAGCGACCCGCCCGCCGGCCCGCTGGTCCACGAGATCTTGCGGCGGCTGTTCGCCCGCTTCGTGCCCGACAAGCCGCTCGCCGAGCTGCTGCGCCGCCTCGCCCTGCCGGCCGCCGCTCCGCTCCCGCCGCCGCTGCCGGTCCCGCCCGGCGCCGTCGTGTGGGAGCAGACCGTCGGCGCGTTCGGGGCAGTGCGCGTCAGCGCCGACCAGGCCCGCACGGTCGACCTCTCGCTGCGCCGGGGCGGCGCCCACATCGCCTTCGGCAAGGGCGCCACGGTGCGCGTCGTCGGCCTCGGCCTGCACATCACGGTGCGCACGGTCGACCTCACCTTCCTGCCGTGGACGCTCGTGATCGACGCCTCGCCGCCGGCCGGCGAGCTCGGGCAGCACCTGCTCAGCCACGCCATGCGGGCGCTGTTCGCCGAGTTCATGCGCCACTTCTGGCCCAGCGACCGCTCGCCGCGGGCCGGCCACGACACCCTCCTGGCCGTCGGCGCCGACAAGCCGTGGGGCCCGCTCAAGATCTGCGTCGCCAAGGGCGGCTCGATCGACCTCCACCTCGACCACGACGGCGTCGCCCTGCGCTCCGCCGCCGGCCTGTTCGTCACCGGCGAGGCGCTCGACTGGCTGCCCGACTTCTACCTCCACGACCTCGACCTGCGGGCCCGCGACGCCGCAGTGAAGCTCGCTATCAGCGGCATCGCCGAGGAGCACTACCACGAGGCCGCGGCGGTCAGCCCCGTCACCGAGGCTGTCCTTTCGCACCTGTACAAAGTGCTAGCTGCGCCGAAGCTGCCCGCGGTGTGGGCGCAGCGGCTCGGCCTGCCGCGTCCTCCGCTGCCGCCGGCCCCGCCCGACGCTCCCTCGCGGATCGCAGTGTTCTCGGCCCGCCTGCCCGGCGACTACGGCGAGTTCGCGCTGCTGATGGATCCGGCCGACACGGTCACCCTCACCGCCAACGAGACCGAGATCGCCGTCGAGAGCGAGCGCGGCCTGTCGGCGCGGATGCCCGGCCTGCGCCTGGCGATCCAGCTCCGCGGCGCCCGCTATCACCTGCAGTCCGGCGAGGTCCAGGTCGGCGGCCTCGGCCAGCTCGAGAACGCCCTGGTGGAAGCCCTCGTCCGCCGCCAGATCGGCGACCCCGCCGACCCCGGCGCCTCCGGCGTGCGCGGCGTCCTCGACCGCTTCCCCGCCGACGAGCGCGGCCGCCTGGTCCTGTTCCACCACCCCCTCGTCGACGTCCTGCTGCTCCCGGGCACCAGCGTGCGCCTGCGCCTCGACGACCGCGGCCTCAAGATCGGCGCCGACCCGGCGCTCGTCGTCGACGGCCCGGCCCGCCTCAACTTTCTCGTCTGCGGCCTGCGCTACAGCTTCGGCGACGCCCGCTTCAGCATCGATTTCGAGGGCGACACCGTCGTCGCCGACCTGTTTGAAAAGATCGTCGACGCCCGCGCCGAGAAGCGGCTCAACGACCAGCTCCTCCCGCTCCTGCCCGCCGCCATGCGCACCCCTGGCTACCGCCTCAGCACCGATCCTCAGGTCCGCGCCAACATCGCCGCCCTGATCCGCTCGTTCGCCCGCCGCAAGCGCACCTCGTGACGTGTCCTCAAGGACCTGCACGAACAGTCATGCTCTCATGAACCTGTCGCCGGGAGCATGTACGATCGAGCCTGCCCGCAAGGACATGCGCGTCACCGATGCGCGGCGTCGCCGCCCGCTGCTCGCCTCGCGGGGGCGGCATGAAATGCGATTACCGCCGCAAGCTGCTCCGCGCGAACGCGACGCCCTCGCACCGCCGGCCGCGCAGCCCCGCCGCGCCTCGCCGCCGAACGCTGTCACGCTGCCTGCTCCATGTGTCCCGAGAGACAGCCCTCTCGAAACCTGTCCTTGAGGTCATGGATGATTCCGCCCACGCACGCGTGACCTCGCCCGGGGGCGTCAGGACGCGCTTTGGACCCATGCAGTGTCTGCCGCCGTGACCCCCGTCCCGGAAACCCGAGCCGCCGGTCCGGGGGCCGGATCGCCTGTCTCTGGGGACAGGTGTCTTGCGCCCCCTCCTGGATCGGCGTGCTACGGTCGAGCTCGATGAAGCCCGACCCGTCGCCCTCGTTGCCGCAGCACGAGCCCGACCCGGCCGCGCGGCGTCGGGCGCTCCGCCTCGCGCGCGAGCGCTACACCTACGCGCGCAGCGAGGACAACCCCCTCGCGCCGATCGCCGTCGCCGGCGAGTTCCCGCCGGGCGAGCTGTACGGCCCGCGCTGGGCCCTGCCGTACCTCCCGCACCTGCTGCGCTCCGTCGCCGGCGCTCAGGGCAAGAAGCTGTGGTACCGCCTGCGCGGCGTCCTCGGCGGCGTCGACAAGCTCGCTAGCTTCCGCGGCCTGTTCAGCGAGCGCCTCGGCCTGCGCGCCCCCGCGGCGGTGACCGAGCACCAGCGCGACGGCCTGTTCGCGCGCAACCGCATCGACGGCCCCAACCC
The DNA here is from genome assembly GCF_026626745.1 of Nannocystis sp. RBIL2. Lineage (GTDB taxonomy): Bacteria > Myxococcota_A > Polyangia > Nannocystales > Nannocystaceae > Nannocystis. The sequence continues at coordinate 645,536 of NZ_JAPNJW010000002.1, forward strand.
GCTGCTGCTCGCGCGGGTGCGTGACCTCGCCGACCTGCGCGCGCGCCTCCCCGTCAGCGACGACCAGCTCGCCCGCGTGCTCGGCCCCGGCGTCACTCTCGCGGGCGAGCACGCCGCCGGCAACCTGTTCATCGCCGACTTCGAGCTGCTGGCCCGCAGCCTCGGCCAGAGCGGCGCCGTCGGTCGCGACTCGCGCTGGCGCGGCAAGTACCTCCCCAGCCCGATCGCCCTGTTCTGCCAGCGGCCGGGCCGCGATCCGCAGTGCGACCTCGTGCCCGTGGCGATCCGCGTCGACCAGCCCGGCGCCGCCGATCCCAACCCCGTCTACCTGCCCGACGGCAGCGCGCGCTGGGACCTGGCCAAGACCTACGTCGAGATCGCCGAGTTCAACCTGCAGGCGCTGTCGAGCCACATCTACCGCCATCACTACGTCGCCGAGCCGTTCGCGGTCAGCTCGCGGCGCCAGCTCGCGCCCTCGCACCCGATCCACGTGCTGCTGCGGCCGCACACCCAGCACACCATCGCGGTCAACCGGGCCGCCTTCAACCTGCTCAAAAAGCCAGGCGGCGTGTTCGCCACCCTCTACGCCGGCGAGCTCCGCGAGACCCGCAACATCATGCGCTGCAGCTACGAGCGCTGGTCGGTGCGCGAGCAGGAGCTCGAGGCCGACCTGGCCGCGCGCGGCGTCGCCGACGGCCCGCGCGAGTACCCGTGGCGTGACGACGCCCGCCTGTGGACCCCCGTCCTGCGCCGCTTCGTCGCCGACTACGTCGCCCTCTACTACCCGAGCGACGCGGCGGTGCGCGACGACGCCGAGCTGCAGGCCTTCGTCGCCGAGCTGCAGGCCGACGACGGCGGGCGCCTGCGCGGCCTCTTGCCCGCCGGCGAGCTGGGCGGACGCGACGTCCTCGTCGACCTGCTTGCGCAGTTCCTGTTCATCGCCGGCCCCGGTCACGCCGCGGTCCACTTCCCGCAAACCGACCACTTCACCTACGTCCCCGCCTTCCCCGGCGCCGCCTACCGGCCCCCGCCGCGCGAGGGCGAGCTCGTCGACGCCGCCCGGATCGCCGCCACCTTGCCCCCGCTCGACGTCGGCGTCACCCAGTTCCAGAACAACCAGATGGCCTGCTACCGCTTCGATCGCTTCGGCGACTACGACCGCTACGAGCTCGGACGCGTCGCCGCGGCCCGCCCGCTGGTCGCACGGCTGCACGCCGACCTCGCGGCGGTGGAGCAGGAGATCGAGCGTCGCAACCGCGCGCGGCCGCGGCCTTACCCGTACCTGCTGCCGCGGCTGGTCCCCAACAGCATCAACATCTGACGAGCGAACCCGTGGAGCTGATCGCGAACTACAAGTGGCGCAACTGGAACGACAACCTCGGCTGCACCGCCGACCTCTATCGCCCGTGCGGCCTGCACGAGCTGCGCGAGGCGGTGCGCCGGGCGAGCCGTAAAGGCCGGATCCGTCCGCTCGGCAATTCGTGCTCGTGGAGCCCGCTGGTGCCCACCCACGGCAGCCTCATCGATCTCGGGCGGCTCCGCGGCATGCACGAGACCAGCTTCGACGGCGCCCCCGCCATCTGCGTCGAGGCCGGCGCGACCGTGCGCGACCTCGTCAACTTCACGCAGGCCCGCGGCCTCACCCTGATCACCCCGACCATCTTCCAGGACATCTCCGTCGGCGGCGCGATCGCGGTGGCGGCTCACGGCACCGGCCTGCACACCTCGACGATGTCGGACGAGGTCGTCGCCCTCACCCTCGTCGACGCCCGCGGCGACGTCCACCACCTCAGCGCCGCCGACGGCTCGCTGTTCGACGCCGCCCGCTGCTCGCTCGGCGCGCTCGGGGTCGTCCACGACGTCACCATGCGCTGCTGGCCCGAGTTCCACCTCCACGTCGAGGACCGCATGATCGGCGTCGACGACGTCCTCGGCAACCTGCCCGACCTGCTGGCCACCTACGAATTCGTCGAGCTCTACTGGTTCCCGTTCACCGACACCCTGTGGTGCAAGCTGATGCGCCGCACCGACGAGCCCGACGCCGGCGCGGGCCTGACCGACCGGCTCAAGTTCGCCTTCACCTACGCCTGCACCTTCGCCTCGTGCAACGGCCTCTTGCCGCTGCTCGGCCGCGTCGCCCCCGAGCTCACGCCCGCCTTCATGCAGCTCGCGCCGTGGCTGACGATGACCGCCGGCAGCGCAGTCGCCCCGGCCTCGCGCGCCTTCCACTACCAGCGGGCCTACCCGCGCTGCTGGGACATGTCCTACGGCGTGCCGCTGGCCGACGCCGAGGAGGCCTGGCGGCGCACGATCGGCCTCATCGAGCACCTCGCCCGCGCCGCCAGCTTCCCCGTCAACATGGTCGTGCACGCCCGCTTCATCGGCCCCAGCGCCGCCCTGCTGGCCCCCGCGCACGGCCGGGCGATCTGCGACATCGAGGTCGTCACCACCCGCTCGGCCCGCGACGCCGACGGCTTCTACGAGCAGTGGAGCGGCGAGATGCTCGCCATCCCCGGCGCCCGCCCGCATTGGGGCAAGTACCTGCTGCACCCCCGCGCCGTCCGCGAGCGCTACCCGCAGATGGACACCTTCCTCGCCCACCGCGCCGACCTCGACCCCGACGGTATTTTTTTGAATGACTGGCTCGAGGACGCGGTGTTCCAGCTGCGCCCCTGAGCGAGATGACATGTTTTCAAGGACATGCGCGATCGGGCATGCTCTCCCGGCCATGCCCGATCGAGCCTGTCCCTCCGGGCAGGCTCAGCCGACCACCGCGCGCACCAGCCGCGGCAGCTCGAGCGGCGTCCCTGCCCGGTGATCGGGCGTCTCGGCGCCCGGATCGGCCGCGTAGCCCCACGCGCACCAGATCGTCGTCGCCCCGAACGCGCGCCCGCACTTCACGTCGGCGGCCGAGTCGCCGATCATCAGCGCCGAGCCGGTGCGGCCGACGCGGCGGCTGGCCTCGGCCAGGACCCGCGGGCTCGGCTTGCTCTCGGGCAGCGTGTCGCCGCCGATCACCGCCGAGAACAGGCGCCCGACCCCGAGCGCCTCGAGCAGCGCCGCGCTCAGCCGCTCGGGCTTGTTGGTCACGCAGGCCAGGCTGCCGAGCGCCGCCAGCTCGACCAGCGCGTCGCCCATCCCCGCGTACAGCCGGGTGGTGACGGCGATGTGCGCCAGGTAGTCGGCCTCGTAGGCCGCACGCACGTCGTCCACCGTCCCGCCCGCGCCCACATAGTCGGCGAAGCACTGGCGGTACAGGTGGTCCATCCCCGCGTTGACGTACGGGCGCCAGGTCTCGCCTGGCTGTTCGGACAGGCCGAAGCTGGACCGCACGCGCAGCACCGCCGCGACCATGTCGTCGCGGCTGTCCTCTAGCGTGCCGTCGAGGTCGAGGGCGATCAGGTGGCTCACGACTCGCTCTCCTTGGCCAGGGCCTCGACGCTGCCGCGGCCGTCGCCGTGCTCGGTCACGTGGCGCTCGCCGCTGCGCGAGCCCTTGTAGGCCGAGAACGTGCGCCCGTTGTGGCTGCGGACCTCGTGCTGCACCCCCGACGGGATGATGAGGATGTCGCCCGCCTCGAGCGTCACCGGCCCCTCGTCGAAGTGGAACGTCGTCACTCCGGTGACTGCCCCGCGGATCTCCTCCTCGTCGTGCGCGTGGCGGCTGCGGAAGAACCACGCCGGCACCGTCTGGAGGTCGTAGCTGCGGAACCCGAACCGGGCCATCTCGGCCGCCACCGACTCGGCCGTCGGCTCGACGTTGTGCGGCCACTTGTACACTGTCACGCCGTTGGGGAGCCTCTGCGTCGGTTGCATCGCGCCGATCCGTAGCGCGAACCACCGCCCCTGCGCAACCGCGGCGCGCGAGCGAGCCTGGGCCCGCTCGGGGCGCGCCCACAGACGCGGCCGACGAGGCTGCGAGCGGCGCGAGCAGCGGGGCTCACTGACACGTGGCGCCGAACACCTGCCCGCTATCGAGGTCGACCTCGGGGCCGACGCACTGCTCGCCGGGGCTGCAGTCGCCGTCCGCCCCGCACTCGCCGCAGGCCCCGAACTGCAGCAGGCCCATGACGGACGCCGAGCCGCAGTGTCCCGACGCGCAGGCCGCGTCGTTCTGGCAGCCGAAGCCGTCGGGCACCGAGCCCTGGGCGACGCAGTCGAACCGGCCGCCGAAGTTGGCGAGGTCGTACTTGGGCGCGCATACCGGCGTCTGGCCGCCGCAGTCGGCGTTCGTCTCGCACTCGCCGCAGGTCGAGACCGTGATGATGCCCGGGACCTCGTAGAGCGTCCCGCACACGTCGTTGCTCGCATCGGAGCAGACCGCGTCCGACTGGCAGCCGTCGCCGGGGCCGCCGTCGTTGCACGCCGCGCCGACGCCGGCCAACGGATTGGCCACCGTGCAGCCGCCGCCGTCGCAGTCGGCGTCGACCAGGCACTCGCTGCAGAAGCCGCCCAGCACCGGCACGACGAAGCACTTGCCCGAGCTGCAGCCGCAGCCGCTGCTGTCGGTGCAGGCCCCGTCCTGGGGGTGACCCGGCTCGTCGGTGCACGGGCCGACGTCGGTGGTCATCGGCCCGCCCGACGGGTCGCTGTCGGAGCCCTGGGTCGTCGTCGCCCAACCGGTGGTCGGCTCGCCGGTCGTGCCGACCCCGCCGCCGCCGCAGGCCGGCTCCTCCGGGTACAGCATGCCGAAGGTGTTCAGGCTCGACGCGCAGCTGTCGATGCAGCCCTGCGCCACCTCCGGGGAGCTCTGCCAGTAGGTGCCGGCCGGGCCGAACGTCGACTCGGCGGTGGGCAGCGCGTCGGGCGAGACGACCGCGACGCACTCCAGATACTGCTCGCACGACCCGTGGCTCTGCCCGCCCGTGTCGGTCCCGCTGCTCGTGCCCCCGTCGGTCGGATCGCCGCTCGGGCCCCCGCTCGGCCCCCCGCTCGGCCCGCCCGTCGGCCCGTTCGAAGCTCCGGTGGCAGAGTCGAGCGGGTCCCGATCGGAGCCGCAGGCCGCCAGCCAGAGCGCGGAGACGACAGAAAACGTCGACACATGGCGAGCGACCGCGACTACCATGCGAGGAGCTCTATCAGAGCCGCGAATACCCCGCAAGCGCGGCTTCAGGAACGACGCGCCGGCGAGGGCGATGCTGGCCGCACACGGCGGTCGAATTCCTGTCCCAAGGGACAGCTCGCTCGTCACGCCCCGAGACGTCGACGTCAGCCCATGCGAGGCGAGGTCGTCGGCCATATCGGCGGCCTCGATCGCCACGCCTCTCGTGCGCAGCGTAGGTCGGCCCGCTTCGAGGTGAGGTCGACGGCCACATCCGCGGCTCGAACGTCGCGGCTCTCGAGGCACCCTCGAGCGCCACGCACCATCACCCGCCACGACCATCATCGACCTGACCGATCGGTCATGCCCGATCCGACATGTCCTGAAAACGCAGTTCGACGGTTGTTCGCGCGCATGCGGGCGGGCTGCGGGATCACCCGAAGGAGGCCGGCCCTGTGCTGCGGATCACGGGTCCGGGCGGCGCCGGCGCCCGTCCTGCGCGACATTCGGCCGCGCGAACGAGTTTCCGCACGGGCCGGCGCGCGGCGGAGCGGGCGGCCTCCTGGGGCTAGCAGCTACATTGCCGGGGCTCATGGCCGACCGCCTCGACATCTCGCAGCGCAAGAAGGACCACCTCGCCCTGTGCGCCGGCGACAACGTCGGATTCCGCGACAAGACCAGCCTCCTGGAGCAGGTCGAGCTGGTCCACGACGCCTTGCCCGAGTTCCACCTCGACGACGTCGACCCGAGCGTCGAGCTCCTGGGCAAGCGCCTGCGCGCGCCCGTCGTCATCGCCGCGATGACCGGCGGCACCGACGAGGCCGCGGTCATCAACCAGGACCTCGCGCGCGCCGCCGACCAGCTCGGCCTCGGCTTCGGCCTCGGCAGCCAGCGGGCCATGTTCGTCCGCCCGCACACGGCGCACACCTTCAAGGTCCGCGAGCACGCCCCCAACGTCCTCTTGCTCGGCAACCTCGGCATCGTCCAGGCTCGCAGCATGACCACCGCCGAGATCGCGACCCTGTGCCGCGACACCGGCGCCGACGCCCTCTGCATCCACCTCAACCCGGCCATGGAAATCGTCCAGCCGGGCGGTGATCGCGACTTCTCGAACGGCCTCGACACCCTGCGCCGCCTCGTCGAGGAGCTGCACATCCCGATCGTCGTCAAGGAGACCGGCTGCGGCCTGTCACGCGGCGTCGCCGAGCGGGTCCGCAGCGTCGGCGTCGAGCACCTCGACGTCAGCGGCTCGGGCGGCACCAGCTGGGTCGCCGTCGAGGCCCACCGCGCGGTCGACCCCGACGAGCGGGCCCTCGCCGACGAGCTGTGGGACTGGGGCATCCCCACCGCCGCCAGCGTCTTGCAGGTCCAGGGCCTCGGCTTCCGCGGCGTCGTCGCCACCGGCGGCCTGCGCACCGGCAGCGACGTCGCCCGCGCAGTCGCCCTCGGCGCCACCGCCGGCGGCCTCGCGGCCCCGGTGCTCAAGGCCCACCGCGCCGGCGGCTTCGACGGCGTGGTCGCCTTCCTCCGCCGGGTCGTCCTCACCGTCCGCAGCATCATGCTCCTCACCGGCTCGCGCACCGTCGCCGACCTGCAGCGCGCCCCGCGGGTGCTCGGGCCCACCCTCGCCCGCTGGGTCCCGGAGCCGCGGCGATGACCATCCCGCTGCACCCGCGCGCCGAGGCGCACGGCAAGGTCATCGTCCTCGGCGAGCACGCCGTCGTCTACGGCTACCCCGCCGTCGCCGCCGGCCTGCCGCAGGGCATCGTCCTCGAGGCCCAGCCGCGGCCCGACCCGCGCCTGCCCGTCACCCTCATCATCCCCGCCTGGGACCTCGACCTCGAGCTGCACCCCGGCAGCGATCATCCGGTCGCGCGCGCCTGCCTCGAGGTCCTCGCCCACTGCGACGGCCCCGTCACCGGCTGGGCGATCCGTGGCAGCAGCGCCTTGCCCTCGCGCGCCGGCCTCGGCTCCTCCGCCGCGCTCACAGTGGCTCTCGCCCGCCTGGTCTATGGGCCAGACGCGAGCATCGACGACGTCGTCGCCGCCTCGCTGGCCGGCGAGCGCGTGTTCCACGGCGAGCCCTCGGGCCTCGACAGCCGCGTCGCCGCGCAAGGCGGCGTCCTCCGTTACGTCCGCGGCGAGCCCCCGCGCACGATCAACCCCGGCGCCCCGCTGCCGCTGTGCATCATCCCCAGCGGCATCCCGCGCAGCACCGCCGATCAGGTCGCGCGCTGCCGCAGCCGCCTCGAGCACCTGCCGAGCGTCGTCCGTCCGGTCCTGATCGCCGTCGGGCAGGCCGTCGAGTCGGGCATCCACGCCATCGAGCACGGCGACCTCGACACCCTCGGCGTCCTCTTCGACGTCGCCCACGGCCTGCTCGGCGCGCTCGACGTCTCCTCGCCCGCGCTCGACCGCATGGCCGCCGACGCGCGGGCCGCCGGCGCGCGCGGGGCCAAGCTCACTGGGGCCGGCCGCGGCGGCTGCCTGCTCGCCCTCGTCGGCGACGCCCCCGAAACACTCACCGCCGCCTTCCCCAACCTTCGCCCGCTGTTCGTCGAGGTCGCCGCGTCATGAAGAGCGCCCGCGCCGTCGCCCACACCAACATCGCCCTCGTCAAGTATTGGGGCAAGCGCGACTCGTCGCTGGCCGATCTCAATCTGCCGGCCGTCGGCTCGCTGTCGCTGACCCTCGATCGCCTGCGCAGCGAGACCGCCGTCGCGCCGGCCGAGCAGGACTCGTTCCACCTGAACCAAGAGCCAGCCTCGGGCGAGGTCGCGGCCAAGGTCCTGCGCCACCTCGATCGCGTGTGGCAGGCCGCCGGCCACTCCGGCGCGCGCCCGACCTGCGAGGTCCGCTCGCACAACTACCTGCCGACCGCCGCCGGCCTCGCCAGCTCGGCCTCCGGCTTCGCCGCGCTGACCCTCGCCGCCGCCGCGGCCTTCGACTACGACCCCGGCCGCCCCGCGCTGTCGGCCCTCGCGCGCCGCGGCTCCGGCTCGGCCGCGCGCTCGCTGTGGGGCGGCTTCGTCCGCCTCGATCGCGGCGTCCTGCCCGACGGCAGCGACTGCCGGGCCTACCCGCTGCAGCCGCAGTCGTTCTGGGACGTCCGCCTGCTCATCGTCCACACCGAGAAGGGCCCCAAGGCGATCGGCTCGACCGCCGGCATGCAGCGCAGCCGCGACACCTCGCCCTACTACGGCCCGTGGGTCGACACCTCCGAGGCCGACCTCGCCGCCGCCGAGGCCGCGCTGGCGGCCCGCGACCTGCCTGTCCTCGGGGACATCCTCGAACACTCCTGCTTCAAGATGCACGCCTGCATGATGGCCAGCCGCCCGCCGATCGTGTACTGGCGCGGCGCCACCCTCGACGTCATCCACGCCGTGTGGCGCCTGCGCGCCGAGGGCCTGCGCGGCTACGTCACCAGCGACGCCGGCCCGCACGTCAAGGTGCTGTGCGCCGTGGACCAGGCCGACGAGCTGGCCGTCCGCCTGCGCGCCGTCCCCGGCGTCCACGCCGTCGACGTCGTCGGCCCGGGCCCCGATCCGACCGTCGAGGTGTCCGCGTGACCCGCCTCGCCGTCTCTGCCCCGGGCAAGGCGTTCCTGATCGGCGAGTACGCGGTGCTCGCCGGCGCCACCGCCCTCGTCACCGCCGTCGGTCGCCGGGCCGTCGCCGCCGACTGCGACGACCCCGATCGTCCGCCGGCCTCGCCGCTGACCGAGGCCGCCTACGCGCATGTCCGTCAGTTCCTGTCCGAAAGCGCAGGAACCAAAGCACCTGGCCCATTGACCAGCGTCGACACCGGCTCGTTCGCCGCCGGCGCGCGCAAGCTCGGCCTCGGCAGCTCGGCCGCCGCGGTCGCCGCGGTGGTCGGCTTCCACCTCGCCGAGGCCGGCCACGACCCCGAGGATCCGGCCGTCCGCGCGGTCGCCCTGCGCCTGGCCCAGGCCGCCCACGCCCAGGTCCAGGGCGGCGGCAGCGGGGCCGACGTCGCCTGCGCGGTGCTCGGCGGCACCATCGCCTTCACCCGCGGCGAGGCGCCCGTCCCCGTCGCCCACCCGGCCTGGCTGCACGTCGGCTTCTTCGACGCCGGCGCCCCCGCCGACACTGCTTCGTTCGTGCAGCAGGTGCGCGCCGCCGGCGAGCGCGACCCCGCCGCCTACGCGGCCGCCACCGCCCAGCTGCGCCGCGCCGCCGAGCTGTTCCGCAGCGGCTACGACAGCCCTGAGTCCGCCATCGGCCTCACCGCCATCCGCGACGCGGTCGCCCTCCACAACGACGGCCTGCGCGCGCTGCAGCGCCTGAGCGACGCGCCGATCGTCACCCCGACGATCGCCGCGATCGTCGACCAGGCCGCGCGCATGGGCCTCGCCGCCAAGCCGAGCGGCGCCGGCGGCGGCGATCTCGTGGTCGTGTTCGCCAGCCGCCAGGCCGACCTCGACCTGCTCGCCGAGCGGCTGCAGCGCGAGCACGGCCTGTGCGCCATCGGCCGCCTCCCGGTCGCCGCGCCCGGCCTGCGCCGCGACGAGCGGCCGCCGCTGTCGTCGCGCATGTCGGGCTTCTTCCGCCTCGGCGTCGACGGCCGCCGCGACGCGGTCGCCAGCGCCACCCGCATCGCCCGCGACCGCTTCGCCGCGCTCGACCCCGGCAGCCTCGACCTCGGCAGCGCGGACAACCTGATCGAGAACGTCATCGGCACGCTCGAGCTCCCGCTCGCGGTTGCCACCAACTTCCGCATCAACGGCCGCGACTTCCTGGTGCCGATGGCCGTCGAGGAGGCCTCGGTGGTCGCCGCCGCCTCCAACGCCGCCAAGATGATCCGCGCCGGCGGGGGCTTCTACGCCCGCAGCGACCCGCCGTGGATGATCGCCCAGGTCCAGCTCACCGCGCCGAAGAACAGCCAATCTGCCGAGCTCGCCGTCGCTGCCATTCACGCCGCGAGGGCCGACCTGCTCGCCCTCGCCGACTCGGCCCACCCGCGCCTCGTCGCTCGCGGCGGCGGCGCCCGCGACCTGCTGGTCCGCGTCCTCGCGCCCGACATGCTCGTCGTCGACGTCGTCGTCGACTGCCAGGACGCCATGGGCGCCAACCTCCTCAACACGATCGCCGAGGTCCTCGCGCCCCGCCTTTCGGACATGACCGGATGGACAGCCGGTCTGCGGATCCTCAGCAACCTCGCCGATCGTCGGCGGGCCCACGTCACCTGCCGCGTGCCTCCGGGCGCGCTGGCCGGGCGCGGCTTCTCGGGCGCCGCCGCGGCGGCCGGCATCGCCTCCGCCTCGCGCTTCGCCGAGCTCGACCCTTACCGCGCCGCGACCCACAACAAGGGCGTCATGAACGGCGTCGACGCGGTCGCCCTGGCCACCGGCCAGGACTGGCGCGCGATCGAAGCCGGTGCCCACGCGTACGCGGGTCTCACCGGCGCCTACCGTCCGCTCGCCACCTGGCGGGTCGACGCCGACGGCTGGCTGTGCGGCGCGATCAGCCTGCCCGCGGCTGTGGGCGTCGTCGGGGGCGCCACCAAGGTACATCCCGCGGCCCGGCTCGCGCTCGAGATCCTCGGCCCGACCTCGGGCGCCGAGCTGGGGCAAGTCATGGCCGCCGTCGGACTCGCCAGCAATCTCGCGGCCTTGCGCGCGCTCGCCACCGAGGGCATCCAGCGCGGCCACATGTCGCTCCACGCCCGCTCCGTCGCGCTCGGGGCCGGGGCTCAGGGCGCGGAGGTCGACCTCCTCGTCCACCGACTCGTGGAGTCGGCCGAGATCAAGCACGATCGCGCCGTCCAGCTGCTGCGCGAGCTCCGATCCGAAACCCGTTAGACTCCCGCTCACTTCAGCGGACCCCGAGCGGCCTCGCGCCACCTGCACCAGCAGCACCACCCGCCGCAGCCGCCCCCTAGCTCTCCTCGCCTCGCCTGCTACTCCTCGGAGAAACCGTCATGGTCAGCGCCACGGAACCCCGCCTCTTCTGCGTCCCTCCGCCCCCTGAAGGCGACCTCGAGGGCCAGCGCGTCAGCTCGCCCGACGGCGCCCCGCCCGGGCCGTGGACCCTCGAGACGGCCTACCGCTACTGCGAGCGCATGGCCACCACGCACTACGAGAACTTCCCGGTCGCCTCGCGCTTCCTGCCGGCGCACCTGCGGCCGAACATCATGGCGATCTACGCCTTCGCCCGCACCGCCGACGACTTCGCCGACGAGCCGCGCTTCGAGGCCCGCCGCGTCGACGCCCTCGATCGCTGGGAGCAGCTGCTGGTCGCCGCCTACCACAAGGAGATCCAGCACCCGGTGTTCCTGGCGCTGCGCGACACGGTGCGCCGCCACAACATCCCGATCGGCCCGTTCAAGGCGCTGCTGACCGCCTTCCGCATGGACCTCACGCAGAAGCGCTACGGCACGTTCGCCGAGCTGCGCCACTACTGCAAGCACTCGGCCCACCCCGTCGGCCAGCTCGTGCTGTTCGTCCACGGCCACCACGAGCCCGAGCTGCACCGCTTCAGCGACGAGATCTGCGCCGCCCTGCAGATCGCCAACTTCCTGCAGGACCTGAGCGTCGACACCCCGCGCGGCCGCTGCTACCTGCCCGAGGAGGACCTCGTCCACTTCAACGTCACCCGCGAGGACCTGCTCGCCGGCCGCCACACCCGCGCCTTCAAGGAGCTGATGGCGTTCTCGGTGTCGCGCTGCCGCAGCATGTTCCTCCGCGGCTACCCGCTGGTCCGCCGCGTCGAGCCCGGCCTGTCGATGGAGCTCGAGGCGACCTGGCGCGGCGGCATGGCCATCCTCCAGCGCATCGAGGACCTCGACTACGAGGTGCTCGGCTTCCGCCCCACCCTCGAGAAGCAAGACATGCTCGGCATCGCCGCGCGCTCGATCTTCTCGTTCGGCCGCCGCTTCCTCCGCGGCGAGGTGTAGCTGTCCGATGGCCCAGTTCATGGAACTCGCGCGCACGATCCCGAGCGGCGCCGCGGCCCTGTGGCGGCGGCTGGTGCAGCGCTCCAACTCGAACTTCAAGTTCGCGTTCCTGTTCCTGGGCCCCGAGCAGCGGGAGGGCCTGCAGCAGGTCTACGAGTTCTGCCGCGTCGTCGACGACATCGTCGACGAGCGCGAGCCGGGGCCCGAGGGCGAGGAGACGGCCCGCCGCGCGCTGGCCGGCTGGAGCGCCGAGGTCGCGCGGATCTACGGCGACGCCTACGTCGACGACGACCCGCCGCACACCGAGCTCGGGCGCCAGCTCGCCGAGAGCAACAAGCACTTCCACTACCCGCGCGAGGCCTTCGACGAGATCATCGCCGGCGTGGCGATGGACCTCGACCGCAGCACCTACGACGACATGGAGCAGCTGCGGCTGTACTGCTACCGCGTCGCCTCGTGCGTCGGCTTCCTGTGCGTGGCGATCTTCAAGGATCAGCGCGAGCCGGCCCGCCGCTACGCCGAGCACCTCGGCCTCGCGCTGCAGTACACCAACATCCTCCGCGACGTCGCCGAGGACGCCGCGCGCGGCCGGATCTACCTCCCGCTCGAGCTGCTGGCCCGCCACGGCCTCCAGCCCGACGACATCTTCAACTACCGCTACGACGGCCGGTTCGTCGGCGCCGCCGCCGACTTCGCCGCCGCGGCCGAGCGCGAGTACCACGCCGCCTGGGCGCTGCTGCCGGAGATCCAGCAGCGCCGCCTGCTGCCGGCCGAGATCATGGGCCGGACCTACTACGAGATCTTGCAGGAGATCCGGGCCCGCAACTACAACGTGTTCACCCGCCGCGCCTCGCTGCGCCGCCGCGACAAGCTCCGCGTCGCCTTCCTCGCGCTGGCCCGCGCCGGGGCCAGCGTCCTGTCCTGAGCGTCCTGTCCTGAGGGCCATGTCCCCCGGGACCTGTCGCATCGGCCCTGTCCTCTCGAGAATGTCCTTTCCGTCATGTCCGAAAGCACCCGCAGCGTCATCGTGATCGGCGGCGGCCTCGCCGGCCTGTCCGCCGCAGTGCGCCTGGCCGAGTCCGGCCGGGTCGTCACCCTGATCGAGGCCACCCGCGCCGGCGGAGGCCGGGCTCGCTCGTTCCACGACGCCACCCTCGACCGCGAGGTCGACAACGGCCAGCACCTGATGATGGGCTGCTACCGCGAGACGCTGGCGTTCCTGCGCGCGATCGACAGCACCGACGGCATCTACTTCCAGAAGAACCTCGAGGTGACGATGGTGAAGCCGGGCGGCAAGCGGCTGCACCTGCAGTGCCCGGCCCTGCCGGCGCCGCTGCACCTCGCCACCGGCCTCCTGGCGATGCGCGGCCTCGGCTTGCTCGACAAGGCCGCGGCCCTGCGCGCCGGCCTCATGCTGCGCGGCGAGGTCCAGCGCCCCGACGACAACGAGACCTGCGACAGCTGGCTGCGCCGCCTCGGCCAGACGCCGACCCTGCGCAACGCCTTCTGGGACCCGCTGATCTGGGGCACCCTCAACGACGACCCGCTGGTGTCGTCGGCGGCGATGTTCACCGCGGTGCTCGACCGCGCCTTCCTCACCAGCCGCGACGCCTCGCGCCTCGGCGTGCCCAAGGTCCCGCTGTCGCGCCTCTACGTCGAGCAGGCGCTGGCCTTCCTGCGCGCCCGCGGCTGCGAGCTGCGCCTCGGCGAGTCGGTGCGCGCGCTCGAGGTCGTCAACTCCCGCGTCACCGGCGTGACCCTCAAGTCGGGCGACACCCTCGCCGCCGACGTGGTCGTCTCGTCCGTCCCCCCGCAAGCCTTCCTGGACATGCTCCCGGGCACCTTGCCGAGCCACCCCGTCTATCAGGACATCGCCCGCCTGCGCCCGTCGCCGATCGTCAACCTGTGGTTCTCGGTCGACCGCGCCCCGTTCGAGGACCCGTTCATCGGCCTGGTCGCCGGCCCGCTGCACTGGATGTTCAACCGCTCGCGGATCGAGGGCGAGGTCGGCGGCGAGGTCATGATGAACTGCACGATCAGCGCCGCCCGCTCGTGCGTCGACGACCCGCCCGAGACCCTGCAAGCGCTGCTGCAGTCCGAGCTGCAGCGCTACTTCCCGGCCGCCGGCCCGCAGGGCCCCAAGATCAAGCGCTTCAAGGTCATCAAGGAGAAGCGCGCCACCATCTCGCACGCCGCCGGCACCTACCACTGCCGCCCCGAGGTCACCGGCCCCGTGCGCGGCCTCTACATGGCCGGCGACTGGGTCCGCACCGGCCTGCCCGCCACCATCGAGTCCGCGGTCCAGAGCGGCCACGACGCCGCCAAGGCGATCCTCACCAGCGAGCGCAACTGAAGCGCCCCGGCGCCGCGAGCTCCGTGCAGCACCTGTCTCGGCGTACGAGCTCGCCGCTCCCCGCTCGTACGAACCACAGCGCTCGCGCGACTGCACCTGAAGCAATGCGGGCGCGGTGAGCTCTCCGCAGCGACGGTCCCGCCGCACGAGCTCGTCGCTCCTGCTCGCATGACCGCAGCGCTCGGGCCGCTCCGCCCTGCCTGCGCCCGCTCTGGCGCCCGCGCGCGACATGGGCGACCCTGCCCGCAGTGCCGATCGCCGTCGACGCCCGTCCTGCTCCCGAACAGCTCGTCGACGCCTTTCGCAAGCTCCGCGCCGCCGGCCACGACGACGAGCCGGCCGTCCTCGTCCACGACCTCGATCGCCTGCGCGCCAAGCTCGACGACCTCGCCGCAGCCTTCGCCGTCCCGCGCGCGCTGCACACCGTGGCGATCAAGGCCAACCCCCTGATCGGCGTCCTGCGCGTCGTCGTGGCCGCGGGCGCCGGCCTCGAGGCCGCCTCGATCGAGGAGGTCCACCTGGCCTTGCGAGCAGGTTGCAGCCCCGACCGGATCGTCTTCGACTCGCCCGCCAAGACCGAGGCCGAGCTGGCCGAGGCGCTGCGCCTGGGCCTGCGGATCAACGCCGACAACTTCGCCGAGCTCGAGCGGATCGCCGCCCTCCACGGCCCCGCCAGCGCCAGCCGGATCGGCCTGCGGATCAACCCCGAGCTCGCCGAGGCCGCCCTCGCGCTCACCAGCGTCGGCCACCGCGGCAGCCGCTTCGGCGTCCCGCTGTCGCAGCGCGCCGCCATCGTCGACGCCTTCGTCCGTCACCCCTTCCTCACTGGCCTGCACGTCCACATCGGCTCGCAGGGCGTCACCATCCCCGAGCTCGTCGACGGCGCCGCTCGCGTGTGGCAGCTGCGGCGCGAGCTGCTCGCTGCGCGACCTGGCCCGATCGACATGTTCGACCTCGGCGGCGGCCTGCCCGCCCAGTACAGCGACGACGCCCCGCGCCTCACCCCTGCCGCCTACGTCGCCGCCCTGCGCCAGGCCATCCCCGACCTGTTTCGCGACGACGTCTTGCTCGTCACCGAATTCGGCCGCTCGCTCCTCGCCGACTGCGGCTTCGTCGTCTCGCGCGTCGAGGTCGTCAAGCCCGGCCCCGTCGCAGTCCTCCACGTCGGCGCCGACCTGTTCGTGCGCCGCGTCTACCGCCCCCACGAGTGGCACCACGACTTCCTCGCTCTCGGGCGCGACGGCCAGCCCCTCGCCGGCGACCCCGTCGCCACCACGCTCGCCGGCCCGCTCTGCTTCGGCGGCGACGTGCTCGCCCGCGACCTCCCGCTCCCGCCGCTGTCCGTCGGCGATCACGTCCTGATCCGTGACACCGGCGCCTACACCCTGTCGATGTGGTCGCGCTACTGCAGCCGCGCGGTCCCCCTGGCCCTCGGTCTCGACCGCGGCGAGGTCACCGTCCTGCGCCCGCGCGACACCATCGCCGACGTGGTCGCCTTCTGGGGCGGATAGCACTTCGGACATGTTTTAAATGGCATGCCCCCTCGGACATGTCCCCATCGACATGTCCTGAAGCGCGAACCCGCTGCCGGCGGCTCACCTCCCTCGGCTCGCCAGCTCGACCCGCCCGACTTCGCGCGGCCCAGGGAAGACCAGAGGTTCGACCCGCGCGAGATCACGCCGGAGCGCCGACCTACGCCCCGCCGCCGGCGCCCCCTCGTCCCACCGCGCTTCCGGGCGCACGGCGAGTACGACCGCGACGCTGGCTGCCCTACCCGCCCGCCAAACCCTCGTTTGCAGCGAGATTGACCCTCCCCCGCCACATTTTTTAAAGTCGTGGATCGGAGCCGCGAGCGACACCCCGCGTCGATGATCATGCCCATTGTCTTCGAAGAGCTCCTGACGCCCCGCGGTCGCCCCTACGTGCGCGTGGCTGTCTCCGGCGATTTCGATCTCGCCGACGCCCAGCAGTTCGTCACTCGCTTCGGCAAGGACGGGCCCTACTTCATGAAGCCCTCGATGTCCGTGGTCCCCCGGGGCACCGAGTACACCAGCGACGCGCGCAAGCACCTGCAGACCATGGGCGACGCCGGTCCGACCGCCACGGTCACCACCAGCCCGCTGGTCCGCGCCGCCGTCAACCTGATGCTCCGCCTGAGCGGCCGTAAGAACACCCTCCGCATGTTCGGCACCGAGGCCGAGGCGCTCGCCTGGCTCGACGAACAGCTGACGTGAACCCGCGGCGGGACATGTCCCCGAGGCCATCACTGCGCGGCAAACCGTGCGCGACGCCCGACCCCGCCTCCGCTAAGCTCCGCCCATGCTCGGCGCGCTGCAGCTCCACTCGCGAGAGGCGTTCCAGATCTGGCTCGCAAGCGACGTCGAGCTCCGGGACGAGCTCCACGCCCTGATCGGCGAGCCGCTCGCCACCGACCTCGAGTCGCTCGACGTCCTCGAGGCCTTCCTCCTGTCCCGGTACCGCACGCAGCGCAAGATCTTGCAGCTCGGCGAGCGCGAGATCCTCGACGCCGCCGCCCGCCACGTCGGCCTCGTCATGCTCCTCAACCTCGACGGCGCCGCCTGGGCCATCGAGCTCGACGACGAGGACAACGCCTACTATCGCCTGCCGATCATCCGCCTCGCCGACGACGCCGAGGAGTGCCCGCTGACGATGATCACCGCCGCGCTCGATCGCCGCAAACGCGGCTACCTGCGCGGCATCGTCGACAGCTACGCCTGACGGGCCGCGCGCGGACCTGTCCCAAAAGACACCTCTCGCCGAACCGACGGCGCTCGCGCGCCGCCTAGTGGTCGAGCATCGGCTTGCCCTCGTGCGCGACCAGCAGGTCGTGCATGTCGTTGGCGTGCTCCTCTTCCTGCGCGAGGATCCTTTCAAGAAGCATGCGCGTCGTCGGGTCGTGCTCGGCGAAGTAGCGGATCATCTCGCGGTACGTCTCGATGGCGATCCGCTCGGCCACCAGGTCTTCCTTGATCATGTCGACCAGGTTCTTGCCCTCGACGTACTGCGACGCCGAGCGGCTCGACAGACCGTCGGGGTTGAAGTTGGGCTTGCCGCCGAGCTGGTTGATGCGCTCGGCGATCCACAGCATGTGCGCCTCTTCCTCCTGCGCGTGCTCCTCGAACTCGGCCTTCACCGACTCACTGGCGATCCCGGTCGCCGTGACCGCGTGGAAGCGGTAGCGGAGGACACAGACGATCTCGGTCGCCAGCGCCTCGTTGAGCACGCGGATCGCCGTCTCGACGTCGGCGCCGTAGTTGGGCGTGAGCGCCCCCTTCTCGAGGTGCTCGCGCGCTCGCTTGCGGATGGTCGCGATGTCGGTGGAGAAACTGCCTTGCCCTGTCGTCATGGCTTCTCCATGGCACGAGCGCGGCCGCACGCACCTGCACGCCGCCGACGCTTCCCGCTCCCCCCCGTAAAACCGTCCCAATCGGCCTCCCAAGCCCCATCGCCGGGCCCGCCGCGGTCTCGGCGCCAGCCTCGGCCGACCTCGCCGGATCGCTGGGCGCTAGGCGCGCCTCGCCATGCTCGAGCTCGCTGGGTTCGCCACCTGTCCTGAAGACCAGCTCCCTGCGGACGGCGAACTCGAGTTCGCCGAACTCGCCCGCACCTCGCCCTCACGGCGACCGACCTCCACCTGTCCCAAAGAACATCCCGTCTTCGATGACGACGCCCTGAGAGACGGCCCCGTGCCCACCCACCTCGCGCCTCGTCAGCGCGTCCGCTGCCGCGCCCGGGCGCCGGCTCGCTGAAGCGCCCAGCCTCGTCCTGCCTCGCCAGCGAGGCGGCCTCAACCGGCAGCGCGCAGCGGCGCCAGCTCGACGGGGAACGAGATCGGTCGCCCCCCGTCGCGCCGCAGCGGCCCCGACAGATGGAACTCATGGCCGAGCAGCGCCTTGCAGGCCTCGCGGATCGCCGCAGTGGCCACGTGGCGGGCCACGCAAGCGTGTGGCCCCTCGCCGAACAGGAAGTCGGGGTGCTCCGGCCGGTCGACGCGGAAGTGCTCCGGCTCGTCCACGCGCGCCGGATCGAAGGCCGCGGCCGCAGTCGCCACCACCACGGTCGCGCCCGCGGGCACGACCACCTCGTCGGCTGTCCCTTGGGCCAGGTGATGACTCTGCCCGCAGCTGCGCGCCAGCATCAGGCGTGGCGGCGAGAACCGCAGCGCCTCGCGCAGCACCGCCCACAGCTTGTCGTCGTCGCCGCTCGCCGCGGCCGCGCGGGCCACCTGCAGCGCCCCCGGGCGGTCGATCAACTCGCCGAGCGCCAGCGAGATCGACGCCGCGATCGGCTCGACCCCCGCCGCCAGCAACCCCAGCAGCACCTCCCGGAGGCGACGCTCCTCGAGCCGCAGGTGCGCCACGTTCTGCAGCGCCACCAGCCGCCCCAGCACGTCGTCGCCCGCCATCCGGCCCGACGATCGCTGGGCCCTGCGCGACGCGACCATCGTGTCCGTGTAGCCGCCGAGCTCCGCCGCGGCCGCGCGCGCCTCCTCGTGGATCTCGCTGTCGCCCGTCGGGTTGCGCTCGATGTCGCGGCCGATCGCCTCGACCCACCGCACCAGAGTGCTCTCCTCCGGACCGCCGACCCCGAGGTACTCGGCGGCCACGCGACCGGCCACGACGTGGGCCAGATCTCGCACCACCTCGAAGCGCCCCTGACGACAGCCGGCCGAGACCGCCGCGGTGGCCGCCTCGTGGGCGATCGACGCCACCCGATCGGCATCGTCGCCGCGCACGCACAGCCGCACCAACGCGGCCTCCGCCGCCGCGCGCGGCCCCTCGCGCTCGTCGAGCGAGAACCCGCCGAACAGCGGCTGTCGCCTGGCCTCGAGGGCATGTCCCAAGAACACATCGCCGCGGGTCAGCACCTCGATCGCCTCGGCCTGGCGCGTCACCAGCACCAGGCCCGGCGTGGCGAAGACCGGCCGCTCGCGCTGCAGCTCCGCGAACAGCTCGCGCGGGCGCTCCGCCAGCCACCGCAACGTCAGGGCCCTGCGCGCCCCGGCCTCGCTCGCCGCGTACTCGCGGAGAAAGCTCATCGCCCAACGATACCGGTCCGCCCGGCAACGGACAAATGCTCGGCCGCCCGCGCGGCCGGCGTGAACCCCCCCGCGCACCCGCGATCGCCGGTCCTGGCCGCGGCCCGCCCGCCGCGGGTCCTATCCGCGATTCATCGCCTCGACCACCGCCGCGAGCATCGCCTCGTCGGTCAGCCCGCCGGCGACCGCGTCGGCGCGCAGGTCCATCGACTCGAGCGCGCCCGCCGTCACCGGACCGAGCGCGATCAGCCGCGCCCGGCGCAGCACCTCGCGGGTCAGCGCCTCACCGTGGGCCTCCATCAGCGTCTCCACGAAGTGTCGCGCCGTCTTGCCGCTGGCGAAGCAGATCGCGTCGGTGCCCTCGCCGCCGTGTTCGGGCGGCAGCAGCGAGCGCGTCAGCAGCCCCGGCACCTTCGGGCGGATCACGCGGTAGCCGATCACCAGGCGATAGCTCCCGCCCGCCGCGCGCACCGCCTCCGCGATCAGGTCGCGGCCCTCGTCGGCGCGCACGTGCAACCACCGCCGGGCCAGCAGCCCGCGCGAGCCGAGCGTCTCGACCAGCCCCTCCGAGCGGGCCGCCGACGGCACGATGTCCGGCCGGATCCCACGCTCCCAGCACGCATTCGCGGTGCCGGTGCCGATCGCCGCCATGCACTTGCCGTGCAGCGCGCGGACGTCGAGCTCGAGCCCGGCCAGCGCGTCGAACCACGCGCGCACCCCGTTCGGGCTCGACAGGATCACCCCGTCGATCTCGTCGAGGCTCTGCGCCGCCGTGCTCAGCGCCGCCAGATCTTCGGGCGGCGCGATGTCGAGGCACGGCACCGACACCGCGTCGGCGCCTTGACCGGCGAGCAGCTGCAGCAGCTCGCTGGCCTGATGCCGCGCCCGCGTCACCACCACGCGCTTGCCGAACAGCGGCCGGCGCTCGAACCACTGTGTCGTCCGCCGCAGGTCGACCACGCTGCCGACCACCATCACCGCCGGCGGGCGCAGCCCTTCGGCCTCCACGCGGTCGGCGATCTGGGCCAGCGGCGCGATCACGGTGCGCTGGATCCCGCGGGTGCCCCAGCGGATCACCGCCGACGGCGTCGCCGGATCACGCCCGGCCGCGATCAGCCGCTCCGCGTTCTGCCGGCAGTTGCGGACGCTCATCATCAGCACCAGCGTACCTGTCCCTTTGGCCAGGTGCTCCCAGTCGACCGCCCGGCCGCCTTTCTCGTACGCCTCGTAGCCGGACACCAGGCTGACGCAGGGCGCGTGGTCGCGGTGCGTCACCGGGATGCCGGCCGCCTCGGGCGCGGCGATCGCCGCGCTGACGCCGGGCACGAACTCGAACGGGATCCCGCGGGCCGCCAGCACCTCGGCCTCCTCGGCGCCGCGGCCGAACACCATCGGGTCGCCGCCCTTGAGGCGGACCACGAACAGGCCGGCGGCCGCGCGCTCGACCATCAGGCGGTTGATCGCCTCCTGGTCGGGCACCGGCTCGCCGTGGGCCCCGCCGTGCGGGCTCTCGGTGCGCTGGAACAGGTGGACGTCCGCGCGGCAATGGGAGAAGAGGGCCGGATTGACCAGGTAATCCGCGATCACCACGTCCGCGCGGGTCAGCCGCTCGCGGCCCGCCAGGGTGAGGAGTTCCGGGTCCCAGGGACCGGCGCCGACGATCGAGACGAAGCCCGTCACGTCGGCAAAGATAGCCCACCTACCGGCGAATGGCTCCAAGGACGCGCGCCAACGCGCCCGCCGCCGCCCGAACGCCGATTCCCGGGCCGCTGCCGCCGACACGCCACGGACGCACGAATGCGCCCACCCGTCTGCCGCTTTCGGCCGGACCGAGGCAATCGCGCGTCCGGCGAATGCCGGACTCGAACCGGAGACCTGCTGATTACGAATCAGCGGCTCGGCCGACGATCCACCGGCGCGCGCGAACTCGCACAAGCTGCTCTGCCGGCCCTCGCGCCGGCGCTTGGACGCCCGCCGCGGTCTGCTACCCTCGCGCCGCCGTGGAACCCGTCGTCATCGTCGTCGGAGCCGGACACGCCGGGCTGGAGGCCGCCTTTGCCGCGGCGCGGGTCGGCGCGCGCGTCCTCGTCGTCACCGGCAGCCTCAAGACGATCGGCCAGACCCCTTGCAACCCCAGCGTGGGCGGCGTCGCCAAGGGACACCTCGTCAAGGAGATCGAGGCCATGGGCGGCTTCATGGGCCGCGCCGCCGACGCCTGCGCGATCCACGGCCGCGTCCTCAACCGCTCCAAGGGCCCGGCAGTGCGCAGCACCCGGGTCCAGGTCGACAAGGCTCGCTACGGCGAGTACGCCCGCGCCGCCCTCCTCGGCGATCCGCGCGTGCGCGTCGTCGAGGGCCTCGTCGCCGCGGTCCACCTCGAGGGCGGGCGGGCCCGCGGCGTCATCCTCGAGGACGGCGCCATCCTCCCTGGCGACGCAGTCGTCGTCACCACCGGCACCTTCCTCGGCGGCCTCCTCCACACCGGCGAGCGCACCACCCCTGGCGGCCGCGTCGGCGAGCCGCCGGCCCTGGCTCTGTCCGAGCACCTGCGCGCCCTCGGCTTCTCCCTGCGCCGCCTCAAGACCGGCACTCCTGCGCGGCTCGACGGCCGCACCCTCGACTACGCCCGCACCGAGGAGCAGCCGAGCGAGGACCCGCTGCCGCGCTTCACCTTGCCCGACGACGGCCCGCCGCCCGTCCTGGCCCAGGTCCCGTGCTGGATCACCTGGACCACCGAGGCCACCCACGAGCTCGTGCGCGCCAACCTGCACCGCTCGGCCATGTACAGCGGCCAGGTCGTCGGCCGCGGCCCGCGCTACTGCCCCTCGCTCGAGGACAAGATCGTCCGCTTCGCGTCCCGCGACCGCCACCAGATCTTCCTCGAGCCCGAGGGCCTCGGCACCGACAGCGTCTATCCCGGCGGGATCTCGACCAGCCTGCCCGCCGACGTGCAGGAGGCCTTCATCCGCACCATCCCCGGCCTCGAGCGGGCCGTCATGCTGCGCCCCGGCTACGCCGTCGAGTACGACGCGGTCGACGCCCGCGACCTCGACCACACCCTGCGCGCGCGCGACATCCCCGGCCTGTGGTTCGCCGGCCAGATCAACGGCACCTCCGGCTACGAGGAGGCCGGCGCCCAGGGCCTCGTCGCCGGCGCCAACGCGGCCCTCGCCGCCCTCGAACGCCCCCCGCTCGTCCTCGGCCGCGAGCACGCCTACGCCGGCGTCATGATCGACGACCTCGTCACTCAGGGCTGCGACGAGCCCTACCGCATGTTCACCGCGCGCGCCGAGTACCGCCTGCTCCTGCGCGAGGACAACGCCGACGCCCGCCTTTCGGACATGTCCTTTGCAGCAGGTCTCATCGACCCTGTCCGTTACGACAGGGCCCGCGCCCGCGTCGAGCGCGTCCAGCAGCTGCTCGCGCGCCCCGACCCCGACGCCCCCGCGTGGTTGAGCGAGCGGGCCGAGTCGCAGCGCTGCTACGCCGGCTTCCTCGAGCGCCAGGAGAAGGAGATCCGGGTGATGCGCGGCGGCGCGACCGACCTCCCGATCGACCCCGACACCGACTACCGCCGCCTCCCCGGCCTCACCACCGAGGCCGCCGAGCGGTTCGCCCGCGTGCGTCCGACCAGCACCGGCCAGGCCGCGCGGATCCCCGGCATCACCCCCGCCGCCCTCATGTGCCTGTGGGCCCACGTGCGCGCCGCCCAGCGCCGCGCCGAGGCGGCCGCCCTCGCCGCCGCGCACCCGCACTGATCGCCGCTCCGCGTCGCCTCTCACCATTTCCTACCGTGTGGCCAGCGCCACCGGCCCGCGAGAGCGCCGGCGCGTGTGCCTCGCGTCGCCGTCCCGACCGACTCCTCACAATCATGATTCGTATCACTGCGCACATTTCCCTCCGTCGCTCAATGTCGTGACCGCCACGCAGCGCATTGCCTCGGCGCGAAAACGCGCAACCCCCAAATTCCGCCGTCACGCCCCGTCTCCCCGCCCCAGCCCCTCCTGCGGGCCGCGAGCGAGGGATCGGCGTCCGGTCACATCAATATAATTTGATCATGCCGCGCGGAAATGTGGGCACATGCTGAATGCGGACAGCCGCGATCCAGCGAGGCCCGACATGCGACACATCGTGTATTTGCCCCTCGGTCTGGCGACGCTCATGGCCTGCATCGAGCCGGAGAAGCCGTCCGGCTTCGGCTTCGGCGTCACCGACAGCGCCGGGCCGCCGCCTGGCGTCACCACGGCAACAACGGCCGCCAGCGCGGGCCCGCCGGCTCCCGGCACCGATTCCACCGGCACCACCACCACCGACTCCGAGCCCGTCGCGCCCACCACCGACACCACCACCACGTCCGGCGCCACCCCGCCCGACCTGCCCGCAGACGACGGCACCACCACGACCACCTCCGGCGCGCCTGAACCGACCAGCGGCGGCGCCTCGACCACCGCGCCACCCGTCCCGGTCGGCGAGGGCCAGCTGTGCTTCGAAAACAACGATTGTCCTGATCAGGCCCCGTACTGCGCCCAGGACGATCATCAATGTCACGACGGCGACGAGGGCGACCCCTGCGATAACGACGGCGACTGCGCCGACTTCACCCCGAGCTGCGTCCAGGGCGTCTGTTACGACGGCAACGAGGGCGATCCCTGCAAGAACGACCACGACTGCGGCCCCACCTCGCCCGCGTGCATGCTCGGTCAGTGCTGGGACGGCCAGGAGGGCGACCCCTGCGCCAGCCACAACGACTGCGCCCCCTTCTTCGGCTGCTACGACGGCGCCTGCACCGACGCCAGCCCCTGATCGCCGTCATCCCGCGCCTCGCGACTGCCGACCCGAAGCACCGCCGCCGACGATCCCGAAGCACTCCCGCCGCTCGGCCCCTCGCGGAAGCCCCACCCCGATCGCCGCAATCTCCTTCGGGCCGTCGGCCGCCCCGAAGCGATCGCAGCGCATCCGTCCGGCTTCGGACCCGCGCTGCCCTGACCGTCGCGCGGTCGATCCCCCTGGCGACCCACGTCTCTGCGCGCACCCTGCCCCGGAAGCCCCTCGGGCCTCACCGCGCCCCGCGAAGCCCCGCTGACGCCGCGGCTCGAACCGCCTGCTCGGCGCCTGCGCGCCCGAGGCGCCACGCGCATCACGATCGCCGGATCGTGCGCGCCACCGACCTCGCGCACGCTCGATCGCCGCTGCTTCGCATCCCGGTCGGCGGACCGTCCTGTTAGGCTTGGCGCCCGTGTCCGCGTTGCGCCCTGCCCGTGCTCCTCGCCGCTTGCGCGGGGTCCTGGCGCTGCTCGGGCTCGTCCTCGCCTGCCTCGTCTGGCGCCCTGCCGAGGCCGCCACGCGCGACCCACGCTGGCGCACCCTCGAGACCGACCACTTCTACGTCCACTACTACCAGGGCAACGAGTACGTCGCCGAGAAGGCCGCCATGGTGCTCGAGCGGGCGCACGAGCGGCTCTCGACCAGCCTCTCGCACTCGCCGTGGCTCAAGACCCATGTCGTCTACCAGGACCACACCGACGCCGCCAACGGCCTCGCCAACACCAGCCCGTACCCGCGGATCGTCGCCTACGTCACCGCCCCCGACTCGATGTCCGTGCTCGAGGGATACGACGACTGGATCGACATCCTCCTGACCCACGAATACACGCACATCATCCACCTCGACACCACGCACGGCGTCCCGCGGCTCATCAACGCCTTGCTCGGGTTCGGGCGCGCCGGCAAGGTCTGGCAGCCCAACGTCATCCAGCCGCGGTGGTTCGTCGAGGGCCTCGCCAGCCACGAGGAGACCCGCCTCACCAGCCAGGGTCGCGGGCGGCACACCCAGTGGGAGATGTACTTGCGGGCGCCGATCCTCGAGCACGGCTTCATCCCGATCGATCGCGTCTCCTCCGGCGCCAACATCTTCCCCCACGGCAGCAGCGTCTACCTCTACGGCCTCTATCTCCTGCGCTACATCAGCAACCGCTACGGCGAGGACAAGCTCGCCGAGCTCAACCACGTCTACGGCGGCCAGACCCTCCCGTTTGCCATCAACCGCGCCGTCGAGAAGGTCCTCGGCGTCAGCTGGGAGAAGCTGTGGGAGGAGTTCGAGCTCGACACCGTGCGCCGCTTCCAGGGCCAGGCGCGCGCGATCCGGGCGCGGGGCATCCGCGAGGGGCGACGGATCACCTTCACCACCTCCGCCCAGGCCTCGGGCAACTTCGTGCGCCACCCGTTCTGGTCGCCCGACGATCGGCACATCTATTACTTCGAGGACGACGGCCACTCGAACCCCGGGATCCGGCGGATCCGCAGCACCGGCGGGGCGATCCGCGAGGGCATCGGCATCGGCAAGCAGGGCCAGACCGTCGGCGTCGAGCGGATCGTCGAGCTGCAGGACGCCGGCTCGGGCTCCTTCGTCGGCGTCTCCGAGGACATGATCTTCGAGATCTGGGGCGTCCACGACCTGCGCTACTCGTGGACCGACCTGTGGCGCTGGCGACCGCCCGCCAAGGGCGCGCGCGACGTCCGGCAGAACCCCGGCGACCTCGAGCAGCTCACCTTCGGCGCCCGCGCCCGCGACCCGCACGTCTCGCCCGACGGTCGCACTGTCGTCTTCTCGCGCAACGACTCGGCCCAGGCGCGCCTCGCCTTCCTCGACATCGAGACCAAGGAGGTCACCGAGGTCGCCCCGTTCGAGCGGATCCAGATCGTCACCGGCCCGCGGTGGTCGGCCGACGGCAAGAAGGTCGCCTACTCCGCCTTCCGCGAGGGCGGCATGCGCGACATCTACATCTACGACCGCGAGTCGCAGACCACCGTGCGGGCCACCGCCGACCGCTTCCTCGACAGCGAGCCGAGCTGGACCCCCGACGGCAAGTACGTCCTCTTCAACAGCGACCGCGACGGCGTCTTCAACATCTACGCCTACGAGGTCGCCAGCGCCCGCGTCCACCAGGTCACCAACGTCCTCGGCGGCGCCTTCGAGCCGGTCGTCAGCCACGACGGCAAGCGCCTCGTCTACCTCGGCTTCACCAGCCACGGATATGACCTTTGGGTCATGAAGCTCGACCCGGCCGAGTTCTTCGAGCCCTTGCCGGTGCAAGATCCGCTGCCGACGATCGACGACCCGACCCCTGACGAGGTCGGCGATCGCGGCCGGCCCGTCAGCCTCAAGAGCCAGCGCTACAAGGCCTACCGCACCTTCTTCCCGCGCACGATCTTCCCCTCCGCCCTGGCCTCCGCCACCTCCGGCAGCTTCGGCACCGAGATCGGCGCCTCGATCGGCGTCAGCGACGTCCTGCAGTTTCACAGCCTCGCGATCAACGGCGGCTACAACACCGCCTTCCGCGCCCCCAGCGGCTCGGTCGTCTACGAGTGGTCGCGCCTCCTGCCCACCTTCCGCGTGCTCGTCAGCCGCGACTACGCCCGCCGCGGCAGCTTCGAGCGCTACGAGTACGGCCCGCCCGACGACCTCGCGCCCGGGGCCAGCCCGCCCTCCTACCTGCAGCGCGGCTACGACGAGCGGATCACCACCGCGCGCGCCTCCGTCAGCGTCCCGGTCGTGCGCCACCCGGTCCACAACGCCTTCGCCAGCCTCAGCTACGCGTACACCCACTACGCCAACGTCAATAACGTCCCCGCGGTCGACCCCAACGCCCCTTCCTCCACGCTGCCCGACCTCGGCGGCCTCGGCTCCGTCGCCTTCGGCCTCGACTACGACGGCCGCCGCAGCACCCGCTACGCCTACGGCAACGAGACCGGGCGCGCCGCCAGCATCACCGTCAACCTCATCGACCCGCACCTCGGCGGCCGTTACTCCGACCTCTGGGTCACCGGTCGCTACGTCGAGATGCTGCGCATGCCGTGGCGCGGCCACCAGGTGCTCGGCATCTCGCTCGAGGGCGGCGCCTCTGCCGGCACTCTCGGCCGGCGCTCGCCGTTCTACATCGGCGGCACCTCGCAG
Source organism: Nannocystis sp. RBIL2 (assembly GCF_026626745.1). GTDB lineage: Bacteria > Myxococcota_A > Polyangia > Nannocystales > Nannocystaceae > Nannocystis. Next base: position 672,857 of record NZ_JAPNJW010000002.1, read on the forward strand.
CAGAACGAGGTCCTGCGCAGCTTCCTCTTCCGCACCCCCTACGGCGACTGGGGCAACCTGCGCGGCTATCGCCCGTTCGCGTTCCCCGGCCGCTACTACGGCGTGCTCAACGTCGAGTACCGGATCCCGCTCGCCGACGTCGAGCGCGGCCTCGGCACCCTGCCCGGCTTCCTGCGCCGCCTCACCCTCGTCCCCTTCATGGACCTCGGCGCCGCCTGGGGCGCAGGCGGCGAGAAGTTCACCCGCCAGATGCTGAAGTGGGGCGTCGGCGCCAGCTTCGTCGCCAGCTTCAAGCTCGGCTACGGCGACGCCATCGACCTCATGCTGCAGTACGCCCGCGGCTTCGACGACGAGTTCGGCCTCAACTACTTCCGCGCCGCCGTCGCCCGCAGCTTCTGAGCCCGCGCAGCATGTCTTCGCGGACATGTTCTTGAAAACATGTCCTTTCGGCAAGTCGACGCGGCGCGCCTCACACTCCGAGCCCGCGAGAACACCTCGGCGCACCCGGCCGCCCGCCGCCGCGTGAATCACAGCCACGGCGCGGATCGGCGCGGCCGGACGGCATCGCCGGACCCGCCGCGCCGCCGCTCGACGCCACGAGGCAAGCACCGCGTCGAGCGGCGAAGCGGACGACCTGCGCCGATCCTCGGCCTGCACGGCCCCGGCGCCAGCGGCCGGCCCGCCGCGCCGCGAATTAGCCGAGGTCACTTGCCGGGAAGGCGGCCTTTTCCACCGTAGTGGCCGCATAGGAGGTGAGCCGTGAATCAAGCTGACGCCAAGCGCATCGCCGCGGATGCCGTTGACTGTCCGACGCCACGACCCATCCCGTCGGCTTACGCGGCCAACGTGCAGGACGGCGAGCTCTACCGCGTGTACGAAGGCACCCGCGTCGGCGACTGGTGGTGGGTCGTGCTCCCGTCCGACGTCCCGAGCCAACGGCCGATCGACGACGCGATGCTGGGCTTCACCTGCCGCATGGAGAAGCACGACGACCTCCACTGGCGCGTGCAGGTCCAGGCCCACTTCCGCGACGGCGGCTCACGACCCGGCAGCGCAGTCGCCCTGCTCATCTACCGCGGCAGCGCCGAGGCCCGCTCCGCCGCCAGTTCCCGGGGACATGTCGCTTCAGGCATGTCCGTTCACACGACGCTCCACCCCGAGCGCGGCGCGGCGCGGCCGCGATACTGACAGCGCGGGCGCGACGCTCGAACCGAGCGCCGGCACTCACGGCGCAGCAAGCGAGCGACCTCCACCTCGGCGCCTTGGCCAAGCCGGAGATCGCTCCTGCCACTCAACAAAAACCCAAGCCACTTTCCGGACTCGAACCGGAGACCTGCTGATTACGAATCAGCTGCTCTACCAACTGAGCTAAAGTGGCGCAGCGAGGGTCGGGCTTTTACCCGGCTCTTCGGGGCTCGTCAAGCACTTTCTCGGCTGCCGTCCGCGCAGTCCGCGAACGGCCCGAGCCCCGGCAAACCGCGCTCCCCGGGCGCCCTTTCACGCGCTGCCCGCGTCGGCGCGAGCCTTCGCCCTGGACGCCCCCCGCGCCTTCGCATCAGGTCGGCGGCGGCTCGGGGCACGCACCGGGCGAGTAGCCGACGACCGCATGGTCGCCGCAAGCCACGCACTTGTTCGAGTACGACTTGCGCGCCCCGTCGGACAGCTTGCCGCAGACCGGGCTGTACTCGCGCGTGCACATGCTCGAGCGCGTCGTGCACTCGACGAACACCGTCGTGGAGTCGCCCGACGCGGGCGGATTCGTCGGCGAGGCCGCATCACCGGCCGTCGCGGCGACGGGCGTGCCCTCGGGCGTGGCCTCCGGCTTCGTCTCGACCGGCGTCTGCGCGCCGCCACCACCCGCGCCGGCGGTCCCCGCCGGATCGGCGACGGGCCCGGGCACGCCGGAGCCGGCTCCCGAGGTGTCCTTGCAGCCCCCAGCGAACAGAAGCGTGGTGCCGAACGCGAGGGTGAGGGTGCGAAGTAGGGCCTGCTGAATCATGGCGCTCTCCTGACGCCGCATCGGTAGCACGCCTCGGCGAGCCGCGCATCCGGCTACTGCCCGCTTGCAGATCGCGCGAGCATGGCGGACGCTGGTGCGGTCAAGACTGCTGTCCTTCTCCACGGGAGCTGCTCATGCGCCGCGCGTTGTGCCTGTGTTCGCTCGCTGCCCTCGTCGCGCTCGCCCCGACCACCGCGACCGCGAAACTCCGGTCCTGTCGCCTGCCGGTGCGGTCGGCCGCGGCCGGCAAGCCGTGTCAGGACCCCGGCACGACGAGCCTCGACGTCCAGTACCCGCGACCGCGCGGCCTCAAGTCGCTGATCGTCGGCGCCAGCCTGTTCGCCTTCGGGATCCCCACCACCATCGTCGGCGCCATCCTCGTCATGAACCCGCAGCCCGCCCCCGAGGGCCCGGCCCCCGGAGGCCCCTACGCCGGCCTCCACTTCCTCGTCCCCGGCGCCCTGATGATGCTCGTCGGCATGCCGCTCACCGCCATCGGCGCGGTCCGCTACGAGCGCTTCACTCGCGACCGCGACGACTGGACCGCCCGCGTCCGCGTCAAGCCGGCCGCCGGCGGCCTAGCGCTGCAATTCTAGGCCGCGCGGGCGACAAGCGCTTTGCTCGCTGCCGCGACGGCGTCAACCGGCCCCCGGCGGCCGCTCTCGCCGCCCCAGGGCCTCCGAGGAGGTCGCGCGGCCTCCTTGGGCGATCGGCCGGCATCCTCGTCGCGTCGCTCGCAACCGGCTGCTTCGTCGCTCGCCGCCTCACCTTCGCCGGCGCCGTCGACCCAGCAGCAGCACCAGCGCCAGCGGCCCCGCCGAGCCGGTGCGACAGCCACGCGCGTCGTCCTCGGCCGGCGCCCCGCTCGTCTCGGGCGCGTCCTCGCTGAGCACGAGGTCGGCGCATTGATAGTAGAGGTCGTTGCCGTCCCCGTACGGCGCCTTGTCCGTCATCACCTGCACGAGCTGCAGCGTGCAGCGCTCGCAGCTCACGTCCGGCAGCGTCACCGCCTGCTCATACGTCTGCGTCCCGTCCTTGTCGGCGACGAGATCGACCAGCACCACCGCAGGGTCGCCGCGCTCGCCGGCCGCGGGCGGATCGGCGAACGCGTCCTGTCCTTCCTCGTCGAAGCTGATCCGGAAGTACCCCGGGTGCGGCACCGTCTCTTGCCAGCGCACGGTGATCGTCTGCCCCGGCCGGAACGTGCTCACCGCCTCGCCGCGCGCGTCGTCGGTGCCGGCTCCGCAGGGCCCGGCCTTCTGCTGCTCGTGCCGCGGCACCGGCTCGATCAGGCGGATGTGCGCCAGCGCGGTCGTGGGCAAGCACCAGACGCCCAGCGCCAGACCGACCCATCCCGCGCCTCGCGGCCGGCCGTGACGCTGCGCCCCCGCGGGCCCGTGTACGCGCACACGCCGGCCGCTAAGCACGCCGCCTCCGGCGCGCCAGCAGCAACAACAACGCTGCCGCCGCGCCGCTGCTCCTGGCGCCTTCCGTGCGGCACGACCCGCAGCCGCCCTCGCCCCCCGACATGCTCTCGGTCGCGTTGCCCGTCCCCTCACTGTCGTTGCCGCTCGCGGCCGTCGTGCCGTCGCCCGTCGTGCCGTCGTCGGCCGTCGTCCCGACGTTACCGCCGGTGGTCGGCTGCGTGTCCCCGCCGGTCGAAGTCCCGGGCTCACCCGACGTGGTGGTGCCGACGCCGGTCGTGTCGCCCGTGCTCTCCTCGCCCGTCGTCACCTCGCCCGTCGTCGCCTCGCCCGTCGTCTCCTCGCCCGTCGTCTCCGCCGCGCCCATGAGCACGATGTCGGCGCACTGGTAATAGAGGTCGTTGGTCCCGATCTCGTACGGCGGCTTGTCGGTCATCACCTGGATGACCTGCAGCGTGCAGTTGTCGCAGCTCATCAGCGGCAGCGTCACTGCCTGCTCGTACATCTGCTGCGGCCCGTTCTTGTCGGCGATCTCATCGACCAGCACCGCCGGGTTCGAGTAGAAGTCGTCGTAGCCGGCCGGGTCGCCGAAGTCGTCGTGGCCGTCGTTGTCGAAGCTGATCCGGAAGTGCCCCGGATGGTCGACCGTCTCAGTCCAGCGGACCATGATCGTCTCGCCGCCCTGGAAGGTCGCCACCTCGTCCCCGCGAGCGTCGTTCGGCCCCACCCCGCACGGTCCGGACTTCTGCTCGACGTGCCGCGGCAACGGCGAGCTCAGGGCGATGTGGGCGGAGGCCGCCGTCGCGGTGACGGCGACCGAGGCGAACGCGAGGACAGGAAAAGCGAAGCGGTGCATGTCGATGTGCTCTTTCGCGCACACCGATTGTACCGGCTCCAGCGCCGCGGCGCCTACTCCGGCGCCTCCAACTTCGAGTCGTCGCGCGCGCTCCTGATCCCGTCGAGCAGCGACTTCGCGCGGTCGGACTTGAGCGTCCCGTCGCCCTTGTGCGCGGCCACGAGGCGCTCCAGCCACGGCTCGACCTCAGCCCGAATTTCTGGAGACGTGGCGCGGATTTGGCCCAGAACCTTGAAGATGTGGTTCTCGTAGTTGTCGACCGGCAGGAGCAGTTCGAAGTGGTCCTGCTGACCGTCGGGCCGGAGGTACACCACCTCGACCGGGCACGTCGTAGTCCGCTCCTCCGGTGTCGCGGTGTCGTACGCGTGCATCAGGGGCACGTTCGCGCGCTCGTTGCCGAGGATCCCGAGGCTGAACACGATCGCGCAGCGCACCGGGAACGCGGCCGACGGCAGGCGATCCGTCAGCATCGTGTCGAGGTCCTTGGCCTCGCGCTGATCGCGGTGCTGCGCGATCGCCCACGCGGCCACGCGCTGGGCCCTCTCGTCGCCGCGCTGCAGGATCTGCTGCAGCACCGGCAAAAGCTTCGGCACCTGGATGTAGCCCGCCGCGATCAGCAACCGCCGGTCGATCACGCCGGCCGCCAGGTCGCGCTCGAGCTCGCCGATCAACGGGTCAGCGACGTCTCGATCCTGGTAGCGCGCCAGCGAGATCAGCGCCTCGCGGCGGAGGTTCGGATCCGGCGACTTCACGGCGGCCCGCAGGTCGCCGAGGATGGCCTTGCGCTCGGACGTGACGTCGATGAAGCGCCCGAGCGCCCAGGCCCCCCACGCCCCGACCTCGCCCCCGCGGACCAGTTGCTGGCGCAAAGTCGGCACGATCGTGGGGTGCCGGCGCACCGACAACTCGGCGATCGCCTGCAGCCGGCGGGTTTGATTCTCGGGTTCGTCCCCTCGCAGAGAACTGACGTGAATTCCAACTCTTCGGTAATAAGAGTTGAAGTCCTGGTTCACGAAGTTGAAGAGCAGGTACGTCAGCCCGCCGGACAGCAACAGGACGATCGGGAAGCTGACCGACGAGCGCTGCATCGTCGCAGCCACCATCGCCGCCTCGTCGCTCGCCCTGGCGTACTTCGGGTCCTTGCCCTGCAGATGGGTCAGGCGGAACGCCCCCCCGAACATGAACTCGTCGACGAGCAGCGCGTCGGCGACCGCGACCACGCACAGCGCCGTGTAGTAGGCGACCAGCAGCATGGTCTCGGTCGACGCGTCGGCCGGCACGTCGCGGATGAGCCGGGCCAGGAAGACCGCCGCGATCATGCCGGCCAGGTTGGCGATCACCGCGGCGATCAGCAGCTTGTTGCGCACGGGGACCCCGCGCGCACGCGGGCCATAACCAGGGGGAGGACCGGAGGGTTCGGCGGGCGCCACGGGGCTCGTCATACCGCGGATGGACGCCGCCCGGGGCGACCGGTTCCGGCAACCTCGCTCGTGCCGTCCGCGGCCGACGAGGAAACAAGCGCCCCCGGCCCGCGCGTCCCTCCGGATCGACCCCGGCGCCACCCGCCGCCCCGCCGACCTCTCCAGCGGCCTGAGCTCCTCGCTTGCCTCCCGATTCTCCTCGCGCCCCTGCCGGCAGCGTCGGCCCGCCATGAGCGCCGCCCCGCGGCCAGTCTCGCGAAACACTATTCGGCGACCCTCTTTGGGTGCCGCCGCGAGCCACCGGCGGACCCAGACTGGAGTGATCGAGTTCGCTCGCTAAACCGTGCCAGCGGCGAGGTCCAGTTGCTTCTCCGATCGGCCCGAAGTCGAGCCAACCAGCGCTTCCGCCGAACCGCTCCTCTTTTCGCCGTTTTTTGGACTTCCTCCGCGGACGTGCCTAGCGTCCCCCCTGTATGTCGCAGCCAGCCCCGCGCGCCGCAGCGGCCGCTCGCACGCTGGCCCCTCGCCGGGCCCAGCCGCGCACGCTCGTGCCGACCGCCGCGCCCGCGCTCGAGCTCGAGCTCCTCGAGACCCCTGACGCCGCGCCCGAGACCGCCCCTGCCGCGCGTCGACGTCGGCTCGGCGTGCTGCCGGTCCTCGAGGCCGCCGCCATGGCGCTCGGCCTCGCCGCCGTCGCCGCCGCCCTGTGGCAGGACCTCGCCGCTGCCCGCGATCAGGACAGCGTCGTCGCCGGCGTGCGCCTCGGCGGCCACGAAATCGGCGGCCTGACCGCCACCGAGCTGCCCGCGATCGCTGAGACCGCGGTCCTCACCGCCCTCGACCGCAAGCTCGTGCTCGCCGCCCCCGGCGTCGAGGTCGAGACCACCGCCCGTGCGCTCGGGGCCGTCCCCGCGCCCGAGGCCGCGATCGCGGCCGCACTGCGCGTCGGCCACAGCGGCGACCTGCTCGCCGACCTGCGCGCCCGCGACCGGGCCCTGCGCGGCGACGTCGACCTCGCCCCCGGCTTCCGCTTCAACGAGGACGTCGCGCTCGAGCAGTTGCTCGCCCTCGCCCCCAAGGTCGAGCGGCCCAGCCTCGCCACCCGCTTCGACATGGACAACCGGCGCGTCCTGCCGGCCCAGCGCGGCACTCGCCTCTCGGCCTTCGACTCGCTGTCGGCGGTGGCCGTCGGCCTCGCCTCTGGCGCCGAGCGCATCGACCTGGTCACCCAGCCAGGTCCCGAAGTACCTGACCCTTGGGCCAGCATCGCCGACGGCCTCGACATCGGCGCAGTCCTCGCCTCCTTCGAGACCCCGTACTCGACCGAGGCGAACTACGCCGACCGCGCCTACAACCTCAAGATCGGCGCCGCCCCGCTCGACGGTTACGTCCTGCTGCCGGGCGCCACCATGTCCTTCAACCAGGTCGTCGGCGATCGTACCGGCGAGGCCGGCTATCGCTACGCGGGCGGCATCGCCGACGGCGAGCTGATCGACACCGTCGGCGGCGGGATCTGCCAGATCAGCTCCACCCTCTACGGCGCCGCCTTCTTCGCCGGCCTCGAGCTCCTGCACAGCCGGCCGCACAGCCGACCGAGCGCCTACGTCGACATGGGCCTCGACTCGACCGTCGTCTACGGCCACGTCGACATGAAGCTCAAGAACTCGTTCGACTTCCCGGTCGTGTTCCACACCCGGGTCGCCGCCGGCAAGGTGCGCGTCGAGGTCCTCGGCGCGCGCAAAGTGTACGACGAGGTCGCCTTCGAGCGGCGCGTGCAGGAGGTCCTGCCCTTCAACACGATCGTCCGCAACGACTCCAACCTCGCCTCCGGCACCGAGACCGTGTCGCAGCGCGGCATGCGAGGCTTCAAGGTCGTGCGCACGCGCAAGCTCTTCCAGGCCGGCCAGGTGGCGAAGACCGAGTCCTGGGACCTCTTCTACCCGCCCACCACCGAGATCCTCCGCCGCGGCACCAACCCCCGCGGCGAACGCCCCGAGGCCAAGAAGCTGCAGCCCCTGCGCGACCCGGCCCGCGAGCTGCGGATCGTCCAGTAGCCGCCGCGCTGCTGTCTCTTCAGACAGCAGCCCCGGCCCGCGCCCACGTTCCCAGTCTCTCCAGACAGCAGCGCCCCTGTCTCTTCAGACAGCCGCTCGCGCTCGGTCTCTCCGGACAGTCGCTCGCCGCCGCGCTGCTTGTCTCTGGGAGCCTCGACTCCGACGCGGCCTGTCTCTTCGGACAGTCGCTCGGCCCCGCGCTCTCTGTCTCGTCCGGCAGTCGCTCGCGTCCGCGTCACCTGTCTCTTCAGACAGCACCGCAGCCGCTGATGCCCACAGCCAAAACGCCTGCTTCGCCGGCGACAACGACCCCTGCACCCTCCTGGCGCCGTCCGTCGTCGACACCATCCGCTCCGTATCGACCTACCAGGAGGAGCGGATCGAGCAAGCCAGGTGTTCCAGCAGCGCTGGTTCTCGCTGGCGTCCGGCGCCGTCCAGGACCGCCACGAGGTCCTGCGCACCTGCCGATGCATGCGCACGTGGTTCGCCGACCTCGAGGGCACCGGTGAGCCGGCCATCAACGACCTGGTGCACTCCATCGAGGCCCTCGCGCCGACGCCGACGAGCCGTCCTCCGACGCTCACCACGACGCCTTTCCGGGCACCGGCCTGCAGCCCACCGGCACCTGGGACGAGTTCGACCGCGTTCATGCCTGACTGACGGCAACCGCCCGCGCCGATCGCGGCGTCGCCGGGCGGACGGCGGCCGGCCGTGAGACGGATCGTCGGCGCCGCCGAATTTTTTGTCCCACACCGGACCTGACCTACAAGGAGGCATTCGCCGGAGCCCCACCATGCCAGAGCTGACCGCCTCGAAGGAAAAGGTCGATTTCTCGCTCGACAACCGCCAGGTCTTCTTTTTGTTCTTCGGCCTGTCGGTGGTCGGATGCTTCGTCTTCGCGCTCGGCGTGATGGTCGGGCGGCGCAACGACGCCGGCCACGCCAACGCCCAGGTCGTCGCGCAGAACGAGGCCCGCGCGGTGCTCGCCGACCCCGAGCCGCTGGTCGCCGACGCCGGGTACAGCTTCAAGGACGGCCTCCAGCACCCCGCGACCGAGGGCGTGCCGGAGACCCGGGACCCGGCGGTTCCCCCGCGCGACGAGGACGTCGTGCGTGCCGAGCGTGAGGCCGCGATGGGTGGCGTCCCCGGCAAGAACAAGAAGAGCAAGAAGCCGATCCCCGCGCCCGGCAAGGAGCCGGCGATGGCCTCGGCGCCCAAGGTCCTCCCGCCGCTCGCCAGCATCGAGCCGCCGGCCGCCCCGCTGCCCGCCGCGATCCTCGAGAAGGAGCCCGCCAAGGACAGCATCGTCGCCGCCGTCAAGGGCGACGCCGCGGTCAAGGGCGACGCCCCGGCCGCCAAGGGCAAGAAGGGCTTCGCGCTGCAGATGAAGGCGTTCGCCAGCCAGGACGAGGCCGCCAAGCTGGCCGACAAGCTGCGCCGCAACGGCCATGAGGTCCGCGTCGAGTCGGGCGAGACCGCCGGCCGCATGTGGCACCGCGTCCGGATCGGCGAGTTCAACTCGTGGGACGCCGCCGTCTCCGCCAAGCTGGCGTTCGAGAAGCAAGAGTCGGTGATCGCCTACGTCGTCTCCCTGTGAGCGACCCCCACCGCCGCGCCAGGCCGCGCTCCCCTCGGGGACCGCGGCCTTTCTCATTGGTTCTGAAGGGCATGCCCCCAAGGTCATGCCCTTTTGCGCATGCTTTTAAAGGCATGTCCTTCAGACCATGCCCCCGGGGACGGTCACTGCCGAAGAGCATGGCCTCGAGAACATGTCTCTCGAATCATGCCCCGGAGAGCAGGTCCATCCCGCTCCTGGGCTAGCCCGCCGACCCTGAGCGGACACGCCCTGCGACCGCGCTAGCGAGTTCGCACCGCGAACACCTCGCAGGTCGCGGTGCGGCACGAGAACAGCCGCGTGAATCGCTCGGGCTGCCCGCGCAACCACGCCGCGCGCGGCCCCTGGCGATAGACCGCGATCGCCCGCACCCGTTCCGCAGCCAGCCAGTCCGCCAGTCCCGGCCCGTCGACCACCTCCGGCGGCACGTAGGCCACCCGGCCGCGACCGTCCGGCCGCCACAACAGCCCAGGCACCTCGACGCTCTCGTCGTACGCGAAGCACTCGCCTACCCCGATCGCCTCACGCGCCGCCAGCCACGCGCGCGCCTGTCCGATCGCCGTCGCGGACTCCGCTCGCTGCAGCAGCGTCGCGTCCCCGAGCGCCCAGATCGGCGGCCCCTCCGGCGTGAACCCCGGCGCCGCCATCACCATCCCCGCCAGCGCCAGCGCCCCGATCGAGACATCCACGAGCGAACGCCACCGCCGCGACCAGTCCTCGCTGCCCGCCGCGAGCGCGACCAGCAGCGCCCCCGGCAGCGCCAGGGTGAAGCGCGGCCAGAACGCGGCCGGCGTCGCCAGGCTGACCACCCCGAGCAGCGCGATCGGCAGCGACCTCCGGCGACATGTCCCGAAGGCCAGGCTGACGATCGCCAGCGGCAGCAGCAGGTGCACCGGCCCGTGCAACCCGAGCCGCATGTCGTAGCCGTACGCGCCCGGCCCCGGCAGCGTCGACCACGACACCGCAAGCCGATCCCACCAGGCCAGCTCGGCGAAGCCCGGCGGCGTCTGAATCACGAAGAACATGCTCGCGGTCACCGGCCCTGGCAGCGCGATCGGCCCCGCCTGCAGCGCCACCGGCCACACCGGGTTGCCGTGGACCAGCCAGCCGCGCGCGTAGCTCTCGCCGCCGAGCACCAGCGCCGCCGCGACGGCCGCCAGCGCCCCGGGCCATTGTCTGCCGCTGCGGATCGCCAGAGTCGCCGCCAGCAGCGCGAACGGCAGCGGCGCCGACGGCTTGCTGCCGAGCAGCAACCCGAGCGCCAGCGCTGCGCCGACCAGCCGCCCGCGATCGACCGGCCCCGTCACGAACACCACCGCGAGCACGGCCAGCGCCGCGTGGGCCACGTCGACGTACGCGTGCGCGAGCTGCAGCATCACCACCGGCGTGGCCCACCAAGCCAGCGTCAAGCCGGCCGCGCGTCCTGCTCGCACCCCGGCCCGCCGCGCCAGAGTCGCCAGCCCGACCGCACCCGCGAGCGCGAACGGCAGCTGCCCGAGGTCGACCAACCTCTCGTCCGGCAGCAACAGCCGCCACAGCGTGAACACCCGCTCGACCGCCTGCGGGTACGCGCGCGCGTAGGCCACGTGCGTCGGCACCTCGCGCACGCGACCGGTCTGCAGCGCGTCGTGCACCGGCGGCAGGTGATACGCCAGCGCGTCCCAGCCCCACGACTCGAGCCACAGCGCCGCCAGCGATGCCAGCCCGACCGCGACGATCCCCGCGGCCGCCGCGAGCGCCCACGGCCCGCGCAGCGCCGCCACGGCCACGCGCCCGAGCTCCGCCGCGTCGCGCCTCACAGCCCCCAACCCGGCCCGTCGCGTCACCGCCGCGGCGAAACCCAGGCACCCGACCAGCCCCGCCGGCCCCGTCAGCCACCCGAGCGCCCCGAGCAGCTCGACCAGCGCGAACGCGGCCGCCAGCGCGATCGTCAGACCGAGGCACAGCCGCTCGCGCAGCGGCCCCGGGCCTGGCAGCAACATGGTCGCAAGGACATGTCCTCCGAGCCACAACGCCGCCGCCCCCAGCGGCAGCCATCCGACCACCGGCGGCACGGCCTGTCCGTCAGCGCGTCAGCCACCGGCCGTTGCGCACGGTGACCAGCGACCAGGGGTAGATCCACTGCAGGCACAGGAACGCGAAGAACGCGTAGCCCACCCCGTACAGGAAGTCCGTGCTGCGCTCGGATCGCAGCGTGTACAGCGACTGCACCAGCGCGAACACCGAGATCGTCGCCACCACGCGGAGGATGTCGAGCGGCGCCGCCAGCAGATGCGCCACCAGCAACACGACCGCCACGCACGCCAGCGGCACCTGGCCGAGCTCGAGCAGGATGTCGATCGTCGGCCACCAGCGGTCCTCGCGGCGCCAGCGGGTCAGCAGCACCGGCAGCAGCGTCAGCCCCTCGCGCAGGTTGCCTCGCTCCCACCGCAGGTACATCCGAGTCAGCCCGGCGTAGTGCGTCGGCACCAGAGTGTGGACGACCGCAGTCGACTGGTACACCGCCCGGTGACCGGTGCGCAGCAGCCACGTCGTCAGCGCTCGATCCTCGCCGATCGTGCACGGCTCGCCGAGGAACGTCTGCGTCGACCAGCGGCCTAACACCGCCATCACCGCCGACCGGCGATAGGCCGTGAGCGCCCCCGGGCAGCACAGCACCGCGCCGAACCGCGACTGCGCGGCCCGCCCGAGGTCGAACGCGAGGAAGAAGCGGATCGCCAGCAGGCGAGTGATGAGCCCGCTGTAGCGGTTGAGCACCAGCACCTTGCCGGCGACCGCGGCCACCCGCGCGTCGGCCATGATCGGCGCGACGATCTGGCGCAGCGCGTCGGGGTCGAGGCGCGAGTCGGAGTCGACGCTGACGACGACCTCGCCCGTGGCCGCCGAGAAGCCCGCGCGCAGGGCCTCGCGCTTGCCGCCGTTCTTCGGCATCCGGATCGCCCGCACCACGTCCGGGTGCTCGCGCGCGATCCGCTGGATGTGCGACCACGTGTCGTCGGTCGAGCCGTCGTCGATGGCGAGGATCTCGAGCCGGTCGCGCGGGTAATCACCGACGAGGATCGATCCGAGCGCGACCCCCACCATCGGCCCCTCGTTGTACGCCGGCACGATCACGGTGCAACGCGGCAGGTCTCGCCGCGGCGCCGGCGTCGGCCGATACAGCAGCGAGAAGACCAGGGTCAGCGCCGCGTGCCCGAGCAGCAGCGCCCCGCTGGTGAGGAGCACCGTGCGCAGCACCGGCAGGCCCACCAGCTCGTCGAACTCGACGAGGAACGGCGACAGCCCGTAGTGCAGCGGCACTGCGATGAGGCCCGCGAGGGCGCAGACGATGGCCAGCTTGAGCAGCGGATCGATCGGCCCCGGCCGCCCTCGCCCCGCTTCGGGCACGGACCGCCCGAGCAGCGACTGCAGCCGCGCGGTCACCTGATTGCGGGCCGGATCCGGCCGTCTCGACGTTTGACGATGCATCGATGATTCTCCGTCGTGGAATGCGAATGCGGGAATGCCAGGTCATGGCCCGGCGTCCGCGAATCGCGGGGCGCGCGCACCGACCGAACCGGTCGTCCGCCTGCCAGAACGCCGTACTGGCGCTAGTTGCGACCGATTCCTTCGGCGGAGAAAGAATTCGCAGCGACGATATGCCGCGAACTCTGCCACGAATGGTCGCAAACACCGCGAGGAACGCGCCAATCACCGGACTGAACCGCTCCACGTCCGTCAGGTACACAGAATTTTAGCCTGGAAGCGCATCCCGCGGCGCTACGATGAATGTCATCGGCCCCGAGCGCTCGCCCCACGAAATCGATGTCGGCGGATTTTTTTCAATCGACGAATCACCCTTCCTCCGTGATCGCCGCCGAAGCCGAACGCCCTGAAACGCCGCTCCGGCGCACGTCCAGGTGCTGGAAGGAGGCATTTCCCCGAAATCCCAGGAATGCGAGGAATCAAGGCACCACGCAATCCCGGGGAGCCCCGAGACCGGTCGAGCAGGTGCCAGCGAATCGGGGTGGCGCCCGACGCTCCATTGCAGCGACCTGAACAATGGTCGAGGTGCTCGCTACGGTCGCTGCGCGAGATGGCTGGCGCCGCTGCTTCTGCGCTGCTGGCCACTCGCGCCGTGCACGGCCCCCAAGCTCGATGGCCGAGGGATGGAGGGCGGGCGACCGGACTGTTCGAGCCGTCCCCGCAGCCCATCTCGCCGTCGACCGCGCCGGCTGTGACCTCCGGGCCTGCCTCCCCGAGCCAGAGGCGGTGCTGCGGTCGGCCGCTCGCGGCCTCCTGTTCAGGTCCAGCGGGACCCGCGGAGCCGTGAGCTCGGCCTCCGCGAGCGAGTCATCCAGCAGCGGCACCTCGTCCCGCGCGGCTTCGATCCTGTACCGGCCGCCCTCGGGCACCTCGCCGGATGACCTGGCTTAAAGACCAGGTCTTCACGGGCGCCGCGAGCCAGCGGCGGAGACGGCATCTCGCGCTGACGTTCGGCGTCGCGCCTCCCTGCGCGGCCCCATGCCTCGCGAGGAACAGCTCAGCGCACCACGGGCAGCTGCACGCGGTCGCTGTGCCCCGAGAACGGCACGCTCGCGTCCATCCGGATCTCCGGCAGCGGCGCTCCGTCGTCGACCCAGCGCACCCCGTAGAGCGTGTCGCGTTCGACGGCAGTGCGACCGGCCTCGCGGATGAGCCGCACCAGCTCCGCGCGGGACAGCGCCATCGGCGTGTCTGCGCCGGCCATGTGATAAATTTTTTCTTCCTGCACCGTGCCGTCGAGGTCGTCGACGCCGAAGCTCAGCGCGATCTGGGCCGTCTTCACCCCGATCATCACCCAGTAGGCCTTGATGTGCGGGATGTTGTGAAGCATCAGGCGGGCGACCGCGTACGTGCGCAGGTCGTCGACCCCGGTCGGCTCGGGCAGCTTGCGGAAGTCGTTGTGCTCGTTGTGGAAGGCCAGCGGGATGAAGGTCTGGAACCCGCCGGTCTCGGCCTGCAGCTCGCGCAGCGCCAGCATGTGCTCGACCCGCTCCTCGAGCGTCTCGACCGTGCCGTAGAGCATCGTGCAGTTGGTGCGCAGGCCCAGGCGGTGGGCCGTGCGATGGACCTCGAGCCACTGGCGCGCGTCGGCCTTGTCGCGGCAGATCTTGCGACGCACGCGGTCGGCGAAGATCTCGGCCCCGCCGCCCGGCATGCTGCCGAGGCCCGCCTCGATCAGCGCCCGCAGCACCTCCTCGTACGTCATCCCGTACTTCTCGGCGAAGTAGTGGATCTCGACCGCCGTGTACGCCTTCAGGTGCACGTCCGGGCGCAGATCCTTGAGCCCGCGCAGGATGTCCGTGTAGTACGAGAACGGCACTCCCGGGTGCAGCCCGTTGACCACGTGCACCTCGGTGATCGGCTGGTGCGCCCGCTCGATCACCTTCTGCCGCACCTGCTCGACCGTCATCGTGTACGCCTGCGGCATGTCCGGCGTCAGGCGGGCGAACGAGCAGAACTTGCAGTCCGCCTCGCACACGTTGGTCGGGTTGATGTGCAGGTTGACGTTGAAGTAGGTGCGGTCGCCGTGCAGGCGCTCGCGGACCTCGTTGGCCAGCGCCCCGAGGCCCAGCAGGTCGCGGTGGCGGTACAGCGCGACCCCGTCGTCGCGGTCGAGCGGCACCCCTGCGCGCACCTTGGCCGCGATCGCGGCGAAGCTCCGGTCGCCGGTGTGGATCGCCGGCGCGGCGGCGTCGGAGGCGTGGGCGGCGGCGGACGGGTGGGCGGCGGTTTCGCTCATGGCAATGTCTCCGAGGTCATGTCGTCAAGGACAGGTTCGAGCCCGGCCCGCTCGATCAGCGCGGCCAGGCCCGCGGGGGTCGCCTCGTCCGGGCGGGGCACCCCTGCCAGCGGCAGCTTGCGCGTCTGCGCCAGCGGCCCGGCCAGAGTGTCGGCGCCGAAGCCGAGCGCGACCTGGGCCAGGCGGATGCCCAGCAGGTCGTGCCGCGCCTCCACGCGCACCCGCCCCGGCAGGGCGACGCGAGCGGCCGCGATCAGGTGCAGGCGCATCAACCCGCCCGCCAGCGCGCAGAACGGCGCGACCGACAGCCCCTCCGGAGCCGCGGCCGCCAGCCGGCTCAGGTACTCGAAGTAAGCGCCGAGCCGGTCCCGGTCGACCTGCAGCACCAGGCGGTCGCCCGCCCGCAGCGCCCCCGGCTTCGGCCACCCCGGATCGCCGTTCGCGTTCGCGCCATGCCCGTTCGCACCTGTTGCATCGGACATGGCGCTCGCGCCATGACCGTTCACACCTGCCGCGCCGGACATGGCGCTCGCGCCCTGCCCGTTCGGACCGGCCCCATCGGACATGTCCGCAATTGCCTGGCCCGAGAGACCTGTCCCAACGGCCATGGCCTGAGCGACATGCTCCTCGGACCAGCTCCCCAGATCGACCAGCGCCGGCCCGCCGCCGCGCACCAGCGCCGCCACGGCCGGCGACGGGTGCTGCGCGACCCCGCGGACGAGCACCCGGCGGCCGAAGTGGGCCGCGCGGGCGGCCTGGGCGCGGGCGCCGGCCTCGGCCGGCAGGTCGAACAGGCGCGCGAGCTCGGCGGGTGTCATGCGCTCTCCGGGGCGCCCCAGCGGCGGGTCAGCGCGATGCGGAGCCCTGCATGGTCGAGGGCGCGGGCGACGACGGTGTCGACCGCCTCCTCGAGCGTTTGGATGCCGCCGTAGAAGGAGGGCACGGCTGGCAGGACCACGGCCCCGGCCTCGGTCGCCGCCACCATGTTGCGCAGGTGCACCAGGCTCAGCGGCGTCTCGCGCACGACCAGGACCAGGCGCCGCCGCTCCTTGAGCGCGACCTCGCAGGCGCGGGCCGCCAGGTCCTCGCCGCCGCCGTGGGCCACCCGGCTGAGCGCGCTCATCGAGCACGGCATCACCAGCACCGCGTCGGGCGCGTTGCTGCCGGACGCGAACGGGGCCGAGAAGTCCTGCCGATCCCAGCGGCGGATCTGGCTGACCAGCGGCGGCGACTCCGACGACCCGCCCGAGCGCAGCGTCGGCGTCCCTGACGGGCTCGCCGCCCGGGCCCCGCGCGCCAGCACGTTCGAGCCGAACACCTCGGTCGGCGGGTTGGCCCGCAACGGGCCCGACTCCCGCCTCGCCGCCGCCGCGCTCGGCAGCGCCGGGGGGACCGGCCGGTCCTCGGGCGCGTCCGCCGGGGCCGCGAACGCCGGCGCCCCGATCTCCTGCGGCATCGGCTCGCCGAGCTCCGTCAGCCACACCTGCGGCGCCGTCGCCGACGCCACCCAGTCGACCTGCAGGTCCTTGTGCGCAGGTTCGTTCGGCCATGTCCCGGCGCACAGGTCCGCGAGGACATGCAGCAACCGGCGGGCGTAGAT
Source organism: Nannocystis sp. RBIL2 (assembly GCF_026626745.1). Classification (GTDB taxonomy): domain Bacteria; phylum Myxococcota_A; class Polyangia; order Nannocystales; family Nannocystaceae; genus Nannocystis. Next base: position 689,590 of record NZ_JAPNJW010000002.1, read on the forward strand.
CGCCCCGCTCGCCCCAGTCACGATCACGACCAACTTCATGTGCCACCTCCCGGCCGCTCGGCCCGGACGATCCCAGCCACCCCGCCGAACAGTCGCTCGCGCCCGATCACCCGCAGGCCGACCCGCTCGAGCAGCGCGTCGTAGTCCTCGATCGTCACGAACGCGCCGATGCTGCGCGGCAGGTAGAGGTACGCCCCGAGGTTGCCCGTCGCCGCCCAGCCGACCACCGGCAGCACCGTGCGGTTGTAGCAGGCGTGGAACGTGCGCGAGAACAGCCCGCGCGGGCGGAAGAACTCGAGCACCGTCAGCCGACCGCCGGGCCGCAGCACCCGCAGCTGCTCGCGCGTGGCCGCCTCGAGGTCGCTGAGGTTGCGGGCCCCGAACGCGCAGAACACCGCGTCGAAGCTCGCGTCGGGCTCGGGCAGCGCGTGCGCGTCCATCTCGCGGGCGACGATCCGCGCCCGCGCCGGGCCCTGCAGCTTGGCCTCGCCGACGGCCAGCATCCCGGCCGAGAAGTCGCCGCCGACGATGTCGGCCTCGGGGTAGCGGCGGTGCAGCTCGAGCGTCGAGTCGAGCGTGCCGGCGCACAGGTCGAGGATCCGCGGCCGCGCCCCGCTCGCGCCGGCCCCCGCGGGCAGCACCTCGGCGACCGCCCGGCGGCGCCACAGCACGTCGATCCCGAGGCTCATCCACCGGTTGGCGCGGTCGTAGCCGCGGGCGATGTCGGAGAACATGCCTTGCACGCGGGCCCCGTGGGCGTCGATCGCGGCGACGGTCTCGGCGAGCGGTGCGGGCTCAGTCATCGGGTCCTCGGGGCAGGTTGGTTCGGACAAGAACGTAGGGACAGGGCGGAAGCGACAGGGTGAAGCGAACAGGTACTTTGCGACATGTTCCTTGCGCCAGGCGCCCGACCGCTCAGCTGACGCGGCGCGACACGCTGCGGGCCAGTTCGACCAGGGCGTCGCGGGCCGACGACGGCGGCAGCTCGGCCAGCTGCGCGACCGCCGTCTCGGCGTGGGTCTCGGCCGCGCGGGCCGCCAGCTCGACCCCTGGCGAGGCGGCGACGCGGGCGACGATCGCCTCGGCGGCCTCGCCGTCGACCGGCGGTCCGTGGGCGAGCAGCTGATGGACCGCGCGCTGGAGCCCGGGATCGCGCTCGCACGCGAGGATCAGCGGCAGGGTCAGCTTGCCGTCGCGCAGGTCCTGGCCGCGCGTCTTGCCGGTGTCGTGGAGGTCGCCGGCGTAGTCGAGCACGTCGTCGGCGATCTGGAACGCGTAGCCGATCTCGAGCCCGTAACGGTGCAGCGCGACCGACCGCTCCGGCGCCGGCAACCCGCCCACGCTGGCACACCAGGCGATCAGCGCCGCGGTCTTGCGCTCGATGACGAGGTAGTAGCGGGCCTTGTCGGGCGCCGCGTCGCCGGCGATCTCGAGCTGCGCCACCTCGCCCTCGGCCATCCGCGTGACCGCGTCCGAAAGCGTCTGCACCGCGTGCAGCCGGCCCGAGTAGGCGATCGCCTGCATCGCACGCGCGAGGCAGAAGTCGCCGGTCAGCACCGCCATGCCGTTGCCGTACTGCAGGCGCGCGGTGGGCCGCCCGCGGCGGAATTCGCCGCCGTCGATGACGTCGTCGTGGAGCAGCGTCGCCGTGTGCAGCAGCTCGCCGACGGCCGCGATCGTGATCCGCACCGGGTCGATGAAGCCGGCCGCGCGCGCGGCCAGCAACGTGACCAGCGGCCGGAACCGCTTGCCGCCGGCGAACGCGAGCTTGCCGCCCAGCTCGGGGATGATCGCTATCGACGACTGCAGCAGCTGCTCGAGCCGCGCGTCCACCTCGGAGAGCTCGCCGGCGACGAGGCCGACGGCCTGCTCGAGCGCCGTTCCTGGGGTAGCGGGCGAGGACTGCAGGGCTGCGTGCGTGGCCGGAGGTGTCATTGGCAGGCGGCGCGGCGCGGCGCCGCAGGTGCGAGAGGATGCCAGAAACGCGCGCGCGGCTCACCTCGCCACCACGCGCCCGGCGGCCATTTTCTCACGCGGGCGCCCGGATCGGCCCGCCGGCCCGAGCATGACATGCCGGGGGCGAAGATCCGCGCCTGCGACCCGGCGTCGCGGCCGCAGGTCGGCGATCGCGCTGCCGCCCTTGCCAAGCACGATCCCGATCGCTGGACACCGGGCGCACCGCGAGACGGCATCGACCTCCCAGCGCCAGCGAGTCCGCTCGCACTCGAATCGAGCGAGCCCGCCGCTCCGCGACCCCGAACGAGCGCGAACCGCAGGTTTTACGAACAGCGTCCGCGGCCCTCCCTGGCGGGTCGCGGCGGCCGTTTGGGAATGCGGCGAGGACGCGCTAGGTTGTCCCGACGATGCCCACGAATGCCCCGGGACCCGAGCCGCGACCTGCGCGCGGCGAATCGCTGTGGATCGCCGCCGGAGCCGCGGTGCTCGGCGTGCTGCTCGGCGGGGTCGCGGTGCTGGTCGGCATCCAGACCGCGCCGCCCGCCGCATCTGTCCCTGTCGACAGCCCCGCGCCCTCCGTGCCGGTCCCTGCCCTGCCGCCCGTCGCCCCGCCGGCCGCGTGCGACTGCCCCGAGGTCCGCGGCGACGCCGGTCCGAGCCTCGTCGAGGCCGTCGAGCGCACGCGCGACGCGGTCGTCACCCTCAGCGGCACCGACGCTCTCGGCGCCGGCGTCCTGGTCGATGAGACAGGTCTGGTCCTCACCAACTACCACGTCGTGGCCGGCCAGATCCGCGACCCGCGGCAGCGCGTGCTCGGCGGCGTGACCGACGCCTCGGCCGTGGCCCAGCCGATCCGCGCCCGCTTCGTCGACGGCCGCGAGCTGCCGGCCGAGCTGCTGGTCGCCGACCGCGACCGCGACATCGCCCTCCTGCGCCTGCGCCCGGCCGACAGCGCCGAGCGGTTCGCCTTCGCCACCCGCGGGCGCTCGCACGAGCTGCGCGTCGGCGAGACCGTGTTCGCCGTCGGCACTCCGTTCGGGCTCGAGCACAGCGTGGCCCAGGGCATCGTCGCCGCGATCGGCCGCACCGGCCTGCTGCGCAGCCGACAGACCCCGCTCTTGCAGCTCGACGCCGCCATCAACCTCGGCAATTCCGGCGGCCCGATCTTCAACCTCCGCGGCCAGCTCGTCGGCATCACCACCGCCACCCTCGAGCGCGCCCAGGGCATCGCCTTCGCCATCCCCATCGATCACATCGCCGCCCTGCTCGAGGCCCTGCGCGCCGGCCATGGCGCGCGCTCCGGCCAGGTGGGCGCCGAGGTCGCCCCCCACGGCGAGCTCGACGACGACGCCCGCGCTCTCGGCTACCAGAACGGCCTCCGCGTCAGCCGCGTCCTGCCCGGCCGGTCCGCCGACGCCGCCGGCCTGCGCAAGGACGACCTGATCGTCGAGGCCCAGGGCCAGCGCTTCGACTCCTTCGGCACCGGCCCCGAGGCCCAGCTGCGCCTCGCCAACCACTTCGTCTCCACCGTCCGCGGCCTGCTCCCGGGCGAGGTCCTGAACCTCACCGTCGTCCGCGGCAAGGACCGGCTCTCGTTCAACATCCCGGTCGCCGCCGCCCCGCCCGACCAGCAGGTCCTCATCGACGCCGACGCCCTGCTCGGCCTCCGCCTCGACGAGTCGCGCCGCGAGCCGATCGTCAAGGATCTGCGCCCCGACGCCCCGATCTCGCGCAGCCGCGGCCGCGAGCTGCTGCGCAACGCCCGAGTGTCCGAGATCGCCGGCATCCCGGTCGAGAGCCGCGACGACCTCGGCCCGCTGCTCACCGAGCTGCGCCAGATCGGCCGCTTCGCCGCCGTGCAGGTCGGCTTCGTGCTCGCCGACGGCCGCGCCCTGCGCGTGCGCGACTTCCCGGTCTCGCCCGACTGAGGCGGCGCCACACAAATTCGCGGCGAAACCGGGTTCCCGGCCTGGGCCGACTGACGGCTGTGCCCGACGAACACGCGAGCAAGACCGACTTCTCGGCCTCCCCCGAGTGACTGGCTTCCCCCGACGAACACGCTGGCGAACCGGCTTCCCCGGTCTCGCCCGACCGTCGGCACCGTCCCGCGATGGTCGCTACACCGTCGCCCGCGTCTGGCCGATAGAGCATGTCTTCACGAGCATGTCTCAACGAACATGCTCGCTCGAACATGCTCGCTCGAACATGCTCGCTCGATCAAGCCAGCTGCCGCGCCTCAGGACGCCGACAGCCCGGTCTTGAGCCACACGCCGATCCGCTGCGGCGTGATCACCCCGCCAGCGCGCCGCAGGTCGACCGTGCCCTCCTCGTCGCGCTCGAGCGCCCCGAGCTCGACCTCGAGCCGCAGCAGCACCGCGGACACGAACGCCTCCGCGTGCTGGGGCGCCCCGATCGCCAGGCAGCGCTTGCGCAGGTCGGCGGCCAGGCCCGGCGCCAGGCGGCCGTTCACCAGCAGGTGATCGGCGGCCCAGGCCAGGTCGTCGGCGTCGACCGGGGCGAACGCCGCGGCTGTCTCTTCGGACATCCCGGGCAGCTGTCGGCGCAGCGCCGACGTGCGCACCAGATCGCCGAGCGTCAGGCGATCCGGCTCGTCGACGCGGCTCACCCACTGCGGGTCGATCGCGTAGCCGCGCGGGTCGAACGTCAACGCCGCCAGCGCGCCGGCCTGAGCCAGCAGCTCGGTCGCGCGGGCCACGTCGCGCAGGCCCGCGATCGGCCGCCAGCCGCTGCCGGCCGACTCGATCGGCAGCTCGGGCAGCCAGCGCGACAGCCCCTCGAGCGCGGGGCCCCACGGCCGATCGAGCAGCGACCCGATCTTCGCCAGCGAGACCCGGCCCTCGCGGTGCAGCGCCAGCGCCGTCTTGCGCAGCGTCGCCAGCGGCCCGTAGCCGACGCGGAACACTCCGCGCAGCCCGAGCGCCGCGATCCGTCCGGCCAGGAACGCGTCGACCTCGGCCGGCGGCAGGCCGAGGCCGACCATCAGCACCTCGAGGCCGAGGCTGACCGTCGCCTCGGCCTGGTGGAACGCCCGCTCCTGCGCCTTCGGATCGCCCGGCTCGCTGCGCTGGGCCGACATCAGCTCGTTGACCAACAACGTGAACTCGCGCGCGCGCACGCCTTGCTCGCCGGCCGGGAGCCCGCCGAGCACCCGCCGGAGCAGCCCCGCCGACGGCGACGGGAACGCCACCGACAGCGCCTCGCCCTCGCGCGCCGGGGCCGGGGTCGTCGGCTCCGCCGAGGCCTCGCGCGCCGACTTGGCGTCGAGCGGACGGAACAGCTTCATCGCCTCTTCCCAGTCGACGAACCCGAGGTCGGCGAGGCGACCGCTGCGCCAGCGCAGCAGATCTTCCTCGAGCTGGGCCGGCAGGGCCCCGCGCAGCGACAGCGTCATGTCGCGGCCGAGCTGAAGGTCGTCGGCGTAGACCCGCTCGAGCACGTGGATGGCCATGTGACCGAGCTCGTTGTCCGGCACCGCGACGATGAAGCCGCCGTCGGGCGTCTCGTACGGGAACAGCGCGTCGACGGCCGCCAGCGCCTGCTCGCGCAGCTCGACGTCGTCCGGATCGAGCTCGTAGACGGCCGTGCCGGGCAGCAGCGCCATCGTCCACATCTCGGGGTCCATGTCCTCGATCACGTTGCGCAAATGCCCGCGCCGCTTGCCCGTCATCGCGTACGCGTCGACGATCGCCACCAACCACCCGCGCGCCTTCTCGACGGCCAGGCGATCGCGCGACCAGCCGTCGAGGTCGAGCAGCGCCGTCAATTGTTCGGGCGACGCGTGCGGCAGCACCAGGTCGAGGCGGTCCTCGTCGCGCAGCCCGCGGGCGATCTGCACGAACGCGGTCGGCGGCAGCGTCGGCACGAGCTCGGGGAGGTCGTCGCGCTGCTCGAGCACGAGCGGATCGCGCTGCACGCTGGCGAGGTCGTAGCCGGCGCGGGGGAGCTCTGCGGGCGAGGTCATCGGCGGGAAGGTATCATCGCCGCACGCGCGTGCCACCCCGCCACCCGACCATCGCCAGCGCTCTCGGCCTGGTCCGCCGCAGCCTCCGCGCCGCCGGCTCTCCGCGGCGGCTCCTCGTCGCGTGCTCCGGCGGCGCCGACTCGACCGCGCTCGTCGGCCTGCTCCACCTCCTCGCCCGCGACGAAGCGCTCGCCTTGATCGTCGCCCACGTCGACCACGGCCTGCGCCGCGAATCGGCCGACGAGGCCGCGGCGGTCGCGCGTGCGGCCGCGCAGCGCGGGCTCCTCTCGGTCGCGACGCGCCTGTCCCTTTCGCCAGGTTCGGGCCTGCCCGCGCGCGCCCGCGAGGCCCGGCGCGCCGCCTTGTGTGCGTTCGCGTCGGCGCACGCGTGCGACGCGATCGCGCTGGGTCACACGGCCACCGATCAGGCCGAGACCTTGCTCATGCACGCCGCCCGCGGCTGCGGACTCGAGGGCCTCGCGGCGATGCGGCCGTGGGAAGCGCCGTGGCTGCGGCCGCTGTTGGAGCTGCCGCGGGCCGCCACGCGGGCGCTGTGCGAGCGCATGGCCCTGCCCTTCGTCGACGACCCGACCAATGCCGACGAGGAGCAGCCGCGCGTGCGGGTGCGCGAGCGCGTGCTGCCGGAGCTGCGGGACTACAACCCGCGCGTCGAGGCGGCGCTCGTGTGTCTCGCCACACACGCCGCCGACGCGGAGGAGGCGCTCGCCGGCTGGGCCGAGCGCGAGGAGGCCGCGCGGCGGCGAGGTCCTGCCGCTTGTTGGTCGACCGACGACCTGCACATCTTGCCGCGAGCCGTGCGGACCCGGGTCCTGCGCCGGATCTGCGGCCTCGGGGGCGCCGACCTCGGGGCGCTGCGAGCGGCCGTGATCGAGGACATCGACCGCGCCGTGCTCGCGCGCGCCGCAGCGCTCGGGGGCACCGACGCGGTGCTCCGGCCCCATGTTTGGCACCTGCGTCCCGGCCTTCACGTGCGCCTGGACCGCCAAGGCCTCACGCTCGCGGGGGCCGCTCCCGGCGCGGAGATCCCGGGCCCGTAGCGCCGAGGTACGGCCCCTGGCGGCGAGCAGAGCGGCGAACGTGCGCGATCCGAACCCTCGCGGCTGGCCGGGCGATCCGTCTTCCGCTATGCTCGCAAAGCTCCAGGCGCGGCTCTGGAACCTTCTCACCGTGAAACAGCAGACGAAGACCCTCCTGGTGTGGCTCGGCCTGATCGTAGGCGTGCTCGCGCTGGCCAACATGTTCAACACCAGCCACGAGGTGGTCAACATCTCGTACGCGAAGTTCGTCGAGACGGTCGACCGCGACTGGGGGTCGCTCAAGCACAGCTCGAACATGGTGATCGCGGTCCACCCGAGCTACGTCGACATCTCGTACGACCTCGACGGCAAGACCTACCAGGCCACCGGCCCCGTCGCCGAGAACCTGTACCAGAAGCTGAGCGAGAAGCAGATCGACTACCGCGTCGAGCCCGAGGAGGACAGCGCGCTGCTGCAGTTCGCGCTGATGTACCTCCCGCTGATCTTCATCGTCGTGCTGATGGTCGTGTTCATGCGCCAGATGCAGGCCGGCGGCGGGCGGGCGATGAACTTCGGCAAGAGCAAGGCGCGCCTGCTCAACGAGCACCAGAACAAGGTCACCTTCAAGGACGTCGCCGGCGTCGACGAGGCCCGCGAGGACGTCGAGGAGATCATCGACTTCCTCCGCGACACGCGGAAGTACCTGCGCGTCGGCGGCCGGATCCCCAAGGGCGTGCTGCTGATGGGCCCTCCGGGCACCGGCAAGACCCTGCTCGCCAAGGCCATCGCGGGCGAGGCCGGCGTCGCGTTCTTCAGCATCAGCGGCTCCGACTTCGTCGAGATGTTCGTCGGCGTCGGCGCCTCGCGCGTGCGCGACCTGTTCGAGCAGGGCAAGAAGAACGCCCCCTGCATCATCTTCATCGACGAGATCGACGCCGTCGGTCGCCACCGCGGCACCGGCCTCGGCGGCGGTCACGACGAGCGCGAGCAGACGCTGAACCAGCTGCTCGTCGAGATGGACGGCTTCGAGTCGAACGACGGCGTCATCCTCGTCGCCGCCACCAACCGCCCCGACGTCCTCGACCCCGCCCTGCTCCGCCCCGGCCGCTTCGACCGCCGGATCATCGTCGGCCTGCCCGACGTGCGCGGCCGCGAGGCGATCCTCAAGGTCCACACCCGCAAGGTCCCGGTCGACGACACCGTCGACGTCAGCCTGATCGCCCGCGGCACCCCCGGCTTCTCCGGCGCCGACCTCGAGAACCTCGTCAACGAGGCCGCGCTGATGGCCGCCCGCAACGGCCGCGACCGCGTCCACGAGGACGACTTCGACCGCGCCAAGGACAAGGTCCTGATGGGCTCCGAGCGCAAGAGCGCCATCATCTCCGAGAAGGAGCGCTGGACCACCGCGTGGCACGAGGCCGGCCACACCCTCGTGGCGATGAGCCTGCCCAAGGAGACCGTCGACCCGATCCACAAGGTCACGATCATCCCCCGCGGCCGCGCCCTCGGCGTCACCCAGCAGCTGCCCGAAGAGGACCGCTACAGCCTCGACCGCGAGCAGGCCCTGGCCCAGATCGCCATCCTCATGGCCGGCCGGATCGCCGAAGAGATCGCGTTCAACGGCCAGAAGACCACCGGCGCCAGCAACGACATCGAGCGCGCCACCGCCCTCGCCCGCAAGATGGCGTGCGAGTGGGGCATGAGCGACGAGCTCGGCCCGGTCGCCTACACCAAGGCCGAGAGCCAGCCCTTCCTCGGCCGCGAGATCCAGCAGTCGCCGAACTACTCCGAGTCGACAGCCCAGGCGATCGACCGCACGATCCACGACATCGTCACCCGCCAGTACACGCTCGCCAAGGAGCTGCTCACCACCAAGGCCGAGGCGCTCCAGCGCCTGGCCCGGGCCCTGTTCGAGCGCGAGGTGCTGTCCGCGGTCGAGGTGGCCGCGGTCATCGACGGCCGCCCGCTCCCGCCGATCCGCGCCCGCAACAGCCCCCCGGTGCCCGCCAGCGAGCCGAGCCGCAAGCCCGCGCCCGTGCCCCCGGGCGGCCTGGTCGCCGAGCCCTCCTGAGCAAACGCCGAGCGCGAGACGGCCGGGCCCGAAAAGCCCGGCCGTTTTCGTTGGGTCGTTCGGACATGTCCGATCGGGCATGCCCGTTCCGACATGCCTCAAGAGGCCGTCGCGCGGAAGCCGAACCGCTCGGCGAGCAGCTTGCCGGGTGCCCGTCAGCTGCCTGGCGGCCGGTCCGAGGGGCGCACCATCGCCGTAGCGATCACCGCCGCCAGCGTCAGCAACGCTCCGGCCGGCACCACGAGGATCGGCGGGCCCGGGTCGGTCGATCCGTGCATGAGCCCGCCGGCCATGAAGCCGGCGCCGACGAGCAGCGCGCCGAGCAATCCCGCGAGCCGGATCTTCGCGGCCCACACCTCGGGGGTGCCGAGCTGCCCGATCGACCAGGCGATCGCCAGGTTGACCAGCGCCAGGATCCCACCGTGCGCGTGGCCGAGGCGCAGGAACTCGCGGCGCAGCGGGTCGTCGACCCACCCGCCCGCGCGCAAGCCGATCATCGCCTCGAGCCACAGCCCCGAGGCGAGGAAGATCGCCAGCAACGCGAGCGAGAGCCGGTGGTGCCGTTCGGCGCGCACGGGGCGAATCTAGCCGCAGGACCGCTCGCTCGCCAAATCTTCCGTCGCGGGCCCACGCCTCGCTACCAGGCTTGAAAACGCCTCACTCCCCGATCCACAGCACCGTGCGCTCGCGCCGGGCCTCGAGCGCCTCGCGCTGCTCGGGGCTGAACGGTCCGCCGCCGAACGCCGCGCGCAGGGCATCGGCGGCCGGCACCCGGTGCTCCGCGTCGGCGTGCGGGTCGTAAGCGTCGACCAGCGCGACCTGCTCCGGCTCCGCGAGCTGCCGCAGCGCGCGCCAGGCGAACCACCGCACGGCCGGGTACTCGTCGTCGAGCCCGTCGGTGATCCAGGCGCGCCGCAGAGCGACCGCCACCGGCACCTCTGGCCGCGTCAGCGCGTGGATCGCCAGCACCCGCTGCAGCGGATCGCCGCCGACCAGGTCGAGCTGCACCCGCGAGCCCCACGCCTCGTCCGGCGCCGGCGGCGGCAGCGGACCCGGGTCCGGGAATCCGAGCCGCGGCAGCGCCTCCGCCGCCCACGTGCGGCTGCGATCGGCGTGGCACTGCGTGCAGGCGTCCGGCTGGTCGTGGCGGCCGATCCACGCCTGCGGCCGCGGCACCGCGATCCGGTGGCCGATCATCCCCTCGAGCAGGCCGTACGTGATCCGCGGCGTGTGGCAGCCCTGGCACGTGACCGTTTCCCCATGTCCTCCGTGCCGTGTCCCCGAGGACAGGTCCTCCAGGACATGGCACGAAGTACATGCCTTCGCCCCCGCGCGATCGCGGCGGACCTGCATGTCGGGCCGGTCGCCGTGCATCGCGTGGCAGTCGTCGCAGCCGAGCCCGCCCTCACGGCCGTCCTGGTGGCACGGCGACAGCAGCAGCCCCTGGTACTCGTAGGCCGACAGGCGCGGCGTCCCGTCGGGCCAGAAGCGCTCGGCGAACAGCGCCTCCCCGCCGACGGTCGCCTCGCGGAAGATCGGCCGCGACACCGCGGCCAGGTCGGTGCCCGGCAGGAAGCCGTCGCCCTCGCGCAGCACCGCCGCCACGTCGGCGCTGATCCGGTTGCCGTGGCAGCGCCCGCACACCCCGCTCTCGTCGCGCGGCACCAGCCGGCCCGGGTGCGCGATCGATCCGTCTTCCGCCCCGCCGGCCAGAAGGCGCCGGAACGGATCGGCGTGCCGCTGCAGGTGAGCCCCAGCCGGCCCGTGGCAGGCCTCGCAGGCGATCCCGAGCTCGCCCACGGTGGTGTCGAAGCGCGGCGCGCCACCTGTCTCTTGCGCCAGCCCCGGCCGCGGCTCGGTGTTGTGGCACAGCACGCAGTTGTCGTTCCAGCGGCTGAGGTGGCGCAGGTACGCCTCGGCGTCGCCGCGCGCGCCCTCCGGCTCGAGGAACGCGGCGTTCATCGGGATCCACCGCGCCGTGGCGACGTGCCAGGCGACCGGCAGGCGCCACACCTCGCCCGGTCCGCCGCCGCGGTCGAGCCGCGCCAGGTACTGCTGATAGCGGTGGCTGCCCACCGTCATGACCACGTCGACGTCGAGCAGCGGCTCTCCGGCCTCGCGCCCCTCGTCGTCGAGCGGCGCCACGCGCACGTGCGGGCGGCCCTCGGCGCCGCGGGTCATCGTCGCGCGGAAGCCGAGGTGATCGACGTGCTCGCCGGCGAACGGCGCCAGCACTGCCTCACCCTCGGCGCGCTGCGTCATCGTCCGGTGGTAGGTCGCCGACCAGCTGGCGTGCTCGGCCGGATGACAGGCGCGGCAGGCCGCCGAGCCGACCACCGCCGCCTCGCGGCGCGGCGCCGGTCCCCACGCGTCCGCCCGCGCGCCCGCCCACGCCAGCCCGGCCGCCGCCGCGAGCGCCCACGCCAGCGCCGGCCCGAACAGCAGCGCCGCGGCCAGGCGCCGCGTTCGTGTCGGTACCGGCTCAGCCTCGAGGCTGTCCTTCAGGACATGTCCAGAGGCACCGACATCGCTGTCCCTGAGGACATGTCTCGAAGCATCTCCGTCCCGAGCCTCGACCGTCTCGGCATCGCTGTCCCTCCGGACATGACCCGAAGCACTGACGCTGTCCCCGAGGACATGCCCTGAAGCGCCCTCGCCCCGCGCACCACTGCTGTCCTTCAGGACGTGTCCCGAAGCACTCTCACCCGCCGCGCTCGCCATGACGCGGCCTCACGGCCCCGTGGTGGTGCACAGACGGACGGCGATGTTGCGGTTGTAGAGCGTGAACACGGCGGTCTGGCCGCCCGGCGGGAACGGCATCGGAACGCCGGGCTGGAGCGCGCGGCCCTGGAACAGGGTGCCGTTCTGGCTGTGCAGGTCGGCGGCCCACACCCGCCCGCGGTGCAGGTACACGCACGCGTGCAGGCGGCTGAGCCGCGGCGAGCCGAGCACCACCTGGCACGACTCGTGGCGCCCGAGCACCAGCGGCCCGTGGCGCACGTCGAAGCGCTGGCGCGACTCGCCGTCGATGATGATCTCGGCCATCGGGTGGGTCAGCGCCGGGAACAACGGCGTCATGTCCGAAGGGTCAGGGATCTCCCACAGCCCGTCGGCCTTGGCCGCGCGCTCGAACTCGGAGGCCATCTCGCGCCCGCTGCCGAACCGCAGCCGCGGCTCCTTGGCCATCGCCTTGCGCATGAACGCGTCGAGGTTGGGCGACGGGTACGTCGCCTTGGCGGCGGTGTCGCGGATCGCCCCGGTGCGCACGCGCTTCGGGATCTGCAGCTCCGGCACCGGCGACTCGAGGTGCTGCCGCAACAGCTCCGGGATCGTGCGGCCCTCGAACGGCCGCCGCCCGGCGAGCAGCTCGAAGATGATGACGGCGACGGCGTAGCGGTCGGTCGCGGGGCCGACGTGCTTGGTGTCGCGGCACTGCTCCGGGCTCATGTAGTGCGGCGTGCCGAACACAGAGCCGCTCGCGGTCGCGGTCTCCTGCGCCAACCACTTGGCGATCCCGAGGTCGATGATCACCGGCTCCCAGCCGTCGACCGAGCTCCGCAGCAGCACGTTCTCCGGCTTGAGATCGCGGTGCACGACGCCGAGGCCGTGGAGGTCGTCGAGGCCCTGACCGACGCCGGCCAGCAGGCGATGCACCGACCAACAATCGCCGGGCCCGACCACCGCCGAAGGCATGAGCCCGTCGACGAACTCCATCGCCATCCACGTGCGACCGAACTCGTCGAGGCCCCACTCCTCGACCTTGATGACGCCGGGGAAGTTGGCCCCCGCCATCAGCTCGGCCTCGCGTCGGAACCGGACCGCCGCCTGGCTGCCCTCGTGCAGCTCGGCTCGCAGCCACTTGACCACGACCAGGCGCCGCTGCTGCACGTCGACGCACAGGTGCACGTCCCCCATCGACCCCTCGCCCAGCGGACGGATCTTGCGATAGGGACAGGGCTGCATCGCCGGCGAGTCTATCAGGCCCCGCCCGCCGTGCAGCGCCGATCGGCGCCGACCACCGGCGGGCTCAGCGGCGCGAGCATCAGAGGTCGATCGTCACCCGGGTGTAGGGCTCGGTCACGAAGCTGGAGACCTTGCCGTTGATCCGGAAGTACGTCAGGCCCGGGTCGCGCACGATGACCTCGGCGCCCTCGCTGCCCGCAGGAACGCGGATCGTCTGCTCCCCGCTGTCGGTCTTGACCCCGACTTCGCCGCCCGCGCCGCTCTTGAAGCGGATCTTCAGGATCGCCGTGCTGTCGGCGTTGAACTCGACCGGGAACGGGTAAAAGGCGCGCAGCTGGCGGTCGAGGTTGGCCATGCGCGCGTCGATCCCGGGCCCGCGGAACAGGTAGCCCTCGCCGAGCCCGCGCGCTTGTTCGCGCGCCCACGCCAGCTCCGACAGTGCCTCGCCGTAGCGGTTGACCTCGTCGTTGGGGTACTTGACGATCCCGCTCTTCTTCAGCTGGCGGACGATGCCCTTGTTCACGCCCGCCGCCGGAGTGATGACGAGCATCTCGGCCATCGCCACGTGGACTTCGGGCGTCTCCGCGCTGGCCGCCTGCGCGCGCGCGAGCGCGGCCTTGGCCCCCTCGACGTCGCCCTCGGCCAGGCGATCGGCGACCTGCATGCTCTCGAGGATCGCCATCACCTCCGCGTGCCCCTTGGTCTCCTTGGGCAGCGCCTTCACCACCTGGAGCGCCTTCTCGGTCTCGTGGTGGCCGCCGATCGCCAGCGCCCGCAAGAGCTTGATCTTGTCGTCGCCCGGCAAGAACTCCATCGCCAGCCGGAAATTGTCGTCGGCCTCGGCGAGCTTGCCCTCGCGCAGATAGCCGACGCCCTGCAGGCGATAGATGTCGGCGAGGAAGCGCTGGAACTCGGTCTTGCGGTTGGCCGGCAGCGTGTCGGTGTGCGTCGAGCCGAGCATCGTCCGTGCGCGCGTCACGGCGACGTCGACCTTCTTCTGGCGGTACAGCTCCTGCGCGACGCGCAGCTGCAACACGTACCAGCCGTCACCGCCCGCGCCGGGCGGGAAGAAATTGAGCCAGCGATCGCAGGTGGCGACGTCACCGCGACCCGCGGCCGCCAGCACGGTTCGCTCGCGGAACCCGAGAAATTCCGTCTGCGCCGCGGTGTCCTCGGGGCGGATCAGCGGCACCGCCTTCTCGATCGCGCGCGTCATGCCCTCGAGATCGCCGAGCTGTTCGCTGCTGCGCGCGACCGCCAGCGCGGTCGTGGCGTCAGGGATCAGCTCGGTCGCCCGCGAGTAATCGGTGCGCGCGCCCTCGAAGTCCTTGGCCGCCTCGCGCTTGCCGGCCCGCTCGAGCAGCAACACCGAGAGGTAGCGCTTGCACATGTCGCAAGACTTGCCGTCGCCCTCGCCGAGCACCTGGATCGCCTCGTCGAGGCGGCCCTGCGCGTGGATGACGCGACCGAGGAGATCGACGGCCTTCTCGTCGCTCGGGACCAGCGTGAGGCTCTCGCGCACCAACTTCTCGGCGGCCGCGGGATCTTGCTTGGCTTGGGTCTGCGCTTGGGCGAACTTGAGCGACGCCAATTCACGCTGGGCCGCGGCGCGGTCCTCGGGATCGCTCGCCATCGACTTGCGGAGGTACTGCTCGGCCCTGACGTCGTCATTCGCGTTGCGTGCGACACGGGCCTTGTCGAGCGACGAGGCGCACGCGACGAGGATCGAGGCCGCGAGGAGAGTTGCGCAGACAGAGAATGAAGAGCGCATACGGGCGAGGGGCAAAATGGCCCCGGTACTGTACCAGCCCGGGGCCATATCCCGGCAATTGCGTGCAAAAGGGTGTGTGTTGGCTCCATCCCTCTGCGGACGGCGCTGCCGCACATCTTTCTCGATTGCCGCGCAGTCGCAGGGTGAGCTAGCAGGTGACGCATGCGTCGGTTCAAGATCCTCGCAACTGCGCGCGCCTTGCCGCCGCGGGTGCTGACGAACGCCGAGCTCGAGACGATGATCGACACCACGGATCAGTGGATCGTCGAGCGGACCGGAATTCGTGAGCGCCGGATCGCGGCTCCCGAAGTAGCGACCTCCGACCTCGCCGCCGAGGCCCTGCTCTCGGCGTGCAACGCCGCCGGCCTCGGACCTGATGCGCTCGACGTCCTCATCGTCGCCACGTCGACCCCGGACACGTTGTTCCCGTCGACCGCGTGCTGGGTGCAGCACAAGCTCGGCCTGCGCGGGCCCGCGGCGTTCGACGTCAGCGCCGGCTGCTCCGGGTGGCTGTACGGCATGGAGCTCGCGGCCAGCTTGATCGCCGGCGGAGGCGCCCGCACCGCCGCAGTCATCGGCGCCGAGGTGATGAGCAAGGTCGTCAACTGGGAGGACCGCAGCACCTGCGTGCTGTTCGGCGACGGCGCCGGTGCGGCGATCCTCACGGCCTGCGAAGAAGATCGCGGCCTGCTCGGCTCGGCCTGGGGCGCCGACGGCACTCTGGCCCGGGTGCTCTATCAGCCCG
The DNA here is from genome assembly GCF_026626745.1 of Nannocystis sp. RBIL2. Lineage (GTDB taxonomy): Bacteria > Myxococcota_A > Polyangia > Nannocystales > Nannocystaceae > Nannocystis. The sequence goes on from NZ_JAPNJW010000002.1 coordinate 705,115, forward strand.
CCGGCGGCACGCGTCAGCCGGCCAGCGCCGAGAGCGTCGCCGCCCGGGCGCACACCGTCCACATGGAGGGCAACACGGTGTTCAAGCACGCCGTCACCGCCATGAGCGAGGGTGCGATCGAGGCCCTGAAGCGCGCCGGCGTGACCCCCGAGGACGTCGCGCTGCTCATCCCGCACCAGGCCAACACCCGCATCATGGAGGCCACGCGGGCCCGCACCGCGATCGCGCCGGCGAAGATGGTGTCGGTCGTCGATCGCTACGGCAACATGTCGGCCGCGACGATCCCCGTCGCCCTCGACGAAGCCCGCGCCGCCGGCCGCCTGAAAGACGGCGACCTCGTGGCGATGACCGCCTTCGGCACCGGCTTCACCTGGGCCGCCCAGGTCCTGCGCGTGTGAGCGTGGGCGCGAGCCGGCGGACCAAGATCGTCGGCCGCAACAAGACCGCCGCGCCGAGTCGGCCTGCGAGCGAACGGCACGAGCATGACAAGCGTGATCGGCGGCCCGTGAATGACGGTCGCAGCAAGCCTCGGGAGTCGAGTCGGCGGGAGCACGCGGCCCACAGGCGGACTGTGAGCGACGGCCGCAGCAAAGGCCGCAGTGTCGCGCCCGCGCCAGGAGCGGACGGCGCGAGCACGCGGCAGACGTGACTGGCGGACGGTGAGCGACGGCGCTGCGAGACCGCAGCGTCGGGGGATTCGCCCTGTGTCGAGACCCTGCACCTGCGTCTCGCCAACGCAACGAAGCGCTGCTGGGCGACAGCGATCCCCGGGCCGCTCGAGTGGAGCGGCCCGGCCCTTCGAGCTTCGGCGATCACCGTCTCGCCTAGCCTCGTCATCGGGACATGTGAGGAGCCGAAGGGCCCTGCTCGCCGCGCCCGGCAGGTCCGCTCGTGCTCAGTCGGACATTCGAGGCACGCCGCGTTGCCGACGGCTCGCGCTCCTGCGAACAGGACGCAAAGGACATGTCGCAGAGGACATGTCACCCGGCTCACTCTCGGGGCACGAGCGACCTGCTCGGGACCGCGGACGTAGCTCGCGCACGAGCGCGAAGAGACCGTGAGCGACCCAAAGCGAACGCGCATCACGACCCGGAGGTCGTGACGCGCGTGGTGCTCGTCGTCGGACCGTGGGGTCCGACGGGGTTACTTCTTCTTCGCCTTGCCGGCGGGCTTGGCGGGCGCAGCGGCCTCGACCTTCGCGGGCGCCGGGGCGGCGGCAGCGGCGGCGGGCTTGGCAGCAACGGGGGCGGCCGGGGCAGCCGACGCGCCACCCTTGACGCCGTAGCGGCGGCGGAAGCGGTCCATGCGGCCCTCGGTGTCGACCTCGCGCGATTGGCCGGTCCAGAACGGATGGCTGAACGACGAGATGTCGACGCGGACGACCGGGAGGTCCTCGCCCTTGTGCGCGCGCGTGTCGCCGCCGGTCATCGTCGAGTAGGACACCCACTCGTCACCCGAGGAGGCGTCGACGAACAGGACCTTGCGGTAGCTGGGATGGATTCCGGACTTCATGACTCTCCTGCGGCAGGCGAAAAGTTCACCAGCTCGACTTGGTCACGCCCGGCAGTTCGCCCTTGAGGGCGAGCTCGCGGAGCATGTTCCGGCACAGGCCGAACTTGCGATAGACCGCCTTGGAGCGGCCCGTCAGCATGCAGCGCCGGGTCTTGCGGGTCGGGCACGAGTTGAGCGGCAGCTTGGTGAGCTGCGCCGAGATCGCGAGCTTGTCCTCGAGATCGATGTTCGGATCCTTGAGCTTGTCGCGCAGATCGCTGCGGCGGGCAGCGTACTTGCTGATCAGCTTGTCGCGCTTCTTGTCGCGCAAAACTTGAGAGTTCTTGGCCATACGAAGTCCTGGCGGAAATTGTCTTCACGACCCTGCGGGTCCTGAACGACGAGCGGGCGCGGACACTACCCCGCCCGCTTCCGCGGCGCAAGCCGGGACCGCGCCCGTCCGCCCGCATCGGAGGTCGAATCCTCGCCGTCGGCGCGGGGCCGGGGCTTGGCGCCGGGATGCGCGGCCGGCGACGCGGCCGCCATGAGGTCGTAGACCTCGGTCGGGGTCAGCGGACGAAACTCACCATCTGCCAGTCCGTCCGCTGTGACGTCGCCGATGGCGACGCGGATCAGCTTCAGCACGGGCCTACCGATGGCCTCGCCCATGCGGCGAATTTGCCGGTTCAGGCCCTGCCGCAGGGTGATCTGCACCCAACTGTTGGTCGAGGTGTCCTTGATGACGCTGACCTCGGCCGCCGGGCGGGTGACGGTCCCGTCCTCGAGCGTGACCCCCGTGGCCAGGGTCTCGAGCTCGGCCTCCGTGAGCTTGCCCTGGAATTTCACGTGGTACGTCTTCGGGATCTCGTGCCGCGGATGGGTCAGCGCAGCCGCGAGATCGCCGTCATTGGTCAGGATCAGCGCGCCGCGGGTGTGAAAGTCGAGGCGGCCGACCGGGTAGATCCGCTGCGGCAGCTCCGGGAACAGCGACAGCACCGTCGGCCGGCCCTCGTTGTCCTTGGTCCCCTCGGCCGAGCAGACCACGCCGTCCGGCTTGTTGAGCAGGAAGTACACCTTCTTCTCCAGCTGCACGCGCGTGCCCCGGACCTCGATCGCGTCGCGGTCGGGATCGACCTTCGTGCCGAGCTCGGTGACCCGCTTGCCGTTGACCTTGATCGCCCCGGCCGCGATCAGCTCCTCGGCCTTGCGCCGCGACGTCACGCCGGCCGCCGCCAGCGCCTTCTGCAGCCGCACCTTGGCCGGCCGGAGGATCTCCGGGGCGGCAGCGCTCCCCTTCTTCGCCCGGGTCTTCGCGCCGGTCCGCGCCGCTGCCGTCCGCTCGGCCTGCCGCAGCGCCACCGCGTCGGTGAGCCCACGCGGCGCAGTGCTGTCCTTCGCGCCCGCCGAGCGGGCCTTGGCCCCTCGCGTGGCGCTGTCCTTCGCGCCAGGCGACCGGACCTTTCCGCCGCGGCTCGCCGCGCCGGCTTGAGACCTGTCCCCACGGACAGCCCCGCCCGCGCGCGGCTTCGATCGGTCACCACGTTCAGCCCTGTCCTCCGAGGTCCCGCGGGCGGCCGACCGCCGCGGCGCGGACTCCGTCCAGTCGCCGCCGGCAGCCGCATCCGCGCGGCTGCGGCGCGCCGCCGCGTCCGACCGCTCGCCACGGAGCACGGCCCGGTCCCCTCGCTCGGTCGCAGCCGACCTGTCCCCGCGGACAGCTCGCCCTGCGCCCCGCGCCTCCGACCTGTCCCCACGGACAGCCCGGCCCTCGCGCCCTGCGGCTTCCGACATGTCCCCGCGGACAGGCTTTCGTGCAGCACGCGTCGGGCCTTCCGACCTGTCCCCACGGACAGTTCGGCCCTCGCGCTCCGCCACCTCGGACCTGCCCCCTCGGACAGGTTTCCGCACCGACCTGTCCCCGCGGACAGCCCGGCCCTCGCGCTCCGCTCCCTCGGACCTGGCCCCTCGGACAGGTTTCCGGGCCGCGCGCCCCGGCGCCTCCGCTCGATCCCCGCGGACAGTCCGGCCCTCGCGCTCCGCCGCCGCTCGCCGGCGATCGCTCGGACCCGCCTGCTCTGCGCCGTCACGGTCCGCGGCGGTCCCCCTGCCGCGCCGACCGCCGCTCGCGCCGCCGGCCCTGTCCCCCCGGACATGCTCGCCGCGCCCTGGCGCTTCAAACCTGCCCTTTCGGCCAGCCGCGTCGCCCGCGGATCCCCGGCGCTCGAACCCGCCCTTGGGACCCGAGCTCGCGCCGCCGCGAGTCTCAGCGCCCGCTCGCCGCGCTCCTGCAGCGCCGGCCGGACGGCCACGTCCGGCCCCGCCCTTGCCCGCGGGACGTTCCGCCCCGGCCGCATCCCGGCGCCCCTGCGCCTTGCCCTGTTGACGGGCGCCCTGCGACCGCGCGGCAGCCTTCGGTCCGCCGCTCCTGCCCTGGTTGGTCGTTCGCTTCATGCTCGCTGCTCCTCTGCGCCGTCTCGCGGCTCAACTCTGGGTTTCTTCGTCCTTGGCCGCCGACTCGTCCCGCGAGCGTCGAGGCCCGGTCGATCGATCGTCGTCCCCGTCACTCTCACGCGACTCCGCGTGGTCCGCCTCGGCGGCGTCCAAATCACTGCGCTCGTCTTCCGCCGTCGCGTCCTCGTCCGGCGAATCTTCGCGCTCGCTCTCGTCGTCCAGCGGCGATCTCTCGTCGTCCGCGTCCAGCGAGCCGTCGCGCTCGTTCACTTCGTCCGGCGGCGAACCTATGTCGTCTGTGTCCAGCGAGTCGTCGCGCTCGCTCGCTTCGTCCGGCCGCGGGTCTTCGTCGTCCGTGTCCTGCGAGCCGTCGCGCTCGCTCGCTTCGTCCGGCGGCGAACCTTCGCCGTCCCCGTCCAGCGAATGATCAAGGTCGCTCGCCTCGTCCTCGGCCGAGCCCTCGTCCAGCGAGTCGTCGCGCTCGCTCGCTTCGTCCGTGTCTTTGACGAGCGAGTCATCAGACTCGCTCGCTTCGTCCGAATCCTCGCTCAGCGAGTCATCGACATCGCTCGCTTCGGCTGCGTCCTCGTCCAGCGAGTCAATCTCCTCGCTCGCTTCGTCCGGGTCACCGCCTTCGGGGAACCCGTGCGAAGACCCGCCGTCCGCGTCCTCGTCCAGCACGTACCTGCGCTCGGTCTCGACGGCCGCATCGTCGGCGCTGTCGTTCGCCGACTCAGCTGGCTCGCTGACATCGTCTGCGAGCGAGCCCCCGTCGTCCGCGAGCGAGCCCCCGTTGTCCGCGAGCGACCTTTCGTCGTCCGCCAGCGAGCTCTCCCCCTCGGCGAGCAAGCTCTCGCCGCCCGCGAGGGAGCTCTCGTCATCCGCCTCACTGACATCCTCGTCGCCCGGGCCATCGACAGCTGGAGCGCCCTCGTCATCCGAATCCGCGGCGCTCTCGTCCGCAGAGTCGGCACGGGCACCCGCATCGACAGCTTGCGAGCCCTCGACGTCTCCGGCGCTCTCGTCCTGCGGCGAGCTCTCGTCATCCACTTGCGAGCTCTCGACGTCCGACGAGTCCGAGCGCTCCGTCTCGCTCACCCCGTCACCACCCGCGCCATCGCCGGCTTCGCCGACTGCGGCCTCGCCCACCCGCGAGCTCTCGCCCTCATCCGCCTCGCCGGAAGCGGCCTCGCTCGTCCCAGGCCCAGCGTTCTCCTTGGCAGCCGCATCTTCGCCGGAAGCGCCGTCAGCCCCCAACGCCACCCCGCTCTCGACACCAGCTCCGGCGCCCGCCTCATCGGAGACCTCGCCTCCGGCCTGGGGACTCGCCTCGGCGCTGGCGGGCACGTCCTCGCCCTGCCCGTCCCCGGCTCCGGTCTCACCACTCGCCGCCGGCGCTTCACCCCCGGCATCACCCGAGTTCTCGCCCGCAGCTGCGGCCGTCGCCTCCGCGCCTGCCTCTGCGGCCATGTCCCCAGGGCCATGTCCCTCGGGACCGGTGAAACCGAGCACCTCTTGCCCGAGCGCCTCGGCCACCTGCAGGTCGCCGAGCCGCTCGCGCACGGTGGCCTTCGACTCCTCCGACAGGTCGCGGAAGTCCCGCAGCGTCGGGAGGTCGCGCAGCCCGCGGAGATTGAAAAATTCGAGGAAGCGAACGGTCGTCCCGTACAGCAGCGGGCGCCCCGGTTCGTCCTTCTTGCCGACGATCTGGATCAGCTCGCGCTCGAGCAGCGACTTCAACACCGCCCCGCTGTCGACCCCGCGGATGTCGTCGATCTCCGGCCGCGTGACCGGCTGCCGGTAGGCGACGATCGCCAGCGTCTCGATCTGCGTGCGGCTCAGCTTCGCCGGCTTCGCCTGCAACATCTTCTGCACCCACACCGCGTTCTCCGGGTGCGTGCGGAATTGGAACCCGCCTGCCACCTGCGCGAGCACCACCCCGCGCGAGCTCGTCACCTCCAACAGGTGCCGCAGCGCCAGCTGGATCTGCCGCTGACTGGTCTCCTGCAACACCTTTCGCAGGTCCTTGACCGACAACGGCTTCGCCGCCGAAAACAGCAGGCTCTCCAAAATCGACACCAGCCGCGCCGAGGCCTCGCCCTCGATCCCGCGCAGGTCGTCGTCCGGGTCGATCGGCAGCTCGTCGCTGAGCACGACGCCCGGCGTGGCGGTCCGCGGCGCCGAGGCTGCCGCGAGAGCCGCTGCGATCGGATCCTCGCCGCCTGCGCCCTCGGCCGGACTCGCGCCGTCGCCCCCGTCTGCGGGTGCGCCAGCATCGGGCGGCGAAACCTCGTCACCTGTCGCTTCGGACAGCTCCGACAGTTCGCCCGACGAGGGCCCTGCCTCCGCAGTGGTCGACCTGTCCCCTCGGACAGCCCGTCGCTTGCGCGGCGCCTCCGAACCATCCGCGGCGCTGTCGGCTACCGTCTCTTCAGACAGCACCCCAGCGTCCGCCTCGACCTCCGCGCCGCTCTCGGCAAGGCTGCTCTCTGTCTCTTCGGACAGCCCCGCAGCATCGCTCGCCTCGGACGCCTCGCCGCTCCGCTCGGCCGCGCCGGCGTCCCCCGGATTTTCCGAATCTTCGCTCACGCGCTCGCGTCGCGCCTCGTCTGCCTGCTCGGCCGAGGCGCCCGGGGCCGCCTGCGGGTCCGGCTCACCGCCAGTATCCTCGCGCTCGCCGCTCGCTCGTCCCGCGCGTCCACGGCGTTTTTTCGGGGCCCGCGGCGCTTCGTCGTCGGAGCTCCCTTCGCCCCCGCCGCCCTTGCTGCGCGCCGCGCCCCGCCCGCGACGCCCCGCCCGCGGCCGCGACTCCTCTTCGGACGGCCTCGCATCGCTCTCCTCCGAGGCCTCCACGCTCGTCGCTTCCGCCGCGAGCTCCTCACCGCTCTCCTCGGATGTCGAGTCGCCGGCCCCTTCGCTCGGGACCTCTTCCGCGGCCGCGTCCTCCGTCGGCGCGACGTCGTCACGCTCGGGCTCCGGCGTCGACTCGGTCGACTCGGGCGCCTCGGCATCGACGGCCGGCACGCTCTCGCCCGCATGTACCCGCGGAGGGGCCTTCAGGCCCGTCTTGCGCGGCTTCACCATGTCCTACCCCCTGTCACGGCCGCCGTCACTGCGCGTCATCCTCATCATCGTCGACGTCGCCGAGCTCGCGCGCCCCGAGGCCTTCACCGGTGTTGAGGAACAACCCGCCGGCCTCGTCTTCGTCGCTGTCCGAACGGACAGGTTTGCTCGCATCATCCTCGCTGCTCGACGGCTCGGCGTCCGACGCCGCCGGTTCGTCCGCGCCCTCGCCGCTCGCCAGGCTATCCTTCGGGACATCCTCCGCCTCCGCGGCTGCGTCTGCGACCGCCTCGGCCGATCTCGCGGACTCGACCTCGGCCGCCGCGAGCTCCTCTTTCAAGACATCTTCCGCAGCACCATCCCCGTCCGCTGCCGTCGATGTCGCCAGACTGTCGCCGAGGGCATCCTCCCCGCCCTCTTCCGGAACCGTCGCCTCGATCCCCTCGGCCGTCGAGCTGTCCCTGAGGAGGACCTCTTGCGCACTCTCATCCTCGGCTGCAGCCGGTGACTCCATCGCATGGAAGCCGCCGCCCATCGAGCTGGCCTCGAGGACATCTTCCTCTCCAGCCGCGACCTTCGACCCCGTAGCCGCGACCCCGCCGCCCTCCGAGCTGGCCCCGAAGACATCTTCCGTTTCGTCCCCCGCCGCAACTGTCGGATCCGTCGCCCCGGCCCCTCGTTCCTCCGCCGAGCTCGCCGGCTCGGCCTCGCCCCCAATGGCCGTCGAGCCTTCTTCGAGGGCTCGTTCCTCCGCCGAGCTCGCCGGCTCCGACGCTTCCAAACTTTCAACGTGGAGTCTGTCCTCAAGGACATCTTCCGCGACCTCATCCCCGGTCGCCGCCGGTGCCTCCGCGTCGGCTCCACCGACCGCCGAACTGTCCGTTAAAACATCCTCTGCGGCTTCGTCCCTGGCCATTGCCGGCGGCGGCGCCGATCCAGCGTCCGCCCCACCGGTAACGAACGTCTCGGGATTGGTCGCGGCAAGGACTTCGGCCGCATCACGGGCGCCGCTCGCCATATCCGAGGAAGTAAGGACCTCCTCAACCTCCGACGCCCCCTCGCCAAGCTCCGCCGCGATGTCGACTACCGTGTGCGCCGTCTCGCGGTCTTGTGATGCCTCTGCGGGCTCCTCGGCATCGTCGGCACGCGAAATGTCCTCGGGGACATCCTCGGTCAGCAGCGCAACATCCGCCGCTGTCTCAGCGGACACCTCGCTGGGCTCGACAGCATCTTCCACGGCCGCGGTGCTCGAAGAAGCAATGGCCTCGCCGTCCTCGTCCGCACCGGACATGTCCCCGAGTACATCCTCGCCCGGCGGCCAGTCGGCGCTCGCTGCCGCGTCGACCTCGATCGAACGAGCATCCTCCTCCGACGACGTGTCGCCATCCACCTGGCGCTCCGTCGCCTCTGGCGCGCCCACTGCCGGCAAGAACGCCTCGACACGCTCCCCGAGACCTTCCGCGCCCTCACGCCTCGGCGCCGAGAGCTCTGGCTCGCCGTCACTCTCCGGGCTCGCAAGGCCCTGGTCGACCTCGAGGCCCGCCGCGGCACCGTCGCTCTCGGACGCATCCGGGACGCCTTCGTAACGCTCCGGCGGCTCGCCCTCTAGGACCCCGCCTGCTGTCGGCCCAACCCCGTCCGGTGCCTCGAACTCGCTATCTGTCGACGCAACGTCGAGGACATCCTCGCCCGCGAGCGCTGCCCCGGCCCCGTCACCTTCGTCCGGGCCGACGCTCCGCACCTCGATGCCCGCGCCCGACATGCCCTCGCGAACGCCCTCTTCCCCGGGCGCGTCGTCGAGGCGTCCTTCGTGCACCGCGACGCTGAGCGCCTCACCATCGCGCTCGCTCGAGTTCGACGTCACATCGGAGCTCGCCTCCGACCTGTCCTCAAAGACATCCTCGGCGTCCGGCGCCTCTTCACCGGCGCTCGCGTCAGCCGCCTCCGACATGCCCTCAAGGACACCCTCGGCTCCCGGCTCCTCGTCGCCCGCATCGGCCGCGTCCGCGAAGTCGCTCGCCTCAGACCTGTCCTCAAAGACACTCTCAGGCCTCGGCGTCGCATCACCCGCGTCCGCGCGGTCGCCCTCGAGGCGATCCTCGGCCCCAGACCTCTCGTCCAGGGCACCCGCGTCGGCCGCGTCCTCGCGCAGCTCCGCCATGTCCTCGAGGACATCCTCGCCCCGCCCCGCTCCATCAGCCGCGCTCGCCGCCGACTCTTCCTCGGCCGTCCCGCCCGGACGTCGGCCCCACCGCGGCCCCTCGGGCTCGCGCGGCACCTCGGCGCTGCTCCCTTCGACGATCACCAGCCGTCCGTCCGGCCCGTCGTCCAACGCCTCGTCCCTGTCCTCGAAGACATCCGCCCGGGCCATCCGGCTCTCGCTCCGGCTGCGCCGTGGCGCCGGGCGCGGCTCGTCGTCGTACTCGCTCGCGGGGTCGTTCGCCGCCACGTCCTCGCTCTCGTCGGAGTAACCGACGACCGGCTCCTCGGGCTCCTGCACCGACGCCAGCGCCTCGGCGAGCAGGGCCGCCTCTTCGACCGCGTCGAGCTCGGCCTCGGTCGGGCGCTTCGGGGCGCTCGGTGCCGGGCGCTCCGCCTCGCCGTCCTTCGGCTTCGGCGCGCCGAAGCTCGCGTCCTCGTCGTAATCGGCCAGCGCCTGCTGCGTCTCCTGGGCCGACGCGCGGCGGTAGATCCGGATCGTCGTGGTGTCTTGCGGCTGCTGCACCCCCGCGACCCCGAGCTTGACCATCTCGAGGATCGACATCAGCGTCACCACGAGCATCGCCCGCAGCTCGCGCTCGCTGTTCCAGGTGCGGTTCAGGAACAGCTCTTCGAACTCGAAGTGCGGCTTCTCGTCGAGGATCAGCGCCAGCTGCTTGATCCGCTGGGCCACCGTCACCGCCTCGATCTGCACCTCGTGCGTCGACTTCACCTTCGCGCGCGTGAGCACGCGGTAGTACGCCTCCGCGAGGTTGAACAGCGACACTGGCGCGAGGCCCGGGTCGATCGGCGGCATCACCAGCTCGGCGCCGCGGGCGAACACGTCGCGGCCCGACACCGGCAGCGAGTCGAGCTCGGCCGCCGCCTGCTTGAACCGCTCGTACTCGACCAGCCGGCGGATCAGCGCCTCGCGCGGGTCCTCGCCCTCCTCTTCCTCGCTCTGACCCGCCTCGCGCGCGCGCGGCTCGGGCGGCAGCAGCTCGCGGCTCTTGAGGTACGCCAGCGTCGCCGCCATCACCAGGTAGTCGCCGGCGATCTCGAGGTCGAGCTGGCGCATCACGTCGAGGTACGCGAGGTACTTCTCGGCGACGAACGAGATCGGGATGTCGAGGATGTCGAGCTCGTGCTTGCGCACCAGGTGCAGCAGCAGATCGAGCGGGCCTTCGAACACCTCGAGCTCGACCGAGTAGATCGGGCTCGCGGCGCCCTTGCGCTCACGCGGGCGAGGGCCTCCCTCGCCGAGGCCGGTGCTTCCCTGCTCCATCGCCCGCTCCCGCTCGCTCACGCCCCGCTTCAGCGCCCCAGCAGGCCGGCGTAGGCGGTGAGCCAGCGGACGTCGACCAGCGCCATGCTCTTGAACGCGAGCCGCATCACCGGTTCGAAGATGATGGCCAGCGCCGGCGACAGCAGCAGCGCCAGCAGGATGGCCCAGCCCCACTTCGCCAGGAAGTCGTCGATCGCCTGCGCGCGCGACGGGAGCAGCCACGCCAGCACCTTGCCGCCGTCGAGCGGGTGCACCGGCAGCAGGTTGAACACCGCCAGCGTGATGTTCATGATGAAGAACAGGCCGAGCACGCCGAACAGGCTCGCGTGCGCGTCGGGCGAGACCCCGCCGGCCACCAGGCCCCAGGCCAGCAGCGCCACCAGCAGCGCCTGCAGTACGTTCGACAGCGGGCCCGCGAACGCGACCAGCGCCATCCCGCCGCGCATGCTCACCTTGCGGTTGTAGTAGCGCGGCTGGGTGTTGACCGGGCGGCCCCAGCCGAACAGCGGCGCGCGCGTCAGCCCCGCGAACAGCGGCAGCGCGATGGTGCCGATCGGGTCGGCGTGCGCCAGCGGGTTCAGGGTCAGGCGACCCTCGCGCCCCGGCGTCGGGTCGCCCAGGCGGTCCGCAGTGTACGCGTGGGCGAACTCGTGGACCGCGGTGGCCAGCACCAGGCAGACGACGAAGACGAGCATGCGCCGGACGTCGGCGGCCTGGACGCCGAGCAGGCCGAGCACGGCAATTTGGGAGAGAGCGCGATCCACGGCGAGACGCCCGCACGAGCGGGACCGGGCAAAATTACCGCCCGCGCCCGCCCGAGTCAAACCTCGGGCCCCCGCGCTCGCAGACCCGGCCCCCGGGCGGCGTGAGCCGGCGCAAATTCCGGCCCCGCCGGCCCCGTCCGCGCTCGCCGACGCGGATCACGGATGACCGATCGGACATGCCCGTTCGACCATGTCTCTCGCGCCACGCGACGCCCGCCCGCCGCGTCGACCGGCGACGCTCACGCCCGCGGGGTGCCGCTCATCACGCTCGCGCAGGGGGTCGCCCGGCGACGGTCACGCCCGCGGGTGGTGCCGCTTGTGACGCTCGCGCAGGTGGTCGCGCGTGACGTGCGTGTAGATTTCGGTGGTCCCGATGTCAGCGTGGCCGAGCAGCGCCTGGACCGCGCGCAGGTCGGCGCCGCCCTCGAGCAAGTGCGTCGCGAAGCTGTGCCGCAGCTTGTGCGGCGAGATCGGGCGCGTGACCCCGATCGCCAGCGCGTACTCCCGCAGCTTGAGGAAGAAACCCACCCGCGACAGGCGCCCGCCGCGGTGGTTGACGAACACCCAGCGCACCGTCCCGCGCACCAGCTCCGGCCGCCCGCTCGTCAGCCACGCCTGCAGCGCGGCGATGGCCGGCGACCCGAGCGGCACCAGCCGCTGCTTGTCGCCCTTGCCGGTGAGGCGCACGATCGCCTGGTCGAGATAGAGCCGGTCGAGGGTGAGGTCGAGGGCCTCGGAGATCCGGCAACCTGTCGCATAGAGCAGCTCGAGCAAGGCCGTGTCGCGCAGCGCCAGCGGGCCGTCCTGCCCCGGCGCGGCCAGCAAGGCTTCGACCTCGCCGCGACTCAGCAGCTCGGGCAATCGCTTGGGCAGCTTGGGCAGCCGCAGCGCCTGCGCAGGGTCGATGTCGAGCCGACCCTCCTCGCGCAAGAAGCGGAACAGCCCGCGCACCGCGGTCAGCCGCCGGGCCTGGCTGCGCGGCGACAGCCCCGCCTGCGACAGGCCGACGGCGAACCGCAGCAGCAGCGCCGGCGTCACCGCGTCCAGCGCCGCGACGTCGGCCGCCTCGGCGTGGCCCGCGAACGCCTCGAGGTCGCCCGTGTACGCCAGCAGCGAGTTGGGCCGCAGCCGCCGCTCGACCTTCAGGTGCTCGAGGTAGTCCTCGATCGCCCGGGCGAGCGTCTGGGCGTTCGCCTGGCGCTTCGGACCTGTCCCTTCGGACCTGCTCGAAGGGCCAGCGCCGGCCGCCCCGCCGCGAGCCCTGCCGGGCCCGGCGCGGCGGCCTGGGGTCAACGCTCCTCCAGGCCGAGGGTCTCGCGCACCAGCTTGATGACCGCGGGGGCCTGGATGGGCTTGGTGATGTACGCGTTGGCGCCCAGCGCCAGCGCGCGCTGTCGATCCTCTGCGGCCCCCTCGGTCGTGATGATGATGATCGGCACGTCCTGGTAGGTCTCGTCGGCGCGCAGGCGCTTGACGAGCTTCAGCCCGTCGAGGATGGGCATGTTGATGTCGGTGATGATGATGTCGAACTTGGTGCCCGACAGGCGGCGGAGCGCGTCGACGCCGTCATCGGCCTCGACCACGCTGAGCTCCCGGATCCGCGACAACGCGAACACGATCATCTTACGCATCGGCGGGCTGTCTTCGACCACCAACGCGTTGAGCCGGCGAGTTTGGGTGTCCTGGGTCATGCTCCGAGGAGGTGTTCTACGGCCTGCCGCTGCAGCGCGACCGCCTTGGCGTGGGCCCGGATCCACGCCGACTCGATCGCGATGCCGGCGTGTTCGGAGATCATAGAAAGGAGGCTGTAGTCATTGTCCTCGAAGCCGGGCTTTTGCGCCAAAAAGGCTTCGAGGCGCAGGACAGCGACGAGGCGCCGCCCGCTGACCAGCGGAAGATACATGATCACGTCGTCCGAGGCGTATGCGGGATCTCCGCGAGACCACGGCCGTCCGCGCTGGACCATCTGCGCCGCGGGGCTCGCCTCGTCCATCTCGAGCTCGACGAGCTCGTTCATCTCGCCGCCCTCGCGCGCGATCGGGAACAACACCCGCCGCTCTTCATCGACGAGATAGAGGGTAAAAGCCCCGACGCCGATGAAGTTGAGCAGGATCTCGGTGGTCGTCTGCAGCACGTCGCCGATGGTCCGCGACGCGTGGAACTGCAACCCCGCGACGTACATCGACGCGAGGTGGTAGTTCTCGTCTTCGAGCTGCACCAGCCGCTCGCGCAGACGCGTCTCGGCGCCCGCAGGCGCGCCGGGCTCGCCCGCTCGCGCCTTTTCGAGCTCGACGATCCGCCCGATCAGGCCCTCCATCACCGAGCCCGGCGTCAGCTCGGGCCGCGCCGGTCGATCGGGCTGCGCCTCGTTGAGCTCACTGCGCAGGCGTTCGTTCTCGGCGATGAGCTGACGGACGAAGGCCTCCCCGCGCCCGAAGAATTCATGAAGAGCCGCGCGGGTCTTGTCGTGAAGGTCCCCCTGGCCGGCGTCCTGCGCACGCATCGGGGCGAAGATATCACGGCTTTTGCCCTGAGGGGCGCCCGCCGGCGACAGGTCCTGGGGGTGATTTCGCATCACGAACTCCAGCGCCGCGATCGCGGGCACCCCGCGCCCGCCCGCACCCGGCCTCGGGCCAGCCCCGGCGCTACGGCAGCAGCGGTTCCAATCGGGGCCGGCAGGCGTCTGCAAACCGCTGGATCGCCACCGGCAGCTCCTCGAGCGACAGCACGGAGTCGACCACGCCGGCGTCGATCGCGGCGGCCGGCATGCCCGGCATCACCGCCGTGTTCGGATCCTCGGCCAGCACCGTCGCCCCGAGGCGCTTGGCCAGCTCGGCCCCCTCGCGCCCGTCGCTGCCCATGCCGGTCAGGATCAGCGCGCAGAACCGCGGCCCGAACAGGTCGGACACCGTCTTGAACAGCAGGTCGCCCGACGGGACGATGGTCGCCCCGCTCCGCGGCGGCCGCACGCGCACTCGCGGACCCGTCGGCCCCGCGTCGATCTCGAGGTTCGCCGCGCCCGGGGCGATGTACACCATGCCCGCCTGCAATTCTTGCTGGTCGGTCGCCTCGCACACATGGAACGAGCAGATCTTGTCGAGCCGCGCCGCGAACGCCCGGGTGAAACGGGCCGGCATGTGCTGCGCCACGAGGATCGCGATCGGCAGCGTCACCGGCAGCGCGCACAGCAGCTGCTGCAGCGCGGGCGGACCGCCGGTCGAGGCCGCGATCCCCAGCACCCCGAGCGGCGGCCCGCGGCGCTTCTGCGGCTCGTAGCGGCCGCTGTCGAACGCGGGCACCTCGAGCGTCGTCCGCTCGCCGCGCTGCTCGGCCAGGTGCTGCGCGCGCTGCAGCAGGCGGACCACGCTGAGCCGCCGGACCACGCGCAGCTTGGCCAGCAGGTCCTCCTGGATCGTGCGCAGGTCGGGGCCGATGTGGCGTCCCGGCTTGGCGATGAAGTCGAGCGCGCCGAGCTCGAGCGCGCGGAACACATGGTCGCGTTCGGCGTGGCCGCTGACGACGATCACCGGCAGCGGCTTCTTGGCCATCAGCACCCGCAAGAACGCGAAGCCGTCCATCTCCGGCATCTCGAGGTCGAGGGTGATGACGTCGGGCTGGAGGTCGAACACCATGCGCAGCGCCTCCTTGCCGTTGGAGGCGCGGCCGATGACCTCGACGCCCGGATCGAGCTCGAGCATCGCGGCGATCGTCTGCCGGTTGTAGGCCGAGTCGTCGACTACCAGGGCGCGGAGCTTGTGACCGTCCATCGCAGTTCCTCTAACTCGGCTTGCGATACACGAGGTCGTTGCTGAGGTTCACGAGATCGAAGCGCCCCGGCACGCTGATCAGGCTCTCCGAGTGTCCGAGCAACAGGTAGCCTCCCGGCACCAGCGCGTCGTAGAACCCTTCGACCACGCGCCGCCTCGCCTGGCTCGATAAATACATCAGGACGTTGCGGCAGAAAATCGTGTCGATGGCGCCGAGCTCGCAGTAACGGGCGGTATCGAGGAGGTTGAGGTGGACGAAGGTGCACATCCGCCGCAGAGGCTCGACGACCCGCCACTGCCCGGTCGGGAGCGGCTCGAACCAGCGCTCCCGCCGCTCCTCCGGGGTCGTGCGAAAACTGCTCGGCCCGTAGATCCCCGCCTCCGCCGTCCTGACCCCGCGAAGGCTGATGTCGCTGCCGATCACCCGCGACCCCGGGCGGGCGTTCTCGGCCAGCAGCGCCGCGATCGTGTACGCCTCTTCGCCTGTCGAGCACCCGGCGCTCCACACCACCGGCGCCCCGGCCCCCCGCCGCCCGAGCAGCACCGGGAGGATCTCGCGCTGGAACGCGTCGAGCTGGAACTGCTCGCGGAACAGGTAGGTCTCGTGGGTCGTGACCCGCTCGATGCACTCGAGCAGCTCGGCCGACCCGCCGAGGTCGTAGCTCAGGTAGTGGTAGTACTCGAGGTAGGACCCGAGAGACAGGTGGTCGAGCCGCGAGGCCAGCCGGCGCTCGAGCAGGAACCCGGCGTCGCCGCCCAGCAGCACGCCGCAGTGATCGAGGATCAGCTCCGCCAGCAGCCGCGACTCCTCCGGCGTGATGCGCACGCGCACCGGGGGCTCGATCCCGCCGGGGGCAGTCCGGCCGTTCACGCCGTCGGCGCTCCCTCGCCGTCGCTCGCCGCCCGCTCGGCCGCCTGCGCCTCGATGCGGGCCACCGCCCCGGCCAGCACCTTGCGCACCAGCGGGTCCGGCTCGACCGCGTGGACGCGGCGCAGCGGCGGCAACGCCGTCGGGTCGCCGCGCTCGCCGAGCGCCTCTGCCGCCGCCCAGCGCACGTCCCAGCGCGGGTGTTCGAGCAGCCCGAGCACCGCCGCCGTGGCCCGATGGCCGCGGCAGCCGGCCAGCCCGCGGGCCGCCGCCTTCACGATCTCGTGGTCAGGCGCGCGGCACAGGCTCATCAGCATCACCAGATCCTGATCGGTGCCCGAGCGGCTCAACCCTGCGATCGCCTGGATCACCACCGCCGGCGCATGGTCGGCCAGCACCACCTCGCGCAGCCGCGCCAGCGCGATCGGGTTGTCGAGCCCGACCAACGCCTGCACCGCCGCCGCGCGCACCGACGAGCTCGAGTCGCGCGACGCAGTCAGCAGCGCCGGCACCGACTCGGCCGCGCCGAGCTGACCGAGGCTGCGGCAGGCCGCCGCGCGCACCCCCGCGTCCTCGTCTTGCAGCGCCAGAGCCAGCGCCGCCGCGCCCTCGTGCTCGCCGCCGATCTGGCCCAGCGCGCGCGCGGCCAGCAGGCGCACGCCGACGTCGCGATCGCCGAGCCGGGCGATCAGCGGCCCCACGAAGCCGACATCGCCGCCGCGTCCGAGCAGGCCGAACGCGCGGCACAGGTTGCGCACCAGCGCCCCGCCGCCCGCGTCCGCCGGCAGGTGCGGGGCGACGCGAGCGTGACGCGACCCGAGCGCGCGCCCGGCCACCGCCGCGAACGCGACCGCGGCCGCCTCGCCCGCCGGGCCCTCGAGCGCGAGCGCGCGGGCCAGCGGCGCGATCACCTCGGTCCCGCCGACCTTTCCGAGCGCAGTCGCGGCCATGCACGCCGCGTGGCCGTCGGGGCCCTCGAGCGCCGTCGTCAACGCCTCGATCAGCCGCGGGTGCGCGCCGGCCGGGCCGAGCCCGCTCACCAGCAGGAACAGGTCGCCGAGCGTCTCGGGGGCTGACTGTTCGACCATGTCCACAAGGACAGGCACCGCCGCCTCGCCGAGGCCGGCCGCGAACTCGACCGCCCGCTCGCGCAGCTCTGGATCCGACATGGCCCGCAGGACATGCGACAGGCTGCGCACGTCGCCGAGCGCCCCGGCCAGGGCCAGCGCCGCCAGCTTCACCTCGAGCTGGCGGTGCTCCACGAGCTCGCGGATCCGCTGGCGCAGCGGCTCGCCGTCGCCGGTAGCCAGCGCCGCCGCCACCGCGACCGGATCGCCGCGCACCGACAACGCCGCGTGCAGCCGCACCACCGCGACCGCCGCGGCCGCGCGCACGCCTGGCATCGCGTCGCCGAGGAACCGCACCAGCTGACTCGCCGCGGCCGGATCGCCGCTGTGCCCGAGCACCGCGACCGCGGCCCGGCGCGTCACCGGATCGGCGAGCAGCGGCCCGAGGCGGGCCGGCGGCATCACCGTCCCGAGGCGGGCCAGCGCGTCGAGGGCGAACATCCGCAGCATCTCCGAGCTGTCCGAAAGGACATTCGTCAGCGCGCGCTCGGCCTCGGCCCCGCCGAGCACCCCGAGGGCCGCGGCCGCCGACGCGCGCACGTTGTCGTCGCCCGGCGCGCCGAGGATCGCCGCCAGCAGCGGCACGTCGTCGGCCCCGCCGACGTCGCCGAGCAGGTCGACGATCATGCGCGCCCCTGCTCCGCCGACGCGGAGTCGCCGGCGGATGGCCGGCACCACCGACGGACCGATGCCCGTCAGCACCTCGTGGCACACGGACCGCCGCGCCACCGAGTCCGGCGTCACCAGGCCGTCGAGCAGCTGCTCGACGAGGATGGCGAGCTGGTCGGGCGCGGGTGGTTGCTCGCGGACCGCGGCCAGCAGGTCGCGGGCCGCGTCCTTGCGCTCGCGCCAGCGTTCGCTCCCGAAAAACTCGAGACACCGCGCGAGATCGGAGCGAAGCGCGTTCATCGGGGCTCCCCGGGATCGAGGTTGAACATCCGCATCATGTCGTCGAAGGCGGCGCCGATCGGATCGACGCCCGGCGCCAGCGGGACCGGGTTGATCTGGCGGAACAGCTGACGCGCCGACTCGAGGTCGCCGGCGAGCAGCTCGCGCGCCTCGGCCTGGGTCGTCGCCGCCAGCACGCGGTCGCCGGCGTAGAGGATCAGGTCGGCGACGATCAGCTCGGACAATCGCAGCGTACGGCCGCGCTGTTCGAACAGCCGCTGATCGCCCTCGTCCTGGATCGTCGACAGCACCGCCTCCGCCTCGACGAGCCCCGGCATCGCCGCCGGATCGCCGCCGAGCAGGTGCCACAGCTTGCCCGGCAGCTGATCGCCGAGGCGATGGATCTCGACGTAGTCGTCCGCGCCGTACAGCTGGGTCGGTCGCCGCTTGTAGCTGGTCTTGCGGAACACCGACGCCACCAGCACGACCGCGGGGATCGGCGCCGGCAGTTCGAACTTCGCCAGTTGGATCAGCTCGTGACACGCCTTGCCGCCCGGCAACGCGACGTCCAGCACCAGCGCCGCGAACATGTCGCCGCGCATCGCCTGCTCCGCCGCCGCCGTATCGGTCACGGTCACCGCCACGAACCCTTGCGCCGCCAGAACGCGGCCGATCGCCTGCCCGAGCGCCAGCCGCTCGTGCGCGACCAGGATCTTGAGCCTCGCCTGCGCCTCGCTCACCCCGCGCTACCTCCCCCCCGTGCGCAGCAGCGCATCGAGGTTGATGACGAACACCATGTCTTCACCTGCTTGACGGTCTTCCGTGGGCGCGGGCTGACCCGACCCACCCACCTGCGTCGGCGCCCGACGATCGGGCCCGATCAACGGCTGGCGACGCCCTTCCGAGCGGTCGCGGTGCCGATGGGCCCGCGACACGCCGCTGAAGATGTTGCCGTCGGCGCTGCGATCCAGCTCGGGCCGCAGCATCGACGGCGCCGGGCGCAGGCCGCCGGCCGGCACCCGCAGCTCGCCGATCACCCGGTCGACCTTGAGCCCGGCGATCCGCCCGGCCACGCTGACGATGATCAGCTTGTTGAGGTGGTCGATGGCCGGATCGATCGGCACCCTGAAGCGACGCCGCAGGTCCACCACCGGGATCACCACGCCGCGCAGCTGGATCACGCCCTCCACGATCTCCGGCGCGTAAGGCACCGGGCGGATCGGATACGGGCGGGCCTGGATGACCTCCTTGATCCGCATGATCTCGATGCCGTAGAGGCCCGGGCCGACGTAGAAGCCGGCGACCTTGAGGTCCTCCTCGCCGACAGCGCTGCGGCCGTCGCGAGCCTCGCGGCCGTCGCGGACGTCGGTCACGTGCGACCCTCCTCGTAGACCGTCGCCTTGACGAAGTCCTTGGCGTCGAGCAGCGCCGGCAGGTGGAGGATGATGACCAGATCCCTGCCCGTGCGGCCGAGCGCGCGGATGTACTCGGCGCGCGCGCCGGTGAGGCCGCCGGGCTTGTCCTCCATCGCCTCGGGCGGGATCCGGATCACGTCCATGACCTCGTCGACCACCAGCCCGTAGGGCTCGTCGTTGAAGTGGACGATCAGCACGCGGGCCGCTCGCCCGCGCTCGACCGGGCGCAGACGCAGTCGACGGGCCAAGTCGATCACCGGCATGATGCGGCCGCGGACGTTGCCGATGCCGAGCAGGAAGTCGGCCGTGCGCGGCACGTGGGTGGTCTGGAAGACCTTGCTGATCTCCTCGATCTCGTGGATCGCCAGGCCGTAGACCTCGCCGCTGACGCGGAACGTCACGTACTGCTGCAGGTCCTGCCGGACCTCGCGCTTGTAGCCGTGCTCGTAGTCCTCGTCGGTGACCACCGCCTCGCCGCCGCGCAGCAGCGCCTGCCACAGGTCTTCGCGCTCACCGGACATGGCCGCCTCCGATCTGGTACGCCGCGTCCACCTGGCGCACGCCCTCGTCGACGAGCCGGCCGACGTCGAGCAGCAGCACCGTGCGGTTGGCCCCGAGCTCCGTCGCGCCGGCGATGCCCGGCACGTTGCGGACCGCGCTGCCGAGCGGCTTGATGACCACGTCCTGCTGACCGAGCAGCTCGTCGACCACCAGGCCGACGCGGTGCTGCGCCAGGCCGACCACCACCACGTAGAGGCGGTTCGGGTCGCGGTAGTTCTTGTGCAGCGGCTTCAGCCCGAACAGGCGCGACAGCTGCAGCAGCGGCAGCGTGCGGCCGCCGAGCGTGATGACCTCGTGGCCCTCGACCGTCCCGATCTCGCGGGTCTCGACCATGATCGACTCGAGCACCGAGTTGAGCGGGATGCAGAACGTGTGACCGGCCGACTGGATCACCAGCGCCTGGATGATGGCCAGAGTCACCGGCAGCGTGATCGAGAAGGTCGTGCCGCGGCCGAGGTCGGTGGTGACGTCGATCATCCCCGACAGGCGGGCGATGTTGGTCTTGACGATGTCCATGCCGACGCCGCGGCCCGACAGCTCGGTCGCCGAGTCGCGGGTGCTGAAGCCCGGCTGGAAGATCAGGTTGACCGCCTCGCCCGGGGTCAGCGACGCGGCCTCCTCGGTGTTGAGGAGGTTGCGGCGGACCGCGACGTCGCGGATCCGGGTCCAGTCCATCCCGCGGCCGTCGTCCTCGACCTCGATGACCACGCGGTTGCCCTTCTGGAACGCGCGCAGCTCGATCTTCCCGCCCGGCAGCTTGCCGAGGGCCACGCGCTCGGCCGCCGGCTCGATCCCGTGGTCGATGCAGTTGCGGATCATGTGCATCAGCGGGTCGGACAGCTCCTCCACGATCAACTTGTCGAGCACCGTCTCGGCGCCCGAGATGACGAGGCGGATCTCCTTGTCGAGGTCGCGGCTCAGCTTGCGGACCACGCGGGCCAGCTTGTCGAACACCTGGCCGATCGGGACCATGCGTACGTCGAGGATGCCCTGCTGCAGCAGCGCCAGCTTGCGGTGCATGTCGCGGATCTGGACCCGCAGCTCGCGTGACACGTCGGCGCTGTGATCGATCTGGCGCAGCTCGTCGAGCACCCCGGTGAGGTTGGCCTGCACCAGGCCCAGCTCGCCGACCAGGTTCATCAGCACGTCGAGGCGGCGCAGGTCGACCCGCACCGTCTGGCTGAGGCTGCGCAGGCTCGCCTCGCTCGACGCCGCGCTGGTCGGGTCGGGCTCCTCCGTCGTCGTCACCACCGTGCGCGTCTGCGTCGGCGATCCGGCGCGCGGTGGCGGCTCGGCGCGGCGAGATGTCCCTTCGGACATGCTCGGAGGGGCAGGCTTCGGGGCCGCCGGCGCCGGCGTCGGGCGGCCGGGCGCCGGCTGCGGCGCGGCCGGAGCGTCGCCCGCGGGCGTCAGCCGGTGGACGGTGACGTCGGGGTTGGCCAGCGCCCCGTTGATCTCGCCGAGGCTGCCCTTCGAGCCGAGCAGGATGTCGAGCTCGATCGCGTCGTCGGACGAGCCGTCGGCGCTGGGGAGGTACGTGATGACCTCCCCGTAGCCCTTCATCTTGTCTTTGAGCTGCTCGAGCCCGACATCGATCTGCATGATGTCGAACTTGGCGTGGACGCGGTACAGGTTGCGCCCGGCCTTGATGTTCTCGCGCAGCCGGTGCTCCTCGTACTCGGTGAGCACGCTGAGGATGTTCTCGCCGACCCACTCGAGGCTGTCCTGAGGGCCAGTCGACTCCGCCTCGCGCTCGCCGAGCTGGCGCAGCCGCTGCAGCACTGGCTCGATGTCGACCTCGCCGCCCCCGCCCTCGTCGCCCTGCGGCACGAGCAACCGGCCGAACATCTCGATCGCCTCGAACAGCACGTCGAGCACCGGGCGCGACAGGTCGAGCTTGCCGAGGCGCAGGCTGTCGAGCGTGTTCTCGAGGCTGTGGGCCAGCCCGCCGATGGCCGCCGCGCCGAACAGACCGGCGAGGCCCTTTAGACTGTGGATCGCCCTGAACGCCGCGTTGATCAGGTCCGGCTCCGGGCCTGATCCGCGCGACTGCGCCTCGAGTTCGAGCAGCGTGCGCGAGAAGGTCTCGATGATCTCCTGCGCCTCGGCGATGAACTCGGCGGCGTTCTGGTCGATGCTCGTCAATCGCCGCCTCCGAGCGCCTTGGCGACCGCCGCGAGCAGGACCTCGGGCGTGAACGGCTTGGTCAGCACGACGTGAGCCCCGGCCTGCTTCGCGCGCTCGACGTCGCCGAGGCGGCCCTCGGTGGTCATCACCACCAGCGGCGTCTTGGAGTAACGCGGCTGCTCGCGCACGGCCCGGATCAACTCGAGCCCGTTGAAGTCAGGCATGTTCACGTCGAACACGAACAGCGCGTAGTCGCCTCGCGGCAACAGGCGTATGGCCTCGAACCCGTGCCCGACCTCGTCGACGTCGTACTGACCCGACGACTCCAGGACCGAGCTGACGAAGTTCCGCATCGCCGGGGAGTCATCGACGACCAGAGCGCGGATCGGCATCTCGGCGAGTATACGCCCGGACGCCCGTCCCCCCGTAACATCGCGGACGGACAGGAATCGCGCAGACACCGCGCGGACAACTGTACGGTCGCCGGGCGCGCGCCCCGTCCTCCCCTGTGCCCGAGCGTCCGCACCCGTCTCCGCGCTACGACTCTTCGCGAGAGTCGCCGCGCAGCTTGCCGGCCAACGCTTGCGCGACCCCGTTGACGAACGGGGCGCTGCGCTCGCTGCCGTAGCGGGCCGCCAGTCGGACCGCCTCGGAGACGACCACCGCACGTGGCGTTTCGGACAGGCCGAGGCTCTCGGCGCCGACCAGGCGCAGCACGTTGCGGTCGACGCGATCCATCCGCGCCAGCCGCCACGAGCGCGACGTCGCCTCGATGGCCCCGTCGATCTCCGCCGCGCGCTCGCTGCTCACCGTCAACAGCCGCCGCGCGAACTCGACGACCTTGGGATCGGCCAGCCAGCCGCGCAGCTCCTGGCCGCCGTCGCCGGCCTCGGCGGGGACGTGGGCCCAGAACAGCTCGAGCGCCCGCGCGCGCTCCTCGGGGCGATACGACTCGAGGTGACACAGCGCCAGCAACGCCACCTCTCGTCCGTGCGCCCGATGCGGGTGCCGCGGCTTCGCGTCAGCCACCGGAGGCCTCGGTCTGGGCGTCGGCCGCCCCGCGGGCCGCGATCTCGCGGTACAGCCGGACCTGCTCGACCGCCGCCATGGCCGCCTCGGCGCCCTTGTTGCCCGCCTTGGCGCCCGCGCGGTTGATCGCCTGCTCGAGAGTGTCGGTCGTCAGCACGCCGAACGTCACCGGCACCTCGAACGCGAGCGCCATCTGCGACACGCCGCGCGTGCACTCGGCCGCGATCAGGTCGAAGTGGATGGTGTCGCCGCGGATCAGGCAGCCCAGGGTGATCACCGCGTCGTAGCTCTTGGCCGACAGCACCTGGCCGACGACCATCGGGATCTCGAACGCGCCCGGGCAACGCACCACGGTGATGTCTTCGGGGCGGGCGCCCGAGCGCACCAGCGCGTCGACGGCCCCCTCGAGCAAGCGCTCGGTGACGAAGTTGTTGAACCGGCTGACGACGATCGCCAGCCGCAACCCCGCCGCGTCGAGTGTGCCCTCGATCGTCTGCACCTTCGCCAGTACCTCGGCCATGCCCGGCGGCTTACCCCGACTTCGGGGAGCGATCAAGCGCCGTCGCGCACGCTGCCTTGAACAGCGAAGGCCCCGCCTGCATCCGCGGGGACCGCAGATCGGACGGGGCCTTCATGCTCCGCGGCGCCACCACCCTGGGGTGGTCGGCGCCGCGAGCTCACGTCCCGCGCAGCCGCGCGGGCCCACGACTACGAGCGGTCGCGGAACTTGTTGGCGAACACGTCGCCGAGGGTCGCGCCGGCCTCGCTGGCGTTGGCGTAGCCCTGGGCGTCGGCGAGCTCGTCCTGGCGCTTGGCGCTCTTGACCGACAGACCGATCTTGCGCTCGCCCGGATCCATCTGGATGAGCTCCGCGCGCACCCGCTGATTCGGCTCGAGCACCGAGCGGGGGTCCTCGATGCGCTCCTCGCTGATCTCCGAGATGTGGATCAGGCCCTCGATGCCGGGCTCGAGCTCGGCGAACGCGCCGAAGTCGGTCAGCTTGAGGATCTTGACCTCGATGATCTTGCCGATCGGGTAGTCGTACGGGATCCGGTCCCACGGATCCTGCGCGAGCTGCTTGAGGCCGAGGCTGATCTTCGGCTTCTCGCCCGAGTTGTCGATGTTCAGGACCATCGCGCGCACGCGGTCGCCCTTCTTGAACAGCTCGCTCGGGTGGCGGACCCGCTGCGTCCAGCTGAGGTCCGTGATGTGCACGAGGCCGTCGATGCCGGGCTCGAGCTCCACGAACACGCCGAAGTCGGCGATGTTGCGGACCACGCCCTCGACGATGGTGCCCGGCGGGTAGGTCTCGAGCACCTTGTCGTACGGGTTCTCCTCGAGCTGCTTCATGCCGAGGGAGATGCGGTTCTGCGACACGTCGATGTCGAGGACCACCGCGCGGACCTGATCGCCGATCTTGAGGATCTGCTTCGGGTTCTTGATCTGGCGCGTCCAGGACATCTCGGACACGTGGACCAGACCCTCGATGCCCTCCTCGAGCTCGATGAAGGCGCCGTAGTCCTTGATGCTGACGACCTTGCCCTCGACCACGGTGCCGGGGATGTAACGCTGCTCGGCGTTGACCCACGGGTCCGCGGTGATCTGCTTGAGGCCGAGGCTGACGCGCTCCGAGTCCGAGTTGAACTTCAGGACCTTGACGCGGACCTTGTCGCCGACCTGGAACAGCTCGCTCGGGTGGTTGACGCGGCCCCACGACATGTCCGTGATGTGGAGCAGGCCGTCGATGCCGCCGAGGTCGATGAAGGCGCCGTAGTCGGTGAGGTTCTTGACCACACCCTCGACGATCTCGCCCTCTTGCAGCCGGTTGAGCGTGTCGCTCTTGAGGTTGGCGCGCTCCGCCTCGAGCAGCACCCGGCGCGACAGGACGATGTTGCCGCGCTTCTTGTTGAACTTTATAATTTTGAAGTCGAAGTCCTTGCCGATGAAGGTGTCGAGGTTGCGGACGGGCCGCAGATCGACCTGGCTCCCCGGCAAGAACGCCTTCACGCCGCCCTGCAGCAGCACCGCGAGGCCGCCCTTCACGCGCGCCTGGATGGTGCCGCGGACCAGACCCTCGGCCTCGCAAGCCGACTGGATCTCGTCCCACACCTTACGCTTGCGGGCCTTGTCCTTCGACAGGACCACGAGGCCGTTGTTGTCCTCCTGCGCCTCGAGCAGGACCTCGATCTTGTCGCCCACGCGGACGTTGATCGTGCCGTCCTCCTCGGCGAACTCGCGCAGCGGCACCTGGCCTTCGGCCTTGCAACCGACATCGACGACTGCGTACTCGCCGATCACGTCGACGATGGTCCCCAGGACGATCGTGCCTTCACGAATCTCTGGATTTTCCTGGGTGTTCTTCTCGAAGAGCGCCGCGAAGTCGTCGTCTCCCTCGGCGCGCAGGTTGTGTTGCTCTTGCATGTTGGGGTGAAAGTTCCTTCCAACCCGCGCTGGCTCTTGAGTGGGAGGGCCTCGTGCCGTGACCTCGCGGACACGCACGACGCACGCCACCATGGCCTACGCGAGCGGGGGGAAGCTAGGCGCTTTTGGGCGACCCGTCAACCGGCCCGCCGGCGGCCCCGCGGGGCCCTGAGAGCCTGGACGTCACCGCCGTGACGATGGCGGCCACCACCGCGTCGGCGTCGAGGTCGCTGGAATCGACGAGAACGGCGTCCTCGGCCCGGGTCATGGGGGCCGTCGCCCGGGACCGGTCGCGTTCGTCCCGCCGGTTCAGGTCGCGCAGGACGTCTGCCAGCGCGGCGCCCTCGAGCTCGGCCTGGCGGCGAGCGGCGCGGACGGCGTCGCTGGCCGTGAGGAAGAACTTGTGGGCCGCATCGGGGAACACCACCGTGCCGAGGTCGCGACCTTCGGCCACGCAGCCGTCGCGGCCGAGCCGGCGCTGGATCTCCAGCAGGCTCGCGCGCACCGCCGGCAGCGCCGACACCTGCGACGAGCCCTCGGAGATCTCCGGCGTCCGGATCGCCTGCGTGACGTCTCGCCCGTCGTAGAGCACCCGCGGGCCGCCGCCTTCCCTCGCTGCTTCGAAGCGGATCGGCAGGCTCGCGGCCAGCGCCACCAGGCCCGCCTCGTCGCTCCAGGCGATCCCGCGCTCGCGGGCCGCCAGCGCCAGCGTGCGATAGATGGCGCCGGTGTCCAGCACCGGCAATCCGAAGTGCTGCGCCACGCGGCGCGCGACCGTGCTCTTTCCCGCGCCGGCAGGCCCGTCGATGACGATCAGGAGGCCCATGCGCACGGGGGGATAGACCAGGCGGGCCGCGCTGACAAGAGTGCAACGGCCGTCGACGCCCGATCCGCGGGGCCTTGCTGCCGCGAGATTTCTGGCGCTAAGTTCGGGCCGATGTTCGCCGGACCCGCGCGCCTCGTCGCCCTTGTCCTCGCAGCAGTCGCCCTCCCGGCCGGCTGCGCCACGGTTCGTCCTTCCGAGCGCGAGGTCCTGAGCCGCCCCGAGATGAACCCCGCCGTCGAAGGCATGGAGGAGAAATTCCAGTCGCACGTCGAATCGGCGCGCGAGGGCGGGTTCGGCGGCCACGGCGCCGCAGGTGGCGGATGCGGCTGCGGCTAGTCGTCTTCGCCTGCTTCGTCTCGCTCCTCGTCGCCCGCGACCTCGCGGCCGAGGATCGCGTCACCGTGCGCGGCAACTACTACCGCGAGACCTCGACCCGGGTGCTCGCGCCGGTCGTCTACGTCGAGAAGGACCTCCCTGACGAGCGCTTCACGATCGGCGCCGAGTACCTGCTCGACGCCGTCACCTCCGCCTCGATCGGCGCCGGCGCGGCGGCGGTCACCGGCGGCGACTTCCTCTTCACCGAGTTCCGCCACGAGGGCACCTTGCGGGCCTCTGCGCGGCTCAAGGAGTGGTCGTTCGGCGGCTTCTTCCGCTACTCGACCGAGAGCGACTGGGTCTCGCGCAGCTTCGGCCTCGGCGGCGCACGTGACGTCTTCAACCGCGCCGGCACCGTCAGCCTGCAGTACATGGCCAACCTCGACTCCGTGCTGCAGCTCTACGGCGGGCGCGCGATCCCGTGGACCGGCGGCCGGATGAACCTCGAGGAGATGTCCCCGGAGACAGGTGGTCGGCCGTCCAACCTCTTGCAGGTCCACTACCTCGGCCTCGGGTACACCCACGCCCTCACTCGCCGGCTGCTCGGCGGCGTGCTGGCCGAGGGCATCGTCTCCAAGGGTCCGCAGGACAACCCGTACCGCAAGGTCCGCGACGGCCTCGACGAGTCGCACCCGCGTCTGCGCCGGCGCGTCGCCTTGAGCGGCTTCCTGCGCTACGCCGTGCCGAAGACCCCGCTCGTGCTCGAGGGCCGCTACCGCTTCTACGCCGACGACTGGGCCATCCTCGCCCACGCGCCCGAGTTCCGGGCCCACGTCCGCTTCTTGCGGCGCGTCATCCTGCGCCTGCGCTACCGCTTCTACACCCAGACCGGCGCCTACTTCTGGCGCGCCGACGGCAACTACGGCAGCGACACCATCTATCGCACCGCCGACCCGAAGATGACCAAGTTCCACTCGCACACGCCCGGCGTCGAGATGACCGTCGAGCTCGACGGTCTGGCCAAGGTGCGCGGCCTCCACTGGCTCAAGGGCGCGTGGGTGCAGGCCACGTACAACCACGTCTTCTACTCGGAAGGCTACCGCTTCGGCCCCTACGCCCGCCTCGGCAGCCTCGCCTTCTCGGTCCCGTTCTGACGCCCTGCCCGCCCCGCTCCGCG
Organism: Nannocystis sp. RBIL2; assembly: GCF_026626745.1. GTDB lineage: Bacteria > Myxococcota_A > Polyangia > Nannocystales > Nannocystaceae > Nannocystis. Next base: position 732,889 of record NZ_JAPNJW010000002.1, read on the forward strand.
GCTCCCGTATGAGGATGCCGCGAGCGAGGCACAGGCGCGGCCGGCCGCTACGACGCCGGCTTCTCGAGCTGCTTGAACCCGAGATAGAAGTCGACGTGTTCCATGTCGGTGCGGGCCATCCGCTGCTGCAGCGCCTCGACGCTGCGCGGCGGCGGGATGATGACCTTGTCGCCCGGGCGCCAGTTCGCGGGCGTCGCCACCGAGTGCTTGGCCGAGGTCTGCAGGCTGTCGAGCAGGCGGATCACCTCGTCGATGTTCCGTCCGTTCGTCAGCGGGTAATAGACGAGCGCCTGCACCTTGCGGTCGGGGTTGATGAAGAACACCGCGCGGACCGTGGCGGTGCTGCTCGCCTCGGGGTGCAGCATGCCGAACTTCTGCGCCACCTTCATGTCGATGTCGGCGATCAGCGGGTACGGGATCTCGACCCCGAGCCGCTCCTTGATGTTCTGCAGCCACGCCATGTGGCTGTGGATCGAGTCGATCGACAGACCGATGAGCTTGGCGTCGCGCTTGGCGAACTCGTCGTTCTTCCGCGCGAACTCGGCGAGTTCGGTCGTGCAGACCGGCGTGAAGTCGGCCGGGTGCGAAAACAGCACCACCCACTTGCCGCCTTGCCACTCCGAAAACTTGATGACGCCCTGCGTCGTCTCGGCCTCGAAATCGGGGGCCACTTCGCCGATGCGAGGGATCGCGCCAGAAACCGCTTCAGACATGGGACTCTCCTTGCGCCGCCCGCCACGGGCTGCCTGCGACGCGCGCGAACTATAGCCGACGCTGCCGCGAGCGAAAACCGACCACGCCGCTGCACGGCCGTTCGTGCGGCTGCCGGCGGAGACCGACCTCGTCCGCGACCGCCTGCGGCGCGCCCGGCTCCGTCGCCCGCACGACCTGTCTCTCGGGACATCCATCGCGCCAACAGGCCCGCGCCGCGCGTTCGCGACAGCGTACGCGCGCCCGATCGAACGTTGACACCCTCGCCTCGGCCGCGGGAAACGTGGGTCAGCGCGGACAACCGCGCCGCGAGGGCCGGGTGTCGCCGAGAGCGACCCGCCTCCTCGCCAGAGCGACTCGCCCACGGAGGCCGGGATGCACGACGACCAGATGGAGACGATGGACCCCCTCGAGGCACCCGCTGCCCCACACCCGGCCGCGGCGACCCCAGCGAGCGGGCCACCGACCCCACCGACGGTCACCCAGCCCAGCCCTTCGGACCCCACCCGGCCCAGCACCGAACCTGTCCCTTCGAACATGTTGCGGACCGGCTCTTCCGAGCCTGTCCCTTCGGACACCTCGCTGAACCCACCCTCGGAACATGACCATTCGGACATGTTTCGAGTTCCCTCTTCCGACCCTGTCCCTTCGGGCACCCCGCTGACCCCGCACTCCGAGCCCGTCCCTTCGGACGCCCCGCTGTCGCCACGCTCAGAATCTGCCCCTTCGGACAGCCTGGCCGAGACGCGCGAATCGCTGCTCGCTGCTTATCGAGCCCTGCTCGACCGGATCCGCGACCTCGCTCCGGGCGATCGCAGCGACCGCGTGGCGCAGCTGGCCGAGGCCGCCGCCGCGCTCGTCGAGGGAGAGTTCGCGCGGCGCCTCGTGTTCGACGCTCACCGCGAGTGAACCCGCCTCACCCCACGAGAATCGAAGAAAGAGTCGCTCGCTCCCGCCTCAAGTGCGCGGGATGTCGGGCTCGACGAAGCACCACTTCACCTCGGGGCAGCGACCGCGCAGGCGCGTCTCGAACTCGTTGATCGTCCCTGCCACCTGCTCCACCGTCATCCCCTCGGCGAAGCCGAGCTTGACGGCCACCAGCACCTCGCCCGGCCCCTGCTGCACCGTGATGAGCCGCAGCACGCGCGTGATCTTCGGGTCCTCGACCGCCAGCGCCGCGGCGGCCGCCGCGATCTCTGGGTCGGCGGCCTCGCCGACCAGCAGCGACTTCACCTCGACGGCGAGGAACACCGCCACGCCGATCAGCACCACGCCGATCGCCAGCGTGCCGATCGCGTCCCACCGCGCATCGCCGGTCACGCTCGCCATCAGCAGGGCCAGCAACGCGAAGATGAGGCCGAGGCAGGCCGCCGCGTTCTCGCCGAACACCACCACCAGGTCGGAGTCCTTGCTGTCGCGCAGGTACTGGAAGAACGGCTTGCCGCGGCGGCGCTTGTTCATCTCGGCGATGTTCTTCAGCGTCGCCCAGCCCTCGATCGCCAGCGACAGCGCCAGCACCGCCAGGCCGACCTCCACGCTCTCCACCTCGCCCGGGTGGCCGAGCTTGTGGATGCCCTCGTACAGCGAGAACACTCCGCCGCCGGAGAACAGCAGCAGCGCCACCATGAATGACCAGAAGTAGAGCGAGCGGCCGTGGCCCAGCGGATGCCTCTCGGTCGGCGCCCGTCGGCTCGTGCGCACGCCCAGCAGCAGCAGCAGCTGGTTCCCGCAGTCGGCGAACGAGTGCAGCGTCTCGGCGAGCATCGCGCCCGAGCCCGTGATCACCGCCGCAACGCCCTTCGCCACCGCGATGAGCAAGTTGGCGACGAGCGACTGGATGATGTGCGCGGTCGAGTGGTCCCCTGCCATCGGCCGCAGGTTTTACCACGCGTCCGCGCGCGCTTTTGACATGTCCCTTCGGACAGATCGATGCGTGAGCACATCCGCGCTGCGCACTCGCGCGCAGGTGCGCCGATTCGCGCTGGTCGGTTCCGAGCGTAATGCAGAACACACAAATTTCTTTGATTCTGATTGGATGTTCAGTAACTTTGTCGCATGACGGTCGTGGCGCTGAGGGGGGTTGAAGAGGAGGAGAGGACGGTTGACGAGCTGGCCGAAGGGACAGCTTCCGAATCGACCGAGAGCGTCGCCTCGCCCGCCTCCTTCGTCACCCTGGCCGCGCCCGGCAAGCTGATCGAGGTCTCGGGCGGGGCCGCGGGCGCTCGCCTCACCACCGCCGTCGCGCTCGTCCGTCAGGCCCAGCTCGAGGGCGAGACCACAGTGTGGATTCAGCCGGCAGGCGGCCCGCTGTTCCCGCCCGACCTGGCCGACTCCGGCGTCGACCTCGACGCCCTGATCGTCATCCACATCCCCGAAGATCGCGGCCCCGCCGGCATCGCCCGCGCCGCCGAGCTGCTGCTGCGCTCGGGCGGCTACGGCCTGTGCGTCCTCGACCTCAGCGCCCCGCCCCCGCCGCGCGCGGACGCGAGCGACAAGCTCCCCGCGGGAGATCGACCTGTCCCGGAGGGCATGCCCGTTCGGACCTGTCCTCGCGGACTGCACGGCAGCGCCTGGCAGGCTCGCCTGGCCGGCCTCGCGCGCGTGCACGGCTGCCGCGTCGTCCTCCTGACCCGCCGCTCGGCCCAGCGCGACTCCCTGGGCCCCATGGTCGGCCTGCGCCTCCAGCCCCGTCGCGAGCGCCGCGGCGCCGGCCTGTTCGCCGTCCGCCCCGACATCCTCAAGCACAAGGGCGCCGCCCCGCGCCTGGCCGCCAGCGAGCTCCGCCGCGGCCCCTGGGGCCTGGCCTGACAGCCGAGCGCGCGACGAGCCCGCTCGCGCGCGCCTTCGCTCGCCTCGCATCACCGCCGTCGCTCGCGCATCGCCTGCGTCCTCGCTCTCCGCGCTCCTCCGCCTCGCATCACCGCCTTCACTCGCGCATCGCCTGGCGTCCTCTCCGCGCTCCTCGCCTCGCCGCCTCCGCTCGCGCTCCGCAACATCGCTTCGCGCCTCGCTCGCTCCCTGCGCTTCGCAGCCTCGCGCCTCGCTCGCTCCCCGGCTCCTTCGCCTCGCATCACCGCCTCCGCTCGCGCTCGCCGGCGTCGCTCCTTCGCTTCGCAGCACCGCGTTCGCTTCGCCGGCCTCGCCGTCCCCCTCATGGCCCGTCCGTCTCAGCCCGCGCTCTTCCTCGGCGCTCCGCCTGCGAGCGCCGGGATCGCGCGCGCTCCGGCACATGTCCCCGAGGACAGCTCGTCTCCGGCCGCGCCCTCGCGCCTCGCCTGCGCCCACCTGCCCGCCTTCCCGCTGCAGGTCCTGCTGCGCCGGCGGCCCGAGCTGCGCGGCGCCCCGGTCGCCGTGCTCCGCCGCGAGGGCCCGCAGGCCGAGGTCCTGTGGGCCAGCCAGGCCGCGCGGCGCCGCGGCGTCGCTCGCGGCATGCGCTGCGCCGCCGCGCGCGGCCTCGTGCCCGAGCTCCACGCCGAACCTGTCCCCGAGGACATCCTCGACGAGGCCGCCGACGAGCTGCTGCGGACCCTGCTGCGCCGCTCCCCGCGGGTCGAGCCGTGCCTCGATCCGCGCGGCGCCTTCTGGCTCGATCCGACCGGCCTCGAGCGGCTGCAGGGCGATCTCCCGACCTGGGCCGGCGGCCTCCGCCGCGACCTCGAGGCGCTCGGTTACGCCGCCGGCGTCGCCGTCGGCTTCACCCGCTTCCACACCCTCGCCCTGGCCCGCCTCGGCTCGCTGAGCGCCCCGCTCGTGCTCGCCAGCCCCGCCGAGGAGACCGCCCGCGTCGGCGCGGTCCCGCTCGCCGCGCTCGACCTCTCACATGTCCTTCAGGACACCCTCGAGAAGCTCGGGATCTCCACCCTCGGCGGCTTCCTCGCCCTGCCCGCGGCCGACGTGCGGACCCGCCTCGGCAGCGCCGCCGCCGCCCTCCACGCCCGCGCCTCCGGCCGCGAGCACGCCCCGCTGCGCCCGGCCCAGCCCGACGATCCGCCCGAGGTCGCGCTCGAGATCGACCCGCCCGACGACGACCGCGAGCGGCTGCTGTTCGCGCTCAAGGAGCCGATCGCCTGTCTCTTACGCCAGGTCTGCAGCGGCGGCGACGCCCTCGTCGAGCTCCGCCTCACCCTCGAGCTCGACCACGAGGACCCCGTCGTCACAGTCGTCGAGCCGGCCGCCCCGCTGCAGGCCGAGCCCGACGATCTGCTGCAGCTGCTCGACCTCCTGCGCCTGCGCCTCGACGGCCTCACCCTCGCCGCCCCGGTCCAGCGGGTCGTCCTCGTCGGCCTCGGCGCCCGCGCCCGCGCCGAGCAGCTGGCCCTCCTGCGCGGCCGCGGTCGCGACCTCGCCGCCGCCGCCAGGGCCCTCGCCCGCGTCCGCGCCGCCTTCGGCGAGCAGGCCGTCACCCGCGCCACCCTCCGCTCCGCCCACCTCCCCGAAGCAAGCTTCGCCTGGGAGCCCGTGTCCGAAGTGACATGTCCGATCGTACATGACCTTCCGGCCAACCACCACGAGGCCCTGGCCGCCCCACCGCTTTGCCGGCGCCTGCTCCCGCGCCCCGTGCCGCTGCCGCGCCGCGACGAGGCCGACGAGCACTGGTTGGCCGCCAGCGGCCTGGTCCGCGGCCCCGTCGTGCGCATGGCCGGGCCCTACCGGATCAGCGGCGGCTGGTGGGCCCGCGAGGTCGAGCGCGACTACTACTTCGCCGAGACCGCCCACGGCGACATCGCCTGGCTGTTCTACGACCGCCCGCGCGACCGCTGGTACATCCACGGGATCCTCGACTGAGAGGCGGAGCGATGACCGTCCGCGCCGCCGCTCTGTGGGTCAAGAGCAACTTCTCCTTCCTCGAGGGCGCCTCGCACCCCGACGAGCTGGTGAACGCCGCCCACGCCCACGGCCTCCAGGCCCTGGCGCTGACCGACCGCGACGGCGTCTACGGCCTCGTGCGCGCCCACGTCGCCGCGCAGAAGCTCGGCTTCCCCGTGATCACCGGCGCCCAGGTCACCATCGGCGACCCCGACGACCTGCTCGGCGTCGCCCCCGAGGCCCCGCCCGACGAGCCCGAAGAGCATGTCCTCCAGGACATGCCCCACGACGCCTATCCCCAAGAACATGCTCAACAGAGCATGTCCCGACCGCCAGGCACCAAGCGCCCCGTCACCAGCCCGCCGAAGCAGGACCGCCGCGGCCGGCCGGCCCAGCGGCCCCGCCCCGTGGCCCCGCCGCCCGGACGCCCGCTGCTGCTGCTCGCGCCGACCCGGGCCGCCTACGCCGACCTGTGCCGCCTGCTGTCGCGCGGGCGCATGTCCTGTCCCAAGGGACACAGTCGGGTCCGCCTCGCCGACCTGCCCGAGCACGGCCGCGAGCTCGTGGCCCTCACGCTCGACCCCGACATGCTGCCGGCCCTGCGCGAGCCGTTCGCCGGCCGCCTCTACGCCCTCGTCGCCCGCCACCGCGAGGCCGCCGAGGCCCCGCTCGAGGCCCGCCTGCGCGCCGCCGCCGAGCGCCTCGAGGTCCCGGTGGTCGCCGGCACCGAGGTGCTCTACCACGACGCCGCCCGCCGCCCGCTGCAGGACGTCCTGACCTGCATCCGCCGCAACGTCAGCCTCGCCCAGGCCGGCGCGCAGCTGCGGGCCAACGCCGAGCACGACCTCAAGTCGCCGGCCCAGCTGGCCGCGCTGTTCCGCGACGACCCGGCCGCGCTCGCGCGCACCCTCGAGGTCGCCGAGCGCTGCACCTTCTCGCTCGCCGAGCTGCGCTACCGCTACCCCGGCGGCGAGCTGCCCGACGGCACCTCCGGCTCGGCGTGGCTGCGCGAGCTGACCTTCCGCGGCGCCCGCGATCGCTACCGCGGCGACGTCCCGCCGGCCGTGGCCGCGCAGCTCGACCGCGAGCTCGCCCTCATCGACGAGCTCGACTACGGCGGCTACTTCCTGACCATGTGGGAGCTGGTGCAGTTCTGCCGCTCGCAGCAGATCTTGTGCCAGGGCCGCGGCAGCGCCGCCAATTCGGCCGTCTGCTTCTGCCTCGGCATCACCGCGATCGACCCCGTGCGCATGGATCTGCTGTTCGAGCGCTTCATCAGCCGCGAGCGCGCCGAGCCGCCCGACATCGACCTCGACATCGAGCACGAGCGGCGCGAGGAGGTCATCCAGCACGTCTATCAGCGCTACGGCCGGCGCAACGCCGCCATGGTCGCTACCTTCATCCGCTACCGCCCGCGCTCGGCGATCCGCGACGTCGGCAAGGCCCTCGGCGCCGCGCCCGACCTGCTCGACCGCGCCGCCAAGCTGCAGAGCGCCTGGGGCGCCGAGTTCGACGTCGCCATGCTCAAGTCCGCCGGCATCGACCCCGACATCCCGCTCCACGGCCACCTGCTCCGCCTCTCGCGCGAGGTCCTCGACTTCCCGCGCCACGCCGCCACCCACCCCGGCGGCTTCCTCTTGGGACATGACCCAGTGGACACGTTGTGCCCGATCGAGCCGGCGGCGATGGTCGGCCGCACGATCGTGCAGTGGGACAAGAACGACGTCGAGGACCTCGGCCTGTTCAAGGTCGACCTGCTCGGCCTCGGCGCGCTGGCGCAGGTCCGCCGCGCCCTCGAGCTCATCCGCGTGCACCACGGCCGCGAGCTGTCGATGGCCACCATCCCCGCCGAGGACCCCGCGACCTACGACATGCTGTGCGCGGCCGACACCGTCGGCGTGTTCCAGATCGAGAGCCGCGCGCAGATGGCGATGCTGCCGCGCCTGCGGCCCCGGACCTTCTACGACCTCGTCATCGAGGTCGCCATCGTCCGCCCCGGCCCGATCCAGGGGGACATGGTCCACCCCTACCTGCGCCGCCGCAACAACGAGGAGCCGACCGTCTACCCGCACCCCAGCCTCGAGCGCGTGCTCGCCAAGACCCTCGGCGTGCCGCTGTTCCAGGAGCAGGTCATGCGCCTCGCCATGCTCGCCGCCGACTACACCCCCGGCGAGGCCGACCAGCTGCGCCGCGACATGGCCGCCTGGCGCAGCCCCGGGCGCATCGAGCCGCACCACGACCGGATCGTCGAGCGCATGGCGAACAAGGGCATCGACCGCACCTTCGCCGAGCGGGTGTTCGCCCAGATCCGCGGCTTCGGCGAGTACGGCTTCCCCGAGAGCCACGCCGCCTCGTTCGCCCTGATCGCCTACGCCACCGCCTGGCTGCGCCGCCACTACCCGGCCGCCTTCACCTGCGCGCTGCTCAACGCCCAGCCGATGGGCTTCTACCACCCCTCCACTCTGGTCGCCGACGCCCAGCGCCACGGCATCGAGGTCCGCCCGATCGACGTCCGCAAGAGCGCCTGGGACTGCACCTTGGAACATGACCCGGAGGACAGCTCGAAGGTCGCGCTGCGCATGGGTCTGCGCTACGTCAAGGGCCTCGGCGTGCTCGACCGCGCCGCGCTCGAGGGCGCACCGCCCCCGTACGCCAGCCTCGACGAGTTCGCCCGCCGCACCCGCCTCTCGGCCCCCGCGCTGCACGCCCTGGCCGAGGCCGGCGCGCTGATCGGCTTCGGCCTCGACCGCCGGGCCGCGATCTGGCGCGTCCGTGGCCTCGCGGCCGCCCGCGGCGACGCCCTCGCGCTGCCCGAGGCGGCCCCTCCGCCGGCCCAGCAGACGCTGTTCACCCCGCTGACCGCCGGCGAGGCCGTCCTTTGGGACTACCGCCGCACCCACCACAGCACCCGCGGCCATCCGCTGTCGGAGTGGCGCCCGGCCCTGCGCCGCCTCGGCATCGAGGGCGCCGCCACCGTCGCCCGCCTGCGCAACGGCACCCCGATCGACTACGTCGGCGCAGTCACCTGCCGCCAGCGCCCGCCGACCGCCGGCGGCGTCACCTTCTACACCCTCGAAGACGAGACCGGCATGCTCAGCGTGATCGTCTGGGCCAGCGTCTACGAGCGCTACGGCCTGATCGGCCGCACCGCCCAGCTCCTCGGCGTCAGCGGCCGCCTGCAGCGCGAGCAAGGCGTGCTGCACCTGATCGCCGACACTCTGTGGGACCCCCGCAGCGCGCTCGGCTGATGCGTACTTTCAGACATGTCTATACAGACATGCTCTGAAGGACATCCCTGCACCAGCCGCTCGCGAACACGGCCGCCGGGGTGAACCCCGACGGCCGCGCCTCACCCCCGAATCAGCTCAGAGCTGGACCGGCGGGTTGGCCTTGAACGTGTACTTGTACGAGGCGACGCCCTCGCGGCGATCGACCGGGTCGAGCACCAGGCCGTCGACGGCGCGGACGATGCACGACTGCAGCGTCTCGGGGGCCTGCGTGCCGGTGGGGTCGACGGCGACGTCGTACAGCCGGCCGGTCTTCTTCTCGACCTTGAAGCGGACCAGGACCTCGCCGCTGACGTTCTGGTCGTCGACCAGGGCCTGGTCGTAGCAGGCCTTCACCGCGCTGTTCTTGGTCTCGAGCAGCGAGCGCGTGTCGGCGCGGTAGGTCTCGGCGTCGCGCTTGACGCCGGAGCAGGCGGTCGCCATCGCGGCGACGAACAGGGAGCAGAGGATCGTGGAAGTGCGCATGTTCGTGGCTCCCTTCTACTTGGCGGCCTTGGCCGGGTCGGCGGCGGGCGCGGGCGCGGGCGCAGCAGCGCCACCCTCGGCCGGCGTCTCGGGCGACGGGTTGGCGATGGTCGACGTCGACTCCTCGACGACCTTCTTCTGGCCGGTCTTCGGATCGATCTCGACCTTCTTCTTCGTCACGTCCTGCTCGACGATGTTGAACTCGACGCGGCGGTTCTTCTCCTTGCCCTCCTCCGTCGATTCGTCGGCGATGAGGCGCGTCTCGCCGTAGCCCTTGGCCGTGAACATCTCCTTGGGCAGCTCGCCCTTCTTCACGAGATATTCCATCACCGCCTTGGCGCGCGCGTCCGACAGCTTGAGGTTGTGCTTGTCGGTGCCCTCGCTCGAGGTGTGACCCTCGATGGCGATCTTCTTGATGTGCGGGTTCTCCTTGATGACCGAGATGATCTCGGCCATCAGGCCGTCCGACTCGGGGCGGATCGTCGCCTTGTCGAGGTCGAACTGGATCTTCTCGCCGATCGAGATCTTGTTGTCCTCGACCACCACGCGCTTGGGCGGCTCCGGCTCCGGCTCGGGAGGTGGTGGTGGCGGCGGCGGCGCCGGCAACGGCGGCGGGTCCCCGACTACGGCCAGCGCCGTCGCGTCGTCGAACACGGTCGGCGCGCAGGCGGCGAGCTGCGACGCGAACAACGCGAGCAGCATCGGCAGGGTGAGGGAAGTTGTCCGAGACATTGGCATCTGAGTCTCCTCCGTGGGGGCCGCAGTAGCCCCAGGCGGCTTTGATACACCGCCGGGACGGCCCGGGCGGTGAGTTTACGGCAGCTTTACCGACTCACGCCACTTCGCCAACGATCGCGCACAAACCCCGAAGTTGGCCGTCTTCTCGGCTTTTCCAGGCCCAAACGCTGATTTCTCAGCGTAAATTGCGCGCGTCCCGCCCGAAATCGTCCGGGGGACCGCTACTCCGGGATCCCGCAGACACCGACGTTTTCGAACCCCGGCGGGGCCTGATCCTTGGGGTACCACGCGATGCACGACATCTTGTCGCTCAGCTCCTGGCACGGCCCGTCGCCCTCGGACAGGTCGCACCACGGCGAGCAGCAGTACGAGAAGCTGCAGTCGGGCACGAGCGAGTCGTAGATGCAGGCGAAGCCCGGCGCGCACGACGACCAGCCGATGCACGTGTCCTGGAAGGTCGCCTCCGCCCCGCCCTGCACGACCGGCAGGCACACGAAGCCGGTGCCGCCGACCTTGATCGCGTCCATGTAGCAGCCCTCGCCGTCGGCGCAGTTCTGCAGCAGCGGGTCGCACTGCTTGAAGCAGTTGCCGAAGTCGTAGCCGAAGAACAGCTTCACGCAGGTGGTGTCGCTGCCCTCGCACACCGGGTTCTGCGAGTCCCCGGTGCAGTACGGCAGGCAGAAGCCGCTGCCGTCGTAGTCGAGGTCGAGGCAGACCGTGCCGAGCGCACAGTTGTCGTCGCCGAGGCCCTCGGCGCCGACGCTGCACGGCTCATTGGGGGCCTTCGGGTCGTCCGGCACGGGCACGCACTTGATGCCCTCCGGGATGAAGGTGTTGGGGCTCGCGTACGCCGTGCACTTCTGGTCGCCGGAGCAGTCCTGGTCGTAGATGTTGCACATGCCGCCGCCCGACGGGTCGGTCGTCGAGCTCGTCGGCACCTCCGTGGGATCGCCGGTGGTCGTGTCCACGGCCGTCGTCCCTTGCGTGGACGTCACCGGCGTCTCGCCCGTCGTCGTCGTCGTCGTGCTCGAGGCGTCCGGCGCCGTCGGCTTGCCGGAGCTGTTGGGGAACTCGAAGTCGTCGCTGCAGCCGGACGTCGAGGCCGCGGCGACCAACAGCGCGAGGGAGAGTGCCCGAATCTGCATGCGAAGAACCTTTCTGGGACGCTACGGGCGGGGCCCGCCCGGTGTCAAGTTGTCGGCAATGCCGCTTCTGGAGCCGTTCGGCTGGTGCTACCGCCGCTTCGCACCGGCCCCGCGCGAGCTCACTGGTTCGTGCTGCGAAGCGCGCGGAGGTTCGGTTATGGTGCAGCCATGGCCGCCCCTGATCCTGACGAGCTCGTCTCATTTCGCAAGAAGGCCAGCGCCGTGCTTGGGCCCGAGCATCGTGAGATCTCGGACAAGGCGCTCGAATACGCCGAGACGGGCGTGCCGAGCGGCGACCTCGTCGCCGCAGCCACCTTCGCGCCCGGCGATCCGGGTCACGCGTCGCACGGCTCGCACGGCTCGCACGGCTCGCACGGCTCGCACGGCTCACACGGCTCGCATGGATCCCACGGCTCCCACGGCTCCTGGTGAACGCCTGCCCGCCGGCGGCGCGATCGAGGCGCGGATCGCCGGCAAGGCGCCGCGGGTGCATATCCTGACCGGCGCGGTGTGCAACAACAATTGCATCTTTTGCATGGAGGAGGACCGCGACGGCCGCTACGTCGTCAACTCCGCCACCACGGACGAGACGGTGCGCTGGATCCTCGGCCAGCACGACGCCTTCGAAGAAGTGTGCTTCACCTCCGGCGAGCCGACCACCAACCAGCGGCTGCCCGTCTGGGTGAAGATGGCCAAAGAGGCAGGTGCCCGCCAGATCAGCATGATGACCAACGGTCGCGCACTCAGCTATGACCGCTACGCGCGCCTCCTGCTGTCCGCCGGGCTCAACAAGGTCTACGTCAGCATCCACGGCCACACCGCCAAGCTGCACGACGGCCTCACCCGCACGCCCGGCAGCTTCGAGCAGACCGTCGGCGGCATCGCCACCATCGCCCGTTACAAGCGCCTCGGCGTCGCGCTGCACACCAGCACTGTCGTCACCAAGCGCAACCTGCCCCACCTCCACGACATCTACGCGTTCCTGCGCGAGCGCGGCGTCGACCAGGTCGTCTTCAACGTCATGCAGGCGAACGGCCGGGCCAACACTTTCTTCGACCAGCTGTTCCCGACCTACACCGAGATCGCCACGGCCGCCGAGGCTTTCCTGCACCAGGCGTCCGCGCGCGAGCGGCAGGCTCAGGCGTTCTTCGTCGACATCCCGCTCTGCACCACCACCCGGCTGCCCGACCACAACCGCGGCTACGTCGAGGACTACGTCCACTTCGAGCCGCCGGTGGCCGTGCACACCGACCTCATCCCTGCCGAGCGCCTGGCCGAGCGCCGCTCCGGCCCCGACGGCGGCCTCGTCGCCGTGCGCCGCGCCGACCTCGACGACAGCGCCCGCCACAAGCGGCCCGAGTGCGCCGGCTGCCGCTACGATCGCGTGTGCGAGGGCGTGTGGGGCAACTACCTCCGCCGCTACGGCTGGGACGAGTTCGTCCCGGTGCCCTGACGAGCGCTCGCCGCCCTGAAGGCCGCGCATGCTCCTCGACGTCGCCACCGCGCCGCTGCCCGAGCCGGCGGGTCCCGACGCCGAGGCCGCCCTGCTCCGCCCCTTCCTCGGCGCCTATCGCCGGCGCTTCGGCGTCGCCCCCGCGCTCGCCCGCGACGACCACGGCCTCCTGCTCCGCTTCCCCGCCCACGACGTCCCCGCCCACGCGGCCGTCGTCGGCCGCGTCGACGTCCTCGGCGGCCACCCGGCCGTGCGCGCCTACCTGCAGCGCCTCGGCTTCACCTGGGACGCCCGCGGCGTCATCGACGGCGCCCCCGCGCCGGCCAGCCTGATAGCGCGGGCGCCCATGCTCGGTCCGCGGCCGCGCTATTATCAAGCTGCCTCTTCGGCCATGAACAAACGGACATGGCTCGAAGGCAACCTCCGCGGCGAGCTCCCGCTCGCCCTCGGCACCGCCGCCTACTACACCGCGCTGGCCCTCGCGTCTCGCCTGCGCCTGCCCGAACCCCGGCGCGTGCGGGCCGGTCGCGACTACCACTTCTTCGGCGTGCAGCACGACCTGAGCAAGCACCTGCTGCTCACGCATCGGGTCCCGCGCCCGCTCCTGCTCGACCTCGGCCGCGCGCTCGCGGACGGCCTGCGCCGCTGGCACCGCGGCCCGCTGGTGTCGGCCCCGCTGGTCCGCTTCTACGAGAACGACCTGCTCGCCTACTGCCAGCAGATCTGGCGCGACCTCGCCGACCCGTCGCAATTCGCCCCGACCTGCCTCCTGCCCGCGAACCTCGATCAGCTGTGGCGCGCCGTCGACGACCGCCTCCGCGAGTCCGCCGCCGGCCCGCACACCTGGCTGTGGAACGACGCCGACACCTGCCCGACGTTCCGCATCACTCGCCCCGCGCGCGCCACGTGAGCGCGGCGCGGCACCTGTCCCCGAGAACAGAAGGCAGACGACGCGACGGCCGCCTACCTGTCCCGAAGTGCACCTCGATTCGGCTGCACCCCCGCAGCCTTCAGCGCCCCGCCTCCGCCGGCAACGCCCCGTAGTGGATCAGCAGCGCCCGCGCCAGCTCGGCGCGCACGGGCATCAGCCGCTCCACCTCGGCCTCCGGTGCCCGCAGCATCAGCGCGTACGCCCACGTGGTGCCGCGGCGTTCGGTCAGACCGACCAGCCAGCCCACAGCGCGTCCTTCGTGTGCAGTGAGCCCCGTCTTGCCTCGCCAGGACCACCCGGGTGCCTGCGCTCGCGTCAGCATGTGCTCGACCAACGCCATGTGTTCGCGCGCCACCGGCAGCGCGCGGCGGTGCAGCCGGCTCATGAACTCGACCTGCTCGCGCGGCGAGATCCGCAGCGCCCCCTGCAGCCAGAAGCGGTCGATGCCGCCGCCGATGTCCGCGTTGCCGTAGGCGAACGCGACCAGCGACGCACGCATCGCCTCCGCCCCGATCCTGCGGGCGACCTCCTGAAAGAACCACACGGTCGAGTCGCGCAGCGCCGATCCCAGATCGTGATCGCGGTCCCACTCGGGCGAGCCTCCGCGCTCGACGCCGTCCCACTTCAGCGTCGCGTCGGCGCCTGCCAGCACCCCGCGCTCGAGGCCGATGAGCGCGTTCGGGATCTTGAACGTCGACGCCGGCAGCTCGCCGACCCCCGCGAGCGCCGCGTCGGTCACGATCTGCTCGCCCGTCGTCAGCGAGCGCAGGACGAACACCCCCTCGACCTGCGCCGCCGCGAACAGCGGCTGCGCCGAACCGTCAACGCGCTCCACGACCGGAAGCGCCGGGCTGCTCGGCGCTTCCGCGATCGGCGGTGCGACCGCGGGCGTGGGCCTCGCACAGGCGAAGAGCAGGAGCGGAACGATCGAGAGCCAGGCGCGCACACCCACCCGACGCGCGAACCCGGCCGCGCATTCCCGAGCCCGCGCCGCGGGCACACCCTCGCTCCAGGCCATAGACGACGAGCATCACCATCGCGTCCACGCTCGCAACGCGGTGGCACGCGTCGCTACGCTACGCATCTGTCTCTTCGGACATCTGCATCACCGCCGTGGCCTGGACAGGCTGTGGCGCTCCGTTCATCTTGCTCTGTGGTCCGGAGGTAGAGTCATCATGGCCCAGATCGACATCCGTCGCGCGAACCCGCTCGGCAAGGCCACGGCGCGCGAGCGCACCGAGGCGCTCGCCAGGCGCCTCGAAGCCAAGTTCGACATCCGCTGGCAGTGGAAGGGCGACGACCTCGCGTTCAACGCCCCTCAGGGCCCTGCCCGAGGCACCACCGGCACGATCAGCATCGAAGAGTCGCACGTGCGCGTCCAGGTCGCCCTGCCGTTGCTGCTGCGCGCGTTCAAGGGCCGCGTCGAGGACCGCGTCAAGGACGAGCTCGACAAGCTCGTCGGCTGAGCGAGAGGGGCATGTCCCGAAAGACATCCGAGCGCCGCCGCAGTCATCGCGTGTTCCAGACACCATTGCCGACACCGCCGAGTCATTCGCGCCGACGGGAACATGCAGACACGGCGCGCTCGGCCCCGTAGGCGCGAGCTGGCGTTCGCCTCAAATCAGGCGTAGAAGTGCGATCGCCTCGGCCAGGCCTCGCCGAGCCAGGCACTGGCGTCTGTCTGAAAAGACACTGTCTGAAAAGTCAGCAAGTTCAGGCAGAAACGACTCACAGTCGCCGCTACCCCGCGCGCGCGTCGAGCACCCGGTGCAGGGCCGCCACCACTTCTTCGGGCTCGCTGCCCATCGGCACCGGCTGATTCGCGTACGTGCTGGGGAACTCGAGCTTGCCCTCGTGGTAGCGGGCCTTGAACTCGGTGAACTTGAGCCCGTGCGCGGTCGAGATCACGATCACCCGCTCGCGCCGACCGATCACCCCGCGCTTCGCCAATTTCAGCAAGCACGCCAGCGCCACGCCCGTGTGCGGGCAGTTGAACATCCCCGATCGATCGGCGAGCGCGGACGCGTCGGCGAGCTCGGCCTCGCTGGCCTCCTCGACCAGCCCTTCGCAACGCTGCAGCGCGCGCACGGCCTTCGGCAGCGACACCGGCGCCCCGATCTGGATCGCCGACGCCAGCGTCGTGCGGGCCTGCTGCGGCGCATAATCCTCCTCCCGCAGCGGCCGGCCCTCCGCCTGCGCGCGCGCGAACGCCAGGTACAGCGGGTCCGCGTGTTGCGCCTGGCAGCACACGATCCGCGGCAGCCGGGCGATCACCCCGAGGTCGAGCATCATCTCGAACCCCTTGGCCAGCGCCGACACGTTGCCGAGGTTGCCGCCGGGGATCAGCACCCAGTCCGGCACCTGCCAGTCGAACTGCTGCACGATCTCGAGCGCAACCGTCTTCTGGCCCTCGACGCGCAGCGAGTTCATCGAGTTGGCGAGGTAGATGCTCGGGTCCTCGGTGAGGCGCTGGACCACGCGCATGCAGCCGTCGAAGTCGGTGTCGAGGCTGCACACGATCGCCCCGTTGGCGACCGGCTGGATCAGCTGGGCCGCGCTGATCTTGCCGGCCGGCAGCAGCACGACCACCGGGATCCCCGCCGCCGCCCCGTAGGCCGCCAGCGCCGCCGAAGTGTCTCCCGTCGACGCGCACGCCACCGCGCGGATCGGCCGGCCCTCGGCGATCGCCTGCTTCACCGCCGACACCAGCACCGTCATGCCCAGGTCCTTGAACGAGCCGGTGTGACTGATCCCGCACTGCTTCACCCATAAGTCATCGAGCCCGATCGACTTGCCGAAGCGCTCGGCCCACAGCAGGTTCGAGTTGCCTTCGAACAGCGACACCACGTTGCCCGGCTCGATCTGCGGCAGCACCCACTCGAGCTTCGACCACACCCCGCTGCCGAACGGCCACTGCGTCCGCCCGTAGCGCTCGTCGAACAGCCGCATCCACGCCGCCGGCGAGCGCGAGCGCAGCGCCGCGTGGTCATGCTGCACCTCGAGCAGGCCGTGGCACTGCGGGCAGCGATAGATCACCTCGGTGAGCCCGAATCGGCCGGGACACCCGCGAAAGCACTGGAACCAGGCGGCGTAAGTCACGCCTGCAGGATGCCACAACTCCGCTCGGCGGGCCGCGCCGGGATTGCGCGCCGCCGAGTCCGGTTCCGCCGCGCACGCCAGGGTGCATGAACCCGTGCGGGTCGCTCGACCGGCGCGACGATCGCCGCGGCGACGCATCAAGGGATGCGCGCGGGACTCACTCGAACAAGTCGGCCAGCTCGTGCTGCCTGATCACCACCCAGCGCGAGCCGGCCGATGACCGCAGGAACGCATCGCCGTCGCTGACGACACGTCGCCCTGGCGCCGGGACCCGTCCGCGTGGTCCACGGCCGAAGCGACCCTGGACGGCGCAGCGACGCGAGGGTCGTCGGACCGGACTTCACGACCGCAGGAAACTCCTCGCCGTCTCCGCCGGGCGTCCTGGCCCGGGCCGCGCGCTCTCCGGCGAAATCGGCGCGAGGTGATCGCCGAACTGCCCGCTCCTCGCCTACGCTGCGACGTCGGCGATTATGGCTTTTGAAGCATGTCCTTCTCGACATGCCGCAACACTCATGCCCTCTTCGCCATGTACTTCGGAGCATGCGTCATCAGCCATGTCTTATCCACCATGTTATTATGAGCATGTGCTACGAAGCATGTGCTCATGGACATGCCTTTCACACCATGTTCGATCAAACATGGTCGTACGCACATGCCCCGAGGGCCAGACTCACCCGCGCTCACTCTTCGGGCGCGAGGATGACCGCCGTCCCGTAGGCCAGGATCTCGGCCGCGCCGGCCATCACCGTCGACGTCGTCAGGCGCATGGCGATGATCGCGTTCGCGCCGAGCGCCAGAGCCTCCGCGCGCATGCGGTCGAGCGCCTGCTCGCGGCTCTGCGACAGCATCGCCGTGTACTGCGTCACCTCCCCGCCGACGATGTTGCGCAGCCCGGCCAGGAAGTCCTGCCCGAGGTTGCGGGTGCGGACCGTGTTGCCGCGCACCAGCCCGAGCACGCGGACGACGCGGAACCCCGTGACTGTCTCGGTGGTGGTCACGAGCATCTCGCCGGCCCGGCGGTGCGCGAGGTCGGCGGCGTGGAGGACTGCGGGGGTGCTGGTCATCGCTGAATGTCCTTGTAGGGGTCCTGGCGGTGGTTCACGCGGATCCACGAGTACACGAGCAGGCCGAGGCCGACCACGACCATTCCCGGCCCCAGCGCCGGCGCGGCGACCCACGTCAGCCAGCCGAGCGCCACCAGCAGCCCGCCGAGCCCGCGTTCCAGCAGCACCCGCGGCGATCGCTCGGCGCGCGCGATGCGGTGATCCGCCTCGACCCGCGCCAGCCAGCCGCCGCCCAGCGTCGCCTGCTGCGTCCGCGCCGTGATCGCCGCTCGCAGCTCCGGGTCATGCTGCGCGTACAGCTCGAGCTCCTCGGCCTCGGCCTCGCCGAGCTCGCCGCGCGTGATCCGGTCGAGCAGCTCGGAAACCCTTCGCGCCTCGGGATCGTCGGCCATGATCAGCCCATCCTATCAGCCCAGAGCGACTCGGCCTCGGTCGTCCGCTTCGGATAGCGAGCCGCGCCGGCGCCCGGCGATCGCCGGGCGCATCACTCCGCGCCCGGGCCCAGCGCCCCGCGCACGCGCTTCAGGGTGTCGGGCTCGATGCGCACGCGCATCAGGGTGCCGGCCTCCTCGTGCTTCTCGGACAGCACCTGCGCCTCGCCGTGGAGCTGGGCGACCAGCGCGTGTTGCGGCCACGGGATCAGCAGCTCCGCCTCGACCAGCGCCTGGCCGAAGAACGCCACGATCGTCGCGTGCAGGCGGGCGACGTCGTCCTTGTTCAGCGCCGACATCTGGATCGCGTCGGGGAACTCGCGCTGGAGCTCGGCGCGCTGCTCCTCGTCAAGGCGGTCGACCTTGTTGAGGATCAGGCGGGACGGCGCCTGCATCGCCCCGATCTCGCCGACGACCTCGCGGGTGACCGCGTACTGCTCGCGGAAGGTCGGGTCCGACGCGTCGACCAGGAACAGCAGCAGGCCGGCGTGGCGGGCCTCGTCGAGGGTCGAGCGGAACGAGGCCACCAGGTCATGCGGCAGCTTCTTGATGAAGCCGACGGTGTCCGAGACCAGGATCCGCGGGTGCGACTCGGGGTGGAGCGCGCGGACGGTGGTGTCGAGGGTAGCGAACAGCTGGTCGGCGACCAGCACCTCGCTGCCGGTGAGAGCGCGCATCAGCGAGCTCTTGCCGGCGTTGGTGTAGCCGACCAGCGCGACCGTCGGCTGGCCCGCGCGGTGCTCGCGGCGGTGGTCCTGCTCGCGGTGGACCCCCTCGAGCTCGCGCCGAATCTCGGCCATGCGGTCGCGGATCCGCCGGCGATCGAACTCGAGCTCCGTCTCGCCGGCGCCGCGACCGGCCTGGCGTTCGCCGCGGGAGCCGGTCTCGCGCAGGCGCGGCGCCACGTAGGCCAGACGGGCCAGCTCGACCTGCAGCCGGGCCTCGCGGCTGCGCGCGTGGCGGTGGAAGATCTCGACGATCACGCCGGTGCGGTCGAGCACCTGCACCCCGGTGGCTCGCTCGAGGTTGCGCGCTTGACTGGGCCCGAGCTCGTGATCGACGGCGACCAGCGCCGGCCGCTTCTTGCTGTCCCCGGGGACATCTTTGCCGACGATCGGCACCTGGCCGGCGTCGTCCTCGAAGTCGTCGAACTCGACCTCGTCGTCGCCCTCGCCGCCCTCCTCTTCGCGGCGCTGGCGGGCCTTGTCCTTGCGCACCGGCACGGCGGAGGGCACAAAGCCGCGGCCGCCGGTGAGCTCGGCCAGCTCCTTGAGCTTGCCCTCGCCGAGCACCACGGACTTGCTGAGCGTCTCGCGGCGCTGGGTCACCGTCGCGGTGACGTCGTAGCCGAGGGTGTCGACGAGGCGGGCGAGCTCGGCGAGGTCGGCGGCGTACTCCGCGTCGCCGACGCCGGGCAGCTGAACGCCGACGAGGATCGCGGTGGGCCGGTGGGCAGGTCGTTCGGACATCGGGGGCGACAGACTGACGCCGCCGACCGCCGGCGGCAAGCCCGTCGCGGCGCGAGGCAGCCCGGGTCAGCGCGGTTGGCGAGGCGGGAGCGGCGGCTCGGCGGTCTCGATGAGCACGGCCTGGACCATCAGCAGCGCGCCGACCGCTTGCTCGATCCCGCCGTAGGCGCCGAGCGCCTCGCCGAACGCGTGCAGGTCGTCGGTGGTCGCCAGCGCGAGCTTCTCTGCACGGGCGAGATACGCCTGCAGCAGCGTCCGCGCCCGGTGGGGACCCAAGATCCGTCCGACCTTCTCGAGCGCGAGGGCATGGACGTCGACGCTGGTCATCTCGGCCTCAAGATGGACGCTCTCGCGGGCTCGCGCGACCGGCGCGACGTCACCGCGTGCGCTCGGTCTCACGGCGCGGAGCGCTGCGCCGCTGCGATCCAGTGTTGCCGAGCGCGGGCGCGGCGAGCAAGCCCTCGCCCGTCGCCGACTCACTCGCGGAAGCGGACGTGGAAGTGGTTGCGGTGGCCTCGCCAGTGCCGGATGACGCCGAAGGGCGCTCCCTCCCCGCGCGGGTACTGGAACACGTCGTTCAAGCGGCGTGCGCTGGCCCCCGCAGCGATTGCGTGCTCGTAGAAGAGCTTCTGCAGGCCGTAGTCCATGAACACGTAGTGGACCTGATCGGTGGCCAGCACCGCCTCGATCAGCGCCCACGAGCGCGCGACGTCGAGGTTGTCCTTCGTCGCGGTGATGAACCGCGTCACGTCGGCGTCGGTGCCCTCCAGCACGTAGCCGACGTCGACGTCGCGCCCGTGGCGGTGCGACAGGTGGGGCGGGAACACGCCGCCGCCGTGCAGGCTGATGTCGCCCACGTGGACCTTCGGCCCGCCCCGTCCGCCGCGCGTATAGGCGCGGATCGACTCCTGAAGCAGCCGGACCGTCCGCGGGGTGCCCCACGCGTGGTCGTCGTTCTTGACCACGTAACCTGGCCCCGGGGGCAGCTTCACCCCCTGCGCCAGGACGCCGGCGAAGTCCTCGTCGGCGAACAGGTCGGGGTAGTACACGTCGGTCGCGCGCAGCTCGACCGTACCTGTCCCCATGGCCAGGCGCTCTTGCTGCCCGGCGCGGGTCAGGATCACCGCGCCGCGATCGACCGCCGCGATCGTCGTGCCCTCCCACACCAGGTCGCCGACGCGGAACACCCGGATCACGCCGCTCGGATCGTCGCGGATGGTCGCCTGGCTGCCGGCGGGGTCGGCCGCGGTGGTGGTGGCCAGCAGCGTCAGCGGCAGCTCGGTCTCGGCGATGCTGTCCTCGGGGACCTGTCCGTTGGAACAGCCGTCGCAAGCCGCGGGCGTCGCCTCGATCGCCGGCGCCGCCTCGACCGCCGGCGCCGCCTCGATCGCGACCTCGGGCTCGGCGGTCGAATCGCCGCACCCGAGCAGCAGGCCGAGACAGACGGGCAGCAGCGCGGAGCGAGGGGTCACGCTGCAATCCGAGGCAAGATCCGCACCACTCGTGGCGGCTGGATCTCCGCGTCTCCCCTCGCCTCGCCCGCCGACCGCAGTGACAGTTTGTCGCCGGGCGAGCGGCCGGAGCGACAGCCCGGCACGCGCGCGCGCCCGCTCACGGGGCCTTCTGCTTTTGGTACGTGCCCATCAGCTCCGCCTTGGCGATCACGTGCCCGGCCATCGCCTGCTCGAGCTGCGCGCGGGTCGGGGCCTGCAGCGACTGCAGCGTGGTGTCGAGCGCGTAGAGCGTGTGGAAGTAGCGATGGCGACCGACCGGCGGACACGGCCCGCCGTAGCCGACGCGCTTGAAGTCGTTGGTGCCCTCGCGCGCGCCCGCGGGCAGGCGGTCGGGCGTCACGCCGGCGGGCAGCGAGCCGTCGCTCGGCGGCAGATCGACGACGATCCAGTGGGTGTAGATCGTCTTCGGCGCGGCCGGGTCGGGTGCGTCGGGATCGGTCTCGACGAGCGCCAGGCTCTTGGCCGCCGCGGGCACCCCCGACCAGCGCAGCGGCGGCGAGACGTCGCTACCCTCGCAGGTGTACTCGCTCGGGATCTCCGCGCCCGCCGCGAACGCCTCCGACTCGAGGCTCATCCCGCTCGCGGGCGGATCGCCGCCGCCGGGCTCGGGTTTGGGCTGGCAGGCCAGCAGGCCGCAGGAGACGACGAGCGCGAGACGGTGCATGGCGGGGCAAACGTAGCGGAGCGGAGCCCGTGCGCAAGCTCAGCCGCCTACCTGTCCCCAAGGACATGCTCGATCGGCCCGGTCCTTCGCCCGCGACCACGCCAGTCCTCACGCGCGCGCGTCCAGGGCGCGGGCGGGCTCGGTTACGATGCGTCGTGATGATATCCCGCCCGCTTCTCCTCACCCTGGCCGTATTCCCGCTGGCCTGCGGCGACTCGACCGCCACCACCACGGACACCGACTCCTCCACCTCGAGCTCGTCGTCGACTTCGACCACCAGCGACGATCCCCCGTCGATCACCACCACCGGGACCACCGAGAGCGCCACGTGGAGCACCGAGGGTCCGACGACGACGGTCGTGCCGACCACCACCGACGCGATCACGTCGACGACGACCACCACGACCACCGATCCGACCGCGACCACGACCTCGACGACGACCACCACCGACTCGACGACGACCACCACGACGACGACCACCACCGGGGACACCGACACTGACGGCCCGCCCCCGCCCGACGTCGTGCCGGAGCTCGTGTGTCCCGGCGATCCGGACGGTCACTGCGATCCGGTGCCGGACGCCGAGCTGCTGGCGGGCGCGTCGGTGCTGTCGATCGTGCCGAACTGCTTCGAGGCGTGGACCGACCTCGACGCCGACGCCGAGTACGAGCCGCCCGGCGAGGTCTTCCTCGACTGCGGCTGCGATCGCCTGTGTCCCGGCGACCCGGGCTACGTCGCCGCCGACACCGGTGAGGACGACGGCGAGTTTCAGGCCAGCTGGCTGGCCGGCTTTCACAACGGCCGGCCCGCGACCGGCGTGCGCGGCGAGGGCCTCGGCCTCGTCGGCGAGGGCGACGGCCTGTGGGCGCGCGCGCTGGTGCTCGAGCAGGGCAACACCAAGCTGGCGATCGTCACCCTCGACCTGGTCGGCTTCTTCAACAACGAGACGCTGGCGATCCGCGACAGCCTGGCGCAGATGGGCCTCGAGGTCGACTACGTCCTGCTGCACGCGCTGCACAACCACGAGGGCCCCGACAGCATGGGCCTGTGGGGCCCGGAGCAGCTCGTCAGCGGCTACGACCCGGCCTACCGCGAGCAGGTGCGGCAGGCCATCGTCGAGTCGATCGTCGCCGCCGACGCCGCCAAGAAGCAGGTCGCGCAGATGGTCGTCGGCGAGGTCGACACCTCGACCTACCACGCCAACGGCGTCGGCAACGTCATCAACGACAGCCGCGACCCGTTCGTCGTCGACGAGATGATCGGCGCGGTCCAGCTGATCGACGGCGAGGCCCAGACGATCGCCAGCCTCGTCAGCTTCGGCAACCACCCCGAGGCGCTGTCCGACGAGAACACCCTGATCACCAGCGACTTCGCCCACGGCCTGCGGCGCACGCTCGAGCAGGGCAGCCAGTGGTTGCAGTCGCCCGGCAAGCCCGGCGTCGGCGGCCCGTGCCTGTTCCTCAACGCGGCCGTCGGCGGCCTGATGACGCCGCTCGGCATGGCGGTCAAGACCCCCGACGGCGAGACCTACCAGTCGGGCACCTTCGAGAAGGCCGACGCGATCGGCCAGCTGCTCGGCGAGATGGCCCTCGACGCGCTCGCCAACGGCGACGCCATCGACGCGCCGAAGCTCGACCTGCAGGCGCAGAAGTTCAAGCTGCGGGTCGACAACCAGAACTTCCAGGCCATGTTCCAGCTCGGGATCTTCGACCGCGAGACGTTCATGGAGATGGACGGCATGTACATCGAGACCGAGGCGGCGCTGATCAACCTCGGGCCTGCGCAGTTCCTCACCGTGCCCGGCGAGCTGTTCCCCGAGCTGGCGATCGGCGGCTACGACGGCAGTCACATCAACGTGCCGACCAAGCCGCTCGTCGACCCCAACAACACCAACCCGCCGAACCTGCTCGAGGCGCCCGAGGCCCCGTACCTCAAGGACAAGATGCACGGGACCTACCGCTTCATCATCGGCATGGGCAACGACGAGCTCGGCTACATCGTGCCCGAGTACGACTGGGTGCTCGGCGATCCGCCGTGGATCACCGAGGCCGAGGGCGACCACTACGAGGAGACCAACTCGATCGGCGTCGAGACCTTCAGCAAGATCGACGCCGCCGCGGACGTCCTGATCGCGTGGTCGAAGTGGGTCCACGGCCTGCCGTGAACCCACCCCGCGGGCGGGCGCCCTACTCCATGATGGGCGTCCGCTCGCACTCGTAGGTCACGTCGATCGTCGGTCCGTGATCGATGACCTCGAAGTCGGTGGCCTTGAGGTCCTCGAGCGAGAACGGGTCGACGCCGACGTCGTCCCAGGTCGCGCAGCCGTACACGTCGCTCTGCGCGGTCAGGGCGATGTTGCCGCCGTCGGACATGTACATGCCGTACTTCTGCAGCGCCTTGGCGATCACCTGCGCGCCGGGGCTGAGGTTCTCGACCGGGTAGTCGGCGCGCAGGCGCATGTGGCCGCCGTACGGGATCGACGTCATCGGCCCGGTGGTGTTGGTGCCGTGGGTCGCGGGCGCCACGTACTTCTTGGCGCGGATCATCGAGTTGGGCAGGATGAACCGGATCGCGTGGTTGATCTCGCCGGCCGCGACCTCCTCGGCCGAGAACAACAGCGGCGCGATCGGGAAGCCCGCCGCGTCGGCGCTGGTGCACTGCTGGCCGCGGCCGTCGAGGTCGTAGGTCTTCGAGGTGTCCCACAGCGCGAGGCAGCCGGCGGTGAACTGATCGGACTGCGCGTCGACGGTCGCGTGGTAGACCTCGTAGAGCCGCTGCTCGCTGCGCGACACCACGATCATGTGACAGTCGGCGCCGTCCTGGTAGCCGCTGCAGTCGTAGCCCTCGAAGCTGTCGGCGGGCGGGATGTCCTGTGGGTAGTCCTCGACCACGCCGCCGGGCGGCAGCGGGATCGGGGCGACGTCGCAGTCGGGCGAGTAGTAGTAGTCGTTGTCGAGCTCGTAGGTCCGCTTCTCGGTGCCGGCCGGCGCGTCGATTGCGGTGATGCTGAAGTCGATCCGCATCGTCCCGGTGCCCCACCCGTTCGGCGGCGAGTTCTGCACCATCCACTGCGTGATCGCGGCTGAATCGGGCGCGACCGGGTCGCTCGACGCGTCGTGGTACCAGATCGCGTCGGCCGGGAAGAACAGACCCTCGGCCTGAGAGGCACACAGGGTGCTGTCGTCGCCCGCGCCGGTGGTGGTGTCGGGCCCGGTCGTGTTCGTCGTCGTGCCCGGCTCTGTGGTCGGCCCGGCGGTCGTGTCGGTGGTCGGCCCGCTGGTGCCGGGGCCCGTCGTCGGGTCGCTCGTCGGACCCGCAGTCGTCGGCTCGGAGGTGGGGCTCGGGCCGCCGGTCGAGGCTGTCTCCGAGGACATGGTCGTCGGGCCAGCTGCCGTCCCGTCGGTCGAGGCGGCGGTCGCCTCCGTCTCGGTCTCGCCGCCGCCCCCGCCCCCGCACGCGACGGCCAGGAGGGCCGTCGCAACCCAGGTTCCGCGTATCGTCATGTCCGACCTCCGGACGGGGATGTTACCCCGTCAGGAGGCCGGTGCGACGGCGCAGATCGATCGCGCTCTCGCTGCACCAGAAGCGCAGGAGGTCGGCGATGACCTCGGAGTTGAAGACGAGCTCCTCGCCCTCGAGGTAGAGCAGCGCCTGGTCCTCTTGCCGCAGCAGGGCCGCGCACGACGGCAGGTCGGCGGCGATGAGCGCCGCGGCGCGCAGCGACGTCGTCTTGAGGTCGGCGTACCACGCGTGGAAGTCGACCGGCGCCGACTGAGCGTATTCGGCCGAGACATCCTGCAGCACCTGCCGCTCGCGCCGGCCGAGCACCTTGACGATGCGCCGCTGGAGGTCGTCGAGCGCGCTCGGATCGGCGAGGTTCGAGCCGTAGTTGGGCGCGGCGGTGCGAGCCGCGGCGGCGAGGATCAGCATCAGCTCCGAGGCCTTGAAGCGGGTCACCGCCTGCAGGCCGCGCTGCACGTAGGCCAGCGCCCGCGCGATGACGAACGCCTGCTGCGGCTCGGACAGCCGCAGCACCGTGGCCGGCACGAGCACCACCGGCAGCGCGCCGAACTCGAGGCTGACCGTGGTACCGGCGCCGCGATAGACGTAGAGGTCGTAGTCGGGCAGGCCGAACAACCCCGCGATCTTGTCGACGAAGCCGCGCAGCGGGTTGCCGGAGCGGGCCGTGATCTTCTCCTTGGCGTTGACGCTGAAGCGATTGAGGTCGCCGAGGTACAGCTTGCTGAGGCTGAGGCTGATCGCGTTGATCAGCTTCTCGGCCACCGCGCCCTGCTGGCTGCGATCGAGCTGGGCCCGCAGCACCTCGGGCGCGAACGAGTTGGGGGCCGCGGAGGCCGGCTTGGGGGTCATGCGGGTCAGCGCCCGCATGTCCGACTCGCTCGCGGCTCCGAGCACGCACAGCGGCCCGAGGCCGAGCGCGGCCTCGGCCATCTTGCCGCGGTCGACGTAGCACTGCACGAGGCCGCGCCACGGATCGGGCGACGCGGGGTAGAGCCCGGCCGCCTGACGGAACACGGCGCCGGCCTGATCGGCCAGACCCTGGGCCCGCAGACGCTCGCCGAGCGCCAGCCGCAGCGGCAGGTTCTGCTTGACCTCGGCGATGCCGAACTCGAGCGTGCCGATCGCCTTGTCGGACCGCTGCATCGCCTCGCCCTGCACGCGCGCCAGCTCGAGGTAGGCGCGCCCGAGCTTGGCGTCGTCGCCGGCGACCTGCTGCAGGTGCCGCATCAACGCCTGCTCGTACAACTCCCAGTCGTCGGCGCTCTGCACCTGCTTGGCGTACTCGCCGGCCGCGACGCCGTCGGGGCCCTCGAGCGCGACCGCGCTGAGCAGCGCCTCGAGGCCCTGCAAGCGGCGGCCCTGGTGCAGCTCGATGTGCGCGAGGTGGACGATCGCGGCCACGCGGTCGTCGATGGTCGTCGAGGCCCGCAGCAGCCGCCGCGCCGTCTCGGCCGCCGCCGCACCGTCGCCCATGCGGGCGTAGACGTCGGTGAGGGCCAGCAGCGCCCCGCGGTCGTCGGGCCGCGCCTGCAGCGCCGCCTCGAGGCACTGACGCGCGCGCGGCAGGTCGCCGATGTGATCGGCGAGCAGACCCGCGAGGTTGCGGTTGGCGGTGAACAGCGCGTCGGGCTGGCTGGCGACCTGCAGGATCTCCCCGTAGATCTCGGCCGCGTCGCCCCACTGCGCGTTGCGGTTGTAGAGGTCGGCCAAGAACAGCAGCATCGGCACGTGGCGCGGCCTGTCCCGAAGGACACGTCGCAACACGCTGATGCCGCCGGCCAGGTTGCCGAGCTCGTCGGCGTACAGCTCGGCGATCCGCAGCCACAGCGCCGCCGAGCGCTCAGCCCCGCGGGCCGCCGCGGCCGCCTGCGACAGCTTCTCGAGCAGGCGCGTGCCCTGCTCGAGCATGAGCAGGATCTTGTAGAGCATGTCGGCCGCCTCGGCGTGGTCGGGGTAGCGCTCGAGCGCGAGCTCGAGGTCCCGCGTCGCCGACTCCGGATCGTCGAGCCGCTGCAGGCGGATCTTGGCCGTCTCGACCAGCAGGTTGGCCGCCGTCTCGCCGCTGCGCTCGGCCGCGGCCAGGCGCGCCTTGGCGGCCGCCAGCGCCCGCGGATCGTCGATCAGCGTCGACACGCGCACGAGCCCGAGGATCGCCCCGAGGCTCTCCGGATCGCCGGTGAGCGCCATCTCGTAGCTCTTGGCCGCCGCTTGCAGCGAGCCGGCGCGCTCGAGCGTCTCGCCGAGGCGCGTGTAGTAGGCGCCGAGCAGCGTCGGGTCCTCGCCCTCGATGTTGACGACCTGGGCGTCGATGCGGGCCAGGGTCTGGTCGTCGCGCCCGGCGATCGCCAGCCGCTCGAGCCCCGACAGCGCCACCGGATCGGTGGGCGCGCGCTGCAGCACCGCCGCGTAGGTGTTGCGGATCGTGTCGATGTCGGCGCCGACCGGGCCTTCGTAGAGGCGGGCCAGCTCGCGCAGCGCCGCCACCTTGGCGCCGTCGTCGGCGACGTGCTTCGACAGCCGCACCTGCAGGTCGGCCAGCGACTTCCACATGCCCTGCTGGCGGTACAGCGCGTCGAGGGCCAGCATCGCCGCGAGGTTGCCGGGCTCGCGCTCGAGCACCCGCTCGTACGCGGCGATGGCCCGCTCCGCCTGGCCGAGCTGCTCGGCGAACACCTCACCGGCGCGCAGCAGCGCCGCGGTGGCCAGCGAGCCGTCCTTCGCCGTGGCTGCCTCTTGGGCCAGGTCCTCGACCACCCCGGGCCACGCCTCGAGCGCCGCGCGCACGCGGGCCAGGCCGTCGAGCGCCGGCCGGTAGTCGCCCAGGGCCTGCAGCGCCGCCTGGTAGGCGACCACCGCCCGCGGCGGGTCGCCGAGGTGCTCCTCGTAGACGCGGCCGATCCGGTAGGCCACCTGGGCCCGCGCCCGCGGCTCCGACAGCCCGCGCAGCTCGGTCTCCAGCACGTCGACCAGCTCCTGCCAGCTCTTGCCGCGCTCGAGCAGCCGCTGCAGCGAGTGCAGCGAAGGCCCGTGCTTGGCGTCGATCTCGATCGCGTTGCGGTAGCAGCCGATCGCTCGCCGCGTGTCGGCCAGCCGGCTCTCGCACAGCCCGCCCATCGTGTGCAGCAGCGCCACCGCGGCCTTGCCCGGCGGCGTGATCACCAGCTCGCGCTCGTAGGTGTTCAGCAGCTCGTCCCAGCGACCTGTCCGATGGTACAGGCGGCCGATGCTCGCCAGCGCCGGCGCGTACTTCGGGTCGACCTCGAGCACGCGGCGCAGGCGGACCAGCGCGCCGTCGCGGTCGTCGAGCTTCTCGTCGAGCACCTCGCCGGCGCGGTGGAGCAGCTGGACGATGCGCGGCTTGTCGAGCGTCTTGCTCGCCTCGAGCTCGATCGCCTCGACCAGCTCCTTGTAGCGGCCCGCGACCTCGCAGGCCCGCTGCAGCGCGTGGATCGCCCCGATGTGGTCGGGGTCGATCTTCAAGATCCGGCGGTACGTGTGAGCGGCCTGGACC
Source organism: Nannocystis sp. RBIL2 (assembly GCF_026626745.1). Taxonomy (GTDB): domain Bacteria; phylum Myxococcota_A; class Polyangia; order Nannocystales; family Nannocystaceae; genus Nannocystis. The sequence goes on from NZ_JAPNJW010000002.1 coordinate 761,700, forward strand.
GGCTCGTTGAGGTAGTCGATGTAGAGGTCGGCGATGCGGGTGAGGTAGGCGATCCGGCGATCGTCCTCCTCGGCCGAGTCGATGCCGCGCTCGAGCAGCTCGATGAGCTCGTGGTGGCGGCCCGCGGCGGCGAACAGGCGCAGCAGCGCCTTGAAGGCGGTCGCCAGGCCCGGGTGCAGCGTCAGCGCGCGCGAGTGGTACTCCATCGCCCGCTCGGGATCCTCGAGCTGGATCTCGTGGATCTCCGCCATCTTGGTGTACGCCGCGGCCGCCCGCTGGGCGTCGTTGACCGCCTCGGCCTCGGCCTGCAGCATGTGCAGCAGGCGGTCCCACTGCTTCTTGCGCGTCAGCAGCTTCGACAGCGCGCGCAGGCTCGGGCGGTAGGCCGGCTCGATGTCCAGCGCCGCCTCGTACCAGACCATCGCCTCGTCCTCGTTGTGGAGGCGGTTCTCGACGATGTCGCCGATCTGGTAGAGGACGCTGATCTTCTCCGACGGCAGCTCGAGCAGCTCGACCAGAGTCTGCAGCGTGCGCGTCATCGCGTCGTAGCGCTCCGCGGCCTCGTACAGGCGGATCAGCTCCTCGAGCACCAGGCGGTAGCGCGGGCTCTCGGTGACCGAGCGCTCGAGCGCGGCGATCGCCTTGTCGCGGCTGCCGAGCCGTTCGGAGTGCAGGCGGGCGATCCGGTAGTAGGACATCGCCCGCACTTCGGGGTCGCTCAGCTGCTGCGCCTCGCGCTCGAGCACGCTGATGAGCTCGCGCCAGCGGTGCTGCCCGTGGTGCAGGCGCTTGAGCGCCGCGAACGCGCCCGAGGCCGCCGGGTCGAGGTCGAGCGCCGTCTCGAGCAGCTCGACCGAGCTGCCGACGCTCTTGAGCCGCACCTCGGCCAGGTGGGCGCGGCGGGCCACCAGCGCCGAGCGCAGGCGCGGGTCCTTCTCGACCGCGCTGGCCAGCTGCGCCGTCGTCCGCTCGAGCTGGTCCCACGCGCCGGCCTTGGCGTCGAGCTGCTCGAGCGCGCGGAGGTAGGCGACGTTGCTCGGATCGAGGTCGCGGGCCTGGGCGAACGTCGAGCGCGCCTCGCCCTCGTTGGCGAGCCCGTCGAGCAGCACCGTGGCCTTGGCCGCCAGCAGCGCCGCCTTGCGCTTCTGGTCCGAGGTCAGCCGGATCTCGGTGTCGAACAGCGGCAGCGCGCGCGACCAGTTCTTCTGCGCCAGCAGCGAGCGCCGCGCCCCGCGGACCACCGGCAGGAACTCCGGCGCCAGCCCGTGCGCGCGCAGGTAGTAGGTCGACGCCTGGGCGACGTCGCCGAGCGGGTACTCGTAGAGCCGGCCGATCTCGTACGACAGCCGGGCCGCGCGGAACAGATCGGGCTGGGTCGCCAGCTCGGCCTCCCACGCCTCGATCTGGGCCTGGGCCGCGCGCAGGAACGGGTTCTCGGCCGCCATCGCCGGGCTCGAGATGGTCCGCGTCACCGGCCCCGAGGGCCCGCGCGCGCCGGTCGCCGGCACCCCCGAGGGGCCCGACATCGGCGTGGTCCGCGAGCGCGGCGGCTCGCCGGGCGCGAGCGGAGCTGGCCCCGAGGACCTGTCCCCGAAGACCTGTCCCGGAGCACCTGGCAGAGGGGACCTGTCCGAAGGAGCCTGTCCTCTCGGGTTGGGCGGCGGCGCGCCGCGGGCGAGCAGGCGGGTCCGCAGCGCCTCGGGCATCGGCGCCGCCGGGCCGGGCCGGGGCGTGGTGTCGGGGTTGGACAGGCGCGTCGCCGAGTCGGAGGACAGGCGCGTCGCCGAGTCGGAGGCGCGCGGCGCCTCGACGGGCGCGCGGGCCGCCTGGACCACGGCCGGATCGATCTCGCCGTCGCGGGCCGTCGCCGCCAGCACGTCGATCTGCGGCGTGACCCCCGAGGGCTCGGCGTCGATGTCCACCTCGAGATCGACCGGGATCGTCTTCGCCGCCGCGACCTCTTCCGGCTTGCCTGGCCGAGCCGGCGGGGCGCCCGCCCCGGCGACCGGCGGGACCACGGGCGGCACCGGGCCGGCCGCGGCCGGCTGCGGTTGCGACGGCGCCTTCGAGTTGGCGCCGCTGCCGATCAGCGTGGTGGTGCCGAGCGCCGGCGTGGGTCGGGAGACCCCACGCATCGGCATGGCGCCGAGGCTCTTGCCGAGCCCGCCGAGCCCCAGGTTCGGCGGCGCCGGCTTGCCGGACTCGGCCGCGGGCTTGGGCTCGTTCAGCTTGGCGAACGGCCGCGACGGCTCCGGCTTCGCGGGCGCAGGCGCCGGCGCGGACGCCTTCGGCGGCTCCATCTTCTCGGTCTTCACCTCGGGCGCTCGCGGCGCCGGCGGCACCGGCCGCGTCGGCGGGCGCGCCGGTTCGTCGGCCTGCAGTTCGATGTCGTCGTCGATGTCGACCTCGATCGGCGGCATCGTGGGCATCGGCGGGATCGCACCGGGCCGAGCCGCCACGCCCAGCCCCGTCGCTCGCTCGTCGACGATGATCGCGTCGAACAGATCTGCGGGATCGCGGGGAATCTCGTCGTCCCGGAGCGGCCCGCCGGGAAGATTGATCGGAGGCCGACCCGGAGAGCTCGCGGGCTTTCCACCCTTGTCGTCTTGCTGCGCCACGGTGACGCGAGTATGCCCGATCCGGCGGCCGATGGACCTGCTGGCCGGGCGCTTGCGACCGGAATTCCGCCGTACTCGGGCGCTTCGGCCGGTTTTGCGCGAAGTCCGCAGGCGGCTCGCCCGTCCGGCGCACTGCGATCCCCCGCGTCGTGCGGCCGTCTGTCGCGAGCCGATGGCGCCGTCGCGACGGCGTTCGCTCGCGACCGAGGATCGAATGCGATCGCGGCCTGTGATCGATCTGACCGATCGGTCAGCCTCGAGAAAGCAAATTTCTTGCGCTCGTCCGTCCGCTGGTCACTATGCTTCCGGCGGATCGATCATGGCGAGCACCGACGACAGCCCGCGCGCCGACGTCTCGATGACCTCGGGGCCAGGTGTCCTGCTGGGCGGCCGCTATCGCCTCTCCAGCCGGCTCGGGCGTGACACGCTCGGCGAGCTCATGCGCGGCGAGGACCTCGAGCTGGGGCGACCGATCGCAGTGAGGTTCGTACCCCCCGAGCTCGTCGTCGGCGACGAGCTCGTCGCCCGCCTCGAGCTCCGCCGCAGCCGCAACCTCCGCTTGCCGCGCGGCGACGTGCCGCTGCTGGCCGATCTCGTCGATCTCCTCGACCTCGGGCACGACGAGCGCGGCCGGATCTTCGTCGTCACCGACATGTTCCCGGACGCCAGCCTGGCCGACGAGCTCGCGCGCCAGGGCCCGCCGCCGTGGCAGCGCCTGCGCTCGCTGCTGGTGCGCGCCTGCCAGATCGTCCACCTGTCCCATGAGCACGGAATGATCCGCCAGGATCTTTCGACCAGCAGCCTGTATCCAGTGCGCGACAAGAACGACCCGGGCACGCTCAAGGTCGTCAGCCCCGGCCTGCTGGTCGCCAGCGGCGGGCGGGTGTGGTCGTGCGCCGATCCCAAGGCGGCGCTGCGGCTGGCCCGCTACGCCGCGCCGGAGCAGATCAGCACCGGCGTCATCGATCGCCGCACCGACGTCTACGCGCTCGGCGTCATCCTCTACGAGTGCCTCACCGGCCGGGTGCCGTTCGTCGACCCGCGCCCGGCTCACGTCCTCGCGGCCCACCTCATCACCCCGCCCGCGCCGTTTCCTGCGGCCGTGCGGCGCCGGATCCCCGCCGAGCTCGAGGCCATCGTCCTGCGCGCCCTCGCCAAGTCGCCCGACGATCGCTGGCCCACGGTGATGGCGCTCGCCAACGCCATGGCCGCGATCGAGGTCGGCCGGCTGCAGTTCAGCGGCACCCTCGACACCGGCGACGCCGACGACTTCACCGAGCACCTCGAGCCGCAGGCCTCGGCCCTCAGCATGCGCGTCGACCGGGCGCGCCTGTCGGGGCGCGCCGGCCTCGTGCCCGTGTCCGACGCCGCCAGCACCGGCGAGCACGCCCTGCGCGACATCCTCGACGCCGCCGACAGCAGCGCCGTCCTGTCGCGCACCGCCACCTCGATCCACGACAGCGCCCCCACTTTGCCCTACGGCCGCGCCAGCGAGTCGGCCACCCGCTGGGCCGTGCCGCCCGAACCCGGCTCGCCCCGCCTGTCGCCGCGTCGCCTGGTGCCGCTGCTGGTCGCCGCGGGCCTGTGCCTCGTCACCGCCGGGATCGTCAGCGGCTCGCTGCGCCCTGCGCCGGGGCGGCCCGTGAGCGGCTCGTTCGACGGCGCGGTCGCCCTGTCGACCCCTCGCCCGGCCGCGAAGTCCCCGTCCGGCTCCGCCACGGGCCGCATGGGTCCTGTCATCCCCGCCTCGACCCTGAAGCCTGCCAGCGTCCCCGAGGAGCCCTGCACCGACCCGCAGCACGGCGAGTGCTCGGGCACCGCCGACCACGCCGACGCGCTCGCAGCAGACCCCCCCGCGCCCTCGTCCGCGGCCAAGAAGGCCGCGGCGCTCCACGGCCCGTCGGCCGCGCAGCCGCCCCTCCCGGGCCTCGTCCCCGCCCGTCCTCCCGGCTCGCCTGCAGCGAGCGTCCCCCCGGCATCGCCCCCAGGCGACGCGCCAGGCCTCGCAGACGGCCCTGCCAGCCCATCGCCAGGCGCCGACGTCCCCGGCAGCCCGGCCTCGATGGCGCCGTTTCTGGCCCTCCAGCCGCCCCCGTCGGGCGCCGGGCCGTCCCAGGCGTCCCCGTCCGTCCCGCCCGCCGAGGACCGCGTTCCAGCCGCCGGCAAACGGTCGGCAGCGCGTCCGAAGCCCGCTCCCTTGCCGCGCAAGCCGGCTCCGGGCGCGAGGCCGTCCGACGACGGCGGCCACGAGCTGCCGGACCCGGCCGGACCTCGGCCGGCCACTCCGGCGCCGTGACGCGCGTGTGACTTAACGGCGCGGGGGGTCCTCGGGACCGCGCGTGGGGCCGCCCCGGGCGACTTTGCGGCCGACCTCGCCGGAGGGTTTGCCACCGCCTCCGCCATCGCCTATCCATGATGTCCATGGGTTCATACGAACATGACGACGACGATCGCCCCGGCGTCGCCGCCCGCTTCGCCAAGGGTTCCCTGCTCGTGCTCGGCGGCCTGTTCGCCCTGATGATCGCCGCCAGGATGGTGTTCGGCCTGTTCTTCGCCGTCCTCGGCAACGTCCTGTTCGTCGGCGCCCTCGCCGGCGCCGGCTACATCGGCTACCGCCTGGTGGCGGGCAGCGGCGAGCGCAAGGCCGTCACCGGCGGCCGCAGCGCCCGCGCCCTCGGGCCCGGCCGCAAGCGCAGCGGCGGCGACGACTTCGAGCGCAAGATGCGGGAGCTCGAGGCCATCGAGCGCCAGCTCGACGCCGAGATCTCGAAGCGCTGAACGAGCGCATGGCACGAAGGACAGGCCCTTTGGGACCTGTCCTTTCGCGCATACGCGATCGGACATGTCCTTTCGGACCTTTCCTGAAGAACATGTCCGAACGAACTCCTGCCCTGAGCGCAGGACACCGGCCAGGAAACCGACGGCGCGCCCGAGTCAGACGCTGGACCGACCGAATCGGACGGAACCCCGAGATACGAGACCCGGACCGTGAACCTCCGGCGACCGGCGGCTAGGTGGCTCGCCGCCGGTCGAGCGCCGTCCCGGCGCTCGCCGAAGCCCCTCGCCCGACCTCGCCTGGATCCGCGCCGTTGGAGGCTCGCCCGAGCGCCCAGAGCCCTCGAAGGCGCCGCTCGCCCTGCCTCGCCGTCAAGGCGGCTCGTATCGCGCCCACACGCCTCACCCGCGCCGGCGCGCGGTCGCATGGATCCGGCGCGCCAGCGCGGGCTCGCCCTGCCTCGCCGTCAAGGCGGCTCGTATCGGCCCCGCACGCCTCACACGCCCCAGCGCGCGCTCGCGTTGATCCGGCGCGCCAGCGCGGGCACGATCGCGGGGTGAGCCGACTGCTGATCATCCGCCACGGCCAGGCTTCGCTCGGCGCCGCCGACTACGACGTCCTCTCGCCGCTCGGCGAGCGGCAGGCCGACGCCCTCGGCCGCTACCTCGCGCGCATGATCGATCCGCCGCACGCCATCTACGCCGGCCCGCGCAAGCGTCAGCGCGACACCGCGGCCCTGCTCGTCGCCGGCGCGCGGCAGACCGGCGCCGAGTTCCCCGACCCGAGCGAGCTGCTCGACTTCGACGAGTACCCCGCGATCGCGCTGATGAAGGACGCCATGCCGTCGCTGTGCGAGCGCGACCCCGAGCTCGCAGCCCTGGCCACCACGTGGATGGCGGCCGAGCGCGGCACGCCCGGGCACCAGCGGGCCTTCGAGCTGGTGTTCCAGGCCGCCATGCAGCGCTGGCACGCCGGCGAGGTCGAGCACCCCGCGGTCGAGCCCTTCCGCGAGTTCCAGGCCCGAGTCGCCCGCGGCCTCGACCACGTCATGCAGCAGCACCCGCGCCAGAGCACCGTCCTGGTCGTCACCTCGGCCGGGCCGGTCGGCGTCGTCACTGCCCTCGCGCTCGGCCTCGACACCTGGGCTGGCCTCAAGACCAGCTTCATCGTCCACAACGCCTCGCTCACCGAGTTCGCCTACCGCCCCGGCGAGGTGCAGCTGCGGGTCTTCAACGCCCTCCCGCACATCCACGAGCGCGCCCACGTCACCCTGCGCTGATCGGCGGCCTGCAGCGAGATCGCCCCGAGGCCGGGTGAGCGCATCCAAGGCCTTCGCGTCATCACAAGCGCGCGCATCACGTTCGCCCCCACGGGTCTTCCTGTCCGCACCGCGAGCGGGCCTCGCCTGCTGCACCGCCCGTGAACCTCGCGCGCAGCCCTCGGCTGCTGCACAGCACGCTCGTGCTCTCGGCCCGAGAGCCACGAGACCCACCGGACGTGAACACCGCCCCGTAGCCTCACCACCCGAGCGCGAGGCGCCACGACGGTCGGCCCCGACGCCCTCCACTCGCCGCACCGGGCCTCTTGCGCGCCGTGGCTCCGAACGCGCCTCCTGCGGTAGCCTGGCGTCATCATGGACTTTGCGATCCCGCCCGCGACCGAGGCCCTGCTCGACCGAGCCCGCGCCTTCATGCGCACCCACGTCTTCCCGGTCGAGCCGACCGTGCTCGCGCGTGGCGTCGCCGACAGCGACGACGTCGTCGCCGGCCTGCGCTCGGCGGCCCGCGCCGAGGGTCTGTGGCTGCCGCAGATGGCCAAGGACGAGGGCGGGCTCGGCCTCTCGCTCCTCGATCACGGCCTCTTGAGCGAGGTCCTCGGCCACAGCCCGCTCGGTCACCTCGCCTGCAACTGCCAGGCGCCCGACGCCGGCAACATGGAGATCCTCCACCGCTACGCCACCGCCGCCCAGCGCGAGCGCTGGTTGGAACCACTGCTGCGCGGCGACATCCGCAGCTGCTTCGCCATGACCGAACCGGACACCGCCGGCTCCAACCCCACCCAGCTGCGCTGCACCGCCCGCCTCGACGGCGACGACTACGTCCTCGACGGCCGCAAGTGGTTCACCACCGGCGCCGACGGGGCCGCCTTCGCAGTCGTCATGGCCGTCACCGATCCAGCCGCCGAGGCCCACCGGCGGGCCAGCATGCTGATCGTCCCGACCGACACCCCCGGCTTCCGCCGCGTCCGCAACGTCCCGATCTTCGGCCACTCCGGCGCCGGCTGGGACTCGCACGCCGAGATCGAGTTCATCGCCTGTCGTGTCCCCAAGGACAGCTTGCTCGGGCCCGCCCACGGCGGCTTCGTCATCGCCCAGGAGCGCCTCGGCCCCGGGCGGATCCACCACTGCATGCGCTGGCTCGGCATCTGCGAGCGCGCCCTCGGCCTGATGGCCGCGCGGGCCGTCAGCCGCGAGCTCGCTCCCGGCGAGCGCCTCGCCGACAAGCAGATCGTCCAGTTCTGGCTGGCCGAGTGCCGCGCCCGCATCGACGCCGCCCGCCTCCTGGTCCTGCGCACCGCCTGGCTGATCGACCAGCACGGCTTCGCCGCCGCCCGCGACGACATCTCCCTGATCAAGTTCCACGTCGCCGAGGTCCTGTCCGAGGTCCTCGACCGCGCGATCCAGGTCCACGGCGCGCTCGGCCTCACCGACGACACCGTGCTCGCCTTCTTCTACACCCGCGAGCGCGGCGCCCGGATCTACGACGGCCCCGACGAGGTCCACAAGGTCGCCGCCGCCCGCCGGATCCTCGCCCGCCACCGCCCGGGCCGGGCCGGCTGACCCTTCGCACCTGTCCCTGCGAACCTGTCCTTTCCGACCTTCCCCATTCGACCTGTCCTGGAGGACTCATGACTGCGATCGACACCCCGCGCCCTGTCCGCCCCGGCGAGGAGCTCGACCTCGAGCGGCTCGCGCCCTACTTGCGCGATGTCCTGGGAGCGTCGGGCGACGCCGAGGTCGCCGTCCAGCAGTTCCCGGGCGGCCACTCCAACCTCACCTACCTCGTCACCGTCGGCGGCGACGCCTACGTCCTGCGGCGGCCGCCGTTCGGCACCCAGGTCAAGACGGCGCACGACATGGAGCGGGAGCACGCCCTCCTGTCCCGGCTCGCGCCCGTGTGCGAGCGAGCGCCGCGGCCCGTCCACCTCTGCCTCGACGAGTCGATCCTCGGCGCCAAGTTCTACCTGATGGAGCGGCGCCAGGGCGTCGTCGTCCGCCGCACCCCGCCGCGCGGCGTCGAATTCACCCCCGTGCTCGCCCGGGGCCTCGCTGCCGCCGCCGCCGACGCGCTCGCCGGCTTGCACGCGATCGACATCGAGGCCACCGGCCTCGTCGCGCTCGGCCACCCCGACGGCTACGTGCGGCGTCAGGTCGAGGGCTGGACGAAGCGCTACCTGGCGGCCAAGACCGACGACATCCCGGCCGTCGACGCCGTCGCCGCCTGGCTCTGGGGACACATGCCGACCTCGGGCGCGCCCACGCTTCTTCACAACGACTTCAAGTACGACAACCTCGTGCTCGCCCCCGACGACCTCACGCGGATCACCGCGATCCTCGACTGGGAGATGGCCACTGTCGGCGACCCGCTCATGGATCTCGGCACCGCCCTCTGCTACTGGGTTCAGGCCGACGACCCGCCCGAGCTGCAGGCCTTCGCCTTCGGCCCGACGCACGCGCCCGGCAGCTTCACCCGGGCCGAGTTCGCCGAACACTACGCGCGTCGCACCGGTCGCAGCCTCGACGCCATCCACTTCTACTACGCCTTCGGCCTGTTCAAGACCGCCGTCGTGGCCCAGCAGATCTACCTCCGCTTCGCCCGCGGCCACACGCAAGACCCGCGGTTCGCCATCATGATCGAGGCAGTGCGCGTCCTCGCCGCGCAGGCCGAGCGCGCCACCGCCAGGGCCCACCTGTAACGTCCGCCGCGGCGCCCCGTTGACGCCGCGCATGCCGACCCACCGCGCGCCCCTCGCCCTCGTCCTCGCCCTCCTCGTCCCCGCTTGCGGCAGCGACGGGGATCCGGGCGACGACGGCTCGACCGGCGACGACACGACCTCGACCGCGGCGACCGCGAGCACCACCGAAGCCGCCTCGACCGCGGACGCGCCGACCACCTCGAGCACCACCGGCGACGGCGGCACGACGTCCGGCGCGAGCACGACCTCGCCAGCGAGCACGACCGGAGACGACGACGCGTTGCCGCCGACCGACTCCGCCGAGCAACTCGAGGCGTGGCTGGCCGCCGGCGTCTACGAGAGCTGGCCCGCCGAGTCGCAGCTCCACGCCTCCGCGGGCCCGCACGGTGGCAACGTGCGGACCTTCGTCAACCCCGCGCTCGCAGAGTCGCTCGCCGCCAGCGGAACGCACCCGCAAGGGGCTGCCAGCGTGAAGGAGCTGTACGGCGACGGCACCGACGAGATCGTCGGCTACGCAGTGATGGTCAAGCTCGCCCCCGACAGCGCAGGCGGCGACGGCTGGTACTGGTACGAGCGCCTCGACACCACCGTGTACGCGGATGACATCGGCGTCAACCTGTGTACCGGCTGCCACGGCGGTGGGTCCGATTACGTCCTCACACCGTGGCCGCTGCAGTGAGGTGATCCAGACGATGTCGGGCGCCGCGCACGTCGCCACGCCGGAGAAGTGGTGCTACAGTGACGAAGCGCGAGCGGGACGCTCGGCATGAGGCCTAAAGTTCTACCTACTCCGTTCGACCAGGGGTCCGTCTCTGACCAGCAGGTGTGCAGGCTCGTCCGACGAGAAGCCCGACGCGGTTAACGCAGATCCCACCTACTAGATGTAGGGGTTGAACTTCGGCCACATCATGTCGGGCGACCCGCTCGCCTTTTGGTTCTCTCCGCTCGCGGCGACTTCGGCCCCGAGACATGTCCGTCGAGCGACGCTCGCGGAGCCGTCGTCGCGCGTGAGGCTCGCGGGTGTACGCAGTTAGCCGGCTGGCGGCCACCGGCGTCCGCGCCGGGTTGTGGTAGAGTCCGCGGCCTCATGGCAAACCCGCGCGTCTACTTCGACATCTCCATCGGCGGTGCTCCCGCCGGCCGCATCGTGTTCGAGCTGTTCGCCGACGTCGTCCCGACGACCGCGGAGAACTTCCGCGCGCTGAGCACCGGCGAGAAGGGCGTCGGCCGCTCCGGCAAGCCGCTCCACTTCAAGGGCTCGAGCTTCCACCGCATCATCCCGGGCTTCATGTGCCAGGGCGGCGACTTCACCCGCGGCAACGGCACCGGCGGCGAGTCGATCTACGGCGAGAAGTTCGCCGACGAGAACTTCAAGCTGAAGCACACCAGCAAGTACCTGCTGTCGATGGCCAACGCGGGCCCCGGCTCCAACGGCTCGCAGTTCTTCATCACCACCGCCGAGACCCCCTGGCTCGACGGCAAGCACGTCGTGTTCGGCAAGGTCGTGTCCGGCACCGAGGTGGTCGACGCGATGGAGAAGGTCGGCTCCCGCAACGGCGCCACCAGCAAGACCGTCACCATCGAGGACTCCGGCCTGGAGGCCTGAGCCGGCGTGGCGCCCCGCCCGCCTGTCTCTTTAACCATGTCCCCGGGACCAGGCACGCCTGGTCTTCGGGGCATGTCTTTTTGTGCGCAGGACCCGCTCGCCCGCGACCCGCGTCCACCGTCGCTCCCGCTCTCTGCGCGCCCTCCCCCCTTCGGCCGCGCGCAAGCCGTCTGTCCCTCAGGACAGGTCGCTCCGCCCCCGCCCGGCCGGCTCGCCGTCGACCTCGGCGAGGTCCACCCCGCGCACGGCCGCCAGCCCCGCCAGCATCCGCGCCCGCACCTCCGCGCGCAGGTCGGCGGCGTCGGCCCCCGGACCGAGGTCGGCCAGCGCGACCGGCGGCAGCACCTGGACCGTGATCGGCAGCCGCGCACGATCGAGGCCGATCCGCCACGACGACTTCGGCAGCGCCGCGCTGGTGCCGTCGATCACGATCGGCACGACCGGCACCCCGGCCTCGACCGCCAGCGAGAACGCGCCGTGCTTGAACCCGCGGATCCGGCCGTCGCGCGAGCGCGTGCCCTCGGGGAACATGAACACCGACGAGCCGGCGTCGAGGTTGTCGCGGCACGTGCGGAGCACCGCCGCGATGCTGGCCGCGTCGCCGCGGCGCAGCCCCACGTAGCGGTTCAGCGTCATGTTCCAGCCGATGAACGGCACCCGGAACACGCTCGTCTTCGCTACCCACTTGAAGTGGCGGAACAGGGTGAACAGCACCAGCGTGTCGACGTGCGACTGGTGGTTCGAGCACAGCACGTAGACCCCGCCCGGGGCGATGTGCTCGCGGCCGCGGACGCGGACGTCCCAGCCGGGCATCAACAGCGCGTAGTGGCCGCCCCACAGGCAGGTGTAGCGGTGGAGCAGCGCCCGCCTGCGGTCGAACGGCGCAGTGACGGCCGTGATCACCAGCGCGCCGGCGAACCACAGCGGCTGGCTGAGGATGAAGTAGAGCCCGAACAGCAGGGCGGCCGCGATCCGCAGCACCCCACGAACATACGGGCTCCCTCTCCTGCGCTCAAGGCTTGCCGGCCACCAGCGGGCCCAGCCGGACCATGATGTGCTCGACCGCCCGCGAACCCTTGATCCCGCCCTCGATCTGCTTGCCGCTGGCGCGCCCCTCCGCGTCGGGCACCGCGAACAGCGGGATGAAGCGCGACTTGTAGCCCGCAGCCTCCAGCCGCGCCCGGTCGCGGTCGATGTCGAACTCGAGGAAGCGCACCCCCATCAGCCGCTGGTCGAGCTGCCCCGACTTCACCGCGTCGTGAAAGGCCACGCACGGCTCGCACCAGCCGGCGCCGACAGCGACGATCAGCGTTCCGGCCTCACGCGCCGCCTCCTCGCGCACGATCGTCGCCACGTCTCCGGCTTCGGGCGCGGCGATCAGGCGCGGCTTGGCCGGCTCGACCTTGGCCGGCGGAGCGGGCACGGACGGGCTCGCCGGCTCCGCGCACGCGAACGTGCCGGCGAGCGCGAGCGAGAGCGGAGCGAGGCGACGACGGCGAGGCGACACGGCCCCAGCATGCCAGACCGCGCGCGCCTCGGCACGCGCCGCGGCAGGCGGCCCGCGCCGCCCCGGCGTGAACTGCCGCGCACATGCTCGCGCGCTGCCGCGAGCAGGCTCGCGGACCCTCATGTTCCCCCGAGGACACGCGCTCGCCACCGCCCGATCGCCCGCCTGGCCGCCGAGGCCGGCGTGCCGATCGTCATCGACTGCACCGGCCCCGCCCTGCCCCGCGACGTTCGAGCGCCTGGATCCGCAGCGCGTCGACGTCCGCGTGCCCAGTCCCCGCTCCCGACTCCAACGGCGGCGACCTCGAACTGCTCCAGACCCGCGTCCGCGAGCTCATGGTCGCCCCCTTCCGCGGCCCCCGCGAGCCGTGCCCCCCGCGGCCCAGAGCGCTCGCCGCCCGCCGAACAGTTGCCGCGTTACACCTCATGGTCTCAGAGACATGTTCATGGCGCCATGTCCTGTGCGCCATGCCCGATCCGACATGCCGATGAAGACATGTCCACTACGACATGTCCTCTCGGATCGGCCGCGGCGCTCCGCCCCGAACGCCGTGAGCGGCCGCCGCGAGCGGCCGCCGCCGTCAGCTCTGGCCGACCAGCGCCTCGAGCTCCGCGACCCGCTTGGGCGCCCCCGCGCTGAGCACCTCGGGCGCCCCGGCGGTGACCAGAACGTCGTCCTCGACGCGGATCCCGACCCCGCGCAGCCCGGCCGGCACCTCCTCGATGACCGGGAAGTACAACCCCGGCTCGACCGTCAGCACGAAGCCGGCGCGCAGCGGCTGGGCCCGGCCGTCGACGGTGTAGCGGCCGACGTCGTGGACATCGGCGCCGAGCCAGTGGCTGGTCTTGTGCGGGTAGTACGGCTTGTACAGCTCCTCCTCGATCGCCTCGTCGACGCCGGCCTGGACCAGGCCGAGCGATCGCAGCCCGTCGCACAGCACGCGCAGGCACGCCTCGTGGATCGCGTCGAGGCTCGATCCGACCACCGCCGCTGCGATCCCGGCCTCGTTGGCGGCCAGCGCGATCTCGTAGGCGTCGCGCTGCGCCGGCGTGAAGCGGCCGCTGACCGGGAACGTGCGCGTGATGTCGCCGGTGAACAGCTCCCACTCCGCACCGGCGTCGACCAGCAGCAGGTCGCCGGCGGCGAGCGCCCCGCGAGAGGCGGTGTAGTGGAGCGTGTTGGCGTTGATGCCCGCGGCGACGATCGTCTCGTAACCGGGCCCACTCGCCCCGCGGCGGCGGAACTCGTGCTCGAGCAGCGCCTCGAGCTCGAGCTCGAGCCGACCGGGCCGGGTCGCCCGCATCGCCGCCACGTGGCCCGCCGCGCTGATGTCGACCGCGCGGCGCAGCGCAGTCATCGCCGCCGCGTCCTTCACCAGGCGGTCCTCGGCCAGCAGCGCCCGCGCGTCGCCCAGCCAGGTCGGCGCGACCTCGCCCCGGCGGTCGCCGGCGCGCAGCCGCTCGATCGCGGCGAACGCCGCCCGATCGAGCTCGGAACATGTCGAAAAGGGCAGGTACAGCTCTTCGACCCCGTCGAGGAGGCGCGGCAGCTCGAGCTCGAGCTGCGCGATCGGGAACACCGCGTCGACGCCGAGCTGCTCGCGGGCCTCGTCCGCGCTCGGCCGGCGGCCGTGGTACAGCACGTCGCGCTCGTCCTGGACCGGCAAGAACAGCGCGCTCGCCGGCGCCCGGCCCGGCCGCAGCAGCAGCACCGCGCCGGGCTCGGCGGCGCCGGTCAGGTAGTAGAAGTTCGAGTCCGGCCGGAAGCGGTAACGCGTGTCGCCGGAGCGGGTCGGCGGCTCGCCGGCGGCCAGCAGCAGCGCGGCGTCGCCGAGGCGCGCGGAGAGGCGGGAGCGACGCGCGGCGCAGGCCGCCAGATCCGGTGCAGCGACGGAGGGCTGAGGCACGATCCAAGAATAGGACCGCAAGCACTGCGGCCCCTTCGGATCCCGCGTGCGGGATGTCATGCAGCCGCGGTGCGCAACGCCGTGCGCGAGCCCTTCCGGGGGTTTGCGCGAGTCGGCCGCGGCTCGGCTGCCGAATGCGGCGACCTTCCGCGGCAACGGTCGCGTGCGCTCCGCTCCGGAGGGATTGCACCCAGCCGCCGGCCGGCGGAGAGTTGCCGCCGATGGCGACGCAAAAACTGAGCAACCAGCGGATCCACGAGGTACAGCAGGTCCTCGCCTCGTACGTCCCCAAGCTGCCCGGGACCGACGTCAACCTCCTGGCGGCCCTCTGCAAGGCGGTGTTGACCTCGGTCGACCTCCGAGACATCCGGCGGGTGGCGAGCGCCGAGCTCGTCGAGCAGCTCGAGCAGGTCCTGAGCACGATCAAGACCCGCGGCCGCGGCGAGATCAACTCCGTCGTGCGCCGGCACGACGACAGCGTCGTCCTCGAGAGCTGCCTCGAAGACCAGCCGTTCCTGGTGTCCTCGCTGCGCGCGCTGTTCGGCGCGGAGCGGCTCGAGATCGCCAGCCTGATGAACGCGGTCATCAAGGTCCGGCGCGACTCCGCCGGCAACCTGACCAGCATCGGCATGGGCGCGCCGGAGTCGGTGATCCGCGTCGAGCTCGACCCCGGCCAACATGTCCCCGAGGACATCGAGGACCGCTTCCGCACCCGCCTGCGGATCGTGCAGGCGATGGTGCGCGACTTCCAGCCGATGAAGCGCCGGCTGCAGGACCTCGCCGACGACTACCTGCGGGCCGCCAACGCCGAGAGCAACGATCGCAGCCTGACCCTGCGGGAGACCGAGGGCATGGTCCGCTGGCTGTGCGAGGAGAACCTCGTCCTGCTGGGCATCGAGGAGTACGACGAGCAGGGCCACCGGATCTCGACGCTCGGCACCGCCTCCGTCAACCTCAGCGAGCGCGACGCCGATCGCTTCGCCGCCTACGCCCGCGACCTCGATCGCACCGTCCGCTACCACCGCAGCAACGAGGAGTCGCCGGTCCACCGCAGCGGCAAGCCCGGCCACTTCGTCGTCACCCGCGTAGGTCGCGACGGCCAGCCCGTCGGCACCTGCCTGATCAACGGCCTCTTCACCTACAAGGCGCTGCACACCCCGCCGGAGGAGATCCCGTTCCTGCGCGTCATGCTGCGCAAGCTGCTGACCGAGCGCAGCGTCTCGATCGACAGCCACCGCGGCAAGAGCCTGACCAACGCCTTCAACTCGCTGCCGCTCGAGTACCTGCTGACCCAGAGCGAGGACAGCATCTGGGAGCTCACCGACCGCGTGCTGCGGGCCGAGGTCGAGGGCGGCTCCGACGTCCACATCAACGTCGGCGAGGACGGCCGGTTCGTGTTCGCCTTCGTCAGCCTCCCGCGCGAGCAGTTCAACGACGAGCTGCGGCTGCAGGTGCAGGAGAAGCTGCAGCGCGAGTTCGGGGCGACCTACTCCGACTTCGGCGTCTACATGGATCGCTACGACAACGCGATCATCCACTACTACATGACCGGCCCGACCCCGTTCGCGGCCGTCGACACCGAGCGCGTGCGCAGCGAGGTGCTCGCGCTGGCCAAGGGCTGGAACGAGCGCCTGCGCGAGGCGCTGTCCGAGCTCGCCCCGCCCGACCAGGTCGAGGAGCTGTTCGAGCTGTACCACGGCGCCTTCAGCGAGGAGCACAAGCGCCGCGCCGGCGACCAGCGGCTGCTCGGCGACCTGCGCTGCATCGAGAACATCCGCCGCGGCGCCGAGTTCGACTTCGACCTCTACGTCTCGGTCACCGGCGATCACCCGGGCAGCCTCAACCTGCGCGTGTTCAGCCGCAAGGCGATGAACCTCAGCGACGAGCTGCCGCTGATCGGCAGCTTCGGCTTCAAGGTCGTCGACGAGTACGCGCGTCCGGTCCACATCGCTCACACGACCCCGTTCGAGCTCGACAACTACCGCCTCGACGTCCGCCCCGAGCGGATCCCCGCGGTCATGAGCCGCGCCGACGAGATCCGCACCACCCTGCGCCAGGTCTACGCCGGCACGATGGGCCGCGACTCGCTCAACCAGCTGATCGTGGCGACGACGATGACCGCGCTCGAGGTCGAGCTCCTGCGCGCCTACGTCGCCTACCTCCACCAGGTCCGCTGCCCGTTCACCTCGGCGCTGATCCGGCAGACGCTGATCGCCTACCCGACCGTCGCCTCAGCGCTGGTCTCGTGGCTCGACGCCCGCTACGACCCGACCAGCGCCAGCCCGCAGCTGGCCGAGGTCACCGACAAGACCCTCGAGGCCGAGCTGCGCGACGTCGCCGACTACACCGCCGACCGCGTGCTGCGGGCCGTCGCCGACGTCGTCCGCGCCACGCTGCGCACCAACGCGTTCGTCATCGCGACGACCGAGGGCGCGCGCCGTGATCAGACCCCGGCGATGGCGTTCAAGTTCGACGGCCAGCGCGTCCCGTTCGGCCCCGATCCCAAGCCGCTGCGCGAGATCTTCATCTACCACCCCGACTTCGAGGGCGTGCACCTCCGCGGCGGCCGCGTCGCCCGCGGCGGCATCCGCTTCTCCGATCGGCCGGACGACTTCCGCACCGAGATCCACGGCCTCATGGCCACGCAGATGGTCAAGAACGTGCTGATCGTGCCGGTCGGCGCCAAGGGTGGCTTCGTGCTGCGCCAGGCCCCGACCGACCGCAACGAGCTGCGCGCCGCCGGCGACCGCTACTACCAGCTCTTCGTCGAGGCGCTGCTGTCGGTCACCGACAACGTCGTCGGCGGCGAGGTCATCACCCCGCCGGGCATCCTCCACACCGAGGGCCCCGACCCGTACCTCGTCGTCGCCGCCGACAAGGGCACCGCGCACCTGTCGGACACCGCCAACAGCGTCAGCATGAGCCACAAGTTCTGGCTCGACGACGCGTTCGCCTCGGGCGGCTCGAACGGCTACGACCACAAGGCCACCGGCATCACCGCCCGCGGCGCGTGGGAGACCACCAAGCGGAACTTCCGCGAGATGGGCATCGACCCCGAGGCCGACGTCATCACGGCGATCGGCGTCGGCGACATGAGCGGCGACGTGTTCGGCAACGGCCTGCTGCGCAGCCGCACCATCAAGCTGCTGGCGGCCTTCAACCACGCCCACGTCTTCATCGACCCGACGCCTGACCCCGAGGTCAGCTTCGGCGAGCGCGAGCGGCTGTTCGTCCTGCCGCGCTCGCAGTGGTCCGACTACGACCCCGCCAAGCTCAGCCCCGGCGGCGCCGTGTTCCCGCGCAACGCCAAGTCGCTCGACCTGTCGCCGGAGGCGCGCCAGCTGCTCGGCTTCTCGCCGACACAGGTCGTGTCGGGCGAGGAGGCGATCCGCGCCATCCTGCTGCTCAAGGTCGACCTGTGCTGGATGGGCGGCATCGGCACCTACGTGAAGAGCAAGGAGGAGACCCACGCCGACGTCGGCGACAAGGCCAACGACGCGGTGCGGGTCAACGCCAACCAGCTGCGCTTCCGCGTCATGTCCGAGGGCGCCAACCTGGCGATCACCGACCGCGGTCGCCCGGCCTTCGCCCGCATCGGCGGCCAGAACTACACCTCGTTCCTCGACAACTCCGGCGGCGTCGACACCTCGGACCACGAGGTCAACATCAAGATCCTGTTCGCGCCGCTGCTGGCGAGCGGCAAGGTCACCCGCGAGCGCCGCAACGAGGTCCTCAAGGCCGCCACCACCGAGGTGTGCGACATGGTGCTGGCCAACAACCGCTCGCAGAGCCGCATGGTCAGCTACGACGTCCGCCGCTCGAAGGTCGACGTCTACCGCTACGCCCGCACGCTGTCGTACCTCGTGCAGCACGTGCCGTTCAACCCGGACACCTTCGCCCTGCCGACCGAGGACGAGCTGGCCAACCGCGCGCGCAAGGGCATCGGCCTGTTCAAGGCCGACGCCTCGGCGCTGTGCGCCTACGCCAAGATGCTGGTCTACCGCGTGCTCCTCGACGGCGAGCCGCTGTCCGAGGGCCTCGTCGACCGCATGGTCCGCGAGTACTTCCCGGCCGCGATCGTCGAGGCCGCCGAAGGCGCCGTGAAGAGCCACCTGCTGCGCCGCGAGATCGCGACCACGATGGTCGTCAACCGGATCGTCGACAACGCCGGCGCGACCTTCTTCCCCGAGCTCATGACGAGCACCAGCCGGCCCGCGCACGCGATCGCCGAGGCGTACATGACCGCGTCGGCGGCCGGCGACGTCGACGCGCTCCGCCGCGACCTCTACGCCAGCGAGGACAAGAACCGCCAGGAGGCCATCTACCGGGCCATGCATGTGGTCGAGGCCGCGCTCGAGGAGACCACTGTGGTCCTGCTCGAGGGCGACGCCTACACGACCGTCGATCAGCGCACCATCGACCGCGCCCGCGACCTGCTCGACCACGTCGAGCACGCCCTGCCGGCCAGCCAGATCCCGCAGCTGCACGCCCGCGCGCACGAGTTCGAGTCGGCCGGCTTCGCGCCGGCGCTGGCCGGGCGCCTGGCGCGCATCGAGCACCTCACGGGGGCGCTGTCGTCGCTGCGGGTCGCCGCCGAGACGGGCCGTGATCCGCTCGACGTGCTCCGCCTCCGCCTGCAGGTGGCCGCCGACATGCACCTCCGCGCCCTCCAGGACGCGCTGGCGCGCATGGTCTACCAGTCGCCGTGGGACGGGCCGGCGGCCAAGGCGCTGTCGCGGCAGCTGCATGGCCACCTCGGGCGCCTCGTGCAGGCGGTCGACGGCGACGACGTGGGCGGCATGATCGGCCGCCTCGGCCTCGACAGCATCCGCCGCCAGGGCGCTGCCATGATCGAAGGCGGCGTCACCATCCCCGGCATCGTCCTGTTCGACGACCACCTGCGGCGCCAGCTCCTGACCGTGGACCTCCGCAAGTAGTCGCGCGCTTCCGGGAGAGCGATCTCCGGAGAAATCAACGGCCCGGCGGCAGACCCGCTGGGCCGTTGTCGTGTCCGGCAGCCGTCCGGCGCGCCCTTGCCCCAACCCGATCGACGTTTGCGCCCCTGGTCCGGGCCGTCACGGCGCCTGAAACAATCCTCGTCCCCCGGCAATTGTTCGGCGGAAACGTGTGACGGAGTGAGCGACAGCCACTCATACGCAGGCATGCGAAGCCAATTAGCCAGTTGCGCTTGTTCCGTAGGCTATGCCATGCTGGCGGCCAAGGACATGAGGTTCGGCGGGTAAGGACTCGTCTCAGAGCGACCTCAACCGCCAAACCCAACATGCGCGTGCCTCGCACACCGTAGGCTGCGCGCCGACAGCTCCAAATCGACTCACGAGGGACCCATGAAGAAGTTCAGCTTGGTTTCTAGCCTGCTCTGTACCGCGCTGGTGTTCGGCTGCGGCGATGACGGCAAGCCCGGAGCTACGGGCGCCACCAACCCGACCACGAACAGCTCCAACGGTAGCAACTCGGGCGACGGGACCGACAGCGAGACCTCGACCGGCAGCGCCAGCGACACCGACAGCACGCCGGGGACCACGACGACCGCCAGCTCGCCGGGCACCACCCCGACCACCGACGGCCCGACCAGCGACACCACCGCGGGCACCGACACGACGGACGGCACCTTCATCACGCCGGCCGACGGCGGCGGCGGGACCAAGGAGTGCGACCCGTGGACCCAGGACTGCCCGCCCGGCGAGAAGTGCATGCCCTACTCGGGCGACGGCGACAACTCGTGGGAGTCGCTGAAGTGCACGCCGGTCATGGAGAACCCCGGCCAGACCGGTGACCCGTGCACCGTCGAGGGCAGCGGCGTCAGCGGCATCGACAGCTGCGAGGTCGGCCACATGTGTTGGAACACCGACCCGGACACCGGCGAGGGCACCTGCGTCCGCTTCTGCACCGGCTCGCCCGACGCCCCGACCTGCGACGTCCCCGGCACCGCGTGCACGATCGTCAACGACGGCGTGCTCATCCTCTGCCTGCCCTCGTGCGACCCGCTGCTGCAGAACTGCCCCGGCGGCGACCTCTGCATCCCGAACCCGCAGAACTCCGACAGCTTCATCTGCGTGCTCGACGCCTCGGGCGAAGAGGGCCAGGAGTTCGACGTGTGCGAGTACGCCAACGCGTGCGACCCGGGCCTGTACTGCTTCAACTCGGAGCTCGCCACCGAGTGCGACCCGAACGCGGCCGGCTGCTGCCTCCCGTTCTGCGACCTCACGGCGGCCGAGTGCACCGGCGCCAACGCCGAGTGCCTCGCCCTGTACGAGGAGGGCATGGCCCCTCCCGGACTCGAGAACGTCGGCTTCTGCGGCCTCCCGCAGTGAGCCCCGGCGGGCCCCTGCCCGCCCCCGCCGTCGCAGCCGCCTTCCCTTCGGGGAGGCGGCTGTGCCGCTTTCTGCGGCGTATGTTCGCACATGTGCTCAGGGACATGCTGCCTCGGCCATGTCCTGCGCGACATGACCGATACGGCATGTCTGAACAGTCAGCCACGCGCGCAGCGGTACGCCCGCGAGCGCCGCAGGCACGAGCCGCCGGCCCACGACGCCTCGTCCGTCAGGCCGTCCCGTCCGTGACCCGCCGCTCACCCGAGTCGTTCGTCGCGGCCCCTACGGGCTACGGACGTCGCGTCACTTGCCGCAGCTGCCGAGGGCGGCCTTGGCCTGAGCCAGCGCGTCCGGCTTGGGGCTCTTGGCGGTGAACGCCTTGAGGGCCTCCTTGGCCGGCTTGCACTGCTTGGCCTGGGCCAGCGCGCCGATCTTGCGGATGTGCGCCGACGCCAGCTCGGGCTTGAGGCTCAGCGCCTTGTCGAGCTTGGCCAGCGCGCCGTCGGGCCCGTCGAGCCGCCCGAGCTTGGCCAGCGCGGCCCCCCACTCGCTCCACACGACCGCCTGATCGGGCAGCCGCGCCGCCAGGTCGGCCAGGTGCACCAGCGCCTCGTCGGCGCGCTCGAGCTTGACCAGCGCGCGCGCCAGGCCGAGCTTGGCGTCGTTGTCGTCGGGGCGCTTCTGCAGCGCGACCGAGAACTCGACCTGGGCCTCGCGGACCTTGTCGGCCTCCATCAACAGGTGCCCGAGGGTGCGCCGCACCTCCGCGTCGTCCGGCGCCAGCGAGGCCGCCTTGGTGGCGGCGGCCAGCGCCTCGTCGCGCTTGCCGAGGTCGCGATCGACCTGCGCCAGCAGGAACAGCACGTCGACGTCCTCGGGCGCGAGGCGGTTGGCCTCGACGAGCGCCGCGGCGGCGCGCTCGTTCTGCCCCTGGGACCGTGCGGCCCGGCCGAGGTTGTAGTGCGCGTCGGGGAAGTCGGGCTTGGCCGCGATCGCGGCCTCGAACGCGGCGACGGCCTCGTCGAATCGACCGCTGTCGAGGGCGACGGCGCCGATGCCGTTGTGCGCCGGGTAGAACTTCGGGTCGATGCGCACCGCCTCTTTCCACGCGGCGACCGCCTCGTCGCCGCGGCCGGCCTGCTGCAGGGCGATGCCGCGGGCGTAGTGCAGCTCGGGGTCGGCTGGCTTTTTGGCCAGGGCCGCGTCGAGCACCGCGATCGCCTCGGCGGTCTTGCCCGCGTGCATCAGCTGCGCGCTGCGCTCGACCGGCGGCGCCTCGGGCACGCTCTCGTCGTCGCCGGCGGCGTCCGGCGGCGTCGACTCGGTCGGGCCCTTCGGGGTACACGCCAGCAGCGCGCCGGCGACGAGGATGCGGAGTGTCCGGGGGAACGACACGGCGGGACTATACCCGCATTCCCCCGCGCCTGGTCCACCCGCGGCGCGCACGCCGGCGCGCACACAGGGGCGCAGGCGACCATCACGGCTCGAGCGTGACCGTCTCCCGGGTGGCGGCCTCGACCTCGTGCCGGCGGTACGGATAGTGGTGGTAGCGGTCCTCGATCCAGTCCTGCAGCGTGTCGGCGAAGTGCGGACTGGTCGGATCGGCGCTGTTGCCGGGCGGGAAGTTGACGACCGCCTGCGGCACCCCCTCACCGTCGAAGCCGGTGACGACCCGGAAGACCGCGCCGTCGTTCGACTCGAACTGCGGCCGCACGTCGGTCGACTCCGGCTCGAAGAACGAGCTGCCCGAGACGTTGACGGTGTCCTCGCCGCCGTCGGTCGGGTGCCAGCCGCCGTCGAGCTCGCCGCCGAAGGCGTTGCGGAAGCCGGTGCCGTGACGGTCGCCCCAGTGGTAGCGGTGCGGCGCCACCGACCCGAACTCGCCCGTCAACCAGTCGGACGCGTCGACCAGCGCCTCCATCACCAGCACGTCGCGGCCCTCCTGCATCAGCTCGTTGGCGTTGGGGTACATGCCCGTGGCCGCCAGCGCGGCGAACTTGAGCGCGTACACCGGCGACGCGTCCATGATGGCGTTGAACACCAGCGACAGGTCGTCCTCGAGGATCCGCTGGACCAGGAAGTGGGCGAACGCGTGGAACGCCAGCGCGCCCGCCTCCTGGCGGTCCATCCGCCGGGTCCACTGCTTGGTCAGCAGGTCGTTCAGCACCTCGAGGTCCTTGCGCCCGCGGTAGGCCAGCAGCGTGTCGTCGGTCGCGACCTTGGCGTACACCTCGGCGAGCACCGGCAGCATCTTGTCGGCGACCAGGCTGTGCGTGTCGGACTGGATCGACTGCATGTCGGCGACCGTGACCTTGCCGGCCTGCGTCAGCTCGTGCAGCCGCTGCTCGACCCGCCCCGCGCGGTAGCCCGGGTCGTAGAAGGCGCCGTAGTACCAGGGGTCGTTGCTGAGGTCACCGTCGCCCGTGAAGCCCCACGGGTCGTTGTTGGCGGTGACGATGAAGCCGGTCTGCGGCGCGCGGCTGCGCGGCAGTTGGTCGCCCGGCAGGAACTTGCCGTTCCACACGTACGCCGGGTCGTCGCCGTCGACCACGCGGATCGGCATCGGCCGGCCCGCCGGCGCCCCGCGGTCGGGCACGTTGGTGTTGAGGTGATAGGTGATGCCCGTCGCGTCGGCGGCCATCCAGTTGAAGGTGCCGACCTCGATCATGTCGACCGCCTTCTCCCACTCGTCGATCGACTGCGCCTTGCCCATCCGCAGGAACGCGCGCGCCTCGTTGGTGGCGCGGAAGCCGGTCCAGTTGATCAGCAGCCGGCGGTCGGCGTTGACCACCAGCGCCGGGTCGAGCGGCAAGGCGTCGCCGACCAGCACCCCGTAGCCCTCGACGTCGCCGACGCGGAAGCTGCGGTCGCCCATGCCCGCGACCTTGATGACCTCGTCGCGCCAGGCCACCGGCGCCGTCTTGCCGCCGATGTCGATCGTCGCCTGGTCGGGCGCCAGCTTGACCGAGTAGAGGTCCATGCAGTCGGCGAAGCCGGTGGTCGCGGCCCAGTGGATCTTGTGGTTGTGTCCGAGCTGCACCCCGGGCACCCCGGCGAAGCCGAAGCCCGCGACGTCGAACTTGCCGCCGGCGTCGGCGCTGTTGAGGTGGACCGCGTACATCACCGACGGGCTCTGCAGCGGCTGGTGCGGGTCGTTGGCGATCAGCGGCTTGCCGCTGGCGGTGAACCGCCCGTCGACCGCCCAGTTGTTGCTGCCGACCACGCGGAAGCCCGACAGCGCGTCGTGCATGCGCCGCAGCGAGGCCTTGGCGTCCGGCGGCAGGCTGAGGGCTGGCTCTTGGGACCTGTTCTTTGCGACCTCTCCTGAAGTCCTGCTCGGCAGGGCCCCGCTCGGCGCCGGCGCGGTCCCGGCCGCGGGCCGGTCCTCCGGCGGCACCGTGTAGGTCTCCCAGCCCGGCCGCGGCAGCTGCACCACCTCGAGCACGGCGGGCACGAAGCGGGTCACGACGGTGGCGAGGAACTCGTACTCGAGCACGTTCGAGTTGCCGAAGCTGACCATCTTGCCGATCACCAGCCCGTCGACCGGGTCCCACGGCTCGGGCGAGTAGTTCAGCTCCGCCTTGCCGAACCCGTACGGCAGCGGCGCGGCGCCGGAGTTGATCTCCTCGATGCGGCGGTTGACGCCGGCCGTCCAGGCGACGAACAGGTGGTACTCCTCCGGGCTCTCCTTCTTGAGGCGCTCGGCGTCGAGCCGGCCCCAGCGCGGGAAGTCGAACAGCCGCGAGATCCGGTCCTCGTCGACCTTGCCCGCGCCCAGCACCTCGGCCCCGCGCCCGTACGCCCGCCGCCGCATCAGGTCCATCTGGAACAGGCGATCGACCGCGACCTGGTAGCCCGCGGCGAAGAACACGTCGGCGTCGGTCTGGCCGTAGATGTGCGGCACGCCGCGGTCGTCGATGTGGATGTCGACCGGCGCCGACAGCTCCGAGAACACCTCCGGATCGCCCTCGAAGCCGGTGTCGTCCGTGTCCTCGGTGTCGCCCGGCGCACCCGATTCGGCGGCTTTACAGGCGGCGAGCAACGAGACGAGCAGCGCGCGAGTCACAGGGGCGAGGCGGACGAGCATGGCCTGAACTCTTCCGCAGGTCGGTGCGCACAGCAAGCCCCGCGCGCCAGGCCCCGCTGCTCCGAGTCCTCGCGCCGGCGTGCGTCACACGACGCATGAAGCAGTTCTCATGCGCGAGCCCCGGCGGGCTTCACATCGACAGGGAGCCCTTGCGGAAGTCCGTGCCCGCGAGGTGAGCGTTGATCAGCACCGGCTTGCCGGCCTTGGCCGCCGCCTTGGCCTCGGCGATCACGGCGTCGACGGCGGCGGCCTCGCGGATCTCGAGCCCGACCGCCCCGAAGCCGGCCGCGGCGCGGTGATAGTCGGTGCGCGCCAGCTCGGTGCCGACGGCGTCGCCGAGGATCTCGACCTGTTCGCGGGCGATCTGGGCCCAGCAGGCGTCGTTGCCGACCACCGCGATGACGGGCACCTTGTGACGGACGAAGGTGTCGAACTCGCTCAAGCTGTAGCCGACCGACCCGTCGCCGTAGAAGATCCACGTCTCGGCCTCGGGGCGCACGAGCCCCGCCCCCAGCGCGAAGCCGGCGCCGACGCCGAGCGTGCCGAACACCCCCGGATCGAGCCACGACAGCGGCGCGCGCGGCCGGACGATGTACGAGGCCGTGGCCACGAAGTCGCCGCCGTCGGCGACGAGCTGGCTGCGGTCGTCGAGCGCCGCCTCGATCCGGCGGCACAGGTGCAGCGGGTTGACGAGCGCCTCCGGCTCGGTCGATGCGCCGTCGGCCTGGGTCGCTATGTCCTTGTCGCGCGCGTCGTCGGCGGCCCGCAGCTTGGCCACCCAGGCCGAGCGGTCACGGACCTGGCCCGCGGCCGCCAGCCGGCCCGCGAGGCCCTGCAGGAACCGCCCGGCGTCGGCCAGCACCGGCACGTCGGGGCTGCGGTTCTTCTGCATCTCCTCTTCGCTGCGGTTGGCGGCGATCAGCACCGCCTTGCGACTGATGTTCTGGCCGTAGTCGAGGCGGAAGTCGCACGGCACGCCGGCGAGGACCACCAGGTCGGCCTGCTTGAGCGCAGCCTTGCGGGCGTGCCGCATCTGCAGCGGGTGGCCCGCGCCGAGCAGGCCGCGGGCCATGCCCGAGAGATAGACCGGCGCGCCGATCGCCTCGAGCGCGGAGGCGATCCCGCGCGCCTCGCCCGGGATGCTCAGCGCCTGGCTGCCGACCACGATCACCGGCCGCTCGGCGCGCGCGAACGCCTCCGCGGCCGCGCGCAGCTCGTCGCGGGCCAGCGTCGGCGGCGGCACCGGGCGCGGCGTCTGGGGCCGCGCGTCGTCGGCCCCGGCGAACATGCGCCACGTGTGGAAGCCGAGGTACGTCGCCAGCGCGCGCTCGCCGAGGCTGGGCGCCTGGCCGGGCTTGGTCTTGGCCACGTACCAGCTCTTCACCACGTCCTCGCCGTACAGCAGGTCGACCGGGCACTCGAGGAACACCGGCCCCGGCACGCCCTCCTGAGCCACGCGGAACGCCTCCTCGAGCATGGGCACCAGCTCGCGGACCCGCTTGGCCGCGTGGGCCCACTTCACGTGCGGCCGCATCAGCGCCATCTGGTCGATGTCCTGCAGCGCCCCGCGGCCCTTGAGCACCGTCGCCGCCGCCCCGCCGAGCACGATCACCGGCGACTGCGCCAGCTGGGCGTTCTTCACCGCGGTGATCGTGTTGGTGAGCCCCGGCCCGGCCGTGACCGCCGCCACCCCGGGCACGCCGGTGATGCGCGCGACCGCGTCGGCGGCGAACACCGCGTTGACCTCGTGGCGGGTGTCGACGACGCGGATCCCGCGGCGCTTGGCGCCGACCAGGATCGGCGAGATGTGTCCGCCGCACAGCGTGAACAGGAACTGCACGCCGTGTCGGCGCAGCACCTCGGCGATCCGGTCTCCTCCGTCCATCGTGGGCTCCTTCTCCAGTTAGGTCCGTCTCGTTGCCAGAACTTCAGCCGGCCAGCACGTGCTTGTCGAGGACGAAGCACGCGAACTCGCCGGTGAACACCACCTCGCCGCCGGCCTCGCGCACGACCTCGACCGTGACCATGCGCTTTCGGCCATGTTCGATCGAACATGTCCCGCGGGCCAGCACAGCCTCGCCGACCCGCACCGGCTTGAGGAACTTGACCGTCGCCGCGCCGAGCACGACGTTGGGGTCGTTCACCGCCAGCATCGCCGCGTAGTCGGCGGCGCCGAACACGAAGCCGCCGTGGCACAGGCCGTGGTCGTCGACGGCCATCACCGGCGTGGCGACCAGCCGCACCTCGGCGCGCCCGGGCGCGACCGTCACCGGCGCGCCGCACAGGCTGGGATCGATCCGCGGGTGAGTGGCGATCGCCGCGTCCATCATCGCCCGCGCTTATAGCACGGCCTCACATCGGGATGTACTGCTCGCACAGGCTGTCCTCGACCGACTGGTTGATCGCCGCGGACAGGCTGAGCTGGCCCCCGTACACGTCGTTGATGTTGAACGCCCCGCCGTCGGTGGCCTGCGGGATCGGGGTCTTCCCTTGGTAGGGCGTGAAAAAGCCCATGCTCACGTCCTCGTTGTTGCCCGGCCCGCCGGTCATGTCGTTGTCGACGAAGCTGAACACGCGGATCTCGCGCTCCTGCAGCCCGAGCACCGTCTCGTCGTAGCTGTGCTGGACAATCTCGCCGCTCTGGTTGGCGCCCTTGTCCCCGAACGTGTCGTCGGTGGTGTGGATGATCATCCGCAGCGTCGACTCGGTCGGCCGCCACTGGAACCCGTACGCCGCCAGGTACAGGCCGTCGATCGTGTTCTCCGGCCAGTCGCCGTTCGAGCCGTTGCCGTCGGTCTGCGAGTTGCTCTGGGTGAACGTGCTCCACTCGATGAAGTCGGCCTGCAGCGAGGCCGCGTCGGCGTACGGCGTCCCGTTGTTGATGATCGTCGCGTCGTCGACGAACACCACCAGGCCGTAGCTCGGCTGCGTATCCACGTCGAGCGCCGCGATCGCCTGATCGACCACCAGGATCTCGTCGGCCAGCTTCTGCAAGATCGCCGACATCGACGTCGACACGTCCATCACGAACACGATGTCGATGTTGACCTTGCACATGTCGCCGCCCTCGGTCGTCGTCTCCCACCAGCCGGTGTCGGTACTCTCGCTGGTGGTGAACGGCGACGTCGTCGTCGAGGTCGTCGACGTCGCGGTCGCCGTCGGATCGGGCCCTGTGGTCGGCTCCGGCCCCGAGGTGCTCACGGCCCCCGACGACCCGGTCTGCCCGTCGGTGCTGTCGCTCGCGTCGCTGCTGCCCTCGGAGGCGCTGCCCGTCGCGCTCGGATCGATCGTCGACGCGCCCGCGGGCGACTGGGTCGTCGGCGCCGTGGCGGACACGTTGCTCGTATCGCCGCCGGACTCGCCGCAGGCCGAGAGCACCACGCCAGCGAAGACACAGGAGAGCACCGAGGGGACACACCGAGGCGAACAAAACATCGTCAAGAGCACAGCCCATCGCTCCGTCGCCCGTCAAGCTCGCAGCGCCGATAAAAGTTGCCGCCGAGGCGCTCGCCGGTTTACCGTCAGCAGGCCCAGGAGGCCCCCATCGTGAACCTGAGACTCATCGCACTGTCCCTGCTCGTCGCGAGCGCGAGCACGAACGTCGGCTGCAAGAAGGACTCGGCCTCCGAGACGCCGGAGCCTGCCGCCCCCGCACCCGCCCCCGCGCCGGAGCCCGAGGCCGAAGCCACCCCCGAGCCCGAGGCCGCTCCGGCCCCTGAACCGGCCCCCGCCGCCAAGGACCTGGCCACCGTCGTCGCCGGGCTCGAGAAGGGCAAGACCTTCCACGAGCTGCTGGTCGCCGCCGAGCTCGACAAGGAGCTCGCCAGCGCCGACGTCAGCCTCACCATCCTCGTCCCCACCGACGAGGCGTTCGCCAAGCTGCCCAAGGGCACCCTCGACAAGTGGAAGAAGAACAAGGAGCAGCTGCAGAAGGCGCTCAAGTACCACTTCATCCCGGGGGTCAACGACACCGCCAAGATCGGCAACTACCGCACCGCGCCGACCGCCGCCGGCCCCGAGCTGCCGATCAAGCAGACCCAGGACGCCGAGATGACGATCGACGGCGCCAAGCTGCTCGAGGTCGACCTCCCCGCCAGCAACGGCCTCGTCCACGTCATCGACAAGGTGCTGCAGACCAAGAAGTGAGGGCCTCGCGGGTCCTTCGCACCGGTCTCTCGGGACATGTCCCGAGAGACCGAAGCGTCCCCTGCCCCTCCCTCGCGCGCCACCGGCCGAGCGCCCGGGCTGTCCGCAGGGACATGTCGTCGCCTCCTCGCCGCGCGGGCTAGAAGTACGTGCCCATGCCGAGGTGGCCGGCGAACAGGTGGAACGCCACCCGGTCGACCGTGCCGATGTCGTAGCCCACGCGGCCGCTCGGCGCGTCGCGCAGGTCGAAGATGATCTGCGCCGCCGAGCCCCGGCCGTAGCTGTAGCGGACCGCGATGCAGGTCGAGAACACGATGCTGCGGGCCCGCTCGCCCTTGCCGAGGCGGACCGGCGAGAAGAACTCGACCCCGGTGGTGACCCCGTAATAGTTGATGCGAAACTGCGGGAACGCCGAGGTGTGGACCTGGTCGTCGCGGTCGGAGAACACGCCGATGCCGAAGTACAGCCGCTCCGCGGTGCGCAGTCGGGCGCCGGCGCGGACGTTCCAGATCGGGCGGATGTTGATGTCGGAGCCCTTCGGCCGCAGCCCGGGGCTGAAGTCCATCTCGCCGCTGACCCACCCGCGCCGCTTCGGCAGCGCGTAGGCGACCCCCATGGTGAGCCGCATCGGCGCCACCCGCCCGCGCCGCGACGGCGACGGCGAGTCGTCGAACTCGAACTTGTACTCGTCGTCGCCGTCGGGCCGGTCGACGTTCGAGCTGTTCAGCAGGTAGCTGCGGTGGACCTCGAAGGCGACGAAGCGAGGTGTCCGAAAGGTCAGGCCGAGGTGGACGTTCTTGGCGAACTCCCACTGCAGGCCGACCACCGCCTCGCCGCCGAAGATCGAGCGCTTGTTGTCGAAGTCGACCGTGCGCGTGGCGTCGGTGCGCGCGTCCGCGGTGCCCGACGCGGCGTCGATCCACATCCGCATCTCCTCGCGCTGCCAGCCGTAGGTGCCGAACAGCGTCGCGCCGATGCGAAAGCGCGGGTGCGGCTGCCAGCCGACCGCCGCCCCCGCGTGGTAGCGGTAGACCCAGCCGTCGACCTGGATGCGCGCGTCGTACTCCGTCCCGCCGCCGGCCCCCTGCAGCGACGCCGAGTAGTCGTAGTAGTCGTAGTCGGGCGCGAAGTAGCCGAGCCCGAGAGTGACCCCGCGGCCGATGTGGCGCGTCACCGCCAGCGACGACGGCATCACCAGGCCTTGCAAGCTGCTCAGCGTCGCCGCGTCGCGCCTGCCGTTCGGCAGGTCGGCGACCGCCGCGTACGGCACGATGCGGGCGCGGAACTGGGCCGCCTGGGTCGACAGGTTGAACTGCGTCCGTCGCACCGCCCCGAGCCCGGCCGGGTTGTAGTAGATGGCCCCGGTGTCGCGCCCGAGGGCAGTCACCGCCCCGCCGGTCAGCGCCGCCTCGTTGCTCAGCGGGTTGGTCTCGCGGTTGCCGGCCGCGGCCGGGCGCGCCGACAGCCCCGCCGCCGCAGCGCACGCGACCACCAGCCCCGAGAGACAGGTGCGACCCCGGCGGCGCAGGCGGCCGCCCGCCTGTGACTCACGTTTGCGAGCCACGGGCGACGTAGAGATCGAAGGTGAGGTCGACGACCGGGCGGCTGTCGCTGTCGTGGAAGTGCCAGGTGAGGGTCGCAGCGTTGGCCCGATCGACCTTCTCGAAGTACACGTAGCCGCGCATCGAAGTGCCCGGCACCAGCACGCCCCACGGCAGCGCCGACGAGGCGACGTCGCCGCCCACCCACTCGATGCGGCCGAAGTCGAGCTGACGGCCGGGGTGGTAGCCGTTGTCGTTCTGCCCGGCCTGGACGAACGAGCCGCCGGCGTCGAGGAGATCGCGCCGGAAGCCGCGCTCGTCGATCAAGTCGATGTCGCCGGGCGCCAGGCGGATCGGACGGTTGCCCAGGTTGGCGACCAGGACGTGGAGCACCGTGACCTGCTCGTCGAGGTCGCTCGGGATGCCCTGCCAGGCCCCCGTCGTCAGCACCACGCTCAGCCCCGACTGCGGGTCGCGGGCGAGCATGCGGTGACTGCCGTCGATGGCGACGAGCTCGCCGGAAGGGAGGCAGGCGGCGCTCACGAGCAGCAGCGCGAGCGCGAGACGTCTGGAGGCGCGCGTCACGGGTGCAAGCATACTCGCTTTGACCGCCGCCGCGAGTCGGACGGGCCCCGCCGCAGAACCCGGGCTCGCCGGCAGTCGCGCGTTTTGCGCTCACGCTTCCGGGGCCCGCCGATGCCCGCCCGCGCCCGCTCCCGTCGCCGTGCCAGACCGCGCTGCGGACGCGACTGCGGCCCGGGCACCCCGACGCCCGCGACGACCGGCGCTATCATCCGCGCGATGAAGATCCTCATCGTCGAGGACAACAAGAAGCTCGCCAGCTTTTTGCTGCGCGCCCTGGCCGAGGAGGGCTACGTCGTCGACCTCGTGGAGGACGGCGGCGTCGCCATCACCCAGAGCCGCAGCATCAGCTACGACCTCGTGATCCTCGACTGGATGCTGCCCTCGGTCGACGGGCTCACCGTGTGCCGCACCCTGCGCTCGGCCGGCGCGA
Source organism: Nannocystis sp. RBIL2 (assembly GCF_026626745.1). GTDB lineage: Bacteria > Myxococcota_A > Polyangia > Nannocystales > Nannocystaceae > Nannocystis. Next base: position 793,209 of record NZ_JAPNJW010000002.1, read on the forward strand.
CCATGCCGATCCTGATGCTCACCGCGCGCGCCGAGATCCAGGAGCGCGTCGCCGGCCTCGACGCGGGCGCCGACGACTTCCTGCCCAAGCCGTTCGACCTCGGCGAATTGCTGGCCCGCGTGCGCGCGCTCGGCCGGCGCGGCCACGGCGATCGCTACCTCGAGGTCGGCCCCGTGCGCATCGACAGGCACGAGCGCACCGTCACGCTCTCGGGCCGGCGCCTCGACCTCACCCCGCGCGAGTTCCTGCTGCTCAGCTACCTCGTGCGCGAGGCCGGGCGCGTCGTCCCGCGCACCGAGCTGCTGCAGAAGGTCTGGGAGCTGTCGTTCGACCCCGGCTCCAACGTCGTCGAGGTCCACGTCAAGAACCTGCGCACCAAGCTGGGCGAGCACGCCGCCCGCATCGAGACGGTGCGCGGCGTCGGCTACCGCTGGCAGAACGAGGCATGAAGCTCCGCAACCGCCTGGTCGGTGTGGTCACAGGCGTCACCGTCGTCGCCCTCGCGCTGTCCTTCGTCCCGCTCTACCTGCTGATCCGCGCGCTCGAGATCTCCGACCTCGACAACGCCCTGTTCCGCCAGGCCACCGCCCTCGCCCAGCACCTGCCCGGCACCTACTACGCCGGCCACCCGCTCGACGAGGGCCACGCCGACGTGCCCGAGAGCATCGACCCGACCCCGCGCTACACCGCGATCTACGGCCCCGACACCGTGCTCGAGACCGCGTCGGAGAGCTTCGCCGGCCAGGCCCCCGCGTCGCTCGCCGCGCTGGGCCTGCGGCACGCGCTGCCCTGGGACGGCGTGGCGGTCGACCTCGAGCTCGGCGAGACGCGCCTGCGCGGCGTCGTCATGCCGACCGGCGATCAGGGCGAGGCCCTGCTCTACGCCGTCTCCAAGAGCACCGTCGAGGACGACACCACCACCCTGTTCGAGCTCCTCCTCCTCATCTTCGTCTGTGCCGCCGGCGCCACCGCGCTGATCGCCCGCTGGCTCGGCGAGCGGCTCGCCCGCGACGTCCACTCGGTCGCGCACGTCGCCCGCCTGGTCGCCGAGGGCGACCTCGCCGCGCGCGTCGGCGATCCGCGGGTCATGGGCGCCGACGAGACGCGCTCGCTCGCCTCCGATCTCGACCACATGATCAGCCGCCTCGACGAGGTCGTGTCGTCGCAGCGGCGCTTCATCTCGCACGCCGCCCACGAGCTGCGCTCGCCGCTGGCCTCGCTGCGCGGCGAGCTGCAGCTCGCGCTGCGACGCGACCGCGACGTCGACGAGTACCGCGCCGCCCTGCGCGAGATGTTGTCCTCCGTCGACGCCCTCATCGCCCTCGCCGAGGACCTGCTGCGGCTCGCGCGGGCCCAGGGCGGTGCCCCGGCCACGCGCGCGCGCGCCAGGGTGGCCGACGTCGTGCGCGAGGCGCTGCGGATGGCCCGCGGCCACCTCGACGATCGCGGCGTCACCATCGCAGTGCCGCCGGCGATCGACGAGTTCCCGGTCGAGGTGCGCGGCGGCGCGGCCGACCTCGCCCGCGCCCTCCGCAACCTCATCGACAACGCCGTCGTCCACAGCCCGCCCGGCGGCGAGGTCCGCGTCGAGGTCGTCGTCGTCGAGGGCGGCGTCGAGCTCGCCGTCGTCGATCAGGGGCCGGGCATCCCGGTCGCGGATCAGCCCCACATCTTCACCCCGTTCTTCCGCGGCGCCGGCGGCGAGAACCACGAGGGCGCCGGCCTCGGCCTGGCGATCGCCCGCGGCCTCACCGAGGGCTCGGGCGGGCGCCTCGCGCTCGACACTCGCCACACCGGCGGCGCGCGCATGGTCCTCCACCTCGCCTTCGCCGAGAACGTCCCGCCCGCCTGAGGCCCCGCCGTCACCTGTCCGTTCGGCCAGGTCGTTCGCCTTCACCTCGACCAAACCGCAGCAGGGCCGCGCTCCGGGGCGAAATTACCCGGGCGCGTCATCGCTCTTGCTTGCGCGCGCGAGCGCCGACTAGCCTCGCGTCATGCGCCGCTCGCTCTGCTTCCCTGCTCTCTGCATCGTCCACCTCGCGGCGTGTACGGTCCCCAACCCGGCCTACGACGCCAGCCCAGGCCTCCTCGGGAGCGACTCCGGCGACTCCCTGAGCTCGACGAGCCCCGGCGGCACCTCCGCCACGGTCGATCCGACCAGCGGCGGCGGCAGCACTCAGAGCACCACGGTCGACCTGACCGCCGCGACCAGCGACACCACCGCCGCGGCGACCACCAGCACCACCGCGACCGCCAGCACCACCGAGAGCGTCGACCCCCTGACCACGAGCACCACCGACGGCGACTCGACCGCGAGCACGACGACCAACGACACCTCGCAGCCCAAGCTCGACCTCTCGCCCGGCGACGTCTGTCCGCAGGTCGCCGCCCCGAGCCTCGAGATCACCGTCCAGCACACCCCCGCCCCGGGCCTCTGCAACGCCCCGCTCGGCCCCGTCATCCAGGGCATCCTCGAGGCCAAGCCCGACGCCGGCACCTTCAAGCTCCGCGCCTGCAACTCGGCCCAGGAGTGCATCCAGGGCAACACGCAGTGCCTCGCCAACCAGACCATCGCGGTCCACGTCGCGGGTCCGGACACGGCCATCCCCGACATCCCGCTCGGCACCTGCGTCAGCGTCGCCTACGTCGGCACCGGCTTCGCCGACCCCAACACCTGCAAGACGCGGATGGTCCGCTTCGCCAAGCCGGGCAACCTCAACAACCTCGCCTCGAGCATGTTCGTCGCCGGCATCGGCGTGCCCAGCACCGCCGAGCTGCCGGTGCCGTGGCCCGACGCGCTCGAGTTCACCGTCGCCGCCGCGCAGGTCCAGGCGTGCCCCGGCAACAACGTGTGCGGCACCCCGCCGGGCCACTACGAGCTCGTCGGTCAGTTCTCGGGCCTGGAGGTCGTCGCCGGCATGGGCGAGGTCAAGCCGGCCAAGATCCCCCTCTACGACCAGAACCACAACCCGGTCGGTTCGGTCGTCGGCAGCTTCCACAACCTGCGCTCGTACTCCGGCCCGGCCGAACAGTGCGAGTTCCGCTGGCTGTGGCTGGCCGACGCGTACAAGCCCTGACGACATGTCCTCTCGGACAGGCTGTCCGCCCGGCCGCGAGCCGCCGCTCCTGCTCCTTCGACCATGTCCCGAAGGACATGGCCTACGGACCAGATCGGCAGTCCGTCCGGCGGACCGGCCGCCGCGGCGGCCGCAGATCTCGCCGCGCCTGGTCAGGTCGACGATGCCCGGGGCGGGACTCGAACCCGCACGCTTGCGCCGGGGATTTTAAGTCCCCTGTGTCTACCGATTCCACCACCCGGGCGCGGGGGCCCTCTTAATAGGGGCATGCGGCCCGCTTGAGAAGCTTGAGATGCCGCGCTCTCGGCCGGGAGCGCCCCGGCAGACCGGGAGATCGGCGCGAGATCGCACCTGAACATCTGGGCACGTGCGCAAACTTTCACCTGCACAGGCGAGCGGCGGTGTCGGCGGGCGCGAAAACGCGTGCTAACACGGCCCGGTGGACACCCCGTCGGAACGGACCGCCCGCCTGAGCCCCGTGCGCGAGCCCGACTTCATCGAGGTCAAGGGCGCGCACGAGCACAACCTGCAGATCGACGAGCTGCTCGTCCCCAAGCGCAAGCTCGTCGTCTTCACCGGCGTCAGCGGCTCGGGCAAGTCGAGCCTCGCCTTCGACACCCTCTACGCCGAGGGTCAGCGCCGCTACATCGAGAGCCTGTCGGCCTACGCGCGCCAGTTCCTGGGCCAGCTCGAGCGGCCGAAGATCGAGCACCTGCGCGGCCTCTCGCCCACGATCGCTATCGAGCAGAAGAGCGCCTCCAACAACCCGCGCTCGACCGTCGGCACGATCACGGAGATCTACGACTACCTGCGCGTGCTCTACGCCCGGGTCGGCACTCAGCACTGCACCGACTGCGGCAAGCCGGTGCGCAGCTCCTCGCCGGAGCAGATCGTCGACGCGCTCCTGGCCGAAGCGCCAGGTAGCAAGCTGACCCTGTTCGCCCCGCTCGTCACCCACCGCAAGGGCGAGTTCAAGGATCTGTTCGAGGAGCTGCGCGGCCGCGGCTTTCTCCGCGTCGAGGTCGACGGCGAGCTCCACCGCCTCGACGACCCGCCCAAGCTCGACAAGAAATTCAAGCACACCATCGCCCTCGTGGTCGACCGCATCACCGTCCGCGCGGAGGACCGGCGGCGGATCACCGAGAGCGTCGAGCTCGCGCTGCGCGAGGGCCACGGCGAGCTGCGAGCCGAGGCCGAGGGCAAGGGCTCCGCGCCCGGTCTCAAGCTGCAGTTCTCCGAGTCGCGCAGCTGCTGCGGCAAGAGCTTCCCCGAGCTCAACCCGGCCAGCTTCTCGTTCAACAGCCCGCTCGGCATGTGCCCCGACTGCAACGGCCTCGGCACCCGCAACGAGGCCGCGCCGGACCTCGTCGTGCCCGACCCGAGCCTCAGCATCCGCGACGGCGCGATCGCCCCGTGGGCCTCGGCGATGGAGCGGGGCGAGGGCTGGACCTTCCGCATCGTCGAGGCGCTGGCCGACGCCTGCGCCGTCGACCTCGACAAGCCGTGGAAGGAGCTGCCGAAGAAGAAGCGCGACACCGTGCTGTTCGGCGTCCAGGGCGAGCAGAAGATCGCGGTCAAGTGGGGCAGCGAGAACAGCAGCTCGCAGGGCACCTGGGGCATGCGGTTCGAGGGCGTGATCCCCAACCTCATGCGTCGCTTCCGCGAGACCGACAGCGAGGCCGCCCGCGACTACTACCGCAAGTACTTCCGCGAGGTCCCGTGCGACGTGTGCAGCGGCAAGCGCCTGCGCCCCGAGAGCCTGGCGGTGCGCGTGTCCGGGGCCAACATCGCCGAGTCCACCGCGCTGACCGTCCTCCAGGCCAGCAAGCACTTCGCCGCGCTCACCCTCACCGGCCAGCAGAAGACCATCGCCGAGGGCGCACTGCGCGAGATCGCCGCCCGCCTCACCTTCCTCCTCAACGTCGGCCTCGACTACCTCACCCTCGATCGCTCGGGCCCCACCCTGTCCGGCGGCGAGGCCCAGCGGATCCGCCTCGCCAGCCAGCTCGGCTCCGAGCTCAGCGGCGTGATGTACGTGCTCGACGAGCCGAGCATCGGCCTCCACCAGCGCGACAACATGCGGCTCATCCGCACGCTGCAGCACCTGCGCGACCTCGGCAACACCGTCGTGGTGGTCGAGCACGACGAGGACACCATCCGCGCCGCCGACCACGTGGTCGACTTCGGCCCCGGCGCCGGCCACCTCGGCGGCAAGGTCGTGTTCAGCGGCACCGCCAAGGAGCTCGCGCGCTGCAAGGAGAGCCTCACCGGCGCCTATCTCTCGGGTCGCAAGGAGATCGCCGTCCCGGCGGCGCGCCGCCCCGCGAAGGGCAAGATCAAGGTCCTCGGGGCCGCCGAGCACAACCTCCGCGGCATCGACGTCACCATCCCGCTCGGCGGCCTGGTCGCGGTCACCGGGGTCAGCGGCGCCGGCAAGAGCTCGCTCGTCAACGGCATCCTGCTGCCCGCGCTCAGCAACAAGCTGCACGGCAGCCTCGAGCGCGTGGGCACCCACAAGGGCCTGTCCGGCCTCGAGAAGCTCGACAAGGTCATCGCCATCGACCAGCGCCCGATCGGCCGCACCCCGCGCTCGAACCCCGGCACGTACACCAAGTCGTTCGACCTGATCCGCGAGCTGTTTGCCCAGCTGCCCGAGTCGCGCGCGCGCGGCTGGAAGGCCGGCCGCTTCAGCTTCAACGTCAAGGGCGGCCGCTGCGAGGCCTGCCAGGGCGACGGCGTGATCAAGGTCGAGATGCACTTCCTCAGCGACGTGTACGTCCCGTGCGAGGTGTGCGGCGGCAAGCGCTACAACGCCCAGACCCTCGGCGTCACCTACAAGGGCCGCACGATCGCCGAGATCCTCGACAGCAGCGTCGACGACTGCCTGCAGATCTTCGAGAACCACCCGCCGCTCAAGCGGATCCTCAACACCCTGGTAGACGTCGGCCTCGGCTACATGAAGATCGGCCAGACCGCGACGACGATGTCCGGCGGCGAGGCCCAGCGCGTCAAGCTCAGCCGCGAGCTGTGCAAGGTGCAGACCGGCAACACGCTCTACGTCCTCGACGAGCCGACCACCGGCCTCCACTTCGAGGACATCGCCCGCCTGCTCCACGTGCTCCAGCGCCTGGTCGACGCCGGCAACACGGTCCTCGTCATCGAGCACAACCTCGACGTCATCAAGTGCGCCGACTGGGTCGTCGACCTCGGCCCCGAAGGCGGCCAGGGCGGCGGACTCGTGATCGCCGAGGGCACCCCGGAGGACGTGGCCAAGATCGAGGCCTCGCACACGGGCCGCTTCCTCGCCCCGCTGCTGCGCCGCAAGTAGCTCGTTTGGACATGTCCCCGGCGGCATGTCGCCGGGGACATGCCCGTTCACACATGTCTCTGGCGACATGTCGACGCGGTAGCGGCCGAGGTATCGCCGCGTCGCGCTCGCGGGTGGTCAGCGCGCGATCGGAAGCCGCGTCGGCCCGCGCGTCGCCGTCTGTCCCCTCGCGGCCGCGATCTCGCCGTCGCCGAACACCGCCAGGTAGTCCGGCCGCACGCCCGGACAGACCTGCTCGAAAGGACAGCCCGCGCACGCCGGCACCTTGACCCGACCGGCGAGGCGGCTGTCCTTCAGCGCGAACGTGGCCTCCGGCGTCACCACCACCACCCGGTCGGCCCCGGGATCCCACGCGTGCGCGTGATCCTCCCCGAGCAGACAGCGCGGCACGTGCAGCGAGCGCAGCGCCATCGCCTGCCTGCGCCCGCGCGCCAGCGCCTCGGTCACGAACGGCAGCGCCTCCGACATCCGCGGCAGCGACTCCGGGTGGGCCGCGTTGGCGTCGGTCAGCGACACGTACCAGAGATCGACCGCGCGCACGCCCAGCCCCGCGAGCCAGTCGATCGCCGCCGGCAGGTCGGCCATCGTGTCGCGCTTGACGATCAGATCGACGACCAGGGCCGCCCCGCTGGCGACCGCGCGCTGCAGCCCGCCGACCATCGCCGCGTACGTACCTGTCCTTCGGACCAGCTGCTCGTAGCGGTCGGCCCGATGGGTGTGGATCGACACGTGCAAGCACGTCGTCCCGGCCGCCAACAGCCGCGCCAGGTTGTCGCCGTGCGCGTACATCAGCCCGTTCGACTGCACCTTGATGTCGGCGAACCCGAGCGCCCGCCCGGCGCGCACGATCGCCAGCAAATCGGGGCGGATCGTCGGTTCGCCGCCCGTGATCGACAGCGCGTCGAGCCCCTGCCCCCGCCCCTGCCGCAGCGACGCCAGCGCGTGCGCCGTCGACAGCGCTCGCCCGCGCAGCTCCGGCCCGATCGTGCAGTAGTCGCACCACAGGTTGCAGTCGTAGCCGAGGATCATGTCGAGCAGCCCCGGCACTTGTCAGCCCTCCCGGAAGTGACGGAAGCGCTCGTCGAGCCGCACCAGCTCCGCCAGCAGCGGCGCCCCCAGGGCCGTCGGTCGCGCGTGCTGCCGCAGCGTCTCGACCGCCTCGTGGTTGCCGCGCGCGACCTGTCGCAGCCGGCCCTCGACCTCGGCTGTCCCCGAGGACAGCATCGACTCGAGCATCGCCGCCACCGGCAGGAACGCATGCGCCGCCAGCAGCACCCCGTGCAACGGCCGCGGGTCGGGCCGCACCGGCGACGCGTACAGCGGCGACCAGGCGTTCTCCAAAATCGGCCCCTGCTCGAGCAGCGCGTGCAGCTTGTTGTGCGAGAACTCGTGGAGCAGCGCCTCCGCCAGAGTCAGCGCGCTCGGGTGCAGGCTCAGGTAGACCGTCCCGATCGCCTCCTGGTACGACGCCGACAGGTGCCGCTCGCGGTCGTGCCCGACCGGCACCACCAGCGCGAGGCCGACGTCGAGCTCGGCGCGCAGCCTCGGCAAATGCGCCTCGACGAGGCCCAGCCCCGCCCGCAACCCCGCCGACCAGGCCGAGACCGACTGCCCGCCGAGATCGAGCCCGCTGCCCGACTTGTCGGGGTGGGCCTCCAGCTCGGCCAGCGGGTTGTTGTCGCGCCGCAGGGCCAGAGCGATCGGCCCGGCGACGGTCTCGTACATGTCCCTTGTCACATGCTCGGACGGACATGTCCCGAAGTTCTCACCGAGCGACCCGCTCACCCCGCCGGCCTGCCAGCCGGTCGGTCCGATCGTCAGCGGACCCGGCGGCGGCCGCAGGGCGCAGCGGGCCCCGAGGCACAGCACCTCGCGCGGCGGCTGCGGCACCTGAAACCTGTCCTCGAGCACACCTGCAACCGCCAGCTCGAGCCCCAGCGTCGCCAGCAGCTCCCCCTGCAGCGCCGGGTCCGGCCGTCCGCGCAGGCAGCGGATCAGCGTCCCGATCGTCGGCCGTCGCACCGCGCTCGCCAGGGCCCCGGGCGCCCGCGCGGCGATCCGCCGCAGCTCCGGCCCGAATCGCCCCCACGCCGCGCCGTTCGGCCCCGGCCCGGGCGGCAGCCGCAGCAGGTCGGTCAGGGCCCGCCGCAGCGCCATCGAGAACAGCCCGCGCGCAGTCTCCGAGCCGGGCGCCGGCAGCGTCAGATCGGCCAGCACGCCGCCTCCGATACTTCGAGCCATGGCCCCGAGAACATGTCCCGAAGTCTCTGAGCTCGCAGGCCGCCCCCCGCCGCGCTCGCCTCGCCGGACCGTGCGGGCGCCAGCTCGCCGGCGTCGAAGCGGCGCAGGTACTCGGCGTCGACCCCTGGGCAGCTCGCCCGCAGCCCGCACTCGCTGCAGCCTGCCGCGAACGCCTGCGCCGGCGACGGCACCGCGCGGTCGCGCAGCGGCCCGAGCAAGCACAGCGGCGCCCCGGCGATCGCCGCCAGCAGCCCGGCCCGCTCGGCCGCCACGAGCGCCTGCAGGGCATACGGCACCGCGACCGCCAACCGCGGCGCCACGGCCCCGTGCCCCTGCGGACGGCCCGCCGCGACCACCGAGACCTGCCACCCGAGCGCGCCGACGTCGGCGACCAGTCCGGGCACCGCCGCCAGCACCCGCGTGTTCGAGCGCGTCAGCGGCGTCGTCACCGTCACCGGCAAGCGCGCGGTCCGGGCCGCCCGCAGCGTCGCCGACGCGGCCCGGAACGACCCCTCGCGGCCCGCGTGCCAGTCGTGCGCCGCCGCCTCGGCCGCGTACAGCCGCACCCTCAGCCCGTCGACCCCCGCGGCCTTCAGCGCGGCCACGTCCTCGGCCGTCAGGCCCGCGGGCCCGGGCGCCGCCAGCACCCGCGCGAACCCTGCCGCGCGCGCCGCCGCGGACCAGGCCGCGATCGCTTCGCAGGCGCCGGCCAGCGTCAGGGCCCCGCCAGTCCCTCGCAACATGGCCAAAACCCCCTGTCCTTCCGGACTGGACGGCTCGACTCCCGCCGCCTTCACTGCTTGCCCTTTCGACCAGGACCATTCGACCCTGTCCTCTGCGACATGGCCCAAACGCCATATCTTTCCGGACAGAGCCGCTCGACGTCCGCCATCACGGCCTGTCTCTTCGACCAGGACCTTTCGCCCATGTCCCGGGAAACATGGCTCAAACGCCCTGTCCTTCCGAACAAGATCGCTCGACGCCCCTCTTCACGGCCTGTCCCTTCGACCAGGCCCCTTTGCTCCTGTCCTCCGCGACATGTCCGCAGCGCCCTGTCCCTCCGGACAAACTGCGTCCCTCGTCGCCCCGGCGCCAGCCCGCTCGGACCGCGTCGCTCAGCTCCACGGCGTCAGCACGGCCTGGCGGTGCGCCGTCAGCCGCTCGGACAGCGTCAGCAGCCCTGGGATCGCCGGGTCGCCGCGCTCCGCCGCGAGCTGCGTCAGCCGCTGCGCCAGGGCCCGCGCCCCCTGCTCCTCGACGGCCGTCGACGGCCGGTCGCCCGTGCCCCCGTTGGCGAGGTACAGCGCCAGGCCGCTCGCCTGTGCGACCGCGCGTGGCCCGTCGACCTCGGCGCGCAACAGATCGACCTGGAACTTCTTGCCCTCCGGCGTGCGCATCAACACCGGCACCGCCCCGGCCACCAGCGGCAGCACCTGCTCGACGCGCCACTCGCCGACCGGGCCGACCAGATCGGCCAGCGGCGCCGCGGCCGACGGCACCATCGTGCGCGGGCGGAGCGTACACGCGGTCGAGACGCCGGCAGCGGCAGCTCCGAGGGCAGCGAGGACCTTGCGACGAGCGACACGCGGCGAAGGCTTCATGCAGTCTTTCCTGATTGGAGCCCAACGTACCCGCCCGCCGCAGCCTCCGTCAAGGCGACGGCGCCGCCGACCGCTCACGCGTATGCCGAAGCGTGGCCCCCTGGGCCGGGCACCGCGGCCACGCCGACCCACCACCGCCATGACCGCGACGGCGCGTGAGCCCTCGACCACGCCGAGTGCCCGGCGACCGCCGCGAGGACGCGCTAGCATCGGCGCTGCGCATGGACGACCGCAGCCACCACGGAGGGACCGGACGCGCCGCGCGAGCCTCGCGGCCGCCGAAGCTCCAGCCCGGGGACTACAAGGCGCTGATCAAGGTCGGCTACGGCTGCAACGAGCACTGCACCTTTTGTCACACCCTCGACGTGCGGCCGATCGACGGCGACGCCGAGGAGGTCGAGCGGAAGATCGTCCGCGCCGCAGAGCTGGGGCACGCCATGGTCGTCCTGTCCGGCGGCGAGCCGACGATCCGCCCCGAGCTGCTCCGCTGGGCCGCGCAGGTGGCCGGCCTCGGCCTCGACCTCGGCCTCGTCACCAACGGCCGCGCCCTCGCCTACGCCGAGCTCACCGACAAGCTCGTCGCCCATCGCCTGCGCTACGTCTACCTCTCGCTCCACGGCGGCAGCGCGCCCGTACACAACCGCCTGGTCCGCAGCGACGCCTTCGATCAGGCCCTCGCCGCCCTGCGCAACCTCAGCGGCCGCGGCCTCGACCTCACCGTCAACTGCGTCGTCACCCGCCAGAACCTCGCCCACCTGCGCGGCCTCGTCGACCTCGTCGCCGCGTTCGCCGACGTCACCCTCAAGTTCTCGATGGTCGAGCCCAAGGGCGGCGCTGCCCGCAACTTCGAGCTGCTGGTGCCGCGCGTCGGCGCCGTCGCCGAGGCCGTCCTCGCCGCGGCCGCGCACGCGCGTGAGCGCGGGGTCCGGGTCCAGCACGGCGGGATCCCGCGCTGCCTCCTACCTGGCCTCGAGGACAGCTACAGCGACCTCCGCAGCCACCGCTACTGGACCATGGTCGAGATCGGCGAGCCCGATCTGTTCCCGGTCGACGACGACAACAAGCGCCACCCGCCGGCCTGCGCCGGCTGCAGCCTGCGCGGCGGCTGCCCCGGGCTCTACCGCGGCTATCACGACGTCCATGGCGACGGCGAGCTGCGCCCGGTCACCGATCGCGCGCGCGCCAACTCGTTCAACTACACGCTCGAGGCCGTCCACGAGGCCCCCGAGGCCACCTGTCCCTTGCGACAGGGTCCGCTCGGCGTCACCCCGTGGGAGCGCGGCCGCCACCTGTTCGTCCGCCGCGGCCCCGCCATCGCCCGCTACCGCGCCGACACCCGCGACTTCACCGACGAGGAGATCGCCGCGGTCAAGCACGACCTCGGCCAGGTCTACGTCGACGCCGCCCGCGGACCGGCCCCCCAGGACTTCGCCCGCGAGCTGGTCCCGCTGGCCCGCAGCCCGCTGTGCGCCGACTGCCCGCACCTGTCCTCTTGTACAGGGATGTTCGAACCTGTCTTCGAGGACATCTTCACCCGCGACGACGCAGTCGTGCGCGCGCGCCTGGCCGAGCTCACCGGCGACGTGCTCGACCTCGGCTGCGGCGACGCGCCCTACCTCGACGTCCTGGCCCCGCGGATCGCCGCCGGCGCGATCCGCTACACCGGCGTCGACCCCGACGCGGCCGCGCTGGCCCGCCTGCGCGCTCGCCTGCCGCCCGGCGCCGAGCTCGAGGTCGGCGACGCCGAGGCCCTCGAGCTCGGCGAGCGCCGCTTCGACGCGGTCACGATCCTGCGCAGCTATAACCACCTGCGCGACCCCGATCGCGTGCTCGTCACGGCCCTGTCGCGGCTGCGTCGCGGCGGCGTCCTCGTCGTCTGCGACAACACCGCGTTCGGCCTGGCCCGCACGCCGGCCCAGACCACCCGCGGCGAGCGCTCGACCGCGCGGCGCGAGCACTACCGCAACGACACCGCGGTCGAGGCCGCCGGGCGGATCGAGGCCGTCGCGGCCGGGCTCGGCGTGAGCCTCGCCGCCCTCGATCGCCGCGACATCGGCCCGGGCACCAGCAACCAATGGCTGCTGGTCTACAGCCTCGCCTGAGGCGGTTGCCGACCGCTGCGCTCGCCTATCGCTCCCCCGCCCGATCGCGTACATAAGCCGCGGAGACCGATGTCGATCACCTTCTACTACACCCCCAATACCAGCGCCTCGCGCGTTCACTGGGTCCTCGAAGAGCTCGGGATCCCCTACGACAAGGTCAAGCTCGACCTCCGCGCCGGCGACCAGCACAAGCCGGAGTTCCTCGCCATCAACCCCAACGCCAAGGTGCCCGCCCTCGTGGTCGACGGCACGCCGATCTTCGAGTCGCTGGCGATCATCATCTACCTGGGCGACCGCTTCGGCGTCGAGAAGGGCCTGTGGCCGCGCGTCGGCTCCGGCGAGCACGCCGAGGCGCTGGCGTGGATCGTGTGGGGCTCGGTCACCCTGGGCGGCACGATCTTCCGCATCTTCCACAACACCAGCGAGTGGTTCCCGGCCGACTCGCGCAACGCGCTGCAGGCCGAGTCCGCCCGCGAGGAGTTCGAGGGCCAGCTCAAGATCCTCGACCAGCGCCTCCAGGGCCGCGAGTACCTGGTCGGCGACCACTTCACCCTCGTCGACGCCGCCAACGCCGCCGCGCTCGCCTGGGCCCTGTCGTTCATCAAGGTCGACACCGGCCGCTTCCCCGACCTCACCGCCTGGATCGACCGCAGCACCCGCCGGCCCGCCAACCTGGCCACCCACGGCGCCTAGCGCTTCCGCCATGTCCGAACGGACAGGTCTTTAAACACCTGCCCGTTCGGGCATGTCCCTCAGGACCTGTCCCGCATGCCCGACTTCCTCGCCCGCGTCCGCGCCCTCCCCCGCCTCGGCCTCGGCGTCAGCACCGAGTACGGCGCGCGGCGGCAGGACGGCGCGCTCGATCCGCTCGAGCTGCGGCGGCGCCGGCCCGACTGCGCCGGCTTCCTCGAGGTCGGCGTCGAGGTCGTCAAGGGCCTCGACGACGACGCGCGGGCCTGGGCCGCGGCCGGCCTGCCGACCACCTACCACTTCCTCGACATCAACCTCGACGACCCCGACGACTTCGATCCGCCCTGGCTCGCCGCCGTGCGCACCGTCGCCGCCGAGCTGCGGCCGGCGTGGCTGTGCGGCGACGCCGGCCTGTGGCACCTCGGCCGGCGCGACCGCGGGCACATGCTGCTGCTGCCGCCGATCCTCGTCGAGGAGGCCGTCGCGCCGCTGGCCGACGGCCTCATCGCGCTGCGCGAGGCGACCGGCCTCGAGGTGCTGCCCGAGAACCCGCCCGGCGCGGCGTTCGTCGGCGAGCTGCACCTGCTCGACTTCTTCGCCCGCGTCGCCGAGCGCGCCGACACCGGCCTGCTGCTCGACTGCGCCCACCTGGCCATGTTCCAGCGCGCTCGCGGCCATGCCCCGCGCGCGGGCTTCGACGGCTTCCCGTGGGACCGCGTGGTCGAGCTGCACGTCGCCGGCGGGCGCGTCCACGACACCGCCGGGCTCGCGTGGGTCGAGGACGATCACGGCACCGAGGTCCTGCCCGACACCTGGGAGATCGCCGCCGAGGCGGTCCGGCGGGCGATCAACCTGCGGGCGATCGTCGTCGAGTGCGAGCGCAACCCGATCGACGCGGTGCTGCCGCTGTTCGACCGCGTCGCCGCGCTGTGGCAGGCGCGCGATCCGGAGGCCGCGTGAGCCGCCTCGACCCGCGGCGCGTCCAGGCCGCGTTGGTCTGCATGCACCTCGATCCCGCCTACGCCGCCGCAGTGCGCGGCCCGGGGCCGCTGCCCGAGCTGGCCGAGCGCGAGCGCGAGCTGCTGCGCGCCGTCGATCCGCGGGCCCTCGCAGTCGACCCGTACCGCCGCGCGCGGGCCGTGCACGCCCTGCTCGAAGAGTACCCGGCCGCCGCCGCCCTGCTCGGCGTGCCGGCGGTCGACGCTTTCTTCTCGACGGCGGCGTTCCGTACCTGCGCGTTCGAACATGGCTCGATGGCCCTGTCCTTCGGGACATGGCTCGGCGACCAGGCCGGCGGCACGGGCCGGATCGAGGCCGCGATCGCCCGCGCTCGCCGCCCGCGCCCCGGCGCCGGCGAGGGCCTGGCGTGCAACCCGTGCGTCGCCCCGCTGTTGGTCCCGGTCGGCAGCCTGGCCTGCCTCGAGCGCGTCCGCGCCCGCCTCGGCCCCGACCCGGCCGCCGCCCTGGCGACCGCTCGCCCGTCGCGCGAGCGACCGCCGCGCGGGCCCGATCGCGAGCCGCTGCTGGTCGAGGCCGGCCCGGGCGGCGAGGTGTCCCTCGGGACAGCCAGCGAGCCGCTGGTCCGCCTGCTGCTGTTCGCCGGCGACGGCCGGCCGCACGCCGCGCTGGCCGCCGAGGCGGTGCGGCTCGGCGCCGAGACGCACGAGGCCGACGAGCTGCTGTCCGGCCTGGTCGCCGACGGCCTGCTCGTCGCGCGTTGATTCGGCGAGCGTCGATCGACCACCGCTGCAAGCGACGAGCGACGCGCGCCTCGCGAGGCCGCGTCGCCCGGCTCACGCCGCCGTCAACTGCCGCCCATGAAGCGCAGGGCGAAGTCTCGCAGGCGCAGCACCGCCGGGATGCCGTCGGTGCTCTGGAACGTCAGCGTCTCGGCGAACTTCACGTTCTCCGCGCTCTTGTAGGCGACGTAGGCGCGGCCGGCCGGGCTGCCGAGCAGCGCGTTGATCTTGCTCTCGAACTCGCCCTGGACCGCGGCGACCTCGGCCGCGCCCTCGGCCGACAGGCGCTGCGACACGCCGTCGGACTCGGCGTTCACCCGCTGGCGATACTCGAGCGTCTCGGCCGAGATGTTCTGGATCCCGAGCAGGTAGCCGTCGGGGAGCGCCTCGGGCGCGTCGATGTCGAGCACCTTCCCGACCTCCTCGCGCACCTTGGCCCGCTCCTCGTCGGACAGCGCCTTCAGGGCCCGGCGCGCCGAGCCCGGCGTGCTGTCGCCCTTGGTGTCGACGAAGCCGACCTGGTACGCGCGCTCGAGGTCGGCCTGGCGCTTGATCCAGTCCTGCTGCCGCGCGTTGGCCAGCGCGTTGGTGCCGAGCTCGTAGTTGTCGAGCTCCTGCTGCTGCTTGGCGACCTTCTCGCGCGCCCCGTCGAGCAGCTTGTTCTGCTCGTTGAGCTGGATCTGCTGCAGCTGCTTCTCGTACTCCTCGCGGAACGTCACCGCCCGCACCAGCACCGCCTGCGCCTCGAGGTGCAGCGGCGCCAGCTCCTGGTTGAGCCGCGCCAGAGTCTCGTCCGCGACCTTCAGCCGCGTGTCGGCGTGGTAGAAGTCCGAGCTCGTCAGGTTGGCCAGGCCCTCGCGCAGCACGCTGACCGTGGTCTCCTGCGCCAGCCGCTGGAACCGGTACTGCCCGTTCGTGCTCTCCACGTGGTTGCCGGCCATCATGATCTGATGCGCCTCGCCGGGCTTGATCCGGTACGGCACGCTGACGTCGACGAACACGTTGTTGTTGTCGCGGGTGCGGATCTGCAGCCCCTGGCCCTCCTCCGAGCCGTAGTCGAGGAACAGGTAGTGGCTCGGCAGCAGCGTGAGCGTGTGGATCCCCGCCATGTTGAGCGTCCAGCCCGGCTCGAGGTCGGCCGCGAGCACGCCCGACGCGTTGCTGCTGCGCACCCCGATCGTACCGAGCGGCACCGTCGAGATGAAGCAGGTCGGCGCGATCCACAGGAACAGCAGCGACAGCAGCGACAATTGACAGATACGGACGAAGCCCTTCACTGCGCACCTCCGATCTTCTCGACCTCGATGCGCGACGGGTTGGCGTCGTTGGCCCACGGCTCGATCGCTATCGTCACCCCGCGCAGGCGCTCGCCGAGCCGCTCCATCACGCGCTCGACCGGCTGCGAGCGGAACGCGTCGATCTCGGCCTTGCGCGCGCGGTAGACCGCGTCGAGCTGACCGCGGAGCTCGGCCGCCTGCTGCTTGGCGGCGCTGAGCGCCGCCTGGCCCTCGGCGACCTTCGAGATCTTGTAGGTGTCGGCCTCGCGGGTCGCGTCGGCCTGGGCCGCGATCGCGGTCGCCAGCGCCGACTCGAGATCGGTCCGCTTCTCCTGGATCAGGCGGTTCTGGTCGCGGTTGACCTCGGCCAGCCGACGCTCGCGGCTGGTCTCCGCCGCCGCCAGGTTGGACTTGATGACCTCGAGCTGGTTGCCGAGCTTGTTGCGCTCCTCGATCAGCTTCTCGTACTCGTCGTTGAACTGCGGCCGCGGCGTCACGATTTGGGTCACGATCACCCCGTGGACGCCGAGCAGCTCGTTGAGCCGGCTCTTCGCGCGCTCGGTCGCCTCGCCGAACTTGGTCGGGTTCGACACCGAGATCGTCGACTCGCGGCCGAACTCGTCGCGCAGGATGGCCCGCACGTACGGCCGCATCCACTTGAGGTAGCCGCGATCCTCTCCGCCGTCGCGGATGACCGTCTGCGCCTCGTCACCGGCCATCTGGAAGATGATCGTCGTGTCCGAGAAGTGGAAGTTCGAGCCGTCGCTGGCGCGCACCGTCAGCTCGCTGACCTCGAGGTCGTCGACGTTCTTCGACCCGTGCATCGAGAACGTCTGCGGGCTCGCGTCGAGCACGTAGACCGAGTGGATCCCGAACGGCAGCCGCGTGATCCAGCCCGGCTGCGTCACGGTCACCAGCCCGCCGGTGATGTTGTTGATCCGCACCGCCACCTGGCCGGGCTCGATCGCCGTGAACGAGGTCGTCATCAGGACGAGCCCGGCGATCAGCGCCCCGCCGATCCACACCCAGTCGAACCAGCTCGAACCTCCGCCGCCGCCGGTCACCGATTTGAGCTTCCCCTGGAGGTCTCCCAGGATCTGGCCGCCGCTGGGTCGGCCTGAATTCCGCTGTTGCGCCATGCCCGCATCGTACACCAGGCCTCACGAGGCCCTGGTGGGCGCGCTCAGCCAGAGCGCAGCGCGGGATCGTCGTCGACCGCCGATTCGGCGGCGGCGGCGACTGCGAGTTCGTTCGCTTGGCCGGGGGCGGCGATTGCGGAGTCGTCGTTCTCGCCCGTCGCATCGCTCGCCGGCGCTTCACCGCCCTCGCCTGCGCTCTCCGCCGTCTCCTCGCTCGCCTCGTCGCCCGGGGCGGGATCGCCCGGCCCGCGCGGCGCCAGCACGCCGACCCGCGGATCGACGAAGGATGCCAGCCAGCCCGCGATCTGATTGTCGCCGGACGCCAGCGCGCGCATCTGCACCACGCGCACGCCGTCGCTCGCCTTGATGTCGGCCGACAGCTCCTCCGCGCGGACGAAGCGGCGCGTCATCAGCACCTTCGCGGCCATGCGCACGCGCGGCGTCAGGCGATCGAGCTCGGCCTCGTCGTCCTCGCTCAGCGTCGACGCCACCAGCTCGCCGTCGATGCCGATCAGCGCCGCGGGCATCGGCCACTGCTTCATCAGGCCGACCAGCACGCGGCGCTGCTCGAGCAGTCGGCCCTGCATCTGCGACTCGAGCTCCTGCTGGCGGTCGAGCGCCGCGTTGAGCTGGCGCGCCACCTGCCCGAGCTCGTCCTGATAGAAGTCGCGCACGCGACGGCGGCGGTCGCCGCTAGCGATCGCCTCGGTCACGCTGCCGACCTCCGAGAGGCGCCCGAGCACGTCGCGCTGCAGGCTGCGCGACAGCGGTCCGAGCGACAGCAGCGCCACGGTCACCAGCACCCCGAGCAGCACCGCCGCCTCGATCGCCGACTGCGACGCCTCGATGTTCGCGTCGCCGAGCGCCGTCTTCTTCGCCTCGAGGTACTGGTTGACGTCGCGCTTCAGCTCCTCGAACACGCGGAACACCGACTCGTGGTAGGCCGCGTACGGCTCCTCCGGGATGCTGCGCAGCAGCTCGTCGCGCGCCTTGCGGTAGACCTCGTAGTTCTCCTGCAGGTTCTTCAGCATGGCGATGTCGTCGTCCGTCATCGCCGCGCTGCGGGCCTGCACCAGCGCCTTCTCGAAGTCCTCCTCGGCCGCCGTCATCTCGGTCGGCTCGCTGCGCTGCATCAGCCCGACCAGCGTCGCGCTGTCCTGGCGCTCGATCTGGTCGAGCATCGCCACCGCCGCGCTCAGGCTGACCAGGTTGTTCTGCACCACCACCTGGACGTTGCGGGCGACCCGTTGCGAGTTGAACGCGGCCGTGCCGACGCTGAGCAGCAGCAGCGCGATCAGGTAGCCGTAGCCGAGCAGGAGGCGGGTGCGGAGGGTCATGGCGGGCGGGCTCCGGGGTCTACGCCAGGCTGGCCACGCGGCGGACCGACGCCGGTTGGCCGACGATGAGAAGACGATCGCCGCGCGCCAGCCGCTCGTCGCCGGCGACCTGCGGCAGCACCTGCCCGCCGCGGCGGATGGCGATCACCGACACCCCGTAGCGGCGCTTCATGTCGATCTCGTTCATCGACTTGCCGATGAATTGTTCGGGCGTGGCGACCTCGACCAGGTTGGTGTTCTCGTCGAGCGCGATCTGCTCGAGGATCGTCGGGTGGGCCAGGTTACGGGCCAGGCGCTGGCCCATCTGCAGCTCGGGGTTGATGACCTCGTGCGCGCCCACGGCCAGCAGCACGCGCGCGTGCAGCTCGTTGGCCGCGCGGCTGATGATGCGCGGGATCCCGCGCTGGCGCAGCAGCGACGTGGTGAGGATCGACGTCTCGCGGGCGCGGGCCCCCATCGCCACCACCACGCACGACATGCGCTCGAGCCCCAGCTCGTTGAGGGCGCGCTCGTCGGTCGCGTCGGCGCAGGCGACCGCGTCCACCTCGGACTCGACCAGCTGAGCCCGCTCCTCGAGCTGGTCGATCGCCAGGACCGCCGCGCCCTCGCGCACCAGGCTCAGCGCGACCGCCCGTCCGAACTGCCCGAGGCCGATGACTGCGAATTCTCCGCTCATGAGGACATGTCCTTGAGTTCAGGTTGCGAGGAGGCCCGGCGCTCAGCCGACCATGATCTTGGCCTCGGGGAACTGGACGTGCGCGCCGCGCGGCGTACCGAGCGCGAGGGCGAGCGAGATCGGACCGACGCGGCCGATGAACATCGTCACGATGATGAGCCACTTGCCCAGCGCGTTCAATTCCGCGGTGGCCCCGATCGACAGGCCGACGGTCGCCAGGGCGCTGACCGTCTCGAACAGTGCCCGCTCGAACGGCATGTCGTGGCTGACGAGCAGCGCGAAGGTGATGACCACCGCGACCATCGTCGCCAGGGTCATGATGGTCCCGGCGCGGTAGACGATGTCGTGCGGGATCGTCCGCCGGAACAGCTGGGCCCGCGCCTGGTTGCGGATCAGCGCCGGGATCGCCGCCAGCACCACCGCCAGGGTGGTCGTCTTGATCCCGCCGCCCGTGCTGCCCGGCGAGGCGCCGATGAACATCCACACGATCATCATCAGGATCGTCGAGCGCTCGAGCGCCGAGAAGTCGACGCTGTTGAAGCCCGCCGTCCGCAGCGTGACGCTCTGGAACACCGAGTTGATGATCTTGTCGGCGAGCGACAGCCCGTGCAGCGACGCGTCCCACTCGGCGATCGCGAACAGGATCGTCCCACCGATCACCAGGCTCAGCGACATCCACAGGACCACCCGCGCCTGCAACGGCAGCCGTCGCTCGGATCCGCGCGCGCGCAGCCACAGCGCCAGAAGCACCGGAAAGCCGAGCCCGCCGAGCGTGATCAGCGAGCCGTGCACCGCCTGGATCGGGCCGTCGGTCTGGAACTGGATCAGGTTGTCGCTCCACAGCGCGAAGCCGGCGTTGCAGAACGCCGACACCGCGTGGAACGTGCCGCGCCACAGCGCCGACCCCAGCTCGAAGCCGTAGCCGTGGTGGAACAGCAGCGCCAGCGCCAGCGCGCCGACGGCCTCGATGAGCAGCGTCGACACGACGATGAAGCGCGTGAGCGTGTACGCCGAGCCCGGGCTGGTCAGGTCGAGCACCTCCTCGAGCGCCTGCTCCCCGCGCAGCGCCAGGCGCCCGCCGAGCAGCACCGCCGCGAACGTCGACAGCACCATGATCCCGAGGCCGCCGAGCTGGATCAGCAGCAGGATCACGACCTGGCCGAAGTGGGAGAACGCGACCGGCGTGTCGAGCACGATCAGCCCCGTCACGCAGGTCGCGCTCATCGCCGTGAACAGGGCGTCGATGAACGCGATCGATCGCTCCGTGGCCGAGGCCGCCGGGAACGTCAGCACCAGCGCGCCCGAGAAGGCGATCAGGCCGAACGTCGACAGGATGAGCAGCGCCGGCCGGGCGTAGAAGCTCTGCAGCAGATCGGCGAACACCGGCCCGCGGGCGACGATCACCAGCAGCACCACCGCTTGCAGCGCCCACAGCAGACCGAGCGCGGCGCCCGGGCTGGTGATGGCCGTGGCCACGAACAGCACCAACATCGCCGCGAGCACGACGACGTTGTGTCGTCGCTGCCGCAGCAGCTCGAGCACGTAGGGCGAGACCAGCGCGAGGGTCGTGAGAGCGAACACCACGCCGATCAGATCGGGGATGAACTCGTGCTCGACCTCGAAGCCGAACAGCGCCAGCCCGGCCAGCAGCGACACCAGCAGCAGGTGCTGGGCCGCGGCCCCGTAGCGCTGCAGCCACGCGAACGAGGCCCCGCGATCGCCGACCCGCCGCGCCCGCGCGCCGGTGCTGCTGATCGCGAACAGGCTGTCGCCGATCAGCGCCAGGTTCCAGACGATGAGGAACCCGGCGATCTGGACGTCCGACGCGAGCGCCGGCACGAACATGCCGACGTTGACCGAGAGCAGCAGCGGCACGAGCACGAACGCCCAGCGGCGACCGCCGAGCAGGCCCGCGATCACCACCAGCGTGGTGAGCCCGACGGCGAGGGCGTACAGGTTGCCGAGGCTGAGCAGCTGATCGACGGGCCCGAGGAAGCTGGTGCGGTGCAGGTCCGCCACGATCCGCACGCCCAGCACGCTGAGCAGACTCGCGCCTGCGACGCGGGCCGCCTGCAAGCGGCGAGACGGACGGGGGACGGGAGCGGCGCTCATGGCGACGGGCCGACGAGGCTCGGCCTGCCTTTACCACCCACCTACCCCGCGGTCCAGGCGCCCCCGGCTGGAATGTCCCGCCGCGATCTTTATACTCCTTTACACGTGCCCGCTTCGCCCAAGCCCGCCGGCGCCGGACTGGCCGCCGCCCTCGCGCGATCGCGGATGCTGAACCCGCTGGCCTGGTTCGACACCAGCGCGCAGATCGAGGTGCGCCGGTTCGCCGGCCCGGCTTCGTTCGTGGAACAGCTCGCCACCCCGCTCCGCGTCGCCCACGTCACCGACATCCACGTCGGCCGGATCACGCCGATGAAGGTCCAGCGGACCGCGGTCGACCTCGTCAACGCCGAGCGCCCCGACCTCGTGTGCATCACCGGCGACTTCGTGTGCCACAGCCAGGCGTTCCTCGACCAACTCGAGGAGCTCATCCGCCGCTACGAGGCCCCGGTGATGGCGGTGCTCGGCAACCACGATCACTGGTCCGGCGCCCCCGAGGTGCGCGCGGCCCTGCGACGCGCCGGCGCCGAGGTCCTCGACAACGTCCACACCACCATCACCCTGCGCGGCCAGGCGCTCCAGGTCGTCGGCCTCGACGACGCCTACACCGGCAACGCCGACGTCGAACGCGCGACGCGGGGCCTGCGCCACGACCTCCCGACCCTCGGCCTGTCGCACATCGCCGAGGAGGCCGATCATCTTTGGACCGCCGGCGTGCAGCTCGTGCTGTCCGGCCACACCCACGCCGGCCAGGTCACCCTCGCCCGCCTCAACGAGCTCGCGCTCGGCCGCCTCATCGGCCACAAGTACGTCCACGGCCTGTACGGCTCGCGCGTCGACGTGCGCCCGCGCGGGGCCGTGTACGTCGGCGCGGGCATCGGCGCGGCCGTGATCCCGCTCCGCGTCGGCGAACGAGCCCGCCGCGAGGTCACGATCTTCGAGCTCGGCGCAGCGCCCGGGAGCTTCGAAGAGCACCACGTCGACCAGCCGGCGCTGCCCGGCCGCCCGCCCACCGAGAAGCAACGCAACAAGCGGATCCAGCAGGTCGAGGCCAAGCGCGAGCGACGCGAGCGCAAGGCCGCCCGCACCCGCCCGCGGAGCGACGACGATGACCGCTGAGCGCCCCCGCGAGAAGTCGTCCAAGGCCGCCACGACGCTGGCGCTCGTCCTGCTCGCGGCCGCCTGCGCCGCGCCCGAGCCGGCCCCTGCCCCGCCCGCTGCGGAAGCTTTGAGACATGTTCCCTCGAACATGCCCGATCCGCCAGGTCTCATCGAACATGCCCCCGAGGACAGCGCGCCGAGCCCCTCCGACGCCGCTCCCCCGTCCGCCGAGCCGACCCCGCCGCCGCTGGCGATCGTCGACCGACCGATCACCTACGACGAGGCCCGGATCGCCCGCACGATCGCCTACCGCCGCGCGCACCAGGACCCAGCCGCCAGCGGCGTCGAGATCGAGCCGCGCATGATCATCCTGCACCACACCGGCGGCGGCTCGGCCGACGCGACCTGGCGCTACTTCGACCGGCCCACCATCGAGAGCGCGCGCAAGACGATCGCCGACGCCGGCGACCTCAACGTCTCGTCCCAGTTCCTCGTCGACCGCGACGGCACGATCTTCCGCCTCATGCCGGAGACCTCGATGGCCCGCCACTGCGTCGGCCTCAACCACCTCGCCATCGGCGTCGAGAACGTCGGCGACCTCGACGCGCACCTCCTCACCGACGCCCAGGTCGAGGCCGACGCCGCGCTGGTCCGCGACCTCAAGGCCCGCTTCCCCGCGATCACGCACCTGCTCGGCCACCACGAGTACCTGGCGCTGGAGGGCCACCCCTACTTCGTCGAGCGCGATCCCAAGTACCGCACCCGCAAGGCCGACCCCGGCCCTGCCTTCATGACCAAGGTCCGCGCGCGCGTGGCCGACCTCGGGCTCGAGGGCCCACCTGTCCGTTGAGCCATGCGTGCGCGTCGTTACATGTCCCTCGGGACAGGCTCGCCGCACTGCCTCCGCGCGTTGAACCGGGCGGCCCGACCCATGACTCCGCGCCTCGTCGTCCCCCTCGTCCTCGCCCTCGCCTGCACGCCGACGTCGGGCCCAAAGCGCCCCGCTCCGAGCGTTCCTGACGCGCCCGAGCTGCCGGCTGGCCTGACCGGACTGGTCGAGCCGTGGCACCCGTTCGACCCGCAGCTCGCCGAGAGCGCGCCGGTGTGGCTCGTGACCCGCTACCAGCCGGGCACCTACCCGTGTCGACCCGGCCCCGACGGCTCGCTGGACATGCTGATCCAGGACCGCTTCACCGCGCTGCAGGTCGTCCGCGGGGCCGTGCAGGCGCCCGGCATCGACCTCGATCTGCACGCCCTGCGAGGGTCGAACTACCCGCGCGCCTACGCCGAGGAGCGTCGCTATCTCCTGCTCCTTCGGCCAGGTCCCAAGGGACAGGCTCTCCTCGCCGACTCCCAGGCGCTCGGAGGCATGAACGATCGCTGGGGGCCCGACGAGGTGCTCGCGGTGATCGACCTCGACCAAGCGGAAGCCGAGGCCGCGGCCGAGCAGGTCCCGGCGTCGCGCAGCGGCGAGTTCGCCGGCGGGCGCTGGGATCCCGCTCACTGGGCAGCGCTGCGCGCGGCAGCGACGCCCGAGCCCGCACGCCAGCGCGAGCTGGCCGCGTTCCTGCAGAGCACCGTCGCCCAGCCCCGGGCCCCGCTGGCCGAGGTGCGCGCCTGGCTCGGCCCGCCCGACTCGCAGCACCTGTACGCCAACGGCAGCCGCAGCGACGACTACGTGCTGTCCCATCCGGCCTACGCCCAACCGGTCGCAGACGGCCTCTACGGCCAGCTCGAGCTGCGCTACGACGCCCGCCTCCAGCTCCGCGCCGTCGAGCTCGGCTACCTGCGCTGGCGCGTCTCGCCGCAGCTGCAGTCGTCGACCATGCTCACCGCCGAGGAGCACGCGAAGCTCGGCCTGCCGCGGCTCGAGCTCGAGTTCCGCTGAGCGTCCGCGACGACGACCAAACAGGCAGCGACCAAAAGCGAAGAGCCCCTGCGAAGTCGCAGGGGCTCTTGTCTTCTTCGGGAGGCCTGGGCCGGAATCGAACCGGCGAATAGAGCTTTTGCAGAGCTCTGCCTTACCACTTGGCTACCAGGCCGAAGGGGCGACTTCTTTATCACGGGAAAAAACGCCGGGCAAGCCCACCCTCATGCATTTTTCTCGGCCCGGGGCCTCACCCGTGACGCGGCCGAATCGCCTCGGCCGCGGCTTTTGGGCCCTGCGGCGGCGAGGAGCTCGCGCGCCGCAGGCAGGAGGCGATCACAGGCCGTCGAGCGGATCGTCGACGTTCTTGCTGACCGAGATCCCGCCCTTCGGCTTCTCGGACTTGGGCTCGCCGTCGCCGCTCGACTTGCTGCTGCTGCCGGACTTGCCCTTGTTCTTCTTCTGCTTGTCCTCGTTGGCCGCCAGCTGAGCGTCGAGCGCGGCCTTCTCGGCCAGCAGCTTCTGCCGCTCCGTCTCGTCCTTGACGTTCTTGAGCTGGTTCTCGATCTCGTCCTTCTGCGACTTGATCTTGTTCTGCTCCTCCTGAAGGCCCTTCAGCTCCTTCATGAGGGACGCCATCTCGGCCGCGCGCTCGTCGTCTTTCTTCTTCTGCTCGATCTGCGCCAGCCGCTCGGCCTCGTCGCGCTTCTGGATGTAGTCGTAGATCAAGTAGCCGCCGACGCCGAAGCCGATGACCAGCACGCCGAGGATGCCGTAGAGCCACATCGGGCGGGCCTTCTTCTCGGCCAGCTTGACCTGCGCGTCGAGGCGCATCTGCTCTTCCTTCAGGCGGGCCTCTTGCTCGGCGCGGGCGCGCAGGTCGGCCTCTTGCAGCCGCAGGCGCTCCTCTCGCTCACGGGCCTCGCGCTCGGCCGTCTCCTTGGCGATCCGCTCCGCTTCCTCGCGGGCCTTGCGTTCGGCGATCTCACGCGCCTTGCGTTCGGCCTCTTCACGGGCACGGCGCTCTGCGTCTTCCTTGGCGCGCCGTTCGCTCTCGACCTCGGCCACGCGGGCGGCCTCGAGGTTCTTGAGCTCACTCAGGGCGATGAGGGCGGAGTTCTCGGTGTTCGACATGGCGAGCAGTGCTCCTGGAGATCAGGGCCCGTGGAGGGCCGGGAAGTCTGTTTCGGTCCGGCGGTCGGCGGTCCAACGCGAACGACCGAGTCAAAGGTCTCGGCCAGCGCCGCAGCGCAGAACTTCAGGTTGCCGCAAAACCACGGCGCTGCCTAGCCCCTCGTGCCGGGGCGCTCACAGCGACGCTGTGCGGCCGGCCACGGGCCCGCGGCGACGAACCCGCGCACGGGCGACGAGCGGCGAAAACGCGACGGGGCCGCCCCGAAGGACGACCCCGCTGGACTGTGCATCGGCGTGCTCGCCGAAGGTCAGAAGCTCACCGACACCTGCGTGCCGATCTGCTCCTTCTGGACCTTCTTGAAGGTCGCCTTCTTGAGCTCCGCGGCCACGCAGTTGGCGAGGCCGTCGTTGCCCGCGGCGTCGACCACGGTCGAGCTCAGCACCGTACCGGACGGGCCGCTGATCGACAGCTTGATCGAGACCTTCTCGCCGCCCTTGGCATTCTTGGCGCAGTTGCTCTTGGCGCTGGCCTTGACCGGATTGACGCCCGCCTGGATGTCGGAGAGCTCGAGCTTCTCCGGCATGCTGGAGTCGGACGGCGGCTTGGAGCCGCTGTCGCCGCCGCCGCCGCCCTTCTTGCCGCACTTCGACGGGTCGAGGATGCAGTCGACGCTGTAGTCCTCTTTCTTCTCTTCCTTCTTCTCTTCCTTCTTCGGCTCGGTCTTGGCGTCGACGGCGGACGTCTTGCTGTCCGTCTTCTCGCCCTTCTTGTCCGTCTTCTTCGTCGTCGTCTTGGCGACCGTGCCCTTCTTGTCGTCCGTGGTCGGAGTCGGCGTGTCGGCGCCGCCAGTCTCGTCCGCCTCCTCGTCCTCTTCCTTCTTCTTCTTCTTGGGCTTGTCGCCGTCGTCCTCGTCTTCCGGCTTCTCCTTCACCTCGGCCGGCTTGATGACTTCGACGATCTTCGTCTCCGGCGTCGGCGGTGGCCTGGTGAGGATGTACCAAGCCATGCCGCCCATGCCGAGCAGCAGGATCGCCATCAGCGCGTAGAGCGGCGCGTTCGACGAGCGCTGCGGCTCCGGAGCCGGCGCGTGCTCGACCACCGGCTGGGCCGGGGTCACGAGCAGCGGCGCGGCCGACAGGCCGCCGAAGCCGGTGCCGCCGAAGCTCGGCAGCATCGAGTCGTCACGGCCCTCTTCGCCGCCGCCGCCGCCGCCACCGCCGCCGCCACCGCCGCCCATCATGCCGCTCATGGCACGGATGTCGATGAGGCCCGAACCTTCGCTGTTGCCCGTGGGCGAGGCCGCCGGGGCACCACCGCCGCCGCCGCCGCCGCCGCTGCCGAGCGAGAACGACGGGCCGCTGGGCGCCGGACCGCCGCCGCCCTGCTTGCTGCCCATCGCGATCGACGAGAGGCTGTCGAGCGAGAACAACACCGAGTTCTCGTTGCGCGCGCCGGTCAGCGAGGACACGCGCGGGTTCTCGCCGCTGGCTGCCGGCGAAGCCGACGCCTTCGGGCCGCTGGTCGAGGCCGCGGGTGCCGCCGCTGCGGGCTGGCGCGCGGGCTCGGGCTGACGGTCGTAGCTCGAGGAGCTCGGCGTCGCCGCGGGTGCGGGCGCGCTGTAGTCGTCGTCGCTGCCGCCCGCGAACGGATCGGGCGCCGCGCTGCGGCCCGGAGCTGCGGCGAGGTCGGAGAACGCGCCCACGTCACCCAGCGGCAGCCAGTCTTCGAAGCCCTCCTGCCAGACCGAAGTGTCCTTGTCGATCTCTCCGGCGGCGAAGCGCTCGCGGACCTCGGCCTCGCTGATCGGCCCCACGGTCTCGCCACCGATCGCAAGGTGCCAGCCCGGCTCGTCGGCTGGCGCATCACCACCATCGTCTGCGCCGCCCGCCTTGTCGCGGACGATGATGACGTTGCTGCACTTCTTGCAGCGGATCTTGAAGGTCTTGCCGCGGACCTTGTCGTCCGCAATCGAGTATTTGGCTCCGCACTTATCGCATTCGATCTTCATGAGCGTGATTCCTGGGATTCGCTCGCCAGAGCGCGACGGCGTCCTGCAGAAGTGACTACGTCCGCGGGGCCGCCAGTATAGGAAATGCGGCTGGTAGGTACAACCAGACGGAGAAAACAGCCGACGGCCGCAGCTTGGGTCGCCTGGAGCCGCCCTTCGCCGACTCCTGCCCCACACGAGTTCGGGCTCACCTCACCGGACATCTGCCCAGCGGCCTCTGGGAGCCTCACAGCGCGGGTTTGACCCTGTGGCGCGACAAACGCGCGGCGACGCTCCAGAGGGTTCATGGAGCGAGTTCGGGGCTGCTGCGGTGCCGGCGCGACCTTCAAGCCGTCACGACGCGGGGCCACCAGCCCGATGGGCCAGAGCGCTGCAGGGTCGTGACGGCGGCTCACGGGCGATCGGCTCAAAACGGGTCCCGCAGCAAGATGGTCTGCTCTCGATCGGGCCCGAGCGAGACCAGAGTGATGGGGACGCCGACCTCGTCTGCGATCAGGTCGAGGTAGGCGCGCACGGCGGCGGGGAGATCTTCGAGGCGCCTGGCGGCCGAGATTCGTCCGCGCAGCGAGGGATCGCCCCATCCAGGCGCCGGGCTGAGCACCGGCACGACCTCGTCGAGCTCGACGTCGCCGGGCGAAGCTCCGTCGACGTAAGCGCGGCATACCTGGACCTCGGGCATCGCCGCCAGCACGTCGAGCTTGGTGATGCACAGGCCGGTGAGGCCGTTGAGGCGCGCCGCGTAGCGCAGCGCCGGCAGGTCGAGCCAGCCGCAGTCGCGCGGACGACCCGTGGTGGCGCCGAACTCGTCGCCGGCGTTGCGCAGCTGATCGCCGAGCGGACCCTCGAGCTTGGTCGGGAACGGGCCGGCGCCGACGCGCGTGGCGTACGCCTTGCTGATGCCCCAGGCCCCGTCGATCGCAGTCGGGCCGACGCCGATGCCCGAGCACACGCCGCCGGCCAGCGTCGTCGACGACGTCACGAACGGGTACGTGCCGTGGTCGAGGTCGAGGAGGGCCCCCTGCGCGCCTTCGAAGAGCACGCGCTTGCCGGCGCGGATGGCCGCGTCGACCAGCTCGCCGGCGTCGCACACCTTTTCGCGGAGCCACGTCGCCCACGCCTGCGCACGGACCAGCTCGGCCGCGACGTCGACCCGTTCGCTGGATCCGAGGCGCGCGATCTCGCCGTCGACGACCTCCTTCGCCAGCTCGAGGCGCGCCCGCAGCCGCTCGGGGCGGAACAGGTCGCGCACCCGGACCCCGCGGCGGCCCGCCTTCGCTTCATACGCCGGGCCGATCCCGCGGCGCGTCGTCCCGATCTTCGCCGCCTGGGCCCGATCCTCGCGCAGGCCGTCGAGCAGGCGGTGATGCGGGAAGATCACGTGGGCGTCGCGCGAGACCCGGAGCTCGCCGCCGTGCAGCATCCCGGCCGACTGCAGCTCCTCGACCTCGGCGCGGAACACGTCGACGTCGATCACCATCCCTGCCCCGAGCACGCACGGCGTCCCCGGGTAGGCGCAGCCGGACGGCACCAGGTGGGTCACGAGCTTGCGCCCGCCGATCACCAGAGTGTGCCCGGCGTTGTTGCCACCGGCGTAGCGCGCCACCAGTTGCGCCTGGCTGGCGAGGTAGTCGACCACCTTGCCTTTGCCCTCGTCGCCCCATTGTGCGCCGACCACGATCAGCGTCGTCATGCTCCGCTCTCCTCCGCCCGGCGCCACGCGCCCGGCTGTCCTTGCGACCAGATCTCGGCCCGCTCGTCGGCGCCGAAGTACACCAGCACGTCGGCCTCCGCGGCCGCGGCCTGAGCTGCCTCGAGGGAAAGCCCGGCCTGGACCCACGCGCGCCGACCGGCGGCCCGCTCGGCCTCGGCGCGCGCGGTCGCCAGGGCGCGCGCCTGCGGCTCTCGATTGTGGATCGCCACCATCACGCCGCCCGCTCGCCCCGCGACGACCGCCGCGTCGGCGTCGAGCGAGGCCTCGAGCGCGTCGAGCTCGACCGCGAAGCCCGCCCCGCCCGCGTAGCGCCCGCCGACCACCAGCGGCCTGGCCGAGCCCGGCGCCCACGCGCGCAGGCGCAGCCCGGTGTAGTAGTCGAACCCGCGCACCTCGCCGAGGTCGACGATCAGGCGCGCGTGCAGCTCCGGGGCCCGCGCCTCGACCACCGCGAGCGTCGCCTCGAGCCGGGCCAGCCGCTCGGCCAGCCACGGCCAGCGCGCGCGGATGTCCGCCGGGACATGCCCCAAAATACCTGGCGCTCCGAACAGCTCGCACAGCAGCCCGAGCCACCGCCGCGGCTCCTCGCCGAGCGCCAGACCCGCGGCGAAGCGCGCCACCCCGCCGGCGTCCTTGCGCGCGAGCAGCCCGTGAAGCGCCTCGACGTCGCAGCTCGGCAGGCGCTCGAACAGCCCGCGGGCGATGCCGACGTCGGCGACCTCGAGCGCCGCGCCCTGCACCCCGGCGGCCCGCAGCGCCTCGTCGGCGAGCAAGATCAGCTCCGCGTCGGCCTCGGGCGCGTCGTCGCCGAGCAGCTCGACCCCGACCTGGTGGCGCTCGCTCTGCTCATGTGTCCCTTCGGACAGGCGCACGACGTCGGCCGCATAGCACAGGCGCACCGCCTCCCCGGCCGCGAGCCGCTCATGCAGCTGCTGCCCGGCGAGACGGGCGATCTGCGGCGTGATGTCGGAGCGCAGCGTCACCAGCTCGCCCGAGCCCGCCTCGATGAAGCGAACGCAGCGCTGCCGCTCGCGCTCGGCCAGCCAGCGGCCGAACACCGCGAAGTACTCGATCGCCGGCGTCACCACCGGGTCGTAGCCCGAGCGGTCGAACACGCCGAGCAGCGCCTCGGTCACGACGCGGCGGCGGCGCGCGGCGGCGGGCAGCAGATCACGGGCGCCGCGCGGGAGCACCGCGTCGACGCCCTCGGGGAGTCGCGCGCTCAAAGGCCTGCCTTGAGGTCGTGGAACACCAGGCCGGTCGGGATCTTCGGATAGAAGAAGGTGCTCTTCTGCGGCATCACCTCGCCGCTGTCGCACACCGCCCGGACATCGCGGACCGGCGTCGGGTTCATGAAGCACACCAGCTGCACGTCGCTGCCGCCGGCGCGGGCCACCGCCAGCGCCTCGTCGGTCGACTTGTAGTAGCGGATGTTGGTGTTCTGCGCCTGCGCCTCGCGCGTCACGCCGAAGCCGCGATCGAGGATGAGCTCGTGCAGCAGCGCGACGTCGAGGCGCTGCAGCGCCGGCGCCAGGTGCTGCAGCCCGGCCGCCGCAGGGTCGAAGTCGGGGCGCAGCGACAGCACGACGAGCTCTCCGCTGGCCGGCACCGCCAGGCCGAACGCCGCGCCGCTCGCCCCCACTTCGGCCAGGCGCGCGCGCACTGCCGCCCCGTTGGCCGGCAGCGGCTCGCGGGTGATGGTGAAGAACGGCTCGACCTGCGCCAGCGCGGCCGCGAGGTCGAGGCCGGGCACGCTGTGGATCAGTCGGTGCGTCGGCAGGACCACGAGGCCGGGGTCGTCGAGGTTCGACAGGAAGATGAGGCCCCAGCGCGCCACCTCGCCCTTGCCCGCGGCCGCGAGCTCGTCGCGGAACGTGCACATCGTCTCGTAGCGATGGTGGCCGTCGGCGATGTAGATCTTCTTGTCCTCGAGCACGGAGCTGAGCGCGGCGGTGGCCGCCGGATCGTCGACGCGGTAGAGCACGTGGTGGGTGCCGTCGAAGTCGCCCTCGAGCA
Organism: Nannocystis sp. RBIL2; assembly: GCF_026626745.1. Classification (GTDB taxonomy): domain Bacteria; phylum Myxococcota_A; class Polyangia; order Nannocystales; family Nannocystaceae; genus Nannocystis. Next base: position 824,363 of record NZ_JAPNJW010000002.1, read on the forward strand.
CTGGCGCGCCGAGAGCCCTCGTGGTCGCGGCCTCCCACGCGCGGCCGGGGTCGGAGAACATGCCGAACACCAGCTCGAGGTGAGCCTCGCACGCGCGCATCAGCTTGAGGCGGTCGGCCTTCGGACCCGAGAGCGTGCGCTCGTGCGCGAGCACCGGCCCGGCGCCGAAGCGGGTCAGCTCGACAAGGCCGATGAAGCCCTTGCGGGTGTACTGCTGGCCCTCCGAGGTGAACGTCTGGTGGTAGACGTAGAAGCTCGGGCTGTCGTCGCGCACCAGCGCCTCGCGCTCGAGCGCGGCGAAGCGCTGCGCGCCCTCCTCGTACTTCGCGTCGCCTTCCCCTTGGGGCAGGATCACGTGGATGCAGTTGTGCGGCGAGCGAGCACCGATGCGCTCGCGGCCGGCCGCGTCGACGACGTCGTACGGAGGCGCGAGCAGCAGACCGGCGTCGCCGAGGCGGGGGAGGTCGTAACGGAAGCCGCGGAGCGGGCGGACGTGTGCCATCGCCCGCCGTATACCACGCTTCTCGCGCGCGGCGCGGGCGTCCCCGGCTCGCGGCTGCAGGCCTCCGCAGGTTGTCTCATTCCACTCGACGGGTGAGCGCTCGCACGCCGATGTCACGGCGGAACTGGCCGCCCTCGACCTCGATGCCGGCGAGCGCCGCGTAGGCGCGCTCGATGGCCGCCCGCAAGTCGACGCCGCGAGCGCAGACCCCGAGCACCCGCCCGCCACGGGTCTCCCAGCCGAGCGCGCCGCGACGCGTACCGGCGTGGAACACCTTGACGTCGGCGAGCTCCGCGACCGTCTCGAGCCCGCGGATCGCCGCGCCCGGTCGGGTCTCGCCGGGATAGCCGGCCGCCGCCACCACCACGCTGGCGGCCGGCGCGGCCGCGTAGGTCCTCGGCGTCAGCTCGCCGCGAGCGGCCGCCAGCAGGTCGGCGACGATCGGCGTCTGCAGCCCGAACAGCACCGGCTGCGCCTCCGGATCGCCGAAGCGGCAGTTGTACTCGATCACCTTCGGCGCCCCGTCCGGCGCGATCATCAGGCCGACGAACAGCACGCCGACGAAGCGTCGCCCCTCGGCGCGCAGCCCGGCCAGCGTCGGCCCCACGATCTCCTGCTCCGCCCGCCGCAGCACCGCCGCGTCGCACACCGGCGCCGGGCAGTAAGCGCCCATCCCGCCCGTGTTCGGCCCCTGATCGCCGTCGCGCAGGCGCTTGTGGTCCTGGGCGGGCGGCAGGAGGCTCCAGCGCTCGCCGTCGGTCAGCACGAACAGCGACGCCTCCTCGCCGTGCAGCCGCTCCTCGAGCACCACCGTCGCGCCGGCGTCCCCGAAGACATGTCCTTCGAGACAGGACCGAACGGCCAGCTCCGCCTCCTCGAAGGTCTCCGGCACGACCACGCCCTTGCCGGCCGCCAGGCCGCTGGCCTTGATCACCGGCGGGCTGGCGAACGAGCGCACCGCCGCCAGCGCCTCGTCGAGCCCGGTGGCCGTCGCGTGCGCCGCAGTCGGGATCGCGTGGCGGGCCATGAACGCCTTGGCCACAGCCTTGCTGCCCTCGAGCTCCGCGGCCGCCGCCGACGGCCCGAACACCGCGTGACCGGCCGCGCGCAGGCGGTCCGCCAGCCCGTCGACCAGCGGCTGCTCGGGGCCGACGATCACCAGGTCCGGGCGCAGCGCGTCGGCCAGCGCGACCTGGCCCGCGAGGTCGCCGACGCCGACCGCGTGGCAGGTCGCGTCCTCGGCGATGCCGTCGCTGCCCGGCGCCGCGTGGACCTCGTGGCCCTCGACGCGGCAGCGCCACGCCAGCGCGTGCTCGCGGCCGCCGCCGCCGACGATCAGGACCTTCAAGCTGCTCTTCGGGACATGCACGATCGCACCTGGCCTTTCGGACCTGCGCAAAAGGTCAGTGGCGGAAGTGCCGCTGACCGGTGAACACCATCGCCAGGCCGTGCTCGTCGGCCGCGGTCACGACCTCCTCGTCGCGGACCGAGCCGCCGGGCTGGACGATCGCGGTCACGCCGGCCGCGGCCGCGGCGTCGACCCCGTCGCGGAACGGGAAGAACGCGTCGGAGGCGAGCACCGCCCCCTGCGCGCGCTGGCCCGCGCGGGCCGTCGCCTGCCGGGCCGCCTCGACGCGCGAGGTCTGCCCGCCGCCGATGCCGACGGTCGCCCCGTCTTTGCACAGCACGATCGCGTTCGAGCGCACCGCCTTGCCGACGATCTGCGCCAGCTCGAGGTCGCGCAGCTCCGAGGCCGTGGGCGCGCGCCGGGTCGCCACCTTGCCCTGCCCCGCCGCGACCGTCACCGCGTCCTCGCGCTGGGCCAGCAGGCCGCCCGCGATCGAGCGCAGGCGCAAGGCCGGCTGGCTCTCGGGACCTGTCCCGACGAGCATGTCCTCGAGCGACAGCAGGCGGAGGTTCTTCTTGCTGGCCAGCAGCGCCAGCGCCTCCGGCCTGAACGACGGGGCGATGACCACCTCGAGGAAGGTCTCCGCGAGCCGCTCGGCGACGGCGCGGTCGACCGGCCCGGACAGCGCCACGATCCCGCCGAACGCGCTCTCGGCGTCGGCCTCGCGGGCGCGCACGTACACGTCCGCGAGCGACTCGTCGCCGCGGGCGATCGCCGCGCCGCACGGCGACACGTGCTTGATGACCGCGGCCGCCGGGCCCAGGCGGCTGAGGTCGCGGCACAGGCCCAGCGCCGCGTCGGCGTCGAGCAGGTTGTTGTACGACAGCGCCTTGCCCTGGTGCTGGACCGCGCGGTGCAGCCCGGCCGGCTCGCTGGCCGCCAGCTCGCTGGCGTAGAAGCGCGCCGGCTGGTGCGGGTTCTCGCCGTAGCGCAGCTCGCCCTGGGCCGCGCCGGCGACGAACAGCCGGTCGGGCAGCGCATCTGTCCCGACGGACAGGCCGGTGTCGTCGTAGCGCGCCAGGTAGCCGGCGATCGCCGCGTCGTAGGCGGCCGTGTGCGCGTAGGCCTTGCGCATCAGCGAGCGGCGCAGGCTCTCGGGCAGCGCGCCGCCGTGCTCGCGCAGCGCCTCACCGACGCGCGCGTAGTCGGCGGGATCGACGACCACCGCCACGCGCTGCCAGTTCTTGGCCGCCGCGCGCACCATCGCCGGACCGCCGATGTCGATGTTCTCGACCGCGTCCTCGAAGCTGCTGCCGGGCTTGGCGACGACCTGGCGGAACGGATAGAGGTTGACGACCACGAGGTCGATCGGCGCGATGCCGTGGAGCCGCAGCTCGGCCTCGTGCGCCGGGGTCGGCAGGGCCAGGATCCCGCCGTGGATCTTCGGATGCAACGTCTTGACGCGCCCGCCGAGGATCTCGGGCGCGCCGGTATACTCGCTCACCTTGACGACCGCGACGCCGAGCGCCTCGAGGGCCTGATAGGTCCCTCCGGTCGACAACACCTCGACCTGGGAGTCGATGAGGATCTGCGCCAGGACCTCGAGGTGGGTCTTGTCGCTGACGCTGACGAGGGCGCGACGGATCGGCGTGGGCGCGGTCATAGGCGCGCCCGCGGTACCACCCGCGCGGCGGCCGGGTCAACCCTCTTCGCGGGCCAGGTACGAGAGAAGATCCTCGCCGCCCGCTTCCTTGAGCTTGAGCAGGCCGCGGACCTCGACCTGGCGGATGCGCTCGCGCGTCAGGTTGAGGATCTCACCCACCTCTTCCAGCGTGATCCCGCCGCCTTGCGCGACGTCGAGGGCGCAAGAGTGCTGTAGCTCCCACACCTCGAGGTCGGGGAAGTTGATCTTGATACTGCCGGTCGCCGGGTTCACGTCGATGTAGAGGTGGTGCTTGCAGCTGACGTACGGGCACGGGCGGGCGACGTTGGCACACTCGCCGCGCGACTTGGGCCGCCAGTAGCTGCGCTCCGGGTAGAGCAGCGCGCCGATCCGCAGCTCTTCCTTGGTGAGCCGCTTCATCGCGATCGTCTTGGCGCGGGCGCGCCGCACGATCGGCCGCGGATCTTCGCCGTCGTCGCCGGCGTCGTCGTCGCCGGCTTCTTCACCGGCGTCGCTCGCGATCTCGTGGTCGGTGTCGTGGTCGCGGCCCTCGTCGAGGTCGCTGTCGCTATCGAGGTCGCTGCCGGTGGCGAGAGAGTTGTTCTTCAGCATGATGATCCCCATGCGGCGCGCGCGGAGCGGCGCCGTTATCCCCAAAATTCGCGGTGGTGAGCGGAACGAACGAGCAGGTCTAAAAGGACAGGTCCAAAAGGACAGTTACAAAAGTTCAGTCGGACTCGCGGCCCCACCGCCCCGCGGACGGACAGCGCCGCCGCCGGCGATGAGCAGCTTCTCGAGGCGGTAGACGCCGGACAGCAGCGCGTCGGCGGCCGAGCGGAGCGAGCGGAGCTCGCCGTAGAGGCTGTCGCGCCGCGGCGACGGATCCTCGGCGTCGATCTTCGCGGTGAAGGCGGACAGCAGCTCCTCGAGCGCCTCGTCGAGGATCTCGATGCTGTCCTTGAAGGTGAGGAACTTGGCCTGGATCTCCTCGATCGTGTAGCGCTCCGCCATCAACTTCTTGATGGTGTTGATGCGACGCACCGCGCGGATCGGGTACACGCCGTGCGAGCCGAGGTGCTTGCCCTTGTGGCCGACCCGCCGCGAGCGCGGCACCAGGCCGAGCTGCACGTAGCGGCGGAGGTTCGCCTCGCTGAACTTGACGTCGGCGTCCTCGAACACCGCGACGAGCTGCTGCGACGACAGCCCCTCGGGGCTGGTCACTTCGATGTCGCGGATCTGGGCTTCGGTGAGCGCGGTCGGCATGGCGGGGTGCTGCGGAGGGAGTCGCGGCCGGGAGCGCGTGGAAGGCAGTGCCCGGGCGGAGAGGCTTCACAAGGTAGCGGAGGTGCGATCCAAGCCGTGTAGTTCCTTTGGCGCGATCAGGTTGGCTTGTGGGTCCGCAATATAATCTACTGAGTAGATCACTAGAAGCACTTTCACGCGAGCTCGGCAAGTTTCGGTCGTCTCGCATTCTGCGATAACGTTCAGTACCCCCCTGCCCAGGCATTCAGTTGAAGCGCCGTACGAGCAGCTGTCGCGCCCGCGAGTCCGTCGCGCGAGCAACAGCCTCAGCCGCCGCAACGCTGGCCAGACGCGAGATCTCGCCGCCGCCACGACACGGCCGACCGCCGGCTCGATCTACTCAAGCGATCGCAGTGACACGCGCTCGCAAACTCGATGTGCAGATCTCCATCACTGAGATCTCGTCGAGTGCCGCCTGACCTTCGAGCCAGGCGCAGCCGACGCGCGCATGCGCGCAACCGCCGACTCGCTTCACGCGATCTGGCCGTAAACCCCAGCAAACGGGCGATCAGCACGGGTTCCGGAGATCGCATCTCGCGAAGCCGGCTCGCGCTGCCGGCCCCTCGTCATGCGCCGCAGCAAGTCGGCTCCACGAGCCGACTTGCGAGCATCACGAGGCAGCAAGTCGGCTCCACGAGCCGACTTGCGAGACGCAGCACGACCCGCCAGGAGCTCGCTACGCCGGAGCAGCAGATCTCGCTCGCAACTTGCGAGTCGGCCCGCGCTGGCCGGCGTGACGCTCCCAGGCGGGACCTCGATCGCCGCGCGCTCGCATGCTGCGAGGAAGGCAGCGACCGCTCGCAACCTGCGAGCCCTGCCCTCGCCGCTCGCTCGGCCCGACCGCTCGCAACTTGCGAGGAGAGATCCGTCCCTCGCAACTCGCGAGGCCTGTCCTCGCGGCCCGCCCCACCCGACCGCTCGCAACTTGCGAGGCCCGCCGCCCTCGAGCCGCGAGCCTGTGCCCGGCATCCGCACCGGCCGGCCGGCCGCCTACTTCGAGCGCCGATCGCAACTTGCGAGCGCGACCGCCGGCATCGACCCGCGATCGCTTACCAACCCTGCGCTCACTCGCGCGCGGCCTGAAACCTGAGGGTTCCTGCCCTCGGCTCGGCGCGCGCTCCAACTAGCGAGCCGTCGACGCACTCACGGGCGTGGCGCCTACGGGCGGCTCGAGCTCGACTCTTCGAGCACTCGCCGCGTACAGGCGTGGGGAGGATCGAGCTGCAGCGGCGCAGGTTCTGGCGAACGCGACCCTGAAGGTCGTGCCCGCCCATGGCTGTCCCAAAGGACAGGAGCATCCCATCGCTCGCTCGTGTTGCCGCGACGCACGCTCACGGAGCCTCGCGTCGTCGCGCGAGCCTTCGTTCAACCCGGCGACAGGGCGATGGTCGACAGCGACGCGAGCGAGCGCCAAGCGATCGGGTCGTAGCGCTCGGGGCCGCCGTACTTGTACGACTTCTTCTCGTGCTGCCAGACCACGCCCCGGTCGACGCAGCCGTGGAACCGGTCGTCGCGCGGGCAGTAGATCCGGACGTGGAAGTGGTCGCTGTGCGTCGGTGCGTCGGGCGGGTCGTACATCACCGCGCGCGCGTACTCGATGAGCCAGCGCGGCTTCTTGTGGCGCGTCGCGTACTCGAGGAGCCGGTCCTCGAGCGGCAGAGACACGAAGATCCACTGCACGCGGATGGTAGCGTCGCTGAGCAGCGCCTCGACCAGGGCCCAGTTGCGAGCGGTGTCGAAGCGGCGCTCCTGCCAGATCGCGTCGTTGTAGGTGCCCTTGCCGCGGACGTACGGCTTGCCCTCGCCGTCGTAGCGGATCATGTCGTTCTCCGGGGGCGCCAGCGGCTTGCCCTGTTCGTCGACGCTGTAGAAGATCAGGTCGACGTCGCGGCCGCTCTGGTGGCTGCTGTGCCACTTCGACTTGCCGCCGCGCTGCGGGCTGAGGTCGGCGATGCCGAGCGTCGCCTTCTTGGCCCCGCCGCGCACCGTCTTGGCCGCGCGACCCAAGGCGCTGACCAGCTCCTCGGTGCCGTACTGGAACCCGCGCGTCTTCCAGCGCTCGCCCACCGAGAAGCCGCTGCCCGTCAGCTCGAGCTTGGCCGGCCGGCGCAGGCGGCCGTGGCTCGACAGGCCGGTCGACACGCTGGTGCCGTCGGTCCAGAGGTTGGGACCGGCGCAGCTGGTGAGGACGAGCCCGAACGCGAGCGCGACGGCCTTCGCGCGACGACGCATACCCTCATTCTTTTAGTCCCTCCGCGTCACGCTGTCCAAAGACGGGCAAACTCGCGCTGGCGCGCGTGGTGCCGCGTCCGAGGTTGCAGACCCGGCGACCGCCGCGAACAGCCACCGAGGACCGAGGAGAGGTCCGCCCCCGCGCGAGGCGCCCGGGCGTACGCGTGCATGCGGGCGAGAAAGCGAAAAGGGCCGAGCCCCGCGAGGGACTCGGCCCGGTGCGCGCCGGAGCGCGTCAGTTCTTCTCTTCGAACTCGGCGTCGATCACGTCGCCTTCGCTCTTGGAGCCGGCGCTCGCTCCGCCCGGACCACCCGGGCCCGGACCGGCACCACCCGGCCCGCCGGGGCCGCCGGGGCCCTGCTGCTCGGCGCCGGGCTGCCCGTACGCCGCCTGCGCCAGCTTGTGCGAGGCCTGCATCAGCTTGTCCTTGGCGGCCGCGATCCGGTCGTCGTCCTTGGAGTCGAACGCCGCCTTCGCGTCGGTGATGGCCGCCTCGACCTCGGCCTTCGGCCCGGCCGGGAACTTGTCCCCGTTCTCGGCCAGCAGCTTCTCGGTCTGGATGATCAGCGCCTCGAGGCCGTTGCGGTTCTCGATCGCCTGGCGGCGCTTCTTGTCCTCGGCCTCGAACTTGGAGGCGTCGTTGACCATCCGCTCGATCTCGTCCTGCTTGAGGCCGCTGCTCGCGGTGATGGTGATGTTGGCCTCCTTACCGGTCGCCCGGTCCTTGGCCGACACCTTGACGATGCCGTTGGCGTCGATGTCGAACGTGACCTCGATCTGCGGCACACCGCGCGGCGCGGCCGGGATGCCGCCGAGGCTGAAGCGGCCGAGCGTGCGGTTGTCGGTCGCCATGCTGCGCTCGCCCTGGACCACGTGGACCTCGACCGACGGCTGGTTGTCGGCCGCAGTGGTGAACACCTCGGTCTTCTTGGTCGGGATCGTGGTGTTGCGCGGGATGAGCACGGTGGTCACGCCGCCGAGGGTCTCGATGCCGAGGCTGAGCGGAGTGACGTCGACGAGCACGATGTCGGTGACATCACCGGCGAGCACGCCCGCCTGGACCGCCGCGCCGAGACCGACGACCTCGTCGGGGTTGACGCTGCGGTTCGGGTCCTTGCCGAAGAACTCCTTGACGTACTTCTGGACCATCGGCACGCGGGTCGAGCCGCCGACGAGCAGGATCTCGTCGATGTCGCCAGGCGACTTCTTGGCGTCGGCGAGCGCCTTCTTGACCGGCTCGATCGTCTTCTTGACCAGGTCCTCGATCATCGACTCGAACTTGGCGCGCGACAGGCGGATCTGCAGGTGCTTCGGCCCGGTCGCGTCGGCGGTCAAGAACGGCAGGTTGATCTCGCTCTCGCTCGCCTGCGACAGCTCGATCTTGGCCTTCTCGGCCGCGTCCTTGAGGCGCTGCAGCACGAGCTTGTCGCCGCCGACGTCGATGCCGGTGTCCTTCTTGAACTCGGCGATCAGCCACTTGATGATGCGGTCGTCGAGGTCGTCGCCGCCGAGGTGCGTGTCGCCGTTGGTCGAGATGACCTCGACCACGCTCTCGGCGACCTCGAGGATCGAGATGTCGAAGGTACCGCCGCCGAGGTCGTAGACCGCGATGGTCTGCTCCTTGGAGCTCTTGCCCTTGCCGAGGCCGTAGGCCAGCGCGGCCGCGGTCGGCTCGTTGACGATGCGCTTCACGTCGAGGCCGGCGATCTTGCCGGCGTCCTTGGTCGCCTGGCGCTGCGCGTCGTTGAAGTACGCCGGGACGGTGATGACCGCCTCGTTGACCGTCTCGCCGAGGTAGTCCTCGGCGGCCTTCTTGAGCTTCATCAAGATGCGCGCGCTGATCTCGGGCGGTGAGTAGGCCTTGCCGCGGATCGAGATGTGCGCGTCGCCGTTGGGCGCCTTGACGACCTTGTAGGGCACGCGGTTGACCTCGTGCGAAGACACGTCGAGGCCCATGCCCATGAAGCGCTTGACCGAGTAGACGGTGTTCTCGGGGTTGGTGATCGCCTGGCGCCGCGCCTGCTGACCGACGAGGACGTTGCCATTCGCTTCGAAGGCCACCACCGACGGGGTGGTGCGACCGCCCTCTTCGTTGGGGATGACTTTCGGCTCGCTGCCCTCCATCACGCAGACGACGGAGTTGGTCGTGCCGAGGTCGATACCGATGATCTTGCCCATTGTGGAACTCTGACCTTTCTCGGACTTGGGCCCGTACGGGCCGGGGGACTTCTGCTTCCCTCTCGAGCCCACCAGGCCGGGAAGCGTTACGGGCGCAGAGTAAGGCCCGGTTCTCGCATGTCAATCGGCCGGCGAGCGGCCCGAGCAGGTGGAAGGGCCCGGAAAATGCACCGGGTCGCAGCGCCCCGAGCGACCGAACGAATCGGTCGCTCGCAACCAAAGGCCGCGGGCCCGGGGATGAGACTCCCAGGGCCCAGCGGTCCGCAAAAGCCGCGCTCAGGTGGCGGCCGTGGCGGGCGGCTCGCCGCGAGCGCCTTGGGTCGAGGTGACCTCGGGGGCTGCGTCGGCCGGGATGACCGGGCGCTCGAACACGTGCTCGGCCACGTCGTGCACGTTCTTCACGCAGAGGATCGTCATGTCTTGCCGGATCTCCTCCGGCACGTCGACCACGTCCTTCTGGTTGCGCTCGGGCAGGATCACGCGCTTGATGCCGGCGCGGTGGGCCGCGAGCATCTTCTCCTTGATGCCGCCGACCGGGAGCACGAGGCCGCGCAGGGTGATCTCACCGGTCATCGCCACGTCCGGACGGACGCATGTGCCGGTGAGCAGCGAGGTGATCGCGGCGAACATCGCCACGCCCGCCGAAGGGCCGTCCTTCGGGATCCCGCCCGCGGGCACGTGGACGTGGATGTCGATGTTCTCGATCGCCGACTTCTCGATGCCGAGCGGGCCGAGGTGGCTCTTCACGTAGCTCATCGCCGCCTGGGCCGACTCCTTCATCACGTCGCCGAGCTGGCCGGTGAGCATGAGCCCGCCCTTGCCGGGCATCTGGGTCGCCTCGACGAACATGATCTCGCCGCCGACCGGGGTCCAGGCGAGGCCGGTGGCCACGCCGGGCTCGGCCGTGCGCTCGGCGACCTCGGGCAGGTACTTCTGGGGCCCGAGGTACTCCGGGATCACGTCCTTGGTGATGACGACCTCGTCCTTGACCTCGCCCTCGACCACCTTGACCGCGATCCCGCGGATGACGGAGCTGATCTCGCGCTCGAGGTTACGGACGCCGGCCTCGTGGGTGTAGCTGTCGATCATCTCGAGCAGCGCGTCGTCGGTGAAGCTGACCTTGAGGTCGGTCTTCTCGAGCCCGTGCTCGCTGATCTGCTTCGGCAGCAGGAAGCGCTTGGCGATCGCCAGCGACTCCTGGCGCGTGTAACCGGGCAGACGCAGGATCTCGAGCCTGTCCTTCAGGGCAGGCGGGATCGGGTCGAGGTAGTTCGACGTGGCGATGAACATCACCCGCGACAGGTCGAACGGGACCTCGAGGTAGTGGTCGCTGAACGACCAGTTCTGCTCGGGGTCGAGGACCTCGAGCAGCGCCGAGCCCGGGTCGCCGCGGAAGTCGTGGCCGAGCTTGTCGATCTCGTCGAGCATCATCACCGGGTTGTTGGTGCCGGCGCGCTTGATGCCCTGGATGATGCGGCCCGGCAGCGAGCCGACGTAGGTGCGTCGGTGGCCGCGGATCTCGGCCTCGTCGCGCACGCCGCCGAGGCTGATGCGGACGAACTTGCGGCCGATCGCGCGGGCGATGCTCTTGCCGAGCGAGGTCTTGCCGACGCCGGGCGGGCCGAGGAGGCACAGGATCGGGCCCTTCTTGCTGGCGTTGAGCTTGAGCACCGCCATGTACTCGAGGATGCGCTTCTTGACCTTCTCGAGGTCGTAGTGATCCTCGTTGAGCACGGTGCGGACCGTGGCGATGTCGAGCTGGTCCTCGCTGGAGATCGACCACGGCAGGTCGACGAGCCACTCGAGGTACGTGCGGGTGACGGTGTACTCGGCGCTGCTGGGCTGCATCGCCTTGAGCCGGTCGAGCTGCTTGCGCGCGACCTTCTCCGCCTCCTCGGGCATCTTCGCGTCGGCGATCTTCTTCTGGAACTCCTCGATGTCGCCGGACTCGTCGTCGATCTCGCCGAGCTCGCCCTTGATCGCCTTGAGCTGCTGGCGCAGCACGTACTCGCGCTGCGAGTGGCCCATCTCCTCCTGGACCTGCGAGTTGATGCGCTCGCGGACCTTGAGGATCTCGAGCTGACGCGTGAGCAGCATCAGCACCTTGCGCAGGCGCTCGCGCACGTTGTTGGCGGCCAGGACCTCTTGCTTCTCGCCGGCCTCGATGTCGAGGTTGCTGATCACGAGGTCCGCGACCTGGCTGGGATCGCTGACGCTGTCGAGCAGCGCCGCCGCCTCGCGCGGCAGCTCGGGCACCAGCGCGATCAGCCGCTTGGCCGTCTCCTTGATGCTCTGGACCAGCGCGACGGCCTCGACGTCCTCGCCCTCGACGTCGGGCAGCTCGGTGACGCGGGCCTTGAGGAACGGCTCGCTGGTGACCACGCGCTCGATCGAGATCCGCATCACCCCTTGCAGGATGACGCTGTAGTTGTCCTTCGCGAGCTTGATGACCTTGAGGATCCGCGCCGCGCAGCCGACCGCGTGCAGGTCGGCCTCGGTCGGCTCTTCGACGCGAGCCTCGCGTTGGGTGACGATGCCGATGATCGGCCGTTCGTTCGCGATCGCCTCTTCGATCAGCTTGACGGACTTGGGCCGCCCCACGTCGATCGGGATGATCGAGCCGGGGAACAACACCGAGTTGCGCAGGGGCAGGAGCGAGATGACCTCGGGCAGCTCCGGGGGCTCTTCGCGGCGACCTGGGGGCGGAGTAAGGGTGTTTTCGGTCACAAGAGTGCCGGAAACGTAACACTCGGCCCTAGGCTGTCAACCACGCGAGTTCCACGCGCGCGGACGGCTGATTCGTGGCCCGAAGAACGGAATTTGCGGTCTCGGGCGCGGACGGACGCGTCGTCAATTACGCCGATAGTCCGCGAGAATCGGCGCGCGCCCCGGCCGGGCGCAGCGACGATGTTATAGTCGCGGTAAGTGCATCCTTTTCTGCTCATCGTCCAGGCCGGGCCGGATCGCGGGCGCCAGCTCGAGCTCGGCGACGGGCCACTGACGATCGGCCGCGGCCAGGGCGAGGGCCTGCAACTCGGCGACGGGGCGGTCTCGCGCCATCACCTCACGATCCAGCTCGACCGCGCGGCCGGCCGCCTCCGCGTCGTCGAAGTCGCCGGCGTCAATCCCGTGTGGAGCGTCGCCGAGGGCCAGCGCCTGGCGCTGAAGGCGGGTCAGGAGCTGGCACCGGGCGCGGCCTTCACTCTCGGCAACACCACCCTCGGCTTCGCCACGCCCGAGCCCGCCGCGCCGGTCCGCGGCACGGTCGAGCTCGATGCAGCGCGGGCGATCTCCAGCCCCGAAGGTCGCAACCGCCTGGCGTCCCTGGCGGCCCTCGGCGACAAACTCGCCCGCTGCGGCTCGTTGCCGGGGGTGTTCCGCGCCGCCACGGCGTGGGCGCTGGAGGCCCTGCCGGCGACGCGGGCGCTGCTCCTCAGCCCTGACGGCAGCGACATCCTGAGCAGCGCGACCGCCGGCCCGGTCTGCGACCTGGCCCTGTCGCCCGCCCTGCTCGCCCGGGTGCTCCGCGAGCGCCGCGGCTTCCTGCTCCGCGACGTGCTCGCCGAGCCCGACCTGGCCGACCGCCGCAGCGTGCAGCTGCGCGGCATCGTCGGGGCCATGGCCGCCCCCGCGGAGGGGCTTATCTTCTACGCCGAGTGGGACGCGCCACGCGCCGTGCGGGCGACCTACGACGAGCAAGCCCTGCTCCTCCTGGTCTGCGCCGCCCAGCTCGTCAGCGCCAGCGGCGAGAGCGCGGGCGAGCGACAGCAGCTGACGGCCGCTGCGAAGCTGTCCCAAAAGACAGGCTACACGCCGAGCCAGATCATCGGCAATTCGCCGTCGATCCAGCGCCTGCACGTGTTCCTCGAGCGCGTCGCGGCCACGCCGACCACGGTGCTCCTGTTCGGCGAGAGCGGTACCGGCAAGGAGCTCGCCGCCGGCATGGTCCACGCCCTGTCGCCGCGGTCGGTCCGGCCGTTCGTCGCCGTCAATTGCGCCGCAATTCCAGAGGGCTTGCTCGAGAGCGAGCTGTTCGGCCACGAGAAAGGGGCGTTCACCGGCGCGGTCAGCCAACACGAAGGCGTGTTCGTGCGAGCCCACGGCGGCACGCTGTTCATGGACGAGATCGGCGAGCTCAGCCTGCCCGCGCAGGCGCGGATGCTCCGCGTGCTCGAGAACCGCACGCTCATGCGCGTCGGCGGCACCAAGGAGCTCTCGGTCGACGTGCGGCTGATCGCCGCCACCCACCGCAATCTGCCGCAGATGGTCGAATCGGGCCGGTTCCGCGAAGACCTGCTGTACCGGCTCAGCGTCATCCAGACGACCATCCCGCCGCTGCGCGAGCGTCGCGACGACATCCCGCGGCTCACCCTCCACTTCGCCAAGCTGTTCGGCGAGAGCCTGGGCCGGCGGATCACCGACGTCTCGCCGGCCGCGCTCGAGGTGCTGACGCGCTATCGCTGGCCGGGCAACGTCCGCGAGCTCCGCAACGTCATCGAGCGGGCCATGGTCCTCGGCGACGGGCCTGTCCTCGACCTCGACGATCTCCCGCCCGAGTTGATGCGCGCCGCGCCGATCGCTCCGGCCGAGGCCCCGCCCGATGCACGGCTCGTGCGCCCGCTGGCGGAGCTCGAGCGCGAGGCGATCCTCGGCGCCCTCGCGGCCACCGACGGCAACAAGGCCCGCGCCGCCGCGCTCCTCGGCATCGACCGCACCACGCTCTACCGCAAGCTCAAGGACTACGCGCTCGGCTGAGGCCCAACCGGCGTTGGCGCGCCCGCTCACGGGCCGCTGCGGCCGAATTTCGCGTAGAGGCTGCAAAGCGGAGCCCGCGAACCACGACCTCGGGGTGTGCATCCACGACACCTCCTCTCTCCCCTCCTCTCCTTCGCTACCGCCTGCGGCGCCTGGACTCCGCAGCCCGCCGGCGTCCCGACCGACACCTCGACCTCCTCCTCCTCCGGCAGCAGCGGCGCCGGGACCTCGACCACCTTCGAGGGCACCACCTGGCCGAACCTGACCGACTGGGGCGCGGCCCCGGCCGACCTCGGGCTCCCCGAGCCCACCTCGACCTTCGGGACAGGGTCCGGAGGACCTGTCCTCACGGACACGGGCGGCGAGCCGGGCATCGACCTGAGCGTGCTGCGGATCACGGAGGTGATGGCCGATCCCGACGGCAAGGACGGCGGCGCGGCGAGTCCGGAGTTCGTCGAGGTCACCCACGTCGGCGACGGCCCGCTGACCCTCGGCGGCCTGGTCGTCGTCGCGCGCAGCTGGCCCGAGCTATGGATGGGCGATCTCGGGATCGGCGGCGAAGTGCTGCTCCCCGGCGAACGCCTGCTGCTGGTGCGCTACGCCAGCCCGGCCGATCTACCTGTCCCTTCGGTCCTGCGCGAGGGCGAGGTCCTGCGCGCGGCGTTCGCCGACAGCGGCGGCCTGCGCAATGACGACGGGGCCATCGGCCTGCGCGACCAGGACGGCAACTTCGGCGACACTCTCCTCTACGGCGCGGCTCAGCCGGCGCCCTTCGACGATCCCGCGCTGTGGAGCGGCCCGCCCGCGGAGGTGCCCGGCGCCGGCGAGTCGCTGTGCCGCGTCGACCCGGCCGCCGACAGCGACAGCGCCGCCGACTGGATCGCCTGCGCCCCGAGCCCCGGCGAGCTGCCCAATCTCGGCGACGACACCACCGGTGACCCGCCCCTCCCCGCGACGCTGGCGATCGTCGAGGTGCTCAGCAACCCGCCCGGACCGGCCAGCCTCGAGAAGCACGCAGAGTTCGTCGAGGTCGTGAACCTCGGGCCTGGCGACGTCGACCTCGCCGCGTTCACGCTGGCCGATTCGGTCGATCCCGAGGCGCCCGGCGCCGATCCGCTGCTCTACTTCGACGGCGACGGGGGCTGCGCTCCGAGCACCTGCCTCGCACCTGGCCGAAAGGCCCTGCTCGTCGGCTCCTTGTACGAAGGACCCGTCGGCGACGCCCTGGTCCTGAGGACCGACGACAACGCGCTCGCCAACGCGGGGCTCGGCAACTTCGAGGCGGTCGTGCTGCGCGACGACCTGGGCGAGCTGCGCAGCAGCTACCGCGTCTGGCGGGACCTGCTGGCGGCGCCGGATCCGGCGACCCAGGAGGCGGCGCTGGTCCGCGTCGCGCCGGAGGCACCGGACGCGCCGGAGAGCTGGGATTTCGCGGCGCCGAGCCCGGGGCTCTGAGCCACGGCGCAGCTCAAGATCGCGAACACGATCAGCTTGGAGGCGCCGAGCAGGAGGGTCGACAGATCGCCCCCCTGGGCGGCCGCGATGGGGTTCGCGGCGAAGGTCCCGGTCAGCGCGGCCATGGCTTACTCGCGGCTCCGTCGCCGACGCGCACGAGCGGCCGGCCGCACCAGGTTGTCGCTGTCCTCGAGGTCATAGATGAGCTCGAGCTCTTCCTTGCCGAGCTCGTCGCGGTCGCCGTGGAGGGCCTCGCGCTGAAACTCTTCAAAGCTGGTGAACGCGTTGCGGTAGTAGCTCATGCCCACCTTGTAAGCGTTGTCCTACATGTGGGCAAGAAAACGACCTTGAATCACACCATCTCCCTCTTCGCGGGCGAGCGGCGCGGCTCCGGCCGTGGTAGGGAGTGGCCCCGTGCCGAAGGTCACCGCATCGAGGTCGCCCGCGCGGCGGCGACCGCGGATCGTCGCTGTCAGCAACCAAAAGGGCGGCGAGGGCAAGACGACCACCGCCGTCAACCTCGCCGCCAGCCTGGCCGCAGCCGAGCGCAAGGTCCTCCTCGTCGATCTCGACCCCCAGGGCAACGCCAGCTCGGCGGTCGGTTATCCCCGCGGCCACGTCGACAAGGGCACCTACGAGCTGATGCTGGGCGCCGCCCCGCTCAAGGACGTGGTCCACCCGACCGAGCTGCCCACCCTGCAGGTCGTCCCTGCGTCGGCCGACCTGACGGGCGCCGAGATCGAGCTGGTGGGCGTCCACGGCCGCGAGTCGGTCCTGCGCGTCGCGCTCGATCGGGCCGAGGCCGAGCTCGACTGGGACTTCGTCATCCTCGACTGCCCGCCGTCGCTGGGCCTCATCACCCTCAACGCGCTGGTCGCCGCCGACACCGTGTTGATTCCGATGCAGGCCAAGTACTTCTCGCTCGAGGGCCTGGGCGCGCTGACCGGCACCATCGACCGCGTCCGCGCGGCGCTCAACCCCCGCCTCGCGATCGAGGGCATCGTCTTCTGCATGTTCGACCGCCGCACCAACCTGGCGCAGCAGGTCGTCGCCGAGGTCCGCCAGCACTTCGCCGACAAGGTGTTCGCCACCGCCATCCCGCCCAACGTCCGCCTGAGCGAGAGCCCGAGCCACGGCAAGCCGGTCCTCCTCTACGACATCGAGAGCAAGGGCGCCCGCGCCTACCTCGATCTCGCCCAGGAGCTGCTGTCCCGCATCGAAGCGAGGCCCGACGCGTGAACCTCCCCAAACGGCCCCCTGCCCTCGGCCGCGGCCTCGGCGCCCTGATCCCGCAGGCGCCGGCGCCGGCCGCCGCTGCCGACACCCCTGCCGCCGCCCCGTCCGGGCCGGCGCTGCGCACCTTGCCCATCGAACAGATCGCGGCCAACCCCGACCAGCCGCGCAAGCAGTTCGAGCCGGTGCTCCTGCGCGAGCTGGCCGACAGCCTCAAGCGCCACGGGCTGCTGCAGCCGGTGGTCGTGACGCCCAACCCCGGCCTCCCCGGGCACTACATCCTCGTCGCCGGTGAACGCCGCTGGCGGGCCGCGCAGCTGGCCGGGCTGCAGGAGCTGCCGGCCGTCGTCCGCGACACGCCCGAGAGCGATCGCCTCGAGCTCGCGGTGCTCGAGAACCTCCAACGCCTCGACCTCACGCCGATCGAGGAGGCCCAGGCCTACCGCCAGCTCATCGACGTCCGCGGCTACACGCAGGACCAGCTGGCCGAGCGCCTGAGCAAGGATCGCAGCACGATCGCCAACGCGGTGCGGCTGCTCCGCCTGCCCTCGAAGGTGCAAGACCTCGTGCAGGACGGCCGCCTCAGCATGGGCCACGCGCGCGCCTTGCTGGCGCTCGAGCACGCGGCCGACATGCTGTCCCTCGCCTACGAGGCGATCGAGAAGGGCCTCAGCGTCCGCGCGGTCGAGCGCGCGGTGCGGGAGCGCCTGCGGCCGGCCGAGCCCGAGGCCGAGCCCGACCCCGAGACGCACAAGCGAGCGGTGATCGTCCGCGACCTCGAGGAGCGGCTGCGCCGCAGCCTCGGGGTCAAGGTCGCCGTGCGCTCCGACTCGAAGAAGAAGGGCTCGGGCACCATCGAGGTCCCCTACGGCAGCCTCGACGAGCTCGACCGCCTGCTCGAGCATCTGCTCGGCGAGCGTAGCGACGACGAGGCCTGAGCGCGAGCGAGCATGCTCTTTGGGGCATGTCTCTCCGAGCATGTCCGAGAGGCGTCTCGCTCGGGCTGACTCAGTGATGACGACGCCCAAGCTTGACGCGGCCGCTGGGTAGTCGGCCGCAACAGGCGAACCTTGGGGACATGTTCCATCGAGCATGTCCCTGCGGACATGCCCCGAACAACATGCTCTTCAGCTCAGGCCGGCCCGCCGCTCGGCGGCGAGCACGACGTTGTTGAGCAGGCACGCGATCGTCATCGGGCCGACGCCGCCGGGCACCGGCGTGATCGCCGACGCGCGCGCCTCGGCGGCCGCGAACTCGACGTCGCCGACCAGGCGACCATCGCCCAGGCGGTTCATGCCCACGTCGATGACCACGGCTCCCGGCTTGATCCACTCGCCGCGCACGAACTCGGGCCGGCCGATCGCCGCGACCACGACGTCGGCCTGGGCCACCTCGGCCGCGAGGTCGCGCGTGCGCGAGTGCGTCACGGTAACCGTCGCGTCGGCGTGGACGAGCAGCTGCGCCATCGGCTTGCCGACGATCGTCGAGCGGCCGATCACCAGCGCCCGCGCGCCTGCCAGGGCGAGCCCGGCGTCCGCGAGCAGCAGCATGCAGCCCTGCGGCGTGCAGGCGACGAAGCGCGGCTGACCGAGCATCAGGCGCCCGAGGTTGTCGGGGTGGAAGCCGTCGACGTCCTTGGCCGGATCGACCGCCAGCAGGATCCGCTGGGCGTCGCATTGCGGCGGCAGCGGCAGCTGCACGAGGATGCCGTCGACCCCACGATCCGCGTTGAGTGCGGCGACCAGGGCGAGCAGCTCGTCCGTGGTGGTGGTCGCCGGCAGACGATGGTCGCGGGCTTCGATGCCGATCTCGGCGGCCCGCTTCTCCTTGCTGCGGACGTAGACCTGTGACGCGGGATCGTCGCCGACCAGCACGACCGCCAGGCAAGGTCGGACGCCGCGCTCGGTGCAGGCTCGGACCCGCTGCTCGACCTCCGCGAGCAGACCGGCCGCGCGGGCCTTGCCGTCGAGCCGGCGCGCGCTCATGACGTGGCCGCCTTCGCGCTCGTCGACTCGGCCGGCTTGCTGGCGGTCGACTCGGTCTTGCTGGTGGAGCTGTCGCTCGCGGGCGTCGTGCTCGACTCCCCGCCCTTGCTCTTGTCCCCGCCCTCACCCGGCTTGGTGCTGGCGTAACCGTCCTTGTACCAGCCGCCGCCCTTGAGGTGGAACGACGCGGCCGTCACCTTGCGGACCAACTGGCCGCCGCAGGCCTCGCACACGGTGATCGGGTCGTCGCTCATCTTCTGGATGAACTCGGGCTCGGCTTCGCATTGCAGACAACGATAGGCGTAGATCGGCATGACCGTGGGTTCGCGCGGGAATGTAGGGTGCATGAAATTGTGGTCAAGACCCACCCCTGCCGCGCGCCACTTTGCGCCGGACCAGGTCCGGTCGGCCGGGCGCGCATCGCAGCCGGGTGCGCTCGCGTCGCCGCGCGCCGTGACCCGCCGGCCTTCGCCCGCGACGCCGCCGGCAAACCTGCTAGGCTCGCTGCGATGGTCCTCCGGCCCCGCCTCGCGCCGAGTTGGCGAACGGCTCGCCCGCGTGTTGGGGCTCACGCGCTGTTCGGATGGATCCCGCTCGCCCTCGCCCTCCTCACCAGCGGGCCTGCTCACGCCGCTCCGGCAGAGGACGACTGGAGCGTCGAGCGCAGCGCCGCCGACCCCGCGCTGGTCCAGCAGCGGTTCGAAAAGCTGCGCAAGCAGCCCTTCGATCAGGCCCAGTGGCGCGCGCTCGAGACGGTGCTCGGCAAGGCCGGCCTGGCCAAGCGGATCGAGGCCGGCCTGTCCCGAACGCCAGGTGACGTGTCCCTCGGGATCCTCGACGCCCGGGCCAAGCTCGGCCTCGGCGATCCACGTGGCGCCGCCACTCGTCTGGCCGAGCTCGAACCGCGCGCGGGCGGCCTGCGCAGCCGCGTGTTCAAGCTGCGCGTCGAGGCGCTGCAGGCCGGCGGCGACGCGCGCGGAGCCGTGGCCGCCCTCGAAGCCGCGGCCCAGGCGAGCAACGACGACGCGCTGCGCCTGCAGGCGCTCGACATCGCCGATCGCCACCAGCTCGGCCCGGAAGCGCTGCGGCTCGCGCAGGCGCTGGCCCGCGATCCGGGCAACGGCGCGGCGCAGCTCCGACTCGCCCGCGCGGCCGCTCGCGCCGGACAGACTGCGCCCGCCGAGGCCGCCTACGCCAAGGCCGTGACGGCCCTCCGCGGCGCGGATCAACTGAACGCGCGCGAGGAGTGGGCCCGGTCCCGCCTCTCCGCCGGGGACGCCGCGGGCGCCGGCGAGTTGGCGTGGGCGCAGGTCGAGGCGACGCGCGTCGGCAGCCCCGAGCGCGCCTCGGCGTGGGACCTGGTCCTCGAGGCAGGTGCGCGTCAGGCCAGCGGCGACACGCCGGCGCGGATCGAGCGCTTCCTCGGCCGCCCCGAGCAGGCCCGCGACGGCGCGGGCTGGCGCGCGCTGGCCCGGGCGCAAGCGGCGGGCGGCGCCGATCCGGTGGACGCCTGGCGCCGCGCGCTCGCGGCCGATCCCGACGATCCCGAGGCACGTGCTGCTTTGGTCATGTCCCTCGAGTCAGGTGGCGAGGCCGAGGCGGCGCTGGCCGAGTACGCCAAGCTCGGGCCCAAGAGCCCCGAGCGGCTGCAGCTCGGGCTCGAGCTGGCGGCGCGGCTGATCGGCACCGGCAAGCGCGAGCAAGGCCTCAAGGTCGCGGCCGAGCTCGAGGCCTCGGCCACCGCTCAGGGTGACGCGCTGCTGCGGCTGCTCGACTTCTACAACCTGCACGACGAGCCCGACCGCGCGCTCGCGGTGGCGCAGCGGCTGGTCCGCGCCCGCCCCCGCGATCCCGACGCGCGCGTGGCCCTCGGCGAGCAGCTGTTCCAGATGAACCGCGAGCCGGACGCGATGAAGGAGTGGGCGCTGCTCCCGGGCCTCGTGCGCCCCGGTCACGCCGGCTGGGCCCGGCACGCGGAGATCCTCGCCGAGCACCGCCGGCCCGAGGCCGTGCTGTCGTTGCAGAAGGCCCTGGCCGCCGCGCCGCGCGAGCCGAAGTACCTGCGGCTGCGCGCGATCCTCGAGACCGACGATCGCCTGCCGCACCAGGCGCTCGCCACCTGGCAGCAGGTGTTCGAGCTGACCCGCGCGCCCGAGCACCGGATCCTCCACGACGAGGCGCGCACGCGGATCGTCGACATCCTGGTCGGCGGCACCCTGTCGCAGTTCACCAGCCGCCGCCAGGCGATCGAGAAGCAGGCGCTGCTCGACCTCGACGGCAAGGACACTGACCTGGCTTTTGAGGCAGGTCTTCTTCTCGCCGAGATCTACACCCGCGAGGAGAAGTACGCCAAGGCGGTCGGGGTCCACGAGAAACTGGCGCGCCTGCGGCCGCAGGACCCGGAACAGCTGGCGGAGCTCGCGTTGGCCCTGCGCCGCGCCGGCCGCGGCGACGCGGCGATGGACGCGCTCGAGCGGATGATGACGCTCGACCCGAAGCGCAGCGCCGACGTCCTGGCCGAGCTCGCCGAGGTGGCCTTCGAGTCAGGTGACATCGAGCGCGTGCTGCTGGCCGCCGCGCACACCGAGCTCGACAAGGCCGACAGCGCGCGCGTGCTCATCCGGATCGGCGAGCTGTACGAGCGCCGCGGCGAGCCCGACCAGGCGTCGAAGCTGTACGAGGGATTGCTGCAGCGCGATCCGTCCAACGCGCCGGCGCACCTGCGGCTGGCGGAGATCGAGCTCGCGCGCGGGCGACCCGAGCGCGCCGAGGCGATGCTGCGCGCGATCGTCGAGAAAGGCGGGGCGCCCGAGGTCGTCGAGCAGGCCGGCCGACGCGCCCTCGACCTCGCGGAGACGCGCGGCGCGATCGCGCCGATCCTCGATCTCGCGCTCGCGCGGGCGCGCCGCGATCCGAGCGCCGACGAGGGCCGCGCGCTGCTGCTCGACGCCCTCGATCGCGCCAGTACCTCCGCGGTCAAGACGTGGTTGGCCAGCGGCGACGAGCCGGAGCGCACCGCGCGGACCGGCGCGCTCCGGCGCTCGCTGGTCGAGGCGCTCGCGCGCGGTCCCGTCACCGGTCGTCTCCGCGCCGCCGAGCACCTCGGCCGCCTCGCCCTGCCCCAGACCGCGCTGCCGCTCGCGCGCATGGGCGCGCAGCTGACCCCGCCGCGCGACGCCACCCGCACCGTCCGCACCGCGTTCGAGCAGGCCCGCGCCGCTGCCATCCAGGCCGCCGGCGCGCTCGACGAGCCCGAGGCCGTGCCGGTGTTCGCCGACCTGCTGCGCACCGGCGACGCCTCGCGCGAGAGCTGGTACGCCGCTGCGTGGGCGCTGGCCCGTAGCAGCGCCCCGGCGGCCGCCACCGAGCTGCGCCGGTTCGCCGCGCCCGAGCACGAAGGTCTGATGATCGCCCTCGCCTGCGCTTCGCTGGCGCGCGGAGGCGACCTCGCCGACCGTGAACGCGTCGCTCGCCTGGCCGCCGCGGCCAGCAGCCAGCAGGCTCGTCGGGTCTGCGCGTTCGCCCGCGCCGCGCTGACCGGGGACGACCAGCTCGCGCGCGTCGGCGCCGATCTGAACGCCACCGATCCGGTGGTCGCCGCGATCGCGGCCTGGCGCTTCGGACAGATCCGTAGCGATGCCGCGCGCGAGGAGGCCGTCGCGACGCTGCTCGGGCGTTACGTCGGTCCGCGCGGTCTGCCGCGGGACGCCGCCGGCGCCGCGCTCGGGCGATTGCTGGCGCCGTCGTCAGCGCGCGTCGAGTTGCCCCCCCTGCCGCCATTACGCGCCGGGAGCTGGGAGATCGCCATCGATCGGTGGCTCGCCCAGGCGATCGCGCCGCCGATCGAGGCCCTGCCCGCCTCGGTCCTGAGACCCCACACCGCCGCGCTGCAGCAGGCCCTCGCCGCCGCGGCCACGGGCACGCGCGCCGAGGCGTGGTCCCAGGACCGCCTGCGCCGCCCGTGCGCCGGCAGCGGCGAGCGCGACTGCCTCGATCTACGCCCCCTCATCCGCGAGCCGGTTCCGGCGCCTCGCGGGCCCGAGTCGCGTTGACAACGAGGCCGCGCGCGGATGAGGATCCCCGGGTCATGGAACTGGGCCTTGCCTGTTCGGTGTGTGGCCACCTCAACCAGCTGCGCGCCGTGAGCTGCGACCGGTGCGCCGCCGTCCTCGCGCCGCAACCGATCGCGCCCTCCGCGGTGCTGCCGAACCTCGGCGCGCACCCGGCCACGGGCGCTGGTTCGCCGGCGCGTCCGGTCACGCAGGTCTCGACCGCGTCATCGTCTCCCGCCACCGTCCCGCTGCCGTCGGGCATGCAAGCGCAGCCCCCCTCGCCGCAGAACGGCGCGGTCAAGCCGCCCTCGACCGTGATCTCGTCCGTGCAGCCGAGCAGCGCGGTGCCAGCTCAGCCGCGCTTCAACGCCGTGACCGGCGCCCCGCTCGAGGCGCTCCAGAGCAAGCCGGCCGCCAAGACCATGTTCTTCGGCGCGCTGCAGCAGCAGCACGTCGTCCCGCGGTTGGTCGTCATCAAGGGTGAAGGCGGCGACGGCGTCACCTACCACCTCAGCGCCACCAACCACGTCGTCGGCCGCAGCACCGGCGAGATCCGCTTCAACGAGGACTTCTTCCTCAGCCCCGAGCACGCCCTCTTCAGCGTCCAGGGCAACCGCCTGTTCGCCAAGGATCTCGGCAGCATCAACGGCGTGTTCGTGCGGATCAAGTCGCCGGTGCCGCTCGATCACGGCGACTGCTTCCTCGTCGGCGAGCAGCTGCTCCGCCTCGACAGCGCGCCCTTCAACGAGCCCGGCCCCGACGCCAACCACACCTACAGCTACACGAGCCCGCGGCCCGATGCGCGCTTCCGCGTGGTCCAGCTGCTGGCCGGTGGCGGCGAGGGTCGCATCGTCTCGGCCCAGGGCACCACGCTGACGCTCGGGCGCGAGGCCAACCACATGAACTTCCCGCAGGATCGCTTCATCTCGGGTCGCCACGCGCGCCTCGATTCGGCGTCCGACTCGCACCACATCATCTTGACCGACACCGGCTCGCGCAACGGCACCTTCGTGCGGATCAAGGGCGCCGTCGAGCTGTTCCACGGCGACTACATCTTCATCGGCCAGCAGCTGCTGCGCGTCGAGATCTCGTAAGCGACATTCGCTTCACGGCCCGTCGCGGCCTGAAGAAGGGGCCCCTGTTGTGATCATCTGTCCGAACTGCGGCAAGGAGAATCAGGACCACTACAAGTTCTGCCTCGGGTGTGGCGCGCGCCTGCCCGGAGGTGCTCCTGCGTCGGTGCCGCCGCGCGCGGGGCAAACGCCCGCGGGCACGCAGATCACCCCGCCGGTCGCGCCGCAGACCTCGGGCGGCACCGTCATCGACCCGCCGAAGCCGCCGCCGGTCAGCAAGGCGCCGGTGGCCGCGCCGACGCCCGCGGCTCCGTCCGCGGTCCCGACCCCGCCGGCCGCCGACGCGTCGCAGAACGGCTGCAACGCGTGCGGCATGTCCAATCCGCCGGGGTTCTTGTTCTGCGGTCGTTGCGGCAACCGCCTGGGCGCCGCCCCGGTCACTCCGCCGCCGGTGGCAGTCACTCCGCCCGTCACCGCCCGCCCCTCGTCGCGGCCCAAGCTGCGCGCGGCGCTCCACCTGCTGCGTGAGGACGGCAGCGACGGCGGCACCATCGATCTCGAGGACGGCCCGATCCCCTTCGGTCGCGACTCCGGCTCGCCCTTTGATCAGGACTTCTACCTCAACCCCAAGCACTGCGCCTTCACGGTGGAGTCCGAGGGGGTTCGCGTCGACGATCTCAGCCCGGTCAACGGCGTCTACCGCAAGATCGAAGGTCGCATCGAGCTGCAGCACGGGGACACCTTCCGCGTCGGCCAGGAGCTCCTCTATTACGAGGACCTGCCCGAGGCGGAGGCGCTGGCCGACGGCACCGAGCGCATGGGCAGCCCGAATCCTGGCTACTGGGGCCGGATCAGCGTGATCGTCGACGGCGGCCGCGCGTGCGAGGCCGTGCCGATCGTCGGCAACGAGTTCATCGTCGGGCGCGAGCGCGGCGACCTCACCTTCCCCACCGACGGCTACGTCTCGAGCATGCACTGCCGGATCGGCGGCGACGACGACGGCGTGTTCCTTGAGGATCGCGGCTCGTCGAACGGCACCTACCTGCGCGTGCGCAGCGGCCAGTGCGTCCCCTTCGGCAGCCTGCTGCTGATCGGTCAGCAGCTGTTCCACGTGCGCGAGAGCTGAGCCGCTACTCGGCGGTCGGAACAGGCGCTGCGCCCGGTTTGAAGAAGACCGGACGCAGCGGTTTGCCCTCGACCTCGCGGTACGTGAAGGCCTGCGACAGAGTGCGGGAGGTGCCGTCGCCGAAGTCGATGCGCACGTCGACCGGGCCGAAGCCCTCGGCCTCGGGCGTCTTGAGCGAGATGTGGTGGTCATCCTCGATGACCACAGCGCGTGCCGAACGCATCCCGAGGTAGACCACGGCGGGTCCGTGGCCGAGGAAATCGGCGCCGATCACACGGACCGCCTGGCCGCCGTCGCTCCCGCCGTCCGCGGGCTCGAGGCGCAGCTCGGACGGTCGGCCGCACGCGAGGGCGACGGACGCGAGGGCGAGAAAGCGAAAGCCGGCGCGCATGGCGGGAACATACCACCAGGCGCACCGGCGCGAGCCGCGAGGGCTCTTGG
This sequence comes from Nannocystis sp. RBIL2, assembly GCF_026626745.1. Classification (GTDB taxonomy): domain Bacteria; phylum Myxococcota_A; class Polyangia; order Nannocystales; family Nannocystaceae; genus Nannocystis. Next base: position 849,709 of record NZ_JAPNJW010000002.1, read on the forward strand.
GGTCACACGACTTCGCGGCGCTTGAGCTCGCGGCGGATCTTGCCGAGCGCCTGCTCCTGGAGCTGACGGATGCGCTCGCGCGACAGCGAGTACTGCTCGCCGATCTCCTTGAGCGTGAGCTCGTCGCCGGAGTCGTCGAGGCCGAAGCGCTTGCGCAAGATGTCGGCCTCGATCGGACGCAGCTGGGTGATGACCTCGCGGACCTGCTCGCTGAGCGCCTCGGCCTCGAGGTTCTCGCCCGGCGCGGCCGCCTCGTCGTCCTCGAGGAAGTCGACCACGCGGCGGCCGTCGTCGTCGGACACCGGGCGATCGAGGCTGATCGCCTGGTCGAAGATCACGGTGCCCATGCGCTCGATCTTCTCCGACGCGAGGCCGGTGTGCTTGGCCAGCTCGTCGAGCTGCGGCTCGCGGCCGTGCAAGATCTCGAACTCACGGCGGGCGCGCGACAGCTTGTGATGGGCGTCGATCATGTGCACCGGCAGCCGGACCTCGCGGCCCTTGTCGGCGATGGCGCGGCTGATCGCGTGGCGGATCCACCACGACCCGTAGGTCGAGAAGCGGAAGCCCTTGCGATGGTCGAACCGATCGACGGCCTTCATCAGGCCGATGTTGCCCTCCTGAATCAGGTCCTGCAGCGGCATGCGGCCGTGGTTGAAGCGGCGCGCGATGGACACCACCAGGCGGAGGTTGGCCTTGACGAACGCGTTCTTGGCGACGCGCAGCGCCTCTCCGGCCTGCTTGACGCGCTGCACGTAGAGCTCGAACGGTCGGCTGCCCTGACGCGGCGGGTTGACCTGCATGTTGAGGCTCTCGCGGCGACCGGCCTCGAGGCCCTCGAGATCGGCATACACGAGGTCGGAGACGACGCCGTCGAGGTCGACCTCGGAGGCGCGCTCGACGAGCGTATGGCAAGCGGCCTCGAAGGCGGTGCGCGTCGCCCGGGTCTCGCGGTCGCGGAGATTGCGAGCGCTGGTCCTTAGGGCGTCGAGCTCGCCGCGCGGCACGTCCTCGTCGGTGAAGCGCGCCTCGATCAGCCCGGCGATCGGCTCGACGAACGGCGGATAGGCGAGCATCGCGGCCCAGTAGGCGCGGCGGAGATCGGAGATCCGCGTGGCGATGGTCAGCTCTTCCTCGGGGCTCATGACGCCGAGGCCGGCCATCTCGCGGAAATACACGCCGAGGAAGTTCGGCGACTCGTCGTTGGCAGCAGCCTCGCTGCCGCCTTCACGGACGCGCTCGGTACGCTCGGCGCGCGGACGGGCCGGGGTCACCGCGGGGGTCACCGAGCGCGGATTGGCCGCGGCCAGCGAAGTGCGCGGGCGGGCGCGAGCGAGCTTGGGGGGGGCTCCACGGGTGACTTTGCGGCGTGCCATGATGGACCTCGTTGGGTTGGGGTGCTAGTTTCGGGCCAAGCTAAGGGGCGAGTATTCGTGTCGCGGAATCCGCGGAATAGTCGTCTAGAGTGGGATACGAACGGCTTCGCGTGCGACGGGCCTGCGTTGGTAGTGTCGCCAGGCTCGACCGGGATCACGGAAGGACCTCTTGTTAGGCACCGTTTAGGCGCCTTCTGCTTCAAGGTCCTACGCAAGTCCGAGGTGGAAGTTTCATCACCCTCTGCGTCGGTAGAACTGCGCAGATGTAGGTGTACCTCGGCCGTTTTGTCTCACATGGAGCCGCATACAAGAGGCTTGACGACGCGGTAGCGGCTCGTTCCGCGGACCTGACCCAAACTGGGTACGGACCGCGGCCCCGTCCAGGGCATCGCGGCCGGAGCGCTTGTGATCTTCCTCCGTCGGCTTGACACGGGGTCACGAGGGTCGGAACCCGCGAGACACCGCTGTCATTCCCTCTGACATCGTTGTCACGCGGGCGCGACGCCTCTGCGCGACGATCGGACGCAGATCAGACGTCGTCGCGACGCTGCGCGAAGATCCAGATCTCGGGCGAGGCACCGCCATAGAAGCGACCGCGAGTGTCGCGACTACCGGACAGCTCGATCACTCGCGCCCCCATCGGGGCGAGCATCTTCGCCAGAGTGTGTGCGGAGTAGGCGCGGATCGAGATGTGGTGCTCGAATTGCCGACCGTCCTCGAACACCACCGTCCGGTGGATGCGGACGCGTCCGGTCGCAAAGTGCATGTCCGCCACGTCGAGCACGAGACAGCCTCGGCCCTGCCACCACGACCGACACGGCAAGACCCCCATCAGGTAGTCGCGGTTGAACACCTGCAGCGCGAGCTTGCCGCCGGGCTTGAGCACTTCGACCATGTCCTGAAGGCACTGTCGGTTCTGCTCGTCGCTCTCGAAGTAGCCGAAGCTGCTGCCCAGGCAGGTGACCGCGTCGTACGTCCGGTCACGCGGCAGGCTCCGCATGTCGCCGTGCAGGATGTCGAAGTTGAACTTGCTGGCCTCGTTGCGACGGGCCGCTCGCAGCAGCTGCGGCATCGAGTTGTCGAGGGCCGTGACGTCGAGGCCCAGGGCCGCGAAGGCGGTCGCGTGGCGGCCGTCGCCGCAGGCCACGTCGAGCAGCTTCTGTCCGCTCGCGAGGTCCAGCGACTTCTGCACGAAAGCGGCGTCGATCTCGGCGCTGGCATCGGTGTCGACCGGGAGGATCGCCGCGTAGTGGTCTCCGAAGACCTCCTCGTGCCAATTGCGGCGCTTGCGGCCGTCGCTTCGAGGAGCGGGCGGGGTCGCGGTCGACGGCTTCGACGGCGGGGCCTTCTCGGGCGGCGGGGGGCGCGGCGGAGCGACAGGCTTCTCGGCGGCGGCCGGCGGGGGACGCGGCGGTCCCGCCTTCTCCGGAGTCGGCGGCGGACGCGGCGGTCCCGACTTTTCGGGCGTCGCAGGGGCGGCCGCGGGCGGACGTGGCGGGCCCAGCTTTTCGGCGGCCGGGACCGGTCCGGTCGGTTGGCGGGGCGGCGGCGCGCTGATCGGCTTCTCGACCACCGGCGCCGGACGGGCCACGACGACCTCTTCCTGGACCTCGAGCGCGTCGTCCTCGATCTCGTCGTCGTCGGCCTCGGCCTCGGCTTCAGCGGCGTCGTCCTGGATCTCTTCCTCTTCCTCGACCTCCGCTTCGGCTTCGGGCTCGGGATCGTCGACCGGCAGCAGGGACGCCGACGCGGCCACCGCCGACATCACGTCCTCCACGTCGTCGTCGTCGCGCGGGCTGGGCTCCAGTCCGGGTGCGAGGCGCTCGAGAGCCATGACGTCGTCATCGTCGTCGACGAGCGCGCCGTTCAAACGCGTGAGCGACGGGATGACCATGCCCGCCCCTGTCTCCGGCGGGGTCGGAGCCGGCGCAGCCGGGCCGATCGGCCGCAGCTCGATGCTGAGGCCGCTGCCGTTGGCCGGCTCCGAGAGCGGCGCTGCGGCGGGTTTGGGACCGGTGGGCTGCTTCGCCGGGGCTCCCGGGGCCGACCCGTTGACGGGCCTGCCGGACCGCGTGGCGGTGATCGTGGGGATGATGATCCCGGCCGGGGGAGCCGGGGGCACGAGCATGCTGCGCAGGCGATCGTCGATCACGTCGAGCGAGTCGACGCCGCGCGCATTGCCGCGCGGGATGATCGTGAAGTCGAGCAGCCACTCCTCGGGAGATACCTGCCAGGTCATGCGACGTCGCCTCGCTGCAAGAGGGGCTGGCCCATGCGCACTGCAGTGGGCTCGTCGGTCGGCGCGAGCGGTCGGACGCCGGCCTGGGTCAACACCACCACGGTGCTGCCGAGATGGAACACGCCGAGCTCGTCGCCCTTGCGCAGGCGCACCGGCGGGTCGCACTCGACGCGCTGGATCTCGCGCGGATGCGGCGCGATGTGGCGATAGGCGCAGCTCATGTGGCCGACGCCGAAGGCCGCGATCATCACCACCGCGATCGTGCCGAACGGGGTGTCGAGGACGTGGATCAGGCGCTCGTTGAGGGCGAACAGGCGCGGTGCCCGCTCGAGCGCGGCGGCGGTGACCGGGAGCAACCGCCCCGGCACCGCGACCACGCGCTGCGCGGTGCCGTCGCACGGAGTGTGGACGCGGTGGTAGTCGCGGGGATGGAGATAAATGGTGGTCGCCAGGCCGCCGAGGAACGACTCGGCGAGCGCGTCGTCGGCGAGCAGCTCGCCGAGCGTGTACTTGTGCCCCTTGGCGATCACCGCCGTGTCGCGCTCGATCGGCGCCATGCCGCGGAGGAGGCCGTCGCACGGGGCGCTGAGCACCTCGCGGCGCGAATCGACCGGCCGGGCGCCCGGTCGCAGGCGGCGGGTGAAGAAGGCGTTGAAGCTGTCGTAACCGTCCTGCATCGAGCGCGGGTCGACATCTTCGAGGTCGACGCCGAAGTAGCGGACATAGGCAGAGACGAAGGCGCGACTCAGCGGCCGCGGCAGACGAGCGCGGGCGGCCGCGCCTAGAGCCTTGCTCGCAGCGCTCGCGCCCCAGTCGGGTGAAACGTCGAGGACTGCGGCCGCCAGGCGAGCGCGCCAGGGAATTTCACGATCCGACATCAGCGACCGGCAGCGTATCCGAGGCCGGGTTTTGGCCGCAAGCGGCGGCGAGGTCCCCGACCCTCGCGCGTGGACGCGCGCCGGCGAGGCAGCTCGGGAAGCCCAGGGAAGACACCCTCCGCACCGCACAATAGCAAACACCTACATTCTCCGGCCGACGCGCACCAACCGCGCGCCAGCAGCGCTCGGCCTGCCTGGCTGAAAGACCAGGATCTGCCGGAGCTGCCGGTCTCGGCGCTCGGTCCCGCGGAGGGACACGCGCACCTGGCCCAAAGTACAGGCTCGGCTCGTCGGCCAGCGCGCACGACCTGCACGAAACTGTCTCAAGGAACAGGATCGGCTCCTCGACAGCCAGGGGACCTCAACCCCGCCATCGCGCTCGACCTCCGAAGCGCCAAACGCCCGCGCCTGGTCGGCAGCGCTCAGCCCTGCTCGCCGCGCGTGGCGCCGGCTGCCCCACGCTCGCGTCCGGCAGCGCTCGTCCCCGCTCCGTCGCCCGCAGCGCCTAGCTGCTCATCCACGGAGACTCGACGAGGTGCTCGGGCTCGGCCGCGTGCGCCTGGAGGCTGCCGATGGCCGCGCGAGCCGACGAGAAGCCGAGAGTGCCCAGCAGCGTCCGCAGCTCCTCGGTGATCCGCACGCCCGCGCCGGGCTCGGCGAAGTTGGCGGTGCCGACCTGCACGCAGTGAGCGCCGGCCATGAGGAACTCGAGGGCGTCCTCGCCGCTGAGGATCCCGCCCATGCCACAGATCGGGAGATCCGGCAGCGCGCGCGCGACTTGATGCACCATCCGCAGGGCGATCGGCTTGATCGCCGGGCCCGAGAGACCGCCGTAGGTGGTGGCGATCTTGGGCCGGCGCGTGCGCACGTCGATCGCCATCCCGGTGATCGTGTTGATCAGCGACACGCCGGCGGCGCCGGCCTTCTGCACCGCGTCGGCCATGGCGACGATGTCGCTGACGTTCGGGCTCAGCTTGACGATGATCGGGACGCGCGAGACCTCGACGCAGGCGCGCGTCAGTCGGTGCGCGACCTCGGGGACGGTGCCGAACTCGATGCCGCCCTTCTTGATGTTCGGGCACGAGATGTTCATCTCGAGCGCGTCGATGCCCTGCCCTGCGCTGAGCTGGCGCGCGCAGTCGACGTAGGTCTCGAAGTCGACGCCGAAGAAGTTGACCCACACCGACACGCCGAGGTCCCGGAGGAAGGGCAGCTTGTCGCGCAGGAACGCCTCGACGCCGACGTTCTCGAGGCCGATCGAGTTGAGCATCCCGCCGGTGGTCTCGCAGATCCGCGGCAGCGGGTTGCCGAAGCGCGGCAGCGGCGAGATGCCCTTGGTCGAGATCCCGCCGAGCGCGCGCAGGTCGGTGAAGGCGGCGAACTGCTGGCCGTAGGCGAAGCAGCCCGAGGCCGCGAGGATCGGGGTGCGCAGCGCGACGGGGCCGCAGGAAGTGGTGAGGTCGATGCCTTCGGTCATGGCCAGCGCACCTCGCGAGCGTCGAACACCGGGCCGTCGGTGCAGCAGTAGCGGTAGGGTTTGGCGCCGTAGACCGGCACCGCGCAGCCGAGGCACACGCCGAAGCCGCAGGCCATGTTCTCCTCGAGGCAGAGGAAGGCCTGCACGCCGCGCTCGAGCACGAGGCGACGGACCGCGGCGAGCATCGGCGTCGGGCCGCAGGCGAGCACGCGCACCGCCTCGCCCGTGCGCGCGGCGGCGTCGAGGCGCGGCGCCAGGGCGGCGGTCACGTAGCCGCGCACGCCGGCGCTGCCGTCCTCGGTGGCGAGGTTGGCCCTGACGCCCCACGCGGCGAAGTCGTCGAGCAGCACCAGGTCGTCGCGGTCGCGGCCGCCGTAGTACAACTCGACCTGTCCCGAGAGACCTGCCCGATGAGCCATCCGCGCGAAGAAATGGAGCGGCGGCAGGCCGACGCCGCCGGCCACCAAAAGGTCGCGCACGCCGGCCGCCGGGCGTGGGAACGCGGCCCCGAGCGGGCCGGTGGTGACCAGGCGATCGCCGGGCTCGACCCGCTTGAGCCGCCGCGTGCCCTCGCCGTAGGCCTTGGCGAGGATCGAGAAGTGCGTCGGATCAGGCGCGTCGAGGATCGAGAAGGCCCGCGGGTTGAGCAGCTCCCTGCCCCACTCGCCGCGCAGCATCACGAACTGACCCGGGACGGCGTCGGCCACCGGGGTCGGCGCTGCAGCGGCGAGCTCGAGCAAGAAGTAGCCGCCCGAGAGGCGACGGTTGGCCTCGACGCGCACCTCGAACTGTGCCGCGGTCATCGCGGGCGAAATAGGCCAGCCGGGCCCGCCAGACAAGCGCGCGGAGCGTGACCTTGCGCGCGGAGCCGCTCGCCCGGGAGCGCTGTTCGGGGGCGCGTGCGAGGCTCGCCAGCGCGGGTTCGATCACGCGCGGCCAGGAGAGGCGCGCGGACCCGCGATCGCTCCCCGCGCCGAGCCGGGCGCGTGCCCCGGCGGCACCGCGAGCATCGGCTTGTCACGAGGAGAGCGGCCGCGGCGGCGGGACGCGCGTCGGCATGTCATCGTGGACATGTCGACATATACATGCCCAAAAGGACATGCATGAATGAACATGACTTTTCAGTCATTGCCTCATGAAGACCGCCGGCGCTCGCCGCCGACTTGCGCAGGACGTCCGCGTCAGCGCTGGGGCACGAACATGCTCATCGCTCGGCCGCCGATGACCGTGACCGTCGGCCCCGCGGTAGCGCTGTCACGCTTCGTGAACGCTCGTGCGCGGCCGTGCGGCGCACCAACGATCGCCGAGCGATCGCCGACGAGTTCGCAAGCTGGCTGCACTTGGCCGCTTCGACCTCGTGCCCCCTGCCCTCGCGCCCGCCGGCCGCGCGTCAGCGCTGGGCCGCTTCGGAGCGCTTGTGCGCCACGTTGCGGAACATGCTGACGGTGCGGTCGAGGCTCTCCAGCGTGTCGCCGAGGGCGCGGGCGTCGGCGCGGGCGAGCTCGCCTTCGGCGCGGCGGACGACGGCCTCGGCCTTGGCGATCGCGTCGCGGCCGAAGCGGGTGCCCGACATCGCCTCCTGCACCTGCGGCAGCAGCTCGCGGATGCTGTCGATCAGCTTCTCGCATTGCTGACGCCGGCGCTCGAGCTCCTCCGAGGCGCGCAGCTCGATCATGTAGGCCTGCGACTGCTTGACCAGCTCCTTGAGCTCGTCCTCCGTCAGGCCGCTGGTGGCGGTGACGGTGATGCACTGCTCGCGGCCGGTCTCGAGGTCCTTGGCGGCGACGCTGACGATGCCGTCGACGGAGATCGAAAAGGTCACCTCGACCTCGACCTGGCCGCGCGGGGCCTTGCGCAGGCCGCTGAGGATGAACTCGCCGAGCAGCTCGTTCTCGGCGGCCTTCTCGCTCTCGCCCTGCAGCACCAGGATCTTCACCGACGTCTGGTTGTCGCGCACGGTGGTGAACACGTGGCCGGCGCGGGTCGGGATGGTGGTGTTCTGCTCGATGAGGCGGTGGAAGTAGCCGCCGACGATCATGATGCCGAGGCTGTGCGGGGTGACGTCGAGCAGCAGCAGGTCGTGCTGCTCGTCGACCAGCGCGGCGGCCTGGATCGCGGCGCCGAGGGCGACCACCTCGTCGGGGTTGACGCCCTTGCACGGCTCGATGGCGAAGAACTCGGCGACCCGGCGCTGCACCAGCGGCATGCGGGTCATGCCGCCGACCAGCACGACGTCGTCGAGCTGCTTGCGATCGACGCCGGCGCTGGCGAGGGTGCGCTCGCAGATCTTGATCGTCTGCTCGATCAGGTCCTCGGTCAGGCCCTCGAGCTGCTGCTGCGTCAGCGGCTCCTGCAGGTGGAACACCTTGCCGCTCGGGCTGGTGTGCAAAAACGGCAGGTCGACGATCGCCTCGCGCGCGCTCGACAGGTCGCAGCGGGCCTTCTCGGCCGCGTCCTTGAGCCGCTGCATCGCCATCCGATCCTCGCGCAGGTTGACGCCGGTGTCCTCCTCGAAGGTCTCGATGAGGTACTGCATGACCCGCAGGTCGAAGTTCTCACCGCCGAGGAAGGTGTCGCCGGCGGTCGAGATGACCTCGAAGACGCCGTGGCCGATGGCGAGGATCGAGACATCGAAGGTGCCGCCGCCGAGGTCGTACACCGCGACCTTGCGCTCGAGGTTCTTGCCGAACCCGTAGGCCAGCGCGGCCGCGGTCGGCTCGTTGATGATGCGGATGACCTCGAGGCCGGCGATCCGCCCGGCGTCCTTGGTGGCCTGGCGCTGGTTGTCGTTGAAGTAGGCCGGGACGGTGATGACGGCCTTCTCGACCGGCACGCCGAGGTGCGCCTCGGCGATCATCTTCATCTCCTGCAAGATGAAGGCGCTGATCTCGGGGACGCTGTAGACCTGATCGCGGATCTTGAGGCGGATGTCGCCGTGCGGGCCCTCGGCGATCGTGTACGGGCAGGTCTGGGCGACGGTGCGGCCGGCGGTCGAATTCCACTTGCGGCCGATCAGGCGCTTGGCCGCGTAGATGGTGTTCTGCGGGTTCGTGAGCACCTGCCGCTTGGCGAGGTGACCGACCAGCCGCCGACCGCTCTCCGACAGCGCGACCATCGACGGCGTGGTGCGGTACCCACCCTTGTTGGGGATGACCTTCGGGACACCTTGCTCGACGATCGCCACGCAGGTGTTGGTGGTCCCCAGGTCGATCCCGACGACGTGCTCGGCCATGACGAGGTCGCAGACCTACCACGCTCAGGGCGTGAGCTGCCGCGCAAAAAGCTGTGTGTAGAGACACATCGGTCAACGTGCTCCGGCGCCGCGACCGGCGGCCTCGAGCTCCGTCTGGTAGCGGGCCCGACGCCGCGGGTCGGCGAGGAACTCCGCGGAGGCTCGCGCCCGATCGAAGAGCTCGGCGAGGATCGCCGCGAACGCGCCGAGTCGTTTGCCGTAGTAACGGTCCGGGTGCAGGTGGCGACAGGTCTCGAGCCAGGCGCGACGGATCGCGGCGTCGTCGCCGGTCGGCGCGAGGCCCAGTCGCTCGAAGTGGCCGATCTGATCGCGGCGCGCCCACAGGTCGAGCAAGCGATCCTGTTCGTCGCGCGCGAGGTCGAGATCGTCGCTGACGCGCGGGCCGCCGCGGAGCTCGAGGCGCACGGTCCAGCGACCGGCGACGCAGCGACACGCGGCCAGCCAGCGAGCGACCGGATCGCCGGCCGCCCACCCCGGCGGCGAGGCGGCCCACAGACCGTGCAGCGCCGGGCTGGACGGGCCAAAACCGGAGGCGGCCCCCGGCAGGGCGACGGCGTTGGCGGGGTGCATGGCGAAAACGAGCGTACTCCGGCGAGGCTCGCGATCGCGCGCCGACCGAGGTGAAGATCGTCACAAAATCGCGCCTCGAGGCGGGAGCCCGGCGGCGAGCCCCGGGAGCCCCGGCGAGCCGGCGGACGAGCGCGGACGCCCGGTGAAGGCCGCGAGAGAACAGCTAGGATGACGCCGGCATGCACCCCCTGCGGGTCTTCGTCGTCGCGCTGTCGCTGGCCGCCGGGCTCGGCTGCAAGCCGAAGGACTTGCGCGCCCCCAACCAGGCGTCGCTGAAGCCGACGTCCGAGCTGATGCCGGAGGCCGATCGCCTCATCAACGGGCTCCTCCTCGGCCGCGTGTCGGAGCTGCACGCGTGGATGTCTCCCAGCCTCAAGACCGTAGTTCGCCCGCCGGAGCTGGCGGCGACCGGCGAACGCCTGCGGACCCGCTACGGCCAGCCGATCGGGATCCTCGAGGAGAAGGTGCACAAGGAGGGCGACCTCACCTGGTACTCGGGGCTGGTGGTGTACGCCCGCGGCAAGGCCGGCGCGCCCGACCGCAAGGTCCGGCTGGTCCTGTTCCAGTTCGCCATCACGCCGGACCGCGCGCTGGATCGCCTGCTGGTCCGCGAGCACCTGGCGTTCGAGCAGATCGCCGGCCCGGCGCGCCGCTACTCGACGGTGACCCGCCTGCACTTCGTGAGCACCGGCGAGTGGACCATCGTCCACGGCGGCCCGCGCCGGATGACGAACTACCACCACAACCATCGCGCCCAGCGCTTCGCCTACGACATGGTCGTGATGAAGAGCGGCCGCAGCAAGCCGGTCGGCGGCAGCGGCAACAAGGCGTCGTACTGCTACGGCTACCCGGTGCTGGCGCCGGCCTCGGGGACGGTGATCCGGGCGGTCAACAACGTGGCCGAGAACGGCCCCGGGGCCACCGGCGAGGGCGGCGGCAACGGCGTCATCATCGACCACGGGTTCGGCGAGGCGTCGTCGCTGTGGCACATGATCCCCGGCACCGTGACCGTGAAGGTCGGCGACAAGGTCGAGCTCGGCCAGGAGCTCGGCAAGGTCGGCAACTCGGGCCACAGCAGCGGGCCCCACATCCACTTCCACGTGTCCACGAAGCCGGGCTCGCCCCAGGGCGAGCTCGGCCTGCCTGCCCCGTTCGTCGACGTGTACATCGACGGGGCCTGGTACGAGCGCGAGATGCCGGTCCGCAGCGACCGCGTGCGCCGCACCGCCACCGACCGCCTCGAACGCAAGCAGCGCGGCTCGGCCGAGGTGCTGATCGACGCGGCGCTGTGATGGCTGGCTCGCAGGACATGTCCTTCGGGACGTGTTCGAAAGGTCATGTTCCAAGAACAATGTCGATTTAGACATATTCTTGAAGTCATGCGATGGGGCCGGGGCGTATCACGTTGCGAGCGGGTCCGCCCTGCCCCGCCCTTGATTCGGCGAGGCTCGCAACGGCTCGATCTCGGATCGCCGCCTGTCTCGTGCGGTGAGGCGGACCCTCCCGCGCGGTGGCACGGGCGGGTCGCGGTCGTCCCGGCCCGCGCTCGTCGACATCGCTCGGTCGCCGGCACCGGCGCGGTCGCCCCCGGCGCGCGAGCGGCGAAGCAGCCCGCTCCCGCAGGGCGTCGTGGGCAGGCTCCGACCGCGGCGCCCGGGGCGTGCGCTCGTCGTCGTCGCTCGCCGTCGCAGGTCGCCGCGCGGCGCGGCCAACCGTTCACGCGCGGCGGCGTGAGCGATTCTCGGCCGGCGGCGGCGCGGCGGTCGCCTTGGCTCGCGGGTGGGCGCGCTCGTAGACGTCGACGATCCGGCCGAGGTCGAGGTGGGTGTAGCGCTGGGTGGTGCTGAGGCTGGCGTGGCCGAGCATGGCCTGGATGCTGCGCAGGTCGCAGCCGCCCTCGAGCAGGTGGGTGGCGAAGCTGTGGCGCAGGCCGTGCGGGCCGACGCGGGCGCGCGCACCGGTGGCCTCGCAGCGGCGGTAGACCAGCGCGCGCACGCTGCGGTCGCCGATTCGCTGGCCGCGGCGGCCGAGGAACAGCGCCCGCTCGCCCTTCGCGGTGATGCGCTTCGCACCTGAACTTTCGGACATGCGCTGCGCCGGCGACAGCAGCTGGGCGCGGACGCCGAGCCAGGCTCGCACCGCGGCAGCGCCGGGCGCACCCAGCGGGACCTCGCGGTCCTTGTTGCCCTTGCCGCCGACGACCCGCAGCGTCAGCGCGTCGCCGTCCCAGCGCAGGTGATCGAGGTCGAGGGCGACGCACTCGCCGACGCGCAGGCCGGCGCCGTAGAGGACCTCGAGGATCGCGCGGTCGCGCAGCCCGAGCGCGCCGTCGGCGTGGCCGGGGCCGTCGATGATGTCGGTGAGGTCCTCGACCGGGAGCGCGACCGGCAGCCGCTGCGGCAGCTTGGGCCGGCGCACCAGGGCGGCCTCGTTGTCGCCCATCTCGCCGCGCCGGCGCAGGAACTCGCCGAAGCTGCGCAGGGTCGAGAGCTTGCGCGCAGAGGTGCTGGCGGCCTGTTCGCCGAAGCGCTCGGCGAGGTCGGCCCGGACCTCGCGCACCGCGAGGTCGGCAAGCTCGGCCGGCCGCCCACGCCGGGCCTCGAAGCGCTCAAGGAAGTCGAGCAGGTCGCCGCGGTAGGCGCGGAGCGTGTGCGGCGACAGCCGCCGCTCGTCCCGCAGGTGCTCGAGGAAGCGCTCGACGGCGTCGCGCATGCCCGAGGTGTAGCGCGAGGCCGGCGGGTCACGAAATTTGCGTCGCGCGGGCCGACCCGAGCCGCGAGAGCGCGGCCGCGAGGCGCGCCGAGATCGGCTGCGAGGCGCAGGACCGTGCCACTTGCGAGCAGCGCCCGCGGGGGCGCAGTCAAACAGGCGCCGCTCGAGGTCGACCGCCAGGCGGGCCGCTTCTCTACCGGCTTGCGCTGCTCGCCAGGTCGCGCCGCTGCGCCCGCGAGTCGCCGGATCGGCCGCGCTTGGCCGAGGGCTGCCGCCTCGCGCCTCGATTGTCGAGCGCGCTCGTTCGCGCGTGTACTTATGGGCATGTCTTATGCGACATGTACTCTGCGACATATGCACCTCCGCCGCACGCGCCGCGGAGCTCGCCTCACTCGCAGGGCGGGTCGGCGAGCACGGTCGCGCCGCGCTCGCGGAGGGCGCGGATGTCGTCGCAGTCGCCGTCGTCGAGCGGGGCGCCGCGGGCGTCGAGGCGGTCATTCTGCCGGAACGCCTTGATCCCGAGCAGCACGCTGATGTCGTCGACCTCGGTGTCGCTGATGTCGATCTGATCGACGCCGAGCACCGTCTCGAGGCCGGAGAGGCTCTGCAGCGGCGTGCGGGCGACGCGGAGGATGTCGAGCTCGAGCCAGTCGGTGACGGGGCCGAGGCTGGTGATCCGCGTGCCGCTGGCGGAGAAGTCCACGAGCGCGGTCAGCGGCGCGAGCGGGCCGAGATCGGTGACCGGCGCGCCCGAGATGTCGAGGGTGGTGAGCGCGGTGGCGCCGGCGAGCGCGGTGAGGTCGGCGCTGTCGAGCGGGGCGTTGAGCAAGCGCAGCACCCGGAGCGCGGGCAAGCTGGTGACGACGGAGTAATCCATGGTGGCGCCGTCGATGAGGTCGAGCTGACGCAGCAGCGGCAGGCCGATCAGCGGCGCGAGCTCGGGGGCCACGCCCTGCCCGCCGAGGCCGAGGTAGTCGAGGTACTGGAGGCCGGCCACCGGGGACAGGTCGACGAGGCCAGGGTTGTCGCGCAGGTCGAGGCGCCGCAGATCGGTCAGGCCGGCGACTGCACCGATGTCGGCGATGGCGTTGATCCGGGCGGTCAGCGTGCGCAGCTGCGCCAGCACCTCGAGGCCGTCGAGGCTGGTCAGGAGGTTCTCGTCGAGGTCGAGGGTGACAAGGCCGTCGAGTCCGCCGAGGTCGGCGAGCGCGGCGATCTGGTTCTTCTCGAGCCCGAGCTCGACGAGGTCGGGCTTGCCCGCGAGGCCGCGGGTGTCGGTGATGGCGTTGGCGTTGGCCTCGAGGCGGCGCAGGCGGGTGAGGCTCGCCAGAGGCGCGAGCGACTCGATCGCGTTCTCGTCGATGTCGAGGTACTCGAGTTGCTCGAGGTCGGCGAGCGGACCGATGTCGCCGATCGCGTTGCCGTTGAGCGAGAGCGCGAACAGCTCGTGGAGGCCGGCGAGCGGGCCGATGTCGTCGATCTTGTTGTCGGACAGGACGAGCGACTCGAGGGCGACGAGGCCGGCGAGCGGAGCGAGGTCGTCGATCTCGCCGCGCGCGACGTCGAGGTGGCGCAGCGCGGTCATGCCGGCGACAAAGCCGATCGACTTCACGTCGGCGCCGCCGAGGGCCAGCTTCTCGAGCTTGACGAGGCGGGACAGCGGGTCGAGGCGCGCGATCGGGTTCTCCGACAGTTCGACCTCGCGCAGCTCGGTGAGCCAGGTCAGCGGGCGGATGTCGACGATCTCGTTGCGCGCGAGGCCGAGGGTCCGGAGGTTGACGGCGCACTCGAGGCCCTCGAGACTGGCGATGCCCCGCTCCGCCGCCTGCAGGCCGGTCAGCGTGGCCAGCGATTCTGCGGTGAGGACGGGCCCACCGCCGGTGCTCTCTTCGTCGTGCGCCTCGGGGTCGGCGAGGATGTCGAGCAGCAGCGCGCGCAGGGCCGGATCGGGGACGCCGACCTCGCCCTCGCACACCACCGCGCGCTGCGGGGCGAACTCCTCGCGCGCACACGCGAGGGACAGCGCGAGAGCGCCGAGCAGGGGGAAGATCGGCCAGGAGCGCATGCCGAGAGCGGGCCCCACGGTATCACAGATGCGCGCGCTCGCTGCGGAGGCATGCGCTCTGCTGCGCCCAGGTCGCTCGCGGCAAGGACGTCGACGCGCGAACCCTGCCCTGCGAGCGCGGCTGAACCTCGATGCTCGCTAGCTCATGCGAGTTCGCTACCGCAGTGTCGCCGGGCGGGCCCCTGCCCTGCGATCGCTCGCTGCCGCGGCGTCGATGCCTGCCCTGCGATCGCTCGCGTTCAGCCGCCGACGCGGAAGGTGCCGCGCACGGCTGCGTGGTCCGAGCCGCCCCAGCCGTCGGCGCCGGCGTCACGCAGCACGCGGGCGGTGCCCTTGACGAAGCTGCCGCCGCCGCCGCGGGTCGACAGGTAGAGGTGGTCGAGGGCGCGCGTGTCGCCGTCGTACACGTAGGTCCAGTCGTCGTCGCCCAGCTCCGCGGCCACGCGCACCGTGCCGCCGCCGGCCTCGATCGCCTGCAGCGGCTCCGACTCGGGCACGTCGTTGAGGTCGCCGCCCATCAGCACCAGCGCGTCGGGGTAGTTGTCGGCGGCGAGGTCGATGAGGTCGCGCGCGGCGGTCGCCTCGGCGAGGCGGCGCTCGGGGTCGTCGTCGTTCTTCGACTTGAAGTGGGCGACGAAGGCGATCAGGCGCCGGCCGCCGGCGTCGAGGTGGGCCTCGAGGTAGTCGCGGGCGAAGTGCGTCGAGCCGCCGTCGGGCAGCGGGATCGGGGCCTTGCCGTGGCTGCGGATCTCGATCAGCGGCAAGTTCGACAGGATCGCGGTGTCGATCGACGACACGAACCCCGTCTCGCCGAGGTAGGCGGTCTGGAACTGCGGCAGGCGCTTGGTGAGCGCGTCGAGGCAGGCCTGGCTCTCGACCTCCTGCAGCAGCACGACGTCGGCCTGCAGCTCGTCGATGGCGTCGGCGATCTGCTGGGCGCGGTAGTCGAACTCGGCCTGCGAATAGGCCTCCTCGAAGGCTCCGCCGCCGCACTGGCCGCTGTCGCACACCATGTCGAAGAACAGGTGGACGTTGAAGGTGGCGACGACGATGTCCTCGGGGCCAGGTGGCGGCAGGTCCGGCGGCGTCGGCTCGGAGGTCGAGGTGTCGGCGCCGCTGTCACTGCTCGTGTCCTGGTCGGGGACCAGCGCGGGGCAAGCGAGCGAAGTGGCCGCGAGGGCGAGGACGCTCAGGCGGAGGCGCGCACGAGGCATACGGGCGAGCTTGCCCCGGACGGGCGCGCGCGTTGAGTCCTCGAATGTGGACGATGCTGTGCTTTCAGACATGACTCAAGAGACATGTTCACCGGCGCCGCCCTCGACCGCGACCAGGCGCTCGTGGAGCCGGCGCAGGGCCTCGTGGGCGTGGCGCGGGCTGAGCTCGTCGGGGTGGAGGGCCCGCAGATCGGCCAGGATCGCGGCCAGGGGCGGCGGGAGGCTGTCGACCGGCTGCGGGGCCGGCGCGGGCGGGGTGAACAGGTCGAGCTGCGGCACCGGCCGCGCCTCGCCCTGGGCCTGCTCCAGGCGCGTGAGCAGCTTCTGCGCCCGCCGCAGCACCGAGGCGGGCAGACCGGCGAGGCGGCCGACCTGGATGCCGTAGCTGCGCTCGGCCGGGCCGGGCTCGACGCGGTGGAGGAAGACGATGCTGCCGCGCTCCTCGTGGACGGTGACGTGGGCGTTGCGCAGGCCGACCAGGCGCGCCTGCAGCTGGGTGAGCTCGTGGTAGTGGGTGGCGAACAGGGACCGGCAGCCGATCTGGTCGTGGAGGAACTCGGTGATCGCCCACGCCAGCGCGAGGCCGTCGTAGGTGGCGGTGCCGCGGCCGATCTCGTCGAGCAGGACCAGGCTGCGCGGGGTCGCCTGGCTCAAGATCTGGGCGGCCTCGCGCATCTCGACCATGAAGGTCGACTCGCCGCGGCCGAGGTCGTCGGCGGCGCCGACGCGGGTGAACACGCGGTCGACCACGCCGACGCGGGCGCGCACCGCCGGGACGAAGGCGCCGGCGTGGGCGAGGATCGCCACCAGCGCCGCCATGCGCATCGCCGTGCTCTTGCCGCCCATGTTCGGGCCGGTGAGCAGCATCAGGCGCCCTGCCCCGCCGCTCTGGGTGGTCGAGGCGCGCAGCGCCAGGTTGTTGGGCACGAAGCGGCCGGCGTCGAGCATGCGCTCGACGACCGGGTGGCGGCCCTCCTCGATGTCGAGGACTGGCTCTTCGACCATGTCCGGACGGACATACGCGTGCGACTCGGCGATCTCGGCCAGGCCGGCCAGCACGTCGAGCCGCGCCAGCGCCTCGGCGGCCGCGAGCAGGCGATCGCCGGCGGCCGAGACCTGCTCGCGCAGCGCGGTGAACAGCTGCTGCTCGCGCTCGAGCGCGGCCGCGACGGCGCCGAGCACCGCGGTCTCGTGCTCGGCCAGCTCGGCGGTCACGTAGCGCTCGGCGTTGGCCGTGGTCTGCTTGCGCACGTACTCGGCCGGCACGCGCGACAGCTGGGTCTTGAGGACCTCGATGTAGTAGCCGAACACGCGGTTGTGCTGGACGCGGAGGTTGGCGATGCCGGTGCGCTCGCGCTCGCGGGCCTCGATCGCGGCCAGCGCCTCGCGCCCGCCGTCGCGCAGGCCGAGCTGACGGTCGAGCTCGGGGTCGGCGCCGGCGCGGATCATGCCGCCGTCGCGCTGGTGCGCCGGCGGGTCGTCGACCAACAGGCGGACCAGCGCGGCGTGGACGTCCTGCAGCAGGTCCTCGCCGAGGTCGAGCAGGACCGGCAGGCCCGACGCTTCGGCCTGGCCCTCGGGACCTGCTCCATCGGACATGTCCGGATGGACCTGTCCCTCGGTGAGCAGCGGGGCGCGTCGGCGGGCCAGCTCGCTCAGCAGCTCGGCGACCCCGGGCAGGGCCGCCAGCGACTGGCGCAGCGCCGCGAGCTCGCGCGGGCTGACGGTGCCGAGGCGGGCGCGCGCGGCCAGGCGAGCGATGTCGCGGACGTCTCGCAGGCGGTCCTGCAGGTCGCCGCGCACGCGCGGCTCGGCGAGCAGCGCCTCGACGGCGTCGTGGCGCTCGCGGATCGCCCCGAGCGCGCGCAACGGGGCGCCGAGCCAGGCCCGCAGCAGGCGCGCGCCCATGGCGGTGCGGGTGGCGTCGACGGCCCACAGCAGGCTGCCCTTGCGCTGGCCGTCGCGAAGGGTGCGGAACACCTCGAGGTTGCGCAGCGAGGCGTCGTCGAGCACGAGGTGGGCCTCGAAGGCCTGGCGCCGCAAGCGGTGCAGCAGCAAAGTCTGGCCGGGCTGGGTGTCCTCGGCGTAGGCCAGGGCGAGCGCGGCGGCCAGCGACTCGACCGGCGCCAGCGACTCGCCGCCGCTCTCCTCGCGCAGGCGCTTGACCCGGGCCAGCTGCGCGGCGCCGACGGCGGCCGGGTCGCGGCCCTCGAGACGCGGACACAGCGGGCCGAGCTCGAGGCCCAGCCACGGGTGCAGCCCCGGCTCGCACACGATCTCGCGCGGCGCCAGGCGCGACAGCGCGGCCCGCACGGCGCCCGCGCCCTCGCACGTGACGACGAAGAACTCGCCGCAGGAGATGTCGAGCACGCCGAGGCCGTAGCTGCCGGCGGCGTCGTGGACCAGCGCGACCAGGTAGTTGGGCTCCTCGCCGCGCAGGTGCTCCTCGTCGACCAGCACGCCCGGGGTGACGACGCGGACGACCTCGCGGCGGACGATTTTGTTCGGCCCCTTGCGCAGGCGGGCCTGCTCCGGGGTCTCCATCTGCTCGCAGATCGCGACCTTGAAGCCACGCTCGACCAGAGTGCGCAGGTAGCCGCCGATCGCGTGGTACGGCACGCCCGCCATCGGCACCGGGTTCTCGACCTCGCCCTTGTCGCGGGTGGTGACTGCGATCTCGAGGACGGGCCCGACGGTGATCGCGTCGTCGAAGAACATCTCGTAGAAGTCGCCCATCCGGAACATCACGATGGCGTCGGGGAACTGACGCTTGATGTCGAGGAACTGGCGCATGACCGGCGTGTCGGCCGAGGTGTGCGGAGCGTTCACGGCCGAGTTTCTATAGCTCAGCGCGGCATCGCGCGGCACAGCGGGCACGGCGCATCGCGGCCGCGCGAAGAAAATTCTTTCTGTAATGCCGCTGACAATTCGGGCAGCGGTCGCGCCAGCTTCGCGGCCCCGCGGCCGGCGAGACGACGAGGCTTCGCGGCGGCTCAGGCGACGATGTCGGCGAGCGCGAGGATCTCGGCGCGGATGGCCCGGCGTTCGTCGCTCAGGTGCGCGAGCAAGTTGCGGCGCACGAGGAACAGACCGAGGCCGTGGGCCGCGGCGCGCACCGTGGCGAAGCGCTCCCAGAAGTGGAGCGCGGCCCAGCCGGCGGTCGGCGCGAACAAAAGGCCCGCGACCAGCCCGGCCTGCAGGCCCCAGGCGTAGCCGGCGCCGAGGCCGACGAGCAACCACGTGAGCGGGAAGAAGGTCATGGCCGCGAGCAGCTTGCCGGTGGCCAGCATGTCCTCGTACTGGCCGGCGACGCGGGCGGCGACCATGCCGCTGGCCCGATATGCGAGGTAGTGGATCGCAGTGCCGGCGAGCGCGAGCGGGAACACGACGCCGAGCGCGAACAGGCTGCGGAGGGCGTAGCGCAGGCTGGCGGCGAAGGTGATGTTGTGGGGCGCGAGGTGATCGGGGCCGAGGCCGAGCTCGGCGAGGTCGCGCTGGTAGCGGAGCACGCGGGCGACCAAAGCGTCAAGGCGCGCGGGGTCGCGGGCGCGCAGGCGGGCGTGGCCGGTGAGCAGCTTCTGGCGCAGTTCGAACGCCTCGGCGACGCTCCACGCCTCCTCGCTGGCGGCGGTGAAGATGTCCGAGGTGCGCTCGACGAGCGAGAGGATCTCGTGGTCGTCGCCGTGCAAGGTGACGGCGCGCAGGGCCACGTCGATGTCGCGGGTCAGCGCCGCGACCGCGCCCGGCGGCGGCTCGCCGCGGGCGTCGAGCGGGGCGTACGGGACGCTCAGCGGGGCGCCGAAGTAGACCAGGGCGTCGCTGCGGAACCGCGCCTTGGCGGTGTAGAAGAGGCCGGCCGGGATGATCGTGAGGTCTTCGAGACCTGTCCCGAGGGCAATGCGCGCCGCGCCGGTCTTGATCGGCTTGAGGTCGGGGTCCGAGTGCGAGGTGCCCTCGGGGAAGATGGCGACGGCCTGGCCGCGCAGCAGCAGCTCGCGCGCGTGGCGGAAGGTGTCCTGGTTGTCGACGCGCGCGCCGCCCTCGTCCTGGCGGCGGGACACGGGGATCGAGTCGAACGCGCGGACGATGGCCCCGAGGACAGGTGTCTTGAACAGCGGCGCCTTGGCCAGGAACGACACCGGTCGCGGCGACAGACACAGCAGGAAGGCCGGGTCGATCAGCGCGTTGGGGTGGTTGAGCACGAACATCACCGGGCCGTCGGCGGGCACGCGCGACAGGCCGTCGAGCTCGATCCGGCGGAAGAAGATCCGTAACGCGACCCCGAAGATCTGCTCGACGACGCGGCGCAGCACCCGGACAGTATAATGAGGATACGGCGCCCCGGGCGTGGTAAGGATCGCGGATGTCGCCCGCCGCAGCCGAGCTCCGGAGCCGCTGGACCCTCGATCCCGAGGTCGTGTTCCTCAACCACGGCAGCTTTGGCGCCTGCCCCCGCGCGGTGCTCGCCGTTCAGGAGGAGCTGCGTCGGCGCATGGAGCGAGAGCCGGTGCGCTTCTTTCTCCGCGATCTGCAGGCCCCGCTCGCGGCCGCGCGCGAGGCGGTGGCCGCGTTCGTCGGCGCCGACCCGCACGACCTGGTGTTCGTGCGTAACGCGACCGAGGGCGTCAACGCGATCCTGCGCTCGCTCGAGTTCGCCGCCGGCGACGAGCTGCTCATCACCTCGCACGGCTACAACGCGTGCAACAACGCCGCCCGTTACGTGGCTCTTCGGACAGGTGGCCGGGTCGTCACCGCCGCCCTGCCCTTCCCCATCTCCGGGCCCGAGGAGGCGGTCGCCGCGATCCTCGCCGCGCTCACGCCGCGCACCCGCCTGGCGCTCGTCGACCACATCACCAGCCCGACCGGCCTGCTGCTGCCGATCGCCACCATCGTCGCCGCCCTGCAGGAGCGCGGCGTCGACTGCCTGGTCGACGGCGCGCACGCGCCCGGCATGGTGCCGCTCGACCTCGACGCGATCGGCGCGGCCTACTACACCGGCAACCTGCACAAGTGGGTATGTGCGCCCAAGGGCGCGGCGATCCTGCACGTCCGCCGCGACCGCCAGGCCGCGATCCACCCGGCCGTGATCAGCCACGGCTTCAACCACTCGGGCCCCGGCTCGCGGCTGCACGCGGAGTTCGACTGGACCGGCACCGCCGACCCGACCCCCTGGCTGTGCGTGCCGGCGGCGCTGCAGGAGCTCGGCGGGATGCTGCCCGGCGGCTGGCCCGAGGTGCAGGCGAGGAACCACGCGCTGGTGTGCGCCGGCCGCAAGATCGTGGCGGAGGCGATCGGCGCCGAGCTCCCCGCCCCCGAGGCCATGCTCGGCAGCCTGGCCAGCCTGCCCCTTCCGCCAGGCCCCGAAGGCCAGGTGGTCACGCCGCTGACGTCGGACCCGCTGCAGGACGCGCTGCTGCTGCGCCACGGCATCGAGGTGCCGCTGCCGCCGTGGCCGGCGCCGCCGCGGCGGCTGATCCGGATCTCCGCCCAGCTGTACAACGAGGTCGCCCACTACGAGGCGCTGGCGCGCGCGCTGCGGGCCGAGCTCGAGGGAACTTTCGGACATGCCCTCATCGACATGTCTGAAAGGACACTCGACTGGGTGCCCGACGGGACGCCCCCGCGCTCGCGCAAGTGAGTCACTCGCCGCCGGCGGCCTCGAAGGCGCGCATGAAGGTCTCGGCGTCGACCTGGCAGGCGCGCAGCAGCTGCGGCAGCAAGGCGTTGAGGCGGTCGCCGCCCTCCTTGGCCGGGACCTTGTCGGCGGCCCACATGCGGGCGATCGCGTCGACGATGCCGATCAGGACCTCGACGCGCACGCCGCTGCGTGACGACACCGGCGGGTACGACTGGCAGGTCTGACCGACGGCGGCGACCGCCTGGTCGGACCGGCCGGCGCGCACGAGCAGCGCGGGGGTGAAGATCCCGCAGTGATAGATGCTCAGCGACGAGGCCTCGTCGCTGTTGCCGCGCTTCTCGGCGGCGTCGGCGAGGGCGATGCAGCGGGTGCGGACCTCGTCGTAGCGGCCGGCGGCGAAGTGGACGTCGAGCTCGAGCGGATCGGCGAGGTTGCGATCGCGCAGCAGCTGGGCCTCCATCTCGGGGCAGCCGTACATGTCGACGAAGACCTCGACCTTGCCCGTGGGACATGGCACTTCGTACACGTCGACCATGTGCCCGCGGGCGTCAGGGCCGAGGCTGCCGGCGCGCGCATTGGAGGCGGCCTCGGCGTCGCCCTCGAACGGGTTGCCGCCGCCGGGGCAACGGAACTCGGCGGCGACGTACTGGTAGGAGTCGCGCGGGCCGCAGCGCGGGATCGGGGCCTGGGCGCTGCCGCTGCCCCCGCCGGTGCGGCTCTCGACGCTGGCGTCGTCGAACAGCTTGTCGGGCGCCGCGGCGCGAGCGTGCGGCGGCTCGGCGTCGCGCTTGCCGCCACGGCTGTGTCCGCCGCAGGCGACGAGCGCGAGGAAGAGGATGAGCGAGCGCGGCGCGGTCATCGTCGTCCCAATGGTTACACGAGGGACGCGCCGCGACCAGCCCCGCCGGCGGACGAGCCGCCGGCGGGGCCGCGAGCTCACTCGACCACGCGCACCTTGGTCGATGCGCCGTGGCCGAACAGCTCGGGCATGTACATCGCCTCGGCGCGCACGGGCGGCAGGCTGAACTCGCCGATCGTGGTCGCGCGGGCGGTGTAGCTGTACGTGTAGACGCCCGCCGGCATGTGGTCCGAGAACAGCAGCATGCGATCGTCGCGCATCTCGGTGTGGTCGAAGCGCCACCACGGGCGCCACCACCACCAACCGCCGAGCTCGCCGAAGAACGGCACGCTGCTGTCGACCGACTGGTTCTCGACCCCGCCCTGCACGTCGCGCAGGGTGGTCGAGAACTTGGCGTTCTGGCCCTCGAAGCCGGCCGGCAGCGGGTCGTCGACGACGACGAAGTTGGCCCGGTCCTTGGCGACGAGCGTGAGGTTGACGCGCACGAGCGCGCC
Source organism: Nannocystis sp. RBIL2 (assembly GCF_026626745.1). Taxonomy (GTDB): domain Bacteria; phylum Myxococcota_A; class Polyangia; order Nannocystales; family Nannocystaceae; genus Nannocystis. Next base: position 872,481 of record NZ_JAPNJW010000002.1, read on the forward strand.
GGCCTTGATCTGCCAGGTGCCGTCCTCGAGCTTCTTGACCGACTCGAGGTCGGGCTTGTCCCCGCCCTGCGCCAGCGGCTCGTAGCTGCGGTGCACGGTGAAGCCCTGCGACTCGGCCTTCATGGCCAGGTCGGCGGGCGCGTAGCGCAGCCCGAGCCGGTAGTAGAGGAGGCCCGGGCCGTCCTTGCTCAGCAGCAGCTCGCGCGGCTTCTGCTCGATCAGCTTCTTCATCGGGATCTGCTGCTCGACCACCGCCATGCTGCGGCCCTTGAAGGCGCGCTCGCCCGCGAACGCGCTGTCGAGCCAGACGCGCGCGACGTAGTCGGGCACGTCCTTCTCGATGGTGGTGAAGTAGCGGCTGGCCGCGAGCAGCGCCCAGGCGTTGGCGTGGGTGGTGCCCCACTGCCCGCCCTTCTGCGGATCGCGGTCGTCGAGGATCCCCGCCATCACCTTGGGCAGCAGCGGGTCGGCCTCGGCCACCTCGAGCAGGGCCATCAGCGCGATCGCGTCGGTCTGCACGTCGGAGTGCATGAGCACCTGCAGGCCGAAGCCGTCGTCGCCCTCGCGCTTGCTCTCGGCGAAGTGCGCAGTCTTGGCGTTCTCGACCACCTTGGCCCGGAACTCCTTGAGCAGCGCGTCGCGCGAGCCGGTCATGCCGTAGCGGTGCGCGGCCGACAGCAGCAGCGCGTGGGCGTACAGCGGCATCTCCTTGCGCTTGGCGTAGACGCGCTCGAACAGGTCGCTGCCGCGGCCGTCGCGGCTCATCAGCCACAGCGCGAAGGCCCGGCTGGTGTGATCGTAGAAGCGACCCCACGGCGTCGCCTCGCCGTTGCGGACGAAGTTGTCGAGGTAGGCCATCGCCCGGTCGATCGCGCCGTCGTCGACCTTGAAGCCGGCCGCCTTGCCCTCGAGCCAGGCGAAGGTCACCCACGCGGTCAGGTACGGCGAGCTGCGGGCCGGATCGTCCCAGTAGCGGAAGCCGCCGTCCCAGTTCTGCCGCGACTGCAGCCGCGCGACCCCCTCGGCGCCCAGCGCCTGCCGCTTGGCCAGGTCGCTGACGCTGGCGATCGGGAACTGCTCGAGCACCGGGCCGAGCACGAAGATCGGCAGCAGGCGGCTCGCCAGCTGCTCGGTGCATTCGTACCGATAGCCGACGAGGAAGTCGACCGCGTCCTCGAGGCCGGTCAGCGCGGTCGAGCTCATGCTCAGCTCGAGCCCGCCGAACGCCGGCAGCGCGTCCTCCGGGACCTTGAGCGTGCGCGCGGTGCTGGCGTCGGTCACGCCGTAGTCGGCGAACGCCTGCCGCGTCGCCGGGTAATGGACCGGCAGCGCGAGCTCGGTCGCGTCGCGGCCGCCGTTCGACAGCGCCGCGAACTGCACCCGCATGGTACCGACGCGATCGACGGCCATCGGGAACCGGACCTCGCGCGACTCGCCGGCGGGGATCTCGACGCCCACGGTCGGCTCGCCGGAGATGACGACGTTGCTGCCGCGCGTGCCGACGAGGATCGCCTGCGGCTCGCTGGTCTGGTTGTCGACCATCACCGAGGCCTCGAACTTGTCGCCGAAGTTGGCGAACCGCGGCAGGCTCGGCCGCAGCATGATCGGCTTGCGCACCTTGACGTTGGCCTCGCCCGAGCCGAACCGATCGGCCTGATCGGGATCGACGGCGACCGCCATGATGCGGAAGCTGGTCAGGTTCTCCGGCATCGGGATCTCGACGGTCGCCTCGCCGCTGGCGTCGATCGAAACCTCGGCGTTGAAGTACGCGGTGGTGGCGAACAGCGAGCGCAGCGAGATCGGCTGGTTCATCGCCACCGTGGCGTCGAGCGTCGCGGTCTGCGTGGCTTGCCGCTTGTTCTTCTGCATCAGGCCGTTGCTCGACTCGGCCTCCTTGCGCTCCTCGGCGACGGCCGCCGCCATGGGCATGGTCGGCGCCGGGGCGAAATGGTCGGCGGCCTTGTCGGCCATCGCGCCGCCGAGGGCGTAGCCGGCACCGCCGCCGCCGGGACCCCTGCCGCGGCGCCCGAGCCCCGTGTCACCATTGAGGCCTTCGGTCGGCTCGTCGGGCGGCGGCGCCGGCGGGGGCGGCGGCTCGACGTCCTTCTTCGCCAGCAAGAACTGGCGCATGTCGTAGAGGCTGACGCCCGGGTCGCGGTCGTGGTGGAAGAACGCCAGCGGATCGGGGGTCTGAAAGCCCATCAGGCTCAGCACGCCCTCGTCGACCACCATCACCGCGACGGCGGCCTTCTGCGGCGCGCCGGCGGCGTCCTTGGCCTTGATCTTGAGCTTCAGCGTGTCCTTCGGCGCGACCTCCTGCTTCTCGGGCAGGACCTCGAGCGCGATCTTCTTGCGCGTCGCTTCGATCTTGAGGTCGACCTGACCGACGGCGAACGCGGGCCGGCCGAGGTCCTGTCCGGGCGGCGCGCCGGGCACGTCGACGCGGCCGCGCACCAGCAGCACCGAGGCGCGCACGTTGGGGAGCTGCGCCTCGTCGATCGGGACCTCGATGGTCGCCGCGCCGCCCTTCACCTCGATCGGGTAGTGCGAGACGATGCCCTCGCGGGCGATCACCACCAGGCCGCGCGCCTTGTCGAACGGCGAGCGCACCAGCACTGTGGCCTTCTCACCCGGCTCGTAGGTGCGCTTGTCGGGCACCATGTCGACGCGGTGCTGGTCTTGCTGCCACACCACCGCGTCCTCGCCGTAGACGTAGAACGGGTGCTTCGACAGCGACTTGTTGCCCTTCGGATCGGTGATGAGCGCGCGGATGTCGTAGCTGCCGGCCTTGTCGACCACGAGCTCGCAGTTCACGGGCGCGTCGGCCGAGACCAGCGCGCAGCTGCCGACCTCGACGTCGACCGTGTCGTACTTGTACTGCCACGATCCGTTCTCTTGCACCGCGGCGCGCGAGGTCTCCTTGCGCACCAGCTTGACCTGCACGTCGCGGCCGGTGATGCGCTTGCCGTCGACGTCGACGACCACCGCCTCGAGCCGCGCGCGCTCGCCGGCGCGGTAGACCGAGCGATCGGCGCGCACGCCGGCGTACTCGCTCGCGGGGTGGACGACGTAGGTCGCGCGACCGGCGATCGCTTGCCGGTTCTCGTCGGTGACGTTGGCCTCGAGCGTGTAGGTCGACGCGCTCGGCGGATCCTCCGACTTCGGCCCGGCCGGCGGCACCGGCGTCTTCTCGCCCCACGGCGTCTCGACGGCGGCCAGCAGGTGGCTCACCGACAACAGGCCGCGCGCGTCGGTCTGACCGCTGCCCTGGCGCACCAGCATGCCGCTGCCGTACGGCCGCGGGAAGCCGATGCCCTTGCCGCGGTAGAAGCCTCCGCCGCCGAAGTCGATGTCGCCGCCCCACATCCACCACTCCGAGCCGCCCTGGCCGAACGTGAACGCCTCGTTCTCGCTGCCCGGCGGGCGGTACGGCGAGTCCTGGCGCCGCAGCGTGTAATCGGCCTGGGCCCCGACCATCGGCGCGCCGTGGAAGTAGCTGGCCTTGATGTCGGCCTGCAGCGTGTCGCCGTAGAGCAGCGGCGCCTCGGCCGACCGCTCGACCTTGACCTCGAACTCGGGCGCGCGGAACTGCTGCACCTCGAACGCGTGGTAGAACGAGCGCTCGCTCGAGAACAGCCCGCTCGGCGAGCTGACGTGCAATTGATAGCTGCCGGTGTCGCCGTCGGCCGGGATCGGGATGTCGATGCTGAAGGTGCCGAACTGGCCGATCTTCAGCTCGCCCTTGCCGACCTCGTGGCCGCGCGGACCGGTGACCGTGTAGTTCGCGGACGTACCGGCGCGCCACAGCTGGACCTTGCCCGCGGGGCCGCGCGTCTCCTCGCGCACGATGCCCTGCATGTGCACCGTCTCGCCCGGCTTGTACGGCTGGCGATCGCTGTAGAAGAAGATCCGCGGCTCGTCCTCGCGGTTGGCGTGCATCCACACGCCCCACGAGTCGTCGGCCGTCTGCTGCAGCGGGATGTAGGCAGCCTCGCCCTGGTAGCGCGCGAGGATGTACGGCTGATCGTACATCGTGCCGTGCGTCAGCTCGGCGAGGCCGTCGGGGCCCGACTTGCCCGACCACACCGCACCGTCGAGCGCCATGTTGTGAAGGCCGAGCTCGACGCCGGGCAGCGGCTCACCGGTCTCGATGTCGGTGACGAGGATGACGCCGCTGTCGCTGTCGAGCGCCGCGGTCACGCCGAGGCGGGTGATCTGCACGACCTGCGACAGCGACTGGTAGTAGTGCCAGCCGCCGTTGCCGAGCTCGTTCGAGCGCGCGCCGAGCAGCAGGAACTTGCCGGCGCCGGCGCCCAGCGCCTTGGTGTCGAGCGACAGGGTCGCGGCCTCGACGCGCGAGTCCCGGACCTCGAACAGCTTGTCCCACGTCGGCGACTTGAGCGGCTCGGGCCACTCGCCGTCGTAGCGGACGTGGCGGTCGACCAGGATCTTGCGCATCTCGCTCGGCTCGAACGAGCGGGCGCGGACCTCGACCGAGGTCAGGCCGGTGGCCTTGGCCTCGAGCACGCCGGAGTGGCTCGGCTCGAGCACGGCGGGGTCGACCGGGCGGTCGGCCCACTGCAGCGAGGCGTCGAGCGCCGGCAGCGTGACCGTCTTGCGGTACGGCGCCTTGAGCTCCTGGCCGTGGATGTCCTTCAGGCCAGGTTCGACCTCGATCGTGTAAGTGCCGAGGCCGCGGAACTTGCCGGTCAGGTGGATGTCGCCGGCCACCGTGACCTTGAGGTCGGGGACCTCGGGCGTGACGTGGACCTTCTTCTCGGCGTCCGGCGTCGACACCAGAGTGTTGGAGGCGCTGACGTGCAGCCCCGCCTGCGGGTTGCAATCCCAGTAGTACTGCGACGAGCAGCGCGGGCCGTCGAGCGTCAGCGGCGGGTACGTGCGGAACTTGAGCTTGATCGCCTTGCTCGGGTTCGGACCCTCGCCGTACACGCCAGCCGGGATCTCGACCGTATAGGCGGTGTTGGCCGTCAGCGCCGCCGCCGGCCGCAGCACGATCACACGTTCCGCCGGACCCTGCTGCGCATACGAGCGGAACGGCTCGGGCAGCCCCGCCCACTGCTCGGGCGCCACCTGCGTGACGCTGACCAGCCCTGCCCCGCCCTTCACGCGCATGGCGGCCAGCAGCTTGTCGCGGTCGATGGCCTGGTTGAAGCGCAGCACCACCACGGTGTCGAGCGTGGCCGACTCGTACTCGCCGGGGGTGATCGACTCGACCTCCAGCGACGGCGTGGTGAACTGCCACTTCACCTCCTTCGCCAGCTTGGTGCCCATCGTCGACGTCTCGCCGGCCACGACCTTGGCCGTGTACGTGGTCGAGTACGGCATGCGGCCTTCGGGCTCGAACGCGATCATCTGCGTGCCGAGCCAGCGGAACTTGCCCGGGGGCAGCGGCTCGATGGTGAGCGGCGAGCGCTCGAGCTTCAGGTCGTCGATCGAGGCCAGCGGCACCATCGGCTGGTTGAACACCGCGGTGACCGAACCGACCAGGCCGGGCGCCTTCTCGGTCGGGCTGGTGCGCAGGACCTTCAGCGGGCCCTCCTCCGCCAGGTCCTGCGTCTGCTTGGTCGGCGGCGCGGGCGGCGGGAACGGCAGTTCGACCTTCTCGCTCACGCTCGGGGGCGGCTTGGGCCCGGGGGTCGGCGTCAACTCGCCGGCGATGTCGCTCGCCTCGGGTTCGATCGCCGGCACGCCCGCCCACAGGTCGAGCTTCGGCGGTTCTGCGGTCTCTCGCTCGGCGCCGGTCTCGGCCGCCGGAGGCGGAGTCTTGGGGGTGCAAGCCGGGAGGAAGAACATCGCGGCGAAGAGGCCCGCCGGGGCCTTGCGCCGGATCTGTCGCTTGTTGGCGTGGTCACGCATGGAGCGCTCGATTCACATTCGGGTGAAGGGGGGAGCGGAAACGCTATGCAAACGCGGAGGCGGGGCTCATGCTTACACACGCGGAGGCGCCGATCGAGTGCGTCGACGCGCGATCGAAGACGCGGGGCGATCTCCTACGGAACAAGGTCTCCGGGGCGTGCGCTTGCCCGGCACGGTTCGGGCTGCCACCCTCCGCGGCCATGAAACTCCGCGCGAGCCTTGGCCTATTCGCCTCGATCCTCATGACCGCGTGCGGTGACAGCGGCAGCGCCTCGACCGGCACCGGGGCGACGACCGACACCACCACGGGCGGCACCACCGACCCCGGGCCGACCACGAGCACCACCACGAGCACCACCACCTCGACCGACTCTGGCGGCGAGAGCATGGGCGAGACCACCTCGACGACGCTCGCCACCACCTCGACCGACTCCACCGATACGGGCGTGGCGACCGACACCGACGCGACCTCGACCACCGCGAACCCCGACAGCACCACCACCGAGGGCGATACTACCTCGTCTGGCTCTTCGGACAGCTCGACCGGCGCCCCCGTCGGCGAGCCGCTGGCGATCACGCTCCAGGACATCGTCATCTACGCCAACTGCCAGCCGATCGTCGATCCCGACAACATCCTCGGCTGGTGGACCGTCGCCTACGACAATACCCAGGGCGCGGCGACCGGCTCGGCCGAGCTGACGAAGGCGACGCTCACCCTGTCGCCGAACGACGTGCCGAGCGTCCACGACATCACGGTGATCCCGACCCAGAGCGGACCTGTCGGCCCCGGCGAGACGCTCCATCAGGAACAGATGAAACAGAAGGGTGCCCCCACCCCCGGGTGCGGCTTCTGCAATCAGCCCTACCGGCTCGACCTCACCTTCGCCAGCGGCGGCGTCGACGTCCCCGTGGTCCACGAGGCCACGCTCGACTGCGTGTACTGACGCCGGTACGCTGGCGGCATGACGCGCCTCGTGCCGCAATGCTGCCTCGCGTGGACGCTCGCCGCTTGCGGCGCGCCCGTCGTCACCACCACCGACGAAGCCGGCACCACCACCAGTACCACCGGCACCACCACGACCGGCACGGCCGCTACCACCGGCGATACCTCCGAGACCGCCCCGACCACCACCGGCGCGCCCGACGACCGCCTGCGGCTCCACCAGTTGCAGGCGCTCGGGACGCACAACAGCTATCACCTGTCGCCCGGCACTTCGGTCAAGGAGTGGGACTACACCCACTTGCCGCTCGATCAGCAGCTGGCGCAGCAAGGCGTCCGCAAGTTCGAGCTCGACCTGTGGTTCGGCGGCGTCGACGAGCCGATCGCCGTCTATCACATCGACCTGCTCGACACCGCCTCGACCTGCGCCACCCTGGTCGACTGCTTGATGACCTTGAAGACATGGTCGGACGGACATCTCATGCATCACCCGCTGTACGTGATGCTCGAGGTCAAGACCGCGTTCGATCAGGCCACCGCGCAGGAGCTGCTGGCGACCCTCGAATCGCAGATCCTGTCGGTGTGGCCGGAGGAGCGGCTGGTCGTGCCCGACGACGTGCAGGGCAGTGCCGCCAATCTGCGCGACGGCGTGGCCGCGGGCGGCTGGCCGGCGATCGACGACGCCCGCGGCAAGCTCTTGCTGGTGCTGCACGACGGCGGCAAGTGGCGCGAGGCCTATACCGCCGGCGGCACCTCGACGGTCGGGCGCCTGCTCTTCCCCGACGCATTCGGCGACCTGACGCTGCCGTTCGCGGCCGTCCACTCGCTCAACGACCCGGTCGGCGACGCGGCGCGGATCGACGCGGCGGTGGTGGCCGGGCACCTCGTGCGCACCCGCGCCGACGCCGACAACGTCGAGCCGAGCGCCGGCGACACCGCGCGCGGCGACGCGGCGCTGGCCAGCGGAGCTCACTTCATCAGCACCGACTATCCGCCGCCGAAGGGCGCCAAGTACGACTACGTGTTCGCCGTCCCGAACGGCACGCCGTCGCGTTGCAACCCGCGCACGGCGCCGCCGGACTGCACGCCGGCGGCGATCGAGGCGCTGTGACGCGCTACTGCATGATGCCGCAGATGCCCACGGTCTCGTAGCCCGGCGTCGCCGCGCCCTGCTCGAACCAGGGCACGCAGCTCAGCGTCTCGTCGTAGTCGAGGCAGCTGTCCGGCGATTCGAGGTCGCACCACACCGAGCAGCAGTACGGGGTTTTGCAGCTGGGCAGGTTCTCGCCGAAGATGCACAGGTTGCCCGGATCGCAGCCCGACAGCGCGTAGCAGGAATCGCCGTACTTGCCGAGGTCGGGGAACACGCGCGGCATGCAGACGAAGTGCGGCGCGCCGAGGGCCGCCTCGTTGGGCACGCACGTCTCGCCGGGGCTGCAGTTCTGCAGCAGCGGGTCGCACTTGCTGAAGCAGACCGGGACGGTCGGCTCGAACAGGAACGCGCAGCGGTCCTCGGGCTTGGGGCAATTCGGCGCGTCCATGTTGCCGGTGCAGTAGGCCACGCAGGTGGCCTTGCCGGTGTTCTCGAGGTCGAGGCAAATGGAGCCCCTGTCGCAGTTGTCGATGCCGTCGCCGAACTTGCCCGGCACCACGCAGTCCTCGCCCGGCAGCGCGGGGTTGAGGTCGACCGGGACGCAGCGCGTGCCGTTGGGGAACGGCCCGCCGTCCTCGTTCCACGCGGTGCACTTCTGGTCGGCCGGGCAGTCCTGCATGAACAGGTTGCACTGCCCGCCCACGCTCCCCATATCGTCGATCGTCATCGACGTCGTCGGCAGCGGCTCCGAGGTCGACGTCGTCGTGGCGGTCGGGCTCGTGCCGCTCGACGTCTCGCTGTCGGTGGTCCCTGGTGACGTCGTCGTCGTCGTCTCGGCGCCCGCGGTGGTACCCTTGGGGTCACGCGAACAGCCGACCATCAGGGCGACGATTCCGGCGAGGGTGGACAGTTGGACGGAGGTTCGGGTCAGGCGTCCCACAACGGCAGCGTAGCGCAACCGCGGGCGGAGGGACGTGTGCAACTGTCTGCGCAACGCCGATCGCGACGAAGCCGATCGCGCGGTCGCTCGTGGCGACAGTGCGACCGGCTCCAGCGGTACGAAGGGACCGTTGTGCTCAGGCGACGCGGTAACGGGTGCCGCGGGCCTTGCCCGTCCAGGTCACCTGGCCGGCCTCGATCAGGCGGTTGACCGCCGAACGGACCTGCATGTTGGTGCCACCGACGCGCCGCTGGATCTCGCCGGCGCCGGCCGGACCACCGATGGACTTCAGCGCCTCGAAGACGCTGGTGTCGAACGCCTCGCGGCCCGTCGGGGTGCGGGTGTTCACGTCGGCAGCGGGCTCGGCCTTGGCGCCCTTGCCGGCCTTGGCGGGCGCCGCGGCGGCCTCCTTGGCGGGGCGGGACTCGGCGGGCGCTTTCGCCACCGGCTTGCGGCCGGGCCGCCCGGGACGACCGGCACGCGGTGCCACGATCGCGGGCTCGCGGGCGGCGCCCTCGGGGTTCAAGAGATCCTGGACGGTGATCGAGCTGAGGAGCTTGCCCAGCTCACCCTTCGACAATTGATGCAGTTCACCGAGCGTCAGCTCGGAGTTCTGGCGCAGCAGATCCACCAGGATCTGGCGCTTACGGCCTTCGACCGCGGACACCAGGGACACGTCGTACTTGGACATGGCCTCTAGGCTAGCACAAGACTTTGGACACGATGGAATCTATTTGCACACTCACAGGCAATTTCATCCCACCTGACCTGCATCCTCGGTCCTCACATCGAGCGACGATACTCGCCGCCCACCTCGAACAACGCCCTGGAGATCTGTCCCAAACTGCAGACTCGTGCCGTCTCCATAAGCGCAGCGAAAGTGTTGCCACCTGACAACGCGACTTGCCGCAGCCGCTCGAGCGCCGCGGGTGCCGCCTCCGCGTGACGGGCCTGAAACGCCCGCAAACGGTCGATCTGAGCCGTCTTCTCGGCGTGGCTCGCGCGGGTCAAGTTGAGGCCGGCCGCCTCCTCGTCACCTGTCCGGTTGGGGTTGATGAAGGTGTTCACTCCGATGATCGGGAGATCGCCCGAATGTTTGCGCTGTTCATAGAGCAGGCTTTCGTCCTGGATCTTCCCTCGCTGGTATTGCCGCTCCATCGCCCCCAGCACTCCCCCGCGCTCGTCGAGTCGGAGGAATTCGGCGAGCACCGCCTCCTCCACCAGCTCGGTCAGCTCTTCGACGATATAGCTGCCCTGCAGCATGTTCTCCGTCTTCGCCAGGCCCTGCTCGCGGGTGATGATGAGCTGGATCGCCATCGCCCGCCGCACGCTCGCCTCGGTCGGCGTGGTGATCGCCTCGTCGTACGCGTTCGTATGCAGGCTATTGCAGTGATCGTAGTAGGCGAACAGCGCCTGTAACGTCGTGCGGATGTCGTTGAAGTCGATCTCCATCGCGTGCAGCGAACGGCCGGACGTCTGGATGTGATATTTCAGCTTCTGACTGCGCGCGTCGGCGCCGTAGAGGTCGCGCAGGGCGATGGCCCAGATCCGGCGCGCGACCCGGCCGATCACCGTGTACTCGCTGTCGAGGCCGTTCGAGAAGAAGAAGCTCAGGTTGGGCGCGAAGTCGTCGACGCCGAGGCCGCGGGCCCGGTAGTACTCGACGAACGTGAACCCGTTCGACAGCGTGAACGCCAGCTGCGTGATGGGGTTCGCCCCCGCCTCGGCGATGTGATAGCCGCTGATCGACACCGAGTAGTAGTTCCGCACCTTCTTCTGAATGAAGTACTGCTGGATGTCTCCCATCATCCGCAGCGCGAACTCGATCGAGAAGATGCAGGTGTTCTGGGCCTGATCCTCCTTGAGGATGTCGGCCTGCACCGTGCCGCGTACGACCTGCAGCGTGCGATCGGCGATGACCGCCCGCTCCTCTTCCGTGACCGCACGCCCGAGCTTCGCCTCCTCGCGCTCGACCTGCTGATCGATCGCGGTGTTCATGTAGAAAGCCAGCAGGATCGGCGCCGGCCCGTTGATCGTCATGCTGACGGACGTCGCCGGATCGCACAGATCGAAGCCGCGATACAGCAGCTTGGCGTCGTCGAGCGTGCAGATGCTGACACCGCTCTCGCCGATCTTGCCGAACACGTCGGGCCGCTCGTCGGGGTCCCAGCCGTACAGCGTCACCGAGTCGAACGCCGTCGACAGCCGCTTGGCCGGCTCGCCCGCCGACAGGTAATGGAAGCGCTCGTTGGTGCGGGCCGGCCCGCCCTCGCCGGCGAACATCCGCTTCGGATCCTCGCCCTCGCGCTTGAACGGGAACACGCCGCCAGTGAACGGGAAGTAGCCCGGCAGGTTCTCGAGCAATCCGAACCGCACCAGCGCCCCCGGCTCGTCGTCACGCGGCGCCGCCACGCGCGGCTGCAGCGTGCCCGACAGCGTCTGCACCTGGGTCGGGTAGCGGACCTGCGACTGCCGGATCTTCACCACGAACTCGGGCTCGCGGTAGGCCGCGAACAGCTTGGGCAGCTCCTCGAGCGCCCGCCGCGTGTCGGAGTCGAGCTGGCCGCGCAGCTCCTCGAGCTTGCGCGAGAACGCCGACCCGTCGGCCTCGTCGGCCAGCAGGCGCTGCGCCGTCGTCAGCGCCCCGATCTCGCGCGCGAGCTGGACCTGCCGCTTGACCCGCGCCTTGTATCCGCGGACCTGTCGCACGATCTCGGCCAGGTAATGTTGACGCTCCGACGGGATCAAATCGCTGATGTCTGAAACGACGGCGCGCAGCTCCGCGGGGATCGAGCACTCCCACGGCGCGTCCGGTCGCCGCTCGCTGAGCGCCCCGCACAGCGCCGCGTACAGCCCGTTGACGCCGCGATCGAAGAATCGACTGGCGACGGTGCCGAACACCGGCAGCTTGTCGTCGGCCACCGAATACGGGATGTCGCGGTTGCGCCGGACCTGCTTGCGGACGTCGCGGAGCGCGTCCTTGCTGCCCTTGTGTTCGAACTTGTTGACCGCGATGAATTGCGCCGCGTCGAGCATCTCGATCTTCTCGAGCTGACTGGGCGCGCCGTACTCCGCGGTCATCACGTAAAGGCAGAGGTCAGCGATTCGCGTCACCTCGGCGTCGCCCTGGCCGATGCCCGACGTCTCGACGATCACAAGATCGTAGCCGACGCGCTGCAGCAGCCGGACAATGTCGTCTGTCGCGCGCGACAGCTCGACCCCGGCCGCACGCGTCGCCAGGCTGCGCATCATCACTCGTGGGTCGCGCAGCGCGTTCATGCGGATGCGGTCGCCGAGCAGCGCGCCGCCGGTGCGCCGCCGCGTCGGATCGACCGACACCACCGCGATCCGACGATCGGCGTGGTCACGCAGCAGGCGCGCCAGCAGCTCGTCGGTCAGCGACGACTTGCCGGCGCCGCCGGTGCCGGTGATGCCGAGCACCGGCGCCCGCTTCTCGCCCGCGTCGGCCTGCAGTGCCGCGAGCAGCGGCGGCTCGCCGCCCGCCGCGACCGCGGCCTCGACCGCCGTCATCAGGCGCGCCAGCCGACTCTTGTGATCGGCCGCGCTCAACGCCCCGGGCTCGCGCAGCGCCGCCAGCTCGGCCAGCGGATCGGCAGGCGCGGTGGCGAAGTCGGCGCCCGCGAGGATCATGTCGATCATCCCCGCGAGCCCGTGGCGCCGCCCGTCCTCGGGGCTGAAGATGCGCCGCACCCCGTACGCGTGCAGCTCCTCGATCTCGCGCGGGACGATGACGCCACCGCCGCCGCCCCACACCGTGATGTGCCCGGCCCCCTTCTCGCGCAGGAGGTCGACCATGTACTTGAAGTATTCGATGTGGCCGCCCTGATAGGAGCTGACCGCGATCGCCTGGGCGTCCTCCTGGATCGCCGCGTCGACGACCTCCTCGGCGCCGCGGTTGTGCCCGAGATGGATCACCTCCGCGCCGCCCGCCTGGAGCACCCGCCGCATCACGCCGATCGCGGCGTCGTGGCCGTCGAACAGGGCGGCGGCCGTCACCACGCGGATCTTGTGGCGCGCGACGTAGCGCTCATTTTCTGCGTTCGCAGCCGGGTTTACAGGGGTAGCTTGCTTTGGATCGACGCTGGCCATGGCTTCCGGGCGACCTCGGCGGTCAGCTTAGGCCCGACCCGAGAGCCCCGGGCTGGGTTTTTTTTGCTTGAGGTCGCGGCTTGCCTCACAATCGCGCCAGGTATGACATCGGCACACAGAAGCGCCTTCACGACCACCTTGAGGGTCGCGCTGCTCGGAGCCTGCTCGTGCCCACGAACGCCGACGCCGCCGGCAGCGGGCGGCTCGGCTGGTCGAACGCCCCGCGCTGGCGCCTGCCCGCCGTTCGCCCGCCCGACTGCCCGCAGGGCTACGCGGGCGACCGAGCTCTGGTACAGGTCGCAAGCGCCAGGTGCAAGGAGACAGGTCCTCCGGGACAGGCGCAACCGCGACCGACGGCCGCGCGTCCGCCTGCGCGACCGGCTGCGCAGGCGCGCCCCGAGCCGGCGCGCGCGCCGGCGCCCGTGTGGACGCCCGACGCCACCACGGCGGGCCCCGACGCGACCGCGCTGATGGCGATGAACGCCGCGCGCTGCCACGACTACTTGCGCGAGCGCGAGGTCGAGTTCGTCGTCCTCGATCGCGACGAGGCGCCCGAGGTCGCGATCCCCGTGCGTCTGCGGGGCTCGATCGCGGGGGTCGCCTTCACGATCCCGTGGAGCTCCGATCTCGAGCGCGACGCCCACGCAATTTGGGACTGTCGCCTGGTCGCCGCTGTGGTGCCGCTCGCCGAGTGGCTGCACGCCCGGGGCGTCACCGAGGTGCAGTACTTTTCCGCCCTGCGCCGGGGCAAGATCGTGCAGCAGAAGCCGAAGAGTCAGCACAACCTCGGCCTCGCGCTCGATCTTTACGCCGTGCGACGTGGGAGTGACGCGGCCGCCACGGTCGAGGACCACTATCCGCGGCGGACGCTGCGGCGCTGCCCGGGGCCGCGAGAGCGCGGGCCCGGAGCATCACCGTCGGCGGGAGCCCCGGCCTCGGAGCTCCTCCTCGGCCTGGTCTGCGTCGCCACCGAGGGCGGGCTCGTACACACCCTGCTTACACCGGATCACGACCGGGCACACGCCAATCACCTGCACCTGGACCTCAAGGTCGGCCAGAGCAGCCCTGCCGACCCGTTCGTCAGCTTCCACGGCACCTGAGTGGCGGCGCCCCCGCTCGCTGCGGCGGGCGGAGATTTTCGCCGGAGACGCGAAATTGAGCCTGCGCCTCGCGCCGATGGTGGCGTGGCGGCCAAGACGATACACTCCCGAGTCAGTCGACGAATGCCCCCGCTTCCGAAGAGCCGCCCCGCGAACGCCTCGCTGAACAAGAGCGAGATGGCCAACAGCGCCGCGTCTTCGTCGACGCTCGAGGTCTCTTTCAACGAAGATGTCGGTCGCGTCATCAACGGCCGCTACGAGCTGCTCGGCGTCATCGGCGAGGGCGGCATGGGCGTCGTGTTCGAGGCCCACGACCACCGCGTCGATCGCCGGGTAGCGATCAAGCTGGTCCGCCGCGAGTGCCTCACCGACAGCAAGTTCATCATCCGCTTCCGCCGCGAGCTCGAGGTCACCGCCCAGCTGCGCCACCCCTCCACCATCCGCGTGTTCGAGCACGGCGAGTGCGAGGACGGCCGGCCTTACATGGTGATGGAGCTGCTCACCGGCACCAGCCTGTGTGAGCGGCTCGAGCAGGGCAAGATCCCCGAGCTGCAGGCGCTGCAGTTCGCCAAGCAGATCGCCGAGAGCCTCAGCGAGGCCCACGAGAACGGCATCTTCCACCGCGACCTCAAGCCCGACAACATCTTCATCGAGACCGTCGGCGTCAGCACCGTGGTCAAGGTCCTCGACTTCGGCATCGCTGGTGGCGTCGACGCCATGCGGCTCACCCGCGCGGGCGAGGTGTTCGGCACGCCGCAGTACATGTCCCCCGAGCAATGCAACGGGACGGACCTCGACCACCGCACCGACATCTATTCGCTGGGCTGCATCCTCTACGAGATGATCGAGGGCAAGCCGCCGTTCTCGGCCGAGAGCCCGATGGCGACGATGCTCAAGCACGTGCGCGCCAAGGTCCCGACCCCGCGCAACGGCTCGCAGTTCACCGCCAAGCTGCTCCAGCTGGCGCTCCGCAAGGACCGCACCAAGCGGATCCAGAGCGCCGGCCGGTTCGCCGAACTCGTCGGTCAGGCGATCGGGGCCGTGCGTGCCGCCGAGGAAGGCCGCGTCGTCCACATCCCCGAGCTCAGCAACCAGCACACCGGGCCGTTCGCGGCGGTCGGCACGCCGCAGCGGGTCACGATGAACGGCGCCCTGCCGCCGCAGGAGTCGAACCGCAACCTGTTTATCGCCATCGGCGTCGGCGTCGCCGTGCTGCTGGTGGGGATCGCGCTGATCTTCCGCGGCGGCGACGGGCGCGCCGGCGACGACGCGCCGACCCCGGTCGAGGCGAAGGCGGCGCAGCCGATCGGCTCCGAGGGCCTGCCGAAGAACCGCGCCATCATCAAGGCCAACATCGAGGGCGCCAGCGTCCACGTCGACGGCGAGTTCCAGTGCAAGTCGCCGTGTGAGATCACCGTCCCCGTCGGCGACAACCGCTCGCACGAGATCCGGCTGACCCTGGACGGCTATATCGACGTGGTCCAGAACTGGCGCCCGCTCACCGTCACCGACAGCTTGCCGCCGTTCCCCGACCTCAAGCCCATCTCGCCCGTGCTCGAGGTCAAATCGTCCGGCAAGAAGCGCCCCGGCTAGGTGCGTGGCTCACGGCGCGCCGCAAAGCCGCCGTCTTGTGAGGCCCGGGCCCTTGTCCCGCGGGGTCGGCTTTGCCAAGCTTGGCCCCCCATGGCCCAGCAGCAAGATGAAGACTTCGCCGCGATGTTTGAAGCCCAGGGTGCGCAGACGCGCGCCAGGCTGAGCAAGCGCGTGCGCCCCGGACAGCTCGTCGAGGGTCCGGTGGTCGAGATCGGCGCCGACAGCGTCTTCCTCGACATCGGCGCCAAGAGCGAGGGGCGGATCGAACGCGCCCAGCTCCTCGACAAGGAAGGCAACCTCAAGGTCAAGGTCGGCGACAAGCTGCGAGCCACCGTCGCGTCCGTCTCGGGCGACGGCATCCAGCTGGTGGTCGCCATCGGCAAGGGCGGCATCGACACCCAGTCGCTGGAGCTCGCGCTGCAGAGCGGCGTGCCCGTCGAGGCCACCGTCACCAAGGCCGTCAAGGCCGGCCTCGAGGTCGAGCTCGGCAGCGTGCGCGCGTTCTGCCCCGCGTCGCAGGTCGACCTCGGCTTCGCCCAGGACCTCGAGCGCTTCGTCGGCACCAAGCAGTTCTTCAAGGTCATCGAGATCCGCGACGGCGGCCGCTCGGTCATCGTCTCGCGCAAGGCCGTCCTCAAGGACGAGCGCGAGAACCAGGCCAAGGCGGTGCGCGAGCGCCTGGTCGTCGGCGCCGAGCTCGAGGGCATCGTCCAGACCATCCAGCCCTACGGCGCCTTCATCGACCTCGGCGGCATCGAGGGCATGGTCCACATCTCCGAGCTCGGCCACGGCCGCGTCGACAAGATCGCCGACGTGATCAAGATCGGCGAGACCGTGAAGGTGCGCGTCCTGGCGGTCGAGCCGCGCGGCACCAGCCCGACCGACCTCAAGATCAGCCTGTCGATGAAGTCGGCCGACCAGTCGACCGAGTCCGCCCCCAGCGCTGCCGTCGAGCAGGTGCTGCAGGGCAAGGTCGGGCAGGTCACCAACTTCGGCGTGTTCGTCGACACCGAGATCGGCCGCGGCCTCGTCCCCACCAGCGAGCTCGGCCTCCCGCCCAGCGCCGACGCCAAGCGCGCCTTCCCGGTCGGCAAGGACGTCGAGGTGGTCGTCCTCGGCCGCGGCGGCGGCGAGGGCAAGCTCCGCTTCAGCATCCAGGGCGTCGCGGCCGCCGAGGAGCGCTCGGCCTTCAAGACCTTCGCCAAGGAGGCGAAGAAGGGCGCCGGCGGCGGCAAGGGCCTCGGCAGCCTCGGCGACCTCATGAAGGACCTGCAGGGCAAGCTGCCCGACGCCAAGTCCGCGCCCGCCCAGTCGCGCGAGAACACCGGCGAGGCCAAGCCGGCCGCCACTCGCCGCCGCGCCTGAGCGCCCCGCCCGCTTGAATCGGAGCAGCGTTCGCGCTGCTCCGATTTTGTTTTGGTCGCGCGCGCAGCCGGACGCCGCACGATGCCATGCCGGCGTCGCGCCCGCCGTAGTCGACACCTGGCCGCCCGGACATGCCAGCGCAGCCTCCGCCGAGCGCCGCTCACATAGGACCATAGGACATGTCCATCCGGACATGCCCTGTGGGACGACTCGACGACCACCGCACGCCGGCGAGCGATCGCCGATCCCATAGTACCCACCGGACACGTCCACTGCCGACGACAACCGCACGTCGGCGACCCTCGCGCCCCATAGGATTCACCGGGCATATCCACTGCCCGACGACAACGCTCGGACGACGCTCGTCGCTGCCCGATGGCAAACGATCGGCGGCGACCATCCCCGTTCACATGAGGCCCCCCGGACATGTCCCTCCGGACATGCCCGGGCGACTGACAACCGCTCGGCGGCGCTCACATAGGGTCTGGAGGACATGTCCATGCGGACATGTCCTCACCGACCCTCGCGCCCAGGTGCTGTCATTTGCAGGACTCGGCCAGCGCCGTCTTCACCTTCGAGCTCGGGCGCTTGGCCAGGATCTGCGTCACCTTCGCCTGCGCCTCGCTGGTCCGCCCCATCCCGCACAGCGCGCGGATCCGCCGCTCGTCGAACTTGTCGACCAGCTGCCCGCCCGGCAGCTCTTTGTCGTGCTGCTCGACGTAGGCCAGCGCCTGGGCCCAGTTGCCCGCCTTGAGCGCCTTGTCGATCGCGCTGAGGTACTCGAGCTCGACCAACACGCGGCCCGGGTCGGCCGCGTCCGCCTGCTCCTTGCGCTTGGACAGCGGGTCGTCGACCTTCTCGACCTTCTCGACCTTCTTCGTGCCCCCCGAGCCCGACTTCGTGCTCGAATCCGCCTTTTCGGCCGGCGGCTTCTTCGGCGTCGACGTGGTCCCCGACTTGCCCGTCTTGTCCGACTTGGGCGTGGTCGGAGTGGGCGTCTTCGGTCCCGGCGTCGTCGGCGTCGGCCCTGGTGTCGTCGGTCCCGGCGTCGTCGGACCCGGTGTCGTCGGGCCTGGCGTCGTCCCCGTCGAGTCGGGACCGACCGGCGACGGAACGGTCTCGGGCACCTCGGCCGGTGGGGGGATGACCGCTTCGGGCGGGGTCTCCGGCTCGAGCGTCGGCTCGATGTTCGCCGGGGCTTGCGACCGCTGCCACGCCAGATACCCGCCTCCCCCGGCGATCCCGAGCACCAGCAAGCTGACCACCACGAGCGCCATCGACCCGGGCATCAGCCGCCGCGGCCGCTCGTTGAGGTCGCGCTCGGGCACGTCGAGGTCGGCCACGATCGAGCGCGAGCGCTGCGGCGCTGGCCGTCCGTGCCCCACCACTCCGGGCTGCGGCCCCGGCGGGTGGCCCCACGGACCTGCAGCGGGCGTCCCTGGCGGCTGCCCGGCGCTCGGAGGCGCGAATGGTTGCGGCACCGGCGGGACCTGTCCCCAGGGACCTGTCCCCGGAGCTGCCACAGGCCCCTGCTGCCCCGGCGGCGGAGCGGCCATCGGCGGCGCGAACTGAGGCCCTTGCGGGACCTGTCCCCAGGGACCTGTCCCCGGAGCCACTCCCTGCTGCCCCGGCGGCGGGGCCGCCATCGGCGGCGCGAATTGAGGTCCAGGCGGTCCCCCCATCGGCGGCGCGAATTGCGGTCCCTGCGGTCCCCCCATCGGCGCGACCTGAGGCCCGGGCGGTCCTCCCAGCGGCGGCGCAAATTGGGGTCCCGGCGGTCCCTCCATCGGCGCGACTTGAGGCCCAGGCGGTCCCCCCAGCGGCGGCGCAAATTGGAGTCCCTGCGGTCCTCCAATCGGCGGCGCAAATTGGGGTCCCTGCGGTCCCCCCATCGGCGGCGCGAATTGGGGTCCCGGCGATCCCCCCATCGGCGCGACTTGAGGCCCCGGCGGTCCTCCCATCGGCGGCGCGAATTGGGGTCCTGGTGGTCCTCCCATCGGCGGCGCGAATTGGGGTCCTTGCGGGGCCTGTCCCCAAGGACCTGTCCCAGGAGCCACTGCGCTCTGCTGTCCAGGCGAAAGCGGCGCCGCTTGTTGCCCCGGCGAAGCCTGTCCCCAGGGACCTGTCCCAGGAGCCACCACCGGACCCTGCTGCTCCGGCGGAAGCGGCGCTCCCTGCTGCCCAGACGACACGGGTCCCCAAGGACCTGTCCCAAGAGCCACCACCGGCCCCTGCTGTCCCGGCGGAAGCGGCGCCCCCGGCTGCCCCGGAGAAACCTGTCCCAAGAGACCTGTCCCGGGAGCCACCACCGGCCCCTGCTGGCCCGGCGGCAAAACCGGCGACGACGGCGCCCCCGGCTGCCCCGGCGGAACCTGTCCCCAGGGACCTGTCCCAGGAGCCATCCCCGCCCCCTGCTGCCCCGGCGGCGAGCCCGCCGGTGGCGCCCCCTGCTGTACCTGTCCCGAAGGACCGGTCCCCGGCGCCATCAAGGCCCCCGGAGGATGACCCAAGGGACCTGTCTCCGCAGGCATTGGCGACACCGCATGCCCTGCGACGGCCGCACCGACCACGATCGGCGCTCCGCCCCCCGGCACGGCACTCCCTGGTCCAGCCCCAGGCGGCGGCATCACGATGCCGGGCGCGCCCGGGCTCCCGGGCGGTCCCCAGGCGAGAGGCGCCCCGCCGATCGGCGCCACGGGCGACGGCGTTCCACCCCCTGGTGGTCCCCATGCGGCACCCGCAGGCGCTACGGGCACCCCCGCCCCTGGTCCTCCGGCCACCTGCCCCGCCCCCGCACCTGGCCCTCCGGCCATCTGTGCACTCGCGCCCGGCGCATGACCATGACCAGCGTTCTGCGCCCCCGGGCCAATGCCGGGCGGAGCAGGCCAACCTCCCGGCGCACTCCCCCCAATCCCGGGCGGCGGTCCCCAAACCGGTCCACCCCCGGCTGGCGGCGCATTCACCCCCGACAAAGGCCCGCCGGCAGCGCTCTGCGCCCCCGGACCGATGCCGGGCGGAGCAGGCCAGCCACCGGGCGCGCTCCCTCCAATCCCCGGAAGCGGCCCTCCCGCCGGCACGCCTGGCCCTCCCGCCAGCGGCGCATTCGCGCCCGGCACAGCGCCCGCAGCACCCGGCGCCCCCAGTCCGCTTCCAGGCGGAGCAGGCCAGCCGCCCGGTCCAGCTCCACTCGGACCAGCACCTGTCCCTCCGGCCATCTGCCCACTCGTACCGAGCCCGGGCGGCGGTCCCCAAGCGGGCCCGCCACCTGTCCCTCCGGCCATCTGCGCACTCGCGCCGAGCCCAGGCGGCGGTCCCCACGCGGGTCCGCCCCCTGTCCCTCCGGCCATCTGTGCATTCGCTCCCGGCACCGCGGCGCTCGGCAGTCCCGCACCGATGCCGGGCGGAGCAGGCCAGCTGCCCGGCGCCGCCCCCGAGGCTCCGCTCGGTGCCGTACCTGTCCCTCCGGCCATCTGCCCGCTGGCCCCCGGCCCGGCGCTGGCAGCACCCGGCACCTCGAGACCCATGCCACCCGGCGCCGCTCCGGGAGACCCGCCGCTCAATGCAGAGCCTGTCCCTCCGGTCATCTGCGCATTCGCGCCGAGCCCCGGCGACGGTCCCTGCCCAGGCGAGCCGCCTGTCCCTCCGGTCATCTGCTCACTCGCACCGCTCGCGGGCGCTCCCGCTGCAGGCGCACTTCCTTCGAGCACCTGCACACCCGACGGCTGGCCGTCCCCCGGCCCTCCGGCAGCAAAATCGCTGCTCGCCGCCCCAGCGGCCACCAAGCCCCCCGGGCTCAGCCCCGCGATCCCGAGCAGCGTTCCACTCTGCCCTGCAGCGCCCGTCCCCGCGGCCGCCGAGCCCTCCGCGCCCAAAGAGCCGGCCGCCGGCTGTCCCGCAGGACCTGTCCCTTGCGCCAGCTCCGACGCGGCCGCCGGCAGCGGTTCGCTCGTGGCTCGTCGCAGGCTGATCGGCATCACCCACTGCGAGTGCGGCGGCTCGGCCCCGTCCGGCGTCAGCGACCGCGGCGCCAGTCGGGCATTCAGCGCCGCCAGCTGCAGATCGCGCTGCACCGGCGGCGGATCGAGCACCCGCACGAGATCGTGGAGCACCTCCTCGGCGCCGGCCGCCGCCGTGGCCGCCGCGAAGTCCCGCACCAGCTCGACCACCTGCGCCCGCGCCGTCTCAAAGCCGACGCCGAGCTCGGCCGAGATCTCGGGGACTCGCAGACCGCCGAGCTCGGACAGCACGAACACCTCGCGCGCCTGCGGCGCGAGGCCGGCGAGGAAGCGCGTCAGCACGTCGGCGCCGGGGAACTCGGTGGGCACGTCCACGGTCGAGGCCGGCAGTTCCTCGCGGTACCACTCGGACACGCGGCGCGTCAGCGTGACCAGCCGAGCACGCGCGATCGGCGGCTCGCGCAGGTCTTCGCCGCGCCCGTGGGCCATCACGAACGTCTGCAGGGCCACGTCGTCGAGCACGGACGACGGGATGCCGAACAGGCGGGCGGCGGCTCGCACCGTGCCGAAGTGCTGGTGAAACGCATCGCGCAGCCCGTGCGCATCCGATTCGGCGGCCTTCGTGGGGTCGTTCAACGCGCTCGCGAGTATGCCCGCACGTCACGCCCCGGTGCTAGCCTGCCGACGTGGCCACCTACGGGCTCGTCCTCACCGGCGGCGGAGCGCGAGCCGCCTACCAGGCAGGCGCCATACACGCCCTGGCCGAGCTCGCCGGCGTCCGCGAGCTACCCTTCCGCGTCCTCGCCGGGGTCTCCGCCGGAGCGATCAACGCCGCCTTCCTGGCCGCTCACGCCGACGACTTCCCCCGCGCCGCCCGGATGCTGCGCGACTTCTGGCACCGGCTCACGCCCGACCACGTCTACCGGACCGACATGCCGCGGCTGGCCGCGATCGGCTCCAGTTGGCTGCGCGACCTCAGCCTGGGCGGCCTGCTCGGCGCGAGCCCCACCAACTTCCTCCTCGACACTGCGCCGCTGCGCGGCCTGCTGGCCGAACGTCTGCCGCTGACGCGGATCGGCGAGCACCTGAGTACCGGCCGCCTGCGCGGACTCGCGGTCACCGCCACCAATTATCTCACCGGCACCGCAGTCACCTTCTTCGAGGCCGACGCCGACGCCCGTCCGTGGGTGCGGAGCACCCGGCTCGGGCGACGCACGAAGTTGCGCCTCGAGCACGTGCTCGCCAGCGCCGCGATCCCGCTGTTCTTCCCGCCGGTCGCCATCGACGGCGCCTTCCACGGCGACGGCTGCGTCCGCATGCACGCGCCCATGAGCCCCGCGATCCACCTCGGCGCCGACCGCTTGCTGGCGATCGGCATCCGCTACGCCCGCACCGGCGACCAGACGCTCCAGCTCAACGACGAGGTCCGCAGCGATCGCCTGGCCGTCGCCGACATCGTCGGCGTGCTGCTCAACGCCGTCTTCCTCGACTCGCTCGAGGCCGACCTCGAGCTGCTCGAGCGCATCAACCGGACCATCGCCCACGTCCCGCTCGAACGCCACGCCGACATCCCCGGCCGCCTGCGAGCGATCCCCGTGCTGGCCCTCCAGCCCTCGCAGGACCTCGGGCGCATGGCCGTCGATCAGTATGACGAGTTCCCGCGGGTCGTCCGCTACCTCCTGCGGGGCATCGGCGCCACCGGCGAGCGCGGCTGGGACCTCCTCTCGTACCTGGCCTTCGAGCCAGGTTACCTCCGCCGCCTGCTCGAGCTCGGCTTCAGCGACGTCATGGCCCGCCGCGACGAGCTCACCGCCTTCCTCGCCGACCTCTGACCGCCCCTGGTGCGGCGCGTCAGCGACATCCGGCGGCGCTTCACGACCCGCGCCCGACCAAACCCGCGCGGCGCTGCAGCGCCGTCCGGCGACCCTTCACCCGCGCCCGACCCCCACCGGCGCGAGACTGCAGCGACGTCCTGGTTCCCGGGACGAGCTCGCGGCCTTCCTCGCCGGCCTCGGACCACCCGTGCAGGCTGCCCCACCCGCCCGACGCGCCGCGCTCGCCATCACTCCCCCGCGACGACGAGCGCGATCGCAGGCGTTTCTCCTTATCGCTCTCTCATGGTCTCCGAGACATGCCCCAGAGGACCTTGCCTTCAAGACATGCCCATAAGGACATGTCCTCCAGATCATAACGCGCGCTGCGCCGCCTCGACCAGCGACCACAGCCCGAACACCATCGCCGCGAATACGCCGGCCTGGGCCGCGAGCACCAGCACGAAGTTGTCGCGGGTCACCCCGCACACCCCGGCCGTCATCATCAGCCCGCCGCCGAACAGGGCCGCGTAGACCGCTGAGCCGAGGAACGGGCGCGCCTCCGGGGCCCCGAGCAGCGGGATCAGGGCCAGAGTCACGAACAGGAGCCCGCAGCTGAACCGCGCCACGAGGCCGAAGAAGCCGGCGTAGCCGCGAAAGCGCGTCAGCAGCGGGATCACGGCCTGGAACGCGCCGACCACCGGCACCAGCCACAACGCCAGGCGCGTGGTGCCGAGCGCCGTCGATGCCACCTGCGCCTCGGCCGGGGCCACACCGGTGGCGACCACGGTGTCGACGATCTCCTTCGTCGCCGCCACCAGGCGCGAGAGGTTGCGCAGGCTCGGCCCGGCGCCGAAAGTATCGAGCTGCTGCAGCGCCGGGGCGATCAGCGGCTTCACGCTGTCGAGCTCGCGCGAGCCCTCGATGTGGCGACGCATCGCCTCGACCCCGAACACGTCGGCAGTCGCCGGGCCCCCGGCGCGTACGTCCACCAGCGGCAAGAAGAACGACGCGGCGAGCAGCGCCCCGCCGATCGACGCCGTCACTTTGGTCAAGCTCAGCGGCCCATCGGTCACGCGCACAGGCTAGCGGGCCGCGCGCGGGCCCGAAAGTCCTGCTTGCACGGGCGCGCCCGCTCGCGTCCCATGGCCGCGTGCTCCTCCGCCCGTGCCGTCCCAGCCTCCGCGTCCGCGCCGCCCTCGCCGCGGCCGCCGGCCTCGGCGCCCCTACCCCCGCGGATGCGCACGAGCGTGGCCTGTCGCAAGCCGAGCTGCGGATCGCCGACGCCCGGGTCACCGCCGAGCTGGTATTCGCCCGCCCGGAGATCGTCGAGCTCGTGCCCGGCGCCGACGCCGACCGCAGCGGCCAGCTCGACGAGATGGAGCTCCTGTCCGTCGAGACATTGCTCAGCGAACAGGTCCTCGCGGGCATCCAGATCTCCCTCGGCGCCGACGCCTGCCCCGGCGCGGTCGACAAGCTCACCTTCGTCGAGGAAGACGGCCTCGCGGTCTCGGTCGGCTTCACCTGCCCCGGCCCGGTCGACGCCTTCACCGTCCGCTTGCCGCTGCTCGCCCGCCTCGCCGGCGGCCACCGGCTGCTCGGCCATGTTGTCTTTCAGGACATGTCCTCACGGCCAGATGTTCCGCCGCTCGACTTCGTGGCGCACCGGCGCAGATCCGCGCTGACGATCCGCCGGCCTGAACTCGCGCCGGCCCCTGCACCGCAGCCCGTCCCACCGCCCTCCGCCATGCCATCCACGGCCGCGCCGGAACCCACGCCCGCCCCTGCGCCGCCGCGCTGGCCGTGGCTGGTCCTCGCGGTCGCGCCCGCGGGCCTCGCGGTGGTTTTCCTCCTCCGACGCCGCCGACCCGCGTAGGATCGCCGGGTGACCGACGTCGACATCCGCGAGCTCGTGCGCCACGGCGCGACCATCGAGGCCATTCGCCGTCACCGCGCCCGCCACGGCGGCACGCTCCTCGCCGCCCGCGCCGCGATCGAGGCCCTCCGCTGGGAGTTCACGCAGGCATCCGGCCCCACGCTCTCGGCCTTCGAAGCGGAGATCGATCAACTGCTGCGCAACAATCAGAAGATCGCAGCGATCAAGCGCTTCCGCGAGGTCCACGGCGTCGGCCTCAAGGAAGCGAAAGACGCCGTCGATGCGCGCGCCGACGCGCTGGCGCGACGCCGCTGAGACCTGGCACAGGTCCTGACCGCGCCGCCGTTCCTCCACCAGCGACCTCCCGCCATTCACGTCGCCCGTCAGACCGCCGCTCGTTCCCCGGACGAGGCGACGGCGCGGCAGCGCCGTCTCGCTAGCCCATCGTGTTTGCGGCCGGACCCTGCGAACAGCATCCACTGCAGCGCACCGTGAGCGAGGATCCGCGCAACGAGAGAGCGCCACAGCTCTTCTGAGAGGCCGATCGTTCGCCGCCACGAGTGTTTCTCGCGCGCCACACAGTGCCTCCCATGCGGACCTGAAAGAACCGTCGACATGCCCTTTCGGACAGCCGCTCGTTCGCCGGCAAGCAGACGACCACGCACAGCCGCTGGCGTTTCTCGCTCGACCGCAATGCCTCACAGGCGGACAAGAAGAGAACCATCGAACTTCGACGAACCATGCGAGGGGATCAGCGCACCGAAGAGCGACACATGCCCTTTCGGACAGGCCTCCTGTTCGCCGCCGAGCGGACGACGGCGCACAGCCGCTGGCATTTCTCGCTCGCCCCCGATGCCTCCCAGACGGACAAGAGACGAACCGTCGAACCGGCGAACCCTCAGGGAGGATCAGCGCATCGAAGAGCGCCACATGCCCTTTCAGACAGGCATCCCGTTCGCCGACGAGCCGACGACTCCCAGGCGGACAGGAGAAGAACCTTCGACCGCAACGAACCCTCAGGGATATCCGCGCACCGAAGAGCACCACATGCCCGTTCGGGCAGGCCGATCGTTCGCGGACAAGCAAACGACGGCGCCCCGCCGCTGGCGTTTCTTGCTCCCCCCGATGCCTCCCACACGGACAAGAGAAGAACCATCGAACCACTACGAACCTCAGGGAGGATCAGCGCACCGAAGAGCGCCACATGCCCGTTCGGACAGGCCTTCCGTTCGCCGACAACAAACGACGGCGGCCGGCCGTGCCCCCCCGATGCCTCCCACGGCCCTGAAAGGCCGTCGCCTTGTGACGACCGCCACCAAGGACCGACTCTCGGCAAGAATGGTTCAGCGCACCGAAGATCGCACATGACCTTTCGGACAGGCAGCTCGTTCGCCGACGAGTCAGCGACGGCGCGCCACCGCCGGCGTTTCTAGTTCGCCCGCAGTGCCTCCCACGCGCACCCAAAGGAATCCGTCGAATCGCTACGAACTGCCAACAAGGATCGGCTCTCGGGCGCTCATCGCATGGCCTTTCGGACAGCCCGCGCTTTCGCCAGGTGACGGACGATCGGGCGCCGCCGCTTCTCGCTCACCCGCACCCGGGCCTTGGAGACACCACGTCCTCTCAGACCTATCGATGCCCGCCTGAAGCCTCCCGCTGGCGCGACGCCGCCGAGACCCCCAGCGCCCCTCCGCGTCATTCGGCCCGACGCCCTCGGACCGCCGTCGAATTGCGACGACCCCTCCGCGATGCGCGCGCCGCTCCGACTCCCGCAGGGCCTCCCCGAGTCGGGAGCCGCGCGAGCGCTGCCAGCGCATCACCGCGAACGCCTCGCCCCCGCCCGGCGGCAGCCGAGCGACCAAACGACGAGAGCCGCCATGTGGCGGCTCTCGTCCCATGAACTGGGCAGATTCAGTTGTGGGCGCGATAGGGATCGAACCTATGGCTTCCACCGTGTGAAGGTGGCACTCTACCGCTGAGTTACGCGCCCGCAGCGGGTGGAGGCGCCTTATAGCCTTCCTCGCTCCCGACCGCAAGCCCCCACGTTGAGCCCCGCCAGCCTGAACTGCGCTGGCGGGCAGGCAGCCGCGGTGCGAAACCGCGGCCTGCCGCCGGGTTTCAGCCCGGCTCCATCCCGCGGGCTTGCTTGATG
Organism: Nannocystis sp. RBIL2; assembly: GCF_026626745.1. Taxonomy (GTDB): domain Bacteria; phylum Myxococcota_A; class Polyangia; order Nannocystales; family Nannocystaceae; genus Nannocystis. Next base: position 899,294 of record NZ_JAPNJW010000002.1, read on the forward strand.
AGCTCGCGGAGTTGCTTCGCGCCGAGCTGGGTCGCGGCGACGGCCAGCTCGTTGAGCAGCTCCGACTTGCCGCTGTTGCGGTGCTTCGTCTTGGGCAGAAGCTCGCTGGGATCGCACCCGAAGGCCTGTGAGAGCAGCAGCAGCGACTCGATCCGCGGGGCCTTGTAGCCGAGCTCGAGCTTGTTGACGGTGGTGACCGTCAGCCCGGTGGCCTTGGCGAGCTCCTCGATCGTCATGTGCGGCCGCCAGCCCGTCTCGTTCTGCCGCTTGCGGCGCGTCTTCGGCGGCGGCGTATTCATTCGCCACTGGCGAATGCGCTTGCCGATCTCTTGTGCAACTTCGTTCTCGTTCATGGTCCCGTCGCTCATCTGTGGTGGATTGGGGAGAGTCAGACCATGACACATGATTCCTGGCGCTTAGAACAGTCACCCAATGGAGATAACTCATGGGGGAACCCGGCCCCAGCGACAGGACCTCTGGGACCTGTCCTTCGGGACCGCCTCCAAGGGTCCGATCGCGCACCAGAACCTTCAGGCATGCCCCAAGCGCCAGCGCCGGAAGGCCAGGTGCCATGGGTCACATGCGCCCGCCGATCCGCGCCTGGCCCTTGGCACAGGCGGAGGCGGCGCTGCGATCGTCGGCGGCGCTGCGCTGGAACGCCGCTCGAGATCGAGGCCCGAGATCGGTGAGACGGGGCCGATCTCGGTCGGACGAAGCGACACGCGCGTCGGCGATCACGGCCCTCCGGCCGGCGGCCGAGAACGTCCGGGAAGCGTCGGACGACGGTCGGACTTCGGCGGGCGAGAACCGCCCCAGAACCGGGCCAGACGGGCGAGCACGGGCCCGCGCGGCGATCTTCGCTATCGTGAAAACCATGCGCAGCGTCCGCCTCCTCGGGCTCCTCGTCACCGCCTTGTTCCTCCCCGCCTGCCCCATCGGCCTGTTCGGCGACGGTGACACCGACGGCGACGACGACGACGACGACAGCAACGGCGCCAACGGCTTCATCTCTGCGACCGACGGCGCCTCTGCGGGATGGACCGGCGACACCGGCGGCAGCTGGGACAGCGGCGATCAGCCGACGACCACCGGCATCGAGATGACGGGCGCCGACAACGAACCCGAAGCCGGCTGTCCGTGCGCCGAGGGCACCGAGCTCGTGTACGTCCTGTCCGATGTCGGCTCGCTGTGGAGCTTCGATCCCAAGTCCGGCTCCTTCTCTTTCATCGCCGACATCCACTGCGGCGGCCTGACCGAGACCTATTCGATGGGCGTCAGCCGCAAGGGGCGCGCGTGGATTCAGTACTGGGACGGCGACCTCTACACCGTCGATCTCAACGACGCCAGCGACCCGGTCGAGTGCAAGGACCCGGGCTTTGTCCCCGACAATCCGATGTTCCCGCAGTTCGGCATGGCCTTCGTCGCCAACAGCCTGAACGACCCGTGCGACAAGCTCTACGCCCACTCCGGCATCTCCCCCGACCTCCAGGGCCCCGACGTCGGAGCGCTCGGCGTCATCGATCCGCAGACCCTCAAGCTGTCGACGATCGCCGGCATCGACTACGCCTGGGGCGAGCTGACCGGCACCGGCACCGGCAGGCTGTTCGCGTTCCAGGGCTCGTCGCCGGCGCTCCTCACCGAGTACGACAAGGCGACCGGTGACATCATCGACGTGCTCCCCCTGCCCGGCCTGCAGAGCGAGAGCGCGTTCGCCTTCGCCTGGTGGGGCGGCGATTTCTACCTCTTCACTTCCACCGGCGACTTCGTCACCAACAGCGAGGTGTGGCACCTCGACTTCGACAACAGCGACGACAGCGACCAGGCCCTCACGCTGCTCACCCAGGCGCCCATCCGGATCGTCGGCGCCGGCGTCTCGACCTGCGCCCCGCCGCTGCCGATGTGACGCGCGCCGCACCCAGGCTGTCGAGAAGGACATGTCTCATCGCACATGTCCTTCTCGGCATGTCTGTAGGCACGCTGCGGGCCCCCGCCCATCCACGCCTCGAGCCGCAGCGGACTGCCGGCGCTCTGCTCATTCGGTCGCGGCCAGGAACGCCGCCGCGCGGGCCAGCACCGCCGGGCGCCACTGCAGCACGCTGTGGGCCCCGCCCACCAGCTCCGGATCGATCCCCGGCAGGGCGGTCTCGGCGACGCCGACCAACCCGTCGTTGTTGCCGGCGATCCAGCGCGAGTAACCGCGATCACCCATGCGCTTGCCGCCGGCGAGGATCAGCACCTGCGCGCTCGTCGGCGGCGGCGGCAATGTGGCCGCATGGTCTGGCTGCAGCACATCGGCCGCGGCGCCGTACAGCCAGCGGAACGGCTTGAACCCGCGGAATCGGGCGGCCAGCGCCGCGCCCTGGTTCGGCGGCGCCAGCATGGCCACGCGCTGACGATGCGCCTGTTCGGCCGCGCCGGGTCGCGCGAGGTAGGCCCGCGCGACCAGCCCGCCCATGCTGTGGGTCAAGATCCCGAGCATCGGCACCTTCTGGCCTTCGAGCCAGGTGGCGATGAACTGCTCGAGCCGCTCCGCGTGGCGCTCGAGGCTGTCGCTGCGCGTCGCGTAGCCGAAGGCCGCCGCCTGGAAGCCGCGGTTGCGCAGATACCGGACCACCGGCCACAGGCCCACGCGCGAGCGCAGGGCCCCGTGGATCACCACCACCGGGATCGCCGGGCGCGTCACGTTCGCGGCGTCCACGGGCCCCCCTCCCACTGCCGGGCCACGTCCGGCTGCGCCGCCGCGCGGCCGGACAGCATCCACCACGCGACCGCGGCCGCCAGCAACAGCCCGAGACCCGAGACCTGATGCAGCCGCAGCGGCCCGAGCGTCAGCGGCGACGCGTCGAAGCGTAGCGGCTCGAACAGCACCGCGCGGCCGATCAGAAACACCGCCGCGACCGCGAGGAACGTCTGGCCCGAGAACCGCCGGAGCCGGCGCATCAGCAGGCCGACCCCCAGCGCCACCGCGCAGGTCGCCGCCAGGTAGAGCTGGACAGGATGCACCGGCGCCGACGTCGCCTCGCTCAGCCCGGGCAGCCCGGGGAACGCCGCCGTGTGCAGCAAGAACGCCGGCGAGCCCGCGGGGTACGTGACCCCGAGGACATGTCCGAAGTCACCTGGTCCGACGTACATGCCGAAGTCGGCCCCGGCGAAGAACGCACCGACGCGCTCGAGCACCCCGCCGAGCGCGACCGCCGGCGCCCAGCAGTCGAGCCAGGCGAGCGTCGGCACGCGGAAGCGACGGCAGCCGATCGCGGCCACGGCCAGCGCCACGAACAGACCGCCGAACACTGCCAGGCCGCCGGCCGGCAGCGAGCGCAGGTGCGACAGCTCGAGCGCCTGGCCCTGCTGCAGCAGATAGCTCGCGCGCGCCGCGAGCAGCCCGGCGATGGCCGACAGCACGAAGACCGTGCCGAGGACCTCGGTCGGCAGCTTGTCGCGGCGAGCCAGCAGCAGCGAGAACAGCCAGGCCGTCACCAACGCGACGGCGACGGCGAGCCCATACGGCGTGATGGCCCACCCGAGACCCGGGAGGGTGAACAGCTCGGGCGCCATCGTCGCGGGTCACTCTTCGGCGTAGACCGCCTCTTCCTTCTCTTGCGCCTCTTTACACTGGATGCACAGCGGCGTCTCCGGCCGTGCTTGCAGGCGCTTGAGCGAGATCGGCTCCTCGCACTCCTCGCAGGTGCCGTAGGTGTTCTGGTCGATCTTGCGGAGCGCGAGGTCGATCTTCTCCATCAGGAACTTCTCGCGGCCACGCAGGCGGAAGCTGAAAGCCTGCATGTACTCGCTGGACGCCTGGTCGACCTCGTCGAAGCGATCGTCGGGCGACAGCACCATGTCGCTCTCGAGCGTTCGCTGCGCCTGACTGATGAGGGCGTTCCTCCGCTCGAGCAGCATCGCGCGGAATTTCTCGTTCTGAGCTTTCGTCAAGGCCATCGTGACGACTCCGTCCTCTCTGGGGTGCGCACCGAACAGTTCCCCGGTTAGGCAGTGTGGGGCCCGGGCTCGCGGGTTGTCCAGGGCGGACCGCCAGAATGGGGCGGCAGGGTAGCTTAGCGAGTGTCCTGGGTAAACACCCCGCGGACAAAGAAGCTGAGGAGTTCGTCAGCGAGCCGATCTGGATCGGCGAAGGGCGTGGGCGGCGCCGCAGAAGCGACACCGACTTCGCCTGGTTCGCTGGCTGCGGACAACGCCGAAGGCTCGCTCGCTTCGCCCGCAAGCGCACTCGGCGCGGTCGAGGTCGCGCGTCGTCCCGCGAGCATGCGCGTGAGGATCTCTTTCAGCGCACCGAGAGCGCTGACGGCGATGATCGTCTCGTCGCACTCGCGCGCGATCCCGAGGCGATGACCCACGCGGACCGCCTGTCCGATCAGTCCGATCACTTGCTCGTAGAAGAGGTCGAGCTGCGCTCGCGCCTCGGCATCGAGCGCGTCGTCGCGGAGCACGATCGTCGCGAGATCTTCGTGCTGCAGCACGGTGTGGATCACACGGCGAAAGTTGGCCCGCATCTGGGCCAGCGGTTCGCCCTCGGTCGGGTCGAGCGAGATCTTGCGGACGCTGCCGCGAATGACCGCCAAAAACCCCGCCGAGAGAGCGGCGAAGATCTCACGCTTGTTCGTGAAGTAGAGATAGAAAGTGCCGCGCGCGATCCGGGCGGCGTCGATGATGTCGCCGACCGACGTCGCGTGGTAGCCCTTCTCCTTGAACACCTGGGTGGCGGCCGCCAGGATGAGCCCGCGCCGCTGTTCCCGCCGCGCTTGCGCACGCGCAGAACGGCCGTCCGTACCACCCTCAGCCTCGCCCTGGGCACCTTCGTCCGCGGCCGAGTCCGGTCGGCCCGCAACCGGCCGCAGGCGGCCAAAACCGCGCGGATCGGCGGCGGCGAGAGCGCCCTGGGCGGCCGGTCCTGTCCCCTCGTCCATCCCCGGCGCGCCGTGGTCGGCGTCATGCTCGCGGTTGACAGCCAAACGCCGCGAAGCCTACCCTAAATTCCGCGATTTTCACCAGCGGAGACCACATCGGCATGGCTAGCTCGGACAAGCGCAAGCAGTCGCTCTATTTCCCCGAACAAATGCTTAAGGAGATCCAGGAGGAGGCGAACCGCCAGGACCGCTCGCTTTCGTGGATCGTCCAGAAAGCCTGGAAGATCGCGCGCAAGGACATCATGAAGTACCCCAGCGTCAACGAACTCGCGGATGACGCCCCGGATGACGAGCGCGGGCGGAACGAGTAACCGCTCCCCCGACCCCTTGGCGGCCGGGCCGCTCGCGCTTCGCCTTCGGCGTGACGACGGGGCTTCGATTCGCCTCTTCGTCAGCGGCCCCAAGGACGCTCCCCCACCCGCGATCTTGATCCTGGACGGCCTCGGCTGCGCAGGATGGGCTTTTGAACGCATCGTGCCGCTGCTCAGCGAGCAGCGGCGCGTCGTGTTCATGCATTATCGCGGGCATGGACAGTCCCCCGACCCGCCGCGGCCGTGGCGGCTCAGCATCCCCACGCTGGCCGACGACGCCGCGGCGGCATGCGAGCACCTCGGCGTCGGCCCGGTGGTCGTGGTCGGCTTCTCCATGGGCTTCCCGGTCGCGCTGGAGCTGTACCGCCGGCATCGCGAACGCGTGGCCGGCTTGCTCTCGTTGGCCGGGCCCAGCGGCCGCGTGCTCGACAGCTTCCAGGGCACGCAGAACTTCCGTCGCCTGCTGCCGCTCGCGCTCGCGGCCACCAAGATCGCCCGCGACGTCACGACCCGTACGTGGCGCAAGTGGCTGCCCTCCCCGCTCTCGCGCGAGCTCAGCCTGCGCAGCGGCCAGGTCAACGCCGAGCGCATCGAGGTCGCCGACCTCGAGCTGTACATGCGCGGCATCGCGGCGATGAACCCCGAGCTGTTCCTCGCGGTCGTCGACGAAGCCCAGCGCCACAGCGCCGCCGACGTCCTGCCGACCATCGCAGTGCCCACTCTGGTGGTGGCCGGAGCGCGCGACAACTTCGTCCCGCTGGCGACGATGCGGGCCCTGGTGGCCCAGATCCCCCGCGCCCAGTGGAAAGTTTACCCCGCCGCCACGCACGCGCTGCCAGCCGAGTTCCCGCTGGAGATCGCCGACGAGATCGCCGGCTTCATCGACCACACCGTGGCGCCTTCGATGTCCTCAGGGACATGACCTCTTAGACATGGCCGAAAGGCCATGCAGCACGGCCCGCTGGCCCGCGCCAGCGGCCACGCGCTCCCGATATCCTCGCGCCCCTCCGTCCGCGCGCAGTCGGGCTTCGTCGGCTGACGGCCGCCGGCCTTCGCCTCAGGCGGCTGCACGTGCGTCCGTGCGAGGGGGCGGGCTCCGCGACGGTTCGCGCGTCTCCACGGCCCTTCGAGAGCCACGCGGCTCAGCGCGCCGCGCCTCGGGCTGCGGTCCGCACCGCGGACCGGCTCACGTCCGCGTCGGCCTCACTTGGGCTTGGCGGTGGGCGCGGCGGAGCTGGCGGCCTCGTCCTTCTCGACGACGAAACGGACCAGCTTCTTGATGGTGTTGTTGCGCTCGATGTTGCCGAGGATCTTCACCAGGTCGTCGTACGCCTTGGGGTCCTTGAGCAGCTTGCCGAGCGTGCCGTCGCCCTTCTCGATGGTGGAGACGACCTTGCTGACGTTGTCGAGCGTCTCCTCGAGGTCCTTCACCATCTCGCCCTTCGGGTCGTAGACGACCTTGGCGAGCAGGCTCTTGTTGTTCGGATCCTTGAGGTCCTTGATGACCGTCGAGACGTCCGACATCACCTTGCGGCCGTCGTCGACCAGCGGCTGCAGGTTGTCGTCGATCTTCGTCATGCTGCTCTTGGCCTTGGCGACGAAGCCGTTGAGGTTCTGCGCGGTGTCGCGGACGCTGCGGAGCGTCGCCCCGAAGTCGCGCACGTACTGGTCGTCGTTGAGCAGCGCGCCGACCAGGCCCTTGCCTTCGGCGATCTGGCGCGACACCTCGTTGACGTTGGCGAGCAGGCCCTGGACGTTGCGGATCGTCTTCTCGTCGCCCATCGCCGACGCGAGCTCGGCGATGCCGCCGATCGTCTCCTCGACCTTGCCGAACACGCCGTCGACGCGCTCCTTGACGTTGTCGAGCTCCTCGATGAGCGAGGGCGTGGTCTGGATCCGGCCGCCGGAGGGGATCGGCGCGCCACGGCCGACCGAGATCTGGACCAGCTGATCGCCGAGGAGGCCGTTCTGCGACACCGTGGCGCGGCTGTCCTCGCGGATGTGCTGCAGGCTGTCGGCGAACACGCTGAGGGTCACGCGGATGCGCTTGTGGTCGGTCGTGAAGCCGTCGCACACGCCCGTGTTGCCGGTCCACGAGACGCGGCGGTAGCGGCGGCGGAACTCCTGCGTGACGCACACCTCGTCCTCGCGGCACTGCGAGTCTTCCTCGCACGGCGGGTGGAGGTCCTTGTTGAAGGAGTACGCCTCGAGCTCGGCGCACTTGCCCTCGGGCGCGCAGAACATGGTGCGGTCGCAGTCGTCCGTGCGCTCCTGGCCGAAGCGGCCGCGGTCCTCGGTCAACGGGTTGCACGGGTACTCGAGCTCGACGAACTCGCGGTCCTGCACCACCCCGATCTCGATGCCCTCGAGCTGGACCGGGCTGCCCTTCTTGAGGCCCGAGACCTGGCGGAAGTCGGCGTAGACGAGGCCCTTCTCCTTCCAGGTGCCCTTGCCCTGACCGATGATGAAGATCGACAGCACCCCGACGGCGCCGAGGCCCAGCACGAACAGGCCGACGATCAAGTTGAGGCGTGCTTCGTCCTTGCGGTTGGCCATCAGTCCTGGTCCTCGTGATAGATGCCGTTGATGAACTCGTGGACCTCGGGCGCCGGGTTCGCCTGGATCTCGGCGGGGGTGCCGATGTACGGGAACTTCCGCTGCCACAGCATCGCCACGCGGTTCGAGCAGTTCCACGCGATCGGCATGTCGTGGGTCACGACGATGCTGGTCACGCCGAGCTCTTTCTGCAGCTTCCGGATCATGTGGCCGATGCGCTCGATGTTGGCCGGGTCGAGGCCGGTCGTCGGCTCATCGTACAGGATCACCTCGGGCTTGATGGCGATCGATCGCGCGAGCGCGGCGCGCTTGCGCATGCCGCCGCTGAGGCTGGCGGGCATCCGATAGAGGATGTCCTTGTCGTACCCGAGACCCACCATGTCGAGGCACTCCCTCGCGCGCTCGAGCATCTCCTGGTCCGACATCTTGGTGTGCTCGCGCAGCGCGTAGGTGACGTTGTCGAACACGCTCATGGAGTCAAAGAGCGCGCCGCCCTGGAACACCATCGCCACGTTGCGGCGCAGCTCGCGGAGGTTCTCGGCGTCCATCTCGCCGACCTCCTTGCCGCGGTACAGCACGTGGCCGGCCTCGTACGGCAGCAGCCCGATCATCAGCTTGAGGCACACGCTCTTGCCCATGCCGCTGCCGCCGATGATCGTGAACGTCTCGCCGGCCTCGACGGCGAAGCTCATGTCTTCGTAGATGATGTTGTCGCCGAAGCGCTTGTAGACGTTGCGGAGCTCGATGATCGGCGCCATGGCGAACTATCCGACCGGCAGGAAGATCGTCGTCAGCACGAAGTCGAACACGATGATCGCCACGCTGGTGGCGACCACGGTGTTGGTGGTCGAGATACCGACCGCCTCGGTGCCGAACTTGGTCTGAAAACCCTGATAGCAGCCGATGAGGCCGACCAGCAGGCCGAACGTGAACGACTTCACGAGGCCCGAGATGTAGTCCATCGGGTACAGCTCGTCGATGTACGTCTCGTAGAAGTACTCGGCCGGGACGTCGAACACGAGGTCAGCGATGAAGGCGCCGCCGATCAGCGCGAGGACGTTGCCGTAGATGTTGAGCAGCGGCAGCGTGACCGTCGAGGCGACGAGGCGCGGCCACACCAGCTTCTTGATCGGGTCGGCGCCGAGCGAGGCGATGGCGTCGATCTGCTCCGAGACCTTCATCGACCCGAGCTCGGCGGTGACGCCCGTCGCGATCTTGGCGCCGATCGTCAGCGCCATCAGCGTGGGCACGAGCTCGCGCACGAGCGCGAGCGCGGCGGCCGAGCCGACGGCGTTCTTGGCGCCGAAGCCCATCAGCGCCTCGCCGAACTGCCACGTCAGCGCCATGCCGACGAACACGCCCATGAGCGTCGACAGCGGGAGGCTGCGGATGCCGAGGGCGACGATCTGCGAGAAGACGTCGTAGATGCCCCACGGCCGCTGGACGCCGCGGATGAGCGACCGACCGAGCAGGAGCGAGATGCCGCCTGCCCAGTCGAAGCCGGCGCGGATCGCTTCACCGATGTATTCGAACGGTCTGCGCACGCTCACCCGCCCCGGGTCGGGAAGGCAAACCCGTTGACGACCTTGGCGAAGTCTCCGCGTCCGCTCTCAAAGCTGCGCGGCGGCGCGATGTACTCGAGGTCGAACAGGCAGCCGTCTTTCTTCACCACGTAAATCTCCATCTGGGTCTTGATGACCCCGTCGATGGAGGCAAGCACGACGGTGCGGACCGCGTCGCGCTGGATCAGCGTGATCCGATCCTGCGACACCACCTCCCACTCACGAAAATCGATGCGCAAGTGGTCGGTGAACTGCTCGAGCGAGCTGTCGCCGTGCATCTCGCACTGGCTGTCGAGCACGATGACGGCGTCGAGCCCGTCATTGTACCACGCGACCTGGGTGCCCTTTTGCGAGAGCGGGCGCCAGGCCGAGCCGGGGCTGCCGAAGCTGTAGGTCGCTTCATGCGAGACCGACGTCTCACGGCGCTTGTAGTAGGTGTTACCGTAGCCGACCCAGCCGCTGCACCCCGTGGCCACCACGGAGACGAGAGCGACGCCGAGAAGGACCTGGGGGGAGCTGGAGGGCCGCACGGGCGGCGCCAGTGTAACAGCGTATGCGGAGCCAGCACCACGGCGCGCCTGAGCAGCCCAGACATTCACTCGGGGTCAATCGGCCCCGCCCGCTGGCAGCCACAGATCAGCCAGCGCGAGGTGATGTTCGGGGCCCCAGGCGGCCGCCAGGCCTGGACAGGGACCGTGCGGCGAGGCTCCAGCGAGGTCTGTCGACCACACCGCGTACGTCTGGAGCAAAGAGAGCGTCTCGGGGTGCGGGTGACAGTAGGAATTGTCGCCGCCCGCAGAGATGATGACCAGCGCGGGCGCTGCAGCGGCCAGAACGGCCTGGGAGATCCCGGTGCGGCTGCCGTGGTGGCTGGTCCACAACACATCGACGGCGCCGCATGCACGTGCAGCGGCCTCGACCTGGACGAACGGGAGATCGCCTGGAGCGAGAAGCGTGGTGCCTTCGACCTCGATGCACAGGGCCAGACCGCGCTCGTTTTCGGCCGCGCGCTCTGGCGGCGAACCCGCAGCGACGACGCGGACCGTCATGCCCGGCGCGTCCCAGCGATCGCCGGGACGCGCGGCGGTGCGAGGAGAGCCGGCCGCGGCGTAGGCGATCGCGGCGGGGGTCTCGGGCATGCCACCCATGCCGCGATCCCAGCGCTCGCGCAGCTCGAGATCGTCGTCGGTGCCGGCGAGGTTGTCGGGCCCGGCGAGCGCGCGCGCGAAGCCGCCGATGTGGTCGTTGTCGAAGTGGGAGAAGATCCACAGGTCGACTGCGGCGAGGTCGTGCGCGGCCAGAGCGGCGAGGATCGGCTCGCTCGCAGGCGGCGGACCGGCGTCGATCAGCACTGTGTGGCCCTCGCGACCGACGAGCAGGAGCGCCGAGCCCTGGCCGACATCGATGAAGTGGAAGCCGGGGCCCGACGGCGGCGGCGCGAGCCCGGGTCCGACGTCGAGCGGCGCGAGCGGAGCGGCCGACACGAGCGACAGCGTGAGGAAGAAGTTCGCATGCACACGGTGAGGTCGCTTGAAGCCGACCCTCTTTTGCAGCGCGACTTTTTTTCGCGGCGGTGCAAGAGCGGGCCCGGTTCGAACGACCTCACCGTGTGACCCCTGTCCTCGCTCTCTTCTTGTTGTTCTCGCCGGCCGTCCACGAGCCGCCGGCGCTGCTGCTGCACGGCGGAAGCGCCGCGCCGCGAGCCTGGCTCGGCGCGGTCCGATCGTCCTTGTGGGTCTGCTGGGACGACGGCAGCCGTCGCGGTGCTCCCGACGCGGCGTGCTGGCAGCGCGTCGATCTTCCGCCCGGCGCGCCCGATCCCCGCGAGGCGCGTGCGGCCTTCCTCGACGCCGCCACCGCGGTGGTGCGCGGGGCCGACGACGCGACGTTCGTGCTGACGCGCAGCGACCCGTCGCTGCAACCCGCCGACGCGGCGATCGATCCGCGCGAACGCCTGGCCGCGATCGCCTGCAGTCCCAACGGACATGTCCCGATCTACAGCCGCGGCAGTTGGGCCTGGGCACCCTCCCCTTGCCCGTTGCCAGCCGGTCAGTGCGTCCGCGGCCCGGCGCTGGCTCGGATGCGCCGGCCGGTCGGGCTGGACGTCTTCGTGCGCCTCGAGCTGCGGGCCGACGCGCGCCAGGGCGTCGGACCGGCCGTCGAGGCGACCACGAGCACGTCGGTGGTCGCCAGCCTCGGCGTCGCCTTCGACCCGCTGCGCTGGGTCGGTCGTCAACTCGCCTGGCACGAGCTGCACGCCGCCCGTCATCCGCAACTGCGCGAGCTGCCGGCGACGCGCAGCCGCGGGCCGCTGGCGACCAAGGAGCGCGAGGCCCTGGCGGCGGTCGTGTGCGGAGGAGAGGTCCGATGATCGCGGCCGGCTCCTTCCTTCTATGGACCCTGGCGTTCGCGCCGGCGCCTCCGCCCACGCCGGTGCCCGAGCCGGCGGCCCTCGAGCGAGCGCTGGCGGCCCTGCCGGCGCGGCCGAGCATCGCCGAGGTCCAGCAGGCGGTGATCCAGCGGCTGGCGCTTGGGCCCCGAGGCGCGCGGCGGCTGCTGGCGCGGGCGAGGGCCGCGGGCGCCCTGCCCAGCCTGCAAGGCGAATACGACCAGACGATCGACCGCGACTACCAGCTCGACCAGGCCGCGGGCACGGCCGACGCGCTGACGCAGGACCTGGGCGCCGGGCGAGGCGCGAGGGTCCGGGCGACCTGGGATCTCGGCCGCCTGGTCTTCAACCCGGACGAGCTGCGGGCCGCCCGGGCGATCCTCGACGCCGCGGCTGAGCGCGAGCGGGTGCTGGTGGCGGTGACCCAGCTTTACTTCGAGCGGCAGCAGCTGTTGCTCGAGATCGCCCTGCTCCCCGCCCGCGACGGCCAGGAGGCGATCGGTCGGCGAGTGCGGGTCGCCGAGATCGAGGCCGTGCTGACCGGCCTCACCGGCCTCCGCTTCTGATAAGCTCCCCGCTCGTGACCGCCGCGAGGCCCGCCAACGATCGCTTCGTCTGTGACCTCGCCGTCGAGCTCGACACCGGGCGCGCGCGGATCTCCGGGCGGATTCGTGACATCACCGAAGCCGGCCTGTGTTGCGTCGTCGGCGATCCGGTCGGCGCCGGCATCAACGTCACCGCGCACCTGCGGCTCGTCTTCGAGTGGGGCATGAGCGAGCCGCTGCCGCTGCTCGGGCAGGTGCTGTGGTTGACGCCGACCGAGGGGCAATACCAGGTCGGGGTCGCGTTCTCGCAGCCGACGCCCGACGTGTGGCAGCGGTTCGATGTGCTGCTCAAGATCCTGTTCGGCCAGATCAACCTGCCGACGCCGGCCGCGAACTGATCGCGAATCGCCCGGCGCGCCCGCGCGCGGGGGTGCAGATCGTGACGCGCTGTGCATCTGGATGCACGCGCCGGGAGGGACGATGCGGCGATTCGGCGTGCATCCAGGTGCACACGGGCTGCGAGTCCGCGCCTCGGCCCGCGGGTCGTGACTGGCCTAACCGGGCGCCAATATTGACTCTTCTTCCGAGCTGGCGGCATATCGTCCGGACCCTGCCCGAGGCTTGCAGGGCGGCCAGGCCGAGAAGGACGCCGCATGATCCCAGTCGCTCAAGTACCGTCGCCCGAGGGGGCATCCCGCGCCGACAATCGCCGCGCCCTCAGCATCCTGGCCCGCTCCCTGTTTCGTCAGATGCGGGAGCAAGGCTACACACCGGAACAGATCGTCGCGCTGTCGTCCGAGTTGCTCGAGCTCGTCAGCCACGATCTTCGTCAGGTCCGCGAGGCGACGGATGCCCGCTGGGCCGCCGAGTGAGCGGGCCCGACGCATTTCTGTTCGGCTGTCGGGGCCGTCGTCCGCCTGGCCCCTGACTGCGCCCTGAGAACTCACGCGTGTCGGCGTGGACTTGCCTGCGGAGGGTCGGTATGGGTCCGCCATGGCGACTAACGCAGACGCCCCGCTCGCTATCAACACGCTGGACCGGCTCGACGTCGGCAATCGTCGCGTGTTCGTGCGGGTCGACTTCAACGTCCCTTTGAAGGACGGCCAGGTCCGCGACGACACGCGGATCCAGGCCACGCTGCCCACCCTCCGCAAGCTGCAGGAGCGCGGCGCCCGGCTGATCCTCGGCTCGCACCTCGGCCGGCCGGACGGCGCACCTGACCCGAAGTTCTCGATGGAGCCCGTCGGCGCCCGTCTCGCCGAACTGCTCGGGTGCGAGGTCCGGCTGCCCGACGAGGTCGTCGGCGACGGCGTCACCAAGCTGGTGCACGACACGCGGGCCGGGCAGATCGTGCTGCTCGAGAACCTGCGCTGGCACCCCGGCGAGACCCGCAACGACCCCGCCTTCGCCCAGGCGCTGGCCTCGCTGTGCGACGCCTACGTCAACGACGCCTTCGGCGCCTCGCACCGGGCGCACGCCTCGATCGTGGGTGTGCCAGGGCTGGTCGCCGACAAGGCCGCGGGGCTCCTGCTGCAGGCCGAGGTCGAGGCGCTCGGCCGCGTCATCCACAACTCCGAGCACCCGTTCGTGACGATCGTCGGCGGCGCCAAGGTCAGCGACAAGCTGCCGGTGCTGCTGGCGATCCTCGAGCGGCTGCGGCCCGGCGACAGCATCCTGATCGGCGGGGCGATGGCCAACACGTTCCTCGCCGCCACCGGCGTGGAGGTCGGCTCCTCGCTGTTCGAGCCCGATCGGTTCGCCGACTGCAAGAGCCTGCTGACCCGCGCCGGCGCTCGCGACGTGCGCGTGCTGCTGCCGACCGACCTGCGCGTCGGCGTCGGCACCAAGGCGACCTCGGCCAGGGTGATCCAGGTCGAGAGCGGCACCCTCGGCGACGACGAGATGGCCCTCGACATCGGCCCCGCCAGCGCCGCGCGGTTCCGCGCCGCCATCCTCGGCGCCAAGCTGGTGTTCTGGAACGGGCCGATGGGGCTGTTCGAGAACTCGGTGTTCGCCGAGGGCACCCTCGCGGTCGCCAAGGCGGTTGCCGATTGCGGCGGCTACACCGTGGTCGGCGGCGGCGACAGCGTCGCGGCCCTGCAGGACAGCGGCGTGGCCGACAAGATCGACCACGTCTCGACCGGCGGCGGCGCTTCGCTGGAGATGATCGAGTCCGGCGGCAGCCTGCCGGGCATCGATGTCCTGCTCACGAACCGGAGCGCGTGACGTGGCACGAGTTCGCTGGACGATCGGCAACTGGAAGCAGAACCTGTTCCGCGGCACGGCGGAGCTGTTGGCGACGGAGATCGTCGACGGCCTCCCGCCCGAGCTGCTCGAGGGACCGGTGCGGACCAAGATCGGCGTCTCGCCGACGCTGGTCGCCCTGGAGGCCCTCGCCCCGTGGAGCCGCCCGGCCGGGCCGCTCTATCTGTTCGGCCAGAACTGCGCCGCCCAGGAAGAGGGAGCCTTCACCGGCGAGGTCGGCCCGGGTCAACTCGCCGACGTCGGCGCCCACGGCGCTATCCTCGGCCACTCCGAGCGCCGGGCCCACTTCCACGAGGACGACGCGCTCATCGCTCGCAAGGTCCAGTGCGCCCTCCAGGCCGGGCTGCGCGTCGTGCTGTGCGTCGGCGAGGGGCTCGAGATCCGCGAGAGCGGCGAGCACGAAAACTACGTTATTTCGCAGCTTTCGGCCTCACTCGCTGGAGTCGATCCTGAGCTCTTTCAGGACCGCCTGATCATCGCTTACGAGCCGGTCTGGGCGATCGGCACCAGCAAGACGGCCAGCGCGCGCGATGCCGGAGCGATGCACCGACGCATCCGTACCTGGCTCACCGAACAGCATGGCGCGACTGGCGCCGACAGATCGATCCTGTACGGTGGTAGTGTGAAGCCCGGAAACGCGGCCGGACTCATGGCCGCGGGCGATGTCGACGGCTTCCTCGTCGGCGGGGCCTCGCTCGAGGCCGAAGCCTTCCTGCAGATCATCCGGCTCGTCGCCGAGGCCAGCTAAGCCGAGCAGCTCCCCATGTTCGACATCATCGTCACCATCGTCTCGGTCCTCTACATCCTGGTGTGCCTGTTCATGGTGCTGGTCATCCTGCTGCAAGCGGGGCGCGGCGGCATGGGCACGGCGCTCGGTGGCGGGGCCAGCCAGAGCGTCTTCGGCGGCGGCGGCAGCTCCGACGTTCTGGCAAAGGTTACGCAGATTTGCGCGATGAGCTTCATGGTCTTCGCGATGTTCCTCGCGTACGCCGGCAGCCACTCCGGGTCGGACCGTCTGCAGGAGCGCAGCGAGGAGACGGCTCCCGCAGAGGAGGACGCCTCCGGCGAGATCAACTGGGAGGCGATCGGGCCCAACCCGGTCAACCTCGAAGCGTTCTCGGCGCCCGCCGGCGAGTCCGCGCCCTCCGAGGCGTCGACCCCCACCGCGGCTGAAGAGCCCGCTGTGCCGCCCGTGGACGCTCCTGCGGCCGACGGCGAAGCCCCGGCCGAGCCGACTCCGGCGGCCGACTCCGGCGCGCCGGCTGCCGAGGCGGCGCCCGCCGACTCCGGCACCCCGGCTGCGGGTGCCGCGGCTGCTCCCGCTGGCGCCGATGCTCCGGCAGCGCCCGCCTCCGACGCCCCGGCCGCCCCTGCCGCCTCCGACGCTCCGGCCGCAGCCCCCGTGAAGGCGGCGCCCAAGAAGGCTGCGCCCAAGAAGGCCGCCAGCAAGGCTCCTGCCGCCGAGGCCGAGTCCCCCGCGGAGGCGCCTGCTCCCGCGCCCGAGCCCGCAGAGGCCCCCTGAGCGATGCTGGAGCGCTTCGCCAAGGTCGAGGGGCTCGGCAACGACTTCCTGCTGCTCGACCGGCGCGACGCCTCTCCGGCGGTACTGGACGCGCTGGTCGCCCGCCTCCACGCCGCGGCCCCTGCCCTCTGCGACCGGCGCCTCGGCGTCGGCGGTGACGGGATTCTGGTCGTCGGGCCGCCGCGCACCGCCGAGGCCGCCGCGACCATGATCGTCGTCAACCACGATGGTTCGCGCCCGGAGATGTGCGGCAACGGCCTCCGCTGCGTCGCCCTGGCCGTCACCGGTTCGGTCCGCCAGGTGGTCATCGACACCGACGCCGGCCCGAAACCGTGCGCCGTGCGCGAATTCCACCCGAGGACATGTCCTTCCGGACAGGTGGCGATCGACATGGGCCCGCCCGATCTGCTCGGCCCCCGACGCGTCGGCGGGCGCTCGTTCGCGGCGGTGTCGATGGGCAACCCGCACGCGATCGCGTTCGTCCGCGACGAGGACCCCGAGGCGCTGGCGCGGGGCGACGGTCCGGCGGTCGAGCGCGACCCGCAGTTCCCCGGCCGCACCAACGTCGAGTTCGCCCGCGTCGAGGCCGACGGCAGCATCACTCTGTGGGTGTGGGAGCGCGGCTGCGGGATCACCTCGGCCTGCGGGACCGGGGCGTGTGCCACCCTGGCCGCAGCGATCGCCGAGGGCCTCGCGCCCTACGCCCGCGACGTGGTCGTGCACCTGCCGGGTGGGCCTCTGGTGCTGCGACAGGACCGCGCCGGCGGCTCGATCACCATGACCGGGCCGGCGCGAGTCGCTTTCGTCGGCGAGGTCGAGGTCCCCGCGACGTCGCCCGCCGCGTGACCCCGCCGCTCACAGCGGCATCAGCGGGTCACACGTGAACTCGACCTTGAGGGTCGCGTCCTTGTCGTCCTGCGCCAGGTCGCAGGCGTCGGGGCAGAGGATGACCTTGCCGCTCTCGACGTAGAACGACATCGAGTCGCACTGGTCGACGCTCGGGACCTTGCCGAGGAGCAGCGGGTTCATCTGGCCGCTCGGCGTGAACTCGACGACGATCGAGTTTTCATCGAGCGTCTTGCCTTCGGGCGGCGGCGGGATCTCGAAGTCGCAGGCGATCTTGGCGTCCGCGACCACGCCGTTGGCGATCGCCTGGAACACGACGTCGTACTTGCTCGTGTCGCACAGCGGGAAGCGCAGCGCGCCGGTGATGTTGCTCAGCGTCTGGTAGCCGGTCCCGTTGTCCGCGGCCGTCGGGCACTTGCCGGTGACGATCGGATCCACGTCCGAGTACGGCTTGTCGGCCGGCATGTTGTAGGCCATGCCGACGATGCTGTACCACTTGTAGTTGCGGTCCTCCTTCGAGTCGCCGAAGTGCTGCGGGGCCACGGCGATGAGCCGCTCGTCGAACTTGGTGGCCGCGGTCAGGCCGCTGTTGACGTTGTTGTTGTCGTCGTAGCTGATGTTGTTGTACGAGCACTCGACGCCGTCGTCGGTGAGCTCGAGGAAGATCTTGAACGCGTCGGGGCGCAGCCACTTCTGCCAGCCCTCGGGGGCGAAGCCGTACTCGTCGTCGGTGTTGCCGTTCAGCGTCTGCAACAGCCGGCACCACGAGTTGTGGCTGCCGATCTCGACGCTGTAGTGGAAGAACCGGTCGCCGTTGACCGGCTTGTTGGGCGGGTTGGTACAGCCGCCCTGCGCGATGCCGCCGAGTGGCGCCTCGATGCACACGCTCTCGGCGGAGTCGTTGCCGAAGCGGGACACCATGATCACGCGGTAGTCGAGGCCGCTGCTCTCGATGATCTGGGCGAAGTTGACGTTGATGTTGTCCTGGACGCCGACGATCTCGTTGCCCATGCTGCCCGAGTTGTCGATCGTGATGATGATGTCGACCGGCTTCGGGATCAGCTCCGCCTCGGCCTCCTGGGTGCCGCACGAGGTCGGCAGGATGTCGCAGGTGACCGAGCAGCCGTTGTCGGGGCCGTTGTCCGGCCCGAGGTCGCAGGTCTCGCCCGGATCGACCTTGCCGTCGCCGCAGGTGTTGAGCACGCACTCCTCGCTGCAGGCGGCGTCGGGGCCGTTGTCCGGGCCGTTGTCGCACTGCTCGCCGACGTTGAGCTGACCGTCGCCGCACACGCCTGGCTCGAGGCCGGTGGTGGTCGTGGTCCCGTCGGTGAGGCCGTTGGTGGTCGTGCTCTGGCTCGTGCCCTCGGATGTCCCTTCGGATAGGCCGTCGGTGGTGCTCGTGGTGCCGCTCATCGGCTCGACGGTGGTCGAGCTCGTCGGCCCCACTGTGGTCGACGTCGGCCCGCCGGTGGTCGGCGCCGTCGTTCCGGTCGCAGTCGCCGAACCCGAGCCCTCCGAGCCGCCCGTCTCGGACTCGTCGGCGGTGCCGGCGGTGCCGGCCGTGGCCTCGCTAGCGACGCTCGTGACCCCGGTCCCCGAATTGCCCATCGTGCCCGCAGTCGACCCGCCCGCGCCGTCGTCGGAGCACGCGAACAGAACCAACGACGCACAGCCACTCGCCAACCAATGCTCGACTCTCATATGTCTACGAACCCCCTCACCCACTCGTCGGCCAGGATATCACGGGCGACGAAATCTGGGGGCGCACACACCCACTACGCGTAAAACGGCAGGAGGAGGCCCTACATCTCGGCTTCAGGCGCTCACCGGCGCGCGCGTCGGTGTCAGTTGCGCCGCGAACGGTGGTTCGTGCCACCGCGAGCCGATGAACGCTGCTCCTACAGATCGAGCGCGCCCTGCCAGCCGGGCGGGAGCTCGAGGCCGAGGTGACGCGCAGCCTTCATGGTCGCGACGCGCCCCCGCGACGTGCGGAGCAGGAAGCCGCGCTGCAGCAGGAACGGCTCGACGACGCTCTCGAGGGTGTCTCGTGGCTCGCCGAGGCTGGCCCCGAGGGCGTCGACGCCGACCGGACCGCCGCGGAAGTTCTCGACGATCATCGTCAGCAGGCGGCGGTCGAGCATGTCGAGGCCCTCGCTGTCGATCCCGAGCTCGAGCAGCGCCGCGGTCGCGTCGGCGAGCTCGATCGAGCGCGCGCCACGGACCTGGGCGAAGTCGCGGACGCGGCGGATCAGGCGGTTGGCGATCCGCGGGGTCCCGCGCGAGCGCCGGCCGATCTCGAGCGCCGCGGCGCCGCTGACCGGGACGCCGAGGATCGACGCGGTGCGGCAGACGATCGCGGCCAGCTCGTCGTCGCCGTAGAACTCGATGGCCTCGATGATCTGGAAGCGGTCGCGCAGCGGCCCGCTGAGCAAGGCGGTACGCGTGGTGGCGCCGATGAGGGTGAACGGCGCCAGCTCGAAGCCGATCGTGCGCGCGCGCGTGCCCTCGCCGACCGGCAGGTCGATGCGGCCGTCCTCCATGGCCGAGTAGAGGCTCTCCTCGACCGTCGGCGCGAGCCGGTGGATCTCGTCGATGAAGAGGACGTCGCGCGACCCCAGTGCGGTGAGGTGCCCGGCGAGCACGCCCTTGTGCTCGATGGCTGGCCCCGAGGTCAGGTGCAGGCGCACCCCGAGCTCGTGGGCGAGGATGTGCGCCATCGTCGTTTTGCCGAGGCCGGGCGGCCCGTGGAGCAGCGTGTGGTCGAGCGGCTCGTCGCGGCCGCGGGCGGCGCGGACGAACACCTCGAGCTTGCGCTTGAGCGCGGCCTGGCCGACGTACTCGGCCAGGGACTGCGGGCGCAGCGAGGGCCCCTCCCCCGCCTCGCCACCCGCGCTCGTCGGCGTCACCGCGGCACGGCCTGGCTCTTGCGACATGTCCGATGCGCCAGCCTCGGCCGCCCGCTCGCCGGGCCGCTTGCGACCCTTGGGCGGACGCGGGGGCGGCGGCGGGCCGTCATCGTGAGGGACGCGCATGGTCGGACCACGATAGCCGAGCGGCCGGCCCGCGGCCACCGGGCGTCACTCCCACTCGATGGTCGCCGGCGGCTTGCTGCTGATGTCGTAGCAGACGCGGTTGATGCCGCGGACCTCGTTGATGATGCGCGCGCTCATGGTCGCCAGCAGCTCGTAGGGCAGCCGGGCCCAGTCGGCGGTCATCGCGTCGGTGCTGGTGACGGCGCGGATCGCCAGCGCGCTCTCGTAGGTGCGGCCGTCGCCCATCACGCCGACGCTCTGCACCGGCAGCAGCACGCCGAACACCTGCCACAGCTGACGGTAGAGCCCGGCCTTGCGGATCTCCTCGATGATGATCGCGTCGGCCTCACGCAGCAGATCGCAGCGCCCGGGCGTCACCTCGCCGAGGACCCGCACCGCCAGGCCCGGACCGGGGAACGGGTGGCGCCACACCATCTCTTCCGGCAGCCCGAGCAACAGGCCGAGGCGGCGGACCTCGTCCTTGAACAACTCACGCAGCGGCTCGACCACACCCATGCGCATGCGCTCGGGCAGGCCGCCGACGTTGTGGTGGGTCTTGATGGTGACCGAGGCGCCGCGCAGGTTCACGCTCTCGATCACGTCGGGGTAGAGCGTGCCCTGGACCAGGAAGTCGGCGCCGCCGAGCTTCTTGGCCTCTTCCTCGAACACCTCGATGAAGGTGGCGCCGATCCGCTTGCGCTTGACCTCGGGGTCGGTGACGCCCTGCAGCGCGGCGAAGAAGCGCTCGCGGGCGTCGGCGACGATCAGCTTGTTGTGCAGGCGGCCGGCGAACATGCGCTCGACGTCCGCGCGCTCGTCCTTCCGCAGCACGCCGTTGTCGACGAAGATGCAGTGGAGCCGCTCGCCGATGGCGCGCTCGACGAGGAGCGCGGCGACCGAGGAGTCGACGCCGCCGGACAGGCCGCAGATCACGGAGCCTGAGGTGCCGACGCGGGCCTGCACCACGGCGACGGCTTCGTCGACGAAGCGCGCGGCGCTCCAGTCGCGGGCGAAGCCGGCGGCGTCGAGGAAGGTGGCGATGATCTCGTCGCCCCGCTCGGTGTGGGTGACCTCGGGGTGGAACTGCACGCCCCACAGCTTGCGGTCGGGGTCGAAGACGACCGCGTGCTCGCAGTTGTCGGACGAAGCGAGGGTGTGGAAGCCCGGCGGCAGCGAGACGACGCGGTCGCCGTGGCTCATCCACACGCCGACGCGTTCGCCGGCCTGCAGGCGCTTCAGCGGGCCCTCGGAGCGCGCGACGGTCAAAGTCGCCGGGCCGTACTCGCGCCGGGTCGCGCGATCGACCTGGCCGCCGGAGCCGGCGACCATTAAGTAGAGGCCGTAACAGATGCCGAGCACCGGCACGCCGAGCTCGAGGACTGCGGGGTCGAGCTGGGGCGCGCCGTCGTCGTAGAGCGACGACGGGCCGCCGCTGAGGATGATGGCCTTGGGCGCGCGCGCGGCCAGCTTCTCCGCGGAGGTGTGGTACGGCAGGATCTCCGCGTAGACCCCGAGCTCACGCACGCGCCGGGCGATCAGCTGGGTGACCTGCGAGCCGAAGTCGAGGACGACGAGGGTCTGATGGGCCATGAGGCGTTATCCGTCCACCCGGTAGTTCGGGGCTTCCTTGGTGATGATGACGTCGTGCACGTGGCTCTCGCGGAGGCCCTGCGCGGTGATCTTGCGGAACACCGAGCCCTCGCGCAGCGCCTTGAGATCGGCGGCGCCGCAGTAGCCCATGCCCGAGCGGATGCCGCCGACGATCTGGTAGAGGCTCTCGGCCAGCGACCCGCGGTGCGGCACGCGGCCCTCGATGCCCTCGGGCACCAGCTTGCGATCGTCGGACACGCCGCCCTGGAAGTAGCGGTCCTTGCTGCCGGCCTTCATCGCCCCGAGCGAGCCCATGCCGCGGTAGACCTTGTAGCTGCGGCCCTGGTAGAGCACGAGCTCGCCGGGCGCCTCGTCGGTGCCGGCGAACAGCGAGCCGATCATCACCGTGTCGGCGCCGGCGGCCAGCGCCTTGACGACGTCGCCGGAGTACTTGATGCCGCCGTCGGCGATGATCGGCGCGCCGAGCTTCTTGGCCTCCTCGGCGGCCTCGAGGATCGCGGAGATCTGCGGCACGCCGACGCCCGCGATCACCCGCGTGGTGCAGATCGACCCCGGGCCGATCCCGATCTTCACGGCGTCGGCACCGGCCTCGACCAGGGCGCGGTAGCCCTGCGGGGTGGCGACGTTGCCCGCGATGATCTGCAGATCGGGGAAGCTGCGACGGATCCCGCGCAGGGTGTCGAGCACGCCCTTCGAGTGGCCGTGCGCGGTGTCGACGACGAGCACGTCGACGCCCGCGTGGACGAGCGCCTGCGCGCGCACCTCGGTGTCGGCCCCGACGCCCACGGCCGCGCCGACGCGCAGCCGCCCGCTCGAGTCCTTGATCGCGTGCGGGTGGGTCTGGGCGTTGCGGATGTCCTTGACGGTGATGAGGCCGAGCAGCTCGCCGCCGGCGTCGACCACCAGCAGCTTCTCGATGCGGTGCTTGTGCAGCAGCGCGAGCGCGTCCTCGAGGGCGATCCCCTGACGCACGCTGATCGGGTCGCGCGTCATCACGCGCCCGACCGGCTGGTCGAGGTTGGTTTCGAAGCGGACGTCGCGGCTGGTGAGGATCCCGACCGGGCGCCTGCCCTCGACCACGGGGAGCCCCGAGAAGCCGTGCGCGTGCATGAGCGCGAGCGCCTCGCGCAGGGTGTGCTCGGCGGTGACCGTGATCGGGTCGACCACCATGCCGCTCTCGCTGCGCTTGACCCTGCGCACCTCCTGAGCCTGCTGCTCGGGGGTGAGGTTCTTGTGGATCACGCCGAGGCCGCCGTGACGCGCCATGCAGATGGCGGTCGCGGCCTCGGTGACGGTGTCCATCGCCGCCGAAACCAGCGGGATGTTGACCATGATGTCGCGCGTCAGCCGGCTCTGCACCTCGACCTGCGCCGGCAGCACTTCGCTGTAGCCCGGGACGAGCAGCACGTCGTCGAACGTCAACGCCTCGCGGATCTCGATCGCAGCCATACCTGCTCCCTCGAAAGGTGGCGGGAGACTACCCAACGCGAACGTGCGCGCGCATGCGCGAAGGCGTGCGTTACCTGACGACTTCGCGCGCCGCTCCTGCGCACGCACGATCACGAATCAATCTCACGGCGGCGCCGCGCGCCAGTCGTGATCCGTCGGCGACCTCGGCGATCGCGCGACGACAAGGTGCGATAAGCTGCATCGACCCTGGGCGCCGTGGCCGGCGCCGTCACCTGAGCGACGGTTGTGCCGCCTGTACAGCCCATCGATGGCCCCTTCGCCGAGCGCGTCGTCAGCGTGCTGACCCCGCTGCTCGGCCCGCATACGGCGAAGCGCGCGCTGGCCATGATCTGCAAGCGGGCGGGCAAGGACGCCGCCGAGCTCGGGCTCGACGATCTCGAGGTGGCCCAGACCACGCTGCGGCCGATGCTGCGGACGCTGATCGGCAACGAGGTGACGGTGCGCGTGCTCGCCGACCTCGGCGCAGAGGAGGCGTCATGAACGCGCCGCGAGGCTTGGGCCTTCTCTTCTGCTTGGTCGCCGTCGGCGGGCGCTACGCCGCCGAGCTGCTGCTCGGCGCGAGCGCCGGGGACGCCTGGCAGCGCGGCCTCGAGGTCCTCGTGGTCGCGGTGTGCGCCTTCGTGGTGTTCCGCTTCAGCGCGGGCGACCCGCCGCGGCGGCCGTGGACGGTGCTGCTGCTGTCGATGGCCGTGGTCCCGCTGATCCGGTTCGCCACCTGGCAGAGCTGGTCGATCGCCGGCATCCAGCTGCAGAACATCCTCCTCATCTTCGGCAACATCTTCTTCGCCGGCTCGATCATCGGCTTCGGCCGCGTGCTCGGCAGCTCCGAGCTGCTGTCCGAACGGACAGGCGGCGCGCGGGCCCGGGCCCTCCTCGTCATCGGCTCGCTGGCCCTCGCCGGCCTGGCCTTCATCGCCTACAACGTGTTCGAGCTGGCCAGCCGCGGCATGCCCTCGACCAGCGACGCGTGGGCCGGCGCGGTCACCAGCGGGATCAGCACCCTGTCCGACGCGATCGTGTTCGCCGGCGGCCTCTACCTCGTGTGGCTGCTGCGCCCGATCGTCGGCGGCAGCATCGCTCTGCCCTACCTCCTCATGGCGTTCGGTGGCGCCGCCTTCCTCGTCGTCGACGTCTGGCTGGTCGCCACCCACAAGACGGCGCAGACCGACCTCACCGACACCACGGCCAAGCTGATCGGCGCGCTCGCGTACAGCTGCTTCGCCGCGGCGGCGCTGATCCAGGCGAGCCTGCTGGCTCCGAAGGCCCCGCGCGTGTCCGGCCCGGCGGCGGCCGCCCGCACCGCTCGCCGCGGCTGAGCGGGTCCCGCCCGAGAGCGCGGGCCGGTCGAGCTGTCCTTTCGGGCAGCCTCACCTGGCCCGAAGCGCAGATGACTTGACAAGCCTAAGTGGACATGTCCGAAAGTGCAGGCCTATGACCTGCGCTTTCGGACACATCCACCTGTCCGGACGGACAGCCTACTTCGCGGCCGCCGGCGCGCGCAGCCAGGTGTCGAGCCAGGCCAGCACGTTGTCGTGCCACACCTTGCTGTTGGCCGGCTTCAGCACCCAGTGGTTCTCGTCGGGGAAGTAGAGGAGGCGGCTCGGCACCCCGCGCCGCTGCAGCGCGGTGAAGGTGGCGATGCCCTGGGTCTCGGGGATCCGGAAGTCCTTGCCGCCGTGGATGACGAGCATCGGCAGGCGCCAGCGGTCGACGAAGTTGGCCGGGTTGTGCGCCTCGTGCTGCTTGGCGAACTGCCAATAGGGGCCGCGGTGCTCCCACTCGGGGAACCACAGCTCCTCCGTGGCGTAGTACATCATGCGATTGTCGAACACGCCGTCGTGGTTGACGAGGCAGCGGAACGGGGCCTGCCACTGGCTGGCGATCCAGTTGACCATGAAGCCGCCGTACGAGGCACCGAGCGCGCACACGCGGTCGCCGTCGAGCCACGGGTAGCGGGCCAGCGCCGCCGCCAGGCCCTTCTGCAGGTCGACCAGCGGCGCACCGCCCCAGTCGTCCTGGATCGCGTCGGTGAAGGCCTGGCCGTAGCCGGTCGAGCCGTGGAAGTCGATCATCACCACCGCATAGCCGGCGCCCGCGTAGGTCTGCGGGTTCCAGCGGTAGCTCCAGCGATCGCTGAACGAGCCCTGCGGACCGCCGTGGATCAGGAACGCGACCGGGGCCTTGGCGCCCTCGGCCAGGCCCGGCGGGCGCACCACCCAGCCGTACACCGTCTCGTTCTTGTGGCCGGGGAAGCTGAACTGCTCGGCCACGCCGACGTCGGCCGCGGCGACCTTGGCGTCGTTGACGTGCGACAGCTGCTCGGCCTTGCCGTCGAGGCCCGCGGTGTAGATCTCGTCGGGGTGCGCGAGGTCGTTGCGGAGGAACAGCAGGCGGTCGCCGAAGCGCTGCACGTCGTGGATCGCCCCGCCGCGGATCAGCTCGCGCGCGCCGCCGGTGGCGACGTCGACCGCGAACAGCGACAGCCGGCCGACATCGTCGGCGGCGGCGTAGATCGTCTTGCCGTCGCCGCTCCACACGAACTCCTCGACCGAGCGGTCCCAGCCGCCGGTGAGGATCTTCGACTGTCCTTCCGGCCATGGCCGAAGGACCAGGCTGAAGCGGTCGGCCTCGTAGCCGGGGCGGGTCATCGCCGCGTAGGCCAGGGTCTTGCCGTCGGGCGAGAAGGCCGGGCGGGTGTCCCACGCGAGGTTGCCGGCGGTGAGGCTCTTGGGCGCGGCCGAGCCGTCGAGCGGGGCGTAGAAGAGGTCGAAGTTGGTCGACCACGGCTCGGTCTGGCCGGCGACGCGGGCGGCGAACACCACGCCCTTGCCGTCGGGCGTGAGCGTCAGCTCCTCGCTGCCGCCGAACGGCTTCGACGGGACGTCGCCGTCGATGCCGCGCGAGACGTGGACCGGCTGGCCGCCGCCGCCGCTGATCGTCCAGGCGAACAGCTGCGCGCGCCGGCCGTCCTCCCACTCGTCCCAGTGGCGCACGAACAGGCGGTTGTAGACCGTGCCGGTGCCGTGGTCCTTGCGGCCCCGCTCGCGCAGCAGCGCGGCCGTACACGCGAGCGAGCCCTCGGGCGCCGCGTCGCACTCGGGGAACACCTCGGCCGAGAACACCAGCTGACCGCCGTCGCTCAACACGATGGTGCCCACGTCGACCGGGAAGTCGGTGACGCGCGTCGGCGTCTCTCCGATGGCGACGCGGAACACCTGCTGCGTGCCCTCGTGCTTGCCGAGGAAGTAAAGCGTCTCGCTGTCACCGGCCCAGCGCGGGCTGGACTCGCTGTCGAGGTCGGAGGTCACGCGGATCGGGCCCGAGCCGTCGATCCCCATCACGTAGATGTCGGTGCGCCCGCGGTTGTTCTCGAGGTCGGTCTTGCGCAGCACGAAGGCCACCTTCTTGCCGTTGGGCGCGACCTGGGGGTCGCTGATCCGATCGAACGCGAGCAGGTCGAGCACCGAGAACGGGTGCTGCCCGGGCGGCGCGATCACCTGATCGACGAACGGCTCGGGGGCGACGGCCCGGGCCTCGGCCGCCGGGGTCTCGGGCGCCGGCGCTGCGGCGGGCGGACAGTCGCGGACGACCCGCTCGCGGGTGCCGCCGCACGCGACGGCGAGAGTGGACAGACCGAGGATGGTTCGAAGCCGGGGGCGAATGCGCACGATTGCCCCAGACTATACGGGCGCCGCCGCGCGCCGGGAAGTTATGCAGCCGAACGGCGCTCACCGGCCCTCCGGGGCGTCCCGGCGAGGGATCGGGCGCCCCGGCGCCCCGGCGTCGGGCGGGCCGCGGCGGCCGCCGGCCAGCGGCGCCGACGCGGGTTATGGGGAGCATGTCTGAAGGGACATGTCGTGGCGACATGTCTCTCGACGCTTCGGTGGCGAGCCGACGGGCGCACCAGGATCGACGCCGGCCTCGCCGGGGCTCTCGACCGCGCGACCAGGCCTCTCCGCTCAGGTTCGTCCGAGCATGTCTCCGAGGACATGCCCCTTCAATCATGTCCTCGAGAACCTGCCCTGGCGGACACTCACCGCTGCCCGCGGGTCTTGACCGAGCGGGCCACGCCGGCGGCCGCCAGCAGCGACAGGCCGAGCGCGGCGGCGAGGCCGGCCGCACCGGCGACGACGGCGGCGCCCCAGCCGTACACCTGGGCGGGAGGCGGCGCCGGCGGGTTCGGCGGCGGGGCCTGGCCCCACGCGCGGGCAGCGGCCTGGAACAGCGGATCGACGGGCACCTCGGGCGCGCCCCGCCCGGCTCGCGCGAGGTCGAAGCGGGCCCGCTGCTGCCGATCGCAGAGCAAGTCGCGGGCGGTCAGGATGGCCCGCATGCGCTCGCCGGCGGCCGCGTCCTGGGGGTTGCGATCGGCGTGGTGGCGGTGCACCACGCGGCGGAAGGCTCGACGGATCTCCGCCTCCGACGCGGACGGCGCGACCCCCAGGACCCGGTAGTGATCGACGAAGGCGGGCATGCGCCGCGATCTTGCCACACGCCGCGGCGCGCGGCGCGGACTCGGCCGCCGGCGGGTCGACAAGCCCGCGCGACGACGCTACCGTGCGCGCGTGCAACCGGTGTGCGACAGGCGCTGCCCGTGGTGCGGTCAACCACTCGCGCTGGTGTGGGTCCACGGCCACGGCCAGTGCGTCCGCTGCGGCACCAACCTCGAGGAGTGCTGCCGCGGCGAGACGGCCGAGGTCGCGTCGGCGAGCGCGACCGCGCCGGCGCGCGTGCCCTCCCCCGCGCTTCTGTGGGAGCGAGGCTGACCGCCGTGGCGCGCTACGACTGCCTGAGCTGCGGCGCCTGCTGTCAGAACACCCCGGAGAACCAGTCCGAGGGCTTCGCGCAGTACATCGAGGTCGACCCCGCGGCGCCGCTGTGGCGCCGCCCCGACCTGGTACGCAAGCTGGTGGTCCGCGACGACGACGGCGCGGCGCACCTGCGGCTCCACCCCGACGGCCGCTGCGTCGCGCTGCGCGGGCGGATCGGCGCACGGGTGCGCTGCGAGATCTATCGCGAGCGGCCGATGCCGTGCCGCAGCGTCGAGGCGGGCAGCGATCTGTGCCAGCGCTACCGCAAGAGCCGCGGACTCCGGGTGTGAAATTCGCCGCGTTGCGGCACGCTCGTGGGGTGCGTCTCTCGCCGGTCCTGCTCGCGCTCGTCGCCTGCGCGCCGAAGCCGGCGCCTTCGAGCCCGACTCTCGATCCCGAGGCTGTCCCTGCGGACATGCCCCAAAAGCCCGGTCCTGAAGGCCAGGTCGCAGCCCCACCGCCCGCGCCCATGTCCGCGCTCGCCCCGGGGCCCGGCATTCGTGTCGCGCTCGACGTGCGCGGCTGGGCGGTCGTCGCCCTGCCCGATCGCCTCGTCGTGCTCGACGACGACTTCCGCCACCTCCGCGGCTTCGATCCGGTCACCGGCGCCGAGCTGTGGCGGGTCCAGGCGCAGTCGGAGCCGCGGGGGTGGCACACCCTGTACGCCGTCGGCGACCGCGTGCTGCTGCACGCCGGGTCCGACCTCGTCGCCGTCGACGCGCGCCGCGGCGAGCTCGTGGCGACCCATCCGGCGCGCGTCTTCAACGGCAGCGAGGACGCCTGTCGCCTCGACATCTGGCACGGCTTCGACGACCGGAGGCGCCGCTGGACCCCCGACGACCCGGCGCTCACCGCCTGTGCCGCGGCCTGCACGTGTACCCGACGGCTGTTCCGCTGCGACACCGGCGCGCCGATCGGCAAGCCCTTCAACGGCAACGAGATCTATCTCCACGACGAGCTGGAGGAGTCGGCCAGCATGTTATGCGTCGGCGCGCCGAACTGGCTCGGGCGGATCGGCGGCAAGTACCTTCTCGGCGTCCGGGCCGGGCCCGACGCCTACGAGGGGATCGCGGTCGACGGCGAGGGCAAGGTGCTGTGGCGCCGGCCCGAGCTGTCCGCCGCAGTCGAGCCGTACCGGCGGTTCGACGGCGACGTCGCCGCCGACGCGTGCTGGTCGATCGACAGCACGAGCATGGTCGCCTGGACATGTTCGACCGGACAGATCCGGTGGCAGGCGCAGTTCCCGGGCGAGCAGAAGGGATACAGCGGCGAAGCTCACGTGGTGGCGCCGGGGCTGCTGCTCGTGCGCCGGCGATCCGAGAGCGAGCTGCAGGTCGAGCTGCGTGACGTCACCACCGGCAAGCAGCGGTGGCGTCGCACGCTGCCGCCCGACCGCGTGGCCCTGGCCCCCGGCGAGAACACCGACGTCCTCGCGTACGCCCACACGACGACCTACGCGTGGCTCGACCTGCGCAAGGGCGCCACGCTGCGCGAGCACACCATAGCGCCGGACCAGTCGATGACCCGCGACCCCGCGAGCGACGGCTACATCCGGCTCGGCGGGCCGGAAGTAGCCCTGCTGAGCCGTGAGGGCGAGGTGCTGCAAACTGTCCCGAAGGCCACCCCCGGGATCCAGTGGCTCGGCGCCGGCTTCGTCGCCGGCCGCGAGGAGCGGCGCTTCACCGTGCTCCGCCGGCCCGACTTCGCCGTCGCGCTCGCGGTCGAGGGCGCGTGGCTGGTCGAGGACTCGAGCGCGGCGCTCGGGCCGGCGGCAGTGGTGCTCCTCGATCAGCGCGGCCAGGACGAGCCGCTGCGGATCGTCGTGCTGCGCTCGGACTGAGCGACCGTCGCCCGGCATCGCCACGCCGGACGACCTGTCCCTTTGGCCAGGCAGCGCATCGAGTCGAAACGCCGCGGCCGCGGGCCTCAGCCGCCCTTCTTGGGCCGCGTGATCTCGATGTTGGTGCCGACGCCCTCCTCGGGGTCGAGCTCCTCCGAGGCCGCGTTCTCCTCGTCGCGGAAGCTCTTGCGGTCGGACCGCTTGAGCTTGGCCTTGAGCTCCTTCTGCCCGTCGGCCGCGACCTCGATCGTCTCGAGGTGGTTGTCGAAGCCCTTGGCCTTGAACTCGACCTGGTGCGACCCCGGCGTCAGCTCGAGCGTCAGCGGGGTCTTGCCCTTCGACACCCCGTCGACCAGCACCTCGGCCTTGGGCGTGGCGTCGATCTTGAACGCTACCGGGCCGGCCGGCTGCGGCGGAGTCTCGACCTTCGTGTCGGGCGGCGTCTCGACCTTTGTGTCGGGCGGCGTCTCGGGCGGTGTGTCCGTCTTCGTGTCGGGCGGCGCCTCGACCTTCGTGTCCGGCGGCGTGTCCGTCTTCGTGTCGTCCGGCGGCAGCTGGCCCTTCGCCTCTGCCTCTTGAATCAGGGCCTTCAAGGCAGCTTGCCGCTCCTTGGCCTGGGCGTTGGTCGGATCGGTGACCAGCACGACCTCGTAGGCCGCGAGCGCCTCGTGCAGCTTGCCGGCGGTCTCGAATTCCTGCGCCTTGGCCAGGCCGGCGGCGCTCTGGGGCTGCGGGGTCTCCTGCGGGGGAGCCGCGATCGGCGGCGGGAGCGGCGCCTGCTTCTGGCTCTCGAGGTAGAAGTACACGCCGACGCCCACGCCCACGATCGCCAGCAGCGCGAAGATCCAGCCCGAGCCGCCGCCGGAGCTGGGCGCCTCGGCGACGGCCGCCGGCGCGGGCTCGATGACGGGGATCGGGTGGGCGCCGCTGGCCTCGACGGCGGCGGCCAGGGTGGCCGAGCGCGCGCGGTCCTGGGCCGCCTCGGCCTGGGTGGGACCTGGCCCACGGGACAGGTTGTCCTTCGCCGCGACGCGCGTGCGCGGGGCCGCGACCGGCAGGCGGAACATCGCCGCCGGCACGCAATCGATCATCCGCTCCACGACCTCGTTGGCGTCCGCCGGCCGGTTGTCGGGGTTCTTGGCCAGGCAGTCGTGGATCAGGTGGATGAGCTCGTCCGGGACGTTGTGGTCGGGCGGCAGGACCGTCTCGAGCGGCGTCGGCTTGGCGTTGACGTGCTTGTGCAGCACGTCGCGCGGGCTGTCGCCCTCGAACGGCAGCCGGCCGGAGAGCATGTGATAGAACAGCACGCCGACCGAGTACACGTCGGAGCGCGCGTCGGCCGGCCGGTTCATGATGACTTCGGGCGCGAGGTAGGCCGGCTCGCCGACCACGGGCGCCTCCTCGTCGCTGCCCTCGGGCCACTCGAACAGCGCTGCGATCCCGAGGTCGAGCAGCTTGACGTAGTTGGCGCGGCCCTGCTCCTCGACCAGGATCACCTGGTCGGCATGGAAATCGCCGTGGACGATCCGACGCACGTGCGCCCCGCCGAGCCCCTTGAGCACCTGCGCGGCGATCGGCACGAACCCCTCGAGCTGGAGTCGACCCATGCGCCGCACGTACTCGGCCAGCGTCTCGCCCTCGACGTACTCGACCGCGATCCACACGCGCCCCGACTCGCGCCCGTGGTCGTGCACGGCGGCGATGTTGGGGTGCTCCAGGGTGGCCAGCGCCTTGGCTTGCTCGTCGAATCGCACCGCCGCGGGCGATCCGTCGACCCAACCCGCCGCGAGCAGCTGGACGACGACCGTGCGGTGCATGGTGCGGTGGGTGGCGAGGAACGCCTGAACCCGCGGCCCACGCTCCAGGACGCGCTGCAGGGTGTAGTGGCTGCCGATCGTCTGGCCGATCAGGGCGTCGGTCCCGGATGCGGGGATGGATCTCTTAACCGGCATCGTGCCCTCGGTGCAGTGGCGAATTCAGGCCCTTGAAACGTGGAGGCCCCGGGGGCCGTGGCGCGGGTCGGGCCCGGAGGCCCGTAAAACGACTCCCGTGCGCGGGATCGGACCCGCGCCCGCGTGTCGTCGTGCGACCCAACGTAGCATGGACCCGCTGCGCGCGACCAAAGTGCTGCGCCAGCCGGGGCCCTGTCTGGTGCAAAACCCGCACTCGGCCCCTCGCCTGCCCCGGAGCCACCCTCTATCCTCCGCGGCCATGCGCCTGCGTCGCTTCGGTCCGCTCCTCCTCCTCGCCGCCTGCGGCGATCCCTCGGACACCCCGACGACTGCCTCCGCCGGCATCACCTCGGTCACGGCCTCGAGTTCGACCGGCGCGACGACGTCCGACTCCGGCTCCTCCGAGCCGACACCGACCACATCGGACGGGTCCGCGACCGCCGCGAGCGAGGCGACGACCGACGCGACCACCGGGGACAGCAGCGAGGGCGACGCCACCGGCACCTCGACCACCACGGGCACCAGCGAGCCCGCGAGCGGCACCGCGGCGACCGACACCTCCGGCGACACGGCCGCCAGCGACGCGACCACCACTACCGGCGAGGACACGAGCACCACCACCGGCGAGACCAGCGACGGCACCACCGCCGAACCCTGTCCGATCGGACAGGACGGCTGTCCCTGCGGTCAGTCCGACGTCTGCGACCCTGGCCTCGAGTGCCAGGCCGGCCTGTGCGGACCGCCCGCGCCGCCGGTCTGCGGCGACGGCGACGTCGAGGGCGGCGAGCAGTGCGACGACGGCAACAAGATCCCGGGCGACGGCTGCGAGAACGACTGCACACCCACGCCCATGCCGGCCAACGACCCGTGCGGCTTCCCGTCCGACGGCGTCTGGCTCGAAATCGACTACGGCAGCGCGTTCACCTCGACCAACCCTGACTGGACCTACTCCCCCACCCCAGGCTGGGGCGAGGCCGACTGGGCGCCGCAGGGCGAGTCGTGGCCGGAGGTGTGGGACATCTATCAGAACGTCGAGGTCGAGGACGACCAGATCGGCCGGGTAGCGATCGTCGACGGCAACGGCGCCCTGCAGATCATGTTCGGCATCGGCGGCCTCACCTACGACTACGCCACCGTGTGCGTGCAAGGCCGCAGCTACTCGGTCGGCTCGTCGGTGACCTTCACCGTGCAGAACCAGCTCAACAAGTGCGGCGCCACCGGCTCGATGGCCAACGACTGGTCGATCCACAGCACCGGCGTCGACCTCGCGACCTGCATCGTCGACAACAACGAGTTCCAGGGCCTGCGCATCTTCGCCTCGGGCGGCAGCGGCGCTCTCTCGCTCAAGCGCCTGCGCTTCACCCTCCACGGCGCGGCCTACTAGCCGCCCGAAACCGCGCGGCGTCGGATCGGTCACACGCGGCGGCGAAGATCGCCCCGCCCGGGAGATGTCCCCGGGGACACCCCGGCCAGCGACCCCAGCCATGGCGGACTGGCCGGCGCGGGCCAGCGGCGAGGAAGCGGCCTCGCGCTCGCGTCGGCGGTCAACGTGTCCTTTCGGCCAGGCGCTTCGCGCCTCGATCGCCGGCGGCACATGTCCTTCAGGACATGCCGCTCGCGCGCCTCAGAACCGCAGCCCGAGCCCCTCGGGCTGGAAGCGCAGGCGAGCGCCCTCGTCGAGGTCGTCGGCGCGCTCGTCGCGAGCGGCCTGGATGGCGATGCCGGTGATCGCTCCGGCGGCCGCCGCGATAGCGATCGTCGTCACCCAGAAGTACCACTTCTTCACGATCCGCTCGCGCTTGGGCGGGGCCGGCTTCGGCCCCTCGGCGACCGCGGGCTTGGGGCGCAGGGACGCGTCCTTGTCGGCGCGGGCCTTGTCGAGCGCCGCGCGGTGGGTCGACGCCGTCTCGTCGTCGACTGTCCCACGGGACATGTCCTCGAGAGCAGCCAGCTGGGCCTCGCCCGCCTCGCGCTCGGCCCCCTCCGGCAGGGCCGCCACGTGCCCCTTCCAGGCCGCGCGCGCGCACGCGTAGTCGGCCAGGCGCTGGCACACCTCCGCCTCGCGGCGCCAGTTCTCGGCGCTCGGATCGGCCTCGCGGGCCTTCTCGGCCAGCGCGCGCGCCGTCCCGAGGTCCCCGGCGGCGAGCGCCGCGTCGACGGTCGCCGGCGCCTCGGGCGGGGCTCCCGGAGCCGCCGCGGCCGGCCGCGCCAGCGCGAACACGAGGGCGCCGACCAGCGCGCGTCGCCAGCCCGCCGCTCGCGGACGCTGGCACCCCGGGGTCTCACTCGTCGTAGACATCGGTCTTGATCTTCGGCCCTGGCTCGCGCGGACCCGGCTCGGTTGTACCAGCTTTGCGCGGCGGTTTCTTGCCCCGCTTCTTCGTCGGCGAGACCACCGGCTCGATCGCCTTCGCCTCGGGTTCGGCCGCAGGGATCGCCGCGGACGGCGTCCCGGACCCATCCTCGGCCCCCGGCGCCGACGTCCCGCTCGCTGCCGTCGCCGCTGACGGATCGGCCGCCTCCGCGTCAACCGCCTCCGTCGTCCCGACCGCCGCCACACCCGGACCGGCCGGCGACGCGACGGGGAGCCCCGCCCCGACCTCGCGACTCACCGCCGCAGGCTCGACGATCGGCGGCCCGGCCTCACCGGCCTCCTCGCGCGGCATCAGCACCCACGCCACCAGTCCCCCGGCCGCGCACGCGAGCACCAGCGCCGCCGCGCGCAGGCTGCTCGCCGCCCGACCTGTCCCCGAGGACATGTCCGTCCGCGCCGGCTCGCTCGCCCGGCCGACGAGGGACGCGCCGCCCTCCGGGGCCAGCTCCGCGCTACCTGTCCCCGACGACAGCGACCGCACCCGCAGCCTCGAAGCTGTCCCCGCGGACATCTCCGACCGCGCGGCGGCCTCGACCGCGCTCTCCAGCCCCGGCGCCAGAGTCACCGCCGTCGCGCTGACCGGACCTGTCCTCGCAGACATGTCCCCTGAGCTGCCGTCCTCGATCACGGCTGTCTTTCCGGACATGTCCGTCAAGACCTGTCCTTCGATTCGCTGCGTCGACCCCTCCTCGATCGCCTGCGTCGTCGCCTCCGCCGACACCGACGCCGGCGCCTCGGCCCCGAGCAGCAGCGACGCCACCATCGCCGGCTCGCGCTCCAGCACCGCCAACAGCGCGGCGGCCACCGCGTCGCCGTCGTGCGGGCGAGCCTGCGGCTCCTTGCGCAGCAGGGCCAGCGCCAGCTCGGCGAGCGGATCGGGGATCCGCCGCTGCGGCGCCGCCTGTCGCGGGTCGAGCGGCGGCTCGCGCAAGTGGCGGCCGACGATCTCCATGAAGCCCTCGCCGAGGAACGGCACCTGCCCGGTGAGCGCCTCGTAGAGGATCACGCCGAACCCGTAGAGGTCCGCGCTGCCGTCGCCGGTCTCGCCGCGGATCCGCTCGGGGGCCATGTAGAACGGCGTCCCGAGCAGCGCGCCGGCCTGTGTCTGCACCACTGCGCCGGCCTCGCCCGCGAGCCCGGGGAGCAGCTTGGCGATGCCGAAGTCGAGGATCCGCGGCTGCACCGACCCGTCGCCCGCACGCGCCAAGAACAGGTTGGCCGGCTTCACGTCGCGGTGGACGATGCCGGCGCGGTGGGCCGCCGCCAGCCCGCGCGCCACCTCGGCCAGCCAGCGCAGCACCTCCTCGGCCCGCTGCGGCCGCAGCAGCGCCTCCTCGAGGCTCTCACCACGCAGCAGCTCCATCGCCACGTAGACCTGGCCGTCGGGCAAGGCGGCGCAGTCGAACACCGGCACCACCGTCGCGTGCGGCACCTTGCCGGCCAGCACCGCCTCTTGCAGCAGCCGCTTCGCCGCCTCGCCGGTGCCTGCGTCGCGGCGGACCAGCTTGAGCGCCAGGCGGCGGCGCAGGAACAGGTGCTCCGTCTCGTAGACGCGGCCCATCCCGCCCTCGCCGATGACCGTGACCACGCGGTAGCGGCCGTCGATCACCGCCCCGGTCTGGAGCGGGGGATCGGCCTCGGCCGGCTGCCAGTCCGCCCGGGCCGTCCGCGTCAGGCGCACCGCCGCGGACTGCGGCTCTGCCGGCGTCTGCGGGGCCAGCGTCGCCAGCGCGTGTGCGTCCGGGGCCACCCGGCCACGGTACCAAAGGGCGCGGCCCGGGTGATATAGGAGCCCCGGTGTCCAAGGGAACCAAGAAGATCGACGACCTCGCCGAGCTGCTCGAGCGGACCGGCGGGGACGCGCAGCGGCTCGAGGTCGTGCGGCGGACCCAGCGCTTCAAGCGCTCGTGGATCGAGCTCGCGGAGGCGCTCATCAAGGTCCGCGCCGGGCGGGCCTACGAGCGCTGGGGCTACGAGGACTTTCACGCCTACTGCGCCCAGGAGCTGACGCTCAAGAAAGCCACCGTCGACAAGCTGACCGTCAGCTACTCGACCGTGCAGCGTCACGCCCCCGAGGTGCTCGAGTGGGACGGCGTCGCGCGCACGATCCCGACCGTCGAGGCGATCGACTACTTCTCGCGCGCGATCGGCGACGGACCGGCCAACGACCCCAGCGCCGACGAGGAGCCCGCGCCCTCGCGCCGCGCGCCTGCGCGCCCTCACGCCCCCGAAGTGCTCACCGAGCTCAAGAATGCCGTGTTCGACGAGGGCCAGCCGGTCGCCGAGCTGCGCAAGCGCTTCGACCCCGTGCTGAACCCGCGGCCCAAGGGCGCCGACAAGCTCGATCTGCTCAACAAGGCCTCCGCGGCCGCCCGCAAGCTCGCCGAGCTGCTGCCCGACCTCGACGGTCTCCCCGAGAAGCGCGTGCGCAAGCTCGAGGAGGAGCTGGGCGCCCTTCGCGACGACATCGAAGCGCTCGCCGAGCCGCTGCGCGAGAAAGTCGCCCGGGCCGCCAAGCGCACCGCCCCGCCGCGCCTGCCGGCCGCCCAGAGCGGATGAGCGCCTGGATCCGCTAGCGGGGTCGCACGGACCTCGGACACACTGAGCGGGGAGCCATGGACGAGCCGCAGCCCGACCCCGACGTCCACGCGCCAGCGCCCGTGTCGCGGCGCGACCGGGTGGCGTGGCTGCGCGAGTACCTGTTCCCGAGGACAGTCACCTTCGACCCCAGCCCCGGGCGGCAGGTCTGGCTCGCCGCGGTCTACGCCGTGCGGCGGTGGTTGTTCGTCGATCGCAGCACCACCCTCGCCTCGAGCCTCGCGCTGCAGACCCTGCTCTCGCTGGTCCCGTTCGCCGGCCTCGTCCTCACCTTGCTCGGCCTGCTCGGCGAGGACAGCGGGCGCAGCTTCATCAACCGCGTCGCCCGGGCTCTGATCCCCGACCCCGGCCGCTCCGAGATCATCAGCGCCCAGATCTACGACCTCGCCTCGCGGGTCACCGTCGAGAACCTCGGCGTCGTCGGCTTCCTCGGCTCGATCGGCGGCGCCATGCTGCTGTTCATCACCCTCGAGGACGCGATGAACCAGATCTGGCGGGCCAAGCTGCGCCGCTCGATCGTCGCCAAGTTCGCGATGTTCTACACGCTCACCACGCTCGCGCCGCTGGTGATCTTCTTCAGCATCACCCAGTCGATCGTCGCCCGCTTCACCGATCAGAACTTCTCCGTCATCCCCTACCTCAGCACCGACATCGCCTTCATCGTCCTGCTGCGGTTCCTCCCCGCCACCGCCGTCAGCTGGAGGGCGGCAGTCATCGGCGGGGTCGTCGGCGCCACCCTGTTCGAGTTCGGCAAGCGGGGCTTCGCCCTCTACCTCGGCACCTTCCGCACCTACGAGGGCACCTACGGCGCGCTCGCGCTGATCCCCGTGTTCTGCGTGTGGGCCTACCTCTCGTGGTTGATCGTCCTGCTCGCCGCCGAGATCGCCTACGTCGTCCAGCACATCGCGGTGGTCCGCCGCGACGGCTTCGTCAACCCCAGCCTGCGGCGCGACCCCGAGGGAGGCGTCAGCGCGGCGCGCCTGGCCGCGCGGATCGTCCTCGCCATCTGCGACCACTACGACCGCCGCGGCGCCCCGCTCGTGCTCCAGGCCCTGGCCTCGCGGTTCCGCGTCGAGGCCACCCGCCTGTCCGACGTCCTCACCCGCCTCGAGGCCGCCGGCGTGGTCCTGCGGCTCGTCGGCGACGACAACGGCTACGTCCCCGCGCGCCCGCTCGACCAGCTGCGCGTGCTCGACATCCTCCGCCTGTTCCGCGCCGACGTCGACCAGCCGCGCAACGACAGCCTCACCGAGCTGTTCGAGCGCTGCGATCGCGGCGAGGCCGGCGTGCTCGGCGACGTCACCTACCAGCACCTCATCGAGCAGGCCCGCGAGCGCCGCAGCGGCGGCGGGACATGACCCTTCGGACCTGCTCCTTCGGACCTGCCCCGGGCGCCCTGCCCTTTCGGACCTGGCCCTCCGGACCTGTCGTCAGTACCAGGTGAACGTCAGGCCGACCGTCCCGGCCGAGCGCAGCCCCAGCTGCGGCGCCACCATCCCGTCGCCGCGGAGCATCAGCCCGAGGTTGAAGCGGCGGGCCAGCCAGAACTCGTAGCCGAGCCCGACGCCGAACGCGAGGCCGACGGCCGCGCGGCTGATCCCGGGCGCCGGATTGACGAAGTCGGTGACCTCGGCCTGCACGAACGTGCCGAGCCCGGCCGCCCCCTGCAGCACCAGGCCCTTGCCCTTGATCGGGTAGCCGATCACCTCGGCCAGCACCGAGAACAGGCCTTGCCCGCGGCGGGCCCCGCCGAGCGTCATCGACAGCAATCCGCCGACCAGCAGGTTGTCGCGGATCCGTCCGCCCGCCCGCACGTGGCCGAGCAGCGCCACCGACAGCGCGTTGCGGCCGGTGTCGGTGCGGCGCAGGTTGCCGGCGCCGAGGCCGACGCCGAAGCCGGCGTACCAGTTGTGGCGCACGCGCTTGGCCGGCTGGACCTCGACCGCCGGCGGCCGCGGCTCGCTCGGCGCTGCGGCCGCCTCGGGCCCTTCGGCCACCGGCTCCGGCGTCGCGGGCTCCTGGGCCTGCGCCAGCGCCGGAGTCAGCGAGAGGGCGACGATCACGGCGACGCGCGTGAAGGCGCGCCCGTGCAGCGACGAGCCGGGCATCGCCGCGACTATACCGAAAGTCCTGCGCCCGCGTGAAGCCGCGGCGGCGCGGGTCCCGGCGGTCCCGCCTGCCCATCGCGAACTGGGCCCGATGATTCGAACACGGCCCGTTCCGAGCCGCGTGAGGCAAAAATCGGGGCACCCCGCTTTACAAGCCGCGTGAGCATTGTGTCAAATTCACGCATGTCCGACTCGCCTGTGCGCTCCGCCCGTGCCCCGCTCGCCGCGGCGATCCTCGGCCTCCTCGCGCTGCTCGGCTTCGACGCCGCGGCCGCGCCGAGCGGCGCGTCGACGAACCTCTCGGCCGCCGCCGCGACCCCGCCCACGCCGACGCCGGCCCCTGCCCCCGGCGCCGCCCTCGGCACCCCGCGCGGCTCCGGCGAGGTCAAGCCGCGCATGTGGGCGGTGAGCCTGTCGAACATGGTCGTCTACGAGAACGGCAGCGGCTACCTCTACGGGTTCTGGCGGCAATTCGGCGAGGCCGTCGAGAAGCCCGCGCGGCTCTACTGGGGCCGCGGCTGCCCCGACATCAGCGATCGCGTCTACCACGTGCTGCAGGCCGGTTTCGCCCAGCAGCGCGAGTTCTTCCTGATCGTCGACCGCGACCCCGATCCGCGCCAGCCGGGCGCCTTCTGCGTCCGCGGCGTCGAGCTCGAGAGCCGCTTCGGCGCCCCGCCGCCCGCGCCCACCACGAGCCCCGCCCCCCCGGCGCCGAAGGCCGCCCCCGCTCCCGGCAGCAAGTGAGGGCGCGGCTCGTCCGCGCCGATCACCGGTCCGCCGAAACTTCCCACGCCTCACTCGCAGACACGTGGTCGCCTCTCCGACCGCGCTGCCGAGCGCGTGATCGCCTCGCTGCGATCGGCGACCGGGCGACCGGCCCACGCGCTCTGCTGCACCGCGCCAAAAGGCCTGGTTTTTGCCCCTGAAGGCCGCGGGGGCGCAAGGCCGCGGGCGCTCCTCGTCCTATCGCAGGGCCGGCGAAGCTGCGATACTGCGGGCTTCGGACGGCCTGCGCCATGAGACATCCCCGCCCATTGCTCTCGCTCTCGCTGCTCATCCCCGCGCTCGCGGCGTGTCCCGGCGACCCGGGTGACACGGACGGCGGCACCACCACCGAGACCGGCACCGCCGCCGACACCGACACCGACACGACCGCGCCGACCACCGGCGAGCCGTCTGCGCCGCAGTTCCCGACCGACCGCTTCTTCCTGCGCATCGACGACACCCCGCCGCCGCCGGTGGTGCTCGAGATGGACAAGGCCAAGGCGCTCGAGATCTTCGGCGAGGTCGCGGCGAAGGACATCAAGCTCATCGAGCTCGACAGCGGCCCGCTGCTCGACAACGTCCTGGCGACCATCCAGAGCTCGTGCGGCGACAAGTGGAACGTCTACGACGACACCGTCAAGAACGGTGACCTCCCGGTCGACCCCCAGCACGACTGCAACCTCACCGCGCTGGGCAAGCTGTACGACGGTGATCCGCTCGCCAACGACCCGACCAAGTGGCGCACCTCGCCGCAGTTCGCGATGGTCCGCCTGCTCACCATGACGCCGCGCAACGCCGACGTGGCGACCACGGTCATGGAGGACTTCCAGTACCTCTTCTCGCTGTACGACAACGAGACCGTCAACGGCCTCACCTTCAGCGACGTCCTCGCCGCCAGCCTGTTCTGCGGCGGCCACGAGCTCGGCTCGGTCCAGTGCACCGAGAAGCTCAAGGACTCCAAGCTCGACAAGGCCCACGAGGGTGACCTTCACACGCGGCCGTTCATCCCGGTCGCCGTCCTGCGCGACGCCCTCAAGGTCACCCTGCTCGCCTCGCACCCCAACATCGCCAACAGCGAGGGCAAGCTGCCGGTCACCCTCTACGACGCGCTGATGGACATGCAGCCGCTGTCGGACAAGCTCGGCCCGGTCGGCGATCACCCCGGCCTGCTCGTCCCCGACGACGCCGACTTCACCACCTACAGCGACGCGCTGACCGCCGAGTTCAAGATGATCGCCACCGCCGCCAGCAACTTGCGGCGCGTCGACGGCATCGACGCCTCCGAGGGCGCCGGCGAGATGTTCCTCAGCCTCGACGCCGCCCCGCTCGCGTTCGACTTCAACGACCCCGTCAAGGTCGTGATCGAGGGCATCGCCGCCAACCCGACGGTCGACATGCGCATGGCGATCGCCGAGCTCGACACCAAGGTGCCGTCGTGCGTCGACGGCAACGCCACCTGCGCGCCCAACCTCCCG
The DNA here is from genome assembly GCF_026626745.1 of Nannocystis sp. RBIL2. Taxonomy (GTDB): domain Bacteria; phylum Myxococcota_A; class Polyangia; order Nannocystales; family Nannocystaceae; genus Nannocystis. The sequence continues at coordinate 940,251 of NZ_JAPNJW010000002.1, forward strand.
GGCAGCCCGCTCGGCGACACCTACGTGTGGTCGCAGCCCGAGTGGTCGCTCGAGCGGATCATCGCCCAGGCCGCCTACGACGCCTTCAAGGACCTCGACTACCCGTTCTACTGCTTCGCGCCCGGCCTGCCCTGCCTCGCCGGCGCCTCGATCGGCGTCGTCGACCCCGGCTGGGCCGAGTTCGACATCCAGGTCCCGAACCTGGTCTCGCCGGCGCCGCAGTACCTGTGGGAGATGCTCCTCGATGTCGCCCAGGACATCATCCACGACCCGGCCGGCAACGACGCCTTCAACCGCGACATGAACGGCAAGATCGTCGGCGGCGAGCAGAACACCGCCGACAACCTCGAGGAGGGCGCCGCGCGCCCGGTGTTCGCGCTCAAGGGCGTGCCGATCGGCTTCACCGCCGAGGAGATGGTCGCGCAGATCCGGCCGACCCTGCAGAGCCAGGCCGCCAAGATCGCCGACGTCATCCTCGGCAACTACTGGACCTCGAACGGCCGGCTCGACTTCTACTACCGGCGCGCGGCCGACGGCGGCACTCCCTACCTCTTCTTCGTCGGCCCCGAAGACAAGCGACCCGACGCCGGCGATCCGACCCAGCTCGCCGCGTGGGACTACGCCAAGCCCGGCTTTTTCGCCGACGCCGAGCTGACCGACAAGCTGTCGTCCACCGCGATCGACGGCGTCCCCGACACCGAGCACGAGAAGTACCGCCTGCCCGTGGGCGAGTCGACGCTGTTCATCCAGGACGACGCCGGCGACACCTACGAGCTGCGCTTCACCGTCCCCGCCGGCGCCGACCCGGTCGAGATCGTCGTCCGCGTCCGCAAGCTGTGAGCAGCAGGTCCGCCCCACGGCCTCCTGTCCCTTCCTTCCTGTGCGATCCGCCATGTCCCGAAATACCCGCCACATCCCCCTCCTCCTCGCCGCCCTGCTCGCGCCCGCCTGCGTCGAGGAGGTCACGGTGCCCGACGCGCCGGCGGCCGAGCCCGTCGAGCTCGGCGACGAGCGGCGCATCGAGCTGCGGTTCCTCCGCCTCGACGCCAAGGGCTTCGTGCAGACGCTGACGCTCGAGGACATCAAGCAGCGGTTCCCCGAGAAGATCCTGCGCGAGACCTGGCTGCTCGACATGGATCTCGAGCCGCTGATCCGCAACGCCCTGCTGACGCTGATCGCCACCCCCGAGGCCGACGTCCCGCAGCTCCCGCGCAGCGCCCAGAACATGTGGAAGCTGCTCAACATGACCGCCAAGTCGACCAGCCTCGACGGCACCTCGCTGGCGCCGCTCATCGGCGTCGGCGAAGCCGTCGGCCTCGGCCCGGCGACCATCCTCGCCGACCTGATCGCCGTCGATCCCAACGAGCCGATCATCACCGTCGACCTCACCACCCGCGCGGTCATCGACAACGTCGTCAGCACCCACCCGAACGCCCAGCTCCGCCCCGGCCCCGTCGACGCCGAGCACCCCGACGGCAAGTACCCGGTCGCGCCCGGCAGCCTGCCGGTGAGCCTGTGGGACGTCGTCACCGACTTCGCCGAGATGCCGAAGCGCTTCGGCCCGACCGAGGCCGCCGACCCCGACGACCCCGATCACCCCGGCTTCATCGGCGGCGCCTTCAAGTTCAAGGCGACCACGCCCGACTTCAAGATGGTCGTCAAGGTCGACCTCAACGCCCTCCCGTACAAGGGCCTCGACCTGACCGACGGCACCGTCGCCAACGTCAACAGCACCAAGAGTCAGATCTTGAGCGCCTTCGACTTCACCCGCGACGACTGGATGAGCATCGAGGGCCTCGTGCCGGCGCTGGTCGTCGAAGAGATGACGATGACCATCGACGAGGACAAGGAGTTCGTCGCCAGCGGCGCCAGCCAGGAGCCGGCCCCGCTCGGCGACTCGCCGGTGTGGCAAAAGCCGCGCTGGCTGTTCGAGCGCCTGATCGCCGAGGTCGCGGTCGCCCGCGCCGCCCTCATCCCGGCCCACTGCACCGAGTACGGGCCCAAGGGTCAGGTCGACCCGCCGTTCATCGCCGTGCAGGCGTGCCTCGGCCAGGGCACGTTCGTCGATGGCGCCTTCGACCCCGACGCCGCCGCGCCCGAGTCGTGGACCTCGATCGCCATCGACGACAGCGTCCTGCTCGACTCGCCGCCGCCGCCGCCGTCGTACTTCTGGGACGTCCTGCTCGAGGTGGCCCAGGTCCGGCTGCACGACGGCGGCCTCGACGAGGGCGAGGGCGACATCAGCTTCACGCTGAAGCAGGTCCCGGTCGGCACCACCGTCGCCGACCTGGTGGCGCAGATCAAGGCCAACATCCAGAACAACCCGCCCGCGCTGTCGGCCATCGCCGAGCTGCTCAACGAGAACACCGAGGGCCGGGCCGACTTCTTCTACTACGTCCCGAAGGGCGACAACCCGCCCGAGCTGCAGGGCGACTGGCTGTACTTCGTCACCGCCGCCGACATCGAGAACGACGGCGACGGCGAGCCCGTGCGGCCCTACGGCTACAAGAAGCCCGGCTTTTTCCGCGACGCCAAGCTGACCGACAAGGCCTCCGAGGTCGTCGCCATCGACGGCGACACCAGCCACGAGAAGGTCAAGATCGCCGCCGGCGACGTCCTCTACATGCTGGACGACGAGCAGCGCCTGTTCAAGCTCGCGGTCGAGGACAAGCCCGCCCCGCACAGCATCGCCCTCACCGTCACGCGCTCCCGCTGAAACCTGTCCTCAAGGCCAGCCTCTCGCCATGCCCACGCGCCGCCTCGCCCTCGCCACGTCCGTCGTCACGGCCCTCCTCGGGCCGGTCGGCTGCATCGACGACATCGTCGTCCCCGCGGCCGAAGTCCCGACCGAGGCGGCGATCGGCCAGCCGAAGCGGGTCGTGCTGCGCTCGCTCCGCCTCGAGGTCGAGAACTTCGAACAGGCCGTCAACCTCGAGCAGATGCGCAAGCTGCCGCGCAAGGTGCTCGACGACCTGTGGCTGCTCGACTACGACCTGACCGAGTCCGTCACCGTCGTGCTCGACGAGCTGCGCGCGCTGCCGCCGGAGGAGGCCGACGCCCTCGCGCCCGCGGCCAAGAACTTGCGCCGGCTGCTCAACATGAACCCCGACAACGTCGACCTCGAGGGCACCAAGCTCGAGGAGCTGATCGCCTTGTCGGCGTCGGTCGGCGTGCCGCCGGCGCGGGCTCTGGCCGCGCTCATGCAGATCGGCGTGACCGACGACGCCATCCCGCCGAAGGTCGTCTCCGAGACCTTCCTCGACGAGCTGCTCGGCTCGCACCCGGCCGCGCAGACGCGCAAGGGGGCCGTCGACGCCGACCACCCCGACGGCCTGTGGCCGATCGCCGCGCGCTCCCTGCCGATCACCCTCGGCGACATCGTCTACGCCTTCGAGAGCCTGCCCGACCGGTTCGGCCCCGCCTCGCTCGACCCCGACGACCCCAACGCGCTCGTCCACCCCGGCTTCGTCCTCGCCGCCTCCGGCATCACCGAGGACGCCTTCACCATGTACGTGCGCGTCAACCTCAACGCGCTGCCGTACAAGGGCGTCGACCTCACCACCAACTACGTCGCCAGCGTCAACAGCACCGCCAGCCAGATCCACGAGGTCTTCGACTTCTCCGACCCCGACTGGATCCGCGTCGAGGGCCTGTCGAAGGACCTCACGATCTCCGAGATGACCGTGCGCGTGCTCGAGGACGACACCTTCGTCCCCGGCGGCGACGCCCGCGAGCCGCTGCCGACCGGCAACTCGCCGGCCTGGGACCTGCCGCCGTGGCTGTTCGAGCGCCTGATCGCCGAGATGGCCCGCCGGCGCACCGTCGAGGGCATCGGCCCGCACTGCGACGAGTACAAGCTCGGCACCGACGTCGTCGCCTTCGAGGCCTGCGTCGACGCCACCGGCTGGACCGAGATGACGACGTTCACCGACGTCGGCAACCCGCCGCCGCCGGCCTACCTCTGGGACCTGCTCAGCGAGGTCGCGCAGGTCCGGCTGCACGACGGCGGCCTGGCCGAGGGCGACGCCGACGTCGAGTTCACCCTGACGGACATCGTCATCCCGCTCGACCAGGCCGCGATCGTCAAGCAGATCAAGGCCAACCTCGAGCGCAACCCGGAGGCGCTGATCGGCATCACCGAGCAGCTCAACGACAACGCCGACGGCGACGCCGACTTCTACTACTTCAAGCCCGCCCCGGCGGCCGGCGGCGAGGGCGGCGACTACCTGTTCTTCGTCACCGAGGCCGACCTGCGCAAGGACGGCGACGGCCTGCCCGCGCGCCCCTACGAGTACGAGCGGCCCGGCTTTTTCGCCGACCCCGAGCTGACCGACAAGCGCTCGTCCAAGGCCGACATCGAGGGCGACACCACCCACGAGAAGGTCCGCGTCGCCCCGGGCGACGTGCTCTACGTCGAGGACGACGACCGCCGCCGCTACCGGATCACCGTGCTCGACAAGCCGAGCGCCAACAACCTCGCGCTCGAGCTCACCCGCACCCGTTGACGCCCCCGCCACCCCCCGCTTAGCCTCACCTGCGCATTCGGACCTGCCCCTTCGGACCTGGCCCCCAGTTCCTGGTCTTTCGCACCTGTCCCTTGCACCCGCACCCCCAGCCACCCGCCATGCGTCTCCTCTCCCTCCGCGCCCTCGTCCCCGCCTGCGCCCTGCTTGCCCTCGCCGTCCCCGGGAGCGCCCGCGCGTCCGGCCTCGACGCGCCGATCGTCACCAGCGGGCAGTCGCACCCGACCGCGCGCGACGCCGCGGCGGTCTACTGGAACCCGGCCAACCTCGGCTACCTGAAGAAGGGCGAGGTGCTGGCGGGCGTGGGGCTCATCGTCGGCGACATCCGCTACGACCGCGAGCGCACCGGCGCTTACCAGACCCCCGACACCCTGCAGTTCAACGCGCCGATCGACCCGTCGTACATCGACGGCATGAAGACCGGGCCGAGCGACCAGGTCAAGGCCAACCCGATCGCGCCGAGCGGCAACTTCTTCCTCGCCTACCCCGTCGTCAAGGATCGCTTGACCCTCGGCCTCGGCATCTACGTCCCGTTCGCGGCCGCGCTCAAGTTCCCCAAGACCGGCGCGCAGAAGTGGCAGGCCCAGCAGGCCTTCATCGCCACCTCGCAGATCCACCTCGGCGCCGGCGTGCGGATCAACGACTTCGTCGCGCTCGGGGCCGGCGTCGCCTACGTGCTCGGGTTCGCCGAGCTGAGCAAGATGCAGGACTTCGCCGGCGTGCAGGAGTTCGCCGACGGCCTCAACACCCTCGGCCAGAAGAACTCGTTCGGGCCCGAGGCGCCGACCGAGGTGCGCGAGCTCGACGTCCTGTCGCGGCCGTTCTCGCTCAAGCGGGCGATCGCCCACGGCGTCACCTTCAACGTCGGCATCACCGTCAACCCGACCAAGCGCCTCAACATCGCCCTCACCTACTTCCACAGCACGGCGATGCGCTACCGCGGCAAGTTCGCGGTCGACCTCAACGACCCGTTCTTCACCCAGGACCTGGCCGCGCAGGGCCTGCAGTTCAAGCCGCTGGTCCGCGGCGACGCCACCCTCGAGTACACCTTGCCCAAGCGGATCACCCTCGGCGTCGGCTACGACATCGGCGAGCGCTGGCGCGTCGACGGCTTCGTGCAGTACGTCCGCTACTCCGAGCTCGACGCCTTCCGCGTCACCGCCACCTCGCCCGACCTGGCCCAGCCGAAGCTCGGCATCGGCGACACTCTCGCGGTCAACCTGCCGCGCCTGTGGAAGGACTCGATCTGGGTCGAGGCCAGCGGCCGCTTCCGGGCCACCGAGCGCATCCTCGTCAGCGCCACTCTCGGCTATCAGTCGCCGGCCTCGCCCGCGAAGACCATCGACACCGCCTCGCCCGACGGCCAGCGCATCATCGGCGCGCTGGGCGGCGTGCTCGACGTGAGCCCGCGCGTGTCTCTCCTCGCCGACGCGCGCTTCCAGGGGATCGCGCCGCGCGAGGTGCGGGGCTCCGACTACGACCTCGGCAACGGCACCTACCGCCTGTTCATCGCCGCGATCGCCGGCCACCTGCGGGCGCGCTTCTGAGCCGCCGGCGATCCCCCGCATGCCCCCAAGGACCTGCTTCACGGGACAGCTCAGCCACGCGCCTGCGGCCGCGGCGAGCGCCGGCCCCGCCGTCGTCAGGGGCCTACAGGCGCCGTCCTTGACAGCCGTCCGGCGCGGCTCGTAGCGTGGATCACGAGGGGGTCGCGTGGCACACAGACATGGCGGGGCTGCTGCGCAGACTGCTTGAGAAGCCGAAGTTCGCGGACGAAGAGCTGGCCCGGGTCGCCGGTGTCCTGCACACGATCCTCGTCATCAGCATCGCCATCTGCATCGTCTCCGGCGTCATGCAGGTGCTGTACCTCGCCGACAGCACGGCCGCGCTGATCATCTACCCCGGCCTCGGCCTGCTCAGCTTCGGCCTGTTGATGCTGGTCCACCAGGGCTGGCTGCGGCTCGCCGGCGCCATCTTCCTCGGCCTCCTGTGGCTCGCGGTCACCTTCGGCTCGCTGACCCACGGGGCCGTGCGCAGCCCGAGCGTCGGCGGCTACATGCTGGTCGTCATCGTCGCCACCTTGCTGTTCCGCCAGGTGTGGATGCTCGTGTTCATCGGCCTCAGCGCCGCCGCGATCACCGGCTTCCTCGTGCTCGAGCGCACCGGCGTCGTCGTCCCGCAGCTCACCCCCGACACCCCCGAGCTGGCCTTCATCGCCCACCTCATCCACTTCAGCGCCGGCGGCGTGTTCCTGTCGATGGCCGTCAAGGGCCTGCGCAACGCCCTCGACCGCGCCCGCAACGGCGAGCTGCGCTCCGCCTCGCTGCTGCTCGAGGCCCAGGGCGCGCGGCGCTACGCCGACAACATCCTCGCCTCGATGGCCGAGTCGCTGATCGTCCTCGACGCCGGCGGCACCGTGCAGACCGTCAACCGCGCCACCTTGCAGCTGCTCAGCGCCCCGCCCGAGCAGCTGCTGGGCAAGCCGTTCACCGCCATCCTCCCCAGCTTCCGCGCCGCCAAGAACGGCGGCAAGGGCACGCGCGAGGGCCCGGCGCTGGTCGAGCGCACCTATCACACGCCCGACGGCCGCGACATCCCGGTGCTGTTCGCCCGCTCCGATCTGTTCGACGACGACGGCACCCCGCTCGGCGCCGTCTGTGTCGCCTCCGACATCACCCACCTCAAGCGGGCCGAGGCCTCGTTGCGCGAGGCCAAGGAGCTGGCCGAGGAGGCCAACCTGGCCAAGAGCCGCTTCCTCGCCAACATGTCGCACGAGCTGCGCACCCCGCTCAACGCCGTCATCGGCTACGCCGAGATGCTCATGGAGGAGGCCGACGAGCGCGGCCTCGACGACGGCATCGACGAGCTGCGCAAGATCCAGTTCGCCGGCAAGCACCTGCTCGGCCTCATCTCCGACATCCTCGACCTGTCCAAGATCGAGGCCGGCCGCATGGACATCCACCTCGAGACCTTCGACGTCGCCGACATGGTCGAGGCCGTCCTCGACACCGTGCGGCCGCAGCTCGACAAGGGCCGCAACAAGCTCGAGCTCGCGTGCCCGCGCGACATCGGCTTCGTCCACGCCGACCTCACCAAGACGCGGCAGATCCTCATCAACCTGCTGAGCAACGCGGCGAAGTTCACCGACAAGGGCGTCGTCCGCCTCACCGTCGCGCGGATCGGGCTCGAGGCGCCGCGCATGCTGCAGTTCATCGTCGCCGACACCGGCATCGGCATGACGCAGAAGCAGCTCGCGCAGTTGTTCCAGGCCTTCACCCAGGGCGACAGCGGGACCGCCCGCAGGTTCGGCGGCACGGGCCTGGGGCTGGCGATCTCCAGGGCCTTCTGCGACATGCTCGGCGGCACCATCGAGGTCACGTCGCAGCTCGGCGTCGGATCGGCGTTCACCGTGCGACTGCCGTACATGGATCCCCGCGAGCTGACGACCAGCCGCCGCGGTGTGCCCGCCGAGGTCGTCGCCGCCGCGCGTGCGGCGGCCATGCGTGCGGGCCTCGTCGACGCTGCGAACGCTGACCTGCCCGATCAGCCATCCCCTGAGAATCCGCCTACACGCCGCCGCTGATTTTCGCGCCGCCCGCCGAACGTGCGCTTGACCGCGCCCGCGGCCCTGGTAGGTTGATTTTGCGCCGATGACGTCGCCCGCGCTCAAACGGCTGCGCCGCCTGTTGGAGGGCCCGCGGTTCGCGGACGAGGAGCGGACGCGCGTCGCCGGCATCGTCCACCTCGCGCTCGTCGTCGCCACCGCGATCGGCATGCTCGGCGTGGTCGTGCAGGTGGTGATGTTCACCCGCGGCGCCGCCCTCTCGCCGCTCGACCTGCTGTTCCCGGCGCTCAGCCTCGGCCTGCTCGCGCTGCTGCACCACGGCTACGTCTACTCCGCCGGCTACGCGCTGCTCGGCGTCGCCGGCAGCACCATGGTCGCGCACGCGGCCTACACCGGCGGCCTGCGCAGCTCGGCGCTGGGCGGCCTCATCCTCCTCGTCATCGTCGGCATGTTGCTGTTCGGCCGGCGCACCTTGCTGGCGATCCTCGGCCTCTGCCTCGTCTCGCTGGTCGGGCTCTACTTCGCCGAGGTCGGCGGCATGTTGCCGGCCGACGCGGTGCTGGAGGACGGCCCGCGCGCGTACCTGTCGCGCATGCTGCACCTCGCGGCCGCCGGCGTGTTCCTCTCGCTCGCCGTCCACAGCCTGCAGGACGCGCTCGGGCGGGCGCGGGCCGGCGAGCTGCGGGCCGAGCAGATCCTGGGCGAGGCTCAGCGCGCGCGCCGATACGCCGACAACATCCTCGCCTCGATGGCCGAGTCGCTGGTGGTGGTCGACGCCGAGGGGCGGATCCAGACCGTCAACCGCGCCACCTTGAAGCTGCTCGACGCCCTGCCCGAGCAGCTGCTCGGGCGCCGCTTCGCCGAGCTCTTGCCCGAGTTCTCGTCCGAGCTGCCGCTGCCGCACGAGCCGCAGCAGGGCCTCGTCGAGCGCGTCTACAAGGCCCCCGGCGGCCGCGAGATCCCGGTGCTCTACGCCCGCTCCGACCTGCGTGACGATCACGGCGAGCCGATCGGAGCCGTCTGCGTCGCCTCCGACATCACCCACCTCAAGCGCGCCGAGGGCTCGCTGCGCGAGGCCAAGCAGATGGCCGAGGAGGCCAACCTGGCCAAGAGCCGCTTCCTCGCCAACATGTCGCACGAGCTGCGCACCCCGCTCAACGCCGTCATCGGCTACGCCGAGATGCTCATGGAGGAGTCCGACGAGCGCGGCCTGCAGGGCTCGGTCGACGAGCTGCGCAAGATCCAGTTCGCCGGCAAGCACCTGCTCGGCCTCATCTCCGACATCCTCGACCTGTCCAAGATCGAGGCCGGCCGCATGGACGTCCACCTCGAGACCTTCGACGTCGCCGACATGGTCGAGGCCGTCCTCGGCACGATCCGCCCGCTCGCCGACCGCGGGCACAACCGCCTCGTCGTCGTCTGTCCCTCCAGCATCGGCTTCATCCACGCCGACCTCACCAAGACGCGGCAGATCCTGCTCAACCTCCTCAGCAACGCGGTCAAGTTCACCGACCACGGCGAGATCCGCCTCACCGCCAGCAAGACCTTGCGCGACGGCACCCCGGCGATCCAGTTCATCGTCGCCGACAACGGCATCGGCATGACGCAGCAGCAGCTGAGCAAGCTGTTCCAGGCGTTCTCGCAGGGCGACAGCACGACCTCGCGCCGGTTCGGCGGCACCGGCCTCGGCCTCGCCATCTCCAAGGCCTTCTGCGACATGCTCGGCGGCAACATCGAGGTCAAGTCGCAGCTCGGCGTCGGCACCATGTTCACGGTGCGCCTGCCCTACTCCGACCCGCACGAGCTGTCGCTGTCGCGCCGCTCCGGCAGCTTCTCGCGCACCGTCGCCGAGGCCGCCCGCGCCGCCGCCGCCCGCGCCGCCAAGCTCAAAGTCTGAGGCTCTGTTCGGGGGACATGTCCCGCCGGGCCGCTCAGGCCATGTCATTAACATGTCCTAAAGGACATATTTCGCATGACCTGCCCCGCGCGACCTCGAAACCTGAACCCGGGCCCGGAAAAAAGGCTCCGATGGTGCTGCTCAGCTCGCGGTCTGCTCCTGTCCGAGGGGACTTGTTCCGCACAGGCCGCGCTGCCGGGTCGAGAGTTGGGTCCCTGTCCCGCGGGACAGCTTCCGCACCGCCCGCGGAGGTAGTCGCACTCAGGGCGCGCGCTTCTCTGTCTCCGAGGACATGCCCTTTTCGTCCTGTCCGATCGCACAGGCCCGGACGATGCCGATCAGCTCGCCGACCAGCACCGGGCTGTCGGCCAGGTCGGGGTTGGCCTGCATGTGGGCCGACAGGCCGACCGCCGCGCCGCCGCCGACGATGACCTGGCGCAGGCGGGCGTCGTCGACGCTGGCTTGCCAGGCCGGGTCGCCGAAGTCGCGCGGGCGCGGCGACAGGCCCCGCCCCGCCAGCCCGTCACCGCGGCCGTGCGGGCCGTGGCAGTTGGCGCAGCGATTCTCGAAAATCTGCCGGGCCGCGCGGACCAGCTCCGGATCGCCCGGCTTGAGCTCGACGCGCGGCTCGCAGCCGGCGGGCGCCAGCAACAGCGCCAGCGCGGCCGTCAGCCCTCCTCGGACCATCGCCGGCCCGCCTTGGTGTCGCCGCGGCGTTGCTTCGCGGCCAGGCGACGCTCGACCGAGCCGCGCGTCGGTCGGGTCGGCCGCCGCGGTCGCGGCTGGCGCTGGGCCGCCTCGAGCAGGACCCGCAGCTTGGCCAGCGCGTCCTCGAGGTTGCGGCCTTGGTCGCGCGTGCGCTCCGACGTGATCACCAGCTCGTCGTTGCCGACCAGCCGCGTCTTGGCCAGCGCGCGCAGGCGGGCGCCGGTCTGTTCGGTCAGCCCCTCGATGCACGCGAGCGTCACCCGCAGCTCGACCTTGGACGCGACCTTGTTGACGTTCTGCCCGCCGGGCCCGCCCGAACGCACGGCCTTCCAGCGCAGCGCCCACACGGGTACCCGCAGTCCAGGCTCGGCGATGAGCGGCCCCTCGATCACGGGCGGAGGGTGAACGATCGCCCGCCCCGGCGCAAGGTCCCGCCCGCGCGCGGCCCGGCGCGACCCGGCGCGCGCCGGCGAGCCCGACCCGAGCTCGATCGCCTGCTCTTTCAAACATGTCCGAATCGCCATCTCACGGTCATGGCCCGCGGCGGCGGGGCTCGCGGTCGCGCCCGGTCACCGGGCGCGCCGAGAGGTGGCTCGCGGCTCGCCACGGATGGCGCACTGCCGCGGCCGTCGGCGCAGGTCGGGCCCGTCGCCTGGCGACCGTTCAAGCTCACGGCCCGGGCGCCCACTCTTCCGACCGAACGCGAGATCGACCTCCCAGCCAACCCGTGAACCATCGGTCCTGAAATGTCGGCCTGCGCGCTCCGGCGCCGCGCGAATCACTCGCGCTCGCATCGACGATCCTGCGCGCCGCCGTGGCACCGCACGCCCCGCACGAATCTCTCGCGCTCACGTCGACCGCGCTGCGCTCCGCACACTCCGCAAGAATCACTACCCGCGCCCTCGCCCTCGCCACCCGCACGCCCCGCACGAATCTCCCGCGCTCACGTCGTCCAACCGTGCGCAGCGACCGTTGCGACCCGCACGCCCCGCACGAATCTCTGCGCTCACGTCGTCCAGCCGTGTGCAGCGACCGTTGCGACCCGCACGCTCCGCACCCATCACTCGCGCTCGTCCCCTCGTGCACCGCAACCGTGCGTGTGCCCGACCTCGTGGACTTTCCAGTCCGCCGAGGCCGACACGTCGGCGCCGCGAGGACTGCCGAGACGCTTCGCCGATGCAGGCAGTCTCGACCCGTTCGGCCGACCCACCGCTCACACCGCGGCGCGGAGCGCCTCTTCAGCCCGCTCACGCAGCGCCAGCGCCACCACCTCGGGCGCCAGCGCAGCGGCGGCGAGCAGACACTCGGCGGCCTCCGAACCGCGACCTGCGGCCGCCAGCGCTTCCCCGGCGCGGGCCAGCGCCTCGCGGCGACCGACGACGTCCTCGATCGGCAGCAGTCCTGCCGCGTCGCGGTACAGCTCTGCCGCGCGGCGGAACGCCAGCGCCTCGGCGGCGTGCTGCGCCGCCACGCGCGTGACCTCGGCCGCGCGCACGCGGTCGCCCGCGGCGCGCAGGTGGTCGGCCAGCAGCTCGGGCGGCACGCCGGCGCGGCCCAGCAGCTGCTCCGCGATCTGGCCGTGGATCGTCCGCGCCTGCTCGTCGTGGACTCCGGCCAGCACTGCCAGGCGGATCCGGTCGTGATACGCCTCGACCAGCTCTCCGCGCGGCGACTTGCTGACGCGCACCAGGTGAGCCGCGCGCAGCTGCTGCAGCTCGCGGCGACCGCCGCCCGACAGCGCCGACGCGATCTCGAGCTCGAGCGGGCGACCGGCCACGATCACCGCCGCCAGCATCTCGCGGGACGCCGCCGGCAGTCGTCCGACGCGCTCGGCCACCATCGCCTCGAGCCGCACGTCGCCGAGAGATGTCTCTCCGACCATGGTCGTTCGGACATGGTGGGCCAGCTCGCGGACGAACAGCGGCACCCCGCCGGCCTCGGCGGCGATCGCCGCCGCGCGGGTTTGCAGCGCCTCGCCCTCGAGCTCGCACGGGCCGCGGCGCAGCAGCAGCTCGGCCAGAGTCGTCGCCTCGTGCGGGCGCAGCGGCTCGAGCCCGAGCTCGAGCACCGGCCCGTTGGCGCGCAGGCGCTCGACCAGCGTCGTCAGGTCGGCGCTCGGCAGCGCCTCGCCCTCGCTGGCCGCGAGCACCACCAGGCAGCGCGGCGCGTCGGGGCCGCGCAGCAGCTCGACCAGCAGCGACGCGCTGTCGCTGTCGCCCCACTGCACGTCGTCGACGATCACCACCAGCGGGACCCGGTCGGCGATCCTTCGGAACATGTCGCGAAGGACAGCCGACGCGTGGCGCAGCGACGCCGCGTCGACGTCGCCGGGCGGCTCGGGCGGGCACGCCTCGGCGATCGACGCCACGCGGCGGAGCACCGGGAACAGCCGGGCCACCGCGGCGATGTCGGGCGGCACCAGCGTCGCCAGCTCACTCGGCGCCACGCCGAGGAGCAGCCCCGTGAGCGCATCGATGACGCTGTCGAACGCGTTGAACGGCACCTGCTCGCGCTCGTAGCAGCGGCCCGCGAGCACCACCGCCCCCATCGTGATGCCGGCGACGGCCGCCTGCGCCGCCTCGGCGAAGGCCCGCAGCAGCGCCGACTTGCCGAGGCCCGAGCGCCCGCGCAGCAGCGTGACCACGGCGCGCTTGCGGCTCTCCGTCAGCGCCGCACCGACGGCCGCGAACGGCACCTCGCGACCGATCAGCCCGCCGGGCGGCGACGCGTAGCCGCGTTGATTCGGCGGCACGTGCGCCCGAGAAGGGAGCGGACTTTCGGCGTCGCAGAGCACTGCAGCGATCTCCGCTCCGCCGGCGCGACGAATCGGTTCTCGCTCCAGGAGCGCCGCGCACAGCGCCGCCAGCTGCGGTTCTGCCGCCTCGCCGAGCGCCGGCGGCGCCACGCGTTCGCACTTGTCGCGCAGGACCTCGAGCATCGGACCTGCGAACGGCAGCTCGCCTGTCAGCGCCTCGAACAGCATCACGCCGACCGAGTACCAGTCGCACGCCGGCGTCGGCGTTGCCCCGTGGACGTGCTCCGGGGCCATGTACGCGGGCGTTCCCACCACTTCGACGCCGCGGCCGGCGGTCAGCTCGTGGACCAGGCCGAAGTCGAGGATCACGACCCGGCCTTCGCGAGTCACGAGTACGTTGGACGGCTTGATGTCGCGGTGGAGCTTGCCGGCCGCGTGCAGCGCTTCGAGGCCCGCGGTCAGCTGCGCGAGGCACGCTCGCAGGCGTGCGGGGTGCTGGCGCACGTACGACAGGAAATCGACCCCGTCGACCAGCTCCATCGTCAAAAACGCCTGATCGCCGCGGACCACGAGGTGGTGCAGCAGTGACAGGTTCGGGTGCGAAATGTCGGCCAGAGCGCGGAATTCGAGCTTGAAGCGGTAGAGGGCGGCCGGTTCGAAGCCGCGGAGGACCTTGAGCGCCACCGTCTCGCCGTCGCGTCCGACGGCCTCGAACACCGCTCCTGTGCCGCCTCGGCCGATCATTCGCCGCAGGGTGTAGCCACCCAGGACGGGCGCACCGTCGAAGGTCCCGAACAGGCGCGCGCGCACGGATGATTTGATTTGCTGGATCTCCAGCCCGGGCGCGAACACGCGAGCGGCTTGGATCTGCTCGCCCAGCGTGTCTGCACCCGACCTACCCCGCTGCACGACTCACCTTACCATGGCTTCAACTTGGGCGGTGGCGGTGATAGAAATGATCGCGTAGCCCCGTGGCGACGGATTTCGAGCTCCTGGATGCTTGGCGGACCGGCGACCGAGAGGCCGGCAACGCGCTGTTCGAGCGTCACTTCGACGCCGTCTGTCGCTTCTTCGCCAACAAGGTGACGCACGGCGTCGACGACTTGATCCAGAAGACCTTCCTGGGCTGCGTCGAGGCGCGCGACCGGTTCCAGAAGCAGTCGAGCTTCCGCACCTACTTGTTCGCGGTGGCCCACAACATCTTGCGCGCGCACTTCCGGGAGCGGCGGCGCGAGGGCCTGGCCTCCGACCTCAGCGAGACGTCGACCGACGAGCTCACCCCGTCGCCGAGCGCCGTGTTCGCGGCGCACGAGGAGCAACGGCTGTTGCTCGAGGCGCTGCGGCGGATCCCGCTCGACTATCAATTGGTCCTGGAGCTCTATTACTGGGAGGACATGGCCGCGCCCGAGCTCGCGCAGGTGCTGGCCATCCCCGAGGGCACGGTGCGCAGCCGGTTGCGCCGCGCCAAGGAAGCGCTGGCTGACAAGATGAGCAGCCTGGCGCGGACCCCCGAGCTGCTGCGGGCGACCTTCAGCGATCTCGACGGCTGGGTCCGATCGTTGCGCGCGCAGTTGTCCGGGGAGTGACCTGCGGCGGTGCAGTTCGGCGGTCGTCGCTCGTCGCGGCGGCTCTCGATCGTCGCTAGCCGAGAGATGGTCGTTCACGGCGGCGCGATCCAGGCGCTACCGGAGGCGGATTCAAGAGGCATGTTGGAGGTGGCAGGTTCGCCGCGGCGACGCGGAACATCCCCGGTCCACGCGTGTTGGCCAGGCATTTCGGCCAGTTCCTCATCCTGAGGCGTTTTCAGAAGAAAGTGTGATCGACCCGATCGCCATCCGCACTACCTCGGCCGATGAACGGGGCAGCGGGCCCCAAGCGCTCTTGGGCCTTCGGGCCTGAACTCTTCAACTTCGAGTCACTCACGCGGAACCTGGTATGCAGCTCGATAGCACCCATCCAAGCACTGTGGACACTGCCGCGCGCGGCGCAGCCAACTCCTGGTCCAAAAGCCAACCCGAGGTCGATGCCAAGGAGACGCGGTCCGTGTCCATGGTGTCGGTCCTGACCGAGTTGGTGCACGGCTACCGCCGTCCGGCCGTCGTGCTCACCGAGCAGGGGGCCATCCTCTGTATGAACGCCCCGGCGATGCGCGCCCTCGATCGCAAGCCCGGCGACCCCGAGCCCGCCGCCCCGGCTGACCCGAAGGACTGGCCGCGTCGCGCGACCATCCAGACCGACGGTCAGGTCTACACCCTGGCGATCCCGGACATGGCGATGGAGACCCAGAGCTCCGCCCCCGAACCGCAGCTCCCCCCGCGCCTCGCCAAGATCGCCCGCCTCGTCATCTCGGGTTGCACCGACAAGCAGATCGCCACCCGCACCGGCCTCTCGTTCAGCACCGTGCGGACCTACGTGCGCCAGATCTACCGCCGGATCGGCGTCCACAGCCGCGTCGAGCTGGTCCACGCCACCAACCCGCACAGCATGACCCGCGGCCTCGACTGAGGCGCGGAATCCGCGTGAGCGAAGAGCCAGGTACCGAAGACCAGGTACCAAGAGCCAGGTACTGAAGGACAGTACCTTCGAAACAGGAACGGAGGGGCATGCCCCTCCGCTCCTGTTTTGAGTTTAAGCGGGCACCTCCGCGCGGCGCGGAGGCGGTCGCCTCAGACGTCGAGCGAGTCGGCCTCGGCCGCGCGGTCCATGATGAACGAGTAGCGCGCGCCGGCGTCCTTGCCCATCAGGCTGCTGATCGTCTGGTCGGTCTGCAGCTCGTCGCGGATCTTGACCTGGACCAGCGCGCGCTTCTTGGGGTCGAGCGTGGTGTCGCGCAGGGTCTCGGGCATCATCTCGCCGAGGCCCTTGAAGCGCTGGATCTCGGGCTTGCCGCGGCCCTTGTCGGCCAGGATCCGCTGCAGGTGGGCGTCGTCGGCGGCCCACAGCGTCTCCTTGCCGATGTCGACGCGGTACAGCGGCGGCTGGGCCAGGTACACGTGGCCGCTGCGGATCAGCTCGCGCATGTGGCGGTAGAAGAAGGTCAGCAGCAGCGTGGCGATGTGATGGCCGTCGGAGTCGGCGTCCATCAGCAGGATGACCTTGCCGTAGCGGAGCTGCTCGATGTTGACGTCCTTGCCGACGCCGCAGCCGAGCACCTTGACGATGTTGCCGAGCTCCTCGTTCTCCAGCACCTTGGCCAGGCTGGCCTGCTCGGTGTTCAGCACCTTGCCGCGCAGCGGCAGGATCGCCTGCGTCTTGCGGTTGCGGCCCATCTTGGCCGAGCCGCCTGCCGAGTCGCCCTCGACGATGAACAGCTCGCACTTGGCGGCGTCGCGCTCGGAGCAGTCGGCGAGCTTGCCGGGCAGGCCGAGGCGCACCCCGCCGGGGCCCTTGCGCGAGACCTGCTGGCTGGCCGCGCGGGAGGCCGCCCGCGCGCGCGCCGACGCGATCACGCGGGCGACGATCGCCTCGGCGGTGCTGCGGTTCTCGTGCAACCACTGCTCGAGCGCCGCCCGGATCGCGCCCTCGACCTGGCCCGCGACCTCCGGGTTGTTGAGCCGGTTCTTGGTCTGGCTCTGGAACTGGGGCTCGAGCACGTAGGTGCTGAGGATCGCGACCATGCCCTCGCGAATGTCGTCGAGGCCGATGGAGAGGCCCTTCGGCTCGAGCTTGTGCGTCTGCATGTACGCGCGGATGCCCTTGCCGAGCGCCGCCCGCAGGCCCTGCTCGTGGGTGCCGCCGTCGGGCGTCGGCACGCCGTTGACGAACGAGTGCATCGCGTCGTCGGTGCCCTCAGTCCAGGCGAACGCGACCTCGATCTTCGGGTCGTCGGCGCGGTCGAGGTAGAAGATGCCCGGGTGCACCGCCGGCTTGGCGCGCACCTCGATCAGCTTCTTCAGGTACTCCGACACGCCCTCGGCGTGGTGGAAGGTCTCGGTCTTGCCCGCCGTCTCGTCGACGAACACGATCTTGAGCCCCTTGTGCAGGTAGCTCTTGGCCTCGAGGCGGTCGCGGATGACCACCGCGTCGAAGGCGGTCGTCTTGCCGAAGATCTGCGGGTCCGGCCGCAGATAGATCGCGGTGCCCGAACCGCGGGCGTTGCCGAGCTTGCGCAGCTTGCCGTCGAGCACGCCGCGGACGAACTCGATCTCCCACATCGACCCGTCGCGCCAGACCTTGGCGACGAGCTGCTCCGACAGCGCGTTGGCGACCGCCGCGCCGACGCCGTGGAGGCCGCCGGAGTGCTTGTAGCTGGTGCCGTCGAACTTGCCGCCGGCGCCGAGCTTGGTAAACACCGCGACGATCGCCGGCATCTTCAGCGTCGGGTGGTTCTCGACCGGGATGCCGCGGCCGTTGTCGGTCACGCTGACGCCCTTGCCGTCCTTGTCGAGCTTGACCTCGATCTGGGTCGCGTAGCCGTTGATGACCTCGTCGACCGCGTTGTCGAGGATCTCCCACAGCAGGTGGTGGAGGCCGTCCTTGCTGACGCCGCCGATGTACATGCCGGGGCGCTTGCGGACGTGGTCCACGCCCTCGAGGAACTGGATCGCTTCTGCGCCGTATTTACTCGCCTGGGCCATCGTTTGACTCCTCCCCCGCTACGCCTTCTTGCCGGCCTTCTTCGCCTCGGCCGCCTCGAGGTCCGGTAGCACCGGCTCGGGCAGCGTGATCTTCTTGACCGCGCCGCGCTTCCACAGCTCCGCACCCTTGCCGCCGCGGGCCGTCGGCTTGACCGCGCCGGGGCCGACCTTCATCGACCCGCCGGTGGCCTTCTCGACCTCGACCGTCGCGGTGCCCGGGAACGCCCCCGCGACCTCGTCGCCGTCGTCGAGCTTGACGAGGATGACGCCGAGGCCCGGCCCCGACAGCAGGCTGACCTCCTGCGCGGTGCAGCGGAGCAGCCGCCCCGACCGCGTCAGCGCGCACACGTCGTCCTCGGCGTAGACCTTGAACACCGCGACGAACTCGTCGCCCTCGCGCAGCTTGCCGAACATGCGGCCGCGCGTGGTGCTGACCTCGCGGTGCGGCCACAGCGTGAACCTCAGCGCCATGCCCGAGCGCGTCACCGCCAGGAAGTGCGGGTACGGCTCCTCGTACTCCTCGCCGAGCTCGGGCTTCGGCATGCCGAACTCCGGCATCACCCGCGCGTCGGTGCCGACGGCCGCGACCAGGCGCTCGCCGTCCTTGAACTTGAACAGCTGCTGCACCGGCGTGCCGTGGCCGGTCGACTGCGGCACGTCGTTGATCCGCACGTTGTAGGCCGAGCCCTTGTTGGTCAGCAGGACCACCGACTCGGTCGTGCTGCCGCCGACCAGCGCCAGCGCCTCGTCGCCCTCGCGCATGCGCGTGCTGGCGAGGTTGATGGTCCGCTGGCGCTTGATCCACCCGTCGCGGGTGACCAGGACGACCGCGTCCTCCTTGACGATGAAGCTCTCGGCCGTGAACTCCTCGGTCACGTCCTCGTCGGAGATCCGGGTCCGCCGCGGCTCGGCGAACTCCTTCTCGACCGCCTCGAGCTCGCTCTTGATCTCGGCCCACAGCTTCTCGGGGCTCTTGAGGATCGCCTCGATCTTGCGCGCCGCCTTGCGCTTCTCCTCGAGCTCCTCGCGGATCTTCTGGATCTCGAGCTTCGCCAGGCGATAGAGCCGCGTCTCGAGGATCGCGTCCGTCTGGATCTCGTCGAGGTCGAACGCCTTCATCAGCTTCTGGCCGGCGTCGGCGCGGCCGTCGCTGCGGCGGATGATCTTGATCGCCTCGTCGAGCGCGTCGAAGATCTTCTCGAAGCCCTCGAGGATGTGGATCCGCTCGCGCAGCTTGCGGAGGTCGTATTCGAAGCGGCGGCGGACGGTCTCCTGGCGGTACAGCAGGAACTGCTCGAGGATCGCCGCCAGGCCCAGGCGATCGGGGCGACCGACGTCCGCGCCCGCGATCGGCACCAGGCACGTGAAGTCGTACTTCACCGTGACCTGCAGCCGCGTGTGCTTGAACAGGTAGGCCATGATGAGCTCGGGCTCGGCGCCCGACTTGCGGCTGACCTCGAGCTCGACGCACACCTCGCGCGTGCTCAGGTCCTGCACCCCGACCAGCTGCGGTAGCTTCTTGGCGGCGATGATGTCGCCGATCTCCTCGACCAGCGCCGACTTCTCGATCCCGTACGGCACCGAGGTGATGACGATGAAGGTCGACTTGTCCTCCTCGCGGACCTTCCACTCGCCCTGCAGCTTGCACGAGCCCTTGCCCTCCTCGTACAGCTCGGCCAGCTCCTTGCGGGTCGCTACCAGGCGCCCGCCGGTCGGGAAGTCGGGGCCCTTGATCGCCTTGAGCGCGACCTTCAGCGCCTCCTTGCGCCGCTTCTCCCCCGCCGCCTCGTCCTCGCGCGCGGGCGGCAGCAGGGGGATGAGCGCGATCGCGGCGCGCACCACCTCGCCGAGGTTGTGCGGCGGCACGTTGGTCGCCATGCCGACGGCGATGCCCGTGCTGCCGTTGACCAGCAGGTGCGGGAAGCGGGCCGGCAGCGTGATCGGCTCCTTGCCGGTGCCGTCGTAGGTCGGCCGGAAGTCGACTGTATCTCGGGTCAGCTCGGTGAGCAGCTCCGAGGCGACCTTGGTCAGGCGGGCCTCGGTGTAGCGGTAGGCCGCGGGCGAGTCGCCGTCGATCGAGCCGAAGTTACCCATGCCGTCGACCAGCGGCGCGCGCATGACCCAGTCCTGGGCCAGGCGGACCATCGCCTCGTAGACCGCGGTGTCGCCGTGCGGGTGGTACTTGCCGATGACGTCGCCGACGACCTTCGCGCTCTTGCGATGGCGGGCGTCGTGCGTGAGGCCCAGGTCGGCGAACATCGTGTAGATGATGCGGCGCTGGACCGGCTTGAGGCCGTCGCGGACGTCCGGCAGCGCGCGCGAAGTGATCACGCTGAGCGCGTAGTTGAGGTACTTGCGCCGCGCCTCCTCGGCGAGGTCGCCGAGGGTGATGGGCATCGGGCCGCCGCCCTCGTCGTCGTCGTGCGTGCGCGTCGCCTTGCGGCGGCCGCGGCTGGAGGGCCCTTCTTCGTCAGACGTCCGGACAGTCATCCTGCGCTCCCGAGGTTGGACGCGCCGGAAACTGCTCCTGCGCGGCCTGCGACGCCCGTCTCGCCCGTATCCGGGCCAGCCAGGCGCGGCCGAAGGTTACCCGCGGGGCGATCCAGGTCAAGCTCTCTGCACCCCGTTTCTCGGCGCCGGCCGCGGCGGATCGGCCTGGGCGGGGCCGGTCCGGTGTGTCATAAGTGGAAGTCCCTTGAACCAGGTCGCGACCAACGTTCGCTGGCACCAAGCCGCCATCGGCCCCGACGAGCGCGCGCAGCGGCTCGGCCAGCGAGGCGTCGTCGTCTGGCTCACCGGCCTCTCGGGCGCCGGCAAGAGCACGATCGCCGCGCAGGTCGATGCCCAGCTCCACGCCCGCGGCCGCCACAGCTACATCCTCGACGGCGACAACCTGCGTTTCGGCCTGTGTCGAGATCTCGGCTTCTCCCCCGACGATCGGGCCGAGAACGTGCGCCGCCTCGGCGAAGCCGCGCGCCTCCTGCAGGACGCCGGCCTCATCGTCCTCGTGGCGGCCATCAGCCCCTACCGCGACGATCGAGCCCGCGTGCGCGAGCGCTTGCCCGCGGGGCGCTTCCTCGAGGTGTTCGTCGACGCCCCGCTCGCAGTGTGCGAGTCCCGCGACCCCAAGGGCCTGTACCGTCGCGCGCGCGCCGGCGAGATCGCCGGCTTCAGCGGTATCGACGCCCCTTACGAGCCGCCGGGTGCGCCGGACCTGCACCTGCTGTTTCGCGCCGAGGCGAGCTCGCCCGATGCGCCCGCGGACGCGAGCCCGGCTCATGCGGAGGCAGGACCCGCAGCCATGGCGGAAGCGCGTGTCGCCGTCGGCGCCTCGCCGGACGAGCACGCGGCCGCCATCGTTGCGCTGCTCGAGGCACGCGGCCTGCTCGTGCCTCCGGCGGGCGCCTGAGCCGGGTCCGCAGGCGTGCGGCGTCGCGCGCAAACGCACGAGTTTTCCTGGTCTCGCCCGCGTGACGCCGCCTCCGGTCGGCCGCGTGCGTGACAGGGCTCCGCCGAAATCCCGCCTTCCCCCCGTTGCGCGGCACCGGAGGGATCCATACTCTCCCCGCGAATGAGCAAGGACGATCTAATCGAGTTTGAGGGAACCGTCACCGAGGTTCTCACAGGCGGGTTATTCAAGGTGGAGATCGATCCGGACCACCGCGTCCTCGCCCACCTCGCCGGCAAAATGCGGCGCTTTCGCATCAAGGTCGTGCTCGGCGACCGCGTCACCGTCGGCGTCACGCCGTACGATCCGACGCGCGGTCGCATCGTCTATCGCGCGCGTTGAAATCATCTGTCCTTCGGGACAGATGACGCGCGCGCGAGCACTTCCGCTGGCGCGGGCGAGGTCATGAGTGGTCCGAGGTCTGCGCGGACGCCCCAGGCGCTCCGCGCTTTGTTACGCCCGCGACACGCCACGCACGCGCCCGCGGTTGCCGGCCCCCGGGATCGGTGGTAGTGGAAAAATCATGGCTTGGGCCGGACGCGGCGGACAACGGGTGGGTTTGGTGGCGCTGCTGGCGGGCGTTGTCGCGCTGCAGGCAGGGTGCTCGAACGACACCGGCCAGACTCCCGTCACCGACGCCACCGGCTCGCTCGTCACCGACAGCGACAGCACTGGCGACACCTCCACTGCCGCGGGCACCGAGCCGACCACCACCGTGGACACCAGCACCGGGCCGGTCGAGCAGTGCGGCAACGGTGAGGTCGACCCCGGCGAAACCTGCGACGACGGCAACCTCGACAACTCCGACGCCTGCCTGAACAGCTGCGCGCTCGCGGTGTGCGGCGACGGCTTCGTCCAGACCGGCGCCGAGGAGTGCGACGACGGCAACCGCGACAACTCCGACACCTGCACTGCGCAGTGTCAGCCGGCCCGCTGCGGCGACGGCTTCGTCCAGCTCGGCGCCGAGGCGTGCGACGACGGCAACTCGCAGGACGACGACGGCTGCACGTCCGCCTGCGAGGCCGCCCCGGTGATGCTGTGCGGCAACGGCAAGGTCGACGACGGCGAGGAGTGCGACGACGGCAACACCCTCGATGACGACAACTGCCTGTCGAGCTGCGTCCCCTACTCGTGCGGCGATGGCTTCACCCACGCGGTGTTCGAGGAGTGCGACGACGCCAACCTCAGCACCGACGACGGCTGCATCGAGTGCATGGCTGCCCACTGCGGCGACGGCTACCTGTGGCCCGAAATGGAGGCCTGCGACGACGGCAACCTCGACAACAACGACGACTGTCTGGTCGACTGCTCGCAGGCCAGCTGCGGCGACGGCTTCGTCCACAACGCCGACGAGACCTGCGACGACGGCGTCAACGACGGCAGCTACGGCGGCTGCGCCCCCGACTGCGCCTCGCTCGGGCCGCGCTGCGGCGACGGCCAGATCGAGCCGGACATCGAGACCTGCGACGACGGCAACGTCGTCCCGCTCGACGGCTGCGACGACAAGTGCCAGAAGGAGCTGCCCACCGAGTGCCTCACCTACGTGCCGCTCGCCGAGCCCGACCGCAACGCCACCTTCAACGACGGCCCGGGCAAGGTCACCAAGTGTGACAAGGTGCTCGAGAACAAGTGGTACCGCTTCACCGCCCCGGCCGGCACGCTGATGCCGACCACTCCGCTCAAGCCGTTCGACTGCGGCACCGACGCTCCCGGCTGGATGGTCGGCGTCCACCCGATCGTCGACGAGGGCGTCGTCGATCGCCAGGTCTGCTTCGCATGGGACGTCGAGTGCCAGTGGGAGGCCACGATCCAGGTGCGGAACTGCGGCGATTACTACGTCTACAGGCTCGCCGATCCCCCGGACGAGTGCCTGCGCTACTGCGGCTTCGACGGCTGACGTCACGAGAGCCCCCGGCTGCTCGAGCGGCCGGCCGCCTGTGCGCGAATTCACGCCCACGCTCGGCAGGCCGATTCAGCCCCGACGGCGGCGATCCGTTGTACGCTGGCCGCGGAGACGCGCCATGCACCTGACCCCCGAGCAGGAGTGGATCCTCGTCGCCTGCGGCCTCATCGCCCACGCTGACGGCGAGATCAAGCCCGGCGAGGCCGACCTGATCCTGACCATGCTGGACGAGCACCTCGACGAGGCCGAGAGCCGGCGGTGGTTCAAGAAGCTCGGCGACCTCAACGCGCTCCACCGCATCTTCGACGACCTCCCGCCGCCGCTGCCCGCGTTCACCGAGACCACGCTCGAGCGGGCCTGGGCGATGGCGCTGGCCGACGGCGAGGCGAGCGCGGCCGAGGTCGCGATGATGGAGCGGATCGCCGCCCAGCTCGGCGTCACGCCGAACGAGCTGGCGCGCTGGCGCCGGCAGTGGACCGAGCAGGCCGCCGATCTCGGCGAGCACATCGCCGCGTTCGCGGCGGTGCTGATCCACCTCGACGGCGTGCTCGACCCCGACGAGATCGATCAGTACCGCGCGCTGCTGGGTCGCCTGCCGCTCACGCCCGAGCGCCGCGACGTGCTCGCGCGCGAGTACCTGTCGAAGCGGCCGGAGCTCGACCACGTCGGCGCTCGCCTCGCGGCCCTCCCGCGCGAGCGCCGCTTCGCCGTCCTGCGGGCCATCGGTCCGCTCGTGTCCGCCTCGAGCCGCGCCGACCTCGGCCGCGACTTCTTCCTCGAGCTCGCGGCCTTCGCCGCCGTCCCGCGCGAGCAAGCGCTGCGCCTGCTCTTCGCGTGAAGCGCCGCCGCGGCTTGCCCGGGCGCCCCACCGCGGGGACACTGAGCACATGCCGGGTCCCGAGCCGAGCGCCGCGTCCGACAACCTGCTTTGGCCGATCGATCGCGTCCTCCTGCTCGGCTTCGCCCCCGCAGGCCTCGCCACCGCCGCCACGCTGATCGTCCTCGGTCTGCTGGCAGACACCTGCCCCGACGCCCACGAGGCGCTGGTGACCGCCCTGTTCGTCGGCCAGGCCGCGCTGTGGCTGGTGTTCGCGCCGGTCTACTTGCTCGGCTGGGTCCACTGGCACCCCCGCCGCGCCGTCGCCGAGACCGGCTGGCTCGGCTCCGCCGCCCTCGCCGCCCTCGTCTGGCTGCTCAACATCCTGGTGTTCGCCGCCCTGATGGCCGCCTTCGGCTGGGGCGAACGTGTCCCGTGGACCATGCTCTGAAGGGCATGGCCGATTGGACATGCCGATCGCGGCATGTCCACGTCGACATTTCCTTCGCGACATGTCCACGTCGACATGTCCATGTCGACATGTCCTTCGCTACATGTCGAGCGGCGGCAAAGCACGCGCGGCAGACCGGTCGCGCCCGACTCGCTGCGAACGAACGGCCCACGCTCCCCGCGCGCCGCTCGACCCTCGTCTCGCCCGGTTCGCTCGCTACGCGGCGCCTCAGCGGGTCACGCTGAGCTTGCTGCGCGCGGCATGGTGCGCGAGGGCCAGCTCGCACAGCTGGCTGATCAGCTCGGCGTAGGGCACCCCTGCCCGTTCGACCAGCTTGGGGTACATGCTGATCGTCGTGAAGCCGGGCATCGTGTTGATCTCGTTGAGGTACGGCTGGAGCGTCTGGCGGTCGACGAGGAAGTCGATGCGGGCCAGGCCCTTGCAGCCGGCGACCCGAAACGCGCGCAGGGCCAGGTCTTGCAGGCGCTCGGCGGCAGATTCGGGCAGGTCGGCGGGGATCTGCAGGGTCGCCGCATCCTTCAAGTACTTGTTCTCGTAGTCGTACCACTCGCCGGCTGGCAGCCCGATCTCGCCGGGCGCGCTGACCAGCGTGTGCGCGTCGCCGTTGCCGAGCACTGCCAGCTCGATCTCGCGGGCGTCGACGCCCTTCTCGACCACCAGCTTGGCGTCGTAGCGCGACGCCAGCGTCAGCGCGCGCCACAGCCCGGCCTCCTCGTCGACGCGGCTGATGCCGACCGAGCTGCCCTGGTTGGCCGGCTTGACGAAGCAGGGGAACCCGACCACCTCGACGATCGCGTCGACGATCTCCTGCCGCTGCGCCGCCGTGCCGAGCCCGTGCGCGTCGACCTCGAGCCAGGGCACCACCGGGATCGTCGGCGACTGCGACCCGAGCACGTGCTTGAGCAGCGCCTTGTCCATGCACAGCGCCGACGCCAGCACGCCCGAGCCGACGTACGGCAGGCCCAGCACATCGAGCAGCCCCTGGAACGTCCCGTCCTCGCCGTAGGGCCCGTGCAGCACCGGGAACACCAGATCCGGCGCCAGCTTGCGCAGGTCGGACACCGGCTCGCCGTGCTCGAGCACCGCCTCGAGCGACCCCTCGGCCGGGCCCGTCCACCAGCTGCCGTCGCGCCGGATCCCGAGCAGGATCGGCGTGAAGCGCTGGTGATCGATGGCCTTGAGGATCTCGGTCGCGCTGCGGAGCGAGATCTCGTGCTCCGAGGAGCGACCGCCGAAGACGATGAGGAGACGTCGGGCTGGCATGGGCGGATGGACGCTACCACCGCGCGACGGCGATGGCGATATGGCGCCCCGCCGTGACGCGCCAGGCCCGGCGGGCATTCCTCGGCCGCCCGCCGCCCGCAGGAGACCGATCTCCTGGCCCCTCGCCCGCCCGCGCCCCGCGGACGAGCCCGGCCGCGGCCGCCCGGACCTGTCTCTTTCGCCAGGTCGCCCTTCGACGACCACGGGTGTCGCAAGGCTTGCGGCGAACCACCTCGCCTCCCCTGCGAACCGCCGTCGCGTCAGCGGGTGCCGCCCGAACGCTGTCAGCCTCGCAACTCCCGGCGATCGCCGGCCCGCGTCTCCGAGGTTCGCCGACCGACCAGGCTCCTATCTGTCTTTTTCGCCCTGCTCTTTCGTTCCTGGCCTTTTCACCAGAAAAAAAAGCACAGGTCCGATCGGTCAGCTCGCGTCGAGGTGGTCGAGCAGCGCCAGGACGATACGATCCTGCAGCCGCCGGCTACGGGGCATCGCCAGGTTCTTGCCGTTGATCAGCACGCTGAAGCCGAGCGCGCGGCGGCCGTCGGGCGTCGCCGCGATCCCCGACAGCGCGCTCACGCCCCCGATCGTCCCCGTCTTGCCGCGCACGCGACCGCGGCCGTTCGGCATGCGCAGGCGCAGCGTCCCCTCGCCGCCCGCCCCGGCCAGCGCCGGCACGATGCTCGCCGCCGCCGCGCCCTCGTCGCGGGCCAGCGCCAGCACGCGGACGAGCCCGCGCGCGCTGACTCGCCCGCGCAGGCTCAGGCCCGAGCCGTTCTCCGGCTGCAGCTCGCGCGGGTCGTTGCCCGCCGCGCGCCAGAACGCCTGCAGCGCCGCCCGGCCGTTGTCCCACGAACCTGGCTCTCCGGACATCCGGCGCCCGAGCGTGCGCACCACCTGCTCGCTCGTGAAGTTGTTGGAGTACTTGAGCGCGCTCGCCAGGATCTGCGACAGCGGCGGCGACACCAGCGTCGCCACCTCGCGCGCGTGGGCCGAGGCCGCCCCCGACTCGACCGGCAAGAGCGGCCCGCCGAGCTCGTGCAGCACCGCCGCGAACGCCTCGCCGGCGAACTTGCCGGGCTCGCAGATCCGCCGCCGCACCGTCACCGGCTTGCGCTTGGCCGCCCCGGTCACCGTCAGCACCGTCCGCCCGGCCTCGCACGTGCTCGTCACCTCGAGCGCGCGTCCTCGGAGCGGTCGGGCCTTGTTCACCACCGTCACGTGCTCGCTCGCCGGCGTCACCTCGACGTGCACAGTCATTCCGTCGGTGCGCACCGTCGTCTCGACCGTGTTGAAGCTCAGCGACAGCGCCCCGCTCGGCGCCAGGTAGCTCGGGCCCGGGCCCGGCGGCTCCTCGTAGCCGGGGCCGAAGCGCTCCGGCGAGAAGGCCCGCTCGTCGATCACGATCCGCCGCACCCCCGCCAGCGCCTCGGCGGCCAGCGCCTTGCTGGCCAGCGCGTGCAGCCCTTGCAGCTGCAGGCTCGGATCGCCGTCGCCGATCAGCACCAGCGCGTCGCCGTCGCGCACCACTCGCGTCTCGAAGCGATAGTCGGGGCCCAGCAGCTCGAGCGCCGCGATCGCGGTCAGCACCTTCTGGTTCGACGCCGGGTTCAGGCGGGCCGCGCCGTTCTGGTCGAAGAGCCATGTCCCTTCGTCCAGGTCGGCCACGTGGACCGCGACCCCGGGCCCGGCGCGGCGGACCAGCTCGGCCAGCTTGCGCCGCAGGCTCGGATCGTCGGCCGGATCGGCCGCCCACCCGCGCGCCTGTGCGCGCGCCGACACGTCGGCCAGGCGCGCGGCCACTCGCTGCGGCCACGTCTGCGCCGCGAAGGGCGCGCCTGGACGCGGCGACGGCACCGGCGAGTCCGGCTCGACGACCTCGCGGATCGACTGCGGCGCCGGGGCCGGGCCGGGCGAACGCGGACCGGCGGACGCCAGGCCCGCATACGCGGTGATCAGGGCGAGGGCGAAGCTTGCGAGCTGGGGGAAGGAGCGGGTCACGGCGGGATATCCCACCATGGCGTACCCGCCCCCCGCGCTCAAGAAATCGGAATTTCCGCCGTTCGGGGCCACTGCCCCGACGCTCACCCGCTCGACGGGCCGAGGGTCGCGGCCTGCCCGGCGCGCTTTCGCGCTGACCTTCGGGACAGACCGCCACCGCGGCGGGACCGACTAGCCCTTGTCGGTCTTCTTCTTGGCCTTGGTCTTCTTGCTGCCGGACTCGGCCTGGACCTGCTGCTTGTTGGCCAGGCGGGTCGCCTTGACCTCGGCCGCCTTGCGCTTGAGGCGGGCGATCAGCTTGTTCCGGCTCCGGCGCTGGCGCATCTTCGGCGTGTGGCGGTTATCTGCGTATCCCATGGCGGCAAGGACCTCTGTGGCGGCAAATGTTGATCTGCGGGGCCTGATTCACCCGAATTCGGGCGATTTGACGGCCCCGGGCCGGCTGGAGGCCGGCGCTTTCGGGCGGCGTAGGATGCGTGAGCGGCCCTCCAGGGTCAAGCGCTGATTTCCGACGCGGCCGCTGGCACCGCGAGGCGGACCCCTTCCCCCGCGCGCCGGGCCTGCTAATGTCCGCGCCCCATGCTCGACATCCACGTCCTCCGCGAAGACAGCGCCCGGATCGCCCAGAACCTGCGCGACCGCCATTCGCGCGTGTTCGAGGACCTCGCGCCCGGCGCGGACGCCGACTCCGCGGGCGCCGACTGGGCCGCGCAGACCGTCGCGCGCCTGGTCGACCTCGACGCCGCCTACCTCGGCCTCCTCCGCCGCCAGGACGAGCTCCGCCAGCAGCAGAACCAGACCAGCGCCGCCATGAAGTCGGTCGGCTCGCTGCCGAAGGACCAGCAGGCGGCCGAGCGGGCCCGCCTCATCGAGCAGGGCAAGCAGCTGCGCACCGACGAGAGATCTCTCGTCGATCAGACCGAGGCCGCCCTGCGCGCCCGCGACGAAGCCTGGGCCCGCGTCCCCAACCTCACCCACGCCGAGACGCCGCGCGGCCGCACCGACGACGACCACCGCGAGCTGCGCCGCGTCGGCACCCCCCGCGACTTCGCGGCCGAGGGCTTCACCCCGCGCGACCACCTCGCGGTCGCCGAGTCGCTCGACCTCGTCGACTTCGAGGCCGGGGCCAGGGTCGCCGGCCAGAAGTTCTACTACCTCAAGCACGAGGCCGTGCTCCTCGACCTCGCCCTGCAGCACTTCGCCCTCGGGGTCGCCGCGCGCCACGGCTTCGCGCTGCACACCACCCCCGACCTCGCGCGCGAGGAGATCCTGCGCGGCCTCGGCTTCCAGCCGCGCGGCGAGTCGAGCCAGATCTACAGCGTCGCCGACAGCGACCTCTGCCTGGTCGGCACCGCCGAGATCACGCTCGGCGGCATGCTCGCCGACGCGATCCTCGAGGAAGAGCAGCTGCCGCTGCTGCTCGCCGGCCTGTCGCACTGCTTCCGCACCGAGGCCGGCTCGGCGGGCCAGGAGTCGAAGGGCCTCTACCGCGTGCATCAGTTCACCAAGGTCGAGCTGTTCGCCTTCACCACGCCCGAGCAGAGCGAGACGATGCACGCGCGCCTGCTCGCCATCGAGGAGGAGATCTTCCAGGCCCTGAAGATCCCCTACCGCGTCCTCGACATCGCCAGCGGCGACCTCGGCGGCCCTGCCTTCCGCAAGTTCGACCTCGAGGCGTGGATGCCCGGCCGCGGCGCCCACGGCGAGATCACCAGCACCTCGAACTGCACCGACTACCAGGCCCGCCGCCTGCGGATCCGCTACCGCCCCGGCGGCGACGGCAAGCCCAAGCCGCGCCACGTCCACATGCTGAACGGCACCGCCGTGGCCACCTCGCGGGCGCTCGTCGCCATCCTCGAGAACTACCAGCAGCAGGACGGCACCGTCGCCGTCCCCGAGGTGCTCCAGCCGCTGGTCGGCAAGCCGGTGATCGGCCCGCGCCGCCGCGCCTGAGCGTTTCGCCAGGTCCCTCACGACAGGTCCCGAACGCCATGTCCCAAGCGCCATCCCCTGCTCCGCGCGTGCTGTCGGGCATCCAGCCCTCGGGCGTGCTCCACCTCGGCAACTACTTCGGCGCGATCGCCCAGCACATCGCCTTGCAGGATCGCTACCCGGGCGAGGCGTTCTACTTCATCGCCGACTATCACGCGCTCACGACCCTGCGGAACCCGGAGGCGCTGCGGCAGAACGTGTTCGACGCCGCGGTCACCTACCTCGCGCTCGGCCTCGACCCCGCCAAGTCGCTGCTGTTCCGCCAGAGCGACATCCCCGAGGTCCACGAGCTCGCGTGGCTGCTCGCCTGCGTCACCGGCGTCGGCCTGATGGAGCGGGCCACCAGCTACAAGGACAAGATCGCCCAGGGCATCAAGCCGAACGCGGGCCTGTTCAACTACCCGCTGCTGATGGCCGCCGACATCCTGATCTACGACGGCACCCTCGTGCCGGTCGGCAAGGATCAGCTGCAGCACGTCGAGTTCGCCCAGGACATGTCGACCTACCTCAACGAGGCCTACGCGGCCGGCGGCCCGCCGCTGCTCGTCCGCCCCGAGGCGATCCTCGGCAGCGCGCCGATCGTCCCCGGCAACGACGGCCGCAAGATGTCCAAGAGCTACAGCAACTTCCTGCCGCTGTTCGAGTCGGGCAAGAAGCTGCGCAAGCTGGTCGGCCAGATCGTCACCGACTCGACCCCGCTCGGCCAGCCGCTGAGCCCCGACACCTGCAACGTCTACGCGCTGCTCAAGCTCCTCAGCGACGAGGCCGAGCTGGCGCAGATCGCCGAGTGGTACCGCGCCGGCGCCCGCGACGGCCAGCCGTTCGGCTACGGCCACGCCAAGGTGCTGCTCGCCGACAAGATCGACGCCCACTTCGCGCCCGCCCGGGCCCGCCGCGAGCACCTGCTGCAGCACCCCGACGAGGTCGAGGCCATCCTGCGCGCCTCGGCCGAGCGCGCCCGCCCGATCGCCCGCGCGACCATCGACCGCTGCCGCCGCGCCGTCGGCCTGGTCTGAGCGCCGGCGCCGGGCCGCCGCACGGCGAGCGGCCGCTGCAGTCACCCGCCACCTGCTCTGATCGTCGTCGCCGAACCACGGCACCAGCGCGGCTCGGCCGACAGGGTCACCGACGTGCCGGCGACGACGCGCGCCGCCCATCCGCTCGCTCGCTACCTGGCCTCGCGGTCCTCCGCTTCGCTGGCGGCGCGGGCAACGGCGCCTCGCCTCGCCCGCGCGCCTCTGCCAGACTCGCCGCGCGATGGACTTCGAGCTCCGCAGCTTGGGCGGCGTCGCCACCGACGCGCTGACGGCCCTCGCCGAGGACATCTTCGGCCGCGGTGAGCGGGCGCCGGGGTGGTTCATGCGCAAGCTCGAGCGCGAGGGCGTCGACCGCGAGCTCTCGGTCCTCGCGGTCGCCGCCGGCGCTCCGGAACATGTCCCTCAGGACATGCTCTTCGGGTACTTCCTCATCGGCCACGATCCGTCCGACCGCATCGCCCACTCGGCCGGCCTCGGCGTGATCGCGGCGCGTCGCGGCGGCGGCCTCGGTCGCGCCCTCGTCGAGGCCGCCGCCGCCCGCCTCGCCGGTCGCTTCACCGCCTTGCGCGTGCTCGCCGAGCCCGAGCGCGAGGCCTTCTACGCGCGCCTCGGCCTCGTCGCCACCGCGCGCCGCGCGACTCTCCTGGCCCATGGGACATGCCCGATCTCACCTGTCCGATGGGACCGTGAGCTCGCCGACCACGTCAAGCAGCCGTGGTCCCCGGCCCCCACGGACAGCGATCCGATCGAGGTCTGCGCGTGGCGTCCGGGCGCGTGGGCTCGCACGCCGCCGACGCTCGCCGCCACGCTGGAGCCGCTGCCTGGCGTGTGGGCCCACGTCTCGCGCGAGGGCCGAGCCCTGCTGGTGCAGCGCATGCTCGTCGCGCGTGGCGTCGATCCGTTGGCTGCGGTCGCGGCCTTGCTCGCACGGACGCCCACGAGCATGCCGCTGCTCCTGTACGGAGCCGACCCGGTGAGTTCGATCACCGCCACGTTGCTGCGCGGCGACCTCGGCGAGCGCTCGCAGGACGCTCTGCACCTCACGCAGCAGCGCGGCGAGTTTCGCGTCGTGCAGCGGTTCGCGGCCATGGATCTCGCGCTTTCGCGGCAGCTAGACAACTTCCGATCGGGCGATGGATGATGCGCGCGGACCGTTCCGGAGCTTCATCGTGACCCTCGCGCATAACCTCGCCAAGACTGCAACCTTCGTCCTCACCGCCACCCTCGCGCTCGCTGCCTGTCGCGGCGAAGATCCGCTGGCCGGCGCGACCGCCACCGAGACCTCGACCACCACCGGGGACGGCACGAGCACCACGACCGGCACGGAGAACCCGACGACCAGCACCACGTCGTCCTCCAGCTCCACCACCGCCGACGACACGACCACCGACGCCACGCCGACCACCACCAACATGTCGGCCGGCTTCATCACCACCGACACCACGCAGGGCACCACCGGTCCGGGCAACCCGCAGCCGAACGG
Source organism: Nannocystis sp. RBIL2 (assembly GCF_026626745.1). Classification (GTDB taxonomy): domain Bacteria; phylum Myxococcota_A; class Polyangia; order Nannocystales; family Nannocystaceae; genus Nannocystis. The sequence goes on from NZ_JAPNJW010000002.1 coordinate 972,689, forward strand.
CGGCAACTGCGTGAGCGACGACGACTGCGAGTCGATGAACTGCTACACGAGCCCGCTGTTCCCCGACGGCGGCATCTGCTCGGAGTGCAACGAGGACTCCGACTGCGTCGAGGCCGGCACCGGCATCTCCTGCTCGCTCGGGCCCAGCGGGGCCACCTGCGCCGCCGGCGGCTACGGCAACCAGTGCATGTCGCAGGACGCCTGCCAGGACGGCCTCATCTGCGGCCCCGCGGTCGACATCCCGATCCCCGGCGTCATCCCCGACACCTGCGGCGAGTGCTCCGACTCGGGCGACTGCGACATGGACAAGATCTGCACGCCCGAGCTCGACATCCAGGCCTTCAGCGGCGCCAAGAAGTGCGTCGAGCCCGGCAGCGTCGAGAACGGCGCCCTCTGCCCGCTCGGCGAGGACGACGCCGACGCCGCCTGCGCCTCGGGCCAGTGCGGCGAGGTCAGCGTCATGGGCTTCTTGACCCTCGGCGTGTGCGGCGAGTGCAAGACCGACGCCGACTGCATGGGCGGCACCTGCACCCCCGGCTCACTCGGCCAGGGCGGCGCCATGGGCAGCGTCTGCGAGTGACCCGCAGCGCCTGAGCCCCCAGAGGCCCGCCGGCGCATCGCGCCCGCGGGCCTCGCTCGTGGGTCGATCCTTCGTTCGGATGACCCAATGGACATGCCCGGAAATACATGCCCCATCGGTCACCAACAGATCGAGGCGCTCTACATCAAGACCCTCGGCCACGGCAGCGAGATGAAGTGGTGGGCCGAGGACGGCCCCGAGAGCGCCGGCGACGCGCTCGCTACCCCGACGAGGACAACCCAAAGACTTCGACTCGATCTGCCCCGACTACTTCGACGGTGGCCCGCCCGAGGCGATCGCCACGGCGCCCGCGGGCCCGGCCAGCGAGGGATCGCTCCATCGGCTCGCCGCGCCCCGCCCTCGGCGCTCCGCGTCACTCCGCCGCGCGGCTCAGCCACTCGCGGCGGCCCTTGCTCCCGGCCTGGAACGCGATCCCCGAGGCTGCCTCTCCGGCCATGTCCCAAACGCCCTGAGCCCAGATTCCTGCCCCGAGGAGCATGCCCGAGAGGACAGCCGCCACCACCAGGGCCGCGCGCCGCGGTCGGGTCGGCCGCTCCGTCTGCCCCGGGGCGGGCGTCAGCGCGGCGAGCAGCGGGCGCAGGCAGGCCCAGCCGACCAGCGCGCTGCCGACCGCCGCGGCCGCGGCCATCGCCCGCACCAGCACGTTGCTGTCCTCGAGGACAGCCGTGAACAACCACCAGCGCCCCGGCAGCCCGGCGGTGGGCGGCGCCCCGGCCAGCGCCAGGGCGCAGATCGCCAGCGAGGCCGCGAGCACCGGGCTGCGACGCACCGCGCCGGCCAGGTCGACCAGCCCGCGGTTGGCGTGGACCGAAGCCGCAGCGGCCATCGCCGCCATCGCCGCCAACACGAACACCCCGTGACCGATCACGGCGGCAGTCACCGCCGCCTCCGCCGCAGTGTGCCCCCAGAGGTAGTGATCTGCGACCTCGAGCCCGCCTGCGCGCAGCCCCGCGTGCGCGACGAAGTTGGCGGCCGCCGCGATCGCCAGCAGCGTCAGCCCGACCTGCGCCGCGCCGGCCCACGCCAGCAGGCGCCGCAGATCGGCGGCCCGCACGGCACGGATCCCGCAGACCACGACCGAGACGCCGGCGAGCACCGCCGCCGCGGTGCCCCAGCCGTAGGGCGCGTAGACCACCCGCGGGGTGTGCAGCGCCGCCACGAACACGCGGATCAGCGCCGCCACCGCGGCTGTCCTCACGACCAGCTCGGTCGCCACCCAGCCGCACAGCCCCGCGCGCCCGGCCACCCGCGTGCGCCCGGCCAGCAGCGGGAACACGCCGGCGCGGACCAGCAGCCCTGCCAGCACCAACAACGCCCCCGGGATGTACAGCGCCGCCGGGGCCATGCCCTCGACCGCAGCGTCGCGGGCGTGGGCGATGAGCCCCGCCGGCAGCTCATTCTTGGCCTGCAGCACGTCCACTGCGGCCTGCGTCGTGTGGGCGCCCCAGCGCAGGAACACCGCGCCGACGCGGGCGCCGAGCTCGTGCAGCCGCACCGTCCCGGTCGCCGCGACCACCAGCCCGACGCCGAGCCACAGCAACGCCGCGCCGAGCCCCTGTCCCAAGAGCCAGGTCCTCGCCGACTCGCGCCCCGCCGCCGCGGCCCCCTCCGCCGGCTCGCCCTCGCGGCCTGCGGCCAGACACAGCCCGCCCGCCAGGGTCGCCAGCTCGAGGCCGACGCACAGGCTCGCCCAGTCGGCCGCCCGCGCCGCCAACATCGCCCCCGCGCCCGCGAGCAGCAGCATGCCCCGACCCCACGCCGCGCGCGGATCGGTGCCAGGCCGCGGATCTGCGATCACCGCCGCGAGCAGCACCGCGACCAACAGCGCGTCGAACAGCGCCGCCAGTCGATCGACGACGATCGCCCCGCGCGCCTGCAGCTCGCCGACCAACTCGGGCGCGGTCAACCCCGCGAGCGCCGTCGCCAGCGCGAGCGCCAGCCCGCCCGCCGGCACGACCCGGCCGAGCGCGAGCCGTCCGAGCGCCGCCGGTTGCCCCGCGCGCGCCGCCAGCAAGCTGAGCACGCCCCAGAGCCCGACGATCAACACCGAAGCGAACGGCACCAGCCCCTCACTCACCGCGCACCCGCCTCTCCTCCGCGCTCGCCAGTCCGGCGCGCAGGCCCGCGAGAGGCGACTCGCAGCGCGTCGGCAGCACCGGCGGCAGCAGCACCGGCACCACCCGCGGGTCGACCAGTGCCAGGCAGCGCTGCAGCGCGCTCGCGCGGACCCACGCCTCGCCGGCCTGGTCCACGCGCGCGAGCACCAGGTTCGGCCGCGCGATCGCCACCGCCGCCACCACGGCCAGGGCCGCGGCCGACCAGCGCGCGGGGACATGCTCCGAAGGACCTGTCGCAGGCGCCATGTCCCCGACGACATGACCCTTCGGACCTGTCCCACGAATCATCGCCGAGCCGGCCAGCCCGAGGGCCAGCGCGGCCCCGCAGGCGCACCACGGCCCGAGCGCGGCGAGCGTCAGATCGGCCGGACGCAGCGCCGCGCTGCTCACCAGCGCCCCCGCCAACCCCGCCGCGAGGCCGAGCACCACGCGCGTGACCGTCCCGGCGCGCGCCAGCCCCGGCTGCCCGAGCCCGGCGACCACCGCGAGGAGCAGCGCCCCCGCCAGCCCCTCGTGCGTCAGCGTGGCCACGCCGACCACCGCGACGCTCCAGCCGACCAGCGCGATCCGGGCCGCGCGGCGGTCCGGATCGACCTCCGCGCGCGCCGACAGCCCGGCGTAGACCGCCCCCAGCGTCGCCAGAGCTGCCAGCCACGGCGCCGTCGCGGCCGCGCCCAGCGGCACCAGCGGCGCCCACAGCCGGATCAACACGTCGAGCCCGAGCCAGCGGACCGGCCCCGCCAGCAGGCGCGCCGTCCCGCGCGAGCCCGCGCCTGTCCCTTCGACCAACCCCGCGTGCAGCGGCCACAGCCCGATCGCCAGCGTCCCCGCCAGCGCCAGCGCGGCCGCCAGCGCCGTCCCTGCCCCCCCTGGCACGCGCACGCTCGCCATGTCGACCAGCGCCGCGCTCCACGTCCCGCCGCTCGCGCCGCGATGGGCCACGGTCAGGCCCGCGGCGACCAGCAGCACCGCACCTGCCCCGAGGGACAGGAACAGCGCCAACGCCCGGCCGGCGATCCGCCCCTCGGCCTCGCTCGCCCGCACTCCCAGGAGCCCCAGCACCAGCGCCGGCGCCAGCGCCCACGCGGCCGCCAGCAGCAGCGCGTCGTCGGCCAAAAGTCCGACCAGCACCGTCCCCTGCAGCGCCAGCAGCCCGGCCAACCGACCTCGGCGGCGCGTCTCCTCCTCGAGCACCGCGAGCAGCCCCGCGATCGCCGTCGCCACCAGCCCGAGCGCCGACAGCGGGCCGATCGCCAGGCGCAGCGCCACCCCGCGGCCGAGCCACGGCGCCTCGATCGCCGCCGTCCCCGCCGCGCAGGCGATCGCCGCCGCCACCCCGAGCGCAGTCGCTCCCAGGGCGCAGACCCGGGCCGCCCGCCGCGGCAGCAACAACACCGCCAGGGCGGCGAGCCACGGCAGCGCCGCGACGATCCGCAGATCCGCCAGCGCGCTCACTGCCGCCCTCCTGCGGGCCCAGCCCCCGACGCGCCTACCTGACCCTGCCCTGCAGAACCTGCCCCTCCGGACATGTCTCCAGCGCCAGCCTTCGTCGCCTCGCCGGCCTGCGCCGAACCTGTCCCTCCGGGCATGTCTCCAGCGCCAGCCTTTGTTCCGCCGACCTGATCCGAACCTGTCCCTCCGGGCATGTCTCCAGCGCCAGCCGTCGCTCCGCCGGCCTGCGCCGAACCTGCCCCTTCACGCATGTCTCTCGGGCCAGCCTCTCGCGTCCCCGCGGGCACCGGCTCAGGGACCGCGCCGCCCGCGGAGGCACCTGCCCCTTCGGGCATGTCCTCCGCGCCAGCCCCCGCCGGCGCCTCGATGCGCGCCGGTTCGAACTCTCCGGCCGCACCTGCCCCTTCGGGCATGTCCTCCGTGCCAGCCGGTAAATCTCCGCGCGGCGCCGGGCCGATGTCTTCGCCCTGCCCCTCCAGCCCCGTCCCCGGTCCGCGGACGCTCGTCTGCGCCGGCGCCTCCGCGCTCCCGCGGCGGGCGCCGGCCATCGCCGCATCGAGGCCGCCGAGGTCGACCGGATGCACCCGCGTCGGCCCGAGCACTGCCACGTCGGGGTTGCAGAACACCGAGCCGAGGATCGCCAGCGCCCCGGCGGTCGCCAGCAGCAGCGGCCCGCGAAGATCGAAGCGGCCCGGCGCGACGGTCACCCGCTCGTCACCTGGCCACAAGGTCAGGCGACCGACCAGCCGCTCGCCCAGCCGCAGCAGCCGCGGGATCGTCGGTCCGGCCGCTCCCGCGGCGCGCGAGCGCGGACGGCTCGCCGGGCGGACCCGCGGCGCGAGCACCAGCCCGATCACCATCGCGGCCGCCACCAGCCCTGCGCCGACGACCGGCCCCACGATCCACGCGTCCGGCCGGGGCCCCAGGGCGTAGGCGCCCTCGAACATCCGCCCGCTCACGAACAGCGGCCAGATCCGCTGCGCCAGCGGCCACAGCCCGGCAGCCACCGCCCCGAGCGCCAGCGCCCCCGCGACCCCGAGCAGCAGCGGCGGCGCCTCGGGCCGCGGCCAACCTGGCGCATCGGTCCTGTCCCCCAGGACACGTCGCACCGCGCTCGCCGAGCCCGCCACGCCCACCAGCGCCAGCGCTGGCGCCACCAGGTTGATGCCCGACGACCACGCGCTGAGGTCGTTCCACAGCGCCACCACTGCCGGCCCGAGCGCGATGGCGAGGCCGAGCCCCGCCACGCCGACGATGCCCGCTCGCAGCGGTCGCGGCGCGAACAGCCCTGCGATCGGGGCCGCCCACGCCAGCCCGCCCGCGAGGAGCAGCTGCGCCGCAGCGATCGGCTCGCCGATCGCTATCGTCGCGGTCGCGATCGCCAGAGTCGCCGCCGTCCCGCACGCCAGCGCGCGCGCGCTCGTGCGGGCGCGCGCCGCCTCGATCCCCGCCCACGCCGCCGTGCCCGCCGCCGCCGTGGTGAGCAGCGCCAGCGCAGTCGGGGCCGTCGCCAGCGCCACCTGCGTCCGCAGCAGCACCACCGCCAGCGCCGGCGCCGCCACGCACGTGGCCACCAGCGCCGGCGCCGGGCCCTCGGCCCACGCGCGCGCCAGCAGCCGCGGCCACGCCAGCGCCCACGCCAGCGCCGCGGCCCCGGCCGCCAGGGTCGCCACCGCCCCCGGCGGCAGCCCGAACAACGGCCCGCCGATCTGCCCGCGGACCAGCTGCGAGCGCTCCTGCGCGAACGAGGCCCGCTCGAGCCGCATCAGGTCGAAGTCGCCCGCGGCGCCCAGCCAGGCCAGGATCGCCAGCGACAAGCCCGCCCCGACCAGGCCCAAAAGCCATGTCCGATCGGGCATGTCCGAAGACACATGGTCTCGCGGCCATGCCCTGAGGGCCAGCACGACCAGGCCGACCCCGCTCGCCAGCTGGGCCAGGGTCCCGCCGCTCGCCAGCACCAGCGCGCCGCCGGCGGCCAGGGCCAGGCGCGCGCCCGGGCGGCCGCCACCGGCTGTCCCGAAAGCCAGGTTGGCGACGACCCCGAGCACCAGCGCCGCCAGGGCCACCACCGCCAGCGCCAGGCCGAGCCCGTCGAGCTGGACGATCCAGTCGATCGTCGTCGTGCGGCCGACGCGGATCCACTCGAGGCGGTGCTCGAGCTGGTTGCGCTGGATCGCCTGCCACAGCACCAGGCAGGCCAGCACCGCCGCCACCAGCGCCCCGCGGGCCGCGGCTGCGCTGGCCGAGGCCACGCCCCAGCGCCGCTCCAGCGGCCCGACCAGGCCGACGAGCGCGAGTCCGACCGCGGCCGGGAGCAGCGTCGCCGCCAGCGCGCCCATCACGAACCTTCCCGGTCCGGCGCGGCCTGCAGCGTCGCCAGCACCACCGCGTAGGCGCCGGCGAGCGCGAGCAGCAGCGCCGCCAGGCCGTGGATGTCGGCGGCCGCCCACGCGCGCGCGGCCCCGACCAGCACCGTCGCCGCGCCGACCAGCATCACCACCAGCGCCAACGTCCGCGCCCACCCGTCAGGGCGCAGCAGCACGCCCGCGAGCCCGAGCAGCCACAAGCCGCTGGCCAGGTAGTAGACGTGGGTGATGGGCACGCGCGGTCTTATATCCGATGCCGCGGCGGCCCGGCGCACGCGGCTGCCGCCACAACGATCACGAGCCCGACGCCGAGCAGCGCCGGCGCGCCCGCGAGGGCGGCACCCAGCCCCGGAAGCTCGCCGAACCCGGAGCCCGGCGCCAGCTCGCGGCCCGTCCACAGGAACTGGCGCGCCCACGTCCCGACCAGCACGAACACCAGGCCCGCCACCGCGCCTGCCACCGCCGCGATCCGCCGCGCCCCGAGCCTCGCCGGCGGCGCGTCACCGCCCGCGTGGTCCGCAGGAGCGCCCGCGCGCGCGGGGCCACGCGCGACCGTCATCACCAGGCCGGCCGCGCCCACCGCCGCGATCGTGACCAGCGCCAGGCCGGTCGCCTCGTACAGCAGCATCACCCCGGCGAGCGCCAGCGCCAGCACCACCGGCGCCCACGTCGGCGCGCGCCACACCGCGGCCGCACCGGCCGCCAGCGCGACCGCGGCGAACGCGGCGAACAGCGCGACCGTCATCATCCCCGCTTGTAGCTCGGATCGATCTTCATGCACACGGCGCGGTCGCCGAGCACGAAGTTGGGGTCACGGCGGATCTGCGGGTCGATCTCCTCGACCGAGGCCGTCGTCGCGCCGAGCTTGCCGGCGAAGAAGTCGGTCGCGTCGGTGGTGACGAGGTAGACCTGCTGGACCCCGAGCATGCGCGCGCGCCGGAGGATCCCGTCGGCCAGCATCCAGCCGAGGCCCTCGCCGCGGCGCTCGCGGTCGATCGCCAGGTTGAACAGCAGCGCCTGCGGACCGACCATGCGCAGCGACACGCAGCCGACCACCGCGCCCTCGGGCTCGCGGATGATCAGCGTCTCGGTGGTGTCGCCGGGGATCGTCGGCGCCAGCCCGTACGAGGCGCACAGCGCGTGCACCGACGGCAGGTCCTCCGGGGTCGCGAACATCACCGCGTCGCCGAGCGCCTTGAGGATCTTGTCGCCGAGCCCGCCGAACGAGCCCGACGAGAGCAGCAAAATCGTGTCGCCCGGCGCGGCCTCGGCGAGCACCGACTGCGCGAGGTCGTCGACGTCGGCGTGGGCCAGCGCCTCGATGCCGTGGGCGCTTATCGCCTTGGCCAGCGCCTGCGGGTCGAGGCGCAGGTCCGGCGGGATCTTCTCCGGACGGAACAGCGGGCCGACGTGCACGCGCGAGGCCGCGGCGAAGCTCTCGGCGTAGCCCTCGGAGAACACCGCCCGCCGCGACGACGCCGAGCGCGGCTCGAAGCACACGAACAGGCGGCCGTTGGGGAAGCGGCGACGGATCGCGGTGGTGGTGAGGCGCACCGCCGTCGGGTGGTGGGCGAAGTCGGTGACGACGCGGATCCCGCTGGCGATGCCGAGCAGCTCCTGGCGCCGCTTGACACCGAGGAACCGGCGCACCGCGTCGTGCAGCGCCGGCACCGACGCGCCCTCCTGGCGAGCCACTGCCAGCGCCGCGAGCACGTTGCCGAGGTTGTAGGTGCCGACCAGAGTGGTCTGGAATTCGCCGAGGCTGGTGCCGCGCTCGAACACCTCGAACACCATCATGCCGCGGCCGCGCTTGGCCTCGACGCGGCAGGTGTAGTCGGCGGAGCGCGGGTCGTCGCCCTCTGAGCCGGTGGAGTCGAGCACGCGGTAGGTCGTGACCTTGCAGCGGGCCGCGCGCGACACCTCCATCGCCCCGGCATCGTCGGCGCAGACCACCAAGTCGCCCTCGGGCGGGATGAGCTCGACGAAGCGGACGAACGCCGCCTTGACCGCGTCGAGGTCGGCGAAGATGTCGGCGTGGTCGAACTCGACGCTCGTGACGATCGCGCGGAACGGGCGGTAGTGGAAGAACTTCGAGCCCTTGTCGAAGAAGGCGGTGTCGTACTCGTCGCCCTCGAGCACGATCGCGGGCCCGCGGCCGAACAGATAGCCGCGCCCGAGGTTGATCGGCACGCCGCCGACCAGCGCGCTCGGCTGCTGCCCGGCGACCTGCAGCATCCACGTCAGCAGCGACGACGTGGTCGTCTTGCCGTGCGTGCCGGCCACCACCAGCGCGCGGCGCTCGGGCAGCACCACCTTCTCGAGCAGCGACGGGAAGCTCTCGAGCGCGAGCCCGCGCGCCTGGGCGCCGACGACCTCGACGTGTTCGCGGCCGCACACGTTGCCGACGACCACGAAGTCCGGCTCCCAGTCGAGGTTCTCGGGCGCGAACCCTTCGAAAACGGGGATCTTGGCCGCCTCGAGCTGGGTCGACATCGGCGGGAACAACTGGGTGTCGGACCCGCGGACGTCGTGGCCGGCTTCCTGTAGAAGCCCTGCGAACGCGCCCATACCGGTGCCGCCGATGCCGATGAGGTGGACCTTCAAAGCGGCGGCAAGGATGGACCGCTCCCGCGCGGACGGTCAAGCCGGCCCACGGGTGCGACCGGACACACGCGCGGCGACTCGGTCTCTGGCGCGCCCCGCGAATTGATGCACAAGAAGAAGTGGCGTCGGTCGTCGGCGCAGTTGGTTCGCCGGGGTGAGGGCCATGGGAGATCTGACCGTTCGTCACGAGCGCCGTGCCTTCCCGCGCGTGCGTGTCCGCATCGACTCTCTGGTCCACACGCCCGAAGGCCAGGTGCGCGGGCAAACCCTGGACCTCTCCGCCGGCGGCGCCTTCGTCACCACGGCGCGCTCCGTCGCCGTCGGCACCTCGGTGCGCCTGACCATGCACCGCGGCGACGCCAAGAACCCGCTCGTGCTCGACGCCGAGGTCGTGCGCCTCGGCGGCACCCGCGAGGGCCGCTTCCCCGGCCTCGGCCTGCGCTTCGTCGGGCTCACCGAGCTCGAAGCCACCTTGCTGCAGGCGATGCTCAGCAGCGCCGCCTGAGCTATAGATCGCCGCGCATGCTCGACCTCAAGGCCAAGCTCGCCGCCGCCGGCCTCGTCACCCCGGAGCAACTCGCCGCCGCCGAGCGCAAGAAGGCCGGCAAGCCGGCCGGCAAACCCGCCGCCAAGCCCGCCCCCGCCGCGCCGGCCAAGCCCAAGTCGGGCCTCGACGTCGCCGCCCTGCGCAAGGCCGGCAAGAGCGAGATCTACGACACCTGCCGCCGCGTCGTGGAGCGCACGCGCCTCGACCCGGTCGGTGGCCTGCCGAGCGAGCGCGCCGAGGCGTTCCACTTCCCCACCGACAAGGGCTCCCTCGGCCGCCTCACCCTCGAGCCCGAGCTACACGCCGAGATCGCCGCGGGCCGGGCCGCCATCGTCGCGTACATGAGCCACCACGGCCTGGCCCACTGCGTCGTCCCGCGCGCCGTCGCCGAGGACCTGGCCGAGGTCGTGCCGCTGTGGCTCCGCGTCTGCAAGGACCACCCCGCCGCCGGCCAGCTCGCGCCGCCCCCTCCCCCCCGCGAGGACCGCGGCGCAAAACCGACGCAATCGGGCTAGCCAACCCCACCGGCCTGTGTTACACACCGCCTCCCCGGTCGCCCGGGGCACCACGTCAGCAATACGGCGATTATAGCTCAGCCGGTTAGAGCGCTCGGTTGTGGTCCGAGAGGTCATGGGTTCGAATCCCATTAATCGCCCTCCAAAAAGCAAGTTCAGCGCCCCACAGCCTCCGGCTCGTGGGGCGCCCTAGCTTTCGGGCCCGCGTTCGCCCGGCACCAGCCCGGAGCTCCCTGCGACCTCCGGCGCGCCGACCACCGCGCCGGCGCTGCCGCCTCGAGCGCGGCGCGGTCCGTCCGCTTCCCGGGTGCAGCTCCCGCCGAGCCCGGCGCGTCCGGCCGGGTCCGGCGTGCGTGCTCGCTCGCTCCCGCGGATCGTCGCCGCAGTCCGTGCGGGCCGTCCGGCGTGCTACCCTGCACGGGTTCCACGCACGGCAATTCGCCGCGCGTCTCGCCCCCATGACGCCGCACAGAGTCGCGTGACAGGTCGCACGCCAAAGACTCACGCCCTCGCTGCGGCTGCAGCCTTTGCCGGCATCCTTCAGCTCGTCGCCACGCTCGAGCTGTCGCTGTCCAGCGATGCCGCGGTCATGCGCGCCGCTCGCGAGGGCCCGACGATCTATCTGCTCGTCGCCGCCGCGCTGGCGATCGGCGCCGGCTTGGTGGTGTGGCAGCGTCACCGGCCGCTGCACGTATGCGTCGCCATGGGCCTGCCCGCGGTGGTGGTCGCGGCGCTGCTGGTGGGCCTGCGCGGCTCGCTCCTCGGCCTCGCCTACCACGGCGAGCTCCTGCTGCATCACTTCCTCGCCGTCCTGTGCGCCGCGGCCTGCGTCGCGGTGGCGATCGGCTGGGCCGCCGATCCGAAGCTCGGGCGCACGCGCCTGATCCCCGCGATCCCGGCGTTCGCCGGCGCGGCGCTGCTGCTGGCCGAGCACCTGTCACGCGCCCCCGACGCGCCCATCGGTCTCTTGGGACAGGTCGGAACGGCCAGCCTGCTGCTGTCCGCCCCGCTCGCGCTCGCGGCCCTGTGGTCGCAGCTCCAGCCGCTCGCGCTGCGCTGGGGCGCAGTCGCCCTGCTGATGCCGCTCGCGGTCCGCTGCGCGCTCGGGGGCAAGTCTGTCCTTTCGGGCATGCCCCTCGGGACAGAGGGCGCCGCGCCGATCCTCGTCAGCGTCGGCGTGGCTGCCCTGCTCGGCGTCGCGGTGATGCGCCCCCGGGCCGAGCGCGGCCTCCACGGCGCCGCGCTCGGCCTGTCGGCGGTCGCCTGCTTCACCCTGCACCGCGGCTACACCCTGCGCTTCGGCGAGCTCGAGGCCGCCGTCGGCCAGCTCGCGCGCTCACTGCTCGGCTTCGAGCTGCCCTACCCCGGCTATCTCCCGGGCTGGCGGATCGTCGGCGGCATGCTGGCGCTGTTCGTCGTGTTCGCGCTAACCACCACCTCGCTGCTGTCGCGCCGCGATCACGTGCGCGGCCTCTGCCTGGTGATCCTCCTGTGCGCCGGCCTCGGCCTGTCGACGCCCCAGCTCGTGCTGATGACCGGCGCCGGCCTGCTGCTCGCGCTCGACACCGTCGTCGGCGCGCCGGCCCCCGCCCCGCGGACGCAGGCCCCGACGCGCCCGCTCGAGGCGATCGTCACCGAGGCCGCGGCCCTGCTCGAGCTGCCGGCGCCGACCGTGCTCGAGCAGCAGCGCGGGGCCGTGATCGCCCTGCGCGGCGAGGTCGCGCGCGTCGCCGTCGACCTGCGCGCCCGCCAGGACCGCGGCGTCTGGCACGTCGTCCTGCAAGCGGGCGTGCTCGGCCGCGGCGCGCCCGACGTCGAGCTCGTCCCGGGCCGCCCGGGCGACGAGCCGCACCCGCTCGTCGCCGGCCACCGCGCCCGCGGCGACGCCCGCCGGCTCGAGCGCCTGCCCGAGTCGTTCCTCGTGGCCCTCGCGCCGTTCCCCGAGCACCGCACCCGCGTGTGGCCGGGCGGCTGCCAGGTCGAGCTCGGCGGTCACCTCGAGGCGCTCGACGCCGCCGCGCTCGCGGCTGTCCTCCGGGGCATGTCCGAAGCGACCTAGCACCGCGGACATGTCCATCCGGACATGCCCTCTCGGACCGCTCAGAACCGCAGCCGGACCTCGAACTGGGCCCCGATCGGCTGCTGGAACTGGGTCTGCACGCCGAAGTTGCCCTGGGCCGGCAGGACCGTGCGCTGGAAGAAGGCCGTCGGCGCGTTGGCGGTCTGGACCTTGGCGTGCTTGAGGTCGTCGAAGTCGCCGCCGGCGATCGCCCGGCTCTGCGAGAACGAGTAGGTCTCGTCGACCCGCAGCACCGCCTTCGAGTTGGTCAGGTTGACCAGGCGCGCGACCACCTCGAGCTCGAGCTCGCCCGGCAGCGGGTAGGCGTAGGAGATGCCGAGGTTGGCGAAGTAGTTGGGCTCGAGCCGGCCGCCGGCCCCGCGCGGCAGCACGTACACCAGCGACAGCCCCGAGTAGCGGTTGTTGTCGGCGTAGACGCTGATCGGCGAGCCCGACTGGTAGCGGAGGTTGAGCCCGAGAGTGAGCCGGCCGCCGCGGCGGAGGTCGAAGGTGTAGTAGCCGTCGAGCTTGAGCTGGTGGGGCCGGTTGTCCCACAGCGGCCCGTAGCTGTTGCGCACCAGCTCGGGGATGTCGTACGTCGTGCTCGCGCCGATGTTGATCGCGCCGGTGTTGCGGTCGACGAACCCGTCGTAGTTGCCGATCAGGCGGCTGTAGACGTAGCTGCCCTGGAACACCCAGTTCTTGGCGAAGCGCTTGGTGAGCTGGAACACCCACGCGTCGTAGTTGCGGATCGGGCGCGAGAACAGGCCGCCGATCGAGCTGAACGAAGACGCCAAAAAGTCGCAGCGGCTGAGCTCGCGGATCACGTTCTGCCGCTGCGGGTCGTCGGCGGCGGTGGCGTCGGCGGTGGCCTGCAGCGCGGCGCAGCGCTCCTCCTGGCGGGCGATGTCGGCTCGCGACACCGACTCGCCCGGGTTGGCCAGCAGGAAGTTGAGGCCGCCGTTGGGCGACACGTCCTCGATCGCCCGCCCGAGCCCGTCGTGCAGCCAGCGCACCCCGACCAGCAGGTCCTCGACCACCTCGTGCTCGTAGCCGGCGTTGAAGCGCTGCACGTACATGCCCTTGAGGTCAGGTACGACCGCGCCGAAGGTCAGGCCGCTGGTGTTCGTGTTGCCGTCGGTGCAGTACTCGGTCGGCGCGCCGTTATCGAGCCGGTCGTGCGTCACCCCGCCGATCGTCACCGGCGTCTCGCAGTCGGAGTTGCGGTACGAGCGGGTGACGTTGACCAGGCCGCCGAAGATCCGGTTGCCCAGGATCGCCGGGATCTGGGCGTAGAACCACCCGTAGCTGACGTACAGCCGGCTCTTGCCCTCGTCGGTCCAGTCGTACACCAGGCTCGCGCGCGGGGCGACGTTGTCGGCGATGAGCAGGCCGCGCCGGCCGAACACGTCGCGCAGCTCCTGCATCTCCCAGCGCACGCCGCCGGAGACGTAGAGGTTCGACAGGATCGACCACTTGTCCTGGACGAAGAACGCGTAGTTCTGGCTCGACAGCGACGAGGCGTAGGCCGGCACTCGCACTCCCGCGCCCACCGGCGTGGCGATCGCCCGCAGGTCGTCCTGCTCGTAGCGCACGCGGCCGAAGCCGAGCGTCTGCCGCTGATCCGGGTTGTCCGACTGGACCAGGATCACGCGGTTGTTGTTGACCCGGGTGGCGGTGCTGATGTCGTACTGGCCGCTCGCCGAGTCGAAGCAGTACTCGCCGCCGCCGACCTGGCCCTGGGGACAGTTGGCGTAGAAGTCCGGGTCGTTGCCGCCCGAGTAGGCCGAGCGCTGGCGGATCTGCGAGCCGTCGATCTCGATCCCGTACTTGAACTGGTGGGCCCCGGCGCGCTTGCCCGAGAAGAAGTGCGTCAGCGCGAACCCGCCGCCGATCCGGTCCTGCTGCGTGGCCGAGTGCGAGCCGATGCCGCCCGACAGCCATACCCGCGTCGGGCACGTCAGGCCCGGCAGGTTGGAGTCGTTGCACGCGTCGCCGACGCCCTGCACCAGCCGCACCGCGTCGTCGCGGTCGAGCAGGTCGTACAGGTTGCGGCCCTGGGTGTCGCGCTCCTGCGTCAGCGGGATCTGGCGCATCCGCTCGTGGTCGAGCTTCCACGCCTGCTGGCTGCGCAGGCGCGTGTAGTAGAGGTAGCCGTCGATCTCGAGCTTGTCGTTCAGCGCCCGCCCCTCGTACTCGAGCCCGACGCCGGTGCCGTTGCCGTAGTCGACGCCGAAGCTGTCGTTGACCACGCCCGAGGCGACCCGCGAGGCGCCACCGAGCGTCGCGTTCGGGTTGGTGCCGAACGCGTTGGGCTCGGACCCCGGCGGCTGACGGAAGCTGCGCCGGCGGAAGTTCGGCCCGCCACCGCCGGACAGCCGCAGGCGGTGGCGCGGGCTTATCTGCCAGTCGAGGCTGGCCGTCCAGCCGAGGTCGAAGCGGCCGGTGCGGAACTTCTGCTCGGCGAACTTGACGGTGTCGATGTAGTTGCCGTTGGCCGCGCAGTCGTTGACGCCGTTGGCGTAGGGGCAGGTCTCGTAGCCGCCCGAGAGATCCTTGTCGCGCCGGCGGTAGAACGACTGCACCAGCGAGTTGTTGCTGCCGCCCGGGGCCACGCCGACGGCGAAGAACAGCTTGTCGCGCACGATCGGGCCCGACAGCGTGACCACGCCCTGCATCTCGTAGTTGTAGATCTCGGCCACGCGCAGCGACTCGTCGGTGGCGTCGATGAAGCGCGGCTGGGCGATCCGCGGCGTGAAGCGGAACAGCGCCACCCCGCGCAACTTGTTGGTGCCGCCGATCCTGCGCGCGCGCACCAGGCCGCCGCTGGCCCCGCCGTTCTCCGCGTCGAACACCCCCTCGACCACCTCGACCTCGTCGACGAACTCCTGGACGATGCTCGCGCCCACGGTGCCGAACGCCGGGCTGGTCGAGTTCTGGCTGTCGACGACGTACTTGTTCTCGGCACTGGTGGCGCTGGCGATCCGGACCCCGCCGGCGTCCTTGCCCGCGAGCGGGGCGATGTCGACTACGGCGGTGTAGTCGCGGCTGGTGCCGCCGATCGGGACCTTGCGCATCCGCTCGACGTCGACCTTGGTGACGCTGGCGCCGTCGGTCCGGATCGGCGCCGCGTCGACCACGATCGTCTCGACCCACCGCTGATCGGGCGCGAGCTGAAAGTCGATCCGCACCTTCGCCCCCGGGATGAGCTCGACGATCCGGTTGAGGTCGTTCTCGCGGTACAGCACCTGCACGGTGTAGATGCCGGGCGGCAGGTCGCGGAAGGCATAGATGCCGTCGGCGTTGGTCTGCGTCTCGCGCGTCCCCTGCAGGCAGTTGCACTGCGCGATCACGAGGACGCCAGCGAGCGCCTCGCCGGTCTGCTTGTCCTTCACCGCCCCGTTCAGGCCCGCGTTCTCGAGCGCCCGCGCCGTCTGCGGCGCCGCGAAGGCCAGCACCGGCGCGCCGACGAGCACCGCCGTCGCCAGCGCGGCGCAGCGAGGTCGGTGACGGACGCGGCTCGGCATGGTCGTCTCGACAGTAGGCGAAGTCGCGGCCGCACGGTTCGCTCCCCGATCGGACCGCGCTGCAGCGAACAGGACGCCCTCCGCAGACGCCCCCACCCGGGCCCGTGGTTTCAGCCGCGCGACGTGAGGAAGCGAGCCGCCGCGGCGCCCCGCCGACCTGCCCCGAAGACCAGAGCGCTCGCGTGGCTTCTCGGCGCCGAGCGACCCCGGGGTCGAACGCTCTGCCCCGAAGACCAGAGCGCTCGCACAGCGAGCCGGTACGCGGCCCACCGCCCTGTCTCCGAAGCTCAGGGCGCTCGCGCAGTCTCGAAGCCGAGAGACCCCGGCGCCGAGCACCTGTCCTGAAGCCCGGCCTGAATCTACATGGCCCTAAAGCCAGGTCTCCGTCGCTTCGCCGGCTCGGCCTTCGAACGGACCGCGCAGGCGGTGGGCGATGATGCGGACCGGTGTGCGCCGACGACCTGTCTCCAAAACCAGGTCGCCGCCGCGCGCCGGCTCGTCCCTCGAACGGCCGCGCAGGCGGTGAGCGAAGATCGGCGTGCGCCGATGACCTGGCCCGAAAGCCAGGTCGTCGCCGCGTCCTCGGCTCAGCCCTCGAACGGGCCGCGCAGGCGGTGGGCGATGAAGCGGGCCAGGTGTTCGCCGGCGATCGGCTCGGCGTCGGCGGCCTCGGCGAGCAGCAGCGCCTCGGTGAGGTAGCCGGTGGTCAAGGCGATCTTGCGGGCGCCGGCCTGCATGGCAGCCTCGCCGCGGGACATGTTCGCCTTGACCTGGCCGATGAGGCTACGGACCCCGGCGCGCAGCGTCGCCAGATCGCCGGCGGCGACGTTGGCGTACGAGCGCTCGGCGCGGGCGGCCAGATCCTGGACCAGGGCCGTGAACGCCCCCTCGCGGGCCTCCGCGCGCAGCACGTCGAGCGACAGCACGTTGGTCGTGCCCTCCCAGATCGTCAGCACTTGCGCGTCACGGAGCAGCCGCGGCACGCCCGTGTCCTCGACGTAGCCGGCGCCGCCGAAGCACTCGAGCGCCTCGGACGCGATCGACACCGCCTGCTTCGCGGTCGTCAGCTTGGCGATCGGGATCAGCGCGCGCAGGCGCCGGCGCTCGGCCTCGGTGGCGGTGCCGGCCTCGCTGCGCCCGAGCAGCGCGGCGCCCTCGAGCACCAGCGCGAGCACTGCCGCCGCTTCGGCGTCCATGTCGTCGAGCGTGGTCTGGTGCAGCGGCAGGTCGATGAGCCGGGCCCCGAACGCCGAGCGGCGCGTCGCGTAGTCGCGGGCCAGGGCGCAGGCGCGACGGATCCCCGACGCCGACGCGATCGCGTTGTAGAGCCGCGTCACGTTGAGCATCCCGGAGATGTTGGCCACCCCGCGGCCGGGCTCGCCGATCAGCGTCGCCTCGACCCCGTCGAGCGTCAGCTCGGCCGTCGGCAGCGCCTTGGTGCCGAGCTTGTCCTTGAGCCGGTTGACCTGGATGCCCGTCCAGCCGCGGCCCGGCTCGCGCCCGATCTCGACGCAGAACAGCGACAGGCCGCGCGAGCCCGGCGTCGTGCCGCCGTCGTCGATGCGCGCCAGGGTCAGCGCCATCTCCGAAGTCGTCGCCGACGTGAACCACTTGACCCCGTGCAGCGTGTAGCGCCGCTCGTCGCCGACCACCCGCGACGGCCGCGCGATCGTCTCGCTGTTGCCGACGTCCGAGCCACCTGTCCTCTCGGTCATCCACTGGCCCGAGGTGATGAACTTGTCGGGGTCGCGCGCGGTCAGGCCTGCCACCAATCGATCGCGCAGGCCGCCTGGCGCCTGGTCGAGCAGCACCCGCGTCGCCGCGTCGGTCATTGCCAGCGGGCACGAGTACGTCGCGGATGTCCCCGAGAACAGGTACAAAAGGACAGCCTGCGCCACGCGCCGGTGCTCGCCGAGGCGGTCGTCGTAGCCGGTGGCGACGAGGCCGTGGCGGGCCGAGAACTTGCGCAGCTCCTCCCACGCGGGCGAGGTCCGGATCTCGTCGATCCGCCGGCCCCACGGGTCGTACGCCACGTGGACCGGCGGCTCGGCCTCGGCGCGGATCATCCAGTCCCACAGCTCGCCCGTGGTCGCGCGCCCGATCGCCTCGTACTGCGGCCGGATCTCCTGCAGCACCTCCGGCGGCAGGCGCTGGCGCAGCAGCGCGTGCAAGGGTTCGTCGCTGGCGAACAGATCGGGACGGCCTGGCGCTTCCTGGAAGAACATGCGCGATCCGTAGCACGATTCGCCGCCCGTTCGTCGCGGCCTCCATCAGCCGCCGCTCGGCACAGCTTCTACTCGCCGGCGCGGCTGCATGCGGCGACCCCCGACGCACCCGACGTCGCGTCTCCGCCGCCTCGCGCGCTTCGACACCGGCCCCAGGCGGCCGCTCGATCGGGCACGAGCTCAGCGGTCCGCGACGACCCGCCGCAGCGCCAGGCTGCTCACCACCACCGTCACGCTCGACAGCGCCATCGCTCCGGCTGCGAGCGCCGGATCGAGCGCGCGCAACCATCCCGGCAGGCTGCTCAGCGGGTACAGCGCGCCGGCCGCGATCGGGATCAGCACGAGGTTGTAGGCCGAGGCCCAGAACAGGTTGCGGCGGATCGTGCGGACCGTCGCCCTGCCGATGGCGAGCGCGTCGAGCAGCCCGCGCAGGTCGCTGCGCAGCAGCGTCACGTCGGCGGCGTCGACCGCGACGTCGGTCCCGCTGCCGATCGCCACGCCGACGTCCGCCTGCACCAGCGCCGGTGCGTCGTTGACCCCGTCTCCGACCATCGCCACCGAGCCCGCGCGCTGCAGCGCGGCCACGGTCGCCGCCTTGTCGGCCGGCAGCACCTCCGCGTACACGTCCGCCGCCTCGATCCCGACCATCGACGCGATCGCCAGCCCGGTCGCCCGGCGGTCGCCCGTCAGCAGCGCGACCCGCAGCCCCTGCCCGCGCAGCGCCGCCACCACCTCGCGCGCCTCGAGCCGCGGCGCGTCGGCCAGCGCGATCGATCCTAAAAATTGCCCGTCGCGCGCCACGTACACGCGCGTGCGGCCCGGCGGATCGCCTGCCCCATCGAGCATGTCCCGAGCGCCATGCGATCGCGTCGAATCGGCGACCGAACCTTCGGACATGTTCTCGAGGGCAGCAACACCATCGGCCGAGCCGCGCGCGCCTGGAGTCACACCTGCGCTTTCGGACATGTCCTGAGAGACGGCGTCGGCCGGGGCGTGGAGTCCTGCGCCAGACTCTGCATCGACTCTTTTGGACATGTCCTGAGAGACATTCGAGCGCTCTTCCGCGCCCTCGCCCGGTCGCTCCGTCCGCACACCCGTCACGCCTTGCGAAGCGAGCCAGGCTTGCGTCCCGATCCACACCTCCGCCCCGTCGACCAGCGCTCGCAGGCCTCGCCCGCCGATCGCTCGCACCCCGGTCGGCGTCGGCAGCTGCGCCCCGCGGGCCCGCGCGGCAGCCACGATCGCGCGGCCGAGCGGGTGCTCGCTGCCCTGCTCCGCCGCCGCCGCCAGGGCCAGCAGCTCGTCCTCGGACACGCCCGGCGCCGGCGTGATCGCCTGCAGCTCGGGGCGGCCGAGAGTCAGCGTCCCCGTCTTGTCGAACACCACCACGCGGACCGCCCGCATCGCCTCGAGCGCCGCGCTGTTCTTGAACAGCAGACCGCGGCGCGCCGCCGCTCCGGTGGCGACCACGATGGCAGTCGGCGTCGCCAGCCCGAGCGCGCACGGACACGCGATCACCAGCACCGCGACCGCCCGCATCAGCGCGTGCGCGGCCCCGTGCGACGACAGCAAGAGCCATGTCCCGAAGGTCAGGAGCGCCAGGCCGACCACCACCGGCACGAACACCCCCGCGATCCGATCGACCAGCGCCTGCACCGGCGCCTTGCTGGCCTGGGCCGCGCGCACCAGGCGGACGATCTGCGACAGCGCCGTGGCCGCGCCGACCCGCGTCGCGGTCACGCGCAGCAGCCCCGGCCCGTTGATCGTCCCGCCGGCCACCGCGTCGCCGACGCCCTTGGCCACCGGCAGGCTCTCGCCGGTCAGCACGCTCTCGTCGACCGCCGACTCGCCCACGATCACGCGACCGTCGACCGGGATGGCCTCGCCCGGGCGGACCACCACCACGTCGCGGACCTTGACCGCCTCGGCGGGCAGCTCGACCTCGACCTCGTCGCGGACGACCCGGGCCTTGCGCGGTCGCAGCTCGAGCAGCGAGCGCAGCGCCTCGCCGGCGCGGCCGCGGGCGCGCGCCTCGAGCAGCCGGCCGAGCGCGACCAGGGTGACGATCGCCGCGGCTGTCTCGAAGTACAGGTGATGCCCGACCGCCGGCGCGAGCACCACCGGCACGCTGGCGGCGAACGCCACCCCGGCCCCGAGCGCCACCAGCACGTCCATGTTGGCCCGGCCGGCCCCCAGCGCCCGCGCGGCCCCGCGGAAGTGCGGCCCGCCGGTGTACGCCAGCACCGGCAGCGTCAGCGTCAGCATCAGCCACGGCAGCCACGGCCGGTCGTCCAGCGCCCCGAAGTCGCGCGCCATGCTGACCGCCATGAGCGGGGCGGTACACGCCGCGCCGACCACGAAGCGGCGCCAGCTGGCCCGAAGTTCGGCCGCGCGCGCGGCTGTCTCGACGGACAGGTCGGTCGCGTCGGCGCCGACGATCACCCCGAAGCCCGCGCCCTCGACCGCCGCCACCAGCGCCCCGCGGGTCGCCGGGGCCGTCGCGGCGAGCGCGACGGAGGCGGTCTCGCTGGCGAAGTTGACCTGCGCCGCCGCGACCCCGGGCACCCGCGACAACGCGCGCTCGATCGTCTGCGCGCAGTTGGCACAGCGCATCCCGGTCAGCGCGAGGTCGACCGATTCGGCCGCGGAGGCGGAGGCGTTCACGCGGACCCGAGCATAGCCGAGCGCCGCGGCGCGAGCCGGTGACCTGACCTTTGGGTCATGTCAGCCGGCTCACCTCCGGCGGCTTGACTCACCAGCAGTAGCTGCCGTCGCCGTTGGGCAGGCCGACCAGCTCGCACGACATCCCGGTCGGGCAGTCGGCGTCGGTCACGCACTCGAGGAAGCACGCCTTCTGCATCGCGTCGATGGCGAGGCAGCGCGTGATCGCCGGGCTGTTGGGCTTCGGCGCGCACTGGGCCTCGGTCTGGCACAGGACCGTGCAGAAGCCGTCGAACGCGACCATGTCGGCGTCCTGCAGGCTGAGGCAGCCGCCGCCGTTGAGCCCGGGGCACATGTCGCTCGGGAAGCAGTTCGAGTAGAGGCCGGTGGCCGGCTGCGGATCTTTGGCCGGCGGCGGGTCGGTCGTCATCATCATCGTCGTGCTCGAGCTCGACGACGAGCTGGTGTCGTCGGTGGTCGAGCTCGACGTCGAGCCGGTGGTCGTGCTCGTGCTCGACGACGAGCTCGAGCTCGACGTCGTCTCGTCGGTCGTGTTCGGCTCCGAGGTCGTCTCCGGCGGGTCGGAGGTCGCCGGCGTGCTGGTCGCGGTCGGATTGTCGTTGGTCGTGTCGACCGGCGTGGTGCTCGTCCCGGGGTCGCCCGACGTGTCGTTGGTGGTGTCGCTGGTCCCCGGCGTGGTGCCGGGCGTGGTGCCGGGCGTGGTGTTCGGGTTCGTCGCGCTGGTCGGCTGGTTGGTCGCAAACCCGGAGAACCCGCTGGTCTGGTTGTCGTCGTCGCCGCAACCGGCGGGCGCAACGAGAAGCCCGCCGAACAGCACCACTCGCAAGCCACGAAGGATAAGCATCGCCGTCGTACCTCCGCGCGCGACGCCTGTCGCCCGCCACAGCAGCAATCCCAAACCGCGCCAGGAGCGTCAAGCACGATCGCCCCGGCGATCGCGGCCCAGTTTATGGTCCTGCTGGCCACACAGGCCGCGTCATGCCCCAGCCCGCATCCGCGAGCGCACCCGCCTCGACAGCGGCAGCAGGAGCCACGCCAGCGCCGCGCCCTCGGCGATGCTGCGGACCACCACGAACAGCACGCTGACCGTCGCGCTCCAGCGAGGCATGAGCGGCGGACCGGGCTCGCCGAGACCGAGGCCCGGCAAGAGCCACACCTCCGGCGCCCGACACAGCACCAGCGCCGCGGCCAGCAGCCCGAGCGCCGGCGCCAGCTGGGCCCGCGGCGCCTGCCCGGCGAGCCCGAGCCCCAGCGCCAGCACGGCCGCGGGGACGCACGCGAACCACAGCTGCTGGCCACGCGGCGCGAACACCGGGGGGTCCGAGAGCGACGGCCAGCCGTGCATCACCGCGATCCCCACGAGCGCCAGCAGCAGCGCCCACGGCACGCGCCGCCACCACGCGGACGACCTGTCCGATCGCACACCCCAGGCCAGGCCGAGCGCCGCCAGCAGACCCGCGACGGCGACACGCAGAGGTCCCGGCCGCGGCAGGGTCACGCCGGAGGCCGGGTCGGCGAGCGCGTCGGACCACGGACGCCCGCGTGCGTCGCTGGGGAGCTCGGCCCCCAACGCGTCCGCGAGAGCCCGCGCGAGGTCGACGAGGTGGATCGACGCGATCGTCGGCGACGGCGCGATCCCTGGTCCCGCGACGCAGCCGCGGACGATCCGGATCTCCGGCTCCTCGCCGCCGTGCCCGCCCGCGGGGCGATGCCCGTGATCCGCGAGGACGATCCACAGCGCGTCGGCCGGCCCCGCGGCGCGCAGGCGACCCAGCAATTCGTCGGCGCCGCGGACCGCCTCGGCGTAGGCACTCGAGGCCGCGCCCGCCGCGTGGCCGGCCTCGTCGACGCGCAGCACGTGCACATGCACGAGTCGCGACTGTGACGCGACCGCCGCGACCGCGTGCTCGGGGAACTCTGCGCGCCACGCCTCCGGGTCCTCGGGGTCGCGCGACGGATCGGGCCGCGTGGTCGCGAAGCCGAACGAGCGCACGATCTCGGGGTGAGACTCGGCGAGGGCCACGCTGTCCGCGACCTGGGCCGGGCTCGCGCCGGCCGGCGGCGCCTCGAGCTGCGTCGCGCGGTACTGCAGGCCCGACTGCTGCTGCGTCCGCCCGGTCCACAGCGCCGCCTGCACCGGCAGCGAGACCGTCGGGAAGCCGACGTCGATCCGCAGCTCCTGCCCGGCCGCGCACACTGCCGACAGCGCCGGCAGCGAGCGCGCCGCCGCGGCCCCGAGGCCGTCGAGCAGCACCACCCGCACGCGCGCCGTGGGGCCCAGGCCCGGGCCCGAGGATGTCCCGAGGAACATGTCCATCGGGACCTGTCCGTCGCGCCCGACGAGCGCGCGCACGAACGCCTTGCGGGCCGGGTTGGCGCCGAGGGCCAGGGTCGCCAGCACGGCCGCGCCGAGCAGCCAGCGCGCCGCGGGGTTGGTGCGGAGGGCAGTCACCCGCCGGGCACGCTAGACCGGCGTCTCGCGCGTGTCGAGGCCGGGCATGACGCCACGAGCAACGCGCCCCGGGCTCACCACTCATAGCGAGCTCGGGGCCGACGCCGCGAGGGCACGCGGAGTGATTTGGGGGCGGCGGTCAGCCGCGCCGCTCTCGCAGCGACTCGCTCACGGCGACAGGCGGGCCAGCAGCGCCACCACCGCCGTCTCGACCCGCAAGATCCGCGGCCCGAGGTCGATCGCCTGGGCCACCTGCGCCAGCGCGGCCGCCTCGGCCGGGATGAACCCGCCTTCGGGCCCCACGATCAGCGTCACCGGACCTATCGGCGTGCGCGGGCACGGCGTCGACGCGCCCGGGTGGGCCACCAGCGACGTGCGGCCCTCGCTCAGCGCAGGCAGGCGTTCGCGGACGAACCGGCCGAAGTGTTCCGGGTGGATCTCGACTGTCGGCACGATCGTGTCGCGGGCCTGCTCGAGCCCGAGGCGGAGGTCGTCCGCGATCGCCTCGGCGTGCAGGCCGTGGCTCGAGAAGTAGCTGCGTTCGACCCGCTCGGCCCGGAACAGCGCGAAGCGCTTGACCCCGAGCGCGGTCGCCTGCTGCAGCACCTTGCGCAGCGTCGGCGGCCGCGGGAGCGCCAGCGCCAGAGTGACGTCGAGGGCCGGCGGCGGCGGGTCCGACAGGCGCACCAGCAACTCGGCCGCGTGGCCGTCGAGGGCGACGATCGTGGCCCGACCGATCGCCCCGCCTTCGACCCCGACGCCGACCTCGTCGCCGGCGCGCGCGCGCAGGACCTCGCGCAGGTGCTGCAGTCGTCTGTCCGAAAGGACAGCCCGGTACGAGCCCGCCTCGGCCGGCGCGAGCTCGTCCGGGCGCAGCAGGATCAGGTTCACTGCCCGAGCTGCTGCTGGCGGGACAGGTACGCGAAGGTGCTGGCGATCTGGAACCCGAGCAGGCGGCCGATCCACGGCAGCGCCTCGGGCTCGGTGGCCAGGCGAATCTCCGCCGCCAGCACGCGGACCTTGGCGGCCTCGACGTCGTTGCCGCCGAGCCACAGCGTGACGGCGCTGTCCTCGAGCAGGTTGGCGACCTGGGCCTTGAGGTCGGCGCGCAGCGTCTCGTCGCCGCGGGCGCCGTCGAGCAGCGCGTCGTAGCGGGCGTCCTCGGGGCTCTGCTCGTTGAGGTCGGGGTGCTTCTCGTTGACGCGGCGCATCATCGGCTCGACGTCGATCACCGGCGGCCACACGTTCACCCGCGCGTTGGCGAGGGTCATGATGACGTTGTCCTTGTCGGGCGTGAAGTCGACCGGGGGCAGCACGCCATCGAGGAAGCTGGTCGGGCGGCTCGTCGGCGCCTCGCCGAGGTGGACCAGCATGTCGTCGAGCTGGCGCGGCACCGCGAAGCCGGACGACAGCGTCTGCTCGCGGGCCCAGCGGATGCGGGCGCGGGCCCAGTCGGCCGGCACGCGGCGGTCGCTGCCGCGGTCCCAGTCGCGGATCATCCGCGAGCGCTGGCCGTCGGTCTGCACGTACGTCGCGAAGTCGACGATCTGGTCGCGGCCGCTGATCGCCGCCACCCACAGGTAGCTGCGCTCTTCCTGCGGCGCGCTGATCATCACCCGCGACAGGCCGGGCGTGCTCTCGGTGTCGACGACCGCGACCGCCGCGAGGTCGCCGCGGAGGTCCTTGAGGTCGCCCGCCGACCAACCGCGCGGGGCCTCGGCCTCGGGGATGGTCACGCCCTTGCTGCGCAGCGTGTGGATCGCCTTGCGCGCGGCCTTGCGGACCTGTTTGTCGTCGTGGTCCTGCAGGGCGACGAGCGCCGCGGCGTCACGAGCGGCGACGAGTTTGGGGATCGACTCGAGGAGAGCGGGGCCGGATGCCATGCGCGGCGATTACTACATCCCGTGGTCGAGCGCAAAGGCCGGCTTGAGGTCCGCGCCGGTGCCCCAGCGGCTCCGCTTCCACCGCCCTTCGGCGGCCGTCTCCCACGCCAGGGCGGTGCGGGTCAGGCGAAGGGCGATCCCGCCGTCGCCCTCGAGGTCGCGGGTCTCCCCGGGATCGGCCGCCAGGTCGTACAGGCGCTGCGCGTCGCGGCCGCTGCCGACGATGAGCTTGTAGTCGCCGAGGACCGCCGCGCGGGCGCCGTCCCCGAGGTAGGCGACCACCAGCCGAGGCGGCGGCTGTGGGTCGTCGATCAGCGGCACCAGGCTGTCGCCCTGCCACTGCGGCGGGAACGGCAGCCCCAGCAGGTCGGCCAGCGTCGGCGCCAGGTCGAGCAGGTCGACCGGCGCAGTCACTCGCCCCGGCGCCAGCAGGGCCGGCGCGCGGATCACCAGCGGCACCCGCAGGCTCTCCTCGTGCAGCGAGAACCCGTGCAGCGCCCCGCCGTGCTCGAAGAACTCCTCGCCGTGCAGCCCGACCAGCACCAGCGCCGCCTCGTCGAGCCCGCCCTGCTCCTCCATCGCCGCCAGCAGGTCGGCCAGCGCCGCGTCGACCACCTGCAGCTCACCGCGGTACAGCCGGCGCACGTAGTCGCGCTGGGCCGGC
This sequence comes from Nannocystis sp. RBIL2, assembly GCF_026626745.1. GTDB lineage: Bacteria > Myxococcota_A > Polyangia > Nannocystales > Nannocystaceae > Nannocystis. The sequence continues at coordinate 998,383 of NZ_JAPNJW010000002.1, forward strand.
TCGGCCACCACCCGGCCGGCGCGCACCCGCCCGAGCCACAGGTGCGTCAGGTGCGGCAGCGGCGCGTCGGGCGGCGGCGGCCCGCCGACGTGCTCGCGCGGCGGATCGTAGGGCGCCTGCGGATCGGTCATGTCGGCGTACACGAAGCGCGGCGCCGGCCGGCCCGCGATCGCCTCCAACGCCGCGCGCACCACCGATCGCGCGTCCTTCCCGGAGCCTGTCCCTTGGGTCATGTTACGGACGAAATCGAGGCCCTGGACCAGCCCGCGCTCGGCGTTGAAGTCGGCGTTGGCCGCGACCGCGACCCCGTAATAACCTGCCCGATCGAGCAGCTCCGGCAGCAGCACCTGGCCGTCGGCGACGAACGTCCCGCGCACCGTCGCGTGGCCGGGCGGCGGCACCGACGACAGCAGCGCCGCGTGGGTCGGCACCGCCCACGGCGACACCGCGTAGGCGCGCTCGAACACCAGCGACTCGGCCGCCAGCCGCTCGACCGCCGGGAACCGCGGCCCGCCGAGCAGCACCCCGAGCAGGTCGTCGGCGCGCGCGCCCTCGACCGCCAGCACGATCAGGTCGCGCGGCTTGCGTTCGCGGCGGTCGACCGGCCGCGAGCGGCCCGCGACCAGCTGCAGCACCCGCAGCGTCGCCCCCTCCCCGCCCGCCGGCGTGCGCACCTCGATCCGCAGCGGCTGCCCGCCGTAGCCCGAGAGATCGAGGTCGCGGCCGGCGGGGCCGAGCGCCCCGTCGAGCAGCAGCGCCGGCGGCCGGCCCTCGCGGTGCTCGGCGTCGGTGCTGACCAGCACCGCCACCTCACCGCGGCCCTCGACGCGCAGCCGCCCGCGCCGCGGCGCCAGGGCGTAGAACACCAGAGATGTCCCCTGGGACAGGTCGAGCGAGACCTCGTCGCCCTCGCCCGCGTGCACGCGATAGCCGCCCGCCTGCGCCGCCGGCCCGGCGACGATCGCCGCGCGCGGCCCGACCTCGACGCGCCCGATCGCCGCGCTCGCCTGCCCGCCACGACCGAGGCGCGAGAAGTGCAGCCGCAGCCGGTTCTCGCCCGCGCGCACCAGCGCCGCCGGCAGCGAGAACGTGCGCCGCTCCCACTGCTCGCCGATCGACAGGTGCGCCAGCGGCTGCTCGTTCCACAGCGCCGTGACCGCCTGCCCCGGCACCATCGCCCGCAGCGTCACCGCCATCGCCAGCCCCGGCTGCCCGTCGCTGTCCGGGTGCAGCCTCGGCGCCAGCTCACCGTCAAGCGGCAGCGTCAGCGTCCCGCCGGCGCCGAACACCAGCGCCCCGCGCTCCTCGCCGAACTCCTCGCCCAGCCGGATCGCCGCACCCGTCCCGAGGTCGAGGTTGGCCCGCGCCTGCACCCGCCCGAGCTCGACCACCAGCCGCCCGTCGACCAGCGTCAGCGCGCCCGGCCGCTGCGCGATCAGATCCTGCCACAGGTCGGCCGTGACGATCCGGGCCACCGGCGCCGGCGCGGCCGGCCGCGGCGCTGCAGCCGGCGCGGGCGCACCTTCGGGCTTGCTGCCCTCACAGCCAGGTCCGAAGAGACATGTCAACGAGAACATGCCCGCCAGAGCATGTCCCTTCCACCATGTCCTGAAGGACAGACCTGCAACGGCCCGCCCGGTGCCGCGCTTGCCAGCATCCCCCGTCGAGCAGATCAAGCCTGGCGCCCGCGACCCAGCGTGCCTCGCACGAGCCGCCTCGGCCGCACCTCCGGCCACGACAACCGCACCAGTCGGCCTCGCCTTCGCGTCCGCCCGCTCCTCGTCGGCCAGCTCCCGCGGCTGCGCGGCGGCCTCGCTCTCTCGCTCATCTGGCCCGAAGTCCATGGCCCGAAAGTCCTGCTCCAAACGCCATGCGCGAGCGCGGCGCGCTCACCCGTCCTGCCCCTTGATCTCGCGCGGCTGGCGGGCGGGATCGCGGACCAGCCCGAACACGATCGCCAGCAGATCGTCGTCGCTCACCACCATGGCCGCCGCCTCGCGGCCGGGGGCCGCCGCCAGGCCCACGAGCACCGCATCGAGCACCGCCCCGCGGCGCCCCGGCTCGAGCCCGCCGACGAGCTGCTGCAGCGCCTCCTTGCGGGTCGCCGCGTCGCCCGTGGTCGCCAGCGCCGCGGCCGCCCGCACCCGCGCCGGGCCGCTCAGCCCGCGCAGGGCAGCCAGCCTGGCCGCCTGCATCGCGTCGACGCCGCAGAACGCCTCGGCCTCGACCGGCAGCGCGGCCCCGCCCGTCGCCGAGGGGTTACTCGTCATGTCCTTCACGCCATGTCCCGGAGCACCTGCTCCTTTGACCATGCCCTTGTCGCCAGGTCCTCTGGAACCTGCCCGTTTGGACATGTCCTTTTCGACCGCCAGCCGAGGGTCGCCGAGCGGCGTCAGCGGGGCCAGCTCGGCCGCCAGCTGCGCCGGCGCCAGGGCGGGCGCAGTGACCCCGGGGACGTCGCCACCGAACGCCCGCTCGAGCCGGCGGAACCCGGCCGGGTGCGTGAGCACCACCGAGAGCTCGGGCCACAGCGCCGCGCGCACGAGCGCGGCCGCCTGCTCGTCGGTCCACGCGTACTCGGCCAGCGCCAGCGCCAGCGCCTCGCGGGCATGCCAGCGGCGGGCCGGCGGGACCTCGGCGAGGTAGCTCTCGACCCCGCGGATCAGCGCCTCACGGCCGGCCTCGGCCTGACGCGGCGCCCAGGCGTCGTTCGCGTCCCGCACCGCCCGCACCGTCAACCGCAGCCGCACCTCCTCGGCCTCCGCGCCCTCGACCCCGTGCAGCAGCAACTGGCGCAGCGCCAGCAGCTCGTAGTGGCGCGCGTCGATCCACCCGGCCATCCGCGCCGCTCGCCGCCACACCGCGCGCGGATCGGCCGAGGCCGCCGCCGCCGCCTGGGCCAGCTGATCGGCGTGGTCGCGGCGGCCCAGCACCAGCGCCAGCTCCGCCTGCAGCGCGAGCTGCCCGGCGGCGACCTCCTGCGGCACGTGGGCGAGGTTGTCGGCCAGCGCCTCGGCGGCCACCCGCGTGTCGGCGGCGTACATCAGCGGCACCGCCACCCGCCCGGCGCAGTCGAGCGTCAGATCGGCCTCGATCGCCCCGCGCAGCGCGTCCCCGAGCTCCGGCGCCCCGAGACCCTCGGCGCGGGCCCGCTGGAGCGTCGCCGCCAGCGGACCGCTCGCGCCCGGGGCCAGCGACTCGGCCAACAGCGGACACGCGGCCCCGCGCGGCCCCGCCGGCGCGCGCGCGTGGGCCGACTCGGTCGCGCGTCGCTCCTGCTCCGAAAGCCATGTCTCTCCGAACACCTGCACGACCGCCGCGCGGTCGTCGGCGTCGCCGCAGCGCTCGCCGCAGGCCGCCTGCTCGAGCACGATCGCCGAGCCGGCCGCGCGCACGAGGTCGTCGGTCGGCGCGCTGCGGACCACCGTGGCCAGGGCCAGCGCCGCCCACGGCCGCCCCGCCGCCAGCTCGTGCCGGGCCTCGGCCGCCGCCAGCTCGGCGATCGCCGACAGCCCGCGCGCCTGCCCCTCGGCCAGGCCCCACGCCGCGATCGCCAGCGCCTGGTCGCGCCGCCCCGCGGCCCCGCGCAGGCGCGCCAGCTGCAGCAGCCGCGGCAGCGTCGAGGCGTCGACCGCCGCGCGCGCCGACCACAGCGCCGGCGGCGGCACCAGCCGCTGCGCCGGCCCGCTCGCACCTGATCCAGAAGACATGTCCTTTCGGCCAGTCGCAGTGTCTGTCCCTCCGGACAGCTTCGCAGCGCCCGCGCCTGCCTGAGTCGGGCTGGCTGTGCCTCCGGACAGCTCCGCCGGACCGGCCGAGGCTCCGGCGGTCGTGCCTGTCCCCGCGGACAGCTTCGCATCCGCAGCGGACGCGCCCTTGCCCGACGAACCTGTCCCCATGGACACCTTCTTGCCGCCCGCCGAGCTCCGCTTCGCCTCCGCCTTCTCGCCTCCGCGCTCCCCCGCCGTCTCGCGCGCCAGCTCGTCGGCCACCGCTGCCGCCCGCTCCGGCGCCGCCCGACCGCCGAGGCTGCCCGTCAGCGCCATCTCGGCGCTCGGCAGATCTCCCAGCAGCACGAACACCCGCCAGCTCATCGCCGCCGCTCCGGGGTCGTCGTCTGCCGCGTCGAGCAAGCGGATCACCGTGCTCGCAGTCGATCGCGCCGCGTCGTCCCCCGGCAGCTCGTAGCCCGGCCCCAGCTGCGCCAGCCGCAGCCGCACGTAGTCGCGCGCAAGCTGCGACACCCGGGCGTCCGCCGCCGCGACCACGTCGGCGGCCGCCGACTCGCCGATCCACCCCCGCAGCTCGTCGAGATCGACCAGGTCGAGCCCGAGCTCGCCGCGCAGCTCCGCCGCCAGCAGCTCGGCCACGTCGACCGGCTCGAGCTGCACCGCCAGCTTGGCCGCCGCCTCGCGCAGCGCCGCCGGTCCGGCCGCACGCGCCTGGGCGAGCGCCTGCGTCAGCGCCTGCGTGCGCGCGTCGAGCGACGGCGGCCGGCAGCGCTCGCCCTCGCAGCCGACCAGGGTCCGCTGCGCCCGCGCCTGGATCTTCGCCGCCGCCACCACTTCTTCGTGCAGCGCGCGGTCGGTCCGCCACTGCACCTCGTCGGCGCTCGACTTGCCCTTGGGACAGATCATCGCCACCCGCCGGAGGTCGAGGTCGGCCGCCAGCGCCTCGCCCTCGGCCAGGAACCGCGCCGCCCGGCGGCGGAACAGCCCGCAGACGTCCTGCCGGCCCGCCAGCGGATCGGTCTCGAGGCTGGCCGCGCGGGCGTAGTGCGCCGCCGCCAGCCCGGTCAGGCCGTCGGTCGCCTCGAGGTCGGCGAGCGCCACCAGCGACGGCAGCTCCGCGTGCTTGCGGAAGTCGCGGAGGAGCACCGCTCGCGCCTCGTCCGCGCGCCCGAGCGCCACCAACGAGCGGGCCCACGCCCGCGCCGCCTTGCCACGCGGCAGGATCCGCGCCTGCCCGGCGCGAGCCACCACCTCGTCGTGGCGGCCCTGGTCGGACAGCCGCGGCAGGCGCGAGTGACACGCAACCGTACCTGTCCCGAAGAACATGGCCCAAGCGACCAGCGCTTTCTGCCATGTGCCAAAGGACCGGCGCGCCCGTGCCTCGATCGTCGCTCCTTCGTCCTGCCGCTCGGAGCCTTGCAGCTCGCGTCCGTCAGCCGTCACGCCTCGGGCCTGCGGACCGGACCGGCCCGGCCCGCCCTCGGTCGTCGTCGACCGCACCTGCGGATCGGACCGGCGCGACACGCCTCCCTCGAACGTCGACGCCCGGCCCTGCCGATCGGAGCCATGCCGCTCGCGTCCGCCGGTCCTCATTCCCTCGCCCTGCCGATCGGACCCGCCAGGCCCGCCTCCCTCGGTCGTCCTTGCGTGGCCCTGCCGATCGGACCGGCGAGGGCCTCCGCCGGCGGCGGTCGTCATTCCGCGGCCCCGCCGACGGGAGCCGGACAGGCCAGCGCCGCCGCGCCGCCCGCCTCCTCGATCAGCTTGGCCAGCAGCCGGCGATCGCCCGCGCCGAGCCGATCTTCCATCCCTTTGGCCGCGCACAGCGGCTCCTTCGCCGAGTCCGAATCGCCCAGCGTGATGTAGCCGCTCGCCAGTCGGAGCTGGCCGATCGGCCGCTCGGGGTGGGCCTCGACCTCCTTCTCGAGCAGCTCGATCCCCGTCTCCGAGTCGCCGTGCTTGAGCAGCCGCGACGGCGCCGCCACGTACAGCGACCCGAGCAGATGCGTCGCGGCCCCCTCGCGGAAGTCGGGCTCCTTCTCGCGGGCCTTGCGGGCGTACGCCTCGGCCTCGGTCACCAGCCCGCCCGCCTGCAGCCCGCGATTTTCTGCCAGGCGGCCGGCGATGGCGGCGCGGGCGAACGCGTAGGCGGGCGTGTCCTCTTCCCAGCTCGTGATCAGCGCGTAGGCGTCCTCGCGGTCGGACGGCTTGTCGGCCTGGGCGTCGATCTGGGCCTCGAGCGCCTCGTAGACGGCGATCGGGTCGTGGGCCTCGGCGGCCGCCGCGAACTTCGGGTTCTGCGTGTTGCCGTGCGGGCGGCAACCGGCGAGCGCGACGAGGATGACGGCGAGGAGCGAGCTGCGCATCGCCGGCAGGAATACCACGGCGCTCGCCACGCGGTCACTTGTCGTAGGCCGACATCACGCTGGCGTAGTCCGACGCGCTCGCGCTCTTGAAGGCCGACAGCCCGGCTTCGCGGCAGGTCGCCTTGCCGTCGCCGGCGCAGATCTTCCCGAGGCTGCTCTGGAACGCCTTGCGCTCCGCCGCGGGCGCCGACGGGAACGCGACGACCACCATCGGCGGCAGCTTGTCGGACGCCCAGATCGACTTCACCGCCGCGCCGCCCTCGATTTTGCTGAGCTCGGCCAGCTGCGCGTCGTCGACGAGGGCGCACTCGGCCTCGCCGCTCGTCACCTTCTTCAGCGTCTGCACCGGTCGCTTGGTCTCGACCAGAGTGAAGTCGCCAAGCGTGAACTTGCCGGCGCCGATCACCTTGTCGATGAACTTGCGGTCGTCGGCGTGGTCGCTCGCCAGGGTCTTGCCCTTGCAGCCGGCCAGGTCCGCCTGGGTCTTGCTGATGATGTGGTACTGCCGCCCGCCGGCCTGAGCGACCTCGGCCTGGCCGATGACGTCGAGCTTGTGCTTGGGACCGAGGGCCAGGAACGCGGCCAACGACATGATCCCGTAGTGCGGGTCGACCGAGTGGATCTGCGTCTCGGCGGCTTCGCGGCTCGTGAGATACTTGCCCGCGCTCGCGGTCCAGCCGTTCTGCTTCGCCACCACCGCGATGAGCTTGTCGATCAAGGGTTGGGCCTGCGCCGCGCTGCCGACTCCGTGCTCCTTGATCACCAGCACGTTGACGGTGCCATCACCCGCCTTGGCCGTTTGCGTCGCCGTCCCGACGGCGGCACAGCAAGCGGCGGCGAGGGCGATGGAAGCGAGTCTGCGTGTAACGGGCATGTTGTCTCCTGGCGCGCTTGGACGGGCCTGCCTATGAACTATGCACCGTCTCGCCGCCGCGGCGAAATCTAGCGCGGGCGGCCCGCCCGCCCGCGTTTACGAGCGAATCGCCGAGCTCGCCAGAGGCCTCTCGACCGTCCGCCAACTCACGCCTTGCGGCCTTGCGCATGACCCCGAGATCGGCCTGCCGGTGATCGGCGGCACAATCCGGTCACGCGCGCGAGCTCGGGCGCCGGCACGGCATGAACGCCAGCAGCAGCGCCAGCGCGACCGCAGCGCCCACCGCAGCCAGGCCCCACGTGCTCGGACTCGTCGCCTCGCTCGCCAGCCCGAGCGCCGCTCGGGCCTGCGCCAACACGCTGCCCCGCTCGCTGAGCCCGAACAGCGGCGCCAGCGTGGTGTAAGCGGCGATCGTCGCCAGCGCGTAGAACAGCCCGAGGATCCAGCTGCGGACCCGCGGATCGAGACCGGAGCCGGCGATCTCGACCGAGTGCGTGGCGTTCAGCACGTCCTTGGCGAACATCGGATCGTTGCGCTGGCGCACGCTGTCGAACAGCTCGAGCTCGCGGTCGACGAAGCGGCCGAGCTCGGCGCGGCACTCCGGATCGGACTCGACCAGCGCCCGGAGCTCCGGCGGCAGCCACGTCTGGCCGCGAGGGTCGCGCTTGAGCGTGCTCGACTGCACGTCGAGCTCCTCGAGGAAGCCGCGCAGCCGGACGATCGATGGCGATGCTTCAGGCATCCTCGGCCTCGACCTCGCCCGAACCCCAACCATCGAGGTGCTCGCGCAGCATCCGCTTGGCGCGGTGGAGGTGCGTCTTGACTGTCCCGAGAGGCAGCTCGAGGATCTCCGCGATCTCGGGGTACGACACGTCCTCGAGGTAGTACAGCATCACGACCGCCCGGTAGCGCTCGGGCAGCGCGCCGATCGCCGCGTCGAGGTCCTTGCGCATGTCACAGCGGTTCGCGGACGTCGAAGTCTCGGGGGCCATCGCGCCGGCCTCGAAGTTCTCGGGCAGCGCCGCCAACTCGCGCACGCGGGCGCGGTGGTTCAGATAGACGTTGTAGGCGATCCGGTACAGCCAGGTCGAAAACCGGGCCCGGCCCTCGAAGCCACACAGACCGCGATAGGCGCGGAGGAACACCTCCTGCGCGAGGTCGTCGGCGAGATTGCGGTCGCTCGTGAGGCGCAGGAGCAGGCCGCGGACCTTGCCCTGATGCCGCCGGAGCAGCTCGCCGAACGCCTTTTCACCGTCGGCCCGGCCGGCCGCCTGGACCAGCGCGTCGTCACCGAGATCGGCCAGATTCTGGGTCTTGCGGAGCCCGAACCCGAGCCAGGAGAGCGCTGCTGTGGACACCTTGCTCATGAGTTCCTCTTGCGCGACGCGGCGAACGAAGCGAGATAGCCGAGACCGATAAAGCCGGGGATGAGGCCCGTGGGGCCGAGGCCGGGCATGCTGACCGAAGCGCCGAGCAGACCCAGCCCGGCGAAGATGAGCACGATCCCGCGTCGCAGGTCGCCCTGGGCCGACGACGGGAACAGGTCGTGCGGGGGATCCATGCCCTTTTCGAGGTAGCGTCGCGCCAGCTCGAATCGGCCTTCCTCGCCGCGCTGGCGGATCCTCACCACCGCGATCACCGCGATCACGAGCAGCGCCAGGAACGCCACATCGACGACCACCGACGACGCGCACACGTCCGCGCCGCCGCTCGGTCCGGTCGGGCCGCCCCACCAGAACGAGCCGATGCGGGTAAAACAGCCGCGGGTCGCCATCGCGGCGCCCTCGACCAGGTCATCGATGTGCAGGCCGAACCCGCCGTAGTCCAGAGATGACAAGAAGGTGCGCAGCATCGACCCTCGTACGACCCGACCAGGGTCCCCGCGGTTTCACCCGGAGGCAAGCGACGATGCAGTCAGTTGCTGGCAATACCGCGCCCACAGGGCCTCGAAGGTGAGATGTTGTGGGGGCTCGGCCTCTGCATCTGCAGCCCTCACCCCGCGCAAAACCTGCGCGGCCGCCCGGTAGGCCGCCTCGACCGTCGCCGGCAGCTCGGCCGGATGCGCCGCGCGCGTGGCGTCGACCAGCGCCGCGAACTCGGCCCCCTCGCTCACCCCGTAGAAGACCCCCTGGATCTCGACCTGCTCCTTGAACCACGCGTCGACATCGCCGCCGGCCGGCGCGTAGGCGCAGGACAGCACCGAGCACGCCAGTTCCTCCCACAGCAGCGCCCGCTGCTCCCGAACCCGCAGGTCGAGCGGGATCAGCCCGTAGTCGAAGCCGTGGTCGTCGGCCAGGCGCCCGGCCTGGATGGCGTGGGCGAACTCGTGGACCAGGTTCGGCAGGCCGGCCGCGACCACCACGAACGGCCTGTCCCCCGGGTCGTCCGCGCGGCGAGCCCGGATCAGGTTGTCGTCGCCCGCCGCGATCACCACCTCCGCGCCCATCGCCGCCAGCGCGCGCGCCATGACCGGCAACAGCGGCGCCCCGGCATCCGGGTGACCTGGCTCGACGAACAGGTTCAAGCCCGCCTCAGAACGCCCACTGCAGCCCGAGCACCACCTCGCGCCGGCTGGCCCGCAGATCGGCGCGCAGCCGCTTCTGCTGCAGCTTGCCGACCGTCAGCATGGCGATCCCGCCGGCCAGCAGCAGCACCCCCGGGATGAGCAGCGCGGCCGTGGCGCGATTTCGCGCAGGCTCCAGACAACCGTTGCCGGCGCGGTCCTGGCGCGGATCGCAGGCCTCCTGCTCCGCCAGCGTGTTCACCTTCGCCTGCGACATCGCGATCCCGCCGCCCGTCAGCACCGCGCCGATGCCGAGGAACACCGCTCCGCTGCGCACCCAGCTGCGGGCCCGCTGCGCCTCCGGGCTGTCGACGAGCGGGTCGTAGGGCACCTCGTCCTCGTCCTCTTCATCCTCGGCCGGTCCCTCCGGCTGCACTGGCGGCGTCGTCGTCTCCGGTGTCGAAGCCGACGGCGCCGTCGCGCTCGCCGAGCTCGTGCCCTCGGTCGACACCGGCGCCCCGGTCGGCGCCACCGCGCCCGCAGGCGGCTGGGCGGGCGGCGGCTCCGGCACCGCGGGCGTCGTTTCGGCGCCCGGCGCCTCCGGACCCGAGGACGTCGCCCCGCCGGCGCCCGGCCCCTCGATCACCGCGTCGTCGCCCGTGTACTCGCGCGTGGTGGGCGGGCCGGCGAGGAGCGACCCACTGACCAGGACATGCAAGGCGACGCGCAGCACGGGCGGCGAGACTACCACGGCCCCAGGCGCGCGAAAGGCCGCGGCCGGCCCGAACGGCCTCGCCGCCGGGTTTCCCGCCCCGCCTTGAACAAACCGCGGCGGCGGGTCACAGTCCCCGCGTGCTCCTCACCACCGCGCTCGCCGCCGTGCTCCTCGCTGCACCGGCCACGCGCGCCCAGGACTGCCCGTCGCTCGCCCTGCACGTCGGCCCGGTCGACGCCCCCCTGGCGATCTCCGCCTTCCTCGATCCCTTCGCCTCCACTGCTTTCGGCGTGTGGCTCGACCTGCGGCGCTTCGTCGCCGATCACGAGGGGGCCGTCGGCGTGCGCGTCATCCCCGTCGCCACCAGCATGGTCGAGAGCCTGGGCGACACCCGGATCTTCCGCCTCCTGCTCGGGGCCGGCGCCCGCGGCCGCCAGGAGGCCGCCTTGCGAGTCCTCGATCGCGACGGCCGCGATCGCCTCGCAGTCCGCCTCGCCGATCCCGCCGCCCGCGCCGTCCTCGCCGGCGAACTCGGGCTGCGTCCCGAGGATCTCGCCGCGATCGTCGACGATCGCTGCCTCGACGTCGCCATGCGCGCCGGCAAGGCCGAGCTCCAGCGCCTGCATCAGGCCGCGGGCGGCTACCTCGGTCGCCCGCCGATCTTCCTCGTCGGTCAGGCCGCGGCCTTCGAGGACGGTCCCGGCCTCGAGCGCGTGCGCGGCGAGCTGGCCCGCGAGGCCCAGCGCCTGCGCGCCAATCGACCGCCGGTGCGACCGCTGGTGGCCGCGCGACGCGGTGTCAGCCAGCGGCTCATGCGCCCGCCGGTCCAGGCAGGCATGTTGATCGGTGGGGTCGGCCTCCCCCATCGCCTCGTCGTGTTCGCCGAGCACGACGAGCACCCCAATTTCTCGCTGCTCGCCCCTGTTCTCGAGTTTCGTCGGCAAAACCCCGGCGTCCTGGCCGTGCAGGTCATCGCTCGCGGCACCAACACCGGCGCCCGGCAGCTGCGGGTGCGCACCTGCGTGGCCGAGCGGCTGGGGCTGCAGCTCGAGTACCTGCGGATCCTCGCGCGCGAGGACGAAGGCGCCCGCAGGGAGCCGCGGAGCGCCGCGGCGGCCGAATTCATCGCCCGGCTCGACGAGGCGCCCGAAGCGCAGACCTGCGAGCTGGGCGAACCTGAGCTCGAGCGGGGGCCTGGAGGCATCACCGCGTTGCCGGAGGGCGTATGGCTCGACGGGGCCGCGGTCGGCCAGAGCGATCTCGACGCGCTCGCCGCCAGGCTCGCAGGAGCCGACGCCGCCCAGCGCCCGCTCGATGCCGTATTCTCGGCAGCGGCGCCGGAGCCCTGAGGTCCGGCCGCGATGAGGTCCATGGCGATGGAGATCAAGCACTGGGCAGCGACCGATGTCGGGCGAAAGCGGTCGCACAACGAGGACAATTTCCTCGTCGACAAGAACCTCAACCTCTTCATCGTCGCCGACGGCATGGGCGGCCACGCGTCCGGTGAAGTGGCGAGCGCGCTCGCGGTCCACACGATCCGCGACGTCGTCAGTCGAGAGCGCGACTTGCTGACGCGCATCGGTGACTTCGACGCGACCGCGCAGATGGAGCTCTGCACGCTGCTCGAGTACGCCGTTCACTCGGCCTCGGCGCAGATCTATTACAAGGCCCAGCAGGAGCCCGAGAAGCGCGGCATGGGCACCACAGTGGTCGCGCTGCTCATCATCGGTCAGCGCGGCTTCATCGCCTACGTCGGCGACAGCCGGATCTACCTCAGCCGCAACGGCGTGGTCTATCCGCTCACCGAGGATCACTCGCTGATGAACGAGCTGATCCGCAGCGGCAAGGTCCGCGCCGACGAGTTCGCGGTCAGCCCGTACGCCAACTTCAAGAACGCGATGACGCGGGCCGTCGGCGTCTACGAGCACGTCGAGGTCGACATCCTCGACTTCGAGATCCTGCCGGGCGACGCGTTCCTGCTGTGCTCCGACGGCCTCTACGACTACCTCGACGACGCCGAGATCGCCAGCAACCTCGCGCTCTCCAACATCGAGGACATCCCGGGCCGCTTCATCGACCTCGCCAACAGCCGCGGCGGCAAGGACAACGTCACCGCGCTGGCCGTGCAGGTCCGCGGCGACGCCACACGCGTCGCTCAGCTGCAGTTCACCGTCGAGACCCTGCGCCGCGTCCAGCTGTTCGAGGGCCTCACGTATCAGCAGCTGTGCAAGCTGATGAACATCTCGCGCGTCCAGGCCTGCCACAAGGGCGAGGTGCTCGTGCGCGAGGGCGAGGAGGCGGGCGACCTGTTCGTGGTGCTCGACGGCCGCGCCACCCTCTCGCGCGGCGGCAACCACCTCGTCACCGTCAACGCCGGCCTCCTGCTCGGCGAGACCGACCTCGTCGGCACCGACACCGCGCGCATCACCATCACCGTCGAGGCCAACGGCAAGCTGCTGAAGATCGGCCGCCGCGACCTGCAAGAGCTGATGCGCCGCGACCACGCGCTCGCCTCGAAGCTGCTGTGGAGCCTCGCCACCGAGCTCGGACGCCGCCTCGAGGACTCGCAGTCGCAGCTCGCCCACGCCATGGGCGACAACAGCGAGCGCACCATGGTCGTCGACGTCAGCGAGACCGAGCCCGACACCGACGCCGACGCCGACGTCGGCGTCGACGTCGACACCGACGAGACCGAGTCGTTCGTCGAGACCAACCCGCGCGGCCTCGTGATCCCCAAGCTCACCAAGGCCGAGCCCGAGCTCGTCGAAGAGATCGAAGAGATCGAAGACGTGATGGATGACGGCAACTGATCCACGAGAAGCGGCGCTCGTCGCCGCCGCCTTCGAGGCCCGTGGGCACGCTCGCTGCCCGCACAGCGGCTTCGCCGTCGGCTGCGCCCTGCGCGACGCCGGCGGCACGATCTGGACCGGCGCCAACGTCGAGAACGCCAGCTACACCCTCGGCCTGTGCGCCGAGCGGGTGGCGCTCTTCTACGCGCTGACCCACGGCGCCGCCGCGATCGAGGCCGTCGCAGTCGTCACCGGCGCCGACGTCCCTGCCCCGCCGTGCGGCGCGTGCCGCCAGATCTTGTTCGAGTTCGCCGCCGACGCCGACCTCGTGCTCGTCACCACGAACGGCGCCCAGCTGCGCTCCCGGGTCCGCGATCTATTGCCGCTGGCCTTCGACGCCAGCTTCCTCGCGCCGCGCGTGCCATGAGCTCCGAGCGCACGGACGACACGCTGTCTGCGAGCACAGCGCTGCCGACCCGCGTCGCCACGCCGCCGATCGGCGACGACGTCGTGACCATGCTTCCCTCGGAAGCGCCCGCGCCCGTGGTACCGCGGACGCTCGCGACCAGCCGCCTGCCGCAGATCGATCGCCACGCCTACGTGATCGCCGGCCAGTTCGCGCAGGGCGGGATCGGACGGATCTTGCGCGCGCACGACCCGAGCCTCGATCGCCCGGTCGCGCTCAAGGAGCTGCTGGTGCGCGGCCGCTCCGTCGACGAGGAGCGGTTCGTCCGCGAGGTCCTCCTCACCGCGCGCCTGCAGCACCCGGGCATCGTCCCGGTCTACGCGGCCGGTCGCTGGCCCACGGGCGAGCCGTTCTTCGCCATGAAGCTGGTCTCGGGCCGCTCGTTCGACAAGGTCATCGCCGAGGCCCGAACCCTCGCCGCGCGCCTGGCCCTGCTCCCACACGTGCTGGCGATCGCCGAGACCGTCGCCTACGCGCACAGCCAGCGCATCATCCACCGCGACCTCAAGCCGCACAACGTGCTCGTCGGCGCCTTCGGCGAGACCGTCGTCATCGACTGGGGGCTCGCCAAGGAGCTCGACGTGGCCGACCTCGCCGCCGGCGAACCGACCCCAGTCACTCCGGGCAAGGACCTCACCTTCGTCGGCGCAGTCATCGGTACGCCCGGCTACATGTCACCCGAGCAGGCCGAGGGCGCCGAGGTCGACACCGGCACCGACGTCTACGCCCTCGGCGCGATCCTCTATCACGTCCTCTCCGGGCAGCTGCCGCACGACGCCGGCAACGCCATGGAGATGATCTACAAGACCGTCTACGAAGCACCTGTCCCTTTGCGCAGCCGCGAGCCCGACGCGCCCGACGAGCTGGTGGCGATCGTCGACAAGGCGATGGCGCGCGACCGCGGGGCCCGCTACCCCAGCGCCAAGGAGTTCGCCGACGACCTGCGGCGGTTCCAGACCGGCCAGATCGTCGGCGCGCACCGCTACACCGCCTGGGAGCGCGTGCGTCGGTTCGTCCGCCGCCACCGCGCCCTGCTCGGCCTCGCCGCGGTCAGCGTCGCGCTGATCGTCGGCGTCACCGCCCTGAGCTTCCGCCAGGTCAAGGAGCAGCGCGACCTCGCCGAGAGCGCGCGCGACCTCGCCGAGGACGCCGAGCGGCGGGCCCAGGCCGCCCAGGTCGAGGCCGAGCGGCGCGCTGACAACCTGTCCTTCGAGCAAGCTCGCCTCGTCCTCGACAGCGACCCGATCGAGGCCTTGCGGCTGCTCGACAACCTCTCGCCCGCGGCCGACTGGCGGCGCACCCGGCAGATCGCCGCCGACCTCGAGGCGCGCGGCCTGCCGCGGGTCCTCCGCGGTCACCGGGCGGCCATCAGCCGCGCCGCGTTTTCGCCGACCGGCGACCTCCTGGCCACCACCAGCGACGACTGCACCCTGCGCGTCTGGGACATGTCCTCCGGGACATCTCACGTCTTCCGCGGCCACACCGGCGACGTCTGGCGCGCCGCCTTCTCGCCCGACGGCCGCCGCGTCGCCTCGACCAGCCGCGACCACACCGTGCGCGTGTGGGACCTCGCCGGCGGCGAGCCGCAGGTTCTGCTCGGCCACACCGACGGCGTGCGCAACGTCGTCTTCAGCCCCGACGGCCGCCGCCTCTACACCTCCGACGACGCGCTCGCCCTGCGCCGCTGGGACCTCGACACCGGCGCCAGCGAGGTCATCGACCGCTGCTTCGCCAACTCCGTCCCGTGGACCGCGAAGCACATCGGCTGCATCGACGTCGACACCAACCAGGCCTACCTGCACGACCTCACCACCGGCGCGCGCACGGTCGTGCGCGCCGGCCACGTCGTCATGCAGCAGGCCGGCGGCGTCTCCCTCGACGGGCGATGGTTCGCCAGCACCGTCGCCGACGGCAGCGTGTGGCTGTACGACACCCGGGCCGGCGCCGGACGGCGGCTCGTCTGGCCGCACGCGCCCACCGACGTGTGGCTCGGCTCGTTGCGAGAGATCCGCTTCTCGCCCGCCTCCGATCAGCTGATTGCCCCGGCCTCGACCACCTACCTGCGCCACTACGACCTCGTCCGCGATCGCGGCGACCTGCTGGCCCCGCACAGCGGTTACATCCGCCGCGGCAGCTTCTCGCCCGACGGCACCAAGGTCGCCTCGGTCGGCGGTGACGCGCGCGTCGGGATCTGGGACCTCGCCACCGCCACCCCCTATCTGCTGGCCGTGCCGGCGCACATGATCGACGCCCAGTTCTCGCCCGACGGACGCTGGATCGCCGCCGTCGGCAACGACCCGCGCGTGTTCGTGTGGCCGGCCTCGGCCTTCGCGCGCGAGCAGTACGTCGCGCCCGAGCCGATCTCGCGCAACGCAGTCGCCATGGCGCCGGCCGCCGGTCGCGTGCTGCTCGGCGGCGCCACGTCGATCCACGTCGTCGACACCGCGCGCATGCGATCGCTGGCCACGATCCCGATCGAGCGGCCGATCAAGCGGCTGGCGCTCGCCCACGACGGCCGCCACGGCCTCGCCCTCGACGAAGCCGGCGAGCTGTTCGCCATGTCGCTGCCCGACGGCGCAGTGGCGCTGCGCACCACCATCGGCCCGGGTTGCGACGGCCTGCGCACCGGCGTCGATCCATCACGGCCGCGCTTCGCCGTCGCGTGCGACGACGGTCGGGTCTTGCTCGTCGACCTCGCCGCGCGCGAGCCGGTCCGCGAGCTCGAGCGCGTGGAGGGTTCAGCGCCGACGCTGCTCTTCCCGGGCGAGCCTGCGGTCGTGATCGGCGGCCCGCAAGGTCAGCTGTTCCGCCACGAAGGCGACGCCGGCCTGCGCGAGCTCCTGCGCGTGCGTCACCGGGTCGCAGTGACCGTCGCCATCCCCGGCACGCGCGAGCTTGTGTTCGCGGCCGAGGATCACGTCGAGCACGTCGACCTCGACGGCCGGCGCCTCGGCGAGCTGCGCGGGCATCGCCTGCAGGTCGGCGAGATCGACGTGTCCGGCGACGGCCGTTGGATCGTCACGCTCAGCCGCGACAACATCCTCCGCGTGTTCGACAGCGTCAGCCACGAGCTGCGCATCGAGCTCGCCCCGCCCGACCTCGTCGAGCTCCAGGTCGCCGTCTCGCGCGACGGTAGCCGGATCGCAGTCGCAGTCACCGGCGGCGACGTCCTGCTGTGGGACATCGGCGACGAGCCCGACCCGCTGGCCCCGCGCCGCGACTTCCGCCGCCTCCGCGGACTCAAGCAGGTCTTCGCCCTCGCCATCGAGGACGACGGCCGCAGCGTCGTCGCCGTCGACCTCGACGGCCGCGTGCTCCGCTGGCGCGACGCCCTCCCCACCGACTCCGAGGGTCTCCGCGCCTTCATCTCCGCCCGCGCCGACAGCGACGATCCACCGCGCGCCGAGGTCGGCTGCGCACCGCCCGAGTGACGGTCGAAGTGATCATGGACATGTCGCTTCGAGCATGTCGTTTAAAACATTCTCTTACCGACATGTCCCCACGGACATGCCCCCAAGGGCATGTCTAAGAACCCACGATCACCCCGGGCAGACCGGCGAGGGCTCGTCGACGCAATCGACCCACCAGCCGTAGCCGAACGCGCAGCTCTCGCCCAGCCCCTCCGGTCCGGCGTCGATGCAGGTCTGGAAGAACACGGCCTCGGCCAGGGTGCAGCGCTGCACCGTCTCGCCGCCGGCGCTCGTGACTACCAGCACCGAGCGGTCTGGGTCACCGAGCGGGATCAGGCTGGTCGGATTGTCGCCCCCGAAGGTCAGGTCGACCCGCGACGGGGCGGCGTCGCGCAGCCGCGTCCACGCGCACAGCAGGCCGTCGTACACCTCTTCCTCCGAGTCCGTGAAGTCGGGGCCCAGCTCCTGCTCGCAAGGCGGGTCGAACACGCAGGTCTCCAGCAGCGAGGTCCCGCCCGTCGTGCCCGTCGGCACGTCCGCGGTATCGCCGGTGTCGGGCTCCCCTGTCGCGCTGGTGCCGGTCGCGCCGGTATCGGGCTCGCCCGTGGCTCCTGTCTCGCCCGTGGCTCCTGTCTCACCCGTCTCGCTGGTACTGGTCGCGTCGTCGGTCTCGCCGCCCTTGCCGCTCCCGCAGGCCGCCGACGCTGCCACCACTATCGATATCACTAGGCTTAAACGAATCATGTCGACAGGCTAGCAGCCTGTCGACATGACCGCACGCAGCTCACCCGCCGAGCCGCGTCAGCGTCGCCTGCAAGCGCTCGAGATCGTCGCGCAGCTCGACCAGCCGCGCCTCGCCCTTGGCGATCACGTCCGCCGGAGCCTTGCCGCGGAAGCCCGGGTTCTGCAGCTTTGCAGTCAGGCCGTCGGCCTCCTTGCGCGCCTTCTCCAGGTCCTTCGACAGGCGCGTGCGCTCGGCCGCGAAGTCGACCAGGCCGGCGAGCGACAGGATCACCTCCGCGCCGCGCACCACCTCGGTCGCCGCCTCCTTGGGCGCCACCTCGTGCGGCTCCATCAGACGCAGCTGCTGCAGCTTCGCCAGGTGGACCACCAGCGGGTGCAGCCGCGCGACGCGGGCCCGCACCTCCGGATCCTCGCTGCGCACCAGCACCTCGACGCGCTTCGCGGGCGGCAGCTTGAACTCGGCCTTGAGGCTGCGCGCCGCAGTGGTCAGCTCGACCAGCGCAGTCATGTCCTCGCGGGCGCGAAGCGTGCCCTCCTCGGCCAAGATCGCCCCCACGCGCTGCACCGGCCCGTCGAGCTCCAGCACCTTCTCGCCGTCGCGCGTGCGCGGTCGGGGGAACCCCGCCAGCATCAGGCTCGCCGGCGCGTCCTCAGGACGCGGCAGGCGCTGCCAGATCTCCTCGGTGATGAACGGGATGATCGGGTGCAGCACCCGCATCATCAGGTCGAACACCGTCGCCAGAGTGCCCTGCGTCGCGCGACGATCGGCCGGCGGCGCGCCCTCGCGGAGGTTGCTCTTGGCCAGCTCGAGGTACCAGTCGCACAGCTCGTACCACACGAACTGGTAGACGGTGTGGGCCGCGAGGTCGAGGCGGTACTGCGAGAACAGGTCGTCGACTGCGATCGCGGTCTCGAGCGCGCGCGCGAGGATCCAGCGGTCGGCGATCGCCAGCGGGCCGACGTCGGCCTTCTCGATCACCTGCGCGCGGTAGGCCGCGAGCTCCTCGGGGCCGAAGTCCTCGAGGTTCATCAGCGCGAAGCGGGCCGCGTTCCACAGCTTGTTGCAGAAGTTGCGGTAGCCCTCGACGCGCGCGCGGCTGAAGACGATGCCCTGGTCCTGCCCGGCCATCGTCGACAGGTAGAAGCGCAGGCTGTCGGCGCCGTACTTCTCGATGAGCTCCATCGGGTCGACGACGTTGCCGCGCATCTTCGACATCTTCCGCCCGTCCTCGCCCAGCACCATGCTGTGGAGGAACACGGTCCGGAACGGCACGTCGCCGCCGAAGTACATGCCGAACATCATCATGCGGGCGACCCAGAAGAACAGGATGTCCCAGCCCGTCTCCATCAGCCCGGTCGGGTAGAACCGCTGCATGTCGGCGGTCTGGTCGGGCCAGCCGAGGCAGGTCAGCGGCCACAGGCCCGACGAGAACCACGTGTCGAGCACGTCGTGGTCCTGCTCGATCGAGGTCGAGCCGCAGTGGGCGCACGCGGTCGGGTCCTCGCGGCCGACGGTGATCTTGCTGCACGCGGCGCAGTGCCACGCGGGGATCCGGTGGCCCCACCACAGCTGCCGCGAGATGCACCAGTCGTGGATGTTCTCCATCCAGCGGAAGTAGTCGCCCTCGCGGTGCTCCGGCAGGATCTTGGTGCGGCCGCTGCGGACCGCGTCGATCGTCGGCTGCGCCAGCGGCTTGGTGCGCACGAACCACTGGTCGGACGGCAGCGGCTCGCACACCACGCCGGTGCGCTGCGAGTAGCCGAGGTTCAGCTTGTGCGGCTCGACCTTGACCAGCACGCCGGCCTCGGCGAGCGCGGCCACCACCGCCTCGCGCGCCTCGGCCACGGACAGCCCGCGGAACCGCTCGGGCGCGTTCTCGTTGAGCTTGCCGCGCTTGTCGATGACGACCACGAGATCGAGGTCGTGGCGCTTGCCGACCTCGAAGTCGTTGAAGTCGTGGGCCGGCGTGACCTTGACGGCGCCTGTCCCGAAGTTCATGTCGACGAGGATCGGGTCGCCGACGATCGGCACCTTGCGCCCCGTCAGCGGCAAGATCACCCGCCGCCCGATGAGGTGGCGGTAGCGCGGGTCGTCGGGGTGGACCGCCACCGCGGTGTCGCCGAGCATCGTCTCGGGCCGGGTGGTAGCGACCACGAGGACGTCGTCCGAGCCCTCGACCGGATACGCGAGGTGCCACAGAGAGCCGTCGGACTCGCGATGCTCGACCTCGAGATCGCTGAGCGCGGTCTGGCTGGCCCAGTCCCAGTTGATCAGGCGGAAGGCGCGGTAGACGAGGCCGTCCTCGTAGAGGCGGACGAACGCCTCTCGCACCGCGCGCGACGACACCGGGTCGAGGGTGAAGCGGTAGCGCGACCAGTCGAGCGAGGCGCCGAGGGCCTCGTGCTGACGATCGATGATGCCGCCGTGCTCGCGGGTCCACTCCCACGCGCGGCGCATGAACTCGTCGCGCCCGACCTGCTCGCGGCTGGTGCCCTCCTTGACGAGCTGGCGCTCGACCATCACCTGCGTCGAGATCCCGGCGTGATCGGTGCCGGGCAGCCACAGCGCCGCCTCACCGCACATCCGGCGCCAGCGGACCAGCGTGTCCTCGATGGTGGCCGTGAGCGCGTGGCCCATGTGCAGCCGGCCGGTGACGTTCGGCGGCGGCAACACGACCGTGAAGGTCGGCTGCTCGCCCGGCGCCGGCTGGAAGTACCCGGCGTCGCGCCACCACGAGTAGAGCCGCGACTCGACGGCCTGCGGCTCGTAAACACTGTTGAGCTTCTCCATGCTCCCTCCGGCCCTCATCGGGGCGGCATCTTCTTCAGTCACACTCGTCGGCCCATTCGCGCCGAGACTCTGTCACGACTCGGCGACTGCGCACCTTCGCCGCGGCGTGGACCTGCACCGCGAACACGGCAAAGCCGCCACGCATCGATCTGGGAGCGATCCAGATCGCGCGAGGCGGCCATCGAACTTGAAATCCGGGGACCCCCCCGGGACGGCGCTCAGTGCCGGGCCTGCTGCCCGCGCGCGAGGATCTGCTCGGCCATGTCCGGGACGACCTCCCAGACTACCTGCTCGATCACGTCACGGCTGAGCGACAGGAGCGCCTGCACCGCTTTGGGGTCGAGACCAGTGCCGGCCCCGCCGGCCGCCTGAAGGCGCTTGAGCATGCCGGCGGTCGGCGCATCGGCGGGAGCGAACGGGATGGGGGTCGCGATCGGGATCTTGCTGGCCATATCCTCTCCTGAGGCGAAAGCTGCCGGGAAATTCTTGTTGCCGCTGCTGGCGGGAGTCGCCGCGGGCCGCGCAGCAGCCGCGGGGGTCGCCGCCGGCGTGGGCTTGGGCGCCGCGGCCGGAGGCGTCGAGGGAGCCTGGACCGGACGGGCGGCCGGCGTCGGGGCGGCGGCCACGGGCGACGGCGCGGCGGCCGGAGCCGGACGAACCGGAGCGGCGGCCTGCGGCGCGGGCGCGGCCTTCGGGACCGTCTTGCCGCTCGTGATCGACTTGCCCTGCGCGAGGGCGGTCACCTTCTCGAGCATCTCCTGGGTGTCGAAGGGCTTGGTCATCGCCCCGTTGGCGCCGCAGGCCTGGACCTGGGCCTCGTCGATGCCGACCTGGTTCGAAACCAGGAGGAGCACCGGGATGTGCGCCGTGTCGGGGTCGGCGCGCACCGCCTTGACCACTTCGTACCCCGAGGGCTCGCCGGCGGCGAGCGCGGCGTCGACGATAAGCACGTCCGCTGGCATCTGCTTGGCGCGGGCGACCGCCTCGGAGCCCTTGCTCACCGCGACCACATCATAGTCTTCGGCCGCGAAGGTGATCTTGATGGCGAGGCGCATGGTCTTGCTGTCGTCGATCGCGAGGATCTTGGTCGGCATCGAGGCTCCTTCGAGGGTCCAAGGGGTACCATGGAGCCTGTGAGCGGGTCAACGAATCCACGGTCGTCGGGCGCAAAGGGCCGCCAGGGCGCGGCCGCACCGCCTCCGCTGTCCAGCGAACAGACCTGGTGGGGCGCTCCCGTGCCAGCGATGACGGAGCCGGTCTCCGGGGCCAGTGAGCTCGCCCAGGCCCTCGCGGGCGAGGCCGTGCTCCGCCACGTGGCCGGCCGCCGCGTCCTCGATCTCGGTCACGGGGCGCCGGAGATCACCCAATGGGTCCGCCGCGCCGCCAGCACCGTCTCGGTCGCGCCGCTCGCCGAGCTCGACCAACACGGTGACACGCTGCAGATTCCGGCCGCCGACGCGACCTACGACGCCGTGTATTGCCTGCGGACGCTGCCGCACCTCGGCCGCGACGAGGAGAGCTCGCTGGCGCTGGTGCGCTCCCTGCTGCAAGAGGCCGTCCGCGTGACCGCGCCGGGCGGCCTCCTGTTGCTCGAGATCAACAACCCTCGCAGCCTCCGCGGCCTGGCCCACGGGATCCGCCACCCCATCACGATCGTCGCCGCCGGCGGCGTGCTCGTCGAGGGCGACCACCACGTCACCCGCTACGACTCGCTCGGCCGCCTGCTCAAGCTCGCCCCCCGCGAACTGGAGCTCGTGCGCGTGTACGGCATCCGGGTGCTCGTGCCGATCTCCCGGATCCTCTCGTTGCCGCTGCTCGGCAGAGTCCTGGCGGCCGGTGAGTGGTGGGCCCGCGACAGTTTTCTGCGCCAGTTCGGCGCGCACTTGCTCGCCGTCCTGCGCAAGCCCGACCCAAACGCGGGCCGGATCGCGCATCCTTGAGGTTACCGGACAGGAGCGCGCGAGATACCCCAATATATCTGTGCGAATCTGGATCCTTGCATCGGAGCCGAGTGTGATCGAATTTTGAATAGAGTTTACCTAGGAAGTGCAGCGGCCAGCCCAGGTGAGCCGCGTGTCACGCCGACAGACCCAGCAGCCCTCCCCCTCCGGCTGGCCTTCGGCCGACCCCTCGACGTGAACATGTCCCCCCACGCCCATCGCCCGCCTCCCCCACCACGCTCCGGTCGCGCGCGCCGGGGTCTGTCGTCTCTCGACTCGCTGCTCGTGGTCGCGATCGCGGCGATCCTCGCGACCCTGGCGGTGCGCGAGCATGCGGCGATCAAGCGACACGAGCGTCACACGGAGGCCGTGACGGTCATGGGCGAGCTGTTCAACGCGACCGCGGCCTACTACCACGAGCGCCGGCCGAGCTTCACCGACGACGGCGCCGAGGCCCCGCACCGCTGCCCGCACCCGCCGGGCGCACCCGGGGGCGGTGAAACAGGTTTCACTCCGAACCTCGACATCGTCTGCAGCGACGCCGCCGGCGGCGCCTGCACACCTGGCGCGACGGACATCCCTGGCGCCTACCCGCTGACGGCATGGACCGCACACCCGATGTGGATCGCCCTCGGGTTCGTGCAGACCACGCCGCACGCGCACCATTACAACCTGATCACGCACAACAACAACCCGGACGACCACGGCGTGTGCCGCTTCACAGTGGTCGTCCGCGGCGACGACGACGACGACCCCTGCAACGAGTTCCGCCGCGACGGCGTCGCCACCGCCGAGGGCGTGATCGCAGGCCCGCTCCAGGCCTGCCCCGAGGCGCTGTCCCGCTGACGTCTGCGCATGCCCCCGGGGACATGCCCCGAAGGCACTGGCCCCCAGGCCATGTCCGATAGACCAGAGTCCTTCAGGCCCACCCCCAGAGGTCTGCCGCGGACTGCGAAGCGCGGACGCTCGTCCGCGACGGGCCGAGCCGCGACCTGTCCGAAGCGCCAGGTCTCGCGCGTCCTCGCCCCGCCGCCGGCGGCGACACCCGGATTGAGCGCGCCCCCAGGTGCTCGCTTCGACCGCGACCGCCCTCGACCAAGGCTCCGCCGCACCCCGAGATCGAGGCGCGCCTCTACTTGCCCGGCTGCGCGACACGACAATGCGCGTACCCTCGCGGCATCGCTACGCGATGAAGTTCGTCCCCACGGCGAAGTTCGACTGCCGCCCCGAAAGACGGTTGATCGCCCGCACCGGCGCCGACCCGCGCCCCCCTGTCGATACGGCCCGCAGCACGACGGCCAAACCGTGCTTCTGCCTGACCTCGGCTGCCCTCGCCGCTTCGCCGCCTCGCTCGCGAGCGCCCGGGACTCGCTCGCGGCCGAAGTGAGCGACGAACCGACGAGCGACAGCGTCTCGCGCACCTCGAAGGCGTGGCAGCGATGGCTGAGCTGCGCTCCCGAAAGCACAGGACCCGAAGGCCATGGCCTTCGGGTCCTGTCCGTTGCAGCATGTCCGCGAGGACCTGCCCGTTCGGGCAGGCTCGCCGCTCAGGGTGTGCCCTTGATGACCTGCGCGCCGTCGGTGGCGGTGATCTTGCGGGTCTCGGTCTTGCCGTCGGGGTACTTCCACTTGATGGTGTGCGACCCGGGGGCGACCATGACGACGACCGGCGTCGGCTTGGCCTGCTTCTGGTTGTCGACCCACACGGTGGCCGGCGGGCGGCCGGGCGCGCTGCCGATCTTGAGCTCGGCGGTCTTGGCCTTCTGCTTCGGCTTGTCGGCCGGCGGCTTCGGCTTGTCGACCGGCGGCTTCGGCGTCGCAGTGTTGTTGTTCGGCGGCGGCGTGACCGTGCCGTTGTCGGGCGGCGGCGTCGGGCCCTTGGCCTTGACCAGGACGACCTCGGAGCTGTCCGACGCCTCGCCGCTGAAGCTCAGCGGCACCTCGCTCGGATCGAACCCCGGCGCCTCGACCAGGACCTTGTAGGACGCGCCGGGCTTGCGCGACAGCTTGAAGCTCTCGCCGCCCTTGCCGACCGGCAGCGGCGCCGCGCCGGTCTCGAGCAGCTTGACCGTCGCCTCCGGCGGCTTGGTGTTGATCGTCAGGGTGACGTCGCGGACCTGCAGCTTGACCGGCAAGGTGAGCTGCTGGCCGGCCGAGATCGGGACATCCTGCTCGAACGGCAAGAAGCCCGCGTCCTGCGCGACCACCAGCTTGTGCGTGCCAGGGCCGAGGTTGGAGATCAGGCGCGGCGTGTTGCCCGGGTACTCGACGCCGTTGACGGTGACGCGGGCGTCGGCCGGCTTCACGTCGAGCTGGATCGTGCCAACCGTCGCCGTCGGCTGCGGCGGCGCGGCGGTGTCGGCGGCCGCGACCGGATCGGTGGGCGCCGGCGTGGTGGCCGGGTCGCCGCCGGAGACGAACATGACGACGACCACGAGCAGCAGCAGCGCGCCGACGCCGGCCGCCGCGTAGAGGGCGATCGGCGGGGGACGCTTGCCGGTCTCGGTGTCCTCGACCTCGACCTCGGCCGTGACCGCGTGGGTCTGCGCCTGCGCAACCGGACGCGGGCCGGTGACCGACGGTGCCATCGGCGCCGGCGCGCGGGCCATGCTCGACGAGGCCGTCGGGCTGAGCGTCGCGCCCGGAGGCGGCGCCGGCATCGCTTGCGACGGCCCCTGGGCCACCGAGGCGGCCAGGATCACGGCCGCGGCGCTGGGCGGGATCTGGACCGTCGGCGAGCCCTCGTCGGCGTCGGACTCGATCTGGCCGGCCTGCGGCGGGGGCTCGGGCCGCATGGGCCCCTCGCCCTCCGGCCGCTTCACCTTCGGCGCCCCGACCGGGTCGTCGAACAACTTGGTCTCGAGCTCGTCGTCGTCCCAGTCGAGGTCGGAGGCCGGCGCGGGCGGAGCTTTGACGGCCGCGGGCGCCGCTGCGGCCGCGCGCGCCTGGGCGGCGCCGGCCTTCGCGGGCTGCGGCGGGGCCCCGCCGGGCACGATCGTCGACTTGAGCGGATCCTTCGGGCCGCCCATCCCCGGGGGCAACGTCGGCACGCTGCCGGTCGCCGGCGTGCCGGGCTTGAGCGTCGACGGCCGGCTCGACGGCGACATCAACATCGTCTTCGACCGCTTGCGCGCGGCGGCCAGTTGGTCCTCGCTCGGCTGCAGCGCGTCGCTCTCTCTGGACTCCGCGCGCGGCGGGGCGGCGGAGCGGCCCGCGGACGTCGGGATCGGGGCCGGCCTCGCGGCGGCCTGCGGCGGCACCGTCTTGTTGCCCGGGGGGCGCGGCGGCGGGGCCTTGCGCGGCGCGGCTCCGGGCGGCGCGGGCCGCTGCCCGGGCGCCGGCGGGGCCTTGCCGGAGCCCTTCTCGAGCTCGATCTCTCGCGCGTACTGCTTGCGCATCCACGTCGCAAGGTCCTTGCGGCTGTAGAACATGCCGTGCGCGAACATGAAGGCCTGGAGGTCGTCGTGGAGCTCCATGGCCGTCTGATAGCGGGTCTCGGGCTCGCCCGAGAGCGCCTTCATGATGATGTTCTCGAGGTCCTTCGGGATCTCCGGGTTCTTCGAGCTCGGCGACGGGACGTCGACGGTGCGCACCATCTCGAGGGTGGCGAAGTCGGTCTCGCCCTGGAACAGGCGGTTGCCGACCAGCACCTCGTGGAGCACCACGCCGAGCGAGAACACGTCGCTGCGGCGGTCGAGCGGCATGCCGCGGACCTGCTCCGGGGACATGTAGCCGAACTTGCCCTTGAGGATGCCGGCCTGCGTGCGCGAGACCCGGCCGGCCGCCTTGGCCACGCCGAAGTCGATGAGCTTCACCTCGCCCTCGTACGACACGAGGATGTTCGGCGGGCTCACGTCGCGGTGGACGATGTTGAGGTGCCGGCCGTGCTTGTCGCGCTTGTTGTGGGCGTAGTCGAGGCCCTCGCAGATTTTCATCACCACGAAGCAGGCCTGCGCGAGCGGCATCGGCTTGCCCTGCTGCTGGCAGCGCGTGAAGATGTTGCGGAGGTCCTTGCCGGCGACGTACTCGAGCGCGATGTAGAAGCTGTCGCCCTGCTGGCCGAGGTTGTAGATCTGCGCGATGTTCCCGTGCTGGAGCTGGCCGGCGATCTTGGCCTCGTCCTTGAACATCGTGATGAATTCGTCATCCTCGGCGATGTGCGGCAGGATCCGCTTCACGGCGACGATCCGCTCGAAGCCCTCGACGCCCTGCTCGACGGCCTTGTACACCTCCGCCATGCCGCCCACGCTGATGCGCTCCATCAGCTTGTAGGGGCCAAATTGGGTGATCTGATTCAACGCGAACTCCGGCCCGTGCACGCGAGGAAGCAGGGCCCCGCCATGTGACCCCGGGCGCGAGCGAAAGTCAATCGGCCGCCACGGGCGGCCCCCCGCGCGCCTTGGCGGCGGCAAACGTGGCGGTCCGGGCCAGCGCTGGAGAGCCACCTCCGGGGCGCAGCGCGAGGGCTCGCCGCGGCGAGCCCTCGCCACCTCACGGGCGACTCGCAGGTCGCGCGCCGTCCTCGCCGGGCGAAGGTGAGCCGCGCGCCCCTGACAGTGCACGCCGGACCTGTTACTTTCGCGGGTGACACCGATGCGGCCCATCGCCGACGACCCCACGACGGTCGCGGGCATCGCCCGCGCCGAAGGCCCGCAGTCCGTCAGCCCGGCCGCGGCCGAAGCGGAGGCTGTCGCGGCGACCGCGTCGGCGACGGGCGTGTCGCCTGGCGAGGCGCTCGCGGCGGCCGTCGCCGCCGGCACCATCGACCCGGCGGTCGCGGCGGAGCGACTCGTCGCGGCGACCGTCGCGGC
This sequence comes from Nannocystis sp. RBIL2, assembly GCF_026626745.1. Taxonomy (GTDB): domain Bacteria; phylum Myxococcota_A; class Polyangia; order Nannocystales; family Nannocystaceae; genus Nannocystis. The sequence continues at coordinate 1,025,523 of NZ_JAPNJW010000002.1, forward strand.
CCAGCGCCCGGCCCGCATCTCCCCGGAGGTGTGGTCCGCAGTGGAACGTGAGGTCTCGGCGCTGCTCGCCGACGACCCGGCGCTGGCCGATCTCTTGGCGCCCATTTAGTGCCCGCCACAGGGGTTTTGCCGCCTCTGCGAGCGTCCGCGTGCGCGCCGGTGGTTTTACGAACGTGTCCTTCGGGACAGGCCTCGCGTCGACCTGTCCCCGAGGACACATTCGTCGCTACCGCGAGCCCCGCTCACGGCTCGAGCAGCGCGCGGACCTGCGGTGACACGAAGTGGGCCTCGGTGTCGAAGCCCTTCAGCGAGTTGGCGAGCACCTCGAGGCGCTCGGCCGGCTTGAGCCGCTTGTCCATGATGACCCGCCACTCGCCGCGGACCTTGCACAGGCCGCCGCTGCCCTGCGACAGGCCGGTCATCGCCTCGTAACAGACCCGCACCCCGAGGTTGCTCGCCAGCTGCTCGAGCTCGCCGAGCTGCTTTTGCACGTCGCCCGCCACCGGCCGTCACCTTAGCCCCGGACGCCGGCGCTTGAGAAGACCCCGGCGACGCCAGGAGCGGGCTACTTGGCGGGGAACGGCGCCAGCGGATAGTGCGTGCAGACCGCCGATTGCAGCGCGCCCGACACCGCGGCGCCGAAGCCCAGCGCGCCCGACGCGACCTCGTCGATGTCGAACACCGCCCCGCCGGTCGCCGCCGGGATCGCCTGTTGCCCGCGGTACGGCGCGAACAGCCCGGCGCGGACGTCGAGGCACTCGCACTGCCCGCCCACCTTGGCCGCGAAGCTGAACACCCGCACCTCGGCCGCGCGCAGAGCCGCCACGGTGTCGCGGTAGCCGTGCTGCACACGCTGGCCGCTCTGCATCGCGGGCGCCTCGCCGAAGTCGTCGTCGGTGGCGTGGACCACCGCGCGCAGCGTGGTCGCGCGGTCGCGCCAGGCGAACTGGGTCGCGGCCGCGTGCAGCGCGTCGAGCGTGTTCTCCGGCCAGTCGAGGTTGGCCTCGCCCGCCACGATCTCGCGGTTGCCGGCGGTGAACTGCTGCCACTTCGCCAGCTCCTGCTGCAGCGCGGCCAGGTCGGCGAACGCCTGGCCGCCGTTCGTGACCATCACGTCGTCGACGAACACGACCAGGCCGTAGCGGGCGTCGAGGTTGTGGGCCCGCACGGTCGCGTCGACCGCGGCGATCTCGCGGCCGATCTTGCCGAGCATGAAGTTCATCGTCGTCGAGACATCGACCGCGAACACCACGTCGATCTGCTGCTTGCGCACGACCGCCGGGTCGGCGCACGAGGCCTGGGCCACCGCGGCCGCCAGACCGTCGCGCTCGCCCCGGGTCGCGGTCGCCCCGCCGGACGCGTGCGAGTTCGGGCCGACTGTCAAAACTTCTCTCGGGGGCATGTTCGGAGGGACATGTCCTTCGGGACCTGGCGCTTCGGGCATGCTGCCGTGGAGCACCACGCCGCCGGCCACCCCGTTGACCACCCCGCCTTCGACGCCGCCGACCACCCCGCCTTCGACGCCGACCACCCCGCCGGGCACTCCGCCCTCGACGCCGCCTTCGATCACGTCGACGACACCGCCCGCGACCCCGTGGACCTCGCCGATGCCGACAGCCACCCCCTCGCCGAAGCCTCCGCCGCCCTCGCCGCGCAGCCCGAGCAGGCCGCCGTAGGCGCTGTCGTCCTCTGCCACCAAGGCGCTGAGGACGCTGGTCTCGTGGCTCAGCACGGCGACCATCTCCAACTCGGCCCCGTCGAAGGCGTCCGGCCTGCGCTTGCTACGGCGCGACTTCTTGCCCGGCCGCGGCGCCTCGACCGGCGCCTCCTCGGCGAGGTCCGGCGTGACCGGCTCCGCCGCGAGCATGCCCCCCTGCGCCAGCGGGATCGCCATCGGGCCGGAGGTCGCCAGGTCCAGGCCGGGCTCGACGGGGGCCGGAGCCGGCGGCGGTGGCGGTGGCGGCAGGTGCGCGGCGTACAGCTCGCGGGCCCGGATGACCTCGATGGGCTCGGCCGTGGGCGCGTAGATCACCCGCATCAGCGGTGAATCGTCCTCGGCCGTGGGCTCGCCGCGCAGCTTGAGCACGTTCTCGACCTTCTCGATCCGCCACAGCAGCGCCACCATGGCGACCAGGGCCGCGCCGGTGACGAGCTGCCGGGCCAGGTCGCGGGCGTGAAAGCGGGCCGACCACGGCAGGTGCTCGCGCGTGACCCGCTGGACCTCGAGGGTGATGTCCGGGTGGGCCACGACGCGAAGGGACGCCCGGTCGCCCGGCGACAGGGTCACCCTGCCCTCCGCGGGCTGCGTGCGCTCACCGACGTGGACTTCGCCGACGAGGCCGGCGGGGACGACGAGGGTCGCGCCGTCGGTCAGCAGCGCGTGCTCGCCGACCCCGGGGAGCACGAGATCGCAGTCCTTGCGCTCGCCCAGGGCGACGGGGTCCGCGTCGTCGGCCGCGATCTGGGCCACCGTACGTCCCTGGAAGAAGAGGCGGATCCCCCAACCACAGGGCTCCCCGGGCGCGGCGCTGGCCTTCGGCATGGCCCCCGAAACGTAGCCTTCCGGCGCGAGATTCACCAGCGCCGGGCCGGGGACGGGCGTCGGGGCCGGTCCGGGCTTGTGAGCTGACCCGCGCGTGCGCGCGGGTCGGCGCACCGGGGGGGGCCGTGGTAGAAAGCGCGGACTGTGTTTGAGACGATCTCGAAGGGTTTTCGCGCGGCACGGGAGCGCCTGACCGGCAAGGGCGAGCTGACGGACGACGTCGTGGCGGCGGCGCTCAAGGACGTCCGCCTGAGCCTCTTGGAGGCCGACGTCGAGTTCAACGTCGTCAAGCGCTTCCTGCAGTCGGTCAAAGAGAAGGCGCTCGGCGAGAAGGTCACCCTGGTGGCCAAGAAACAGGGCGAGACGATGCGGGTCAAGCCGGAGGACCACTTCGTCAAGATCTGCCACGACGAGCTCATCGCCCTGATGGGCCCCGTCGACACCTCGCTGAACCGGGCGCGCAAGGGCTGCACCGGCATCATGATGGTCGGCCTGCAGGGCTCGGGTAAGACCACGACCGCCGGCAAGCTCGCGCGCAAGCTGCAGAAGGCCGGCTACAAGGTCATGATGGTCGCGGCCGACGTCTACCGGCCCGCGGCTGTCCACCAGCTCAAGGTGCTCGGGCAGAAGATCGGCGTGCCGGTGTTCTCGATCGACGGCGCCAACCCGGTCGACATCTGCGCCGACGCCACCGACCACGCGGCGGCCGAGGGCCTCGACTTCGTCATCTACGACACCGCGGGCCGCCTGACGATCGACGAGCCGCTGATGAAGGAGCTCGACGACATCAAGTCGCGGGTCCAGCCGGCCAACATCTTCCTGGTCATCGACGCGATGATCGGCCAGGACGCGGTCACCACCGCCAAGACCTTCGACGAGCGGCTCGAGGTCACCGGCGTGATCCTCACCAAGCTCGACGGCGACGCCCGCGGCGGCGCGGCCCTGTCGGTCAAGGCGGTCACCGGCAAGCCGATCAAGTTCCTCGGCATCGGCGAGTCGCTCGACAAGCTCGACGAGTTCCGCCCCGAGGGCCTCGCCAGCCGGATCCTCGGCATGGGCGACATCGTCGGCCTGATGAACGACTTCACCGAGGTCGTCGACGAGGAGCAGGCGATGAAGGACGCCGAGAAGATGCTCTCGGGATCCTTCACGATGGATGACTTCCTCAGCCAGATCAAGACGATCCAGTCGATGGGCAGCATGAAGGACATCCTCGAGAAGATGCCGCTCGGGCAGATGTTCGGGGCCAACATCCCGCCCGAGGCGCTCGAGAAGGCCGCCGACGACAAGGAGCTCGTGCGCGTCGAGGCGATGATCCGCTCGATGACCAAGGAGGAGCGGAAGAACCCCGAGGTGTTCCTCGACGACGAGGGCAACAGCGGCCGCGGCAGCCGGCGGCAGAAGCGGTCGATCCACAAGGGCGCCAAGGAGAAGGACCCCAACGACCTGCGCCCCGAGGACTTCGTCGCCGCCCGCGTCACCCGCGTGGCTCGCGGCTCCGGCCGCACCGAGGACGACGTCCGCGGCCTCGTCAGCCGCTTCATGACCATGCGCGGCATGTTCGGCATGCTCGGCGACATGTTCGGCGGCATGATCCCCGGCATGCCCGCCAAGCCGCAGGGCATGATGGACAAGGTCCCGGGCATGAAGATGCTCAAGCAGATGAACGCGATGCGGAAGATGCTGTCCGACCCCAACGCGCTCGGCTCGCTGATGAACAGCATGGGCGGCGGCGGCGGCGGCCTGCCCGGCATGGGCGGCCTGCCCGGCATGGGCGGCTTCCCCGGCATGGGCGGCTTCCCCGGCCTCGGCGGGCCGCAGCAGAGCGGCGGCGGCAGCCCGGCCGCGCGCTCGCCGTCGAAGGTCGATTACAAGAACCTCGCCGACAAGCGCCGCGCCGAGAAGCTGGCCCGCCGCAAGAACCGCGACAAGAAGTGAGCTGCCCGAACGGGCAGCTCGTTTCGGACATGGCGCCAGGGACATGGCGCCATGTTCATGTCCGGAGTGACATGTCGCTCCGGTCCAGTACCAGCCAGGCGAGCTCGCCGAGTCGAGGCTGACGCTCGACGGCTCGGCAAGCACGACGGCGCTGGCCGCTCAGTTCGCGCCGCGCTCCTCGTCGTCGACACAGATCGGCCGTGGCGCCTCGCCGGGTCGAAACTGGATCCTCGGCCGCTCGGTGGGTACGCCCCGGCCGCTCAGTTCGCGCCGCGCCCTCTCGTCGTCAGCCGTGGCGCCTCGTCGGGCTCCAAGTCGAACCACCGACCGCTCGGCGGACACCGCCGGCGGCAGCTCAGTTCTCGCCGCGGACGCCCGGCTCCTCGTCGTCGGCGGAGATCGGCCGGGAGATCCGGTACGCCTCGCCGAGCCAGTTGCCGAGGTCGATCGTCTTGCAGCGCTGCGAGCAGAACGGCCGGTACGCGAAGTCGTCGGGTACCTCCTGCTCTTTATGACAGATCGGGCAGAGGATCTTCATCTCTGCCGACGCTAGCACGCTCGCAAGCCGACGCCACCAGCGCCGGACCTCGCGCACGCGAGCCGGCCCGCGCGCGCCTCGCCCCTCCTCGGCGTCGACCGCGAAGCCGCATCGCTCTCGGCACAGGGCGGCCGCACCGCCCTGCCCGCTTCGTCGCCCGCGAGGCCAGCCGTACTGCAACGGCCAGGACCTCGCGGGCGAGGCGGCCATCACCCGCACCGTCGCCCATACTGCCGCGGGCATGACCCTGGGATCGGTCTTGCTCGGCCTGTCGTTCGTCGGCTCGCCCATGATGTCGTCGCGGCCAGTCGAACGCGTCGCGCTGGCCTCGTGCACGCCACCGCCGGCGGTGTCCTCGACGAAGTCGACGCCACGCGCGAGCGACCGCACGCGGACGGCACGACCGCCTGCGGACCCCACGTCCGCGAGGAAGTCGCTCGAGAATCTCTCCGCCGCGCCGCTGCCTCCCCGCGCCCGTGTCCGCCGCAGCGCCGCACTCCTGGCGCTGTCTCTGCCGCTCCTCGCCACCGGTACGGCGCTGGTGGTGCTGCGCACGCGCAGCTTCGATCGCCAGGTCGGCAGCTGCGCGATCGGGCCGGCACAGCCGCTGTGCAGCGAGCCCGCGATCGTCGCGCACGCTCATTACGCGGCCGCGGGCGCGGGGCTCGTCGGCGCCGGCCTGGGCCTGGTCACCGCCGGCGTCACCGCGGCCGTGCCGGTGACGCGCCGGGTGTGGCTCGCGGAGGCGATCGTCGGCGGAGCCACGCTCACGCTCGGCGCAGTGTGGTTGGCCGCCGAGAGCGCCGCCTACCCGCGCGGCCTCGGCGACGACTACGTGGCCCGCGTCGGGCCGTGGTTCGATCGACGCGCCGTCGCGGCCTCGCTGCTCGGAGCCGGGCTCGGCCTGACGCTCGGCGCCGGCGTGGGCCTGCTGCCGCCGTCGCGTGCGGCGCGGCGCTCGGCCTGGAGGCCGACGTTGATCCCGCTCGGCCTCGGCGTGGTCGGCCGCTTCTGAAGGCATGACAGCGTCGGGCGACTCGACGCGCTCGTCGATCGACCCAAATACGAGAGGAGGCCGGAGCCTCCTCTTGCACTTCGGACAGGTCCCGAAGGACCTGCTCTCACGGACAGCTCAGCGAGCCGGGCGGTCGGCGCCGGCGTAGTCGGTTTCGCCGTCGGTGGCCGGGCGCGGGTCGCCGTTGAAGTCGGTCGCGGGGTCGCCGTCCTTCCACACGGCGAGGGTCGCGATCGGCGTGTCGAGCTTGGCCTTGTACACGCCGCCGACCTGTCCCTCGAACCACGTCATCGCGTCGGCCATGGTGGCGGCGAGGTTGGTGTCACCGTCGGTCTTGCCCTCGTCGATCGCGGAGTTCTCGAACGTCGCGGTGGCGCAGTCGATCGACGGCGCGACGAACGCGATGATCACCGAGTTGCGGACTGTGGTCGTGCCGGCGTCGGGCATGCACAGCAGCGAGCGGGCGCCGACCTCGGACAGGTTGTTGACGACCGTCGAGTAGACCAGGCTGAGCTCGTGGCCCTGGCCGGTGAGCAGGCCGCCGTAGTTCGACTCGGCGTTCGAGCCGTTGTTCGAGATGTAGCTGTTGACGATCGCCGTCGCGCCGGCGCCGAACGCCGACAGGCCGCCCGAGGTGTTCTTGTAGAACACGCTGCGGTTGAAGTGCGCGGTGCAGTCGGTGCCGACGTAGCCCTGGCGGTTGAGGCTGAAGGTCAGGTCGGTGCCCTGGAGCTGCGAGCCCGTGCAGGTCAGGCCGGTGTCGTCGGCGTTGCTGGCGAGGTTGAGCTTGCCGAGCAGGACCTTCGACGACGGGTTGATCTGCAGCGTCGGCCCGGCGTTCGAGCGGATCTTGGCGATGCCGCCGTCGCCGACGATCGCCAGGTTGCTCGCCTCGGGCACGACCAGCGACGGCTGGATGTAGTTGCCGGTCTTGACCTTGATGGTCCAGCCGAGCGACGGGTCGTTCATCGCCACGTGGTCGAGCGCGTGGGTGATCTGGCAGAACGGCGCGGCCATGGTGCCGTCGCCGATGTCGCACTGGGCGACCCCGTCGACGTAGACCACGTACTCGAGCGCGAAGCAGGCCCCCGTCTCGCCGTTGCACGCGCTGTCCGGGCAGTCGTCGTGCTCGACGCAGCCGACGCACTCGTTGGTGGCCGCGTCGCACACCGGCGTCGCGTCGGCGCAGAGGCCCTTGTTCTCCGGCGTGCACACCACGCAGGCGCCCGAGTCCGGGTTGCACACCGGCGTGTCGGCGTCGACCTCGGCGCAGGTCGCGTCCGGGTCCGGCGTGCCGCCGCAGCCGACGCAGGCCTGGTCGACGCAGAACGGCTTCGCGGGGTCGGAGCAGTCGCCGTCGCCGGCGCAGCCCATGTTGCCGGTGGTCGGCCCGGTGGTCGACGTGCTCGTGGTGGTCGTCGACGTGTCGGTGTCCGTCGTCGGCGTGACCGTGGTCGTCGACGTCGTCGTCACGTCCGGGGTGGTCGTGTTCGACGTTTCGCTCGTCTCGCTGTCGGTCTCGGTCCCGCTCTCGGTCTCCCCGGGGGTGTAGGTCGGCGGACAGCCGGCGACCAGCGGCGCGCAGGCCAAGATTGCGACGGTCCAGTACTGTCGGGTCATCGGTAACTCCTAGTGCACAAAGGGGATCGCGGCCAGGATGCACCGGGCCACGCGAGTTGTCCACAAAGCCATCCCCCGGACCGGAAAACTCGCCACCGGCCCGGCGACCGCGGCGATTTCGGCCGCGGTGGCACAATTCACGCTCACGGCGGGGGCTGATCCGCCCCGGGGAAGCTGGGTGCGTCGGTCGGCCGCGGGTCGCCCTCGAAGTCGACGTCAGGGTCTCCCCCTTCGAACATCGCCACGCCGTCGAGCTTGCTGCCCGGCGTCGGCCGGTAGACACCCGGGATCGCCATGTCGGCGGTCACGAGCATCGGCACCTCGGCCGTCGCCACCCCGAGGTTGTCGTCGTTGGGCTCGTCGGTCGCAGCCGAGTACGCCGAGTGCGACACGACCTCGACGCCCTCGCAGTTGAAGGTGCTGTAGCCGACGGCGTTGAAGGCGATCGAGTTGCGCAGGCTGACCGCCTCGACGCCCGCGTCGGGCTCGCACTCCACCGACAGCCCGCCGCCGGTGTACGCGTTGTTGCCGACCAGCGTGACGTAGACCAGCGTGGCCGCGGCGCCGCCGGCCAGCGCGACGCCGCCGCGCGGGTTGTCGGCGTTGGCCTTGTCGCCGTTCTCGGTGATGAAGCTGTTCTCGAGCTTCACCGAGCCGCCCGACGCGAACACGCCCTCGCCGAGGTTCTTGTACAACACGCTCGCGCGCACCCGGACGTCGCAGTCGACCGCCGAGACGCCGCTGACGTGGTGCTGGCGGATCCACGAGCGATCGATCCACAGCTCGCCCGCGTCGCAGGCGACGCCGCTGCCGAGCTCGTTGTCGCGGATCTCGAGGCCGTCGAGGTAGACGCGGGCCTGGCTGCCGAGCCCGAGCGTCGCGTCGGCGCTGCCGGTGATCTCGACGGCGCCGTCGCCCGCGCGGACGATGGCGACCACGCTCATGGCCGGCACCGCGAGCGGCTCGTCGTAGACGGCGGGGCGCACCAGGACGGCCTGGGGCTCGACCGCGATCCGCGTCAGCGCCTCGGAGATCGTGCACAGCGGCTCGGCCTCGCTGCCGCTCCCGGCGTCGTCGCAGTCGCCGGCGCCGTCGACCCACAGCGCGCTGCCGGCCGGGAAGCACGCGCCCGTGGCGATGTCGCAGGCGCCGCTCGTGCACTCGTCGTGCTGCGTGCACGCGTGGCAGGTCTGCGTCTCGGGGTCGCACACCGGGGTCGCGCCGGTGCAGCCGGACGCGTCGCTCTCGGTGCAGGCGACGCACAGGCCGCTGGTCTCGTCGCAGGCCGGCGTGGCCAGATCGATCGCCGCGCAGCTGGCGATCCCGGAGCACGGCACACAGGCGCCCAGCGTGCTGCAGTAGGGCTCTTCGGGCCCGCAGGCCGCGTTGGGCTGGCCGTTCGCCGGCTCGCACTCACCGACCGAAGTGTCGGTCCCGGCGGTGGGTTGGTCGGTGTCCGTGTTCGTCTCGGTGACGCCGGTGCTGGTGTCGTCGAGGGGCACGCAGATCTTCGAGGCGCACACGAGGTTGCCGTCGCAGGTGCCGCCCGGGGTGCACTGACAGCCGACGCTGCCGACCGAGCAGTCCATGTTCCCGGTGGTCGTGTCGGCGCCCTCCGTGGTCGTCGAAGTCGGGTTCGTGCATGCGACGCCGAGGAAGACGCCGAATCCGAGCCACGAGGCCCAATGCGCTGGCGAGAGCCGCATCATTCGCTCGAGTATTCCCGTTCGCCGGCCCGGTCGCAACCTGTCCCCGAAGACATCTCATGAACGCGCGCAGGCGCGCGCCCGCGCGCTGCGATCGAGCGCGAGCCGTCACGCGCGACGAGGACGGCGCAGGAGCGCCGCGCTCGTCACACGCGACGTCGACGACGTCGATCACGGCAAGCGATCGGCGCCGGCCCAGTCGGGCGCGAGGTCGACGTCGGGCCGCGGGTCGCCGTCGTAGTCGACCGCGGGATCGCCGGTGCGCCAGAGCCCCCGATCCGCGAACGGCGCTCCGGCCTTGACGTGGAAGTCACCGCTCGCGGCGTCCTTGAACCACGCCGACAGGGCCGAGACCTCGACCGTCACGTTGCGACCGGCGAGCAGGTTGCTGTCGACGATGCTGTCGCTGGCGGTAGCGCCGTCGCAGGTGACCGAGGTCCCCTGCGACTGGCCGAACAGCACGACGTTGCGCAGGGCGACGGACCCGGGGTCGTCGCAGTGGAGCGAGTCGGCGGTCCCGTCGCTGTTGTTGCCGATGATGGTCGCGTAGACGACGTCGAGCTCGCCGCTGACGACGTGGACGCCGGCGTACTGCGAGAAGTTGCCGCCGTTCGAGGTGACGAAGGTGTTCTCGATCCGGGTCGTCCCCTTCTCGACCTTGATCCCGCCGCCCGGGTTCGCGTAGAGGCGCGAGCGCCGGATCTGCAGGGTGCAGCCGATCGCGTCGATCGCCACCGACTCACGCGACGAGAACTCGACCGAGTCGGTCCACACCTCGGCGTTGAGGCACACCAGGCCGTTGCCGGCCGACATCGAGCTGCCGACGAAGCGCAGGTCCTTGAGGTAGACGCGGGCGTCGTCGTTGACGAGCAGCGCGTCGACGTCGACGTCGATCGCGGGCGCCCCGCCCTCGCCGACGATCGCCACGATGCGGTTGCTGCCGACGTCGATCTTGGTCTTGTACGCCGACGGCCCCGGCCGCACGCGCACGAGCGTCGGCGTGTCGGTGCCGATGGTGGCGATGGCGTCCTGGATCTCGCAGAACGGGTTCTCTTCGCTGCCGTCGCCGCCGCAGGTCGCCTGGCGGTCGACCCACAGTGAGTCCTCGAAGCAGGCGCCGGTGGCGATGTTGCAGGCGCCGCTGGGGCACTGCTCGTGGGCGACGCAGCTGGAGCAGGCGTTGGCATCGAGGTCGCACACCGGCGTGTTGCCGCCGCAGACGGAGGCGTCGGCCTCGGTACACTCGACGCACAGGCCCGAGGCGGCGTCGCACGCCGGCTTGGCGGCGTCGACGTCGGCGCAGCTGGTGAGGCCCGAACAGTCGGCGCACACGCCCTCGGCGAGGCAGTACGGCGCGGTCTCGGGGCACTGCTGCGAGACGCCCGGGCCGTCGTCGCACTGCGGGGTCTCGGTGGTCATCGAGGCGCCCGTGGGATCGGTCGTGCCGGTCTCGGTCTCGCTCGCCGTGGTCGGCGTCGTCGGGCCCGTCGTGAGCGTGACCTCGGAGGTCACGTTGCTGTCCTCGACGCAGTAACCCGACGCACACACGAGCCCGGGGTCGCAGCCGTTGGCCTCGCACACGCAGTTGAGCGAGCCGGGCTGACAGCCTTCGCTGTCGCTCTCGGACGACGTTTCGGTCTGCGGGCCGCCCGGCGTACAGGCCGCCGCGAGAAAGCCGAGGCCGAGGCCGAACCAGAGGCCCCGACAAGACAAGGAGATACGCATGGTCCCGGCAGTATCCCCAAGGGTCTCACGGGCCGCAATCCGAGCCGTTCGCGCGCCCACGCGCAAGCCCGTGCGCACCCGCGCGCGACCGCGCACGCGGGTTCACGGACCCATGACGTCGGCGCCGACGTAGTCGGGCTGCGTGTCCTTGGCCTTCCGCGCCTGGCCGTCGAAGTCGACCTGCGGATCGCCCTTCTCCCACGACGCGAACTCGAGATCCTTCGCCTGGCCGACCGGCGGCTCCGGATTGATCGGGCGCGCACCCGACAACGAGTTGGTCAGGAAGTACCCGAGAACGTCCTCACCGGCCTTCTTGCTGTTTCCGGTCTTGAACTCGTCGCTGTCGAGCAGCGTGGTCTGGATGCTCAGCTTCATGGAGCACTTGATCGACATCGCGTTGCCCATCGGCTTGCGGCCGATGACCGAGTTGCGGATCTGGCCGTCCACGGTCTCGCCGACGCAGTGGATCGAGTCGCCGCGGGCTAACACGTCGTTCGGGTCGATCTCGGCGTTGTTGCCGAGGATCCCGCTGAAGTTGATGTCGAGGGTGGCGTTCTCGGCGAAGATGCCGCCGCCGCCGTCGCTCTGCACGTGCTGGTTGTCGGAGATGTAGCTGTTGATCATGTGGAGCTCGCAGTGCTGCTCGGCGCAGTTGAGCTCCACGCCCTCGGTCCGGCTGTTGTACACGCTCGACCGCCGCAGATACACGTCGCACCCGATCGAGCGGATGCCGGAGCCGCGGGTGTCGCGGATGTAGCTGTCGTCGAGGAACACGCTCGAGTTCTGCAAGCAGCCGACGCCGACGGCGTTGTCGTCCTGGTTGCTGATGCTGTAGATGCTGAAGTTGTTGACGTAGGCGACGACGTTGGCGCCGACGGTGATGACCGGCCCGTTCGACTCCAGCCGCGTGTGCTGCTTCTGGCCCAGGTCCTGCTGCGGGAAGCTGCCCACGTGGACGAACGCGTAGCTGATCGGCTCCTGGACGTCGACCGACGGGATGTGGATGTCGCCGTGGAACGTGGCGGCGTCGGTCTCGAGGAATTTGAAGGTCCAGCCGCTGGTCGGCCCCTCCGACTGCGCGTGGTCGATCGCCAGGTTGGCGTTGCAGTACGGCGCATCTTCGTAGCCGCCCTGGCCCACCTTGTTGGTGCACTTCTTGTCGATCTCGAGGCCGTGGCGGATGTAGAGCACCTTGTCGGTCGGGAAGCACTCGCGCTTCAGGATGTCGCAGGCGGTGTCGGGGCAGTGGCTGTGCTCGAAGCAGCCCTCGCAGGTGTTGTTGGCGGGGTTGCACGCCGGCGTCGCCCCCGTGCAGAGCGACGGGTCGTCGAGCGTGCAGGCGACGCACTGGCCGTCGTCGGGGTTGCAGATCGGCTTGTCCGGATCGACGAGCGAGCAGCCGTCGGGCGGGAGCACGGTGCAGCCGCCGCACACCCCGGCGTCGGAGCAGAACGGCTGCTGGGCGTCGATGTCCATGCACTCGACGTTCGGCTGGCCGTCGGTCGGGTTGCACGGGGTCGCCGGCCCGGTCGTGGAGACGTCGCTGTCCGTCGTGACGGGCTCAGCCGTGGTGCTCTCCGTGGTCTCGTCGGGGCCGCTCTGGCTGGTCGTGGTGTCCTCGGCGGGCACGCACTTCTGCTCGGGGGAGCAGCTGAGGCCATCGTTGCAGGCGCCGCCCTGCGTGCACGCGCACCCGAGGTCACCGATGGGGCACTCGTCGCCGGTGCTGCCCATCGTCTGAGTCTGAGCGCCCGTCGTCGGGTCGGAGTCCGTGTCCGTTCCAGTGGCGGACGGCGTCGGCGGACAGGCGCCGAGGACGACGGTAGAGGCGAGGAACGTCACATAAGACCAGGCACGGGGTGAACGCATGGCAAGTTCGATTATCGCTCACCATCCGGGGCCCGACAACCGGAGACCCGAAGGGCGGCGACCGAACCACGTATCCACGGCACACCCCTGAACGAACAATCAGGCGGCTACGCGGGCTCCGGCCGCCGCTCTGGCCGGAAAACCCTGCGCGCCGCCGCACCCACATCTAGAGCGGCTGCCTGGCTCCGGCGAAGCTGGGCTCGTCGGTGGGGATCGCCGCGTCGCCGGTGAAGTCGGACAGCGGATCGCCTTCGGCCCAGGTCGCCATGTCCTCGAGCGGGTCCACGTCCATGCCGTTCTTCGGCGTGTAGACGTCCTGGATCGGCGCGTTGAACCACTGCCCCATCACGCTGGTGACCGCGGCCGTGTCGCCGACCTCTTCGATGCGCCCGTTCTCGAACGCGAGCCGCGGGTCCATGTCGTTGCAGTTGGTGATCTTGGCGACGCCCACCACCGCCGAGTTGCGGACCACGATGTCCTGACCGTTGCCCACGCAGTTGAAGGTCGACACCGAGTTGACCACCTGGTTGCGGGCGATGGTCGAGTACGTGATGTGGGCCTTGGCGTTCGTCAGGAAGTTGAACGCCGGGTGCTGGGCCGTGAGCGCGCCGCTGTCGACGATGAAGCTGTTCTCGATCCGCAGCTCGCTGTTGGCGAGCTGCATCGCCGCGCCGCAGCGGATGATCCGCGAGCGGTGGACGAACACCTTGCAGGCCGAGGCGTCGATGGCCCGCGCCGCGTTGATGCTGTTGCCGTCCCAGAACGAGTCGTGGGCCCACAGCGAACCGCCGGCGCACTTGACGATCGAGCCCTGACCGAAGCGCAGCTTGATCCCCGACAGGTACAGCCTGGCGTTGGCGTTGACCGAGACCGGCGTGCCGATGATGTCCTGGCCGTTGATCTCGGGCATGGTCGCGGTGTGCTTGATGATCGCCACCACCTTGTCCTGCGGCACGGCCAGGCCGCCGGGCGCGGTGCCGCTGGCCATCAGGCGGATGGTGATCTTGGCCGCACCCTCGAGCGGGACGTCGGTCAGCTTGCAGAACGGGCTGTCGGCGGTCAGGCCGGTCTTGGCCTGGCAGTCGGTCTTGCTGCCCTGGACGAAGAACACCGTGCCCTCGGTGTCGGGGAAGCAGCTGCCCTCGAAGATGTCGCAGGCCCCGGTGCCGCACTGCGCGTGCTCGGTGCACGGGACGCAGGTGTGGCTCTGCTCGTCGCACACGGGCGTGGCGCCGCTGCACTGCTGCGCCTCGTCCGGCGTGCACTCGACGCACTTGCCCGAGGCCTCGTCGCACGCCGGAGTGGCGGGGTCGACGTCGGTGCAGGTCTTGCCCTCCGGCAGCGAGGTGCACCAGCCGCACTGATTTTCGGCGACGCAGTACTGCTCGCCGCACATCGGGTCGTTGAGGTTCGTCGGATCGCACATCGTCTGGATGGTCGTCTCCGGCACCTCGGTGGTGCTGGTGTCGGTCGTCGTCTCGGTCGTCGTCTCGGTCGTCGACGTCGGCCCCATGGTCGTGACGCCGACCGTCGTGCCGTCGGTCATCGTCTCGGTCGTCTCGGTGCTCGTCGGCAACGTGGTGGGGTCGCCGGTCGGACCGACCGTGCCGGGCTCGGTGGTCGGCTCCGTGGTGCCGCCGCTCTCGCGACACTGCGGGTCGATCGAGTCGGCCTCGCTCTCGGGCACGCAGCCGTTGTTTTCGGCGACGCACACGTTGCACACGAAGCCCGCGGGACACGGGTTTTCGGCCCCGTTCTCATGGTAGCCGCAGTGGGCGGTGTTGGTGATGAAGCAGCCGCCCGCGAAGCCGATCAGCGCGCCGCCTCCGAGCAGCAACGTCAGCGTTCGCACCCCGAGTCCACGCAACCCAAGCTCCGACATAAGTACCTCTAACCTCGACCCCGAAGGGTATCAGAAGCGGCCGGACCACTGCAGCCCGACCACGCCCGCGCCGAAGCTGGGTACGAGCGCGGTCTGCGAGGCCCGGGACTTGCGGTGGCCGACGACGAACAACGCCACGCCGGCGAGCGCGGCCGCGCCGCCGATTCCGAGCGTCACGTAACCCGGAAGCGTAGTGCTGCGAAACTCGTAGCCGATGTTCGGATCGAGCTGGCGATCGGGCAGCACCGCGAGGCCGACGCCCACGCCGATGCCGACCACGCCGGCGGCCATGAGGCCGATGCCGGCCTTGCACAGCGGGTGCATCGGCGATGCGTCGGTGCCCGGACCTCCGACTGCCGCGGGACCGCCCGGCGTCGCGGCGGTGTCGCTGGTCGTCGGCGTCGCGGCGGCCTCGGCCTGCTTGTTGTCGGCGTCGACCTTGGCGTTGTACTCGTCGATGTAGACGCGCAGCTGCTGCAACGCGAGGCGAGCGTCGGTGCCGACCTTCTCGACCAGCTCCTTCTCGATGCAGTCGACACACTCGCCGCGCAAGCTGCCGCCCGAGATGGCCTGGTCGCTGCCGTGGCGCACGTCGATCGTGTAGCTCCACCCGATCGCGTCGCCTCCGAGCTCGCTGACCTTGATGGCGACCTTCGGCAGGCCGGCGTCCTTGCCCTCGGTGATGTTGAACGCCTTCATGGCGTCGACCACCCGGGCCTGGATCCGCGGGGTCATCAGCTGGCCTTCCTCGCCGGCGGCCGCGGTGTCGATGGCGACCAAGGCCGACGCGGCCAGCCGTTCGCGCTTGGCCGGCGGCGGCTTGGGCATTCCACGCGAGGCCGGCGGCAACAGGACGCGTTCGGCTTGCGCCGGCTGCGACGGCGCGCTACGGCAGACCCCAGGCGCAGGCGAGAGGACGAGCGAGAGGGCGACCAGGATCGAGGCGTACATGAGCGCGGGGGGACCCAAAGGGCCAGGAGCGGCGGGCTAAGGTGACACCACCTGCCCCACTCTGACAAGGGTGGCGCCAATTATGGCCCCACACCTCCCCGCGCGTCCACTTCTCAGAGGCTTCGGGCGGCGCGCGTTCGCGCCTTGATCCCGGCGCGATCACGCAGGCCCGAACCTGCGCGCTACCCGGCCTCGCGGCGCTCGCAGAACTTGACCCACCTGACCACGTCGGCGTCGGTCTGTCCGCGACCCGCGCGGGCGCACTCTTTCCACTTTTCGAGCTCTTTGTACGCGTAGGTCCTGAGCTTGGCCGACTCGGCCTTGCTCTTCCAACAACCCGGCTCCGCGTTCAAAAAGCGCAGCATCTCGGCCGGCTTGCCGCCGGCGCGCGCCGACTTGACCTTGTCCACGGTCTGCTTGCAGAACTCGCTGTTGGGGTCGCGGGCCGGCTTCGGGTCGTTGTTCTTCTTGCCGGGCTCCTTGTCGCCCTTCTCGTCCTTGGTTTCGCCGTCGGTGTCGCCGGCCTTGGGGTCGGTCTGCTTGGTCTCGGGCGGGTTCAGGAGCTTGGGGTCGACGACCACCGCGCCCCACTGCGGGTTGCTCTTCTTGGTCGGCGGGTCGTTCGTCGGCAGCGGCTTGTTCACCGGCTCGCCCGTCGTCTTGACCGCGACCTCGCCGCCCTCGTCGCCGGCGCTCTCTTCGTTGCTCGGCCCCCAGCGCAGCGCGATCCACAGCAGCGACGCGGCGAACACCACGATCGCGGCCATGCTGAGCTGGCGCTGGCGCTCGTAGGTCATGCCGCTCGGCGGCGGCGGCGTCGGCATCGGCACCGTGGCCGCGACCTTGTCTGGCTCTTTGGCCATGGCCACAGGGCCAGGTACGGACAGCAGCTTCTCGCGGCGCACCGGCGCGACCACCAGCGAGGCGCCGGGGTCGTCGGCGTCGAGGTCGTGCTCGTCGGGCGGCAGGAGGCGGATGACCTCCTCGAGGCGGGTCAGGAACTCGCGCGCCGACTGCGGGCGCATGCCCGGATCGATCTCGAGGCAGTCGTCGACCAGCTTGATCAGCTGCCGCGGCAGGTCGGGCCGCCGGTCGCCCAGCGACGGCGCTCGCTCGGTGGCCTTGCGCGCCATGATCTCGACCATGTTGTTCGACACGAACGGCGGCTCGCCGACGAGGCACTCGAACAGCATCACGCCGAGCGCGTAGATGTCGAAGAACTCGGTCGCGTCCTTGCCCTTGGCCTGCTCGGGCGCCATGTACTCGGGCGTGCCGAGGGCGTGGCCGGGGATGGTGAGCCGCGCCTCGCCCTCGACCCGCTCGGCGCCGGCGGAGATGCCGAAGTCGAGGACCTTGACGTACTCGCCCTCGCCCTCCGGCATGGGCACGAACATCACGTTGTCGGGCTTGAGGTCGCGGTGGATGATGCCGACGTCGTGGGCCGCCCGGATCGCGCGAGAGATGTCGCGGATGATGCGGACGGCGCGGCCGACCGGCAGCGAGCCGAGCTCTTGAATCTCGTCGTAGAGATTGCGCCCGGTGAGGTACTCCATCACCAGGTAGAGGCGGCCGTCGGGCAGCTGGCCGGCGTCGAACACCTCGATGATGTTGTGGTGACCGGCGGCGCTGGCGGCTCGCGCCTCGGCCCGGAACCGCTTGGCGACCAGCTCGTTGCGGCTCCACTGGTGCGTGAGGACCTTGATGGCGACGCGGCGGCCGACGGTCGTGTGCTCGCCGAGGTACACCGTGCCCATGCCGCCGCGGCCGATGCGGCTGACCACGCAGTAGCGGTCGGCGATGATCGTGCCGGGCTGGATGTACTCGATGTCGTTGACCGGGTCGTCGTCCTTGTTCTTCTCGCGCGGACGCCGGTTGGCGGCCGCAGCGGCGACGGCGGCGGGCGGCGGCTGGGCGCGATCGGGCGGCAGCGGGATGATCTTCTTGCCGCCCATGCTGACATCGGCGCCCTCGTCGAAGTTGTCGAGCGCCAGCTCGAACTCCTCTTCGTCGACGAGGGTGTCCTTGTTGTCGTCGCGGCTGCTCACGCCCTGCGTGGTGCCGGCCAGCTCCATCAGCAGGTACTCGCGGTTCTCGGCCTCACGGGCGGCGGCGTCGCCGAACAGCATGCCCATGAAGTCTGCCGCGGCCTCTTGCCCGGTAAAGCCGGGGTAGTTGCGCTGCAGCCAACCGCCCAGCGCCTCCATGAACTCGTGCGCCGACAGGTAGCGGTCCTCGCGGTCGCGGGCGAGGGCCTTCATGACCACCGCGTCGAGCTCGGGGTCGACGCGGCTCGAGTACGTCGAGGGCGGCGGCGCTGTGAAGTGCGACACGTCTTCGGTGTCGACGCCGTCCCCTCCGCGCAGCGGCCGCCCCGTCAACAGCTCCCACAGCACCGCGCCGCAGGCGTAGACGTCCGCGCGGCCGTCGAGGGTCTCGTGACGCGCCTGCTCGGGCGACATGTACCCGACCTTGCCGAACACCACCCCGGGCACGGTGAGGCTGCCCTTCAGCGTCGACGTCGCCAGGCCGAAGTCGGCCAAGAGCACGCTCCCGGTCCAGTCGATCAGGATGTTCGACGGCGAGACGTCGCGATGGACGAGCCCGAGGCCGGGGAACGTGTGCGCGTAGTGCAAACCACGCAGGATTTCGCGGATGATGTGGACCGCGATCGGGACAGGAAACGCCTTCCCGACCGCTGCGCAGCGGTCCCAGATGTCCGCGAGATCGCGCCCCTCGACCAGGCTCATGACGATGAAGAGCTGCTGCTCGAACTCGCCGGCCTCGCGGACCTCGACGATGTTCGGGTGGTGCAGCCGCAGCACCAGCTTGGCCTCGTCGAGGAAGCGCGTGCGGTAGTCGTGGTCGGGCAGACCGGGTCGCAAGAGCTTGACGGCGACGAGACGGGCCGACGCCCCGAGGCCGAGCGACGCGAGATAAACGGTCGCCATCCCGCCCTCGCCCAGCGCAGCAAGCAGGGTCACGTTGCCCAGCTGGCGGGGGGGGTTCAGTCGCTCAATCTCGCCCATGACCATGTGTGTGCCAAACGCTACCACGACTCGGCACTTTCCGAGTATCCTTTGCCGCATCCATGCCAGCCCCGTCCGGCCCGTCCCAGCCCGGGATTCTGTACTACGACCCGAATACGACCACGGCCAAGCTGGCGACGGCGGGCCTGCGGCTGGCCGGCTACCAGGTGTTCAACGCGCACACGCAGCAGGACGCGGTCGAACTGTGCAAGCGGCACGGTCCGGCCGGAGATCGGGCGATCATGGCCCTCCTGCTCGACGCCGCCGCCGACCCCGCCGCCTCCGCCGGCGTGCTGCGGGCGCTGGTCCAGATCCCCGGCGGTGCGCAGCTCCCGGGGATCCTGCTCGTCAGCCGCTCCAACCCCAACCCGATCCCCGGCGCCGAGGACTTGCCGGCCCTCCGCCGGCCGTTCAGCACCCCGGCGCTGATCAAGATCGTCGAGGAGGCGCTCGAGGGCCACGTCCCGGCGTCCAAGGCGCCGGCCCAGACCCCGCTCGACCCGGCCGTGACCCGGCTCAAGCACCTGCTGGGCGACCACTTTCCTGGCCAGGAGTTCAGTGACGCGGACGTCGATCACTTCGTCAAGGCGCTGCGCAGCGACGAAGAATTCGCGGTCCAGGCCGACAAGCCGGCGATCCGCGGCTCGCTCGGCGGGGTCCGCCTCGAGGCCGTGCTCGAGATGCTCGGCAACTCCGGCGTGCGCGGGGTGCTGAAGGTCGAGCAGGGCTCGTCGTGGGGCAAGCTGCACCTCGACGCCGGCCGGATCCGCCTGGCCGAGGTCAAGGGCACCGAGGAAGACCTCAAGCTCGGCCGCTTCGTCGTCGAGGGCGGTTTCATGCGCGACGAGCAGCTCGAGGCGTTCATCGTCGGCAAGGACCCGGAGCAGCGGCCGCTCGGCTCGCGCCTGGTCGAGGGCGGCTTCCTCAGCCCCGCCGAGCTGGCGCAGATCCTCGTCGACCAGGCCCGCGCGCTGATCTCCCACCTGCTGGCGTGGAAGCAAGGCACCTTCACGTTCACGCCGACCGTCGAGCTCGACCCGATGGCGACCGCCGCGGCGGCCCAGGGCCGCGCCGAGCTGACCATCGCCGACGCCCTGCTCGACGGCCTGCGCCTGCTCGACGAGCAGGCGCTCATGGGCCCGCACATCCCCGACGTCGACGACGTGTACCTGCGCATCGACGAGCAGGTGGCCAAGCTGAGCCGCGAGGCGCTGCCGCGCGACGAGCTCGCGGTGCTGGAGCTGGTGAACGGCCGCAACAGCGTCAAAGAGATCGCGCGCAAGACTCGCACGGGCACCTTCGCCGTCGCCCGCGTGCTGTACCGCCACGCCAAGGCCAACCTCGTGCGCAAGCGGGTCATGCCGGTGACGGTGTGAGGCCAGCATGAGCGAGCCGCGCCACGTCGTCGTCGCCGACCCCGACCCGCGCGAGCGGGCGCGCGTGCAGGAGCTGCTGCGCGTCCCCGCCGAGGAGCTGAAGCTGTCGCTCGAGGTCCACGCGGCCAGCGACGGTCAGGTGGCCCTGGCGCTGATCGAGCAGCGCAAGCCGGCGCTGGTGCTGAGCGAGGTGCTGCTCGAGGGCCTGAGCGGCCTGTCGATCCTCCGCCGCCTGCGGGCCACCTTGCCTCCAGGCCAGGTGCCGCCGTTCGTGTTCGTCACCACCATGGCCCGCGAGAGCGACCGCTACTGGGGCCTGCGCAACGGCGCCCACGGCTACGTGATGAAGCCGTACGAAGACGACCTGCTGCAGGCGCGCATCCGCGACGTCCTGCGCGAAGTCCAGCCCGAGAAGTTCGGCATCCTGTGATCCGCGTCGGCCGCGTCGGCCCGAGGCGCCGCGCTCCGCAGCTCGCGCAGGCGAAGCTGCGAGACCCGTCTGGAGCGAAGCGACATGTCCGAAGTGACATGCGCTCGCGGACCCGAGCCATGGAGCGAAGGGACGTGTCCGAAGTGACACGTGCTGTCGTCACGCTCGCGGGTCGGTAACCCGCGCTCGGACGTGTCCGAGCGACATGCGCTCCCGGACACTGCCGCGCTCGCGAGCGAAGCCTTATGTCCCATAAGAGACATGCTCTATCGGACAGGCTCGTGCACGCGGCGACACGCGCCGGAGCGAAACAACATGTCCCAAACGCCATGCGCGATCGGACATGTCGCATCGGACACCTTACGCAGCCACCGTCCAGCGCCGCGAGGCTCCCCTGCCCCGCTAGCAGCCCTGCGGCGGCGCGTCGATCGCCGGCGTCCCGTCGGTCGCCAGCACTGCGGACTGCGACACCGACGCGCCGCATTGCCAGCCGACCACCGCCGCCTTGCACTGCGAGCAGGTGACATTGTCGAGGCGGAGCTCGACCGGCGCCTCGACCCACACGCCCGGCTCGGCGCCGGTCTGCGACAGCAGCACGTGCTGCAGCGTGCTGGCCAGCGACTTGCCGTGCAGCTTGATGCCCTTCCACACCCCGGCGGTCGCGCGGAACTCGATCGGCGCGTCCGCGGTGCCCTGGGCCAGCAGGGCCGCCGGCGCGTCGACGCCGACGATGAGCGCCGCCTCCGGTCCGGCGAGCACGCGCAGACCTGACTCGAGGGTCAGCTCGGCGGCGACCAGGACCTCGCCCGTCAGCTCGAGCGGCGCGCCGTGAGCCGCCCACGTCGCCTTGGCGGCGACCGGACCGGGCGTGACGAGAATTCGACCGTCGCTGTCGAACGCGTTGCCCTCTCCGAGCGCGCCGACCAGGTTCGCCGGCAGCTCGACCGCCCGCCGCGTCGCCGCGAAGCGGTTGTCGGCGAACGCCCGCAGCGTCGCCGCGCCGCGCACCAGCACGCCGGCCTTGTTGCTGCGGAAGGTCGTCTCGCGCAGCGACAGCGCCCCGTCCTCGATCACCAGCGCCGCGTTGCCCTCGTCGCCGCCGCCGCCGAACTCGAAGGCGGTGTGCTCGAGCTCGGCCTCGCCGCGGGCCCAGATCTGCAGCCCGCCCCACCCGCCGGCCTGACGCCGATCGCCGGCAGTGAAAGTGATCGGCGCGTCGGCGCTGCCGCGAGCCACCAAGCCGCCGTCGCCGCTGCCGCCGATCGACAGCCGGCCCTCCGGCCCGAAGCACAGCTCTGTCCCCGGGGACAGGTTAAGCATCGCCCGCTCCGGACCTGCGCCGCCCACCCTGACCTCCTCGTTCAGCCGCAGCGGCACGCCCGGGTTGGGCCACGTCGTCGGCTGGGCCACGTCGCCGCCCAGCACCTGCACCACCGCCTCGCCGTCGTAACGGTTGCCGCCGGCGATCCCGACCAGCCCGGCCGGCGGAGTCACGATCGCCGCCTTCGAGCCGAGCTTGCGCAGCGTGTTGCCGGTGAACGCCGCCAGGCTGCCGGTGCCCTCGATGCGGATCGCCGGCCCACGGGCCTCGCGGATCGTCGAGCCCTCGAGCGCCACCTCGGCCGCGGCGACCAGCAGCGCGCGCTCCTCCGTGCCTGCGAACTCGATCACCGCGCCCTTGATCTGCGAGCGCGCCGCCTTGTCCCACAGCTCGACGCCGCGCCACGCGCCCGCCGCCTTGTCGCTCGCCGACGTCAGCGTCACCGGCTCCTCGGGCGTGCCGGCGACCAGCAGCTTGGCCGGCTCGGACGCGCCGACGATCAGCGCCGCGCCGTCCTTGAACTGCAGCGTCGCGCCCGCCTCGAGCGTGAGCGAGCCGTTGTCGACGCGGTAGTCCTCGACCACGGTGACCGGCCCGCAGTCCTTCGAGATCACCCGATCGATCTGCGCCTCCGCCCCGCCGAGCGTGCGCGGGCACTCGGTCACGCGCGTGGCTCCGGGGGTGATGCCGCCGGCCGCGCTGCGTGGCGCGGCCGCCTCCGCAGGCGCGGTCTCGGGCTTGGCGTCCTGGGCCGGCGAGGCCTCCGGCTTGGTGCAGGCGGTGACGGACAGCGCGAGCGCGGCGAGCGGGGCGAGCCTCATGGCCGGCGGTTTTAACCCGGCCGCGCGCGGCCCAGCAAGGTCGCCTGCACTCGCGCGTCCGCGGCCCGCGGCCCGGGCGCCCGGACGCGCGGCCACGTCCCCGGTTGTCCTTTCGGACATAGCGCATGGGACCTGTCCTTTCAGCCAGACGATGCTCGAGCTCGCGTGCGCCCGCGACGAAGGCTTCGCGGACCCCGCACTGGCTCACGTGCGCGCCCGCACACGGCCTCACACCCGCCCGCACGGCGACGCCCGCCGCCCCCGGCGCCACGCACACCAGGGTTGTGGTCTATCCTGATGGCGCACGCGCCTCCGGCGCAGACGGACGAAGCCGAGAATGGATACGCACGATCCGAGCCGCGCAGAGTCTGCTTCCCCCGCACGGGCGCCCGACGCGAGCGCCGAGACCCGCCCCGAAGGCGGCCGCCTGCGCGACTTCCCGCTGCCCGAGCTGCTGTGGCAGTTCCACACCGACGCCCGCAGCGGCTGCCTGCGCCTGCGCAAGGGCGCGCTCGAGAAGACCTTGTGGCTGGTCGCCGGCGTGCCGGTGTTCGCCCGCAGCAACGAGGCCGGCGACCGCCTCACCGACCGCCTGCTGGCCCGTGGATTGTTGACGCGCGCGCAGTACGACCAGGCCCAGGATCTGCTGGCGCGCTCGACCGGCAAGCGGATCGGCGAGGTCCTGCTCGAGAACGGCCTCATCCACGAGCGCGAGCTCAACGAGGCGCTCGGCGAGCAGATTCTGCGCATGATCGAGTCGATGTTCTCGTGGAACGAGGGCAGCTGGCAGTTCGAGCCCGGGTCCTCCGCCGACCGCATCACCCTCGACCGCTCGACCGCCGCGATCATCATGAGCGCAGCCCGCCACCGGATCCCGCTGCGCCGCCTGTGGGACGCGATCGGCGACCATCACCAGTTGCCGCGCCTCGCCTACGAGCACCGCACCGACGACGGGCGCGCCGAGCTGACCGCCACGCTCATGCTCGAGCCGAGCGAGTCGGCCTGGCTGGGGCGGCTCGACGGCTCGCGTCCCCTCGCCGAGCTGCTCGACGACTTCGACGTCGACGAGCACGAGCTGCTGGCCCTGCTCTACATCCTGCGCCTGCTCGGCCACCTGCAGCTCGAGCTCGGCGGCGTGCCGGCGCTGGCGTTCCAGCGGTAGACGCCGGCGCCCTGCCCCTGGCTCCTGGACATGTCGCATCGGGCATGTTCCCACGGGAATGCCCGATTGAACATGTTCGAACAGACATGTCCCTCCGGGCACCGCGGCGAACGGGACGCTGACGGCCCAGCCGCTCGCTGAGCCGCACCGGCGCGGCCCTCCCTCGCTACCCCTCGTCTTCGCGCCACTCGACCGCGCCGGTGAGCGCCGCGAACCGCTCGGCGTGCTCGTCGAGCCTGGCCTGCAGCCCGTCGGGCACGCGCCCCTTCAGCGCCGCCGCGACCGAGCGGAAGTACCACAGCTGCTTCGGCGCCGGCGCGTTGAAGCGCGTCAGCGTCGCCAGCCCGTGCAGCTCGAGATCGACGAGCAGCGTCGAGGTGTTGTGCAGCTTGTCGCAGGCGATCACCAGGGCGCTGCGCGGCGCGACCGTCCGCAGCCGCTCGAGGTACGCGCGCTTGCGGACCAGCCACGGCCGTTTGTTGCCCGGCGTGTCGTCGGCGTAGGTGTCGGTGCAGTCGGCGACGATGCCGCCGACCCCCGGGCCGAACGCGGCGAAGACCTCGTCGAGGTTCACCGGCGTGTCCTCGACGACGTCGTGCAGCAGCGCCGCCGCGGCTTGCTCGAGGTCGCCGCCCCATTCCAGGACGAGCCCGCTGACCTGCAAGAGATGGCTGACATACGGGATCGTCGTGCCCTTGCGCGTCTGGTCGCCGTGAGCGACCGCCGCGAACTCGAGGGCCCGCGCCAGCATGGGACGATCGGCTGCCATGGTCGTCACTTTAGCGCACACCTCCGCTATGCTGCCGCCCATGCTCCGCTCGCTCGCGCTCCTCGCCCTGGTCGCCGTCGCCTGCGACTCGTCCTCCTCCACCCCCGCGAAGCCCGCCCAGGCCGAGCCCGCCAAGGCCGCCCCGGCGGAGAACAAGCCGAGCCCGGTCGCCGCCGCCGACAGCCCCGTCATCGACCACACCGTCGAGACGCTCGAAGGCGGCCAGCAGAAGCTCGCCGATCTCCGCGGCAAGGCGGTCCTGGTCGTCAACACCGCCTCGGAGTGCGGCTTCACGCCGCAGTACGCCAAGCTGCAGGAACTGTACGGCCGCTACAAGGACCGCGGCCTGGTGATCCTCGGCTTCCCCTCGAATGACTTCGGCGGCCAGGAGCCGGGCGACGCGACCCAGATCAAAGACTTCGTCGCCAGCAAGTTCGCGGTCGACTTCCCGATGATGAACAAGGTCCACGCGAAGGGCCCCGAGATCGCGCCGATCTACAAGACCCTGACCGAAGAGACACCCGAGGGGATCCGCGGCGAGGTGAAGTGGAACTTCACCAAGTTCCTCATCGACCCGAAGGGCCACGTGGTGGCCCGCTTCGAGTCCCCGGTCGACCCGCTGGCGCCCGAAGTGACGACGGCGATCGAGAAGGTCCTGCCGGCGGCCGGCTGATCACCGCGGCGACGTGCCGCCGAGGCTGCTCTTTCGGGCAGGTCCATCTGCCCCTTCGGACATGTCGCCCCGCCCCTGCGGCGGGCGGCATAAACGCCGCGCTCAGTCGTCGTCGCCGTCGGGCGGCGGCGGATCGAGGCGGGTGTGCTCGCGCGGCACCAGGTAAGGCGGCAGCTCGGCGACCATGAACTCCTCGAGGTCGTCGAGGGCGGTCGAGCCGGTCGCGCGGTAGCGCAGGTGGACAAACGGGTTGCCGTCGACGTCGTAGTCGACCTCGGCCTCGGCCTCGGTGATCCGCCGGTGCTTGCGCATGGCGGCCTCGATGCTGCGCAAGCTGGCGCGGCGACCCTCGAGGTTGACGAGGCTGTCCGTTCGGCCAGGTACTTCGCCGAGCGAGCAGGCGGCGTTGAAGTGGCCGGCGTAGCCGGTGTGGATCCACGCGGTCTCGCCGGCGACCGGGCCGCCGGGCTCGCCGGCCGCCAGCAGCGGGCGCGTGCGGACCGGGTGAGGCGAGCGCGCCAGCACCTCGTGACCGCCGTCGCTGGCCTTGCCGGGGCGCAGCTCGACCCCCGGCGACGGCTCGAAGCGCTCGTTGCGGGCCATGATGCGGCTGCCGAGGATCCCGATCTCTTCGAGGCACAGCAGCTGCACGGGCGGCGCGCCGAACACCTGCTTGAGCAGCTTGCCGTGCGACGTCGCGATCGTGGCCTGCGGGATCACTGCCAGCAGCTCGCGCTCGGCCCCCGCGGCCTTGAGCGCGCGCGCGGTGCGTTGCAGCGAGTACAGCAGGTCGACCACGACCAGGCGATCGTAAGTGCCCTGCGGCGGCAGCACCGACTCGAGCGTCGGGTTGTCGGCCATCGCCAGGCGCGCCTCGGAGGCCAGCCAGCCGAGCACGACGGCGTCGAAGAAGCGCGGGCTGGTGAACGCCTGCGAGCACGCCAGGTGCGTGCCGGCGCCGAGCCCCAGCCGCGCCGCCGCGGTCTCGCCGATCCAGCGCAGGTGCGCGCCGCTGCGGAAGATGTCGTGGACCGCTCCGTTGGGGCTCACCGCCTCGAGGATGAACTCGGTGTCCCCCGGCACCGCCGCGCGCAGCTCGCCCGGCGAATCGAGCACGTCGACCTCGAGCAACGAGCCGCTGAGCTTGCGGCGCGAGTGCAGCGTGTAGCCCTCGGGGTACTCGAGCGGCGAGTTCTCCAGCCCGCGCGGGCGCCGGAGCACGGCGCGGATCGGGATCCGGCGCGCCGCCGCCAGCAGGCTGCGGTCGCCGTTGGCCGGATCGACCGGCATCGCGATCGCGCCGAGCTTGCTGACCGCGAGCAGCAGGATCACGAACTCGGCCACGTTGCCCATGCTGAGCGCGACCACGTCGCCGGCCCCGACCTTGAGGCCGGCCAGCTCGCGGGCCCGCTTGTCGGCGCGGATGATGAGCCCGCGGCGGCTGAGCGTCGTGTCCTGACTGTCGAGCGAGCGCTGACTGCCCGCTCGCGGCACGGCCTCTTCGAGCCAGCGGTAGAACTGTCCGGCGTCGGAGGCGGTCATGCGTGCCGCCTCCAGGCGCCACGCCGTCGCGGTGTGTACACCATGTTCGACCTAGAATCGGAACGAGTAACCCGAGTCGACGAGGACGAGCCACCTGGCTCTCGGGACATCGAGCTGAGAGAACGACGGCTCGCAGCCGGCGGCCGCCGTGCCCTGTCCGAAGCCGAGGATTGCGGTGGAGAGTCGCACGCCGATCTCGTGGTTTTTGCGCGCTCCAAGTAGCACGTGGAGACCGACCCGTCCACCCGCGCCCGCCCCGCCCCGTTGACTGACGAGCGCACTGCTGGAATGCGCCGCACAGACCGGCCGTTGTGCCTCCGCGCGGATCCGCAGAGTCTCGCGCGCGCCGACGAGGAAGCCGCCGCCGACGATCTCGACTCGCCTCGCGCGACCGACCGGATGCGCGTACTCGAGGTCGAACAGCACCGCTTGCATCTGCAGGGCGAGCTTGTCGTTCGCGGTCACGCCGGCGCCCGCGAGCAGCCCGGCGCCGCCGATGTAGACCCGACGGCGCGCGCCGACGAAGCCGCCGAGCCGCCCCATCGCGAAGCCCTGCACCGCGCCGTCGAGCCGCGCCGTGCCGACTTGCGGCTGCCCGTTAAGTCCGAAGGTCACACCCACGCGACCGCGGAACAACGGCGTTACCTCGGCCGGTCGTGACTGCGGCGACGTCGAGTCGCGCGCGTCCGCACCGGGCGGGGCCACCGGTGCCGGATCGGGGACAGGCACGGGCGGCGGCGCAGGGACAGGTGCGGGTGACGTCGCCGCATCTTCGCGTCCGACAGGTGTCCCGTCGGCGCGCGGGAATGGGATCGCTTTGAGCTGAAATTGCGGCGTCCCGCCGAGATCGCGGATCGTCGCCTCCACCTCGACGCGATCCTCCGCCTCGGGCAGCTCGCGGAGGTACGCCTTGTAGGCCTCGACCGCCGCGGCCGCGTGCAGCGACTCCGCCTCGACGTCGCCGCGCTCGCGGGCGGCGAGCATCAGCTGCTGCCGACACACGCCGATGTTGTAGTGGATCTTCGGCGACGGCCGCAGCGCCATCGCCCGCTCGAACTGCGCCAGCGCCTTGTCGTAGTCGCCGGCGGCGTACGCCTTGGCGCCGGCCTCGAAGGCCGCGCGCGCCTCGGTCGGCTGGGCGGCCGGGGCCGCGATCGCCGGCTGTCCCGAGAGGCAGATCGCCAGACCTAGCCCGAGAGACATGGCCCATCGGACATGGCCCGAGAGACACGTGCGAGGGGCGCGGAGGACGGCTACGTCGCTGGCTCGCACGGCGTCATCTTTCCGTGCGGCGGGGCCGGGCGCAAGCCCGTACGGCCTCGCGCGGCCGGACGTCGCTCGGCGCTCGCTAGTGGGAGGCCCCTTCGGCCTCGTCACCGGCGCGCACGGCCTCGCGCGCTCAGACGCCGCTCGGCGCCTTGCCGCTCGCCGCCTGCGGCCTTGCCACAGGACCGGGCACCGGCGGCAGCGCGTCCGGGTCGGGGCGCGCGGCCGGGGCCTTGCGCGCGGCCACGGCCTCGGGCGGCGCGGGCTTGCTCGGGCTGGCGGTCGGCGCCGACTTCTTGCCCTCGACCGGCAGCTCGACGCCCTTCTTCGTCAGCTTGGCGACGCGGTGGTCGGCGATCGAGTCGCGCCGCTGCATGTAGATCTGGACCAACCGGCGAGCCGCGTAGTGGGCCTTGATCTGCCACTTCGGCTCGTTGGCCAGGAGCACCGCGAACGCGATCTCCGGGCGCTCGGCTGGCGCGTAGCCGACGAACCAGTTGTAGTTGAGGCCCGGGGCGCGCTTGCCGGTGAGGCTGCCGGTCTTGCCGGCGACCTGCGTCTCGGCGATGTACGAGTTGCCCTGGCGGTCGACGAAGCTCGCGCGCGCGGTGCCCTCGGTGGTCGTGCGCACCATCATCGCGCCGACCGCCTCGGCGACGTCCTTCGACAGCACGCGCTCGGTCTTCGGCAGCGACGGCGTGCGGTCGGTGCCGTCGGGCCCGAGCACCTGGGAGATCACGTGCGGCGCCTGGTACACGCCGTCGCGGGCGAACACGCTGGCGAGCAGCGCCCCGTGCAGCGGGCTCATGTCGACGTGCCAGAACCCGGCCGCGACCTTGGCCCGCTCCTTCGCATCGGCCGGGATCAGCGCGGGCGAGCGCTCGACCGGGAATTCGAACGGGATGTCGCTGTCGAACTTGAACGAGCGCACGGTCGCCTGCAGCGAGTCCGCGCTGAGGTGCTTGAGCGCGAGCTTGGCGATCACCACGTTGTGGCTGTGGGCGACGGCGCCGCCGAGGTCGTCACAGCGCTCGTCGCGGCGCGGGTCGTCGAGCAGCAGGTCGTCGGTGATGCCGTGGAGGCCGCCGCTGAAGCACACCCGCGTCTTGGTGTTGACGTGCTTGTTGGCCAGCAGCGAGGCCGCGGTCACCAGCTTGAAGGTCGACGCGGCCGGCGCCCACGCCGTCGTCACGATCTCGAGCGGATCGACCTCGGGGTCCATGCTCGAGTGGCCGGCCAGCGCGAGCACCGCGTTGTCGCGCACGTCGAGCATGACCGCGGCCGCGTACGGCACCTCACGGTTGCGGAAGATCTGCAGCGCCGCGTCCTGCAGCACCGGGTCGAGCGTGTAGAGGATCCGGTGGCCGTCGCTCAGCTCCTGCACCAGGCGCGTGCGCGCCAGGTCGGTGGCGAGCGACGGGAAGTCGGGATCTGCGGACTTCGTCACCTTGGCCGGGGTCGGCGCGTCGGCGCCGAGCGGGGCCGGCGTCGCGGCCGCGAGGTCGAGTCGGTCCTGCCACGGCAGCGCGGCGACCGGCGCTTCCTCCGGCGCCGCCTGCGTCCCCGTCGCCGCGGTGCGCACCACGTCGTGCGTCTCCGGGACCTCCTGGCGCTGCACGTAGAATGCGATGGCGCCGAGAGTTCCGACGAAGAAGAGCGCGCCGAGTCCGCTGAGTCGGGTGTTGGGGGCCGACATGTCGGAGGGTCATAGCAGCGCCCCTGCGGGCTCGGCAAAATTTCGCGAGATCGCTGTCGCGTCGAAGCTCGCGCGCGAGCCGCGACGATGGCAAAAAAATATAACATCTCGGGCACTTACAAAGCGTGACCTGAGACGGGGGGTGTTGGCCCGCACGCGCCATAACGAGCCTACATCGCCGGACTGCGTCGCACCAGAATCACCCCTCGCGCTCCGCGTCGTTCCCCGGCTCTGGTAATTTGACCGGCGCAGAGGGGGCGCCCCTCGAGGACTGCCGCGGGCTTATGCGGGACGAGACGATCGTTACAGTCATCAACAAGAGCGACGAGGGTGGCGGCAAGGGCCCCAAGAAGGAGGCCTGTCTCGTCGTCATCTACGGCGCCGAGCTCGGCCGCAAGTACCACATCGACGGGCGCGAGATGACGATTGGTCGCGGCACCCTCAACGACATCTGCGTCAGCCAGGACAGCGTCTCGCGCACGCACGCGACCCTGCGGGTCGAAGATCACGGGGTCAAGCTCCGCGACAACGAGTCGACCAACGGCACCTACGTCAACGACCACAAGATCCACGAGGCCTGGCTCAAGGACGGCGACCTCATCAAGATCGGTCGCGCCATCTTCAAGTTCCTCAGCGGCGACAACGTCGAGAGCCTCTACCACGAGGAGATTTACCGCCTCTCCACGGTCGACGGCCTGACGCAGATCTTCAACAAGCGCTACTTCCTCGAGACGCTCGAGCGCGAGCTGTCGCGGGCCCGCAGGTACGACCGCCCGCTCGCGCTGGTGATGTTCGACATCGACTTCTTCAAGGCCTGCAACGACACCTTCGGCCACCGCGCCGGCGACTTCGTCCTGCGCGAGGTGGCCGACGTGGTGCGCGAGCGGGCCCGCAAGGTCGACGTGCTGGCGCGCTACGGCGGCGAGGAGTTCGCGATGATCCTCCCCGAGATCGACATCCGCGGCGCGACCCAGTTCTCCGAGAAGATCCGCACGATGATCGCGGAGTCGAAGTTCATGTTCGAGGGCCGCCACATCCCGGTCACGATCTCGATCGGCGTCGCCGAGCTGACGCAGGACATCGCCACCTACGACGACCTGATCAAGAAGGCCGACGCGCGCCTCTACAAGGCCAAGCAGACCGGCCGCAACCGCGTCGTCGCCGACTGACCCGCTTCGCCGCCGCGCGACCGAGAGCTCTCGGCGGCAGGCGGCGCGGGCCTCTTCCATTAAGAAGGTCCGGCCGCTCGCTCGCTCACGCAGTCGCTGCACATGCACCGACCGAGCGGGCGGGCGGCGCATCGACCTCGCGTCACGACTTGGCGACGAACGTCGCGGCCAGCATCCAGCCGCCGAGGATCACGAACAGCGCCCCGGCGACGCGCTCGATCAGCACCGGCTCGACGCGGGTGCGCAGCCACTCGCCGGCCAGCACCGCGACGAGGCTCGACAGCACCAGCGCGAGCGCCGACGCGGCGAACACCAGCCAGCGGCGGCCGCTCGACGCCGCCATGCTCATCGTGGTGAGCTGGGTCTTGTCGCCGAGTTCGGCGAGGAACACGAGGCCGAAGGTCGTAAAGAACGCGCGGAGGTCCATGGCAAGGCACCGGAGGCAGGTCCGCCACCATAGCGGGCCTGGGCCGCGGCGGGCGCGCTTACGCGCGGGGCCTTGCGCGCCGGCCTCCGGTCGGCCTAACTATCCCGCGTGAATTCGCCCGCGCCTGCCGCCTCCGGTCGGATCGCCGTGCTCGGGGCCCTGGTCATCGACCAGATCGCCGCCGGCGAGGTCGTCGAGCGGCCCGCCTCGGTCATCAAGGAGCTGGTCGACAACAGCCTCGACGCCGGCGCCACCCGCGTCGACGTCGAGCTCGAGGACGGCGGGATGGCTCGGATCTCCGTCCGCGACAACGGCCGCGGGATCCACCCTGACGACCTCTTGCTGGCCGTCACGCGCCACGCCACCAGCAAGCTGCGCCACGCCGCCGACATCGCCGACATCACCACCCTCGGCTTCCGCGGCGAGGCGCTGGCCAGCGTCGCCGCGGTCGCGCGCGTCGACCTGCGCAGCCGCCAGCCCGGCGCCGCCGTCGGCGTCCATTTGCACGGCATCCCTGGCGAGGCCCCCACCCTCACCCCGGCCGGAATGCCGGTCGGGACCCAGATCGACGTCCACGCCCTCTTCGCCAACCTGCCGGCGCGGCGCAAGTTCATGCGCGCCGAGGCGACCGAGGTCGGCCACTGCAGCGACACCCTGCTGCGCCTCGCCATCGTCCACCCGGGCGTGCACTTCACCCTGCGTCACGGCAAGCGCGAGCTGCTCAACTTGCCGCGCACCACTCCCGAGGGCCGCGTCGCCCAGGTGCTCGAGCGCCGCGTCGCCGGCCCGTTCTTCGCCTTCCGCGGCGAGGACGACGGCATCCGCGTCGAAGCCTTCCTGCCCCACCCGACCGCCGCCGCGCGCGGTCGCGGCAGCCCTTACCTCATCACTCGCCAGCGCGTCGTGCGGGAGCGCAGCCTCGCGCAGATCCTCACCCAGGCCTACGGCCTCGGCGGCGAGGCCCCCTCGGCCTGCCTGTTCGTCGAGCCGCCCGCCGGCGCGGTCGACGTCAACGTCCACCCGCAGAAGGCCGAGGTCCGCTTCAGCGAGCCGCAGCAGATCTACGCGGCGGTGCGCCGGGTCCTCGCCGCCGCCGTCGCCGCCGCCCCGTGGGCCGGCGATCTCGCCAGTCTCTCGGGACAGGTTGTGACGAACATGTCCGATGCGCCAGCTGCCGACGAGGCCCCGCGCGGCGCTCCGGCGGGGGTGCCTCCTGGCCGCGTCGGCGCGATCCCGATCGGCTTCGCGCCGGTCCGCGTCGGCGACGCGCCCCGCACCGGCCGCGACGACGAGGACTCGGCGGACGCGCGGCAAGCTCCCGCGAGCGCCCGGCGTCGCGCGGCCCGCGAGGACGAGGACGAGGACGCGGACGAGACCGAGACCGGCGACACAGAGGCGCAGCGCTCGGGCGCTCGGCGGTCCGCGGCGCTGCGCCGGCCTGACGGCGAGACCGAGGACCACGGTCCTCCGCGCCGCGCCGCCTCCGCCGACGATCTCTCTCCCGAAGATGATGAAGATGATGCGCCCGGTCCCGCCGTGCGCCGCGCCCAGCAGGCTGCCGCTGCCGCTGCCGCGGGCCGTCGGGCCGAGGCCGAGGCCTGGCTGAGCCGCGCCGAGGCCTCGATCGACGCCCCCCGTCGCCCGCTCGAGACCGACCTCCCCTCCGCGCCAGCGTCGCGCCCTGGGTCCGGGCCGCGCCCCGCGCGCTCCAAGTCTGGGCCGCTCCCCGCGGCGCCGCCGGGCGCCGCCGGCTGGGACCTCGATCTGGCGTCTACACCGGCTGCCTCTGGGGACATGTCCTCACGAGCAGGCGGAGCGGCCGCCTCTGCAGATGTCTCTTCGGACATGTCCTTCCGTGCGTCCGGGACGAGCGACCGCCGCGACGGGGCCGACAGTTCGCTCGCGGCTCCATCGGACATGTCGCTCGACGCAGCCGCCAGGCGTCGCGCTCACGACATGCCCTCCGGGTCCAGCTCGGTCGCGCTGGAGCGCCCCTCGGCTGCCCGCTCCGATGAACCTGTCCTTTCGGACACCTCTCAGCGCACTTCAGCCGCCCGTCCTGGCAAAACCGGCGTTTCGGGCCCCTCCTCGGGCAGCGCGGAACCTGACCTTTCGGACACCTCCACGCGCTCCTCGGCCTGGCCCGACGAACCTGGCGCTTCGGACATGTCCCTCCGCACACCAGCCGATTCGGCCGATCAGGACTCTGCGGACCCGCTCGGTCCTGCTCCCCGAGACGGCAGCACCGCTCCCGGTCGACCTGTCCCCGAGGACATGCCCGACGAGGCCTCGGCCGCCTGGCTGACCCGCGCCGGGGCCACGAGCGAGCACGACCCCGCCCGCGACCGGGCGGCCGCGTGGATCGAGCGGGCCGGCGGCGAGTTCCCGCCCGACCTGGGCGCCGGCACCGACCCGCTGCTGCGCTGGTCGGAGCGCCAGCCCGACCCGCCGCCCACGCCCCCGCCCGCGTCCGAGGAGCGGCGCCCGGGGGCTTACCGCCTGAGCACGCGCGCCCTCGACCACGGCTACGACCGCCACAAGCGCGCGGTCATGGAGGCCGCCGCCGCGCTCCGTCCCGACGGCGCCGCCCCGCGCTCCGCCGAGCCCGAGCGCGACGCCTCGTCGACCGCGCTGCCGCTGGCGCTCGACGTCCCTGGCCCAAGGGACATGCGCGAACAGACCGGTCCCGGCGGACAGACGGGGACGCCCGCGGCCGCGCCGCAGCGGCCCGACATCCCGGCCCTGCTCGCCTGCCTCCCGGGCCCGGTGGCCGTGTTCGCCGACCGCGACGCCCTGCTCGCAGTCGACCTCCGGCGCGTCCGCTCGCACCTGGTCTATCTCCGCCTGCAGCGCGACCTGGTCGGCCGACGCGCCGTGGCCGTGCAGGGCCTGCTGTCGCCCGCGGTGGTCCAGCGCCCGGCCGCCGACGTCGCGCTGATCCAGGCCGCCCGCACCGAGCTGCTCGGCCTCGGCGTCGACCTCGACGTGTTCGGCGACGACGCCGTGGTCGTGCGCGGCGTGCCGGCCCACCTGCGCCACTGTGTCGACGACGCCGACGCGGCCGACCTGGTGGCCCGGATCGTCCCGTGGCTGCGGATCCGCTCCGGCGACGGCGATCGGGCGGCGCGCGAACGCGGCCTGCTCGACGCGATCGCGGCCACCCACGGCGGCGATCCGGCGCCTCGCCTGGCCCGCCGCTGGCTTGCCGAGCTCGTCGATGCCGGCGCCGCGCTCGACTCGGTGCCGGGGATCCGCCGCTGGACCGCGACCGCGTTGCTCGGAGGCGAATGATGACCGCCGACGGCGCGACGGATCGCGCGGACGATCTGCCGCGCCTGCTCGCCGTCGTCGGCCCGACCGCGTCTGGAAAATCACGCCTCGCGGTCGCGCTGGCGGAGCGCCTGCACCTGCCGATCTTCTGCTGCGACTCGGTGCAGATCTATCGCCGCCTCGACATCGGCTCCGCGAAGGTCGACGCCGCCACGCGCGAACGCGTGCCGCATCACCTGCTCGACCTCGTCGAGCCCGACGCCGAGTTCAGCGCGGGGGACTACCAGGAAGCCGCGTGGCAATTGCTCGCGCGAAGCCCGGGCCTGTTCGCCGGCGGCACCGGCTTCTACCTGCGCGCAGTCACGTACACGTACAGCGGCGCCGATCCGCAGGCCGACGCCCCCGCGAGCGATCCGCGACGCGCGAGCTTCACTGCGCGGTGGGAAGCAAGCGAGCGCGAGCACGCGGGCGCCGTACACGCGGAACTGCAGCGCCGCGATCCCCAGGCCGCAGCCGCGATTCACCCGCGCAATGTCGTGCGCGCCCTGCGAGCGCTGTGGCTGTGCGAAGCGCACGAAAGGCCCGTGAGCCTCGTCCGCGCCGAAGATCCGCCGCGTGCGCGAGCTCGCCTCGCCACCGTGGTCCTCGAGCCCGAGTTCGCCGCACTGGACCGCGCGATCGATGACCGCTGCGACGCGATGATCCGCGCCGGCCTCGTCACCGAGGTGTCCAACCTCGTCGCTGCTGGGTATGATTCGCGCCATCGAAGCATGCGAAGCCTCGGCTACCGCCAGATCCTCGATCACCTCGCCGGCCAGAGCCTCGGCGACGCCGTCGCCGCCATCAAGCAGGAGACGCGGCGCTACGCCCGGCGCCAGCGCACCTACTTCCGCAATCAGCTGACGGCGGCGCGCACGATCGCGGTCTCGCAGCCGATCTGGCTCTTGAGCCAGGTCGAGCTCGATCGCCAGGCCGACACCATCGCCGCCGAGGCCGCGGCGTTCCTCGCGGGGGAGCTGACATGAGCGGCAAAGTGTTGGAGTTCGAGCGCCCGATCGTGGAGCTCGAGACGAAGATCCGCGAGCTCAAGGATCTGTCGGGCGCCGGCAGCGAGATGGCCGACGAGATCGCCAGGCTCGAGCAGAAGGCCGCGGAGCTGCAGCGCGAGCGGTTCGCCGCGCTCACCCCGTGGGAGCAGCTGCAGCTCGCCAAGCACCCCGACCGTCCCTACACCCTCGACTACATCGGCGAGGTCCTCACCGACTTCGTCGAGCTCAAGGGCGACCGCGCCTTCGGCGACGACCCGGCGATCGTCGGAGGCATCGCCCGCCTCGACGGCCGCTCGGTCGTGGTGCTCGGCCAACAGAAGGGCCGCAACACCAAGGAGAACCTGCACCGCAACTTCGGGATGGCGCGCCCGGAGGGCTACCGCAAGGCGCAGCGGCTGATGAAGATGGCCGACCAGTTCGGCCTGCCGCTGCTCTGCCTCATCGACACCGCCGGCGCCTACCCGGGCATCGGCGCCGAGGAGCGCGGCCAGGCCGAGGCCATCGCCACCTGCCTCGAGCTGATGGCCGGCCTGCGCGTGCCCTCGATCTCGGTCGTCATCGGCGAGGGCGGCTCGGGCGGCGCGCTGGCGATCGGCGTCACCGACCGGATCCTCATGCTCGAGCACGCGGTCTACTCGGTCATCTCGCCGCGCGGCTGCGCCT
The DNA here is from genome assembly GCF_026626745.1 of Nannocystis sp. RBIL2. Classification (GTDB taxonomy): domain Bacteria; phylum Myxococcota_A; class Polyangia; order Nannocystales; family Nannocystaceae; genus Nannocystis. Next base: position 1,061,969 of record NZ_JAPNJW010000002.1, read on the forward strand.
CGATCCTGTGGAAGGACGCCGAGGCCGAGCGCACCGCCGCCGAGCAGCTCAAGATGACCGCCCACGACCTCGTCGGCCTCGGGATCTGCGACGAGGTCGTGCCCGAGGCGCTCGGCGGCGCCCACCGCGGGCTCCCCGCCACCGCCGCCGCGCTCCACGACGCCCTCCGCCGCCACTACGGCGAACTCGCCGCGCTCTCGGTCCAGGACCGGCTCGAGCGGCGTTACGCCAAGTTCCGGCGCATGGGTCACGTGGAGATGCAGGCTTAAGGTCGGCGTGGCGCTCTATCAGAACCTCCTGGTCCTCGCGGGGCTGGTCCTCGCGATGGTCCTGCTCCGCACGATCCGGCGGCCCGGCGGGCCGCGGGTCTACGCGGCGGTGCTGGCGCTGCAGCTCGTCCTGACCTTCACCGCGATCGTCAACGAGGACAGGTACCTCGGGACAGTCGCGATCTGCCTGTGCGCCCTGACGGTGATCGCCCCCGCGGCGCTCGAGCGCGGGGCCCGGCAGATGTTCGCGCTCGGCCGCCCGCGCCTGGCCGTGCGCCTGTCTGGCCTTCGGGCCATGTTGATGCCGGGCGCCGGCCTCGGGCGTCAGCAGCAGATCCTCCGCGGCTTCGCCCTCCTCGACCGCGACGGTGCCGACGCCGCCCTCGCCTACTTCCGCGGCCTCGTCGCGGCCGCCGAGGACCCGGCCGAGCTGGCCGTGATCCACGAGCAGATCGTCGCCATGCTGCTGTTCGATCACCGCTGGAGCGAGGCGGTGACGCACTACGAGAGCCACTTCCACCCCAGCTACGCCGCGGTCCGGCCGACGCTCGCGCTCGGGATCTTGCGCGCCTTCGGCGAGCTCGGCCGTCACGACGCCGCGGCGTCGCTGCTGCGGTCGATCGAGGACGGCCCGCTCGGCAGCGAGGCCGGCGCCGCCGAGCTGTTGGCCCAGGCGCGCCTCACCTTCCTCGCCCACGCCGGCGCGTTCGGGGTGGTCGATGACGCGCTGGCGCGTGACCGCGGGCGCAGGCTCGGCCTGTCCCCGGGGACAGCCACGCTCTTCCTCGGCATCGCCGCTGCCCGCGCCGGCGACCCGGTCCGCGCCGACGCTCTGCTGCAGCAGGTCCCCGCGCTCGCGCGGCGCAGCGAGACCCGCCTCGCCGCCGCCGCCCGCACCGCCCGTGCCCACCTCGACGACCCCGCGCCGGTGTTCGGCCACGATCTCCACGAATTCGTCCAGGCCGTCGGCGAACGCTTCCGCGCCGCCATCCGCGAGCGCAGCGGCACCCGCCGGCTGCAGCCGCTGGTCATGACCACCGCGCTGATCGCCGTCTCTGCCGGGTGGTACGCGGTCACTCTCGCGGCCGGGTGGGCCGGCGTCGGCCTCCTGCGCGCCGGCGCCTTGACCGGCGAGCTGTGGCGCGCGGGCAGCTGGGGCCGCCTCTTCACCGCCCCGTTCGTCCACGCCGACCTCGTCGGCCTGCTGCTCGACTGCTACTCCATCTGGCTCGCAGGACATGTCCTCGAGCGCATCCACGGCTGGGCCCGCACCGGCTTGATCGCCATCCTCGGCAGCGCCGCCGGCATGTGGGCCGCCGCCGTCGCTGACCCCGACCCCGCGCAGGTGATCGGCGGCGGCAACGCCCTCGCGGTCTCGGTGCTGGTCGCCACCCTGTGGACGCTGCTGCCCGCGCGCACCCCGGGCCTGTTGTCGACGGTCCGCCGCAGCGTCGTCCTCACCCTGTTGTTCCTGCTCGGCGCCCACGTGTTCGCCTGCATCCCCGGGGTCTACGGCCTGCGCTCGACGCCCCTGTCTCTCGGGACAGCCGCTTTCGTCGCCTCGATCCTCACCCTGCTGCTGCCCCCGACCCTGCCCGGCTGGACCCGCCGCCCGCTCGCGGCCCTGTGCCTGGCCGCGATCGCAGTCGTCGGCCTCGGCGTCGTCCAGGTCACGCGTGAGGACCCGATCGCCTTCGCCGCCGCCCACCGCGACCTCCGCGTCAACGAGAACGGCGTCGCCCTCGCCTTGCCCGCCAGCTTCGAGCGCGTCGAGGCCGACGATCGCCGCCACCCGCTGCTGAAGGTGTTCCCCGGCTGGCTCGACACCCAGGCGCTGCGCGGCGGTTACCTCGTCCAGTTCGTCGTCGTCCCCGACGCCCCGGCCGAGGGCAGCGCCCTGTTCGTCCTCGCCCCGACGCTCGCGCGCGAGCTCGTCATCCGCCCGGAGGACGCGCCCGCCCCGGCCTTCGCCGACTTCGTCAACTACACCCTGCAGCGCAACGGCGAGACGATCGCGCGGGTCGTCGAGCGCCGCCTCGGCGACCACGCAGTGCTCCTGCTGGCTGCCCCCGCGGCCGCCCTCGACCCCGCCCTCGCGCTGTACTCGGCGATCCTCGGCGACGCCGCGCTCGCCGACTGAGCCGGACGATCGCGCGAGTCGTCGTCGGCGGCATCGTCCTCGCCGAGCGAGCGACGGGGTACGCTCGCCCCGTGCACATCGTCATCGATCGCCTGTGGGACGCCAGTGCGTCGGCCCCGTCCGAGCGGATCACCCTCGACCTCCGCGCTCGCGCGCGCGCGCTCGAGATCGCCGTCGACGCCCCGTTCCACGGCGATCCACCGCCGCCTTCCCCGCCCGGCTCGACCCCCGGCCTGTGGAATTTCGAGGTCGTCGAGCTGTTCCTCCACGCGCCCGACGAGCGCTACCTCGAGCTCGAGTTCGGCCCTCACGGCCACTCCCTCGCGCTCCAGCTCCACGGCGTCCGCAACGTCGTCGCCACCGTCGACGTAGCCTTCGACGTCGACCCGCCCGCGGACGGCCGCTGGCGCGGTCGCGCCGTCGTCTCCCCGGACCTTTTGCCTCCCGGCCTCGCCCGCTGGAACGCCCACGCGATCCACGGCCAGGGCGAGGCCCGCCGCTACCTCTCGGCCATCCCCGCCGCCGGCGCGCGCCCGGACTTCCACCGCCCGGACGTCACCGCCCCGCTCGACCCGGCCCTGCTGCGCGAGCTGTCTCTACGGACATGACGCAACGCGCATGCTCTTAAACATGCGCCATCGAGCATGTCCCTCAGTTCAGCCCGCGGCCTTGCGGATCGCCTCGCGGAACACCGCCTCCGGCTGGGCCCCCGAGATCGCAGCGCGGCCGTCGAAGATGAACAGCGGCACTCCGCGGACCCCGCTGCGGGCCGCGTGTTCGGCCTCCTGGCGGGTCTGCGCCAGCTCCTCGGCGTCGCTCGTCAGCCGCGCCACTTCTTCGGCCGAAAACCCGTGCGACCCCGCGATCTCCGCCAGCACCGCCGGATCGGCGATGTTCTTCCCCTCGAGGAAGTACGCCCCGAACAGGGCCCGCGACAGCGCTCGCTGGCTCCCTTTCGCCTCCGCGTGGCGCAGCAGCGTGTGCGCCCGCAGCGTCGGGTAGCCCATCCGCACCTTCGTGAAGTCGAGCGGGATGCCCGTCTCCCTGGCCGCGCGCTCGACGTTGGCGAACGCCGGCGTCGGATCGCCGCCGAACTTCTGCCGCAGGCGCTCGCGCAGGTCCGTCCCGCTGTCCGGCCCGTCGGGGTCGAGCAGGTACGGGTGCAGCGTCACGGTCGCCTCGGCCTTCGTCTCGGCCAGCGCGCGCTCGAGCCGTTCGATGCCGATGAAGCACCACGGGCAGGCGATGTCGGACACGACGTCGATGTGCATGGTTCGGGCTCCCTTCAGCTCGCCGGGCGGACCTTCGCCATGTAGCTGCCCTTGTCGGACAGCAGCTTCATGAACCGCTCCGGGAAGTCCTCGGCCACCGACGACGTCACCGACGCCCGGCTCGCCAGGCGTCGCGCCCACGCCTCCACCTTCGAGCCCGCGGCCCAGAACGCCCAGCCGGTGCGGGCCTCTAGCAGCGCGAAGCGGAACATCGCCGGCGCGCACGCCACCTCGACCAGCTTGAACTCGTCGCCGGCCAGGTCGCCCTTCTTCAGCGCCTCGTCGTAGCGGACCAGAGTCGCAGTCACGGTCTTCGCCGCCGCCTCGAAGTCCGCCTGCGTCGCCGCGGTCATCACGCGGTACTGGCCCATCAGCAGCTCGCTCGCGACGTCGACCCACGCCCGCTGACGCGCCCGCGCGAACGGCTCGGTCGGGATCACCGGCGGCGGGTGGGTCTCGTCGAGGAACTCCACGATCGCCGCCGACTCGAACAGCGGCGTGCCGTCGGCCACCAGCACCGGCACCTTGCCGCGCGGCGACAGGGCCAGAAACCACTCCGGCTTGGCGTCGAGGTCGACGTCGCGGCGGGTGTACTCGACCCCCTTCTCGCGCAGCATGATGCAGGCGCGGTGGACGAACGGGCACAGGGCGTGGCTGATCAGCTCGAGCTGCATCGGGGTCCTCCGGAGCGTTACGACATGTTTGAAAGGACATGCGCCTTCGCGCATGTCCCGAAAACCATCTTCAGGCCGGCGGCGGGCGCAGGCTGGCGAACCCGATCTTGCCGGCCCCGGCCTGCAGGCGGCGGATCAGCTCGGCTTGGCCCTCCGCGTGGTAGCTGCTGCGGACCAGCGGCCCGCTCTCCACGTGGACGATGCCGGCCGCCAGCGCGTGGCGCTTCAGCTCGGCGAACTCGTCGGGGTGGACGTAGCGGTGCACCGGCAGGTGCTTCTTGCTCGGCTGCAGGTACTGCCCGAGCGTCAAGATCGTCAGCCCCAGCTCGCCCAGTTGGTCGACGACCTCGCGGACCTCGGCGAGCTCCTCGCCGAGCCCGAGCATCAGCCCCGTCTTGACCAGCGCCCCGCGCTCGCGGGCCCGCCGGAGCACCGCGAACGAGCGGTCGTAGCGGGCCTGCACCCGGACCTCGCGGGACAGCCGCGGCACCGTCTCGAGGTTGTGGGCGAACACGTCGGGGCCGGCGTCGAGCACCGTGTCGACGTCGGCGAGGGCGCCCTTGAAATCGGGCACCAGCACCTCGATCGTCATGTCAGGCGCCGCCGCGTGGCACGCGTGCAGCGTCTCGGCCCAGATCCCGGCCCCGCCGTCGCGCAGGTCGTCGCGGTCGACCGACGTGATCACCGTGTGGTTCAGCTCGAGCGCCGCCAGCATCGTCGCCACGCGCGCCGGCTCGCCGTGATCGACCGGCAGCGGCCGCCCCGTCGCCACGTCGCAGAAGCGGCACGAGCGGGTGCAGATGTCGCCGAGGATCATGATCGTCAGCGCGCGGTGGTTCCAGCACTCGCCGATGTTGGGGCAGCTCGCGCTCTGACACACCGTGTGCAGCCCGAGCTCCTTGACCATGCTGCGCAGCGCCTGATAGCCGTCGCCCGCCGGCATCGGCACGCGCAGCCAGTCGGGGTGGCGCTTGCGCGGCGCGGGCGCGGGCTCGGCCTCGGTTTGGACGATCGGCAGGCGAACGGTCACGCGCAAGGCATAGCACGCGGCGACCTCTACAGCTCGAGCTCGCCGCGGACGTTCTCGTGCCCTTGCAGGCGCTCCAGCGCCGCAGTCAGCTCGGGGTCGGTCGCGGTGGGGAGGCGCACGTCGAGGGTCACCAGCAGGTCGCCGGCCTCGCCGTTCGGCGGCGCGATGCCCTTCCCCTTGAGCCGCAGCGTCTGCCCGTTCTGGCTCCCCGGCTTGAGCTTGAGCGTCACCGGCCCGGCGGGCGTCGGCACGTCGACCGGCCCGCCGCGCACCGCCTCGAGCGCGGTCACGGGCAGGCTCATCTGCAGGTTGTTGCCGTCGCGCTTGAGGCGCGGGTGCGGCGCGACCTTCACCGTCAAAAGGATGTCGCCCGGTGGGTCGCCCGGGCCGCCCTGACCGCGCAGGCGCAGCTTGCCGCCGTCGCCGATCCCCGGCGGCACCTTGACGTCGAGCGTGCGCGCCCCGCCCTCTTGCGACTCGATGCGCAGCGGGATCACGGCTCCGCGCAGCATCTGCGAGAAGTCGATCGTGATCTCGCCCTCGATGTCGTGGCCGCGCGTGCTGACCGGGCGCCGGCCCGCGCGCGCCGCCGGGTCGACGACGCGACCGCCGCCGAACAGCTGCGACAGCAGGTCGTCGAACGACACTCCGCGCGCGTCGCCGAAGTTCTGGAAGTTGAAGTGACCGTCGGCGTCGAACCCGCCGCCGCCGAACCCCGCCGGACCGGCCGTGCGCCTGCGCCCACCGCCGCCCCGCGTCGCCTGCTGGTACGCCCGCGCGCGCTCGGGATCGAAGCCCTGAGTCAGGCTCATGTCGCCGAACTCGTCGTAGTTCTTGCGCCGCTGAGCGTCGCCCAGCACCTCGTAGGCGCCGGACACCTCTTTGAACTTCTCCTCCGCCTTCTTGTCGCCCGGGTTCTTGTCCGGGTGGAGCTGTTGAGTCAGCTTGCGGAACGCCCGTTTGATCTCTTTCTCGTCGGCAGTGCGCGGCACGCCCAGGACTGAGTACAGGTCCTTCACGGCAGGCATTCTTGGGTCACGGGCGGCCCTCGGCAAGGGGGCGGTGCGCCCGGCGCGGCTGCAGTGGTGCCCGGCCGCCGTTTCGGCTAAAAGGGCGGTTCGTCATGGCCGAACATCCTTACGCCGAATTCCTCGGGCGCGTGGAGAAGCCCGGGCGCTACCTCGGCGGCGAGGAGCAGCAGATCCGCAAGTCGGGCGCCGGTCTCGCGTGTCGCTTCGTCCTCGCCTTCCCCGATCTCTACGAGATCGGCATGAGCCACCTGGGCACGCGGATCCTCTACGACCTCGTCAACCGTCACGCCGACCTCGTGTGCGAGCGCGCGTTCAGCCCGTGGACCGACATGGAGGCCGAGCTGCGTGCGCGGGGTCTCCCGCTCGTCAGCCTCGAGACCGCCACCCCGCTGCGTGAGTTCGACGTCGTCGGCTTCAGCCTGCAGTACGAGCTCAGCTACACCAACGTCCTCCTCAACCTCGACCTCGGCGAGATCCCCTTGCGCGCCGCCGATCGCGGCGACGCCGACCCGATCGTCCTCGCCGGCGGGCCCACGGCCACGCACCCCGAGCCGCTGGCCCCCTTCGTCGACCTCTTCCTCGTCGGCGAGGCCGAGGAGGTCCTGCCCGAGCTCTTGCGCACGATCGGCCGCATGCGCCGCGAGGGTCGGCCGCGGCGCGAGATCCTGGCCGCTGCTGCGCGCTCGCCCGGCATCTACGCCCCCACCTTCTACGCCGTCGAGCGCGACGCGCGGAGCGAGCTGCTCGTCGTCACCGGCCCCACCGAGGAGGGCCGCGCTCTCGGCGTGCCCGAGCGAGTCACGCGCGTCTACGTGCGCGATCTCGATCAGTTCCCGTTCCCCACGCGCTTCCCGATCCCCTACGCCGAGGCGATCTTCGACCGCGCCAGCGTCGAGATCACCCGCGGCTGCACCGAGGGCTGCCGCTTCTGCCAGGCCGGCATCATCTACCGCCCGGTCCGCGAGCGCGACCCCAAGCAGATCGTCAAGGCCGTGCTCGACGGCGTCGAAGCGGCTGGCTTCTCCGAGACCAGCCTGACCGCGCTGAGCACCGCCGACGTCTCGTGCATCGACCCGCTGATCAAGGAGCTGGTGCCCGAGCTCAAGCGCCGCAAGATCAAGCTCGGCATCGCCAGCCTGCGCGCCTACGGCCTCAACGAGGAGCTGCTCGACGAGATCAAGAGCGTCGGCATCAGCGGCCTGACCTTCGCGCCCGAGGCCGGGACCCAGCGGATGCGCGACGTCATCAACAAGAACGTCAGCGACGACGACATCCTGACCTCGGCGCGGCGGATCTTCGAGCGCGGCTACGACCGCATCAAGATGTACTTCATCATGGGCCTGCCGACCGAGACCGAGGAGGACGTGGTCGGCATCGCCGAGACCGGCCGCAAGGTCCGCGACGTCGCGCGCGAGCTCAAGCTCCAGCGCATGCCCACCGTCACCGTCAGCGTCTCCCAGCACGTGCCCAAGCCGCACACCCCGTTCCAGTGGGCGGCCATGGATGGCCTTTCGGACCTGTCCCAAAAGGTCAACCTGCTGCGCGACCTGGCCCGGCGCTACCGCCTCGAGCTCAAGACCCACTCGCAGACCGAGAGCTGGCTCGAGTGCCTGTTCGCCCGCGGCGACCGCGACATGGGGGAGGTCCTCGGCCACGCCTACGCCGCTGGGGCCCGCTTCGACGGCTGGCGCGAGCGCTTCTCGATGGCCCGCTGGACCGCCGCGATCGCGACTGTCGGCGTCGATCCGGCCCGCTACACCCGCACCATCCCGGTCGACGCGCGGCTGCCGTGGGACCACATCGACATCGGCCTCGAGCCCGGCTTCCTCGCCGAGGAGTACCGCAAGGCCCTGCGCGGTCGAGCCTCGCCGCCGTGCGGCAAGCCGTTCGGCGCCAAGGTCCACCCGATCAGCCGTGAGGCCGCCGAGGCCGACGCGCGCCGCCTCGTCTGCTACGACTGCGGGATCGCCTGCGACATGTCCGAGATGCGCAGCGAGCGGATGGTCGCCCTCGACGAGCTCGCCGGCATGAAGGTCGAGCGACACGAGCGCGAGCGCGACGACGAGGTCGTCCGCGAGCGCGAGCGGGCGATCGCCGCCGATTTGGTCCCGATCGAGCGCCTGCGCGGCCGCCTCAACCCGAGCAAGCTGGCCGACGACAGCGCCTTCAAGGCCGCGGCCGAGGCCCCGTTCACCCGCGTGCGGGTGTTCTTCGCCAAGTCGGGGCCGATGCGCTTCATGGGCCACCTCGACCTCACCCGCGTGCTCCCGCGCATGCTGCGGCGCGCCGGGGTCGAGACCGCCTTCTCGCGCGGCTTCAACCCGGTCCCGCGCATGTCCTTCGGGCCAGCCCTCGCTCTCGGCGTCGGCGCCCGCGAGGAGGTCGTCGACCTCGACGTCCTGCTGCCGCGCTCCGACGCCGACATGGCCGGCCTGTGGAGCGACGACGACCGCCTGCGCGAGGCCCTGCTGCTGCGCGAGCGGTTCGCCGCCGCCGCCCCGCCCGGCATCGACATCCTCGACGTCCGCGTCCTCGTCCAGGGCGAGCGCCGCCTCGGCGAGCTGGTCGCCGCCGCCGACTACGCCGTCGACCTCGGCCCCGAGCTCGCCGCCGAGGTCGCCGCCGGGCTGTCCGCGCGCCTCGCCGGCCCGCTGCAGGTCGAGCGCGCCGGCAAGGCCAAGTCGGGCCGCGGCCTCAAGCGCCCCGTGGGCGAGGCGACCGCCGTCGACGTCGGCGCCGCCCTGCTCCACGCCGACGTCGACGTCGCCGCCGGCCTGCTGCGCTTCCGCGTCCGCCTCAGCTCCGACGGCCCCGGCGCCCGCCCCCGCGAGGTCGTCCAGGCCCTCGTCGGCGCCGTCGTCCCCGACCACAAGCTGGTCCGCGAGCGCCTGCTCGCCCGCTCCGGCGACGAGCTCGTCAGCCTGCGCGCGCTCGGCCCGACCTTCGCCCCCAAGAAGCCGCGGCCCGAGGCCGAGCCTGTCGCTTCGGACATGCTCGTCTAGCCATGTCCCGGAGGGCATGTCCTCTTGGACATGCCCTTCCGGACATCCGCCGCGACCCCGACTACTGGTCGTTGATGTCCGACGCCGAGCTGCCCGACACCAGCAGCCCCGCCGCGGCCGCCGCGATCGCGGTCTGCACCTCCGGCGACAGCCCCGGGTCGATCCACACGAACTGCGGGTTGAAGATCTGCACCGCCGCGACCGCCACCCCGCCGGCGTCGCGGATCTCGTAGCCCACCGGCGCCGAGCTGGAGAACGCCGAGCCGGCCAGCTTGTGGACCATAGCGATCGACAGCGTCGTCGTCCCGTCGGTCATCGACCCCGACAGCGTGTTCGGCCCGTACAGCTTGCCCTGGCTCCTGAGCTCGAGCTGCCAGCCGCCGGCGCCCTGCGGCACCATCGTGCACACGAACCCCGCGTCGTTGCTGATCGGGAACAGCACGCCCTGCTGGGCCGTCCCGTACGCGCACGACCCGGCCCAGCTCGCCGGCGTCCCGCCCACCAGCGAGAAGTCGAAGGCCTGCTTCGACTCCTTGCGCTGATACGGCCCGACCGACGTGCTCTTGTTGGTCTGGAAGCCGCCCTTCGTCAGCGTCGCAGTGTAGGCGCCGAACGTCACCGGCTTGCGGAATGCCGCGAACGCGGTGCCGCTGACCGCCTGTTCGGGCGCCTTGGCGGTCAGCGCCGGGTCGAGCTGCATCCGCGCCGCCGAGCACCCGGCCGACAGCAACGAGAGGGCGAACAGCGGCGCGATGGAACGGAGCGAGAGAGCTGGCATGGCGTGTTCGGGCGAGGCCCGCTTGCGTAGCGACGCTCGCTGAAGCCGCCGATTCCTGCACCGACCTCGGCCGTGATCCCCGTCACGGTTTCCTCGCCATCCGCGATCCGCCGCGCCTCGCTCGACCCCGCACGCTCTGCACCGCGGCCGCCCGCCCCCGTCCATGGGCCGCGCGCAGCTTGACGCCTCCATCGCCGCGCGCCACCTCTTCCCCATGCGTCCCCAACCATTGATCGCAGTCGCCGACGTCGAAGCCAGCAGCCGCTGGTATCAGCGCCTCCTCGGCTGCGAGAGCGACCACGGCGGCCCCGAGTACGAGCGCCTGGTGCACGGCGGGGTCCTGATCCTGCAACTGCACCGCTGGGAGGTCGAACACCACCACGGCGCGATCGGCGACCCAACCGCGCGGCCGTACGGCAACGGCGTTCTGCTGTGGTTCGAGACCGACGCCTTCGACGCCGCAGTCGCCCGCGCCGCAGAGCTGCGCGCCGAGGTCGTCCTCGCGCCGCACGTCAACCCCAACGCCGGCCATCGGGAGATCTGGCTGCGCGACCTGGACGGCTACACCGTCGTCCTCGCCAGCCCGGCCGGCGACCTCGGCTGACCGCGCTCTCGTGGATGTCGCATCGGACATGTCTGATACGACATGTCCCCCAAGGACCTGCGCTCCTCCGCCTCGCGCACGCCCGCGCTCGCACCTCGCACTCGCCCCCAGCCTCTCCCCGATGGACGTCCTCCGCCTCCCTGCGATCCTCATCGTCATGGCCGAGCGGGAGTACCCACTGATGGCGCGCTGCGTGGAGCACGGCTGCATCCTCGTCTCTGCCGGTGAAGTCGGCGACGAGCGCTACGCCGAGCTGCTGCGCGAAGCTGAGGACATGCAGGACCGCGGCCTCGCCACCGCCCACTACCTCGCCCGCGGCTTCCGGATCGCCCTCACCGACGCCGGCCGCCGCCTGCGAGCCGGCCGACCGTAGCAGCCGTCACGGCCCTCGCTCACCGCAGCGCGGTCGACTGCTCGCCCCACACCACGGCCTCGCGGCCGTGACGCCTGCTCTGATCACCGCAGCGCGATCGACTTGCTCGCCCGCGCCCCGTTGCGCTCGTAGGTCACGTTGTAGCTGCGCGTGCTCTCGAGCCCCATGTACAGCCCCAGGGCCGCCATGTCGTCGTCGAGGCGCGCCCCGTTGACCGACACGATCAGGTCGCCCGCGCGAAACCCCAGCGCCGCCAAGGTGCTCCCCGGAGCCACGCGGGTCAGCTTGTAGCCGCCGCGCGCCGGTGAGATCGACGCCTGGCGCTCGAGCTTGCCCGGGTCGGCGACCGCCGCGTCGAACACGCTCTTGTCGAGCGTGCAGCTCGACGTCGACGCGCACTGCACCCCCGTCTTGCCGGCAGGCGTCGACGCGCCCGCCGAACCGCTCGCGCCCGTCGACCCAGTCGTGACCCCGGAGCCTCGGCCGTAGCCGCCGCTGCTCTGCTTCCCCCCGCTCGTCGGCCTCGGCCCGGCGGGCACCCCAGGCGAGGCCCCGCCGGCCCCGCCGCTCGGCACCACCGGCGTCCCGCCGGCCTCACCGTCGCGCGGCCCGGCCGGCAGTCCCCCGTCCTCGCCCGCCAACGACCTGTCCCCCGGAGCCTGTGCCAGGGGACCTGTCCCCGCGGGCATGTCCCCTGCGACCTGTCCCGGCGAACCTGTCCGCGAGCGCAGCAGCTCGGACCACGCCAGCCCGCCGGCGATCCGCAGGTCGATCGAGAAGCCGACCCCGTCGCGGCTCACGGTCACCTGCGCCCCGCGCCCTGACCGTCCCAGCAGACCGGCCGCACGGCCCGGGCTGTCGAGCCGGACCTCGCCGATCGCCTCGATCACGTCGCCCGCGCGCAGCCCTACCAGCTGATACACCGAGCCCGGCACCACCTCGCCGAGTCGGTAGCCGACCTGCGCCCCGCGCTCGAACGCCGGCTCGACCCGCACCCCGCCGGTCCCGCTCGCCAATTCTTCGACCGCCAGCGCGGCCACGAACGCGTCGATCTCGTAGCTCGCCTCGTTCTCGCTGCGCCGGCGCACCCCCGCCGCGATGGCGGCCCGCAGCGGCCCGGGCTCCGCGAGCGTGGCCGCGGCCACCGGCGCGGCCGCGGGCGCCGGCCGGCGATCCGTCAGCGCCTCGCATCCCGACAGCAACAGCACGAGCCACGGCGCAGCACGGAGCACGCCTGGACACTACCTGCCCGGGCCCCCACGCACCACGCCCCGCGTCGGGCGCCGCCCTGCTGTCGGCCCACGACGCCTCACGCGGGCCGCCTCGCCACGCCGGCAATTCCTCGCTCGCCTCCGGATTCGCCCCTCCGCCGTCCCGCGCCATCCCCGCACGCGCTCGATCGGGCTTTATCCGGCCCAGAGAATGCGTCTTCGACGCTCTGGACGAGATCGCGCATGGGTCCTAACCTGTCGGCGGAGGGTCCCGCGTGGTTCACCACAAATTGCGTCGTCTCCGCGTCTACGGCGGCTTCCTCGACAAGCTCGACATCCGCTTCGCCGACGGCCTGAACTGCATCATCGGCGGTCGCGGCAGCGGCAAGACCACCGTCCTCGAGTTCATCCGCCACGCCCTCGACCGCGCCCCGCGTTCGGGCACCTCCGCGGCCAAGGCGGCCGAGGATCGGCTCAAGACCTTGCTCGCCGCCAACCTCGGGACCAGCGGCTACGTCGAGCTCGAGTTCGAGAGCCAGGAGGGCCTCGTCTACCAGATCCGCCGCGGGGCCCACGACGCGCCGCAGGTCACCGACGCCGCCGGCAAGCCGGTCCGGCCCGAGGTGCTCGGCTCCTCGGTGCTCGTCGACGCCGCCATCTTCTCGCACAACCAGATCGAGGACATCGCCCAGAGCCCGGTCGCCCAGCGCGAGCTCATCGACCGCCTGTGCGGCCAGCAGAGCCACGCCATCGAGACCCAGCTGGCGCAGAACACCTCGCGCCTGCGCGAGAACGCGCAGCGGATCATCGCCCTCCACACCCGCCTGCAGGCCGCCCAGCGCGACCTCATCGACCTCTCGAGCTGGGAGAGCAAGCTCGCGGCCGCCAACGCGGCGCTCGGCGAGGGCGGCCTGGCCGACGGGCTGCAGGCCGCAGCCGAGCACAAGGCCCTGCGCGAGCAGGAGAAGGCCGCCCTCGACCGCGTCCGCGCCGCCCTGAGCAAGCTGCGCGGCCTCATCGGCGACACCGTCCTGCCGCAGGTCAAGGCGCTCGCGGCCGCCCTGCCGGAGAGCCTCCTCAAGAGTCCCAACGGACATGTCCTCGCGGACCTGTCCCGAGAGATAGGCCGCAAGATCATCGAGATCGACCTCTACGTCTCCTCGCCGCTCGACAAGCTGGCCCTGCTCGAGCGCTCGGTCGACGACGCCACCGCGGCCCTCGCGGCCGTCCACGCCCCGCAGGAGGCCCGCTACGCCGAGCTCGCGGCCGTGGCCGCCAAGAGCGGGGCCCGCCTGGCCGCCCGCGACGAGGCCGCCCGCGAGGTCATGCGCCTGTCGGCCGGCAAGGGCGCGCTGGGCGAGCTGCAGGCCGAGCTCGACCAGGCCCAGCGGGCCCGCGGCGAGCTGCGCGACGAGCTGCAGCGGCTGCGCGGCGATCGTCACGCCCGCCGCAGCGCCGCCGCCGGCAACGTCAGCGCCCACCTCGGCGGCAAGGTCCGCATCATCCTCGCCGCCGCCGCCGACGTCGTCGCCTACCGCGAATTCCTGGTCGCGGTCATGCGCCGCTCAGGCAAGCAGTACAACGCCCCGATCGAGCGGCTCGTCGCCCAGGTCACCCCTGTCCAGCTCGGTCAGTTCGTCGACCGCGACGATCACGCGGCCCTGGCCGCGACCGCCGAGATCAACCCCGAGTTCGCCGACTCCCTGCTCAAGGCCCTGCGCGAGGCCCCGGACAAGCGGTTCGAGCTCGACGTACTCGAGCTCGAGGACGTCCCGCGCATCGAGCTGCAGGTCCAGGGCGACTGGCGCAGCAGCGACAAGCTGTCGACCGGGCAGAAGAGCGCCGCGATCTTGCCGATCCTCCTCATGGACAGCGAGGCCCCGCTGCTCGTCGACCAGCCCGAGGACAACCTCGACAACAGCTTCATCACCGACGCCATCATCCCGCAGCTGGCGGCCAGCCGCGGCCGGCGTCAGCTCGTCTTCATCACCCACAACCCCAACCTCCCCGTCCTCGGCGAGGCCGCCCAGGTCATCGTCCTCGAGGCTGACGGCCGCAACGCCCGACAGGTCGCGCAGGGCCCCGTCGAGGCGGTGAAGCAGCACATCCTGCGCCTGATGGAGGGCGGCCGCGAGGCGTTCCGGCACCGCCAGCAGCGCTACGAAGTCGCCCCGTAGCCGCGCGTGCCGGCGGCCATTTTTCCAGCCGTGTCGCCGCGCATCGCCTCCATTCCCTCACGACGCCCCGGGCCGGACCGGGCTCACACATCGGCCGGCCCTCACCGACACATCCGGTGCCCGGACTCGCGCGCAACCACGTGCACGACTTGGTCGCTCGGGCGCCGGTGATATAGTCCGCCGCGGATGGTCGCATCGCCGCCGAAGCCCGCCGCGTGTCGCACGTGCGGTCAGAGCTTTCGCGACGACCTCCTGGTGTGCCCCGTCGACGGCGCCGCCTTGCCGCTCGAGGGTCGCCTGCTCGACGGCAAGTTCCGCCTCGACCGGCGCCTCGGCCACGGCGGCATGGCCTCCGTGTGGCAGGCGACCAACGTGTTCGTCGAGCGCACCGTCGCCATCAAGTTGATGCACGCCAGCTACGCCGAGGACGCCGACCTGCTGGCCCGCTTCCGCAACGAGGCCACCGCCGCCGGCCGGATCGGCAGCCCGCACATCTGCGACGTCCTCGACTTCGGCCGCAGCACCATCGGCCCCTACATCGTCATGGAGCTGCTGTCGGGCTGCTCCTTCAGCGACCTGATCGACGCCTACCAGCGGCTGCAGCCCGGCCTCGCGGTGTGGATCGTCCGCCAGGCCCTCGACGGCCTGCACGCGGCCCACCAGGCCGGCATCATCCACCGCGACCTCAAGCCCGAGAACATCTACCTGTGCCGCGCGATCCGTGACCAGTGGCTGGTCAAGCTCATGGACTTCGGGATCTCGAAGTTCAACGACTCGATCCGCACCGGCGCCGGCACCATGATGGGCTCGCCCAACTACATGGCGCCCGAGCAGATCCACGGCGCCGGGGCCGTCGACCGCCGCGCCGACGTGTGGTCGATCGGCGCGATCCTCTACGAGGCGCTCGCCGGCCAGCAGGCGTTCGCGCGCGACACCGTCGCCGACTCCCTGGCCGCCGTCCGCAGCTTCGACCCGCCGCCGGTCCACACCGTCGCGCCCGAGGTCCCGCCCGGCCTGTCCGAGATCGTCTCCCGCTGCCTGCGCAAGCAGCCCGAGCAGCGCTGGCCCTCGGCCGCCGCGCTCGCCGAGGCCCTGCTGCCGTTCGAGCGCCCCGGCCCGCGCACCCGCCTGTTGCCGACCACCCCGATCGGCGACGTCCGCCTCGACGACACCCTCCCGCGCACCGGCGCGGCCCCGCGGGCCCTGGCCGACGGCGAGCCCGCACCTGTCCCGAGCGCCAGGCCGCAGCCGGCCCTGCCCGCGCCCGCCAGGACCTCGGGCGCCTTCCCGCCTGTCCCCAAGGCCAGCTCCGCCGGCTCGTCCGGCGCCCACGCGATCGTCGCCAGGACCACCGGCCCCCAGTCACCTGTCCCCAAGGCCAGCCCCGCCGGTCCCTCGGGTCCGCATTCGCCTGTCCCCAAGAACATCTCCGGCGCCCACCCGCCCGTCGCCAAGAACACCTCGGGCGCCTTCCCGCCGATCCCCAAGAACACCTCCGGCGCCTACCCTCCGGTCCCGCGCAACATCTCCGGCGCCCACCCGCCCGTCGGCGAGAGCCCCTCCGCCGCCCGTGCGCCCAGGACGCCCTCCGGCGCCCACCCGCCCGTCGCCAAGATCACCGCCATCCCCGTCCCCGCCGCGGCCGCCTCGTCCCCCGGCCCTTCGACCCGCGGCAGGACCCGCGCCCAGCCCAGCGATCCGCACCCGGTGCTGATCGTCGTCGCCCTCGCGGCGATCGGCGGTCTGGCGGCCACGATCGCCTGGTTCGTCCTCTGACGCGTGAGCCCCCGCGACGCCGGGGATGCGCGCCGAGGACATGTCCGTGCGCACATGTTCTCCAGGACATGCCCCTTCGGGCATGCCCACAAGACCAGCTTCAGCCGCGGCTCAGCGCCCGACCGGCGGCCGGAAGTCGGCCAGCTCGGTCGCCGGGTCGCCGCCGTCGATCGCCACCAGCGCCGACGCGAACTCGAACACGGTGGTATGGCGGCGGCTCGCCTCGCGGGCGACCGCCTTGAGCGCCACCTCGGCTTGCGCCCGCGTCAGCTTGCCCTCGTCGGCGCGGTACGGGCCGGGGGTGCCCGCGCGTTCCACCGCCGGCGGCGCCCCGGTGGCGCGCGGGCGGTGGCCGGTCAGCAGGTGGATCATCAGCACCCCGAGCGAATAGATGTCCGAGCGGACGGTCGGCTGCTCGCCGCCCACCTGTTCGGGCGACATGTACACCGGGAACACCGTCGACGGTTCGAACACCTCGGCGAGCTCGGGCCGCCACTCTGGGAACGCGCGGCGGTACGCGCGGGCCAGGCCGAAGCCCATCACCAGCACCCGCGGGCGATCGTCCGTCTCGTCCTCCATCGGCTCCTCGCAGAAGCAGTTCTCCGGCTTCAGGTCGCCGTGGACGATCAGCTGCGCGTGGGCGTAGGCCAGCCCGCGGCACACATCGAGCAGCACCGACCGCGCCTCCGGCCATGCCATCGGCCCGTGGTCGGCGATCTTGGTGGCGAGGTCGACGCCCTCGCGCGGGCTCATCGCCTGGAGCACGGTCTGTTCGACGCGGAACGGCAGGTAGCACGAGCCGCCGGTGACGAACTTGTGCATCACGCGGTCGGCCTGGAGATCGGCGCGCAACGTCTGCACCGCCGCCTCGTCGCACGTGTACTGGCGGCTGAACACGCGCACGTTCGACGCGCGGAAGCCCCGGAAGAAGCCGCGATAGATCCGGCCGGTCTCGTTGGCGCAGATCAGGCGCGCGAGCTCGAAGTCGCCGTAGAGGCGCGGCAGCGGCTCCTCGGTCACACCTGCACCATACCGCACGGAGGGCCTGCCGCCCCACCTGCGCGGCTCGCGTAGGGCCCGCGCCAGAACGCGCGCAGACCGTGTTCTCCCGCCCCCGCGCCGTGTCATCGCACCCCGCCCCACGCGCGCGCGCGAGCTCTGCTATCTCCGACGCGCCATGGCCCCCACGACTCGACCGATCCGCAAGCTCCTCTGTGCCAACCGCGGCGAGATCGCGATCCGGGTGTTCCGCGCCGCAACCGAGCTGGGGATCCGCACCGTGGCGATCTTCAGCCACGAAGATCGCGTCCACCTCCACCGCTACAAGGCGGACGAGGCCTACCTGGTCGGCAGGGGCAAGACCCCCGTCGGGGCCTACCTCGACATCGACGCCATCGTCGCCCTCGCCGCCGCCCACGACGTCGACGCCATTCACCCCGGCTACGGCTTCTTGTCGGAGAAGAGCGCCCTCGCGCGCGCCTGTGCGGCCGCCGGCATCGCCTTCGTCGGGCCCTCCGCCGAGGCGCTCGACACCTTCGGCGACAAGACCGCCGCGCGCGCCCTCGCCATCGCCAGCGGCGTCCCCGTCGTCCCCGGCAGCGACGGTCCCGTCCCCGATCTCCCCGCCGCGCGCGCGTTCGCGGCCGCCCACGGCTTCCCGCTGATCGTCAAGGCCGCCATGGGCGGGGGCGGGCGCGGCATGCGGGTCGTCCGCAGCGACGACGAGCTCGACGAGGCGTTCACGCGCGCCGCCAGCGAGGCCAAGGCCGCCTTCGGCGACGGCACCGTCTTCCTCGAGAAGTACATCGGCGCCGCCCGCCACGTCGAGGTGCAGATCCTGGGCGATCGCACCGGCGAGGTCGTGCACCTGTTCGAGCGCGACTGCTCGGTCCAGCGCCGCCACCAGAAGGTCGTCGAGATGGCGCCGGCGCTCGGCCTCTCCGACGAGACGCGCGCCGGCCTGCACGGCGACGCGCTCCGGCTGGCGCGCGCGGTCGGCTACGAGAACGCCGGCACCGTCGAGTTCCTGGTCGATGAGACAGGTCGCCACTACTTCATCGAGGTCAACCCGCGGATCCAGGTCGAGCACACCGTCACCGAGGAGATCACCGGCGTCGATCTCGTGCAGGCGCAGATCCGGATCGCCGGCGGCGCCACCCTCCACGACCTCGGCCTCCATCAGGAGGCGATCGTCGCGCGCGGCCACGCCGTCCAGTGCCGGATCACCACCGAAGATCCCCGGGCCCAGTTCCGCCCCGACACCGGCCGCATCGAGGCCTACCGCTCGGCCAGCGGCATGGGCATCCGCCTCGACGGCGGCTCGGGCTACAGCGGCGCCGTCATCACGCCGCACTACGACTCGCTGCTCGTCAAGGTCACCGCGCGCGGCAACACCTTCGAGGTCGCGCGGCACAAGCTGCTGCGCGCCCTCGCCGAGTTCCGGATCCGCGGCGTCAAGACCAACATCCCCTTCCTTCAGAACGTCCTCACCCACCCCAAGTTCGTCGCCGGCGACATCACCACCGGCTTCGTCGACGGCACTTCCGAGCTGTTCGACCTGCCCACCCGACGCAACCGCGCCCAGCGGCTGCTCCGCTTCCTCGCCGAGGTCGCGGTCAACGGCCCCACCACCCCGTGGGCCACCACCAACCCGCCCGCGCGCATCGACCCCGAGATCCCCGACACCCGCGAAGGCGCCCGCCTGTCCGGCTGGCGCGACCTCCTGCGCGAGAAGGGCCCCAAGGCCTTCGCCGCGGCCGTGCGCGCCCACCCCGGCCTGCTCCTCACCGACACCACCTGGCGCGACGCCCATCAATCGCTGCTCGCCACCCGCGTCCGCACCATCGACCTCCTCGCCATCGCCCCGGCGACCGCCCGCGTGCTCGCCCCGGCCTTCAGCCTCGAGATGTGGGGCGGTGCCACCTTCGACGTCGCCCTCCGCTTCCTCCGCGAAGATCCGTGGGACCGCCTCGAGCGCCTGCGCGCGCTCGTCCCCAACATCCCGTTCCAGATGCTGCTGCGCGGCGCCAACGCCGTCGGCTACACCAACTACCCCGACAACGTCGTGCGCCGGTTCGTCCGCCTCTCGGCCGAGCGCGGCGTCGACGTGTTCCGGATCTTCGACTGCCTCAACTACACCGAGAACCTCAAGCTCGGCGTCGACGCCGTCGGCGAGGCCGGCGGCGTGATCGAGGCCGCGCTCTGCTACACCGGCGACGTCGCCGACCCCGGGCGCACCAAGTACTCGCTGCAGTACTACGTCGACCTCGCCGGCAAGCTGGTCGAGATGGGCACCCACGTGCTCGCCATCAAGGACATGGCCGGCCTCCTGCGCCCGCGCGCCGCCATGATGCTGGTCGAGGCCCTGCGCGCCGCCCACCCCGACGTCCCGATCCACGTCCACACCCACGACACCGCCGGAACCGGCGTCGCCTCCATGCTCGCCGCCTCGGCGGCCGGCGCCGACATCGTCGACGCGGCGATCACCGCCATGGCCGGCGTCACCTCGCAGCCGGCCCTCGGGGCCCTCGTCGCCGCGCTCCAAGGCAGCGAGCGCGACACCGGCCTCTCGATCGCCGACCTCCAGCCGCTCGGCAACTACTGGGAGCAGGCGCGCGGCCTCTACGCCCCGTTCGAGGCCGGCAACCTCAGCGGCAGCGCCGACGTGTACCTGCACGAGATGCCCGGCGGCCAGCTCACCAACCTGCAGTTCCAGGCCAACGCCCTCGGCCTCGCCTCGCGCTGGCCCGCGATCAAGCGGGCCTACGCGGCCGCCAACCGCCTGCTCGGCGACGTCATCAAGGTCACCCCGTCCTCCAAGGTCGTCGGCGACCTGGCCCAGTTCATGGTCCAGAACGACCTCGACGAGGCCGCAGTGCAGGCGCAGGCGGACACCCTGTCGTTCCCCAGCTCCGTCGTCGAGTTCTTCCAGGGCCACCTCGGCCAGCCCTACGGCGGCTTCCCCGAGCCGCTGCGCACCAAGGTCTTGCGCGGCCGTCCCAGCTTCGACGGCCGCCCCGGCGCCGCCCTGCCCGACCTCGACTTCGACGCCCTCACCGCCGAGCTACGCAAGCTCACCAGCATGCCGCTGCGCGACGTCGACGTCGTCTCGGCCGCGCTCTACCCGGGCGTGTTCCGCGACTACCTCGCGTTCCGCACCCAGTTCGCCGACGTCTCGCGCCTGCCGACGCGGGCCTTCTTCGCCCCGCTGCCGGTCGGCGAGGAGCTCAGCGTGGAGATCGAGCAAGGCAAGACGCTGATCGTGCGCATGAAGGCGGTCGGCGAGCTCGGCCCCGACGGCCAGCGCGACGTGTTCTTCGAGCTCAACGGCCAGCCGCGCTCGCTGCGGATCCCCGACAAGTCGGCCACCCAGACCGTCAAGCAGCGCGAGCGCGCCGCCCCCGACGACCCGGCCGCCGTCGCCGCGCCCATGCCCGGCGCGGTCACCGAGCTGCGCGCCGCCGTCGGCGACAAGGTGGCCGCCGGTGCCCCCCTGATCGTCCTCTCCGCCATGAAGATGGAGACCGTCGTCGCCGCCCCGCATCCCGGCGTCCTCCGCCGCTTCGCCGTCGCCGTCGGCGACAACCTCGACGCCGGCGACCTCCTGCTGATCCTCGCCCCGGCATGACCTTCAGGACATGCTCTCAGCAGCATGTCCTCTCACCCATGTCTCTCCGGACATGCCCCATCGTCCGGATGCGCCCGGCTGGTCTCAGCAGCCGGCCTTCCGGCTCACCTTTTTGAACACGTTCGGACCGTGGCGCCGCACGATCTCGGCGTCCATCACCTCGTTGTAGCCGCGCGCGTGCTCGGCGATCGCATCGTCGATGACGCAGCCTGCGACCTCGTGCAGCGTCACCTTGTACTGCTCCCGCAAGATCCGGGCGTACTCGTAGCGGCACGCCGCGGGGTAGCCGTACGTCTCGATCCCCAGCTCGTTCCTGGCGATGGCCGCCTGCGCGTGGCGCTTGCCTCGCTCGTACGCGTCGTCCGCCAGCGACTCGACCTGCTTCACCGGCCCGTCCTGCGCCACGTCGCCGGCGACCACCGGGGGTAGCGCGTCCGCGGTCGAGTCGTCCACATCGCCGGTCCCGCCGGTCTCCTGCACCGCGCTCGGCACCTGGCGTCCGCTCGACGGCTCTTGCAACGGCTCGTCCGGCACGCGAATCCGCGGCGGTGGTTCGTGCGCGGTACATGCGAGCGACATCAGGACGACGAGCAGCAGCGAGCTCCGCATGGTCCCAGTGTACGCCCCGCTCCGGCGGGCGATCCGACCGCGCTCCTCCCGCGCTCTGCACGCACGCCCCACCCGCCCACCGGCGACTCGTAGTCGCTCACCCCCGCCGCTGCGCCGCCATCGTCCTCGAACCCGCCGCTCGAGTCACGCTGTTCCATGTCTCTTCAGACATGACTTTTCGAGCATGTCCGAATCGCCATGTCATTCCTGCATCCTGGAGCCGGAGCGCGTCCCTGTCCATCTGCCGCGCGATGGCCCCGACCGCGAGCGAACGCGTGCGTCCACCGGGCCGCATCCGGCGCCCCCGCAACACCGCGCGGACCTGCGCCCCACTTCATCGCCCCCGCTTCGCCTCGCCCCGCGGTATCGTTCCCCGCGGTGGACACCACCGTCACCGCCTGGGGCCTGTGGGACTGCACGCGCTGCGGGCAGAAGGACATCAGCGGCCGGGACAAGCGCTGCCCCTCGTGCGGCGACCCGCGCGAGCAGCACGAGCTCGACGCCATGCGGCCGCCGGACGACGCCGCCTTCGACGGCGCCGCCATCTCCGACCCCGACGACCTCGCGCTCGCCCACGACGGCCCCGACTGGTCCTGCCGTTACTGCGGCTCCAACAACCGCGCCTCCTCGGCGACCTGCGACAGCTGCGGCGGCGGGCGCGAGGGCCAGCCGCCGCCGCCGAAGCCGACCCCGCCGCCTCCGTCCGGCTTCCTGCAGCGCCTGCTCGCCTCGTGGTCCTCGCATCGGCGCCGCTGGATCGTCGGCCTCTGTCTCGTCTTCTTCGCCGGCCTCGTCGCCTGGTGCACCGTCGATCACGAGTACCAGGGCAAGGTCGTCGGCCTCCACTGGACGCACACCACCACCTTGCAGCGCTGGCAGAACGTCAACCGCGGCGACTGGAAGGCCGCCGTCCGGGAGCGCGCCGAGGTCCCGCCGCGAGCCGGCCGCGGCGAGGTCGCCGGCGTCGCAGTCACCGGCTGCCGCGAGAAGCACCACCACGACGAGTCCTACGCCTGCGGCACCGAGAACTACCAGGCCAGCGAGTCCTACTCGTGCGGCTCCACCCAGTCGTGCAGCACCCGCAACAACGGCAACGGCTCGTTCAGCCGCACCTGCACCAGCGTGCCCAAGACCTGCACGCGCTCCGTCACCCGCACGCGAACCAAGTACTGCTCGCGCCCGATCTACGCCACCTGGTGCGACTACGTCACCCAGGCCTGGGTCGACGCGGACCGCACGGTCGTCCGCGGCGACGGCCACGACGGCCTGCGCTTCGCCGAGATCGCCACCAGCGGCGACCGCGAGCGCACCGTCCAGGACGGCAGCTACGCCGTCGTGTTCGCCTACGGCGACGAGGGCGAGATCTACACCCGCGACACCCCGAGGGCCGAGTACGACGGCTGGCAGGCCGGCGAGCCCGTCCTCGTCAGCGTCGACCACCTCCACGGCCCCACCGGCGTCCGCCGCCCGACCGACCCCGAGCCCTGAAGTCATGTCCTCGAGGGCATGTCCGTCAAGACATGCCTCCGAGACCATGCCCTTCTCACCATGTCTCCATGGACATGGCCCTCAGGACACACGAAATTTGGGACCGCTAGCGACGCGGTCAGCGGCCGACAGGCGAATGCCGCTACGGATCGCAGCCGATCCGCTCCCCGGCCAGCGCGACATCATCGAAATACAGCGTCATCATCTGACCGCCGTAGCTCTCCCACCCGAGCTTGAAGTCGACCAGCGACGGCTGCCAGTCGGGCTTGTTCAGCCACTGCTGGTCGACGTCCGGCGTCGGTTCGCCGTCGATCACCAGCCCCGGCACCTCCGTCCCGTCGACCCACGTCGTCAGCGCGGGCGCGGCCGAATCCACTAAAAACTCCACGCACGTCCAGGCGCCAGGTGTCGGCGCCACGCTGAGGGCGATCCCCGCCGGGCTCAACGCCGGCAGCGTCGCGTCGTCCGACTCGCGGTTCCACATCAGGATCGTCGACTGCCCGCCCATGCGCAGGTCCTTGCCCCCGCCGTCGGCGCTGTCGCGCAGCGTCACGAACGTCACGTGGCCTTGCCCGAGCGCGGCCTCGAAGCGGACCCACAGCCGCCCGTACACCTGCGGCCCGATCGCCGCGATCGCCTCCGTGTTGGCGACGAACACGTGATCGCAGTACCCGCCCCCGCCGTCGACGCGCAGCGACTGCCCGCCCGTGTGGGCCACCGCCCCGTCGATCGCCAGCGTCCCGGTCCCGCTGCAATTCGGCGACGTCACCGTCCACAGCGACGGATCCGGCACCCCGCCCGCGGCCACCGATTCGAAATCGTCGCACAGCGGCAGATCGGCGCACCCCTCGACCGGCGCCCCCGTGGTGCTCGCGTCCGTCGTCCCAGTCGTCTCGCTCGTCGTCGCCGCGGCAGTCGTCGCCTCCGACGTCGTCGTCGGCCCCGTCGACGTCGGCGTGCCCGTGCTCGTGCTCGTGCTCGTGCTCGTGTCCGGCTCGGGCGTCGTCGTGCCCGTCGTCGTCCCTGCGCTCATCCCCTCGCTCGCGCTGTCGGCCGGCTCCTGCCCGCAGGCAGTCAGCGCCGGCAGCAGCCATCCCATCGCTCGCGCCGCGCGTCCAAGCCCACGTGCCCGCTCTCGCGCCACCTGCAGTGTCCCGGGTGTCTCCGCCATCCGCCGCATGGTACCTGCCCGGCGCCCATCCACGGACTTCCGCGCACGCAGAGTCGGGCCGCCGGTGTATCGTCGCTCCGTGTCGCCCTCACGCCTCTTCTGCAGCCTCACCGGTCTCGCGCTCCTCCACGCCTGCGGCGACGCTATCAACGCCACCGACGGGCAGACCGGAGGAGCTGTCTCTTCGGACACCTCCACGACCACCGGCGCTGCCCCGAGCACCGGCGCGCCGACGACCACCACCACCTCCACCGGCACCGACGGCGAGACGACGACCACCACCAGCACCACCACGACCAGCGGTCCCATCACCGAGGGCGTCAAGCTCGACGTCGGCTTCGGCACCACCGGCGATCCGCCCCCCGTCGATCGCTGCAAGGTCCAGGGCGAGGACGCCGTCGGCGAGTGCGAGATGGAGGCCCCGCCGGACAGCTTCATGCCCGCCGTCCAGTGGGCCTTCGCCGGCCAGGACGGCGAGGTCCACGCCGTCGCCACCCCGCTCGTCGCCAACATGACCGACGACAACGGCGACGGCGTCATCGACCTGTGCGACGTCCCCGACGTCGTCGTCCCGCTCTACGGCAACGCCCAGTCCGACGGCCACATCTACATCCTCGACGGCCTCACCGGCGCCGTGAACCTCAAGATCCCCGACATCATCGACGGCTACGCCAACCCCGCGATCGGCGACATCGACGGCGACGGCCTGCCCGAGATCGTCACGATCCGCAGCGAGGTCGACAACATCATCAACGGCCACGCGATCGCCTTCGAGCACGACGGCACCTTCAAGTGGGAGAGCCCGGTCGTGTTCGACGCCTGGCAGGTCGCCGTCGCCCTCGCCGACCTCGACGCCGACGGCGACGTCGAGATCATGGCCGGCCGCGCCGTCCTCGATCACCTCGGCGACCAGATCTTCCTCGGCAACAGCAACGGCGCGATCGACATCCCGTTCGCCGCCGACCTCGACGGCGACGGCGACCTCGAGGTCCTGCAGGGCGGCGACGCCTTCCACCACGACGGCAGCGTCCACTACAACACGTCGGTCGCCATCGCCCACCCGCAGGTCGGCAACTTCGACGACGACCCCGAGCCGGAGGTCTTGCTGGCCGGCTTCAGCGGCCTGACGCTGCTCGAGCACGACGGCACCATCGTCTACCAGGACCAGAACCCCAGCGGCGACGCCTCGTGGTGGCGCCCGGCCGCGATCCACGACGTCGACGGCGACGGCGCGGCCGAGATCCTCGTCAGCTCCAACCAGCACTACAACATCTACCGCCCCGACCTCAGCCTGCTGTGGACCGCCTCCGTGCAGGACAACAGCGGCTACGCGGCCGGCACCGCCTTCGACTTCATCGGCGCCGGCTACGCCCAGGCGATGTACGCCGACGAGAACTTCCTGTTCGTCTACGGCGAGGGCGGCGCGGTCCTGCTGTCGAGCCCGCGGTCCTCGTGGACGCAGGCCGAGAACCCCGTCGTCGCCGACGTCGACGACGACGGCTCGGCCGAGATCGTCGTCGTCTCCAACGGCGGCCAGCAGCCCGCCGTCCAGGTCGTCCGCGACGTCGAGGACCGGTGGATCCAGGCCCGCAGGATCTGGAACCAGCACGCCTACCACGTCACCAACGTGCGCGAGGACGGCACCATCCCGCAGCACCAGATCCCGTCCTGGCAGGCCCTCAACACCTTCCGCACCAACGCCCAGATCGAAGGCGGCGCCGTCTGCATGCCCGACCCGCCGGGCTGACGCGTGGCTGTCACGAAAGCCATGTCCTCGAGGACATGCGCATCCGGGCATGTCCGATCGGGCATAGGATCCCGGCCCGCGCCGCGAACCCCCTACCAGCTCACGTGGTACGTGCAGGTCGGCGCGCCCTCGTCCTGGCAGCCGTCGGCGCCGTGCTCGATCAGCGGCTTCACCCCGTAGCGGGCGCAGCAGCCCTCGATGATGCCGATGTTGAACGGGCACAGGCCGCGCTGCGTGCGGACGATCGTCGCGCTGTAGTCGTCCTCGATCGTGCAGAAGATGTCGCCGACGTCGCCGCCGCGGGTGTTGAGCTTGAACGCCGCGCCGAGGCTCATCAGCACCTTCTGCACGCTGTCGATGCCCGGCGGGAACGGGGCCGCCTCGATCATCTTGCGGCCGACGTTGATGACCGCCGCCCGGCCGACCTTCTCGCCGATCCGGTAGTAGATCGCGCTCGCCCACTCGTAGTCGTACCAGCGCTCCGGATCGATCCGGCTCACCCCGGCGTCGTGCAGGATCTTCTGCACCACGCTGTTCGCCTCGCCGAACGCGAGTACGAACGAATTCAAGGCCGCCCCGTAGTACTCCGGCTTCGCCACGCTCATCGGCCGCCAGTATCGACCGACGGTCGGGGCGCTCCAATCAGGGCCCCCGCGCTCTCCATGAGACGAGGGCGGCGCGCGACGCGGCGCGTCCGCGGGCGCCGACCGTCACACCTCGGTGATGCGTCCGTTCACGGCCACGAAGCAGCGCACCTCGAGCGCCGCCGCCTGGGCCTTGCGCTCGGCCGACAGCGGGCCCTCCGAGATCAACCAGACATGTCCTTTCGGCCATGCTGTTTCGGACAGCCTGGCGCGCGCGGTCTTGACGAGCGCCGCCATCCGCGTCGGGTCGAGGTCGGCGTCGCGCCCGGCGCACAGCACCGCCAGCCCTGGCGACGTGCGGTGCAGGCGACGGCTCACGGCCAGCGCGCCGAGGCCGAGGCCGCCGAGCGTGTAGCCGGCCACCGAGCGGACCGCCGGCCCGCCCGCGGCGCTCTCGGCCCTGGCCGGGCGCGGCGCAGTCAGCAGCACCAGCGCCGCCGCCCCCAGACCGAGCGCGCCGGACAGCCCCAAACCACGGGCGGCGCGGCGCGGGATCCGGGCGCACAACTCGTCGACGGACAGCGCGACCTCCTGCGGCTCGTCGTCGAGCGGGACGCGGGCGCACAGCCACGGGATGCAGCGCTCGCGGGTAAAGACCCTCGACATGCCCTCGATCTACCCGATCTGGCCGCCGTCTTCATGGGGATCGTGCCGACGTCGCCGCGCCCGACGGACGCGCGGCCGTCGCCGTCCGCCGACCTCGCTCGACCACCGACGCGAATCACATGTCCTTGAAGACATGCTCGAACATACAGGCAACCTGACGTCCCCCGCGCGCCGGCCGGTCCAGCGCCAGCTCCGGCCCCTCGCCGGGATCACGGCCTTTCGTCCGCCCCGGGCCGTCCCACCGCTTCCGGCGCGCCGCCGTTCGTGCTAGCCGGAAGCGCGCATGTTCCCTCGCCTCCTTGCGCTCGCGTTCGCCAGCGCCGCGTGCGCTCCGTCCGTCTCCAAGCCCATGCCGCCGTCCGCGCCCGCCCCCTCCGCGCCCGCCCCCTCTGCTGCGCACCCCGACATCGTCCAGGCCGGCGACCCGGTGTTGCGCAGCCGCGCTGCCGAGCTTGCGGTCGAGCGGATCCCCACGCCGGAGATCCAGGAGCTCGTCGACCGCATGATCGCGACCATGCGAGCGGCCCCGGGCGTGGGTCTGGCGGCGCCGCAGCTCGGCGTCCCGCTGCGGATCCTCGTGCTCGAGGACCGGGCCGAACTCATGGCTCGCCTCACGCCGGCCGAGCTGCGCGAGCGCGAGCGCGTCGAGCTGCCGGTGCACGTGTTCATCAACCCGGTGCTGCGGCCGATCGGCGACGACAGGCGGACCTTCTTCGAGGGGTGCCTCAGCGTCCACGGCTACACCGCGCTGGTCGAGCGTCACGCCGAGGTCGAGGTCACCGGCCTCGACCGACGCGGCCAGCCGCAGACCCTGCGGGTGCGCGGCTGGCCCGCCCGGATCCTGCAACACGAAGTCGACCACCTCGACGGCACCCTCTACGTCGACCGCATGTTGACGCGCTCCTTCTCCACCGGTGAAACGGCCCGGGCGCGCCACGCCGGCCGGCCGATCGCCGACATCCTCGGCGAATTCTCCCGCTGAGCCGCCTGCACGCGCGAGTTCCGCGGGGCGCGTCGTGCCGATCCATGACAGACCTTCCGCGACGGGTGCTATGCAAGCACCGAGGAGCAATGACATGAGCACCACCGAGATCACCAGCGGCAACTTCCAGAGCATCGTCGAGGGCAACGACACGGTGGTGCTCGACTGCTGGGCCAGCTGGTGCGGCCCCTGCCGCGCCTT
The DNA here is from genome assembly GCF_026626745.1 of Nannocystis sp. RBIL2. Classification (GTDB taxonomy): domain Bacteria; phylum Myxococcota_A; class Polyangia; order Nannocystales; family Nannocystaceae; genus Nannocystis. Next base: position 1,090,380 of record NZ_JAPNJW010000002.1, read on the forward strand.
CGCCCCCGTCTACGAGGCCGCGTCCGAGCGCCACCAGGGCGTCCTGTGGGGCAAGCTCGACACCGAGGCCCAGCAAGAGCTGGCCGCCGCCTTCGACATCCGCTCGATCCCCACCGTCATGGTGTTCCGCCAGGGCATCCTCCTGTTCCGCCAGGCCGGGATGCTGCCCGCCAAGGCCCTCGACGAGCTCGTGGGCGAGGTCCAGGGCCTCGACATGGACGACGTCCGGCGCCAGATCGAGGAGCACGAGAAGGCCCACGCCGAGGGTCGTTGCGATCACGATCACGATCACGGCCACGGCCACGAGCACTGAGCGCGGCTCCCGTCTGTCCGATCGGACATCCGCCGCGAACGTCGTGTAGTTCGTCGATCGCGGTCGGACGCGCGCCCGCTCGGCGCCTCGACGCGCGCGGGCGCCTCATCTGGGCGCCCACGCGCGCCCAGTGGGCGCCCAGCTGCGAGTTTGCCTGCGAGGCCGGTGATTGAACCGCCGTCGCCGGCGCGTGTACCCTCCGCGCATGTCGCTGCTGCGCCCTGTCCTTTTGTTCACGTTCGCGATCCAAGCGGTCGCATGTACCGAGCCCGAGCCCGAGGCCACCCCCGCGGAGCTCTACCGGGCGGCCGTGGAGGACGCCGCGGTCCCCGAGGCCGACGAGATCGACGACGACCTCGTCGCCATCACCCTCGATAACCCGGACCTCGTGTTCGACGCCGAGGATCGCGTCCTCATGGTCACCTGGACCTCGTACAACGGCTACGACGGCAAGGAGGGCACGACCATGCCGCTCGGCGTCGAGGTGTGGGTCACCCCGATCCCCTCGCTCAAGGACTTCTGCACCGCCACCGGCCTGCAGGGCGCCGACCTGACCTCGCGCCTCGAGCGGCTCATGGGTCTCCCGCCGGACAACGGCAAGGATCGGCTCGTGACCCTGTGGGTGCCGCTGGACGGCATGTTCCGGCCGAGCCCCGACCCCGAGATCGACGACTCGGTGGCCCAGCTCGACTTCCGCGCCGACGTCGATCCCGAGCACAAGATGTGGATCGAGGACCTGCGGGCCGCCTCGTACGGCGACGACCCCGGCTACCCGTGGACGCAGCTCGGCTACACCTACGACTGGGACGCCGACGCCGGCACCGAGGTCGGCCTCAGCGAGTTCGTCATCCGCGCCGGCACCGAGGTCGTGGTCGACGGCGTCGCCCACCAGGACGACTACTGCAAGTAGCATTCACTGGCCTTCGGGACATGTCCGTTTCGACATGTCCCGAAGGACTCAGAACGCCAGCTGGATCTGCAGGCGGAACCGGTCGACGCCGTTGGCCATCGCCTCGCGCACGGTCGGCCCGAGCAGGCCGTCCCACACGCGGAAGTAGTCGAACGAGATCTTGAAGTTGTGCTCGGCGATGTACCAGTTGACGCCGCCGCCGAGCTCGTCGCGGTCGATCATCGAGCTCTTGTCGCCGAAGATGTTGCGGACGAAGCTGTAGCGGGTCACGAACTCGACGTCCGCCGGCGGGATCAGGTAGCCGAACTGGCCGAACCAGCCGACGCCGTCGCGCGCCAGCGCCACTGGCACCGGCATCCCCATCTCGTCGACCGCGCTCCCCGGGTTGCGGCGGCGGGCCTTGCGGTAGTGGAACGCCGACTCGAACGACAGCCCGCGCCACTTGAACATCAGGTCGGCGGTCGCGTGGTGGATGTCGGTCGTGCCGCCGTCGGCCGGGCGCGCCCCGTGCACGCCGCGCTCGCCGGGCGCGTCGTCGTGGTACGCGTAGGCGCCGCCGAGCGACAGGCCGGGCTTCTTCTGCCGCTCGAGGTCGCCCTCCGAGTCGTCCTCGAACTTGCCGAACGGCATCACGGTCACGCGGCCGACGTACAGCGCGCCGGTGTTCGTCAACTCGTAGGCGTTGCGGCCGTCGCCCATGAACACGCCGAGCGCGTACTTGAGGCGGCCGAGCCCGGCGATGTCGTCCGAGCGCAGCACCAGGCCGATGTCGCGGTCGAGGTTGAACTCCTCGTTCACGCTCGAGCGATCGACGAACTGCTGGTTGCCCGACGAGATCACGCGCTGGCGGCTGAACGGCACCTTCATCTGGCCGAGCCAGACCGTCGCGTCGCGCAGGTACGTGAACTCGACGCGGGCGTCGCGGACCGGGTTGTAGCGGATGCCTGGCGAGTTGTCGGGCAGCCCGCCCAGCATGTCGCGCGGCGAGAAGCCGAACTGGATGTAGTAGCGGTTGTGCTTGCCGAACACGTTGCCGGCGAACACCACGCGGGCGCGCCGGATCTGCAGCAGGTGATCGATCGGCTCGCCCGGCATGTTCGGGTGCTCGAGGTCGTAGCGGACCTGCAAGCGCGCCCGGATCGCCAGCACGTAGTTGCCGTCCTTCGTCGCCAGTTCGAAGCCGCGGCCCGGCTTGAACTTGAACTTCTGCACCTTCGCGTCCGCCTTGCGATCGAGCTTCGCCGGCGCGGCCCCCGTCTCCGGCTCGGAGTCGATCGCCGCCGGCCCCTCGCTCGTCTCCGCCACCTCCGAGCCCTCGTTCGCCGGCTCGGCGTCGACCGGCCCCGGCGCCTCGGCGACCGGCGCGACTCCGACCTTCGGGCGCTCCGGCGTCGGCACCGCGTCAGGCGCGTCGGCGAGCAGCCGGGAGGTCGGCGCCGCCTGCATCAGCGGCCAGGAGAGCGCGAGCGCGAGGTGGAGCGGCATACGGAGCGCATCACGGATGCGTGGCGGGATGGTGACGGAAGCGTCACGAAGTGCCTAGTCGCGCGAGCCCCGCCCATGTCTGGAAACCCCCGCAAACGCCTCCTGGCGCGGGCGCGTGGGATTGGTCGCATCGGCGCGGACGGCGGAGATCGCCGCAACCGCCCCGGCGCGGGCTCCGGGCCCGGTCTCCGCAATTCAAGGTCATGTCTCTCCGGACATGTTCGATCGGACCGGTCAGGGGCGCGCGCTCGCGGCCGCCGACGCGCGTGCTAGCGTCGCACGATGCTGCACGTCGGACTCGTCGGCCCCGGATCGATCGCCGATCGCCGCCTCGCGCCGGCGCTGGCGAAGGTCCGCGGGGCCGTGCTGTGGAGCGTGTGCTCGCGGGACCGCGAGCGCGCGCAGGCCTTCGCCGCGCGTCACGGCGCGCGCGGCCCGATCTTCACCGACCTCGCCGACATGCTCGCCGATCCGCGGCTCGACGCGGTCGTCCTCGCCACCCCCGACCGCCTCCACGCCGCCCAGGCGATCGCCGCCGCCCGCGCCGGCAAGCACGTGTTCGTCGAGAAGCCGATGGCCACCGACGTCGCCGACGCCGAGGCCGTCGTGCGCGCCTGTGAGGCCGCCGGGATCCGCCTCGCCGTCGGCTATCACCTGCGCTTCCACCCCGGCCTCCGGGCCCTGCGCGAGCGCGTCGTCGCCGGCGAGCTCGGCCGCGTCCTGCACATGCGCGCCACCTGGACCTTCGTCGAGCGCGACGCGAACAACTGGCGCGCCTCGCCCGAGGTCGGCCGCTGGTGGTCGCTCGCGGCCGTCGGCACCCACTGCCTCGACCTCGTGCGCTGGTACCTCCGCCCTGCTCACGGCGAGATCGAGCGCGCCCACGCGCTCACCACCAGCCCCGTCCACCGCGGCCCCCACGACGAGACCGCCGCGGTCGCCCTGCGCTTCGCCGGCGGCGCCACTGCCGACATCCTCACCTCCGTCGTCTTCCGCGCCCCTCGCTCGATCGAGGTGTTCGGCGACGCCGGCTCGGCCCGCGGCGAAGAGGTCCTCGGCCCGCACGGCGGCGGCCGGATCGTCGTGGGCGACCGCGAGCTGTCCTATGAGCCAGCCGACCCCTACCTCGGCGAGCTCCAGGACTTCGTCGACGCCGTCGCGCACGGCCGCGCACCCGAGGTCGACGCCGTCGAGGGCCTCGCCAACGTCCGCGGCCTGTGCGAGATGACGGAGGCGTGACAGAAGTCCACGAGCTCGGCTACCGCGGCAAGCACTACACCGTCCCCGGCCTCGCCGACGTCGGCGTGCAGATCGAACCTGACCCGAAGGCCATCCTCCCCGCGCTGCCGCAAGGCTCGCCGATCCTGCAGAAGATCGGCACGATCTGGGACCTCGAGAACTTCAAGGTCGCGCGCCGACCGGTCGAGCTCGGCCAGGTCCCCGAGGCCGAGCGGGCCGCCCTGGCGCAGCCCGGCATGCCGCGCACGCTCGACATGCCGATCAAGTTCCCCGGCTCCGACTTCCGCCTGCCCGCCGAGCTCGCGCAGCTGCGCTGGCTCGTCCAGCGCGTCGCCGACCTCGAGCTCGCGGTCAACCCGCGCCACTACGACGAGTTCTACTGCTACCTCACCGTCGATCAGGGCCCCGTCCGCGGCGGCGTGCTGCAGCGCGAGGCGCCCTGCCACGTCGACGGCTTCCAGGGCGCCCGCTGGCAGCCCAAGGTCCGCATCAACCACACGTACACCGTGACCGACTGCCTGCCGACGGCCTACTACGTCCAGCCGTTCGACTTCACCGGCCTCGACGAGGCGCGGCACAACTTCTTCTTCGAGATGAACAACCAGGTCGCCAAGACCCGCAGCGCGCACGCCTGGCACGCCGCGCCGTGGGAGCTGACGCTCATGGACGCGTACACCGTGCACCGCGGCGCCGCGGCCGAGGTCGACACCCACCGCACGTGGATCCGCCTGTCGTTCGAGGTGCGGATCTTCGACCGCCTCGGCAACGCCCACAACCCGATGTTCCGCTACGCCTGGGACATGGTCCCGCGCGACATCGAGGGCCTCGGCCTGGTCGCGTGGGACCCGGACAGCGACCCCTCGCTGCGCGTGTTCCCGTGGCAGGACGAGCGCGGCGAGCCGCACCCCGACCGTCACACCCGCACCCAGCCGCGGCTGAAGCCGTGAGCCGGGCGCGGGCAGCGACCTGTCCCCGCGGACACGTCACATGTCGGCCTTGAGCGCCAGCAGCTCGACCCAGCGACCGTACACCACGTCGAAGCAGTCCTCGAAGTTCGTCTGGACGGTATCGCGGGCGCTCTCGGCGTAGACGTACATGCTCGACGCCGGGAACGTCTCGAGGTTGCCGTCGTACACGGTGATTTGGTCCACGCCGTCGTTGACGTACACCGTGGACCGCTCGGTGGTGCCGCACAGATCGTTGGGGTTCGCCGGGCAGAAGCCCAGGTCGCCGTCGACGAAGTGCATCGGCGCCCAGAACGCCTCGAAGTCGGCGGCGAACACGTCGTAGCCGATCGCGTAGAGCAGCAGCAGGGCGCCGTCGTCGACCGCGTGGACCGCCACGTGAGTGCGCAGGTCGAGCCCGAACTCCTGGGACTCGGCCGCGCGGTAGCTGAGGCGCACGTCGGTCTCGCCGCCCAGCAGCCCCGTGTGCGCCGTCTCCGTCGTCAGCGTCAGCGTCACCGCGTGGATGGCCTCGGCGTCGTCGGTGCACTGCAGCTCGATCGCCCCGCCGACGACGCCCTGCACGCTGCAGCGGACGTCGAACTCGCTCGGGTACGCCTCGGGGTCGATCAGGGTCGGCGCGCTCACCTCGACGGCGACCTCGGTCCCCTCCTCGGGCCCGATGCACCCCGCCCACGGCGTGCCGGTCGTCGTGAACGACTCCGCTCCGTGGCTGGTCAGCGCCTCGGTCGAGGTCGTCTGCTGCGGCGGCTCGCCGGTGGTCGCATCGCCCGACGTGCTCGTCTCGGCGGCTGAGCCGCTGCTCGTGTCGGTCGACTCGGTGCCGGAGTAGGCGCCCAGGTCGGCCTTCTGGAGCGTGCAAGCAGCGCCCGCGGCGAGAAGGAGAGAAAAGGAGAGAAAAGGAGGAATACGAACGGTCTGGAAAGTCATGATTAAGTCCGGCCGTTACAGGCCGCTGTTCATGGTTTCCCGGCCGAATCCGAATCCGTGAGGGGCCCCGAAATTTCTCCGCCCGCGCGGTCCCGCGCGCGGCTCCCCGCTGGCGCGTGCTCCAGGACATGACCTCCCGGACATGTCCTGAAGAACACACGGTCAGCCCGGCGGGTTGGGCATGCACAGCCCGCCGCCCTCGATCTGGGCGTTGGTCCGATAGGTGTTGAAGATCTTCCAGTTGTCGACCGGGGTGGTCGGCAGCGTGCTGTCCTCGCGCACGTTGGTGACGTAGTAGGCGTGCTGGTTCCAGATCCGGCGCGCCTGGATCCACCGGTCCTCGGCGTCGCGCAGCACCTGCAGGGCCGGCTGCCCCGACAGCGAGACCACCAGGATCTCGGCCGAGCCGTCGTTGTCGACGTCGGCCACGATCGGGTACTCGCTCAGCGTGTAGCTGACGCGCGCCTGCGTCAGCACGACCTGACCGGTGACGCCGTCGTAGATGCGGAAATTCTGCTCGTCGGCGTACATCGCCTCGGCCACGCCGTCGCCGAGGAAGTCGAACGCGGTGCCGCCGGCCGCGCCCGAGCTGTCGACGACCTGCGACTGCCACAGCACCGTCGCCGGGTTGCCCTCGTAGACGGCGTAGAAGGCGCTCGACGACGACGCGTACTCCGGCTGACTGTCGCCGTCGAAGTCGTGCACCGTGCCCGGCCGCATCCACGTCAGGTAGCCCGCAGGCTGCACGCCGGTCGGCGTCGCCGGGCCCCACTTCACCGTGCCGTCGTGCTCGAGCATCCATAGCCCCTGGCCCGAGGTGATGAACACCTCCGGGAACGGGTCGTCGTCGAGGTTGGCGATCTGCGGGATCGCCTGCGCAGTCACCTGCGGGTACTTCTCCCAGTACACCGAGCCGTCGTGGCGATACGCCGAGTGGCCGGTCACGACCTCCATCTTGCCGTCGCCGTCGAGGTCGACGCCGACGCTCGCCTCGAGCTCGCCCGGCTGCGGGTTGGTCTGCGCCCACAGCAGCACGCCGTTGTGATCGTAGACCTCGTGGTTGAAGATGATCTCGGCGTCGCCGTCGGCGTCGAGGTCGTGGATCGCCACCGCCCCGGTCTCGCGGTAGAACTGGTCGTACTGGCCGCCGTCGATCGAGTTGGTCCACTTGAGCGTGCCGTCGTGCTCGAACGCCTTGAGGCGGTAGGTCCCGCCGCTGTTCCAGATCGCCACGATCTCCGGCAGGCCGTCGTTGTCGATGTCGGCGAACGCCGGCGTGGCGAAGCACGACAGGCTCTCGCTCGTCGGGATCGCGTAGTGCTGGGTCCCGGTCGCGCCGTCGAGCACGAACAGCTCGCAGATCTGTCCGTAACCGATCGTCGGCCCGGCGACGAACAGCACGTCCGGGACGTCGCACAGATCGATCTCGCCGTCGGCGTTGTCGTCGGTGAAGTTGCCGACCAGCGGCGTCACCATCGACTGCAGGTTGGCGCCGAACGACCACTGCAGCGCCGGCGCGAAGCTGTCGGGCGCCGCCTCCATCTCGCAGTCGCCGATCGCGTCCATGTCGTTCTGCACCTTGCACACGTTGCCGGGCGGCGGCCCGCCGGTCTCGCCGAGGTCGTTGGTGCCGAGGTCGAACTTGATCCCGCCGGTGTTTTCGGTGGTCGTCACCGCCTCCGTCGTCGAGCTGCCGGACTCGCTGCCGCCGGTGGTCGGCGCCTCCGTCCCGCTGCTCGTCGTCATGCTCTCGGTGGTGATGCCCGGCGTCGTCGCAGTCACCGTCGCGCCCGTCATCGTCATCGCCCCCGCGGTCGCGCTGTCGCGTCCGTCGTCGCCGCAGGCGGCCAGCAGCAAGGGAGCAGACACCAGAGAACGACGGAAAAGCGAGGTCATGCCGCAGGGTACCGGGCTTCACCAGCCGGATCCACGAGGCCGCCGCCGACGTGAGCAAGCGCGGGCGAACCCGGACTCGGCCCCTGCCCGCACCCGGGGATCTTCGGCGTCGATCCGGCGCATCCCCGTGCGCGTGCGGGCGCCGGCGCGCCTGCGCGCGCTCGCGTCCGCTGGACCGCACATGTCCTTTCGGCCAGCCTCCCCTCCGCACCTGCGCGCGACCTGACGGCGCTGTCACCTCGCGCGGCGCGCCCCGCCGCCCTCGCCGCGCGGCCGCGGCTTGACGCGCTGTTCCGCCTCGGATCATTGTGAGTGCGCATGCACGTCTGGCCCGCGGCGGCCGGCGCGATCACCCTGGTCGCCGCGGCCGTCCTCGTCTTCGAAGGCGGGGCGCTCACGCGGATGGTCGCGCCTGTCCCTTACGCCATGTCCCTCGAGACCGGCGAGGGCGAGCCGCGGCGCGACGCCTACGTCGAGGTCGTCGTCGTCCCGGACGAGCTGCCGCCGCCGACCGCCGAGGAGCGGCTGCTGGCGCGCCTCGAGGCGGTCAGCCGCGCCGTCGAGCAGGTGCGGGGCGGCGCCGGGGGGCCGCCGATCGCCCTCGACACTGCCGGGCTCGACAGCGCGATCCGCAAGATCGTCGCCCCGCTCGAGCGGCTCGCCTCGGTCAGCGTCCACGTCCGCGACCTCGCCAGCGACACCGTGCTGTTCGACTTCCAGGGCGACGTCCCGCTCAACCCGGCCAGCAACAACAAGCTGCTGACCACCGCCGCCGCGCTCGATCTGCTCGGGGCCGACTACCGGTTCGAGACCCGCGTCCTGCGGCACGGCGAGGACCTCGTGGTCGTCGGCGAGGGCGATCCGAGCTTCGACCACGTGGCTCTGGCCGCGCTCGCCGACGAGATCGCCGCGCGCACCGACCTCGCCTCGCTGACGCGGATCGTCGTCGACGACGCCGCCTTCTCGCCGCGCCGGCTGGCCCCCGGCTTCTCCGACACCGCGATCGGCCTGTCGTACCAGGCCCCGAGCGGCGCGCTCAGCCTCGACTTCAACACCGTCGAGATCACCGTCGCGCCCGCGGCCGAGGGCCCGGTCGTCAAGCTGTTCCCCGACAGCACCCACGTCGTTATCGACAACCGCGCCACCCTCGGCAGCGGCGCGCCGACCGTCCGCACCTACGCGCGCGGCGAGGGCGACGCGCTCGAGACCGTCGTCGAGGTCACCGGCAAGATCCGGCGCCGCGCCAAGCCGGTGCTCGTGCGGCGGCGGATCTCCGACCCCGGCCTCTACACCGGCGGCGCCCTCGCGGTCATGCTCGCCGCGCGCAGCCAGGACGCCCCGTTGCCGGTCGTCCACGGTCGCGCGCCGACCTACGGCCACGGCGCGGAGCCGGTCACTCGCCGCGACTCGGCCCCGCTCGCGGTCATCGCCGCCGACGCCCTCGCCTTCTCCAACAACTTCATGGCCGAGCAGCTGCTGCGCACGGTCGGCTGGCGCGTGACCCAGAGCCCCGGCGACTGGGACAACGGCTCGCAGGTCGTGCTCGGCTACTGGCGGGCGCTCGGCCTCGACCCCAACGCCCTGGTGTTCGAGAACGGGTCTGGCATGTCGGACCTCGGCCGCGTCACCACCAGCGCGCTCGTCGACCTCATCGCGGTCGCCGGCCGCGTACGCGCCGAGGAGGGCGGCCTCCTGTCCGCCCTGCCCGTCGCCGGCGAGCGCGGCACCCTGGTGTCGCGGCTGCGCAAGTCGGGCAAGCGCGTGCGCGCCAAGACCGGCACCCTCGACGGCGTCAGCGGCCTCACCGGGGTCATCACCGCCGAGGACGGCACCCCGCAGGTCGGCTTCTCGATCCTGATCAACGTCGACGACGGCCGCTTCGCAGTGGCCGCCAAGCGCAAGCGCGCCGAGGACAAGATCGTCATGACCGTCCTGCGCCACCTCGACGCCTGGGCCGCCGCCGGCGGGGCCGGCAAGCCGACCGCAGCGGCCGCGGACCCGACCCCCGCGAGCGACGCCCCCGCGAGCGACGTCCCGGCCGACCCGCCCGCCGGCTGAGCCCTGCCCGAACGGACATGTCCCCGAGGACCTGCCCGTTCGGACCTGTCCACGGGGACCTGCCCCGAAGCGCTCACGCGCTGCGGCTCACAGCGCGGTGCAGTCGGTCGGCTCGTGGATCACGCACGGCTCGGCCAGCGGCTCGCCGTCCAGGCGGGCGGTGACCCAATCCAGGATGTACGGCACCGCCTGCAGCACCGAGTCGCCGTGGCCGGCGCCGGCGCAGTCGATGTGCTCGAGCTGGTAGCCCTGATCGCACAGGCGCGGCAGGTCGGCCTTGACCACCGGCGTGTAGACCAGGTCGTCGACCTCGCCCTGCTGGATCAGCGTCGGCGTGATCTTCAGCAGCGGCACCTCGGACTCGCCGAGCGTGGCCTGGCGCAGGAAGCAGCCCCAGTCGCCGAGCGCCTCCCAGTCGCGGTCGACCACCGCGTCGATGAACGACTGCGTGTAGACCTGGTTCGTCCCCGTGATCTCCGGCGGCAGATCGAAGTTGCAGCCGCCTTCCATCATCATCGGCAGCACCGTGGCGACGTCGATCGGCGGGCCCGGGCTGAGCACCTCGCTGAGGTCGCCCTGACGGCCGGTCCAGTCCCAGCCGCCGACGACCGCGGCCGCGAGCGCGCCGGTGGTCGGCCCGAACACGGTCGCGCCGTGCTCCGTCAGCCCGACCGCGTCGGTCGGCGGGACCGCGGCGACGTTGGCGACGATGTTGAGCTCGGGCGCATAGTGAGGCGCGTAGCGGTCGGCCCACAGCGTGGCGAAGCCGCCCTCGGAGGCGCCGAACAGGACCACGTCGTCGCCCGGCCGGGCCGGCAGGTCCATGTTCGCGGCGGCCAGCTCGTACAGCGCGCGGATCGAGTCGAGCGTGGCGATCGCCGTCGGCTCCGGCACGATGTACGGGTGCAGGCGGTTCGACGCCGGACCCCAGCCGTTCATGCCGATGTAGTCGGGCGCGACCGACACGAAGCCCTTGGCCGCGAGGATCAGCGGCACCTGGAAGCCCATCGGATCCTTGGTCGGCGCGCACGCGTCGGTGAAGCCGCTGGTCCCGTGAGCCCACACCACCACCGGCCGCTCCTCAGGCGCGTCCAACAGCGGGAACGACACGAAGCCGGTGGTCTCGTGCTTCTCGCCGCGATCCTGGGTGACGTAGCGGATCTTGTAGACCCGCGCGCCGAAGTCGGCCTCGCCCAGCGCGGTGAAGCCGTTCTGCTCGAGCAGGTCGGTGATCGTCGGCGCGTCGAGCTCGATGACCTGCTCGAAGTCGATGATCTCGCCCATGCCGTCGGACGGGAGCCACTCGAACGGCGGCGCTCCGCAACCGCCGACCGGGAACTCGTCGCCGGTGGTGCCCGTCGAGGTGTCGCCGGTGGTCGAGTCCGTGGTCGACTCGGTCGTCGTCGGCGTCACGTCGGTGGTGGTCGCCGGCGTATCAGTCGTGCTCGTCGGGTCCGTCTCGGTCCCGGTGGCGCTGTCGGTGGAGTTGAGGTCGTCGCCACACCCGGCCGCCAGCGCGCAGGCGACGACGAGCGGCGTCACATTTCGGTAGACCATGGGTGACATCATCGCCCACTGCCGCGCGCGCCCGCCAGGGTAAAGTGCGGCTGGCATGAACCGACCTTCACGTCCCGGCCTTCCCACGTTCATGGCGCGGACACCTGGAGCCCTCGCGCTGCTCGCCGCGCTGCTCGGGCCCGCCTCGGGGTGCGACCGGACCACGACCGAACCCGCGCCGGCGCAGCCCGCCTCGCCCGCCCCGCCTGCGCCCGCCCCGGCCGAGCCGCCCGCGTCCGCGAGCACGGACCTGCCCGAAAAGACAGCTCCGGCGCCGGCCCCCGCAAGCCCGCCCGAGGCCGCCCGGCGCCCGCTCTATTACGACGGCGAGCTCACCCCCGCAGACCTCTCCGGCCGGACCCTGCGCGAGCTCACGCTGATGCGCAACACGATCTACGCGCGCGCGGGCCAGAGCTTCCGCAAGCCATGGCTCGACCAGCACTTCCGTCGCTTCGACTGGTACGCCCCGGCCCCCACGCCCGACCTCGGCAAGCTCACGCCCACCGACTACACCAACGCCCGCGCGATCGTCGATCACGAGCGGGCGATCCCCAGAGACCTGCTGGTGTCGCAGCAGAAGGCCCTCCTCGACAAGAAGGCCGCCGGTCCGCTCAGCCCGGAGGAAGACATCGAGCTCGAGCTGCTCGCGGTCCACCTCGGCGGCTGGACTGCCGACCCCGAGCTCAAGCCTGAAGACCTGTCGCCGCTCGCCGACCCGACCCAGCTCGACGGCCTGCTGAACGCCAACCAGCTGGCGACCCTGTCGCTGCGCGACCTACGGATGCTGCGCAACACGATCTACGCCCGCCGCGGCCGGCCGTTCCGCTCGGCCCTGCTGCAGGAGCACTTCGGCGTGATGGAGTGGTACACGCCCGACGAGGCGTACTCCGACGCGAAGCTGACGCCGATCGACCGCAAGAACATCCGCCTGGTCCAGAGCGTCGAGAAGGCCAGCGGCGGGCCCCTCACCGACTACGAGCACAAGGTCGAAGAGGGCTGGTTCTTCGCCGCCTGATGAGCAGGCAGCGCCCCGGGCGGGCGCAGGACCAGTTTGCGGATGAACCATCGAGCATGCCCTCCTGGGCATGTCCTGAAGAGCATGTCCATTTCGACATGCCCTGAAGACCTCGTAGCGTGAACAACAGGCGGACCTCGCTCACTGCGTGAGCGTCAGGCGGTCGACGTCGCGGCGGCCGGCCACCCCGAGCGCCTGCAGCAGGTCGAGCACCGGCCCCGGATCGGCGGCGAGGCGAGCCGGCTGCCCGCCGAGGCCGGCGTCGATCGGCACCAGGGCGGCCGACTCGAGGCCATCTCGGCCCAGTCGCACGCGCAGGAGCAGGGCCTCGCGCTCGTCGGTGCAGTCGCAGGCGAAGGTGGCGTTGCCGAGGCCCCAGGCGACGACCGTCCTGCCCCGCAGCTCGGCGCCGGCGAGAGAGTGCGAGCCGTGGGCGACGACCACCGCGGCACCTGCCTCGAAGGCCAGGTCGACTGCGCGCCGCAGCTGCGGCTCGGGCAAGTAGAGCGGCGGGCCGGTGGTGTGAAAGCCGACCGCCAGGACATCGCCGGCGCGGCGCGCCTCCGCCAGCGCCAGCGGCAGCTCCGGCGGCACCGCGTCCGCGAGGTCGAAGCCGGCCAGGGCCACGCGCAGGCCGTCGCGCTCGATCACCGCCACACCCGCCGCTCCGCTGAACGGCGCCAGACCGGCGGCGCGCAGGGCCGCGGCGGTGTTTGCCTGTCCCGCGGGGCCCGCGTCGTCGGCGTGATTGTTGGCGAGGCCGACGGCGACGACGCCGGCCCGCGCCAGCTCGTCCGGCGTACCTGTCCCATTGAACAGGCGCAGGGCCGCGGCCTCCCGCACGACCCCCTGGGCGCCCCGCGGATCGATCGGCCCCTCGAGGTTGACGACGCCGCTCGCGTTGCCCATGGCCGCGCCGAGCCCGGCGAGCGCCCCTGCCCCGCCCGGCCCGAGGTGGACGTCGCCGGCGAACCACAGCTCGACAGCGGCCGCCGCCTCGCCGCCTCGCCTGTCCGAAAGGCCAGCCTCTCTCCCGCACGCGAGCGCCGCGCCGAGCCCGATCGCCGCGATCCCCCGCACCCCGGCAGCATGCCGACGTCCGGCCCGCTGCGCCAGACGCGACCGGCGTCCTCGCTCGCGCGGCCTGCTTGCGCCGGCGGCGTCGAGCCGTCATCCTGCCGCGGCATGGCGATGATCTCGCGGAAGAAGCGTCCCTACCGCGTGCAGGAGGGCCTACGCAACTACCTCCGCCGTCACAGCCGGCTCGCCGAGCTGCCGGTGTCGTACGCCGATCTCACGCGCTACGACGACGCCACCCCGGTCTACGACAAGCGCGGCCGCGACACCTTGTGGCAGTCGGTGCTGTATCCGCCGTCGATGCGCAAGGAGATCCACCGCGACCTCGTGCGCACCTACGCGAACATGCGAGTCATGGGCAACGCGGCGCTGATGCAGCACCTCATCACCGACCGCGTCGACGTCTGCACCTACGGCAACACCCAGCCGTTCCGCGTCCGGATCCTCAACACCCTCAACGAGAACTTCGACTACTTCTACGTCAAGCACGCCGACGCCTCGCGGCTCTACGGCCTCGAGCTCGAGGACCTGCTGTCGCCGAGCCGGATCCAGTACCTCACCGACGGCGTCACCCTCATCGAGGAGCACATCGCCGGGATCCCCGGCGACCAGTTCATCCGCGAGCACCTCGGCGACTCGCGGATCGAGGCGGTCCGCCTCGCCAAGGAGTTCGTCAAGTTCAACGAGCGCTGCTTCGTCCGCCTCCTCGGCGACATGCACTCGAGCAACTTCGTCGTCAACGTCATCCCCGACCTCGACGAGGTGATGGTCCGGATCCGCGCGATCGACTTCGACCAGCAGAGCTACGAGGGCCGCTGCAACGTGTACATGCCCAAGTACTACTCGCAGAACAACGCGGTCATCTTCCTCGCCATGTCGTGCATGACCCACGAGTCGGTCAAGCAGTACCAGGAGGAGGAGCACGCGCTGCTGCGCCTGCGCGCCCGCGCGGAGCACGAGGCGCTCGGCGATCTCCTGCACACCATGAGCGACGACGACCTCGCGCCGGTCGACAACATCCAGCGGCTGCGGCAAGAGCTCGCGCATCACCACCGCGACGACCGCTTCCTGCGCTGCGAATCGATGGGCGAACTCGTGCGCGCCTCTCTCAGCCTGCTCGACTGGGAGTAGGCGTGCCATAGTGAAGGTGATGAGCATCGCCCGCGAGTACACCCGTTCCCTGCGGAAGCACCTGCGTTGCCGGGCGGTCTGGCCGCCGCTCCTCGACGTGCGTCCCGGCGATTACGGGGTGTTCCGCGGCGGCGTGTTCGTGCGCATCGGCCACCTCACCACCGACTTCGGCGTGCCCGTCGTCAGCGAGCCGGGCGGACGCCGCGCCGAGAAATTCCAGTACCACAGCGAGGGCTCGCTCGGCTTCGGCGGCGCCGCCGACCTCGCGGTCGGAGAAGCCAGCGCCGAGCTGCGGATCGGCCTCGCGCGCCGCGCATCCTTCTTCGTCTCGGTCGCCGAGCTCGACGTCGAGCGCCTCCAGAGCCCGCGGCAAATCGCCCTCGACCTGCGCGAGCGCGACGACTGGCCGTTCCTCCGCTACTTCGTCGTCGGCGAGCTGTTCAAGGGCCGCGACCTGCTGTTCTACGCCTCCGAGTCGGGCGAGGCCGGCGTCTCCTTGCGCGGCGAGCCTTCCGAGCTCCTGCGCTTCCAGCAGCTCGGCAAGCTGGGCGGCTCGATCCAGATCGCGTCGTCCGGCGACTGCCGCCTGCAGTACCGCGGCAGCCCCGACGTGACCGCCGCCATCGGCCTCAACCTGTTCCGGATCCGCCGAATCGGCGTCGACCCGCTCCGCTACCGCGCCGCAGTCGAGTCCAGCGCCGGCTCGACCCTGCTCGCCGCCCGCGAGGACGACGACGACGCCCTCGAGCACCTCGAGGACGGCGACGAAGTCGACGACGACGGCCTCGACGACGGCAACACCCGCCTGGCCTGAGCGGCTGTCCCCGGGGACATGCCCTTCGCCGCATGTCCTCCTGGGCATGCCCCGAAGGACATGTCCTGTCGCTCCCTCGCAGAAAAAACGAACGGGCCCCGAGGTGACCTCGGAGCCCGCGGTTCACGGCAGCGAGCGTCAGGCCCGCTCGAAGATCATCGCCGAGCCCATGCCACCGGCCGCGCAGGCGGAGATCAGGCCGAACTGGGCCGACTTCTGGGCCATCTGGTCGAGCAGCTGGATCACCAGGCGGCCGCCGGTGGCGCCGAACGGGTGGCCAAGAGAGATGCTGCCGCCCCACTGGTTGATGAAGGTCGGGTCGATCTCGCCGACCGCCGCCGGGCGACCGAGCTTCTCGGCGCAGTACTTGGCCGAGCCGAGGCCGTGGATGTTGGCCAGCACCTGGGCCGCGAACGCCTCGTGCATCTCGATCACGCCGAGGTCGGAGAGCGCCAGGCCGGTCTGATCGAGCACGCTGGCGACCGCGCTGACCGGGCCCATGAGCAGGTGCTCGAACGGATCGATGGCGGTGTAGTGGTAGCCGCGGAGGAGGCCGAGGATCGGCCAGCCCTCGGCGCGCGCGACCTCTTCCGAGGCCAGCAGCACCGCCGACGCGCCGTCGGTCAGCGGCGAGCTGTTGCCCGCGGTGACCGAGCCGAGGTCGCGGTCGAACACCGGCTTCAGCTTGGACAGCTTCTCGACGCTCGTGTCCGGGCGCGGGTGATCGTCGCTGGTGACGATGTTCACCTCTTTGCCGCGCGGGACCGCCACGGGGGCGATGCGCGACGAGATGAGCTTGTTCTTCCACGCCTCGCCGGCGCGCTGGTGGCTCTGCGCGGCGAACTTGTCCTGGTCCTCGCGCTTGATGCCGAACGCCTTGGCCATCTTCTCGGCCGACTGGCCCATCGTCTGGCCGGTCGACGTCTCGGCGATCGCGGGCGCCACCGGGGCGAGGTCGGCGAGCTTGACCCCGCGGAACGCCTTGAGGCGCTCCGTGGCGCTGCGGGCCTTGCTGGCGACGAACAGCGCGTCGCGGAAGCGGCGGCCGTACTGGATCGGCACGTCGCTCAGCACCTCGGCGCCGCCGGCGAGCACCACGTCGGCCTTGCCGAGCGCGATGGACTCGGCGGCGGTCGTGATCGCCTGGTTGCTCGAGATGCACGCCATGCTGATCGTGAAGCCGGGCACCCCGGTGGGGAACGCCCCGGCGAGCGCGATCTCGCGGGCGATGTTCGGCGCGCCGACCGGCGGCGAGACGATGCCGAACACGATCTGCTGCACGCGCTCGGGCCGGATCTGGGCCCGCATCAGCGTCTCGCGGGCTGCCGCCACGCCGAGCTGCACGGCCGAGCTGCGGATCAGCTGCCCGCCCGCCTTACAAAAGGGCGTACGCGCCCCGGCCACCACCGCGACTCTGCGGACCTGCGAACTCATGCGGCACCTCCCTCATCCTTGTTGAGGCTCGAGAAATTCTTGCCCGACCTGGCCAGCTCGAGCAGCAGCGCCGGCGGCGTGTACGTGTCGCCGTAGCGCTCGCGCAGCTGGGCCAGGCGGCTGACCACCGCGCCCGGGCCGAGCGCGTCGATGTGACGGAACGGGCCGCCGCGCATCGGCGGGTAGCCGAAGCCGAACACCGCCCCGATGTCGCCGTCGCGCGGCGTGGCGATGATGCCCTCCTCGAGGCAGCGGATCGCCTCGAGCGCCGCGATCAACGTCAAGCGCTCGCCCAGCTCCTCCGGGTCGCCCGGCTCGGACAGCGGCGTGCGGCCGGCGAAGAACTCGTAGACCTCGGGGTCGACGCGCTTGCGCGGCTTCTTGCCGAGGAACGAGCGCTCGCCCTCGCCGGGGTAGATGTAGAACCCGCGGCCGTTCTTGCGGCCGTAGCGCTTGCTGGCGAGGAACTGGTCGACTGTGTCGGGCACGGTGATGCGCTCAGGGAACGCCTCGGACAGCGTCTTCGACACCTTCGCGCCGACGTCGATGCCGACCTCGTCGAGCAGGGTGATCGGGCCGACGGGCCAGCCGATCTGCCGCGCCCCGCGATCGACCGCCTCGATCGTGTGGCCGTCCTGGACCATCTGCAGCGCGGCCATCAAGTAGAAGCCGAGCACGCGCGTGGTGTAGAAGCCGGGGCCGTCCTTGACGACGATCGACGTCTTGCCGATCTGCGCCGCGTAGCGCAGGCAGGTCGCCAGCGTCTCCGGCGAGGTCTCCGGCGTCACCACGATCTCGAGCAGCGGCATCTTCGACACCGGCGAGAAGAAGTGCAGGCCGATCAGGCGGTCCTTGTGCTGCAGCTTGGCCCCGACCTTGCCGATCGGCAGCGCCGAGGTGTTGCTGGCCAGGATCGTCTCCCGTGGCACGATCGACTCGAGCTGGGCGAACACGTCCTGCTTGAGGCCGAGGTTCTCGGGCACGGCCTCGATGATGAGGTCCATGGTGCCGAAGCCGGCCAGCTCGAGGCTGCCGCTGACCCGGCTCCTGGCCTTGAAGACGTGGCGCTCGCCGAGGCTCTTGGCCCGGCGGTCGAAGTACGACTTGCAGTGGGCCAGCGCCTTCCCCAGCGGCTCCGGGGCGATGTCGCGGATCCGCGTCTCGATGCCCTTCTCGGCCGAGACCACGGCGATGTCGGCGCCCATGAAGCCGCCACCGACCATGCCGAGCCGGTGGATCGGTGCGCCCTCGACGACGTCGCCCTCGGCGTCCTTGACCTCTTGCTTCTTCAGCGCGTTGCTGCGGCGGAACAGCGACACCAGGTTCTGCGCCACCGGGCCCACCGCCAGCTCGGCGAACGCCGGCGGCTCCTGGGCCAGCGCCTCGTCGAGCGGCAGCGTCAGCCCGCGCTCGATCAGGTCGATCGCCACCAGCGGCGCCGGGTACAGCCCCAGCGTCTTGCGCTGGACCGTCTTGCGCGCCTGGTTGAACAGCACGCGCCGACCGACCGGGTTGTGCTCGAGCAGGACGCGGGCCACGTCGCTCTTCGGGTGCAGGTGCGGCTCGAGCTTGTGCGCCGCCAGCAGCCCGGCGGCCCGGCGAGCGGCCGCCAGCAGCGACTCCTCGCTCACCACCTGGTCGACGAGGCCCATCTTCTTGGCCGCGCGCGGGCGGATGTTGCGGCCGGTGAGGATCACGTCGAGCGCCTCGCGCACGCCGATGAGGCGCGGCAGGCGGGTCACGCCGCCGCCGCCGGGGAACAGGCCGAGCATCGTCTCGGGCAGGCCGAGCACCGTCTTCGGCGAGTCGGTGGCGATCCGCCAGGTGCAGCACAGCGCGAGCTCGAGGCCGGCGCCGAGGCAAGCGCCGTGGATCGCGGCGACGATCGGCACCTTCGAGTTGGCGATCCGCTTGAGGACCTCGTGGCCCTTGCGGCTGAACGTCTCGACGTCCTTGCGGTCCTTCGCGGTGGCGAACACCTCGACGTCGGCGCCGGCGATGAAGTTGTCGGGCTTGCCCGAGATCAGCACGACGCCGGCCAGACCGGGCGTGCTCTCGAGCGCCGCGAACTGCTCCTCGATCGCGGCCAGCGCCGCCGGAGCGATCGTATTGACCTTCTCGCCCGGGCGGTCGATCGTGATGACCGCGAGGCGGGGCGACACCTCCGGTGGGTCGAGCGTGAGGGTGAACATGGCGGGCGGGACATTGACGCGAAGGCCCACCCGGCGCAAGCACAAACCGTCCTGCCGGGTCCGGACGGCTGCCGGCCGCCGGGGTCGGCCGGACCCGGGGCTCGTCCCCGCCCGACCGCCGCCGGCCGCCGCCTCCGGCCAGACCGCGGCCGCGGATGGACATGTCGTCTGGGACATGTTCGATCGAACATGCCCTGAAGTGCAGGCCCGAAGGTCTCAGGTCGCGGCCGGCAGCGCCGCGCCGGCGCGGATCAGTCGCCGCCGCAGCGCCATCGGCACGCGCGCCTCCCAGCCCTCGACGATGTGCGGGCGCAGGTCGGTGGCCCCGTGGGTGTCCCAGAACAGCACCGGCCCGGACACCGCCCCCGCCGCGAGGTCGCTCCGCAGCGCGGCCAGGCACTTGCCGGTGTAGGTCGTCTCGAGCGCGAGGCCGCCGCCCGCGGCCAGGGCCACCGCCTCCTCGCCGGCCATGGTCGGCACCGCGTAACCGGACCCGACCTGCGAGTGGTCGATCGACCAGGTCACGCCGGCGCGCGCGAGCAGCCCCTCCGGCCCGAGCGCGGCCAGCTCGGGCTGCAAGCCGGCCTTCACCAGCGCGGCGAACACCTGGTTCAGCGTGCGCCTCAGCAAATATGTCCCGAGGTACAGGCGCTCGAGCGCCGACACCACGCGGATGCGCACCGGCAGGCCCGCCAGCGCCAGCCCGAGCGCCAGCCCGCAGCACGAGCCGCACGTGCCCCCGGTGACGTAGAGCGCCTGCGGGGCCGGCAGTACGCCCTCCTTCACCTGCTGCGCGAGCTCGAGCCCGGCCTCGACGAAGCCGAGCGAACCGAGCCCGGTGGTCCCGCCGGGCGGCATGTACACCCCGGCCTGCTCCGGCCGGGACCACGTGCGGTACGCCAGCCACGCCAGCGGCAGCGCCGGCCGCGTCGGCACCGCCCACAGCTTGGCCCCCGTCGACAGCAGCAGCGCCAGATCTTCGAGCGTGTGCGCCGTCGGGACCTGGTCGAACACCCAGGCGTGCAGCTCGCGGCCCTGGGCCTGCAGGTGGAGCGCCAGCGCCACGAGGTGATGACTGCCGATCCCGCCGACCGAGACGATCGGACGTCGATCGTCGTACGGCGGGTTGGCCAGCAGCCACTCCAGCTTGCGCACCTTGCCGCCGCCATAGAGACGGCTGGTCTGATCGTCGCGCTTGACGTAGACCGCAGCCCCTGGAGCGTCGAGCCACGGCGCCCGCTCGACGGGCGTCGGCAACGTCGCCAGATCGAGGCGAGCCGGGGGGTTGCGCAAGAACGGCGACAGGTGGTGTTCGCGCTTCATGGGCCGAGAAACGAGCCAAGCCAGCTTGCCCGAGAGGCGTTACGCCTCGCAGCAAAGATAGGCGAGACCTTCCTCATGAGAGGACTCGGGCCTGAATCACCCCGATGCTGGGTCGCGGCCGCAGGGCCCGGTATGCTTCCCACTCTAATGAAACCTTGCCCGTTCTGTGGGGAGCAGATCCAGGAAGTCGCCGTCAAGTGCCGATACTGCGGTGAGTGGTTGGATCCGTCGCGGCGTCCCGAGGCCGCGGCCGCCGCGCCCGTAACGTCCGCGAGCGCCGCGTTCGCCAGCCTGGCCCCCTCGCGCGGCCTCGACGAGCGCCCCCTCGGCGACTTCGGCCAGCTCTCGCAGCCCGCGTCCACGCCTGGCCTTTCGCACATGTTCCAGGGGACAGCTCCCGCGGAGCCCGTCAGCGAGCCGCCGCCTGCCAGCCTGGCGGCCGACAGCGTGTTCTCGACGACCCTGCGCGGCGGCATCCCGCCGCTGTCCGTCGAGTCGCGCACGGGCTCGACCACCCAGCCCGAGCCCGAGCGCCGCACCGACTTCGGCGCTGCCTCGCTGTCGCGTCCCGGCGAGTTCGCGCCGCTCGGCAGCGATCTCGACCTCGACGTGTTGCCGGCGCTCTCGCCGGTGCAGGCCGCGCCGCTCCACTCGCTGCTGCCGCCGCCGCCGCAGCCGATCGCCTCCGCGCCGATCCCCGCCCCGCCGAGCGAACCGCCGCCGTCGTTTCAGGCCCGGCCCGCCGACGAGTTCATGCAGGCGTTCCTCGGCGCCGCCGAGCCCGTGAGCGACAGCGGCGGCGACGACGACCTGTTCGCCACGCCGGCCCCGCCCCCGCCTCCGCCGTGGCCGCTGATCGGGGCAGTCGCCGCGGTGGTGGTCGCGCTCGCCCTCTACGCGATGCGCGACTCGCTGTTCGGCGGAGAGACCGACGCCGGTCCGCTCGCGGAAGCCACCACGGAGGCGCTGCCGCCCGATGCCAAGGCCCCCGAGGTCAAGCCCGAGCCGCCGCCCGAGACGAAGCTCGTCGAGGCGCCCAAGCCCCCGCCCCCAGCTCCCGCGCCCACCGACGCCGCGTTCACCGAGCGGCTCGAGAAGGCCAAGGAAGCCTACAAGGACGGCAAGCTCAAGTCCGCCTCGGCCGCCCTCGGCGAGCTGTCGCAGCAAGCGCCCGACCACCCCGAGGTCCTGCTGCTGACGGCCCAGGTCCAGCTCGAGCAGAACAAGATGTCCGAGGCGCGGACCACCGCCGACAAGTGCGTCGCCGTCGATCCCAACCTCGCCGACTGCTGGCTCACCCTCGGGGTGCTGCGCCAGGCCGGCAGGGACGACGCCGGCGCGGTGGTCGCCTACGAGACGTACCTGAAGCTGGCCCCGACCGGCCGCTACGCCCGCGACGCCAACTCCCAGCTGGCCCGCCTGCGCCGCAGCTCCGGCTGAGGCTGGCCGAAGGGGCATGTCCCGAGCGACATGCTCGCCGGGGCATGTCGCTTCGGGCATGTCCGCCAGGTCATGCCCTCGCAGACAGCTCCGGGCCGGCGTCCCGCACCTGGGCGCCGCCCGCGACGCGTCGCCCGAGCGCGACTCGCCAGCTCGCAGGCGGCACACCGTGCCGACGCGACCCGCGAGCTCGCACGCGACTCCGGCCCTCAGTGCCGCTCGCAGGTGGCGAACAGCGCCTCGGTGTCGGCCCGCCGCAGGTCGCCCTCCGGCACCGCCGAGCGCCCGCTCGTCAGCAGCGCGCACACGCGGGCGCGCTCGCCCGCGCGGCTCGACAGCAGCGTCGCCAGCGACAGGGCGGCCTGGCCCCGCTCGAGCTCCGACCCGCGCGGGCTGACCCGCACCCGCTCGAACCATCGGATCGCCTCGTCGCGCTCGCCCAGCGCGGCCGACAGCTCGCCGGCCTGGAGCGCCGCGCGCGAGGCCTTGGCCGGGTCGCTCTCGAGCGAGGCCTCGTACAGGTCGGCGGCACGGCCGTAGAAGTCGCGCGCCTCGGCGGTCCGACCGGCGGCCGCGGCGATGTCGGCGAGGCCGACCAGCGCGTCGCCGACAGGTTCACGCCGCAGGCCGTCGCGCTCGGCGATCGTCAGCGCCCGCGTGAGGTACGGCTGGGCCTCTGCGTGCATGCCGACGCGCACATAGGCGACGCCGAGGCCGGCCAGCGGATCGAGCAAGAACTGGTGCTCCGCGCCGAGCGACGGCTCCATCAGCGCGATGGCCTCGCGGTAGCTCGGGATGGCCTCGGCGAACGCACCCCGGCGCGTCGCCACGTCGCCGAACCCGACCCGCGGGTGAGCGCCCAGCGGGTGGTCGGCGCCGAACACGGTGGCGAACAGCTCGAGCGCGCGCTCGAACTGCGCCCGCGCCTCGTCGAGCCGCCCGTGGTTGACGTACATGATCCCGAGGTTGTGGTGGACGATCGCCGCCAGCGGGTCGGCCTCGCCGCGCACGCGCAGCGCCTCGATCGCCCGCTCGTAGTGGGCCCGCGCCAGGTCGACGCTGCCCTCGCGATCGTCGTGCAGCGTGCCGATGTTGTTGTGCAGCAGCGCGACCAGCCGCGCGTCGCCGCGAGCGCGGGCCACCAGCGCCTCGGCGAACATCACCGACGCCAGCCCCTCGCTGCGCCGGCTCTCGTTGCTGCCGACGACGTACATGTGGATCACCGCCGCCTCGGCCGCGACCGCGTACTGATCGTTGGCGATGCCGAGCCGCACCGCCTCGGCCAGCGCCGCCTCGGCCTCCGCGCCCGGCGTGGCCGCCATCCGCAGCCGCCCGTCGCTGAGCGCCGCCTCGGCCGCCAGCGGCGCGTAGCCGAGCCGCGCCGCCTCCTTGCGCACCTCGGCCGCGATCTTCAGGCCCTCCTCGTAGCGCCCGGTCTGCTCGAGCACGTCGGCGCGGGCCAGCTGGGCCCGCAGCGCCTCGATCTCGCGCACCACCGTCGGATCGTCGGGCAGGATCACCGCCAGCAGCGCGTTGGCGTCGGCGCACGCGGCCAGCCCCGGCAGCGCCGCGGTCGCCTGCACCGCGTTCTCGACCACCGACAGATCGGGCGCCATGAACACCTGCGTCAGCGCCGACAGGTGGGCCAGCCGCTGATCGAGGCAGGCGTTGCGAAGGTCGGTCAGGCGCTCGGTCTGCAGCCCCGCCGCGTGCTCCTCGCACACCGCCCGTCGTTGGTCGCGCCAGCCGTCGGCGTAGTCGTCGAGCCGCGCGATCACGCGGTCGCCGACGTCGCGCGCGAACCCCAGCCCCGTGCCCTTGAAGGCCCGACGCACCTCGACGCGCTGCGGCTCGCCCCACACCGCGTCGAGCCGCTCGCCCGCCGCCTCGCAGCGCGGCGAGTCGGTCGCGCGCACCGTCGCGGTCGCGTAGCCGGCGATGCCGACGACCACGACGGCCACGCTGACCGCGAGCACGCGCAGCGGCACGGCCCACGGATCGTGCTCGAGCGCCGCCAGCATGTCGGCCATGCTCGGCCAGCGCGCCTCCGGCGACGGCGACAGCGCCCGCTCGAGGATCCGGAAGAACCGCCGCGGGACCTGCGAGTCGGACGGCGGCGGTGGCACCATCCCGATCTCGATCGCCTCGCGCAGCAGGATCGCCGTCGCTCCCGCGAACGGCCGCCGCCCGTACAGCGCCTCGTAGAGCGTCACCGCGAAGCTGAACTGATCCGCCCGCGGCCCCGCCGGCTCGCCGCGCCACTGCTCGGGCGGCATGTAGCGGGGCGTGCCGAGCACCGTGCTGTCGTCCTCACCGGCGTCGGCCTGCGCCAGCCCGAAGTCGACCACGCGCGCCAGGCCCGAGCCGTCGACCACCACGTTGTCGGGCTTGAAGTCGCGGTGCACCACCCCGGCGTCGTGCGCCGCCTGCAAGCCGCGACCGGCCTGGATCAGCACCGCCAGCCGCTGCCGCCACGGCCGCGGCTCGGCGCGCATCCAGCTCCGCAGCGTCGCGCCGCTGAGGAACTCCATCACCAGGTAGACCTGGCCGCGGTAGTTGCCCACCTCGTACACGCGCACCACGTGCGGGTGCTCGACCTTGGCCAGCGCCTGCGCCTCGCGCAGCAGCGCCGCCTCGCGACCGAGGCCCTCGCTGTCGGGCAACACCAGCTTGATCGCCACCTTGCGATCGAGGTCGTTGTCGTAGGCCGCGTACACCACGCCCATCCCGCCGACCCCGAGCTGCGACAGCACGCGATAGCGACCGATGCTCTGCGGGACCTCGACCGGCTCGGGCGAAGCGCGCGGCGAAGCGGGGGCCTTGTCCCCCGGGACCGTGTCTTCCACGTCGCCGGCGCTCACCTCCGGCGATCATACCCCGCCGCGTCGGACGCACGCTCAACGGCCGGCGCAAGACTCGTGCGCCAGCTTGCTCGCTTGTGCGCGCAGCGGTTCGGCCTCGTCGAGGCCTGCGGCGGCCCCCTGTGCCAATTCGCAGACCCGTGCGCTCCCCGCCCCGCCGCGCGCCGCCAGCACCCCGGCGAGCTGAGCCGCGGCGCGGGCGCGGAGCTGCCGCGAGGCCTCGCCCGGCTTCGCCAGCACGCGCTCGAACCACCGGCTCGCCGCCTCGCGCTCGTTCCGCTGGAGCGCCAGCTCGCCGGCCCGCAGCGCCGCGCGAGCCGCCTCCTCGTCATCGGCGCCGAGCTCCTCGTAGACCGTCCACGCCCGCTCGTACAGCTGCTGAGCCTGCTCTGTCGCGTTCGCCGAGGCGGAGACGTCCGCCAGCCCCGCCAGCGCCGCCGCGAAGAATTTATCGCGGATGTCCGCCCGCTCCGCGATCTGCACCGCGCGCGCGTAGAACTTCGCCGCCTCGTCGGCGCGCCCGGCCCGCGCATGCGCGTGCCCGAGGCCGACCAGCGGGTACATCAAGTAGCGGTGCTCCGGCCCGTGCGCCCCCTCGAGGAGGGCCAGCGCGCGCAGGTAGCTCGGCATCGCCTCGAGGTGACGCCCGCGCCCGAGGTCGACGTCGCCGAGGCCGATCAGCGGGTGCGCCACCAGCGGGTGACCGTCGCCGACGATCGCCACGAAGCGTTCGAGCGCGCGCAGGAACTGGTCGCGCGCCGGATCGAGGCGGCCGCGATCGAGGAACATCTGCCCGAGGTTGTGCTGCACGATCGCCTCGAGCGGATCGGGCTCGGCCAGGCCGCGCAGCCCGGCGATCGCCGCTTCGTAGCTGGCGCGCGCCGCATCGACGTCGCCGAGCAGGTCGTGCATCGCCCCCGCGTTGTTGTGAAGCAGCGGGCCCAGGAGCGCCGCGCCGTGGGCCCGCTCGACCAGCGCCTCCGCGAACGGCACCGAAGCGAGCCCCTCTTGCGGACGCGCCAGCTCGTTGCCGAGCACGAAGATCCGCATGATCGCCGCCTCGGCCGCCGTCGCGTGCAGGTCGTGGGCGATGCCCAGCTTGAGCGCCTGCCGCAGCGCCGCCTCGGCCTCGACCGCGCGCGCCGACGCCATCAACAGCCGGCCCTCGCTCAGCGCCGCCTGGGCCGCGAGCGGCGGGTAGCCGAGGCTCGCCGCCTCCGTGCGCAGCTGCTTCGCCAGCCCCAGCCCTTCCTCGTACTGCCCCGTGCGCTCGAGGATGTCGACGCGACCCAGCTCGCGCCCCACCACCTCCACGCGCTCGGCCACCGCAGGATCGTCAGGCGGCACCTTCGCCACCAGCTCGCTCGAGTCGGCGCACGCGCTCAGGCTCGGCAGCGACGCCGTCGCCTGCACCGCGTTCTGGACCACCGCCGCATCGGCACCGATGAACACGTCGACCAGCGTCGCCAGGTGGGCCTTGCGCCGCTCGAGGCAGGCTACCCGCAGATCGATCAGCCGATCGGTCTGCACGCCGGCCGCGTGATCCTGGCAGGCCGCCTGGCGCGCGCCGAGCCAGGCCTTTGCATAGGCATCGACGCGCCCCTCCACGCGTCGGGCGGTGTCGGTCGCGAACGCCAGGTGGGTCGCCTCGAACGCGCGGGTCATCGCCGTCACGCGCGACGGGTCCCACACGCCCGCGAGCTTGTCGGCGTCGAACTGACAGCGCTGCCCGCCCTCGACCTGCGACACCGCCACCGCGTAGCTCGCCAGCGACGCCGCGCCGATGAGGCCCGCCATCGCCGCCACGCGCACGCGCGCCTTCCACGGGTCGTGCTCGAGCGCCGCGATCATCGCCGCCAGGCTCGGCCAGCGGTCGGCCGGCTCGAGCGCCAGGCCGCGCGCGATCACCTTGAACAGGCGACGCGGCACCGGCGACTCGAGCGGCGGCGCCGGGATGATGCCGTCCTGGACCTGCAGGCGGATCGCCGCCCACGAATCGCCGATGAACGGGCGCACCCCGTAGAGCGCCTCGTACAGCGTGATGCTGAAGCTGAACTGATCCGACGTCGGCCCCGCGGGGCGCCCGAAGTGCTGCTCGGGCGACATATACGCCGGCGTCCCGAGCACGTTGCCCATCTGCGTCAGGCGGACCGACCAGTGCAGCAGGTTCGAGCGGTCGAGCGGCTCGGTCCCCGGCGCGGTCGCGTGCGACGGCTCGCCCATCGCAGTGATCGCCACCTCCTGATCGATCGCCGACCGCTCGGCCAGCTCGTCGGGGCTGCCCTCCGCCTGCACCAGCCCGAAGTCGAGGACGCGCGCGCGCCCGGCCGCGTCGACCAGCACGTTGTCGGGCTTGAAGTCGCGATGCACCAGCCCCGCCGCGTGCGCCGCTGCCAGGCCGCGACCGGCGTCGCACAGCGTGCGCAAGATCAGCTGCCACGGCCGCGGCGCGCTGCGGAGCCACTCCGAGAGCGTCTCGCCCTCGACGTACTCCATCGCCATGTAGATGCCGCCGTCGTGCTCGCCGACCTGATAGACCTGCACCACGTGCGGGTTCGACAGGCGGGCCATCGCCTGCGCCTCGCGGCTCATCCGCTCGCGCACCGCCGGGTTGTCGAGCAGCTGCTTGCGAACCAGCTTGAGCGCCACCTTGCGCTCGAGCTTGCGGTCGTAGCCGGCGAACACCACGCCCATGGCCCCTTCGCCGAGCTTGCGCTCCACGAGGAAGGGGCCAATGGACGCGGGATCTGGGCTCGCCTCGCTCATCCGGCCATTTACGGACCTACCACGATCTTGCCGCTCTGGATAAGACCGCCCGACGCGAAGTCACCGCCGCACGCGGGGATGCTGCAGCCGATCTGCTGCGCTCCGAGTCGCATGTTGGCGCCGTTCAGGCACACCGCGCCGTCGGGGCCCCACTCGGCCTCGACCACGAATTGACGCTCCGGATCGACGGTCTGCACGCCGACCTGATCGAGCACGTGGACCAGCGTTCCCGGCGCCGTGTGCGACACGCCGTCGCCGCAATAATCGGCGCGGACCAGGCGGGTACAAGCCTGATGGAGCTCGCGCAGATCGGGGTCCCACGGCTTGTAGCCCCACTCGACGCACTTCGCCAGCGCCGCGTCGCGGCAGGCGAACGTCAACCCGTCGCCAGTCGCGGTCAGGCGATCGCCGGTGGACGCGTCCCACACATCTGCCAGCAGGATCGCCTGCGTCGGTTCGCCCGCGTTGTCGACGCACAGCGGCTCCCACTCCTTCTCCTCGACCTTGAGCGCGAGGTCGTAGAGCAGCACGTCCGAGCCGGGCGACAGCGGCTCGACGTCGAGGACCTTGACCGTCTTCTTCCGCGACGACCCGTCCTCCAGCAGATCGAACTTGATCTTCGACGAGTCGAGCTGCGTCCCCGAGAACGTCTCCTTGGTCGTCGTCTTGACGTGCAGGTTGCTCCCTACCAGCCAGCTCGACTCGATGGTGTAGGTCTCCTTGCGCAGCTTGATCTTCTCGATCTCGATGTAATCGAGCGAACCGTCGGGCCCGTTCAGCCGCGTCCCGTTCAGCCGCGTCCCGTTCAGCCGCGTCCCGTTCAGCCGCGTCCCGTTCAGCCGCGTCCCGTTGAGTTGCGTCTCGCGCACGCTCACCGCCTCGTCGCTGCAGGCGCACTCGCCCGCCTGCGGCACGTCGCAGCCCGCGCTCAGCATGCTCGCCGCCACACCGGTCAGCCACGTCAATCGTTTCGACATCGCCCCCTCCAGAATCGGCATCACGGCACTATAGCAGCGTGCTCGGCGTTACGCCGCGAACGCGGCGTGCGAGGGCATGTGCGACGTTATCGTGATCCACCGTTCAAGCCGCGACAGCACCCGCGGTGAATTCCTCGCAGAACGAAGTAGGCAAATCTGGAGCCTGACATTGCGAGTCAGAGCGACCCTGAAGGGTCATTCGCTCACGCCTCGCCCGCGACCTCGGCTTCCATTCCTTCGAGTTCGGCCTGCGCGACCTCCCAACGAGCGGTGAGTTCCTCAAGCGCAGTCGCGTCGCGACGATAGCCGTCCAGCAATTCATTGCGGCGGTCGTTGTCGGCGTAGGTCGCCGGATCTGCGAGCAGAGCGCTGCGACGGCGCTGTTCGGCCTCCAGCGCCGCGATCTCCCCTTCCATCGCCGCGACGCGCTTGCGGAGGGGTCCCAGCACGCGGTTACGTTCGCTGCGGCGCTCGGCCTCGCGCCGGCGGGCGTCGCGACCCGGCTTCGCCGGTTCGGACCTGTCCGCAGGGACCTTGTCGTTGCGCCCTGGCGCTTCGGACCTGCTCTTTTGCACATGTTCCGCAGGACGGGTCGCACCCGCGGTCCGGCCCGGCGCCGCCGGCGGCTCGCCGTCGCGGCGGCGGCGGCTCGAGTCCATGTACTCGTCGAGCGTGCCCGGGTAGGTCTCGACCTTGCCGCCCTCGACGTCCCAGATCCGGGTCGCCAGCGCGCGCACGAAGCTGCGGTTGTGGCTGACGAACAGCAGCGTGCCGTCGTAGGTCTTGAGCGCCTCGGCCAGGCTCTCGCTCGAATCGAGGTCGAGGTGGTTGGTCGGCTCGTCCATCAGCAGCAGGTTGCCCGGCTTGAGCAGCAGCTTGGCCAGGGCCACGCGGGCCCGCTCGCCGCCCGACAGCACGCGGATCGGCTTCTCCACGTCGTCGCCGCTGAACAGGAACGCGCCGAGGATCGTGCGGACGCGCGTCTGCCCGGCGCTGGGGTCGACCGCCGCGACCTCCTCGAACACCGTGCGCTCGCTGCGGAGCGCGTCGGCGTGGTGCTGCGCGTAGTAGCCGACCTTGATCTTGTTGCCGAACGTGATGCTGCCGCCGTCGGCCTGCAACTCGCCGGCGATGGTGCGCAGCAGCGTGGTCTTGCCGGCCCCGTTGACGCCGATGATGCCGATCTTCTCGCCGCGGCGGACGCTGAGGTCGACCTTGTCGAGCACCACGCGCGCGCCGTAGGCCTTGCGCAGCCCGTCGACGCGCAGGCTCTCGTTGCCGGTGCGCTCGCACGGCGGGAAGTCGAACCCCATCACCTGGCGGCGCTCGAACAGGCGGACCTCGTCCATCTTCTCGAGCATCTTGATCCGGCTCTGCACCGCCGCCGCCTTGGTGGCCTGGGCCCGGAAGCGCTCGATGAACTGCTCGGTCTTCTCGCGCTCGCGGGCCAGGTTCTTGGCCTTGTTCTCGAGCACCACCTCTTCCTCGGCGCGCTGGCGCTTGTAGCCCTCGTAGTCGCCGCTGAACTGGCGGATCCCCTCCGGTTCGAAGCTGACCACGCGATCGATCTGCTCGTTGAGGAACTCGCGGTCGTGCGACACCAGCACGAACGCCCGCCGGTAGCGCTTGAGGTAGGCCGCGAACCACGCCACCGACGGCAGGTCGAGGTGGTTGGTCGGCTCGTCGAGCAGCAGCAGGTCAGGCTGCTGGAACAGCAGCGACGCCAGCACCGCCCGCATCTTCCACCCGCCGCTGAACTCGTCGAGGTCGCGCGCCGCGTCCTCCGGCTGGAAGCCGAGGCCGGCGAGGATACGCAGCGCCTCGTGCTCGGTGTACTGCGTGTCGAAGTCGGCGGTCCGCGTGTGCGCGTCGGCCAGCCGCTCGGCCGCGGTCATCATCGTATCCTCGTCGCCGCTCTGCTCCGCCGTCGCCATCTCGCGCTCGGCCTCGGCCAGCGCGCGCTCGAGCTCGGCGCGCCCGGGCACGCTGCCGACCACGAAGCTCGTCAGCGTCTGCCCGCCGCCGAGCTTCAGGTCCTGCGACAGGTAACCGACCCGCACCGCGCGCGCGAAGCGGATCGTGCCGCGATCGGTGCCCTGCTCGTTGGCCAGCATGCGCAGCAGCGTCGACTTGCCGGACCCGTTGGGGCCGATGAGACCGATCCGGTCCTCGCGCCCGATCCGCAGGTTCAGAGCCTCGACGATGGTCTTCTTGCCGAAGCCCAGCGACACGTTCTCGAACACGACGATGCTCACGGCCGCGGGTTATCGCCGAACTCCAGGGGCGTGCACACGGCCGCTGTGCGCGTACACTCACGACCGCGATGACGACCCTCGATCCCGACACCCTCGAGCGGCTCAGGCGCCAGGTCCCGCTGCGGCTCGACCGGCGCGGCCAGTTCTTCTTCGAGGACGACCCGGTCACCCACCCCGGCGTGCGCGCACTGTTCCTCCGCGGCCTCGATGTCACGCCCGCCGGCGAGCCCAGCCTGCGGGTCGGCGAGCAGTGGTGCTACCTCCAGGTCGAGGACTGCTTGCTGCGCGCCCTCCGGGTCACCCGCGCCGGCGACGGCGCGCCGCGGCTCCACCTCGACGACGGCCGCGACCTCCCGCTCGATCTTGACACCTTGTGGGAGGAGCCCGGCCAGGGCCTGCGCTGCACCGTCCCCGCCGAGCCCAGCGGCCGCCCCCTCAGCGTCCGCTTCACCAACACCGCCCTCGCCGACCTCGCCCCGTGGCTCGACGACGGCGACCCCGTCGCGCTGCGCCTGGGCGATCGACGCCTGCCGGTCCCGACGCGCCCGCCCGCGGCCTGACTCGAGCGCGCCGACCCGTCCGAGCGCCCGCGGGACACGCCGCCCGTGTCCTGCGCGCCCGCACGACCTGTCCCATCAGACAGGCTCCTGTCCTCGTCGTCTCGCGCTCGCGTCCTGCGCGCCCCCGCGACCTGTCCCGTCAGACAGGAGCGCCACCTCGCGCCTGCGTTCTGCGCGCCCCGTGGCCTGTCTCATCAGACAGGCTCCGCCCCTCGCGGCCTCCGACGCATCGCGTTCGCGTCCTGCGCGCCCCGCGACCTGTCGCATCCAACAGCCGGCGTCACGACGAGCGCCCCTGACCGTTCGGACCTGTCCGATCGAGCCTGCCCGAAAGGCCCTGCTCAATCGGACATGTTCGCGCCGCCGGGCGACTCCCCCGGTTCCTCATTGATCTTCTTGCTCGCTTCCTCGTAGGCCTCTGCCTCCTCCTGCGCCTTCTTCTGCGACGCCAGGATGAAGTCGGGCTCGCCGAGGAGCTTCTGTTTGGCCTTGAACTGGTAGGCGTAGAACATCTCGACGTTGTCGTAGATGGCCCCGCACATCTGGTCCCGCGCCTCGCCGACCAGCGGCTCCTTGGTGGCGGGGTCGACCAGGCGAGTGGCCAGCCACGCGTCGACCGCCGCGCAGTAGTCGGCGTCGCCGCCGGCGCACACTCCCTGGCTCAGGCGCTCACACGGGCTGGCGCAGCCGCCGAGGCCGACCGCGAGCAGGAGCGACATGGCCCCGAGGACAGGGCGCGACAAGGAGCGAACGACAGAAGAAGCGAAGGACATGGCGCGGATGGCGAGGACGCTAGTTTACCGATCCGGGCCGGTCAAGCGCAACGCTGGCGGGCCGGGCGCGCGCGACGGTCAGTAGCGCGGCACCCCGGAGTCGACCTCGCGCGACCAGGCGTCGATCCCGCCGCGGAGGTTGTAGACCTCGCGGAAGCCCTGGCTGACGAAGAACTCGGCGGCCGCCTGCGAGCGCACCCCGTGGTGGCAGTGGAACGCCAGCGGCGTCCCGCGATCGAGCTCCAGGATCTCCGCGCGCACCGCCTCGTCGACCAGGCGCGCCCCGGCGATCGCCGCGATGGCCTGCTCCTGCGGCGTGCGCACGTCGAACAGCCGCACCGCGCCCTGCGCGAGCTTGCCCTGTAGCTCGCGCGCGGTGATGGGGCGCACCTGCGCCGGCGCGTTGGGGTTCTCGATGGCGAAGCCGGCCTCGCCGTCGCGCTCGACGAAGTCGATGCGCAGGCCCTCGGCCCGGGCGGCGCTCATGCGATCGAACAGCAACGTGATGCCCTCGACGGTGACCTCGAGGTCGCCGGGCTCGCGGCCCTCGACCGCCAGGTCGTGTTCGAAGCGCGGGCTGATGCGCATGCGGATGGCCTCGCCCGGGCCCGCCTCCGCCGTGACCTCGCGGAACACCCCGGCCGCGCGCGCGCTCACCTGCACCTGCGGCGGCTTCACCTCCGCCGCCCCGAGCAGCGTCGCCAGCTCGCCCGACGCGTGCATCTCGCGGACGATGTCGGCGCCGCCGACGAACTCCCCGCGCACGTAGAGCTGCGGGATCGTCGGCCAGGCCGAGAACTCCTTGATGCCCTCGCGCAGCTCCGCGTCGGCCAGCACATCGACGCTGGTCCAGCCCGGCACCAGCGAGTCCAGCACCTCGACCACGCCGGCCGAGAAGCCGCACGCCGGTCGGAACCGCGTGCCCTTCATGAACAGCACCACCGAATCGGCGGTGATGAGCCCCTGGATCCTGTCTCGCAGCGCCTCTGTCAGCGGCATCCCGGCAGTGTACTACTGCCCGCCGAACTCGCCTCTCGCCGGCGCGCGTGCGGCTTCTCAGGCGCCTCGTCCCCGGCCCGGGCTTGCACCTGCTATCGTGACGGACGCATGTCGCGTCGTGCGTCGCTCCTCGCCCTGGTGGTCGCCCCCTGCATCAGCACCGCCTGCAACAGCGACGACCTGCTCGGCGGGCTCGACCAGCCCGCCACCACCAGCACCAGCACCGGCACCACGACCACCACCGGTGAGCCGCCGACCACCGGCGAGCTCACGACCACGACGACCACCACCGGCGGCGACACCACCACCGGCGGCAGCAGCACCACCCTCGCGCCGGAGCCGCCGCCGACTTGCGGCGAGCTGCTCGACTGCGTCCTCCCGTGCGCCCTCAGCCTCGACCTCGAGTGCGCCCAGATGTGCGCCGACGGCCTCTCGCCCGAAGAGGCCGGCAAGGCCTTCGAGCTGGCCCTCTGCGTCGGCATGTCCTGCTTCGAGAGCGAGGCTTGCACCGCCGACACCTTGATGGACCCGGTGTGCCTGGCGTGCATCGGCTTCCTCCTCATGGACGACAGCCCCGCCGGCTGCGAGGCCGAGGCCGAGGCCTGCGCCGCGCCGACCGGTGAATGAGAATTCTTGCGCGGCCGCGCCGAAGCGGCGCCACGACGGGTCACGACGCCCGAACGCGCGAGTCCGGGCCCGCTTGTCGGCGGGCGTGCGCGCGGCGTATAGATGGCCCGTGTCGACCTCCGAGGCGATCACCAACGGCGTGCGCGTGCGCGTCGCATCGCAGTACCTCCCCGAACACTCGCACGCCAGCCAGAGCGAGCGGCAGTGGTTCTTCGCCTATACCGTGAAGATCTCCAACGAGGGCATCGACACGGTGCAGCTCGTCAGCCGTCACTGGGTCATCACCGACGCCAACGGCCGCACCGAGGAGGTCCGCGGCGCCGGCGTCGTCGGGGCCCAGCCGGTCCTCGCGCCCGGCGAGTCGTTCGAGTACACCTCGGGCTGCCCGCTCAAGACCGCCTACGGCACCATGCGCGGCACCTACCAGATGGTCAGCGACGACGGCCAGCAGTTCGACGCCGAGATCGCTCCGTTCGCCCTCAACATCCCCTACGCGGTGAACTGAGATGACACGCGCGACGCTGCTCCTCACCTCGCTCGCCCTCTTCGCTTGCAGCACCGGCGACGAGCCGGGCGACAGCAGCAGCAACAGCGGCGTCACCACGGCCACCGTGGGCACCGATCCGTCGACCACCGACGACTCGACCACGACGACCGGCACCTCGACCGGTCCGACGCCGACCACCAGCGACGGCACCACGACCGGCGACCCGACGTCGACCTCGACGACGACCACCACCGGCAGCACCACCGACGAGCCGACCGGCACGACCGGCCCGATCTGCGATCCCGGCCAGGCCAACTGCGTGTGCGACGGGGACGCCTGCGCCGACGGCCTCGAGTGCGTCGACGGCATCTGCGTGCCCGCGGTGGCCTGCGACGGCGACCTCGGCGAGCCCGACGACACCGAGGCGAACGCCCAGGACCTGGGCGAGATCACCGACGACGACGACATCACAGTCATGGCCGACGGCGTGCTCAGCGGCGCCGGCGACGTCGACTGGTACACCTACCACGGCCTCGACACCTTCGGCCACGTCGCCGAGCCGACCGTCAAGGTCACCTCGTCCGCGAGCGTGCGCGTGTGTCAGTTCATCGAGTGCGACCAGGGCGGCGCCGTCGGCACCGAAATCACCTGCCCCGAGGGTACGCAGACCGCCCTGTCCGGCGCCCTGCGCCCCGGCTGCTGCGGCGGCGCGACCTTCACGGTGTCCGACTTCAACTGCTCCGGCAGCTCCGACGACATCCAGGTCTACGTCCGCCTCGACAAGCCGACCCAGGACGAGTGCGTCGAGTACGGCCTCGTCTCGCACAACTGAGCTGCATCCGGCCGGCGCCGTGCCTGGCCTCCCGGACAGCCTGTCCCGAAGGCCAGCCTACTGCGGCGCCCCGTCCGGCACCTGGGGCGACACGGTGATCGGCCGCCCGCGCAGCACCGCGACGAACGCGATCAGCAGCGCGACTGTCCCGTAGGACAGCCCGAGCACCACCCCCGCGTCGACGATCCCGCGCCACGGTTGGTCCAGGCCGCGGACCAGAGTGACGAGCGCAGTCACCCCGATCACCAGGCCCCACGACAGGATGAGCCGCTTGCGGTTGGCGTAGAACAGCCCCATGCAGAACAGCGGCGCCAGGGCCACGTGCAGCGGCCGCGGGTAGCGGGCCAGGTAGAACGCCCGCGCCACCGCGCGCGGCACGAACGCCTTCTGGAAGCCCTTGTAGCCCTCGGCGTACAGGTTGAACAGCGACCAGCCGACGTACAGCCCCCACTGCAGCGGCGTCATCCCGGTCGTCAGCGGCTCGATCGCCAGCGGCGTCAGGCGGACGAGCGCGCTCGCCAGCAACGCGACCACCCCGAGCATGCCCCACCCCGCGGTCAGCACGGCGGCGGGCGTACGGGGCGGGAACAGGCGGACCATCGCGCTCGTCATGGGCGCGCGAATGTACCCCGGCGCCACCGCCCTGACGACCCGTGCGACCGGAGCGCGCGCCGCCGCGGCCGCGGTTTCCTCGCGCGCGCTTTCACACGAGCCGCGCCTGCCGCGGTGGCGAACGCGATCGGGCGAGGCCTCGCAGCCTCACGCCCGCGGACGCTCGGCCTGTCCCTCGGGACAGCCAACGTCAGCACCCCGTCGACTTCACCTGTCTCATGAGACAGCCATCTATCGACCCCGAGTCTGCGAATTTCACCTGTCTCTCGGGTCAGTCCTCGAAACCGCGACGCCGACACCTCTGCCTCATCTGTCCCTCAAGACACCTCGCTCCGCCCGCCCCACCCGACCTTCGCGGTCGCAGGCGCACCCGCGGACCGTCTCACATCAGCCGCTTGCGCATCGCCACGCAGCGCTGCGGCGATCTCGAGCCGCTGTCGCGGCTGTCGCGGCGCCAGCCGAGCCGCTCGTAGAAGCCGACGGCGTTGAGCGTGGCCGACAAGCGCAGCTCCGCGGCGCCGAACGCTCGGGCGACTCGCTCGACGCGCTGCATCAGCCGCAGGCCGAGCCCGCCGCCGGTCGCCCCCGGGCTGACGTACATCGCTCGCACCTCGCGGGTCGCCAGGCGGACGGCCGCGAACGCCACCACTTGC
Organism: Nannocystis sp. RBIL2; assembly: GCF_026626745.1. GTDB lineage: Bacteria > Myxococcota_A > Polyangia > Nannocystales > Nannocystaceae > Nannocystis. The sequence continues at coordinate 1,126,561 of NZ_JAPNJW010000002.1, forward strand.
CCGGCGCGCTCGGCCACGTAGACCGTCGATGAGCGCAGCATGCGGTCGTACAGCCCCGGGCTCGGCGCGAGCCACTGCTCGATCGCCTGCGGCGAGTAGTGGCCGGCGCACAGCGCTCGCACCGAGGCAGCATGGACCGTGGCGATCGCGGCGAGGTCAGCAGGCCGCGCCAGCCGGATCGACGGCGCCCGCACCGCATGAGTGTACACTTGGACCAGGAGTAATTCGCACCATGCATCACCACGGCATCCTGGCGCTCGGCGTCGCTGGCCTGCTCTTCGCCGCATGCGGCCCCGGGACAGCGAGCAAGGCCGAGCCCGCCCCTGCTCCGAGCAAAGTCGCCGCGCCCCCGCCGGCCGAGGCCAAACCGGCTCCGCCGCCCGCGCCCGCGCCCGTCGGCCCTGGCCAGCTCGACACCGATCTCGTGCGCGCCGCCGGCACGGCCCAGGGTGTCGAGAAGATCAAGGTCGAGCTCGAGAAGGACGGCTCGGTGCGCTACCTGTCCGTCTATCACCAGGACGCCGCCGCGGTGCCCGAGGCCGTGCGCAAGCAGCTCGACGCGACCTACCCCGGCGCCAAGGTGCTGCGCTACGAGACCGAACACGTGGTCCCGCATGGCCGCCTGCACGAGGTCGAGGTCGAGACCGCCGACAAGCAACAGTGCGAGCTCAGCGCGAGGGCCGACGGCGGCGTCGTCTACACCGAGTGCCACATCGACGCCAAGGCCCTCCCCGAGCCCGTGCGCGCCGCGTTCGACAAGGCCCACCCCGGCGTTGCGATCAAGGAGGTCGAGAAGAAGACCCTCACCGGCGCCGGCGACGAGTACGAGATCGAGTTCGAGACCGGCGGTCGCCTGCACGAGCTCTACTTCAAGCCCGACGGCACCGTGATCCGCCACGAGCTGGTGGTCCCTGCCGTCATCGAGGTCCCGGCCTAGCCTTTCGGACATGCCCCAATAGACAGCTCTCGCACGCCCGGCCGACCGCGCGCCCCCCGCACTGAAACCGGGAGCTGTCCTTTGGACCAGCTCGACCGAGATCTTCGTCCGTCAGTCCCGGCCGCTAGATGACGGCGACCCAAGCGAGCGCGCCGCCGCAGGGTCTCCCCCGGGGCGGCGCACTGGCTCAATTTTCGACGCAGGACTCAGTCGTCGCCGTAGTCGTCGTCGCGCCGCCGGCCGCCGCGACCGCCACGGCCACCGCCGCCGCCGCCGCCACGACCACCGCCGCCGCCGCCGCCGCGACCACCGCCGCCGCCGCCGCCGCCGCCATAGCCGCCGCCGCCGCCGCCACGACCACCGCCGCCGCCGCCGAAGTCACGGCCGCCACCGCCGCCACCGCCACCGCGGGGACCACCGCCACCGCCCTGGAAGCCGCCCGACGGGGCACGCTCGACGAAGGGCCGCGAGGGCCGATCGCTGCGGGCGCGCTCGACCGCGGCATCGCAGCGGATGGTCCGCCCGTCAAGCACCGCGCCGTTCATCGCCTCGAGAGCGGCACGACCGGCCGTCTCATCGGCGAACGTCACGAACCCGAAACCACGGCTGCGCATGGTCTCCTTGTCCTTGACGACGATCGCCTCGTCGACCTTACCGAAGGGTTCAAAGGCCGCGCGCAGGCTCTCGTCGCCCGTCGCCCACGCCAGTCCACCGACGAAAATTTTCACTTCTGTCTCTCTCCTATTCTCTCTTCACTGCACGCCACGTCGGCCGTGGCTCGCGGCGCCCTGAGCGGGACCGCGTCGTTGCGTCGACACTCCACAAGCGACACGCCGGACGCACACGTGCGACGCGACCGGAGGGAGGCCGGCTGCGACCCGGCGGGCTCCGTGAGTGCCGATTGAGGTCATGACCAGGGGCAGGATCCGCCCTCGGCCCGGGCCCTGTCAACCTCCGCGAACCCCTCCGGCGGCGATTTCACCTCACGCGGCCGGGGCCTGGAATTCACCTCACCCCCTGGAAGTCGGCGGGCCGGCGGCCATGCCGCGCCGACCTCCACGGCCCGGTGGATCGCCTCGCAGGCCGGCGCACGCCGAGGTGGGCGTGTCCTCCCCCACAATTGCCGCGCCGGCGGCCCGGGCGGAGGTAGAGTCCCGCCCCGTGCCGATCGCAAGCCTGCGCCAGGTCGAAAAGAGCTACGGCGTCCGCCGCGTCCTCGCCGGCGTCAACCTCACCTTGATGACCGGCGAGCGCGTCGGGCTGGTCGGCAACAACGGCTCGGGAAAAACCACTCTGGCGCGGATCCTCGCCGGACTGGACGCCCCCGACGCCGGTGAAGTGGTCCTCCGCCGCGACGCCGCGATCGCCTACCTCGAGCAGGAGCCGCGCCTCCCACCCGGCCTCACCGCCCTCGAAGCCGTCCTCAGCGGCCTCGGCCAGTGGTCTGCCGCCCGCGCCCGCTACGACGCGGCCACCGGGAGCCTCGAGGGGGCCTCCGGGGCGGCGATCGACGCCCTGGTGGCCGAGCAGGCGGCCGCCGCCGCGGAGATCGAGCGCTGCGGAGGTTGGTCGCGGGCGGCGGAGGCCGAGTCGTACCTCGCGCGCCTCGGCGTCCGCGATCCCGCCGCGCCGACCGAGCGCCTCAGCGGCGGCGAGCGGCGCCGCGTCGCCCTCGCGGCCCTGCTGGCGCGCCGGCCCGACCTCGCGGTGCTCGACGAGCCGACCAACCACCTCGACGTCGCCGCGATCGAGTGGCTCGAGCGCCACCTCGCCGAGGACTACAGCGGCGCCGTCCTCCTCATCACCCACGATCGCTACATCCTCGACCGCGTGTGCACGCGGACCTTCGAGGTCGACCGCGGCGAGGTCTACGCCTACGACGGGGGCTTCGGCGCCTACCTCGAGGCCAAGGCCGAGCGCATGGCCCACGCCCAGCGCACCGAGGCCAACCGCCAGAACTTCCTCCGCCGCGAGCTCGAGTGGTTGCGGCGCCAGCCCAAGGCGCGGACCACCAAGCAGACCGCGCGCGTCAACCGGGCCGAGGCCGAGCTGGCCAAGTCGGGCCCGCAGCGCGACCGTCGGGTCGAGCTGTCCCTCGAGGCAGCTCGCAGCGGCAAGACGATCCTCGAGCTGCGCGGCGTCACCCTCGAGCTCGGCCGCGTGCTCGTCCGCGACTTCACCCTCGCGCTCAACCAGGGCGAGCGGATCGGCGTCGTCGGCCCCAACGGCAGCGGCAAGACCACCTTGCTGCGCTCGATCGTCGGCCAGCTTCCTCCGACCGCCGGCGAGGTCGTCCGCGGCAAGCACACCGCGATCGCCTACCTCGACCAGAACCGCTCCGGCCTCGACGACGATCGCAGCGTCTACGACAACATCGCCGAGCGGCGCCGCGGCCTCGAGCTCGGCGGCGGTCACCCGCTCGACATCGCCCGCTACCTCGAGCGCTTCCTCTTCGACCCGTCCGCCTACGCCCAGAAGGTCGGCTCGCTGTCGGGCGGCGAGCGGGCTCGCGTCGCCCTCGCGGTGCTGTTGTCGGGCGCCTCCAACCTCGTCCTCCTCGACGAGCCGACCAACGACCTCGACGTCGCCACCCTCGGCGCGGTCGAGGAGATGCTGCTCGACTTCGCCGGCGCCGCGATCATCGTCACGCACGATCGCTGGTTCCTCGATCGTGTCGCCACCTCGATCCTCGCCTTCGAGGGCGACGGCAAGGTCGTGCGCCACCACGGCAACTACAGCGACTACCTCGAGCGCCTGGCCGAGACCGAAGCGGCCGCCGAACCACAGCCCGTCGCACGAACCACGCCTGCGGCCGCCAAGGCCTCTGCGCCCGCCGCGAAGCGCGGCCTCAACTACTCCGAGAAGCGCGAGCTCGAGGGGCTCCTCGGCAAGATCGAGGCCGCCGAGGGCGAGGTCCAGGAGCTCGAGGCCAAGCTCGGCGATCCCACCGTCTACAGCGCCGGCAAGGACCAGGTCGCGGAGCTGGTGCGCAAGCTCGACACGGCCCGTCAGCGCGCCGCCGCCCTCGTCACGCGCTGGGAGGAGCTCGAGCAGCGGAGCGCGGACGCCGGGGCCTGACGTCGCGGCGCGGCCGGCGTCCCGCGCGTCCGCGGACTTTATCCGCTTGGGTGTCCGCGCAACTGCTTCTATCCTGCCCTCGTGCCCCGCCTCGCTCTGGTCGCGCCGTTCGCCCTCGTCCTCGCCTCAGGCCCCCTCCTCGTCGACACCGCGCAGGCCGGCCCGGTCCAGTTCGTCGAGCAGCGCAAGAACTTCATGGTGTTCGACGACGACGGCACCGTCGAGCACGCCAACTGGTTCTCGCGCACCGGCTTCTATAACGGCTACAACCCGCTCGAAGAGGGCTTCCTCGCCGCGCACCCGGACGACGCCCAGTTCATCGTCGTCTACTCGACCTTCAACCTCGTCGACGGCGTCGGCGCCTTCTATCAGGCGCTCGCCAACGACGTCGCCGGCATCGGCTACTCGCACGCCGCCGACTTCGACCCGGTGATCCCGGCCGAGTTCTTCGACGACACCCCGAACAGCCAGTTCATCGGCATGCTGCACATGAACAACTGGCGGAAGTTCATCAAGACCGGCACCGAAGAGATCGACGACTGGTGGATCTCGCTGGTGTTCGGCCAGGAGCTGGGCCACGCGTGGCTGGCCTTCCCGCACGTCGCCGGCGGCGGCAACACCGAGCTGCTGCTCGGCCGCTCGCAGGCCCACTGGAACTTCTACATGCACACCAACGGCTCGCCGGTCGAGGGCCACCGCTGGACCGACAACGGCGACGGCACCTTCACCGCGGACAAGCTCGACCAGTTCGAGTTCAGCGACCTCGACCTCTATCTCATGGGCCTCATGGACCCCTCCGAGGTGAAGCCGTGGTTCGTCATCGAGGACCCGCACGACTGCGTCGACTCCGCGCTGCCCAACCAGGCCTGCCCCGAACCCAACTCGTTCCTCTTCAAGGCCGAGAGCTTCACCGTCAGCGGCACGCGGCGCGACGTCACCGTCGAAGAGGTGATCCAGGCCGAGGGCGAGCGCGTCCCCGCCTACCCCGACGCTCCCAACGAGTTCGGCATCTCCTTCGTCCTCCTCAAGCGCCCGGACGAGGTCCTGTGCGAGGAGGAGTACGCAGTCATCGACGAGATCGTCGACCGCTCGATCAATATGTGGGTCGGCCAGACCCGCGGCCGCGCCAACATCATCAACCGCACCTTCAGCGCCGACCCGATCCGCCCCGGCGTGTTCTGCGAGGCCGGCACCACCACCGGCAGCGACGACACTGGCGCCGATCCGACCGGCAGCGACGACACGGGCCCGACCGAGCCGACCACCACCGCCACCACTGCTCCGACCACCTCGAGCAGCAGCAGCAGCGGCGGCCGCGACGAGGACAGCGACGGCGACACCAGCGGCAGCAACACCGACAGCGGCTGCGGCTGCCGCTCCCACGAGCCCGCCCCAGCCCTCGCCCTGCTGCTCGCCCTCGCTGCCATGCGTCGCCGCCGCGAACGCACCTGACCGAAGCGACCGCGGGCGAAGGACGTGAAGAGGCGCCTGTTCGGCGGCCAACCCTGGCCGTCGAACAGGCGCCGAGCAACGTGTCCCGAAGGACATCCTCCACCGAGACCGACAGTGTCGGCCCCCTCACGGCCGCAGCCGTGCATGGGATCGGCTGACCGACCGAGGCCGGCGTCCTACCGCGAGGTCCAGTCGGCAACACGTGAAGTCCAGCGCTCCGATCTTCGCTGGCCCCCGTCGATTGACCCCGAGCCTCACATGACCCGAAGGCCATGTCCCAAACTTTTTTTTTCACCCGCAGCGCCGCAGTGGCGCCTCACATGACCTGAAGGTCAGATCGCCATCAGCACCGGCACCGGGTGCATGTGGAACGCGCCCGGCACCGGGCACGCCCCCACCCGCGCCGCGCGGCGGGCCGTGAAGTGCATGATGGTGGCGCGCAGCTCGTCGCTGTTCGGCTTGAGCAGCGTCGCCACGTACTGGTAGCCGATATCCTCGAAGTCGTCCTCCGGCTCTGCGTGGCACAGATAGCCGCGGCGATCGAGCCAGAGAGTGCGATGGCCGTGGTACTGCGCGAGTTCATCGACGAGACGGGCGACCTGCGGTTCGAGCGACACCATGGGTGCAGCCTTTACACACCTCGATCGCCGCCGCAAAAAATCGGCGCTCCGCGATCACAGACTGGCGATCGCGCGCGCCATGATGCGTGCCGCCTCGAGCATGTGCGGTCCCGGTCGACCCGAGTAGCGCTCGTCGAGCTTCACCACGCGGCCGGCGCGGGCCGCTCGCAGCGCCGCGAGTCCGGGCCGGTGGATCAAGTTGTCCGGGTCGAGCTTGTCGACCGCCACCCCGCACCACGACACGAAGCAGATGTCCGGGTCGGCCGCGACCAGCTCGGCCGGCGTGATCTCGAGGCTCGCGCCGGGCCGGTCGGCGAACACGTTGACCCCCCCGGCCAGGTCGATGAGGTTGTTGCTGAAGCACGCGGCCCCGGGGGTGAACATCGGCCGCGGCCACCACTCGAGGTAGACCCTCGCCGGCCGCGGCGGCCGACGCTCGCGCAGCGCGGCCGCCTCGGCCTCCATCGCCGCCACCACTTCTTCGGCGCGGCCCGGCACCGCGAGGTCCGCCCCGGCCAGGCGCACCTCGGCGATCACGTCGGCGATCGATCGCGGCGCCAGCACCCGCTGCGGCACCCCCCGCGCGCGCAGCCCGGTGACGATCCGCTCCATCCCCGGCACCGAGAGCGAGCTGAACACAAGGTCAGGTCGCAGCTCGGCCACGCGATCCAGATCCGGCCCGAGGTCCGGCCCGAGGCGCTCGCACCTGGCCGTCTCCGGCGGCGAGTCCGACGAGTCCTCGCACGCGACCACGCGGTCGAAGCAGCCCAGGCTGGCCACCAGCTCGGCGTTCGACGGCGCCAGAGTGATGACCTTTCGGACAGCTTGCGAAGCGCTCGAACCGAGGTCGGACAACGTGAATCGTTCCGAGCAGATGGCATGTCCGTCCTCGTCGATCGCACGAAGCTCGCGAGAGCCGCGCGCGGCGAGCCAGGCGCGGGCCGCGTGGAGCAAGTCGGGGTCCTCCTCGACCGCGGTCCGGGGCAGCACTTGCCGACCCAGCGAGAACACCGCGACCTGTGCGTGACCTCCGCCGCGCGGCCGGAGCTCGAACGCCTGCACCGCCTCCTCGGCCGCGTGTGGCGGCGGCACCGAGGGCGAGCGGACGGCCACGAAACGGCGGGTCTCCCACTGATGCTCGGGCTTTCGCACGGTCGGGAGACTGGCTGCTGGATCCAGAAACGGCAAGGGGACCTGCCGCAACCGGCAAGATTTCTGCCGATTTTGCGGCGCCCGATCCGACTTCGGTTAGAGTGCCGGCACACAGGAGGACCTCTATGGAGATCTCGATCAAGGACGCCGCCGATTTGCTGGGCAAGAGCGAGCGCACCGTGCGGCACATGGCCCAGACCGGGCGCCTGCCTGCCCGCCGCGTCGGCTCGCGCTGGCTCATCGACCGCGACGACCTCATGTCCGGCAAGTACAGCGGCCACGACGGCGACGACGCCGCGGCCGAGGCTGCCGAGACCGCCGAGGCCGAGGCGCCGGCGACCGACGTCCAGGAGGACAACTTCGACGACGCCGAGGATGCTTCGACCTCGGCCGAGCGCCCCCGCCTGCGGTTCGACCGCGCCCTGCCGCCGGGCACCCCCTCGGTGCGCGCGCTCGACAGCTTCCACATCGCGGCCGACCTGCTGGCCGAGCTCGGCGAGCTCCGCCGCGACCTCCGCGACGCCTCCCACCTCCGCGACGCCGAGCAGAACCTGCGCGGCTTCATCCAGGCGCTGGCCGACGGCATCCACGCCGACCTCGGCGATCAGCCGGAGCGGTTCCGGGCCGCCCGCACCCAGGTGTGCGCCGCGCTGACCGACCTCATCCACTTCAACGTCACCCACGACAAGCCGGACCTGACCCCGCTCGTCGACCGCATCGAACACGAGCTGCTGAGCTCGTTGCAGGTCCTCATCGGCACCGCCGACGAGCGCTCGAGCTGGCGCTACCGCGTCCGCGGCCTCGCCGAGCGGACGGCCGCGCGCGTGTTCTCGCGCCTGCGCGGGATCGCCGGCGAGGGCCGCGTCGGCGCCCGCCTGGCCGCCCTCGAGGAGCGCTTCTTCGGCGCCTCCGCCCCCGTCGCGGTCAACTGAACGTCGTCCTGGACGAGCGCGGTCGGGCAGGTCCTTCGGGACATGTCCGGCCGCACATGTTTTTAAAGTCAGGCATCGCGGGCGGCGCGCGCGCGATACGACCTTTTGACTTGTTCGTCCGCTCGACCCGGATCAGAACTCGGGCGGAGGAACCATCATGCGAATCCCGCCTCCGCGCCTCATCTTCTGGATCGTGGCGGTCTCGTGGATCGGCGGCTGTACCCCGGGCCCCGGACCCACCGACCCGGACGGACCGATCATCCGCACCCCCGAGCCGAAGCCCGTCTCGCAGCTGCCGGCGCGACAGCTCGCCGCCCTCGGCGACGCCGCCCTGCTCCCTGCGCCGCAGTGTCACGCCTGCGGCGACAGCAGCTGTGCCCGCAGCACCCCCGACGACGTCTGCTTGGTCCAGTGCAGCACCTCGGGTGTGCGCCGCTGGGACCTCGGTCAGCTCGCCGACCAGGAGTGCGACCCCGCCGCGCACAATTTTTGCGAGGCCAACGGCCTCGGCCGCGTCCTCGACTTCTGTTGGGGCGGCTACTCCTGAGCCTGCGCTCGCTCGCGGCCGCCCGTCGGGTGACTCACTTGCGACCTGTTCGTGAGGACAGGTCGTCGGGCCTGCCGATCACTCGGCGGACTTGGCCCTCGACGAGCTGGCCGAACCACCTGCCCCTGAGGACAGGGGGTCCGCTCGCGGCGGCCGACGACGCGCTCACCGGCCGCGAGCGGCACCGGCCCTCGTGAGCCGATGCCGCGCCGCGACCTCAGCTGATCTTCTCGCCGGGCAGGCTGCGCGGGTCGAGCTCGAGCACCGTGATCGCATCGTCCTTCGCCCCCGACGCGAGCACCATGCCCTCGCTGACGCCGAACCGCATCTTGCGGGGCTTGAGGTTGGCGAACACCACCACGTGCTTGCCGACCAGCTGCTCGGGCGCGTACGAAGCGGCGATCCCGCTGAAGATGTTGCGCTGTCCGAGCGGCCCGAGGTCGATCGTCAGCTGCAGCAGCTTGTCGGAGCCCTTCACCCGCGCCGCGGTCAGCACCTTGCCGACGCGAAGGTCGACCGCCGAGAACGCCTCGATGCTGGCCTCGGCCGCCAACGGCTCGACCGTATAGGCCGGCACTTCCGGGGCGGCCGGAGCCGGCTCGCCGATCGTCTCCTTGCTGGCCTCGACGATCGCCTCGATCTTCTTGGGGTCGATGCGCTCGGCCAGCGTCACGTACGCCCCGACCACCAGGCCCTCCGGCAGCGGCTCGATCGCGTTGACGAAATCGAGCGGGGCCGCAAGGCGCAGGCCCTCCTCGATCGTCGCCGCCCACTTCGGCAGCACCGGCTTCAAGATCGCCGCGATCACCTTGCTCGCCCACATGCCCGCGGTGCAGACCGCCCGCGCTCGCTCGGGGTCCTTGCCGATCACCTTCCACGGCTCCTGCGCCGTGATGTAAGCGTCGAATTCGCCGCCGATCTCGATCGCCAGGCGCAGCGCCTTGGCCGACTCGAAGTTGGCGTACAGCCCCGGCACCTGCGCCAGCGACTCACGCGCCTTCGCCATCAGCGGCTCGGCGTCGGCGGGGATGGGGCCGAGCTTGCCCTCCAGCCGACCGACGAGGAACTTCTGACAGCGGCTGGCAAGGTTGGCCGCCTTGTTGACCAGGTCGGTGTTCACCCGGCTGACGAAGTCGGCCAGGTCGAGGTCGATGTCGTCCTGATCCGGCCCGAGCTTGGCCGCGAAGTAGTAGCGGAGGTAGTCGGCCGGCAGGTGGTCGAGGTACGTGCGCGCGAGGATGAAGGTCCCGCGCGTCTTCGACATCTTCTCGCCGTTGACGGTCAGCCAGCCGTGTACGTTGATCCGCGTCGGCGTGGTGTAGCCGGCCGCGTGCAGCATCGCCGGCCAGAACAGCGTGTGGAAGTAGACGATGTCCTTGCCGATGACGTGGACGATCTCGGTGTCCTGGCTCTGATCGGCGCGCCAGTACGACGCGAACGAGGCGCGATCGGGGTGCTCGTCGCACCACTTCTGGGTCGCGCCGATGTAGCCGACCGGGGCGTCGAACCACACGTAGAAGAACTTCTTGCCCTCGTAGCCGGGGATCGAGAAGCCGAAGTAAGGCGCGTCGCGGGAGATGTCCCAGTCGCGCAGGCCGTCGTCGACCCACCGCATCACGTAGTTGCGAACCGCCGACTGCAGCTTGGTCGAGTTCAGCCACTCGCGCAGGAAGCCCTCGAAGCGGCCGAGCGACACGAACACGTGCTCCGACTCGCGCAGCTCCGGCGTGGTCCCGCAGATCGCACAGTGCGGATCCTTGAGCTCGGTCGGGTTGTACGTGTGACCGCACTTCTCGCAGACGTCGCCGTACTGGTCGACCGAGCTGCAGTACGGGCACGTCCCCTTGACGAACCGGTCCGGCAGGAACATCTGGTCTTTGGGACAGTAGAGCTGCGGGACATCGCGCGTCTGGGTCGTCCCGGCCGCCCGCATCTTCTCGTAGATGAACTCGGCGTGCTTGCGGGTCTCGTCCGAGTGCGTGGTGTAGAAGATGTCGGACTCGATGCCGAAGTCGCGGTAGACCTGCGCGTGCTCGGCGTGCATGCGCGCGACCAGGTCGGCCGGTTCGACGCCCTCACGCCGGGCGCGCAGCTCGATCGGCGTGCCGTGGGTGTCGACCGCCCACATGAAGATCACGTCCTCGCCGGCCAACCGGCGCGCCCGCACGTGGACGTCGGTCTGGATGTACTCGAGCAGGTGCCCGAGGTGGGGCGAACCGTTGGCGTACGGGAGGGCGGCGGTGACGAGGACGCGGCGCGGCATCGCGGGCGCCTATAGCACGCTTCGCCCGCTGCCGGCGAGGAAGGCCGCCGGAGCGGCCCGAAACGGCCTCAGGCGTCGACCGGCTCCGGCCCCCGCGCCTCGCGGGCGGCGGTGATCTGCGCCTCCAGGCCCTCGAGCTGCTCGAGCAGCCCCTTCGCGGTGGTGCAGCGGCGCTCCATCTGCGCCACGAGGTCGCCGACCTGGTTCGACAGCACCTGGATCAGCTCCGGAAACAGATCGACGGCGGCGTGCCTGAGCACGCGCGGCGCCTGCAGCAGCGGCATCACGTTGCCCGGCGTCTCCGAGGCCAGCGCGATCTTCGACTCGAGGATCTTCACCGTCTTGATGACGAGGTGGTACTCGCCCTGGACGCGCAGGTAGCCGAGGAAGCACAGCTCGATGACTCGCTTGCCGTCGCGACCGGTCGACATCGACTCCTGCAGCGGCCGCGGGTGGACGTAGTCCATGCCGATCATCAGGCGGCCCAGGGCCTTGTCGATCGCAGAGATCAGCGCGTTGAGCTGATCGGACCCCTCGTTGAGCCGCTGCGCGGCTTGCCCGAGCTGGTTTAGCCTCTCGTTCATCACGGATCCTCGTGTCTGCCCGTCAGGGCGAAGTTGCCGGCTCCCGCCGGAGTGGCTCTCGCCACCACCGCGACGGTACCGCTGCGGCGGTCGCGGCGACAAGCCAGCGGCCGTGGCGACAAAAGGCGCGGGCCTGCGCCCGGTCCGGTTCCGCGCCGACGAGCCTGCGCCGCGGCCGCGGGAAGGCATGTGCGAGTGGTTCGCACGCGCTGGCAACCGGGCGAGCGCCGGGCGAGCTGCGGCGCCCTGCGCACCGACGGCCGCGCGAGCGGCACGCGATCAGAAGTCGATGTTGTCCTCGACGCGCAGGTCGACCGTGTTCTGCCAGCGCGGCAGCGAACCGCCGTACATCAGGGCGTACGCGGCCTGCACCTCGAGCACGCGGCGGGTGTAGTTGGCCGTCTCGCGGAACGGGATCTCGGCGATGAAGACGTCGAGCTCGAGCGGGGCCGAGGTCGAGCCCTTGGCGGCCAGCCAGCGGGCGACGTTGAACGGGCCGCCGTTGTAGCTCGCGTAGGCCAGCGCGGCCTGGCCGTGGAACTTGTGCAGCAGCTCGGCGAAGTAATAGGCCGACAGGCGCACGTTGTGCTCCTCGTCGAACAGCGCGTCGACGTCGAACGACTCGCCGAGGCGCGCCGCCAGCTGCTGCCCGGTCCACGGCATGATCTGGATCGCCCCGCGCGCGCCCGACGACGACACCACGTGCCGGCGGAACCGCGACTCGGTGTACATCAGGGCCCACAGGTGCGTCGGGTCGAAGGCGCGGGCAGTGGCCTCGCGCTCGACCGCCTCGCGGAACGCCCGCGGGTGCCAGCGCGCCTTGTACGAGCCGGCCGTGGCCGGCATCAGGCGGCTGCGGCGATACGGCTCGTCGAGCGCCCACGTCAGCGCGAACAGCCCCTCGCGCAGCGTCTCGCCGGCCCCGCGCTCGCGCACCAGCTTGCGCGCGTCCTTCGGCAGGCCGAGGCGCGGCTGCTTCCACGTCGACTTCCAGCTCAGCCCCACCACCAGGTCTTCGTGGCGCGGGACCCAGCCGCCGCGATCGAGCCCGTAGAGGCCCTCGTAGGCGTCGACTGCGACCCGCAGCTCGCGGCGCGCCTCGTCGAGCAGACCGGCGGCGTGGAGCGCCGCGCCGCGGGCCAGCGCCGGGAAGGCCCAGCCGAACTCGCCGGCCAGCGCCTCGAAGGTCGCGCGCGTGGCCGCGAAGTCGGGCGGCGCGTTCGACTCCGCGGGCACCGGGGCGAGCGCCGGCAGCGGTCCCGGATCGGCGCCGATGTCGAGCAGCCGCTGGCGCGCCTGCAGGCCGTAGTAGCCGAGCGGATCCTCGGCCACGAGCTGTCGCAGCAGCCGCTCGGCCTCGCCGCGATCGGGGGTCTGCTCTTCGCCTGCGTCGCCTGTCGCCTTCGCGCCGGTGCCGGCGGCCAGCAGCGCGCGGGCGCGGAAGTAGCGGGCAGCGCGGGCCTGGTCGGCCGGCAGGCGGCGCTCCGCGCTGGCGAACGCGGTCGCAGCGGCGTCGAAGTCGCCGAGGCGGAAGTCGAGCCAGGCGTCGAGCCACAGCCCCTCCCCGCGCTGGCGCTCCTTCGCCTGCGTGCGCCCGAGCAGTTCGCGCGCCTTCTCGTAGCGGCCGCCGCGGACCGCCTGGCGGATCGCCTCCCACAGCGCCGCGCGCCCGGCCCCGCCCTTGCGGCCGGCCTGCTCGGTCCAGATCGCCAGCGCCTCGTCGTAGCGCCCGGCCTTGTCGAGGCAGCGCAGCAGGTCGCCGCGGAGGTCGGCCGAGGCTGACTTTTTGGACAGGACCGAAAGGTCATCCGCGCACGCGCCGTAGTCATGGGCGCGCGAGGCGGTCGACGCCCGCGAGCGCAACGCGACCTCTCGGACATGTCCCGGAGTTTTGGAATCTTCGACCAGGTCGGTCAGCACCCGGCGCGACAGCGTCATGTCGCGCGAGCGGCGGGCCGCGGCCGCGCGGTCGAGCTGCTCGGCCGCGCTGTAGCGGACCGGGCGCCCGAGCTCCGCCAGCGCCGCCTCGGCGCCGACGGCCGCCTCCGTGCCGGCGCGCCAGATGGCCACGGTGCGCAGCGCCTTGACCGCGTCGGCGGTCTTGCCCTCGCGCGCGATCGCCTGCGCCCGCAGCAGCTCGAGGCCGGCGGCGTCGGGGTGCTCGGGGTAGTCGCGCAGCACCTCGGTCAGCGCCTTGACTGCGCGGCGCGCCGCCGCCTGGCCCTCGATCGCCGCCATCGTCCGCGCCCGCGCCACTCGCATCGGCGCCGCGTTGCGCACCGGCTCGTGGTCGATCGCCCGCTCCCACGCCGCCACCGCCTGCTTGCGCAGCGCGTCGGCCTCGGCGCCCGGGGCCGACGCCGCCGCCTCGACCAGCGCCTGGGCGTACTCGTGAAGCACCACCTCGTGCGGCCACGACTTGGCCGGCCGCCGCTCCGCCGCCAGCTCGGCCAACGCCTGGACCGCTTCGGCCGGGCGACCCAGCTCGCGAGCGGCGCGGGCCTTCGTCAGGCGCTGCACCGAGGCTTGCAGCGACCCGGCTGCCGCGGGCTCGTGAGCCAGGCGCGCGAGCGCGGCCTCGGGTTCGCCGCGCGCCAGCAAGGCCGCCGCGGAGACCTCCGCAGGCGCCTGGGGCGGCAGGGCGGCTGCCGGTGGGGTCGGCGTCCCTGCGGTCGGGGGTCGGGCGCTGAGGGGGATCTGATTGACGCCCCGATGCACGCGCTCGGCTTCGGGGGTGAGCGCCGCGGGGCGACAGGCGAGCAGCGCCGTGGTCGCCATGCACAGCGTCAGGGCAGACATCCGCTTCGGGTGGCTCGCCGGCGCCATGGTCCCCTCAAACTAGCACAGCCCCCGGGACGCGCCGAGAAACCGGTCCCCCGCCCCGGCCGCGAGGCGCCTGTCCCCAGAGACCGGTCCGGCCCAGGAGAGGCGCGAGGACGAAGCGTACAGCCGCAGTCGCGGCGGCCTTTCGCGCCGGAGCGCCGCGATCGATCGCCCGGAGGACCGAGGATGACGAGGGCGTCACCCGCGACCTCCTGCTCGCGCCGCAGTACCCGCGGCCGATCGACCCGGCGAGAGGGAGCCGATCCCAGGATCGCGGCCCCCTTCCGCGCCGCCGCGATCACGGCCGAGCGCCCGTGCGACACGAGGTCCCCGCGGTCGCGGCGGTCTCTCCGTTCGCGCCGCCGGACACGCCCTTGCGAGGCGAGGTCGATCCCGCCGTCGCGGCGGCCTCCCCGTTCGCGCCTTTACACGCGGCCGAGCGGTCCTGTGAAACGAGGACGCCCCCTGCACTCACGACGGTCTCCCTCCGCGCCGCGAGAACGCGGCCGAGCGCTCCCGCGAGACGCTCGCGGCGGCCTCCCCGTTCGCGCCCGTACACGCAGTCGAGCGCTCCTGCGACACGAGGCCGATCTTCTCGGGATCGCGGCGGCCTCCCCGTTCGCCCCGCCGTGAATCGCTCGCGCGACGGCCGGCGCGCGAAGGATGGAACGCGAGCGTCGGCGCGATCGCGGCCCGCCTCGGGCCGATCACCAGCGCGCCGCTGTGGCCGCGGACCTGGGGCCATGCGGCACGCGGCGCGCGGGCAAGTGACAGTGGAAGCGCGCGACATGACCCTACAGACATGTCCGAAGGGCTCCCACGAAATCGCATCAGGTCGGCCCGCCCGCGATTCACCGTAGTGGACGTGGTTGCGGTCGAATTCGCAGAAGTGATCGGGGCTCGGGCGAAAATGTGGGCCGTCCGCGTGCGGACCCGAAAATGCACCGAGCGATAATGTTGCGACTGCTGTGCTCGCTTTTTCGGTTTGACAAGCACCGTCGGCACGGACAAGAATGGAAGCGTCGGTCGGTCCTCCTCTCTGCACCCCGGTGCACGGCTGCCGGCCGCGATTCAAGCCCGAGCATCTCGGTCTTGATAAGCCGGCAGTCTTCGGTCCTTCGCGGCTGAAGCGTGTACCGTGGTGAGAGGAGGCCCGATCGAATTCGAGGTGTGTTGTTGAGGCGTGAGCGGGCACGGATGAGGACCGTGCCCGCTTTTTTTCATGCTCGCGGTGGTTGTGCCTACATCGTGACCCGCGGTCCTGACCGGCTGTCACGTGGAGACTGCAGCCTGCCCCGATCGCGGCGACCTGCACGGGCCCAGGCCGCCGCGGGCGGGCCCGCTCACGGGGCCTTGAGCGTCACCGTGTAGTCGCCCGCGCCGCTGGCCGACACGACCTGCCAGGTGTAGTAGCCCGCGGTGCCCTGATAGTTGATGGACTCGTTGTTGGTCGGGCCCTCCGACTTGGCGACCTTGGCCCAGGCGGAGCCGTTCCACTTGTAGAGGTAGAGATCGAAGTCGGCCCCGGCCGGACCCGCGAGACAGCCGGTGTGCGCCCCGCTCTTGCTCGTGGAGTAGTACGAGCCGCTCGGCTGGAACTGCTCCTTGCCGCTGCCGCTCAGGTTGCCCTTGAAGGGCGTGCCCGAACAGGTCTGCCCGCCGCCGTCGCCGCCCCCGCCGTCGCCATTGGGGCCACCCGGCACGCCCACCGCCGTCCACGCGGCATGGACCGCCGCGACCGCCTCGGCGTCGTAAAGCTCGGAGGCCGCCTGAGCCGTCGCGTCGCGAGCGTCCTGGAACGTCGCGTTGGAGTTGAGGTAGTTCGTCAGCGCGCGGTAGAAGATCTGCGCCGCCTTGTCGATGCCGAGCGCCGGCACCACCGTCGTCGTCTTGTTGCGCGGGTGCTTGCCCCCCTGCGACAGCAGGTAGAACGCCAGGTTGGCGATGCCCGAATTGATGTGGACGCCGCCGTTGTCCTGCTGACCGGTGTAGCGCTCCGGGTAGTAATCGTACGACTGCCCGTCCTGGGTCGGATTGGCCATGTAGCGCATCGCGTCATTGGCCACACCCGGGGTCCAGCAGGTCTCGGCGAGCAGCCAGGTCTTGGCCGACACGCCGTTCTTGAAGGCGTCGGCGGCCGCCGCCATGATGTCCGACATCGCCTCGTTGAGCGCGCCCGACTGGTTCTGGTAGACGAGGCTGGCCTCGTACTGCGTGACCGCGTGGGTCAGCTCGTGGGCCACCACGTCGAGGTCCTGCGCGAACGGGCTGGCGTAGTAGCCGTCGCCGTCGCCGTAGACCATCTGCTGGCCGTTCCAGAACGCGTTGACGTAGTTCTTCGAGTAATGCACGGTCGAGTGGATGGTCGCGCCGGCGGCGTCGAAGCTGTCGCGGCCGAACTTGCTCACGTAGAAGTCGTAGACGACGCCCGAGAGGTCGTTGGCGGCCTGGACCACCTTGTCGTCGCTCGCGCCGCCCTCGCTGACGACCAGCTTGCCCGGCAGCTTGGTGCCGTTGTTGGCGTCGTAGACCTTGCGGTTCTTGGCGTGGTGGATCTGCGGGTGGCGGGCCACCATCTCGCCGCTCACGGCGTCCGCGAACACGATGTCGCGCTGCGGCCCCTCCTCGTCCTCGTACTCGACCACCGCCTGCCAGGCCAGCCGCGGGCCGGCCTCGGTCACCACGTAGACGAGCTCGGGCACGTCGACGCTGGCCCACTCGGCGGCGAGGCGGTCGGCCACGGCCTCGATCGCCTCGTCGGGATCGAGCGTCGGCGCCAGCGGCAGCGCCTCGGCCGGGACGACGCGGCCGGTGACCGCCTGGACCTGCCCGCTGGCCGCGTCGGCGTGGACCGTCAGCTCGCCGCCGACCACCGGCAGGTCGTGGAGGTACTGCCGGAAGCGCACGTGGACCTTGCCGAGCGAGTCGGTGTGGTGGCGGACCGCCTCGAGGTCGGTCTCGTCGCCGAGGCGGAACACCGGCGCCATGTCGGCCAGCCAGCCGCGGGCGCTCTCCCGCACGTTGCCGCCGCCGGTCAGCGTCCCGAGGTCGCCGGCGATGAAGCGCGGCACGCCGGCCTCGTCGGCCTGCACCCGGTCGACCCGCGGCAGGCGACCGAGCGCCTGGCTCTGCGACCACACGAACGTCGCCGTCCCGCCCGCCGAGGTCGCGGCCTGGACCATCTCGCCGTCGAGCTCGAACGCGAAGTCGGCGGCCGCTCCGGCGGTCTGCACGCCCCAGCGCGCGCCGTGGCGGAGCAGCAGGTCCTGCACGAGCGCGGGCCGCTCGTCGCCGCTGCGCACGGATACGCGGGTGAAATCGATCGGCCCGTCGGTCAACGCGAAGCGCACTGCCCCTTCGGACAGGTCGATCTCGAGGACCTCGCCTGGGCCGAGCGCCGCCACGTCGTCGGCGGTGACGGTGCGAGACTCGGTTTCGACGGCGATTCCCCCCTCTTGGCAGGCGGACAGCAGACAGGCGGAGACGGCAGAGACGATGATGCGACGAGCGGACATGAGACCCCCTTGAGCCATCGGACAGGGTCTAAAGACCCTGGCCGAACGGCCATGGTGAAAAGGACATTGCCGGAGAGGCAGCCTCAGGTCAGCTCACCTGAGACCGCACCACCATAATCGTCGCCTGCTGCGCAGCGCAACCATTCACGCACCCCCGGATCACGCCTTTGTTCGGTGAGACCGCGAGCACAAAGAGGCCGCACGGACGCACTTCACGCGGAGGGGGACGAAAGCCAAAATACAAATTTTTCGCGGTCTGGACAGGTTTTGGAGCTAACTACGACGATCACACGATCGGCGTTCGCGGCGCCGACAAGAAAATTGTAGATCAAATTACGTATTCTTCCTCTATTGATTAGAGCGCACCTCACCGCAATGCATGATCAACAAACCATGCTCACAGGTCTGAGGTCAGAGGAGATCTCCTCTACTCGCCGGCGGCGGTGTTATCGCCGACGTCTCCAGGCTTCGGCGCGCGGCGCGACCACAGCCAGTAGACAGGCACACCGGACAGCACGATGGCGCAGTCGACGACGAATTCCCGCGGCTGCGACAGCGCGTAGTTGCCGAGCAGGAACACGGAGGCGGCCAGGAACAGCAGCGGCACCCACGGGTAGCCGAACGTCCGGTACGGCCGCGGCAGGTCGGGGCGCGTGCGCCGCAGGACGAACACTGCGGCCACGCTGAGGGCGTAGAACGGCCAGATCCCGATCACGAATTGCCCCGCCAGCTCGGCGAAGCTGCGCACCGAGACGAACACGATCCCCAGCGCGGCGCCGAGGACGATGCTGGCCGAGGGGGTGCCGTGGCGCGGGTGGACCTCGGCCAGGCGGCGGAAGAACAGCCGGTCCTCCGCCATGGCGTAGAACACCCGCGGCCCGGTCATCATCGAGCCGTTGAGAGTGCCGAAGGTGCTGACCATGACGGCCGCGGCCACGAGAGTGGTGCCGAGCGAGCCGATCAGGGCGGCGGCGACATCGGCGGCGACCAGCGGGGCGCCAGCCATCTGCTCCAGCGGGATGACCCGCAGGTACACGAGGTTGGCCGCGAGGTAGAGCGCGACGACCGCAGCGGTCCCGAGGATGAACACCCGCGGGAGCGCGCGCTGCGGATCGCGGACCTCGCCGCTCACGAAGCCGACGTCGCACCAGCCGTCGTAGGCCCAGAGGATGGCGACCATCGCCAGGACGAACGCCCCGTCGGCCGCCGGCGCAGCGGTCGCAGGCACCGGCGCCGTCGCCTCCGGGGCCAGCAGGAGGCCGAGCGCGACCAGGCCGAGCAGCGCCGCGACCTTCAGCGCGGTGCTGACGTTCTGCACGAGCGCCCCGAACTCGACGCCGCGGCGGTTGACCGCGGCGACCGTGGCGATCATCGCCACCGCCACCACCTGGGCCCGCGACAGCGGTCCGAGCACCGGCGGCGCTCCGTCGACGCCGAACGTGCGCAGCAGGTACTCGGCCGAGGTCACCGCGATCGCGCCGTACGCAGCCGGGCGCAGGATGAGCAGCTCGGCCCAGCCGAACAGGAAGGCCGGCAGCTTGCCGAACGCCTCGCGCAGGTAGACGTAGATGCCGCCGCTACGCGGATAGAGGATGGCCAGCTCGGCGACGGTCAGTGCGCCGGCGAGGGCGACCACGCCGCCGGCGACCCACGCGAGGACGAACAGGGTCAGGTCGTCGATGTGGCCGGCGATCTCCGCCGGGGTCCGGAAGATGCCGCTGCCGATCGTCGACCCGACCAGCACCGCGACGGTGCTGGCGAGGCCGAGCTTGCGAGGCAGCCGCTCGCCCCAGGGGTCAGGGGCCTGCATGGGCGACTGATAGCGCAGTTCGCAGCGGCGCAGAAGTTCCTCGCGGGGGCCTCTGCGGGCGTGCAGGCGCGTTCGCGGATTAGCTGGCTCTCGGGTCATGTCGCGGGACGAGCCGGGCTCGCGGCGAGCATCTGCCGCCCTGGCTCTTGGCCTCGCTGTGATGAAGCGCCGGAGTCGGGTGGCATGGCCTGGGGTCGAGCGCGTTCGCGCGGCGCGTGAAAGTGTCTATTCGGACATGTCTCCGGCACCGTGACGCTGGGCCACCTCACGCGCGCCGACCGCCGATTAGAGAACGAGGCTATCTATATTAGGAGGCAGCACCTGTTCGCCTCGGTTCGAACTCCGTCGCCCCGGACCTCGATACCCGCGCGTTCAGCACCGCCTCGATGGCCGCGCGTCCACCACTCGTGTTCGCCCGCGGGTGATGGCTCGCGCGACGACCGCCGAGTGAGACAGCTCGGAGAAAGGCGCGACTGCTCCCTCTCGCCAGCCGCCAACGACGACGGCGACATCGGCCACATCGACGATGACGAACAGGCCGCCGGCATCTCGCACGGCGCGTCACGACGCCCGCTCCGTCGCCCTGCCCTCGCCCATCGCACGCCACTCGTGTTCGTCGGCACCCAGCGAGAAAGCGCCGAAGGCCCGGCGTGCGCCGGGCCTCCTGGACTTCGAGACAGGCTGTCCTTCGGGACAGCCTCGCCGATCAACCCGGCTCGAGGACGAACGGGTACGAGACGATGACCGAGCCGCCGCCCTCCGGCTTGGGGAAGGTCCAGCGCTTGACCGCCTGGGCGATGCAGGAGCCGACCGCCGGGTCCTTCATCGTGCTCTCCTGGACCACCGCGGTGGGCACCTTGCCGGTGCCGCCGATGGTGAACTGGACGGCGACGCGGCCCTTGGCGTTGGGGTCGCGGGCGAGGGCCTGGTTGTAGCAGTAGCGGACCTCGTTGATGTGCGCGCGGACGATGCGGCGGATGATGTCCTTGTCGAGCGCGCCCTGGACCTCGGCCTTGGCCTGACGGACCGTCGGGACGCGGGTGCCGCGGCCGCCGAAGCCGGCGCCAGCGCCACGGCCGTAGCCGGAGCCCGTGCCGCCGCCGCCGCCCTTGCCGATGAGGCCCGTGTTGCCGAGGCCGATCGTGCCCTCGCCGGTGCCACCGCCGCCGCGGCCGGTGCCGACCAGGCCGAGGCCGCCGACGCCGTACGCCTCGCCGACCTCCGTGCCGGTGAGGCCGCCCCACACGTCCGCGTCGTCGTTGCCGACCGCGAACGCGCCGCCGTACGGCGAGGCGAGGAAGTGGCCGCTCTCGGCGCTCATCACCCCGAGGATGCCGGCCTGGCGCGCGGCCATGTCGGGGTCGAAGTTACGGGCCATCTGCGGGATGGCGTCCTTGGGGCCCTTCATGGCGTAGAGGCCCGACTTGCTCTTCGAGGTGGGCTTGCCCATCTTGCCCTCCTCGCCCTTGTGGCGCTGACCGGTGCCGCCGGCCTCGTCGTCGGAGTTCTCCATGTCCTCCGGCGGCGGCTCCTCCTCCTCCGGCGGCTTGTCGGGCTGGTTGAGGTAACCGACGAAGCGGTTCTCTTCCATCATCTCGTCGAGGCTGAGGTTGCCGGCCTCGTTGGGGATCAGGTGCGTGAGCACCAGCAAGCTGCCGATGACCACGAACGACGCGCCGTTGTAGATCCAGAACGGCTTGTCGGTCTCGCTGCCGCCCTTGATCACCGCGCCCGGCGCGACCGAGTTCACGTAGAAGGTGACGTCCTGGTACTTGACCCGCGCCGTCGCTCCGGGCGGCAGCGGGAAGCTGAACGACGAGCCCTGCGAGCCCGCGCGGCCGGTCGCTACCAGCTGCTGCAGCGTGATCGTCTGGCCGTCGAAGGTGACCTCGCCGCTCATGTTCTGCGTGAAGTTGAGCGCGAACTCGTGGTCGCTGCCGCGGACCAGCGGGAAGCCGTTGGGCTCGGGCAGGCCGGCGGGCGGCACGTGGAACGACGCGCCGTGGCCCTCGCCGATCGTGAAGTTCTTGTTGACGTAGTCGCCGGTGCGGATGAGGCCCATGCTGAACGGCACGAGGCCCGCGATCGCCAGCAGCATGCCGATCGCCGCCAGGCCGTTTCCGGGCGGGGTCGGGCGCGGCGTGCCCTGCTCGATCGAGTCCTGGACCTTCTTGCCGTAGCCGGCCCAGTCCTGGTTCACGTCGCTGAAGAACACGCCCACGCCGGCGACCAGCATCACGCCGCCGATGGCGAGGAAAATGGGCGCCTGCGACTTGCGGTTCTTCAGCTGGCCGACGTGCTGCACGTCGAGCACCGTCGAGCCGTACATCGCCACGACCTCGGCCACCCGCGAGCCGCTCTGAACCTCGACCTCGCTGAGGTCGATCTGGATCGGGGCCCGCGTCGCCATCGGCGCCGCAGCGAGCGGAGCCGCCGCGACCGCGGCCGCCGCCACGGCCACCGGCGCGGCCACCTGCGCCGGCGCCGGCGCAGCCGCGACCTGCTGCTTGGCGAAGCCGACCTCGAGGCGGTACGGCCCGAAGTTCAAGGCGTCACCGTCGTGCAGCACCGCGTTCTTGTCGATCCGCTGGCCGTTGAGCACGGTGCCCGCCGCGCTCCCGAGATCGATCACCCGCACCTCTTCGCCGGACACCTCGATCACGGCGTGCATGCGGGCCACGGCCTCGTCATCCAGACAGATGTGGCTACTCTTCAGTTTTCCGATCTTGATAACGTCTTGCGTCAGCGTCTGCGTATCGACGAGCTGATCGCCGTAAAACACTTTGATGGCGAGCGTCTTGGTCGTTGTCATCGTCCTTGCCCCGGTCGTGTGGCGCCTCGGACACGGCCTTTTGGGGCTTGTTCCCGAGGCCCGCGAGCTTTTTTCGCGCCCGCGCGGGGCGTCTGCGCCGGCGCACGTCCGCGCGCGGACTCGGGCTTCGGGCGCGCCCCTGCGTCCGGCCACGCGTCCGCGGCTCGCGGCCGGCCGCGGCGGCTTCGTGATACCGTGACCCGAGGCGCCGTCCGTGCCCGGATCCGGGCGAGGCGCGCCTGCTGCCCCTCTCACGCCCTCGCCCCGGCATGACCTCCGACCTCGCGCCCCCCTCACCTCCCGGCCCGAGCCCGATCCTCACCCTCCGGATCAGCGTCCGCGGGCTATATGACAGCTGGACGCACTGCCAGCGGCTGGCCGATTACATCGCGCGCTTCGTCGCCTCCGATCGCTTCGATCCCGAGCAGCTGACCACGCGCCTCTCGACCTATCTCAACGAGGTGCTCGAGTACGTGTTCCGCGCCCGGCCGAGCGAGGGCGAGATCGTGGTCGAGGTCGGGCGCACGGACGAGCACGTGATCGCCGAGCTGACGATACCGACCGACGAGGCGCTCGCGCAGCGGCTGCGCGACGACCTCGGGCGGGTCGCGCCGGCGGACGCGCGCGCGCGCTACGAGGCCGAGTTCGAGTCGATGATCCTGCGTCCGCCGGCCGAGGTCGGGCTGCTCGAATTGGTCGCGCTCCACGGCGTCGAGCTCACGCTGCGCGAGGGCGACGGCGCCGGCGTCATCGTCCTTACTGTCCCGCACGAGTGAGCCGAGCTGGGTATGGAGAACGAGCAACCGTTTTCGATCCGCTTCAGCGAGAACGACCAGGAGGTCGCGCTCGAGGGGACGCTGCGGCCCGCCGGCCCCGAGGCGTTCGCGCCGGTGCGGGCGCGCCTCGACCACGCCGCCGACGCCGTGCGCGGCGTCCTCTACCTCAACTTCAAGCGCCTGCGTTACCTCAACCACACCGGCTTCCTCGAGCTCGCGCGCTTCATCGCCGCCTGCGCCGAGCGCCACCCGAGCCTCAAGCTCAAGCTCGTCGTCTCGAGCGTCGTCCCGTGGGCGCCGCTGCGCTTCGGCTTCCTCGGCGCGCAGTTCGGCAACACCATCGTCGAGCAGTACGACAAGGCGTTTTACCCCGGCCAGGGCGTCATCGAGAACGACCAGCTCGTGCCGGTCCTGCGCACCCAGACCAACATCGTGTGGTCGCACGAGCGCGAGCTGCTGCGCCGCCACGGCCTCGGCAAGCGCATGCGGATCGCCGACATCTGCTGCGGGATCGGCGACTTCGCGGTGCTCGTCTACAAGGAGTTCGAGCCCGCGTACATCGTCGGCGTCGACCACTCGCGGCCCTTCCTTCAATACGCGCAGCAGATGGCCCGCGAGTTCGGCATCACCGACATCGAGTATCAGTTCGGCGACGCGACCCACCTGTTCTTGCCGTCGAACAGCTTCGACTTCGTCACCTCGCGCCTGGCGCTGCAGATCTTCAACGATCCGTCGAGCATCTTGCGCGAGCTGGTGCGGATCTGTAAACCCGGCGGTCGGGTCTACCTGACCAACGAGATGACGGTGCACAACTACGGCTACCCGCGCCACGAGTCGGTCGCGTGGACCTACCAGCACGCCGTGAAGATCGCCCAGAGCCTCGGCATGGACATGAACTTCGGGCCCAAGATGTTCTCGCTGCTGACCGACATGGGCTTCGAGGACGTGCGCATGGAGCAGATCCCGATCACCAACAACAACACCGCGATCGACGACTTCGCGCGGGTGATCGAGAGCTGGGAGGAGTACGTCACCGGCGAGCTGTCGACCGCCACGCAGCAGCCGCCGGAGGTGGTCGAGCGCCTGCGCATGGGCTTCCGCGATCACGTCTACGCGATCCGCAGCCGCCGCGGCTTCGCCACCTGGCCGATCTACGTCGCCTCCGGCCGCAAACCGGAGCGCTGACGGCCCTCGCCGCTCGACCGCATGGCCACCACGGGCTCAAGGTTCCGCACCAAGTTCGTCCTCGTCGCCGGGGTCGGGCTGGTGATCGGGCTGACGCTCGCGGCGCTGGCCTCGCTGAAGGGCATCCGCGTGCTCGGCGGCGACGCGTCGGAGGAGATCCGCAAGGGCCTCGAGCGGGCCAGCCGCGAGTACCTCACCAACCACATCGAGGACACCGCGCAGCGCGTCGAATTCCTGCGCGGGCGGGCGCGGGCCGAGCTCGGCGTGCTCGCGGCAGTCACCCAGACGCTCATCGATCGGCAGGCCGACCTTGCGCCGCTGACCGCCGCCGCCGCTGCTGCCGGGCCGCTGCGCGACGCCCTCGTCTATGACCCGCGCGGCGACTGGTCGCAGACCGAGGCCGGTGAGCCGTCGGCGGTGGCAGTGTGGGGCTACCTGCACGCGCCGGCCGACCCGAAGCAACCTGGCCTTCGGGACATCAAGCCCGAGGTCCGCGCCGCAGTCGAGCAGACCGCCCTGCTCGACCTGCTGCTGCCCGCGCTGCTGCAGTACGGGGCCGAGAAGCAGGCCATGTACTTCATCGGCCCCGAGGGCGCCGAGTACCTGCGGATCGCCCCTTACGCCGACGCTGCGGGCCACGCCGACCAGCTCTATCCCGGCCACAACAAGAGCCCGTTCTGGAGCTTCTACTTCCCCGGCATCGTCGACGGCTGGCGGCGCTGGCTCCCCGATCCCGCGCGCATGCGCGACCCGGCGGCGCAGGTCACCGGCACCGCGCCGTACACCGACGCGGGCGGCAGCGGGGCCATCATGACCATGTTCCAGCCGCTGTGGGACGCCTCGCGCGCGCGCTTCGCCGGGGCCGTCGGCGTCGACGTCACCCTCGGTCAATTGATCCGCTACGTCCAGGACCTCGAGCTCGCCGGCTCGGGCTTCGCCTTCCTCGCCCAGGAGAACGGCAACGTGTTCGCCGTCAACGCCGACGGCCAGGAGATCCTCGGCCTGCAGCAGGCCAGCGGCTCGTCGGGTGCCGGCGTCGACATCTTCCAACAGTTCCTGCACCAGTCGCGCGACCCGGCGATCCAGGCGCTCGCGCTGCCCAGCGGCGATACCGTCGACTACCGCGACCCGGTAGCGATCGGCGGCAAGGACTACGTCGTCGTGCTCAAGCGGCTCGATCCGTTCAACGTCTGGTCGGGTTCGACCGACATCGTGCCGGAGCGCTGGACCCTCGGCTTCGTCGTGCCTGCCGCCGAGATCTACGCCTCGCTGCACAAGGCGCAGGACACCATCGCCGCCAGCAGCCGCGGGATCCTCGTCAGCCAGATCGTCATCACTCTGGTCGCGCTCGCGGTCGTGATGTTCGGGATCCTCCTGGTCTCGCGACGCATGACCGGCGCGCTGGTCGACCTCGCCGCGGGCGCCGGCAAGATCGCGCAGAAGGACTACGACGTGCGGGTCGACGTGCGCAGCGACGACGAGTTCGGCGCGCTCGGCCGCGCCTTCAACCAGATGGCCGCCGAGATCCGCGCGTATACGCACGATCTCGAGCGGCTGGTCGAGCAGCGCACCGCCGAGCTGCAGCGGGCCTCCCGCGAGATCATGGCGCTCAACGAGCGGCTCAAGCAGGAGAACCTGCGCCTCGGCGCCGAGCTCGACGTCGCCCGCCGGCTGCAGCTCATGGTGCTGCCGCAAGAGCGCGAGCTGGCCGAGCTCGAGGGCCTGGACGTCGCCGGCTACATGCGGCCCGCGGACGAGGTCGGCGGCGACTACTACGACGTCCTGCGCGCCGGCGACGGCGTCAAGATCGGCATCGGCGACGTCACTGGCCACGGCCTCGAGAGCGGCGTGCTGATGCTGATGATCCAGACGGCCGTGCGCACCCTGCAGGCCGCCGAGGAGCGCGACGCGGAGCGCTTCCTCAACATCGTCAACAAGGTCCTCTATCAGAACATCCAGCGCGTCGGCCTCGACCGCACCGCGACGCTGGTGCTCCTCGACTACGCGCAGGGCGTGCTCCGCCTCACCGGACAGCACGAGGAGGCGGTGGTGGTCCGGCGGGGCGGCTCGATCGAGCGCATCGACACGGTCGACCTCGGCATGCCGGTGGGGCTCGAGGTCGACATCGCCGCGTTCATCGCCCGCACCGAGCTGCGCCTGTCGCCGGGCGATGTCGTCGTCCTGTACACTGACGGCATAACCGAGGCGGAGGACATCCACGGCGAGCTGTACGGCATCGACCGCCTGTGCGAGGTGGTGCGCCGGGTCCACGAGCGGCCGGCGGCGGAGATCAAGCAGGCGATCGTCGACGACGTCATGCGCTTCATCGGCGCGCAGAAGGTCTTCGACGACATCACGACGGTGGTGATCAAGCGGCGCTGAGGCGCTCTAGGCGGACGGAGAGTATGGACGGCATCATCGGCGAGTACAAAGAGCCCACCGACGCTGGACCGCGCGTCATGCTGACGTTTTACCCCGGGGCGTTCCCGGTCAAGTGGAACCAGTGCAGCGTGGCGGCCGACTTCTTCGCCGAGTACTTCGCCGACGTCGGCGAGGGCGGGCTCACCGAGGAGGCCGAGCGGCGCGACTTCGTCGGCAGCGTCGGCTACGTGCTCAACGAGCTGATCGAGAACGCGGTCAAGTTCTGCGCCGGCGGCACCGTCGTCATCGACGCGGGCGTCGAGGCGGGCGAGTTCGTGGTCGTCGTCAGCAACCAGGTCTGCGGCGACGCGGTCGACGGCCTGCGTATCAAGTTCGCCGAGCTGCTCGACGGCGATCCCGCCGAGCTCCTGATGCAGCGGGTCGAGGAGAACGCCGCCAACCCCGAACTCACGACCTCGGGCCTGGGCTTTCTCACCATGCTGTCGGACTACAAGGCCCGGCTCGGCTGGCGCTTCGACCCCGCCCCTGGCAATCCTGACAACGCGCTCCTCAAGACCGCCGCCCGGCTACAGGTGAAATCGTCATGACGGACACAACTACGCGACCCTCCGGGTCGGACACCGACATCAAAGGCCCCGGCTATCGCGTGTGGTTCGACGCGCCCGCGCGCACGGTCCACTTCGAGGGCGTGCTCCGCCTCAGCACCAGCGAGTACAAGCCGATCGAGGACCTGCTCGACCGCGTCCTGCTGGCCAACCCCGCGCTCGCCCTGCGCATGACCGAGCTGCAGTTCCTCAACAGCTCGGGCATCAACATGCTCTACAAGTTCGCCATCGCCGCGCGCAAGAAGGGCGAGACCGAGATCAAGGTCCACGGCTCGTCGACCATCCCGTGGCAGGGCAAGTCGCTGCCCAACCTCAAGAAGTTCCTGCCGACGATCGTCATCGCCCTCGACTGAGCCGGCCGCCCGCATGCTCACGGATGACCCGCGCTGGCGGCGAGCCCTCGCCGACCCCGACGCCGCGGCCGAGCTCCTGGCCGACCCGGCCGCGCGCGCCGAGTTCATGGCCGCCGTCGCCACCCTGCAGGCCGAGCACGACGACCTCGTGCTGCTGCACGACTCGACGCTCGAGCACGCCAACGAGATCGAGGAGCAGCTGGCAGTCAAGATCGAGCAAGTCGAGGCGCTGGTGGTCGAGCTCGAGCTGCGCAACACCTTCATCCGCCAGGTGTTCGGCCGCCACGTCACCGACGAGGTCGTCAATACGTTGCTCGCCTCGCCGGAGGGCCGCCAGCTCGGCGGCGAGCGGCGCACCCTGACGATCCTGATCTCCGACCTGCGCGGCTTCTCGACCCTCTGCGAGGGCCTGGGCCCCGAGCAGGTGGTGGCGATCCTCAACATCTACCTCGGCGCCATGGCCGACGTGATCGGCGAGTACCGCGGCTCGATCAACGAGTTCATCGGCGACGCCATCCTCGCGGTGTTCGGCGCCCCGGTGCCGCAGGAGGACCACCCCGAGCGCGCGGTCGCCTGTGCGATCGCCATGCAGCGGGCGATGGGCCGCGTCAACGCCGCGCTGGCCGAGCACGGCCTGCCCGCGCTCGAGATGGGCATCGGCGTCCACACCGGCGAGGTCGTGGTCGGCAACATCGGCTCGAACCGCCGCGCCAAGTACGGCGTGGTCGGCCGCCACGTCAACCTGACGTCGCGCATCGAGAGCTACACCGTCGGCGGCCAGGTCCTGATCTCCGAGTCGGCCGCGCGGGCCCTCGGCGACCGCCTCCGCACCCGCGGCTGCTTCGAGGTCCGGCCCAAGGGCGTGCGCGAGCCGATCACGATCCACGACGTCACCGGCGTCGACGGCCCGTTCGCCATCCACATGATCGAAGAGGCCGCCGCGTGGCGGGTCCTGGCCGAGCCGCAGCCGCTCGTGTTCACCGCGCTCGAGGGCAAGGACACCGGCGGCCAGGAGTTCCCGGCGCTGCTCGTGGCCCACGACGAGCGCCACAACGCCGAGCTGCGGGTCGCCGCCCCGCTGCCGCTGCGCGCCGACCTCAAGCTCGTGCTCGCCGCCCTGCCCGGCGTCGACGCCTACGCCAAGGTCGTCGCCGCCGGCCCGGGCCGCGCGGTGGTCCGCTTCACCGCCCTGCCCCGCGCGCTGCAAGAGCTGCTCGACTCCCTGCCCGCGCGCGAGTGAAGCGCCGACGGGAAGTCCCCGAGGACATGTCGCCTCGGACATGTCCCGGAAGACCTTTCCCGCAGAGCATGCCCCTTCGGACATGCCCTTTCGACCATCAGTCGCGGCGGGCCAGCAGCGTCGCGTGCATGTCGCTGCCGTCGAGGCTCTCGTCGAGCGGCTCGTCGATGTCGATGATCACGCTCTCGCCGCCCGAGCTCGTCGGCGGCGGGATCGGCGGGACCGAGCGCGGCGCCACCGAGCCCGGCGGGGCCTCGACGGGGGCGCTCCGCGACCCGCGACCCTCGACGCCGGCGAAGCGGGCCGCCAGGGTGCGCACGAACGCGCCCATCCACGGCTTCATCGACGTCAGCTCCTCCTCGATCAGGTCGCTGGTGATCTTGGTGAGCGTCGCGTCCTCGACCACCAGCACGCTGGCGGTCCGGCGCGAGGCGGCGAAGATCGAAGTCTCGCCGAACACGTCGCCCGGCCCGAGCCAGCGCAGCGACACGTGGTGCCCCGCCTCAAGCTTGTAGACCTCGAGCCTGCCGGCCAGCACGATGTAGGCCGCGTCGCCGATCTCACCCTCGCGGATCACGTGGTCGCCGGCGGCGAAGCGGACCGTCTGGAAGCTGCCGCTGCCGCGCAGCAGGCGGACGATGTCGGCCTGCAGCGCCGCCACGCTCGGGTAGCGATCCTCGGGATCGCGGCGCAGCGCCCGGGTCACGATGCGCACCAGCTCGCGCGGGAACGGCACCGCGACGTGGCTGTCGGGCGGGGCGAACTTCGCCTCGCGCGCGAGGATCAGCGCGTCCATCGCCGTGCGCGCCTGGTACGGCGGCCGCCCGACCATCATCTCGTAGAGCAGCGCCCCCATCGAGAACACGTCGGCGCGCTCGTCGAGCGGATGGCTGTTGGCCTGCTCCGGCGACATGTACGACGGCGTGCCGAACACCAGCCCGTCGGTCTCCGACGGCGGCAGCGGCGGCAGGGCGTCACGGACCCACCGCGCCTCGTCCTCGGCGGAGCGCAGCGGCAGGATCTGGGCCCCGCCCCAGTCCATCAGATAGACCTGGCCGTAGGCGCCGACCATCACGTTGGCCGACTTGATGTCGCAGTGGATCACCCCGCGGCTGTGGGCGAACGACAGCGCGTCGCACACCTTGACGAAGATCTCGAGGCGGTGGAACAGCCGCTCGTGGTCGGTCGCCGGCTCGCCGCCGATCAGCGCCTTCAAGCTCTGGCCCTCGACCAACTTCATCGTGAAGTAGAGCTGGCCCTGCTCGTCGCGCCCGAGCTCGTGGATCGGCACGATGTTGGGGTGGTCGAGCTGACCGGTCACCTGGGCCTCGCGCAAGAACCCGTGCACGAGGATCAGGTGGTCGTAGGTCTTGGCGTGCATGGTCTTGGCGGCCATCCGCCGCTGCAGCACCTCGTCGAACGCGAGCCGCACCGAGCCCATCCCGCCGCGCGCCAGCTCGTCGCCGAACGACAGCCGCGGCACCTGGTCCGGCAGCGCCGCGCGGATGAGGGCCTCGAGCCGCTCCTCATAGGAGAGCGGGGAGTCGCGGTCGAACAGCCGCTCGAGCGCGGCGCTGGGGGGCGAGCCTCCGGGGCGGCGACCTGGCATGCGGGGCCACGATACAATGGCGCCTCGGCGGTGGTACACCGGGACGGCCGGCATGGACCTGCGCACTGCCCTCGTCACGCTCCGCCTGCGCCACCCGTTCGGCCTGTCGCGCGGCACCGTGAGCGAACTGCCGAGCTTGCTCGTGCGCCTTGACCCGGGCGACCCGGACGGCGCCGCAGCGGACGGCCCCGATCGCCGCGGCCTCGGCGAGGCCTCGCCCGTGCGCTACCTCGGTCAGTCGGCGATCGCCGCCGCGCCTCTGGCCACAGCGATCGCGGCCGAGCTGTCCCCCGAGATCCTCGCCGACCCGCGCGCGATCGCGGCCGCCGGCCCGCGCATGCGCGAGCTCGCCCCCGATCACTCCGCGGCCCGCTGCGCCGTCGACACCGCCCTGTGGGACGCGGCCGCGCGCGCCCGCGGCCGCTCGCTGGCCGAGCTGCTGGCCGACCCCGACGTGCTCGATCGGGCAGGTCTCGATCGCCATGTCCTTTCGGCCACCTCGGGGGCGACCGTCACCTCTTACACGATCGCGCTCGACGAGCTCCCGGCGATGGCGGCCCGCGCGGCCGCGGCCGCGCACCTCCCGGTGCTCAAGATCAAGCTCGGCAAGGGCCGCGAATTCGACCGCAAGGCCGTGCGTGCGATCGCCGCCGCCGCCCCGAACGCCCGCCTGCGGGTCGACGCCAACGGCGGCTGGACCCCGGACGACGTGCGCGACCTGCTCCCGCTGCTGATCGACCTCGGGGTCGAGCAGCTCGAGCAGCCGCTGCCTGCGGGTCGGCCCGACCTCCTCGCGGCGCTCGCGCGCGACTGCCCCCTGCCGATCTACGCCGACGAGGACGTGCAGGGCCCGGACGACGTGGCGGCGCTGCGGGGCCGGGTCGCGGGCATCAACGTCAAGCTGATGAAGTGCGGCGGGATCTCGCCGGCCCTGGCGACGATCGCCGCAGCCCGGGAAAACGGCCTGCGGGTGCTCGTCGGCTGCATGATCGAGACCCGCGTCGGGCTCGCCGCCGGCGCCGCCCTGGCCCGCCTCGCCGACGAGGCCGACCTCGACGCCCACATGCTCACGCGGGCCGACCCGATGCCGCCGGGGAGTCAAGAGCGGCTCGCGCCCGACCTGCCGCGGCTTTGCGGCCCCGGCCTCGGCGTCCCGCCCGGGGCGTTGCCCGCGGACGGCGACCCGGGGCCCGGGCGCGTGGCATAATCCACGCTCCACCTTGAATCCCGACGAGCCCCAGGCCCGCGCCTCGCTGCCGGTGACGCCACCTGTCCCTGAGGACATCCTTCCGCGTCCGCTCGGCCGCTACGAGCTGGTGCGTCGGGTCGGCTCCGGCAGCATGGGCGTCGTCTACGCCGCGCTCGATCGCGACAGCGGCCGCACCATCGCGGTCAAGACCCTGCACCAGCTCGACCCGGGCGCGCTGTTCCGCCTCAAGAACGAGTTCCGCAGCGCCGCCGGCCTGTCGCACCCCAACCTCGTCAGCCTCCACCAGCTCGTCTCGCACGACGACGAGTGGTTCATCACCATGGAGTTCGTCGACGGCGTCAGCTTCGTCGACCATGTCCGTCAGGGCATGTCCGAAAAGCCAGGCGCTGCGCCGCCGCCGGAGCGCCTGCGCCCGGCCCTGCTGCAGCTAGCCGCCGGCGTCAGCGCCCTGCACGCCGCCGGCAAGCTGCACCGCGACCTCAAGTCGTCGAACGTGCTGGTGACCGCCGATGGCCGCGTCGTCATCCTCGACTTCGGCCTCGCCGCCGACGACGTCGCCGAGGGCGGCGAGGACGGCCTGCTCGGCACGCCGGCGACGATGGCGCCGGAGCAGGCCGCCGGCAACCCGGCCTCGCCCGCGAGCGACTGGTACGCGATCGGCGTCATGCTCTACGAGGCGCTCACCGGCCGCCTGCCGTTCACCGGCCCGCCGCTCGCGATCCTCCACGCCAAGCAGCACGAAGATCCGGCCCCGCCGCAGGCGCTCGTGCCCGACGTCGATCCGGAGCTGGCGACCCTGTGCGTGGGCCTGCTGCAGCGCGACCCGGCCGCGCGGCTCGGCGGCGCCGACATCCGCGAGGCCCTCGGCGAGGCCCCGCTCGGCCCCACCGAGTCGGGCGCGCGCTTCGTCGGCCGCGACGACCTGCTGTCGGCGATGCGCGACGCCTTCCAGCTCGCGCTCGCCGGCTCGCCGGTGTGCGTGTACGTCCGCGGCCGCTCCGGCATCGGCAAGACCGCGCTCATCGATCGCTTCATCGCCGAGCTGCGCCGCAACGACCGCGCCTTCGTCCTCCAGGGCCGCTGCTACGAGCGCGAGAGCGTGCCGTACAAGGCCTTCGACAGCGTCCTCGACGCGCTCGCGCAGCACCTCCGCCACCTCCCGCAGGAGGAGGCCGCGGCCCTGCTGCCGCGCGAGATCCACGAGCTCACGCGGCTGTTCCCCGTCCTCGCGCGCGCCCCCGTGGTCGCCGATCTGCCGCAGCGCAACTTCGTCGCCCCCGACCCGCAAGAGGCACGGCGTCGGGCCTTCCGCGGGCTCAAGGAGCTGCTGGCGCGGATCGCCGATCGCCGCCCCCTGGTGCTGCGGATCGCCGATCTCCAGTGGGGCGACGAGGACAGCGCGCGCCTGCTCGCCGAGCTGCTGTCGCCGCCCGATCCGCCGGCGATGCTCTTCATCGGCTCGTACCGCATCGACGAGGACGACGCGCCGATGCTCCGCGAGCTGCGGCGGCTCGGCGCGCGGCCCGAGCTCAAGGCTCTGGTGCGCGACCTGCTGGTCGAGCCGCTCTCGCCCGATCAGGCCGAGGAGCTCGCGCTGGCCCGGCTCGGCCGTGACAGCGACAGCGCCCGCGCCGAGGCGCGCCGGATCGCCGCCGAGTCGGGCGGCAACCCGCTGTTCGTCGAGGAGCTCGCGCGCCACATCGCCGGTCACCGCGGCGCCGCGCCGGCCGAGGTCTCGCTCGACGCGGTCGTGCGCACTCGCCTCGCCGGCCTGCGCGCCGCGGGTCGCAGCCTGCTCGAGATCGTCGCCATCGCCGGGCGGCCGATCCCGCCGAGCCTCGCGTTCACGGCCTCGGGCGTCACCGATCGCTCGGTCCTCGGCGAGCTGCAGGCGCAGCACCTGCTGCGCACTCTGGCCTCGCGCAGCGGCGACACCGTCGAGTGCTATCACGACCGGATCCGCGACACCGTGCTGGCGCAGCTCGACGGCGAGCGCCAGGCGCAGCTGCACCGCACCCTCGCCGACGCGCTCGCGCAGTCGGCCGACGACCCCGAGCTGCTGGCGCACCACCTCCACGCCGCCGGCGCCTTGAAGGAGGCGCACGCCGCCGCCGTCGCCGCCGCCGAGCGGGCCGCCGCCGCGCTCGCGTTCTACCGCGCCGCCCAGCTGTACGGCCGCGCCCTCGCGTGGGCGCCCGACCTCCCGGACGACGAGCGCCGCGCCCTCCTCCGCCGTCGCGCCGACGCGCTCGCGCTGGCCGGTCGCAGCGCCGAGGCGGCCCCGGTCTACGCCAGCGCCGCCGAGGGCGCCTCGCCGGCCGAATCACTCGAGCTGCGCCGCCGCGCCGGCGAGCAGTTCCTCGTCAGCGGCAACATCGACCAGGGCGTGCGGATGCTGCGCCCCGCGCTGGTCGAGGTCGACCTCGGCTACCCGGCCACGCCGGGCCGCGCCAACATGTCGATCATCACCCGCTCCACGCAGCTCAGCTTGCGCGGGCTCGGCTTCGCCGCGGTGCGCGAGGAGCAGGTCCCGCCGGCCGATCTGCTGCGCCTCGACGTGTGCCTGTCGGCGGCCGTCGGCCTCGCCTTCGTCGATCCGATCCGCGGCTACAGCTTCTACCAGCGCGGCCTCCTCCTGGCCCTTCAGACAGGTGAGCCGCAGCGCATCGCCCGCGCGCTCGCCGGCGTCGGCGCCATGATCATGAGCCGCGGCACCGCCAACGCCGTCAGCCGCGGCACCACCCTGCTCAAGGAGGCGCGCCGCCTCGCCGAACAGATCTCGGAGCCGCGCCTCATCGGCCTGTGCGAGATCGTCGACGCCATCGCCGCCGTCTCGCTCGGCCGCTGGCGCCGCGCGCTCGAGCACTGCGAGCAGGGCGCCCAGATCCTGCTCGACCGCTGCGTCGGCGTCGGCTGGGAGCTCGACCTCGCCCGCATGAGCACGATGCGCGGCCTGTTCATGCTCGGCGAGCTGGCCGAGCTCGGCCACCGCGCCCACGCCTGGCTGCGCGAGTCGGAGGACGCCGGCGATCTGTGCGGCGAGGTCTGGTCGGCCCTCTACAGCGCCTACGCTCTGCTCGGCGCCGACGACATCACCAGCGCCCGCGACCGCGTGCGCGGGGCGATGCGCCGCTGGTCGAAGGAGGGCTTCCACTTCCAGCACATGCTCGCGCTGCTCCTCGAGACCTCGTGCGACCTGTACCAAGGGCAAGGTGGCTCGGCCTGGCAGCGTCTGGCCGAGAACTGGGTCGCCGTCGAGAACTCGTACATCTTCGGCTGGCAGGGCCAGCGGATCCTCTTCCTCCACGCGCGGGGCCTCGCCGCCGTCGCGGCCGCGCGCGAGCAGCCGCACAACGCCGGCGTCCTGCTCGCCGCCGCCGAACGCGAC
Organism: Nannocystis sp. RBIL2; assembly: GCF_026626745.1. Lineage (GTDB taxonomy): Bacteria > Myxococcota_A > Polyangia > Nannocystales > Nannocystaceae > Nannocystis. Next base: position 1,161,834 of record NZ_JAPNJW010000002.1, read on the forward strand.
GCCGCGCAGCTCGAGGAGGACCGCGCGCTGCGCCACGACTCCGTCGCCATGGCCGCGCTGATCCGGGCCGGCATCGCCGCACAGAACGGCGACATCCAGCAGGCGCTCGTCCGCCTCGAGGCCGCCGCCGCCAGCTTCGACACCGCCGACATGCCGGTCCACGCCGCCTGCGCCCGTCGCCGCCGCGGCGAGCTGCTGGGTCCCAGCGGCGCCACGTTGATCGCCCAGGCCGACCAGTACCTCGCCTCGCGGGCCATCCTCCGCCCCGCGCAGTGGAGCGCGATGTACAACGGCAGCGCGCCCACCTGACGCGCGGCCGCATCGACCGCGCGACTCGTCTGCCTCCGCCGCATCGCGCCTCCGCGGGCTCTCCTCACCGCGGCGCTCGCCGACGATGAACCCCGCAGCTCGGCTCGCTCGCACCGGCCCGTCCGCCGGCCGCGACCGACCAGCGTGAGCTCCGCAGCCCGACCGGCGTGAGCTCCGCAGCCCGACCGGCGTGAGCCCCGCACCGCCGCGCATCGGCCCGCGCGAGGCCCTGGCCGACGCGTGTGACCTCGCGCCCGCGGCGCCCGCCTTGCCGCGCGCGACAGTGCGCCACTATCCTGCGCGCGCTCGCCATGGATCTCACGCTCGGCACTCCTCTGTCTCCCTCGTCCACACGGCTGCTCCTGCTCGGCTCGGGCGAACTCGGCCGCGAGGTTGCGATCGAAGCCATGCGCCTCGGCGTCGAGGTCATCGCGTGCGACCGCTACGCCAACGCTCCGGCGATGCAGGTCGCGCACCGCAGCCACGTGTTCGACATGCAGGACCGCGACGCGGTGCGGGCCGTCGTCGCCCGCGAGAAGCCCCACTACATCGTCCCCGAGATCGAGGCCATCGCCACCGACGCGCTGGTCGAGCTCGAGAGCGAGGGCTGGGCAGTCATCCCGACCGCGCGGGCCACCCGGCTCACCATGGACCGCGAGGGCATCCGCCGCCTCGCCGCCGAGCAGCTCGGCCTGCCGACCAGCCCGTACGCCTTCGCCGACACGCGCGAGGAGGTCGAGGCCGCGGTCCAGCGCCTCGGCCTGCCGTGCGTGATCAAGCCCGTCATGTCGAGCTCGGGCAAGGGTCAGAGCACCGTGCGCACCGCCGCCGACGTCGCCGTCGCGTGGGAGTACGCGCTGTCGGGCGCCCGCGGCCGCTCGGCCCGCGTCATCGTCGAGGGCTTCGTCCCGTTCGACTACGAGATCACGCTGCTCACGATCCGCACGCGCCACGAGGGCACCCTGTTCTGCCCGCCGATCGGCCACCGGCAGGAGCGCGGCGACTACATGGAGTCGTGGCAGCCGCACGCGATGGCGCCGCAGGCCCTCGCCCGCGCGCAGGAGATCGCCGCCGCAGTCACCGAGGCGCTCGGCGGCGCCGGCCTGTTCGGCGTCGAGCTGTTCGTCGTCGGCGACGACGTCATCTTCAGCGAGGTCAGCCCGCGCCCGCACGACACCGGCATGGTCACCATGATCACGCAGGATCAGAGCGAGTTCGAGCTGCACGTGCGCGCGATCCTCGGCCTCCCGATCGGCCAGGTCATCCTCCGCGCGCCCGGGGCCTCCGCCGTGGTCCTGGCCGATCGGCCAGGCACCAACCCGCGCTTTACCGGCGTCGGCAAGGCGCTCGCCGACCCGCGCACCAAGATCCGCCTGTTCAGCAAGCCCGACACCCGCAAGTACCGGCGCATGGGCGTCGTCCTGGCCTACGGCGACGACGTCGCCGAGTGCCGCGCCCGCGCCGAAGCAGCCGCCGCCGAGATCCGCGTGGTCGTCGACGCCGGCTGAGCATTGCGACTTCGGGACATGTCACTCGCTACATGTCTCATGCGGCATGTCTTTATCGACATGTCGCATGGTCCATCCGCGTTCTCTCTGAGGATCGCCGTTGGCGGCCGCACTCTCGGCGACGCCAGACGAGCGACTGCTTGCGATCGGACATGTCGTCACGACATGTCCCAGAAGCCATGAGAGCGAGTCCGCCGTGGCTCGCCCCAGCGGCCGCGCTCGGAGGAAGAGCGGCTCACTGGTCGAACAGCTCGAGCAGCGTGCGCAGCCCCGGCGAGCCGGGTGCCTGTGGCTTCTCGGCCAGCGCGCGGCGGATCTCGAGGTGCGCCGCCGGCAGGATCGACTGCAGCTGCTCGAGCGCCTTCGAATCGTCGCTCTGGGCCGCTGCCACCTTCGCCCGCACCCGCTCGCTCCCGGGCCTCGCGAGCCGCTGGCCGACGTCCCACGCAGTCACCACCGCGCCTGCTCCGAGGGACATGTCCCCGAGTTCATCGTGGCGCAGCTTCGCCGGTCGCCCGCTCGCCAGCACGTCCAGCCGGCCCAGAGTAAACCGCTGCCCCGCCTGCAGCTCCGACGCCCGGCCCGCGCGCAGCAGCGTCACGCCCGCGTCGACCACGGTCAGAGACAGCGTCGCCTCGACCGTCCACGTCCCCGCGTCGATCTGCGGATAGTGCCCCTTCGCCGCCGCCAGCAGCCCCTTCGGCACCTTCAAGCCCGAGTAGCCGACCGGCGGGGCTGCCTTGCTGCGCCACGCAGTGAACTCGATCGGCCCCGTCTCGAACTGGCCCTTCAGCAGCGCCTCGCAGGCCCGCAGGTGCCGCTCGATCCGCCCGAAAAGCTCCGCCCGCTCCGATGCGCTCACCGGCAGCGGCGCCGCCCGGCGCCACACGTAGCCCGCCAGCCCCGCGTGGTAGAGCGGCAGCGCCTCCATGCTGCTCAGCAGCGCCTGCAGCTCCGCGATCGTCTCGCTGCCGCCTGCCTTGCGCGCCTCCACGTGCGCCCGCCAGCGGCTGCGAAACGCCTCGCCCTCGGCGCCGCCGGCCGCGTCGGCCAGCGCCTCGAGGGCGGACGCGACCTGCAGCCACCGCGGGTCCTGGGCCGGCGTCGCCTCCGGCACCGGCACCAGCGCCAGCGCGAACCGCTTGCCCGGCCCGACGGCGAACCCGTCGTCCGCGACGAGCCGCGCCCACCTGCCCAGCGCCGCCTCGTCGGCCAGCGGGAATGCGTCGGGCCCGAGCGTCGGCGTCGTCCCCGAGCTCTCCGGAGCATTTGCCCCTTGGGACATGTCCTCTTCGACCTGCTGCGATGGACCTGCCCCAACCGACATGTCCTGAGAGCCCGGCACAGCCCCCTGCCCGTCCGGCTCCTCGCGCCCGCGCAGCCGGTCGGCGCAGCCCTGCACGAACACGATCAGCAGCGCGAGCAGCCGGATCGCCGGCGCCGCCGTGCTCGACAGCAGCGCCACGTGACCCCGACGCCAGCGGAGCACCACCGCCGCGGCCAGCGCGAGCGCCACCGCGAACGAGCCCAGGTCGAGCCACCAGCGCCTCACACCGCCTCCTTGCGGCAGGCGCCGAACGCCTGCTCGCGGCACGGGTTGCCGTTGCGGGCCTGCAGCCAGCACTCGTGGCCGTCCGAGCACTCGCGGTGGCCGGCGCTGCGGAAGCGCGTGAAGCCGCGGGTCCAGATGTCACGCAGCGGCCGGTCGCGCACGTTGCCCTCCGACTCGCGCAGGTCGGTGGTGGTGCACGGAAGCACCTCGCCGGTCGCCCCGACGACGCAGGAGATCCGGCCGGCCCCGCACAGGAACGGCTGGTCGCGGTAGAAGCGATCGTCGGCGCCGGCGCTGCCCCACTCGTTGCACAGCTCGACGTGGAACAGCCCGCGCTTGCGGCGGGCGAACGCGGCCACGCGGCGCAGCTGCTCCGGCGTCGGACACAGCGCGGTGTGCTCGGCGCCGCGGCCCTCCGGAGCGAAGAGATGGAGGCCCCACGAATCGGCCCCCGAGGCTGCGACGATCGGGAACAGGTCGGCCAGGCGGTCGGCGTTCTCGCGCGTCACGGTCGTCCCCGCCACCACCTCCGGACAGCCGCACTCCTTGAGCGTGCGGATAGCAGCCAGCGCCGCCGCGTGGCTGCCCTGGCGCCCGCGGAACAGGTCGTGCTGCCGCTGCTCGCCGTCGAGGCTGATCGCCGCCAGAGTCGGCGGGTGGCGTTCGAACAGCGACCTGAACTTGGGGACATGTCCCCCGTGCGTGTGCATCGCCCACTCGAGCCCCTGCGCCCGCGCGTGCGCTACGATCTCGGCGATGTCGCGGCGCAGCAACAGCTCCCCGCCCGCGATCACGAAGGTCGGCCGGCCGAGCGCCACCAGCTCGTCGACCACCAGACGGATCGCCTCCTGCGTCGTCAGCTCGCCCTCGGCCCGCTTGCCCGCGCCGGAGTAGCAGTGCGGACAGCGGAGGTCGCACATCGCAGTGGCGATCCACTGCACCGCGAGCGGCCGGCGGACCAGTCGGAGCGCGTGCAGCAGCCGCGTCTCGGTCTCCCAGACCTCGGGCGCGGCGCGAGCATACAGACGGTGGAGCAGGCCCATGCCCGCGAGGATAGCCTCACACCGCCGCGCGCGCGCGGGCGTGGGCGATCGCGCGGAAGCTCGGATCGTCGCGGCGGAACGCCAGCGTGGCCAGGAGCGCCAGCGCCCACAGCACCGCGATGTGGAGGAACATCGTCTCGCCGCCGTAGTGCTTGAACAAAAAGCCCGACACCAGCGGCCCCGCGAGCGTGCCGAGCCCGTACGAGCCGTTCAGCAGCGCGTTGCTGCGGCTGAAGTCGCGCGGGTCGACGATGAGGCTCTGCAGCGCCAGGCTCATCGGCCAGATCGGCGCCAGCGAGGCGCCCGCGAGCAGCACCGCGACCGCGACCAGCCAGAGCGTCGGCAGGTAGACCAGCGACGCCGTCAACACCACCCCGAGCCCCACCAGCGAGCGCACCGTCTTGAGGTGGCCGTAGCGATCGCCGAGACGGCCGACGAACACCACGCTGGCGGCCATGCCGATCGAGAAGAACGCCACCAAGAAGACGGTATCTTCTTCCTTGACCCCGCGAGAGTTGATCAAGAACAGAGGAAGGAACAGCACCATCGACGCCTGGAAGTAGCCGTAACAGAACGTCGGGATGCAGGCCGTCTTGATCCGCCAGTACAGCTTCAGGATCGGCGGATGACGTTCGATGGCGGCCTCGGGTCTCGGGGCTTCGTCCGCGTGCTCGTGTCCATGACCACTACCGGTGATCGGCTGGATGTCGCGGTCCAGGAACACGTAGGCGATCAGCGCCGCCAGCGAGGCGAACAGCCCCGCTGCCACGAACACCATCGGCATCGGATAGATCAGCATCACGATCCACCCGATCACCGCACCGAGGGCGTAGCCGGTCGACATCGAGATCGTGTAGAGGCTGGTGATGAGCCCGCGATGCGCGGTCGTCGTGCGCATCAGCAACACGGTCTCGAGGCTCACCCACACGCCGACCGAAAAAGCGCCGTCGAACCCGCGCGCCGCTCCCAGCCCGAGCAGTGTGGCGAGGAACGGGAAGATCGCGGTGGCCGTCGCGTATCCGAGGAGCCCGAGCGACAAGATCATCCGCGGCGCGAAGCGCTGGATCGCCTTGCCCATCGGCACCGAGAAGAGGGCGATACCCGCGGCGAAGAACATCGCCAACACGCCGATCGTCTGCGTATCGATGCCGCGGACCTTGTTCAGGTAGACGGCCACGACCGCGGTCACCATCCCGTAGGCCGTCCCGGTCATCGCGCACACCACGTACGCCGCGCGGATGTTCGAGTCGCGCAGCTCGGTGTGCCAGAGCTGTTGCAGCTCGTTGCGGACCTTGGACCACTGCCCTGCGGGCGTGGGGGGCGAGACCGTCGTCGTCATCGTGGGGGGACGCGATGATCGGGCCCGGCCCCGCGAAAAACCAGTCCCCTCCCGCGTGCGCTTGCGTGATTCTGCGCGGCTTCGCGCTCACTCCTTGTCGCGGACCGTGTCGCCGCTGCAGGACTTGGTCACGTCGAGCGGCAGCATCGCAGGGTCTTCGAGGCGCACTGCGGCGAAGGTCGAGCCCTTCAGGGTGGACATGAGGGGGCTCATCAAATCGCCCTCGATTTCGCCGCAGAAGAAATCCTCGTCGATGATGGTGGCGATCATCCTGAGCGTCGCCTCGATGTCGCCGCCGGTCACCGGGTTGGCCATGCCGGTCACCTTCACCACGCCGGCGTCGATGTCGAACTTGCCGTCGACGATCGGGATGTCTTCGTAACACAGCGGGTCGCCGATCGGCTCGCGCGGCACGTTGACCTTGCCCGCCGTGAGGCTGAGCGGCTGCAGGCAGGCGGCGAGGAAGGTGTTGCCCATCTCGTCGGTGGTCAGCGTATTGGTGGCGATGAACTGCAGCGGCAGGTCGCGGGCGATGACCGTCGACACTGCCAGCAGGAAGTCGCCGCTGATGTCCGCCTGGGCGGGCATCACGTCCGGGGGCGGCGGCGGCATGAAGTCGCGGTCGTCCTTGGTGTTGTCGAGGAATTCGTTGAACTTGGCCTCGGAGTCGGGGCACCCCGCCATGAGCGGCACCAGCAGCGACAGACCGAGCACCGAGCCGGGGACCCGAGGGCCGAACACGCGGCGGACAGAAAACGATCGGGACATCCTGCGCATCACTCTGCCGTGCATTTTGTCCGCCGTAAAGCAGTGACCTCGGTGTAAAGTGGCGCCGGTTTGTCGCCGTACGAGGTCACCTTCATGTCGCTCGCTCGTCATGCGTCTCGCTCGCGCACCCTCTTCGCCTGTGGCCTGTTGACCGCCGCGCTCGTCGGCGCGAACGAGGCCCGGGCATCCGGCCTCAGCACCGCTCGATTCGGCGGCGAGCATGGCCACGTGACCACCGACAACCCGACTGCGATCTACTACAACCCCGCGGGTATCGCGCTGAAGCCCGGTACGCGGATCTTCGTCGACGGCAGCTTCGCGGCGCGCTGGGTCAGCTACGACCGACCGGAGTCGGCCATCAGCAGCGAGACCGGCACGCCCGAGGGGGCCACCGACGCCAACGCCGGCGTCGCCAAGCTGTCCAACTTCATCGCCGGCCCGTTCGCCGGCGCCAGCTCGGACTTCGGCACCAAGTTCTTCTCGGCCGGCGCCGCGGTGTACTTCCCGTTCGGCGGCCAGTCGACGTGGAAGCCCAACGAGAAGTACCGCGGCAGCCAGGACTACCCGGGCGCGGTCGACGGCGTGCAGCGCTGGCACACCATCGACGGCAAGTTGCGCTCGATGTACATCACCGGCGCGGTCGCCTTCAACATCGCCAAGATCGGCCTGTCGATCGGTCTGTCCGGCAGCGCCATCCGCAGCGAGGTCGACACCATCCGGGCCCGCAACGCCGACGGCACCGACGACCTCGTGCAGTCCAACGGCCACCTCCAGGAGGGCCGCAGCTGGCTCAAGGCATCGGGCTGGCAGGGCAGCTTCGGCATCGGCGCGATCTGGAACTGGCGCGACAAGCTGTGGATCGGCGCCTCGTACACCAGCCGGCCCAACATCACCGGCAACATGACGCTGAAGGGCGAACTCAGCAACGCCCTCGCGGACGCCCCCGTGTCCCCCGCGACGCCGATCGAGCTGCAGCAGCGCCTGCCCGACATCGTCCGCTTCGGCTTCCGCGTCCGCCCGGTCCCCAAGCTCGAGCTGCGCCTGTTCGGCGACTTCACCAACTGGAAGGTGATGGACAAGCAGTGCGTCCTCGACGCCAGCAAGGCCGACCGCCAGTGCGACTTCGCCAACGCCGACACCGCGCTCACCAACCCTGAAGGGTACGGCGGCGACACTCCGAACGACAACGTCAAGGCCGTCACCCAGAACCTCCCGCGCTTCTGGAAGCCGGCCGGCGGCGTCCGCTTCGGCGCGAGCTACTGGGTGATCGAGGCCGTCGAGCTGTACGCCGGCCTCGGCTTCGACTCGACCGCCGTCCCGGTCCAGACCATCGAGCCCGCCCTGCTCGACTCCAACAAGATGACCTTCTCCCTCGGCGGCCGGTTCCGCCTGCACCAGCGCCTCCACCTCGGCTTGACCTTCACCGACATCGCCTACTTCAAGGTCGACACCAAGGGCCGGAACGTCCTCAACAAGTTCCAGGCGCCGACGAAGGCCGCCAGCGCCGACGGCATCTACAAGCAGAACATCTTCCTGACCAACCTGTACCTCGACGTGAACTTCTGAGCTGACGCAGGAGACATGTCCCTGGGACCAGCATGATCATCTGGCTCTCGGGACATGCCCCTCGAGCCAGGTGCACATCGGCCGGCCCTCGGGACATGTGAGCACTCGTCCGAGGCGTCGCCGGCGAGCTCAGTGCTGCGCCTGCATTTCGCCCCCGCTGCGGAACAGCTTGCGGTACGTCATCGGCGACGTGCCCATCACCTGCGCGAAGCGGTTGCGCAGCGTCGACGCGGCCGCGAAGCCGACGTCGCCGGCGATCTCCTCGAGCGACAAGGAGGTCGCCTCGAGCAGCTGCTGGGCCCGGGCGATCCGGGCGGTGAGCACCCACTTCAGCGGGGTCGTCCCGGTCTGCTCGCGGAACCGCCGGCTCAGCGTCCGCGTGCTCATCCGGGCCCTGCGCGCCAGCGTCGGCAGCGTCAGGTCGTCGCGCAGGTGACGGTTCATCCAGTCGAGCAGCGGCGCCAGGCTGCTGGTCGAGGTCGGCGGCTCGTGGACGATGTACTGCGCCTGGCCGCCGCTGCGCTCGAGCGGGACGACGGCGAGCCGCGAGGCGTGAGCGGCCACCGCGGCCCCGTGATCGCTGCGCAGCATGTGCAGGCACAGGTCCATCCCGGCGGCCCCGCCGGCCGAGGTCAAGATCCGCCCGTTGTCGACGAACAACACGTTCGGATCGACGGTGAGCGTCGGGTAACGCCGGGCGAGTAAGCCGGCGGCGATCCAGTGCGTCGTCACCCGCAGGCCGTCGAGCAGCCCGGCCTCCGCCAGCACGAACGCGCCGCTGCAGATCGATGCGACCCGCGCCCGTCGCCGCGCCGCTGCCCGCAGCGCTTCGAGCACCGCCGGCGAGAACGGCCGCGTCGGCTCCATCACGCCGGGCACGATCACGGTGTGCGCCCGCGCCAGATCGGCCAGCCCCCAGCGCAGCGCCAGCTGAAACGCCCCGGCGTCGACGCTCCGGGTCTCGCCGCACACGCGCACCTCGTACGGCCGCGCGCCCCCGGGCACCTCGGCGCGCCCGAACACCTCGCACGGCATCGTCAGGTCGAACGCGACCACCCCCGGCAAGGCCAGCACCGCGACCACGTGCGGACGCAAGGTCATGCTCCACGCTCGCACTCCCGGCTGCGGCCGGGCAAGTGGCGAAAACGCCAAGAAGTGCTCACTTCTCGCCACCCGCGTCCGGCGTCACCGATCGCCGTGGCGGATGTCCCGGTCAGCACATGTCCTCAAGGACATCTCATCTCACTGAAGTAAAGATCCTGGCGCTCGGCTCACCGAGCGCAGACCTCGCTCGCTCACGTCCGCATGCTGGCTGCCGCGTCCTCCTCTCGAGACAGCACCAGCACCGACGCCCGCGGCGAGGATCGCCCGGACGCGAGACGAAGGTCACCGACGGCGCGCCGCGATCGACCGCCGAGTCGTACGACGGCCTGCCAGCGGACCGAGCCGGCGCCCTGCCCTCGCGCGCCCGCGCCTGGCGCTCTCGCGTTTCGCCGCGCGCGGGCTTAGCCTTGGCGCATGACCCCACTCGACGAACTCGCGGCGCTGCTGCGTCCGGCAGGCGGCGGGCTCTTCCTCGTCTCGACCGGGCGCGCGGAGCAGCTGGCGATGCAGCGCCGGATCTACGGCGCCGACGACGAGGCCGGCGTCGACGCGGCGTTTCGCCGCAACCTCGCCGCGATCGTCGACGCGCGCGTCGTCATCCTCGGCTGTCCCTCCGACGTCGGCGCCGGCTTCCTGCGCGGCGCCAACGTCGGCCCGCAGGCGATCCGCACCGGCCTCCTCGCCAGCGACACCGACTGGCCGGGGCGAGCCGCCGCTGCCGGCGTGCTCGACATCGGCGACGTGTTCGTCATCCCGCAGTTGCTCCACGACGACATGCTGAGCGCCGGCCAGCTCGCCGCCAGCCGGCGCGCGCTCTACGGCCACCTGCCCGAAGAGACAGCCGCGACTTTGCCGGTCTCGCCGCTGTCGATCGCCGAGCGCGCGCTCGACCTCGTCTACCAGCTCAACCCCGCCATCGTTCCGGTCGTCCTCGGCGGCGACCACTCCAACGCCTGGCCCGTGGCCGCCAACCTCGCCCGGCACCGCCGCGATCGCTGGGCGATCGTCCAGCCCGACGCCCACACCGACCTCCTCGCCGAGCGGCTCGGCATCAAGATCTGCTTCGCCACCTGGTCCTACCACGCCAACGAGCTGCTCGGCCGCGACGGCCGGCTCGTGCAGGTCGGCGTGCGCGCGTCGCGACACGACCGCGGCCACTGGGAGCAGGGCCTCGGCGTGCGCCAGTTCTGGGCCGAGGAGGTCAAGGCCGACCCCGCCGGCACGATCGCCGCCATCGTCGCCCACCTCAAGGGCCTCGGCGTCACCTCGGTCTACTTCTCCAACGACATCGACGGCACCGACTCGCACTGGGCCGACGCCGCCGGCACGCCCGAGCCCGACGGCCTCGAGCCCGACTTCGTGGTCGAGCTGATCCGCGCTCTCGGCCGCGAGGTCGGCCTGTGCGCCGCCGACGTCGTCGAGGTCGCCCCGCCGCTCGCCCGCGACGGCGGCAAGCAGACCGTCGCGCTCGCGGTCCGCTACCTGCGCGAGAGCCTGGCCGCGATCGCCGGCCCCAGCCTCGCGCCCTGAGCTGCCGGCTGTCCGCGAGGACAGCCGCACCTGTTCGAGAGGACAGCCTGCGCGGCGCTACGCCGCGCCTGCCCTTTCGGACAGCCTCAGCCCGCGCGGCCCTGCTGCAGCTCGGCGATCCGCTTCTTCGCCACGTTGTTGCTGAAGTCCGAGCAGCAGTCCATGCGGATGTAGGTCGACCACTCGTCGATCGCCTTCTGCGTCTCGCCCTTCGCCTCGTAGACCTGGGCCGCGCCGGCGTGGGCCGTCTTGTCGCCCTGGTACTTGATCATCGCCTTGGCGTAGGTCGTGAGCGCCTCGTCGAGCTTGCCCTGCTCGCGTAGCACGTCGCCGAGCTCGCTGTACACGAACTTGACCGCCTCGTCGTTCTTGATGACCTCGCGGAACACCGCCTCGGCCTGCTCGAACTGCTTCGCGCGGCGCAGCGCCTGGCCCTGGTGGAGCCCGTAGTTGCCGTTGTCGGGGTCGAGCTGCGCCGCCTTGCCCCACGACGCGGCCGCGTCGGCGTCTTTTTCGCTCTTCTCGAGCGCCGCGGCGCGGGTCGCGTGGTAGTCGGCCACGTCGCCCTTGGCGGCGATCGCCTTGTCGATCAGCTCGATCGCCTTGGCCGGGTCCTTGTCGCCGTACAGCCGCACCTTCGCCAGCAGCGCCTGCGCCTCCGGATTGCTGGGCTCGACCTCGAGCACGCGCTTCAGCATGTTCTCGGCCTCTTGCCACTTCTCGTCGTTGACGCGCGCGGCCGCGTTGGCGAGGTCCTTCTTCATCTGGGCCGCCTGCTCGGCCGGATCGACCGCGGGCGTGGAGTTGCACGCCGGTGCGAGGGCCGAGGCGGCAGTCAGGACGACGGTCAGGGCGCAGGCGGCAAAACGGGGCACAGAGGGACCTCCAGCGACTTCGGTATCACGCGGCGGCCCGCCGGCACAAGGGCGGCCGCTCGCCTGCCGGCCCGGGCCGCGCGCGTCCTTCGATCGCTCGCTCGCGGACCCCTCGCGCCGGTGGCCGTTTTGGCGCGCGGATGATACGCTGGCCGCCTTCCGAGGCCGATGTCCGGACGCGACTCCCACTCCGAAGACCCGCGCGGGCCCCGGCCGCTGCACCCGCACGTCGAGCTCGCCGAGCCGCCCGACGACCCCGGCTTGGAGCTTGGCGCCGACATCGCCGATCCCGGCCTCTCGGGGTTGTTGCGCCGCGGGGTCAAGGCCGCGATCGCGCGCTGGGCCGTGCTCCGACGACCCGCCGCCGAGTGGCCGCGCCCGCAGGACGAGGCCCGCCACGCCTGGGACGGCCGGCCGCACTTCGCCGAGGAGTTCGTGTTCGTCGGCGTGCAGCCCGAGCTCGCCGTGCTCGCGCGCCTCGAGTGGTTGCCGGACCGCGACGCGCACCGCGTCTGGCTCACCCTCTTCACGCCCACAGCGATCTACTGCCTCCCCGGCGGCCAGGCCCTGCTGCGCGGCGACGGCGAGCGCGGCTGGTCCGTGGGCGGCCTCGGCTTCGACTGCGTCGAGCCGCTGCGCACCTGGACCCTGCGCTACCGCGGCACCTTGCACGTCCACGACCCGCGCGGCCGGCCGGTGCGCCCCGCCGGCGACGCCCCCGCCGAGTCGATCGAGGCCCGCATCGACCTCACCTTCCTCGCCGGCCTCTTGCCGTTCGTCCCCGGCACCGACGACGACCCCGACCTGCTCGCGCGTCAGCTCGGCGCTGCCGCGTGGGACACCCGCTTGCTCCGCGCAGTGCGCCGCCACCCGCTCCGCGGCTACGTCCAGGCCGGCGATCTTCACGGCACGATCACCCTCGGTAGCGACCTGCGGGCTTTCGGCGGCGCTGCCCTGCGCGTCCACAATTGGGGCGTGCGTGACTGGGGCGCCAGCGACGCCGCCATGCAGTGCTTCGCCACTCTCGGCCCGCTGCGGACGTGGGTGCACACCGCCCGCTTCCCGTGGGTGAGCCTGTCCGGCGGCTTCGTCCAGCGGCCCGGCGGCGTCGTCCCTATCCGCGACCTCGGGGTCACGCAGGAGCGCCGCCCCGGCCGCGCGCCCGCTCGCACCGGCCTCGCCGTCGAGGCCCCCGGCGGCCCGCTCGCCCTCGAGGCCGAGACCGTCGCCGAGCTCCCGCTCGACATGGACGGCCGCGGCCACCTCGACATCGCCCTCGTGCGCGTCCACGCCCGCGGCGAACGCCCGCCCGCCCGCGCCGAGGGCCCCCGCCTCGTCAGCGGCCCCGCGCGCCCGCACGAGGAGCCGCACGGCTGGGGCCTCTGCTTCACCCAACGCCGCCTGCTCCCGCGCCCCACGCCGCGCACCGGCTGATCTGTCCGTTCGGGCATGTCCTCTGGACCACGCCTCGGCACGGCCTCTTTTTTCACCCGGCGCAGCCTGCTCCGCGCACCGGATGGCATGTCCATTCAGGCATGTCCGATGAACCATGCCTCATCAAGCATGTCTTATCGAACATGCCCAAGAGAGCATGTTCTCAAGCGCATGCCATCGCCCCCTGCATCGCTCCGGCGCGCGCGTCGCCTCGCGCGCCTCCTCGGTCGCGTCGCCGCGTCACGCCCCCACGGAACACCACGGCCGTCGTGCCCGCACGCCTCACGCGGCCAACCTGCTAATCGCTGCGCTCAGCCGGCCTGCTCGTCGAGCTCGTCGGCGAACGCCTCGGCCGTCTCTGCGTCGGCCGGCGCCTCCATGTCGGGCGCGTCGGTGCGGACGAAGTCCAGCGGACCGAGCCCGCCGTAGCGGATCTCGCCGGTCAGCGCGGAGCTCTCGCGGTTAATCAGCACGTAGCCGCCGCCGCGACCGCCACGGCCGTCCTGCCAGTGAAACGTCACCAGGTTGCTCGGCTGCATCGCCCCGCCTTCGGGCGGCGTGGCCCGGATCTGGCGCAGGTTGGCGACGTAGCGGATGAGCCCGTCCTCGCTGGTGAAGCGGCCGTAGTAGCGATCGCTCGCCAGCCGCTGGATCGTCAGCGTGCCGAAGATGCCCGCGCTCTCGCCGACCCACTCGCCGGTGAAGTCGCTGACCCCCTCCGGATAGACCTCGCCGGAGGGCGGCGTCACGTCGACCACGTCCGTGGCCAGCGCGCCGTTCGGCTTGCAGCCGCCGGCGAGCGCGAGCAGGAGCGCGGCGCGAAGGAGGCGAGCCATACGAGGGATGGTGGATACCTCTCGGCCCGATCCGACGCGGTTCGCTGCTTCCGCAGCGGTGGCAAAAGTCACACGTTCTGGCCGCGCAGGGGCGCCGGAAACGCACGAGCGTCGCGCCGACGACCTGACTACAATCCCGCCCGGCGATGGGCGCACGATTCACCACGATGTCCGCGCGGGCCTTCGGCCTCGTCGTCGGCATCGCCGTCGCCGGCGCCTCGCTGCCCGTCCACGCGCAGGGCCCGAGCGCCCCCGCCACGGCCCCCGCGCCTGCGCCTACGCCCGAGTCCAAGCCCGCGCCTGCGCAGGACGCGAGCAAGCAAGATCCCCCCGCCCCCGACGGCAAGGAGCCTGTCCCGCAGACCCAGCCGGTCACCGCCCCGCCCCCGGCCGGGCAGGCCGAGCTGGTGGCTCCGCCGAACAACGTGTCCCAAAGCGCAGGTCTCGGCAGCACCGTGGCCACCACCGACCCCGAGGCCAAGCGGGCCAAGGCCGAGCTCGAGGGCACCGCCCTGCGCGACAAGCCGGCCGACGGCGTGCCCGAGCGTCTGCCGCCGCTGCAGCGGGCCGGCTGGTGGTGTGTGTTCGGCGGCTTCGCCCTCGCCTCGACCGGCGGCGTGTTCGCCGGCCTGGCCGAGACCGAGGAGGACAAGGCCGCGCGGCTCATCGCCCAGCTCGATCCGGAGACCGGCGCCTCCCTGCAGTACGCCGACGTCAAGGGCGAGTACGACGACATCCTCGCCCGCGGCCGCCGCGACGCAGTGCTCGCCCGCAGCTTCCTCGCCGCCGGCGGCGTCGTGCTCGCCGCCGCCATCGGCCTGTTCATCGCCGACCGCGTCAAGCGCCGGCCCACCCGCGTGCAGGCCGGCCTCGGCGGGCTCCAGGTGCGCTTCTAGATGGCCGAAGGAACAGGACCCATGCGCCATGTCGCGAAAGCCATGTTGTGCGGCCTGCTGTTCGGGTCCGCCGCGCTGTCGGCCTGCTTCAACGCGCCCAGCGATCCGGTGCAGTTCTCCTGCGAGCCCGACGACGCGGCCGAGTGTCCGGCCGGCTACGAGTGCCGGATCGACGGCTGCTGCCACCGCGAGGACACGCCCGACGACGACTCCGTGGGTGCGTGCAAGCTCGGCGCCACCGGCGCGAACTCCGGCGATCCGCCGCCCCCGCCCGCGCAGACGACCACCGGGACCAGCACCGACAGCGACGGCACGGCCAGCGCGACCGACGCCACGGGCGTGACCACCACGACCGGCGCAACTTCCACCGGCGGCGACGACACCGGCGACACCACCTCCTGAAGCCACGGGCGGCGCCTCCGCCCCACCGCACGCGCCGGGCCTGCCTCACGGCGCCTCGCCCTCACGGCGCACGCACCAGCCTCCCGGCCCCCTGGGCCATGAACTTTGCTTCACGGCCCACAGGGCCACTTGCACCCGGGCGCCTCTGGCCCGATCTCATGGAGCCCCCTCGCGGGGCTCTTGCTACGCGGCCCACCGGGCCGCTAACCGCGGGCTCGCGGGCCCGCAGCGACACGGGGACGATCGTGGGACTCAAGGACCTCTTCAGCAGCGCGGGTCGCAGCAAGAGCAAGCTCGACAAGCACATCAAGACCGTCCAGAACCAGTACGCGCAGTCGGCCGACCGCTACTACGCGATGGAGCAGCTGCTGGAGATGGCCGAGATCCCGGCGATCGTCGGCCTGATGAAGCGGTTCACGATGAACGCCAGCAAGTCGATCGAGGACGAGGAGGAGAAGGGCTGGCTGTACAAGCGCCTGCTCGGCCTCCCGCTCGACACCGTGCTGCCGGCGGCCAAGGAGTTCTGCCTCCAGAGCGACAACATCGCCTGGGTCTTGCGCGTGGTCGAGGAGCTGGCGAGCAAGCAGCAGGAGTGGGACATCCTGGACGCGCTGCTGGCCCACCACCCGCCGGGCTACGAGCGCGACCCGAGCGCCAAGCTGCAGCTGCTCACGCACCTGCAGGAGATCGACGACGCGCGCGTGCCCGACATCCTCGCCGGCTACCTCGAAGACCCGGACGAGGGCGTGCGCTTCTTCGCGGTCGAGGCGCTGCTCGACATCGGCGAGCCGCGCTCGCTCGGCCCGCTGATCGCTCGCCTCGGCGACCCGGCCGAGGACTCGCTGCGCCTGCGCACCCGGATCCTCACCGGCCTCGCGCGCCTCGGCTGGGACGTCAGCGCCCACCGCGACGTCATCAACAAGGCCATCGGCAACGACCACACCTTCGACGGCACCCACATCAAGGAGCGCTGATAAAGCCATGCCGCGCCGCAACGACTTGCGTCGGATCGTCGTCCTCGGCTCGGGCCCGATCGTCATCGGTCAGGCCTGCGAGTTCGACTATTCGGGCACCCAGGCCACCAAGGCCCTGCGTGAAGAGGGCTACGAGGTCGTCCTCATCAACTCGAACCCGGCGACGATCATGACCGACCCCGATCTCGCCGATCGGACCTACGTCGAGCCGCTGACGCCGGAGTTCCTCGAGCGCGTGCTCAAGGCCGAGCGGCCGCAGGCGGTGCTGCCGACGGTCGGCGGGCAGACCGCGCTGAACCTCGCCATCGAGGCCGGCAAGCGCGGGATCCTGGCCAAGTACGGCGTCGAGCTGATCGGCGCCGACCTCGACGCCATCGAGCGCGCCGAGGACCGCGACAAGTTCAAGGCGTCGATGAAGAAGATCGGCCTCGACGTCCCGCGCAGCTTCTACTGCCACTCGGTGGCCGAGGCATGGGCGGCGCTCGAGCAGATCGGCTTCCCCACCATCATCCGCGCCAGCTTCACCCTCGGCGGCAGCGGGGCGGCCATCTCCTACAACCGCGACGAGTTCGAGGCCCACGTCCAGCACGCCCTGGCCGAGAGCATGCGCGGCGAGATCCTGATCGAGGAGTCGGTGCTCGGCTGGAAGGAGTACGAGCTCGAGGTCATGCGCGACGCGAAGGACAACTTCGTCGTCATCTGCTCGATCGAGAACCTCGACCCGATGGGCGTCCACACCGGCGACAGCATCACCATCGCCCCGGCGCAGACGCTGACCGACAAGGAGTACCAGCGCATGCGCGACGCGGCGCGCGCGGTGGTCACCGAGATCGGCGTGTCGACCGGCGGCTGCAACATCCAGTTCGCCGTCGACCCCAGGACCGGGCGTCAGATCGTCATCGAGATGAACCCTCGCGTGTCGCGCTCGTCGGCGCTGGCGTCGAAGGCCACCGGCTTCCCGATCGCCAAGTTCGCCGCCAAGCTGGCCGTCGGCTACACGCTCGACGAGCTGCAGAACGACATCACCCGCGCCACCCCGGCCAGCTTCGAGCCGAGCATCGACTACGTCGTCACCAAGATCCCGCGCTTCGCCTTCGAGAAGTTCGCCGGCACCGACGAGACCCTGACGATCCAGATGAAGTCGGTCGGCGAGGTCATGGCGATCGGCCGCACCTTCCGCGAGTCGCTCGGCAAGGCCATGTGCGGCCTCGAGACCGGCACCCACGGCTTCGACCTGCCGCTCGACGGCGACGGCCCGGCCGCCGCCGAGGCCCCGCTCGGGCGGCCGCACCCGCAGCGCCTGTGGCACGTCGGCAACGCCCTGCGCGCCGGCGTCTCCCTCGATCGCGTGCACGAGCTGACCCGCATCGACCCGTGGTTCCTCGCCCAGATCCAGGCCGTCCTCGGCGTCGAGGCCGAGGTCCAGAGCGCCCCGCCCGGCCCGCTCGGCGCCGCCCTGCTGGCCCGGGCCAAGCGCTCCGGCCTGTCCGACCGCCGCCTGGCCCAGGTCCGCGGCGTCCCCGAGGGCGAGCTCCGGGCCGAGCGCGAGGCCGCCGGCCTGCGCCCGGTCTACAAGCGCATCGACACCTGCGCCGCCGAGTTCGCCGCCGGCACCCCGTACCTCTACTCGACCTACGAGGAGGAGGACGAGGCCGAGGTCACCGCGCGCAAGAAGGTCGTCATCCTCGGCGGCGGGCCCAACCGGATCGGCCAGGGCATCGAGTTCGACTACTGCTGCGTCCACGCCAGCTTCGCCCTGCGCGAGGCCGGCTACGAGACGATCATGGTCAACTGCAACCCCGAGACCGTCTCGACCGACTACGACACCAGCGACCGCCTGTACTTCGAGCCATTGACCGCGGAACATGTCCTCGAGGTCCTGGCCCATGAGTCAGCCCGCGGCGAGATCGTCGGCGTGCTGGTGCAGTTCGGCGGCCAGACCCCGCTGCGCCTCGCCGCCGAGATCGAGCGGGCCGGCTACAAGCTGCTCGGCACCTCGGCCGAGGCGATCGACCTCGCCGAGGACCGCGGCCGCTTCGGCGAGCTGCTGCAGCGCCTCGGCGTCCGCTGCCCGCGCTGGGGCGTCGCCCGCTCGCCCGACGAGGCGCGCGGGATCGCCGAGCGGATCGGCTTCCCCGTGCTCGTGCGCCCGAGCTACGTCCTCGGCGGCCGGGCCATGCGCGTCGTCTACGACCGCGCCGAGCTCGACGAGTACATGCGCACCGCGGTGCTGGCCTCGCCCGACCACCCGGTGCTGGTCGACGAGTTCCTTCACAACGCCGCCGAGTTCGACGTCGACGCCGTCGCCGACGGCAAGGACGTCGTCATCGCCGGGGTGATGGAGCACATCGAGGAGGCCGGGGTCCACTCCGGCGACTCCGGCTGCTCGCTGCCGCCGGTGCTGGCTCCGCCGGGGGTGCTGGCGGAGATCCGGCGCACCACCGTCGCGCTCGCGCGCGAGCTCGGCGTGGTCGGCCTGATGAACGTCCAGTTCGCCCGCCAGGGCGACGACGTGTACGTGCTCGAGGTCAACCCCCGCGCCAGCCGCACCGTCCCGTTCGTCGCCAAGGCCACCGGCGTCCCGTTCGCCAAGATCGCGGCGCGCGTGGCCGCCGGTGAGCCGCTGGCGCCGATGGGCCTGCAGGAGCGCATGCCGGCCCAGGTCAGCGTCAAGGTCTCGGTGTTCCCCTTCCACAAGTTCCCGGGCGTCGACACCATCCTCGGCCCGGAGATGCGCAGCACCGGCGAGGTCATGGGCGTCGCGGCCGACTTCGGAGCCGCGTTTTACAAGGGCCTGCTGGCGGCCGGCGTGGTCCTCCCGCAGTCGGGCCGGGTCTTCGTCAGCGTCCGCGACGACGACAAGGACCTCGTCATGCCGGTCGTCCGCCACCTGATCGACCTCGGCTTCGGCATCGTCGCCACCCGCGGCACCGCCGTCGCCATCCGGGCCGCCGGCCTCGATTGCGAGCTCATCAACAAGGTCAAGGAAGGCCGCCCGCACATCGTCGACGCGCTGGTCAACGGCACCATCGCCATGGTCATCAACACGACCGTCGGCTTGCAGTCCATCCGCGACAGCTTCAGCATCCGCCGCACCTCGCTGATGCAGAAGATCCCGCACTTTACGACGATCTCCGCGGCGATGGCCGCGGCGCGCGCGATCCAGGCGGTGCGCAGCGGCGAAAAAACGCTCGTCGCCCGCACCCTGCAAGACTATCATCGAGAGACCGCGCCCCAGTCCGCGACGCAGGACACGCCATGACCGAGCAGAAGATCCCGATGACCCCCGCCGGGTACGCCAAGCTGCGCGCTGAGCTCAAGCAGATCAAGGAAGTCGATCGGCCCGAGAACGTCCGAGACATCGAGACCGCGCTCGGCCACGGCGACCTGCGCGAGAACGCCGAGTACCACGCCGCCAAGGAGCGCCAGGCCCAGCTCGACGGCCGCATGCGCTACCTCGAGTCGCGGATCGGCATGGCCCAGGTCATCGACCCCGAGACCGTCAAGGAGAACAAGGTCACCTTCGGCGCCACGGTGACGATGCTCGACCTCGAGAACGACCAGAAGGTCGTCTACCAGATCGTCGGCGAGGACGAGTCCGACGCCACCCACGGCAAGATCTCGCTCGGCGCCCCGATCGCCCGGGCGATGCTCGGCAAGCGCGTCGGCGACGAGGTCCTGGTCAAGCTGCCCAAGGGCGACCGCGAGTACGAGGTCGTCCGCGTCGAATACAAGGCCATCTCGTGACGCTGCCCCGTCCGCGCCAGACCTTCGCCTCCGGCGTCGCCCTGGCCATGCTGTTCGCGCTCGCGGGCTGTCGGCCCAAGGCCGGCGACCCGTGCCGCTGCGCGAGCGACTGCGGCATCGGCCTCGAGTGTTACGCCGAGGGCGAGAAGATCCTGTCGGGCGACGCCTGCTTCAAGCCGGGCGTCATCGGCCAGTGCGTCGTCTCCGAGAGCGTCGACACCGACTCCGCCGGCCCCGGCCTGCCCGACATGCCGATCCGCGACGACCTCCCGTCCAAGCGCGACATCGCCGGCCCGGGCAGCAACAGCCTCAGCGAGAGCGCGAGCGGCCCGACCGACGGCTCGGCCACCGCCTCGTCGATGACCGGCACGACCACCGACGGCACCGCCACCGACAGCACGGCGACCGACGGCACCGCCACCGACACCACGACCACCTCGTCGACCACGGACACGACCACCACGTCGACGACCGACACGACCACGACCTCGAGCACCACGGACTCGTCCACCACGAGCACCTCGACCGACTCGACGACGACGACCACGGGCTCGACCACCGACTCGACCAGCTCGACCAGCTCCGGGAGCTCGTCGGGATGACGGAGGCCGAGGCCCACTGGCTGTGGCGCCTCGACGCGGACGCCTGGATGCGGTCCGCCCTGAGCGAGCTCGAGGCTGGCGCCGACCACGTCGCCGTCCGCCGCACCGCCCTCACCCACGCCCGCCGGGCCGCCGGGATGGCCCTCAACGCCGTCCTGGTCGCCTGGGCGCGCGCCCAGGGCACCCCGGACGCCCTCGCCGCGGCCGAGTCACGCTGGGGCCGCAGCTATGTCGACCACCTGCGCCTGCTCGGCGACAGCGGCCCCGAGAACCAGGTCCCGCTCGAAGCCCGGGCCGCCGAGGCCGCGCGCGCGCTCATGGCGATCCCCGTCGCCATCACCGCCGGTTCCGCCGGCACCGAGGTCCTCGTCCAGCTCCACCGCGGCCCCAACCAGGCGGCGCAGCAGGGCCTCGACCACGCCCGCGCCCTCGTCCACGCCTGCACGACCGCCATCGCCGACCTGCGAACCGCCGCCCTGTAGCGACCGCTCGCAAGCCCAGAGCCTGGGCCACGCGCCGTCGCTCGGAGCGCTCGTCTGGCCGACGCGCGAACGCTCGCCGACGCTCGCTCGACCGCGCGAGGCAACGCCCTCATCGACGCCCGCTCGACGCGCGAGCGCAAGCCCTCTCCGACACTCGCTGGACGCGCGGGCGCATCAACCTCGTCGACGCTCGCTCGACCGCGCGAGCGCAGGCCCTCGTCGACGCTCGTTGGACGCGCGGGCGCATCGTCCGCTTCGGCGCTCGCTCGACCGCGCGAGCACAACGCCTTCATCGCCACTCACTCCGGCGCGAGCACACCTTCCTCGTCGACGCACGCTGAGCGCGCGAGCGCGAGCGCTCATCGCCACTCGGGCGCGAGCGCGAGCTCTCATCGCCACTCACTCAAGCTCGAGAGCTCTCCACTCGAGCTCGAGCACTCGCCTTTCATCGCCGCTCACGCGAGCGCGAGCGCATCGTCTCGTCCGCACACCCACGAGCGCATCGTCCTCATAGCGACTCACTCGAACACCGCGCATCGTCATCGACGACGCTCGCTCGAGCGCACTGTCGGTTTTCACCAGCATGGGACCCCGGCCTTCTCACGACCTTTCCGCCTTGGTCCATCCTGCGTGACGAGGGGGATCATGCTCGCGTGCGCGAGCGGGATCCAGTTTTCGGCGGACGGGTGAGCGAGGGTTTCTGGCGGCTTCGGTACGACTCGCCTTCGATGACGAGGTCGTAGGCGTTGCTGGTGAAGCGATCGATCGCTGCCTGGGCGCGGACGGGGTCGGCGAAGACTGCGAGCCATTCGTCAGGGCCACGGTTCGAGGTGACGATGATCGAGCCGTGGCGGTGACGCTCGGTGAAGATTTCGTAGGCGTCGCGGCTCTCGGTCGCGTCCATCGCGTCGAGGCCGAAGTCGTCGAGGATCAGCACGTCGACGGCGAGGATCTTGCGCAGCTCGGCGTCGTAGGAGCCGTCGAGTCGAGCGTGGCGGAGGTTCTTGAGCAATCGATCACAGCGGTAGGCGAGGACACTGTATTGACGGCGGCAGGCGGCGTTGCCCAGGGCGTGCGCGAGGAAAGTCTTGCCGACACCGACGGGGCCGACGAGCGCGACGTGAGCGCGAGCCTCGACGAAACGCAGCGAGCAGAGCTCGGCCCACAGCTCTTGATCGAAGTGGACCCGAGTGGTGCTGTCCCATCCCTCGAGCTGGTGCTCGGGATCGAGACGCGCTTTCTGGCCGCGGAGCTGGGCGGAGATGCTGTCCCGGCGGCTGACCTCGTCGGTGAGCAGCGTCAGCAGGAAGTCCTGGTGAGGGACCTTCTGCTGGCGTGCGAGGGCGAGCCGCTCGGGCAGCGTCGATAGCAGGGGGCTGAGTTTGAGTCGCTTGAGGATGGCCTTAAGGTCATGTGAGATGGTATCGGTCATGACGGTTCTCCATGCTTGGTGTTGGCCGAGAGCGCGTAGATCTGCGCGGGTCGGAGGAATCTCGCCGGCGGTGTCGGCCGGTCGAGGGGGATGGGTTGGGGCTTCACGTCGCGCTCGACCATGGCGCGAAGGCGCTTCAGACTCAGCATGTCGGCCGCGAGTGCGATGCCGCAGCAGCGATCGACGACGGCGACGCCGTGGCGCTCGGCGAGGCCACGCACGCCGTGGACGGTGCGCATGCTGGTCCAAGGCAGCGGGCCGGACAGCAGTCGCCGTACGTACGCGCCGATGTTGGGGCCGAGCTCGTCGGCCTGCTTCTGCAAGAATTCGATATCACGCATCGCGTAGGCTCGTTTCTCCTTCGGGAAGTCCTCAGGGTTGATGCTGCGGCCGCCGGGCGGCAGCCGCCGACAGATCCGGATCAGCGTGCTCCGATCGTAGAAGCGGACGCTGCTGCGATCGACTCGAGCCTGCAGCGTGCGACCGATCAGCCGCGTGGGCATCGAGTACAGTGCGCGCTCGACCTGGACGAAGTGATCGCGCGCGACCTTCGGCGTGCACCACCGCGGCACGTCGTAGGGCTGCTCCGGCGCCGGCAGCAGCACCGGCGCCTCGACATTGAGAAAGTGCTCGCGCGGCATCCGACCGGTGGTGCTGTGGCGGTGCGCGCCGTATTCGTCCCGGCACCATCGCTCGGCACGCTCCCGTGCGGCCGCGAGGTCGCGGATCCGTTCACCGCCGAAGCAGTCGTCACGGACGTCGCGGACCGCTCGCTCGACTCGCGCCTTGTCCTGCGGCCTGCGCACCCGCGCGACGTCGATCACGAAGCCGCGTGCCTGCGCGTACTCGAGGAAGGCCTCGCACAGCCGCGGCTCGATCGGGTCGGCGCGCTGGACGATCGCCTTGAGGTTGTCGGGGATCAGCGTCCGGAAGACGCCGCCGTAGAACGCCCAGGCGGCCTCGCACGCTGCGATCACCTCCTCGACGGTCTCGCGCTCGATCGGATAGACGAAGCGGTAGCGCGACACGTTCGGCGAGAAGACGAGGACCTTGATCTTGCGCCGCACGCCGCTGCCGTCGGCTCGTACATCCCGACACTGCCGGGATCGCTCTGCAGCTCGTCGCCGGGCTTGCCATCGACGAGCGGCACCGTCGCCGCCTTCTTGCCGAAGCCGAGTTGCTGCGTGGCAAAGCGGTGCAGCGTCGCGTACGGCACGACGACTCCCTGCCGCTGCAGTAGCTTGCGGATCTTGGTCAGCCGCACGTCGTGCTGGAGATGCCCCTCGATGAAGGTCCGCTCGCGCTCGCATGCCCGCCACGCCTCGCCATGCTCGTGCGGCACCGGCTTCTTCAGCTCGGCGATCACGGCGTCCAGCCGCGCATCCGTCAGCTGCTCGCGGCCACCGCCGGCGACGACGCCGTGCGCCTCACCGACCTCGAGGTAGCGCCGCACGGTCTTCGGATCGAGACGCAACTGCGCGGCGATCCGCTTCTTGGCGACGCCGAGAAGCCTCAGCCTTAGAACTTCCTTGATCTCGATCATCGTGACCTCTCGGTACGCCATGGGCTCCTCGCGCCCGGCTTCCTCGCCGGACTCGGGAGCGGGGTACCCGCTCGGTCACGCAGGGGGGAAAGGTGGTGAGAAACTCAGCCCCCGGCAGGGGGGAAAGATGCTGAGAAACTCGGTCCCCAGAGGGGGGAAAGGTGGTGAGAAATTCGCCCCCGAAGGGGGGATTGCTGCTGAGAACTGACACGCACCGAGTTCTCGATCGATGCTCGCCCGCTCGGCCCGCCTCGAGCGCCTCGGGCTCTCGTTCGAGGCTCGATCGATCGCGTGAACGCCTCGCCTCCTACTCCTCGCGCCAGCGTCACGTATCACCCGATTTGCGGGCCTCGTGTACGACCTGTCGCGCCGCGCCCGAAGCCGGCGCGCGAGCCGACCCCGATGCATGACGAGCGCCGCGATGGGCTCCGAGCGCCGCGCTCGCTTCGGACAAAAGTCCGACGAGCTCGTGCGTCGCGCTCGCATCGGACACAAGTCCGGCGAACCCATGCGCTGCGATCGCAATACACCTCGCGGACATCAGTCCGCCGCGCGGCCAGCCACGCACCACCCGACCCGCACTCCTTGCAGCGACGTCATCCGGACATCAGTCCGCGAACCGACCGCGACATCGGTCCGCGATCGGACCCCATGCCCTCGCGCCGGCACGCATCGGGCCGCGCGCGCGGGCACCTGCTACTGTGAGCGCATGTTCGACGCGCAGCTCCGCGGCCCCGGCGTCACTGCCGCCCGGCTCGTCTCTGTCCTCGCGTTCCTGTCCCTCGGGGCATGTCAGCGCGTCCCCTACGACGACGACGACACCGCCAGCAACCAGGGCGGCGACGAGGGCGACACGGACACCGACGGCGGGGGCGACACGCAGCCGACCACGGGAGCGCCCGAGCCGCCGCCGGACCTCGTCCCGGTCTACGACTGTGAACCGTCCGGAACTCCCGCATGTCCCGAAGGACAGAAGTGCACCGCGGTCAGCGAGGGCGGCCTGCAGAACCACTTCAAGTGCGTACCCGACGACAGCGCGATCCTGCCGCTCGAGCCGTGCGTGCCTGCGCCCGAGAGCGGACAGGACGGGTGCGGCGCCGGCACCGTGTGTCTCTCGCCGACGCAGGACGATCCGACCTCCGGCCTGTGTTTCCCGATCTGCCGCAACGACATCGACTGCGACCCGGGCCTGTGCGTCACCAGTCCGTTCAGCGGCACGACCTACTGCGCGGACAGCTGTGACCCTCTCGTGGCCATCTGTCCGCCGAGCCTCGGCTGCCGCCAGGGCTCCGATCGATTCGTCTGCGAGATGCTGCTCGACATCGACATGGGCACCGAGGGCACCAATTGCTCGGAGTTCAACGGCCGCGGCTGCGCCCCCACGTACGTGTGCATGCCGGGGGCGCTGGTGCCGAATTGCGGCTCGAGCAGCTGCTGCACCTCGACCTGCGCCACGAACGAGGGCGACGCGCAGTGCGCGTCGCCCTCCCTGTGTGAACCGCTGTTTCCGAGCCCCGCGCCCGGGTTCGAGAGCATCGGGGCGTGTTTCGTGCCGGCTTAGCCCGTTCAGGGCTTGAGACAGGCGATCATCGAGACGATGAACTCGTCGACGAAGCTCTGCTCGTCCTTGCGCGGGAACGCCGGATGCGCCTCGCTGATGCGCCCCGACAGCAGCATCGTGCAGAGCCCGTGGAGCGACATCCAGATACGGAACGAGGCGAGCGACAGGTCGACGTCGCCGCGCCAGCAGCCGCGCTCCGCGCCCTCCTCCAGCCAGCCCTGGAACGTCTTGAGCGGGCGCAGCAGCAGGTCCACCTCCTCGGTGTTGTGCTGCGACCAATCGATCTGCTCGTTACCCATCATCACCGAGTACAGCCACTTGTGCGACTTGGCGAATTGCACATAGTTGCGGCCGGCGTTGACGAGGCGCTCGGCCGGGTCCTCGGTCGATGCTGCGGGCTCCAATACCTCGCTCTGCAGCAGTTCGGCCCCGTAGATCCGGATCTCGCGGAGGATCTTCGATTTACTCTCGAAGTGCTGATAGAGCGCCGTGGCGCTGACTCCGAGGCGGGCCGCGATGCCGCGCATCGTCAGTCCTTCTTCACCCCGCTCGCTCCCGATCTCGAGGCTGGTTTGGATGATTCCCTGTCGTAGGCCTGCTCGCTGAACACGTGACATTCCTCATGACTAGCAGGTTTTTTTGCCTGACGGAACCTTGGATTTCGCCGGAGGCGCAACTTGGAACAAGGTTCGTAACCCCCAAAAATGACGTTCAGCTAGAAAAATGCCAGCCTCGGGGGATGGCTGATTTCCGCTGTTTTGTCGCCAGGTTATTCGATATTACACGACATGTCAGGCGAACCCTGATGACCCGGTCCCGGCCGCGTCCTCAGTGAGATCTCGCCACCCCCTTCAGAGAGCGCCCGAGGGCGCCGGAAAGAGTTCCCCGCGTGGCCACTTTCGACCCCGAGCTCCGACTCGTCCTCTCGCTCGCCCGCGAGGCCGGCGCCATCGCCCTGGCCTATCAGACAGGTGGTGCCGACGTCATGCAGGCCCAGGACAAGCCTGACGACGCTGGCCCGGTCACTCGTGCGGACACCGAGATCAACGCGCGCCTGGTCGCTGCGCTTCGCGCGGCCTTCCCTGGCGACGCGGTCGTCGCCGAGGAGTCCGCCGACGACGCCGCCGCAGCCGCCGACGTCTCGCGCTGCTGGTACGTCGACCCGATCGACGGCACCGCCGAGTACGCCCGCGGCGAGAGCTGCTGGGCGATCCAGATCGGCCTCTGCATCGGCGGCGAACCCGTCCTCGGCGTGGTCTACGAGGCCGGCGCGGCGCGCCTCTCGTGGGGCATCTGCACGCCCGATCGGCGCGAGGCGTTCGTCCTCGACGACAGCGGCGCGGCCACCCCGCTGCGTGCCAGCGGTCGCTCGCTCGCCGAGCTACGCCTCGTCAGCAGCCTGAGTCACGCCTCCCCGAAGACCCTCGAGGTCATGCAGGTGCTCGGCATCCCGCCGGAGCGCAACCTCCGACTCGGCTCAGTCGGCGTGAAGGTGGGCACCATCGCCCGCGGCGAGGCCGACCTTTACGTCCACCCGCGCAGCGGCACCAAGCTGTGGGACACCTGCGCGCCGTGGGCCCTGCTACGCGCCGTCGGCGGCGTCATCACCGACCTGTGGGGCCATCCACTGATCTACGACCCGCGTCGGCTCGGCCACGACAATGGTTTGGTCGCCTCGCACGGCGCGCACCACGACGACATCCTCGCGGCCATCCGTCCGCTCGTCGACGCCTGGTACCGCTCGCCACTCGCATGACCTTGCGGACAGGTGTCCTGGCACATGTTCTAGCGGACATGTGTCCTCGAGCCTGTCCTTGCGGGCATGCCCGCAGGCGCCGACCTCAGCGCGACTTTGCGATCACCACGATCGCCGCGATCACCGCGGCCACCAGCAGGACCGTCAGCACGATCTTGACCACGCTCCACGGCCGCTCGCCCGCGACCTCGCCGGTGCGGGCGTTGACGATGAAGCGGAACACCTTCTCCTTGTAGCGGAAGCTCGAGATCCACAGCGGCAGGAGCACGTGCTTGCACTTCACGTCCGCGTGGCGGACCTGCATCGACAGGATCTGCTGCACGTCGCCGCCGATGTCGCTGCGGATGGCCGAACGGATGTCCGGCTGCATGCGCTCGTCGGCGACCTGGAACCCGTCCTCGAGCCCGATCCGGTAGCGCTCGGCGATGAAGCCGCTGAGGTAGCCGGCCTCGAAGCCGCGCAGGTTGTGGAGGTCCCACGGCTCGAGCTTCTCGATCAGCGGCCGCGGCAGCGACTGCGACCCGCACACCAGCACGTCGTCGAAGCCGACGTGGACCGTCCCGCTCGCCGGGCGCCAGCGCGTCTTCTGCACCTGCCGCGTCTGCCGGTTGCCCTGCGCGTCGGTGTACGACTCGGTCACGTAGTAGTGATCGCCGCGCAGCCCCTTGTAGCGCGTCGTCGTCTGCGAGTCGTAGGTCCAGTACGGCAGGTAGACCCCGTCGATCCCGTGGACCTGCGCCAGCCGCTTCAGGTCGTTCGGCGCGAACCACAGCTTGCGGACCCACTGCTGGAACGCCTCGCGGGCCTTCGGCCCGTCGATGCCGAACGGCAGCAGCGACTCCGGCGGCACGATCTCGCCGAGCTCCTTCACGTCCATCACCACCGGCGCGCCACAGAACGCGCAACGACCGGCCTGTCCGGCCAGCATCGCCTGCGCGCCGCAGCCCTCGCACTGGACGCTGTGGCTGCCCAGAGTCGACGCCGGCGCGCGGGCGATCCGCTGCAACATGGTCTCGAAGTCATGTTCGAGGATCGATCGCTCGCCCTGGATCGCCTGCGTGTGACCGCAATGGTTGCAGCGCAGCTGGTCCGAGCCGGGCGAGTACTCGAGGGCCGAGCCGCACTGCTCGCAGGGGAACGTCAGCTTGCCCTCACCGAGGGCCACGTTGGTTTCGGGGTCGCGCTCGGCCATCCGGCGCGAGTGTACCCGAGCGCCCGGGTCGCTTGCGACGGACCGCACCGCACCGCTCGGCGGTGCGCTATCGTGCCTCCATGACCCGCCTCCGGCAGGCCCTTGCCTCGCTCGCGCTGCTCGTGCCTGCGGCCTCCGCCCGCGCCGCCGAGACCGTCCAGGAGCTCAAGGGACAGGTCCCGATGGACAGCCTCGACCACTTCTTCGTCGCCTTCGACGTCCCGGCCGGCACGCGCGAGATCGAGATCGCCCACGACGACCTCTCGGACGACAACATCCTCGACTGGGGCCTCGTCGACCCGCAGGGTGTGTTCCGCGGCTGGGGCGGCGGCAACGACGAGAACGCAGTCGTCGGCGAGGCCGCCGCCTCGCGCTCCTACGTCCCCGGCCCGATCGCCGCCGGCACGTGGAGCGTCGTCGTCGGCAAGGCCAAGCTCGCCGCGCCGCCCGGCGAGTACCTGATCACCATCACCCTGCGCGACGCCCCGACCTTGCCGGCCCAGCCCGAGCGCGCGCCCTATCAGCCGGTCACGCTCGGCGGCGGCCCGCGCTGGTACGCCGGCGACTTCCACGTCCACTCGCGCGAGAGCGGCGACGCCTCGCCGACCCTCGACGCCATCGCCGAGTTCGCGCGCGGCCGCGGCCTCGACTTCGTGGTCGTCACCGACCACAACACCACCTCGCACCTCGACTTCTTCGCCGACGCCCAGGCCCGTCACCCTGACCTCCTGTTCGTCCCCGGCTGCGAGTTCACCACCTACGCCGGCCACATGAACGCCATCGGCGCGACCGCCTGGGTCGACCACAAGCTCGGCCAGCCCGGCGTCAGCATCACCGCCGCGGCCGACGCCTACGACCTGCAGGGCGCCGTGCTCAGCGCCAATCACCCCGCCCTCGCGCTCGGCGATCTGTGCATCGGCTGCGCCTGGCAGCTCGACCTCGACCCTGCCCGCCTCGGCGCCGTCGAGATCGCGACCGGCGGCCTCGACAAGGCCGGCATGTTCTTCACCGACGACGCCATGCGCTTCTGGGACGACCTGTGCGACCAGGGCCATCGCCCGGCCCCGATCGGCGGCAGCGACGATCACAAGGCCGGCCTCGACCTCGGCGGCTTCGACAGCCCGATCGGCGACCCCACCACCCTCGTGTACGCCGACTCCCTCGGCGTCGACGCGATCCTCGCCGGACTCCGCGCCGGCCGCACCGTCGTCAAGCTGCAGGGCCCGGCCGATCCGATGCTCGAGCTGTCCTCCGGGACACACGTCCCCGGGGACAGCCTCGAAGCGAGCCAGGCCGTCGTCAGCGTGCGGGTCGCCGGCGCCCCTGCGGGCGCGAGCGTCCGTCTGGTCCGCGACCGCAAGCCCCTGGAGGCGGTGCCCGTCGCCGGCGACCCTTTCACCCACGAATTCCTCGTCGAGCCGCCCGCCGCCGGCTACACGCGCGTCCGCGCCGAGGTCCTCGTCGACGGCAAGCCGCGCACCGTCACCAACCACCTGTGGATCGCCGCGCCGCCGGCCGAAGCCCCAACCACCGGCCCCGAGACCACCGGCGACCCGACCACCGGCCCCGAGCCCACCACGAACACCGGCAGCTCCGAGCCCGGCACCGCCAGCGACTCGGCCGGCGCGAGCCCGCCCGAGACCGGCTGCGGCTGCCGCAACGACGGCCCGCTCTCACCTGTCCTCGCGGCCAGCCTGCTCGCGCTCCGCCGCCGCCGCCGCTGACGCTCCACAGACCAAACGAGCATCTCAAGACATGTCCTTCAGGGCATGTCCTTTCAATCACACTTAGCACCCGCCCGTCACACCGCCCGCAGCACGTAGAACGAGTACCCGTAGTCCTCGGCGTGCGCGCGGAACATCGCCACCTCCGCCTCCGTCTCGCGGATGGCCGCTCGCATCGCAGCGTCCGCCGTCTCACGGACCTCGTCCACCCGGCGCAGGCGCGGCCCGTAGTAGTTGTCCCACCACGCTCGCGCCGGCAGCCGATGCACGCTCAGCACCGCGAACCCTGCCTCACGCGCCCGCGCGGCGTTCGTCGCCTCGGTCCCCATCGTCGGATAACCGGCCGCCCAGTACTCGCGCGCCGCCGCGGCCGGCGTCTCGGTCCACCAGCTCGCCTCCGAGATCACCGCGACCCCGCCCTGCGCCACCAGCGGTCGCCAGCGCTGCACCGCGCCCGCGAACGTCAGGTGGTACGCAGCCCCCTCCGACCACAGCAAGTCGATCGATCCCGCCGGCCAGTCGAGCGCTGCGAAGTCGGCCTCCACCGCGCGCACGAGCGACGCGAGCCCGCGCTCGTGCGCCCGCGCCTCGAGCTGGTCGAGGAACGCCCGCAGGCCATCGACCGCGATCACCGGCACCCCGAACGTCTCCGCCAGGAGCAGCGCCCCGGCCCCCGCGCCGCAGCCGAGGTCGGCGATCCGCGGCGCCTCCGGCAGCGCCGGCAAGCCCGCCAGGATCTCCCGGCTGAACTGCGGGTCTCCCGGCCCCATGCGCTCGAGCCCGCGGTGCAGCTCGATGAGCGCGGCCATCATCTCGTCTGGTGTCGGCTCGTCGGCCATGCCGCCACGATACCACCCTTCACCGCCGTCGTCCCGCCAGCGACCGGCCGTCTCATCGCCTGTCTCTTCCATCATGTCCCTTCGGACATGCCCATCCTCCCGCCGCTCCGCCCCGCGGTGTATGCTCGCGCGCATGTCCACGGACCGCCGGATCTCGACCCAGACACACGGCCACGTGCGGATGATCGGCCTCGACCGCGCCGCCAAGCGCAACGCCTTCGACCTCGCCATGCTGCGGCAGCTGGCGGAGGCCTTCACCGAATTCGAGGACGATCCGCAGCTGCGCTGCGCCGTCGTGTTCGCCCACGGCGATCACTTCACCGCCGGCCTCGACCTCGCCGAGGTCGGCCCCGCCGTCGCGCGCGGCGAGCCGCTGTTCCCCGAGGGCGCAGTCGATCCGCTCGGCCTCCACGGCCGCGTCCGCAGCAAGCCGGTCGTGCTGGCCGTCCAGGGCTTCTGCCTGACCCTCGGCATCGAGTTGATGCTGGCCGCCGACATCCGGATCGCCGCCAGCGACGCGCGCTTCGGCCAGATCGAGATCCGGCGCGGGATCTTCCCGTTCGGCGGGGCGACCTTGCGGCTGCCGCAGGTCGCCGGGTGGGGCAACGCGATGCGCTGGCTCCTCACCGGCGACATGTTCGACGCCGCCGAGGCGCTGCGGATCGGCCTCGCGCAGGAAGTGGTCGAGCCCGGCAAGCAGGTCGAGCGGGCCGCCGAGATCGCGGCCACGATCGCCGCCCAGGCCCCGCTCGGCGTGCGGGCCACCCTCGCCACCGCCCGCACCACCGTGGAGCGCGGCCCCGAGGCCGCCCTCGCCGGCATGATGGCCGAGGTCCGCGCGATCATGGGCTCGGACGACGCGCGTGAGGGCATGCAGTCGTTCGTCGAGCGCCGGGCGGCGAAGTTCACCGGCGCCTGACCTTTGGGCCAGGCCCCGCGGTGAGTCCGCGCAGGACGCCCGTCCGCCGCCGCGCCGGTTCGTGGCGACCCGCGAGGACGGGGTTATACTCGCGCGGCACGGCGCGGCGACCGCGCCACGAAGGAGACAGCGATGAAGATCGACCTGGAGAAGTTCCTCGCGGCCACCATGCTGCTCGCCACTGCCACCACCCCGGCCTGCGGCAGCAAGGACGCCAAGAAAGTCGAGACCAAGGCCGACACCAAGACCGCGGCCCCGCCGCCCGCTCAACCCCAGCCGACGCCGGCGCCGGTCGCCGCTCCGCCCGCCGCGCCCGAGGCTGCCCCGCCGGCGACCCCGCCCGCGCCCGACGCCGCCGACAAGCCCTCCGGCGCCGCCAAGCCCGACCCGGGCCCCGAGGAAGAGAAGCCGTCCTGGTGACCTTTCGGGCATGTCCTCTGCGACATGCCCCATCGAACCTGACCTTTTTGCCATGCCCCGAGAGCCATCCGCGCTCTCGGGGTATTGCTATCTGTCCCGCAGGCCATGTCCCGCGGGACAGCGGCTTAGATCCGCGTCTCGCTGCTCGCCAGGCGCTTCTTGCCGAGCATCCCCGCGGCGTCGAACCACTCGTAGATGTCGCGCACGCTGTCCGCGAACGGCCGGACCGTGTAGCCGAGCGCGCGCTCGGCCTTGCCGTGGTCGAAGCGCGCGCGCGTGGCCAGCACCGACAGCGACTCGTGGGTGTAGAGCGGCTCCTGCCGCATCACCGCGCCGGCGACCCCGAACAGCGGCACCCCGACGCGCGCGAACCAGATCGGCGCCACCAGCCGCGGCGGCTTCACGCCGGTGATCGCCTCGGCGATAGCTCCGATGTCGCGCACGTGCACCGTGTGCCCCGTCAGCAGGTAGTTCTCGCCGTTCTCGCCGCGGGCCTGCGCGGCCAGCATCCCGGCCACCACGTCGCGCACGTCGACGAAGTCGAACGCCCCGTCGATCAGGCTCGGCAGCGACCGCCGGTACAGCTGCAGGAACATCCGGCCCATGCGCGACGGTCCGAAGTCGTACGGCCCGATCACGCCCGAGGGATGCACGATCACAGCGTCGAGGCCGCGACCCATCACCTCGCGGAGCGCCCGCTCGCCGGCCGCCTTCGAGCGGTCGTAGGCGAAGTGGCTCGGCTCGTCGGGCACCCGCGGCCAGCGCTCGTCGACCTCCACGCCGCTCGTGCCCTCGCGGTAGAGGTCGAACGCGTGGACCGAGCTGCAGTGGACCAGCCGGCGCACGCCCGCGGCCAGCGCCGCCTCGGCGATCGAGCGCACGCCGTCGACGTTGACCGCGCGCACCAGCCCCCGCGGGTCGCCCGAGATCGAGATCTGGGCCGCGAGGTGATACACGACGTCGACTCCCGCGGTCGCGCGGCGCGCCGCGTCCGGATCGCGCACGTCGCCGGTGACGCGTTCGACGTCGAGCCCCGCGAGCGCGCGCTGGGAATTGCGGACGAGCACGCGGACGCGCTCGCCGCGAGACAGCAACGTACGGACTAGATTCGCGCCGATGTGACCCGCGGCGCCGGTGACGAGGACGGTCATGCGATCGGCGGGATGATACAGGCGCGCGGCATTGCGCCTCAAGCCCGACACGACAGCGCAGCACCGTCGGGATAACCTGGACCCGCAGATGTCGCGCGCCGGCGGTGATCCCACCCCGCGGTCCTCCGGGCCGGACCCCGATCTCACGCTTGTCGGCGACCCTCCTCCGCGGCCGGATTTCGCCACCGACGAGACTCTGGCCGGAGATCTGTCGCCCCGCCCGCGGCCCCCCGCGAGCCCGCCGATCCCGCCGCTGGCCCTCGACCGCTCCTCGCTGTCGCAGCGCGAGCGCGCGCTTCAGCTCACCCGCTACGTCCTCATGCGTCGCCTCGGCGCCGGCGGCATGGGTGTCGTCTACCTCGCCTACGACCCCAGCCTCGATCGCAAGGTAGCGATCAAGCTGCTGCGCGTGGCCCCCGGCGACGGCCCGGCCCAGGCCGCGCACGCCCGCCTGCTGCGCGAGGCCCAGGCGCTGGCCCGGCTGTCGCACGGCAACGTCGTCGCGGTCCACGACGTCGGCAGCTACGACGCCGACGCCCTCACCACCATGCGGATCGGCCCACACCGCACGGAACCTGTCCCGAAGGACAGGATACCGCAGGCCGCCGGCGTGTTCCTGGTGATGGAGTACGTCCCCGGCATCACCCTCGCCCAGTGGCTCGACGACCGCGTCCGCGGCGTGCGCGAGGTCCTCGACGTGTTCCTCGCCGCCGGCCGCGGCCTGGTCGCCGCCCACGCCGTCGGCATCATCCACCGCGACTTCAAGCCCGGCAACGTCCTGGTCGGAGAGACAGGTCGGATCTGCGTGTTCGACTTCGGCCTGGCGCGGCCCGCCGGCGAGGTCGAGCCGACGAGCCCCGCTGCTGCGCCCGACCCCGGCGCCCCGATCGATCCGCTGTCCTCGTCGCTGGTGTCCGGCCCGCTCACCCGCGTCGGCACCCTCGTCGGCACGCCGGCCTACATGGCCCCGGAGCAGCGGGGCGGCGCCGCGATCGACGAGCGCGCCGATCAGTT
Source organism: Nannocystis sp. RBIL2 (assembly GCF_026626745.1). Classification (GTDB taxonomy): domain Bacteria; phylum Myxococcota_A; class Polyangia; order Nannocystales; family Nannocystaceae; genus Nannocystis. The sequence goes on from NZ_JAPNJW010000002.1 coordinate 1,196,352, forward strand.
CAGCTTCTGCGTCGCGCTCTACGAGGGCCTGTACGGCAACCGCCCGTTCAGCGGCGACAACCTGTTCGCGCTCGAGGCGGCCAAGGCCCGCGGCCGCGTCGATCCGCCGCGGCGCCCCGCCAAGGTCCCGCCGGCGATCCACCGCGCCATCCTCCGCGGCCTCTCGGCTGAACCCGGGGACAGGTGGCCGTCGATGCAGGCGCTGCTCGACGCGCTCGAGCGGACGCTGCGGCGCGATCGCAGGCGCTGGGCCCTCGCCGGCGGCGGCGCGCTGCTCGTCGGCGGCGCCGTCGCCTTCGCTCTCGCCGGTGAAGCGCCCGCGCTGTGCACCGGGGCCGCCGAGGCGCTCGCGCCGACGTGGAACCCCGAGCGCCGCGCCGCCCTCGACGCCGCCTTCGCGGCCACCGGCCTGCCCTACGCCCCCGACGCGGCCGCGCGCGCCGGCGCGCGCGTCGACGCCTGGGCCGAGGCGTGGATCGCCGGCCACACCGACGCGTGCGCGGCGGCCAACATCCGCGGCGAACAATCACATGACCTTTTGGACAGGCGCATGCACTGCCTCGAGGATCGCCGCCACGAGCTCGACGCCCTGCTCGGCGTGCTCGCCGGGGCCGACGCCGACGCAGTCGCGCACGCCCACGACGCCGTCGAGGCCTTGCCGCCCCCGGCCCGCTGCGCCGACCTCGACGCCCTGCGCGCCGACGTCGCCCCGCCCGCGCCCGCGCTCGTCGAAGCGGTGCAGGGCCTGCGCGACCAGCTCTCGCTCGCCAGCGCCGAGGCTGCGACGGGCCACCCGGGCGCCGGTCTCAACCTGCTCGAGGCCGCCGAGCAGCGCTCGCGCGACCTCGGCTATCGACCGCTGCGCGCCGAGGTGCTGGCGCAGCTCGCCGACCAGCTGTTCGTCGCCAGCAAGTACGACGACTGCGTCCGCGTCTACGGCGAGGCCTACTGGGAGGCGCTCGCCGCCGGTCACGATCGCCTGGCCTTCGAGACAGCCAGCGGCTTCGCCGGCCGCCTGGCGCAGACCCTCGGCCACCCCGACGACGCCCAGCCGTGGCTGCGCCACGCCGAGGCCCTGCACGAGCGCCTCGGTCGCCCGCCCCGCCTCGGCGGTGACCTCGAGTTCCGCCGCGGCCAGATCGCCGAGGCCCGCCGCGAGTACGGCACCGCCATCGACCACTACCGCCGCTCGCTCGCCGACCTGCCCGAGCGCTCGGTCCCCTCCGTCACCACCCGCCAGAACCTCGCCAACGTCCACCTCAGCCTCGGTCAGCTCGAGCCGGCGCAGATCATCTTCGAGGACCTGCTGGCCCTGCGCCGCGACATCTACGGCGAGGGTCACCCGAACAACGCCTTCTCGCTGGCCGACCTCGGCAACGTCGCCACCCTGCGCGGCGACTTCGACACCGCCGAGAAGCACCAGCGCGCCGCCCTGACGATCCTCCGCGCCGCCCTGCCGCCGCGCCACGAGCGGCTCGCGTACCCGCTGTCGGCGCTGGCCGACATCGCCGCCCAGCGCGGCGACTTCGGCGAGGCCCTCGACGCCTACGAGGAGGCGCGGGCGATCTGGGAGCACAACTTCGGCCCGCTGAGCACCCGCGTGGCCGCCATGCTCGAGCGCCTCGCTTCGGTCCAGCAGGTGCGCGGCGAGCTCGGTCTGGCCGAGCAGCACGCCACCCGCGCGCTCGCCATCTGGAGCGCCGCGCAGAGCCCCGACCCCCAGGGCATCGTGCTGGCCCACCTCGCCCTGGCGCAGATCGAGCTCGCCCGCGACAACTACGCCGCCGCCCGCGACCACACCGACAAGGCCTTGCCCCTGTCCGTCTCGGTGCTCGGCGAAGACAACCTCTATACCGCCGTCAGCCGGGCGATCCGGGGGGTCGCGCTCGCGGGCCTCGGCGATCTGTCGGCGGCCGAGCGCGAGGCCGACGCCGCAGTCGCGGCGATCGAGCGCAACTACGGCGGCGACTCGCTGTGGATGTCCGAGGTCCTGACCCCTCGCGCCAAGGTGCGGCAGTCGCAAGGTCGCCTCGACGACGCGCGCCGCGACCTCGAGCGCAGCATTTCCTTGCTCGATCCGCGCAACGCCCCCATCCAGCGCGCCCAGGCCGAATTCCAGCTCGCACAGGTCCTCTGGGACTCTCGCGGAGATCGCGCACAGGCACGTGCCCTCGCTGTTTCGGCGCAGACCCTATTCCGGAAGGCAGGGGCGAAGCACTACCGGGCCGAGGTCGACGCCTGGCTCGAGCGTCACCCGGCCTGATCTTCGCATGTCCTTTCCGCCATGTCGCAATCGACATCCGGCGGAAGCCCTAGGGGTTCGAGCGGGGCACCGGAGGCGTGACCGCGGCGACGCCTCGCCCCAGGAAGGTCGCGCCGCGGACCTACCTTGTGCGCCGGATCGCGGGCCGTCCGCTCGTCGGTCTTGCGACCACGTCACAGAAATTTCGTCGGTCGGCGCTGGCGCATCGGCGAACGTCGTGGGAAAGATCAGCGTATGTTGTCCTGCTCTGGCCTGGTCTCGCGCGCGTGCCTCACGGTCACGTGGCTCGCCCTCGCCGGCTGTTACAGCGGCCCCTCGGGCGCCATCCCTGACGACCAGACGCCCCCGACGCGCCCGCCCGTCAGCCAGGGCCCGCTGGGCGGCCCTCAGCTCTCGCCTCTCGAGCTCGACGCGCTCTCGCCCGACCCTGCGCCGGGCGGCGTCGCCTTCGACCTCCACGTCACCGGCGCCGGCTTCACGCGCTCCAGCGTCGTCGTCGTCGCCGGCCAGGAGCTGCCGACCACCTTCGTCTCGGGCGGCGAGTTGCACGCTCACAGCGGCCCGCGCAAGCGCGGCGATTACGAGGTGCTGGTCCGCCGCGACGACGAGGAGTCGCGCCCGCTGACCCTCGCCGTCGAACGCTCGGCCCCGCGGATCCTCGTCCCCGCCGAGGTCGGGGTCGACGAGGACACCGAGGTCGGCCTCGTCGTCGACGTCGTCGACGTCGCCGATCCCGCGGCCCTGCGCGTCCACGTGCTCGGCCTGCCGCCGGGCGCCACCTGGGACGAGCCGACCCGCACCTTCCGCTTCACCCCCGACTTCACCCAGGGCGGCGATCGCTGGACCGTCACGGTGCTCGCCCACGACCACGAGTCGCGCGTCGAGGCCACCTTCGACGTCGTCGTCCGCGACACCATCCAGCCGCCGTGGCCCGAGGTCGTCGACACCGAGTTCCTCGACGCCAGCGGATATGTCCGTTACATCCTGTCCCAAAAGACAGATGAGTACCTCGACAGCCCGGGCTACGCCGGCCGCGAGTTCGTCGCCAAGGTCATGGTCCCGCTCGAGGTCCCGCTCGAGGGCGTGCCGGTGCGGATCGGCCTGCACGGCTTCGCCACCGCCAACCCCGGCGGCACCGGCTCGGCCAACGAGATCCGGATCTCCCCGCACGACCCCGACAACACCTACTGGTGGGGCTACGCCGATTCGCTGCCCGACGTCGATCCCGCGGCCGGCGGCGCCGCGCCCGACTACACCATGCGCCGCGTGCTCCACCTCGTCGAGTACGTCCTGCGCCACCACCCCGAGGCCGACCCGCAGCGCGTCTACGTCTACGGCAGCTCGATGGGCGGCGCCGGGGCGATGCTGCTCGGCCTCCTGCGCGGGCGTCACTTCGCCTACATCGACGCGCGCCTCGGCCAGGCGATCGCGCGCAATCACCGGCCGTCGCGGATCACCCAGCTGTCCGGCTGGTGGGGCGCGCCGGAGCTCGACCTCGACGGCGGCGGCGGCCTGTCGGCCTGGGATCACATGGATCTGACGCGCGCCCTCGCCGAGTCAGTCGAGGCCCGCGACCAGTTCCTGTTCCTCAAGCACGGCAAGGACGACCCGACCATCCACTTCGGCGCCACCGTCCTGCCGAGCCCGCGCACCGGCGAGAGCTTCTATCAGGCGCTGCAGAGCCGCGGCGTCGGTCACTTCGCCATCTGGGACGAGGGCGGCCACGGCGTCGCCGATCCTGTCCTCGGGGACAGCTGGTGGGCCGGCTCGTGGGCGCCGATCAGCGGCGACGAAGCCACGCTGCGCCGCGACCGGGCGTTCCCCGCCTTCTCGTACTCCTCGCTCGACGACGACCCCGGCGTCGGCGTCGGCAACGGCAAGCAGGACTGGAGCGCCAACGCGGGCTTCGCCGGCGAGGTCGCCATCGCCGGCGACACCGGCTGGGACGGCGCCATCGCCGGCGCGCTCGGCCGGTTCCTCCGCTGGGACGGCGCCTCGGTGGTCGACACCGTCGATCGCCTGCAATTCGCCCTGCGCGTCCACGCAGGCGACGGCGCCGACCCGCCGGCCCCCGGCTACCCGAGCGAGGGCGACCGCGTGATGGCAGAGCTGCCCGCGTTCGTCGACGTGACCCCGCGCCGCGCCCAGGCCTTCCGCTGTCACCCCGGCGAGCGCGTCGCCTGGTCCTTCGGCCAGGTCCACGGCGAGGTGGTCGCCGGCCCCGACGGCAGCGTCACGATCCCCGCCCTGCCGCTGACCGACACCTGGACAAATCTGGTCCTGCGCCGCACGCTCACGGTGATCGCCGCCTCGCACTGACCTGGCCATCCGGCCATGTCCTCTCCGACATTTTTAAGAGGACATGCTCCACCGAGCATGTCCTTTTAAACCTGTCCTCGTGGGCACCGGGCCGCGAGGGCGACAGCTCGTGGACCCGCCCAGCGAGCGCGCTCGTCGGACTTCCGCGATGCGACTTCAGGTCGCCATCGCCGGCAGCTCCACCGAGACCCTCGCCTCGGACCGCGCGATCGCCTGCGTCGCTTCGGGGCTCACTGGCTCGCGCGGCTCCGAGCAACCCGGCGCTCCCGGCCACCCGTCCCGCCGGCACCTCGACGAAGGCCGCCGGCCGCGGTTAGATGCCTCCCGTGCGCGACCCGCGGGTGCTCACGGCTGGCCTGGCGGCCGCTCTCGCCTGCGGGGAGCCGGCGCCCGCTGCTGCGCCCGAGGAGGACGCGCCCGCACCGACCTCGCGCCCCGCCCCGCGCCCACTCGTCCACCTCGATCCGCTCGGCCCCCGCGACCTCGACCCCGCGCGCGGGTCCTCGCCTCGCCTCACCGTCCACCTCGAGCCGGTCGACGCCCGCGACCTCGACCTCCTGGCGCGCTGGCCCTCGCTCGCGCACTACCCCCGTGTCCCGCAGGTGCTCGCCGCCGGCCTGCGCGCGCGCGACCCCGCCGCGATCTTCCGCGGCATGGAGCTCGCCTTCGAGCCCGATCGCTGGGCCGAGATCGACGCCTGGGAGCGCCTCGGCCACATCCGCCTCGGCGATCCCGCCGGCTTCTGCCGCACCGACGCCGGCAGCCCCGTGCGGCTGTCCCCTGGGACATACGACCTCGGCTGCCTCGGCGGCTTCCTCGAGGGCGTCCGCCTGCTGTGGTTGCCGCGACTCGAGCTCGCGGACCTCGTGCCCTGCGATCCGCCCGCCGGCTTCGAGTCGTGCCAGGACGGCGCCCACGCCGGCCGCGCCGCCCTCCTGCAGATAGCGGCGCGCCTGCCCGCCGATGACCTCCCCCACGGCCTCGAGCTGCTCGAGCTGCGCCTCGCCGAGCTCGGCCCCGACGCCTTGATCGCCGCCCTCGTCCCCGACGCGCTCAACCTCTGCAGCGTCTCGCACCGGGCCCGCGCCCGCGGCGGCGAGCGCATGTACCATCACATGATGATCGTCGACCCCGCCCGCGATCGCCTCGGCCGCGTGCGCGTGTTCGACACCACCGGCGCCGCCGGCGTCGCCTGGCGGTCGATGCGACCCGAGCGCCTGCACGGCTACGCGCGCCGCCTCCTGGCCCTCCACGACACCTTCCGCTACGACCCCGAGTCCGCCCGGCTCACCTGCCTCCCCGTGCGCCCGCCGGACGGCGAAATCACAGGTCCTTGAGGACAGGTCCCATGCGCCAGGTGCGAAAGTACATCCTCCGCCTCCTCGCCGTCCTGTGCGTCTGGGGCCTCGTCCATCTGCTCGTCATCGCCGTCGACGGCTGCACTGACGAGGGCCGCCCCGCCGACGTCGCGGTCGTCCTCGGCAACCACGTCAGCCCCGCCGGCGAGCCCGCGCGCCGCCTCCAGCTGCGGCTCGATCGCGCCGCCGCCCTGTACGCCGCAGGCCTCGTCCCGCGCCTCATCGTCAGCGGCGGCCAGGATCCCGGCAGCCCGCACGAGGCCGACGTCATGCGCGACTACCTGGTCGCCCGCGGCGTCCCGGCCGAGCGGATCGCCGTCGACCGCGGCGGCATCAACACCCACGCCACCGCCCGCTTCGTCGCCGCCGACCTGCGCGCCCGCGGCGAGCGCTCCGCCATCGCCGTCAGCCAGTACTACCACGTCACCCGCACCAAGCTGGCGCTGCGCCGCTTCGGCGTCGAGGCCACCGGCGCGCACGCCGACCTCGAGCTCGAGCTGCGCGAGCCGTGGTCGTTGCTGCGCGAGGTCATCGGCTTCTACGCCTACCTGTTCAAGGACTACCGCCTCGAATAAACGGAGAGGACATGTCCGTATGAACATGCCCTCTCGAACAGCCCGAGGGTGACTCAGAACTCGTCGAGGCCCTGGCCGAGCTCGACCCCGAGCGCCTCCTGGGCGGCGGTCGGGCACGGCGACGCGAAGCGCGACTCGTAGCGGGCCGTGAACTCGGCGTTGGCGACCATCGCCTGGTCGTCGGCCTGCAGCTCGGGCAGCAGGCCGCGGACCGCGAACACCTCGATCTCGCCGACGCTGCGGGTCACCGTCGTCTGCAGGAACTCGAGCGAGAAGAACGGCTCGATGAGCTGACGGACCGCCCCGGACACGCACACCGAGTCGGGCTGTCCGACGCGCTCGACGTGGCTGGCGACGCTGACGGTGTCGCCCCACAGGTCGTAGACCGGCTTCTTCGAGCCGAGCACGCCGGAGATGCAGGGCCCCGAGTGGAGGCCGATGCGGAAGCTCCAGTCCCACTCGTCGACGATCGGCGTCAGCCCCGACGCCACCACCTGGGCGCAGCGCAGCGCGGCGAACGTCGCGTCGACGGCGTGCGACAGGCGGCGGTGGGGGATGCCCGAGACCGCCACGTACGTGTCGCCGGCGGTGCGCAGCTTCTCGACGCCGAACGCCGTCGTGATCTGGTCGAAGGCCGAGAAGAAGAAGTCGAGCTGCTTGAGGCAGGTGACCGGGTCGACGCGGGCGGCCAGGCGCGAGAACTGGACCGCGTCGATGAACATCACCGTCGACTCGCGGTACGCCTTGGGCTGGAGCCGCTCGCCGAGCGGCGCCGCCGACTCACGCGGCAACACCGCCAGCGCCAGGCTCTTGTCGAGCAGGGTCGCGGTCGCCAGCTGCGACGCCAGCGCCCGCGGCGAGCGGATCGCGACGCCCACCGCCAGCACCCCGTCGGATGGCTCCAAGGACAGGTCCCATGCGACAGGTCCTTCGGGCCAGGGGTTCTCGGGCACCGCCTTGCCGCTGCTCTCGGCCAGGCTGCGCAGGAACGCCGGCGACGCGGCGCCGAACAGCGCGCCGAGGCTGGGCGCGCCGGGGCGGGCGGCCAGCCAGCGGGCCGCCGCCGGCGACACCGGGGTCACCTTGCCGTCGGCATCGACGCGCAGCGCGATCGACTCCACCAGCTCGAGGATGGCCACCATGTCAGAACTCTCGCACGTCCTCGAAGGTCGTCCGGGCGGCGATGGTTTCCTCGTCGAGGTTGAGCAGGATCGGCAGCGTCTCCTGCTGCCAGTCGTCCTCCTGCAGGCGGCGGACCAGCACCGGCCCGGGCAGCAGCAGGTACACCAGCTCGACGATGTCCATGATCACGTAGAAGCCGTTGGAGTTGCAGAACTCGAGCTCGGTGAAGTCGAGCACGCTGCGCTGGATCTCGCGCTTCGGCAAGATCTCGCGCAGGTCCTGCAGCAGGGCCGACAGATAGCGATAGGGGTTGTCGATGCGGACCACGCCCGAGAACGTGAGGGAGAAGTTCCCCTCGTCCTCGCGGGCGACGCAGTGGAACACACTGACGCCGCCGTCCATGATCTCGCCGTAGGTGAGGACGTTCATTGCGCACCTCGCAAAGGAAACACCGCCTGCATCGTCAAGTTCTCGCCCGAGTACGTCGCGGACAAGCGGAAGCGGTTCTCGGACACCAGGCGGATGAGGCCGAGCCCGCCGCGCAGCCGCTGCATGCGGCGGGCGCGGAGCGTGTCGGCGAACAGGCGCTTGGGATCCGTCGCGGTCGTCAGCCGCTCGACGCGGTCCTTGACGTCCTGGTACTGCTCGAAGGTCGCCTTGTTGGTGACCTGGACCTGCAGCGCGTCGCCGTCGATGCGCAGGTCGACGCGCATCTGGCTGCCCGGATCGCTGACGTTGTCGATCACGTTCTGGACCAGCTCGGTGATGACCACGTTGGCCTTCTTGCACAGCGCCTGCGGGTAGAACACCGTCAGCATCGCCAGCAGCGACTCGCCGACGGTCGTCGCCAGGTTGCCACGCGCGTCGCCCATCGGCGCGACCGTCAGCGTCAGGCCGACGCTGGTCGTGATCGGTTCATCGTCGAACTCGTGCTCGCTCACGCCGCCCGCCTCCGCAGCACGATGAGGGTGATGTCGTCGGCGTCGACGCGACGGAACTGCCCGTAGTCGTCGAGGCACCGCTGAAGGATCTGATTGGCCGGCAGCTCCGAGTTGGTGCGCACGAGCTCGTGCAGCCGGCGGGTGCTGTAGTCGGCGCCCGCGCTGTCCTGCGCCTCGACCATGCCGTCCGTGTACAGCGCCAGCACGTCACCTGTCTCGAAGGGCAGCTCGTACTCGCTGTACGCGCGGCGGCGCAGGCCGATGAACGGGTCGCCCTTGTTGAACGTGTGGACCTCTCCGCCGCGGACCAGCACCCCGTAGCCGCCGCCGCACACGTAGCGGAACGTGCGCTCGCCGAACGCGACGAAGTTGACGGTGGCGTAGCGGCGGACCTCGCGGAGGAACCCGACGGTCGCGTTGTTGAGGTACTCGACGATGTCGCGCGGGCGCGACACCTGCTCCATCGTCTGGACCAGCTGGGCCTTGAGGTAGGCCATGATCAGCGCCGCCGACACCCCGTGGCCGGAGATGTCGAACACGCCGATCGCGTGGCTGCCGTCGCGCAGGCGGTAGAAGTCGTAGTAGTCGCCGCCGACCTCGGTCATCTGCTTGTGGTAGACCGAGAACTCGAAGCGCGCGAGCATCTCCGGGTGGTCCTTCGGCAGCAGCGCGTGCTGGACCTGCTGGGCGATCTCGAGGTCCTGGCGGATGGTCTGGTAGGCGCGGGCCAGCTCGCGCTCCTGCTCGTCGAGCCGCTCGTACGCGGTGCGCAGGTTGTCGTTGGTCGCCTGCCAGTAGGCGGTGTCGCGCTCGACCCGCTTGAGCAGGCCCTTGTACATCCAGAACAGCCTGCGCATGTCCTCGCGCGACAGCTCGGACAGGCGGTCGGGGTCTCGCCCCTCGAGGATCTCGTCGAGCGTCATCTCAGTGGAACTCCACCACGAGCCGGTTGGGGTCGCCGTCGTTCGTCACGTCGACGTAGTAGAGGTCGCCGGGCGCCATCACCCCGCCGATCAGCACGCCGCGCTCGATCGTCTTGTCGAACGGCGTGGACGAGCGGATCACGGCGTGGCCGCGGTCCGAGTCGAACTCGGCGAGGTCGAACGAGCCGACCACCTCGCGCGGGCCACGGATGACGCTGGCGATGCCGTGGCTGCCGGTCTGAAAGTGCAGGAAGTCGGCGCCGCGGTGGATGAGCGCCTTGCCGGGCCCGCCGTGGTACCACAGCCGCATCATCTCGATGCCGAGCTTGAGCCGGATCGGCTCCACGTTGGCGTACGACTCGCCGACCATCCGCTCGATCTCCATCCACTTCGACAGCGGGAACCACCGCCCCATGTCGATGTCGGCCAGCAGCGCGGTGGCTCGTCGACCGGCGACGATGTTGAGGTTGACGCACGCCTGGGCGAAGCCGCCCATGAGCGCCCCGTGGACCACCGGCTCGCTCGGCTCGCTCTCGCCGCTCATCCCGCCTCCCCCGAGAACGCGAACACCGCGATGATCGGCACCCCGCGGTAGGACAGCCGCACGAGCCCGGAGCTGACCGAGGAGCGGCAGTACTCGGGCAGATCGACGTCGAGGTCGATCGCCGGGTACGGCACGAAGCCCGACTTCTTCAGCCGGAGCAGCCACGACTCGAGCGTCTCGTGACGCTCGGTGCGGAAGGCGTCGCTGGTGCCGAGGATGTCGCGGACCTCGCGGCCGAAGAAGCCCTCCTTGATGGCGAACTTCTCGTCCGGGGACGCGTCGCTGCGGTCGACCAGATCGAACACCGTCGCGAAGTGCTGCCAACAGTGATGCATGCGCCGGGTCAGGTGCTCGGTGTCGTGGTCCGAGCTCGGCTCCACCAGCGTGAACACCCGCGGCCTCAGGGCCCGCAGCCGCCGCAGCAGGCGGGTGCGCGCGTCGCTGTCGGGGCCCGTGGTGTGGTGCAGCGTGTAGGCCGCGTTGATCGACAAGCTCCCCTCGGCGAGCGCCTCGAAGTGCGCGTAGTCGGCATCCTCGCAGACCTCGATCAGCTTGACCAGCGGATAGATCTCGATGTCGAACGGCAGCTCGGCGCGGACCTCGTCGATCGCGGCCACGCCCTCGTTCAGGGCGGTGCGGTTCGGCTCCAGCGCGATCACGCGGAGGCGCTCGATCTTGCCGGGATCGCGCGCGAGCGCCCGCAGCAGCGCGACGATCTGCAGGCCCTTGCCGATCCCGATCTCGAGCAGCGCCGGCGTGCTCGACTGCCGCATCGCGTGAACGAGGTACTGGTTGGCCAGCGCGTAGCCCTGCGGCACCGCCGGGATCGCCCGCTGCAGCAGCGTGAACAGGTCGATCTGCGGCCGCTTCTCGGCTTGCAGGTACAAGTTCCGCCCCGACAGCAGGTTGCGGTCGATCCGTCGCAACAGCGACTCGGCGACGATGTGGGACAACAGCGCGTCGCTCGGGACATCGACGTCGAGGGCGTCGAGGAGCTGGCTCGCTATCACCGTCTTGGCGACCTGCTCGCGATGCCGGCGAATGTCCTGGCACGCGGCCAAAATCAGCTTGTAGCGGTCCTCGTAGAGCATGCGCCGCAGACTGAAGGTCACACAGGGGATCCGCCTTGGCAAGCTGATGCGCACCCGATCGTGGCCGAGAAGATTATCTCGGCCCTCGCGCGGAAACGCGCCGCGTAGCCTGGCGCAGGCCCCGTCGGCCTCTGTCTCAAAGACCACCCAGCGGCGCTACCGGACCGCGGGCCACTGCGCAGGTCGCGTGCGGCAGAGGACCGCGACGGCGTGCGACGGACTGCATCTTGAGACATGGTCCGAAAACCATGACGCGGCGCGGCGAACCGGGCCAAAGTGGCACGAAAGCAGGCCTCACGCGGCGGCGGCGCCGCCAGCCATCTGCACCTCTGCAGCGGCGCTCGCCAGCGATCGCAGCTCGAGCCCGACCTCGAAGCTCAGCGCGGTCGCGCCGACGCGGCCGCGTTGGCTCTCGCGGTGAACTTCTACGGCGAGCGTCACGTGCGTCGCATTCGGTACTCTGCCGCTGCGGAAGCGCACCGTCGCGATCGCAGTCAGCGGCTCCCCCACCAGCACCTCACCGAAGCGCCGCACGCGGCTGATGCTGCGCAGCGTGAGCGCGACGTCGCGGAACGGCTCGCTGTGGGCCAGGGCCGACAGCGCCCGACCGAATGCGACCGGCAGCGGACAAACTCGACCCCACGGCTCCGGCGCGCCGCCGCCGGACACGCTCCCGGTCGACAGCATCTCCTCTCCGCAACCCACTACCTGTCCCAAGAAGCTGGACTCCACATGCGCAGTCAGATCGGCCGGCTTCACCGTGAAGGTAGAAGTCGTCAAGACCGTTCCGACGCTGAGAGATCCGAGATCGTGTGCGAGCATGACGCGGCCTCCTTGGAATTAGCGTGCCGCCCACTGCCGCGATTTGCACGCCAGATCACGCCCAGCGACGATGTGTGCGTCTTCCTCCGCCGTGGATCGCGAGCATCGCCGCAGATCCGGCGAATTTCTCGGCGTCGGCGCCGATCGTGCGCATGACCGCCTGCTTGCATCGCACGGCGAAATGATCTTCACACGCCTCTTGCGCTGCGAATTCGACGCGATCTCCAGCGCGATCTCTTGCGCGTGCAACAACGACGGCGGTTCGCACGACCTCTCCGTGTGCTCCTCGACTTCCTCGCACCGCCGGTGTGCATCGCCTGTCGTCACCTCCTCCGGGCCCCGCCCACCGGGGGCATGCCGCCCCTGTGCAGTCGCTGCGCTCCCGAGCTCGCGCTGCTCGACCCGGCCGCGCGGCGCGTCGGCGACGTGGAGGCCTGCTTCCTTTATGACGGCCCGCTCGCCGCGGCCGTCCGGCGGCTCAAATTCGTCGGCGAGCTCGAGCTCGCCGGGCCGCTGGGCCGGCTCCTCGCCCACGCGTCGGTGTGGCGCGAGGGCTGGGATCTCGTCGCGCCGGTGCCCCTGCACTGGCGCCGCGCCCTCGCCCGCGGCTTCAACCAGGCCGCCTTGCTGGCTCGCTGGGCCGCCCGCGAGCACCCGACCGGCGCCCGCCTCGACCCGCGGCTCCTGCAGCGCACGCGCGCCACGCCGCCGCAGAGCGAGCTCGACGGTCCGGCGCGCCGCGACAACCTGGCGGGCGCGATCGTCGTGCGGGCCGGGCGGTCGCTCGTCGGCCGGCGCGTCCTCGTGGTCGACGACGTGACCACCACCGGCGCCACCCTGACCGCCTGCCTCGCCGCCATACGGGCCGCAGGGGCCGCCCGCGCCGCCGGGCTTGCCCTCCTGCGGTCCGCTTTGTAGCTTTCCACCCCCGCCGTGAAGAAGACCGACAAGACCGCGACGAAGGACGGCCACATCTTCGTCCAGAACCGCCGAGCCACCTTCGAGTACGAGGTCCTCGAGCGCTACGAGGCCGGCCTCGCGCTCATGGGCAGCGAGGTCAAGTCGATCCGCGACGGCCGCGCCAGCCTGGGCGAGTCGTACTGCCAGTTCCAGGGCGACCAGCTCTTCCTCTATCAATCGCACATCGGCGAGTACACGCAGGCGCACGACCGCAACCACCTGCCGCTGCGCCCGCGCAAGCTGCTGCTGCACCGCAAGGAGCTCGACCACCTGACCGAGGCGGTCGACCAGGCCGGGCTCACGCTGATCCCGCTCGCGCTGCTGGCCCGCAACGGCCGGATCAAGCTCGAGATGGCGCTGTGCCGCGGCAAGAAGACCTACGACAAGCGGGCCTCGATCAAGGAGCGCGAGCAGAAGCGCGAGATCGACAGGGCCATGCGGGAGCGGTGACGTGAGCGGCCGGCGCTCGGACGGACCTGTCCCATCGGACACCCTCGCGGCCCTCGACCGCGCCCGCGACCAGGCCGGCCCGCACCTCTGGTTGGTCCCCACTCCGCCCGCCACCGGCGACGCCGACGACGCCCTGCGCGAGCTCGACGACCTGCTCGCCCGCGGCGAGTTCGACGAGCCCGCCGTCGCCCGCCTGGTGGCCCTGGCGCCGCGCGCCCCGGGCCGCCTGCGGGCCGTCGTGGCCGCCCTCGCGGCCGCAGGCAGCCCCGCCGCGGTGGCCGGCCTGCTCACCCTGCCGCAGGTCCCCGGCGCGCTCGAGGCGGCCGCCCGGGCCCTCGCCCGCGGCCTCACCCGCGCCCTGCCCGGCTCCGCCGCGGCGCCGGTGTTCTTCGCCCTCGACTTCCGCGGCTCGCGAGCGCGGCCGTTCCCGGACCTGCTGCGGCGCGCCCAGCTGGTCGCCGCCGATCCGAGCGGCGCCCTCCGGCTCGACGTCCTCCGCGTCGACGGCAAGCCCGCCTACCGCCTGTCCTTTTGGCCAGACACGATCCCGCCGCGCCCGCGCGCCGAGCTCGCCCGCGCCTGCGCCGCCGACCTCGCGCTGCTCCACGGCCGCCTCGCGCGCCTCCGCGGCGCCCGCCTGTGGCTGAACGGCTTCTGCTTCCCTGACGACGGCCCGGTGTCGGTCGCCGCTCAGGGCCACCTGCTGGTCGCGTGGCTGACATGGTCTGAGGGACATGCCCCGTGAGACATGACCCGAAAGACACTCCGTTCGCGCGCGCGCGCACCCGCCTGCGCGAGGCGCTGCAGGCCGGCGCCCGCGGCCTCGGCCTGCGCGCGGTCGACGAGGCGCGGGCGCTGCGGCTGTGCGAGGACACAGGCGAGCGGCTCGACTGGCCCGTCCACACCTGGAGCGCCGCCGGCGGGCGCGACGGCCTCGGCGCGCCCGAGCCGCTGCTCGACCTCCTGCGCGGCCTCCTGCGCGACCCCGATCCCGGTCTGTGGGTGCTGCTCGATCCGCCCCCGCTCGAGCCCGTCGCCCTGCGGGCCCTCCGCGAGCTCGCGCAGCGCAGCGTCGGTCCCGCGGTCGTCGTCGTCGGCGACCTCGCGCCTGCGCTCGTCGCCATCCCCGAGCTCGAGCTGCTGGAGCTCGAGCTGCCCGACACCGACGAGCTCACCGGCCTCGCGGCCGACCTCGTCGACGAGCTGCGGATCGCCGGCCGCCCCGGCCCCGCCGCCGCGCTCGACCGTCGCGCGCCGCAGCTCGCCCACGCCGCTCTCGGCCTGTCCGAGCACCAGGCCCGTCGACTGCTGCGCCGCGCCGCCCACGTCCCCGCCGACGACGCCGCGCTCGCCGAGCTGGGCGCCGGCAAGGCCGAGCTGCTGCGCCGCGGCGGCCTGCTCGAGCGCGTCGAACCTGTCTCTTCAGACATGCTCGGCGGCCTCGCGCAGCTCAAGCAGTGGCTGGCCCGCCGCGCGCTCGCCCTCCGCCCCGAGGCCCGCGCCGCGGCGATCCCCGACCCCCGCGGCGTCCTGCTCGTCGGCGTGCAGGGCTGCGGCAAGAGCCTGGCCGCCCGCGTCTGCGCCCACGCGCTCGGCCTCGGCCTCCTGCGGCTGGAGCCGGGCCGGCTCTACGGCGGCACGCTCGGCGAGAGCGAGGCCAACCTGCGCCGCGTCACCGCGACGGTCGAGCGCATCGCTCCGGTCGCGCTGTGGATCGACGAGCTCGACAAGGGCCTGGCCGGCAGCGAGGGCCCGGCGAGCGACGGCGGCACCGCGGCGCGAGTGCTGGGCGGGCTGCTGACGTGGCTGCAGGAGCGCCGACGTCCGGTGTTCGTGGTCGCCACCGCCAATCAGGTCACGCGCCTGCCGCCCGAGCTGACACGTCGGGGCCGTCTCGACGAGATCTTCTTCGTCGACCTGCCCGACGCGGACGAACGCGCTGCCATCGCGGAGATCCATCTCGAGCATGCGCCCCGCTCGCACATGGGCGCCGCCCCGGTCCTCGCTGATCCGTTGCCCGACCTCGTCGACCTCGTACGCGCGGCCGACGGACTCTCGGGCGCCGAGATCGAGGGCGCGATCGTGGAAGCTCGCCTCGACGCGTTCGCCGAGTCGCGACCGCTCGCGCGCCGCGACCTCGCTCGCGCGCTCACCGCGACCATCCCGTTGAGTCGCAGTCGTGCCGGCGAAATCACGGCCCTGCGTGCGTGGGCGAGCGCTGCGGCCCGCAGGGCTTGAAGAACCTGTCTTAAAGTTTCAATACGGTGCGTGGCCCGCGGTCGCGCAATGTCTGCACAACCGCGCCAATCGCCCGAGGATGGCCGGCGAACAGCGGTTCGCACGGTGTGCTGTTGAACACAATTCAAGTGAGCACGATGTCGCGAGCGAACGTGACTCGCACCGCCAAACCTGCTGCGAGCCTTGTGGGAATTTGCGTGCTCACGTCCCACCCATCCTGCGAACTCCAGGTGCGTGACACTGCGATCACGGCTATGGGATATTGTACGAGCGCTCATTATGACCGTGCAGCCGCCGATCACTCCCCTGTCTCAAGGAACAGGACCCGCGGACCAGCCCTCGTCGCCGGCGCGGGTCCTCCTCGTCGAC
The DNA here is from genome assembly GCF_026626745.1 of Nannocystis sp. RBIL2. GTDB lineage: Bacteria > Myxococcota_A > Polyangia > Nannocystales > Nannocystaceae > Nannocystis. The sequence continues at coordinate 1,212,327 of NZ_JAPNJW010000002.1, forward strand.
GATCACCCGATCTTCCGCCTCGGCCTGTCGCAGCTCCTCGGAGCCGAGGCCGACCTGGAGATCGTCGGTGAGGCCGAGGACGCCGAGGCCGCCCTGGCGATCCTGCGCGAGAAGCCCGTCGACCTCGCGGTCGTCGACCTCTCGCTCAAGACCGGCAGCGGCATCGATCTGATCAAGCAGATCCGCGCCGCCTGGCCCGAGCTCAAGCTGCTGGTGCTGTCGATGCACGACGAGCAGCTGTTCGGCGAGCGGGTGCTGCGGGCCGGCGCGCACGGCTACCTGATGAAGCACGTGCCGGCCGAGCGGATCGTCGGCGCCATCCGCAAGTCGCTGAAGGGCGAGCTGGCGGTGAGCGAGCAGCTGGCCGAGACGATGCTCAACGCCATGGTCTCGCGCCCGCGGGCCGGCACCGGCATCGAGAACCTCAGCGACCGCGAGCTCGAGGTGTTCGAGCTGCTCGGCCGCGGGCACGACACCCGCAACATCGCCGAGTCGCTCAAGATCTCGATCAAGACCGTCGAGACCCATCAGTCCAACCTCAAGCTCAAGCTCGGGGCCCACAGCGCGCACCAGCTGCGCCGCCTCGCCGTCCTGTGGGCGACCGAGGGCCTGGCCGGCCAGCCCGCGGCCGGCCGCACCTGAGCCGTCCTGCTCGCCCTGAGCGCGCTCCTGCACGGCCCCCGGCGCGCTCATCCGGCGAGAATTTGCCAGGCCGGCCCGCTCGGGTCAGCCTCTGGCCGTGTCCCGCGCGCGCAACCTCGCCCAGCAGCAGCTCGAGCTGCCCGCGCTGGACGAGCCTGTCGCCGTCGCCGACCTGCCCGAGCCGACCCCCGCGGCCGCCTGCGCGCGCTGCGGCTGGCTGGTGCGCCAGGCCGAAGAGACATGTCCTTTGTGCCATGCCCCGAAGGACAGCAAGCCATGAGCCGCTACGTCCGCCTCGACCTCGGCGCCCGCGAGCTCGCGCGGGCTGATTTGGAGGCCGCGCTGAGCGAGCTGGGGCTTCGCGCCGAGGTCGCGGAGATCCCCGGCGGCCTCATGCTCGAGGGCAACTTCGAGTGCGCCGGCGAGCCGGTCGACCTGCGCCTGCCCGCCGGCACGCTGACGGCCGTCGCCGATTTCGGCCTGCGCGCGGCCGGCAGCACCTTCGTCCTGGTGTGCGGCGAGCACGATCGCGCAGTCCTGGCCGAGCGCCTGGTGGCCCCGCTCACCCGGGCGCTGGCGACCGCCCGCGTGCGCGCCGCGGCGAGCGCCGCCGGCCTGGCCGTCGACACCACCCAGGCGGCCGACGGTACTCTGCGGCTGCGGGTCCGCCCCCCGACGTAACACTCGCCGGGGCCCCGCGTTGTCCGAGCCGGAAGGTCGAACGATGTCCGCCTCTCGCCCGCTGCCTCCCGCCGTCTCCGCCGCCATGAGCCGGCGCGACTTCCTCGCCCGCGCCGCCAGCGGCACCGTCGTCGCCGCCATGGGCGGCGGCATGTTGTGGGTCCTGAACGACCGCCTCACGCGCGAGGCCAAGGCCATGACCCTCGCCGACGGCCGCCCGCGCCTCCCGCCCGGCCAGCGCGTGCTCGAGGCGCTGCGGCCGATGGGCGGCGTGCCAGGCTCGCCGAGCCCCGCCGACGTCAAGATCAAGATCTACGGCGAGGTCGAGAAGCCGTTCGAGCTCGACTGGAACGGCCTGCTCGCCGAGCCGCAGACCGAGGTCGAAGCCGACGTCCACTGCGTCACCGGCTGGTCGCTGCTCGGCGCGGCGTGGAAGGGCGTGCGCGTCAGTCACCTGGCTGAAAAGGCAGGCCTCAAGAAGACCGCGCGCCACGTCGTGTTCGAGGGCGCCCACGGCTACACCGCCAACGTCCTGCTCGCCGAGGCGCTCGCGCCCGATGTCCTGGTCGCCCACCGCCACGCCGGCAAGCCGCTCGCGCGCCCGCACGGCAGCCCGGTGCGCGCCATGGTGCCGGGCCTCTACTTCTGGAAGAGCACCAAGTGGCTGACCGGCATCAAGTTCGTCGCCCGCGACGAGCCCGGCTACTGGGAGACCCGCGGCTATCACAACCACGCCGACCCGTGGAAGGAAGAGCGCTATGCCTGAGCCCGAGCGCCGGCGCCCGGTCCGCTGGCGGCCCTGGCTGCGCGCCCTCCACCGCGACATAGGCTACGTCGCCGTCGGCCTCACCTTCGTCTACGCGCTGTCGGGCCTCGCGGTCAATCACATCGCCGACTGGGACCCGAACTTCGACAACTACGAGGCGCGCCACCAGGTCGCCGTGCCGCTGCCCGAGGACGACCGCGCCGCCGCCGACAAGGTCCTCGCCGAGCTCTCCATCCAAGACCCGCCGACCGAGGTCTACCGCAGCGACGCGCGCGAGCTGTCGATCCTCCTCGACGGCAGCACCCTCCACGTCGACCTCGACAGCGGCGTCGTCCTCGAGGACGGCCAGCGCCCGCGCCTCTTGCTGCGCGTCGCCAACTGGCTGCACCTGAACCGCGGCAAGAAGGCCTGGACCTACATCGCCGACGGCTACGCCGTGTTCCTGCTGTTCCTCGCCGCCTCGGGCCTGTTCATGTTGCCCGGCCGCAAGGGCCTGGTCGGCCGCGGCGGCGTGCTCGTGCTGCTCGGGATCGCCGTCCCCGTGCTGTACGTGACCCTGTCCGGCGGGCCATGACCCCAAGGACATGCCCCTTCGGGCATGTTCAAGAGGGCATGCCCTTACGGACATGCCCTCTTGTTCATTCCCCTCCGCGGTCTACTGCAGCCGCTCGCGCAGGAACGACAGCGTGCGCTGCAGCGCCTGCTCGGTCGGGTGGCCGGTCTCGCGCACGAGGTCGACGGTCAGCACGCTGTGGGCCGACGGCTTGATCCCGTGGGCGTTGCCCGGGCCGGAGTCGATCTCGATCGCCTCGAAGCCCTCCTTGAGCTCGCGCTTCAGCGTCTCGAACCGCTCGCGCGGGACCTTGCCGTCGTGGGTGAAGCACAGGCCGAGCACCTTGAGGCCCTCGTCCTTGACCCGCCGCTTCACCGTGGCGAGCTCGTCCGGCGCGATCGCCAGCTGACCGCGGCGCGCCTTGCCGACCGGCAGCGGCAGCGCCGGCTGCGACATCACCGGCGCCATCAGCGACGGCTCGACCGCCATCGACAGCGCGAAGTTCCCCGTCAGGCACATGCCGATCGCGCCGACGCCCTTGCCGCCGAGCTCCTTGTGCAGCGCGCGGGCCAGGCCCCGCAGCCAGTTCGTGATCGGGCTCGACTCTTGGCCGGCGAGCAGCTTGAACTCTTTGCTCACGCACAGCTTGAGCATCGTGCTGGCGAGGTAGCCGCCGGACACCGGCTTCATCGGCTCGCCGAACAGGTCGGGCAAGACCACGGTGAAGCCCGCGTCCGCCACCAGGTTGGCGAACGTGACCACCGCCTCGTGGATGCCGGGGACCTCGGTGATGATGACGACCCCCGGGCCACGCCCGCGCCGATAGACCGTCTTGGTGACGCCCTCGTGGGTGAACTCCGATGCGCTGTAGCCCTGGATCGACATCGCCGCGAGTGTATCAGCCTTCGGGCCGGCGCGAGCTTGTCAAATCGCGCAGAGGCGTGCGAGGCTCGGCGCCGCCGTGTCCTACGAGCTCTTCCTGGTCCTCCACATCTTCGGCATCGTCCTCCTCTTTATGGGCCTCGGCGGCCTCGCGTTCCACGGCATCGCCGGTGGCACTCGTGAGACCAACCCCGCGCGTGGGCTGGTCGCTGCCACGCACGGCGTGGGAACGTTGCTCATCGTCGCGGCCGGCTTCGGCATGCTCGGGGTGAAGTACGGCGGCGCCATGCCTGGCTGGGTTCACCCCAAGTTGCTCGCGTGGATCTGCCTTGCGGCCGCCCCCGCGTTGGTGGCTCGCAAGCCCGGCGCCGGTCGCGTGCTGTGGTTCGTCGCGCCGCTGCTCGGCCTCCTCGCCGCGTACTTCGGCCTCAACCACAAGTAGCGCTAGAACCAGCGCGCTGCGTAGGCCCGCAGCACCTCGATGCGAGCCAGCGGCGCTCGCACTGCGATGTGGCCGTCGGGCCTGAGCAGCACGAGCTCAGGCGCGCGCACTCTCCACCCGCGGACCACTGCGCCCGAAGGATCGCCGAGAGTCTCCGCGTCGCCTGTACCCAGGACCAGGTCGCGAACTACCAGCGATCGGCCCCACTTCTCCGCCAGCTCCCGACCCGCGATCGCCAGCGCCTGCGAGCGCGACGATCCGTGCATGAGCAAGAGCGTCATCTTCGCCTCGCTCGCCACCAGCGCGTGAAGTGACACCGTCGCATCGCCCGCGCGCAGCATCGCCGCCGGCGCTCGATCACCGGCCTTCGGCGAGCGCCGCGGCCAGCTGCGAGCGTCGATCACCGCCGGCGACTCGCGATACGACACGCCCGTCTGCGACATGCGCCGCGCCATCCGTTGCTGCAGCGCGCGTGATCGCAGCCCCGCCCTGACGATCAGCTTGCGCAGCATCATCGTCCGTCGGCTCGTCGCGCCGCGGAACAGGCGGTCCGTCATCTCGAGCGTCCTTCTCGCCACCGGCAATCGCTCCGCGTCGTACGTCGCCAGCAGCTCGGGGCGAGCCGCGCCACGGGCCACCATCGCCAGCTTCCACGCCAGGTTGAAGGCGTCCTGGATCCCCGTGTTCATCCCCTGGCCGCCGGCGGGGCTGTGGATGTGCGCCGCGTCGCCGGCGAGGAACACCGAGCCCACGCCCATCTTCGGCACCATGCGGTGGTGCAGGCGGAACCGCAGGATCCACTCCGGGTCGTACAGCACCGCTCCGGGTACCAGCTCGTCGGCCAGCTTCTGGAACATCTCGAGCGTCGGCTCGGGCCCGTGACCGTCGCCGCCCATGGCGATGATGCGATAGCGACCGCGCGGCAACGGAGCGAACACCACCAGCCCCGCGGGCCGCAGAAACCCGCAGCCGAGCCCTGGCGGGCGGTCCCAGCGGATCTTCAGATCTGCCTGATCGAACATGTCCTCATAGGCAGAACCTTCGAACGGCAGACCCAGGCCGTGACGCACCGCGCTGTGGGAACCATCGCAGCCGACCAGCCAGCGCGCAGTCACCGACTCGGTGCGACCCTCGTCGCCACCGATCGTCGCCACCACCTGCGAGCCCTCGTCGCGGAACGACAGCAGCCGCAGCCCGCGATCGACCGCGCCGCCGAGGTGCCCCAGGTGCTCGGCCAGGATCCGCTCCGTCGCGCTCTGATCGAGGAACACCGGCCGCGGCACGTCGGGCCCGAACCGCGCGACGTCCAGCGTCCCCAGCAGCTGCGTCTCGAAGTACAGCTGCACCGCCATCAGCGCCTCGGCCTCGGCCTCGACCGCCGCGCGCAGCCCCATCGCCTCGAACACCTCGCGCGTGCGCGCGTGGACGACCAGCGCCTTGGAGTGCTCGGTCGTGCGCGGCGCGGGATCGACCACCCGCACCGTCAGCCCGAACCGCCGCAGCTCGCACGCCATCGTCAAGCCCGTGGGCCCCGCTCCTGCCACCAGCACATCTATCGACGCCATCGCTCCGCTCCTGCAAGTGAGTGCTCACTCACCGTGCCACGGCTCCAGGACGGTTGCAAGTGAGTGCTCACTCAGGCCAAGCTCTCGGGGTCATGGCCACGCGCGAAGACGATCCAGGGCCGGTGCGCGGCGTCGAGCGCATCGTCCGCGCCGCGATCGAAGTGATCGCGGAGCGCGGCTTTCGAGGCGCCGCGACCAGCGAGATCGCTAGGCGGGCGGGCGTCGCCGAGGGCACGATCTTCCGCCACTTCAAGACCAAGCAGCTGCTGCTCGACCACATCCTCGAGCCGTTCGTCGAGCGGGTGCTCGCGCCCATCGCCTTCCGCGACCTGCACCGGCTGATCGACACCGACTACCCGGACTTCGCCGAATTCCTGCGGGAGTTCGCGCGCAACCGCCTCGCGGTCGCGCGCGAGCACGTGCCGGCGCTGCGGATCTTCTTACAAGAAGTCCCGCTCAGCCCGGAGCTGCGGACGATGGTGTTCCGCCACATCGGCCGCCACGTCATCCCCGAGCTGCTGGCAGTCATCCGCAAGTACCAGGCGCGCGGACAGATCCGGAACGACCCCCCGGAGACCGTCCTGCGGCTCCTCATGAGCGCCCTGGGCGGCTACATCATCACGCGCCTGGCCATCCTGCCCGACTACCCGTGGGACGACGACCGCGAGATCGAGCTCACCATCGGCGCGATGTCCCGCGGCCTGCGCCCCGACTGACCTGTCCTCTCGGGCCAGCCTCAGACGCGCGCCCTCAGGACGTCGCCTCACCTGTTCCTGAGGTCCTGTCCTTTCGAACAGCCTCTCGCGCGTTCTAGCGACGTCATCTCGCGGAACCCGGAGTCTGCCGACACAGCGCCTGTCCTTTCGACCAGCCTCACGAGCTCTCGAGACCGCCGAGGTACCGGTCGCATCGCTATCTCACTCGGAGCTCGGACTCTGCCCGGCACCCTTCTGTCCTCTCGACCAGCCTCACGCGCGATCCTCGGACGTCACCTCACTCGGAACTCGGACTCTGCCCGGCACCCTCCTGTCCTCTCGACCAGCCTCACGCGCGCTCCTCGGACGTCACCTCACTGGGCACTCGGACTCTGCCCGAAGCACACCTGTCCTTTCGACCATCACGCGCGTGCTGCAGGCGTCATCTCACGCGGAACTCGGAGCCTGCACGTCGAGCTCCTGTCCTTTCGACCAGCCTCCCGCGCGCGCCCCCGAGATGTCCGCCGCACGCCTGAGCCTGCCTGACGACGTCCTGCCCTTCTCACAGTCTCACGTACGCACCCGCCGGACGTCGCCTTGTTCCTGCTCCTGCCCCTCAGCAGCTGGTTCGGCCTCCTGCGCCCGCGCGCCGCGGTGCTACTCTGGCGCACGTGTTCGGCTCGCTCCCGCCGCCGCCGCGGCGCTACTTGCCCGCGCGCGTGCGCCTCGATCGGCTCGCCGATCTCGAGGCCTGCTACGGCGAGCTCGGCGCGCGACCGTTGCCGGCCGACGATCCATGGATCCTCGAGCAATGGCTACGCGACTGGTCCGAGCTCGAGAGCCACCTCGCCGAGGCCCAGGCGCGGCGACAGATCGCCACCAGCTGCAGCGCCGACGAGCCCGAGGCTGCGCGCGCCTGGCTCGTCCACGTCGACGTCCTCGGCCCCGCCTGCAAACCGCTGCGCCACGGCCTCACGCGGCGGCTCGTCGAGCACCCGGCGGCAGCTCGCCTCCCGCCCGGCCACGCCTGCGCCCTCGCGGTGCTGCGCAACCAGGCCGACCTCCACCGCCCCGCCCTCGTCCCGCTCGAGGCCGCCGAGCAGCACCTGTGCGCTGCCTACGGCCAGCTGCGGGCCGGCATGCGGTTCCCCTGGGACGGCGCCGACACTCCGCTGGCCCACGTCGAGCGCAGCGAGGACGACCCTGACCGTTCGCGGCGCGAGGCCGCCTGGCGCACCGTCGCGGCCGAGTTCCGCGCAGTGAAGCCCGAGCTCGACCACCTGTTCGACCGCCTCCTCGACAACCGCAGGGCCCAGGCCGCCGCCGCCGAGCTGCCCGAGTACCGCGCCTATCGCTTCCGCCGCCTCGACCGCCTCGCCTACGGCCCCGCAGACTGCCTCGCGCTGCACGAGGCCATCGCCGCCGAGTTCGTCCCCCTCGCCGGCCTCGTCCTCCGTCGCCGCGCCGCCGCCCTCGGCCTCGACGTCCTGCGCCCGTGGGACCTCGGGGCCCTGCCCGGCGGCCCGCTCGTCCCGTTCACCCGCGAGGAGGCGCTGATCGCCGGCTGCGCCCGCGCCTTCGAGGCCGTCGACCCCGAGTTCGCCCGCCAGTTCTCGCGCCTCGCCGAACATGGCCTTTTGGACCTGATGTCGAGGCCAGGCAAGGCCGCCGGCGCCTTCCAGGTCCACCTCCACGCCAGCGGCCTCCCCTTCGTGTTCGCCGGCGCCGTCGGCCGCCACGAGGACGTGCTCACCGTCTTGCACGAGTCCGGCCACGCCTTCCACGCCCTCGCCTGCGCCGGCGATGCGCTGATCTGGAACCGCCAACCCCCGATCGAATTCTGCGAGGTCGCCGGCATGGGCATGGAGCTGCTCGCCGCCGCTCACCTGGGCGCCTTCTACGACGCCGACACCTGCACCCGCGCGGCGCGCCACCAGCTCGAGCAGCTCGTCCTGTTCCTCCCGCACGCCGCCGCCATCGACGCCTTCCAGCACTGGGTCTACACCCGCCCCGACGAGGCCAGCGACCGTGTGGCTCGCGACGCCGCCTGGCTCGCGCAGCACGGGCGGCTGTGCCCCGGCGTCGACTGGAGCGGCCTCGAGGCCGACCGCGCCGCCCTGTGGGGGCGTCGCCTGCACGTGTTCGAGCTGCCCTTCTACTACATCGAGTACGCGATCGCCGGCCTCGGCGCAGTGCAACTCCACCGCCGCGCCCTCGCCGAGCCCGCCGCCGCCGTCGCCGACCTCCGCCGCGCCCTCGCCCTCGGCGCCCGCGCCCGCCTGCCCGACCTGTTCGCCGCCGCCGGTCTGAACTTCGGGACAGATCGCAGCACCGTGCGCCGGGCCGCCGCCGCCTGCCGCGAGCTCCTCGACCTGTGACGATATCTGTCCCTCAGGACATCTCGCTGCGGCGTCGGCCCTGCGATGTCAGATGTCCCGAAGGGCATTTCGCTGCGGCGTCAGCCCTGCGATGTCAGATGTCCCGAAGGGCATTTCGCTGCGGCGTCAGCCATGCCGCTGACGGCCCCACGCGACCTGTCCTTCGAGCCAGCTCGCGGCAGCCGGCCGGCCTGCCGCGAGCTCCTCGACCTGTGGCTCACTCGTACGCCGTCACGTACATGTGATAGGTCTCGAAGTCGACCGCGCCGGACGCGAAGATCGTCCCCGCGTCGTCGATCGCCACGTCGACCTCCCATGACCCGCTGTCGCAGCGGTGCGCCGCCAGCGTCGCGCCGGACGGGTCGAGCCGCGCCACCATCCCGCGGAACGGCGTGTCGTTGTTGTGGTGGCCGCCGACCGCGATCTCGCCGCTCGCGTTGACCGCGAGGTCGCCGAAGCTCCACATGTCCTCGACATGCGTGTCCCACAGCGGCGTCCCGTCGGCCGCGAACTTCTCGATCCTCACTCCCGACGACCCGATCTGAGCCCCGACCACCACCGCGCCCGCGCCGTCGATCGCCGCCGTGCTGAGCACCGAGAGCTCCCACGGGCGCGTCCACAGCTCCTCGCCGGACGGGTCGAGCAGCCGGACGCCCTCGTTCCACACCAACGCCACCATCGTGCCCGCCGACCCGATCGCCGCCACCTCGAGTTGGTCCGCGACCTCGAGGTCCCACAGCAGCGTCCCGTCGGCCGCGTGCTTGACCATCCGCGTCCCGTCGCCGACGGCAGCGCGGTCGCTGTACACCGTCGTCCCGTCGGCCGCGATCGCTACGCCGTAGCCCGACCAGAAGCCCTGATCGCTCGGTCCCAGGTCGCTCTCCCACAGCATCGTCCCCGCCGGGTCGAACTTGCGCAGCCACTTCCGCGGCGACACGCCGCCCTCGTCGCGGAACATCGCGTAGCCGTTGCCCGCCGCGTCGATGTCCCAGTAGATCGCACCCGACGGGATCGGCAATGTCGCCACCAGCGTCCCTGCCGCGTCGAACTCGCGCGTCAGACCGTCGCTGAACACCCGCGCCCGCCCGTCGGCCGCGAGCGACACCTTGCCCGCGCCGCTGGTCTCCGGATTGACGAACAGCCACGCGCCGCCCTCGCACGCGAAGTCCTCCGGCGTCGACCCCGAGTCGGTGTCGTGCCCTCCCGATGTCGTCTCGGTCGTCGCGTCGCCCGGATCGTCGGTCGTCTCGTCCGGTCCGCCGGTCGTCTCCGGCACGCCGGTCGTCCCCTCGCTGTCAGTCCCGCCGCCCCCCGACGTCCCGTCGCTGTCGCTCCCGCCCGTGGTCGTCCCCGCGCTGAGCGTCCCGCCCGTGACCCCCGGGTCCTTCGGATCGCAACCTGTCACAACAGCCATGAATCCAAGGACATGTCCAATATACCATGTTCTAAGCATACTTTTCTCCTCGCTCGCGGCCGCCGAGGCCGTCCGCAATTCCTGGTTCGTCGCCCCATGACGGTGCAGCGCCGGCCGGCCCCAGACCGGTCCTGTCGGCTGCCCACGAGCGGGCCCGCGCGTCGCCCCGGAGCATCTTCGGGCCGATCCGACCTGAACCTGCCTCTTCGGTCAGCCTCGGCCTCGCGGAGCCCGCCGTCGTGCGCGCCTGCCTCCTCGGCAGCGAACTCCCGGCGACCCTCTCCGCGCGGAGACTCGTCACCGTGAATCGCAGCCCGGAGCGACGCCGCATCTGCCGCTTCCGCAAGCAATTCCCGCACCTCCCGATCCTCACGAAAATCCCTAATCCTCTCGAAGATCGTTCGTGCGCGCGTAAGTCCCATCACGACCGCCGCGTCCGACCCAGCCGGCGCCGCGCCCGTCGCGAGTCCGGAGGGTCATGTCTCCGAGGACAGCTCGTGGGCGCCGCCGGCCCCGGTCCCCACCTCTTGCGCCGCTCGCCCGCGCTCGCGCATCCTTCGCCCCATGTCGTCGTCCCGCGCCTCCTGGCTCCTCCTCGCCTCCTTGCTCGCCTGCCGGCCCGAGCAGTCCACGCAGGCCCCGACGAGCCAGCCCACCGCGAACGACGCCCCGCGCTCCGCCTCGCAGGACCCGCCGCCGGTCGAGCCGGGGCGCCTGCGCGGGCACCTCGCCTTCCTCGCCGACGACGCCCAGGAGGGCCGCCCGCCCGGCACCGCCGCCGACCAGCGGGTCGAGGAGCACATCGAGCAGGCCTTCCGCCAGCTCGGACTCCAACCTGGCTTTGGGGACAGCTTCCGTCAGAGCTTCGAGTTCACCGACGGCGTCGCCCTCCGCTCCGGCGAGCAGAGCGTCCTCCAGCTGGGCGGCAAGCCGGTCGTGCACACCCTCGTCCCCTTCGCCGCCGCCTCGTCCGCCCCCGTCAGCGCCAAGATCGTCTACGTCGGCCACGGCATCCCCGGCGACACCCCCGACAGCGGCGACTACGCCAAGCTGCTCGACAAGGTGAAGGGCGCCATCGTCGTCGCGCGCAGCGGCGCCCCGGCCGATCCTCACCTCGACCCGGCCAAGACCCGCGTGCAGTCGAAGGTCATCGCCGCCCGCGATCGCGGCGCCGTCGGCTTCATCCTGTGGGAGCCCGACGCCACCGTCCCGTACCCCAACCACGGCGAGGCCAACGACCTCCAGCTGCCCGCGCTCGCCGTGTCCGCCGCCGGCACCCCCGACCTCCTCAAGGCCTTCGGCAAGAAGGGCCCCGTCACCGCCGACAACCCGCACGGCGGCCTCAAGCCCGGCGCCGTCGCCAAGGGCTCGCTGCACAGCCCCGTCCAGCGCGTCACCGCCACCACCGCCAACGTCGCCGGCCTGCTCAAAGGGACAGGTACGAAGCGAATCGTCCTCGGCGCGCACATGGACCACCTCGGCCGCGGCAGCAGCTCCTCGCTCGCGCCCGGCGTCGACGCCATCCACAACGGCGCCGACGACAACGCCTCCGGCGTCGCGGCTCTGCTCGGCGTCGCCGCGGCGCTCGCCGAGTTGCCGCCCGAGGCGCGGCCCTTCGACCTCCAGTTCGTCGCCTTCGCCGCCGAGGAGATGGGCCTCCTGGGCAGCAAGCGCGTCGTCGAATCGCTCTCGCCCGAGGCGCGCAAGGACATCGTCGCCATGCTCAACTTCGACATGGTCGGGCGCGTGCGCGACAACACCGTCGTCGTCGTCGGCACCGGCACCAGCAGCGCCTGGCCGGGCCTGCTCGACCGCGCCAAGGTCGACCCGCGGGACGCCGCGCGGACCCTCGTCATCAAGCCGAGCGAGGACGGCTTCGGCGCCTCCGACCAGGCCAGCTACTACGCCGTCGACATCCCGGTCCTCCACTTCTTCAGCGGCGCCCACGACGACTACCACCGGCCGACCGACGACTTCGACAAGATCAACCTCGACGGCGCCGTCGCGATCGCCGACCTCAGCGTCCGCCTGGTCGCCTTGATGCAGCGCGAGCAGCCTGTCCTCGACTTCAAGAAGATCGCGACCGCGGCCCCGCGCGGCGGCGGCTTCCGCGTCTCGCTCGGCACCGTCCCCGACTACGCCGCCAACGTCGACGGCATGAAGCTGACGGGCGTCCGCCCGCAGAGCCCCGCCGAGGCCGCCGGGCTCAAGGCCGGCGACATCATCGTCAAGATCGGCAAGCGCGAGATCCACAACATCGACGACTACATGGCCTGCTTCGGCGAGCTGCAGCCGGGCGTCGCCGTCCCGGTGGTCGTCGATCGCGAGGGGGCGAAGGTCGAGCTGACCATCACGCCGGCGGCTCCCACGCGTCGGTAGTCGGCGGGTCCGATTCGGCGTCGGTCGTCCGTCCGGAACCGGCGCGATCCCGCACTTTTGGCGGAGATTCGCGGAGGAGCGCGAGATCAGCGTTCATCGGCCGCTCCGCCGCCGTTGCTCCGATGCCTCCGCGGCTGGTATATGCAGCGCGGACCTCCTAGGGGGAAAGATCTCGCACATGTCACGTCGCAACAAGATCACGATCGTGGGAGCCGGCAACGTCGGGGCGACGGCCGCGCACTGGGCCGCCCAGAAGCACCTCGGCGACATCGTCCTCGTCGACATCGCCCAGGGCGTACCGCAGGGCAAGGCCCTCGACCTCGCCGAGGCCGCGCCCGTCATGGGCTTCGACCTCAAGATCGTCGGCACCAACGGCTACGACGAGACGGCCGACAGCGATGTCGTCGTGATCACCGCCGGCGTGCCGCGCAAGAAGGACCCGGTCACCGGCAAGTTCACCAGCCGCGACGAGCTCGTCGAGATCAACCGCAAGATCGTCGGCGGCGTGACCCGCGAGATCGCCAGCCGCTCGCCGAACGCGGTGCTGATCTGCGTCTCGAACCCGCTCGACGCCATGTGCCACGTCATGTACGCCGAGTCGGGCTTCCCCAAGGAGCGCGTGATCGGCATGGCCGGCGTGCTCGACACGGCGCGCTACAAGTACTTCATCTCCGAGGCGCTGAACGTCAGCGTCGACGACATCCACGGCATGGTCCTCGGCGGCCACGGCGACACCATGGTCCCGCTGCCGAGCCACACCTCGGTGGCCGGCATCCCGCTGACCGAGCTGCTGCCGCAGGACAAGATCGACGCCATCATCCAGCGCACCCGCGGCGGCGGCGGCGAGATCGTCGGCCTGCTCGGCTACTCCGGCTACTACGCGCCGGCGGCGGCCTCGGTGGCGATGGTCGAGTCGATCGTCCGCGACCGCAAGCGCGTGCTCCCGTGCGCCGCGCTGCTGGGTGGCGAGTACGGCTACAGCGACCTCTTCATCGGCGTCCCGTGCGTGCTCGGCAAGGGCGGCGTCGAGAAGGTCATCGAGATGAAGCTCGGCGACAAGGAGAAGGGCATGCTCGAGGTCTCGGCCAACGCCGTGCGCGAGCTGGTGGCCCTCCTGCCCTACGGGAAAGGCCAGGCGACCTGATGAAGATCCACGAGTACCAAGGCAAGGAGCTCCTGCGCGGCCTCGGCGTGCCGGTGCCGCAGGGCGGCGTCGCGTTCACCCCCGGCGAGGTCAAGCTCGTCGCGGCCGACCTGATCCAGCGCACCGGCAACCCGGTCGTCGTCGTCAAGTCGCAGATCCACGCCGGCGGGCGCGGCAAGGGCCGCTTCGTCGAGCAGCCCGAGGTCGGCGGCGTCAAGGTCGTCAAGTCGGCCGAGGACGCGGCGCAGATCGCCGAGAAGATGCTGGGCAACACCCTCGTGACCATCCAGACCGGTCCCGAGGGCAAGAAGGTCCAGCGCGTCCTCGTCGAGCAGGGCATGAACATCGCCCGCGAGCTCTACATCGCCCTCACCCTCGATCGCGCCACCGGTCGCAACACCGTCATGGCCTCGACCGAGGGCGGCATGGACATCGAGGAGGTCGCCGCGCACTCGCCGGAGAAGATCCTCAAGGAGTCCATCGACCCGGCCGTCGGCCTGCAGGCGTTCCAGGCGCGCAAGCTGGCCTACGCGCTCGGCCTCGTCGACCCGGTCGCCCCGCGCTTCGTCAAGTTCCTGCTCGCGCTCGCGGCCGCCTACGACCGCCTCGATTGCGCCCTGCTCGAGGTCAACCCGCTCGTCGTCACCGGCGACGACCAGGTGCTCGCGCTCGACAGCAAGGTCTCGTTCGACGACAACGCGACCTTCCGCCACAAGGAGCTCGAGGAGCTGCGGGACCCCAACGAGGAGGACCCGAGCGAGCTCGAGGCCAAGAGCTGGGACCTCAGCTACGTCAAGCTCGACGGCAACATCGGCTGCATGGTCAACGGCGCCGGCCTGGCGATGGCGACCATGGACATCATCCAGTACGTCGGCGCCAAGCCGGCCAACTTCCTCGACGTCGGCGGCGGCGCCACGGCCGAGCGCGTCACCGCGGCGTTCAAGATCATCACCCGCGATCCGAACGTGCGCGGCATCCTCGTCAACATCTTCGGCGGCATCATGAAGTGCGACACGATCGCCACCGGCGTGATCGCGGCCGTCAAAGAAGTCGGCCTCAAGGTCCCGCTGGTCGTCCGCCTCGAGGGCACGAACGTCGAGCTCGGCAAGAAGATGCTCGACGAGAGCGGCCTTGCGATCACCACCGCCAGCAGCCTGCGCGACGCAGCCACCAAGATCGTGGAGCTTGTCCAGCCATGAGCGTCCTCGTCGACAAGAACACCCGCCTCATCGTCCAGGGCATCACCGGCAAGGTCGGCCTCTTCCACGCCGAGCAGTCGCTCGCCTACGGCACTCAAGTCGTCGGCGGCGTCACGCCCGGCAAGGGCGGCGAGACCGTGCTGAACGGCCGCGTCCCGGTGTTCCACACCGTGCGCGACGCCGTCGAGAAGACCGGCGCCAACGCCAGCGTCATCTTCGTGCCGCCGCCGTTCGCCGCCGACGCGATCATGGAGGCCGCGGACGCCGGCGTGCCGCTGATCGTCTGCATCACCGAGGGCATCCCGGTGGCCGACATGGTCAAGGCCAAGCGGTTCCTGCAGGACAAGCCCGGCTCGCGCCTGCTCGGCCCCAACTGCCCCGGCATCATCACGCCGAAGCAGTGCCGGATCGGCATCATGCCCGGCTACATCCACACCCCCGGCCGCGTCGGCGTCGTCTCGCGCTCCGGCACCCTCACCTACGAGGCCGTGCATCAGCTGACCACGCTCGGCCTCGGCCAGAGCACCGCCATCGGCATCGGCGGTGATCCGGTCAACGGCACCAACTTCGTCGACTGCCTCAAGTTGTTCCAGGACGACCCGGAGACCGAGGGCATCATCATGATCGGCGAGATCGGCGGCTCGGCCGAAGAGGACGGCGCGGCCTTCATTCGCGAGCACGTCACCAAGCCGGTGGTCGGCTTCATCGCCGGCGTCACCGCCCCGCCGGGCAAGCGCATGGGCCACGCGGGCGCCATCATCTCGGGCGGCAAGGGCACCGCCGACGCCAAGCTGGCCGCGCTGCGCGAGGCTGGCGTGACGATCGCCGACACGCCCTCCGACCTCGGCTCGACCATGGCTCGCGTGCTCGGGGCCAAGACCAGCGCGTAAGCATCGACACCGTGCGCGCGCGGGCCCGCGATGTCCTGGCGACATCCGGGCCTTTCGTGTTTGTTCGGCGCGGAGTTGCGCTCGATCGACGTTCGCATCGACGCGCGCGGCAAACACGCTTGCAAACGCGCAGTGGCCGGCCTAACGTTCGGATATGCGCAGATTGGGATGGATGCTGGCGCTCGCGGCCTGCACACCGACGCAGAACATGATGACCACCGGGTCACCGACGTCGACCACCGGCTCGACCACCGAGGACGAGGACACCGGCATCCAGACCGTCACCGGCCATCCGACCACCGTCGACACCGACGGCACCGCGACCACCGATCCCACCGACACCGGCGTCACCTCGCAAGGTCCCACCAGCGAGCCCACCACCTCCACCACCGAGCCCGTCGGCGAGTGCGGCAATGGCGTCCAGGAGGGCGACGAGCTGTGCGACGACGGCAACGCCGACGACCTCGACAGCTGCACCTCGAAGTGTCGGCCGCCCGAGTGCGGCGACGGCATCATGCACGAGGGTGAGGACTGCGACGACGGCAACCAGGACAGCACCGACGACTGCACCGCCGAGTGTCTGTTCCCGGTGTGCGGCGACGGCTGGGCCCAGCCCGGCGAAGAGTGCGACGACGGCAACACCAAGGACAACGACGCCTGCCTCGATGGTTGTGTCGCCGCCGCCTGCGGCGACGGACTGATCTGGGACGGCGTCGAGGCCTGCGACGACGGCTTCAACGACAACAGCTACAACGGCTGCGCGCCCGGCTGCGGCAAGCTCGGCCCGCACTGCGGCGACGGCATCGTCGACAAGGTCGACATCAATCAGCCCAAGGGCTTCGAGTACTGCGACGACAAAGATCCGTTCGCCGGCGTCGGCTGCACCGAGGACTGCATCTACGACTTCTCGTCGGTCCCGCAGCTGTACTGCGCCGGCACCTGCTCGTGGGGCGGCGCGTCGGGCTGCGACCAGGCCGACGCCGACGTGTTCTGCAAGCTGCGCACCGGCGACCCCGCCGCGAAGGCCACCGCCTTCACGCTCGGGATGCCGCTCGAGGCCGGCGGCTTCCCGTGTTCGAACATCGGCGTCCCCATCGAACTCGACGGCAAGGACCCCCGCATCTCGCTCGGTCCGCTCCCCGACTTCAACATCGCCAAGACCGTTTATTATCAGGTCGCCCAGATCAAGACCTCGCACGGCGGCAACGCCAGCTCGACCATCATCGGCGCCACGCTGAAGTGCTCGCCCTAGCCTCGCCCCGGGGTTGCTTCGCGTCGCCCTCGCGCCGGAGCCCGGGCGCGCGAGGGCATGGGAGCGCCGCTCGAAATGCCGCAGCCGCGGCAGTGGTACCGCCCCGGCGCGCGGTCCGGACCGCAGCGTCCTGAGCCATGCAGAACCTCGCTCGCCGCGGCTTCTCGCGTGCGACTTGCTTCAGGACCCGCGCCGCCTGAGACTTCTTCGAGCCGGATGGGACCGTTCCGCCTCGAGACTCTCACCAGCCGCGACGTCCGGGACCGCCTCGAACGTCTCGAGCTACCGTTCAATCAATACGGCATGGATCCGTTCGGGATCTCCAAGAAGCACCTCGGCGTCTTCTATTCGATGCTCGAGGTCTTCTACAAAAATTACTTCCGGGTGAAGTGTTTCGGCATCGACAACGTGCCGGAGCGCGGCGGCGCGATGCTCGTCGGCAACCACTCGGGCGGCCTGCCGGTCGACGGCGGCATGGTGCTCGCCTCGCTGTTCTTCGGCCGCGACCTCCCGCGCCACGCCACCGGCATGGTCGAGAAGTTCGCCGGCAACTGGCCCTTCGTCTCGGAGTGGTTCTCGCGCGTCGGTCAGCTCCCCGGCCTGCCCGAGCACGCCTTGCGGCTGCTGCAGGACGGCCGCCTGCTGATGATCTTCCCCGAGGGCGCGCGCGGCACCGGCAAGCTCTTCAAGGATCGCTACCGCCTGGTCCAGTTCGGCACCGGCTTCATGCGGATCGCCCTGCAGACCGGCGCGCCGATCGTCCCCTTCGCCTTCATCGGCGGCGAGGAAGCGCTCCCCACCATCTACCACGCCAAGACTCTGGCCAAGATCGTCGGCGCGCCCTACTGGCCGGTCCCTCCGTACCTCGTCCCGTTCCCGCTGCCGCTCGGCTGCGAGATCCACTACGGCAAGCCGATGCACTTCCCCGGCACCGGCCGCGAGCCCGACGAGGTCATCGAGGGCTACGTCGAGCAGGTCAAGAGCGTCGTCGAGCTGCTGGTCCTCCGCGGCTGCGCGCTCCACCGCCAGCGCACCGACGGAACTTTCGCACAGGAACCCGAGGACAGCTCGTCCGGCTCGTCCTCCGCCGCGCCCGCCTCGACCTCCGGCCCGACCGACCCCGACTCCGAACCATGAAGATCCTGATCACCGGCATCAACGGCGCCCACGCGCGCATGGTCGCCCTGCGCCTGCGCGCCCGCGGCGACGAGATCCTCGGCATCGACCGCCGCCCCTGGCCCGACGCGCCCGAGGGCGTGCACGTGTTCCAGACCGACGTGCGCAAGCGGCCGGCCGCCGACGTGTTCCGCCAGCACCGGCCCGACGTCGTCATCCACATGGCGACGATCACTCACTTCACCGCCAGCGCCGAGGAGCGGCTGCGCATCAACCTCCACGGCACGCGCCTCGTGTTCGAGTACTGCCACGAGTTCGGCGTCAAGCAGGCCGTGTTCGTCGGCCGCCACACGATCTACGGCGCCGCCCCCGACGCGCCGCTGTACCGCACCGAGGAGGAGCCGCCGCTGGCCGTCTCGACCTTCCCCGAGCTGGCCGACCTCGTCGCCGCCGACCTGTTCGCCGCCGCCGCGCTGTGGCGCTGGCCCGGGCTCAAGACCGCCGTCCTGCGCATGGTCTACATGCTCGGCCCGACGCACCGCGGCACCCTCGCCAGCTTCCTCGCCGGCCCGCGGGTGCCGATGATCCTCGGCTTCGATCCGCTCTACCACTTCATGCACGACGAGGACGGCGTCGAGGCGATCGTGCGCGCCGTCGATCACCAGCTCAACGGGATCTACAACGTCGCCGGCCCGCCGCCCGTCCCGCTGTCGACGCTGGCCCGCGGCACCGGCCGCCAGCCGATCCCGATCCCCGAGCCGCTCTTCAAGTACAGCGCCGGCCGCTTCGGCCTGCCCTACCTGCCGCCCGGCGCCGTCGCCCACATCAAGCACCCGATCGTCGTCGACGCCACCGCCTTCCGCCGCGCCACCAACTTCGAGCACAAGCACGACGCCCACGCCGTCATGGTCAGCTTCCGCGAGTCCTGAAGGACATGTCGCGGTGGACATGTCGTGACAGACATGTCCCTCAGGACCCGCGGTAGGTCCCCGGCCGGTAGCGCAGCAGCGCCACCTCGAACGCCTCGAAGTGCTCGGCCAGCAGCTCGACCCGGCGCACCAGCACCGCCAATTCGACCGGTGCCAGCCGCGGACCCCGTCCCGCCGCGCGCCTGGCCGGCAGCGCGGGGTTGTCCACGGGGCCGTCCGCCGGGCCGGCGTCGAGCGCCTCGCCGAGCAGCACCGCCTCGACGTCATGGGTCGAGATCCCGACGTGGGCGATCAGCTCGCGCTCCTCGGGCCCGAGCTCGCGGACGCTGCGGATCCAGCTCCACACCCAGGCGTCGATCGCCGCGTCGGCCGGGTCGGCGGCCTCGACCGCGAGCCGCAGCGCGCGTGTCTCTCGGGCCAGCTCGGCCACGCGAGGCGGCAGGTGGTCGAGGGCCAGCGCCGCGTCTGCGCCCGCCAGCGCTTGCCGCTCCATCATCGGCAGCGGGCGAGCGAGCACCCCGGAGAACGACGCGAACGCGATCGTCCCCAGCGTGCTCGCGAAAAACACCAGCTCGAGCGGGTCAAACACCCCACGGATGAGCGCGGTGACGACGACCGCGATCGTCGACACGACCGCCCAGATCGCCAGGATCTTCGCTCGCCGGCGGCGCTCGAGCCGACGCGTCTCGATCGCCGCAGCGAGCCGCTGGTGGCGAGCGGTGCGCGTCTGCGCACGAATGCTAATCGCCGCCTCGTCGCCTCGATCACCTGGCACCGACCGCAGCGTAGATCACACTCGCGTCGGCGGCAGTGCCTTGGGTGCCTTCACCCCCGGGAGTTTCTCCGAGCAACCCCGAACTTCCGTGCTCGCCGCAAGACACGTTAGAATCACCGCGCGCGCCCCGGTCTACGGAGCGTGCCCCTTCCCTCGCTCGCAGGAGTCCCCATGACCCAGGCCACCACCTCGGACCGTCCCCTGCCTGTCACTACTGGTCGTCGCCGACGTCGCTTCGGCCTCGCCACCGCGGCGCTCGGCGCCGCCCTCCTCGGCAGCACGGTCGCCCCCTCGAACGCTGAAGCGGCCGTTCCTCGAGTGCTGCGACCAGGCACCCGCCCGATGCAGTTCCTGTTCGGCCTCGGCCCCTCGTGGGGCATCGGCGGTTCGTCGCACTACTACGACGCCGGCTACTACGGCCCCGGCTGCGGAGCACCCGGCTTCCCGTGTCGCTACGGCGGCTTCGGCTACTGGGGCTCGTTCAAGCTGACCCAGGAGTTCAGCGGCCACTTCAGCGGCAACGCCTCCGGCCCGGCGCTGGGCGTCCTCCTCAACGAGGAGTTCGGCTACCGCCGCTTCGGCTTCGTCATCGCGCCCAAGTTCACCTACGACATCCAGGTCAAGCGCGACCTCGGCCTCTACATCTCGCCGAACGTCTCGCTGGGCTACCAGCTGCTGTCGGACCGCTGGAACTACTACAACGGCGCCTACTACCACTACACGAACCACGCCGCGAACCTGCAGTTCGGCGTCGGTCTCAAGCTCATGCTCGACGACCGCTGGATCGTGTGGCTGCAGTTCCCGCAGTTCGACATGAGCTTCGGCCCGCGCTACGGCTACGGCTGCGGCGCCGCCCCAGGCGCCTGCCCGGCCTTCTTCATCGCCCGCCTGAACCTCCTGCTCGGCGGCGGCGTGTCGTTCTGAGCGAGCCGCGCGTGCCCAGCGGCGCGTCTCCCCTCGCTCGCCCGGTCGCCGTCGTCGGCGCCGGCTTCCTCGGCGCCCCCGTCGCTGCCGCGCTCGCGGCGACCGGGGGCGCTGGCGATCCGCCTGTCCTTGCGACCACGCGCTCCGGGACATGGCCCAACGGACATGTCCCGGAGGGCATCGAGCTCCGCCCGCTCGACGTCGCCGCGCTCACCCCTGCCGACATCGCCGCGGTCCTCGCCGACGCGCGTGCGCTGGTCGTCTGCTACGCCCCCGGCCAGCAGCAGGACCGCCGCGAGCTCTACGTCGAGGGCACCCGTCGGCTGCTCGCGGCCGCAGTCACCCTCCCGCTCACCCGCCTCGTCTACGTCTCATCCACCTCGGCCCTGCCCGACCGCGATGGCTGGCTCGACGACGACTGCCTCGAGTGGCCCGAAGAGCCGCGGGGCCGCGTGCAGCGCGAGGCCGAGGAGCTGGTGCGCGACACCTGCACGCGCCATGCGGTGCCGTGGACGATCCTCCGTCTCGGCGGCCTCTACGGTCCGGGTCGCGAGCTGTTCCGCCTCTACCGCGGCGCCGGCGACGACGCAGTCCTGGCGGGCGACGGCATGCAGCCGACCAACCTCATCCACTGCGAGGACGCAGTGCAGGCCGTCCTCGCCGCCTTGACCCTCGCGCCGGACGAGCGCGGCGTCATCAACGTCGTCGACGACGACCACACCCCGCGGCGTGAGATCTTCGCTCGCCTCGCCGCCCTCGCCGGACGGCCGCCCCCCCGATGGGAGCGGCCCGCGGGTCCGGCCGCGATCGGCAAGCGGGTCGGCAACGCGCGCCTGAAGACGCTGCTGCGCGTGGCCCTCCGGCATCCCTCTCACACCCCGGCGAGCCCCTGATCTTGCGTGCCTCGGGCGGGTGGTTAAACCCCTGAGCACGCCATGAACGTCGCCGCCGCCGTCACCCACCTCCTTCCTCTCCCGGCCGGTGGCGGCGTCGCCGCCCCTCTTGATGTGGTGGAGCTCCAGTCCGAGCTCGACGTCCTCGCCGACGAGGCCCTGCGCGCGCGCCGCCAGGGCCTTTCTTTGTTGACCGCGGTCCGCGACCCGCGTTTCCCGGCCCTCCAGGGCTTCCACCAGGGCCTGCGCGACGCCCTCTTCCTCGAGATACCGGAAGAGCTGGAGCCGTGGGCCCGGCTCGCCGCCAACGGAGCCGGCAATCCGCCGCTGCAGCACATGCTCTTCGACTTCGCCCGCGGCGGCGACGAGGACGACCGGCGCAGCGCCCTCCAGGCTGCCCTGGCCGAGCTGCTGGTGTTCGAGGCCATCCGCCTGCGCCTGTTCGTCACCGCCTTCCGCGGCGAGGAGTTCGAGGTCGTCGGCGGCGAGGAGTCCGACGTCGACGCGATCGCCTACACCGAGGTCGCGACGCTCCTCCACCGCCCCGAGCTCGCCGATCCCGAGGTCCGCCCGCTGACCGTCCTGCTCGCGTCCGCCTCGGTCTCGCTCGCCCGCGACGCCCAGTCGCGCGCCGAGGAGCTGCGCGACACCGGCGAGGACACCCGCGAGGAGCTGCGCATGCGCGCCCGCCTCCGCGCCGCCCTCCGCGAGCTCCGCCTGCCCGAGGCCGTCCTGCTGGAGAACGCCCTGGCCGCGCTGCTGGGCGAGGAGCGGCGCGAGCTCACCGAACTGCAGGCCGAGCGGCCCGTCGCCCTCGACGGCATGACTCGCCAGGCCATGGACCAGCGGGTCTCTCGCGGTCGGCGAGCGCTCGCCCACCCGCGCTCGACGTGGCCCCGCCGCCGCCGCCCGGCCCTGTTCGATCTGCTCCAGCGCGCCTGAGCCAAACGAAAGCGCGACGGCTCAGCGGCGCCAGCGCCTGTAAATCAAGATTAGAAGCTCTGCTTCGAGTCGCACCGCTGTTCGAAGCAGAGTTGACCTACTGCGCCCGAGACGATCGAGGGCGCAGCAGACCCGACAGCAGGCCAGCGGCTTCGCGTCGAGCTATCCGCTCCGTGAGGCTCACGTGCGCCTCGTTGGACGGCCCCTGGCCTGACTGCCTCCCTGCGTCGTTCGAAGCATCCTCGCTCCGGCAACACGCGTTCGCTGTGGCGCTCGCCGGTCCGCGCGCAGCGGAGCATCGCCTGTACCTCCCGGGATCGCCACCGAGCCGGCGCGAACCGACGAACCGCCGCTGACGACGAGCGCCGGCCTCGAGGCCCTGGAGCCGCGGCTTCAGGGGCGCGTCGTGCGTGCGAGGTCGACGTCACGGATCTCGCCTCGCGAACGGGTTCACGGCGGGCGCGACCCTGGTATGCTCCGCGCCCGCCATGGCCGCCCCACCCGAACCCACACGCGGACCGCGGATCGCCCTCGCAGCGGTGATCGCCGGTCTCAGCCTCGGCCTCGACCTTTGGAGTAAGGCGTGGGTCTGGAACAATTTGCGGGACCAGGCCGCCTGGAAGGTCAGCGACAAGCTGCTGCACTTCGACTTCGCCTGCAATCCCGGCTCTGCCTTCGGCTTCCTCAACGACGTCGACTGGGCGCGCTACTTCTTCATCGTCATCACCCTGGCCGCGGTCGGCTACCTCGTCCACCTCGCGCGGACCTTGCCGACCACCAGCCGGGCCGCCTTCATCGCCATCGGCCTGATCGCCGGCGGCGCCCTCGGCAACCTGCACGACCGCCTGGTCCGGGTCTACGCCGGCGACTACTGCGTGGTCGACTTCATCGTCGTCTACCTGTGGGGCGGCAAGACCTGGCCGGCCTTCAACATCGCCGACGCCGTCCTGGTCGCGGGCGTGCTGTTGTTCCTGCTCGTGCTGCCGCGCACCGAGGCCGCCGCCGACAATCGGACCGCCGCCTGAGCCTCGTGCGGCCCCAAGCGTCGAGGCAACCATCTGCCTGAGTCTCTTGCGGCCACCCCCGACAATCGGACCTCCGCCTGAGCCGCGAGCTCTCGCGCCGCGAGGCAGCCGTCATCGGACCTTCGCCCGGACCCTCGAGCTGCCCCTCAGGGCACCGAGGCGGCGCCCGACAATCGGGCCTCAGCCTGAGCCATGAGCTCTCGCCCCGAGGCAGCCGTCATCGGACCTTCGCCCGAACCATCGAGCTCCCGCCCCAGGGCACCGCGGCCACCCCCGGACCTCCCCTCAGCCTCGAGCTCCCGCTCCGGACCTGCCTCGTCCTGCTGCGCCCCGGGCCGCCGCCGGTCGAACCCGCCAGAGCACCGCGGCAACCGCGCTACCGAACCCGCAACCCTGCCCGGCAGCCCTTCGGACCGTCTCTGCGGCCCGCGGCGCAGCGGTGGCTGCGCTTGCTCGCCCTGGTGCCTCGGGTACACTGGCCAGGTTTTTCGGCCCTACATGAGCGACACGCCAGCATCGAACCGGCTCCGGCCGATCCTCGTCACCGCGTCCGCAGCCGCGGTGTTTCTGATCCTCGATCTCGTGACCAAGAGCTGGGCCTGGGACAACCTCCGGCCGCCGAACCGGCAGATTGCCGCGATCGGCAACTGGTTCCACTGGTCCTACAGCTTCAACACCGGCTCCGCCTTCGGCTTCCTGCGCGGCCAGGACTTCTCGCGTCCCCTGTTCATCGTCGTCACCCTCGTGACGGTGGTCTACATGGCCGCCCTCGTCCGCAAGCTGCCGACCGACCGCCTCTACGGCTTCTTCGCCATCGGCTGCATCATCGGCGGCGCCCTCGGCAACATGCACGACCGCCTGCTGCGCCAGGACTCCGACCCCCACGGCAACCTCACCCACGGCGTGGTCGACTTCATCCGCGTCTGCTCCCCGTGGAACCCTCGCGGTCTGTGCTGGCCGAACTTCAACGTCGCCGACATCGCCCTCGTCGTCGGCGTCCTGCTGCTCATCCCTTACTTGATGTTCCACGCGCAACCGCCGGAAATCAAAGAAAATACGCCCGATGCAAAGCCCGCCAGCTGAGCCGCGGTCGGGGCCCCGACTTCTCGAAGCGAAGCGCCCCCCAGTCGCTCTTGAACCCAGGGCAAGGCCCTCCCACCGGAGCCGCAGTCGCGCCGCCGGCTCCGGGCAAGGCGACACCTGAACCTCGTCGGCCGCCCAATCCGCAGGCGGCAGCGCTGCGGGCGGCGATTTGATGAGCCCCCCGTTCCTCGCCCCGGAAGCTCCGCGGCTCACCGAGCACTCGCCACCGCCTGTGGAGTCCGCCCAGCCCTGAAGCCGGCCGCTCAGGCTCGCTCGAACGCGCGCACCTTGTCCCAGGACTCGCGGCGTTCGGCCTCCGGGTCGGAGTCGATCACGATCCCCCCGCCACTCTGCAGCCACAGCCCGGCCGCGTCCGCCACCCCGGTGCGGATCGGGATGCTGCAGCGCAGACCGTCGGGCAGCAGCGCCACGATCGCCCCGCAGTAGATCCCGCGAGCGCGCTGCTCGAGCCGCTCGATGTGCTCGGCCGTGCGCCGCTTGGGGGCTCCTGTCACGCTGCCGCCGGGGAACACCGCCGCCATCACCTCCGCCAGCGTCCATCCCTGGCGCAGCGTGCAGCGGACCTCCGACACCAGGTGATGCACCGTCGGCAGCGTCACCAGCTCGGGCCGGGCCGGCGCGCGGACCGAACCCGGACGCGCGAGCCGGCCGAGATCGTTGCGCACAAGATCAACGATCATCACGTGTTCAGCGAGATCTTTGATGCTCTGCTGCAACTCTTCTTGGGCCGCCCGATCGCCCTCCGGATCGGCCCCTCGCGGGCGCGTCCCCTTGATCGGCCACGAGCGCGCCAGGTCGCCCCCGTCCTCTCCTGCCCCCAGCTCGATCGCCAGCAGCGTCTCCGGCGAATTGGAGATCGCCCAGCGTCCGCACGGCCGGCCGGGCTCGATCGCCAGCAGGCCTCCCATGCTCGCCGGCGTCGCCGCCTGCACCGCGGCATACACGGCCGCCGCCCTGGCCGCCACCGGCCGACTCGCCCATTCCGGCAGCCACCGCGCCACGAACGGCTGCGTCAGGTTGATCTGGTACGTCTCCCCGGCCGCGATGAATTCCTGCGCCCGGCGCACGCGCGCCCGGTAGTCCTCGGCAGCGACCAGCGCCTCGACCGGACCCAGCGGCCAGTCCTGTCCCCAGAGCCAGGTGGCGGTCGCCAGCCGCGCCAGCAGTTCCGCCCCGGCGCGAGCGTCCCCATGGATCTGCTCGCGCGCCCCGAGCTCGAGCGCCGCCCGGTAACGGCGGAGCACCAGCCCCGGCAAACTCGCCGCCGTCCGCGGGCGGCCGAGCAGCGCCGCAGTGCCCACCTCGTACGTCAGCCAGCCGAACCACGGCAGCCTCGGCTCCGCCCGCCAGAGCGCCTCGATCGTCGGCAACGCCGTCAGATCGTCGGCCACCACCTCGAGGTCGGGCTCGAGCGCCACGAACCCGCGGCCCGCTCCGCCGTCGAGCCACGCCAACGCGCCGCCCGGCTCCGACGCGGCCAGCGCCGCGATCTGGCGCGCCCGGCTCACTCGGCGTTCTTCTGCGCCAGCGCCTCGCGGAAGCCGAACGTGTAGTCGACCGCGCTCTTGATCGACACGAACACCGACAGCCCGAGCAGCACCAGGCCGACTCGATGGAAGTCGAGCGCCTCCTCGATGCCCGGCAGGCGGTAGCGGTAGTGCATCAGCAGGAACGAGATGCCCGTCAGCTGGAACGCCGTCTTCGCCTTACCGCCGGCGCTGGCGGCGATGATGATGTTCTCCGAGCTGGCGAGCGAGCGCAGGCCGTTGATGTAGAACTCGCGGGTCAACAACAGCACCACCAGCCAGGCGGGCGCGCGGTCGTCCATCACCAAGTAGATGAGCACCGCCGACACCATGATCTTGTCGGCGAGCGGGTCGACGAACTTGCCGAACACCGTCACCAGGCCGGAGCGGCGGGCCAGCCAGCCGTCGATCAGGTCGAGCAGCGACGCGACCGTGAACAGCAGCGACGCGAGCACGCAGCGCCACGGATCGGTCTTGTCGATCAGCATGAGCACCGGCGGGATGAGGAACACCCGGCCGATGGTGATCATGTTGGGGAGATTCAGGATCTCCCGGCGGAAGCCTTCGTACCTCTTCACAGAAAGCCGCGGGAGCCTACCGCGAAGCCAGGGCCACGTCCAAGACAAGACGCGAGGCCCTGCGAGATCGGCGTCGGCTCACGGACTGGCGATCGCCCGCGCGGGGCTCGCCCCGCCGGCCCCGTCCTGAAGCAGCCGCTCGTACGCATAAAACCGGCGCAGGACCGCCTTCACGTACGCACGCACCCCCGGGTGTGGCGGTACCCCGCCGTACTTCTGCACCGCGCCGGCGCCCGAGAAGTAACCGGCCGCCACCAGCACCATGTCGCCGCCGAACCGGTTGGCCAGGAGGCGCAGGAACTTGGCCCCGCCGTAGATGCTCTGGCGTGGGTCGAACGCCTGCTGGACCCCGAGGAAGCGCGCGGTCGACGGCATCAGCTGCATCAGCCCCATCGCCCCCGTGCTGCTGACCGCCCCGGGATAGTAGTTGCTCTCGGTGTGAATCACCGCGCGCACCAGCGACTCCGGCAGCTGATACAGCCGCGCCGCCCCGCGGATGTGCGTCTCCCAGCGGCGCGAGCGTTCGTCGGCCAGCGCCTCGGCGACCTCGACCTGCGGATCGCGGCGCGGCGCCGACGGTTCCGCCTCGGCCGCCGCAGTCTTCGGCGCCCCGCCTTCGCCGCCGCTGCCCGGCATCTCCTCGACCTCGCGCCGTCCCGCGCCGACAGCGCGCACGGGCGTCACGTGGACCACCCCCTGCGCGTCCGTGTAGCGGCGGTAGGTCGGTTCGGCTGCCCCCGCAGGGCCCGGAAGCGTGATCGAGATCGCCGCCAACACCGCTGCGCAGCCGCGCCGCGTCTGCCAGGTCCGCCGCAGCGGCATGGGCCGATCCGCTCCCACGGGCCCAGCCTATCGCCGCCGCGGACCCTTGTCGACCGGCCCCGCCGCTCTGCTACTTTCGCCCCACCACCATGACCGCCAGCACGCCGATCCACCACGCGCGCTACCTCGTGCTCGGCAGCGGGCTCGCGGGCCTCTACTTCGCCCTCGAGGTCGCGGATCGCGGACCGGTGGTGATCCTCACCAAGCACCGCGCCGAGTCGAGCAACACCCGCTGGGCCCAGGGCGGGATCTCGGCCGTGTTCGCGGGCGACGACTCGCTCGAGGAGCACATCGAGGACACGCTGACCGTCGGCGCCGGCCTGTGCAACCGCGACATGGTCACCTACGCCGTCCAGCGCGGACCCACCCTCGTGCGGCGCCTGGCCGAGCGCTACGGCGTCCGCTTCGACCGCGTCGGCGGCGACGAGCACGCCCCCTTCGAGCTCGGGCGGGAAGGCGGCCACTCGCGCCGGCGCGTCGTGCATCACCGCGACACCACCGGCTACGAGATCGAGCACGCCCTGCTGGCGGCCGCGCACGCCCACCCGAACATCACGATCCACGAGCACCACACCGTCATCGACCTCCTGAGCTGGACCAAGGTCGACGGCAGCCGCGGCTGCTTCGGCGTATACGCGCTGAACAACGCCGCCGATCGCGTCGAGGCATTCGTCGCCCCGATCACCGTCCTCGCCACCGGCGGGGCCGGCCGCGTCTACCGCTATACGACCAACCCGGCGGTCGCCACCTCCGACGGCGTCGCGGTCGCCTACCGGATCGGCGCCTCGGTCGGCAACCTCGAGTTCATGCAGTTCCACCCGACCTGCCTGCACCACCCCGATGCCAACACCTTCCTGATCTCGGAGGCGCTGCGCGGCGAGGGCGGCATTTTGCGGCGGGCCGACAGCAGCGACCTCATGGCCGAGCGGCACCCGATGGGCTCGCTCGCCCCGCGCGACGTGGTCGCCCGCGAGATCGACGCCGAGCTCAAGCGGTCGGGCGAGCGCTGCGTGTTCCTCGACATGACGCACCTCGATCCCGACTACGTGGTCAGCCGCTTCCCGGCGATTCACGCCCGCTGCATGTCGGTCGGCATCGACATGCGCAAGGACCCGATCCCCGTGGTCCCCGCGGCCCATTACATGTGCGGCGGCGTCGTCGTCGATCGCCACGGCCGCACCGACATCCCCGGCCTGATGGCGATCGGCGAGGTCGCTATGAGCGGCCTCCACGGCGCCTGCCGCCTGGCCTCCAACAGTTTGCTCGAGGCGGTCGTCCTCGCCGACGGCGCCGCCCAGGCCTGCGACGACTTCGGCCGCGGCCCGCCCGATCAGGTCAGCCCGTGGAACGAGGGCGCCGCCCGCGATTCGGACGAGGCGGTCATGGTCTCGGCCAACTGGGAGGAGGTGCGCGCCGCCATGTGGAACTTCGTCGGCATCGTCCGCTCGGACAAGCGCCTCGAGCGCGGGCGGCGGCGGCTCGACCTCATCCGCGAGGAGATCCTCGAGTACTACTGGAAATTCCGCGTCACCCGCGACGTGCTCGAGCTGCGCAACATCTCTCTGGTCGGCAGCCTCATCATCGAGTGCGCCCGCCAGCGCAAGGAGTCGCGCGGCCTCCACTACACGATCGACTACCCGACCACGCGCGACGAGTACGCGCACGACATCATCCTCGACAAGCGCAGCGGGCCCAGGGCCTGAGCCGACCTGGCCTTTGTGACAGGAATTAATCGAGCTGTGCCCACGCTCCGCGAACCCGGCATTCGCCCGCCGATGCGTCGCCGCCGGTCCTTGTTGCTCGCCGGTCTGTTGCTGATGGCCTGTCGCGGCGGCGGCGGCGCGCGCAGCCCCGAAGCGTTGCGCGAGGCTTATGCCCGGGCTCTGGCCGCCGACGATCCGGCCGCCGCGTACGCCTTGCTCAGCCCGGAGCTGCGCGCGGCGACCTCGAAGGAGGCGTTCACGGCGCGCTGGAAGGCGCAGGCGGCCGAGCGCTCGGCGGCCAAGGCCGCGCTCGACACGCTGCCGCCCGCGCTCAAGACGCCGGTGCGCGGCGGCGAGACCGTCCACGACGGCGCCGTGCTCGCATGGGCGCAAACCGGCGGCCATTACCAGGTCGTGAGCGGCCTGCCGGGCTTGCCGGACCTCTCGACCCCGGCTAGCGCGATTCGGGCCTTTCTGACCGCCGTCCGGCGGGCCGATCTCGGCGCGCTTTCCACGCTGCTCGCAGACGATCTCTCTTCGCGCCTCCGCGACGACTGGAACCGCCGGGCGGACCTTCTGGAGCAACTCCTGAAGCAACCTGGGGCAATTGAGTTCACGCCGGGGATGGAACGCGCGATCCTGCGCTACGAGCCCGGGCGCGCCCTGACGCTCGAGCAGACTCCTCAGGGATGGCGGATCGTGGCCCTGCAGTGAGATATGCCAGGTTCACACCGTTCTTTTCACTGGACGCGCCTTACCCGGCTGCTATCTACTTTGCCCGACAGGCGGGCAAACCCGCTCGTCCGGGGTGGCTACAATCGTAGCCACTCGCAGTAGCCCCCTGACTGCTGGCCTCGCGATGGCCGGCAAGTGGCCGACCGGTGTCCGGGCGGCCGTCCGATACCGACCCCCTTGGCTTGTCGCTGCTTCTTCGCCCTTTCCGCCGCGCCATCCACCGGCGGCGCCGTCACCTGCAGGATTGCCCCGATCGGCCCCCTGGGCCTTTTTTCCGCTTAAGGAGCACCCTGCGCCGACGCGCCGAGCCCGACTGCACCGGGCCCAACTGTCCCGAACTACTTTGAAGGTGGGGGATTTCGTCCCCACGACGCCCGTCGACGAGTCGGCGGCACAAGAGGTGCAGAGGGGCGCGCGCAAACGCCTGGAGACGAACTGCCGATGCAACCCCGATTCAACGTTGGTGAGAAGGCCGTTTACCCGACTCACGGTGTCGCCGAGGTCATGGCCCTCGAGACGAAAATCATCGAGTCGCGCCCCTTCCAGTTCTATCACCTGCGCGTCTTCGGCTCCGGCCTGAAGATCATCGTGCCGGTGGCCAAGGCCGAAGAGAACGGCATGCGTCCCCTCGCCGACGGCGAGATGATCGACGAGCTCTACGATCTGCTGCGCGACCACGAGGTCCCGTGCGATCGCCAGACCTGGAACCGGCGTTACCGCGGCTTCATGGAGAAGATCCGCACGGGTTCGCTGTTCGAGGTCGGCGAGGTGTACCGCGATCTGAGCCTCCTCAAGCACACCAAGAATCTTTCGCACGGCGAGCGGCAGATGCTGCAGACCGCCCGGAACCTGGTCATTCGCGAGCTCTCGACCGTCCGCAACGAGCCCGAGTCCGCGATCGCCGCTGAGCTGGACTCGATGCTGCAGGCTTGAGTAAGGTCCGCGCGTGGCCACCGACATCAATGAGTCCGTCGAGATCCAGATCTCGACCTTGCCCTGGGAGCAGATCGCGGTCGACGCCTTCGTCTGTCCGACCAACTCCGAGGGCGTGATGAGTCACTTCCCGGCCAACAAGATCCGCGACCTGGCCGGCCGCGAGATCGAGGCGATGGTGAAGGAGCACACCCCGCTGGCGATCGGCGCCGCGTTCGTGACGCCCGCGGGCAAGATGAAGGCGAAGTACCTCATCCACGTGCCCAACACCGATCGCCCCGGCGGTCGCGTCCAGGTCGAGGACGTCCTGCGCGCCACCGCGGCGGTGCTGGTGGCCTGCAAGGTCAAGGGCTTCACGAGCGTCGCCGTCCCGTTGATGGGTGCGTTCGAGCTCGGGATCCCTGCCGAGGAAGCCGCTCGCGCGATCCACAGCGAGCTCAAGGTCTACCGCGGCGAGCGCCCGCTCCGCGCCTTCCTCATGGCCAAGGACGCCGACGACGTCGAGGTGTTCGAGTTGGCCATGGAAGGGAACATCCCGTAGATGAGCCCCCTGCTCGACTACCTGCCTCTCGTCGCAGCCGTCGGGCTCATCGGGGTCCTCGCCGGCCTGGTCCGCGCGCGTGCGAGGCAGCAGGCCGCGCCCGACGCCGGCGAGAGCCTGGTTCAGCTGCGCCCGCGTCAGCCCGTCGACACCGGCGGCCTCCTCGCGCTGGCCGGCCTCGGCTTCGCGCTCGCGCTGGCCCTGGTCCTGTTCGCGCCGACCGCCGCGGTCTGCCTGTCCAGCACGACATGTCCGGAAGGACCTGCCCTTTGGGTCAGCGCCGCCGGCCTGGGTCTGCTGGGTCTGGCGACCGCGATCGCGTGGCCCTCGCTGACCCGCGCGCCATGATCCGCCCGCGCGCCGCCGCCTCGCCTGCGCCCGCGTCGGCGAGCGGCGTCGTCGCGCTGGGTGTCTCGGCGAGTAACCTGGCCCAAAGCGCCTGCGACGGCCCGGCGCTGGACGTCGTGTCGCGCGAGCTGGCGTCGCCGCTTCGCGGCTTCAGGGTCCGTGCGAGCTCCTCGCTCGAGCTCGCGGGGCAGGACTTCCCGCTGCACCCGCCCGCTTCGGCCATGCCAGGCGTCGACGAGATGTCTGCGAGCTCCTCGCTCGCGGTCGTCTCGCCGCCTCTACTTCTTCGCGGCTTCGAAGCAAGCACTTGCACTGGGCTTGAGGTCGCGTCGCTGCGCTCGTCCGCTTCGGTCGACGAGACGCCGACGAGTTCGCCGCGCGAGGCCGCGTCGCCGCTTCCACTTCTCTGCCGCTTCGAAGCAAGCGCGAGCACTCGGCTCGAGGTCGCGTCGCTGCGGTCGACCGCCTCGGTCATGCAAGTTGTCGGCGAGACGCTGGCGAGCTCCTCGCGCGAGGCCGCGTCACCGCTTCCACTTCCTCGCGACTTCGAGGCAAGCGCGAGCACCCGGCCCGAGGTCGCGTCGCCGCTTCCGCCCGCTTCGGTCATGCGTGGTGTCGACGAGACGCTGGCGAGCTCCTCGCCCGAGGCCGCGTCACCGCTTCCACTTCCTCGCGACTTCGAGGCAAGCGCGAGCACCCGGCCCGAGGTCGCGTCGCCGCTTCCGCCCGCTTCGGTCATGCGTGGTGTCGACGAGACGCCGGTGAGCTCCGCGCCCGAGATCGCATCGCCGCTTCTTCGCAATTTCGACGCGAGCGCGAGCTCCTCGCCCGAGTCCCTGTCGCAGGACGTCGCCCTGCGGCTGTCCACTTCGGTCGTCTCGCCGCTCCCACTCGCCCGCGTCGCGCACGCGAGCTCGCCGCTCCCTCGTCGCAACTTCCTCCGCGCCGCGCTCTCGCCCGCAGCGCCTTGCGTCCTCTTCTTCGCGCTCGGGCTCGGCTGCGGGGCCCCTCCGACGGGAGTGCGCGCCGAACCGGGGACGCTGGTGTTCACGCCGGCGGCGCAGCGTCTCGAGCTGCGACTCGTGAATCACGGCGCGGCGCCCGTCCCGTTGACGCGGATCCGCTTCGACACCCGCACCCCCGACTGGGGCGCCTTCTCGATCGAGAACCGCGAGTACCCGCGGGAGATCGCTGCTGGCGGAGCCGTGAGCCTGCGCCTCCGCGTCGACCGCGACCACTTCGATCGCACCGGCGCCTCCGGCTCCGGCAGCGCGCGCCTCCTCTTCGCGGCGGGAGAGGCGCCCCAGATCGTCGAGCTCCGCTGGGAGCCACCCGATCTCGCGAGCGATCTGCGGCGCACGGCGATCCGCACCGCCCTGGCGCTCGCGCTCGTCGCGCTGGCGTGGATCTCGACGCGCCGCACCCGGCTGAACTGGACCGCCTGGCTGCCGGTGGTGGCCGTCCTGGCGCTGTTCCCGTTCGGTCCGGGCCTGTGCTTCGACGGCCTCGGCAGCAGCCTTTCCGCCGCGGACGTCGAGCAGTGCGCCGCGGGACGGGGAGGTGCTTCGCTGTCGCTGATCGCCGTCGGCGAAGGCTGGCTCGTCTATCTCGTCGCCCTCGTGCTCGCCGGTCTCGGTCGCCTCGTCGACCGGGCTGCGCTGGCCCGCCGCCTGGCGTCGCGCGACCTCGCCCTCGCCGCCGCATTCGCCGGCCCTTTGCTGGCCTTTGGCACCCTCGATCCACGGCAGCTCGTGGGGGAGCAAGCAGCGGGGCTCGTCGGCGGTGCTGCGATCCCCCCCGCCTGGGGAATCTTCGTGCAACCGATCGCCGCTGCCGTCGCCCTCGCGGTCGCGGCCGCGCCGCCGGCAGGACGGCTCGAGCGGCTCGTCTTCGCGGCGGCGTTCGTCGCCTGTTTCCTCGGCGGTGGTGTGCCCGCGACGGTACTCGCCGGCAGCGGCCACGGCCTCGTGCTGTTCATCGGCGCAGTCGTGGCGGCGGCGAAGATCGCTGCGGTCGTGTGGTTCGTGCAGCGGCTGCACGCGTCGGCCACCGGCTCGCGTGCGCGCGCCGCTCTCTTCTTTCTCGAGCGGGCCGCGATGCCCCTGGCGATCGCCAATCTGCTGGCGACGTCGGTCTACGCCCTGCTGTGGTGACGCGGGATGCGAGCAGGGCCGGGCGGCCAGGTCCCGAGAGACGGGTGCGGCGCTGCGCACTCAGCGCGCAGCGTGTCCGGTGTCTCCAACGTAGCTTTTTTCCGAAGCTGGTGTTAGCGTGGCCGGCGAAAAGCCTTGACCGCAGGCTTGCCCGGCGAGCGCGGATGCTAGTTCGGACGCCAAACCTCGTAATCCGAGTGAGACGGGACACACGCGACGCCGTTACGGCCCCACGGACCTGGGCTGAGATGGCGTCGCCGCAGGCTCGCGTGAAGAACCTGTCCCAAAGATATGAGCAGGCGCGGTATTGTACCCAGACCAACATCGGTGGGAGCTGCCCCTCCGATCGCGGTCGCGGCCCACGTGGGCCACGGGGAGGCGAATAATGGCAACCACGATCGCCCAGATCGGTGGATTTGAACTTTGGGACATCCTGCAACTTGCGCAGACATCGCGCATGTCGATCAAGCTGTCCGTCGAGTCGCCGCATGGCGTCGGCGCGATGTTTTTCCAGGGCGGCAACCTCGTCCACGCCGAGACCGGCGCGGCCCAGGGTGACGACGCCGTCAACACGATCCTCGACTGGCGCGAGGGCAGCGTCTCGTCTTCGCAGTTGCCCGAGAACTGCCCGCAGACGGTACGACACACCTCGATCGTCGCGTTGTTGATGGACCGAGCTCGTCAGCGCGACGAGGCTTCGCGCAACGAGCCGCCGCCACGCAGCGAGCCGCCGCGTAGCGAGCCACCGCCGCGAAGCGAGCCACCGCCACGCGCCGCGACGCCGCCCTCCCCTCCGCCGGTGCCGGTGATCGAGAAGCCGCAGCGAGCTGCGCCGGTCACCGTCCCGCCACTTCCGCCGCTGCCCGTCTCTACACCGACGCCGGCCTACGCGGCCGCCCCCAACGTTGCAGCGCGCGACAAGGAGCTGTCAGACATGGACCTCAAGGTCGTGAAGGCCATCCTCGAGGAGCTCGACGACCACCTCATGGGCGGCCTCATCAGCGTCGACATCATCAGCAAAGCCTCGGGCATGTCGCTCGCGGGCATCAACTCGGCGCCGAAGGCGTGCGCCATGTTCAACCGCCTCTCCGAGCAGCTGCACAACGCGCTGACCCGCTCGGAGGATGCCCTCGCCAAGGGCATCAACAAGTTCATCATCGAAGGCGACAATGGCCTCCTGATCTTCGTCATCGAGCTCGACGACCGTCACCGCTGGGCGATCCTCGTCGACGGCGTCAAGGCGCAGCTCGGGTGGGTGTTCGTCATCATCCCCGAGCTCCAGCCGCGCCTGATCGCCGCGCTGAAGGGTCGCTGAGTCGGCTGTCCTGAGGGACATGTCCTCACGGGCATGTCCCTCGGCACCTGCTCCCGAGCACCTGGCCGAACAAACCTGGCCGATCGGACAGCCCCGTGGTCTACATCAGCAAGGTCTACACGAAGTTCGGCGACCGCGGCGACACGATGCTCGCCAGTGGCGACACCGTCGGCAAGGACGCCCCGCGGGTCGCCGCCTACGGCGAGGTCGACGAGCTCAACGCGGTGCTCGGCGTGCTGCGCGTCGAGCTCTCCCGCATCGGCGAGCCCGGCGAGCGCCGCGAGTTCCTGGCCGCGCTCGACGCCTCGCTCGCGCGGATCCAGCAAGAGCTGTTCGACCTCGGGGCCGAGCTGGCGACGCCCGGCGCGACCGAAGGCAAGGCGCCGCTCAAGGTCGAGGAGGCCGACGTCACGCGCCTCGAGCACGAGCTCGACGCATGGAACGCCGACCTGCCGCCGCTGCGCAGCTTCATCCTGCCGGGCGGCGGGCCGCTCGGTGCGTGGGCCCACCTCGCACGCACCGTGTGCCGCCGCGCCGAGCGCAGCGTCGTCGCGCTCGCCCGCGTCGAGCCGGTCCGCGGCGAGGCCGTCCGCTACATCAACCGCCTGAGCGACTGGTTCTTCGTCGTCGCCCGCGCCGCGGCCCATGCCTTCGCCGTCCCCGAGGTGCTGTGGGATACCCACCGGAAGCCCGCCCCGTGACCCCGCCCCTCCTGAAGTTCCGCTACGAGTACCCGCCCGGCGAGGCGCACTTCCTCGAGGCGCCGACAGCCGAGGCCGCGGTGCTGTTCCTGCGCCGCACGTACCCGCACAACCCCGTCGACGTGCTGCCGACGCTGCGCGAGATCTCGCGCTGGCCCGCGTTTTGGAAGACCGTCGACACGCAGGGGCTCGTCCTCCCCGACAACGCCAAGCCGCGCTCCTGAGCGGTTTCTGCAGCGCCGGGGCTCGCTTGACAGGGCCCGAGGCCCCGCCCACCCTCCGAGGCGATGGCCGACGACGATCCGATCACCGAGGGAACTCTCGATCGCCACCTCCATCGGCCGCTCGCAGCGTGGGTCCTCGAGCGGGTGCGACCGGCGCCGAGCGTCGAGCTGCTCACCCTCGCCGGACTGGTGGTCGGCCTCACCGGCGCCGTCGCCGTGCTGCTGGCCGCGCCGAGCGGCGTCGACTGGATCTTCCCCGCCTGGCTGTTGTTCGCGTTCACCGTCGCCAGCCGTTGTCGCCGCCTCGTCGCCGGCGCCGCGGAGGCCGAGGCCGGCACGCTCGAGTTTGCGATCGGCGCCGCCTTCTGGGTCGCGCTGACGCTGCGAGCCGCGCCCGCCAACCCGTGGGCCTGCACCCTCGCGTCGGTGGCGCTCGTCAGCGCGCTGATCCACGTCGGGCTCCACGCCGAGCTGCGTCGCCGGTTCCGCGACCTGACCGGCGGTGGCAGCGACGCAGCGCCGCCCTCGCCGCGGCCCTCGGTGACCGCGCTGTCCCGCGGGCTCGGCCCCGCTGTGTTCCACGACATCGCCGCCGCGCTGCTCGGACCGGAGCACACCGGCCCCCGTCCCACCCCCGGCGCTGCCCGCT
The DNA here is from genome assembly GCF_026626745.1 of Nannocystis sp. RBIL2. Lineage (GTDB taxonomy): Bacteria > Myxococcota_A > Polyangia > Nannocystales > Nannocystaceae > Nannocystis. Next base: position 1,249,145 of record NZ_JAPNJW010000002.1, read on the forward strand.
CCCTGCTGGCCCCGCCCCTGCGCATGGCCGCACCGCTGAGCCACGACACTCACCTCGCGCTGCTCTACGTCGCCACCGCCGCCGCGGCGGTCCGGCTCGACCTGTCCTTCTGGACAGCCGCACTCGCGGTCGCGCTCGGGCTCAACGTGTGGGCGCTCCTGGTCGTGTCGGCCTGGCGCCGCGCCGAGGCGTTGGTCTGCCGACTTCCGCCCGCCTGAGCTGCAAGCGTGGTGTGACTGGGTGCCGACGCGCGGGCTCAACCGAGCCGCGTACCTGGCCCAAAGGTCAGACGCATCCTCGCCGCAGCGCTGGCCCGCCCGAAGTCCGCACCTGCCCCTCGGGCAAAGTGTGACCGCGCGTTTTCCGCCCGAAGTCCGCACCTGCCCCGAAGGCCAGGCGCGTCACGTGGCTCGCCCAGCTACCAGCGCCGCGCACGACTCCGCTCGAGCCACGCGGCTGAACGACGCGCGAGGTCCAGGTACGACGAGCGCGCCCGGGCTGCGGCGAGCGCAGCGCGGGCGCGAATGTGTCTGGCCGATCGCGCATGTCCCCGGGACCCTGTCCGCGGGGACACACGCCGACGGCGCTCAGGACGCGGCGGCCTGCTTCTCTTGCACCGTCTTGTGCAGCAGGTCGACGAGCTCGTCGATGTTCGTCAACTTGTTGAGCTCGGCGCGGGGGACCTTCACCTTGAGCTCGCGCATGCTGCAGGAGACGACCTCGACGATGTCGAGGCTGTTGGCGCCGAGGTCCTTCATCGACTTGGCGGGGTCGACCTGGGCCGCATCGATCCCTTCGACGGTGTCCACGAGGTGGCGCTTGACGACGGCCAAGACATCATCGCGGGTGCTCATTCTCGGTTCTCCTTGGTGGGCGCGGTGCAGGTTGCCCGCAGCGAATCTCGCAGGAAGCGAAGGTCAAAAACTCAGCCCGTGACGCTCGCGCGCCGAAAACAGGCGAACGACGTTGTCGGCGAAACCGAGGCCCCTGTCCAGTAGCAGAATCTGCCCCTTGACGCCGTCCATGAGGCCGCTGCAGAGGGCCAGCGCCGCGGCCGCGACCTCGTCGGGGTCGATGAACCAGCCTTCCGAGTAGTACTTCTTGCAGAACGGCACGAAGTCGGGCCCGAAGGTGGCCTCCAGCGATGCAGTCTCGACCGGGTTCGCGCGCAGGATGTTGATGCGAACATCCTCACTGAGCAGATCTGCCGTGAGGTAGCGACAGAAGGTCTCCATCACGGTCTTGCTCGCGGCCACGAAGTCGTAGCCCGGGAGGAAGTACTCGGGCCCGCGCGACGACATTCCCACCGCGTAGCGCGGCCAGCGACCGAAGGTCTCGCGGATGGCCTGCAGGTAGCCGACGAACGGCCACGCGCTGTAGCCGAGGCTGCGCAGGAAGCTCTTCTTGTCGAGGTCCTCGTGCGACTTGCTGACGTGGGCGAACGACACGTTGCTGATCAGCGCGAACACGGCGTCGTGGTCGCGCTTGACCGCCTCCATCAGCGCCTCGGTGTCCTCGTCCTGCGACGCGTCGGCCTCGACGATCGTCGGCGCCGGCGCGCCCGCGGCTTCGAAGCGAGCCCGCAGCTCGTCCTCGTCGGCCGAGCCCCAGCGGTGCGTCAGGTACACGTGTGCGCCGTACTTGCCGAACAACAGGCCGGTCGCCAGGCCGATGCCCGCCGTCCCGCCGGTGACGATGACGGCCTTGCCCTTGAGGTCGTTGCGGAGGATCACGCCGGAGCTCCTTCCTTGTCGCTGCCGCCGACGAGCCGCGGCCCGAGCGTGGCGACGTTGTCGACGAACGCCGCGCCGCGGTCGAGCGTCAGCACCTGCCCGCCCATCGCGTCGAACAGCCCGCTGCACAGCGCGAGGGTCGTGTCGGCGACCTCGTCGACGGTGCACGCGAACTCGGGGAACTTGCCCGCCAGCTCGCGCTGCTGGGCGGCGAACATCTGCTCGTAGCTCTCGGTCATCACCTGGCGGGTGCGCAGGGCGTTGACGATGCAGCCGTGCTCGTACAGGTGCGTGCTCATGTAGCGCACGAACGTCTCCAGCACCGCCTTGGCCACCGCCACGTAGTCGTAGCCGGGGTAGTGCGTGTCGGGCCCGTCGGACGACATCGCCAGCGCGTAGCGGGGGTAGCGGCCGAACGCGGCGTGCAGCGCCTGCAGGTAGCCGACGAACGGCCAGCTCGAGTACTCGAGGCTCTTGTACAGCGCGCGCCGGGTGTGCTTCTCCGGCCCTTCGCCGCGCTGGACCACGCAGACGTTGCTGATGAACGCCCACACGCCGTCGCACTCCTCCTTGAGCCGCGCGGTCAGCTTGTCGGTGTCCTCCTCGCGCGACGCGTCGGCCTCGATCACCAGCGGCGCCGGGGCTCCGGCGGCGATGAAGCGGGCCTTGAGCTCGTCCTCGTCGGCCGAGCCCCAGCGGTGCGTCAGCACCGTGCGCGCACCCTGGCGCCCGAACGCGAGCGCGCACGCGAGGCCGATGCCGCGCGTCCCGCCCGTGATCAAGACGACCCTGTCCTTGAAGTCATTGAGCAAGCGTCATCCTCCCTGGCCTGGCCCGTAGTTCGTGCGGATCCGCGCCACCGTCTCCGGGTCGGCGAAGCATACCTCGTGCATCATCGACTCGACCGTGCGCGCCTCCTCGAAGGCCCGTCGGCGCGGCAACGCCAGCGCACGTTTGAGCAACAGCAGCGCAGCCCGCGGCTTGTCGGCGATCCGCGCCGCCATGTCGAGGGCCCGCGGCAGCACCTCGACGCGCGGCACGACCGCGTTGACCTGGCCGCGCCCCGCCAGCTGCTCGCCGCGGAAGTACTGCGAGCCGTACAGCATCTCGGCCCCGACGTACTCGCCGAACGCGAACTGCACGAGGCGCGTCGCGCCCATCCCCGGCGTGAAGCCGAGGTCCATGAAGTTGGCGCCGTAGCGGCTCTCGCGGGCCATCACGACCATGTCGCAGGCGAGGCCGAACACCAGGCCGCCGCCGACCGCGGGCCCCGCCATCGCGGCGATCGTCGGCACCGGCACCTCGAGCAGCGCCCGCGTCAGCAGCAGGTCGTACGGGGCGATCGTGCCGTCGGCGAGGCCGAGCAGGACGTCGCGGTCGCCGCCGGCGGAGAACGCCTCGGGCAAGCCAGCGACCACGCACACGCGCACGTCGGCGCGCCGGCCGAGGTCCTCGAGCGCGCGCGTCAACGCGGCCGCGAACGCCCGGCTGAACGCGTTCTTACCGGCCGCGTCGCGCATGGTCAGCACTGCCACGCCGTCGCGCTCGAGCGTCACCTCGACGAGGCTGTCTGTTGGGACATGCGCGTTCATTCCTGTCCTTTCAGCCTGGCGAACCACGGCGGCGCCTGCCCCTCGGCCAGCAGGGCCGCCAGCGCCGCCCGCAGCTCGGGGTCTTCGAGGTCGGCCGCGGTCTGGGCCACCCCGCCCTGCCCCGCCGGCCCGGTGATCCGCTTGAGCGTCGCTACCGCCTGCGGCCGCGCGCGCAGCAACGAGCGCAAGAGGCCGCGCAGCGCCTTGTCCGGGTCGTCCGCGACCACGTCCACGAGACCCCACGGCTCGGCCTGGGCGGCAGTCACCAGCTCGCCGGTCAGCGCCAGCCGCCGGGTCCGCCGCGCGCCGATCCGGGCCTCGAGCGCCGGGAAGATCACCGCCGGCACCAGCCCGTAGCGCAGCTCCGGCAGCGCGAACGTGGCGGTCGGCGCCGCCACCACCAGGTCGCACGCGGCCGCCAGGCCGACCCCGCCGCCGCTGGCCGCGCCGGTGACCACCGCGAGGGTCGCCAGCTTCGCGCTCGCCAGCAGCTCGAGGCAGCCGGCGAAGCGCTGCATCGCCTCGCGCATCTGCGCCGACGGGGTCCGCAGCGCCGCCGCCAGGTCCATGCCGGCGCAGAACTCGGGGCCCTCGCTGGCGATCACCAGCGCGCGCGCCGGGCCGGCGACCGCCTGCTCGACCGCGTCGGCCAGCGCGGCGATCCCGTCGGTGTCCAATGCGACATGTCCTCCGGGACCTGCCCCGAGGAACAGCCGATGGATCAGCTCGCCCTCTTCGCAGCGGACGCGCACGCGATCACCTCCGAAGTGCAGAAACGAGGGGACGAGCGGCCGGGCCGCACGACGCCGAGAGGCGGCGCGGCCGGCGTGGCGAGGGACATGCGCGGCATGGTCGGAGCCTCAGGACAGGCGGTACTCCCGCTGGAAGCCGCGCACCGCGTCGAGCACGAGGCGGCCCTTGCCGGCGTAGGCGCGCTCGTAGAGCCCGCGCAGGCCCGACTGGTCGACCTCGTAGTCGCTCTGGTCGATGAAGGCGGCGCGCTGGCGCTCGAGCGCCTCGTACTCCTCGATGGTCAGCGGCATGCGGCGATCGAGGCCGGCGCCGACGCGCTGGCTCGCGACCTGCTCGCGCGCGCGCTCGCCGACGGTCGCGCGGTAGAACTCGGCGCAGGAGCCCGAGCCGTAGGAGAAGATCGAGACCTTGTCGCCCGCGCGCAGCTCGGGGTCGGCGTCGATGAGGCCGAGCATGGCGATGAAGGTCGCCGAGGTATAGGTGCCGCCGAAGCGCGAGTTGTAGCGCAGCGCCTGCTTCGACTTGCGCTCGAAGTGCGCCTTGGCCTCGCGCAGCGACATCTCGTGCGGACCGCGGCGCAGCAGCGCCCGGTGGGCCCTGAAGGTCATGCCGCCGAACGGCACGTGGTAGATGTGGCGCGCGAACTCGGCGTCGTAGTCGACCATGCCCGAGCGGGCGACGAAGTGGTCGTAGGCGCCCTCGAGCGCGTCGAGGTAGCCGTACAGGCTGGTGTCGGCGTGGCCGACCTCCTTCGTCGAGGTCGGGCGGTAGGTGTCGAAGATCTCCTGCGTCCAGTAGCCGCAGGTGTCGAGGTCGAGCTCGAGCACGTCGGGCTGGGCGCTGACCAGCATCGCAGTGGCCGCCGCGCCGAGCACGTACTCCCACGGCTGGCCGAGGTGCACGCGGCTCTGATCGGTGCAGACCACCAGCGCCTTCTTGCCTGGCGCCGCGCCCGACGCGACCCAGTGCGCCGCCATCATCAGGCCGCCGGTGCCGCCGTAGCAGGCGTGCTTGGTCTCGAAGTTGCGGCAGTTGGCGGTGAGCCCGCAGTAGCGCTGCACGTAGGTCGAGATCGGCTTGCCGAAGTCGACCGACGACTCGGTGCCGACGATCACGAGCTCGATGTCCTGGCGGTCCTCGGGCCGGACGATCTGCAGCGCGGCGTTGACCGCCATCGTCACCGGATCTTCCCACGTCGGGTTGAGCGAGCGCTCGCTGACCCACAGCTCCTCGAGCGGGTGGCGCGGGTCGTGGTCGCGCGCCTCCGCGAGCAGCTTCATGTCGAGCGAGAGCGTGCACGGGTACGCCGTGATCCGCTCGATGCCCACGCGCGGCCGGTGGTGCGCCATCGCCGTCCTCTCCCCTCTCAGTACGTCCAGTCGAGGCCGCCGGTGACCGGCACGACCTGACCGTTGATGAAGCTGCCGCCCGTGGCCAGGAACAGGACCGTCGCCGCCAGCTCGGCCAGCGTGCCCATGCGCCCCTTCGGCATCGGGCAGTACTGCTGCCAGTAGTCCTTGGCCGCCTGCGGCATGGTCTCGCGCGTCATGTCGGTGTCGAAGAAGCCCGGCACGACGACGTTGGCGGTGATGCCCTTGCGCCCGTACTCCTTGGCGAGCGCCTGGGTGAAGCCGTGCAGGCCGGCCTTGCTGGCGGCGTAGTTGGCCTGGCCGGCCGCGCCGTTGTGCTGGATCGACGAGATGTTGACGATCCGCCCGAACCGCGCCGCCAGCATCGCCGGCAGGAACGCGCGCACGACGTAGAACGGCCCGTGCAGGTTGGTGGCGAGCACGTCGTGCCACTCCTCGTCGGACATCGAGACCACGAGGTTGGCGCGGTTGATGCCGGCGCAGTTGACGATCACCTCGACGCTGTCGAAGTCCTCGAGCACCGCGTCCGCGACCTCGCCGACGCGGTCGGAGCGGCTCACGTCGAGCGCGTAGCCCTTGACCTTCGCGCCCGGGCGGATCGCCGCCGCCTCGGCCTCGATCTTGCGCGCCGCGTCGTCGTTGCTGCGGTACGCGAACGCGACGTCGTGGCCGGCGCGCACCGCCTCGAGCACGATGCCGGCGCCGATGCCCCGCGAGCCTCCGGTGACGAAGAAGTTCATGGCGCGGCTCACAGGGTGTTCGGGTCCCACCGGCGGTACAGCGCGCAGCAATTGAGGCCGCCGAAGCCGAACGAGTTCTTGACCATCAGGTTGATGCGGTGCTCGACCGCCTTGTTGGCGCACACGTCGACGTCGACCTCGGGGTCGAGCTTGTCGATGTTGATCGACGGGTGCAGCACGCCGCCGCGCATCTGCAGCAGCGCAGCCACGGTCTCGACCGCCGGCGCCGACCAGCAGGTGTGGCCGAGCATCGACTTCGGCGCGTTGATCTTGAGCCGCTTGGCGTGGTCACCGAAGACCTTGCGGATCGCGTTGAGCTCGGACAGGTCGCCGAGCGGCGTGCTGGTCGCGTGGGCGCAGACGAAATCGATCTCGTCGGGCCGCACCTGGGCGCGCCGCAGCAGCCGCTCGAGCGTGCGCGCCTGGCCCTCGGTCGACGGCGACGGCAGGTGGCAGCCGTCCGACGTCGAGGTGCAGCCGAGCACCTCGGCGTAGATCGTGGCGCCGCGCTTCAGCGCGTGGCCGAGCTCTTCGAGCACCAGCGCGCCGGCGCCGTGCGACGGCACGAAGCCCTCGCGCCGCGAGTCGTAGGGCCGGCTGGCCAGCTCGGGCGTGTCGTTGAAGCTCTCGAAGGTGATGGCGCCGAGCAGCGCCATCGCGTGCACGCCCATCTGCGAGAAGTCGAGCACCGCGCCGACCACCATCGCCATGTCGTGGTCGTGGTGGCGGATCTCGTCGATCGCGTTGCGCAGGGCCACGTTCGCGCTGGCGCACGCGCCCCCGAGCGTGTAGCAGGCGCCCTTCCAGCCGAGCATCTCGCTCACCGAGCCGGCGTGGTCGGTGTCGAGCATGTGCAGCGCCGCCATCGAGTCGATGTAGTCAGGGTCTTCCGTCTGGAAGGTGACGTAGTTGTCGGCGAAGTAGCGCTCGTTGAGGTTGTGGCCGCCGACCAGCACCGCGCAGCGGGTCGGGTCCGCGACCTCGACCATGCCGGCGTCGCGCCAGGCATCGGCCGCGCACAGCACCGACAGCGACGTCGAGAACGGCGCCTTGTTGCACAGCTGGCGGGCCCGCTTGTGCACCTCGGCCGGCAGCACGTCGCGCAGACGCGCCAGCTTGGCCTTGACGTCGTACTCCGACAGATCGCCGCCGATCTTCGAGTACACGCCGTCGTTGTTGTGCCACTTCCAGCGCGAGATCGCCGACTTGCCGGCGACGAGGTTGGCGTAGAAGGTGTCGAGATCGTCGCCCAGCGGCGTGTTGATGCCGAGGCCGGTGACGACGACGCGGCGGGGCGATTGTGCCTGCGATGAGACCATGCGTGCTCTTCTGGGGGGAGTCAGTCCATCAAGTAGACCTCGAACACCGCGAGGGCCTGGACCTCCTCGCCGCGGAGGGCCTGGCCGACGCAGGTCGAGACGTAGTCGCTGTGCTCGAGCGAGCGGGCGAGCAGCGTCAGCCGGTCACCCGGGCGGACGCCGCCCTGGAACAGGGCGTGGTGGACCTTGAGCAGCCGCAGGCGCGCGGGCGCGTCCGCGGCGTCGATGCTGGCTGTCCCTTTGGCCATGAGGTGCAAGAGACAGATCCCGAGCTGCCCGATCGCCTCGACCAGCAGCACGCCCGGGTACACCGGGTCGCCGGGGAAGTGGCCGGCGAACACCGCGTCGCCGGCGTCGATGGTCCGCACGCCGCGGATCATGCCCGGGTCCTCGGGCGTGCGCGGCAGCTCGACCGCGTCGATCCCGTCGACGAACAGGAACGGATCGCGGTGCGGCAGCATGCGCTCGATCGCGGCGCGGCCGAACTCGACCCGCGTGCTGCCCTCTCCGGGCACGAACACGGGCCGCCGGCGGTGCTGCTTGATCAGCGCGTCGAGGCCGCTCAGCTCGTCCACGACGCCTCCTGAGCCACGTCCTTGCGCGGGGTCGGCGGCAGGTGCTGGCGCAGCGCCGCGAGCACGCCGGCCAGATGCCCGGCGGCGTCGTCGCGGTTGTCGGTGGCGTACTTCGGCCGCGACGACCACTTACGGTCGAGCAGGTTGTGCAGCACCTGGCGCGGGCCGACCTCGATGAACACCGCGCCCGGGTGGCGCTCGGCGACGCGGTCGATCGACCGCCGCCACAGCACCGGCGTGTGCACGTGCTCCTCGAGCAGGTCGACGAATTCGGCGGCGGTCGGCGTCGGCACGAACTCGCCGCGGCGGTTCGGCAGGTACGGCAGCCGCGGGGCCTTGAAGCGCGCGCGCTGCAGGTGCGGGCGCAGGGCCGCGCCGACCGGCTCGAACAGCGACGAGTGCATCGGCACCTGGCGCTCGATGATCGTCGGCACCACGTAGTGCTCGTCCTCCAGCAGCGCGACCGCGGCCTCGACCGCGGCGGCGTCGCCCGACAGCACGTGCTGCTTCGGCGAGTTGAGGTTGACGATCTCGAGCACTCCGAGGCCCTGGCCGCGGATCTGCTCGACCACCTCCTCGAGCGTCTCGAGGTCGAGCGGCTGGACCGAGGCCATCATCCCACGCGGGCCGGCGTCGTAGGCCTCGCCGCGGGCCTGGACCAGGCGCAGCGCCTCCGGCAGCTCGAGCGCGCCGATGTGGACGAGGTGGTTGTACTCGCCGAGCGACAGCCCCAGCGACAGCTCGGCGTCGACGCCCTCGGCCTGCAGGATGCTGAGCATCATGTGGTTGGCGACGAACACGCCGACCTGGACGTCGACGTTGCGATCGAACGCCGTCGGGTTGTCCTCGCTGGTGTGCGCGTCGAGGTCGCGGCCGAGCACGTCGTTGCAGCGCGCCAGCACCTCGGCGGCCCGGCGGTGCAGCCGGGCCAGCTTGCCGAGCATCCCCGGGTAGCGCGAGCTCTGCCCTGGGAACATGAACACCAGCGTCGTCTTCATCGTGCCCCCTACCCTGTCCCGCTCACTCGGCCGCCCCGTCGACGCGGCCGCGGATGATCGTGTCCTCGAGGATCTCGAGCGCGCGGTCGAGGTCGGCGCGCGTGTGCGCGGCCGTGATCGCGACGCGGAAGCGCAGCCCGTCCTCGGGCACCGAGGGGTAGTCGACCGGCGCGAGGAACAACCCGCGACGGTGGAGCGTGCGCGTCAACTCATACAGCCGGCGGCGATCCGATCCGACCATGATCGGCACCACCTGACTCGAGCCGTGCCCGAGGTCGAGGCCGATCTGCTGCGCCTTCTCGCGGAAGTAGCGGGTGTTGGCCCACAGCGTCTCGCGCAGCGAGTTGTCGCGGGTCGCCACCTCGAGCGCCTTGCGGAGCCCGGCCACCACCGCCGGCGGCAGCGCGCAGCTGAAGCCGTAGGCGTTGATGTAGTAGCGCATGTACTGCAGCAGCGCGCGCGGCCCGACGGTGAAGCCGCCGCAGCCGGCGAACGCCTTGCTGAAGGTCGCGAACTGCAGGCCGATCGACTTCTCGGCCCCGTAGTGCTCGACCACGCCGCGGCCGTTGGCGCCGTACACGAGGATCGAGTGGGCCTCGTCGATCAGCACGCCCACGCCGTGCTTCTCGGCCACCGGCAGCAGCTTCGGCAGATCGGCGGTGTCGCCGTCCATCGAGTACACGCCCTCGACCACCACCAGCCGGCGCTGGCCCTCGCTGTCGGTCAACGCCTGGTCGAGCGAGTCGGGGTCGTTGTGGTCGAAGAACACCAGCTTGGCGCGCGACAGCTTGGCGCCGTCGATCGAGCACAGGTGGGTCTTGGCGTCGAGGATCGCCACGTCGCCCTTGCGCAACACGCCGGCGAGCGTGCCCATTCCCCCGGCGAAGCCGCTGTTGAAGAGGATGCAGTCCTCTTGGCCGAGAAACGCCGCCAGTTCCCGCTCGAGTCCGCGGTGCAGATCCGACAACCCCGACAGCAGCGGCGATCCGCAGGCCCCGGTGCCGTAGGTGCGCAGGGCCTCCTGCGCCGCCTCGACGACCTCCGGGTGCGTCGCTAGCCCGAGGTAGTTGTACGAGCTGAGGTTGATGACGTCGCTGCGTTCGCCGGCGCGTTCGATCGCCATGCGCGGTGCGACGGCCCCCAACATGTGGGGCTCGTACATCGACATCGCCCAGGAGCCAGCCTCGGCCCACTGCACGAAGCCCTCGGGCGGACAGAGCGGATCGTCGCTGTCCGAGAAGTAGAAGTCGGCCAAACTGTGCTCGGCTTCGCGGCCCATCACGGAACTCCCCGGCATGTCGGGGCCCGGGCGTAGTTACAGCGAAAGTATCGCGGCTGTCACGGAAATTTTGTTCCTCAGCGCATGCGGATCCACGTGCAGCGCGCGCTGTCGCCTCGTTGCACATGTTGCAGATTGCGACGCGCTGGCCTTATCGGCGAACTATTTAAACCGGTGCATAAAATGATGCGCCTCGATACGGCCGCATGCGGCTGCTTCGGCCGCTGGTAGTTAATCTCGAGTGCAACAATCTCCACGCCCTGCAGCGAACTCGACGGCCGAGTCGCGCTCGCGCTCGCGTGTGGACTGCGAAATGCGTCGCACACTGGCTGTATGTCACGCATGCTGCGGACAGGAGACCGCGATCGAAGCGTCGTGTGGTGAAGCTCTCGAGTCCTGTCACCGCCTTGACGTCGACGCATCACGGTAGGTAATCCCCCGCTTCGTGCGCACGAAGGTCCTCGTCACCGGCGCGAACGGGTTCATCGGCAGTCACCTCGTCGATCGTCTGCTCGCGGGCGGCGACGCGGTGCGAGCGATGGTCCGCGCCAGCGCCAACCTCGACAACCTCGCCGACGCGCTCGCGCGGCCCGACGCGCAGCCCGAGCTCGTGCGCGCGTCGCTGTCCGACGTCGACGCGATGGCGGCCGCGTTCGACGGCGTCGACACCGTCTATCACGTGGCCGGCCTGACCGCCGCGTTCACCCGCGACGAGTTCGCGCGGGCCAACGCGGCCGGCGTCGCCAACGTGCTCGCGGCGATCCGCCAGGCCCCGCGACGGCCGCGGCGGCTGGTCTACGTGTCGTCGTTGATGGCCGCCGGACCGTCGCACCCCGAGGTCGCGCGGCGCGAGCACCACGCCCCGCGCGTCGGCTTCACGCTCTACGGCGACAGCAAGCTCGACGGCGAGCGGCTGGTCTTCGCCGCCGCGCGCGCCGGCGACGTCGAGGCAGTGATCGTGCGTCCGCCCGCGGTCTACGGCCCGCGCGACCTCGACATGTTGCAGATGATCCGCTCGGCCAAGTTCGGGGTGATCGCCCAGCCCGGCCTGCGCCCCACGTGGATGTCCTTCATCCACGCCTTCGACCTCGTCGAGGGCATCGCCCGCGCCGGCGCTCGTGGCCGCCCGATCCCCCGCGACGGCGAGCACGTGCTCGCCGATCAAGGCAGCCCGTTCGACCATGTCCCCGAGGACATCTCGCACCCCGCCGGCGCCGGCATCTACTACTTGACCGACGGCCAGCGCAGCACCGTCGTCGAGTTCGGCCGGGCCGCCGCCGCCGCGCTCGGCCGGCGGGCGCTCGCGCTGCCGATGCCGCAGGCCGCGGTGTGGACCGTCGCCGGCATCAACCACGCGATCGGCCGCCTGCGCGGCAAGGCCCCCGCGCTGACGCTCGACAAGGCCCGCGGCAGCATGGCGCCGGGCTGGTGGTGCGACGACAGCCGGGCCGTGCGCGAGCTCGAGTACGCCCCGCAGTGGCCGCTCGCGCGAGGGCTCGAGCACACCGTCGCGTGGGCCCGCTCCGTCGGTCGCCTGTGACCCCTCGCGTCGACCTCGACGCGTGATGCAGAGCCGGCGCCCGCGGAACCGAGCTGCGACCTCGACGACGAGGGTTGTTCCGAGGGACGACGCCCGGTGCGACGGCGCCACTCCGACGTCGATCGCTACCTCGACCCGGACATCAGCTCCTCGCGCTCCGGAGGTTGCGATCTCGCGGTGAATCCGCAGTCGCCATCGGGGCGTCGCTAGCGTGCCGTCCGCACGTCACGCGCGGGCGCGTCCGGCGGGTCTTCGCGCCCTCGGGTTCGACCGCGCGGCCGACGTGGAGTAAGACCAGCGCGTCATGCTCCGCCCTTCGGTCGCCGACATCGCCTTCGACGCCGCCCTCTTCGACTCTCTCCGCAGCGCCCTCGCCCGCGGCGAGCTCAGCCCCACGCGCGCCCGTCTGACCGCCCCGCCGCGGCCGCTCGGCGACGATGTCCTGCTCGACCTCGGCCGCGCCGACGCCCGGCCCGGCTGGCGCGCGCGCGGTCAGGACGCCCTCGCCGCGCGCAAGGTCGCCGCCCTGATCTTGAACGGAGGCATGGCCACGCGCTTCGGCGGCGTCGTCAAGGGCGTCGTCCCCGTCTTGCCCGATCGACCTGACCTCTCGTTCCTGGCCGTCAAGCTCGCCGGCGTCCGTGCGGCCGGCGTCCCGGCCGTCGTCATGCACAGCTTCGCCACCCGGGCTGCCTCCGGCGATCACCTCGCCACCATCGGTTGGTCAGGCGTCCCTGCCGACGACCGCCACGAGTTCTTGCAGTCCTTGATGCCGCGCGTCTTGCCCGACGGCACCCCGCTCGTCAGTTTGCCCGGCGCCGACGTCTTGCCCGACACCACCGTCTACGCCGCCCCCGGCCACGGCGACACCCTCCGGCGCGTGCGCGACAGCGGCGTCGTCGCCGAGCTGCGCCGCCGCGGTGTCGAGCACCTCCTCGTCTCCAACGTCGACAACCTCGGCGCCTCCCTCGATCCCACCGTCCTCGGCGCCCACCTCGACGCAGTCGACGGCGGCGCCGAGCTCAGCGTCGAGGTCGTCGCGCGGGCCCCCGACGACGCCGGCGGCTGCGTCGCCGAGGTCGAAGGCCGCGCCACCATCATCGAGTCCTTCCGTCTGCCCCCCGGCGTCTCCCTGGCCCAGTATCCGCACTTCAACACCAACACCCTGTGGATCTCCCTGGCCGCCCTCGAGCGCCCCTACCCGCTCACCTGGTTCCCCGTCGAGCGCTCCGTCGAGTGGCCCGGCCGCGACGACCAGCCCGTCATCCAGTTCGAACAGCTCATCGGCCAGATCACCGAGTTCGCCAGGACCGCCTGCCTGCGGGTCGACCGCGCCCGCTTCCTCCCGATCAAGACCCGCGACGACCTCGCCGCCGCCCGCCCCGCGATGACCGAGATCGTCCGCAGCGTCGGCCTCGATCCCGGCTGACACCGGCGCCCCCGCCGAGCAGATCGGCATGTCTGCACGGACATGCCCGAAGAGACATGCTCTTCTCACCATGTTCTTCGCAACATGCCGCGAAGGACATGTCCGCTCGCGTCCGCCGCCGCCCCGGAGACGTCCGCCGCGCCGCCCATCGCCGCGCACCGACGAGCGCCGGATAAGTCTCCAGGAGGTCCGAGCGATGGGCGGCCGGCCCCGGCCGTCCATCGCTCGGAGAGCCCTCCCCGCCCCACGCCCTTCCCGACACCGGAGCCCACGACCGGCGCTCGGGCCACCCACGAGGCTGGCCGTGCAGCGGTCGGGGACGCGGGTCGGCGCCCATCCGCAGCGAGATGCGCCCGACGAAGGAAGGTGCATCCGCGAGGACTGGGCGCCGGCCCGCGTCCCCGACCGCCCGCGAGGCGGCCTCGGCAGTTCGCGAACCAGACCCCGAAGCAACCGCAACGAACCCCCGAAGCAAGGCCGCCCGCCCGAGGTCGAGCGTCCCCAGGCTCCCCGCGAGCGCCGACGCTGCTATAAAGCGCGCCACATGGCCGACGCACTCGACCACTATCTCACCTGGCGCCTTTACCGTGCCGAACTCGACATCGAGCTCGACTTCGCCGACGCCCAGCTCGACGAGCCCGCGCTGACCGCCAGCGCCCCGCGCCTCGAGGCCGCGCTGGACGCCCTCCACCGGATCGAGGGCGGCGCCGTCGCCAACGCCGACGAGGGCCGCATGGTCGGGCACTACTGGCTGCGCGACCCGGAGCGCGCCCCCGATCCCGCGATCACCCAGGCCATCCACGACAGCTGGCGGCAGATCGAAGCCTTCGCCGCCGGCGTGCGCGGCGGCCAGATCCTCGCCGACGACGGCCGGCCGTTCACCGGCGCCATCCTCGTCGGGATCGGCGGCAGCGCTCTCGGCCCGCTGCTGCTCGAGGCCGCCCTGACCGCGCGAGACAGCGGCCCCGGCTTCAGCCTGCGCGTCCTCGACAACACCGACCCCGCCGGCATCGCCGACCTGCTCGCAGAGACAGGTACGCTCGCGCAGACCTTGATCCTCGTCGTCTCCAAGTCGGGCTCCACCGTCGAGACGCGCAACGGCATGCTCGAGCTGCGGGCCGCCTGTGCCCGTCAGGCGATCGAGTTCCCCAAGCGGGCGATCGCCATCACCCTCGAGGGCAGCACGCTCGATCAGCTGGCGCAGCGCGAGGGCTGGCTGGCGCGCTTCCCGATGTGGGACTGGGTCGGCGGGCGCACCAGCGTGCTCTCGCCGGTCGGCCTGTTGCCGGCCGCCCTGCTCGGCCACGACTGGCGCGGCCTCCTGCGCGGCGCCGCGGCGATGGACCAGTGGGGTCGCGTGCGGCCGGCGCGGCGCAACCCGGCCGCCCTGCTCGCCTGGCTGTGGCACCAGCAGGGCTCGGGACATGGCCTTCGGGACATGGTCATTTTGCCATATAAGGATCGCCTGTCGCTGCTGTCGCGCTACCTGCAGCAGCTCGTGATGGAGTCGCTCGGCAAGCGGCTCGACCGCCAGGGCCGCGAGGTGTGGCAGGGGCTCGCGGTCTACGGCAACAAGGGCTCGACCGACCAGCACGCCTACGTGCAGCAGCTGCGCGACGGCCTGCACAACTTCTTCGCGGTGTTCGTGCGGGTGCTCCGCGACCTCGACGGCCAGGTCACCGGCCCGGGCATGGTCGAGGTCGAGCCGCAGGTCAGCTCGGGCGACTGCCTCGACGGCTTCTACCAGGGCACCCGCGCCGCGCTCGCCGAGCGCGGACGGGCCAGCGCGACGATCGTCCTGCGCCAGGTCGACGCCGCCGCCGTCGGCGCCCTGATCGCGCTGTTCGAGCGCGCCGTCGGGATCTACGCCGAGCTCATCGACGTCAACGCCTACCACCAACCGGGCGTCGAGGCCGGCAAGCAGGCCGCGCAGGGCGTGCTCACGCTGCAGGCCGCGGTGCTCGCCGCGCTCCCGGGCGGCTCCGGAGGCAAGACCGCGCGCGAGCTCGCCGAGTCGCTCGGCGCCGACCCCGTGGCCGTGTGGCAGGTGCTGCGCCACCTCGCCAGCAACGGCCGCGTGAGCGTCGACAGCCTCGTCGATCCGGCGGCTGCACAGTTCGCGCGCGCGACTTGACGCGCGAGACGTCGCGGGCGAAGGGCGAGTATCCTGCCGCGCCCATGGCCTCGGTCCCCGGACTCCGCGCGCTCATCACCCTCGCCTGGCCGATCGTGCTCGCACGCTCGGCGCAGTCGGTGATCAGCTTCAGCGACGCGGCGATGGTCGCCCCGCTCGGCGACGACGCGCTCGCGGCCGCGACCACGGGCGCCATGAACGCGCTGGGGATCCTCGTGCTGCCGATGGGCATCACGTTCATCGTCCAGAGCTACGCGGCCCAGCTCGCCGGCCGGGGCGACCTCGCCAGCGCGCGCCGCTACGCCTGGTACGGCCTGTGCCTGTCCGCCCTGGCGTTGCTCGCCACCATCGTCGCAATCCCGGCGATAGGCCCGCTGCTGTCGCTGACCGGCCACGAGCCGGCGGTGCGCGAGGTGATGGCCGAGTACATGGCGATCCGCATGCTCAGCACCGGCGTCGTCGTCGGCACCGAGGCGCTCGGCAACTGGTTCGCCGGCCTCGGCGACACCCGGGTGTCGATGCGCGCCAGCCTGGTCGCGATGGTCGTCAACATCGGCCTCAACTGGGTCCTGATCTACGGCAACCTCGGCGCCCCCGCGCTCGGCGTCCAGGGGGCCGCGTGGGCCAGCGTGTTCGCCAGCGTGGCCGGCTTCGCAGTGTGCTGCCACGCCTTCTGGCGCGCGCGCGGCCGGCGGGCGATCGACCCGGCGACGCTCGGCCCCGTCGAGCACCCGGTACCTGACCTTCCGGACAGCTCGGATGGCCGCCTCAACCTGCGCGAGTTCTCGCGGATGATGCGGTTCGGCCTGCCGAACGGCCTCAACTGGTTCCTCGAGTTCGCGGCCTTCCTGATCTTCATCAACCTCGTGGTCGCCGAGCTCGGGACCGTCGCGGTCGCGGCGCTGATGGCCGTGGTGGCCGTCAACTCCGTCTCGTTCATGCCCGCCTTCGGCCTCGGCTCGGCCGGCGCGGTCCTGGTCGGCCAGGCGATCGGCGCCGGCCGCCACGACCACGTGCCGCGGATCGTGGTGCGCACCTTCTCGGTCGCCGCCGTCTGGCAAGGCCTGGTCGGGCTGCTCTACTTCACGTTCCCGGTGCCGCTGATGATGATCTTCGCCCGCGACGAGATCGAGACGTCCGGCGAGGTCGTGAACCTCGGCGCCCAGCTGCTGGCGATCAGCGCGGTGTGGCAGCTGCTCGACGCCACCGTGATCACTATCAACGAGGCGCTGCGCGCCGCCGGCGACACCGCCTGGCCGCTGATCCTCCGGATCTCGCTCGCCTGGGTGATCTGGCTGCCCCTGGCCTGGCTGACCGTGTTCGTCTGGGACGGCGGCGCGGTCGCGGCGACGTGGAGCATGTGCGTGTACATGGTGTTCCTGGCCCTGGCGATGGTGCTCCGCTTCCGCACCGGCGCCTGGCGCCGCATCGACCTCACCGGCCGCGGCGCGACCGGCTGATCGAGCATGCCCTCAAGGGCATGTCCTCGAGGGCATGCTCTTCAGGACATGTCCGTCAGTGGCACTGCAGCGCCCCGCGCGCCTGCGACCAGTCGTGGACGGCCAGGGCGTCGGCGGGGATCCAGAAGTAGAAGAAGCCGCCGTCCTGGTTGAGCAGCAGCTCGCCGTCCTGCTGGGCGTCGATCTGCAGCAGAAGCCGCCAGCGCAGCGATCGCCGACGGATCGCCAACGCCTCGGGGCTGCCGTCGTCCCAGCCGTCCCAGCCCTGGGGGCGAGTGTCGATCTCGACGTCGAGGTACGGATCGCCCTGGATCGAGGCCGGGTGGCCGAGCAGGCGGTGGTACGGCCGCTCGTAGTCGTCGAGCTCGCCGGAATCGGCGATGAAGCACTCGAGCGGGTTGAACGGGATCAGCTCGCCCCCCTTGCCCTGCTGACGCTGCCGATGGACCTCGAGGACGCGCGCCTCGGGCAGCAGCGACTCGTAGAAGAAGTAGCTGTCGACGCACGGGTACAGCCGTTCGTCGGCGACGTCGATGTCGTAGGCGCTCAGCCGCTCGACCCCCGGAGGCACCGGACGGCAGGCGAGCGCGTCGAGGTCGGTGAAGTGGAGCACCCGCACCGGATGGCCACGGACGCCGTCGGGCGGGATCGGGGCGTAGAAGAAGCTCAGGAGGCCATGCGCGGGCAGCTCGCGCGCGGCGGCGCGACCCGCCAGCTCGGCGAGATCGAACTGGGCGACGAAGGTCAGCTTGACGCCGTCGACCTCGGGCCACGGGAGGTCGGGCGGCAAGTCGGGAGCACCGCCCAGGCGCGTCTGGCCGGGATCATCAGTGACCTCCGCGTCGTCCCCGTCATCCTCGTCCCCGTCATCCTCGTCGACATCGGCATCGTCGTCTTCGTCCTCATCCTCGTCGAGCTCTTCGCTGCGAGAGAGGTGCAAGCGGATCGACGGGCGGGCCATGGCCCGCACCTCGGCGACGTGATCGGCGAGGCCGAGCGGCTCCAGGCGCTCGCGCCACTCGGCCTCGCGCGCGGCCTCGTCCATGGCCGCGAGACGAACCGGATCGCGGAGCGCCGCGGCGAAGTCGTCGGGCCGCTGCAGCGCTTCGTCGGCGAGCACTGCCCCGTAGGCGAACAGGTCGCAGGGCATCATCGCGTCGGGTTCGCCGAAATGCGCGAGGATCGCCGGCATCGCCTGCAGGTGGCCCTCGACGTACGCCAGCCAGCGCCCGGGCGCGTGCTTGCGATCGTCGCCGATGAAGACCTCCTGCTCGCGGATATCGAGCGGGATGACGCCATCGACCGGATCGAAGGTCGTCAGCCGCAGGGCCACGAGGGGATAGCCCGCCTCGCTGCGCCACACCGGCGCGTCGTAGCCGGAGGCGAACGCGAGCTCGACGAACCCTTCGCGCAGCGGGAGGTGACGGCGGAACAACTCGAGCAACCGGTCGGGATCGACGCTCACGAGCGCATCATACCGACCTGCCGGATTCCCGCGCTCGCCCCGCGCGGCGCGTCGCGCCCGTACCGACGATGCGCGCGAGGAGCTGCCCTACCGCCCCGCCGGCCCGGCGAACGCGGCCAGCAGCTCGGCGGCCGCGTGGTCGGGGCTGAGCCGGCCGGTGCGGACGGCCGCCTCGAGCGCGGGTCGGCGCGCGAGCACCTCGGGATCGGCGGCGAAGCGGCGCATCAGCTCGGCCTCGATCGCCCGCCACAACCAGTACACATGCTGGGCCTCGCGCTGGGCCTGCCAGGCGGGCCCGGCCTGGAGGGCCTCGCGGTGGCGCTCGACGGTCTGCCACAGCGCGGGGAGGCCGGCGCCGGTGACGGAAGAAGTGGTGACGACGGGGACCGACCAGCCAGCGTGCTTGGGCCGGATGAGGCGCATCGCCAGGGCGTACTCGGCGCGAGCGCGCTCGGCAGCGGCGAGGTTGTCGCCGTCGGCCTTGGTGATGGCGAGGATGTCGGCGAGCTCGAGGATCCCGCGCTTGATGCCCTGCAGCTCGTCGCCGGCGCCGGCGAGCATGAGGACGAGGAAGCAGTCGACGAGCTGCGCGACCATCACCTCCGACTGGCCGACGCCGACGGTCTCGACCAGGACGACGTCGAAGCCGGCGGCCTCGCACAGCAGCACTGTCTCGCGGGTGTGACGGGCGACGCCGCCGAGCTCGCCGAGCGACGGCGACGGGCGGATGAAGGCGCGCGGCTCACGGGCCAGCTCCTGCATGCGGGTCTTGTCGCCGAGGATGCTGCCGCCGCTGCGCACCGAGCTCGGATCGACCGCGAGCACTGCTACGCGGCGACCGAGGTCCCGCACCAGATGGAGACCGAGCGCCTCGATCAGGGTGCTCTTGCCGGCCCCCGGGCTGCCGGTGATGCCGACGCGCAGCGCCCCGCCCGCCCGCGAATCGCCCGTCTGCAGCGCCGCCACCAGCTCGCGCGCCAGCGCCTGATCGTCAGCCCGCTGGCTCTCGACCAACGTGATCGCCCGCGCCAGCACCGCCCGATCGCCGGCCTGCACCCCCGCTGCGTACGCCTCGACGCTGAGCCGCCCTCGTGCCATCGCCGGGCGCACCATACCCGCTGGCCGGGCTGCGCGACAAGCGGCGCCACCGGATGTCCCGAGGGACCTGTCCCGAAGTTCAGACGCGCATTACGCCGCGTCTGCCGCGCTCGCAGCGGGCACGACGCGAGCCGCCGAGACAGCGCGCCTGCCGACGCGACAGGCGCCGGGACGCGAGGTGAAAAGCTCGATCGGACTGCGGGCCGCGACCGGCGTCAGGGCGCCACGGACGCCTGGGCGTGGGCACCACGGCTGGTCGGGCGGCTGTAGAACAGGGTGATGGTCAGGCAGTGAAACTCGCTGTCGGAGCTCTGGGTGACCACCTTGTCGACGATCTCGACGCCGGGATTGGCCTCGAGCCACTCGTTGATGCGGTCGCTGATCTGCTCGCGCTCCCAAGCCTTGGTCGCCGAGAACACCTTGACTCCCGTAAATGCCACCATGTGCCTCTCCCTCTTGCAGCGCCCGGGGGTGATGCGTCGCGGCCAACCCCTCATGGGTCGCCGTCGCCGGAGGCGCCGCCCAGATCTGGCCCTGAGGTATGGCAGAGGCAACGGGGCGAATAAAGTTAAAAAGTGCGCACGGGCCCGCGGGCCGCAGGTCACGGCCTGTTAGAGCCTTTTTTGTAATTGAGCATGCAATTTGATCCGTCGATATTGTGACGAACTCGCCTATATTGCCGCGCCATGCGTGAGACAGCAGAGACGACCGCCGAACCGTGGGCGACGCTTTTGGTCCAGCTCCGCGGCCGGTCCGACGACGACGGCCAGGGCCTCGACCTCGGCGAGCTGACCGAGGCGTCGGAGCGGCTCGAGGCGCTGGCGACGCTGATCGCCGAGGACCCGCGCGCTGCGGGCGTGGAGACGCGGGACACGTCGACCCTCGGCAGTCGGTGCGAGATCCCCGAGTTGACGATTTACACCACCCCCGACGGCCTCGAAGGCCTCATTGCCGAGGTCGAGCGGCTCGGCGCCGACCTGCTTCTGCCGCTGCGGCTGACCCCGGCGGTGCGCACCGACGACGACTGGCGCGACACGTGGAAGCAGTTCTACGCGCCGCTGGTGTTCTCGGCCGCGACGACCACGCTGCTGGTGCGGCCGAGCTGGATCGATCGCCGGCCCGGCGACCCGGAGCTCGAGCTGGTCCTCGACCCCGGCCGCGCCTTCGGCACCGGCCAGCACGAGACCACGCGGCTGTGCCTCGAGCTGCTGGTCGCCCTCGCCGAGGCCGGCGCGCGCCCCGACCGCGTGCTCGACCTCGGCTGCGGCTCCGGCATCCTGGCCCTCGCCGCGGCGCGGCTGTTCCCGCAGGCCGC
This sequence comes from Nannocystis sp. RBIL2, assembly GCF_026626745.1. Lineage (GTDB taxonomy): Bacteria > Myxococcota_A > Polyangia > Nannocystales > Nannocystaceae > Nannocystis. The sequence continues at coordinate 1,269,945 of NZ_JAPNJW010000002.1, forward strand.
GGTGGTCGCCGCCGACAATGATCCCGAGGCCGCCGACACCACCGCCGAGAACGCCGCTGCCAACAAGCTAGAAGACCGGCTCGAGATCCGGGCCGCGACCGTCTTGGAACTTTCGGACAGCTTCGATCTGATCCTCGCCAACATCCGCCCCGGCGTGCTGATCCCGATCGCCGGCGACCTCGCGCGCCGCCTCGCCCCCGGCGGCGCCGTCGTCCTCAGCGGCGTGCTCGGCGAGGAGGCCGAGGACGTGCTCGCCGCCTACACCGCGGCCGGGCTGGCGCTGGCCGACCGCCGCGACCTCGCCGAGTGGTGCGCGCTGGTCCTGCGAGCGGCCGGATGAGCACGCGGGTGTTCGTGGGCGCGCCGGCCGACCCGGCGCGTGTCGACCTGGACGCAGCCGAGTCGCACTACCTCCGGCGGGTCCGCCGGGTCGGCGACGGCGCGCGCATCGAGGCGATCGACGACCACGGCGCCCTGTGGCTGGCCGAGGTCGTCGGCGGCGACGCGCGCGGCACCACCCTGAAGTTGCTCGAGCAACGAACGGTGCCGGCCCCCGCGCGCGAGGTCGTGGTCCTGCTCGGCATGCCCGAGCCGGCCACCGTGCTGGACGTGCTGCCGGCGCTGTGCGAGATCGGCGTCGCCGAGGTCGTGCTGGTCCGCTGCGCCCGCAGCCAGGGCGCGGCGCCCGGCGGCGAACGGATCGCGCGGGTGCTGCGAGCGGCGCAGCGTCAGTGCGGCAGGCCGCGCGCGCCTGCGATCTCGGGACCCGTCGATCTCCGCGAGGCCACGCACCGGCGCACCGACCTCCCCGGCTTGTTCGCGTGGGAGGAATTGCGCGCGACATCGAGCGACGCGCCGGCGGTCACGGCGGGTGCTCGTGTGTGCGTGGGGCCCGAAGGTGGGTTTACCCCCGAGGAGGCGGCGCTGCTGCGCGCCGCGGGCTTCCGCGCGCTCGGCCTCGGGCCCTACACGCTGCGCACCGAGACGGCGGCGCTGGTCGCTGTCGCTCGCGTGATGTTCGCCTGAGCGCCGGCGGGGACCCGCCGCGCCGCGCGGGGACGGACCGGGAGGCCCGGGGCCGTGTTATGGTGCGCGCCGATGGCGTTTTGGTCCCGCAAGGAGCGACCCGCACCGTGTCCGAGCTGCGACGCGGCGCTGGACATCGGCCTCGTCAAGGACGGGCAACCGACGTGCCCGGCGTGCGGGCAAGCGCTGGTGCCGGTGCGCGTCGCCGGCTTCTGGCGTCGCCTCGCCGCCGCGGTGGTCGACGCCGCGATCCTGCTCGTCACCGCCGGGCCGCTGCATCTCGGGCTGCAGCGCGTGATCGGCGATGCCAGCCCGGTGCGCGGCGCCTTCTCGTGGGCCGGCCTGCTCCAGCTCTTGACCGTCGAGCCGCTCGAGATCCTGGTGTGGCTGGCGCCGCTCCTGGTGATGGTCGCGTTCTACTTCGTGCTCTTCATCGCCCTGTCCGGAAGGACACCCGGGCAGAAGCTCACCGGGATCCGCGTGGTCCACCGCGCCGGCGGCAAGGTCGGTCCGGTGCGCGCGACGGTGCGTTTCGCGGGCACCGCCGTCGGCCTGGTACCCGGCGGCCTCGGCTCGCTATGGATGGCCTTCGACCGCGAGAAGCGGGCCTTCCACGACTACCTGACAGGCACCTACGTCGTGAGGGAACAGTGAGCCTCCTCCTGCGCCACCTCGAAGCCAACGGCCCGCTCTCGCGCGCCGATCTCGAGGCCGCGACCCGGCGGCAGCAGCTGGCCGGCGGCAGCCTCGACACCGCGATCCTCGAGCTCGGGCTGATGACCCCGCTGCAGCTCGACGCCCTGCTGCAGAGCGCCTGCGGCCTCCCCGGCGCGCCGGTGCGGCTGCTCGAGCGCGGGCCGACCCGTCCCTGGGAACATGTCCCGAGAGACCTGGTCGACATCGGCTGGGCCATGCCGCTCGCGCAGGAGGACGGCCGGCTGATCGTCGCCGTCCACCCCGACCTGCCCGACGCCAAGCTCGGCCAGCTCTACCGCATGGTCCGCGGCTTCTACCCGGTCGTCGCGCCCGAGTGCTGCCTGGCCAAGATCGCCGCCGAGCGCACCGGCTCGATCCTCGCCCCGCGCTACGCGCTGATCCTGCTCGACTACCTCGAGGCGCTGCGCACCGCCTCGATCACCATCAGCCTGATGCCGGGCGCCGCCGAGCCGCGTCCGAGCGAAGCGGCTGTCCCTGCGGACAGTCGGGCGGAAGACGCACCTGTCCCAACGGACAGGCAGACGACGGAGGTCCGCGCCGAGGCAGCTGTCCCTGGGGACAGGCCGACATCCGAGGCGCGCGAGGGGGCACCTGTCCCCGCGGACAGGCAACCGGCCGATGCCCGGGGCGCAGATGCAGCTGTCCCTGCGGACAGGTCGCACGCCGACGCGCGACCGGAGCCGTCCGGCGCAGACACGCCGGTCGACGCTCGCATCGCCGACGCGCCGAGCGCCGGCGATCGCCAGGCGACCAGCTCGGACCCGAGCCAGGGATCCGACACCCCGGCCCGTCGCACCGAGGCGCCCACCGCCACCCACGGGCTGGAGGTCGAGGCCGGAGGCCCTGCCCTCGATTCGTCGCGGACCGGTGGGTCTGCGAGCGACCAGGTCGCCGCTGCTCATGTGGAAGCTCCTGTCCCTGCGGACAGGTCCGCCATCGACGCGAAGGTAGACGGCACCGAGGCCAGGCCTGCCGCCGCCCCGAGGGCCGACGCCGCGGACGCCACGCAGACCACCCCTGTCGCGGCGGACGGGACGACCGCGGGCGTGCGACCGGTGTCGCTGGCCGACGCGCTGCTGGCCGACGTACCTGTCCCCTCGGACAGGCAGATGGCCGGCCCGCGCCCGGCGGCGATGTCCGGGCCGAACACCGCGGCGCGCGCGACGGGTTCGCCGTCCGGCGCGCCACCGCCGTCGGAGGCCGGCTCGCCGCGGACGGGCACGCCCGACGACGCCGCCGCGACGGCGCCTGTCCCCGGGGACAGGCCGGGCGACTCGCCCGCACCTGCCCTCAAGGACAGCCGCAACGAGGCGATTGACGCGGACCGAGCTCGCCCGGCGAACGGTTCGACGCTCACCGCGGGTTCCTCCCCCGCAGCGCCGACTCTCGCCGATTCGCCGACATCCGACTCCGACGCCCGCGCCCACGCGCCTCGCACCTCCGACGAGCTCGCCGCAGACCGTGCGGCCGCCGCGACCAGCAGTTCCGCGACGACCCCGGCCGCCACACCTGTCCCTCAGGACAGCCGGGCCGCAGCATCGACGCCGCCGAGCGTCAACGCCGCGCCCGCACCTGTCCCCGCGGACAGCTCCGCTTCAAACGCCTCGGCCCTGCCCTCCGGCCGCGAGCCCGCGCGTGACGCTGCACCTGTCTCTGAGACCAGGTCGCCCCAGCTCGACACCCCGAGCCACGCCGCTGCGGGGCGCCGGACCGAGACCGCCCCCACGCCTGCCGCCGCGGCGAGCCGCCAGACGGCGGCGTACGACTCGCGGGCGCCCGAGCCCGACCCGGCACCCGCCGCCAATCGGCCGCCCTCGACGCGGCCCTCGCCCGTCCCCGTCGCCCCGGACGCCCCGCTCATCGACCCCGGCGGCTTCGAGGACGAGAACGCCTCGCTGGCGGCGATGGCCATCGCCCCCGACACGCCGCTCATCATCCTGCCGCCGGCGACCACGCCGCGACCGGTGACCCCAGCCCTCGGGGTGCCGATCTATTCCGACACCTCGTCTGGCAATTGGGACAGGCGCACCCTCGTCGGCATCCCGGTAGGCGTGGCGCCCGCCCCCGCCCCCGCCCCCGACAAGCCCGCGGCCGCGCACGGCCCCAGCAACGGCGTCGCTCGCCCCACGGCCGCATCGAGTCCACCTGTCCCTTCGGCCAGCCCCGCCGAGCCCGCGCCGAGCCCGCCCGTCCCTTCGGCCAGCCCCGCCGAGCCCGCGCCGAGCCCGCCTGTCTCTTCGACCAGCTCCTCGGAGGCCGCGCCGAGCGCCCCCGAAGCCGCGTCTGACGAGGATCTGGTCGAGTCGTCGACGCGCAAGCCGCCGGCCCTGCCGCAGCCGATGGTCATGACTCTGGCGCAGCGCCTCGACGCCGCCCGCGCCACTCTGGCCACCGCGCGCGAGCGCGACCGGATCACCGAGGCCCTGGTGCGGGCCGCGAGCCTGATCGCCCCGCGCGTGGCCCTGTTCGGGGTCAAGCGCGAGGGTCTGCGCGTCCTGGCCGCGCCCGGCAGCGCGCTGCGGATGTCCGAGGGTCTCGTCATCCCGCTGCCCGAGGGCGGCCTGCTCGATCGCGCAGTGTCGGGCCAGGGTCCGCTGCACCTCCTGATCGAGCCGAGCCTGTCGTTCGCAGTCGGCCAGCCGCTGGGGATCCCCTGCATCTTCGAGCCCGTGCTCGCCGGCGGCCGCACCGTGCTGATGCTCTACCTCGACCGCTCCGGCGTCGCCTTCGATCCGCGCGAGCGGACCGTCCTGCGCGAGCTGTGCGACACGGCCCGGCAGAGCCTCGAGGCGCTGCTGCGGCTGCTCGGCTGGGTGGTGCCCGGCGGCACGCCCGGGGCCGGCCCCGCCGACCGCACGCGCCCGTCGATCCGGCCGGCGACCCCGATCGTCACCGTCGACGAGGCCGACGCGCCGGCCACGACGCCACCTGTCTCTGCGGACAGCTCCGAAACCGAGCCGCCGTCCGGCGAGACCTCGGCCGAACCCGACGATTCCGAGCCGCCGCCGACCGCGAGCGGGGCGGCGAGTGAACCTGGCTTCGGGGACAGCAACAGCCTCGCCAGCCGGCTGCGCAGCCGCGGCAACCGCGGGCGCGCCGTCATCACCCTGAAGAACCCGATCCGCCGCGACGACCCGGCGACCGTGACGCCGCTGCCGGTCCGCGCCGAGAGCTCCGCGCTCGTGCGGGCCCAGACGCTCGCCGACGAGCCGCCGCCCCCGCCCGTCGACGAGCCGGAGTACGAGGACCTCACCGACGACCCCGAGGAGCTCGACAGCCCGCCGCCGCGCCGTGACGGCCCCGGCCTCGGCCTCGCGCCGGTCCCGGTGCCTCTCGGCCCCGAGAACGGCCAGGACAGCCCGCTCGTGGCCCGCTTCGCCGCGATGTTCACCAAGCCGCCGCTGCCGGCGGTGACGATCGACCTGTCCGATCGGCCCAATACCTTCGGACATGCGCGATCGGACAGCCCCGAGGCGCCGCCAGCGAGCCCGCAGCCGGAGATGCCGGGCTGGATCGCCACCGCCGAGCCGTCAGGCATCGAGGACCCGCTGCCCGTGGCCGCGGCGCTGCGCTCGGCCGCGACCGCCGCCGAGGCCCGCGTCGACCACGATCCGGCGGCGACGCTGCCGGGCGCGCCGCGGGTCATGCTCGAGGAGACCACGCGGGCATCGACGCGCGACGAGTTCGACGAGTGGCCGCGCGCCGCCTCCGACACCCCGACCATCCTCGACCTCTCGCCGCCGCCGACCCACGAGCCGCTGCTGGTCGAGACCCGCGCCGCGCCCGACGCCAAGACCGTCCTCGACCTCCCGCGGGTCGACTCCCCGGTCCCGCCCGAGACCCTGATCCCCAACCTCGTCGCCCCGCCCGGCACGCCCGGCGCGGGCCGCCGTCGCCGCGCGAACGAGGCGGCCGAGGACGAGCCGGTATTGGTGATCCCGAAGACGCTGCGGCGCTCGGGCGGCCTCACCGCCACGCCGCACCCGATGGCCCGTCGCAGCGACCCCGACGAGCTCGAGGGCGGTCCGACGCTGACGATGCCGACCACTCTGATCGGCCCGCGCAGCGGCCGGCGACGCGGCAAGCACGACCCGCGCCCTGACTCCTCGTCCAGCGCCCTGACCATGCCCCGGCTGGTACGCGAGGCGGAGGCCGACGACGCCGCGGCCCAGTCGACTGCGAATGGGATCGCTCCTTCGGAACATGCCCCTGAGGACATGTCCCCGGCGACCGGTTCCAAAGCGCAGGTCGACGCGAGCGCGTCGCCAGCCGGCGCCGCCGAGGCGAGCGGGTCCGTCGCGGCCCCGCCGGCCGACGAGCGCCCTGCGGCCGACGAGCTGTCGAGCGAGGAGCCGGCCGCGGCCGCCGACGCCGCCCCCGGCGCGGCGCTCGACGACCGCGAGATCGACGCGGTGATCGAGGGCTTTTTGCAGAACCCGGCCGAGTGGACCAGCGTGTCGCGGCTGCGCGCGCTCGACGAGCGCGGCCTGGCCCGCCTGGCGGCGCGCTTCCCGGGGCCCATCGACCTCGCCAACGCGACCAACTTCCCGCCGCCGAGCGCTCACGGCCCGCTGCTGCGCGCGTGCGTCGAGCTCGGCCACGCGGTCAGCCCGCACGTGCTCGCCCTGTTCGCCAGCGCACGGCCGCAGATCCGCTTCTACGCCGCGTTCCTGTTCCAGGAGCTGCGCGACCCGAAGTGCCTGCGGCCGCTCGGCGAGCTGGCGTTCGACTCCGACCCCGACGTGCGGCTGATCGCCACCCGCGTGCTCGAGTCCTACAGCCGCGTGCCTGACTTCGCAACGGTGGCCGCGGAGATCCGCGGCGAGCTCGAGAGCTCGGACCGCGACCGCCAGCTGCTCGCCGTCGAGGCCGCCGGCACCCTGCGCGACACCCTCGCAGTGCCGCGTCTCATCGACTTGCTGGCGGTCCGCGACAAGCACGTCCGCGAGGCCGCGCTCGAGGCCCTGTGCTCGATCACCGCCAAGCACCACGGCTACCGCGCCCAGCGCTGGCGGGCCTGGTACGCCGAGCACGGCCAGGAGCCGCGCATCGAGTGGGTCATCGACGGCCTGCGCCACCGCGACGAGGCCGTGCGCCGCTGGGCCGCCGACGAGCTGGCGCGGATCACCGGCCAGCGGATCCCGTTCCCGGCGGAGGGCGACCGCCGCAGTCGCGAGCTGGCCCTGCGCGCCTGGCAAGCCTGGTGGGACAGCAACCGCGAGGACTTCACCGCCGGTAGCTGAGAGCCTGCCGCTTCGGGCATGTCCTGGGAGACATGCCCGAAGCAGCATGGCGATTCGGGCATGTCCGCCCGGTCATGTCCTTGAGCTCCGCGGCCGACCTCCAGCCGCGCTCGCAGGACGCGTCAGCATGACCGCTCGGACATGTCTCTTCGACCATGCACGTCGCCGCGGCGACGCCTCTCCCATCGAACGAGACCAGCGGCCTTCGTCCTCCCACGAGGACGAAGGGCTTTGACGACGAGCCGCCCTGCCGACGCCGCTCAGGCGTTCACGTGGCTCGAGGACGGCTCGCTCGACGCCAACTTCCGGCGCGCAGCAGCTCGACCCGAACGCACCCTCAGAGGTCGCCGACGACCTTCACCTTGCCGGTCTTGGCCGGGGCGATCCGGCCCATCCGCACCGGCTCGGGCGGCGGCGGCGGCGGGATGTCGGCGACGACGTCGCCCATCAGCGGCACCGCCGGCGGCGGCTCGACCACCTTCAGCGGCACCTGGCCCATCTGCGGCGGCGGCGGCGGGGCGAAGCCGGGCTGCGGATCGCACGGCTCCTTCACCTCCGGCATCGCCTCGCCCATCTTCGCGTGCTCGACCGGCGCCACCTTGCCCATCAGCTCCTCGGTCACCGGCGGCGGCGGCGGCGGGTCGGCGGCGATCGGCGCGGCGCCCATCGTCGGCACCGTCACCTCGGGGACCGGCGGGATCGGCGGCGGCTGGGGCGGACGGATCTGGGCCCCGAGGTCGACCACGTTCCTGCAGACCTCGTGGCCCGCCGGGAAGTGCATGGTGGTGAAGGGCCCGGTCTGGACCTCGCAACCGCCCTCGGGCGAGGGCTTGGCGTCGCGGGCCATCGCCTCGATGGCGATGTCGCCGATGTCCTGGATCGGCGGGCCGTCGCCGTGCGGGGCGCAGGCGGCCAAGAGCATCGCCGCGAAGGCGGTCCGCACCGGGCGGAGGCGAGACAGCGGGACGGTGTCGCGGAACGAGATCTGGCCGTCATCCTGGTTCGAGTAGCGGACGCACAGGTGCTCGCCCTTGTGCGCCTGCAGGAGATCGGTGGCCGCCTGCCGCGTCATCGCCGAGAGGTTGTGCACGTGTTTGGCGCAGACATCGCAGAAGCGGCGCTCCGCATCGCCGTGCATGGCGTCCCACGACTCGTGGCAGGGGCTCTTGATCTCGACGTTGCGGCTGTGCATGGCGGCGGGACAACGCGCGTGGTGGGGGCCAGGTCTCGGGCGAGAGCTCGGCGCAGCGCGTCGTGAGGACCAGCGTATCCCCCGTGCGAGAAGCTTGGTATAGGGCCGGCGTGCCCCACGTCCCTGCCCTCCTCGCGCGACTGCGCGACGAGCCGCGCTACCTCGCCGCGCTGGCAGCGCTGCTGGTCGACGAGGTCCTCGCCGCGCCGGCGCGCCGCTTCATCGATCCCGTAAGGCTGACCCCGCTGATCGTCACCGGCCTGCAGGCCGTCGCCGCCGCGCCCGGCCACGCGGCGTGGCTCGAGCAGCGCCTCCGCGACGCGCTGGCACGGATCCGGCCGCGGCAGGGCACGCTGCGCGCGCGGCTGCCCGGCGATCTGCTGCCGTTGCTGCGCACCGTGGTCCGCAGGCCCTACACGCCGAGCCGCACGCTCGTGCGAGCCGTCGTCGATCAGGCGACCGTGCGCGACCTGTCGCGCACGATCCTCCACACCACGCTGCTCGACTTCGCCAAGAAGGTCGGCTCGATCTTCCCGGACACCAGCAAGATCCCCGGCGCCGGCGTCACCTCGAAGCTGTTCGGCGTCGCCAAGGGTATGGCCTCCGTGGTCGGGCTCGACGCCTCGGTCGAGGACCGCGTGCGCGGCTTCGTCGACGGCGCCGTCGGCCGCGTGATCGACATGATCGTCGACCGCGTCAGCGACCCCAAGCACGCCGGCGAGGGCGCGGCCTTTCGCGCCGACGTGCTCGCCTCGCTGCTCGACCTACCCGAGTCGGCCGTCCACGCCGAGCTCGTCAAGCTCGACCCGGCCGTGGTCGCGGCCGACGTCCAGGCCGCGCTGGTCGCAGTCGCCGCCTGGGACCGCCTGCCCGCCGAGGTCGAGGCGGTGCTCACGGAGGCGGTCGCCAGCCTCGGCGACGCCACTATCGGCGAGCTGCTGGCCGGCTCGGGCGAGGTCGAGGCGTGGCGCGGCGCGGTCGAGGCCGAGCTGCGCTACCACCTCGGCCACGGGCTCGCTGGCCCGCGCTTCGCCGCGTGGCTCGAGCACCTGGTCGCCGGGACATTGCCCGAAGAGCAGGTCTCTGCGGACAGCAGCGCGGAGTGAGCCGTTGCCTGCGCCTCAGGACATGTCCTGAAGCGCAGGTTCGATGCCACGCTTGCGGAGGCGATGCGTGCTCGCAACGGGCCGCCCCCGCGGGCTCACCTGGGCACGAGCCCGGCTGTGCCCCCTCAGCGCGCAGCGGGCACGTTCACACCCCTGCCGCCTGCGCGACCTCGCCGAGCGGGCGGGCGCGGCCGATCGCCGGGTCGGCGGCGGCAAGATCTTCGTAGGCCTCCGGGTTGGCCTGCTTGAGCGCCCCGCCGGGGGCCTCGGCCGTGCCGATGAGCTCGCGGATGCCGCGCGCCGACCCGTAGTAGTTGCCGTTGTCGTGGTCCTCGTCGCTGTTGCAGCGGCGGATCAGCGAGCGGGACAGCCGCGGCAGCTGCAGCATGTCGAGCGCCATCTCCCACAGGCCGTCGACGAGGTTCTGGTCGGCCGGGAACTCGAGCAGCCCGGCCAGCAACAGCAGCAGCCCGGCGCGCTGGCCGAGCGGCGTGTCGAGCGGCGGCGCGTCGACGAGGTAGCCGAGGTCGATCGCCCGCCACCACGCCTCCGCGGCGACCAGCAAGCGCTTGAGCTCCTGCGCGCTGTGGCTGAGGTGGCTGTGAAACAGCACGTCGGCGGTCAGCGCGTCACCGGCCGGATCGCGGACGTAGCGGACCACCGCGGGCAAGCGGCCGAGCTCCCCGCGCGGGCCCTTGCCGGCCGGCACGTCGCGCGGCGGCTCGGCGCCGCTGAAGAAGCCGCCGGCCCGGAACGCGTAGAGGATCTCGGCCTGGCCCGGCAAGCTGTCCCAAAGTTCAGAGTACTGCGTGACCCGGTTGAGGCTGCCGGCGGCCCAGCCGAGCCCGCGCGCGGCCTCGCCGCTGATCTGCGACGGCGACGCGCCGGGGTCGCGCGGCACCGCCGAGTCCTTGAGGCTCTCGGCGATCTCGACCAGGCGGAAGTCGAGGAAGCCGTCGTAGTAGTCGGCCTTGCCGTCGCGGTTGATGTCCTGGTAGCGCGCCACCACCAGCGGGTGGGCCGGGCCGATGAACTGCACGAAGTCGGGCGTGCGGCTCTGGCGGTGGTGCCACTGGGCCTTGCGGATCCGCTGGTCGATCGCCGCGAAGTCCTCCTCCTCGGCGAGGCCGCGCAGGATCGCCACGAAGCAGTCGATGCCCTCGGAGGCCACCACCTTGTCGCCCTCGCCGGTGCGGAAGTAGGTCGAGTCCCAGCTCGAGAAGATGTCGGCGTCGGGGAACATACGGGCGATGGCGAAGCGCGTGGTCAGCCCGGCGCACTGGCAGTTCATCATCAGCTTGTAGCCGACCTGCTGGGTCTGGATCGCCGAGGCGCGCATGTCGTAGGCGCCGAGGTTGGCGTGGCGACTGACGAGCAAGCCGGTGAAGAACTCCTGCGACATCTCGAAGTTCTCGTCGCGCGGCGAGGCCGAGCGGGCGAACAGCAAGAACTCGCGCCCGCCCTTGCCGACGAACGGCGCCTGCAGCACCACGTAGCCCTCGCCCCACAGGTTCGGCGGCTTCGGCGTGCCCTCGGGCGCGGCGATCTTGGTGAAGCCGTACTTGGTCTGCAGCAGCTCGACCTCACCGGGGGAGAACTCGGACGCCGAGGCCAGGGCGAACCGCCACGGCCCGGTCAGCGTGGCGTACGGCGGGGCCTGCCGCGACAGCGAGCGCAGCAGCGCCTGCGCGCGCGCCTGCTGCTCGGTTCGCAGGGCCGGGCCGCGCAGCGACAGCAGCGAGATGGCGTGCGCCCGCAGCTCGCTGCGCCCGCCGGGACCGGCCTCCTCGTCGACCAGTCGGAAGATGCGTCCGGCGGCTGCGTCGGCGGCGGCGCGGAACTCGGGATCCTTGAGCACCGTGGCGACCACGTGCGACAGCACGGTCAGCGCCGCCGAGCGCAGCTGCACCGCATCGTCGACCGCCCCGTGCGGGCCTGCGGGCGCCGCCGCGGTCAGCACCGCCTCGACCTGCTGCTGCAGCGCCCCCGCCTGCGCCGGCGTCAGCTGCTCGGTCCGCAGCGGTTCGTCGGGGAAGAACGCGCTCGGCGGGAACAGGCACTCGAAGCTCGACGTCCGCCGCGCGGAGATCCAGCGCGCCGCAGCGACGAACACCGGCAGCGCTGACATGTCCTTCGGGGCAGGTCCGGCCGCGTCGCCGGCCAGCTCGCCGGACGGCAGCAGGAACAGGGGAGCCGCGCCGTGGATGCCGGCGGTCAGGTCGAGCGCCGCCGCCTGCGGCTCCGGCCTGTCCCGAAGACCCTGTCCCGAGAGACCGGCGAGGCGCTGGCGGACGGCGCGGCGGCCGGGGAAGTCGAGCAGGATCTTGTGCCCGACCGACGATCGCAGCAGCGCCTTGTCGGCCGCCGAGGGTTCGGCGACGAGGGCGACGTGGTAGCCGCGCTCGCCGGTGAGGTGGATCTGCACGCCCGGGCCGCTGCGAGCGCGCTCGAAGCTGCGGGTGGCCGTGCTGCCCGACTTGACCAGGACGGCGGCGAAACGCGTGGCCGCGGCGCCACGCCCGATCCGAATCTCGATCTCCTTCATCGCACCCTCCGAAGGCGCGAGCGTAACACGCTGCCCCGACGTCACCGGACGCGCGCTCCCACGCGCGCGAGCGCGGCGGCGCCGGAGAAACGCGACATGTCCTCAGGGACAGCCAGTGAGCTCGGTGAACCGTGGTCACGCGCCGCGGTTCGATGTTCTGCGCCCTACTTCAGCGCGCCGCGGTGCGCGTGCGATTCGGGTGGCACGGGAGGCATCCCCGTCTGCGGAGCGACGCGGTATTCGTTGAGGCGGTACTGAATCTTGCGCGGCGAGATCCCGAGGATCTTCGCGGCCTTGCTCGTGCTGCCGCCGACGTGCTCGAGCGTCCGCAGGATCGCGTAGCGCTCGATCTCTCGCAGCGACGCGCCCGGGATCACGGGCGCCGAGTCGTCGCCGCGCATCTTCGACATCAGCTCGCGCGGCAGGTCGCGCGGCTCGATCTCCGCCCCGCGCGCGAGCACCACCGCCCGCTCGACGCTGTTCTCGAGCTGACGGATGTTGCCCGGCCAGTCGCACCCGAGCAGCACGCCGAGCGCTCGCTCGCTGAAGCCGACCATCGGTCGGTGCGCCTGGGCGGCGAACTGCCGCAGGAAGTGCATCGCCAGCAGCGGGATGTCGTCCCGGCGCTCGCGCAGCGACGGCATGCGCAGGCTGACCACGTTGAGGCGGTAGTACAGGTCCTCGCGCAGCTTGCTGCCCTTGGCCGCGCCGAGGTCCTGGCTGGTCGCCGCGATCACGCGGACATCGGCCTGCAGCGGCTCGCTGTCGCCGACGCGGCAGAACGCCCGGTCCTGCAGGAACCGCAGCAGCGCCGCCTGTACGCCCGCCGGCAGCTCGTCGACGTCGGCGAGGAAGAGCGTGCCGCCGTCGGCCTCGACGAGCCGGCCCTCGCGCAGCACCGCCTCGCCGTCGCGCACCCCGAACAGCTCGCGGGCGCACGCCTCGTCGGTGAAGCCGCTGCATTGCAGGCTGACGAACGGGCCGCGGCGGCCGCTCCACTGGTGGATCAGGCGCGCCAGGTGTTGCTTGCCGGTGCCGCGTTCGCCGGTGACGAGCACCGACACCGGCGAGTCGGCGACCTGGCGCGCGAGGCCGAGGAGGTCGCGGAACACCTTCGACTGGCCGATGATGCCGGCCCGCTGGTCGGCGCGCTGGCTCTCGAGCGCCGAGCGGAGGTGCCGGGCCTCGCGTTGCAGCGCGCGGTGTCGCAGGACCCGCTGCAGCACGATGAGCAGCTGCGGCAGGTCGACGGGTTTGCTGAGGTAATCGTCGGCGCCGAGGTGGAGCGCCTCGACGGCGCCCTCGACCGAGCCGAAGGCAGTCATCACAACGACCGCGACGTCAGGGTAGAGTTCACGAAGTTTGGATATGAGCTCGAGGCCGTTGAGGCCGGGCATCTTGACGTCGGTGATGACGACATCCGGCTCCCACTGGTCGATGCGTCCGAGCGCCTTGTATCCGTCGGCGGCGGACTGGACTTCATAACTTTCCTCGCGCAGCAGCTCGCTGAGTGCAGAGCGTGCGCTTGACTCGTCATCGACCACCAAAATTCGGGTCGGCCTGGTCTCTTCAAATTTCGTCATAGGCGGTACCTCCGCGGGGGCTTCGCCTACTCTGCGGGCGGAAGATGCGCGGGTGTAATGCATACTTTGCGCGCTCGCGCAAACCCGCGACCCCCGCCCACGACGTTTCTCCTATCGTTGCGAGATTTTCATGTCTGGCACGAAAGGCGCACTGGCACGGCGTTCAGCCAGTCGGCGCGTCATTCGGCGGCGGCGCCTCGCCCTCGCGAGGTGCCTCGGCCGGCGCCTGGCCGTCCGGCTGGCCTTCGGGCGGGACCTGACCGTCGCCCTGGCCTTGGCCCTGACCACCCTCGGGCTGCTGCACTTCCTCCATCGCCGGCGGCAGCGGTGGCGGCGGCAGTTGCTCGGCCGGGCGCTCGTCTTGCCGGGCCTCGGGCTCCGGCTCGGGCGGCGGCGGCTGGGTCGACGGCGTCGGCGGCGGCTCGGCCGGACGCATCTCGGAGTCAGGCGTCTTCGTCGGCTCGCGGTCCGTCCCGCCGGTCTCGCCGGCGCCGACGCTCGGCTGCTCCGGCCCGTTGTTGCGCTCGAGCGCGTCCTTTTCCTCGGTCTTCTTCGTCGAACGCGACTTGGTGCGCGCCTTCTTGGCCGCCTCGCGCTCGGCGTTCTTCTGCCGCCGCTCGAGCATCCGCTCCTCGGTGGTCTTGGTCTTGACGCCCATGAAGCGCGGCTTGCCGACGGTGCCCCGCAGCTTGAAGCCGAGCCAGCCTTCGTCCGGCGGATCCATCCGCGACGACGGGCCAGCAGTCTGCACCGCGAAGCGCAGCGTCTCGCTCTTGTCTTGCAGCGCCTGCGTGACCAGCAGCTTCATCTGGAACGCGAACTCGGACTTCGAGAACGGATCCTTGAGCGGCATGTCGCCGGTGACCTCGAGCTCGATGTCCGCGCTCTTGGTCTTGAAGTCCTCGACGGTGATCCGGCCCTCCGACACCTTCAGCTTGCCGACCAGGGTGCCGAGGTCGATCTCGGGGATGGTGATGCCCTTGGCGGTGATGCCCGACGAGCCGGGGATGAACAGCAGCTCCTGGCCGTCACCGATCAAGCACGAGGCACACTCGAGCGAGACCGACCCCTCGGCCTTCTCGAACAGGTTCTCCGGCATCGTCATGTCGACGTGGAGGGCGAACAGGCCGCGCAGCGGAGCGCCCAGCGCCTGCTGCAGCTTCGGCACCGAGCCGAGCGGCAGCTCGGTGACCTCGATCTTGATGCTCGACTCGCTGCTGCTGCGCGCGTACTCGGCGTGGATCGGCGCCTCGTCGAGCACCGTGTCGACCTCGACATCGATGTTGCCGAGCAGCAGGTAGCCCAGGATCGAGAAGTCGACGTCGACCGCGTCGAGCACCATCTGGTGCGGGATCTGGCCCGGGTGCGACGGCGCGTACGTCCACGTGACGTTGTAGAGCGTCGCGCTGCCCCACGGCCGCACCGACATGTCCTCGATGTCGATGAGGTAGCCGGCCTGGCGCGCCTGGTGGCCGATCCGCCACGCGAGCGCGCGGGTCGGCAGGCTGATCCAGATGAAGGCGAAGAACACGAACACGGCCAGGAACACCCAGCCGGCGGAGCTGCGGAGGCGCCGCGAGAACAGGCGCATGCGATCGCCGAAGCCGCCGATCGGGGCGGCCGGCGCGACCATCGTGCCGCTCGCGGGCGGGGCCGCGGGCAGGTCGCCGCCGCGGCGGAGGTTGGCGAGGTTGGGCAGGCGGATCTTCACGACTCACCCTCCTCGCCGCCGGGCACCGGCGCCGGCTCTTCGGGCTTCTGCAGCTGCCACGTGGCGAGCTCGACCTCGGCGTTGAGGCGGTCCTCGAGCGCCGAGGGCGAGCGCAGCATCAGGCGCTCGACGAACAGGATGTTGCCCGGCTGCCCCTCGAGCTTGGAGAGGAAGTTCAGCAGCTCCTCGAGCGCGACGTTGCGGACCTCGAACGCGACCACGCGCTTGGTCAGGCCCTTCTCCTCGTCGACCACCATCGCCTGCCGCTCCTCCTCGCCGCGCAGGGTGCCCGTGACGAGGTCCTTCTGCGCCTCCTCGAGGAGGATCGAGAACACGATCGGCTGGGCGCTGGCGATCCTGCCCTCGCGCGCCTCCTTCTCCTTCTTCTTGGTGTCGTACGCGGTGCCCTTGGTGCGCACGAGGACGAGGGCCTCGCGCAGCTCGGCGATCTCGGCGCGGGCCGTGTCGAACGAGCTCTTGCGCATCATGTAGAGCACGCCGACCGCGGTGACGAAGAACACCAGCATCAGCACGCCGAGCAGCGCCCGCTCGCGCGGGTTGAAGCGGGACATGAACCCGAACAGGGTAGTTTCGATGGCGCTCACGACTCGGTCTCCGCGCTGCTGTAGCAGTCGTGCTCGATGTTGGGGTCGAACACCTTCTTGGTGCCCTCGTCGCGCACCTTGGCGACCTGGAACGGGATGACGCAGGGCAGCGTCTGCAGCAGCTTGTTCTTGAACCGCTCCTGCGCCGACGAGCGCGTGGCGGAGGCGCGGAACTGGATCGCGCGCGGCCGGATCTCGATCAGCGACAGCACGAATTCGTCGTCCCACACGACGCCCGCCGAGCCTTCGACCGAGGGCAGCTGCACCGGCGACGTCGGCGTCGCCACCGACGAGCTCTCGGCGTCAGGGCTGGCGCCCTCCTCCGCGACCATCGGCGCCGGCGCCGGCGCCGGCTTCGGACCGGTCGGCGTGGCCGCCTTGACGAAGCCTGCGAGCACGTCGAGCGCGCCCCGCTGCGGGATGAGCTTGGTGATGTCGCGGCCGTCGACGGCGTTGAGGCGCTCCTCGATTTCGGCCTTCGAAATGAGCGCCTCGCCGAACACCTTGTGGCTGGCCTCGCCGAGCTCCTCCTCGTAGGCCGCGCGCTCCGCCTCGAGCGCGCTCGAGCCGATCACGGTGTCGACCACGCCGAACGCGAGGATCGCGAACCCGAGCGCGGCGACGGTGGCGATCCGCTCGGCGATCCAGCTGCCGTCGCCGCCGCGCTGGACGGCGGCGTCCTTGTGCAGCTGGATCAGCGGCCGGCGGGCGCAGCCGACGGCGCCGCCGAGCGCGGCCGACATGGCCGTCCAGTCATGTCCCGCGAGACCTTTGAGCCCGAGGCTCTCGCGCGGGCGGGCGCGCTCGGTCGGCAGCCCGAGCTGCTCGGCCAGGTAGGCGTCGAGGCCGCGGAGGTTGGCGCCGCCGCCGGACAGGCGCAGTTGCACCACCTCGGCCGAGAACTCGGCCCGCAGCCACATGCGCGTGTGCTCGATCTCCCGCACCACCGGCTCGAGCGCGCGGGCCACGAGCGTCGCCGACTCGAGCTGCTCCGCCGACAGGTCGCCCTGACCGCGGTGCGGCAGGAAGGCGTTGTCGCGCTTGGCCGCCTCAGCCTCGGCGTCGCTGAGCTGATAGCGCTGCTGCAGCGCGCGGGTGACGTGCACGCCGCCGCGGCGGAGCATGCGGGCCGCGAGCGGGCCCTTGGCGCCGAAGGCCACCAGGTCGGTGGTCGCGTGGCCGATGTCGAGGCCGAGCACCACCGGCGTGCGCGCCTCGGCCG
This sequence comes from Nannocystis sp. RBIL2, assembly GCF_026626745.1. GTDB lineage: Bacteria > Myxococcota_A > Polyangia > Nannocystales > Nannocystaceae > Nannocystis. The sequence goes on from NZ_JAPNJW010000002.1 coordinate 1,286,895, forward strand.
GCGCGCCCTTGGCTGGCTCGGGCAGGTCGGCGGTGAGCACCTGCGCGGTCGCCAGGACGTCGACCGTGATGAGCTTGACGTCGATCGTCGCCGCCTTGAACGCGGCCTGGACCTGGTCGATGGCGGAGCGGCGGACCGCGACCGCGAGCGCCTGGCCGCCGCCGCCGGAGACGGTCGCGGGCACGTGGTCGAGCTCGAGGTTCTCGAGCGGGACCGGGAACTGGCCCTCGGCCTCGAACGCGATCGCCTGGGCGATCCGGCGCGGGTCGCTGAACGGGAACTTGAACACGCGATAGGCCGCGAAGCTGCCGGGCAGCACCACGCCGATCGGGTAGTGGTTCCAGCCGCGGCGGCGCAGCACGGCGATGCCGATGTCGAGCGCCGCGGCCAGCGAGGTGTCGCCCTGCGGGGTGAGCGTCACCGGCTCGACGACCGTCTCGAGCACCTGGATGGTGCGCAGGCCGGCGTTGATGAGCACGGCCTTGACTTCGGAGGTTCCGAGGTCGAGTCCTACGTACTTCTGAGCCACGTGCGGCAGTCCTTGCGGTTGAAGATGGGAGCCATGGAGATCAGTCCTCGCGCAGGTAGAGCCACGCGCCGGTGCCCTTCGCGCCCTCGCTGCGGACGAACTGCATGTCGTAGATGGCGGTGAGGCGCTTCTTGACCGCGCCGACCTCGGCGATGATCTCGATGCGATAGACCCGCTCGGGCGCGATGGTCGCGATGTCGCTGAGGCCGCCGAGCTGCTCGCCCGAGCTCTTGTCCTCCTCGCTGTTCTCGCGGATGTTCATGCCCTCGGGGATGCGCGGCAGGTTGGCCCGGTTGAGCGCCTGCCCGGCCGCCCCGCCGCCGCCGAGCGCGGCCATCGGGTTCATGAGCTTGTCGGGCTTCTCGACGAACTCCTTGAACGCCTTCATGTCGGTGAACAGGCTCATCGTCCGCGTGTCGACCACGTAGCGGGCCAGCGGCAGCGTCTTGATCAAGAAGTTCTCGCCCTCGGTCTTCCACTTGTCCTCTTCGGTGACCGAGTGACGCAGCACCAGGGCGATCTGGTCGGCGCTGGCGAAGTTGAGGTTGACCTTGCAGCCGCCGTAGACGGTGAGGTCGGCGGCGATCGCCGACATCAGATCGTCGTCGACGCCCTGGACCAGGTGCAGCTCCTCGACGCTGTCGATCCGGGCGTTGCGCGGCTGGTACGGGTCGAAGATCTCGGTGTAGCGGTAGCGCTCCTGCGTCGACGACGACGCCAGCTTGACCATGTCCCAGGACTTGTTGTCCTCGTCGATGTAGTCGACGATCGCCTTGATGACGTCGGCCCGGGTGTAGCGCTGGCCGTCGCTCTTCTCCTCGTCGAACAGCGGGTCGTAGAGCGTCGGCATCAGCATCGCCTCGAGCGTCTCGACGGTGCGCGCCTGCGAGTTGTCCTTGCCCTGCCCCGGCGACGCCAGGCAGTTGACGTTGAGCTTGCCGCTCTCGGCCTCGACGCGGATCTCGAAGCCGCCGTGGTCGATGGCGAGATCCTTGAAGGTCGAGTTGTCGAGGCCGACGAGGCCCGAGATGGCCTCGTGGCCGTCCTTCGAGCCGAACGCCGACATCAGGTACGGCGCGACCTGGGTGATGTCCCAGGTGCCGAGCATCTGCCGGAACTGCTTCTGGTTGAACACCATGCGCTGCAGCTCGAACAGCAGCAGCGACAGGCGCATCCCGCCGCGGGTCAGGTTGCGCGCCGAGATCTCGTCGCGCAGGTTGATCGCGGCCTGCCAGTCGACGCGCGTGGTGTAGCTGAACGCGGCGGTGAACGGCAGCAGCACCGCGATGCAGGCCAGCACCATCAGCAGGGCGATGCCGTGCTCCTTGCCGCCGCCGCGCCGACGCGCCGCGCCGGACCTGGCCGGACGGACATGTCGCTTGGGCTTGGTGGTGGCGGCTTCGACGGTCACGGCGTGAACCTTTCAGCGGGAGAAGTCGATGCGCTCCTGCATCGGGATGAGGGTCTGGGTCACGTACTTGACCTCCTTGCCGAGGTCCGCGTCCCACACGCCGAGGCTGATCTTCACGCGCTCGGGCAGGCGGTTGGGCTGCATGTCCTGCTTCATCGTGCGCCACTCGTCGCGCCACTCGATGCGCTTGTTGTCCCAGAACTTGACGTCGAACGACTTGATGTCCTCGCAGAACACGTAGGCCGGCCACCACTCCTCCATCTTCTCCGGCACGTCGGCCATCAGCCGCCGCGTCTCGCGCTTGAAGAGGTGGGTGCGGTTGGCGTCGTTCGGGTCCTTGGCGAGGAAGTACTGGACGACCGACTGGTCGCTCTCGTTGGCGTCCTTGCGCATGCGGATGTGGGCGAACGCCGAGAACGTCAGGCTGTCGGAGTTGAACTGGTCGCGGCCCTCGAACAGCGTGTAGTGCCGGTCCTCGCCCGCCGGGCGGTTGTGCGACAGATAGGCCAGCGAGATCTCGGTGCCCATGCGCGCCAGGCAGTTGCGCAGCACCGCGTACTTCTGCTGGGTCTTCTCCGCCGAACGCATGCTCTGCGCCGTGGTGCTGAAGCTGGCGTAGACCGAGGCGGTCATCATCGTCATCATCGCCACCGCGACGAGGATCTCGATCAGCGACAGGCCGCGCTGGCGGGCTGTCCTGGAGGACATGGTCGGAACGACATGGCCGATGGTGCTCATCGCTTCCCTCCCATGCCCATGCTCGCCCCCGGGCCCGTGGCGCCCGTCTGGCGCCCGCCGGCCGGCTGCGCCCCGGCGCCCGTGCCCGTGCCCGTGCCCGCGCCGCCGCCCTCCTGCGCCTTCTCGTTGCCGAGGTCGCCCTCCTTCGCCTCGCCGCCGAGGCCGGGCAGCTGCTTGAGCTTCTCCGGGTCGGCCCAGAAGGTGTTGACGATGTACTCCTCGTCGAGGTTGCCGTTCTTCCACTTGACCGTGCACTTGACCTTGCGGATCGAGCGCTCGATCGCCTGCTTGACCGGGGTCCAGACCATACCGAGCGCCGTGAACGCCTGATCGGCGGCGCTGCGGTAGTACATGCTGCTCTCGCCGCGGTTGGCCCGGTCGGTGTCGTCCTTGGCCGCGCGCAGCTCGGTGAACTCCGGCAGCTTGAGGAAGTCGACGATGCACTTGTACTTGACGTCGGGCCAGCCCTGGTCGGCGAAGGTGCCCTCGTAGAACTTGTCCTCGAGCACCCAGCCGCCTTCCTTGCGGACGATGTACTCGGTCTCGATCAGCTGGTAGTCGGCGAGGAACGCCACCGAGGTGATGGTCTGGGCGTAGCGAGTGGCCCGCAGACTGGCCATCTGCGAGGTCAGCATCGACGTCAGCGACAGCGCCAGCACGGCCATGGCGATCATGACCTCGAGCAGGGTGAAGCCTGCCGCGGCGTAGCGCTGCTCGGGCGGCCGCAGCCGCGGGCGCTTGGTGTCGGGCGAGGTCATGTCAGAACGCCCTCCGGTTCATCTTCTTGCCGAGGTCGTCGCGGATCGACGTCGGGTCCTCCTGCAGCGCCAGGTCGATGTGGCCCTCCTTGACCTCGACGCGGCCGGTCAGCGGCTTGACGATGATGGTGAACTCGTTCTCCGGGTTGGCGACCTCTTGCACGTGGATGTGCGCCAGCTGGGTGTGGCCCTGCGGGAAGAAGTAGAGGCTCGCCTCGCCCTTGGTGATCGGCTTGAGGTCCTCGGCGGTGCGCACGGCGATGACCTTGACCTCGGCCGGGAACTTGAACGGCTTGCGCAGCTCCGACAGGCTGTTGTCGTCCTCGAAGGCGCCGAAGATCGGCGGCTTGCGCCGCGGGACCTTCTTCGGCGGCGTGATGTACTTGTCGAGCGACCCGGTCGACGACGGCGTGGTGCCCGGCTTGGCCGCGCCGGCCGCCGGCTGCCCCGGCGTAGCGGGCGCGCCCGGGGTGCCGGCCTTCGTCGGCTGTCCCGGAGTACCTGTCCCCTGGGCCACGCTCGCCATCGGCTGCCCGAGCGGGCCCATGGTCTGGCCCGGCTTGCCGACCGGCGCGCCCTTGACGGCGTCGAGGACGCGCGCCTGCAGCGACCGGTTGTAGTTCTCCTCGGCCCGCTTGTCCCGCTCCTCGCGCTCCTTCACCTTGCCCGGGTCGATGACGACGATCCGGCCGTAGCGGTCGGTCGCAGGCAAGTACATGCGGTCGTCGCCGCGCTGCATGGTGAAGGAGTTCTTGTCGATGTCGATGAGGAGGCGGTAGTAGGTGCCGGTGACGCGGGCCTTGTTGTAGGCGAAGCGGATCGTGTTGGCGAGCTGGTTGGTGACGCGAGCCACCTGCGCCTGCTTGCTGGCGCCGAGGCCGGTGATCACCGAGCCGATCAGCAGCGCGAGGATCCCCATGACGACGAGGACCTCGATCAGCGTGAAGCCGAGGCTCCCGCGCCGCGCTGCTGTATGTCGACTCCGCATGGCCATGACGATCCTCGCGGGAGAGAACGATCGGGGCTAGCGCCCGATCACTTCTTCTCCTCCTTGGCGGCCTCGATCTCCTTCGGGTCCTCCCAGCTGTTGACGTCGTCGCCGCCTGACGGCTTCTTGTCGGGGCCGTTGGAGGTGACGTCGACCGGGCCGTGCTGACCGGGGCAGACGATGATGTACTCCTCGCCCCACGGGTCCTTCTTGACGCGCGCCGTGACACCGGCGGCCTTGAGGTCCGCCATGCTCTTCGGGCACTTGTCGTTCTTCTGCAGCATGTACTGCTCGCTGAGCTTCTGGATCTCGACCACCTCGTTGTAGGCGACCTTGACCTTCGAGTCCGAGAGCGCGTTGAAGGCGACGACGCTGACGCCGCCGACGATGAGGCCGATGATCGCCAGCACGACGAGGATCTCGATCAGCGTCATGCCGCGGCTCTGACGACGGCGGCGGACGGCCTGGCGGACGGTGTGAAGTTGCGGATTCATGGGTGGTCTCTCCTGAGGTACTCGGGCTACTGCGCGGCCATTTCGTTGAGCATCATGATCGGCTGCATGATCGAGAACACGATAAAGCCGACGCTGCCGCCCATGAACACGATCATGAGGGGCTCCAGCAGCGCGGTCATGCGCGTGAGCGCGGTGTTGACCTCGCGGTCGTAGGCGTTGGCGACGTCGGTGAGCATCTGCTCGAGCTGGCCGGAGCGCTCGCCGACCGAGATCATGTGCGTCACCAGGGCCGGGAACTGGCCGCTGCGCTTGAGCGCCGGGGCGATGCCCTCGCCCTCGCGGATGTTGTCGCGGGCGGTGGCGACGACCTTCTCGAGCACCCAGTTGCCGAGCAGCGCCCGCACGATGTCGAGCGCCGCGAGCAGCTGCACGCCGCTGGCGAGCATGGTCGCAAGTGTACGGGCGAACCGCGCGATCGCCAGCTTGCGCGCGAGGTCGCCGATGATCGGCAGCTTGAGCAGGATGGTGTCGCCGGTCGCGCGGCCGACGTCGGTCTTGCGCCAGCGGCGGAACAGCCAGCCGAGGCCGAAGAAGCCGACGATGATCATGTACCACCAGACGGCGATGAAGTCGCTGAGCCAGATCAGGAACGCGGTGTTCCACGGCAGCTGAGCGTTCATGCCCTCGAACATCTCCGTGATCTGCGGGACCACGTTGAGCATCAGCATCGTGATGATGCCGCCCGACAGCACGGTCATGATCGCCGGGTAGATCATCGCCGAGGTGACCTTGCCCTTCAGCTCCTCCTGCTGATCCATGAAGTCGGCGATGCGCAGGAGCACGGTCTCGAGCGAGCCGGAAGCCTCGCCCGCGCGGACCATGTTGATGAACAGCGGCTGGAACACGTCGGGGTAGCGGGCGCAGGCGTCGGCCAGCGAGCTGCCCTCGTTCACCTTGTTGGCGATGTCGCTGAGGATGCCCTTGAGCCGCCGACTCTCGCTCTGCTCGGTGATCGCCGCCAGCGACTCGGGCAGCGTGACGCCGGCGCAAAGCAGCGTGGCCAGCAGCCGCGTGGTGCGCGAGATCGTTTTCTGCGAGACGCGGTCGAACAGCGCCCCGAGGTCGACCTCGCGGCCGCCTGCCCCGCCCGCGGCCGCCACCTGCGCCGTGGTCTCGCTGACCGCGGTGAGGAAGATGCCGGCGCGCTTGAGGTTGGCCTTGAGCGCGGCGACCGTGTCGGCCGACTCGACGCCCTTGACCGTCTTGCCGTCCTTGCGCAGGCCCGTATACGCGTACGCCGGCATGCTTCGTTACGACTCCACCGAGGTCGCGCGCAGGACCTCGTCGAGGGTGCTGATGCCGCAGACGACTTTGTGCGCGCCGTCGTCGCGGAGCGTGCGCAGGCCCTGAGCCAGCGCCGCCTGCTTGATCTGCATGGCGTCGGCGTTGCGGATCGCCAGGCGGCGGACCTCTTCGCTGACCATCAAGACCTCGTACACGCCGGTTCGCCCGGAGTAGCCGCTGCCCTGGCACTTGTCGCAGCCGACGGCGCGGTAGACGTGACCGCGCGGCGGCAACCGCCGCGGCTCGGGCACCGACAGCGGGATGACCTCGCCGTTCTCGTCGCGCACCGGCACCTTGAGCGCCTGCTCGCCGGCGTAGAAGGCCGCGGGGATGATGCCGATCTCCTCGAGCTCGGTCGCCAACGGCCGGTACGGCTCGCAGCAGTGGACGCACACGCGGCGGATCAGGCGCTGGGCCTGCAGCGCGACCAGCGATGAGGCGACCAGGAACGGCTGCACGCCCATGTCGACCAGACGCGTGATGCCGGTCGCGGCGTCGTTGGTGTGGATGGTGCTGAGCACCAAGTGACCGGTGAGCGACGCCTGGATCGCGATCTCGGCGGTCTCGACGTCTCGGATCTCGCCGACCATGATCACGTCGGGGTCGTGGCGCAGGAAGGAGCGCAGGCCGGCCGCGAAGGTCAGGTTGATCTTGCTCTGCACCTGCACCTGCGAGATGCCGGCGAGCTGGTACTCGACTGGGTCCTCGACGGTGAGGATGTTGAGGTCCGGCGTGTTGATCTCGGTCAGCGCCGAGTACAGCGTGGTCGTCTTGCCCGAACCGGTCGGGCCGGTGACGAGGAAGATGCCGTGCGGCCGGTTGATGACGTCGCGGATCATACGCAGGTGGTCGGCCGCGATGCCGATGTTGTCGAGCTTGAGCGCGACGGCGGACTTGTCGAGGAGACGGACCGTGATACGCTCGCCGTGGGCCGTGGGCACGGTGGCGACGCGCATGTCGACCTCCTTGCCGGCGATTTTGCGGCGGATGCGGCCGTCCTGCGGCAGCCGCTTCTCGGCGATGTTGAGGCCCGCCATGATCTTGACGCGGGCGATGACGCTAGGAAGGTGGGCCTTGGGCGCCCGCTTGACCTCGTGCAGCACGCCGTCGACGCGGTTGCGGACGATGATCTCCTTGTCACCCGGCTCGATGTGGATGTCGCTGGCCTTCTCCTTCGAGGCGTTGAAGATCAGGCTGTTGACGAAGCGGATGATCGGCGCGTCCTCGGCCGAGGCGTGCAGGATGTCCTCGTCCTCCTCCTCGTACTCCTCTTCCTTCTTCTCGAGGTCGACGTCCTTGGTGCGCCGCGCGTAGGTGCGGTTGATGAGGTCGAGGACGTTCGACTCCGGCATCAGCGTGACGTCGACGTCGGCGTCGTAGAGGGTGCCGAGGTCGTCGAGGTCGAGGAGTCGCAGCGGGTCGGCGGCGTAGACGCTGAGCACGCTGCGCTCGCGGTCGAGGCGGTATGGCAGGACCTTGTTGGCGCGCGCGTACTGGATCGGCAGCTGCTCGACCAGCTCGTCCTGGATGTCGCCGATCTCGGTGTTCTCGCGGGCGGGCAGGCCGAACTGCCGCGCCAGCCCGCGCGCGAGGTCCCACTCGGAGCAGTGCTTGAGCCGCACCAGCGTCTCGCCGATCTTCTCGCCCTCGAGGTGCTGCGCCTGCAAACCCTCGGCGAGCGCCTCGGCGGTGGTGCAGCCCATCTCGATCAAGATCTCGCCGAGCGGGCGCGCGAGCGGACGGACCCCGAGCGGCGCGAAGGTCGGGCCGGCGTTGCGTTCTGCGGTGGTCTTGAGGGCGGTGTCCATGGGCATCTCAGACAACAGGATAGCTTCAGGGCTCGCGCCGGATCACCGGCGCGGGGTTCACCGTCGCGGGCGGCGCGCCGCCGCCCCCGCCCTCGCCGCCGACGTTGTCGTCGACGGCCGAACGCGGGCTGAGGCCGAGCTCGCCGGTGATGATCTCGCGCCGCATCTCCTCCTCGGCGCGACGCAGCAGCAGCTCCTCCTGCTCCATGCGCCGGGCCTCCTTGTCGATCGCGGCCAAGATGCCGGACTTCTTGCGGTAGTTGATGTTGCTCTTGAGCTCGCGCTTGCGGAAGTTGGTCTCGCGCTCGATGAACTCGAGCCGCTCCTTGTCGCGCCGCTCGTGGATCCGGCGCACGTCGTCGGGGCTGTCGATGATGTGCGGGACCATGATGAGGAGGAGGTTGATCTTCTCCTTCTCCTTGACGCGGTTCTTGAACAGCCAGCCGAGGAGCGGGATCGAGCCGAGGCCGGGGACCTGCTTGACGTTCTCGCTCTCGCGGTCGCGGATGAGGCCGCCGAGCACGACCGGCTGACCGTCGCGGCCGACGATCTTGTCGAGCTTGATGCGCCGCTTGGTGGTGGTGACGCCGAGCACCGGGTCCTTCTCGGTGATGTCGCGGTCCTCGACCTCGACGTCCATCGTCACGTTGCGCTCGTCGTTGATGTAGGGCTTGACCTTGATGCGCAGCGTGACGTCCTGGCGCTCGACCGACTGCAGCGGGACCAGGCCGGTGCCGCCGCCGCCACCTGCCCCGAAGGACAGGGCGCCCGGGGTCGGGACGTTGCGGCCGACCTCGATGGTGGCCTCCTGGTTGTCGGCCGCGTACATGTGCGGCTCGCTGACGACGTTGACGTCGCTGTTGCTCTGCAGCGCCTGGATGACGGCGCCGAAGGCCGGGACGTCGCGGCCGGTGCCGAGGATCGTGCCCGAGTTGATCAGCGGGGGACCGATGATGCCGAGGGTGAAGTTCTTCAGCGAGTCGGGCGAGAGCAGCAGCGAGTTGAGCGCAGGCGTCGGAGAGCTACTGACCAGGCCGATCGCGGTGGCAGAGGTGCCGCCGAGCTGGGTGGTGATCGGGTAGCCGAAGTGGCCGCCGGCGCCGGCGTCGGTGCTGTGCTTGATGCTCACCTCGAGCATGTAGATCTCGATGTAGAGCTGGCGCCGCTCGCGGTCGAGCTTCTCGATCACCGGCTCCAAGTTCTTGTAGTCGGCCGCCGAGGCGATGATGACCAGCGAGCGCGTCGCCGGGTCGGGCGTGACCTTGACGTCGCCGGAGAATAGGTCGGCGCTGACCGGGTTGCCCGCGGGCGGCTTCTGCCCGCCCTGCTGCGAGGCCTGGGCGGCCTGCTTGGCGCCGGTGGCCAGCTGCGACAGCACCTGCGCGACCTCGGTGGCGTCGGCGTTCTTGAGCTTGTAGACGTGGATCCGGCCGCCGCCGCCGGGCAGCTTGACGTCGAGGCGCTCGATCAGCTTGCGGATGACGATGTAGTCGGACTCGGTGGTGACGATGATGAGGGTGCTGCTGCGCTCGTCGACGATCACGCGGCTGATCGCCGAGTCGGTCTGACCGCCGCCGCCGCCGCCGCCGCCGGCCCGTCGACCGGCACGGCCGCCCGTGGCTCCGCCGCCGCCGCCACCGCCGCCGCCGCTGGCCTTGGCCTCGCCGAAGATGTCACGAATGATCTGCGCGACCTCCTCGGCGTTGGCGTACTGCAGCTGGTAGAAGAAGATCTTCTCGCTGCCCATCGGCTGATCGAGCTCGGCGGCGAAGGTCTCGAGCCGCCGCACCATCGAGCCCTTGTCGGTGATGATGAGGAGGTTGCCGACCAGGTCGACGCTGCCCGACTTGCTCTTGAGCTGGCCGAGGACGTCGCTGATCTCCTTGCTGTTACCGTGCTTGACGCGCATCAGCTTGGTGACGAAGCGGTCGCTGTTGGGCGCGTCGGCGTCGTCGCCGTAGGTCGGCAGCGTGCGGTTCTTGGCGTCGGTGGTCTCGACGATCTTGAAGTAGCGACCCGAGGGCTCCACCGTCAGGCCCATCGTCTCGAGCGCGGCGTAGAAGGCCGCGTAGGCCTCCTCGGCCGTGACCGGCTCGGGCGACAGGATCGTCACCTTGCCGGACCGCACCTTGCGGTCCCAGATGAACTTCTGACACGTGATCGACATGATCCAGTTGACGAGGTCCTCGAGCTCGGTCTCCTTCGGCAACGTGATCGTGAACTTGGCCCCGCGCGGGGTCTTCTTGCACGTGTTGAACGGGATCGGGCCGCCGCCGGGCGTGCCGCCGCCCTCGTCGCCGATCAGCTCGCCACCACGGCTGCCGGTGGTCGGATCCTGCGCGGACGCGGAGACGGTGGTCGGGCCGAGCGTCAGAGCGGCCAGACCGAGAGAGACGAGGCCCAGTGCAGTCGGGCGGACGGGGTTGCTACGCGCAATCATTGGATCGTGATGTCCTTGGTGATCGACTCGCCCTTGCGCTCAATCGTGACCTGAAGGTTGCTGGCGCTGCGCATCTTGGTCAAAAGGCCCATGACCTGGTCGACCGACTTCAGCTCGATGCCGTTGACCGAGGTGAGGAGGTCGCCGTTCTTCATGCCGAGCAGCTTGGGCAGGCTGCCCGGGCGGATCCCGTAGAACTTGAAGCCCTTGGTCTCGCCGTCCTTGATCGACGGCATCACCCGCGCCTGCTTGGTCAGCGCGGCCGGGTTGGCGAACAGGCTGTCGATGAACATGCGATCGACGGTGCACGAGTTCTCGCTCTCGCACTTGATCGCGTCCTCGGCCCCGGGGATGGCGCCCGCCGCCGGCGGCGCGTCTTCCTTCTTCTCGGCCACCTGGACGGGCTTGGCCGAGGGCTTCGGTGGCTCGACGCCGAGCTCGATGTACTCGAGCGCGCCGCCGTTCTTGACGTGGACGAGGCTGCGCTCGACGCTGACGAGGTAGACTCCGGAGCGGATGCGGTCGCCGGGCCAATACGGACCGACGCTGCCGTCTTCCTCGTCACGGATGGTCGCCCACGAGTACTCGGGCATGTTGGTCTCCATCGTGGCGATGAGCCGCAGCGGCTGCGTGCACGGGCCCTCGCCGGGCTGCTTGCCGCCGGCGACCTGCGGCAGCTCGCCGGGCCCGAGGTCGGGCGCGACCGCGGGGCCGCCGGGGCCGGTCTCGGGCGTGATGACCTTGGTGCAGGTCGGGCAGAACAGGTTGAGCGAGAGGATGGTCTGCGTGACCTTGTTGCGGTCGGCCGCGGAGGGTCCGCGCGAGGGGCTCGACATCAGCCGCGGGTTGATGATGGGCTTGTCCTCCTCGTCCTCTTCCTCTTCCTTGGCGCCGTCGGTGTCGGTGCCGGTCGCCTCGGCCTCGTCGGTCGGGGTCTCGTAGATGTACGAGGTGCCGAGCCAGGTGGTGAACGCCGAGGCGGCGAACGCAGCGGCGACGCTGAGGCCCAGCGCCTTGACGACCCAGAAGTGCTGCTTGAAGACGGCTTCCATCGCTCTCCGCTAGTGGATGACCTCGTCGCTCTCCGACTCGACGCGCGGCGCGGGCTCTGCAGGCTGCGCGCCGGACTCGAGCTTGCGGTAGATCGTGCGGGTGGCAATGCCGAGCAGGTCAGCCGCCAACCGCTTGTCGCCGCGCGTGAACTTTAGCGTCTCCGTGATCATCCGGCGCTCGACCTCCTCCAGCGGGGTCCCGACCGAGAATGTGATCTGACGCCCATGACCGGCCTGCGGGTCGCGCAGCTCCGGCGGCAAGTCGTGCTCGTCGACGAGACCGCCCCGGCACAGCACGACCGCGCGCTCGACCGCGTTCTCCATCTCGCGCACGTTGCCGGGCCAGCCGTAGTTGCTCATGCGGTAGAGCGCGGCCTCGGTGAAGCCGGACACCGGCTTGCCGTGCTTGCCGGCGAAGATGCGCAGGAAGTGGTCGGCCAGCAGCGGCACGTCCTCGAGGCGATCGCGGAGCGGGGGCACGCGGATCGGGATGACGTTGATGCGGTAGAAGAGATCCTCGCGGAAGCGCCCGGCCTTCACTTCCTCGGAGAGGTCGCGGTTGGTGGCGCAGATCAGGCGCACGTCGACCTTCGACAGGCGCCCGCCGACCGGCTCGATCTCACCCTCCTGCAGCGCGCGCAGCAGCTTGACCTGGATGTGCAGCGGGATCTCGCCGATCTCGTCGAGGAACAGCGTGCCGGTGTGCGCCTCGAGGAAACGACCCTCACGGGCCCGCACCGCGCCGGTGAAGGCGCCCTTCTCGTGGCCGAACAGCTCGCTCTCGAGGATCGACTCCGGCAGCGCGGCGCAGTTGGTCGGCACCAGCGCCCGGGCGGCGCGCGGGCTGTGCTGCTGGATGTAGCGGGCGAACAGCTCCTTGCCGGTGCCGCTCTCGCCGAGCAGCAGCACGGTCGCCGACGAGCCCGCGGCCTGGCGCGCCATGTCGAGGGCGGCCCGCAGCACCTGGCTGTTGCCGACGATCGGGCGGTTGGTCGCGGCCGCCAGCTGGGCCTTGAGCTCGCGGTTTTCGGCGACCAGCGCGTGCTTGTCGAGCGCCTTCTGCACGGCGGCGATGATCGCGGCGCGCTTGAGCGGCTTGGAGATGAAGTCGTAGGCGCCCAGCTTCATCGCCCCGACGGCGTTCTCGACGGTGCCGTAGGCGGTCATCATGATCACCTCGACCTCGGGGGTCAGCGCCTTGACCGCCTTGAGCAGATCCTCGCCGGTCATGCCCGGCATGCGCAGGTCGGTGATCATGACCTGCACCGGCACGTTCCGCAGGATGTCGAGCGCCTGCTGACCGCTCGCGGCTGTCCGAACGGACATGTTCTCCTTCGCCAATACCTTCTGCAGCGCGTCGAGGATGCTGGGCTCGTCGTCGACGACGAGGATGGTCGGGGTACGGGCGGTGCTGGTCATGGGCGCTCGAGTCGAACCCGCGGTGTGCAAGCCGGGGTCCTCGGTGAAAAGCGAATGATTCTAAGGCAACTCCTGGAGCCAGAACGAGGCTGTCACGCGCAATTGTCAGGCCGTCCGAGGCGGGATGCCAAAATGGCAATCGCGGCCCTCGCGCCCAACTCCCGGCGCCTCAACCGCCACCCCCCTGCCCCGCCTTGGCGGCGCGGCGGCGAGGTCGGCCAGCGGGGGATTCGGGGGCTGGCGCTTGGGACAGGTCGAGGAGCGGCAGCTGGGACGAAGGCGAGGCCGATGAGGTGCGGGGGGATGTCTCGCGGGACAGGTCACCGGTGACAGCTCGCGTCGTCGGTGTGCTCGGTGGTCGCTCGGCCTGGTGCGCGCCTGTCTCGACGGACATGTGAGGGTTGTCGGGCTGCGGCTCGCTCGGCTCGCTGCGTAGGGTCGCGGGTGCCGGTGCACCTGTTTTTTGGGACATCTCCGCTTCGGCGGGCTTCGCGGTCGCTCGGGTGCTCGTAGTCCTGGCTTGCGCGACCGTCTTCGCCGCGGGCTCGGTCGGCGCCTCTGACTTCGACGGCCCTGTCCCGGAAGACAGGCCATCCTCGGTAGCGCGCTTGGTGGCTGCTTTGCGCTGTTTCTTGCTCGGGTCCGCGCCTGTCTCTTCGGTCAGCTTCCCAGGGACGGCCGCAGCTGTCCTTGCGGACGTGTCGGCGCCGGCCGCGAAGTCGCGGACGCTGCGGATCGCCACGCGCCGCTTCTCGAACACGAGGAAGTAGGAGTGGTTCTTGCGCGCGTGGACCTGGGCCTTGAGCCGGCTGACCCCGGGGCTGTTGGGGCGCACGAGCACGAACAGGTCCTTGCAGTAGAGGCCGAGCGACTCGCCGCCCGTGATCAGCTCGACATGAGTAAGCCGCTGCTTGTTGGCGCTGACCTCGTCCTGGCACTTGACGATCAGGACGCCGCCCGGCACGAGCACGCGCGCGGCCTCGCGGCAGGCCTTTTCGTAGAGGTCGACGACCGCGTCGTGCCACTTGGGGCCGGACTCGGTGACGGCGGCGGCCGAATAGGCGCGGCGGAAGGCGGCGTGGGTGCCGGAGCCGGCCATGTGGTCGACGCTGCGGCGGTACATGCCCTCCATGTACGGGGGGTCGAGGACGACGCAGTCGAGGCTCGCGTCGGCGTACGGCAAGGCGCGGCAGTCGACGCCGCTCGTCAGCTTCGCGCCGGCGCGCGCGGGGACATCCGGCTTGAGGGCGATGTCGCTGGCGAGCAGGGTGTAGACGCCGTCGGGGACGCGGCGCCAGAACACGCCGAGGCCGTAGGTCACGTCGGCGACGGTGCTGCCCTTCGGGACATGTAACTCGAGGATCTGGGCGAACAACTCGGCGTTGTCGCCGACCCGCGCGGAAACGACGACGTCGGCGGTGGCCACCCCACCCTGCACGCGCCGGGCAGGTCGCGACTCGGTGGGCGCGACCTCGGGGGTATGTTCTTTCGGCGCGGCAGGATGCGATTTGGCGGGCGCGGCTTCACGCACGCTGGACCGCGCGGCTCGGCGTGGCTCGGCGCCTGAGGTCCCGCGGGCCCGCATGCGCCGGGTGGTTGCAGGCTGCGGCTCGTCCCCGGTGGTCTCCCGGGTCCGCTCGCTACCAGTGGTCGCACGGGGCCGCGCCGAGGCTCGGCGCGACTCGGCGGGTGCGCCCGGCTCGTCCGTGGCGGCCTTGCGCGCCCGTCCGCGTCGGGCGGTCGCGGAGCGCGGCTCGGCGGCGGATCGGGAGCGGGCGGCCATGGGGGCCGGACGGTACCCGATCTCGCGGCCGCTGGCCCGAAATGCGCGCGCCGGCGCGGCCCGCTCGCGGCAGGCCGGCCGGCGCCGGCAGGGAGCGCGGGGCTCAGCGGTCCGAGGCGGCCTCGTCCTCCTGCTGGTCGCGCAGCTGGGCCAGCAGGCGGTCGCCGCGGGTCGTGATCTCCTCGTAGAGGGCGTTGCAGCGCGGTTCGGCGCGCTCGAGCCAGCGCTCGAGGATGCTGCGGCGCTCCGGGTGCTTGCGCGACTGCTCGAGGAGGATCTCGACGATCGCGGTGTCAGCCATCAGGCGCGTCAGCCGCTCGGCGTGCAGCATCGCGTAGGAGAAGTCGCGCTTGGGGTCCCAGTTCTGGAAGAACTCCTTGGACCACTCGGTGATCTTGTGCTTGCCGAGGCCGCGCAGCTTGTCGGCGGCGGTGCGCTGGATCAGGTGCTGCTGGGCGGCGAGCGTCAGCGAGGTGAGGCGAGCGACGCGGCGCTCGAGCGCGTCGAGGGCCGAAAGGCTGCGCCAGCGGGCCTGCGCCACCCGGGTGAGGAAGCGCTGCGGGTTGCGCATGATGCCGCTCATCGCGTCCTTCATCGCCATGAGCGACTGGATCTGGCTGGTGCCCTCGTAGATCGGCAGGACCATGGCGTCGCGCAGCAGCTTCTCGGCCCCGTACTCGCGGACGTAGCCGGCGCCGCCGAGGATCTGGATGCACTTGCGCGACATCTCGACGGCCTTCTCGCTGGCGATGTACTTGAGCAGCGGGGTGAGCCGGCGGGCCCGGTTGCCGTGGCGCTTGGCCTGCTTGAGCACGCGCGCCCGCTCGATGCTGTCGGGGTCGGTGTCGAGCACGCCCTGCATCTTGGTCCGCTGGTGCAGCTCCTCGTGGTAGGCGCACTGCATGGCGAGCGCGCGCAGGCCGAGGATCTCGGTCTGCATCTCGTCGAGGAAGTCGGCGATCATCTCGTGGCGATCGATCGACTTGCCCATGCTGCGGCGCTCGGCGGCGTAGGCCTTGGCCTTGCGGTAGGCGGCCTCGCAGGCGCCGATCGACTCGAAGCCGACGCCGACGCGGGCGTTGTTCATCAGCAGCAGCATGAGCTGGAAGCCCTCGCCGCGCTTGCCGATCAGGCGGCCCGGGGCGCGCTCGAAGCTGACCGCGGCGGTGGCCGAGCCGTGGTGGCCGAGCTTCTCCTCGAGGCGGTCGATCACGGCGATCCGGCGCCGCGAGCCGTCGGGCATGTCCTCGTAGGCCGGGACGTGGAACAGCGACAGGCCGCCGAGGCCGGGCTTGTCGGGCTCGGTGCGGGCGATGACGATGTGGTGCTTGCCGTGGCCGGAGGTCAAGAAGATCTTCTGGCCGGTGATGTACCAGTTGCCCTCTTCGTCCTGCTCGGCGCGGGCCTTGAGCGCGGCCATGTCGCTGCCGGCGTCGGGCTCGGTGATGTCCATGCTGCCCCACGCCTCGCCGCGCAGGATCTCGGCGATCTCGGGCTGGAAGCGCGTGCCAGTGATGACCCGCTGCTCGCGGTCGAAGGTGGTGGAGCCCTCGTGCACCGAGTACAGCAGGAGCATCAGGGCGATGCCGCTGTAGAAGTTGTAGTGCGTCATGACGACGTTGTCGGCCCGCGCCATCAGCTCGCACACCATGAAGTGGACGACCGCGGGGCAGCCGATACCGCCGAGCTCACGCGGCAGGGCCAGACCGTGGAGGTCGAGGCCCTTGATCTGCTCGAACAGGGCGTCGGTCTCGGGCGCGAGGTGGCCCTCGCCGTCCTTCAGGTGGACGCCCTTCGCGTCGATGGCCATCGACTTCGGCGCAATCTGCTCGGCGGCGAACTCACCGACCATGCCGAGGATGTCGCGGTAGGCGGCCCGCGCCTCGTCCAGCGAGGCATAACCGCCGGGGATGCGGAAGTCCTGCTCGACGAGCCCGACGATCGGCGCCCAGTCGAGGCCGCGATCCATGTAGAACTGGAGGTCTTCGTTGTCGTCGAAGTAGTTGGCCACGAGACGACACTAGCCGAGGCCGATATGCTGAGCAAGCTCAGGAAAAGTCCGTGCAGGCAGCGGGCTGGAGGCAGTTTGAGCCGTTCGAGGGCCTGCGCGAGCGGCGCTAGGCGGTCGAATGTCCGCACCGCGGAGTGCCGCATGGTGGCGTGATAAAAGGAGGACCGTGAGCCGAGGCAAGGGGATGCGGAGCCGTGAGCACGAGTCGTTCCGCCGCGAGGCGACGTTCCACGCGGCGGCTCACGCGCTGACGGAGACCGTGCTCGAGGCAGACCGCGAGGCGACCGCCCGCCGCGAAGAGGTGGCGCCAGGGGTGCATGTGCTCCACGGGGTGATGTCGCCGAAGGAGTGCAAGCGATTGATCGCGGCGGCGGAGGCGATCGGCTTCACTCACGCGGGCCTGGCGATCGGCGACGACACGTACCGGGTCAACCTGGCGGCCCGCAACAACCTGCGGGTGGTGTTCGACGCGCCGGAGCTGGCCGAGGGGCTGTGGCAGCGGATCCGCGGGATCGCCGATCCACAGCACGAGGGCGCGCCGCTGCGCGGGCTCAACTTCCGCTTCCGCGTGTACCGCTACGAGGTCGGGATGCGCTTCTCGCCTCACGTCGACGTCCGCACTGCGGTGCCGCTCGGCGAGACGCGCGAGTCGCTGGTCATCTTTCTCAACGCCGAGTTCGAGGGCGGCGCGACCCGCTTTTTCGAGGAGAAAGACAAGTCGCAGCGCCGCGGCCAGGGTCGCGGGCGCAAGTTCGACAACAAGGTGAGGTTCGCGCTGAAGCCCCCCGTCGGCGGCGCGGTGGTGTTCGACCACCTGCTGCTCCACGAGGGCGCAGAGGTGACGGCGGGCGTGAAGTATGCGGTGCGCACCGACGTGATCTACGGGCCGCGCTGACTGGCGCGGAGGTGGCGAGGAAGATCGCCTGTCTTTGAGGACAGGCGATTCCGCAACGCCGGTCGAACAGTGACCTGTCCCCGGGGACATCCACGCCGATCGAGATCGTGGATGTCCGCAAGGACAGGTGCCCGCTCAGGGCGTGTAGCTCGGCAGTTCGACCACGTAGGCGTCGACGGTCTCGCCGCCGCCCCAGTCGCTGCCGAACAGGATCCGCGTGCCGCTCGGGCTCGGGACGGCGGTCGGCGCGGCCCAGTACGGCTCGCCGAGGTTGGTGTTGTTCTGCCCCCAGCTGCGATGCCGGCCCACGCGGCACACCTGGCCGGTGTTGGTGTCGGCCAGCAGCAGCTCTTGGTCGAGGAGCCCCTGCCCGGAGGGATCGCCGATGGTCGACACGACGACCCAGCCGGGCCGGTGAATCGCCAGCGCCGAGATGTGGCCCGCCGGCGGATACGGATAGCCCGTCTTCGGGCCGATGATCACTCGCGAGGTCGCGTCGGTGAGGTCCCAGGTCACGAGGGCGCCGATGTCGTCGTTGCCGCCGGGGCCCGGGTCGTAGACGAAGCCGTTCCAGGTGTCGTGGCCGTTCGCCAGCATGCCGAGCGAGGCGTGACCCCAAGGCTCGAGCAGATCGAGGGTGTGCAGCACGTCGAGCGCAGGATCGACGACCCGGCCGGTGTCGCTCAAATACGCCAGCGAGCCGCTGGGCCCGATCTGGGCCGGGTTCTCGTCGAGCGTGACCTGCCCGAGCACCGCGTCGGTGGCGACGTCGTAGACGAACACCTGATCGTCGCAGACGAGGCCGAAGCGGTTCGAATCCCACGACGAGAACATCGGGTCGCTGCCGCCGCTGACCGGACCGCCGCAGAAGTCGAAAGTGTGCACGGGCTCCTCGACCTCGGTGTCGACGTCGAAGCGCACCAGCGTCTTGCCGTGCATGAACATCACGATGCTCGGGTCGGCTCCGTGCCAGTAGAACTGCTCGAGGTCCGGCGGATCGATCGGCAGTTTTTTCAGAAATTCGTAGGTCTTGCCGTCGTAGAGCAGGTGGCCCTCCGTCACGTCGTAGAGGATGAGGCGCGTCTCGTCCGTGTTCCACGCGGCGATCGTGCTGTAGGCGGGCTTGATCACCGGATTTGCGCCCATCGCAGTGACGCCGCTGATCCGCCGGATCGTGGTGCCGAACTCCGCGTCGACCACGGTCGCGCCCACCTCGGGCTTGGCGAGCGGGGTCATCGGCCGGTCCATCAGATCCTGCACCAGCCCGGCGCACAGGTCGGGCGGGTCGACCGGTTCGCCGGTGGTGTCGCCCTCGGTCGTCGTCGCCGCAGTCGGGTCGCTGGTGGCCTCGGTCGTCGTCCCCGGTCCGGCGGTCGTCGGCGTGGGATCGTCGGTGCCGACAGACGAGCTCGCTGTCGTCGAGGTGGTCGTGAGGCCGCTGTCGTCGGTGGTCGAGGCTGTCGTCGAGGTGGTGGTCGTCTGCGGCCCGTCGGTCGTCGAGCCGGCGTCGTCGTTGCTGCCGCCGCCGCCGCAACCGCAGGCGACGAGGAACGCGAAGGTCCATCGATGCGAAGCGAATGTCATGGGTCGACGCTAACACGCCGATCGGCCGCGGGAGCACAGGCGAATGCGCGCCCTGCGGCCCGTAGTCGCCGTTCTGCAGCGGTTTACGGGGTCCGCGAGCCTCACGTCGCGGGCGATCAGGCGCAGTCGAACATGGCTTGAAGGACAGATGCTGAGAATCGCAGCGCGCGGGTCATCGATGGCAGAGCAATGTCTCGATAGACATGTCGTAATGGCCAGCCGTGAGCGGGCGCGCTCGCTCGCGGCGGCACGGCCCTCCCGGGAGGCGCGTCCGCGTCTGCGCTGGTTGCCGAGGTCGCCCTGCCGCGTGTACGATCGCGCGATGACCTTGTCCCGCTCCTTAACAGTCTCCGCCGCGCGGTGGTCCGCGGCCCTGTTGTTCCTGCTCGCCCCGGCCGCGAGCCGCACCGCCCGCGCCGACGCAGTGTCCGAGCCGCCGAGCTGCCCCGACGGCTCGAGCCCCGACGGCTGTCACGGGGGCGAGTACTGCGAGCCCAACGAGTGCACCGACACCTGTCCTTCGGGCAAGGTGTGCAAAGAAGTCGAGCGCTGCGCGGGCACGATCACGTGCGGCGGCGGGTGGACCAGCACCGGCGGCGACTTCTCGGTCGACAACATCCTCGGAGACTGCGGCGAAGGGGGTGCGTGCGCTGCGGGGATGTGCAAGTCGTTCAAGCTGTGCGTGTCGGACACGACCGGCTCGACGTCGACGAGCGACGGCTCCGGCACCTCTCAGGGCTCCGAGTCCGACGGCGCGAGCGACGGCACGCCGCCGAAGAAAGAGGGCTGCGAAGGGTGCCGGACGAGCGACGACGCCGCGCCGGCGCTGCTGGCCCTGGGCGTCCTCGGCCTGGCGATCGGCCGGCGCTCGCGACGACGCTGACGGCGGCACGACGCGAGCCGGCGAACGCTCCTCGGGTCCGACCCGAAACGCAGGGGCAGACCGGCGCGTGGTGCCGTTGCGGCGCTCGGTCGGCGAAGACCGGGCGCCCGGCGCTCTGCGTGCACCCTGCCCTGCGCGCCCAGGCTCCGCGCGGCGGGTTCGGCCGCAGAGCGCCGATCGATGCGTGCGCCCTGCCCTGCGCGCCCGGAGTCCGCGCCATGCGTGGGCCTCGCGCTGCCATCGACCACCGACTGACCTGTCCCTTACGCCAGGTACCGCCCTCGGCGCGAAATCGAGCATCACTGCTCGCATCGACAAGTGCGGGGCCATTTGCGACTCTGCATGCTGCCGACATGCCGATCGAACAGCAGCTCGTCCCCACCTCGCGTCTCCGCGTCCACACCCGCATCGCCGGTCCGGCAGGGGCCCCGCTCGTCGTCCTCGTCCACGGCAACGCCTCGAGCGGCGGGTTCTTCGAGCCGCTGATGCTGGCGCTCTCCGATCGCTTCCGCGTGATCGCGCCCGACATGCGCGGCTTCGGCGACACCGAGCCGGCGCCGATCGACGCGACCCGTGGCGTGCGCGACTTCGCCGACGATCTGCACGCGCTGCTGGTCGCGCTCGACCTGTCCTCGCGGCCAGCCGTGTTCGTCGGCTGGTCGGCGGGCGGCGGCGTGATCATGCAGTACGCGATCGACCACGCCAGCAATGTCGCCGGGCTGGTGCTCGAGAACCCGATGTCGCCGTACGGCTTCGGCGGCACCCGCGACGCCCGCGGCACCGCGACGACCGCCGACTTCGCCGGCTCGGGCGGCGGCACTGCCAACCCCGAGTTCGCGCGCCTGATCAAGGCCGGCGACCGCAGCGGCGACAACCAGGTGTCGCCGCGCAACGTGATGAACACTTTCTACTTCAAGCCGCCGTTCCGGGTCGAGCCGGCCCTCGAGGACGTGTTCGTCGAGGCGGTGGTGAAGACCAAGATCGGCGACGACCACTACCCCGGCGACATGACTGCCTCGTCGAACTGGCCGGGAGTCGCGCCCGGCACGCGCGGGATGAACAACGCGATCTCGCCGAAGTACGTCGACCTGTCGCCGTTCGCCGGCATCGAGCCGCGGCCGCCGGTGCTGTGGATCCGCGGGGCCGACGACCAGATCGTCAGCGACACGTCGGTGTTCGACTTCGGGTTCCTCGGCAAGCTGGGCGCGGTGCCGGGCTGGCCGGGCGACGAGGTCGCGCCGCCGCAGCCGATGGTCGGGCAGATGCGCGCGGTCCTCGACGTCTACGCCGGCAACGGCGGACGCTACGAGGAGGTGGTGTTCTCCGACTGCGGACACTCCCCGCACATCGAGCAGCACGAGCGCTTTCTTGCGGCGCTGCGAAATTTGGCCGAGTCGGTGTTTTAGCCGCAACAGCGGGCTTCTGTGCACTTTTGCGCCGGCGATGAATGGGCTAAATTGCTGCACATGCGAACAAGCCGTCCCTGGGCCGTCCTCACCCTCCTCCTCGCCTGCACGCCGCAAGGTGGCGGCGACACCGACGCGACGACCGCGGCGGTGACCGACTCCACGCCGGGCACCGATTCGACCGACTCGAGCGACGCGACCAGCACTGCGACGACGGGGCCGACGTCGACCGGCGACGAGCCGCCGACGGGGACGACGACCGAGCCGTCGGCGACCACCTCGACGACGGAGGACCCGACCGCGCCGACGAGCACGACCACCGAGACCGGCGGCGATCTACTGCATGGGCTCGTCCTCGAGGACACGTTCGAGGACGGGATCTTGAACGGCTGGGTCCGCGTCGAGCGGTGGTTCGACCCCGATCCGTTCTTCATTCAGGAGGATCGGTTCGACCTCGATCAGCGGGCCCACCAGACCGGGCAGCGGCTCGAGTTCTTCGGCAACGACCCGGTGCCGCACAGCGGGCGCTTCTTGCTGTACTACGCGCCCGGCTGGAACAACGGCGCCAAGTCGACGGTGCTGCTGGCGCACGGCGCCAACGACCAGGCCGACCGCGCGTGGGCCAACCCCGGCGAGAGCGGCGACTTCGGCTGCGGTCAGTCGACCTGCCCCGACATCGGCCTGATGCAGGAGCTGGCGGCGGCGGGCCACCGCGTGTTCGCGGTGTCGCACGCGCACAGCCAGGGCGACAACGTGTTCTGGGCCCTGCAGATCGCGTGGGCCATCGACATCATCCGCGAGCGCACCGGGGTCGACAAGGTCGACGTGATCGGGTGGAGCAAGGGCGTGATGTCGTCGCGCATGTACGCGTCGGGCCTCACCGGCGGTCACCTCGAGTACCGCAACGACATCGGCAAGCTGATCCTGATCGGCGGGCCGAACCTCGGCTTCGACTACATCTTCCGCTACGGCACGGCCCACAACGCCGGCGTCTACGCCGACTTCGGCGGCAAGATCCACGCGCCCGGGCCGCACGACGAGCTGCTGATCTTCGGCCTGTGGGAGGACCGCTCGGAGTACGCGATCTACAAGTCGGCCGCCGGCGACAACTATCGCGGGCAGCTGCAGATGCTCGCGGCGTGGGACGACGTCTATCCGCTGACCGGCACGGCCAACAACGGGCTGATGCAGTGGATCGTCGGCGACAGCGAGTCGACCTACTACGGCGAGGGCCAGTACAAGGGCGTGTACGCCCGCGGCAAGGGCATCGACTACGCGATCCAGCAGGGCTCGGTGATCGCCGACATGATCGACGCCGGCATCCCGGCCTCGATCTCGACCCACCTGCTGTGCGGCGACCTGAACCTGGGCGACAACAGCGTGCTGATCCCGGGGATCCCCAACGAGATCGCCGGGCCGAGCGACGGCGTGGTGTTCGTCGACAGCTGCGCGGCGACCGACGGGATCGGGACGCTCACCGACTCAGCTGTCCTGAAGGACATCAACCACCTCAAGCTGGGCTGGCACCCGACGGCGGCCGCCCAGATCTCGACGTGGCTCGGACAGTGAGGCGAAGGCCCGCCCGGGGCCTCACCCGGGCGGCAGCGGCTCGCTGTGCTCGGCGAGCCAGCCGGCGATCTTCGGCCAGATGACCCTGGGGCCCTTGCTCGAGGTCGACAGGCCGATGTGCCCGACCGGGAACCGCAGCAGGGTCTTGTCGGTCGAGCTCACCGCGCCGAGCAGCGCCTCCGACGAGGGCGGCGGGGCGATGGTGTCGTTGTCGGCGACGAGGACGAGCAGCGGGCCGTGGATCTGGCGCAGGTCGACGCGCCGGCCGCCGACGATCATGCGGCCCTCGAAGAAGTTGTTCTCCTGGTAGCAATCGCGGACGTACTGCCGGTACACCTCGCCGGGGAACGGCACGTTGTCGGCGGCCCAGTGCTCCATGGCGAGGAAGTTGGTGACGAAGTCGCGGTCGTCGAGGCGGCGAAACACCTCGAACCACTTCGAGATCCGCTGCACCGGGGCCATCATCGAGAAGCCCGACTCCATCAGGTCGATCGGGACGTTGCCGTAGGCGTCGACCATGCTGTCGACGTCGAAGAACTCGGGGTCGGTCCAGGTGGTGAAGATGCCGCCGTGCTTGAAATCGACCGGGGTGGCCTGGGCGACGAAGTTGCGCACGCCATTTGGGTGGAGCGCGGCGGCGGCCAGGGCCATCGTGCCGCCCATGCAGTAGCCGTACATCGTCAGGTCGTCGGCGCCGGACAGCTTGAAGACCCACCGCTTGGCGGCCTCGACGAAGCCGCCGAGCAGGTCGTCCCAGGTCATGTCCTGCTCGACCGCGCCGGGCGTGCCCCAGTCGATGGCGTAGACGTCGAAGCCCTGCTGGGTCATGAACTCGATCAGGCTGCGACCCGGCAGGAAGTCGAGGATGTAGTAGCGGTTGATCAGCGAGTAGACGAACAGGATCGGGGTGCGGAAGCGACGCACGGCCGGCTCGAAGCGGATCAGCTTCATGCCGCCGCGCGCGTACACGACCCGCTTCGGGGTCGAGTTGACCGGCGGATCGCCGAGCCCGGTGGCGCGCTTGACCAGCGGCGCCAGGTAACGCGTCGGGCTGATCGCGCGGTCGCGCAGCGCTCGCTGCCAGGCGGCGCCGATCGTGGCTGTCCCTTCGGCCATGTCCGCGAGCTTGCGCGCGGCGCCCTTGACCCGCGAGAACGGTCCGCCGTCGCCCATCGTCACGCGGCCCCCCGGACCGAGCGGGCCAGCTCGGCCTGCAGCTTCTCCAGCAGCTGGAGCGCGAGCTCGAGCTGGGTGGTGGTGATCTCGAGCCGGTCCTCGGCCCGCCGCAGCTGCGCCCGCACCTCGTTGAAGTCGCCGAGGGTCGGCACGCGCCAGAAGTGCAGGACCTCCTCGGTGAGGTCGACGACGTCGCGGTGGAGGTGGAACATCTTCTGCAACCCGCGGCCCGCGAACTTGAGGTAGCGCGGGCTCGTGGCCAGGCGCGTCATGACGCCGGTCGAGGCGCCCTCGAAGCGCATCCACCACTTGCCCGGGCCGCTCCTGGGGTCGGTGAGGTAGCCGACGAGCCGGAGGATCCGGGCGGTGAGGTTCTTGGGGGCTGTCTCTTGGGACATGGCGAATAGAGTCCTATGCGGAGGTGGAGAGCAGGGTCCGCAGCTCGCGCTTGAGGATCTTGCCGGCCGGCGAGAGCGGGAGGGCGTCGAGGAAGACGACCGACTTGGGGACCTTGTAGCGGGCGAGGTGGTCGCGGCAGCGCTGCAGCAGCTCGGCCTCGCTGGCGCTGGCGCCCGGGCGCAGGGCGACGACGGCCTTGCCGACCTCGCCCCACTGCGCATCGGGCACGCTGATCACGGCGCACTGGGCGACCGCGGGGTGCTCGTAGAGGATCTTCTCGATCTCGACCGGGTACACGTTCTCGCCGCCGGAGATGAACATGTCCTTCTTGCGATCGACGATGTAGTAGAAGCCCTCGGCGTCGCGGCGCGCGAGGTCGCCGGTGTGGAAGAAGCCGGCCTCGTCGAAGTGCGGGGCGTCGACGCCGAAGTAGCCCGAGCAGGCGGCCGGGCCCTTGAGCACGAGCTCGCCGACCTCGCCGTCCTTCACCGGGACGTTGTCTTCGTCGACGATCCGCGCGTCGACGAAGTAGTTGGGCCGGCCGATGCTGCCGGCCTTGGCCTCGCCGAACTCGGGCGCGAGCGAGAAGGCGCCGGGACCGAACTCGGTCATGCCGAAGCCCTGCTTGAAGGCGACCTTGTGCACCGCACAAAAGGCGCGGATCAGCGGCACCGGCAGCGGGGCCCCGCCGCTGGTCAGGAAGCGGACGCTGGCGAACGAGGTGCCGGCGAAGCGCGGCGAGTCGAGCATCATCTGGTACTGGGTCGGCACGCAGAACAGCGCGGTGACCTCGTACTGCTCGATGAGCGCGAGCATGTCGTCGGCGGTCCACTTCTTCATGATCACGACGGTGCCGCCGAGCGTGAGCAGCGGGACCGTGTAGACGAACAGGCCGCCGGTGTGGAACATCGGCGTGTGGGTGATCGTGACGTCGCCGCGCTGGATCTCGTGGACCATCGTGTTGAGGGTGTTCCACGCGATCTGGCGGTACGAGATCCGGGCGGCCTTGGGCGCGCCGGTGGTGCCGCCGGTGAACAGCAGGCAGGCGATGTCTTCGACGTCGACGGCCGGGTTGTCGACCGGATCGGCCGGACCGGCGAGGATGGTCGCGTAGGCGCTGCTGCCGGCCACGGGCTCGCCTTCGAGGTGGACGAGCTCGGCGATCGCGGTGTGCGGGTGCAGTTCGGCGGTGGTGGCGGCGAACTCGGGGCCGAACACCAAAACCTTCGGCGCGACCGGGAGGATGACGTCGACGAGCTCGCGCCAGGGGCTGCGCCAGTTGAGCGGGACGAAGATCGCGCCGAGCTTGGCGCAGGCGAAGAAGACGTCGAGGACCTCGACGCCGCTGTGGGCCAGCAGCGCGACGCGGTCGCCCCGGACGACGCCGCGGCCGCGCAACCACCCGGCGACCGCGTCGGCGCGCCGGTTCAGCGCGGCGTAAGTGAAGCGGCCCGCCTCGCCCTTGGCCACGTCGACCACGGCGAGGTTGTCCGGCCAGTACTGCGCTCCGCGTCGCATCCAGTCGCCGATGAACATGCGAAGATCCTCCGCTCCCGAGGCTACCCGAAGGCCCGGCCGTGCTGCACCTGCGAAACGGCCTGCCGGGGTCTGCCGGCCGAGGATAGGCCGACGCGGCGGGAGATCAAGGCGTGAATTGTGCAGCGCACAAACGGCTCAGGAGGCGGGCCGCCTGCCCTTGCGGGGGGGCCGGCCGTCCTCGACGGTGCGCCGCAGCTCGGCGAGCTCGCGCCGCAACGCGGCCAGCTCGTCGGACATGCCGCCAGGCTCGGGCGGAGGCGGCTCGTCGGGGAACGGCGGCGGCGCCGGCTCGCCGGCCGCGGGCCCGCTCCCGCCGAACCATCGCTTGAGGATCCCCGGCATCGCCAGGTCGGCCAGCGGGTTCCACGGGACGACGGCGCGCGCGCCCCCCTTGAGCTGCAGGTAGACCTCGAGGGCCCAGGCGATGTAGCGGCCGAAGAACTCGGCGAGCGCGTCGTCCCGCATGCGCACGAGCTGCTTGAGCAGGGACACCGGGAGCAGGCGCGCGGCCCCACGGCTCTCGAGGATGATCTGCGCGAGCGTGACCTGGGTGAGGTCCTGCCCGCTCTTGGCGTCGACGACCTTGAGGTCCTCGCCCATGCGCACGCGCTCGGCGATCTCCTCGAGGGTGACGTACCTGCTCCCCTCGGTGTCGTAGAGCCGACGGTTGCCGTACTTCTTGACCTGCAACACGGCGAGAACGGTAGCCGAGGTCGTGCTGCAGGTGCGAGGGGCGATTTCGCGCAAACGAGGGCGAGGGCCGTGAACGGGCGAAAAGACGGGCTTCGTCGCCTTCTACAGGTGTTCGGCCCCTGGTGCCGGGCGGCGAATCATCGGCCGGTCGAGCTCGGCGCGGGGCACGGTCGGCCGCGCCGCGGAAGGTTCGCGCCTGGAGGTGCGGCGGCCAGCGGACGGTGAGACGCGAGCTGGCCGAGGGGACAGGTCGCCTAGGACATTCGCAGCCCGCACCCTCCCGCTGTCCTCACGGACATGTCGCGGGGGCCAGCTTGCAATCGGAGAACCAGGCGGCCACGTCGCGGCACTGCGGGTCGGCCGGGTCGGCGGCGGCGCAGGCGAGGAAGCCGGCGCGGTCGCGCAGGGAGCACAGGCGCGGCAGCTCCCACTTGCGGTCGCGGCAGCTGGTGTCGCGCGGGTCGCAGGTGCTGCGCATCCAGGTAGCGGTGCCGTCGCCGCGGAGGAACACGCGGTCGTCGATGTTGCGGTTGCCGACGAGGCTCTCGACGCGGAGGCTGGCGGCGGCCTCGGCGGCCAGGGCCCGGTAGAGACAGGCGTCGCCGGCGACCTCGTCGTCGCACGGGCGCGGCGAGGCGCAGGCGTCGAGCAGCGCGAGGGCGATGTCACCCGGGCAGCGGCCAGCCGCGCACACGCAGGCGCACTCCTCGGGATCCTGCGGTCCGAGGCCGCACTCGGTCCAGCCTGCAGGATGCTCGGGGCCGGGGAAGTCGCCGGCCTTGCGACCGACGCGGCGGACGTGGAAGACGTCGCCGACCCGCTTGTAGAAGGTGGAGTCGTAGTCCTCGTCGCCGGTCGAGGCGCTGGCGGTGGCGCAGAAACCCGCGGCCTCGAAGGCGCAGCTCGAGCGATCGGCGAGGCGCTCGGTGGCGAACCAGATGCAACCGGCGGCGTCGCAGTCGGCCTCGACCGCGTGCGACTCGCACGGCTCGACGGGCGCGGGCGGGAGCTCGGGCGCGAGGTCGGGCAACGGCGTGACGAGAGCGCCCGTGCCGGTGACCGGCATGCTGGTGGCGGCGTCGCCGGTGCTCGTGCTGCCGGCGGTACCGGTGGTGCTCCCCTCGCCGGCGGTCGCCACGGTGCTGCCCTCGCTGTCGGTGCCGCGCGAAGCCGCGTCGGACCGCCCGGGGCTACACCCAGTCGCAACCAGCCACAAGAAGAGAGAGGCGACGCCTGCCAGGCGCGCGCCAAGACCTAACCGCACGGTCTCATGTTGCCAGAGCACGCCGAGGAGATCAAGGAATCGCCGCGCTGGCGGACCTGGCGCGACGCGACGATCGCAACTTTGGGCTGCCCGGTGATGTGGGCGAGCATCGCCGGTGTAAGAAGGTCGCTGCGACGAATGGGTGATGCGCGACACAGGC
Organism: Nannocystis sp. RBIL2; assembly: GCF_026626745.1. Lineage (GTDB taxonomy): Bacteria > Myxococcota_A > Polyangia > Nannocystales > Nannocystaceae > Nannocystis. The sequence goes on from NZ_JAPNJW010000002.1 coordinate 1,315,199, forward strand.
CCGGCGCGATGAAGGATGAAGAAGGAGTGCCGGCCTGAAGTCGGCGCACCGATCGCTCCCCTGCCGTCGCGGGGGAGAGGCCCACGCCGAGGCGCTTTCGCGGGCCCGCGGCGCCCGGGCGCTGGAGGTGCGAGTCGATGCTCGGCTCGTCGGAGCGCGAGTCGTCGGTCGCGAGGATGACCCGCGCTCGCGGCTGCACGGTCGATGACGTCGGTCGGCGCGCCGCCTGCCCTTCCGGCTCGGTCGTCGCGCGCCCGTTCCTGGCGCTCGCGCGGGTCGATCCTTGCGGTGACATCGGTGTCCGTTTCGGGGACGCGCCTCGATGGTGAGGCGAACTGAAACGCGTTGTTCAATCGCGCGGCGGCGCAGGCGACGTCGCCCGGTCCGCGCTGGAGCCGATGGGCGAAGCGCAGTGCGTCGATCGGCATGACAGTGGGGTGCTGCGGCGGGAGTACGACTGTCCGGTCCAGGGGGGCTGGAGCCGGAGCGCGACCGTCGATGCGACGCGCGAGTCAGCGCCCGGCACGACAGCGTCGCCGCAGGGTCGGGATCGGCTGGCGTGGGCCGAGGTCGGGGCGCGGTCCCTGCCCCGTTCGCGTCGAAACGCCGCGCGGCCGAGCCAAGCCCTGGTCCGCGCCGCGCGAGGGCACTCCCGAGGCACGCGGCCTCCTGCTCGCCCAGCCCGCTGGCGGCTGCGGCGGGGAGTTCGGCGCGCAATCACATGTCCGAAAGAACATATCTCCTGCGACATGTCTTATCGACAATGCTCCATGGAGCATGTCTTTTCGCCAATGCCCGAAAGAGCATGTCTCTTCGCACACGGCGCCCTCGCTACCGAGGACACGCCAGCCCTTCGGGCCTCGGACGCGCCCTCGCGGGGCCTGCTGCGCCTCAGCGCGGCCCGGGGATGATGCGGAGGTCGGTGAGGAAGCGGGCGAGCTCGCGGATGTAGTCGCGGCGGCCGAGCTGCAGGAAGTGGCCGCCGGTGAAGCGGAAGCGGCGCGGGCGCTGCCAGTGGTTCCACAGCACGTCGGCGTGGGCCTCGGTGACGAGGGCGTCGCCGCGGGCGGTGACGACGAGCCGGCGCTCCCACGGGACCTTGGGCTCGTACGAGAGCGGGCTGTGCAGCGCCCACGAGCTGTGGAAGCGCTCGCGGGTCATGCCGAGCGCCTCGGCCTGGCGGCGGAACGAGTCGCCCTCGCCGTGATCCCAGAAGAGGTGCGCGAACGAGGCGGGGGCCATGATCGGGACGACGAAGGACAGCCGCGGATCGATCGAGGCGACCAGGGCCGAGGTGTAGCCGCCGAGGCTCGAGCCCATCATGCCGAGCGGCGCCGGGCTGTGGCGCAGGATGGCAGTGATGGCGGCGCGCACGTCCTGGACGGTCTGGATGAAGGCCTCGTTGGTGCGCACCAGATCGGTCGAGGGGAACAGCTCGCCCGAGAAGCGCGCGGCGGTCGGCTTGCGCAGGCTGTGGAACGGCTGGACGTAGAGGTAGACGTCGAGGCCGAGGTCCCGGTAGAGGGTGGAGATGCTGAACTCGATCTCGTGCAGGCGGCGGTTGCCGACGCACCAGCCGTGCGCGAGCAAGATCGAGGCGGGCGCGGGCCGGTCGTGCTGCCAGGCGTGCAGGTGGACGGTGTCGACGCGATCGTAGGTGGCGTACTCGCGAGCGTAGCCAGGGTCGCGCGGGCGGTACGGCGAGGCGAAGCTGAAGTGCGTGGCGCGGCCGTCGACGAGCGGCCGCACGGCGAGCGGGACGAGCGGCGGCGGGGCCGGCGGCGGCGCGAGCAGGCGATCGGGCTCGGCGAGCACGGCGGGGTCGGTGTACTGCGCGACGACCTCGAGGCGGCGCTCGTGCTCGGCCCGCGCGAGCCGGTCGAGCTCGTTGCGCTGCATGAGGACGCGGCGGAGTCCGTGCCGCATGACGCGGTCGAAGCGGGCGCAGGCGTGATCGGCGAGGGCGCTGAACATGCGGGTCTGATTTTTGTTTTAGGCGCGCGGACGGCGTTTGAGAAGCAAAATCCCGCCTTGCGCCGCGGGCCCGGCGGGTGCGAGGCTGGTTGCGCATGCAGGTCGCCGTGGCCGGAGCGAGCGGGTTCATCGGACAGGCGACCGTCCACGCGCTGCTGCAGGCCGGTCACGCGGTGGTCGGGCTGTCGCGGGGCCGTCGCGGCCGCTCCGACCGGCCGGGGCTGGTGTGGCGAGAAGTGGACGTGAGCCGCGGGGGCCCCGAGCTGGTGGCCGCATTGGCGGGCTGCGAGGCGGTGGTCAACCTGGTGGGGATCAAGCGGCCCGAGCCGGGGCAGTCGTTCGACTCGGCCCACGTGGCGACAGTGGCGGCGCTGACGACCGCGATGCAGGCGGCGGCGATCCGGCGGCTCGTCCACGTCAGCGTGGCGGGACCGCGAGCGGAGCCGCCGCGGCCGACCCAGTACATGGCGACGAAGCGAGAGGCTGAACGTTCGGTCATGTCCTCGGAGACAGACTGGACGATCCTCCGTCCGGGGCCGGTGGCCGGGCCGGGCGACGACTTCGTGCGCAACCTGGCGGCGACGCTGCGCCACGCGGGGGTGTTCCCGGCCCCCGACGGCGGCCACGCGCCGCTGCAGCCGGTGCTGGTCGAGGACGTGGCGCTGGCGATCGCGGCGGCGCTGGAGCGACCGGCGGCGATCGGGCGCTGCTACGACGTGGTCGGGCCGGAGGTGCTGACGCTGCGCGAAGTGGTGACGCGGGTGGCCGACGCGCTGGCGCTGCCGGTGACTCTGGTGCCCTGCCCCGCCCCGCTGCTGGCGGTCGCGGTCGCGGGGCTCGAGAAGCAGCCCGAGCCGCTGCTGACGCGGGCGCAGCTCGGGCTGCTCAGCCACGGTCTGGTCGGCGATCCGGGGCCGGCAGCCTCCGAGCTCGGGCTGGTGACTCAGCCGCTGACCGCGGCCAAGATCGTGGCGCTGTCGGCCGGGGTCGAACCATGGCTGGGGCTGTCGCTGCGGCTGCGACGTGGCGACGAGGACATGTTCTTCAAGACATGTTCCAAGGGGGCGGTTCACGTGGCCTGGCTGGTGCCGCTGGCGGTGGCGCTGATCTGGGGGCTCGGCTCGCTGACGCCGCACGTGTGGTGGCGGATGCTGGCGGCCAACCTGGTGCTGGTGCCGCTGTGCCTCATGACGGTGCGCCTGCCGTGGCTCGAGCTGTGGCGCCCGAGCCTGCGCGGGCTGGTCCAGGGGGTGATGGCGGCGGCGGTGCTGGTCGCGGCGGGCTGGCTCGGCAGCCAGGTGCTGTTCGCGGTGACGCCGGAGGCGCGGGCCGAGGTGGCGGCGGTGTACAGCTGGGTCCACCTGCTGCCGGCCGGGATCGCGGCGGTGCTGCTGCCGCTGATCGCGGCGGCAGAAGAGGTGGTGTGGCGCGGGGCGGTGGCGTTCGCGGTGGCGTCGCGCGCGGGGCCGTGGTGGGGCGCGGCGACGTCGGCGGCCGCCTTCGCGGTCGCGCACGTGAGCCTCGGGGTGCCGGCGCTGGTGGTGGCGGCCGCCGGCGCGGGCTTCTTCTGGGCCTGGCTCGGCCTCAAGACCCGCAGCCTGTTCGTGGTGCTGGTGTGCCACGTGCTGTGGGACGCGTGCGTGGCGGTGCTGCGGCTGTACTGAGCAGGTGTTCTTCGGGACATGTCCGCAGGGACTCTCAGGGGTGCGGGCTCTCGACCTGTCTCTTCAGCCATGCAATGGACCGCCCGACGTTCCGACGACCGGGCGCTTGCGGATGCGACCCGCGCGCTGCTATCGAGGTCGCACCCCCCATGAGCTGGACTCCGTTTCCCTCGGCCTCGATCACCCACCTCCCTCCTGCTCCGCGCGCGCCGTCGCTGCAGATCTTCGCCGGCAAGCCGCACGCGCTGGCGTTCCTCGCCGACGGCTCGCTGGTGGTCGGCGGCAGCCACGGGATCACGCTGCACGATCCGGCCGCACCGTCGCCGCCGCGCGCCAGAGTCGCCGTCGTCGGCGTGTCGTGGATGGTCGCGCACCCCGACGGCGAGTCGGTGCTCGCGCTGGCCCACGGTCCCGGTGGTCGGGTCATGGTCCGCGTGTGGCCGGGGTCGGGGCGCGTGGTCGAATTGCTGCCGCGCGATCGCCTCGGCGACTACTTCCGCGGCGCCCTCTCGCCCGACGGCGCGCGCCTGGTGTGGCACCGCGAGGGCACGCCGCCGGCGCTGTGCTCGGCCGATGCGCTGACGGGCGCGTCACAGGAGGAGGTGGCGCTGCCGCCGGAGGTCGCGGAGGCGACCTGGCTGGCGGTGCGCCCCGACGGGGTGGTCTTCCTCGGCGGCGAAGCGATCGTGGCGGTCCACCCCGACGGGAGGATCGAGCCGATCGACGACTCTCCGTTCTTCGCCGGGTTCAAGCCGTTCTTTGTCGACGCGCGCGGCCTGATGGGCAAGGGCGGCGAACGGGCCGCGTTCGTCGACGGCGCGATCGAGCGGCTGGAGAATCTGCCCAAGCGGGCCAGCGGCGGGACGATCGCGTACGACCGCAGCCGCGTCACCCTCTACGCCCAGCTTGGCGCGGTGCAGGTGTGGGACGTCGCGGAGCAGCGGGTGCTGTTCACCGCCGAACTGGAGGGCGCCACGGGGCAGATGCCGGGCTGGGCGGGTCAGTCGGCGGCGGCGAGCGCGACCCATGTCGCTGCCATCGATCACGCGACGGCGGCGGTGCGGATCTGGCACGTCGACCAGCCGCAGCAGCCGATCGCAGCGTTGACCGACTACAGCCTCGGGGCGCAGCGCCTGGTGATCCGCGGCGACGCGCTGACGCTGCAGTCGTGTCAGCCCGCCAACTCGCTGCCGTCGGTGATGACGATCGAGCTCGGCAGCGGAGCGATGAAGCTGCTGGATCAGTGCGAGGTCCACGACATGGCCGCGACCGCCGACGGGCAGCGCCTGCTCGTGCTCCACCTGCGCTACCCCATGCGGCCGCTGAAGGTCACGCAGTTCGACGCCGCCGGCGAGCCGGGCGAGTCGATCGAGGTCCAGCAGGGCGCGGGTCAGCTGGCGCTGGCGCCCGACGGGCGGACCTGGGGCGTCACGTCGCACACCTATCCGGCGTCGCGCGCGACCGAGCCGACCGCGCACGCCCAGTGGCGCGCGTTCGGAGCGACGAAGTGGGCCAAGAACCTCAAGCTCAAGGGCCGCTGGCCGCGCATCGCCCTCTGTGACACTGCGGCGGCGGTGGTCGTCGGCCAGGAGCTGGTCGTAGTCGGGCTCGCCAAGGGCAAGACGCTGCTGACGCTGCAGTTGCCGACGCTCGCCGTGTGCGTGGCGATCAGCCGCGACGACGGGCGCGTCGGGCTGATGGGCGCCGATCGCCCGCGGATCGTCGAAGTGGCCGCGGGGACGGTGGTGGAGCTGCCGGCCGAGCTGCACGGCGAGCCGGCCTTCCACCGCTGCCTCTGCTTCGACGACGAGGGGCGCTGGCTGTTCGTCGGCCACCCCGCGGGACCGATCGTGCAGCACCGGGTGGCGGACGGCGCGACGCTGGCGACGCTGCGCTTCCACACGGACGCGGTCCGGGCGCTGACGTGGGCCGGCGGAGCGCTGTGGAGCAGCTCGGAGGACGGCACGATCGTCCGCTGGGGCGAGCTCGGCTGAGTCTCCATGTTTGAAAAGACATGCTCGATAGGTCATGAGCCATAGGACATGTCTGCGAGGGCATGTCCCGAACGTCTGGCCGTGAGCACGGCTCGCGCCGAGCCCCTAGCGGCCCGACAGGAAGCCGAGGCGCTGGAACAGCGGCTCGGGGGTGTGGCGGACGACGAACAGGATCGGGCGCCAGTACCACGGGACGAACGCGACGACGGCCCGGCGGGCGATGGCGCGGTCGATGTCACGAGCGGCGCGCTGCGGGGTGGCGAACAGGGCGTTCCTGGGGTGGCCGACGGTCATGGGCGTGTCGACCGGGCCGAGCTTGAGCGTGGTGATACCGACGCCCGCGGGGTAGAGGCGGCTGCGCAGGCCCTGCAGGTAGACGTGCAGCGCGCCCTTGGCGGCGCCGTAGGTGTAGTTGCGCGGGCGACCGCGCTCGCCGGCGACCGAGGTGATGACGGCGAGCGTGCCGCTGCGCTGGCGCTCGAGCACATTGGCGAGCGGGACCAGCACTGCGATCACCGAGAGGAAGTTGACCTGGACGATCCGCGCGGCCTCGGCGACGTCGTGCTCGCTGCGCTGCTGGTCGCCGAGGTCGCCGTGAGCGACGAGGACGACGTCGACGCGGCCGCCGAGCGCCGCCACGGCCTCGTTCGCCAGCGCCTCGGCGCGCGCGAGGTCGGTGAAGTCCCCCGCCGCGGTGGTGACCTCGGCGCCGGCGCAGCGGGCGGCCACGGCCGCGAGCTTGTCGGAGTCGCGGCCGACCAGGTGGAGCCGATCGCCGCGCGCGGCCCAGCGCGCGCACACCTCGGCGGCGATGGCGGAGGTGGCTCCGAAGACGATGACGTGGCGCATTCGCGGAAGGTAGCGCGGCCCGGCCCGCGATGGCGAGAGGATGTTCGCGTGGCCGCCGGCGGGCGGCAGTTCGTCGTCGTGGCCGCTCGGGCGGGTTCGCGGTCGCGCGGCGCCGAGTCGCGGCTGCACCTGGCTGGCCGCCGGGCTGCGATGAACCTGCTCGTGCTTGCCAATCCGGCTGCGCCTTTGGACATGCCCCGAACGACATGCCTTTAAAAGCATGTAAAATCGGACATGCTCGAACGAGCAGCCCGGCTGCCCTCACCGCTTCGGCTGGACCGCCGCGGCGCCGCCGGGCGTGACGTTCTCGTCGCGCCACGCGGTGGCCTCGGCGAGGTCGAGCGAGCCGGCGGGTCCCAGGGCGGTGAAGGAGGCGACGGCTTGCTCGATGAGCGCGCGGGCGCGGACGCGGTCGCGCTCGGACAGCCACAGCGCGCGGGCCAGGCCGTACTCGGCGCGGCCGCGCAGGAGCGTGTGGACGTCGGTGCCGGCGCGGATCGCCAGGGCGCGCTCGAAAGCCGGGATGGCGGTGGCGTAGTCCCTGGCGTGGAGGCCCCACTCGCCCAGGCCCAGCAGCGAGCGCGCGACCTCGGCGTGGTCCTCGCCGAGGACGCGGCGGCGGATCGCCAGCGAGCGGTCGATGACCGCGCGCGCCGGGTCGAGCTGGCCGGCCTCGAGGTAGGACGCGGCGAGGTTGTCGAGCTGCGTGCACAGCTCGATGTGGTCGGGGCCGTGGCGGCGCTCGAGCGAGCGCACGACCGCCTCGAAGGCGGCGACGGCGTCGATGGAGCGGCGGGCGCGGGCCAGCGCCGCGGCGATGTTGCCCTGGAACACGACCACCAGCGGGTCGTCCTCGCCGCGGGTGCGGAGGATGATGTCGAGGCCGCGACGCCAGGTCGCCAGCGCGGCGTCGAAGTCGGTGAGGACGAAGTAGAGGTTGCCCTCGTAGCGCAGGGCCGCGGCGACCTCGGGGTGCTCGGGGCCGAAGGCGCGCTCGAGGCGGGCGCGGCTGTCCGGAAGGACAGCCTTGGCGCGGTCGAACTCCTGGCGGGCCCACAGGGCGGTGCCGAACCACTGGCGGGCGCGCGCGGTGGCCGGGTTGTCGGCGCCGTGGAGGGCGTCGTAGGCGGCGACGCTGCGCTCGATCAGCGCCTCGGACTCGGCGTAGCGCCCGAGCGACCACAGCAGCTTGCTGCGGGCGAGGGCGAGCAAGGCGGCGGCGCCGTCGTCGGGGACGCGGGTCTGGGCGGCGCCGGCGATCTCGAGCCAGACCTCGGCGTGGTCGAGGCGGCCGAGAGTGTTGAGGGTGTCGACCAGGGCGGCCGCGGCGTCGCGCGCGACCGCGTCCTGGCGGCTGGCGGTGGCGGTGGTGAAGGCGGCGCGCAGGCTGGTCTCGGCCTCGGCGTCGCGCTGGACGAGCGCGAGCAAGCGGCCGCGCGCGAGCTGGGCCTCGGCGACTGCGGGGGCGTAGGCGGCGGCCTCGGCGGCGGCGACGGCCTGGTCGGCGCCGAGCAGGCCGGCCTCGTAGCGACCGGTGTGCTCGAGCGCGGCGACGTTGGCGAGCCCGCGGCGGACGTTGTCGACGGCCAGCGCGGTGGCCGGATCGGCGGGCGGCGGCACCTCGGCGCGCAGCACCCCGACGTCGGCGCAGCGCTCGATCGGCGGCAGCGCGGCCACTGCGTCGACCGCCCGCTCGACCACGCCGGCGTCGGCGGCCACCAGCAGGTCGGTGACTGCCCTGACCTCATGGACATGTCGTGAAAGACAGGCCATGCGCAGGTCGAGCAGGTGCTCCGACTGCTCGCCGCGGGCGTGGGCCTCGCAGGCGTCGCGGTGCATCGCCACGATCGCCTCGGCGCGGGCGTCGAGGCGACCGGCCACGTGCGTCCACGCCTCGTCGGCGAAGTCGAGCCCGCTGGCCTCGAAGGCGTCGGCGGCGGCGTCGCGGCGGGTCGGGTCCCACACGCCGACCATGCGCGCCTCGCCGCCGAGGCAGCGACCCTCGTCCTGGAAGCTCCACGCGGCCGCGGCCAGGCCGATCACCGCGCCGAGGCCGAGGCCGACCACGGCATGCCGCGCGCGCACCTGCGGGCCGGCGAGGTCGGCGAGCAGCGCGTCCATGCTCGGGTAGCGGGCGTCGGGGACACGCGCGAGGCCGCGGGCGAGCACCCGGTAGAGCCGCTTGCCCACGCGCGGGCCGACCTGCACGCGCTCGGGCAGGTCGGCGACCAGGACCTGGTCGCGCAGCTCGTCGACGGTGTTGCCGGAGAACGGACGCGAGCCCCACAGCGCCTCCCACAGCGCGATGCAGAAGCTGAACTGATCGGTGCGGGCGTCGACCTGTCCGCCGAGCCATTGCTCCGGGGCCATGTACGCCGGGGTGCCGGCGAAGAAGACGGTGCGCTCGACGCCGACGTCGACGAGCTCGTCGCCCGCGGGCCGCTCGGCCTGCTCGGCGAGCGCGGCCAGGCCGAAGTCGACCACGCGGACGCGGCCCTCGAGGTCGACGAGGACGTTGCCGGGCTTGAAGTCGCGGTGCGTGAGGCCGACGCGGTGCGCCGCGGCCAGGCCGCGCCCGGCCTCCGAGAAGACGGTGAGGATGTCCTGCTGCGAGCGCTCGCGGTCCTCCAGCCAGGCCGACAGGGTGACGCCGCGGACGAACTCCATGGCGATGAACAGCTCGTCGCCGAGCGTGCCGGCCTCGTAGACCTGGACGACGTTGGGGTGCGACAGGCGAGCCAGCGCCTGCGCCTCGCGCAGCAGGCGGGCCTGCAGGCGCTCGTCCTGGCGGTGGTGCGAGCGCACGACCTTGATGGCGACGCGGCGCTCGAGCACCTCGTCGTAGCCCGACAGGACGACGCCCATGCCGCCCTCGCCGAGCTCGCTCAGGATCGCGTAGCGGCCGATCCGGCGCGACTGCCGGATCAGCGAGTCTTCGAGCGGGGCCACGGCGCCGCGCAGGCCGACGTCCGAGGCCGCGTAAACCGGCGTGCTGTCCCTTCGACCAGGTGCTGCGAGGGCCGTCTCCTCGATCGGACTCGGACGAGCCCGGGCGGTGACGTCCAGCGCCGGCGACTTGGTGTCGGTGGTCGCGAGCAGGTCCGGGTCCGAGGGCCCGGAGCGCTTGTCGTCGGGCGAGTGGGCACCCACCATGGAGGACGGTACACGACCTGTGCCCCTGCGGCGAGGACGCTATCGCGCACGGGCGCGAGCGCCCCACTCTGCGTGCGCCGGGCCACGCGCGGACCTATGCCCGCCCCCGGCGGCCGGCGCACGAGATGTCTTTTCAGACAGGTCCGCGAGCCGACAGACGACCGCCCGGGCAGGTCGCCAGATCTGCCCGGGCGGTCTGGTGGGTGAGGATTACTTGCAGGCCTTGGTGATACCGACCTTGAGCTGGCAGATGGCGTCGGAGTAGGCGGCGGTGAACACGTCGCGGCGGACGCCGGTCTGGCTCTTGCCGAGGTCGTCGAGGTCGGGGCTCAGCTGCCCGAGCTTCTCGCGCAGGGTCGTCTCGGTGGTCCACAGCTCGGCGGCGGCGCGGCGGATCTCGACGTCCTCGTCGAAGGCGTTGAACACCGTGACGATCGGCTCCCTGTCGCCGCCGAGCGGCACGCCCGCCGCCTTGACCGCGAGGTTGAAGCGGTCGGAGTCGAGCCCGAGCAGGACGTTGTAGTCGTCGCGCTTCGGGTAGAGCGCGCGGACGGCGTCGAGCTCGTTGTCGTCGAAGTCGCCCTCGCCGAGGTTGTTGTCGATCTCCCAGCGGAGGTCGTCTTCCTTGTTGATCATGCCGACGTTGTGGCAGCCCATGCACGACTTGCCGTTGCGGACCACGCCGTCGGGGGCGTTCTTGTCCTGCACGATCTGGATCGGCGCGTCGTCGATGCGGACGCCGACCGCGTCGACGATCATGTAGCCCTGGAGGCCGTTCGGCAGGCTGTAGATGATCTCGCTGCCGTCCTCGACGAAGTTGAACGGGTCGACGAACACGTTGGCGTCGCCGGCGTTGCTCTGGAAGTCGTAGCTGATCCAGTAGACGCGGTTGCTGGCGTTCGGGAAGTCGTGGCGCTCGATCACGCGGTGGTTCTCGGACACGCCCGACTCGTGGAACGCGGCGCGCGCGACCCGGTTCGGGTTGGTCTCGATCTCCTCCTGGACGTTGCCCTCGACGTTGATGCCGAAGCTGGCCTCGAGCTCCTGGCGGGTCCGCGGGATCCGCAGGATGTCGTGGTAGAGCGGCGGCTGGGCCGAGACCTCGACAAACGCGTCGGCCTGCAGCAGGAAGAACTTGGTGTTGGTCGCCTGCTTCACGTCCTCGGCGCTGTCGCCGATGAACTCGATCGCGTACGGGTCCTTGTCGGCGATGAGCTCCCAGGTGTCGCGGAACTCCTCGACGAAGGTGTTGGTCTCGATGTCGAGCACGCGGCCCGGCGCGTCCCAGTCGTAGTCGCGGATGTCGATGCGGAAGATCAGCCTGTCCGGATCGATCGCCACCGGCGCCACGACCTTGATCTCGTTCGACAGGCTGTTCGCCAGCTTCGACAGGGCGTGGCGGTAGATGTCGATCTGGTCGTCGCACCAGCCGTAGTTGTAGAGGTGGACCAGGCTGAAGTAGCGGATGAAGGGCCGCGCGTCCGCCGAGATCTCCTGCGTGTTGAGGAGGTCGTTGCGGATCAGGTCGATCACCTGCGTGCGGGTCATCCACGGGTTCTCGCCGCACCCGGTCACGCCGGCGCACTCGCCGATCCACTGCTCGACCGCGCGGATGTCGTCCTCGGTCGGCCGCGGCTCCTGGCCCTCGGGCGGCATCGGCAGCATGGTCGCGGCCATGCGGCGGTAGATCGCCGAGTTGTTCGGCTCGCCGGGCACGACCTTGCCGTTCGAGATCAGCGCGTCGAGGTTGGTGATGTAGTTGATGCTGCCGAGGGCCGCGCTGTCGGCCCCGTGACACTGCTTGCAGTTCTTGTCGAGGATGTTGAGGGTCTGCGCCGACAGCTCGCCGCAGTTGGCCTCGCCCTGCTCGCCGTCACCGCCGGTGCTGCTGCCGCCGTCGGTGCCGCCGCCGGCGGTCGTGCCCCCGGTGCCCTCGGTCTCGTCGCCGCTGTCGTTGCCCGGCAGGACGACGGTCTTGCAAGCGCCGCCCACCATCAGCGCGAGCGCTGCGGCGGAGATCAGCGGGATCGATGAGTAGAATCGTTGAGTCATGGTCGAAGGTGCTCCTGGAACATGTGGCCCGTAGGACAGGTGGGGGATCGCGGAGCCCGGGCCAGGGCGACGATCAGCGGCCTCGGGCCAGGGGTCAGAAGCGCGCGGACAGGAACATGCCGCCGAAGGTCGGCGAGACGGCGGGCGCGACGCGGACGCGCGAGAGCTGCTCCTGGCGCGCCTTCTTGAGGTCGGTCGCGCCGAGAGCGACCAGGGTGACGCCGAGCGCGACGCCGAGGACCCCGGCGACCGCGCCCGCGGCGGTCATCGTGTCGCCCTGCTTCTTCTGCGCCTCGAGCGGGGCGAGGTACTCGGGGTTGCCATCCGCCTTCGGCAATTCGCGGTCGGCCGACTTGCTGAGGTAGATGCCGCCGCCCATGACGCCGAGGGCCGCGAGGCCGCCGGCGAGGAAGATCGAGCCGGCGATCAGCTCGCCGCGGGCGTTGCGACGGACCGGGTTGGTGCGCCGCACGAGGTCCGGCAGCGCGCTGTCGGCCGCGGTCCGCAGCTCGGTGCTCCACGCGTGCATCGTCTCGAGGTCGTCCGGGTTGACGCGGAGGCCGTCGACCGCCCCGCCGCTGTTGGCCGCGAGCAACGCGTCCGCGCGGTCGATGTGGCGCAGGCTGGCCTCCCACTCGGCCTTGGCCTGGTCGGCGCTGCGCTTGCGCGCGAGCTTCTGCCGGGCGTCGGCGGCCGCGAGGTGCAGCACCGGGTCGCGCAGGGCCTCGGCCCCGCCGGCGAGCAGGCCGACGGCGCCCTCGAGGTTGCCGGCGTCGGACAGCTGCTGCGCCTGGTCCTGCAGCGGCGCGCGCTCGGCCTCGGCCTTCTCGACCTGGGCCTTGATCATCGCCTCGCGCGGCTGCGCCTTGGTCTTGTCCTTCTTCTTGCCGCTCCCGCGGTTCTTCTTCACGGGCCCGGGCGAATCGTCGAGGACGACGGTGTCGTCATCTGCGGCCGGCGCGGCCGCCGATTCGGTCTTCCATCCATTCGTGGATTCCCCCGGCTGGCCGGCCCACGCGGGCGCCGGCATCGCCAGGGACAATGCGATCCCCACCATCAGGAGCGAACGGCGCCCCTGCGATCGTACTGTCGACATGTGCTCTCCTTGAGGGCCGCGGCCGCGTCATTGCGGCGCGCGGCGACGATGCTGTCCTACAGGCCGGCCTTGCATGGGACATACAAGGCTGGCGACGGCCTGGGCGGACCGCGAGAATTAGGATTGGCCATCCTGGCCTAAAAGACAGCCTCCATGGCAGAGCACCTTCCGTGGCGCATGGGCGGGAAGTCCGCGACGACCGCGGGACCCGACCTGTCACTCGAGTAACGGCTCCCGCCCGATCGATCACCGCCCCCGACAGAAAATTCGCGAAAGCCGTGTAACAGGCGTATGACGGCGATTTTTCCGCCGCGGTGCGTGGTTGCCCGGGTCGCCGGCGAACCTTGGGGGCGAGAGGCCGCCGCGCGAACGACTGCACGTATTGCGGCCACCGTCGGGCCGCATGGGATCATTTAGTAATTCGAATTACCAAATGAACGCTCGCACGCGCCGGCCCGCGCCTCCGCGACGTCGTCGGCCTCTCCGAGGTGGCGCCGGCGCTCCGCGGGCAGCAGGCACGCGCGCGTGGCGGCGGCGAGGCGCGCGCGCAGGCCCTCGCCGGGCCGCGGCCACACCACGACGCGGCCGTCGGCGCCGGCCGAGGCGAGGCGATCGCCGCCGGCGTCGTACGCGAGGGCGTTGACGCCGCCGCCGTGGCCCGCGAGCAGCTCGGGCCCGGCGTCGCCCTGCAGCGACCAGAAGAGGAGCGCGCCGTCGGCCGCGCCGGCGACGATCCAGCCGTCGCGCGGGTCCCAGGCCACGCTCGTCAGCGCCGCCGAGGCCCGCCCCAGCTCGGTGCGCACGCCGGTGGCGGCCGCCACGCGGATCAGCGCCCTGCCCTCGCCCGCGACCGCGAGCGCGTCGCCGGCGGGGCTCCACGCCAGCGCGCGCAGCGGGTGGCCGAGCTCGATGAACACCGTCTGCTCGACGCGCACCAGCACGAAGCCGGAGGCGGTGACCGCCGCCAGCCGCTCGTCGACCGGCGACCACCCCATGGCGGTGATGGCCCCGCGGCCCTGCGGCGCGCGGGACGGATCGAGCATGTCCTTGAAGTCATGTCCCGAAGGCCAGAGGAAGAACGCGCCCTCGCTGCCGCCGGCGGCCAGGCGATCGCCGCGAGGATCCCAGGCCAGCGCGGACACCGGGCGGCGATCGACGCTGACGCGCCGCGTCGCCCCCTCGCCGCGGGGGATCCAGGTGACCACGCCGCTGTCGTCGGCGACCGCGAGCTCCTGCCCGTCGCGCCGCCAGGCCAGCGCCAGCGCGGTGCCGGCGTGGTCGCGCCGACGCACCGGGCCGTCGTCGGTCGGCAGCAGCCACACGCTGCGCGCGCCGGCGGCGGCCAGAGCGGTGCCGTCGGGGCTCCACGCGAGCGCGTGCACGGTCGCGCCGACGTCGTGCTCGCGCAGGGCGGCCGGCGCGAGCCGCCACACCCGCGCGCTGCCGTCGTCGCTGCCGGTGATCAAGCGGACGCCGACCGGCGCGAACGCCAGCGCCCGCACCGGCCCGGTGTGCCCGCGCAGCACGTACGGACGCGCAGTCCCGCCGATCCGCCACACCCGCGCGCTGCCGTCGTCGCTGCCGCTGGCGAACCAACCTGTCCCGAGAGCCAGGCCGGTGACGCCGCCGTCACCGACCACCGCGGCCACCCGCCGCGGGGTGCCGTCGACCCGCCACACCTCGACGCCGCCGTCGTCGCGGCCGATCGCCAGCTGGCGTCCGTTGCGGTCCCAGGCCAGAGCGCCCACGGCCGCGCCGCGAGCGACGACCGCGACCGCGCGCCCCTCCGCGACCACCCAGACCTCGCCGCGCGGACCGGCCGCGGCCACGCGCGCGCCGTCAGGGCTCCAGGCGACCTCTGCGAGCGGACCGGCGACGCCGCGCAGGGGGGTGACCCGATCGACCGCGACCAGCGAGACGCCGCCGCGCGCATCGGTGCGGAGCTGCTCGCCGCCGGGGCCGCGCCGCGGATCGGGCGCGGAGCCGCCTGCCCCCGGCGTCGGCGGCCCGCCAGCGAGCGCGAAGCGGCGGACGTTGCCGGCGGCGTCGACCGTCTCGACCGCGCCGCGCAGATCTTCGGCGGCCGCGGCGGGCCGCGGGCTGTCCTGCGGGACAGCCGATGTGTCCCCCGGGACAGGCGCCCCGGCGACCGGCACCGCCGCGCTCGCCAGCACGACCTCGCGCCTGCGCGCGATCGACCTGTCCGCAGGGACAGACGCAGCGGCGACCGGCACCGCCGCGCTCGCCAGCACGACCTCGCGCGCGGGCGCGTTCGACCTGTCCCCGGGGACAGGCGCAGCAGATCCAGCCGCGCTCGCCAGCACGACCTCGCGCGCGGGCGCGCTCGACATGTCCCTGAGGACAGGCGCAGCAGATCCAGCCCCGCTCGCCAGCACGACCTCGCGCCGGGGCGCGTTCGACCTGTCCTCGCGGACAGCTCCTGCCTCCGCGCTCGACCTGTCCTCACGGACAGCCCCCACCGCCCCCGGCACCGCGCCAGCCGGCGCGCTCCTGTCCCCCGGGACAGCCTCGATCCAGCGCACCGCAGTCACCGCGCCGTCGTGGCCGCGCAGGATCGCCTGACTGATCGGCTCGGCCAGGACGCGCTGGGCCAGCGCGCCCGGCTCGTCGAGCTCGCGCAGCAGCAGCGCCGCGGCGGTCGGGTCGCGCGGCAGCAGCGAGAACGCGGCGTCGCGGACCCGCAGCGCGTGGGCCTGGCGCTCCGCGGCCGCGCGCTCGACCGCCAGCTCGCCGGCCTGCGCGTCCGCGGGGGCGCTGTCGGGCGCGGCGGCTTGCGGGTCCGCGCCTGCGCCGGCGTCGGGCTGCGCCAGCGACACCCCGAGCGCGACCAGCCCCGCCGCGGTGGCCGCCGCGCCGCCGGCGATCAGCCACGTCCGCGCGGGCACCGGCTCGGGGCCCTCGGCGAAGCGCCGCCGCGGCTGCAGGGCCGCGAGCAGCTCCTCCATCGTCGGCCAGCGCTCGGCTGGCTTTTCGGACAGCCCGCGAACGATCGCGCGGCGCACGCGCAACGGCACGCGACTTTCGCGCGGAATGGGCGCGATCTCGACCTGCCCGAAGCGCGGAAGCGAGCCGAACGGCCGCAGACCGAACAAACCTTCGAACAGCGCCACGCAAAAGCTGAATTGGTCGGAGCGCGGCTCGGCGTTGCCGGTGCGCTGCTGCTCGGGCGCCATGTAGGCCGGCGTGCCGAGGATGCTGCCGGTGCGCGTCAGCGGCATCAGCTCGTCGTCGAGCGCCTCGCCGGTATCGAGGGCGCAGGTGAGCCCGAAGTCGAGGACGCGCGCGCGGTCGCGGCTGTCGACGAGCACGTTCTCGGGCTTGAAGTCGCGGTGCAGCAGGTTGGCGTGATGCGCCGCGGCCAGCGCCCGCCCGGCCTGCAGGTACACCGCGAGCACCTCCTGCCACGGCCGCGGGCGCTCGCGCAGCCACGCCTCGAGGGTCACGCCCTCGATCAGCTCCATGGCGATGTAAATTTGGTCGCCCCACGCGCCGACCTCGTAGATCCGCGCCACGTGCTCGTGCTCGAGGCGTGCCATCGCCCGGGCCTCGCGCAGCAGGCGGGCGCGACCCTGGTCGTCACCCTGGAGGTGCGGGTGCAGCAGCTTGATGGCGACGCGGCGATTGAGCTGGGCGTCGACGGCCGCATACACGACGCCCATGGCCCCCTCCCCGAGCCGGCGCTCGACGTGGAAGCGGCCGATCATGGTGGGCGCGGCCGGCTCGCCGAACAGCCGACCCATCACGCGCGCGTGGAGACGATGGACGTCGACGTCCCCCCACGTGCCCGCACCTGCGCCGCGGGCGGCCCTCGCATCGGGAGGCGTGTCGGGCGGCGTGTGGGGCGGCGTCGACATCGTCGGATCGCAGAGAAGATAACAGGCGGAGCGGCCCCGCGGGCGGCGCGATCGGAGGTAAGATCGAGGCGCCATGGACCCCGACTGGGAACTGCTCTCGGCCTGGCGCAGCGGTGATCGCGGCGCGGGAGAGCGGCTGGTGAAGCGACACTTCGGCGCGATCGCCCGCTTCTTCCGCAACAAGGTCTCGAGCGAGCACGACGCCGCCGACCTCGTCAGTCAGACCTTCCTCGAGTGCACCAAGGCGAAGGACGGCTTCCGCGGCGAGACCAGCTTCAAGCGGTTCGTCTTCGCCATCGCCCTCAACGTGCTGCGCCTCTACATCCGCACCAAGCACAAGCGTCAGGGCGAGGCGCTCGACTTCGGGGCGCTGTGCGCCAAGGATCTGTCGCCGTCGTCGATGAGCTCGATCGTCATGCGCCGGCGCGAGGCCCAGCTGCTCGTGCTGGCGCTGCGAGAGATCCCGCTCGACCAGCAAATCGTGCTCGAGCTCAACATCTTCGAAGGCCTGTCGGGGCGCGAGATCAGCGAGCTGCTCAGCGTGCCCGAGGGCACCGTGCGCGGCCGGCTGCGCCTCGGCAAGGACCAGCTGCGGGCCCGCCTCGCCGAGCTGGCCCGCTCGCCGGCCGAGCTCCAGGCCACCCTCACCGACCTCGAAGGCTGGGCCGCCAGCATCCGCCGCGCCCTCGACCGCGACGACGGCGACGCCGGCCCGGCCGCGACCGGCTCGTGAGCGCGCGCGCCGGCGGCCGGCCGCGAGGCTGCTTCGCCGGCCTCCTGCGGTGGACCGCCGCGCTATAGTCGGGCCCCCCGAGGACCCCGAGATGAACGCCACCGGCACCCTCAGCCGTGCGACCCAGATCGTCTATCGCGTCGGCTCCCGCCACTCGAGCGAGGTCGACACGCTGACGCTCGAGCCCGACGGACGGGCGACGTGGACCTCGCAGGGCCGCCACTGCGAGGTGCAGCTGCCGCCCGAGGTCTACGGCGACATCCTCGGCCGCCTGGCGCAGTACGGCTTCAAGGCGGCGACCGGCCTGCACGGCGACGCGATGGCCGACTACCAGCACGAGATCGAGGTGCTCGAGGGCCCGAAGAAGAAGTCGCGCTGCACGTTGCGGCTCGGCCACGAGTTCGGCACCTACCTCGGCGACGCGCCGATCGGCATGAAGGAAGTCGTGGCCCTCCTCGACCGCGTCGCCAGCCGCGTCGAGTCCGGCGCCGACCTGTCCGAATCGCCAGACGCGCTGATGGGCGCCTTGTTGCGCAACATCGACTTCCCCTACGTCAACCCGCACGGCGAGCCGGGCGCGTTCCTGCTGATCGACCCGGGCGGGCAGGTGCTCGCCGCCTCGTCGCTGCGGTTCGCCCTGCCCCACGCCAGCGGCCTCTTGCCGTTCCGCGACGGCGACCGCTTCGGCTTCGTCCGCGCCACCGGCGAGGTCGCCATCGCCCCGGCCTACGCGCTGACGCTCGGCTTCAGCGAGGGCCTCGCGGCGGTCAAGCTCGACGGCGGCTGGGGCTTCATCGACGTCCGCGGCGAGCTCGTCATCCCGGCCCGCTTCGCCGCCGCCGCCAGCTTCGCCGACGGCCTCGCGTGCGTGCAGCTCGGCGACCAGACCGGCTACTGCGACCGCGCCGGCGCGTTCGTCCCGGCCCCGCCGCAGGCCTCGCAGCTCGGCCGGTTCGCCGAGGGTCGGGCCCCGTTCCGCGCGCTGTCGCGGATGGGCGTGCCCGCGTGGGGCTACATCGATCGCACCGGCCAGGTCGTCGTGCCCGCCGGCTTCGACTACGCCGGCGAGTTCTGCGAGGGCCTCGCCTGCGTCCAGCAGGACGACCTGTTCGGCTTCATCGACGTCACCGGCGCCTGGGCCATCGAGCCGCGCTTCACCGACGCCGGCGACTTCCACGAGGACCTCGCCGCCGTCGGCGACAGCGGCCAGTACGGCTACTGCGACAAGAGCGGCACCGCCGCCGTCGACTTCCGCTTCCTCCGCGCCGGCAACTTCGCCGAGGGCCTGGCCCCGGTCGGCGTCGGCGCCAAGACCGGCTTTATCGACCGCGAGGGCCGCCTGGTCATCGAGCCGCGCTTCGACCTGGCCCAGAGCTTCAGCGAGGGCCTGGCCGCCGTGCGCGTCGACCACAAGTGGGGCTTCATCGACCGCGCCGGCCGCATCGTCATCGAGCCGATCTACGAGGGCGCGGGCCCGTTCGGCGACGGCGTCGCCTGCGTGCGCAAGTTCGCCGACCCGCGCCCCGTGATCCATACCGGGTCGAAGAAGGTCATCATCAACATGAGCAAAAAGACATGACCGAAGCGCCAGATCCGCTGGCGCGCCTCGGCTGGGACGAGCACGCCGCCGCTGCCTGGGCGGCCAACCGCGGCGACGGCAACCTGCCTGGCCGCGTAGCCGCCGAGCACCGCGGCGGCTACGTGGTCCTCGCCGCCGCCGGCGAACTGCGCGGCGAGCTGGCCGGCAAGCTGCGCAAGGCCGCGGCCAAGGACGCCATGCAGAAGCCGGCCGTCGGCGACTGGGTCGCGCTCGACGTCCACGCCGCCGCCGGCACCGCCACCATCCATACTGTCCTGCCGCGCAAGACCGTCCTCACCCGCCGCGCTGCCGGTCGCGGCGCCGCCGCCCCGCAGATCGTCGCCGCTGGCGTCGACAGCGTCTTCATCGTCCACCCGCTCGACCAGGCGCCCAACCTGCGCCGGCTCGAGCGCTACCTCGCCATCACCCTCGCCAGCGGCGCCGCTCCGGTGATCGCGCTGACCAAGGCCGACCTGGTCGACAGCGCCGAACCTGTCCTTTCGGCCATCCGCCCGCTGCTCGCCCGCGTCGCCGGCGAGCGGACCATCCCGATCCACGTGCTGTCGAGCGTCAGCGGCCAGGGCCTGGACGAGCTCGACGCCTACGTCGCCCGCCCGCAGACCACCGCGTTGATCGGCGTCTCGGGCGTCGGCAAGAGCACGCTCATCAACCGCTGGCTCGGCGAGGACCGGCTCAGCACCGGCGGCCTGCGCGACGACGGCAAGGGCCGCCACACCACCACCCACCGCGAGCTGCTGGTGCTGCCGCGCGGCGGCCTCGTCATCGACACCCCCGGCATGCGCGAGCTCGGCCTGTGGAACGCCGACGAGAGCGTGCCCGAGGCCTTCGCCGACATCGCCGCGGTCGCCGAGGGCTGCCGCTTCCGCGACTGCACCCACGCCCACGAGCCCGGCTGCGCCGTGGTGGCCGCCGCCGCCGCCGGCCAGATCGAGCCCGAGCGCCTCGACAGCTACCGCAAGCTGGTCGCCGAGCTCGCCTCGCTGGCGCGCGACCGTGAGACCGCCGCGCGAAACCGCGCCCGCAAGGCCGACCACCGGGTCCTGCGCGCCTACTACAAGGACCCGCGCACCCGCGGCCAGCGCGACTGACCCGTCCCCGGCCACCCTCGCAATCACCGGCGAGCTACGTCCCTCGCGTACCTCGATCCCCTCGGTCCTCCGGCTCAGCCTCGCGCTCCCTAGCGACCTCCGCGCCGCTTTACAGCCACCGCGTTCAGCGATGAACTCGAAGGGTCCACGCCCGGCGGCGACGACCGCAGAAATGCCGGCCCAGCCCGCCGTGTTGTGCCGGAGCTCGTCGATGCGTCCGCGCCTCCCGCCCCTGCCCCGTCTCGTCCGCGCGAGCGCGATCGTGCTGGGCCTGTCGGTCGCGCCGGACGTCCACGCTGCTCCGGCCAAGCTACCGCCGAACATCCCGCGGCCTTCGGTCGACCTCGAGCCCGACGGCGCCGGTCGCCTGAAGCACCGCGGCGACGGCTTCACCGCCATCATCCAACCCGACGGTTCGGTCGAGTTCCGCGACCACGGGGGCACCGCCGACATCAACTTCCTCGGCCTCGACCTGTGGCGCCGCCGCCTCCGCGAGCCCGAGCCCGAGCGTCACCCGCCGTGGTTCATGGGCGTCATCGACGAGGCGCTGTTTCCCCGGCGCGCTGCCCCGTACGGCGCCGCCCCGATCCTCGCCGGCTTCGGCGCCCGCTTCGGCGGCCTCGCCGACGGCCGCCGCAAGAACCGCCACAAGAGCGCCAAGCAAGCCTTCATGGTCGCCACCGAGCAGCTGCGCTTCCACCTCGCCAACGCCTGGTACAAGCAGCGCCTGCGCAGCGAGCTCGCCGACCTCGGCGGCCAGCTGCTCGAGGTCTGGCGCGACGCCAAGCTGCCGCTGATCGAGCGCAAGCGGCGGATCTTCGAACGCTGGGAGGAGTGCGAGGACCCGACCACCACCCGCCGCACCGAGGTCGATCGCATGCGCCTCGACATCGCCCGCACCGCCCGCGCCAAGATCGAGGCGTTCGTCCGCCAGGTCGCGCCGTACGGCTCGCCGCAGGCCTTCACCGACGCCGAGCTCGACCGCCTCAACGCCGGCCGCGCCGGCAAGACCCGCTTCCGCCCCTACGACGCCCCCGTGCTGCCCGAGGACGTCAGCGCCGAGACCGAGCTCGGCACCACCGACGCCGCGCCGCAGACCGTCCCCGAGCCGCCGCCCCCCGATCCGCCGCCGAGCCCGACCCCGATCGGCCCCGACCCCGGCCCCGGCTTCTCGCCCGCGCGCGATCGCTGAGCGGTCCAAGCACATGACCCCGAGGGCATGTCCTGGAAGACATGTACTTTCTCAAGCTCTGCCGAGCGAGCCCGGGCGTCCCTGCCCTGACATTGACCGCAAGGACATGTCCTGTAAGACATCCATGTTCGCAAGCTCCGCCGAGCGAGCCCGAGCGCACCCTTCCTTCGCATGTCCAATAGGACATGTCTTAAAACCCATGTCCTATCGACATCTCCGCCGGAGCGAACCTGGCTGAGACATGTCGCATCGAACATGCCCGATGCGACATGTCCATCGAACACTGGCGAAAGCGCCATGTCTTTCGTCACACCCCGTGCGACGTCCCGCCCACGGCCGAGCCCGCTCGCCGCCATCCGCGCCCTCGCCGCTGCCGCTCTGGTCGACGCTGCTGCGTCCGGCGCCAAGGCCGTGCGGCTGGGCGTCGCCGACGTGCGTGCTATCCCGAAGCGCGACGGAATGCGCCGCCGGCCGCCGCCGTTGTCGTGACGCTCCGCCTCCTCCTCATGAGCGCCCGCATCGACCTCCTCGTCACCCTCGGCCTGTCCGTCCTCGCCTGCACTGCGCCGGCCGCGGTCCCCTCGCCCGCGCCCGCGAAGGCCGAGCCCACGCCTGCCGCGCCGCCGCCGCCGCCACCGCCGGCCCAGGACGACGCCGCGCTCGCCGATCGCCTCGGCGACGCCAACACCCCGCCCGAGCTGCTCGAGCGCGGCGCCGCGGCCAAGATCTGGGCCGACCACGCCATCGATCGCGGCATCAACCCGTTCTACCTGCGCGGCGACTTCGACGGCGACGCCGCGCCCGACTATCTGGTCAGCGTCGTGTCCAAGCTCGGCGCTGGCGCGCTGCCACGGCTGGTCGTGCTGCGCGGCGGCGGTCGCCCCGCGGTCTGGCTCGACGACGACCCCAAGGCCGGCCTCACCTTGCCCGCGCGCGACGCCTGGTACGTCCACGACCGCGGCACCTCCGTGCCCGGGGGGCCCGGCGGCAAGGCCCCGGCGCTCCAGGGCGACGGCATCGTCATGATGAAGCTCGAGTCCTCGAGCGCGCTCGTCTACTGGGACGGCGCCCGTTTTCGCAGCCACTGGCTGTCGGACTGAGCGGCGAGATCGGCCTACTGCGATCCGCCCTCGCGCTCGAAGTCGAGGCTCAGCGAGTTGATGCAATAACGCAGACGTGTCGGCTGCGGACCATCGGGGAACACATGGCCCAGGTGGCCGCCGCAGCGGCGACACAGCACCTCGACGCGCCGCATCCCGTGGCTGGAGTCGACCCGCTCCTCGATGGCCGAGCGGTCGACCGCGTCGAAGAAGCTCGGCCAGCCGCAGCCCGAGTCGAACTTCGTCGTCGCGTCGAACAGCAGCGCCTTGCAGCCGGCGCAGCGGTACTGACCCGGCGCCTTCTCGTCCCAGTACGCGCCCGTGAACGCGCGCTCGGTCCCCGCCTGCCGCAGCACCCTGTACTGCTCCGGGCTCAGCGTCGCGCGCCACTCCGCGTCGGTCTTCTCTACCTCTCGTTCGGACATGCCCGGACCATAGCGCGTCCGCGCCCTCGGGGCCGCCTGCCGCGACCTCGACGCGGGTCCCCCGGGGGCCGTCGGCCCCCCGCCGATTGTGCGTTGCAAGCCCTCTGGCCGGCCTCTACCGTGGCTTCCCAGGAGGCGACCGAGTGTCACGATCCCTACCACGATACCTGGCCGCGCTGGCCCTGTTCGCGCCGGCGATCGGCTGCGGCGGCGGAGGCGGAGGCGGTAACGACGATGCCACCGCGACCGTCGGCGCCACGGAGAACCCCGGGCCGACCCAGGGTTCTGCCGGGACCGACGGCGGCGATCCGACCGAGGGCGGCACCGACACCAGCGACGATCCGACCGGCGGCAGCCAGCCAGTCTCGTGCGACGAGGGCCCGCAGCCCGGGCCGATGCCGCGGCTCGTGCGGCTCACCCACTCGCAGTACGACCTCACCGTCGCCGACCTCCTGAAGTTGAACCTCGACCCGCGGCCCTCGGCCGAGTTCCTGGCCGACCCTGCGGTCGCCGGCTTCGACAACAACGCCCAGCAGATGGTCGTCAAGGACCGCCTCGGCCGCGACTATCGCCGCGCCGCCGAGCGCCTCGCCGGCGAGGCCACCAAGCCCGACGCCCTCGCCGTCCTGCTCCCGTGCCAGCCCGAGGGCGACGGCTCGCAGTGCGCCGCGCAGTTCGTCGCCGAGTTCGGCCGCCGCGCCTTCCGTCGCCCGCTCACCCCGACCGAGCAGACCACCTACAGCGGCCTGTTCAGCCAGGGCGCCGGCCTCTACCCCGAGGGCACCCCGTTCGAGCAGGGCATCCGCTTCATCGTCGAGGCCATGCTGCAGTCGGGTCACTTCCTCTACCGCGTCGAGCTGAGCGACAGCGTCGACAGCGGCAAGGTCATCCCGCTCGCCGGCTACGAGCTCGCCTCGCGCCTGTCCTACTTGCTGTGGGGCAGCATGCCCGACGACACCTTGCTCGCCGCCGCCGAGGCCGGCGAGCTCGACACCGCCGAGGGCGTCGAGGCGCAGGCGCGGCGCCTGCTCGACAGCCCCAAGGCCGAGGCGCCGGTCGCCGACTTCCACCGCCAGTGGCTCGAGCTCGACAAGGTCGACAACCTCCAGAAGAACACCGACCTCTACCCCGAGTTCAACAAGGCCCTCGCCCACGCCATGCGCGAGGAGACCCAGCGGTTCGTGCGTCACGTCGTGTTCGAGCTCGAGGGCGACTACGCCGCCCTGCTCACCGCCCCGGTCACCTTCGTCAACGCCGAGCTCGCCGCGCTCTACGGCCTGCAGGGCCAGTTCGGCGCCGAGTTCACCGAGGCCGCCCTCGACCCGCAGAAGCGCGCCGGCATCCTCACCCAGCCGAGCTTCCTCGCCACCCACGCCTACCAGAGCATGTCGTCGCCGATCTTCCGCGGCGCCTTCGTGCAGAAGCAGATCCTCTGCACCCCGCCGCCGCCCCCGCCCGGCGGCATCGATCCCAACCTGCCCCCGCTCGGCGACGACATCGTCACCACCCGCGATCAGGTCGAGGCTCACACCCAGCAGGACCCGTACTGCGCCGGCTGCCACAAGGGCATCATCAACCCGCCCGGCTTCGCCTTCGAGCACTACGACGCGCTCGGCAAGTGGCGCGACCTCGACAACGGCGCCCCGGTCGACGCCAGCGGCGAGGCCGTCTCGGGCGCCTGGCTGCTCTCGTTCACCGACGCGGTCGACATGGTGGGCCAGATCGGCGAGTCCGCCAACGGCACCCGCTGCTACCTCACCAACTGGTTCCGCTACGGCTACGGCCGCGACGTCGCCCCCATCGATCGCTGCACGATCGACGCCCTCGACGCCGAGCTCGCGGCCTCGGGCTACAACATCAAGGAGCTGCTGGTGTCCCTCACCCTGACCCGAACCTTCCGCTTCCGCGCGGTGGAGGAGTGATGACCATGAGACGGCGCAACTTCCTGCGAGGCGCGTGCGGAGTCGCGGTCGCGCTGCCCATCCTCGAGTCGCTCGGCTGGCGGCGCTTCGTCAAGACCGCCCGGGCGGCCGAGCCCGGCGGCAAGCGGCTGGTCGTGTTCTTCATGTGCAACGGCGTCAACATGGAGACCTTCTTCCCCGCCACGCCCGGCCCGCTGACGGCCGCCTCGCTGATGGGCACCAGCATCGAGGCGCTGGCCGACTACGCCGGCAAGCTGCTGATCCCTCGCGGCATGCACATGGTGCCCAAGGGTTGGGGCCAGGACGCCGACACCCCCGGGGACGACCACGCCAAGGGCATGGGCCACAAGCTCACCGCCGAGGCCCTCGACCCGGGCACCCTCTACGCCCGCGGGATCTCCGTCGACCAGCGCGCCGCCCAGGAGCTCAACAAGGACGGCAGCCCGTCGATGACGCTCTCGGTCGGCTGGCGTCACACCAACTGGCTCGGCCACATCTCCTACGCCGGCAACAACACCCCGGTCACGCCCGAGGGCAACCCGTGGCTGACCTACCAGGACCTCATGGGCCTGGGCGGCCTCGACGAGGCGGTCAAGATGCAGATCGCCACGCGCCGGCAGAGCGTGCTCGACCTCGTCGAGGAGGAGTTCAAGGCGCTCAAGGCCAAGAACCTCAGCCAGGCCGACGCTCAGAAGCTCGAGATGCACGCCGACTCGATCCGCGACCTCGAGATCGACATGGTCGGCAACGGCCTCATCGAGTGCGCCCTCGACCCGGCGCGGGCCGCCGAGATCGAGGCCATCGACCCCGACTCGGTGCTCGAGGACTGGCAGTTCAAGGCCATCGGCCTGATGCAGCTCGACATCCTCGCCATGGCGATCGCCTGCGGGGCCACCAGCGTCGGCAGCATCCAGTGGGCCTCGGGCTCCGGCGGCCCGATCTACAAGTGGGACGGCATGAACCA
Source organism: Nannocystis sp. RBIL2 (assembly GCF_026626745.1). Lineage (GTDB taxonomy): Bacteria > Myxococcota_A > Polyangia > Nannocystales > Nannocystaceae > Nannocystis. Next base: position 1,340,880 of record NZ_JAPNJW010000002.1, read on the forward strand.
CGAGTTCAACCACCACAAGCTGTCGCACGGCAACACCAAGGACGACAACTCGGGCGAGGAGGTCGCCGGCTACCTCGAGATGCTGACCCAGATCGATCGCTGGCACGCCGAGCAGTACCGCCACCTTCTCGACCGTCTGTCCTCGTACAGCGAGGGCGACGGCACCGTGCTCGACAACAGCGCGGTCGCCTGGTTCAACGAGCTGTCCGACGGCAAGGCCCACTCGTACCTCGACCTGCCCGTCATCATCGCCGGCGGCGCCGGCGGCTACCTCAAGCAGGGTCACTACATCGACCTCATCGGCGGCCAGGACCCGTGGGTCCAGACCCACCCGCACAACCGCCTGCTCATCACCCTGCTCAACGCCGTCGGCTGCACCGAAAACGGCGGCCCGGTCACCCAGTTCGGCCGCGCCGGCCTCGAACAGGGCGAGTACGCCGAATTGCTGGCCTGAGAGACAGGTCCGCCGCTCCCCCGCTCGAGGACCCGCGCGCTCCGGCCCGCGGGTCCTCGCGCGTTCACGTCAGCGGCCTTCGCATCTTCACGCACGCTCTCGTTGGCACGACGGCCATCGTCGAGCATGCTCCCCGCGGAGACCTCCCCGATGCCCACGACCTACCACGGCAGCTGTCACTGCGGCGCCATCCGCTTCGAGGCCGACATCGACCTGTCCACCGGCATTCGCAAGTGCAACTGCAGCTTCTGCTGGAAGCTCGGCTACCGCAAGGCGCTGGTGCCCTACCCCGCAGTGCGCATCACCGCCGGCCAGGACGCCATGAAGGACTACCAGCCGACCCCGCTGCACTGGCCGCCCGGCGACATCAACCACTACCACTGCGGCCGCTGCGGCGCGCACGTGTTCTCGCGCGGCTACCTCGAGAAGGAGATGGGCGGTGACTTCTGGGCCGTCAACGTCGCCTGCCTCGACGACGCCACCGAAGAGGCGCTGGCCGCCGCGCCCGTCATCTACGAGGACGGCAAACGCGACCGCCAGGACCGCCCGCCGGCGATCACCGCGTACCTCTGACCCTCCGCGTCACAACCTCTGCACCTACGCGCTACCTCGCGCCAATGCATCGAGCACGGTCAGCGGCGCCTCGTCGGCGATCACCCGCGCAAGCGCTGCCACCAGCTCGCCCTGCGGATGTCCCTCGCCTCGCGCCCGCGCCACGTTCGCAGTCAGGTCCCACCCGGGCGAGCGGACCCCGGCCCTCAGCGCCGCGAGCAGCTGCGGCAGCGCGTCCGGGCACAGCTCGGGCGCGTGCGCGAACGCGTAGAAGCACAGCTCGCAGCGCAGCGCCAAATCGGGCTCCGAAACCTCCATCGCGCGCGCAAGCAGCTCGCGTCCTTCCGCCGCGCGCCCCTCGGCGAACAACAGCCGCGCGAAGTTCCCGAGCAAGTTGCCGTCGTCCGGCTCGACTGCCAGCGCCCGGCCATACAGCGCCTCCGCCCCGACCGCGTCGGCGAACGCGCTGACGCGAAAGTTCGCGTAGTTGCCCAGGTGATGCGCGTCTTCCGGCGCCAGCGCGATCGTCTCGCGATAACACGCGTCGGCGCGCGCCCGATCGCCGCGGATCAGCGCGAGGAAGTTGGCGAAGTTGCCACGATGGTCGGCGTCCTCGCCGTCGGCCGCCAGCGCCCGTTCATAATAGGTCTCGGCCAGATCGTGCTCGCCGCACACGTCGCTGAGGAACGCCGCGAAGTTGCCGAGCATGTCCGCGTGCTCGGGCACCTCCGCCAGAAACTTCTCATAGAAGCCGCGCGCCAGCGGATTGCCGGCCCGGTGCAGCGCCGTCGCGAAGCTCGCGTGGACCGGCGCATCGGCCGGCAACGTCTCCACCAGCAGCGCGAACACAGGATCGCCGGCGCCCGGCCCCGCGTGCTCGCGCAACCAGCCCAGCGTCGCCGCCAGCGACTCGCCGCTCGGCTCGACCACCTTCGCCACCCGCACCAGCGACACCACCCGCGGCCACGCCTCTTCGGCGATCGCCGCCTCGATCGCGCGGAGGATCGATCGCACCTCGAACCCTGCGTCGATCGACATCAGGCGCGCCAGCTCGACGTGCGCCGCGACGATCGGCCCGCGCTCGCTCGCTCGCTCGTCCAGGGCCACGCGCGGGTGCTGCGGGATCTCCAGCGACAGCTCGATCCCCGCCGCGCGCGCCGCCGCCTCGCGCACCGCTCTCAGCTCGTCCTCGCCGACCGGCAGGGGGCTGCCCACCACCCGCGTCGCCAGCCCCGCGTCCTCGCAGCGGCGCAGCAGCTCGGCCGTGCCGGCCACGTGCTGGCGATCGAGCGCCGTGAACAGCACCACGCGATCGGCCAGCGCCCGCACCACCCGCTCGGCCGCCCGCGAGGAACCTGCCGCCGCGTCGATCAGCACGACGTCGGCGATGTCGGCCGCCGCGATCGCCCGGCGCAGCTCGTCCCACGCCGCGCCTCGTCCCGCGGCCGCCCACCCGTCCAGCCGATCCCAGTAGCCCGCATCGAGCCGCCCCGCCGGCAGCACCCGCAACCCCTCACCGATCGCCACGCACCGCTCGACGAGCGCCTGTTCGTCGCCCCGCTCGACCGCCCACTCGACGACCCCTTCGCTGTCCGTCGCGCCCATCCGCGTCAGCCCCGGCGACTCGAGGTCGAGGTCCACCAGCAACACCCGCAGCCCGCGCGCCGCCAGCACCCGCCCGGCGCCCCACACGGCCAGCGTGCGCCCCACCCCGCCATGAGCCGACCAGCACGCGATGAACGACGGCGTCTGCATGCCCGAGTCTTACCGCGCGAGACCCCGCCCGCGCCCCCACTCCCGCGTGCGATTCCCCCGGTCGCCCACCCCGCCGATATGTCTTCAAAGCCAGGTCCATCGCAACCCAGCACTGGCCATCGCCGCAACGACTCCACGACATGCCCTCGGGGGCATGCTCATAAAGACATCCGCAGTCCTCGCTTATTCCGCATTCGCCCCCAGAGGCTTCAAGGACATGTCCTTCCGGACATCCTGAAACAGCCTCGCCTCTGCGGACCTGCTATCCAAGACATGACCTCCAGGACATGTCCTTTCGAACCGCTCGACCCGAGCCCTCGCCTCCCTACTCAAGCGTCCCCAGTCGCGCCGTCACATCGCTTCACGAGCCCCAGCAACGCCCCATTCACCCCTGCGCGCGTGCCCCCGCCACCCGCGCCGCCACGCGAGCGCGGCGATCCTCGCGAGCCCACCGCGCCAGCGCCCCCAGCAGCCCCAGCGCCGCGAGTGGCCACAGCGGCGCCAGCGGATCGCGCCGCGCCTGGCGTTCTGCCCACGTCGCCGGCCGCTCCCACGCGAACCGCCGCGTCTCCGCCGACTCTGGCGCCAGCCCGTGCCGCCCGCGCACCTCAGGGTCCAGCTGCGCGAACGGCTCCTCCGCACACGTCACCTGCGCCAGCACCCGCACCTGCTGTCGCGCCGCGAAGTGCTCGCGCGGATCGCTGCCGGGCGGCGGCAGCGGAGCCCGCAGATTCTCGAGCAGCACCTCGCGCGGCGGCTCGCCCCCGTGCTCGAGCGCCCAGCGGCGGCACAGGTAGCGCGCGTGCCACGGCGCCAGCCGCTCGCGCTGCCCGAGCACGTTGTCGCCGATCTTCCGCCAGCGGTCGTGCCACCAATACGGCCGCGGCGCGTCATCCTCGCGCTGCGGCTCCGCGCCGAAGCGATGCCGTTTCCCCGCCGCGTCGACCACCGTCGCCCGCAGCAGGTTCTGCTCGCGCGGCGGGTTGGGGGCGAACATCGCCCACACCTGGCTCGTGAAGCTCAGCTCGATCCACGGCCCCACCAGCGCCCGCGCCTGCGCGCGCCACGGCACGCTCGGCCAGGCAGGCAGCTGCCACACCAGCAGGGCAGCCACGTGGTACGCGACCAGCCCGCCCGCGGCGAGGCGTCCTGCCGGCCCGTGGGCCCACGGCTCGCGCAGCTCGATCACCGCGCCTCGATCGCGCCGCGCGATCCGCCAGCCGACGATCGTCAGACCTGTCCCTGCGGCCAGCCACGCCGCGTGCCATGCCCGAGGCCCAACCCCGCCGATCACCGCGATCGCCCCGCCGGCCAGCACCAGCCCGCCTGCCCCCGCGATCGCCCACCCCGGCAGCGCCGCCGCGTCGCGGTGCAGGTGCGGCAGCGACGGATCCTCGCAAGCTGTCTCTTCGCGCAGGTTCTCGGGGACAGGCACGCCGCGCCGCGCCAGCCCGCGCAGCGCTCGCTGCAGCGTCGCCACCGCCCACGGACCTGCCCCACAGACCAGGTAGACGCTCATCGTCGCCGGCGCGAACGCCCCCACCGCCAGCAGCGCGTGGTTGCCGAGGTGGAACAGCAGCCCGAACCCGAGCCACCACTTCGGCGCCAGCGGTCCCGCGGCCAGCCGCCGCGCCGCCGCCCCGGCCCGTGGCCCCGCGATCGCCACCGCCGCGCACACCGCGGCCAGCACCGCCAGTGTCGCCGCACGCTCGGCCGTCCCCGGTATGCCTGGCTTTTCGACCAGGTCCTCCGGGACAGCCGCAGCGATCGCCGCCGCCGCCGCCAGCCCGCCCCAGCACAGCCGGGCCGCCGCCGCCGCGGGCCCGCGCAGCGCCGGCGTCCCCGAGCGCGCGAGCGCCCGCGCGGCCAGCCCGACCAGCACCAGCGGGAACAGCCGCTCCCACCACATCACGCCCCAGCCGGCCAGGCGCAGCGGCCACGGCCCCATCGCCGCGATCGCGGCCGACATGTCCCAGCGGACATACGTGTCGCGCAGCAGCACGAACTGCAGCACGTCCCCCGTCTGCCACGACGTGCCCGCCTTGACCCAGCCGTTGGCCGCGTAGCAAAGCGCCAACTGGCCGGCCATCAGCGCCTGCGGCCAGGCCGGGATCCGGCGATAGATCGCCGCCAGCCCGTGCGGCGCCGCGGCCGACGGGGCCGCGCCCGCACCCGCACCTGGCCCCGAGGGCATGCTCAAAAGGCCATGTCGTCGCAATGCCCGGCAGCGGCGCCAGTTGTCGACGCTGTAGGCCGCCCCGCAGCGCGACCACATCAGCAGGAACAGGAACGCGCAGAACACCTGCTCTCCGCCCCAGTGGGCCTCGCCGCGGCGCAGCAGCCCGGCGTAGAGCAACCACGAGGCGATCGCGCTGAGCCGCGTGCGAAACCCCAGGGTAAGCGCCAGCGCGGCCGCGAAGAGCAGGCCGAGGTGTACGCCGACCACACCCGGACTGTCGGCGAAGTAGAGCGGCGACCACCGACCGCTGCTCACGAAGTCGAGGACCGCGGTCGCATCGAGCGGGCCCGCGGGCTCGCGCACCCCGTCGCCGAAGCCGATCAGCGCCCCGCGGCCCATCCGCTCCGGAACTGCGGCCCGCGGCAAGAGCCCCTCGTCGGAGAACAGATACGAGGCGAGCGGCGCGACTTCGAGCAAGTTGACGAGTAGACAGCAACCGAACGCGATCCGCAGCAGCGCCAGCGGCCGCGGGTCGACCGCGCGCAGCAGCACCCGGCGCAGCCCCTCGCGGTATAGAGCGACGAGGCCGACCAGGCTCGCAGCCGTCAGGGCGAGCGCCACCGCGAGTCCCGGAGACACCGGTCCATTGTACCCGACGCCGCGCGGACCCGGTCCCGCGCTGGCAGATTTTCTGGTCGCCTGCGCCCTCGATCTGCTAAGGTCCGGGCATGTCTTCGCTTATCGACTGCCCCGAATGCGCCTGTCTGTTCCGAGCCTCCGACGCGACCTGCCCGTTCTGCGGTCACGTTCAGCGCCACTCGCTCGGCTCGACGTGGGCCGCCGTCGCCTTCACCGCCAGTCTGGGAGTGATGGGCGCCGCTTGCCAGGTCGACCGCGACATCGGCGACGAGACGTCGGCCACCGCCGCCGACACCGTCGACACCGCCGATACGGTCGACACCTCGATGGTCTCCGAATCGACCAACCCGGGCGGTGACACCGTCGACCCGACGATCACCACCACCTCCAGCGACGGCGCCACCTATGCCGGCCCCGACGAGGAGTGGGACACGTGGGGGGACACCACCACCACGACCACCGATACGTCGACCACGACGAACACCACGCCGGGCACGACGACGACCACCACGACCAACAGCACCAACGACTCGTCCGACGCCAGCACCTACGCCGGCCCCGACGAGGAGTGGACCACGTCCGACTGGACGACCTCCGACGACTCGTCCGACGCCAGCACCTACGCCGGCGCCGACTCGTGGGAGCCCAACGGCCAGGGCCGCTGAGCCCCGGACCGCTCGCCCGCAACCCGGCCGCGTGCCCGCACGGACCAGCCCGTGCGGACATGCGGTTTTCTCGTCACCGCGGCCGCTCCGGTCCGCGCACGCCCGTCCGGGCGTCATGCGGGCGAATGGTGGCACACGCCCATGACCGCTGCCGGACCCTCGTCTCCGACGTCATGACCTCGGGGACATGTCCCCGAGGTCATCCGACGACTCGGCCGCCGAGAGCCGCGCGGCCGGCCGGTGCGATTCACCGCACCCCGCCCCGCGCCTGATTCACCGACGCTCGCCCCTCACAGCGTGACCGTGCGCCCGGCCCCGTAGGGCTCCTCGAGCCGCGACACCCGCGGCTCCTCGATCGCCACCGGCCCGTGCTTCTCGCGCAGCTCCGGGTCGACGTGCTCGCGGATCACCCGGAACAGGCCGTTGTCGAACGACTTGCCGCCGGCGCCACGGACCTGCTCGATGCGCTCGCGCAGCCCCGCGCGCTCCATCATCACCGCGCGGTGGTGGCAAAACGGGTTGTTGCCCGGGCGGCCGAGCAGCGGCTCGGCGGCCGCGGTGCAGCCGGCCATGCACGTCTCGGCGTAGTAGCACTCGCGGCAATAGCCCCACAGGTCGTCGATCGTGCGCGAGCGGATGTAGCCGAGCTGATACGACTCTTCCCACACCTTCTTGATCCCGTGGACCCGCCAGTTGCCGCCGATGTTGGTGCCGCCGCCGAGGCTCGGGCAGTTCTTGATCGCCCCGTCGCTCTCGATGCCCATCACCGACACCCCGGCCGTGCAGCCGCGCCAGTGCTTGCGCTGCGACTGCCGCAGGCGCCGCTCGAGCGGCCCGAAGTAGCCGAGGTTGTTGCCGGGCCACAGCCGGACCTTGCGGGCCTCGCAGCGGTCGAGCACCTGGTCGAGCGTCTCGAAGATGTCGATGAACATGTGCGGCTGCAGCAAGATCTCCGGGTGATCGGCCGCATTGCCGTGCGGCACCGTGATCTGCAGCTGCCACGAATGGATGCCCTCGTCGGCCAGCAGCTCGAACAGCGGCAGCAGCTCGTGGCGGGTCAGCGCGTTGATCTGGGTGTTGCTGGCGATCTTGCCGCCCGCGTCGCGGATCCGCCGCATCGCCGCGAACGCCCGCTTCCAGCTGCCCTGCACCCCGCGCAGGCGATCGTGAGTGGCCTCGAGGCCGTCGATCGAGAAGGTCACGCTGCCGATCCCGGCCTCGATCATCGCCGCCGCCCGCTCCTCGGTCAGGTTGAGGCCGCCGGTCGTCATCGTGCAGGCCATCCCGGCCTCGCGGATCGCCCGGATGATGAGGATGAAGTCGTTGCGCAGGTAGGCCTCGCCGCCGATCAGCACCACCTCGCCGCACCCGAGGTCCGCCAGCTCGCGCACGACCTTCAGGCACTCCTCCGTCGACAGCTCGTCGGGCCGCTTGTGGCCCGCCCGCGGCCCGCAATGCGCACAGTGCTGATCGCACGCCAGGGTCAGCTCCCACACCGCCCAGCGCGGCGCCTTGGCCTCGCGGCGGTCCTTGATGCTCAGCCAGCGATTGGCTGGTGTGGGCAACGAGGCGACCACGGGCAAACGACGGCGCACATCACTTAAGCTCATGGCGACAGCCTAACACGCGGGCTGCACCGATGCTCGCGCGGGCGCGAGCGGGCCTCGAAGCGCGGGGACGATGCCTCACGACGCCAATGACCCGGTCGCCGGGGCACCGCGACACCGCTGCCCCGGTCGCCGCACCCCACACATGGGGCGCGGCGCCGCGGCCTCGTGGTCACGACTTCGCCGGCTCGTTCGCCGCGCCCGGCAGCAGGCGCGCCAGCGGCGAGCCGCGCAGCAGCCGTGCGAGCACCTCGGCCACGCTCTCGCCGCCGAGGATCGCCAGCGGGGCCATCGACTCGGCCATCTTCTCCGCCAGCGCCCGATCGCCGAACGCCTGCAGCGCGGCGATCAGGTCGGGCGAGACCGCTCGCGCCTTCTCGACCACCGCCACCACCTCGGCCTGCAGCTCGCGCAGCCGCTGGTCGAGCTGCTGCTGCTGGACCGTCAGCTCGAGCGTCGCGGTCGCCTGGCGCCGACCGAGCTCGGCCCCGTGGATCGCCCCGAGCCGCTCCTGCTCGGCCAGCAGCGCCTGCTGCTGGCGCCCGTGCAGATCGAGCTTGGCCGCCAGCTCGGCCAACTGGTAGCGCTGCTGCTGCTCGCCCTCGCGGGTGCGCAGCGCGATCGCCTGCTGCAGCGTCGCCGACTTGGCCTCCGCGACCTGCTGCGTGACCGCCTCGGCCTGGCGCACCATGTCGAGCCGGCGCTGCTCTGCGGCCAGGGACAGCGTCTGCTGGACCGCGGCGTGCTGCGCCTGGACCAACAGCTCGGCGATCGCCTCGTCGCCGATCGTCACCTCGAGCACCTCGACGTCGTACACCCGCATCCCGTTCTCGTCGAAGCGCCGGCCCGGCCGCTTGCCGTCCTCGCCCGCGACCCCGAGGATCACGTCGCGCAGGATGGCCACCGAGTCGGCGTAGAACTGCTCGATGCCGTGGCGCTTGACCGCCGCGCGGACGAGCGAGCGCAGGTGATCGGTCAAGAACTTGACGTAATTCTCGACCTCGAACCACCGGTTCGGGTCGCCCTCGAAGTTGACGCGGTAGCTGAGCTGCAGCTGCACGCGCACGAGGTCGCGGGTCTCGACCTCGACCTGGTCGGACACCTTGTTGTTGAGCACCCGCAGGTAGACCGTCTTGAACAGGTTGTGCTCGGTCTTCGGCGTGCCGGTCGACAGCTCGAGCACCTGCAGCGTCTCGTCGTACTCGAGCAGGTGCGTGTGCGGCCCGGTCACGACCTTGCGCTCGCCGGTCTTCGACACCACCAGCACCGCGTAGCCGGTCCACACGTCGATGGCGACCGCGCCGTCGTAGCGGGTGTCGAGCACGATCGTGCGCGGCCCGGTGAAGGTCTGGCTGCGCGTGAAGTCGTCGCCGGCGAACTCCGACGACGGCGGCGGAGGCGGCGGCGCGGCCGGTCCGCCGGGCGCCGGCGCGGCCTTCGGCGAGGCCGAGGCCCGCGCCGCCTGAACCGGCACCGAGGCGACCGCCGCGAACTCGGCGGCGATCTGCGGCGCGTTCTGCTGGGCGAGGCGGCGGTTGTAGTCGTAGGCCTCGCGGTTGCCGGGGAACCACAGCGAGACGGTCTTCGGATCGAGCACGCGGCGGATGATGAGCTCGATCCGCGGATCGGGCAGGTAGATGGCCGGCCCGCGCTTCAGCGTGATGGCGCCCTTGTTGCGGTCGAGCACGTAGCGCGCCTCGCCGGCCGGGATGGCGACCGCGTAGTGCCGCTCCTGATCGCCGTACTTGATGATCGCGTGCTCCGGCCGCGGCAGGTAGATCATCGTGTCCTTGCCGGTGATGAACAGCTCGTCGCCGACCTTGTAGCGGACCCCGTTCTCCTCGTACGGCGCGATGACCTTGATGTAGAGGCCGGTGTTCTCGTTGAGCTCGATCGCGCGGAACTTGCGGGCGCCCCGCATCGCCACGAACGTCTCGGTCGGCTGCGGGAACACCACCGCAGGGCCCTGGATGTAGCGCTTGTTGCCGTTCTCGTCGAGCAGGATGCAGTACTCGAGCCGCTCGAGAGTGATCGCCTCGCGCACGTAGTTGCCCTCGACGTCGGGCACCACCTCGACGCCGGTCGGCGGGATGTAGAACGCGACCTCGGTGCCGCGGATGATCAGCAGCGTGCCCATGGTCAGGTCGGGCGGCCGCTGCACGTGGACCGCCTCGCCCTCGTCCGCCGCCGCCTCGGCGCGCATGCGCAGCACCGCGTTCTTCCAGTTGGCCTTGGCGCCCTCCTCGTCGTACACGCGCACGAGCAGGTATTGATTGGAGCGCAGGTGGTGGCCCTGGATGACGCGCACCATCTGCCCCGGCCACAGCGCGAACGAGGCCGGCCCGGGGATGTTGACCTTGCGGCCGGTGTCGAGCGACGGCAGGTTGTTGAGCGCGCCGGTCCGCGGGTGGCTCTTGTCGGTCGCCGGGTTCTTCAGCACCAGGTACCAGCCCTCGGGCGCGATCGACAGCGACTGGATCGCGCCGTCGAGGGGGCGCCGCTCGAACCGCTTGCTGCCGGCGTCGAACACGACGGGCGCGTCGGTGTTGGCGAGGCTCGTCTTGTGCGGCCCGACGTAGACGTTGATGTTGCCCTTCGTCTCGTCCAGGATGAAGGCGAACTCGTTCGGTGCGAGGACAAGGTCTCGTTCACGGCCTCGGTCGTTCATGGGGCTCCTGTCGCGACGGCGGACGTCGCGGGCCCCGAGCATACGAGCCGACGCACCGCGACGGCAGCCCCGCGGCCGCGCCTCACGATCGCGCAGGCGCGCTCACGCGCGCAGGACGAGCTCGAAGCCCCGGCGCACGCGCGCGGCGTAGCTGTCCCAGAAGCCCCGCTCGTCGGGCGTGCCCGCGTCGGCGCGATCGAAGCGACCCTGCCACCCGACCACCCGCTCCGGTGCGGGCTTCCACAGGCCGGCGTCGACCAGCTCGACGACGAGACCGAGCGCCCCGTAGTCGCCCGCGCCCTCGTAAAGATCGCCGTCGTCGGCGCGATCGAGGACCGCGGCCGCGCGCTCGCCCAGGGCGTCGAGGCTCGCCTGCCCGCCGGGCACGCGCAGCAGCGCGTCGAACCGCGGGCCGTCGTTGTAGCCGCCGATCACCGCCTCCGCGGCCTCGCTGCGCGAGCGCGCCCTCGAGATCGCGCGCGAGCCCGGCCAGCACCTCGCGCGCGTCCGCCGGCAGCGCCTCGCCGTGGGCCAACGCGGCGGCGACGTGGTCCGCTCCGCGCAGCTTCAGCACCACCGGTTGCAACCACGCGACCAGGCCGATGCCCACCGCCAGCGCGACCGGCGGGGCGTCGATCGCCGGCAGCTTCACCAGACCACCGACGAGGTCGAGCGCGGAGTCGTTGTCGTAGAGGCCGTCGTCCCAGGTGCCCATGCGCGGGCGACGGTAGGCCGGCGCACGCGCGCGCGCAAGCGCGGTAAAGTCGCGCCGATGTCCGCGACGCTCCCCGACCTCCTCGACCCCGCCGGCGCCGCTCGCTGCGTGCTGTGGCGCGACCCATCCTCGGGCCTGGCCGCCGTCCTGGTGATCGACGACCTGTCCCTCGGGCCAGCTGCCGGCGGCGTCCGGACCCGCGCCTACCCCGACGCCGCGGCGATGATCGCCGAGGCGGCCGCGCTGGCGCGAGCGATGACCCGCAAGTGCGCGCTCGCGGGCCTCGACGCCGGCGGGGCCAAGGCAGTCGTCCTCGATCACCCCGGCCTCGATCGCCCGGCGGCCTTCCGCGCGCTCGGCCGGTTCATCGCCGAGCTCGGCGGGGTCTTCCGCACCGCCGGCGATCTCGGCACCACCACCGCCGACCTCGCGGCGATGGCCGAGTCCTGCCCCTACGTCCACACCGACGACCACGGCCTGGCCGAGGCCGTCGCGCGCGGCGTGGTCGCCTGCGTCCGCGCGTGCGCCCGGGCCCGCGGGCGCGGGATCGGCGGCCTGCGGGTCGCGGTGCAGGGCTGCGGCGCGATCGGCTCGGCGGTCGCGCGCGCGCTCGCGGCCGAGGGCGCGTTCCTGTTGGTCGCCGACGTCGACCCCCGGCGCGCTCACGACGTGGCCGAAGCGACAGGTTCTCACGTCCATGACCCAAAGGACATCTTGCTCGCGCCCGTCGACGTCCTCGCCCCGTGCGCCGTCGGCGGGGTCGTCACCGCCGAGGTGGCCGCCGTGACGCCGGCCTGGGCGCTGTGCGGCGCCGCCAACAACCTGCTCGCCGCGCCCGCGGTCGCCGAGGCGCTGCGGGCCCGCGGGATCTTGCACGTCCCCGACGGGGTCGCCTCGGCCGGCGCGGTGATCGAAGGCATCGGCCGCTCGGTCATGCAGCTCGCCGACCGCGAGCCGCTCATCGCCGCGCTCGGCACCACCGCCGGCGAGCTCCTGGCCGAGAGCGCCGCCACCGGCCTCACCACCGAGGCCCTGGCCGGGCGCCGCGCGGCCGCGCGGATCGCCGCCGCCCGCCGCTAGCCGCGGCCTCGTGGCCTGGGATGGCGCTCGGGACATGTCCCGAACGCCATGCCCGATCGTTCATTGTCGACTCGAGGAGGCCGGCCCCCACGTGGGGACCTCAGGGCGACGATCGAGGTCCTTCGCTCGTCTGCTGCTGCCGACGCTCGGCGGCGGCGACGCGGGTGAATGACCGCAGTCATTTCGACGGACCTATCCCTTGAATCAGGTGTCGCGGCCGCCGCGCCACGAACGCCGTCAACCGCGACAAGGCTGCGTCGTCGGCTCGCGGACGAGAAGACGCGCGGCCCGTCCGCTATGCTGAGGCACCTATGCACGAGTCCGAGGGATCCGCCGGCGCCCCGTGCGACCTCGCGGCGCTGATCGACAGCCTGCCGGGGATGGTCTATCGCTGCCGGGCCGACCGGGTCTGGACGCTCGACTACGTCAGCGCCGGCGCGCTCGAGCTGACCGGTTATCGGCCCGACGAATTGCTGGCGAGCGAGCGGCGGGCCTACGCCGATCTCATCATTGCCATGGACCGTCGCGCCGTCGAGGCGGCCGTCGAGACGGCCGTCGCCGCCGGCCAGTCGTTCACCATCGAGTACCGGATCCGCGACCGCGCCGGCCGCCTCAAGCACGTGTGGGAGCGCGGCCAGCTGCTGCGCGGCGAAGGCACCGCCGCCGTGCTCGAGGGCTTCATCACCGACATCTCGCCGCTGCGCCGCGCCGAGCACGACCTGCGCGAGCGGATCAAGGAGCTCGAGCTGCTCTACGAGGTCTCGTCGATCGCCGGCGACGAGATCACGCTCGACGAGGCGCTGTGGCAGATCGCCGACCGGATCCCGCGCGGCTACGGCTACCCGCCCGAGGTGGCGGCGCGGATCCAGCTCGGCGACCGCCTCTACACCTCGTCGCGCTTCGCCGCCGACCCGTGCAGCCAGTCGGCGCCGATCAGCGTCGGCGGACGGATCGCCGGCGTGCTCGAGGTGTGCCGGATCGCCGACTCGCAGGTCCCCTGCGCGCGCTACTTCCAGCGCGAGGAGCAGGAGATGCTGCACGTCATCGCCGGCCGGATCGGCGCCCTGGCCGAGCGGGCCGGCATCGTCGAGGCCCTGCGGTCGAGCGAGCGCCACGCCCGCGAGCTCTACGAGCGCCTGCCGATCGCCACGGTGTGCTGGCAGCAGCGCGGCGACGCGTTCGTGCTCGTCGATCACAACCGGGCCGCCTTCGCCCTCAGCGACGGCCGCGTGCCGGCGTGGGTCGGGCGCGGCCTCGCCGAGCTGCTGCCCGATCGTCCCGAGCTCGTCGACGCCATGAAGACCTGCGTCGCCACCCAGGGCGCCCTCCGGCGCGAGGTCGAGGTCGCCCGGCCGGACGGCCCGACCGCGATCTTCGTCGTCTCGTTCGGCTTCGTCCCGCCCGACCTCGTGCTCACCCACGTGCTCGACGTCACCCGCGAGCGTCACCTCGAGCGGCGCTTCCAGGAGGCGCAGAAGATGGAGGTGCTCGGGCGCATGGCCGCCGGCGTCGCCCACGACTTCAACAACCTCCTCACGGTGATCCTCAGCTACACCGGCATGCTCGAGAAGAGCGTCGCCGCCAGCAAGGCCACCGGCTCCGACGTCGCCGACCTCGAGGAGATCCGCAAGGCCAGCGAGCGGGCCGCCGCGCTCACGCAGCAGCTCCTGAGCTTCAGCCGGCGCGACATCGTCGCTCCCGAGGTCATCGACCTCGGCGCCAAGATCCGCGAGCTCCGCGGCATGCTCGTCCGCCTGCTCGGCGAGGAGCGGACCCTCACCGTCTCTCTGGCCGGCGCGCCGTGTCCGGTGCGGATCGGCCCCGGCCACCTCGATCAGCTGCTCGTCAACCTCGTCATCAACGCCCGCGACGCCACCCGCGTCGGCGGTCGCGTCGTCATCGCCACCGCCACCCTCGAGGCCGGCGACGACGACGGCGGTCACCTCGACCTGCCGCCCGGTCCGCGCGTCGTCATGACCGTGCGCGACGACGGCAGCGGCATGGACGACGCGACGCGGGCGCGGATCTTCGAGCCGTTCTTCACCACCAAGCCGCCGGGCTTCGGCACCGGCATGGGCCTCGCGATCGTCTACGGCATCGTCCGTCAGGCCAACGGCGCGATCGTCGTCGACAGCCAGCCGGGCCGCGGCACGACCTTCCGGATCTACTTCCCGCGCGACCAGGAGCCGCTGCCGCGCCGGCCGTCGACGGCGCCCGCGCCGCAGACCCGCGAGCCCGGCGGCGAGACCATCCTGCTGGTCGAGGACAGCGAGCCGGTGCGACGCCTCGTGCTGCGCGTGCTCGGGGCCGCGGGGTACCACGTGCTCGCGGCCGCCGACGCGGCCGAGGCGCTGCTGAGCTGCGAGCGCAACGGCGGCGCGATCGACCTGCTCGTCACCGACCTGGTGATGCCGTGGACCACCGGCGCCAGCCTGGCCCAGCGGGTCGCGGCGCGCTGCCCCGGCCTGCGCGTCCTGTTCACCAGCAGCTCGTCCGAGCGCGCCCTGCAGGCCGCCGCCGAGCTCGACGCCTCCGCCAGCTTCATCGCCAAGCCGTTCACCGGCGAGGCCCTCGTCGGACTGGTCCGGCGGATCCTCGACGGCGAGGACGGCGAGCCGGCGGCCTCGTGAGCGCGGCGCGGATCACAGCGCCGACCAGCAGGCCCAGGCGCTGACGACATAGCCGTTGCGACATGTCCTTCGAGTCATGGTGACGAGCGAGCCGCCTCGCTGTTCGCGGCGCCGCCGGCGACCGCCCTGAGCGCGGCGGACGGCAGCAGCGTCAGGTTGTCGCATCGCGCGACCCGATTACTCTTTCGCGCGACTCGAAAGGAACACCATGACGTTCTCCCTGACAGACACAGTTCGCGACGCGCTGACCTCCGGCGGCATCGTCAACGGCGCCGCGTCCGCCCTCGGGATCTCGAGCGCCTCGGCGTCGAAGGGCCTGGGCGCCGCGGGCTCGGCCATGCTCGCCGGTCTGGCCAATAAAGCCCGCGATCCGCTGGCGCTCGGCGAATTCTTCAACATGGCCCAGGATCCGGCGCTCACGAGCTCGACGCTCGACGATCCGGCGCGTCTGCTCAGCGGCGCCGCCGAGGCCACCCGCGCGCGCGACCTCGGCAGCCGCTTGACCTCGAGTCTGTTCGGCGGTCGCACGGACGACGTCGTCGGCGGCCTGGCCCGCCACGCCGGCATCGGCAGCACCGCGGCCGCCTCGTTGATGAGCATGGCGGCGCCGCTCGTCCTGCGGGCGGTCGGCGGCCTGGTGCGTAGCGGCGGCCTGACGGTCGGCTCGCTCGGGCAGGCGCTGCTCGGCAACCAGAGCGAGATCATGAACGCAGTGCCGCCGTCGATGGCGGGCACGATCGGCCGCGCGCAGATCTACGACGTCGTCCGCGAGGCCCAGCCGCAAGTGCCTCACCTGCCGCACCCCGCGGCCGTCGAGCCCAAGCGGCCGGCCTGGTGGGCCATCCCGCTGGCCCTGCTGCCGCTGGCGCTGCTCGCCTGGTGGTTCCTCGACGCCCGCCGGACCGAGCGTCAGGTCGACACCACCGCCTCGCGCTACGAGACCCCGGCGGCCGTCGCCACGCGCACGCCTCCCCCCGCACCACCGCCGCCCGCGAGCAAGCGCGCGACCACTCCGACCACCCCGACCCCCGCGACCACTCCGACCCCCGCGACTGCCCCGGCGCCGAAGGCCCAGGCCGAGCTCAAAGCCGTGCACGTCGCCGAGGTCAACCGCGAGCTGCGGTTCGCCGAGAACGGCGTCGAGGCCAAGCTGCTCGCCTTCCTGCGCGACAAGAGCGCCAAGTACGACGACAAGACCTGGTTCGAGTTCGACCGCCTGGTGTTCGACACCAACGCGCAGACGCTGGCCGCCGGCTCGCACGAGCAGCTCGAGAACCTGGCCGCGATCCTCAAGGCCTATCCCGGCGTGCACATCAAGGTCGGCGGCTACACCGACAACACCGGCGACCCGAACGCCAACCTCAAGCTGTCGCAGGAGCGCGCCGACAACGTGAAGAAGGAGCTGGTCGCGCGCGGCGTCCCCGGCGATCGCATCGAGACCGAGGGCTACGGCGAGCAGCACCCGGTCGCCGCCAACACCACCGAGGAGGGCCGTTCACAGAACCGCCGGATCGCCCTCCGCGTGCTCCCGCCGAAGTCGTGAGCCGCGCGCGAGCGCTGCGTCGTCCACGAGCCGGGCGCCGTTTCGGGCCCCGGCTCGTCACGCTCGGGGCCTCGTTGCGACGAGCGGCCGCCCTCGGCAGTCACGCAGTGACATGTCCATGAGAACATGTCTTTATGAAACTTTCATTGAGGCATGTCCTGGACGACATGTCCTATCATTTATTTCAGAGATCAGTATCGATCACCTTGAGCGGCCCGAGCCCGAGCGGCTCGACCTGGGCGCGAATCACCTCGGGATCGCCGATCAGCACCACCTGCATCGCCGCCGGCTCGAACCACCGCGACAGCGCGCGCTCGACGTCGTCGTCGCGCACGCCCCCGAGCCGGCGCAGCTCGGCCGCCAGCGCGTCGTCGGGCCGCCCTGCCACGTGCAGCCGCGCCACCGCCTCGACGACGGCCTCCAGTCGCTGGTGCTCCAGCATGCGCTCGACCTGGAACGCGCGGCCGAGCAGGCGCAGCACATCCCCGGTCAGGAAGCGGCCCTGCGCCGCCTTCAGCTGCGAGAGCAGCGCTCGCAACGACGCGCCCGTGGCGACCGCGTCGACTTGGGTCTCGATCGCCAGCAGTCCGCCGCTCCGGACCGGCGCGTGGCTCACCGCCACGCTGTACGTGTCGCCGCGATCGCGCCGCAGCACCTCGCGCAGGGCCGAGCCGACCACGGCCGACGCCAGCTCGAGCGCGAGGTCGTCGGCGTCGCCGGGGATCGCTCGGCCCACCACGATGGCAGTCTGGGCCAGCCCGGGCCGCGGCACCACCAGCACCTCGCGTCGCGCCGCCGCGAGCTCGGACGCAGGCGCGGACATCGCTGACGACCCCCGCCACTCGCCCAGCGCCCCCGCGGCCGCCCGCGCGAGCTCGGCCTGCGGCACCTCACCGACGACCACCAGCGCCGGCCGGGCCCGCAGCCATTGCTCCTGCGCCTTTCGGACATGTTCGATCGACCAGCCTGCAGTCGCTCGCGCCTCCCCGAGCGCGTCGAGCCGCGGGGCCAGGCGGCGCTGCAGCAGATGCAGCCCGCGCCTCGCCGGATCGCCGTCGCGCCGCTGCAGGGCCGCCTGCCGCTCGCGCCGCAGCGCCTCGACGTCCTCCGCAGTGAGTTCCGCGCTGCGCAGCGCCGCCGTCACGATCGTCAGCGCCTCGCGCCACGCCGACGCCTCGACTTCGACCCGCAGCAGCGCCCCGTCTCCGAGCCACACCACCTCGATCGCCCCGCCGAGCTCGCCGAGCGCGTCTTCGACGGCCCGATCGCGCCCGCGGGCCAGCAGCTCGAGGGTGAAGCTCGCCAGCGGCGGATCGATCTCCGCACCTGTCCGCAAGACCAGCCCGATCGCCGTCGTCGGCCCCGCCCGCCGCACGTGCAGCAGCGACGGCCCCAGCCGCTCGATCCGCGGCGCGACCACCAGCGGCGCGTGGGTGGGCAGCTCGGGCGCGTTGTGTCGCCACGACTGATTGCTCGCGCACGCGCCGAGGAGCCACGCCAGCAACCATGCCCGCGGCGCGCCCCATCGCCTCGCGCTCGCGCCCCGCTCGCGACCTGCGACCGTGGCCGGCGACGCAGTCGCCACCGAGCCCGTGCCCCGGCGACATGACGGCTCCGTCGAGCCCGCGTCTCGGCGCCGCGCGTCCTTCGCCGTGCCCACCTCTCCCTTCGCGCTCGCGCCTCCCCTCGCTCGCCCGCCAGCGCACCCGCGATCGCGCCGCTCGACGTTTGCGATGCCCGCGACCCTCATGCCTCGCCCTCCGCCAGCACGGCCACGCGCCCCTCCGGCCGCAGCACCTCGCGGGCGAAGCGGGCCACCTCCGCGGGCGTCACCGCGGTCCACTCCGCGACGTCTTGCGTCCCGCCGAGCGGCTTGCCGGCGGCCGCCTCTGCCGCCAGCACGGCCGCGCGATCCTGCAGGTCTTGCAGCGCGCTGCGATGCTCTCGCGCCAGCCGCAGCCTGGCGCGTCGCACGGCAGGCTCCGCCAGCGCTCCCTCGGCCACGCGAGCCAGCACGCGATCGACCTCCGCGACGAGGCGCGCCGGATCGCCGCCGACGCGGCCGATCACCCGCACGAAGAACACCGACTGATTCGGCAGACTGCGCTGCGTCGCCTGGAACTCGGCCGCCTCCGGCGGACCCTCCGCGCGCGCCAGCCGGACGTACCCGCCGCGCTCGAGCGCCTCGGCCAGCACGTCAGCGGCCGCGTCGCCCTCGGCGTCGAGCGCTGGCGACGGCCAGGCCATCAGCACCGCCGGCGCCGCCCCCACCGGTCGCTCGGCTGTCACGCGCAGCTCGGTCGTTCGGATCACCTGCGGCACAGTGCGCGCCGGCGGTCGCGGCTGCGCTGGCAGGTCGCCGAATTGTCGCTCGATCCACGCGGGCGTCTCCGCCGGCAGATCGCCGACCAGCACCAGCGTCGCGTTGCCCGGCTGGACATGTCGGCCGAGGAACGCGTCGACGTCGGCGATCGTCGTCGCCGCCAGATCGTCCGCGCTGCCGATGATCGCCCCGTGATACGGGTGCCCCGCCGGAAACAACGCAGTCAGCGCCTGGATCTCGAGCCGCGCCAGCGGATCTTGCTCGGCCCGCTGGCGCCGCTCGTTGAGCACGATCCGCCTCACGCCGGCAAGCGTCGGCGCGCCGTGTTGCCCGCGCACGAAGCCGAGGCGATCGGCCTCGATCCACAGCACGTGCTCGGTCGCCTGCGCCGGCGCCGTATAATAATACTCCGTGGCATAAAACCCGGTCTCCGCGTTGTTCGCGTGGGCCGACAGCGTGTACTCGAGGCCCTCGCGCCGGTTGCGATCGACGTGCGTCGAGCCCTCGTGCGCCACGTGCTCGACCACGTGCGCCAGACCGCTGCGACCGCGCGGATCGTCGACGCTGCCGGCGTGGACTCGCAGTCGCACTGCCACCAGCGGCGCCCGCCGGTCGTGGCGGAGGATCACCTCGAGCCCGTTGTCGAGCCGGTAGTGAGCGTCCTGCCCGGGCGTCACGACCGGGGCGGCGAGCAGCGCGAGCACGGCGGCGAGCATCACGTCGACGCTACCGCGAGCTCCCTACCCGGCGCCGCGGTCGCCGATCGGACGCGCAGCCCGTCCTCACCCGTGGGCCGCGACCACGCGCTCGCGCATCACATCGGTCGCGGGCGGCACACCAGCAGCGTGTGGCTGACCCCGAGGTCGTCGTACTCGCGTTCGATCTCGAGGCCGGCCGCCTGGACGCACGCGAGGAACGTCGTCGAGCGGTACATCTGGCTGGTGCCGTTGGCGACCGCGGTGAAGTACAGCGACGTCATCTGCAGGCAGAAGCTGGCGGCCTCGAAGCGCTGGCGGTCCCAGAACGCCTCGAGGATGTAGATCTTGCAATTCGGCCCGGCCGCGGCGACGCAGCGGCGCAGGATCGACACGATCTCGGCCTCGGAGAAGCAGTCGAGGAACTGGCTCATCCAGATCGCGTCGAAGTCGGTCGGGACCGGCGAGCGCTCGTCGAGCAGATCGGCCTCGTGGAAGCGCGCCCGCGCCAGCAGCCCCGCCTCGCGCAGGTTCTGCTCGGCGTTGCGGAGCTGCCCCGGCAGGTCCATCAGCGTCACCTCGACGTCGGGGTCGTGCCGCATGCACGCCGCCGCCCACTTGCCCGTGTTGCCGCCGATGTCGAGCAGCCGCTTCGGCTTGCCCGCGAACACCAGCGGCAGCGCCGCGCCGAACGCCCCGTCGGAATAGTAGTGGTCGAACTGGAACCACGACTTTCGCACCGACTCCGGCAATTGCGACAGCCCGGCGTAGACAGTCGGCCACTCGCCGAACACCTTGAGCCCCTCCGGCTTGCCCGACGCCACTGCCGCGTCGAGCCCCGCGATGCCGTGGTAGTTCACGTCGCGCACGAAGTCGAAGTTGGCGCGCGTCATCGGATCGTGCTGCACGTACACGCCGGTCTTGGTGATGCGATAGCGGCCGTCGACCTCGGTCACGAGCCCGATCCCGAGCCCCGCCTCGAGCACCACCCGCGTGCCGTAGATCGGCAGTTCCGCCGCCGCCGCGACCTCCTCGAGGGTGAGGCCCTCTCGGCTGCGCTCGATGGCGAGGAGGATCCCGCGGTCGCGCAGCACGCGGGCGGCCTGGAACACGAACGGGGCGAACGCGATCCACTGCGCGCGCTCCAGCGCCTCGAGCGCGGTGATGGGCTTGGGAACGTTTACGGACATGCCGGGGGCCCGACTGTCGCTCACCACGGCCCCGCCGACGAGTGGCAGATGCCCCGGAGCGCAGCGCGCGCTTTCGCCCCGCGCCCGCAGCCAGATCCGCGGCTACGGGGCCCCAGCCGCGCGGCGAGCGGGTCCCTCGCGCCTGCCGGCGGCCCGGCCGCCCGACCTCCACCCGACACGAACCGGGCGATCTCCCTCGCCTCCGAACGGCTGTCGAATCCGAAACGCCGCGACGAGTTTCTCGACACTTCATGCCTCGCTCATCGTGGGCTCGCTCGGATGCACGACGTTCGTCCCGCCCACGGACGCGCCGCTCGTCTCCGCCGACCGGGGAGCCGAACGCTCGCGTCAGTCGGGAATCAGTACAGTGCGTCCCCGCCCCATTCGCGCCCGTGCTCGCATCAGCGATCCGCAGGGCCCGAGCTCACGTCCACGAGCAGCCTGGTGCCGGCCGTGCCGTCGGCGTGGGTCATGGTCTGGACGTGGCATTGCAGCACCCGTCCCTGCACGCGTGCTTCGATCTCGACGTCTTCCGCATGCCACGGCGGCGTCTCGCCCTCGTTGACCCATGGCGTGTACACCACGCCGGTCACCCGATCGGTCAACACCGTGTACTTGGCCTCCACGCTGAGGAAGCCCCTCGCCGGCTTCACGTAGATCACGAACTCGATCTCGTGGCCGCGGGGAATGGCAGCAGTGCCGAGAATGAAGACGCTCACGGGGGCGACGGCCGAGGACCAGGCTTGCTGCATGGTGGCGTCGAGGATGCCGCAGGGGTCGACCGAGGTCACGTCGATCCACTCCTGCGAGTCGCTCCTTTGCCTTCGCAACCTCGGCCCCGGCGCGAGCGGGCACCTTCGCGCCCGCTCGGGTCCCTCACACCGGCGGCGCGCAGTCCCTAGCGATCTGCGCCACTGCCTGAGCCCGCGGCAGCACCTGCTGCTCGTCGCGGATCCGCAGCGTCAGCGCCTCGCTGCTCGCCTCGCGCGCCCCGATCACCGCGAGCATCGGCACCCCTTGCGCGTGCGCCTCTGCCACGCGGCGGGCCAGCGTCTCGCGGCGGTCGTCGAGCTCGACCCGGATCCCCGCCGCGCGCAGCTCGGCCTCTGCCGCCTCTGCCGCCGCTTGCTGGGCCGGGGCGACCGGCGCCACCACCACCTGCACGGGAGCCAGCCAGGCCGGCAGCGCGCCTGCGTGGTGCTCGAGCACGATCGCCAGGAAGCGCTCGAGGCTGCCGTAGATCGCCCGGTGTAGCATCGCAGGGCGGCGGCGCTGACCGGCCTCGTCGATGTAATGCAGCCCGAAGCGCTCCGGCAGGTTGAAGTCGAGCTGGATCGTCCCGCACTGCCACGAGCGGCCCAGGCGGTCGCGCAGCGAGAACTCGAGCTTCGGCCCGTAGAACGCCC
The DNA here is from genome assembly GCF_026626745.1 of Nannocystis sp. RBIL2. GTDB lineage: Bacteria > Myxococcota_A > Polyangia > Nannocystales > Nannocystaceae > Nannocystis. The sequence goes on from NZ_JAPNJW010000002.1 coordinate 1,362,981, forward strand.
CCTCGCCCGGCTGCACCACGTAATCCAGCCCGGCCTCGCGGGCCGCCGCGGCCAGCTGGGCCTCCGCGCGGTCCCACAGCGCATCGTCGCCGACTCGCTCCGGCGGGCGCGTCGACAGCCCGACCGCGAAGTCCTCGAACCCGAAGCCCGCGTAGAACCTGCGCGCGCCCTGGCAGAAGCGCACGATCTCGGCCGCGATCTGGTCCTCCGCGCAGAACACGTGGCCGTCGTCCTGCGTGAACTGGCGCAGGCGGAACAGCCCGTGCAGCGTCCCGCTCGGCTCGTCGCGGTGGCACAGGCCGAACTCGCACAGGCGCAGCGGCAGGTCGCGGTACGACAGCGCGCTGCGCTGCGCGATCTGGATGTGGCCCGGGCAGCTCACCGGCTTCAGCGCCGCCCCGCAGCCCTCGTCGGCGACTGCGAACATTCCCTGGCGGAAGTGCTGCCAGTGGCCGCTCTTCTCCCAGATCGGCTGTCGCAACAATTGCGGCGTGCGGACCTCGTGATAGCCGTCGGCGCTGGCGCGGCGGCGGGCCGCGTCTTCAAGCGCGCGGGCGAGGACCAGGCCGCGGGGGTGCCAGAACACCATCGCCGGCGCCTCTTCCTGCAAGTGGAACAGGCCGAGGCGAGGGCCGAGGGCGCGGTGGTCGTGGGCGTCGAGGACGGAATGGGGGCTGATGTCGTGGCTCATGGCGGCGGTCTCCGGGGGTGAAAGGACCGGCCGGACGGAGCGACGCCACCATGCGCGCAAAAGCCCCGCCGGCTCGGGCGGGGCTTCGCAGGGCGTGTGTCTCAAGAGCTCTCAGCGCACGCGCACGCGACCGACCCCACCCGGAAGGGTGGTAGTAGTGGTCGCGGTGGTGGCGCGCCGGAGCATCGATTTGGGGATACACGCGGCCTCCCGAGCGGTCAAGCCGAGCGCTCGTGCGGAAGCTCGTGGGCACCTGAATCCCACACCTGCGATTGCGATCACCTTCTTTGGGCCGCGTGTCGGCGATCAACGATGCGCCCGCGACGACCTGTCCCTTCGGACATTTTTTAAATCATCCATGCACCGACCTCGGCGCGCCATCCGGCGCCCGTGACGGACCTGTCCTTTCGGCCAGACGCAGCGTGCCGGCCGAACATCGTCATCCCGCAGCTCGACCGCCTCCCGAACGAGCTTCAGCCCCGTTTCGCCGGCCCGCACCCGGCCGCGAGCGACCGGGGCGTCGCCCGCCTCGCCGCTGCAGCCGACGCGACATGTCTCTTCGGCCAGCCTCGCTCGCCCCCGCCGGCGATCGCCCCCTAGCGCCGCGCCGCGCACCCCGCCGCTGCAGACCGCCCCGGACATGTCTCTTCGACCAGCTCACCCTCGGGTCACGGCCGAGCGCGCCGCTCCGGCGGCCACCGGCACCCGTTCAAAACACCGTCGCCGGGCGTCGCCCGATCTGTCTCTTCGACCAGCCCGGGGCGGAGCGCGAGCGATCGCGCGCCCCGCCTGCGTGCGGGCCCGCTTCCGGCCGTCGCCGCGCTGTCGTATCACTCCGCCATGCCCACCTCAGGCTCCGCGTCGGCGCCTCGCCGCGCGATCGTGATCGGCGCCGGGATCGCCGGTCTCCTCGCCGCCCGCGTGCTCACGCGTCACTTCGAGCGCGTCACTCTCCTCGATCGCGACAGCTTGCCGGCCGGGCCCGAGCCGCGGGCCGGCGCGCCGCAGAGCCACCACGTCCACGTCTTGTTGACGCGCGGCTGGCAGATCATGAGCGAGCAGTTCCCCGGCCTCGGCGACGCGCTCGCGGCCGCGGGCGCCCACGAGATCGACTGGCTCGACGACGTCGCCTGGCACACCCCCTTCGGCCAGGCGCCGCGGGTCCCCTCGCCGCTGCGCTCGCGCGCCTGCACCCGCGGCCTGCTCGAGTACCAGGTGCGCAGCGCGCTGGTCGCCGACGATCGCGTGCGCATCCACTCCGGCCTCGAGGTCACCGGCCTGCAGGCGGCCGGCGAGCGGATCGTCGGCGTCCAGGTCCACCGTCGCGCCGGCGCGCCCGAGCTCGCGGCCGACGAGCTGCGCGCCGACCTCGTCGTCGACGCCGGCGGGCGCGCCTCCAGGGCCCCGACCTGGCTGGCCGCGCTCGGCTACCCCGAGCCGCCCGAGACCATCATCGACGCCCAGCTCGGCTACGCCACCCGCCTCTACGAGCTGCGCGCCCGGCCCGACTGGAAGGTCCTCTACGCCATGGGCAAGCCGGGCAAGAACCCGCGCGGCGGCGTCGTCTATCCGGTCGAGGGCGGGCGTCACATCGTCACCCTCGTCGGCTACGGCGGCGTGTTCCCGCCGGTCGACGAGGCCGGCTTCCTCGAGTTCGCCGGCGCCCTCGAGACCCCCGCGCTGCGCGACGTCCTGCTCGACGCCACGCCCTGCTCCGCCATCCACGGCTACCGCAAGACCGAGAACCGCCTGCGCCACTACGAGCGCCTGCGCCGCTGGCCCGACGGCTTCGTCGTCCTCGGCGACGCCGCCTGCGCCCTCAACCCCGTCTACGGCCAGGGCATGAGCGTCGCCGCCGTCGCCGCCACGGCCCTCGACGAGGCCCTGCGCGCGCGCCCGCACGAGCCGCTCGGCCTGCGCTTCCAGAAGCGCCTCGCCGCCGGCAACCTCGCCGCCTTCATGACCGCCAGCAGCGACGACCTGCGCTGGCCGGGGACCACGGGCAAGGTCTCCCCGGGCCTCAAGCTCATGCACCGCTTCGTCGACCGGATCTTCGCCGCCGCCACCCGCTCGCCCGAGCTCTACCTGCGCCTGATCGAGGTCCTGCACCTGATGCGCCCGAGCCACGCCCTGTTCCACCCGAGCGTGCTGCGCCGGGCCCTGCTGGCGCGCTGAACCTGTCCCGAACGACATGCCCTTTACGGCATGTCCTTGTCGACATGCATATGTAGACATGCTCACAAGGACATGTCTATCGATGCATGGGCCTCGGGAGCCCTCGCGCCCGCTCGCCCGCGAGCACGAGGCGCGTCCCTCGCTCGACGGCCGCCGCCGCAGCAACACATCCGCCCGACCCGCGCAGACATCCGCCTGGGCTCTGCCTCTCGCGGCAGCCCTCGCGACTCTCCCCAGCGACCCCGACGACCGCTCACGGCCGCAAGTCGACCAGCCACGGCCAGCCGAGCGCCCCCGGCCGCTTCGTCAGGATCAACGAGCCAGGCGCTTTCGGCAATGTCCCAAGGACCCTGTCCATCGGGACAGCCAGGCGCGTCGACGTGCGACCGACCTCGAGCCCGACCACGTCGACGAGCACCAGCGTCTCGCTGCGGTCGACCAGCTGCACCGGCAGGCGCACGGCGACCTCGGGGCCGCGATCGAGCGCCGCGTTGGCCCACAGGGCCAGCTTCATCCCCGCGAACGGCGTCGTCAGCAGGAACGCCGCCGCGCTGAGCGTGAACCACCGCAGGGAGTCCGGCGCGCCGCGCAGGATCAGCCCCAGCGGGATCAGCACCACACCCCACAACAACCCCCCGAGGCCGAGCGCCCCGAACACCGGCCCCCACGCCAGCACCTGCGGCGGGCGCAGCAGCACCGCCAGGCCGAGGGTGACCAGCCACGCGAACGCGATCACGAAGATGTGACCGACCGAGCGCCGGCGCACCAGCTCGCCGCGCGTCGGCATGTCCTTCGGGACAGCCATCGCCGCCGCCAGCGCGCGCAGCGACGTCAGCAGCGCCTCCGCGACCGTCGTCTCCGCCAGCTGAGCCGCCGACAGCCGCGCGGTCACCCGACCCTCGCCGAGCTGGACCTCGCGGGCCGGCCCGCGCACCAGCGCCACCGCTGCCGCCCGCGCCGCCGGTTCGGCCAACACCTGGGCCACGAGCGCGTCCGGGACCTCGGACTCGACGTAGACCGCCGCGTCGAACGCCGGGTCGCCGAGCTGCAGCTCGCGGTTGAGGCCGACCGCCTTGGCGCCGCGGTCGAGCGCGTCCTCGGCTCGCAGCACGATCCGCGGCGTCTCGGCCGCGTCGGCGCGCAGCACCGCGAACACCGCCCCGACGCACGCGCCTTCCTCGAGCTCGGGATAGACATGTACTTCGGGACCTGTCCCGGAGCGCAGCACGAACGGCGCCAGCTCGCTCCGCCCGCCCGCCTCCGCCGCCAGGGTCTCGCCGCCGAGCGCCTCCGCGAGCCGTGCGAAGTCCATGCGCCGCAGCATGGCCCGCGACGACCCGTCCGACAAGGGCCCCGCCCGCCCCGCGCCGGCCCGCGCGGCCGAACCCGCCCGTCATCGCCAGGGAAGCGGCGACGGAACGCCGTTGCTCGTCCGGCTCCCATCGCTAGGCGGTTCTCTAAAAAAACGAACCGCTCGACTCGAGCGACACCTCGAGAGGCCGCTCCCGGGCCAGGCGCAAAGCGCTGGACCGCTCGATTCGGGCACCCCGCGCTCTTGCACCGTCGCTAGGCGCCCGTCGCTCCCGCGAGGCGCGACGGGCCCACGCGGCCGGTCACGCCGCCCCGTCACCGCAGCCGCGCCCGACTGTGCCATGTCCCTGGCGCCATGTCCCCGGAGCCATGCCTCGAAGGGCATGTCCCCGGCGACATGCCCTTCCAGACCTGTCCCTCGCTACAGCCGCGTCTCGACCTCGACCACCTCGGGCGGCGTCGCCGTCTGCAAGAACTCGAGCGCCGCCGCGTTGCCGCGCAGGTGGTGGTCGAAGAACGCGGCCGCGTAGGCGGCGACGATCGCCCGCGCCTGCAGCGGCTCGAGGTAGACGAACTCGCTGCCGTCGGTCTGGCGCGCGCCCGGGCCGCAGCCGGCGTCGAACTGCTCCGCCAGGCCGCAGATGTCGGTCGGGCCCCAGTGGCCGGTGTCCTTCATCCGCACCAGGTAGGCCGGCGTCGCCGCGGCGTCGAAGTTGGACTCGATGAGCTGGTTGCCGATCTTGCCGATGCTGTTGTCCTCGGCGGCGAGCACGAACAGCTGCGGCTCGTCGATCTCCGCCAGCTTGGTGCCGGAGAAGATCGGGTTCTGCACCGGCGCCGCGATCGGCAGCGCCGCCACGATCCGGTCGTCCTCCTGGGCCAGCCGCCCCGCGGTCGCGGCCCCGTAGCTGTGGCCCATCGCGCCGATCCGGGCCGGGTCGATCGCCCCGCGGATGGCCTCGGGCACCGCCGAGTTGCCGGCGTCGAGCACCGCGTCGAGCACCGCGCTCTGGTCGGCGACGCGGACCTGCAGGAACGCCTCGTCGAGCGGCGCCTGGGGCTCGTCGAACAGGGTGTTGCCGGCGTGGTCGGGCGCGACCACCACGAACCCGTGGCTGGCCAGGTGCTCCGCGATGGTGAACATCGAGAAGCGCACGCAGCCGTGGCAGTGCGAGAACATCACCAGCGGATACGGCCCCGTGCCCGCCGACGCGGCGTCGCGCGCCGAGCGGGTCTGCTCGCGCACGCCGACCTGCCCGTGCTCCGACAGCTTGGCGAGCAGCCCCACCATCGTGTCGCGCTGCGGGCCCACCGGCACGAACTCGGCGATCGGATGCCCGGCGTCGGCGGCCGCTTGCGCCGAGATGTCGGCCGGGTACCACGCTTCCACCAGCAGCGTGCGATCGCCGGCGACCACCGAGAACGTCGCGTTGCCGACCGGCGCCGCCCCGGGCGCGTCGTAGTCCTCCTCGGAGCCGTGGCCCGAGGTGCCGGTCGCGTTCGGGTCGAGCGTGTCGCTCTCCGTCCCCACGCCGGTCGTCGGCGTATCCGTCGACGCCGACGAACCACCCGGGCCGGGTGGCTCACCGGACGTCGTCGACGAGATCGAAGAATCCGAGCTGTCGGTGCCGCCGGCGCTGTCGCCGGGGCCGGAGGTGGCCGCCGCGGTGCTGCAGGCGGCGAGGAGGAGAGTAAGCGAAGCGAAGCGGCGCATGCCGCCGTTTTACCCGACCTCGCGGCGCCCCGTGAGGCCCTCGCAGAACCGTTCGACCGCCGCCCCGATCTCCAGGTGATGCTCGAACAGGCTGGTGTGGGTCCCGTGGGCCAGACGAAGCAGCTGGCTGCCCGGGATCGCGCGATGCAGCGGCAGACCGACCCGGGGCGCCGGCGCGAACACGTCGCGGTCACCGGCCACCACCAGCGTCGGCACGGCGATCCTCGGCAGCAGGTCGACCGCGCAATGACTCTGGGCCGCCCGCGCCATCGCCGCCAGAGTCCCCGGGTCGAGGTCGCGCACGAAGTGGTCGATGTAAAGCTTCACGTCGGCCGGCGTGGCCGCGGGGCCGACGAGCCCGAGCAGCTGCCCCAGCCGCCGGCTGCCCGGCAGGCCGACGATCGAGCGCACCCCGCGAAACGCCAGGCGGAACCCCGGCACCGGCAGGCGAGCGATGAGCCCGTGCAGCGCCGGCCCGAACGGACCGAGCGCCGTGTCGAACACCCGCCCCGACGGCCCGAGCAACAGCACCAGCCCCCGCACCCGCGCCGGCGCGGCGCGATAGATCTCGAGCGCCACCTGGCAGCCCATCGAGAAGCCGACCGGCACCGCCTCCGCCAGCCCCTCGGCGTCGAGGATCGCCAGGGCGTCGCGCGCCAGCGCCGGGATCTCGACGCCCGCGGCAGTGCGCGCCGGGTCGCTGCGCCCGTGGCCCTTGAGGTCCCACGTGATCACCGTGAACCGCTTGGCCCAGCGCGGCGCCAGGTGGGTCCAGAAGAACCGCGACGTCGTGATGCCATTGCACAGCAGCAGCGCCGGCCCCTCGCCCTCGCGGCGGTAGACCACGCGGGTGCCGTCGGCGGCGACGATGGTGCGATCGGGAGCGGTCATGCGCGGCCGCGGCGAGGATGCCACGACCTCGGCAAAAGAAAACCCGCCGGCCGCGGCAGAGGGGGGAAGGCCGGGCCGGCGGGTCGAGTGGATGTCTTTCCGGTCATGTGCGAACGGACACGTGACCTCGCGCCGCGCTCACCAGCGGATCCGCACCAGCCCGTCGCCTGCGCGCACCGCAGGCAGCCCGCTGCCGGCCGGGTCGGCGCCGAGGAGCGACGACCCGCCGCCCCCGCCCGCCGCGTGGGCCGAGCCGCCGCCGAACCAGCCGCCCCCGCCCCCTGCCACGTGATAGACCCCGCCGCCCCCGCCCTCGCCGAACCCGCCCGCCTCGCCGGGCGTCGAGCCCTCGACCCCGCCGTGGCTCTGCGTCCCGCCGCCGGCCGCCTGCCACTCGGGCAGCAGCGCCACCCCGGGGCCGCCGATCGCAAGCCCGCCCGGGCCGCCTGCGCCGTGGTCCGGGCAGCCACACTGCCCGCCCCCGCCGCCGGCCGCGACGAAGATCCGGTCGTCGAGCGTCCCGCCGCCGTGGCGCACGTCGCTGGCTCCGCCGCCGCCGCCCGCGAACGCGCCGCCGAGCCCGCCGCCGTTGTAGCCCGCCGCGCCCTCGAGCCCGCCGCGCCCGCCGACGCGGATCTGCAGCGCCTCGCCGGGCTTCACCTCGAGCTCCGCCCGCACGTAGGCGCCGAGCCCTCCGTCGGCCTGATCGATCCCGTCGCAGCAGCGCGAACCGCCGCCCTGCGCGCCCCACAGCTCGACGGTGAGCCGCGACACGCACTCGGGCACCACGAACGCCTCCGGCGCGCCGATGAATTCGAACTCGCGCGCGCTCCCGTCGGGCGTCGCGCGCGTGCGGTCGACGCAGCGACCGTCGCAGCGGATCTGGCCCGGCCCGCACTGCGCCTCGCAGTAGCCCGCCGCACACGTGCCGGTGCACACGCGCCCGCAGCCGCCGCAGTGACGCGCGTCGCTCGCGAGGTCGACGCACTCGGCCTCGCACAGGTCGAGCGCCTCGACCTCGCACTCGAGCGCCAGCGCATCGTCGGCCTCGGCCCCGGCACCTGCGACGGTGCTCGGCACCGGCCGCAGGTGGCGAGTGTCCGTGATCTCGTCGCAGCCGCCGGACACGATTGCGAGCATCACCGACACCGTACGCCACCGACCCTCGAGAACCATCTGCGCGGCCTCCCCTGCGACCTGTAGGCATGATGCTCACGAGGCGTCCACGCAAACACCCCTGTGTCGCCAGTCACCCGCGATCGTCCTTCACATGTCCCTCAAGACATGTCCCGAAGTCCTTCACCGCAACGGCGCCGAAGCACCGCCACCACGCGTCACCGCTGGCCCTCCGCAATGCAGGACTACCGTCGCGAAGCGAACGCCGCAGTCGCGAAGCGAGCGCCCCCATCGCGAAGCGGCGACGCGACCGCCGGCATCGAGAGCGGCGCCGAAGCGCGCCTGCGACTCGTCCCCGCTCGCCCATCGCGACGCACCCCCACCGCCGCGTGGCAGCCGCGCTCCTCGTCGCTCGCCCTCCTCGACACATCGCCGCCGCGGCTCGTCGCCGCTCGCCCTCCGCGACGCATCGTCACAGCCGACCGCCGGCCTCGAGGCCGACGCGCGCCGACCTCGACCCAATCACGATCGCTACCATGACCTCGCGTCGCGCCAGGCGGACCGCGGGTCACCAGTAGATCTGCACCGCACCGTCGCCGCGACGCGCTCCCGCCTCGAACTCCACCTCGTCCGCATCCACCCCGACGTACGACGAACCGCCGCCACCGCCCGCGCCGAAGGCTCCGCCGCCGCCGTACCAGCCGCCGCCGCCGCCGGCCACGTGATAGCGCGCCGCTCCGCCGCCGAGCCCGAACACGCCCGACTGGCCGGGCGACGAGCCGCCTGCGCCCCCCGCGTGTTGCTGGCCCCCGCCGCCCGCGTTCCAGTCGGCCTCGCCCACGATCCCGGCGTCGCCGACGAGCCCGCCGCCTGCGCCGCCCGCCCCGTGGTCCGGAAAGCCGCACGAGCCGCCGCCTCCGCCGCCTACCACCAGCGCGCGATCGATCAAGCTGGCGCCGCCGATCCGGATGTCCGATCCGCCGCCACCCCCGCCGGCCCACACGCCGCCGCGCCCGCCTCCGTTCCATCCCGGCGTCCCGTCGATCCCGCCGCGCCCGCCGACCAGCACCAGCAGCACCTCGCCGGGTCGCACCGGCAGCTCGGCGCGCAGCCAGCCGCCGCGACCGCCGTCCATCTGCACGTCGGGCAGCCCGTGGATCTCGTCGACGCCGCAGCGACTCGGACCGCCCTGCGCGCCCCACAGCTCGACCGACAGCGTCGTCACGCACTCCGGCACCACGAACACCTGCGGCCCGCCCGAGAATCCGAACCCGCGCCCGCCCGGACCCGCGCACCCCGGCACCCCGTCCGGCACCATCCCGTCGAGCCCCACGATCTCGGGCGCGTGACAGCCGATCAGCGCCACGAGCGCCGCGGCCCGGCGTCCGGGTCGAATGTGTGAGCCGCTCCCCTGCATCGCCACCCCTTCCCCAGGGATGCGCGGCGCCGTCCGCGATGCAAACACCGCCCGTGCTGCGCGTCACGCCTCGCATGCCATGCCCGAAAGGACATGCCCGATCAGTAAGCCTATCGATGGTCGAGGACCGCCGACAGCTGTCCTTCGAGACAGCCATTCAGACCTCGCATGAACTTCAAGACATGCCCCCAAGGACATGCCCTTTCAGACATGCCCTCGGAGACATGCCCCTTCATTCCCACCCGCGGCGCGCCCGCCCGCTCACCCGATCTCGCCGCGACGCGCCCGGCCGAACGCCACGCGTCGCAGCAGGAGGTCGAGGATCAGCAGCGGCAGCGCCAGCGCCCACAGCACCTCGGGCCAGACCGCGCGCTGGCGCGTCCCCTGCGGCGCGCCCGGGGTCGTCACCACCGCGTCGATCGGCCCCGCGTGCGAGCCCTCCGGCGCCAGCGTGGCCAGCCACGCCGGGTCGGCGCCGAGCTGATCGGGGGCCAGCTCGCTCGGGTACGGCACGCTCGCCTGCCCGGTCGCCTCGGCCACCAGGCGCGGCGGCGTCTGGCCGTCGTCGAACATCTGCGCCTTGATCAGTCGCTGGCCCGCGCGCACCCCGAGCACGGTCGCCTCGTAGCGGCCCGGCGCCGTCAGCTGTGCGGCCAGCGTCGTCGTGTGGCCCTCGGCGCCGGCGGGCAGCGACGGATCGATCACCTGCAGCTCGCCGCGCAGGTCGCTGACGAAGCCGGTGCTCGCGTCGACATCGACGACCGCGCGGAAGCTGCCCTCGTCGGCGCCGGGCGTGATCCGCAGCGACGCCCCGCCGAGCGACGCGGCGCCCTGGCGCATCAGATCGCGGGCCACCTGCGACCAGAACTTGGGGAACCCGTCCCAGCCGATCCAGCGATGCGCCCAGCGCGGCTTCGCGTCCGACGCGAACGCGGCCGTGCGCCCGAGCCCGCGGCGGCCGCGGACCAGCAGCGGATCGCCGACGTGCGTGCGCAGCAGCAGCTCGGCCAGCGGCTTGGTCTTCAGCGGGATCACTCCGCCGAGCCCGGGCGCGCGATCGAAGTCGATCCCGCGCAGCACCTGCGCGCTCTTGGCCACGCGCGCGAACAGGTCGCGCTCGACCACCGCGTTGCGCGTCACCTCGCGGGTCTCGCGAGAGAAGATCCGCGGCACGTCGGTGCCGTCCTGGCTGAAGTAGTAGCGACCGCGGCCGCGCTCGGCCACGCGGGCGAGGAAGTCCTTGCCCGCGCCCGCGCCGACGCCGACCGCCGACACAGTGATGTCGGCGTCGCGCATGTCGGTGATGAGCGCCGACACCCCGGCCTCCGGCGACTGCCCGTCGGACAGCAGGATCACGTGCTTCACCAGCGCCTTGCTGCCGGCGAGCTGCATGTACGCCTCGCGCAGGGCCGGCAGCGCGTTCGTCCCGCCGCCCGCGCTGAGCCGACGGATGTCGCCGGCGATGCGGATGCGATTGGCCGCCGGCTGCAGGCGCACCAGAGTGACCGGCCGCGAGTCGAACGCGATCACCCCGATCTCGTCGCCCGGGTCGAGCGTGCTGGCCGTCGAGCGAGCTGCCTCTTTGACCAGGTCGAGGCGGTCCTCGCTCGACATCGACCCGCTCTTGTCGATCACCAGCACCAGCGCCAGCGTCGGCTGCTCGCGCTGGCGCTCGCCCTCGAAGCGGACCGGCAGCACGTCCTCGAGCACGCTGCCGCCCCAGCCGCCGACCCCGAACGCGCTCTCGCCCCCGATCATCACGAAGCCGCCGCCGTCCTGGACCCACTTCGCGATCGCCTGCTGCTGCGCCCCCGACACGTGGCGCGACGGCACGTCCGACAAGATCACCAGGTCGTACGGCTGCAGCCCCTCGGCCGCCGCCGGGATCGCCGACGCCGCCTCCGCGTCGACTTGCAGGTGGTCGGCCCGCAGCGCCCGCGCCAGCGCCCCCGACGGATCGCCCTCGCCGACCAGCAGCACGCGCGGGCGCCCGCGGACCTCGCCGACGGTCGCCGCGCGGTCGTTGTCGAGGCTGCGGTTGTCGGCCGCGTCGAGCTCTGCCGCGTCGAGTCGGGCCGCGATCACGATCGGCCCCGGCGCGTTGGCGCGGACCGGCACCTTGATCTGCTGCGGCCCGCCGCGCAGCGTCACGTCGACGCTCGGCGACAGCGGGTTCGGCACCCCGTCCTTCTCGACGTACAGCTTGAGCGTGTGCGGCCCGCTGGCCCACACGTCGATCGCCGCGTCGAACGTCTGGCCGACCCGCAGCTCGCTCGGCAGGTGCACGCCCGCGACCAGCACGTCGCCGCGGGCCGCCGGCGCGGCAGTGCGGGTGTGCACCGCGACCCCGCGGCGGCGCAGCCCCTCGGCCGCCGCGATCAGGTCGGTGCGCTCCGCCACGCTGGCCGCGCCGTCGCTGACCAGCACCACCCGGCCCTCGGTATCGGGGTCGAGCAGCGCCTCAGCCAATCGCAGCGCTCCCGCGTGGTCGCTGGCCAGCCCACCACCTGGCTCTCGGGACAGTTCGACATCACCTGTCTCTTCGGACAGCGGCACCGCCTGCGCCCGGTCCGCGTAGGTCACCAGGCGCAGCCGCGTGCGGTCGTCGCGGTCGCCGGTCTCGCCCTTCACCAGCCGGATCACGTCGCGGGCCACCGCAGTGAACGCCGCGAGCTGGCCGTCGTCGACGCTGGCCGACACGTCGACCGCCACCACCACCGTCTTGCCGCGCCGCGGCGCCTCCAGGCTCGGGGCCGCCAGCGCCAGCGCCAGCGCCAGCAGCAACAGCACGCGCGCGCCGAGCTGCAGCGCGACCTGCCAGGCCGGCAGGTCGACCAGCGAGCGGCGCGCGACCGCCACGAGGAACGGCAGCAGCGCGACCGGCATGAGCCACAGCACGCTCGGCCGCGCCAGCACCAGAGTGCGGTCGCCGGCCTCGGACAGCCTCGCCGCCAGCCACTCGGGCAGGGTGAACAAAAGGACAGGAACGTCGGGGCCGAAGCGATGCAGCGCCGCCGCGGCGGCGAGGCCGAGCGCGAGCCACAGGAAGGCCCACGGGCGAGCCCCGGAGGACGGAGCGCGGGTCAAGGGCGCACCGGGGCGCGCGGGCCGGGGGAGGATCGCATCGGCGAGGGTCCGGCAACCATAGCGCCCCGGGCCGCCCGGCAAAAGCCGGCCTGCTGCCGGACGGCGTTCCCGGCGCGGCCGGGTTGCGCGGAAGCGGCAGGGCGGTTAGGGTGCCGCCCACCCAAGGGAACCGCTGTGAAGCCGATCGAGATCTGTCAACACCTGGGCCAAGGCCACATCGACGCGTACTACGACGAGCTCTCCGGCAAGGAAGTCCGCGAGGTGCTCAAGGCCGGCGGCTGCAGCGTCAACGTCCCCCCGACCGCGTACACACAGGCCGCCCGCCGCCGCGCGTGGCGCCGCCGCTTCGACACCGAGCTGACCGGCGGCAACGACAACCTCGCGCTCGCGCTCCTGCTCGAGTGGCTCATGCGCCACCACCGCCAGATGCTGGTCGACTACCTCGACTTCCTCGGCGTGAAGCACACCATGGGCGAGACCGACGAAGATTTCTGCGTCACCAACCCGCCCGAGAAGCTGCGCGAGGGCGTCGCCGAGCTGCTCAAGAAGTACCCGCCGGCCCACGTCGCCAGCTACCTGCTGCTCGTCGGCCACCTGCAGGACACCCCGGTGTTCGACCAGACCCCCGAGGTCCTCAAGGCGCTCGGCGTCGAGGACGCGGCCGCCAGCGAGTACATCGAGAAGCACAAGCAGACCTACAAGCCGCGCATGCGCCAGCAGCAGGCCGCTTCCTGAGGTCCCGCCGTGGATCGCCTGGCGATGCTCCGACAGTTCGTGGCCCAAAAGCCAGGTGAAGCGTTCCCGCGCTACGGCCTGGCCATGGAGCTGAAGCGCCGCGGGCAGCTCGCCGAGGCGATCGTCGAGTTCCGCGAGCTCATCGCCAAGATCCCCGAATACGTGCCCGCCTACTTGATGGCCGGCAACACCCTGGTCGAGGCCGGCGACCGCGACGGCGCCCTGCAGGTCCTCGATCAGGGCGTCCAGGCCGCGCGCGCGGCCGGCGACGCGCACGCGCTCGGCGAGCTCGAATCCGCCCGGGCCGCGCTGGAAGGGTGAGCGCCACGTCCAGGCTCTCCGACGCCGCCGCGATCGACCTGGTGTTCGCCAGTCCGCGACGGCTACCCAAGCCCGCGAACCTGCGCGGCCGCGTGGTCGTGCTCGACGTCGCCTTCGCGGCCGAAGGCATCGGCAGCGGCTTCGAGAAGATCACGGGCAAGTTCCTCACCGGCCTCGGCGCGCGCCTGGCCCGGTGGGTCGACCACCACGATCACGAGCGCCACGCCCAGTTCCGCGGCGACTCGCGCTTCGTGCTCCACACCAAGGCCGAGCACGGCGCCTGTCCCGAGATCATCACGCCGCAGATGGTCGAAGAGACAGGTCCTGTCGACACCATCGTCGCCCACTTCGATCTCGACGGCCTCTATTCGGCCGCCAAGTGGCTGCTCCGAGGCGTCGAGCCCTACCCCGGCGCCGACGCCGACGCCCGCGCCGTCGACACCCGGATCGGCGAGGTCGGCCCGATTGGCGCCCTCGTCGACAAGGCGCTGCGGGCCCACTACGAGGACACCGTCCTCCTCAACAAGATCGTCCGCTGGCTGGTCGCCGGCCGCCCGCGCGGCGCCGAGCAGGAGGCGATCGCCACCGCCGCGGCCGACTTCGACGCCATGGCCGCCGAGGCCGCCGCGCTGGCCCGCGCCTACGTCGTCGAGGACGGCGTCGCCCTCGTGCGCGTGCCCGGTAATCCGCGCGCGTTCGACAAGACCGAGCTGCTGCTGCTCGGCCAGGAGCGCGCCCCCGTGGCGGTCGTCGTCGACGGCCAGACCCTGAACATCGCCGCCAGCTTCGCCAGCGGCCTCGACTTCGTCGCCCTGCTCGGCCTCGGCGGCGGCATGCCGACGCGCGTCAGCGTGCCCGCCTCGCGCCTCGACGACACCCTCGCCAAGATCCGCGCCGCCCTGCGCGCGCGCGGCTGAGCTGCCCTTCGGGACCTGTCGCATTCGACATGTCCTGAGAGACATTTTTGTCTCCGGGCCGGTCGGCTGTCCGCCGCGCGCGAACGACATGTCCCGAGAGACACTCGCGTCCCCGGGCGGTCTCCCGAGCCCTGCACGCGACCGACCTGTCCCGAGAGACACTCTCCGCTCCGGCGGTCACGTGTCCCGGCGCGCGGGCGCGACATGTCCCGAGAGACATCTCTGTCTCCAGGCCGATCCTGTCGCCGATTGCCCGCAGGGGGCGCTCACGCGCCCTCGTCCCGCGATCTCGCCCAGATCGAGAGCTCACTTGGTGTTGCAGGTCGGGGACGCAAATAGGACCCTGGCGCCCGCAGTCCGAGTGCCCACCACGGGCCGACCCCCCAGGAGAATCACACATGTCGCAACGTCCTCGTCTGTCCCTGCTCGCCGCCCTGACGGCGTTGATGCTCCCCGCCGCCGCCTTCGCCGACTCCAACGGCACGGCCGGCAACGTCGAAGCAGTCACCCTCTACGAGAGCAGCAGCGACAACCACGCCATGTTCAACGGCTCGGTCTCCATCAAGGAGAAGACCGGCCAAAAGCGCGACTACAAGTGGGGCGGCTCGCTGTGCCCCGGCCGCGAGCTCAGCGCCAACTCGATCAACCTGCTGTTCGAGGCCCTGCGCGCCAAGAAGCAGGTCGAGGTCACTCCGACCTACAAGGCCGGCAACGGCGGCGAGCGCTGCCTCACCGGCTTCAAGCTCGAGACCCGCTGAAGCCCCGGCCAGTCGCCGCGCGTCGCCGCTCCCCCCGGCGACGCGCGCCCACCGGCAGGCCTCATGACTCTTCGGCCATGTCCTTCACGACATGGCCGTTTCTACGCGCTCACAGCGGCTGCCACTGCAGCGTCTCGACCGCGATCTCGTAGCCGAACCACCCGTTGACGAGCCTCAGCCGCGACGGCAGCGCCCCGTCCTTCATCCCGCCCTCGTAGGTGACGACGATCTCCCCGCCCGGCTTGCCGTCCTTGCGCTCGAAGCGGCGCTCGAGCAGCGCCCCGCCCTGCCACACCTCCGTCACCCGCTCCTCGCCGACCTCGCCGCGGTGGGTCCCGTCGGCCAGCGGCGCCCCCGGCAGCCCGAGGAACTGCACCCGGTGGACGTCGAGCAGCATGAAGCGGGGCGGGAACGGCAGCTTGCCCTCGGGCGCGAACACGTCGACCTTCACCTCCGCGCCCTGCTGCTTGGCCACGAACGCCTTGGTCGAAAACGGCGTCAGCCCGATCAGCGTCAGCGCGTCGCCCTGCTTCTGCAGCACCACCTCGCCGCCGATCTCGCGCCCGCGGGCCGTCCCGCGCAGCCGCTGGCGCGCCATGAAATCCGGCCCCGTCAGCGTCGTCGCCAGCGCCCCCGGGTAGTCGGCCTCCGCCAGCTGCGGCGGCGTCGACTCGGCCTCCTGTCCCTTCGCACATGCCCCCAGGAGCATGGCCGCGACGACGGGACCTATCGACCATGCTCCCCGGTTCATCCGCGCTCCTTCTCTTCGCCCGCGCCGGCCAGCACCAGGGCCGCCGGGGCCAGCACCAGGCTGAGCAGCACCCCGAGCCCCACGGTCACCCCGATCGCCTGCAGCGCCGGGCTCTGCGACATCGCCAGCAGCCCGAACGCCAGCACCGTCGACAGACACGCCAGCAGCACGCTCAGCACCGTCGCGTCGAATCCGCTCGGGTCGCGCCGGCTCTCGGCCAGGAACACCCCGTAATCGACACCCATGCTCAGCACCAGCAGCAGCGCGACCACGTGCAGAATGCCGATCGTCACCCCCGACAGCGCCACCAGCGACAGCGCAGTCGCGGCCGCCAGCACGGCCGGGGCGAACGCCGCCAGCGCCAGCCCGAACCGGCGGTAGCGGACCCACACCATCGCCAGCACCGCGAACAGGCCGAACACCACCAGCTCGAGCGTGCGCGCGCGGTAGCGGCCGAACGCCGCCTGCATCATGCCCTGTTGGTCGAAGTAGCGCACCTGCGGCAGCTCGGCCAGGCGGGCCTGCAGCGCCGTCGCGTCGGAGACCCCGCGCAGCAGCGTCACCACGGCCACCTCACCGCCGTCCAGCTCGGCCCGGAACGTCCGCGCCGCCTCGGCCAGCGGCGTCGCGGCCAGGTCGGCCGGCCGCATCACGTCTGGCCCATGGGACATGTCCGCGAAGAACTTGGCGAACGAGCCGGCGCGGAAGCCCTCGGCCACGAACGCCGCGTCGAGCCGGGCCGGCAGGCTCGGGTCGGCCAGCGCCGCCTGGTTGTCCTTCTGCAGCGCCGCCGACCACACCAGCGCGTGCAGGCTGCGGAACGCCTCGATCTCGCCGGCCGCCTGGGCCGCGCGCAGGCGCACCGCCGCCGCGTCGTTGCCGGCCAGCGCCTCCTCCTCGTCGGCCCCGAACGCGACCACGAAGCGCCCGCCGTCCATCCGCGACACCCGCGCCCGCACCCGCTCGTCCTCGGCCAACATCTCCGGGTCGAGCGCAGTCAGCAGCCGCACGTCGTCCGACCACTCGATGCGCGGCAGGCCGACCACGCACAGGCCCAGCGCCACCGCCGGCAGCACCGCCACCGCCGAGCGCCGGCGTCGCATCCCCGCGACCACCCGCGCCAGCCCGGCCGCGGCCCGCCGCTGCAACCAACCTGGCTTTGGGGCCATGGGCAAAAGGTCAGGTAGCCAGTAGCGCGTGGCCAGGGCCGCCACCAGCACCCCGATCGAGGCGAACAGCGCCACCTCGCGCAGCCCCGGGAAGCTGGTCCACGCCAGCCCGGCGAAGCCCGCCACGGTGGTCAACGCCCCGAGCAGCAGGCCCGGCCAGATCTGCCGCGCGCTCTGGCGCGGGCCGCCGCGCGGGTCGAGCATGTGGTGGTTGAACAGGTGCACCGAGTAATCGATGCACACGCCGATCAGCGTCGCCCCGAACGCCAGAGTCAGCCCGTGGACCGCGCCGAACAGCGCCAGGCAGGCCGCCAGGGCCGCCGCCACGCCGGCCACCAGCGGCGCCAGCGACAGCAGCACCAGCCGCGGCGAGCGGAACATCAGCAGGAACAGCGCGACGATGCCGACCAGCGAGACGGTCGAGATCCGGCCGATGTCCTCGCGCATGCTGGTCTCGGCCGCCAGGGCGAAGCGAGCCACGCCCGACTGCTCGAGCACCAGGCGCCCGCCCGACTGGGCGTCGACCTCGTCGAACGCCGCCTCGATCGCGGCCTGGAGCGGCGCCTGGTCGGTGGCGTCAAACGGCGAGCTGCGGGTCGCCAGCATCACCAGCGCGTGCTGCTCCTCGGCCACGAAGTGCCCGTCGCGCAGCGCGACCCCGCCGCCCTGGGCCGCCTCGAGCCGGCGCAGCTGGGCCGGATAGGCGAGCAGCGGGTCGGCCGGCGCGATCTGCTTGATCACCCCCGACGTCGGCAGGCCGAGCTGGCGCCGCAGCTCGCGGGCCGCCGCGCGCAGGCCGTCGTCGGACAACCTGTCCTGAAGGCCAGCTGTCTCGTCGGCCAGGAGGAAGAATCGCCGCGGGTAGTAGAGGTTGTGGATCGCCTCGGCGTGCAGCTCACCCGGCCCGGTGCGCAGCCACGCCACCTCGGGTCGGTCCTGCAGGCGGTCGGCCAGCGCCTGCGCCCCGGCGATGGCGACGTCCGGCTCGCCGCGCTCGTCCGAGACCGACAGCACCAGAGTGCGCGTCAGCTCCGAGCTGGCCATCCCGCGCGACAGCGCCGCCAGCTTGGGGTCGGCGACGTCGGCCATGAACGCGGTGATGTCGGTGACCACCTGCAGGCGCAGCACGCAGAACGCCACCAGCCCGGCCACGAGCGCCGCGCCGAGGCCTGCCCGCCACGCGTTCGGCCTGTCTGATCGGGCAGGTTCCATGGAACAGGTGACCAGCGGAGGGCCGCGCCGCGCTCAGCGAGCGGCCGGCGGGGCCGCGGCCGGCTTCGGCGGCAGGCTGAACAGCGAGCCCAGCTCCTCGGCGGAGAACTTGCGCTTGGCGTCGACGGCCGAGAACGTGGTCACGGCCTCGTCGCCGCCGACCTCGACCACGCGCATGGTCGCGATCACCACCCCGTCGCCCGCGATCTCGACCCGCTCGATCAGCTTGTCGAGCGGCGCCAGCTTCGGCTTCAGCTTCAGCGTCCAGCGCTGGCCCTCGGCCTGCAGGTCCATGGTGTACATGCTCGTCAGCGCCTCGCGGTCGCCGGCGAAGATCTTGACGAACGAGTCGACGAACAGCCGCACCGCCGGGCTCTTGTCGAGCGCGATCTCCTCGCGCCCGGCGTCGTCGGCCAGCTTGAGCGCGCTGCCGTCGATCACCACCACCGAGCGGGCCGGCTTGGCCGTGTGACGGGCCAGGCGCGGCTTCTTGCCGTTCGGCACGAAGTAGATGGTGCCCTCGTTGACGAGCGGCGCCGCCAGCAGCGCCATCCGCTTCTCCTCGCGGAAGCTGGCCTGCAGCCCGCTCATCCCGGCGAACTGCCCGAGCAGCTGGTCGAGCGTGATGCTGGCGACCATCGGCGCGGCCACGGTGATCGGCAGCGGCTCGGCCGCGCTCGCCTGGCCGATCGGACCGGTCAAAAAGACCAGGGCCGCGAGGACATGCGCGAAAAGACCTGTCCAAACGGACATGCCCTTACGGAAAGGGGCGGGCGAGGATGGCGAGCTACACCAGGCGCTGGAGCAGAGCATCGGGCGTCTCCGGCAAGAGGCGACCTTCCTGGTCGGTGGTGACGAGGATCGTCTGCCCGCGAGCCGAGCAGCGGTCGTCCTTGAGGTTGCGGATGCGATAGGCCACGACCAGCCGCGGCGCAACCGCCACGAACCACGCGTCGACGCGAGCGCGGTCGGCGTAACGCAGCGGGTAGGTGTAGCGGCAGTGGCTGTCGACCAGCAGGAGGGCGTAACCCGCGCGGCGGATGTCCTCGACGTCGAGCCCGCGCGAGCGCAGCAGCGCGGTCCGGCCGTACTCCATGTACTTGTAGTAATGCCCGTGCCAGACGATGTTGAGGATGTCGACGTCGTGGAACGGGACCTCGAACTCGACCGAGACCTCGTGCAGCCGGCTCACGACAGCGCTCCGATCGGCAACGCGTTCGCGCGCATCAGCGTCAGCACCGCGGCGATGTCCCGGTCCTGGCGGCGGTCGGCGTCGACCATCGGGATGACGCCGCGCACCGCCGCGTGCAGCGTACGCGCCCGCGCGTGGACGTTGTGCCCCGCGCGCAGGTCGACCGCCTGGCACATGGTGAGCAGCCCGATCGCGGCGACCGTCTCGGTCAGCTCGACGATCCGCAGGCAGTCGCGCGCCGCGATCGTGCCCATGCTCACCTTGTCCTGGTTGTGGCATTCGGTGCTTCGGCTGAAGACGCTGGCCGGCATCGTCAGCTTCAACGCCTCGGCCGCCAGCGCCGAGGCCGAGATCTGCATCGCCTTGAAGCCGTGGTGCGCCGCACGATCGGGGCCCGTGCGCCCGACCAGGTTGGCCGGCAGGCCTGCGTTCGTGTCCGGGTTGCAGACCAGCGCGATCTGGCGATCGACCAGGTCGGCGAGGTTGGCCACCGCCGTCTTCAGGGAGTCGAGCGCGAAGCAGGCGTGGCCGCCGTAGAAGTTGCCGCCGTGCAGCACCTCCCCGGTCTCCGGGTCGACCAGCGGGTTGTCGTTGGCGCCGACGATTTCGACCTCGAGCCACTGCCGGACCCAGGGTAGCGCGTCGACGAGGACCCCGATCACGTGCGGGGCGCAGCGGATCGAGTAGCGGTCCTGGATGCGAGCGGGGGCTGCCGGCCGCGGGAACTCGATATCTTCGCGGATCCACCCCGCCACGGCTCTCTGGCCCGGGTGCGGCTTGGCGGCGAAGATGCGGTCGTCGAAGTGAGCGGGGTTGCCGCCGAGCACGTCGCTGCCCATCGCCGTCAGCGCCGCGCACAGGCGCGCCAGCCGCTGCGCGCGCGCGACCGCCAGGCAACCGAGCCCGACCATGACGCTGGTCCCGTTCATCAGCGCCAGGCTCTCCTTGGGCTGCAGCACCAGCGGCGGGATCCCGGCCTCGCGCAGCGCCTCGGCCGCGGGCGCGACCTGTCCCTTGAACCAGACCTCGCGCTCGCCGACCAGCGCCGCCACCACGTACGACAGCGGCGTCAGATCGCCGCTGGCCCCGACCGAGCCCTCGGCGGGGATCCGCGGCAGCAGACGGTGCCGCAGCAGATCGCACAGGCGCTCGAGCACCTCGACGCGCACCCCCGACCAGCCGCGCGCCAGCGCCACCAGCCGCACCGCCACCACCGCGGCGGCCTCGACCTCGTCGAGGATCCGCCCGGTGCCGCAGCCGTGGAAGCGCATCAGGTTGATCGGCATCGCCGCCACGTGCTCGTCGGGCACGCTCGTCTCGCACGAGTCGCCGAACCCGGTCGTGACCCCGTAGACGACCTCGCCCGCGGCCAGCCGGCGCGCCAGGTGGTCGGCGCCGCGGCCCAGCAGCACCCGGTACTCCGGGGCGTCGTCGAGCGCCGGGAAAGCTGTCCCTTCGGCCAGCTGAACCACGTCGTCGAGGCCGATCCCGCCGGGCCCCACGATGAGGACGCGCGCGCTACTCACTCTGCCCTCCAGAACTCGTAGAAGTTGAACCAGTTGAGCGGCGCGAGGCGGCAGTAGTGCTCGAGGCGTTCGGCGTAGCGCTGGACATGGGCGGCGGTGGCGGCCTCGCGGCGGCCTCTGGGGAGTTCTAATTGTTCGGCGAAGGGCTCGCAATAAAGATCGTAGCGGTCAGGCCCGTGGTAGAGCCCGAAAGTCAAATAGATCGGGCACTTTAGCAGCGCCGCCAGGGTGTAGGGCCCGGTCGGGAAGCGCGCCGGAGCGCCCAGGAACTCGGCCGTGCAGGTCTTCTCGTTGACCCCGACCCGGTCGCCGAGCACCGCCACCAGCTCGCCGCGCTCGATCGCCTCCTTGGCGGCCAGGATGTAGCTGGTGTCGCGCGGGTCGATCGGGATCACGCGCACGTCGAAGTCGGCCCCCACCGTGCGCAAGAAGTCGTTGATCATCTTCGCGTTCTGCCAGTACGCGAGGATGTGGATCGGCAGCCGCTTGTCGACGCTGCTGGCCCGCATCGCCTCGAACGAGCCGAGGTGGGCCCCGAGCAGCAGCGCCCCCTTGCCCTGCTGCTGCAGCGCCCGCAGGTGCTCGATGCCCGTGTGCGTGATGCGGAACCGCGACGTCTCGCCGCGGACCAGGAACACGCGGTCGAGGGCGCAGCGGGCGAACGTGTAGATGTGGCGCCAGCTGGCCCAAAAGCCGTGCGGCTGGCCGATCCGCCGCAGGTAGTCCTGCGAGGCCCGCCGCGCCGCCCCGGCGAACAGCGCGTAGTAGAAGGTGATCACCGCCAGCAGCACCCCCGCCCCGCGGCGGCCGAACACCCGGCAGAACAGCAGCGTCGCCTTGATCCCGAGCACCGTCCCGCGCTCGGGCCGGGTCATCCACGCCCGGTCGCCCTCGCCCGCGACGACGGCCGGAACGCCGCCCCCCGCGGACCCGTTCTGGTTGTCCTCCAGGACATGTCCCTTCGTACCTGCCTGCTCCGCCATGGCCGATCGAACCTGTCCTCTCGCGCAGCCCGATCAGCGGCCGGCCGGCAGCGCCGGGCGGCGCAGGCGGCGGTAGAGGTTGACCCACGGGCGCACCATCACCCGCTGGAACGACAGCCGGGTGTGCAGCCACGAGATCTTGACGTTGTCGCCGAACACGCGGAAGTGCGACACCCCGCCCTCGTCGCGGCCGATGTAACGGACCTTCGTCGGCAGATTGATCACCGGCACCCCGGCCCACACCAGGCGGACCGCGATCTCGATGTCGAAGTCCATGCGATCGCCGGTGCGCCCGAGCGCCAGCGCGGGCACCAGCGGGTACACACGGAAGCCGCACATCGGGTCGGTGATGACCCCGCGCCCGGCCTCGAAGTTGGTCCAGAACAGCGTGATCTTGCGGGCGATGAGCCGCCCCTTCGGCGCCGACGCGTCGTACACCGGCGCCCCGAGGATCAGCGCGTCCGGCCGCTCGTGCGCGGTGGCGAGGAATTGCGGGATGTCCCCCAGGTCATGTTGCCCGTCGGCGTCGACCTGCAGCGCGTGGGTGTAGCCGAGCTCGTGGGCGAACTGGAACCCGGTCTTGACCGCCGCCCCCTTGCCGCCGTTGTGCGGCCGTCGCCGCACGTGCGCCAGCCCCTCCGCCCCGATCGCCTCGACCGCGGCGCGGCCCTCCGGCCCCGAGCCGTCGTCGATGACGACCACGTCGGGCAGGTGCGCCTTGACCCGCAGCACCACGTCCCGCACCGTCCGCGGATTGTCGAAGGTCGGGATCAGCGCGCACGGCCGGAACGCCGCGGCCCCGGCTTCGCCTGTCCCCAGGGACACGTCCTGGCCCCCGTCCGCGCTCATGCCCGCCTCCCGGCGCGAGGCGCACCCAGCCCGCCGACCGTCGGCGACCGCTCTGTCCTCCCGGACATCTGGCAACGACCTGCGCCTTCGGCCATACGCACCGCCTCAGCCTCCGCGCGCCTCGTACTCGAGCGCCCCCGCCGTGACCACCTCGCCGGCCCGCGCCAGGGAGAAGCGGACGCTCGTCCCGCGGACCTCGAGCCGCAGCACCAGCGCGTCGCCCGGCGCGATCGGCCGGGTGAACTTCAGCCGCGTCGCCCGCCGCAGCGGCCCCAGCTCCGGCCGCAGCGCCGCCACCTGCGGCACCACCAGCGCGGTCAGCTGCGCCACCCCCGGCAGCACCGGCAGGGCGTCGAAGTGCCCGCGGAAGAACGCCAGGTCGACCGGCACCCCCACCTCGACCTCGTGCACCGACGACCCGCCCTCTTCGCGCAGCGTATGCCCGCGCAGCGCGAACGCCGACGCCCCCGGGCCACCTGTCCCCGCGGACATGTCCCGTGAGCCACTCAGCCCCGATCCCGCGCTCGGTGCGTCCGTCGCCGAACTTACGGACATGTCCCTCGGGCCACCCGCCGCGACTTCCTCTTCGCCCGCGAGCCCGAGCAGCGCGTGCAGCTTGCGCCGCGTCAGCTTGCCGCTCGGCTCGCGCGGCAGCGCCGGCACCACCTTGATCCGCCGCGGCACCACCACCTGGTCGAACCACGGCAACAGCGCCCGGCGCAGCTCGGCCACCAGCTCGCCGGCGTCGCGCCCGCCCTCGCGCGCGACCACGGCGGCCACCAGCTCGTGCCCGCGGGCGCCCGGCGACTCGACCGCCACCACCGCGGCGTCGGCCACCGCGGGCAGCGCCAGCAGCCGCTGCTCGACCTCGGCCACCGCCACTCGCTTGCCGGCGATCTTCACCACCCCGTCGAGCCGCCCGCGCAGGTGGAACCCGCCGCGCGCGTCGACCTCGACGCGATCCTCGCACGGGTACGGCACCGGCGCGTCCGGCGCCAAGAACGGCGAGCGCAGCAGCAGCCGGCCCTCGGCCGCCACCTCGACAGTCACTCCCGGCAGCGGCGTCCAGGCTGGCTCCGGGGACATGTCCCTTAAAACATCCTCGTGCCGCCGCCAGCCGATCCCGCCGGTCTCCGACGAGCCGTACACCTCGGTCACCTGCAGGCCCAGCTTCGTCAGCAGCTCGTCGGCGGTCGCCCGTGGCAACGGCGCGCCCGACGAGAACACCCGCGACAGCGGCGGCAGGTCGCCGCGCGTCAGCACCGTCAGGCCGCGCAGGTGCGCCGGCGTGCTGACCAGCACCGTCGCCGCCACCTGCCGCGCCGCCCGGGCCACCGTCTCGGCGTGCAGCGGCGTCTCGCGGGCGAACGCCGCCCCCGCGGCCAGCGGCGCCAGGATCCCGAACAGCAGCCCGTAGAGGTGGTACGGCGGCACCGTCGCCAGCGCCACCTCCCCGGCCCGCAGGGCGAACGTGGCCGCCAGCGCCTGCGCCTCGCCGAGCAGCTGCGCGGCCGTCTTGGCGCACGGCTGGTGGTCGCCGGTGCTGCCCGAGGTGTACACGACCGCCAGCCGGCGATCGGCCGCCAGCGCTTCGGGCCATGTCGGATCGGCCATGTCCCCTGAAACATGTTCCGAGAGCCACTCGCGGACGTCCTGCGCGTCGGCCAGGTCGGAGTCGTGCAGCAGCGCGACCACCGACGGCCGCCCGGCCAGCTCGCGCACGGCCGCCGGCTGGGCGTTGGGCGGCAGCGCGACCGCGTGGCCGCGCAGCCACGCCGCCAGGGTCGTCACCGCCAGGTGATAGCGGTCGCCGCACACCACCAGCACCTCGCTGCCCGGCGCCGGCGCCGGCAGCCGCGCCGCGATGCCCCTCGCGTCGCGCATGAGCTCGCCGGCCGTGCGCGCGCCGGCCTCGCCGACGGCGACGGGCGCCACGGGATCGGTGTGGACGAGCGGGACGAACGACTTCATGCGCGGAGCAGTCGGCGGAGCAGGCGGTCGGGCAGCGCGTCGCCGAAGCGACGGAAGGTCGCCTTGCGGACGACGTACTCGACGGTGAACATTACCCCGATCAGCAGGTAGGCCAAAAGTCCGGTGTAGAGCGTCCACCAGGCCACCGGGGCCCACAGCGCCAGGCCGGCGCTGACGAGCGCGTTGGCGACGAAGAAGCCGCACCAGATCCGGGTCCACGTCCGGCAGTACTCCGGCCCGCCGGGCGGCAGGTCGGGCTCCTGCAGGCGCGCGAACCGTTCGACCAGCGACACCGGCCCGCGCAGGCTGGCCGCGAAGTTGGCCAACAATCCCAGGTTGACCAGCACCGGCAGGGCCATGAACAGCCGCTGCTCGCCCGACAGCGCCGCCACCGCGAACAGCCCGAACAGCGACAGCGGCACCCGCAGCACCGGCCACAGGTCCTCGCGCCGGGCCTCGCGCAGGCGCAGCAGCAGCCCCGGCAGCAGCGCCGCCGCCAGCACCAGCGCCAACGTGCGCGGGCTCCAGCGCGTCATGCCGAGGTACACGACCAGCGGGTAGCCGCCGATCACCATCGACCGCAGCACCGCGGGCACCCACCTCGGGACCCCCGCGGCTCGCCGCGGCTCGCCGTTCGGGTCCGCCATGTCGGGCCTCAGCTCGCCGCCGGCGCGCGCTGTTCAGCGACGAAGCGGGCCAGGTTGGTCACGCTGGCGAAGATGTGCCGGTTCTGGGCGTCGTCGGCGCGGGTCTTGACGCCGTACTTCTTGCCGATGGCCATCGCCAGCTCGAGCACGTCGATCGAGTCGAGGCCCAGCCCCTCGACCAGCAGCGGCGCCTCTGGGTCGATGTCCTCGGGGGTCATGTCCTGCAGCATCAGGGCCTCGATGATGAGCTCCTTGATCTCGCGGACCAGGGCGTCGGGCGGGGCGGCATCTGTCATGGGGTCGGCGCATCCTACGGGGATCGCCCTGGAGACGACAAGCGGCGCCCATCATCCTCCGTGGACGCCCGAGCTGCGCGCTGCGGTCACCGACACCGCGCAAGCTCACATCTCCCCCTGGCTCTTGGTGCAGGCGACCTCGGCGGCCCTCGGTACGCTCGCCGCCGCATGACAAGCACCCAGCAACCGCGGATCGCCATCGTCACCGGCGGCGGCAACGGCATCGGCCGCGCCACCGCTCTCAAGTTCGCCGAGGCCGGCTACGGCGTGGCCGTGTGGGACCTGGCCGAACAGGCAGCCGAGGAGGTCGTGTCCGCGATCACCGCCGCCGGCGGCGTCGCCATCGCCCGCAAGGTCGACGTCAGCAAGCCCGAGGACTGCGTCGCCGGGGTCGCCGCCGTGCTCGAGCGGTTCGGCCGGATCGACGTCCTCATCAACAACGCCGGCGTCGTCCGCGACGGCCAGTTGGTCAAGGTCAAGGACGGTCAGGTGGTCGGACAGATGAGCGCCGACCAGTTCCAGTTCGTCCTCGATGTCTGCCTCAAGGGCGTGTTCAACTGCACCCAGGCGGTCGTGCCGACCATGATCGCCCAGAAGTACGGGCGAATCGTCAGCACCAGCTCGGTGGTCGCATTGTACGGCAACTTCGGCCAGACCAACTACGTCGCCGCCAAGGCCGGCGTCGTCGGCATGACGCGCGTATGGGCGCGCGAGCTCGGCCGCTACGGCATCACGGCGAACGCCGTCGCCCCGGGCTTCATCGCCACCGACATGGTCAAGAGCATCCCGGAGAAGGTTTATAACGCGCTGATCGAGCACACCCCGGTCGGCCGCGCCGGACAGCCCGACGACATCGCTCGCGCCTATCTCTTCCTGGCCGACGACAAGTCGAGCTTCATCAACGGCGCCATCTTGAGCGTCGACGGCGGCTCCGTCGTCGGCACCTGAACCGCTGCACGCGGTTCTGATCGGGCCTCACGGGCGGCGAACGGCGTCCGTGACGGCGCGCGCGGCGCTGAACAGCATCCGCCACGGCAGGCCCTCACCCTGCCCGCGCGGACCTCGGGCCGCGCGCGGCATTTTGCCCCTTCGTTGCAGCAGCAGCGCGAAAAGACTAGCGTAACGGGCGATGCACGACGACGGCGCGCGCTGGCTACCCAAGTTTCTCGCGGACAGCGGCTACCGCCACGCGATGTATACCCATCAGTGGACCGAGGTGTTGATCTGGCGCGACACGGAGCGGTGGCTCGGCCGCGGACCCGACCGCGACAGCGCCCTCGAAGATGCGCTGACGCAGATGTTCCCGTCAGCTGCCGCGCGTCAGCTCTTCGATCGCTTCCGCGACGGCCTCCAGGAGCCAGCCCGTCCGCAGGCGGCGCCACCCAGCGCCGCAGTATCCGCCGAAGTTATCCCCGCCCCGCCCGCACCGCCCGCCCCGCCCGAACCCGAGCTACCGCGCAGCCCGATCGTCGGCCGGATCCAGCTACCGACTTATCCCGCTGCTGCGGTCGCCGAGGCGCGCGAGACCCTGGAAGAGATCCTCAAGGACATCCAGGACATGCGACCCGACTTCGCGCTGATGTCGCCGCGCTATCAGAAGGTCTACATGCTGGCGTGGATCTCACGCGCGCGCAGCTTCGACGAGCAGTTCCAGGGCGAGCACAAGATCACCGTACTGGTGCGACGGATCGCCCACGAGCTGACGAACCTCAGCAAGACCTTGTGGCCCGGCTCGGTGCAGGCGCTGCAGATGAACGCGGTGCCCGCATGTGTGGTGACCGAGCTCGGGCTCAAGACGCTGCACGCGCCGAAGACCTGGGCCGAGGCGCACGAGTTCGTGCAGAACCATCGCGAGCGCGCGATGACCAGCGAGGTCCCGGTCGACGACTACGGCTGGGCCGACCGCCCGCGCAAGGCCCCGCCGGGCCAGCCCCGCGCCCTCCTGCGCGAGGCCCAGCGCGCCGTCGAAGCCATCGCCGGCAACGTCACCGATCCGCCGCCGCGCCACCTCACCACGCCGCCGGAGGAGCTGCCGAACGAGCAGCTCGACGCGCTCGTCAAGCACGCCCAGGCGCTGCGCGACATCCGTCGCTTCATCGCCGCCGAGGACCCCGAGACCTGGGGCGCCGTCATGGGCCGCCTGCGCTGGCTCGCGGGGCGCCTCGGCGAGCGCCTGCCGCAGCTGCGTCGCTGGCTCGACCCCGAGTTCATCCCGCCGCCCGAGCGCGCCAAGACCGGGCCCTCGGCCGATCAGGTGCGCCAGCAGCAAGCGACGGTGCGAGCCGAACGCGACGCCCTGGTCGCCGCTGACAGCTTCGACGACGAGGCCCTGCTCGCCTTCCTCGGCCGGGCCTTCGACGCCCACAACACGCCCGAGGTCGCCTCGCTGGTCCAGCCGATCCGCCCGCGCATCGACGCCCTGCGCCCCGACCTGTTCGAGGACCGCCGCATGCGTCGCCGCCTCACCGGCCTGCAGGACGTGATCAAGCGCGGAGAGCTCGGCGTGCTGCCGTCCGACAGCGACAGCGACCTCGAGGAAGAGACCGAAGACGTCGACGATCCGGGCGCGCACCTGGTCGCCCAGGTCCGGCCCAAGGTCGAGGGCAAGCGGGTCCTGTTCGTCAGCAACCGCGAAGACCCCGACCTCAAGTCGAAGCTCGAGGAGTCGCTCGGCCTCGACATCACCTGGTGCGACGGCAACGCCCGCAAGGTCCAGGCCCAGTGCGAGAGCATCTCGCGCCACAGCTACGACTACGTGCTGATCGCCACCGGCTTCCAGGCCCACAACATCGACGGCATCCTCGCCCGCGCCGCCCGGGCCAGCGCCATCCCGTACGTCCGCGTGTTCAAGGGCCGCCCCCTCGCGGTCGCCCGCGCCCTCGCCCGCAGCCTCGGCGTCGCCTCCGCCGCCTGAGCCGCTGGCTCCGAGGACATGTCCTCACGAACATGTCCTCGCGTACATGTCCTCGCAGACACGCGAGGCCGACGGTCGCGCCTCACGGCGCGCGTCCCATTGTCCAGGAGCTCATCCCAGCGCGAACGACCCGCCCGCGGTGCGACCCGGCCCGGCTGGGCCCGCTCGCGACCTGGAGCAGATCCGTGTGGTCCTCGCCACAAAGCTCCGGCGCCCGCGCGTCCTCGCGCATCGCTCCCGATCGACGCCAGCGCCTGCAGGCCAGGCGTTCCGCCACGTTCTCCGCCGCCATGTCAAGCTAGCTTGACATGACCGTCGTGTCGCGTATCTTTGACATCATGTCAAGCCGAGCTGTCACCGGGGAGGCGCGCCTGAGCACCTCGTTCGCGGAGAAGAGCGTCTGGATCCAGCTGATCGGCGTGGCCGTCGCGCTGGGCCTCTATTTCGTCGTCGCCGGCTGGATGCTGGCCCGCGGAATCACCATCCTGCCCGCCTTCGCCGGCGTGTTCGTGGTCGCCGTCGTTCTGCTGGTGACGATCCTCGTGGGCGGCCACCTCGTCGCCGCGCTCGTCGGCCGCCCCGAGCCGACCGACGTGCGCGACCGCGAGATCGAGGGTCGCGCAGAGAGCCGCACCGGCTGGATCCTCGCCACCGGCGTGATCGGGGCCATCGGCGCCCTCGTCGTCGCAGTCGAGCCGGTGTGGGTCGCGCACCTGTTGCTGCTGTCGCTGTACCTGGCGGAGCTCGCCCGCCTCGCGCTGCAGCTCGTCTACTACCGGCGCGGGATGTAGCCGTGGAGCCCGCACGCGGCAGCGTGAAGAACCGGATCCGCCAGCTCCGCTTCGAGCACGGCGAGATGACGCAGCAGGAGCTGGCCGAGCGGATCGGCGTCAGCCGCCAGACCGTCAACGCGATCGAGGGCGGCAAGTACGCCCCGTCGCTCGAGGTCGCCTTCCGGATCGCCCTCGTCTTCACAGTCCCGCTCGAGACCGTATTTCAGTTCGACCCCGACGCGAAGTGAGGGTCCCGCGCAACTGTCCCTTCGGACAGGCGCATCACTGGACCACGATCGTCACCTCGAACGGCGAGGCCTTGCGCGTGCCCGCGACCGTCCAGCGGTCGAGCGTGCGCAGCTGCGAGTACGCGCGCAGCAACGCCTCCATGTCGCCCACCTCTTGCCCGGCCACGGTGCGCACCAGGTCGCCATTTTTAAAACCCAGCAGCGCCAGCGGCGACTGGGAGCGGATCGCGAACAGCTTGAAGCCGACAGCCTTGCCGTCCTCGGTCACCGGCATGAGGCGCACCAGGCGGGCCATGTGTTCGGGCGCCGCCATGAGGGCATCGATCTCGCTGCGCTTCACCACGCAGGTCCCGTCGGCGCACGTCGGCGTCAGCGTCGCCTCGCCTGCGGGCGCGGCCTCGGGCGCTGCGTCGGTCGGCGGCGCCGGCGGGGCGCCGCCGGCCTCCAGCGGCGGAGACCGGCTGACCTCGCACAGCACCCGGTCGGCCCGCGCCTTCGCCAGCTCGGCGGTCAGCGACTCGATCCGCTGCCCCTGCTCCTTGACCAGCGCCGCAGTCGCCGCCAGCTCCTCCCGCATTGCCGCCAGCTCCCTCTCCTTCGCGGGGTCGCACCCGCCCAGCAGCAGCCCCAGCAGCATCCACGCCTCGATCCGTCGCCCCGGCATCGACGCCACTTCAACACGTCCGCCCCGGCCGCGACAAGCGCTACAGTCCCTGCGCGTGACCTTGCCCGCCGAGCCCCGCGAGCCGCTGCTCCTGGCCCTCCGCCGCGCCGACCCGCTCGCCTTCCGCCGCGAGGTGCGGGCGGTCCTGGCAGCCCAGTGCAGCGTGAGCGCCGGCGCCCGGGCCCTCGGCGTGCGCGAGGCGACCCTGCGCGACCTGCTGGCCGACGACGCCGAGCTGGCCCGCGGCCTCGACCTCGACGACTGGCCCTGAGGACAGGCTCAAATGAACATGACCGTAGAGGCATGTTCCATCGAGCATGTCCATGACACCATGTCGCACACGTGACATCGCCCCCGCCGCGTGCCAGACTCGCCGCGTGCTGCAGCCCGTCGTCATCAGCGAAGCCGAGCTCGACCGCCGCCACGGCACCTTCGCCCGGCTCGCCTCGGGCGGCCGCTACGGCTGCGCCTGCGCCGTCTACGACGGCGACGTCACGATCGACGGCGACGGCTGGCTGGACGACGAGCACTGGTCGCAGCTGCAGCTCGCCGCCGCCCCCGACGACATCGGCACCATCGTCGTCACCGGCAGCCTGACGGTGCGGGGCGACCTCTGCGTGTCCGACCGGCTGATGTGCGCCGTCGTCCTCGGCGACCTGGTCGCCCGCGAGCTCGCCATCTTCGAGACCGAGTTCTACGTCGGCGGCGACCTGCGGGTCGAACGCCTGCGCGACCGCGACGAGTACCTCACGGTCGCCGGCGCGCGCTCGGTCGCCCACCCCGACGTCGATCCCGACGAATGAACCTGTCCCGAGTGACATGTCCCCCAGGACATGTCACTCGCCGCCTGTCCCGCAGGACAGCCCCCGGCTCAGCCCTTGCGCCGGCGCGCCCGGACCACGCAGCGTGCCGCGCGCTGCGGGCGGAACAGCGTCCTCGCCAGCGCCCACACCCCCTCGGCGGTCACCGCCGCCACTCGCTGCGGGTACGCGAACGCCCGCGCGCGCGGCAGCCCGTAGACCTCGGACAGCGCCAGCAGCGACGCCATCCGGCTGCGGCGCTGCTGACCGAGCTCGAACTGACCGACCAGCCACGCCTTGGCGCGCTCGACCTCCGCCGCCGACGGCGGCTCTCGCACCGCGCGCTCGACCTCCGCCGCGATCGCGGCCATCGCCTTCGGCAGCTTGTCCTGGCTCGTCGACGCGTGGATCGCCACGTGGCCGGC
Organism: Nannocystis sp. RBIL2; assembly: GCF_026626745.1. GTDB lineage: Bacteria > Myxococcota_A > Polyangia > Nannocystales > Nannocystaceae > Nannocystis. The sequence continues at coordinate 1,394,534 of NZ_JAPNJW010000002.1, forward strand.
GTCGACGCCCTCCACGCTGCTCATCGACACCTCGTACACCAGCCCCTGGACCTCGCGCAGCGCCGTGAACAGGCGCCCGGTCTGGCCGCCGAGCACCGCGCTGAGCACGTCGAGGGTCGGCTCGCGCTCGTCGCCGACGGCGATGCCCGGCCAGCCGAGGGCGATGTGGGCCTGCTCGCGGTCCTGGAAGATCTCGCGCTCGCGCGGCCCGGTCGGCGCCGCGAACTTCTTCGGCGCACCTGGCCCTTCAGACAGCCTGTCTCCGAGGCCAGCCTCGCGCAGCGCCGCCTCGACCTGGGCTGCCGCCGCCGCCACGTCGATGTCGCCGGCCAGGGCCAGCACCGCCTGCCCGATCGGGTAGTCGCGGCGCCACACCCCGCGCAGCTTGGCCGGCGTCAGCGCCCGCAGCCCGGCCGGCGTACCGCGGCCCGGGCGGCTGAACGGGTGCTCGCCGTACAGCAGCGCGTTCAGCCCGCGGCTGGCCACCGCGCCCGGATCGTCGACCTCGGCCGCCAGGTCCTGCAGCGCCACCCGCCGCTCCTCCTCGAGCTCGTCGGCCGCGAACTTCGGCGTGGTCGCGCAGTCGAGCGCGTGCCCGAGCACCGCCGGGAAGTGCCGGCTCAGGCACTCGAAGTGCAGGCCCAGGCTGTTGCGGCCGGCGAACCCGTCGAGCCCCGCGGCCATCCCGTCGATCGCCCGGCTCAGCGCCTCGCCGCCGGTGCGGGCGTTGCCGCGGGTGAGCAGCGCCGCGATCAGCGAGTTCGCGCCGGCCAGCGCCGCCGGCTCGCGCCGCAGCCCGCCCGGCCAGATCAGCCAGCCCGCCGCCACCGGCACCGCCGGCTCGACCCGCGCCAGCAGGCGCAGGCCGCACGCCAGCGTCACCGTCTCGATCCCGTCGCTGGCGCAGCGCGGCCTCACCCCGGCGCGCCCCGGCGTCGGCGCCGGCTTCAGCGCCTCGGCCACCGCGGCCTTGAGCGACCTGGCCGTTTGGACATCCACCTCCGCGCGCGGCAGCTCGAGGCTGACGCTCGCGCGCGCCGGGTCGAGCCAGCGCGCGCAGGCCGAGCGGACCGCCTCGGGCGTCAGCGCCGCCAGGGCCGCGTAGTACTCGCGCTCGCGGGCGAGGTCGCCGAACAGCGTCGCGCAGGCCCCGAGCGCGTGGGCCTGGCCCTGCACCGTCTCGCGCCGGTACACCAGGTCGCTCTCGAGGATCGCCTTGGCCCGCGCCAGCTCCTCGGCCGACACCGGCGCGTCCGCCAGCCGCCGCACCTGGGCCACCACCGCCGCCACCGCCGCCGCCGTCTGGTTCGCGGTCGTGCGCGCCGACACCATCACCGTCCCGCCGTGCCGCAGCGTGTCGCAGTGGGCCTGGATGTCCGAAACGACCTGTTCTTTGCGACGTGTCTCGGCGACCAGGCGCGACGACTCGCCGTTGCCGAGCACCACCGACGCCGCGTCGATCGCCGCCGCCTCGGCCGCGCCGGCCGCCGGCGCCGGCCAGGCCAGCAGCGCGTAGGTCTCCTGGACCTCGGCGCGGCGCAGCGTCACCCCCGGCTTCGGCGCCGGCTCGCCCGTCGACGCGCGCCCCTTGGCCGCCGGCAGCGCGCCGACGATCGCCCGTGCCACCTTGCGCAGCGCGGCCACGTCGACCGCGCCGACCGCCACCAGAGTCAGCCGCTCGCCGGCGTAGGCTCGTCGGTGGTACCCGCGCAGCCGCGCCGCCGAGTGCCCCGCGACCTCTTCCGCCAGGCCGAGCACCGGCCGCGCGTACGCGTGCGCCCCGTACACCCGCGACAGCGCCGCCTGCGTCACCCGCTGGCCCGGGTCGTCGTCGTACTGCTTGATCTCCTCGATCACCACCTCGCGCTCCTGCCCCAGAGTGGCCGGGTCGAGCGTCGGGAACAGCGTCGCGGTGGCCACCAGCGCCGCCGCCTCGGCCGCGCGGGCCGCCGGCGTCGTCACGTGGACCACCGTCTCGTCGTGGCTGGTGAACGCGTTGATGTCGCCGCCGAGCGCCTCGATCGCGCCCGCGAGATCGAACGCCTCCTCCGTCCGCCGCACCCCGGCCGCCGCCAGGCGCGCGCGGTTGCTCTTCGGGCCATGTCCCAAAGCACATGGCTTGAAGAGCATGTGCTCGAGCAGGTGGGCGCAGCCGTGCTCGTCCTCCCGCTCGGCCGCGGTGCCCGAGCCGACCCACAGCTGCACCGCCGCCGGCCCGGCCCCGGCCGGTCGCCCCGGCAGGATCAGCAGGCGGGCGCCGTTGGCCAGCCGCTCGTCGACGAGCGGCGCGAATTGAGTGGCGGCGCCGGGGAGATCGAGGCCGCGGGGCGAAGGGGGCGAGACGGGCAGATCGGGCACGGTAAAAGCTCGCCGCCCGCCGGTCGCGCGCGGCGCCTCCTCATACCGCGAGTCGCCGCCCCGCGCATCCTCGCCCGCGCCCGGCGCCGCCCCGCCACCGATTCGCGGCCCCGGGCCGCCAACGCTCGCGGAGCGCCGCCTCCGGGCCGCGGCCATGAACCGCGTCCCGCCCCGTCCTCCGCTCGCGGACCGCCGTCACCGCCCCTCCCTGTCGATCTCGTCACGCACCCCGCCGCGATCTCGACCGCGCTCGGCACCGTCGCACCACCGACGAGCCCGCTCGGCGATCTCGCCGCCGACGCCGGCTGTCGTCATTCCCGGCCGCTCCCTCCGCCTGCGCGCCCACGCCCGCGCCCGCAGGCCGGTGCGCCGCCCGTGTTCTGCGGTATGGTCCCGCCGTGCTCTCTCCGACGCTCGCGTTGCGCTGCCCGCATTGCCAGCACGCCCTCTCGCTCGCCGACCTCCGCGACGCCGCCGACTGCCCTGCGTGCCGCCAGTCCCACGGCTTGCCTCCGGCCGTCGCCGACGCCCTGGCCCTCTACGAGCGGGCGATCCAGCAAGCAGTCAGCGACCTGGTCCACAGCGCACCTGTCCCGAAGGTCAGCCCCGAACCCGAGGCCGAGGCCCCGCCGCCGAGCCCGCGGCTCCACGCGCGCCACCAGCCCGGCCCCTCGGCCCGGCTGCTCGCCGCTCCCGTCCCGCCGACCACCCTGCTCTCGATCGGCCCGGCCCCGCCGCCCGCAGTCCCGGCCCCCGTGCGACCTGTCCTGAGGGACAGCGCTGCTCCGCTCGACGCTCCCGAGCCCGGCGACACCTTGCAAGGCCCCCGCCCCGGTCGCTGGGCGGAAGCCCGACCCGGCACCCTGCCGGCCGAGCTGGCCGCGGGCCTGGGCGTCCACGGCCACGACGCCGCGCCGGAGCCGGCCCAGCTGTCCCTGCCCGTCGAAGCAACTGTCTCCGCGGACACGCGATTCCAACCTGTCCCCACGGACAGCCGGAACATCGACCCCAAGGACACGCGATCTCAACCTGTCCCCACGGACAGCCAGCACTTATCTGCCCCTTCGGACAGCCACATCACCGCCCGCCACACCTCCCCGCCACCTGTCCCTGCAGACAGCTCACCCGCCGCCCCGGCCCCGCTCACCGCGGTCGCTCCCGGCTTCGACCCCGCCGCGCTGTCCGGCCCCTTGCCCGCCCCGCGCGAGCAGGCACCTGGCCTCGGGGCCAGCCTCGCCCGCGACCCGGCCGCGCGGACGACCGCCAGCGACACCCTCCCCGGCGCCGCGTTGAACCCGTCGAACTCCTCGCTCCTGGCGATCCTCTCCAACCGCTCCGGCGCCAGCCTCAGCACGCCCTCCTCGACGGCGGGGCTCGCGGCTCCGCCCGGCGGTCTGGCCGAGGCGCCGCTGGTGGTCGCCGCGGTGCGCGAGCCCGCCGACCGCCCGCCGTCCCCCGCGACCCAGGAGCTGATCGCCGCAGTCCGCTCCTTCCTCCCCGATCGCCGCGACGTCGCCGGCCCCGAGCCCGAGGGGCGGATCCCCGCCAGCGCCCTCGCGGTCGCCCGCCGCGCCCTCCTGGCCCGCCACGCCGACGAGCGGCGCCAGCAGCAAGTCCACGACGGCGGCCTCGGTCTCCTGTTCGCCGCCATCGTCTGCGGCGGCCTGCTCCTGTTCGGCCTGTGGTACGTCGCCGCCCCGATCGCCGTCCTCGCCGTCCTCCTGCGTCTGCGCCGCGAGGAGCGCGGCGAGCGGTTCGGCGCCGAGGTCCAGCGCCTCGGCGACGCGCTCGGCGGCCAGCGCCTCCCCAGCTACGACGCCATCGCCGCGTGGTTCGATCGTCTGTGGCCCGCGCCCGTCAGCCCCGAGGCGATGTGGACCAGCCACCTGCACGGGGCGGTCCGCTGCGACGTGCACGGCTTCCCCGCGCTGGTCGACGTCCACCTGAACGAAAAGACAGCCGGCGGCGTCGTCTACCCGCCGCGGATCACCGCCTACCTCGCCGCCCTCTGGCCCAGCCGCGTGCCCTCTCTGCGCATCACCGCCACCGACCTCACCCCCGCCGCCCAGGCCCGGCTCGCGCGCCTGCGCAAGGCCGGCTACACCGTCGTCGCCGACGCCCACGGCGGCCTCATCATGCGCGCCAGCGAGTCGATCGCCCAGGCCGCGCGGGCGGACATCACCCGTCTGCCCGCGCTGCAGGTCCCGATCGGCGAGCTCGCCGACCTCGCCCGCGACCTCGGGGCCGAGCCCGTCCCCGCGCCCTAGCGCCGTGTCCGTCACGCGTGAACACGCGACCACGTCCGCCCGGTGTCCCCAGTGTGGGACCGGCGTGACCGTGCATCACACCGTCGCCCGCCGCGACGACGGGGTCCGTTGGTCCACCGCGATCCGCTGCCTCGCCTGCGGCCTCTCGCTCGAGTCGGACAGCAACGCCGGCGACTCGGCCGCGCGAGCCGCCGTGCTGGCCACCAACGGCTCGTGGATCGTCCGCCTCACCAGCCTCGGCCCGCGACCGATCCGCGTCCTGCGGGCCCTCCGCGACACTCTCGGCCTCTCGCCCGCCGTCGCCCGCACGCGCCTCGCCGCCCTCGCCCAGGGCACCCGCGTCGAGATGGAGGCGCTGCTGGCCAAGTTCGTCCGCGAGGGCGCCGAGGGCACCTGCGTCCGCGTCGAGCCGACCTCCGGCCCGCGCTGACCGACGACCCCGACCCTCCTCGCGCAGCGCCGCCGATGCATGGCCCATCCATCGCATCGAGGACCTCGCCCCCGTCCTCGCGTCGCGCGTGGAGACCTCCGCGCCTCGCTCCGCCGCGAGCGTTGCCGCGCCGCCGAATCGACGGCGCCTTTGGTTATGCTCGCAGCATGGGTTCGTTGCGAGACAAGGTCGCGCTGATCGTCGGCGGCAACTCGGGCATCGGCAAGGCGACCGCCTTCGCCTTCGCCGACGCCGGGGCCAGGATCGTGGTCGCCGCCCGTCGCCGGGCCGAGGGGCTCGACGTCGTCGAGCAGCTGCGCGCCCGCGGCACCCCTGCGATCTTCGTCCCCCTCGACGTCACCGTCGAGGACGACATCGTCGCCGGCGTCGCCGCCACCGTCGCCGAGTTCGGCCGCCTCGACTGCGCGGTCAACTCCGCCGGCATCTGCGAGGACTTCGGCCCCGTCACCGACGTCGACGGCGCCGCCTTCGATCGCATGATGGCCGTCAACGTCCGCGGCACCCTCCTCGGCATGAAGCACCAGCTGAAGCAGATGGTCGCGCAGGGCGGCGGCGGCAGCATCGTCAACGTCGCCTCGATCCTCTCCCACGTCGGCACGCCCACCGGTTCGGCCTACGTCGCCACCAAGCACGCCGTCCTCGGCATCACCCGCTCGGCCGCCCTCGGCCACGCCAAGCAGGGCATCCGCGTCAACTGCGTCGCCCCGACCGCCATCACCGGCACGCCGATGGTCGACAACGCCCTGGCGAACTTCCCCGCGGTCATGGAGCCCGTCATCTCCGCCATCCCGATGGGCCGCCCCGGCCGCGCCGACGAGGTCGGCCGCGCGATCGCCTGGCTCAGCAGCGACGACGCCGCCTTCATCTCCGGCCACTCCCTGGCGATCGACGGCGCCCAGCTCGCCATGTGAGCGCTGCGCATTATCTGTCCATTTGGGCATGTCCATTCAGACATGGCTCAAAAGACAGCAACGAACGTGAGGCCGGTTACGTGAGCATCGCGCGGGCGTTCGACTCTGTCTCTTCAAGAATGTCCTCCAGGACATGTCCTCTCGGGCATGTCCTCGACCCATCACCCCGGCCGCGCCTCACTTCGGCTGCAGCTCGCGGAGCCGCTCCTCCAGCTCCGCCTTCAGCTCCGGGTCCGTCGCCTTGGCGATCTGCTGCTCGATCAGCTTGACCTGGACCACCCGCAGCGCGTCCTCGGCCGGCACCGCGATGTCGGGTTGCACGCCCACCCCCTCCCAGTTCGTCTTCGAGACTGGGTTTATCGCCCGGCCCGTCGGCACGAACGCCCGGAAGTGGTCGCCGAGGCGGACCATGTCGCCCGGGTTCGCCCCGCCCCACGTCACCTCGCCGACGATCGTCGCCCGCTTCAGGTTCTTCAGGTTGTACGCGAACTCCTCCGCCGCCGACCCCGTGCGCGGGCTCGTCAGCACGTAGACCTCGCGGCCCACGTAGGACTCGCCCGGCACCGGCGACGTCCAGAACTGGCGCGTCTCGTTGGCTGGCCGGAAGTACAGGTCGTTCAGGTGGACCGGCTCGTCGAACAGATAGCTGCACAGGTACGCCACCATCTCCGGCGATCCGCCCCCGTTGCGGCGCAGGTCGACGATCAGCGCGTCGGTCTCCGCCAAAAACGCCATCGCCGCCGACGCCGCCTCGAACCCGCGGCCGGGGAACGCGAACCCGCGCACTTCCAGGTAGCCGATGTTGCCGGGCAGCCGCTCGACCTTCTCGAACCCCCCGTTCATGCGGCGCGAGAAGTCCTCGAAGCGAGCCAGCTCCTCGGCCGACGGCTTCCCCTCGGTCTGCTGCGGCGGCAGCGTCTCCTTGCTGAAGCGGACGTGGAAGTGCGCGTCGCGCAGCACCTCGTTGATGTCGTTCGTCAGCGTCGTCGCCAGCGCGTGGCCCGTCGTGATCTTGTCGTACTCGCCGCGCTTGCGGCGGGCGCGGATCACCTTGGCCACCTCGTTGGCCTTGGCCGGGAACACGTACTTCGCCGTCAGTTCGCGCGCCAGCGCCTCGACCGCCTCCTCGCGCTCCGCCGCGGTGATCGGCCCGTCCGGCCCTCTCGGCGGCGGCGCCTTCGGCACTGCCATCTGCGGCCCGCCGGAGCTCGGCGGCGTCGCGGCCGGACTGGCGACCGCCGCCTTCGCGCAGCCGATCGTGTGCAACGTGGATAGCGCCAACCAACCGAGGATCACTGTCGACAATCGCATCTTCGCCTCACCTCTTCGACTTCACTTCGCGCCGCGCGTCCGCGCCCGTGCCGGCGCCGGCTTGCCCCGCGCCGGCTTGCCCCGCGTCGGCTTCGCCCGTGCCGACCGCTTCGCCGCGCGTCGAGCCTCCGCCGCCGGCGCGACCACGCTCTTCAGCAGCAGCGCCGCCATGCGCCGGACCTCGACCTCGACCTTCGCCCGCTCGCCGAGCTCGGCGACGCTCAGGCTGAACGGCAGGAACGCATTGGTCGCCTTCACCAGAGTCGACGCAGTCGCCGCCGCGTCCTCGACCTCGAACCGCCCGCACGCCACGCCGGCCGCCAGCACCCCGGCCACCAGCGCCACCTCGCGCTCCATGTGAGCTGTCCTTCGGGCCATGTACCCCGGCCGCACCGCCTCGAACAGCTCGTCGAGGCTCTGGCGGTACGCGCTGACGCTGTCGAACCGCCGCAGCACCCGCTCGATCAGCACCGCGCGCAGCACCTCGGCCGGATCGCCGCCCCCGCTCGCCAGCGCCACCAGCCGCGCGTACGTCTGCGCCACCACCCGGTCGATCGACGACAGCCCGACCTCTTCCTTGCTCGGGAAGTACCATTTAGTTCGTAAACGTACGTTTAGACCGCATCTGGACCACGTTGCCAAGCTTTGCCTGACCTTTGCCAAGTCGAGAGGACCGGGCCTCCAGCGCGGCGATGGCTTGCTTGGCAAGCGCGAGCTTGTTCACATGGACATAATACAGCAGGGTCGTCTGAAGATCCGAGTGACGGGCAAGAGCCTGAAGCGCGTACGGGCTCTCGCCGGCCTCGGCCAGGTGGGTGAGCACGGAGTGACGGATCCGGTGCGGCCCGCGGACCTCCACACCGGCCCGGACCTGGATCTTGTTCACGATCCACGCCAGCGCTTGATCCGTGGTGTGAGCGCGCCGTCCCCTCTTGGGCAGGAAGACGAACTTCACGTCGGGCCGCGTCGCCAGAAGCTCCCGGAGAGCTTCCTTCAGACGGGACGTCAGCGGGATCGTCCCGACCTCGCCCTTAGGGCTGTCCTGGAAGACACAATGGGAGACGTTCCGCTGGATCGTCATGCCCACGTCCCAGTTGATGTCCGACCACTGGAGGCCGGCGCATTCACCAATGCGCATGGCGCCGTCCACCAGCAGCAACATCAGGACTCGCTCTTCCAGGTCCTCGGCCGCATCGATCTGCTGCTCAAGCTCCGCCTCGGTGTAAACGTCCACCTTCTTTTTCTCGGCCTTGGGCCACTTGAGCGACGGAATCGCATGCATGGCTGGGAGCTTCCCCCGCTCCTTCGCCCAGTTAAGGCAAGCGGTAAGTTTCTGCTCCGCCAGCTCGATTGAACTTCGGACGCATCCACGCTCCATCATCCGCGAGCGAAGGTTCGCAAGATGCTCTTTCGCGATTTGGTCCGCACGGACCTTGCCCAGCAACGGGCCGAGGTCTTTGCGGTAAATGCTACGGTATCCGGATTGAGTGGAAGCTTTCTGATGGCGAATGTGCTCGTTGTCGAAGTCGATCCACAATTCGGCCAGCTTGGGGACTCTTTTCTCAGGTTCTTTCTTGTCCTCCTTCTTCTTCTCCGTCGCGTCTGCCTTGGGCGCGCCTTTGCACGCTTCCAAGAACATCTCCATCCCACGTTCCTCCGGACCTTACTGTACTGCTGCATCATCTCGTCGGTCAGCCGTCGCTGGCATTCCAGGTGCTCGGCGAACATCATCGAGCCGAGTTTCAGGATGGCCGCCATGGGCGCGAGCACCGGCTCGGCGGGGCGGACATCGGGGCCGCCGGCGGGCGACGGACCAGCGCTGGACACGTTTTCGCCACCGAGCTGCCCGATCGTGCCATCGATCCAGAGCCGCTTGCCCGGATAGAGTCGAAGGAACAGCTCTACCGACTCCTGCAACTTGTCCTTTGGAACATGCACTTCAAGACACGCGCGATCCTGAGCGTCGAGCAACCTCACCCCATGCACGGCAGCAACCTCCGCCCGAACACTGGCACTCGCGAACGGGTGCGCAAGTGCCTAATTTCGACCACCAACGCCAGTTGGGTGTCGCTTGAGCATCTTCGAGCGGGACCGTGGAGACGCGGTTCATCGCAATTTTGTGTACGCATTCCTGTGTCGATCGATGGACAGCGCTGCGCCGATTGCTGCACGCATTGCTCCAGCAGAGCTGTACGCGTTGCTTGGCGCATCGCCGCTGGACGCTGTATACGTTGCAGTGCACAGTCACCTCGCGCGTGCTAGCCTGAGCCGTCGATGAGGGCGATGGCGTTTGACGAGCAAGGGGGGATGCGGGACGTGCTCGACATGTTCAAGCACTGGCACGAGTTCTGTCGTGCCACGGCCAAGGGCTTGGCGAGCACCCCGGATGACGAGCTCTTCGTAGTCCGGCAGCTCGGGCTCCCGAGCAGCCGGGTGCTCGCCGTCGTCGATCCCGAAACCCGGCACAGCCCGTCCCCTCGATCGCCCCCCTCACCACCGCCACCCTGGGCGGCATGTTGATAACCTTGCTCGTCTCCCTGTTCGCCCGGGCTTCCTGCGACTTCCAGCTCGCCGGCCCGGTCAGCGAGGCCAGCGAGGCCCCGAGGCTCGTGCAGGCCGCGCGCAGCGCTCCGTGATCATCGCCGGGCGCCTCGGCTCCCCAGGTCCGAAGCGGGCCACGAGCGCGGGGCGCCTCGCGTGCCAGGTCGGCGGTACATCGACCAGTGTGATGCGCGAGCGAGGTATGGACCTCGTCGTGATTACCCGGCGAGCGGCGCTTCCGACAGACTGCCGAAGCCCCGCTTCGCCGAGCTCGACGCCGAAAGTTCGGCCAGCGGGGCGCACGCCGGTGCGCGTGTCCTGGAAGCCAACCAGCCGACTGGAGCACATCCGTCACGTCCGCCCGCGGGCAGGAACTCCAGCGACGGGCAGTTCGCTCCGGTGGCCCCGGGGCGCCACGACCCCGGAACGGCGCCACGCGCGAGACAGCCAATCATGGGCCTCGCATCTCGGTGCGCAAGTACCACCGCCGCCACCGCCACGCATCGGCTGCAGCGGCACCAACGGCTCCCGCCCGTTTCCAGCGGCCCAATCGTGCGCAGGCGGGTTCACCGTCGACGAGGGGCCTCGACGTTGTACGCCCGCGGTCAGCGGCGCCGGCGCCGGCGCAGGCCCAGCAGCGCCAGCCACGGTAACGCCTGGGCCAGCGGGGCCGGGCCGTCCTCACCGACGACGCAACCACACCCGGCCGAGACGTTGGCCCCGGGCCCGGTGTCCGAGGCTTCGCCGGCCGACGTGCTGCCCTCGGTGGGGTCGGTCGAGGCGCCGGTGGTCGGCGCCTCTCCGCTCTCGTCCCCGTCGGTGGGGTCCTCGGAGGGGACGCACGAGCCGGCGTCGGGGATCCAGCGCGGAAACGGCGAGTTGGTGAGACCTGAGATCGAGATGTCGTCGATGTCCCAGCCGGGTGCGCTGTAGGCTCCGTTGGTGCCGACGCGGAAGCGAAGGCGCATCGTCAGCCCCGCGAGCTTCTTGCCGAGGTTCACGCTCCAAGGCTTGCGCGTCGGGTAGCCATAGCTCTCGCCGACGAAGGCGGGACGTCCGGTCAGCACATTGCCGTTGGCGCTGATCTCGCCGTTATAGCCGGCCTCTGGGAGGACCAGGTTGAGATCGTGCCAGTTCTCGCCGTCGTCGCTCGAAAGCTCGATCACGCCGCCGTCCCACGGATGATCGTTGATGAAGTCGAAGCTGAACGCATGCTCGAAGCTGAGCACGAAGTCCTCGTCCTTCGACACGACCAGCGGCGGCGAGACCAGGCTGACGTCGCTGTTCGTCGGGATGTCGGCGGCATGCCAGACGTGGCCGGGGCCGTTCCCCATGCGCGACCAGACCAGCTCGCCGAGCTCGCCCTCGACGGTCCACGGCGTCTCGTCGACCTCGACGTCGTCGCTCGTCGAGCTCGCCATCTGGCGGTCGGCATGGCCTTGACCGCGCAGCAGCAGTTGGCCGGGCGCCTCGCACCCCTCCGCCCCGTTGACCCGCAGCCGGAGCGCGATGGGCTGCGGCGCGGTCACCGTATCGGCGAGCGCGACCGTGATCTTCACCGTGGTCTTCTCCAGCGGCGCGAGCTCCGGCAACGCCACCGCGAGCCCGTCGGGAAACACCAGCGCCGGATCGAACTCCGCCACCTCGAGCTTCGATCCGGGCGGGAGCGGCACCATGCCGGCGTTGAACACCTCGACCTCGACCTGCCCGACCTCGCCGACGTCGAGCACGCCGTCGTGGTCGCACGACGCGAGGTCGTCGCTCAGCTTCGCGGTGAGCGGGACGCCCCGCCCCCGCACCTCGAAGTCCTCCTTCACGCCCTGGAAGGTCTCCGAGTAGCGCGGCGGCGAGACGGCGCAACTGCCCGCCCCGCGGCGCGCGAACGCGGCGGCGAACCTCGTCGCGTCCGCCGCGCTGGTCGCCGCGACGGCCATCAGCAGGGCGTCCCGCTGCTCGGTATGGGTCGCGTCCGGCGGCGCCAGCATCATCGCGGCGACCACGTAGTCGGACATCCGCCGCCGGACCTCGTCGAACGTGAGGTCGCCCTTGTGGGCCTCGTGCAGCGCGACGTAAGCCTCCCACAACATCGACGCCCACACCTCGCCGGCGTTGTGCTGCTGGCTGTTCGGGCTCGGCGACTTCTTGACCGGGTGGTCGTCCGGCAGCGGCTCGCCGTCGGCGATGTGGCGGAAGCTCAGGGCGTTTCGCGTCGGGTCGACCGAGTACGGCACGCGCCGAAAGCCGAAGTAGCCGGTCGAGTCGAGATTGGCGTACTGACCGATGACGAAGGCCCGGTCGAGGTCGTCGCCCTCGCGCAGGCTCATCAGCAGCGCGTTGAAGTCGCCCCACCCCTCGCTCTGGGCCCGGCCCGCCGCGCTGCCGGTGAAGGCGAGGCGGTAGTGGAGGAAGTGCCCCCACTCGTGCGCGACCAGCAAGTTGTCAAGGGCGCCGTCTCGATCCGGGCTCGGAGCGCCGGCGATGTGCACGGTCTGCTGGCCGAGTTGCAACGCCGCCTCGATCGCGTCACCCGCGGCCTTGCTCGTGCCGACGGCGGGGATCGACGGATCGACGATGTCCTCCGAGTCTTGGAGCTCGGGCGGGTTGAGGTCGTTGCTGGCGCTGACGAGGACGACTCCGACCGCCCCGGCGGCCTCGGCGGCGGCGACCTTGAACTCGTCGTCGCAGCCGCCGCGTTTGATCAGCGCGATCTGACCGCTCACGTCGTTCAGCGGCGGATCGCAGCCGTCGCCAGGGTTCACACCGCCGGCGTCGACGACCTGCACCATCGTCGCCGTCACGTCGAAGTTCTCCGGGCCGAAGCTCGCCGCCCGCGCATTGAACTGCTGGTTCAGCGGCGTCAGCTCGAGGTCCGCCAGCGCCGCCGGATCGAACAGCAAGATCTCCATCCGCGGCGAGGCGCCGTCGACCGGGGTCCCCATCCAGCCGTTGTTGCGCAGCCCGCTGAAGGTGCCCTCCTGCGCCTCGACGAGCATCGGGTCGCCCTCGGTCCCACCGCGCCCGAAGTTGTCGGCCTGCGCGTTGCCGGTCGCCTCGGTGAACCCGGACTCGTACCACCAGTCGTGCTGCCAATTGGCGACGTAGAACAGGTTGACGGCGACCGCCTTCCACTGCGTCTCATTCGCACGCGGGCCGAGGGCGGGGTCGTACACGTGATCGAACACGCCGGGCGAGGTCGCCGTGGCGCGGAGCCGATCCCCGGGCTCGGGATTGTCGCGGCTCGGATCGACGTAGGCGTCGACGTTGTTGCCCCGGGTCTCGGTCGCGGCCGGCGGCAGCCACGGGTCGGGCTCGCCGTCGGGGTTGGTGTTGAAGCCCTCCATCGTGATGAGCGCGGGCTCCGTGAACTTCGTCGGGCCCTTGCCCGGGACGCCCGTCGGGTGCGGGTTGTAGTCGATCGTCGGGCCGTCGAGCGGCCGCCCGTCTTTTCCGGGCTCGGCCCACGCCCGGTATTGATGGGAGTGGGCGGTCGCGTCGCGGCGGTATAGGAGCTGGCCGTCGTCGGCGGCGACGATGTATTGATAGAGGTCTTCCTGCCCGTCGAGCGAGGTCTGCAGCTCGACGAAGTGCCCCGGCACCAGCCTGTCGCCGAGCGGGAAGTAGACCGGCCGCACGCGCGCGGGCTCGCGGAATCGTAGCCGCCCGCCGGACGTGAGCGCGTAGTGACGCCATTCGGCCCGCGTCTCCCTCGCCGCGAGCGCGACCTCCCCGATGTCGCCGTGGAGGTCGCGCAGGGCGATGCCGATCGCACGCTCGGCGGACAGCGCGAAGGCCGGCGCCCGCCCGGGCAGCGCCGCCGGGTGTGGGGTCCCCGAGATCGCCACCAACCGGCGCGTGCGATCGAGCAGGAGCTTGATGTCGGCCTGGAACACGTCGACGCCGTCCACGGTCTGCCGCAGCGCGACGATGATCCCGCCGCGCCCGGTGTCGTGGGTGTACAGGTGACGCGCCGCCGCGAGAGCCGCCCGCGTGACGCCGTAGCTCGGCGCATGGCGCTCGAGATGCGACCGCGCGGCCGCCTCGAGCGACATCGACTGCGGCGATGGCTCGGCGAGCGGGGTCCACAACAGCGAGGGCGCGCCGCGCCCCGGCTCCCGCGCCACCGCGACCCCCGCGGCGACTGGCGCGGGTGGGGCCGGAGGGACAGACATCGCCGCATGGAGGTTCGGCAGATCGCGCGCTCGCGCGTCAGCGGAGAGGACGTAGAGGCAAGTCAGGGAAAGAGCAGGAAATAATAAGCGAATGGCCACCCAAACAAAGAGATGAGTAACGGCGTATTGGTTGATACACCCGCAGCGAGCTGCCGGTGATTTGTCGCACGCCCAATGCAACTACATCCCGGAGCGCTGGCAGTCCGGATACGCGGGGATGTAGGCCGGGCAATTTTGTTTCGTCGATTGCAGCGAGCGGAGCCCGACTCCTCACGTCGATGGCGGTGGCGCTCGCAACAGCGCACATCGCCGGCGGGCGACCGATGATACCGACGCGCGGCGAAGGCGGCACGCCGGCCGCGAGGTCCGCGAGTACGACCACAGGACCAGAACCGCGGTGATGAGCCCGAGCAGGCCGCGCATCAGACGAACCGTCGCCCACGCCGACGTGTCGCTCGTCGCGTCGGCCATGTCGCCGACGCTGACCATGAACGCGCTGAGACCCAGCGGGAGCGCGACCAGCCGCGCGCGCGGCCACGGCAGCGTCACCAGGAGACCGACCCACGCCACCATACGGATGCCCGACCCACGTGTTGAGCTGTTCAAGACCTCGCGAGACCCTCAGGCGGACAGGAGCAGGGGCGGGCGGTACGGGCGACAACGTGGGAACGAGCGCGGCCGGTCTCTCGGCAAGCGACGCACCGGCGGTGCTCAGGGCGCGGCGGTCGAGCCCCGCGCGCTCGCAGACGTAGACAGGCCCAGCGGCGCACGCCTACGATGCGCCCGATGAATCTCGACGTATCCGATGTATTGCAGCAGGCGCCCTTCGTCGTGCTCCGGATCGACGCCGACGCGCGCATTCTCGACTGGAACGACGAGGCCGGCGCGCTGCTCGGCCTCGACCCCGCGCGTGACCGCGGCCGGACGCTCGCTGAGCGGGTCCCCGTCGAGGGCGGCGACGTGGCGTGGCGCGGGCTGCTCGGCGCGGCGCGCGGCGCCCGGCGCACCTGGACCACCCGCCGCGACGATCGCACCTTCACGTGTACCTGGCTCGTGCAGCCGCTGCGCGACCCGACCGGCGCGCCCGCCGGCGCGATGCTCTACGGTCGTGACGTAAACGTCGAGACCGAGACCGAGCGGCGCATCCACCTCGAGCGTACCGCTCTGCGGGCGATTCTCGACAACCTCGCGCTCTCCGTCTGGATCATCGACCCGAAGGGCGACTACCTGTTCGCCGAAGGCAAGGGCCTCGCGCACTTCGGGCTCACGCCGGACATGCTCGCCGGCGGCAACATCCTCACGGCCTTCCCCGACAACCCGGCGACCGAGACGATCCGCGCCGGGCTCTCCGGACAGCACGCGCACTACCCCTCGGTCGAGGCGGGCTACGACTTCGAGAACTGGCAGATCCCCGTGCGCGCGCGCGGTGGCGAGGTCACCGCGCTCGTCGGCGTCACCCTCGACGTCACCGAGATGCGACGCAACGAGCGGGAGCTGCAGACCCGCCTCGAGCAGATCGAGCGTCAGCAACAGGCGATCCGCGAGCTCTCGACGCCGATCATCCAGGTCTGGGACCACGTCCTCACCCTGCCGATCATCGGTCTCGTCGACAGCGTGCGCACCGCAGAGATCATGGACAGTCTGCTGCAGGCGGTCGCGCGCTCCCGGGCGCGCTTCGCAATCCTCGACCTGACCGGGGTCGACGTCGTTGACACCGGCACCGCGAGCCACCTGCTCGGCCTGATCCGCGCGATCCGCCTGCTCGGCGCCGAGGGGATTCTGACGGGCATCCACCCGAACATTGCCCAGACCATCGTCGCGCTCGGCTTCGACCTCTCCGGCTTGGTCGTCCGCTCGACGCTGAGCGAGGCGCTCCGGTTCTGCATCGCGCAGATGCAACCGGGCCGCTGAGCGTCTGTTCCCCGCCCCATGTCCTGCGGCTCGGTGCATACGAAGATCCGCACCGACGCCGGGATCATCGTCGCCCCTTTAGCACGTCGAGCACGCGCCCGAGCACGTCGGCTTCGACATGGCCGCGGATCCGCAGCAACACGCGCCCCACCTCGATCTCGAGCACGCCGGCCTCGTTCGTCATCGAGGCGGCGACCTCCTGCGTCACCTCGACGAAGCCGGTGTCGCCCGAGCCCCGGCCGCGTGCATCGGTCTGTGCCGCGTGCAGAGACCATCGTCGCAGGGCACGAGGCACGGACACCGGGAGCGATGACGGTGAGGGTGGCGAGACGGGCGGCGAGGTCGGTGAAGCTGTTGGAGCGGCTGAAGTCGCGGCCTCGGGTGGAGCTGCAGCGGAAAGCGGAGGGGATGGACTACGTCTGCGGCTCGCATGCCGACACCGTGTTCCAAGTGCGACCGGACCCGCGCGGTTTACGGCGCTGCGGTCGACCCTTGGTGACTCGACGACGGGCTCAGGCGCCGACAAAAGCCCGGAGCGCCTACCTGGACGGCGTCGCCAGACCGCCGGCGAAGACGGCGGCGGCGAGGAAGAAGCACCCGAAGCTGGTCCACATCATGGGCTCGACGCGCAGGACGATTCCGCCGGCCATGGAGATCGGGCCACCTCCCACCAGGGCTACGAGGGTCCCGGACGCCCCGAGCAGCGCGCCGAGAACCACCAGGGCAATCCCGGCGAGGAAGTATGGTCTGGTGCGTTTCATGGCCGCCTCGTGGGGAGCAGGCGGAGACTACGCCTACCTCGCCCGCACCGCCAGACGAGGCTCGCTGACGGAGCCCGCCACGCCCGCATAGCTCGCCAGGAGCGGGTCTCCCTCCGCCCGCCGCCGCATGCGCGCGCGAACGTGCGGCCGCCGGTGTTGCTCGGCGCGAATGATCGCCGACACCTGCGCGACCGCCCAGCCGGGCCCCGCGCTCGGCATGCCGGTCGGTCCGCTGACGCTGTCCAGCCTCGCCGACGTCGACTGGTTCGTGCTCCCGGCCGACGCCAACGCCGTCGGCAAGTCCGTGCACGTGGTGACGGCTCCGGGCGACTCGGACACCGATACCCTGGTCGAGGTGTTCGGAGGCACCTCCCCAGGCGTCCGCACGGACGCCGGGTTCAAATCGCCCCTGGCCATTCGTCTTGGCCGGAGCCTCGGCGGCTCGGACCTCGCCGGCGGCGAATCGAAGGACTATGACCTTCGACGGGAGCCGGCATTCGACCCGGATGAGCCACCATTCACGAGGGTGGGATCACTTCGTCTCGAGGTCCTGCGCGCCGTCGCCGGTCTCGACGACGTCGCACGGGCTCGGCTCCGCCGCGTCGCTCTCGTAGCAAAGGCCCAGGACCTCGTCGTACACCATCTCGCTGACGGCGGTGGTCTCGTCGCCCGCGCAGGGGGTGCACCAGTTGCAGGCGTTGGGCGGCTCCTCCTGCAGGCAGATGGGGTCGCAGCACCTGGGCGCGGCGGACGCCGTGCCGACCCCGATCGCACCGAAAGACAGGACGAATGCCATCACCGCGAAAACATGAGCAGAACGCATGAGATACCTCCAGTGTTTGCGCCGAGTGCCCCGAACAATTCGAGGCATGCGACATGAATGACTTTCTCAGAACCCGAGCGAAAGTCAAGCTGCGATGAATCCCGTCGGCTGCAAATTGGTCGTCGCGAATCAGCCGGGACCGACCGGGCGAAAGGACGTTGTGGGCTCGGGAAACGGCGAGAGTTCGACCGCTCGCTGCTTTCTCCGCTGGAATCCACGGCCCGCGGAGAACATCCCGCCGTCGGCGTATTCGCCGAGACGATGGGCCTCGGCCGAATAGGCCGTCGGCCCGCTCGACCGCTCGCTGCTTTCTCCGCTGGAATTGGTGACTCCTGGAGAACAGGCGGTCCGCCGCCCACACAGTCCGCGCGGCGCCGGTGGGTCGTGCCGCCCTCGGCATTCACGCTGGGGAGGTCGAGGCGGCCGCGACGCGCTTCCGCGAGCCCGATGCACGGGTCATGTTCGCCTTTGCGCCGCGACGCCGCCGAGGACGACACTGCCTTCATTCAGGAGCGGGGCGGGCCCCCCGGCGGGGCAGCGGTCCTCGTCGGTGAGCGGACCGCGTTCCTGGACGCATTCCGCGATGATCGCCCGCGCGGGCGCCGGCGCGCTCACGGCCTGCGCAGCATCGCGATCGTCCAGCGGCCGGGGTACGCGTCGGCGCACAGATTCCCCTCGGTCGCGACCTCGATCGCCGTGGGCACCCACACTTGGTACTCGCCGACGTCGGCGTGCGAGCCGTCGTGCAGCACGACCGGCTCGCCGCCCGGAGTCGCGGCCGAGAACATGTAGCGCGCGAACTCGTACCCGCAGTCGTCGCTCTCGCTCGGGTCGCAGAACGCCTCGTCGCTGAATTGCAGCGGCGACCAGTCGTCCGCGTGCAGACTGCCATGACCTGTCCTGGCGAACAGGAGCACGCCGCCGTCGGCGCTGACGCGGATGCGATCGAGATCCGGCGGGCTCTGCTGATAGCTCTCGAGCATGACGACGAGCCCCGGGGTGAATGCGCCGAGGTCGGGCGCAGGGCCGGCGGACAGCGTGCCAGCCGTGGAAGCGGTGCCCGGGCTCTGGCCGACCGGATAATCCAACACGCAGGCCAGGAGGCAGCCGGCGGCGAGGAGAGCGGCGAGATTGATGGCAGGGCGGTTCTCCGCGGAGAGCGTCACGGGGTTACCCCTCTGTGGTATAGTTCTCCGAAGCTGCGCCCTTCCGTCACGAGCCAGGATCGCGGGTCGGCCCAATCAGAGCGGTGGCGTCACGAGTTATCGCGCGCACACGTAGTGCTCGAACTGCTGTACCAGCGCCGAGGTCGGGAACTCCACGACCAGGCGCTGCGCGACGGCCTCGGCCTCGGCTGCGCGGTTCAGCTGGCACAGCGCATCGACCCGCGCCGCCTCACGGGCGTCGACCAGGGCGCCGCGCGGGAATTCGCGGGCATGCGCGACCAGCAAGGCCAGCGCGACCGCAGCCGCGCCTTCGTCCAGGCGCCCGCGAGCCTGGTCGAGCAGCGACACCTCGGCGGACAGGCGATCGGGCTTCGCCGGCGGCGACGCTGCCGTCGCCCGCGGCACCGGCGGCGGTGGGTCTGCGCTCGGCTCGCTCCGGGCTGCGATTGCGCCTGTCTTCGGGGACAGGACCGTCTCGCCTCGCTCGGCCCCCCGCGCCGGTGGTGGAGGTCGTGGCCCGGCCCCGCGTTCGGTCGCGTGCATGGTCGCGCCCCCCGCGACGATCAGCGTCGCCGCCACCGCCGTCCGGGTCGTGGCCAGCGCTCCGAGGGTCCCCACCGCGCCGGTCTTGCCGAGCACCGGCCCCAGCAACACCCACGTGCGCTGCGCCCGTCCGGGCGGCGCAGCGTCCCGGCGGCGCATCTGTTCGGCCGACGCCGCCAGCTCCGCCTCACCCAGCCGCGCCTGCAGCTGCCCCCGCGCCAGCCGCAGCCGCGAGTAAACGGTGTTGACCGGCAACGCCAGCTCCGAGGCGACTTCCGGCCCGCTCATCCCCAGCAGCTCGGTCATCTCCCACACCGCGCGGAGCTCTCCGGCGAGCTGAGCCAGCGACTGCTCGAGCTGTTGGGCCGTGTCGAGCCGCTGGTGCGGGGCGTCGTGTGCCGCCGGCAACACCTCGGCGAGCGCCGCGACCCGTCGAGCTTGCCGGGCCGCGCCCCGCCGGTAGCGCCAGGCGATCCGCCGCGTGACCGCGAACAGCCACGCCCGCGGCGAGACCTCGTACCGCAGCTCGTCGAGCCGGCGATACGCCGTGATGAACACCTCCTGCACCACGTCATCCAGGACCACCGGCGGCACCCCGAAGCGGCGCGCCGCCGCCCATACGAAGTCGAACTCGCGCCGATAGAGCGCGTAAAACCGCGCGCGGCGCGGGTCGTCGTCGCGCCCAGGTTCGTGGTCGGTCGCCGGGACGTGCATGGCCTATTGCTCGATTCTCCGGGTTTCTCGGGTTCCGTCACCGCGGATCGCGAAAGCGTAGCTCCACGCCGACGAGCAACCGGCCGGAGATCAGGGACGAGTCGAACAGGGACACCCGCGATCCGGGGGCGACCACTACGAAGCCAGGCACGAAGATTCCAGCGACCCCCTCCAGCGCTACCCCGAGCCGAACCCGCGGGTGCACCACCACCGCCACCCCGGCCGAGGCCACGACCGCCAGCCACAGCCCGGTCATCCCCCGGGCTCCCGCCACATCCTGCGCGACTCCGCGGACCCCTCCCAGCTCCAGGCCGCCGCACAGCGGGATCTCGACCCGCTTCGTGCCCGGGCGTCCGCACCCGAGCACCGCGCCCATGGCCCCGAACGCCCGCAACGAGCCCTCTGGGCGATCTGTCCTGCGCGGCGCGAGGAACATGCCCCGGAATTCCAGCCGCGCGCGTCGCCACAGCAGGCCACCGACCAGCGCGACCGCGGCGGTCACGCCCGGGACCGCCCCGAGTTCAGGCCCTCCCTGGATCCTCATCAGCCCGCCCGGGCGCCTCCGCATGCGGCCGCTCGTCGTCGCCGACTGCCCGGAATCGTCCGCGGGGGCAGGCCCGGGCACGCGCATCTCGACTTCACCGTCGAGCCCCGGCGTCGCGGCCGGCGGCGGATCCGGCGTCGGGGGCGTCTCGCGGCTCGATTGCACCGATTCGCGACGGAGCGGCTCCGCGGCGTCGACGGGAGACGCTTCCGTCGTCGGCTCCGCGGGCGACACCGCCGTCGTTTCCCCCATTTCCACCTCGCCCTCGTCGATTTGCGGATCTGCGGGCGGCGCCGCGCCGCTCCCCTTCGCCTCGCGACGGGTGGCGGCCGTCGCCACCAGCAGCGCCGTCGCGTCGACGAGCGCCGCGCAGCGCTGAGACGTCAGCGTCCGCACCTGGCCGCGGCCCTGCGCCGAGATCTGGAGCGCGAGGCGAAAGCGCGGGGCTTCGGCGTGCGCCGTGACGCGGGCGTCGACCCGAACCTCGTCGACGAACCTCCGCCCGAGCCGGCGATCGATCGCCGCCAGCAACGCCTCGCGTCCCGGGCAGTCCCTCGGAGCTTCCCACACCAGCCGGCTCGGTGGCTCGGGGACCTGCGCGGCGAGAAACCCGGCAAGAACGAAGGAAACTGGCATCGTCGAGGAACGGAGAGCCTAACACTACCGGCACCCGCCGTCGGATGAGCGGCCCGCCCCGCGCAGCCGAGCCGACGCGCGCGCGAAGTTCCTGTCTTTTCTTTCACGCTCGCGCCGTGACGGACGAGCCTCGACGTGGAGAACAGGACAGGTGAAGGAGTGACCGGTGAGCCACCTCCGATCACACAGCCCGCCCCTCTGTCTGCTCGTCCTCGCCGCGGCCCTGCCGTCCGCGTGCGTCCTCGACTACCCGGTCGGAAACACCCCCCAATCCACGGCGACCGGCGAGACGGAGCCGACGAGCACGCCGACGACGGGCGGCACCGACACGGCCACGAATCCGACCCAGATGCCGACCGGCGGGCCGCTGATGTGCGCCGATTTCCTGTCCGACCAGGACTTCAACGAGATGGTGTCGATCACGATCACCAACGCCGGCGACACGCCGGTCTGGCTCGAGTCGGTCGGGTGCGCCAAGCTGCCGGCGCTGCAGATCACCGACGCGAAGGGGCTTGACCACTATTTCGTCGAGGGCGACTGCGCCGCGCCACTATGCGATGAGCTGCTGCAGGGTGTGTGCGAGCGCGGGTGCGAGGACTGCGGAGGGCTACCGAAACTGCGGCTCGATCCCGGCGCCCGCTTCGCGCTGAACTGGGCAGGGGCCGACGCGGAGGTCATGCAAATGCCCGCCGAATGCGCGCCGGGAGAGGGATGCGCGGGAGAGTGCGTGGCGGCGCGGACGCGGCCGGCGGGCGTCTACGACATCACCGTGACGGCGTTCCATGGCTGTCTCGGCGCCTGCGAGTGCGAGCCGCCGAGTCCCGGGAGCCACTGCAAGCTGACGGACGCGGTCGTGCTGAGCGAGCCGCAGACGCGGAGCGAGCCGCTGTCGTTCCCGGATACCGTGGACATCGAGATCTTGATCGGCGGTTGAAGGGGCGGGTTTGGAGAGGATGTCCAAATGGACAGGTCCGTATCCGGTCGCGCCGGGCCGCAGGAGCCGCGGCGCGATGTCTTGTCACTTCGCGGCTCGCCGCCGTGACGAACGAGCCTCCGGGTGGAGAAGAATCCAGTGAAGGAGCAACCCATGAGCCAAATTCGATCGCACAGCCCGCCCGCCCGTCTGCTCGTCCTCGCTGCGGCCTTGTCGTCCGCGTGCGTCCTTGACTACACGGTCGGAAACACCCCGCAATTGACGGCGACCGACGGCGCCGACGACGAGTCCAGCACCGCCGCGCCGGAGCCGGCGGTCTGCGGCGACGGCGTGGTCGGCGGCGACGAGGCATGCGACGACGCCAACGACGTCTCCGACGACGGCTGCGACCGCGATTGTCGGCAGACCGCGCTCGTCGAGTGGACGCGCAAGGATCATGGCGTCTTGTGGGGAATCATCGGCCTGGACGTCGCCGTCGATCCAGCGGGCCGCATCGTCGTCGTCGGAGAGGATAACAACATGGCGTTCGTCATGGTCCTCGATCCCTCGGGATCCCTCGTCTGGCGACGCGACGTACCGAACGGCGCGCGGCAGTTCACGACTTTCACGGGCGTGACCGTGGACGAGGAGGGGCGCATCTTCGCGGCCGGCGACGGGGGCGTCGCGGGCGCCGGTGCGCCGATCCTCCACGCATTCGGGCCCGAAGGCGCGACGCTGTGGACGTTCGAGGAGCCTCTGGCCGGCGTCGGCGACGGTATCCGGGCGCTCGCGCTCGGCGACGGCGGCCTGTATTCGGTCGGCAGCGAGCTGCAGGGCGACGACAGCCAGGACCTCGTCGTCCGTCGTCACGATCCCGCCACGGGCGCCGTCGCGTGGAAAGTCAACCACGGAGACGATGGGCGCATCGATGCCACCGGCGTCGCGGTCTCCGGGTCCGCGGTCGCTGCAGTGGGCTTCGTCGGTCGAGACGAAGACCTGTTCTGGCACTCTCTCGTGGTGGTCCTCGACCAGGACGGGGCCCCGCTGTGGAGCCAGGAGGAGGATGCTGGGGTGTGGTCCGGTGTCGCCGCGATCGGCGACGGAGACCTGTTGCTCGCGGGTCACGGCGACCACGACGATGACGGGCGCTACAGGGCCGCGCTGCGCCGCGTCGGTCCCGACGGCGCGGAGGTGTGGCGTTTCACCGGCGACGCGCCCGAAGAGGGGTTTGACGATGTCGTCGTCGGCGCCGACGAGACGATCGTCGCCGTCGGCACCAGCCGGATCGCCGACACCCAAGGCACGTACAGCTTCGCGCGTCACCTGACCGGAGACGGCATGCCGACGTGGATCTCTTACTTCTCCAAGAGCGACGCCCTCAGGGAGACAGCCAAGGGCGTCGATTTCGGGCCCGGCTTCGCCGTCGCCGCCGGTTACTGGGATGCGCCGGCAGACCCGGTGGAAGGCTCGCCGAGTCACATGTGGGTCCGTCGGTTCGCGGTCCATTGATAGGAGCGCCGTGCGGGTCGCCAGCGCGCCTGGCCGCCCGCGCGGGAGGCGAGCCCGACCTGGCGGCCCCCTCGCGGCGTCGCAGCCGACGAACGTCGTCTCGAGGCGTTCGCGAACCTCCGGCGTCATGTCGATGTCACTGTCCGTCTCAGTGTTCGCGTTCGTTGCTCTTCTCCCCAACCCGCCTGCCGTGCTGACGGCGCCGGCGGGTCACGCGGATTGCGAGCGCAGCCACTCCAGCCTGAGCTTGATGATTCGGCGCCGGAGCCCGTGACGAGTAATGCCCAGCAACTGGGCAGCGCCGATGATGGAGCCGCCGCGCTCGAGGGCCAGTTCGCAAAGCCGGCGCTTGGCGGCGAGGAGGTTGAGGCTGTCCAGGGGGATGCCGGGCGGCTCGGGGGGCGGCGTCTCGTCCATGCTCGTCGGACTCGCCTCACCGGCCTCCGATTCCCCTGACTTCTCGTGCGCGAACTCGCACTCGGCGTCAGCTTCGAGGATCGGCGCAGAGGGCAGGCCGAGACCGTGCCGCACCAGCTGGGCGAGCTGGTCCAGCGAGGCTCCCCGGTCGAGTTGCTCGCGGATCCAGCGGGCTCGCTCGATGGCCCATGGCGGCCACAGGTTCCTGCTGCCCTGGGCATGGCCGCCGCCGACGCGGCGCGGCTCGGGCATCAGTTCGCCGAGCACCCACTTGCGGACGACGGGGGAAGGCGCGCCTGCGGCCTCGACAATCTGCTCTTGGCTGGCGAATCTTCGGGGACCCTGCACGCATGAGCAGTGGTACGGGGGCGAGATTGCCCGCCAGATGCGCCGATGGCGCTGGGATGCGTGACATCGCGCGCCGTGCCGCGCTACCCTTCGAGGGTGCCGCGTCGTCTCGCCCTCGCCGCTGCAGTCGCCCTTGGCTGTGGGACCGACAACTCGCCGGCGTTCACGACGACGACGACGGGCGTCACGTCGGTCGCGCACACGTCGAGCAGCTCGGGCAGCACGACGACGTCGACCTCGACGACGAGCTCGACCGGCGGGACCGCCGAGGACAGCGCCGCGGCGAGCAACTCGGCGTCGACGTTCGACATGGCCCCGCCGCCGGACCTCGACGACCCGACGCCTGCGGGCTGCAAGGGCAAGATCGACTTCGTGTTCGTGATCTCGGCGCTCTTCACGATGGCCGGGGAGCAAGATCAACTCGTAGCGAGCTTCCCCGGCTTCCTTGATGTGTTGGAGACGAAGTTCGCCGGCTTCGACCGGCACATCATCAGCGTGAACACGGACGAGAAATGGCGGGGCCTCGGCTGCGAAGCAGCCGAGAACTGCGGGAACAAGGGCAACTGCGGCCCGAACGCCATGGACTACGTCTGCGGCTCGCACGCCGACACCGTGTTCAAGTGCGACCGGACCCGCGGCGCGGGTCTGCTCTACAACGCCGGCCCCTACGCCACCAACCACCCGTGCGAGCTCTACGGGGGGAACCGCTACATCATCGAGGGCGAGACCGATCCGGACGCGTTCGCTTGCATCGCACAGGTGGGCACCTTCGGCGACGATCCGCCGCTCGCCGACACCCTCGTCGCCGCGGTGTCCGACGAGCTCAACGGCCCGGGCGGTTGCAACGAGGGTTTTTTACGCGACGACGCCCTGCTCGTATTCGTCTTCATCATGGACAACGAGGACGACGAGTCGGTCCTGAGCGCGAAGAAGGTTCACGACGCGGTGGTGGCCGCCAAGGGTGGCGACGAGCACGCGGTCGTCGGACTCGCCATCATCGCGCAACCGCTGGAGGGCGAGCCCGTGCCCGGCTGCGTCTACGATGACGGCCTCTGGCCGATCCACCTGCGCGAAGTGATCAAGACCTTCGACTATCACCACGAAGGCAACATCTGCGCCGACAGCTACGACGGGTTCTTCAGCGAGGCGGCCGATCTCGTTCACGAGGCGTGCAACGCCTTCATCCCACAGTGAGCCACGCTCACTGGCGCACGAACGCCGCCCGGGCGTACCGCACGCCTCCGGACGTCAGCTCGCCGACCGCGAACACCTGATCCCAGGGGTCGACCGCAGCGCCGTAAACCGCGGACGGGTCCAGGCCCGACGAGAACTTGTGCTCGTACGTCAAACCCTTGCGCCCGAGCACGACGCCGCGGAGCGTACCCCCGTCCATCACGACTCCCACGGCGATCACCCCTCCGTGCGCGCTCACGGCGACCCCTGTCCCGTACGCGGCATCCCCGGCCGCCTCGGGCGACCACCAGATCCGGGCGCCGCTGGCGTCGTAGATCGCGATCTCGATCCGCTGCGACGTGCCGTCACCCGTCGCGCCGTAGCCGACGACAACCACGCCGTCCGGGTGTGCGGCTGCCCCGAGGTACATGCCTTGCCGCCATCCGCCGCTTGCCGCCTGCACGACCACTGGGTCGAGTCGCGCACCGGTCTCAAGGGCCAACGGCACGAGGATCCCGCGTGTCTCGTCCCACCAACCATTGTCGTGTTCGCCGGTGCTCGCGCCGACGACCCAGGCGACGCCGTCCTTGATCACCACGTCGAACGCGAGGTCGTCGAATTCGTGCAGGTTCAGTTGACCATTGGGTCCGTGGTCCCAGCCCTTCGCGCTCACGACCGCGACGCCCTCCGCGTTCATCCGCCAGATCTTGATGTCCGTGTCGCCGTAGCCCGAGCCGCCGAAGCCGACCGCGATACAGCCGCTCGCGTCGTCGCTGGCGATGCCCCGCACCGTCGTCCCGGCCTCGGTCGGCATCTCGACGCTCGTCTCGTGGCCTTCCGCGTCGAGCAAGAGGATCCGCGGCCGCCACTTGCTGTCCGCCTGGCGGACATTCATCGCGACCCAGATCTCGCCGTCCGGCGTCAGCGCGACCGCATCGACCGCGCCCTCGCGCGAGTCGAGCACAATCGTTCCCTCGGCCCAGACCTCCGCGCCGTCCTTGCCCCGCCGCTTCCGGATCGACGGGCGCGGCGCCCCGTCGACGACGACGGAACCGACCTCGATCGCGTCCCCCTCGGGCGTTGCGACGACGCGCCGCGAGGTCGAGCCGCTCGGCCCCAGCCTGGCCCACGCGAGATCGCCGGACGCCGGCGTGGCGACCTCGAACATCACCGGCGGCCACACGTGCGCGAGCGGCCCGCGCATGGCGGTCACTTCGAGCACGTGCGCGCCGTTGTCGATCGAGCCGAAGCACGGCGCGGCGCCGGTCCACACGCCGCCGCCCTGATCGGTGAACGGCTCCAGCTCGGCGCCGTCGAGGGTGGCCCTCACGAGGCTCGCGCCCTCGGTCGTCACCGTCACCGGCACCGAGCCGGCGAGGTGGACTTTCGCTGGCACGTCGACGCCGAGGATCCGCGGCGGGAGCAGCTCGGCGTCGCTGGCTGTGCTGCCGGCCTCACCCGTGCTCGTCGCGTCCGTCGTGTCCTCGGGCTCGCCGGTCGCCGGGCTCGGCTCGTCGCTCGAGTTCGCGGGGCCCGTCATCTCCGCCGCTCCCCCGTCGCTGCTCGCACCTGTCCCGGCGGTCATGTCGTTGGCGAGGAAGTCGGCCCACGACGGCGCGTGATCGACACAGGCGCCGAGCGCGAAGAACATGCAGAGGGACACAGCGCGACCGCGGAACATGGCGACCTCCGAGCGCAGGGGGGCTCAGAACGAGTATACGAAGCCGGTGCCGCCGGCGCGCGCTCTCGCGCGTGAGCCTGCGCGACTCGGCGCGAGCAGGACGGCAACGCTTGTAATTACGCTTACACATCCAACAGCGAGCAGGGCCGGCCATGTCGCATGGAGCCGGACATAGCGGTCATCGGCGTCGTGCGCCGCGGCCCGCTCGGCGGCCGTGTACTCGCGGCCCTGCGCGCCGTCGACGATGGCGGCGAGCTCGGCTTCCGCCTGATCGCGTCGCACGAGCGCGCCAGCCATGCCCCCGAGCAGGCCGAGGCCGACCCCGCCGAGCACGGAGGCAGCGATCACGCGGCCGCGCGGCCTCCACGGCGGTCTGTCCTTCGCGCCAGGTTCGGGCGTGCTGTCCTTCGAGCCAGGTTGTGGCGCCGGTCCTTCGGCTCGCGGCCCGGCCGTCCGCGTCGGCCCGGTCATCGGCGTCGGCGTCGGCTCGCTCGTCGGCGTCGGCTCGCTCGGCGGCGGCTCGCTCGTCGGCGTCGGCTCGCTCGGCGGCGAGGCACACTTCGCGCCGACCTTGCCCACCAGGGCCGCGTCGGTCGCTTCCAGTTCGACCCACGAGGCCCGCTCCTTCTCGCTGGCGAAGCCCCCTCGCGCAAGCAGGCCGCTTGCCACGTCGAGAGCCTCGCACAGGTGGGCGACGTCCCCCGTCGTCCGGTAGAGAGCGCGCAGGCTGTCGTGGACCCCGTAGAGCGCCGCGGGAGCGTGGACACCCGGAGCGGCGGCCCGCTCGCGGTGCAGCTTCAGCGCGAGCTCTAGCTTGCCCTCGTTGAAAGCCGCGACGGCCTCGGCCTCGGAGGGCGGCGGGGGGAGCATGGTCGACACCAGGACGAGGCGCAGCAACATGGGCTCTCCTACCGAGCGAAAAAGGTGTGTTGCCTCTGCCCCTTGGCGACGCGGAG
The DNA here is from genome assembly GCF_026626745.1 of Nannocystis sp. RBIL2. GTDB lineage: Bacteria > Myxococcota_A > Polyangia > Nannocystales > Nannocystaceae > Nannocystis. Next base: position 1,422,637 of record NZ_JAPNJW010000002.1, read on the forward strand.
GGCGAAGTGCTCCAGGGCCTCGCGGATACACCGCGTCTCCGGCGAGTCCGAGGCGACACCTCGAACGCTGGCCGGCTCGCCCGCGGCGATGGTCGTCAAGAGCGGTTCTGCGTCGATCTTCGCGCGCTTCAGGCAGGCCCGCGCGCGAGCCTCGGCCCGCCGCATGCGGGTCGCCCACGGCTCGGGCCGCGGCGGCTCGGTCGACTCGACGACCGCGCTCGCGGCCGCCGGCTCGACAACCCGCGACGGCTCAGCCGCGCGCGGCTCGACGGCCGCGCTCGCTACTGCAGGCTCGACGATCCGCGGCGGCTCGACGACGGGCGGTGCTACGACCCGCGGCGGCTCGGCGGTGGGCGACTCGACGACCGCGCTCGCCACCGCTGACTCGCCCGGCGCTGCCGCCCGCAGAAGCGCCACGGTCGCGCCGACGCCGAGGGCGAACGATGCGACCGAGGCCCCGAGGACAAACGGCAGCGACGATCGCTTCGCCGGCGCCGCGAGGCGCGACTGCACGATCTCGAGCGCCCGGACCAGCTCGGCCATGCTGCGGTGGCGCTCGGCCACACGCGAGACGCCGCGCCGAAGCTCGAGGACCAGCGGCCCGAGCTCGGGCGCGAACTCCTCCGCTCGGATCTCGCGGTGGCGGTACACCTCCGGCGCATACAAGCGCCGACCCGTGATCATCTCGTACAAGACCACGCAGACCGAGAAAACGTCCGTTCCGGGCGAGACCCTGCCCTCGTTGACCCACTGCGGGCACATGTACGCCGGATTGCCGATCCACTCGGTCTCCGCCGTTCGCCAGCGCTTGCCGACCGCGGTCGGATCGCGCAGGTGCGGCTGGTCGTAGTAGTCCGCGGTCAGAAGGGCCGCGCCGAAGTCGATCAGGCGTACGCGCTCGCCTTCGAGGATCACATTGTCCGGCTTCACGTCGCGATGGATCACCCCGGCGGCGTGAACCGCCGCCAGCACGCGGCCGAGGTCGATCGCCAGCGCAAGCGCTCGCGCGGGCGGTATCGTCGTCTCGCGGCGCAAGCGGCCGCGGATCGTCTCGCCCGAAATGATCTGCATGGCGAAGTAGGGCTCGCCCTCGGCGGTCTCTCCTATGTCGTAGATCGCCGGGACGCCCGGGTGCCCGATCGCCGCGAGCGCTCGGTATTCCCGCCGAAAGCGCTCCGTGAAGCTCGTGTCCGCATAACTCGGCTTGATCCGCTTGATCGCCACGTTGCGACAGGCCACGCGATCGTATGCGAGCTGAACGACGCCCATCCCGCCCACCCCGAGCGTTTGCAGCAGCGTGTAACGCTCGGCGAAGGGGCCGAGCGGCAGACCCGCCACTTCCGCCGCGGCCGGCTCGTCATCGTCGTCGCCGGCTCCCAAGTCGAGCGGCGGGCTCACGTCGAGCGGCGGATCGAGCAAGCCGAAGGCCGACTCCTGCGGAGCCCGACGAGTGACATCAGCCGGGTCGAGCGGCGGGAACGGGCTATCGGCGAGGACGGTCAAGGCGCGCTCTCCTGCTTCACATGGGGGGCGGCAGCGTGGAGTACAGCTTCTCGGGCTCCTGGGGCCCCTGCGACTTCAAGGGCGTATCGCCGGCGAGGTCGTCGCGATCCGGCCAGGCGACGAAGCCGTGCTCCACCGCCCTGGCCAGGCGATTCTGGCAGCTACAGGCATTGAGCGGATCGACGTGCTCGCAGACCGACTCCAACTCCGCGCGCAGATCTTGAAGGGCGCGCGTGTAGGCGACGTTCCCGCCGGTCGGCGTGCCGAAGATCGAGTTCGTCTCGTCGCGAGAGAACCCGAGGACCTCACGCAAGATGAAAGCGGCACGCGGCGCCGGGGCCAGGTTCATCAGGACGGTTGTCAGGCACTTGCGCTGTAGCTCGCGCTGAAGCACGTACAGCCGCCGCACGTCGCCGCGAATCAGCGGGTGTCCCATCCCGAGCTTTGTCGTCCCGTCGAACCGTCCGAGGCTCTCGTCGAGGTTGAACCCGTCGAACCGTTGGCGAGCGGAGAACAAGCGGATGAGCTGCCGGAGTCGCCCGAACAAGTCGGGGGCGGGCTGCTCGCGGATGGGTTCGCCCTGCGAGCGCTTCTGGCCAGGCCGCTTGTATTCGTGCTGACGCAAGCCGGGGCGCTTGTAGGCGCCGGGCGGGTGGCCCGGCAGCACGTCCGGAGCGTCCGGCTGGAGCATCGCCATGCCCGCCTCACGCGAGCCAGCCATCCAGGTTGCGAACAGCACCACGAGCGGGTGTTCGGCGGGCGGCCGCTGGGCGGGGGCCTCTTGTTGTGCGGCGGTGCCCGAGGATTCAGGGGTCGGGGTGGCCATCGACGTCCGATGTTGCAGCGGAAGCGCGCTTCCGTCCAGCCGGCCGGCCGGCCGGGGAGCGGACGCGCGCCCTGGCTCGGCCAGGATGGGCTATCCTCGGCCTATCATCGGTCTATCATCGGGTCAATGCCCGCTTGCGCGCCGCCGCGGCGCGCGCAACCGCTCGGCCGGGCAACTGTTCAGCGCTTCCTAAAAGTTCGCGGTCGAGGAGCCGGTCACATGTCCATCACGGGCCGGTCCCACGCTGCAGGCGGCGAGCGGGGCGCCCGAGGTCGACGCCGCCTACTCGGCCGGGCGCCAGAACCGCGGCGGCTCGGGGATCATCACGCTGGCGCACGCCTCGGACGGCCGCAGGACAGCTGCCGGCGCGCTCTCCCGGCACAAGCCTGAACCCTTGCGGCAGCGTCGACGCGTCCGGTACCGTCCGCGCGGTGTCCTTCCCCCTCACAACCGAGGAATTGGCGAAAATGGCCAACCTCACCGTGCCCACCATTCGGGAATGGCGAAAGCTCGGGCTCTTCGTCGGGATCAAGACGACGAAGAAGGGCGGAAGCGGTGGGGTGCGGATCTTGTGGGCGGCCTCGGCTGCGGACCGGGTGGCGGAGATCGTGAAACTCAAGGGCGAGGGGTGGGGAAACGACGCCCTGCGCGAGCATTTCGCAGCGAAGGCAAGAGCACAGGAGAGCGGTCAAACGGCCCCGTAGAGCGATCGCCGCGCGCGTCGAGTCGCGCTCGTCGCCCTGAACTCACCATCTGTCGCAAGCGTGAACATGCGGTTACAGCCTGGCATCTATCGCCATTACAAGGGAACCGAGTACCGAGTCTTCGGTGTCGCCCGACATTCCGAGACCGAAGAGCAGGTCGTCTTCTACCAGGCGCTCTACGGCGAACACGGCCTTTGGGTGCGGCCTTTGTCGATGTTCCTGGAGTCGGTCGAGATTGACGGCGAAAGCGTCCCGCGCTTTACCTTGGTCCAGCCCGAGAACGACCTGTTCGCGCCGCCGGGCTAGTGCCGCGACCGGGCCACTTCGAGCCGCCCTAGCGAGTTCTCCGCCACGCTGGCCAGCGAGCTGGTTCCGGCGCGGGTAGCCCGCCGCCTGCCACTGCAGGGCCCGCGCCTGAGCCGCCGCCGCGACGCCCTGGTCGACGACTCGGACACGCGCGGGGCGATGGGCCCGGAGCGGCCCGCCCCGGCGTCGTCGTCGACCCGCCGCAGGTCTCGCGCAGCGAGCTGGCGGGTGAGGCGCTGTCGATCCCTCGCCTGCGCTGGTGCTCGGCGAGACCGGCGTCGGCAAGGAGCGCGTCGCCGGCGAGCTGCACCGCCTCAGCGGCCGGCGGGGACCGCTGCTGTCGATCAACTGCAGTACAAATAGCCGCGGGCCCAATAGCAGCACGCATCCGCGCGGGTGGGGTCGGGCAGGTCGACTTGCGCAAGGCTTCGAGGGCCTCAGCGCGCTCGTGCAGCAGGCGCTGGGCAAGGATCCGCTGTCGGGGGCGTCGTACCTGTTCACGATTCGGCGGCGGACGACGGCGAAGGTGCTGCCCCGCCTGGCGATGAGCCGGCGAAGAAGAAGACGGGGCACGGATGTTCGCTACCACGGACAGGAACGTGAGACGCCCGGCGAAAGGGGAAAGGGGCGCTGATCATGGAGGGATATGGCCGGCAGCAGCGGCAATCAGACCGTCAAACGCAGGTCAGGGGCCTCCGGAAACCGCGGCCTCATGTCGAGCGAGGCGCATGGCGCGGACGAGAGCGAACCGCCAGCGGACGCTGACCACGACGTATTCGTGGCGGCCGACCGCAGGCGCGTGACCTGGCCACCGCTCGCACGACTGCCCGAAGCACCCACGTCGCTCGGTCTACCGCAGCGCGCGAGCGAGCGCGCAAGTCAGCGTGACGCCCCGGCCGGGCTCGCGGTCACCGAGGAGCACCTTGCACGCTCGTTCTAGCGGACGCGGACCGTATCGGCGACGATGACAACGTGTCGTTCAAGACGTTCAAGTGCGGTCGCGACCTCGATCGCCGCCTGCGATCGCCAGACCGGGCCACGGTGCTCGCGGCGCTGGACGAGGCCGAGCGCGCCCCCCACCCCGCGCTCGAGGATGCCGTGTGCAGCCACCTGCTCAGCGAAGACTTCGAGATCGGAGGTCGGGCTGCCGAGGTGCTCGGCGCGATTCACAGTGCGGGGAAGCGACCGGAGCAATGGCCGATCGATCTCGGCACGGATGGAGCCCCGAATCCATCGCTGCTACCTTCGATGCAGTCTGGGAGGAGGTGCAGGACGAGTTGGTCGCGGACGAACCGTCGTCGGCGCCGACGAGCATCGAAGCGATCGAGGTGGCCGTTCGCGAAAAGTTCGCGCCCGAGCGCACGAGCTTGCCACTCGACTACCGCCGTTACCTGGAGAGTTCGATGCAGCATGGCTGGATCAGCCGCAATGGCATGTTCCACCTGTCGGGCGCCGGCCTCCATCTCAATGGCTATCGCCCCGGCATCGTGATCGCCTGGTGGTACGACGATCACTTCGTGTTTCTGGATCCGAGGGAGCAAGAGAGCGCGCTACCCATCAAGTACTACAACATCGACGAAGACGAGGATCCGTACGGCGAGTACCCGAGCTTCAGCGTCTGGCTCCTCACCGAGATGCGACGGCGCAGGCCATAGCCGTCGCGGGCCGAGAACGCCCTCGGGGTACTGTAAGGTTTCAGCCCCTCGTCGCAGGCAGCGCTGCCAGCCGCTCGCCGCGTTGCTGTGACACGGCGATGAGGGGCACGGACTCGCAGCCCATCGGCGGCGAGCCGAAGCGCCTGGCGTCGAGGGTGAAGTCGATCGTCGCGCCGCTGCGCCGCGCCGTGCCGAAGTCGGCGGACGGGGCGCGGCGATCTGAGCGGCTAACGAGTACACCGTCGGGAACGCGTCGCCGTGCGCATCGATCACGTGGAACATCAAGCGGCTCGCCGACATGGCGGTGAAGCTGCGTCGGGTCAAGACGATCGAAGCTGCGTCGAGTACGGCAGGCCGTCCGAGACTGCACGTGTTCTTGCACAGGCCGTAGGCGAACCCGCCGTCACGCGCCGCGTCGATCGCCCGCGGGCCTGTGCCCGCGGGCGAATTCTTGGGGCAAGACGGCGACTCCTGGCTCGCGCAGCGCGGCGCGGGCGGTGAAGCGGAGGTACTGCTCGGGGTCGACGCCGCAGACGATGCACGTCTCGATCAGCGAGTACATGATCGCCGCGACATGCGTGCCGCGCACCGATCTCGACCCGTAGTGATTCTTGCGCCCGAGCACCATGCCCCGCAGCGCGCGATCGGTGCGGTTGTTGCTGAGCGGGATCAGCGGGTCGTCGAGAAAGGCCGTCAGGCCGGTCCAGTTGCCCAGCAGGTAGCCGGGCGCATCCGCGAGCGCGCTGCGCGGGAGCGCCGAGGACGCCCCAACGCCCCAGCGCGCCGAGGTCGCCCCATCGCCCGAGATCGCCGAGGTCGCCGAGGTTGCCGAGGTCCCCGCGGTCTCAAGACCAGACCGAGAGCCAGTACAACGAGGCGCCTCAGGTCGCCGAGGTCGCCGGGGTTATGCCGCCGCTCCAAGGCGCCAAAGCCCATGTAGCCGAGCCGGCGCGCTCTCTCTCTAAACCTGTCCTTAAGGCGGCTTGTGGGCCTTGCAGGTCTGGTGATTGTGTTCGTGGCCGGATGGCAAGCGGGGCGGCTCCGCGGCGGCGCGGGCGAGGACGAGTTAGCCACCACCGCGGATGCTCCTTTGGAGCCGGCCAAACTTGGAGGCGAGCCTCTGGTTTCGTCGGTCGTTCCGCCGCCAGTGCCGCCGGCGCCTTTGCCCGAAGCCCAGCCGGTCCCTCCGCAAGGAGATCGCTCGCCGATTCCAGCCGATAACCGACAAACGACGCCCCAAGCACCTATGAGAAAGGCTAAGGCCCGCCGCGCTCTCGACCTCGCGGACGAGGCTGAGGCGGTGATCCGACGCAACCTGCCAAGAGTACGTTCCTGCCAGGGGGCGCCGGACGTGATGGGCCTGCACTTGCGTCTGAAACCCGATACTCCCGCCGCTCTCGTTGCTATTGACGAGGAGGCGATCGATCCAGGGCTCAAGTGGCAAACGTGCGTTCGGCGGGTCGTTTCTCTGTTAAATTTCCCGGCGGTTTCGGAGCCGTCTGATATTCGTCTGCGGATCGAAATCTGATGATTTCGTGTCGAGCTACAGCCGCCTAGCCTTTGGAGGTCACTTCCACGCGAGGGCCGGCTCGTCGGAGAGACGCACGCGGACGATCTGCGCGCCGATCTCGTGCGGGCGGGCGGTGTCGACGTCGGGTTCACGCCGTGGGCTCGGGAGGGCGCCCTCTTCATCCATGCAACGCTAGAAAATGGTCGATCTTTTCTAATGTGGGTCTCTCCCCCAATGCCTCGTATCTGGGTCTTAGGAGGCGGAGCTCGGCGAGAGCTTCGTTTACAGCACCAAGCTCGGCGAGAATGATTGCCGCATTGTAGTGAGCATCAATCTCAACCCATTCGAAACCGAGGCGTTCCGCGTCAGAAGCCACTTTATCCGCAGGCGTCGCCGGCGACCAGGCAGCGGAGCACCCGCCATGCCCCACTTTGGGTCGCCGCTGGACGGCGCGAGGGCGCCGAGGTGCCGGTGCCCACCGCCGACCCGCCGCGCGGCGAGCTGTTCGCCGTCGCGCTGCACAACGCGGTCGAGGGCTGCGTGTCCGAGGCGTTCGCGGCGGCGCTCGCGGCTCACCAGGCGCGCCACGCCGGGAGCCCCGAGCTGCGCGCCGTGTTCGCCGCGATCGCGGCCGACGAGCTGCGCCACGGCCAGCTGGCCTGGGATCTTCACACATGGCTTTTCGGGCAGCTCCCGGCGGAGCAGCAGGCCGAGGTCCAGGCCGCGCAACTGCGGGCGTTGGCGATGCTGCCCCGCGAGACCTGCGAGACCGCGGCGACAGCTCCGGCCGAGCTCGGCTGGCCCTCGCCTGCCCGCGCGCGCGTGATGGCCGAAGGGTTCGCCCGCGAGGTAGCGGCCGCGGTGGGCGCGGCCGCCTGAGCGCGGCGAGAGCGACGCGGGTCGGCTCGGGGAAGGTGGCGAGGGCGGCATGCCGTCCTCGCTGGTGTCCGTCTCGGGATCGAGTCGCGCGCGGCGTTCAGCGGGTACTCCGACGAGCCAGATCGGACCGTGGTGCTCAGGTCGATCACGACGTCGGCCGGCAGGTTGCCGCGCTGGGTTTCTTTGCCGAACTGAAAGAGACCGTTGAGCCGCACGTAGTAGCCGCCGCGCCGGTCCCCCGGCCCGCGGCGGTACGCCTCGATCCTCGCCGTCGTCCGCCGGTCCCCGGCCTTGCGTGAGCGATTCAGTATGCAGGCCCATTGCTCCCTTGCGACGCTGAAATTTGGAACTGGGGTTGGCGGTGCTCGAGCGCAACCACCACGCGATCTGCGGTCGTGCGCGACGGTGCTGCGGGTGGTGCGTGAGGGTGGAGACCGACGCGGGTATGCGAACTCGCGCTCGGCCCGGCTTTGGAGTGAGGGATTTCGCCATGCAGGCCGCATTGCTCTCTTGTGGCAGTAAAATTAGACCTGGGTTTGAGGCGACCATTACCCCATTCGTGGCGAGTAGCTTAGGCTCGGCGCAATTTCGCGAATAGGTCGAGAGCGCGCAATAACGATACGGCTTGACCCGCGTCGGCATAACCGCCGATACTCCCTGGAGGTGGTGGTGTTGGACAAGCGCACGTCCGCACCTGCCATCGTGACGCAGAGGACACAGGAGAAAACATGAATTCGACGAATACGAACGGCAACGCGAGCGCGGGCGGCCAGTCGGCCGCAGAGGTCAACCCATTGACGGAAGTGGCAGCGCTGCGTGCGGGCTACGACAGCGTGAACGGCGACGGCAGGGTCACGAGCGCCGTCAGCGGAGGAACGGTGGAGCGTGGAGGTATCAGCGAGTCAAGAATCCGGGTCTGTTTGGACGTCGAGCAGGTGTGCCAGGCGCTTGGAATCAGCTGGTCGCTGGGAGCCAGCATCCCGGGGGTCGGCGGCGCGAGCCGGAAGTCCAAGTTCGTCAACTCGATCAAGATCACGACTTACAGCCTCACGATCGTGGTCTATTCCCAGCACGTCCAAAAGACAGAAACGCTGGCCGATGCCCGCCTGTCGCCCGGCGTCGAGCCGCCGCAGGGCGACGAGGCGCTCCGCCGGTTCTTCCAGGCCTACGGCGACTCCTTCATCACGTCGCTGACGACCGGCAGCGAGTATTACGCTGCGTACGTGCTCCATGCGCAAACCAAGGAGCAGCAACGCGGCCTCGAGGCCGGTCTGCAGGCCGAGGGCATCTACAACGGGGTGAAGTTCGAGGCCGCGCTGCAGGGTAAGCTGGACAAGTGCATCCAGTCGGTCAACGTGAACGTCACCTTCGATCAACAGGTCGCCGGCATCGCGAACCCCAGCTTGCCCACGCCCGACAAGATGATCCAGTACGCGATCGACTTCCCGTCGCTCGCGGTCACCGCGCCGGTGGTCCTCGGATACGAGTACGACGGCTACGAACACCTGCCCGAGATCACCACGTCCTTCGAGCCCATCGCGAAGAACCGGCGCTACTTCATCGGTGACAAGGCCGTGGGCGGCCTCACCGCCAAGGAAGCCCAGGTCCAGGGGCTCGACAATCAGCTCCTCTGGTTGCAGGAGACCTACAAGTTCTACGGTGGCTATGTCGACCCCAACGTCGACCGGGTAAAGGCCATGAGCGGCAAGGAGCTGAGCGCCATCCACGCGCAGAAGAGCGCGTATGCGCAGGATCCGATCCAGTCCTTCACGGAGCCTGCGCTGCCCTCGCTCAACGAGGGGACGCCGGAGCTCAGCCTTGCCGGGGGCACTTCGGAACAGAAGGGCAGCACCGGGGGGAACCCGTACGACGACGTGCCGTCTCCCCTGGACAACGTCCAAAAGCGCACGCGCATCACCCAAATCAAGATGAGGATGGGCGATCGCGTCGACAAGCTGAGCACGACCTACCTCGACCAGAACGGGGACACGGAGAAGGAACACGGGGGGACCGGCGGCAAGGAGGACCGCTCCATCAGGGTCGAGGCCGGGCAATTCGTCGTCCGGGTCACGGGCAAATACAACAAGAAGATGGACAAGATGACTTTCTTCCTCAGCAATGGCCAGAGCGTGACCGCGGGGGGCACCAGCGGGGACAAGGAGTTCGATCTGGCACCGCCGTCCGGCAATTTCGTGCTGGGCTTCCGGGGGAGGAGCGGCTCCGAGTACGACGCCATCCAGCTCGTCTACGCCCACTTCAACCCGGCCAAGTGGTCTAGATAACCGGCCGAGAGCATCGAACTCTCAGCGCGGGCGCCCTTCAGAACGGTGGGTCCCGCGCTTGGTTGCCTGCCCGCGCGGCGGCCACCAACCGGCCGAGTTGCTCCGCGCAGGCGACCTCGTGCGGCTTTAGCGCGAGAGACACGACCTCCGGAGCGTGCTGAATGTCTTTGCGATTTGCGCCCGCGCACCACACTCCTCGCGGCCAAGGCCGCCCGCTGGCGTCACCTTCGAGAACGTCCTCTACGAGGGCCGCGGCCCCGGTGGTTCGTGCTTCATCGTTGAGGGGCTGACCGACAACAAGAACTACACGCCGTGCTGGCGGCCGGCAGGCGCACGGCGCCGGGCGGCTACATTGGGGCCGAGGTCTCGACCGCATCCACGTCGATCGGGACGGCGCGCCGCCGCGATGTGGTCCTCACCGGCCGGCGTCCGGGCTCGCGCCCGACCACGGTCGGCGGCAGGGCGAGGCAGGCCACGATCTGCTGCCAGGTGCCGTCGCCGCACCACCGCTCGTACCAGCGCCACGTGGTCGTGGCTCTGCCGTGCTCGGCGGGGATATCGCTCCACTTCGCGCCAGCGTGCAGGACCCAGCGGATCCCGTCGACGGTGCGGCGGAGGTGGGTCCGCGTGGCTCGGCGGTCCCATCGGTTCGGCGGGTCGGAGAACGGTAAGCGTCCGGCGAGCTACGTCGTGACGAGAAGCCAGCCGAGGACCTACAAGGGGGCCTCGGAGGATGAATGTTGAAAGAGAGTGATGAAGATCGTGGTGATCAAGGCGCGGTCGTGCTGCAGCCCGAGCCGCCGGCGCGAGGGACGTTCGCGCTGCTGATCCCGAGCGACATGTCGTGGCAGGCGAGCTCGTTCGGCGGTGCGCTGCGGCTGGACTTCCGACCGATGCGGCCGAGAGACCGGGCGGCCCGAGCGCGGGCGAAGGTCAAGCCATGAGCACGGCGACGGAGGCGACGTGGCGCAAGCGGGTCGACGGCTGGATCGCCAGCGGTCAGACCTGCAAGGAGTACGCGGCGCGCATCCGGGTCAATCCGCACACGCTGGGTTGGTGGAAATGGCGTCTGCACGCGGCGCGGGCCGATGCACGTGCCCAGGGCACGGGCGAGGCCGGCTTCGTCGAGGTGACGGAGCAGGTCGCCGCCTCGCTGACGAGTGAGGCCGGAGTGCTCGAGCTCGAGGTCGGACGCGTGGTCCTCCGGATCCGCGGGCATGTCGGGGCCGACGTGCTCGGGAGCGTGCTCGACGTGTTGGAGGGGCGACGGTGATCCCGGCGTCGGTTCGGATCTTCGTATGCACCGAGCCGCAGGACATGCGGCGCGGGTTTGATGCGCTCGCGCTCACGGTGCGGCAGGTAATCGGCGAGGACCCGCGCGGCGGTGCAGTCTTCGTGTTCGCCAGTCGCAGGTCCGATCGCGTGAAGGTGCTGTGGTGGGACCACAACGGCTACTGCCTGATGTACAAGCGGCTGCATCGGGCGCTGTTCCGGGTACCGGCGGCGGACGAGCCGGCGCAGCGCTCGGTGGTCGTCGACCCGAAGGGCTTCGCGGAGCTGCTGCGGGGCGTCGAGCGAGCCCCGCACCGTGAGGGTCGAAATCGCACTTGACGTGAATGCTCAAAAGCGTACGTAGGAGGCGTGACGACGACGTCGCGGCCGGCGAGCATCATCTCGAGGATCTGCAGCGCGAGCTGTGGGTCGTCGCCGGCGGTGAAGCGCTCGGCCTTCTTGCCGACGACGATGCCCTTCTCGAGCAGCTTGCAGCGCTCGAGCAGCTCCATGTACAGCGTCTTGTACCGCTCGCGCTCGGCGGTCAGCTTGTCGATGGCGTCCGCATGCTCGCGCTCGGGGTCCAGATCGCCGAAGAATGGATCCACCTCATCGACGGCGACTTCGATGCGCCGTTGGAAGTCGATGAGTGGGGCGAGGTTCAAACACCTACGACCGCGACTAGCGATGCGATCATCGGCGTCGCCGTGCGTCGAGGCGGGGGCCGCTAAGTCGGTTGATGCCGCCAACTCCCCTCCACCGCCACCTCACTGCGGATCGAATTGGCGATGAAGCAAGCATCGTGAGCCGCGTGGTGCAGTTGCGCGACGGCGGCGTCGTCTGGCGCCGGGTCGCCCGCGAAGACCACCTCCGGGTGCAGCACAACGCGCGCGATCCAGGCCTTGCCCCCGGCGTTCTTTTCCATCAGACCGCGGGCCGTGTCGGTGTAGCACTCCACAGTGAAGCCCCTGGCAGCGGCCAGGCCAAGAAACCACAGCATGTGGCAGCTCGCGACCGAGGCGACGAAGGCTTCCTCGGGATCGACATGAGCGGGGTTCGAGAGGGGAACCCTGACGACTTCGGGCGAGCTGGAGGCCGGCACCACCGCGCCCCCGTCGAAGCGCCAGAGGTGCTCGCGGCTGTACTTGTTGTCGGTGAACTTGCTGCCCTGCCTGGACCATTCGATGGTTGCGCTGTGCGTGGACATCTTCGCCTCTCGGTCTCCAGGCCGGCATTGTAGACATACGGCGCCGGCATGTCCTCGCCCACGCAGTGGGGATGCTCCGCGGTCCGTCGGGCGCCACCCGATACGTTGCTGCGGCAATTGCTCGCCACCGCCGAGTCGGCAGTAAACGAGGCGCGCGCGGGCTGACAGGCCGCGAGCTGCGATTCGCGCCAGTGGTCCTCCAGCACGTCGAGAACGCGCCCGAGCACGTCGGCTTCGACGTGACCACGGATCCGGAGCACCACGCGCCCGACCTCGAGCTCGACGAGGACGCCGGTCGCGTCCGTGCAGAGGTAGGGCTGCGTGAAGGCATCGGCGAACATCGCCTCGATGAGCGGCTCGACGAGGTCGGCGAGCTGCTCGTGCCAGCCGCAGATCGTCGAGCGCGCGAGCTGGAGGCCGTCGCGGGCGTAGAGCGCCTCGAGGCGGTTCCCGGGCAGGTGGTCTTGCCAGCGATGGACGATCGTGTCGGCGAGGAGGCCGGGGCCGGCGAGGCCGCGCTCGATCGGCAGCTCCAGGCGCTCCGCGATCTGCACCGCTGGCGCCTCGGGTGCAGGCGAAGGAGCAATGCCAGCTCGGAGCCGGAGCTGGCCAAGCACGCGCTGTCGCTGATCAAGGCGCTCTTCAGGATCGAGCGCGCGCTGGCGACGGCGCCTCGCAAGAAGCGAGAGTCGGTCCGGCAGGCGAAGTCGAAACCCCTCGTCGACGCTTTCTTCCTCTGGTGCGACCAGCAGGCCGCGCTGGCCCTCGACGGCACGCCGCTGGCCAGAGCTCTCGGCTACGCCCGCAATCAGCGGATCGCCCTGCAGCGCTTCCTGGGCGACGGCCGCCTGCCCCTCGAGAACAACATCTCCGAGCGCAACCTCCGGCGCGAGGTCATCGGCCGCAAGAACTGGTTGTTCCTCGGCAGCGAGGAGGGCGCCCGCGCCAATACCCTCTTCGTGTCGCTCCTGGCGAGCTGCCAGCTTCACCGCATCGAGCCCTGGGCCTACATCCGCGACCTGCTGTGCCTGCTCCCGTCGTGGCCCCGACGCCGCGCCCTCGAGCTCGCCCCGGCCTTCTGGCACGAGACTCTGAAACAGGAGGACACTCAGCAGCGGCTCGCCACCAACGTCTTCCGCCGGGTGTCGCTCGGGATGCATACGATCGAGGTGTAGCCGAACGGCAGCTCAGGCGGGAACGCAGCTCGCCGGACGGATACGACCGGCGTCGGCACGGACGAGGAGCGCGGCGGAGAGGCGCACCTGGATCATCTCCGGGTGCGCCGGGCTGAGCTCGAGCTCGAGAACCTCGACCGCGCGCGCGAGCAAGCCTTCGCGCGTGGGGCCGGGGTCGGTGGCGACGGCGAGGTTCATCAAGGTATAGCCGACCTCGCGATGCTCTCGCCCGAGCGGATGGCCTCGGCCTCCGCGCCGCCGCGGTCGCCTGCGAGAGGCCGATGTAATTCCGAATGAAGATGAGCCCACAGCCCCGTGAGCTCTCTCCCCTGGCCCCACGTCCGTGCGAAACTTTTCGACACAAGGAGACAGACACATGACTGCCCATAACTCGAAGGGCCCAGCCCCAATTCAGGTCCCGGCGTCCGACAGCCCGCTCCAAGCAGGAGCCACCATCACCGGTGTTATCGTCAACATCGACCACCAATCACGTTGGGTCACCGTTCACGCTGGTCTGAAGTCTGAAGCACTTATCCCGATTGAGCAGTTCTACAACGATGCTGGCGAACTGACCATCAACGTTGGGGATGAAGTTCAGGTCGCTTTGGATTCGGTTGAAGATGGGTTCGGCGAGGTCTAGCTGATCGTGCGGCGCAAGTAGCGAGGCTCGCGGGGGCTGAAGCACGGCCGATGGGCCGAGACAAGCGCTGACGCGGGAATTTGCCGTGCCGGGGGCTGCCGTGGTCAACTCCACGGCATGCTCCTACCCGTGTCCTGGATCGACTTCGTCCTCGTCGGGTTCATCGCGCTCGACGCCGCGATCCAGTGGCGCCTGCTCTGCAGGCGCTCGGCATCAAGGCCGGCCGGCCTTCTTGACGGTCCGTTTCTCCGCTCGAGCTTGGGCCGATGTAATTTCGGATGAAGATGGATCCGATGCCGGTTGCGGTATGAAGGGAAGCGCGACAGACAGCAACACCTTCGTCGCTCTTGCGACGCCGGACCGATTGTCGCCCCCGCTCGAGCAATCACCCGAGCACCAAACATGACAATGCCCCAGCTCCCCGAGGGAAACCCCTATTCCGGTCGGCCGAAGCACTGCTTCTGGCAGCAGGCTGTGGCGGCCTGCGCGAACGACGGGGTCGATCCGGTCGTCGCCGTCCCCTTCCACATCACGCCCAAGGACCAAGTGGCCATGGCAGGGAGCTGCTTCGCTCAGCACCTCTCCCATCTTCTGGTTGCCGAGGGCTTCACACCCCTCTTCACCGAGCGCTTCATCGGCGCGCCCGGCACGCTGAACGAGGGCTACGGCGTCTTTCCCGCGCGCTTCGGCAATGTCTACACGGCGCGCCAGCTCCTCCAGCTCTTCGACCGCGCTTATGGCCTGTTCCGGCCGCAGGATCGCTGCTGGCCGGGGCCCCTCGGGTTCATCGATCCTTTCCGGCCACGCATCCAGGCCGGTGGCTTCCCCAGCCGGGAGACGCTGGAGGCCGACCGAGCGCGCCACTTCGCCGCCACGCGACGGATGTTCGAGCAGTCCGACGTCTTCGTCTTCACCCTCGGGCTCACCGAATACTGGGCGGCCGAGGACGGCGCCGTCTTTCCCCTCGCGCCCGGCGTGGTGAGCCCCGGCCTCGATCCGCCGGGTAGTGGGCCTTATCGCTTCGGCAACGCTGGCGTGGCCGAGGTGGTGCGTGACATTGAGGCCTTTCTCGGCAGGCTCCGCGAGGTGAACCGCCGCGTCCGTGTCGTGCTCACGGTCTCGCCCGTGCCGCTCCTGGCCACCTTCGAGGATCGGCACGTCCTGGTCTCCACGGTCGCTAGCAAGAGTATCCTGCGCGCCGCGGTCGACGAGATCTGCCGCGCCCATGATGATATCGCCTACTTTCCGTCCTTCGAAATCATCACTGGGCCGCAGTCGCGCGGGCGCTTCCACGGCCCCGATCTCCGCGAGGTGACGCCGGAGGGCGTGGGCTTCGTGCAGGCGGTCTTCCGCCGTCACTTCCTCGACCTCGGCGCGGGACAGGCGGAGGCCTCCGTCGTGCCGGCGCCTGCGCCAGAGGGTGACGCGTCCGATCCCGACCTCGCCGGGCGAGCACGCCGTTACGCCACGCTCGCCCGCGTGATCTGCGACGAGGAGGCCATCATCCACCCCGGTCCGGCCGGCGGAGCAACGCGAACATGATGCGTATCGCGGTATTCGGGATTTGCCAGGCGTACAGCTACGCGCACGCGCTCGCCCACCTGCTGCCCGACGCGGAGGTACAGGCATTCCAGGCCTCGCTGGTGCGGGGTGAGGGCCGGATCGCCGAGGTGGCCGACCTCCTGACCGGGTTCGACGCGGTGCTGACGCAGCGCTTCTCGGCTGATGAGATGGAGGCGCTGGCGACACCGGCGCTCCTCGCCCGCTGTCCGCGGATCGTCATGGTGCCGACTGTCGTCTTCACCGGCTACCAGCCCGACGTCGTCCTTCTACCCCACGAGGGGAAACTCCTCGCGTCACCCGTCGGATCGTATCACTCGGCGATCGCAGCCGCGGGCTTCTCGCTCGGGCTGCCCGAGTACGACGTCCAGAACCTGTTCAATCGGCTCGTCTACGCCCGGCTCGGCTACTTCGAGGAGTTTGTGCGGGCGCGCGACTTCCTGCTGGCCTCCATCACGGAGTGCGGCCTGCCGCTGGAGGCCGGCACGTTCGACGCCTGGCACCGCCGCGGCCCCTTCATGCTCACCATGAACCACCCGTGTATCTTCGTCTTCGCCACGCTGGCGCGGGCGGCGGCCATCCAGCTCGGGCTGCTGGACGCCGCGGTTCCGACGCCTGAGCTGCGATTCGACCCCCTAGCGATCGATACCATCTGGCCCGTCTATCCCGAGCTCGCCGAGGCTCTGGGCGTGCCGGGCGACCTCTTGTTCAAGCGCCAAACCGCGCTGACGCAGCCGATCGGCAACATGGCTTGCCTGCCACTGCCCGCCTTCCTCCGCGAGAGTTTTGCCATGTACCGCGACTATCCCGTGCAAGCGTTCGAGGCCGAGGACGTTATTCGCGTCCGCCGCGTGCTCGCGGGCTGAGTCTCACCATGACGACGAGCCCCAAGATGAACGTTCTGCTGGTCGCGCCTATCCTCGGTGGCGGGGTGGAAGCGGCGCTGGAAGTCCTGATCCGAGGCCTCGAGTCACGGGGGATCCAGTGCGGCGTCCATGCCACGAGCGGAGCCAGTGAGCGACTGGAGAAGCACTGCTCGCTGGGAGTACACCTTGGAGCATCGCGGCCTGTCGTGGTGGATCTGCTGCGAGGTCGCTACGACCTCGTCCACGCCACTTCCCTGTGCGTTCAATCCCCGACCATGGCGCGCCTGCTCCGCTGGGCGCACGCGCTGGTGCCCACGGTCTGCACAAGTCACGGGAGCGTGGAGATCGACGTCTCGTCCGTCCCTTTCGACGCCTTCACGGGGGTCTCGTCCAGCGCGGCAGCGGCTCTGCTTCTCCCGCCTGGAGAGACCGTGCACGTGGTGCTGAGCGGCCCGGACACGGAGCACTGCCAGCCCGGCCCGGCTAGCCCCTCGGCCCGGCCGAGGTTGCTCTGGGTCGGGCGCACGCTGGACAGCGACTGGCAGTCGAAGGATGTCCATGGCCTGCTTTATCTGGTCGCCGAAGGAGGGTTGCGTGGATTCGACGTGATCCTGCTCGACGCCGAGGACCGGAGAGAGGCCCTGGGTCTCTCGGACTGGCTGGCTGGTCGCGTCGACTACCGCGCCGGGCGGTACTCCAAGGCAGAGATGGCGGCGCTTTATCGTGAGACCGCCGCATCCGGCGGCGCGCTGCTCTCCACCTCGCGCGACGAAGGTCTACCCATGGTAATGTTGGAAGCGTGGGCTTGCGGCTGTCCTGTCATCGTCCCGCGCCGGGCCGGGTTCGATCTGGTTCAGGACGGCGTGAACGGCCTCGTCTTCGAGCGCTCGGAGTCGTTCGCAGGTATTCGTCGTTGCCTCGACGCCCTGCGAGATCCGGAGATGCGCGCGCGTATCGTGGCCCAGGGCCTCGCAACCATCGCGGGGACGTGCAATCCAACTGCGATGGTCAGCGGATACGAGCAGGTGTACCGGCGCCTCCTGGCGGAAGGCCGCCGCTCCCGGCTTCGCGCCGCCTGGCGCGACGTGCTGGCCCTCCCAGGCGAACTCCTTCGCGCCATCCCTCACGCGCGCTGGGCAGGGTGGGCCGTCAGCAAGCGCTGCAGCGCGATCCGCCCCTTCGCGCGGCCACGTGGGGCGGAACCGTCGCCGCGCCGCAGCGCGAGCGAGATCAAGCCCGAGGGATGACTTCATCGTCACTCGCCGAGCCGTCGCGCGCGCCCGCTAGGACACGACCGCGCCGCGTCCAGAGCGCCGGCTCGCAGCCCTCGCGCGTCAACCCCTCCCGCGTGCAGCGAGGCCGCCCTCGCCCTTGAGTTTCACGATTGGTTAATCCTTGCGCCGGATCCGAGAGTACGCCCGCGTCCCGCCGAGCACGGCCCGCGCGCCGGCCTCGAGCTGGATAGCCTCGGCCTCCGCGCCGCCGCGGTCGCCTGCGAGAGGCCGATGTAATTCCGAATGAAGATGAATCCGCCGCCGGCGGGAGTATCACCGTGCGCGGGACGACGGGTTGTCCCGCGCTCCCCCACACCGTGGCCAGCTCCAGCCAAAGAGCCCTTGCGCCCTCTGGCGCTCCGGCGGTACGGCGCCGCTTCTGCTACAGTCACTCCTGGGTCAAACGACCTCGGGGACCCACCACCACCATCACATCGCGCCGCGGTCACGCAACGTTCGAACCAGGCGGGCAACGCGCCTGCCAGCAAGGAAACAGACACATGACTGACGTTAACTCCAAGGGCCCGGCCCCAACTCAGGTCCCAGCGGACATGACGGAGAAGCCCCCCGAGACGACGGCCGAAGTCCCAGAGCAGATCAAGCCCGACACCGTCGTTGCCGACGCCCGCGACAAGCTGCTGGCAGCCATCGGCGCCGAAGCCCAGCACCTCGCGGAGAAGTCCGCCGGCCAGGCATCCACCGCCCTGGCGGAGCTCGCACACGCCTTTGCCCTGGTGACCAGCCCCAACCCCGCAGCCGCCGGCTTCACCGCTGGTCGGCGATATGTGGAGGAGCTCGCCCCGCCTAACGGTTCTCCCATTGGCGATGACTACATCGTCATCGACGTGCCCAGGCCGGTCATCACCTACTATCCCCGTACCTGAGGCCAGAACTGCGCCTGCGCAAGGCCGCGGCGGGCATGGCGAATCAGTCACCGCCCCAGAGCACGGGGCGGGATAAGAAGTCGCGGCCCCACTGGACTGCAGGTCGGGAACACCAACTACATGATCACCAAGGCCAAAGAACAGACCCGAGATCCGGGCCCGGAGCTGCGAGCCCGAGCCTGGTCATTCGGCGCGCAGCGCGTGACGGGAGGCATGGCGGGCGGCCTCGATCTGCACCGGCTCTGGGGAGCTGCCTTAGACGGTGGAGACGGACGCGCGCGCGCTCGCCGATGTACTTCCGAATGAAGATGAATCCGGCGCCGGTGGGAGTATCAGTGCTCCGGCAAGGTCCCGTGAGCGGCTCGATTCCCCCCTGGCCTCACGCCTGTGTGAAACTCGACACAAGGAGACAGACACATGACTGACGTTAACTCCAAGGGCCCGGCCCCAATTCAGGTCCCGGTGGCCGACAGCGCGATCCCGGAGGCCGAGGGCGGCCCTGCGGCACCCACCTCGAACGCCGTCGCCGACGCCCGCGACAAGCTTCTGGCAGCCATTGGCGCCGAAGCCCAGCTCGTTGCGGAGAAGTCCGCCGGGGATGCGTCCAAGCCGCTCGCGGAACTTGCCCGCGCCTTCAACAATGTGACCATCAAGAACATGATCACCGGTACGTCGCAAGCGGACGTCGCCCTGCTCGTGGTGCCTGCAGACCGGGGAGGATTCGAGGGCGCCTTCGCGCGTGAAACCCAAGTGAGGCTGTTGACGGCCATCGGCGGCGAAGCCCAGCACCTCGCGGAGAAGTCCGCCGGCCAGGCATCCACCGCCCTGGCGGAGCTCGCACACGCCTTTACGCTAGTAACCAGCCCCAGCCCCGCAGCCGCACGGATCGCGCTCGCGCCCGCAAGCGGCCTCACATTGATGAACGAAGTGGCGATCGACGGGAGTGTGACGGTCACGGTTAGATATCTCTGAGCGTTCGCCGGGGCGGCGTTCTTCGCGTCTGTCGCCCCCCGAAGGTCTTCGGCGACGGCGCAAAGATCGACATCCGCGACTGTGCGGACGTTCCTCGCCCCAGGCGAGCACCTCGTCAGCGCGCACCCCGGTCGGAGCGAGTTTGGCGCGGCTGGCGTATGCTTCGTAGATGAACGGACCATGGTGGCTCGCGCTCGCAGCCGGACTCTTCGCCTGCGGTCCACACCCGCCGCCGAACGACGGCATGACGGACACCGGTACTAGCGCGGTCTCCACCATGGTTGAGCCGTCCTCACGGCTCGATCACCCGCAGCCCGACATGCTCCCCCCGCTGGACTGCAACGCGCGGCCGGAGGTCGCTCCGGACACTTTCTGTGATTACATCTGGAACGGCTTCGACCCCGGAATTGTCTACGCTTGTTTAGATGGCGCCGACCCGGAACCCTGCCCGGACGCCAGTGCGCCTGAGATTTTGACGACTCTGGAAAGCTGCTTTCAGTGCTGGATCATCGACACTGTCGGGACGTGCGGGCCCGACCCCACCCGCGCGGATGCGTGCTGCTATTGGGCCCGCGGCTATTTGTACTGCCCGACCGGGTGACGACGGGCGGCGTGTCCGCAGTCCCGCGGGCAGGCTCACGCGGGCTCACGCGGGCACACCGCTCCGCTCGCCGTGCCCCGTCGTGACGGGCAGGTCGACTTGCGCAAGGGCTTCGAGGGCCTCAGCGCGCTCGTGCAGCAGGCGCTGGGCAAGGATCCGCTGTCGGGGGCGTTGTACCTGTTCACGATTCGGCGGCGGACGACGGCGAAGGTGCTGCCCCGCCTGGCGATGAGCCGGCGAAGAAGAAGACGGGGCACGGATGTTCGCTACCACGGACAGGAACGTGAGACGCCCGGCGAAAGGGGAAAGGGGCGCTCCGGAAACCGCGGCCTCATGTCGAGCGAGGCGCATGGCGCGGACGAGAGCGAACCGCCAGCGGACGCTGACCACGACGTATTCGTGGCGGCCGACCCTTCACCGTCGCTCTCACTCCCGCTGTCCGTGGCCGTCGTGGCTCGCCCGGCCTTACCTGATCGCCTACCTCGGTGACGAGGACCGAGCCGACCGCTACCTCGACCAAAAGCAGGCGCACTTCGCCTGCGTTGGCTATCCCCGCACACTCGAGGACCGGGCGCATGTTCTCTGCGACTCGGTCCTTCCGGTCGACGATACCTTCAGCAAACCCGGTATCCAGGGCAACCCTGCCGCAGCCAGGGAACACCATGCCGGCTGGAGCGCGGTGTTCGCCGGTGAACCTCCACCACCCGGGGCCGACCCGGCGTACTTCTTCGTGCACGAAGCCCTCGAGGCATGCCTGCCCCACGCATCCCCCGGCCTCGTCGAACGCCTCCGCAGTGGCTGGCAAGACGTCGCGGATGCCTTTCTTGACGAGGCCATCCACAAGACGAGCGAGGTCGGCGCTGTGCTCACCGGCGCAGGAGCGCCCGGCCGCCCCGCCTCGCCGAGCTGCTCGGCGCGCTCGCGCGGGTGATGGGCGACGGGGTGGTGCTGCGCGCGGTGACGACGCAGGGCACAGTCACCGCGAGCATGCCGCCGGCTGCGGTGGACAACCGGTTGCCACGCGCATCGCTGCCGCCGCTCGCGCGCCGCGAGGGGCGCGAGCTGTTCGACGTCCTGCGAGAGGCGTGGGCCCTCGCCACGCGGGGTGCTCTCGCAGATGGACCGATCGAGTGCAGCGCGCTCGCGCGGGACACCGGCACGCTGGCCGCCGGGCCGCACGAGCCGCCGCCTGTCCCGTGCGAGCCCTTCGTGCTCCCGCCCGATCCGGCGCTGACTGACGCGCTCGCGGACATCGACACGAGCAACGAGGCCGGGCTCGCGGCGGTGCTCGTCCATCCCGACCCGCGGGCACGCGTCGCGCTGATCGACGACTGGGGCGACGTGCTCGGCCACGCGCCGACGTGGGCGCGGCTGCTGGCCGATCCGTCCCCCGCCGTGCGCGCTGCCGCCGTGCGCTGCAGCGACTGCCCGCTGCCGATGCCAGCGAGCGAGCGTCACCCCGGCGTCCGTGCGTCGTCAGAACAGGCGCACCCGTGGGAACTGGCGATGCTCGCGGACCCTTCCGGAGTCCGCCGTGCGCGCCGCGGTCGCGAGGAATCTCAAGGCTCCGTCCCGCGTGCTCTGCGAGCTCGCGCGAGACCCGGTGGCCGAGGTCCGTCGCGCCGTGGCGTGGCCGCTCTGCCTGGCCGCGTTCTCGGGGTACCGCGGCGACGCGGCGGCCCGACGCGCCCTCGAGGCGCTGGCACGGGTGCGGCGGCCCGTCGTCGGTATTCGCTGGGTCCTTCACATCGGCGCCAGGAGGCGCAAGGTCCCGGCCGAGTACGGCCGGTCCACGACTGCATGGCGCTGGTATGAGCATTGGTGCGTCGACGGCACATGGCAGCGGCTTGCCGCCACACCCCGGCCCCGCCGACCCCGCGGCTGCGCGCGAGGTCGCAGCGCCCGTACACACCTCGCCGAAGTCGACGGGCTGAGCCGGGTGGGACGCGTCACGGTTGCCGCCAACGCCGGCCAGGAGGTGCTCACGCGGGCCGAGGCCGGCGCCTTCTCGCCGGCGATCGCCGCTGCGGCGCTGGCGCTCGGCACCATCGACCTCGAGCGTGGCCGCGGCGCCGAGCCGAGCGGCGATTGCACCCACCCGAACGCGCTCTCGAGTCGCTTCATGGACGCGTCGCGGCGCAGCTTGCAAAGCTCTCCCGGCATGCAACAGTCATCCGGCACCGCAGGTGCGGTCATGCCGAGGGCGCGCGACATCATAGCCCGTGCTGTCCTGGCGACGCCGAGCCCGCCGGACGAGACCGCCGAGCCCGGCCGTCATGCGGAAGAGCGCGGCGAGCGCTTTGCTCGTCTCGGATTCGCGCGATGACCTCGCCCCCTCCGTACACCATCACGGAGTCTCTCTCCCACGGCGGCAGAGCCGTTCTCTATCGCGCGATCAGGAACGCTGATGGCTGCGCGGTCGTCCTCAAGGTGCTCGATCCGCGGCGCCGCCGACCGCAGGACCTCGCGCAGCTCAAGCTCGAATACGAGATCGGAACGCGGCTCGCCTCCCCGGCCGTCGTCAGGCCGCTCGCCCTCGAGACGTACCAGGGCATGCCGGCCCTCGTCCTGGAAGACTTCGGCGGAGAGGCACTCGACGCCTCGCTCGGGGCACCGATGGCGGTGGACCGCTTTCTCTCGCTCGCGCTCGGCATCGCGGGGGCGGTCGCGGACGTTCACCGGCAGGGCGTCGTCCACAGGGACCTCAAGCCCGCCAACATCCTCGTCAACCCCGCGACGGGTGAGGTCAAGCTCGCCGACTTCGGGCTCGCGTCCCGCCTCCCGCGCGAGCATCAGCCCGTGTGCCTCATCGAGGGCTCGTTGCCCTACCTGTCGCCCGAACAGACGGGGCGAATGAACCGCGCGATCGACAACCGCGCCGATCTCTACTCTCTGGGCGTCACGTTCTATCAGATGCTCACCGGAGAGCTCCCCTTCGAGGCGAAGGATCCGGTGGAGTGGGTCCATTGTCACGTCGCCCGTGTTCCTCCGTCCCCTGCCGAGCTCGTCTCCGAAGTGCCCGAGCCCCTCGCGCGCGTCGTGCTGAAGCTCCTCGCCAAGATGCCCGAGGATCGCTACCAGAGCGCCGGCGGTCTCTCGGCCGATCTGGAGCGCTGTCGGATCCAGTGGCAGGCGTGCGGGCGGATCGAGCCGTTCCCGCTCGGTCGGGACGATGTTTCGGACCGCTTGCTGATCCCGCACAAGCTCTACGGGCGCGAGCGGGAGACCGCCGCGCTGCTGGCCGCTTTCGACGCCGTGGCCGCGACGGGCGCGCCGGCGCTGGTGACGGTGTCCGGCTATTCGGGGGTAGGCAAGAGCGCCCTGGTCAATGCCTTGCACAAACCGATCGTGGAGAAGCGGGGATATTTCATCGCCGGCAAGTTTGACCAGTACAAGCGCGACATTCCCTACGCCACGCTGGCCCAGGCCTTCGAGGGTCTGATCCGCCAGATCCTGGGCGAGAGCGAAGCGAGGATCGGGCAGTGGCGGGACGCTCTGCGCGAGGCGCTGGGCCCGAGCGGTCAGCTCATGGTGAACCTCGTCCCCGAGCTCGAGCTCGTCATCGGGCCACAGCCGGAGGTCGAGGAGCTGCCGCCCCAGGAGGCGCAGCACCGCTTTCAGATGGTGTTCCGGCGGCTCATTGGCGTCTTCGCCCGGGCCGCGCATCCGCTGGTGCTCTTCCTCGACGACCTGCAGTGGCTGGACGCGGGGACGCTGGCCCTGCTCGCCGATCTGGCGACCCACCCGGACGTGCATCACCTCCTCCTGGTCGGGGCCTACCGCGACAACGAGGTCGACCGCAGCCACCCGCTGATGCGCAGCCTGGAGGCGATCCGCGAGGCGGGCGGCATGGTGCGGGAGATCGTCCTGGCCCCGCTGGCGCGGGAAGACGTGGAGCGGCTCATCGCCGATGCGCTCCATGGTCCGCCCGAGCGGGCCCGGCCGCTCTCGCAACTGGTGTTCGAGAAGACCGGCGGCAATCCGTTCTTCACCATCCAGTTCCTGACGACCCTGGCCGAGGAGAAGCTATTGCGCTTCGACCCCGGTAGCGGGACCTGGACCTGGGATCTGCCGCGCATCCACGCCAAGGGCTACACGGACAACGTGGTGGACCTGATGCTGGGCAAGCTCGCCCGCCTGCCGGGGGACACGCAGGAGGCCCTGAAACAGTTCGCCTGTCTCGGAAACATCGTGGACTTCGGGACACTCGGCCTCGTGCTCGAGCGACCGGCGGAGGCGATCCACGCCGCCTTCTGGGCGGCCGTGCGGGCGGGCCTCGTCTTCCGGCAAGACGAAGGCTACATCTTTCTCCACGACCGAGTTCAGGAGGCGGCCTATTCGCTGATCCCTGAAGAGCTGCGCGCCGGGACCCACCTGCGCATCGGCCGAATCCTGGCTTCGAAGCTGACGCCTGACGAGATCGCCGAACAGATCTTCGATGTCGTCAATCAGCTCAATCGCGGCAGCGAGCTGGTCGGGTCGCAAGAGGAGCGGGAGCGGATCGCCGAGCTCAATCTGATGGCCGGCAAACGCGCCAGGAGGGCGACAGCCTATGCGTCGGCCTTGACCTACCTCGCCGCCGGCGCGGCGCTGCTCACCGAGGACCGCTGGGAGCGCCTGTACGGGCTCACCTTCGCGCTGGAGCTCCACCGGGCGGAATGCGAGTTCCTGACCGGCGCGCTGGAGGCGGCGGAGCAGCGGCTGGCGATGCTCTGGGGTCGGGCCGAAAGCGTCGTCGACCAGGCGGCCGTCACCTGCCTGCGCCTGGATGTGTATATGAACCTCGACCGGAGCGACCGCGCCGTCGCCGTCGCTCTCGATTACCTCCGACATATGGGCGTCGACTGGTCGCCGCATCCGACAGAAGAGGAAGCGCGACGCGAATACGAGCGGATCTGGTCCCAGCTCGGGGAGCGCACGATCGAGGAGCTCATCGACCTGCCCTTGATGACCGACCCGGCATCCCTCGCTACTCTGGATGTCCTGACCAAAGTCGCGTCGCCTGCGGTCCTCACGGATGTGAGGCTGTTCGCCCTGGTCGCCTGCAGGGCCGTGAATTTGAGCCTCGAGCACGGCAACAGCGATGGTTCGTGCCTCGCATATCCCAACGTCGGCATGGTCGCCGGGCCGCTCTTCAGTCACTCCGAGGCTGGATTCCGGTTCGGTCAGCTCGGCTACGAACTGGTCGAACGACGCGGGTTGAAGCGCTTCCAGGGCAGGACTTACATGGTCTTCGGAACCATGGTCATGCCGTGGATGAGGCCTGTGCGGGCTGGCCGTGACCTGGCGCGTCGCGCCTTCGAGGCGGCGAATGAGACCGGTGACCTCACGTTCGCCGCATGCAGCTGTTTCCAGCTGAACAGCATCAGGCTCACGGCAGGAGATCCGCTCGTCGAGGTGCAACGCGAAGCCGAGGATGGCCTGGAGTTCGCCCAGAAGGCGCGGTTCGGCTTCGCCGCGGACATCATCACCGCGCAGCTCCAGCTCGTCCGGACGCTGCGCGGCGCGACGCCGACATTCGGCTCCTTCGACGACGGGCAGTTCGACGAGCGGCGGTTCGAGCGCCATTTGGCGAACAATCCGGTGCTGGCGCAGGCCGAGTGCCGCTACTGGATCGAGAAGCTGCAGGCGCGCTTCTTCGCCGGCGATCATGGGGCCGCCGTCGCGGCAGCATCGAGGGCGCAGCAGTTGCTCTGGACATTGCCATCATTCATCGAGACGGCAGACTATCACTTTTACGGCGCGCTGTCTCACGCCGCCTCCTGCGATGCCACCGCGGCCAGCCAACGGCAGCAGCATGTCGAAGCTCTGGCCGCCCACCGCGAAGCGCTCGCGAGATGGGCTCGGGATTGCCCGGAGAATTTCGAGAACCGCGCTGCGTTGGTGGACGCCGAGCTCGCGCGCGTTTCGGGCCGCGACCTCGATGCCATGCGCCTCTACGAGCGGGCCATCCGCTCGGCCCACGACAACGGCTTCGTGCAGAACGAGGCGCTGGCCAACGAGCTGGCCGGCCGGTTCTATCTCGACCGCGGCCTCGACAAGAACGGCTTTGCCCATCTCCGCGACGCGCGCGCCTGTTATGCCCTGTGGGGGGCCGACGGCAAAGTGAAGCAGCTCGACCGGCAACATCCCCGGCTCTTCGAGCCCAGGACCTTCGCGCCCACCGCCACCGTCGCGGTTCGGCCCGTCGAGCTCGACCTCTACTCGGTGACCAAGGCCTCGCAGACCATCTCGAGCGAGATCGTCCTCGACAAGCTGGTGCGCACGCTGCTCGCTATCGTGCTCGAGCAGGGCGGCGCGCAGAGGGCTTGCCTCGTCCTGTGTCGCGACGAGAGCCTCTCGATCGAGGCGGAGGCGACCCTCGAACACAAGGGGTTGGTGACGACCGTCCTCGAGCCCGCGCCCGTGGATGGTTCCCAGCGCCTCCCTGCGTCCGTCGTCCACTATGCGCACCGGACGAAGGAACGCGTCATTTTGAGCGACGCCGCCGCCGACGCCGATAAGCTCGGCGGCGACGACTACTTCGCCCGGCACCGGCCCAAGTCGGTCCTCTGTATGCCGATCCTGCGGCAGGCCGAGGTGGTCGGGCTGCTCTACCTCGAGAACAACCTCCTCGCCGGCGCCTTCACGCCCGATCGGCTCGTCGCCCTCTCGCTCTGCGCCACGCAGGCGGCCATCTCGCTCGAGAACGCGTTGCTCCTCCAGCGCGCGGCCTTCCTGGCCGAGGCCGGGAAGATCCTGTCCGCGTCCCTCGATTACGAGCAGACGCTGGACCGCCTCGGACGGCTGTGCGTGCGATCGATCTGCGACTTTTGCCTGATCGACGTCGTGGAGGCCGGGGGGATCCAGCGCGTCTCCGGGGCACACAAGGATCCCGCGAAGGAGCGATTGATCGAGGAGCTCCAGCGGCGGTATCCCCCTCGCTGGGACTCGCCCCACCCGGCGGCCGTGGTCCTCAGGACGGGTGCGCCGCTCCTGTTCCCTCGGCTCCCCGACGAGCACATGCGAACGATCACCGTGGACGACGAGCACAAGAGGTTGCTCCGCGAGCTCGGGGCACAGAGCTCCATGATGGTGCCGCTCGTGGCGCGCGGGCAGACGCTCGGGGTGCTGAGCATCGTCTCGGCCGTGCCGGGCCGCTACGGGCGCGCCGATCTCGAGCTGGCGCAGGAAGCAGCGTGCCGCGCCGCGACCGCGATCGACAACGCACGTCTCTACCGCGCCTCTCAGGAGGCCGTCCGCGCACGGAGCGAGTTCCTCACCGTCGCTTCCCACGAGCTGAACACCCCGGTGACCTCGCTCATGCTCGCGCTCGAGTCCTTGCGCCGGGCGACGCTCTTGGGGCGGCCCATGGATCCGCAAACCGTCGACAGGCTGGTCGAGCTCGCCGGGCGGCAGGGAGCCCGACTGACCAGGCTCACCAACGATCTGCTCGACGTCTCGCGGATGGAGGCGGGGCCATTGCCGCTGGAGCTCACCGATGTCGACCTCGTCGCCCTCGTCCGCGAGGTGGCCGAGCGCTTCGAGATGGATCTTACGCGCGCCCGCTGCCCGGTGTCGATCGATAGCGGCGCTCCGGTCGTGGGGAGATGGGATCGCTCCCGTATCGACCGGGTCGTGACCAACCTGCTCTCCAATGCCATCAAGTTCGGGGCCGGCGAGCCCATCGAGCTCTTCGTCGGCGCGGAGGGCGGCGTGGCGCGGCTCGCGGTCCGGGACCACGGCATCGGCATCGCCCCGGAGCAGCGCGACCGGATCTTCGGGCGCTTCGAGCGTGCGGTGTCGGAGAAGCACTACGGGGGCCTGGGCCTCGGGCTGTACATCAGCCGCAGGCTCGTCGAGGCCCACGGCGGGTCGATCCGATGCGTCAGCCCCCCAGGCGCCGGGGCCACGTTCATCGTCGAGCTGCCGGTCTCCGTCGGCCGTGATAAGCCGTGATCGAGGCGAGCACCGGCTGCCGAGCAAATCGTCGGACCTCGCCCGGGGACGCGTCGAACGACCCGGCCCCGGGCGGCGCGTTCGAGTCGTCCGCGCACGCCGCGAGGACGTCGTCGGACGTCGCTCGGGAGCGGGCGACGTCCGCCTGGACTGGCCTGGGCATGCCCCTCCAAGATCATATGGGCGCTTTCGCGCAAGCTGGCTCAGCCGTGTCCGAGGGGCCTTGATCCAGTCGCAGAGGATCAAGACGTCATGGACCTGCTGTGACAGCATGAGCAAGACCATCCGCGAGGCGCTCGCAGCGACCGCGACCTGGGCGCCGAGGCGGCGCCTGCAAGCCCAGGCGCCTCCCGAAGACTCCTGGTGGGGCGACTCCGGGGGTGTGCGCTGCGCCGCCGCAGGGGGCGCCTCGTTCACGGTTCGGTACGGCGGCCCGGTCGAGTCGAGGAAACCGGCGTACCCCGAATGGGAGTAGCGGACCGCACAGGGTCGTTCGTTGTCCGCCAGAGTCCGCCTTCTCTCAGGCGGTGACGACGCTCCCCCGGCGAGCGCGCGAACCGCCTCGCAGCCACACGAGCCAGACGCGAGCCCGCGCGCAGCGGCTCAGTAGATTTCACGACCATGGACGACATGCTCCGTCATCAGCGCCCCATGGTCATGGCCAACATCATCACCGGCGCCACCGGCGTAGCCGCGACGGCCATCCCCTCGCGCTCCGTCGAGGCTTCGCGCGCGGCGGCGTCCATCGGCCTGCAATGTGCCCATCATTGGACCGGCGACGCCGCCCGAGCGACGGCGACCCGGGCCACAATGTCCCATCTCCTGCGAGCCACGATCCGGATCGGTGCAATTGGGCTTGCCGTCGACGCCACCGTCGGCGCGGTCAAGGGTCTGCTCGCCTACCAGCGCGGAGAGATGACCGGCGAACAAGCGTGTGCGCACGCGGCCGTCGAAGCCGGCACCCGCGTCGTATCGACCTCGGCTGGCGTACTCCTCGCGGCCTGCGCGGTCGCCCTCACTGGCGGTCTCGCTGCCCCCGTGCTCCTGACCATCGGGAAAGGCGGTGCAGCCGCCACGAGGCTCGGTCTACGCCGCCTGCTCGACGCGCGGAGCTCACGGTCACCCCAGGGAGCCTCTGCTGCGGTCGCTACCCCGGATCTACGCGTCGTCAACGACGGGTGAGCAGCACGCACAGCCAAACCTCGTCGCTGCGGCGCCCGGGCCGAGGTGAGGTGATGTCCAGCGTGCCGCCCCGTGGACATGTCTTATTATTCGCAGGCGACGCGCACGTCGACGACCTCGCCGGAGCGCTGCTGGCCGGCGGTGCGGTAGACGAAGCTGGCGCGCTCGAGGCCGCAGTTGCCGCGCGCATCGCACTCGCGGCGAGTGGTGAAGCCGAGGTCGATCTCGACGATCTCGAAGCTCGCGAGCGGCAGCATCTCCCACCCGCTCGAGCGACGGTCGGCGTCGTGGTCGGCCCACAGCATCAGCTCGCCCCAGTGCGCGTCCGCGGCGGTGATCTTGCCGTCGCGGTCGCTGTCGAGCTCGGCGAGGGCCTGGAAGCCGTTATGCACACCTGACCCGAAGGACAGGCGGGTGGCGGCGCCGAACAGCTCCTGGCCGCCGTCGATGCTGCCGTTGCCGTCGCGGTCGAGCGCGAGCCACGGGGTGGCGGCGGTCGGCCAGTCGGCGCGGGCGCAGCTGCCCGCGCCGCCGTGGATGTCGAAGTCGGCCGCCGAGGCGGAGGTCGGTGCGAACTCGATGGCGTCGCCGAAGCTCAGCACCAGCGGGGTGTTGCAGTCTTCCCAGTTCCACACGTGGCGGCCGGTCTCCTCGTCGACCATGCAGCCCATGTCGATGTCGAATTCTTCCTCGCCGAAGCCGCACGACTGGCTGTCGCCCGGCTTGCACTCGTCGGCCTCGCCGCACTCGCCCCAGCGCGTCTCGCCGGTGTCGGGGGTCGCCTCGTAAGCGACGCAGTGCTGGGTGCCGCCGTCACAGGCACGCGAGTCGCCCTCCTTGGCGCACGTCTCCGTCAGACAGGCGGTCCAGATGTGGCTGTACTGATCGAGCGACCAGACGCAGAACTCGAGGCCGGCGACGCCGCCGATCTGACACTCGCCAGACAGCTGGGACTGGTCGCAGATCTCGCCCGCACGGCCGAAGTCCGCCTTGGGCTCGGGCTCGGGCTCGCCTTCGTCCTCACTCTTGATCTCGCCCTCGCTGTCGCCCTCGCCTTCTTCGGCGCCCTCGCTGTCGGCCTCGCCGGCCGTGGAGTCGCCGTCGTTCGCGTGGTGACCCTCGACCTTCGAATCACAGGCCGGCAATGCGAGGAAGAGCGAGGACAAGGTGAGGAGGCGGGTCGTGGTCGTCATGCGGATGTCGCCTTAGCAGGGGCCGTGCCAAGCCGCCCAGGGGACGTGCAGGCGACGTGGACGCCGTTTGCAGCGCGGGTCGGAGAAGCCCCTGCGACGAGGCTGGAGCCCACCGGCGTCCTGGTCTGACGGGAGTGTCGTGCGCTCTCGCCGGGGCGAGCCACGCCAGCGACGGCCGGCGGGCGTCGGCCAGCATCGCGGCCGAGCGGGTCGAATCGCGGGCGCACATCTTCGAGGGAGCCGAGGCGAGCGGGCACCAGCGCTGGCGACTTCGGGATCTGCGCCCCCGCCGCGGACGGAGAGGCGGTCCCTCGCTGAGAGCGCGCAGGCGCCCTCGAGCACCTCGCTCCGGTGCAGGTGCGCCCCGCCCCATATTAAAAGCGCGGGCGCCAAAGCCCCCTGCAGCCGCGCGCAGCCTCGCCTTCATGCCCGAGCCCACCGCCTCCTCGCGTCATCTGACCACGCTCCTCGTGCTCGCCTACCTCGGCTTTGTCAGCCTCGGGCTGCCCGACGCGGTGCTCGGAGTGGCCTGGCCGTCGCTGCGCGCCGCCTTCTCGCTGCCTCAGGCGGCACTCGGCGCGCCGCTGGCCGCTCTGGCGGTCTCGTACTTCCTCTCGGGGCTGGCGGCCGGCAGCCTCATGCGCCGCGCGGGGATCGGCGCGCTCCTGGCAGGCAGCACCGCGATCGTCACGCTGGCGGTCGCGGGGTTCGCTTCGGCGCCGAGCTTCGGCGTCTTCCTCGCCGCGGCGTGCATCGGAGGCTTCGGCTCCGGCGCCATCGATGCCGCGCTCAACGCTTACGTCGCGCACAACTTCGGCGCGCGCCACATGACCTGGCTTCACGCGGCCTACAGCTTGGGCGCGGCGCTCGGGCCCGCCCTCATGACGGCAGTCCTCGCGCGCGAGGCGGGGTGGCGCACGGGATACGCGGTCCTCGCCGGGGCGCTCGGTGTGCTCGCGGTCGCCTTCATCCTCACCCGCCGGCGCTGGGACGAAGGCGCCGCCGCCACTGCCCCGGACGCCGCCACCTCCACCGCGAGCGCCGAGCAAGACGCCGGGCCTCACGTGCTGCGCCGCCCTCGCGTGTGGCTGCAGCTCGGGTTCTTCTTCCTGTACACGGGCCTCGAGATGTCTGCGGGTCAATGGGCCTTCACCGTGCTCACCGAGGCGCGGGGTCTCGACGAATCTCAGGCCGGTACCCAGGTCAGCCTCTACTGGGCGAGCCTGTTGGCGGGCCGCATCGTCCTCGGCTTCGTCGTCGAACGCGTGGGCCCGGTGCTCCTCGTGCGCCTCGCCACCGCGCTCGCCGTGCTCAGCGCGGCCGTGTTCGCTCTCCCCGGCCTGCCGCCGGTGGCGGCATTCACCGGCCTCGCGCTCCTCGGCTTCGCCCTGGCCCCCATGTACCCGGTTCTGATGGCCGAGACGCCGCGCCGCATGGGGTCGCACGCGGCCCACGCCGTGGGTTTTCAGGTGAGCGCCGCGACCGCGGGCATCGCCGCCATGCCCAGCCTCGCGGGCCTGCTCGGCCAACGGCTCGGGCTCGGCGCGATCCCGTGGTTCCTGGTGGGCACCGCCGTGGCGCTCGCGCTCCTGCACGAGACGCTCGTGGCGACCGTGGACCATCCAGGTCACCCTCGCTCATCGCCGCGATGAAGGCCAGGCGGCCGCAGCACGACACCGTGGGCGCGCTTCCTCGTGCCGCCCGCGCCCCAGTGCCGTCACCCTTTGCCAGGGCTTTGCCAGAACCGGCCACTTTGCCAGGGATGGATCGTAGCTGGTGGCGGGAAGTAGCCCTCGCAGCCGGTCAGCCGCTCATCGCTTCGGCGGCCTGTACCCCGACACGATCGTCCGCTTGCGCCCCTCGAGCTTGTCGAGCTGCGCCTCGAGCCCCTCGCGGCGGGC
Source organism: Nannocystis sp. RBIL2 (assembly GCF_026626745.1). Lineage (GTDB taxonomy): Bacteria > Myxococcota_A > Polyangia > Nannocystales > Nannocystaceae > Nannocystis. The sequence goes on from NZ_JAPNJW010000002.1 coordinate 1,454,967, forward strand.
GTACGCGCGGGCCAAAATCAGCGCCACGTACTCGCCGAGCGAGTCGGCCGCGATCGTGGCCACCAGCGCCTGATCGTGGCGGAAGCGGATCACCGGCGCCGCGTTCGCCTCCGACTTCGCCCCCGTCGCCAGGAAGAACAGGTCGCCGGACGGATCGCTGCCGAGCGGGATGGCCTTCTTCGCCGGATCGAAGCCGCGCACGTCGTAGCGCCCGCGGCCGCTCGGCGGGTCGTCTGCCTCCTCCTCGTCGTCCTCGATCGTCCCCCTCATTTCGCGGAACAGCTGGCGCATGCGCGCCGGCGGCCCGAAGTCGCGCGATCCGAGCGCCGCGTGCGTCGCCAGCAATTGCCTCAATTCCTGCGGCAGCCGGGCGCTCACGTGATTCGCCAGCGCCTCGATCTCGCGCGCCCGCGCCGGTCCCTTCGCCGCCACCTCGGCCGGCGTCAGCTCCCACGCGGTCATCAGCGCCAGCGCCTCCGCCACCGTGTGCGGCAGCTGCTTCGGCAGCCTCGCCAGCACGATCCCCGGCGCCATCGCCTTCGGGATGAGCTTCGCCCGCAGCAGCAGCGCTCGCAGCCTGTCCGCCCCCGAGCCCGTGATCGTGGCAGTCGCCGCCACCAGCCGCGCCAGGGCCACCGGGGCCGCCGGCCCGCGGTTCGCCGGGAGCAGCGAGTTCCCGTCCGCCAGCACGCGGAACAGCAGCCACAGCCGCTCGTCGTTCCACTCGATCTTCATCAACCCGTCCGCGACCGCCTCGCCGTCCGCGTACGCCAGCAAGCGGCTCACCGCCTCGCCCGCCAGCTTGAACCCGACCTCGTTGTTCGGGTTGTACTCGCCGAGCGCTTCGATCGCCGCTCGCGTCGTCCGCCGCAGCCCGCTGTCCAGCAGCGCCACCAGCAGCGGGATCGCCGACAACCCCAGCGTCGCCGCCGGCCGGAAGCCGTGCGGCACCCCGAGAGTCTCCGGATGGGCCGCGATCGCCCGCAGGAACGGCCCCGCGAGCCCCTCCAGCGTCGACGATCGATCGGCCCCCTCGACCTCGAGGAACACGTCGAACGCCTTGAACGCCACGCTGCCGGGCCGCGGCCAGCCCTCGCGGCACGCCGGCGCCGCGGCCAGCGCCTCCAGCTCGCGCATCAGCGATCCAGCCGCCGCCGCGTCCCCGCCCGCGGCCGCCGTCGCCAACCCCGTCAATCGCGCCTCGAGCTCCGCGTACGTCCCGGTCTGCATCGCTGGACGCCAATGTAGCCCGACCCGGCCGTCCTCAGCCAGCGCAGCGCGATCGACGCGCCTTTGAGCCCGCAATCACCTGTCCCCAAAGCCATCTCCCTCGGCGCCGCCGGGCCGCGATTGGGCATACTCGTCCGACCGAGCATGTCGCGCTGCCTGTCCCTGGCCCTGGTCCTCGCCCTCGCCGCCCCGCCTGCGGCCGCCCACCCGCTGGCGCGCCCCCCCGGCCCGGGCGCCTGGCAGCCCGCCGGGCCCTCGGGACATGTCTCGGATGACATGCCCGAGAGGACACCCTCGCTGGCCCTCCCGTCGGCGGCCGCTCCGTCCTCCGCCGCCACCCACCTGTCCCCAGGGATATCCGCCCTGGCCGCGGCCCCGACCGTCCCGCCGCCCGCCTCTGCGCACCTGTCCCCAGAGACAGGCCTCCTGACCACGATCCCACCCGCCAACCTGGCCCTACGGACAGCCGTCACGCCATCGCCCGCCCCGCCCCTCGAAGACACGTCCTCGGGGACAGCCAATCCGGCCGCCCCCGGCGACATGTCCCCCGGGACAGCCGCCCCCGCCCCGCTCGATCCCTCCCCAAATGCCCCGGAAGACATGTCCTCCGGGACATCTCCGCCGCCCGTCCCCACCACCCCCGCCGCCGATCCCCCGCTCCCGCCCGCGCCGCCGGCCCTCCCGCCGCACCTCATGCGCCTGCGGCCGGCCGTCGACGTCCCCGTCATCGCCCTCGGCCTCGTCATGTGGCTCGGCACCGATCTCGCGGCTCGCGACATGCGCTGGTCCGGCTGTCAGACCTGCGACCGCAGCCACATCAACGGCCTCGATCGGCGCGTCCTCGGCAACGAGAGCCTCGCGGCCGCCCACGCCTCCGACGCCCTCCTCTACACCGCGATCGCCGCCCCGATCGTCGCCGACCTCGCCGACACCCTCGTCGCCGGCCGCCGCGCCCCCGGCTCCTACCGCCACGCCGCCGGCGGCTGGGCCCGCGACGTGGTCGTCCTGTTCGAGGTCCTCGCCGTCAACGTCGGCCTCAACAACCTCGTCAAGTACGCCGTGCGCCGCCCGCGGCCCTACAGCTACGAGCCCGAGAGCGACCTCGGAGACGTCCAGGCCGAGGAGGCGCGCCTGTCCTTTTATTCAGGTCACACCTCGACCGCCTTCGCCATGATGAGCGCCTGGGCCACCCTCTTCACCCTGCGTCACCCGCGGGCCCGCGCCGCCGTCCCGGCCTGGCTGGTCGCAGTCGGCCTCGCCGCCACCACCGGCGTCCTGCGCGTCGAGGCCGGCAAGCACTTCTGGACCGACGTCTTGTTCGGCTCCGTCGCCGGCACCGCCATCGGCGTCCTCGTCCCGCTGCTCCACCGCAACGATCGCGGCCGCCGCTTCTCCGCCGGCATGAGCCCCACCCCGCGCGGCGCCCTCGTCAGCCTCACCGGCCGCTTCTGACAGCAGCGGCCTCTGCCGTCGCAATCACAACACTGCGCGATCGACTGGCCGCATTCGCACGCGCGGTGGGGGCATCGGCCGCGTGCTAAGCTCCTCGCGCATGCTCGGCGACCGTCGACTCTCCCTCTTGTTCGCCTCGCTCCTCGCCGAGGTCACTGCGAGCGGGTGCGGAGCCGACGACCCCTGTACTTACGAACAAGTCACTGCGATTGGCGCCAACCGGCTCGCGCCCTACATCGAGGACGGCAACCTCACCCTCGCCGAGTGCCAGGTCCTGTGCCCCATGAATCCTGCGCCGCCGCCTTCCGCTGGCCCTGACGAGCCGAGCAGCACGAGCTCGAGCACCTCGACCACCGGCGACACCCCCAGCGACACCACCACCGACCCCACCTCGACGACCGCCGCGACCACCGGCGCCGTCGACGACGACGCCGCCCCGCGCACGTCCACCGTGCTCGGTTGCGCCGCCATTCCCGCCAGCAAGAGCGACATCCGCTGCCAGTACGAGACCTCCTGCAAGGGCGGTCGGCGCCCCGCCGGCCTCTGCTCCGAGGGTCGCAGCGGCGGCGACGATCCCATCGCGCGGTGGTTCGCCGAGGTCGCGCACCTCGAGGCCGCCAGCGTCCCCGCCTTCGAGCGCCTCGCCGCCGAACTCCGCGAGCACGACGCCCCCGCCGCTATGATCGCCGCGGCCCTCCGCGCAGCGGTCGACGAGGCCCGCCACGCTGACCTCCTCGGCGCGATCGCCATCCGCCTCGGCGGTCGCCCCAGCCCCGTCGAGCTCGCGCCCACGCACGGCCGTTCGCTCGTCGAGCTGGCGATCGAGAACGCAGTCGAGGGCTGCGTCGGCGAGACCTGGGCCGCCCTGCTCGCCGCCCATCAGGCGCGAGCCGCCGAGGACCCCGAGATCCGCGCCTGCATGATCGAAGTCGCCGCCGACGAGGCCGCCCACGCCGACCTCGCCTGGGCCATCGACGCCTGGATCGCCCCCCTCCTGACCGCCGACGAACGGACCCGCCTTCTCACAGCCCGCTCGCAGGCCGCCCGCGCCCTCCGCGATCCGCCCCCCCGCGACGAAGCCCTCGAACGGCGCGCCGGCCTGCCCGCACCCGACCTCGCGCGCCGCCTCTGGAAAACCCTCGACCGCGAACTCTGGTCCGCGGCCGCCTGAACCCGGCACGCCACCGAGCTCCAATCACCGAATCATGGCACCGCCCACGCGAGCCTCCGTCGCCGGAATCATCATCGTCGTCGCCCTGCCTCCGCGCGCGATGAGGCCTCACACGATCGTCTCCGGAAGACGCACGCAGCCCGAATCGTGAATCGCGTCTGTCGGCGGGCCAGCCCTGACCGTCGAATAGACGCTCCTGTCGTCGTCACGCCCCGGACCCGCGCGCCCATGCGCGAGCGATTTTTTTTCGACCGCGCGCTGCGACAACGGATCCGTCCGCCTGTCATGCCCGCAGGAGGCCGGATCACGCCAGCGTCGTGCTCGACCGCGGCCTCCGCCTGCGCCACGTCGCGAGCCTGCGCGGCCGTCGACTGCATCGAGCGATACACCTGCACCTCGCTGCCTGACCTGCCGGAACCCCGTCATCCTCATCGAGCACGAGCGACGAATCGCCCTGCCCGCTATCGCCATTCGTCATTCTGCGCTTGCCGATGCCCATTGCATGCAGCATCGCGTCAGCTCTCGTCGGCGCCCACCAGAATATCGGCGCATCGGGCATCCCGCGAGCACGATCGCCCCGATCCCCCATCACGACAATCACGGCACCGAAGCCGAGCACCGTCCCCGAAAACATCATCGTCATCTCTCGCCACCCGAGTTCCCCGAGTCCTCACACCAATCGTCTCCGACAGACGCACGCCGCCCGGTTCGTGAAATGGCGTCTGTTCGGCGGCCAGCCCTGGCCGTCGAACAGACGCCTCGCGCTCTCCGCCAGGCAGCCTCTGCATCGAAGCCCACGACGGCGTGCGGGCCTCTCACGGCTGCAGCCGTGCCAGGGGTCCGGGGAAGCGGCGGCCGCGAATTAGAGGCGAGATGGGCGCGAGGAACGAGTGTCCATCTCGCCGGTTAACTCGCGGCCGCCGCTTCCCCGGACCCCCCGCGAGGCGCAGTCGGCAATATGCTGACCGCCGAGCCCCCCGCGCAGAATCCCTCACCCATTCACGAGCGCGACAGCGCCCCGACGATCGGGCCTTCCGCCCCCAATCGCCGACCCTCCGTGTCCCGCCACGCGCGCGATCTTGCCCACGGTCACCTGTCCGCCCGCAAACCACACGCCAGGGCGGCCGTGGTACCTTGGGCGGCCCCGCTCGCGGCCCACGCCCATGCCCGAAACCGCCGTCGCGCCCAAGCGCCAGCCCTCGCCTCACGATCTGCCTTGCCCGCTGCCGCCCGTGGCTCATGGAGAGCCGCCCGAGCTCGGGGCGTTTCGCGCCAAGCCCAGCGACGACGCCTTCTTGAAGCTGCGACGGGCCTTCCGCGAGGCCGAGAACTGGAGCGCCCTCGCCACCTTGCTCGTCGTGCACGCTGCAGCGATCAGTGGCCCGCCGAAGGTCGCCGAGCTGTGCGTCCAGGCCTACGAGCTCTGGTACGACCGCGTCAAGGACAAGCCCCAGGCCGCCTACGCCCTCGTGCGCGCCCTCCAGGCCGAGCCGCACAACAGCCGCGCCTACGAGCAACTGCGCAAGGTCTACGGCGAGCTCGGCAGCCTCGACGAGCTTGCCACCTTGCTCAAGTTCCGCCTCGACCACCTGCGGCGGCACGATCGGGGCGCGGTCCCTGGCGCGCTCGTCGAGCTCGGCAAGGTCGACGAGCAGCGCTGTCAGGTCGACGAGGCCATCGCTTGCTACAGGGCCGCGCTCGAGATCAACCCCCAGGAGCGCGACGCCAGCGATCAGCTCATCCGGCTTCATCTCCAGGCTGGCGCCTGGCTGCGCGTCATCGATCTGATCAACGCCGAGCTCGCGCGCACCGACAACGTCCGCGAGCGCGACCGCTTCGCCGCCCTTCACCTCCGCCTCGCGCGGATCGAGGCCGAGCAGCTCGAGAACATCCCCTCCGCCGCGCTCCACCTGCAGGCCGCGCTCAAGGCCAACCCTGACGACGTCGCCGCCCTGCGGGCCTTCGGCGCCCTCTACCTCGGCAGCGGCAAGGCCAGCGACGAGGGCCTGCAGAAGGCCGCCGACGTGTTCTTCCGCGCCGCCAAGCTCGCGCGCAGCCAGGGCGACGACAAGATCGCCTACAGCCTGCTGCGCCGGGCCATGAGCCTGCGTCCCGACCATCACGAGGCCGGCAACGCCCTCGCCGAGCTGTTGATGGCGCAGGAGAAGTGGATGGAGCTCGACGACCTCTACGGGGCGTGGATCGGCTATGTCACCGAGGCCGACAGCTACGGCCTGTGGCTGTCGCGCGGCGAGCTGCTCGAGACTCGCCTCGCCCGCCGCGAGGAGGCCCGCGCCTGCTACGAGCAGGCCTCGCGGCTCGAGCGGCCCGGCGGCGACGCCTGGCTGCGCCTCGAGGCCTTGCTGGTCGAGCTCGGCGACAACCACGGCCTCGTCAGCCTGTACGAGCGCTGGTCCGAGCAGGACCCCGGCGGTCTGCCGACCGACAAGCTGCTGTGGGCCGCCCGCGTCGCCCGCGAGGACCTCGGCGACGAGGAGCGGGCCGCGGTCAGCTTCTACCGCGTGCTCGAGCGCGAGCCCTTCAATCACGAGGCCTTCGAGGGCTACAAGGAGCACTGGCGGCGCAAGAACAACTGGTCGCACCTCGCCGGCCTCATCCTCTACCAGGGCGACCAGGCCCTGCAGATGGGCGGCGGCCCGGACAGCCCGCTCGCTCGCTCCGAGTTCGCCGAGCACTTCGTCGAGCTGGCCGAGATCTACGAGCGCCGCCTCGGCGACCTCGCCGGCGCCCTCGACGCCTGGAACCGGCTCGCCCTCGCCTACCCCAACGACTGGCGCCCGCGCGACCAGATCGCCCGCATCGACAAGCGCGCGCGCATGCTCGACGCCAACCTCGCCACCCTCGAGGCCGAGCTGCAGCGCACCGTCGATCCGCAGCGCCGCTTCGAGGTGTTGCGCCGGCTGTCGCAGGCCCACCGCGAGCGCATGACCGACCCCCAGCGCACCATCGTCCTGCTGCAGGAGATGCTGGCGCTCGCGCCCGGCCACGAGGGGGCCCTGCGCGCGCTCGCCGAGATGTACGAACGGACAGGTGCTTACGACCAGGTCATCGACCTGCTGCGGCGCCAGCACGACGTCACCCGCAGCATCTCGCAGCGCGTGGTCCTGCTGCGGCGCATGGCCGAGCTGTGGCAGCACGAGCTGCACAGCCCGCGCGAGGCGCTGTGGGCCTGCGAGCAGATCCTCGGCTACAGCCCGTCGGACATGGACGCGGTCCACCGCATGCAGGGCTTGTGCGCCGAGCTCGGCGACGCCGGCGGCGAGTACGAGGCGCTGTCGCGCGAGCTCGGCCTCGTCGGAGACCCGGCCCAGCGCACCCGCATCATCCGGCGCATGGCCGATGTCGCCGACCGCAAGCTGCAGGACCCGCAGCGCTCGGCCCAGGCGTGGACGCAGCTGCAGGCCGGCGACCCGCACAACCTCGAGGTCACCGACAAGCTGATCGCCGCCTACGAGGCGCTCGGCAACCGCGAGGAGCTCGCCAACCTGCTCGGCAAGGCCGCCAGCTCGGCCCGCACCCCGCCGATCCGCCAGCTCGACTATCTCATGCGCCTGGGCCACGTCGCCGAGTCGTCGCTCGGCGACGCCGACCTGGCCTGCTCGGCCTTCGAGCGCGCGCTGCGGATCCACCGCGACCACCGCGGCGCCACCGAGGCGCTGACCCGCCTCTACCGCAACCTCGGCAGCTGGCACGGCCTGGCCGCCTCGCTCGGCACCCTGCAGGACATGGCCGACAGCGACGAGGAGGCGCTCGGCATCGGCTGGGAGCGCGCCGAGGTCCTGGCCGACCGGCTCGACAACCCGGCCGCCGCCATCCGCGTGCTCGAGCAGCTCAGCTCGAACGCCGCCGTCGGCAACCGCGACGTCGCCCTCAAGCTGCTCGAGCTGTACGAGCGCGCCGGCCAGTTCGACCGCCTGATCCGCCACGCCGAGATCCTCCTGCTCTCGGCGCTCGAGACCGACGAGCGGCGCGAGCTGTTCTCGCTGGTCGCCCGCACCTACGTCGTCAACCTCAACGCCCCGCACAAGGCCATCGCCGCCTTCCAGCGGTTCATGCGCGAGGAGCCCGACGACGGCGAGGGCCTCAAGATCCTCGGCGAGCTGCAGGCGCTGGCCGGCGACCACCAGGCCACCCTCGACACTCTCGGCAAGCGCCTCGAGAGCCTCACCGACGCCGCCCAGCAGGTCGTCACCCTCGAGCAGATGGCCGAGGTGTGCGAGTTCGGGCTCGGCCACGCCAAGCGGGCGCTCGCGCTGCTCGGGCGGGCCCTCGGCATCGCCCCCGGCAGCCGCGACCTCAAGCAGAAGATCGAGGCGTTCGCCGAGCGCCACGGCATGTACAAGGACCTGCTCGTCGTCTACGGCGAGCGCTTCACCGAGATGAGCGGCCGCGCGGAGAGCCGCGGCCAGATCGACCTGTGCCTCGGCGCCTCGGCCACCGCCGAGAAGAAGATCGGCGACCCCGACCTCGCCTTCGCCTGGGCCCGCAAGGCCTACTTCGTGGCCCTGCGCGCCGGCCTCGACGCCGGCACCGTGCTCGACCGCCTCGAGGGCCTGGCCCAGGCCCACGGCCTGTGGCCGCAGATGCTCGACGTCAGCGAGCAGGAGCTGGCCTTCCAGGAGAAGACCCCCAACTACGGCGACTACGGCACCATCGCCCTGTTGATGTCGGCCGCCGAGATCGCGCGCGAGCGCCTCGGCGACCCCGCGCGCGCGATCGGCTACCTGCAGCGCGCCTACAAGCTGCGCCCCGACGACGACGACCTCGGGCGCCAGATCGAGGCCCTCGGCGAGGCCCACCAGATGTGGCAGGCGCTGATCGACCTGCAGGAGCTCAAGCTCGGCCGCGCCAAGACCGGCCTCGGCCGCTTCGACGCCTGCGTCGCCATCGCCAAGATCTACGAGCGCCACCTCAACGATCACAAGCGCGCGTTCCAGTGGCTGCGGCGGGCCGAGACCGACCTGCGCCCCGCCGATCCCTCGCTCGCCGAGGAGGCCGCCGGCCTGATGACCGAGCTGGCCCAGCGCCACCAGCTCTGGCCCGAGCTCGCCGATCACCACCGCGGCCTCGCGCTCGCCAAGCTGCAGCGCAACGAACGCGGCGGCCTCAACCAGCTCAAGGACTCGGCGCGCATCGACTACGAGAAGCGCCAGGACCCGCTCGCGGCCCTGCGCACCCTGCGGCTCGGCGTCGCCTACGACCGCGACGGCACCGCGCTGATGCCCGCGATCGAGGCGATGGCCGCCAAGGTCGACGAGAAGCGCAGCCCCGACACCCCGCCGACCGGCGCGCTCACCCTGCTGTCGGTCACCCAGCAGATCATCGGCCAGACCGTCGACCCCGCGCTCAAGCTGTCGCTGCTCAAGCGCCGCGCCGAGCTGCGCGCCGGCCTCGGCGACACCGCCGGCGCCATCGCCGAGTGGCTGCGCGCCCTCTCGCTCCACCCCGGCAGCGAGGAGGCCCGCTTCGAGCTCGACCGCCTGGCCGAGCGCGACAACCTGTGGCACCTGCTCCTGCTCGCGCCCGCGAGCGAGCTGGCCTTCGGGACAGGCAAGGCCCAGCAGGGCAAGCTCCTGACCCAGATCGCCGAGCTCTACGAGAACTGCCTCGGCCGGCCCGAGTACGCGCTCAGGGCCCGGATCGCCGCCTGGAAGCTGCAGGGCGACCTGCCCCCCGAGACAGGTGAGCTCGGGCCCGTCCACAGCAAGATGTGGCACCTCGCCAGCCTGACCGGCACCTACACCGCCCCGCCGCCGGCCCGCGACCCGCTGCTGTGGCCGCAGATCGTCCCGCCCGAGCTGGCCGACCGCGACCAGTGGCGCAAGCTCGGCCTCGACCCCGACACGCTCGCCCCGCGCATGGCCGTCAAGGCCCGCAAGAAAGAGGAGTCGAGCGTGATGGAGCTCGACGACCTCGAGGAGGTGTCGCGCCCGACCGCCGAGATCCAGCTGTCCGAGCTCGAGCCGCTCGAGGAGCTGCGGCGCGGCGGTGGCAAGGAGGTCGTCGCCCGCCCGGGCAAGACCGTCCGCAGCGAGACGCACACCAACATCGTCGACCTCGCCGACCTCGAGCCCGTCGAGCTGTCGGCCACCGCGGTCAAGATCCGCGCCCCGCGGCCGGCCCGCGGCGAGACCGACATCGTCGACATCGCCGACCTCGAGGCCGTCGAGGCGTCCGGCTCGGTCAGCGTGCGCGCGGCCGGCCTGCCGCGCCAGGAGAGCGGCGTGTTCGACCTCGCCGACCTCGAGCCGATCGAGGACAGCCTGGTCGGCCCGGCGCCGAAGCGCCCCAGCGCCGAGGTCTCGGGCGTGCTCGACCTCGACGAGATGCTCGAGCTCGACGACGACGCCCCGCGCCCGGTCGCCCACAAGCGCTCGCTGCCGCGGCCCGCCGCCAAGCCGCTCAAGCCGACCCCGCCGCGCCCGCCGGGCGGCAAGCCGGTCGCCAAGGCCCCGCCGCCGGCCCGCCGCCCCGCCGCCCCGCCGCCGCCCTCGCGCCCGCCTGAGCCTGTCCCTGCGGCCAGCTTGCCGCCGCCGCCCCCGGTCGCCAGCCGCGAGCTGATCGACGCCGTCACCGCCGGCCTGCCGGCCCTGCCCGAGCTCGACGCCCCGGTCCTGCCCGGCCGCCCGTCCGCCAGCTCCGCCTGGCACGAGCTGGCCCACGCCTACGCCTCGGTCGTCCCCGCCAGCAAGTCCGAGCGCGCCGGCCTGCAGCGCCTGCTCGCTCGCCTGTGGGACGAGGGCGCCGGCATGCCCGACGCCGCGCTCGAGCGCTACGAGGAGGCCCTCGCGCTGGTGCCCGACGACGCGGTCGCGCTCTCGGGCCTCGTCCACATGGCCGAAAGGACAGCCGACCCGGAGCGCCTGATCGCCGCGCTGTCGCGCCTGCTGTCCGACCTCACCCTGCCCGAGCACATCGTCGCCTATCACCTGCGCCTCGCCGACCTGTACGAACAGACAGGTCAGCCCGAGCGCGCCGAGGAGCAGTACCGCGGCGTGCTCGCCGTCTCGGCGAAGCACCTGGGCGCGCTGCGCAGCCTGGCCGCGCTGCACGCCAAGACCGGCCGCGAGCGCGAGGCCGCCGAGGCCTCGGCGCGCCTCTACGACGTCGAGGCCGACGGCCTCCCGCTGGACGAGCGGATCCCCCGCGTCCTGCAGCTCGCGCGCGACCTCGCCTACCGCGCCGACCGCTCGCTCGAGGCCATCCGCCGCCTCGAGGCGCTGGTCAAGGAGACCCCCGAGACCGCCGACGTCCACGCCGAGCTGATCGAGATCCTCCAGCGCGAGGGCCTGTGGGTCCGCGCCGTCGAGGCCCTGCGCTCCGCCGCCGAGGTCGTGCCCAACCCCGACGCGCGCGTGCGCTGCCTGGCCCGCGCCGCCACCCTCACCGAGGAGCGCCTCGGCCAGCCGGCCGCCGCGATCGCCGGCTGGTCCGAGGTCCTCGACCACAACCCCGGCGACCCCGACGCCCTGGTGCGCCTGCAGAGCCTCTACCTGCGCACCGAGCAGTACGCCAAGCTGCTGCCGATCCTCGACCGCCGCCTGGCCCAGGTCGCGCCCGGCGACCGCGACGCCCGCATCGCCCTCCTCGTCGTCAAGGCCCGCGCCCTGCAAGAGGGCCAGGGCGACGAGGCCGCCGCGCAAGGGACCCTCGAGACCCTCGCCGCCGAGGCCCCCGAGAACGACGACGTCGTGCTCGGCCTGTCCCGCCTCTACCGCAAGGGCGGGCGCATGGATGACGGCGTCGAGATGCTGCGCCGGCGCCTGGCCGAGATCGTCAGCGACATGGAGGTCCGCGCCGAGCCGCTCGACGAGGAGCCGCTGCCGTTCGACATCCCCGAGCCGGTCTCGCCGGCGCTGGCGGCCCGCCGCGTGCGCATCGCCGAGGCCCTGGCGACCGCCCTGGCCGAAGAGGCAGGTGACCCCCGCGGCGCGCTCGAGACCCTCGACGAGGCGCTCGCCGCCGCCCCGCCGGAGGCCGCGCTCGGCCTGCAGCAGCGCCGCGTCGCCCTCGCGCGGACCCTCGGCGACGACCGGGCCCTCACCGTCAGCCTCGCCGCCGTCGGCGAGCCCGACGGCATCCTCGAGGCCGCCGCGATCGCCCGCGACCGCCTGCACGAGCCCGAGCTGGCCGCCCAGCTGTTCACCCGCGTCCTCGCCGAGCTGGCCCCCGGCGCCCCGCAGCGCAGCCGCCGGCTGTCGCAGGCGATCGAGGGCCTGGTCGGCCTGCGCCTGGCCGCCGGCGACCTCGACGGCGCCGACGCCCTGCTCGACGCCCAGCTGGCCCAGATCGACGACCCCGAGATCCGCGCCCGGATCCTCACCGAGAGCGGCCGCGCCCTGCTGCGCGGCGGCCAGGAGCTCGCGCGCGCCCGCCAGCGCTTCGAGGCCGCCCTCGCCGCCGACCCCGACTACGCGCCCGCGCGCCTGGCCCTCGGCGCGGCCCTCATCGACGCCGGCCTGCACGCCGAGGCCGAGGCCATCCTCGAGGCCGCGGTCGAGGCGTTCGGCCTCACCCGCGATCAGCCGCGCCTGGTCGAGGGCCTGCTGATGCTGGCGCACCTGTTCGAACAGACAGACCGCGCCAACGAGGCCTACCGCCGCCTCTCGATGGCCCTGCGCCACGTCCCCGACGACCTCGAGATCCGCGCCGCCATGGCCCACAACCGCGCCGCCGCCGGCCGCCACCGCGACGCAGTCGCCGCCCTCGAGCCGGTCGAGCAGCGCCTCGCCGCCGGCACCCCGGTCCCGCCCGAGCGCGCCCCCGTGGTCGCCGACCTGCTGATCCTCGCCGCCGAGTGCGACGCCAAGCAGAACGCCCCCGCCGAGCGCCTCGCCGCTCGCTACGCCCGCGCCCTCGAGCTGGCCCCGCGCCACCGCAAGGCCCGCGCGGCCCTGGCCCAGCTGGCCCAAGAGTCAGGCAGGCTGGTCGACGCCGCCGAGCACACCCTCGCCCTCGCCGACCTCGAGCAGGACCCCGAGGCCCGCGGCCGGGCCCTGCTCGCCGCCGGCATGCTGTTCCACGAGGCCGCAGGGGCCGCCGCCGAGACCGGCGAGGAGACCGTCGTCAGCGTCTCCGCGCAGAAGATCCTCGGCGCCGCCTTCGACGCCGTCCAGGCCGGCCTCGCCCTGATCCAGCACATCCCGCACCCGGTCCTCGACCGCCGCCAGCTCGAGGCCGCCTTCTGGACCGCCGTCTCGCGCAACGCCGGCATCGCCCTCGGCTGCCTCGACCGCCTGCTGCACCACCCCGACCTGCGCGACGCCAAGCGGGCCGGCTTCCTGCTCGAGGGCGTCAAGATCGCCCTCCAGCGCGGCGAACCCGGCGACCCCGAGCGCGCGCTCGGCTACGCCCGCGCCGCAGTCGAGCTGCTGCCCGACGCCGCCGCCCCGATCCACGGCCTCGTCGACGCCCTGCGGGCCGCTGGTACCGTCGACGAGATCGAGCCGGCGGTGCGCGCCTATCTGGCCAAGGACAGCGTCCAGAAGCCGCCTGGTGACCCACGCGAGGCCCGCGATCGCCAGCGCCTGCTGGTCCGCCTGGCCGACCTCGTGGTCCAGGCCGAGCCCTCGCCTGACCCGAAGGACAGCCGACCCGCGCAGGCGATCCGGCTGCTCGAGCGGGCCGCCGAGCTCGACCCGACCGGCCTCGGCCTGGCCCCGCGGCGCCAGCTCGCCCGGCTCTACGCCGACGAGAAGATCCAGGGCCCGCAGGTGCGCAGCAACTCCGACGCCCTGCTCCACCTCGACCCGCTCGACGAGGCCAGCCTGGCCGCGCTCGCCCGCCACTGCGCCGAGAACGGCGAGGAGGGCCGCGCCCACGCCATCCACCAGCTCTTGCGGATCGTCAGCCCCGGCCACGCCGAGGCCGGCGCCTTCCTCACCAGCCACGAGCTGCTGTCGGTGCGCAGCGGCAAGCTCGACCCCGCCACGGTCATCGACCCGGCCCCCGCCGACGCCGGCGTCGTCCCGGCTCTCACCGCGCTGTGGGAGGGCGCCGCCGAGCTGCTCGCCGAAGAGCTGCCGCGCCCGCAGTTCAGCGAGGCCGCCTGGATCGAGGCCGAGACCGACAAGGACACCCTCCTGTGGAAGGTCTGGACCGAGCTCGGCACGCAGATGCCGGCCCAGGGCGTGCGCCTCGCCGACGTCGAGCTGCTCCCCGACATGCGCGTCGAGGGCGGCTGGACCAGCGTCTCGTGCGTGCACCCGCCGGTGATCCTCGTCGGCCCGGCCGCCCGCGCCGAGACCACCGCCCCGCGGCTGCGCTTCGCCCTCGGGCGCGCGATGTTCTTCACCCGCCCCGCCGCGATCCTCGTCTCCGGCCTGCCGAAGCCGCTGTTCGCCGGCGTCCTCGCGGCCGCCCTGCAGGCCTTCCACCCGCGCCACACCCGGCGCGTGCGCGCCCGCGACGAGGCCGACCTGGCCACGCGGCTCGGCCAGACCCTCGCGCGCAAGCTGCCGATCCGCCTGGCCCGCCAGCTCAGCACCGGCTTCAAGGAGCGCGAGCAGGAGGGCTTCGACAGCCGCGACTGGCGCGCATGGGTCCAGCGCTCCGGCGACCGCGTCGGCCTGTGCCTGTCGCGCAACCTCGGCGCCGCCCTCGACATCCTCGGCCTGCCCCAAGAGCCAGGCGAACGCAGCGCCGCCCTCAAGGCCCGCGCGGCCTTCGACGCCGACCTGCGCGACCTCCTGGTCTTCGCAGTCAGCCCCGCCTACGTCGGGGCCCGCCGCGCCCTCGGCTTCGAGGTCAAGTCGCGCTGACGCGCCCCTGAGGCCGTCCTCGAGGCCGCGAGCCCGCCAGGGGCTCGCGGCCTCGTCGCATTCCCACGCCCCTGTCTTTTGATTCAGCTCGCCTCGCCTCGCGCCTCTTGCGGCCCCGGCTGAATCGTGGACAAATCCCTCGAACATGCCCACCGCGCCGCGTCTCCGGATCTCGCTGCAACTGAGCGTCACGGCCCTGGCCCTGCAGGCCTGCCTCGACCCCAACGCCAACACCGAGACCGAGTCGACCGCCACCGGCCCCGGCACCACCACCAGCGTCGACACCACCGGCGTCTCCCCGAGCGACCCGACCACGGGCGAACCGACCACGAGCGAGCCCGCCACCACCGCCGAGCCCGTGTGCGGCGACGGCTTCGTCGACGCCGACGAGCAGTGCGACCTCGGCCCCGACAACGCCGACGACGGCGCCTGCACCTCCGACTGTCGCAACGCCACGTGCGGCGACGGCCTCGTCGCCAAGGACGCCGAGGAGTGCGACCTCGGCCCCGACAACGCCGACGACGGCGCCTGTACCACCGCCTGCCTCCTGCCCGCCTGCGGTGACGGCGTCCTCAACGGCGACGAGGTCTGCGACGACGGCACCAACGACGGCACCTACGGCAGCTGCCTCGCCGACTGCAGCGCCGCCGCCCCCGGCTGCGGCGACGGCCAGGTCGATCCCGAGAACGAGGACTGCGAGGACGGCCCCGACTGCCTGCCCACCTGCCGGTACGCCCACAGCTGCCTCGAGTGGCTGGAGGCCACCCCCGAGGCCGTCAGCGGCGTCTTCAGCGTCCGCCGCGAAGGCATCATGGACCCGATCGACGTCTGGTGCGCCCTCGATCCGGCCGTCGACGGCGGCGGTTACACCTTCCTCAAGGTCGACGTCGCCGGCGGCATGAACCCCAACCCGGCCACCGCCGCCACCGCCGAGGCCGCCTGCGCCGACTGGGGCATGCAGCTGTTCGTCCCGCGCAGCCCGGCGCACCTCGGCGTCGCCTACGAGGTCGCCACCGGCGACAATCTCGAGCCGGTCGGGGGCGGCACGGTGAAGAGCGGCGCCGATTACCTGCAGATTTTGGGGATCTATCCAGTCACCGCGGGCGAGAGCTGCGTCGACGCGCCGCTCAACGGGCTCGACTGTCCCGAGTGGCGCGCCGGCGACGACCAGGCGTGGTTCGTCAGCGACGTCGCCGTCGGCAGCGGCGAGCCCGACGAGCTCGGGGCGTGCGAGGGCTGTTCGATGCTCTACCAGTGGAACCAGGACGGCAGCGTGAAGAGCTACAAGGCCCTGCCCCAGCCGGGCGGCTACAGCTTCCGCTTCCTGTGCGACACGGGCGATAAATTGCCCTGACGCGCCCCGCGGGTTTATGTCATTTTTTCGCCATGGCTCGCTTACCTCGCAAAATCGCGCTCCTGGCCCTCCTGGGGCTCGCGTCGGCCTGCATCATCGGCGGCGGCAACACCACGAACGACTCCGACTCCGACACCGGCGAGTTCGTGTGCGACGACCCCAACTCGTACCTCGACGGCGAGACCTGCTACTGCAACGACGGCTTCGAGTACTGCACCGACGACCCGAACGACCTGTCCTGCTGTCCGGTCGAGGACACCACCACGGTCTCGAGCGTCGGCACCACCACCGTCGAGCCGACCTCGACCAGCGAGCCGACCACCACCACCGGCCCGACCACCGAGTCGACCACGCTGCCGGAGACCAGCTCGACCACGACCACCACCGAGGCGACCGCGAGCACCACCGAGACCACTGACACCAGCGAGGGCACCACCACCGGCGGCGTCGAGTGCCAGGGCGAGCAGCCGCCGCCCGAGAACTGCCAGAACGGCCAGTTCTGGTGCACGATGACCGAGGCCTGCGGCCCCGAGGGCAGCCAGGTCTACCGCTGCGACGGCGCCACCTGGGTGCTCGAGCCCAACCTCGCCAAGGACAGCTGCAGCTTCGACGGCTACGACTTCGCCTACGGCTGCGTCGACACCGGCAAGACCGTCGAGTTCATCTGCGGCGACGGCCCCGGCACCGCCTGCGAGAACAGCGACCCCGCCAGCTGCGAGGACGACACCAACCTCAACACCTGCATCTACGGCAAGCTGTCGCAGTTCGACTGCTTCGTCCAGTGTACCGAGGTCGGCGACGCCATGATGGCCCTGTACGACCACGGCTTCTGCGGCGACGACATGGGCACCTCCGTCTGCCTCTGCTGCGACATGGGCGAGCCCGGCTGCCCCGTCTGACCTGTCCCACAGACCAGGTCCGCCCGCGCGACCGCCACCGCGGGCCGGACCTGTCCCACCGGCCAGGTCCGGCCGCCCCGGGCGGACGCGCGAACGGCTCCGTGGCCAGAACCTGCCCCATCGGCCAGGTCCGGCCGGACCGGCCGGACGACCGCGCCGCGAGCGAGCAGAGCCGCCCTCGCGCGGCTCCCGGCGGCCCGTTCGCCCGCCGTCCGACCAGCGTCGCGCCGCCGCCCCGGACCGGCTACCATCCCCGCGTGACTCGCCTCTACAACAAGCAGACCGGCGCCCTGATCGGACCTATCACCGACGACCAGCTGCGCGACCTCATCGATCTCCTCGTCGAGGAGAGCGCCGACGACCGCGACTACTACATCGACCGCGACACCCTCGATTACCTCGAGGAGAACCAGGTCGACGCCGAGCTGCTCGCCCTCCTGCGCAAGCACGTGCCCGAGGAGGGCGAGGGCATCGACATCGAGTGGCGCGACGAGCCCGCCTGAGCTCTTCGCATTGTCGATGCTCTCGCTGCCCGAGGCGACGCGAGCATCGACTTCGAGCGGCCCGACCCGCCGGCGTGACCCGGCCCCGAGCTGCTCGCAGAGCTGCCCTGAGGAGGGCGAGCGCATCGACTTCGGGTGGCGCGACCCGCCGGCGTGACCCGGGTCCGGACGCATCCCCTTCGCCGGCATCGGCGCCGAGTCTTCCCACGGCGCGCCTCCTCTCGACCCGTCCTCGCCACGGAAGCGATCGCTGCGCTCCACCTTCGTGGTCCTCGCCTCGCCCGCGTGAGGACCCGCCGCGCCTGCCGTCTTCTCGTCGCTATCGCGCGGCGGACTGCTCCGACCTGACGGCCGCGTAACGGTCCGCGCACGGACGCGCTGCATCTTTCCTCCGACGCTGCTCCGCGGGCGCGGCTTCGGCCGGATGGGTGGGCTCAGGGCGCACCTGCCCGCGGACGTCGCCTGCGGCGGCGCGAGTTGCCGGCCTTCGCTCGACTCTCGTACCCTGGCGAGCATGCTCGCTTACAGCTTCGCTTGTCGTTCGCTGGGTCTCGTGATGCTCGCCTCGGCCCTCGCCTGTGGTCGCACCGACACTGCAGTGCTCACGGACACCGGCACCGGCACCACCGACACTGACGGCACCACCACTGCAGGCAGCACCACCGGCCCCGACTTGCCGACCACCACCGCGCCGACTACCGAGACCGGCACGATCGGCGGCACCGAGACCGGCACCACCCTCGAGCCGACCACCGGGCCTGCCACCGACACCGCGATCACGAGCACCGACGGCACGGTCACCGACGGCACCATCACCGACGGCACCACCACCTCGACCACGACTTCGACCTCGACCACCACCACCACCGGCGAGACCGACAGCACCACCGGCCCGCCGCCGATCTGCGGCGACGGTCAGGTCGATCCGGGCGAGGAGTGCGACGACGGCGACCTCGTCGACCTCAACGCCTGCTCCAACGCCTGCATCGCCGCCGTGTGCGGCGACGGCATCGTCCAGGAGCTCGTGGGCGAGGAGTGCGACGACGGCAACGACATCGAGGGCGACGGCTGTTCGACCGGCTGTCGCCTCCCCGTCTGCGGCGACAGCATCGTCCAGATCACCGAGGAGTGCGACGACGGCAACCTCGACGACGGCGACGATTGCACCAACGCCTGCACCACCGCCGTGTGCGGCGACGGCGTCGTCCAGGTCGGCGTCGAGCCGTGCGACGACGGCAACGACCTCGACAACGACGACTGTCTGGTCGGCTGCATCCTCGCCGAGTGCGGCGACGGCATCGTCCACGACCTGCTCGAGGCCTGCGACGACGGCAACGACGTCAACGACGACACCTGCACCAACGAGTGCGCCCTCGCCACCTGCGGCGACGGCATCTTGCAGATGGACGAGGAGTGCGACGACGGCAACGCCCTCGACGACGACGCCTGCACCACCCTGTGCAAGCTCGCGGTGTGCGGCGACGGCTTCGTCCTCGCCGGCACCGAGGCCTGCGACGACGCCGGCAACAGCCCCGCCTGCGACAGCGACTGCACCCTCCCGCAGTGCGGCGACGCCCACCACAACCCGGCCAGCGGCGAGGCGTGCGACACCGGCGGCGACAGCCCCACGTGCGACAGCGACTGCACCCTCGCGGTGTGCGGCGACAAGACCGTCAACGGCGCCGCCGGCGAGACCTGCGACGCCGGCACCGAGACCGCCACCTGCGACGACGACTGCACCGCCGTCGTCTGCGGCGACGAGGTCCTCAACGAGAGCGCCGGCGAGGCCTGCGATCACGGCAGCCAGACCTCCACCTGCGACCTCGACTGCACCTTCGCCGCCTGCAACGACGGCGTCATCAACAGCGCCGCCGGCGAGAACTGCGAGGACGGCAACCTCGCCGAGGGTGACGGCTGCAGCTCGAAGTGCAAGGCGCACAAGGTCGTGTTCGCCACCAGCCAGGGCTTCGACGGCAACCTCGGCGGCCTCGCCGGCGCCGACATGAAGTGCCAGGCCGCCGCCCAGGCCGCCGGCCTCCCCGGCACCTACCGCGCCTGGCTGAGCGACGACACCGGCACCCCCGTCACCCGCTTCACCAAGTCGGCCATCCCCTACGCCCGCCGCGACGGCGTCCTCGTCGCCAACAACTGGGCCGACCTCATCGACGGCAACATCGCCGCCGCCATCAACCTCTCCGAGCTCAAGACCCCGCCCGGCTCCGACGCCAACGTCTGCGGCGGCGTCTCCCAGCTCACCTTCACCAACACGATCACCAACGGCACCATGTTCACGGACTTCACCGATTGCCAGAACTGGACCAGCAACGCCCCCGGCTTCACCGGCGGCGGCCAGTGGAACAAGGCCGACGGCCTGTGGACGCAATTCGTCTGCCAGCAATCGTGCGCCTGGAAGAAGCCGATCTACTGCTTCATGCAATAGGGCCTGGGCTTTGAGAATCGCGTGACTGCGCTCGCAGTTCGTCTGAGGCAGACATTCTGCCGACACACGAGAGCCCGCGAGTCCCCAGGACTCGCGGGCGTCGACCTGCGTCCGCAGCTTCGAGCAGGTGCAGCACGAGCGACATGGCCGCGCGAGCTCGATGAGCGCTGCGGCCCCCGACTCTCACCAGAAAATTTCGACTCCGCGTCGGGGGCAGCCGCTCATCGTCATGATCGCGGTGCCGCTGACGCCGCTCCTCTTCTTCCTCATGGTGTGGTTGCAGCTGCCCATGTGGACCCTGCTCCTCGCGGGGACCGTGTGGCCGCAACTGGTGTGCGGCCTCGTGGAACGGCGCATCCGTGGCGAGCTCCGTCTTCGAGCGCTCGACGCGGGTCTTCACGCGCTCGCGCCGTTACCCGCGGAGCCGCTGCGGTCGAGCGAGCTCGCGTTCATCCTGCTCGCCGGTCTCGGGGCCCTCGGAAGTACCCTCGCGGTCGCTGCGGCCTGGGGCGTAGGGCCGGCGCTCCTGACCGCGCTGGTCCTGGTGGTGGTCGAACGTCACTTCGTACGGCGACGCGACGTAGCAACCGCAGAAGCTCAATCGCGGCGCAACGACGCTTGCATCAGCCCGTGAGCCCGCCGCGCCGGCCTGCCCGCCGCGCGTCCGCGACTGAAAATGATAGGCTGCCCGGATGTCGCCCTCCCGTCGTCCGGGCCCCTGCACTCTCGCCGCGCTGGCCCTGTTCGCCTGCGGCCCGACCCCCGGCAGCGACCCGACCACCGACGCGAGCACGACGACCGCCACGAGCTCCACCGAGCCGTTCGTCGACACGACGACGACCGGCACACCGATGACCGGTGAGCCGACGACCAGCTCCGACACGACCGTCGCCACGACCGTCGACCCGACGACGACCGGCATCGACCCGGGCACCACGAGCGACACGACCACCACCACGACCAGCGACGGCTCGACCACCGCCGATGCCGACTGCACCGTCGTCGAGTTCACCGAGCCCGCGCTCGAGGCCGCAGTGCGCCTGGCCTACGGTCTACCGCCCGGACCGATCGCCGGCGACGCGCTGACCGGCCCGGGGGGGATCGTCGTCGCCAAGCTCCAGCATGGCCCGATCGCCGACCTCACCGGGCTGGAGTGTGCGACCGGGGTCGTGAGTCTGACCCTGGTGGGCCACGAGGCCTTGACCGACATCTCGCGGATCGCGGGGCTGACCAAGCTCGAGTGGCTCGAGCTCTCGGAGACCGCGGTCACCGACCTCTCGCCGCTGGCAGGGCTGACGGCCCTGAAGAATCTCTACCTCGGCAGCATCCCGGCGACTGACATCAGCCCGATCGCCGGTCTGTCCGCCCTCGAAGTTCTCAGCCTGCGAGCCTCGCCGAGCACCGACATCTCGCCCTTGCAGGGCCTCGCGGCGCTCAGGCGGCTCGACCTCGGCCATACCCTCCCCGTCGACCTCTCCCCCCTCACCGGCCTCGTCACCCTCGAGGAGCTCGACCTCGCCGAGTCCGAGGTCACCGACCTCGCGCCGCTCGCCGGCCTGCCGGCGCTCGTCCGGCTCGACCTGACCCACTCCGCGGTCACCGACCTCGGGCCGCTCGCCGGCGTGCCCAAGCTCGAGCGGCTGTTCATGGCCGACACCGAGGTCGCCGACCTGTCGCCCCTGACGGGCCTGCCGATCCTCTACCTCTACGCCCCGTCGTGTGCGATCACCGACCTGAGCCCGATCGCCAGCTTCCCGATCCCGGAAGTGATCGACCTCAGCGACAACATGATCGTCGAGGTCGACGCTCTCGCCGGCGTCGACTGGATGGTCCCCGAGAATACGTGCGCCATGCTCCTGCTGGCTGGCAATCCGCTGTCCGCCGAGGCCAAGCAGCAGCTCCCCGCCATGTGCGAGGCCACCGGTGTCAGCTTCGAGGCCGGCGTCCTGCAGTGCATCACCGACGCCTGCATCCCCCCGCCGCCCTGAGCTGCCGTCGAACCCGGCTGATCCGCTCAGCCCGCGGCGCCCTGTTGCAGCGCAGTGAACACCTTCGCACAGCGCAGCGTGGGAACCCCACGCAAGACGGAGGTGGGCGGCTCCACGTCGAACCGTTCCAGATCCGGCTCGCACACCACCGGCAAGCGGCGCCCAAATCGCGCACGACCGCACGTTCGTGCATCCGGCATTCGCGCTCGAGGCCGCCGAAAAAAATCTGCCCTCGCCTTTGCAACACTCGCCCGCGCGGTGGCATGCCGGCGGTGAACGATGACCCACTCCGGAGCGACCGCCGCTTTCGCGGACATGAATTGGCTGCAACGCCTGGCCGCCGCCCTCGCACGAGACGCCGACGACGCCGCCGACCTCGTGCAGGACACGCTCGTGACCGCATGGTCCCACCCGCCGGCCGACGACGGCCAGCCGCTGCGCCCGTGGCTGGCGACGGTCCTTCGCAACCGTTTCCGCATGCAGCTGCGCACGCAGGCGCGTCGCGAGCGGCGCGAGCAGGCTGGGGCGTCGACGAGGGCGATCGCCGCCGAGCCCGACCGGGAGTTGCTGCGCCTGGAGCTGCTCCGTGTGCTCCTCGCCGAGCTCGAGCGGCTCGCGCCCGAGGACCAGAAGATCATCGTCCGTAGGTTCTTCGAGGGTGAGAGCGCGGCCGAGATCGCCCGCGGGCTCGCCATTCCTGCGGCGACCGTCCGCTCGCGCCTCCACCGCTCGCTCCAGCGCCTGCGTGCTCGACTCGACGAGCAATTCGGCGGGCGTTCGGCCTGGTGTGTCGTGGTCCTGCCCGCGCCTCACGGCGCGTCGCTCCCGTCCGCGAGCCCAAGCAGCTCCATGAGCATCGCCGCGAAAGTCATTCTCGTGACGAGCCTCGGCATCGTCGGTGTGGCCGGCTGGCTCGCGCTCACGGAGCCATCCCCGGCGGGGCCTCCCTCCGCGGGACCGACTGCCTCGCAAACCGTCCTGCGGTCTCCGGTGGAGGGACCGGCGAGGACGCCGATCGACCCGCGCCGTGCAGACCGGGCGGCCATCTCCGGGCACGTGCGCGATCCCGAGGGCCACCCGGTGCCGGCTGCGACGGTGTGCGCGGCGTCGTCGTCGGAGACGCTCGGCGCGTCCGAGCGGCGCGCGAGGCCTTGCACGATCGCGGCGGCGGACGGCTCTTATCGCCTGGACGGCCTGCTGGCAGTGCCGCATCGGATCACCGCGAGCGCGCCGCATTTCATCCCGCGGGCGCACCGGAGCGGCTCCGGGGCCCTGGCGCGCGAGCTGGTGCCCCTGCGCTTCGGGCAGGAAGAGCGTGGCATCGACATCACCCTGCTGCCCGGCGGGGTGAAGCTCGTCGGCATCGTGCGCGACCTCGGCGGCGGAGAGGTCGATGGCGCGCTCCTCGAAGCGGGCGACGCGGCCGGGCGCTCGGGCGCGGACGGCAGCTTCTCGCTGTGGGTCCGCCCGGGCGAGGTGCTGGTGACGGCGACGGCGGAGGGCTATGCGGACGCGCAAACCTCCGGACGCGCACCGGGATTGACGCTCGAGATCCTCATGATTCCGGAGTCGGTGCTGCTCGGCCGGGTGGTGCGCGCCGACGACGGGTCGCCGGTCGCGGGCGCCGAGGTGAGCGCGCTCAACGGCGGCGGCTGGGGTCGCCAAGGACCGGCCTTCACCGACGCGTCCGGAAACTTCAGGATCGACGCGTTGCGACCCGGTGCCTACAAGGCGCGGGCGCTGCATGACGAGGGATATGGTGCTGCGGAGGCGCTGGTGGTGCTCGGCCTCGGTGAAACCTCCGCGCCGGTGGAGGTCCGCATGCACCCGGCTTTCCTGGTCGAAGGGACAGTCGTGGTCGCCGGCGGGGGCACGTGCGATCGCGGCTCGATCATCCTCTCGGACCCCCAAGGCCAGCGTCATGCGACTATCTCACCCGACGGCCGGGTGCGGGTCCCGGGGCTGCTGCCCGGGAGTTACAAGGTGGACGTCCGGTGCGAAGGGTTCGTGTCGGCGCCGAGCTACCCGCCCCTGGCGATCGCCGACCGCAGCCTCCGCGAGCTACGCTGGGAGGTCCGACCGGGCCAGGCGATTCGCGGTACGGTCGTCGCTACGACCAGGGATCCCGTCACTGCGATGACGGTGACGGTGAACCCGCAGGTCGACCCGAGCCGTTCGAATGCGCAGTCGACCAGCGGAATCGCAGAGGCCGACAACGCCGGACGGTTCGAGGTCAAAGGCCTGTTGCCGGGGCGCTATGCATTGCGCGTGTTCGCCGGAGATCCACCGCAGCTCCTCCAGGGGCCCGAAGTCGAGGTTCGTGACGGACATGACCTCGAAGACATCCGTATCGAGCTGCCGGCGGCCGGCGAGGTCCGTGGCGAGGTCCACGACGTCCACGGCCGCGCCATCCCCGGGGCGAGGGTCTTGCTGCGTGGGCCGACCTACGCGCAGACGACCAGCCTCGACGACGGGAGCTTCCGCCTCTCCGGCCTCGCTGCCGGCGCGTACCAGGCGAGCGTGAACAAGAGCTACCAGCCGCTGCGCATGCACGACGCCAAGGACGGCGAAGCGCCGCGCGTGGAGGTCGAGACCGGCGAGGCCGCTGTCCTCGACCTCGTCGTCGAGGCCCCGGACGGGAAGATCTCTGGACGGGTCGTGGATAGCGACGAGGCAGCGCAGGACGACGTCTTCGTCGAGGTCTTGCACGAGCCGGAGAGCGGCTCACCAGGGGCCACCTTGCGCGACATGCGGTGGAGCATGGACCGCGGCCTGCGGCCGCGGATGACCGACGTCGACGGAAGGTTCGAGTTTGGCGACCTGCCTGAAGGGACATATACGCTCGTGGCCCACCGGCGTGACGGCGGCGAGGGGATCGTCGAGCGGGTGGCCGTGGGCAGCGAGGTCGTCGTCAAGATAGCCGCGCCGGGCTCGCTGGTCGGGCGGGTACGCTTGCCCGGCGGCGGCGGACCAGAGCGATTCTCGGTGGAGCTCCGCGATGCGGCGACCGGCTACCAGGTACGCGACAGCTTCTTCCGCACCGACGGGACGTTCGCGTTCCCGCAGGTGCCTGCAGGTAATTTCGTGGTCGCAGTCGAGGCGCCGGAAGGCGCGGGCAAGGCCGAGGTCGCGCTGGCGACGGGCGAGCGCGGACAGGTCGAGGTCACGCTGGCGGGCCGCGTCACCGTCCGCGGCCGCGTGCTCGACCTCGACACCGGCGAGCCGGTGCCGGGAATGCGCGTGAAGTTCGGCGCGGAAGGGAGAGAGGCGTTCATCAGCTCGGCGGACCACGTCGACGAGCGCTCGGTGTCCGACGCGGACGGCCGATTCGAGGTCGCCGACGTGCCTGTCGGCCATGCGACGGTGATCGTCACCGCCAGGAGCTTCGGAGCGACGAGCGACCACGAGACTATCTGGACGCGTGTACGGATCTCGAACGGTAGCGTGGTCGAACTGGCGCCGCTCGAGGTGCCGCGAAGCCGGCTTCAGCCCGGCGACGAGGCCGGCGAGCTCGGCATGACGATGCGACGAGACGTTCCGACCGAGGGAGCGGAAGCGCGGCCGCCGACAATCGCGTTCGTGCAGCCTGGCGGCCCAGCCGCGCACGCCGGGCTGCGGGTCGGCGACGCGATCGTCGCGGTCGACGGACATGACGTCACCGGCGACCACGTGCATCGCTTCGATGCCCTGACACGGGTGCCCGTGGGGACCGAGCTCCGCCTCGAGCTCGAGCGTGGAGGCAGCGTCACGCTCACCGCCGCACGCCGATGAATCGCCGGGCTGACGCGACAGCGCCTTCACTCGAGCCGCCTGCCGCAAGAGGCTGCCTCAGCCCCAGGAGTCATGCAGCACCCGGTGACCGAACGCCTCGATGAGCGCCCGCATGCACTCAGTGCCGCCAAACGGCCCCGCATACGGGTCGAACTCGAGGCGCGCCGTCGTCGGCGAAATCCGACGGCAGCCCAGGATCTCGTACTCGCCGTTGCGGAACGCGTCGAGCATCGACCCGAAATCCCAGGGTGTCTCGAGGCCCGGGTCGTACGGTCGCTCCGAGGCCGGGGTCGCATCCCAGCGGCGACGGTACGCCGCCAAATCCGCCGCGGTCGGCCACCAGAAAAAGGCCCTCGCCTCGGCATCGAAGAAGCCGAGCCAGAAATCGTCGTCCGGCCACACGTCCTCCTGCTTGCTGAGGCGCAAGGCCTCGACGACCCCGACGAGGGGCGCCTAGCGGTCCTCGCGGACGACTTCGAACTCGAGGAAGAAGGCAGTCATCGACGCTCTGCGGAGGGCGGAGGATCACACGGCCCCGCCGGTCCCTCAACTGCGGCTTGCCGCTTCGGGCGTGAGACCGACGCGACACAGCTCAGCATCGCCAAGATGCTGAGTCACAGCTCGCCACTGTGCTCCCGAGGTGCAGGGGTCCACCTCGACGGCGATTCACTCGGCGCGGGGCTCGAGGTCGGGGTCGATCAGCGCGCGCACGTAGGCGTGGTAGTGCGTGGCGATCGCCGCCTCGAACCTGGCCTGAAGTTCAGGCGACATGCCGAACGGCCCGTCGGCCCAGAAGCTGAAGTCGGCGATGAAGTCGTCCTCGGAGCGGTCGTAGACGCGCCAGTCGATCGCGGGGAACGGCGGGAGGTTGTAGGACAGCGGGAACTCGAGCCACGCGCGCAGGCTGGTGCTGCTGGCGCTCGGCTCGTCGTCGTCGTCGTCGTCCGCGTCGCGCGGGTCGGTGTACACGACGTCGAGGCCGTTGCGATCGAGCAGCTCGCGCCAGAACCGGGCGACGATCCGGAACAGCGCCGCGTCGCCGTCGATCGGCATCACGTGGCCGTTCCACGGGTCGCTCATCAGGATCGTCTCGAACTCCCCGCCGGGCGGGCACAGCTCGATCCGGTCCTCCTGGAACGTCCCGGGCTCCGGGCGGTGGCACGGGCAGAACAGCACGGTCCAGCCGTCGAGCTCGAGCGCCGCGAGCAGCTGGTCGTCGACGCTCTCGCGCAGCGCGTCGGTCTCGGCCTCGTCGAGCAGCCGGACGCGCGTCGCGGCCGCGGCGAGCCGCTCCTCGCTCAGCCTCGCCCGCGGCGACGGAGGCGGCGCCGCGCCGGGCGGGCCCTCTGCGACCCATACCGCCAGCAGGCCCAACGGTTGCGACGCCCTCAGGAACCCGTTGAACATGAACACGACGTCGACCTCGACGTCCTCGCGGGCGAGGTACTCCTGCGCCGCGGCCCGCCACGCCGCGACGGCCGCGTGCGCCGCCGCTTCGTCAGTCGGCGCGGGGGCCAGGTAGTCCTCCACCGCGAGCGAGCCCACGAACACCTCGCGCTCGTGGATGTCGACCAACTCGCCGCCCTCGTGCGTGTCGACGCGCACCAGCCAGCGCAAGAGGCCGTACTGGGGCGCCTCGTCCTCGTGCCGGACCGACAACAGGTGCAGCGTGTGGCGCGTATCGCCGGCGACCGCCTCGGCGAGCGGACGCTCGCCGCCGATGCCGAGCAGCTCGAGCCCGCGGGTCAACAGCCACCCGGCTCGCCCGCCGACCTCCTCGGGGATCAGCGCCTGCACCAGCGCGTCGGCGATCGACTCGGGAGAGCGCGGGTGCGGAGCGGCGAGCGCCGAGCGCAGCGCCGCCTCGGCCCGCGCGCGCCAGTCCGGCGCGACCGGGAGGTCGTTGGCGATGTACGACGGCATGCGGGCCAGGCCGCGCGCCCGCTGCTCGACGCCGCCGCCGCTCCAGCGCATCACGACGTGCACCCTGCCCTCGCTGCCGCGCAGGTGCGGCCGCAGCCAGTCGACCTGCAGCGCCCGCGCGCCGTCGGCGACGCGCAGGCCGTCGAACACCCGGGCCTTCAGCGCCGCGCCGACGCTACCTGTCTCCAAGGACAGTTCGGCGAACTCGTCGCCGACGAGCGCAGCGAGCTCGGCCCGCAGCGCCGGGTCGGCCGCGTCGCCCGCCTCGGCGAGCGCGACGATCGCCAGCTCGGGGCCGCGAGGGAGGCACTGAGTGTGCCGCAATTCCTCGGCGAGCGCGTCGCGGTCGAGCATCGGCACGTTCGCCGGCGGCCACGCGACGTGCTGGTCTCGCGGCAGCGCGGCCGCCCGTGACAGCGCCTCGATCAGGGCGTCGGACCATTCGACGGAGCTCATCGCGCCGACTATAGCGAATCCGGGCGCCGATCCCCACGGCACGCCGCCTGAACGATGCACTTGCGGATCGCCGGCGCCTCCCCGTGGAAGACGCCGTCGGTCGCGGCCGACGTCTCGCCGCCGCCATGCCGGCCTGGGCGCCGACGCACCCGCGCGCCATCGTCTCCCGGTCCGCGCAGGGCGTCCCGGTGCGGCGTCGGGACGCCCGCGCCTCGTCATGGTGGTGAGATCGGCTTCCGCGTGCGTCGAGCGTGTTGACGAGGCGCGAGGGCTCGTCGAGGCTTCACCCGTGCTCCTCCGCGACGACGATCCCCGCGCGTCGATCCTCCTGACCTGGCTCGTGACGCGGCGGCTGCTCGCCCCGGTCGCGGCCGACATGCAGCGCGTCCGGGAAGTACGACTGCCCGCCGACGCCGAGCTCTGGATCTCGCGCTGGGACGGGCTCACCGACGATCTCGCCGCGCCGCCGGCAGCCGCCTTTCTCGTGGCGTTCCACGGCCGACCGCTCGAGGCAGTTCTGGCGCGCGAGTGCGGGAGCACCCGCCCTGAGCTCGCCACGCTCGACGTGGAGCGCTTCGAGCGTATCGCGCGCGCGATCGATCGCGCGTTCGCCACTGCACCTGCCGACGCGCCCCGGCCCCTCGATGTGTCGCTGCTCGCGGCGCCCGTACGCGCGACCCTCGAGGGCCTCGGGCTCGTCTGGGTCGCGCACGAGCACGCGTTCGTGCGCGCATCGGCGGAGCTCGTGCAGCGCGTGGAGGTCACCTCCTGGCGGCGCTCGCCTGCCGCGCCCGGACACTCTCTGCGAGCGAGCGCGAGCGTGCGAGCCCCACGCCTCGATCGGCTGCGTGACGCGCTCACACGCGAGGGCGTGACCTTCGACGCGACCCTCCTCGTGTCACCTCTGCTCGGGCGCTCCGGCCCCACGCACGAGCTCACGTCCACGCGACGCATCGACGCCCTCGTCGCACCGCTCTCGCACGAGCTGGAGGGGCTCGCGCGCTGGGTCGTCACTTTCGACTCACCCGTGAAAGTCCTCGCCGCCTTCGCCATCGACGATCCCGCCTGGTGGTCGACGTGGGTGCCGGGCAGCGACGCCGCATGGCCGGAGCGACGCGCCCTGCTCTCGGTGCTCCACGGAGGCGTGAGCCCCGCGGACGCGCTCGCGTCGGCCGACGCGATCTACGTGCGGCTCGGGCGGACGGCGCTTCGCCGGCGTCACGATCTCGAACGACTCCGACGCTTGCTCGAGCATGCGACGCGACACGATGCCCTCGCAGAGGCGGCCGCCCCGCCATCGCCTCGCCGGGTGCGTCACGCCAAGTTCGGCACCGGCACCGTACGCGCCGAGCGAGAGGGCAAGCTCGTGATCGCGTTCGACGACGGCGTCGAGCGCGTCCTGCTCCCGCGCTTCTGCTCACCCGAGTGAGTCCGCCGGGCTGCGAGCGCAGGCTGAAAGCGCGTCGCCATGACGATGGACACACCGAGGGTCCGAGTGGCCTGACCCGTGCAAGACGGCGAGACCATGATCGACGGCGTGCAGAAGATGCGCCTCGTGAAGCAGGGCAGCTGACCCTGCGACGACCGGCGGGCCGGCGCGCGCTTCGCTTCGAGCTCGGACGCGCTACGCGACCGGCAGCGCCTCGTCCCCGCCCGCCTTCACGCCTCTTCGCCGGGGGCGGGTCGTGCGTCGCTCGACGGCTTCGCCGCGGAGGCTGCGTCCGCGCTGAAACACGAACACCCTGCCGAAAACGCCGATGGCGACGGTCGCGTCCCCGGTGGTCGCCGAGACGAGGAGGTAATCTCCGTGGATGAGCACTGGATCGCTCAATGAGGCGGCCGCGCGCAGCGCCGTCAAATGCTGCGTCCGGTCCGGCTTCGTGAGCAGGGCCAACATCACCAGCGCCATCACTGCCGACTTGTCGAGCCAGCGAGGGCGGGCCCGGTGCCGCGCGCGCAACGCGAACCAGAGCAGCGCCAGGAAGGCGACAAAGACCGGAATGACGACCGCCTGCTTCATGAGAGGGCTGATCGCGCCTCCCGTCAGCGCAGCGCTGATCAGGGTCGGAACGGACTGTGAGTCCAACAGGTTGGGTAGCATCGGGATCGTCTTCCGCGATCGCTCCTGCGATCTGCGGAATGGCGGCCCGACCACTCCAGAACCTGTGACGGACCTCCCGCCACACCCTACGCGGATACGCACCCGCGTAGTCCGTAGGTACCGCACCAAGGCTCAGCATGCAAGCGGCTTTGCGACTCACACGAGCCAAGCGCCCCTGGCGCCCCGCCCAGGCCCCACTCGCTGGATTGGATTACCCGAATGTCATCTTCGGATCGAGGCCGTGGCGCTCGCGCAGGCGGCTCCACGGCCCCACGTCGTCGCTCGCGGCGCCGCTCCGCGCCCCCGGGGCCCGCGCCGGCCGCGAGGCATCGCCGGCCGCCCCTGTCAGGCGGCGCAGCCCCCGCGGCCCCTGGGATAGCCTTGCGGACCGCAGGATCGGGGCCTGGAGCTCATCGAGGACCTCGGCACGCCGGCGC
This sequence comes from Nannocystis sp. RBIL2, assembly GCF_026626745.1. Lineage (GTDB taxonomy): Bacteria > Myxococcota_A > Polyangia > Nannocystales > Nannocystaceae > Nannocystis. The sequence continues at coordinate 1,485,473 of NZ_JAPNJW010000002.1, forward strand.
CCCCGCGGCCTCGACGGACCCTCCAGGGACGAACGCGAGGTCATTGTTCCCCGCGCGGCTCGAAGAGCGCTCGCGGCTGCGGTGGACCGGCCGCGAGCCCTCGGCGCAGGCGTCCGGGCACGGCCTGCTCTGCGGAATCATGGCTCGAGCGAGCCCGGGACCACGCACGCGCCGAGCGTCGCGAATGACGGGTCCTCCTCCATCCACACCGGAAAATCATCGCAGCTCGCGGCCGGGTCGCTGCAATCCGGCGCCGCGAGGTCACACCATTCGCTGCAGCAGCGCTCCTCGGCGCAGCCGGGCACGTGCTCGGCGGGGAGGCACAGCTTGCCCTGCCCACATTGATCATAGTCGCAGTCGGCGCCGAGCGGCAGCTCGCCCGGCGGGACCTCCCAGCAGAAGTTCGTCCCGTACAGGAACGCCGGGTAAAAGAGGCACTGCAGATCGGCCGGGCACGTCTCCGGCGCCTGCGGGTTGCACTCGAAGTGCAGGCAGGCGTGCGGGAAGATCGAGCCGTTCTCGGTCGCGTACTGCGTGCCCGGGAAATCGCTGCAATCCTGGCTCCCGGGCTTCGGATACGGCGCGCAGAAGCCGTGGTCCGTGACCCCGAACGCCTCGAGGCAGAACGACTCGGGGCCGCAATCGTCGCTGACATTGAGCCAGATCCCGTTCGGCAGCGAGCACGCCGCGAACGGTGCGCCGTCGCCGACGACGTCGACGCAGCGCGCGTGGTCGCGGCGGCGCATCTCGCCCGGCGTCGCGTACCACACGCATTTCTGCCCGGCCGGACAGTCCTGCGCCATCGGGTCGCACTGCGGGATCTCTGGGCCCATGTCCGGGGGGCACACGAATTCGCACCCCGTCGTCGCGCTGCCCTCGCCGGGCTCGCTCGCGCTGGCGCTGCCGGTATTCGAGGTGCCGGACGCCTCCTCGGTCGTGCCGACCCCGGTCGTGATGCCGTCCGTGACGCCGCTGCCGGGGCCCGAGCTCGTCCATTCGCCGGAGCTCGACATGCCCTCGGTGCCGCCTGCTGTCTCGCTCGCTCCCGGGTTGTCGCCGGTGCTCGCATCGGTGGCGGTGAGCAGGTCTTTATAAATGGAGCAGGCCGGCGCGACGATCGACACGGCGAGCGTCACGCACGAGAGGAGGCGAACTTGGCTTGCGGTCATGTCCCTGCTTCTCCGCCACGTCGGGGTTTCTGTTGCGCGTCCGCAGGATTTTTTTCGCCGCAGGAATCACCGGCCGACGCAGGTGGAGTCGAGCTGCGCGCGCACGCGCTGACGCGCCGGCTCCGACATGCCCGCTGCGACCGCGCGGGCCTCGTCCGCGCGCCCGAGCTCGCACAGCGCGCGCACCCGCGTCAGCGACCGCGCCTCCGCCAGCGGACTCTGCGAGAAGCTGCGCTCGTGGCGATCGAGCTCGGCGAGGGCGGTCGTCGCGTCGCCGGCCTGCAACGCGGCCACTGCGGTCGCCAGAAGCCCCGCGCCGAGCTCGTCGGGAGCATCCATCCTCTGCGACAGCATCGCCTCGAACCGACTGCCGGGCGGCGGCGGCGGCAACACGATCGGCGCGCTCGTGTTCGCCGATGAGGCCACGCGCGAAGCAGTCGGGCCGCTCGCGCCCGCCGGGGCGGCATCCGGCGCCTCGGCCGGCGAGCGGAGGACCACCGGCAGCGCGACCGCGGCCGCGACCACCAGCACGCCGATGCTGCCCTTCGCCTTGACGAGCCCCGCCACCAGCCACCCGCTCGCGCCGGCCGGCTCTCCCAGGCGCGGCAGCAGCACCAGCCACGCGCGCTGCGTCACCGCCGGGTCGGGCGCCGGCTCTCGCGCGGCGTCGGCGAGCAGCGCCCGCTCGAACAGGCTCCGCGTCGCCCGCAGCCGCGTGTACACCGTGTCCAGCGGCACCCCCAGCCGCGCCGCGATCTCGGGCCCCGTCAGGCCGTGCAGCTCGCCCAGCACGAACACCTCGCGCCGGTCCGCGCCGAGCTGGTCGAAAAAGCGCCGCAGGAACCGCTCGGCCTCGACGCGCATCCACGGCCGCTCCTCGACCGCGCCGACGGCCACCTCGCACCACGCCGCGAGCTTGCGCTGGCGGCGACCGTGCGCGCGGCGGTAGCGAAAGGCGACGCGCCGGGCGATGCCGACCAGCCACGGCTCGGCCGCCCGCGCCGCGTCGAACTCGGCCCGCCGGCGGTAGAGCACCACGAACACGTCCTGCACCGCGTCGTCGACCGCCGCTGCCGGCACCCCGAGGCGCGCGATCACGCTGCGCACCAGGCCGTGGGACGCCCGGTACAGCCGGCCGAAGCTCGCCATGTCCTCGAGGCCGCGCGAAACCGGGCGAAATTCCGCTGCAGGCTGGTCCGTCACGGGCCCTTCTTCTCCGGCCGCCCGCTCTTCTGGGGTCCCAGGGCGATCGTCAGGCCGACCGACCCCCGCACCCCGTAGCGCCCCTCCGGCGCCAGCAGCACGCCGCCGATCGCGTAAGTGGTCGCGACCGGCGCCGCGAACCCGTCGACCGCCACGTGGACCCCGACCTGCGGCGAGAACCACCCGTCGAGCGCCCCGCCCAGCGCGAATGCGAGCCACGGACCGCCGGCTCGGCGCTCCGGCACCAGCCCGACGCTCGTGGCCCGGCTGCCGCCTGCCTCGACCGCGCCGCACACCGCCAGCTCGAGCGACCCACCGAGGAACCGCGGGCACGCGCGCAGCACCCCGGCCGCCATGCGGAGCGTCCCGCCGCGGCCCGAGCCGTCGCCGAGCGCGAGCCCCTGCCCCGGCAACACCAGCGCGCCGCCCTCGACCCGCACCCGATCGAACATCCACCCGGCCGTCACCGCGAGGCCGAAGTCGCCGCGTGGAAACGCCCCGTACCCCGCGACCGCCACCAGCCGCGCCACCGGGCCCTGCCGTCGCACCCGTCGCGGCTGCGGGCGTGGAGCGGCCGGCGCGACCGCCTCGGCTGCCGCGGGCTCGATCCGAGCGGGCACCGGCGCCGCCATCGCCTCGCCCTCCGGGACGCTCGCCGCCGCGACCTCGGGCACGAGCGCCGGCGGCTCCGCAGTCATCGCCGGCGGCTCCGCAGTCCCCGGCGGCTCCGCCTCCGTCAAAATCGCTACAGGCGGCGCGTCCGCGCTCGGCACCACCAGGCGCTTCGACGCCGCCAGCGGCTCTGCGAGCACTGCCACCAGCACGACCGTCGCCTGTGCCAACATTTCGCAATCCTCGGCGACCAGGTCGCGCTCGAGACTGCCACCATTCCAGCGCAGCCGCAGCGACAGGCGAAATCGATCGACCGTCGCGCCGCTGTCGATCACGCGCGCCCGCGCCTCGAGCACCAGCGGCTGCTCCCCGAGCAGCGGCTTCATTCGCCGCAGCAGCGTCGCGCGATCGGGGCACGCGCTCGCCGGCGCATCCCACGACAATCGCACCCCCGTCGTCGCTGTCTCGCCCGCCGCAGTCACCGGCGCGGCCGCGACGGCGATCCCGAGGCCCGCGGTCCGCCACGACTGCCCGGTGCTCTTCGTCCCGCGCACGGCGAAGCGACGTTACCCCCTCCCGCCCGACGGGGAAAGGCCATCGCCACTATCCCGCGAGCTCTGCCACGAGCCGCCTCGCCTCCTCGCGCACGCTGGCCTCCGGATCGTCGAGGAACCGCCGCATCCTCTCGAGGCAATCGGCAGGGCGCCGCTGAAACACAGCCTGAAGCACCGCCAGGCGGATGTTGTCTGCTTCGTCGCGGCGAAACGACCAGAGCAGCTCCAGGGCGCCCGGGTGCGGGTTGGCGCCGAGCCCGAGCACGACCTCGTACGAGCGATACGCCGGCGAGACGAGCGCCTGGCCGAGGGCCTGCAGCGCTTCGTCGGTCCCGTGGCGACACAATCGCTTCAGCGCCACGAAGGGCCGCTCCCCGGGGCCTTGCAGCAGCCGCACGTAGTGCGAGACCACGCGGCCGTCTTCGACGGTGGCGAGCGCCTGCTCCGCCTCGCGCCAGACCGTGTCGTCCGCGGACAGCGTCCGGTGTCCCAGCTCGTCGATGACCGAGCCCAGCGCCGCGCGATCGGGCGGCTGGACCGCGAGCGTCGTCGCGACCTGGACGCCGATCTCCGCTGCCGGTCTTCGCAGGCTCTCCGCGGACCACGGCTCTTCCGCGCATCGCAGCTGCTTGGCGATCTCGATCCTGTGCGCCCCGGCGGCCTCGAAGCGGACCCAGTGCGCGAGCAACAGCCGCCTCCGGAACGGCTTGTCGACCGACAGACGCCGGCCGCCGACCACGCCTCCCAGCTGGGGCCCTGCGTCGCGGATCGGGAGGCTGCGCCCGCGCTCGACGTCGATCGCCGCCACTGCGTAGCTCTCGGGCCGGCCCAGGCGGTTGCGGTAGTCGCCGCCCTCGATCAGGATGAGCGGCTCGCCCGCGACGAGCCGCACCTCGAAGGTCAGATAGAGCGGCTCGTCCTGTCGAAGCGTCCGCCGATCGGGCGCGACAGACACGGCGAGCTCGCGCGCACGCACGTCCACGTGAACCGCCGACTCGGTGGGCGTCATGCCCCGAGGATGTCAGATTCGTCGGACGCCCGCCATCCAGGTGGATCGTCGCGCTCTATCCGTGTTCTGCGGTCCGGCGAAAGAGTCACGCAGGTGCATGCAATGGCTCGTTCGAGAGAGTTCGACGCGGCGCTGTCGATCCTCGACCGTGGATGGGCCCGCTCGGTCCAGGCGCTGCCGTACGCATTGACGGGGCGAGCGTTCTCGCTCAAACTGCCGCTGCCCGGGCCCAGGACCATCCCCACGGAGGGCGAGGCTCCGCAACAGCCCGGGCGAGGGAGGATCGCATGATCACGCTCTACGGCTTCGGCCGGGTCCATCGAAAGGTCATCGGCGAGACGCGCGACCTGCGGGTGCAGTGGGCGCTCGAGGAGCTCGGGCTGCCCTACCGTGTCCATCCGCTCGATCACACCGGCGGCGAGTTCAACGGCCCGGCGTTCGCGGCGATCAGCCCGTTCCATCAGGCCCCGGTGATCGACGACGACGGCGTCGTCATCGCCGAGACGGGCGCCATCCTGCTCTACCTGGCGGAGAAGGCCGGCGCGCTGCCGGCCGACGCCGTCGCTCGGGCCGCGGTGAACCAGTGGTGCTTCGCCGCGCTCACCACGGTCGAGCCGCCGGTCGCCATGATTCAGCTGTCCGACGCCGGCGGCCTGCCGAGCACCGTCGAACAGAGGGCCGCGCTGGTCCGCTGGTCCCACCGCGTGCTCGACGGGATCGAGCGCCGGCTCGACGGACGGACCTGGATCGCCGCCGACGACTTCACAGTCGCCGACATCCTCCTCACGTGCGTCCTGCGCGAGATCCGTCGGACCGACCTCCTCGCCGACTACCCGCGGCTGCGGGCCTATTTCGATCGGACCCAGGCGCGCCCCGCCTGGCAGCGGACGCTCGAGCGCTACGCCGAGCGGCTCGGCGTGACCGTCGCGGACATCCGCTGATCACGAGCGGGCGCAGCCGCGAAGGCGTGGTGGTTCAGGCGCAGCAGCCTTCGAGGCGTTCCGCCGCGAGCTCGGCGTCCTGACAAACACCCGACGGTGTGCATCCCATCACCAAGGGCACCCCGTCGATTTCGCAGACACACGTCGCCTGGTCGCATACCAGGCGCCGTTTTTGGGGCGCCTCGAGGCACTCCTGGTTGAAGGCGCAGCCGTCGGCCGGCACGTCTTCGCCGAACTCCTGCGAGATCTCGCAGCTCTCGTCCCCGCAGATCGTCGCCTTTGCGAAATCCTTCCAACACGGCGACGTGCCCGCTTCGAGCGACTCGCAACTATCGATCCAGAAGCACTCCAGGGTCAGTTTCCACTGTTGAGAGCACTTGGCCTCGGTCGGCGTGCACGGACAGCCATTGAAGGCGTCGCCGAGACCGCACGCCACCAGTCGGTCACAGACCGCCTGGCACAGTCTCTCCCCCTCCCCCATGGTCGTCGACGTGCTGCTGTCGGTCGTCGTCGGTTCCAACCCGATCGTCGTCGTCGTCGTACCCGGGCCGAGAGTCGCGTCGGTCGTGCTCGACACGCCCGGACCGCCCGACGCGGTCGAGGCGTCCGTCGCGGAATCCTCGTCCTGCGGGTCGCCGTTTTTCTGCTCGCAGCCGAGCATCGCCATCGCTACCACGAGGACCGCTCGCCCCATACGGCAAGGGTAGCACGCCGCGGCCTCGTCCATGGCGCTGGTCCGGCCTGCATGCGCGACGAGCTTTGGCGAGCCGGCGAGGCCGTCCTCAGGTCGCGCTCCGACGGAGCGTGCCCGTCGCCCCTCGCCGCCGCGCCCGCAGGAACTCCACCAGCGCGCGCAGCTTCGGCGGCACCTGCGTGCGGCTCGGGTAATACAAGAACAGCCCCGGGAACGGCGGGCAGTACGTCGTCAGCACCCGGACCAGGCGCTTCTCGGCCAGCGCCTCCGTCACCGAGTTCTCGAGCAGGTACGCCAGCCCGACCCCGTCGAGGGCCGCGCGCACCATCACGTCGTACTCGTTCGTGACCAGCCGACCTTCGACCGCCAGGCTGATGTCGCGACCCTTCTCGGTGAACTCCCAGCGGTACACCGCCCCGCTGGAGACCCGGCGGTAGTTGATGCATTCGTGCTCGAGCAGCTCGCGCGGGTGCTTCGGCTTCGGGTGCGTGGCGAAGTACGCCGGCGAGCCGACCACCGCCGAGCGCATGTCGCCCGTCAGGCGGACCGCCACGACGTCCTTGTCGAGCATCTCGCCGATCCGGACGCCCGCGTCGAAGCCCTGCGCGACGATGTCGGCGAACCCGTCGTCGGTCGTGATCTCGAGGCGGATCTCCGGGTGCGCCGCCAGGAACGGGGCCAGGATCGGCTCCAGCACCCAGCGGCTGGCCACCCGCGGCACGTTCAGGCGCAGCGTCCCGGTCGGCCGCCCGCGCACCTGATCCAGCGCTTCGAACGCCGCCTCGACCCCGGCCATCGCCGGCCGCAGCTGGCCGACGAAGCGCTCCCCCGCCTCGGTCAGCCCGACGCTCCGGGTCGTGCGCTGCAGCAGCCGCACCCCCACGCGCTCCTCGAGCGCGCGGACGCTCTGGCTCACCGCCGACGGGGTCACGCGCAGCTCCGCCGCCGCGGCCGTGAAGCTGCGCTTGTCTGCCACCACCAGCAACGCCGTCAGGCCCGAGAGATCGTGCATCGCCGTCACTTGTTAGCAGAACTAAAAAGCGAGCGGCAATTCGCGCGCTTCTCCGCCGCGGCGCGGGCGCCTAGCTTCTTCCGCCAGGAGACCGCCATGAGCACCCGCCCCGCCCCCACCGCCGAGACCGCCAAGGTCTGGTTCGTCACCGGTTCGTCCTCCGGCTTCGGCCGCGCCCTCGTCGAGGAGGTCCTCGCCCGCGGCGACAGCGTCGTCGCCACCGCGCGCCGACCCGACGCCCTCGCCGACCTGGCCGCCCGCGCCCCCGATCGCGTCCAGCTCGCCGAGCTCGACGTCACCCGCCCCGAGCAGGTGCGCGCCGCAGTCACCGCCGCCCTGGCCCGCTTCGGCCGCATCGACGTCCTCGTCAACAACGCGGGCTTTAGCATCCTCGGCGCGCTCGAAGAGACCGACGACGACGCGCTGCGGGCGACGATGGAGCTGATGTTCTTCGCCGCGATCGGCACCACCCGCGAGGTCCTGCCGCACATGCGCGCGCGCCGGAGCGGCACGATCGTCCAGATCACCAGCGTCGGCGGCATCACCACCGCGCCCGGGTTCGGGGCCTACTGCGCGGCCAAGCACGCGCTCGAGGCAGCGTCCGAGAGCCTCGCCGCCGAGCTCGAGCCGCACGGCGTCCGCGTCCTCGTGGTCGAGCCGGGCGCCTTCCGCACCGCCCTGTTCGGCCCCGCCTTCCGCCACATGCCGGCCATGGACGCCTACGCCGCCACCGTCGGGGCGATGCGCTCGTGGGTGACGCAGACCCACGGCGAACAGGGCGGCGACCCGGCCAAGGCCGCGCGCGCGATCGTCGACGTGGTCGGCCGCTCCGCCGTCCCGCTGCGCCTCCCCCTCGGCGGCGACGCTGTCGACCAGATCCGCGCCAAGCTGGCCAAGATCGCCGCAGACGTCGACCACGCCGAAGCGCTGGCCCGCGCCACCGACTTCGATCCGCAGACCTGAGCCGCCGGCCCAGCGCTCACCGACCGCAGCGGTTCGCGAGCACCTCGACCGCTCCGAAGCGACCGCCGCGCCACGACCCCGTCATTGCGCGGACGGCGTCGCATCAGTCGCCGCGGTTCGCTAGCGGCCGCGCCCGCGTGCGACCGCATGCACCACGCACCTGCTCGTGCTGCATCACGCGCGTAGAGCCCTCGCCCGCGGTTTGCCGCTCATTCGCCCTGCCGGGTCCGAAGCCCGTCCGATCGTTCGCGCGCACGGCCGGCAAATCGGTGAGCCGCCGCGATCCGCTCGCGCGACTGCAGCATCATGATTCGCCCTCACCACCGCCAACCGCGCCACCTGCTCGGCGCCGTGCTCCTCGTCCTCGGCGCTTGCAAGCCCGCCGAGCTCGACCCCTTCGACACCGACGGCGCCACCGACCCCGGCGGCACCGTCGACCCCGGCGGCACCGTCGACCCCGGCACCACGAGCACCGACACCGGCCCCGCCGAATCGACCTCCGGCGTGAGCACGACCGCCGACCTGACCACCACCGACACCACCGGCGACGAGCCGCTGCCGAGCTGCGAGGGTCCGGTCACCGACTGCAAGCTGGACCTGGATCGCGACGGCGTGATGTTCCACTGCGACAACGCCCCCGATCACTTCAACCCTGACCAGTCGGACGTCGACGGTGACGGCTTCGGCGACGTCGCCGATCTGTGCCCGACCCTCCCGGTCGGCGAGCCCAAGGCCGACAGCGACAAGGACGGCATCGGCAACGCCTGCGACCTGTGCGTGAAGGCGGCCGCGCACTACAACGACACCGACGCGCCGATCTCCGAGCGCATGAAGGTGCGCAACATCCCGAGCACCGCCGACAGCGATCGCGACGGCATCGGCGACGCCTGCGACAACTGCGTGCGCACCCCCAATTGCCAGGACTACGGCGAGGGCCTCGATCCATACGAGCTCGGCGACCCGATCGCGTTCGACGGCGACGACTGCCAGATCGACGCCGACAAGGATCTCGTCGGCGACGCCTGCGCCGGCACCATGCTGCCGGGCGCTGCCGGCCCGGTCGGCTTCGGCCTCGACGACGACTTCGACCAGGACGGCCTGCGCAACGGGGACGACGGCTGCCCGCGCCAGCCCGTGGCGCTGCAGGCGTGCGACGACGACGCCGACTGCCCGGCCGCCAGCAAGTGCGTCCAGGGCCAGTGCGGCCACGCCGACTTCGACGGAGACGACATCGGCGACATCTGCGACACCTGCCCCTACGTCGGCAACCCGCAGCAAGTGCAGATGGGCCATGCGGAGGAGAACGACCAGGACGGCGACTTCGTCGGCTTCAACTGCGAGACCACGCTGGACGCCGACCTCACCCCCGACCCGCGCCGGATCGGCTTCTACGACCTCAGCGCCAACGGCTATTGCTGCGTCCGCCTCCACCCCGCCGGCACCACTCTCGATCCCGACGGCGACACGGTGCCGCTGCCCGCCAAAGTCCTCAACCAACCAGGCGTCGTCCAACTCCCGCCCGGCTGCGCGCAGGAGGGCCAGCCGCTGAACGGCACCGTCGACCTCGCCACCTTGTGGGCCAGCTTCTGCCTCATGCCGCAATCGGACCAGGACTTCGACGGCCTCGGCGACGTGGTCGACCTGTGCCCCTTCTCGTTCGACCCCGCCAACACCGTCTACGTCGACGACGAGAACATGCAATGGGAGAACTACGGCGAGTTCTGCCTCGGGGAGTACAGCCCGGAGCACCTCGACCCGGCGATGATGTGCCTCCCGGGCACCTGATCGACGAGCCCGCCGCGGCGCGGACGACCGGGCCGCGGCGTCGACCGCCGCTCGGCAAAAATGCCTTTACCGCGACCCGGACCGGGAGCCTCGGCGCGGTATGATGAATGGACGGATTCCGACGACACCGCAGCCCTCTCGGCGCCGGGCCCGCGAATCGCCGCAACGCAAAACGACGCGGCGCGCCTGCAGGTCACGGGACCTGCAGACGCGCCGAATCGCATCGCAGAGCGGCGCGGAGCGCCCACATTCGTCACAGGTTGCTGTTGTTTTCGGCCTTGTAGCCCAGCTTGCGCTCGATCTCTTCGCGGCGCTCCCCCGAGCGCTCCTGAATGATCCCGCACAGCTTGTCGGCGTTGCCTTCGGCCTTGAGGAAATCGTCGTCGGTCAGGTTCCCCCAGAACTGCTTCGCCTTGCCCTTGAGCTGCTCCCACTTCCCCTGGATCTGATCGCGGTTCATGGTCGGTTTCTCCGCCCACCAGTTTGATCGCGGTTGCACCGCGCGCTCGCCCGACTAGCGCCAGCAAACGGCGCCAGGCGCTCGTCACGGCCCTTGTCATGCCGTCGATTTCGGCGGCGCGTTCGCCATTCCCACCGTTCGCGCGCACGACGCAGCCCGATCGTACGAATCACGGGCGCAGCGGACTCGGCCGTGTGAACCGCCTCCGCCTCGGCCTCGGCGCCGTTCTGCCGGGGATGCGGGCGTGGAGACGGGGGTATCGCCTGGCCCGCAGGGGAGACACCGATCGTCGCAGCGCCCTTTCATACGCGTCATGCGAAACATCACCCGCCCTGCCGCGCTCGGCCTCCCTGCGCGTCCCGCCACGAATCATGCTTCGTGCGAATGATATACCCTCACGGGCTGCGGCGGCCGGACCGGCCACGCGCTCGTCGGAGGTTCGCCGCGCAGCGGCCATCGGCCGGCGGGGCGCCTCGGACACCGCGGACACTAAGGAGCATCGGGTGAACCTCAGCAGGGACGAGCAGCGCACGTCGCTCACCAAGCGGCTCACAGTCGCGATCGCCACGCCGATCGCCCTCCTGTTGCTGCTCGGCGTCGTCCTCGGCCGGCAGATCCTCCTGATGGCCGACGACGCCGCCTGGGTCAACCACAGCAACGAGGTCCTCTCGCAGGCCAACGCGACGATGCTCGAGATCGTCGATCAGGAGACCGCGCTGCGCGGCTACCTACTGACCGGCGATCGTCAGTACCTGGGCCCGTTCGAGCGGGCGCACCCGGACGGCAAGTTCGAGCGCCTGCACGAGCTCATCGCCGACAGCGCCGCGCAGCAGGCCCAGTTCGATCAGGCCCACCAGCACTACCGCGAGTGGTACGCCACCTGCGAGGCCGCGCTGAGCGGCCACGACCTCGACCAGGCGCGCAGCCCCGCCGCCATGCTCGCGCGCAAGGCCCGGATGGACGACATCCGCGACGCGATGACCGTGGCCACCGACATCGAGAAGGACCTGCTGGTCGCGCGCGCCGTCGCCTCGGAGCGCTCGACCGCGATCGCCCGGTCCGCCTTCGTCGCGCTGCTCGCCGGCGTCGCCCTCCTGCTCGCGTTCCTCTCGCGCCGTCAGCTCGCCTCGATCGCCAGCACCTTCGGCACCGCCCTCGACGCCGAGCAGCAGGCCCGCGCCGCGCTCGAGGCCGAGGCCTGGATCCGCGAGGGTCACACGCGCGTCGCCGAGGTCGTGCAGGGCGAGAAGAGCACCGTGCAGGTCGGCCACGACTGCCTGGCCGCGCTCGCCGCCCACGCTGGCGCCGACGTCGGCGCCTTCTTCGTGCGCGACGGCGGCGACTGGGTGCGGCGCGTCGGCCTCGCGCTCGACTCGCGAGCCGCCGGGCCGGAGACCTTCGCCGCCGGCGAGGGCGTCATCGGCCGCGCCGCCGCCGGCGGCCAGGTCGTCGAGCTGCGCGACGCCGACGAGCTGCCCCTGCGCACCGGCACCAGCGAACGCTTCCCCGCCCACGTGCTCGTCCTGCCCGCGCGGGTCGACGGCGTCACCATCGCAGTGCTCGAGCTCGGCTTCCTGCGCCCGGCCGAGCCGCGCGTGCGCGCCCTGCTCGAGCGGATCGGCGAGACGGTCGCGCTCGCGGTCCGCAGCTCCGAGCAGAAGGAGCGGCTCGCCGCCCTGCTCGAGGAGACCCAGCGCCAGGCCGAGGAGCTGCAGACCCAGCAAGAAGAGCTGCGGGTGCAGAACGAGGAGCTCGAGCAGCAGACCCGCGCGCTCGAGGAGTCGCGGGCGCGCCTCGGCAATCAGCAGGCCGAGCTCGAGCAGATCAACGCCCACCTCGAGGAGCAGACGCAGGCGCTGCAGGCCGAGCGCGACACCCTCACGCAGGCGCAGATCCAGCTCAAGCGGACCTCCGCCTTCAAGTCCGAGTTCCTCGCCAACATGTCGCACGAGCTGCGCACCCCGCTCAACAGCTCGCTGATCTTGGCCCGGCTGCTGGCCGACAACCGCCAGGGCAACCTCGACGCCGAGCAGGTCAAGTTCGCCGAGACCATCTACTCCGCCGGCAACGACCTCCTCACCCTCATCAACGACATCCTCGACCTGTCGAAGATCGAGGCCGGCATGCTCGACGTCCGGCCCGAGACCATCTCGCTGGCGCGGCTCACCGATCAGCTGACGACGACCTTCCGCCCGGTCGCCCGCGACCGGCGGCTCGCGCTCGACCTCGACGTCCAGCGCGACGTCCCGGGCGCCCTCCAGACCGATCCGACGCGGCTGTCGCAGATCCTGCGCAACCTGCTGTCGAACGCGCTCAAGTTCACCGAGCAGGGCGGCGTCAAGCTCACGGTGCGCGCCGCCGGGGCCGGCGCGGTCGCCTTCGACGTCACCGACACCGGCATCGGCATCCCGCCCGATCAGCAGGAGCTGATCTTCGAAGCGTTCCGCCAGGCCGACGGCACGACCAACCGCAAGTACGGCGGCACCGGCCTCGGTCTTTCGATCTCACGCGACCTGGCGCGCCTGCTCGGCGGCGAGCTCACCGTCGCCAGCGTCGTCGGCCGCGGCAGCACCTTCACCCTCACCATCCCCGCGCAGCTCGTCGCCCCCGGTTCGGCCGCGGCGCCGACCCTCGCGCCGCTCCCGAGCCCGACGCCGATCCCTCCCTTGCGTCGCCTCCCCGCGCCGCCGCCCCCGCCGCAGGCGCCGACCGCCGCGCGCTCGATCCTCCTCGTCGAGGACGACCCCGCGTTCGCCGGAATCCTCGCCGGCCTCGCGCGCGAGCTCGACTTCCACCCCCTCCTCGCCGACACCGCCGAGGAGGGCCTGGCGCTCGCGCGTCAGCAGCGGCCGAGCGCCATCGTCCTCGACGTCTCCCTGCCCGACCGCTCCGGCCTCAGCGTCCTCGACGCGCTCAAGCACGACCCCGCGACCCGGCACATCCCGGTCCACGTCATCTCCGCCAGCGACCACACCCGCATCGCCCTCGAGATGGGCGCCGTCGCCTACGCCATCAAGCCCGTCGTCCGCGACCAGTTGGTCGCGGCCCTGCGGCGGCTCGAGTCGAAGGCCGCGCAGTCGCTGCGGCGGGTCCTCGTCGTCGAGGACGACGTCGTCCACCGCGAGAGCACCTGCAAGCTGCTCGCGGCCGACGACGTCGAGACAGTGCCGGTCGGCACCGCCGACGACGCGCTCCGCGCGTTGCGCACCACCACCTTCGACTGCATGGTCCTCGACCTCAGCCTGCCCGACAGGTCAGGTTTCGAACTCTTGCGGGAGATGGCCCAGGGCGAGCAGTACGGGTTCCCGCCCGTCATCGTCTACACCGGCCGGGCGATCAGCCGCGTCGAGGAGCAGGAGCTCGGGCGCTTCTCGCAGTCCATCATCATCAAGGGCGCGCGCTCGCCGGAGCGGCTGCTCGACGAGGTCACCCTGTTCCTCCACCAGGTCGAGACCAGCCTCCCGCCCGAGCGGCAGCGCATGCTGCGGGACGCTCGCCACCGCGACGCGGTGTTCGAGGGTCGGCGCGTGCTCGTCGTCGAGGACGACGTCCGCAACGTGTTCGCCTTGACCAGCGTGCTCGAGCCGCGCGGGGCCAAGGTGGAGATCGCGCGCAACGGCAAGGAGGCGCTGCAGCACCTGAAACTCAAGCCGGGCGTCGACCTGATCCTGATGGACCTGATGATGCCGGAGATGGACGGTCTCACCGCCACGCGGGCGGTCCGCGCCGACCCTGCGACCGCCAAGATCCCGATCATCGCCCTCACCGCCAAGGCCATGGCCGACGATCGCGCCAGCTGCCTCGCCGCCGGCGCCAACGACTACATCGCCAAGCCGCTCGACGTCGACAAGCTGCTGTCGCTGGCGCGGGTGTGGATGCCCAAATGACGACGTCGCCCGACCCCGAGCTGAGCGCGCTGCTCGACGCGGTCTACCACCGCTATCACTACGACTTCCGCGGCTACGCCGAGGCCTCGCTGCGCCGGCGGATCGGCGCCGCACTGACCCACCTCCGCTGCCCCTCGCTCGCCGAGCTGCGCGAGCGCGTGCTCGCCGAGCCGCGCGGCTTCAGCGAGCTGCTCCGCTTCCTCACCGTCCAGGTCAGCGACCTGTTCCGCGACCCCTCGTATTATCGATCGCTCCGCGAACGCGTCGTGCCGTACCTGCGCACTTATCCCTCGCTCAAGGTGTGGGTCGCCGGCTGCGCCACCGGCGAGGAGGCCTACTCGCTCGCCATCGTGTTCGCCGAGGAGGGCCTGCTCGACCGCACCCTCATCTACGCCACCGACATCCACCCCGAGAGCCTGCGCGCCGCCGAGGCCGGCGTCTACGACCTCGAGCGCTTCGCCCGCTTCTCCGACAGCTACCGCCAGGCCGGCGGGCGCGGCTCGCTGTCCGACTTCTACACCGCGCAGTATTCCTCGGCGATCCTCGACCGTCGGCTCAAGCAGGCGATCCTGTTCTCCGACCACAGCCTCGCCACCGACGTCGCCTTCGCCGAGGTCGAGCTGGTGTCGTGTCGCAACGTCCTGATCTACTTCGACCGCCCGCTGCAGGACCGGGCGATCGGCATCTTGCGCGACTCGGTGCGGCGCAAGGGCTTCCTCGGCCTGGGCGCCAAGGAGACCCTGCGGTTCTCGGCGCACGCCGAGGCGTTCACCGAGCTCGTCCCCGAGGACCGGATCTATCAACGGCGGTAGACCATGGCGACGCGCAACATTCACATGATCGTGATCGGCGGCTCGTCGGGGGCGCTCGACGCTCTCGCCGCCCTGCTGCCGGCGCTGCCGCCGGGTTATCCGCTGCCGCTGGCCGTGGTCCTGCACCTGCCGCCGACCCAGCCCAGCCACCTCGTCGAGGTCCTGCGAACCAAGGCCTCGCTGCCGACGCGGGAGCCCGACGACAAGGAGCCCATCGTGCCCAGCACGGTCTACGTCGCCCCGCCGAACTACCACCTGCTCGTCGAGCGCGGGCGCAGCTTCTCGCTCTCGGTCGACCGCCCCGTGCTGTTCTCGCGGCCCTCGATCGACGTCCTGTTCGAGTCGGCCGCCGACGCCTTCGGGCCGCACCTCGCCGGCGTCCTGCTCAGCGGCGCCAACGAGGACGGCGCCCGCGGCCTCGGGCGCATCGCCGAGGCCGGCGGCCTCACGATCGTCGAGTCGCCGGCCACCGCCGCGGTCCCGATCATGCCGGCGGCCGCGCTGCAGCGCGTCGCCATCGACCACGCCGTGCCGGCGGCCGCCATCGGCACCTTGCTCGCGCGGCTCGCCGCGCCCACGCGCTCCGGGGAGGCGACATGAACCTCGAACCGATCAACTTCCTCCTCGTCGACGACACCGAGCAGAACCTCATCGCCCTCGAGGCGCTCCTGCGGCGCGACGGCCTCGACATCCTCACCGCGCGCAGCGGCTTCGAGGCGCTCGAGCTGCTGCTCGTCCACGACGTCGCCCTGGCCTTCCTCGACGTGCAGATGCCGGGGATGGACGGCTTCGAGCTGGCCGAATTGATGCGAGGCACCGAGCGCACCAAGAACGTGCCGATCATCTTCATCACCGCCGGCGCGCGCGACAGCGAGCGGGTGTTCCAGGGCTACGAGTCCGGCGCGGTCGACTTCCTGCACAAGCCGATCGACCCGCGGGTGCTGCGGAGCAAGGCCGACGTGTTCTTCGAGCTGTCGCGGCAGCGACGCGACTGCACCCACGCCCTGCGTCTCAACGAGATGTTCGTCGGGATCCTCGGCCACGACCTGCGCACCCCGCTGTCGGCGATCCAGACCGGCACCGAGATCCTCGAGCAGCTGGTGATCGACGACGACCAGCGCGGCATCTTGCGGCGCATGTTCGTCTCGAGCCACCGCATGAACGAGATGATCGAGCAGCTGCTCGACCTGACGCGCGCGCGGCTGGCCGGCGGCCTCGGCTTCGCGCGCGCGCGCCAGCGGGTCGACGTCGTCGAGCTCGTGCAGCGCGCCGTCGACGAGCTGCGCACCACGCATTCGCAGCGCGAGGTCCGGGTCGAGACCCTCGGCGACACCGTCACCGCCGGCGACCCCGACCGCCTGGTCCAGGCGCTGTCGAACCTGATCGGCAACGCGATCCAGCACGGCCACGCGGACGGCCCGATCGGCATCCGCGTGTTCGAGGACGGCCACCAGATCGCGGTCGAGATCCGCAACCGCGGCGTCATCCCGACCGAGCTCGTGCCGGTGCTGTTCGACCCGTTCCGCGGCCGCGACCACTCGCCCTCGCGCACCAACGCCCGCGGCCTCGGCCTCGGCCTCTATATCGCCCAGCAGATCGCCCAGGCCCACGGCGGCACCGTCTCCGTGATCTCGAGCGACGAGACCGACACCGTGTTCACGCTCCGCCTGCCGCGCGCCTCGCCCGAGCCCACGCTCGCCGATCGCCCGCATCGCGGCCACACCGTGCTGATCGCCGACGACGACGAGGCGACCCGCGAGAGCCTGCGCGAGGCCTTCGCCGGCGAGGGTTACGCGACCATGACCGCGGCCAACGGGCGCGACGCGCTCGATCAATTGCTGCACGCGCGGGTCAAGCCCGACCTCGTCATCCTCGATCTGGTGATGCCGCTGCTCGAGGGCGGGCAGGTCTATCAGGCCATGCAGGCCGTCCCCGAGCTGGCGCGGATCCCCGTGATCGTGTCGACCTCCGATCCGGCCCGCGCCCCCGCCGGCACGATCCTGATCCCCAAGCCGGTCAAGCTCGGCCGCCTGCTCGACACCGCCGCGCGCCTCGTCCGCTCGCCCTGACGCGCTACTTCTGCCCCGCCTCGACGAGCGAGCGGGCCGCCTCGGGGCCGAGCATGCCGAGCACGCGGAAGCGCTTGCCCTCGAGCTCGTTGTAGTGGACGAAGAATTGCTCGAGGTCGGCCAGCGCGCGCGGGCTGATGTCCTGCACGCGCCGCAATTGCTCGTACGTGCGGGACGCCGCGCTGACCGCGAGGAAGCGGTCGTTGCGGACCGGCTCCTCGCCGGCGGCCGATTGCTCGGCGGTCATCACCCCGAGCAAGCGCGCCCGCACCAGGCAGCCGGCGAACGTCGGTTCGTCGGTGAGGACGAGCGCGTCGAGCGGGTCGCCGTCGCCGCCCTTGGTGCCGGGGATGAACCCGAACTCGAGCGGGAACGCCATCCCGGCCGGCAGCACCTTGTGAAGGGTGAAGGTCTCGAGCGCCGGGTCCCACTTGAATTTGCTGCGACTGCCGGCCGGCGACTCGATCACTGCGTGGACATCGCCTTCGACGAACGCCGGAATCCTTGCGAATCTGTCCCGCCACATGCTCGCCTCATAGCACTCGCCCGCAGGGCGTCGAATCGCCGGACTCATCCTTGAATGCCCCGACGAGCGAGCGGACGGCCGAGTCCGCACCGGGAACGTTCCCGGGCGTCCTACCGTCCAGGCCGCACTCGAGTCATGCAGTGTCCCATGAAAGCACTGCGCTACCACGGGGCCCGCGACGTGCGGGTCGAGACCGTCCCCGATCCGCAGCTGGCAGACGCCAAGGACATGATCGTCAAGGTCACGGCTTGCGCGATCTGCGGCTCGGACCTCCACCTCTACGACGGCCTGATTCCGACGCTGCAGAAGGGCGACATCCTCGGCCACGAGTTCATGGGCGAAGTGCTCGAGGTCGGCCGCGAGGTGCGCGACGTGCAGAAGGGCGACCGCGTGGTCGTGCCGTTCAACATCAGCTGCGGCGACTGCTTCTTCTGCAAGCGCCAGCTGTGGTCGCTGTGCGATCGCAGCAACCCCAACGCCGCCCTGGCGACCAAGCAATTCGGCGCCGCGCCGGCCGGCCTGTTCGGCTATTCGCACATGTTCGGCGGCTACCCGGGCGGCCAGGCCGAGTATGTGCGGGTGCCGTTCGCCGACGTCAACCACGTCAAGATCGAGACCGACCTCAGCGACGAGCAGGTGCTGTTCATCGGCGACATCTTCTCCACCGGCTTCATGGCGGTCGACGTGTGCGACGTCCAGGAGGGCGACGTCGTCGCGGTGTGGGGCTGCGGGCCGGTCGGGCTGTTCGCGCTGAAGAGCGCCCTGATGCTGGGCGCCAAGCGGGTCATCGCCATCGACCGCTTCCCCGAGCGGCTCGAGCTGGCGCGGACGAAGTGCGACGCCACCCCGATCGACTACGAGAAGTCCGACGTCATCGAGGTCCTCAAGGAGCTGACCAGCGGGCGCGGGCCCGACATCTGCATCGACGCTGTCGGCATGGAGGCGCACGGCCACGGCCTCGAGTTCTGGTACGACCGGGTCAAGCAGGCGGTCGGCCTGCAGACCGACCGTCCGACCGCCCTGCGCCAGGCCGTCATGGCCTGCCGCAAGGGCGGCACCGTCTCGGTCCCCGGCGTCTACGGCGGCCCCATCGACCACTTCCCGTTCGGCGCCGCCTTCAACAAGGGGCTGACGCTCAAGATGGGCCAGACCCACACCCACCGCTACGCCCCGGCCCTGCTGCAGCGGATCGCCGCCGGCGAGATCGACCCGTCCTTCATCATCACCCACCGCCTCCACCTCGAGGAGGCGCCGAAGGGCTACGACATCTTCCAGCACAAGAAAGAAGGCTGCATCAAGGTCGTGCTCAAGCCGTGAGCCACGACGTGAACGAGAGAGCATGTCTCCATGGACATGCCCTATCGCGCATGTCCTGAAGTTCATCTCGTCGCCCGGCTCACTCCGGGCGCTCGCTCGGCCCGTCCTGCCCGCTCGCCGGCTCGTACAGCGGCAGCGCCAGGCGGAAGCAGGCCCCGGGCCCGTCCGCGTCCTCGACCACCAGCGTGCCGCCGTGCGCCTGCACGATGCTGCGCGCCAGGTAGAGGCCGAGGCCGAGGCCGAACGACTTCGGCCCGAGGGCGAAGCGGTCGAACAGCGTCGGCAGGAGCTCGACGGGGATGCCGGGCCCGAAGTCGCGGACGCGGACGAGGCTCCAGTTGGCGCCGTCGAACCGGTCGCGCCGGATCGTCAGCGACAGCCCCGCCCCCTCCGGAGAGTGGGTGATCGCGTTGTGCAGCAGGTTCTCGAGCGCCTGCCTCAGCGCGTCGGGGTCGGCCCGCGCCATCACCTGCGGCGGCGCCTCGATCTCGATCGCCTGCCCGCCGACGGCGAACAGCGCGGCGGTGCTGCGGGTGAGCTCGACGAGGTCGACGACCTGCAGCCGGAGGTCGAACAGGCCGCGCTCGATCCGCTCGACGCTGAGGAGGTTGGACAGCACCCGCCCCAGCCGCTCGACCCCGCGGCGCGCCTTGCTCAGCTCGTCGACGTCCGCCGCCCGCGCCTCCGCCTCCGCCCGCACCGTCAGCACGTCCAGCCGCGCGGCCAGCGGCGCGATCAGGTTGCGCAGGTCGTGCGCCACGACCGACACCAGCTCCTCGGCCGTCCGCTGGCGCGCGCGCTCGGCGGCCACGCGGGTGGCCTCCTCGACCAGCTCAGCGCGGTGCGTCACCACCCCGACCCAGTGGGCGACTGCGGCCAGGAACTCGAGGTCGCTCCAGCGGTACTTGTTCCGGGTCGCGGCCGTCACCATCAGCACCCCGCGGCGCTTGCCTTGCACCTCGATCGGCACTGCGATCGTCGACTGCACCTTGAGCCCCTCCTTGATCCCCTGCAGCTCGCCGGCGTCGGCCTGCACGTCGTCGCAGAAGTAGCGCTCGCCGGTCTGGAACACCTCGACGGCGCGGCCCCCGTTGCTCATCGGCACGCGATCGAGGCCGAGCGCGCGCTGGCGGCGGGACATCGGCGAATCATTGGTCCCGAGCGCCACCAGCGAATCGCGTGCGGCGTCGTGCAGGAACGCGTCGACCTTGTCCGTCTCGACCACGGACGCCACGACCTCGCAGGCCTCGACGAGGGTCTCGCGGACCGACGTGACCGGCAACGCGAGCAGCCGCGTCAGCGCCACGAACAGCGGCGGTTGGGGCGCGCAGGCACTGGTGGCAGTGTCGAGCTGTTCGATCATGGAGCGCACGGGCGTCGTGCAGGCCTGACCGTAGGGCCAACCTCGGTGGATGGCGAGCCGCGCTCCCCGGCGGCCGGCGGGCGCAGGGAGGAACTCCGCCCGCCGAATCATCGCGGGGATGCGGGGGGTCCGGGCGCAGGAGACGCCCCGTCCGCCGCTTGCGCCACCGCCGGGAAAATCCCCGGGGGACCGACGCCGCAAACCGACTGCCCTGCTGGATCGATCTGGCCCGCCGCGCGCCCCGGCCGCCTCGGCTCCCTGCTGTGATTGCCTCGAGGACATGTCCGATCGACCCTATCGTACATGGCCGAACCCGCCGGCCCTCGCTGGCGCGCCCACGAATCGCCCGCATACTGCGCGGGATGAGGCGCGTGGGCGAATCGAGGGTCGCGGTCGTCACCGGCGCGTCGAGCGGGCTCGGGCGGGCGACCGCGTACGGCCTGGCGGAGCGCGGCTGGCGGGTCGCTCTGGCCGCGCGCCGCGAGGGCGAGCTCGAGCGCACCGCCGCGGGCTGCCGCGAGCGCGGCGGCGAGGCGCTGGTGGTCCCGACCGACGTCACCCACGAGGACGCGGTGATGCACCTGGCCGAGGCGACCCTGTCGACCTGGGGCCGCATCGACGCGTGGATCAACAACGCCGGCGTGACCCTGTTCGCCCCGCTCGAGGGCGGCTCGCTCGCGGATCACCGCCAGGTGATCGAGACCAACCTCCACGGCGCCCTGCACGGCGCGCGCGCGGTGGTCCCGGTGTTTCGCCGTCAGGGTCGCGGCACGCTGATCAACATCGGCTCGGTGCTCAGCAAGATCGGCCACGCCTTCGTGCCGTCCTACGTGATCAGCAAGTTCGCGCTGCACGGCCTGTCCGAGGCGCTGCGCGTCGAGCTGGCCGAGTGCCCCGACATCCACGTCTGCACCGTCTTCCCCTACGCGATCGACACGCCGCACTTCCAGGTCGCGGCCAACGACCTCGGTCGCCACGTCAACGCCATGCCCCCGGTGCAGTCGCCCGACCAGGTCGCGTGCGCCGTGGTCGACCTCGTCGAACACCCCCGGCGCCAGCGCTTCGTGCCGCGGATCGCCGAGCTCGGCCTGGTCATCCACCGCGTCTTCCCGCGCACCATGGAGCGGCTGCTCTACCGCGCGCTCGGACGGTTTCACCTCGGCGCACCCGAGCCGCCCGTCGAGGGCAACCTGTTCCGCCCCACGGGCGAGCACGCGGCGGTCCGCGGCCACCGCCCGCCGCGGCTCGGCACCCCGGCGTTCCTCGCCTGGACCGCGCGCGAGCTGCTGCGCATCGAACTCGACGCCGCCCGCCACCGCCTCAAAAAATGGCACGTGACGCGTATGACGCAGTGATCGTCGGCGCCGGGCCCAACGGCCTGGCCGCCGCGATCACCCTGGCCGCCGCGGGCCTTTCGACCCTCGTCGTCGAGGCCGGCGCGACCCCGGGCGGCGGCTGTCGCTCGGCCGAGCTCACCCTGCCCGGCTTCGTCCACGATCCCTGCGCCTCGATCCACCCGCTCGGCGTGGCCTCGCCGTACTTCCGCACCTTGCCGCTCGCGCGTCACGGCCTGGCGTGGATCGAGCCGCCGACCCCGCTCGTGCACCTCCTGAACGACGGCCGGGCCGTGCGCCTCGAGCGGTCGATCGCCGCCACCGCGGAGCAGTTCGGCGCCGACGCCCAGGCCTACAGCGACCTCGTCGCGCCGTTCGTCGAGCGCTTCGACGCCCTGCTGCCGATGATCCTCGGCCCGCTGCGCTGGCCCGCAGATCCGCTGCTCCTGGCCCGCTTCGGCGTGTACGGCCTGCGGTCGATGCAGGGCCTCGCGCGGCGCTTCGCCGAAGAGCCCGCGCGCGGCTTGCTGGCCGGCATCGCCGCCCACGCGATGGTCCCTCTCGACGCCCCCGCCACCGCCGCGTTCGCCCTGGTGCTGACGATCGCCGCGCACGCGGTGGGCTGGCCGCTCGCCCGCGGCGGCTCGCAGGCGATCGTCGACGCCCTCGTCGCGCACCTGCGCGAGCTCGGCGGCGAGCTCGAGCTGAACCACGAGGTCGCCCACGTCTCCGAGCTGCCGCCGGCCCGCGCCTACCTGTTCGACGTCTCGCCGCGGCGCCTCGCCACCATCACCGCCGGCCGCCTGCCCTCCGCCTACCTGCGCCGCCTCGGCCGCTTCCGCTACGGCCCCGGCGTCTACAAGCTCGACTGGGCCCTGCAGGCGCCGATCCCCTGGCGCGATCCGGCCTGTGCGCGCGCCGGCACCGTCCACCTCTCGGGCTCCCTCGAGGCAGTCGCCGACACCCTCGTCCACGTCCACCGCGGCGCCGTCGCGGCCGAGCCGTTCGTCTTGCTCGCGCAGCCGACCCTGTTCGACGCCGGCCGCGCACCGCCGGGCATGCACACCGCCTGGGCCTACTGTCACGTGCCGCACGGCTCGGCCATCGACGTCGGCGCGCGGATCGAGGCCCACGTCGAGCGCTTCGCCCCCGGCTTCCGCGACGTCATCGTCGCCCGCTCGGCCCGCACCGCCGTCGACATGGCCCGCTACAACCCCAACTACGTGGGCGGCGACATCAACGGCGGCCTCGCCGATCTGCGCCAGCTGTTCTTTCGCCCGCTCGTCCGCGCCGATCCGTACACCACCCCCGCACCCGACATCTTCCTCTGCTCCTCGTCGACGCCCCCGGGCGGCGGCGTCCACGGGATGTGCGGCCACGCCTGCGCGCGCAGCGTGCTCGCGCGGGTGTTCGCGTGATCGATCACCCTGTCGGGCATGACGCGGATCCTGTCCCTCAACATCGGCGGCTACGACGAGCGGCACGGCCCGTGGAGCGCTCGCCGGCCGCTCGTCGCCGCCGTGCTCGCCGAGCAGCGGCCCGACCTCGTCGCCTTGCAGGCCGTCGCGCGCGACCCGGCGATCGAAGGCGGCAGCGACCAGGCGAGCCAGCTCGCGCGCGACGTCGGCGGTTACGAGGTCGTCTACCGCCCCGCCGCGGCGGACGCGGACGGCCGTGAACTCGGCCTCGCCTTGCTGTCGCCGGCGCCCGCGCTGGCCGTGCACGTCCGCCCGCTGACGCGCCGCGACGGCGACGACGACCCGTTCGACCGCGTCCTGCTGCACTGCGTGTTCGCGTGGCCGCGCGGCCCGCTGCACGTCCTGTGTGCCCATTTGTCGTGGACCGAGGCGCAGGCGCGCGACAACGTCGGCGAGCTCCTCGGATACCTCGCCGCGGTCCCCGGCCCCAGGCTGCTCCTCGGCGACTTCAACCAGACGCCCACCAGCGACGCGCTCGCCCGCCTGCTGCGCGCCGGCCTCGTCGACGCCTGGGCCGCGCTGCGCCCCGACCTCCCGGGTCACACCTTTTACGAGCACGGCGCCCTGCGCAAACGCATCGATTATCTGCTGCTCGACCGCGGCCTCGCCTCGCGCCTCTGCGACGTCTCGCTCGTCCTCGACGGGCCGGGCGAGCGGCGGGCCTCCGATCACGCCGGCCTGCTCGCGCGGCTCGCCAGCGGCGACGAGCGGGCGGACGTCAGCGAATCGACGGACCAGGGTTTAGGTCAGCCCGCGCCCCGCTGACCCCAATCGGCGCAGTCGGCGAAAATCACACGACCCCGCGATATGGGCCGACCGGGCGGGATTCGACTGGCCCCATCCGATCGACCGTGTCATGAACGGCCCGATGATCGAAACCGCTCAAGACCCCACCATCTACCAGGTGATCCGCGAGCAGCACCGCGTCGTCGCGGAGCTGCTCGCCGCGCTGGCGCGCGAGCAGGACGTCGCGCGCGGGCAGCAGCTGTTCGGCCAGGTCCGCGACGCGCTCGAGCGCCACGCGCGGGCCGAGGAGGCCGTGTTCTACGACATCCTCGCCCAGCAGGACGCGCAGGGCAAAGCGCTGGTCAAGGACGCCGAGCGCGACCACGCGCAAGTCCGGCAGCAGCTCGCCGAGCTCGAGGCGATGCGGGCCGACGACGACAAATGGGCGACGAAGGTCGAGGCGCTCACGCGCAGCGTCAGCGAGCACGTCGAATTCGAGGAGAGCACGATCTTCGCCGCGGTCGAGGCCATCCTCGACGACGATCAGGCGCGCACGCTCGCCGAGACCTTCGAGGCGCTCGAGTCGCGGGTCGAGCCCGAGGCCGCCGCGTGATCGTCCGACTGTGATGATTGACGATTCGCCGGGCAGAGGTCGCCAATGAGCGGAGTCGTATCACCGGAGTTCGCGCTCGCCTCGCCGGCGAGGGAGCCGGACCTGCGCTTGCGGATCGGCGGACAGGTCCGCCCGCCGCGCGAGGTCGTGGTCATGCGCGCCCTGCCGGGCCTCGGCGACTTCCTGTGCGCCACCCCGGCCCTGCGGGCCCTGCGAGCCGCGCTGCCGCGGGCCAGGATCACTCTTTTGGGCCTCGCACGGGCTCGCGAGCTCGTCGCCCGCTACCCGCACCTCGTCGACGACCTGCTCGAGTTCCCCGGCTTCCCCGGCCTGCCCGAGACCCCCGCCGACGTGCGCGCCTTGCCCGACTTCCTGCGCGCCGTCCAGGGCCGCTTCGACCTCGCCCTGCAGATGCACGGCGACGGCCTCGTCAGCAACATCTTCGTCCAGCTGCTGGGCGCGCGCGCCAGCGCCGGCTTCTACGCCCCGCCGCAGCCGTGCCCCGATCCCGCGACCTTCGTGCTCTACCCGGGCGACTTCGCGGAGCCGCGGATCCTCCTCGCCTTGCTCGCCGCGCTCGGCATCGAGGCGCGCGGCGAGCGGCTCGAGTTCCCGCTCACGCCGGATGACGCCCACCAGTGCGACGCGCTGCTGCAGGCCGCCGGCCTGGCCCCCGACGCCGCGTTCGCGGTCGTCCACCCCGGCGCCGCCGAGCCGCACCGCCGCGTCGACCCCGGCGTCCTCGCGCAGGTCGCCGACGGCCTGGTGATCCGCGGCCTCGCGGTGATCCTCACCGGCGCCGCCGACGAGGCCGCCCTCGCCGCTGCGGTCCGCCGCCACGCCGAACGCGGCCTCGTCGATCTCATCGGCCGCACCGACCTCGGCTCGCTCGGCGCCCTGGTCGAGCGCGCCCGCCTCGTCGTCGCCGGCGACACCGGCGTCTCGCACCTCGCCAGCGCGCTGCACACCCCGAGCGTCGTCGTCTTCCGCAGCACCGCGCCGGGCCGCTGGGCGCCCCTCGATCGCGTGCGTCACCGCGTCGTCGACGCTCGCGCGGTCCCGCCGACGGCCGCGGCGATCCTCGCCGAGGCCGACGCCGCCCTGTTCCTCGCGGGGGTCGATCGTGCTTGACCCGCGGGTCGCCCTCCGCCGCGCTCGCCGGCTGCTCGTGGTCCCGCCCGCGGCCGGCTGCGACGAGCTCGGGCCGGCGCTCGTGCGCCTGCGCGTCGCGGTGCCGCAGGCCATGGTGATCCTGTTGGCCGACGCGCGCGCGGCCGGGCGCGTCGCCGCCTTCGTCGACCAGGTCGTGCCTGCCGGCGCCCTGACGCGGTGCGACGCCCCGCACCTCTCGACCCTGGTCGAGCGGCTGGCCGCGGCGCGCCTCGACGCCGCTCTGGTGTTCACGGCCGTCGGCGAGACCGCCTTCGAGGTCGCCTACCTCGCCTATCTCGCCGGCATCCCGGTGCGCGCCGGCTTCGCCGGCGAGTTCGGCGGCGGCGTGCTCGCCCCGGCCGTCCCGCCCCCGTCGGCCCGCGTCATCGGTCCGGGGCGTCACCTCTCCCTGCTCGACGCGCTCGACCTGAGCGCGGCGCTCGCCCCCGCGAGCGCGAAAGCGAGGCCCTCGTGCGACGACTCCGCGTTCTGACCTGGCACGTTCACGGCAGCTACCTCTACTACCTCACCCAGGCGCCGCACGAATTCTACCTGCCCGTAAAGCCAGGTCGACCCGAGGGCTACGGCGGGCGCAGCGGCAGCTTCGCCTGGGGCGCCAACGTCCACGAGGTCCCGGTCGAGGTCCTCGCGCAGCAGCCGTTCGACGTCGTCCTGTTCCAGTCGCGCCGCAACTACGAGTGCGATCAATTCGAGGTCCTCGGCGCCGCCCAGCGCCGGCTGCCGCGCGTCTACCTCGAGCACGATCCGCCGCGCGAGTCGCCGACCGACACCCGCCACCCCGTCGACGACCCCGACGTCCTGCTCGTCCACGTCACCCCGTTCAACGCCCTGATGTGGGACGCCGGGCGCACCCCCGTGCGGGTCGTCGAGCACGGCGTCGTCGTCCCCGACGACACGACTTACAGCGGCGAGCTCGCGCGCGGCATCGTCGTCGTCAACGACCTCGCGCGGCGCGGGCGTCGGCTCGGCCGCGACGTGTTCGACCGCGTGCGCGCCCACGTCCCGCTCGACCTGGCCGGCATGGACTCGGCCGCGCTCGGCGGCCTCGGCGACCTGCCCCTGCGCGAGCTCCACGCCCGGCTCGGCCGCTACCGCTTCTTCTTCAACCCGATCCGCTACACCAGCCTCGGCCTGGCGGTGTGCGAGGCGATGATGATCGGCCTGCCGATCCTCGGCCTCGCCACCACCGAGATGAGCACCGCCGTGCAGAGCGGCGTCAACGGCTACGTCGAGACCGACCTCGACCGCCTGCTCGCGCACATGCGGCGCCTGCTCGCCGACCCCGCCGAGGCCGCCGAGCTGGCCGCAGGCGCGCGACGGATCGCCCGCGAGCGGTTCGGCATCGGCCGCTTCGCCGCCGACTGGTCGCGGGTCCTGGGCGAGGTCACCGGATGTCCCGAGGGACAGCTCGTCGCGCCCGACACCGGATGTCCCGAAGACCAGCTCATCCCGCCGATCGCCGCCTGTCCCGCGGGACAGGCCCCCGAGCCGGCCCGGAGGACCGCGTGAAGCCGCTGCCGTTCGAGACCGGCGCCGGCGTCGGCCAGCCGCAGAGCCCGCTGCGGATCGCCATGATCAGCGAGCACGCCTCGCCGCTCGCCCCGCTCGGCGGGCGCGACAGCGGCGGCCAGAACGTCTACGTCGCCCAGGTCGCGCGCCACCTCGGCCGCCTCGGCCACCGCGTCGACGTGTTCACCCGCCGCGACAGCCCGACCTTGCCGCCGGTCGTCGAGCTCGCCGACGGCGTGCGCGTGATCCCGGTCGACGCCGGCCCGCCCGCGCCGCTGGCCAAGGAGTCGCTGCTGCCGCTCATGCCCGCCTTCACCCGCGAGGTCGCGGCCCACGCCCGGCGCGAGCGCTACGACCTCGCCCACGCCAACTTCTTCATGAGCGGCCTCGTCGCCGCCGAGCTCAAGCGCGAGCTCGGCGTCCCGTTCGCGGTCACCTTCCACGCGCTCGGCAAGGTCCGGCGCCAGCACCAGGGCCAGGCCGACGGCTTCCCCGACGAGCGCTTCGCCATCGAGGCGCGGATCGTCGCCGAGGCCGACGTGATCGTCGCCGAGTGTCCGCAGGACGAGGTCGACCTCATGACCCTCTACGCGGCCGACCCCGAGAAGCTGGTCATGGTCCCGTGCGGCTTCGACCCCGAAGAGTTCTGGCCGGGCGGTCGCGCCGAGGCCCGCGCCGCGCTCGGCCTCGGCGACGGCGATCGCATCGTCTTGCAGCTCGGGCGCATGGTCCCGCGCAAGGGCGTCGACAACGTCATCCGCGCGCTCGCGCGGCTGCCGGGCGAGCTGCGGGCGCGGCTCGTCGTCGTCGGCGGCGAGTCGCGCCGGCCCGATCCTGCGCTCACCCCCGAGATCGGCCGATTGATGGCGGTCGCCCGCGACGAGGGCGTCGCGGAGCGCGTCACCTTCGTCGGCAGCCGCGGCCGCGGCGAGCTGCGCGACTACTACGTCGCCGCCGACGTGTTCGTCAGCACCCCGTGGTACGAGCCGTTCGGCATCACCCCGCTCGAGGCCATGGCCTGCGGCGTCCCGGTCATCGGCGCCAACGTCGGCGGCATCGCCCACACCGTCGCTCACGGCGAGACCGGCTACCTCGTCCCGCCGAGCGACCCCGACGCCCTGGCCGACAAGCTCGCCCTCGTGCTGTCGCAGCCGCGCCTGGCCCGGCGCCTGGCCCAGCTCGGCCTGCAGCGCGTCCACGCGTTGTTCACCTGGGAGAAGGTCGCCGCTCGCCTGGCCGACGCCTTCGCCGCGGCCGCCGGTCGGCGCCCCGCCCAGGCGCCCACCGCCGCCTTCGCCGCGGTCGACCGCGGCTTCGACGACCTGCTCGCCGTGCTGTCGCGCGCCAAGACCTGCCTGCGCGACGACATCGTGCGCGCCGCCGACCTCGTCAGCGGCGCCTTCGCCCGCGGCGGCAAGGTGCTCGTGTGCGGCAACGGCGGCAGCGCCACCGACGCCCAGCACTTCGCCGCCGAGCTCGTCGGCCGCTTCCTCGCCCCCGACCGCGCCGCCTTGCCGGTCATCGCCCTCAACGCCGACACCGCGGTGTTGACCGCGTGGGCCAACGACGTCGGCTACGCCGACGTCTTCGCCCGCCAGGTCCGCGCCTACGGCCGCCCGGGCGACGTCATGTTCGGCATCTCGACCAGCGGCCGCTCGGCCAACGTCGTCGCCGCCCTCAAGACCGCGCGCGACTGCGGCCTGCGCACCTTCGCCTTGCTCGGCGGCACCGGCGGCGAGGCCGGCGACCTCGCCGACTGCGCCCTCATCGTCCCCTCGCCCGACACTCAGCGCATTCAGGAGGTCCACACCCTGGCCCTGCACCTGATCTGCGAATTGGTCGAAGCGCGGGTGGCTCCATTGTCGTGAAATCATCGCACTCGGAGGACCGATGACCCTCGTGATCGAATCACCCCTCGCGGACAAGATCGTGCTCGTCACCGGCGGCGGCTCGGGCCTCGGCGCCGAGATCGGCCGCACCCTCGCGGCCGCCGGCGCCCACGTGATCGCCGCCGACATCCAGACCGGCCCGCTCGCCCGCCTCGTCGCCGAGGTGCGCGACCTCGGCGGCCGCATCGAGGCCGCCGAGCTCGACGTCCGCGACGCCGAGGCCGGGCAAGCCTTGATCGACGCCATCGTCGCCCGCCACGGCCGGCTCGACGTCCTCGTCAACAACGCCGGCACCGACAAGACCCTCGCGGTCGACGAGCTCAGCGTGGACGACATCGACCGCGTCCTCGCCGTCAACCTGCGCGGCCCCTTCGTCCTCAGCCGCGCCGCCTTCCCGCGCCTGCGCGCCCAGGGCGGCGGCTACATCGTCAACATCGTCTCGACCGCGGCCAAGCGGGCCTGGCAGAACGCCAGCGCCTACCACGCCAGCAAGTGGGGCCTCCTCGGCCTGTCGCACGCGCTGCACGTCGAGGGCCGCCCGTTCGGCATCAAGGTCACCGCGCTGCTGGCCGGCGGCATGCGCACCCCCTTCATCCTCGACCGCTTCCCCGACACCCCGATCACCAACCTCCAGGACCCGCGCAACGTCGCCGAGACCATCCGCTTCCTCCTCGCCATGCCCGGCGAGTCGGTCGTCCCCGAGCTGATGGTCGTGCCCATGCGCGAGACGAGCTGGCCATGACCCGCCTCCGCCCCGCCGCCTTCCTCGACAAGGACGGCACCCTCATCGACGACGTCCCCTACAACGTCGACCCCGCCCACGTCCGCCTCACCCGCGGCGCCCGCGACGGCGCCTGGTCGCTGCGGGCCGCCGGCTACGCCCTCGTCGTCGTCACCAACCAGTCCGGCGTCGCCCGCGGCCTGTTCAGCGCCCACGACCTGCTCGGCGTCCAGGCCCGCATCGAGGACCTGCTCGACCTCGAGCTCGACGGCTTCTACTGGTGCCCGCACCTGCCCGCCGGCGTCGTCGCCGAGTACGCCATCGTCTGCGGCTGCCGCAAGCCCGCGCCCGGCCTGCTGACCCGCGCCGCCGCCGAGCTCGGCCTCGACCTCGCGCGCTCGTGG
This sequence comes from Nannocystis sp. RBIL2, assembly GCF_026626745.1. GTDB lineage: Bacteria > Myxococcota_A > Polyangia > Nannocystales > Nannocystaceae > Nannocystis. The sequence continues at coordinate 1,515,696 of NZ_JAPNJW010000002.1, forward strand.
ATGATCGGCGACATCGCCAGCGACGTCGAGGCCGGCCGCCGCGCCGGCTGCCGCACCGCCCTGATCGCCGCCTCGCTGCCCCCGGCCCTCCGCCCCGCGCCCACCCTCGTCGCCGCCGACCTCGCCGAGGCCGCCCGCCGGATCCTCGGCGACACCGCCCGCAGCGACCACGACGAGCACCCCGCGCCCCTCGCCTGAGCGCCCGCGATGCTCTTTCGCAGCCCAAGATCGCCGGCTCGTTCGGACATGCCCTCTTCGACATGTCCAAAAAACCATGTCATTGGATCTGCCAGATCGGTCCTTCCAGACATGTCCCTCAAGGCATGTCTCAAAACACACCTTCACCCGGAGCGCCCGCGATGACTCACGTCCTGCTCCCCGTGCTCGACGCCTTCGCCGACCTGCGGACCCTCGTGATCGGCGAGGCCATGCTCGACACCTACCTCGACGGCCACAGCGAGCGGCTGTGCCGCGAGGCCCCGGTGCCCGTCGTCGACGTCGACGCGCGCCGCGACGTCCCCGGCGGCGGCGCCAACACGGCGGTCAACGCCGCCGCGCTCGGGGCCCGGGTCACCTTCCTCTCCGTCGTCGGCGGCGACGACGAGGCCGACCGTCTCGCGCGCGCCCTGGCGGCCCTCGGCGTCCCCGCCCACGGCCTCGTGCGCGCCGGCGGGCGCCGCACCCTCGTCAAGCAGCGCGTCCTCGCCGGCGGCCAGATCCTCCTGCGCCTCGACGCCGGCAGCCGCGACGACCTCGACCCCGTCACCGAGGCGCGCCTGTGCGAGCGCCTGCGGGCCGCCTGGGCCGACGTCGACGCGGTCATCGTCTCCGACTACGGCTACGGCGTCCTCACCGACGGCGTGATCGACGAGATCGCCGCCCTGCAGGCCGCCCACGCGCGCGTCCTCGTCGCCGACGCCAAGGACCTGCGCCGGCTCGCGCGCGCCCGGCCCACCGCCGTCAAGCCCAACTACTGCGAGGCCGCGCGCCTGCTCGGCCTCAGCAACGGCCACGGCGACGGCCGCGTCGAGCAGATCGCCGCCCACGAGGCCGAGCTCCTGCAGATCACCGGAGCGCGGGTCGCCGCCGTCACCCTCGACTGCGCCGGCGCCCTGGTCTTCGAGACAGGTCAGCCCGCCTACCGCACCTACGCCCGGCGCTCGTCCGACGCCAACGCCACCGGCGCCGGCGACACCTTCGTCAGCGCCCTCGCCCTCGCCCTCGCCGCCGGCGCCCCGACCCACGCCTGCGCCGACCTGGCCTCCAGCGCCGCCAGCCTGGTCGTCGCGCGCGACGGCACCACCGCCTGCAGCGCCGCCGAGCTGCGGGTCCACCTCGCCTCGCAGGACAAGCTGCTCGGCCACGACGACCTCGCCTTGCTCGCCGACTGCCTGCACCGCGCCGGCAAGCGGCTCGTGTTCACCAACGGCTGCTTCGACATCCTCCACCGCGGCCACATCACCTGCCTCAGCCGCGCCAAGGCGCTCGGCGACGTCCTGATCGTCGGCCTCAACGCCGACGCCAGCGTCCGCCGGCTCAAGGGCGACACCCGCCCGATCAACTGCGCCGCAGATCGGGCCCAGGTGCTGGCCGCCCTGTCGTGCGTCGATCACATCGTCGAGTTCGCCGACGACGTGCCGACCCGCCTCATCGAGCTCGCGCGGCCCGATGTCTACGTCAAGGGCGGCGACTACAGCCTCGACAAGCTGCCCGAGGCCCCGCTCGTGTCGCGCCTCGGCGGCGAGGTCTGCTTCATGCCGTACCTCGACGACTTCAGCACCACCGGCCTCCTCGCGCGGCTCGGCGATCGGGGCCCCGGATGAGCTGGTCGTCCGCTCGCCGCGTCCTGTGCGTCCGCCTCGACACCGTCGGCGACGTGCTCATGACCACCCCCGCCCTGCGCGCGCTCAAGGAGGGCCACCCGCAGCGCCACCTCACTCTGCTCACCTCGAGCCCCGGCGCAGTCGTCGGCCGCCTCGTGCCCGAAGTCGACGACGTCTGGACCTACGACGCCGCCTGGCTCAAGGCCAGCCCCGCGCGCCGCGACGCCAGCCTCGACCGCGCAATGATCGATCGCCTCCGCGCCGGCCGCTTCGACGCCGCGGTCGTCTTCACCGTCTACAGCCAGAACCCGCTGCCCGCCGCCCTCCTCACCTACCTCGCCGACATCCCGCTGCGCCTGGCCCACAGCCGCGAGAACCCCTACCAGCTCCTCACCCACTGGATCCCCGAGACCGAGCCCGAGCGCGGCGTGCGGCACGAGGTCACCCGCCAGCTCGACCTCGTCGCCGCCGTCGGCCTGCGCCCCTCGCATCATAGACTGTCTCTTCGGCCATGTCCTGAAGACCACCTCGTGGCCGAGGCCGAGCTCCGCCGCCTGCGCCTCGGCCCGCGCTGGCTCGTCGTCCACCCCGGCGCCACCGCCAGCTCGCGCCGCTACCCGCCCGCCGCCTTCGCGGTGGTCGCCCGCGCCCTCGTCCGCGACCACGGCGTAGGCCTCGTGTTCACCGGCGCCGCCGACGAGGTCTCTTTGGTCGAGCAGATCCGCGGCGCCGCCGGCGTCCCCACCCACTCGCTCGCCGGCCGCCTCTCGCTGGGCGCCCTCGCGGCCGTCATCGCCCGCGCCGGCCTGCTGATCAGCAACAACACCGGCCCCGCCCACGTCGCCGCCGCCATGGCCACCCCCGTCGTCGACCTCTACGCCCTCACCAACCCGCAGCACACCCCCTGGGCCGTCCCCGCGCGGGTCCTGAGCCACCCGGTCCCGTGCGCCCCCTGCTACCGCTCGACCTGTCCCGAAGGCCATCACCTGTGCCTGCGCGGCATCCCCCCCGCCACGGTCGTCACCGCCGCCCTCGAGCTGCTGCGCCCCGACGCCCGCGAAGCCCCCACCGCCGCACCCCTCTCGATGTCATGACCTCCTCGACGTGAGCCCATGCCTCCACGCAACGACCAGCACCCCGACGTCGCCCCGCTCGCCCTCGATCCCCGACCGCGGCTCGGCCGCGACTACTCGCGGGTGACCGCGCGCGACCCGGCCGCGCCTCTCGATCGCACGCGTCCCCTCGACTGGTCGCGCGTGCGGCGGATCCTCGTCGTCCGGCTCGACAACCTCGGCGACATCATCCTCACCGGCCCGGCCCTGCGCGCGCTCAAGGCCCATCTCCCGCACCTCCACCTCACCCTGCTCGCCAGCCCTGGCGGCGCCGCGGCGGCCGCCCTGCTGCCATGGGTCGACGACGTCGAGCCCTGCCGCGCCCTGTGGCAGGACCTGGGCCGCCTCGCCTTCGATCCCGCGCGCGAGCGCGAGCTCATCGCCACCCTCCGGCGCGGCGAGTACGACCTCGCCCTCATCCTCACCAGCTTCAGCCAGAGCCCGCACCCGGCCGCCCTCGCCTGCGCCCTGGCCGGCATCCCGATGCGGATCGGCGAGTCGCGCGAGCGCGGGCGGGCCCTCACGATCGCCCTCCCGCACGCCGACGACGGCCTCCACCAGTGCGAGCGCAACCTCCAACTCGTCGAGCGCCTCGGCGTGCCCGTCGTCGATCGCCGGCTCGAGATCTGCCTCCCGCGGCCCGCCTGGAGCGCCGCCCAGGCCCGCCTGGCCGCCCACCGCGTCGCCGGCGACTACCTCGTGTGGAACCCCTTCGCCAGCTGCCCCGCGCGCACCTACGACCCCCTGCGCCACGCCCTCGCCGCCCGCGCCCTGGCCGAGTACGCCGACCTGCGCCTGCTCGTCTGCGGCGCCGCCCGCGACCGCGACCGCGCCCGCGAGCTCCTCCCGCTGCTCGGCTCGCGCGCCCTCGACCTGGTCGGAGAGACAGATCTACCCGAGTTCGCCGCCCTCCTCGCCGGCGCCCGCCTCGTCCTCACCAACAACACCGCCGCCCTCCACCTCGCCGACGCCCTCGCAGTGCCCCAGCTCGTCACCTACGCCGGCACCGACCGCGACAGCCAGTGGATGCCCCGCACCTCGCCCCACCGCCTGCTGCGCCGCCCCACCGCCTGCACCCCCTGCTATCGCTTCGCCTGCCCGACCAGCCACGAGTGCCTGGCCCTGGCCCCCGCCGAGGTCCTCGCCGCCGGCCTCTCGCTGCTCGCCGAGACCGCCGTGCGTGCGTGAAGGCCCGGTCACCGGGCTGCACAGGCCGAGCACGAACAAGCGGCAGACCGCGACGCCAGACCTTGCGCTCCGTCATCCGGGCAGTACCCCGCCCGGCGGGGACCGCGACGCACCGAGGCTGGCCCGACAGGCAACGTCTCCAGCGGGGACGACGACCGGCACATCGAACGGGTGAGCGGCCGGCCGAAGATAGCGCCTGCCTTCGTGAGGCGGAACGCGGGACGTGCGCGCGCGATGCCGTCGTGGAGGAAGTTTGTTACTCTCCCTTCGGCCATGACTCGGACGGCGGACAAGACCACCTCTCCGGTGTTTGTTTCGCTGTTGTGGCACACGATGGCGGAGACGTCCTCGCAGGATCAGTTCGTGCTGGAGCGCGGCAAGGGCCGCAAGTGGGACGATTTCGGCTTCAAGACGCTCTACAGCCTCTATTGGCTCCCCGCTGGAGCCGAAGCCAAACAAGCCCGGTACATCGGGCCGATCAAGATCCTCCAGAGCGACGATCGCTCGACGGTGCTCCCCGATCGTTTCGCCGCGCTGAGCGAGTTTTACTGCAGCCTCGGCCAGAACCCCGAATACTACGAAAACCTCCAGGAGTTGGGTCCTGAGCTGGCTCAGGTTGTCCTGGTCGCGCTCCGCGACATCGCGTCCGATTCCGAAATAGAAGGAGATTTTGCCGAGCAAGAGGGTATCACCGTGTCGCTGCTTCGCTCGGTCTCAGCCCGCACGGCGATGAATTTGGCCCGTCAGAGGCTGCACGGCGTCGACGCGGATGTCGCTCCGGCCGAACTCACGTTTCGCTTTACCACGACGCTCTCGAAGGTCCTGCCGACTCCGTCCGCACCGTACCGCCTTGATGTGAGGCTCTCCGCCAGGGACGGGCGTCTTGGGCGCTTGATGGTGTTGGTCGGCAAGAACGCGACCGGCAAGAGCGGTTTGCTCAGCGTGCTCGGGCAGGCAGTCAGCGGCCTCGACAGCGAAGCAGGGAGCATCGACCCGCCCATCCGCGGCATCAGCCGTGTGATTGCGATCTCGTACAGCGCGTTCGACCCCTATCGATACTTCGGGAAGGCTCGACCGTCCACGGCTGTCGGATACTTTTATTGCGGGCTCCGCGATCATCATGGGGTCATCAACCTCAAACACGCGTTCGACCGCAGTCACCGTCACCTTCGGCAGCTCGATCCAAGAGCCTGGCGTGACGCGATCCGGGCGTCGGGACTCGCCGACGAGGAGCCCTCGCTGGCGGCCGTGCTCGAGGAGCCAGACCCGAGCAAGTTGATCGAGCTCATGGAGACGCTCAGCTCCGGGCACAAGATTTTCCTGTTCGTGCTGGTCAACCTGCTCGCGACGATTCGGCCCCGGGCGCTGGTCCTCATCGACGAACCCGAGATCCATCTCCACCCGAACCTCTTGTCCAGCCTGATGCGCCTGCTCCACAAGATCCTGGACGAAAGCGACAGCTTCGCGGTCCTGGCCACCCATTCGCCCCAAGTGTTGCAAGAGGTGCCGGCGCGATACATCCGCATCGTCGAGCGAGTCGACGGGGCGCCCGCATTGAGGCTGTATCCAGGCGAGTCCTTCGGAGCGAACCTTGGCGAGATCATTCGCTTCGCCTTCGGCGTCGATGAGAAGAGCGCCAACTACTTCAAGATATTGAACTCGACCCTCGACGAGGAGACTCTCCGGCGCTGGTACGATCACACGCTCCACGCATCTTCGCTTAGCCTCGCGCCCTATACGGTCCTCGCCGATCGCCTCCACGTGAATGAGGAGGACGACGATGAGACGACTTAGGCCGTATGGAGGGGATCCCTGGCAGTCCTTCCTCGATATCTGCGGCGCATCGACGCACCAACGGCGTCGTCCGCGGCTCGCGGAGGTCCGCGCGGTCATCGAGGACCGCTATCAGGATTACCTGAATTTGAACGGAGACTTCCTCAGAATCGCAGCATACTCCGACTTCTCCAAGGAGCAATCGGACGCGCTCAAGAAATGCTACGAGACCGAGGCGCCGGCGCTCAAACTCCTGAAAGAGGCGATCCGACAGCTCCAGGACCCGTCAGTCCGCGGCGTCTGTCAGAATTGCGGGCTGAACGAGCCGAACACGTTCGACCACTACATTCCCAAGGACGAATTCCCGGAGTTTGCGATTCACCCGCATAACATCGTCCCGTGCTGCCAGCAGTGCAACGACCTCCGGCGCCGCAAGCCGTGGCGCGACGAACATGGATGTCGGACGTTCCACTTCTATTTCGACGATGTCGAAGTGAGTGAAAGACACCTGGTTGCGAGGATCATCCGCGACGGCAACGACGAGCCGCGGATGCTCTTCGAGTGTTCGTCCTCCCCTGAGGCCCCCGGTTTCGGCGGAAGGTACTCTCGCCACGCGGAGACGCTGCAACTCCCGCGGCGGCTGGAAGAGCGCGCGCCGACAGAGCTGGATCGAATCTGCAATGAGTTGGCGGCGACGGCCGAACTGCTGCCCGGAGCTCCAGAGGCTTCGGAAAGAATAGACCGGTTGCGGGACCGGTCAAGGAACGTCGCTACACGCATGAAGAAGGTCCGCGGCCCGAACCACTGGGAGGTTGCGGCCTGGCATGCGGTCGCGGCGGCTCCGTGGTTCATCGAGCGCTGCCTCGCGCGCCAGAATAGGGAGGCGAGCTGTGATGACCAGGTCTGACTGGCGCCATGACGCGAGGGCGAGCCTCGAGTCGCTGCGCGAGGCGCTCGGCGAACTCCAGGACAGGTGGGGGTTCGCTTGCGAAGACGATCCGATCGACGACGACGACGACGACGACGACGCTTACGAGTATGATCAGCTCTCCTCAGACATCGAGACGGCGCTCGATACGCTCGTAGACGAACTGACCCAGCACCAGGCGACGCCGGACGTGGAAGAGCTCACGGTCGACGAGTTGCTCGCCAGGTATGTTACGGACGGTCTGGTGAGCCCAGAGCAGGTCAAGGTCGCGGCGGCGCTCGTGGACGCTCTCGGCTCCCGGGGGTCCCGGGGCGCTCGGACCAGCGAGCTAATCATGGGGCCGAGCTACGAGCAGCTCCTGAGCGTGGTAGACGCGCTCGAGCGGCTCGTCGACCACACCGCCGACGGGGAGGAAGAACCGGCCAATGCCATGGACTGACGAGGAAGACCTGGCTCGTTGCCTCGAGCGCGCCGGCGTCGCGCTCGCGGGTCTGCGCGAGCGCTGCTCGGAGGTCGTCGTGTTCGGTTCTCGCGCGGCGGGCATCGGCGATGCGAGGTCCGACTGGGACGTGCTGTGCGTCGGCGACGGGGCGACGCGGCGGACGCGAGAGCTGGACCTCGTCTGGATCTCCGCATCATTTACACGTGGCGACGCGTGGACGACGGGCGAGCTCGCGTCGCACGTCGTCACTTACGGGCGATGGATCGTCGGGAACCCGGGTCCATGGGTATCCCACGTGGCCATCACTTCGCAGACCGTCAGACGCAAGGTTCGCTGGATCCAGACGCACGTCGACACGTGGCGACGATTCTGGCCGCGCTGCTCGCCCCAACTGCGAACGCGCTACGCGGCAACGCTGAGGTACAACTTTCTCCGCCTTGATTTTTTGCTGCGCAAACAGGCGGTGCCACCGCGGCAGAGCCTGGATAGGTGGTTCGCGGAGCTCTCCGATAGGGCAGAGTGGTCCGAAGCGATGGCGGCAGTCGCCAAGGTCAGGGACGACTTCGTCTCCCGCGAATTGCTGCCGCGTGTGTGCCGGTCGTCTGGCTGACCGCCTGCCGGCGCACCCGCCTGCCCCCTGGTGCAGGTTACCGCGCGCCACAGATGTGCCCGCCTGTCGCTCGAGCCTGCTCGTCACCAGAAGGACGGCGTGCAGTAGGACAGCCCACATGCGAGACATCAAGAAATCATAAGCCTCCGCCGCTGCGCGCGAAGCAGCGAAGCTCCGGCTGAGACCGTCCGCCCCGCCTCGCAGCCTGAGGCGCACGAAACGATTCGATCGCCGCGCACCGTGCGCGACTGCCTGCGACCCTGCAGCGGGCGCAAACGGGATCCTCAAAAAAGCGGCCCGTACGGCCCGCTACGCCGCATCCCCGACGATTAGTGAGAACGGCCGTGCAGGCAACTGCCAACAAAATCTTCCCCGAGGAGGGAACACTCGCCATGCATCTCGAACGAGTTGAGACCCGATCGGAACAGCACCACGGCACCGCCGTGGAGCCGTGGAGCAACCTCGACGAGGACGACTTTCTCCTCGCCGCCGAGGCCAGCCTCGAAGCGCTGCGCGAAGGCGAGGACGAGGAGGAGCTGTCCCCGGACGACATCGAGGAAGTGCCCGAAGATCAGTAGCCCGGCCTGATCACGCGGTCCGTGCCGATACCACGAATCACCCGAGCGTCGCGGGATTCCTTACATCATCCAGCCCTTGCTCGCTACCGGGCACCGCTCCCACCGCGGATCCCAGTCCCAATCGTGCCCCTCGCCCGGAAGAGTAATTGCTGCCCGGGCCGAAGCCCGCGCGAACGCCCTCGAGGCGGCGCCTCGGCGCCTGCCTGACGCAGCTCGTCGCGGGAGGCCCGGCGCCTCGGCGCCTGCCTGACGCAGCTCGCCACGGGACGCCCGACTCTCGCCCCGAGCTCCCACCCGCGGCGGATGCGACCCCGCCGTCCCGCCCCGTCCTGCGGCATCATGGCCCTGCCATGCGGTTCGGTCCCGGACACTTCCTCGGCGTCTTCGAGCGGCGGCGCACGGCTCACGGCTTGTCGCTCGCCGATCTGCGGCCGACCGTGCCCGAGCACGAGGTTCACCGGCACACCCACGAGGACGCCCACTTCCTGCTCTTGCTCGCCGGTCGCTATCTCAGCAGCGCGCGCGGCATGCCGGACGTATGCGATCACCCCGCGCTCGTCCTCAACCCGCCGGGCACCACCCACGTCGATCGCTTCCGCGGCCTCGACGGCCGCTTCTTCACCCTGTCCGTCCCGACCGCGGCCTAGCACACGGCCACCGCGACCTGCCCGCTCCCCGACCACCCCGTGCGGCTGGGCACGGCAGCCTTGCTCGCGGCCTATCGCCTGTGCCACGAATTGCCGCGCTGGGACGCTGCCTCCGCGCTCGTCGTCGAGTCCGAATACCACCTGCTCCTCGCCGAGGCCGCCCTCGACGCCCGCCAACGGCGCTCCTCCGGACCGCCCTGGCTGGCGCGCGCCCGCGAACAGCTGCAGGACACCGGCGCAGTCACCCCGCGCCTGTCCGAGCTCGCCGCTGCTGCCGACGTCCACCCCGTCCACTTCTCGCGCGCCTTCCGGGCCCGCTACGGCCGCTCTCCCGGCGAGTACCTGCGTCACTGTCGCCTCGAGCGCGCCAGCGCCTTGCTGCGGGACCTCCGCACGCCCCTCGCCGACATCGCGGCCCAGTGCGGCTACGTCGACCAGAGCCACTTCAGCCGCGCCTTTCACCGCGCCTACCGCCTCACCCCTGCCGCCTTCCGCCGGCTCGTGCGGCCGGCCTGACACGTTCACGGCGTACAAGACCGGGCCCCGCCGCGCGGCTAGCCTCGCGCCTCTCCCGACCCGGCCCGATGCCCGCCTTCAAGCTGTTCGCCGCCTGCCCCCTCGCCCTGCTGCTCCTCCTCGACGCCGCCGCAGCCTCCTGCGCCCCCGACTCTCCGGCCCCGCTCGCCTCGCCCCCGCCGCCCCGCCTCGAGGACGTCACGAGCGCCGTCGAGGCCGGCGAGTTCGGCCAGATCACCAGCATCCTCGTCGCGCGCGACGGCCAGCTGCTCTACGAACATTACTTCGACGACGGCGGACGCGAGGCCCCGCGCAACACCCGGTCCGCCACCAAGACCCTCGCCGGCATTTTGGTCGGCCAGGCCATCGCTGACGGCAAGCTGCCCGGCCCGCAGGCCCCGATCCTCGACTACCTCGCGCCATACGGCCCGCCCGAGCACCCCGATCCGCGCAAGGCGCAGATCACCGTCGAGGACCTGCTGACCATGTCGTCGCTGCTCGAATGCCACGACGAGAACCAATTCTCGCGCGGCCACGAGGAGCGCATGTACCTCGTCGAGGATTGGGTGAAGTTCTACCTCGACCTGCCGATCCAGGGCTTCCCGGCCTGGATGCCCAAGCCGGCCGATTCGCCGCACGGCCGCAGCTTCCGCTATTGCACCGCCGGCGTGACCGCGCTCGGCGCGGTGCTGCAGGCCGCGACCGGCGAGCGCCTCGACGTCTACGCCCAGCGCAGGTTGCTTACCCCGCTCGGCATCGCCGATCCCAAATGGCAATACTCGCCGCTGGGTCTGCCGCAGGCCGGCGGCGGGCTCGGCCTGCGCAGCCGCGACCTGCTGGCGCTCGGCCAGCTCTACCTCGACGGCGGCCGCCACGCCGGCCAGCAGCTCGTGCCCGCCGAGTGGGTCGCGCGCTCCGTGCAGCCGCACGCCCGCGTCGACGACGGCGTCGAGTACGGCTATCTGTGGTGGCTGATGCAGTTCCCGGTCGGCGAGCGGATCTGGGACTCGTGGGCCATGAACGGCAGCGGCGGCAACACAGTGCAGGTGTTCCCGGCCGAGAGAGTCGCCGTCGTCATCACCACCACCAACTTCGACCGCCCGCAGCCGCATCGCCTCACCGCCAAGCTGCTGACGGACAGGCTCCTCCCGGCCCTGTGACGGGCGACGAGACGAGGGCGCATCGCCCTCCGGCGACGCGCCCTCTCGGCTCCCTGAAACCCGCCAGCTCTCAGGCCAGCTCGCAGGCCATGTGCGGGCGCTCGTCGGGCAGCGCGAACAGCGGCCGCTCGCGCGGGTGCTGCGACGGCGACAGCTCGTGCACTGCGCCGTCCTCGACGAACAGCACCCGGTCGAACAGCGACAGCAAGCTCCAGCGGTGGCACGCGGCCAGCACCGTCGCCTCGGGCGACGACTGGAAGATCGCAGCCAGCACCTCGCGCTCGGTCGGCGGGTCCAGGGCCGCCGTCGGCTCGTCGAGCAGCAGCAGGTCCCGCGAGTGCGCCCGCAGCAGCCCGCGGGCCAGCGCGATCCGCTGGCGCTCCCCGCCGGACAGGTTGAGGCCGCTCTGGGCCAGGTGCGTGTCCCAGCCCGCGGACAGCTTGGCGATCACCGGCCCCAGGCGCGCCAGGCGGATCACCTGCGCCAGCACATCCTCCGGCACGGTCTCGCCGAGCGTCACGTTGTAGCGCAGCGTCTCCGAGAAGATCTGCGGCTCCTGCGGGATCAGCAGCGTGCGCTGGGCCAGCGCCTCGAACGAGCTGCGGCGGCCGTCGAACGCCACCTCGCCCCCCTCCGGGCGCAGCATCCCCGCCAGCAACTTCAGCAGCGTCGACTTGCCGCCGCCGCTCGTGCCGACCACCGCGATCTTCTCGCCGCGGCGGATCGTCAGCGCCCCGCAGCGGAGGGCCGGGGCGTCGCCCGCGTAGTTGAACGCCAGCGCGTCGAGCCGCAGCTCGCGCCAGCGCGGCGCGGCCGTCGGCGGCGGCGCGACCGTCGGCGACCCGCGCAGCAGCTCGCTGGCGTCTTCGTACGCGGTGCACGCCTCGACGATGTTGCCGTAATAGGCCGAGAAGGAGCTGATCGCGCCGAAGATCTTGTCGAGGTAGGCGATGAGCACGTAGACCTGGGCCACGTCGAGCGCGGTGCCCTTCAGGCCGGCGCCGTGGAAGTACCACAGCAGCGACGTCGCCATCACCAGCGCGTAGCCGCAGCTCACCGCCCCCCACTTGAGCTCGCTGAAGCGCGACACCCGGCGCACCAGCTCGCCGCCCTCGGCCCGCTGGCGCCCGAGGTCGGCGCAGGCCAGCGCCTCGAGGTTCAGCGTCTTCACCGTGACGACGTTCGTCAGGTAATCGACGCACACCCGGCCGACCGTGTTGTCGAATTGATTGACCAGGCGGATGTTGTCGACCATGCGGCGGTTGAAGTACAGCATCGCCGCGATCGTGACCCCGCCCATGACCACCACGTTGGCGGCCACGCGCACGTCGAGGGCCCACAGCGCCACGCTGGCGAGCACCACCTTGACGCTGCCTTCCAGCACCTGCCACGAATACTGACCGACCACGTTGCCGACCGCGAGCGCCGAGCGGTTTAGCTTGGCCAGGTTCTCGCCCGTGTGGCGCTCGACGTGCCAGTGCAGCCCGTAGCCGAGCAGCGCCTGGAACACCCCCGTCATCGTCGTCATGCGCGCCTGGTAGGCCACCCCGCTCTGCAGGTAGCGCCCCAGGTGGTGCAGCAAGATGTTGGCGAAGCGCAGCCCGAGGTAGGCGCCGATGCCGAGCAGCGCCCCCTCGTAGGCGACCTGCGAGAAGCCGTGCTCGACGAACACCCCGACCGTGTAGCCGATGGCCCACGGGACCAGCAGCTCGGCAGTGTTGGCGGCGATGAACAGGGCGACGAACGCCCAGAACCGCGACCGGCTGGGCGCCAGGGCCACCCACGCGGCCCGCAGCAGCGGCGCCAGGCCGCGCACGGGCGGCAGCGGCCGCGCCGGCCCGGCCTGTTCGCGGGCGCCGACGCCCGCCCACGACAATGGCGAGAGGAAACGAGCGAGTGCGTGCATGATCACCAATCGGCGCCGGATGACCGGGTCGAAGGGGCGCTCAGCCCCGCAGCTCCACGAGGTTCGCAACGAACGATCGTGCGCGGATGGAGGAGGTTCTCGGGCTGGGACGGTGCGTCGGCGTGATCATGAGGAATGAACGTCGGTGCAAGGGCGTCAAAATGCGTAGAGTCCAGGAATGGCGAGCGAGGACGTCCTCCGACGATCGCTCGCAGCAGCAGAGGCGGCTCACTATAACAGACGGCCGTCCGCCGCCGCCACCCGTGAATCGCAGCGGCGGCGGCTCCGCCGGCGGAGCGAGCGCCGCGCCGCACGCCGGCTATGATCATAGCGCGCCCGCCGATCGCCCTGCGTCCGCGAACGACCGACCCTCTCGCAATCAGCGACGATCGGTCGCAGCCTCGCCGCACCGGCCATGCACCAGCGCCAATCCCCGCGATCTCACGTCGTGGGGCCGCGCGGGCCTCCGCGTCGGATCGAGATCCATTTCCGCGCCGCCGCCCTGGACGCGCGACGCGACCCCGACGAGCTGGCCGCTTGCCTCCTCGGCGGCTTCGCTGCCGACGCCCACTGCCCGCCGCTCGCGCCGCCGACGACCGCCAGAGCCCTCCCTCGGGCCCGAAGGCCGCCGACCGCGCCCCGCGCCGCCTCCCCTCGTGATCGCCTGAGACGATCGCTGCGAGGAGCGGTCGTCTGACGACCGCTCGTGGCGAACCCACGCACGTGGGTGAGCGCCGAACTCGCTATTTGCAGTGGCTCACGCCGACTCGTCCGACTCACCGAACGGGGCAATACGGCGATTCGACGCCCGAGCCGACGCGTCGGATCCACCTCGCTGCGATTGCGGCGGCTCGCGGCGACGATTCACGCCATGCACCCTGGAGCCGCCGGACTCCGCGCTCCGGGTCACGAGCGGAACGATACGACCATCCGCGTGCTCCGAGCCGGCCTGCACCACGATGCAAACAGGCGGCCCGCGATGCCGACGACGCCCGCGCGGCCCGCCCGCAATGCAAGCAAGCGGTCCCGGCACCGCGCGAGGAGAAGCCGGTTCTCGCGCGATGGAGGTCCGCCGAGACGCTCGTCAGCGCTGGCGATGCCCGCCGCCCTGCCCGCCGCCCTGCCCGCCGCGTTGCTGCGACGATTGCGACGAGCGGCGCTCCCGCTCCTCGTCCGTCCCGCGTCCCTCCTCGCCCCGGCCCTCGCCGGTGCGGCGGCCGCCGTGCGACGCGTGACCCCCCTTGGCGCCGATCTCGGCCATGTGCTCGCGGTCCTGGCTGACCGCCTCGCCGCCCTTGCGCCCGGCCTCGCGCGCCTCCTCGGACGTGAATTCGTGCGCGGTGCCCTTCTCGTGGGCGGCGTGACCGCCCTTGCTGGCGATCTCGCGTTGTTTGTCCTCGTCCATCCCGGCGAAACCGCGCCCACCGCCGCGCTGGCCCTTGTTCTCGCCCTTGTTCTCGTTGCGGTTGTCGTCCCTGGTAGGCATGACGTCCTCGTATTTCCTGGCGCGGGCGCGCCGGCCTCCGGACATCGGGGACCCGCCGCGACCGCATTGCGGGGTGGAGTATGGCGCGCTACCGCCCCGGGACAAGCTCGACTATGACGATTTGCCGACCGCGGCGAATGATAGTACTCCCCAGTTCGCCCCATTTGCCCAGGCCGAGGGCGGTGGACCGCAGGCGCCGGCTCCGGCGGGGGCTGGCGACCGAGGGAAAATCCGAGGGTTGCCGAGCGTGCGGACCCGACCATACCTGGGACATGAGAGCCGGTCTCGAAGGTATGTTGAACGACATGGATCGGCCTCCGCCGGCGCAGACGAGCGCCGCCGGCCATCCGGTCCTGTGGGTCTCGCAGCTGGCCTGGGAAGCCATCCCCCGGCGTCTGCGGCATCTCCTGGCCCGCGGCGCGCGGCAACGGCGCGTCGTCTTCGTCGAGGCCGTGGTGCCGACCGCCGGCCCGCCGCGGATGGACTTCGATCACCGCGAAGGTCTGGTGGTCGCCACTCCCTTCGTGCCGCGCGGCCTGACCGGCGACGAGGCGACCACGCTCCTGCGCGGCCTGCTCGACGGCGTCGTCCGCGACCTCGGCCTCGGCGGCTTCGTCCTGTGCCACGATTCGCCGCGGGCCATGGCCGCCTGCCGCCTCAAGCCGGTCGCCACCATCTACTACGATTGCCCGGGCGGGCCGCGGTCGCCGCTCGAGGGCGACGAGGCCCTGCGGGAAGACGCCCTGCGCCGGGCGGACGCCGTGTTCGTCGACGCCGGCCACGACCCGCTCGGCCCCGAGTTCGGCCCCGCCACCCACCTGCTGCCGCGCGGGGTCGACCTGGCGCACTTCGCCCGCGCCCGCGCCGGCGGCCCCGACCCGGCCGATCAGCGCGACATCCCCCACCCCCGCCTCGGCTTCTACGGCGCCCTCGAGCGCGACGTCGACATCGACCTCCTGGTCGCCGTCGCCGACCTGCGGACCGACTTCCACATCGTCCTCATCGACCACGAGGGCGGCTCCGACCGGCCCCGCCTGCCCGCCCGGCCCAACATCCACGAGCTCGGCCCCAAGTCCTACGCCGAGCTGCCGGCCTACCTCGCCGGCTGGGACATCGCCCTCCTCCCCTTCAACCACGAGGCCGCCCTCCGCCGCGCCAAGCCCTCCCAGACCCTCGAGTATCTGGCCGCCGGCAAGCCGGTGGTGGCTACCCCGCTGCGCGACGTCATCAATCCTTACGCCATCCAGGGCATGGTCTCGATCGCCGAGGGCGCCGAGGACTTCGTGATCGCCGTGCAGTGCGAGCTCCACCGCGCCGACCGTCGCCGCTGGCTGCAGCGCGTCGACACCTGCCTGCGCGGCAGCTCGTGGGACGACACCTGGGGCGTCATGGAGGCCGTGCTGACGCGCCTCGTCGCCCCGCCCGTCGCCACCCCCTGAGCGGCGTCGCCCGCGCGCTCTCGGCCGCCCCGGGCTCCAGTTCGCCGCGCGGCGAGCCGAACCCCGCGCGGCCCCCCTCGTTCGCGCCCCGCAGCGCGCCGCGCCCTGCTCGCATTGCCCGACCGCCTGCTCGCATTGCTGGCGGCCTGCTCGCATTGCGCAGTCGCTCGTGAGCGATGCGCGGGCCGACCGCCTCCTCTCATTGCCTGGCCGCTCGCTCGTATTGCGCAGTCGCTCGTGAGCGATGCGTGCCCTGGCCGCAACAATGCCTGGGCCGCTCGCTCGCATTGCGCAGTCGCTCGTCAGCGATGCGTGCCTCACCGCCGCATCGCCTGGCCGCTCGCTCGCATCGCGCAGTCGCTCGTGAGCGACGCGTGCCCTGGCCGCCTGCTCGCATTGCACAATCGCTCGAAAGCGACGCGAGCCTGGCCGCCTGCTCGCATTGCCTGGCCGTTCGCTTGCGTAATCGCTAGCGAGCCATGCCTGTGGCCGCCTGCTCGCATTGCCTGGCCCGCTCGCTCGCGACGCCCGCCCGTCGCCGAGCCCAAAAGCCATTCAACGTAGCAGCCGCCGGGTCGGGGGCCAGCGCGGCGCGCTCGTCCGATCGCGGGGTGGCCCGCGCCGCTGCGTCGTCGGGCGTGCCGAGCCCGACGTTGCGTTCGTGCGCCGCCTACGCCGAGGCATTCGCGCCAGCGAGGCCATGCACGCGGCCCGTGGCTCGCGCGCCGCGGCTCCGGATCGAGTCGCACGAATGGTGGCCCGCGCGGGCGATTCGATCAATGACCTGCGCGACCGGAGGATTTCATCATGAACGAGAACAAGCGCAATCAAGAGCCCCTGAGCAACCTCGCCTACGATTGGGTCACCATCGTCCAGCACAAATCGGAGGCCCTGCGCGCCTACGAGCAGTACATTCAGGACGCGCAGCAGGCGAACTCGCCCGAGTGCGTCGAGCTCATGCAGCAGATCTACGAGCAGGACGCCAGGCACATCGAGCAGGCCACCCGCCACCTCATGGAGGTCCTGCGCAGCGGTCGGATGGGCCGCACCCAGGGTGAGAGCCAGACTGGCCAGGGCGAGGCCGGCCGCATGGGCCAGACGAGCAGCCAGGGCGGTCGCTCAGGCATGAGCCAGGGCGAACGGGGCGGCGCAGGCACCAGCCAGGCCGCCAGCCAGGGCCGCATGGGCGGCATGGGCCAGGGGGGCGAGGGCGGCCAGGGCCGCATGGGCCAGACGAGCGGCCAGGGCGGCATGGGCGGCCAGGGCGGCATGACCCAGGGCGAGAACCCCCGCGAGTCGATGCAGGGCGAGTCGACCGAACGACGCGGCCAGCGGAACCCCCGCTAGGATTCGTCGCCAGCGGACTCGACCGCTTGCACGCAATCGTCCCGCCAGCGCATCACGCGCTCGCGGTCGATGACAGACACGACAATGACTGAAGAAAGTGTAAACCGGATTACAAATCCGGCGACTCATTCTCATTGTTCACGATTCGCCTTGCCTGCGACCCGCGAGGATGAACTATAAGCGTTGCCTTGACGAGAGCAAACCCCACGGCCTCACGCGACATCGTCGTGATGGGGGCATCCGCCGGCGGCCTCACCGCGTTGTTCGACATCGTGCGGGGGCTGCCGCGCGACTTCCCGGCGGCGGTGTTCGTGGCGATGCACATGTCGCCCGACAACCCGGGCGTGCTGTCGGACTTGCTGGGGCGCGTCGCCGCGTTGCCGACCGCCCTGGCCGAAGATCGCCAGGCGATCGAGCGCGGCCGGATCTACATCGCCCGCCCCGATCACCACCTGCTGATCAAGCGGGCCCACGTGCGGGTCACCCGCGGCCCCAAGGAGAACGGCTTTCGCCCCGCGGTCGACCCGTTGTTCCGCAGCGCCGCTCTGGCCTATGGCGCGCGCGTCATCGGCGTCGTCCTCTCGGGCGGCCTGAACGACGGCACCGAGGGCCTGCTGCGCATCACCGAGGCCGGCGGCCTGGCGCTCGCCCAGGACCCGGCCGAGGCCACCATCCCCAGCATGCCGCTCAGCGCCATCCAGAACGTCGAGGTCCACAGCGTCCTGCGGGCCGCCGCGATCCCCGGGGTGCTCGGCCAGCTGGTCGTGCAGCCCGTGGACGACCCCAACGCGCTCTGCGCCCCCGAGGTCGAGGACACCGCCGAGACCGGGCGCGCCCTCCAGCAGAGCCAGCCGGTCGGGGCCCGCTCGCCGTACACCTGCCCCGAATGCGGCGGCGCGCTGTGGGAGCTCGCCGAAGGCGACAAGCTGCTGAAGTTCCGCTGTCACGTCGGCCACGGCTTCACCGCCGAGGCGCTGCTGGCCGAGCAGGGCTCCAAGCTCGAGGGCGCGCTGTGGGGCGCCCTGCGGGCCCTCGAGGAGAACGCCGCGCTGTACCGCCAGCAAGCCGCGCGCGCCGGCTCGGCCGGCTTCCTCACCCTGTCGCAGCAGTACGGCAAGAGCGCCGCCGAGATCGAGGAGTACGCCAGCACCTTGCGCCCGCTGCTGCACCGGACGTCGCTGCAGTTCACCCCGCCCGCTCCCCCCGCGCCCACGCACGAACCACCGGAAGGAATTGAGGACTGATCGGCCCCTCGTCGCCGGCTCGGTCCCTCGATGACGCCGCATCCCGCACCATGCCGTCCACGCCCTCGCCTCCCCAGCCCGAGAACGCGACCGCCGAACCCGTCGAGGCCGCCGACGACAGCGAGGACGACGCGTCGGCGGACGCGAGCCGCCGCGCCGCCGGGCGCTTGCTGGTCGTCGCCATCGGCGCGTCTGCCGGCGGGCTGGAGGCCTTCACCGACATCCTCGACGCGCTCCCGGCCGACCTCGGCGTCGCCTTCGTGTACGTGGCCCATCAGGCCAGCGGCCGCGACAGCGCCCTGGGCGACATCTTGCACGGGCACACGACCATGCCGATCGTCCTCGTCAAGGACGAGGTCCCGCTCGCCCCCAACCACCTCTACCTCGCGCCGCCCGGCATCCAGCTGACCGTCGCCGAGCTGCGGCTGGTGCCCGCCCCGCGCCCGGAAGACCGCACCCAGTACACCCCGATCGACGTGTTCATGGCCTCCCTGGCCAAGGAGCTCGGGACCTGCGCCGTCGGGGTGGTCCTGTCGGGCTCGGGCGTCGACGGCTCGGCGGGCCTGCGCGAGATCAAGGGCGTCGGCGGCATCACCATCGCCCAGGACCCGGAGACCGCCCGCTACGACAGCATGCCGCGGGCCGCCATCGCCACCGGCAGCGTCGACCTCGTCTTGCCGCCGGCGCGGATCGCCGAGGAGCTGCAGCAGATCGGCCGTCACCCCTACGTGCGCTCGTCGGTCGCGCGGCGCCCGGGCGACGAGATCGTCATCCACCAGGAGCAGCTGCACCGCATCTTCACCATGCTGCGCAACGCCAGCGGCGTCGACTTCACCCACTACAAGCCGCCGACGATCCGGCGCCGGCTGCAGCGGCGCATGGTCCTGCACAAGCTCGACAGCGTGGAGCAGTACATCAAGTACATGCGCGAGAACCCCGAGGAGGTCGCCAAGCTCTACCAGGACCTCCTGATCCACGTGACCCGGTTCTTCCGCGACCCGGACTCGTTCCGGGCCCTCGCCTGCGAGGTGTTCCCGCATATCGTGCAGCAGCGGCGGGGCCTGTCGCCGATCCGCCTGTGGCTGCCGGGCTGCTCGACCGGCGAGGAGGCCTACTCGGTGGCCATCGCCCTGCTCGAGTTCCTGGGCGAGGAGTCGAGCGCGGTGCCAGTGCAGATCTTCGCCACCGACGTCAGCGAGACCGCGATCGAGCAGGCGCGCAACGGCCTCTACGCCGACAGCATCGCCGCCGACCTCTCGCCCGAGCGGCTGCGCCGGTTCTTCACCAAGACCGACGGCAAGTACCGCGTCGCCAAGGTCGTGCGCGACCTGTGCGTGTTCGCCCGCCAGGACGTCACCCGCGACCCGCCGTTCTCCAAGCTCGACCTCATCCTCTGCCGCAACGTGCTCATCTACATGGGCGCGGTGCTCCAGCGCAAGCTGATGACCGTCTTCCACTGCGCGCTCAAACCGTCCGGATACCTCATGCTCGGCGGCGCCGAGACCGTCGGCGCCCAGACCGACCTGTTCGCCGTCATCGACAAGAAGCACCGGATCTTCGTCAAGCGGCCGATCGAGACCCCCTCCAACTTCCAGATCCCCGTCGAATACACCCCCAGTCGCTCGCCCCACCGCGGCGCGCGCTTGTCCACCGAGATGCACACGCCCCCCTCTTTCCAGAACGAGGCCAATCGTCTGGTCCTCGATCGCTACGGGCCGCCGGGCGTGATCGTCGACGAGAACTTCCAGATCATCCAGTTCCGCGGCAAGACCGGCTTCTACCTCGAGCCTGCCCCCGGCGACGCCGCCCAGAGCCTCAACCTGCTCAAGATGGCCCGCGAGGGCCTGCTCCACGGGCTCCAGACCGCGCTCTACGGCGCCCGCAAGTCCGACAAGCCGGTCCACAAGCAGGGCCTGCGGGTCACCCACAACGGCACCAACCACGAGCTCGACCTCCACGTCGTCCCGCTGGCCGTGCCCGGCGAGGAGCGTCACTTCCTCGTCCTGTTCGAAGAGGCCGGGGCCACCGACGAGGTCGCGCCCGAGGTCGCCGCGTCCCCGCCGCAGCCGCCGTCGTCGGACGACGAGCGCGTCAAGCAATTGCAAGAGGAACTCGCGGCCAGCCGCGAGTACCTGCAGTCGATCATCCAGGACCTCGAGGCCGCCAACGAGGAGCTGCAGTCGGCCAACGAGGAGATCCTGTCGAGCAACGAGGAGCTGCAGAGCACCAACGAGGAGCTCGACACCGCCAAGGAGGAGCTGCAGAGCACCAACGAGGAGCTCAACACCGTCAACGAGGAGCTCCACGGCCGCAACGAGGAGCTGTCGCGCGTCAACAGCGACCTCGTCAACCTGCTCGGCTGCGTCGAGATCGCCATCGTCATCGTCGGCTCCGACCTCAGCATCCGCCGCTTCACGCCGATGGCCGAGAAGGTGCTCAACCTGATCCCGACCGACATCGGCCGCCCGATCAACCAGATCAAGCCCAACATCGAGTGCCCGGGCCTTGAGAAGCTGATCGCCCGCGTCATCGACACCGTGACGATCCAGGAGATGAACGTCCGCGACAGCGAGGGCAACTGGTACTCGCTGCGGATCCGCCCCTACAAGAACGTCGAGAACCGGATCGACGGCGCCGTCCTGGCCCTGTTCGACATCGCCAGCCGCCGCCACGAGCTCGAGCTCCGCCAGGCCCGCGACGGCACCCGCGCCATCGTCGAGGTCGTGCGCCAGCCGCTCGTCGTGCTCGACGGCCACCTGCGCGTCCAGGCCATCAACCGCGCCTTCACCGAGCTGTTCGGCCTGTCCGCCGACGACGCCCTCCACCGCCACGTCTACGACCTCGGCGGCGGCACCTGGGACGCCCCGCAGCTGCACCGGCTGCTCGACGACGTCCTGCCCCGCCAGGGCCGCTGCGCCGGCTTCCGCGTCGAGCACGAGTTCGTGCGCGGCCGGCCGATGCAGCTCGCCGTCGACGCCTCCCGCATCGACGGCAGCGACCCGGGCACGGCCCTCGTCGTGCTCGCCATCCACGACCTCACCCGGCTCGACACGAGCTCGGCGCCCCCCGCCACCGCCTCGGCGTGACCCACCGTCCTCCCCTCGACGACGCCGCCCACCTCCGCGCCGAGGTCGCGCGGCTGACCGCGCTGCTCGCCGACACCGACGAGCACCACCACCGCCTGCGCGACGCCTTGATCGTCCGCAACGAGACGCTCGCGGGCCACGTCCAGGCGCTCGAGTCCTTGCTCGACTGGTACGCCGACCTCTACGAGCACGCCCCGATCGCCTACCTCGCCCTCGACGGCAACGGCGTGGTGCGCGAGGTCAACCTCACCGGCGCCTCGTTGCTCGGCATCGAACGCCAGCGCCTGGTCGGCCGCCCGCTGCGCCTGCACGTCGTCCTGCGCGACCGCCGAAAGTTCCTCGATCACATGCTGCGCTGCCGCCGGGCCACCGAGCCGGTCGTCACCGAGCTCGAGATCGAGGCCCGGCGCCGCGTCGTCCCGGTCCAGCTGATCAGCCGCCGCTCGGCCGTCGCCGGCGAGGCCGGCACGTACTTCCGCACCGCCGTGTTCGACCTGACCGAGCGCCGGCGCGCCGAGTCGGACCTGCGCCTCGAGCACGAGCGCCTCAGCCTCGCCCTCCTCACCTGCGGCGCCGGCCCCTACGACTACTCGTGGCCAGCGGCCGAGCTGACCCCGAGCGAGCGCTGGTGGCAGCTCGTCGGCCGCCCACCCGGCGAGGTGCCCCAGGGCGCCACGCTATGGCAGTGGTTCGAGGCCCAGATCGTCCCCGCCGATCGGGCCGCCCGCGAGGACGCCCACGCCCGCTTCATCGCCGGCGAATCGACCGCCTATGCCGCCGAGTTCCGCCTGCAGCGCAACGACCGGACCCCCGTGTGGCTGCGCGAGCTGGGCCGCGCCGCCGAGCGCAGCGCCGAAGGCCACGCGCGCCACGTCGTCGGCGTGCTGATGGACATCACCGCCGAGAAGCAGCGCATCGAGGCCGCCGCCCAGCAGACCGCGCTGCTGCGCGACCTGTCTGCGGCGCTGTTCCGCGTCGAGGAGAACGAGCGACGCGAGCTCGCCACCTTGCTGCACGACGTCCTCGGTCAGCAGCTCGTCGCCGCCCGCCTGCAGCTCGGCGCGCTGAGGCCGACCAGCGGCGACGCCGAGAAGGTGCGCGAGGTCCTCGCCCTCCTCGACGACGCCCACCAATCGGTCCGCTCGGTCACGTTCCAGCTGCGCCCGCCGATCTTGCAGGACCTCGGCCTGGTGGCCGGCCTGCGCTGGCTGGCCCGCGAGACCTCGGCGCAGTTCAAGCTGCCGATCGCCGTGCTCGCCGAGGACACCCTGCCGCGCCTGGCCGGCGATCCGGAGTACCTGCTGTTCCGCTGCGTCCGCGAGCTGCTGCTCAACGTGGTCAAGCACGCCGAGGCCACCGCGGCCCGCGTCGAGGTCGGCGGCGACGAGGACGACATCCTCGTGATCCGCGTCAGCGACGACGGCAAGGGCTTCGATCCGCCGCGCCTCGCCGCCGACCGCTCGACGAGCCGCAGCTTCGGCCTCCTCAGCGTGCGCGAGCGGATCATGGGCCTCGGCGGCCACGTGCACATCGACAGCGCCCCCGGCCAGGGCACCCGCGTCGAGCTGCACATCCCGCTCGCCGAGAGTTGAGCGTCACAAAAGCAACCGCGTCGCGCTGCACATCCGCTCGCCGAGAGCGGACGTTCACAAAAGCAAGCGCGTCGCGCTGCACATCCCGCTCACCGAGAGCAGCTCGTCACGACGGCACTCGCGTCGCGCTGCACATCCCGCTTTCCGCGAGCGGACCGTCACCGTCTCGAGCTGCACATCCCGCCGGTCACGGCACCCCGCATCGAGCTGGACGTCCCGCTCGCCGACGGCGGCTCGTCAGTCGCGCTTGCGCAGCGGCGCCAGCCCGTGCTCGAGCGCGTAGCGGGTCATCGCCGCCCGCGAGCGCAGCCCGAGCTGCTGGGAGATCCGCGCCTTGTGGAACTCCACCGTCTTGAGCGCGATGCCCAGGTCGCCGGCGATCTCCTTGCCCGCCATGCCCGAGGCGACGCGGACCAGGATCTCGCGCTGACGCGTGGTGAGCAGGTTGCCGCCGCGCCGCCGCGGCGCCGTCTCGCTCGTCCCCTTGAGCAGCGCCTCGATCGCCGGGCTGACGTGGCTGCCGCCGGCGGCGACCGTGCGCACCCCGGCGACCAGCTCCTCGGGCGACGCGTCCTTGAGCACGTACCCGCGGGCTCCCGCGGCCAGGGCCGAGTGGGCCCACTGCGGATCGGCGTGGCGCGTGACGACCACCGCGCGGCAGGGCGAGCTCGTCTGCAGCGCGCGCAGCAGATCGAGCCCGCCCAGCGTCGGCAGCTCGAGCTCGAGCGCCACCACGTCGGGCTGTAGCTCGCGCGCGGCCGCCAGCGCCGTCGCGCCGTCGGTGAACGCCCCGACGACCTCGAACTCGCTGCCGAGCAAGACGCTCAGGCACTCGAGCACCATCGCCTGGTCGTCGACGAGAATCACTCGCGGTCGCATGCAACCATCCATGAACAACGTACCCGATCGACCATGAAGTTCAAGCACGTGTCCGCTCCTCTCGTGGCGTGGGGCCTCAGCGACCCGGAAGCAACCCGTGTTCGACCGCGTAGCGGGTCAGCTCGGCGACGGTACGCAGGCCGAGCACTCGCATGAGTCGCGCTTTGTGAAACTCGACAGTCTTGCGCGAGATGCCGAGGATGTCGCCGATCTCGCGAGCCGGCCGACCCTCGGCGACCAGCTGCAGCACCTCGCGTTGACGCGAAGACAGCTCGCCCCCGGCCAGCCCCTCTTCGGGCGCGCCGGGCCGCGGCTCGTAGACCAACCCCGGCGACACGAACGTGCCGCCCGCCAGCACCCGACGCACCGCCAGCAGCAGCTCCGACGAGGCGGCCGTCTTCACCACATAACCGTGCGCCCCGGCGCGAAACGCCTCCTGCACGTAATCCGGCTCGGCGTGGACCGTGACGAAGATGATCCGCCCCCGCGGGCACGCGCGCTGCAGCTGACGCGCCGCGTCGAAGCCGTTGAGCAGCGGCATCGTCACGTCGACGAGCACCACGTCGGGTTGGCATTGTTCGGCCGCGGAGACGAGGGCGCGGCCGTCGGCCACCGCCCCCACGATCTCGAGCTCGGCCGCCAGCAAGCGCATCAAGCCCTCGCGGACCAGCGTGTGATCGTCGGCCATCAACACTCGCGGACGTGCCCGCGAGGGCGATGCGTCCGCGCCGACGTCCGCGTGACTGGCTGCGTCCTCGTTCACACCAGCTCCGAAGGCGTCGGAGCTCCCGACGCTAACAAACACCTCAACGTCGTTCAGCACGGAAAAACCCCTGACCTCGAGCTCACTTTGTGGACTGGCCCGGTGGCGCCGCTCGCCGCGTGGATCGCCCGCCCCGCAGGCGAGGGACGCACCGCAGTTCAGGGTTCGTCGCGACGCGACCTCGACGTCGGGCCCGGCGTGGACGACCACCGATCCCCCGACACTCCCCCATGCACCGGGCTGATGATAGCCGTCGGACGTCACGCCGCTCACGGCGCCGACCACGTCCTCGGTGTGCTCGCGGTCGAATGGCGCACCGGCCTCGCCCGACTCCCGGTCATCCGCAAGCTCGTCGAAACCGCGGATCCGCGCCCTGCCGCGGGCGCCGCCTGGGATGAGCACAAACATGATTTCGCCGCCGTTCGCGCCCGGCGGTCTCGGCGCCTCCGGGGCGGCGTCCGATTCGCCGGACTCGCAGGCGCCCGCGGCCCCGCCCCCGCGGGAATTTTCCGGGGAGGTCGTACTGCGCGGACTCGACAGGATGCGCCGCGACGCGCGAGCCGAATGGACATTCGCGACGCGAGTCCGCTCGCGGGCCTTGCGCCCATTCTCCCGGCTCGTGCCCGCCCCCTGCGGACTCGGCGGCTGCGTCGCGGTAGCGATTTCGCGCATCGTCGTCGGGCCAACCTTGGACGGGTCGGCCAGGGCGGCAACCGCTCGGCGCCGCACGAACCGGGGAGACGCGACGCTTTTCGTCGGTTGAGAGCAAAATTGGAGCCTTCATCACAGTTCCGAACTTCCAGGGTTCTTCCCAGTCATGGCGCGATTCGCGGACGGCGAGGCGAGCGCACCGCCGCTCGCGGCTCCAGCGTGTCCCGGAGCGATTGCCCCGAGTCTGCCGCCCGCCCGCGTCGCTGAAATCACCGCCGCCTTGCACCCCGGGCGCCCTCTCCCAAGATTCCGCCGCAGTCGTCGGCCTCGCGGGCTCACGGGACTATGCGTACCCGCTGCGGAGCGAGCAGGCGCAGGCCGACGACTGCGAGCGGCGAGACTGCGACGCGTCTGCGACGCCTGTGGGCGCCTCGCCTCGCTCCTCCGCCGCCGAGCGACCGGCCATCCTCCACCTGCTCGAAAGACCAGGTAAGAGCGCGCCACGCCGCCCCTGACCTCGCCTCGCTCCTCCGCCGCCGAGCGACCGGCCATCCTCCACCTGCTCGAAAGACCAGGTAAGAGCGCGCCACGCCGCCCCTGACCCGCGCCCCTGAAGACGCCGACCTTCGACCCCCTGTCCGCGAAGCGCTAGCTGTCCCGTGCTCGCCGGGAACACTGTCCGCGCAGCAGAGCCTCGACGGTCCCCCTTGCATCCGCTCGCCCGGAAAAACCCCGGTCCTCGGCCCACCCCACCCGCAATCGCCGCGCAACAATCCGAGACTTCTTCACCAGCTGTCCCAAAGCACAGGCGTCCGCCGTCGCTTCTCGACCGCGCCTCGCGCATCGCCGAGAGCCGCGACCCGACCCGCGATTCCGCCGTCGTTCGCACCGGCGTCTCGCAGCAGTCTCGCGGCCGACGAACAATGATTCGTCCGACCCGCGACTTGCGACCTCGCGCGCTCCCGAGCACGCTGGTCTTCAGCGCCGTCATGACCCCCGCCCGCTCCCCGGCTCTCTCTCCGCGCGCGCTGGCCCCGGCGGGACGGGACCGTCCCCTCGACGCGCGGGCCGTCTCGCGCCACCCGTCCACCGGCGCCGCCGTCCGCTGCTTCGAGCTGCGCGCCGACCTGTGGCGCGCGCTGCTCGGTCAGCCCGCCGCGCTCGCCTCGATCGCCGAGCGCGCGCACCGGGCCCTGCACCCCGAGCTGCGCCCGGACGGCCCCCTGCGCCGCCTCGAAGCCGCCGCCCAGGTCCTCGGCTGCAGCGACGACCTCGGCCCGCGCCTGGCCTACGAAGCGGCGCGTCGGGCCGCCTCCGACGCCCTGGGGCCCGCCGATCCCGACCGCTGTGTGGTCCGCCGCCTCGTCGGCGATATCCTCGCCCGTCGCTCGGTCCCCCTCGCCGAGCCCACCCTCGGCCGCTGGTGCGACATCCTGGAGCGGCGCCAGGCGGCGCTGGACGCCGCCCTGAACCTCCTGCGCGCCCGCGATGAGCAGATCGGCCGCCTCGTCCGCGCCTTGCGGCCACCCGGGCGCGGCTGCGCCGAGCTGGTCGTCGTCGCCAGCCAGGGGCTGCAATGGGCCGTGGGGCGCTACGATCCCCGCCGCGGCGTCCGCTTCGACCGGTTCGCGGAGTGGTGGATCCGGCGCATGATCCGTCGCCACCTCGCGCCGCCGCCGGCACCCGGACCTCGCCCGCGGGCCGAGCTGCGCAGCACCTGCGCGCAATTCACCACCCTCCACGGACGGGCCCCGACCGAGGAGGAACTGCTGGCATTGACAGGCGAACCGCTGGAGCAGGTCCGCCTTGCCCGGGCGCCCTTCTCGCACCATCGCTACCCCCGCGAAAGAGAAATCGACCCCGCGCCCCCATGACGCCGCCACCGGTCGTGCCATCGGGACGCGCACGAGAAAGGAACCGACCATGGGCTCCCATCAAGCTTCCCCCCTCCGGCTCGGCCTCGCCTGCCTGATCGCGCTCGCGGCCTGCGGCGACCGCACGAAAGAGCCCCCGCCGGCGAATCGCAATCCAGGCCCGGGAACACCGGCGCCGGCCGACACCCGCACCAACCCCCATCCCACGGCCCAGCCCGCGAACAGCGGCACCCCCGGACCCTCCGCCGGCGCCGCCAACCCGAGCAACGTCCACACCCCCGACCCCGGCCACGAGCCGCCCGGTGGGGCCGCAGGCGCCGCCTCGCCCGACAAGCCCGCCGGCGAGCCCGCCCCGACCAAGGCGCACTAGCAGCCCGCCTTCGCGGGTCCACGAGGCCGGCCGACGCCTTCGCGCGTGGGCCGGCCGATTCACGCCATGCGACCGCCGCAGCGCGAGCATCCTCGTCACGACGCTGCGCTGCGTCGCCGTCTGCGACGAATCACGCCGCGGCTGCACGCGGAACCGGCCCACATTCCCATCCCCGACGCCGCCCGCGATCGGACGAGCCGCCGGTCTCCCTCCCGCACTCACCCCCGCGGCTGCAGGCGCACGGCCCCTCGCAAACGATCACTGGCGAATCACCGCCCCCCGATCGGACGAATCACCAGTCTCCGTCCCGCACTTCGAGTGGGACGCGCATCCTCATAACCGCCCCATGCCGCCCCCCGATCGGACGAATCACCGGTCTCCGTCCCGAACTTCGGGCGGGGGCGTATGCTGCTCCCACGGCCGCCGCGGCCCGTCCCGCAGCTCTGCTGAATCACCGCAGCCGGTGCTCCGCGCCCTCGCCCCGCAAACGTCGGAGCGGTCCGGCATTCGCATTACCGGCAGCCGAGTCACCGCCCGAAGGCTACGCCCCGACGCTTTACCCTCCCGCCTCGCGCCCCTCGTTCGCCGCGCGCCACCTTCGGCGAACCTCCGGCGATCGCTGCAGCGAACCACAGCCAGTAGCCGACGCGGCAGCGGCAATTCGTTTCTTCTTTGTTTTGTTTTCTCTAAAATAACCAATGGATTGTCCGAGGTCGCGTCCTGCGCGCGAAGCTCGACCGTGCTCGCAGTGACCTTCGTCGTCGCGGCCGCGGCGGCGGACTCTTCTGCCTCACTCTGCCGCGGCTTCGCCCCATCGAGCGATCGACCGCCGCCGTGCGCGACCGCGACGTCGTTCGGCCGCCGTCTCTTGCCCATGCAACAAATCCGCGCACCTTCGTTTCAGGCCGCCGGATCGGTATCGCCGAGCTCGCGGAGGCCGGAGGAGCGTCATCATGGCCTCGATCTTCCAGCACCTGCGCGAGGAGCACGAGCGGCTCCAGCGCTCGATCGTCCGCCTCCGCGGCGTCGAGCCCGGGGCTGACCGACTGCAGCCGTTCAACCAGCTGCGCCGCCAGTACGTCGCCTACGCGCGCGCCGCCGCGGGCGTCCTCTACAGCTACCTGATCCACGTCAAGACCACCCAGCAGCGGGCCCTCCAGGGCCTCGAGGAGCACAAGCGCCTCGAAGTGCGCCTCCTCGACGCCGAGCGCGTCCTCACCGACGACGATCACTGGCGCCCCACGATCACCTCGCTGTGCGAGGAGCTGGCCCGGCACTTGCGCGACGAGGAGCGCGGCCTGTTCTCGACGGCGAGGGTCGCGCTCAGCGACCGCGAGGCCATCGGCCTCGGCGCCTGCTTCGCCGCCGAGCGCGCTCGCTTGCACGGCGATCTCAGCAACCTGACCGGCAGTCCCCCCGAACCCCTCGCATCGGCGGCCGGGACCGGACGACTGCCGATCCACTGACCCCAAACCACAAGGAACACGACCATGCCCAAGACCCAGATCCAGATCTACGACATCCTGAAGCGCGAACACGAGGAAGTGAGCGAGCTGCTGCACCAGCTCAAGGAAGCCAAGGGCAACGCCGCGCAGAAGTTGTTCGCCGAGATCCAGCTCAAGCTCGTGCCGCACTCGCGCGGCGAGGAGACGACCGTCTATTCGCGGCTGCTCAATGAGCGGAGCGCCTCCGAGAAGATCCGCGTCAGCCTCGAGGAGCACCGCCAGGTCGACGTCCTGCTCGAGGAGCTGGGCGCCATGTCCCCGCGCGACGAGGAGTGGTCCGCCAAGGTCCACGTGCTCGCCGACATGGTCGGCCACCACGTCGACGAGGAGGAGGGCGAGCTGTTCCCGATGGCCCGCGCAGTGCTCTCCGACCGTGAGGCCGCCCAGATCGCCCAGGAGTACGAGCAGGCCCGCGACGAGGCCATGCAAGCCATGACCGGCGAAGCTGAAGAGGGCGAAGAAGTCGAAGAAGGCGGAGAGGAAGAAGAGCGCGGCGCCGCATGACCACAATCGCTTCCCCGACAAAACTCGCCGCGAGCGCTTGACCGCACTCGCCGCACCGACGATGCCTGCGGGCTCTTGCCAGGAGCCCGCCGGGACCACGATCGAGCCCGGGCGCCGCCGCTCCGGGCTCTTCGCGCGCACCCGCGTCGCCGCGCCTCGCTCCGGCGCGCGCGAGAGGCAGCCGTTTTGCCGGCCGTACCAAAGCCGACAGCCATGAAGCCCCGCAGAAGACCCCCGAGCTCAAGACGACCTGCGCCCTGCCCCGCGAGAGTTCCGCCGGCAAATCAACCTGTCCCAGAGGACATCACGACAATCCACGCCCCGCGGCTCTCGCCCTCATTCACCGAACACGCATGACAGCCCGTCGCGCGTCAGCAGCTCGCGCGACACCGACTGGCCCGTCCTCCACGTCAGCGTGACCGCGGCCACGCGCTCGTACGAGCCGTCCTGCCCCGGCCGCAGCTCGGCGCCGTCGCGGTCGCGCGTGGCCACCGAATACGTCGGCGCCCAGCCCGAATGAAACCAGTGATTGGCCCGGCACAGCGCCTCCGTCTCCTCGCTCGCGGTGGTCGCCGCCGCGATCGAGCGCGCCAGCCAAGCCACCACCGCGTATGGGTACGCGAAGTACCAACCCGCCGCGAGCCCGACGACGATTGCGATCACGAGCTTGCGCGCGCGCGGACGAGCCATGGCCGTCCAGTCTAGCACCCGCGGCCGCGCCGGACGCCACGATCTCGCCGGTGTTACGCACCCCGAGGACGGAGTCGTCTCGTCCGCGGCCCGCCTCGGCCGCAGCGTGATACCCTGCCCGCCATGCTGATGACGGTGTCCTGCTCGCGCTGGTCCGACGTCGATCCTGCCGGGCACGAGTTCGATCTCGAGCCGGCGCGGCGGATCGTCGAGCGGCTCGTGCAGGCGACAGTCGCCGATCGCGGCGCGAGCTGGCGCGCGGTCCCGCAGAAGGTCCGGGACGCCCTCATCGAGCAGTTCGACCGCGAGTTCGTCGGCGAGTACGGCGCGTGGGCGTCCGGCTGGCACTGGGCCGCCAGCGAGCCCGGCGGCGGCGGTCCGGTGCGCGGCTGGTGCTGCTCGCGCGACAGCCTGTTCCGCCGCGACGACCCCGACCCGCAGGCGACAGTCGAGCGCGTCGTCGCGGCGCTCGGCGAGTGGCAGCAATACCTCGTCGACCTCGCCGCGACCTTCGCCGACCTGTACCAAGAGACAGCCGACCTCCCGCTCGCCGATCAGGTCGAGCGCGCCGCGGCCCGCCTCTTACCGCTCGTCGTCGAGCGCACGGGCGCCGAGGATGCCTGGTACGACACCTTCACCCGCGCGCTCCTGTGGTGCCTCGAGTCGTTCGGCCGCGCCGGTCGCGACGTCCAGCGCGCCGTGGAGCACGTCGTCGGCGGCCATTTTTCCAGCTGGTGCGCGCCCGACCCTGCCGCTGCCCGCGAGGCCTGCACCCAGCTCGGCCTCGCCGTCGCCGACGCCGCCCGCGAATCGGACACCGCCCCGCGCCCCGACGCCCTCGCCGCCTGGCTGGAGACCCGCGTCACTGCCTTCCGCGACCCCCCGCGCTCGCGGCGGCGGACGCCGCTCCACCACGATGGTCACCTCCTCTTCATCGAACAGCGCGATCGGCCCCGCGACCCGGTCCGCGCCGATCGCATGCTCGCCGCCCTGACGGCCTGCCGGGCCCACGCCCGCTCGGGCGATCCGCTGACCTTCGACGTCCTCGCCTCCTGGCAGGCGCAGGTCCTCGGCGTCGACGCGCCTCGCTTCCGCACCACCGAGGCCTTCGCCCGCGGCGGCCACGACCGCTACGGCCTGGCCCCCGACACCTTCGAGCGCTTCACCGCCTGCGTCGCCGAGGCCGCCTCCGCGGAGCCGTTGACCGTCCGCGCCGCCCGCGTCTACCTCGACGTCTGCTTCTTCCACCCCTTCGTCGACGGCAACGCCCGCGCCGCCCGCCTCGCCCTCGATCACGTGATCACCCGCGCCGGCCTCGGCCTGCACAGCGTCGAGCCGCTGTTCATCATCGCCCGCGACGCCCACGACACCCGCGGCGCCTGGTGCCTCGCCCGCGCGCTCGAGCAGCTGCTCGGCTCGCCCGCGTGATCGCGAGACAACCGCGAATCACCGGACCCCGTATTGCGTAGAGTGCCCGCAATCGTCGCTGGCGCGCCGGCGAATGCGAAGAGACCGGCGCTCCAAAATGCGCGCGGACGATCGACGAATCGATCGCATCTTTGCCCTAGCAACATCGTCGATCGCAGCCGGTTATACGCCTCGCCATGAACTGGACTCCTCTACTGCGCCTCTCCCCTGTCGTGCTCGCCGCCTGTCCGGGCGGGCCGGCGGCGTCGACCGACACCGATCCCGCCGACACCAGCGGTCCGACGACCACGACTGTCGCCACCGATCCATCGACCACGCCCACGACTACCGGCCCGGCCACCGAGACCGGTCCCGATCCCACCACCACGACGACGGGCGAAAACACCACCGCGGTCGATCCCACCACCGGCGATCCCACCAGCGATCCCACGACCCTCGACACCACCACGACCACCACCAGCGAAACCACTTCCACCACCGACGCCACGTCCACCACCGACACCACCGACACCGGCGTCGTCGGCGAATGTGTCCCTGGGGACATCCAGAGCTGTTACAGCGGCCCGGGCGGCACCCTCGACGTCGGCGAGTGCGTCGCGGGGCAGCAGGAGTGCGACCGCGACCAGACCTGGGGCCCGTGCGTCGGCGAGGTCGTGCCCGCGCCCGACACCTGCGACGAGCCCGGCGACGAGAGCTGCGACGGCTTCGACCCGTGCCAGGGCGACGGTGAGTTCGCCTGGGGACTCACCTTCGGCAAGGCCGGCGACGACGAGGGCGCCCGGGTCGCCTTCGACGGCGCCGGCAACCTCGTCGTCGCAGCGTGGGGCAACGGCGACATCGACTTCGGCGACGGCCTGCTCGTCCACGCCGGCTACGACGTCTTCCTCGCCAAGTTCGCGCCGGACGGCGCCATCCTGTGGAGCAAGCGCTTCGGCGACGGCGACTACCAGGGCGGCCCGGAATACGGCCTCGCCATCGCCGACGACGGCGACATCGTGCTCAGCGGGATCTTCAACGGCGACATCGACTTCGGCGGCGATCCCCTCAAGAACCCCACGCTGAAGACCGGCCTCTTCCTCGCGCGCCTCGACGGCGACGGCCAGCACGTGTGGAGCAAGTCGTTCATCGCCGGCGAGGACGTGGCTCCCCTCGATCTGGCGCTCGACGCCGGCGGCAACATCCTGATCACCGGCGCCTTCTACGGCTCGCTCCCGCTCGGCGGCGCCCCCCTCGTCTCCGCGGGTGGCAACGACATGTTCGTCGCCAAGTTCACCGGCGCCGGCGCCCACGTGTGGAGCGCCGGCTTCGGCGACCCGGACTGGCAGGTCGGCATCGGCATCGCGCCCGACCCCGCGGGCAACATCTTCGTCACCGGCGGCCTGCGCGGCAGCTTCGACCCGGGCACGGGCCCGCTCACCAGCGCCGGCTCCGAGGACATCTTCCTCATCAAGTTCGACCCGGCCGGCGACGCTCTGTGGGGCAAGCGCTGGGGCGACGCCGGCAGCCAGGACGTCGGCGGCCTCGCGGTCGACAGCAAGGGCCGTGTCGCCCTCACCGGCGGCACCAGCGGCGTCCTCGACTTCGGCGGCGGCCCACTCGAGGGCGACATCGTCGTCAGCTACCTCGCCCAGCTCGACGGCGACGGCGACCACCTGTGGAGCCGCGAGCTGTGCGAGGGCGGCTCGATCGCCGAGAAGGTCGCCGTCGACGGCCTCGACAACCTCGTCACCATCGGCACCTTCTACGACACCTGCGACCTCGGCAGCGGCCCTCTGACCGCCGCCGAATACCGCGACGTGTTCGTCGCCAGGTTCAGCCCCGGCGGCCAGCCAGGGTGGAGCAAGCGCCTCGGCGGCCCGCAGGAGCAGTACGGGGCCCACGTCGCCGCGTCCGCCGCGGGATCCGTGGCCGCCGTCGGCAATTTTTACGATGCCATCGACCTCGGCGAGGGCCTCGAGACCAGCCAGGGCGGCCGCGACGGCTTCGTCGTCGTCCTCGATCCGTGACCTCGCGAACAGGACCGAGGCGCGGCCTGCACGATGGCTGTCCGAACGGGCATGTCCCGAAGGCCATGCTGCTCGGGCCAGGGGCCGCCGTCCCCGGCGGTCATTGCCTTTCCGCACCTATCCGATCGGGCATGTCCCGCAGGACATGCCCCCGGCGCCAGCCACTACCACCGTCACCTGCGGTGGATCGTCCCGCCCTTCATGACGAAGCGGACCTGCCGCAGCGCCCCGATCGAGCGCGTCGGGTCGCCCTCGACGGCGACCAGGTCGGCGAGCAGCCCGACCTTGACCTGGCCGATGCTGTCGGCCATGTGAAGCATCTTCGCGTTCACCGCCGTCGCCGCGCGCAGCGCCTGGACCGGCTTCATCCCGTAGTCGACCATCAGCTCGAGCTCGCGGACGTTGTCGCCGTGGCTGAACACCCCGACGTCGCTGCCGTTGCAGATCGGCACCCCCGCCTTCAGGGCCGCGCGGAAGCTCGCCCGCTTGTCGCGGATCGCCTGCGGCTCCGGGGCCGCGCCCTTCTTCCAGCCCGCGTACTGCAGGATCGCGTCGGTCGCCGCCAGCGTCGGGCACAAGTACACCCCGCGCTTGGCCATCAATTTAAAAACTTCCGCCGTCCCGCCGTCGCCGTGCTCGATCGTCTCGGCCCCGGCCAGCACCGCGCGGCGCATCCCCTCGGGCGTGCTCGCGTGGACCACCACCGGCCTTTGACCATCGCGCGCGGTCGCCACGATCCGCTCCATCTCCGCCTGCGAGAACGTCGGCAGCGCCTGGCCTTTCGGGCCCCACGAGTAATCGCCGTACACCTTGATCCAGTCGGCCCCGCGGGCGATCTGGCCGCGCACCACCCGGACCAGGTCCTCGCCGTCGGCCTCCTCCGCGCCTTGCGGCACGTGCCACTCCGGCGCGAAGCCCTTCGGCGCGTACGTCCCGGTGGCGACGATCGCCCGCGTCGTCGTCAGCACTCGCGGCCCCGGGATGATGCCCTGCTGGATCGCCTGCTTGAGGCCGACGTCGGCCTCGGCCGCGCCCTCCGTCCCGAGGTCGCGCACCGTCGTGAAGCCGGCCAGCAGCGTCTCGCGGGCGTGGTTCGTCGCCCGGGCCACGCGCACGGTCAGCGGCTCGCGCAGCACCTGGTCGTTCCACGTCGTCTCGTTGTAGGGGTGCAGCAGCAGGTGCGAGTGCCCCTCGATCAGCCCCGGCAGCAGCGTCGTGTTCGGCAGCTCGACCACCTCGGCGTCGGCCGGCGCGCCGACCTGCGCCGCCGGCCCGACCGCCGCGATCCGATCGCCGCGGACCAGCACCACCCAGCCCTCGCGCGGCTGCTCGCTCGCGCCCTCGAACACCCGCGCCGGGCGCAGCAGGTACGCCTTGGCGGGCGCCGGCGGCGGAGCGGCCGCCGCGACGCCGGGCTGTCCCCAGAGACATGTGACTGCGAGCGCGAGGACGGCGAGGGCGGCGAGGCGGCGCATGACAGCCCGCGATCGTAGAACGATTGTCGCCCCCCGTCCATGTCCCGAGGGACAGCCGGCGCCTCACTCGACCTCGAAGATCTCGTCGTTCCACACCAGCTCCCCGGCGGCCGCGTCGACGGTGCCCTGGAACGACTCGCCCTCGGCCTCGGCGACGATCGTCCCCGCCTCGCAGGTGTACGCGCCGGAGATCCCGTAATCGCCGCTCTGGTACATGAACTCGTCCGCGCTCGTGAACCGGACGCGGTCGGGGCAGGTCTCGACCGGCACGTCGTCGGGCTGCGGCCCGCACGGGTACTGCTTCTTCGACACGAACACCTTGCCGATCACGAACGCGCAGGCCTCGTCGATCGGCGCCGTCGTGCTGCTGCTCGTGGTCCCGGTCGTGTCGTCCGGCTCGCTGGTGGAGGTGGGCTCCGTCGCGCTCGTCGTCGACGTCGTCGTCGAGTCGTCGCTGGTGCTCGTGCTGTCCGGCGCGGTGGTGCTGGAGGTGTCCGCGGTCTCGCTCTCGGTGCCCGGGTCGCTGCCCTTGTCGGTACACCCCGGCAGCGCCAGAAGAAGGGTCAAACAAGCCAAATACTTCATGCGCGACAGGATAGCGCGAAGGACCCCGCCGCGCACACGGCTCGCTACCTTCGTCGCCGGACCCTCGCCGCGCGCACCCGGACGGCGCTCCGCTCGGGGCCGCGTCGGGCGAGCCCGCGCGGGTCGAAGCTCCCCGCGCCTCGCATGTCATGAACGCTGCCGAACGAGGCGCGAGTGATTCACCGCGACGCCGCCCCGACACCTCGCCCCACCGCGGCTCGGCGTCCACTCGTCGCCGCGGATGCTCTCGCCTCGGTCGAGCTCGCGTACGCGTCACCGCCCCCGTCGACGCCGTAGCGGCCGATGCTCTCACCCCGATCGAGCTCCCATTCACCTCGTGGTTCCCGACCGTCGCAGAGCTCGAGTGAAGATCTCGCCTTCAGGGTGGTTCCATTCGCGGCAGATCGTGACCCGACCTCGTCGAACGTCCACATCGCCCCGGACGCTCCGGCGCATCACCTAAGGCCATCGCCTGATGCGCAAGCGACTGCGGCGATGGGATGGTCGGCGTCCCCCCCCATGTCCACCGCCATTCACTCCGTCAAAGTCGCCGCGCTCAAGGGCGCCGAGATCAAGCTGACAGTGCGCTCGCTCGAGAAGGGCGTCACAGTCTCGTTCTGCCCGATCCTCGCGCTGCGCCTGCTGTCTGCGCTCGGCGCCGGCGCCCCCGTCGATCGCGCCGACTTCGTCGACGCCCACGCCAGCCCCGGCGAGCTCCACGACCTCGTCGCCGAGTGCCTCGAGTCGGCGCACAGCAGCGTGCCCAACGCGAGCGTCACCTTCACCCTGAAGGTGCGCGACGCCGCCTGGCTGAAGGACATCAAGAAGGGCGACAGCACCGACACTGCCGCCTACGCCGCCACCGCGCGTCGGCTCGGCGCCGCCTTCGCCGCCGGCGGCGCCCAGGTCGTGGTCGGCTGGGACAGCGGCGCGATCGAGGCCCACGAGGTGACGCAGAAGCGCGGCCGGACCGCCCTCGGCAAGCCCGTCTGGGCCGCCCAGCACCTCGGCCTGCTGAGCTTCGGCCTGCTCGCCGAGGACGTGCTCGTCACCGCCGGTCGCACCGAGCTGCGCGCCCATCGCGACGGCGAGCCGGTCGCCGAGGTGTCCCTCGAGACAGGTGCGAGGGTGACCGCGCTCGCGGCCGACGGTCCGCGCGCCCTGATCGGCTTCGCCGACGGCAGCGTCGCCGCCTGGCAGCCGGGCGCCGCGCTGGTGCGCCTCGGCGCCCTCGACGGCCCCGTCGTCGGCCTCGCCGCGATCGCCAAGGACACCGTCGCTGCGGCCACCGCCGGCGCCGCCGCGGTGCTGCGCGACGGCGCGATCGCCAAGACCGTCCCCTCGACCGACGGCCCGATCACCGCCCTCGCCAAGGGCACCGCCGCCGGCACGTTCGTGATCGGCACCGCCGCCGGCGCGGTCGTCTGGGCCGACGAGCGCGGCGAGGTCACGCGCAAGCAGCAGCTGCAGGTGCAGCAGGACTCGCACCTCGGCCTGCTGCACCGCGACGACCACGGCAACCTCCTCTCGCTGGTGCGCCGCGGCAAGCAGCTGTTCGTCGCCACGCTCGAGCCGACCGGCCTCCGCCTCGCCGGCCCGGCCGCCGAGGTCGACGACTTCAGCTCGGCCGCCGCCACCGACGGCCTGGTCGCCCGCGTCGACGAAGACCGCGTGCTGTACCTCGGTCAGGACGCCGCGGTGCGCTTCACCCAGCAGCTGCCCAAGGGCGCCGTCCGGGCCGCGCAGCTGTCCCCGCCGCAGTACGAGCCGAGGGTCACCCGCGACGGCAGCGCGCTGATCCTCGGCCTCTCCGACCAGCGGGCCGCCGAGCTGCGCTCGACCACCGGCGCCGTGCTGGCGC
Source organism: Nannocystis sp. RBIL2 (assembly GCF_026626745.1). Classification (GTDB taxonomy): domain Bacteria; phylum Myxococcota_A; class Polyangia; order Nannocystales; family Nannocystaceae; genus Nannocystis. The sequence goes on from NZ_JAPNJW010000002.1 coordinate 1,553,164, forward strand.
GCGCCGACAACTGGTCGGGCTACTTCGCCGGCGCCCTCGCGCTCGGGCAGGACGCCGCGCTGGTGTGGTTCCGCGGCGACGCGTTCCGCTTCACCGCCGCCGGCAGCGAGCAGCTGCCGCTGAAGCTCCTCGACGCCGCGCCCATCGAGCCCACCGGCGGCGCCTTCGTCCTGGTCCGCACCGAGGAGGACACCGGCCGCTTGATCGAGCTCGACGCCGCGGGCCGCGAGATCGCCGAGATCGCCACGATCGCCGCCGACGACGTCGGCAGCACCTGCGCCCTGTTCGTCAGCCACGACGGCTCGCTGTTCAAGGCCTCGGTCTACGACTCCGAGCGCGGCGAGCACGTGCCGCGCTGCTGGCTGCGCGAGGGCGCGACCTTCCGCGCCTTCCCGGCCCCGTGGAGCGGCCACGACTGGCCCTGCATCTCGGCCGACGGTCGGCGCGCCGCCTGGCAGTCGCGCGAGGACGAGTCCTGGGTCCTCCACGACACCTACGACGGCCGCGAGCTCGCCCGCATCCCGCTGAAGGACGCGTGGCTCGGCGAGTTCGACGGCGCCGGCCGCCTGGTGCTGAAGAGCCAGGACCGGCTGCACTGGTTCGACGCCGACGGCGAGCCGCTCGCCGAGGTCGCCCTCCCCGGCAAGGAGCGGATCTCGCCGCCGGTCACGCGCCTGCTCGCGAGCGGGGGCGCGCTCGACATGATCGCAGTGACCCCGCTGGGCACCTTCGGCCTCGGCACCAAGGGCAATCCGGCCCCGCTCGCCCACCCGGCCGCGCTGGCCGCCACCGACTCGCTGGTGGCCGTCGGCCGCGGCTGGCCGCTGGAGGTCACCGACCTCCGCTGAGCGGCGCCCCGGGACATACGATCGCGCTGCTGGCCTCGGGGACATGCCTTCGAGAGCATGTCCCGTGGGACATGCCTGATATAACATGCCCTGAGGGACATTCCCTCTCGACCATTCACGCCGCCGGCAGCAGCTTGCGCCGCAGCAGGTCGAGCACCTGCTGCAGCGCCGCGTGCGTCGGCTCGCCCGGCGCGTCGACGAGGCCGCCGGTCAGCACCGAGTGGTGCTTCTTCAAGATCTCCTCCGGGTGGCCGTCGCGCTGCTCGAGCTCGACCGCGACGAAGCCGTCGCCGAGGCGCTCGCGCAGGAATTCGAACCGCTCCGGCGGCACCAGCGGGTCGCCGTGGAAGCGCAGGCCGAGCACCTGCAGGCCCTCGCGCGCGCACCGACCGGCGACCACGGCCAGCTCCTCGGGCCCGCAGTCGATGCTCCGCCGCTGGCGCGCGGTCAGCCCGAGCGGCAGCGACGGCTGCGACAGCACCGGCACCAGCACCCGCGGCTCGGTCGCCATCGCCAGCGCGAAGCCGCCGGTGAAGCACATCCCGACCGCGCCGACGCCCGGCCCGCCGCAGCGCGCGTGCTCGTGGACCGCGAGCGCGCGCAGCCAGTCGACCACCGGCGAGCTGCGGCCGGTCGCCAGCATCGTGAACTCGCGGCTGACGCACACCTCCGCCAGCACCTTGACCGCGCCGCGCAGCCGCGCCAGCGGCCGCGCCCTGGCGGCGTCGAAGCCCGGGGTCCCGAACAGCTGCGGCAGCGCCACCGACAGGCCGAGCGCCACCAGCCGGTCGGCGAACCCGAGCACCTGCGGCGAGACGCCCGGCATCTCGGTGATCACGAGGACCGCCGGCCCCGCGCCCTTGCGGTACACCGGGTGCGTCACCCCGGCGTGCGTGAACGCCTCGCAGGTGAAGGTGTTCAGGTCGCCCTCGGGAGCCTTCTGCTTGGCCATGTCGTCTCCTGCACCGCATGATGCCCGCGCGCGCCGCGGCCTGCGCGGCGGATCACCGCATCGACCTGCCCCTTCGGACACATCATTCTCGCCGCGCGAGCCTGCGTCCGGACGGCGTCCTGTCGACTCACGCGGCAGCCGCTCGCAAGTCGCGCGCACCCGGGCGCTCGCGGCCTGACGAGGAGATCGCGGGCCCGGACGGACGCACGGCCGAGCGGACCCGCGACGAGCTCCACGCCAGGCGCTCGAGCGACGAGGACGACGCCGATCGAGCGGCGTCGCCCGAGCCTTCACCCGACGCTCAGGGCGTCAAGCACCACAGCGTCGAGCGGTCGATGCCGGCCTTGTACGCCACGTAGCCAGCCGTCTGCGGCGCCACGCACTGCGACGGCGCCGGCAGGAACGGCAGGCAGGTCGAGACCAGCGGGCCATCGGCGCCGTCGTCGTCGTAGCAGTGGCCCGGCCGGCCGTCGCCGCCGCAGTAGAGCGCGGTCGGGTTGTCGACGCACGGCTCGCCGATCGGCGCCGGGTCGACGCCGCTCTGCTGCAGCATCTCGTGCGGCAGGCACAGGTTGTAGCCGCCGCCGCAGTGGGTGCCTTCCGCGCAGCCGGGCGCGTCCGACAGCACGTCACAGACCTTGCCGCACTCGTGCCCGTCGCCGAAGTCGACGCAGCGCAGGCCGAGCGCGCAGTCCGAGTCCCAGCCGTTCGGGTCGACCAGCGCGCAGGCCTCGCCCTCCGCCTTCTCGCCGCCGGCCACGCACACACCGTCGGTGCCGATCGCGTTGACCGGCATGCAGAACTGCTCCGCGGGGCAGGCGTCGTCCGTGTACGGCGTGCAGCCGTTCGGCCGCCGCACGTCATACTCCGCCTCCTGAATCCAGTAGCAGGTCCCGTCGACCACCGGCTCGAGCAGGTCGCCGTTCTTCACCATCTCGCGCAGCTCGACGTGGCGCACGCGGCCGTGCGTCTGGTGCGACGACAGCAGGTCGAAGACCTCGAGCTCGCCGGCCACCGCGACGAACGTCTTCTTGTAGGCCTGGCCCTCGAGGTCCTCCTGGTACGTGACCGTCGCGCTGCTGACGGTCACGTACTGGCTGACGAAGTTGGGGATCGCGTGGTTCGGGTCCGGATCGAGGGGATGGACGCCGACGCCGATGTCGCCGTCGAACATGATCCGCAGCAGGTCGAACAGCGCCTCGTCGGCGGTGATGCTCATCTGCGTCCCCGGCGTGCGGATCAGCGGCACCGGCGCGGCGCTCTCGAGCTGGAACTCCTGCTGGCTGAGCAGCTCGATGCCGAGGATCGGCAGCTCCTCGCAGTCCTCGGGCTTGATGGGCCCGCCGGTGTCCGTCTCGCCGGTCTCCGTCTCGCCGGTCTCGGTCTCGGTCCCGGTGGTCGTGGTCTCCTCGACCACGCCGGTGGTGGTCGTCGTCTCGCCGTCCGTCGTCGTCGTCGTCGTCTCGCCGGTCGTCGTCGTCTCGACCGCCGTCGTCTCGCCGTCCGTCGTCGTCGTCGTCTCGGAAGTCGTCGTCGTCGACGTCGGACCGGTCGTGGTCTCGGGATCGGTGGTCGTGGTGGTGGTCGTCGTCACCCCGCCGGTCTCGGTCGGGTCGACGTTCGCGGTGGTCGGGCCGGCGGTGTCGGTGTCGGTGTCGCTGTCGGTCTCGGTCTCGGTCCCGGTCTCGGTCGTATCACCGGAGTCCGCGGGGCAACCCGCCGACAGCAGCGAGCCGCTCAATGTAAACAGGACGCCGGCCGAGAGGCGCGGCAGGGCGTATGCGGAGATGGATTTAATCATGTGGGCGGTCCATATCCGTCAAGCGCCGCGAATTGGCAATGGCGGCCGCCGGGAATTTCGCCGGAGGCGCGCGCGCGAATGCAAGCACCCGCGCTTTGGCCCGATCGCCGGGCGAATCGTCGCATTTGCGCGGGCCCGCCCTGCCCGCTCGCGCGCGCCCGGGCGGCCAATCGACAATGGGACCGGCGCCCGACCCTGCGAGCGACAGGGCGATACCCCGAGCACGAGCATGGGCGTGCGCCCTCGCCGTGCCGCCGCTGCGCCGGCGTTGCGGTCGACCCCGGCCATTGGCCGGAGTTCCCGCACGGGCCGGCGCCGACCTCATGCGTACCTCGGCGCAATGCGACGAATGGCCGCGGGATCGCCCGCAGGGGCGACCGGCCGCTCACATCCCGAGAGCCACCGCGCTGGCCTCGACCGTCGCGCGCGTGACCGCGGCCGCGAAGTCGAGGTTCAGGTTGGCGACCTCGTCGGGGCCGGCCATGCAATGATAATTGGCGTAGCGGAACTCGCTGGTATCCGTCAAGAACACCGCCGGATAGCCCGCGTCCCAGAACGGCGCGTGATCGGAGCGCCGCAGGTCGGCGAACAGGTCCGACGTCTCCTGACCCCCGGGCAGCTCGATCAAGGCCCGGCGCAGGCCGATGCGGTCGGCCGCCGCCGCGTAGGCGGTCGCGTGCGCGTTCGCCTTGGCGCTGCTCATGATGGCGATGAAGTCGCCGCGGAACTGGTTGGCCTCGAGCTCGGCGTAGGCCTCGGGGAACACCAGCTCGAACCCGACCGGCACGGTCTGACTGTCCTCGGCCGCCGACGTGAAGGCGATCATGTCGAAGTTGAAGTCGACGACGATGTCGTCGCCGGCCGCCTTGGCCGCCGCCACGTACGCCTCGGAGCCGATGAGCCCGTCCTCCTCCTCGTCCCAGCAGGCCACGTGGACCGTGCGGTCGAACTCCGTCTTGGCCAGGAGCCGCGCGATCTCGAGGGTCGCCGCCACCCCGCTGGCGTTGTCGTCGGCGCCGCGGCAATCGGAGATGTGATCGTAGTGCGCCGCGACCACCACGATCTGCTCCGGCGTGGTCTTGCCGAGCCGCCGCCCGACCACGTTCACCCCGGTGCCGTAATCCATCAACACGACCTGGTACCCGAGCTCGCTCAACCGATCGGCGCACAGGTCCTGCACCGCCTGCCAATGCGGCGTCCCGGGCGTGCGCACGTCGGCGATGAACTGCAGGTCCTCGGCGTACGCCGCCGGGTCGATGCAATCGGCCAGCGCCTGCGGCGACGCTGCGCACGGGTCGGGCTCGCCGGTGGTCGGCTCCGCCGTCGTGCTGCTGCTGGTCGGCGCGGCCGTCGTGCCGGTGGTGGTCGTCGTCGCCTCGCCCCCGGTCGTCGAGCCCGTCGGCGTCGTCGCGTTCCCGCCCGTCTGCCCACAACCGAGGCCACACACGAGCACGAGCCAGGAGATCCGCCGCAGGTCGTTCGTCATCGCGGCGCGGATCCTACCACGACGCCCACAGCGAGCGCAGTTCCCATGCCTGTCCGAAAGGTCATGTCGTCGAACCGCCTGCGCTTCCGCGACCCCGAGGCGGCGGGTCGATCGCGTGGTCCTCGCATTTCGCCGCGGCAGTGCACGCGCCGACGAGAGGGATCGCGCGGAGCGTCGCGGACAGGCCCGCCGCTCTGCAGGTGCGGGCGAACTCGCCCGCCGGGCGAACCACTGTTTCGGCCCCGACTGCCAGGGCAGGCTGCCCGGCGACTTCGGGTCCGGGCGCTGCGAGCTCGTCCGAGCGCGGTGCTACGGTGGCTCCGGCATGCCCGTCACCTTCAAGATCTGCGAGGTCGAGCCGACGACCAGGAGCTTTTCCGCCGCGAGCCCGAGCGACGCGGTCGCCGAGCTCGTGGGCGGGCCCGTGGAAGCATGCGGCGCCGACGTCGACCGCTTGACCCCCGTGCAGCAGAACGCGCTCCTGAGCGCGGTTTGGCGGGCGTTCGGCGCCCACCGTCCGCTCGTGCTGACGCCCGACGCAGTGTGGCTGGCCATCGCCCAGGGCTTCGCCGCGCACATGAGCGTCCATGCGGAGCGCCTGCGCGGCCGGTTCGTGCGCCACGCCGGCCGTCAAAAGCTCGTCGTCCGGCGCGACGACTTCGTCAAGGGCTCGCCCGCCAACCCGTGGCCCGAAGTGTTCGCCGACTTCTCCGCCCAGATCGCCGGGCACATCGGGCGCCAGAGAGACCTCGTCGTCTGCGACTTCTCGACCACCGGCCCGGTCGAGCGCGCCGCCTCCGAGCTGGTGCTGATGGACGCGATACAGCAGTACTTCGATTACCATGTGAGCACATTGTGCGGGATCCCCGAGATCACCCTCGGCGGCTCGCTCGACGATTGGGTCCGCCTGCGCCACAAGGCCCGCGCGCTCGCCGAGTACGAGCTCGAATGGTGGATCGGCACCCTGGTCCCGCTGCTCGACGAATTCATCGCCGCGTTCGAAGGTCGGCCGAACCTGGACCTCTGGGCCCACATCTTCAAACATCGCTCGGCGTCGGGCGCCCCGGACCTCCGCGGCTGGGTGCAGGTCTTCTTCCCTTACCTCACCGACGGCGGCCCGCAGGCGAAGCTGCGGGAGAACCCGGTCCTGCGCGCCGCGAAGCGTGGCAGCGCGAAGCGCTCGCAGGGAGGTCTCGAGCCGTGGATCACCGATGAGCGGATGGATCCCGGCTGCATTCCGCTGGGGCTGGCCCGTGCGCCGCTGTCGTGGAATTACCTCGGCGAGCCGCACGCGATGGAGCTGCTGGGAGGGTTCGTCGGCATCGACGAGGATCCGGTCACGCTCGCGTTGCGGCCCGCGATCGGCTGGGCCGTCCGCGACGTCGCGCCCGCGGACGTGCTGGTGCGCAGCGAGCCGCGGAGGGTCGCGGAGCCGACGCCCCAGCCGAGCTTGATTTTGCGGATCGATCGTGTCCGTTGCCGGCGCGGCGCGGCGCCCGAGGGCCGCCTGCTCCTCATGTCCGACGGCCTCCGCTTCGCCCCCACGGGCGTGGCCAGAAACTGGCTCTCCAGCGCCTTGACCGACGACGACGACGACACGCTCGCGCCTGCGATCGAGCAGCTCGACGACGCCCCCGGGACCGGGGCGAGGTTCATCGCCGCGGACGCTATCGCCGCGATCCACGTGGCGCGTGCGCCGACCACGCTCACCCTCACGCTGGCGAAGGGTGGTGAAACGCTGCAGTTCGAGCTGCCGGACTTCGCGGTCGAGCTGCGCCACTGGTGCGAGGCGATGGGTCGGCCCTGGTCCATGTGAGTCCGGGGCCGCGCCGGCGGCTATCCTCGTCGAGGATGCTCGGGGTATCGTCGCTCGAGATGTCCCGCGCCTCGCACTCCTATCAATCGCTACTCACGGCCGTCTCGCTCTCCTTGCTCCTCGCGCTCGCGGGCTGCAGCGGCGCCGGCGACGAGTCCGGTGAATCCGGCGAAGGCACCGGCAGCGATGGCGGTACCACCACGACGACCGCCACGGAGGACGGCAGCGCGACCGATGGCAGTTCGACGACCGGCACCGGCGCACCGACGACGACCTCCACCACGACCGACGCGACACCCACCACCGACCCGGCCACCACGGACACCGCCACCGGCACCACCGGCGATCCGCTCGCCAGCCCCGGCTGTGGCCTCGCTCCGCCCGATCTGCCCGACGGCGTCAACGTCACGCTCGACGTCGGGCCCGAGGGCGACGGCGTGCGTCGCTTTTATCTCCGCCGCTCGCCCGACTACGACCCGGACGTCCCGCACCGTTTGATCTTCGGCTTCGCCGGCACCAACTGGGTCGGCGACATGATCGAGCCTTATTTCGGGCTTCAGGGCGACAAGGTCGAGCCGCGGCCCGACGAGATCTTCGTCTACCCCGATCCGCTGTGGCGCGACTTCGACGGCTGGGGCAACCTCGGCGGCTGGGTGCTCGGCCCGTACGCCGCGCCCGCCGACGGCGAGCAGGACCTCGTGTTCGTCGAGGCAGTGATCGCCTACATGGAATCCAACTATTGCATCGACCGCGAGCGCGTGTTCGCCACCGGTCACAGCTGGGGCGGCGACATGGCCCAGGTCGTCGGCTGCTTCCTCGGCGACAGGTTCCGCGCCACCGTCCCGGTCGCCGCCAACTCCCCCTATTGGTTCGAGGACCGCGGCGGCTTCGTCGACTGCGTCGGTGACACTGCCGTGTGGACCATGTTCGGCCAGGCCGACGAGCACTTCGGCAGCCAGGACCCCGGCCTCGAGTGCCGCGATTTCTGGCTCGACGAACGCGGCTGCGACGGCGTCGACGCGGCAATCGGCCTCGACCTCGGCGACGCTCCCGACGAGTGCGTCGAATACCAGGGCTGCTCGGCCACCACTCGCTTCTGCCTCTACGGCGCGCAGTACGGCCACCAGATCCCCGGCGACTACTTCGCCGCCGCGACCATGGCGTTCTTCCGCTCGTTCTGAGGGGACTCCGATGACTGACACCGACGATGCCACCGCCGATGCCGCGAACGAATTCGTCGAGGACATCGTCGTCGTCCAGGAGACCGGCGGCATGGTGCATTTCCTCTTGATCACCTACGCGCCAGGCAATTCGGGCAACGCGGCGGGGTATGTCTTCCGGCGCCCTGTCGGCAGCGACGGGCCTGCCGAGAACATCCTGGCCACCAACGACACGCTCCGTGAGCTGTGGTGCTCGCCGAGCGGCCATGTGTGGACGACGAGCAGCACCGGCCTGGTCTGGACCAGCGCCCCCGTGTCGTGGCCGGAGTTCACGGCGCCGGACCTCGAATTCGACGCGCCGGAAGGCGGGTTGACCTGGCACCACGTCGCGCTGCCGGCACAGGAGCACAACCGCGCGCGACCCAACCCGATGGCGATCTGGGGGACCTCGGACGAAGACGTCCACGTCGCCACTTTCGGCGGCGCGCTTTATCACTGGAACGGCCGCGACTGGAAGCAATTCTATCCCGGCATCGGCAAGCCGATCGGAGCCATCCGCGGCCGGGCCGCCCATGACGTCTACGCGGTCGGCTACGGCAGTACCCTGCTGCACTTCGACGGCGACAGGTGGACACGGATCGCCGATCCCGACGGCCCCGACGCGAACGACTTGCTGTCGGGCATCGTCTTCGGCGACGCCGGGGAGGTGTGCATCTCCGGCAAGTCTCGCGGCGGACGGGTGCTGCGTGGGTCCGCGACGCAGGGCTTCTCGGTGCTGGGGCGCTACGACGCGCCCATCATCGGCATGGCTCGCGTCGACGGCCGGCTGTTCTTCGCCGCCAGCAAACAGGGCGTCCTCGAATTGACGCCGGAGGGCCCGAAGACGCTGCGCGACGACATCATCCCGTGGTCGATCGCCGAGGGCGAGGGCCGCATCTACGTGACGGAGACCCCGGGCGAGGCCGCGTACTCGGAGTTCGACCTCGCCAGCGGACAGTGGCGCCGGCGGTTCTACTGAATCGAGGCCGAGCCGAACCATGAACCTCGGTGGCACGCGCGCATCGAGTCGCATGGCACCCCCGTCGACGAGCTGCCGCCTGTCCCATGAATCCCGTCATCCGACTCCTATCATTCGCCGCCGGGTGACTTGCAAAGTTGCAGTCGCATGCTCTCCGCGAAGTGATCGGCCGGCGGCCCCGGCCTTGCGCCCGCCCGCGGAGTTGGTCTAGTCCCTCTCGCATGCCCCCCGACACCCATCGCGCCATTCACGCCGTCTGGCGCCTCGAGTCGGCCAGGCTGATCGCCGGGCTCACGCGATTCGTCCGCGACATCGGCATCGCCGAGGAGCTGGCCCAGGACGCCCTGGTCGCCGCGCTCGAGCAGTGGCCGACCGCGGGCGTGCCGAACAACCCCGGCGCATGGCTCATGACCACCGCCAAGCACCGCGCCATCGATCACCTGCGGCGGGTCGAGCGGCACGGCCGCAAGCACGTCGAGCTCGGCCACGCCATCGACGCCCGCCAGGACTCGCCCGCGGCCGTGCTCGACGCGGCGCTCGACGACGACGTCGGCGACGACCTCCTGCGCCTCGTGTTCACCTCGTGTCACCCGGCCCTGTCGAGCGAGGCCCGCGTCGCGCTGACCCTGCGCCTGCTCGGCGGCCTCACGACCCAGGAGATCGCCCGCGCCTACCTCGTGCCCGAGCCGACGATCGCCCAGCGGATCGTGCGGGCCAAGCGGACCCTCGCCGAGGAGAACGTGCCCTTCGAGGTCCCCCGCGGCCCCGAGCTGGCCGCGCGCCTGGCCTCCGTGCTCGAGGTCATCTATCTGATCTTCAACGAGGGCTACTCGGCCACCTCCGGCGACGACTGGATGCGCCCCGCCCTGTGCGAAGAAGCTCTGCGCCTCGGCCGGATCGTCGCCCAGCTCATGCCCAACGAGCCCGAGGTCCACGGCCTCGTCGCGCTGATGGAGATCCAGGCCTCGCGTTCGCGGGCGCGGGTCGGCCCCGGCGGCCAGCCGGTCCTCCTCAACGAGCAGAACCGTGCGCTGTGGGACCGCCTGCTCATCCGCCGCGGCCTGGCCGCGCTCGAGCGCATCGACGCTCTCGGCGGCGCCCGCGGCCCCTACGCCCTGCAGGCCGCCATCGCCGCCTGCCACGCCCGCGCGCTCACCCCCGAGGCCACCGACTGGGCCATGATCGCCGCCCTCTACGCTGCCCTCTATCAACTGTCGCCCTCGCCGGTCATCGAGCTCAACCGCGCGGTCGCGGTCGCCATGGCCGAGGGCCCCGCGGCCGGCCTGGCGATCGTCGACCGTCTCACCGGCGAGCCCGCCCTCGCCCGCTATCACTTGCTGCCGGGCGTGCGCGGCGACTTCCTGTTCAAGCTCGGCCGCTTCGCCGAGGCCCGCGAAGCGCTCGAGCGCGCCGCCTCGCTCACCCGCAACGCCCGCGAGCGCGACCTCCTGCGCGAGCGCGTCGCCGCCTGCGACCGCGCCCTCGCCGGCGAATCGAGCTGAGTCGCGAATCACCGCAGCGCGCGGCGAATGTGAGCACCGTCGATCAGCGGCCCGCCGGCGCGATCCGCAGCTTGCGCAGCGCCAGCGCGTGGGCGATCCCGTCCTGCAGCGAGCTCAGCGTCTTGAGGCTCGCCAGGTCGACGTCGAGGTCGACGATCGTCCGGGCCACGCCCGGCGACAGACCGACCAGCAGCAGCTGCGCCCCGAGCAGCCGCACCGCCTGGCTCGTGCGAACGATCAGCTGCGCCGCATCGCTGTCGAACAGCGGCACCCCCGAGATGTCGACGATCACCACGCTCGCGCGCGCCTCCCCGATCGCGTGCAGCAGCCGCTCGGTCAGCAGCTGCGCGCGCTGGGCGTCGAACATCCCGACCAGCGGCACCACCACGATGCCCTCGTGGACCGGCGCGATCGGGGTCGACGCCTGGCGGATGACGTCGAGCAGGCGCGTCTTCTCCGCGAAGGCCGCCTTGAGCTCCTCGAGCTGCGACTCGAGCTGGCGCACCTCGAGCTGGGCCGCCTGCTCCTGGAACGTCTGCTCGCGCTGCGCCACGAATCGCATCGCCCCGACCAGCACCAGCTGGAACAGCCAGTCCTCGACGCGCTGGCGCTCTGCCGGCTCGGCCTCGGTCGCCGCGGCCAGCACCAGCTGGCGCAGCGTGGTCGACAGGTGGCGCAGGTCGGCGTAGCCGAGCGACCCCGAGAATCGCTGCACCAGCGCCAGCATCGCCTCGCGGCCGGCGGCGTCCTTGCCGCTCGCCACGTCGGCGACGAGCGCCGCGATCACGCTGTCCGCGATCGCCTCGCAGGCGACCGCGCCGGCGCTGCGGAACACGCTGCCCGCGCGGCGACCCAGGCGCTCGGCCAGCTCCGCGACGAGGCCCGCCCTGGCGCGCTCGATCCAGCTGAATGCCGTCTGCATCGTCGGCCCGCCGTCAGAAGCTCACCAGGTACGTGCACGACGAGCCGCCCTCGTCCATGCAGCCGCCCGTGCCGTGCTCGACCAGCGCCGGCGCGCCGACGCGGGAGCAGCAGCCCTCGATGATGCCGATGTTGAGCGGGCACGGGCCGAGCGTGGTCCACACCAGAGTCGCGCTGTTGTCGTCGTCGAAATCGCAGGTGATGGCGCCGATGTCGGCGGCGCGGGCGTTCATGCGATAGGCCGCGTCGAGGCCCATCAGCAGGCTCTTCACGTCGTCGAGCCCGGGCGGGAACGGGGCCGTCTCGATCATCTTCTTGCCGACTGCGATCATCGCCCCGCGGCCGATCTTCTCGTAGATGGCGAAGTAGATTTCCATCGCCCAGTTGATGTCGTACCAGCGCGTGGGATCGATGCGATCGACGCCGGCGTCGCGCAGCACCTTCTGCACGAGCGCCTCCGAATGGCCCAAGCCGAGCAAAAAGGAATAAAGCGCGGCGCCGTTGTACTGTCCGCCCGACTTGCTGGTTCGCATGAGTCCTCCGACCGCTGGCGCCTCCGCGCGCGACCCGACGCTTCGAAGCATCGAAAGCGCCGCGCACGACGCTTCCCCCCTGTACCGCGAACCTCGCCCCACTGTCCAGCTCGCTGCATGAAACGTGCTGGATTGCGCCATGTCTTCGTCGGCCTCTTCAATTGGCGGGACCCGTCGACGCGGCCCGCGGGACGTCCCCCGATGCGGCGGCAGGACCGCCCCGCGGTCGCTTCGTTCGTTTTGCGTCGCAACCTCGCCGCGAGACCTCACCCGACGGGCGAATCTCGCCTCGGAACGCGTTCTATCGCCGCTGCCGGCGCCGCGTGGTCGGGTGTGCCGAAGCGGCGCACCCGCCGTCGGCGCGGCACTCGCGGCCGCGAATGAACATTGATTCATCCAATCGCTCGCACCACAATCATGACGCGAACGGTACGTCCGCGCCGGCCGGCGGACCGACGATTCGCCCTCCCGCCATTTCGCACCGCCGCGAATCGTCGCTGACGCGCTCCTCCACTCGCTACGTCGCGAGCCCTGCCTCGCGCACCAGCAGCGCCACCAGCTCTTCGGCAGGCAGCGCGCGCCCCATCGGCGCGCCCTGCCCGGCCCACAGCTGCATGAGATCGGCCCGCCCCTGCGCCGCCGCGGCCGCGCGGAGGTCTCGGGTGAGGCCCTGCTGCTGCGGGAACGGGGCCGCCTCGACCGCCGCGAACGCCTCGCTGAAGCGATTGCGGATGCCTCGCGCCGGCCGGCCGCTGAACGCCCGCGTCACCACGGTGCGCCACGCAGTCGCCAGCGCGGCGCGGTGCACCTCGCTCGTGCCGGCTTCGGGGCAGGTCATGAACGCGGTGCCGAGCTGCACCCCCGCCGCTCCGAGCTCGAGCATCGCCCGGATCGCGCGACCGTCCATGATCCCGCCGGCCGCGATCACCGGCACCTGCACGCGCGCCGCGATCTGCGGCACCAGAGTGATCGTCCCGACCAGCCCGTCCTCGAACGCGCCGAGGAAGGTCCCGCGATGCCCGCCCGCCTCGGCCCCCTGCGCACACACTGCGTCGACCCCGAGCGCCGCCAGCACCACCGCCTCCTCGACCGTCGTCGCGGTCCCGATCACCGCGATCGAGCGCGCGTGCAGGGCCTCGATCTGGGCCCGCGTCGGCGCCCCGAACGTGAAGCTGAACACCGCCGGCCGGATCTGCAGCACCGCCTCGAGCTGCGCCTCGAACTCCGGCGCCGCGCGGCCGGACGGCGGCGGCGAGGGCAAGCCGAGCTCGCGGCGGAACTCGGCCAGGACGGGCGACACGCGCGCCGTCGCGGCCGGATCGTCGGGCGCGTCGGCGCGGACGAACAGGTTGAGCGCGAACGGCTGCGACGTCAGCGAGCGCAGCTTCGCCGCCGTCGCCTCGATCTCCTGCGGCGTCATGTAAGCGCAGCCCAGCGAGCCCAGCCCGCCCGCGTTCGACACCGCGGCCGCGAGTGTGGGCGTGTCGGGCCCGCCGGCCATCGGCGCCTGTACGATCGGCCATCTCGTCGGCAACGCGGTCGTCGTTCCTCGGTCGGTCATCGCCGACGATCATGCATCACCCTCGGGCCTCCGCCCACGACGAACTCTTCCGTCTTCGCCGTGACCCGTGCGATTCGGGCCTGGGGCCGCCGCATCGCGTAAGGTGAGCCCGTGGTCCCGTTCTCCGTCCTCGACCTCGCACCGATCGCCCAGGGCACCGACGCCGGCACGGCCCTGCGCAGCACGCTCGAACTCGCCCGGCACGCCGAGAAGCTCGGCTTTCACCGCTTCTGGCTGGCCGAGCACCACAACATGCCCGGCATCGCCAGCGCCGCGACCGCCGTGGTCATCGCTCACGTCGCCGGCGGCACCAGCAAGATCCGCGTCGGCGCCGGCGGCATCATGTTGCCCAACCACGCGCCGCTGATCATCGCCGAGCAGTTCGGCACCCTCGACGCATTGTTCCCCGGCCGCATCGACCTCGGCCTCGGCCGCGCCCCCGGCACCGACATGCGGACCACCCGCGCCTTGCGGCGCAACCTCGCCGGCGACGTCGACAACTTCCCCGATGACGTGGGCGAGCTGCTCGGCTACTTCCGCCCGGTCGCGCCCGGTCAGGCCGTCCAGGCCGTCCCGGGAGCCGGCGCCGACATCGAGGTGTGGCTGCTCGGCTCGAGCCTCTACGGGGCCCAGCTCGCCGGCATGCTCGGCCTGCCGTACGCCTTCGCCTCGCACTTCGCCCCGGCGGCGCTGATGCGGGCGATCGAAGTCTATCGCCATCACTTCCGCCCGAGCGAGCGGCTCGAGCGGCCGCACCTCATGGTCGCCGCCAACGTCATCGCCGCCGACACCGACGCCGAAGCGCGGCGCTTGCTGAGCTCGCTGCAGCAGATGTTCGTCTCGCTGCGGACCGGTCGGCCCGGCCTGTTGCCGCCGCCGATCGAGGGCTACGACGCTCGCCTGGCCCCGCACGAGCGCGCGATCCTCGACGACGTCCTGTCGTGCTCGTTCATCGGCGCGCCCGACACGGTCCACGCCGGCCTGCAGGGGTTTTTGGCCCGCACGGGCGCCGATGAGCTCATCATCACCGCGCAGATCTTCGACCCGGCCGCCCGCCTGCGCTCCTACGAGATCGCCGCCGACGTCCGCGACCGCCTCCACCACGCTGCCAGGTGATCCTCATGTCCACCGCGAACGTCGCCGCCGATCACTACGAGCTGTACTACTGGCCGGGCATCCCCGGCCGCGGCGAGTTCGTGCGCCTCGTGTGCGAGGACGCCGGCGCCCCCTACCTCGACGTCGCCCGCCGGCCCGCCTCCGAGGGCGGCGGCGAGGCGGCCATCGTCCGCGCGCTCGAGTCGTTGCCCGGCCTGCCCGCCTTCGCCCCGCCGATCCTCCGCGCCGGCGAGCTGGTGATCGCCCAGACCGCCAACATCTGCGGCTTCCTCGGCGATCGCCACGACCTGTCCCCAGGGACAGAAGGCGGCCGCGCCGAGGCCATGCAGCTGCAGCTGACGATCTCCGACCTCGTCGCCGAGGCCCACGACACGCACCACCCGATCTCCACCGCCCAGTACTACGAGGAGCAGCGCGACGCCGCGAAGCTGCGGGCCACCGCCTTCCGCGAGCAGCGGCTGCCCAAGTTCCTCGCCTACTTCGAGCGCGTCCTGCAGCGCAGCGGCGGCCCGTGGCTGCTCGGCGACGCCTGCAGCCACGCCGACCTGTCGCTGCTGCAGGCCCTGCTCGGCCTCGAGTACGCGTTCCCCCGCGCGTTCGCCCGCCAGGCCCGCCGCGTCCCCGAGCTGCTGCGCCTGCGCGACCGCGTCGCCGAGCGCCCGCGGATCGCCGCCTACCTCGCCTCGCCGCGCCGGCTGGCCTTCAACGAGAACGGCATCTTCCGCCGCTACCCCGAGCTCGACCCGGCCTGAGTCCCGCGGGCCGGAGGCATGTCCTTCGGGACATGCCCCAAGAGACACACGCCTCGCGCGCTCGCTACGCCCCGATCCCGCAGCACGACAGCGCCTTGGCCTCGAGCTGTTCGAAGCTCTCGCAGATCGGCTCGGACGCGCACTCGCCGAACTTGACGTCGGCCTCGAAGCACTCGCAGGCCGCCTCGGTGCAGCGCATCGCCATCTCCGGCTCGCCGGCGCACTCGCGCGAGAGTTCGCAGGTGAACGGATCGCCGTCGCCGCCGCCGCCGCCGATCGAGCAGGTGTTGCCGAAGCCGCACACGTCCTCCTGGGCGATGGCCTCGTCGGTGCAGGGACCCTCCTCGCCCTGCTCGATGTCCTCGATCTGCTGGCACGTCAGACCCGCCTGACAGTCCATGGTGGCCGTCGCGGCCGCCAGGCACTCGCCCTCGAGCTCGGCCAGGTCCGCCTCGCAATCCTCCGGACAGGTCGCCGCCTCTTCCGGCGTGAGGCCGACGCACTTGGCCAGCATCACGCAGTACTTCTGACAGGTCGTCGTCTCCGGTGGATCGCCGGCGCTCGTGCTGGTCTCGCCGGGACTCGTCGACTCGGACTCTCCGGTGGTCGCCGGCGTCGTCGGCGAGCCCGTCGAGGTCGGCTCCGTGGCGCCGTCGGTCGCCGTCCCCGACTCGGTCGCCGGCGCAGTGTCCTCGCCGCTCGTCGACGGCTCCGTGGCCGCGTCGGTGTCGTTCTTCTCGCCGGGACAGGCCCCGAGCAACAGGGCCGTGAGGATGAGTCCATTTTTAGGATTGAGCATGTCTGTTCTCGCTGGCCCGCGGCCTGGCAACCCGGCGCGCGGCGACCCCCGAAACCGCCCGCCGCCCCAGGGCATTCCTGCCGGTCGGATCGGCGTCGGGTCGGAACTGCTCGCGCCCCTTCACCCTCGCAGTGGCCGCACCTCGGAGTTTCTGTCGCCCGAATTCGGGGCGGAGCCACGTTCGCCGCCATCGCGCGGCGCTCGTGCGCCTGCGACGTCCTCACGTCGAGGCCGACGCTGTCACCTGGCACTGCCCATCACCCCCGGTCGCCCTGCCGTTCATGACCGAGAGCGCCCGCCAGCGGCTGCTCCGCCAGGGCGGCCTCTTCCTCGTCGACGGCCGTTTCGCCCTGTTCGAGGCCATCCGCGAGCCCGGCGCAGTCTGCGAGCCGCAGTGGGCGTTTCGCGCCGCGAGGCGCTGAGCCCGACCGGTCGCGAAGACATGTCTGCACGGACATGTCCTCTTCGCCATGTCACTGCGGCGCTCCGAGCCGGACGTGCATGACTCACGAGACTCGACCGATGCCCGGTCGCGCCGCCTTCCCGCTCGAGAACACCGCTCAGCCCGCCGACTGCACCCCGCTTTCTCGACCCCCGACCCACCTCGTATCATTCGCAGCGCATGCCCACCCGCCGCCGCTTCCTCGCGCTCACCGCCGCCCTCTCGGCAGCCGCTTGCAGACCGCGAGCCACGGCCGCCCCGCCCGAGCCTCCGCCGCGCCCGCTCAGCCTGCTGGTCTTCGGCGGCACCGGCTTCATCGGCCCGCACCTCGTGCGCCACGCGGTCGCCCGCGGCCACAGCGTCACGATCTTCACCCGCGGCCGGCGCAAGGTCGACCTGCCCGACAGCGTCGAGCGGCTGCTCGGCGACCGCGACGGTCAGCTCGGCAGCCTCGAAGGCAGGCGCTGGGACATCGTCGTCGACGACTCCGCCACCCGCCCCGAATGGGTCCAGCAATCGACGCAGCTATTGAAGGACCAAGTCGGCCGCTATCTCTACACCTCCTCGACCGGCGTCTACTACCCCTATTTGAAGCCCGGCGCCGACGAGACCTGGCCCGTGCGCACCGAGCTCACCGATCCCGAGGACGGCTCCGAGGCCTACGGCGTGGCCAAGGCCCGCTGCGAGCGCGAGGTCCTGCAGACCTTCGGCGAGCGCGGCCTCGTCGTCCGGCCGACCTACATCGTCGGCCCCGGCGACACCACCGATCGCTTCCCCTACTGGCCCGTCCGCCTGCAGCGCGGCGGCGACGTGCTCGCCCCCGGGCGCCCGGGCGACCCGGTCCAGCTCATCGACGTCCGCGACCTCGCCGAGTTCATGCTGCGCCTGCTCGAGGACGGTCGCAGCGGCATCTACAACGCAGTCGGCCCGCGCGAGCCGATCACCATGCCGCAATTCCTCGAGGCCGCGCGCGCGGCAGTCAACCCCGAGGCGCGCCTGGTATGGGTCGACGACTACGCCTTCCTCGAGGCCCACGGCATCCAGGATGCTGTCCCATGGGTCATGTTGAAGGGCAACGACCTCGGCCACATGGCGACGCGCAACGCCAAGGCAGTGGCCGCCGGCCTGCGGTTCCGCCCGCTGGCCGACACGGTGCGCGACACCCTCGCCTGGTGGCCCACCGTCCCCGCCGAGCGGCGCGACGCGGCGCAGTTCGCCATCACCCCCGAGCAGGAGGCGAAGGCGCTGGCCGAGTGGCGCGCGCGCGGCTGACCGCTACCGGCGCCTCCGCCTCGGGGTTCCAGGTCGGCCGCCGGCGCGATGCTCCGGACATGTCCTTCAGGCCAGGTTCATCTCGCGGCACCAGCGCGACGCGGACCAGCTGCAGCTCGCCGCGGTGCGCGGCGAGGAAGCGGACCAGGCGGTCGAAGCGGCGGTGATCCCCGCCCTGCCGCGACCACGGCACGTCGACCCGCAGCGTCGCCGACCCCGTCCACGACAGCCGCGCGTCGGGCTCGACCAGCCGCACCGCCGCCACCGCGAGCTCGCTCGGCTGGCGCAGCACCAGCTCGATCTTGCCGAACCACACCGCGCCGTGCAGCAGCCACGGCTTCAAATCGCCGACCGGCACGGGGTAGCGGGCGATCCGGCGCCGCAGCCAGCCGTCGGCCGGGACCTCGCGGTCGACCGCGCTGCGGGCCAGCGCGAGCATGTTCCACAGCAGGAACGCCGCGAACAGCTGCGGCATCATCGCCACGCCGCACACGACCGCGGTGAACACCCCCGCCACGCGCGCGGCGCCCCAGAACTCGTGCGGCGGCCCCGGTTCGGACCAGGCCGGCAGCCCCTCCCGCAGCGCCCGCTCGAGCGCAGTCTCGACGAAGCTGCGATACGGCTCGCGGGCGACGGGGGGCTGTCCTTCGAGCGCACGCATCGAGCCACCCCAAGGCTAGCAGCCAGCCCCGGACCGCGCACGCGCCCCGCAGCGAGGCGCGGCCGGAGCGGCCGGTCACGACAGCAGGTCGCTGGCCGCGATCGGTGCGATGACCTGCTCGCGGAACAGCGCGTAACACACGCTGCCCGCCGGCAGCTCGAGGTCGCCGCGGACCAGCGCCGCGAACACCGGCGGCCCCGAGGCCGCGGGCAACACCGCCGGGCTCGCCCCCTCGCCGGCGCGGATCCGCCGCAAGAACGACTCCGCCGATTCATTGGCCATACGGGCGAACCCACGCGCCTCGCCCGCCCCGCGCACGATCACCTGCCGACCGCGCGCCGCCGCGTGCAGCAGCGCCAGCTCGAACATCGAGATCCGCGCCCCGCTGGCGAAGTAATCGATCATCTCCGGACAGATCTTCGTGATCGCCCCGTTCGACGTCGCCACGTTGTTCATGGCGAGCTGCCCGGTCGAGTAGACGTCGAGCCAGTGCATCGTCGATTCGGCGACGTCGAGCACCAGCGGCATGAACACCCCGTTGTCGCCCTGCAGGTCGAACTTGAGCTCGACCTTGCGCGCGTCGAATTGCTTCCCGCCGAGGTCGGCGCGCAGCATCATCCCGGCCCACGCCCGCTCGAGCCGCGAGAACGCCATGCCGGCGTAGTTGTTGACGACCATCACCGCGTAGCGGATCCCGCGGGCCCGGGCGCGCTCGCGGTGGACGTCGACGAATTCGGCCGCGCCGTCGGGGAACGGCCCGCTGCGCAGGTCGCCGGAGCTCTGCGCGATCGGCTGACCGTCGGGCCCGTCGAACCGCAATTGATAATAGGAGCACACGCCGAGGTACTCCCACTTATCGTCGTAGAAGGCGACCGAAAGGTCGATGTCGGTGGTGTGGCCGTCCTCCGGCTCGCACCAGTGCAGGAACAGCCGCACCACCTCGCCGGCCGGCAGCGCCACCCGCGAGCCGCGCGGCAGCGACACCGCGGCGCGGCTCGCCGTGCGCTCGTTGAACGGCACGATGACGGCGCGCAGGCCCTCGTCGAGCACGCAGGTCTCGAAGCCCGGCTTGTCGGCCAGCCGGCGCAGCAGCTCGTGCTCGACCGCCTCGCCCGCCGCCGCGAGCGCGCGCGGGGCCAGCGGGGCCCGCCGGTCGGGCGCCGAGGTGCCCTTCGTGACCTGTCCCTTGGGCCAGAACACGCGCACCGCCGCCGGCCGCCCGCGCGTCGGCAGGTGGCCGTGCAGCGTCAGCAGCAGCGGGTTCTGCAGCCGCGGCGCCGCCGCGACGAACGCCGAGATCACCACGTCCTGCGCGCCCGCGTCGGCGCCCGCGACCCGCAGCGCGTGGTCGAAGCGCCGGCCCAGCTCGCCCGGCCGCGCCCGCAGCCGCTCGATCATCGCCGCGGCGTCACCGGCCCGCGCCGCCGCCTCGATCGCCGCGTGGAAGCCGACGAACCGCGGCGCCGGCGTCCCGTCGGGCGCCTTCTTGCGCACCACCGCGAACGCCCGCGCCACGTTGGGGAACCGCTCGGCGAACTCGTGCGGGTGGAGGAACTGCCCGAGCCACTGCCAGTACGAGCGGTGGCGCAGCATGTCCTCGATCAGACCATCGGGGTGCATCGTCTCGAGGTGGGCCAGCACCGCCCGGCGCAGCGGCCGGCGCAGCGGCGCCACCTTGAAGCGATACTTGTGGATCGTCAGCGCCACCATCTTGGCCTTCGGCAGCGTGCTCGCGCCGCCGAACACCTGCTTGAGCTTGGCCGCGAACCCGCCGGCGAGGCTCCCCCCGGGCGGCTGCTCGACCCACCGCTTCTCGCTCGTCCCCTGCAGCGACGGGTCGGCGTCGGAGTAGACCGCCAGAGTGCGCAGCACGTCGGTCGCGGTCGCCAGGTGGGCCCGCGCCACCGCGAAGGTCGCCGGCGCGTTGCACTTGCGCAGCAGCGCGCCGAAGATCCGCGCCACGTTCTCGCGCACCGCGATCGCGTCCGGCAGCCAGGCCAGCACCTGCTCGCCGAACTCGTTCACCAGCGTCCCGAGGTCGCCGGCGTCGATCGGCGACATCACCTGCTTGCGCGCGCAGAACGACTCGAACAGCCCCCGCGCCGCGGCCGGCAGGTCCTCGCCGAGGTCGAGCAGCTTGAAGCGGACCTTCTCGCGCGGCAGGCTGCGCTCGAGGAACCGCCCCGGCTTGAAGAACGGCGACTCGCGGTCGACGTGGTGCTCGCACACCGGGCACGCGCTGTAGTTGGCGCCGTCGAAGCAGTGGTCGCAGACCACGTGCATGCACGGGCTCAGCACGTGGGTCGTGCCGACCCGGCGACAGAACACGCACGGCTGGCCCTCGGTCTGCAGGAAGTGGCACAGCACCTTGCGCAGGTACAGCTCCGACGTGTCCTTCGGGACATCTTCGGGAAACCGCCGGAACAGCGGCGTGTAGCGGACGTTGCCGCCGACCTGGGCCGCCAGCGCGGTCGCCACGAAGCGCGCCTGCAGCGCGAGCGCGTCGGGGGCCAGGGTCGCCAGGCGCTGTCGCAGCCGCCGCGACACCACGTAGCCGAGCTGCGCCAGCTCGAGCTCGATCGCCTGCAGGTGCCGCTCGCTCGCGGCCGCCCGGCCCGGCGCCACGAACACCAGCCCCTGGCGGCGCAGCAGCACCTCACGGGTGGCGGTGTACATGGCGTCCATGGCGGGCCGAGAAAAGGTGGAGGTAAGCGTCCGAGCTGTTTTTCTGAAAAGAGTGAGAAGGAAGCCCGGACTGAGCCTCCGCGGCCAGCGTAGAGCGGCCGCGACGCCGGCGTCAAGCCGCGCGGCCGCTCGCACCGTCGCGCGATCTTTTGCTACGAACGACGGCGATGCTACGGAAGCGCGCCCGAACGATCCTCGCCTGGAGCGGCGGCAAGGACTCCGCGTGGGCCGGCGTCGCGCTCGCCGGCGACCCTTCGGTCGAGCTCGTCGGCCTGCTCACCACCACGCGCGAGGACGACGCGCGGGTCGTCATGCACCGCACCCCGCGCGCCGCCCTGCTGGCCCAGGCCGACGCCCTCCGCATGCCGCTGTGGGAGGTCGCCCTGCCCGACCCGTGCCCCAACGCGATCTACGAGGCCAAGATGTCCGCAGTGATCGCTCGCGCCCGCGCCGAGCAGGTCGAGGCGATCGCCTTCGGCGACCTGTTCTTGGCCGACATCCGGGCTTACCGCGAGGACATGCTCCGAGGGACAGGTCTGCGCGCCGTCTTCCCGCTGTGGGGCGAGGACACCGCCGCGCTCGCGCAGACCATGATCGCGGGCGGCCTGCGGGCCACCCTCGTCGCAGTCGACCTCGCGCGCCTGTCCGCCGCCTGGCTCGGCCGCAGCTTCGACCGCGAGCTGTTGGCCACCCTGCCGCCCGACGTCGATCCGTGCGGCGAGCGCGGCGAGTTCCACACCCTCGTCACCGACCTGCCCGGCTTCGCCCGCCCGCTCGCGCTCCACCTCGGCGCAGTGTTCGAGCGCGACGGCCACGCCTTCCTCGACGTCCAGCTCGACGCCGACCTACGCGCTGAATCCCCTGTCCTCGGGGACATGCTCTGACTATCACCGACCGCGGCACCGCGCCGCCGGTCTCACGCACCTGTCCGCCGGGACACCCCACCACCGCCACGACCTGTCCCGCAGGATACGTCGCAGTCCCGCTCGGCGCTCACGCCATCGCCTTGGTCGGCGACTTGGCGAGGATCCAGTTGGCCAGCCAGCTCTCGTGCCCGGGCGCGATCGCTGCGACCGTCTCGGGGCGCACGCCGAGCCGTCGGCGCGCCTCTGCCAGCGGGACCGTCAGCAGGTCCTCGAGCCGCGCCTCGAGCATCGGCTCGGCCTCCTTCGCCATGCGCAGCCCGACGCGGACGTTGTGCCACACCCCGGGGACGTGCAGCGGCATCAGCAGCGAGTAGATCACGGCGCTCGACCACAGCATCGCCCGTGACGAGCCGAAGCCCTGGCCGATCATGAACGCGAACACCCCGATCTCGCCGGCCGGCGTGGTCGGGAAGCCGGTCAGCACGTGGACCAGGTCGTGCGTGGTCGTGTAGCGCAGCGCCAGCGGGTTTTCGACCAGGCGCTGCTTCATGTCGTCGCTGATCACCAGCGGCTCGAGCTTGTTGCGGTCGAGCTGGTGGGCGAACGCGCGGCCGACGGTGCCCTCGGGCAGCGCCCGCAGCTCGGCCAGGTCGACCTCGAGGCAGGGCGTGGGCAGCGTGTGCAGGCGGTCGTTGCCGGTGTGCTCCGGCCCGGCCAAAACAGCGAACTTCAGCGCCGCGATGTCGCCGATCGATCGGCCCTCGCGCTGCATACGGCTGAGCTCGCGGATGTCGCTCCACTTCATCTTCGTCTCTCCTGGGGCCCGCGCGGACGTCGGAGCGGGCGCGCTTTTTCGCGCCGACAGCGGCTCCAAACGTCTCTCCGGCGGGCTCCAGACCAGTATTGACTAACTGACCGATTAAGTCAAACTGGTCAGCAATGAATTTCGAGAGCCTCGCCGAGATGCGCGCCGCCCTCGCGGACGCGGTGGGTGACATCGACCCCGAGAGCAGCAAGGGCAAGAAGCGGCTGAAGATCCTCGAGGCCGCGATCGGGTTGTTCGTCGCGCACGGCTACCGCAAGACCAGCATCGACGACATCGCCCGCGCCGCCGGCATCGCCAAGGGCACGGTCTACCTCTACTTCGCGACCAAGCTCGACGTCCTCTACGTCGCCTGCGCCTACGAGAAGCTGCGGCTGTTCGCCGTGCTCGACGGCTTCGAGGCCCCCACCCTCGACGCGCGCGAGCGCCTGCGCCAGTGGGTGCGCGCGTCGATCCTCATGGTCGCCGCCTCGCCGCTGCTCACCCGCGCCTCCGCCGGCGACCCCGACATGTTGGCCGCCCTGATCGAGGCCATGCCCGAGCGCGTCGGCGAGGCCATGACCGAGGCCAACAGCTTCCTCGGTCACCTGCTCGACGCCGCCGTCGCCCCGGCACAGTGGACCGACGACGAGCGCCACGCCCGCGCCATCGTCCTGCAGGCGCTGACGCGCTTCGCCCCGCTGGTCCGCGACGACCCGCTGCGGCAGGGCCTGAGCATCGAGCAATTCGCCGAGACCCTCGCCGACGTGTTCGTCGACGGCATGCGCGTCCCCGATCGCGCGCGCACCTGAAGCGCGCGACGAGCCGGTGCCCGCCGCGACGGCGAGCATCGTGATTGCATCTGTCCTTCGAGACAGCCCTGCTCGTCGCTCGAGCTGTCTCTCGGGACATCGCCCGCGGCGCGCCTACGCGCGCACCGCCGCGACCTCGAGCAGCACCGGCTGGCCGCGGCGGCGGGCCAGCTTGGCGCTGGCTGACGGGTCCGCGTACCAGTCGGTCGCCGACACCAGCGTCCACGCCTCGCCCATCGCCGCCTGCAGCTCCTCGACCTCGTGCAGGTAGCTCGGCAGGTACAGGTCCTCGCCCTCGTGGGCGAAGTGGGCGCGGCCGCCGTCGGCCCGCCAGCGCGGGTGGATCTCGAAGATGTGCAGCCAGCCGCCGGACCGCACCGCTCGCGCCGCCGTGGCCAGCAGCGGCGCCACATCCTCCGCGTGCTCGAGCACGAGGCTCAGCAGCGCCCCGTCGAATTCCGCCAGCTCCAGCGCCTCGGCGGCGTCGCTGCGGACGAAACGAGCCCGCGAGTCGGGCACGTTACGGGCCGCCTGCGCCAGCATCCCCGGCGACACGTCGACGCCGACGTACTCCGCGAACCCGCGCGCCAGCAAGAACGGCGCGTTGCGGCCTGTCCCGCACCCCAGCTCGAGCACGCGCCGCCCCTCCGGGTGCCAGCGCCGCATCGCCACTGCCGTCATCGCCACCAATGGGTTGTCGATGCGGTCGTACGTGGACGCCCACAGATCATAGCCTTGAACGACGTCGGTGGTCTTCATGTGTCCTCCCTCGGGGTTACCCGGTCGCGTCACGCGATTGGGGGCACTTTGCGTCCGCCAGACGTGCTCGCGGTATAGTCAATCCGCGCCACCCTCGCAACTCGCCGCAGCGAACGGTCGCCGGCCCGCCCGTGCGCCGCGTCACGCCGCGCCTCGCGCGAATCGCAGGCCCGCGAGGCATGTCTCTTCGGCCAGCTCACCGGATCCACCGCGACCTGTCCTCGCGGACACCCACGCCGCGCGACCCGCAACCTGTCCTCGCGGACATCCATCCAGCGAGCCGCGCGCAGCGTCGGCCTCACATCGGGATCGGCACCAGGTCGGCCGCGAAGCGGAAGATGAGGTACTGGTGGTCGGGGTTGCCGCCGCCGCCCGGCCACATGAACGGGCTCTGCGGCGGCTTCACGTTGACCGGATCCCAGTTGAACCACATCCACTTCGCCTCCTCCGGCATGTCCATCGGGCACACCAGCGGGAACTCGTTGCCGGCCATCGGCCCGCCGTTGTACGGCGTCGTGTTGGGCTCGCCGAACGCGACCGCGCCGTACTGCGTGCCGACATCGTCGACCCAGCCCACGCTGGTGGTGTTCGGGTCGAGCGCGCCCTGGTTGCACTTGACGATGTGGTCGTTGATGACCTGCAAGGACGGCCCGCCGCTGCCCGGCTGGTAGTCGACCCCGGTCGCGCACACCTCCCAGCCCTCGGTGCCGGTGAACACGTCCTCGCCGAAGTTGCCGCCGCCGTCCTTGCGGCGGAAGCGGGCCAGCACGCCCTGCGTCGTCGACGAGTCGGCCCAGGCGATGATGTAGAGGAAGCTGGCGTTGTCGGCCTCCTCGTACGGCACCACGTACTTCTCCGGCCCTTCGCCGCAGTTGAAGATCTGCCCCGCGGTGGTGTTCTCGATCCCGCCCCAGTACATCGAGATGTTGTCGTCGGTGCCGTACGCGAACCCGTAGGCGTTGTCGGCGGTGATCACGATCTCGATGTCGCTGGCCGGCTCCGGCTCCCCGGTCGTCTCTGTCGTCTCGCCCGTCGTCGTCGTCGTCGTCTCGCCCGTCGTCGTCGTCGTCGTCGACGTCTCGTCCGTCGTGCTCGTCGTCGTCCCCGGCTCGCTGGTGCTGGTCGTCGTCGTGTCCGAGGTCGTCGTGTCGACGCCCTGCGTCGTCGTCGACGTCGCGTCGGTGGTCGTCAAACCGGTGCCCTCGGTGCCGACCGTGCTGGTCCCGCCGGTCGGATCGTCGGTCGACTGCGTGGTCGTCGTCGGGTTCACGTTGCCGGTCGTCGGCTCGGTCGCGGTGCCCGTCGTCGTCGACGTCTCGGTCGCCGACCCGCTGCTCGGGTCGCCGGAGTCCGGACACCCGGACGCCAGCAGCGACAACACGGCGATCGAGAGCGACGATTGAACTACTTTCAAGGAGCAGATTCTCAACATGCCGCCACGATACCCGAAAGGGCGCACGTCGGCGCCCGATCCTCGTCGCTCGCGCCCGCGTCACGCGGTCACGATCGCGCCGGCCGGCGCGAACACCTCCGATTCGCCCCGATTCGGGCGTCCCCCTGGTCCGTGGTCCGCCTGGCGGCGGACGCCTCGCGGGGACATCCACGGGTCTGCCGACGCGAAGACGACGACCGGTCGCCAGGCCGCGAAAGCGCGAAGGACCGATTCGCAGTAGTGCGAATCGATCCTCGCGCGTCGCTTCTCCGTCACCGCCGCGGGTCACGCCGCGCGGCCGCAGCTCTCGCTACGGTCGCAGCGCGCGCGACCGCGGCCGCGCGCGCCGTCGCGGGTCAAATCCCGCCGCCGGCCGCTTGCATGAGCTGCTCCACCTCGGCGTAGCGGACCACGCCGGCCACGGTGGTGTCCTTCTTCGTCATCGGCCGCCACACGAAGTCGGGGTGGCGGCGCTTCGACTTGCCGACCCACTCGCCGCCGATGACGCGGCCGACGCCGTCGAGCTCGATGATGTAGTCGTAGACCTCGGTGAACGTGAAGGTCGCCAGGTTGTCGACCAACTGCTGATTGAAGCCCGGGCCCGCCTCGTTGATCCAGTACACCTCGGTGCGGACGCGCCGCAGCTCGACCGCGTTCGGGTTGAAGCGGTACTTCGAGCCGCCGCTGCTGATCATGTCGTTCGCGGTCGCGCCCGAGACCTGCTCGTTGCGCGTCACCTTGTAGCCGACCACCGGGTGGTTCCAGACCTCGCGGTCGTAGGTGCGGTCGAACACGAACGACTCGCCGCGGAGCCCGAGCATGTTGGTCAGCGCCACGTGGAAGCTGCCGGCGTTGGTGTCCTGGCACGCCTGGCTCTTGATGCTGCCCGTCGTGTTGCAGCGCAGCGACATGAAGCGGACCGACAGGCCCTCGGTGTACGCCAGGCTGATGAGCGCCTTGAGGTCGGAGATCTCGAAGCGCACCCCGTTGTAGGTGATGCCTTCCTTCGGCTCGCGCTCCATGATGGCCGCCGGCGCCCACGCGTGGCAGATGCCCATCCACGTCTCGATGCAGCGGCCGCGCGACTCGCCGCGCCGGCGGCCGCACACGCGGCCCCCCACGTTCGAGCAGTCGGAGTCGTACCTGCACGACTTCGTGCCGCCGATGCTGCCGATGCCGAAGCGGCTGGAGATGACCGCCCCGACCCCCTTGCGGCCGAACGCGGCCCCGTACTTCTCGGCCGGCGAGCGGATCTTCGAGCCCGCCCAGCGGTAGTTGATGGAGTCGTTGTAGGTCGGCCAGTAGTAGCCGGGCCATGGCACGCGCGTCGCCCAGCCCGACGCCGGCAGATCGTCGAGCTCGAAGTTGAAGTCCTTGCCGAGGAGGCGGGGATCGTCCGCCTGGGTCCACCCCTCGCGGTAGAGCAACGCCTCTTCCTGCTCCTCGGTGAGCGCCGGCCCGCCTTCCTCGTCGGCGACGAGTTCGTCGGCCTCTTCGACCGGCTCGTCACAGGCGGACAGCCCCGAGCAGAGCATGCCCAGCGCCAGCGCGGCGCGGAAGGTGAGACGGCCCGCGAGACGGCTCGCGGAGGATGAGGATGGAATCGTGAATGACATGAGACACCTCGAAAATGGTCTGACCGATTCGCACGTTCTCCGTCGTCGTCAGCGGCAGGATCGCCGCTGGGTCCTCGGGAGCGACATCGAGGCGGAGCGGTCGTCACGCAGCGTCGAACGACAGCCTCGCATGATTCTCCTCTCGTCTCGTGGCGAGAGCCCGCCGGAGCGGTCCCCTGCGTGAGCGCGATTCACTGGATCGACGCATCGATCCGGACAATGACGGCAGTGCGACGGCGTCTGCGTCGGCTCGCCGAGACGACAGGCGAGGACGGCGGACATGGTTCGCACGGAGGAGGCCGGCGGGAGTTCCATCCAGTCGAGGTCAGCGTGACGGTCGCCGGTGAGGTTCGACGAATCGCGGGGTCAAGGTCCCCGCGGGGGTCGTCGCCGAGTCGTGAGAGCGCGCTCGATCTGCCGCTCGAGCGCTGCGCCGGGGCGCGTGGACTCGGGTGAATGGGTCCGAGGTCCAGCGGCGAGGCGAGGTCCTCGCCGCTCGCAGCGGAGCGCTCGAGGGACCTCGAGCGCTCCGCTTCAGGCGGGGCCGGCGGGCGCGATCGTCAGGCGATCGTCCTGCCGGTCCGCCGTGGTCGGCTCACTTGCCGACGTGCTTGCCGACGCCCTTGCCGACGCCCTGCGTCACGAGCATCGCGCACTCCGAGCCGACCACGTACACCAGATCCTGGTCGAACTGGCCCGGGGTGACCGGCGTGGGCTCCTTGCCGAAGCCCTGGTTGTAGCCCGGCTTGCCCCAGCGCTTGCCATACCCCGGCTTGCCGATGGTCTGGTCCTTGCCGAAGCCCTGGCCGTAGTCCTTGCCGATGTGCTGGTCGACGTCCTTGCCGAAGCCCTGGTCGACGTCCTTGCCGAAGCCCTGGTCGACGTCCTTGCCGAAGCCCTGGTCGACGTCCTTGCCGAAGCCCTGGTCGACGTCCTTGCCGTAGCCCTGCTGGCCGTAGCCCTGCTGGTTACCCCAGCGCTTGGTGAAGCCCGGCTTGCCGATCGTCTGGTCGAGCTCTTGCAGGATCTCCTGCTCGAGATCCTGGTCGATGTTCTTGCCGACGTGCTTGCCGATCGTCTGGTCGAGCTCCTGCTCGATGTCCTGCAGGAGGTCCTGCTCGAGGTCCTGGCCGATGTTCTGGTCGAGATCCTGCACGAGCTCCTGCACGAGCTCCTGCTCGACCGTCTTGCCGATGTTCTGCTCGAGGCCCTGCTCGAGCTGCTGCATGATGTCCTGCTCCAGGTCCTGCTCGAGCTTGCCGACGTTCTTGCCGATGTTCTTGCCGATGTCCTTGCCGATGTCCTGCTCGAGGTCCTGCACCAGCTCCTGCTCGAGGTCCTCCTCGACCATCTTGCCGACGTCCTTGCCGATGTTCTGGTCGAGGTCCTGATCGAGCTCCTGCAGCAGCTCCTCCTCGACCTTGCCGACGTCCTTGCCGAAGCCCTGGCCCATGTCGCCCTTGCCGAAGCCCTGGCCCATGTCGCCCTTGCCGAAGCCTTGGCCCATGTCGCCCTTGCCGATGGTCTGGTCGAGGTCCTGGTCCACGTGTACCTTGGGAGGGAAGGGATGAGAAGGCCCGAAGCCCTGATCGACGTCCTTGCCGATGTTCTGATCGACATCCTGGCCGATGCCCTGGTTGCCGCCCCAGCGGTCACAGATCGCCACGCCGGCGTCGGAGCACGCGCTGCGGCAGCGGCCGGCGTCGCCGGAGTCCGCCGCCACGTCGCACGCGGCGAGGCACTCGTCGGCGTCGAGGATCGTGCACGAGCGGTTCTGCGTCAGCTGCTCCACCTCGGCCAGGCAGGTCTCGAGCTCGAGCAGTTCGTTCTGACCGTAGCCCTGCTGGCTACCTCCCCACCGAGCCTCGTCCGAGGCCGTCGCCGTGACAGGCATCGAGAACGCGAGCGCGGGGAACAATACAAGAATGGTACGCAACATGGGAGGGTTTCCTTTCTCTGTCTCGAAAGCAGCCGGCGGGTCAATCCCGCCTGAGCTCTTCCGGACGAACTATTGGTTGGTAGTCCCGGGTAGGCAAAGCTACGGTGTGGTGAAGCGCAAAGGATGACGGCGCCCTATTCTGCGACACCCCCCTCTACGAGGCCTTCCAGCCGCGAATTTCAGGGAATTGCCGGGGCCCCGCGAGCCCGGCGGGGCGCGCGGAGAACCGCTCGAACAGGCATTATTTCCGCCGCTGCGGCCGCCTCGCCCACTGCTATCAATGTCGTCCGCTTGCCGCGGCCGTCCGCCGCGCCGGAGTCGTCCGCGCCTGCGCGATATCGAATGCCGCGAGGCGATCGCTCACGCGAATATGACAGTACATCACCGCCGCGTTCCATCTGACAGCGCACCGAACATTCTCACGACCGGGCAGCGGTATGGCGAATGGCTCACAAAAAGACGTCGCAGCGGCCCGCCCGCGGCCATCCCGACGCTCGCCGCTTCCAACCGCCGTGCGCCGCCCGTGTCCGCCAGCGTCCGCTGGTCGTCCGCGCTCCGCCGGCCCGTGCGACCGCCCGGACGCATCCCATCGGCAGCCACGCACGCCGCTCGCCGCCCGTGCCCGTCGTGCGCCCGGGCGGGCTCACGCCGTCCCGTCGTCTCGTCACGCCTCATGCCGCTCGCCGCCGTATTCGTCGTACGCCCGCGCGCGTCAGATTCTCATCGTCCGTCTTGTCGTGCCCTTCTGATGCCGCTCGCCGCCCGCATCCGTCGTGCGTCCGCGCGGCAGCCTCCCGTTGTCCGTCTTGTCAGTCGCCTCATGCCGCGCGCTCCTCGTGTCCGTCGTACGCCCGCGCGGCAGCCTCACGCTGGCCGTCCTGTCAGTCACCTCATGCGACGCGCCGCCCGTGCCCGTCGTACGCCCGCGCGGCGAGCTCTCAGGTTCCGCCTGATCGTCACGCCTCGCTGCGGCCCGCCTCGCGCGACCGTCGTCCGCCGTAAGCCTGTGGCTGCCCGTCCAGGGTCGTGCGCCCGTGAACCCCAGCCCATGCTCGCGTCACGCCGGCCGCCTCGTTGCCGCTCCCACCGGCCAGCCGCCAGGGAGGAGCGATGCGCGGCCCCCGACTTCGACGGCGCAGCCCGCCCGACCGCGCACCCGCGAGCGAACGCCCGCAAGCGCGACGGCGCCGGTCGTCCGACGTCGTCACGCCGAGCCGACGCGCTCGCAATCTCCGCGGCCACCGCCGCAACCTCGCCGCGCGCGACCGATGAGCCGCGTACCTCATCGGCATCCGCCAGCCCGCCTCCGCCCGGGTCCCGGCGCGAAGCACCGCAGACACTCATCGCAGCGAAGACAGCGCGAAGAACATGTCCGACCAGACATATCCGTATGCACATGTCCGTTCGCACATTCCTCCGCCCTGAGCCGACAGAGCACCCACGCCGATGACATCATGAACACACGATTTCCCTCACCGACGAAGCGGGCAATCGCCGAGGTCATGCGAGCCGGCCCTGTCGCGTATGCCGCAATGAACGCGCAAGACGATAGCCGCTGGTTCCACGTGCCATCGACCCATCCACCGCCGATCGCCCGACCTCGCGCGAGACCCGGGCCGATCGTTCGGCCCGCGCCGGCCCGCGTGCTCTCGACCCCGATCCGCGCAGACGCGAGCACCGCTCACGAACGCGCCGGACCGACGAGCCCCTGCGCTAGCGCCCGCGACGCGAGCGTCGCGCTCGCACGAGCCACGGCAACGCCAGCAGCAGCCCTCCCGCGCCGCCCGGGTTCGCGCTGCGGCAGCCGCAGCCCTCCGCGCCCGGATCGTCCTGCGCGCCCGTCTCGCCGGCGGAGGACCCTCCGTCGCCGCCCTCGTCCGCGCCCGTCTCCGCGCCCGTCGCCGTCTCGTTCGGCGCAGTCGTCGGCGCCTCGCCGGAGCTCGTGCTCGGCTCGCCGGTGCTCGTGCCCGGCTCTCCGGTCGCGTCGGTGTCGGTCCCCGGATCGGGCTCGCCCGTGGTGCTGCCCTCCCCGTCGGTCTCCCCCGGCTCCGTCGCCTCCTCGACCTCGATCGCGTACAGCCAGCCGTACACGTCCTCGTCGGGCTGCCCGCCGATCGCGGTGCTGACGTATGCCCGCGTGCCGTCGACGGTGAATCGCGCCCGCGCGCTCGGCATTTGATAAGTCCCGTTCTCGATCGGGAACAGCACCTTCCACATCGGCGCCCCCGTCGCCGAATCGTAGGCGTCCAGCTCGCCGTCCGGCGCGATGTCCATCCCGTCGATCAGGATCGTGCTCCCGTCGGGGCTCAGCGACGGCCCCAGCTTCGATCCCGTCTCCATGAAGATCTCCCAGCGCAGCGAGCCCTCCGCGTCGAGCGACGTCAAGTACGACCCGTCGTGCATCACGTATAGATTGCCGTCGGCGTCGAACTCGGGCATCGACACCACATTGCCCGGCTCCGGGAAATACGACCACACCCGCTCGCCGCCGCCGGGCTCGTACGCGTGCAGCCCCCAGCCCTCGGGGATCCCCCAGCTCGACAGATACACGCGACCGTCGGGCGCCACCGCGGCTTGCCCGCGGGGGGAGAACGAGCCCGACATCGATTTCACATAGGTAGCGAATCGTTGCTGACCGTCGAGGCTGAAGCCGTACAAAAACGGCGGCGTCGGCATCCCATTATAGATATCGCCGAGCGTCGCCGCGAAGTACGCCTGGTCGATCGGCCCGTTCGCGCGCGACGGCCCGAACAGCAGCTCGTGCGAGCGCTCGTAATACGCGCCGCTCAGCGGCGGCTCGCCGACGTTGCTCCACACCAATTCTCCTGACGGCTTGAGCCGCTGCAGCCCGCCGCCCGGCGCAGTCACTGCCCAGTACACATCGCCCTCCGGCCCGATCGCCGGCCCTGACACGGTGTTGGCCCACGGCTCGTTGAGGATCCACTTCAACGTCCCGTCCGGCGCCAGCGCGTGCAGCTGCAGGTCCGGCCCGAGCGGCTCGATCCCCACGTAGCTCGACCCGTCGGCGCCGACCGCCACCGGCCCCTCGCTGCCGCTGCCGAACTCATGACCGGCCCGCCGCGGCCCGTCGTGGATCCACTTCAACAATCCGTCGTGGCCGAGCGCGTACACGAACCCCAGCGCGTCGACCGCGATCACCGTCCCGTCGGGACCGATGCCGCTGCGGTGCTGGATGCCCATCCCGTCGACCTGGAACCGCCACGCCACCCGCCCGTCGGCCGGCGGCAGCGGCTCGATCGTCAGCGGCACCGCCGCGCTCGCGCCCTCGCTGGTGACCACCCGCAGCGTCGTGTCTCCGAGCGGCACGTCTCGCGTGACGTACGCGCTGATGGCCCCATCCTCCCAGCGCGCGGTCGCCACCGGCACGCCGCCGATCTCCACGCTCGCGCCCTCGACCAGTCCGGGCGCCTTGCCGAAGTCGGTGCCGAAGATCCGCACGCGCCCGTTGTGGGTCACGGTGGCCGACGAGAGCGATTGAATGGCCGGCGGCGCGGCCAGCACGGACGGCGCTATCGCAAGCACCGCGCACAGACTCGAGAATTGCAACACGAGACGCATCGAAAGAACCTCGGGAAATCGCGCGACCCTCAGGCTCGCGCTCGACCCCTCAGTCCCCGTCGCCTCGCCGCTGTTACAACCAATTCGCTGCACCCGACCCGCGCACCGGCCGCCGCGCGCAGCCTCACGGACGCCGTGCAGGCGCCGGACCTACAACCTGCCGGCACACACCCGCACCGGACTTCGCGCTATCGCCATACCCGCCGGCATTTACGAGCCCCACCGACTGCTGCGATTCAAACACTCGTGCATCGACACGGACGGTAACGACAAGACAGCTTTCCGCGAACACTCCGGCGCCCACGAGTACGACACATTCCCTTGCTCGATCGCCGACGCGGTGTCCGCCGTCGAGCGCGGAACGAACGCCTCGACCCCGCCCCCTCGACCTGACCTTTCGGTCAGCCCTCCGCCTCGCCCGGCCGATCGTGCTCCCAGCGCACGATCGGCCGCCCGTGCAGCGGCAGGCGCGTCCCGCTGTTCCCGCACTGCGGGCAGCGCAGCACCTCGGGCATCGGCATCGGCGCGCACGCGCTGGCGCGGCCCACGGTCACCTGCACTTCGGGACAGCCGCAGCGCGGACACCCCGGCGCCTCGCTCACGGCGACCCCGCGCGCTTGCGCAGGCGCTCGCGCAGCTCGGCCGGCACCGACTCGTGGCGCCGCGGGTCGGACAGCGGGCGCACCAGGTCTTCCGGCGCGATCAGCCACGGCGGCTCGGGCACCTCGTCGAGCTCGTAGAACCCGCCGCAGAAGCACGCGTGCGGGCACGACGCGCACACCGGCTTGCGGACCCGGCGCTCGGCCAGGTACTGCGCCAGGTTGACCGTCTCGTTGTTGACGAACGCCATGTGGCGCTCGAGCTTGCCGAGGTCGCCCTGCATCAGCGCCTCGTGGCCCGGCATGAAGCAGAACGGCAGGTTGATGATCTGCAGCTTCATCCGCGCCTGCCAGGCATCGATCACCGCGCTCAGGGCCGCCGCCGCGCGGGCGGTGTCGGGGGCCAGCATCGCGGTCGCCCGCCCGAACGGCGTCAGGAATTGATAGTTCACCCAGCGCAGCCCGAGCGACCACGCCAGCGCAGTGATGTCCGCCAGCTGCTCCTCGTTGTGCTTCGTGATCGTCACGTTGAGGCCGAGCTCGACCCCGCGCGGGGCCAGGCGGACCGCGTTGCGCACCCCCGCCAGCGTCTGCTCGAAGGCCTCCGCGACCCCGACGTTCTGCGCGTGCGTGCGGGCGTCGGCCCCGTGCACGCTGAACAGCAGCGACGACAAGCCCGAGTTGACCAGGCGGGCCGCGAACGCCTCGTACGCGCACAGCCGGCCGTTCGTCGTCACGTTGATAGCCCGGTAGCCGAGCGCACGCGCGTGGCGAATCAAGCCCAGCAAGTCGGGGTGCAGCGTCGGCTCGCCGCCGTCGATGTCGAGCAGCTCCACTCCTTGCTTGCGGTAGTGGACCAGCTGCTCGCGCAGGCGCTCGCCGTCGCCGTGCAGCTGCGTGCGCGTGCCGACCGCGCAGAAGCTGCAGTGGTTGTTGCACGCGTAGGTCGCGTTCATCACCAGCTTGCGCGGCCCCTGCGACGCGCGCACCCGCTGCTCGAACGTCCAGCGGAACTTCTCCAGCAGCTCGGCCGGCACCGTCGCCCCGGTCGGCGCCCGCTGGAACCGCGGCCCCCAGTCGCCGTCCTCGGGCGGCGGCGCCAGCGGCAGCGACCGGGCCAGGCGCGTGCCCGGCAGCGGCGTCGCGAACTGCACCGCCGGCCACGCCTTGAACCTGTCCCACAGATCCAGCGCGAAGCTCAGCGTCTGGTTGACCTCCGCCGCCGACTCGCCCGGCTGGCCGATGATGTAGTGGATCATCAGCGGCACGCCGGCCGCCGCCGCCGACTCCGCCGCGCGCACGATCGCCGCCAGGTCGAGCCGCTTGCCGACCACCTCGTCGACCACCCGCTGCACCCCGCTCTCGGCGCTGACGCTGAGCGTCGTGATCCGCCCGCGCATCGCCTGCAGGTGGCGCGGCTCGAGGTAGTCGGCGCGCAGCCCGTTGGGCAGCTCGAAGCGCAGGTCCAGCGCCTGGATGTCCCTTAGGACATGATCGAAGTGGGCCGGGTGGACGTTGATCAGCTCGTCGAGCACGAACACCCGCTCGGCCCCGTGCTCGCGCGCCAGCGCCGTCAACAGGCCCGTCAGGGACGTCCGCGAGTGTCGCCGCTGCGTCTTCGGCCGGCCCGCCGCCACGTCCGGGTTCGAGCTGCAGTGCGCGCACTGGAACGGGCACCCGCGGCTCGTCACCGCCGGCAGCGTGCGGCCGTCGATCGGGAACGCCCACCCGCCGCGGCCGAGCCCGCGGACCACCGACGCGCGGAACTCGTGGTACGCCTCGAGGTCGACTTTGGACCATGCCGGAACGGGCAGGTCCTCGAGGACAGGTTGCTCCCCGCGGTGGAGTCCGCGCGGCGCCGAGCCCCCGGCCAAGTACGCCTGCAGCAGCGCCGGCACCGTCACCTCGGCCTCGAACTGCACGTACGCGTCCGCCTCCGGGTAGCTGGCGAGCAGCTGCGGCGCCGCCACGTAGTGCTGCCCCGACTGGTAGCAGTCGGCCAGCACGATCGGCACCGCCGCGCCGTGGCGCGCCCGCAGCCCGGCGAGGAGGTCGCCGAGGAGGTCGTCGCGCGCCGGCGGCCGGTGAAACGGCGTGACCGCCACCACGATCGCCGCCGTCGACGGCGGGCACGCGGCCAGAGTCGCCGCGACCGTCGCCCCCAGGTGCGCCCGCCCGTCGCTGCGCCAGTGCATGCCCGACGCCGCGTGACGCTCCTCGCCCGGCTCGTCGCCTCGCGGCGCCTCGTGCCTCGCCGGCAGCGCGTACGCGTCGACCAGGTCGCACTCGATCCCTCGCGCCTCGAGCACCGCTGCCAGCTGCACCGCCCCGAGGTCGACGAAGTACGGGTAATCGATGAAGTCCCGCGCCACCGACACGGGCGGATGGACGACGAGGACGCGGCCGGGGCGCACGGCCGGCGACATTAGCACGCTTGCGGCCTGCGCGGGGCCCCGGGTACATTGCCCGGGAATGGACGCTCTCCCCGCCACCGCGGTGCAGCACGAAGAGGCAGCGCACGAGCGGCGCAACTGGGTCCGGCTGACGTTCGACTGCAACGACCGCTGCGTGTTCTGCCTCGACGCGCACACGCACGACGGCACCAACCGCGACCGCGACGAGATCAAGGCCCAGATCCTCGACGGCCGCCGGCGCGGCGCCACCCGCCTCATCCTCTCCGGCGGCGAGCCCACCATTCACCCCAACTTCGTCGACTTCGTGCGCCTCGGGCGGCGGGCCGGGTATCGCAAGATCCAGACCGTCACCAACGGCCGCATGTTCGCCTATCCGGCCTTCTTGCGGGCCGCCCTCGACGCCGGCCTCAGCGAGATCACGTTCTCGATCCACGGCCCCAACGCCCGGATCCACGACGCCCTCGTCGGCACCAAGGGCGCCTTCGACGAGGAGGTCAAGGGCCTGCAGGGCGCGCTCGCCGACGGTCGGCCGGTCGTCAACATCGACGTCTGCGTCAACCGCGGCAACGTCAAGCAGCTGCCCGAGCTCATGGCCACCTTCACCGCCATGGGCGTGCGCGAGTTCGACCTGCTGCACGTCATCCCGTTCGGGCGCGCCTACAGCGAGGGCCGCGAGGTTCTCTTCTACGACCTCGAGGCCATGCGGCCCTACCTGCTCGCCGCCTTCGCCTACGCCCGCATGCCCGGCGTCCACGTCTGGCTCAACCGGTTCCCGCCGCAGCACCTCGAGGGCTTCGAGGACCTGATCCAGGACCCGCACAAGCTGATCGAGGAGGTCCGCGGCCGCAAGGAGGAGTACGCGCTGCTGCTCGAGCACGACATCCCGCTCGACTGCCGCGCCCCCGAGCGCTGCAAGCACTGCTACTTGCAGCCTCTGTGCGACCGCCTCGACGACGTCCGGGCCGACCTCGCCGGCCAGGCCTTCGAGGTCCTGCGCGTCGACGCCGGCGCCGATCACCACGCCCCCGTCGCCTACGGCGGCGACCCGGCCAGCCGCCAGCACGCCGCCGCCCGCCTGCGCCGCGTCCTCGCCGAGCGGGCCCTCGCCGCAGGGCTTTCGGGACATGTCCCCGAGGACAGCGCCGACGCGTGGGCCGGCACCGCCGACGAGGCCGCCGCCGGCATGGCCGAGGCCCGCGCAGGCCGCGACGCGCAGTCGGTCGGTCTTGATGATGCCGCAGCGACAGGGCCCCAGGGACATGTCCTTCAGGGCATCTCGCTGGACGCTGCGACCGGTCCCGCGGGACATGTCTCTCACGACCGCTCGCCGGCCGCAGCCCCTGGCCCTGAAGAACATCCTCCCGCCATCCCGCCGACCGCGGCGCCCGGGCCCGCGGCGCCTCGCCGGATCCGCCTGCCGCTGCTCGGCGCCGGCCCCTCGCTCCCGACCGCCCCCGCGCGCCCCCGCCTCGACGCTCGCGCCCTCGCGGCCGCCGCCAAACCGCGCTCGCTCTGGCTGGTCGCGACCGACCTCGCTACCGCCGAGGCGATCGCCGCCGACTTCCCCGACGTCTCCGAGCTCGAGCTCGAGCTCGCCGACCCGGCCGCCCTCCTCGCCCGCCTTTCGGACATATCCTCTGCGACATGCCCCGAAGGCCAGCCCGCCGTCCTCGCCGGCAAGCGCCTCACACGCATCGTCGTCGCCGACCCTGCCGCCGCGGCGGCCCTCCTCGACCTGAACCTCGACCTCGACGTCGTCCTCCTGCTCTCGCGCGCCGCCGAGCCGTGGCTGCTCGGCCTCGACCGCGCCCCGCCGCGCCTGGTCCTGCGCCAGCCCACGCGCGAGCGCCTGACGGAGTCCGCCGAGCTCGACCTCGACCTCGTGGCCTTCTTCGCCGCCTTCCGCCACCCCGTCCCCGTCGAGTCCGTGCCCGCCTGCGTCCTCGGCCGCCGGCCGCGCGAGCGCCCCTCCGTGTTCGACGCCGCCCAGCTCGGTCCCGACGGCGGCCTCGAGATCTTCCGCTACGCCCGCCGCTTCATCGACGACGGCTTCCACGTCAAGAGCCTGCGCTGCAAGACATGTTCGTACGACCATGGCTGCAAGGGCATGCACATCAACTACGTGCGCGCCCACGGCTTCGCCGCCATGCGACCTGTCCCCTGAGCCATGCGCTCGCCCGCCGCCCCCGCGCCCGCCAGGATCCCGGCCCGCAGGAGCTCGTGACGCGCACGGCTCCACCTCCGGCCCGGCGCCTGCAGGCGGCGCTCGACGCCGGCGACCTCGACGCCCACGACCCGCGCCTCGGCGCCCGCGGCTCGTTGCTGCGCGCCGTCGCTCTCGCTCGCCACGGCCGCCTGGCCCAGGCCCGCGCGGCGGCCGAAGCTGCCCTGAAGGACAGGCCCAACGACGCGGCGGTCGCCCTCGCCGCCGCCGCAGTCCTGCGCGCCACCCACGACTATCAGCGCTGCCTCGACGCCCTCGCCGCCGCCGCCCGGGCCGCGCCTGCGGCCACCCGCGCCGCGGCCACCCGCGCCGTCGGCTACGCCAGCGCGCTCGGCTGGGAGCGCGAGGTCGCAGCCGCGATCGCCCTCGGTCGCGCCGCCGACCCCACCGACCCGACGTGGGACGCCTTCGAGGCCCAGCTGCACCTGCGCAGCGGCGATCTCGAGCTCGCCATCGCCGCAGCTCGCCGCGGCCTGCAGCGCGCCCCGAGTCCGCCAAGCTGCGCATGGAGCTGGCGGCCGCGCTGGCCCGCGCCGGCCACGATCACGACTGCGCGCTCGAAGTCGCCGCCGCGGTCCGCCTCGCCCCCGCCGACGACGCCGCCTTCTACCACCGCGCCGCGTCGTTCGCCCTGCTCGAGACCGGCGACCTCGCCGGCGCCGCCCGCCACGGCGAGGCCGCGCTGCACCTGCGACCCGACGACGCGGCCCTCGCCCTCGCCCTCGCGGACATGTCCCTGTGGACAGGCGATCGCGCCGGCGCCCTGGCCCGCGCCGAGGCCATTTCCGGCCCGCGCGGCCGCGCCGGCGCCCGCCGGCTCCGCGGCCAGCTCCTGCTCGCCGACGGCGACATCGACGCCGCCCTCCGCGAGCTCGAGCTCGCCTGTTCGGTGCCCGACCCGGCCGCCGAGCTGTCGCGCGCCGAGGCCCTGATCCGTCGGGGCGCGTGGGAGCCCGCCCACGCCGCGCTCACCCGCGCGACCGCGATCGGCGACGGCTACCTGTTCGCCGCCTGGATGCTGCGCTTCCTCGCCGCCGCCGGCG
Organism: Nannocystis sp. RBIL2; assembly: GCF_026626745.1. Classification (GTDB taxonomy): domain Bacteria; phylum Myxococcota_A; class Polyangia; order Nannocystales; family Nannocystaceae; genus Nannocystis. Next base: position 1,592,574 of record NZ_JAPNJW010000002.1, read on the forward strand.
AGCGCCCCGCCCCCGACGCGCCCGTCAACCTGCGCCAGATCGAGGAGTTCGCCGAAGCCCTCGCCGAGGTCTCCCCGCACGGTTCGGCCGCCCTCGCCGCCAACCGCCAGGGCCCGCTGGTCGACGCCACCCGCGACGCCCTCGCGCGCATGGGCTGCAACCGCTCCGCCTTCGCCACCTATCACGACGGACATGTCCTTCGGCGCCTGTCTACGAGGACAGGTGTTCGCCACGCCTCGCGCCAGGCGCTGCAGACCATCCGCAGCGCCGACCCGGCCCGCGCCCTCGCCCTGCTCGACGCCGCCTGCGCCCGCTGGCCGCGCTCCTCGCTGCCCCTGGCCCACCGCGGCGAGCTGCGGATGTGGCTCGGCGACGACGCCGGCGCCCGCGCCGACCTCGAGGCCGCCATCGCCATCAACCCGCGCACCCGCTGGGCCTACGTCGGCCTGACTCTCCTGGCCCAGAGGACAGGCGACCCCGCGGGCGCCCTCGCCGTGTCGGCCGCCGGCATCGCCCAGATGCGCGGCACCGTCGGCCCGGCCGTCTACGCCCACCGCGCCGGCGCCAGGGCGGCCACCGGCGACCTCGCGGGCGCGCTCGCGGACCTCGAGCACGCAGTCGTCAGCCACCCGGCCCGGATCGGCGCATGGGTCGAGCTCGGCCTGACCTACGCCGCCGCCGGCGACGAGCCCGGCCTCGCCCGCGCCTTCGACCACCTCCGCGCCCACGCCCCCGGCCTGGTGTCCGACGCCGCCGCGACGGTGCAGCGACCTGCCTGGGGGGACATGTCCTTCACGCCATGCTCTGAAGACCAGACGCAAATCCTCACCGAGGCGCTGGCGATGCTCCGCGGCAACCGCTCCTCGACCTGCGTCACCTACGTCACCCCCGCCGGCCAGCTCCGCACGGTCCCCCACGGCCCCGCGGCCGCCCACCCGCTGACGCGCATCGACGCCGACCTCACCGGCATCCGCACCCTGCTGCTCCGCTCGCTCGGCGCGAGTTGAGAGCCCGTCATCGTCAGCCGCTCACGCGCGGTGGCGAATGGCGTCGAAGTCGATCCCGGGGGCGACGTCCCGACGACCGGCGAGATAGTCGTCGAGGAGCACGCGCCTCGGTCCCAGCGGATCGCCGTCGAGGTCGTAGCCGGAGAACGAGCCGAGTTCGAGGACGGCCCCGTCGGGCGGCGAACCGAGCAACTGCAACGAGGCCAGGTCGGCGCGAGAGAACGCGACGATCTTCGCGCCCGCGAACACGCGCGCGGGTGACGGGAGCAGCAGCTCGGGCATCTTGCGCGGCGCGCGAGCCAGCAGCCTGAGGTTCGCGGCGATCTGCGGACCCGCGACGATGGGCACCTGCGGCTCTCCCCAGAACCCGCGGGCCGTCTCGGCGTCGGGGTTCGCGTCCCGGAAAGCGCGCCAGACCTCGAGGATCCGCGGCGCATTGGTGCCGCGGGTCCAGTTACCGCCCTGACACACCCCGGCGACGCCGGGCCGGCTGACGGCGATGTTCCAGTTGCAGATCGTCGACGCCTCGTCGTCCAGCGGCCCCGTCGGCACCACGAGCATCGCGTGTGGACAGGCCGGCACGCGGGCCGGCTGGAGCTGCGCGCCGAGGATCGGCAAGTCCTCCGGAGAGGCCCCTCTCCGCGGGAGATAGAAGTGGACGAACCGCGAGAACCCGAGCTTGCGATCGAGGTCGCCGGTGGTGCGACGAATCTGACCGATCGCGCCGAGGTCGTCCTTTCCGTGCAACGCGCCGAGCCGCCAAATGGACCGGGCGGCCGTCAACGGAAAGACGTGATAGGCGAACGGATGGGTCGACGAGTATGAGGCCACGGCGCTCCGTCGCCGGTCTCGACGGCCCTTTCGAGGGAAGGTAGCAGATTCGCCGGATCGCAGCGAACGTACGGCACGGCCGAGGCCGAGGACGCCCGGACCCCTGAGGCGCACTCGACGTCGTGCGATCCCTCGACCATGCGAAGGTTCCGGACCTCGGCTTCGAGCCTGCTCGTGGCCGCAGCGATCGCCCGCAGAGCCGTGAGCCCGACCCTCGCTTCAGGTCGTCGGCGTGAGCCACACGTAGGTACCGCCGCCCGCTCGCGCGAAGCAGAACCTGCATCTGGCCGATCGGCCGATCGACGCCCGCGGTGCGTCGCTGGACCGCCGCGAGCCGGTTGCGCGGGACGGAGTCGACGCATTCGCCGACGTCACGCGCACGGCGTCGCCCGTGGCGACCAGGGGGATGGGTCCAAGCGATGACATGCCTTCGAGCGACTGCCTCCGCCGGCGCGGACTGCCTGGATCGAGGTGACATGGGCAGGCTCGGTGCGCCGCTTCGAGGCGGCGGCGCGAGCGCAGCAGACGGCATTCGGTGTCCGCGTCGCGCCATTCGGAGGCGACACCGTTGCACAATTCGCTGACGGCGCCGCCCGCGGCGGGTGATGCCTGGAACGCTTTTTAGCGTGGTGTGGGCATTGCGCCCAGTCGACGACCGAGGAGGGAGTACTCATGTCCGCGCCCGGACAACCGCGATTGCAGGGCGCATTGCTCACAGGGCGAACGCATGTGCGAATCGGGCGCCGGGGCGCGAGTTTCGCCGCGAAAGTGCCGACGAGGCGCGTGTCACGTGTCCGCCTTGACGTGCCCCGAGCTTCGGAGGCACACCTGTATTTCGGGTGCGAGGCCTCGCCGATCGGCGGGTCTTCGGGGTGGGGTGATTCATGCGCAATAATGATTTTCGAGGGTCGGGGCGATTCGTGCGTCCGAGAATGGGGCACCTCGTCGGCGCGGTGCTGACGCTGCTGACCGCGGCGGGCGCCTGCGACGGAGAAGCGGGCGAAGATGCGAGGACGAACGAGCCGGTCGACGTGGGCGACAGCGTCGTCGACGAGCTGGCAGCGCGGTGTCCGGGGGCCCAGAGCGCGCCGATCGTGCTGTCGACGCCGACCGGCGACATCGACGGTTCGCTGCTGCTGCCGGCCGGTTGCAGCCCATTCGAATTGGTGTTGATTCACGCCGGCTCCGGGCCGACGGACCGCGACGGCAACTCCGTCAAAATGGTCAACGATTCGCTGAAGCTGCTCGCCGAGGGGCTGGCCGAGCGCGGCGTGGCGACGGTGCGCTTCGACAAGCGCGGGGTGGCGGCCAGCACCGCGGCCGGGCCGGCGTCGGAGCGCGACTTTCGCCTCGAGATGTACGCCGACGACGCAGCGGCGTGGGTGGAGCTGCTCGCAGCAGACGAGCGCTTCTGCGGGGTCACGATCGCGGGCCACAGCGAGGGCGCGCTGATCGGGATGCTGGCGGCGCAGCGGAGCCCGGCGGACGCGTTCGTGTCGCTCGCAGGCCCGGGACGGCCCGCGGCCGAGCTGCTGCGCGAGCAGCTGGCGGTCCGCCTGGAGGGGCCGCTGCTCGCCGAGGCCGACGCGATCCTCGACTCGCTCGCGGTCGGAGAGGAGGTGGCCGAGGTGTCGCCCGAGCTCTACGACCTCTTTCGGCCCAGCGTGCAGCCATACCTCCTGTCGTGGTTCGCGTACGATCCAGCGGCGATCCTCGCGCAACTCGAGGTACCGAGCGCGATCGTCCAGGGCACGACGGACATCCAGGTGGGCATCATCGACGCGGAGCGACTGGCCGCGGCAGCCCCGGAGGCGCAGGTGAGGATCATCGAGGGGATGAATCACGTGCTCAAGGCGGCGCAGCTCGAGGAGACGTCGCAGTCGCAGGCTTACTTCGATCCGAGCCTCCCCGTGGTGCCGGAGCTGCTCGACGCGCTCGTCGAGTGGCTCGACGAGGTCCGCTAGGCAGGCGGTTCACGCCGCGCCCGGGCCAAAGGCGCGCCCTGAGCCTGGCACTCGAAGTCGTGCTATGCCTCGGCCGATGCGTCGGGCGTTCGTGTGGGTCACGGTCGTCATGCTCGGCTGCAAGGGCCGCGAGCCGGAGCCTGCACCTCGAGTCGCGACTGTGCCGTCATCGTCGCTCTCCTCCGCCCCATCGTCCCCCTCGCCCGCCACGCCTGCCCCGCTGGACCCGCCGCCGAACACGTTTGCCGGCCTTCCGCCGCCCCCAAGCGCTGCGATCGCGCCATCCGCCCCTGAAGCTCCCGCGCCCCAGTCGACCTCCGAGCCCGTGGCTGCGAGCGCGGCTCACGAGCCCACCGCCGATCTCGGCGAACCTGTCCCGCCGCAGCCGGGGATCCTCGCCCCGTGGCGAGGCGGGGGCGCGTGCGACCCGACCGGCACCTGGCGGATCGAGCTCTCCTCGCAGCAACACCTCTGCGATCCCATGCCGAAGGAGACCTTCGACCTCGCGATCGGCTTCGTCCGCAAGGACGACCGCACGGTGCTCGCCGCCGTCGGCCGACCGGTGAGCGAGGCCGGCCAGGTCGGCGGTCGGATGCAGAGCATGCAGGTCTCGCTGCTCGCCGGACCCTACGCCGGCTGCGAGGTGCGGATGCACTCGACGCTGGGCCGAGCCGACTGGGCCACCGAGACCGACCTGCTCTTCAGCGTGACCGGGAAGGAGCTGCGAGGCCTCGGCGTCCAGTGGAACGCTCCGCATGGGTGCCCCGAGACGTTCCTGCTCCTCGGCGAACGCTCGTCGCCGACGCCCGCCGCGTGGGCCCGACTCGGCGAGCCGGCCCCGCCGCTGCCGCCTGCCGATCCGCGTCCTCCGAACCAGGAGCTCGCCGACGCCGTCGCCGGCATCTCTGCAGAGACGGTGCTGGGTCCGGCGATCGCCACCCTGTCCGTCCCGATCGCCGACGACATCGTCGACGACCAGCCCGTCCGCACCCCGCTGCGCGGCTCGATCGTCGAGTTCGTCACCGCCCTCGTCGGCCAGACGCACGACGTCTCGCTGCACGAGGTCCCGTGCAGCCTGCCCCACGCCGGCCGCTGCGTCGCGGTGGTGGGCGATCGCTGCCGCCACGAGCGCCTCGATCCGGAGACGGACTGGGACTGCGAAGGCATGTATCTCGTCGTCGTCGTCGACGTGGATCGCAAGCGCCTCGACCGCGCCGACACCGGCGGCTTTCCCGTGCGCAGCCACCGCGACGTCGCCGAGTGGGAGCGCATCGCGCCCTGAGCCGCGGGCGCTCGAGCCTCGGCCCACCGCGTCTCACCTGTCGCATCGGACATGCCCGAATAGACATGTCGGGTGACCTTCCCGCGGCTCGGTGCATCGAATGTTCCAAAGACATCTCGCCGCCTCACCGTCTCCTCCGACCCGACAGGGCTCTCCTGCGCGACCGCGACGAACACCGTCACGCCGCACTGTCACATTCGGCGGAGCGTCCGCCCCGCCGCCGCAGCCCGTGAATTCTCGCCCCGAGCCCCCCTCACGGCAGCTTGGGCATTCCGCTGCCTGGCCTCACTCGAGCGGCCGACTGTCGGTTATAGTCGCGCGCGTCACCATGCCGACCTCGCACCGCGTCTGTCTCCTCCTCCTCGCCGCTGCTGCCTGTGACGCTCCGCCGTCGAAGGACGCGCCGAAGGTCGCCACGATCCAGGCCAAGCGCGTCGAGCCGACCGACGCCTCGCCCGTCGACGACAAGGCGCGCGACAGCAAGTCCGACGCCCCGCCCGTCATCGTCGCGGGCCCGCCTGCGTCGGACGACATCGTCAACATGCCCGACAGCTTGACCGCGGAGAACATCCCGCCGATCCCGCGGGCCATCGCCGACGGCGTCGGCACGTACTCCGAGGCGCGCTCGGCCGCCGCGCTCGAGTGGCACCCCAAGGATCACTCGCTGCTGATCCGCACCCGCTTCGCCGAAGCCCCCCAGATCCACGAGGTCAAGATGGCGGGCGGTGATCGCCGCCAGCTCACCTTCTTCAACGACAGCGTCGGCGGGGCCATCTATCCGCCGACCGGCGACGGCAGCTTCTTCGTGTTGTCGAAGGACATCGGCGGCAACGAGTTCGCGCAGAACTGGCGCTTCGATCGCGCCGACGGCAAGCTCACCCTCCTCACCGACGGCGCCTCGAAGAACAGCCTCGGCCCGTGGACCCGCGGCGGCGAAAAGTTCGCCTACACCTCGACCCGGCGCAACAAGAAGGACACCGACTTCTACGTCGTCGACCCGCGCGACCCGACCACCGACAAGCTGGTCGCCGAGGTCGAGGGCGGCGGCTGGTCGCCCGCGGACTTCTCGGCCGACGGCAACCAGATCCTCGCGGAGGAGTACGTCTCGGTCAACGAGAGCTACCTGTGGCTGTTCGACCTGGCCACCGGCCAGCGTACCAAGCTGACCGAAAAGACCGGCGATGTCCCGGTCGTCTGGTCGGGCGCCAGCTTCACCGCCGACGGCAAGGGTGTCATCACCACCACCGACGGCAAGGGCGAGTTCCGCGAGCTCGTCACCCTCGACCTCGCCAGCAAGCAGACCAGCCCGCTCGGCCCGCCGGTGCAGTGGGACGTCGAGAGCTTCGCCATCAGCCACGATCGCAAGAAGCTGGCCTCGATCGTCAACGAGGCCGGCGTCGATCGCCTGCGGCTGCACGACCTGCCGAGCGGGCGCGAGCGGCCGATCAAGACCCGCTTGCCGGCCGGCACGATCGGCGGCCTCAACTTCCACCCCGACGGCAAGCTGCTGGCCTTCAGCCTGTCGTCGGCGCGCTCGCCCGCCGACACCTACGTGCTCGACGTCCAGAGCGGCGTCATCGAGCGCTGGACCGAGAGCGAGGTCGGCACCCTGAACCCCGGCACCTTCAGCGAGCCCGAGCTCGTGAAGTGGAAGAGCTTCGACGACCGCGAGATCTCCGGCTTCTACTACAAGCCCCCGGCGCGGTTCGCCGGCAAGCGTCCCGTCGTCGTCATCGTCCACGGCGGGCCCGAGGGCCAGTCGCAGCCCGGCTTCATCGCCCGCAACAACTACTACCTCGACGAGCTCGGCGTCGCCCTGCTCTACCCCAACGTGCGCGGCTCGACCGGCTACGGCAAGACCTTCGTGCGGCTCGACAACGGCGCCCAGCGCGAGGACTCGGTCAAGGACCTCGGGGCCGCGCTCGACTGGATCGCCAGCCGGCCCGAGCTCGACGCCGATCGCATCATGATCATGGGCGGCTCGTACGGCGGCTACATGACTCTGGCCGCCTCGGTCCACTTCGCCGACCGGATCCGCTGCGCCGTCGACATCGTCGGCATCAGCAACTTCGTCACCTTCCTCGAGAACACCGAGGCCTATCGCCGCGACCTCCGCCGCGTCGAGTACGGCGACGAGCGCGACCCGGAGATGCGCAAGAAGCTGCTCGAGATCTCGCCGCTCACCCGCGCCGCCGAGATCAAGAAGCCGCTGTTCGTCATCCAGGGCAAGAACGACCCGCGCGTGCCGGCCAGCGAGGCGCACCAGATCGTCGCCACCCTCAAGCAGGGCGGCACGCCGGTGTGGTACCTCGAGGGCAAGGACGAGGGCCACGGCTTCCAGAAGAAGCGCAACCAGGACTACCAGATGTACGCCACGATCCTGTTCATGAAGAAGTTCCTGCTCGACGGGATGGCCGAGTGAGCGGCGACAACGCGCAGATGATCGCCGACTGGAACGGCCGCGTCGGCGAGGGCTGGCGCGTCCACCAGGAGCGGCTCGACGACATGATGGCCGCCTACGGCGAGGCCGTGCTGCAAGCCGCCGCGGCCCGCCCGGGCGAGCGCGTGCTCGACGTCGGCTGCGGCGCCGGGGACACCTCGCTGGCCCTCGCGCGCGCCGTCCAGCCCGGCGGCGCAGTCGTCGGCGTCGACGTGTCCGCGCCGCTGCTCGAGCGCGCCCGCGAGCGAGCGACGGCCGCGGGCCTCGAGCTCGAGCTCCGCCACGCCGACGCCAGCGTCGCCGACCTCGGCCCCGGCGCCTTCGACCTGCTGTTCTCGCGCTTCGGCGTGATGTTCTTCGCCGACCCGGTCGCCGCGTTCGCGCACCTGCGGGCCGCCGCGCGCCCCGGCGCCCGCCTCGTGTTCACCTGCTGGCGCGCCGCCGCCGACAACGACTGGGTCGTGCTGCCGCAGCGGGCGCTGCGAGACGTCGTCCCGCCGCTGCCACCGCCCGACCCGGAGGCGCCCGGTCCCTTCTCGTTCGGCGCGCGCGAGCGGGTCCAGGCCATCCTCGACGCCGCCGGCTTCCACGCCGTCACGATCGCCCCGTTCGACGCCCCGCTGCGGTTCGGCCGCGGCGACAGCCCCGAGGCCGCGGTCGACGACGCAGTCGCCCAGGCCCTCGACGTCGGCCCCGTCTCGCGCCTGCTCGCCGGCCAGCCCGACGACGTGCGCGCGCGCGGCCTCGCTGCGGTCCGCGCCGCCTTCGCCGAGCACGCCGGGCCGACCGGGGTGATCATCCGCGGCGCCGCCTGGATCGTCTCCGCGCAGGTCTGATGAATGGTGATACATGTCCAGGAGGACATGTATCACCATTCATTCACACGCACTGGTTGTTCTCGCAGCTCATCAGGTCCATGCAGTCCTTGGTGAACTCGCACGGGTCGAACTCGCTGCCGTCGAAGCACTGGCCGTACACGCAGTGCTTCGAGCCCTCGGCGCAGTCGGTGTCGGTCTTGCAGGGGTCGCCCTCGCTGCCGTCGTAGCAGACGGCCATGATGCAGCGCGGCGCGGCGGCGCTGCACTCCTCGTGGAACTCGCACGGGTCGCCCTCGCTGCCGTCGTGGCACTCGCCGAGCACGCAGAACTGCGCGGAGTCCGGGCAGTCGGCGATGAACTGGCACGCCTGCCCCTCGGTCTCCGCGGGCGGGGCGCCGGTGGTCATCTCGCCGGTCGTCGTCGCCGGGGCGGTCGTGCCCTCGCCGGTCGTCGACGTCGTCGGCACCGCGCTGGTGGTCCCCGTGGTCGTGGACGTGCTCGTGGCCGCGGTCGTGCCGGTCTCCATGATCGGCACCATCGGCCCCTGCTCGGTGTCGCCGTCGGTGACGGCCACCCCTTGCTTCTCCTTCTCACCGCAGGACGCCGTGAGCGCCACGGCGAGGTACAGGACGACGTTGGCTCGCATGATCGATCGGAAGCATGGCGACGGTCGAACGGGCGGCACCTCAATTTCCATTGATGTGACACGAACGACGTTCGTCGAGCGGAGCCCGCCAAACGGTCATCGGCGCGTCATTTCGGGAAAATTCGGCCGCGGCCGCGAGCGGCGGCGCGCCGTGATCGCGGCCACTGCCCCTGCCCACATTCGCGGTCAATGCATGCACTCGCCGCCGCCGCCCGCCTGCGAAGACTGCTCATGGGCGCGCCGCGCCGGGCGAGGCCCTGCCCTCGCTCAGCGCAGGCGGTGCTCGAGCCGCTGCGCGGTGTCCTCGAGGACCGCGCGGTGTTCGGCCGGCACGAACTCGATCTGGCGGCGCAGGTACGGCAGGAGCTCCGAGTTGGGCAGCTCGCTGATGGCGGTGCTGGCGACCTTGACGAACGGCTGCTCGCCCTCGCGGAGGCGGTCGCACAGGAAGTCGAGCGCCTCGACGCTGCCGATCTTGCCGATGGCGGTCAGGGCGGCCTTGCGGGCCGCCTCCGGGTCGGGCAGGTCGCGGGCCTCGAAGATCCGGCGCAGCGGCTCGAACGCGTGGGGGAACACCAGCCGCTCGACCGAGGCCGCCGCGGCCTTGCGGACCGGCGCGCTCGGGTCGCGCAGCGCCTGCGACACCAGGCCGAAGCTGCGCTTGAAGCGGAGCGCCCCCATCGCCGCCGCCACCGACTCGCGCAGCGACGCGTCGCCGTGGCGGTACATCGCCTCGAGGCCGGCGATCACCGGGTAGGCGCGGACCACCGCCAGGCTCTTGACGATCTCGAGCGGCGGCACCGCCTGGCCACGGCGCTCGAGCTCGAGCACCAGCAGCAGCGCGTGGCGGCGCACGTAGTCGGGGAAGCGGCGGTCGGCCATCACGCCGGCGGCCACCAGCGCCGGGTCGCCGCCGAGCTCCCACTCGGCCAGGTCGACGTACCAGACCTCCTCGTAGTCGGGCAGCTGGCGCAGGAACTCGGGCACCGGCATCGGCCGCGGCGCGTCCTGGGGTTGGTCGCCGAGGCGACGGATCAGCCGCAGCGCGCGCTCGCGGTTCTTGGCCGGCAGGTCGAGCGTGGTGATCTTGCGGTACGACTCGGCGACCTGGCGGAACGCCCGCACCGACGCGAACGCCTCGGCCGCGGCCAGGCACGCGTTCTCGATGATCTGCGGCGGGTGGCCGGCCGCCAGCGCCTCGGTCGCCGCCTTGATCCACGCCTCGGCGCTGCGCCAGCGCAGGTCGTCGGCGTACGGCAGGCCCGAGCGGGTGCAGTAGTCGGCGGCCTCGCGCAGGATCGACGCCACGGCGTGGAACTCGCCGGCCTCGCGGGCCATGGCGATGAACGTCTCGTACAGGCGCAGCGCGTCGAGCTTGAGCCCGTCGTCGCGCAGGATCCGGACGCTGTTGAGGTAGCCCTCGGCGACGTTCTCGAACGCCCGCGTCTCCGAGCCGAGGCGGGCGATCAGCTGGTAGCAGTCGAACGCGCGCTCACGCAGGCCCTCGCTCTCGAACGCGTCCGCGACCTCCTCGACGCTGGTGGTCGCGTCGGCGATGGCCTGGCGGGCGCGCTCGTGGCCGAGGCGGCGCAGGCACAGCGCGTAGTTGATCTTCATCAGCGCGCGCTCGTAGTCGCGGTCGACCAGCGCGTCGCCGGCGAGCATGCGGGCCCACAGCTGCGACGCGGCCCCGTCGTCGCCGGCGCGCTCGAGCGCGATCGCCCGGTGCACCGGCATCCCGCCGAGCTCGAACCACGAGGCCGCCGGGCGGTGCTGGCCGGCGCGCGACAAATAGATGGCGTACAGGCGCACCGTGCGGATCGCGTCGGCGTCGCCGGCCTGGGCCCGCTGCGCGTACAGCCGCATGATGTCGGGCCCCGGCATCTCGCGCGCGCCGAGGTACGACAGGCAGGCCATGCCCTCGCCCCAGTTGCCGGTCGCGCGCAGCGAGTCGACGTAGGCGCGCAGCCACTCCTCGTACTCGAAGTCGATGCGGTCGACCACCTGGACCAGCTGGCGCAGGTAGATCTGGGCGTCGGCGTGGCGGCCGGCCCGCAGCGCCCCCTCGGCGCGGATCCACAGCACGTTGGTGTCGATCACCGCCGCCTCCGTCCCTGTCCCTTCATACCTGTCCCGACGGACATGGTCTTCGGGGCACCCGTCTTGCGCCGCGTCGGCTGGGCCTGGCGATGGCCGGCCTCGACGTCGCTGATGATCTGGCGGGCGCGCTGGGCCCGGCGGCCGTGGCTTATCGCCTGATCGTCGATCACGTGCACGCGGTAGAACAGGTCCAGGTAGCCGAGGTCGAGCACGCCCGAGCTCGGCAGGATGAACACCCCGTAGATCGGCGCGCGCGCGGCCAGGGCGGCGACGTCGTCGGGCGGCAGCTGGCACTCGCCGTGCGTCAGCAGGTAGACCAGCACCTTGCCGCCGCCGCCGCCGCCCGAGCGGCGCGGGGCCGACAGCTCGGCGTTGATCTGGCGGATCACGCGGGCGTAGTTGCGGCCGTGCTCGGCGCGGAACTGCAGCACGTAGGGCACCTCGGCGTGGCCCTGCGCGCCGACCTTGACGCCCTCGTACAGGCGGCTGTCGAAGAAGCGCAGGATCACGTGCTCGCCGAGCAGCGCCAGCCGCTTGCACAGCGCCAGCGCCAGGCCGCGGGCGAACACCTCTCGCACCCCGCGCATCGACGCCGAGCCGTCGACCAGCACGTAGTGGGTGCGGTGCTCGTTCTCGACCTGCTTCTCGTGGGTGAAGTAGAACAGCTCGTCGTCGATGAACTTCTGTTCGAAGATGTCTTCGTCGTAGGCGAGCTGCGACAGCTCGAGGTCGTCGACCCCGCCGAAGCGCTCGATCGACGCGTAGCCGTCGATCGAGAACACCTGCTGGCCGGCCTCGCGCTTGACCTCGAGGATCGACGGCAGGAGCTCCATCGAGAAGTCGATCACGTCGGCCAGCGCCGGGCTGACCATCACGTTGTAGAGGTCGGCCAGGTCGACGCCCGCGGCCGCCTCGCCGGGCCCGCCGCGGAACAGGCCGAACAGGCGCAGCGCGTCGACGTCGATCTGCTCGACCGCCAGCAGCGGCAGCAGGCGGTGGGTCGTCAGCGTCTGCAGCCACGCGATCGTCTGCCGCTGATCGTAGCGGGTGTACGCCGAGCTCGGCTCGACCTTCGCGTAGTGGACCGCGTCGACCGGCAGCTCGATCGGCCGCAGCACCCGCACGTCGTCGGGCAGCTGCGGGACCACCGGCGCGAACACCCGCGCCAGGACCACGCCGATCATCTGGTCGCGGTGCTTCCAGCCGGCCTGCGCGCGCACCAGGTCGCTCTCGCCGAGCTCGACGAGCAGCCCGCGCCAGGCCTCGCACAGCTCCGACTCGGCGATGCCCTTGACCACCGGGCCGGGGCCGCCCAGGCCCGTGATCAGGCAGCCGAGGTCGTGCAGGATCACCAGCGGCACGGCCACGCCGAGGCGGGCCAGGATCCCCTGCCACACCAGCGCGCGCATCATCGCCAGCGCGCCGGCGCCGTCGATCTGCGACAGCGCCAGGCTGCCGACCTGGCGCTCGAGCTCGGCCACGTTGGGCGTCACCCGCGGCGCCTGGGCCTGACCGCCCGCGGCAGGCCGCGACGTCCGCGGCGCCGGGGCCTGAGGCGGGGCCGCGCGCGGCGGCGGTGGCTTGCGGACGTCGGCCATGGAGGCGGGCACCTCTTACGCGAAGCGGCTCGACGCGAACATCGTCTCGAGCAGCTTGTCGACCTCGCCGACCATGCGCTGGGCCGTCGGGCTGTCCTGCATGCGCAGCAGCGCCGCCTTGATGTCGCCGAGGTTGCGCAGCTGGCTGAACAGCTGCATGTCCGACAGCACCTGGCTGCCGGTGAGCGTCTCGCGGATGACCCGCAGCTCCTCGAGCAGGTCCTGCAGGCTCGTCGGCGTCGCGCCGATCCGGCCGTGGTCCGGGTGCGACTCGTACCAGCGGTCGAGCACCGGGCCGACGATCTCCTGGAGAATCTCCTCCTGCTCCGGCGTGTTCCACACGTGGCGGAGGATGAACAGGTCGGCGTCCGTCACGTGGTCGCGGCCGTCGAACAGCGCCGAGCTGGCGAACACCTTGAGCAGCTTGACCACGCGGCGGTCGGACAGGCCGATGCCCTCCGAGCGGATCTGGAACACCATGCCCTTGAAGGTGGTGAGGAACTCCTCGCTCATCTTCACGTGCGAGCCGAAGTCGCGCTGGATCGTCAGCAGCTCGGCCGCGGTCGCCACCTTGCGCCCGACCTGCTGGTCGGCCATCTGCTGCACCTCGAGCTGGATGCCCTTCTGCAGCAGGCCGCGGAAGTGATAGCTGTCGAGGTAGTCGCAGCGCACGCGCAGCAGGAAGCGGTCGAAGATGGCCGACAGCGCCTCGTCGGTCGGCACCTCGTTGCTGGCCGCGAAGAGCGAGATGAGCGGCACCCGCACCGTGCTGGTGCCGTGGGTGAAGCGGCGCGCGTTGACCAGCGTGAGCAGGCTGTTCAAGATGGCGCTGTTGGCCTTGAAGATCTCGTCGAGGAACACGACCTCGGCCTCGGGCAGCATCTTCTCGATGCGCCGGCGGTACGTGCCCTGGCGGAACGCTTGGATGTCGACCGGGCCGAAGATCTCGTTGGGCTCGGTGAAGCGGGTCAGCAGGTAGTCGAAGAAGCGGGCGTCGATCACCTGCGCGAAGGCGCGGACGATCGCGCTCTTGGCGGTGCCGGGCGGCCCGACCATCACCATGTGTTCGCCGGCCAGGGCCGAGATGAAGAGGAGGCGGATGATCTCCTCCTTGCCGAGGAACTGCTGCTCGAGCTGCCGCGCCCCGTCCTGCAGGCGGCGGGCGAGGTCGCTGATCGAGAAGGTGGCCGGGGTGGTGCTCATGGCTATTTTTCGGCTTTTACGACGCGCGGGACGAGCGTCGCCAGGAGATTTTCGACGACCGAGCGCGGGATGAGCTCGCCGAGATGATCGATATACTCGATCCAGCGCCGCTCCACTTGCGCGTCGAAGCCGAGGCCGGCGGCCCCGCCGAGCGGCGAGCCGAGCACGTCCCCCAGCGCGGGCAGCAGGAGCGGCAGCGCCAGGAACATCTGCACCGGCCGGTCGCGGCTGGTCGGCGCGACGCCGAGCCGGGCGCCGAGCTCGAGCACGCGGAGGAAGTGGACGTGGATGAGGGCCGCGACCAGGGCCGCGACGTCCTCGGGCCCGGCGCTGTCGGCCGGGGCCGGCAGGGCCAACATCGGCCGGGCGCCGGCGGTCTGCGCGCCCGTCGCTCCGGCGGTCGGCGTCGGCCCCGACAGCGGGCGGCCGGTCAGCGAGAACAGGAGCGAGCCGAGGACGGTGCCGCCGATCTCGATCCAGTGCCGCGACGACGCCCACGAGTGGCAGACCGCGCGGGCGAACGCGCGGTGGCGCAGGAAGCTCGCCCCCTCGAGCGGGCTGTAGCCCGGCGGGGCCAGCAACGGGCGCAGGAGGCAGGTCACGGGGCTGGCCCAAAGGACATCTTGTAGCAGCGCCGAGACCTCGGCCGCGTGCGCGGTCGACCACCAGTTGACCGTCTCCTCGCGCACCGACAGCGCCCCCGGCACCGTCCAGCGCAGGCGCCTGCGCGGGATCTCCTGGCCGACGAAGCGCAGCTCGCCCTCGGCGCCGCTCAGGATCTGGTCGCGGCGGATCAGCTCCAAGAACGCCCCCACCGCCGCGTGGTTGGCCAGCGCCGCCGAGAAGCCTTCGGGCCGGCTGAACAGCAGCCAGTAGCGGGCGGCCGACTCGACCCGCCGCCACGTCGCCTGGCGGGCCCACACGCGGCTGCGATCGGGGTGGTCGAGCACGAGCAGGTTGTACAGCGCCACCCACAGCGCCAGCTCTTCGGCCCCTGGCTCGTGCAGGTCGGGCTCGGCCACCAGCTGTTGCGCGCGCTGCAGGCGGAGCGACGCGACCTCGCTGGTGCGCAGCGTCGCCAGCTCTCCGGACATCGCCCGGAAGTCCGCCGGCCGCACCGGCGCGGCCACATGGACCATCCCGCCCCCGAGCAGGGGCGCCACGAAGCGCGCGCAGAACTCGCCGAGGTTCCGGGTCACGACTCTCGTCCCGGCGGCAGCTCCGGAATCCCGCTGGTCTCCTCGACCGCGGGCCGGCCCCCGCGCCCCGCCTCGCCGAAGCCCCACAGCGCGAACCGGCCGAGCCGCTCGTTGAGCAGCGTCGCCGGCCCCGACGACGGCGAGTCCGACGGGCTCGCCTCGATCACCGCCAGCTCGAGCCGGCTCATCATCGCCGCGTCGAGCGGCGCCAGGTGGTCGGGCCGCAGGCGCAGCGGGCTCTGATCTGTCCCGAGGAACAGGGCGTGATCGGCCGCCTCGAGCCCCAGCAGCTCGCGCACCAGCTGCGGGCGCACGTGCGGCCACAGCTCGAACCCGTCGGGCACCAGCACCCCGGGCGCGACCTCGACGATGCGCATCCCCAGCGGGATGATCGCCGCCGCGCCGACCCCTGCTGCCAGCCCGGCCGTGCCGCCGAGCGACGACCCGGTCAGCACCAGCATCCCTTGCGGCAGCACCGCCAGCCGCGCCGCCGCCAGCGCCATCGGCGGGATCAGATAAATCAAGCGCCGCAGCAGGCCCGCCTGCTCCCAGCGGATCAGCGCCCCGCGCGGCTCGCGGATCGACGCCGTCGGCCGCAGCCGCAGCTCGACCTTCAGCGCCTGCACCGCGGTGCCGCGGGCGTCGCCCGGCTCGTGCGCGCGGGCGGCCACGTCGCTGCGCACCAGGTGGGCCCCGTCGATGAACTGCGGCGCCCCGTCGAGCCGCTCGACCCGGCCGACGCGGCCGCGGAACAGATACATCTCGTCGCCCGGCAGGCACGACGACGCCGACGCCAGGTGGATCGGGTGGCGGTACCCGATCTCGACCGCCGCCCGCTGCGACACCGGCGCCAGCAGCTCGACGCCCGGGATCCCGTGCAGCACGTCGAGCACCTGCCCGCTCGGCTGGCGCAGCCGCAGCAGCAGGCTGGCCCGCCGCTCGCCGGCCAGCGCCACGCGGACCCCCGCGAGCGGCACTTGGTTGCCCCACAAATAGCTCAGGACCCTGTCCGAAAGGCCAGGTGCCACCAGCACCAGGGCGATCTCGTGCAGCCCGCACAGCTGCGGGTCGGAGACGATGCCCGCGAGCGGCAGCGGGATCTGGCGCAGCGACAGCCGCTGGATCAGCTCGACCGGGTCGAGCCGGTCGAGCGCGCGGTAGCGCGCCGTGACGTCGTGATCGACCACCACGACCTCCTCGGGGCTGGCGGCGGTCGTCGTCCCGCCGGCGAGGTCGTAGCCGAACGGGGCCATGCGATCGCGGTAGCGGACGAACACGGTGCCGCTGCCGGAGAACAGCTGCCCGTGGACCGCCAGCGACAAGCGGGCCAGGCGGTCGAGCACGTAGCTGTCGGCCCCGGCGCAGCGCATCAGCAGCGCATGACCGCCGCCGTCGCGGCGGGCCCGCTCGATCGTCATCGTCGGGATCAGCTCGTCGAGGCTGCACTCCTCGCTGTAGGCGCCGAGGAACGCCACCAGGCGGTCGAGCGACGGGAACGTCACCAGCGTCTCGCGCCCGCACGCCACCCCGCGAGCGTCCGGCGCCAGACCCTGGAGATGAAAGCGCGTCTGTCCGGCGGCGATCGGCTCGAGCAGGGCGGGCATCGGGACCGGGAGTGTAGCCGCTCCCCTCGGGACCATCTACGGCGTCGTTTCGGCCGCCAGCCCGCGCGTGCAGCGGGATCGCGCTCGCCGCCGTGACGCCGACGACAGCCGGGACCGCGACCGCCTCGGCGCGCCCGTCCTCCGCGCGGGCCCACGACCGCGAGCGAGCGCCCGCAGTCCCCGACATCGGCGTCGCCTGACGCATCCGCCTCACGAATCTCGTCGAGACCGCGAGCCCGCATCGATCCTCGCGGCCGGAAATTCCCCGCCTCGCCCTCGGACATGGGCGTCTACCCGACGGGGCGCGACCGTTCGGACCACCGCACCCCATCGAGGCCCTGCGCGGCTCGCTACGCCTCGGCCGCCTCGCCCTCCAGGGTCCTCGCGGCCGATCGCCCGCGCCACCCGAAGCTCGGCCGACTCGATCCCGAGGGCCCGTGCGCGGCTCGCCCCGACGCCTCGGCCGCCTCGCCTTCCGGCGCCCTCGCGGCCTTTCGCCCGCGCCCCGCGAAACCTCGCCATCTTCGCCCCTGGGGCCCGCAGGGGCCCGCGCGCGGCCTCCGGGCGTGTTAGCATGGCAGTTGCTTGTCCCGCCCGAGCAAGCCGCGTCCGCCGCCGCCGCCTCCGCCTGCCTTGCGTCCGCCTGCCGCAGCGCTCGACACGCCGGCGCGCCCTGGTCCTGGCGACGGCCTCGCTCGCGCGCGGGCCCTCGAGCACACCGGCGACCACGCCCGCGCCGCCGCCCTGCGCCTCGAGTACGCCCACACCTTGTGCGGCACGGCCCAGCGGATCGCCCTCCTGCGCGAGGGCGCAGCGCGGCACTCCGGCGCCAGCGAGGAGGGCCGCAGCCTCCACCAGGCGCTCGCCGAGACCCTCCTGCGCCACGCCGAATTCATGGAAGACGGCGCCCCGCGGCGCGCGATCCTCATGGAAGCCGCGCGTGCGCTCGAGGAGGCCGACCAGGGCGCCATCGCCGGCGAGATCTACGAGCGCCTGCACATGCTCCGGCGCGCCGCAGTCGCCTACGAGCGGGCCGGCGCGGTCACCCAGCTCGAGTACGTGCTCGGCCTCATCGACCGCATCGAGCACGCCGAGGCCGTCCTCCAGCGCGCCAGCGACGAGATCGACGCCGCCCTGCGCGAGGGTCGGCGGTTCTTCGCCCACGGCCTGCTGCAGGAGCACCTGCAGGACGCGCGGACCACCCGCGGCCCGCTCGCCCACAGCGGCGCTCCGCTGCTGCGCGCCGCCCTCGCCCGCGTCCAGGCCGACCTCGGCGTCGCCCTCCCGCGCGGCCAGCGGGTCGACCTGCGCTGGGGCACAGGTCAGGTCACGCGCGTCGTCTTGCGGGCCGACCTGCGGCTCGGGCGCTCGCCCGACGTCGAGCTCAGCCTCGGCGGCGCCAGCCTCTCGCGCGAGCACGCTGCCTTGCGGCTCGAGGCCATCGCCGCCGCCACGGGCAGCAGCGCCCACGGCCTCGACGAGGTCGAGCTGGCCGTCGCCCTCGTCGACCTCGGCTCGCGCGCCGGCACTTTTTGGCGCGGCGAGACCCTCGCCCCCGGCGAGCCCGTCGCCCTCGAGGGCCCCGGCGAGCTCGCCCTCGGCCTGTCCGCCGCCCGCATCGAGGTCCACCCGCTCCCGCGCGAGCGCGGCGAGCTCGGCGCCCTCCTGCGCCCGCAGGGCCAGGGCGCCGCCTCCCCGTGGACCCTCTATCTCCCCGGCGGCGGCCCCCTGTGGCTCGCCCCCGACCGCCCGATCCCCGCCGTCCTCGAGCTGCGCCCGCCCTTCATCGCAGTGCGGATCGCCGCCGGCGTGCGCGCCCAGCTCGGCCAGGAGCCGCTCGGCCCCGGCGCCAGCATCGAGCTCCTCCACGGCGACCGCCTCCACCTCGACCTGCCCGACGGCCGCCTGACGCTCGAGATCTCGATGACATGACCCCTCGGACCTGTCCCGCGAGACCTGCCCCTTCAGACCTGCTCCTTCGCACCTGTCCCCTCGGACCTGCCCTTTCGGACCTTCCCTTTCGACCACTCCGAGCCGCCCGCCGCTCACGCCATCCATCCCTCCGACGTCGCCCGCCTGCTCGTCCCACCCGCCGCTTTCGCCATCAATCCCTACGCTCCGCCCGCCGCTCGCGCCAGCTCCTCTGATTCCGCTCGTCGCTCCGCCCGCCGCTCGCGCCAGCTCCTCTGATTCCGCTCGTCGCTCCGCCCGTCCCTCGCGCCAGCTCCTCTGATTCCGCTCGTCGCCTCCGCCCGCCGCTCGCGCCAGCTCCTCTGATTCCGCTCGTCGTCTCCGCCCGCCGCTCGCGCCAGCTCGTCGCTCCGCTCCCCTCCCGTCGTCTCTCGCTCCGCCCGCGCCTTCTCTCGCTGCGCCTCACCTGTCTCTCCGACCACCTCGCCCCCATGCCGATCGAGCCTCTCCGCGGTGACATCCGCGCCGATCCAGCCCTCGACCACCAGCTGCGGGCCGTCCTCTCGCGCCTCTCGGAGGGCGCCGAGCTGCCGCGCGAGCTGCCGGGCATCGCCGCGCTCGCGCGCCGGCTCGTCGAGGGCGCCCCGGCCCCGGAGATCGATCGCCAGCTCCGCGACCTCAGCCACGCCGGCTACGTCCGCGGCGCGCTCGTCAGCCTCGCCGCTCACCTGCGCCTGCGGCCGCGGCCGGACCTCGTCCTCGTCCTCGCGCGCGAGCTGTGCGACGCCCTCGCGCCTGACCTCGGCGTCGAGCTCGCGCGCGCCGCCCTCGCCTTGCCCGAGGTCGAGGACAGCCGCTGGCAGCCGACCGGCGCCTACGCGGCCGCCAACCTCCTCCTCGGCGACACCCTCCTCGATCGCGGCGACCCGCTCGGCGCCCTGCGTCACTTCGAGGCCCTGCTCGCGGTCGACATCGACCACGCCCGCGCCCTGCGCGGCTGGAGCACCGCCCAGCGCCGCCTCGGTCGCGGGGGCGCCCACGCCAGCCGCGGCCTCGCCCTGCTCGAGGGTCTCGACGCCACCGAGCTCGTCGCCGGCCTCGGCGTCGACCGCTACGAGCTCGGCCGCCCCCTCGGCCGTGGCCGCCACGCCGTCGTCTATCAGGCCTTCGACCGCCGCGTCGGCCGCGACGTCGCCATCAAGCGCCTCGTCGCCGAGGGCAGCGACGGCCGGCTCGTCAGCGCCCGCTTCTTCGCCGAGGCTCGCACCCTCGCCCGCGTCCGCAGCCCGCACGTCATCGCCCTCCTCGACGTCCAGCCCGCGCACCGCTTCGTCGCTCTCGGCCTGTGCCGCGGCGGCAACCTGCGCGTCGCAGTGCGCAAGCGCCTGCTCGGCCCCGCCGACCTGCCGCGAGTCGGCGCCCAGATCGTCAGCGCCCTGCGGGCCGTGCACGCCGCTGGCGCCGTCCACCGCGACATCAAGCCGGCCAACATCCTCGTCCGCGAGGCCCGCGAGGGCTCGCCCGTGGCCCTCGCCGACTTCGGCCTCGCCCTCGCCGACCCGCGCTCCGGCAGCGGCCACGCCGGCACCCTGCGCTACCTCGCCCCCGAGCTGCGCAGCCCCGGCCCGGCCGCCCGCGCCACCCCGGCCTCCGACCTCTTCAGCGCCGGCGTCGTCCTGCTCGAGCTCGCCCTCCACCCGCAGCCGCTCCCCGCCGTGTTCGACCAGATCGGCGCCGCCGCCTTCGACCCCGAAGAACATGTCCCGAAGGACCTGCCCGGCGGCTGGACCGACCGCCTCGTCCGCATGCTCGGCCCCGACCCCGCCGCCCGCGGCTGACGTGGCGCGATTGGCGTCCACGCGCTTTCCATCGTACCGTCCAGCCGCCCCATGACCGTCGACCGCAGCATCATCCGGCGCCTGATCGCGCAGTGCGACCCGCAGAAGCCGCTGGAGGCGGGTTCTCCGCTCTACGTGCCGTTCGACAAGGATCCCTCGGTCCGCGGCGAGCAAGCCTGCATCGATTCGCTGCGGCGCACGATCTTCGACGCTGAATCACCGACCTGCCAGCTCTTCACCGGCTTTCCCGGCACGGGCAAGACCTCCGAGCTCCTCCGCCTGGCGGGCCAGATCAACAGCAATCCCCCTCCCGACTCCGGCTACGTCCTCTATATCAATTGCGAGGAGTACATCCACCGCTTCTTCCCGGTCTCGGTCACCGACGTCCTGGGCGCCATCACGTATTGCGTCGCGCGCGAGGCCGACAGGCTCGAGAAGACCGCCACGCCCCCTGGCGAGACCTACCTGCGCCAGTTCTTCGACAGCATCCGCCGCTTCCTGCCGACCAGCGCGCACCTCCAGCCCAAGTTCGAGCTGTACGGCCTCAGCTTGATGCTCGAGCTCCGCAACAATCGCACGATCCACGACGAGATCGAGGAGGCACTCCGCAAGCGCTTCCAGGACTTCGTGCGCGAGTGCTACGAAGAGATCGGCCGCTCGCTGAAGCGGATCCAAAAATCCATCGGCAGCCGTGCCGATCGCTTCATCGTCATCGCCGACGGCCTCGAGAAGATCGACGCGATGAACGAGTCGCAGCGCGAGTCGATCGAGAACTCTCTCGAGGCCTTGTTCGTCGCCTACGGCGACTTCCTGCGCCTGCCCTCGTGCCACGTCATCTACACCTTCCCCGTGTGGCTGCGCTTCCGCACCGCCCAGCTCGGCTCGGTGTTCGCGCGTGAGCCGCTCACCCTACCGATGGTCAAGATCCACGACCGCGAGGGCCACGACTTCGCCGCCGGGCTCGACAAGATGTACAAGCTCGTGGCCTGCCGGCTCGAAAAGCCCGAGCAGATCTTCGGCCAGGATCCGGTCGCGGCAGTGCGCCCGATCCTCACCGCGACCGGCGGCTATCCCCGCGACGTGCTGCGGATCCTCCGCAACCTGCTGCAGAACGAAGAGCAGTTCCCGGTCACTTCGGCCCGGATCGAGCGCGCGATCAAGAACGTCCGCCAGACCTATCACGACATCATCCTCCGCACCGACGCGGCGCTGCTCGACGAGATCGCTCGGACGCATCGAATCCCCACGGCTGACCGCGACCGCCTGCGGCAATTCGGGCAGCTCTTCGCCCGCTACCTGATCCTCGCCTATCGCAACGGCGACGAGTGGTTCGACCTCCACCCGATGGTCCGCGGCGCCCCCGCTCTCATGGACCAGTTCGGAGACGCCGCGCCGTGACGGACCCGGCGCCGGCTCTGCCGCCGTGGGTCCAACCCTACGAGCCGGACTTCCGTGAGCTCCTGCGCCAGCTCGACCTCGTCCCCGGCTTCATCTTCCAGCCCATCGTCCTCCCCAGCCCCGACCTCGCCCGTGCGCTCGCCGACTGGCTCGCCACGCAGGATGTCGCCGTGCGCGTGTTCGACATGCGCCATGACCCCTGGGACGAGCTCGGCACCCAGCTCCGCACGCTGACCTTCGACCCCGCCGCCGAGCGCCGCGCCGTCGTCGTCATCACCCCGAGCCACTTCGACCGCACTGCCGCGCGCGACGGCCTCGCCGCCTTCAACTTCTCGCGCGACAGCATCGCGGAAAACCTCCACTGCCCCCTGCTCTGGTGCGGGGACGTCCACCTCCTTCGAACCACCGCCGAGCTCGCCAGCGACTTCTGGTCCATCGCCGCCACGGTCTACCGGATCCCGCTTCGCGCGCTGTCAGATGTTCCGGCGGGTCCTATGCGCATTTTTTGGAGCGGAGCGGCGCAGGAGAGCCTCGAATCGATCGTCTGTCGCTTCGAACAGGTCCGCCAGCATGGGGACGCCAGGACGTTGGCGCAAACCGGCCTCGACCTGGCGGAGGCTCAGCTCGTCTCAGGCGATCGCAGTGAAGCACTCCGAACGCTCGCGTCCATCAAGACCATCATACAGACGGACGCACCCGCTCTGGAGCTGCCCCGGCGAGTCCTTGAACATGCTACAGACGCGCCGAATCTGTCGGACGCCATCGACAGTATGCGAACACGAATCGACGCGGCACGCGCACGTGGTGCTATCGTCGTCGAGGCACGTCTTCACCAACAACTCGCGGAATTTTACGTCCGGGCGAAACGCTCTTCGGACGCACTGCAGTCGCGCCTCACCGCTCGTGCGCGCTACCTTGAAGCGGGTGACGACACGTCGGCCATGGCCGTTGAGTCTGAACTTTTTCAGTCCTTCGACCGGTTGTCTCCCGCGTTGCTCGAAGAAATGCGCGAGCACGCCGAGCATATAGTTCAGGGAGCTTTCACTCCGGACGCGCGTGTGAGAGGATGGTCTTTCCTCGCCGATCTCGCCGTCCATCGGCAGAGGTGGGACGACGCGGACGACGCGGCGAACGCCATGATGCGGGAACTGAACCCGGACTCACCCGACTGGCTCCGCGCGCTCCTGACGCGTCAGCAAGTTGCCCTCGGTCGGAGAGACATGACGGCCTGTATTGATCGCAGCACCGAGCTCTGCGAATATGCCTCGCTGCACCGGGCACTGCCCGTGACCTGTCTCGGATTGCATGCGCGCGGCGCGGCACGTCTGGAGCTGAGTGACTATCGCGGCGCATCTCGCGACTTGCTCGCCGCGCTTGAACTGGGGGCCAAACTCGGCCTTCACGACCTCGAAGCGCAAGTGACTCATCTGCTCGCGCTGGCCACTCGTCCTCTAGGGGTCCCGGAGGTATTCACGGCATTCCTGGCGCGTTCATTCGAAGCAAAGCTCCGTGCGGGGCTCCCCCTCTCTTCGGATACCGCCGAGCTCGCGCGCGAGAGCCTCGACCACAAGCTCGTCGACCTCGTTCTTTCGCTGAGCGACGAACCGTCCAGGCGAAAGCTCGCTGTCACCCAGCTCCACGCCCTCGCGGACGCCAGCGAACGCGCCCTGCAGAAACGCGGCGTGGACCTGCGAAACGTCGATACATGGCCACTCCCACCGCTTTCGCAATCGCAGGTAGCTCCAGAGCCATGAGGACCATGCATCCTAGCCGTCCGCGAAGCATGTTTCCCCGGAACCGTGACCTGGAAGGCTCGTCGTACGCTTCCTCCCTGGTCCCCAGACGCGACGACGATCTGGCCCAGCCTCGCCGCGCGTGGTTCCGTCGTGTCGGTCCGCCCGCCGCCAGCACCATGCACCGCCTCGCCCCGCTCCTCACGCTCCTCGCCTGCGAGGAGCTGCCGCGCACCTACAGCAGCGCCGGCCCGGCCCAGCTCCTGTTCGCCGACCGCTTCGACGGCTCCGAGCTCGGCCCCTCCTGGAAATCGACCGGCCCGGGCGCGCGCCTGGAAAACGGCGAGCTCGTCACCGAGGGTCTGCGCAACCACCCGCTGTGGCTGACCCTGCCGCTGCCTGACAACGTGCGCGTCGAGTTCGACGCCCGCGCCGCCACCGACGAGGGCGACATCAAGGTCGAGCTCGCGGGTGACGGCAAGAGCTTCGCGCGCAGCGCCAGCTACACCGCCACCGGCTACGTCATCATCTTCGGCGGCTGGAACAACACCACCAGCGCGATCGTCCGCCGCGACGAGCACGGCGGCGATCGCAAGACCACCCAGTCGCTCAAGGTCGAGGCCGACAAGCGTTACCACTTCGCCATCACACGCCGCGACGGCGCGATCCGGTGGGAGCTCGACGGCCAGGAGGTCCTCGCCTATGACGACCCCGAGCCGCTGACCGGCCCCGCCCAGCGTCACTTCGCCTTCGGCGGCTGGGAGGCCCGCGTCGCCTTCGACAACCTCGAGGTGTTCGCGCTGTGACGGCCTCGGTCTTCAAGTACGCCGACCTCCTCGCCGACGGCGGCCACTTCGCCGAGCCCTACCCCGACGACCTCGACTGGAGCGACCCCGAAGGCCTGGGTGAGTGGGAGGACCAGGTCCACCACCGCTTCGTGTTCCACGACGACAACAACTTCGAGTACCTCTACTACGGCGTGAGCAACAATCACGTCGAGTACGAAGTGTGGTGCGGCACCTACCGCCTCGCGGACGACGTCGTGCACTTCCGGCGCACCCAGGTGTGGTCCTGGGTGTTCGGCAAATGGATGGACGGGGAGACCCCCGCGGAGTTCGACCCGAACGTCGAGACCTTCGCCGTCTCTCTCACCCGCGACGCCGGCGGCCTGCGCTTCGACCTCGACGAGTGCACCTTCCGCCCGCTCCGCGACTGCCCTGCCATCGAGCCGATGCTCGACGACGTGCGCCAGCGGATCCAGGAGTGCATCTCCCGCGTGCGCGCGCACTACGGGCTGTAGCGCAGCGGGCCGGCGCGACGGCTCCCAGGCAAGTCCATCACAGTCGCCGCCCGACCTCACCGCAGGCGGCGACCTCCCTGGATCGGCGCGCCGACGCACTCACTCCGTGAGAAGCGCAAGTACATCACCTCGTCGGATCCCAGTACCTCCATTCCACCACGAGCGACCCTGCACGGCTCGCGGCTCTCGGAACTCCGACCGATCATGGCTGTCCGGCCCATATGCCTCCTCCTCGTGCGCTTCTCGCCCTGGTCGTGACTTTCTCGGGTTGTCTCACCGCGATCGGGTGTACGCCGCCGAGCGAAACGACGCCCACGTCGACGCCCGCCCACCCCGCGCCACCTCCTGCAGCAGTCGAAGCCGCGCCGACGCCCGCCGAACCAGTGCGACCTCCCGACGCCGTCGAGGCCGCACCGGCGCCCCCCGTCGTCGAGGCCGCGCCGCCCGCCCCGCCTGATCTACCCGCACCGGCGAGCGCGGCGCCCGAACCCTCGAAGGAGCTCACGGTGCTCGCCCGGCTCGTCGATCGGAAGAGCGCCCCGCATTGTGGGGTCATGCACGTCAAGCTCGTGATGCGCTACGAGGTCCTCGAAGTCATCGAGGGGACCTATGCCGAGCAGGACCTGTACGTCGCGCACAGCTGCCCCGAGATGGGCGCGGACCGCTGCCGGAAGCTGCCGGGCGAGGCCCTGCGTCGCTTCAAAGCCGGCGATGTCCACCGAATGCGCGTACATCAGCCCAGGTGGGGCTCGTACGTCGACGTCTTCACCGACAAGCGACTGCCGCGATACTACGCCCGCTGCGCCAACCTCGTCCCGCCCGAATCGCCGTGATCGCGCGGCGCGACGGCCCGAGCACGCCGACCTGAGGGCAAGCTCGCGACCTCGGGCGACTCACGCCCAGCGCACGACCCTCGCCGCCCCTCACCCCGCTTCGAAGCCGACCTCGTCGACGTAGCACCAGAACCACCGCTCGCCCGGCTCGAGCGAGCGGACGATCGCGTGCTGCGTCTCGTGGAAGTGCGCCGTCGCGTGCTTGTTCTTCGACGAGTCGCAGCAGCCGACCTTGCCGCAGGTCATGCACAGGCGCAGGTGGACCCATGCGTCGCCGAGCTTGAGGCACTCCTCGCAGCCGCGGGTGTGCGGTTGGACGTCTTGGATCTGATCGAGGTGGGAACAAATCTCATTCGCCATGACGACTCCTTCTTGACGCCTGGCCTCACTCGGCCAGCGCGCGGTGGATCATCTGCACGCAGATCGAGCCCTCGCCGACCGCCGAGGCCACGCGCTTCACGTTACCCGAGCGGACATCGCCCACCGCGAACACGTTGGGCAGGCTCGTCTCGAGCAGGTACGGCGCGCGTCGCCACGGCCGCTGGGCCAGCTCTGCGGGCGACAGGTCGGGGCCGGTCTTGACGAACCCCGCCGGGTCGAGCGCCACGCAGCCCTCGAGCCAGCCCGTGTTGGGGCGCGCGCCGGCCATCGAGAACACGTGGCGGATCGGCCGCGTCTCGCTCGAGCCGTCCTTGCGGTTGACCCATCGGACCTGCTCGAGGCTCGTCTCCCCGAACATCTCCACGATCTCCGTGTACGGTCGCAGCGTGATCTTCTGGTGCTCCTCGATCCGGCGGATCAGGTAGCGCGACATGCTGTCGGCCAGCCCGCTCGCGCGCACCAGGATGTGGACGTGGCGCACCGACTCGGCCAGGAACACCGCCGCCTGCCCGGCCGAGTTGCCGCCCCCGACCACGATCACCTCCTCGCCCGAGCACAGCTGCGCCTCCATCTGGGTCGCCCCGTAGTAGACCCCGTCGCCCTCGAAGCGGTGCAGGTCGGGCACCCCGAGCCGCCGGTACTCCGCCCCGGTGGCCAGGATGATCGACCGCGCCTGCACCGAGCCCTGCGCCCCGAGCTCGATCACGTACGGCGTGCGCGAGCAGTCGAGCCGGACCGCCGCCATCGCCACCGCCACGTGGGCCCCGAACTTCTGCGCCTGCGTCAGCGCGCGGCCGGCCAGCGCCTGTCCCGAAATACCTGTCGGAAAGCCCAGGTAGTTCTCGATCTTCGACGACGAGCCCGCCTGTCCGCCCGGCGCGTTGCGCTCGATCACCAGCACGTCGAGCCCCTCCGACGCCGCGTAGACCGCCGCCGCCAGCCCGGCCGGCCCCGCGCCGATCACCACCACGTCGCGCAGCACGCTGCGGTCGACGTCCGCGTTGAAGCCGAGGCAGCGGGCGACCTCCTCGGTGGTCGGGTTGCGCAGCACCACGTTGCCGCGGCAGATGATCACCGGCACCTCGTCGACCCCGACCTGGAACTGGTCGAGCAGCCCCGCGACGTCGGCGTCGCGCTCGACGTCGATGTACGAGAACGGGTGGCCGTTGCGGGTCAGGAACTCCTTCAGCCGCAGCGTCGCCGGCGAGTGGACCGAGCCGACCAGGACCGCGTCGCTGCCGTTGTGGGCGATCAGGCTGACGCGGCGGAGGATGAACGCGCGCATCAGCAGCTCGCCGACCTCGGCCTCGACCTGGACGATGTGGCGCAGCCCCTCGCGGTCGACCTCCAGCAGCTCGCCCGGCTCGCCGACCCGCGCGCGCACCAGGCTCGGGCGGCCGGTCAGCATGTTGATCTCGCCGGTGAACTGCCCGGGCTCGTGGATCACCACCGGATGCTCGACCCCGTCGAAGCCCGGCTGCACCACCTCGAGCGTGCCCGAGAGGACCACGAAGAAGTTGGTGCCGATCTCGCCGTGCTCGAACACGATCTCGCCGGCTCGCGTCGGGCGGCGGCGGCCGTAGCGGCACAGCCGGGACTGCTGCGCCGGCGTGAGCCGCGGGAAGGTCGCCTCGCGTCGCTGGGCCGACGGATCGTTCGGGAGGGTCGTCATGCGCCGCGCAGTCTACCGCGAACGCGCGGGCTCGCCCGGGCCGCGCGCGATCGTTGCACCCGCACGCCGGACCCGACCTTGGTCGGGGTGGGCGCCCGGCCCGCGATCGGGCCCAGGCCGCACCCGCGGACCCTCGCAGGCGGAGCGCTGCCGGCGGTTGAAAGCCCGCCCTCACCGCACTAGCCTGCCGACGCCCGCATGAAGCTCTGGGCCCTCAGCGATCTCCACGTCGGTCACCGCCGCAACCGCGAGCTGCTCGAGAACCTGTCCCCGCGGCCAGGTGACTGGCTCATCGTCGGCGGCGACGTCGGCGAGACCGGCGATCACATGCAGTGGGCCTTCGACCTGCTGCAGCCGCGCTTCGCCAGGCTGTTGTGGGTGCCCGGCAACCACGAGCTGTGGACCACCGAGGAGCGAGGCGTCCGCCTCGGCGGCGCCGACAAGCTGGCCGCGCTGTGCGAGCTGTGCCGCGGCCGCGGCGTCGTCAGCGTCGACGACCCGTGGCCCGTGTGGCCCGGCGACGGAGGCCCGCACACCCTCGCGCTGCTCGCCCTCCTCTACGACTACACCTTCGCCCCCGCCGGCATGGATCGGGCCGCAGCGATCGCCTGGGCCGCCGACGACGGCGTCCTCGCCGCCGACGAGGCGCGCCTCGATCCGCACCCGTTCGCCGACATCGTCGCCTGGTCCGCCGAGCGCGTGCGCACCGCCGCGGCGCGCCTCGAGCTCGCGCGGGCGCACCCGACGATCCTCGTCAACCACTGGCCGCTGCGCGACGACCTCATCTTCATCCCGCGCGTGCCGCGGTACCGCCCGTGGTGCGGCACGCGAGCGACGCACGACTGGCACCGCCGCTACGGCGCGCGCGTGGTCGTCAGCGGCCACCTGCACACGCGGCGCACCGACTGGATCGACGGCGTGCGCTTCGAGGAGGTCTCGCTCGGTTATCCGCGCGAGCAACGGCCCGGCATGATCGCCGACGCCTATCTGCGCCAGATCTTGCCCGAGCCGACGGCTTGCACTACCGAGCGGCGCTGAAACGTCGCACGCGTATGAGCGCCCGCAATTTCGCCGCGTCCCTGCGAGCGTTGCCGCGGCCGCGCGGCGCGGGGTATCCTGCGCGCATGAGCCAGGCGGAGGTCTACGCCGAGTTCCTGCGCGCCGAGGGCTTCCGGCCCGTCGTCGACGACGCCGGCGACCTCGTGTTCAAGTGCGAGGGCCGCTACTACTGCGTCACCGTCGACGACGACGATCCGCTGTACTTCCGCCTCGTGTTCCCCAACTTCTGGGGCCTCGAGAGCGAGGCGGAGCGTCACTGGGCGCGGATCGCCGCCGCCGAGGTCACCGCCGAATTCAAGGTCGTCAAGGTCTACCCGCAGCACGACGACATGCAGGCCGCCACCGAGCTGTTCCTCGCCGCCGAGGGCGACTTCCGCCTCGTGTTCGAGCGCTGCATCGCCGCCCTCCAGGGCGCAGTCCGCCGCTTCTGCGAGCTGATGGAGCGCGGCCCGAGGCTGCGCCTGGTCGAAGAGACATAACGCATCCCGGCCGGGCCCAGCCGCCGGGGCCACGCCACGCCTCGCGTCCTCGCCCTGCCCCGTCCCGCGCCTCCGCGGCCGCGACCTCGCGCGCCCCGCCCCTCGTCCTGGTACCCTCGGCGCCACCCGTGACGCTCTTCGACCGCCTCCGCCGCCTCCGCGACGACCGCCGCTGGCGCCAGCAGTACCCCGACTTCGAACCTGGCTTTCGGGCCATCCACGATCGCGCCCGGCCGTACACCATGACCTCGACCGAGCGGATGTACGCGCTGTACCAGGCGGTGCGTCACGTCCACCGCGCCGGCATCGGCGGCGCCTTCGTCGAGTGCGGCGTGTGGAAGGGCGGCAGCGCCATGGTCGCCGCCCTCACCTTCCAGGAGCTCGGCGACCGCGAGCGCGACCTCTTCCTCTACGACACCTACGAGGGCATGAGCGAGCCGACCGCGCGCGACGTCTCGTTCAAGGACCAGGCCCCGCTCGGCCAGTGGGACAAGATCAAGGGCACCGACCACAAGGTCTTCTGCGCCAACAGCCTCGCCGACGCCACCGCCAGCCTCGGCACCACCGGCTACCCGCGCGAGCACGTGCACTTCGTCATGGGCAAGGTCGAGGACACCATCCCGAACACCCTGCCCCACGCGATCGCCATCCTCCGCCTCGACACCGACTGGTACGAGTCCACCCGTCACGAGCTCGTCCACCTCTACCCCCGCCTCGCCCGCGGCGGCGTCCTCATCGTCGACGACTACGGCCACTGGCGCGGCGCTCGCGAGGCCGTCGACGGCTACTTCGCCGAGCACGGCGGCGCCCCGCTGCTGCACCGCATCGACTACACCGGCCGGATCGCCGTCAAGCCGTAGCGGCTGGCCTTTGCGGCATGTCCCTCACGACATGCCGCCGAGGCCATGTCCTCACGGGCATGTCCTTCCGGCCAGCCCGTGAACCCGTCACCGCCGCCAGCGCAGCTGGAGCTCGAGCTCTTCCTCGTCGCCTGCCGCCTCGTGCTCGATCGACAGCGCCGCGTCGCGCGGCACGTTGAAGCGCGCCCCTGCGACCTGGATCCGGAACGACTCGCCGCGCTCGATCGCGTCGGCCAGGCGGCGCAGGGTCTCGACGAAGGTCTCGGGGCTGCAGTTGCGTTCGACGTCGCGGTCGGCCATCCCCGCCACCCTAGACCATCTCGCGCCCCGCGGTCCCCGCAGCTGCGCGCCCGTCTCCCGTCCAGCGAGTCGCGGTTCCCCGTTCCTCGCCCCGCCCGCCGTCAATCGACGCGCACCGGCAGCGCCTCGAGCCCGCGCAGCACCGTCGTCTTGCGCCACCGCAGCTGCTCGCGCGGCACCGCCAGGCGCAGCCGCGGGAACCGCGAGACCAGCGTCTCGAGCGCGATCCGCCCCTCCAGGCGGGCCAGCGGCGCCCCCACGCAGTAGTGGACCCCGTGGCCGAACGCCACGTGGCGGTTGGGCGTGCGCTGCAGGTCGAGCTCGTCGGCGCGAGGGAACGCCTCCTCGTCGCGGTTGGCCGAGCCGATCAGCGCGGTCACGCGAGCCCCGCGGGGGATCGTGCGCCCGTGCAGCGTGATGTCCTCGCGGGCGAACCGCGGGCTCGGCATCTGCACCGGGTTGGTGAAGCGCAGCAGCTCCTCGACCGCCGCCGGCGCCAGCTCCGGCTGCGCGCGCAGCAGCGCCAGCTGCTCCGGGTGCTCGAGCAGCGCCAGAGTCCCGTTGCCGATCAGGTTCACGGTCGTCTCGTGGCCGGCCAGCAGCAGCACGAACAGCATCGCGGTCAGCTCGGCGTCGCTGAGCTTGTCGTCCTTCTCGCGCGCCTCGATCAGCGCCGACGTCAGGTCGTCGCGCGGCGCCAGCTTGTGCATCGCCACCAGCTTGCTGAAGAAGCGCGCCAGCTGGACCATGTCCGGCAGCTGCTTGAGCACGTTCATCGGCGACGGGTCCCCGCCCTCGAGGATCCCCGCGATCCACCCGTGGAAGCGCAGGCGATCGCGGTCGTCGGGCACCCCCATCATCTCCGAGATGATCGTCAGCGGCAGCGGCAGCGCGAAGTCGGCGATCAGGTCGAACTGCCCGCGGGACGCCGCGCGGGCGAGCAGCTCATCCACCAAGTCCTCGACCCGACGCGTCAGGTTCTCGATCATGCGCGGCGTGAACACCTTGTGGACCAGCCCGCGCAGCCGGCGGTGGCCCTCGTCGTCCTGGCTCAGCATCGTCTCGCCGAACGCGCGCATGATCTTTGGCACGTACCAGCGATCCATGTCCGACTTGCCGGTCGCGTTGCGTTGATTGCAGCCCAGCCGCGGGTCGCGGAGCGCCTCCTGCACGTCCACGTAACGCGACACCGCCCACACCTCGCCGCCGAAGCCGTCGACCGCCAGCGCCAGCGGCCGCTCGCGGCGCAGCCGCGCGTACGTCGGATACGGGTCGGCGCGCATCGCCGGCGACGTCAGGTCGACCTCGATCTCGGACGACTTCGCTCTCCACAACAGGCGCATGACGACTCCTCTCCTCGCAATCGCGCTCGCCTCAATCGAGCCCGCGCTTGCCGGGCGACCAGTAGGCCTTCACCTTTTGCCGGGCATGTGGCGCCGGGCTGGCCTTGAGCGCCGCGCGCAACGACTGGATCGATCGCGCATTCCCGCATAGCACCAGATCGGCGCCGGCGTGGCGGGCCAGCGCGGCCCGCAGCTGACGCTCGACCGCGAGCAAGTGGTCCGGCCCGCGCCGCACCAGCGTCCGCGGCCCGACGTCGAGCTCCGCCAGCACCGTCTCCGCCTCGTCCGCGTGCGTCACCTCGAACACGAACGACAGCGGCGCCTCCGGCCCGCGCAGCTCCCGGAGCGCACGCGCCGCGGCGAACGACGTCTCGTCGCCGAACAGCACCACCGCCGGCGCCAGCGTCGAGAACGGCAGCGACCCCCGCGGCCCGAACACACGCACGCGCTCGCCCGCCGCCGCCGCGCGGCCCCACTGCGCCCCCGGCTCCTCGCCGTGCAGATACACCAGCAGCGACACCGCCCCGCGCTCGCGGTCCGGGGCAAAGGGCGTGTACGTGCGCGGCCCCGTGCCGGGAATCATCACCTGCACCTTGTCGCCGGCGCCGTGGGCCTCGCGCAGGTCCTCGCCGGTCAGCTCGATCCGGCGGAAGTGCGGCGACACCTCGCGCGCCGCGGTGATCGTCCATTCATGGAAGAACAACCTGGCGACCGCGTCGCCGAGCATCGCCTTCACCGACGCCATGACTCTCGCCCTCCTGGCCCGCGAGAGCCTGACGTCGGCCAACCCTCGCGCGGAGCTTCCGGCGATTTCGTGGCGAAGGACGTCATCTCTGCAGATCGCAACGGTGAGTTGCAATATGAAAGACCGCCCCGGCCGACGCAATCGAACTTTCCGCACGCCCCGTCGGGCGCTCGCACGACCCGGACGCAACGCCGCAGCGTGTCGAAGTGTTCATCGACGCCTCTCGGTCCGGCGGACCCCGACCGCGTTGTGCCGGCCGGCCGCGAGGTGGCCGAGACGCGGGCCGAGAGCACAGCCTGCGCTCGGCACGTGACGCCCTCGGCGACCGCTTCCGCCGCGCTAGCTGATTCGGATCCTGGACACTTTACCGTCCAGACCGTTATTCCGGATGAAGTTGACGATCACGGTGTCATCCTCATACGAGCGTTCGAACGTTCCGACGACGTACTCGGGGACGATCCGTTTCACGTGGATGATGGTGAAGTCGTCGCTCGTCGATCCGTTTGGGTCATCGTACAGTTGGATCACCGCTCCCGCTCGCGCACCGTACAGCTTGAGCGAGCGGATCTCGTCGTTGCGGATCGGCCGGAAGTCTTGACCCGGCGTATCCTCGACCGTTTGGACGATGTTCTGCGTGGCATTGTTGCCCTCGTAGAATACGATGATTCCCATGGCGCCTCGTTCTGGGCGTGATGCCCAGCACGATGGGGCCTCATCGGCATTCGCGTGTCAATCGGGAGCGGGTCCGAGTCGCCGACGCGCGGATCGATCACGCGCGTCTCGATCGTGAGCCGCCGCGACCGCGCGTCAAAAGCCCGCCGCGATCGAGCGAGCTCGGCCGGCGTCCTGCGAGAGTTGCCCCGGTCGACCCACCTGACCTTTCAGCCAGCCTACGCGCACTCTCTCCTCCGGGCCGCGCATACGACAGGTTCGCGGCACCCATACCTGCGGTCCGGCGACCGCGCCCGCGACCTGCGCGGCCCGATGGCGCCCGCGCGGGCCTTCGCGTTACCGTGCGCCATGCGCCGCCGCCTCGCGCTCGCCGTCCTGCCCCTCCTCGCCTGCTCCACCGCCGCCGACAGCAGCAGCGCCCTCACCGACCCCACCGCCACGGATGTCTCCGGGAACATGTCCCAGGGGACAGGAACCGAAGACCCGACGGCCGCCGCCGGCACCACCGCGCCGACCACCGGCGACGAGCCGCCCGTCACCACCGGCCTCACGCCCGGCACCACCACCGACGAGCCGCCCGTCACCACCAGCCCGCCCGCGGGGCCCTGCGGTCAGCCGGCGCCGTTCACCGGCGTCATGGCCCAGAAGATCGAGGCGGCCGGCATCGAGCGCGACTACGACCTCGTCATCCCCGCCGACTACGATCCCGACCACGCCTACCCGCTCGTGTTCGCCTGGCACGGCCGCGGCGGCAACGGCGAGCTCGCGCGCCTGTACTTCAAGGTCGAGGAGGCCTCCCAGGGCCAGGCGATCTTCGTCTATCCCGACGGCCTCCCGCTCGCCGACATGGACAACCAGACCGGCTGGGACCTCGACCCCGCCAACGAAGACGTCGCCCTCTTCGACGCCATCCTCGCCGACGTCGGCGCGCGCCTGTGCATCGACTCCGGCCGCGTCTTCAGCACCGGCCACAGCTTCGGCGGCTACATGTCGAACACCCTCGGCTGCGCCCGCGGCGGCACCGTCCGCGCGATCGCCCCCGTCGCCGGCGGCGGCCCGTTCAGCACCTGCACCGGCCAGGTCGCCGCCTGGCTCGCGCACGGCACCGGCGACACCACCGTCCCCCTCTCACAAGGCGAGGGCGCGCGCGACCACTGGCTGTCCGCCAATTCGTGCGGCGACACGACCGCCACGGTCGACCCGGCCCCGTGCGTCGCTTATGACGATTGCGAGTCCGGCTTCCCCGTGCATTGGTGCCAGCACGACGAGCCCGACCTCGGCGGCCACGGCTGGCCCGCGTGGGCCGGCCCCGCGATCTGGGCCTTCTTCGCCGCGCTGTGACGTCCCTGCCGCGTCGCCGCGCCGCGACGGCAGGCGTCCATCGCCTCGCCGTCTCCCGCGCTTCGCCGTGCGCCGCGCAAATTGTCTAAATTTTGAGCTGCGGGGCGCCTCGGGCTGCCTACGCTAGGTGGGCTGGGAAGGGGCCATCTCCAGCGGGCGGCGGGAGCTGCGGACCGAGCCTCCTCCCTCGGACGCATGATCACGGGCGAGCGAGCAAGGTCTTCGATGATCGCCGTGCGAGGCTACGCGCTCCGCGAGAAGATCGAGGAAACCGCCGACTTCAGCATCCATCGCGGGCGCCGCGAGGCCGACGGCGCCCCGGTCTTGCTGAAGATCTTGCGCGCCGAAGGATCGACAGGCGCCGAGGTCGCGCGCTTCAAGCACCAGTACGAGCGCATCGCTCGCCTCGCCTCGCCGCGCCTCGTCGCGGTGCACGGCGTCGAGGAGTTCGCCGGCGCCTTGATCGTCGTCCTCGAGGACTTCGCGGGCCGCGACCTCGCGCAGCTCCTCGCCGCGCGCCCGTCCCACCGCTTGCCGCTCGCCGAGGCGCTCGACCTCGCGGCCGCGCTCGCCGAGGGCCTCGCGGCCATGCACGCCGCGGGGCTCATCCACCGCGACCTGCGCCCGTACAACGTGCTCGTCGGCGCCTCCGGCGCGATCAAGATCAAGGGCTTCGGCGTCGACGCCGAGCTCACCCACGCGCACGAGCAGCCCTACGCCGCCACGGTGCTCGTCGACGTCCTGCCCTACGTCTCGCCCGAGCAGACCGGCCGCATGAACCGCGGCGTCGACTACCGCACCGACTTCTACGCGCTCGGCGTCATCGTCTACCAGGCGCTCACCGGCCTGCGCCCGTTCGCGGCCCAGGACCCGATGGAGCTCGTCCACGCCCACCTGGCCCTCGCCCCCGTCCCGCCCGACCGCGTCGATCCGACCATCCCCACGGCCGTGTCCGCCATCGTCCTCAAGCTGCTGGCCAAGAACGCCGAGGACCGCTACCAGAGCGCCGAGGGCCTGCTCGCCGACCTCGATCGCTGCCGCGACGCCCTGCGCCGCACCGGCACGATCGAGCCGTTCGTCCTCGGCGAGCGCGATCGTCAGGACCTGTTCCGGATCCACCAGAAGCTCTACGGCCGCGAGCACGACATCGAGGCGCTCACCGCCGCGTTCGAGCGCGCCTGCGCGGGGAGCCGCGAGATCGTCCTCGTCTCCGGTTATTCGGGCATCGGCAAGTCCTCGCTGGTCCACGAGATCTTGAAGCCGCTGGCGCGCCGGAACGGCTACTTCACCAGCGGCAAGTACGACCAGTACCACCGCGACGTGCCCTACAGCGCGCTGATCCAGGCCTTCGACGACCTCGTGCGCCAGATCCTCGCCGAGAGCGAGGCCCGCATCCTCCGCTGGCGGAGCGCGATCCTCGAGGCGCTCGGCCCGAGCGCGCAGGTCGTCTGCGACGTCGTCCCCTCGCTCACCCACGTGCTCGGCGCCCAGCCGGCGGTCCCGGTGCTCGGCCCGATCGAGGCGCAGAACCGCCTGAAGTGGTGCTTCTTGCGCTTCGTCTCGGTGCTCGCGCGCGGCGCCCACCCGCTCGTGCTGTTCCTCGACGACCTGCAGTGGATCGACGCCGCCAGCCTCGGACTGCTGCGCGCCCTCCTCACCGACGACTCGCTCGAGGCGCTGTTCTTCTGCGGCGCCTACCGCGACAACGAGGTCGCGCCCGGCCACCCGCTCCTCCTCATGCTCGCCGACGCCGGCGTCGTCGTGCGTGACATCGTCCTCACCCCGCTCGCGCGCCCGCACCTGATCGAGATGCTCTCGGACAGCCTGCGGCGCGACGACTGCGGGCCGCTCGCCGACGCGGTGCTCACCAAGACCGGCGGCAACCCCTTCTTCGTCCAGGAGTTCATCCGCTCGCTGCACGACCACGGCGTCCTCGCCTACGCCGCGGGCTCGGGCTGGCGCTGGGACCTCTCCGCGATCGACGCGCTCGGCTACACCGACAACGTCGTCGACCTCATGGTCCGCACCATCGCGCGCCTGCCCGCGGCGACGGTGCAGGCGCTCGAGCTCGCCGCCGCGATCGGCCACCGCTTCGACCTCGACGTCCTCGCCGCGGTCAGCGAGTGCTCGCCCGAAGACGCGTACGCCCGCCTCGATCCCGCCGTGACCGAGGGGCTCGTGATCGCCGGGCGCGACGGCTACCGCTTCGCCCACGACAAGGTCCAGGAGGGCGCCTACGCCATGGTCCCCGTGGCGGACCGGCCCACCTTCCACCTCCGGATCGGCCGCCTGCTCGCGGCCAAGCTCGACCTCGCCGACAGCCAGAGCCTGTTCGACGTCGTCGGCCACCTGAACAGCGCCGGCGACCTCGTGTCGGACCCCGCCGAGCGGCTGAACCTCGCCCGCCTGAGCCTCGAGGCCGCGCGTCGGGCCGAGGACTCGGCCGCCTTCGGCGCCGCGCTGCGCTACCTGCATTCGGGCGCCCCGCGCCTCCCCGACGACGCCTGGACCTCACACTATTCGCTGCGGGCCGAGTACGCGAAGAAGACCGCGCTCATGCTCTCGCTGTGCGGCCGGCACGACGAGGCCCTCGCGCTCCTGTCCGACTGCCTGCAGCGCGCCGCGAGCCGGCTCGAGCGCACCGAGGTGCTGCGGCTCAAGATGAAGGTGCAGGTGCTGAAGAACGACCTGCCGGCCGCGCTCGCGGAGGGTCTCGATGCCCTGCGCCCGTTCGGCATCGACCTGCCGCCGTTCCCCGACCAGGCCGCGCTCGACGCCCAGATCGACGCGACCATGGCGCTCGTCCGCGAGGAGACGCTCGCGGCGCTGCCGGACCTGCCGCCGCTGCGGGACCCCGAGGTCTGCGCCCTGCAGGACACCCTGCAGGAGCTGTTCGTCCCCTGCTATTTCCTCGCCACCAACAACTTCGGCATCACCGTCGCCAAGGTCGTCGAGAACACCTTCCGCCACGGCCTGTCGACGATCGCCCCGTACGGCTGCATGTTCTTCGGCATGTTCCTGTGCGCGCGCGGGGACATCGAGCTCGGCTACCGCCTCGGGCGCGCGGCCGTGGCGCTGGCCGAGCGCTACCCCGACAAGAAGTCGGAGGCGAGCCTGTGCAACATGTGGGGCGCCTTCGTCCAGCCGTGGAAGGAGGGCTACGCCGCCTGCAGGGAGCCGCTGCTCGTCGGCATGCGCACCGGCCTCGAGACCGGCCAATACATCTGGTCCTTCTACAACACGGTCAACCTGATCACCAACAGCCTCCTGCGCGGCCTGCCGCTGTCCGACCTGCTCGCCGAGGCCCAGAGCTTCCAGCCGATCCGCAAGCTCGACAAGTTCGACACCATCACCTGGATCGTCGGCGCGGTCGGCCAGCTCGCGCACCAGCTCTCGGTCGAGACCGCGGCCCCGGCCAAACTCAAGGGCAAGTGGATCGACATCGACGAGGTCGTGGCCGCGGCGCGCCGGATCGACAACCAGGCGTCCCTCTTCTTCGCTCACTTCTACGTCGTGCTCCTCGGCGTGTTCCAGGGCGCGTTCGAGGCCACGGCCCGCGTCGCGCTGGCCCTGAACCCCGAGATCCCGGCCGTGGCGGCCTGGCACGGCAACCCTGCGTTCCACTTCTACGGCGGCATCGCCCTCACCCAG
Organism: Nannocystis sp. RBIL2; assembly: GCF_026626745.1. GTDB lineage: Bacteria > Myxococcota_A > Polyangia > Nannocystales > Nannocystaceae > Nannocystis. The sequence goes on from NZ_JAPNJW010000002.1 coordinate 1,630,782, forward strand.
GCGGCGGAGGTCGTCGACCCTGACGAGCGCGCCCGCTTCCTCGCTCGCGCGCAGGACTTCGCCGCCAAGCTGTCGCGCTGGGCGGCCCTCTGCCCCGACAACCTCGCCCACCGCAGCGTCCTCCTCGGCGCCGAGCTCGAGCGCGCCCGCGGGGACGCGCGCGCCGCCGGCGACCGCTACGACGAGGCCATCGCCCTCGCGCAGCGCGGCGGCTACCTCCACGACGAGGCCCTCGCCAACGAGCTCGCCGGTCTGGCCTTCCGCGCGCTCGGCAAGGCCACCATCGCCCGCGCCTACCTCGCCGAGGCCCACCGCGCCTACGGACGCTGGGGCGCGACCGAAGCGATGCGGCGCCTCGAACGCTCGTACCCCGACCTCGTCCCCGGCGAGCTCCTCGCCGCGCCCGCCGGCGCCACCCTCGACATCGGCTCGGTGCTCAAGGCCACCCAGGCCATCTCCGGCGAGATCGTCCTCGACCGCCTGCTCGACGCGCTCATGCGGATCCTCGTCGAGAACGCCGGCGCGCGGCGCGGGGTGCTGCTGCTGCTGCGCGACGGCCGGCTCGTCGTCGAGGCGGAGCACCGGATCGGCGACGCTGCAGTCCACGTGCTCGGCGCGGCGCCCCTCGAGGGCCGCACCGACCTGCCGCACAGCGTCATCACCTACGTGGCGCGCACCTGCGAGACCGTCCTCCTCGACGACCGCGCGCTCGACGGCCCCTTCGGCCGCGACCCCTGCTTCGCCCGCGCCGCGCCCTACTCCTCGCTCGCCGCCCCCATCGTCTGCAAGGGCCGCCTGGCCGGCATCCTCTACCTCGAGAACGACCTCACCCGCTCCGCCTTCACCCCCGACCGCGTCGAGCTGCTGCACCTGCTGTCGGCCCAGGCCGCCATCTCGATCGAGAACGCCCGCCTCTACGCCGACCTGCAGCAGGAGAACGCCGAGCGCCGGCGCGCCGAGGCGTTCTTGCGCGACAACCAGCTGCTCCTGCAATCGATCGTCGACAACACCACCGCCGTCGTGTTCGCCAAGGATCACGCCGGCCGCTACATGCTCGTCAACCGCGGCTTCGAGGAGCTGTTCCACATCAACCGCACGCAGGTGATCGGCAAGACCGACCACGACCTCTTCCCGGGCGACCAGGCCGACATCTATCGCGCCAACGATCTCCTCGTGGTCGAGCAGGATCGGCTGATGGAGATCGAGGAGGTCGCGCCGCGCCGCGACGGCCCGCGCACTTACCTGTCCCTCAAGTTCCCGCTCCGCGATCCCGACGGCAAGCCCGGCGGCGTGTGCGGCATCTCGACCGACGTCACCGCCCGCAAGCGGGCAGAGGACGTCCTGCGCCGCTCTCACTCGCTGCTCGAGGCGACCCTGGAATCGACCGCCGACGGCATCCTCGTCGTCGACGCGGCGCAACGCGCCGTGCGTCACAACCGCAGGTTCGTCGAGATGTGGGGCATCCCCGATCACGTCCTCGCCACCGAGTCCGACCGCGCGTTCCGGCTGTTCGTCCGCGACCAGCTCGTCGATCCCGAGGCGTTCCTGCGCAGCATCGACGCCCTCTACGCCGCGCCCGAGGACAGCGCCGTCGCCATCATCCCGCTCGTCGACGGGCGAGTGTTCGAGCGCTACTCGCAGCCGCAGCGCCTCGGCGAGCGCGTGGTCGGGCGCGTCTGGAGCTTCCGCGACGTCACCGCGCGCGTCCACGCCGAGCGGCAGCGCGACCGCCTGCTCATGGACGAGCGGCACGCGCGGGCCGCAGCGGAGGAGGCGGTGCGTCAGCGCGACGAGTTCATCTCCATCGCCTCGCACGAGCTCCGCACCCCGCTCACCAGCCTGCAGCTCGCCGTCCAGTCGCTGGAGCGGCGGCTCGCGCGGGGCGTCGACGTCGAGCGCGCGCGCTCCGTCATCGCGGTGTCCAGCCGTCAGGTCCAGCGCCTCGCCGACCTCGTCGACATGCTCCTCGACGTCTCGCGGATCCAGGCCGGGCGGCTCGAGCTGAACCGGGAGCCCGTCGATCTGCGCGCGCTCGTCGTCGAGACCGTCGCCCAGTTCGACGACCAGCTCGCGCAGTCGGGCACCACGCTCACCATGCGCGCGGAGCAGCCGGTCATCGGCCAGTGGGATCCGTACCGCCTCGAGCAGGTCGTGACCAACCTGATCGCCAACGCGATCAAGTTCGGCGAGAACGCGCCGATCGAGATCGCAGTCACCGCGGAGGAGGGGGTCGCGCGGCTGTGCGTCACGGACCACGGCATCGGCATCCCGGCCGAGGTGCAGGCGCAGCTGTTCGAGCGGTTCCGCCGCGGCGTCTCGTCGCGGCACTACGGCGGCCTCGGCCTCGGCCTCTACATCACGCGCACCATCGTCGAGGCGCACGGCGGGCGCATCCGCCTGGACAGCGAGGCCGGCCGGGGCGCGACGTTCTGCGTCGACCTGCCGCTCTCGCCCGCGAGCACGACGGCCGGCAAATCATAGCACCACTCCTCGATGTATTCGTCGCGCCCGCAGCGGCCGACACTCCGAGGATTGTCGAGACTCTCTACAATCACAATATCGAGTCCGATTCGCTGCGTCTGCGCCCCTCCAGCGAATCGGACTCGACCGGGCCGCTCCCGCCCTCGACCTTGCCGCGCCCAACCAGTCGCGGGCACGGGCGGCGCGGAGGCGGCGCTCACCCGCCGAGGCCGGCACTCGGACGATCGCCGCGACGATTCACAACGGCGATATCCTGTCCTCTCGATCCAATCGGACTCGCCCGGGGATGCTCATGCATCCGCGCGCCCGCCAGCGACCCGCCGACCTCGGTCGCGCGCTCCCGGAGTGCCGCGACCCCATGACGTTGTTCGGCGCGCCGCTCGACGACCCTCGCGCGCTCGCCCGCGCCACCGCGCGCTCGCCTGCGCCCCCGCGTGCTCGCCTCGCGTCGCCCCTCGGCCGCCCCGCGGACGCCTTGAACCCGCGCCGCCGGCCCCGCTATCGTCCTCGCCGTGGACCCGCGCCGCCTCCTCGTCCTGCTCGCCGTCTTGCTGTCGGCCTGCGGCGAGCGCCGGGCCCTGCCCGTACGCGACACCGCGGCCACCTGGCTCCCGCGCGAGGACGAGTGCGCCGCCTGTCACGGCGAGATCGCCGACGCCTGGGCGCGCTCGCGGCACCACGCCGCCTTCACCAACGCCGACTTCCAGCGCGCCTACGCCCGCGAGCCCACCCCTTTCTGCCGCGAGTGTCACGCCCCCGAGCACGCCCGCTTGCCCGCGAGCGACGCCGACGCGCTCGGCGTCGGCTGCCTCGCCTGTCACGGCGGTCCCGCGACGATCGTCACCGGGGCCGCGCGCACCGGCAGCGACGCCCCGCACGGGCTGCGCCGCGATCCCTCGTTTGCCACCCACACCTGCGCCCGCTGCCACGAGTTCGACTTCCCCGAGGGCAGCGGTCGCGCCCGCGGCACCATGATGCAGACCACCATGCGAGAGCACCGCGCCTCGGCGCACGCCGATCGCAGCTGCGCCGACTGTCACATGCCGGGCGCCGGCCACGACTTCGCCTCCACGCGCGATCCCGCCGCCATGCAGCGCGCGCTCGCAGTCATCGCCCGGCGCGACGGCGACGCCCTCGAGCTCGACCTGCGCACCCGCGACGTCGGCCACGCCTTCCCCACCGGCGACCTCTTCCGCCGCCTCGCAGTCCACGCCGCGCTCGTCGACGCCGACAACCGCGAGCTCGCCCGCGACGTCCGCTACCTCGCGCGTCACTTCGTCCCGCGGCACCATCCGGACGGCCGCCTGCGCCATGATGCCAACCTCCCGGTCGCCGACGATCGGGTCCACGGAGCCGCCCGGGTGCGCCTCGATCTGCGAACCGTCGGTCCGGCCGGCCGCGCCGAAATGGTGTGGCGGGTCGACCTCGAGCGCGTCGACGCGCGCGATCCCGACCGCCCCGAAACCTCGACGATCGCTGATACCATTCGCCTCGCCGAGGGGCGCCTCCCTCCAATCCCACCTGCGAGCTCGCCATGACGACGCCCGATCGTGCCACCATCCTCTTCGCGTCGATCGCCGCCGTTTGCCTCGGCGCCGCCTGTACTGCCAATCCCCCGCCCCGCGACGCGCGCCCGACCGCCGAGGCAGCGCCGACACCCGCCGCCCCGCCCGCGGCCCCTGAAGCCCCGCCAGCGGCCCCCGTCGCGGCTCCGCCCGCCGCCCCGCCTACGCCTGCGGCCCCGCCCGCGCCCGCGGCCCCACCGGCTCCTGCCAATGAGCCGACCCCGCCGGACCCGCCCGCATTGCCCTCGCTCGCCGACGCCGATTCGGACGCCCCCGCGGCCGATCCTGCCGCCGATCCGGCCGCCGATCCTGCCGCGCCGGCCGCCCCGATCGCCCTGGTCGCTGCGCCTGTCGCCCCGACCGAGCACACCGTCCAATGGCGCGACGTCGTCACCCTCGCCGCCGACACCGTGCCCAAGGGCTTTCAATACTTCGCCACCGGCGTGCTCGCCGGCGAGGCCCCGAATTTCTTCACCCTCGACGCTACCGGCGCCTGGACCCCGGCCGCAGTCTCGACCAAGCCGGGCCGGCTCAGCGGCCACTGGCCCGACGAGGCCTGGGCCGTCGAGATCGGTCACACCAACGATCGCGCGGTCCTCAGCCGGCTGCGACTGCATCGATTGCGCGGCCAGAGCCGGTGGGTCCCGCAGGCGATCGGCGTCGATCAATGGGTCTTGGCCGACGACCTCGGCCCCGTGCGCAAGAGCTGGAACGTCGGCTTCCTCGCCGTCCACCACGACAACCTCGTGCGCATCGCCGGCAACGGCGCCCCCGATCCCGCCCTCCCGCTGGTGCGCGGCTCGCTCTTTGACTTCGTCGAGAGCAAGGCCGGCGACCTCTACGTGCTCTCGTCCGACGACGTCACCTACTACGTCCAGCCCGCCTGCGCCGACGAGGCCTGCGTGCAGACCCACAGCACCCCGCTGCCCCAGGGCGCCTGGGAATGGGAGCACAGCATCCCGCGGCAGAAGCACAGCGTCTCGATCGCCCTGCGCGACCGCACGAGCAGCGTCACCAACCACGTGCTGCATTACGAGACCGGCGGCTGGAAGCTCGAGGCCCTGCCCGCGGGCGCTCGCCTCGCCGCGCTCTGGCCGACCAGCGACGGCGGCATGTGGGCCCAGACCGAGACCGGCCTGCTCCACCGCGATCCCGCCGGCGCGTGGCGCAGCGTCGCCCTCCCCGCCGGCTTCCAGCCCAGCGGCCCGGTGTTCGCGGCCATGACCGGCAACCTGAGCGAGCTCGTGATCGTCGGCGCCCGCGACGGCGGCCAGGTCGTCCTCGCCACCGCCGCCAAGGCGCAGCCCGCCGGCTGATCTCAGGCGCGCGCGCGCTTGAAGCAGACCACCGCGTCCGCCATCGTCACCAGCTCCCAGCCCTCGTCCGCGGCCTTGGCGATGCGCTCGTCGAGGTCGATGGAGAGGTCGTAATTCATGCATATGTGCTCGAACCGCGGCGTCATCGCGGGAGACTGCGCGAGCGCGGCTCCGGCGGCGCAGCCGACGAGAATTCCGGACAATACGAGAGCGAGGTTCTTCCAGCTCATCGGTCGCGCATCGTAACACCCTCGAAAACGCCGCAGCCGATTCACCGCGGACCGGACCCTCCCTCGATTACACAGACGACATACCGGGCACGAATGATAGGACTTCGATTCACGATCGGCCCTGCGCAGCCCCTTTGTTCGCGCCGCTCGATCCGCGTGACCCATCCCCACTGCCCGCGCCTCCGAGTCGTGACCCACGGTTGAGCGAATCCCGCGAGGGACCGTCGCACCGCCGGCGCCGACATCGCACCACCGCTCGCACGCTCGCCCCGCCGGGGCTCGCACCACCGCCGTCCGTGTCGGCCCTCACGCCTCGCTCGAAGCCCTGCATCGCCGTCTGCGCCGCCTCTGGCCCCATCTGGCGCGCGCCCGCCCGCCGTGCTAGGAGGCCCCGCCATGAGCGAGGAGCGCCGGCGCGTCCTGAACAACCTCGACCGGATCGAGGATCGCCTGCGCGACGCCCCCGAGGGCCTGCACGACGCCGGTGAACCGGCCGACGAGCAAGCACTCGCGGCCTCCGGCCTCGATCCCGACGTCGCCCTGCTGTGGGGCACCTACGACGGCATCGACCTCGGCGGCGGCGAGGCGCGGGTCTACCCGCTGGCCGAGCACGCCGAGGCCACCGAGGCCGCCGCCGCCGACGGCCGGCTGCGCCCTGGCGACCGCGTCATCGGCGAGCGCGGGCGCGACCTCCTCGTGCTCGCCGCCGACCCGCACGCCGAGGGCGCCGACGTCGTCCTCGTCGAGGAGGACGGCGAGCGCCTGCCGTGCGCCTCCTCGGTCGATCGCATGGTCCTGGCCCTGCTCGGCGAGTTCTCGGTCTTGTTCGACGAGGACGGCGAGTACCAGGCCGACCTGTTCGGCGACGACGGCGAGCTCAGCCCCGCCGCCGAGCGCCGGATCCTGCGGCGCCACCTCGACCTCGACCCTGACGCCCCGCTGGCCCGCTTCCGCCTGGCCCAGTCGCTGCGCCGCGCCGGCGAGCTGCGCGGGGCCGCCCAGGAGCTGCGCCAGCTGCTGCGCCGCGCCCCCGACTTCGTGTGGGGCCACCTCGAGCTCGGCCGCGTCCGCCTCGGCGACGGCAAGCCTGGCGACGCGGTCGCCGCCTTCCGCAAGGCCGCCGAGCTGGCCGCCGAGCCGGGCCTGCGCGCCCACTGCCTGGCGCTGGCCTGCCTCGCGCTTTCGGGCATGTCCGAAAAGCCAGGCTCTTCCGCACAGGTCCCCAAGGCCATGTCCGACAAGACAGGTCCTTCGGCACAGGAAGCAAAGGCCAGCGCCGAGCGGGCCGCCCTGGCCGCCGCCGCCCTGGCCGCCAACCCGATGTTCGCCGCCGCCCAGGAGGCCGCCGTGCGCGACGCCCTGGAGCGCGAGGACGCGGCCGCGGCCGACGAGCAGCTCACTCTCGGCCTCGCGGTCGTGCCCGGCCACCTCGGCCTGCTCGCCTTGCGCCCGGCCCTGGCCGAGCTGAAGGCGCGGCCGGCCGACAGCGAGGACGACGAGCTCGCGGACGAGGACGACCCGGACGCCGACATGGACCCCGCCCTGCTCGACGACGACGCCGAGCGGGTGGCCGCCCACGCCAGGCCCGAGCCGCCGGCTAAAGCGGACCCAGCGCCTGGTACTGGCTCGGCGTCATCCCCATATGGCGGGCGAAAGCCCGCGAAAAGCTCGGATGGTCGGCGAAGCCGGCGCCCAGCGCGATCTCGAGGATAGAGCGCCGCGACGTCCGCAGCTCGCGGGCCGCCTGGCACAGCCGGAGCGTGCGCAGATAGGCGCCGGGGGTCATCCCGACCACCTGCGCGAACTGGCGCAGGAAGTGGTACTTCGACAGCTCGGCGACGCTCGCCAGCTCGTCGAGCGACAGCGTGGTCGGGTCGATGCGCGGGTCGAGGCTGCGGATGTAATCGACCACGCGGGCGATCTTGCGGTGGGCGATGCGGTTGGTCGAGCGGCGCAGCGGCTCGCGCAGGTTGGAGAACTCGGTGAACGCGTGGCTGACCACGTCGTGCAGCGCGGCCTCGACCTCGAGCGTGCGCCCGGGCGCGTTGTCGCTGCGGACCAGGTCGTGCAGCGCCGTGATCGCCGACACCAGCTCGACGCGGCCGGTCACGCGCACGCTGGTGAATTCGGGCGCGCAGCGGGGCCCTGCCGCGTCTTCGACGAGCCCGAGCGCCAGCCGGCGGTCGACGTAGAGCGTGATGTAATCGACGTCGCTGCTGCCGCGGGCGTTGCCGGTGTGGACCTGCTGCGGGTTCATCAGCACCACGTCGCCCGGGTCGAAGCTGAACAGCCGACCCGCCACGTGGCACTCCTCGTGCCCGGCCAGCTGGGCGCAGATCAGGTACTCGTCGTGGAAGTGCGGCGTGAGCGGGCGACTGCCGTGCGCGCCTGAGGCGTGGTAGAGCGTGAAGCCCCGCCCGCCGAAAAACGCCGTGTGAAGATCGGCCCGGGCCATGGCGCGAGCCTACCCCCGCCGCCGCGTGCGGTCCACCACCTCGGCCCCCGCCCGCCGGCGCGCGCGCGTGAATCGGCCCACGCGTGAGGGCGGCCTCGCCGCCCGCCGCAGGGACAGCACAGCGATCGTGCGACCTCGGCGATACACTTCGAGACGTGTCTATTGAACCGAATTCAGGCCGTGACCTCGACCTCAACGCCCGGCTCGACGCCCTCGAGGCCAGCCAACGGGCCGAGGCGCCGCGCCCGCGGGCGATCTTCGAGCGCGAGACGAGGCGCGTCCGGATCCCGCCGGGCGGCGAGCTGCCGGAGTCGGCGGCGCTGCTCGAGCGCTTCTACGGCGGCGGCTTCACCGTCCGCGAGAAGAAGCCGATGGTCGTCGACACCCGCCGCAGCTCCGGCCCCTACATGGTCTCGGTCGACGCCCGGCCGCTCACCTTGCTCGACGCCTGCTCACAGATCGCCACCCAGACGCACGGCTTTTATCACCCGGGCATCGTCAAGGCGCTCTACACCGGCCGCTTCGAGCACTGCCTGTGGAGCAACCCGGACACCACGGTGCACCACGTGCCCGAGCTCGCCGCCTACGAGGAGGCGCTCGAGCGGCTGGCCCCGCCCGCGCTCGACCACGTGAGCTTCGTGGGCGCCGGCGGCGCCGAGGCCAACGAGAAGGCGCTGCGGATCGCTCGCCTGCACGCGCCGCCGCCGGTGAACGGCCCGCGCCGCCGCGTGCTCGCCTTCCGCGACGGCTTCCACGGCCGCACGCTCGCCACCCTCGCCGCCACCTGGAACCCGGAGAAGCGCGCGCCCTTCGAGTTCGCCGGCTACGAGGCCGTGTTCAGCCGCGCCGACCTCGGCGAGGTCGAGCGCCTGCTCGACGAACGCGGCCACGAGATCTACGCCATCGTCGTCGAGCCGATGCAGGCCGAGGGCGGCGACGTCTACCTGCGCCGCGAGTTCTTGCTCGGACTGTGCCAGCTGGCCCGCGCGCGCAAGCTGCCGCTCGTCGTCGACGAGGTGCAGACCGGCTTCGCCACCGGCGGCCCGTTCTTCTGGTGGACGCGGCTCGGCCTCGGCGGCGACGAGGCCACCGCGCCCGACATCCTGACCTGCGCCAAGAAGGCCTGCCTCGGCGTCGTCCTGTCGCGCTGGCCCGACCCCGAGAGCAACCAGGTCCACGTCGCCTCGGCGCTGCGCGGCCTCATCCAGCTCGAGACCTCGCGCGACCAGGCCAACCTCGAGCAGCTGCTGCGCCCGCGCGCCGAGGCGCTCGCCGAGGCCTTCCCCGGCCTCGTCGGCGACGTCCGCCTGGCCGGCACCGCCCTCGCCTTCGACCTGCCCGACACCGCCGCCCAGACCGCCTTCATCGACCAGCGCTACCAGCGGGGCCTCATGACCTACCCCGCAGGCGAGCGCACGATCCGGTTCCGCTTCAGCGCCGGCTGGGACGAGCGCGTCCTCGACGACCTGTTCAAGCGGATCCACGAGTCGCTCGCGCGCCTGTCCGACAAGACAGCCAAGGATTGGACCCCCGAGGGTCAGTCGGCCGACAGCGACCCCGCAGTGATCGTGCGGCCGATCGAGGAGCGCGACTGGCCGCAGATCATGGTCATCGAGAACGCCAGCTACGAGCCGGCGCGACGCGACAGCGAGGCGTACCTGCGCCGCGCCGCCTCCACCGGCCTCGGCCTGTGCGCCGTCGACACCGCCACCGGCGCCATCCTCGGCTTCTGCTTCGGCGGCCCGCTCGAGGGCTTCCGCGGCGTCTCGGGCGCCAGCCAGGACGAGCGGCTCGGCCTCGGCGACACCTTCTACTCGGCCGACGTCACCGTCGCCGAGGCCGCGCGAGCCCGCGGCGTCGGTCGCCTGCTCAAGCGCGCCCAGGTCCAGTGGGCCAAGGTCCACGGCTTCTCCTACGTGTCCGGCCGCAACCGCGTCGGCACCACCGACGCCATGGCCTCGCTCAATCGCTCCTACGGCGCCTTCCCGGTGGTCCGCCTGACGCATCAGTACGAGGGCAACGCCCTCGCCGACTACTACCGGATCCCGCTGGTCCCGCCGCCGGCCCCGAAGAACTCGCCCGACGAGGGCATCCTCGACCTCGCCAGCGGCCTGCAGCAGCCGTTCGGGCCCGCGCCCGCGTTCATGGCCAGCCACGAGCTCGTCGGCCCGACCGCCAGCAAGATCAACCTCAGCAACTACGCCACGATCGACACCGTCCACTACACCGAGCACCTGCGCCTGCTCGCCCCGCGCGGCACCGGGCACATGTACTTCACCTCGTCGCGCGACGAGACCGTCGACAAGGCGCTCCGCTGCCTCCGCCTCAGCCGCCCGCAGGGCCAGCTCGCCGTCGGCCTCGAGGGCGGCTACCTCGGCCACGTCACCGCCGCCGCCCGCAGCCTGTCCGACCCGGCCGGCTTCGGCGACGGCCTGGCGCTGTTCGAGTTCCCGCGCCTGCCGCACCCCGAGGCCGACCTGCCCGGGTTCGAAGCTGGCCTGAAGGACCTGGTCGAAAAGCAAGGTGCCGACAAGCTCCTCGGCCTGTTCGTCGAGGTCGTCGGCGAGCGCTCGGGCCGGGTCCTCGCCGGCGAGACCGCGCGGGCGCTGGCCGCCGCTTGCAAGGCCCACGACATCCCGCTCGTCCTGGTCGAGACCGCCAGCGGCGGCTACCGCAGCGGCCCCTCGGCGTGGGGCGTCGACGCCTTGCCGGCCGACGTCGTGCCCGACATGGTGCTCTGGTACCCCGGCGGCCAGATCGGCCACATCTTCGTCGGCGACCGCTACTTCATCAAGAAGCCGCTGGTGCTCATCTCCACCTGGGACGGCGACGAGCTGTCGGCCGTGCGCGCCCACGAGCACCTGCGGGCCGCGCGGCGGCTCGACCTCGGCGAGGCGATCGCCGCCCTCGACGAGCTGCTGCAGCGCGACGTCCTGCCCGCCTGCCCCGGCGCGCGGCTGGGCGGCGTCGGCCTCTACCGCACGATCACCTTCCCCGGCGTCGGCATGGCCGAGGCCGTCGACCAGGCGTGCCTCCACCGCGGCCTCTACCTCGGCAACGGCCTGCCCGACACCCTCGTGTTCGCCCCGCCGCTCACCATCTCCCCCGCGACCATCACCGGCGACCTGCGCCGCCGCGTGCTGGCCGCCATCGACGAGGCCCGGAGCCCCGCGTGACCGACTCCTTCGCACCGTTCCTGTTCGATCAAGACGACCCGGCGAGCCGCGGCGAGGCCCACGGCGAGCAGTGGCGGGCCGAGATCCGCGAGCTCGCCGAGATCCGGGCCGCGCTCGCCCTCAAGAAGGGCTCGTTCACCGACCGCGCCCAGCTCGACGCCGTCGCCCGGCTGCACCTGCCGCTGCTCGACAACTTCTCCGCGCCGCTGTCCGCCGAGCTGCGGGGCATCGCCCGCGGCGCCGACGTCGCCCCCGAGGCGGTCGTCATCCTCAACCACTACACCGACCTGCGCGACGTCCCGCCGAGCGTGCTCGAAGGGACATGTCCCGAAGACCCTGTCGCCGAGGACACCTTCCGCGCCCTCAACCTCAACGCCGACGACCCGGGCGGCTGCACCGCCGTCTACCTGCCCGGCCGCGACGCCCCGGTGCTCGGCCAGACCTGGGACATGCACGGCACCGCCGAGCCGTTCGTGCGGGCCATCCGCATCAAGCCGAGGAGCGGCGACGACGAGTTCGTCTGCTTCACCCTGACCGGCTGCCTCGGCATGACCGGCGTCAGCGCCCGCGGCCTCGCCGTCACCATCAACAACCTGACGAGCACCGACGGCCAGGTCGGCGTCGTCTGGCCCGCGCTCGTGCGCGCCATGCTGGCCTGCGCCAGCGCCCGCGAGGCCCGCGACCTGCTGCTGCGCACCCGCCTGTCGTCCGGCCACCACTACATGATCGCCGACGGCCGCGAGTTCTACGGCGTCGAGACCTCCGGCAAGCTCAAGGTCGTCACCCAGACCGGCGCCCGCGCGGCCCACCTGCACACCAACCACTGCTTCGACCCGGTCCTGCGCCGCCACGAAGCTGTCCCGAAGGCCAGCACCTCCTTCCGCCGCATGGAGCTGGCCACCACCCTCTACGTCCAGCAGCGCCCGCAGGACGCGCGCGCGCTGTGGACCATGCTCTCGAGCCACGACGGCTACCCGCGCTCGGTCTGCTCGCACATCGACGACGCCGGCGGCGACCCCTCGGCCTCGAAGACCTGCGGCCGCATGATCGTCGACCTCACCCGCGGCGAGGTCCTGGTCGGCCGCGGCTGCGGCCAGACCGAGCCGTTCACCGTCGTCAAGCTCGACCGCTGGCGCGGAGCCAATGTCCCATGAGCCACATCTTCTACACCTGGACCGCCCAGCGCCACGCCCACCCGCTCACCGTCGACGCCGCCGAGGGCGCCCGCTTCCACACCCGCGAGCACGGCTGGCTGTGGGACCTCGAGAGCCAGACCTACAACGTCAACGCCGGCCACGGGCACAAGCACATCCAGGAGCGGATGATCGCCCAGATCCGCGAGCTCCCGGTCGCCGGCCCCAACATGCGCCTCGAGGTCCGCGAGCAGCTCACCGCGGCGCTGGCCGAGCGCACCGGGTTAGGGCGGGCCTTCCTCGCCTCCGGCGGCGCCGAGGCGGTCGAGAACGCGATCAAGATCGCCCGCCTCGTCACCGGCCGCAGCAAGATCGTCACGCGCCGCCGCAGCTACCACGGCGCCACCCTGGCCACCCTCGGCATCGGCGGTGACCCGCGCCGCGCCCCGTTCGCCGCCGACCTGCCGCCCGCGATCCACATCGACGACCCCTACCCCGTGCCCGCCGACGAGCCCTCGGCGTGGGTCCAGAGCCTGCACGAGGTCGTCGAGCGCGAGGGCCCCGAGACCATCGCCGCGATCGTGCTCGAGGGCTTCACCGGCACCAACGGCATGCAGCACCCGCCGCCCGACTTCTGGCCGGCCGTGCGGGCAGTGTGCGACCGCCACGGCATCCTCCTCGTCGACGACGAGATCTTCAGCGGCTTCGGCCGCACCGGCCGGTGGTTCGCGCGCGAGCACTGGGGCGTGCAGCCCGACCTCATGGTCCTGGGCAAGGGCCTCACCAGCGGCTACGCCCCGCTGTCGGCCGTCATGGTCTCCGCCGCCGTCGCCGCCCACTTCGACGACCACAAGCTGTGGTGCGGCGTCACCCACTACGCCCACCCGGTCGGCTGCGCCGCGGCGCTCGGCGCCCTCGAGGTCTACGCCGAGGAGCGCCTGCCCGAGCGCGCCGACCAGGTCGGCGCGGTGTTCGCCCAGCGCTTTCAGGACATGTCCCAAAGGCCAGACCTGCACGGCGCCGTCCGCGACGCCCGCGGCCTCGGCCTGATGCGCTGCCTCGAGCTCGACCGCCCGGCCGCCCCCGTGGCCGCCCGCCTGCTCGAGCGCGGCGCCTACGTCCCGTACCGCGACAACCTTTTATTCATCTGCCCGCCGCTCTGCATCACTGCCGAGCAGGCCCACATCGTCGCCGACCTCATCGCCGACGCTGTTGCAGAAAACATCAGCTCTCCGCGCGCCTGAGGCCCGTCCCGGGCCCGGATTCACCAAACGGCGGCAAAACCCGGGTGAGCTTGCCGATCCGGTCGCACTGATCCGTCCCCCCCCGGCTCGGCGCTACCCGATCGTGGTCATCGCACGGACCGGCGCCGAGTTCGCGCCCGCGCCGCGGTGACCGCCCGCGAGCTCCCCGGCCGCCTACGTGACGTGTTCGCGCCTCGCCGTGGTGAATCGCAACACATGTCCCTTCGGACATCTTCAAAACAGGTAACCACCACCATGGCCGCCACCGTCTCCCTCGCCCTCTCCGTCCTCCTCGCCGCCCAGCCCGCGGCGCCCGCTTCGCAGCCCGAGGGGCCCACGCCTGCGCCCGCCGCCGACACCTCCTCCGTCCCGGCCCCGTCCTCCGCCCGCCCGCCCGAGCCGCGCTGGCGCGGCACCGGCCTGCTCGCCACCGCCGGCGTCCTCGGCGGCATCGGCTTCGGCGCCAACCTCGGGCGGGTGATCGCCGCCAGCCGCCTGTGCCAGAACCTCAGCTACGACAACGAGACCCAGAGCGTCGCCGGCTACGACCAGTGCGTCTTCGGCGGCGCCGCCCTCGGGATCCTCGCCCCGATCGGCCTCCTGTCCAACACCGCGGCCTTCGCCTTCGCCGCCGGCGGCGGCTCGATGCGCGGCCGCTGGGCCGCCCACCGCACCGCCTTCGGGGGCGAGCGCCAGCAGAACGCGGCCCTGCAGATCGGCCTCGGCGCCGGCATCATGACCGCCGGCATCGTCACCTATCTCGGCGTCCGGATCGCCTCGTTCGCCGACGTCCTCGGCTTCGACACCTGCAACGAGCGCAACCCGATCGTCGACATGACCGGCAGCGACATCGGCGGCCCCGAGGTCGTCGAGGGCAACGTCCCCGGCTTCCGCCAATGCATGGGCCGGCGCATGAGCGGCTACCTCGCGGGCATCGGCCTCGGCCAGGCGATGGGCGTCATCGGCGTCGGCCTGCTCACCCACGGCGCGGCCTACAACCGCAACCTCAAGCTGATGCGCTACATCACCCACAACCAGCTCCGCCTGCAGCCGACGCTGACTTTTAATTACGCCGGCCTGACCCTGTCGGGCCGCTTCTGAGCGACCCGCCGAGCGAGCCCGGGAACGCCGGCGACGTCGCCGACATCACCACGGCCCACCCGCGCGTCCGACGATCGCCCGCTCGCAGGGGCCGACGCCCGCCGCAGCCCGCCTCGCGCGTCGTGGCCTCGAAGTCTCGAATCACTCCGGCGGTCGCCCGCTCGCAGGTGCCGACGACCGCCGCAGCCCGCAGCGTCACCGCCCACCGGGTCGACTGCTTCGTCCCCGCCGTCCGCCCTCACGGGAGCTTGCGAGCGCGGCAATCCGACCTCGCCCGGCGAGGACGTCGTGGTCGGCCCGCGACCGCGATCGCGGTGGCCTGCCCCCGCCGTTCGGCCGAGAGATCCACCCTGGCGTGGTGCTACGTTCCCGGTCATGCGAGCCGTTCAGTTCTCCCGTTTCGGCGCCCCCGACGAGGTCGCCGAGGTCGTCGACCTCCCCGCACCGCCGCCGCCCGGGCCCGGGCAGGCCGCAGTCGATTTCCTGGCCGCGCCGATCAACCCGGCCGACCTGCTCAACCTGCGCGGCCAGTACGGCGTCGTCCCCACCTTGCCGGCCAACGCCGGCTTCGAGGGCGTCGGGCTCGTCACCGCGGTGGGCCCCGGCGTCGATCACATCCGCGTCGGCGACCGCGTCCTGCTCGGCGGCGGCACCTGGCGCGAGCGTCACATCCTCTCGGCCGCCGGCCTGTTCACGCTCCCGCCCGGCCTGCCCAGCGAGCAGCTGGCCATGCTCACCGTCAACCCGCTGACCGCCCGCGCGCTGATCCACGACGCCCAGCTGCAGCCGGGCCAGTGGGTCATCAAGAACGCCGCCAACTCGGGCGTCGGCCGGGCCTTCTTCACCCTGGCCAAGAAGGCCGGCGCGCGCGGGATCGCGGTCGTGCGCCGACCTGGCCTCGAAGACACGTTGAAGAGCTGGGGCGCCGAGGTCGTGCTCGTCGACGGCCCCGACCTGGCCGAGCGGGTCAAGGCAGTCGTCGGCGACGGCAGCCTGCGCTACGCAGTCGACGCCGTCGGCGGCAGCGCCACCGCCCGCCTCGGCGCCGCGGTCAGCCCTGGCGGCGTCGTCGTCAACTACGGCCTGCTCTCGGGCGAGCCGTGCCACATCTCCGGGGTCGACCTGGTGTTCCGCGGCGTCGTCCTGCGCGGCTTCTGGCTGGTCAACTGGTTCCAGCACACCCCGCGCGAGGGCGTCGCCAAGGCCTTCGGCGAGCTCATCGCCCTGCTCGCCGCCGGCGAGCTGACCACCCCGATCGAGGCCACCTACCCGCTCGCGCAGGTGCGCGACGCCCTGCGCCACGCCGAGAAGCAGGCCCGCGGCGGCAAGGTCCTGCTGGTCGCCGCGCCCTGATCCTCGTACCTCGTCGGACATGTCCCATTCGACATGTCCGATAAGTCATAATGGCTACGGCGCCCGCGAGCACCCCTGGCTCCCGTTCTTCATGACTCTCCGGACATTCCCATTTCGACATGTCCGATGAGCCAGATAAAACGCGGCCCCCGCGAGCTCGCGGCACCCTGCTCCTCATGCCTCTTCAGACATGACCCATTCGACATGTCCGATGAGTCATCCGCACCAGGCCCGTCACCCTCGAGCGCCGTCAGGCCGCGAAGCCCAGCAGCAACTGATACGTCGCCTCGGGGACCGGGCGCCAGATGCCATGGGTCGCCGGCAGGCCCGGGTAGGCCCCCACGAACTGCTGGGGCGTCATCAGCATCTTCCCGCCGCGGTACTCGAGGCTCACCGCGCCATACATCCCCCGGTTCGTCCCCAGATTGGCCCGTGAGACCCGCGCGGAGCCGTTCGCAGTCTCGCCGAGCAGGGCGCCCTGGCCGTCGCGGACCTCGACGCCGTGCTCGAACACCTCGACGCGGCAGATCGTGCGCTTGAGATACTCCACCCCCGGTCGCGCGCCGTGCACGATGACCGCGATCGGCACCAGGAAGAACAGAATGTTCACCAGCCCCACGAACGATCGCCACAGGGTCAGCTCGGGGACCGGGAGCGCCCAGAGCAGCACCGGCGCCAGGATCACTGCCGGAATCAAGATCGCCACGGCCGACACCACCAGGAAGCGCGACCAGTTCGTCTCCGTGATCGTCTCGGTGGCGAGCGCAGGAGCGGAGGAGCGCGGCGAGATCGGCGGATTCGCGGGGTTCACCGGCTTCGAATACCACGACCGCACCGCCCTGGCTCGCGCCGCGAGCCGCGTGGCGCACGAGCCCCTCGCGTTCGCCACCGCGCAGCGCATCCTGTCCGAAGAGACATGTAACTTCGCGCGCGCCTGCAACTCTCTCTCGATTCCGCGCCCGCCGTACCGGCGCCGAACTGCGAAGCCTCGCGCCACCCGAAGCACGGCGAGCCCCGGCTCCGACCTGATTCGCCACACCGGCATCCATCCTCGCCCTTTCCCCAGCTTCTACCCTGCGATCATGCCGGCGTTCACTGTCGCTATTCGCGTGGGACTGTCATGAGGCGACAGGGCGCTGAAGCCGAGGGGTGCGACTCAAAAAGAATGTGACGAGTGACCGCGTCCCGGCTGCCCCTTCGTCTTCCGCGTGGTTCGCTCTCGCCATTCCAGTACGACTTCCATGACGCAAAGGTGCAACCGGAGCCGCCCGTGTCGAGACCGTCGTGAAGCCTCGATTCCGGTGCCGCCCAAACGCAATCGACCACCCATCGCACGATTCGCCGTCGCACTCCGGTGCGGCCCTCCATGCCTCGCGCCTGCGATGACTGCGAGCGATGGCCGGGTCGACGCGTTCCGACGAGCCCTGCGCTCCGGAGTCACCACTCTCCCGCGTCGCCGCCGACTCCCGCCGCGACACCTCCGCGAGCCGGGCCACCGTCCCGACCTCTCTGCCGAACCCCTTCCGAAGCGGCCGCAGCCCCCCTGCACCCCCCGTTGCGCGCCGTCGCGCGCCGTGTTACGCGGCATGCGCATGATCGCCTTCGATAGTACCGGTCGCAACCTCGTGCTCGCCGACGACGCCGAGCTCCTCGTCCACGACGGTCCGAGCGAGGGCCCGCGCTGGCGCCGGGACTGCAAGTCCCCGCTGGTCGCGGTCGGGGCCACCCCCGACGCCGTCATCAGCGTCGACGAGGACGGCCAGGCCGTGTGGCACGACCCGCTGCGCGACGTCCAGCGGGCCACCGCCGAGGCCGGCGACCTCGCGCGCGCCGCCGCGATCTCGCCTTCGGGACATGTCCTCGTGGCCACCTCCGACGGCGCCGTCGAGCTGACCCAGAGCGGCCCGGGCCGGCGGTACCCCTGGCCGGGCGCGACAGTGGTCGCGTGGGGCGTGGGCGGCCAGTTCCTCATCGGCGACGAGAACGGCAAGCTCGGCGTGTTCGGCCCCGCCGGCCTCGTGGAGGAGCACCAGCTCGAAGCCCCGCCGGTCGCAGCCACCTGGAACTCGCGCGGCTTCTGGGTCGTCGCCACCGCTCGCAAGCTCCTGCGCATCGAGGGCGGCGCAGTCCACCACCTCACCGGCGGCCCGGCCGACATCCCGATCCGCGCGGTCGCCTGCTCGCTCGGCGGCGACGCGATCGCCATGGTCCTCGGCGACAACCTCGCCATCGTCCTGTCCTGGCCGGGGCGCGACAACATCGCCCAGCTCCGCTACCTCGACCGCGTCATCGACGGCGTGCAGTTCGGGCCCGAGCCGTGGCTGGCGGTCAGCCTCGACGGCGGCGACGGCAACAAGTTCGACCTCAGCAACGGCAACCTCAACCGCACCGACACCCACCCCGGCCGCGAGCACCGGCGCTGGATGGTCCAGGTCTCCGTCCGCGCGCCCGAGCCCACCGCCGCGCCCGCCCGGCCCCAGCCTGCCGCCGAGCCTCCGGCCGCGGCCAAGCCGAAGTCCTCGCTCGGCTCGCTCCTCGGCTTCGCCGCGGTCGCAGTCCTCATCATCTACGCGATCGTCCGCTTCGGCTCCTAGCCTCGCGCGTGGCGCTCCAGCCTGGCGGAACGGACATGTCCATCAGGACATGTCGCCTGCCTCCTGGCCTCGCGTATCGCGACTCAGCCTGGCGGAACGGACATGCCCACCCGGACATGTCCGTTTCGCCATTTTTGCTCCCGGGCGCGCGCCCGGCTCACTGCGGCTCGAAGCGCGACGTGATGCGCTCGCCGTTCGACAGCTGGCACTCGCCGGTGCCGCCGCCCTTGATCCCGCGGTCCGGGTCGTCGAGCGTGAAGTGGCAGCGCATCTTGTCGCCGCGGTCGCCGTCGAGCGTCGCCACCACCTTGCCGGTGTTGCGGGTGATGAACTCCTCCACGGTATCGTAGTACGGCCAGGTGCCGCCCCAGTACCAGTTCGGGCCCATCCACGGGTCGGCGTACCACGCGTTGTAAAAGTCGCCGTACTCGTCCACCGTCGCCGTCTTGGTGATCTCGTGGTAGCGGCCCTCGAACGACTCGCCGTCGGGCAGCTTCGTCTTGAGCCGGCCCGACAGCGAATCGTCGCCGGACGTCCAGTTGAACACCACTCGCTCGTGTTTGATCTTCGGCGCCGCGGCCCCGGCCCCTGTGCCGGTGGTCTTGCCGCCGGTCTCGGGCGCGGCCGTGTCGGGGTTCGTCACCTCGCCGCCGAAGCTCCCGCGGGAGCAGGCGGACACCAGGAGCAGCAGGAGCCATTGTGGGGCGCGCGGGGTCGCAGCGCGGCGGAATTCTCGTCGGTTCATGGGCGCGAGAAGTTGCCCGATCCGCCGCGCCCGCAGCCGGCCGGCCTCGCCCGCGCCGCGAACGCCGGCCCTGCGCCCGGTTTCGCGCCGTTCTCCGCGCGGGCGCTGTGACCCGCGGCACCGTCTGGCGTCCCTCCGTTCGCCCGAGCGCGCCTCCCGCCTGTCCCTCCGGCCAGCTCGATGCAATCGCCCGAGCAGATCGGCAAGCTCGAACGTCGGCGTCGATCCGCCACATCGTCCCGCCGCTCGCCGGCCCCTCGTCCTGCTTCATCGCCGTTGAAAAGACCTGACTCTTCAGTCAGCTCCGATCATTCACCCGTAGAGCCGCTCGCCCGTGCCACGCCGCCCCCGATCTCCGGTCCCTCGGCCGAGCGCGCCTCGCAGGCAGTCACCATCGTCGCCAGCACCAGCGCCGCCGCGATCAGCCGCGGCACCCCCCAGCGGAGTCCATCGGGCTCGCGGCTGCGGATCCGCCGGACATCGAGCACCCCGCGCACGCGCGCGCGCAGGCTGTCGGCAGCGACCCGGCCGGCCCGCTCGAGCTGCGCGCGGGCCACTGCCACCAGCTGCGCCGCGTAGCTCGACGACGGGATCCCCGTGTGCAGCGCCGCGTCGTCCGCCGCGTCCTCCGCGTGCGCTCGCAGCCGCCGCAGCGCCCACCAGGCCAGCGGATCGGGCCAGTAGAGCGCCCGCGCCAGCCCGCCCGCCAGCGCCAACAGGCAATCGCCGCGGGCCACGTGGGCCAGCTCGTGGGCCAGCAGCGCCCGACGCTCGGCCGGCGGCGCGTCCAGCATCGCCGTCGGCACCACCACGATCGGCTGCAAGATCCCCACCACCATCGGCGTGCGCGCCGACCGGCACGCCCGCAGCGCCACCTGCGGCCCGTCCGTGAACTCCTGCGCAGTCTCGTGCCACGGACCCGCCACGATCGGCGCCCCTCGCAGCGCCTGCCGGCGCGCCAGCGCGTGACCGCGGACCAGCCGCGCCAGCAGCGACGCCGCCCCGAAAGCCCACACCGCCAGCAGCCCGGCCGCCAGCGCCTCCGGCAGCCGCAACCCCGACGCCGCCAGCGCCAGGCGCGGCAGCGGCAGCACCAGCGCCACCGCGATCGCCAGCGCCCAGATCTGCCGCCGCACCGCCGCGCTGCGCCGCCGCGCGCACATGTCCAAAAGGCCAGCCGATGCGAACACCAGCGCCCCCACCAGCTCGAGCGAGCCGAGCCACAGCGCCGCCGCCGACGCGTCCGTCACGCCCGCCGTCCTCCTCGCGCCGCCCTCGCCTCCACCTCAGCGGCCCTCCTTGCGCGCCTGCTCGATCATCGCCCCGAGCTCGTCGAGCTCCGCGCGCGACAGCTCGCGGCCGTCGAGGTCGAGCAGGGCCGCCACCGCGTCGCTGGCCGAGCCGCCGAAGAAAGTATCGACCACGTGGGCCAGCGCCGACGTCGCTACCCGGTCGCGCGGGCGCGTCGGCGAGTACACGTACGTCGGCCCGTCCTGCGTGTGCTGCAGGTGCCCCTTGTCCTCCAGCACCTTCACCAGCGCTCGCACCGCGGAGTACGTCGGCGGATCGGGCAGCTCGTCGAGCACCTCGCGGATGGTCGCCTGCCCGCGGCGGTACACGATGTCCATGATCTGCCGCTCACGCCGGCTCAGCGGATCGAGGTCGGGCTTGCGTCGCGTCATCCCGTGTGCTGTTTTTCTAGCACGATGCTAAAAAACCAGCAAGTCCCTGCCAGCCCGCGCCTATGGGCCCTGCTCGCCCTCTCCGGCGCCGCCGCCCTCGCGCTCGACCTGTGGACCAAGCAGTGGGTGTGGGACCACTTGCGGCCGACCGGTCGGGCCCTCGTCGTCATCGATCCGCTGCTCGAGCTCGCCTTCGCCTACAACCAGGGCAGCGCCTTCGGCCTCGTGCGGCGACTCGACTACCCCTACGTCCTGCTCGCCGTCACAGTGTTGATGATCGGCTGGATCGTCCTCACCGCCCGCGTCCCGCACGGCACTCGCCTGCGCTTCGTCGCCGGCGGCCTCATCGCCGGCGGCGCGCTCGGCAACCTCTACGATCGCCTGTTCCGCGTCGACGGCCTCGGCCACAGCGGCGTCGTCGACTTCATCAAGGTCAACTACCCCTGGGGCGGCAGCTGGCCGAGCTTCAACGTCGCCGACGCCGCGCTGGTGGTCGGCGTCGTCCTGCTGGTCTGGGACCTGCGCACCCGCAAGGCCGTCCCCGACGCCTGAGCGCGCCCGACACGAGCTGTCCCTTCGACCAGCTCCCCCTCGACCTGCTGGGCAAGAAGCTGTCCCTTCGACCAGCCGCGCAGCCTTCAGCCTGCTGGGCTCGAAGCTGTCCCTTCGACCAGCCCGGCTCGCCCGGGCCCCAAGCTGTCCCTTCGACCAGCCCCGGCCTTCTCAGCCCTGCTTCGCCAGGAACGCCGCCGCCCGCGTCGCCGCGTTCGTGCGCAGATCGAGCCAGAACAGCCCGTACTCGATCGCATGGTAGTTACCGGCCCCGAGCGCGTGGTCGAGCAGGCGGCTCATCAAGTCGCGCGGCACCGTCCCGGACAGCTCCACCCGCAGCGTCCCCGCCTCGCAGCGCGCGCTGACGAATTCGGGCTGCGGCCGCGGCCGCGCTCCACTGCTGTCCCAAAAGACAGCCCCGAGCCCCCCGCGCCCCGGCGCCTCGTCGGCGCGCCACGTCAGCGGATTGACGCACACCCGCCGGCTCGGCGGCGCATCGGCGGGCGGCGGCGGGTTCTCGACGAACTCGATGCCGCGCGCGTAGTCCGGCCCGCGCGCGTTGAAGCCCACCACGCAGCCCGTCTGCTCCGCCGACGCGCACACCGGCAGCTCGCCCAGCGCCTCGTGCGTAATCGGCCCGCCGATCAGGTACGCCGCCACCAGCCGGGCCCGCAGCGGCCCGGGCGCGATCACCTCGCGCAGCAGCCGGAGCCCGACGAACGCCCCCTGGCTGTGCGCCGCGAGGATGAACGGCCGCCCGTGGTTGTCGTGCTCGAGGTAGTGGCGAAACGCCGCGATCGCATCGTCGCCGGCGAGCCCGATCGCAGCCGCCCCGTCGGCGCTGGCCGTCGTGAAGGCCGTCATGTTGGCCTGGCGGTAGCGCGGCGCGAACACCCGACAGCAGCCGTTGAAAGCGCTGGCCTGGATCCGCGTCGACCCGACGTCGGTCGCCTCGTTGACCGTCGGATCGTCGAGGCGAGCGTTCCACGCGTCGCCGAGGAACGACGTCGGGTGCAGGTAGAACACGTCGACCTCCGGGTCCGCAGCGATCGCCACGCCCTCGACCTCCGCGTCCGCCGCGTCCGCAGTCTCCGGCCGCGCGCTCCATGTCCCCGGCTCCGCGTAGTCCGGCGCAGGCGGCGTATTCGCGGGATCGAACGGCACCCTCGGGGCCGCCACCGCCAGCACGATGTCGCCGAGGTACGCCCACCCGATCACCAGCACCAGCAGCAGCAGCGCCGCCAGCCCCACCAGCGCCCGCCGCAACCACTTCATCACCCCGGCCTCCGCGCTCCGCGACGACGCAGCGCCGCCTCGGCGAGCGCCGGCCGCAACCGCTTCACTCAGGCCCCCTGCGCCAGCGCCTGCGACAGCGCCTGCGCCAACGCCATCGGCGCCCCCGGCCGTACCAGCGCGGTCTCCGGGTAGAGGTCGCGCATCAGCTCCGGGATCCCGCCGACCGCGGTGGCCACCACCGGCAGCCCGTAGCGCTTCGCCTCCGCGATCACCAGCGGCGCCCCCTCGGACAGCCCGCCGATCTCGCGCGACGGCACGCACAGCAGGGCCGCCCGACGGTACAGCGCCTCTTTCTCCGCGCCCTCGACGAACCCGTGGAAGCGCGCGTCCAGCCGCAGCCCCTCGGCCAGCCCCTGCAGGCGGCGCCGCTCGGGCCCGTCGCCGGCGATCGCCAGGCGCGGCCGCCGGGGCATCAGCGCCGCCGCGCGCAGCAGGTCGTCGACCCCCTTCTGCTTGATCAGGCGCCCGAGGAACAGCACCTCGTCGCCTGCCCGCTCGGACATGTCCGATACGACCTGTTCGATCGGACCTGGCCCATCAGCCACGCTGCCGACCATCGTCTCGATCCGCAGGGGCGGCGGGCCCGGCCAGGCCGCGGCCACCTTGGCCAGCTTCTCGGCCGACGGCAGCGCCACGCTCTCGGCCTGAGCCAGCGCGCTCATGGCCGCCTCGCGCAGCGGCCCCGGCAGGCGTAGCAGCAGATCGACGTCGGTGCCGTGGCCGTACAGCTCGCACGGCACCCTGGCCGCGCGGGCCGCCTCGGCCGCCAGCCAGCCGCACGGCAGCAGCATGTGAGCGGCGATCTTGTCGGGCAAAAACGCCCGGATCTCGCGCTGCAGGGCCCGCTGCAGCGCGGCCATGAACGGCAGCACCAGCAGCGCGCGCCACGGCCGGTCGCGGATGTTCTCGAGGATCCCGAACTGCCCCGTCAGGGACGACATGCCGGTCGGCGCGTAGGCGAAGCGGACCACCTCGCACGGCGACTGCAGCGCCCCGCGGACCCAGGCGGTCCGCGGGACCAGGAACCGCACAGTATCGCCGGCGGCCGCGCGCGCCTCCCAGTGGCGGAGGATGAAGCGACCGCGCGGGTCGCCGGACCACTGCGGGAAGGTCGTCGTGACGACCAGGACCCTCACAGCTTCTCCGCCACGAACACGTAGAACCCGGCCAGCGCGGCCAGCGGGCTCTCCATCAGCGCCCACTCGACGCGGTCGTGCACCTTCCCGATCACGGGCAGGCGGCAGACTACCGGGTGCGGCGTGGTGATGCGGATGCCGGCGCGCGCGACCACGCGGGTGCTGGACGGCAGCACGTTCGCGGCCTCGGCCGGGCTGAGGAAGCGGGTCGAGATCGCCGCCTCGTCGTAGGTGTGCGACGTCTTCCGCGGGCCCCACAGGCGCTTGATGAGGTAGCGCAGCGAGTTGCGGTTGTAGATGTCGAAGATGATGTGGCCGCCCGGCCGGGTCACCCGCGCCATCTCCTGCAGGCACCGCTCCCAGCCCGGCACGTGGGCCAGCACCTTGAAGGAGTACGTCACGTCGAAGCTCGCGTCGGGGAACGGCAGTTCGGTCGCGCTGCCCTCCTGCACGTCGAGCCCGCGACTGCGGGCGTGCTCCAGCATCCCGGGCGACAGGTCGACGCCCTTGGCGCTGCGAGCGACCGTGGCCACCCGCTGAAGGATGAGCCCCGTCCCGCAGCCGACCTCGAGCGCGTCCTTCCCGGCGGCGTAGCGGCTGACGATCGCCGCCGCCTGGTCGTCGATGAGCTTGTGGTACCCGCGATCGCGGCCGTCGTCGTAGCCGGCCGAGAAAGCATCGTAATAGTTACGGTTCTGTGAAGAATCGGCGGTCGCCGCCATGGCCGGCACCATAGCCGCGGCCCTGGCGTGCGTCCAGGCACCCCCTGGCAACGTTGACATTGAAAACGACTTTCAGTATCCCAAAACAATCGCCAACGCACCTCGCGCTGGCGCGCTCACGGACTGGAAGCCCACGCATGCGCCGCTCGCTCCTCGCCCTCTGCCTCCTCCCCGCCTGTACCAACAACGCCGCCACCGGCTGGGACGACGACTCGTTCCGCTCCGAGGCGCAGAGCGTGGTCGACCGCTACGCCGAGCTCGTCTCCGCCGCCTACGAGAAGTCGAGCCGCGGCGCCGAGCAGATGGACAGCGCGCTGCAGGCGTTCGTCGCCGCCCCGTCGGCCGAGACGCTCGAGGCCACCAAGACCGCCTGGCTCGGCGCCCGCGACGACTACGGCCTCACCGAGGTGTTCCGCTTCTACAACGGCCCGATCGACGCCGCGCCGGACGAGCTCGAGGGGCGGATCAACGCCTGGCCGATGGACGAGGCGTACATCGACTACGTCGAGGGCGAGCCCGACGTCGGCATCATCAACGACCT
This sequence comes from Nannocystis sp. RBIL2, assembly GCF_026626745.1. Taxonomy (GTDB): domain Bacteria; phylum Myxococcota_A; class Polyangia; order Nannocystales; family Nannocystaceae; genus Nannocystis. The sequence continues at coordinate 1,656,104 of NZ_JAPNJW010000002.1, forward strand.
CGCGGGCTACCCGGAGATCACGCGCGACGTGCTGATCGAGCGCAACGGCGCCGAGGGCGAGGACAGCATCTCGACCGGCTGGCACGCGATCGAGTTCCTGCTGTGGGGCCAGGACCTGAGCGCCGACGGCCCGGGCGCGCGCCCGTGGAGCGACTACGTCGACGGCGCCGACGGCACCGCCGCCAACCAGGATCGCCGGCGCCAGTACCTCACCCTGACGAGCGAGCTGCTGCTCGACGACCTCGCGCGCGTCGCCGACGCCTGGTCCGAAGGCCAGGCCAACTACCGCGCCGACTTCGTCGCCCAGGATCCCAAGGAGGCGATCGCCAAGGTCCTCCTCGGCATGGCCAGCCTCAGCGGAGCCGAGCTCGCCGGCGAGCGCATGACCGTGGCCTACGACACGCGCGAGCAGGAGGACGAGCACTCCTGCTTCAGCGACAACACCCACAAGGACCTGCTGGCCAACATCCAGGGCATCGAGGACGTGTACCTCGGCCGCATCGACGGCCAGGCGGGCGCGAGCCTGTCGAGCCTGGTCGCCCGCATCGACGCCGACGTCGACGCCGTCGCCACCGCCAAGCTCCAGGCCGCCGTCGCCGCGGTCAAGGCCATCCCGGCGCCGTTCGACGCCGCCATCCAGGCCAAGGACGGCAGCCCGGAGCGCGCCGCCGTCAAGGCCGCCATCGACAGCCTCAAGGAGGCGACCGACGCGTTGGTCGCGGTCGCCGACGCGCTCGAGATCGAGCTCAACCTGGAGTAGACTGGGCCGTGCGCCGCCTGCCTGTCCTTTGGGTCCTGTTCTTGGGGGCATCTTGCGAAGCCCCCGGGCCGGCGCTCGAGCCCGGCGAGGAGCTGGCCGGCGGTGACACCACGATCCGCGACGAGAGCCCGAACGCGTTCTCGTACAGCGCCCGCAACATGACCTTCGAGCGGCGCCAGCGGTTCGTGGTCGGCAACTCGTTCTTCAACAAGAACTGGGTCGTCGCCCCGGCCTCGACCACCGGCCGCGACGGCCTCGGCCCGACCTTCAACGCCCGCTCGTGCTCGGCCTGCCACTTCAAGGACGGCCGCGGCCGCCCGCCCGAGGACGACGAGGCGTTCGCCAGCATGCTGCTGCGCGTGTCGGTCCCCGGCGACGGCCTGCACGGCGGCCCGCGCGACGTCCCCGGCTACGGCGACCAGCTGCAGCCGAACGGCATCGAGGGGGTCGCCGGCGAGGCTGTCCCGAAGGTCACCTGGGTCGAGCAGCCGGGCGCCTTCGCCGACGGCGAGCCGTACAGCCTGCGCGCCCCGACCTACACCCTCGACGACCCGTCCTACGGCCCGCTCCCCGCCGACCTGCTGATCTCACCGCGGGTCGCCCCGGTGATGATCGGCATGGGCCTGCTCGAGGCCATCCCGGCGGCCGACATCCTCGCCCGCGAGGACCCTGACGACGGCGACGGCGACGGCGTCTCCGGCCGCGCCAACTACGTGTGGGACCTGGCCGAAGACGCCGCGGTGCTCGGCCGCTTCGGCTGGAAGGCCAACCAGCCGACCGTCGCCCAGCAGACGGCCGGCGCCTTCCTCGGCGACATGGGCCTGACCACCGACATGTTCCCGCTGGAGAACTGTCCCGAAGGCCAGACCGAGTGCGCCGCCGCCCCGCACGGCGGCGCCCCCGAGGTCTCGCCCGATCTGCTCGACGACGTCATCTTCTACAGCGCCACGCTCGCAGTGCCGGCCCGCCGCGACGCCGGGGCCCCCGAGGTCCTGCGCGGCAAGCAGGTGTTCCTCGACGCCGGCTGCGCCGACTGCCACGTCCCGCGCCACCGCACCGCCGACGACGCCGCGATCGAGGAGGTCCGCGGCCAGACGATCTGGCCGTACACCGACCTCCTCCTGCACGACATGGGCAACGCGCTCGGCGACGGCCGCCGCGACTACCTCGCCGACGGCAACGAGTGGCGCACCCCGCCGCTGTGGGGCATCGGCCTGGTCGAGACCGTCAACGGCCACACCACCTTCCTCCACGACGGCCGCGCCCGCTCACTGATGGAGGCCGTGCTGTGGCACGGCGGCGAGGCCGAGCCGGCCCGCGAGGCCGTCCGCGCCCTCCCCTCGGGCGAGCGCGCGGCCCTCGTCGCCTTCCTGGAGTCGCTGTGACCGCCGCGGGCGCGCAGCCTGCCCCTTCGGACATGTCCATTCCGCCCGGCGCGAAAGGACATGTCCTCCAGGACATGCCCCCAAGGACCGCTACTCACGTCGCGGCCCTGCCGCGCCCCTCGCCGCCCCGCCTCTGAGGTCCCGATGATCCGCACCGGTCTCTCTCGCCATGTCCTTTCGGTCATGCTCTTCGGGGCAGGTGCCGGCACGCTCCTCGGCTTCGCCTGCGGCGGCGGCGGCGACGACTCGCGCCCGGCCGTGCTCGAGCACGTCGCCCGCGAGGTCGCAGTCCCGGCCTTCACCGACCTGCACGAGCGGGCCGAGGACATGGTCGCGGCGATGGACTTCCTGTGCGCCGCCCCCGATCCCGGCGCCCTGGCGGCCGCGCAGAACGCCTGGTCGGCCGAGCGCGACGCCTGGTCGCGCGTGCTCCCGTTCGGCTTCGGCCCGCTGCCGGCCGAGCTCAACGCCCTCGACTTCTGGCCCGTGCGCGTCGACACCGTCGAGGACGCGGTCGCCGGCGCCCCCGACACGCCCGACGCGGCCTACCTCGGCGGCCTCGGCGTCAGCGCCAAGGGCATGCCCGCGCTCGAGTATCTGCTATGGGGCGAGGTCCAGGGCGACGCCCTCACCGCCCTGCAGGCCGAGGGCGGCGCGCGTCGCTGCGGCTACGCCAAGCTGCTGGCGGCAGACATCGCCGCCCGCACCGACGCGCTCGCCACCGCCTGGTCCGGCGAGTACGCCGACACCCTCGCCACCGCGGGCATCGGCAGCGCCACCTACGACTCGCTCAAGGCCGGCCTCGACGAGGTCGTCAACAAGTCGATCGACGCCTGCCTGACGATGGTCAAGGGCAAGCTCGACAACCCGCTCGGCAACCTCACCGGCGCGGCCGAGGACCCGTCGCTGATGGAGTCGCGCTTCTCTGGCCGCACCCGCGCCGACCTGCAGGCCAACCTCGCCGGCGTGTGGGCCGTCTATCACGGCGCGGACGAGGGCGCCCCCGCGGCCGGCCTCTCGGTCCTCGTCCGCGAGCTCGACCCGGCGCTCGACGACCGCGTGCGCGCCCAGTACGCCCGCGCGAGCGAGGTCCTGGCCGCCGTCCCCGAGCCGATGACCGCGGCCCTGGTCGCCGACCGCACCGCCGTCCAGCTCGCGCGCGACGAGCTCGACACCTTCCGCCGCCTGCTCAAGCTCGACGTCGCCAGCACCCTCGGCGTCACCCTCGCCCTGAGCGACAACGACGGCGACTGACCCGAAGGCCATGTCCGACCCCGACCGCAGCCCGCCCGCTCCGGTCCCGCAAACACATGTCCCGAGCGCCATGTCCCCCGGGACAACCCATCGCGCGCTCGGCAGCTCGCCCGTCGCCGCTCCGGAGCAGTCGGATCCACCTGCTCCGAACGCCATGTCCTCCGGGACATCCGCGCCGGGCGCCGCCGCCCCGCCCCCGTCGACGGCCCCGAGCGACATGTCCTCCGGGACATCCGCGTCGGATGCCGCCGCCTCGCCCTCGTCGGCGGCCCCGGGCGATATGTCCTTCGGGACATCCGACATGCTCGACTCGCCGCCACGACATGCCCGCGACGACATGTCCGTCAGGACAGCCGTCCCGCCATCCATCTCTTCTTCGCCCCTGCTCCGCGCCCTCCTCGCCCCGGTCGACGCGGCCGGCCTGCACGCGTTCCGGATCGGCTTCGGCCTGCTGATGTTCGCCGGCACCGTCCGCTTCGCCGCGCGCGGGTGGATCCACCAGCTCTACGTCGACCCGACCTGGCACTTCCACTACTGGGGCTTCGAGTGGCTCGCGCCGCTGCCCGAGGCCGGCATGATCGCAGTGTTCGTCGCCCAGGGCCTGCTCGCCCTGCTGGTCGCCGCGGGCGTGGCCTACCGGCCCGCGATCGCCCTGTTCTTCGTCCTCTTCACCTACGTCGAGCTGCTCGACAAGGCGACCTACCTCAACCACTACTACTTCGTCAGCGTCGTCGCCCTGCTGATGGTCGCCCTGCCGCTGGATCGCCGCACCACGGTCGCCCCGACCTGGGCGCTGTGGGCCCTGCGATTGCAGGTCGGCCTGGTCTACTTCTTCGCCGGCCTGGCCAAGCTGCGCCCCGACTGGCTGCTGCACGCGCAGCCGCTCAAGCTGTGGCTGGCCGCGCGCGCCGACTTCCCGCTGCTCGGCGGCCTCTTGCGGCGGCCCGAGACCCCGTACCTCATGAGCTGGGGCGGCGCAGTGTTCGACCTCTCGGTCCCGTTCCTGCTGCTGCACCCGCGCACGCGCCCGTTCGCCTACGCCGGCGTGCTCGTGTTCCACGGCCTCACCGGCGCCCTCTTCCCGGCGATCGGCATGTTCCCGTGGCTGATGGCCGCCGCCGCCCTGGTGTTCTTCCCGCCCGACTGGCCGCGGCGGCTGTGGCGTCGCCTGTCCCCGCGGACATGCCCCCCGGCACCTGTCCTGTCGAACACGTCATTTTCCGCCCGCCCGCTGCTGCTCGCGGCCCTCGCCCTCCACTTCGCCGTCCAGCTCGCGCTGCCGCTGCGCCGCTTCGCCTACCCCGGCGACACCGCCTGGACCGAAGAGGGCTACCGCTTCGCCTGGCAGGTCATGCTGGTCGAGAAGGTCGGCAGCGTCGTCTACCGCGTGCGCGAACCGGGCGGCGGCCGCGAGCGCCTGGTCGACCCCGAGCCGGCGCTGACCGCCCAGCAGGCCAAGCAGATGGCTTTCCAGCCCGACATGATCCTCGAGTACGCGCACCACCTCGCGGCCCGGAGCCCCGGCGCCGAGGTCCGGGCCGACGTCTTCGTCACCTACAACGGCCGCCCCGCGGCCCGCCTCGTCGACCCCGACGTCGATCTCGCGCGCGAACGCGACGGCCTGCGCCCGCAGCCGTGGATCTTGCCCGCGCCGCCGCGGCCGTGAGCGCGAGCCGGCCTCGCCCGCACCCACCATCACCGACCCCGGAACGGCGCTCGCCACGACGGGCCCGCCGCGATTCGGGCTCTTCTTCCGCCGCCTTCGGCCCGCGTAGTATCCTCGCCGCCGTGCCAGCCGTTCGTCTCCGCGCCGTCCTCACCGTCGCCGTCGCCGCCGGGTCCGCGTCCGCGTGTCACCGCCCCCCGCCCACTGCGCCGGTCACGGGCGAGCCCGCGCCCGTCTCGGACGACCCCGCGCTGCCGCCCGGCAGCCCCGCCTACAGCGCCCCGCTGTGCAACAACGACCAACTCCTCGGCGGCCTCGAGGCGACCCACGCCAACACCCGCTTCGAGCACGCCCTGCTGCGCGAGACGGTATTGAAGCAGACCGACACCGGCGTGCGCCCCCAGCAGTCGCAGACCCTGGCCAGCGTCGGCCTCGCCTGCCAGACCGTCACCGACGTGCCCGCGTGCGCCCGCCTCCTGGCCAGCACCGTCGCCAGCACCTCGCTGTTCGCCGGCTCCAACCCGCTCGTGGTCCGCTACCTCGTCCTGCAGTCCGGCGCCAACGTGCGCCCGGTCGCCACCCGCTCCCAGCTGCTCACGCTGCTCGGCGCCATCGACACCCCCGGCGAGGCGCGCCTGCTCGCCGCCACCCTCGGCGTCCAGCCGCTGTGCGGCGACGACAGCGTGCGCACCATCGACGGCGGCTTCCGCGTGATCACCAAGCGCAGCCACGCCCAGTGCACCAACCAGTACGAGGGCGTGATCGTCGACGTCGTCCGCGGCCAGCCGACCATCGTCAACACGGTCGACCTCCGCGACCGCACCCTCAGCTGCACCACCGCCCCGACCCCGTGAGCCGCCGGCCCCGGCGAGCGCAGCGACGGACATGTCCTCGGGGACATGCCCCGACGTTCATGTCCTGAAGCGCCAATCACTCGCCCCGCCGCCCGCGCACCGCCGGCAGGCGGAGCGAGGCCGCAGCTCCCGAGCGGCGCTACCCTGCCCCGACCCCGCACCGGCAGGCAGGACGAGGTCGCGGCTCCCGGCCTGGCGCACATCGTCTGTCTCTCAGGACAGCTCCCACGGCCCCGCTAGCAGGACGAAGCCGCGGCCCCGCCTGACGCGCATCACCTGTCTCTCCGGACAGCTCCCGCCTCGCCCCGCGACCGGTCGCCGCCCGCGCACCGCCGTCCGGTCGCCTGGCCCGTCCGGCAATTCGCGCCCCCGTGCCCGCTGCGAGCCCCGGCACGCCGGACGCGCAAAAACGCACGCACCGACTTGCAAACAACAAGTCCGGTTCATACGGACAAATTTGGGCTATTTTCGCCCCTGCATGGCCACCCGGAGCTACGGGAGTTACTGCGGGGTCGCCCGCGCGCTCGAGATCGTCGGCGAGCGGTGGGCCCTGCTCCTCGTCCGGGACCTCCTCGTCGGCCCGCGGCGCTTCACCGACCTCCAGCGCGGCCTCCCGCGGATCCCCACCAACGTCCTGTCCACCCGGCTCAAGGAGCTCGAGCAAGCCGACGTCGTGCGGCGGCGCCTCCTGCCGCGTCCGGGCGGCGCGATCGTCTACGAGCTCACCGAGCGTGGCCGCGCGCTCGAGGCCGCAGTGCTGGCTCTCGGCCGCTGGGGCGCGCCGCTCCTCGGCGAACCCGGCGCCGACGAGATCGTCACCGCCGATTCGCTGGTGATGGCGATCCGCACCACCTTCCGCCCCGAGGCCGCGCGCGGCCTCCACCTCGGCTACGAGCTGCGAGTCGGCGAGCTCGTGGTCCACGCGCGCATCGACGACGGTTCGCTCGCCGCGGCCGCGGGCCCGCTCCCCGGCGCCGACCTGGTCCTCGAGACAGATCGGGGCCTGCGCCCGCTGATGGCCGGTGAGCTGGCCCCCGCCGACGCGATTGCCGGCGGGGCGATCCGGATCCACGGCGATCCGGCGCTGCTGGCCACGTTCGCCGCCGTGTTCCAGATCGAGCACGTGAGCCCCGGCGCTACCCTGGAGGGATGACCCCTCGAACGCTCCTCGCGGGCGCGCTCCTGCTGTGCGCCTGTCCGAACGAACCGATGAGCGGGGGCGCGACGGTCTCGGCGACCGACGCGACCACCACCACCGACGCGAACGTCCCCGACGTGCCGACGACCAGCGCGACCACCACCTCGGGCAGCGCGACCCTCACCGCCTGCGAGAAGAAGGCGCTGGCGACCCAGGCGACCGCCGGGATGCGCTGCCCGTGCGAGGTCACGGAGGGGAACTACGCGGACGTCGACGGCTGCATCGCCGACTTCGTGGCCGCCGCCAACGACCCGTGCCTGTGCGACCTCGAGGCCGACCCGGCTCACGCGCCCTACGTCGCCTGCCTGGCCGCGGCCGCGGTCCAGTACCAGAGCTGCTTGGGGCCGCTGAAGTGCAGCGACGAGGACGCGTTCTTCACCTGCAACGGCACCTACGCCGACGCAGTCGCAACCTGCGACGAGCCCGCCAAGGCCAGCGTCGGCGCCGCGTCGATCGCGTGCAACGGCACGCCCGCGTTCAGCTGCGGCGCCGGCGGCATGATCTCGAACCACTACGTGTGCGACGGCGAACCTGACTGCAAGGACATGTCCGACGAGGCCCCCGCGACCTGCACCTTCGTGTGCGCCGACGGCCAGCAGATCTTCACGTTCAACAAGTGCGACGGCGCCCCCGACTGCGACGACATGTCCGACGAGGCCACGGCCCTGTGCTACTTCTCGTGCGACGAGGGCCTCGAGATCCCCAAGACCTGGGTCTGCGACGGCAACCTCGACTGCGACGACAAGACCGACGAAGCCACGTGCCCGTGAGCGCCGCGGACGCAGCGGGGCCTTCGAGACCCGTGTCTGTGACGGCAGCTCGGCTGCGGCGACGACCACGACGAAGCCAGGCGTATCACCGGGCCCCGCTCTGGCCTGCAGATCTATAGACGCTCTTCCTGAAGCGATGGAGCGGCAATCGCGGGGACGGCTCGCGCTCGCCCCGTCCTCCTACTTCCGCCGCCGCCGGCGACGCGCCATGCTCCCGCGGTGCCCGACTCGCTCTCCTCGCGCCTCGCCCGCGCCGCCCACGTGAGCCTCGGCGCCGGCCTCGCCATCGCTGTCTGTTCGGCCATGGCCTTTTGGACAGCCTTGCCCTGGGTGTTCCCCTCGCTCGGCCCGACCGCCTTCCTCGCGTTCGTCGCCCCCGCGGCCCCGGCCAACCATCCGCGCCGCGTCCTCGTCGGCCACGGCGTCGCCGTCCTGTGCGGCACCGCGGCGGTCCACCTGTTCGGCGTCGCCGACGTCCCGGCCGTGCTCACGCGCCTCGACCTCGCGCACCTCGGCGCAGTCACCTTCGCCCTCGCCGCGACCGGCGGCTTCACCGTCCTCCTCGACGCCGAGCACGCCCCGGCGGGCGCCACCACCCTGATCGTCGCGCTCGGACTGATCCGCGACCCGCGCGACCTCGCCCTCGTCGAGGCCGCAGTCCTGGTGCTCGTGCTGGTGTGCGCGGCCCTGCGCCGCCTCGGCCTCGGCCAGCACCCGCCGATCCCGACCCGTCCTCCGGGACATGTCCCATAGGTCATCTTGCGCCAGCTTGTCGAGGCCCGGCGCGCCGGCGCATACTGGCGCGGTATGCCTGGCTTACCCGCTCGCCTCCTCGTCCTCGTCGCCGCGCTCGCGGCCTGCACCGAGCGCGACCCGCTCGACTCCGACACCGTCACCGACTCCACCGGCATGTCCGAAGGGACAGGCGCCAGCACCGACGGCGGCACCACCGCGCCGCCGTCGACCACGGACGAGCCCCCCACCGGCTCGATCCCCGGCGACCCGACGACCACGCCGACCAGCGAGCCGGCGACCACCGGGCCGAACCAGCCGGACCTCAGCCACGCAGTCCACATCCAGCCGATCTGGGACGCCAATTGCGTCGTCGGCTGCCACACGCCCGGCGGCACCAGCCACGCCTGGTTCGTCCTCTCGGACAATGCCTTCGCCTCGATCGTCGAGCGACCGGCGCTCGAGCTCCCTCAGATGATGCTGGTAGCGCCCGGCGATCTCGACGGCAGCTACCTCTGGCACAAGGTCACCGGTTTGCACATCGAAGTCGGAGGCAGCGGCGTCCTCATGCCGCCGGCCCCCGCCGACGCGCTGTCCACCGGCGATCTCGACACCATCGCCCAGTGGATCCTCCAGGGCTGTCCCCCCTGAGCTCGGGCCGGCCAGCGCTCCGCGTGCGCGCGTCCTCGCCGTCGATCGACGCGGCTTCACCTCGGCGAGGCCCCGGCAACACTCTCACCGCCGGTGAGCGCTGCGACACGCGTCGACGGCCCTGCCGCCTGACACGACCCTGGAGCCTGGCTCCTGCGCGCGTGCGCAAGCGCTCGCCTCGACGCTTGCCGCGCGGCCGCGGGCTTGTCTACACCTTCGGAGCGATGACCCGCGCCGCGCTCGTCCTCGGCCTCGTCCTGTGCGCCTGCAAGGAGCCCACGGGCGCCAACACGAGCGGCCTCGTGGTCGTCTCGGACACCTCGCCGACCGAGTTCGGCGACCCGCCCGAGTGCGGGAGCGACACGGAAGGATCGACCGGCGGCGCCACCGACTCGACCGGCGCCGAGCCCACCGGCACTTCCGGACAGGTCCCCGAGGACATGTCCGAAGGCGAAGCCTTCTGCGCCGCTCAGACCTCCGCGCCCGCCTGCGACGGCATCGTCCACGGCGGCGGCGTGTGTCGCTGGCTCGACGTCGTCCCGGTCTACCCCGGCACCTGCGACATCACCCAGCTGTTCCGCACCTGCGTGTTCGTGCCTGACGAGGCCCAGTGCCCGGTCCCGACCTCGTGCGACCAGATCGGCCTCGGCGTGTTCGGCCGCCGCGGCTGCGACGGCGCCGTCGAGCTGATCATGGCCGGCCCGAGCGAGGGCCTGTGCGGCACGCCCGCGGGCTGGTCGCTGTGCGCCGGCGACGACGCCCCGCCCGAGTGCAGCTGCGCCTGCTCGTGACCGCATGTCCGCGAGGACATGCCCGGTCCGCGCAGCGACCCGCGAGTACAGCTGCCCCGCTGCGTGACCGCATGTCCGCGAGGACATGTCCCGGCCCGCGCGCCCAGCAACCAGCCCGCGACTCTGCAGCTCTACCGGTGCGACGGCGAATGCACAAAAGGACATGTCGCGAACGACATGTCCTTCGCGCCTGCTCCCGCAGTGGCGATCAGGGCGGCGGCGCGGCCGGCTCCGCGGCCTTCTTGCCCGCCTTCGGCGCCTTGGCCGGGGCGGTCGGCGCGCCCTTGTAGCGGGTCACCTTGATCACGGTGCGGTTGTTCTTGGCCCGGCCCGCGGCGGTCAGGTTGACCGCGACCGGGCTGTTGTCGCCGTAGCCGTTGGCGGTCACGCGATCGGGGCTGACGCCCTTGGCCAGCAGCGCGCTGCGGACCGCGTCGGCGCGCTCGCTGCTGCGCTGCTTCGGGCTGCCACGGTCGTCCGTGTGCACCCCGATCTCGATCTCCTCGTACTCGGGGTGCGTGTTGAGGAACGCGGCCAGCTGCTCGACCAGCGCCGCGCTCTTGTCGTCGACCCCGTTGGCCGACGTGTACCGGATCGCCTTCTTGAGGCGCAGCTTCTTGCCCTTGCCGCTGACGAGCGGCGTCTCGACCGGCGTCGCCCGGCGCAGCGACTCCTTGACCGTCGTGAACTGCTCGCCCGGGGTCACCGTGAAGCGCAGCGACTTGTCCTCGAAGCCGGGCGCGCGGGCGATGCCGAAGTAATCGCCGGCCGGCAGCTCGAGGCGGATGAGGCCGCCCTCGGTGCTGGTGAACGGCTCGTCGACGCCGTTGCCGGAGACCGACAGGGTGACCAGCACTGGCGCCCCCGCCTCGTCCGTGAACGCGCCGTCGAGGATCCCGACCGGCGGCGTGTTGGCCACGTCCATCGTGATCGTGATCTGAGTGTCCTCGCCGGCCTTGATGTCGGCGGTCGCGTCCTTGGTGGCCTTGTTGGCCAGCTCGACCTGGAGCGCCACCTGGCCCTCGGGGAACCGGTAGCTGGTGAAGTTGCCCTGGTCGTCGGTGAGGATCGCGTTGCTCGCCGCGCCCGGGAACCGCACCTTGGCCCCCGCGACCGGCGCGCCGGTGTTGTCGAGCACCTGGCCGACCACGCGACCCTCGACCACCGCGGGCGCGGGCAGCGGCTCGCTCGTCGCCGGCGCGGGCACCTCCTTGACCACCGGGTTGGGATCGATCGACCAGCCGAGGCCGAGGATCACCTGCCACGGGGCCACCGGCGGGCCGTACTCGAAGTTCGGCGACACCATGCCGATGTCGACCGCGGCGTCGAGGTGCAGGCCCGCGATCACGTTGGCGCGCAGACCCACGGTGCCCCACAGGCTCGAGCGCGGCAGCGGCGACGGCGACGCGCCGGCCTGGAAGAACGCCGGCATCTCGGCGGTGGCGACGTCCCACGCGAGCTCGACGATCGGGTCGAGGCCGAACTTGCCCTCCTTGCCGAGGCGGACCGGGAAGTCGAGGCCGTAGCGCATGCGCACGCGGCTCGGCGCCACGCCGAGGGCGAAGCGGGACACCTCGCGGCTGGTCGGATCGGTGAACTTCTCGAAGTTTATCAGCTTGCCCGAGTTGTCGAGGATCCAGCCGATGTTGGTCGTGAACCGCACCGGCACCTGCTTCTTCGTCAGGTAGCGGACGTCGACGGTGAACAGGAAGTCGATGTTGAAGTTGACCTTGTCGGTCAGCAGGCGGCTCGTGCCCGACAGCAGGCCGATGCCGAGCTGACCGCCGAGGCCGATCGCGCCGCCCTTGACGAAGCGGTGCGCGCCCTTGATGCCGAAGTCGAGGTCGCCGAGCGCGAACTGGTTGACCTGGTCCTGGCGGCCCGGCTGCGCGCGAGCGTTGCGCGACGCCTGGCTGTGCACGGCCAGGAACAACTCGCCCCACTTGAACGGGCTGTAGCCGATGTTGACCGTGCCGCGCACGCGGCCTTGCTGGTCGGGCCCGTTCTCGTCGCTGTTGTAGATGAACCCTTCCTTGCGGAAGAAGTCCGTGTGAAGGCGGACGCGGACCGTGTGGCGCTCGCCGACGTCGGCCAGCGTCGTGTGATAGAGGCCGAGGCCGCCGCGCAGGCTGTTGATCGCCGGCTCGCGCCGCCCCTGGACATAGCCGGGCAGTTGTTTCACGCTGAGCGGGTCCTTCGCCGCCGGGGCCGGCACCTCGACCTCGGGCCCGGGCGTCGGCGCCTCGGTCGTCGTCGCATTGGTACTTCCGGACAGGTCCCCGGAGACAGCTCCGCTCACCTCGCCGCCGGCGGTCCCCTCGGCGCCTGCGGGCGGAGCCACCGCGCCTGGATCGCCGCTGGGCAACGTCGGCGGCGCGTCACCGGTGGCCGGCGCCGCGGGTGTCTCGCTGGCGGGTGGCGTCGCGTCCGCGGGGAGCGGAGGCGGCTCCGCCGCGGCGGCGCGGAGGGGCAGGCCCAGGAAGATCCCCGAGAGCGCAAACAGCGAGGCGCGTCGCATACGAGTGAAGCGTCCTCCAAACGCGGCACACCTGTCAAACCTTTGTGGCGATCCGCCCCCGGGCGTGCGGACGCGAGCACGGCAGTTTGGCCGGTGCACCACCAACTATTTTTCGACCACCCCGCCAAACTGCGACGGAAAGCCACAAACGCGGCGATCGCAGACCGCGTGGCCTCGGCGTGCGATCATGCAGTCATGTCGAACGCCTATCTCACCGGCCGCGCAACGCGGCTCACGGTCCTGTCTCTTGGACCCTGGCTCCTGATCGCCTGCCCCTCGGACGGGACAGCGACGACCGATTCCGGCACGGACCCCGATCCGACCTCGACGACCACGACCTCGGATACGAGCGGACCGGACGTCACGACGACCACGGGCACCCCGACCACCACGGACCCGACCACCACCGCGACCACGTCCACGTCGACCGGCCCCGTCCCCGCGGTCTGCGGTGACGGCGTGGTCGCCGAGAGCGAAGTCTGCGACGACGGCAACGACGAGCCCGACGACGGCTGCGACAAGAACTGCGAGAAGACCGGCGCGGTGCTCTGGACCTACACCCACAACGGCGCCGCGGGCGAGGACGATGTCGTGGGCGCCGTCGCCATCGACCCCACCGGCAAGATCATCATCGCCGGCAACGAGGGCATCACGCCGGCCGACCGGGACATGCTGCTCATCGCCCTCAACCCCGACGGCACCGAGCTGTGGAAGAAGACCTATCCGGACGACAACGGGCTGCCGAACTTCTTCACCGCGGTGGTGCTCGGCGACGACGGCACCATCTACGCGGGCGGCGTGGAGTACGTGATGGAAGACGTGGCGGCGCCCGTGGTGCGCTCGTTCGACCCCGATGGCAACGAGGGCTGGACGTTCATCGAGCCGCCCGCCAACATGCTCGGCGACTCGATCGCTGGCCTCTTGCTCGTCGACGGCAAGCTCTACTCCACCGGCGGCGAGAACCTGACCGACAAATCGGCGCAGCTGGTCGTGCGCCGGCACGATCCCGGCACCGGGGAGGCCGAGTGGAAGGCGGTGACGCAGGCCGACTTCGCGTACGCGAACGGCAACGCCATCGTCAAGACGGCAGACGGCGTGCTCGTCGCCGGGCTGGTCCAGGACGAGGATTACCTGAGCCGGCCACTGCTCGTCATCGTCGACGACGAGGGCACGATCGTCAGCACCGAGGTCGAGGATCACCCCGGCGGCGCCTGGTACGACGCCGATCCCGTCGGCGCGGGCGGCGACATCGCCCTCGTCGGTCGCCGGATGCCGGAGGGCGTCACTGGCTACGACTTCGGCCTGCGGCGCGTCGGCCCCGACCTCTCGGAGCAGTGGACCGACATCTACGACTACGAATTCCTCTTCGGCATGGGCTTCGGCCTGGCCGTCGGCCCGGACGAGCGGATCTTCGCCACCGGCTTCCACGTCGCCCCGAGCCAGTTCAACGACGTGTTCGGCGCCCTCTACGCCGGCGACGGCACCCGCCTGTGGACCCATACCTACAACAACGAGGACATCGACCTCTACGACGAGGGCCGTGACGCCGCCTGGGGCCCGGACTTCCTGACCATCGGCGCCAACTCGACCGTCCTTGGCGAGGGCACCAACATCTGGGTCCGCGCCTTCAAGGCGGACTGACCCCATCACCTGCCGTATAATCTCGGCAGCCCCGTCCGGTGGGCCGAATTTCCGGCCGGCCCGCCGGCGCTTGTTCCGCCGGTCGCGACCCGGGTAAAGTCACGCCATGGCCAAAGAGCTCGTGTACAACGCCACCCTCGTCGAGCGCGAGGACCTCACCCCCGCCCTCGCGGTGTTCCGGATCCGCCCCGACGAAGCGCTGCCCGGTGAGGGTTCGTGGTTCGTGCCCGGCCAGTATCTCACGATCGGCCTCAACAACACCGAGAAGCCTGAACTCGGCGGCGTCCGGCGCCCGATGTCGATCGCCTCGGCCCCCGAGCGGCGCGATCTGGTCGAGTTCTACATCCGCTTCGTCGACAAGCCGGAGTCGGACAACCCGCTGACCCACCTGCTGTGGAAGACCCGCGTCGGCGACCGCATGTTCTTGCGCTCGCAGCCGGTCGGCAAGTTCACGGTCGAAGACACCATGGGCCACGACGCGCGGGTCAAGGTGTGCGTGGCCGCCGGCACCGGCCTGGCGCCGTTTTTGTCGATGGTGCGCAGCAAGGTCAACCGCGACCCGAGCACGCGCCTCGACGACTGGGCGATCATCCACGGCGCCAGCTACAGCAAGGACCTCGGCTACCGCGACGAGCTCGAGCACCTGGCCAAGCAGCACGGCCTGCGCTACCTGCCGACGGTCAGCCGCCCGCGCGAGGAGGCCCACTGGAGCGGCCACGTCGGCCGCGCCGAGGACTTCTTCCTGGCCGACCGCCTGCCTGGCCTCGAGGACAGCCTCGGCCTCGACCGCAACACCTTCCGCCCCGACCGCGTCGGCATCCTGATCTGCGGCCTCCAGGGCACCATTGGCGCCACCATCGAGCGCCTCTTGCACCGCGGCTTCGTGCCCGACAACCGCAAGATCCGCCGCGCCCTCGAGATCGCCGAGGACGTGGTCGCGCACACCTTCTACGAGGCCTACGACACCGTCCCGCCGATCGACCTCAACGACACCGCGCGTGTCGCCGAGCTCAAGACCACCTTCCACGGCGCCGGCCGCGGCTGATCGCCCCGGTGCCGACAATGGCCCGAAGGACAGGCTCCTTCGGGCCTTTTTTTGCGCCCGCCCGGATACACCAATGGCCCGAAGGACATGTCCTCCGGGCCATTGGATGAACCTCGCCGGGACCTGCTATTCGCCGGTCACCGCCGCGATCGAGGCCGGGCGCCGGAGCGCGCGCAGCAGCGTCCACGGGACGGCGACGGTGAGGACGGCCTGGACCAGGCCGAGCAGCGGGCTCAGCTCGGAGAACACGAACAGGTGTGGC
This sequence comes from Nannocystis sp. RBIL2, assembly GCF_026626745.1. Taxonomy (GTDB): domain Bacteria; phylum Myxococcota_A; class Polyangia; order Nannocystales; family Nannocystaceae; genus Nannocystis. Next base: position 1,671,631 of record NZ_JAPNJW010000002.1, read on the forward strand.
TCGCGGAAGGCCAGGTCTTCGGCCGGGCGGGCCCACATGACCATCTGGCCGAACGAGATCGCCAGCATCGCCGCGCACACGCCGGCCCACAGGCGCGACGCGAAGGTCATCGGCGCGACGGCCACGCGCAGGGCCAGCAGCGCGGCGACCCCCAGGAACCAGCCGGCGAACAGCAGCGCGAACGGGCTGCGGAACAGCCACATGGTCTCGTGGCTGACCAGCATCGCCGCCAGCAGCAGGTAGAGGCCGGCCCAGCCGACGAACTCGCCGACCAGCGAGCCGACCGGCGTGCGCCGCATGGCCGGAGGGACATCTCCGGTCGGCGCCCGCATCATCAGCAGGATCGCCAGGGGGATCGACAGCAGCCCGAGGTTGAGCAGGTAGAACTCCTCGGCGCGCCACTCGTGCGGCGGGTTGGCAGTGGTGACGAGCACCATCGCCACGACCGCGCCGACCAGCGCCTCGCCGCGGCGCAGCGACACCAGCGAGGTGTTGCCGACCCGGCGGGCCAGCGCGCGCAGCCCGAGGAACGCCAGAGTCAGCATGCCGGCCGCCCCGACCACCACCGGCACCGTGGTGTCGAGCTCGGCGCCGAAGCCCCGGCCGGCGTCGCCGAGGCCGAACGCCTGCGCCAGCGAGTGGCTGGCGGCCGCCTGCGGCAGCAGGGCCAGGACGCCGACTGTCCGATGGGACAGCTCGGCCGCGAGCGCGACCCCGATCCCGCCGAGCACCCCGAGGATCGCCGCCAGCCCGCCGCCGACCAACCCCGGCGAGCGGACCTTGCCGAGCGCCAGGCCGGCCAGCTGCCCGAGCATGACCAGGAACGCCCCGCCGGCCAGCACCACCGCGACCAGCGCCAGCGCAGCCCCGAGGTGACCGACCACCGCCGCCGCCGCCAACAGGAGCAGCAGCTGCGGCGCCGCCAGCACGCCGATGACCGCCAGCGGCCCCGCGGTCAGCCCGAGCGCCAGCTCCTGGGCCCGCAGCGCGCTGCCGGCCAGCGGCTGCAGCGTGTTCTCGTGGGTCTCCTGGGCCATCTGCGTGCCCGCCAGCACCGGCGCGGCCAGCAGCAGCAACAGCAGCAGCGCCCCGCCGGCCAGCACCCCGGTCATCCGCAGCGCGTCGATCGGCGACAGCGGCGAGGCGTACTCCTCGACCGCCGGCGACATCGTGCGGTCGACCACCGCCCGCAGCGCCGCGACCTCGCCGGCGTCGTACCAGTTGTAGTCGGGCGCGCCGTAGATGCTGTTCGCATCGACATGTCCCTTCGTCCATGCCTCGAAGGCCAGGATCGCGTCGCGCTGGAGCGCGCGGTGGTGCCGCGGCGCCTCGCCGTAGGCGGCCCGCCGCAGCCGCGACTCGGCGGCGTCGAGCGCGTTGGTGACTCGATAGCCGGCGTCGTCGTACACCAGCGTCTGCCCGGCGAACCGGCGCGCCACCGCGGCGCGCAGCGCCTCCGCCTCCTCGGCCGAGTCGGCGATCAGGGCGAAGCGGCGCTCCTCCTGGACGTGGCGGCTCTGCTCAAGGTCGAAGCCGACCCGCAGGTCGCGCTCGAACTCACCTGTCCCGAGGGCCAGCCAGATGCCGAGCACCCCCGACAGCGCGGCGAGCAGCACGGACAGCCCGAGCAGGCGACGGCCGCGAGGGCCGCGGAGGGCCCGGGCGACGAACGGCCGGGCGGCGGAGCGGATCGAGAGGACGCGAGGCATGACGGGCTCCTGGCTAGTTGACGCGGTCTTCGGACAGGCGGTTATAGACGTCTTCGAGGCGGCTGCGGACGCGGCTGCAGGTGACCACGCGGACCCCGGCGGCCACGAGCGCCGCGAGGGCGTCGGCCATGCGGTCCTCGCCGCCGGGGACCTGGGCGGTGATGGTCTCGCAGCCGTCTTCGAACCCGCTGGCCTCGATCAGCGCCCGATGCTGCACCAGCACCTCGCGCGCGCGCTCGCTGGCGGCCCCGCCCTCGCTCGTCGGCGGCAGCAGCCGCAGCTCGTAGACGAACCGGCGGACCTCGTAGCGCTCGATGATGTCGGCGACGTCGCCCGCGACCACCAGCTTGCCCTGCTGCAGGATCGCCATCTGATCGCACAGGTCGTCGAGCTCGCGGAGGATGTGCGACGAGATCAGCACCGTCGTCCCGCGCTCGCGCGTGCGCTGCAGGATCGCCCGCAGGTCGCTGCGGCCGCGCGGATCGAGGCCGTCGGCCGGCTCGTCGAGGATCAGCAGCTTGGGCCGGTGCAGCAGGCAGCGGGCGATGAGCAGCCGCTGACGCATGCCCTTCGACAGCGAGCCCGCAGGTGCGTCGCGCTTGTCGACCAGGTCGAAGGTCACCAGCATGTCCTCGACCGCCGCGCCCAGCTCCTTGTCGGGGATCCGGAAGCACTCGCCGAAGAAGCGCAGGTACTCGCTCGGGCTCATGTGCTTGTAGAGCGGGTTGCCGTCGCCGAGGAAGCCGATCGACCGCCGCAGCTCGGCGTCGTCGATCTCCGGCGCCCGGCCGTCGAAGCGGATCTCGCCCTCGGTCGGCCGCATCACCGTCGCCAGCATCCGCAGCGTCGTCGACTTGCCGGCGCCGTTCGGGCCGATGAGCCCGCAGATCGATCCGCTGGGGACCGTCAGGTCGAGCCCGCGGATGGCCCAGCGGTCGCCGTCGTAGGTCTTGCCGAGGTTCCGCAGGTCGATCCGCATGCCGTCCGCGCCACGAACGCCGTCGCGCCCGTGGATATTTCACCGCATCCACTTCCGGGCGTCGAGCGCCCGCGACCGCAGGGACCTGTCCTTCGGGGCATGTTATCTCCAGGCCACTGCCGTGCGGCTGGCGCGTCGCTCCCGCGCCGTAGTCGGGCCCCTGCGCGTCCCCGGGCGCGAGCCGCCGTCCGGCCGGATCGGCGGCCGCGTCCCCGCGCGTGCCCGGCCCGACCCGCCAGGCCGCCCGCCGCGCGGACTTGCGTCACACGCTGCTGCGACCCGCGGACGGCCTGGTATGCTGCGCCGCATGCGACGTCCGCTCATCGCCGCGCTCCTCCTCGCCGCCTGCGGTCCCACGGCCCCCGCGCCCACCGAGGTCGCCAAGAGCGCTCCTGCCGAGGCCGCCAAGGCCCCACCGCCGAGCCCGCCGGCCGCGCCCGCCCCTGCGGCCACCCCCGCGGAGGGCGAGAAGCTGGAGATCCCGAAGGAGCCGCCGCTCACGCCCGAAGAGATCGCGCTGATCGAGGCCGACCCGAAGACCCTCGAGCCCGAGCAGCGCCGCGCGCGAGCCCACGCGCTCCGCCGCAAGATCTTGCAGAACCCCGACAGCCCGCAGGCGCAGCAGCTCGAGAAGCTCCGCCGCGACGTCGAGGCCGGCGTGGTCAAGCCGGAGCTCCCGCCCAAGTCCGCCGACTCCGGCAAGGGCCTCACCCTCCACGCCCCCGGCCCCAGCAACCCCGCGCCCGCGCCTGCGCCGTGAGCCGTCTCGGTGCCGGACCGCGGCCTCTCGCGGGCCGTCGCGCTCGCCTGTCCTTTCGAACATATGGATGCGCCTCGAGCCACGCACCGAGCGGTCGCCGGCACGCGAGCGCTCTCTATACGGGCGACCCGACCGCTCGGCGAGCGCCTGTCCCTTCGTCCAGGCTCGCTTCGAGCGAGCGTACCCCGCTCGCCGGGACTGTCTGCAAGGATCTGTCCCTTGGATCACGTGCGGGCGGAGCACTTGGCGCTCCGCCGTCCTTCCGACCAGGCCAACGTCGGCGGCCGCGAGTCAAATCGACTGTCTCTTCGACCAGGCAGACTTCCGACCGGGCTCACTCCTCGCCAGGCGCTCCGCGCACCTCCGCGTCGCCGCACCAGCGCCCGACGCTCGACTGTCCCTTCGACCAGGTGCCACTCCTCGGCGCTCGCCTGTCCCTTCGACCAGGCGTACGCGGCCAGCGCGCGCCGTCCCCTTCGCCCAGGCCGCTCCAGCTCTCGGCTGTCCCTTCGACCAAGCGCCGCTCCGCCCGATCTCGGCTGTCCTTCGACCACGCCAGCGCCCCGCGCTCGGCTGTCCCTTCGACCAGGCACTTCGACTGACTGTCCCTTCGACCAGGCGCCCCCGCGCATGACCGACCGCTCGTCCCGCCCCGCTCGCCCCCTCGCCTCCACCCCGCGCCTCCACGCCGCTCGCCCTGTCGGAGGCGGCCGATGAGCGACGAAGCCCGCGTGATCGAGACAGTCCTGGCGCCGGGCCTGCTGCGCTGGACGATCAGCCACCCGCGCAAGCGCAACGCCCTCACCCCGGCCATGCTGGCGACCCTCGAGGCCGGCGCGCGGGCGCTCCGCGGCGAGGTCGTGCTGCTCGACGCGGCCCCTGGGCCCTGCTTCTGCGCCGGCTTCGACCTCGACGCCTTGCCCGAAGGACAGGTCGACGCCCCGGCCGCCAGCGCCCCCGACGCCCCGCTGATCGCCGCCTCCGCCGCGCTGCAGACCTGCGACGGGCTCCTCGTCGCGGTCGTCCGCGGCGAGGTGTTCGGCGCCGGTGTCGAGCTGATCGCGGCCTGCGACCTGCGCCTCGCCGCCCACGACGCGCGCTTCACCGTGCCGGCCGCGCGCCTCGGCGTCGTCTACCACGCGGCCGGCGTGGCCCTGCTGCGCCGCGTGTTCGGCCCGGCGCTGGCGCCCCGCCTCTTGCTCGCGGCCGAGGCGATCGGCGCGGACGAGGCCCACCGCGCCGGCGCTCTGCTCAGCCTGCACGCGCCCGACGAGCTGGCCCAGGCCAGCGAGACATTCGCTACGCGGCTGCGGCAGGGCGCGCCGCAGAGCCTCCGGGCTCACCGCGACCTGCTGCGCGCGCTCGACCGCGGCGGTCCGTCCGGTGAAGAGCTCGCCGCGCACGAGCAAGCCCGCCGTGTCGCCTATGCCAGCGAGGACTTCCGCGAGGGCCGGTCGGCCGCGCGGGAGCGCCGTTCTCCGCGCTTTCGCGGCGGCTGACGCGCCCCGCGGCAATTGTTTGTTATCTTCCGCGGCCTCATGTCCGTCAAAGACCAGATCGAAGCCAAGCTGCGCGAGGCCCGCCTCGCCCGCGACGAGGCGACCAAGAACGTCATCGGCATGCTCAAGAGCAAGGTCCTGCTCGAGCTCAAGTCGGGCTCCGGCGCCGAGGACAACGACGCGCTGTGGCTCGACACCATCAAGTCGTACGTCAAGCAGCTCAAGAAGACGATCGGCGAGTACGAGAAGCTGGGCGACCGCGGCCAGCAGCTGCTCTCCGAGTCGCAGTTCGAGCTCCGCTTCTGCGAGCAGTTCATGCCGACCCGCCTCGACGAGGCCGCCACCGAGGCGCTCGTCCGCGAGGCCGCCACCGCCAACAACATCACCGACCCCAAGCAGGTCGGCAAGCTCGTCGGCGCGGTGATGAAGACGCACAAGGACCAGGTCGACTCCGACCTGCTCAAGCAAGTCGCCACCCGCGTCCTCGCGGGCGGGTGAGTCGGCCAGGCGCGCGGGCTCTCGACGATCGAGCCCGCGCGCTGAAGCTCGCCGGCCCCCGTGCGCGAATGACCGGATGTGCCTCGGTCAGCCGGTCACTCCACAAGGCGCCACGGCCGATGATTGAGTGGATGGCTTTCGGGACATGTTCCTCGGGTCATCCGACCGCGCAACGGTGTGAAAGCGGCCGACCGCGTGAGACCACGTGCGCCAAGACGGCCCGGCCTCACTCTCCAGCGCTCCAGCGTTGCCTGCGCTCACGCCAGACGGCCCCCGCATCGCGCCTCGCCCTTCAGCGCTCAAGTGTCGAGGCGACCCCGGCATCGCGCCTTTCCGTCCGGCGCTCCAGGGCGCGCCTGCGCTTTCGCTAGACGGCTCCCTGCATCGCGTCTCGGCTCTCGACCCCGACGCTCACGCGCAGATCGAGCAGCTCAAGACGCTGCCGGCATCGTCGCCTTGACCCGCGCGATCGCCGTCAGCAGCTGATCGAGCGTCCCCAGCCCCAACATGCGCAGCGCCGCCGGCAGGTCGGCGCCGAGCCACCGCACCTCGTGCTCGTACCACTGCAGCAGCGCCTCGCGCGACAGCCCGGCCTCCGACCACGCGACCTCGCCGGCAGCAGCCAGCTGCTCGCGCGCCCGTCCGAGCTCGCCGCGGCGCTGCAGCTCGAGCGTCACCAGGCTGCGCACCGCCAGCGCGTGCTCTCGCCCGAGCGCGTCGACGATCGCCTCCGCGCGCAGCAGCGCCTGCGAGCCCGCCAGGTCGAGCCCCTGCTCTTTGAGCCATGTACTCATGGCCAGCTTGTCGCGCAGGCCGAGGGCGCGGCGGATCCGCTCGGCCGCCGCGCTCATCGCCGCCCCCTCGACCTCGATCCCGCGTCGCTCGGCCTCGGCCAGCGCCAGCGCCAGCAGCAGCGCCCCGCGCCCGCGCTCTTCGCCCCCGGGCGACAGCAACGCGTGCAGCGCCAGCGCCTCGTCACGCGGCGCGGTCGCGTCGGCGCGCGCGGTCGTGGCGATCATCGCCTCCCAGAAGCTCGTCGCCTCGAACTCGAAGTTCGCCGCGTGCCGCGGCATCGCCTCGCCGCCCGCGTCGGTCATCGCCCGCAGCAGCGCGATCGCGTCGTCGCGCTTGCGGTTGGGACGCACCCGGCCGACGAACGCGCGCAGCCCCGCGAGCTCGTCCTCGCCGACGCCGAGCCCGGGCGCGGCCCGGAACAGCGCCGGCCACGAGCGGTCGGCGTAGAAGGTCGCCTTGGCGTAGGCGAGCAAGCGGCCGGCCGACGCCGCCGCGATCGAGCCTGCCTTTTCGGCCATGTCGAGCCCGTGGCGCAGATTGACCAGCGCCTCCGACAGCGGCCGATAGCCGGCCTCGGCCGTCGCGTGGGCCACGGTCACCTCGTCGTCGTCGGTCAGCTCGCCGCGGGCGAACGCCACGAACACCGCGCCGACGCCCTCCATGCCGAACGGGTGCAGCTCGGCGGCCCGCAGCGCGCCCATGCTGGCCGCCCCGAACACCCGCACCCCGCGCGACAGCGCGAACAGGATCTCCTTGTGCCACACCGCCGGCACCGAGTTGAACAGCCCGTCGACCAGCCCGATCGCCCGCGCCCCCTGCCGCGTCACCGCGTCGTACACGTCGCCGAGCCGCGCCGGCGGCAGGATGTTCGCCGTCGTGTGCAGCGACGCCTCCCCGCTCGTCAGCGTCGGCCCGAGGAACACCACGAGGTTACTCATGCTGCACCTCGGATCTGCTCGAACCGCATGTCTTTTTCGACATGTCCCGATCGGCATGTCTCGAAGTTCTCAAGACAGCTGCTTCGCGGAGACGAGCCTCGCCCCCACAGACAGATCCGCGGAAACATGTCTTCGCCGTCACGCGCGCAAACTACCGCAAAACCGCCAGGAACGGGGACGCCCGCGCCTCCTCGCGCGGACCGGGCGGCCGGCCGTCACAGCGCCGCGGCGAGCCCCGCGATCCGCTCGCGCACCGCCTCCGGCGTCTCGCCGGCGAACGGCGCCGCTCGCAGCAGCGTCCCCGGCCCGAGCGCGTCGCAGGCCCACACGGTGCCGTCGGCTGCGCGGCGGATCGGCGCGTTCGTCGACGAGCCGAGGTCCGGGTTCGGCGTCAGCGGCGACACCTCCCCCGCCGAGACGTCGACCATGAAGGGGCCGCCCTGGAAGTCGACCCCGACCGCCTCGGTCTCGCTGCGCATCGTGAACGCCGCGAGCTCGGGCGTCGCCACCGCGAACGTCCCGCCCGGTATGACCAGCATCAACGACTCGTGGCGATTGGTCACCGCCAGCGTCGTGCCCGCGGGGGAGAACGCCACCCGGTTGCGCGGCCGCCCCGGGCTGTCCTTCAGGACACGTCGCTCCAGCTCGCGCGGCGCCCCGCTCACGTCCCAGCGCGTCAGCTCGAGCGAGCCCGTCAGCGGCTTCAGCACCGCCAGCTGCGCGCTGTCGGGGCTCCACGCCAGCGCCCCCGCCGTCAGCTCGCCGGGTCCCAGCGGGCTCGCCTCCGTGACCACCGGCGTCACCGCGCCGCTGTCGATCGCCAGCAGCTCGACGCCTTTCTCGCTGCGCACCGCGAGCAGTCGCCCCGACGGGCTCGCCTGCAGGTCGACCACCTTGGCCGCGGCGGTGAAGCGCTGCGCCCGCTGATCCGGCCCGATCCACACCTCGACATCGGCCTCGACCGCTCGCGCCACCCCGCGCGGCAGCTCGAAGATCCAGCCCGTCAGCGGCTGCGCGCCGACGCGGGCGCCGTGCTGCTCGTCCCACCAGCAGTTCCAGCCCTCCTCCCCGACCACTGTGACCTGCCCCGCGTCGTCGACGAACGCATTCAGACCGTACATCGCGTCCATGTCGGACCCTGCGGCGGGCGGGTTCGGGCAGCGGAACGTCGCCGTCGCGCCCGTCGCCAGCTCGACCCGCGTGAACTCGCCGCGGCTCCGGTCCCACGGCGTCGCCGCGGCCCAGCGAGCCGCCGGCGCCAGCGCGCAGTCGGGCCCGCGCTTGTGCACCGTCACCGCCGCCGCCTGTGGCCGGTGGATCCGCACCTCGTTGCGATGCATCACCAGCAGCGCCCCCTCGCGCCCCCACTGCGGAAGCCTGTCCTTCGGGACAGTCACGAACGAGCGCAGGCCTCCTCTCCGCAGGTCGCCGACGGCCCAGTCCTCGCCGATCGCCACCGCAAAGTGATCGCCGCCGGGCTCGACGAGCACGCGCCGATTGACCCGACCGCCGTGCGAGGGCACTTGCATCCGCCACACCACCTCGCCGGTGGCCAGCGACTCGCGCCACAGCGCCTGGTGGCCGTACTCCGGCCGCATGAACAGCGCGTCGCCCTCCCCGACCGGCGTGCCCCAACCGGCCTCGACTCGGCGCGACGTGCCCGTCTCGATGTCGACGACGTCGAGCCACCCGTCGTCGTCGTCGTTCGGCGAGGCGATGGCGAACCGCGCGTCGCCCGTCAGCGCGAACGGTCGGCCGACATACTTCAACCTCGCCTCGCTGCCGTCGCGCGGCCGGACCACCCGCGTCCCGTCGCCGTCGGCGAAGGCCACCGTCGACGCGTCGTCGGCGACCGCGGGCCACACGCCGGGCGGCAGCGGGATCGACCGCGGCAGCGCGTCGGGTGCCGTCAGATCCCACAGCTGCAGCGAGACGGGACCCCCCGGGCCGCTGGCGCGCGACCACGCCTGAACGGTCAAGGTGCGCCCGTCGGCCGCCAGCGCCCACATCCTGTGGCCGCTCTCGGCCTCTCCACGGATGTCGATCGTGCGCGGCTCGCCCGCGCCGAACACGGTCACCGAAGTCTCGCCGACGACCGCCCACACCGGCGCGTCGCGGGCCGCCAGCAGCTGCTTGGCCGCGCCCGGATCGAGCACCTGTTCGCCTGTCCCATCGGACAGCCTCCATCGCCACACCGCGCCGAGCTCGTCGCGGCCGACGACGCCGCCGTCGGTCAGCGGCAGCGCCTCGGCCAGCCCTCGTTCTGCCCGCAGCACCTGCGCCGGCAGCCCGCCCGCCGTCGCGGCCGCGGCGAAGAAGCGCGCCTCGTTCCACATCCGCGGATCGTCACCGGCCAGCTGCGCCAACGCGCGGATCGCCGCCACCGGGTCGCGCGTCAACGCGGCCCGCGCCTCTGTCAGCAGCTTCTCATCCTGCGTGCGCGTCACCTCGGCCCGCGCCGCGGCCACCTCGTCTTGCTGCGCGGCCGGGGGCGGCGCGCCGCTCGACGACATGTAACCGAGGCCGGCCAGAAGAGCGAACCCCGAGGCGATCGCGGCGAAGACTCGCCGCGCGCGGACCTGCGTGTCGGTCGCCTGCAGCGCTGCAAGCAGCGCGTCCATCGACGGCCAGCGCGCCGCGGGATCGGGCTGCAGGCCGCGCAGCACCACCCGATGCAACCACGCCGGCACCTCCTGCCCCGACTTCGGCGACCGCACCCGGCCCTCGGCCACCGCAGTCGCCAGCGCCTGCACATCGGCGCCGACGAACGGTCGCTGGCCGTACAGCGCCTCGTAGAGGGCCGCACAAAAGCTGTACTGATCGGTCTTCGCGTCGCCGCGCGCGCCCGCGAATTGCTCGGCCGCCATGTACGCCGGCGTCCCCAGCACCGCGCCGGTCTGAGTCAGCAGCACGTCGGTCACCTCGCGCGCGGCTGGCAACTCCGGCAGCGCCTCGCTGTCGCCGAAGTGCGCCAGGCCGAAGTCGACCACGCGCACGCGGCCGTCGTCGCCGACGATCACGTTGGCCGGCTTGAAGTCGCGATGCACCACCCCCTGCCGGTGGGCCGCCGCCAGCCCCTCGCCCGCCTGGCGGAACACCGTCAGCACCTCGCGCCACGATCGGGGCTGCGTCGCCAGCCACGCGCGCAGCGTCGGCCCGGTGAGAAATTCCATCGCCACGAACACCTCGTCGTCGACCTCGCCGACCTGGTACACGTGGACCACGTTGGGGTGCGACAGCCGGGCCAGCGCCCGCGCCTCGCGGAGCGTCCGGGCCCGCCCCTGCGGCCGCTGCAGCGCGGCCCCGCGGATGAGCTTCAGCGCCACCTTGCGCTCGAGCTTGTCGTCGTAGGCCGCGTACACGACCCCCATCCCGCCCTCGCCGAGCAGCTTCAGCACCTGGTACGGCCCGATCGTCGGCGCCTCGTCCGCGCCCTTGAACAGCGACGCGTGGACCATCGCCTTGGTGCGCCGCTGCGCCGCGTCGCCGAGCACCTCCGGCCGCAGCCGCGGCGTCGCCTGGGTGTCGGCGTCGGCCGATACGTCGGCCTGGCTCGGGTCGGGGTGGGTCTCGTCGACGTCGACGAGCTTCATGACGGACTCCTGGATCTGCGCGTGGGACATGCGGGCGCCTCGCTCTCCCCCGCAGTGGTTCCACCCGGTCCGGTCCGGATCACTGAAATCGTCACTTCTCGCCCGAGCCCGCCGGGAGGCCCGCCCGGGCCCGCAGCGCGCCCGCCCACGTCTCGATCCCCATCAGAGTGCTGGTCGCCAGCTCGGGGCTGCGCGCCAGCGCCTCGATCGCCTCGCGCAGCAGCGCGCGCCCGCGGCGCAGGCGCGACTTCACCGTGCCCTCGGGGATCTCGAGCGCCGCCGCCATCTCCGCGGTCGTCAGCTGCTCCCAATAAAGGAGCTCGAGCGCGACCTGGCAGTCGACGGGGATCCGTCGCAACCCGGCGAGCAGCAGCTTGAGCTCCTCGCCCTCGACCATGACCTGGCTCGGCGACGGCTCCATCGCCGCGACCGAGACCTCGGTGAGGTCGATGCGGTCGCCCTTGCGATCGCGGTAGTGGCGGCACAGCTGGCGATAGGCGATGGCGAACAGGAAGCTGCGGAAGCTGCCCTCGCCGCGGAACTTGCCGGCCGCCTCGACGCAGGCCAAAAACGTCTGCTGGATCAGCTCCGCCCCGGCCTCGGTCTTGTTGAAGAAGAAGCGCGCCACCGGCTCGTAGTAGCGCTCGAACAGCTGCTCCCCGGCCCGGCGCTCCCCCGCGCGCCAGGCCGCCAGCAGCTGCTCGTCGCTGCGCGTCGCAGTCACGACCGACAAGGTACCCGCTCCGCCGCCCGCGCGCACGCCCGAAGCGACGGCGACCCCCGCTCGGCGGCCTGCGACGGGCAGAGGCCTGGCCATCGTCCGACCCTGCGTCCACGGAGGACGTTCGCGTGGGCGACACCACCGAACGAGTCCACATGACCCGAAAGACATGTCACGAAGTCACGCGACCGTGAGCGAGCGCCATCGGCGACCGAGCCTCGACATGTCCTCAAGGACATCTCACGCGGCACCCGCAGCGGCGCCCGCGATCGTGTATGGACATGTCCCCAAGGACATCTCGCGCCCCATGTCGCGAGAGACCTACGCCTGCGTCGCGGCTCACCCGGCCGCTCGCGCCCGCGCTCGCGGCCCCGGGGCCATGCCGGCGAACCTGCCCTCGAGACCAGGCACGACCAGGCGCGCCACCGGCACCCCGATCTCCGCGCGGGTGAGGTCGACCACCACCGCGCTGGTGCACCCGGCCGCGCGCACACGGGCCAGCAGCAGCTCGAGATCGCCGTCGAAGCTGTCGGTCGCCAGGCTGGGGCCGAGGGCCCGCTGCGGCCGCGCGCTCGCCAGCGCCGCGGCCTCGTCGGCGCCCGCCTGCGGGTCGGTGAACGCCTCGTATGTCTTCGGGGACAGGTCGTCCCGGCTGCCCGCGATCAGCGTCAGCCGGCTCTGCACCGCCTCGGTCAGCGCGCGCAGCAGGGCGACCGCCGGGTCGAGGTGGGCCCCGTAGCCGCCGCAGGCCCCGCGGGCGGCCCAGCGCGGCGCCCCGGGGCGGTCGACGATCCGGCAGGCGTAGGTCGGCACGCCGAGGTCGGAGGTGATGTCGACCACGCCGACCTCGATCTCCGCCGCGTGCAGGCGCGCGAGCACCTCGCGGCAGCTCGGGTCGGTCACGCCCGCGAGGTCGACCCGCCGCGGATCGTCGACGGCGAGCGGCGCCAGAGCGGTCGCGTCGCGCTCGATGAGCTCGCACAGCGCGTGCACGCTCGCCTCGAGCAGGTGGTTGCCGGAGGCCAGCCCGCTGGTGCTCTCGATGAACGGCGGCAGCGGCTCGCGAGGATCGCGGACGAAGTCGACGCTCACGCACGCGTGCGGCACCCACGTCGGCCGCCCCGCCAGCAGGTCCCAGCCGAGGCACCACAACAGCGGCACGTCCTCGCGCACCTCGGCGCCTTCGCGGCGCGGCAGGCCGTGCAGGTCGACGACCGCCTCGCCCTCGCGCCGCAGCGCCGCCGCCCGCTCCCACCGCAGCGGCGCCGCCACACGCTCGCCGTGCCAGCCCTCGATCGCCTCCATCAGCGCCGACGCGGCCGCAGCGTCCCGGTCCGCGCCCTTGCCCTGCGACACGCTGACCGAGCGCGCGTTCGGGCGCACCGCCTGGACCACGGGCACGCCGACGACGTCGAGGCCGGTGACGTCGGCGAGGCGGGTGATGCCGAGGCGCGGCATTAATGGGCGGAAGGCCGCCAGGGTCGCGGCCGGGCTGCGCGTGCGGTGCGTCCCGGCCGTGTGGCCCTTGGGCGCGGCGAGGTCGCGGTCGCCGATCCGTACGGGCATGTCCCCTGGTTCCTGTCCCTCGCGCCCTGTACTTCGAGACCTGTCCGAACGGACACGGGCGACGGGCGCGCGGCCCGTCGCCCGCACCGGCTCAGGAGGACGCCTGGATCTCCCGGATCTTGTTGCCCAGCTCCGGGTGCTCCGGGTCCTCCTCGAGGCCCCGGCGCAGCATCGACAGCGCCTTCGACGTCTCCTTCAGCCCCAGGTGCGCGTTGGCGAGGCGGAGGTAGATGTCGCCGCGGCGGACCATGCCCGACTGGTCGACGTTCTGCAGCAGCATCGCGCGGGCCAGCTTGAGCGAGTCGTCCCACGCGTTCTGGTGGGCGTAGACGTCGGTGAGGAGCACCATCGTCTCGGCGTTGGTGGTGTCGATCTTGTAGGCGTCCTTGAGCTTGTCGAGGGCCGACTTCATGTCCGGGGTCTCGCTGGCGAGCGCGATCCGGGCCATGCGCGTCAGGTAGTGCGCGAGCAGCTTGGTCTTCTTCGGCTGGGCCGAGGCGACCTGCACCAACCAGGCGTACATGCCGCCCGCGTCCTCGAAGCGGCCGCTGACGAACAGCGCGTCGGCGATCCGGCGGTTGATCTCGACGTCGTCCTGGACGACCTCGTAGACCGGCGCCAGCGCGCGCAGGGCCTCCTCGACATCGCCGACCTTCTCGACCAGGAGGTCGACGCGCTCGATGATCAGCTTGCGCTGCTCGTCGCCGGTAGCGAGGCTGGCGAGCAGCGCCAGCAGGTAGGCGACCTGCTCCCAGTAGCCCTCCTTGCGGCTGATCTCGAGCAGCGTGCGGGCCGCCTCGACGTTGGCCGGGTGGAGGTGGAGCGCCATCTCGAGGTGCTCGCGCTGCTTCTCCGGCGTCGCGGCCAGCCGCGCCAGGCGCAGCTGCAGGTCGGCGCCGACCGTGCCTTGCGGCTGCAACGCCGCGGCGCGCTGCAGCAGCTCCTGCATCGCCTCTTCGCCGCCCTGCTGCTCCTCGACCGCCGCCAGGGCCATCAGCGCAGGCACCGAGTTCGGGTCGGTCTGCAGCAGCTCGTTCAGCAGCTCGCGCGCCTTCTCGGCCTCGCCGAGGCGCTCCGAGTACAGCTCGGCCAGCCGCAGGCCGACCTCGCGCCGCTGGTCGACGCCGCCGACCTCGCGCAGGACCGCGAGGAACTGCTCGAGCAGCTCCGAGAGGTCCTCCCACTTCTCGGCGCCCTCGTAGAGCCGCCACAGCGCGACCAGGCTCGGCGTGTGCCGCGGCGCTTCCAGCAACAGCCGGCGATGACGCTCGATCGCCTCGTCGACGTCGCCGAGCTTCTCCTCCGACAGCACCGCCATCTCCTCGAGCACCGGCACGCGCTGGCCGGCCTGCAGCAGGTCGAGCTTGCGCTCGAGCACGTCGCGGACCTCACGCCAGTTGCCGAGCCGGCGCTGCAGGTTCTCGAGCTCTTGCATCGCCTGCAGGTCGTCGGGCCGGGCCCCGAGCATGTCGTTGTAGATCGTGACCGCGTCGTCGACCTTGCCGACCTCGACCTGCAGGTGGGCCAGCTTGAGCCGCAGGTTGCGGCGCTCGTTGTCGTCGGCGGTGATCGTGATCCGCTGGTCGAGGGCGGCGATCAGGCCGCCCGTGTCCTGCGTCGCCTCGAGCAGCTGCAGCAGCCGCGACCACGCCTGCTCGTGGCTCTGGTCGAACTCGAGCAGCGCCCGCAGGTCGGTGATGGCCGTGAGCGGCTCGGCCTGCATCTCGGCGACGTTGGCCGCCTCCTGCAGCAGCGGGATCGACAGGTCGGGGTTGCTCGCCAGCCGCGCGTAGCGGACCAGCGAGTCGTGCAGCGTCGGCAGCTCGCCGGCCGCGCGCGAGGCCATGATCTGCAGCTCGAGCGCCTCGAGGTTGTCGGGGTTCTCGGCCATCACCGGCGCCAGCGCGCGCAGGGCGGCGTTGTACTGGCGCAGGTCGCGGAGCAGGATCTTGGTCGTCTCGATGCACAGCTGGCTGCACGAGCGCTGCTCCTCGCGGGCGGCGTCGATCGCCCCCGCCATGAACTGCACCGCCTTGATCAGCAGCTGCTTGTTGCCGGACAGCGCGACCACCCGCTCGATCGCCAGCGGGTGCGCCGCGTCGAGCTGCAGCAGGTTGCCCCACGCCTCGAGCGCCTCGTCCGGCGAACCGCCGCCCTCGTCGACCAGGCGGCCGAGGTTCTCCAGCGCGGCGGCGCGGTCGGCCCCGGTCGCGGCCTGCAGGCGCAGCCGCGCCAGCTTGGCCAGGCCCGGCCGGTTGCCCGCCAGGTGGTACGAGTTCTCGAGCGGCTCGATGAGCGTCGGCCCGACCTCGCCGCCGGTCTTCTGCAGGCGGTCGAGCACCCGCTCGAGCCCGGCCACAGCGCCGGCGAAGCCGGGTCGCTCGTCGAGCGCGTCGCGGTAGGCCTCGGTCGCGCCGGTCAGCTCGCCGGTGTCGAACTCGGCGTCGCCGAGCCGCACCAAGATGTCGGCGCGGCCGGCCTGACCGAGCGCCAGCTTGGCCGACTCACGCAGGGCCCGGGCCAGCAGGCGCTTCTCGCCGCCGGCGCGGGCCAGGCGCTCGATGTGCCGCGCGGTCGCCTCGTCGGCGATCCCGGCGTCGAGCATCGCCGCCAGCAGCCCGAGCGCGCGGGCGCGGTCGCCGAGGATCTCCTCGGCCATGCCGGCCGCGGACTGGGCGATCAGCAGGCGCGCCGCCGGGTCGAGCGTCTCGACCGCGGACCGCCGCGCCAGCGACTCGACGTGCTCCTCGGCCCTGTCCAAAAGGACAGACAGGCGCGCCGTGTACTCGAGGACAGGTCGCATCTCGTCGGCGGCGACGCGGTCGAGCAGCAGGTTCGAGGCCTCGAGGCTGCCCCGCGGATCGTTGAGCCGCTCGTAGCGGATCCGCGCCAGCTGGCGCAGCGCCTCGGAGGCCTCGGACGGATCCTCGGTCAGCTCGGAGCGGGCCTTGTAGACCTCGGCGAGGTCGCCCCAGCGCCCGATCTGCTCGAGCTGCGGGATGACCAGCGTCGACGCGGCGTCCGAGCTGGCCTTGTCGCGGACCAGCCGCATCAGATCGCCGATCGCCTCCGAGTGGCCCGGCGTCACCTGGAACACCGACTCGTAGTGCGCCATCGCCCCGACGGCGTCGCCGAGCGGGCCGATGTTGAGCCGCGCAACCTCGAGCAGCAGGTTCACCCGCCGCTCGCGGCTCGGCGCGATCGCAGCGCGCTCGAGCATCACGTCGCCGGCCTCGCGGTGGCGGTCCTGCGCGAGCAGGGCCTGGGCCAGCATCCCCAGCGCCTCGTCGTCTTCAGGCGCGTCGAGCAGCAGCGCGCGCAGCGTCTCGATCTCGGCCTCGCGGTCGGAGCGGGCCTCGCGGTGGATCCTGGCCAGCTCCTTGCGCAGCGCGGTGCGGACCGCCGGGTCGTCGGCCGCGTCGATCTGGCGGTTGATGACCTCGTTCAGCAGATCGTACGCGCCGCGGGCGGCGTACAGCCGGCGCAGGCGGTTCATCGCGTCGGTGCTGTTGGGCTCGATGTCGAGGATCCGCTGCCACACGCCCTCGGCGGCCTCCGGCTGGCCGAGGCCCTCCTCGACCAGCCGGGCCAGGCGGCGCAGCAGGACGATGCGATCCTCGTCGTCCTCGGCGACGGCGACCCGCCGCTCGAGCACCCCGCGCAGGCCTTCGAAGTCGGCCAGGCCGGCCAGCGCCTCGTCGAGGAGCGCCAGCACTTCTGGCTGATCGGGCATGACCTCGAGGGCATGTCGCAACACGCGGGCGGCGCCGTCGTTGTCGCCGATGTCGATGGCGATCTGCGCCGCCTGCAGCTCGAGCGCGACCCGGCGGTCGGCGTCGGTCTGCAGCGTCTCGGCCTCGGCGGCCATCAGCAGCGCCTGGCGCAGCTCGTCGAGCCAGCCGTGGGCGCGCGCGATCTGCTGGATCTCGGCGTCGAGCGACTCGAGCACCCCGGCCGGGCCGGGCTCCGCGAGCGCGCGGGCCAGAGTGCGGAACGCGTACGCCTGGCCCTGATGGAGGCCGGCGTAGTAGGCCGCGATCTCGCGGTAGATCTGGTGGCGCTGCGCCGGGTCTTCGGTCTGCGTCAGCTGCCACTCGTCGACCGCGATCAGGCGCATCGTGTTGCCGGTGGCCTCGTAGATCGGCCGCAGCACCGCGAAGATCCGCACGCGCTGGACCTCGTGGGCCTCGGCCATCCGCTCGAGCGCTCCGACCGCGCCGGCGTTGCCCGGCTGCTCGCTGAGCAGCAGCTCGACGGTGTCGAGCGCCGCGTCGACGTTGCCGAGCCGCTCCTCCTGCAGGTCGGCGATGTTGAGCAGCACCACCTCGCGCTCGCCGAACGACTCGGTGCGGACCAGCCGCTCGCGCAGCAGCTCGATGAGGTCGTCCCAGCGCTCGCGCTGGGCGTAGACCCGCTCGAGCCGCGAGCGCGCCGCCTCGTGATCGGGCTGCGCCTCGAGCACGCGGCGGTAGGCGCGAATCGCCTGGTCGGCGTCGTCGAGGATCCCGAGCGACAGCTCGGCCAGGCGCTGCAGCACCTCGAGCTGCCGGCCCTCGTCGAGCGAGGTGTCGGCCTCGTGCCAGTACGCGGCCGCCAGCTCCGAGTACATCTCGGCCTGCGTCAGCGCCACCTCGAGCGCCGGGAACACCGTGCGGTCGTCGGGGCGGGCCTCGATGAGGCGCTGGTACAGCGGCACCGCGCGGCGCGGCTGGCCGAGCGCGACCGACCACAGCTCGGCGGCCTCGCGCACGATCGCCAGAGTGTCGTCGCCCTCGTCGCTCGCGTTGTCCTCGGCGTACTTGGTGTACAGCTGCGCGAGGTCCTCGACCCGGCCGAGCGCGTGGGCCAGGCGGTTCAGCAGCTCGCGCACGCTCGGGTCGGTCGGGTCCTCGGCGAACGCGCGGACGGTCGTGGTGAAGGCGCCCTCGAGGTTCTCGATCTGGTCCTCGTGGATCCGGGCGATCTTCAGGAGGATCGGGATCCGGGCCCGCACGTCGTCGCCGGCCTCGAGCAGGCGCAGCTCCTGGATATGGACCAGGCGCGGCCAGTCACCGACGGCGGTGAACACCGGCTCGAGCTGGGCGATGACCTGCGGCCGCAGATCTTCGTCGGCCAGGTAGCGCCCCAGCTGCTCGGTGCCGACGACGTACTCGGGGTCGGCCTTGAGCGCCTCGGCGAACTGCCGCAGGCCCTCGCTGAGGTCGCCGAGCTGCTCGCGGTACAGCTGCGCCAGGCGCAGGTGGGTGTCGACGAGCTCGCGCCCCGACAGGCCCTCGATCCGCCGGCGCAGGAACTCGGCCAGGTCGCCCCAGCGCTCGGTCTTCTCGTACAGCGGCCCGAGCACCGCCTGCACCTCGTCGCTGCGCTGCGCCGACGCGGATGTCTTTTGGTACAGGTCGATCGCGTCTTCGAGGCGATCGAGCTTGGTGCGGTACAGCTCGGCGGCGCGGATCAGGAACGCGTCGCGCACCAGGTCGCTGTCGCTGCGCTGGGCCCGGCGGACCAGCAGCTCGGCCAGCGCGGCGTAGTCGTTCTCCTCGACCAGCACCTGCTCGAGCGCCTCGGCGGCGGAGATGTCGGCGGGGCTGGCCTCGAACAGGCGCTCGTAGGCGCGGCGGGCCGAGTCGTTGCGGCCGAGCAGGCGCGCGATGCGACCAATCGAGCCGAGCATGCGATGCGCGACCGTCGAGCTGCTGACGTTGTCGACGTGGGCCAGGTAGGCGTCGTGGACCGCCTCGTGGCGGCCGAGCTCGTTGCCGAGGCGATCGATGCGATCGAGCACCTCGACGATCTCCTCCTGCTCGCCGGCCTCGGCCAGCGAGTCGACCAGCACCTCGAACGAGCGGCTCGGATCGCTGAGCCGCTCCTCGTGGGTGCGCGCGACCTGCAGCAGCGCGAGCATGCGGTTGCGCCCGGCCTCCTGGTGCCGCGCCTGTCGCTCCTCGAGGTCGAGCAGCGCGCGCCAGTTCTGCTCCGTCTCGTAGAGCGGATACAGCACCGCGATCACGCGGTCGCGGATCTCGTCGCGCGAGAGGTACTCGGTCAAGGTGGCGCGGGCCCGCTGGTCACGCGGGTCGAGGCGCAGCACCTCCTCGAGCAGCTCGGTGGCGTCGGCGTAGCGGCCGAGCTTGTCGCCGACGACCTCGGCGGCGCGGCCGAGCAGCTCGGCCTTGCGCTCGTCGTCGGTGGCGAGGGCGATCAGGCGGCGCAGGCCCTCCTCCGCGTCGGGCCAGCGCTCGAGCTCGATGTTGAGACGGACGATCGCGTCGAGCGCGGCCTGCGTCTCCTTGGGCGCGACGGCGAGGTCGACGATCCACTGGAACGCCTCGATCGCCTGGTGCGGATCGTTCAGGTGGTCGCGCTGGATCTCGCCGACCTTGCGCCACAGGCGAGCCTGCTCGAACGGGTCGTCGGTGCTCATCACCCGCTGGCGGAGCACGCGGCACAGCGCCTCCCACTCGCCGCCCTCGACGTAGATCCGCTCGAGAGCGTCGAGCGCCTGGAAGTTGCCGGGGTCGATGTCGAGGACCTCGACGTAGGTCGCCGCGGCGCCCTTGAGGTCCTCGAGCTTGTCGGCGTGGAGCTCGGCGATCTCGAGCAGGATCCGGACCTGCTCGGCGTCCTTGTCGATGTAGCGCAGCAGGCCGCGCAGACCGTCGACCAACGCCCGGGCATCGCCGGCGGCGCGGTGCAGCCGCGTCAGCGCCAGGGTCGCCCGCTTGGCCAGGTCGACGTCGCTCGGCTCGAGCGCGAGCAGATCGGCGTAGGCCTTGCGCGCGCCGTCGCGGTCGTCGAGGTGGGCGTCGAGCACGACCGCGATCCGCGACAGCAGCTCGATCTTCGAGTTGTTGTCGGGGAGCTTGGCCAGCGCCTGCTGCCACACCTCGACCAGCTCGCGCTGCTTCTCGAGCTCGACGCCGAGGCGCTGCAGCTCGGTGCGGGCGTCGGCGCGGCGCGGGTCGAGCAAGTAGGCCTCGCGCACGGCCGCGAACGCAGCCTCGGCGTCGCCGAGCTCGTTCTCTTCGATGCGGGCGATCTCGAGGAGGTGCGCGGTGGCGGCGTCGGTCGAGCCGAGCGCCTCGGCCTGGGCCCGGCGCACGCGCAGCACCCTCACCTGCGCGCCGTAGTCGCGGAGCGTGTGGTAGATCGGCTCGAGCAGGTTGGCGACCTGCAGCTGGACGTCGCGGTGGTCGAGCAGCCGTTCGAGCAGCTTGCGCGCGTGCTCGTGGTTCGGGTCGGCGGCGATGATGCCCTGCAGCAGATCGACGGCCCCGTAGGCGTCGCCCAGCTTGTCCATGCGCAGCCCGGCGCGGCGGCTGGCCAGGTCGTGGCGCTCGGCGTCGCCGTCGACGCGCTCGGCCCAGCGACCGAGCAGCTCCTCGAGCGCGTAGTGGTCGTCCTGGCGCTCGCTGTGCTCGTACATGCCGGCCAGAGTGGCCATGGCGCCGAGGTCCTCGGGCACCAGGTCGAGCAGCTCCTCGGCGGTGCGGGTCGCGACCTCGCGGTTGTTCAGCACGTCGCGGGCGATGGCGATGATCTTCTCGAGCAGGCGCTTCTGCTCGCCGGCGTCGAAGATGATGTCGGCGCGCCGGCGGTAGAGCTTGAGCAGCTCCTCGTGGGCGCCGCGGCGGGTCAGCAGCTCGTCGAGCGCGTGGTAGGCGACCTCGTGAGTCTCGTCGCGGTCGAGCAGCTCGGCGAACGCGGCCTCGGCCTCGTCGTACTGCTGGAGGTCGTCGCGCAGCGCGACGGCGCGGACCAGCAGCAGGTCCTTGTAGAGCGCCTGCTGCTCCTTCGTCACCGCCCGCCCCTCGGCCTCGGCGGCCTCCTCGGCCCGGCGCATGTTCTGAAGGATCTGCCCGTAGGCGCCCGCGACCAGGTCCATGCGCTGCAGCTCGCGGCCGGTCCGCTCGACCTCGCCGCGCAGCGCCGCGTCCTCGGGGTTCATCACGAACAGCTCGCGGCGGACGCGGAGCGCGTCGGCGCGGCGGCCCTCCATCTGGCTGTACAGCCCGGCCAGGCTGGCCAGCCCGTTCGCTCGCGTCGCGGCGTCGGGCTCGGCCATGGTGATGACTTCCATCGCCTCGGCCTCGCGGCCGTGGTCGTGGATGCTGCGGTAGTACGGCAGCAGCCCGCGCATGATGGCGAGCGCGCTCGACGGGTCGAAGCGGCGCAGCACCTCGAGCGCGTCGATCGTCGGCAGGTGATCGGGCTCGACGTCGAGGATCTGCAGGAAGCCGGCGATCGCCTTCTGCGAGTTGAGCAGGCGGGTCGCGTGCAGCTGCGACAGCTCGAACAACGCCGGAATGTGGTCGTTGCCGAGGTCGCCGCTGTCGAGCCGACGCTGCAGCACCTCGGCCAGCTCGGCCCAGCGGGCGCGGGCGCGGTAGAGCCGGGTCAGCGCGTCGAGGGCCTCGTGGTCGCCGGCGGCGAGGCCGAGGATCTCGCGGTAGGTCTCGATCGCGGCGTCGAGGTCGCCGACCTTGTGCTCCTGCAGCGCGCCGACGCGGCGCAGCAGCGGCAGGCGCACGTTGTTCTCCTTGGTGACCGACAGCCGCGTGAGGAACACGCCGGCGAGGTCGGCCCAGCGCGACGTCGCGGTGTAGATCTCCTCGAGCGCCGCGTGGGCCACCTTGTTGGCCGGGTCGAGGTCGAGGATCTGGCGGAAGAACCGCTGCGCCTCGAGCGGCTCGCCGAGCCGCTCGCGGGCGATCGTCGCCAGCTTGTCGAGCAGCTCGAGCCGCTCGGCGTTGTCACAGTCGGCCGCGGCAATCCGGCGCTCGTAGATCACGCTCAGCTCGGCCCAGCCGTCGGCCCGCCCGGCCGCCGCCTCGAGCCCGGCGCGCAGCACCCCGTCGGTCGGCCGCAGCTCGTAGGCCCGCGCGGCCCACTGCATCGCCTGCTTGGGGTCGTTCAGCTTCTGCAGGGCGATGTCGCGCATGACCGCGATCAGCTCGAGGCGATCGTCGTCGTCGGCCGCGCCGGCCAGCAGCACCTCGTAGGTCGCGAGCATGCGGGTCCAGCTGCCCTGCTCGCGGTAGATCGGCAGCAGCTCGCGGGCCACCGCGAGGTCGGTCGGGCGCAGCGTCAGCACCCGCTCGAGCGCCGTCAGCCCGCGCTCGGGCGCGTTCAGGCGGTCGCGCGCGAGGCCGGCGATCCGCTGGTACAGCGCGATCTGCGGGTCCTCGTCGGCCATCTGCTCGGCCGCCGCGTAGAGCACGTCGAGCACCTCGCCGAGGCGACCCTGCGCCTCGTAAAGGGCGACCAGATCGTCCCAGCGACCGGCGCCCACGTAGGCCTCGCGCAGCGCGTGACTGGCCTCGTGATGGATCGGGTCGAGGCGAGCCACCGCGGCCCAGGTCTCGATCGCAGCGCCCGGCTCGCCGAGCCGATCGGCCTGGAGGTGGGCCAGACGGCCGAGCAGCTCGACCTTGCGTACCGGCGCGTCGGCGGCGTCGATCTGGCGGCGGAGGACGTCGGCCGCCTCGGACCACCGACCCTCGCGCTCGTAGAGGGCGATCAGGGCGACGAAGGCATCCTCGACGTCGCCGTGCTGCGCGAGCACCTCGCGCCAGGCCGTGATCGCCTCTGCGCGGTCGTTGAGCTTCTCCTCGGCGATCCGGGCCAGGGCGATCCGCAGCTCGCAGGCCCGCTCGCCGCTGGCGCTGGCCAGCTCGTCCTTGCGCAGGTCGATGAGCGCGCGCCAGTCCTTGCGCAGCTCGTGGATCCGGGCCAGCGCGTCGCGGGTCTCGCGGTCGTCGGGCTGAAGGCGCAGCGCCTCGTGCAGCGGCTCCATTCCCTTGCTGGTGTTGTCGAGCTGGTCGACCCAGATGTTGGAGATCCGGCGCAGCATGTCGACCTGGCGCGGGACGTCCTTCTCGGCCCGCGCGGCGTCCAGCAGACGGCCGTAGACGGTGAGCAGGTCGTTCCAGCGGCCCGACGCGCCGTAGGTGTCGGCCAGCGCCTTGATGGTGGCGGCGTGGCGCGGGTTGATGTCGAGGATCCGCTGCAGGGTCGCCAGCGCCATCGCGTCGAGGCGCAGCTGGTCGCGGTACAGCTCGGCGATCTCGAGCAGCCGCGTGATCCGCTCGTCGCGGTTCTCGGGCCGGTCGGCCACGCGGTCGAACTCCTCCTTGAGCAGCTCGACCAGCGCCGTCCACTTCTGCCCCTCGCGGTACAGCCGCTCGAGCGCCTTGGCGGCGCGCGGGTCGTAGCCGTCCTCACGCAGCACCGAGCGCCACACTTCGATCGCGCGATCGATGCTGCCGAGCTTCTTCTCGGCGAGGTCGGCCATCTCGTGGGCGATGGCGAAGCGCTGGTCGGTGTCTTCCTTCTTCAGCGAGCGCCGCGCCTGCACCAGCACCTGCATGAGCTGGCTCGCGTCCGCATCGGACGAGAACATCTCGCGATAAAAGGCGAGGATCTGCGGATTGGCGGGCTCGTTGCGGCGGACCCGGCGGAAGTAAGGCTCGGCCTGGGTCGACTGGCCCGACAGCCGCCACACCACCACGCCCGCGAGCAGGGCCACGTCGTTGCCGGCGCCCTCGCGCGGGGCTTTCTGCGCCGCCAGCTTGGCGAACTCGACGACCTCCTCGTTGCTGGCGCCGTCGAGGATCATGCGGCCGACGACCTTCGCGGCCGCGTCCCCGGAGCCGGGGTCCTGCTTGGCCTCGGCGCGCGCCGCCGCCAGGTCGACCGATGCCAGCGACGTGGCGAGTTCACTGCGCCGTGCCGGGTCAGACGGTTGGGTCAGGAACTGAAACAGGACGGAGCGGAGTTCGGACATAGAAAGCCTCAAGGGGCGACGCCGCGGGGGGGCGTCCGCCGTGCGAGCGGCATGCGAAGGCTGCCATAGGGTGGCGAAGATTTGCGGCCTCCGCTAGGTCCTATTGCAGCCCGGCCGCGAAATCGCGGGGCGACTCGGACGCCCCCGGATTCACCCGCCGTCCCGCTCGTTTGGGGTCGTCGGGGACTCGGCCGGAGCAGGCGTGCAGAGGGTCGCGAGCGCCACCGCGGCCGCAGCGGAGACGTTGAGCGACGCGACTCCGCCCGCGCCCGGGATGGTCGCAAGAAAATCACAGGAGTCGCGAGTCAACCGGCGCAGGCCCGACCCCTCGCTGCCGAGCACGAGCACCAGCGCGTCCGGCATGCCATCCGCGGCGAGCCGGCGCAGGTCCGCGCCGGCCTCGGCAACCGTGCCGACCACCCAGAAGCCGACCTCCTTCGCCCGCGCCAGCGCGCGCGCCAGGTTCGTCACCTGACACAACGGCAACCTCTCGGTCGCCCCCGCCGACGCGCGCACGACCGTCGGCGTCACTGCCACCGACCGGTCGCGCGCCCAGAACACCCCGCTCGCCCCGAAGAATTCGGCGCTCCGCACGATCGCCCCGAGGTTGTGCGGGTCCTGCACGCCGTCGAGCGCTACCAGTAGAAGTTTCCGACCCTTGGGTGGCTCGACTTCAAGTAGCTCTTCAAGATCCCAGTCGCGCGGCGGCCGGGCGATCGCCACCACCCCGCGCGCCAGCTCGGGCGAGATCACCGCGGCGATCGCGTCCGGTGTACAGACATCGATCGCCACGCCGGGCGGAGCGTGACGCCGCAGCTCGAGCTCGTGCCCCGGCAGCGCGAGGATCCGTCGCACCCGCCCCGGGGCGCCCCGCAGCAGTTCGACCACCGCCCGCTCGCCGGGGACGAGGTAGTCGTCGCGACCGACCTGCGGCGCTCGCCGGTCCGCACCCGGAGCCTCGCCCGAACGCGGTCCGGGGCCAGCGCCCTGCGGCCGTGCACCGGCGCCTCGCGGGCCCGGCTTGTCCGGACGCCCCCCGCCGCCCTCGGGACGGGGGCCGCCCTGGGCCGTCCGCGGCCGGGCGCCACGCGGGTCCCGAGCAGGCTCAGCCGGGCCGCCCTGGCGACCACGCGAATCGCCGGCGCGGGGGGACCCGTGGCGGCCAGAAGACGACCCGTCAGCGGCCCTGGGGGCGCTCCGCGGGAGTGAGCGAGACGGCCGATTCGGTCGCGACAAAGCGACCGCTTTCTACCCTGAGCACGGCCGCCGCGGGAGGGGGCGCTGCCTCGGCGCCGGCCCACGCCTGGGCCACTGCGCGGTAGACCAGCCACGCCTGGTCCGGCGGGCCCGAGCCTTCCATCGCCGTGTACGCCTCGGTGAAGCCGGCCGCCTCGGGAGTTTCCCAGCCGACCGGCGCGACCAGGACGCCCTCGAGCACCTCGTGACCGGCCCCGATCGCCTCCGGCGAGCAACCCTCGGCGGTCGACAGCACCGGCACGCCGGGCTGCTTGGGCCGATCGATGACGACCCCGTCGCGGACCATCTGCCGCACCACCAGTTCCACCCGCCCGAGCTGGTCGGGGATCAACACGGCCGCCGACTTGAGGCTCGAGCGGACCGGCTCGAGGACCTTGCTGAAGCTCGTGGTGTTGGGCGGATAGTAGATGGATTTCAGAGACTTTACGCCCATCTTCGGAAGTGACTTCTCGAAGGCGGCGACGGCGCGTTTGCCGTACGCGTTGTCGGGCGCGAGGATGACCGCGGTGGTGCGGTTCGCGCGGCCCACCGCCTGGGCGAGCGCCGCGGCGCGGGCCTCGAGCGTCGGCGCCACCCCGACGACCTGGCCTGCGCCCTCGCCGGGGACGACCAGCCGGGCCCGGCCGCCGCTGGCGGCGGCGACCTCGGCGGCGGCCTCGACGTTGCCGGGGCCGACCGGGCCGACCAGCACCGAGGCCCCCGACGCGAGCAGGGCGGCCGCCGCCTGCTTGGCCTCGGCGGGGCTCGAGCCGGCGTCTTCCCAGGCGACCTGCAAGCTGCTGCCGGCCGGTCCGGCGAGCACGCGCACCGCCGCGGTCGCGGCCGCCAGCTGCACGTCGGCGAGGCCGGCGAACTTGCCGGAGCGCGGCAGGAGCAGGCCGATCCGCGGCGGCCCGCTCGTGCTCGCGACCTGGCAACCACTGACCCACGCCGGTGCGCCCGCGGGCGCGCTCCGACCCGCGCGCACGAGCAGGCACTGCGCGGCCGCGGTCCCGGCGGCCTTGCGCGCGGCGTCCTCGAGCGCGGTCGCGTCGAGGCCGCGCCACTGCTCGCGCATGCGAGCCTCGGCGAGAGCGGCCGCGGCGCTGCCGTCCTGCACGACCTCGCGCCACTGCGCGTAGGCCAGCGCCGCGCCCGCTCGATCGCCGAGTCGCTCGCGCGCTCGCGCGGTGGCGGCGAGGAGATCTGGACCGCGGTCGCCACGGGTCGCCGCGGCGATGGCCTGCAGGGCTGCTTGTGGATCCCCGACCTCGGCTTCGGCGAGCGCACGCGTGCGGCCGAGGTCCTCGGCCAGCTCGCGCTCCGGCGGGGCGAGATCGGTCCCCTGCGCGCGGACCTTGGCCGCGTCATCGAGGCCGGCGCGCGCCGATGCAAGCGCGGCCGCGTAGTCACCGCGCTCGAGGTTCGCGTTGGCCTTCAACTGATGCGCGGCCAGCCGGAGGTTGAGCGGCGGATCGCGGGCGAGCAGACGATCGGCGGCTTCGACGACGGCAGGCCCGGACGGGTCCTTCTCGTGAGCGGCCTGCACCGCGTCCCACTCGCCCTGGAAGGCCGGATCGACGCGGCCGGGATCGACGGTGCGCGTCGCCTGTCCCGCCGGACCGACGGCCTGCGATCCTCGACAGGCGCCGAGCACGGCGACCACCACCGCGGTGTGAAGGAGCGCTCGTCCGAGCGGACCTCCGAGCAACTTGTGGGGGCCCGGCGCTCCCGGTCGCAATCGTGCGGGCAAACGGCTCATGGCTGGCGAGCATACGCCGGCCGCGTCGACGGGCCCAAGCAATCGGCCATGCGTCCGCGGCGACCTCGTCCGCGCGAGCGCCGTCCGAACCCTCGCACGCCGTGCTATACGAAGCGGACCATGTCGATCGGCGACGGGGAAGACCTCGACGACTCCGGCTTCGGCGAGACCAGCCGTTACGCGGCCCACCTCGATCGCGGCTGGTCGCTGCTCGATCGCGCCGACTTCGAGTCGGCGCGGCAGTCGGCGCTGCAGGCCCAGCGGATCCGCCCCGACGCGCCGGACGCCGCGGTGCTGCTCGGCGCGATCGCACTCGCGGAGGGTGACCCGGTCGAGAGCCTGCGCTGGTACGACCAGGCGATCGAGCTCGATCCCGACTACTTCGAGCCGTACGCCGCGGCCGCGCAGATCGCCCTGTTCGACCTCGGCGACGCCGCGCGCGCCCTGCAGTTCTGCGACGACGGCCTCGGCGTCGAGTCGGTCAGCGCCATCGACGCCCTCGACCTCGAGCTGCTCGGGGCCGAGTGCCTGGTCTCGCTCGGCCGCGACGAGGAGGCCCGCGCCCGCCTCGACGCCCTGCGCGAGCACCCGCTGTTCTCCGCGATCCTGCGCGCCTCGTTCGAGGCCGCCGACGCCGAACAGGGCGAAGAGGACATGTCCTTGAGTTCATCCTCGTCGGACCTCGAGCTCGACGGCTCGGTCAAGCGACGCCGCCGCCGCCCGATCGCCCGCGAAGAGGTCGAGGAGCACGACGACGAGGACGAGGACGCCGGAGACGCGGCCGAGGCGGCCGAAGCGGCGGAGGCCGCCGAAGCCGCCGAAGCCGCGGAAGCCGCAGTAGCCGAGCTCGACGAGGACGAGGACGGCGAGCCGCTCGACGAAGAGGAGCGCAGCGCCCAGGTCCAGCGCGTGTTGCAGTTCATCCTGCGCATGTGCCGGCTGTGGCTCGACCTCGGCGCCCCCGAGTCAGCGCTGCCCGCCCTGCGCGCCGCGGCCGAGCGCTTCCCCAACAACGGCGACGCATGGCACCTCCTGAGCGAGGCCGAGTACGCCCGCGGCGACGCCCGCGCCGCCTGCCACGCCGCCTTGCGGGTGTATCGGCTCGATCAGCAGCACGCGCCGCCGAAGTGGTTGCCGAGCCCCGCGCAGCTGCACCGTAAGGTGGTGCAGATCCTGAGCGCCTGCCCCGACGAGACCCTGCGCGAGCTGGGCCAACGCCGCGCCGCGCTGGTGCTGCTGGTCCACGAGGTGCCCTCGCTCGAGCTGGTGCTGGAGGGCGTCGATCCGCGGATCAGCGCGCTGAGCCTGGCGACCCGCGGCGGCTCCGACGACGAGCCGCCCGAGCTCACGGGCCTGGCGATCTACCGCCGCAACCTGGTCCGCCTGGCCCGCTCGGCCGAGCAGTTCGACCACGAGCTCCGCTTCGCCGTGCTCGAGGAGCTGGCCAACTTCTTCCAGCTCAGCGACGCCCGCCGCGAACGCCTCGGCCTGCCGCCGCTCGCCGCCGACCTCGACTACGTCGACGACGAACCGGCGCCCCCGCCCCCGCCCGCTCTCGAAGAAGACGAGCCCGCGGCGCCCCGCCGGCGCCGCCGCAAGAAGAAGCGCATGCACTCCTGAGGTGCGCGTAGCGACGAGGCCTCGTCGCGCGGCGCGGGACTTGCTGCGCAAGAGGACGCTCCGACCTTGCGGCCTCGCGTCATGGCGAAGCGGCGTCGCCTGACCGCTGCACCGCAGCTCGTCGCCTCGGCGGCGGCGTCGGCTTGGTCGCCTCGCCGGCCAGGTCGCTCGTCGAGGTCGCAGCATCGTCGTTCTCGACGAGCCTCGTCGCCTCGCCGGCCAGGTCGCCAGCGATCCGCTGCATCGCTCGTCGAGGTCGCAGCATCGTCGTTCTCGACTCTCGTCGTCGCCTCGCCGGCCGACTGCGCTCATCGGTCTCACGGCTTCTCGTCGACACCGCCCTCGTCACCTCTTCGACATCTGCGTCGGCCGCGTCGGCTCGACGTCACCGCCTCGACGTCGCCCTCGTCCCTCATCCGCGTCGACCTTTGCCTCGATCGGCCGACTGCGCTCATCGGCCTCACGACTTCTCGTCGACATCGCCGTCGACCGCCTCGACATCGCCCTCGTCCCTCATCCGCGTCGATCTTCGCCTCGCCGACCGACTGCGCTCGTCAGAGTCACGGGCTCCTCGACCGCACTCGCCGCTCGCTCGTCGACATCCGACATCACGACCGGCGCAATGACGAGGTCATCGACGACCTCGAGCAGACCTCGCTCGTCCCACTGCGACGATGGCGAACTGCCCGCGGTCTCCTGTCCTCGAGGACAGTTCAGCCCAGCCGCTCACCGCGCGAGCGTCGGGGCTCAGGGCCCGCCGAACGCGTCGGAGAACTCGGCGATGGTCGACATCAGGCCGCGGGGCACGTCGACGCCGTCGCGGGCCATCTCTCGCAGCGTGCGCTCGTAGTCTTCGAGGCCGGTGCCGGGGATCCGCGTGATCCGGTCGAGCGCGCCGCGGAGCTGCTCGATGATCTCGTCGGGCATCAACCAGCCGTGCACTGCGTGCAGGCGGAACACGCGGTCGAGCCACACGCCCGAGGATGACTTTTGGGCCAGGGCGATCAGGCACACCACGCACGACTTCGCCGTGGGGTGATCGACCGGCACGCTCGAGCCCATGAGCTGATTGGTCAGCGCGAGCGCGTAACGCTCGGCCTCCTTGATCTTGCCCATGTTGAGGCTCTTCTGGACCAGCTGGCTGATCAGCGAGGGGAACTGGGTCTCCTCGTGGGGGCCGATGGTCTTGCGCAGGCTGTCCATCGGATCGTCGACGGGCGCCTGGCTGGCGTCGCTGATGATGGCGATGACCTCGCGACCGATCTTGAGGTTGTCACCGTGCACGAGCTGCGTCTTGACGCGGCCCGGCAGACGCTGCCCGTTGAGGAACGTGCCGTTGCTGCTGTCGAGATCCTCGACTTGCAGCTCGCTGGCGGACACGTGAAGGCGCGCGTGGTAGCGCGAGGTCAGGTCGTCGTCGAGCGTGAAGAAGCAGTCGCTCATGCGCCCGACCAGGTGGGACCCAGTGGGGAGGGACAAGGTGCGCCCCCCGAACTTGATCTTGAACTGCGGCACCGCGGCGCCCATGGTAACGCAAGTGCCGGGGCGCCCCCAAGCCTCACCGCGCTGCTCCAGGCCCCCAGGCCCCGTCGCCCGGGTGGCGGCACTCCCGCCCTGCCCTGCTCGCGGGACCCGCCGAGGCCGGCGTTCCTAGCGGACCAGGAACCGCACGTCGGGCTCCACCTGGCCACCCGCGAGGGTCACACGGACGACCTGGCCGCGGGTCGTCCCACCCGCGCTGTCGACCACGAACACGGTCGACAGCTCGGGCGCGTTTACGATCCGCGTCGGCCCGGTCAGCGTTACGCTGGCCGTGACCACGTTTGCGTCGTAGGGCGCATAACCCGCCTTGGTCCCGAACGCCTCGCGGGCCCGGCCGGGGATCCGCGAACGCTTGAACGCGGTGAACTCGGCCGGCCACAGCGCGTCGTCGGTGCCCGGGATCGGCGCAGCGAGGTCGAGCAGGCTCGTCAGGTCGAGCACGATGCTCATCATCGGGTTGCTGTAGCGGATCGCCGGGACCGGGCGCTGGCCGTCGTCGGGCGGGCCGTACTTGAAGAAGTGGTAGATCGCGTTGGGCGTGTTGCCGTCCAGCGCCGCCGGTCGCTCGACGTCGATGAAGCAGGGGTTCGGCGCCCCCCCGTCCGGTCGCTCGTCGCCCGCCGGGCAGCTGGGGATCGGCCACAGCGCGTTCTGCCGCATGTCGGCCTCGTCCTCGCCGATGCGGATCCGGCTCGTGAGCAAGTTGGAGACCTCGGGATCTTCGTAGCACTCGCTCGAGTCCGGATCGGCCTTCACCTTCTGCGGCAGGAAGTCGTACGGGCCGCGGACGATGAAGCTGTTGCGCGCGAGCACCTGGTAGCGGATGAGCTCTCGGAAGCACTCCGGACCCGGGAGCGGCGTCAGGGCGCAGTCCTCGTCGGGCCCGCACGGACGCTTGCACGCGCCGTCGATGCACAGCGGGTAGTCGGGCGCCTGCGCGGCGCAGTCGGCGTGTAGGTTGCAGCCGTTGTCGGGCTGCTCCGGCGCGCACGCCAGCCGGCTCTCGCACTCGATGAAGCCGGGGTCGCCGATGAAGCCGTAGTCCGAGGCGCAGCACGGGAGCGCGCCCTCCTGGCCGCAGTTCGGCTCGTCGTTGGAGCGGGCGCAGGTCGGCTCGCCGTCGATGATGCGACCGGAGACGAAGTCGCCGCGGCACAGCGCCTCGCGCTCCTCGTCGGTGACCGGCGTCGACGCGCTCGTCTTCTCCTGCCGCATCATCACGTACGAGTCGACCGGTCGGTCGAGCACCTGCAGCCACAGCTCCTGCTGGAACGCGCGGGTGATCGCCCACTCGCGCCGCGCCGCCCCGCAGTCGTCGCGCAGGAACGGCCGGCACATCTGCAGCAGATCCTCGCGCGAGGCCCCGTAGGCCACCTCCGACACGCACAAACCCGGCGAGCCCGCGGGCGCCTGCGGGTCGAGCAAGCAGTACTGCCCGGCGCCGCAGTCGGGGTCCTGGTTGCAGCCGAGGATGAACAGCTTGTCGCCGCCGAGCACGCCGCGCTCGCAGAACTGCGCGGTCTTGTCGACCAGGCGAGTGTCACCCGCAGTGGTGCTGAGGCAGGTGCCGCCGGCCCAGCCCGGCTCCTCGCACAGGAGCTGGCCGCTCGCGCTGGTGGTGCCCGGGATCTCGCCCTCCCAGAAGAGGTTCCAGGTCCCGCTCACCCACGCCGAGTAGTCGCGCACCACGGCGCGGACGACGTCGTTCTCGTAGAGGCCGGACGCCACCACGTCGTCCTCCTCTTCGGTCTTGGCCAGCCGGTCCTGCTCGCGCTCCGACACCGGCGGCGACAGAGCCGGCCCGATCTGCTCGCAGTAGCCCGTCGACTCGCCCTCGCTCAGGAGGCAGCGGACGTCGTCGCAGTCGTTGTCGTTGTTGCAGGCGACGCGCGTCTCGTAGGCGCGATCGATCCGCCGCAGGCTCGGCGACAGCGTGCGCGTCACCGTGGGATCGGCGATCCCGTTGGGCAGCAGGCGCTCGGGGACCTTGTCCTCCATCCGCGGCAGCGCCTCGATCGTGGTGGTCGCCAGCGTCGGGTCGACGTTCGGCCACAGCGAGTGCGGCGGGATCTGGGCGTCCATGATCCCGAGGTAGTCGTACGCGGTGCTGATC
The DNA here is from genome assembly GCF_026626745.1 of Nannocystis sp. RBIL2. Classification (GTDB taxonomy): domain Bacteria; phylum Myxococcota_A; class Polyangia; order Nannocystales; family Nannocystaceae; genus Nannocystis. Next base: position 1,703,745 of record NZ_JAPNJW010000002.1, read on the forward strand.
CGGCGATCGTCCTGGAACTGGTCGAACACGCCGAAGACCAGGCGACCGAAGCTGGTCGAGGCCACGCCGACCACGCCGGGCCCGGTGAACGGCGACGAGATGGCGCGGCCCTCGGCCGACGCCTCGGCCGTGTCGGCCGTCGCCGACGGGCAGCGATCGTAGCTACCGCCGGCGGCCGAAACCTCCGCCGAGCTGTACCACTTCTGGAACGTCCAGTCGGTGATGAGCGAGCCGTTCGGCCCGCGGATGCCCGGCCCGCGCGCGAACGGTCGCCGATCCGGCGGGTTCTCGCCCGGGAACTCCGCCGGGTGGCAAGCCGCGGCCGTCACCACGGTGGGATCGACCTGCGTGTCGCACTCGCTGCCGAGCTCCGTGCGGTTGGGGCTGAACTCGCGCCGCACCACGCGGGTCGAGCCGTCGCCTGCGATCACGTAGAGGAACTGGTAGGGCTCCGGATCGGGATCGGGCCCGCTCGCCATCAACATCGGCGGCGTCGGGCGGATCGCCGAGATGCCCTGCGCCGCCGTCAACTCGAACTCGAGCGGATCGTCGGTCCACGTCTTGCCGTCGTAGCGGAGCTCGTAGATGTTGTCGGACCCGAGCCCGCCGACGTACAGCGACACGTCCTGGACCTCGAGGTCGGCGAAGTCGACGCAGGCGGTCGGATCGGCCGGCGGGGTCACGAGGGCCATCGCCAGCGGGTACATGCCGTCCGGGTCGCCGGGCGGCGCGCTGGCCAGCGCCGCGGCGTAGTCGGGATCCTCGAACTGCTCGGCGCAGTCGATCGGGCACACCGGATCGGCGCCGGTGTCGACCACGGTGATCGCGTCGTTGTTCGGGTCGCGCACGAACTGACGGCTCTGGAGGATCCGCTGCGTCCGCAGGTCGACCTCCGCGATCAGCTGGCACGACGGGAACGTGACGTACACGCTGCCCGGGTTGGCCGGGTCGCAGCCCTGGCGCGGGTCGCCGGTGTTGCTCAGGTCCGGCGGCACCGCCAGCACCTGGCCCGGTCGGGCGCCGAGCGGCGTGCCGTCGGCGCGGCGCGGCACCACCGTCGACACGTAGGCCGCTGGATCTTCCTCGGGCGGCTCCTCGAACGCGTACGACGCCAGGCCGCTGACGTCGAGCACGCTGAGGTCGCAGCTCCCGAGGTTGCCCGACACCGCGAAGCAGCCCGCCTGCAGGCCGGTCGTGACCGTCATGCTCGACGGCACCTCGCCCGCGCTGATGAGCTGGGGCCCCGGCGCGCCGATGTTCATGTCGATGACCGAGCCGGCGCAGCGGCTGAACATCGCGATGTCGTTGCGCTCCGAGTTGGCGACGAAGCCGACCAGCCGCAGGTCGCCGCACACCGACTCGGACACCGCGTCGGAGCACAGCTCGAGCGACTGCGGCGTCAGGTCGCCGTTCGCCTCCTGGCGGACGCACGCGAGCGCGACGTCCAGCGGGCGGTCGAGCACGCGGTTGGGGATGACCTGGTTCTGGCGGTTGCCGCAGCTCGTCCCGCCGGCGGCGAGCACGACGAGCGTGGCGATGGCCGGGAGGTGTAGACGCGTGGTGGCGAAGCGGCGGGTCATCGGGCTAGCGCTTGTAGGGCGTTTGCAGGCCGACGCGGGCGATCTCGGCGAAGCGCGTCGGGCGGTCGCGGGCGATGTCGATGACGCTGACGGTCGCGTCGAGGGTGTTGCCGACGTAGAGCAGCTGGCGCGCCCGGTCGACCACGATCGGGTGCGGGCCGGCGCCAGTGGCCACGTTGGCGACCACGCGGAAGCCGGACAGGTCGATGATGAACACCTCGCCGGGCGTCGGGCACGACACCGCCGCGTACTCGTTGGCGCCGTCCTCGAACAGCGCCATGCGGCTCGGCCCGCTGCACAGCTCGACCAGGCCGGCCGACTCGTCGCGCGTCTCGCCGCGCTCGTCGACGCTGGTGTCGACGAACAGCAGCGCGCCCGGGCTGCTCTGCACCGCGAACAGGCGCCGGCCGTCGCGCGAGAAGGCGATGTCGCCCATCTGCCCCGAACCTTGCGGCACGGTGAAGCCGACCGCCGACGTGAACCCGGCCGAGAAGACCTGCGGCGTGCACAGCAGCGCCCCCGGCTCGCCCGCCTGCACCGGCTCCGGCGCGTCGATCCGCTCGCCCTCCTGGTCGATCGGGAAGCCCTCGTCGTCGAGCCGCGGATCGCCGATGCACACCTGATCCTCCGTCGGCAGCGCCTCGTCCGGGGTCAAGCGGGCGAAGAACAGGCCGGTGCGGAAGCTGCTGTAGATCAGCGGGCGCCCGCAGTCGACCGGCTCGCCGTCGGCGTCGGTCGGCACCTTCGTCACGTTCGGCACCTGCGAGCTGCCGGGCACACATGGCCTTTCGGCCATCCCCCACCCGCCGCCGCCGAGCGACTCGCCGATCAAGAACACCGACCGCGCGTCGACGATCATCGGCTTCGTCCCCGGCGGCACCGGCTCGGGCTCGGGCGCGCTGCCGGTCGTCGTGCTCGTCGCGTCCGTCGTGCTCGTCGCGTCCGTCGTGCTCGTCGCGTCCGTCGTGCTCGTCGCGTCCGTCGTGCTCGTCGCGTCCGTCGTGCTGCTCGTCGCGTCCGACGTGCTGCTCGTCGCGTCCGACGTGCTCGACGTCGTGTCGGGCTCGCCGGTCGTGTCGTCCGGGTTGGCCGGCAGCTGCCCGCCGACGGGGTACGCCAGATCGATCAGCACCACCTCGGGCGTGGTCGCGAACGTCACGAGCGCCCAGTTGCGCAGCTTCGACACCAGGATGTTCGACGGCTCGGGCCCGATGCGGCGGTTGTCGCCGTCGTCGAACGGGTAGCGCAGCGCGTGCGCGTCCTGGCCCGAGCGGGCGCAGCGGCCCTCGTCGAACAGGTCGGTGGTGCCCTGCCCGCACTCGAACTTCAGGTCGGTCGGCGCCAGCGGTCGCTGCGGGTCGAACGGCTTCATGCCGCCGGACAGCTCGACCCACGTCACGCTCGGGTCGGCCTTCACCGTCGCCAGCAGCAGCGCTTCCTTGGCGTTGCGGCTCCACCCGGCGAGCGCCGTGATGAAGCTGCCCATGCGCACCGACAGCGGCCTGTCGGCCACGCCGTCGCCGTCGTCGTCGCCGATGCGGGCGACGACCTGCGTGTCCTCGCACTCGATCACCTGCGGGCGGAAGGCCGCGTGGCGACAGGGCGTCTCGGCGTCGATCGGCGCGCCGATGTCCTGGACGGTCTCACGGATCCCGCAAGGATCGGCCTTGGCGGCGGCGCTGCAGGTGCCGTCGTCGACCTTGTGCAGGCACAGCTGCGGGCAGTTCATCCACGCGTGGAAGAAGCGGTCGAGATCGACGGCGACCAGCGAGCCGGCGTTGTAGGCCAGGTTGCTGTTGGCGTTGGCGACGAACAGCCAGCGCGCCGCGTCGTCTTCGGGGACCCGCGGGTCGAGCGTGAGCGCCGCCGGGAAGTAGATCCCGGCGTCCTCGGCCGAGATACCTTGATTGCGCCGCTCACAAGCGCTCAGCGCGGCGAGCACCGCCAGCGCACACGCGAACGCAGACTTGGGGCGCGACATCGGCGGGACCCTAACACAGCCGCGCGGCACCTACACCCCCTCCGCGCCGGCGTCACGCGGCAGCGCCGCGAAGAACGCCTGCGCGTGCAGCGGACGCCGCAAGTGTGAGCGGACGATCGACTGGATCGCGTCGCGCACCGCCCGGCGCACCCCGGCCGGGGCCGAAGCCAGCGCCGCAGGATCGCCGCCGGCCTCGAGGTGCTGGATCGCCGCGAGCGCGGCCGCCGGCAGCCGCGGCGCCCCGCGCTCGTGCTCCAGGCACAGCACCCCGCCGCGCGGCCCGTCGAAGGCCGCGCTGTCCTCGCTCCCGACCTCCGAACCGCACACGCAGCAGCTCGTCAGGGCCGGCGACAACCCGAGGCAACGCAGCAGCGCCAGCTCGTACTGGCGCAGCTGCAGCGCCTGCGGCGCCCCGCCGATGACCTGCTCGAGCGCGAGGCACAGGGCCGCGAACAGCTCCGGGTCCGGGTGCCGCGCGAGCACCAATTCGTCAGTCAGCTCGCACAGATAGGCCACGTAGGCGAAGCGCGTCAGGTCGGCGCCGACCGGCGCATGCGCGGCGGTCGCGTCGAAGCTCTCGAGCCGCAGCAGCGCCCCGCGCCCGCGGGCGATCGCCGCCACCCCGCGCATCCCCGGGGACAGCCCGCCGGCGAACCGCTTCTTCGAGTTGCGGGCCCGCGCCGCCGCCGTCTCGAGCTTTCCTTGCTCCGGCGTCAGCACGATCGCGATCAGGTCCGCCTCGCCGAGCGGGCGCGTGCGGAGGATGACGGCGGGCGTGGACTGCGACTGCATGCGCGGGAGACCGGTGACTACTACTCCGCCTAGCCGGAGATTCCGAGCAGCACCGTCGCCAGCCAGAAGTAGAAGAGGAGCCCCAGGATGTCGACGGACGTGGTCACGAACGGCCCCGTCGCCACCGCCGGATCGATGTTCAGCCGGTTCATGAGCAGGGGCACGCTGGTGCCCACCGCCGCGGCGATCATCATGCTGCCCATCATGCCCAGGGTGATGACCGCGCCGAGGTGGACGGGGTCGCTGCTGGTCGTGCCGAGGAACGGCGCCGCGACCGCGATCCCGATGCCGTAGAGCGCGCCGAGCGACGCGCCGAGCCCCACCTCGCGGAGCACCAGCCGGCCGAGGCGATTGGTCTCCACATAGCCGACGGCCAGGCCGCGAACGACGATCGTCGAGCTCTGCGTGCCGACGTTACCGCCCATCCCCGCGACCACCGGCATGAACAGCGCCAGGGCCGGCACCGCCTGCAGCGCCCCCTCGAACCCTTGCAGCGACGCCGCCACCAGCAGACCGCCCGCCGCCGCCGCCAGCAGCCAGGGCATGCGCGCGCGGAAGCTGGCGCCGAAGGTGCGGGTCTCGACGAGCATCTGTCCGGCGCCCGCCATCTTCAGGATGTCCTCCGTCGCCTCTTCGCGGACGACGTCGAGGATGTCGTCGATGGTGATCACCCCGAGCAGCCGCCGCTGGTCGTCGACCACCGGGATGCCGACCAGGTCGTAGCGACTCGCCAGCTCGGCGACCTTCTCCTGATCTGTCTCGGCCGTCACCGACACCAGCTCGGTCGTCATCACCGCGTGGATCGGCATGTCCGGCTTGCTGCGCACCAGCTGCCGCAGCCCGATCACCCCGACCAGCCGATCGTGCTCGTCGACGACATAGAGGTAGTGGACGTGCTGCGGCAAGTCGTCGGCCGTCTGCACCATCCGGGTCGCCTCCGCGATCGTCACGTCGTGGTGGATCGAGAAGACGTCGGGCGACATGATGCCGCCCGCGGTGCGCTCGCCGTACGCCAGCAGTTCCTCGAGCGCGTGCGCGTCCTCGACGTCGTAGTGCGCCAGGATCTCGCGCAGCTTGGCCTCGTCGACGCGCCCCAGGATGTCGGCCGCGTCATCCTCCTGAAGGTCGCCGAGCAGCCCCGCCGCCTCTTCCGGCGCCCGCCGACCGATCAGGTCCGCCGCCACCTCGTAGCGCATCGCCGCCAGCACATGCGGCCGCCGCTCCGCCGGCAGCGCCTGGAACACCAGGTCCTGCTCGTGCGGCTCGAAGTTGTCGAGGTAGCCCGCGACGTGCACTGCATCGAGCCGCGCGAGCGCCCGTGCGACCCGCCGCGGATCGCCCGCGTGGACCAGCCGCGCCAGATCGTTTTGGTTCAGCGCCGGCGTCATGCGGGGGCCACTATACGCGCCCGACCGCGAGCAGGCGCCAATCCGTGCCCAAACAGCGCTTCGCGGCCCTTCGCATCGATTCTACCGCCATGCGCCGGAATTCGCGTGACCCCTCGAACCGCGATCGTCTCTCCTTTAATAAGGAGGGAGGCCGACGACGCCGAAGGAGAGACGCTTGCTCCGAGCTTCAGGAGTGCGGCGGGGTCACCTGTCCGCCGGACAGCGCGAAGGCCGTCACCGCGATCACGGCGATCACCAGGCACACCGCGATCCACATCAGAGTGCGGCTCTGCGGGATCCGGTTGAGCGCGCGCAACATGTCGAGCGACTGGGCGCCGACGCGATAGACCGCCTCCAACGCCGCGTTGGGGAGAGGCTCCGCAGCCGCCGCCGGGGCAGCCGCCAACGCCGCCGGACGGTTGACGGACTCGGTGGCCGGCTTCGACTTCGCACCCTCGGCGCGAGCCGGCTTGCGCGGCCCGCCGACGGCCTGGACCGCCCGATAGCTGGCTTGCGCCGCCGCATGGGGACGACGCGTCGGCCGCTGCGCGCCCGCCTTCTGGGCGTGCAGGTGGTCGTGGAGCAACCCCGCGACGGTGTCCGGGTCGAGGCTCAGCGAGCGCGCGCAGCAGCGGAAGAAACCGCGGACGAACACTGGACCGGGCAACGCGCTGAACTGATCTTCCTCGAGGGCCTCGAGGCTGGGGCGAGGGATCTTGGTCTCGAGCGCAAGTTGCTCGACGCTTATCCCGCGGCGCTGTCGCGCTTCCCGGATGTAACGGCCCGGCGACGGCGGTCCCTCATGCACCTCGGCGCCCTCGGTGGGTTGGGTGCTGACGATCCGGAGGCGGCCCGTGGGAACTCGCATGCGCGCACATTCTGAGATCAAGCCGCGTTCGGCGGCAACCCCCCGGGCAAGCATTTTCACACCGAGGCCTACCTCTGCGCGAGAATTCGGCGCAATCGTCGCCAACAGCCCCAACAGGCGAATTCGTGCCTGTACGTGGCCGCGCCGGGCAATTCTCGCGGCCTCGCAGGGTGTTTTTCCTGCTCCACCCAGGCGATCTCGCACTTGGCGTGCGTCACCCCGGCAGCGACCGAGCCGACGCTGCGAGAGCCCCCGCGGCGACCTCTGCAAAGCCCGCACGATCGCCCGTGCGCCCGCGATCGGCCTCTGCGCCGATTCAACTCCGCGCTCGGCGATGTGCTCGTGGTCCCGCTGTGACGCGGACCCATCGCCAGCGCACTGGTCCCTCCTCGCCCCCCTCGCTATGATCAGAACGTGGATAACGTAGCCCTGTTTGCGCTTGTGCACGGCAATCCGGACGGTCGTGGCGTCACTGCGAATTGGCTGACCGGAGTGCTGTCGCGCTGCTGCGAAGGCCACGGCTTTTTGGCCGACGACGGGGCCCAGGTCGACCCTGCGCTCGTCCGGGCGTGGAGCGTCGGCGGCGTGCAGGGCAGCGAGACCCTCGTGCAGTCGCGTCCCGTCGTCCGCGAGCTGCGCGCCGACTTCATCGCGGATTTCTTGCGTGCGCCGAGCCAGACCACCCTCGCCGCCCACGCCGTCGCGCCTGCGGGACATGGCGCGGAGGACATCCCCGTGCCGCGCCTCGGCCTGGCCCGGTTCCAGCGCTGGCTCGGCGTGCGGGCCGAGGGCGCCCTGACCGCGGACGACCGTGACGACGCCGTCCGCGATCGCCTCAAGGCCAGCCTGCCCGACTTCCTGCAGCGGGCCCTCAGCCACTCCGGCGACCGCGAGCTGGTGGTCTTCGGCTTCCTCGCCGCCCTCCACGCGAACGGCGACCTCAACAAGCCCTACGTCGCCCCGCCGCAGATCCGCCGCGCCCTGGCCGGCCTCGACGAGCTGCTCGGCCACCCTGCCCGGCTCAACCTGTTCGTCTGCGACGGCCGGACTCTCGGCGTCATCCACCGCGGCGGCCGCCTGCTCGTGGCCGACGCCCCCGCCCCGTCCGGCTCGCGGCGGGCCATGGCCCACGGCCCCGAATCGCGGATCCAGGCCTCCCTGCTGATCCACGACGACGGCCCGGCGGATCTGCCGCCCGCGCCGGAGGGCGCCGAGCTGCGCCGCCTGCCCGAGGGGATCTTCACGCTCCACGCGCGCCAGCCCGGCCAGGTCGAGCGCGACGAATAGCCGCTTTGGAGACGGCGCCGGACGCCCCCGGTATAAGGAGCGTCCGCATGGCGGTTCATATCCTCCATCACGGCTGGTGCTTCGACGGAGCCGCCTCGGCCGCCCTTTTCGCCGCCTTCGACCGCCAGCGGCACGGGTCCCGGCCGTGCCGCCTGATCCCCAAGGACCACCGCCCCGGCGACCCCTACGACCCCGAGGACTTCGAGGCCGACGAGGTGGCCAGCGTCGACTTCCGCTACAGCCAGCACCCGGGACTGGCCTGGTACTTCGACCACCACGCCAGCGCCTTCCAGCTCCCCGGCGACCGCGAACACTTCCTCGCCGACAGCAGCGGCCAGAAGTTCCACGACCCGACCGCCAGCAGCTGCGCCGGCTACCTCGCCCGGATCCTCCGCGACCGCTTCGCCTGCGACCTCTCGGCCCACGGGGAGCTGATCCGCTGGGCCGAGATCATCGACAGCGCCGCCTTCCCCGACCCGCGCATGCCGGTCGAGCTCAGCGAACCGGCGCTGCTCCTCATGACCTTCGTCGAGAACAACCACGACCGTGAGCTCGGCGAGCGCTTCATCCACGACCTCCTCGGCCGCTCGCTCGCCGAGCTGGCCGCCGCCGAGTACGTCCAGCGGCTCCTGCGGCCGCGGCTCGAGCAGAACCGCCACGACATCCGCCTGATCGGCGAGACCGCGGTGGTCGACGGCGACGTCCTTCATTACAGCCTGCTCGACCAGCCGGTCCGCGCTTACAACAAGTTCATCCCCTACTATCACCACCCCAAGATCCGCTACGTCGTCGCGCTCACCCGCGGGCCCGACCGCCGGATCAAGCTGACCGCCGGCTACAACCCCTGGCTCCCGCGTGACGCTCGCGAGCACAGCATGGCCGCGCTGCTCGAGCCGCACGGCGGCGGCGGTCACCCGTACGTCGCCGGTTGCACCTTCGGCGCCGACGACGAGGACCGCGCCGTCGCCGTCCAGCGCGCCCTCACCGCCGTCCTCCGCGGCGGCCGGGCTGCGCCTCGCATGCATTCCGAAGCCTGAGCCTTCGGCCTCTGGTATCCCGTCGCCTGCGTGAGCGACCCAGACCGACCTGCCCTCGCGGCCATCCTCGTCCAGCTCCGCGGCCGCGTCGACGCCCACTTCGCCGCGGCCCAGGCGCGCACCCCCGAGGCCTTCGCCTGTCGGGCGGGCTGCGACAGCTGCTGCCACCATCGCTTCGGCGTGTATGCCGCCGAGGCCGAGCCGATCCGCCGCGCCCTGGCCGACCTGTCCGTCCGGACACCTGTCCTTCGCAACAGGGTCCGAGAGCAAGCCGACGATCCTGCTCACCAGCACCACTGCGCCCTCCTCGTCGACGGCGCCTGCGCCGTCTACGCCGAGCGGCCGATGATCTGCCGCTCGCACGGCCTGCCGGTCGCCGTCGCCGACCCCGCCCCGCGCGTCGATCACTGCCCGCTGAATTTCACCGCCGGGCCCCCGCCCCGCGAGAGCGTGCTCCGCCTCGACGCAGTCAACCAGCCGCTGGCCGTCCTGGCCACTCTGTGGGACCGCGCGGGCGGCGAGGGAGATCGCTCCCCCCTCCGCGTCGACCTGGCCGACCTCGCCCGCGAGCCCGATTCGCCCGAAGACCCCTGATCTGGCGGCCGCAGCCGGGCTCTACCTTCCGGCCGCGCCGCGCGCCGCTCCCTCTTCGCCCCGCCATCCGTCGACAATCGTTCGCGACCCTGCAGAAAGTCGTTGACCTGCGCCCCGGCTGGCAGTACAAGCAAACCCTCGCTGCGGGGTGGAGCAGCCAGGTAGCTCGCCGGGCTCATAACCCGGAGGTCATGGGTTCAAATCCCGTCCCCGCTACTCACGAAGGGCCCGTTCGCAAGAACGGGCCCTTCTTTTTTTGCGCCTTGGCGACGACGCGCCCCGACCCGAGCACGGCCCTCGCCCGACGCACCTCTCTCGCGGGCTCGCAACCGTGAAATTCGCAGCGCTCGCGCGGCGGGATTCGGCCACACTCGATCGGGCGTGGCGATCGAGTTCCTCACCGCGGCGCGGCGGATCGTCCTCGACGTGGCGGACATCGTCGCCGACGATGACGAGCTCCCGCCGACGCTGCTCGACGCCGTTCGGGCGGCCCGATTGCCGATAGGTCAGAGCTGCCGGGGCGAGGGTGTCTGTCGCAGCTGCGCCGTCGACGTCGAGGTCGGGCTCGCGGCGCTCCCGCAGCCGACCGCCCTCGAGGCGCGATTCGGCTTCACGGGCCCGCGCCGGCTCGCGTGTCAGGTCGCGCTCCCTGCGGCGCACGAGCACGTCCGGCTCCATCATCCCGCCTGGGGCCGTCCGGCCGCCTCGTCCGGGGGTTCAACTTCTGCGCCGTCTGGTGGAGCCGCGGATGATAGGCTAGAGCCCTGAAACGTGGCCAGCGGCGGCGGAACGGGCAGTGCATGGCAGCGGGAGGCCGATCTCCTCGCTGACGGCCGGGTGCGCCTCGAACGGCTGTGCAACAGCCGTCGCTTCCGTCACCTCTTCCCCGGCGGGCCGAACCTCGCCCTCCTCCTCGACGCCTACCAGGACCTGCAGCGCCAGCGCCTGGTCGGGCGGATCGCCTCCGGCGACTTGCGCGGAGCGCGCCGTTACCTGCGCAAGCAATTACGGCGACGCGTGCGGGAGGAGGCCGTCGAGCGCTCCTTGCGGCTCGCCTACCGGATCCCCCTCGCCCGGCCGCGGCCGTTTCGCGCCGAGCTGCCGCCGATCGTCGTCAAGGCGCTCGAGGCCGTCGACGACGACGTCGAGCCGCGAGTCCGCGATCACGTCCTCGGGCGGGTCGACGGCGACGTCCCCGGCCCTGACGTCGATCCGCGGCTGCACCACGGCTTCGGTCAGCTGCGCGAGGCGCTGGTCTTCCACGCGCTCGCCAACCCCGACGAGATCGGCGCCCTGCACCCTCAGGTCCTGCGCTTCGCCGCCTCGCCGCAGCCGATCCGGCGCCAGAACCCGCTGCTGCGGTTCCTCCTCGTCAAGCTGCCGATCTCGTTCGTCCTCGGCTTCCTCGGCCTCTTCAGCGTCGTCTACGTCGTCGCCTACTTCTTCGTCAACGACGCCACGCTCGGCCGAATCCTCACCGTCGTCATCGACAAGCAGATCAACGGCCGCCTCGAGCTCGGCAGCGTCCACTGGCGGCCCGACCTCATCATCGACCTCGTCACCGGCCAGCCGCACCACGCCACGGTCACCGGCATCAAGTTGTGGGCCGGCTACATGAAGCAGGACAAGCCCGAGCCGGACAGCCTGATCGCCACGTGCGACGGCCCGGTCGACGCCGGGATCATCCTGCACGAGATCATCCCGTGGAACCGCTTCCTCGTGCCGGCGGTGCTCGAGGTCCCGTGGGTCCTGCACTTCACCGACATCTGGACCGAAGCGCCGATGCGGCTCGACGTGTCCGAGATCAAGACCCGCTACGCCGACGGCACCGAGGCCTGGATCGTCGACCTCGTCGAGGCCTTCGGGCCCGGCCCCGGCCCTTACCCCGAGCTCAGCACCCGCGCGCTGAGCATCCGCATCGACCACACCGACCTCGCCGAGCTCGCGCTCGACCTCGACTTCCGCGGTCAGACCGGCTGGCAGACCCAGCTCGCGCTCGAGGACGTCGGCGCCCTCCTCGTGTTCGAGGGCCTCCACCCCAAGAAGCCGCCGCCGCTCAAGAAGCCGCTGCAGTTCGACCTCAACGCGCTCGCCACCACCGGCGTCGCCCGGATCACCGCCCTGGGCTACGAGCTGCCGATCGAGAACCTCAAGCTCGAGCACTTCGCGTCCGGCGGCGACGGTCCGCTGGGCGACATCCGGATCCGCGCCGAGGGCCTGATCGGCGGCTCGCACGGCCTCTTGCGCGGGTGGTTGCGCGACATCTTCACCGCCGGCAAGCGCAGCGTCGACGTCACCGCCCTGTTCACCGACGCCGGCCCGATCGGCCGCCTGATCACCCGCGTCCACGGCCTCGCCGATCCGATGATCGACGCCTTCGGCGCCCCCGCGCAGCTGGCCTTCCGCGGCCCCTTCACCGACATCCGCATCGGCCTCGCCGCCTCCGGAGTCGGCCTCAACTTCTTCACCGACCCGAGCGTCGACTGGGCGATCAAGGACGCCGCCATCGACGCCACCCTCGCCCGCGACCCCGTCCCCGACACCTGGACGCAGTACATCCCGGCCGGCGAGGAGCGGTGGATCCTCGACATCGCCCGCTTCGAAGGACATGTCCTCGGGGGCAGCCTCAGCCTGCGCGAGCACGAGGCCAGAAACCACCTCGTCCTCGGCGTCGGCCCCGAGCGGCGCATGCTGCTGGCCGCGCAGACCGAGCTGCGAGACATCGACCCCGGCGAGCTCGTGGCCGCCGGCGGCACCCGGGCCATGCTCGCCGGCACCGCCTCCGGCAAGCTCGACGTCCGCGAGTTCGCCCTCGACCTCGGCGCCCCCGCGCCGACCACCAGCGAGGAAGGCCCTGGCCCCACTGCCACCCCGGCCGACGTCACCTTCGCGCTGGCGCCCGAGTCCCCGCCGCCCAAGAAGACCGGCAAGACCCGGCCGAAGACCCGGGGCGAGGCCGCCGAGCCGGTCGCCGACGTCCTGGCGAACGCCGCCGAGGGAGCCACGCCGACCGAGGAGAAATCGCCGCTCGACCGCATCGTGCTCGAGATCGGCGCCCTCAAGATCGAGCGGCGGCGCGGCAACGACGGCCTGCCGCGGCGGATCCGCCTCGACGGCGGCGTCGTCCTCGACCGCGACGACGGCCTCGACCTCGCCGACCTGCTCGTCACCGTCGACGGCGCCACCCTCAGCGTCGACGGCGGACTCGACGCCAAGTTCTCCACCCTCAAGCCCACCGACATCAAGCTCAAGATCAGCGACGGCAAGGCCTTCTTCGCCAGCATCGGTCAGAGCCCGTTCGTCGAGCGCCTGCAGGCCGGCCTCACCGTCTACGGGCCGATCGGGCGCCCGAGCGGCCGCAACGGCTCGCTGCAGCTGTCGGACGTCGGCCAGGGCCAGTTCGCGGTGCAGAACATCCGCGACGTCTCGCTCGGCCTGCACGACGGCGTGCTCAGCCTGAAGAGCCAGCGGGCCACCGTGCTCGGCGGCGCCGGGGCGCTCGACGTCGACGTCGGCCTGTTCGACGGCAAGGGCGTCAGCGGCGATCCGACCCTGCGCGCCAGCATCGACCTCACCGGCGTCGAGCTCGACCGCGTCGGCGGCGACAGCATCGGCGGCAAGGCCGACATCCGGCTCGACATCGGCGACGACGCCAAGCGCCCGGTCCCGCTGTCGAAGTTCCAGGCCCGCGGCGCAGTCTCGGTGCCCGAGCTCAAGGTCGCCCACGGCCAGCTGCGCGACACCGAGGCCCGCTTCAGCCTCACCCGCGACGGCATCAGCATCGACGAGTTCGTCGCCCGCCAGCACCGCCGCCCCAGCCCCTCGGCCGCGCCCGACCTCAGCGTCCCGGTCGGCGACGTCAGCGGCAAGGGCTCGGTCAGCTTCGACAGCGACCCGCAGCTCGACCTGCAGATCTCCGGCCGTCGCCTGCCGATCAGCACCTTCGCCGCGATCGCCGGCCTCACCGACCTGCCCGCCGGCGCCCAGATCGATCGCGGCACCGACCTCAAGATCACCGGCACCCTGGCGCGCCCGAGCGTGCACGGCACCGTCGAGCTGACCGCCATCAACGCCGTCGGCATCCCGCTCGGCTCCGGCGAGCTGCAGCTCGACAGCATCGACCGCCCCGCCGGCGACGGCCTGGCCGCGCGGCGCGAGATCGTCGTCAAGGGCCGCTTCGGCGACGACGGCGGCCGCAGGCGCCGCGCCCCCTACGAGTGGGACGTCGACGCGGTCATCGCCATCGGCGAGAAGCCGCGCGGCAGCAAGAGCCCCTCGTACGCCGCCGACCTCGCGGTCCACTTCGCCAACCTCCCGCTGCGCAACCTGCTCGGCGCCGCCGGCATCGAGCCGGGCGAGGGCCTGCACGGCCAGGCCGAGGGCCTCACGGTCAGCGCGCGAACCTGTCCTCCGGGACAGCCGATGATCACCTCCTGCCTGTGGCGCGACGGCCAGGGCGACCGCGACCTCAAGATCCTCGTCGAGCTCGATCGCCTGTGGGCCGCCGGCCGCCCGCCGAACTCGGGCGTCGCCGCCGGCAGCAACTTGCCCGGCGACCCGTGCCGCGAGTCCGACTCGCTGTGCACCGCCAACCGCCTGGTCGCCACCTTGCAGGGCACGCGCCTCAGCCTGCGCGACGGCTGGGAGCTGCGCTCGGGCGGCAGCGCCAGCGGCAAGACCCTCTCGGTGTCCGGCGACGTCGAGCTGTCGGCCTCCCCCGAGGCCAAGGCCAAGGACACCACGCGCGACTGCAGCGAGCCGCCGAACGCCGCGCGCACGCCCCCGCCGACCGGCGCCAGCGCGCGCGTCGCCGGCGAGCTCGACCTCGCCGGCCTGCACGCCTTCGTCGCCGGCACCGCGGTGTCCGGCATCGCCGGCAAGATCGGCCTCGACGTCAAGCTCGACGGCCACGTCTCCGACCCGATCATCACCGGCAGCTTCAGCGTGCCCGATCCGCGTCAGCCCGTCACCGCCAAGGCCGCGGGCACCACCTTCGCCGTGCCCAAGCTGTCGCTGCAGTGGGCCCAGGACGCCCTCCTCGCATCCGGCGAGCTGTCGGTGCGCGGCCAGACCGTCCAGTTCGGCGACCTCAACGGCCACCGCACTTTCTACGTCCTCGGAGGCGAGTGCGGCGGCAGCTTCTCCGCCGCCGCGCGCGGCCGCCTCGACGGCCGGCTGTTCCGCGAGTTCCTGCCGAGCACCTTCTCCGCCAGCTCGGGCGGCCTGCAGATCGCCGACGCCCACGTCGCCGGCCGCATGGGCGACAGCCTCGACCTCAAGACGGTGCGCGCCCGCGTCACGCCGGCGCCCGGCGGCCTGATGGTCGAGCTCGACGGCCTCGGCATCGAGGCGATCGACGTCGACCAGGGCGTCATCGAGATCCAGCGCTGCAGCGAGGCCGATCCGTGCCCGGCCAACAAGGACGGCTTCGGCGTGTTCGTCGGCGGGCGCACCGCGGCGATCGACGACCTCGCCGCGCCCGAGGGCCACCTGCGGGCCCGCGTCGGCGACCGCGGCTCGCTCGCGCTGTGGGGCAACGTCGTGCTCGCGCCCGACTTCTCGCGCCTCGAGAGCAGCAGCCTGCGCGTCGACGTCGACGACGTGCAGTACAAGATGTTCGACAACTCGGGCCGGCCGCAGCTCTACGCCGCGATCTCGGGCAAGGGCATCGTCCTCGAGGGGCGCGACGTCCAGACCCTGCGCGGCGACGTGCAGGTCGCTCGAGGCCGCTGGGTGCGCGACGCGCAGCAGGGCGTCAAGGTGCTATCCTTCGCCGATCCGACCTCCGCGCCGTCCGCTCCGCCGCCCGAGATCTTGCGCGACATGAACCTCGACCTCCGGCTCCGCACGACCACGCCCTTCCGGGTCGACAACAACATCATGAAGGGCGTCGAGGGCTCCGTCTCGCTGGCGATCGGCGGCACGATCGCCGACCTCGAGATGTCGGGCCGCGTCGACGTCACCGCCGGCGTGCTCGACGTCGCGATCCTCAACGGCGCCTACGACATCACCTACGGCCGCGTCCTGCTCGAGAACAACCTGTCGTCGAGCAAGGTCGACGTCCGCGCCCAGCGGCAAGAGCCGGTCTACATCGACAACCAGCCGCGGCAGATGTCGCTGATCCTCGGCGGCACCCTCGACGCCATCACCTTCCGCTGCAGCGTCCTCGGCGACACGCGCGCGCGCAGCCGGACCCAGCGCGAGTGCGTCGACTACGCCATCCTCGGCAGCGGCAACCGCGAGGTCGCCGACGCCAACGTGCGCCGCTACGGCTCCGGCGGCCTGCTCGGGCGCCCGCTCGGCCTGGTCGGCAACCTCACCGAGATCAACCTCAACCGCTACGTCGAGAAGTCGGTCCCGCGGCTCGCCCCTTACCTGCCGCAGGTCGGCGCCCAGCTCGGCCAGCTCGGCGTCGAGGTCAACGCCGAGACCCCGCGGCCATGGTTCCGCACCGACTGGGGCAACCTGACCATCGGCGCCGGCTACACCCGCGGCTACCCCGGCCTGCTCCTGCGCAACAGCTACGACTGGCGCGTCCGCTTCCGCCTGCTCGACTCCGCCGTCCTCGAGTTCCGCGACAACCGCCGCTCTTACTTCAACGAGCGCATCATCTTCGACCCTCTCCGCCAGCGTTCGCTCGAGCTGCGCCTTGAATACCAGCTTCCCAGCCTGCGCTGATCCCCGCCTCGCCCGGCGCCGCACCCTGACGCGACTGCTCGCCGTCGTCGCGCTCGCGTGGGTCAGCACCGCGCCGGCGTGGGCCGCTCCTCCGCCGGGCCCGCCGCCCGGCTCGCAGGCGCCGATCACCACGACGCCCGCTCCGACGAGCGAAAACAAAGAGACAGGCACCAAAGGACCTTCCCCAAAGGACAGTACCCAAGCGCCAGGTCCCGAAGGACCTGCCCCCAAGGACATCCAGACACCCGCCGGCAAGCCCGCCGATCCGACCAACAAGCCGCCGGCCAAGCCCGACCAGCCGGCCCCGCCGCCCGCGCCCGCCGGCATCGACGACGTGCCCGACCAGACCGAGCCGCCCGCCGAGCCCCCGCCGGGCGAGGGCAGCGAGCTGGCCGCGCCGACCACCACCGACGAGGCCCCCGAGATCCCGACCCCGAGCGTCGTCACCAGCGGCCCGACCTGCGCCCGCGTCGACGCCGGCGCCGACCCGTTCGGCCTCATCGACCGCGCGCTCGACAGCCTGCGCGACCGCGGCGGCTTCGAGGTCGGCGCGCGCGAGCGCGGCACCACCCTGCGCGGCACCGCCTGCGTCGTCAGCCTCAGCGGCAAGGACTTCGCCCTCCTCTACTACCAGCTCGACCTCACCGCCGAGGAGGGCGGCTACGTCATCGCCCTCGAGCCCAAGGGCGCCGGCGAGGTCGAGCTCAGCGTCCGCCCCGTGCTCGAGGGCGAGGACCCCGGCGTCGTGTTCGCCCGCATCGAGCGCGCCCGCGTCGTCGGCGACAAGTTCCTGCCCGGCGACGACGGCGTCCGCCTGCGCAAGATCCTCGACCTCGGCACCGGCTATTTGATCCCCGCCGCCATCTCCGCCCAGCTGCAGCAGCTCGGCTACCGCGCCCAGTTCGAGCCGGCCGGCGCCAACGAATTGACGATCCGCGTCGAGCCGGGCCAGAGCATCCGCCGCGTGCGAATCCGCGGCCACCTGCCGCTGTCGAAGACCGAGGTCCAGCGCGAGCTCAGCATCAACTCGCGGCCCGGCTCGCTGTCTCGCGGCGTGTGCGTCTCGCCCCGCAAGCTGCGCAAGGAGCGGCCGCAGGTGTGCGAGCCCGGCGACGCCGCCTGCACCAAGTGGGAGGCCGACGAGGTCGATCGCCTCAAGCGCTACCTCTACGACAAGGGCTACCTGCGCGGCAGCGCCTCGCTCGGCCTCACCTGCGGGCGCGCCAGCGACGAGGTCGACCTGTGGGTGTTCCTCGAGAAGGGCCCCGCGTACCGCGTCCCGATGCGCCAGGTGAAGGTCGTCGGCAAGGTCTCCGAGGACGACAAGGGGTGGATCCGGCGCGCCTTCTGGCCGCGCGTCAAGGCCACGCCGTTCCCCGCCCGCATCACTCGCGAGCGCGTCGAGGAGAGCCGTGAGCGCGTCGAGCGACAGTTCGCCGAGCCGCGCGACGCCATCATCCGCCGCACCGCCACCTCGCGGCTCGCCCTGCCCTACCCGCAGGTCCGCGTCGAGACCAGCTACGACGACCTCAAGCCCGAGGACATCCCGAAGACCGGCAAGCTGCCGCTGACCGTCAACGTCGACCTCGGCCCGGGCGTCAAGACCGCCTTCATCGGCCGCCGCAGCTACTCCGAGCAGCGCCTGCGCAACGAGCTGCAGCTGTTCTCCCGCCGCGAGGCCCCGAGCGAGCAGACGGCCCAGCGCGAGGCCGCCAACCTGCGCTCCTTCTACCAGAGCAAGGGCTTCCTCCTCGCCGAGGTCGACGGCCGCTACGACGACTACGGCAACGCCCCCGGCGCCCTCACCTTCCAGATCAAGGAGGGCCCGGTGGTGCGCATGAAGAAGCTCGACCTCGTGGTCGGCCGCGGCGTCCCACGCGGCGTGCGCGAGCGGCTCGAGCGCGACTTCGCCGA
Source organism: Nannocystis sp. RBIL2 (assembly GCF_026626745.1). Classification (GTDB taxonomy): domain Bacteria; phylum Myxococcota_A; class Polyangia; order Nannocystales; family Nannocystaceae; genus Nannocystis. The sequence continues at coordinate 1,721,864 of NZ_JAPNJW010000002.1, forward strand.
CGAGCGCGTGCTGCGGGCTCCGGGCACCTTCACCGAGGCCGCGGTCGTCGACCACCTCTCGGCCCTCCTCGCCAAGTTCGCCGACGCCGGCTACCTGTGCGCCCAGGCCGGCGTGCGCGTCGCCTTCTGGCCCGACGGCCTCGACAAGAAGGGCGAGTACGCCGACGTCGACGTCGAGACCATCCTACGCCGCGACTCCTTCGCCGCCTGGGCCGCCCGCGACCTCGACCCGAAGGGCCTCGCCGCCCTGCGCAAGCAGTCGCGGGCCGAGCTCTACGTGCGCGTCACCGTCGAGCCGGGCCCGCGCGTGTTCACCTCGCGCAAGCCCGAGGTCATCCGCTACCTCGACGGCCCGGTCCCCGGCGACCGCGAGATCGAGGGCCAGCCGCACCACGAGCGCGGCGAGTGGGGCGCGACCCGCATGCTCCGCGGCACCGCCCTGCGTCACAAGGGCGACGACCGCCCCGGCGGCATCCCGCTCGCGACCTCGCTCGATCGCGACGTCGAACAGGGCATCGTCGACAACTACCGCAACGACGGCTTCCCGGTCGCCGACGCCGAGCTGCGCTGGCTCTACACCGACCCGCGCACCAAAGAGGTCAAACCTGTCCCGAACGCCAGGCGCCTCGTCGACCCCGAGGTCGGCCTGTGCCAGGCCTACGCCAGCGGCAGCGCGGTCGAGGTCGAGAGCGAGATCAGCGTCTACGAGGGCCGCCCCGGCGTGTTCGGCGACACCGTCATCCGCGGCAACTTCAAGACCCGCAGCTGGATCTTGCGGCGGCAGTTCGCCCACAAGCCGGGCGGCGTGTACTCGCGGGCCAAGGCCGACGAGTCGCGGGCCAACGTCGACGGCCTCGACGTCGCCGAGAGCACCGAGCTCACCGCCTACCCGACCGGCTGCGACCTCGACGACGCCCCGGGCGAGCGCTGCACCGTCCACCAGGTGCTCGAGATGCGCGAGTCGAAGGACGTCTCGGTCAAGCTGCAGGGCGGCGTCGGCCTGGCCACGCTCGACCCGTTCTACGTGTTCCTCCACCCGATCTTCCCCAACCTGTTCGGCACCGCGTGGGACCTCGACGTCCTCGGCCACTACGGCTTCAACACCAGCCAGTTCTCGAGCAACGTCCCCTTCCTCGGCGACTGCGCCGGCCAGCCCTGCTACGAGCGCAGCGTCCGCGGCCGCCTGGCCCGCCCGCGGATCTTCGCCACCCCGCTGACGCTCGAGATCAACGGCCAGTACCAGCGGCGCGTCACCCCGGCGCGCGGCCCGATCGAGCTCGCCGTCGGCAACATCACCCTCAGCTACAGCCGCAGCCGCGCGCTCCAGCTCTACGTCGGCTACCTGATCCAGAAGAGCAACATCTCGCAGGACGTCGCCAAGCCGGCCTTCACCCCGGAGACCGAGCTCGGCCTGCCCTCGGTCGTCAACCGCCGCGACGCCATCGTCTCCGACCGCACCGGCGCGCTCACGGCCGGCTTCACCTACAACAACACCGAGAACCCCTCGAACCCGGAGAAGGGCATCATCGTCCAGGGCGACCTGCGCTTCGCCTCGCCCTACTTCGGCGGCCAGGACTGGTTCATCCGCACCGACCTCGCCTTCCAGCACTTCATCCCGATCCCGCGCACCGGCAACCGCCTCAACTTCCGCTACGCCCTGCGCTACGGCCACGCCATCCCGCTGCCCAGCCTGCCGGGCGGCTCGGGCGCGGCGGGCGTGCCGGAGATCTGGCGCTACTGGGGCGGCGGCACGGCCGACCTCGGTCTGCGCGGCATCTTCCCCGAGACGATGCTCGTCGACATCGAGGAGATCGACACCGGCGACGGCTTCAAGCGCCTGCACTACACCGCCCAGGGCGGCCACATCCGCGCCCTCGCCAGCATCGCCCTCCAGGTCACCTCGCTCAACGACTTCCTCGGCGGCAAGATCCACCACTCGCTGTTCTTCGACCTCGGGATCCTGACCCAGCGCTGGTCGCAGGTGCAGTTCGCCCGCGACTTCCGCCGCAGCGTCGGCATCAACTTCATCAAGTGGGACATCAAGCTGGTCACCCTCGCCCTCGGCTACGCGATCCTGCTGCCCAACTCGATCGCCCCCGGCAACGTCAAGCCGATCGACGACCGCAACGGCCGCTTCATCTTCGACGTCGGCATCACCTTCTGACCGCTGCGACATGTCCTTCGGGACATATCGCACCGCGCGATCACATGCCCTGAAGGACATCCACGTAAACTGTCCCCCGGGACATCTTGCACGACCTCTCACACATGTCCCCCGGGACACCTGCTCGCCACCCCGCCCGACCCATGCGTCACCTGCTCTCCGAGGGACTGCGCGCCGCGCTCCTGCTCGCCGTCGCTCTCCCCGCCTGCCACCCGCAGGCGCCGCCGCCCCCGGCCGTCGATCCGGCCTACGCCGCCGAACACGCCCGCTGGCACGCCGCGCGGATCGAGGCGCTGCGGGCCCCGCAGGGCTGGCTCGCCCTCGCCGGGCTCTACTGGCTGCAGCCGGGTGAGTACCGCCTGGGCGCCGATCCTGGCGCCGACATCGTCTTCCCCGCTGGCGCGCCGGCCGAGGTCGGTGTCCTCGCGCTCGCGGACGGGCGCGTCCGCCTGCGCCTCGCGCCCGGCGTCGACGCCAAGATCCGCGGCGAAGCGATCCAGGACGTCGTCCTGCGCTCGGACCTCGATCCCGCTCAGCCCGCCGACCGCGTCGAGCTCGGCGACCGCTTCACCTTCCTCGTCATCGCCCGCGGCGATCGCCTGGGCCTGCGCCTCTACGATCACCAGGCCGAGGAGCGGCGCGAGTTCACCGGCGTCGCCACCTTCGCCCTCGACCCCGCGTGGCTGATCCAGGCCCGCTTCGAGCCGCTGGCGACCCCGCGGACCATCGATCATCCCACCGTGCTGGGCACCGTCCAGCCGGCCCAGGTCCCCGGCACCGCCGTCTTCACCGTCGACGGCCAGGAGCACCGCCTGACCCCGATCCTCGAGCACGGCCCCGGCGGCGACGCTCTCCTGTTCGTCTTCAGCGATCGCACCAGCGGCCGCGAGACCTACCACGGCGGTCGCTTCCTGCTCGCCGAGCTGCCGCGCGACGGGACCGTCCTGCTCGACTTCAACCGCGCGCACAATCCCCCCTGCGCCTTCACGGCCTACGCCACCTGCCCCGTCCCCCTGGCCGAGAATCGCCTGCCCTTCCCCGTCCCGGCCGGCGAGAAGACGCCCTAGGCGACCCTCGCTGCGCGATCGCCCGCGCGTCCCCGAGGGTCGCTCGCGCATGGTGGCGAAGCTCCCCGCGGCCGCGCGACGGAACCGCAGCGCGCTGGCCATCGCGGCGCAGTTCGTCGCTCGCGCGAGCTCTCCGACCGTCCTCGCCGAGCCCTGCTGCCGCGCCGCCCCGGGCAGGCCGCGGACGTCACGGGCGCGCTGCGTCCGGACTCGCTACCCTTGGGGCATGCCTCGCCTTGAACTCGCCCTATTCATGTTCGCCGTGGTGGCGGTGGCCTGCGCCGACGACACCACCGCGATGACGTCCGGCAGCGAAGCCTCGACCACGGCCTCCACGGCCGGGCCCGACACCACCACCGGCCCCACCACCACCGACGCGCAGACGACCACCGCCCCCGAGCCGACCGGCGCGAGCACGATCACCACGGTCACCACGGCCAGCACCACCGAGCCCGCGACCACCACGGACCCGGTCACCACCACCGATCCGACCACCGCGACCACCACCGATCCGACCACCCCGAGCACCACCGAGCCCGCCACCGTCAGCACCACCGACCCCGAGACCACCGGCGGCGGCGTGTGCGGCGTCGAGGGCGACACGGTCAGCGCCGAGCTGGCGCAGATGGGCAAGCCCGTCGCGTGCGGCCCGCTCGAGTTCACCGGCACCCGGATCAGCCCGCAAAAGGGCCCCGTGTGGCAGCTCGACGGCTGTGCCTGCGGCGACAACTGCCTGATCCCCGACCCGTGGACCCTCAGCGTCTCGGCCCCCGCCGCCTGGCTGCCGCTCATGCCGGCCTGCCCGCGGATCGTCGTCGACCGCGTCGAGGGCTTCGGCGGCTGTCAGTTCGCCGCCATCTCCGTGTGGGACCTCCAGGCCCCGGGCGAGCCCGCCGTCTATCACGCCGGCCACGGCCTCTCCCCGACCCAGGCCGGCGCGGCCGAGCTCACCGTCACGCCGCAGAGCGTCGAGACCTGCGACTGCATGGGCTGCTGCCAGCCCGCCGAGCTGTGGGACCTGCAGTTCACGCTCGGCGGCGCCGACGTGACCCTCACCGAGGGCGAGAGCGCCCCGCTGGGCCAGCGCAACGCCATCAACTTCGAGTCGCACCACATCGGCCTGTGCGACGCCCCGCTCGACGTCCACTGGGCGATCCGCAAGCCCGCCTGACGACATGGCTCTCAGGACATTCCCTTTTCGACATGTCTTCTTCGACATGTCCTGAGGCGAATCCCCGCGCCGGCGAGGACGCTCGCACGCCTGTCCTCATAGACATGCCCTTTTAGACATGTCCATCTCGCCACCCTGATACGCTCTCTGCCTGCCGCGCGCCCCGCTCACCGGCTGCGGCCTGCCCGCGCCGGCGAGGTCGCTCCGCCGCCGCTCGCCGGCCGCAGCGTGACTTTCGGACGGCCTGTCCCTCGGGACATCTTGCTCGCTCCGCGCCTGCGAGTGGACAGCCGGCCGCGGACCCGCCTATCCTCCCGGCATGGTCCACGCACTCGGCCTCGCTCTCGCCCTCTTCGCCCCCGCCGCCACCACCACGGGGGTCATCCAGGCCGAGGACGAGCCGGCCTGGGGCACCTCGCCGACCATGGGACCGGTCACCGACACCGCCGCCTCGAGCACGACCGACGACACGAGCACCGGCACGACCGGCGCCACCGCGAACGACACCGCCGGCGACACCGCCGGCGACACCGCCGGCGACACCGCCACGATGCCGCCGGTCTACGAGGCGTGCGGATGCAGCAGCGGGGGCGAGGCCGGCGGCTGGGCCGCCCTCGCCCTGCTCTTCACTGCGGGATCACGGTGCCGACGCCGGCGCCCCACCACGTCACGTTCTTGTTGCCGAGCGGCGTGACCACCTTGGTCTGCGGGTCGATGCGGAACATCTGCCCGCCCGAGTCGAACGCCAGGATCAGCCCCTCCCAGCCCGCCAGGCCGTAGACCTGCGGGTTCTGGGCCAGCGTCGCCAGCTCGCTCTGGACCGCGCCGGTGGCAGGGTCGACCTGCACGATCACCGTGCCGCCGACCCCCTGCTTGTTGACCGCGCCGTAGGTGCCGACGCCCTCGATCGAGAACGCATCACCGGCCGAGGTGTAGCCCGCGCCGTACTGACCGATCTGCTGGATGTTGAACATCCCGTTCTGCAGCGCCAGCTTGTACCACTGGCCCGAGTTGGCGATGCCGACCAGCGTGTCCTTGTTCGGGTCGAGGATGCCCTTCGGGATCATCGTCAGACCGTTGAAGCTCTGCGGCAGCGTGCCGAGCTTGTACGCCTGGGCCGTCTGCGGGTTGATCACGTAGCCGCACCCGAACGTGACCGCGTACAGCACGCCCCAGCGATCGATCGCCACGTCGGTCACCGAGTGGTCGCAGGCGTCGTTGGAGAACTTGAAGTTGCTGACCATCGACACCGCGTAGGGGTCGGTGACGTCGACGGTGTACAGGTTGCCGGACGAGTGGGCGTAGATCTTGAACGGCGTCGTCACGCCGGGCAGGTTGCCGTCGTTGGCGAACGGGTCCTCGGCGTTGGGGATCCCGTCGCCGTCGAGGTCGTTGTCGCAGACGTCGCCGAACACGTCGCCGTCGGTGTTCTTCTGGTCCTGGTTGGGCACCAGCGGGCAGTTGTCCATGGGGTCGGGGACCGTGTCGTTGTCGTCGTCCTCGTCGCAGGCGTCGCCTTGGCCGTCGCCGTCGGTGTCCTCCTGCATCGGGTTGGCGTCGGCCGGGCAGTTGTCGTCCGCGTCCGGCACCATGTCGTCGTCGTCGTCGTCGTCATCGACCGGGTCGGTCGTCGACGTCCCCTCGGTGGTCCCGTCGGTCGTCCCGTCGCTCGTCTCGGTGCCCGTGCTCTCGATGCCGGTGGTGGTGCCGAGAGAGTCGTTGGTGGTCGTCGCCGGCCCGGTGGTCGCGTCGCCGGTGGTCGTGTCCACGCCCATCGTGTTGGTCGCCTCGCCGGTCGCCAACGTGGTGCCGTCGTCGGTCGACGTGCCCGGGAACGTGTCGGTGGAGGCGCTCGTGGTCGTCGGCTGGGCCTCGGTGTCGGAGCTGGGCGAGCCGGTCGAGTTCCCCGACGTCTGGCCGTCGGACAGGCTGTCCGTCGAACCGCCGGTGCCGCTCGCGGCCGTCGAACAGCCAGCCAGCGCGAATACGAGGGAACATGAACCAAGAGACACGTGACGAAAGCCAGAGCGGAGAGCCATGGCGCCACCCTATCCCATCGCCGACGTGAGAACCACTGTCGCCGACGACGCCGGCCATGAAGACCTCCGCGCGGGCGCGCTCTCTCGCCGGCACGAGCCCACGGACGGGCCCCGGCGCCTGGGTAGATCTCCGCGTCCGAAGCCCCGCGAGCCCCGGTCCCCGGGACGACCGCAGCGGGTGACATGTCCCGAAAGACATGTCTTTTCTTTTTAAAAGGGGCCGGTCGAGCCGCCGCTCCTCGCCCCGGCCGAACCGGCTACCGCCGCGGGACTCGACCTCGCCCGCGAGCGACGGGTCGGGCAACCGACCCAAGCACCGCGTCCCGGTGGAGCACCTCGTGGGACGGCGAGAAGGACATGCCCGACAGACATATCCTCCTACCGCACATGAGCTCTGCGCTCTCGCCCCGGCCGGGCCACGAGCGGGACGGCGGGAACATGCCCCGAAAGACATATTCACCGGCCGCCCACGAGTCCTTCGGTCTCACACCGGCCGCGGCCGCTAGCGGGACGGCGGGAACTCGATCTCGTCCGCGAGCGACGGGTCGGCCTCGCATCCAGGCCCCGCGAGCCAGTGGGAGCGCGCGCGAGGCAGGCTGACCACGAGCAGCCCAATCTCCGGCACCCCGTCGCCGTCATTGTCACAATCCGGGCACCCGTCTCGTCCGCGTGACCATCGAAATCCTCGGGCAAGTCAGGGCAGCAGTCGAACTCCTCTTCGAAGCCGTCGAAGTCGCTATCCACGAAACGGTGGACCGGCGTGAAGATTCCGACCACCGGCGGCGGAACGGCCGCCTCGAGACACCGACGCTTTCTCATCGCCCGCGCCGTCGTCGGCAGCGCGACCGCGCAGCACACCCGGGTGTTGTAGAACACGTCCGGCGGCCTCGGACGCGACACTTCCTCCCACGAGGGGATCGAGCGCGGCGGCGTCGGCCTTGGGCAAGCGGCAAGCGCCGCGCTCAGCAGCAGACCCGGTCCCGCTCGCCAATGGAGCTCGTCCCTGTGCCCGCAGCGCCCGTCACCTCGCCACAGACTAACCGCGTGACCCTTCGCCTGTCACGGAGAGAGCAGCGACCGCAGCTCGGCTTGTGAGCCCGACCGGCGAGCGCCTCGAGAACGACGAGAAGGATATGGCCTCGCCGAACTGAGGTTCGCTCTGACGCCGGCCGCGGCCGCTAACGGGGAGGCGAAAACTCGACCTCGTCAGCGAGCGATGGGTCGGCCTCGCAGCCGGGCCCTGCGAGCCAGCGGTAGTCCACGCTGGCGGGGCAGACCGCGAGCAGCCCGATCTCCGGGACCCCGTCACCGTCGTTGTCGCAATCCGGGCAGCCGTCCTCGTCCGCGTGACCATCGAAATCCTCGGGCAAATCAGGGCAGCAGTCGCGGTCATCGGTGTAGCCGTCGAAATCGCTGTCCACGAAGCGGTACGGCCTGAAGAAACCAACCACATGCGGCTGGGCGACCGCACCCTTGCAAAAATGATGGAGCATCGACCGCGCCGTGTTCGGCAGCGCCACCGCACAGCACTTCCGCGTCGCAAATCGAACCGGACCTCTTCACCCGACTGCGGCTTACCCTCGCCGATCCATCCGAGCTGACGGCTCTGTCGGGGCTCCTTGCTGGTAGCAGGCGCTCCGATCACCTCGACGGAGACGAGCTTCTTTAGCACCATGGCCAGCACGTGACCTTGCCAATCACATTCCTCACCAGGCCGACCTGATCGGCTGACGGAACGACGGCTCCCCCTGCCCCGATCGCGGACCGATCTGGGACAGAACCAGGCGTCGCTTCGCCGCTCCTTCATGGTCATGGACGACTCGCTCCGCCTCGAGCTCGCGCGGATGCTCCGGCCGAGTCACGCGGAGGGTCGTCGGCATGTCCGATAGAACATTCTCCGATGTACATGTTCTATCGGACATGCAGCCGCCATGGCGACCTCTCGACACAGGAGCGGGAGCACGCCGTTTGCAGCGGGGCATGATCAGCCATCGCCGAGCAGCGTAGTTCAAGGCCGCGAACGCGGCAACGGTGAGAGGACGCCGTCGCCGCATCGCGCGGACTGGCACAATCCGGTCGGCCGGTCGGTCACGAGGCCGCGGAGGCCGCGCTCGCGCGCGTCACAGCGCTGCTTGCAAGGCCGCCACGAGCTCACCCCGCGGTGCAGCAGGCCGGGTGACCTTCGGTGCCGCACATCGGATCGTCGAGCGGGTCGACGCACAGGCCGCAGCACTTCGGGTGGCCCTCGGTGCCGCACAGCGGGTCGACCTCGAGCGGCACGCAGCCCTTGCAGTCCCAGCGCCAGTGGTCGACCACGGTCACCGTGGCCTTGCTGCTGTCGCCCATGTCCATCATCGCGAACGCGAACGTGAACGTCTCGCCGGGGACCACCTGCGCCTGGATCGTCACCCAGCCGGTGGTGCCGTGCGACTCGAAGCCGGTCCCGGCCAGCTCGGGCGCGTCGTCGACGTAGCCGGCGTTCACCATCGCCTCGGCCAGCGACGTGACCGTGAACGGCTGTCCGGCGATGAACGTCACGTTGCCGGTGTACGCCTCGCTGGTCGACCAACCGATGAACATATCGTTGTAAGTGTCGCCGACGAAGTCGGGGTATTCCGACGAGAAGAACACCGCGTCGAACAGGAAGCCGTCGACCCCGGGCGGGACCTCGACGGTGAACGAGCCGAACAGCAGGTCGTTCGGGTCGCCGTTGCCGAGCGTCCAGTTGGGCTCGATGCTGTCCGAGCAGTCGTTGACCCCGTCGCACCCGGCGAACGGAGTGCCGCCCTGGCCGCCGTCCGACCCGACCAGCGGGCTCATCGGCGCCGGCAGGGCGTTCGGCATGTCGGGGTTGAAGTTGTTGTCGTTTTCGAACTGCGACATCGTCTCGACCAGGACCCCGTCGCCGTCGAGGTTGGCGACGCGACCTGTACTGAGGACCAGGAACTTCTCGCCCTCGCGCGGGCGGAACAGCAGCTCGCCGGGCGCGTTCGGATCTTCGGCGGTGCCGAAGCCCCGCGCGGCCCGCCACGCGATCGGCTGCGACATGAACACCGGGTCGCTGATCGGGATGGTGTTCTCCTTGGCCCCCGGACAGCCGACCCCGATCGCGTGGAACGGGTCGGTGTCGTCGTCCTCGTCGCACACCAGCAAGATGCCCGGCGCCCCACACTCATCGGTCCCGGTCGTGCCCGTGCTGTCGTCCGTGGTCGACGTCGAGGTCGTCTCGTCGGTGGTCGCCTCGCTCGTCGATGTGCTCGTGCTCGTGGCGTCGGTCGGCAGCACCGGCTCGGTCGTCGTCGGCGCAGTGGTGGAGGTCGACGTCGACGTCGTCGAGGTCGAGTTCGTCGTCGGTTCGCCGGTCGTCGGCGCAGTCGTCGACGCGTCGGTCGTCATCATCGTCGACCCGGTCCCCGTCGCGAACCCCGAGGCGCTGCCCTTCTCGTCGTCGCCGCACGCCCCCGATCCGGCAGCGACGAGCGACACGGCGAACATGCGAGCGAGCGATAATGTTAGGCGCATGGCCAAGCTTCGCGAATTCATCGCGGCTCGCCCAGCCCTGCCTTGTCGCACGGCGCAGCGCGCGGGTATCGTCGACGGCGATGGCTCGCTCGCACGCGCTCACGTCGGCTGTCCTCGCTGTCACGATCACGCTCGCTTGCGGCGAGTCCGCAGGACCGTCGGGGTTGTCGGCGGGGACGATCACGAGCGCGTCCGCCGTGACCGCCGGCGCCACCACCGACGCGAGCGATTCCGGCAGCAGCGGCGGTCCCACCGGCAGCGACAGCGCGAGCACCGCTGCGCCATGCGATCAGCTCACGCTGTGTCCGACGACCACCGCACCCGACCCGTCCACCGGCACGAGCACCGGCGACGGCACCACGCAGGGTCCGCTCACCACGAGCACCACCGATCCGAATACGCCCGCAGATCCGTGTGACGGCGTCGGCGACGGTCCGCACTGCGGCGGCGAGCTCGGCGGTCTCGCCGATCACAGCAGCCTCTACCAGTGCGCCGGCGGCTCGACGCAGTCGGCCACCCCCTGCCCCGGCGGCTGCGAGGCCGGCGCGTGCAAACCGATCGCGCGAGATCCGTGCGCCTCGGCGATGAGCGGCAACGGCCTCTACTGCGGCGGCACGCTGATGGGCGGCGACGCCACGGTCCTCTACAATTGTCAGAACGGCGCGACCGCGGGCCAGACAGCGTGCAGCGCCGGCTGCAAGGTCAACCCGCCGGGCGTCGCCGACGCCTGCAACCCCGAGGGCGATCCGTGCCAGGGGGCGATGAGCGGCGACGGCCTCTACTGCGGCCAGAGCCTGCCCGAAGGTGACCCGAACGACCTGTACGATTGTGCAGGCGGCGAGACTGCGAGCAAGACGGTGTGCCCCGACGGCTGCCAGGTGAATCCGCCGGGCGTGGCCGACGCGTGCAAGGCGGTGCCGAACGGCGGCGAGTGCTGCCTGCACGTCCCGCCCGGCGTGGTGACGCAGGCGTTCTCGGCCTGCGGCAACGGCGGCTCGCACTACGGCATCGACTACGGCGTCGCGCTCGGCACCCCGATCTACGCCGGCATCGCCGGCACCGTGGTCGGCCAGCAGACCGGCCTGCCCAACTGCTACGACAACGGCTGCAGCATGCAGTGCTGGAACGCCTTCAACTACGTCAAGCTGAAGTCCGACTGCGGCGACCCGAACAACCCGGCCAACGATCTGTTCGTCTACTACCTCCACATCGACAGCCTCGGGCCCGCGATCCAGAACGGCAGCCACGTCGATCAGGGCCAGCTCGTCGCCTACAGCGGCAACTCCGGCTGCTCGTCGGGGCCACACATCCACCTCGAGACCGTCAGCGTGCCCAAGGGCCAGAGCGCGAGCCTCAACACCTGCAGCTCGGAGAACCCCCTCGGCGACTTCTGCCCGTGAGCGCCGGCTCTCGGGTGTCTCGCGTACCCGGGCGACGAGCCTCTCAGCGAGCCCAGCCTGTGTCGCTGCGAACCTCCGCGAGACAGCGTCGTCTGTCGACGTGTCCGCGCTCGCGTGTCCTCGACAACAAACCTCTCAGCGGGCCCAACCTACGTCGCTGCGACCCTCCGCGAGACCCTCACGGCTCGCCGGTCGTCGAACCATGATCGTCATCGCAGTCCGGTGCTCGTCGCCCTCGTGTCCGCGAGCTCGACGAGGCTCGAACCTCCGGCTCACACGGGTGCGCTCGCGCGTGCGCGCCGCGGGATCGTCGCCGCGGCGCGGCGGCGCGCCCGACTTGTGACCTGTCCCACGAGCCAGCTGGTCGAGCGCGGCGCCGGCCGGGTACACTGCGCGCGACGATGCTCGCGCTCCTCGTCCTCGCCGCCCTCGTCACCGCCGGCTCCCCGCTGCGGCGCGCGCTCGGGCTGCTCGTCGCCCTGCCGGCCTTCCTCGCCCCGTTCGGCGCCGACTCCCCGTTCCTCCGCGCGCTCCTGGCCGCGGCGGCGTTCTGGGGCTTCGCCCGCCTGATCGACCTCGCCCGCGAGCCGCGCGAGTTCGGGCCGGTGCGCCGGGTCGTCCACGTGCTGGCGATCGTCGACAGCCGCCGCTGCGGGTGGGTCACTCCGCGCTTCGACGTCGCGGTGTGGTCGCGGACCGCGGTCGCGGCTGCCTTCATGTACATGTCCTTGTGGACAGGCGTGGTCCTGGCGCCGCACCACGGCGGTCTCCCGCTGCGCTGGCTGGCCGGGTGCGCCTTCATCTACGCCTTCGCCGAGACCGCCGCCGGCCTGCTCGAGGGCATCGGCCGGCTGCTCGGCGCTCGCGTGCCGCCGGTCCAGCGCCACCCGATCCTCGCCCGCAGCCTGCGCGACTTCTGGGGCGAGCGCTGGAACCTGGTCGTCAACCGCTGGCTGCGGCAGCACTGCTTCGTCCCGCTGGCGCGTCGCGGCCGCGCCGGCGCCGGCCTCGCGCTCGCGTTCGCCGTCAGCGTCGCCCTTCACACGTGGATCGTCGCCGCCTCGCTCGACCTCGACATGGTCTTGCGGACAGCCGCGTTCTTCTCCTTGCAGGGCGTACTGCTGGCGGTCGAGGGCCCGCTGCGGGTGCGCCGCTGGCCGCTGCCGCTGGCCCGGGCGTGGGCGCTGGGCGGCACCATCCTGCCGTCGCCGCTGTTCACCGAGCCCATGCTGCGAATGTTCGCCGAGCTGGTGACCTGAGCCCGGCCCGGGTTAGTCGAGCACGCCACGCGGCTCGCGCCGCGGGGTCGCGCCGCAGCGACCTCGTGGGCGCGCCGTCGATCTTCGGCGACGAATCGACGAGCGGGCCCTGCCACTCTCAAACAACGGTCGCGCACGTGGACCGCCTCCACCTCGCACATCTGGCTCGATGCGCCGCACCGCCGCTCGAATTCGCCAGTTGCTCGATCCGCCCCGCCGACCATGCTCCCGACGCCGAGCCTCGGACGGGCGAACGACCGCCTGACCCGAAGGACAGATCAGGAGAAACGACCATGACCACCCCGAATCAGAAGAATCCGCAGCAGGGCAATCGACAGGATCGCGGCACCGGCCAGACCCAGGACGAGCGCCAGCGCAACCCGCAGCAGCCCGGCCGCCAGCAGACCGACGCGCCGGCCAGCACGCCGCGCACCGATCGCGATGTCCAGCAGCCCGACTACCCGAACCGCAATCGCACCGACATGGGCGATCGCACGGACGTCGACGACAAGGGTCAGCAGGACCGCTGAGCCCTGCAGTCGCGTGACGGTGCAAACGCGCCGGGCCGACCTCTCGAGGTCGGCTCCGGCGCGTCGTCGCGAGCGGCGTCGCAGCGCGCACGCTCGCACTCGACTGTCACTCGAAGCCCGGAACTCGAAACGATGCGAGCACGCGGTAGATCGCGCGACTTCGGATCCGGCTGCGACGCGCAGCGCCGTCGCCCGCGCGGACGATGGCCGGCGATCTTCTCATCGAATGCCCGCGCCGCGAGACGCAGTCAGACGCGAGCTCGGCCCATCGTCGTGATGGAGCGACGCGATCAGAGCGTGTCGCCCTCACCCTCGCCGTCGCCCTGCGTGTCGCCCTCGCCCTCGCCCTCGCCCTGCGTGTCGCCCTCGCCGCCGTCGCCCTGCGTGTCGCCTTCGCCGCCGTCGCCCTGCGTGTCGCCTTCGCCCTCGCCGTCGCCTTGCGTGTCGCCCTCGCCGCCGTCGCCTTGCGTGTCGCCCTCGCCGCCGTCGCCTTGCGTGTCGCCCTCGCCACCGTCGCCTTGCGTGTCGCCCTCGCCGCCGTCGCCCTGCGAATCGCCCTGCGTGTCGCCCTCGCCGCCGTCGCCCTGTGAATCGCCCTGCGTGTCGCCCTCGCCGCCGTCGCCCTGCGAATCGCCCTGCGTGTCGCCCTCGCCGCCGTCGCCCTGCGAATCGCCCTGCGTGTCGCCTTCGCCGCCGTCGCCCTGCGTGTCGCCCTCGCCCTGCGAATCGCCTTGCGTGTCACCATCGCCCTGGCTCTCGCCGTCACCGTCGCCCTGCGACTCGCCATCGCCGTCGCCATCGCCGTCGCCGTCGCCTTGTGATTCACCCTCGCCGTCACCCTGCGAGTCACCCTCGCCCTCGCCCTCGCCCTGCGAGTCGCCCTCGCCGTCCTTCTGGTCGTCGTCGGCCTGGTCGTCCTCGATCTTGCCGTTGATCTCGATGTCACAGCCGACCAGGAAGAAGAACGTGGACAGGGAAAGGATCGAAGTGCCGAAGATGCGCATGAGTGTTGGTCTCCGCCTCCGAGTCCCCGGACCTGCGAGGTTGTTACAGAGTGTGGGAAAGAAATTTTCACCGCCCCGCGCGAGCGTTTCCGCGCGACGCGCTCGCCTGTAACACCGCGGCGGGATCGGGTACCTGGGGGTCGAGTGGGTTCGCTCCTACAACTTCTACGTCCGGGCTCGACGCCGAGCGCCTCCGAAGCGGAGGACCGCGAGGCCGAGCTCCTGCAACGCGCCCGCGGCGGCGACATCGAAGCCTGGTCGCGCCTCTATCAGGAGCACTTCGACCGCGTGTTCCGCCACCTCGCCTATCTCACCGGCGACACCGCCGCGGCCGAGGACCTGGTCCAGGAGACCTTCGCGCGGGCCTTCGTCGGCCTGGCCCAGTTCGAGGGCCGGGGCTCGTTCGCCGGCTGGCTGCGGGGGATCGCCGTCAACATCGTGCGCAAGCACTGGCGCTCGCGCTACCGTGGCGACCAGGCCATGGATCGTCTCGAGGTCGTCAGCGCCCAGCGCAGCGTCGGCACCGACGCCGACCCCGAGAGCGCGCACCTCCGGCAGCGCCGCGCCGAGGTCCTGATGGCAGTGCTCGAGACCCTGCCGCCGCAGCTGCGCGAGGCGTTCGTGCTGTGCGACCTGCAGGACATGCCGGTGCCCGCGGCCGCGGCCGAGCTCGGCATCTCGCCCGGCAACCTGCGCGTGCGCGCCACCCGGGCCCGCGCACGGATCCGCAGCGAGCTCGTGCGCCTCGGCTGGCTCACCGAAGACTCTCACGACAAGGAGCGCGACCATGGCGACGCATGAGGACGACGGCCTCCCGCCCGAGCTCGCGCCGTTCGCCCGCGACGCCGCCGATCACCTCGATCGGCTGGTCGCCAAGGCCCGGCCCACACCTGACTTTGCGGCCATGTTGGCTCGCGCCCGCGAGCTCGACCCCGCCGCAGTGCCGGCCGACGCGGTCGCGCGCGCCGAGGCCCTGCCGCCCGTGGCCCCGCCCCCGCCCGCCGACGGCGAGGGCGACGCCGAGACGCTGGCGCCGTTCACCCGCGCGCTCAAGGCCGAGCTCGACGGCAAGCTCGCCGAGCGGCGCCTGGCCAGCATCCCGCCGCCGCAGGTGCCCCGGCGCCGCCGCGTGGGCGTGATCCTCGGCGTGGCCGCGGCCCTCGCCGCGGCCGTCCTGCTGGCCGTCGTCGGCCCCGACCTCGTGGCCCGGCAGACCGACGAGCGCGGCACCGCGGCGGCCCTCGACGGCGTCGGCGGCCGCCACGACGAGACGCGCGTCGGCGGCACCACCGAGGCTCACGTCGACGGCGCGGGCGAGCGACGCACGGCTGTCCGCGAGGACATGCCCGAAGCACCAGGTGCCACTATCCCCGAGGACATGCCCGAAGCAGCATCTGCAGGTGACCCCGGAGACATGCCCGAAGGGTCAGCTTCCGCCGCGGCGGAGGAGCCGGCCGAGGCGCGGCCGCGCAAGGCGGTCACGAAGGACGGCCCGCGCCGGCGCAAGCCGATCGACGACGCCGCACCCGCGCCCGCCGGCCTCTCGCTCGAGGACGAGGCGCAGCTGCTGTGGCAGAAGGGCGAGCTCGCGGCCGCCGAGCGCAAGTATCGGGAGATCTTGGCACTCCCCGGCGCGGGCGCCCGTGCCGAGCTGGCCTACGGCGACCTGTTCGCGCTGGCCCGCCAGATCCGCGGCGGCGACGGCCAGGCCACCGTGTGGCGCGAGTACCTGGGGCGCTTCCCCGGCGGTCGCTTCGCCGACGACGCCCGCGCGGGCCTGTGCCGCCGCAGCCCGACCGACGCCCGCGCCGCCTGCTGGCAGGACTACCTCGAGCACCATCCGACCGGCGCCCACCGCAAGCAAGCCGAGGCCGCCCTCGTCGGGGCCGGCGGCGCGGAGGCGCCGTGATGGCGCCTCGCTTGCGAGCGACCGACTCCGGGCGCTCGTCTCTCGCGGCGTGCAAAAACTCGGCCCTCGCGGACCTGGCCGAGGGCACCGCCACGACGGGAGCCCCGCCCATGCACCTCGCTGTGCCCACCGCGGCGACCAGCCGGCGCCTCGCGCGTCGCCTCGGCCTCACCGCGGTCCTGGCGCTGGCGAGCGCCTCCGCGTGCCTCAAGGAGTACACGATCGGCGGCGCGAGCTCGACCGACGACAGCAACGTCGACACCGACGACACCAGCCACGCCAGCGAGGACAGCGACGACTCGCACGAATCCGAGACCTGCTCCGAGGGACAGACCGGCTGCGACGGCGGCACCACGTGTCTCGAAGGACAGGAAGGCTGCGACGGCGACACCAGCTGCGACACCGCCTGCGGCGACCCGACATGCCCCGAAGGACAGGAGCCGTGCGGCAGCAACTGCGTCGTCGCGGGCACCTGCTGCGACGGCACCTGTGACCCGGTGCGGGAGCGCTGCGACGACGGCACGTGCCGCTGCCGCGACGGCCTGGTCCGCTGCGGCAGCGTCTGCGTCGACACCCGCAGCGACCCTAACCACTGCGGCGAGTGCGACAAGGACTGCGGCGACCCGGGCGTGTGCAACGCCAGCAAGTGCCTCGAGGGCTGCGGCGACGGCCGCACCGACTGCGACGGCGCCTGCGTCGTGCTCGGCGACGACCCGCTGCACTGCGACGCCTGCGGCAGCCCCTGCGCCGGCGACCAGGTGTGCCTCGCGGGCGACTGCCACGTTTACACCTACGCCGGCGAGTGCCTCACCTGCCCCTGCCCCTCCGCCTGCACCGGCGACCTCGACGTCTGCTGCGACTCCGCCTACCTCGGCGCGGCGGTGTGCGTCGTCAACGGCTGCGGCTGAAACACGCTAGGCTGGCCCCGTGCTCCTCGCCCCGACATGCGCGCTCGTCGCCCTGCTGGTCGCCCCCGCGGCCGGGACGGCTGGCGGATCGGGCATGTCCCCCGAGACAGGCGATCCCGCCGGCGAGCCGCAGGAGTTCCGGGCCGCGCGCGCCGACATCCGCGGCTTCGACGAGGCCGCAGTGCTGGCGGCCCTGCGCCTGCGCCTGCCACGGCTGCCGATCGAGCGCCACGGCGGCGCGGCCCCGACCGAGACGCCGCACCTGTATCTCCAGCTCACCCGCGCCGCCGACGAGCGCGGGACGATCCGCGTGATCACCTCGGATGGCCGCGCCTACGAGCGCAGCTTCGCCGTCGAGATCGGGCAAGAGGTCCGCGTCGCCGCCAGCACCGCCGCGAACCTGATCTTCGCCGTCGAGCAGGGCGCGGTAGCCCCCGACGCGGAGGACGTGGCGATCCCGCCGCCCGCGGTCGCCACCGCCCCCGAGCCGCCCCCACCTGCGCCCGAGCCCGAGCCCGAGCCGCCGCCCGTCCAGACCCAAGCGACAGGTCCCAAGGAGCATGTCCCTGAGGACATGTCTAAAAAGCCACGCTGGGAGCTCGGCCTCGGCCTGCACGCCGCGACCGTCCTCGGCGTCGGTCCGCCGGCGTACGGCGGGCCTCTGGCCGGCGGCGGCGGCGGCCTGGGCTTCGAGGTGCGGAGCCCCCGGGGCTTCGCCGCGGCGCTCGAGACCCGCGCGATCGGCCAGGCCGAGGCGGGGTCCGGCCTCGGCCGCCTGCGCGTGGCGATCGCGGCCGGCTACGCCCTGCGCCACAAGAGCTTCGAGCTGCCGATCCTCGTCGGTCTGGCGATCGAGCCGTGGTGGATCACGCGCGCCGGCGAGCGCGCGCCGCTGCTGGCCGCCGGCGACGACGACGTCCTGGCCCGCCCGCCGCTGCTGGGCGGCTTCCTCCGGCTGTCGCCCGGCTGGCGAGCCCAGCCGTCGCCGCAGCTCGGCCTGCGCGTCGGCCCGCGGATCGAGCTCGGCGGCAGCTTCGCGATCGACGACCACGACGGCGCCCAGGTGGTCGGCCTGGCCGACACGGTCGGCACCCCGCGCTTCCGCGTCGGCGGCCTGGAGCTGTCGCTCGGCCTGGAGCTCGCCCTGCAGTTCGGGCTGCGGCCCCGCTGACGCCGCGGCGGGGCGGGTGTAAAACCGGCGGTGCCATGCGCCCCCTCGTCTCCGTGGCCCTCGCGGCGGTCCTCCTCGGTTGCGCGCACAAACCCACCGGCGGCCCTGTGTCGCTGCGCAGCGAGTCGGTCAAGGAAGACTCCGCCGACCTCCAGCTCGACCTCACCTACGAACCCAAGGGCCCGCGCCAGGTCGAGCTCGTGCTCAAGATGCGGGTCGCCGGCATCGTCGAGACCAACAAGCTGGTCGCCGAGATCTACATCAAGGGCTTCAACGTCGAGGGCGGTACGACCCGCTGGGACGGCTTCGTCCCGCCCCGCACGCCCCAGACCTTCCGCGTGCTGCTGTCCGTCGCCGAGGGCTTCGAAGAGGCCACCGCCACGGTGATGCTGTCGCGCTCGCAGGACAGCAACCAGCTGCTGCGCGAGGAGCTGACGTTCACGGTCGACGATCAGGGCGTGGTCCACAAGCAGTGAGCCGCGCGACATGACGGTTCGGGCATGTCCTCGGCGACATGTCTCGTTGATATGTAACAAGAGACATGCCCGTGCGGGCTCGCTGGCTCAGGTCTCGACGGTGACGGTCTGGATCCCGACCAGGTCGCCGTCGGCGGTCTCGCCGATCACGAACATGTCGATCGCGCCCGACAGCCAGTTGCCCGACTGCTCGCCGATCCGAAACATCTTGAGGTTCACCAGGTGGGCGTCGAGGGTGTCCTGGATGGCCTGGTACTGCTCGGCGCGCATGATCTCGTAGTCCGTCCACCAGTCCTGCGGCGTCGTCATCTGCAGGAAGATCGCGTCCCACGGCTTCTCCTCGATCGTCTGCTCCTCCAGCGGCGCCTCGCCGTCGTCGACCACGATCAGCGGGCCGACCAACTCCTTGAGGTTGTCGACCGTGACCGGCGCCGCGTCGGGCAGGCCAAACACGATCCACGGGTAGTCCGACTCGCTGGGCCACAACACGCCGTCGACGACCAGCTCGAGCGCGTCGATCGCCGCCTGGGCGTCAGGGCCGAGACCCTCGCCGCCGGTGGTCTCGTCGGTGGTCGAACCGGTGGTCGTGTCCGTCGTGTCGCTGGTGTCGTCGCCGGTCGTCGTCGTCGTGTCGTCGCCCGTCGTCGTCGTCGTGTCGTCGCCCGTCGTCGTGTCGACGGGCGAGGTGGTCCCGTCGGTCGTGGTGCCGTCGCTCGTGGTCGCGTCGGTGGTCGCGTCGCCCGTGGTCGGCTCGCCGGTGCTGCCGGTGGGCGCGTCGCCGGTGGTCGGTTCGCTCGTCGTCGACGTCGTCGCGTCGGTCTCGCCGGTGCTCGTGCCGTCCGTCGTGCCCTCGGTGGTGCCGGGGTCGCTCGGGCTGCAGGCGAGGAGCGCGGCGAAGGACAGCAGGAGGTGCGTGGAAGGGCGAAGGCGTGCAGACATGCGGGTCGTCTAGCGCGTCCTTCGCCGGCCGAAAAGGCCGCGTCGCATTTGCTGCAGACCCGCGCCCCCATGTCGCGCCCGAGGCGATCACGCGCCGGTCGCGTCCGCCCGTCCGCTCGTCATCGTCCGTGCCGACTCGAGCCTCGCGCCCACGCGCCGCGCGCAGACGTCGCGCGAGCGACGGTCGCGTGACGCGGTCGTCACTCGCGGTGGCGCGAGCGCCGCGACGCGGCGTCTGGATCTGCAGGAGCGCCGGCCCGAGGAGCGCCAGAGATGCTTCAGGACATGCCCTGTCGAACATGCTCTTTCGCGCATGGTCCGAAGGACATGTCCTGAGATGACACGCTGAAGCGTTCCCGGCGAGGTCGACCCGCGCGCCGCTCAGCCGTTGACCTGGCGCATGCTCGCCGCCGGGTAGCGCTCGCCGGCCGCGGCCCCGCGCGGGGCCACTGCGTCGATCGCTTGCAGCTCCTCCGCGGTCAGCTCGAGGTCGACCGCGCCGATGTTCTCGGCCAGGCGCGCCTCGCTGCGGGTGCCGGGGATCGGGACGACGTGGGGCGCGCGGGCCAGCAGCCAGGCTAGCGCGAGCTGGGCCGCGGTGACGTCGCGGGCCGCGGCGAGCCGCTCGACCTGGCGGACGAGGTCGAGGTTGCGCTGGAAGTTCTCGCCCTGGAAGCGCGGCGAGTGGCGGCGGAAGTCGTCGGCCGCGAGGTCGTCGATCGATTTGATCTGGCCGGTGAGGAAGCCGCGCCCGAGCGGGCTGTAGGCGACGAAGGTGATCCCGAGCTCGGCGCACAGGCCGAGCAGCTCGTCCTCGGGGTCGCGGCTCCACAGCGAGTACTCGGTCTGCAGCGCGGCGATCGGGTGGACCTTGTAGGCGCGGCGGATCGTCGCCGGCGCGGCCTCGCTGAGACCGAGGTGACGCACCTTGCCCGCCTTGACCAGGTCGGCCATCGCCCCGACGGTGTCCTCGATCGGGACCTCCGGGTCGACGCGGTGCTGGTAGTAGAGGTCGATGACGTCGACGCCGAGGCGCTTGAGGCTGGCGTCGCAGGCCTCCTTGACGTACTCGGGCTTGCCCGAGACGCCGAGGAACTCTCCGTTCGGGCCACGGCGGATGGCGAACTTGGTGGCGAGGACGACGGCGTCGCGACGGCCCTGGATCGCCCGGCCGACCAGCTGCTCGTTGCGACCGGTGCCGTACATGTCGGCGGTGTCGAGGAAGTTGACGCCCTCGTCGAGCGCGCGGTGGATGACCGCGAGCGAGCGCTGCTCGTCGGCGGGGCCGTAGAAGTCGGACATGCCCATGCAGCCGAGGCCGATGGCGGACAGGTCGATGCCGGAGGTACCGAGCTTGCGTGTCTTCATGGCCACATCTGTAAGCGAGGGCCACGCCGGCCGCCACGCCGGCCCCTGCGCTTCTCTTGCCCGATCCTGCGAGGCGCCTCGGAGCGAGCGCCTCAGGCCGTCCGCTGCGCCTCGGCCGGCCGGTCCCCCGCGGCGTGCAGGCGGCGCGCGTACTCGGCCGGCGGGACGCCGAAGTAGCTCTTGAAGTCGCGGGTGAAGTGCGACGCGCTGGCGTAGCCGACCTCGCCTGCGACCTCGCTGGCTCGCGCGCCGCGGAGCAGCAGCGTGCGCGCCTCGTGCAGGCGGACGTGCTTGACGTAGCGCATCGGGCTGACGCGGGCGACCGCGCGGAAGCGGTGGGCGAAGTGCGACGGGCTCATCGCGGCGCGGCGCGCCAGGCCCTCGACGGTCAGGCGGGCGGTCGCGTGGGCGCGGATGAACGCCATCGACTCCTGGATCCGCGTCTCGTCGCCGCGACGCACCGCGCGGCGCAGCACCGCGGCGGCCTCGGAGCGCAGCAGGCGGAACACGATCTCCTCGACGATCAGCGGCGCCAGCACGGCCCGCTCGGCCGGATCGTCCAGCGCCTCGAGCAGGCGGCACAGCGCGCCGAGGATGGTCGGGTCGAGGCGCGAGACGAACGCGGGCACCGGCTCGTCGACCGGACCCACGTCGCTGTCGGCCAGCGCGATCAGGGTGCGCGCGACCACCTCGGGCGGCATGGCGACGCACACCGAGAGATAGGGCCGCTCGGGGCTGGCCTCGAGCACGGTGCTGTCGAACTCGGCCTCGCCGGTCAACACGAGGTAGCGGCCCGGTTCGTAGGTCAGCGCGTGCTCGCCGAAGCTCGCCTCCTTGCGCCCCTGCACCACCGTCACCAGCGACAGCGTCAGCGCCTGCGACTTGCGCTTCGCCACCGGCTGGTCGGCGCGCCAGAACCACACGCCCGGATACGGCGAGTCGATCCGGCCCTCGCCGGTGGCGTGCCGGGCGACGAGGGCGAGCAAGTCGGCGTGTTCGCGCGGTTGCCCGTCCACGAGGCCGAGGATAGCCCAACCGCGAACGCTCCTGACGGGCGCCTCACAGGACGCGCGGGGGCGGCAGGGGCCGGTCCTGGCCCTGAGGCGGACAGCGGGCCACGGATGGCGAAGCACCGGAGGCGGGCCACGGATGGCGAGGCACCGGGTGCTCGTTCGGACCTCTCCGTACTCGGACGTGCAGCGGCCAGCAGCGGAGCCTGGTCCTCACCCGGGAGCCGGGACCCGCCGCCATGGCGCGTATGGGCCCAGGGCTGCGAGGCTCCGAATCGGGAGCCGGACCCGCTCGTCCAGACATGTCCGTTCGGACATGCCCACTCGGACATGCCCACTCGGACATGCCTGTACGGACAGGCCCCCACGAGCATGCCCGTTCGGACAGGCTCACCCGTGATGGTACGGATGCCCGGCGAGCAGGCTGCCGGCGCGGTAGAGCTGCTCGAGCAGGATCAGGCGGACCAGGCGGTGCGGCAGGGTCAGGTGGGACACGGCCAGCAGGCGGTCGGCCTGGGTGCGGTCGGTGACCGTGAAGCCGTCGGCGTCGCCGATGTAGAGCGCGACGTCGCGGGCGTCGCGGCGCCAGCGATCGATCCACTGCGCGAGCTCGCGGGTGGCGATCTGCTCGCCGCGCTCGTCGAGGAGCACGCGGGCGCCCTCGTAGCGGGTCCAGTGGGCGCGGATCGCCGCCAGGTCGCGCACCTCGAGCATCTCGACGGTGACGAACGGCTGCACGCGCCGCAAATAGTCGGCACACAACGCGACGAGCGCGGTGTCCTTGAGCTTGCCGGCGGCGACGACGCTGACCTTCACGGGCGCACGCTCACTTGCGCCGCGACGGCGGCGGCGCCTCGGCCGGGGCCGGGGCCGCTTCGCCGGCGCCGTCCTCGGCCGCGAGGTCCTCGTCGTCCTCGCCGTCCTCGTCGCCGTAGGCGTAGTCGCCCTCCTCGTCGTCGGCGAAGTCGTCGGGCTCGTCGTACTCCGCGACGTCGCCCTCCTCGCCCTCGTCGAGGTCCTCGCTCTCGTCCTCGCCCTCAGGCAGCTCACCCGGCGCGTCCGCGAGCTCCTCCTCGTTCTCGAGCTCGCCCGGGAACGCGCCGAAGCTGCCGCCGCGGAACGGGGGCATGTCGGCCGGCGGGGTCAGGCCCTCGAGCGTCGAGGTGTCCATGACCTCGGCGGGCAGCCCGAGCTCCGCGCGCGGGGCGTCGCGCCACATCGACTCGAGGTCGTAGTGCTTGCGCACCGGGTGGTAGAACACGTGGACCAGGAAGTCGTCGTAATCGAGGAGGTCCCACAGGTGCTCCTCGAGGCCGTCGGTGCCGATCGGCGAGGTCTGCATGTCCTTCAGACCAGCCATGATCGCCTCGGTGATGCCGCCGACGTGGCGGTCCGAGCGGCCCGACACGACCAGGGCCCAGTCGGTGTAACCGGCCACGTCGGTGAGCTGGAGGACGACGGGCGCAGCGGCCTTGGCGTCGACCGCGAGGTCGAGGGCACGCTGGAGGGCGGGCGGTAGAGCCGCGCGCGTAAGGGCAGGCTTCGTCACGCGTGGCCTTTTAGCGCGGGCGAGCGGCGCCGCAAAGGGTCCCGGTTCCAGCCCGGGCGCGTCAGCTCACGCGGAGGCGCCCGTTCGCCCGCGCCGGCCCGCGGGAGGGGGCGCCCGCTCACGCGCCTGCAGGACCCCCTGAGTTCGCTCGCCCACCCGCCTCACGCCTCGCCGTGGTTGACGCCGGAGCTCTCGATCGCCGGGACCCGCCCGACACATCCCTCGTGAGACAGGGCTGCGATCGCCGGCCGCCTCGCCGCCTCACCGCGCCGAGGCAGGGCCGCGATCCGCTCCTCGCGTCGCGTCAGGTGCCCGCGAGGCCGTCGAGCAGGCGGCGCCGCTCGCTCTCGTAGCGGACCCGCTCGGGCAGCGGCAGCACGTGCTCGGGCGCCTGGATCTGGAGCTCGGGGGTCCGCGCAGCAGTGCCGGTGAGGTGGGTCTCGCCGACCAGCGCTCGCCCTTGCTCGTCGCGGACGCCGTAGCCGATCCGGACCTCCGCGGTCTGCCACAGGCCCGTGGCGCGCTCCAGGGTCAGCGTGCCCTCGATGGCCGTGATCTCGGCCTTCTCGCGCCACTCCCGTCCCGGCGCCGCGCCCTGCGGCACCGGCACGCGCGCCCCGGCCTCGGCCAGCGACAGCGTCACGCGCACCGTGTCGCCCTCCTCCGCCGCGGCCACGGCCAGCGCCGGCGCGGCCAGCTCGACCACGTCGTGGACGCTGCGCTGGGCCTCGTCGAGCCAGCGCTGATGGAGGTCGGCGTCGAGCGGGCGCACGTGCCAGCCGCGGTGCAGCAGCCGGGTGTAGGCCTTCTCGTCGAGGACCATGACCTCGCGGCCGCGGTGCTGATCGGTATGTTGGGACAGGTAGAAACGGACAGGTTCTTCGGGACCGGCGCCCCACTGCAGCTCGAGCTCGTCGACCACTTTCTGCGTCGAGAGCACCGGCGTGTCGACCGCCGGCCGCACCGCTTCGACCGGCGCGAGGCTGAACTCGGCGGTGTACTTGAGGGTGTGGCGGCCGAGCAGCGCGCGGGCGACGAGGTGGCCCTGGCCGAGCACCGCCAGCAGCGTCGCGGGGCTGGGGGACGCGAGCAGGGCGTCGACGCCGGCGCGGGCCAGCTCGTCCTGGCTCTGGCGCGCGGCCCCTGGGCGCGGCGGCAGGCTGGCGGCCTCGGCGACCGGCAGGTTGGCGTCGTCGTCGCCGCCGCAGGCGGGTCCACCCGCGAGCACGAGCGCGAGGGCGAGGCCGCGGACCGGCCGGATCGAGGGCGCTGGCACGCGCGGAGGATAACAGGAACAAGCGCGCGCCGGATCGCGTAGGATCTCGGCGACCCGATGCTCGAGCCGCTGCTGATGCTCCAGGGCCCCGAAGCCCTCGAATTGGTCGAGACCAATCCGGTCCTGGTGAAGGCCCTGATGGCCCCCTGGGCCCCGTGGATGGCCTTCTTCTTCGGCACGTTGTGGGGCAGCTTCGCCAACGTGGCGATCTGGCGCCTGCCGCGCGGGCTGTCGGTCGTCCGTCCGGGCTCGGCGTGCCCCGCGTGCGAGACCCCGATCGCCTGGTACGACAACATCCCGGTCCTCTCGTACCTGCTCCTGCGCGGCCGCTGCCGCCGCTGCGGCGAGCCGTTCGCCCTGCGCTACCTCGTCGTCGAGCTGCTCGGCGGCGTGCTGAGCTTCACGCTCTACCTGCAGTTCGTGCTGCGGCCGATGGTCCAGGGCGGGCCGCCCGGCCTGCTCGAGTGGTTGCTGTGGTTCTGCTTCGGCCTCGGCCTCCTCATCGCCACGTACACCGACCTCGACCTTTGGCTGATCCCCGACGAGGTGGTGCTGCCGATCGCCGGCCTCGGTCTGGTCGTCGCCGCGGTCAGCCCGGCCACTCTCGGCGTCGGCGTGATCGAGGCGGCGCTCGCGGCCGCCTGCGGCTACTTGCTGATCGCGGGGCTGCGCTGGGTCTACTTGCGCTACCGCGGCATCGAGGCGCTCGGCATGGGCGACGGCAAGCTGCTGTGCATGATCGGCGCCTTCGCCGGCGCGCGCGGCCTGATGTGGACCCTCGCCGCCGGCGCGATCCAGGGCCTGCTCGTCGCGGTGCCGATGCTCCTCCTCGGCCGCCGCGTCGCCAACACCGCGCTCGAAGAGGTGCACGGCGAGGACCCCGAACTCGGTGAGGAAGATCCGGACGCCGGCGTGATGGGAGCGCGCGTCCCGTTCGGGCCCTTCCTGGCGCTCGCGGCCTTCGAGTATATGTTCCTCCGCGAGCACATCGAGGCCCTGTGGGCCGCGCTCGTTTCGCCGTGATCGAAGTCTTGTCAGCCCCGATGGACGACGCCGTCTTTCCGTTGCCGCAGCTGCAATGGTTGGCGCTCGAGATCTTGCCCAAGGCCGCGCGTGGCTACGCCGACGTCGCGGCCGAGCTGGTGTTCGCGCTGCTGCTCGGGCTCCTGCTGCGGTTCGTGCTGTTCCCGCTGATGGTCCGCGCCAGCGCCCGCAACGACTGGGTGATCGACGACATCATCGCCGCGCGCCTGCGCGACCGGGCCCTGATCTGGGCCGTGCTCGCGGGCGTGGTCGCGGCGGTGCCGGACCTGCCGTGGAAGGCGCGCTCGATCGCCGTCGCCGACAAAATCGCCTCGGCGGCGCTGGCGCTGTCGGTGACCCTGACGCTGATGCGGATCGTGTCGGAGATCGTCGGCCGCAATCAATCGCCGGCCGGCGGCGGCACCACCCTCATCAAGTACATCATCAACGGGCTGCTGCTGCTGCTCGGCGTCGGCGCGATCCTCGGCCTGTTCGGGGTGTCGGTGTTCCCGGCCCTGACCGCCCTCGGCGTCGGCGGCCTCGCGGTCGCGCTGGCCTTCCAGGACACGCTGGCCAACGTGTTCGCCGGCGTCAACCTCAGCGCGTCGCGGCAGATCCGCGTGGGTGACTTCGTCAGCGTCGACACCAAGCTCGAGGGCTTCGTCACCGACATCGGCTGGCGCACCACCACCCTGCGCACGCTCGACGACCTCCTGATCTACATCCCCAACAAGCGCCTCGGCGAGGCGATCATGACGAACTTCAGCCGGCCCGATCCGACCATGTGGATCGAGGTCCCGATCCGCGTCGGGTTCGACGTCGACCCCGAGGCGCTCGAGGCGATCCTGATCGACGAGGTCCGCCGCGCCCGCGAGGCCCTGCCGGGGCTCCGCGAGACGCCGCCCGCCATTCGCATGCGGGTCGGCGAGTGGGCGCTCGAGGTCCGCGTGTTCGTGCAGATCCAGAACTTCGTCGACCGCAATCCCCTGACCACCGCGATGCTGAAGCGCCTGCTGCTCCGCCTGCGTCGCGAGGGCCTGGTGATCCCGCTGCCGCAGCGGGTGATCCACGTACCCTCCGCGAGCGCCGACACCTCCGCGAAGTCCTCGGGGTCCCCGACGTCGCTCCCGTGATCGGCGGCGCAGTCTTTACGCCCGCTAGCGAGGACAGCCGTCCGCGACGCGATCCAATTCGCACCCGTCGGCAGCGCGCCCTGCTCATCGGCGACGGCGCCGGCGCTGCGATCCGCTGCACGGCGGCTGCGGACCTGATCTGCAACACGGCGCGCGACGGACGAACTTGCTTCGCGATCCCTTCGAGTCAAAATGGACGCACGCCCCTCTGCACCTGAAATCGGGGTCTCCGAGCGACATTTGTTCGTGCACGTCGTCGTGTCACGGACGCACGATCGTCGTGATCCGATCGACCCAGTGGCGCCGCTCACAGGACGACCGGGAGGATGACTCGTGTCGAGACCCAGACTCGCACACGGGATCGACCCCCTCCTGGCCATCGACCAACCGTAGACAAGTCGCCGGTGCTCCGGGCCCGGAGTCACCGGTCTCGGGCGTCGGGCCGTAGACCGCCGGTCCGACGCCCGGGGCGGACCTCTCTCCTCCCCTCCTCCTCGCATGAAGTTCCCACGCGACGATCGATCACGGATGACGGCCGAGCTGGCGATCGAGGTGACGCTGCGTTATCCGCTGCCTTGGTTCTCACCTGGGGACCTCGGCCTGCAGGAGGTCCTGAGCCCGAGCCCGCGCCTGCTCGGAGGCGTTGGTTTCCGCGGGCTGGCGGTGGCCCGCCTCGGCGGCTGGCCCTCGATCGCAGCCGACCCGCAGCGCGCCGCCACGGCCCTGCGATTTATGACCTTCTGGGCGCTGCTCGGCGAGGAGGGCGGCTTCCCCGAGGCCGAGCTGCTGGCCGCCGTGCGCGGCAGCGACGGCCTGCCGGAGAACATCCCGCCGGCCCTGCGCGCGTGGTGGGACGTGGCCCGGCGCTGCCGCGCGGCGATGGGCCCGGCCTGGTGCGGCCGCCTGGCCGAGGACTTCGCCGACTGGCTCGACGCCAACCGCTGCGAGGCGCACTGGCGCGCCAAGATCGAGGTCGACGCGCCCTACCCCGCGCGCCAAGACCTGCTGCCGATCCGGGTCGCCAGCGTCGGCGTGGCCCCGGCGATCGACTTCCTCGAGTACGTGAGCGACTGCCCGCTGCCCCTGGCCGTGCGCAGCCACCCGGCCCACGCCGCGGTCCGCCGCTACGCCGCCCGCCTGGTCGCCGTCCAGGACGACCTCGTCGGCGTGGCCGAGGACCTCGCCTCGCACCGCCCCAACCTGCTCGGCTGCATGCTCCTCCACGAGGGCCTGAGCCCCGCCGCCGCCGCCGCCGAGGTCGAGGCGCTGCACGACGAGAGCCTGTGCGGCCTCACCGGCGCGTCTCAATTGTTGCGCGCCGAGTTCCCGCGCGTCGAGGCGGTGACCCGCTGGCTCCGCGCGGTCCAGACCCTGTGCCACGGGTTCGCCCGCTGGCACTCGATGACCCCGCACGAGCGCCGCACGACGTACCTGCCCTCCGGGCCGGGGCTGGCGATCGAGATCGAGTACGTGTGACCTCGCGGACATGTCCGCTCGGGCAGGCTCTCACGGGCATGTCCGAACGGGCATGGCTTGAGCGACATGTCCTGAGGCGCAGGCGCGCCCGTCGAGGCCGCCCCGAAAGACAGCCCGCTCGCAGCCGCAGGCGGGCTCACCTCTTCGCGCCGACGTTCTTGCGCTGGAGCTCGATCGCCTCGAGGTCGCCGACGGCCTCGGCCTCGGCCAGCAGCCACTGGAACATCGGCCCCGACAGGCCGTACTCCTTGCGGTCGTTCCACAGCCACACCGCGTAGCCGCACACGTCGCGGTGGACCTGCGGGAACATCAGGTAACGCAGCGCCATCCCGCCGAGCAGGACCGCCTCCTCGTAGCGGCGGCGGAACTGGTTCCACGCGCGCGACTCCTCGGCCGGCGGCAGGCGGCGGTCGGCGGCAGTGCGCGCGCGCAGCTCCTCCGAGCCGGCCTCGACCCCGCCGAGCAGCTCCGCCCGCAGCTCCTCCGCGGCCAGCGCGGCCGTGGGCACCTCGGCCTCGAAGCTGTCGAGCGGCAGCTTGGCGGCCCGCGCCAGCTCGGCCAGCTCGCGCGCGACGACGCGGCGGATCGCCGCCAGCGCCTCCTCGGCGCGCGTCTGGGCGGTCAGCGCCGCGGCCCGCTGACGCATGCGCCGCTCGGCGGGCGCCCACGCGGCCTCCCACGCGCGACAGAGCTCCTGCATGCGCGTGGCCGACAGGCGCTGCTCGAGCTCCGTCGCCGGCTGCCCCGCGGTCTTGGGCCGCAGCGCCAGCCAGGTGGCGTGGAGCGCCTGCGCGTGGGCCACGGGATCGTCGGCGTGGACCGACGGATCGATCAAGGGCACGGTCGCCGGCGGCGGTGCGGGCGGCGGCGGCTTGCGCTGGTGCAGCACCCGCGGCGCAGCGCGGGCCTGATCGAGCAGCGGCCGCATGGCCTTTCGGCCAGGTGCGAGCAGCCACGAGATCCACAGGCCGAAGTCGGTCGGGTTGGGCTCGCCGGCCAGCGCCTCGCCGCGGATCCGCGCGGCAGCGCGGGCGAGGAAGCGGGTGTACGCGGTGGCCTGGCCCGGCTGCACGCCGCGGCGCATGACCGTGATCCAGTCGCCGCGCGCGGCGGCGTCCGCCACCAGCCAGTCGTTGGCGGCCCGCCGCGCAGCCTTCGGCGCGAAGTCGGGGTCGAAGCCGTCGACGCCGAGGAGGATGTCGCGCGCCCCGTCGCGGTCGCCGCGGCTGGCCGCGAGCAGCCCGGTCGCGACGATGCCGCCGAGCCCGGACCTGGCCCGCGCCTGGATCTTGCCCTCGAGCCAGCTGGCCAGCGCGGCGTCGTGCGAGCGGTGCAGCAGCGCCAGCGCGGCCGCGACGACCTGCCCGCCCTCGTGCTCGCGCTCCCAGCTCGAACGGGCCAGGAACGCCAGCCAGTAGCTGGTGCGCACGAGGCCGGCCGCGATCACGGTGTGCCGCAGGGCCGGCCACACCAGCCCGCCGACCAGGTCGAGCAGCGCCATCACCCAGCTACCGAGCGCGATCAGGAGGATGATGCCGCCGAGCACGCTGCCGATCGCGTACGACTGGGCGACGAAGTCGGGGCCGCCGACGACGATCCCCAGCACGAGCAGAGCGAACACCGGCCACGCCCCGCGACGACGCGTGACTCGGCGACCTTCGGTCATTTTCGTCGCGTCGTGCCTCATGACCGCCTCCAGCCGAGCGCCGCGAACGCCTCGGTGAACGGGGCCGGCCCGGGGCCCTTCGTCTCGGGCGCCGGCGGCGGCTTCGGCGGGGCCGCGGGCGGCGGCAGGCTGGCCCAGAACTCGTGCGCCAGCCGCTTCTCGTGGTCGCGCAGGGCCGCCATGGCGGCGCGCACCTTGTCCTCGGTGCGCGGGCGCGGCCCGAGCGGGCTCATGTACGTGGCGGCCGACTTGAGCTTGAGGCCGAGCATCCCGAGCAGCTTCTGGCCCTCGCGCTCGACGTCGACCCGGCTGCAGTCGGGCCGCAGGCCGAGCACGTAGAACGGGTTGTCGGCCAACGCCTGGAAGTCGTCTGGCTTTTGCGACATGGTGCTCCCGACAGGTCCTTTAAGACATGAGCGAAAGGTCAGCTCAGCGCACGCCCGACTCGTGGCCCTTGCGCCGGTCCTCGGCCGCGCTCGGCAGCAGCTGCCACAGCTTCTGCGTCACCCGCCGCAGCGCCTCGTTGTCGCCCTTGGCCAGGGCCTCGCGGCCCTCCTTGACCAGCGCCTGGGCGCGGGCGACGTCGGTCGCGTTGCCGGCGTCGGCGGCCGCGTCCTCGAAGCGGTGCTTCCACGCCTCGGGGTGGCGCCCGTAGGCCGACGAGCCGAGGCGGCGGAGCAGCCGCAGCTGGCGCTGCAGCTCGAGCGGGTCGCGGGCCTGGCGGGCCTTGTCGACCGCCTTGGCGGTCTCCTGGTACAGCGTCTGCTCGTGCGGCTGGCCGTAGTCCTGGACCCACCCGGTGGTCCAGATCAACGCCTCGCGGGCCTCGCGGTCGAGCTCCGGCCAACGACGGTCGAGCTCGACCGCCTCGATCTGCGCGTCGACCTCGATCAGGGTGCGCCGGGCCTTCTGCGCCGCGTCGGTGTCGCCGCCGCGGGCCGCGTCGATGTCGCGGCCGACGTCGTCGAGCGCGCTCTCGACCTGGCCGAGGCGCTCGATCGAGTCGCGGGCCTGGCGGCGGAACGCGTCGGTGCGCAGCTCGCCGAGCCGCGCCCGCGTGGCCGTCACCGTCGACGCGAGCACCTCGGGGTCGGCCTCCGGCACCAGCAGGTGCGCCACGTGCTCGAACACCTGGCCGATCGCGGGGATCAGCGCGCGCGCCGACATCCGCCCGCCGCGATCGAGCTCGATCGTCAGCTCGACCTCGGCCCCGGACGCCAGCGTCTGCTTGAGCTCCTTGCCGCCGATCTCGAGCGCGCCGACCAGGCGGCACAGGTGGGCCTGCTCGTACTCGCCCTGCACGATCGGGATCTTGATCACCGCCTTCTCGGCCCCGCGGGCCACGCTGTCGACGGTGTGCAGGGTGAAGGTGCGCCGGGCCGGCAACGGCGCGCCGCGCTCGAAGTAGACGCGCACGTCGTTGCTCGCCAGCGCCACCCCGATCGTGCGCGACAGCGGCGGGTCGCTGATGGTGAGGCCCTGGACGATCGTCAGCGTCGGCGGGTCGATCGTCACCGCGTTGCCCTGGATGTTCTTGCCGGTCAGGCGGAACACGTTGGGCTTGCGCGGCACCAGCGAGACCGGCAGGACGAACGCGCCCTCCTCGTCGAGCGGCGTCCACGGGCTGTCCCACAGGCCATCCGCGCGGGCGAGCTGGATCTCGGTCGGCACCGAGTTCACCGGACCTGTCCGTTCGACCAGGCGACCGACCACGTGCGGCGTCAGGTCCGACGACATCGCCGGGTACTGCAGCCACACCTTGGCCCCGCGGACCTGCTCGATCGCGCTCGGCCGCGCCTCGAGCCCGGCCGTCGCGGCGAAGATCGCCGCGCCCTGGGCGACCAGAGTCATCGGATCGAGGCCCTCCGCCGGCGGCACCGAGAGCTGCTGGCTGACCAGGCGCCGCACCACCGGCATCACCGACGGCCCGCCGACCAGCACCACCCGCGTCAGCCCGCCGTCGGCCACGCCGTGGGCCTGCAGCAGGCGCCGGCACACCGCGATCGAGCGGTCGATCGCCGGCGCGCACAGGCGCTCCAATGTCTCGCGGTCGAGCGTGACGTCGAGGTCGTGGCTGGCGCCGCCGACGTCGAGCCCGGGCACCGTGATGCTGGCCGACTCGGCCCGCGACAGCTCGATCTTCGCCTCTTCGGCCGCGAGCTTGATCTTGCGCACCGCGGCCGCGTGGGCCGGGTCGCCGCGGCGGATGACGACGCCGTCGCGCGCGGCCTGGGCGATCGCCCAGTCGACGATCGCCCAGTCGAAGTCGCGGCCGCCGAGGAAGTTGTCGCCGTCGTGACCGACCACGCGCAGAAGGCCGTCGCGGGTCTCGAGCAGCGAGACGTCGAAGGTGCCGCCGCCGAGATCGTAGACCAGCCACGCGCCGCCCTGGTCCTCGATTGTCCAGCCGGCCGCCAGCGCCGACGCGATCGGCTCCTGCAGCAGCTCGACCCGTTCGAACCCGGCCAGGCGCGCGGCCTCCGAGGTCGCGCTGGTCTGCGGCAGCTCGAACAGCGCCGGCACCGAGATCACCGCGCGCGCCGGCAGCACGCCGATCTGGTCGCGCACGTCGGCTCGCAGCGAGCGCAGCACCTCGGCCGCCAGCTCCTCGGGCCGGCGCTCGAGGCCCGCCGCCCCGAAGCGGATGCCCTGCGCCGTCCCCATCAGCCGCTTGAACTCGCTGCGCGTGTTCTCGGCGTCGGTGTCGAGGAAGCGCCGCGCCTTCGCGCCGACGGTCACGTTGCCGCGGGCGTCGATGCGGACCACCGACGGGGTGATCGGCGAGCCCTGGGCGTTGCGGACCAGCGTCACCTTCTCGCCGTCGAACACGGCCGCGGTGGAGTTCGTGGTCCCGAGATCGATCCCGACGTAGAGGGGCGCGCTGGTCATCGCGGGCAAGTGTACCCGGGCGCTCTCAGCCTCGCAGCGGCGAGCGAGCGCGCCGACGCAGAACTCGGTCGACCGTCACCCCGCCAGCCGCGCCGAGCCCGACCAGCGCGAACAGCAGCGGCAGATCGCCGGGGCGCCCCGCAGGCGGGCTCGGGGCCGCGCCGCGCCAGGCGACGCGCACCCGCCCGGCGCTCCACGCCCCGCAGAGCTCGCCCACCAGCGCCGTCCCAGCGGCCTCGTCCCAGCCCGGCGGTCCCTGCCCGGTCACCACCACCGCACCCGGATCGTCGGCCCGCGGCAGGCGCACCTCGACCGCCAGCCCCTCGGCCCCGAGCGACCGCAGGGCCGCGACCACCGCGTCCGCCAGCGCCAGCTCCTCCCGCGCGCGCTCGCCCGCGCGCGTGGGCACCAGAGCAGGATCGCCGAACAGCTCGCGCTTGCCGCGGACCCCGCGGACCTCGGGCGCCCGCGCCGGCTCGCAGGCGGCCAGAGCTGCCCCGAAGAACATGCTCCAAACGACATGTCTCGAAAGACCTTCCCGTTGGAGCATGCCCGCAAGACCATGTCTCTTCCGCCAGCTGGCGGTGTCCTCGCGCACAGCGCTCACGGCCCGGCCCCCGCGAAGCGCGTCCCCCCACGCACCTGGACGACGCTCCGCGGCCGCTCGAGCGCGCTGGACCGCGAGCGACGAGCCGCGCTCGGGATCGCCAGCACCGGCTCGGCCGTGACGCCACGAACTGCGAGCCGCGCCTCCATCCCTCGCTCGCCCACATCCCGCCCGCTCACGGCCCCGCCTCCGGCGGTCGCGCCTCGGCCGTCAGCAGATCGGCCAGTCGCCGCAGCAGCCGCTGGTGGCGGCGGGAGATCGTGCTGACGCTGGTGGCGAGGTCGGCCGCGACCTCGGTGAGAGTCAGGCCGCGCACGTAGACCGCGTCGATCAGCGCCCGCTCGTCGGGATCGCAGCGCTCGACCAGCGCGCGCAGCGTCAGCCGGACCTCGGGGCCGAACGCGTCCTCGTCGTCGCTGGCGAACAGGCGCGACAGCACCGCGGCGGCGGTGACCTCGCGGACCAGCTCGGCCGCGTCGCCGAAGCGCTCCCCGATCCGCCGCGGATCGTCGCCCGGGCGCAGGCGGATCTCCGACAGCTCCTGCGTCACCTCGAGGGTGTTGAGGATCCGCCGCGCCCGCTTGTGGTCGGGGAAGGCGTTGCGGGCGGCGTCGATCATCGCCCCGCGGACCCGGTAGAACGCGAACGCCGCGAACGGCACGCCCGAGGCCGGGTCGTAGCGCAGGGCCGCGCGCGCCAGCGCCTCGTAGCCGGCGCTCTCGCACTCGTCGGGCGCGATCCCGACGATGCGCCGCAGGCTGCGCGCGATGCCGGGCACCCGCGGCGCGAACGCCTCGACCCGCGCCCGCTGTTCGGGGCTGAGGCCGGGCCCCCGCGCGGGTTCGCGGGCGGCCGGCTCGCCGTCGTCGTCCGTGACGTGCGAGACCTCGTCGTGAGGCTGGTTCATGGGACATGTCCTCGCAGACAGGGGCCGGCTCAGGCGCCGGCGGCCTCCTGGCTGTCGAGGATGTGCTTGCGCAGCGCGCCCTTCTGCTCGTCGCTGATGTGGACGAAGCGGATCGCCATGTCCTCCTCGCCGCCGCGCACGACCATGCCGGTGAGCGGCAGGCTGGCCGAGAGGGTCGGGAAGCTCAGCACCAGCGCGACCTGCTGCCCCGCCTCCTCCCACGCCGGGCCGACGAACTTGCAGCCGCCGAGGCTGAGGTCGTCGAGAGGGCGGGCCAGCACGACCTCGGAGCCGATGATGTCGGCGTGGGCGTGGATCCGCAGGCGGGGGTGGAAGCGGGCGTCCGTCACTCTGCGATGATAGCCGCGCGCTCGCGCGAGCGACCTCGCCGCGCGCCGCGACCCGCCGACACGCGGCGCGGACGGCCCGTCACCCGCCCGCGACGCGCTGGCACGCCGCTCTCGCGCCTCGTGCCAAATTGGCACGGAAGACCCCCCGGCCGCGCTCCCGACGCGTGCGCTAAGTCCTTGTTCGCAGAAGCGAGTTTACGAACTGGCGCCCGTGGCCGCGTGCTTGCACAATGCGCCTCGCTCGACCCATGCCCGGACGTTCCCTCGCTCTCGCACTCGCTGCCGTGCTCGCCGTGCCCACCCTCGCCGGCTGCAAGAACACCGCGATCATCCCCGGGACCGAGATCCCGGACACTCCCGACAACCGCGAGCTCCTGCAGGTCATCGAACGCTTCCGGACCAGCTTCGTCCGCCAGGATCCGGCCGGCATCCTCGCCACCGCGCACCCGACCTACTACGACGAGTCGGGCACCGACGACCCCAGCGACGACATCGTCTACGAGGAGCTCGGCCCGATCCTCCGCCGCCGGATCGCCCAGCTCGAGTCGGTCCGCTTCACCATCGAGTACCTCGACGTCTACATGCGCCGCGACCGCGCCACCGTGAACGTGTGGATCGACGCGACCTTCCGCCTCAAGCCGATCCTCGGCGACGACGGCATGCCCCGCTTCCCGCCGCGCGTGGTCCCCAAGCAGGACTACGCCAAGTTCGAGCTGATCCGCGAGGGCGACTCCTGGCTGATCACGAAGGGCATCTGAGCCCGGCTGCCCGCGCGGGCAGGTCCCCGAGGACCTGCCCGTTCGCGCATGCCCCACAGAACATGTCCTGAGGGACATGGCCCCTGGGACCGGCGCCGGATGTCGCTCGCTCGTCCCGGCCGCTCGGCGCCGCCCGCTGTCGCTACCGCCCGGGCTGCTCTGCTCGGCCTTCGCTTCGGCGCCCGGCTCAGGCTCGGCAAGCTCCGGGGACGACGACGCCCGTCACCCCTGAAGCGACCGCCAGGGCTGTCTCTCGTCCCTCGCTTCGCCTCGCAGCCGGCGTCCGGCTGCGAGCTCGTCGCGCTCGGGTGAGGGCGCTCGGTCAGCCGCTGCAGGCGCCGCCCGAGCAGCTCTTCTTGCACTTCGCGTCGCCCTCGCAGCCGCGCGCACACACACCGCCCGAGCACGTCAGGTCGCAGTCGGAGCCGGCCTTGCAGGTCTGCGTGCAGTTGGCGCCGCTGCAGGTGAACTTGCAGGTGGCGCCCTTCTCGCAGACCTGCGTGCAGTTGCCGCCGCCGCAGGTGTACTCGCAGTTGCCGCCGCTGCAGGTCTGACGGCAGCCGCCGTCGTCGCAGTCCTTGCCGCCGGCCGCCGGCTCGGCGTCGTCGTCGAGGTTGGTCGGGGCCACGATCACCCCGCCGCCAGGCAGCTTGATCGTCCCGTCGGCGCCGACCTCGACCTCGCCGGCCTTCACCCCAGCAGCCGACACTTTGACGTCGCCGACCTCGGTGCCGCTGACGTTGATCTCGCCCGGCTTGACCGCGACCGCGACCGCGCCCGCCTTGATGTCGACCTCGCCTGGCTTCATGTCCACGCCAGCCGGAGGCGCGGCCGTGGCCGCAGGTGCTGCGGTCGCCGGCACGGCAGCCTTCTGCTCAGCCTCGGCGGCGGGCTTCGAGTCACAGCCCATCACGGACACCGCCACGATCGCGGCGAAAAACGAATATGCGCGCATCCCTTGTACTCCTGTGCGCGACCCTACCACATGGGAGGCGCCGCTCCCGGGCCACGGGTTTCCTGTCCTCGGGGACATGTCGACGCAGCAGACTCGACCATGACGAACGCCGCCAGGAACGGACCGGAGAAACACTCCAAGCCGGCACCGGATGCCCTCGCCCTGGGCGGCTCGTCCACCGCGGTTCTGCCGGACGTACTCGTCGAGCTCCGAGGTCCGCGGGCCTCGCCGTCGAGAGACCGCGATGCTCGTCGACCCGCGGTCCCCCACGTCGGCCTGCAATCGCGCGTCACCGCCACCCGGGCGCGGTCCCGGTCGCAATCACCATGCACCGCCTCAGGTGCGCGCGTCGACGCCGGGCAGCGCGCGGCAGGTGTCGAGGATCCACCGCTGCAGCGCCAGGTACGGCGACGCGTAGGCCACGTGCGAGCCGCCTTTGAGGTCCTGGTCGAGGCGCACCAGCGCCGCGTAGGCCGAGCGCAGGCGCGGCTCGCTGAACCCACGCGCCTGCGCCTCGAGCCCGCGCACCAGGAACGGCGGCAACTTGGTCGCCTCGGCCACGCGGCCCGGGTTGACCTTGGCGGTGAAGATCAGGCGGATCTGCCGGGTCAGCATCGCCAGCACCTGCATCGACACGCCCGCGTCCTTCTCGCCCGCCGCGAACATGCGCGCGAGCACTGCGAGCGCGGTGTCGGCCTCGCCGCGGCCCACAGCGTCGGTGAGGTCGAAGATCTTCGCCTCGCGGGTGTGGGCGACGATCGCCTCGACGTCGGCGAGCCCGACCGGGGCGTCGCCCGCGTGCATCAGCGCCTGGTCGAGCGCGCCCAGCAATTCGCTGCGCCCGGTGCCGACGCTGGCGACCAGCGCCGCGGCGGCGTCGCGGGAGATCTTGCGCCCCTGCGCCTGCGCCTCGCCGATCACGAAGCCGACAGCGTCGTCGTCACGCTTGTAGGCCTCGAACTTGTGGGCCCAGCCGCCCGCCTTGCAGGCGGTCACGAGCTTCGAGCGGCCGTCGATGCCGCCGCCGCTGATCACCAGCACGGTGCTCGGGCTCGGCGCCTTGATGTAGGCCGCGAGCGCGTCCATGGCCGCCGAGTTGGTGCTCTCGGCCTCGGGCCCCTTGCCGAGGTCGTCGGGGTTGGCGAGCTCGACCAGCCGCCACTTGCTCATCATCGGGATCTGCGCGCAGGCCGACAGCACCGGCCCCGCCCCGGTGAGGTCGACGCCGTCGAAGCGCTCGTGGTTGAAGGCCGCCATCGCCTGCGCGGTGGGATCGTCGGGCGGGACCACGACCTTGCGCAGCGCGGTGATGACGGCGCGGATCGCCGCCGGCTCGTCCCCGTAGAGCACGTACACCGGGTCGAGCTTGCCGGCGGCGATCGCCCGCTCGAGCGCGCGGACCTCGTCGCTCATGGCCTGACCTTTCGGACAGCCCACTCTACCGAGGCTCGGTCATGACCTGCCCCTCCGGACAGGTCGCAGCGGCACGGCGATCGCCCGGCGCAACCTGTCCCTGCGGACAGCTCGCTCACGACCGCTCCCGCGGAGCGTCCAGCGCGACGATCACCTCGACCTCCGGGGTCATCGGCATCATGTCGATCGCCAGCGCCGAGGCGGCGCGATGGCCCGCCTCGAGCATCGGCTCGAGATCGCGGGCCAGCGTCGCCGGGTCGCAGGCGACGAACACGGTGCGCCCGCTGGCCACCCGCGCCAGCGCCCGCGCGCCGTGCAGGCCGAGGCCGGAGCGCGGCGGGTCGAGCACCACCCGGTCGAAGCTGCGGCCCTCGGCGGCGTAGCGAGTCAGCGCCCGCGTCGCGTCGAGCCGGCGCACCTCGACCTTCGCCTGCCGGCTCGCCAGGGCCTTCTTGGCCAGGCGCAGCAGCGCCGACGCCGAGCCGCGGTCCTCCTCGACCGCCACCACCTCGGCCGCCTCGCGGGCCAGCGCGCGGGTGAAGTTGCCCCCGCCCGCGAACAGCTCGAGCACCTGGCCGCCGCGCGCGTCGGCCAGCGAGACCACGCGCTCGACCAGGGCCCGGTTCTGGGCCGCCTGGGCCTGTGAGAACTCGAAGGGACCTGTCGGAATGGCCATGTCCTCGGGGCCAGCATCGGCCAGGCCCAAGCGCCCGCGCCCGAGCACCAGCTCGCGCCGGCCGCCGCGCGCGACCACCCCGACGATCACGTTGTCGAGCACCTCGGCGAGCGCCGCTCGCAGGCCGGCCTCGTCGGCGTCGCCCTCGCGCGGCGCGAGCCCGGGGATCCCGACCACCACCGCGGCCCCGTCGGACAGCAGGTGGACCTCGCCGCGCCGCAGCTGCCGCAGCACCTGCGCGAACCCCCCGGCGCCGCCGGCCAGCGCGGACAGCCGCGCCAGCGCGTGGTTCAGCGGGGCGTCGAACACCGGGCAGTGCGCCAGCGCCAGCACCTCGTGCGAGTGCCGGCGGTGCAGCCCCAGCCTTAATTCGTCGCCGACCCGCTCGACGTGCAGGCGAGCCCGCCGGCGATAGCCGAGCGCCCGCGGGCTGGCCAGCGCGTGCGGCACGGCGATCCCGAGCCGGCGCAGCGCGCCCTCGGCGATCTGGCGCTTGAGTTCGGCCTGGGCGGCCGCCCGCGCGTGCTGCAGGCCGCAGCCGCCGCACACGCCCTCGACCGGGCACGGCGGGGTCACGCGGTCGGGGCTGGCGGTCAGCACCTGCAAGGTCCGCCCGCGGATCATCCGCCGGCGCTCCTCCGACCTGACCGCAAGGACCTGTTCTCCGGGCAATGCCCCTTCGACCAGCCAGGTGCGCGTGTCGGCGTCGTCGCCGACGGCCCGGCCCACGCCCTCGCCGCCGTGGGCGATCCCGCGGACCTCGACGCGCTCGCCGGCCGCGGCCTCCGTGGCCTCGGTGGCTCCGGTCTTCATCACTTCTTCTTCTTGGTCTCTTCGGCGTTGACGTCGATGACGCGGTCGCGGGACGGTCGCTGCTTGCCGTCGCCCATCTGGGCGAACGGGAAGCTGCCGAAGCCCGGGCTGCCGCCGGCCGGTCCGCCAGCGCCCGGGCCGCCGCGACCCTGCTGCTGCGCCGCCTGCTGGGCCTGCTGCATCGCTTGCATGGCCGCCTGCAGGTTGGCCAGCGGCCCGGTCGCCTTGGGCTTGGGCGCGAACTGGGCCAGCAGCGCGAAGCCGAGGGCCCCGAGGCCGAGGATGTAGACCGTCGGGTCGGACCCGCGGGACACGCCGCAGGCCACCGCGCCGAGCCAGAAGAAGAACAGCACGATGGCGAAGCAGCCGGCCCCGCGGGCCAGGCCGAACAGGCCGAGGATCGCCACCGCGCCGCCACCCACCATCACCAGAGTGGGCAGGTACGGCGGCGGACCGTTGAGGAACAGGCCGACGATGGTGACCACCGCGCCGACGAGGAACAGCGAGAAGCGCCGCTGCATCTCCTTCTTCATCAGGCTCATCGCGTCGGGCGGGAGCTTGCTGAGGTCGAAGGGCATCTGGGGCGGGACTTGAGCCATGGTCGTGTCGGGGGGGTTTACAGCAGCCGGTTACGGCGGCGGGTTGCGGCGGCCTTCTGGCTGCGTCCTCAGCGTAGCAGCGCTAGCCGGCGGTGCGAGCGAAGCGGCGAGCGATCTCACGGCTGATGACGATGCGCTGGATCTCGCTGGTGCCCTCGAAGATGCGAGTCACACGGACGTCGCGGAGGTAGCGCTCGACCGGGAACTCGCGGGTGTAGCCGAAGCCGCCCAGCACCTGCACGGCCCGGTCGCACGCGGCCCAGCCGCGCTCGCTGGCCGCCAGCTTGGCCATCGAGGCCTCCTGCGTGAACGGCCGGCCCTGCTCCTTGAGCCAGGCGGCGCGCAGGGTGAGGAGGCGGGCCGCCTCGAGCTCGGTGGCGCTGTCGGCGAGCATCCACTGGATCGCCTGGTAGTCGGCGATCGGGTGGCCGAACTGCTGGCGCTCGAGCGCGTAGCCGCGGGCGAAGTCGGTGGCGGCCAGGCCGCAGCCGAGCGCCAGGCCGGCGATGCCGATCCGCCCGCCGTCGAGCGCCATCATCGCCACGCGGAAGCCCTTGCCCTCTTCGCCGAGCAGCGCCTCGGGGCCGAGCTCGACGTCGTTGAACTCGAGCGGCGTGGTGGTGCTCGCGTGCTGGCCGGTCTTGTGCTCCGGCTTGCCGCGGACCAGGCCGGGCGCGTCGCCGCGGACCACGAACGCCGAGATGCCCTGCGAGCCCGGGGCGTCGCTGGTGCGCGCCCACACCACGAACAGCCCGGCGTCGGTGCCGCTCGTGATCCACAGCTTCTGCCCGCTCAGGACCCACCCGCCGCGGCCGTTGGCGACGGCGCGCGTGCGCATCCCGGCCGGGTCGCTGCCGGCGCCGGCCTCGGACAGGGCGAAGCCGCCGACCACGTACTCGCCGGAGCACAGCCGCGGCACGTGCTCCTGCTGCTGCTCGGGCGTGCCGAACTTGGTGACGACCTCGGCGACCATGTTGCTGACGGTCATCGCCACCGTCGTGCCGGCGCACGCCTTGGCCAGCTCGATCACCGCCAGCGCGTAGGCCACCGCCCCGGCCTCGACCCCGCCCAGCCGCTCCGGCACGTTGATGCCGAGCAGGCCCAGCGACGCCGCCTCGGCAAGGCTCTCGCGCGGGAACCCGCCGGCGACGTCGAGCTCGGCCGCCCGCGGCGCCAGCGTGCGCGTCGCGAACTGCCGCGCGGTGCTGACGATGAGCTCCTGGTCCTCGGTCGGGGTGAAGTCGTACATGGTATCGAAAAAGAAGAACATGCCCGAGGGGCATGGCTGAAAGGACATTACCGAACGTACATGTCCCTTCGGGCCTGCCCCATCAGGCAGACGCGCTCAGTAGGCCTCGCCGACCTTGCCGGTGTACGTGTAGACGTACTCGACCTCGGGCGCCGGGTCGAACTCCCACTTGAAGGCCGACTCCTCGACGCAGGGGGCGAACAGCTTGGCCTCGCGCGGCTTGAACTTGTCCTTCGGCACGCCCTTGGGCGGCCGGCGCTCCCTGATGTCGATCGTCGGGATGTTGACCTTGGTGACCTTGCCGCTGGTGGCGATGGTGACCTCGGCCGAGAAGGTGCCGGCGATCCAGCGGTTCTCGTAGGCCTCCATGTCCTTCTGCAGGCAGCGGCCGAAGTCGCGCTCGTACACGCTCTCCATGGTGTCCTGGATCGACGCCAGGGTCTTCGGCGAGACGGACGCCTGCGTGGTGCGGTCGTACTCGTCGAGGCCCTCCTCGGACTTCACCATGTCCTTGTCGTACTCCGTCTTGGTGTACTCCGCGTACATGGCGTCCTCGTTGTTGTCCATCTTGTTGAGGTGGCGCTTGGCGCACCCCGGGACGGCGACGGCGGCGGCGAGCAGGATCACGGTCGTGGTTCGCA
This sequence comes from Nannocystis sp. RBIL2, assembly GCF_026626745.1. Taxonomy (GTDB): domain Bacteria; phylum Myxococcota_A; class Polyangia; order Nannocystales; family Nannocystaceae; genus Nannocystis. The sequence goes on from NZ_JAPNJW010000002.1 coordinate 1,763,781, forward strand.
TGATGGTTCCTCTGGAGGGCTCGCGCCGGCGCTGCGCCCGGCGAGCCTGGGCATCCGGGGCATGATAGCGCGCCCGCGGCCGGCGGTCACCGTCACTTGCGGCGCAGCAGGCCGGCGGAGATGACGACGCGCTGGATCTCGCTCGTCCCCTCGTAAATCTCGGTGATCTTGGCGTCGCGGAAGTGGCGCTCGACCGGGTACTCGGTCACGTAGCCGTTGCCGCCGAACACCTGAATGGCGTCCTTGGCGACCTTGTTGGCGGTCTCGGAGGCGAACAGCTTGGCCATCGCGCTCTCGACCGAGTGCCGCTGCCCCCGCTTCTTGAGGCTCGCCGCCCGATAGGTCAGCAGGCGCGCGGCGTCGATGCCGACCTGCATGTCCGCGAGCATGAACGCGATCGCCTGGTGGTCGATGATCCGGCGGCCGAAGGTCTTGCGGTCGAGCGCGTACTCGGCCGCGGCCTCGAAGGCGCCGCGGGCGATCCCGAGGGCCTGGGCGGCGATGCCGATCCGCCCGCAGTCGAGGGTGGCCATCGCCACTTTGAACCCGCCGCCGACCTGGCCCAGGATCTGGTCGTCCGACACGCGGTGGTCGGTGAAGAAGATCTGGCACGAGTGACTGGCACGGATCCCGAGCTTGTCGTCCTTCGGCCCGCGCGTCACGCCCTCGCCGTGCATGTCGACCACGAACGCGGTGATGCCCGAGTTGCCGCGCTCCGGGTCGGTCATGGTGAACAGGATCCCGGTGTCGGCCTGCGGGCCGTTGGTGATCCAGTTCTTCACGCCGTTGATGACCCAGCCGTCGCCGTCGCGCACCGCGGTGGTCTTCTGCGCCGCGGCGTCGCTGCCGGCGTTGGGCTCGGACAGCATGAAGCAGCCGAGCTTCTCGCCGCGGGCCAGCGGTGTCAGCCACTTCTGCTTCTGCGCGTCGGTCGCGAACTTGAGCAGCGGGTCGCACACGAGCGAGTTGTTGACGCTCATGATCACGCCGGTCGACGCGCAGGCGGCCGAGACCTCCTCCATCGCGATCACGTACGAGATCGGGTCGAGCTCGGAGCCGCCGTAGGCCTCGGGGACTTCGATGCCGAGCAGCCCGAGCTCGGCCATGCGCTTGACCAATTCTTTCGGGAACCGGGCCTCGCGGTCGAGCTCGGCGGCCAGCGGCTTCACTTCGCGGGCCGCGAACTCGCGGACCATCTTCTGCAGCGATTCTTGGTCTTCGGTCAAGGACAGGTCCATCGCGGTCTCCGATTGCTTCTCGTTCACTCGCCCTTGAACTCGGGCTTGCGCTTGCCGAGGAAGGCCGCCATGCCCTCCTTCTGGTCGGCGGTGGCGAACAGGCCGGCGAACGCCTCGATCTCGAGCGCGTTGGCCTGCGCCAGCGGCAGGCCGGCGCCGGCGTGCAGCACCCGCTTGGCCTCGGCGATCGCCACGGGGCCCATGTCGGCGATCTTCTTGGCGGTGACGATCGTCGCCGCCAGCAGCTCGGCGGCCGGCAGCACGCGGTTGGCGAGGCCGATCCGCAGCGCCTCGGCGGCGTCGATGGTGTCGCCGGTGAGGCACAGCTCGAGCGCGCGGGCCAGGCCGACGCGCCGCGCCAGCCGCTGGGTCCCGCCGAAGCCGGGGATCACGCCGAGCTTGACCTCGGGCTGGCCGAACTTGGCGTTCTCGGCCGCGTAGATGAAGTCGCACGCGAGCGCCAGCTCGCAGCCGCCGCCGAGCGCGAAGCCGTTGACGGCCGCGATCGTCGGGATCGGCAGGCCCGCCAGCGCCTCGCCGACGCCGTGGCCGGCGCGGGCGAACTCGCGGGCTGTCCCTTCGGACATGTCGGCCATGGCCGCGATGTCGGCCCCGGCGACGAACGACTTCTCGCCGGCGCCGGTCAGCACCAGCGCCCGCACCTGGCCCGCGCGGGCCGCGGCGGCGGTGTCGTCGAGCACCTGCGCCAGCCCGGCGATGACCTCGGGGTTGAGGGCGTTGAGCGCCTTGGGCCGGCTGATGGTGACGACGCGGACGCGGGCGTCGTCGCTGACGAGCAGGGTGTCGGTGCCGAGCATCGGCCTACTTCCCCTTGCTCGAGTAGTCGTAGAAGCCGCGCCCGGTCTTGCGCCCGTGCCAGCCGGCCGCCACGTGCATGCGCAGGATGTTGGCCGCGCGGTACTTGTCGTCGCCGAGCTCGCGATGGAGCACGTCGGCGATCGCCAGGCAGGTGTCGAGGCCGATCAGGTCGGCCAGCTCGAGCGGGCCCATCGGGTGGTTTAGGCCCAGCTTGGCGCCGGTGTCGATGTCCTGGGGCGTGCCGAGGCCCTCCTGCAGGGCGAAGCAGGCCTCGTTGATCAGCGGGATCAGCACGCGGTTGACGAGGAACCCCGGGCAGTCCTTGCTGGTGATCGTCGTCTTGCCGAGCTTCTGCGCCAGCGTCACCGTCGCGCCGTAGATCGCGTCAGACGTCTGCAGGCCGCGGATGATCTCGACCAGCTTCATCAGCGGGACCGGGTTCATGAAGTGCATGCCGACCACGCGGTCGGGCCGCTTCGTCTGGGCCGCCAGCAGGGTGATGCTGATCGAGCTGGTGTTGGTCGCCAGCACCGCGTTGTCGCCGAGGGCCGCGTCGAGCTCGCGGAACAGCTTCTTCTTGAGCTCGATGTTCTCGGTGGCCGCCTCGACCGCGAAGTCCGAGGGGGCCAGGCCCGCCGCGCCGACCACCGCGGTGATCCGCTCGACGATCGCGGCCCGCTCGGCCTCCTGCAGCTTGCCCTTCTCGACCAGGCGCCCGAGCTGCTTGGCGATCCCGGCCTTGCCGGCGTCAGCGCGGGCCTGGTCGACATCGGCCAGGAGCACCCGGTAGCCGGCCTGGGCCGCCACCTGAGCGATGCCCGCCCCCATCTGCCCTGCGCCCAGCACGCCGATGGTGCGGACGCTTGCGAGGATCTCGTCTGCGCTAGTCCCTTGGGTCATGTCCGATCTCCGGTGTGCTTGCTTTCATGTCCGAAAGTTCAGGCGGTCCGCTCGACCATCAGCGCCACCGCCTCGCCGCCGCCGAGGCACAGCGACGCGACGCCGCGGCGCTTGCCCTCCTGCTTGAGCGCGTGGACCAGCGTCACGAGCACGCGGGCGCCGGAGCAGCCGATCGGGTGGCCGAGGGCGATGGCGCCGCCGCGGACGTTGAGGCGGTCGTGCGGGATGCCGAGCTTGTCGCCGTTGGCCAGGGCGACCACCGCGAAGGCCTCGTTGATCTCCCACAGGTCGACGTCGGCCGCCGCCTTGCCCGTCTTGGCCAGCAGCCGCTCGATCGCGCCGGTCGGGGCCGTGGTGAACCACTCGGGCGCCTGGGCGAAGCCGGCGTCGCCGACGATGGTGGCCAGCGGGGTGATGCCGCGCTTGTCGGCCTCGGCGCGCGACATGACGACCAGGGCGGCCGCGCCGTCGTTGATGGTCGAGGCGTTGCCGGCCGTGATCGTGCCGTTCTTGTCGAACGCGGGGCGCAGGCCGGGCAGCTTCTCGATGTCGCCCTTGAACGGCTGCTCGTCCTCGCTGACGGTGACGGAGCCCTTCTTGCCGGGCACCTCGACGGGCGCGATCTCCTCGCGGAACAGGCCGGCCTTCACGGCCGCCTGGGCCCGGCGGAAGCTCTCCGCCGCGTAGCCGTCCTGGCGCTCCCGGGGGATCGCGCACTCACGGGCGCACAGCTCGCCGGCCATGCCCATGTGGAAGTTCTTGTACGGGTCCCACAGGCCGTCGTGGATCATGCCGTCGACGAGGGTGCCGTTGCCCAGGCGGTAGCCGGCGCGGGCCTGCGGCAGCAGGTACGGCACGTTGGACATGCTCTCGATACCGCCGGCGACCACGATCTCGGCGTCGCCGGCGCGGATCGCCTGGGCCGCGAGCATCACGGCTTTGAGGCCAGAGCCGCAGACCTTGTTGATGGTGATGCAGCCGACGTGGTCGGGCACGCCGGCGCCGCGGCTGGCCTGGCGGGCGGGCGCCTGGCCCTGGCCGGCCGGCAGTACGCAGCCGAGGATCACGTCCTCGACGTCCTTGCCGTCGACGCCGGCCCGCTGGAGCGCCGCGCGGACGGCGACGCTGCCGAGTTGGTGGGCGGCGAGCGGCGCGAGCGCCCCTTGAAACGCGCCGATGGGGGTGCGAGCAGCGCTGGCGATCACGACTTCCCGGGCCATCACGAAACTCCTTTTGCGCAGCCTGCGAACCGGCGGGGCGCGCGGCGGCGGGATCGTCGTCGCGGCGCCCGATGGTTCGCCAGGTCGGCTTAGCACGCGGGGATGCAAGATCTGAAGCCCTGGAGCCGGCAGCGCCCGGGGCGCGACCTTTGCGCTGACTCACTGCGCTGGCGCATCCGCGGCATTTCGGGGAAATCTCCGCGAGAGCGCCGAGGTCGAAGCTTTGCGGTTGACGATGACCGCTCAAATCGGGTACCCACGTGCGCCCTCGATGCCGGGGTAGCTCAGATGGTTAGAGCGAGGGATTCATAACCCCTAGGTCGGCGGTTCGATTCCGCCCTTCGGCACCCAAGCCCGCCCCTCCCGGCGGGCTTGTTTTTTTAATCGTTCGCAGGATGACCTGGTCCGAGGGACAGGCGAGTCGCGGACCTCGGTGAGCGGCGCGGACGCAGCGGCTTCGGCAGTCGTCACAGGCGCGTCTGGAGTGGCCCTTGGGACATGTGACCGCTCAGGTCGAGCACCCTCCTGCTCGCACGCGTCCCAAGATGTCCTTTCGGACAGGTGATCCAGAGCGCCCGGTGACGCTCCGCGCGGACGGCCGTTCGGACAGGTTGTGAGCGGCGCGCCGAGCACCCTGTGCGGGTACACGGCGCACCCTGCCCTTGCATGACGGCGAGCTCGGCCCGGCGACGGCGCCAGGCCGCGAGAGCTCACGGCTTCTTGTCGCGAGGATTGGGCTTCGCGCCGGGCAGCAGGCCGCCCAGACCGCCTGGCCCCGGGATGTCGAACAGGCCCGATTTGCCCTGCGACCGCGAGTTGCTCAGGCCGCCCGCTCCGAGCGGCTCGAACGGCTTGGGAGCGGGCGTCGGCTCCGCTGGCGCGGGGGCCGGTGCCTCCTGCGCGGGGGGCGTCGGAGCCGGCTCGGCGGGCTTCGGACCTGCCCCAGCGGACATGTTCGGAGCGCCAGCCGCTCCCGGACGCGCCGGCTGAGGCGTCGGCTTCGCACCTGGCCCAGAAGACAGGCCACCACCTATCGGGGCAGCCGCGGCGGCCGGCCTGGCGCCGCTCGCCACGCCGGGGCTGCTCGTCGCAGGCGCCGCGGCGGAAGTCCCGCCAGCGGGTTTGGCCGCGTCCGTCGCGGTCTTCGCCGTGACTGTCCCGAGGGACCTGTCCGATCCGCCAGCCGGGCCCAGCGGCTTCGAGGCCGCCGTCGTGCTCGCAGCCTTCGCCGCCTCCGTGCTCGCGGACGGCGACGCCGCGCTCTTACTCGCAGCCGTGGCCGGTCCGCTCAGTCCGGGCGGGGTCGCGGCCTTCGCCGGCCCGCTCAGTCCGGGCGGGGTCGCGGCCTTCGCCGGCCCGCTCATCGGGCGACTCGACGCCTGCGCCGTGCCCGTCGCTCCTGCGGCCTTGGCCGGCCCGCTCACTCCGGGCGCTGCAGGGCCGCTCGTCGCGGCCTTCGCCGGCCCGCTCATCGGGCGACTCGTCGCCTGCCCTGCGCCCGTCGCTCCGCCCGCGGCCTTCGCCGGCCCGCTCACTCCGGGGGTGGTCGTGCTGCTCGCAGCCTTCGCCGGCCCGCTCGCCGGCCGACTCGTCGCCTGCGTCGTTCCGCCCGCGGCCGGCTGCACGCTCGTGCCACCTGTCGCGCTCGCGGGCTTCGCCGGGGCGCTGCTCGCGGCCTTCACGGGTCCGCTCGCCCCGCCGATCGTCGCCGCGGCGGGCTTCACCGGCTCGGCGGGAGCGCTCGCCTTCACGGGCCCGCTCGCACCGATCGCGCCCGCTTCGGCGGCCTTTGCCGGTCCGCTGGCGAGGCCCGGGGCCTTCGTCGCGGCAGCGTTCGGCTCGCTCGCGGCGGCCGGCGCCGGGCCGGAGCCCGCACGTCCCGCCGCGGCCGACACGGTCGCGCCGACCCCTGCGGGCGGGCGCGCCGGCGTCGGCGACGACCAGCGCGGCGCCTCGGGCGGCTTGCCCACGTTCGTCTCCGAGTTCGTGGCCGGCCGCGTCGGCAGCGTCCCGCCCGGCGGCGCGAACGGCCGCGTCGGCACTGGTCCGGACGCACCTGGCCCCGAGGACACTGCCGGCTGCCCGTGCGCCGGCGTCGCCGGCCTGCTCATCGGGACAGGTCCCGAAGCACCTGTCCCCGGAGACACTGCAGGTTGCCCGTGCGCCGGCGTCGCCGGCCTGCTCGGCAAGCCTCCGAGCGGCGCCTGCCCTTGCGTCGACCCGCTCGCAGGCACCGGCCCCGAGGCACCTGCCCCCGAAGTCGCCGCGCCGGGCTTGCTGCCCGACCCCGCTGGAGGCGCCGCGGCCGGCTGCCCGTGCACGGGCGTCGGCCGGCTCACCAGCCCCGGCGGAGGCGCTATCGCGGGCTGCCCCTGCACGGGCGTCGGCCGGCTCACCAGCCCCGGCGGAGGCGCCACCGCGGGCTGCCCCTGCATCGGCGTCGGCCGGCTCCCGAACACGGGCGGCGCCCCGAGCGACGACGGCCGCGTCGGCGCCGGTCCGACGACCGTCTGCGCCGCCGGCTTGCCGGCGGCCGGCGCCGGTCCCGAGACACCTGCCCCGGCGCGCATGCTCGATGGGACAGGTCCCGAAGCACCTGCCCCGGACGACATGCCCCCTGCGACCTGTCCCGACGCACCTGGCCCTTGCGCCTGGGCCGCCCGCACGCTCTCCGGCACCGGCAGCTCGGCCGGCATCATCATCTGGACCGTGTCTTCGTTGGGGTCGGGCTCGCCGTCCTCGATCTCGTCGACCTCGTCGGCGTCGACCTCGGCGAGCTCCTCGTCGCCCGCGTCCGCGTAGCCCTGCCCGGCCTCGCCGTCGCTCTCGGCCGCCTGGGCCTCGCCGTACGGGTCCTCGCCGTAGCGGCCCTCGTACGCCCCGCTCTCGCTCAACGGCTCTTCCTCGGCCGCCGCGGCTGCGATCGTCTCCGCCGCGGTCGCGTCGTGCTCGGCCTGGGCGGCGTCGTCGTGCTCGGCCTCGGACGTCGGCGGGCTCGCGGCCGGCTCGTCGGCCTCGACAGCGATCTCCACGGAATGTGAACTCGGCCCGGCGGCCTTGACCGGCTTCGACTCCGGCCGCCCTTCGGCGCGCGTCGGGATCCCGAGCGACTCGCGCCGCTCCTCCAGGATCCGGCGCAGCTCGGCCCGTCCCTCACGGGTCAGCAGCGTGCGCGAGCGCGCCTTGGGCCCCTCGGGGACGCTCGCTCCGGCGCCGCTGCCCGCCGCGAGCGCCTTCGTCCGCAGCGTCTCGTCGACGTTGATCTCGAAGTCCTCGGCGGCTGGCCCATCGGACAGGTTGGCGAACGGCCCGCTGACCCGCGACGGCGGCTTCTGCGGCGCCGGCGCGACCGGCAGGCTGCGCGGACGCATCGAGCCGGCCATCGGGTCGGTCTTCGGCCGCGGCCCGCCGGCGCTGAGGGTCGGCGCGGCCGAGGGGCGCTGCGGCGGCCGCTGCGGCTCCTCCCAGTCGTCCTCCTCGCACAGCTGGTTCAGGACATCCTGGACCACCACGCGCATCACGTTGGCGCTCGGCCAGCGCGCCTGCGGCTCGAACGCCAGCGCCCGGTCGATCAGCTCGATCAGCGGGCGCGGCAGGTCGGGCCGCAGCGTCGCCAGCGATCGCGCCGGCGTGCGGGCCACCGCGAGCAGGCGCTCGATCACCGGGCCGATGGCCGGGAAGACCGTCTCCCCCGACATCGCCCGGAACATGGTCGCCGCGATCGACCACAGGTCGCTGCGCGCGTCGAGGTTGTCGTTGTCGGCGCGGGCCTGCTCCGGCGCGATGTACGAGACCGTGCCGAACACGATGCCGTCGCTCTGGTCGAGCGCCTCGGCCGACAGCTCGCGCACGCGGGCGAGCCCGAAGTCCAGCAGCTTCACGCTGCCGTCGCGGCACAGGAAGATGTTGGCCGGCTTGATGTCGCGGTGAAGGATGCCCTTCGAGTGGGCGGCCGCGAGCACCTCGAGCAGCGCGTCCGTCATCTCGAGCACGGCCACGGGGGGTAGCTGGCCCAATCGCTCCAGGCGCGACTCGAGCGACTCGCCGTCGAGCAGCTCCATCACCAGGTACACGTCGCCCTCTTCGGTGATGTCGTCGTCGAGGACGTGGACCGCGTTGCGATGGCCGACGCTGTTGGCCGCGTAACCTTCGCGCAGGAAGCGACGGCGCGCCTGCTCGTTGCGGAGGAAGAGCGTGTGCAACACCTTGAGCGCCGCGCGGTTGCCGTTGCGATGCGTGGCCGCGTACACCGACGCCATCCCGCCGATGGCGATCAGGTTGTCGAGGTGCCACTTGTTTCGCAGCCACCGGCCCACGCGACTCTGGGCCTCCGATAAGAATCTCGTGCTGCTGCCCCCGACCAAGCGGGCCCAGGATCACGACTCAGGGCGCGAGGTGTCAAGCATGCTGGGGTGTACGCGCCGCAGTTCGAGCGCTGGCCGCCGTGGAGCCGCGTTCGCCGCCGAGTCCGGTCCGCGCCAGCGGCCTCAGGCGCGGCGAACGGCGCTCGCCTGCCATCTGCGCTGCGCACCGGGCGGTTCCGCCCGAGCCTGCGCCGGTCGCAGCGGGCCTCGCCGGAGGAGCCCGCCGAGAAGCCCCCATGCGACCCCGCGGCGCGCTTTCGTCGGTTTTTTGGTCCGCCTCCGCGGCCGGTCTACGCTCCCACACCGTGGAACTCGCAACCGCGCAGCGTCCGACCCTGTCCGACCTCGGCGATCACGTGCCGGGCGGCGAGGTGATCGAGCTGCCGATCGAGATCGACAGCCCCCTCGAGCACCTCGAGCGCTACACCGTGCTGCGCCAGGTCGGCGCCGGCGGGATGGGCAAGATCTACCAGGCCTACGACAAGCTGCTCGAGCGCAACGTGGCGCTCAAGGTCATGCACGCCGACATCCCGCCGCGCGAGCAGCGACGCTTCCGCCGCGAGGCGATCCTCGGCGCGCGCCTCCTGCATCCCTGCCTCGTGCGCGTGTACGACATGGGGGTCGACGCGCGCGGCCAGACCGAGTGGATGGCGATGGAGTACCTGCCCGGCACCGACATGCTGCAGCTGCTCGACGCCACCCGCCAGCGCCGGCAGGCGCTGCCGTGGCCGGCGCTGGTGCGCGGCCTGACGCAGGTGCTGATGGCGCTGCAGTACCTGCACGACTGCCGGGTGGTCCACTGCGATGTGAAGCCCGCCAACATGTTCGTGACCCGCGATCCGAACACGCGCTTCCTTACGACCAAGCTGCTCGACCTCGGCATCGCCTACGACCTCGACGGCCCGCGGCCCGGCCCGACCGAGCCGCTCTGTGGCGACCCCAACTACATCGCCCCCGAGCAGACCATGCACGGCGGCGTCATCGATCCGCGCACGGACATCTACGCCATCGGCGTCAGCCTCTACGAGCTGGCCACCGGCGTGCTCCCGTTCGAGGAGCTGACCTCCGCCCCGCTGCACGAGCTCCTGATCGCCCAGCGCGACCGCACCCCGCCGCCGCCCAGCTCGCGCATGCCCGCCGGCACGCCGCCTGAACTTGCGGACAGGCTCGACTGGATCTTCAGCCGCGCCTGCGCGAAGGATCCGGCCCGTCGCTACCCGAGCGCGCGGGCGATGCAGGCCGCGCTGAACACCGATTGAGTCGGGGGTCCGGCGAACCCCGGTTCGCGGCCAGTTGCCCCCGATCGTCGATCCGGTGCGGTCTGGCAGCCTCGCTTGCCGACGTCGATCGCCGATGCGTATGATCGCGCAGCGTGCTGAAGACCGTTCGTGTCCCGCCGCACTTCGAGCCGCTGTTCGAACAGGCGCAGGAGTTCGTGGGGCGGATCTTCGCCGAGCGGAGTGACATCCCCGACAAGGGCCGGATCGAGGTCTTCGGCCAGCGCTACATGCTCGTGCGGGCTCGGGCCATGTCGGTCGAGTTCTTCGAGATGGTCCAGCGGCTGTACCGCGACAAGGGTCAGGACGAAGCCCTGGGGGTCGCCCGTAGCCTCTTGTTCGACATCGCTCACGCCATGGGTCTGGCCGACGCCAACGACTTCGCCGAGCGCATGCATTTGCAAGATCCGATCGCCCGGCTGTCCGCGGGGCCGGTCCACTTCTCGCACTCGGGCTGGGCCTTCGTGGACATCTCGCCCGACAGTCGTCCGGTCCCGGACGAGAGCTTCTACCTCCTCTACGACCACCCCTACTCGTTCGAGTCGGACTCGTGGATCGACGCCGGCAAGCGCACCGACTTTCCGGTGTGCGTGATGAACGCCGGCTACTCCTCGGGTTGGTGCGAGGCCAGCTTCGGCGTGCCGCTGGTGGCGACGGAGATCCTCTGCCGGGCCAAGGGCGACGAGCACTGCCGCTTCATCATGGCCCACCCGTCGCGGATCGAGGGCTGCATCGACGCCTACCTCCACGGCCAGCCGCACCTCGCCGGTCGCATCACCCGCTACGAGATCCCCGGCTTCTTCTCGCGCAAGCAGCAGGAGGACGAGCTGCGCAGCCGCGAGGAGCAGTACCGCGGGATCTTCGAGGCCGGCACCAACGCCCTGCTGATCCTCGACGCCGAGACCGGCGTCGTCGTGCAGGCCAACCCGGCCGCCTCGCGGCTGTTCCGCTGCTCGCGCGACGACCTCGCCGGCCGGCGCTTCGCCGACCTGGTGGCGGCCTCGGGCGGCCCCGACCTGTTCGCCCGCATGCGCGCGGCCGTCCACGGCCACGGCCACTTCCTGTCCGAAGGGACAGCCACCGCGCGCGACGGCAAGGCCTACGTCGTCGAGCTGCGGGGCGCCCGCTTCCGCCTGCAGAACCGCGACCACCTGCTGGCCGTCCTGACCGACATCACCGAGCAGAAGCGGGCCCAGCTGGCCCTGCGCGAGGCCCACGACGAGCTCGAGCAGCGGGTCCGCGAGCGCACCGCCGAGCTCGAGCGGCTGAACCAGCAGCTGCACCTCCTGAACAGCCAGCTGGTCTCGGCGCGCGACTCGGCGATCGACGCCAGCCGGGCCAAGAGCGCCTTCTTGGCCAACATGAGCCATGAGCTGCGGACCCCGCTCAACGCCATCATCGGCTACAGCGAGCTGCTCGAGGACGAGAGCAGCGACGACGGGGTCCCGCTCGACCTCGGCGATCTCGGCAAGATCCGCGGCGCCGCCCGCCACCTCCTCGACCTCATCAACGACATCCTCGACGTCTCCAAGATCGAGGCCGGCAAGATGGAGCTGTTCGTCGAGTCCTTCGCGGTCGACGAGCTGGTCCAGGAGGTCATCGCCACCATCGAGCCGCTCGCGCGCAAGAACGACAACCGGCTCGAGCTCGCCGCCCGCCCCGGCCTCGGCGCCGTCGCCCTCGACCGCACCAAGGTCAAGCAGATCATCATCAACCTGCTCAGCAACGCCTGCAAGTTCACCCACCGCGGCGTCGTCGGCCTCAAGGTCTCGCGCGAGGCCGGCCCGCGCGGCGAGCAGCTCGTCGTCGCCGTGCAGGACACGGGCATCGGCATCGACCCCGCCCGCCTCGAGGAGCTGTTCCAGCCGTTCCGCCAGGCCGACGAGTCGACCACCCGCAAGTACGGCGGCACCGGCCTCGGCCTGTCGATCAGCCGCCACTACGCCGAGATGATGCAGGGCGGCATCGAGGCCCACAGCGCCCCCGGCCAGGGCTCGACCTTCACCGTCACCCTGCCGATCGCCTTCCACGGCGTCGAAGCCGCGGAGTGAACGCATGCCCCTCGGGGCATGCGCGAAGAGACATGCCCTGACGGACATGCCCCTCGGGCCACGTCGCTCAGCCGAGCAGGCGGCCGGAGCGGTAGTCGGCGAACGCCTGCCGCAGCTCCTCGTCGGTGTTCATCACGAACGGCCCGCGGCGGGCCACCGGCTCGCCCAAGGGCCGGCCGGCGAGCACCAGGAGGCGCGCCCCCGCGTCGCTCGAGATCGCCAGAGTGTTGCCGTGGCCGAGCACGCCGACCTGTCCCTTGAGCAATTCGCGGCCGTCGCTGCCAAGCCGCGCCGCCCCCTCGAGCACGTAGGCGAACGACGAGCAGAGGTCGCAGGCGATGTGCTGACGCATGGCCGCGCCGGCCGCGAGGCTCACGTCCATCAGCATCGGCTTCACCGTCACCCCGTCGACCGGCCCGCGCTTGCCGGCCAGCTCGCCGGCGACCAGGCGCACCTGCGCGTCGTCGACGGTCAACGACGGGATCGTCTCCGGCCCGAGCTCCTGGTAGCGGGGCTTCGTCATCTTCTCCGCCGCCGGCAAGTTGACCCACAGCTGGAAGGCCCACAGCTGCCCGCCGTCCTGCTGGCGCGGCATCTCCTCGTGCACGATCCCGCGGCCCGCGGTCATCCACTGCGCCGCCCCGGCCCCGATCCGCCCGTGGTTACCGACGCTGTCGCGGTGCTCGAACGCCCCCGCGAGCACGTACGAGACCGTCTCGAAGCCGCGGTGCGGGTGCTCGGGGAAGCCGGCCTGGTACTCGTCGGGGCGATCGCTGCGGATCTCGTCGAGCATCAGGAACGGATCCAGCGCCGGCAACCCGCGGTGCCCGAGCGCCCGCCGGATCGTGACGCCGGCCCCGTCGCGCGACGGGTGAAACTCGTGCACCGCAGTCACGTCCCGCACGGTCGCGCTCTTCTTCACCAGCGGCGTGGTGATGGCCGGCGGCGTACAGCCGGCGAGCACCAGAGCAGGAGCGGCCTTCAACAGCGAGCGGCGCGTCGTGACGGACACGCCCCCACGCTAAGCCCGCCCGCACAGCGTTTCAACAACCCGGCGATGCGCTTCATGTCACGTGGCCCAACGGTCATGTGTCCGGCGGCGGCGGGTCCGCCGAACACGTGGCCCCATGGATCCACCGACAAGCCCCGCGGCCCGAATGATGCAGCTCGCCTCGCCCGCGAAGCGACAGCAAGACGCGAGCCATCTCCTGTCATCGCTTCGGTGACCGACCTTCTTCGACTTTGACCAACCGTCTCCGCTGCCGAGTCGGGTCCGCATCCTTTTCCTTGCGGTCCTATCCGCGGCGCTCACGGAGACCTCGCGTGTCGCGTGCAGCGGCCTGCGCAAACCAGACTCACGCGACGCGGCAACTTCCCCCGGACACTGCCCGACCTTTACGCGTCATCCAGCGCCGCCGAGCTGCGCCCTCGCCTGCCCCGCGGAGCGTTCGAGATCTCCGCGCGGCCGTCTCATCCGTCGCCGCGCCTCGAGCAATTCCTGGAGGCGCAGCGCTCGGCTCGCTCGCCGCGCCTGGAGCTCGGCGAACCCGAGCCGGCGAGCCGGCCCGGCGACCTCGTCGGCGCTCGCCTCAGCCGCGCTCGCTGGGGTCGAGGCCCTGGATCCCCGCCACCATCACTGCGTGCAGGCGCGGCTCGTCGATGTGGGCCGCGATCGCGTCGGCGGTGCGGTCGCGCAGGCGGACGATGTCAACGAGCGTCTTGCCCTCCGGCGCGAGGGCCGGCAGCACCTGCACCTCGATCGGGACATGTCGCGGGAGCCATGTCCCATCGTGCAGGGCGCTGCGAGTGCCGCGCAGCGCGATCGGCACCACCGGCACGCCGAGCTCGGCGGCCAGGCGGAACGCGCCGAGCTTGAACGGCCGCAGCCCCGCCTCGCGGCTGAACGTGCCCTCCGGGAACACCACCACCGGCGCCCCCGCGCGCAGCACCTCGGCCACCGCCTCGAGCCCCGCCAGCGCCCGCTCCGCCTGCAGACGCTCGATCAGCACGTGACCGGCCCGGCGGATCAGCGGCCCGAACGCCCGATTGTCGCGGCACTCGCCCTTGACCACGAAGCGGATCGTGTCGGGCAGCGCCGCCAGCAGCACGAACGGATCGAGGTAGCTGCAGTGGTTGGGCGCCAGGACACATGGCCCTTCGGGCATGTTCTCGAGGCCAGTCACCTCCGGGCGCAGGCCGATGGTCGTCAGCGTCGCGCGCGCCACGTTGCGCGAGAACTTGCGCAGCGGCGCGCCCGACGGGATCAGCCGACCTGCCGCGGTCGAGGCCGCGAGCATGCCGCCGAAGGTGCCGAGGGCGAAGCTGCCGTACGCGACCTCGCCCGCGCGACCGGCCAGAGCCTTCGCGCGGCGCGGCAGCCCGCGCAGGTACAGCCCCGCGGCCTGGCGGGCGAACGATCCGTGGCCGCGGCCGAGCTCGCCGGCGAGGTACAGCCGGCGCGTGTCGCCGCGGCGGATCTTCCCGCTCGACGTCTTCGGCACCGCTCCGGGCGCAGTCAGCACCACGCGGTCGGGTGGGATCCCCACAGTGCTTGCGATCGCCTCGCCGATCTTCTGCTGCAGCGCCGCGCGGGCCGCGGGCCGCTCCTCCTTCGTCTCCGCGACCACCACGATCGACTCCGTGCCGCTGCCCTCGTCGCGCACTGCGAACGCCGCCACGCAGCCCTGGCGCACCCCCGGCACCGCCCCGGCCGCGGCCTCGAGCTCGTGCGGGTAGTAGTTGCGGCCGCCCTTGATGATCAGGTCCTTCACCCGGCCGGAGATGAACAGCTCGCCCTCGACCAGGTAACCGAGGTCGCCCGAGTCGACCCAGCCATCGGCCAGCTTCACCTTCGCGGTCGCCTCCGGGTTGCGGTAGTAGCCCTTGAACGCTGACGGCCCGCGGAACAGGATCCGGCCCTGGCGGCGGTCCGGCAGCGGCGCCCCGGCCTCGTCGGCGATCCGCACCTCGTGGTTCGGCACCGCCGCGCCGCAGCCGACGAAGTGCAGCACCTCGCTCTCGGGCGCGCCCTCGGCGGCCGGTCGCGCCTCGCCGCTCGACTCGAACGTCGCGCGCTCGACCTCGTCGACCCGAGGTCCGCGGCCGGGCGGCGGGAACGTCACCGCGACCATGTTCTCGGCCAGGCCGTAGGCGCAGAACAGCGCCTCGCGGTGAAACCCTGCCGGCGCCAGGTGAGCCGCGAAGCGGTCGAGCGTGCTCGCCAGGATCGGCTCCGAGCCGTTGAGCAACGCCCGGATCGGGCCCAGCTGCAGCGGCGCGATCGCCTCGGGCGCCACTCGCTTGACGCACAGGTCGAACGCGAAGTTGGGCGCGCAGGAGATCGTGCCCCTGTACTGCGAGAACGCCTGCAGCCACCGCTCCGGCCGGGCCAGGAACGTCACCGGCGACAGGATCACCGTGGGTGTCCCGAAGTACAGGTTCATCAGCCACCCGCCGACCAGCCCCATGTCGTGGTAGAGCGGCAGCCAGCTGACCATCACGTCGCCGGCCCGCAGCGCGCAGCCCTCGGCCGCCGCGCGGATGTTGGCGAGCACGTTCGCGTGCGTGAGCTCGACGCCCTTGGGGTCGCCGGTGCTGCCCGACGTGTACTGCAGCAGCGCGGTGTCCTCGCCGCGCAGGTCGGCCGCCACCGCGGTGTCGAGGCTGGCGTCGGCCAGCGCCTCGTCGACATCGACCACCTGCCCGAGCGCCGGCACCTGGTCGCGCACCAGCTCGGCGACCCTGGCCGCGCGGGCGAACGTGATCAGCATCTCGGCCTCGGCGTTGGCCAGGATCTTCGCCTCGCGCTGGATGTACTCGGCGATCCGGTCGAGGCGGAACGGCGGGTACAGCGGCACCGGCACCCCGCCGGCCAGCAGCGCGCCCATGAACGCCGCGAAGTAGCCGCGCGACGTCGGCAGCATGATCGCCACCTTGCCGCCCGGCCGCAGGCCCCGCCGTCGCAGCGCCGCCGCCACCCGCCCCGCGTCGCGCCGCAGCGCCGCGTAGGTGATCGCCTCCTCGCGCCCGTCCTCGCGCAACAGCATGACGTGGACCCGCCCCGGCGCGTGCGCGACGTGGTGCTCGAGCGCCTCGATCAGCGTCTGCGCGGCCGCGGGCGCCGGCGCCGGTGCGTCGGTCGGAAGGGACAGGTCCTCGGGGACATGTGCCTTCGGACCTGCGATCGGGGGCATGTCCGAAGCGCCATCTCCGCGCGCCTTGCGGGCCAGCGCGACCAGCTGGCGCGGCGTGTCGGCGTCGCTGAGCGCCTCCTCGGGGAACACCACCCCGAGGCGGGCCTCGAGGCGGCCGAGCAGCTCGACGCGCTCGAGGCTGCCGAGGCCGAGCTCGCGCTCGAGCGACGCGTCGAGGTTGAGGTGGCCGAGGCCGCGTCCGTCGCCGACGGCGGAGATGAGCTCGCCGACGACGGCGAGGACCGTGGCCTCCTCGATCGGGCCCGGAGCGGAGGGCGTGCCTTCCATGCCGGGGACGATACCCGATCCGGGGCCCCGCGCAGTCACGCCCGCGGCGGGCCCAAGCGCACGCGCGGGCGGCCGCGGCTCACTGCAGCTTGAACTCGATGCGGCGGTTCTTGGCCTTGCCGGTCTTGGTGTTGTTGTCGGCGATCGGCTCGTCGGGGCCGGCGCCGCGGGTCGTGATCCGCGCGGGGTCGATCCCCTTGTCGGTCATGTACTTCTTGACCGCGTCGGCGCGCCGCTTCGACAGGTCGACGTTGTGGTCGCGGTCGCCGGAGCTGTCGGTGTGACCGCTGATCTCGACCTTCACCGACGGGAAGTCCTTCAGCACCTTGACCGCGTTGTCGAGCGTCGACTTCGACGCCTTCTTGATCGAGTCCTTGTCGCTGTCGAAGAAGATGCCCTTGATGACGCCGGTGAACTTGGTGACCGCGCGCGGCACCTCGTCGGCGCAGCCGTCGTCGTCCTGGTAGTTGTTGCGGGTCTCCGGGATCGCCGGGCACTTGTCGTCGCGGTCGGGGATCCCGTCCTTGTCCTTGTCGGGCAGCGGGCAGCCGTCGGGCGCGATGCCCTTGTCGTCGGGGCACTTGTCCTTGCTGTCGACGAAGCCGTCGCCGTCGCGGTCCTTCTCCGGGCAGCCGTCGGGCGCGATGCCCGGCTCCTGCGGGCAGGCGTCGACCGAGTCGAGGAAGCCGTCGCCGTCGGCGTCGCCCTCGACCGCCACCGGACAGCCTTCGGGCGCCACGCCCGGGATCGTCGGGCACTTGTCGACCGAGTCCTTGAACCCGTCGCCGTCGCTGTCCGGGTCGTCCTTGGCCGCCGGCTGCTTCTTGCGCAGCACGAACGACAGCCCGAGCAGCACCTCGAGGTGGTGCGTGCGACCGCCGTCGACCCCGTACTGCGCGGTCGCGTTGTCGCGGACGTCGAGGCGCAACGCGAGATAGTTGTTGATGTAGAACTTCACGCCGCCGCCGAAGTGGATCACCGGGTCGACGTCGCCGCCGAGGCCCGACGTGCCCAGGAGCCCTGCGCCGATCAGGACGAACGGCGAGATCCGGTACGGCAGCTGGGCCAGCGCGTAGCCGCGGAAGCCGCCGAGCACCGCCCCCTTGCCGTCGTTCTCGGTCCGGGTCGGCATGATCGCGCCCTCGAGCTCGAGCCCGAGGAACGACAGCGGATAGAAGCCCGCGCGCAGGCCGATGTCGGGCGCGATCGTCTTGTACCGCTGCCAGTTGGGCGGCTCGCCCGGCAGCGGCGGCAGGTACAGCTCGTGGTCGCGGGCCGGGAACATCAGGCCGGCGAAGATCCCGAACTCGCCCGACATCGCCGTCGGCCGGTAGCGCTTGATCCACGGCACCCCGCTGCGATCCTTCGCCTTCTTCTCGCGCTTCTTCTTGCCGGCCTTGGTGTCGCCCGTGGCCTCGGCGCCGGCCGGCGACAGCGAGATCGATCCCTCCGCCTTCGCGCCCTCCGGCTCTTGCGCCGCCGCCGGCAGCGAGAGCGACGAGAGGACCACAGCAGCGGCGACGGGGAGCGAGAGCTTGGACATGACGCGGACTCGGGAAGGAGGCACCGCGCCGGCGACGCGCGGCAAAAACTCTTGTACATGCGTTCGTCGGCGCTGCCTAGGCAGCGCCAGCCCCCGGTGCGGCCGCGGAGCTCCGGCCGGACCGCCGCGCATGGTCCTCCGGACAGGCGCGGGCGACCTCCCCAGTCCGCGCGCGCCAGCGCCCCTGTGGTACGGTCCCGCGCGCCATGACGGCCGTCCTCTTCGCCCATCCTCGCTGCGACACCTGCCGCAACGCGCGGCGCTGGCTCGACACGCACCACGTCGCCTACGACGTCGTCGACCTCACCGTCCGCGCGCCGACCTCCGCCGAGCTGCGCGCGATCCAGCAGAACTCCGGTCTGCCGGCGCGCAAGCTGTTCAACACCTCCGGCCAGGCCTACCGCGCCGGCGGCTTCGGCGAGCGGATCAAGACAATGGACGACGACGCCATGATCGCCGCGCTGGCGGCCGACGGTCTGCTCGTCAAGCGCCCGATCTTCACTCGCGACGCCCTCGCCCTGGTCGGCTTCTCCGCAGACGCCTACGCGCGCGCTCGCCTGAGCGCCCTGTAAGAGCCCGCGCGGGCCGGTCGTTGGGGGACCGCCGGCACGCACCGCGAGCCTTCGCTCCGCGGTGCGCCGGGTCCCCAGGTTTTGCCATGACCGCCCTCGCCTATCCCCGCCCCGTCCGCCTGCCGGCCTCCGCCAAGCTGGCCCTCCTCGCCCTCCTCGCCGCCCTCGCCGTGATCACGCCCCGGCCCGCGCGCGCCAGTGAGGGCGAGGTCGCTACCGACTTCAAGCGCGGTCCGTTCGCCGAGTTCGCCTGGCGCCCCGCCCTCGTGCCGCTGCGCAACGACGCCATGCCGGCCGCGCGCACGCACATGCTCCTCGGCGCCCGCCTGTCGCCCGCGGTCGTGCTCGGCACCATGGCCCACGTGACGCTCTACTTCGACAAGGACCAGAAGGTCGGCGCCGGCCTCGACGCGATGATCCAGGTCAACGTCACCCGCGGCTTCTATCTCCGCACCGGCGTCGGCGCGATCAGCCACGTCCCCATCGCCCGCGAGGTCACCACGCGCACCCCCGGCTACGGCGGTCAGGTCGGCCTCGGCTACGCCTTCCGCCTCGGCAAGAACACCGGCAAGGGCCCCGGCGCCGCGCTCGCTCTCGGCGCCGACTACGACCTCCGGATCCTCCCCGACAAGCGCCGCCGCGGCATCTTCGTCCTCGGCCTCTCCTTCATGTTCGGATGAAGCCCGTCGGTCCTCGCCTCGATGGCCGACGCTCCGCGAAGCTCACTCATGTTCGCATGAGCCCGCGCGGTCGACCGAGCCGCGAATCAGTCGCATCTTCCTCCTCGGCCTCGCGTTCGACCCCGGCCGCGTTTGCCGACCGAGTGAAAACCACTCGCGTGACGAGAGAGCATCGCGTCCTTCTCACGCCCGCCCGCGCGCGGCGATGCCTCGCGCGTGTCGCTCCTTCGCTCGCGCCTCAGGTCCGATTCGCGACCACCGCGGTCACCAGCGCCTCGATCGCCCGCCGCACTCGCGCCGTGCTCTCGTAGCAGGGGGCGCCCAGCCGCAGCAGCGGCGCTCGCTTGCCCGCGCGGCGATCGATCACGCAGCGCAGGTGGATCCCCGCCGGGTGCAGCGCCATGCACACCGCCTCGACGTCGATCCCCGGCAGCGCCACGCTCACCGTCGCCAGCAGTTGTTCGGCAGTCGGCGGCGCCTCGCGCTCCTCGCCGGACATCGCATCGAAGAATTGATGCGCTACCCCGGCCGCGAGCAGTCGATCGTGGAGCTCGCGCGCCGACCAGGCCGCCAGAGTCCGGCTCCGCTTGAGCGCGACGTGTCCGAGCGCCGCGTGCAGATCGAGCGCCGCGGCCAGCCCTGCATACACCGAGAAATCGTGCGCCCCGCGCCGCTCGAGCCCTCCGCCCTCCTCGCCGTCGCCGGCCAGCAGCGCCAGCTCGGCGCGCGCCCGCGGGGACGTCCACGCGAAGCCGACGCCCGGCGGTCCGAACAGCCACTTGTGCCCGCTCGCCACCACCACGTCGGCCCCCGTCAGCGCCGGCGGCACCAGACCGACTGCCTGCGCCGCGTCGACGATTACAAAGACCTCCGGCGCCGCCGCGCGCACCGCCGCCGCGATCTCCCGCACCGGGACGACCTGCCCGATCGTACATGTCACTTGCGACAGCAGCAGGACGGCCGGCCGCTGCGCCGCTGCGATCGCCCCGGCGGCTGCCGGATCGCGCAGCGCCGCGTGGGGCAGGAGCGCCGTACGAAAATCTCGCTCGAACGCCGCCGTCGCCGAAGGATGCTCGTGCTCGCTCGTCAGCACCAGCGGCGTCTCGCCGTCCCCCCGCCGCTCGCGCAACGCGCACGCGATCGTCCGCAGGGCCTCGCGGGTCCCGACCGTCAGCGCCGGCGGATCGCCGCCCCACAGCGCAGCCGCCAGCGCGCGGGCCCGCCGACGCTCCGCCCGCCCGCGCTGCACCTGTCCGTCAGGATAGGCGAACAGCTCGTCGTCCCAGAAGCCCTGCATCGCCGCCCGCACCGCCTGCGCCGGCGTGGCGATCGAGCCCGGATCGAGGTTGATGCGCGCCCCGGGGAATTGGCGCACGCGCAACCTGTCCCAGAGGTCCTGGTCTTCGGGGCGCTCACGCAGCGCGCCGAGCACCGACTCCCCGGGCGACCGCCGCCCGCTCGCCTCCGTCACCGGACGCCCTCCGCCACTGCACCAGAGTAGACCGCCGCGCGCGCTCGCGGGGGCTCGATCCACCGCGCCGATCCGCGCCTCCGCATCCGCGCGTCCCCGCGCGCCGCGAAGCAGCGCCGGATCGACCTCGCATGACATGTCTTTTAAGACATGCTCTTACAGCCATATAAATTCTCGCGAAGCCGGGCCGACGCCCGTTCTCACGAGCGTCGCCCCACCCTGCGGACCGTCCGTGGCAGCGGGTCGCGCCGCCCCCATGCGTGAATGGCCCTCGTCACCTCACCAGACACACTCACCAGCGCCGAGCGCCCCGCGAAGCGCCGAGCACCCCCCGTCACCTGACGAGCGCCCCTTCTTTTCTCTTAAAATCCTCGCCGCTCTGGCGAGCGCCTCACAACGAGTTCTGCAGCACGCACTCGCCGGCGACGCAGCGCGCGACCTTGGCCGTGCACTGGTCGATCGCCACGCATGGCACCTCGTCGGGCGGCACCGGGCACTGCGCCAGCCGGTCGACGCAATCGGTGGCGATCGCCAGCTCGTGGCCGCCCAGGCTGCACGGGCAGCAACCTCCCACCACCTTGCTGCAGTCCTCGTCGTTGACGCAGGCGCAGCGCGGCTCTTGCTTGCACTGGCACACCTCGCAGCCGCGCTCGTCGGTGTCGAACCCGAACGGACACAGCAGCTTGCACAGGACAGGCTGGCACTGCGCGGCAGCGTCGACGCAGACCCCGCCGCCGCAGTCGAGGCTGCAGGTCGTCTGGCCCGTCTGAGGATCGCAGGCACACAACGAGGGCACGCACTGCGGGCCTTTTTGGCACACCTGTCCTTCAGGACACCCCGACTGCACGCACCCCGGCTGCCTGAACCCCTCGCACGGCCCCCCGATGGCGGCCGTGTCGATCCCGGTCGGCGGGGCTGCCATCGGCACCGCCTCCGCCGCCTGCACCACCACGCCGGACGGCAGGATGTCGCACGCCAGCGCCGCCGCCGACAGGACCACCGACAATGGCAGAGATCGCATCTTCGGACTCCTTCGACGCAGCGTGGCCCGGCCCCCCGCCCGCGCAAGCCCGCGAGCCGGCCGCCTTCCGTCGCCGGTCCGCCGCCGCGGCGCCTCCGCTCGGCCCGCTGCCCGCCCGCAGCGCCCCCGTCGCGGCGGCCCGCCCGCTCAGCGGCCCGAGCC
The DNA here is from genome assembly GCF_026626745.1 of Nannocystis sp. RBIL2. GTDB lineage: Bacteria > Myxococcota_A > Polyangia > Nannocystales > Nannocystaceae > Nannocystis. The sequence goes on from NZ_JAPNJW010000002.1 coordinate 1,785,580, forward strand.
TCCGCTGCGGAAGTGCATGTTCAAAAGAACATGTCCCTTAGAACATTTCTCGAAGGACGTGTCCTCGAGCCGCGGCGCTCCGCCGCGTCCGGGGCGAACCGCCGCAGGAGCTCGCCCCCGCGACGCCCGCCCCGGCGCCGCGCTACTGCAGCACGCACTGCCCCTGCACGCACACCGCCTGCGCGTCCGTGCAAAGGTAGACCGCCGGGCACGCCACCTGGTCGGGGGGCAGCGGACACGGCTCGAGCTGGTCGAGGCAGGCCGCGGCGACCGCCACCTCGCTGCCGCCCATGTTGCAGGAGCAGCAGCCCGGGCTGGCCTTGACGCAGTCGGCGTCGGCCTGGCAGCCGCAACCCGGCGGCGGGTTGCAGGCGCAGATCTCACAGCCCATCTCGTCCTTCTGGAACCCGAACTCGCAGAACAGGTCGCAGGCGACCGGGTCGCACAGGGCCGCGTCGACGCACGTGCCGCCGCCGCAGTCCGGAGTGCAGACGATCTGCTGCGTCTCCTCGTCGCAGAGGCAAGCCGAAGGCACGCACTCGACCTCGGTATTGCACTCCTGTCCTTCGGGACAGCCCTTGTCGAGGCAGCCCGGCTGCTCGAAGCCGTCGCACACGTTACCGCCGGTGCTCGTCTCGCCGGTCGTCTCCGCGGTCGTCCCGGTCGTCGTCGTCTCGGCCGTCGTCTCGCCGGTCGTGCTCGTGGTCGTCGTCTCGCCGGTCGTCGTCGTGGTCCCGGTCGACGTCGTCTCGCCGGTCGTCGTCGTCTCGCCGCTGGTCGACGTCGCCTCCGTCTCCCCGCCGGTGTTCCCGCCCTCCGTCGGCCCGCCCGAGCCGGTCGTCGCAGTGCTGCCGGAGCTCGTGTCGGCGGTCGCCGCGGTGCTCGCGGTCGTCTCGCCGGTCTCGCCCGCCTCGGTCGTGCCGCCGGTCTGACCGCAGCCGCTCACCAGCCACAGCGCTGCACAGCTCGCTGCACGCGCCCATCCATGTTGCATGTACGTCATCGTAATTTTTAAAAAAGAAGAACTCCCTTCATCGGCGGCATAGCCGACCATGCCGGACCCGACAAGCGACGCGGCGCTCCGCTTGCTGCCTCGCTCGGGTCTCGCAGCCGAACGCCCGCACGAGCGCGCCGCTCGGCCCTACACGCGCACGACGGCGCAGGGCGGCGGCGCACCCGGCAGCTGCAGGCAGTAGGCGACGAACGCCGCGAACACCGGCCGCGGGCGCCCCTCCGTCGGCAGCGCGTGCAGGTGCAGCGCCGGCACCACGTTGACCTCGAGCAGCAGCGCCGCCCCCGCGGCCTCGGCGGGAGGGCGCGTGAACGCGGTCATGGGCCCGCGAAGATCGACCCCGCCGACGTCGACCCCCAGCAGATCGCACGCCGACGCCGCGACCGCCAGCCACTGCGGATCGACCTCGTCGGTCCGATCGATCACCGCCAACTCCTCGCCCGTGATCTCGACCTCGCGCCCGGCGGGGATCGGCCCATCGAGCTCCAGCCCGTACACCTCGAGGTGGCCTTCTAGATCCTCCTCGATCTCGATCTGGTCCATGGGACAGAGGCTCGGCGCCGCCCACGTCCCGCGCCGCGCGTCGCCGTTCAGCGCCGCCACCTGCGCCTCGGCGCTGCTGCCGGCCGCGAGCTTCGGCCGCACCACCTCGACCGCCGCGATCGTCTGGCCGCCGATCACCGCCACCCGCAAGTTGGTCCCGGGGATGAACGGCTCGACCAGCACCTCCTCGTCGAGGTCGATCGCGCGAGCCCGGGCGCGCGCGCGCGCCAGCGTCGCCAGGTCGCGCACGTCGGTCGCCACCCCGACCCCGCGGTTGCCCCAGTTGGGCTTGACCACCAGCCGCCCGTGGCGCGCCAGCAGCCCCTGCACGGCAGGCCCCGCGATGTCGCCGGCCTCGTCGACCAGCACCCCTTCGGCGCACGGCAGCCCCCGCGCGCGCAGCAGCTCGCGGCTCAGGTGCTTGTTGTTGGCCAGCCCCTGGGCCACCTGCGTCAGGAACGGCGAGCGCGTCTTGCTGACGATCGCCTGCCGCTCCCCGAGCGACAGGCGCATGAAGTAGTCGGTGTGCTCGCGCCCGAGCGGCTCGGCGCGGGCCCCGAGGCTCGCCGCCGCCGCCGCGATCAGCTGGTTCGTCCGGCTCCAGACCATACGGACATGTCCCTCCGAACCTGGCCTAATCGCCCTGTCCCCGGGGCCCTGTCGTATAGGACAGCAGCTCGCCGTCGCCGGTGATCACCGCCCCCGGCTGCTCGATGCGGCGGCGCAGGATCGGCGGCAGCTCCATCGCCGCGCGGTGGCTGACCGGCGTGTACCACTGCAGCTCGCCGAGCGCGGCGATCCGGGCGGCGAGGTCGGGCGGCTCGGCCTCCAGCGGCCGGCGCGACATCAGGGCGAAGCCCCACAGGCAGTGGAACGACGGCACGAAGCCGTGGGCGAAGCGGACGTGGGGGAACACCGCCTGCAGCGTGCTGCGGACCGTGCGGGCCAGCTTGAGGTCGAGCGGGTCGAGCTCGCCGGCCTGCAGCACGCACACCCCGTCGTCGGCCAGCGCGCGCAGGACCAGCTCGAAGAAGCGGGTCGAGAACAGCGCCGCCGACGGCCCCTCGTCGGTCGGGTCGGTGACGTCGAGGACGATGACGTCGAAGCTGCCGGGGGCGGCCTGGCGCAGCGTGTCGAAGATGTCCTCGGTGCGCAGCTCGACCCGCGGATCGTCGAGGCTGCCGGCGTGCCACGTCGGCAGGTGCTCCTTGCACAGCGCCACCACCTCCGCGTCGAGGTCGACCGACACGATCGTCTCGACCGAGCGGTGACGGAGGATCTCCCGCAGCGCCGCGCCCTCGCCGGTCCCGCCGACCAGCACCCGCCGCGGCCGGCCGTGCAGCACCAGCGACGGGTGGACCAGCGCCTCGTGGTAGAGCGCCTCGTCGGCCTCGGCCGACTGGACCAGGCCGTCGAGGAACAGGATCCGCCCGTACGCGCTCGTGTCGGCGACGATCGCCTCCTGGTACTGCGTCTTCACGTGCGCGACCAGGCGCTCGACGCTGTACAGGATCGACACGCCCTCGATCTCGGGCTCTTGCAGCACCAGGTGCATTCGCGTCTGTCCTTTCGCTCAGCCGCGCGGGCGGCGGCGGCTGACGATCATACCGAGGCCCGTGGCGACCAGCGCGAGCATCCCGAGGCCCGCGGCGAGCGCGACGGCCTGCCCCGGCAGACCGATGATCTCGCCCGTGTGCAGCTTGAACAGCAGCTGCGTCAGGCCGCCAGCGGTGCGCCGGCGCTCGATCAGCGCCCCGTCGCCGGCGAAGTAGAGCACCGTCTCGTCGTCGTCGTCGACCCAGAACACCCACGGCTCGTCGGGCTCGGTGGCCAGGCCGATGTCGGTGATCGCCTCGTCGCCGGCCTCGCGCTGCGCGCGCGCCAGGAGCTCCATCAACGGCAGCGGCTGCTCGACCACCGGGGCCGACGGCGGCGGCGTCTTCATGCAGCCGCGGAACACCAGGATCGCCCCCGTCAACGCGATCACCGCGAACACCGCCGACAGCGTCGCGCCGACCGCCTGGTGCCACTTGAACAGGCCGCGTCGCATGCTCATGAAGACATGCTCCTTCGGACATGCTCCTTAAAACATGTCCTCACATCAAGGCTCCCCACGTGCGCCAGAACCACCGCTCGACGCGGCGCACCCCGGCGGTCCAGACCCGGCGGTTGACCTTGCCGCGCTTCCAGCTGGTGCGGGCCTGCTCGCCGGCCTTGCCGCGGATCCACTCGTGGGCGAAGCCCAGGTTGAAGTAGAAGGTGCGCGGGCGCATGGCCAGGATGCCGCCGTTGATGTCGTCGGAGCGGGTGAACCACTGCTCGTTCAGCAGGTTCTTGACGCCGACGGTCGCCTCGAGCCGCCAGCCCGCGGGCAAGCTGGCGCGGTAGCCGAGCCACGCGCCCATCAGCGTGTAGGCGGGCATCGTCCCGACCTCGCCGGTCGCGCGCGGGGCGTCCCAGTTGGCGTAGTCGGTGTACTGCCGGTCGACGAACTCGACCTTGGTGCCGACGCGCAGGCCGAACGGCGCCTCGTAGCTGGCCGAGCCCCACACCTCGTGCGCCGGGTACCACGGCATGCGGTTGCCGCTGTAGAGGTCGCGCAGCACGCGGCTGCCGTTGTACGCGTAGCCGACGTTGAGCTCGAGCCCGTCGACCTTCTCCCACACCTCGCCGGGCAGCCACTCGAGGTCGACCTCGGCGCCGTAGGTGTGGGCCGCCGGGATGATGTCGATCGCGTTCTCGCCCTCGTCGCGCAGGTTGTTGAAGTAGCGGTACCAGCCGTCGACGGTCGCGTACACCCCGCCGAGCTCCATCAGCTTCACGCCGGCCTCGACGGTGTCGGCCAGCTCGGGCTTGATGAAGCGCAGCGCCCGGCCCATCGCCTCGCCCGGGTTGATCGGCTGGATCGCCCCCGACAGGTAGCTCGGGGCCCCGAACGAGCGCCCGTAGCCGAGGTAGAGCCCGACGTGGTCGCCGCCGTACCACAGCGACGCCGCCGGCAGCGGCCCGCCGTACAGCGGCCGCGGGTAGCTCAGGCCCTCGAGCACGTTGTAAAAGCTCTGCTTGGTCAGCTCGAGCCGCACGCCGGCGGTCAGCACCAGCTTGGTGTCGAGCAGGTAGATCTTGTCCTCGAGGTAGAGGGAGTAGCCGCCGATCCGGCCGTCGAAGCAGCGCAGCGCGTTGGGCGAGCCCTCCGGCAGGATCGTGCCGCGCGGGCACACGCGCGCGTCGCCGTCGGCCTCGAGCTTGTCGCCGGGGCGGTCGGGGAACTCGACGCGGAAGCCGCGGATCCGCGCCGTCTCGAACACCCCACGCGTGCCGATCGAGAGGTCGTGGAAGCCGCCGCGGTGGCGCACGCGGAACGCGTAGCGCGGCTCGATGCCGACCACGTCGAACGCCCGCGGTTGCACGAGCAGGAACGTCGGCGCCGCGCCGAGGTTGCGGTCCTCGTTGGTCGCCTGGACCACGCGCCGCAGCGTGTGGCTGTAGAACGCGATCACCTGCAGCTCGTGCTCGGCCTTGGGCCGCCAGTGCAGCTTGAGGCTGGTGCCCTCGCGGTGGCCGTTGAAGGTGTCGTACGGGCGGTTGCTGGCGAACCGGTCCTTCTCGTAGGTCTCGGAGTCGACGCCGCCCGGCAGGTTGGTCTTCTCCCAGAACAGGTGCGTGCTCGACAGCAGCTCGAGCCGCTTCGTCACCGGCACCGCGAACTTGACGATCCCGCCGTGGCTCTGGAACTCGCTGTGCTCGCGGTACGTCTTGCCGAACCGCGGCGCGTACTCGACGTACACCCCGATGCCCTTGTGCGTGCCGCCGTACGAGGCCGCCGCGCCGGCGTCGCCGAACTGGTCCGACTGGGCGAACACCGACACCGTCGGGTTCTTCGGGATCGGGTGCGACACCATGTTGAACACGCCGCCCGACGTCCACGGCCCGAAGCGCACCGACGAGCCGCCGCGCACCGTGTCGACGCGGGCGATCTGGAACAGCGACAGCGGGAACAGCACCATCGACGGCGCGCCGTACGGCGCCGGCGCCACCGGCACCTCGTCGAGCAGCACCGTCGCCTGCTCCGACAGCCGGGGGTCGGCGCCGCGGACCGCGAGGTTCAGCTTGGACGCCGACGTCGACAGCCCCGACGCGCCCTCGACCGCGCGCACCCCCGGGACCTTGTCGAGCAGCTCCGCCACCCCGCTCGCGCCCTGGGCCTTCGCCTGGTCGACGTCGACCACCTGCCGCCCGCCCGCGTGGCGGTGGGCGTCGACCCGGCTCGAGCGGCCGAGCAGGTCGGTCGTGACCTCGATGTCGCGCGACTCGCCCGGCAGCAGCTTGCCTCCGCTCGCCGCCGGGGGCGCGCTCACGGGCGCGCCGGCGACCGGGGCGGCCTCGCCCGCCTCGGCTGATTCGCCTGGCTCTTCGGGCATGCTCTTCGGGGCAGGTCCCTGGGAGAATGTCCAATCGGGCCTGTCCTCCGGGGCAGGTACGTCCGGCGCGGCGTCCGGCCCCTCGTACGCGCGAGGGTCGGTCGCCAGCAGCAGGGCGAGTGGGAGCGCGAGCGACGACACGACGGCTCAGGGCACGACGACGGCCGTGGCCCCGCGGATCCGCAGGCTGCGATCGGGATCGGTGAACTGCGGCCCGAGCTCGTCGTGGACCGCGAACTTCCACGACCCCGGCGCCTCGGCGGTCGGCTCGGTGATCTTGTAGACCGTGCCGCCGATGCCGACGCCGTACAGGGCGCCCTGGACGCGCGCCAGGCCCTCGATCTCGAAGCCGGCCGGGATGTCGTCGATGAACGGCCCGTACGCGCGCGGCTCCGGCATGTCGCCGGTCGCCGCCACCCGCAGCAGCTCGTGCCGGCCCTCGGGGAACGTCTCGGACATCTCGCCGCGGACCAGCGCGAGCACGTCGCCGTCTGGCCCCGGGGCCATGTCCCCGGAGACGCCCACCTTCTCCTCGAACTCGGCGTGGACCGAGCAGATCGGCGCGCAGGCGTAGTACATCGGGTCCTGGCTGATGTCGCTCGGCAGCACGCAGTGCTCGGGCGCGGCCAGGAACGCCGGGTCGAGCAGGAACAGCGCGCCGCGGGCGTCGAGGCCGTTGCCGGGCTTGCCGGCCGAGGCGGCGAACAGCGAGTCACCGACGAACTCGAGCCCGGTCATGCTCTGGCGCCAGTAACAGCCGTCGGTCGCCGGGTCCTTCACGTCGCCGTACTTGAAGGCGTAGCGGACGCTCTCGACGCGGTTGTCGGCGCGCTTCCAGTCGGGCACGCCGAGGGTCATCAGGCCCCACTCGTCGTTGAGCGGGTCGTAGCTGAGGCCCCACAGCCCCTTGTCGGCGTGCCAGGCCAGGTCGCGCACGGTGAACCGCAGCAGCGACGTGTCGGCCATCGAGATCGGGCCCATCTTGTCGTCCAGCCACAGGTTGCCGACCTTGGCCAGGCAACCGCCCGCGTCGCACGGCTTCGAAGGGTCGTACAGGTACAGCGCGTTGCCGACGAACCGGCCCTTGTCGTCGAGCGGGAAGTTGGACTGGAAGTTGGCCCCGCCGTCGGTCGGCTTGGTGTTGACGATCAGCATCAGCTCGCCGCGGAGCGGCTGATCTTCGGGACAGCCTTCACAGAGGTCGACCTCCGGTGGCAGCCCGTCGCCCTCGTACGTGTCCGGCTGCATCGGCTCGAAGCCCACGCAGCCCCACGCGACCGTCGCCATGCCGGCGAGGGCAATATTGAAAATCGTTTTCATTTTTCGGGTTCTGTAGCACCGCAGTCCCACGGGGGTCAAGCAGGTAACTCTCCCCAAGAGACAGGAAACGAATGACCTTGCAAATGATTTTCCTTTTCATTATGACCGGCTCCGTTCGCTTCCAAGCGTCCATCAGGAGACTTTCATGCGCCTGCGCAGCCTTCCCCTACTCGCCCTCTCGCTCGGTCTCGCCGCCTGTCCCAGCAACGAATCGGAGACGGACGGCACCACCGACGCCTCGACTGCCGGGCCGACCACCGACGGGCCGACGACCGAGGGCACCGAGACGGCGGGTCCCACGACCACCGAGGACGAGCCGACCGCCGGGACCACCGGTGAGCCCGGCGGCGACCTGAACCCGCACACCCTCGGCGACCACGCCAGCCAGACCTGCAAGGACGCCATGGCGGGGGCCGCGACCTTCCTCGCCGCCACCGCCGACGCCGACGCCGCCGCCGCCACTGCCGCCTACACCGACGCCCTCAAGGTCTACGTGCAGGCGCTCGACACCGCCAACGAGCGCGACGACGACAGCGCCATCACGGCCGCCCTGGCCGACGCCGACGGCCCCGGCGCCGCGCTCGCCGAGGGCCACCTGTACACCAGCCTGATGTTCCAGCTGCGCGCCAACCTCTCGGCCGTCGAGACCGGCGCCGAGGACAAGTACGCCGCCTGGGACGAGGCCCACTGCGTGTGGGACGGCGCCCTGCGCAGCCTCGCCGAGCGGGCCCAGACCACCGGCTGGGAGGGCGCCGGCGACCCGATGATCGCCGACATCGACGCCGCCTTCGCCGCCGGCCACGACGGCCTCAGCGGCGAGCCCCCCGCCACCGCGATCGACGACTGGCGGATCCCCCCGAACAAGCAGATCATCGAGAAGACCCTGTTCCGGGCCGCCCACCGCGACATCGTCGGCCAGGCGATCGGCGCCGCCATGGCCGTCGACGCCACCCTGGCGGCCCGCGCGCTCGGCGTGTTCGGCATCGTGCGCGACCGCCTGGAGGGCCGCAACACCCCCGGCATCGCCCTCATCGAGGGCATGCTGGCCGGCGACCCGGCGATGGTAAGCGGCACGCTGATCGCCATCGAGATGGACAAGGCGTTCGCCAAGCGCACCCGCAACTACGCCGACCAGGCGTTCAGCGAGGGCCTCGGGATCCCGCCGAGCTACAAGGGCGCGGTCGAGGGGCGCACCTACGCCAAGCTCATCGTCGCCGGGATGGGCTCGGCGATGATGAACACCGAGGCCTACCTGGCCGACTGGGACACCTACGCCGAGCTGGTGCGCACCGGCGAGGACGAGGCGGCGGCCATGGAGGTCAGCCAGCGCCTGATCGACGCCACCTGCGCGTACCAGACCGCGCTCGGAATCGCTGCCTGCACCGGCAGCGATGACGAGATGTAGCCCGTCAGCGCAATATGGCCGCACTGCATGGCCGAGATTTTTTCCGGGTTCAGCGAGTTCGGCCGCGTGTTGGCCGACTACATCACGCGTGAGACCGCCGTGCGCGGGGCGGTGCTCAGCGACGACCAGGGCGACGCCGTCGACCTCGTCTTCGACGAGGACCGCACCACCGCCCTGGAGGTCCAGATCCTCGGCGCCCAGCTCGACCGGGCCGCCGAGCGGCTGTCTTCATGGTTCCAAGATCGCGGCCGAGGCCCCTGTGAGATCTTGATTGAGGCAAGTCACGGCCGCCTCTGCTGCGCATTCGTCGGCGGCGCCTACGTGCTGGCGGTCGTCTCGGAGCCCGCCCAGGGGGACGACGAGGCCCGCGCCGCCGAGGCCGAACGCGTGCTCGCGGGCTTCCGGGACCTGCGCCGTGACATCGAGGCGCTGCTGCAGGCCTGACTGCGGCCGCTGCGGGGAGCGGCACGCGACCTTGACGCAAGGTCACATGTTGCGCGCCACACCTGCTGCGCCGCCGCCGTCCAGGCGTGGCACACTGCGGGCGCGTGGCCCCGGCCCGGAAGGAGCCCAGTTTTACCCATGGCGACCCACATCACTGAAGAGTGCATCAACTGCGGCGCGTGCGAGCCGGAGTGCCCCAACGAGGCGATCTCGGAGGGCGACGACCGGTATGTCATCGACCCCAACCTCTGCACCGAGTGCGTCGGGTTCCACGATTACGAGGCCTGCCAGGCCGTGTGCCCGGTCGAGTGCTGCGTCCCCGACCCCGAGCGCCGCGAGAGCGAGGAGACCCTCCTCGAGCGCGCCCGCAAGCTGCACCCCGAGAAGAACTTCCCCTCGGTCGCCGACCTGCCCAACGACCTGAGCCGGTTCCGCAGCGCGAAGAAGAAGTGAGCCCTCGCGGCCGCTCGTGATCCGACAACCTGCCCACTCGAGAGCGGCGTCCTGCGCCGCTCTTTGTGTTGGGTCGAATCGACGGCGCTGCCCCCTCGCGCGACGAAGCAGCGACGCCGTCCGTGCCCTCTCCTGCGGCCGACCCGGCGCTCGTCCTCCTCGCCGACCGGCTCGCGCCGCTCGATCGCCTCGCGCCGCGGCCCCTCGCCGAGCGAGCGGCCCGCGAGCGCCGCAGTTCGGGCGGGTGCATCACCTCGGCGGCGAGCGCGGCGCTCCCCTCGTGCGCCCGGGTCGTCGAGCCCTGCCGCGAGCGGGGGCCCCGCGAGCCGGATCGGCGCCGCGTGAGGCCTCTCCGCCGCGGCGGGCGGCGATCGGCGGCGGGTCCGAACCAGGGCCCTGACATTCGCCGCCGCCCCGGGGACACTCTCGCCGACAGTGACGATCGAGCCCGCTCCCGCGCCGACCGCAGCGCCCGCCTCCGGGCGTCCGTGGCTGCGCGTCGGCCTGTCGCTGGGGATCACCGGCCTCGCGCTGTGGCTGGTCCAGCGCCAGCTCGACCCACTCCCTGACGCGCTCGAGATCGCCGCCTGGGGTCTGCCCGCCTACCTCGCCACCCTGCTGCTGTACGCCTTCTTGCGGTCCGCCCGCTGGTGGTTCCTCGTCAGGCCTTTGGGACAGGTTCGCTTCGGCGACGTCATGCTCGTCGGGCTCGCCGGCGCGCTGTGGATCGTCGCCCTGCCGTGGCGGCTCGGCGAGCTGGTGCGGCCGGCCCTGCTCGCGCGGCGCAGCGGCATCCCGGCCAGCCAGCTGCTCGGCACCGTCGCCATCGAGCGCGTCGTGGACGGCCTGTGCGTGTGCGCGGCCTTCTTCGTCGCCGCCGCCGGCGCGCCCGACGTCCCCTCGCTGACCGGCCTCTACGCCGCCTGCACGGCCGCCTTCGCCCTGTTCGCCGGCGCTCTCGCCGTCCTCGTCGTCCTCGCGCGCTGGCCCGCCGCGCTCGAGCTGCTGCTGCGCCGCGGGCTCGGGCGCATCGCCGCGCGGCCGGCCGCCATCCTCGCCGACGTCGCCCGCGGCCTGGCCGACGGCCTGCGCGCCCTGCCCTCGCTGCGGCCGCTGCTGCTGTTCCTGCTCGGCACGGTCGCCTACTGGGGCACCAACGTGTTCGGCATGGCCCTGCTCGCGCGCGCCTGCGGCCTCGACCTCGGCCCGCTCGAGGCGCTCGCGGTCCTCGCCGTCCTCAACCTCACCCTGCTCGTGCCCGGCCCGCCCGCGCACGTCGGCACCTTCCAGCTCGGCGTCGCTGCCGGCCTCGGCCTGTTCCTCCCGCCCGACGTCGTCCGCGCCGGCGGCTCGACCTACGCCTTCTTCCTCTACACCTGCCAGCTCGCCATGATCGCCGCGCTCGGCATCGCCGCCAGCCTGCGCCTGCGCCTCGGCTGGCGCGCGGCGCTCGACCTGCGCCCGTCCGCGCCCGCGAGCGCCTAGCCCTTCGCACATGTCCCTTCCTTCCTGCCCGATGCAACAGGTCCGTTCGGACATGTCCCCGAGGAGGGCCCGCGCGTGAGCCCGCGCCTGCGCACCGCGCTCAAGCTGCTGCTCGGCCTCGGCCTGCTCGCCGGCCTGGTGTGGTGGCTGGTGCCCGGCGGCGACGAGCTGCGGGCCGCGCTCGCGCGCGCCGAGCTGCGCCCGGGCTGGCTCGGCGTGTGCCTGCTGGCGACCTTCGCCGCCACCCTGGTGACCAGCGCGCGCTGGCGCCTGATGGCCGAGGCGATGGGCGGCAACCGCCTGCCGCTGATCGCCTACTTCCACAGCCTCGCCCTGACCAAGATCCTCGGCCAGGTCAGCTCCGCGTTCGTCATGGACATCGTCGGCCGCGGCGTCGCCCTGCGGGCCGCCGGCTCCCAGCGCGGCCTCGGCCACGCGATCACTCAGGCAGTGCTCGAGCGCGTGTTCGACCTCGTCCTGCCGGTCATGCTGCTCGCCTGGGCCCTCGTCGCCTGGCGCGGCGGCCTCGATGGCGCCCAGGCGGCCGGCTCGTTCGCCGGCGTGTGCCTGCTGTTCGCCGCGCTCGCCGCGGTGTGCCTGGCCCCGCTGACCCGCCTGGCCCTGCGCGCGTACGCGGCCGCCCGCGCCCTGCGGGCCCGACTGCGCCGCGTCGCGGTCGACGACCCCGAGCTCGACCCGCCGGTCGTCGACCGCCGCCTGGCCGTGCAGATCGGCGTGCTCAGCCTGCTGCGCTACCTCTCGGCCATGCTGCTGTTCTGGTCGACCGCGGCCGGGATCGGCGTCGACTTCAGCTTCTTCCAGATCGCCGCCGCCACCCCGGTCGGCCAGCTCGCGGGCATGCTGGGCTTCACGCCGGGGGCGCTGGGGATCCAGGAGGCCGGGTGGGTCGGCGGCTTCAAGTGGGTCGGGGCCGACGACGCCGCGATCGCCCTGTTCGTGCTCAGCTCGCGCCTCGTCATGACCGCCTCGTTCGCCGTGCTCGTGCTCGTCAGCTGGCCGCTGCTCCGCCGCAGACGCACCGCGACCCCGGCGTCGTGACAGGTCCTTTCGGACATGTCTCTAAGGACATAGCCGAGAGAGCCTGTCCGAGACGACATGTCGCTCACGGCGTGACGATGTCGAACGACGGCGGGAAGCGATCGAGCAGGCCGAAGAACTCCTCGACTGCCGCCCGGTCGCCGCGCAGCTTGAGCGCCTTGGTAGCGATCGCCTGCTCGATCGTCGTCTTGCCGAGCTGCAGCTCGATGAGGGTCAGCTTCTGCAGCGTCAGGCCGGCGTCGGCGCCGTCGACCTCGGCGGTGCGACGGGTGTAGTTCAGCACCCCGCGGTCGACCGTCAGCTCGTAGCGCTCCTTCAGGTCGGTGAGCTCGACGTCGAGCTTCAGCGTCTTGGCGGCCGCGCGGGCCCCGTTGAGGCGGACCGCCAGGTAGTCGAACAGCAGCGCCGGCGGCAGGGCGCGCAGCGTGTCGCGGCCGCTCGGGTCGATCGGCTCGCCCTTGGGCACCCCGTGGCGCAGCTCGTAGGCGCCCTGCAGGTACTCCGAGCGCCACGGGCCCGACTCCGCCTGATAGCCGAGCTGCTCGTACGCGTCCGCCAGCAGCTCCTTGGCCGCCGCGTTGTCCGGGTCGGCGAACACCACGTGGCGCAGCACCTGCGCCACCCAGCGGTACTCGCCGCGCTCGAAGTCGGCGCGGGCGCGCTCCAGCACCGCCGCCTCGCCGCCCATGTATTCGACGTACTTGCGGGCCGCCGGCTCCTGCGGCAGTTCGTTCAGGTCCGACGGGTTGCCGGTGTAGAAGCCCATGTAGCGGTCGTACACCGCCCGCGCGTTGTGGCGGACCGTCCCGTAGTAGCCGCGGTTCGGCCAGTACTGCGCCAGCGCCGGCGGCAATTGCAGGTACTCGGCGATCTCGGTGCCGATATAGCCGAAGTTCAGCATGTGCAGCGATTGATCGTGGATGTACTTGTAAAGGTCGCGCTGCTTCTCGAGGTAGTCGCGCACGTTCTTCTGGCCCCACATCGGCCAGTGGTGGGCCTGGAACTTGACCTCGAGCCCGTCGCCGTACAGCTCGATCGTCTGCTGCAGGTACTTGGCCCACGCCAGCGCGTCGCGGACCGGGGCCCCGCGCAGCGTCTGGATGTTGTGAAGGGTGTGCGTCGCGTTCTCCGCCATCCACATCGCCTTGAACTGCGGGAAATAGGTGTTCATCTCCGCCGGCGCCTCGGTGTCGGGCGTCAGCTGGAACACCATCTTCACCCCGTCGATGACCAGCTCCTGCCCGGTCTTCGTGATCGACTGCGTCGGCGCGATGAGCGACACCGTCCCCGTCGCGTTCGCGATGCCGAGGCCGCTGCCCACATTGCCCTGGGCGTCGCGCGGGAGAAACATCCCGTACATGTACGCCGCGCGCCGACTCATCGCCGAGCCCGCGAGCACCATCTCGCTGACCGCGTGGGCCATGAAGCCCTCCGGGGCGATGACCCGCACCCGACCGGAGCGCACGTCGGCCTCTTCGACCAGCCCCCGCACCCCGCCGTAATGATCGGGGTGCGAATGGCTATAGATCACAGCCACGATCGGCCGGTCGCCGAGGTGCTGCTTGACCAGCGCGTGCGCGGCCTTCGCCGACTCGATCGTCAGCAGCGGGTCCATCACGATCCACCCGCGGTCGCCCTTGATGTACGTGATGTTCGCCAGGTCGAACCCCCGGACCTGGTAGACCCGCTCCGTCACCTTGAACAGCCCGTAGATCATGTTGAGCTGGGCCTGCCGCCACAGGCTCGGGTTCACCGTCTCGGGCGCGGGCGCGTCGCGGCGGATGAATTTCTTGAAAGGCTCGAGATCCCACACCACGTTGCCGTCGGCGTCGGTGATCGTCAGCGTGTGCGGGCGAGCGATCAGGCCCCGCTCGGCGTCCTCGAAGTCCGCGCGGTCGCCGAACGGCAATTGCTGGAGCAGCGCCGCGTTGGCCTGGCGCGTCGCCTCGGTCGCGGCCTTCGGCCCCGAGGGCCCGGCGGCCAGCACCGCGACCTTGGCCCCGGCCAGCAGCAGGGCCACTGCGCCCATCGAGATCAGCAGGACACGGGGTCGGCGGAGCTGCATGTCAAGGCGTATGGCCGAGGACCGCGCCCGCGCCAGTGACCGCCCGCCCGCCCGTTCGCGGCCCCCGGGGCCCGCTGCGGCCGGCGGCCCGGCAATGTCCACACCTGTCCTCGGGGCCAGCAATCACCACCATCGCCGCTCCCCCCGCCGCCCGCCGATGCGGGCTGCGGCGCGCAGTGGCTGTCGTCACAGCGAGCGGCGGGCTCGCTGTTCCGCGCCTGCGACCCGGCGCGTGCCTCGCCCCGCTGCCTGCGAGCGCGACGCCGAGGGCCGCGCACGCGGCTCACGAGCGAGCGCCGGCGCCCGGCTCCCGCCGCCTTGCGCCATAGGACATGTCCCGGAGGACATGTCCCGTCCTCACGGCGCGACGAGCACCCGCGCCGAGCGGGCCGGCACCATCACCGTCGGCCCGTCGACGGTCTCGCCCGAGAGCTCGTCCTTGAGCGCCATCGCCGGCAGCCCGCCGACCGACTTGCCGGCGTCGCTGCGGTTGAGCGCGACCCACACCGTCTCGCCCTCGCCGGCCATCGAGTAGGCCATGGTGTCGGCGTCGGCGCCGAGCCGGGTGTACGCGCCGCGGCGGAGCGCCGGGTGGGCCGCGCGGATCGCCCCCAGATCCTGGATATGACCCAAGAGCCAGGTCTGCCCGCCCGAGTAGTTGGTCCACTGCATGAAGCGGCGGTTGTCGGGGTCGCCGGCGCCGGGCATCCCGACCTCGTCGCCGTAGTACACGAGCGGCGCGCCGGGGGTGGTGTACAGCATCGTGAACGACAGGCCGAGCCGCTCGAACGCCGCCGCCCCGCCGGGCAGGCCCGGCTTGCCGTTCCACGCCTTGTCCTTGCCGTCGGCCCACTGGTTGTTCCACACCGGCGTGTCCTCGGCCAGGTGGATCGCGCGCGGGATGTCGTGATTGCCGATGAACGTGCTCATCACCGCCGCGCCGCCGTTGTAATAGTTGTTGTTGCCGTCGAAGAAGTCGGCCAGCTCCGTCATCGTGCCCTGGCGCATCAGCACGTTGTAGGCCATCTGCATGCGCAGCGGGAAGTCGAACTGGCCGTCGAGCTTGTCGCAGCCGACGTACTTGTTGATGGTCGGCTTGTCGCCGGTGAACGTCTCGCCGACCATGTAGAAGTGCTGCCCCGACATCGGCTCGATGTCGGCCTTCACGCGCGCGCGCAGGTCGGTCAGCCACTCCATCTTGATGTGCTTGACCGCGTCGAGGCGGAACCCGTCGGCGCCGGTGTCCTTGATCCACTGGATCGCGTTGTTCACCGAGTAGTCGCGGGCCGCCTGGTTGCTGAAGTCGAAGTCGGGCAGGTAGTCGGTGAACCAGCAGCGCTCGCCGTCGGCCCCGTCCCACGAGCAGCCGGCCCCGCACACGCAGTCGCCGCCGTTGCCGTTGTCGTTCGGGTTGAACCAGTCCGGGTTGTCGACGTACACCGGCGCGCTGACGTGGACGTGGTTCATCGCGTAGTCGAGGATCACCTTGATGTCGGCCGCGTGGGCCGCGGTCACCAGCGCCTGCAGCTCGGCCAGCGTGCCGAAGTGCTCCTCGGTCTGCGTCAGGTCGGTCGGCCAGTAGCCGTGGTACGCGCTGTACATGTGCCCGTCGGTGCCGAGGCCGTCGTCCGACGTGTTGTTCATCGGCACCGTCAGCCACAGAGTGTTGACGCCGAGCTCGTTGAAGTAGCCGTCCTCGATCTTCGCGGTCACCCCGGCCCAGTCGCCGCCCTGCCAGTCGGCCGCCGTCTCGACCCCCGTCAGCGCGTCGTTGCCCGGGTCGCCGTTGTTGAAGCGGTCGACGAACACGAAGTAGATGATCGCGTCGCGCCAGTCGAACGCGCCGTCCTGCTCGACCGCGCACGAGGCCGCCTCGCAGGTGAACTCCTCGCAGGTCATCGGCTGCAGCACCGAGTTGAAGCCGCCGAAGCCGTCGTCGACCTGGTCGGGGTTGTTCGGGTCGGGGATCCACGTCATCGACCCGTCGATGCGCAGCTTGTACTGCACCGCCGTGTCCCACGGGACCGGCACGGTCACCCGCCAGGTGTTGCCGTCGCTCGTCATCGCCGCGCCCTTCGTCCACCCGTCGGGCGCGAAGCTCCCCATCACCTCGACCGACGTCTCGCCCATGTCGGGGTACGTGAACTCGTAAGCGCAACGCTTGAGGGCGTCGTCGCACATCGGCGGCGGCGGCTCGCCCGTGGTCGGATCGGGGCCGGTCGTCGGCTCCTCCTGTCCACCGGTCGCGTAGCCGGTCACGCCGCCGCCCATCGACGGGTCGTACGGCATCGTGCTCGGCGGCATCGTCGCCGTCGCGGTCGTCTCCGACTCCAGCGGCGGATCGGTGCAGCCGACGAGCAGGGTCGAAAGGACAGGTAGGACGATCCGGAGCGAGCGAGCCACGCAGGACCCAGGATGGCGCCGTTGCCCGCCCGGGGTCAAGCCTCCGGCCGCCTCCTACCCGCCCTCGCAGGCCCGGCAGGCCCGATCACGGTGGTGGGGCGTCACGGCCGGGCTCGCTGCGGGCCCGACCGCCCGCGCCGGCGTCTACCTGGCTTTTGAAACATGCCCGATCGACCATGGCGGCCGGCGCGGCTCCTCGAATCGTTCGCCCCGTCCTCACTTCGGCCCGAAGTCCGCGCGATAGCTGCCGCGCTCGACGTCCTCGAGCAGGTCGACCTGGCGCGGCTGCCAGCCGAGCGCGCGCGCGTGGGTGGCTCGCACGCGGCTGTTGGACGCCAGGCCCAGGCTCGCCGCCTCGACCCCGAGCGCCGCGATCGCCTCGCTCAGCGGCCACTCCACCGTGCGGTCGCCGAAGCCGAGCATGCGACCGATCGAGCGCGCCACGTCGGCCAGCGCCGCCTCGCCGTTCTCGGCGAAGAAGAAGCCGCCCGGCTCGGCCTTTTCGAGCACCAGCGCATACAGGTCGACCAGATCGTCGATGTGGACATTCGACCAAATGTTGCGACCCGGACCGATGTGGACCCCGGCCCCGCGCTCCTGGGCCGCGCGGATCAGCATCGGCACCTGGATCGAGTCGCGCTTGATGCCGGAGCCGCGGCCGTAGATCATCGTCGGGCAGATCACCGCGCTGCGGATCCCCTCGCCCGCCGCCTCGCGCACGAGGCGGTCGATCGCCACGCGCGCGACCTTGGCGGCGATCGGCGTGTTCGGCGTGTCGTCGGTGAACACCCGCTCCGAGCCCTCGCCCGTGCCCTCGTCGGCCACGATCGACGACCCGCTGGTGTGGATCAGCGTCTTGCCGGTCCCGCGCAGCCCGGCGATCAGCGCCTCGATCGCCGGCCGGTGATCGGAGTCGGCAGTGTTCACCACCACGTCGGCCTCGCCGGCCAAGCGCTGCAGCAGCGCCGCGTCGTCGAGCCCGCCGATCGCCGGCTGCACCCCGGTCGCCTCGATCCGCGCCGCCGCGCCCGGATCGCGAACCAGGCCGACCACCGCGAAGCCGTCCTGCGCCAGCCGCCGCGCCACCGAGCCGCCGATGTAACCGGAAACACCTGTCACGAATGCACGCTTCATCTCGAGTCCCTCGTGCGCCGAGTGTGGTCTGTTCCGCGCCAGCATGGTAGTTTGATTCCTGGCACACACCCTGTGCCATCGAGGCAAAGCCCGTGGATCTGAGCCCGCAACTCCAGGCGTTCGTCCGTAGCGTCCGGGCCGGCAGCTTCAGCGCCGCCGCGCGCGAGGCCGGCACCACCCCCTCGGCCTTCAGCAAGCAGGTCGCGCGGCTCGAGCAGAAGCTCGGCGTGCCGCTGGTGGTGCGCACCGGCCTGGGCCTGCAGCCGACGCCCGAGGGCGAGGCCCTGTTCGAGCGGGTCCAACGCGCCCTCGACGACATCACCGACGCCTGCGAGGAGGCGTCGCGCGCGACCGGCCCGCGCGGGGTCGTGCGCATCAGCGCGCCCGTCGAGCTCGGCCACGCCTGGCTGGTCCCGCGGCTGCCCGCGCTGCACCGGGCCCACCCGCAGATCGCAGTCGAGCTCGGCCTCGCCGACCGCTTCGTCGACCTGCAGGCCGAGCAATTCGACCTCGCCCTGCGCGTCGGCGGCGAGGGCGACGGCCGCCTGGTCCAGCGGCGGATCGGCCGCCTGCGCCGCAGCATCTGCGCCACGCCGGCCTACCTCAAGTCGCACGGGGTCCCGCGCACGCCCGAGGCGCTGGGCCGGCACGCCCTCCTCGCGATCCTCCGCGCCGGCCGGCGCGTCCCGTGGGAGCTGCCCGGCGGCGGCCGCCTGGTCCCGCAGGGCCCCGTCGCCGCCGACAGCAACGAGGCCCTGCGCCAGCTCGCCCTGGCCGGCATGGGCCTCGCCTGGCTGCCCGACGTCACGATCGCCGCCGACGTCAAGCGCGGCGCCCTGCGCGTCCTGTTCGCCGACACCCCCGAGGCCGGCCTGCCGATCCACCTGGTGTTCCCGCAGGGCCGCCTGCTCGCCCCCCGCGTCCGCGCCGTGGTCGACTTCCTGGTCGCCGCCGCCCGCACCAGCATGGCCGCTTGAACATGTTTTAAAAGACATGTCCATTCGGCAATCTCGGAGCGACCGCAAGAGGTCGCGCGCTCCATGAAACATGTCCCCAAAGACATGTCATGTCCCGTCCCAATCTCGCGGACGATCACGACATCTGCCGAATCCGTAATTTCAATCACAAAAATTTCACAGTCCACCCCATCGTATCGGCCGGTCGTCCAGCCGCCGCGGCGCGTGGTATGACCGGCGCGTGGCATGACCCTCGAGCCGGCACGATTCGGGCGCACGGCCGCCGCGCTGGCCCGCGGCCCGCTCGGCTTGCTCGCGCTGTGCCTCGTGTTCTCCTACGGCGTCGCCGGGGCGTTCGGCGGCGTCGCGGTCGACCACCTCACCGACGGCCAGCGCAGCGTCCTCGTCGGCTTCATCGTCCTGTTCCCGCTGGCCGTGCTGGCCGCCCTGTACCGGCTCGTCACCCGCCACCACCTCAAGCTGTACGCGCCCGGCGACTTCCGCGAGGAGCGGCACTTCGTCGAGGTCGGCCGCCCCGCGCCTTCACGCCTCACCGCGGTCAGCCCGCCGGACCTCGTCGAGCCGGTCGTCCACGGCGACGACTTCCTCCTCATCGACGTCGCCCCGCCCGCCAACAGCCCGCCGCGCCCGCGGCCCGGCTTCTGGACCCGCGCCGGCGAGACCTGGTACGTCACCCGCCAGGGCCTCGTGTACCTGCTGCGCTCGCCCGCCCAGCGGGCCCAGATCACCCGCGTCGACGGCCTGCCTGACGGCTGCAGCCCGATCGCCAGCCAGCACTGCGACCCGGCCCTTTGCGCCCTCGCCGAGGCCGCCGACTCGCGCTGACCTTGGGAACATGCCTCAAGGACCATGCCCCCGGGGACATGCCTGAAGCGACATGCCCCCGAGACCAGGCCCGTCACGCGTCGCCGTCTTCGCCGTAGAGCAGCCGGGCCGCGCGCGCCACCTGCTCGACCACCATCTCGGGCGTCAGGAGCCCGCCGGTCCAGCCGACCAGGCGCGAGAACCACACGTCCTCGAGCACCGCCAGGCGCTCGAGCTCGAGCGCGCTGACCGGCCCGTCGTCGCGCCCGCGGATCGCACCGACGATCAGCTCCATCAGCGCGGTGTGGAACCGCTGCAGCCGCTCCGCCAGCGCGTTCTCCCCGGTCGCGGCCGAGCGGATCACCGCGCGGCCGAGGTGGGGCCGGACGCACAACGTCTCGGTCAGCGCGGCGAAGCACTGGGCCAGCCGCTCGAGCCGGGTCTCGCCCTGCAGCGGTTCGGTGGCGAAGCGCTCGCGCAGCGCCACCAGCTCGAGCGAGAGGACGCCGACCAGCAGGTCCTCCTTGCTGCGGAAGCGCTTGTAGACCGTGCCGAGGGCCACGCCGGACGCCTGCGCCACGTCGCGCAGGCGCACCGCCGAGAAGCCGCCGGTCTCGGCGAGCCGGACCGCCGCATCGAGGATTCTGCGGGCGCGGTCGTCGACCAGGGTGAGCTCACCGGGGAGCGGGACTGCGGTCATCCACCTGGGTTTATGCAACCCCGGAGGCTCCGTCAACGCTTGGCCTCGACGCGAACGAGGACCCCGTGGCGCGGGCGCATCGTGATCTGGAACTCCTGCGCGATCCGGGCCCGCGCGCTCAGCGACAGGCGGAAGCGCTGGGCGATCATCGCCAGCACCAGAGTGCCCTCGAGCAGCGTGAAGTGATTGCCGATGCACATGCGCGGGCCGGCGCTGAAGGGGATGTACGCCAGCTTGTGCCGGGCTTGCGCCTGTCCTGGCATGAACCGCGCCGGCTCGAACCGCTCCGGGTCGTCCCAGAAGCGCGGGTCGCGGTGCATCAGGAATGGCAGGTAGAGCACGCGATCGCCCGGATACACGCGATGGCCCGCGAGCTCGGTCTCGGCGACGATGTCGCGCCCCCCGCTCCAGGTGGGCGGATACAGCCGCAGCGACTCCTGCAGCACCGCCTTGGTGTAGACGAGCGTCGACTGCACGTCCTCGGCGGTCGGCACGCGCCCCTCGAGCCGGTCGACCTCCTCAATCAGCTTGTCCCACACCGCCGGATGCGTGCCGAGCAGGTAGAACGTCCACGCCAGCGCGATCGCGGTGGTCTCGTGGCCGGCCAGGAAGAACGTGGCGATCTCGTCGCGCACCAGCCGCGGGTCGAGCGGCGCGCCGTTCTCGTCGCGCGCGTTGAGGTACGCCGCCAGCAGATCGTCACCCAGCGCGCCGGCCGCCCGCCGCCGCGCGATGATGTCGAACGTCACCTCGTCGAGCGTTCGCAGCGCCTTGCGCAGCCGCAGGTTGCCCGGCGTCGGCCAGTGCAGCGGCAGCTGCAGCATCTGGTTGCCGCGCCCCGACACCTGCTCGAGCGCCACGGTGAACGCCTCCGCCGACTCATTCACCTGCGCGCGCAGGTCGAGGCTGAAGAGCGTCTCGCCGATGATCTCCATCGCCAGCCCGAGCAGCTCCGAGTACACGTCGAACTCGTCGCCGACGCGGTAGCGCCGGGTCCAGTCGGCAAGAGTGCGCTCGGTCAGCCGCGTCATCTTGCCGGCCAGCGCCGCCACGCTGCCCTTGTTGAACGACGGCTGGGCGATCCGCCGCTCGCGCCGCCACAGCTCGCCCTCGCTGGTCAGGATCCCGTCGCCCACCAGCATGCGGATCGAGTCGTACGTGTCGCGCTTGCCGTACGAGTCCTTGTCGGTGAGCAAGATCTGCTCGACCGCGTCGGGGTGCAGCGCGACGAACAGCGAGTGCTTGCCGACGACCAGGCGGAAGAAGTCGCCGTGCTTCTGCCGCGCCGCCTCGACGACGGGCATGAGCCCGTGACGGGTCAACATCGGGATGTGGCCGAACACCGGCCAGCGCGTCGGCGTCGGGATCGAATCGATGGGCGGCGAGACACGATCGAGCAAGGCTTGCAGCAAGGCGGTCGTCCTTCTTTGAAACGCGTTCTACACCCCTAGAACACGTTTCATTTCGCCGCAAGCGCCGGCGTCGCGCGAGAGCGCGCATTCCTCGCCCAGGGCCCGAATCAGCCTCGCTGGCCGCGATCTGCGATCTCGCAAGCGGCCCGAATTCGCGCTCGCTTCCGCGCCGGAGCGGCCTCGCCCGCCCGCCCCCCGCGGGCGGGCCCGAGCCGCGCGAAAGAACATGCTTCTTCAAGCATGTCCCTCAAAACATGCCCGATGAGCCATGTCCCCTCGAACATGTCCCATCGCACCGTCACAGGCACGCGTCCCCGGCCGGCAGCAGCACCCGCTGCGAGCGCGGCGCCATCGGCACCGCCGTCGCCGGCGCGAGCGTGAACGCCTCGCCGGTGAGCGCGTCGACGTACTCGCCTGGCTGAAGGGACAGGTCCGTCAGCGCCACCTCTCGCCCCTCCCCCGCGCGCGACACCAGCACCAGCGCGCGCTCCCCCGCCGGCGTCGCCCGTTCGAACGCGTACGTATCGCCCGTCACAGTCACCGCCCGCCGCGACCCGCGGAGCAGCGCGGGCGAGCAGCGGCGCAGCGTCCCGAGCCGGCGCGCAGTCGCCAGCAGCTGCGCCTGCGGCGGCGACAGCCCGTCCCACGCCGGCATCACCCGCCGGCAGTCGGGGTCCTGCCCGCCGGCCAGCCCGACCTCGTCGCCATAATAGACCACCGGCAGCCCCGGCAGCGTCAGCACCAGCCCGAGCGCCAGCGCCAGGCGCTCGTACGGCAGCGCCGCGTCCGGCTGCGGCTCCGGGCTGGCCCATGGGTCAGAGGCAGTCCCGCCCGCCGCCTCCGACAAAAACCGCGTGACGTCGTGGTTGCCGATCATCCGCGTCAGAGTCCCGCCGCTGCCCGCGGTCTTCTCCTCGACCTCCACGAGCGACGCCTCGACCGCCGCGAAGCCGGCCGACTCGTGGGCGATCGCGTCGCGCAGCGCCCACATCAGCGGGAAGTCGAACACGCTGTCGAGCCCGTCGGGCCCGAGGTAGTAGCGGATCACCTCGATCCCCCACGCCCCCGGCCCGGTGAACACCTCGCCGACGAAGAAGCTCGCCTCGCGCGGCGCCAGCCGCTCGCGCACCTCCGCCGCGATCCGCCGGGTCGCCGCCCGCGGCATCATCGGCACCGCGTCGACCCGCAGCCCGTCGAGGTCGAACGCCTCCGTCCACCACACCGCGTCCTCGTAGGCCCAGCGCAGGGCCTCCGGCCGCTCGAGCCGCACGTCGGGCAGATACGGGGTGAACCAGCACGTCTGGATGTAGCGCCCCCAGTCGCAGCTGCCGAGCCCGCACACGCATGGCGGATCGGACATGTTCCAAAGATCTTGCGCCTGCGACTCGCGGTAGCGCGGGTTGTCCTCGTAGACGTGGTTGGGCACCAGGTCGAGCAGCACCCGCAGCCCGCGCGCGTGCGCGGCAGTCACCAGCGAGCGCAGCGCCGCCTCGCCGCCGATCCGCGGGTCCACCCCGCGCGAGTCGAGCGGCCAGTAGCCGTGGTAGCCCTCGTAGAGGTGGCCGTCGCCGCGACCCTCGCGGGCCTCGATCGGGTTGACGTACACCGGCGACAGCCACAGCGCGGTCGCCCCGAGCGCCTCGATCGCGTCGAGCTCCGCCTCGATACCCGCCAAGGTCCCGCCCGCGCGTCCGCCCGGGCTCGCCGGCGCAGCGAGCGGCGCCCCGCCCGATCCGCGGAAGCGGTCGATCATGATCTGATACAGCAGCCCCTCTTGCGGCCGCTCCGCCGCCGGCTCGACCCAACCGACCGCCCGCGCCCGCGCCTCGCGGCCGGCCTCGTCGATCGCCACCAGCTCGAGCGAGTGCTTGCCGCGCGGCAGCCCGGCGCGCGCGATCGAGATCGATCCGCTGGCCGCGTCGATCGTCGCCGGCACCACCGTCCCGTCGCTCGCGCGGGCCTCCGCGCGCTGCAGCGGCGAGCCGTCGGCCGCCGCGAGCAGCCGCGCCGACGTCGTCCACTCGCCGGTCGGCGTCGCAGTCACCCCGTCGACTACCAGCTGCGGCTGCCCACAATCGGCGATCCGCAGCAGCGACACCTCGAGGTCGTCCTGCTCCTGCCAGAACGTCGTCAGCGGGTTGTGGTCGTCGACGCGATCGACCCCGTCCTCGACGATCAGGTAGCCGTATTCGCCGGGCGGCAGCGCCACGCGGGCCACCTGCCACTCGGGGTCCTCCGCGCTGGCGCGCAGCGGGATCCCGGGCACGTACCACGAGTTCCACGAGCCCACGATCTCGAGCGTCGCCCCCGGGCGTTGCGGCTGGGCCCACACCGTCGCCGCGCAGTCGCGCCGCGGTGGCGCCGCGTCTTCGCACGCAGCGAGCCCGGCCGCGATCGCCGCGGCGGCGACTCGGGCGGACCTGCCTCGACCCCACATCGGCGCCCAGCGTATCACGACGGCGCCCGGCGCCGTCCTCTCCGTGCAGCCCCGTGCGCGTCTGCCTTGTGGTGCTACGGGTTTCACGGAGCCACTCATGCAGTCACAACAGATGATCCAGGCCCTCGCGCAGATCACCTCCGACTTCCGCCGCGGCGACATGGACGCCGCCTACCAGGGTTATCGCGACCTGTTCAGCAACCCCGCCTTCGCCCAGGGAAGTGCCGGGGATCGGCGACATGCGTTGCGGCAGTTCGTCCACACGCAGGGCGCCCCCGCCGAGTTCACCCGGAACATGCGGGTCGCCTACGACACCGCGGTCGGGCCGCTCCAGACCCTCGTCGCCGAGAGCGACGACCCCGGCGACCGCGAGTTGCTCCGGGCCCTGAAGCAGCGCCTCGGCTGATCCCGCGATCCACGCTCGACAACCGTCGTCGCTTCGGAGTACCAATGCGACGACGCCGTGCGCCGCGATCTACGTCCTCTCCTGCCCCTCGCCGTCGCGTTCCTCGGCGCCGCCGTCTCGCCCGCGGCCGCTGCTCAGAGCCCGGCCGCGCCGCCCACCACCTCGCAGCCCACGGCCTCGACGCCGCCGGTGACCCCGGCCCCGAGCGAAGCCGGCCCCGCTGGATCTGGCCCTGAGGACAGCTCGGTCCCCGTCGAGCCGGCGCCCGACGCGGTCCCGGCCGACGCCGCCGAGCCGGCGCCCACCGCCGAGAAACCGCCCGAGGCGCCCGTGCCCGAGCCGGAGCCCAAGCCGGCCAAACCGGCCTCTCGCGGCCCGCACCCGCACGATCCGAACAGCCCGCCCGGCCTCGCCGACGGCTTCCACTTCGGCTCGTACGGCCGCGTCATCGCCGGCGGCGACGCCGGAGGACGGGCCGGCCGCAACGGCGACATCGTCGCTCGCGGCTCGCGGCTCGACGAGGCCAACTACGCCGAGCTCGAGCTGCGGCGCGAGGACTACTGGAAGTCGACCGGCGCCTACACGCGGATCGTCGCCACCACCGCGTTCGCCAACCCGATCTTCCACTATAACGGCCAGTTTGCCGCCTCGCTGGCGATCCGCAACCTCTACCTCGAGGTCCGCAACGCCGGCGTCAAGGGCCTGTCCTTTTGGGCAGGTTCCCGCATGTACCGCGGCGACGACATCTACCTGCTCGACTTCTGGCCGCTCGACAACCTCAACACCATCGGCGGCGGCGTCGGCTACACCTTCAAGACCGGCACCGAGCTCAAGTTCCACGCCGGCCTCAATCAGCCGACCGATCCGTACTATCGCCAGACCATCCTGCGACCGCCGGCCTACAATCAATTCGGCGCCGCCGAGGTCGCGATCCTCGATCGCCAGAAGCTCGTCAGCAGCCTCAAGCTGACCCACACCTGGCCGATCGGCGACAGCGCCGGCATCAAGGGCATCCTCTACGGCGAGCTGCACTACGTGCCCGAGGGCCAGCGCGAGATCGAGAGCAAGGTCTACGAGAACGTGCCCAAGGACAAGGGCTTCGTCGGCGGCGCCCAGCTCAGCGCCTTCACCGGCAAGCGCAGCACCTACGTCAACCTCACCGCGCGGTTCGCCAGCGGCCTCGCGGCCTACGGCGAGCTCAACGCCGCGCGGCAGCTGCGGCCCGATCGCCTGACCACCGGCGCTTACGAGGCGCTGATCACCCTCAGCGGCAACTGGGAGCGCGGCCCGTTCGGCCTGCTGATGGGCTCCTATTATCGCCAGTTCCGCAACGCCAGCCGCTCGCTCGATTGGGACGACCTCAACGAGGGCATCGTCATCGTCCGCCCGCAGGTGTGGTTCGCCAAGATCGCCGGCGTCGCGCTCGAGGCCTCGTATCAGGCCCAGCAGCGCGGCGTCGCCACCGAGGCCGAGCCCAACCTGTTCAAGCCAGTGTTCGCGCAGATGGGCCGCTTCGGCCTCATCCCGTTCATCACCCCCGGCGGGCCCGGAGCGTTCCAGCGCCCGCACATCCGCCTGATCTACCTCCTCACCGTGCGCGACGCCGCCGCGCGCTCGTTCTACCCCGCCGAGGACGTGTTCGCCCGGCGAGGCATCGACCACTTCATCGGCGTCGGCGCCGAATGGTGGTTCGGGAGCACCAGCTACTTCCGCTGACGCGGTCTCGGAGACTGACCATGCCCGCTCGCCGACTCCTCGCCCTCGCCCCGACCCTGCTGGCCGCCGCCGGCTGCCTCCACTTCGACACC
The DNA here is from genome assembly GCF_026626745.1 of Nannocystis sp. RBIL2. Lineage (GTDB taxonomy): Bacteria > Myxococcota_A > Polyangia > Nannocystales > Nannocystaceae > Nannocystis. The sequence continues at coordinate 1,811,868 of NZ_JAPNJW010000002.1, forward strand.
CTCGAAGAGCCCGTCAAGATGGCCACCCACGCGCAGGACTGGCGCGAGGCCGTCATCTACCAGGTGCTCGTCGACCGCTTCGACGACGGCGACGACGGCAACAACTACCTGCTCGACCGCGAGAACATGGCCCGCTACCACGGCGGCGACTGGATCGGGCTCGAGAACCGGCTCGACTACATTCAAGAGCTGGGCGTCAACACCCTGTGGATCTCGCCGGTCATCAAGAACATCGAGACCGACGCCAACGTCGACGGCTATCACGGCTACTGGGCCGTCGACCTGACCCAGCCGAACGCCCACTTCGGCAACCTCGACGACCTGCGCAGCCTCGTCCAGGCCGCGCACGAGCGCGACATGCTGGTGGTGATCGACATCGTCGCCAACCACATGGGTCAGCTGTTCTTCTACGACATGAACCTGAACGGCGTGCCCGACATCCTGCTGCAGGGCACCGGTACGCGGCCGCAGGGCACCCCTGTGCCGGGCGGCTTCGACCAGTCGGGCTTCACCCACATCACCGAGTACGACCCCGACTTCAACCCGCTCGGGATCCAGGCCTTCACCTCGCTGGGCCCGGCCGGGCCGGCGCCGGTCGTGTTCCCGTTCGACCCGAAGAGCGGCCACGTCACGCCGATGCCGGCGATCTTCCAGAACCCCGAGGTCTACAACCGCAAGGGTCGCACCTTCAATTACGACGACCCGCAGCAGCTGCTCACCGGCGACTTCCCCGGCGGCCTCAAGGACGTGAACACCACCCGCTGCGACGTCAAGCAGGCGTTCGTCGACTCGTACGCGCGGTGGATCGAGCTGACCGACGCCGACGGCTTCCGCATCGACACGGTCAAGCACGTCGAGTACGAGTTCTGGCGCTACTTCACCCAGCGGGTGCGCCAGCGGCTGGCGGCCCAGGGCAAGAGCAAGTTCTTCATGTTCGGCGAGGCCTTCGACGGCCGCGACGATCTGGTCGGCTCGTTCACCAAGAACGACCTGCCGAGCGACGAGGAGCTCGCGCGCGAGAACTCGTGCGACGACGGGCCGAAGCTCAGCGGCGACCAGCTCGACAGCGCCTTCTACTTCCCGCAGCACTACCAGGTGTTCCGCGACGTGTTCCAGGACGGCGCCTCGACCGACCGGATCGCCAACCTGTGGGCCAACAAGACCGTCAACTACGGCACGGTCGCGCCGAAGGACAGCGCCGGCATCGCCCCGCACAAGGTCCTCGTCAACTTCATCGACAACCACGACGTCGCGCGCTTCCTCTACTTCGCGCGCGAGCGGGTCGACGCCCACCCTGCCTTCGCCGGCAAGTCGGTGCGCGACAAGGAGCTGCGCCTGCGGGCCATGCTGCAGAACGCCCTGCTCATGCTCATGACCGCCGAGGGCGTGCCCTGCCTCTACTACGGCACCGAGCTCGAGTACCGCGGCGGCAACGACCCGAGCAACCGCGAGGACATGTGGCGGCCCTACCCGTACCTGGGCGAGACGACCCCGCCGCCGGCGTTCGACACCACCGGACCGACCTTCGTCTTCACCAAGAAGCTGCTCGAGTACCGGAAGAAGCTGGCGGCGCTGCGCCGCGGCGACACCAAGGTCGTGTGGTCGACCACGCGCACCGGCGACGAGTCGGACGCCGGCATCTTCGCCTTCGAGCGCGCCGGCGGCGAGGCCGGCAACAACTACGTGCTCGTCGTGTTCAACACCAACCAGAACCACGACAGCCGCACCCAGTTCGAGGGCGCCGCCATGACCATCTCGGCCCCCGCCGGCGCGGTGCTGGTCGACGTCCTCGGCGGCAACAAGAAGTACACCGTCGGCGCCGGCGGCACCCTCGACCTCACCCTCCCGCCGGTGTCCGGCATGCTCCTGGTCCCGCAGCAGGACGTCTGACGCATCGATGGTCGCCGTCACCGCGCGCACGATCGTGAAGAGGTTCGGGGCCACCGAGGTCCTGCGCGGCGTCGACGTCCACGTCCCGCACGGCGGCTTCGCCGTCCTCGTCGGCCCGAGCGGCTGCGGCAAGAGCACCCTGCTGCGCCTGCTCGCCGGCCTCGAGGAGGTCACCTCCGGCGAGATCCGCTTCGGCGACCGCGACGTCACGGGGCTCGCCCCGCGCGACCGCGACATCGCCATGGTGTTCCAGTCGTACGCCCTCTATCCGCACCTCACCGTGCGCGACAACCTCGCGTTCGGCCTCAACCTGCGCAAGACCCACCCGGCCACCATCGCCAGCCGCGTCGCCGAGGTCAGCGCCATGCTCGGCCTCGATCACCTGCTCGACCGTCTGCCGCGCGCCCTGTCCGGCGGCCAGCGCCAGCGCGTCGCCATGGGCCGCGCGATCGTCCGCCGCCCGCAGCTGTTCCTGTTCGACGAGCCGCTGTCCAACCTCGACGCCGCGCTGCGGGCCCAGGTGCGCGTCGAGATCCGCAAGCTCCACGACCAGCTCGGCGCGACCAGCGTGTACGTCACCCACGACCAGGTCGAGGCGATGACTCTGGCCGACCAGATCTTCGTCCTCAACCGCGGCGTCGTCGAGCAGGTCGGCCCGCCGCGCGAGGTCTACGAGCTGCCGCGCACCCGCTTCGTCGCCGGCTTCCTCGGCAGCCCGGCGATGAATTTCCTCGACAACGTCCAGGTCGCGGCCGGCGGCCTCGCCCTGCCCGGCGGCCAGACCCTCGCGATCCGCGACTCGGCGCAGTTCGGGTCCGCCCTGCAACCTGGCCGAACGGTCAGCCTCGGCGTGCGCCCGCACGACTTCGTGGTCCGCCCCGACGCCCCCGACCTCGTGGTCGACGTCGAGCTGGTCGAGCTGCTCGGCCCGGAGCTGCAGATCCACGCCCGCCTCGGCGGCGCCCCGCTGACCGTCTGCCTCGACAGCCAGAGCGGCGTCGCCCGCGGCGACCGCCTGCCCCTGGCCGTGCGCGCCCTCCACCTGTTCGACCCCGCCACCGGCCTGAGCCTGCGCGCATGAACATGCCCTGGAGAACATGGCCGTTCGCGCATGTCTTGTGGGACAGGTCCGCGAGGTCCGGTTGCTGAGGCGCGCGGCCAAACGCTCGCTCCGGGCGAACTCGGGCCGCTCCGCAGGGACGGCGTTGACCGACGCCCGCTCGCGCGCCGTCCCGGCGCCAGACTCCTCGCTCGCCCCAGAACGCGGGGCCCCTCCAACAGGCCGCGCCCCCTCGCCCCTCGCCCGCCTGTCCCGGCGTACATGCTCCGCGGGACATGTCCTCTGCGCCCTGTTCGTCCTCCTCACCGTCCTGGCCCCCGCGCTCGCGCGCGCCGACGAGCTGCGGCTGTGGCACGCCTACCGCGACGCCGAGGCGGCCGCGCTGGTGGCCATCGTGGAGGACTTCGCCGCGCGTACCGGCCACCGCGTCGAGCTGCTGGCGGTCGCCCACGAGAGCTTCGGCAGCAAGCTCGCGGCCACCATCCCGCGCGGCCAGGGTCCGCACGTCTTCATCGACTCGCACGAGCGCCTCGGCGACTACCGCCTGCGCGCCCTCGTCGGTGACGCCGGCCCCGCGCTCGAGCCTGACTCGGTCTACACCGCCCAGTCGCTCGCCGCGGTCACCCAGGACGGCGCGCGCTGGGGCGTCCCGCTGAGCGCCAAGTCGGTCGCCCTGTTCGTCAACACCGCCCTCGTCGACCGCGTCCCGCCCACCCTCGAGGACATCGCCGCCCTGAAGCTGCCCGCCGGCGTCTACCCGCTGGCCTACGAGGCCCAGAGCGCCTACGGCCACATGCCCCTGCTGGCCGCCTTCGGCGGGCGCATGCTCGAAGACGACGCCAGCTTCGGCTTCGTCGGCCCCGCCGCCGCGCGCTCGCTCGCCTTCGCCAAGGAGCTCGTCGATCGCGGCGCCGTCCCGCGCGACGCCGACGGCGCCCTCGTCTCCGACCTGTTCCGCTCGGGCCGGGCCGCCTTCGCCATCAGCGGCCCGTGGCTGGTCGGCCAGCTCGCCGGCGTCGAGTTCGCCTGGCGCGTCGTGCCCCTGCCGATCGTTGGCGAGACCGGCCTGCCGATGCGCCCGCCGCTGACCGTCGAGGCCGCCATGCTGTCGCCGCAAGGCGCCGCCTCGCCGGCCGCGCTCGACCTGGCCCGCGCCCTCGGCAGCGCCGACGCGGCCGCCGTGCGCCAGCGCCTCGCCGGCACCCTGTCCGTGAGGACAGACGTACCTGTCCCCGAGGACAGCCCGATCCTCGCCGGCTTCCGCGCCCAGGCCGAGCTGGCCGCGCCGATGTCCGCCGATCCGGCCATGCGCTCGACCTGGGAGCCGGCCTTCCGCGCGATCCGCAAGGTCCTGCGCGGCCAGGCCGAGCCCGCCGACGCGCTCGCCGAGGCCGCCCATCGCTTCGCCGACGTCCGCCGCCCGCCGCCCGCCGCCGCCTCGCCGACCCCCGCGCTGCTGGTGCTCGGCCTCGGCATGCTGCTCGTCGCCTTCCACCTGGTCCGCCGCGCCCGCGATCCCGAGGCCCGCCGGGCCCTCCGGGCCTCGCTGCCGGCCTACCGCTACGTCGCCCACAGCGTCGTCGTCGTCGGCCTCCTGGTGTTCATCCCCTTGATCGTCGGCGCCGCCACCTCGCTGTTCGCCGGCCGCCCGGGCGAGGGTTACTACGTCGGCCTCGCCAACTTCGTCGAGATCCTCACCGCCCGCGGCGGCCCCTTGCTCGCCACCGGTTCGTTCTGGTTCGTCCTCCTCGTCACCTTCCTGTGGACGGCCGTCAACGTCGTCCTTCACCTCGGCATCGGCCTCGCACTCGGCCTCGTGCTGTCGCGCCCGACCCTGCGCCTGCGCGCGCTCTACCGCGTGCTCCTGATCCTCCCCTGGGCCGTCCCCAGCTATGTCACCGCCCTGGCGTGGAAGGGCATGTTCCACCAGCAGTACGGCGCGGTCACCGGCCTCATTTACGCGGTCAACGACTGGTTCGGCACCAGCATCGAGCCGATCGCCTGGTTCTCGCGCTTCGCCACCGCCTTCGCCGCCAACGTCGCCACCAACGTGTGGCTCGGCTTCCCCTTCATGATGGTCGTCACTCTCGGCGCGCTCACTGCAGTGCCGGCCGACGTGCTCGAGGCCGCCGAGGTCGACGGCGCCACTCGCTGGCAACGGCTGACGCGCGTCACCCTGCCGATGATCCGCCCGGCCCTCGCCCCCGCCGTCACTCTCGGCGCGATCTGGACCTTCAACATGTTCAACGTCGTCTTCCTCGTCTCGGGCGGCGACCCTGACGGCTCGACCGACATCCTCGTCAGCGAGGCGTACCGCTGGGCCTTCACCCGCGAGGCCCAGTACGGCTACGCCGCCGCCTACGCCGTCCTGATCTTCCTGCTCCTGCTCGTCACCACCCGCCTGCCCGCCTGGCTGGCGCGCAAGGAGGCCAGGTGATGAGTCCTTCGGGACAGGGTCGAAAGGTCAGCCTCACCGAGTCGATCGGCGCCCACCTGCTGCTCGTCGTCGCCGTCGCCTTCGCGCTCTATCCGCTGCTGTGGGTCGTCTCTCTCGCGTTCTCGGGCGCGGTCGAGCCGACCCCGCGGGTCTTGCCGGTCCCGCTCGAGCCCACCCTCGAGCACCTGCGCGGCGTCGCCTTCTCGACCCTCGAGGTCCCCGGCGAGCCTGACCGGTGGCTGTTCGGCCTGCAGCTCGCCAACTCGATCGTCATCAGCCTCGCCACCGCCCTCGTCGGCGTCGTCATCGCAGTGCCGACCGCCTACGCTCTGGCCCGCTTCGAATTCGTCGGCAAGGAGGGCGGCGTGCGGGCCCTGCTGGCCACGCAGATGTTCCCCGCGGTCGCCAGCGCGATCCCCCTCTACATCATCCTCGACGGCCTCGGCCTGCTCGGCACCCGCTCGGGCCTGGTCCTCTGCTACGCCACCACCGCCGTGCCGTTCGCGATCTTCCAGCTGCGCGGCGCCTTCGAGACCATCCCGCGCGACCTCGAGGAGGCCGCCATGGTCGACGGCGCCACCCGCTTCGAGGCCTTCCGCAAGGTCGTCCTGCCCGCCGCCCGCCCGGCCATCGCGGTCACCGCCCTGTTCGCCTTCATGAGCGCCTACAACGAGTTCGTCCTGGCGCACACCATGCTCGGGCGCGAGGAGATGTACACCGTCCCCGTGGTCCTGCAGCGCTACATCTCCGAGTTCAGCGCCGACTGGCCCAAGTTCGCCGCCGGCTCGCTGATCGTCTCGATCCCGGTGATGATCCTCTTCTACATCGCCCAGCGGCACCTCATCGCCGGCCTCACCGCCGGCGGCGTGAAGGGCTGAGCGCAGATTGCCGGCATTGTGATCGACCGCGGGGATTTCCGGGCCCGCGAAACACAATGCACATAGCGGCCGAATCGCTGCCATTCGTCGCCGTCAAGCGGCTGAGGTCGCCGGACCCTCCCTTTCGCCGCGCGGTTTCGCCCGCCCCTTCCTGCAGATTTCACCCAGCGCATGAATCCAATCCGCGCTCCGCGGATTCCAAAGCGTCGCCCGAACAACCGTCCTGGAGGACCCGAATGCGTCGATTCCTGCTCCTGTCCCTCGGCCTGGCCGTCGCTCCCGCCTGTAGTTCGCCGACGCCGGCCGACCCCGGGAAGCCCGCTCCGCCGGCGGCCAAGCCCACCACCTCGCCGCCGCTCGCCACCCCCGCCGCGCCGGAGCCCGAGCTCATCCCGCGCGAGCTCCTGTTCGGCAACCCCGAGCGCGTGAACGTGCAGATCAGCCCCGACGGCAAGCACCTCAGCTGGGTCGCGCCGGTCGACGGCGTGCTCAACATCCACGTCGCGCCGGCGGATGACGTGAGCAAGGGTCGCGCGGTCACCACCGACAAGGCGCGCGGCATCACCCAGTACTTCTGGTCCTACCGCCCCGACACCCTGCTCTACCTGCGCGACACCGGCGGCGACGAGGACTTCCACCTCAATTCGCTCGACCTCAACACCGGCGAGAGCCGCGACCTCACCCCCTATCCGAAGACGCGCGCCGGCGTCAACGGCGTCAGCCATCTCCACCCCGACGTCGTCCTCGTCGGCATGAACGACCGCGATCAACAGTGGCACGACCTCTACCGCGTCGATCTCGCTACCGGCAAGCGGACCGAGGTCGAGCGCAACGATGAGAAGCTCTCCGGCTACATCACCGACCCCGAGCTGAAGGTGCGCCTGGCCACCCGCTCGCGCGAGGACGGCGGCATCGACGTCCTCTCGCCCGACGGCAAGGGCGGGTGGAAGCCGTTCGAGCAGGTCCCGTTCGACGACGCGCTGAGCACCCACTTCGGCAGCATCACCACCGACGGCAAGACCCTGTACCTGCGAGACTCTCGCGACCGCAACACCGTCGCCCTGTTCGCCGTCGACCTCGCCAGCGGCGACAAGAAGCTGCTGCTCGAAGATCCGCGGGCCGACATCAGCGGCGCCCTGTCCGACCCGCGCACCGGCGTGGTGCGGGCGGTCGCCACCAACTACCTGCGCGAGGAGTGGAAGGCGCTCGACGACAGCGTCAGCCGCGACCTCGAGAAGCTCAAGGCGATCGGCCCCGGCGTCATCGGCATCAGCTCGGGCACGCTCGACGATCAGACCTGGATCGTCGCCTACTCGGCCGCCGAGGCGCCGGCGGTGTACTACCGCTACGCGCGCGGCAGCGGCGAGCTCACGCGGCTGTTCTCGGCCCGCCCCGCGCTCGACGGCAAGCCGCTGGTCAAGCAGTGGCCGCAGGAGATTCCGTCGCGCGACGGCCTGACGCTCGTCAGCTACCTGACCCTGCCGCACCAGACCGACCCGGAGCAGGACGGCAAGCCGAACACCCCCGCGCCGCTGGTCCTGCACGTCCACGGCGGCCCGTGGGCGCGCGACACCTACGGCTACTCGTCCACGCCGCAGTGGCTGGCCAACCGCGGCTACGCGGTGCTGCAGGTCAACTATCGCGGCTCGACCGGCTTCGGCAAGGACTTCGTCAACAAGTCCAACTTCGAGTGGGCCGGCAAGATGCACGAGGACCTGGTCGACGCCGTGAACTGGGCCGTGAAGCAGGGCATCACCACCGCCGACCAGGTCGCGATCATGGGCGGCAGCTACGGCGGCTACGCCGCTCTGGTCGGCCTGACCTTCACGCCCGACACCTTCAAGTGCGGCGTCGACGTCGTCGGTCCGTCCAACCTGTTGACCCTCTTCAACACCTTCCCGGCCTACTGGGCCAGCTTCATGCAGCAGTGGTACCACCGCGTCGGCGACTCGCGCACCGAGGAGGGCAAGCAGAAGCTGCTCGACCGCTCGCCGATCACCCACGTCGACAAGATCAAGAAGCCGCTGCTCATCGCCCAGGGCGCCAACGACCCGCGCGTCAAGCAGACCGAGAGCGACCAGATCGTCGAGGCCATGAAGGCCAAGAACATCCCCGTCACCTACGTGCTGTTCCCCGACGAGGGCCACGGCTTCGCCCGCTCGGAGAACAGCAAGGCCTACACCGCCGCGGCCGAGGGCTTCCTCGGCACCTGCCTCGGCGGCCGCGTCGAGCCGATCGGCAAGGACCTGACCGGCTCGAGCATCACCGTCCCGGTCGGCGCCGACATCGTCCCCGGCCTGCCCGAGGCGCTGCGCTCGCACACGCAGGCGATCAAGAACTGACGTGAGCCCGACGCGACGATCGCTGCGACCGAGGTCGCGGCGATCGTCGCGGAGGTCGATGATTGCGTGCAGTCGCAGCCGTCGACGCGCACGCGACTCTCGAGACGATGGACGTGCCCGCGGGCGTCTGGGCTCTGCTGCTCGCACGAGCCCGCAACGCCACTGCGAGCGGGCGTCACGAGGAGCCCGCGCCGCGGCGCCTGAGCCCGCTGCGCTGCGACCGTTCGTGACAACTTCCACGCCGGCGCTGCGCCACGGTCTTGCGAGATCCTGCCGAGCGTTCGGCCCACGCAGGGGTACTCCCTGCAGGTGTTAAGCGGCTCCTTGCCAAGCCACGTCCTCATGGCCTGCGAGACCCTACGACGCGTCGCTCGGCCCCCGGCGCCCCTTCGGCCGCGCGGTCTCGACCTGTCCTCGAGACCAGACCCACCTCGCTCCTGTCCTTTAGGACAGCCTCGTTCCGGCTCGCGCTCCCCGCGGTGTTCTTGATATGGTCGGATCCCCGTGCCCGAGACGGAGCCCCCAGCGCCCGCGCGAGGTTCGCCCCCCGACCCCGCCGCGGCCTCCGGCAATCCGACCGTGACGCGCCCGACCGGCGCGCACCGGATCGCCAGCGCCGAGGCCACCGGCTTCTTCGACGCCTTGCCGCACGGCACCGTGCTGATGCGCTTGTGGGCGCGCTTCGGCCTGCTCATGGGTCAGCAGCTCGCGCGGGTCGTCCGCGACGACCACGTCTTCCTCATCGTCATGGCCGCGGTGGTCGGCACCACCAGCGGCGTCGCGGCCGGCGCCCTCCTCGCGTGGATGGAGTACGCCTTCCGCCTGTTCCCGCGGCCCGAGGAGAGCAGCGCGCTCGTCCGCTGGGCCGCGGTCATCGGCGTCCCGGTGCTCGGCGGCCTCGCGGCGGGCGGCCTGCACTTCGTGCTGCGGCGGGTCATCCAGCAGCCGCTGGTGATGGGCATCCCCGCCGTGATCGAGGCCATCGCCCGCAAGCAGGGCACGATCCGCGGGCGCCAGGCGGTCATCGCCGGCGTCGGCACCGGCATCACGATCGGCAGCGGCGGCTCGTGCGGGCACGAGGGCCCGAGCGTCGCCATCGGCGCGGCCGTCGGCAGCGTCCTCGCCCGCTTCTTCGGCCTGCGCATGCGCTGGCACCTGGCGATGGTCGGGGCCGGGTGCGCCGGCGGCCTCGCGGCGGCCTTCAACGCCCCGCTCGCGGGCGTCGTGTTCACCGTCGAGATCGTGTTCGGCGGCGCCATCGGCGGCAACATCGGCACCATGTCGGTGTTCGTGCCGCTGATCGTCGCCGCGGTGGCGGGCACCTTCACCTCGCACGCCATCCGGGGCGAGCACCTGACCTTTGCGACAGTCCAGCACGGCGACGCCATGCTCGCCGAGATGGGCCTGTTCATCGCCCTCGCCGCGCTGGCCGGCGTGCTCGGCACGCTGATGGGCCGCGCGGTGATCGGCACCACCAAGTGGTTCCAGAACCTGAAGGCCCCTGTCCTGCTCAAGCCGGCGATCGGCGCTTTCGGGGTCGGCCTGCTCGCCGCCGTCGTCTCCAACGACATCCTCGGCGGCGGTCTCCCGACCATCAACGAGGCGCTGCAGGGCCACCTCGGCTGGCAGCTCGCGCTGGCGCTGCTCGGCCTCAAGCTCGTCGCCACCGCCCTGACCGTCGGCAGCGGCGGCTTCGGCGGCGTGTTCACGCCCTCGCTGTACGTCGGCGCCTGCCTCGGCACCGTCGTCGGCGCGGTCGCCCACTTCGCGCTCGGCCCGGGCGCCGAGTCGACCGCCGCCTACGCGCTCGTCGGCATGGGGGCGATCTTCGCCGCCACCATGCAGGCCCCGCTGACGCCGATCGTGATGATCTTCGAGCTCACCCGGGACTACCAGCTCATCCTCCCGCTGATGCTCGGCTGCATCCTCGCGGTGTTCGTCGCCCGGCGGATCTCCCCGCGCAGCCTGTTCCAGGAGATCCTCCACCAGCAGGGCGTGGTGCTCGGCCACGAGGCCGAGGTCGAGGTCATGAAGCGCGGCCACGTCGCCGACCTCATGCTGGCGCCGCCGCGCACCCTGTCCGAAGGGACAGGCGCTGCCGAGGTCCGGCGCGTCGCCCTCGACGAGGGTCGCTCGCCGTTCGTGGTCGACGACACCGGCGCGGTGGTCGGGTGGATCGACGCCGACCTGCTGGCCAAGCGGGTCCTGCACGGTGATATCCCGGCCGACGCGGCCGCGCGCGACCTGATGACGGACGTCCAGCTCGCGCTGCTCTACCCGACCGACACCCTCGCCGGGGCGATGCTGGCGTCCGCGCGCTCTTCCGCCGAGGTCCTGCCGGTGGTCGATCACGAGCGGCGCCTGGTCGGCGTGCTCCGCCGCGGCGACCTGCTCGCCCACTACAGCGACAAGGTGCTCGGCCAGCAAGAAGAGGCGGTGCACATGCACACGACCGGCGGCGCGGTCCACGGCCACGAGGTCGGCCTCGGCAAGGGCATGATCCTGGACCACATCATCGTCGGTCGCCGCTGGGCCGGCCGCACGCTCGCCGACCTGGCGCTGCGCTCGCAGACCGGCGCCACAGTGGTCGAGTGGCTGCGCGGCGAGGCCCCGCTGGCGATCGATCCCAACGCGCCGCTGGATCACAACGACGTCCTCGCCGTCGTCGGCACGCGCGAGCAGATCCTCGCGGCCCGCCGCATGGGCCCCACCCGCCCGGGCGTACCCGGCGTCGCGCCTTGATGTCCTTCGGGACATGTGATTTCGATCGTGATGACGCGCATGACCTGGGCCGCTCCGCATCCCGACCCGCTCCGCCTCCGCGCCGAGGTCGACGGCATGACGAGCGCCTACGCGAGCGCGCTCCTCGAGCACGTGCCGCGCGAGGACATCGTCGGCCTGTACGCCAAGGGCTCCGCGGTGAAGCCGTGGGACGCCCCGCTCGACTACGTGCCCGAGCTCAGCGACGTCGACCTGCACATCCTCGTGCGCGACCCGGCGCGCCTCGACGCGCACATCGGCGGCCTGCGCGGCGCCCTGGACCTGCAGGCGCGCGCCGAGGTCCTCTACTTCGAGCGCCTACGCGATCCGCTCCACGTGCCGCGGCCGCAGCTCGTCGCCCTGAACGCGCTCAAGGACCAGCCCCTCTACGTGCCGTCGGTGGCGAGCACCGTCCGCGTGCTGCTCGGCGCGCCGTACCCCACGGCGACCGCCCTCGACGCCGCGGCCATCCGGCGCGTCGACGCGGCCTCGCTCCTCCAGCACGAAGACTACGTCGCGAGGTTGCCGTGGCAGGTCGTGGACACGCCCGCGAAGTTCCTGTGGGGGCGCCTGCGCGACCTCGCGTGGCGCGTGTCGCCGACCGCCTCGCGGGTCCTCAGCGCGCTGGGCCTGCCCTACGCGGAGGCGTGGGGCGTCAATCGCTCGACCGCAGTGCAGCGGCTCGAAGCGCTCGGCGAGCCCGCGCTCGCTGCGAGCTACGCCGCCTTCTACGCATCGGCCTGGGACTTCTTTTTGTCCGGCTACACGGCCGGCGACGCGGCGCGCGGGGCGATCCTCGCGGGCGCCGAGACCCTCGAGCGCGGCGCGAGCATCGGCCGCGCCGCGCTCTCGACCTGAGCCATGCTCCTCGCCGCCGGCTGCCGTGGACGAGCCCGGTATCGAGCTCGACCCGCCTGGGCTACGCTCGCGCGGTGCCGCACGACGCTCAGAGCTGGATCGACGCGCTTCACCTCGTCCCGCACCCGGAGGGCGGGCACTACCGCGAGACCTATCGCGCCGCGCTCGCGGTCACGCGCGAAGGCGCCGCTCGCAGCGCCTCGACCGCGATCTACTACTTGCTCCGCCACGGCGAGCGCTCGCGCCTGCACCGGATCCGCAGCGACGAGCTGTGGCACTTCCACGCCGGCGACGGGCTCCAGGTCCACGTCTTCGACGCCGGCGCTCCCAGCGTCCTGCGCCTCGGGCTCGACCTCGCCGCGGGCGCGGCCCCGCAGCAATGGGTCGCCGCGGGCGCGTGGTTCGGCGCCGAGGTCGAGCGACCGGGCGGGTGGGCGCTGGTCAGCTGCACCGTCGCGCCGGGCTTCGAGTTCGCCGACCTCGAGTTCGCCGACCGCGACGCGCTGGTCCGCGCCTTCCCCGGCCACGCCGACGTCATCACCCGCCTCACCTGACCCGCGGCCGAAGATCGCGGTCACGCGCGACGGCCCGTGAATATTCCCCGGGAACCTCTTCGGAGCCGCGCTGTCTGCCTGTCCGAAGCGACGCGTGCGGCCGGTGTGCGGCCGCGCTGTCCGTCGCGACATGTTCTATTGGACAGCTGCATGTCCGTGGAGGATCCCGCCGTGCCCACCCGCAAGCCGCCCGAGGAAGAGACCGTTCAAGCCGACCTCCTGCCCGTCATGAACGTCATGTTCTTGCTGATCCCCGCCCTGCTGCTGGCGATGGAGTTCGCGAGCATGGCCCAGATCTCGGTCGCCGTCCCCCGCACCGTCAGCACTGTCGACTCGCAGCCGAAGAACCCGACCCAGCCCGAGCTCGGCTTCAAGGTCACGATCGGCCGCGACGGCTTCCGCACCCGCTCCGGCGGCGCTGACGCCGGCCCCGGCACGATCCCGCTGAGCAGCGGCGACTACGACTACGCCGGCCTCGCCGCCGCCGCCCGCGATCTCAAGCACCTGTTCCCGGCCGAGTCGACCGTCACGATCACCGCCGAGGGCGACGTGCCGATGGACGTCCTGGTGCGCACCATCGACGTCCTGCGCGGCGATCACTGCAGGCTCGGCAAGTACGCCCGCGGCGAGCAGCCGGGCGACGAGTGCCTGTTCTGGTCGCCAGTGATCGAGAGCGTCGGCTGATCGCCGCTCCGCCCTCGCGCGGGTCAGCGTCCAGCCAGCCCGCTGACTTCGCTATGCCTCGAAGGACATGTCCATTTCGCCATGGCGCGAAGGACATGTCTTTCAAGGCACCCCCCGGAACTCCGCTCACGCCTCACCGCCGCGAGGGCCTGTCCCGCGCCGGGCCTCCTCGCGGCTCACCTCGAGCTCGCGCCGCTCGCGGCGCCGCCTCAGTACTCCTCGACCCACTCGGCGACCGGCGTGCCCTCGCCCGCGTGGCGCTCGAGGATCGTCGCCGCCATCTCCTCGGTCACCCCCGGGTAAAAGCCGAGCCCGCTCACCTCACGCGGCTCGACTTCGCCCTTCTCGTCGGGGGCCAGCGGCCGCACGAACATGTTGGGCCCCTCGCTGCAGCGGCCGAAACAGTTGTAGGCCGCCACGTAGCAGCGGGTCTTGAGGCCGGGGTCGGCCGCGATCCCCGCCTTGAGCAGCGTCACCAGGCGGTCGCTCTCGTGGGTGATGCCGCAGCTCGGGCCGTCGCAGACGAGGATCTGAAACCTGGGCATGGCGCCCGGGCCTTGTAGCGAACAACGCCCAGCCCCCGCAAGTCGCTCGTCTGCCGGTTTTTTGGCGGTCCGCCGCGCGGCGAGTAGCGTCGCTCCATGATCGGACCCCCGGAGCCTGGCGTGCGCAGCGGCTCGCGCCGAACCTCGCCTGCCGGGCCGCGGGCCGGCTGCTCGTGCGAGCTCCTGATCTCGCTGTGCGCCGCCGAGTCCGTCCAGGGCGTCCTGGCCGCGCACGGGCTCGACGTCGCCCGTCTGCGCGCCATCGTCGACGAGCTGCACGCCGAGGTCGAGACCGAGCCGGCCGACTGGCGCCTGCGGATCACCCAGCGCGGCGGCCGCGCGGCCGACCCTGACCTCGATCTACTCCTCGCCCTCGTCCGCTCCGCCGACTCGCACGCCTACCAGCTGCTCGAGCGGGCCGGCGCCGCCTGCGGCGCCCTGCGCAAGCTCTTGATCGACCGCCTGCGCGCGCTCGAGGCCGCCGCGCTCAACGGGACAGGTCCTTCGCGACATGTCCTATCAGCCATGTCTTCCGAGACATCCAGCCCGCGCCGCCCCGTCGTCCAGCGCATGTCCACCGCGCGGGCCGGCGAGCGCCCGCTGCGGCGCTCGCTCGCCGACGGCCGCGCCGCCGACCTGTCCGCCCGCCCCGCTCCCGCTCGTGCCGACGCCCCGGGCTGGGCCGACGGCGCCGCGCGTCCGACCCGCGGCGGCGCGCGCACCTGGTCCGAAGACCAGCAGCCGCGGGCCCGCCTCGAGCCGGCCCGTCCGACCGACGTCCGCACCTGGCCCGAAGACCATCCCGCCCGGCAGCGCCTCGACGCCACCCGCCCCGCCGGCGACGACGCCCGCGTCCGTGACGCCCGCACCTGGCCCGAAGACCAGCCCGCTCGCGCCCACACCTGGCCCGAAGACCAGCCCGAGAACCGCGGCGTCCGCCGGCCGACCCGCGAGCAGCCGCGCCTGCTGACCCGCCCCGAGCCCCGGCCCGGCCGCGCCGCGGCCCTGTCCCCGCGGACAGGTGCGAACCCGCAGGTCGCCGCCGCGGTCGAGCCCGAGCCGCGCCCGGCCCCGGCCCCGCAGCCCGAGGTCCGCAGCAACCGCCTCGTCCCCATCGACCCGGCCGCCCTGCCGCCGCTGCACGGCCGCGAGGGCGAGCTGGCGCGCCTGGCCGACGCCGTCCTGCGCCGCTCGCCGCGCCCGCCGCTGCTCGTCGGTCCGGCCGGCAGCGGCCGCACTCTGGTCGCCAAGCACCTCGCCGGCCTGCTGCACCAGCCCGTCTTCTACCTGTCCGCGACCCGCTACGAGGACGAGGACGGCCTGCGCGCCGACCTCGCCGCGGTCGCCAAGCAGGGCGGCGTCGCCATCCTCGACGACCTCGACCGCCTCGGCGGCGACGGCCCGCCGGCGCTGCTCGGCGCCCTCGCCAAGGCCTGGTCTTCGGGACAGCCGCCGATCGTCGCAGTCGCCTCGCCCGACGGCCAGGCCCGCCTCGGCGCCTGGGCGCCCGGCCTCACCGCCGCGCTCGACCTCGTCACGCTCCAGCCGCTCGAGGGCGACGACCTGCGCGCCGCGGTGGCCGCCGCCGCGCCCGCGGTGCTGGCCCAGCACGGCCTGTCTCTCGGGTCAGGCAGCCGCCTGGCCGAGCTGGTGCGCCTGGCCGACCGCTTCCTCGCCGGCCTCGCCCAGCCCGGGCGCAGCCTCGACCTGCTCGACCTCGCCTGCGCCCGCACCGCCCGCGAGGGCCGCGGCGCCGTCCAGCGCGACACCTGGATCGACATCGTCTGCGAGCGCAGCGGCGTCCCGCGCGAGCGCCTCGAGGGCCAGGGCCACCAGGACATGCTCGAGCTCGAGGCCGAGCTCGCGCGCAAGGTCGTCGGCCACGAGCACGCGCTGTCGGCCATCGCCCAGCTGATCCGCAGGAACCGCGCCGGCTTCGGCTCGCAGCGGCCGATCGCCACCGTCCTGCTGCTCGGCCCCAGCGGCGTCGGCAAGACCGAGATCGCCAAGGCCCTGTGCGGGGCCCTGTTCGACCGCCCCGACGCGTTCGTCCGCCTCGACATGAGCGAGTACGCCGAGGCCCACGCGGTCGCGCGGATCGTCGGCGCCCCGCCCGGCTACGTCGGCCACGAGCAGGGCGGCGCGCTGACCGACCCGCTGCTCAAGCAGCCGCACTGCGTCGTCCTGCTCGACGAGATCGAGAAGGCCCACCGCGACGTCCACCAGCTCCTGCTGCAGGTGTTCGACGAGGGCCGGCTGACCGACGGCCGCGGGCGCACGATCGACTTCCGCCACGCCGCGATCATCATGACCTCGAACCTCGGCGCCACCTGCCTCGACGCCACCGGCGACGCCCGGCTCGACGAGGCGCGCGTGCTCGAGGCCGCCCGCGCCGCCTTCCCGGTCGAGCTGTGGAACCGCATCGAGGCCCCGCTGGTGCTCCACCCGCTCGGCGAGGGCCAGCTCGCCCGGATCTGCGCCCGCCTGGTCCGCGCCTCCTCCGACCGCCTGCTGCGCGAGCGCGGCATCCGCTACCGCCTCACCGAGGCCGCCACCCGCCACGTCGTCGGCCTGTGCGGAAAGGACATGTCTCTTGGGGCACGTCCCTTGCGACATGTCCTTACGCGCAGCGTCGAGGCGCTGCTCGCCGACGCCATCCTGCGCGGCCAGATCCGCGCCGGCATGCAGGTCGAGGTCGATCTCGACCACGGCGGCGCGCTGGTCCTGCTGGCCTCGCGCGGCTGAGCGCGCCGGCCTGCAGCCCCCACGCGCGGCGGCGCCTGCGGCCTGCGAGCGAGCGTCCGCGGCGCCGCGCGCGAGCCTCGTCGGCGGCGCCGCTCGCGTGCTACCGTGCGGCGCGGTGTCGTCCGCGCTCATCATCGAGGCCGACCCGCGGCTGGCGATCCGACTGGCGACGATCCTCGCCGCCCGCTCGTTGCCGGCGGCCGTGCTCGCCGATCCGGACCGGGCCCTCGCGCGCGTGCGGGCCAAGCCGCCGGCGCTGGTGCTGCTGCGCGTCGAGCTGCCGGGCACCTCCGGCTTCGCGGTGTGCAACCGCCTGCGACGCGACGACGACGCGCGGGCGATCCCCCTGATTCTCTACGCCAGCGACGTGGCGCCCGAAGTGTTCGATGGTCACAGCAAGCTGCGGACCCGCGCCAGCGCCTACTTGCACGTGCCCTTCGACTCCGCCCGCGTCCTGGCCGCCGTAGCCGCTTGCCTGCCCGCGAGCGCGTGAACACGGCGCGGCGGCGCTCGCGGTGACCGCGCGACGAGGCCGCGGAGAGCCTCCGCGCGGACTCCTGCGAGCCCCCGTAGAACGTCGTTATGCGGGCAGCCAGCGACCGGCCCGTCGCCCCTGGTGGAAGCGAGCAAGGCCGGATATTTTGGCCCACGTGCACTCAGCGCTGATCATCGACGCGGACGGCAAGACCCCGGCAACCCTGAAGAACATCCTGGCCCCCTACGGCTTCGAGTTCACCATCACCGAGAACGGGCCCGAGGCTGTCAACGTCGCGCGTCAGGCGGCGCCGGACATCATCTTTTTGCGCGCCGAGCTGCCGCTGACCTCCGGCTTCTCGGTGTGCAACCGCCTGCGGCGGCACGAGGACACCAAGCGCATCCCGCTCATCATGTACTCCTCGAACGTCAGCGACGACGTGTTCGAGCAGCACCGCAACCTCAAGACCCACGCCGACGACTACCTGCGCCTGCCGCTCGACGAGTCGCGCCTGGTCGCCGCCATCCGCCCCGTCCTGCCGATCGGCGAGGCCAAGCCCGACAACGCCCCCGGGGCGGGGGCCGGCGCGCCCCAGCCGGCCAAGCCGGCCCGCGCCGGTCGGTCGAAAGAGCGCCTCGAGGTCGAGCTGCGCGACGCGCCCCCGCGCGCCGGCGACAACCGCCACGCCTTCGAGCAGGAGTTCCAGGACGGCTTCAGCGCGCTCCAGGACGAGCCCTCGTCGGCCATCCCGCGCGAGGGCTCGGGCGCTGTGCCGCCGCCCGACGGCGAGATGTCCGACGCCTCCATGGCCGTCGGCGGCTTCAAGGCCCAGCGCGAGGTGTTGCAGCTGAAGAGCCAGCTCAACGCGCGCAGCCGCGAGATCCTGACGCTCAAGGACGAGCTCGCGTCGCGCGAGCGCAACATCGTCGACGCCAAGAAGCTCCAGCGCGAGCTGCAGGCCCAGATCGGCGAGCTCGAGAACCAGGTCCTCGCCGCCCAGGAGCAGATCCTGTCGTCGCGCGAGAACATCGAGGCCGCGGTGCGCGACAAGCAGACCGCGCTCAAGCGCGAGGAGGGCGTCAAGACCCGCCTCGAGGTCACGCAGAAGAAGCTCAAGGAGACCGAGACCGAGTTCGCGGCCTTCCGCGCCCAGACCGCCCAGGACCGCGACAAGGCCGCCATCGCCCTCGCCGAGGCCCAGCAGCGCCTGGAGATGCAGACCGGCATGCTCGCCGATCTCGAGAACGAGCGCGACCGCCTCACCAGCCAGCTCGTCGAGTCGAACGGCCAGGTCTCCAGCCTCGTCGACGGCTTCGAGAGCGCGCGCAAGAGCGTCGCCGGCCTCGAGTCGCAGCTCGAGAACCACCGCCAGGAGATGGAGCGCGCCCTCGCCGACGCCGAGACCGAGCGGGTCGCCTCCCTCGAGTCGCTCGCGCGCCAGCACCACGCCGAGCTCGACGAGCGCGAGGAGGACCACCGCGCCGCCGTCGCGCAGCTGCAGAACCAACTCAACAGCCTGCGCGAGCAGAGCCAGCAGGAGCGCGAGCGCATGTCGCAGGCGCTGATGGAGACCGAGGAGAACGCCCGCCTGCAGGTCAGCCAGCTGACGCAGACGCTGGCCGCCACCGAGGAGGCGGCGCGGCGGGAGATCCAGCAGCTGCAACAGACGCTCGCGCAGGCCGAGGAGACCACGCGCGGCGAGCTCGGCTCGCTGCAGGCGGCGCTGGCCGAGAGCCGCGCCCAAGCCGACGACGCCGCCGCCGACAACAACCGTCGGATCGCCGGCCTCGAGCACCAGGTCGACGAGCTCGGCGCTCAGCTCGACCGCGCCGAGACCCTGCTCGCCCGCCGCCGCGACGCCGCCCAGCGCGCCCAGCAGGCCCTCGCCGTCGGCCTCAAGCTGCTCGAGGACGACGACCAGACATGACCTGTCCTGAAGGCCATCTTCAAGGAACGCCCGCGTGAGCGCCGACCGCCTCCACGGAGACACCGCCAACCTCAAGAGCAGCCAGTCGCGCGCGCTGCAGCGCCTCGGCGAGCGTCGCGTGCCCGCCGATCGCGTCGTCTCGGCCGCGCTCGCCCGCGACCTGCTCGACCTCTCGCACCAGCTCGGGCGCCAGCTCGGCCTCTTCATCGACCGCCGCGGTCAGGTCGAGGCGGTCATCCTCGGCGACGCGCACAGCCTCAGCCTGCCGGAGTTCGCCCGCGTCCGCGGCGCGCTCGGCCGCCTCCGCGGCATCCGCCTGATCGTCACCCACCTGGTGCCCGACCCGCTCACGCGCGAGGAGCTGGCCGACCTCGCCAAGCTGCGCCTCGACCTCGTCGCCGCCGTCCACCGCGGCCCCGCCGGCATCCAACTCGACCTCGCCAGCCTCACCCCGGCCCCGCCCCGCGCCGCCGAGGTGTTCACGATCCGCACCTGGCCGCGCGTCCCTGTCTCGACGCTCAGCCCCGACCTGTCGACGCGACCGGACGAGCAGACCCCGCCGCCGCCCGGCGCGCCCGACCTCCCGATCGACTTCACCGGCTTCATCCGCGAGCTCGAGGCCCGGCTGGTCGCCGCCACCACCGACGCGCGGGCCGAGGCGCGCGGCACCAAGGCCACCGCGCTGGTGGTCCACGGCGGCGGCTCCGAGGTCCCGGCGCGGATCGCCGAGCTGCGCGAGCTGTGCCGCACCGCCGGCATCCAGCTGATGGACCTCGTGACCCAGCGGCGCCCGCAGCCCGACCCGCGCACCTTCTTCGGCCAGGGCAAGCTGCGCGAGGTCATCGTCCGCGCGCTCGAGCAGGACTGCGAGCTGCTGATCTGCGACCCCGACCTCACCCCCTCGCAGGCGCACGCGATCGCCGAGGAGACCGAGCTCAAGGTCATCGACCGCACCACGCTGATCCTCGACATCTTCGCCCAGCACGCCCGCAGCGCCGACGGCAAGCTGCAGGTCGAGCTGGCCCAGCTGCGCTACATGCTGCCGCGCATGGTCGGCAAGGGCACCGCGATGTCGCGGCTGGCCGGCGGCATCGGCGGGCGCGGCCCTGGCGAGACCAAGCTCGAGATCGATCGCCGCCGCGCCAAGGAGCGCATCAACGCCCTCACCCGCCGCCTCGACGAGCTGCGCCAGCGTCGCGACCAGCGCCGCGCCCTCCGCCGCAGCACCAACGTCCCGGTGGTAGCGATCGTCGGCTACACCAACGCCGGCAAGTCGAGCCTGCTCAACACCGTGACCCAGAGCGAGGTCCTGGCCGAGAACAAGCTGTTCGCCACCCTCGACCCCACGGTCCGGCGGATCCGCTTCCCCGAGGACCGCGAGGTCGTCCTGCTCGACACCGTCGGCTTCATCCGCGACCTCCCGCCCGCGCTGCTGCAGGCGTTCAGCGCCACCCTCGAGGAGGTCGCCGACGCCGACCTGCTGCTGCTCGTCGTCGACGCCAGCGACCCCGATCGCGACCAGCAGCGCAGCGCCGTCGAGGCGATCCTCGGCGACCTCGGCGCCGGCAAGGTCCCGCGCCTGCTCGTCTTCAACAAGTGCGACCTCCTCGACGCCGAGGAGCTGGCGGTGCGCCGCGCCGAGGCCGGCCCCGACAGCTTCTTCATCACCGCGCTCGACCGTCGCAGCACCTTCCCCTTGATGCAGGCGATCGAGAATCACCTGTGGGAGCGCGGCATGATCGAGCGGTCCCCCACGTTCCCGGGCGACGACGAGTCGTGACGCGCGCAGTGTGTCGCGAGCCCGGCGCCGGCCAGCGCTCTCCTGCATCTCGCGAGTCGCAACGGGTCGTCGTGGGCCGCGCTACGGACCGCGAGTCCGTCGCCGGCCAGCGTCCCCCGCCTCTCTGCGTCTCGCGACTTGCAGCCGGTCGTCGTGACCCGCGCTCCCCGTCCCCTGCATTCCGCGAGCCGCCCCGAGCCCAGCGGAATGCCGGGGCGCACCGCGACGTAACCGCCCCGATCGCCGCCTGATCGCCATGTCCGCCCCCGACCTCAGCCTCGGCCTCGCCGCCCTCCTCGGCGCCCTCCAGGGCGTCGCCGAGTTCCTGCCGATCTCCTCGTCCGGCCACCTCGCCCTGGCCGAGCGCGTCGCCGGCCTCGAAGCCGGCGCGGGCGGCCACTCCTTCAACATCGTCGTCCACGCCGGCACCTTGCTGGCCGTCCTGATCCACTACCGCGACGACCTGCTGGCGATCGCCCGCGGCGTGCTGCGTCCGGGACATGCTTCAAAGGACGTGCCCGATACGACAGGTGCTTCCGGACATGCCCCTTCGGACAGCTTCAACAGCGCGCGCGGAACGACAGACCACGCCGAATCTGTCCCTGTGGACAGCTTCCGCGCGGTCGCGGACAGCCCGCTGCCCGCCGCGCGCGAGGCGACCGACCCGGCAGGACATGTCCCTGCGGACAGCTCCGTCGCGCGGGGCGTGACCGACCCGGCCGGACATGTCCCTGCGGACAGCCACGGCCGTGCCGCCTCGGGCAGCTCGGCCACCGACGCGCGCGCCCTGTTCCTCGCGCTCGTGATCGGCACCTTGCCGCTGGCGGCCGCCCTGGCGCCCCCGGTCGAGGGCCTCGTCATCGCCACCGAGCACTACCCCAAGGCGATCGGCGTCTGCTTCCTCGTCACCGCGGCCATGCTCGGCTTCGCCGAGTGGCGCACGCGGCGGCAGCAGCGGCCGCAGGAGGTGCCGCGGCCGCTGCAGGCGCTGCTGATCGGCCTCGCCCAGCTCGTCGCCATCCTGCCCGGCATCTCGCGCAGCGGCTCGACCATCGCCGCGGCCATGGCCCTCGGCCTCGGCCGCCTGCCCGCCGCCCGCTTCTCCTTCCTGCTGGCGATCCCCGCCATCCTCGGCGCCTCGCTCAAGGAGGCCATCGGCCTGATGAAGCACGGCCTGCCCGCCGCCGATCCGCTGGCCTTCATCGTCGGCTTCCTCGTCAGCTTCGTCGTCGGCGTCGCCACC
The DNA here is from genome assembly GCF_026626745.1 of Nannocystis sp. RBIL2. Classification (GTDB taxonomy): domain Bacteria; phylum Myxococcota_A; class Polyangia; order Nannocystales; family Nannocystaceae; genus Nannocystis. The sequence continues at coordinate 1,834,046 of NZ_JAPNJW010000002.1, forward strand.
CTGCGCGTCCTGCTGGTCCTGCTGGTCCGCGTCGGCGTCCTGCCCTTCGTGCCCTACCTGGTCGTCCTCGGCCTGGCCGTCCTCGCCCTCGGCTGAGCGCTCGCGCCGTCGCCGGGCGTGGAGGTCGTCGCCACGCTCGAGCTCGCGTCACGCCTCGAACGTCAAATCGCCGGCCTGCCGGTGCGCGCCTCTTCGACACTGCCGCCGAGCCCCGAGTCGCTGAGCGCGACGTCCGATCGCGGCGCGAGGACCCGACGGGCGCCTCGCTATCATCGCCTCATGCCGCGCCGATCCGTCTGCGTCTCGCTCGCCCTGTTCGCCTGCGCCCCGAAGCCGCCCGCCGACACCGAGGGCGACGCGACCACCACCTCCACCGCGAGCAGCGACGGCGCGACCAGCACCTCGAGCGCTCCGACCACGACCTCTGCGACGAACACGGCGAGCACCACGACCATCACCGACACGTCGAGCAGCACCGAGCCCCCGGACCCCTCGACCGGCGCGCCCGAGGAGCTCCCGATAAGCGTCTACGTCGTCGAGCAGCGGCCCAGCGAGGCCAGCGGCGTCGACGGCCTCGAGCGCTGGCAACCCGATCCGTTCGCCGAGGGGTGCGAGGCCCTCGATCCCTGCGGCGGCGCGCCGACCCTGGGCAAGCTGAAGTGGTTCGTCGACGGCGAGTTCACCGACCCTTCCGCCATCCACATCGGCTCCCGGGTCGCGCTCCTCCTGCCGTTCGATCATCCGGGCTGCGCGCTGGCCTGCGGCTTCTACTGGAGCTCCGCGCTCGACGAGATCGAGGGCGGCGGCGGCGGCGGCACCCTCCCCGCCGACCTGCCGTGCCGCACCGCCGCCCAGGGCGTGTGGCTGGCGCTCGACTTCGGCCTCATCGTCCGCGGCGGCCCGCACCAGGCGGCGCTGCGCCTCGAGGACCGCTGCGGCACCAGCAGCGAGGCCTGGTCGGTGACCTTCGAGCCGAAGCCGTGATGTCCGCGAAAACATGTCCTGGCGGGCATGCCCCTGAGGACATGTGCTCCAGGGCATGCCCCTTCGACCAGGCCTCACCGCGGCGCGTCCATGCGCGTGAGCAGCATGCAGTCGCCGTAGGAGTAGAAGCGGTAGCCCGCGGCCACCGCCTCGGCGTAGGCCGCCAGCACCCGCTCGCGCCCGCCGAGGCAGCAGACCAGCATCAGCAGCGAGCTGCGCGGCAGGTGGAAGTTGGTGACGATCGCGTCGACCACCCGGAACTCGAAGCCCGGCGCGATCACCAGGTCGGTGGCGCCGGAGAACGGCACCACGGTCCCGCCGCCGACGCGCGCCACCGCCTCGAGCGCGCGCGTGGCCGTGGTCCCGATCGCCACGACCGGACGCCCCTCCGCCTTGGCCGCGGCGATCCGGCCGGCCGCCGCCGCGTCGACCTCGATGCGCTCGGCGCCGACCTTGTGCTCGCGCACGTCCTCGGCCTCGAGCGGCAAGAACGTGCCCGGCCCGACGTGCAGGGTGACGCGCACGACGTCGAGCTGCGCCAGCACCTCGGGCTCCCAGTGCAGCCCGGCCGTCGGCGCGGCGACCGAGCCCGGCTGCGCGGCGTAGATCGTCTGATAGCGGCTCGCGTCGTCGGCGGTGGGCCCCTCGGGCCGCCGGATGTACGGCGGCAGCGGGACCTCGCCGCGGCTCTGCAGCGCGCCCATCCACTCGCCGGCCTCGACCGCGAACACGCGCGCCCGCGGATCGATCACGTCGGGCTCGACGTAGCGAGCGGACCACTCGCCGCAGGTCACGACGTCGCCGGGCCGCAGCCGCTTGGCCCCGCGGACCCACGCGCGGAACGTCTGCCCGGGCTCGAGCCCCGGCCGCGGGTCGCACACCAGCAGCTCCAGCTCGCGCGTCCCGTGCAGCACCCGCAGCCGCGCCGGCACCACCCGCGAGTCGTTCACGACCACGAGCGCCCGCGGATCGAGGAAACGCGGCAGCTCACGCGCGTGGGCGTGGACCGGCGACCCCGCATCACGCTGCACCAGCAGCCGGGCGTCACCGCGCCGCGCTGCCGGCGTCTGGGCGATCTGCTCGGGCGGCAACACGTAGTCGTAGCTGTCTGGACCCATAGAGACGCGCGGGTTTTGACACACCCGCGCCGCCGCGCACAAGTGGCCCCCACCGCGGCGAAGGTCCATGCTCGCCGCAGTGTCCCCCCGCACGCTCGTCGCCGCCGCCTCCCTCGCCCTGCTCGCCCTGGCGCCCGCGCCCGCCCGCGGCGGCGAGTCGAGCGCCGAGCGCCTGCACCGCAAGGGCGTCCACTGCATGGAGGAGATCGAGCGCCGCGACTGCGCGATCGAGCACTTCGAAGAACTGCTCGACGAACGCACCGATCGCCGCGAGCTCGTCACCGACGGCCTGCTCCGCCTGGTCAAGCTGTACGAGAAGGAGGACCGCCCCGAGGACCTCAAGGCCGCGCTGCGCCGCTTCTGGGACGCCGGCAAGACCGACACCCGCCGCGGACACCTGCCCTACACCGCGCGGTTCCTGCCCAAGGACTTCGACGTCGTCTTCCACGCCCACATCCAGCGGCTCATGGCCTCGCCGCTGGCCCAGCAGCTCGACGAGATCGCCGAGTACGTCATGACCTGCGACCCGCATGTGCGGGCCCAGCTCGACGACCTGCGGATCTTCCGTAAGGCCCAGCGCAAGTCCAGAGAGACAGGTGTGACTGTCCAAAAGGCCATGTCGGACGTCGTCGCCGAGGAGAAGAAGCGGACCGAGGCGTACAAGAAGCGGCGCGCGCAGGCCGAGGCCGAGGGCCGCCCGCGTCGGCCCGAGCCGGTGTTCGCCGACGCGACCTGCCAGGTCGCTCGCGCCCTCGGCGACGACACCGCGGCGGCCTGGACCCGCGGCGCGTTCGCCCTCGCGCACGGCGACTTCCGCCGCTCCGCCGCGATCCTCGAGATCCCCGATCTCGCCGCCAAGCTCGCCGCCGCCACCAGCGCCGGACGACTCGTCGCCCGCGGGGACGACACTTGGGCGCTCACCCCGCTGCGTTACCAGGGCCAGGAGGTCCTGCTGCGCGTGCTCGACACCGGCGAGTTGGTCGTCGCCCCGCCCGCGGTGATGACGGAGATCGCCGCCAACTTCGCCCGCGGCAAGCGCACGCTGCCTCGCGAGGTCGACCGCCTCGTCGTCGGCACGCCGGTCGACGCCGGCTTCTTCGCCGTCGCCACCGAGGCCGCGGTGCAGGAGCTCGGCTTCGGCAACATGTCGAAGGGCCGCCGCGGTCTGCTGCAGATGCTCTTGCCGCGCCCCGAGGGCCTGCAGATGGCCGGCGTCGCCCACGAGTACTTCGGCTTCTTCCTCCGCATGCCGACCGACACCCCGCTCAAGGCCGGCGCGCTGGTCGGGGTGATCCAGCGGATGCTCGCCAACCAGGCCGCGTCGGACTCCGACAGCGCCGAGTTCCTGCGCCTGCTCGACGTGACTCAAGCCACGGACAAGCGCGCGCTGCTCCTCTCGTACGTCCTGTCGCGCCGGCAAATCGAGACGATCGTGCTGCAGTGAGCGCCGAGGCGTGGCAGTCTTGTCCCCCGTGGCGACCCCCCTGTCCGCCGTCCCGCTCCTCGCCTGGCTCGCGCTCGCCGGCCCGGTACCTGGCGCATCGAGCATGTCCCCGAGCGCAGGTCCTGTGGGCCAGGTCCGTTCGGGCATGTCCGATGGGCCAGTCTTGCTCGCCGCCCTCGCCCCGGCCCGCGGCGGCAAGGCCAAGCCCGCCGCGGCCCCCGTCCCCGAGCCGGTCGCCGCTCCGCCGCCCTACGGCCAAGAGCAGGCCGCCGCGGACATCGAGCTGGTCCTGACCGGCCGCGGCAAGGACTACCTGCAGGCCCGCGCCCGCCTCGAGCAGCACCCCGCCGTGGCCGCGCCGCTCGTCACCGCGCGCATGGCCGCCACGCCGGCGCCGACCACCGCCGAGCAGCGCCGCCTGCTCGCCCTGCTCGGCGGCATCGCCCGCCCCGAGGACATCCCGCTGTTCGCCGACGCCATGCGCCGCGACGTCGCCGCCGCGGTCAAGCAGTCGCAGGAGCAGGGCATCGAGCTGCCCGCGGCCGAGCCGTGGCGCGAGGTCTTGCGCGCGCAGGGCCCCGCGGCCGCGCCCGCGCTGACGGGGCTCATCGCCGAGAAGTCGTTCACCGAGGAGCTGCGCGGCCTCCTGATCGCCGACCTCGTCGCAGTCACCCCGGCCGACAAGCTGCCCGAGTTGATCGCGCTGGTCGGCCTCGGCGCGCCGACGCTGCGCGCCGCGCTGCGCCAGGCGATCGCCCGTCGCGCCCACAGCTCCGCCAGCGAGCGCGCGCAGCTGATCAAGGTCGTCGACGCCGCGCTCGACGCCCGCGAGCCGGCGCGCCTGCCCGGCCTCGTGCTCCTGCGCGCCGCGCTCGGCGACACCAGCGACGCCGCGTTCACCAGCCGCGCAGCCGCCCTCGCCGAGGACGCAGCCAGCGAGTTCGCCGCCCGCGTCGCCGCCATCCGCGTGCTCGTCGCTCGCCGCAGCGACCCCGCCGCGCAGGACGTGCTCGCCCGCCTCGTCGAGCAGCACCTCCCGGCCGACAAGCGCGTCGCTTTGCGCAGCGAGATCCTCGGCAGCCTCGCCCTCGCCGGCGTCGATGCCACCCGCGCCGCCGCGCTCGTCGAGCGCCTGCAGCTCATCGGCGCCGACGCCCCGCGCGTGGCCACCGCGGCCTTCGCAGTCGCCGCGCTGCCCGACAGCGGCGCCTGGCTCGACTCCAGCCAGCGCCACGCCTGGCCCGAGGTCCGCGCCGCCGCGCTCGCGCGGGTCGACGGCCCCTGCTCCACCCCGATCCTCCGCCGCCTGCGCGACGGCACTGCTACCAGCGGCGACACCTTCGAGGCCGACCCCACGGTCGCGCGCGAGGTCCTGGCCGCGCTCGGCCGCTGCGGCGGACCGGACGCGTTCGCGGCCCTGCAAGCCGTGGTCGTCGACGTCGCGCAGAACGTCGACCGCCGGGCCGAGGCCGCGCGCCAGCTCGTCGACCGCCACGGCCCCGGCGGCGCCGACGTCGTCGCCGCGGTGCTGCGCAGCACCGACGACCTCGCAGTCGCGCTCCGCCTCGTGCGCGCGCTGCAGCGGCTCGAGGGCCCGGGCACCGACGACGTGCGCCAGGCCCTGTGCGCCGCGGGCAAGCGCCAGGAGCTGGCCCAAAGCGCCCAGCGGGCCCTCCGCGGCCTGTTCCCCGACCTCGACGAACCCTGCGCGGGCAACGGACGATGAGCACCGGCCGCGACAAGCCCAGGCTCCGCAAGGTCGAGCGCCTCAACCTCCAGCGCGGCGACGAGGCCCTGCTCGTCCTGCGCGACCCGACCGGTCTCAGCGAACAGGTCGCCTTCCCGCAGGAGGCCTCGGTCGTGCTCGACGCGCTCGACGGCCAGCGCACTGTCCCGCAGATCCGCCAGTCGCTGGCGATGCGCGGGATCCTCGAGATCGAGCTCGCCGACCTCGAGGCGCTGGTGCGCGACCTCGAGGCCGCCGGCTACCTCGACGACGCGGCCTTCCGCGCCCGCTGGGAGGCCATCCACCGCGAGTTCCTGGCCAGCCCGGTCCGCCGCCCGCGCTGGGCCGGCCTGCTCTACCCCGACGACCCGGCCGCGCTCGCCGAGCTGCTGGCCGCCAGCATACCTGACCCTTCGACCAGGTTCACCGACGCCGGCGCCGCGCTCGGCGTGCTGCTGCCGCACCAGCCGCTGCCCGCCCCGGGCGCCCCGACCGACGCGGCCACGCGCGCCGCCGCCAGCCTGGGCGACGAGGTCCTGCGCGGGCTCCCGCGCGCCCGCGACATCGACCTCGTGGTCGTCCTCGGCACCGACTACCACCCGGGCCTGCAGCCGTTCGTCGTCACCGACAAGCGCTACGCCACCCCGCGCGGCGAGCTGCAGTCGGATCCGGCGCTGGTGCGGGCGCTCGACCGCCGGCTGCCGTGGATCCGCCGCGAGGAGATCCGCCACCGCGAGGCCATGAGTCTCGAGCTCGCCGCGGCTGTCCTTCAGCACCTGTACGATGGGGCATGTCCTCCGGTACTCCCGGTGCTGTGCGGCCCGGCTGCGATCGAGCTCGACGAGGGCGGCCCGGTCGAGGCCTTCCTCGCCACCATGGAACATGTCCTCGAGGACAGGCGCGTGCTGTGGTGGGTGACCGCCGAGCTCGGGCACGAGGGTCCGGCGTACGGCCGGCCCGCGCTGACGAAGGACCGCGTCGCGGCGCTGATGGCCCGCGACCGGGCCGTCCTCGCCGCCCTCGCCGACGGCCGGCCCGACCAGCTCGGCCGCTGCTGCAAGGACGTCCCGGGCCTCGATCCGCCGAGCGGCACCGCGGCCCTGCTGACCGCGGCGCGCCTGTTCCCCGTCGGCTACGGAGCCGAGCTCGTCGCCTACGCGGCCGGCCGACCGGTCGGCGCCGACGAGGGCTGGATCGGCCTCGGCGGCGTCCGCTTCACTCGGCCGGTCGCCGACGACGACGACGACTTCACGCCTTCGAGCCCGCGAGTCGCATGATCTGCTCGACGGCCTGCTCGACCGTCAGCGGGATCCGGCCCTGCGGGTCGACCGAGGCCTGGGCCGCGAGCCCGTAGATCACGGCGATGATGCCGCGAGCCACCACCTGCGGATCGCCGCTCAGCACGCCCTGCTCGACCCCGCGGCGGACGATCTCCGCATAGGCAGTCCGCATCTCGGCGAAGGTCCGCTCGAGCTTCTCGCGGTACTCCTGGATCTGGCCCGACATCGTCACCAGCAGGTTGCAGAGCTTGGCCTCGTCGCCGTGGTCCACGAACAGGCGGAGGTGGTTCGCGGCCACCTGCGCCAGCGCCCGGTCGGCCGGCAGGTCCGGCGGCACGTCCGCCGCCCAGCGCTCCTGCAAGGCCAGCAGCTGCGCGTCGAGGATGTCGTGGAACAGCGACTCCTTGGCCTTGTAGTGGAAATAAACGCCGCCCTTGCTGAGACCGGCGTCGCGGGCGATGTCCAGGAGCCGCGTCGAGGAGTAGCCGCGGCGCACGAAGCACCGGGTCGCTGCAGCCCGGATCTGCTGCTTGCGCTGGTCGTCGATCTTCTGGCGTGTCATCGCTGCTCCCCACCCTCCCGGCGCCTGGGCGGCGCCCCCGGTCTCCACGCTAACGGAGACCCCCACCGGTCTGTAAAGCCGCCTCGCAGCCTCACAAACGACGGGTGATATCGGCCCTCTCGTCGCGGACGGCCGCGGAGACGCTGCCAGGCCCGCAGATCGGGCAGGTCGCGCGCAGCGGGCGGTATCGGCCCTCGCACGCGTCGATCTCCGTCGTCGTGAGCTCGCTGCCGGAGGGCGATGCCGCCCGGCGCGACGCTACCCCTTGGCCCGGGCGCTCCTGAATAAGACACTAAGTCGCGCGTCCTGGACGCCGAGGTTTTATGCGCAAGCTGCTTCCGGTCTTCATGGCCCTCGCCTTCTCCCTGCCCGCCTGCTCCTTCTCGTATTCGTCGTCTCGCGGCTCGGGCACGCAGGGGACCTCCAACGGGTCCCAGAAGGGCAAGGGCAAGGGCAAGCCGGCGCGTCAGGCCGCGGTCGATTCGTCGAGCACCTCAGCTCCGACTCCCGCGGCTCAGCCTGCCGCCACGCCCGAGCCCGCGGAGACGCCCGAGCCCGCGGCCACGCCGGCTCCCGCTCCGACCCGCGCCACCGAGAACACCCAGCCGCCGCGCGCCGAAGAGACGACGCCCCCACGAGCCGGCGGCACCCCGACCGTCGCCACCTCCGGCCGCCTCGCTGCGCCGGGCAGCCAGCCGACCGAGCCGAAGAGCGCCTCGCTCGTGACCACGCGCGAGGGCGAGGCCCCGAAGCCCGGCGTCGGCACGATCAGCGCCGGCGACGGCAAGCCCAAGACCGGCCCCGGCACCATCTCCAGCAGCCCCAGCAAGCCGAAGGGCAAGGCCAGCCCCGTCGGCCTGACCGCCGCGCCGAAGACCACCGAGCCGCCGAAGAGCGACGCCAAGCTGGCCGCGCCGCAGTGAATTTCTCGCCCGTCCCGCAGTGAACCAAGGGCCATGACCGCGAGGTCATGGCCCTTTTTTCATGCCCGTTCGGACATGCTCGAAGGGCCATGACCGTGAGGCCATGGCCCTTTCTACATGTCCGGGCGGACAGCTACGAGCGTGAGCCGGTGCGCGCGTGGGCGCGGCGGCCGGGGACGTCGGCGCGCTGCATCGGCGCGGGCGGCAGCTCGAGCTTCGGGTCGGCCGGCTCCTGGCGGCGCAGCACCGCGAGCGAGACCTCGTCGAACTCGTCGTCCGCGTCGTCCTCCTCGAGGTCCTCGCGCGCGGTGAAGCGGCGGCGGAGGATCAGCGCCTCGTCGGCCTCGTCCGCCTCCTCGGCGACCTCGTCCTCGTCGAGCTCGTCGAGCTCGGCCGGGTCGACGCTGGGCGGCTGCAGCTCGAGCTGCGCCGGAGAAACGCGCCGCTTGCGGGCCGTGGGGGCTTTGCCGGCCGGGACGTTGAGGCTGGCGCGCAGCTCGACGCCCGGGCGGAAGTCGATCGTGAACGCCGCGTCGATCGTCATCGGCTCGAGCGTCCGCGGGTTGACGCCCTTGCGAGCCGAGCGCTTCTTCTTGGTGAAGGTGCCGAAGCCGGGGAACGTGAAGCGCGGGCTCTGAGCCCGGGTCACCCGCGCCTTGACGAAGTACGCGGAGAGCTCCCCGAAGGCGATCTCGAGGATTTGCTGCACGCACTTCTTCGTGATGTCCGGCGGCAGATCACGATTGCGTGCGATTTTTTCGATGAGTTCAGCCTTCGTCATCGCGTCGCCACAGAACCGTGACTGTAGAAGTGGCGACGCGACACGTCAACTGTACTGCCGAACAGCATCAGCCGCTGACAGGACACGCGCCGAAAATTTGGATGCGAGGAATTTCGCGTCGCTGCACCACGAGCGCCGCGTGACGAACTTCTCCACAACGCTTCGCACGTAAAATTCCGTCGATCATCCGGGCATTGCATGTGCATGAGGAGATCAACTTCGCAGCACGCGCAGCGCTCGCTCGAGGTCCGCCATCACCGTGTCGTCGGCGGGGTTTCGCTGACCCGGAGGGAGCTCCCCCTCGCGCCGGATCACGTACGATGGATGATACGTGACGTGAAGTGGGATCTGCAGGCCCGCACCGGCGTCATCGTAGGTAAAACGGCGGTTGCGCATCTGTGCCAACTTCAGATCCTCATCGGTGCCGATCAGCAACATCCCGGCGTACCTGCCGAGCGCCACGATCACCGCGGGACGGATCGCCCGCACCTGGGCCCGCAGGAACGGCGAGCACTTCTCGATCTCCTCGGCGGCCGGGTCGCGGTTGCCGGGCGGACGGCACTTGAGCACGTTGGCGATGTAGACCTGCTCGCGCTTCATGCCGAGGCGCTCGATCCACTGCGTCAGCCGCCGACCGGCCGCGCCGACGAACGGCTCGCCGCGCCGATCTTCGTCCGCGCCGGGCGCCTCGCCGATGAACATCACGCGGGCGTTCGGGTCGCCCACCCCGAATACAATGTTCGTGCGGGTCTTCGAGAGCTTGCAGCGCGTGCAGTCGCCGACGTTGCGGGTCCGCAGGTACTCGAGCTTCTGCCCCGGCGTCCACGCCTGAGCCTGCGCGCGCAGCCCCGCGTCGCTGCCCGCGCGCGGCGGACCGTCGGCCGCGCGCGGCGGCCCTGACGGATCGACGAGCGGCAGGCTCGCGCTGCGGGGGCGGGCCTCCGCAGGCGGCGGGCTGACGCTGCGCGACGGCGGAGGCGCGCTCGCCGGGCGAGGGGGCGACCGGTCTGCCGTCGCCGGCCGCTGCGATCCGCTCGCGGCGCGCGGCGCCGGCGTCTCGTCCGACCACTCGATCGGGGGCGGCTCGTCGTGGTCCGGCTCGCTCGCCGCGCGCGGCTGCGACTCGCGCGGCCACTCCGATCCGCCCTGGCGGTTCGCCATGCGCGGCTGTGACTGCTGCGACCCCTCGTCCCGATTCGCCGCGAGCGGCTGCGACTCGCGCGACCGCTCGTCCCGATTCGTGCCGCGCGCCTGCGGATGCTGCGACCCCTCGTCCCGATTCGTCCCGCGCGCCTGCGGCTGCTGCGACCGCTCGTCCCGATTCGTGCCGCGCGCCTGCGGCTGCTCGTCCCGATTCGTGCCGCGCGCCTGCGGCTGCTGCGACCACTCGTCCCGGTTCGTGCCGCGCGCCGGCGACTGCTCGTCCCGATTCGTTCCGCGCGCCTGCGGCTGCTGCGACCACTCGTCCCGATTCGTCCCGCGCGCCTGCGGCTGCTGCGACCACTCCGGTCCGCCGTCGCGGCTCGCCCCGCGCGGCTGTGACTCGCGTGCCCCCTCCGAGCCCGGCGCGCCCTCGCTGCTCACCGCGCGTGGCTGCGTCCCTTCGCGCGCCGGCGGGCTCGGCTGCGGACGCGCGGACGACGGCGCTTGCGGCCCACGCGGCGGCGGGGCGGATCCCGCCTGGCCTTCGGGCCATGTCGGCGCGCCCGCGCTCGCGGGGCGCTCGACGGTCGCCTGTCCGGACGGCCAGGCGGCCTCGGCGGGTGCGGCCGTGCGCGCTTCGGGCTCGTGACGGGGCGACGGCGCGGCCGACACGTACGTCAGGCCCCGGAACTCCCGGAGGTGGCGCAAGTGCGCGGCGAACTGGACCGCCAGCCGTCGCGTCGCGTCGCGTCGATCGCCCTCCACGAGATCCTCCAAAGGTTATGTGGCCGCCAACGCGTCGAGCAGCCAGGTCGCCAGCGCCGCCTTGGCGATCGGCGGGCCCGAGGCGCGCACGGCGATCGCGTCGCCGTCGCGCGCGAGCAGCAGGCCGGCGTTGGTCGCCGACGCGAAGCCGACCCCGGGCGCGCCCACGCGGTTGACGAAGATCGCGTCGGCGTCCTTGGCCCGCAGCTTGGCCTCGCCGAGGCGGATCAGCTCCTGCTGCAACCTGTCCTCGGGGCCATCCTCGACCGTCTGCGCCGCGAACCCGAGGAAGCGCGCGCGCGCGGCCCCTGCCGGCGCGCCGCGACCGAAGCGGGCCGTCAGCGCGGCGAGGATGTCGCGCGCCGTTCGCCAAGCGAGCGTCGGCAGCTTCGTCAGCAGCTCGGCCTTCTCGAGCTTTCGCCCGGCCCCGCCGTCGATCTCGAGGTCCTGCACCGCCGCGACCATCGCCACCCAATCATATGGCTTTTGGGACAGCTCGCTCTCCAGCGCCGCGAACATCTGCTCCGCGGTCTCGACGTCGACGCGGCGCACCCCCTGCGGCGTCGCCAGCTCGACCGGCCCCGCGACCAGCGTCACCTCGGCGCCCGCGCGGCGGGCCGCCTCGGCCAGCGCGAACCCCATCGCCCCGGTGGACGCGTTGGTGACGAAGCGGACCGGATCGATGTACGTGCGCGTCGGCCCGGCCGACACCAGCACGCGCTTGCCGGCCCACGGCCCGCGCGCCTCGAGCTGCGCCAGCGCGGCCGCGACGATCAGCGGCGGGTCGATCATGCGGCCCTCGCCGATCCACCCGCACGCCAGCTGCCCGCGGTCGGGCCCGACGAACTCGGCCCCGCGGGTGCGCAGCGTCGCCAGGTTGGCCTGCGTGGCCGGATGGCGCCACATGTTGGTGTTCATCGCCGGCGCCCACAGCACCGGCGCGCGCGTGGCCAGCAGCACCGTCGCCGCCAGGTCGTCGGCCATCCCCGCGGTCGCGCGCGCCAGCAGGTCGGCGGTCGCGGGCGCGACGACCACGAGGTCGGGCCAGTCGGCCAGCTCGATGTGGCCGACGTGGCCCTCCTCCTCCGGGTCGAGCAGACGCTTGCGCACCGGTCGAGTCGACACCGTCGCCAGCGACAGCTCGCTGACGAACGCCGCGGCCGCCGGCGTCATCACCACCTGGACCTCGCAGCCGGCGGCGACGAACGCCCGCACCAGCTCGGGCGTCTTGTAGGCCGCGATCCCGCCGCTGACGATCAGCAGGACGCGACGCCCGCGCGGACGTGTCCCTTGAGACATGTCCGTCGTGCCAGCCTCAGCCAACCGCCCCCTCCTCGAGCGGCACGGCCCCGACGGTGTGGATGCCGAAGCCGGTCAGGCCGACGATCTTGCGCGGGTTGTTGGTGATCACCTCGATGCGGTGGATGCCGAGGCTGCGCAGCACCTGGGCGCCGAGGCCGAACTCGCGGAAGCCGGCCTCCGCGGGCTTGAGCGCCGGCGCCGGCTCGGCGGTGCGCGGCGTCAGCAGCGGGTCGGACGGCCAGCGGTGGCCGAGCACGTACAGGAACACCCCGCGGCCGGCGCGATCGATCTGCTTGAGGCTCGCGCGCATCCGGCTGGCCGCGCCGTCGCCCGTCACGCCGAACACGTCCTCGAGCACCTGCGACCGCTGGGCCCGCAGCAGCACCGCGTCGTCGCCGTCCTCGCGCTGGTGCAGGTCGCCCTTGCACAGCGCGACGTAGAAGCTGGCCGGCTCGACCGTCGAGCGGAAGGTGTGCATCGTCCAGCCGTCTTGCGCGGTGATGCCGAGGATCGGCGACTCGAGCGGCTGGCGGGCGATCTCCTCGATCAGCGTCTCGCGCTGCAGGCGGTAGCCGATCAGATCGGCGATCGTCAAAATCGGCAGGTCGTGCGTGCGCGCGAACGCCTCGAGGTCGTCCATGCGGGCCATCTCGCCGTCGTCGCGCATGATCTCGCAGATCACGCCGGCGGAGCGCAGGCCGGCCAGGCGGGCCAGATCGACCGAGCCCTCGGTGTGGCCCGAGCGGACCAGCACGCCGCCGGGCTGGGCCCGCAGCGGGAAGATGTGGCCGGGGCTGACCACGTCGTGCGGGCCGAACTTCTCGTCGCTGGCGACGCGGATCGTCTGCGCGCGGTCGGCCGCGGAGATGCCGGTGGTGACGCCGCTGCGCGCCTCGATCGACACGGTGAAGGCGGTGCCCATGTGGCCCGGGTCGGTCGGCACCATCATCGGCAGCCGCAGCTCGCGCACGCGGTCGGCCGTCAGCGCCAGGCAGATGAGCCCGCGGCCCCACCGGCACATGAAGTTGACCTGCTCCGGCGTGCAGTGCTCGGCCGCGCAGACCAGGTCGCCCTCGTTCTCGCGGTCCTTGTCGTCGACGAGGACGATCATCCCGCCGCGGCGGATGACCTCGATGCAGCGCTCCACGTGCTCGTAGTTGGTCGTTTCGCTCATGATGGTGCTACTGGTTGCCTTCAGAGACAGGTGCTTCGGGACATGGCGCTTCGGACCTGTCCCGAGAGTCAGTGTAGTCCGCGGCCGCGTCTTCGAGGTAGCCGGCGCGGGCCAGGGCCTCGCGCGTGAGCGGCGGCGCGGCCGCGCGGGCGGGCTCGTCGCCGGCGCCGAGCAGGCGGGCGACGTAGCGGGCCATCAGGTCGACCTCGAGGTTGACCGCGTCGCCGACCTTGCGCTCGTTCAGCGTCGTGACCGCCAGAGTGTGCGGGATCAGGCCGACGGCGAACCCGCGGGGGTCGACCGCGTTGACGGTGAGGCTGACGCCGTCGACGCACACGCTGCCCTTGATCGCGATGTAGCGGGCCAGCTCGCCCGGCACGTCGAACCACACCTCGAGCGCGTCGCCGCGGGCGACCCGGCTGCGCACGCGCGCGAGGCCGTCGACGTGGCCCGAGACGAGGTGCCCGCCGAGCGCGTCGCCGAGGCGCAGCGCCGGCTCGAGGTGGACGCGGCTGCCGGGGCGCAGCTCGCCGAGGGTCGTCACCGCCAGCGTCTCGAACGCCGCCTCGACGGTGAAGTCGCGCGCGGTCGAGGCGACCACGGTGAGGCAGACGCCGCTGATCGCGACGCTCGCGCCGAGGCTGCGATCGCCCTCGGACAGGGCGTAGGCGATCACGAAGGTGCGTCGCTGCGCGCCGGGGATCACGCGCTCGACCGTGCCGACGCCGCGCACGAGGCCGGTGAACATGCGGGGGTTATGGCACAGATCACCGGCCGGATCGACGCCCCGCGGCGGCCGCCGCCGGCGTCAGCTCTCGCGTCTCGCGGGCTCCTCGGCGCGATCCGCCGGCGGCCCCAGGACTGTGAGGCCGTCGACCCCGACGTCGGTGCGCAGCAGCGGACGGAGCCGCGTGGCGTCGGCGACCGCCGCGACCTTCAGCCCGGCCGCGGCCGGCCTGCCGTCGCCCAGCACCACCGGCGCGTGGAACCAATAGAACCGCTGCCACGCGCTCGCGGCGACGAAGCTGGCGATCATCCGCCCGCCGCCCTCGACCAGCAGCGAACGCAGCGGCAGCTGGCCCAGCGCCTGCAACGCCCCGGTCACGTCGACCCGACCCTCGGCGTCGCCGGCCAGTTCGATGCGCCGCAGGCCGAGGTCCTCGACCGCCCGCTGCGCCGCCGCCGGTGCGCGGCCCGTGTGCAGCACCACGGTGCCCGGGCGCAGCAGCGTCGGCCGCCGCACCGCCCCGGCCACGCGCAGCGCGCTGTCGAAGATGACGGGCAGCGGATCGACGCCGGTGACCATGCGCACCGACAGCGCGGGATCGTCGCGCAGCACAGTGTCGGCGCCGACCGCGATCGCGTGGTGACGGGCCCGCAACCAGTGCCCGAGCCGCCGCGCCGGTTCACCGGTGATCCACTTGCTGTCCCCGGAGCCAGCCGCGATCTGGCCGTCGAGCGACGACGCGATCTTGAGGGTCACGAACGGCAGCCGCGTCACCTCGTGATGCACGTAGTGCTCGTGCGCCGACGCGCACGCGCCCGCGAGCACGCCGTGGCGCACGCGGATGCCTGCCGCGCGCAGCAGCTCGAGGCCGCGTCCGCCGGCGTGCGCGGCCGGATCGAGCGCACCGACCACGACCTCGGCGACGCCGGCGGCGATCAGCGCCCCGGTGCACGGCGGCGTGCGGCCGAAGTGCGAGCACGGCTCGAGCGTGACGTAGACCGTGGCGCCTCGCGCGGCCCCACCCGCCTGCGACAGCGCCGAGACCTCCGCGTGCGGCCCCCCGGTGACCGCGCTGCGCCCGGCGCCGACGACCCGCTCGCCCTGCACGACGATCGCGCCGACGCACGGGTTGGGATAGGTCGCGCCGGTGCCCGAGCGGGCCAGCGCCACTGCAGCGCCCATCAGTCGGACGTCGCGCGCCTCGGGCGACTCGTTCGCCGCCGCCACGCTCGCCAGCGCCGCCGCGATCGCGGCCGGTCCGTCGTCGGCGACCCCGTCCGCTCCGCCGAGCAAGTCGGCCAGCTCGGGCGCGATCACGAGACCTCGCTGTCCGGCACGGCGGCCGCGGTCGACCTGTCCCCGGAGTCAGCCTCGTCCTCGGCCTCGACGAACAGCCGGCTCGGCGCGCTGAGCTGGATCTGCCCGCGCGCGTCGATCTCGAACAGCGTGCGCTGGCCCTCGGGGCTGGTGTGCGCGGCCTTCTCCATCTGGCCCAGAAGATGAACGAACTCGTCGACGTTGTGATAGACGCCGTGACTGGCGAGGTAGCGGACGTAGGCGACCAGGTCGAGCGGGCGCAGCAAGCGAGTGACGCGGTCGGCGATCTCCTCGGCGCGGATCTCCCGCTCCCCGCGCGTCGCGGCCCACAGCTCGACCGCGACGATCAGCGCCTCGATCTGCTCGTCGTCGACCGGCCGCTTGTGACACACGCGCTGCAGCCCGGCGCGGATCTTGTTGCGGTCGAAGGCCTGCTTGCCGCCGCCACGCTTGAGCACGATCGGCGGGGTCGTCTCGATGCGCTCGTAGGTGGTGAAGCGGTGGTTGCAGTCGAGACACGCGCGGCGCCGCCGGATCGCACCGCCGTCCCGACTCTCCCTCGAGTCGAGGACCTTGATGCTCCCGCTGCGGCAGACCGGGCAGAGCAACCTACCCCCCGGGCTCCAGCTTCTCGACCCGCCGGGCGTGGCGCCCCCCGGCGAAGCGGGCGTCGAGGAAGGTCCTGAGCAGGACCTTCGCCAATTCGACGCCGACCACCCGCGCGCCCAGGCAGAGCACGTTGGCGTCGTTGTGCTCGCGGGCCATCGCGGCGCTGAACGGATCCATCACCACCGCGGCGCGGATGCCCGGCTGCTTGTTGGCCGCCATCGCCATGCCCTGACCTGTCCCACAGACCAGGAGGCCGACCGAGCCCGGATCGGCCTTGACGCACGCGCTGACGGTCGCCGCGACGTCCGGGTAGTCGACCGACTCGGCGGCGGTCACCGGCCCCGACTCGCTCGCTACTTCGTGGCCGAACGCCGCGACCGCGGCCGCGAGCTCGCGCCGGAGGTCGATCGCCGCGTGGTCGCTGCCGAGGTGAACGCGCATCGTCGGTCCTACGCTGTCCGCTTGAACGCGAGGCACGCGTTGGTGCCGCCGAAGCCGAAGCTGTTCGAGAGGGCGACGTCGACCGCGACCTTGCGCGCCTCGTGCGGCACGTAGTCGAGGTCGCACTGGGGGTCGGGATCGTCGAGGTTGATGGTCGGCGGCAGCACCTGGTGGTGCAGCGCGAGGGCGCAGATCGCCGCCTCGAGCCCGCCGGTGGCTCCGAGCAGGTGGCCGTGCATCGACTTCGTCGACGACACCGCCAGCTTGCGCGCGTGCTCGCCGAACACCGCCTTGATCGCGCCGGTCTCGGTCGCGTCGGCGCCAGTCGAGGTGCCGTGGGCGTTGATGTACCCGACCGCCTCGGGGGAGAGCCCCGCGTCGCGCAGCGCGAGCCGCATGCAGCGCTGGGCGCCCTCGCCGTCGGGCGGCGGCGCGGTGATGTGATGCGCGTCCGCGGTCGCCGCGTAGCCGACGATCTCGGCGTAGATGCGGGCCCCGCGGGCCGTCGCGCGCTCCCACTCCTCGAGGACCACGAGGCCGCAGCCCTCGCTGAGCACGAAGCCGTCGCGGCTCAGGGTGAACGGCCGCGACGCCTTGGTGGGCTCGTCGTTGCGGGTCGACAGCGCCCGCATCGACGCGAACCCGCCGATGCACAGCGGCGAGACCGTGGCCTCGGTGCCGCCGGCGATCATCACGTCGGCGCCGCCGCGGGCGATCAGGTGGAACGCCTCGCCGATGCTGTGCGCGCCGGTCGAGCAGGCCGACACGTGGCTCATGTTCGGCCCGCGGTAGTTGTGGCGGATCGAGATCTGCCCGGGCGCGAGGTTGACGATGATCGCCGGCACGAAGTACGGGCTGATGCCGTGGCGCGGCCCCTTCTCGCGCAGCGAGTCGTGCGTGGCCTCGAGGACCGGCAGGCCGCCGAGGCCGGCGCCGACGTAGACGCCGAAGCGCTCGGGGTCGTCGGGCGGCCCGAGCTTCGCGTCCTCCACGGCCATCGCCGCGGCCGCGATCGCGTACTGGATGAAGAGGTCCATCTGTCGGACCTCCTTCTTCGGGATCCAGCGCGTCGGGTCGAAGTCACGCACCTCGCCGGCGATGCGCGTCGTCAAAGCGCTCGCGTCGAACCGCGTGATCGGCCCGATCCCCGACTTCCCCGCGCACAAGCTCCGCCAGTTCTCGTCGTTGCCGACGCCCAGCGGGCTGATGAGCCCCACTCCCGTGATCGCGACCCTACGACCCGTCACAACGACCCCTCAGGCCTTGCGGCGCGCGCGGATGTAGTTCACCGCGTCGCCGACGGTCTTGATGTTCTCGACCTCTTCGTCGGGGATCTTGATCTCGAAGTGCTCCTCGAACGCGAGGACGAGCTCGACGATCGCCAGCGAGTCGGCGCCGAGGTCGTCGGTGAAGATCTTGTCCAGCGTGCAGTCCTCGGGCTTCACGTCGAGCTGCTCACGGACGATTTCGATGACCTGCTTCTCGATGTCGGTTGTCGTCATAGTGTGGTTCCCTCTCCAGACGGGTCACAAGCGGCGGGCAAAGCGTTTCACATGCGCAGGCCGCCGTTGATCGCGAGGACTTGCCCCGTGACGTAGGCGGCGGCCGGCGCGGCCAGGTAAGCGACGGCCTCGGCGACCTCTTCGGGTCGGCCGATCCGGCCGAGCGGGATCTGCTTGAGCAGCGCCTCGCGGGCGTCGCCGTGGACGCTCGCGGCGGTCATGTCGGTCTCGAAGAAGCCCGGCGTGACCGCGTTGACGGTCACGCCGCGGCTGGCGAACTCGCGGGCGAGCGAGCGGGTCAGGCCGAGCAGGCCGGCCTTGGCGGCGGCGTACATCGCCTGACCGGCGTTGCCCTGCTCGCCGATGACGCTGCTGATGTTGATGATGCGGCCGTCGGCCTTGGCCTTGAGCAGGTGGCGAGCGGCCGCCTTGGCGCAGAAGAACGCGCCCTTGAGGTTCACGTCGAGGACGCGCTGGAAGTCGGCCGGCGCGGCGCGCATCAGCAGCGCGTCGATCGAGATCCCGGCGTTGTTGACGAGGATGTGCAGGCCGCCGAGCTCGGCGACGATCTTCTGCACCCCGGCCTCGACCGCGGCGGCGTCGGCGACGTCGAAGCCGAACGGCTTGGCCGCGCCGCCCTCGCCGACGATCTCGTCGCACAGCTCGCGGGCCGCGTCCTCGCGGGCCGCGTAGTTGACCGCCACCGTCGCGCCGCGCTGCGCGAGCACGCGGGCGATCGCCCGGCCGATGCCACGCGACGCGCCAGTGACGAGCGCGACGCGCCCGGTGAGCGCGAGCGACGGCGGCAGCGCCCTGGCTTGAGGAGTGGCTTCGTGGCCCGACACTAGGTGCCGAGCTTTAGCACATCGAGGTCCGCCGGGGAACTGACGCCGACGACCGAGAAGCCCTTGTCGATGCGTTTAATCAAGTTGTGGAGCACTTTGCCGTGCCCGAGCTCGAGCCCGCGAGAGATATCCATGCGCATCACCGTTCGCACGCTCGCCTCCCAGCGGACGCGGCCGGTGATCTGACGAACGAGCCGATCGCGGACGGCCTGCGGATCGCCCGTCGACGGATACGGCTCGGCATCGACGTTCGCGATCACGGGCGCACGCGGCGCGGAGATGGCGATGTCGGCGAGCGCCGCGGCGACACGCTCGGCTGCGGGCTGCATCAACGCGCAGTGGAACGGCGCCGACACGTTGAGCTTCATCGCTTTCGCGCGACCTTCCTTCGCGCGCGCGACCACTCGCTCGACCGCAGCCGCATGCCCGGCGATCACGATCTGTCCGCCGCCGTTCTCGTTCGCGGGGCTGACGACCTCGCCCCCCACGCTCGCCTCTTCGCACCACTGCTCGAGCGCGGCCGGGTCGGCGCCCATCACCGCCGCCATCGCGCCGACGCCCGCCGGCACGGCCTCTTGCATCGCGAGGCCGCGCAGCCGCACCAGCTTGACCGCGTCGACGAACGACAGCGCGCCCGCGGCGACCAGCGCCGAGAACTCGCCGAGGCTATGGCCGAGCAGCGCCGCGGGCTGCAGCCCGAGCTCGTCCGTGACCACCGTCCACGCGGCGATGCTGCAGGTGAGGATCGCCGGCTGGGTGTTGGCGGTCCGCGCCAGCGCCTCGGCCGGGCCCTCGAAGCACAGTTGCGACAGCGACTCGCCGAGCGCGTCGTCGGCCTCGGCGAACACGCGCCGCGCGGCCGGGAACGCCTCTGCGAGCGCCTTGCCCATGCCGGGCTCCTGGCTGCCCTGGCCGGGGAACATCAACGCGAGCGGCCTTGCGACCCCAACGCTGTCCGAAGAGACATGTTCGTTCATGCAGGTGAATCCTCGCGCTTGGCCGCGGCGAACAGCTCGCGGTGATCGCCGATCGCGGCCCGCAGCGCCGGCGTGAGGTCGCGCGCCGCGTAGTCGGCGGCGATCCGGATCCCGGTAGCGAGCGCCTTTGGTCCCGCGCCGCCGTGACAGATGATGGCGACCCCGTCGACGCCGAGCAGCGGCGCGCCGCCGTACGAGTCGGGGTCGAGCTGCTCGCCCAGGGCGCGGAAGGCCGGGCGCAGGATCAGCCCGCCGAGCTTGGAGCGCGCGGTCTGCATCACCGCCACGCGCAAAAACCCGACGATCCCGCTCGCGGTGCCCTCCATCACCTTCAGCGCGACGTTGCCCGTGAACCCGTCGGTGACGATCACGTCGACGGTGTCCTTAAAGAAGTCTTTGCCCTCCACGTAGCCGTGGAAGGAGAACGCCGGGCTCGGGTGGGCCGACAGCAGGCGATGCGCCGCGCGCGTGAGGTCGGTGCCCTTGCCCTCCTCGCTGCCGTTCGACAGCACGCCGACCCGCGGCTTCTTGCCGTGGGCGGTGTTGGAGAAGATCGCCCCCATCACCGCGAACTGCACGAGGTTGATCGGCTTGCACTCGACGTTCGCGCCCATGTCGATGAGCACGCACGGGCCGCCCTTCGGCCGCGGGAAGCTCGAGACGATCGCCGGGCGATCGATCCCCTTGAGCCGACCGAACCGGAACAACCCGCTGGCGAGCATCGCCCCCGAGTTGCCGGCCGAGACCACCGCGGCAGCCTGACCGCGGCGGACCAGGTCGAAGCACACGACCATCGACGCGTCGGGCTTGGAGCGGACCGCCTTGGAGGGGGTATCCTCCATGGTGATCGTCTCCGACGCGTGATGGACGGTGATTCCGTCCTCGCCTTCGAAGCGAGAGATCCCGAGCAGCGCGAGCTGCGGGACGAGGCGCGCCCGGTCACCGACGAGGATCACCTCTTGCCCGGCGCGCGCGGCGAGGACTGCGGCCTCGACCTCGACGAAAGGACAGTGATCACCGCCGAAGGCGTCGAGCGCGATCTTCCTCGTCGCCGCCACCTCTTATTACTCTTGCGCGATCGTGATCACCTCACGGCCCTTGTAGTGGCCGCAGGCCGGGCAAACGTGGTGGCTACGCACGCGCTCCTGGCAGTTCGGGCAGGCGACGAGGGTCGGTGCCGAGCGCTTGTCGTGGTGGGCGCGCCGCATGTCGCGACGGGACTGGGACTTCTTCTTCTTGGGGACAGCCATGACACGAACCGCCTTGGAAGCGGGGGCGGGAGTCTAGCGCTTTTCCCGGCGCCACAATCGGCGCCGGGGGCGGTAGAGCGCCCGGAGGACCTGAGATAACTCAAACCTCCGGGCAGGGATCACTACTTCTTCTTGCCGGCAGGCCGGGACGACGACTTGGTCGCGGGCTTGCCGGAGGACTTGCTGGTCGCCTTGCTCGACTTGTTTGGGGCCTTGCCCGACTTGCCGGTCGGGGTCGCCGACTTGCCGGCCGCGCCCGACTTGCTCGTGGGCGCCGTGGACGATCTACCCGCCGGCTTGCCGGCTCGCTTGCCGGCCGACGGGGCCTTGTCGCCGGGCCGGGGCTCGGGCTCGCCGAACCCGGGATCGAATTCTTCATCGCCGGGAATAGGGCCGGCGAAGCCCTGGTTGTTGGCGTCGGTGTCGTCGTTCTCGCCCACGCCGGAGTCGGCCAGCTGCCGCAAGGCCGCCTGCCACGACGTCGTGGGCTTCGCCGGCGCCTCCTCCTCGCCCTCGTCCTTGTCTTCGAGGGTGACGAGCGGCACCTGGGCGTCGGCCGCTCCGCACGCCGCGCACGGCCCCAGCGGCTGACCGTTCAGCTCGGCGCCGCAGCGCATGCAGAGCCCGCGGCACGCCTCGCCGTAGGCGCACAGCGCCCGGATCGGATAACTCAACAGCACCTGCTCCACGAGCAACGGCCGCAGATCGATGCGCGTGCCCGAGAAGCTGCGCTCGTCCGGCGACTCGGTCTCGCTGTCCTCGTCGTCGGCGTCGCCGACGCGATCGCGGACGAAGTGGACGCAAATCTCCCCGCCCGCCGAGACCGCCGCCGGCGCCAGGCAACGGGCGCAGGGGACGCTGTAGCCGCCCTGGAGGGTCCCGCGGACCAGATAGCTGGTGCCCTCGCCCAGCGGCGTCACCTCGAGCGACGTGGAGCCGGCGCTCGTGACCTCGGCGTCGGTGTGCGCCAGCACCGTCTTCATCCACGGCGCGGGGAGCTCCGCCTGAATGGCGTAGGGGCCCGGCCCGGAGCGAGCCAGGGCCACGAGATCGAGGTCAAGCTCCGGCGGGAGCTGCGTGCCGTCGTCGCGGGTCGCGGCCTTCATCCGGCCGCATGTAGCGCGTGGCGCCAGGGCTGTCAAACCGCCGCCAGCCCGGATCCTTTCGCCGCCTGCCCCAGATCCTTTGGTTGACACGGCAAACGCGGATTGGCTATTGCCTCCCGGCCCTTGGTCGCCTCTGAGCCCACTGCGCGCCTCGGAGGCGCCGACGCGAGCCCCCGGACCGACGCGCCCGGCGAGGTCACGCCGATCGCCGAGCCCGCGACGACGCGTGCGCTCGAGTCCGGTGTCCGTCGTTCACGCGTCCTCGCGGTGTCGGGCCTCGTCGGCGCCTGTCTGATCGGACTTGTCCCTCAGGACAGCCACGCCCGCACCCGCACCGGCGCGCTCGGGGTAGTCGCCCCGCCCGCGCCGCCGCTGCTGCCGAGCCTGCGCGCCGCCCCGGGCCTGCGCGCCGCCGACCTGGTCGCCGGCCTCGGCGCGCCGCTGCTGCTCGGGCCGCCGCCGCGCACCACCCCGCGGCGCCTGCCGGGCGAGCAGCCCCCCGCGGCGCCGGGCACCGAGCCGACGCCCGTCGAGCCTGCCCCCGAGGACATGTCCGAAACGCCAGCGCCTTCGGGACCTGGCCCAACGGGCAGCCCGCTGACCCGCCCCGCGCCCACCCTGGCGCCGCCCCCCGCGGAGGGCGAGGTCGCAGTCGAGACCGAGACCGAGACCGAGGCGAAGGCCCCCGCCCCTGCCCCCGCGCAGGACGGCCAGATCTTCGCGCCGATCACCACCACCGAGCCGAAGACGGAGCCCGAGCCCGAGCCACAAGAGGAAGCCTCGCGCTTCCTCAAGGGCAAGAGCGTCCCGCCGTTCTGGATCGATCGCACCTACACGACGCACCGCACGCGCGCGCTGACGCTGCCGCCGCTGTTCTTCCACCGCACCGGCGCCGCCAACCACCCGGAGAAGTTGTTCCACTTCAACCTGTCCCTCACGACAGGTTGGTACAGCGAGCGGACCGCGAAGCGGCGGTGGTTGTCGCCGGCGATCCTGTTCTTCGGCTCGTTCAGCGAGCGCACCTCCGGCTGGGGCGCGGTCGCGCTGCTGATGGGCTACAAGCGGGTCGGCGAGCAGTACAGCTTCGGCCAGTTCCCGTTCGTCTGGCGGTGGGGCAACAAGTCGGTCAAGAACCTGGTCGTCGTCCCGTTCCACTACCACCAGAAGACGCCCGACAGCTTGCGCGGCTTCTCGGCGGTGCTGTTCTGGTACGGCCACAAGAACACCACCGACAAGGACCCGCTCAACGACCTGCGCTACTTCGTCGGCTTCCCGCTGTTCTACCGCGTGACCCGCGGCCCGAGCACGGTCAACGTCGGCGTGCCGCTGTACCTCGGCGGGCAGAACAAGGCCCGCGGGGTCCAGTGGCACACGGTGCTGCCGTTCGTCCACTGGCAGTCGAGCGAGTACGGCAACCGCAAGGACCTGTGGACGCTGCTGTACGTGCAGCGCAGCGACAAGGCCCGCAGCCGGCGCACGTGGGCCGTCCCGCCGCTGCTGACGTTCTCGCGCCAGACCCCGACCCACAAGCTGTTCTCGGCCACGCCGCTGGTGTGGCGGGCCGAGAACCGCGACCGCGGCAGCGTCGCCTGGTCGGTGTTCCCGTGGGTCAGCTACCGCGACCCCGAGCAGCGCAACCGGGTGCTCTTCCCGCTGTTCTGGCAGTTCGGCGACGTCAAGGCCGGCGTCACCAGCAGCGTGTTCGTGCCCCTCGTCTACGCGCGCAAGAGCCCGCAGGAGACGCGGGTCTACACGCTGCTCGGCGGCGGCCGCTCGGGCAAGAACGGGCGCTGGGGCTTCGGCATCACCCCGCTCCTCACCTTCGTACGCAACGAGCCGGGCGGCAAGAGCTTCCAGGTCGTCACGCCGCTGTTCGGCCACTCGCACGACCCGAGCGCCTTCGGCGGCAAGGGCGAGCGCACCCTCTCGGCGGCGGTGCTCGGCTACTACCGCCGCCGCGGCGAGCGCTGGGACGCCGGCTTCGCCCCGCTCGCGTTCGTCGGCCGCGACGGCACCCGCTCGTACCAGACCATTACCCCGCTGTTCTGGCACCGCCGCGACACCGACCCGCAGAACCCGAGCGACCTGTGGGTGCTCGGCCCGGCCTACGCCAAGAAGGTCAAGTCAGGCGGCCACGGCGGCCTCGCCCCGCTGGTGTTCGCCGGCCGCGACGACAAGTTCCGCTACGGCATCGTCCCGCCGCTGCTGTTCGGCCACGTCCACGACGTCGAGGCCCAGCGCTCGCGCACGGTCTCGCTGGTGTTCGCCCGCGACAAGGGCCCCGACCACCGCACCCTCGGCGTCCTCAACCTGTTCTGGGACGTGAAGCGCCCCGCAGGCGAGCGCCACACCGCCCTGTTCCCGCTGTTCTACCGCCGCCACGCCGAGGGCAAGACGCTCACCCTCACCCCGCTGGGCGGCGCCTACAGCACGCCGGAGCAGCGCACGTGGTCGGCCGCCGCGCTGCTGTACGGCTTCCGCGGCTACAAAGATCCGACCCGCCGCGGCTTCGGCCTGATCCCGCTGATCTTCTACGATCGTCGCAAGGTCGAGGGCGGCGTCGCCAGCAACCTCGTCGTCGCGCCGCTGTTCGCCCGCCATCGCGCGCCCAGCGAGGACCTCGACATGTGGTCGCCGCTGGTCTGGCGCACCGCCACTCGCGGCGAGAAGCCGCGCAAGAACCTCGCGGTCATCCCGTTCTACTTCCGCCAGCGCCAGCCCGACGGCATCGACGTCGACGCCGGCCTGATCCTCCCGTTCTTCTACAGCCGCGACAAGGTCCGGCGCACGCACACGCTCATCGCCGGCCCGGCGTTCCACCGCCTCACCCGCACCTCGCTCAACGCGGGCCTGGTGCCCGTCTACTGGTGGCACGACTCGGCCGAGAAGCGGCGCCTGATCTCGCTGCCGCTCATCTTCCACCAGGCCGACAAGAACAAGCTCGAGCACACCACCATCGCTGTGCCGCTGTGGTTCGACCGCCGCCGCGCCAACGGTCGCCGCTCGTGGGTCGCCTTCCCGTTCGTCGTCGGCGTCAAGGGTCAGTTCAACTTCACCCGCTTCAGCCTGACCCCGCCGATCTTCTTCGACATCTTCCGCCTCCACAAGAACTACCGCTTCACCGGCGTGGTCCCGTTCGCGTTCCGCTACCAGAAGTGTGGCTTCCGCGAAGAAGACGACGATCGTTGCCGCTACACGCTGTGGGGCTCGTGGCCGCTGTTCCTCTACGGCAAGGACGGCAAGGGTCGCACCAGCCACGGCGCGCTGATGCTCTACTACTTCGACAAGGATCCGGGCGGCCGCCGGTTCCTCACCCTGCTGGGCGGCGCCAACGTGCGCCCGGGCGAGCGCCTCACCTGGTACGCGCTCAACTTCGGCCACACCACCACGCGGCAGTTCAAGACCACCGTCTTCTTCCCGCTGTTCTTCCGCAAGGCCTACCGGACCAAGGACCGCAGCACCACCGTCGTGCTGCCGCCGCTGTTCGTCGGCGCCCGCCGCGAGGACTACCGGTGGTTCCAGGCCGGCCTGATGGTGTGGAACTTCCGCCGGCCGCACAAGGTGACGACCGTGGTCGCGCCGCCGCTCTTCTACACCGCGCACAGCTACGCCGAGCGGCGCATGACCTGGCTCCTGCCGCTGTTCCTGCGCGACAACAACTGGGCCAAGGACACCAGCTTCACCAGCGTCTTCCCGGCCCTGCTGTTCCAGCGCCGGCGCGGCCAGGACAACGACTGGGTCCAGTTCCCGCTGGTCTGGCACATCGAGCGCGGCGAGAACTCGGGCACCTTCGGCGCCTTCATGTGGTGGGACATCCGCCGCAAGGGCCGCATCACCCAGGTCGTCCCGGCGCTGTGGGCCCGCCACCGCGGCCGCGGCCGCGACGTGCAGGTCCTCGGCCCCGGCCTCGGCTGGTGGTGGCGCGACGAGCAGCCGATCCGCGACGCCCAGGGCGAGAGCATCGGCACCAAGAAGGGCCTCCACTGGCGCGCCCTGTTCGGCATCCTCGGCGGCGGCAACGACGGCGTCCAGCGCTACTTCTCGCTGTTCGGCGGCCGGATCCCCCTGCGCCCCAAGGCCGTGTGGGAGCCCCGGCGCAAGCGCCTCAAGGCCGCTCAGCCCGCCGCGCCCAAGGCCCTGCCCACCGCGGCCCCGGCCGGCCCAGTCGCGCCGGTCGAGAAGAAGCCCTGAGCAGCGCGAGCGCCGAACGCACCTCCCGTTCGAGCCTGCGTGAACGAGCATGTCCGTGCGGGCATGTCCCTGCGGGCATGTCCGCTCGAACATGTCCCGCGGCGTGTCGACAGGGCTAGCGAGCGTGCGTGCGCGCGTCTCGCCAGCGCTCGTCTCGCGCGCGAGGCGTGACCACGCCTGGCGCCCGCGAACCGCCGCGTGCAGCGCGGCGCCTGACGTGGCGAGCTCGGCGTCCCCTCGGCGCGCGTCGGCCTCTACCGAACGGGCGGCACGCCGCGAGAGGGCGCCCCCACCGCCCACAGCGCCGCCTGAGGGCGCTCACCAGCGATCGCCCGCTCCCCGCCGCCCGCGAGCGCCCCCCCTTTATTAAACGGCCCGAGGGCCCCGGAGCGGCGCTCCGGAGCCCTCGTCGTGCGCGCAGCGGAGCGCGGCTCACATCGGCTGGACGCCGCAGTCGTCGACCTCGCTCGGGACGCAACCCTCGCAGTCCCAGCGGAAGTTGTCGAGCAGCGTGGCGGTCGACAGGTACTGATCGGACATGTCGGCCAGGAAGAAGCCGATCGTGATCTCGGCGCCCGGCTGCACGCCGCCCTTGGCGGTGAACCAGTCGGAGCACGCGTGCTGCTCGAAGCCGGTGCCGGCCAGCTGCGGCTCGTTGTAGGTGTAGCCCTGCTGGATGAAGTACGGGTCGAGCGCGGTGATGGTGATCGGCAGGCCCTTGGTCGGATCGTTCGGATCCGGGATGAAGGTGACGTTGCCGCTGTACGGATCGACCGGCGGGACCTGGTTCGGATCGTCCGGCGTCGGGTCGACCTGGTAAGCGATCAGCAGGTCGTTCCACACGGTGTCGACGAAGGACGGCCACTCGGCCGAGCAGAACGCGAACTCGAAGGTGTAGCCGAAGGTCCCCGGCGGCACGACGGTCTTGAAGCTGAAGTAGATGCGGTCGTTGCCGTCGGCGTTGGTCATCTCCCACTGCGCCTGGATGGTGTCGGAGCAGTCGTTGTCGCCTGCACCGTTGTCGCAGTCCTTGAACGGGGTCCCGCCGGCGCCGTTGTTGCTGCCGTTCTTGGCCTTGAAGGGCAGCGGCAGCCCGCCGCCGTCGGGGTTGCCGTTGTTCGTGGTGCCCTGGTTGTTGGGCGCCTCGATGACGATGCCCTCGGCGTTCGGCGCCACGATGTCGCCGTTCGAGATGATGAGGAAGGTGTCGCCCTCGCGCGGGCTGTACAGGCGCTGATTCGGCGTCTGCGGGTCGTTATCGTGGTCGAACATGTAGGTGCCGTAGCCCTTGGCCACCTGCCAGCTCTTGTTGACCGGGTTCGAGTGCTGGAAGTCGCTCGTGATGACCGAGTTGTTCGGCGCGACGTTGCAGATGCCCATCGCCTTGAGCATGTTCGTCTTGTCGGCCTTGTCCGAGATCACCTGCGGGGTGTTGTCGCAGACGACGTAGTCCGCGGGCGCCTGGCAGTTGGCCGGGAAGAACGGCGTGCAGTTGTTGAGGCAGAAGTCCTGCGGACCGCCGTTGACCTCGTTGCCGTCGTCGCACTGCTCGCCCCGCTCCTTGACGCCGTTGCCGCACTCGGCCGGCGAGAAGGTGCAGTCCGGCTCGCAACCGTCGCCGGGCTCCTGGTTGCCGTCGTCGCACTGCTCGGGGTCCTCGACGGTGCCGTTGCCGCAGTCCTGCTGCGGGGTCGCCGTCAGGCAGTCCGCGCTGCACTCGTCGCCGTCCTCGGTGTTGGCGTCGTCGCACGCCTCACCCTGCTCCACGGTGCCGTTGCCGCACACCGCCGTGATCGTGCACGTGGGCTCGCAACCGTCGCCCGCGACGTCGTTGCCGTCGTCGCACTCCTCGTTGCCCTCCTGCACGCCGTTGCCACACTCCGGCGTCGCCTCGGTCACGCCCTCCGTCGTGGTCGACGTCGCATCGGTGGTGGAGGTGGTGGCGTCCGTCGTCGCGGCGGTCGTGCCCTGCGTGTCGCTGTCGCTGATGCCCGTCGTCGGCGTGGTCGTCGTCGGCGTGGTATCGCTCTCCGAGTTGCTGTTGCTCCCCGGCGTCGGGTTGTTGCTGGTGGTGTCCGTCGAGGTGTCACCCTGGGTCTGGTTGCCCGACGCAGTGATGTTGTCGACGGCGTCACCGCACGCCGCGAGCGCGGTCACACACAGCCCGGTGGAGAAGAGTCGAAGCACGGAAATCTTCATGGTCATGGTCCTGGGTTCTAAGGTCATGGCCGACCCCACGCGGGCCTGGCCGATCGCACGCCAGCGTTTCCCATCCGCCCCTTCATTTCAAGGGCGTAAGTCGCGGTACGTCGACGACGTCGACAGCATCGCGGGCCGACCTCAGGCGCATGCCTCGTGCGTCGCTTCGGCGAGACGCCGAGCTGCACGGCGCTCCAGGCTCGGTGGCCACTCCGCCCGCTTTCCGTCGGTGCGGGGATCGAACGGCACGATCGTTCGCCTCACTCGACTCGCCGCTTCCACACGAGCCCCACGTGAAAAAGGGGCGCGCCCGTCGCCGGGCACGCCCCCTTCGAGCTCATGCTCGCGTGACGATCACATCGGCTGGACGCCGCAGTCGTCGACCTCGCTCGGGACGCAACCCTCGCAGTCCCAGCGGAAGTTGTCGAGCAGCGTGGCGGTCGACAGGTACTGATCGGACATGTCGGCCAGGAAGAAGCCGATCGTGATCTCGGCGCCCGGCTGCACGCCGCCCTTGGCGGTGAACCAGTCGGAGCACGCGTGCTGCTCGAAGCCGGTGCCGGCCAGCTGCGGCTCGTTGTAGGTGTAGCCCGGGCCGTCGAAGTACGGGTCGAGCGCGGTGATGGTGATCGGCAGACCCTTGGTCGGATCGTTCGGATCGGGGATGAAGGTGACGTTGCCGCTGTACGGATCGACCGGCGGGACCTGGTTCGGATCGTCCGGCGTCGGGTCGACCTGGTAGGCGATCAGCAGGTCGTTGAACACGCTGTTGACGTAGGTCGGCCACTCGGCCGAGCAGAACGCGAACTCGAAGGTGTAGCCGAAGGTCCCCGGCGGCACCGTGGTCTTGAAGCTGAAGTAGATGCGGTCGTTGCCGTCGGCGTTGGTCATCTCCCACTGCGCCTGGATGGTGTCGGAGCAGTCGTTGTCGCCCGCACCGTTGTCGCAGTTCTGGAACGGGGTGCCGCCGACGCCGTTGTTGCTGCCGTTGACCGCCTTGAACGGCGCCGGGAGCGGGCCGCCGTCGGGGTTGCCGTTGTTCGTGGTGCCCTGGTTGTTGGGCGCCTCGATGACGATGCCCTCGGCGTTCGGCGCGACGATGTCGCCGTTCGAGATGATGAGGAAGGCGTCGCCCTCGCGCGGGCTGTACAGGCGCTGATTCGGCGTCTGCGGGTCGTTGTCGTGGTCGAACATGTAGGTGCCGTAGCCCTTGGCCACCTGCCAGCTCTTGTTGACCGGGTTCGAGTGCTGGAAGTCGCTCGTGATGACCGAGTTGTTCGGCGCGACGTTGCAGATGCCCATCGCCTTGAGCATGTTCGTCTTGTCGGCCTTGTCCGAGATCACCTGCGGGGTGTTGTCGCAGACGACGTAGTCCGCGGGCGCCTGGCAGTTGGCCGGGAAGAACGGCGTGCAGTTGTTGAGGCAGAAGTCCTGCGGACCGCCGTTGACGTCGTTGCCGTCATCGCACTGCTCGCCCCGCTCCTTGATGCCGTTGCCGCACTCGACCGGCGAGAAGGTGCAGTCCGGCTCGCAGCCGTCGCCGGGCTCCTGGTTGCCGTCGTCGCACTGCTCGGGGTCCTCGACGGTGCCGTTGCCGCAGTCCTGCTGCGGGGTCGCGGTCAGGCAGTCCGCGCTGCACTCGTCGCCGTCCTCGGTGTTGGCGTCGTCGCACGCCTCACCCTGCTCCACGGTGCCGTTGCCGCACACCGCCGTGATCACGCAACCGGGCTCGCAACCGTCGCCCGCGACGTCGTTGCCGTCGTCGCACTCCTCGTTGCCCTCCTGCACGCCGTTGCCGCACTCCGGCGTCGCCTCGGTCACGCCCTCCGTCGTGGTCGACGTCGCATCGGTGGTGGAGGTGGTGGCGTCCGTCGTCGCGGCGGTCGTGCCCTGCGTGTCGCTGTCGCTGACGCCCGTCGTCGGCGTAGTCGTCGTCGGCGTGGTGTCGCTCTCCGAGTTGCTGTTGCTCCCCGGGGTCGGGTTGCTGTCGGTGGTGCCGGTCGAGGTGTTGCCCTCGGTCTGGCCCACGGTCGCAGTGAGGTTGTCGACGGCGTCGCCGCACGCCGCGAGCGCGGTCACGCAAAGTCCGGTGGAGAAGAGTCGAAGCACGGAAGTCTTCATGGTCATGGTCCTGGGTTCTAAGGTCGTGGCCGACCCCACGCGGGCCCGGCCGATCGCATGCCAGCGTTTCCCATTCGCCACACCCTTTCAAGGGCGTAAGAGCGCGACGCGCGAGGTCGTGCTCGCGACACATCACACGCTTAAAGCGCGTAGCGGGCCGCGCCCGGAGGCACGGCCCGCTTCGCACGCCACATCACTCACATCGGCTGGACGCCGCAGTCGTCGACCTCGCTCGGGACGCAACCCTCGCAGTCCCAGCGGAAGTTGTCGAGCAGCGCGACCGTGGTCAGGTACTGATCGGACATGTCGGCCAGGAAGAAGCCGATCGTCACCTCGGCGCCCGGCTGCACGCCGCCCTTGGCGGTGAACCAGTCGGTGCACGCGTGCTGCTCGAAGCCCGTGCCCGCGAGCTGCGGCTCGGCGTAGGTGTAGCCGGGGCCGTCGTAGTACGGATCGAGCGCGGTGATGGTCAGCGGCAGGCCGCTGGCCGGGTTGTTCGGGTTGGGGATGAAGGTGACGTTGCCGCTGTACGGATCGACCGGCGGGACCTGGTTCGGGTCGTCCGGCGTCGGGTCGACCTGGTAGGCGATCAGCAGGTCGTTGTACGAAGAGCCGACCCAGCTCGGCCACTCGGCCGAGCAGAACACGAAGTCGAAGGTGTAGCCGAACGTGCCCGCCGGGACCGTCGTGTTGAAGGTGAAGTAGATGCGGTCGTTGGCGTTGCCGTTCGTCATCTGCCACTGCGCCTGCAGCGTGTCCGAGCAGTCCTTGTCGCCGTTCGGGACGCCGTTGTCGCAGTTCTTGAACGGGGTGCCGCCGACGCCGTTGTTGCTGCCGTTCACGTTCTTGAACGGCGGCGGCAGCGGGACCTGGTTGACGTTGCCGTCGGGGTTGCCGTTGTTGTCGTGCGTCTGCGAGTTGGGCGTCTCGATGACCACGCCCTGGCCGTTCGGCGCGGCGATGAAGCCCGACGACAGCATCAGGAAGGTGTCACCCTCGCGCGGGCTGTAGAGCAGCCGGTTCGGCGTCTGCGGGTCGTTGTCGTGGTCGTAGGTGTAGGAGCCGAAGCCCTTCGCCACCTGCCAGGTGTTGTCGACCGCCTGCGAGAACTGGAAGTTCGAGGTGATGATCGAGTTGTTCGGCGCGACGTTGCAGATGCCGATCGCCTTGAGGGCGTTGGTCTTGTCGGCCTTGTTGCTGATCACGTCCGGCGTGTTGTCGCAGGTCACGTAGTCGGCCGGCGCCTGGCAGTTGGCCGGGAAGAACGGGGTGCAATCGTTGAGGCAGAAGTCGTTCGGGCCGCCGTTGACCTCGTTGCCGTCGTCGCACTGCTCGCCCCGCTCCTTGACGCCGTTGCCGCACTCGGCCGGCGTGAACGTGCAGTCGGGCTCGCAGCCGTCGCCGGGCTCCTGGTTGCCGTCGTCACACTGCTCGGGGTCCTCGACCGTGCCGTTGCCGCAGTCCTGTGCCGGCGTGGAGGTCAGGCAGTCGGCGCTGCACTCGTCGCCGTCGTCGGTGTTGGCGTCGTCGCAAGCCTCGCCGCCCTCGACCTGGCCGTTGCCGCACACCGCGGTGATCGTGCAGGTCGGCTCGCAGCCGTCGCCCTCGACGGCGTTGCCGTCGTCGCACTCCTCGCTGCCCTCTTGCACGCCGTTGCCACACTCCGGCGTCGGCTCCGTCACACCCTCGGTCTCGGTCCCCGTCGACGTGGTGGTGGTCGCGTCCGTGGTCGTGCTGTCGGTGGTGCCCTGCGTGTCGCTGTCGCTGATGCCCGTCGTCGGCGTCTCGGTCGTCGGCTGCGCGGTCTCCGACTCGCTGACGCTGCCCGGCGTCAGGTTCGTGCCGTTCGTCGTCGTGGTCGTGTCGTCGCCCTGAGTCTGGCTCTCCGACGCGGTGGAGACGTTGTTGCCGTCGTCACCGCACGCGGCGAGCGCCGAGGCGAGAAAACCCGTCGTAAGGAGTCGAATGATCGGTCGAGTCGTCATGGTGGTGTCCTAGTCGCAGAGAAGGCGGCCGTCCTCGAATGCGTGGCGGCATCGCCACGATTTCCCATATTCGACGGTTGATCAAGCCGGGACGTCCGCCCGTTCGCCGACCCTGCAGCGATCCGAGCGCAGCACCCGACTCTCGTCACTGGACCGCTGTTCGGGCGCAAGACGCACGAACTTGCGCGTGGTCTCCGATCGCGCGTCGTTACGCCCCCGCAAGGTCGCGCGGTCGCTCCGCACGAACCATGTCGGCGTCGATGATTCGACGTCGCGTTTGTTCGACTCGCTCGATTCGCCGCAATATCACATTCACGAATGTCACAGGTCGACGTCGCGACGAAGCGCGCACGTCGCCGTGCGCGCCTCGTCGTGATTCAGGCCAGCAGGCCGATCACATCGGCTGGACGCCGCAGTCGTCGACCTCGCTCGGGATGCAACCCTCGCAGTCCCAGCGGAAGTTGTCGAGCAGCGCCAGCGTCGCCAGGATGTTGTCCTGCATGTCGGCGAGGTAGAAGCCGATCGTGACCTGCGCCCCCGGCTGCACGCCGCCCTTGGCGGTGAACCAGTCGGAGCACGCGTGCTGCTCGAAGCCGGTGCCCTGGAGCTGCGGCTCGTTGTAGGTGTAACCCGGGCCGTCGAAGTACGGGTCGAGCGCCGTGATCGTCAGCGGCAGGCCCTTGGTCGGGTCGTTCGGGTTGGGGATGAAGGTGACGTTGCCGCTGTACGGATCGACCGGCGGGTTGACGTTCGGGTTGTCCGCCGTCGGATCGACCTGGTACGCGATCAACATGTCGTTGAACGAGGTGCCGACGTAGGTCGGCCACTCCGACGAGCAGAACACGAAGTCGAAGGAGTACCCGAAGGTCCCCTGCGGCACGGTGGTCTTGAACGTGAAGTAGATGCGGTCGTTCGGGTTGTTGGCGCCGAGGGTCCACTGCGCCTGCAGCGTGTCCGAGCAGTCCTTGTCGCCGTTCGGGACGCCGTTGTCGCAGTTCTGGAACGGGGTGCCGCCCGCGCCGTTGTTGCTGCCGAAGCCGACCTTGAACGGCGCCGGCAGGGCGTTGTCGTCGGAGTTGAAGTTGTCGCCGTTGCCGACCTGCGAGTTGACGGCGTGGGTGACGACGCCGGTGCCGTTGGGCGCGTTGATCGTGCCGCTCGACAGCATGAGGAAGGTGCTGCCCTCGCGCGGGCTGTACAGCAGCTGGTTCGGCGTCTGGGGATCGTTGTCGTGATCGTAGGTGTAGGTGCCGAAGCCCTTCGCCACCTGCCAGGTGTTGTTCTGCGCCGCGGCGTCGAACACGAAGTCGGTCACCTGGATCGAGTCGTTCACCTGCTGGTTGCAGATGCCGATCGCCTTGAGGGCATTGGTCTTGTCGGCCTTGTCCGTCAGGACGATCGCGTCGTCGCAGTTGACGTAGTCGGCCGGCGCCTGGCACTGCGGCGGGGAGTACGGGGTGCAGTCGTTCTTGCAGAAGTCGTTGGGACCGCCGTCGACGTCGTTGCCGTCGTCGCACTGCTCGCCCGTCTCCTTGACGCCGTTGCCGCACTCGGCCGGCGTGAAGGTGCAGTCGGGCTCACAGCCGTCGCCCGCGTCCTCGTTGCCGTCGTCGCACTGCTCCGGCTCCTCGACGGCCCCGTTGCCGCAGTCCTGCGCCGGCGCGGCGGTCTGGCAGTCGGCGCTGCATTCGTCGCCGTCGTCGGTGTTGCTGTCGTCGCAGGCCTCGCCCGCCTCGACCTGACCGTTGCCGCACACCGCCGACAACACGCAGCCCGGCTCACAGCCGTCGCCCGGCACGTCGTTGCCGTCGTCGCACTCCTCGGTGCCCTCCTGCGTGCCGTCGCCGCAGACCGGCGTCCCCTCGGTCACGCCCTCCGTCGTCGTCGCGGTCGCCTCGGTGGTGCTCGACGTCCCGGTCTCCGCCTCGGTGGTGGTGCCCTCGGTCGTCGCCTGGGTGTCGCTCATCCCCATGCCGGTGGTCGGCGAGGTGGTGGTCGGCCCCTGCGTGTCCGAGTTGCCGCCCGGCCCAGCGGTCGTCTCGCCGTCGTCGGTCGTCGCGCCGCCCTCGGTGTTGTTGGCGGTGGCCCCCGTCAGCTCGCCGCCGTCGTCGCCGCAAGCGGCCAGGGTGGCAGCGCAGAATCCTGCAGTGAGAAGGCGAATGATCGGTCGAGTCTTCATGGTCCGTGAAATCCTGGAATGAGGTGCGCCCGAAACCGAGCGCGAACTTCTCTGTCCGGGCGGCGTCCGCGCCGCACGAGCGGAAACAACGGCGCCACGATTTCGGACTTCGTCGATTCGATCAAGCGTCGGCCGACGTGGTGCACGCAGACTGAGCCGTACGGCACCTGCGGCCAATTCAGTCGCGCACGGGCGCCGCCGGCGCGTTGTCGCTCGCTCGGCCGAAACACAGGTGTGATTTAACCTGCCGTCGCGTCTTCACGCGCAGAGTCCGCTGCGTGCGCGCAGGCGCACGACATGTCTCTTCCGACCTGTGCTTTCACACCTGTCTTATGGATCCTGTCCGCTGGTTTGCACGCGCGCTCGCGGGCGAACAGCGGTCAGCCGCGCCGGACCGATCCCGCGCACACGGTTCAGGTCGTCGACCGTCGCGTAGGGTCTCCCTTCGACGATCCGCCGCGCCAACTCGGGACCGATCCCAGGCAAACTCTCGAGCTCGGGGGCCGACGCGTAATTGAGATCTACGGGGATCGCCAGCGCCTCGAGATCCTCGCCGCGCATGCGGGCCCAGCCGTTCGCGCCTGGTCTGGGCGCTGCGTCGGCGCACAGCGTCGCGCGCGTGACGGCGTCGCCGTGCGACAGAGCGAGGCTCGCCCGGCCGGCGCCGCACAGCGCCGCGACGTCACGCGGCGCCTCGCCGTCGCAGCGCAGCACGCCGTCGACCTCGACCGCGAAGTCGCACGCCGTGTACACCATCAGCTCCGGCGCGGTCGGCCGCAGCCAGGCGACCAGCGCCACGACGAGCGCGGCGATCAGCGCGACTGTCGCCCCGACGCGGACCACCGCGGCTCCCCTCAAGCGGCGCTGCTCGTCGGCCCCTCGTGGAGGCCGAACCCGGCGTGCAGCGCCCGCAGGGCCAGCTCGCCGTAGCGCTCGTGGACGACCACCGAGACCTTGATCTCGGAGGTCGAGACCATCTGAATGTTGATGTTCTCGCGGGCGAGGATCTCGAACGCCTTGGAGGCGACGCCCGCGTGGGTGCGCATGCCGACGCCGACGATCGAGATCTTGCAGATGTCGGGATCGCTGAGGATCTCCATCGGCCCGGCGCCGGGCAGCTCGAGGCTGCGCAGGCCGGCGACCGCCTTCTTGAGGTCGTTCTCCGGCACCGTGAAGGTGACGTCGGTCGAGCCGCCGCGGCTCGCGTTCTGGATGATCATGTCGACGACGATGTCGGCCCCCGCGAGCACGCCGAAGATCGAGGCGATGGTGCCCGGGACGTCGGGCACGTTGGTGAGGGTGACCTTGGCCTCGTTGCGGTCGAGGGCGACGCCGGTCACGACCGCGGACTCCAGACTCTTCTGCTCAGACACGATCCACGTCCCTTCGCTCTCGTTCAGGCTCGATCGCACGTGCACCGGCACGCCGAACTTCATGGCGAACTCGACGCTGCGGATCTGCAGCACCTTGGCGCCGAGGCTCGCCAGCTCGAGCATCTCTTCGTACGTGATGCGCTGGATCTTGCGCGCGCGCGGCTCGATCCGCGGGTCGGTGGTGTAGACGCCGTCGACGTCGGTCAAGATCTCGCACACGTCGGCCTTCAGCGCCGCCGCCAGCGCGACCGCCGAGGTGTCGGAGCCGCCGCGGCCGAGCGTGGTGATGTTGCCGGCGGCGTTCAGCCCCTGAAAGCCGGCGCACACCACCACGTTGCCGGCCGTCACTTCCTGGCGGATACGCCCGTGGGAAAACCCGAGGATCCGCGCGTTGGTGTAGGTCGCGTCGGTCTGCAGGCCGATCTGGTGGCCGACCAGCGAGATAGCCCGCCCGCCCGCGTTCTGGATCGCCATCGCCAACAGCGCGGCGCTGACGTTCTCGCCGGTGCTCACCAGCTGATCGAGCTCGCGCTCGTGGGCGCGGTCGCCCGCCCGCTCGCTGGCGACGTATGGCCCCTTGCTGGCGCCGCCCACCTGCCCGTCACCCTCGTTCGCCAGGTGGTTGGCGAGGCCGATCAGGCGGTTCGTCTCGCCCGCCATCGCCGACACGACGACGACCACGTCCTGACCCGCGCGCTGGGTCGCCAGGACCCGCTGGGCGACGTTGCGGATCCGCTCGAGGTTGGCGACCGAAGAGCCGCCGAATTTCTGCACGATGAGCATGGCTTTCGATCGGGACGCGCAGTCCCGTGCGCCGTTGCTGTACCGCAATTGCGGTGCGAGGGCACTACTCTTTTCGTGTCTTGAACAGCGGTAGCTGGAACAGCGCCTCGGGCGCCCCGCCGTCGCGACCGCCGCGCCGCTTCTGGGCCTCCTCCTCGAGGATGGTCTTGATGGCCCCGCGACAGCTGCCGCAGCCGGTGCCGGCCTCGCAGTCGTCGCCGACCTCCTCGACGGACCGGGCCCCGCGACGCACACAGGCGATCACCTCGTGCTCGAAGACCGTGTTGCACTGGCACAGCAGCACCCGCACCCCACTGGGATACCGCAGCGGCGGCCGCCCGTCGATGTCCGCCGGCGAGCGCGGGCGCACGCGCGCATGCCCGGGAGACAGGGATGTCCCCGCGGACATGTCCCTCGCGCCATGTCTATTCGACCAGGACCGCGAGGTAGTCGCGGACGGCCCGGTCGAGGCCGACGAACAGCGCGTGGCTGATCAGCGCGTGGCCGATCGAGACCTCGTCGAGGTGCGGCAGGCGGCTGAACAGCGGCAGGTTGTCGAGGTCGAGGTCGTGGCCGGCGTTGATGCCGAGGCCGAGATCGTGGGCCAGCTCGGCGGCGGCGGCGAAGCGCGCCAGCTCGGCCTCGCCGCGGCCGGCGGCGAAGCCCCGCGCGAACGGCTCGGTGTACAGCTCGATCCGCTGCGCGCCGACGTCCCTGGCCCACCGCACCGCCTCGAGGTCGGCCTCGATGAACAGCGACACCCGGACGCCGAGCCCGTGCAGGCGGGACGTGATCGCGCCGAGCTCGGTCCGCGAGGTGTCGGTCGGCCACCCGGCCTGGCTCGTGATCTCGCCGGGCCGCACCGGCACCAGGGTGCACTGGTGCGGCCGCAGCTCCTCGACCATCGCCAGCAGGTCGGGCCGCGGGTCGCCCTCGATGTTGAACTCGATCTGCTCGCGCAGCGGCGCCAGCTCGGTCGCGATCGCCCGCGCGTCGACGGCCCGGATGTGCCGCTCGTCGGCCCGCGGGTGGATCGTGATCCCCGGCGCCCCGGCCGCCACGATCGTCCGCACCGCCGCGATCACGCTCGGTACGTCGCCGCCGCGGGCGTTGCGGAGAGTCGCTACCTTGTTGACGTTGACGCTGAGGCGGGCGGCCATGCCGCGCGGATAGCACCAGCGCGCGCGCTTGTCACCTCCCTTGTGGCCGCCGACGCGCGAGCTCCCCCGCGGACGCGGCCGGCCCCGCCCTGGCCGCGCGAGCCTTGAATCGACGCGTCCGCGCGGGCTCGGCCGGCGCGTCCCCCGTTGAAGCCGCGCGGCCCGGGCACTAGGCTCGAGAGGTGCCGTCCGCGTCCGCGCCCGCAGTCGTCGTCGTCGGCGCGGGCTTCTGCGGCGCGGCCGTCGCCTGGCACCTCGCCCGCGCCGGCGGCCCGCGCGTGACGCTCGTCGACGGGCGCGGCGAGTTCGGTCCCGGCCTGGCCTATCGGACAGCCGACCCGCGCCACCTCCTCAACACGCCGGCGGGGCGGATGAGCGCGCTCGCCGACGACCCGGAGCACTTCGTCCGCTGGGCCCGGGCGCGCGACCCCTCGGCCTGCGGCGGCAGCTTCCTGCCGCGCGGCGTCTATGGCGACTACCTGCGGCAGCTGGTGGCCGCGGCCGGCTCGGGCATCACATGTCTCTCGGGACATGTCGTCGACATCGCGCCGCCCGGGCCCGCCGGGCCGGCGACCCTCACGCTGGCCGACTGCACCCGGCTCGCCGCCGAACACGTCGTCCTCGCCCTCGGCAACCTCCCGCCGCGCCTGCCCGCCGGCCTCGACGACCGCGTCCGCGCCGATCCGCGCTACGTCCACGATCCCTGGACCGCGCCGGGACCCGCGATCGCGCAGGACTCCGCGGTGCTGGTCTTCGGGACAGGTCTATCGGCGCTCGACCTCGCCCTCGGGCTCGCCGGCGCCGGCCACCGCGGACCTGTCCACCTGCTCTCGCGCCATGGCCTGTTGCCGCAGGCCCACCGCGCCCCGGCCCGTCCGCCCGAGCCGCATCCGCCGGCGTACGCCGACTGGCCAGCCACGACGCGCGGGGCCCTGCACGCGCTGCGCACGGCCGCTCGGAACGAGGCGGCCCGCGGCGGCGACTGGCGCGACCTGCTCGCCGACCTGCGCCCGGTGACTCAGGCGATCTGGCGCCGCTGGCCGGCGTGCGAGCGCGAACGCTTCGTCCGTCACCTGCGGGTCTACTGGGAGGCTCACCGCCACCGCGCCGCCCCGACGACCGCCGCCGCGATCGCCGAGCTGCGCGCGAGCGGTCGGCTGCACGTCCACGCCGGGCGCATCGAGGACATGTCCCTCGGGACAGACGCGATCGCCGCGGCGATCCGCCCGCGCGGCGCCGCCACCCGCGTCCACCTGCGCGTGGAGGCGCTGCTCAACGCCACCGGCCCCGCGCCCGATCCGCGCGACTGCGACGACCCGCTGCTGCGCGCCCTGATCGCCCGCGGCCTGCTGGTGCCCGACCCGCTCG
Source organism: Nannocystis sp. RBIL2 (assembly GCF_026626745.1). Lineage (GTDB taxonomy): Bacteria > Myxococcota_A > Polyangia > Nannocystales > Nannocystaceae > Nannocystis. The sequence continues at coordinate 1,873,381 of NZ_JAPNJW010000002.1, forward strand.
GCGCGAGCGTCGCCGACGACGGGGCAATCATCGACGCGGACGGCCAGGCGTCGAGCTGGCTGCACGCCGTCGGCGGCCTGCGCCGGCCGCAGCTGTGGGAGACGACCGCGGTGCTCGAGCTGGCTCCCCAGTGCCAGGCGCTCGCCGAGCGCCTGCGCGGCCAGACTTGAGCCCGGAACGGCTTCATACCGCCTGTCCCTCCGGACAGCCCCGACCTCCGCCCGCCTATTCCTTCGGACAGACTCAACCTCTGCCCGCCTGTCCCTCCGGACAGCCTCGACGTCTACCCGCCTGTCCCTCCGGACAGCTCAATCTCCGTCCGCCTGTCCCTCCGGACAGCTCAATCTCCGTCCGCCTGTCTCTCGGGACAGCTGCCCGTTCGTCCGGCCGGCCCCCATCTCTCACTCGCCGGCAGGCTCGGGCTCCCCACCCTCGCCTGTCCCTTCGCGCAGCTGCTGCAGGCGCGCCCACGCGGCCGCCTCCCACCCGCGTGGGCCCGGGTGGGCGTAGCGCTGCCCTCTCAGGGCCTCCGGCAGATAGCTCTCGTTGCCCGGCACCACCCCGCCCTCGAAGTCGTGCGGGTACTTGTAGCCGACCCCGTACTGCGCCTCGCGCATCAGCGGCGTCACCGCGTTGCGGACCGCCAGCGGCACCTCGAGGCTGCCGGCGCGCAGCACGTCTTTGCGCGCGTTGGCGTAGGCCGTCAGCGCAGTGTTGCTCTTCGGCGCCAGGGCCAGGAACAGGGCCGCCTGCGTCAGCGGCAGCACGGCCTCGGGCATGCCGATCTGGTGGGCCGCCTGGGACGCGGCCACCGCCACCGGCAGCGCCTGCGGCTCCGCGTTGCCGACGTCTTCGGCGGCGAAGATCACGATCCGCCGGGCCACGAAGTCGACGTCCTCGCCGGACTCGAGCATGCGCGCGAGCCAGTACACCGCCGCGTCGGCGTCGCTGGCCCGCATGCTCTTGATGAAGGCCGAGACGACGTTGTAGTGCTCCTCCCCGGCCTTGTCGTAGCGCAGCGCGCGGCCGCCGACGGCCTGCTGCGCGACCTCCCGGCTGAGCCGCGTCTCGCCCTCGGGCACCAGGTCGACCGCCAGCTCGAGCGACCCGAGCGCCCGCCGGGCGTCGCCCTGCGCCGTGTGGGCGATCGCCGCCAGCAGCCCGTCCTCGGCCTCGAGCTTGCGCGCCCCGAGCCCACGCTCCTCGTCGGTCAGCGCGCGGCGCAGCAGCGCCACCAGGTCGCGGACCTCGATCGGCCGCAGCTGCAGCACCCGCACCCGGCTCAGCAGCGCCGCGTTGACCTCGAAGCTCGGGTTCTCGGTGGTCGCCCCGACCAGCGAGCACACCCCCGCTTCGATGTGCGGCAGCAGGATGTCCTGCTGCGCCTTGTTGAAGCGGTGGATCTCGTCGACGAACAGCAGCGTCCCGCGGCCCTCGTGGGCCCGCCGTCGGCGCGCGACCTCGACCACCTCGCGCAGCTCGCGGGCTCCGGCCGAGGTCGCTGACAGCACGCAGAACGCGCTCTGGGTGTGCTCCGCCAGCAGCCGCGCCAGGGTCGTCTTGCCCGTCCCCGGGGGCCCCCACAGGATCAGGCTCGGCACTCGCCCGGTGTCGGCGATCCGGCGCAAGATCTTCCCCGGCCCGAGCAAGTGCGTCTGCCCCACCACCTCGTCGAGGCGGCGCGGCCGCATGCGCTCGGCCAGCGGCACCAGCGTGGGGTCGCGTTGCCAGGCGCGCTCGAAGAGGTCGTCGCTCGCGTGGGACTGCACGGTGCGTGGTAGCCTACCAGGCGTGACGCGCCGCGCCGCTCCTTCCGCGCCTGCGACCGCCCGCCTGCGGCCGGTCTCGCCGCGTGCGCTGGCCCTCGCGGTCGCCGTGGCCGCCGCCGCCGGGCCCGCTTGCGACGAGAAGTTCCAGTCCTTCCTGAAAAACGCCTCCGACCGCCACGTCGAGCGCGAGAAGAAGAAGGAAGGCGACGTCGAGCGCCAGGCCGCCGAGGAGGCCGTGATCTCGTCGCCCGTGCGCGCCGCGATCGCCCTCGTCCGCACCAGCGACTACGACTTCGTGTCGGTCAAGTCCGACGGCAGCCGCAAGCGCTACAGCGGCTTCGACTTCGCCGCGATGCTCGAGACCAAGTCGCGCTGGCTCGGCCGCGGCCTCGACGAGCTGCCCGCCTGGCTCGACCAGATCGGCAGCCGCACCTTCTTCGGCGGCCGCTCCTACTTCGTCCGCTTGCCCGACGGCCGCGAGCTCAACTTCCGCAGCTGGCTCGAGGCCGAGATCGCGGCCCTGCCGACGGCCCTGCCCACGGAGTCACCATGACCGCAAAGACAGGCATCATCCTCGCCGGCCTCCTCGGCTTCTTCGGCGTCGCCGCCGGGGCCTTCGGCGCCCACGGCCTGCGCGACCGCGTCGGCCCGCGCGAGCTCGAGATCTGGCACACCGGCGCGCACTACCAGCAGCTGCACGCCGTGGTCCTCCTGGCCGTCGCGCTGTGGGCCCTCACCCTCTCGGCCCGCGGCGAGCCGACCGGCCTCCACGGCGTCGCCATGTCGCTGTTCGTCGCCGGCATCGCCATCTTCTCCGGCACCCTCTACGCCATCACCCTCGGCGGTCCGCGGATCCTCGGCGCAGTCACCCCGCTGGGCGGCCTGTGCCTGCTCGCCGGCTGGCTGACGATCGTCGTCCTCGGCCTGCGCCAGGTGACGTAAGCCGCGAGCGCGGACGGACCCCGCCGGTCACCGGCCGCATGTCCTCGCGGACATGCCCGATCGAACATGCCCCGATGCGCATGTCCGTTCAGGCATGTCCCGAATCGATCGCCTGAGCCGTCAGTCGACCCCGCAATAGCGCAGCGCGCAGGTCGGCGGCGTCGGCAGGCGGTACATGATGAACGGCCCGCAGTTCTGCACCGCGATCGGCACCTTGAAGTGGCAGGTCTCGTCTTCCCAGTGGAAGCAGACCTCGCGCGGCACCACTCCGTCGGCGGGGGCCGGCTCGGAGCCGTTGAGCCAGCCCGGCGCGTGGGTCCCGCACGAGAACTGCGGCGGCGCAGCGGTCGGCATGCGCTTGCCCGCCGAGCCGACGAAGCGCGACCACTGACCCTCGACCGGCAGGTCGAGGTCGCACTCGACCTCCTCCACCTGCGACGCCACGTTGCGACCCGGCTGCGGCAGCGCCACCGCCTGCCCGCACTCGCCCGGCAGGTTCTCCGTCAGGCACGCGTTGCAGCCGTCGCCCGCCGTCTGGTTGCCGTCGTCGCACAGCTCGCCCTCGTCCGCCTGCAGCACGTTGTCGCCGCAGCGAGGCCCGAGCGCCGAGCAGCCGGGCGCGCAGCCCTCGTACGAGTTGTCGTTGAGCTTGTCGTCGCAGACCTCGACGCCGGCGCGGACGAAGCCGTCGCCGCACACCGCGGTCTTGCAGGTCGTCGGACACTCGTCGGTGTCGGAGGAGTTGCCGTCGTCGCACTCCTCGCCGTCTTCGACGAGCCCGTTGCCGCAGTCAGTGGGCGGCTCCGTCGTCACCGTCACGGTCACCGACGTGACCGTCGGGTCGGTGAAGATGGTCGTGAAGGTCGGGTCGGTGATCGTCGGGTCGGTGTCGGTCGGGTCGATCGTCGTCGGCGTCGTGATCGTCGTCGGCAGCGTGTCGGTCGGCTCGATCGTCGTCGGGCCGGTGTCGGTCGGCTCGATCGTCGTCGGCGTCGTGATCGTCGTCGGCAGCGTGTCGGTGAGCGTGTCGGTAAGCGTATCGGTCGTGATGGAGGTCGAGAGCGTGTCCGTCGTGTCGATCTTGACGGCGAAGCAGCCGCTGATCAGGTGCGCAAAAACAATCGCTCGTGTCGCCAACCCCCACCGTCTACAAGCGCGTAACATAATGTCTTCAAGGTACTCGTGGCCCCCGTACCCGTGCAAGGCCGACCCCTCGATCAGGCTGGCCCGGGCCTTCTGCGACACGATCGCGCGCGATGTGTGACCGCGAAGGTGCGGGCTATCGGCGTCAGTTGACAGCCGGCGGGCCTTGCCCGATTGAGGCTTTGATGACGAGGCAAACGCACCGCCCCTGGTTCGGGGCCGCGCTCGGGCTCGTGTGGTTGGCTGCCTGTCCGAGCAGCCCGACCGCCAACGACACCGACGAGCCGGCCACGGCTGGTAACACGATGACGTCGCCGACCGGGGGGCCCACCGAGGGCACCGCGGGAGAGACCGAAGATCCGACAGCCGGCGATCCCACCGAGGGCGGCGAGGAAGCGGACCCGGGGCGCGTGACCGTGCATCGGCTCAACCGCACCGAGTACAACAACACCGTCCGGGACCTCCTCGGCACCGCGCAGCGGCCGGCCGACAGCTTTCCTGCCGACGACTTCGGCCTCGGCTTCGACAACATCTCCGACGTCCTCAGCACCTCGCCGCTGCAGGCCGAGCTCTATGAGCGGGCCGCCGAAGGTCTGATCCTCGAGGCGATGGAGATCCCGATCACCGATCCGGGCACCTGGCAGATCGAGGCCGAGGACGCGCTCGCCTCGGTCGGCGGTGCGTCCGGCGAGGCCTGGAACCTCTACAGCAACGGCGAGGTGTACCAGACCATCGAGCTGCCCTACGACGGCCAGTACAAGTTCAGCGCCCGCGTGTGGGGCCAGCAGGCGGGGCCCGACTTGCCGCACATGAACCTCACCGTCGACCAGGCGCCCGTCGGCATGTTCGACGTCGAGGCGGTGCAGAACGGCGCCCAGGTCTACGAGGTCACGATCGACGCGACCGCCGGCGTGCACAAGTTCGCCGTCGAGTTCACCAACGACTACTACGACGAGCCGAACATGGCCGACCGCAACCTGCTGGTCGACTGGTTCAAGGTCGAGGGTCCGATCAACCTGCCCGACGGCGACAACCCGCTGCGTACGCGCATCATGGTGTGCGATCCGAACGTCGACGGCGAAGAGGTCTGTCTGCGCGAGATCTTGACCAAGTTCACCGAGCGCGCCTGGCGACGCCCGGTCACCGGCGCCGAGCTCGACGCGCTGATGAAGTTCATCGCCGACGGCAAGGGCGCCGGCGAGACCTGGGAGGCCGGCCTCCGCATCGCGCTGCAGGCAGTGATGGTCTCGCCCTACTTCATCTACCGCGTCGAGCTCGACGCGGCCCCCACCGACCTCACGCCGCACCCGCTCGGCGACTTCGAGCTCGCCTCGCGCCTGTCGTACTTCCTGTGGAGCAGCATGCCCGACGACGAGCTGTTCGCCGCCGCGGCCGCCGGCACCCTGCAGGACCCGAAGGTGCTCGAGACCCAGGCCCGGCGCATGCTCGCCGACGACCGCGCGCGCGCCCTGATCGACAACTTCGCCGGTCAGTGGTGGCTCATCCGCAACATCGCCGTCGCCTTCAAGGACGTGGCCCTGTTCCCGCAGTGGAACGACGCCATGCGCGAGTCGATGCGGACCGAGATGCGCCTGTTCGCCGAGGCCTTCTTCTCGGAGGACCGCGACATGCTCGAGATGCTGACGGCCACCGACACCTTCGTCGACGCCACGCTCGCGCAGCACTACGGCCTCGAGGGCCAGTTCGGCGCCGAGTTCGCCCCGGTCGACTTCGGCGACCGCCCGTTCCAGGGCATCCTCAACAAGGCCGGCCTGATGACCGTGCTCTCGCACGCCGACCACACCTCGCCGGTCAAGCGCGGCAAGTGGGTGCTGGAGAGCCTGCTGTGTCAGGTCCCGCCGCCGCCGCCGCCCGGCGTCGACACCAAGCTGAACCCGGTCGAGGGCAAGACGCAGCGCGAGATCCTCGAGGCGCACCGCGAGAAGCCCGAGTGCATCAGCTGTCACGTCACCATGGACCCGCTCGGCTTCGGCCTCGAGCACTACGACCCGCTCGGCGCCTGGCGCGACCTCGACAACGGCCTGCCGATCGACGCCTCGGGCACACTGCCCAACGGCACCCCGTTCGCCAACGGCCTCGAGATGCAGACGCTGATCGCCGACGAGCCCGACTTCTTGCGCTGCGTCGCCCGCAAGACCTTCATCTACGCGCTCGGCCGCGCCGTCGGGCTCAAGGACATCCCCTACCTCGACGGCGTCACCGAGACCTTCTCGGCCAACGACCGTCGCTTCTCCGACCTCGTCGTCTCGCTCGTCACCAGCGAGCCGTTCCGCATGCGCCGCGGCGACCCCGCGATGTGACCTCACCACCCCATTCTCCGGAGACATCACGATGCCGCGTCGCTTCTCTCTCTCGCGCCGTACCCTCCTGGGCGGGGCTGGTGCCCTGATCGCCCTGCCCTGGCTGGAGGCGATGGCGCCCGTCGCAAGGCGGGCTCGCGGGGCCGACCCCGAGCCCCCGCCGCTGCGCGCCCTCTTCTACTACCTCCCGAACGGGATCCACATGCAGTCCTGGACGCCCGCCACCGAGGGCCCGGGCTACGAGATCACGCCGATCCTCTCGCCGCTGGTCGACCCGCAAGCCATGGTCGACCTCAAGGGCGACGTCATGGTCCTCACCGGCCTGCAGAACCTGCCCGCCAAGCCCGAAGGTCCGGGCGACCACGCGGGCGGTACCTCGGCCTTCCTGACCTGCACCCACGTCACCAAGTCCGAGACCGACATCAACAACGACATCTCGATCGACCAGGTGCTCGCCAATGCCATCGGCGAGGCCACGCCGCACCGCTCGCTGCAGTTCGGGACCGCCAACGGCGCGACCATGGGCAACTGCGACAGCGGCTACAGCTGCGCCTACACCAGCAACATCTCGTGGGCCGACGCCAAGACCCCGCTGCCGAAGCTGTACGACCCGCAGGTCATCTTCGACCTGCTGTTCTCCGGCTTCGACCCCGAAGCGACCGCCGAGGAGCAGGCCAAGCGGCGCGCCAACCGGATCAGCGTCATCGACTACGCCACCGGCCAGGTCGAGTCGCTGCAGACCAAGCTCGGCAAGACCGACCGCGACAAGCTCGACCAGTACCTCACCGGCCTGCGCGACCTCGAGAAGCGCCTCACCGCCGAGAACACCGACGCGGTGTGCGAGCTGCCGGCGATGTTCTCGGGCGCCTACCCCGACTTCACGACGCACGTCGACCTGATGACCGAGCTGATGGTGCTGGCCTTCCAGTGCGACCAGACCCGCATCATCACCTTCATGCTCGAGAACGCCGGCAGCTACCGCGACTACTCGTTCATCGGCGCTCAGGGAGCGCACCACGAGATCTCGCACCACATGGACAACCCGGACAACTTCGCCAAGCTCGAGATCATCGATCGCTGGGAGATGGTCCAGTTCGCCAAGCTGCTGCAGAAGCTCAAGAGCTCGCCCGAGGGCGAGGGCACGCTGCTCGACAACTGCGTGGTGTTCCTGTCGTCGGAGATCAGCGACGGCAACGCCCACAACCACAACAACCTGCCGGTGCTGCTGGCGGGCCGCGCCGGCGGTCAGCTGACGCCCGGGCGCCACGTGAAGTACGGCGAGACCCCTCCGCTCTCCAACCTGTTCATCTCGATCGCCGAGATGTTCGGCGTGCCGGCGGACGGCTTCGGCGACGACGGCGTCGGCCCGCTGCCGAACCTCAAGGTCTGAAGACCGCCGACGGGGGCGCCACGCACCCCCGGTTCGACGAACGCGAAGAGACCCGCGTCCCTGGCACCCCAGCCAGGCCGCGGGCCTCGCCGCGTCGAACGTCGGAAGCCACTCGGCGCGCTCCCGTACCAATGTGCATCGGAGGACCTGCCCCGAGGGTCATGTCCGATTCGACATGCCCGAATGAGCATGTCCCCCGAAACACCCCGCCTACGGCGCCGCCAGCTCGCGCCGTGCGACCTCGCCGATCCGCCCGGCCAGCTCCTCGAGCCGGGCGAGGTCGGGGCCCTCGAGCATGACGCGCAGGCTGGCCTCGGTGCCGGAGTAGCGGACCAGCACGCGGCCGTCGTCGCCGAGCTCGGCCTCGGCCTCGCGCACGACGGCGCCGAGCTCCGGCAGCAGATCGAGCGGCACCTTGCGCGCGACCGGGATCGCCTTGAGCAGCTGCGGGTAGCGGATCATCACCCCGGCGAGGTCGGCCAGCGAGCGGCCGCTGCGCTGCATGATCGCCAGCACCTGCAGCGCCGCGACCATGCCGTCGCCGGTGGTGCCGTGGTCGAGGAAGACCACGTGGCCCGACTGCTCGCCGCCGAGGTTGTAGCTGCCCTGGACCATCGCCTCGACGACGTAGCGGTCGCCGACCGGCGTGCGCACCACCCCGATCCCGCTGCCGGCCAGGCAGCGCGCGAGGCCCATGTTGGACATCACCGTCGCCACCACCGCCGCCCCGCGCAGGGCTCCGCGCGCGTGCATGTCGAGCGCGCACATCGCCAGGATCGCGTCGCCGTCGACCACCGCGCCCTGAGCGTCGCCGAAGACCACGCGGTCGGCGTCGCCGTCGAGCGCGATGCCGAGGTCGGCCCCGTGCTCGACCACGGCGCGGCACATCGCCTGCGGATGCACCGCCCCGCACGCGTCGTTAATGTTGACCCCGTCGGGCGTCACGCCGATCGGGATCACCGTCGCCCCGAGCTCGCGCAGCACCGTGGGCGCCACCTTGTAAGCGGCCCCGTGCGCGCAGTCGACGACGATCTTGAGGCCGTCGAGCGCGAGCGACGACGGAAAGCTGTGCTTGAGGTGGGTGAGGTAGCGGCCGGCCGCGTCGTCGATGCGCGCGGCCTTGCCGATCTCGCGCCCGCGAGCGACCCGCTCGTCGACCGCCCCGGGCTCCATCAGCTGCTCGAGGTGCGCCTCGACGTCGTCGGGCAGCTTGAAGCCGTCGGCCGCGAACAGCTTGATGCCGTTGTCGGCGAACGGGTTGTGACTGGCCGAGATGACGACGCCGGCGTCGGCCCGCATCGAGCGCGTGATGTAGGCGATGCCCGGGGTCGGCAGCGGCCCGACCAGCAGCACCTCGGCCCCGATCGCGCACACCCCGGCGGCCAGCGCCGTCTCGAACATGTAGCCCGACAGGCGCGTGTCCTTGCCGATGACGACGCTGCCGCGTCGTCCGAAGTGGGCCGCCACGGCCATGCCCAGCCGCAGCGCGATCTCAGGGGTCATCGGCGGGACGCCCGCGGGGCCGCGGATCCCGTCGGTGCCGAACAACCGACGCTCGTTCGCCATGCGCTCTTTCTTAATGGCCGCGACCGGCGCCGTCCAGCGGCTTTTCGGCGGGCGGAGGCGGAAGGATGATCCGCTCCTGATCTGGCTCCAAGGTCAGGTTGGCGCGCAGCGCCGGAGGCACCGCCTCCGACAGCCCGAGATCCACCATCACCGCGCCGACCGGCGCGTCCTCCTGCGGCTTTTGCAGCTGCACCGTCGCCACCACCGCGCTCGGGATCGCGTCGATCTGCCGCAGGGACGGCACCGGCCCGCGCACCACCGCGGCGACCTTGAGCGGCGCCCCGTACGGCGCTTCCTGGTCGACGGGCCAGGTCAGCGGGACCTCGTAGCGGCGCTCGCTGAGCTTCGGCCGGATCGCCACCGACACCGTCACCTTCGGCATCTCGCCCGGCGCCACGCCGGTGTACTCCGCGCCCTCGCGCAGCTGTCCGAGCCCCACCACCATCTCGACGTCGCTCGTCGCCCCGCTGACGTCGATCGGGTCGGTGTTGAGGTTGGCCAGCTCGCCGACGATCTTGCTGCCGCCGTGGACGCGCCAGCGCGGCGGGTCGACGCGCGTGCCGGTGTGCTCGTAGTCCGGGTGGACCAGCCCGCGCACCGCGGCGCTGATGAGCACCGCGCGCTCGATCACCGGGTCGAAGCGCAGGTCGACCTTCTCGTAGTCCATGCCGCGGAAGATCACCCCCGGCGGCATCACGATCGTCGCCGGGTCGAGCTCGAGCGGGCCCGGACGCGCGCCGGCGAGGTCGAGCTGGGCGCTGCCGAGGTCGTGGCTCGACAGCCGATTCATCCGCGCCCACGAGCCGTGCAGCTCGACCGTCACAGTGTCCGGCAACTTCGTCAGCAGCACGCGCCGCGGGTCGGTGTTGACCTTGAGCGGGATCGTGAAGCGCCGCGTGACGTCGTCGCGGGTGAAGATGAAGAACCCGCTGGCGAGCACGAGCGCCGTCAGCTTGGTCAGCAGATGGTTGAACAGGGCCCCGTAGAGCCACCGCAGCGCGCGCGTCACCCCTCACCTCCCTTGCGCGCGGCGGGCGGGAAGTCGGCCACCGACGGCGCGTGCAGGAAGTCGTTGTCGTTCCACTTCTCGTCGGCCGCGCCTTCTTTGCCGCGCTGGCGCACCACCGTCATGCCGCTGCCGCTGTCGCCGGCCTTGCGCAGGTCCATGTAGCTGCGGGCCGCGCCCTTGGCGACCGCCAGGCTCTCGCTCGGCGGCGCGGGCCGCGAGGCCTCGGCGCGCGGCTGATCGAGCCAGCGGGTGATCCGCTCCTCGAGCTGCTCCGGCGTCAGCGGCTCGGAGATCGCGCCGCGATGCACGGTGCGGATCTCGCCCCGCTCCTCGCTGAGGACGACGACCAGCGCGTCGCTCTCCTCGCTGACGCCGATGGCCCCGCGGTGACGCGTGCCGAACGCCGGGTCGAGCCGGTCGCGCTGGGTCAGCGGGCAGATCACGCCGGCCCGGGCGATCCGCAGGTTCTGAATCAACACCGCGCCGTCGTGGGTGAGGTTGATCGAGTACGGGATCAGCAGCGCGACCAGGGTGTCGGCGTGCAGCGACGCGTCGATCTCGCGGCCGCGGTCGCTGACGACGTCGAGGACGTCGATCTCGCCCTGGAGAATGAACAGCGCGCCGAGCCGCGCGCGGTGCAGCCGCTCGACCGCCACCACCAGCTCGCTGACGGCGCTGCGGGCCGCGTCGCGGTGACCCTGCGGCAGCAGCCGCTGGCCCATGTGCAGCAAGATCCGCCGCAGCTCCTGATGGAACACGACGATGAGGATGATGATGACGTACTCGAGGAAGTAGCGGACCAGCGCCGCCACCGCGACCATGTCGAGCGCGCTCGCGGCGGCGGCGATGCCCCCGAACACCGCGACCGACAGCAGCACCGGCACCGCACGTGTCCCTTGGAGCAGGCGCAGCGCGGCGTACACCAGGATCAGCAAGATCCCGAAGTCGAGCCCGTCGCGCCACGTGAGCGCCTCGATGAAGTCCCGCGGCGTCACCATCGCCCCCGTTCGACCTCCTCCGCCTCCTCGCGGGCCGCCGCCGAAGCGGTGCGGATCGCCCACGCCACGCGCAGCGCCTCGGCCGTGGCCGCGACGTCGTGCACGCGCACGACGGCCGCGCCGCCGAGCGCCGCCATCACCGCCGCCACCACGCTGCCGATCAGCCGCTCCTCGACCGGCCGCGGGCGCCCGCCTACCACGCCGAGGAACGCCTTGCGGCTGGCGCCGATGAGCACCGGGCAACCTGTCTCTCGCATCAGGTAGTCGGACGCGCCGACCAGCGCCGCGCTGTGCTCGGCGGTCTTGCCGAAGCCGATGCCTGGATCGACCGCGATCCGATCGGCGGCGACGCCGGCCCGCAGCGCCCGCTCGACCGCGCGTCCGAGCTCGGCCGCGACCTCGACGAGCACGCGTTCGAACCGGATCTCCCGCATCATCGTCGCCGGCTCGCCGCGCAGGTGACCAATCACGAGCCCGGCCCCGTTGTCCGCGGCCACGCGCGCCATCTCCGGGTCGGCGAGCCCGCTGACGTCGTTGATGATCGCCGCGCCGGCCGCCATCGCCGCCGCAGCGACCGAGGCGTGGCGCGTGTCGACGCTGATGGGCACGCCGGCCAGCTCCGGATCGGCCATCAGTCCGCGGATCACCGGCAACACGCGCCGCAGCTCGACGTCGGGCGCCACCGGCGTCGCGCCTGGACGCGTCGACTCGCCGCCGACGTCGAGGATGTCGGCGCCTTGCTGGCGATACGACCGGCACAGCCGCGCCGCCACGCTGACGCTCGGATCGTCCGTCTCGGGCGCGAGCAGGTTACCGCCGTCGAAGAAGCTGTCGGGCGTGATGTTGACGATCGCCATCACTCGCGGCGCGCTCACGTCGAGCGCTCCGCGAGCGTGCACCCACGGGGGCGCGGGCTCGGGCCGCGCGCCAGCGTCACGGGCGGAGGCGCGGTCGGCGGCGAAGGACATCGCCGCCATGGTAGCGCGCCATTACGCCAATGACACGCCCGGGTCGCTGTTGTCGCTGTGCCCGCCTGCAGCCCCGCCCCGCCCGGCGGCGAACTGCTTGGCGTCGATCCCGTAGCGGCGCAGCAGCTTGTGCAGGTACTTGCGGTCCATATCGGCCTCGCGGGCGGCCCGCGAGATGTTGCCCTCGGCCCGCTGGAGCAGCCAGTTCAGGTACGTCTCTTCGAACAGCTCGACCGCGCGTTCCTTCTGCTCGCGGAACGTCAGGGTCGGGTCGAACGCGACCTGCTGCTCGCGCCCGGCGCGCCCGAGGTTGCCGGTCGTGATGAGGTCGATGACCCCGTCCGGCGACAGGTACGCCGAGCGCTCGACCACGTTGCGGAGCTCGCGGACGTTGCCGGGCCAGTCGTAGCCGACCAGGCGAGCCATGGCCTCGGGGCCAGGCGCGCGCCACATGCCCGGGGGCAGGCGCCGCGAGAACTGGTCGATGAGCATCGGGATGTCCTCGCGACGGTCGCGCAGCGCCGGCACCTCGATGTGAACGACGGCGAGCAGGAAGTACAGGTCCTCGCGGAACTCGCCCGACTTGACCTGCTCTCGCAGCCCGCGGCTCGCAGTCGCCAGCACGCGGATGTCGACCTCGAGCTCCTCGGTCACGCCGTGGCGGCGAACCTTGCCGTTCTCGAGCGCCCGGGTGAGCTTGGGCTGGAGGTCCGCGGGCAGCTCGCCGATGTCGTCGAACACCAGCGTGCCGCCGTGCGCGAGCTCGAAGGCCCCACGACGGTCCTCGTGGCCGAACAGCTCCACCTCGAGCTGAGCCGCGGCCGTGCCACCGCAGTCGACGACCACGAAGGGGCCGTCGCGCCGCGGCGAGATATCGTGGATGGCCCTAGCCAGCAGCGCCTTGCCGGTGCCTGTCTCTCCATCCAGGAGGATGGTCGCTTCGGCGCCCGCCACGCGCTCGAGGACTCCGAAGATCTTGCGCATCGCAAGGCTGCGTCCGCAGACCGGACCGAAGCTGTCGGCTTCGCTAGGAAGAAGTTCGACACGCGAGTCCCTGGGCATGAATCGGACCTGGACCTTGCCGAGCCCGAGGACATCGCCTGGGCGCAGGAAGCCGTCGCTGACCCGCACGCCGCCGATGAACATGCCGTTCGTGGACTGTTGATCCAGGACCCGATAGCTGTCGCCTTGCCGCCGGATCTCCGCGTGGATCCGGCTCACCGACTCGTCGGGCAACACCACGTCGCACTGGCGTGACTTGCCGAGCTGGACGACATCCTGGGTGACATCAATCTCGCGGCCGCGGAGCTCGCCGTTCAGGACGACCAGTCGAAAGCCCGAGTGCCGCATGGGCTCGGCATCGTCCTGGACCACCGTCGAATCCACCGCTGCTTCGATCTCGTGCGCCATGTCCTCCACGCTACCAGGGGGCTCCCTCTGCGGGAAGCACACAACGGCCGGTACGGAGCGTCTGGCGAAGATTTACAGCGTTGAGGTCGCTCGGCCGCAGACAAAAAAAATCGGGGTGCCTCGGCCCCGAAGCACCCCGAACCTCCGCGAAAAACTTCCTCAGACGTAGAAGTCGACGATGGCCACGCCGCGCTCCAACGGCTCCGGCGGCGACGGGCGCTCATCGAGCTCGTCGGCGGGCACCCGCGGCAGCTCGAGCTCGATCTGCAGCGTCGGAGTCCGCTTGCCCGGGATCTTCTTGCTAGGGACCTGCTTCTGCTTCTCGAGGGCTGGTCGCATGAACACCTGCCTTTTTCGCCAGAAATCCGAATAAGCTACCGGGCTGTGTGTTTCAAAGCTCACGAGGTTGGCGCTTGCACCGCCTCCTCGCGGGGAGTACCAATCCTCCCCACGAACGAGGTGGCTCGCTCGACATGCAGCTTCGACCCTGATGTGCCCACCATCCGGTTCGGAGCGCCTGAATTCTTGGTTCGCCACCTTACGTTTGAGACTAACGCCGCCACGCTTGTTGGCAAGAATTGTCTTCGCGCCGTTTAGCGCTGTTCCAGTGTGCGCCAGGCGTACACCGGAGCCAGGTCTACGACGCTCGAATTGAGCCCAGGCGGCGCTGACGACCTTGCCCCGACGCGGTCGTGGCGACAAACTCAGAAGTCAACCACGACCCAGCGGGTGCCTTCCCGCTCGAGTCGGGCGACCTCGGCGTTTCCCAGGTCGAGGACGGCCTCGTGCGCGTCGGCGACGATGGGATCGCCCAGTCGGGCTGCCAGGCGATCGCGGGCCGTCTGCAAGGCGTCGGCATGCTCGCCCTTGGTCCAGGCCGCACGGAGATCGTCTTCCGACAGACCGAGCCGGTAACGCTCGGGCGCAAGGCCGAGGAGCACGTCCCAGCGGCGCTGCAGACTCGCCCGCACCAGGCTCCGCAGCGCCGCGCGAGGCGTCGACTGGTCGTACACGACGGTCGGGTCCTCGGCGAACACCCAGCCGCGCGGCGTCCAGCGCACGTCGACCGGAGAGTCGGGCGCGAGGAACACCACCGCACGAGGGCGGATCTCCTCCGGCTTCTTCAACGTCTTCGCCCAGCGCTGCCGCGCCGCCTTGTCGCCGAGGAGCGCCGCGTAATCGACGCGCGCGCGCGCGCCGACGAGCACGTGGCTCGACAGTTCCTTCGCATCGCCGCGACGAACCGCACCGGCGGCGGCTTCGCTCGCGCGCGCGAGGCCGCGGACGTCTCGCTGTGCGCAGGATGCGAGCAGCAGCGCCACGCACACCGCGAAGCTCTTCACGCAGCGCCCCCGGCGGCGCTGCGCTTGGGCTCGATGATCGCGGTGAAGACGCCCGAGCTCTTCACCTGATCGCCGACGCGGGTCTCGCCCGAGAACTTGCCGATCCGGCCGAGGCGCTGCGCCCTGACCTCGATCGTCAGCACGTCGCCGGGGACCACGGGTCCACGGAACTTCGCCTCCTGGATGCCCAAGAAGAGGCAGTTGTGCAGCGCCGGGTCGAACACGCCGGACAGGTTGGCGAGCACGACAGCCGCCTGTGCCATCGCCTCGACCTGGACCACGCCCGGGAGGATCGGATAGTCCGGGAAGTGTCCCTGCAGGATCGGGTCGCCGATCGACACCAGCTTCTGCGCCACGATCGATTCGCCCGGGGTCGCCGAGAGCACGCGGTCGATGAAGAGGAAGGGATACCGGTGCGGCAGGATCTTCTGGAGCTGGACGGCGTCGAGGAGCATCGGTGGGCGGCTAGCTTATCAGGCCGCCGCGGCCGCGCCCACCGCCAGGCCGGGGCGAGCGCCACGCCGGCCTTAAACGCGAACGTCCCGGGCGCGCAGCGGCGTGCGCGAGCCCGGGACGAGCGAACCGAAGCGGCTTACGACGGATACTTGGCGTTGTAGCGCTTGACCAGCTCAGCGGTGATGTCGAGGCCCGGCTCGACGAACAGCACGGTGGAGTCGTCGCGGATCAGCACGAGGTCGACGTTCTTCTCGGCGGCCAGCTTGTCGATGATCGTCTGGCAGTTCTTGTAGATGTCCTCGAGGACACGCGACTCTTGCTGCGTGAGCTCCTGCTGCATGGTCATGTAGATCTGCTGCATCTCCATGTACTCCTTCTGCAGCGCCTCCTCGGCGGCGGCGAGCTTGTCGCCCTGGAGGCTCTTGAGCTTGCCGGTGTCGGCCTCGAGCTTCTTGCGCTTCTGCTCGAGCTTCTCCTGCTTGGCCTTGGAGCTGTCCTCGAGCTTCTTGCGGGCGGCCTGGCCCTGCTTGGTGTCGCCCAGGACCTTCTGCATGTCGACGACGGCGACGCCGCGGATCTGCGGGATGGTGGCCTGGGCCGGAGTGACGGCGCCCGGGGCGAGGCCGGCGCCGCCGACGAAGGCGAGCGCGACGGCGGCGGCGGACAAGAGACGAGTGAAACGGCGCTGGGGGGTGAACATGGCGGAGCGATCCTTCAGGTGAGTCACTTGTGCTTCTTGTCGTAGGCGACGATCACGCGGTTGGTGATGTCGAGCTTGGGGTTGGCGTACAGGACCGTCGCCGGCGAGCGGACCAGTACGATCTGAAGACCCTCCTCGGCCGCGATGTCTTTCACGATGGCCCCGACGTTCTTGTAGATCTTCTCGGTGAGCTGCGCCTCTTTCGTCGCCACGTCCTCCTGGAGCTGGGCGTAGAGCTGCTGCAGCTCCTGGTCCTTGACCACGAGCTCTTGCTGGCGCTTGGCGATCTCCTCGTCGGAGAGCATCGCCCGCTTGGCCATCAGGTCCTCGTACTTCTTCTTGAGGTCCTCGGTCTTCTTGTCGAGTTGCGACTGACCCTTCGCAAACACCGACTCGAGGTCCTTCTTGCCCTTGGTGCCTTGCGTGGTCTCCAGCAGGCAGCGCTGCAGGTCGACGAGGGCGACCTGTTTGAGGGCGTTAAGCGTGGCAGCCGGCGCGGCGGCGACCGGGGAGGCGCCGAGCACGCCGGCTGTCATGGCCGCTGCGAGGAGGAGAACGCGCGAGGTAGAGGGCATAACGGGCGGGACCTTAGCCGGGGCCGCGCAGGGGGGCAACCGGGCTGGCCTCGGACGCGCGGACTTACAGCCGCATTCATGCGGCCTGTGAACCTGGAGGGCACGTCAGGTTGTGGCCTAGCTCACCCGATTTGCCGCTGGGCGCGCCGCAAACCGGGTCCTGGCGGGAATTCTCAGAAGCTGTTGCCGACGTTGAACTCGAAGACGACCGGTTCGTCGCCGTAATAGAACTCGGTGGGCGGCAGGCGGTCGAGCGGGAAGCCCCACTCGAACCGCAGCGGGCCGATCGGCGACTGCCAGCGGAAGCCGAAGCCGATCGAGCGGCGCAGCGACTTGAGGAAGCCGGGCGCGCCGGGGCGCAGGAGCGTGCACGGGTCGCTCTTCGGCTGCTCGACCGGGTTGGCCTCGACGCAGTACAGGGGCTCGGTGTTGTAGGCGTTGCCGATGTCCATGAAGACCACGCCCTTGATGTTGGCGGGCGGGACCATCATGAACTCGAGCTCGAGGTTCAGCGCCGTCAGCAGGTTGCCGCCGATCGTGTACGGGATGAGCGTCGCCGTCGGGTCGGAGCTGCCGAGCACCTTGATCGCCGGACCGAGGCTGCGCAAGCGATAGCCGCGGATACCGCCGTCGCCGAAGATACCGCCGGGGAAGTAGCGCTCGAACACCGGCACGCCCTTGTCCTGCGGGCTGTGGATGAAGCCGACTTGCAGGCGGGTCTTGAACACGAGCCAGGCACGGAACGCCTGCTTGCTGCGGATGATCGGGAAGTAGAAGCGGAAGTTGGCGTCGTAGCGGTTGAACCGGTTCTGCGAGCCCCAGTACTTGTTGGCGAACTCGGCCCGGATCTCGTGGCGCATGCCCTCGGTCGGGAACAGGTAATTGTCGGTCGTGTCGTAGCGGAGGCTGGCCGTGATCGCCGAGGTGATGCCGTTGTTGAACAGGTTCGAGATCAGCGCCTGGCCGCTGTAGAGCGTCGAGTAGGCGCCGCCCGTGAACAGGCCGGCGCCGCCGCCGTAGTAGCCGCCGAACGAGCCGAAGTTGCCGAAGCCGACCTTGATGTACTCGAACGAGTAGCCGGCGAACAGGATGAGGTTCGGGATCCGCGGGATCGGGTAACCCCACGACAGGCGCACGCCGGTGCTCTCGCGCGAGAACCCGGGGAACACGTTGCGCGAGTTGAAGATGTTGAACGAGAAGTTCCAGCGCGAGTCGAGGAAGTAGCGCGTGATGTAGGCGAGGTTGAACAGGCGCCGCAGGCTCGACATCTGGGCCACGAGGGTCACCGTGGTGCCGCGGCCGAGGAAGTTGTCGTACTGGATCTGCGCCTGCAGCACGAAGTTCTCGATCGTGCTGAAGCCGGCGCCGACCTGGAACGTGCCGGTCAGTCGCTCGGTCACCTCGACGTTGAGGACGATCTTGTCCTCGGCGCTGCCCTTGCTGGTCGAGATCGTGACCTGGTTGAAGTAGCCGAGTCGCATCGCGTTGAACTCGGACTGCTCCTTGCCGCTCTCGGCGTAGAGGTCGCCCTCGCGCAGCGCCATCTCGCGGCGGATGACCTTGTCGGCGGTCTTGTCGTTGCCGCTGATGTTGATGCGCTCGACGTAGACCAGCGGGCCCTTGCCGACCTCGAGCGTCATGTAGAGCTTGAGGTTCTCGCGGTCCTGGCGGCCGTCGGGGATGACGTTGACGTAGGCGTGGCCGGCGTCCTTGTAGCGGCGCTCGATGTCCTGGATGATCGTCTGGATCTTCCCCATCGAGGCGACGTCGCCCTCCTTGATCACGGGGTTGATCGAGTCGGCCAGGACGTTCTCGTTGTAGAGGGCCTTCTCGCCGCGCGCGAGCACCTCCTTCGCGCGGATCTTGCCGACGCGGTACTGCGGGCCCTCGTCGACCGGCACGGTGACGTAGACGAACCGACGGTCGGGGCTGAGGCTCAGCTCCGGGTCCTTGACGTTGACGTCGAGGTAGCCGTTGTCGGTGTAGAACTGCTTCAACATCTGGAAGTCGCCGGCGAACGCCTCCTTGTTGAAGACGCCGCCGGCTTTCTTCGTGACGACGCTGAGGTAGCCGCCGACGCGCGTGATCATGTGCTTGCGCAGCTCGTCGTCGGTGAACGCTTGGTTGCCGATGAAGGTGATCTTGCGGACGATGGTCTCGGCCGCCTCGCTGATCACGATCTGGATGTCGACCTTGCCGACCTCGTCCTCGACCGGACGCAGGCCGTAGGTCACCTCGGCCAGGAAGAAGCCCTTCTCGACGTAGAGCTGCTTGACCTTCTCGACGTTGGCCCGCACTGCGCCGACGTCGAGGATCGCGTTGAGCTTGAGGTCGAGCTGCTCGTTGATGTCGTCGAGCTTGATCTTGCTGTTGCCCTCGACGACGATCTTGCGGATCGTCGGCCGCTCCTTGACGACGTAGGTGAGCACCACGCCCGACGGCGTCAGCTCGCCCTCGACGCGGATGTCGTCGAACTTGCCGAGGCCCCACAGACGCTTGATGTCGGTCGCCAGGTTGCGCGGGTTGACGACCGCCTCGATGTGGCTCTCGAGCTCGAGCATCATCGCCTCGCTCTCGACCCGGCGGTTGCCCTCGAAGCGGATGTCGACGATCGGCTGGCCGTAGAGCTCCTGCGGCACGCCCGCGGCGGCGGCCCGGAAGAAGAACTCGCTGCCGATGTCGGCCATGCTCGGCAACGCGGCGGAGACCTGTCCCACGAGACAGATCAACGCGGACACCAGCAGCGCCAGCGCGCGGGACCACGGGCGGCGGCGGGTCAGCGACACGCGGAGCGGCACTCCGCGAGCGGAGCTGTGAAGACGAGGCTCCGTCACGGGGCTTTCGCGGCGCTCCGCTCGTTGCGGGCGCGACCTGGGCCGCGCTGATCGTCGACGAGCCGCCCGTCTTCCATGCGGATCTGGCGCGGCACCTGGCGCGCAAGCTCCATGTTGTGGGTGACGATCAGCAGCGTCATCTTCCGCTCGTCGTTGAGGCGGAACAGCAGGTCGTGCACCTCGTCGCTGGTGCGGGTATCGAGGTTGCCGGTCGGCTCGTCGGCCAGGAGCAGCGCGGGCTGCATGACCAGCGCGCGGGCGATGGCGACGCGCTGCTGCTCGCCGCCCGACAGCTCGCCCGGCCGGTGAGCGAGACGGTGCGACAGACCGACAGCCTTGAGCATCTCCCCTGCCCGCTCGCGCGCCTCCTTCACGGCGACGCGCCCGATCAGCGCCGGCATCATCGCGTTCTCCAGCGCGGTGAACTCGGCCAGCAGGTGGTGGAACTGGAACACGAAGCCGATCGTCTGGTTGCGGAAGCTCGCCAGCTCCGGCGGCGACAGGCGCGTGATGTCGGTGTCGCCGAAGTAGATGCTGCCGCGCGTCGGCAGGTCGAGCGTGCCGAGGCAGTGCAGCAAGGTCGACTTGCCCGCCCCCGAGGCGCCGATGATCGTCACCATCTCGCCCGGCTCGAGCGTGAGGTCGACGCCTCGCAGCACCTGCAGCACCTGGGCGCCGTGCGTGAATTCCTTGACCATGTTGGCGACGCGCACGAGCGGCGTGGCGCCAGGCACCACAGAACCCGCGGGACTGGCCGCCGCGGGCCTTACAGCTCGATCAGCACTCGCGCTCATGGGGGGCCGTTGCGGGCGCAACCCTAGACGCGCCCCATTCCCCTGTCAATGCGAGTTGCGGGTCACTCGCCGCGCCGGAGGCCGTCGACAGGGCGCAGCGCCGCCGCGGCACGCGCGGGGAGCACGCTGGCCAGGCTCACGAGCACCAGCGCGGCGGCAGCGACGAGCGCGACCTCCCGAGGATCGACGCGCAGCGGCAACGCCTCGAGGGTGAAGGCGTCGCTGCGCAGGGGGATGCCGCGCTCGCTGAACCACGAGCACAGGGCCAGACCCGCGGCGATCCCACCGACACAACCGACGCCGCCGACGATTATTCCTTCGAACGCGAAGATCCTGGCGATCAGGCGATCACGGGCCCCCATGGCCTTCAAGATGGCGATCTCGGCCGACCGCTCCATGACGCTCATCATGTTGGTGGCGAGGATCCCGAAGGCCGCGACGAGGATCACGAACAGCAACGCGACGAACATCGCGACCTTCTCGAGGAACATCGCCGAGAACAGGCCGCGGTGGATCTGGCGCCAGTCCTCGACCACCAGCTCCGGGCCGGCGACGGCGATCACGCCGGACTTGGCCGCCGCGAGCGCGTCGGGGTCGCCCAGGCGGACGGCGATGGAGGTCACCGCGCCCGGCGCCCGCAAGAACGCCTGCGCGTCGGGCAGCGGGACGTAGGCGTAGTCGCGATCGTCGTCGTAGACGCCGGTGGCGTAGACCCCGGCGACGCGGGCCTGAAGGACGCCCGGCACCAGCCCGGCGGGGGTCATGCGGCCCTCCGGCGTGATCAGCTGCACGGGGTCGCCGGCGCTGACGCTGAGCTCGGCCGCGAGCTCGATGCCGAGGAGCACCGGCACTGTCCGCGGGTCGTCCTCGCCGACAAGGTCGGCCGCGGGCTCGGCGGCCGGCAGGTCGTCGGGGGCCGGGAGTTGCTCGGCGAGCGATGGCTCCTCGGCGGCCTCCTCGGCGACCGGCGGGCGAGCGGGCGGGATCTTGCCCTCGGCGCGCAGCCGCGGGATCTCCTGCTCCGGGTCCTCCCAGCCGCCGCCGTCATCCTCCTCGGGAGCGGGCGACGGTGCCGGCGCCGGGGCGCGTGCCGGCGGGATTTTGCCCTCCGCGCGCAGCCGCGGGATCTCCTGCGCCGGGTCCTCCCAGCCGCCCGAGTCCTCGGCCGCGTCGGCGACCGTCGTCGCGTCCCCGTGCTCGGCGGCGGGCGGCGCCTCGACCGGGTCTTCGGACCCTGTCTCATCAGCCATGTCCGAAGGTTCATCCGCCGACACGACCCCGGCGGCGTCGATGAACGGGAACGGGCGCCGCGGCAGCCGCGAGGGGTCGACGAAGGAAGCGTAGTCGCCCTCGACGACCTCGTCCGGCAGGCCCGAGGCGGTCGCGTGCAGGACCGGATCGACGCCGACGAGGTTGACGCCGGCGCGGCCGAAGCCGCTGCGGATCATGATCGGCCCGGCGAGCTCGGGACTGACGCCGACGACGTCCGGCACCGCCTGCACGCGCGTCACCAGCGGCTCGGGGTTGACGATCTCGGAGCCGGCCGGCGGCGCGATCCGGAGGTGGGCGCGATGCCCGAGCAGCCGGCGCTGCAGGTCGCCCTCGAGACCGCCCAAGAGGCTCAGGACCAGCACCAGCGCAGCGCAGCCCTGGGCCACCGAGTAGCCGGTGATTGCGACCAGCAGGGTGAAGCCGCGGACGGTCGCGGCGAAGCTGAACACGAGCAGGCCGATCGCCGCGGCGAAGCTGCCGATGACGTACGCCAGGTCGGCCGGCGACAGCTCAAGGCTGGGCTCGGAGGGCGGCTGTCCGAAAGACCAGACGATCGCGGACGCGCCGGCGACGACCAGCACGAGCGCGGCGCCACCGACAGCCCGGGTCCAGCGCGGCGGTCGGCGCGTCCGCAGGTGCCGCCAGGCGACCCGCAGCGGCAGGCTCATCGCTCCGCCTGTCGCAGGGCGTCGACCGGGCGCATGCGCGAGGCGATCCGCGCCGGATAGAGGCTCGACAGCCAGACGATGACGAGCGACGACACGCCGACGAGCAAGACCTCGAACGCGTCGATCGCCACCGGCAGCTGCTCGAAGCTCTGCAGCGAGCCGCTGAGCGGCAGGCCGAAGCGATCGAGCAGGCCGCAGAGGCCGATGCCGGTGGCGATGCCGAGGATGCCGCCGAGGATGCCGAGGCACAGACCCTCGGAGATGAAGATCCGCTGGATGAGCGAATCAGTGCAGCCCATCGTCTTGAGGATCGCGATCTCCTTCGACTTCTCGATCACGCTCATCAAGTTGGAGCCGAGGATGCCGAACGAGGCGACCAGGATCACGCACAGCAGCGCGACGAACACCGCGATCTTCTCCAGCGCCATCGCCGAGAACAGGCTGCGGTTCAGCTCCTGCCAGTCCTGGACGAGGAGGTCGTCGCGGCCGGCGGCGTCGACCGCGTCCTGGACTTCTTGGCGGCGGACGTCGAGCTGCTCGAGGTCGTCGACCTTGACCTCGAGGCCGGTGACGCGGTCACCGGCGCGGAGGAAGGCCTGGGCCACCGGCAGCGAGGCGTACACCAGCCAGCGGTCGTAGTCGTAGTGGTCGGCGTCGAACACCCCGGCGATCCGCACTGCCATGACGCCGGGGATCCGGCCTGCCGGGGTCATGCGCCCGATGGGGGTGATCAGCTGGACCTGATCGCCGGTGCGCGCCGCCAGCTCCTTGGCCTTCTCGGCGCCGATCAGCAGGCCGTCGACCAGCGGCATGTCGGCCGGCGTCTCGAGCTGCGTCTCGACCTCGGGGACCGGCTCGGGCGCGGGCGCGGCCTCGGGCTTGGCCGGCGCCAGCTTGCCCGCCGCGCGCAGCTTGCCGATCTCGAGCTCCGGGTCCTCCCAGCCCTCGTCCTCGTCGCCGACCGAGACGACGCCGAACGGGCTGCGCGGGATGGTCAAGATCGCCGCGGCCGGCGAGGTCGGCACACCGATGGGCTTCACCACCTCGGGTTTCTCGAGCTTCTCGGGCTTCTCGGGCTTGGCCGGCGGCAGCGCGCCCTTCTTGCGCAGCGCCGGGATCTCGACCTCCGGGTCCTCCCAGCCCTCGTCGGGATCGTCGTCGACGAGCTGGGGCTTGTCCTCGGGGACATGTCCTTCGGCACCTGTCACATGAGGCAGGGCCGTGGCACCCTGCCCTTCCTTCGCCGTGTCCGTGTCGGCCTGCGCCGGCGGCGGCTCGACGGGCGTGATCTCGAAGCCGAACTCCGACTCCGGGATCTTCTCCGGGTGCGACAGGAACTCGTAGTCGCCCTCGCGCATGATGTCGGGCAGGTTCGACACGCTGCGGTGCAGCTCGGGGTCGATGCCGAGGAGGATCCCGCCCTGGCGCTGGAAGCCGCTGCGGACCATGACCTCGCCCTGCAGGTACGGGCTGGCGCCGAGGATGCCGGGCTTGTCGGCGATCGCCTTGGCGAGGTCGCGGTAGTCGGCGAACGGCCGGCCGTCGGCTGACGCCACGCGGATGTGCGCGCGCTGGCCGAGGATCTTGTCGCGCAGCTCGAGCTCGAGGCCGGTCATGAGGCTGAGCACCACCACCAGCGCCATGCAGCCGAGCATGACGCTGACCGTGATGACTGTGGCGAGCAGCGTGAACACCAGCGACAGCACTGCGCCGAGCAACAGGCCCGCGCCGAGCAGCAGGGTGATCGCGCCGAGGACCCCGAAGTAGGCCTGCGCCGGCGGCGGCAGGTCGGCGGTGGGATCGAAGCCGAGGCCGACGAGGCTCGAGTCGAGGGCGACGCGCTCGGGCAGGCCGGACTCGACCGGCGAGAAGCCGTAGAGCGCGTAGAGCACGAAGCCGCCGCCCACCACGAGCAAGTAGAGGGCCAGGCCGACGGCCGGCCAGGCCCACGACGGCGGACGATCGCCCGCTCGCAGGTGCCGCCACGCGATCTGCCAGTGGAGGCTCGGCGGAGCCTCCGCCCGGGACGACGCGGCGGGACGAGGACGACTCACGACGGCGCTTCCGCGGACGACTGCGACTGTTGCAGGAGGTACGCCTCGATGAACTCGTCGAGGTCGCCGTCGAGCACGGCGTGGACGGCCGAGCTCTTGAGCTCCGTGCGGTGGTCGTTGACCTGCTGGTACGGCTGCAGCACGTACGAGCGGATCTGGCTGCCCCACTCGATCTTCTTGCGTTCGCCCTGCAGGCTCTCGCGCTCGGCCTCGCGGCGCTGCTGCTCGAGGTCCCACAGCTTGGCCTTGAGCACGCGCATCGCCGTGGCCTTGTTCTTGTGCTGCGAGCGCTCGACCTGGCACGCGACGACGATGCCGGTCGGCAAGTGGCGCAGGCGCACCGCCGAGTCGGTCTTGTTGACGTGCTGACCGCCGGCGCCGCTCGAGCGGAAGGTGTCGACCTCGAGGTCGGCCTCGTTGACCTCGATGTCGATCTCGTCCTCGCCGAGGTCGGGCAGCGCCATCACGCTGGCGAAGCTGGTCTGGCGGCGCGCGTTGGCGTCGAACGGCGAGATCCGGACCAGCCGGTGGACGCCGATCTCCGAGCGCAGGTAGCCGTAGGCGAACTCGCCGGTGATCTCGATCTCGGCGCTGCGGATGCCCGCCTGCTCGGCGTCCTGGACGTCGAGCACCTCGACCTTGAAGCCGTGGCGCTCGCCCCAGCGTAGGTACATGCGCATCAGGATCTGGGCCCAGTCCTGGCTGTCGACCCCGCCGGCCCCAGCGTTGATGGTGATGAGCGCGCCCTTGTCGTCGTGCGGCCCCGACAACATGCGGCGGAACTCCATCTTGCCGACACGCTGGTCGAGCGACTCGAGCGCCGACCAGGCGTCGCGGATGCTGGCGTCGTCGCCCTCTTCACGGCCGAGCTCGTAGAGCGTCTGCGCGTCCTCGTAGCGGGTCTGGGCCTCGTCGAGGTCGGCGAGGATCTTCTTCAGCGTCGACTGCTCGCGCAGCACGTCCTGGGCGCGGTCATTGTTGCCCCAGAACGACGGATCGACGGTCTGCGCGTCGAGCTCTTCCAACTTCTCGCGTTTGCCGTCGTAGTCAAAGATGCCTCCGCAGCTCGTTCAGGCGGTGCGCGAGGCGGGCGAGCTGCTCGGTGACCTTGTTGTGCTCGGGGAGGATGCTGGTGGCGTCGTTCATGGCGTTCCAGGGCTCAGGCTTCGATCAGGCGGAGCTGACGGCGGCCGGGCGGGGGGATGAAGCGGATCGGGTAGCGGCCGGAGAAGCACGCGTCGCAATAAGTTGTACCAGAATCGCCGCGCACCGCCTTGCTCAGCCCCTCGGGCGAGAGGTAGGCCAGCGAGTCGGCCGTGAGGTAGCGAGCGATCTCGTCGGGCGTGTGGCTGGCGGCGATCAGCTCGGAGCGGGTCGGCGTGTCGATGCCGTAGTAACAGGGGCTGATCACCGGCGGCGACGAGATCCGCAGGTGGACCTCGCTGGCGCCGGCGGCCCGGATCATCTTGACGATCTTGCGCGAGGTGGTGCCGCGCACCAGCGAGTCGTCGACCACCACCACCCGCTTGCCGCGCAGCACCTGCGGCACCGGGTTCAGCTTGAGCTTGACGCCGAAGTGGCGGATCGAATCCTTCGGCTCGATGAAGGTGCGGCCGACGTAGTGATTGCGGATGAGGCCCATCTCGAACGGGATCCGGCTGGCCTTGGCGAACCCGAGCGCCGCGACCACGCCGCTGTCGGGCACCGGCACGACGACGTCGGCCTCGACCGGGGCCTCGCGCGCGAGATGGTCGCCCATGGCGATCCGCGCCTCGTAGACCGCGAGGTCGTCGAGGACGCTGTCGGGGCGGGCGAAGTAGACGTGCTCGAACACGCAGAAGCGGCGGTTGTCGCGGCGCAGCTGGACGCTGCGCAGGCCGGTGTGGTCGATGACGAGGATCTCGCCGGGGGCGATGTCGCGGATCTTGTCGGCCTCGATGAGGTCGAAGGCGCAGGTCTCGGAGGCGACGACGTAGCAGTCGGGGTGGTTGCGCAAGCGGCCGAGCACCAGCGGGCGGAAGCCGTACGGGTCGCGGACGGCGAGCAGCTTGTCCTCGGTGACGAGCACGAGGCTGTAGGCGCCCTGGACCCGCCCGAGCGCATCGCACAGGCGCTCGACGAAGGTCGGCTCGCGGCTGCGCGCCAGCAGCTGCAAGATGACCTCGGTGTCGCTCTGGCTCGAGAAGATGGCGCCGTCGTGCTCGAGCTCCTCGCGCAGCTGCTCGGCGTTGACGAGGTTGCCGTTGTGACCCAGCGCGACCGAGCCGTGGCGGTACTCGGCGGTGAGCGGCTGGATGTTCTTCGGCAAGGAGCCGCCGGCGGTGGTGTAGCGGACGTGGCCGATGGCGATGCGCCCGGGCAGCTGCCCGAAGGCGCCGTCGAACACGTCGGCGACGTAGCCCATCTTGCGCACCGCGTGCAGCGTGCCCTCCTGCGAGGTGACGATGCCCGCCGACTCCTGGCCGCGGTGCTGAAGCGCGTGCAGGCCCAGATAGGTGAGGTTCGCAGCCTCGGGGTGATTGAAGATGCCGAACACACCGCACATGGCGCGCGAAGCCTAGCAGCACGCACGCAACGAGGCCGGGCGCCGCCGCCGCCGCGACCGTGAGCCGACGCGCGGACAGGTGCTCGCTAGCCGGAGACGGCCCGCGTGACCAACATCTGCAGCAAGGTCAGACCGATCGCCGCCCACAGCGCCGTGCGCCAGCGGACGAACCGCACCCCGTCGACCAGGTTCTCGGTGATGACGAGCAGGATCGCGTTGACGAACGCCTGGACGAGGAAGGCGCCCAGCGGGCCGCTGATGAGGATCGGGAAGAAGAACACCAGCGACAGCAGGAAGAACAGCACCTTGCCGAGCACGGCGCTGAGGAGCCCGCAGATCACGGCCGCTTTGAAGGCGCTCCACAGGTCTCGCACAATCATTCCCGGCAGGAGCGCCGAGCAGACGATCAGGCCGAAGGTGAACGCGAGGCAGGAAGCGACGAGCGACGTCATCGCCGCCAGCGTGACGCGCCCGCCCGCCGTTTGCAAGCCAGGACGCTGCTCAGGGCGGCTTCAGCCGGCCCGGCGCGCTGCGAGCCGGCGAGCCGCTCCCGCGCCGCAGGGCTCGTGCGTAGGGGCGCGAAGGAAGAGGGATCGATCCTGCCGCGGTCCGCGGCGCTAGCGCGGCGGCAGGCCGAGGTTGCGCCGCAGACGTGCGACCGGCGGCTCGGTGTCCGGCTCGAAGCGGCGGCCGGTGATGAGCTCGTGGACCTCGATGTAGCGCCGCGCCGCCTCGGCGCGGACCTCGTCGGGCAGGGCCGGCGGCTGCCCCTCGCCGCGGAAGCCCTGCGAGACCAGCCAGCGCCGCAGGTACTCCTTGTCGAGGCTGCGCGGATCTTCGCCGCGGGCCATCGCCTGGGCGTAGCTGTCGGCGTACCAGTAGCGCGAGCTGTCGGGCGTGTGGATCTCGTCGATCAGGACGATCTCGCCGTCGGGCCGCATGCCGAGCTCGTACTTGGTGTCGACGAGGATGAGCCCGCGCTCGGCGGCGATCTTCTGCCCGGCCTCGAACAGCGCCAGGCAGCGGCGCTCGAGCACGTCGTAGCGCTCGCGGTCGATGAGCCCGCGCTCGACCAGCCAGTCGCGGCTGACGCTGATGTCATGCTCGCCCTTGGGCGCCTTGGTCGACGGCGTCAGCAAGTTGAGCGGCAGCTGCTCGTGCCGGCGCAGGCCGTCGGGCAGGTCGTGTCCGCAGAAGCTCCGCTCGCCGCGCTCGTAGGCGCGGGCGATGCTGGTGTCGCTGACGCCGGTGAGGTAGCCGCGGACGACGAACTCGACCGGAATCGGCGTGCACTCGACGGCGCGCATGGCCTGAGGGTCAGGGACGCCGAGCATGTGGTTGGGGAAGATCGCGGCGGTGGCGTCGAACCAGAAGCGCGCGAGGCCGTTGAGCACCTGGCCCTTGAACGGGATGGTGCCGAGCACGACGTCGAAGGCGCTGACGCGGTCGGTGACGAGGATCAGGCGCTCGCCGCCGCGCGTGAAGTTCTCGCGCACCTTGCCGCTGTAGCGCGCGCCGAGGACGTCGAAGTCGTCCGGCAGCGCGTCGAGGGTGCCGCCCGGCGCCAGCGCGCGCCGCATCTCGGGGGATTCGCTGTCGGTGACCGCCATGCGGCGCGGACCATACCCGGACCGCACCGCGCGGGGGGCGCGCTCAGGTGAACGCCCACGCGAGCACCACCGCGACCAGCAGCGCGGCGATCACCAGCCAGAAGCCGGTGTCGGTGCGCCGCGGCGCGGGCAGCTCCGGCGGCCGCGACGTCAGCGACGAGCCGGCGCTGAGCGACGAGCCGGCGCTGAGCGACGTGGCAGCCGTCGGCGCCTTGGGCTCGAGCACCGGCGGCGGCTTCGCCTCGAGCGGCGCGGGCAGCGACGCGGACGGCGTCGGAGCCGTCACCGGGGCCACCGGCGCCTCGATCTCGCGCGCGTCGGAGCGGGCCGCCGAGGGGCTGGTGTCGCCGCCGCTCGGCTCGACGAGGATGTCAGGCCGCGACGGCGAGGGCGAGCCGCGGCGGACGATGCTGTCCTCGGTCAGCACGTGGACACGGCGCAGGCCGCTGTTCGAGCGCCCCGAGGGGTCTTGCTGGTTGGCGAAGCCGCCGGCGCTGACGGCCGCGAAGGTGCCCGAGGGGATCGAGCTTGAGCGCAGCGCCTGCACGCTGTTGGGCCGGATCGAGCCCTCGCCGAACAGCAGATCTTCGAGGCCCATGACCGGCTGCTCGACCGGCGCGGACGCGGTGACCTTCGGCGCCTCTCTGACCGGAAGGCCAGGTGCCGAAGGACCTGTCGGAACGGACAGGGTGTCGAGGACAGGCGGCAGCGGAGCCGCGGGCGGCGCGACCGGCGGCACCGCGATCGACGGCGTCGAGACCTCGCCCGAGGGCCTCGACGTGCGCGGCGGCGGCGGCGGCGGCGAGGCCGGCGTGAGGTCGATGATCGGCTCGGGCGCGGCCTCGGCGGTGCCGGCGAGCGCGAGCGCCTCGAGGCGTCGCACCAGCTCGGCGCCGTCTTGCGGGCGCGCGCCCGGGTCGGGAGCGAGGCTGGCGCCGATCAGCGACCACAGCCCGGCTTGCAGCCCCGGCGGCTCGGCGGCGCGGAGGGCCTCGGCGCCACGCAGGCCGGTGGCGAACTCGGAGAGCGCGACGCCCCACGCGTAGGTGTCCGACGCGGGCGTGAAGCCGCCGCCGGCGAGCACCTCGGGGGCGAGGAGCGCCGGGTCGACGCCGCTCCAGCGCCGCTCGAGCTCGACGCGAGCGCACAGCGGGGCGAACCCGTGCTGGAACGCCGCCGGACCGCGCGGGCCGACGAACACCGCCTCGCCGGCGAGCATGCCGTGGACGCGGCCGCGATCGTGCAAGGCCGCCAGCGCGCGCGCCAGCTGCCGCGCCAGCCGCTGCAGTTCGTTGGCGAGGTCCGACGAGCGCGGGCCGTCGTCCATGTCGCGCAACGCGAACGCGCCCTGCAGCGGGTCGTAACAGACGACCACGCGCTCGCCGTCTTGACCGACGAACACCTGGGGCACGAGCGCCGAGTCCTGCACCTCGCCGAGCTCGGCGAGCTCGCGCACGAACGCGGCCCGGGCCTCGGGCGTGGGCAACAGCGCAGCGTCGAGGACACAGGCTCGGGCGGGCTCGCCGGTCTGGGTGTCGAGGACCGCGAGCGTGGGGCCGAACAACTGCACGCCGGTGTTGGCCGGCTCCTCACGCATGAGCTCGAAGCGGCCGCACAGCGTAGTGTGCTGTTCGAGCGAAGTTCCGGCGCTCAACTCCATGAGACGCTCCCGCGGCTAGACGCCGGTGCTGCCGAAGCCACCATCACCACGCGCGGCCGCCGGAAGGTCCTGGACCTCGACGACCGCAGGAAAGACGACAGGGGCGACCACGAGCTGAGCGATCCGCTCGCCGTGCGCGACGACGAACGGCGCGGCCCCGAGATTGACGAGGATGACCTTGAGCTCCCCACGATAGTCGGCGTCGATTGTACCTGGTGCGTTCACGATCGAGAGCCCATGCCGCAGGGCCAGCCCCGATCGCGGACGCACCTGACCCTCGTGCCCGCCGGGGATAGCGACGGCGACGCCCGTGGGAATTAAACGGCGTTCCCCGGGCGCCAGCTCGACGGGCCCGTCCGGCAGACAGGCCGCCAGGTCCATCCCGGCCGCCTCTGCGCTCATGCGGCGCGGCAGCTCGGCCTGGGGATGGACCTTGCGGACCAGCAGCGTCGGCTGGACGTGGGACATCCGCTCACCCTCGCAGGTTCTGGACCTCGGACGGGTCGACCCCGAAAGCGGCTCGGCGGCTGAGGCGGATCTTGCCGGTGGGATCGACATTGATCACCTTCACCACGACCTCGTCGCCTTCCTGGACCACGTCGGTCACGCGGTCGACGCGCTTGTCCTCGAGCTCCGAGATGTGGACGAGGCCGTCGGTGCCCGGGAGGATCTCGACGAACGCGCCGAAGTCGACGATCCGCTTGACCACCCCGTGGTAGGTCGCGCCCACCTCGGGCTCGGCGATGAGGCCTTCGATGAGCCGCTTGGCCCGCTCGATCTGGGCGATGTCGTTGCTGGCGATCGCCACCCGGCCCGAGTCCTCGATGTTGATGACGCAGCCGGTCTGCTCGATGATCGCGCGGATCGTCTTGCCGCCGGGCCCGATGACCTCGCGGATCTTGTCGACCTTGACCTGCATCGTGACGATGCGCGGCGCGTGCTTGCTGATGTCGGCGCGCGGCTCGGCCAGCACCTCGAGCATCTTGCCGAGGATGTGCAGCCGGCTCTCGCGCGCCTGGTCGAGTGCGGCCTCGAGGATCTGGCGGGTCAGGCCCTCGATCTTGATGTCCATCTGCAGCGCGGTGATGCCGGTCTTGGTGCCGGTCACCTTGAAGTCCATGTCGCCGAGGTGATCCTCGTCGCCGAGGATGTCGGAGAGGATGGCGATCTCCCCGCCCTCCTGCATGAGGCCCATGGCGACGCCGGCGACCGGCGCCTTGATCGGCACGCCGGCGTCCATCATCGCCAGGCAGCCGCCGCACACCGCGGCCATCGACGACGAGCCGTTCGACTCGAGCGTCTCGCTGACGATGCGGATGGTGTACGGGAACTTCTCCTGCGCCGGCAGGACGTACTTCAGCGCCCGCTCGGCCAGCGCGCCGTGGCCGACCTCGCGCCGCGACGTGCCGCGGACCGGCTTGGCCTCGCCGGTGCAGAACGGGAGGAAGTTGTAGTGCAACATGAAGTTGCGGGTGACGTCGCCGCGGATGGTGTCGAGCCGCTGCGCGTCGCTCTCGGTGCCGAGGGTGACGGTCGCCAGCGCCTGCGTCTCGCCGCGCTGGAACAGCGCCGAGCCGTGCGGCCGCGGGAACGGGTGGGCCTCGATGTAGATCGGGCGCACGTCGCGGGTGCCACGACCGTCGAGCCGGCGGCCCTCCTTGATCACGCGGCTGCGCACGACCTTCTTCTCGAGCTTGCCGAGCGCCGCGAGCACCTCACCGGTGCGCTCGGGGTGGCTGGCGGCGAAGCGCTCGATGACCTTCTTGTTGGCGGCCGCGAGCGCGTCGCGGCGCTCGTGCTTGCCCGTGATGGCGAACGCGGCCCGCACGTCGGCGTCGGCCGCGGCCATGACCTCGGCGCGGAACGCCTCGTCAACGGTCGGCTCGACGTGGACGCGCTTGGGCTTGCCGGCGTGCTCGCGCAGGCGCTCCTGCGCCTCGAGCAGCGGCTGCGCCGACTCGTGAGCGAACATGAGGGCGTCGATCATGTCCTTCTCGGAGATCTGATCGCCGCCACCCTCGACCATCACGATCGCGTCGCGGCTGGCCGCGACCACGAGCACGATGTCGGCGACCTTCATCTGGTCCCACGACGGGAACGCGACCAGCTTGCCCTGGACGCGGGCGACCCGAACGCCGGCGATCGGGCCGGCCCACGGGGCGTCGCTGATGTGCAGCGCCGCCGAGGCGCCCGTGATCGCCAGGATGTCGGGCTCGTGCACCTTGTCGTGCGACAGCACGGTGGCGATGATCTGGGTGTCGCTGCGATAGCCCTTGGGGAACAGCGGCCGGATCGGTCGATCGATGAAGCGGCAGGTCAGGGTCTCCCACTCGGTGGGACGCGCCTCGCGCTTGAAATAGCCGCCGGGGATCTTGCCTGCGGACGCCGGGTACTCGCGGTACTCGCAGGTGAGCGGGAGGAACGGCAGATCCTTCGGCTCCTTGCTGCTGACCGCCGTGACGAGCACGGCTGTCTCTCCGCAGCGCACGACCACGGCGCTGGACTGCTTGGCGAGCTTGCCGGTCTCGATGCTGATCTGGACCTCGCCGACGGCGGCGGTCTCGGTGATGACGTTCATTGGGGGAAAACTTTCCGCCGTGGTAGAGAAACTCTGGTCCTGCCCATTGGGCGTCGGACACGACGCGCCCGCGCCGACATGCCGGCGCGTTCCCACGGCGATCAGCGCGACTGACCTGCGCGGGCGCCAGAGGCCACAAAAGCAAAAAGGGGGACGAGTCCCCCTTCTGCTCTCGGCCTACTTGCGGATGTTGAGCGCCCCGATCAGGGACCGGTAGCGGTCGACGCTGCGGTTGCGCAGGTAGTCGAGGAGGCGGCGGCGTTGACCGACGAGCTTCAACAGACCCCGGCGCGAGTGGAAGTCCTTGGCGTGGCCGCGGAAGTGCTCGGTCAGGTAGTTGATCCGCGACGTGAGGAGGGCGATCTGCACCTCCGGGGACGCGGTGTCGTTCGGGTGGGTCTGGAACTTGCTGACGATCTCGGCCGTGCGATCAGGAGAGAGAGACATTTCGGATTCTCGGGTGCGGGCAGCCCGTGCCCCCGCAGAAGGTGTTGTGCTTTTTGTGTAGGCGGAAAATCCAGGCAAATCCCCGGCGTGTCAAGGCCGCTCGCGCATGGGTCGACGCTTTTCCGTCGGCCCGGTCACGAGTCCGCCTCGGCGGCGGGCGCCGCGACGTGAAGGACCTTCTCGGGCCGCCACTCGGCCCCGTCGAGGCGGACGAGGACCAGCGCGCCCGGAAACCATAGCGCCTGCCTCGCCGCGGCTTCGTGACCCTCGGCCAGAGTCGGCGCGACCGCCGGCAAGGCGTCGGCACCCACGACTCGGCCGTGCAGCAGCCCCGTCAGCGCGTCGGCCTCGGCCCCGGCGACGCGGCGCACCGGGAACGGCAAGACCTCGCCCGGTGCTCGCAGCGCCGCCTCGAGCCGCGTTCGCATGGCCTCGCGGGTGCCGGCGGCCTCGAGGCCGAGGCGGAACTTGGGCGGCGCGCCAGCCAGATCCGGCAGCCGCGCGGTAACGAGCACCGGCACCGCCTCCGCGAGATCGAGGCTGCCGCAGGCGAGGCGGCGCAGCCCGGCGAGGTGCGCCGGCAGGCCGACGCGACGACCGAGCTCTTCGGCGAGGCTACGGATATAGGTGCCCTTGCTCACGGCACATGTGGCGTCGATCGCGTCGTCGCCGACCTCGATCTCGCCGACGGACCGTAGCTCCATCGGCCGCGGTGCGAGCACCAGGACCTCGCCCCGCCGCGCCAGCGCGTGGGCCGGGCGACCCTCGAGCTTGACCGCCGAGTAAGCGGGCGGCGGCAGCTCGAGCGCGCCGCACATGTCCCTCAGGACATCCGCGGCGGCCCGCGTCTGGGCCGCGGACACCGGGGCCTCGGCGATCGTCTCGCCCGCACGATCGGCCGTGGTGGTCGAGCGACCGAGGCCGAAGCGCGCGCGGTAGACCTTGTCGACGGCGCTGAGGTACGGCACGAGCCGCGTCGCCGCGCCCACGCACACCACGAGCAGGCCCGAGGCGAGCGGGTCGAGGGTGCCGCAGTGGCCGACCGCCTTCTCGTTCAGGACCCAGCGAACGAAGCCGACCACGTCGTGCGAGGTCGGCCCCTCCGGCTTGTCGACGAGCAGGACGCCGCAGCGCTCAGTCGCCGTCGCCCTCGCCACCCTCGTCCTCGTCGCCGCTGTCTTCGTCGGACTTCGGCGCGACCGGAGGCGTGGCGATCTCGGACAGGATCGTCTCGATCCGCAGGCCGCGCTGGATGCTCTCGTCGAACTCGAACCGCAGCTCGGGGATCCGCCGCAGCTGGACCCGCCCCTGCAGCTCGCGCCGCAGGGCCCCGGCCGCCGAACGCAGCCCCGCCAGCACCGTGGCGCGGTCGCGGTCGGGCGACAGCAGGTCGACGAACACCCGAGCCAGCGTCAGCTCGGTGTCGACCTTGACGCCGGTGACGCTGAAGTTGACCCCCTGAAGGCGTGGGTCGCTGATCGCTCCGAACAGGAGCGCGTCGGCGATCCCGCGGCGCAGGGTCTCCTCGACCCGTTGCATCCGGTTACTCGCCATACGCGCTCCCCTGCCCTCTCCGTCGCCTCACAGCGTCGGCGCGATCGTCTCGATCTCGAACGCCTGGAGGATGTCGCCCGGCTCCACCTCGGGGAACGAGTCGATCACGATGCCGCACTCGAAGCCCTCGCGGACTTCCTTCACGTCTTCCTTGATGACGCGCAGGCTCGAGATCCGCCCCTTGTGGATGACCGTGCCGCCACGGACCACGCGGACGTGGCTCGTGCGCTGGATGAGGCCCCGCGTGACGCGGCAACCGGCGACCACACCGACCTTCGGGATCGGGAACAGCGCCCGCACCTCGGCCTCGCCCTGATCGCGCTCGCGGTACTCGGGCTCGAGCAGGCCGACCATCAACTCACGCGTCTTGTCGAGCGCGTTGTAGATGACGTTGAAGGTGTAGACCGGCACCTTCTCGGCGTCGGCGATCTGACCGGCCTTGCCGACCGGCTTGGTGTTGAAGCCGATGATCACGGCCTCGCCGGCAGAGGCGGTCTTGACGTCGGTCTGGGTGATGGCACCGACGCCGGACGAGATGACCTCGACCTTGACCTTGTCGGTCGACAGCTCGAGCAACGCCTGCTTGAGCGCCTCGGCCGAGCCCTGCACGTCGGCCCGGAGGACGATCTTGAGGGTCGGCGTCTTCTTGCGCTGGATGAAGTCGGCGATGCTGGGACCCGAGCGCGCGCTCTCCTTGCGGCGCCGGACCTCGCGGCGGTGGGTGACGAGCTGGCGGGCAGCCTTCTCGCTCTCGACCACGTTGAAGCGGTCGCCGGCCGACGGCACGCCGTCGAGGCCGAGGACCTCGACCGGAGTCGAGGGTCCCACGTCTTCGAGCGCGCGGCCGCGGTCGTCGAGCATGCCGCGGACCTTGCCGCTGAACTCGTTGGCGACCACGATGTCGCCCTTGCGCAGCGTGCCGGCCTCCACCAGGACGGTGGCGATCGGGCCGCGACCCTTGTCGACGCGCGCCTCGAGCACGACGCCGATCGCCCGGCCCTCGGTGGTGGCCCGGAGATCGAGGATCTCCGACTGGATGGCCAACATCTCGAGCAGGTGGTCGATGCCCTTGCCGGTCTTCGCCGACACCTCGCAGATGATGGTGTCGCCGCCGTACTCCTCACCGACCAGGCTGTACTCCATCAGCATCTGCTTGACGCGGCCGGGGTTGGCGTCGGGCTTGTCGATCTTGTTGAGCGCCACCACCAGCGGGACGTTGGCCTCCCGCGCGTGCTTGATGGCCTCGACCGTGGTCGGCATGATGCCGTCGTCGGCGGCGACGACCAGCACGACGACGTCGGTGACTTGCGCCCCGCGGGCACGCATCGCCGAGAACGCCTCGTGACCGGGCGTGTCGAGGAACACCACGTCGCCCTTGGCCGTGCTGACCTTGTAGGCGCCGATGTGCTGGGTGATGCCGCCGGCCTCGCCCTCGGCGACCGTGGCCTTGCGGATCCGGTCGAGGAGCGAGGTCTTGCCGTGGTCGACGTGGCCCATGATGGTGACCACGGGCGCTCGCGCGTCCCCGGCCCCCTCCTCGGTGCCCTCGTCGAAGTACTGGTCCTCCTGGAAGGCCACGTTCTCGACGGTGTAGCCGTACTCGGCCGCCACCAGTTCCGCCGTCTCGGCGTCGACCGAGCTGTTGATGGTGACGCCGCGCAGGCCCATGCCCCACAGCGTCTTCAGCAGCATCGTCGCCTTCTTGCCCATCTGGTGCGCGAGGTCGGCGACCGGGATCGCCTCGTCGACGCGGATGCGCTTCTTCGACTCCGACATCTCCTGCGTGGAGGGTCGGGCTCCGGACGCGCCGGGGCGGCCGCGGACGTTGCGGAGCATCGTCTTGCGCTTGCGGCCCTGCTGCTGCGCCCGCTCCTCACGCTCCTTGCGGATCGTGGCGCGGCCGCGCTGCTGGCTGTCGCTGGCGTCGGTGATGATCACCTGCTGCGGCCGCGGGCGGTTGGCGAGCTGGACGAAGCCGAGGATCTTCGGCTCGCCGCGCTGCGGGGCGGCGCCGACGATTACGCCGGACTCGTCGCGGACGACGCGGCGGTTGGACGCCTCGGCCGCTTCAGAGACAGGCGGCGGCTGCGGCGGCTGCGGCGGTTGCGGCGCCGCGGGCGTGGCAGGACGGCCGAGCTGACCGCCCGAGCGATCGCCCGGACGGCCTGAGACCGGCGCCGGCTGCACGACCTGGCCGCGCGGACCGGTCTGCTGGCCGAGCTGCGGGCCGCTGCCCAGCGGACGGGTGCCGGTCTGGGTCGGGGCGCCCGGCTTGCCGGGGCCCGGGCGCGTCTGCACGCCCGGACGCAGCGGCGTGCCGACCGGGCCGACCTGGCCCTGTGGCGGCGTGCCGCGCGGACCATCCGGACCGCGGCGGTGCGGCTCGTTGCGGGGCTCATGGCGAGCCTCACCACCGCGCGGGCTGTCCTCCATGCGCGAGGCGACGCCGCCCGGCAGGCGCTTGGTGCCCGGCGGGAGCTGGATCCGCGTGCCCACCTCGGGCGCGGGCGCTCGCGGGGCGGTGGCCTGCGGTTGCGGTCGCGACTGCTCGGGCCGGCGGACCTCCGGACGCGACTCGGCCTGCCGCGTTACCGACGGCTGGGCCGGGCGCTGCGCCTGGGTCACGGGCCGCTGTACCGGCGGCTGGACCGGCTGCGACTGCGCCGGGGCGATCGGAGCAGGCGGCGTGACGGGCTGCGGCGCGGCCACCGGGGGCGGCGTCACGGCCGGCTCGGCCGGGCGGGCCGGCTCGACCGGCTCGCTGCGGACCGGCTCGGCCACGACGGGCTCGGCAGACGGCTCGACCGGGCGCGGCGGGGCGGGCGGAGCCGGGGGCTCGGCCTGCACCGACGGCTGGACCGGCTGGCTCGGACGGGCCTCGACCGGCTCGCTCGGGCGCTCGCGCACCTCGATCGGCTCGGCCGCGGCCCGCACCTCACGCTGCGGCTCACGCGGCTGCGTCACCGCAGGCGTGGACCACGGGGTCTCCGGCGGGCGCGACGGCTCGCTCGGGCGCACCACCGGCGCGCTCGGACGAACCACCGGCTGCGGCGCACCCGTCGGCGGCGGCACGGGCCGGCGGATCACCGGCGCGGGCTGCTGCTGCTGCGGTTGCACCGGAGCGGGACGCACGACCGGCGGCGAGGGACGAGCGGCCACCTCGGGCTGCTGCTCCTCATCTTCCGGACGCGGGCCACGCCCGGGACGACGGATGACCGCTGCCGGACCGCTGGCACGCGGGTCGTTACGCTCGGGCTCGCGGCGGCCGCCGCCCTGGACTTGGCGACGGACAAGCTCGGCCTGGTCGTCGTCGAGCGTGCTCATCACGCCCTTGATCTCGACCCCGAGGCCGCGGATCAGGTTCTCCATCACCTTGTTGTCCTTGCCCAGCTCTTTGGCGAGCTCATAGACGCGAATCTTGGCCATAACTCAGGAAACCCTCCCCACCGCGGCGCGCATCGCGGTCGCCAAGGTAGCGAGACGTTGTACGCGCGCCGCAGCGGCGGTGCCGCCAGTGCGGTTCAGGAGATCGATCTTGCCCGCGAGCGCCTCTTGGTGCGCGCGCCACAAACCAGCGGGGTCCACCGCTGGCATCTTACGGGCGAACGCGCGGGCGAGGCCGCCACGGCGGGCGGCGCGCTCGAGACAGGCGCGCGCCGGGCACACGTAAGCCGAGCGCCCCCTGGCCGAAAGGCCATGGCGCTTCGCACATGTCCGGATGTACTCGTCCGGAACGACTAACACCTGTTCGCCATCATCGGCGAGCAGGATCCTCGTCCGCAGGAGTTCGGCCTGCGGACGTACGGCGCGGCAGCCCACGCAAGTGCGCATCGGCGCGTGCATGTTACTCGCCACCTCCGTCGCTGTCGTCAGTGTAGTGGTCCTCGCCCATGTCTTCGGGCGGGGGCTCGGGGTACTTGACGTTGAGCTCGAGCTTGCCCGAGGCGGCGTCGTCCGCGACCTCGATGATCTGCTCGGCGCGCTCGGTCGAGCCCACGCCCGGCACTTGCGCCAGCTCTTCCGCGTCGGCGATGGCGACGTCGCGGAGGTTGCGCCAACCCATCTGGAACATGGCCAGGGCCACGGCGTCACCGACGCCCGGGATCGCCGCCATCTCGGCCAGCGAGCGCCGCTCCATCTGCTTGAGCTTCGACTCGGAGTAGATGTCGATGCGCCAGCCGGTCAGGCGCGAGGCCAGGCGGACGTTCTGGCCCTTCTTGCCGATCGCCAGCGACAGCTTGTCGTCGGGGACCACTAGCTCCATCGTGTGGCGCTCGGCGTCGATGAGGACGCGCGACACGGTGGCCGGCTGGATCGCGTTGCACACGAAGCGCGCCGGGTCGTCGTTGTAGGGGACGATGTCGATCTTCTCGCCGCGCAGCTCCTGGACCACCGCCTGGACGCGGCTGCCGCGGATGCCGACGCAGGCGCCGACGGGGTCGACGTCGCGGTCGCGCGAGGACACTGCGATCTTGCTGCGGGCCCCCGGCTCGCGGGCGCACGCCTCGATGCGGACGATGCCCTCGTAGATCTCGGGCACCTCGTGCTCGAACAGCTTCTCGACCAGGCCGCGGTGGGTCCGCGACAGGATGATCTGCGGGCCGCGGGCCGACTTGTCGACGTCCTTGACGAACGCGACCACGCGATCGCCGGGGCGCAGCGACTCGCGCGGCACCTGCTCGCGCGCCGGCAGGAGCGCCTCGGCCTTGCCGTTGTCGACCTCGACCACGATCGAGCCGCGCTCGAAGCGGCGGACGATGCCGGTCATCAGCTCGGACTTCTTGTCCTTGTAGGCGTCGAACAGGTTGTCGCGCTCGGCCTCGCGGACGCGCTGGATGATCACCTGCTTGGCGGTCTGGGCGGCGATGCGGCCGAACCCGTGCTGGCCGAACTGCAGCGCCTCGATCTCGGCGTAGTCCTTGGCCTGCTGCTCGGCGCGCTTCTTGTCGGATTCGAGATAGAAGATCTGGAAGAGGAGCTCGTCGCCGATCTCGGCCTCGAGGCCGGCGCGGTGCGCCTGCTCGAGGCTGATCTCGCGGTGGGGCGCGGTCACCTTGTCGACCACGTAGAGCACCTGGAACAGATTTACGTGCCCGGTCTCCGGGTCGAAGCTGGCCTCGATCTCCTTGTCCTCGAAGACCTTCTTCGCGGCGGTGGCGACCGCCTGCTCGACCGTCTCGATCAGGACCTCGCGCGAGATCTTCTTCTCGTCGCAGACCTGGTCGAGCACCGCACTGAGGTTGAGCTGTTCTTCCATAACCGGATGACCTCTGCTGTCCTAGCCGTGCCCCCCCGTACTCGGGGGGGAGTACACGAGGTTGGCCCGCCGGATGTCGGCGAGCGAGATCTTGTAGATGGTATCACTGTCGAGCGACCGCAAGAGCACCGTGCCGCGGCGATCGTCGGCAGGATCGGCGGCGTCGACCTCGGTGCCGACGATCCGTCCGTGAAAGGTCCGCTGGTCGGCGCTGCCCTGGCCCGCCAGCGGGTGGAACGTGCGGACCACGGCGCGCCCGCCGACGTGGCGGGCGAAGTGACTGAGACGCGCCAGCGGCCGGTCGACGCCGGGCGAGCTGACCTCGAGCGTGTATGGCAGCGACAGCAACGCGGTCAGCTCCGGCGTCTCGGGATCGGCCTCGGCGGCGTCGAGGGCGTTGCTCAGGACCCCGCTCATGCGCGAGCAGTCGTCGAGCGAGACGCCGTTGGGATGGTCGAGGTACACGCGCGCGATCCGGCCGCCGCGGCCGCCGGCCCACTCGATGAGCACGACCTCGAAGCCCATCGCCCGCGCCACCGGCTCGACCGCCGCCTCGAGCAGGCGGACCGCCCCCTCGTGCCCCTCGTGCTCGGCCTCGGTGCCAGCGACGTCGTCGACCGCCGCGGGTTGCGGCGGTTGCTTGGGGCTCTTGTTGTGTGTCGGGCGCCTCGTGGCCATGCGGGTGGGATTCGAGACAAACGAAAAAAGCGAGCTCGGCCAGTTGCCTGCTCGCTTACGAAAGGCAATTTGCTGGCCGGGCCTGTAGCACGGCGCTTGAAGGCGAGCAACCCCCTTCCCGGGGCGTGAGGCCCGGAGGCCCCCGATGGCGCGGTCCTGGCGTCGGGTCGTTCAGGAGGCTTGGCGGCGGGCGTTTTCTCGCTACCATCCCCGCGTGCGAGACCTCTGCGCCGCCCTGATCCAGCTCGGCAGCGGGGCTGACCCCGTCCCCAGCCTCGCTCGCGCCGCCGAACTCACGCGCGAGGCGCTCGCGCACGGCGCCGAGCTCGTCGTGTTGCCCGAGAATTTCTGGGCCGTCGCCCCGCCGGGCCTCGACCGTCGGCCGTGGGCGGTCGATCTCAGCGCCCTGGGTCCAGGCGGCGATCTCCACGGCGAGCCGCCACCGGTGCTGCGACCCTTCCTCTTTCTCTCACGGGAGTACCCGGCGGCGGTGATCATCCTCGGCGGCCTGCCGGAGCTGCCCCCGGCCGGCGGCGAGGGCAAGTTCTACAACACCCTGGTCGCCGTGTTCGGCGGCCGCGTGGTCGCGGTCTACCGCAAGATCCACCGCTTCGACGCCACCTTGCCGGACGGCTCGCGCGCCTCCGAGTCCGACGTCATCCTCGCGGGCGAGACTCCGCACGTGCTCGTCGCGCCGTTCGGCAAGATCGGCCTCAGCATCTGCTACGACCTCCGCTTCCCCGAGCTTTATCGCGCGCTCTCCGCCGCCGGCGCGGAGATCCTCGTCGTGCCCTCGGCCTTCACCCTTCTGACCGGCATCGACCACTGGGAGCCGCTGCTGCGCGCCCGCGCCATCGAGAACCAGGCCTACGTGCTCGCTCCGGCGCAGTACGGGCCGCACGGCCACGGCCGCCACAGCTTCGGCCACAGCCTCGCCGTCGACCCGTGGGGCGCCGTCATCGCCCAGGTCTCGCGCGGCGAGGGCCTCGCCCTCACCTGGCTGCGCGCCGACCTGCTCCAGCGCGTCCGCAGCGACTTGCCCGCGCTGACGCACCGCCGCCTCCACGGCGTAACTCCGGCCGAGGTCGTCACGTTGTCGGCCGAAGAGACCTCGGCGTGACCTCTCCCGGCACCGGCCGCACCTCCGGCACGGGCCGCGCCTCCGGCCCCGGCCGCGGCGCTCCACCCGGCCTCCACGCCCTGATGGACCGCTACCTCGACGGCGACGCGCGGGCCTTCGCCGCCCTGCACGCCGCCCTCGTCCCTCGCCTCACGGCCTTCCTCGTGCACCTCGTCCGCGACACCACCGCCGCCGATGACCTGGTCCAGGCGACCTGGCTCAAAGCGCACCTCGCCCGGGCCCGCTTCCAGGTCCAGGGCACGAGCCCCGACGGCGCGGTGCAGGCCTGGTACTTCACGATCGCGCGCAACCTCGCGGTCGACTGGCTGCGCGCGCAGATCCGGGAGCGCCGCCGCCGCGAGCCCGGCGCCGGCGGCGCCGACGAGCGCGATCCGCTGGCAGAGATCCCGTCGGACCTGCCGACCGCCGAGGAACTGGAGATCGGCGAGGCCGAGGCGCAGGAGATCGCCTCGCGGGTCCGCGACGCCCTGGCCCAGCTGCCCGCCGGTCAACGCGAGATCGTCGAGCTCCACAAGTTCCAGGGCCTGAGCATGGCCGAGATCGCGGCGCGCCTGCGGATCCGCGAGGGCGCCGTGCGAGTCCGGGCCCACCGCGCCTACAAGGCCCTCGCGCAGTGGCTGACCCCTTCGTTGCGAGCCCTGCTCGTGTTGCTCGCGCGAGGTGGGGCATGACTGCGAGCTGTCCTCCTGTCGCCCCTCGTCTCGCGCGCACGCGGCGGAGCGCGACCGACCGCATCCTCATGGGCTCGGGTCTCACGCGGGCCATCCGCATGGAGGCCGACGGCGCCGTCATCGTCAGCCGCGGCCCGGGAGCGAGTCGCCTGGCCTCGGGAGGTCACGCGTGACCATCGACGCCAAAGCGCTGATCGCCGACGACCTCGGCGAGCGCCGGCGCGAGCGCCTGCAGCACTTCCGGCCGGCCTGGCTGCTGGCCGTGGCGATCCCCGTCGTCGGCCTGCTCGCCACCGGCGCGCGCGACGACTTCTGGGCCCAGCCGACCTGGATCCTCGGCCTCCAGGCCCTGGTGTGGGGCCTCGCCCTGTTCGCCTTGCCCGCCCTCGGGCTCGGCCTGTGGTTCCCCGGGCGCGCCGCCCGGGTCGTGCTCGGGCTCATCGCCGCCGCCGTCGCCGTCCTGGTCGCCGCGGGACCTGCTCTTTTCGACAGGTCCTACCCGACAGGTCTCGAAGACCACCCGATCTACCAGGTCGGCTGCGCCTCGCTGACTCTCGGCGCCGGCGCGCTGGTGCTGGCGGTCTGCGCCCTCAGCGGGGCCTTCGCCCAGCGCCGGCGCAGCGCCGGCGCGCTGTGGCTGGCCGCCGCGATCGCCCTCATCGGGATCGACACCACCACCTGGCACTGCGTGATCACCGGCCTCGATCACACCCTGCCCTCGCACCTCGGCGCCGGCGTCCTCATGCTCCTGGCCGCCGGCCTCGTCGGCGCCGCCCTGCACCGCCGCCAGCGCCTGACCGACTGACCCGTGAGCCGTCGAACGGCCGCTTCGGCGCGCCCTGCACCGTCACCAGCGCCAGCCCCACTGACCCGCGAGGCGCGGCGGACTCGTCGGCACTGCTCTGCCCCGCCAGCGCCTGACCGACTGACCCGCGTCTCGACCGCGAGCCGCCGCAGAGCGGAGGCCGCCGCGCCCGAGCCAGGCCCAGCCGCCGCCGGCCTCGTCGCGAACCTCTCCCTGCCCCACCCGACCTGTCGCGTGCAGCAGGCCGCGCACCGGCCAGGATCTGAGATAGGCTGCGCGCGCGTGGCCACCGAGCACATTCTCACCCGCGGCAGCGACACCATCCGCATCGTCCACGACGGCTGCGACCTCGTCACCGGCGAGGGCGAGAACAGCGTCACCCAGACCTTCGACGACGACGCCGAGGCCCGCTCGCACCTCGACTACGTCCTGCGCCGCCTGCAACGCACCGGCTACGGCGTCAGCAGCCGGCGGTTCGCCCCCGAGCAGGCCCAGGCGGACGTGCACGACGACCTGTTCGAGTGGGACTCCGAGCATCGCCGCCTCCGCTGCGTGTTCACCGACAGCGTGGGCGTGCGGACCCGCTGCGAGGTCCTGCCCGACGTCGCCGCCGCGCGCGGGGCCGCAAGTCTCCACCTGGTGTGCGACCCGGCCAGCCCCGGCAACACTCTCGCCGTCGCGCTGAGCGAGCGGCCGCTCCCGCAGGTGCGCAGCTTCGTCTTCGACACCCCGTTCCAGACCGTCACGCGCCAGCGCGACAACAGCCCCGGCCGGCTCGACCTCGTCCTGCAGGCGCTGCCCGCCCTCGAGTCGGTCTACGTCACCGGCGCAGTCGAGCTGCGCGGCTGTCAGCACGCCCGCCTCAAGCATCTCCACCTGCTCGGCGATCCGCTGCCGGCCGACGCGCTGGCGGGTCTGGGCAGCAGCGAGTTCCCTGCGCTCGAGCGGCTGGTCCTGTGTCTCAGCCGCGACGACGAGCCCGCCTCGACGAGCGAGGTCGTCCGCGCCTTGCGGCGGCTGCGGGCGCCCGCCCTGCGCCACGTCTACCTGTCGGGCAGCGACGACCTGGTCGCGCTGCTCGACGAGCTGTGCGCGACCCCGTTGCCGCCGTGGACCGTCCTCTCGGTCGAGGGCATCCTGCGCGACGAGGACGACCTGCTTGACATCCTCCAGGCCCGCGCCGACACCCTCGGCCGCCTCGGCCGCCTCGCCCTCCCGCTCGTCGACGACCTGTCCGACGACGCCGCCGAGCGCGCCCTCCAGCTCCTGCCGCGCGTCATCGACTGCGACGAGCTGCCCGACCAGCTGCTGCCCGGCGTCTACGAGGAGTGGTGAGCTCTGGCCTCGGGGGCATGTTCTATAGAACATGTCCCTGAGGACCTGCGCCAACGGCCCTCACCTTCGGTCCCGACTGGATCTTACGATCGGTGTCATGTCCTCAGAGACATGTCCCATCGGACATGTCTCTTGAGAACTTCACGGCAGCGCCTGCCGGCGATCGTCTTCGCGGCATGCGCCATCGGACATGTCCCTGAGATCCTGACGGCAGCGCTTCGGGC
This sequence comes from Nannocystis sp. RBIL2, assembly GCF_026626745.1. Lineage (GTDB taxonomy): Bacteria > Myxococcota_A > Polyangia > Nannocystales > Nannocystaceae > Nannocystis. The sequence goes on from NZ_JAPNJW010000002.1 coordinate 1,918,098, forward strand.
CTGACAGGATCCGGCGCTCGAGCGCCTGTCCTCGAGAGCATGTTCCATCAGACATGCCTCTGAGACCCCTCTCCGCCTCGCCAGCGGCGAGCGCCTCCGGCACCGCAGCGTCACCCCTGTCCCGCGAGCCACGCGGCCGTCCGCCGCAGCCCCTCGTCGAGCTCGACCTCCGCGCGGAACCCCAGCAGCTCCGCCGCCCTGTCGGTCGTCGCCGCCGAGCGGGCGATCTCTCCCGCGCGCGCCGGCGCGAACGCGATCGCCTCTGCCTTCACCCCGCAGGCCCGCTGCACCGCCGCTGCCAGCTCGACGATCGCCACCTCGTGTCCAGTGCCGATGTTGATCCCCGCCGGCTCGGGTGGCCCCGAGGTCACGTCCTTTAAAAGGACATGTCCCTGCGACCCTGCTCCGGCGGCCAGGCAGATCGCCCGGGCCACGTCGCCCACGTAGATCAGGTCGCGCGTCTGCTTGCCGTCGCCGAAGATCGTCAGCGGCTCTCCGCCCCGCGCCCGCGCCAGGAACGTCGCCACCACCCCCGAGTACGGGCTCTTCGGGTCTTGCCGCGGCCCGTAGACGTTGAACAGCCGCAGGCACACCGTCTGAAGCCCGTGCAGCGGCCCCAGGCAGCCGAGGTACAGCTCCGCCGCTCGTTTGGCCGCGCCGTACGGCGACAGCGGGGTCGTCGGCTCGCTCTCCGTCACCGGCACCCGGCGCGGCTCGCCGTAGACCGCCGCCGACGACGCGAACACGAACCGTCGCACCCCGGCCGCGGCCGCCCACAGCGCCAGGCGGGTCGTCGCGCGCAGGTTGACGTCGAGGTCGTCGATCGGCGCGGAGATCGATCGCACCACCGACGTCTGGGCCGCCAGGTGGACCACCGCCGCGAACGGCCCGTGCCCGGCCAGCAGCAGCCCGACCTCCCCGCGCACGTCGCCCTCGACCACCTCGACCTGCGGGTCGTCTGTCCATTCAGACAGGTTCTCACGCCGCCCCGTGCTGAAGTCGTCGAGCACCACCACTCGCCGGCCCGCCGCGCGCAGCGCCGCCACCGTGTGCGAGCCGATGAACCCGGCCCCGCCGGTCACGAGCACCGCGTCGTTCACCGGTCCAGCCTATCAGCGCCGCGACGCCAGCGCGAACGGGTTGTCCGGCCACAGCGACGCGTCGCCTTGCACGATCTCCAGCGACTGCGCCGCCAGCGGCAGCGTCAGCTGCTGGTACAGCGCCGACGTCGTGAACCCGTACGGCTCGCCGTCGGCGTTGCTGTACGCGAACACCACCCGGCGCACGCTCGCCAGGTGCAGCGCCGCCAGGCACATCGGGCACGGCTGCCCGCTCGCGTACACCGTGCAGTCGTCGAGCTGCGCCCGCTCGAGCGTCGCCGCGGCCGAGCGCAGCGCCAGCATCTCCGCGTGGGCCGACGGGTCGGGCCGCAGGTGCAGCTCGTTCACCGCCTCGGCCACCAGTTGGCCCTCGCGCACCACCACCGCGCCGTAGGGGCGCCCGCCCGCCAGCGCGTTGTCGCAGGCGAGCTCGAGCGCGCGGCACAAGAACCGGTCGTCGTCGGTCACGACCACAGCATGCACGCTCGCGTCAGACCGCCAGCTGGACCCGGTGCACGGCCACCTCTTCGCGGCCGTGGGGCAGCTCGAGGCCCTCGCCCGAGAATCGCGCGATCGCCACCGTCACGTTGTCGGGCCCGCCGGCGGCGCAGGCCGCCTCGGTCAGCGCCCGGCAGCAGCGCAGCGGGTCTTCGTAGCGGAGCATCAGCCCGAGGATCTGCTCGTCCGTCACCGGCCCGGTGAGGCCGTCGCTGCACAGCATCAGCACGTCGCCGGCGCGCAGCTGGACCACGTCGAACTCCGGCCCCACGCGCGGCTGGACCCCGAGCGCCTGCAGCAGCACGTTGCGGTGCTCGTAGTCGCGGGCCTGATCGGGGCGCAGGCGGCCGGCCGCGATCAGCTGGCCGACCACGCTGTGGTCCGTCGTGATCTGCGTCAGCGAGCGGCCGCGGCGGATGTACGCCCGCGAGTCGCCGACGTGGCCGATCAGCAATTCTGGCCCGAAGGCCAGGGCCGCGGTGAGCGTCGTGCCCATCCCGTGGCGCGCCGGGTCTTCGACCGCCGCCGCGCGGATCTTGTCGTTGACCGCCGTGATCGCCTCGTGCATCACGTCCTGAGCCGCCGTCGTGGTGGGGAACGGCGCCTTGCTGTGGACCACCGCCGACAGCACGTCGACCGCGATCCGCGACGCCACGTCGCCGGCCGCCGCCCCGCCCATCCCGTCGCACACCGCGATCAGCGACCCGCGCGACGTCAGCGGCTGCACGCGCTGGTGCGGCAGCAGCCCGCGCTCCCCGGTTTGGAGGTTTTGGACCACGAAGTGGTCCTCGTTGCGCTTGCGGACGCAACCAACCTCCGTCCTTGCGAACACCTCGAGCTGCGCCACCTCAGTGCATCCTCACGCGGAAGATCTGGTCCCCGACCCGGAACATGTCGCCCGGTTGAAGGATGACATCCCCGCGGATCCTGAGATAGGTCCCGTTGGCCGAGCGGAGGTCGGTCAGCAGGACCGTCATCGCGTCTCCGCGCAGCTCCATCGCCAGCTGCGCGTGTTGCCAGCTCACGAAGGGGTCCGTGGGGAAGATGATGTCGCCGAGTTCGCGGCCGAACACGATCTGCGGGGCGCGCAGGCAGTGGACCTCGGCTTCGGCCCCGCCGACCCCGATCAGCGTCAAACGGCCCCAGGCCGGCTGCATCGGCGTGCCGAACAGGCGGGTCGAGTCGCCGTCGAGCTCCTGCTCGCGGCCGCCCGGCGGCAGGTTCTCGAGCCGCAACAAATGGTGACCGACCAGGAAGAGATCGCCCGGAAACACCGGTTCCGGCCGCGAGATCCGGACATAGACCCCGTTGCGAGATCCGAGATCGCCGAGGCGCACTCCCCCGCCGGGCGCCGGCTCGAGGCGGGCGTGGGCCGGGCTCAGGAACTCGTCGCTCGGGAACAGTAGTTCGCCCTGCTTGCGGCCGACCACCAGAGACCCGCGCAGCGCCACCGACTCGCCTTCCGAACCGTCGCGCTTGACCAGCACCACCCGCAGCGGCGCCGCCCCGGCCGAGCGGCGCGACGACTCGACCGCCAGCCTCGCCATCGGCGCCGACCACGAGGGCCCGCCCGGCGAGCCGGTCACCGACACCGACGCCTGCTCGCTCGCCGGCGCCGCCTGACCCATGCGCGCAGTGTCACCGGGGCCGGGCGTCTCGCGCGGCACCGGCACCCCGTCGTCCGCTTGCCCTCGCGGGATCACGCGGGCCTGGCCCCACGAGCCCTGACCTGACTCGGCGGCCGCGCCCTCGTCGGCTCCTGCCTCGGCCGGGGGCGGGCTGGCGTTCGGGACAGGTTGAACAACCTGCGGCGCCGGGCTCGCCGTCGCCGTCGCCGGGGCGATCCCCCCCGCGTCGACGACCTGGGCGGCGGCCGGCTCGACCGCGGAAGAACGCGGCGCCGGCTCGGGTACCGGGGAGCGTGCCGGCTCCACCTCGCCCGTGCCCTCGGCCAGGCGCCGCGGGATCAACTTTATGCTCTGCGTGCTGGGCCGCGGCCGGCGAGAGTGCACGCGGAGGCCGCAGATCTGGCAGAACTCGAAGCCATCACCGAGGGGCTGCCCGCAGCGCGCGCACTTCGGGAGCGCGCTCACTGGCGCCGGCGGCGTCAGGCGATAACCGCAGATCTCGCACGCGATGGCCTCTGGGGCGTGTTCGGTGCCACAGGCGGGACAGGGGATCCACTCCGTCATCGGCGTCGTGCCTGGAGAAGGCTTGCCAGGGTCGCTCGCGTGGGATAGACCCGCGCTCGCCCGCGATTCGCCCCGTCAGGGTACCCGTCCGGCTCGGACCGCGTCAATTGAGCGTCGCCATTGCACAGTCAGGTTCGTCGCCCTCGCCCGCCGGGCCCGAGCCGTCGTCAGGTCGGTCTTCCTCGCCCTCGGGGCGCGCGTCGTGCTCGCACGCCGACCGCCGGGGCGACGATTTTGGCCGCGGATCGCTCCGCGCGCTCCGCCGTCTGCGCACCGTCCTGGCCGTCGCCGCCGGCCTGTGTGCCCCGCTGCTGGCGGCCTGCGCCCCGATCGTGCGCCCGCCGGCCTACGTCGGCGCGCGCGACGTGGTCACCGACGCCTCGCTGATCGGCCCGTTCGACGGCCAAGTCGTCGACGCCGCCACCAGCGAGCCGGTCGCCGAGGCCACCGTGGTCGCCGTCTGGTCCTACGATCGCGGCGACGGCTTCATCGGTCCGTGGGGCGCGGAAACGACCAGCGTCACCACCGACGCCACGGGTCGCTACCGGATCCCTCCGGCCAAGCTCGTGGTGCGGGGCGCGACGGCGCGGCTCGTCGACGCCTACCTCATCGTCTACAAGCGCGGCTACGCCGGCTACCGCTCCGACGCGGTGCCGACCGGCGGCCCGCGCTCCGACTTCACCGTGCGCCACAACCGGGTCGAGCTGCGCAAGTGGCAGAACAGCGACTCGCACGCCGACCACCTGCTGTTCCTCGCGCCGCCGCGGCCGCTGCACAAGGCGGTGCGCTGGGAGGCCGAGCTGGCCAACCTCGACCTGTTCCGCGCGCTCGGCGGCGCCGGCGGCCCCGCGGTCGTCGTCGAAGAGGAAGAGCCGGGCAAGGCGACCGCGCCCGTGGTCGCCGAGGTGCTCGACGCCAGCGGCCTGCTCACGCCCGACGAGGTCCGCCAGCGCACCGGTTACACCGAGGCCTTCGAGGTCAAGGACCTCACCGACCTCAAGCGCACCGGCTTCTACCACGGCGTCCACCTGCAGGCGATCCACAGCGACGAGCGCCACGACCTCGCGCTGCGCGTCTGGAGCGCCCCGCCGGGCGGCATGGACCCGGTCGCGGCCACGATTCAGGAGACCTTCGGCAAGGTCAAGCCGGCCAGCGACATCACCCCCGAGACGTGGAGCACCACCGCCGACGGCGTCCACGCGATCGGCTTCGTCGACCGCGCGCAGAAGATCGGCGTGCTGCTGACCTGCGGCGATCAGCAGTGCCACGACCTCGACAGCGCGCTGATCCTCGCCAAGCACGTCTACCGCAACCTCGACCGCCTCAAGTCCGTCCCCGACCCGGCCGGCGCCGCGGCCACGCCCGCCGCCCCCGGGACCACCCCGCAGGGCGCCCCGAGCGTCCCGAGCGGCGCCGTCCCCGGCAGGACCGCCGCCCCCAGCGGCGCCGGGGCGAACAACCCCGCCGGCGTCGCCAGTCCCAAGGGCCAGGGCGCTTCGACCATGTCCCCAGAGTCAGGTCCCACCACCGGCGCCACCGGTCCCAAGGGACAGGGCGCTTCGACCATGTCCCCAGAGTCAGGCCAGCCGGCCGGGAAGGGCAAGCGGCCATGACCGGCCTGCGCAGCTGGCTGCGGCGCTCGACCCGGCCCGGCCTCGGTCGCGCCGCGAGCTCGACCGGTCCCGAGGGTCAGGTCGCTTCGGCCATGTCCTCCGAGACACCTGGCTCGCTGCGCCGCGCGGCCCGGCCCTGCGTCGCCGGCTCGACCGGTCCCGAGGGCCAGGTCGCTGCGGCCATGTCCCTCGAGACACGTGGCGGCCTGCGCGGCTGGCTGCGGCGCTCGGCCCTCGCGGCCGCCCTCGCGGTGTTCGCCGTGCCCGCCCCGGCGGCCGCCTGGGACGCCCGCGCCACCCACCTCGGCATGGTCGACCGGGCCCTGCTCGAGAGCGCCCTGCACCTGCGCTGGATGGCCGCCAGCGAGCTGCAGCGCGGCCTCTTCACCCCGCTGCGCATCGACCCCCGGCGTCTGTCCGCGCCCGAGCGGCGCATGCTGGCCGCGGCGCTGCAGCACGGCGGCCTCGAGGCGCTCGGCGGGCCCGGCGCCTGCCCCGGCCTCGGCGCCCCCATCGAGACCCAGCGCTACTGCGTCCAGGGCGACCTGTGGGAGCTGCCGGCGCTGCAGTGGCTGCAGGTCGGCGTCCTCGCCGAGCTGGTGCCCTCGGCGCGCGCCGTCCACCACTTCGTCGACCGCGACGACCCGCTGCGCCGCGACTTCAGCGACCCGCAGTCGCGCCCCGGCCTGCTGCGCCTGCGCCAGGTCCGTCACAACGGCGGCTCGGCCGCGGCCCTGGCCACTCAGACAGGTTTCTCGGGACAGGGCCCTTCGGTCATCTCCTTCCTGCGCGACGAGGCCGACCCGCTGGCCCCGCCGCAGATGTGGCGCCACCTCGAGCTGTCGTCGACCCTGCCCGATCCCGACGGGCGGGCGCACCACCTCGCGCTCGCGCTGGTCGGCCTCGGCGCCCTGCTGCACGTCGTCCAGGACCTGGCCGTCCCGGCCCACGCGCGCGGCGATGTCAGCGGCTTCTTCAGCCCGCTCTCGCCGAGCCCCGGCGACCGCGGCCTGCCGTTCGCCGAGCTGGCCCGGCTCGCCTTCGGCCGCAACGCCCTGCCCGGCCGCCCGACCCAGGATCAGATCGCCCAGGCCCGCGGGATCGCCGTCGCCGGCTCGCTCGCCGAGCACCTGTTCGGCGGCGCCGCCCCGAGCAAGGAGCCCGGCGCGCTCGTCCTGCCCGAAGGGACAGGTTACGAAGGCCTCGCGGTCTTCACCGCCCGCCGCTTCCTGTCCGAGGCCAGCGTCCCGCCTCCGCGCTTCCTCGACGACGACCTCACCCCCGAGGCCGCCGCCGCCGAACTGCTGCAGGGCAGCCGCCTCGACCCCGCCGAGCTCGCGGGCGCTCGCCTGCACCCGTGGCCGGCCGCGCGGGGCTACATCCAGAGCGGCACCGGCCGCCCGCTGGCCGCCTTCGACACCGACGACGACGGCCGCGTCCGCCCCTACGTCGACGAGGCCGTCTACCGCGAGCAGTTCGTCCACCTCGCCCCGCGGGCGATCGAGGTCACGCGCTCGCTGCTCGACTGGATGTGGCCGACCTGGCCCGAGCTCAGCTTCGACGCCACCGCCGGCAACCTCGACTTCGTGGTCCCGCCTGGCCTCGTCGACGCCGTCGTCCTGGTCCTGCGCCAGGACGCCGCCGGCGCGCGCACCATCGTCCGCAAGGTCGCCCTGCGCCCCGGCGAGCGCAACCGGGTCACCGGGATCCCCACCGGCCTCGGCGACGGCGAGCGAGCCGTCGTGGTCCTGCGCGCCCGCCGAGCCAGCGGCGAGCCGCTCCTGCTCGAGCACGTCCTCGCCACCGAGAGCAAGGTCTACCCGATCGTGCCCGCGCCCTACGTCGCGCCGCCGCCGGAGCAGGCCGCCCCGCTCGAGGAAGAGCTCGAGGCGGAGCCCGTCGTCGAGCCGGAGCCCGAGCCCGAGCCGGAACCCGCGCCCGAGCTCGCCCCGACGACCGGCACCAAGGGACAGGCCGCCAAGCCCGGCAGCAAGGCCAAGGGGCAGCCCGTGGAGCCTGTCCCCGGCAACGGCGGTCAGGCCCGCAAGGCCGCAGGCCCGCCCGGAAAGCCCGCCAACCCGCCCGGGACCGCCGAGCCGACCAGCCCGAGCCCGCCCGCCGCCAAGGGCACCACCAGTCCCAAGGGACAGCCTCCCGCCGAGGCCACCAGTCCCAAGGGACAGCCCGCCGTCAAGCCCCCGACCGAGGCCACCAGTCCCAAGGGACAGCCCGCCGCCAAGCCTCCCGCCGAGGCCACCAGTCCCAAGGGACAGCCCACCGCTCCGCCCAGCGGCAAGGCCAAGGGCTGAGCGCTCGCGGGGCGCAGCCGGGCCTCCTCGTCGGTTCATCGCCACTGACGCTGTCCCGGAGGACAGCTCAGGGCGACGGCGCACGAGTCGTACTCGTACTCGAAGAAGAGATAAGGCCTGCGGTCGTCGTCGCCGCCAGGCCGCCAGTCCCAAGACTGGCCGCCGCTCCGCCCAGCGGCAAGGCCAAGGGCTGAGCGCACGCGGGCCGCGGCCGGGCCTCATCGTCGGTTCATCGCCACCTTCGATGTCCCGGAGGACAGCTCAGGACGACGGGCGCGCTAGTCGTACCCGAAGAAGAGGTGAGGCATGCGGTCGTCAGGCCACCAGTCCCAAGGGACAGCCCGCTGCTCCGCCCAGCGGCGTCCTCGTCGGACAGCAGGGCGATGACGCGGCAGTTGTACTCGAAGATCCAAGGCCGGGGGCCAGGTCTCTCCAACTGTCTCGAGGACAGCCCGACCTCGCCGAGCGATGGCCCGCGGCCCTGAAAGCTGTCCCCGAGCACAGCAGGCCGAGCCGAGCCGCCGCCGTCCGGAAGATGTCCCCCGGGACAGCCTCGCCCCCGCTACCGGTCTTCGAATCTGTCCTCGGGGACAGCCGCGCGCTCGACCCCCTCGGGCCGCGGTTCGCGTGCACTTCCCGACAGCCCTCGCCCTCCCCGCGCATCCCCGACCGCCGAGGTCGTACCTGCGAGCAGCTCCTTCAGCTCCCACTCCTCTCTCGTCCGCCGGTCGCCCTCGCCGCCAGGCTTCGCTCCGAACACCGCTCACATCGCCGCGCCCAGGTGCCCCGCCACACACCGACGAGCCCGCCGTCCTCGCTGCGAGACGCCGCTCACCACCTGGAGACTGCGCCGGCGGCCCGCGCGGCCGACCGTCCGCATCGCCTCCCGCCAGCGCACGGCCCGGCGCGACCAGGGACGTCGGCGAGCGCGAAGCGTGGACGCTCGCACACCGGTGAGCCGGACTGCCGCGCCGGATTCGTCAGGCGCCCAGGCGGCTGTGCTACACCTCCCCGCCGTGTCGACCGAGCGAGACGACGACGGCCTGATGTTGCCGCCCCTGGACGAGCGTCGCACGCTGCTCGACCAGCTGGCCGCGCTCGTCAAGGCGCGGGGTCCTGCCCCGCTGCTCGTCGCCCCGTTGGTCGAGCCGAGCGCCAGGTTCTTCCCCGATCGCTGGCAGGGCGGCGAGGCCAGCTTGCGGCGGCTCGTGCGGCGGCTGCTCGGCTACGCCGGCCTCGGCCAATTTCGGGTCGAGGTCGCCATCTATGACGCCGATCCGGCTCGTCGCGGCGAAGTACTCGGCAAGCCCAGCTCGCCGCGCGGCCACGACCTCGTCGTCTGGCTCGCCGGCTTCGAGCGCGACCTCGTCAAGGTCGGCGCCGAGAGCTCGGCCATGGTCGACCCGCACACCATCGTCGCCGCCGCCGCGCGCGTCGTCGCCCACCTCTATCGTCGTCACTTCGGCCTCCCCACCACCGACGCCTTCGACCCGCGCATCGACCTCACCGGCGTCTTCCTCGGCTTCGGCGTGCTCACTGCCGACGCCGCCCTGCGCTACACCGTCCGCACCGCCGCCGGCCCGATGCAGACCCGCCGCACCCCGGCGCGGCTCGGCGTCCTCTCGCCGCAATCGCTCTGCTTCCTCCTCGCTGCCCAGCTGCACGCGCGCGTCCTCCCGCGGGCCGAGCGGCAGCGGATCGGCAAGCTCCTGCAGGCCAACCAGGCCGCCTTCCTGCGCCACGCCTACGCCGCGCTCGACCGCGCCGAGCCGCCAGTCAGTCAGCAGCTCGGCCTGCCGCCGCCGGAGCAGTGGCCCTCCGCGCCCGACCTCGCCGCGCTCACCGTCCCCTTCACCGACGACCCCGACGCCGCCCCCGAGGCCCGGCGCGACGAGGATCCCGGGATCGCCGGCATCAACGCCGGCAAGCCCGTGTTCCGCGTCGAGCGCAGCATGGCCGCCCGGCTCGGTCGCAGCCTCGGCATGGGCGCGCTCATGCTCGGCGGCGTCGTCGCCGGCATGAAAGGCGGCCTTCAACTCGAGGCCGGCACGATCCCTCTGATCGCCGTCGGCCTCGGCGTCACCGGCCTCGTCCTCGGCCGCTTCCTCCGCGAGTCTCGCTGCTCCGAGCCGCGCTGCGGCGCCACTCTGGCCCCCGGCGACAAGGCCTGCCCCCGCTGCGGCGGCGACGTCGTCGGCGTCATCCACCACCCGCGCGAGCGCCTGGCCGCCGAGGAGGCCTGGCGCCGCGCCCACCCCGACGCCGCCGAGCCCGACGCCGCGCAGTCGACCCCGGCCGCCGCCCCGCCTGCTCCCTGAGCCAGCCGCCGGATCGGCGCGAGTCAACGGCCGCGCGACCTTGTTCGCAAATCACGGCCCCGAGCGTCGCCGCCTCGAGAACATGTCCCATCGAGCATGCTCTTAAAAACATGCCCGATCGGGCATGTCCGATGGACCATGCCCGATCGTTCACCCGCGCGCGAGCCGCCGCACGATCCGCCGCACCTCGTCGGGCCGGAGGAACGCCAGGTAGCTCGCCAGCGTCAGCGGCGTGAACCACTCGACGTACATCATCATCTGGATGCCCACGTGCATCGCCACCCCGAAGCCGAGGAACAGCCAGCGCAGGTCGGGGACCCTTCGCCACCGCTCGCGCAGCCAGTGGGCCAGCACGAACCCGCTGAAGCCGACCTCCCACGCCAGCACCAGCCACGTGATCGGCCGCAGCACGTACGGCTGCAGCATCGCCAGCGCGCGCGCCAGGTCGAAGTGGCGGTTGTAGGGGCTGACCAGCGAGAAGTAGATCGCCGTCCCTTCCGACTTCCAGGTCGCCCCGTGCTTGGCCAGCCCCGTCGACGTGTACACGACCGCCAGTTGCAGCTGCACGATCCGCCGGCACCACACCGGCACCGGCCCGCCCTTGCCGCGCCAGCGCGCGTCGAGGCTCAACCCGCGGCCCGTCGGCATCAGCGCCAGCCACACGATCATCGCCGAGTGCATCTGGTCCGGCATCGCGTACAGCAGCGGGTTGCGGCCGACCATGCTGACCCACAGCAGCGCGCTCAGCAGCGCCGCCGGCCGCGTGAACAGCCCCACCAGCCACAGCAGGTGCGCCACCACCCCGGCGGCGAAGATCCCCTGCACCGCCAGCGGATCGTCGATCGTGAAGAACAGCGACCAGCGGGTCGGGAACGCCTGGCGCGCGTACTGCCCGGCCAGCGGCGACGCGCTCGAAAAATACTCGGCCACAGATCCGACATGCGACAGCAGGCTCGCGGTGAACACCGCGACCAGCCCGATCCGCAGCAGCCCGAGCGCCGCCGGATCCTCCTCGCCCGTCAGCAGCGCGTCGCGCAGGCGAGCCAGGCGCCCGCGCCTGTCCTTCGCAACATGTCCATCGGAACCTGACCCTTCGGCCATGCGCCCCTCGACGCCTCGCGCCGCGTCCGCACGGTCCTCCCCGCCGGCCGCGACCGCCGGACCCGCCAGGGACCTCGACCCCGGACCATCGGCCGCCGCGCCGGCGCCCCGCCGCTCGCGCACGTCGAGCCCCCCGCCGAACGGCCCCGCGTCCGCGGGCCTCGCCCCATCGGCCTTCGGCCTGTCCTCTGCGCCATGTCCCTCGGACCCTGTCGCATCGGCCATCCCGGTGCTCGCCGCGATCCCCACCGCAGCGAGCTCTCCGCCCTGCCCGTCCGGACCTGACCCTTCAGCCATGGCGAGCCTGCGCGTCCGCCAGCATCTCGCGCACCGGCCAGGTCTTGCAGTCGATCGTCGCCAGCGGCTTGCGCTCGACCGGCCCGAGCCCGGGCTTGCCCGCGCGCACGCGGTCGGGCGGGGTGAAGCGCCGGCGGACCCGCTCGGCCACGATCTTGCGCGGCGGCTGCTCGCGGGCCATGGCCTCGCGCACGCACAGCGAGCGCAGGTACCACAGCCGGTTGTTGTTCGGCTTGTCGGGGTTCAGCACCGCGTAGTAGCGCCAGATGTCGACCCGCGTCTTCTGCCACGCCCACGTCGTGCCCCAGCCGGCCTGCGCCTGCGCGGCCTCGGGCAGCGCCTCGCGGCGGCCGTCCTCGAACTCCGCGTACACCGCGATGTACGTGTGCGCGCGGGTCGGGTCCGGCGCGTACATGTTCCACGTCTGGACCACGCTGATCTTCTTCTGCCACTGCGCCAGCTTCGACGGCGCCCCGCCGAGCGCCGCGTTCGGTAGCGCGGGCCCGACGATCAGGGCCACCAGCGCCAGCGGCAGCAGCGTGTTCCAGAAAGTCGCCAACCTGTCCCGAAGGCCAGCCATTCGCTAGCGCCGCCTCCGCCCGCGGCGCAGCCCCAGCAGCGCCAGCAGGGCCAGCGGCGCCGATGCGCCGTCGCTGCGGCAGGCGCAGCTGGCCTCGGGCTCGGCGGTGTGGACCTCCGACGCGTCGACACCTTGCCCGTCGGTCACCACCTCGGGCGGCCCGACGTCGACCGTGACCGTGCCCTCGTCGAGGAACTCGGGCGGCACGCTGACGATCGACGTCCCGCTCGCGACCTGCTCGCCCGTCGTCAGGTTGGCCAGCGCCACGTGGACCACCTCGCCGGGCCGGAACCCGCGCAGCACCAGCTGGTTGTCCGACTCCCCGAGGCGGCTCGCCACCAGCTGGTGGTCCCAGTCGCCCGACACCTGGATGACCTCGCGGACCGAGCCCTTGTTCGAGCCGTCCGGATTCTTGTCGACCGCCGTCAGCGTGTACTCGAACGCGATCGGCTCGTCGGCCCGCTTGAGCAGCACCACCACCCCGGTCGGGTTGTCGGGCGGCCCCGCGTCGCCGCCGAGGCGGAAGCGCACGATCACGTTGTCGCTGCCCTGCGGCACCTCGTGGCGCAGCTGCATCGGCCCCGGGAAGAACGGCGTCACCCCGGTCGTCTTGCCGCGGAGGTACAGCGACGCCCCGCTCGCCACCTTGTCCGGGTCGACGTGGATCCGCGGGCAGTCGTACAGCCCGCGCGAGTCGAAGCCGCGGACCAGCTGATCGATGTCGCTCTGGGTCCACTCGCCGCGCGCCAGCGCCTCCTCGGCGATCTCGAGCACCGTGAGGCTCGCGGTCTCGAGGTCCGCGTCGCTCGGCAGGCGCGGCAGCAGCTCGAACACCACCAGGTCCATCTTCTCGCGGCCGATCCGCTTGCGCGCCGCCCACATCGCGCCCATGAACGGCTCGCCGTCGTTGTGGACCTGACCGACCGTGTTGTCGGGGCAGCGCTTGGTGTTCTCGGCGTTGCGGATCGCGTTGCCGTAGCCGGGCCAGAAGCGGGCCACGTAGTCGCCCAGCAGCGGCTCGTTGGACAGGATCACCGAGAAGTAGTCGGCGACCGCCTCGTTGATCCCGCCGGCGTCGTTCAGCACCCCGTCGCTGCGCAGCGTGCGGTCGCCGAGCCCGTTCGGCGTCAGCAGCGACACCATCCCGTGGCCGAGCTCGTGGTAGACCACGTCGCCGTCGTAGCCGAAGTCGACCGCCGTGCCCTGGCCGAAGATCATCGTCGGCCCCTTCTCCGGGTCGCACGTGTTGGTCCAGTAGGCGTTGTTGAGCGGCGTGTAGTCGAGGTCGGGGTAGGCCGTCGACAGCTCGGACGTGCGGTAGTTGGCGAGCATCGTCGACAGCTCGCACTTGAACGCGTCGACCCCGAACCGCTTCATCTCGTCGATGAAGCGCTCGGCGTGGTAGTACATCGACAGCTCGGCGTACAGGTCGTCGTCGTCGGCGTTGTCTTCGGGGAAGATGACGTCGGGCAGCGGCAAGAAGAAGTCGCCGTTCTCGTCCGACACCGCGCGGTGGATCGCGTAGCACTTGCCCTCGGCCCACCACGGCTGGATCTGGTCCTCCTCCGGCGCCTCGAGCGTGCAGTTGAACGAGCGGATCCTGTCGCCCTCGAGCGGCTGCCCCGGCCCGGTCGCGTGGATCCCCGCCAGCTCGACCTCGACCGGCACCGGCGTCGACGCCGGGTTGGTCTGGAACACCCGCGCCCGTGACGACCGCACGTGCTCCCACTCGTCGAGCACGATGCCCGAGCTCGCCGACACCCAGATCGTCTTCTTGCTCGGCTCCGGGTCCCACAGCAGCGGCAGCTCGACCTCGTAGGCCAGCACCGGCTCGCCGAGGATCAGCTTGTAGACCAGAGTGCCCGGCTCCTCGGGCCCCTCCGCGTGGGCGTGGGCGGCCGCAATCGCCTCCGCCTCGCCGACCTCGATCCGCGCCTCTTCGGGCCGCAGTTGCGGACCGGCGAGCGGCCGCGAGGACGCGACCTCGCGCTCACCTGTCTTGTCGGACAGCATCGTCGCGAATGCCCCGCGCACCGGGATCCCGTGCAGCGTGTACGACTTGTGGGCCACCGAGGCCGCCCCGCTGCGCAGCGCCATCGGCAGCGCGCGCCCCTCCGCGGCCAGCTCCGGCGGACCGGCGAGCGCGTGCGGCCACGCGACGCACAGCCCGAGACCGAAACCGAACCACCGCAAGCTCCGCGCGACCGTCATGAGCGCTCCTGCCGAGGCCACCAGCATACCCAAGATCGCCGGCCGGGCGGCGGCGAAGACGGCCGCCCGATCACCCCAGGTTCCGCAGAGCGGTCGGCCTGCACGGCGCGCGGCGCGACGCAAATTGGACGTTCGGCCGGCAAATCACTTAGCCTGGCCGGGTGCGCCCCTCGTTCGGCCAGCGCCTCGCAATCGCCGCCGCGGCCTTCGTGTGCTGCCTCGCTCCGCCCCCGTCGGCCGCGGCCCCGGTCGCCGAGTCCGCGCCTGCCGCCGCGCCGACCGACCTCGCCGGCCAGATCGACCTCCTGTTGCAGGCCAAATTCCTGGCCCGCGCGCGCGTCGGCCTGCTCGTCGTCGACATGGCCACCGGCGCCCGCCTCTACGAGAAGAACCCCGACCTCGGCCTCAACCCCGCCAGCAACATCAAGCTCGTCACCACCGCCGCCGCGCTGTCGCTCCTCGGCCCCGAGCACCGCTACGTCACCCGCGTCTACGCCAAGAAGGGCGCGCTCAAGGGTCACACCGTCGACGGCGACCTCTATCTCAAGGGCGGCGGCGATCCGTCGCTCGTCACCGCTGACCTCTATCAATTGGCCAGCGACCTGCGGGCCCTCGGCATCACCAAGGTCACCGGCGGCCTCGTCCTCGACAGCACCGCCTACGACCGCGACGAGCTGCCGCCGCTGTTCGATCAGAAGGACGAGCTGGCCTCGTTCCGCGCCCCCGGCGGGGCCACTGCAGTCAACTTCGGCACCTACGTCGTCCTCGCCCGCCCCGGCGCCGGCGAGGGTGACCCGGCGATCGTCGCCGTCGACCCGCCCGTCCCCTCGCTCAAGCTCAAGGCCAACACCGCCACCACCGCCACCGGCGCGCGCAACCAACTCAAGCTCGCCATCGGCACCACCGAAGGCGGCGTGGTCGAGATCGCCGTCGACGGCACCATCGGCAAGGACGCCGCCGCGGCCGAGTACCGCTACCCCGTCGCGCGCCCGGCCGAGTACGCCGGCGAGGTGTTCCGCCTCGTCCTCAAGCAGCGCGGCATCGGCATCGGGCGCAGCGCGGTCAAGTTCGAAGCTGTCCCCGAGGACAGCGAGCGCCTGGCCCTCGTGCGCAGCGAGCCGCTCAGCGTGCTCGTCCGCAGCGTCAACAAGCTGTCGAACAACTACGTCGCCGAGCACATCCTCAAGAGCCTCGACGACCACACCCCGGCCAGCTTCGCCGGCGGCCTCGCGCGCGTGCGCACCTGGCTCGCGGGCCTCGGCGTCGGCGTCGACGGCTTCGTCTACAACAACGGCTCCGGCCTCTACGACGCCAACCGGATCAGCGCCGCGCAATTGGTGCAGCTCCTGATCGCAGTCCACCGCGACTTCCGCTACGGCGCCGACTACCTCGCCTCGCTGCCGATCGCCGGCGTCGACGGCACCCTGCGCGGGCGCATGCAGGAGGGCCGGGCCGCCCGTTTCGTGCGCGCCAAGACCGGCTCGCTGGACGGCGTCTCGACCCTCTCGGGCTACGCCGGCGCAGTCGGCCGCCCCCCGCTCGCCTTCGCCATCCTCTTCAACGACCTCGACACCTTCGCCGCCCCGCAGGCGCGCGATCTCCAGAACCAGATCGCCGAACTGCTCGCGGGCGCGGTCGCGGCCCGGCCCTGACCTCTATCGTCCGCCTGAGCCCGGTGCTAGCCTGGCGCGATGAAGCACGTCGCCCTCGTCCTCGGAGCGCTCCTCGCCGGCGCCCCGCTCACCGCTCGCGCCACCGTGTTCGAGGACGGCAACAGCGCCGCGGCCCCGCCGGCCGGCGCCGCGCAGGACGAGGCCCCACCGCCCGGCTGGGACGCGCTCAGCCCCGCCCAGCAGGAGAAGCTGGCCGCGATCGACGAGGCCGGCATCCAGGCGCTGGCCGCCAAGCTCGACCGCGGCGAGACCCTCACCGACGACGAGAAGCTGATCGCCGAGGGCCTGGCGACCCTCATGAGCGCCGAGTTCGACAGCAAGCTGACCTATCAGACAGGTGACATCAAGGTCGGCGACGGCCTCGCCACCTTGCACCTCGGTGAGGACTACCGCTTCCTCGGCCCCGCCGACGCCCGCCGCGTCATCGAGGAGGCCTGGCACAACCCGCCCGGCGAGCAGCCGCTCGGCATGATCGTCCCGGCCAAGCTGAGCCCCGCCGACCCGCGCGGCTGGGGCGTCGTCGTCTCCTACGTCGAGGAGGGCCACGTCGACGACGCCGACGCCGCCAGCATCGACTACGACGAGCTGCTGACGCAGATGAAGGAAGCGACCGAGAAGGAGAACGAGTCGCGCAAGGCCATGGGCTTCCCGGCCATGCACCTGGTCGGCTGGGCCGAGCCCCCGCACTACGACCAGTCGCGCCACAGCCTCTACTGGGCCAAGGAGCTCGGCGGCGACGAGGGCGGCGAGAACTCGCTCAACTACGCGGTGCGCGTGCTCGGCCGCAAGGGCGTGCTCGAGCTCAACGCAGTGTCCGGCATGACGCAGCTGCCCCAGATCCGCCCCGAGATGGAGACGATCTACGGCCGCGTCGAGTTCGACGACGGCAACCGCTACAGCGACTTCAACCCCGACATCGACACCGTCGCGGCCTACGGCATCGGCGGCCTCATCGCCGGCAAGCTGGCCGCCAAGGCCGGCCTGTTCGCCCTCCTCGCCAAGGGCGGCAAGTTCATCGTCCTCGCCATCGTCGGCCTGTTCGCCGGCATCCGCGCCTGGTTCACCCGCAAGAAGGAATAGCCTTCGGGACAGGTCCCTGAGAGCAAGTCCCTCGGGACAGCCATGCAACGCATCGTCATCGAAGATCGCGTCAGCCAGTGGAAGGTCTCCTGCTTCGCCGCGGACCGCGGCCTCGTCTTCTACGACAAGGTCCCCGAGAGCGACGACAACCCCGAGGAGATCATCTGGATCAGCCGCGACAGCGCCACCCGGCTGCACCGGCTCGACGATCGCTTCGCCGGCATCGCCTACCTCGTCGTCGACGGCGCGGACGAGGCGAGCCTGGCCGCGGACGCGATCGACGAGCTCGACGGCCTCTCGCTCGCTACGCTGCTCGCCGCCCTGGCCGTCGACGCCGCCGCGGCGCGGTCGTTCCCGGTGATCGCCTCGCTCGGCGTGCTCGCCCCGCAGTCGTTCGAGCCCCGCGTGTTCGACCACTTCTCCCGCCTGCTCGCCGACGAGGACCCGTCGCTGCGGAGCAAGGCGCTCACTGCCGCCGCCTACCCGACCTGGCCGGAGTTCCTGCCGCTGCTCGAAGCGATGGCGAGCGGCGACCCGGACCTCGAGGTGCGCGAGCGGGCCACAGTCGCCCTGGCCGCGTTCCGCCGCCACCTCGCCGGCGCTGCGACCTGACGGCCTCGCGCCCATCGGTCTCTCGGGACATGTCTTTCAGAGCATGCCCTCGGGAGCAGGCGCACATCGGCCGGGCGCCGGGCGCCGCCCCCGCCGTTCGCTGCGCCTGACTCTCGGGACACCTGCGGACCCCGCTCTCGCTGCGCGCGTCACTGCGCACCACGCCGCTGTCCCCGGGGATCGGCCCGGGCCCGCGGGCCTGCGGGCGCAGCGGCGGCGGACCTTCACTCACGAGCGCCGCGATCGCCGTGCGCACCGGCCTGCGCAGCCGACTGCGTCGCCGGAGGAGCGCGGCGAGGGATCGATGTTCCGCCGCCGCTGCGCCGCGCTGTCGGAGTGACGCACTGCGCATTCGATTGCACACCGCCCGCGTCGCGGCGCACGGCGTGCTCAGCGGGCGCACGTCAGAATTTGTCGCTCACGATCGGGGCGCGTAATGTCTTCCCTCGGCACTTCGGGGTCGCAATGGACGTCGGCATCATCACCAACCCCAACTCGAAGAAGAACTACCGCCGGCCGCAGCGTCGGCGCGCCCTCGAGCAGGCCGTCGGACGTTACGGCGCGGTCGTCGAGACCCGTCGCCTCGACGAGCTCCCGAAGGCGATTCGTAACCTGCGTGAGGCCGGCTGCCGCTACTTCGTGTGCGACGGCGGCGACGGCACCCTCCACTGGGTCCTCAACACCCTCCACGCCGACGCCCAGCAGACCGGCGCCACCCGCCTCCCGATCGTCGTCCCGACCAACGGCGGCACCGTCGACTTCGTCGCCCGCAAGGCCGGCCTCAAGGGCGACGCCGACTCGATCGTCCGCCGCCTCGTCGGCCGGCTCGAGCGCGGCGAGCCGATCCCCACCGTCACGATCGACACCTGCAAGATCGTCGGCGCGCCGATCGGACAGGAACTTTCGGACAGCCCGCAGTCGCCCGCGTTCGAGCGCGTCGGCCTGGCCGCCGCGCTCGGCGGCGTCGCCCAGGCGTTCTTCGACCGCTTCTACGCCCTGCCCAAGGAGCGCGGCGCGCTCGCCATCGCCGGGGTCATCGGCGCCGCTGCAGGCGGCGCCCTGGTCAGCACCCTCGCCAGCAACCTCGCCCCGCCGCTGCAGCGCTTCATCCCCGACGAGATGCGCAGCTACGCCACCGACTTCTTCCGACCCACGCGCGCCCGCGTCGAGGTCGACGGCCGCGAGCTCCCGTTCGCCAGCTTCGCCTCGATGCAGGTCGGCGCGATCGACATCAACCTCGCCGGCGTCGTCCGCTGCTTCCGCCACGCGCGCGAGGGCGGTGTCCTCCACTTCCAGGCCCTCGACACCACCCCTATCGGCGTCGTCGCCAACGTCCCCAACATCGTCCTCGGCACCCCGATCCTCGGCCGCAAGGTCTACGACGACAAGGCTCGCCGCGTGCGGATCACCGCCGAGGACGGCGAGGCTCTGAATCCGGTCATCGACGGCGAGCAGTTCCACGGCCTCGGCCACGTCGAGCTCACCCTCGGCCCCCGCGTCGAGCTGCCCACCTTCGCCTCCAACTGAGCCCCGGGCGCGCTGCGAGCCCCGGCCGCACCTCGTGCCGCCGGGGTCTCTCGCGAGCGCAGTCGAGCGACATGTCCCAAAGTGCATGTCATTCGCCGCTCGCGGTCCGCGAGACCGCGGTCTCAGCCCTGACCGCCATGAACCGCGCCTCCTCCCCGTGCGCCCGCTCCGCCCGCAGCTCCCTCCTGCGCGCCCGCCCGCGAGGTTTTACCGACCTCTTACCGACGCCGCCGCGATCTGTGCCACGATCGTCCGCGTGACCGAGCCTGCCCCGCGGATCTTGATCGTCGAGGACGAGCCGGCGATCCGTCACGGCCTCGTCGAGCTGTTCCGCTCGCAGGGCTACACCCTCGAGGTCGCCGAGGACGGCCACGCTGCGCTCGCGCGCCTCGCCTGCGCCCAGTTCGACCTGGTCCTCCTCGACATCATGCTGCCCGGCGTCGACGGCCTCGGCGTCCTGCGGCAGACCCGGGCCCGCGGCGACCTCGTCCCGGTCCTCGTCCTGACCGCGCGCGGGGCCGAGGCCGACATCGTCGCCGGCCTCGACGCCGGCGCCGACGACTACGTCACCAAGCCGTTCGGCATCCGCGAGCTCCTCGCGCGCGCCCGCGGCCTGCTCCGGCGCAACCGCCCGGCCCCCGCCAGCCAGTCGTTCCGCGTCGGCGACGCCCTCGTCGACCTCGCCCGCCTCAGCATCACCTGGCCCGAAGGACAGCTCGAGCTCACCGCCCGCGAGGGCCTGATCCTCGACTTCCTGCGCGCAAGGCCCGGCGTCGGCGTCACCCGCGAGGAGCTCCTCACCCAGGTGTGGGGCTACCACGACGGCACAGTCCGCACCCGCACCGTCGACGTCCACATCCTCCAGCTGCGCGGCAAGCTGCGCCAGCTGCCCGGCGGCGACGACTGGATCGGCACCGTCCGCGGCCGCGGCTACCGCTGGGACGCGCGATGAGCCCCGCCCGCCGCCGTACCCTCGCGCTCGGCCTCGGCGTGGCCGCGCCGACCCTCGCCCTCGCCCTCGGCTGGCTGCTCGCCGACCTGCGCGAGCGCAGCATGCTCGCCGAGCAGCGCCACGACGAGCTGGTCCAGGCGGCAGAGCTGCTGCGGGCCGCCGCGCGCGAGAGCCTCGAGGAGCTGCGCCGCCGCGAGGACGCGCGCCCGTTCGAGCACTACGGCCGGTTCTACCGCCCGCCCGAGGTGCTCGCGCTCGGCGAGGCAGTGGCCCTCTCGCCGCTGGCCGGCGCGCCCGACGACCCGCGGATCTCCGCCTACTTCCAGCTCGATCCCGACGGCCGCGTGCGCACCCCGTACGCCACCGAGCCCGGCGGCTCGCCGCGCGCGGTCGCGGTCGAGGCCACCGTCGCCGGCCCCGAGTTCGCCCCTTTGCGCGCCCTCAGCTTCGGCAGCGGCGCCGTCGCCGGTGACCAGTCGCTGACAGTCGCCCTCAACGACATGGGCAACGCCGCCTACCGCGACCTCGCCGACGCCCGCCGCGGCGACGCCCTCGCCGCCGAGCGGACCCAGAAGGTCCGCCTGCCGCAGACCAGCCGCAACCTCGTCACCTGGGACACGATCCAGAGCCAGCAGGCCCAGAGCGCCACCCCGCCGCAGCAGGCCAGCGCCGAGCCGGTGTTCGAGGCGATCCAGCAGCAGCGCGTCGTCGGTCCCCAGGGACATGTCCCATCGGACGGGTCGCAAGGGCCATTGCCGAAAGAACATGCCCTCGAGGACATTCCCCAAGAGGCAGGCCCGAGCCTCGACTACTCGCCGATGGCCTACCTGAGGCTCGGCGAGGCCGTCGTCCTGCAGCGGGTCGTCAGCCACGCCGGCGCCGGCTCGGTCCAGGGCGCGGTGCTCGATCGCGGCCGGCTCGCCGGCGAGTGGCTCACCGCGCTGGTCGCCCGCCACGCCCTCCCGGAGGCCACCCCGACGATCGCCGCGACCTCCGCCACCGGCGCCTGCGCGCTCGCGCGGCCGGTCCACGACGAGGTCCTGCCCGACCTCGCGTTCTGCTTCCCCGCCCCTCCGCTCCCGCCCGGCGGCTCGCTCGTCCTGCAGCTCGGCGTCCTGCTCGGCCTCGGCGGCGTGGTCGCGGCGGCGATCGTCGCCCTCGCCCGGGCCGCGCGGCGGTCGGACGAGCTGTCGGCGCAGAAGACCGCCTTCGTGTCGGCCGTCTCGCACGAGCTGCGGACCCCGCTGACCACCCTGCGCATGCACGCCGAGATGCTGCAGGAGGGCCTCGTCGCGCCCGAGCGCCTGCCCGTCTTCTACGACGACCTCGCCCACGAGAGCGTGCGACTGAGCCGCCTGGTCGAGAACGTCCTCGCGGTCGCCCAGCTCGAGGAGGGCCGGCGCGTCCTGCAGCTGCGGCCGGGCGATCTCGCCGCGCAGATCCGCGACATCGTCGACGACCAGGCGCGTCACGTCGAGCGGCGCGGCTTCCCGCCGGTCGAGCTCGCTCTCCCCGACGAGCCGGTGACCGTCCGCAGCGACCCGCAGGCGGTCGAGCAGATCCTCGTCAACCTCCTCGACAACGCCCTCAAATACGCCGCCGACGCGCGCGCGGCCGGCCTGCGCGTGGAGCTCGCGGTGGTGGCCGATCAGGCCGTACTGCGCGTCCAGGACCGCGGCCCCGGCATCCCCGAGGCCGACCGCGACCGCGTGTTCGACCGCTTCTACCGGGTCGCGCGTGAGCGCGACGCCCACACCCCCGGCACCGGCCTCGGCCTCGCCCTCGTGCGCGAGCTGGCTCGCGGGCACGGCGGCGACGCCGTGGCGGCCGCGCGCCCGGGCGGCGGCGCCGAGCTCCAGGTCCGCTTCCCGCTCGCATCCGCCGCGGTCCGGCCGACGTGATCGACGCGTCGTGACCTGCAGCGGCAGCGCGGCATCTCGCTACACCACCGCCGCCCGTCGTTCCCGCGCAGCCGGCCGGCCTCGAACGATCTCGCAGACTTGCGGCCGGCCCCCGGGCGTCGGGCGGAAGTACGCGTCTTGCTGAGGCCAGGACCCGGGGGCAAACTAATGCACGCTCGCCCCCATTGAGGAGCTCAGCATGATTCGCCGCGCCGCCCCGCTCGCCGCCGCCCTCGCCGTCACGCTCGCCTGCCCCGAGGTCTTCGCCAGTCCTTGGGGACATGTCCCTGCGAACCTGTCCCTTCGTTCCAACGTCCAGCAGCCCGCGACGGAGACCACCGTCGTCGTCGAGTCCGGGCCCGCCGCGCCGGCGCCCGTCGCTGCCCCCGCGCCCCAGCCCTACGCCGACCCCGCCGCGCCCGCCCCGGTCGCCGAGGGTCCGCAGCCCTACGCCGACCCCGGCAGCACGCCCACCGTCAGCTACGCCCCGCCGCCGCCGATGCCCCGCAAGCGCCGCAAGGGCCTGATGATCGGCGGCTGGGTCATGTTCGGCTCGTCGTACCTGGCGACCGCCTTCGTCGCCGCCATCGTCCACGACACCTGCAACCTGACCCGCAACCCCAACTGCAAGAACGCCGCCGCCTTCAGCCTGATCCCCGCGATCGGCCCGTTCATGGCCATCCCCTACATCGAGACCGACGCGATCACGCCCAAGGTCCTGATGGCCTTCCCGGCGCTGGTCCAGATCGCCGGCCTGACGATGGGCATCATCGGCACCGTGCAGTTCGTCCGCGACGGCCGCGAGCCGCGCTACGTCGGCGTCGACGGCGTCAAGCTCGGCAACAAACTGCGCCTCGGCGTCGCCCCCACCCGCTTCCTCGACGGCGGCACCCTCACCCTGGGCGCCCGCTTCTGACCTCCTTCTTCACGCCCCGCGTCTCGTCGCGTCTTCACCACGCCCCGCGGCTCCTTGCCTCGCCCCCCCTCGCCTCGCCCCCCCTCGCCTCGCCCCCCCTCGCCTCGCCCCCCCTCGCCTCGCCCCCCCTCGCCTCGCCCCCCCTCGCCTCGCCCCCCCTCGCCTCGCCCCCGGTCACCTGAACTCAAGGACCTGTCCTCATGTTCACGTCGCGCATCGCCGCCCTCACCGCCGCCGTCAGCCTCGTCGGCCTCCCGCTGGTCCCGAACACCGCCGCCGCCAGCCCCTACCTCGTCCAGCTGCACGCCGACGGCGACGTCCCCGCGGGTTACGCCCCGGCCGGCACGCACGAGGTGATCGTCGAGGCCGTGCCGGTGCCCGAGGCGCCGCCGGCCCCGCCCGAGCCGGTGGTGGCCGAGGCCGTGGTCGTCACCACGCCCACGGTCCAGCCCTACAACGACCCCTCGCTGCGCGGCCCGACCACGACCACCGTGATCGTCGCCCCGCCGCCGGCCCCGCCCGCGGCCCCGCGCCGCCCGATCCCGCCGCCCAAGCGCGGCCTCGGCCTGATGATCGCCGGCTTCTCGATGTTCGGCACCACCTACCTGCTCACCGCCTGGGCCGGCGCCATGAGCCACGACGGCCACGGCGGCTGCAACCGCACCAAGCACGACTGCCGCGAGATGGGCAAGGCGCTGATGGTCCCGTTCGTCGGCCCCATGCTGGCCGCGCAGAGCTCCGACAGCGCGCGCGAGACCTTCGGCCTGTTCCTCGTGTCCGGCATCCAGATCGCCACCTTCGTCATGGGTGTCGTCGGCGCCGTCCGCTACTCGCGCTACAAGAACTGGGAGCGCAACCTCGCCGGCATCCCGGTCGGCAAGACCGGCCTCGCGGTCGCGCCGATGCCCCGCTTCGACGGCGGCGGCCTCGGCCTCAACTACCGCTTCTGAGCGCGGCCCACCGCCTCACGACTCGGCCCGCGGCGCCTCGCACCGCGGGCCGACACCCATCGTCAGGTCGTCACGGCCCTCGCTTCGTCACGGCCCTCGCTTCGTCACGCTTCACGCCTTTCACGCCTTTCACGCCTTCGCGCCGATGCAGTACTTGAGCGCCTGACGCAGCGTGGCGAACACCTGGATCCCGCGCAGGTCGACGCCGAGGGTGACGATCGTCTGGGCGATGCCGGGGTTGATGCCCGTGATCACCCCCTCCGCGCCGAGCAGGCGGATCGCGCGGATCATCGAGATCAGGTGGTTCGCCGTCGACGTGTCGACCACCTCGATCCCCGTCATGTCGAGGATGGCATGCCGCGCGCGCATGCGGCCGACGTGCTGCAGCAGACTGTCCATGATCTCGGCCGTGCGCACGCTGTCGACCAGGCCGATGATCGGCAGCGCGAGGATCCCCTCCCACACCTCGATGATCGGCGTCGACAGCTCGCGGATCACCCGCTGCTGGCGCTCGATGAGCTCGATCTTCTCGAGCAGCTCCCGCTCGCGCGCGCGGGTGGCCGTGACCTCGAGCGTGATCGTCACCAGACCGGCGTCGCAGCCCTCGGGGACCGGGATGTGCCAGTTCTCCCAGATCTTCCCATACTCCTCGAGCACCGTCATCGGCATCGACTCGCCGGCCAGGCCGCGGCGGATGAACTCCGCCGACTCGCTCTTCGCGTACAGGTCGAACGCGTTCTGCCCGACGAACTGATTGGGGGCGATGCCGATCGCCTCGAGGCCCTTGCCCTCGACCAGCATGTACGTGCCCTCGCGGTCGAACACGCTGACCACCGTCGGCAAGTGGCTGAGGAACGCCCGCAGCGCCGAGTGCTCGATCTGCGCCTGCTTCTCGGCCGCCACCGTCGCGGTCACCTCGCGCCCGTAACAGACCACCCCGATCCGCGCGCCTGCCTCGTCCTGCACCGTCGCGGGCGCCCACTCGATCACGCGCCCGTCGGCCAGAGTCAGGCGCACCGTGGGACTGTCCTCGAGGACAGCTCGCCAGTCCTCGCCGCGCAGCGGCACCAGCTCCGCGACGTCGCGCCCCGAGACCGCCTCGCTCGTCACGCCCAGCAGCTGCTCGGCGCCCTCGCTCCACTCGGTGACTCGCAATTCCAGGTCGAGCCCGACCACCGCGAAAGGGACCCGATGGCCCCCGCTACGTCGTTCCATCCCCGGATTTCAGCACAACCACCGCCTGCGCCGCAGGCGCCTTGCTGCCCTGCGCCCGACCTGCACTCACGCGCGCCGGACCCTCCGTGCTGCCGCGGAGCACCGCGCGGCAGCCCGCCGCACGTCGACCGACACGCGGCGCTGGAACGCGCTCTAGAACAGGTTTCTCCTGACATGTCCTTACGGACATGTCCTTAAAACGCGTGCTCGCTCTGCAGGTACAGCGCCCCGCCCTCCTTGCCGAAACCGCCCTCGACGCGGAACACCACGAAGCGGTCCCAGATCAGGAGCAGGCCCGGCCCGCCGGACACGTACCAGTGCTTGAGGAGGTCGGCCATCGTCTGCGACACCAGGCCGGCCTCGACGAACAGCTCGAGACCGACCCCGAGCGTGTGTCGGCGGATCTTGAACTCGACCGGCGCGAACCGCAGCTCGAACGAGGCGGTCGCCTTCTGCTTGCCGATGAAGCGGCGGCGGCCGAAGCCGCGGCCGACGAACGCGCCGCCGTAGGCGTCCATCGGGAACAGCCCGCCGAACTCGCCGAGCGTCATCAGCGGCGGCTCGCCCCACAGCGAGTCGAACGTGAAGCGGTGGGCCAGCACCACGTTCGACTGGCCGAGCGACCAGTAGTGGCGCATCGTCGTGTGGAAGCGGCCCCAGTTCGACGTCGAGCCGGTCCACTTGCCGGCCGCGTCGAACGTCACGTCGATGAGGCTGCCCTCGGTCGGGCTCCAATCGTTGTCGCGGCTGTCCCACGTCAGGCCGAGGCGGACGATGCCGCGCCGCGTCGTCCCCTCGGCGCTCGGGAACTCCTCGACCAGCCGGCTGTTCGCGTAGCCGCGGACGATGTCGACGTAGTAGAAGATCCCCGAGTAGTGGCGCAGCGTCCCCGGCGATCGGCCCGGGCGCTCGACGGTGTACAGCGGGTGCTCGAAGGTGAACCACCCGCCCCAGTTGTCCATCCGGATCAGGTTGTGGGGCGACTGCAGCTCCGCCGGCGTGATCGTGGCGTGGTTGTTGACCCCGTAGAACGGATAGACGGGGTCGAGCGAGGCCCAGAAGCCGAAGTTGAAGATCTCGCGGCGGCCCAGCATGTCGCGCATGCGGGCGCTGATGATGTGGTCCTGCACCAGCTTGGTCGACACGCGCGACCACGCCAGGCCGTACACGCGGTTGAAGTTGTCGTTGGGCAGGCGGTAGGCGTAGTTGAGCGAGCCGCCGAGAGTCAGGCCGGTTGCGGGCTGCGAGCTCAGATGCGGCAGCGGCAGCAGGCGGTGACGGTTGTCGCGCTGCCGACGTTGGCGTTTGCGGAAGCGGCGGCCGGCCGGCGGCGTGACCGGCACCGTCGCCTCCGGCAGCTCCGGCTTCGGCGGGCCGTTGTCGATGCTGACGGCCAGCGGCTGGGCGGGCGGCAGCTTCGGCCCCTCCGGCAGCACGCCCGGCGGCGTCGCCGGCGTCGCGCCGGGGACGGGCGACGGCGCGAGCGCGAGGGCGATGGCGCAGGCGGCGAACAAGGATTCGGAGTCCGCGGCAGTGTTGACCGCGCGCGCAGCCGATGCAAGCGCTCGCTTGCCTGCTCAGCGCGGCGCGCGCTACCGTGCCCCCACTACGAAGATGCCCGCCCCGATCGCCATCTTCTACGAACACCCCGATTGGTTCCGTCCTCTGTTCGCCGAGCTCGAGCGGCGCCACCTCCCGGTGGTCCGTCTCGCCGCCGATCAGAGCCGCTTCGACCCCGCCGAGCGCGAGCCGCCGTACGGCCTCGTGTTCAACCGCGCAAGTCCCTCCGCCTACCTGCGCGGGCGCGGCCAGACCACGCATTACACTCTCGCAATTTTGCGGCACTGGGAGCGGCGCAAGATCCCCGTCGTCAACGGCAGCGCCGTCTACCGCTACGAGGTCTCCAAGGCCGACCAACTCGGCCTCCTCGACGACCTCGGCCTCGGCTATCCGCGCGCCCGGGTCATCAACCACGCCAGCCAGGCGCTGCCCGCCGCCGAGGGCCTGCGCTGGCCGATCCTCGTCAAGGCCAACGTGGGCGGCAGCGGGGCCGGCATCCGTCGCTTCGACGCGCCGGCCGAGCTCGCCGAGGCCGCCGATCGCGGCGAGCTCGATCTCGGCGTCGACCAGACCGCGCTCGTGCAGGAGCTGTGCCCTCTGCGCGGCGGGCGGATCGTGCGCGTCGAGGTCGTCGGCCGCAAGTTCCTCTACGCGATCGAGGTCTTCCCCCCGCCCTCCTCCTTCAACCTGTGCCCGGCCGACGCCTGCCAGACCGCCGACGGTCGCGACCTCGTGCGCTCGGCCTGCGCCCTCGATGCCCCGAAGACGGGCATGCGCGTCCAGGGCTACACGCCCCCGCCCGAGGTCATCCGCGCGGTCGAGGCGATCGCCGAGGCGGCCGCGCTCGACGTCGGCGGCGTCGAGTACCTCGTCGACGACCGCGACGGCGAGATCGACTACTACGACATCAACGCCCTCTCGAACTTCGTCGCCGACGCGCCGAACGTCGTCGGCCTCGACGCCTTCGCCCGCTGCGTCGACTACCTGCAGGCCCGCTGGGAGGCCGGCATCTGACCCTTGGGCCATGTAGGAACAGACATGCGACGCCTCCGCGCCCTCGCCCGCTCGGCGTCCACCCTTTCGCCCCTGTAGGACGGACATGCGACGCCTTCGCAGCTCAGCCGGTGCCTACCCCTTAACAAACATGCAACTCCGCCGCCCCCTCGCCGCCCGGCCCGCACCTGACCCTTCGACCCTGTAGGAACGGACATGCGCTTCGGTTATTGGCTCCCAGTGTTCGGCGGCTGGCTGCGCAACGTGCCCGACGAGGGCATGGCGGCCACCTGGGACTACGCGCGCCGGCTCGCAGTGCGCAGCGAGGAGCTCGGCTACGACCTCACCCTCGTCGCCGAGCTGTTCCTCAACGACATCAAGGGCCCGGCCGCGCCGGCGCTCGACGCCTGGACCACCGCGGCCGCGCTGGCGGCCGTCACCACCCGCCTCGAGCTCATGGTCGCGGTGCGCCCGACCTTCCACAGCCCGGCGATCTTCGCCAAGCAGGCCGCCAACCTCGACCGGATCAGCGGCGGCCGGCTCGCGCTCAACGTCGTCTCTTCGTGGTGGTCCGACGAGGCCCGCCGCTACGGCGTCCGCTTCGAGCGCCACGACGACCGCTACGCCCGCACCGACGAGTGGCTGCAGGTCGTCACCGGCGCCTGGAGCGAGCCCGAGTTCTCGTTCCGCGGCCAGTACTACGAGGTCGAGGCGTGCGTGCTCGAGCCCAAGCCGGCGCGACGGCCCGTGATCTATGCGGGCGGCGAGTCCGAGGCCGCGAAGTCGCTGATCGCCCGCGCCTGCGACGCCTACGTCATGCACGGCGACCCGCCCGAGCGCGTGGCCCCCAAGATCGCCGACATGCGCCGCCGCCGGGACGCCCTCGGCCTGCCGCCGATGCAGCACGGCATGGCCGCCTACGTCATCGTCCGCGCCAGCGAGGCCGAGGCCGAGCGCGAGCGGGCGCGGATCACCGACGTCTCCGAGGGCTCGCCCGGCTACGCCAACTACCGCGACTTTCTACAAAACACCCAGCTCGAGCAGCAGGTCAGCCGCGAGGACTACTCGGTCTCGAACCGGGGCCTGCGCGCCGGCCTGGTCGGCACGCCGGAGCAAGTCGCCGACCAGATCCGCCGCTTCGAAGCCGCCGGCGTCGACCTCCTGCTCCTGCAGTGCAGCCCGCAGCTCGAGGAGATGGAGCGCTTCGCCGCCGAGGTGATGCCGCTGCTGCGCTGAGATCTTTTTCCCGACATGTCCTATGCGACATGTCCTATCCGACGTTACCTAAACGACATACCCCGAGTGACATGTCGGAACCATTCGACGGATCGCCGCCCCGGCCTCGCTGACCAGCGCACGCGCCCTGCGCCGCGAACAGGTCACCGCGCTGGACCCGAGGACAGCTCTCCGCCTCGCGGCGGACCGCGCATGGCGGTCAGCGCATCGAGCTCGGCTGACCGCGCCGGACACGAGCGGTCGCCAGGACAGCTCGCGGACCGACGAAAGACAGCGACTCGCAGTCGACGATGAGCGCGCCGCGCCCGGCTGTCCGCATGGGCCAGGGCTCGAACCGAGCCGTCCGCTCTCATGCAGTTCCTGCCCGCTCTGCTGTCAGCCTCGTCTGCCCCCAACCGGCCTTGGCGCGCCCGCTCACATCGACGTCCTGCAAAACATCCCCGCCGCCGCGCGACCTCTCGGTGTGAGACTCCGGCTCCTCCTCGCCCTCGCCTTCGTCCCCTCCTGCATCGACTTCGTCCTCGACGCCGACCTCGACGGTCCGCGCGTCCTCGCCAGCGACTTGCCCGGTCCGCGCGCAGTCGAGGTCCCCGTCGCGGGTCCGTGGCGGCTCGAGTTCAGCGAGCCGCTCGACCCTCGCCGCCTGCGCGTCGCCCTGCTCGCCTGGGAGACCGTCGGCGCCTGCGAGCTCACCCCCGAGTGCGACGAGGGCAGCTGCGAGCGCGGGCGCTGCCAGGTCGACCCGATCGCCGACGCCGACCTGCGCGCCCTGGAGCGCGGCGACCCGCTCGACGGCGCCATCCCGCTCGCCCTCACCCTCGAGGACCTGCCCAAAAGACCAGGCACTCGCCTGCACATCACCCCGGAGCGCCCGCTCGCAGCGCACGCCCGCCACAGCCTCCTCGTGTTCGCCCGCGACCGCCGCGGCGCGCCGCTGGTCGACGACGACGGCGAGGCAGTCGTGTGGCGGCGCGACCTCGTCACGGCCGGCCCCGCCAGCTCGGGCCCGGCGCCGCGGCTCGTCTCGCCGCCGCCCGGGGCCGACCTCGTGCCCACCGATCTCGCCCGCATCGACACCGCCTTCGCTCGCCCGGTCGCCCCCGTCCCCGGCGACACCTTGCAGCTGCGCGCCGCCGATCATCAGCGCGAGCTCGTCGATCCCGTCGCCTGTCCCGGCTGGGTGCCCGGCCTCTGCCTGTCCTGGAGGACAGCCGAGCTGCTCGCCCCCGGCGCGGTCTACGAGCTCGCCGGCGGCAGCCTGCGCGACCGCGCCGGCCGTCCGCTGGTCCCCGCGCGCGAGTTCGCCGCCTTCCGCACCGGCCCCGGCCCCGACCTCAGCCCGCCCGATCTCGGCGGCCTCGTGTTCGCCCAGCTCGGCCGCTGCCTGCACGCGCGCCTGCACGCCCGCGAGCCGCTGCGCCTGCGCCTCACCGCCGGCCCGGCCGCGCGCGAGCTGGTGGCCCCGCCCGGCCCCGTCGACCTCGCAGTCCGCCTGGACGCCCCCGCCGGCGCCCGCGTCACCGCCACCCTCCAGGCCTGGGACCTCGCCGGCCGCGCCGCCGAGCGCAGCGCCGAGCATGTCCTCGGGGACAGCTTCGATCGCGCCGCCCCGCCGCTGGCGCTCGCCGAGGTGCTCGCCAACCCGCGCGGCCGCGAGCCCGCGCAGGAGTTCGTCGAGCTGGCCGATCTCCGCGCCGCCGGCGACCCGCTCCTCGTCAGTGGCCTACGCCTCGTCGACGGCCCCGCGGGCGCCCTCGACCTCGGCGGCGGCGATCCGCTGCCGCAGTTCACCTCCGCGCCCGGCCAGCGCCACGTGGTCGTCCCCGCCGCCTACGACCCGGCCCAGGGCGACGATCCGGGCCCGCCGCCGGGCGCCTCTTTGATCCGCGTCGACGCCTCGCTGGCGGCCGGCGGGCTCAAAAACAGCCCCGGCGAGGCGCTCCTCCTGGTCTTCGAGGCAGGTGCGAAAGGACCTGTCGTATTGGACAGTTACGGCGGCTGGCACGACCCGGGCGATCTCCCGGGGCGCTCGCTCGCCCGCGACCCGGGCGGCTGCGACACCCCCGCCGCCTGGGCCCCGCACCCGAGCGGCCGCGCGAACCCGGGCACAGGCCCGTGAACGTTGCCGATCGGCGCGCGATGGGCGATGCTCCGCCGCCGCATGGCGACCCCCGAGACCCCCGAGAACGAAGCCGCCGGCGAGCGGATCGAGGGGGCCGTGCTGCGCGTCGTCCACCACAACCCGCAGACCCGCTACACGGTGCTGCGGGTGGTGCGGCCCGGCGAGGTCGCGCCGCAGACGTGGGTCGGCCGCTCGACCGGCATCGAGGAGGGCATGCAGGTCACTGCCGCGGGCGAGTGGACGCACCACCCGAACTACGGCAAGCAGTTCAACTTCGCCAGGATCGCCGCCAAGGCCCCGACCACCCTGCCCGGCATCCAGCGCCGGCTCGAGCGCTACCCCGGCCTCGGCGCCGAGAAGGCTGAGCGGATCGTCCAGCGCTTCGGCCTCGACACCCTGGGGATCCTCGACAAGTCGCCGCGCCGCCTGCTCGAGGTCGAGGGCATCGGCCCCAAGACGCTCGAGCGGATCCTGGCCCACCACACCGCGCGCGGCGGCCCGACCGCGGAGATCGAGAATCAACTGCTCGAGCTCGATCTGCCGACCCACTTCGCCGACGCGATCAGCCAGCGCTTCGGCGAGACCGCCCTCACCATCCTGCGCCAGCACCCCTACCGCCTGGCCCGCGAGGTGCGCGGGATCGGCTTCATCACCGCCGACAAGATCGCCCGCGCCCTCGGCGTCGACCTCGAGAGCGACGAGCGCATCGAGGCCGGCCTGTTCCACACCCTCGAGCAGTCGGAGCAGAACGGCCACTGCGCCCTGCCGATGCCGATCCTCGTGCAGAACGCCGAGCGCCTGCTCGAGCTGCCGCCGGCCCGCATCGAGGCCGAGGCGATGAAGCTCGTCCACTCCGGCGCGCTCGTGCTCGACCGGCGCGAGGGCGACGAGGGCGAGCCGCTGCCGCCGCTGTGCTACCCGCCGCGCTTCTACGACGCCGAGCGCAACGTCGCCGAGATCCTCACCGACATCGCCCTCGGCGCCGGCAAGGGCCGCGGCCGCTGGACCGAGGTCGCACCGCCGCCGGGTCTGTCGGCCGGCCAGCTCGCCGCGATCGCGGCCATCCGCGACGCCGGCCTCGTCATCCTGACCGGAGGGCCAGGTACGGGCAAGAGCACCGTCACCCGCGCCATCATCGACACCGCGCTCGCCAACGAGTCGCCGGTGCTGCTGGCTGCGCCGACCGGCCGGGCCGCCAAGCGGCTCGCCGAGGCCACCGGCCAGCGCGCCACCACCATCCACCGCCTGCTCGAGATCGAGGGCGGCACCGGCGAGTTCTTCCACAACGCTCAGAACCCGCTGCCCGAGGGCCTGGTCGTGATCGACGAGGCCTCGATGCTCGACCTCCCGCTGGCCGAGGCGCTGCTCCTGGCGCTCACGCCCCAGCACCGCCTCTTGCTGGTCGGCGACGCCGATCAGCTGCCCTCGGTCGGCCCCGGCAACGTCCTGCGCGACGTCCTCGCCGCGGCCGACCGCCCCGACTCGCCGATCCCGGTGGTGCGCCTGACCCAGATCTTCCGCCAGGCCGAGGGCTCGTCGATCGTCACCTCGGCGCACGCGATCTTGCGCGGCAAGGTCCCCGACTCCGACCGCAGCGAGGGCGGCCAGTTCTACGTCGTCCAGGCCCGCGACAGCGAGCGCGCCCACGAGCTGGTGCTCAAGGCCATCACCGAGCGGATCCCCAAGGCCTACGGCCTCGACCCGCGCACCGAGGTCCAGGTGCTGTGCCCGATGCACAAGGGCAAGGCCGGCACCGAGGCCCTCAACGCCGCGCTCCAGGCCCATCACACCGCCGGCGCGCCCGAGCTGGTGCTGCCCGGCCGCCAGCCGCGGATCTTCCGCGTCGGCGACCGCGTGATGCAGACCAAGAACGACCACGAGCGCGGCGTCTTCAACGGCGACATCGGCCTCGTCACCGCCGTCGACCCCGACCGCCAGATCCTCACCGTCGAGATCGACGGCGACCCGGTCTCTTACGACAGCAAGCAGCTCAACGCGCTGCAGCTCGCC
Organism: Nannocystis sp. RBIL2; assembly: GCF_026626745.1. Taxonomy (GTDB): domain Bacteria; phylum Myxococcota_A; class Polyangia; order Nannocystales; family Nannocystaceae; genus Nannocystis. Next base: position 1,951,064 of record NZ_JAPNJW010000002.1, read on the forward strand.
TACGCCGTCTCGATCCACAAGAGCCAGGGCAGCGAGTTCCCCGCCGTGGTCGTGCCGCTGCTCGGCGAGCACCACGTCATGCTGCGCCGCAACCTCCTCTACACCGCCGTCACCCGCGCCCGCCGCCTGTGCGTCCTGGTCGCCGACCCACGCGCCCTGACGCAGGCCGTCCACCGCAGCGACGCCGCCCGCCGCTTCACCGGCCTGCGCGAGCGCCTGCTCGCCGCCCTGCGCGAGCGCCTCGGCGAGCGCCGGACCGTGCGCCACATCGACAGCGCCTGAGCGACCGGCGCTGGTCCTGGGGACATGTCCTCTTCGCCATGACCTCGAGCACATGGCTCTTTGAACATGTCTTACAGAGCATGCCGCGAACGATCTTCGCGGCGAGCCGACCCGTGCACTTGAGGCGTGGCCAGGGCCATGCGGGATCGGCGCCGGGCCCTGCGGCGCTCCGGGGGTGACCTGGCGGCTCGATCTCCGGCGCCTCCGCTGCCTCCCCGCTGACGGCGACGTCTCGCGGCGGAACTCACCGCGCTCGACGCAGCCGATCGCCGCGATCACCGCCGGCGGTCGAACAGGGTCCGAACGCACGTTCCGAAGCGCCGCCGACGGGCCCGGGGTGCCGGCGCCGACGCGGCCCGGGAGACCCTCCTCCCGGGCCCTGCGGGGGTGCTTTTTTCCGCCAGGCGCGTGTGGTACTGACCTCGGTCAGCATGTCCGGCCACAGCAAATGGTCCACGATTAAGCGCAAGAAGGGGGCGCTCGACGCCCAGCGTGGCAAGATCTTCACCAAGATCGCCCGCGAGATCATGGTCGCCGCGAAGGACGGCGGAGGCGACCCGGCCGGCAACCCGCGCCTGCGCACCGCGCTCCTCGCGGCCAGGGCCGCCAACATGCCGAAGGAGAACCAGGAGCGCGCGATCAAGAAGGGCACCGGCGAGCTCGCCGGCGTCACCTTCGAGAACGTGCTCTACGAGGGCCGCGGCCCCGGTGGTTCGTGCTTCATCGTCGAGGTGCTGACCGACAACAAGAACCGCACGGTCGCGGAGATCCGCACCGCCTTCGGCAAGTCGGGCGGCGAGATGGTGTCGAGCGGCGCGGTCGCGTGGATGTTCGATCACAGGGGCGTGCTCGAGGTCCCCAAGGCCAAGATCAGCGAAGAGGCGCTGATGGAGCGGGCGCTCGGCGCCGGCGGCGAGGACATCCAGGACTGGGGCGAGACGTGGGCCATCATGTCGTCGCCGGGCGACCTCGCCGGGCTGCAGACCGAGCTCGCCGACCTCGAGCCCAGCGGCGGCGTGCAGTGGATCGCCAAGCCCGAGAACGAGAAGGCGCTCGACGGCGACGTGGCGGTCTCGGTGGCCAAGTTGTGGGCCAAGCTCGACGAGCACGACGACGTCCAGAGCTGCTACACCAACGCCACCCTGCCCGACGAGGTCATGGAGGAGCACGGCCCGTAGGCCGCGGACCCCCGTTGTCGACCGCCACGCGGATCCTCGGCGTCGATCCCGGCACACGGATCGTCGGCTACGGCCTCCTCGATCACCGGCAGGGGGCCCGCCCCGCCTATGTCGAGTGCGGCGTCATCCGCCTGCGCCAGGAAGACCCGATGGCCGTGCGCCTGTCCGTCCTCGCCCGCACGATCGCCGAGCTCATCGTCGAGTTCGGCCCGCGCGTCCTGTCCCTCGAGGCAGCCTTCCACGGCGTCAACCCCAGCTCCGCGCTCAAGCTCGGCCAGGCGCGCGGCGCAGTGATGGCCGTCGCCGCCGAGCGCGGCCTCGAGGTCGCCGAGTACCCGCCCGCCTACGTCAAGCGCGCCGTCGTCGGCCACGGCCGCGCCACCAAAGAGGACGTCATGGCCCGCGTGCAGCTGCTGTTCGGCCTGGCGCGCGCCCCCACGGCCGACGCAGCCGACGCCCTCGCCATCGCGCTGTGCCACGTGCACGCGCCCAAGCTGCCCCGGAGGACAGGTCCATGATCGGCTGGTTGTCGGGCATCGTCGTCTACCGCGACGCCAGGCAGGGCGTCGTCGTCCTCAACGTCGGCGGCGTCGGCTACGAGCTGCGCGTGTCGCTGCAGACCCTCGCCGCCGTCGGCGACCCCGACGAGCACTGCGCCCTGTGGGTCCACACCCACGCCCGCGAGGACGCTCTGCTGCTGTTCGGCTTCGCCACCCAGGCCGAGAAGCAGCTGTTCCTGCTGCTGACCGGCGTGCCCAAGGTCGGTCCCAAGCACGCGATGGCGGTCCTCGGCGGCTTCCCGCTGGCCGAGCTGGTCGACCACCTCACGCAGGGCCGCGAGGTCATGCTGACGAAGATCCCCGGCATCGGCAAGAAGACCGCCGAGCAGATCCTGCTGTCGATCGCCGACAAGGTCGCCTCCTTCGCCACCGAGCTCGAGGGCAGCCCGCGCGGCCCCACCCCGGCCAAGGCCGAGCCCGAGCCGCCGGCGATCGTCGAGGAGGCCAAGCAGGTGCTGATCGACCTCGGCTGGCGCGTCAAGGAGGTCGAGGTCGCCCTGGCCAAGCTCACCGCCGGCGGCCCCGTCACCGCCTCCATCGACGACCTGGTGCGGCGGACGCTGGCCCAGCTGATGGAGCGCTGAGGCGCTTCGTACATGTCCGTCGGGACATGTCCTGAGGCACCGGCCGCAAAGAGCATGTCGCAGAGGGCATGTCCTCTCGGACACCTGCCCGCGACGACGTGAGAGCCCGGCTCAGCCGCCGGCCGTCTGCAGCTCGGCGACGTACCAGTCGCCCCACTCGAGCCGCATCTGCATCACCAGGGTGGCCGGCTGGCGGCCGTCGGTGTCGCTGTTGCGCAGGGTGACGACCGCGTGCGGGGCGTAGGCGCCGGGCACGATCTCCAGGCGCTCGACCTGGAGGTGCGCGCCGCGCTTGAAGCGGCCGGTGGCCTCGGCGAACGCGAAGGTGCGGGCGGCGTCGACGGTCTGCAGGCGCATCATCGCCGCGGTCATGGCGGTGTCCTGGTCGCTCTCGGCGAAGTAGCGGGCGCCGACGTAGGCCTGGGCGAACTCGAAGAAGAAGCTGATGACCTGGTCCTTCGACAGCGCGCCCTCGACCCCGAGCGCCTCCATGAAGCCGCGGGTGCCGGTGCGGAGGACGACGTCCTGGACCTTGGAGAACGGCAGCTCCTCGGCGCCGGCCGGCTCGGAGTCGATGATGTCCTCGAGCGCGGCCACGAACTGCTGGACCGCCGCGCGCCCGTCGCCCGGCAGCTGCTCGGCGATGGTGGTCATGGTGCGCTGGCGGATCTTCCGGCTGTAGGTCGGCGACATCATGCGCCGCGCGACCTCGAGGTCGCCGCCGTCGAGCGCCTTGAGGAAGCCGCGGGCCCGCTCCGTCGCGCGGGCGCTCTGCTCGGCCGCGGTGTCCATCACCGGGCGCTCGCTCAGCATCTGCGCCGCCTCGGCGATCGGGATCGCGTAACCGCCGACGCGGTGCTTCCACGTCCAGCTGACCACCCCGACCACGCGGCCGAAGCGGTCGAGCACCGGCCCGCCGCTCTGCCCGCGCCGCACCGCCTGCGACAGGCCGAAGAACGCCCCCGGCCCGACCGCGGGGTTGAAGACCTCGAGCTCGCGGACGTTGCCGGTGCGGGCCACGAAGCCGTCGGGCTTCTTGCCGCCCGCGCTCGCGTCGTCCTCGCCCGGGCGCGCCAGCAGCAGCACGCGATCCTTGGCGCGCAGGTACTCCTCGATCGGCGCCGAGCCGACTGTCGCAAGGGACAGGGCCGGCAGCGGCGCGTCGACGTCGAGCTTGATCAGCGCGAGGTCGCGGCTCGGGTCGATGTAGACGATGCGGACCGCCGCGAAGCTGCGCTGGGGCCGGAGCGCGGGGAACGTGACGTCCTCGATGTGATCGGCGTCCTCGATCACGTGGCGGTTGGTGATGAGATAGCCGTCGGGGTCGACGACGAACGCGAGGCCGCGGCCGACGTCGGTCGAGATGACCGCCACCGACGCGGCCCCCTTCTGCGCCACCGCGAGGTCCCCTTGCGCGCGCCCGGTCTTGCCGCGCTCGAGCGTCACGTCGCCGATCGGACGGCTCGCGCAGCCCAGGGCGACGAGGGCGGCGCAGAGCGACAGGATCCGGAGCGCAGCAGGCACAACCTCCAGGCTACGGCACGCCTCGGGCACCGGCCAGCCCGAAGCCAAATCTCGTGTGGTGGCGCCCACGGACGCGCGCCGCGGCCCGGGCGCGCCGCCGCGCGAGTCTCCGCGTCCACGCCGGCCCGCCGCGGCCGAGCCCGCACCCGCCGTCGAAGCGACCGACATGTCACCTATCCCGAAAGACCTGGCCCGAGAGACAGCACGACAGTCGTCCGCGGAGGGCGCGCGGCGAGGTGGGAGCGGAGCCGAGATCCAGCCGGACGATCCGGCGACGTCGCCTGGGATCATGAGCCTGCGTTCATCGACCGCGCCCGCAATCGCGGGAAAGCGGCCGCCCCTGTCGCTCCCTGCCCACGCGGCGCCGCATGCCCTGCCACACGCGCGCGGCCGGCCGCCGCCGAGATCGCCGCCGCACCGCTGTGATAGCGTGCGGTCGGACCCCTATGACTCGCCTCATCGCCTACATCTCGATCCCCTGCGCGCTCGCCCTCGCACCGCTCGCCGCGGCGGCTGATCCCGCACCGCAGACGCTGTTCGGCCAGCCGGTGGAGGCCGCGCCCGAGCTCACCGAGGAGGAGATCGCGGCCCGCCGCGCCGCCTTCGAGAAGTACCTCGAGGAGAACGACCTCATCCACGCGGGCGGCCTCGTGGTCCCGCGGTCGATGGCCGAGGACGATCTCTCCGCCGGCCCGCGGCCGAGCTACGCCTGGGACACCCCGCCGAAGCGCCACACGGTCTTCCTCAACTTCTTCGGCGGCGAGATGACGGGCGGCACCAACTCGGCGCTGATGGAGTCGCCATGCATCCAGGGCGGCACGGTCCAGTACCCCCAGTTCCAACGCTCGGAGCAGGAGGCGCTGGCGATCATCCAGGTGTTCAAGGACGCGATGGAGCCGTTCGGCGTGCGGATCGCCTACGAGAAGGCGCCGCCGAAGCACCTGCCGTACAGCATGGTGATGATGGGCGGCAAGCCGCAGGTGATCGGCCTGCCCAACGGCGTGCTCGGCGTGGCCTGCAACCTCGACTGCGGCGACACGTGGTGGCGCGACACGACCTTCGCCTTCACCGAGGTCGCCGGTGACATCCAGGTCCTCGGCACCACCGCGCTGCAGGAGGCCGCGCACGCCTGGGGCCTCGACCACATCGACGGCGAGGACAACATCATGTACCCGTACGCCACCTTCGGGAAGAAGGTGTGGGCCGACACCTGCACGCCGTACAACGCGGCGACCGGGCCGATCGGCTGCGAGTACGTCCACGACGAGTTCTGCGGCGAGAACGGCGGCGCGCAGAACGACATCGCCGAGCTGATGGCGTTCTTCGGCGCCAACTCGGTCGACGACGTGGCGCCGACGGTCACCCTGCTGTCCCCCGAGGACGGCGCGATGATCGAGCCCGGCACCGACGTGCTCATCAAGGCCGAGGTCAGCGACAACTTCGAGGGCTACGGCTGGCGCATGATGATCCCCGAGGCCAACATCGAGCAGCCCGCCTACTCCGGCGAGAAGCAGTGGTCGATCAAGCCGCCCAAGGGCACTTACACGATCCGCGTCGAGGCGCTCGACCACGACGGCAACATCGGCTTCGCCGAGTCCGTCATCCACGTCGGCGTCGAGCCGACCGACCCGACCACCGGCGAGCCCACGACCGGCAGCGACACCACCGGCACCACCAGCGAGGGCCCGTCGAGCGAGAGCGACACCGAGGACAGCACCGGAAGCGGTAACGGCTCCAACGCGACCGTCGATCCGGCCACCGCCACCGCGCCCGTGGACCCCGGCACCGACGAGAGCGGCTGCAACTGCGTGACCGCGCCTGTCTCTCGCGACATGTCCGTTTGGATGCTCGCCCTCGCCGGCCTCGGCCTCGTCCGCCGGCGCCGCACCTGACCTCGCGGCCATGCCGCGTCGCCGACGTCCCGGCCGGACCGCCGCCCCGCGCCGGTCCGCGCCGCCGGAGCCGGAGGGCCGCCTGCGCGCTCCGCTGGTCGCCCTGTTCCCCGACGGCCTGCCCAAGCCGCCCCCGCCCGCCCCGCCGCCTCCGCCCCCGCCGCAGCTCGTCAGCGAGCGCGAGCTGATGGCGCGGGCGTTCGCGGCGCTCGCCACCGGCGACCCGCTCGACTTCGACGTCCTGCGCGTCGTGACGCGCCTGCCCTCCGCGACAGGTCCGAAGCGACATGTCACTTCGGCCAGCTCATCCGCTGCGCCGACGATCCTGCGCGCGCCGACTGCCGCGCCCGGCCGGACCTGCGACGCTCCCGCGAGCGAGAGCGACGACTTCGCGGCCCTCCTGCACGCGCAGGACGGCAGCGTCCGCCCGGCGCCCGGGCGCTCGCCCGAACCCGCCAGCCCGGTGGTGGCCCTGCGCGGCCGCAACTGGGCCGGCGCGGGCTGGCGCGACGAGCCCGGCCGCACCCTCGAGCACGCCCGCGCGGCCGCCGAGCTGGTCGCCCGGGCCCGCCGCGGCCGCCTGCCGACCCTGCGCCTCCGCGGCCTGCGGCGCGAGCCGGCCGTCGAGGCGCTGACCGCCTTCGTCACCCGCGAGCGCGCGGCCGGCAGCCGCTACGTCCGAATCGTCACCGGTAAGGGCCTCGGCAGCCCCGGCGATCCGGTCCTCAAGGAGGCGCTGGCAGAGTGGTGCGCCTCCGTGGCCGGCGAGGCCGAAGTGGCAGCGTGGGCGCCCGAGCTCGACGTCCGCGGCGAGTACGGCTCGGTCATCCTCCAGCTGCGCCCGCGCGCGTGACTCCGCCGCAAACCATCTCGGGCCCGGGCGACGCTCGAGGACATGTCCTTGACGCCATGTCCATCACGACATGCTTACAAAGCAATGTCGTGAGGGTCAGTCGTCGTCGTCGTCGTCGTCGCCGCCGGTCGGCTCGACGCGGACGCGGATCACGTGGCGCGCGTCGGCCTCGAGCACGCGGAAGCGCAGGCCCTCCCACACGAACACCGAGCCGGCGATCGGGATCTGGCCCGCCAGGTACGTCAGCAGGTCGCCGACGCTGATCACGCCCTCAAGGTCGGTCAGCTCGACGTTGAGGCGCTCCTCGACCCGCGTCAGGCTGTCCTGACCCTCGACGATCACCGCGCCGCTGACGTCGGGCACCGGGGTCAGCGGCGCCCGGTCGCTCTCGTCGAAGATCTGGCCGACGATCTGCTCGAGCACGTCCTCGAGGCTGACGATGCCGACGGCGTCGCCGGCGTCGTCGACCACGATCGCCAGGTGGACCCGCTGCTCCTTGAACCGCTGCAGCAGGTCGTGCAGCCGCATCGTCTGGCTGACGAACACCGGCTGACGGACCACCCGCGCCAGCCGCTCGTTGTCGGCCAGGTCGACCAGCTGCTTGATGTGCAGCACGCCCTTGATGTTGCCCGGCTGGCCCTCGTAGACCGGCAGCCGGCTGTGACCCGAGCGCAGCGCCACCTGGCGCACCTGCGCGACGGTCCACGCCAGGTTGACCGCGATGATCCGGCTGGCCGGGATCATGATGTCGCGGACGATCTTGGCCTCGAAGCGGACGATGCCGGCGAGCAGCATGGCCTGCCCCGGATCGATCGAGCCCTCGCGCTGGCCGACCTGCACGAGATAGCCGATGTCGTCGGAGGTGACCTTGCTGCCGCCCGACCCACCGTCCTTCGGCTCGAAGCGCCGCACGATCACGCCGGTGATCGCGGTGAGCAACCACAGCGCCGGCGCCATGAGCTTGCTGAGCCCGCGCAGCACCCACAGCGCCGGCAGGGCCAGCCGCTCGGAGTAGATCCGGCCGAGCGCCTTGGGCGTGATCTCGCCGAGGATCAGCAGCATCACCGTGGTGACGAAGGTGGCGACGCCGACGGCCCAGCCGCCCCACGGCCCGCCCTCGAGGTGACGGAGCGCCAGCGCCGTCACGACCGCGCCCATCAACGTGTTGGCGATGTTGTTGCCGACCAAGATGGTCGACAGCACCCGCACCGGCTCACGCACCCAGAACGCCGCGATGCGGCCCTGCCGCCCACCGTCCTCGACCAGGCGCTTGGCCTTGTGCGCGTCGAGGCTGGTGATCGCGGTCTCCGAACCGGAGAAGAACATGCTCGCGGCCAGACACAGGACGACGATCAACAGCCCCAGGACGTCGGCATCGCTCATCGGCGCGTCCCGGAGAATTTCTCACGAGACGCGAGAGCGAAGCAAGCGGGCGTCACCGGAAGCATGTACCGGCCTCTTCCGCGAGGAAGCACGCCAGCGCCGCAGTGCGCCGACGCAGGCTGTCGAGGCTGCACCACTCCTCGGTCTCGTGGAAGTGTTGCCCGTACGGGCCGAGGCCGTCGACGCAGGGCACGCCGTCGGCCGCGAGCAAGTTGGCGTCGGAGCCGCCGCCCTGGAGCGGGCACTCGCCGACTTGTAGACCGCATGCCGCGGCGTAGGGCTCGTAGACCCCGCGCAGCCGCTGGCTCGCCGCCGACGCTTCCATCGGCGGACGCGTGATGCCGCCGCTGACCTCGACCACCACCTCGCGCAGCCGCTCCGGCACGTCGGCGAGACCCGCGAACGGATCGCGCTTCAGCGCCTGCAGGAACGCGGCCACGCGCTCGGCGTCGGCGACCGTCTCGAAGCGCGCGTCGACCTGGCACTTCGCGCTCGCGGGCACCGTGTTCTTGGCGGTGCCGCCCTCGATGAGCCCGACGTTGAGCGTGACGCCGCGCGAGTAATCGGTGAGCCGCTCGACGCGATCGACCAGCAGCGCGAGCGCGTGGATGGCGTTGACGCCCTTGTGATGGTTGTTGCCGGCGTGGGCCGCCTTGCCGCGCACCGTGATGGTGAACAGTCCGCCGCCCTTGCGCCGCGTGACGATCGTGTCGCCCTCCCGGCCCGACTCGAACACCAGCGCGCCGGTGAGCTTCGGCGCCAGCTCGCGGTACATCGCCGCGCTGCTCGGCGAGCCGACCTCCTCGTCGCTGACGACGATGAAGCGCACCGGCAGGCTCGCGCGCGCCGGCGCCACCGCCCGCAGCGCGCGCAGGGCGAAGATCACCGAGGTGAGCCCCGACTTCATGTCGAGCACGCCGGGGCCGCGGGCGACGTCGCCGTCGCGGCGGAAGCTCAGGAAGCCGAGCGAGCGCGGGAACACGGTGTCGATGTGCCCGACCAATGCCAGCGACGGTCCGTCGCCCACGCTCGGATCGGCGTAGACGCGATGGTCGGCGAACCTGCCCGAAGGGTCCGGTATTTTGGTACAGGTGAGCCCGGTCGCCGCGGCCGCCTCGTCGAGCGCCGCGGCGGCGATCTCGACGTCGTCGCGGGCGTAGGTGTGGCTCGGGAGGTCGACCAGCCGCTGCAGCAGCGGCACCTGTTCGGTCTCGAAGGCGGCGTCGACGGCCGCGCGCAGGGCGGCGCCGAGGAGTGGGTCGCGCATGGGCCGCGAGTGTAGCAGCCTCACGCGACCAGCACGGTGCCGACGCTGCCGGGCGTCGCCGCCTCGGCCTGCAGCGCCCCCGCGGTGGCGCCGAGGACGTGCACTGCGCCGATCCCGAGGGCCAGGTTGGCGAGCGCCTCCTCGACCTTGGGGATCATGCCGCCGACGATCACCTTCATCTCGATCGCCCCGCGCGCCTCGGCGGCGCTGAGGCGAGCGATGCGCGTGCTCGGGTCGTCCTTGTCGCGCAGCACGCCCGGCACGCCGGTCATGAGGAACAGGTGGTCGACCTTGAGCGCGCCCGCGATCGCCGACGACACGGTGTCGGCGTTGATGTTGAAGACCGGGCAGGCGAAGCCCGCGGTCTCGAGCCCGACGCCGAGCGTGTTGATCACCGGCGTGTACCCGCCGGCCCACAGGTGTTCGATCACCGCGGTGCGGATCTCGACGACGTCGCCGACGAGGCCGAAGTCGACCAGCTCCTCGCCGCCGCCGCTCACGCGCGTGGGCGGACGCTTGCGCGCCGAGACCAGGCCCGCGCTGACGCCGGAGAGCCCGAGCGCGCCGCCCAGCCCGGCCGCGAGCGCGGCGGCGACGACGTCGACCGAGAGCTCGCCGGCGAGGACGTACTTCATGACCTGCAGCGTCGCCTCGTCGGTGACCCGCCGGCCGCCGACCTTGATCGGCTGCAGCCCCAGGCGCTCCTGCAGCGCGTTGGCCTGCGGCCCGCCGCCGTGGCAGATGGCGAACTTCCACCCGGCCGCGGTGAGGCGGGCGACATCGCCGAGCACCGCCGCCAGCGCGGGCGCGTCGGCGATGACCTCGCCGCCGAATTTGAGGACCGCCGTCGTCATGGCCACAGCCCCGGGGCGTCGATGCCGGCCGTCTCCGCGAGCCCGAGCATCAGGTTCATCGACTGCACCGCCTGCCCTGCCCCGCCCTTGACGAGGTTGTCGAGCGCGGTGACCACCGCCAGCTGGCGCTGGCCGGTCGCCGGATCGACCTGTCCCAAAGTCCAGGACAGGTCGACGTACATGCTGCCCTTGATCGCCACGACCTCGGCGCCGACCTTGCTGCCGAGCACGCGGACGAACGGCGCGTCGCGGTAGTACTCGCCGAAGAGCGCCTTGACGTCGACGTCGCCGGGCACCGGGACGATGCTGGTCGCCAGGATCCCGCGCACCAGCGGCGCCGACACCGGCACGAACGCCAGCGAGAACTCGCTCGCCTGCTTGTTGCGCCCGGCCGCGTCGCGCAGCGTCTGCTCGATCTCCGGCGTGTGCTGGTGGTTCAGCACCTTGTACGTCTTGAGGTTGCCGGCGCGCAGCGGGTGGTGCGTGCCGATCTGCGCGTAGGCACCCGAGCCGGACGAGCCGGTCATGGCGACGGTGTGGATCGCCCCGCGCAGCAGGCCGGCGTGGGCCAGCGGCAGCAGGCCGAGGGCGATCGCGGTGGCGAAGCAGCCCGGCGAGGCGACCCTACGGGCCTCGCGGATCGCCTCCTTGTGCAGCTCCGGCAGGCCGTAGACCCACGTGCCGAGGTGCTCGGGGTGCGGGTGGACGTCGCCGTAGAAGGTCTTGTAGTCGTCCTTGTCGCGCAGGCGGAAGTCGCCGGACAGGTCGATCACCCGCGCCGGCACGTCGGCGAGCTCGCCCGCCATGGTCGCGCTGACCTTGTGCGGCAGCGCGAGAAACACGACGTCGACGTCACGGGCGGCCTCGGCAGCGGGGATGTTCTCGAACACCAGGCCGGTCTTCGGCAGGTTGCGGTGGACCGCCTCCAGCGGCTCGCCGACCTGGTCGATGCTGGTCACGCGGACCAGGTCGACGCCGGGGTGCCAACGAAGTAACCGGATCAGCTCGGCGCCGCCGTAGCCGGTTCCACCAATAATCGTCACGCGTGGCCGCGAATTCGTGGACATGGGGCCTCTGTGCGGGACTTCCTAGCAGATGCCCGCGGCACGCGCGATGTCCGGCCCCGGCCGCGCACGACATCGATGTCATGGCCTGTCGCGGCGGCCGGCGGGCCAGGTCTGACAGAGATGTCATACCGGAGCGGAGCGGCGCCGCACCTGACAACCTGTCATCAATGATCTCGACAACTTGCCAACCTGGCTCGTGCCCTGCACTCCTAGGTCGGTGTCGCCGGAAACGACGACCTTACTTACCTTAGCCCTTCTGCTTCGCCTTCTGACTTACGCCTTAGCTTCTCTAGCTTCTCTTGCGCCACTTACCGCTTATTTAGCTTCTTCTGGCTTGAACCTTCGCGCCTAACTTAAAGATTCGCCTGGTTTATCGAGTCGTTTTGAGCTTGTCGCGCTTCGCTTGGTCGGTGCAGTAGCAACATCTTAGATCTGGGGGGGGACCCGGGATGCTTTGGTCGGCATCTCGGGTTCTCGATTTTAAGGCCCCGCCGGAGCTCAGTGCAGGTGATCGTCGGGCTCGACCACGTGGTCGGCCAGGCGCTCGACCTGGTCGGACGCGAGCAGCCCCTGCAGCGCCGACTCGAGCTCCGCGCGGCCTGGCTCACCTGGCCCGAGAGCCAGGTTCGAGGCCGCGACCGCGAAGTGAGCGCGCAGACCGCACCGCTCGCCGAAAGGCATCGCGTGGACCGCGGGCGCCCAGCCGTCGCGCCCGAGGCGCTCGTGGTCGGCGCGGATCGGCCCGCCGCAGCGCGGACACACGAGCTCGCCCTGAGCCTCGCCGCGCCACAGCGTGAGCAGCGGATCGCGCCCGCCCGTCCGCGCGCCCGACCACCAGCGCGAGTCGAACGGCAGCACGCCCGGCAGCTCGCGCGGGAGCAAGCCCTCGGCGCGGAACCATGCGGCGCTGAGGTAGTACGCCGGGGCCTGGCGCTGCTCCTGCTCGCGCGCCTCGACGAACAGCGACGGCTTCTCGAAGTGCGGATCGATCGTCCACGACGCCTCGAGCCGCTCGCGCATCGGCCCGCCCAGGCGCGTGAAGCGGTGGCCGACGACCACCCGCGTCAGGCGATCGGCGAACACCCACAGGACGTTGCCGAGCTTGTGCCACGGGTCGATCGTGAGGTCGCAGACCTTGAGCTTGTCGCAGGCGAGGCCGTCGCGGGCGCGCCACACCGACACCAGCTTGAGCTCGATGCGGTCCTCCCAGTCGAGGCGATCGAGGCCGTCGTGCGGCTCGAGCCCGAAGTGCCACTGCAGCGCGCTGCCGTAGCGCCCGCGCGAGCCGCGAGGCGTGACCAGATCGGCGGCTGGCCCCAAAGCCAGGCCGCGCGCGTGCTCGGCGAGCGCCTCGAGATAGGCGCAGCGCCGCAGCTGGGCGTCGCGCCCGTGCGGCGGGTGGCGGAGCGGCAGCCGCATCGCTGACGCCGGACTACTTCGCCTCGGGCGCGGGCGCAGGCGCAGGCGCAGCGTCGGCCGGCTTGGTCTCGGTCTTCGTCTCGGTCTTCGTCTCGACCGTCTTGCCGTTGACCGTCTTCGCCTCGGTCTTGGTCTCCTCTTCCTTCTTCTTGCCAGGCTGCTCGGCGCAGCCGGTGGCGAGGCCGAGGGACAGGGCGAACACGGAACAGGTGAAGCGCTTCATGCCGGCAAGCTAGCACTCCGCGTCGCGGGGCGGAAGTGTGCGCTGGATCGGCACCGGGCGGCCGCGGTCGTCGACCTGCACGTAGACCAGCTCGGCGGTGGTGACCTCGACGCTGCGGCCGCCGATCGGCTCGTGCGCCTCGACCCGCACCCGGATCGTCAGCGAGGTCGACCCCACGTTCGTGACCTCGGCGTAGAGGCTGACGATGTCGCCGACGTGCACCGGCTCCTTGAACACGACCTCACGAATGGCCACCGTCACGACCTTGCGCGCGCCGATGGCGTGCGCCGCGACCGCCCCGGCCTGGTCGAGCAGGCTGAGGATGTGACCGCCGAAGATCGTGCCGTGCGCGTTGGTGTCGCGCGGCATCATCATGACCCGAATCGCGGGCTGCATGAGGCGGACGATGCGCCAAACGGCGCCGATTGTCACGCGGGCGTGCGCCCGACGGCGCGCTGGATCGCGGCGTAGATCGTGTCGGCGTCGGCGTAGTCGGGGCAGTAGCTGAGCGCCGGATCTCGCTCGGACAGGGCGCGGAACCGTCGCTCCTCCGCGCCGAAGTCGTACGACAAGATCACCGGGCCGCGGAAGCCGGCGTCCCGCAGCGCCCGCAGCACGAACAGGCCCTGATTGTCCTGTTGGAAGGCGCGCGCGCGCGCGACGTCGCCGTTGAAGCGAGCAGTCAGCGCCACGAGGTCGCCGAGCAGCGCCTCGATCGGCGTGCGGTCGAAGCGCATGTCGAGGTACACGAGGTCCGGCTGCAGCGACGACAGCAGCGCGCACGCCTGCTCGCCGCTCTTCGCCTGCGTGTAGCGGATCCCCCGCGACACGAAGGTCGAGAGGTTGGTCAGGTACTCGTCCCCGTCTTCGACGACGAGGACCTTGATCTCGCTCATGGCCCCTCCTCCACGGTGAAGAAGCGCAGCACCACCGCCTTCTGCCAGCCGCGCTCGGGCTCGACGGCGATCGAGCCGTCGTAGCGCGACAGGAGGTCGGCGGTGATACCCATGCCGCGCTCGACGTAGCGACCGCGCAGCATCTCGTTGCTCAGCTGCTCGGTCGAGCGGTCCTTGATCCGGATCGCCAGCGTCGACAGGCCGGTGATCTCGTCCATCTCGGTGACGAGGTCGATGCCCAGCGCGATCGGCTTCGGCCCGTACAGCACGCTCGACTGCAACGAGTTGCGCAGCACGTTGGTGACGATGTCCTCGAGGTCGGTGTGGAACACGCGGATCTTGGCGCCCTCGCCGGCGATCTGCGGCTCGGCGATCTGCACCTTGGCGAACTGCGGCTCGGCGACCACCTGCGCGAAGATCTCGCGGATCGTGGCCGGGTCGACTGCGACGATGCAGAGCGAGCGGATCACGCCCGACAGCTCCTCGAACGCCTTGCGGCCGAGGACGTGACCGCTGCGGCTGAGCCGGCGCGCCCACTCGAGCTTGAGCCCGTGCCGCTCGCGGTTCGGCGCCCGCTGCAGGCCCTCGAGCCCGCGCAGGTCCTCGAACGCCGCGATCATGGCGCTGAAGATCGGGTCCTTGCGATAGAGGTTGAGGTTGATGTTGTGGCTGCGGCCGACCTTCTGCAGCTCGTCGACGTAGCCGAGGAAGCGGCCGTGGATCCCGCGCTCGCGCAGCGAGCCGCGCCCGGGCGTCGGGCTCGACTCGTTGCGGTCGCGCGGGGCGCCGAACAGGCGGGCGGCCACGACTGCGGTGCGCGCCTCGGCGTCGGGCTCGTCCATCTCGAGCGCGCGGCCGACGTCGGACAGGAAGGAGGTGTTGTGCTTGAGGATCTCATGGCGGATGAGGCTCAAGATCCGCGCGACCTCGGGGAAGCTCTTCGGCGCCCGCTCGAGCATCTGCGCCAGCGAAGCCCCGCGCAGGCGGCGGTAGACCTGCCACGCCGGGATCGCAACCAGCAAGAACGCGAGCGCCCCGGCGCCGAGGTAGATCCGCAGGAAGATGGCGTCCATGCGGTCGCGCAGGCGGTGCGCGGCGTCCCAGTGCAGGTTGTACTCGTCGGCCTCGCGCAAGAACTGGTCGAGCTGCTCCGAGGCCTCGATCAGGTGGTAGTCGTCCCACAGCCGCTTGGCCAGGCGGAAGCGCGCGGTCGCCGACCCGAGCTCGGCGGCGCGGCGCAGGTGCACCGTCGACTGCGCCGGCAGGTCGCGCTCGAGCAAGATGCCGAGGCGCTCGTGGACCTCCATCTGCTCCTCGGCGAGCGCCAGGCTCTGCTCCCAGAACTGCCGCGCGTCGCCGGTGCGGCCCTGGGCGTACACGACCTTGGCGAGCTCGTTGTAGACCACCGGCTCGCTGCGGAACCGCTCGCGCGCGCGCTGCAGGATCTTCTCGGCCTGGTTGAGGTCGCCTTCTTCGGAGACGCGCAGGTAGGCCTCGTTGATCATGCGCTGCAGCGACGGATCGAGGCGCTGCAGGTTGTCGGGCGGCTCGTTGAGGTAGAGCGGCTCCTCGGGGCTGACCTCCTGCGTGAGGTCCTTGAGCGCGCGCTCGGCCTGCGCGCGATCGGGGTCGTCGTCGGGCGCGGTGCGGAGGAACCGCTCGTAGTGACGGCGCGCGGCGTCGCGGTTCTCGCGGGCGTTGAGCTCGCCGAGCAGGATGTGGAGGTGGTGCAGGTCGGGCCGCAGCAGCAGCGCCTTCTCGAGGTGCTCGATGGCCCGCACGTCCTCGGCGCCGGCGAACTGCTTCTTGTAGACGAGGCCGAGCGCCATGTGAGCCTCGTAGTCGAAGCGATCCATGCGCACTGCGAGCTTGAGCTGGTCGACGGCCTTGGGGATCCGGCCCTTGCGGGCGTAGATGACGCCGAGGGTGTAGTGGGCCTTGGGGTACCACGGCGAGTTCTCGATCGCGGCCAGGAGGTCGCGCTCGGCGGCGTCGAGGTCGCCGGCCCGCATCGCGGCCAGCGCCCGTCGGTAGCTCTGCTCGGCGAACTCGCTCGGCCGCCCGCCCTGCTCCTTCTCCAGCTTGTTGAGCTCGACCTGCAGGCGCAGCTCGTCGAGCTGCTCCTTGGCCTGCTTGGCCAGGGGCGTGCCGGGATAGGCGGCGCTGAGCTCCTCGTTGATGGCGATCGCGCCCTCGAGGTCGTTCTGCTCGAGCAGCAGGTCGGCCTGCAGTCGCAGCGCCTCGGCACCCGGCTTGCGCCCGCCGGCGGTGCAATCGCGGCGGTAGAGGTCGAGCTGCTTGAGCGCCGCCTCGCGCTGGCTGTCGCGCTCTCGCGTCGACACGGCCTTCTCGGCCTGCTTGCTGAGCAAGGAGGCGACGGTGTAGCGGATCTCCGGCGGCCGGCCCTCGGTGCGCGGGTCCTGCTCGGCGATCTCGAGCGCGAGGTTCAGCCGCTCGTCGTCGTAGCGCTCCTCGCAGCGGCCCATCCACTCGACCAGGGTGCGCCGCTCGGCCAGCCACAGGCCGCGCGGATCGTAGGTGCGCAGCAGCTTGAGGTCGTCGATGGCCCGCCGCGGGCAGGTGTTCTCCCGCGTGCGACGGGCCCGCAGATAAGCCCGCCCGCGCAGCGCCCCGGGATCGCCGGGCTGCAGCTTGAGGGCGTTGTTGTACTCGCGCAGGGCGTCGTCCGGCCGGCCCTCGCGCTCGAACCGCGCGGCCCGGCTCATGCTGACGTCGAACTGCTCCATCCGCTGCTCGGGCGTGAGCCCGCCCGGCTCCTCGAACGCGCTGTCCTCCTCGGGCGGCAGCGGCAGCTCGGCCAGCGGGTCGTAGACCGGCTTGATGGTGGGCTCGTCGGCCTTGCCGGGCTTCTTGCTGGCCTTGCTGACCGTCGGGGCGGGCGCCGCCGCGGCCACCGACGGGCTGGCCCACAGGACATGTGCGAACAGGCATGCCCCAAGGCGCATTGCCGATCGGACATGTCCCTTGCGCACGGTCGCTAGCCCTCCGCCCGAGTGGTGAGACCCGGGCCCGGCGACCCGCGCCGCCCGGCCCGAGACGACAGAGTAGCAGGCGGCGAGCGACGCATGGCCCCGCCTAGCCGTCGGCGCGGCGCTTGAGCCGGCGCAGCTTGATCCCGAGCTGGTTCATGCGGAGCTGGATCTTGCGCCCCGCCCCGGCGTCGTTGAGGAGGATCTCGCCCATCTTGCCGAGGTCGCCGAGGCAGCGCTCGTAGAGGTGCTCCAGATACTGGCGCTCGACCGCGCACGAGACTGCGTTGAGCGAGTCCCCCGGGCGCACGACGATCGCCAGGCGCGCGAGCTCGGCGCCGTCGGCCGCGACCTCATCGAGCGGCGCCTCGGCCGCGGTCGGGGCGGTCATCGGCCGCAAGAGGTCGCTGACGGTGCGCGGCAAGATCGGGATGATGTCAGGACGCCCGGCCTCGCCCAGATCTTCCGGCTCGATGCGCTCGGGCCGGTCGACGAGGTCGACGAGGGTGAAGGTGAGGAGGTTCGAGAGGGTCATCTCGAACTGGCGGAAGTTGCCGGGCCAGTCGAACTCCTGCAGCAGCTTGAAGCTGCTGGGGTGCAGGAGGACGTGCATGCGCCGGGCGTCGCCGCGCGGGGGGATCGATCGTCCGACCGTGACCGCGAGGTTGTCGTTCGGCCCCGGCGCCGGGAGGCCGCGCTGCTCCGCGTACTGGGCCAGCAGATCGCGGTTGTACGCCTCGGCGGTGACGCGGCGCATGAACCACTCGAGCAGCTCCTGGAAGTCGTCGCGACGCTCGCGGAGGCCCGGCAAGGTGACCGCGGTCGCGGGGTTGAGGCGCATGTAGAGATCCTCGCGGAAGCGGCCGGCGCGGACCATGGCGGCGAGGTTCTCGTTGGTGGCGACGACCAGCTTGATGTCGGTCTGCAGCTCCTTGGTGGCGCCGATCGGGCGGTACGCGCCCTCCTGCAGCACGAGCAGCAGCGACTTCTGCAGTTCGAGGCCGAGGTTGCCGATCTCGTCGAGGAACAGGGTGCCGCCGTGGGCCCGCGCGAGCACGCCCTCGCGCGAGCTGGTGGCGCCGGTGTAGGCGCCCTTGACGACGCCGAACAGGTGCGCGGCCATGAGGTCGTTCGGCAAGGTCGAGAGGTCGACCGCGACGAACGGACCGGCGCGCTCGGAGCGAGGGTGGATGAACTCGCGGGCGACGAGGCTCTTGCCGGTGCCGGTGGCGCCCTGAATGATGACCGGCAGGCGCCCGCGCGCGAGGATGCCGAGCCGCCGGCGCAGGCTGATCATGGCGGCCGAGTTGCCCCAATAGAACGGCTCGCTGGCGGCGGCGACGTGGCGCTCGCGCTGGGCGAGGATGCCGTCGATCTGCAGCTTGAGCGCGCGCGCGTCGAGGTAGTCGTCGGCGAGGAGATACGTGTAGTCCTCGGCCCGCAGGCGCTCGGCGTCGGCCTCGAGCGGCAGGTCGTCGCGCGAGGTCATCACGATCACCGGCAGGTCGGGGTGGCTCTGCCGGATCTGGTCGAGGATGTAGAGGCCCTGGCTGCGGCGCAGCCGCTCGAACACCTTGGCCGGGTCGCCGCCGCGGGCGAGCAGCGGCTGCTTGTCGTGCGGCAGCAGCTCGGCGTCGGGGATGTTGAAGTGGACGTCGAGCAGGACGAGGTCGACCTGGCCGGCGTAGCGACGCAGCGCCGCCGCGGTCTCACGGTAGTTGCGGGCCGGCGGCAAGAAGCTGTGCTCCGGCATGTAGCGCCGGCACAGCTCGAGGTAGTTGTCCTCGTCGTCGATGATGAGGATCGACGGCACGAATCACCCGCGAGATGACTGGAGGCGCCGATGCAGCTTCTGCAGCTCGCTGCGGATCGTCTGCTGGGCGGCGCGGATCTGCGGGCGCGCGGCGGCGATGGCGTCGCGGTCGCCGCGCGCGAGCGCCGGACTGTGGGCGCGCAAAACCTCGACTGCGGCCTCGACCTCGACGAGCTCGGGCGCCGGCAAAGGACGCGGCCAATCGGCGGCGAAGCGGGTCCACAGCTCCCACGCGGCCTCGACGGTGCCGTCGCCGCCGCTGCGCGTGCGCAACAGGTCGCGCCGCAGGGCCTCGACGAGCTCGTCGCGCAGCGGACCGTGCCAGTGGTCGTCGCCGAGGTTGGCCGACATCCAGGCGACGTACTTGCCGAGGTCGTGCTTGAGCGCGGCGACCTGCTCGGGGAAGTCGGCGACCGCGAATGCCATGGCGTGCGAGCGCCGGCGGCTCAGGCCCCGGCCGGCTTGTGATAGCGGGTCGCGCGGGCGCGCCCCGAGCTGTCGATCTTGCCCATCTTCTTCATCCACGCCAGGTAGCCGCGCAGCTCGGCGATGTCGCAGTCGATGCGCTTGGCGAGCTGGCCGATGGTGAGCGGCTCGTCCTCGATGGCGGTGAGGATCTGCTTGTAGACCTGGACCTCGCGCGCCTCGCCGGCGCCGTTGGCCGCGCCCTCGCCCTCGCTCGTCGTCGCCGCTGCCGCCGCCGGGCGGGCGGCCCGCGCGGGCACCAGCGCGGCGAGGGCCTCGCGCAGCTCGCTGATGCTGAGCTGGCGGATCGAGGCGCCAGCCTCGCTGCTGAGCAGCTCACTGAGCTTGGTGGTGGCCGGCATCCGCGCCACCGTGTTGATCGCGGCCTTGCGCAGCAGCGTGGCCCGATTCTGTCGGAGCGCAGATTCGAAGAGCTGGGCGATCTCTGTCATGGAAGTCCACCACGCCGCATGTGGCCCTGACGGACATACACGCGACGGGGGAGACGTAGCGGCAATCAGGCGCAAAAGCAAGGGGCCCGCGCACCCCCGCGCCTCGCCGGGCTTCAGCCCTGGCAGGTGAGGAACCCGAGATCCAGCAGATCTTGGGAGCCGCAGGCGGCACAACACGCGTCGCACTGACCGGAGCCGTCGAGGTTGAAGCCCCAGGTGACGTCCCCGGAGGCGCCGGCGAAGCAGATTTGTTCGCCCTCGAAGCACTGAATCGTCTGGTAGACGTCGACGCCGCGGCCCGCGGTGCGGAAGGTCGAATCGACGCTGGGCCAGGCCCAGTCGCGGCCCTGCGCGAACAGCTTCCACTCGATGTCGAGGCCGTCGTCGCAATCGTCCGTCAGCAACCACTCCTGGAAGACCGGCGCCGAGCAGACCGCGGTCGCCTCGTCGGCGCCGTTGGGACAGTCGGCGGTCTTGTCGCAGAGCCGCTCGGTCGGCATGCACCCGGCGTTCTCGCCGCAGACGTAGACGTGGTCGAGCTCGCAGTAACACTCGCCTTCGGAGCAGTAGGCGTTCTGCCCGCAGTCCTTGGCGCACTTCTCATCGACTGCGGGCGTCGCGTCCTGACAGCCGGTGTACGGGTTGCCCTCGTAGCCCGGGTCGCAGAAGCACTGGCCGTCGCCGCAGCTGGCATGGTTGCCGCACGCGACCTCCTGGCAGGTCTTGTAGTCGTCGGGCTCGCCGTAGAGCACGCAGCCACCGGCGACGGCGGCAGTGAACAGCCCGGCGAACAGAGGGAGCGAACGGAGGGCGGTACGAAGGGTCGAGAGCGTGCGCTGCATGGCAAAAAACCCGAGGCGGCGCGACCGGTCGCGAGCCGCGCCCACCGCAAGGTTGCGCGAGCGGCCCGGCTCACGCAATGGGGACCGCACGCACGCCGGCGGGTCGGGCCAAAGCCGGCGCGGACGGCGAGGGGCCGGCCTGCGCGGCTCGCTGGGGCTTGACGGCCGCGCGCGCCTGAGGTCAGCCTCGCCGGCGTGGCGAGGCTCATCGACCGCGATCGCGCGCACGTCTGGCACCCGGCGACGCACTTCGCCGATCTCGACCGCCTGCCGCCGATCGCCGTCGAACGCGCCCGCGGATGCTGGCTCTACGAGGCCGGCGGGCGGGCGATCCTCGACGCGATCGCGTCGTGGTGGACGTGCGTCCACGGCCACGGCCACCCCGCCATCGTCGCGGCGGTCCGCGAGCAGGTCGAACGCCTCGACCACGTGATGTTCGCCGGCTTCACCCACGAGCCGGCGGTCGCGCTCGCCGAGGCGCTGCTGGCCGCGGCGCCGCCCGCTTATGAGCGGGTGTTCTACGCCGACTGCGGCTCGGCGGCCGTCGAAGTCGCGCTCAAGCTCAGCTACCAGGCCCGCCAGCAGCGCGGCGAACCCGGCCGGCGCCGCTTCGCCACGCTGCGCAACGGCTACCACGGCGAGACCCTGGGCGCGCTGGCCCTCTGCGGCGCCAGCGCGTACCGCGACACGTTCGCCCCCCTGCTCTTCTCGCCGGTCGAGCTGCCGGCCCCGAGCTTCCGCGAGCACGAGCACGCCGACCTCGCGTCCGACCTCGGCCGTGACGCGCCCGAGACGCAGGCCGCGATCGCGGCGCTCGAGGAGCACGCGCACGAGCTGACGGCGGTGGTGATCGAGCCGCTGGTGCAGTGCGCGGGGCGGATGACGATGACCGGCGCCGGCTTCTACCGCGAGCTGGCGAGCGCGGCCAAACGCCTCGGGATCCACGTCATCGCCGACGAGATCGCGGTCGGCTTCGGCCGCACCGGGCACATGTTCGCAAGTACATGGTCGGAAGTGCAGCCCGATCTGCTGTGCCTCAGCAAGGGGCTGGCGGGCATCCTCCCGCTGGCGGCGGTGCTGGTGCGCGAGGGCTTCGACGTCGATTTCCGCGGCTCGCCGGCCCGCAGCTTCCTCCACAGCCACACGTTCACGGCCAACCCGATCGCCTGCGCGGCCGCGATCGCGGGGCTGGAGCTGTTCCGCTCGACCGACCTGCTGGCCCGCTTGCCGGCCCGCGTGGAGGCGATGGCGGCGCGCCGGCGGGCGGTCGCGGCGGCCTGCCCCGCGGTGGTGGCTCACCGCCAGGCGGGGATGATCGCGGCGCTCGAGGTGGTCCCCGCGGCCGGCAGCCCCGGGGCGCGCGACGGCCGGCTCGGGCTGCTGCTGCGCGAGGCCGCGCTGGCCCATGACGTGCTCCTGCGGCCGCTGCACGACACGATCTACTGGTTCCCGCCGCTGGTGATCGACGACGCGGAGCTCGACCGCCTGGCCGAGGTGACGATCGCGGCCATCCGCGCCGTGCTCGAGTGATTCGCGGCCGACGTCGCGGCGATGCGGCGTCGCGAGTATCATCGCGGCGATGCGGGCTCGCGGACTCGTCGGCGCGGCGCTGCTCGGCGCGTGCAGCCCGGTGACGCCGCCCGGGCTGGTCCTCGACATCGGCCGCATGTGCCGGGACATCGCGCTCGCGGTCGCCGATCCCGACGTGCTGCCGGGCTGGCGGATCCACGCGGCCGCGATCGCCCGCAGCGGCGAGGACGCGACGTGGTACCTGGCGAGCGAACACCCGGGCGAGCTGGCGCTTCGACGTGTCCCCGAGGACATCCCCGGCGTCGACCTGACCACTGTCGGCGCGACGCACGAGTTCACGCTGTCGCGCGGCCCGATCGAGGGCCAGATCTGGCTGACCCTCGACCGCGGCGACGAGGCGCGGCTGTGGCGGATCGACGAGGACGGGGCCGAATTGTCCGCCGGACCGACGCTCGCGGGCTTCCCCGGCGACGCGAGCACCGAGTGGTTCTACCGCCTGGTGTTCCTCGGCCACAGCCCGCACCTGCTCGCGCTGCCGCGGCTGACGCGGGCCGGCGAGGTGCCAATCCACGTGGCGGCGGTGACCCCGGAGTTGGAGCTCGGCGAACGCTGGGCGTTGACCGCGACCGTGACCTGCCCGCCGCTCAGCGAGCTGAACTGCCCGTTGCTGTGGGAGGACCTGCGCGAGCTCGACGTGCTCGACGTCGCCGAGCCGGGCAGCGTCGCCGGGGCCGCGCTGCTGATCTCGATCGCCACGCTGCCCGACGAAGAGCCCGCTCCCGAGATGCCCGCGGCCGTGTTCCAGACCCTTGTCATCAGCCTCGCGCTCCAGCGCGACCCGACCGCGGAGGCGCCGGTGCTCACCCGACGCGATCACGTAGCGTGGACGACCGCCGGACCCGTGCTGCCCTCTCCCGCCCAGATCGCGGCCGATCCGCTCGGGATCTACGTACTCGCGGGGCTCGTCCCCGGCCCCGACGGCTCCAGCGCCGACGCGACCCCCGCCGACTATCTGTACCACGCCGACCTGCTGAAGGCGGACGGGGCTGACGAAGGCGACGTGATCGCGCTGCTCGACAGGGACCTGCACTCGCACCTGCTGCAGCTCGGCAGCCGGGTGGCGCTCGGCCAGCTGCCGACGAAGCACTGGTACGTGGCGCCGCTCGACGGCGTGACCATCGACGAGGACATCGTCGGCACGCTCGAGGTCGGCGAGCAGGCGACCCTCCTGCGAGCCGGTCGCGGTCAGGTCGTCGTGCGCGCCCAGTCGGCGCCGACCCGGCGGGTCCAGATCGCCTGCGCCGACCCGACGCAGGAGTAGCCGGATCCGGGATGAACGAAGAGCATGTCCTTGCGGACATGCTCTTCGGGTCATGTCTCTATCAGCAGGTCCTCGCGGACATGTCGCCGAGGACCTGCTCGAAGTGCCAGCTTACTTGCCGGCCTTGGCGCGGGCGTCGGCGCCCTCGGGCTTGTACAGGTTCTTGAGCGGGATGGCGGCCGGGGTGCCGTCCTTGCCCTCGGCCCACGCCAGGCCGACGACGATCGGGGCGCTGGTGTGGAACGTGCGCAGCTCGAGCTTGTACTCGCCGGGGTCGAGGCTGACGAGCTCGCAGGCCTCGGAGGCCTCGGTCTTCACGCCGTCGTTGTCGACGATCAGCGTGTCCTCGATGTAGAGCTGGCTGCCGTCGTCGCTCTTGGCGCACAGCTTGTACTCGCCGGCGGTGATGACGTTGACCGAGCCGGTGAAGCGCAGCGCGATCGGGGCCGTGACGGTCTTCGGCAGGCCGGCGATCGGCGCGGTGGCGGCGGCGTCGAGGCCGTTGGCGATGAACGCCTTCTTGACCGTCAGGCCGGCGAAGTCGGGCAGCTTCTCGGTGGCCGCCGGGATGGTGAAGGCCTCGGCGAGGAGGCCGTTCGGGCTGACCGCGCGGCCCGGCTTGGGCTTGGCCGGCGCGGGGGTCTCGGGCTCTTCGGCCTTCGGCGGCTTGCTCGCCGCGATCCGCTTGACGACCTTGGGACCGACCGAAGCGCCGCGCGTGGTGGTGGAGTCGCGGCCCTTGATCGCGGGCTCGCTGCCGCCGTCGCCGTCGCCGTCGGCCGGGGTGCTGCTGCCACCGCCGTTGCTGGGCGTGCCGACGTCGTAGTCCACCTTGCCGGCGTCGGGAGAGTTCGATTGCGGCGCGTTCGCCGAAGAAGAGGCACAACCAGCGAGCAGCCCGAAGCTCGCGACCAGGATGACGGACGTGCGAAGCATGAAAATCCTCTGGAGGTCAGAACTGGCGCCTGTGACGACGCCCTCGGCGCAGGGATTCAGGCGGGCTCGGGCCCGCAGGAACGGGGAGTCTGCGCTCCGCGAGTGTACGGCGCTGAATTGATTCGAGGTGGCGAAAACGGCCGGGTCCGTGCGACCCCAGCGCCCCCGCACGACCTGTGAGGCGCGTCACTCATCCTGCGCTCGGCCAGAGGCCCCGGGTCGAGTATCCACAGTCAGCCATGTCCAGGACGGAGGCAGCCGGGCGCGACCGCGCCAGTACCCGCGAGAGACGCCGCGGAGGCGGTCGATGACGCAATTCCTGGCGTTCATCCTCCTGATCGGCCCGCTGATCTTTGTGCATGAGCTCGGCCACCTGCTGGCCGCCAAGCTGGTCGACGTCAAGGTGGTGCGCTTCTCGCTCGGCTTCGGTCCGGCGCTGGCGCGGATCCAGCTCGGCGAGACCGAGTACCGGATCGCTCCGATCCCGCTCGGCGGCTACGTGACGCTGCTCGGCCAGTCCCCCGACGAACCACTCGCCCCGCACGAGGCGCACCGAGCTCTGCGGAACCGACCGCTGTGGGCCCGCTACCTGGTCCTCGGCGCCGGACCGCTGTTCAACCTGCTGCTGCCGCTGCTGCTCTACTTCACGTTCTACCTCGGGCACACGGTGATCGCGCCGCCGGTGATCGGCACCGTGCTCGACGACTCGGCCGCCGCCACCAGCGAGCTGCACTCCGGCGACCGCATCGTCGCCATCGACGGCACCGACATCCACTCGTGGGGCGAGATGCAGGACCACGTGCGGGCGGCGCCCGACCGCGAGGTCAAGCTGCAGATCGAGCGCGACGGGGTCCGCTTCGACCGCTTCGTCACGCCGCGCCGCAGCGTGGTCAAGAACGCCGTCGACGAGCCCGAGGCGCGCGGCATGCTGGGCGTGTTCCCGTGGGTCTACGCGCCGCAGATCGGCATCGTCGACACCCACTCGCCGGCCCACGAGCAAGGCCTGCAGACCGGCGACATCATCACCTCGATCAACGGCGAGCCGATCGAGACGGTCGAGGACCTCGAGCGCGAGCTGACGCGCCAGGGCACGGCGCTGCTGCGCCTGACGTATCTGCGCGCGGTGCCGGTGCGCGGCGAGCTAGGCACGTATTGGTGGTACGCGTCGCACCACGCCCGCCTGCTCCCGCGTCACGAGGGCGGCGCGAGCACGGGGCTGTTGCCGGCCAACACGTTCGTCCGCACGGTCGCGTCCGGTTCGCCGGCGGCCAAGGCGGGGATCGCCCCGGGCGATCGCGTGCTCGCGGTCGACGATCGGCCCGTGACGCGCTGGGAGACGGTCGCGGTGATGCTCGACCGCCAGGGCACCAAGCCGATCGACCTGCGGGTGCAGTCGCCCGGCGATGCGCCGCGCACGGTCCGCGTGGAGCAGGAGATCCGCACCCACCGCGGGATCTACAAGCAAGAGCGCAGCTACCTGTTCTTCGGGGCCGAGCCGTACGCCAAGCGCGAGGTGCCGCCGCCCGAGCCGATCCGCGGGCGAGTGACCTACGCCGTGCGCTCGGCCGTCGACGAGACGCTGTCGATGCTCGGCATGATGTGGACGAGCCTGCGGCAGATGGTGACGCTCGAGCGCGGCGTCGACGAGCTCAGCTCGGTGGTCGGGATCTTCAACGTCGCCGGCACCGCGGCCGAGCAAGGCCCCGGCCAGTTCCTGCTGCTGATGGCGCTGCTCAGCATCAACCTCGGCTTCGTCAACCTGCTGCCGATCCCGATCCTCGACGGCGGGCACCTGATGTTCTTCACGCTCGAGGCGCTGCGCCGCAGGCCGCTGGGCCAGCGCGCGCGCGAGGTCGCCAGCGCGATCGGCCTGGTGATCATCCTCGTGCTGCTGCTGATCGCCCTGCGCAACGACATCACCCGCTTCTGGATGGACTGATGGCGACCTGGCTCCTCGCGCTCGACACCTCGACGCCGCGGACCGCCCTAGCGATCGGCCGCATCGATCGCGCGACCGGTACGACGCAGCCGGTGGCGGAGGCGACGCACGACGATCGCGGGCGCCCGGCCTCGGCCGAGCTGACCACGCGGATCTCGGCGCTGCTGGCAGCGGCCGGCGTCGCGCCGCGCGAGCTCGGGGCGATCGCCTGCGGCCTCGGGCCCGGGATGTTCACCGGCAGCCGCGTCGCCCTCGCCACCGCCAAGGGCCTGGCGCTCGGCCTCGACTGCCCGCTGTTCGGCCTCAGCACCCTGGCGATCGTCGCTGGCGCCGAACACGTGCGCGGGCCGGTGCTGGCCCTGCTCGACGCCCGTCGCGGCGACGTCTACGCCGCGCCGTTCCGCCTCGGCGACGACGGACCCGAGCGCCTGGCCGACGATCGCTGCTGTCCCTTGGAGCAGGTCCTGGCCCATCTGCCGGCCGAGTTCGTCGCCGAGGCCCGCGCGATCGGTCCCGGGGTGGCCGCGGTCGCCTCCGCCCTGCCGGCCGAGCTGGGCGCGCGCTCGCTCGCAGTCCCCGGCGCCGACGGGCCCGGATTGTGGGCCGCCGCCGCCCGCGCGGCCCTGCGCGAGGCGCCCGCCGACGTCGCCACGGTCGATGCGGTCTACCTGCGCGCCAGCTACGCCGAGCTCGGGCTCAACACGCCCAAGCGACCGCCGTACCGCTCGCCGTTCGTGTGAGCGCCGCACCGCGGGCGTAACAGCAACATGTCCCCGGAGACATGACCGATCGGGCATGCGCATTTCTTCATGTCCCAGAGGACATGCGCTTTTTAAAAAGCCACGGAGAGGCCGCGGCCGCCGAGCGCGAGGGCGGCGGCGCGGCGGCGTTTGTCGCCGATGATGAGCATCGGCATGCCGACGGTGAAGGCAGTGGCGCCGGTGACGATGCTGAGCGCGGCCGAGGCGTCGCGCTCGCGCCCGGCCATTCCGACGCCGAGGCCGACCA
This sequence comes from Nannocystis sp. RBIL2, assembly GCF_026626745.1. Classification (GTDB taxonomy): domain Bacteria; phylum Myxococcota_A; class Polyangia; order Nannocystales; family Nannocystaceae; genus Nannocystis. The sequence goes on from NZ_JAPNJW010000002.1 coordinate 1,978,342, forward strand.
CCAGCAGGCCGCCGGCCATCAACGCAACGCCGAGGTTGGTCCACAGCTTGCCGCGCTTGCCCGAGCGCGGCGGGATGGCGGGTACGTACGGGCTGTCCTGCGGGGCGGCGCGGGCCAGCGCGCCGGGCTCGAGGATCCGGTCGCTGAGGACATGTCCTTCGGGATAGGTGACGACAGTGCTGAGCGCCACGGAGGCCGGCACCGCGGCGGTCGGATTGGTGCAGACCGCCCCGGCTTCGCGCAGGCGAGCGTCGATGCGGGACCTGGCCCCGCGCAGCACGGCGACGGCCGCGGGCGTGAGCACGTCGGCGGACTCGAGCAGGCGCGCGTGCCGGACCACGCGGAGGTCGGCGGCGCACAGAAGGTCGGTGCGCTGCCGATCGAGGGCCTGGGCGACTGCGGCCGCGTTGACGCCCTTCTCCAGCGGCACGTGGGCGCTGCCGAGGAGCCGCTGCGGCGCGGCGCTGCCGGTGAGGCGGTCGTGGGCGCGGAAGTAGAAGTCTGCCGCGCCGGCGTGGTCCCCCTCGGCCCCACGCTGGTCGGCGTAGCCGGTCAGGTTGTCGCTCCACAGGACGCTCTCGCTGACCGGGCCCTCGGCCGGCTTGGCGGCGACGGAACCGGCGCCCAGCGCCACCACGAGCCCACAGGCGACCGCCCGGACACCGCGCATGCCACCAGCGTACCCCCGGCGAGCGAGTCGCGCCAGTCGCCCGCGCGCGGCGCCGCGAGTCCACATGCTCCGTCCTCGCGCATGTCAGGTCTCGCGAGCGGCGTCCCGAACCGACATGCATCCCCCTCGCGCACGCACTGTCCGACCCCGCGGGCAGCGCCGCCAAGCGGCATACATCGGCCTCGCGCTGTCCGACCTCGCGGGCAGCGCTGCCGACCGGCATGCATCAACCTCGTGCAGGCATGTCCGATCATCGTGGGCAGCGCGGCATGCCGTCCGCACCCGCAAGTCTCGCGTCGCTCCGCACGGCGAACATGTCCGAAGAGACAGAGGAAGCGCACTCATGAAGGCGCTTCATCTGTCCTACGGGACAGATGCCCGATTCTCTGCCCTGAACGCTCAACCGCGCAGGTGCGCCAGCAGCTGCTCCGCGGTGTTGCGGCGCGGCTCCTCGAGCACCCAGTCGAGCAAGTCGGCCAGCGTCTTGCCGAGCTTCGGGCCCGGGGTGGCCAGGCCCTCGCGGACCAGGTCGTCGCCGCCGATCGCCAGCTCGCCGATCGCCAGCGGCGCGCCGCGGATGGCCTCCTCGATCGTGACCGCCTGGGCCCACTCGCTGGCGTGCAGGGCGGCCGCGTCGGCGGCGTACTTGCGGCCCAGCTTGGCGAGGATCCGGCGGATCTGCAGGGGGTCGTGCGAGTGCCCCAGCGGCTCGAGCGCGGGGCTGGTGAGCGCGAGGACCCGCGCGCGCTCGTCCCGGCTCGGGCGCAGGTTGTCGATCACCCTCTCGATCAAGGCCTTGTCGGCGCGCACCGGCCACAGCAGCCGTGCCAGGCGGATCACCGGGTCGCGCGGCATGCGGTCGACGTGCTCGATCGCGGCGGACAGGACCTCGCGCTCGAGCGGGACGAGGACGCGCGACCAGATGCCGGTCTCGGCCATCGGCAGGAGGCCGAGGATCGGCCGCGCCGCTGACAGCAGTTTGAACAGCTCGACGTGGACGCGCTCGCGGCTGACCTTGTCGAGGACGTCGAGCGCGCCGCCGATGGCCGCCGCGGTGTCGAGGTCGAGCCTGTACTCGAGGACAGCACACAACCGGACCGCGCGCATGGCCCGGAGGCCGTCCTCCTGGAAGCGCTGGGCCGGGTCGCCGACGGCCCGGATGAGCCCACGGCCGAGGTCGCCGAGGCCGTCGAAGCAGTCGGTGAAGATCTCGCGGATGGGGTTCCACGCGAACGCGTTGATGGTGAAGTCGCGGCGCGCGAGGTCCTCGCGGAGCTCGCGGAGGAATCGGACCTCGGTCGGCCGACGCCCGTCCTCGTAGCGGCCCTCGCCCCGGAAGGTCGTGACCTCGGCGTGGACCCTGTTGTCGCCGCGGCCATGGACGACGGTCACCGTGCCGTGGGCGACGCCGGTCGGGATCGTCTTCTTGAACAGCGCCTGGACCTCTTCGGGCGTGGCGCTGCTGGCGAGGTCCCAGTCGCCGTGGAGCCGGCCGAGGAGCACGTCGCGGACGGCGCCGCCGACCAGCACGGCCTCGTGTCCGGCGTCGTGGAGGATCTGGGCGATCTCGCGGAGCGCGGCCGGGATCGGCGCGGCGCGCAGCAGGGCCGCCGCCTGCGAGGGCGTGGGGTTCATGCGATCGACGGTATCACTCGCGCGGCCGGGTTCGCACGCCGAGTGCTATGGTTGACCCTGGCCATGGACTTCCCCATCCGGATCACGCCCCTGCTCCGACCCCTGCTGTTTCCGCTCCGGGCCTCGGGGGAACGAGCGGCGGTGCATGTGGGGGGCGGACACGTCGAGGTGGAGTTCGGAGTGTTGTTCCACGGCAGCTTCGCGCTCGAGCAGGTCGAGCACGTGAGCCGCTCGACCTGGCCGTGGTGGAGCGGCCTCGGTCTGAGGATCGGCGCCCGCGGTCGCGTCGGCCTCATCGGCTCGCTCGAAGGGGTGGTCTGCATCCACTTCAACCGGCCCCAGCGCGTTCGCGCGCCGTTCCCCTGGCGATGTCGCGAGCTGTACCTCTCGCTCCACGACCCCGACGGCTTCATCGCCACGGTGGAGGCCGCAGCCCACATGGCTGCGGCCTGACGCGCCTCAGCCCTTGCACGCAGCCCAGCTCGGGCCGTGCCCCGACTCTACTTGCAGAGGCACCTGGAGCTTGTCGCCCGCGGCGCCCTCCATCAGGGGCCGCGCGAGGGCGATGAGCTCGTCGACGCGGCCGGCCTCGCACTCGAAGATGAGCTCGTCGTGGACGGTCAGCAGCATCTGCGCCCACGGCTTGTCGGCCAGCGCCGCGTCGACGGCGATCATGGCCCGCTTCATGACGTCGGCGGCGCTGCCCTGGATCGGCGTGTTGCGGGCGATCCGCTCGCCGTAGGAGCGCGCGGCCCCCTTGCGCGCGAGCTCGGGGATCCGGCGCCTGCGGCCGAAGATGGTCTCGGCGTAGCCGCGCGCGCTGGCGAGGTCGATGAGCTCCTCCATGTAGCGCGACACGCCGGGGATCTTCTCGAAGTAGACCTTGATGTAGCTGCCGGCCTTGCCGCGCGGGATGCCGAGCTGGCGCGCGAGACCGAACGCCGACTGGCCGTAGATGACGCCGAAGTTGACGGCCTTGGCGATCCGCCGCTGATCGCCGGTGACGTCCTGCTCGGCGACGCCGAACACCTCGGCCGCGGTGCGCCGGTGGACGTCGACGCCGTCGCGGAACGACGACACGAGGTTCTTGTCGCCCGAGAGGTGGGCCAGGATCCGCAGCTCGATCTGCGAGTAGTCGAGCGCGACCAGCTCCTTGCCCGACCCGGCGACGAAGGCCTCGCGGATCTGCCGGCCGACCTCGCTGCGGATCGGGATGTTCTGCAGGTTGGGGTCCTTGCTCGACAGGCGCCCGGTCTGGGCCACTGCCTGGCGGAAGTTGGTGTGCAGGCGCCCGGTGACCGGGTTGATCTCCTGCGGCAGCGAGTCGAGGTAGGTGCCCTTGAGCTTGGTGAGGCCGCGGTACTCGAGGATGAGGCCGACCACCGGGTGATAGGCGGCGAGCTCCTCGAGCACCGCGGCGTCGGTGGAGAAGCCGGTCTTGGTCTTGCGCCCGGCCTCGAGGCCGAGGTCCTCGAACAGCAGCTTCTGCAGCTGCGTGGGCGAGTCGGGGTTGAGGTCGTAGCCGGCGTGCTCGGCGATCTGGACCCGTAGTTTAGCGATGTCGGCGCCCATGACCTCGCCTTGCTTGGCCAGGACGCCGGCGTCGACGCGCACGCCCGTCTCCTCGATGCGCTGCAGCACGCGCACCAGCGGCATCTCCAGCTCGTCGAACAGCGAGCGCAGGGCGCTCGACTCCTCGAGCTGCGGACGCAGGTGGGCACTTGTCTTCAAGGCCAGCTCGGCGCGCTCGCAGGCGTAGATCGTGGTGCGGTCGACCGGGGCGCGGGTGAAGGTGACGGCCTTCTTGCCCTTGCCGAGCACGTCCTCCTGGACGCCGGCGGTGTAGGCGAACAGGTCCTTGGCCAGCTCGGTGAGGTTGTGGGACGCGCGCGCGGGGTCGAGGGTGTACGAGGCGAGCTTGGGGTCCATCACCAGCGGCCCGAGCTCGACGCCGTGGCGGCGCAGGACGATGGCCTGGAACTTGGACCCCTGGGCGACCAGCGGCAGGCCGCCGGTGGTCAGCCGGCGCAGCTGGGCGCTGATGATGTCCTTCGGGACATGTTTAACCAGCAAGGCGTCGCCCTCGTGCGCGACCGGGATGTAAGCCGGGGCCGGAGCCCCCTCGCCGCCGGGCGCCAGGGCCACGCCGACCAGCGCGGCGCGCATCGAGTCGGCGATGTCGACGACGATCTGCAGCGCGAGGCTGCTGCTCTTCGCTAGGGTCTCGTCGACGTAGGCGACCAGCTCGGCCTCGCTGCCGAGAGCGCGGTAGCGCGACTTGTCGAGGGTCAGCGGGGCGCCGGGCCGCAGCTCGAGCGGGCCCTCGGGCGGCTTGGTCTCGATGGCCTTGCTCCTGAGGCCGAGCAGGCTCTTGAACCCGAGCGGGCCGAAGAACGCCTCGAGCGTCTCCTGATCGCTGCCGTGGTCGGCGAGCTCGTCGAGCGGGCGCGGCAGCGGGACGTCGCAGCGCAGCTGCACGAGCTGCCGGCTGAGGCGCGCGTTGGCGGCGTGCTCCTGCAGGGCCTCGCGCCGCTTGACCTGCTTGATGCTGGCGGCGCCGTTCAGCAGGCCCTCGAGATCGCCGAACTCTTCCAGCAGCTGCGCGGCCGTCTTGGGGCCGATGCCGGGCACGCCGGGGACGTTGTCGGAGCTGTCGCCGGTGAGCGCCAGCAGGTCGACGAGCTTGGTCGGCGGCACGCCCCACTTCTCGACGACCTCGGCCGGGCCGATCAGCTTCGACTTCATCGAGTCCCACATGAGGATCGGCTTGCGGTCGCCGCCGCCGGCGTCGATGAGCTGCATGAGGTCCTTGTCGGTCGACAGGATGACGACCGAGCGCCCGGCCTTCTGCGCGGCTTGGGCGTAGCAGCCGATGATGTCGTCGGCCTCGACCCCGGGGACCTCGATCACCGGCAGGCCCAGCGCGGCAGTCGCCTGGCGGACCAGCGGGATCTGCGGCACCAGATCCTCGGGCATCGGCGGGCGGTGCGCCTTGTAGGCCGGGTACAGCTCGGTGCGGAAGCTCTTCTCGCTGTGGTCGAACACTGCGATGAAGACCTCGGGCTGGAACTCCTTCCGCATGGCCTGGATCATGCGGACGAACCCGTGCACGGCGTTGATCGGCACGCCTCCGGGCGCGCTCAGGCTCGGCATGGCATGGAAGGCGCGGAAGATGAAGTTGTTGCCGTCGATGAGGAAGACGCTGCCAGGGCCGCCTTGAGGACGCGCGTTTGTGCTCACGCTGCGGGTTCTACCACAAGCGAGCGGCGGGTCGACCCGGTCCCGGCGCCCGCGGCGGCCGCAGGCGGATCCGCGGACCTGCGCCTGCGCACGCGGGCCGGAAGACATGTCCCCGGGGACAGGTCATGCGAGCGGACTCGGCCGTGCGACATGGCCCGTGGGACAGGTTGCAGTGACCTGTCCCGCGGGACATCTGGGGGCGGCCGTCAGCGCGGGTCGGCGGCGCAGCGGAAGCCGATGCCGTGGGTGTGCGCGTCGGCGTCGTTGGGGAAGCGCAGCGCCGGGTCGGTGTGCTCGGGCTCGGAGCTGTTGAAGGCGCCGCCGCGGATCACCCGGTTGTTGCCGGGCATCGGCGGGGCCGGCTCGCCCTCGGCGGTCGGGTAGCGCTCGAAGCGGTCGGCGGTCCACTCGAACACGTTGCCGACGAGGTCGAACAGGCCGTTCTCGGTCTTGCCGCCGGGGAAGCTGCCGACCGGCGCGGTGCCGACGAACTTGTCGTCGGCGGCGTACATCGGCTCGACCGGCGGCAGGCCCTTCTGCTTGCGCCACGCCACGCACTCGGTGCCGCAGGCGTTGAGGTGCTCGGGGCTCGGGGCGCCGTCGCCCCACGGGAACACGCGGCCGTCGGAGCCGCGGGCGGCGAACTCGAACTCGGCCTCGCTCGGCAGGCGCCCGCCGTGGACGCGGCAGTACTCGTCGGCCTGGGCCCAGGTGACGCAGTTGATCGGGTGCTGCTTGCGCTCCTCGTTGCCGGCGTTGCACAGCGTCGTGTAGGCGGCCTTGGCCTTGTCCCAGTCGGCCCGCTTGCTCGCGCCCTGCGGCCAGAAGGCGTCGCGGTAGGCCCGCTTGCACTCGCCCTTGTCCGAGCAGGCCTCGTACTTCTCGGTCGTGACCTCGTAGATGTCGATGCAGAACGGCCGGATCTCGACCTTGTGCAGCGGCCGGGCCAGCGCCAGCACCGGCTTCTCCGACTCGGTGCCCATGAAGAAGTTCTTGCCGGTGACGAAGGCCATGCCGTCGGGGCACGAGGTCGGCGGCTTGGGCGGCTCGACCTTGACCTCGGGCTTGGGCGGCTCGACCACCTTGGCCTCGACGGGCGGCGGCTGCTCCGGCGGCTTCTCGGCCTCGCCGCCGCCGCGGGTAGCGACGAACACGGCGACGCCGACGGCCACGAGGGCGCCGACGATCGCCGCGATCGCGCCGACTGCCATCGGCTTGACCGTGGGCGCGGGCGGGGTGACGACGGTGGCCGGAACCGGCGGCGAAGCGGGGGTCGGCGGCGCCGACATCGTGAGGACCGGCTGCTGCGCCAGCAGCTCGCCGGAGCGGCGCGTCTTGAGCCCGCCGCCCTGGCCGTCGGGCACGACGGTTTGACCGAGGGTGGTCTCGCCGGCCTGGATCGCCGGGTACTCCTTGAGCTCGAGCGCGGCGGCGAGGCCGGTCCAGAACTCGCCCATGTTGGGGTAGCGGTCGACGACCTTGACCGCCAGCGCCTTCTGGAACACGGCCTCGACGGCGTCGCTGATGGTGATGCCGAAGGTCCGCGGGGTCGGGCGCCGCTGGGTGTTCTGGGTCGCGAACGCGAACTGGATGAACTGCTCGCCCTCGAGGGCCGGCAGGCCGCCGCGCATGATCTCGACCAGCACGAGCGCCATTTGATAGACGTCGGTCCACGGCCCGGTGGCGCCGTAGCTGCGGTCGAACTGCTCGGGCGCGCCGTAGGTCGGGGTGAAGCTCGAGATCTGCGTGCCGGTGGCCTGCATCGCGGTGCGGGCCTGGCTCTGCATGACCTTGGCGATGCCGAAGTCGAGGACCTTGATGACGACGCCGGGCGCGAGCGTGTCGCCGAGGACGAAGAAGTTGGCCGGCTTGATGTCGCGGTGGGCGACGCCGCGGCCGTGGGCCAGCGCGAGGGCGCGGGCGCAGCCGTCCATGAGGTTGAAGGTCTCGAGGGCGCTGCGCTCCTGCGAGCGCGGCTTGCCGTCGTCGTGGCCGATCCACGACTCGAGCGGGCGGCCGTCGAGCCACTCGAGCACCATGTACGGCAGCCACACGCCGCCGGGGGTGGTGAGCGTGCCGATGTCCCGCGCCTGGACGATGCCGGTGGTCCGGCTCGACAGCGCGGTCAGCAGCTTGCCCTCGCGGACGAACGCCTCGAGCAGCTCCTCGCGCATCTCGACCGGGGCGTTCGACAGCGCCGTGAAGCACTTGACCGCCACGGGCTCGTCCCAGATCCGGTGGTTGGCCCGGTAGACGATGCCGAAGCCGCCCTCCCCGACCACACGCTCGATGAAGTACTTGTCGGCGACGAGGGTGCCGACGAGCCCGAATCGGTCGACCGCCTCAGCCATGGCGGCTCTCCTTACGGACAGAGGTGCGGTCTGGATCGAGCGCAGGCATGTGCATGATCAGCGGCGCGATTGTACGCCAGCGTCGCGCGGCGCGCACCGCGGCGGTTGTCGCGGCAGCCAGCCCTTTTTTTGCCCTCCGCCGCCCGGACTCGTAGGGTCCGCCAATGTCCGCCCGTCCGTCGCTGTTCATCTGCGCCGCCCTGCTCGCGGCCCTGATCGCGCCACCGGCCTCCGCCAGCACTGCCACGACGGCGACGCGCGGATCCACACAGAGGCCCGCGACGGCCGCCGCCGGGCGCCAGACGGCGACCCCGGCCCGGCCGGCGGCGACGAGCCCGGCGCCGGCCCGACCGGCCGCGACGGCGGCGAAGCCGACCGCCCCGGCCGCGTCTGGCCGTCAGGACATGGCGAAAAGGCCAGGCAGCTCGCAGACGGCGACGCATGTGCGATCGGGCACGACGACCCCGGCCCGGCCCCATGTGACGACGCAGTCACGCCGGACCGACGCGGTCGACGGAAGCGGACCGGCGAGCAAGCGCGCCGACGTGATTGACGGCCGCGACGCGGCGGCGGTGCGCGAGCTGTACCGGCGCAAGCCGGCCCGCGGGGCCAACCGGACTGCCACGAACGCCGCCCGCCCGACTCCCGTGGAGCCGAGCCAGCCCGCCGCGACCGCGACGCGCGGGGCGACCCGCTCGTCGGCTGCTCCCGCGACGAACCGCCCGGGCGAGGCGACCGCGGCCCGCGGCACGAGCCGGCCGGAGCCCCGTGCGGAGGCCCGCGGCACGTCGAGCGAGGCCGACCGCAGCAGCAAGAAGATCGACGCGGCGCCGTCCGGTCGCCAGACCCCGGCCGTGGTCACACGCGAGCCGATCCCCGCGCCGGCGGCGCGAGAGCCGGAGGTCGACGAGGCCCCGGCGACGACGCAGGTAGCTGACTCTTCCGACATGGTGAAAAAGACCGGTCCGAAGAAACAGCGTCGAAAGGCCAGCCAGGACGAGGACGAGGTGATGGCGACGGCGACCGGTCCGCGGCCGACGGCGGCCAGCAGCTGCGCGGCAGGTTTGGGCGCCGCGCCGGCGCTGCAGTTCGACCGCACGCGGGCGAGCCTGCGCGAGTTCTCGTGGGCGGACATGGCGTACTTCTTCGAGACCGCCGCCGACGAGGCCGAGCCCGAGCCGCGGCAGGTGGCGCGCGAGGGCTCGCTGCGGGCCGACGAGGCGATCCGCCTGGCAGGCCTGCCGCGGCGCCCGCTCGAGGCGGTGGCCCAGGCGCAGGCGGTCGATCTGCTGACCGAGCGCGAGCTGGTGCGCATCGACAAGGCGCTCTCGGGCGCGAGCCCGGCCGCGATCGCCACGCTGCTGCGGGCCGACTCGCCGACCCTGCGGGCGCACGTGTGGACCTGGCTGGCGACCACCCCGGCCGGCGCTTGCACCCTGGTCAAGCTCGACGGCCGCGAGGTGGAGGCGGCGATCCGCGACCGCAGCGTGGCGGTCGAGCACGGCGAAGATCTGGTGTTCCGCCCGCTCGGCGACTACGCGCTGCAGGCCCGCTCGCGCCTGGCGGCCGCCGATCCGCAGGCCTACGACAACCTGCTGCGCTCGCTGGCCATGGACACCGGCATCGACGGGCGGGTGCGGGCGGTGATCGCCGGCCTGCGCGTGCGCCGGGGCCACGCCGACTCGATCGAGGCCGGGCTGCGCGACCCGGTGGCCGCGATCCGCGGAGCCACTGCTTCCGCGGCGATCGACCGCGACCGCCCGCGCTACGAGGGCCGCGTGCTCGACCACGCGGCCGACGACCCGGCCGATCTGGTGACGGAGCTGATCGTCGGCGAGCTGCTCGGCGGACCCGACGGCACGCCGCAGGGCGAGCTGGCGCAGCGCCGCGACGAGCGGGTGATGGCGGCGCTGGCCCGCTGGAAGGGCCGCGGCGATCCGATGGCGCCCCTGCCCGTCCCCAGCCAGCCGCTGCGCTTCCAGGTGCAGAAGAAGATGGAGGCCGCGCCTGCGCCCGCGCCCGCGCCGATGATCGCGGCGACGCCGGTCGAGCCGGCGGCGCCGGTCGAGGCGCCCGCGCCCGCGCCGGTCAAGACTGTCGAGGAGCCGGTCGAGGCGCCGCGCCCGCTGGCGCACACGCCCACCCGCCGCGAGCCCGAGGCCGCGAGCGGGCCGCAGCTGCCGAGCGTGCTCGACGACCCGACCGGGACCTCCCTGCGACCCTGAGCTTTCGGACATGCTCAAAAGGCCATGCTCTTCGGAGCATGGCCTTTCGACTTCTCGAGCTCACCTGAGCACGGGATGACCCAGATGCGCCGTTATCGTTGGTGAGTGTGCCTTGACTAAGATGTAGTGGTCCTCGACTTCGAGCAGCGTCCACTCTCCCCCGCCCTCTACAGCAATGAATCGCTTTAGCTGGGCCAGAGTTGCGTTTCCACGACCTGATGCTTGCACATCAGCTTTGGAGCGCCGGGAGACGATGTCTGCGGTATCCGTCCACTGTTTCAACCACGCTCGACCCATAGTCATCCTCGAAGAAGCCTATTCTGTCGCACCTCTTACTTGGGAACAAGCTCGACTTTCCATTGCTCAGGGCAAGGTGACTCCAAGACTCTGCCTGCCCAATTTGCGCAGTCGGGCTTCGGAAGTTCTCCCGCTCAGAAGCTGCGGGCGATCAGCGCCCGGAAGTAGTTGACGTCGCCGCGCTCGGCGAAGCCGTGGGCGTAGGTGAAGAACAGGTCGATGGTGTCGCGGTAGCCGATGCGGAAGCTGAACACGAGCGACATGCCGAGGCTCCAGCGCAGCGCCTCGCGGCTCAGGCGCTCGGTCCAGGCCACGCCGACGTCGGCGAACGGGATCGTCGTCAGGCGGCGCAGATACAGCGGCAGCGAGCTCATGCCGCGCTCGATGTCGACGAGCGGGATCCGGTACTCGCTGTTGAGCACCGCGTAGTAGTCGCCGGGCAGCGAGCGCCAGGCGAAGCCGCGCAGGTAGCCGGCCTCGCCGAAGGCCTCGCGGCGGAGGAACGACTGGATGACGTCGGGCTGGTCGCGCAGGCCGCCGAGGCGGAAGCCGCCGAGTCGGCCGAGGCCGCCCGCAGAGGCGCCGCCGCCGATCCGCAGCGCCAGCACCTGGTGGCCGCGCCAGGGCATCCGGATCCGCTCGGTGTAAGCGGCGCCGATCTGGATGTCGCCGTACTGCCCGCCCAGGTGCGGATCGACCACCGACAGGCGCACGCTCGCGGCCCGCCCGGTCTCGTCGCCGTAGCCGTAGCGGACGCTGCGGAGGTTGTTGTAGCGCAGCTCGAGGTCGACGCGGCCGAGGTCGCCGGCGGCCGGCGGCGTGCTCGCGGGGGCGTTGGGGTCGAGCCGCTCGCGGTCGCGGTCGAGGTCGCGGAAGCGGGTGAACACGTAGTCGAGGCTGGCGCTGGCGTTGTGGATCGCGTGGCGCACGATCGGCACGTCGATGCCGGCGCGCACCGACGTCTGGCGCTCGCGGTAGCCCTTCTGCGCGTACGGCTGGAAGCTGCCGTCGGCCGAGATGTTGTCGTAGCTGTAGCGCTGGCTGCTGTCGTGGATCCGGAAGTCGCGGCGGAAGGCGAGGCGGAAGGTCGGCACCAGGCGGGCGAAGGTGTACTCGACCGAGCCGGTCGGCTGCTGGTGATCGACGAACTGGCGGAACACGCCGGTGAGGCGGTGGTAGCCGACCACGTCGGCGATCTCGAGCTTGGCCCCGAGCTCGAGGCCCTGCCCCGCGCCGCCGAAGTCGAGCGAGGCCGGGGCGATGGCCCGCGGGTACATGGTGCGGATCGGCTTGTAGCGGGTGCTGCGGGCGCTGGCGGGCCGCCCGCGATCCTCGGGCAGTGGCGGGTTCGGCTCGTCGGCCACCGGCAGGTCGTCGACCACGGGCAGCGGCTCGAGGAACGAGCTCGGGTCGAACTTCATGACCCAAAGGTCATATCCGGTCGAGCTCGCGCCGATGTAGGCGATCCGCGTGCCGTCGTGGCTGACGACGGCGTCGAAGGCGGCGCCGAGGACGTTGGTGACCTGGTGCGTGCGACCGGTGGCGAGGTCGATCGCGTAGACGTTGATCACGTGGTCGCGGTCGGACGAGAACAGCAGCCAGCGGCCGTCGGGCGAGTACGCGGGGGTGATGTCGAGCCAGCGGTCGGCGGTCAGCCGCGTGTGCGTGCCGGCCTCGCGGTCGTAGACGTAGAGGTCGCGGTAGCCGCCGGCGCGGTGCATCGAGTAGGCGACCTTGCGGCCGTCGGGCGACCAGCGCGGGGTGTAGACCTGCTGCATGCGCTCTGTCGGCGCGACCTCGGTGACCTCGCGGGTGTGCAGATCGAGGAAGGCGAGGCGCGACTGGGCGGCGTCGTTGCGCACGAACACGACGGTGCGGCCGTCGGGCGCGACCTGGGCGTCGCGGGCGCGCAGGCCGAAGGTCAGCTGCTCGGTGTCCGCGGGGCCCTGGCGGGCGTTCGGCGCCCCGTGCTCGCCGTGCCACAGGTAGAGGTCGTTCCACGCGTAGCGCAGGTCGTGGAGCGACCATTGCTCGAAGACCATGTCCTTTCCGCCAGGTAGGAACGAGCCGGTGGTCGCGCCCTGGACCTCGACGATCCGCTCGATGTCGGTGCTCTGGCCCTGACGGCCGACGCCGACGCCCTCGCGGAGCCGACCGCCGCGGCTCGAGATCCGGCGGATGCCCGGGTTCGAGTGGCCGTCGTCGTCGTAGAAATAGATCATGCGGTCGTCGGCCGACCAGAAGGGCCGGCGCGTGAACGCGTTGCTGGCCTCGGAGGCGACCGTGAAGGTGAGGCGCCGGCCCTCTCGGATGCCCCGGCCGCGGATCGCCCGCGCCTGGGCCTCGAAACGGCGGGTGATGTCGAGCTCGAACTCCTTCCACAGCTGCTCGAAGCTGACGCCGAGGACCCGCGAGACGGCGCGGTGGATCCCGTACGGCACTGCCTGACCACCGTAGGTGTGGCTGAGCTCGCGCAGCTTGTCGTGGCCGTAGTGCGTGCCGATGTAATCGACGAGGTGGAGGCCGTAGAGATAGACCGTGGTGACGTTGGGGAAGATCGTGCCGGGCGAGGACACGCGGTCGATCGGCTGGAAGCCGTGCTCGAGCACGTGCATGCGCATCATGGTGTCGAACTGGGCCGAGCGGTGGCGACCCTGCGACGACAGGCGCGACTCCTCGTAGGTCGCCAGGCCCTCGATGAACCACCGCGGCTGGGCGCCGTTGGGCGGCCACACCTTGCCGAGCACGCCGAAGCCGAGCAGCGCGTTGACGAGGCGCGGGACGCCGTGGATGGTGTCGATGTGGACGATGTGCGTGTACTCGTGGGTGAGCAGGACGTCGAGCCAGTCGTCGTAGCTCTCGAGCACCGACATCGACTCGGGCGCGGTGACGTTGCCGTTGATGTGCGCGTACGGGACGACCGAGGCGCTACCGTTGGCCGAGTCGGTGTCGTCGGTGAGGATCACCTGCGTGCGCAGGTACGGGCTGTGGCCGAGGTCGGGGGCGAGGCGCGAGTGGGCCCGCTCCATCGTCGCCGCGGCCCGCTCCGCCGCGACCTCGTTGCCCTGGTAGTAGTGAATGACGAAGTGCTCGGTCTGCAGGGTGCGCCACCGCTGATCGCGGGTGCCCGCCTCCGCGACCGTAGCGACCAGCGTGAGCAGCAACAGGCACCCCAACGCGAACCACCGCGCGCGGCCGGGGCGTGATGCAGACACCCTCGAATGGTATCAGGCCGTCGCGCCGAGGTGCTCACGGACCAGCGCCGTCAGCGCCGCAGGCCGCTCCTCGGCGACGGCGTGGCCGCAGCCGTCGACCCACCGGAGGGCGGCGCCGCTGATGGCGTCGCGCAGGCGCGAGGCGTGCTCGCGCGGGACGATGGCGTCGCGCTCGCCCCAGATGACGAGCGTGTCACACGTCAGGGCCTTGAGCCGCGGCAACATGCCGGCCATGCGCTCGTCGTTGGCGAGCTGGGTCAACATCGCATAGGCCGCCTCGCGCCCGCCGGTGCGCGCGAGCCGATCCCAGTAGAGGTCGAGGTCGTCCTCGCCGAGCCGGGTCGGGTCGGCCAGCGCGCGCGCCAGGTAGTGCGCCAGAGCTGGCCTTCGGTACAGGTTCTTGAAGACATACGGGCCGAGGCCGGGGACCAGGGCGAGCTTGCCCTCGAGCGGCAGCGGCATGGCGAAGCAGGTGGCGTCGACGAGCAGCAGGCGGCGCACCCGCTCGGGGGCGGCGTCGGCGAGACACACCGCGATCGCGCCGCCCCAGCTGTGGCCGAGCACGTCGACCTGCTGCAGGCCGAGGTCGTCGAGCAGCGCCAGCAAGACGCGCGCGAGCCAGGTCGGGCTGTAGCCGGCGCAGTGCACCGGCGGCGGGCGATCGCTGTCGCCGGCGCCGGGGAGGTCGGGGATCAGCAGGCGACGCGTCGGCGCGAGCTCGGGGACCAGCGCCCGGAAGGCGTAGCCGTAGACCATCAGGCCGTGGATCAGCAGCAGCGGCGGCTCGCCGTCCGGCGCGGCGGGACCGATGTCGCGGAGGTAGAGGCGGCCGAAGTCGAGCGACACCAGCCGCGAGCGATCGGGCACGACGGGCTGATAGCCCGGGGCCTTCACGGCCCGCCCTCCCCTTCGCTGCAGCCGTGGCGGAGGTGCTCGGGGAAGCGCGCGCGCATGGTCGCCAGCACCAGCTCGTCGGCCTCGCTGGCGGAGTCGACCTTGAGCACGCGCTCGGCGAGCTCCTTCATGTCGTCGGTCTTCGACGAGCGGATGATGTGCTTGATGACGGGGATCGCGCTCGGGTGCATCGACAGCTCGGCGACGCCGAGGCCGAGCAAGACCCAGGTGTAGCGCGGATCGGCGGCCATCTCGCCGCACAGGCTGACCGGCACGTGGTTGCGCGCGCCGGCCTCGGCGACCTCCTTGATGAGGCGGAGGATCGCGGGGTGCATCGGCTGGTAGAGGTACGAGACGGCCTCGTTCTCGCGGTCGATCGCCAGAGTGTACTGAATGAGGTCGTTGGTGCCGATGCTGAGGAAGTCGACGCGGCGGGCGAAGTGCTCGGCGGTGAGGGCCGCGGCGGGCGTCTCGATCATGACGCCGATGTCGATGTCGTCGGCGTGCGCGACCCCGGCGGTGGCCAGCTGATCGCGCGCCTCCTCGATCGCGTCGAGGCCGGCGCCGAGCTCGTCGACGCCGCCGACCAGCGGCAGCATGATCGCCAGCGGGCCGTGCACGCCGGCGCGCAGGAAGCCGCGCAGCTGGGCGAGGAACATGTCGCGCTCGCGCAGGGCGAGCCGCAGCGACCGCATGCCCATCGCCGGGTTGCGCTCGTCCTCCATCTCGAGGAGCTTGGTCGGCTTGTCGGCGCCGAGGTCGAAGGTGCGGAACACCACCGTGTAGGGGGCGCAGCGCCGCAGGACGTGCTTCGCCATGCGGTAGTGCTCCTCCTCGCTCGGGAGGGTGTCGCGGTTCATGAACATGTACTCGCTGCGGTAGAGGCCGACGCCCTCGGCGCCGTGGCGCAAGGCGAGGTCGAGCTCCTCCGAGATGGCGATGTTGGCGCGCACGCGCACGTGCAGGCCGTCGAGGGAGACGGCCGGAAAGGCGTGCTCCTTGCGGATCTTCTGCTCGAAGGCGAGGTGGCGCTCGCGCTCGGCGTGGAAGTGGGCGACCTCCTCCGGCGTCGGCCGGACGATGATGCGCCCCCGCACCGCGTCGACGACGATGAGGTCGCCGGCGTCGACCGCCGCCAGCACGTCGTCGACGCCGACGACCGCGGGGATCTGCAGCGAGCGCGCCATGATGGCACTGTGGGAGGTCTTGCCGCCGACGCCAGTCACGAGCCCCGCGACCTGGCAGCGGTGCATCCGCGCAGTGTCGGCGGGGCTGAGGTCCTGAGCCACCACCACCGATCCGGCCGGCGGGTCGATCTCGTCGCCGTGCTCGCCGAGCAGCGCCTGCAGCACGTTCTCGATCAAGTAGGTGAGGTCGCTGCCGCGCTCGCGGATGTAGTTGTCGTCGGCGTGGCCGAGGACCTCGAGGATCTGGTCGGTGACGGTGGTGAGCGCCCACTCGGCGTTGGCGAGCTCCTCGCGGATCAGCGTTTCGGTGCGCTGGATCAGATCCGGGTCGCGCAGGATCATCTGCTGCGCCTTCAAGATCTGGCGGTGCTCGCCGTGCGGCAGCTTGCTCTTGACGACCTCGATCTGCTGCCGACACGCGCGCAGGGCCTCGTGAAGGCGCTCGATCTCGGACTCGACCCGGTCGCGGTCGATGTGGGTGTGGAGGACGTGGACGCGCCGGCGGTCGACCACGTAGGCCGGGCCGATGCCGACGCCGGGGCTGGCGGCAGCGCCGTCCATCTCGCGGCGCAAGCCGAGGTCGGTCTGGCGAAACAGGCCCGAGAAGGCGGCGCTCTCCGCTCCGTCGTTCACAGCTCTCCGAATCCGCTCTTGATCAGCTTGCTCAGCGCGTCGAAGGCCGGCGTGGCGTCGGCACCCTCGACGCGAAGCATGACACGGCTCCCTTGACCGCAGGCGAGCATGAGCACGCCGAGGATGCTCTTGGCGTTGACCTCCGTGCCCTCGCGCGCGATCCAGACGTCGGACTTGAACTTGTTGGCGAGGTTCACCAGCTTGCTCGCGGCCCTGGCGTGGAGCCCGAGCTTGTTGACGATCTCGAACTCACCCTGCATCTGCTTGCTCATGCGGTGCTCTCCTTGGCGGGCGACGGGACGTGGACGGCCAGGGCCCGCCTGGCGGAGTCGGCGCAGGTGCGCGCGAGCTCCTCGGGGGACAGGGTGGCGCGATCGAGGCTGGCGAGCTTGAGCAGGACGTTGAAGCTGAGCCCGCTGAGCACCACCGGCGGCGCCGTGGCCTCGCGGATCCCGCACGAGCACGGGCTGGCGCCGTAGGCGTCGGCGATCATCAAGACGCCACGGCCGCGGTCGGCGGCCGCGAGCGCGGCCTTGAGGCGTGTCTTGAGGTCGTCGGTCTCGCCGCGGCCGGCGTCGACCGCGATCACTTCGGAGAGCCCCGTCTCGCCGCACACCCCGCGCGCGGCCTCCAACAGGGCGCTGGCACTGCGACCATGTCCCACGAGGACGATACCCACCTGCTCAGGCATGAACCGTCTCCTTGGCCGCCGCTTCCGGGAGGTCGCGGTGGCGGATGATGAGCTGCGGCGGCGGCCGCGACAGCGGTTCGCCTACGGACAGCCGTTGCGCGAGGGCTTCCGTCAAGGCCACGGAACGATGCTGCCCGCCCGTACAGCCGAGCGCAACGGTGAGGTACGAGCGCCCTTCGCGCACGCTGCGCGGGACGACGAAGCGGAGCAGGCCCTCGAGGTGGTCGAGCAGCACCGCGGCGTCGGTCTGGCCGAGCACGAAGGCGGCGACCTCGGCGTCGAGGCCGGTGCGCGGGCGCAGCTCGGCCACGTCGTACGGGTTGGCGAGGAAGCGGACGTCGAACACGAGGTCGGCGAAGCTCGGCAGGCCGGTCTTGAAGCCGAACGAGGTGAGCACGAGGTGGAGCACCGAGGCCGCGCTGTAGCGGTCGCGGATCATCTGCCGGAGCTCGCGCGCCCGCAGGCCGCCGGTGTCGATGGTGGCGGTGGTGCGCGTCCGCAGCGAGCGCAGGCCCGCGCGCTCGTCGGTGATCGCGTCGGGCAGCTCGCCGAGCGGGTGGCGCCGGCGGGTCTCGGCGAAGCGACGCACGAGCACGTCGTCGGGGGCGTCGAGGAACAAGATCTCGACGCGGTGCCCGGCCTGCACGAGCTGCAGGTGGACGCTGGCGAAGGCGCCGAGGTGGCCGACCTCGCGCGCGTCGATGCCGACGGCGATCCGCCGCGGGGCCTCCTCGGCCGCCAGGACGTCGACGAGCTGCGGCAAGAGCAGCACGGGGATGTTGTCGACGCAGTAGAAGCCGATGTCGGCCAGCGCCGCGAGGGCGGTCGACTTGCCCGCCCCGCTCATGCCCGTGACGACGAGCAGCTCCACGGCTACTCGACCTCGGGGGAAGGCACCGCGCCCGAGCTGGCTCGCGGGGTCGGGACCGGGACGTCGGGGCCGGGCGAGCGGATGTTGGCACCGCGAGCGCTGGCGGCGATCCGGGCGTTGATCTTCTCCTGGAACTCGCGCGCCGAGTCGTGACCGCGGAACTTCAGCACCTGGTTGCGGGCGACGACCTCGATCAGCGAGGCGATGTTGCGCCCGGGTCGCAGCGGGATCCTGGCCAACGGGACATCCACGCCGAGGATCGGCCACACCTGCGGCTCGGTGCCGAGGCGGTCGTAGTCCTCCTCCTGCGCCTCGCTGAGCTCGACGACGACCTCGATCTTCTTGTTGTCGCGGACCGCGGCGACGCCGAACAGGTGCGTGATGTTGAGGATCCCGAGGCCGCGGATCTCCATGTGGTGCTGATGCATCTCGAGGGCCGCGCCCCACACCGTGTCGGGCGGCCGCACCGAGACCTCGACGATGTCGTCGGCGACCAGGCGGTGGCCCTTGAGGATCAGGTCGAGCGCCGCCTCGCTCTTGCCGACGCCGCTGCGGCCGATCAGCAGCAGGCCGACGCCGAGCACGTCGATCAGCACGCCGTGGATGGTGGCGCGCGGCGACAGCAGATCCTCGAGCTTCCGCGTCAGGCGCGAGATGAAGACCGAGCTCATGAGCGGGCTGCGCAGCACCGGCACGCCGTGACGGCGGGCGACGTCCATCAGGAAGTCCGGCGGGTCGAGGCCGCGGGAGATCGCCAGGCAACACAGCGGCTTGCTGCAGAACGCCTCGAGGCCCGCCCTCGCCTGCTCCGGCGAGCAGCTGAGCAGGTAGTCGATCTCGGTGAGGCCGAGCACCTGGATCCGGTCGGGGAAGACGTGCTTGACGAAGCCGGACAGCGCGAGGCCGGGCTTCTGGATCCGCATGCTCGTGATCTTGCGGTCGAGCTCGCCCCAGTCGGACAGCAAGGTCAGCTGGAGCGGTTCGGCGGCGGCATCGAGGAATTTGCCGACCTCGATCGAGGCGTCTCTGCGCATGATGGGCGCAGTCTAGCAGGGGCCGCCCGGCGGGCGCGAGAGCCCGCCGGGGCGCGCCGCGCGGCCGGTCACGTGGCGGCGGCGGCCTCGGCCTCGCTCCCGTTGGGCTCGATGAGGCCGTAGTTGCCGTCTTCGCGCACGTAGACGACGTTGATCTCGCCGGACCCGGCGTTGGTGAACACGTAGAACTGCTTGTGCAGCAGGTTCATCTGCATGATGGCGCCCTCGACGGTCATGCGCTCGGTCGTGACCTCGGTCTGGCGGATGACGACGGGGCGCGACTCGGGCTTGGCGTGGCCGTTGCCGTTGGTGGCGAGGGCGGCGACGGTCGCGGCGGCCTCGGCGGCGGCGTCCTCCTCCTCGACGATCTGGTCGACCATGCTCTCGGCGGCGATGACCCCGAGGCGGACCTTGGCCGAGCGGCCCTCACTGCCCTTGTGGTGCTTGATCCGCGCCTTGTAGCGCCGGACCTGCCGCTCCATCTTGGCCAGCGCCATGTCGACCGAGGAGTACATGTTCTCGGTCGACTCCTGCGCGTGCAGCTGCAGGCCGTTGCGCAGGGTGACGTCGAAAGCGGCGATGTGCATCACCTTGTCGACGGTGAACGTGCAGCTCACCCGCAACGGTTCGGCGAAGTAGCGCTTGATCTTCTCGAGGCGCTCCTCGGCGTAGCCGCGCAGGGCGGTTGAAGACTCCATCTGGCGGAAAACGAAGTGAGTCTGCATCGATCGGGCACCTTCTTGGTGGGTTTGGCTCCGGCCGTGGCCGGCTTCTTCTGATTGTCTGACCGCAAGGCCAGGAAAGGCCAGGCAAATCGGGCTTAAAAGAGCTTACGGCGTTTCGCGCTGGAGAGCACGCCGAGTTGCTCGCGGTACTTGGCGACCGTCCGCCGGGCGATGTCGATGCCTTCCTCCTGCAAGAGCTCGACGAGCCGCTGATCACTGTACGGATGAGCCTCGTCCTCGAGGTCGATGAGCTTCTTGATGCGCTCCTTGACGGCCTCGCTGGCGAGGTCGTCGCCGGTCGTACGGCTGATGCCGGCGTTGAAGAAATACTTGAGCTCGAAGATTCCCTGCGGGGTGTGGACGTATTTGTTGGTCGTGACCCGCGAGACCGTCGACTCGTGCATCTCGATGTCCTCGGCGACATCCTTGAGGATCAGCGGCCGCAGGTGCTGGGGGCCGCGCTCGAAGAACTCGCGCTGGAACTTGAGGATGCTGCGCGTGACCTTGACGATCGTGCGCTGGCGCTGCTGGATCGAGCGGATGAGCCACTGCGCCGAGCGCATGCGCTCGTGGATGTACTCCTTCGCCTTGGGGTGCTCCCCCACGGCCTCCTTGTAGAGGCCGCTGATCCGCAGCCGCGGCAGGCCGTCGTCGTTCAGCGTGACCACGAACTCTTCGCCCACCTTGATGATGTAGACGTCGGGCGTGATGTACTGCGGCGTCTCGACGCCGTAGGCCCGCGCCGGCCGCGGGTCCATGCCCATGATGACCTTGGTGGCCTCGTAGACCTCCTCGAGCGCCTCGCCGGTGTCCCTTGCGACGGCTTGATAATTGCGGATCTCGAGGTTGTGCAGGTGCTTGGCGATGATCGCCCGCACCAGCGGATCCTCGACCGGGTGCTCGGGGTGGTTGGCCTGCACCCACAGGCACTCGGCGAGGTTACGCGAGCCGATCGCCACCGGGTCGAGCTGCTGGATCTTCCGCACCAGGGTCTCGACCTTCAGCGTCGACACGCCGAGCTTGCGCGCGATCTGCGGGGCGCTCTCTTGCAGGTAACCCGCGGGCGACAGGCAGCGCACGATGTACTCGGCGACCTCCTCGCCGGTCTCGTCGAAGTTCGACAGGCGGACCTGCCACATCAGGTGCTCGGCCAGCGTCTCGGCGCGGGTCAGGGTCGCCTCGATCGAGGGGCCCTCCTCGTCGTCGTTGCTCGTGCGCGTCGCGCCCGCTGCCGAGGGCGGCATGTACTCCATCGAGTCGGCGTAGGCCTCCCAGTCGGCGCCCTCCTTCGGGACCTCGTCGGCCTTGACCTCGGGGGCGCTGCGCTCCGGCTCCGCCGCCGCCTGCTCCTGCTGCGGCGCGTCAACCGCGTCCTGCAGCTCGACCGAGCTCACCGGCTCCTCGGCGCTGGTCCCGATCTCGTGGGCCTCCTCGAGCAGCGGGTTCTCCATCAGCTCGCTGCGGACCAGGTCCACCAGCTCGGGCCGGGACAACTGCAGCAGCTTGATCGCCTGCTGGAGCTGCGGCGTCATCACGAGCTGCGTGCTCATCCGCAGGTCTTGGCGCATCTGAAGTGCCATGGTCCCTCGCCTCGCTAAACCGGTAATTTAGCAGAGCGTGCACCTGGAACCAACGGCGACCGGACGGGTGCCCCCCGCACCCACCTCGGACGCTCGCACGCGGTGACGAGCCGTTGATTTGTCGCGGCGCCGCGAATTGCAGCGCAATCCCCGGCCGGATCTTCCGGGGCCGCACGCCCCAAACCGGCCCCGCGGGGTCCTCAGGCGCGCTCGCGCTGGTACTGCAAAGACGCGGCGATGTACGCCGTAAACAACGGATGCGGCGCGGTCGGCCGGCTCTTGAACTCGGGGTGAAATTGGCAGCCGACGAAGAACGGGTGCCGGTCCTGCGGCAGCTCGATCATCTCGACGAGGGTGCCGTCAGGCGAACGACCGGACAGCACGAGTCCGCTGGCCTCGAGCTTCTCGCGGTAGCGGTTGTTGACCTCGTAGCGGTGGCGGTGACGCTCGGAGATCCTGCCGCGGCCGTAGATCCGCGCCGCCAGGCTGTCCGCGACGAGGTCGCAGTCGTAGGCGCCGAGCCGCATGGTCCCGCCCTTGTCGGCCACGTCCGCCTGCTCGGCCATCAGCGCGATCACGGCCCCGTCGAGCGAGGGGTCGAACTCGGTGCTGTGGGCCCCGGCGATGCCGCCGACGTGGCGCGCGAACTCGCAGACGGCCATCTGCATGCCGAGGCAGATGCCGAGGTACGGGATCTTGCGCTCGCGGGCGTAGCGGATCGCGGCGATCTTGCCCTCGCTGCCGCGCGAGCCGAAGCCGCCCGGGACCAGCACGCCGCCGAGCCCGCCGAGCAGCGCCTCGGCGCCCGAGGCCTGGATCTGCTCGGCATCGACGTAGACGATGTCGACCGCGGCGTTACAGGCGAGGCCGCCGTGGACCAGCGCCTCGTGCAGGCTCTTGTAGCTCTCGGCGAGGTCGACGTACTTGCCGACGATGCCGATCGAGACGCGATGCTGCGGGTGCTCGAGGGTGTGGACGATCCGCCGCCACTCCTCGAGCGGCGGCTCGCGGCTCCAGATGTTGAGCATCTCGCAGATCTTGTCGTCGAGGCCCTCGGCCCGCAAAACCATCGGGACCTTGTAGATGATGTCCTGGTCGGGCAGCGAGATGACGCTGTCGGCGCGCACGTTGGTGAACAGCGCCAGCTTGTCGCGCGTGCCCTTGCTGATCGGCTGCTCGGAGCGACACACCAGCAGGTCGGGCTGGATGCCGATCTCCCGCATCTTCATCACCGAGTGCTGGGTCGGCTTGGTCTTCAGCTCGCCGGCGGTGCGGATGAACGGCAGCAGCGTGAGGTGCACGAACACGGTGTCGCGCGGGTCGAGCGTCAGGCGCAGCTGGCGGATCGCCTCGAGGAACGGGAGGCTCTCGATGTCGCCGACGGTCCCGCCGATCTCGACGATCAGGAGGTCGAGCCCCTCGGCCGCCGCGAGGATGCAGCTGCGGATCTCGTTGGTCACGTGCGGGATGACCTGGACCGTCTGGCCGAGGTACTCGCCGCGCCGCTCCTTGCGGATCACGGCCTCGTAGATCTGTCCCGAAGTATAATTGCTGTGGCGCGACATCCGGTGCGAGACGAAGCGCTCGTAGTGACCCAGATCGAGGTCGGTCTCGGCGCCGTCGTCGGTGACGAACACCTCGCCGTGCTGGGTCGGGTTCATCGTGCCGGGGTCGACGTTGAGGTACGGATCGAGCTTCTGCAGGCCGATGTTGAGCCCGCGCGCCTCGAGCAGCGCGCCCATCGATGCTGCGCAGAGACCCTTGCCCAGCGAGGAAACGACGCCGCCCGTGACGAAGATGAACTTGGTGTGCTTCCCGCGACTTGATGCCACGGGCGAGTGGTATGGCAAAAAAGCGCGGCCGGATCCATCGCCGTCGCCGCGTGCCTAGCTCACGCGACGACGCAGAAAAATCGGGCTCGCAAGATTTCAGCCGCGCCAGCGGGCCGAGCGGCGCCAGGCCGACACGTCGGCTTCGCCGCCTTGAGTCGACGCACCACGCGACAGCGACTCCGCCGCTCGCACCGCGGCGGCCGCAGCGATCGCCCGCGCGTCGGCCTCGCTCGGGACGTGCTCGGCGACGAGGTCGGGGTGCTTGTCGATGTAGCGGGTCGAGAAGTCGCCGGCGAGGAAGTCGGGCTCGTCCAGGCAGCGCAGGTGGAACGCGAGGTTGGTCTCGATGCCGAGGACCACCGTCTCGCGCAGCGCCTCCCGCATGCGGGCCAGCGCCGCGGCGCGGTCGGGGCCCCAGGTGGTGATCTTGGCGATCATCGGATCGTAGAAGCGCGAGACGACGCTGCCCGAGGCGACGGCGGTGTCGATGCGGATGTTGGCGCCGACCGGCCAGCGGACCAGCCGCACGAGCCCCGGCGAGGGCAGGAACTTGCGCGGGTCCTCGGCGTAGACGCGGCACTCGACCGCGTGCCCGCGCAGCTCGACGTCGGCCTGGGTGTAGCCGAGCGGCTGGCCGGCGGCGACGCGGATCTGGTCCCACACGAGGTCGCGCCCGCAGGTCGCCTCGGTGACCGGGTGCTCGACCTGCAGCCGCGTGTTCATCTCGAGGAAGTAGAAGCGCGGGCCCTTGGCTGTCTCTTCGAACAGGAACTCGACGGTGCCGGCGCCGGTGTAGTCGACGGCCTTGGCCGCGCGCACCGCCACCTCGCCCATGGCCTGGCGCACCGCGGGGGTCATCTGCGGGCTCGGGCTGGGGCTCTCCTCGATCACCTTCTGGTGGCGCCGCTGGACCGAGCAGTCGCGCTCGTTGAGGTAGACGGTCTCGCCGAACTGGTCGGCCATCAGCTGGATCTCGACGTGGCGCGCGCTCAGCACCGCCCGCTCCATCAGCATGCGGTCGTCGCCGAACGAGGCCTTGGCCTCGCGCGCGGCGCCCTCGTAGGCCCGCCGCAGCTCGGAGGCCTCGTGCACGATCCGCATGCCCTTGCCGCCGCCGCCCGCCGAGGCCTTGAGCATCACCGGGAAGCCGATCTCGCGGGCCGCGGCCTCGGCCTGCTCGGCGTCGGCGATGTCATCGAAGCCCGGCACCACCGGCACGCCGGCCTCGCGCATCGCCTTGCGCGCGCCGGCCTTGTCGCCCATCACGTTCATCGCGTGCGCGCTCGGGCCGATGAACACCACGCCCGCTTCCTTGCACGCCTCGACGAAGTAGGCGCGCTCGCTGAGGAAGCCGTAGCCGGGGTGGATGGCCTCCGCGCCGGTCGCCTTGGCGGCGGCGAGGATCCGTTCCACGCGCAGGTAACTTTCGGCGGCCGGTGCGGCGCCGATGTGGACCGACTCGTCGGCCATGGTGGTGTGCAGGGCGTCTCGGTCGGCGTCGCTGTACACGGCCACGGTGGCGATCCCACGCTCGGCGCAGGTCCGGAACACACGCAGGGCGATCTCACCGCGGTTGGCGACCAGGATCTTGCGAAAAGGCGGCGTCATGGCAGAACGCCGGATCGGTAGCACAAAACGCCGGACGGCGCGGCCTCAGCGATGCGCGCGCGCCGGCTGCCACGGACCGAGCGCTCCGGGCTGCTCCGGCGGCGTTTCGGGCTGATGGGCCGCGCCGGCGTCGACGGCCGGCGGGGCGACGGCCGGCTTCATGGATGCTTCTTCATTCTCGCTGCCCTGCCCGCCCGCGGCGCTCACCGGCCGCTCGGTCACGCCGATAGGGGTCGCCATCGGCGGCGGCGGCGGGGTCGGCCACAACGGCGGCGGGGTCTTGTCGACGCAGCCGGCCGGCGCAAGAAGCACGAACGGCCCGAACAGCGCGGCGAGCACCCCTGCGGTGCTGCGGCGCGAGTTCGGGCCGGACGGACGCACGGGCACCTTCTCGGCTACTCGTCGTCCTCTTCGGCCGCGTCGCCGGAGAGCTCCTCGTCGTCGAGGCCCGCGTCGTCGAGGTCCTCGAGGCCGGCGGCGTCGTCGAGGTCGGGGGCCGGCCCCAGCTCCTCTTCCTCCTCGGCCTCGGCCTCGGGCTCGGCCTCGGTCTCCTCGACGTCGACGTTCTCGTCGCCCTCGGTGGTCTCGGGGGCCATGCCGACCTTCTCGAAGTCCGCGGTGAGCTCGGGGATGGTGTCACCCTCTTCCGACTCCTCCTCGCCCTCGATGACGCTGAAGGCCGCGGCCTCGAGGAAGGTGTTGTCGTTGCTGGTGAGCTTGAGCTTCTGGCGCTGCTCCTCGATGTACTCGAGCATGACGCCGGTGATCTGCTCCTGGTAGCGGACCTGGCCGCCCTCGATCTCGCGGAGGGCGGTCACGGCCTGCTTGTTGTCGCATGCGACCTGCGCGGTGCCCTTCCCCTCCAGCAGCGCCCGAGCCCGACGGGCGGCGAGGATCGTGAGGGCGAAGCGGTTGGGGATCAGCTCGAGGCAGTCTTCGACGGTGACGCGGGCCATGGGGGGCGGAGTATGGGGGGTGAGGGGCGAAGGCGCAAGTCCCGGCCGGGCGGCTCAGAACGGCCGCCCGCGCCAGAAACGGCGGCGACTCACATCTCGATGAGGAGCTGCTGGCCGCGCTCGCGCAGGTCGAGGGTGTCGCGGACCCAGGCGATGAAGGCGGTGGCGTGCTCCCGGCGGAAGTTGAACGCCTCGGCCAGGAACAGCAGCGCTTCCATCTCGCCGTCGACGATCTTGTTGTCGGCGAGGGCGGCGCAGACCGCCTGGTAGAACAGGAAGATCCGCGCCTCGCGGTGCTGGACCGATCGCGCCACGTTGGACAGATCGGACGGGTGGGAGAACTCGCGCCGGACCAGGTCGCGCTCCTCGGGGAGGAGCATCATCTGTCCCATCAGCTCCTCGACGAAGTGGCGCTCGCTGTCGGAGACCTGGTTGTCGCGGGATGCCATGATCGCCACGGCGCGGGCGACAGCCACCTGCTCCTCGGGGGTGATGAGCTCTGCGATCGGGAAGTCGAGCATCCGCTTACTCCAGTGGGCCCAGGCTAACCCAAGTCCAAGGTCCTGGATAGCCGGCGCGGGCGCGCGTCCGCGGGCTAGAAATCACTGGCCGCCGCGCCGTGACAGGCGAGCGGACCGCGCGCCGCAGCCGCGCGCGGAGTAGATCTCCCGCGCGGCCTACCCCTTACTCGGCAGCCTTGAAGTAGTCCGGGCGGTGAAGCCAGCGGACGGCCGTCGGCTCGACGGCGCTGTCGCCCTCGGGCGCGCGCAAGGTGAAGCCCTGCAGCTGGCGACGATCGAAGTCGGCCGGCAGCGGCGCGACGATGTTGAGGGTGGTGCCGTGCGGCCGGACGCTGACCTGGGCGGCCACCGGCGTGGTGCCGTCGGCGAACTCGAAGTCGACGGTGTGGGTGGCGCTGCGCGGCTCGTCGTCGGCGATCGTGCCGGGCGCGGTCCACCACATCTCCTGGCCGTCGTCGATCGCGCCGAGGAGCAGGCCGCCCTCGCGATGATCGTCGCCCGGCGCCGGGGCGCCCTCGAGGTCCCACCCGCTGAGGGTGCGGATCCGCTGGTAGGTCGCGTTCCACTGCCAGTCGGACACCCACGTCGAGCCGCAGTAGCTCATGTAGTCGGAGTGCGTGCTCGGGTGACGCAGGCGGATGTCCTGGATGCCGAAGCCCCACACGCCGATGACGCCGTTGGCGTGCGGGTAGGTGCCGTCGTTGCCCTGCGAGTTGCCGCCGGGGCACTCGATGTGGCGCCGGCCCTGGGTGTGGCCGATCTCGTGGACGAAGGTGTCCGCGGCACCACCGTTGAGCTGACCCGCGGCGGCCCGGCGCGAGGCGTGGGACTTGTCGGGCCCGGTGATGTCGGCGGCGAGGCCGACGGTGCAACCGGACGAGATGCCGCCGCCGCCGCCGATGCACTCGCCGCAGTTGTCGAACAGGCCGTAGTAGTAGACGTTCGGATCGGCGCCCTCGGCGGTGCGCAGCTGGCTCATCTCGCTGACGAGCCGCGACAGCCCCTGGTACTCGGTCATGTTGAAGGTCACCGGGTACGGCTCGTGGACGGTGAACTCGAGCGACTCGAGCGCGTTCTGCTGGAACAGCGCCCGCTTGAACTCCTCCTCGATCGCAGCGCCGTCGACCTTCGCCTGGCAAGCGCCGAAGTTGTAGTCGACCGGCACGAGGACGACGCGCATGTTGGCGACCGCGTTCTCGATGCCGACGAAGGCGGTGCCGCTGTACGGCGCCTGCGGCGGCATGTCACCTTCGGGGCTGTCCTCCTGGCCAGGTGCCGTCTCCCACAGAGAGATGCTGTACTTGAGGCCAGGTTGGACGTGCTCCGCCTTGACGCCGAACGAGAAGGTGCTGGTGAGGTCGGAGTCGCGCGAGTCGTTCTCGACCAGCAGCTTGGCCTTGTAGACCTTGTCGACGCCGCCGCCGGTGAGGTGCAGCTGCGCCTCGAGCTCGCGCGGCACCCAGCCCTCGGGCAGCTTGACGTAGGCGCGGACCAGCGTGTCCCGCCGCGCCGGCAGGTAGGCCACGCGCTCGGCCCCGGCGACCTCTGCGCCGTCCTTGCCGATCATCACCGCCACGCCCGAGTTGGCCTCGACGCGGTCGATGACGATGCCGCCGCGCGCCGGGAACGGCTCGAACGGCTCGCCCGTGGTCGACTCGGCGGTGCTCTCGCCGGGCGGCTCGGAGTCGGTGCCGGTGGCGCTGGTGTCGCCCGTGTCGGGCCCTTCCGTACCCGAGTCACTGGCGGCGACCGAACACGCGGACGCGACCGACAGACAGAAGAGAGGCGCGAGAGCGATGGAGGAGCGCAGCATGTTTCGGAACTTACGTTTTTTTTATGGGGCTCTCAACTCGCAAAACCCCGGCAGATCCGGAAAAACGAGCCCAAATACGTGAGTCAGCGCGCGATCGCGCCGTTGACAATCGCGCGCCCGAAAGCGCAGTAAGGCCCTCGCCTCGCCCGAAAAACAGGTCCGAGGCGCGCTGCTTGACAAGCCATCCGCGCACGCGGTCGGGCTGGATCTCCAGCCCGGTTCGAAGAGGGAAATCGGTGCGGTGCCTCGACTCACGTCGGCGCGCCCAATCCGATGCGGCTCCCGCCACTGTGAACGGCGACGAGACCGGCGACCCCGTGAGGGGACCACTG
Organism: Nannocystis sp. RBIL2; assembly: GCF_026626745.1. Lineage (GTDB taxonomy): Bacteria > Myxococcota_A > Polyangia > Nannocystales > Nannocystaceae > Nannocystis. Next base: position 2,006,652 of record NZ_JAPNJW010000002.1, read on the forward strand.
CGGCCATGGGCCGTGGGAAGGCGCCGGTCGAGGATGACCCGTAAGCCAGGAGACCTGCCGTGTGCCACGTCCGTCCGCGCCTTTCGGCTGCGGCGGGAGGTCGCGGGAGGTCGACCTCGGGCGCGTTCGCGTGGCCCCACTCCTGCGATCCGCATGCACGGCTCCGTGCCGTGACGGCTCTCGACCTTCGAGAGCCTGGTGAGACGGGAGTTCACTCGCCATCGCCCTCGCCCCCTTCATACCGGGCCTCCGCGGCCTCGTCCGTGCCGTCGTCGCGGCGTTCGTCGTGTTTCCGAGCGCCGCCGCGCGCGGCCAGGCGCCCGTGAGCCGCGAGGCCGCAGCGCCCGCGCGCGAGTCCTCTCCTGCTTCGCCCGCACGCAAGCGCGGCGTCGCCGGGCCGTACCGCACCGTCGTGCGCGCCGGCGAGGGCGACGGTCTCGACGCCCAGCGCCGCCTCGACGCCCAGCGGCCCGGGTTTCACACCGCGATCGAGCTGGCCGCAGAGCGCGGCGCGCGGTCGGCCGACGGTCTGCCGGAGATCCTCGCGCGCAGCGCCGGCGCCACGGTGCGCAGCCTCGGCGGCCTCGGGCAGTACTCGGCGCTGTCGCTGCGCGGCTCGTCGGCGCAGCAGGTCGCCCTGTTCCTCGACGGCGTGCCCCTGTCGGCCGGCAGCGGCGGCGTGGTCAACCTCGCCGACCTGCCGCTCGACGCCCTCGGCGCGGTCACCATCTACCGCGGCCTGGTGCCGATCGCCTACGGCGGGGCCGCGCTCGGCGGTGCGGTCGACCTCGGCTCCGACCTGCGCTGCGCCCCCGAGCCTCGCCTGCGCGCGGTGGTCGGCGCCGGCTCGTTCGCCGCCCGCGAGGCCCGCGTCGGCGCCACCGTCCCGCTGCGGGCCAGGCCTTCGAGACATGTCCGTAAAAACATGTCCTATGCGCCATCAGCGGCCCACTGCCTCGACGTGCGCGTCGGCTACACCGGCTCGGCCGGCGACTTCCGCTTCTACAACATCGGCGAGACCCCGCTCGACCCGAGCGACGATCGCCTCGACCGCCGCGTCAACAACGGCTACGACCGCGCCCTGACCCAGGTCGCCGTCCACGGCCGCGTCGGCGACCTGCGCTACAGCGTGCAGGAGCTGGTGTTCGTCAAGGAGCAGGGCGTGCCGAGCATGGCGACCGGCGCCCAGGCCCGCCACACCCGGCTCGGCACGGTGTCGGCGCGGACGGTCGCGCGGGTCCGTCGGACCTGGCCGCAGGGACATGTCGAGGGCGTGTTCGGCGTCCTCGCCGAGCAGGCCCGCTTCCGCGACCCGGTCGGCGAGATCGGCCTCGCCCGCGACGACCAGCGCACGCGCGCGCTCGACCTCTACGCCTCGCCGCGCGGCCGCGTCCGCGTGTGGCGGGGCGCCGAGCTCGGCCTGGTCGCCGACGTGCGCGGCGAGCTCGTCCGCGTCGACGAGCGGGCCGCCTCCACCGGTCCGCTCGGGGCCACCGGCGACGCCGACCGCCGGCGCGTGGCCGGCGGCCTCGGCCTCGAGCTCGACCAGCGCCTGCTCGCCGGCCGCCTGCAGCTCGCCCCCGCGGTGCGGCTCGACGTCCTGCGCAGCGCCTTCGCCGTCCCGGCCGGCCAGGGCGAGCAGAGCGACGAGGGCCGCGATCACACCAGCGTCGGCGTGTCGCCGCGGCTCGGCATGCGCCTGTCCCTTCGGCCAGGTCTCAGCCTGCGCGCCAGCGCCGGCCGCTACTTCCGCCCGCCGACCCTGGTCGAGCTGTTCGGCGATCGCGGCTACGCCGTCGGCAACGAGGGGCTGCGGCCCGAGCGCGGCACCGGCCTCGACGGCGGCCTCGTCGTCAGCACCCCGCCGGCGCGCACCAGCCTGTACGCCCACGCGGCCGGGTTCGTCACCTGGTCGGAGGACCTGATCGCGTGGACGCAGACCGGCCCGTACCTGCGGCCGACCAACCTCGATCGCGCCCGCGTCGCGGGGCTCGAGGCCGCGGCCGCGCTGCGCCTTCTGGGCGGCGACCTCGAGCTACGCGGCAATTACACCCTGCTGGCCACCCGCAACGGCAGCGCCGAGCCATCGATGTTCGGCCAGCCGCTGCCCGGCCGCCCACGCCACGAGCTGTTCGTGCAGGTCGCCGCCGGTCACGCCTACGACCTGCGCGGCCGCGAGTTTACCCCGCGCCTCGGCGCCACGGTCGAGCACGCGGCGCGGACCTTCCTCGACCCGAGCGGCCGCTTCGAGGTCCCGGCGCGCACCGTCGTCGGCGCCTTCCTCGAGCTGCACCTGCTCGCGCGGATCCACCTCGCCCTCGAGGTCCGCAACTTGCTCGGGGCGCGCGTCGCCGCCTGGCGCCCGCCGGTCGCCGGCAGCCCGACGGTGACCGTCCCGATCAGCGACTTCTTCTTCTTCCCGCTCCCCGGCACCAGCCTCTGGACCACCCTGCGCGTCGACCTCCAGCCGCCGCGCCGCCCGCGAACCACCGAGAGACCGTCATGATCAGCCGCCCCGCCCTCCTCACCACCGCCCTCGCCCTCGCCGCCTGCAACCCCGCCAAGGGCGACACCGACAGCGACACCGACGCCGGCACCGACACCGATGGATCTGGCACGACGGACATGTCCCCGACGACAGGCGAGGCGCCGGTCGTGGTCGAGCTCGACGCCCCGTGCGACTTCGGGCCCGACGGCGCGACCGAGCTCGCGCTGATCACCAACGACTTCGTCGCTCCGGCCGGGCTCGGGCGGGTCGCGGTCGGCGACCTCAGCGTCACCGCCGACATCCTGCCCGCGACCACCGACACAGTGCTCGGCGCGACCGCCGACTGGCTGGTCATGGTCCACCGCTTCGGCCAGAACCGCATCGACGTGGTCGACCGCGCCGGCGAGTGGCTGCTGCGCGGCTCGGTCGACGTCACCCACCCGGCCTCGGACGATCCCAACCCGCAGGGCGTCACCTTCGCCGCCGACGGCCTCGCCTACGTGCCGCTGTTCGCCGCGCCGGCGGTCCAGATCTACGACTTCTCGGCGGCCGACTCGTCGGCCTGGCTGCAGGGCGAGATCGACCTCTCGCCGGTCGCCGACGCCGACGGCAGCCCCGAGGCCGGGGTCGCGCTCGCGTGCGGCGGCGTGCTGTTCGTCGGCGTCCAGCGCCTCGTCGACTTCGCGCCGGTCGACAGCAGCTACCTCGTCGCCGTCGACCTGGCCGGCCGCACGGTCCTCGACCTCGACGACGCGACCGAGGGCGTCCAGGGCATCGCGCTGCTCGGCCCCTACCCCAAGCAGCTCCGCCGCGACCCCGCCGACGCCAGCGGCCACACCGCGCTGGTCCTGACCTCCGGCGTCGAGCGCGTCGACCTGTCCCGTGGGACATCCGAGTGGGCGGTCGCGCCCGAGGTCCTGGCCGAGGCCGGGATCGACGGCTTCGACCCGCAGGCCTTCGTGCTCGCGCAGGACGGCGCCTCGATCTTCCTCACCGCCACCGACGGCGAGTTCCCCAGCGCCGCGGTGTTCCAGGTCGGCCTCGACGGCGGCGAGCCGGCCGCGCCGATCAAGGTGCTCGCGGGCCTGAACTCCGGCGAGAAGATGCTCGAGCGGCTCGGCGGCAACCTGTGGATCGGCGACGCCAACTCGGCCGCTCCGCGCGTGCGCGTCTACGACCCCGCCACCCAGAACGAGCTGCTGGGCGACGGGCTCAAGACCGCGGTCGCGCCGTGGACCTTCATCCCCCTGCCCTGAGAGCCAGGTCCTCATGCACATGTCCGTTCGCACCTGTACTTTCGCGCTGGTCGTCGCGGCCTGCGACGTCGGCGGCGCGCCGGTCGAGGAGGGTCCGCCGGCCTCGGACGCGCCCCTGCCGATCGCCGGCTGGCCGCGCGAGGTCGGCGCCTGCGTCGGCGAGCCGGCCGCGCCGACCCGCCTGCTGGTGACGACCACCGACTTCGCCACCGGAGGCGTCAGCGCGGTGACTCTGGCCGACTTCCGGGCGGACGCCGACGTCGCGCTCGGCAGCACCGACGCCAAGCCGTTCTGGTTCGGCGGCCTCGCCTACGTGCTGCACCGTTACGGCCTCGACGCGCTGGACGTGCTCGACCCCGACGACGGCTTCCGCCTGCTGGCCCAGCGGGCCGTCGTCGCCGAGGATCCCGCGGTCGTCAGCGCCAACCCGCACGCGCTGGTGGTCGGCGAGGACGGCCGCGGCTACGTCTCGCTGTTCGGCGCCCCCGAGGTGCAGGTGTGGGACCTGGCCGATGAGACAGACCCCAGGTTGACCGGGCGCATCGACCTCGGCCGGCTCGCCGACGCCGACGGCAACCCCGAGGCCTCGGACCTGCTGCTGTGCGGCGGCGTCCTGTTCGTCGCCGTCGACCGCGTCGATCAGGACGCCGGCCTGGTGCCGAACGAGCCGCGGGCCCGCCTCGCCGCGGTCGACCTCGAGAGCGGCGCCGTCCACGACGTCGATCCGCAGACGCCCGGGGCCCAGGGCCTGGCGCTGCTCGGCGCGTGGGCCCGGCAGTTCCGCCTCGACCCCGCCGACCCCACCGGCCGCACCGCGCTGGTCTTGACCACCGGGCTGGAGCGCGTCGACCTGTCCTCGGGGACATCCGCGTGGGCGGTCAGCGAGGCGCGCCTGCAGGACGCCGGCCTGACCGACTACCGCCAGCCGCAGGCCTTCGACCTCGGGCCCGGCGGCGCCGACGTCTACCTCGCCGCCTACCGCGCCGACTTCGCCGAGCTGGCGCTGTTCCGCGCCGCGCTCGACCGCGACGAGCCGCTGGTCGAGCTCGCGGCCGGCCTGCAATCGGTCGAGCAGAGCCTCGAGGTCGTCGGCGACGTCCTCTACTTCGGCGACCGCGCACACGGGACCTCGGGCCTGCGCGCGTGGGACCTGCGCCAGGATCCGCCCGCGCCGCTGCCCGGCGCCCCGCTGGCGCTCGGCCTCGCCCCGTACGCGGCCGTGGCGATCCCGTGAGGGCCATGCCCGCGGACCGCGAGCGATCGTCGCCAGCCCCGTCGTGGACGCGCTCACGGGCCATCCCGACCGGCGCTCCCCTCGCGGCGGGCGAAAAGGGGTCGAAATGCCGCGCGCGCGGCACTAGACTGCCCGCGGTGCCGCGCGGCCTCGCTGTCCTTTTCGCCCTGTCTGCTTGTACAGGTGCGCCCGCGCCCGCGCGCGAGGTCGGCGACGCGCCCGCGCGCCGGATCGTCTCGCAGACGATCCTCGCCGACGAGGTCCTGTGGGCGCTCGGCCCGGCCGCGCAGGCCCGCGTCGTCGGCGTCAGCGCGCTCGCCGACGACCCGCGCTACTCCGGCGTCGCCGGGGTGTGGCCGCCCGCGACCCCGCGGCGCGCGCTCACCTCCGAGGGCCTGCTGGCGCTCGAACCCGATCTCGCGATCATCGCCAGCTTCACCTCGCCCGAGGTCCGCGAGCTGCTGGCCAGCCACGGCGTCCGCCTGCTCGAGTTCACCCGCTTCACCGGCTTCGCCGACTACCGCGCCCACGTGCGCCGGCTCGCCGCGGTGGTCGAGGACCCGCCCGCGGGCGAGCGCCTGCTCGCCGACCTCGACGCCCGCCTCGCCCGCCTGGCCGCCCGCCGCCCCGCCGCCCCGCTGGCCGCGATCAGCTGGGGCGACGGCCACGCCGCGGCCGGCGGCACCAGCTTCGACGACATCGCCGAGGCGGCTGGCCTTTCGAACCTGGCCAAAGAGAAAGGTCTCGAAGGACATGTCCCTGTGGCCCTGGAGCTGATGGTCTCGTGGGACCCGCCGGTGATCGTCATCGGCTGCCCGGCGGCCGAGCCCGACGATCCGGCCTGCCCCGCCGCCGAGGCGGCCGTCGCCGCGCTGCCGGGGGTGCGCGCGACCGCGGCCGCGCGCAGCGGGCGGATCTTCGCGGTGCCGGGGCGCGCGCTCGCCAGCACCGGCGAGGGGATGGCGCGGGCCGCGGAGATCTTGCAAGATCGCCTGCTCGCGGAGCGGCCGTGACGCGGACCACCTGGCTGGCCGCCGCCGCGATCCCGCTCGCGCTGCTCGTGTCTCTCGGGACAGGTCCGGGGGACATCGGCCTCGGCGAGGCCCTGGGCGTGATCGGCCGCCGCGTGCTCGGCGACGATCTCGGGCTGCGCGGCGCGATCGTGTGGGATCTGCGGCTGCCGCGGGCGCTGCTCGCCGGCCTCGTCGGCGCCGCCCTCGCGGCCGCGGGCGCGCTGTGCCAGGGCCTGTTCCGCAACCCGATGGCCGATCCGGGGGTCCTCGGCGTCAGCTCCGGGGCCGCGCTGTTCGCCGTCGTCGGCCTGCTGTTCGGCCTCGACCGCGCCGGGATGTGGGCGATCCCCGTCGTCGCCGCCGTCGGTGCCGCCGCGGCCATGGTCCTCCTGCTCGCGGCCGCCGGGCGACAGGCCAGCCTCGCCGTCCTCCTGCTCGCGGGCGTCGCCCTCGGGGCCCTGTGCTCGGCGCTGATCACCGTGTGTCAGGCCCTCGCCTCGCACCAGTGGGACTTCGGGCTCAAGGTCGTCTACTGGCTGATGGGCAGCTTCGAAGGCCGCAGCTGGCCGCACCTGTCGTGGGCCGTGCCCCCCTGCGGCCTCGGGCTCGCGCTGGCGCTGTGGCTGCGGCGCGATCTCGACGCGCTCCACCTCGGCAGCGACGCGGCTGCCTCGCTCGGCGTCGACCTGGCGCGCCTGCGGCTGCTCGTCGTCGTCGCCGTGGGCCTGCTCGTGGGCGCTGCGACCGCGCTGACCGGCGTATTGGCGTTCGTGGGCCTGGTCGCGCCGCACGTCGCTCGCATGTCCTCGGGGCCAGGTCATCGCCGGCTCGTCCCGCTCGCCGCGCTCGTCGGCGCGAGCGCGACCATCCTCGTCGACGCGATCGCTCGCTCGGCCAGCGGCGTCGTGATCCCTCCAGGAGTGATCACCAGCCTGGTGGGCGCGCCGTTCTTCTTGTGGTTGCTGCGGCGTCGTGGCCTGCGCGGACTCGCTGGCTGAGCGCGACGGTTGCACATGCATCGTCGTCGCGTGTCCGCGCGTCGATCGGACGAACGCGGTCAACTGACCGCACCGCAGCACGCGCACGCCGATCCGCGTGACTTTGTCTGAGCCAGAGCATGCGTTCCTGCGCTGCGCGAGGGTGGCGTGTTCGAGGCGCGTCGCGACGCATGCGGCTTTAAGACCTCGGCGATGATGTGCGCGACGTCGAAGTCGCACCACATACAACATCTTGGGTATACGCGTGCTGCGCTGTCCACAACTTGTGCCTGCAGCAAAGCGGACGCGCGGACACAGACGAGCGACTGTCACATTCTCACGCCGGTCGCTCGTGCACATGCACGCGACTGACGCGGCCGCACGCTCGCGCGCGCGGCAATTTCCTGCACGCGCGCACTGGACGGACCACCGCTTTCGGTTTCTTCTTGTCGGCCTGATGAGCCAAGGCGCCGAACCACCTCAGCGAGCTCAGCGGAGACGAAGGAGTGTTGCGGAATGAGATTGGTGCAACTGACAGCTCTGGCGTACATCGTCGCCGTCGTCACCGACGTCTTCGACGACGGAGCCAGCGCGGAAGCGGCCCACGAGGTCCGGTACGACGACGGCGACGACTTCGACGGCGACCTGAGCACAGTCGGCCGGACCGGCCCGAGCAGCCTGGACGAAGTTCTCAAGGCACCCACTCGCGTCGCCGCGCCGCTGGCTGCTGTGCCGGCAGCGACCGACGCGGACGAGACCGCGCAGGCCGCCGACCGCGCACAGGTCCAGCAGTTCCTACCTCGGCAGTGCGTTCACAGCGTCGACGAGCAGCGCCCGCGGCTGACGCGGAACGAGCAGAAACGGACCTATGCCGTGCTCGCCCACGTCGTCAAGCGGCTCAAGGCCAGCGACGATTTTCTCAAGCTGCTCCAGCTGGTCGCCGCGCGCGAATCGAGCCTGCAGCAGGGGCTCGTGCATCGCCTGTCGCCTGACCTGGAGGCCAGCCTACAAGCGTGGCGCAAGACCGCCAAGCTGTACGAGGGCAACCCGCACCACGCCGACGCCGAGCACTGGCAGACTTACGGCCTATTCGGCATGAACTCCAACTACTTCACGCAGGTTTGGGACAACCAGGCCGACCCCCGCGTCCTGTGCGACGCGATCGTCGACATCCTGGTCTACCGCCGCGCCGTCGCCCGCGTGATCAAGAAGGCGGGATCTGCCATCGAATGCACCGACGCCGCCGGCCGCACCTATCAGCACACGACCCGCGCGACGTGGGAGTCGGTGCATCGGGCCGTCAGCGGCGGCAAGCTGTGCCCGAGCAAGAACGAGAACGTCGCCGCGATCATGGGCAAGTACTTCCGCGGGCGCGCGGCCAAGTTCGGGCTCGACCCCGACAAGCAGGTCACCCTCAAGATGCTGGGCGCCGAGCCGGCCAAGGGCCTCGACGGGGCCGCCTGGGCCGACCAGGAGGCCATCGTCATGGGGCTGTGGGCCGAGCTGGAGGCCGAATGGGCCGAGAACCCGCCGGACGCCCCGGACCCGGTGAAGATCGCGCGCACCGGCTCCTGACCGGCGGACGGCCCCCGCGCACCCGGACCGGCTTCGGACCCGGCCGCCCGGCCTGCCCTGGAGAGGCCCGTACGGCCCCCCGTCCGCCGCCCCGGCAGCCTCCCCGGTCGCGGACGCGCGCCCTTCCCGCTGGCGGACGGGCGGCGCGCCCGCTATCTTGTGCCTGTGCTCGCTCGTACGTTGCACCTTAACTTATGGATGTTGACTGCGGCCCTCGCCGCGGCCGGATGTGACCCTTCGGACAGCCTCGGTCCGGAGCCCGGCCCGTCGGCGAAGCCAGGACCTGCGCTCGCGGCCCCCGAAGGCGGCGGCCAGCTGTGCGGCGACGACATCGAGCTCGACCTGCGGCGCTCGTTCGTCCTCAGCGAGTTCACGGTGGTGGAGCCCTTCACCTTCTCCCGGGTGATGCAGCAGATCCTGGACACCAGCCCCGCGCCTGCGGTCACGCCGACGGTCCTCTACCAGCGCTGGTGGGACTACTTCAACGAGAAGCCCGGCGTCCACCCCGACGCCTTCCACTGCGACGACGAGCTCGTCGACGGCTCACCGGGCATGGGCGCCTTCCCCCACGCCTGTCCGCGCCCCGAGGGCCGGCTCGCCGACACCGACCCGTTCAGCGACCCGCAGAACAACTTCGACTCGTACATCGCGCTCGGCGTGTTCAACCGCTTCGACCTCGCCCCGCTCGACGGCAGCAACTGCGGCGAGTACCGCATCGTGTTCGCCAAGCAGTCCGGCCTGTTCGATCCCAACGATCGCAACCTCATCATCTTCGAGGCCGCGCTGCCCAACCCGAACCCGAGCTGCGGCATCGAGGGTTGTCGACCGATCGCGCAGTTCTGGGCCGACCTCAGCGAGATCGACGACATCACCGAGATCCGCGACCGCGTCGAGGACTTCTACTTCGTCGACGCCGCCGGCGCCGGACCGGTCGTGCACGCCGACCACTACGGCCCCAAGGGCGGACAGATCCGCACCAACATGTTCATGAACGGGCCCAACGCCTGGCAGCTGCGCCAGTTCGAGTTCGTGCACGACTGCGGCGGCTCCGCCTGCATCAAGCCGACGCTGCTCAAGGACAACCCGTTCCCCGAGCTCTTCCAGGACGACTCGCCGTGGCCGGGCGCCGAGGCGTTCCAGGAGTGGTTCGTGCGCCAGGTGCCGAACCTCGAGAAGGCCGGCAGCAACCTGTTCTTCACCACCGACGTCGGCACCTTCGCCTCCGGCGCCAGCAACTCCGAGGGCGAGTTCGACAACTACCGCATCCAGTCCGGCTTCAGCGGCTCGTTCCGCGAGAAGATCCAGGACGCGATCACGCTGCCCGGCGTCACCGCCGACAACATCATCAACCGCGCGCTCTCGCTGTCGTGCGCCGGCTGTCACGAGCACAACAACTTCGGCGAGAACCTCGACTTCGGCGACGGCCTGCCGTGGGAGCCGAGCCTCGGGTTCGTGCACATCAGCGAGGAGTTCACCGCCGAGGGTCCGTTCGGCACGCGCTTCCCGCTGTCCGACGCGGTCCGCTTCGTGTTCCTCCCGCACCGCGGCGAGGTCATGCAGAACTTCCTCAGCGAGACCGCTTGCGAGCCCTGCACCGACAAGGGCGTCAAGCAGTTCGGCCCGCCCGACCCGAGCAAGTTCTTGCCCGACGGCTTCGACAGCGTCGAGGGCATGACCATCGGCGGCCCGCGCAGCGGCCACTGAGCGCGGTCGCCCTGGCGCCGCTCCGCGCGTGGCCGTCCTGTCGCGGGCCCGCGCCGCCGCGCGCGTGACCGTCATATTTCGGTCACGCGCCGTCACGCTCGTCGCGCACACGAGGCGACGTCAGCCGCCTGCGGCCCGCGGGAGCGAAGCGGAGCCGGCCCTGCGCGACCGCGTGACGCGACCTGGCCGGGTGGGACCTGCGTGTTAGACTGCGCCGCCGGAGGACCGCAGTGGTCAACGCCTACATCTCAGGGACAGGTTCCTACGTGCCGCCGCGGGTCGTCAGCAACGACGCCTTGATCCACGAGTTCGGCGTCGACACCACGCACGAGTGGATCGTCCAGCGCACCGGCATCGAGGCCCGCCGGTTCGCCGAGGCCGGGGTGGGCACCGCCGACATGGCCGTCGAGGCCGCCCGCGCCGCGCTGAAGGAAGCCGGCCTCGCCGCCCACGACCTCGACCTCATCATCGTCGCCACCCTCTCGCCCGAGCACGCCTTCCCCGGCAGCGGCGTCTACCTGCAGCGCAAGCTCGGCCTGTGCGAGGGCGACGACGCCAAGTTCGTGCCCGCGCTCGACGTCCGCAACCAGTGCTCGGGCTTCCTCTACGGGCTGTCGACCGCGGTCGCCCACGTGCGCGCCGGCATGGCGCGCCACGTCCTCCTGGTCGGCGCCGAGACCCACTCCGCCGCGCTCGACCTCTCGCCCGAGGGCCGCGGCGTGTCCTCGCTGTTCGGCGACGGCGCCGGCGCGGTCATCGTCTCCGCCACCGACGAGGACCGCGGCGTGCGGGGCGTCTACCTCGGCGCCGACGGCCGCTTCGCCGAGGTCCTGTGCCAGAAGATTTGGGACATCCGTCAGCGGCCCTTCGTCGCCAAGAACCCCGACCGCAGCGGCACTGTTCCGGCGGACATGTTGTGGGCGAGCATGGACGGCAAGGTCGTGTTCAAGCACGCCGTCGCCGCCATGGTCGGCTCGCTGATGCGCGCCTGCTCGACCCTGTCGCTCGACCTGCAGGACATCGACCTGTTCTTCTTCCATCAGGCGAACCTGCGCATCAACCAGTTCATCGCCCAGCAGCTGCAGATCCCCGAAGAGAAAGTCCCCCACAACATCGAGCGCTACGGCAACACCACCGCCGCCACCATCCCGCTGCTGCTGGCGGAGAGCGCGCGAGAAGGGCGCCTTGTGCGCGGTAAGAAGGTCGCGATGGTCGCGTTCGGCAGCGGATTCACCTGGGGCGCCGCTATCGCCGACTGGTGAGGGCATGCACAGCCCCACCCGCTAAAAACCGATCAGGGTGAGGGCGTGGTACGCCGCGCCGCATTGCTCCTCGTCTTCGCCGTTCTCGGGTGTGCCCCGACGACGACGACGCAGGCGCCGCCGGAGCAGCCCACGGCCCGCGTCGAGCCTGAGCCCGCGCGGACCCAGCCGCGCCGACCGCCGCCGCCCGCGTTCGTCCAGGCCCTCGCCGAGCTCGAGCGTAACCCCACCCTCTGCCTCCGCCTCGTCGGCCCCCGTGCGGAGCCTGTCCGAAAAGCCATGTTGCGAGCCGCTCGCGGCCGCATCGACGAAGCCCGGATCGTCGCCGAGACCGCCTCCACCGAGCCGGTCGCCCGCAACGTCGAGTTCCACTTCTTCGTCCAGCCCACCACGGCGCCCAGCGGCGCCGGTCTGCACACGATCCACGCGTACATGCCGCAGTGATCACGTGTCCGCCCGGACATGCCCGAAAGGGCATGGCCAGGCGGACATTGCCTTGTGAGCATGTCCTCGGGGACATCTCTGCCGGGCGCGATCGACTGGCCCGCCGGCACGCGTCTCGCGGACTCACGGCCCGCTGAGGTAATCCGGCGGCACGTGCTCGACCAGCCAGACCCCGTTCTCGGCGCGGTAGAACACGAAGCCCGCGTCCACCATCGCCGCCGCGTCGATCGTCAGCACAGCAGGGCGGCCGTGGCGAGCGCCGACGCGGTGGGCCGTCACGGCGTCGGCCGACAGGTGCACGTGGTGGCGTCGCATCTTCAGCAGGCCCTCGCGCAGGATCGCCGCCACCGAGCGCTCGCCTGTCCCGTGGTACAGGATCGGCGGCGGCGCCGCCGGGACCAGCTGCAGATCGACCGCGACCGTGTGGCCCTGATTGGCGCGGATCTTCGTCTTCGTCTCGTCGAACGCGAAGCGCTGCTTGTCGCTGGTGCGCACCACCTCCTCGAGCTGCGCCCGCGAGATCGGCCGCTGCTTGCGGGCGCAGGCGGCGAGCAGCGCCTCGACCGTGACCCATCCGCCGGGCTCGAGCTCGAGGCCGAGGCCGGCCGGATCGTGGCGCAGGTGCAGCGAGAGGAACTTGCTGAGGCGGACCCGGGAGCTCGCGTCCATCGCCTGCCACGATCGTCGATCCGGCGCCGGCGGCAAACCCCTGACAGACCTGTCACGCGATCCGGCGGGCGCCCGGGCACAGGCGTCGCGCGATCTCCCGCCCGGATCGGGCCGCCGCTTCAAACCTCTGTTATTTCAAATACATCCAGCGCAGGCCCCGTCGTTGCACACCTGGGTTGGCACGGGCGGCGCGCCGCTTCCTCCGCTTCCTGGCGAGTCGCCCGACCTTGGCTTACTTGGCTTGACCACTGGCTTATCGAAGAACTTAGCCCTCTCTTAAACTTAGCCCTCCGCCATCCGCACCACCCCATCGGGTCGAGCCATGCTCGGCCCGATGCTATTGGGTCGCCTGACGGCGTCCGCGCCGGGAATTTCGGCTATCGTCACGGGCCATGGCCACCGCGCTCCGCGGGACGTGCGTCGGCGCGCTCCTCGTCCTCGCCTGCGATCCCCCGCTGCCGCCCGAGCAGGCGACCCCGCCCGCGGTCCCCGAGCTGGCCGCCTGCGAGCCGGTCGCCGAGGGCGAGTGGCCCGACGCCTGGGCCGAGGCCGAGCACGAGGTCGTGGCGCGGATCAACGAGCTGCGGGCCGAGGGCGGTCGCTGCGGGACGCTGCAGTTCTCGCCCGCGCCGCCCCTGCGCATGCAGCCGGCCCTGCGCTGCGCCGCCCGCCTGCACACCGCCGACATGATCGAGCGCGAGTACGTCAGCTCGGTCGACCCTGACGGCCTCGGCGTCGGCAGCCGCCTGGCCGGCCTCGAGTACAACGCCGCGACCTTCGCCGAGGTCGTCGCGGTCGTCACCGAGGACGCCGTCGACGAGCTCGACGACGCCACCGACGTCGTCACCGCCTGGCGCGACAACCCGACCAGCTGCTGGCAGCTCTACGCCCGCGAGCTCACCGACGTCGGCGTCGGCGGCCGCGAGGCCACCTACATGGCCAAGGAAGCCGAGGAGCCGCAGCGCGCCGCCTACTGGACGCTCACCCTGGCGGCCCCCCGCTGACGCCCTCGCGCATCCACCCGCGCGCCCCCTCCCGAGTCACCGTGACGCTCCGCGCGCCCCCGCCCGCGCGACCCCGACGCGCTCGTCATTCCTCGCCGCGCTCGCCCCGGCTCCCTTGCCGCCCGCGCGCCCGGCGTCGCCGTCCTGCGCGCGCCTCTGCTACCCTGCCGCCATGACCTCGCGCGCCCGGCGAACCACCTGTCTCTTCGTACCGGTCTGTACGGCCATGTTCCTGGGGACAGCTTGCAGCGACGACGGCGGCGCCGCGACCGAGGACGCCACCGCGGCGGTCACCGCCAGCCCCACCACCGATCCCACCGCCGACTCGACGGGCGATCCCACCGACGGCCCGAGCGACGACACCACCGGCGGCAGCGCCGAAGACCCCGCGTGGATGACCCCCTACTGCTACACTGTGGCCGACAAGAAGTGGCTGGCCGCGTGGATCGAGCACGAGCAGCAGGTGCTCGAGCGGATCAACGCCGCGCGGGCCGACGGCGCCGATTGCGGGAGCATGGGCAGCTTCGGCCCCGCCCCCGCGCTGAGCATGGACGTGCGGCTCCACTGCGCCGCGCGCAAGCACTCGCAGGACATGGCCGAGCGCGGCTTCTTCGACCACGTCAACCCCGACGGCCAGGATCCCTTCGACCGCCTCGACGAGGCCGGTTACACCGGCTGGGCCGTCGCCGGCGAGAACATCGCCGCCGGCTCCGACGACCCCGGCATGACCGTCCAGGGCTGGCTCGACAGCGACGGCCACTGCGCCAACCTCATGAACCCGCAGTACACGCACACCGGCGTCGGCTTCTACGAGGGCACCGGCAACCTCACCTACTACTGGACCCAGACCTTCGGCGCGCTCCTGCCGTGAAGCGACCTGACCCCCGCCCCGCCGCGGTGCTATCCTCGCCACCCATGGCCCGCACCCGTCGCAGCCTGCTCGCCGGCGCCGCCGGCCTCTGCGCCGCAGCCGCGACCCGCCCGCTGCGGGCCCAGGAGCCCGGCCTGTTCGGCCCGCTCGGCGGCGACGAGTTCCGCGAGCCGACCGCCGTCCTCACCGTCGACCTGCCGCAGCTGCAGTACCCCGGCAAGTGGAACCCGCGCCCCGGGGCCATGCGCGAGCTCGCCGTCGAGCTGCGCCTGCGCACCCGCCTCGAGCCCGTGCGCGAGCCCAGCGTCGTCACTGCCGACTCGCGCCGCCTGTTCGACACCCCGTTCCTCTACGTCGCCGGCGAGGGCAACCTGCCGCCGCTCGGCGCCGCCGCCGAGACCGCCCTCGGCCGCTTCCTCGATCTCGGCGGCATGATCGTGTTCGACGCCGCCGACGGCGGCGCCGACCTCGGCTTCGAGAAGGACGTCACCGCCCTGCTCGGACGGATCTTGCCCGGCGCCGCGCTCACCCGCGTCGCCGCCGACCACGTCCTCTACCGCTCGTTCTACCTCGTCGAGACCCCGCTCGGCCGCACCAGTACTTTCGACCATGTCCTCGGGATCCACGAGGAGGGCCGCCTCAAGGCCCTGCTCATCCGCAACGACCTCGGCGGCGCGCTGGCCCGCGGCGAGTCGGGCCTGTTCACCTGGCCGTGCGTCCCCGGCGGCGCCGACCAGCGCGAGTGGGCCTTCCGCTTCGCCGTCAACATCCTCCTCTACGCCACCTGCACCGACTACAAGGCCGACCGCGCCCACGTCGAGACCCTCCTCCGCAACCGGCGGTGGCGCTGAAGTCCCATGGAGCGCTGGCGCATCACCGCGGGTCACGTCCCCGGCCCCTTCGGCCTCGTGCTGGTGCTCGCCGCCGTGGTCCTGGCGATCGTCGAGGCCGCGCGGGCCTACCGTAAACCTGTCCCCGGGGTCAGCCCGCGCCTGCGCGCCGCCCTGTTCGCCCTGCGCTGCGCCGGCGCCCTGTGTCTGCTGGCGGTCGCGCTCGAGCTCTCGCTCAGCTTCGAGACCACCAGCGCCGCCGGCCCGCGCCTGGTCGTGCTGGTCGACGACAGCGCCAGCATGGGCGTCGCCGACGCCGAGTCGCCTGGCCAAAAGGCCATGCGGCGGATCGATCGGGTGCGCGAGCTGTGGCGCCGCTCCGAGCCCGCGCGCGCCGCCTGGAAGGAGCAGGGCCTGGCAGTCCAGGTGCGCCGCTTCGGCGAGGGCAGCGAGCCGCTCACCGGCGACGCCGAGGCCACCCTCGACCTCGCCGCGCGCCAGCCCGCCTCCGACCTCACCCGCGCCTTCGCCGAGATCGCCGCGATCGACCCGGCAGTCGACCCGCGCCCGCTCGCCGGCGTCATCGTCATCAGCGACGGCCTGTTCGATCGCGCCGACCGCGGCGCCGACGACCCGCTGATCCTCGCCGCCCGCGAGCTCGGCGTCCCCGTCACCGCAGTCGCCGCCGGCGCCCCGCACCTCGTCGACCTCGCCCTCACCGAGCTGCGCGCCGGCGAGTTCGCCTTCGTCGAGAACGTCGTCGAGTTCTCCGCCGACATCGAGGCCCACGGCCTCGAGGGCACCAAGACCGAGGTCGTCCTGCGCCGCGACGGCCAGGTCGTCGCCACCGAGCCGTTCGTCGCCCCCGCCAGCGGCCTCACCACCGTCCGCTTCGAGGTCGCCCCCGATCGCGTCGGCCAGTTCGTCTACGAGATCGAGGTCCGCCCGGTCGAAGGCGAGGCCAGCCCGCTCAACAACCGCCGCGCCTTCGTCGTCAAGGTGTTGCGCGACAAGGTCCGCGCCCTTCACGTCGCCGGCCGGCCCGACTGGGACGTCCGGGCGCTGCGCACCCTGCTCGGCCGCGACCCCAACGTCGAGCTGCTCAGCTACTACATCTTGCGCGGGGCCGACGACGCCGACCGCGAGGATCCGTTCGCCCCGCTGTCGCTGATCGCCTTCCCCACCGACGAGCTGTTCAAGGAGCAGCTCGGCAGCTTCGACCTCGTCATCCTCCACAACTTCGACGCCCTCAACCACCAGGTCGGCCGCTACTTGCCCGACATCGGCCGCTACGTCGAGGAGGGCGGCGCCCTGGTGATGATCGGCGGCGACATGGGCCTCGCCACCGGTGACTACCCGGCGCCGGCGCTCTCGGCGGTGGTCCCGGTCGACCTGCGCGTGCCCACCGGCCTCGACACCGAGGCCTTCCGTCCGGCGGTCACCGACGCCGGGCGCCGCCACCCGATCACCGCGTGGATCGATCACAGCGGCCTGTCCGATTGGTCAGCCTTGCCGCCGCTCGACAGCTACAACCCGGCCAAGCTGGCCCGCCACGAGGCCCAGATCGGCAGCGCAGTGCTCTTGCGTCACCCCGAGGGCGGCCCGCTGCTCACCATCGCCGAGCCCGGCCGCGGCCGCGTCCTCGTCCTCAGCACCGGCGCCAGCTGGCGCCTCGGCTTCCACGCCGACCTGCCGATCGTCGACGGCGCTCGCCCTTACGATCTCCTGTGGCTCGGCGCCATCCGCTGGCTCCTGCGCGACAGCGCCGCCGACCGCCTCACGCTCGAGACCGACCGCCCGACCTACCTCCTGGGCGCCCCGATCACCCTGCGAGCCGCCGCGCTGTCGCCCTCGTACGCCCCCGAGGCGGGCGTCGAGGTCGGCTGGCGCGTGCAACCACTCGGGCACGCCGCCGACGATCCCGGCGCCGACCCCAACGCGCCCGTCACGATCCTGTCCCAGGGGACATGGACCACCGACGCTCTCGGGCGGGCCAGCGAGACCCTCGGCGGCGGCCTCTCGGTCGGCGCCTACGAGGCAGTGGCCCAGCGCGCCGGCGGCGACGAAGCGGCCGCCGCCCCGCAGCAGGCGCGCCGCGTCTTCCTCGTCCAGGCCGCAGGCCGCGAGCTCACCCGCCTCGCCAGCGGCCCCGGCGACGAGCGGCTGGGCCGGCTCGCCGAGGCCACCGGCGGTCGCTTCTTGCGCGCCGCCGACGACGACCTGCCCGCCGCGCCCCCGCTCGCCCCCGATCGCCAGGACCGCGAGCGCGTCGACAGCCGGCGCGACATTCCGGTGTGGAGCGGCGGCATCGCCATGGTCTTGCTCGTGATCTGCCTCGGCGGCGAGGTCCTCGTGCGCCGCCGGATCGGCCTCGCCTGAACCGCACGCGCGCCCCTGGCTGCGGCCCCTGCATTGTCGCGGCCGTCTCGGCTAAAGTCCCCGGCCGATGCCCTCTCGCAGCAAGCCGCCCGCCGACGACGACCGCACCCCGCCGGGGCGGGTCTCGCGGCACATCCAACCGCTCGGCCCGCGCGTCCTCGTCCGCGTCGTCAAGAGCCCCGACCGCAGCGAATCCGGGCTGTTCCTCCCGGCTGGCGCGAAGGACAGCCACAGCGAGGCTCTGCTCGCCGAGGTCGTCGAGGTCGCGCGCACCATGCCCAAGCCTGGCTTCGTGGTCGACGACGACGACGACGACGACGAGCCCAAGGCCGACCTCGGCGAGAACGTCAGCGGCATCCCGGTCGGCGCCCAGGTCCTGTTCGCCAAGGATCAGGGCATCGCCGTCCCGTGGGACGAGAGCCTGCGGATCTTGAGCGTGCGCCACGTGCTCGCCATCGTCGACATCATCTCCGAGGATCACCTGCAGTGAAGCGCCGCGCGCCGCGACCGGTTCCCGACATCCTGCCCACGCCGGTCCGCGCCGTCCTTCCGCACCCCCCCGGGACCGACCTGCCCCTCGGGACAGCCAGCACCCGCTCCGGCGGCGCCGCGCCTGGCCATGACCTGTCCTCCGGGACATCCGGCGCCGCCCGCCGTCGCCTCGCCTCGCCCTTCAGGACATCCCGCGCTGCGCCGCGCCGCGCCGCGCTCGTCGGCGGCCTCGGGCTCATCCTGTCCTTCGGGACAGCCCACGCCCAGGAGCCGCGCGCTCTCGATCGCGCCGCCTCCGACGGAGTCGACCGGCCGATCAAAGATTACTCCGGCGAGGGCGACGCCAGCAGCATCGAGCTCAACCCCGCCCTGCTCTCGGGAGTGCGGGGCCTCGACCTCGTGATCATGGGTTACCGCTCGGTCAGCCCGTTCACGCGCGGCGGCGGCCTCGGCGGCTTCATGAACTTCAACCTCGGCTTCGGCCTCGCCACCGGCATCGGCGTGCAGGCGCTGCGGCCCGGCTTCGGCGGCGGTTACCCCGACCCGTTCGCCGCCCGCAACCCCGACGCCACCAAGATCTCGTGGGCCCTCTCGGGCGGCGACGGCAAGGTCGCCGCCTTCGGCCTCGGCGTCCACTGGCTGCGCAACGACGGCCTCTTGCGCGCCCCCGACCTCGACGTCGGCCTCCTCTTCCGGATCCGCAACTACGCCTCGGTCGGCGCGGTCGCCCGCTTCGGCGCCGCCGACCTCCGGCCTTACGGCGACCTCGCCAGCGAGCTCTCGATCGTCGGCGAGCTGGCAGTGCGGCCGCTCGGCACCCGCACCCTCGAGCTCGCCGGCGGCGTGCGCAGCCGCTTCCGCGCCGACCAACCTGGCCTTCAGGTCAGCCAGTGGGACAACCTCGGCGCCCTCCCGCGCGGCCGGATCGCAGTGCGCCACAAGGGCCTCGAGCTCGCCGCCGAGGTCGAGCAGGTCCGCGTCCACACCCTCGATCCGTCGACCTACAACTTCGTGCGCGCCGACAAGGCCGTGCGCGGCTCGGTCCAGCTCGCGGTCGCCTGGGACTTCATGAAGGTCAGCGGCGGCGTGCATGCCGGCCTCGGCGAGGGCCTCGACGGCTTCGGCCTCGCCGCCCGCTTCTCCACCGCTCGCCAGGGCCGCGTGTTCTGGCCGCGCCTCGTCGACGTCGAGCGCGTCGACATCTCCGCCATCAAGGGCGAGCGCCACCTCCTCGGCCTGCTGCAGCGGCTCGAGCGGGCCGAAAAGGCAGGCAAGCGCACCATCCTCCTCGTCGACGCGCGCAGCACCGGCCTCGGCTGGGCCAGCCTGCAGGAGGTCCGCAGCGCGCTCGTACGGATCCGCAACGCCGGCGGCCACGTCTTCGCCTACCTCGAGGACACCAAGCTCAAGGACTACTACCTCGCCAGCGCCGCCGAGCAGGTCTACCTCCACCCCGCCGGCGAGCTCGCCACCTTCGGCCTCTCCTCCACCACCTTCTACCTGCGCGGCCTCCTCGACAAGCTCGGCGTCCAGGTCGAGGCCTTGCACATCGACGAGTACAAGTCCGCCCACGAGATGTTCTCGCGGACAGGTCCGTCCGACAAGGATCGCGAGCAGCGCGAGGCCCTCCTCGACGACACCTTCGCCCAGGTCACCCACGACATCGCCCAGGCCCGCGGCCTCAGCGTCGCCCAGGTCCAAGGCCTCGTCGACGACGCCCCTTACGGCCCGGACAAGGCCGAGCAGCTCGGCCTCGTCGACGCGGTCGTCTACCGCGACCAGGTCGTCGAGAAGATCGGCGACGCCGTCGGCGCGCGCGTCAAGTTCGCCCAGTTCGACGACACCGAACCTGACCCGAAGACCTGGTCGAGCGCCCCTTACGTCGCGGTCGTGCTCATCGAGGGCACCATCGTCGACGGTGAGAGCCGCACGATCCCCCTGCTCGGCACCCAGTTCACCGGCGGCGACACCATCGTCGCCCAGCTGCGGGCCGTGCGGAACGACCCTGCGTGTCAGGGCGTCGTCCTGCGCGTCAACAGCCCCGGCGGCAGCGCCCTCGCCTCCGACCTGATCTGGCGCGAGGTCTCGCGCACCCACGAGGCGTGGAAGAAGAACCCGCGCAAGAGCCCGCCGATCGTCGTCTCGATGGGCGACGTCGCTGCCAGCGGTGGTTACTACGTCGCCGCCGGCACCGACCACGTGTTCGCCCAGCCCACCACCCTCACCGGCTCGATCGGCGTCGTCAGCCTGCACTTCGACATCAGCGGCCTCTTGCAGAAGCTCGGCGTCGCCACCCACACCTTCAAGCGCGGCAAGAACGCCGACATCGCCGGCTTCTACCGCCCCTTCACCGCCGACGAGCGCGCCCGCATGGACGCCTCGATCCGCCGCGTCTACGACCTCTTCCGCAAGCGGGTCGGCGACGCTCGCGGCAAGACCCTCGAGCAGGTCGACGAGCTCGGCCGCGGCCACGTCTACTCCGGCATCGACGCCAAGGAGCTCGGCCTCGTCGACGCCTTCGGCGGCCTGCGCGAGGCCGTCGCCCTCGTGCGCCAGCGCAGCGGCGTCGGCGACCGCCGCGAGCTCCAGCTGCGCATCCTACCTGTCCGCAAGACCATCCTCGACCTCATCCTCGACCTGCTCGGCCCCGAGCGCGGCGACAAGGGTCTACGCGGCCGGATCCAGGCCCGCCGCGACGCCGAGCCCCCGCTCCCCCTCGTCCTCACCACCGCCTTCGCCCGCCTCCCCCTCGCGCTCCTGTTCCTCCCGCAAGACCAACCGAGCGCCCTCATGCCGGTCATCCACGCGATCGAGTGACGCGCCCCTCGATGCAAGCCGCGCGCGCATTCACCCGTCGGTGCGCGCCTGCGACGACTCGCATCCACTCGCGAGCTCGGGCAACCTCTCGGGTGATGCCCACGAGCAAGCTGCGGCGGCTCGAGATAGCGCAGCTCCGCGACCTCGAGCCCGGCACCGAGCTGCGCTTCGCCGGCGATCGCCACGCCGACAAGACCACTCTGTCGACGCTGCTCTCGATGGTCTGTCGCGGCAGCTTCATGCTCGAGCCAACCGACGACTTCTTCGACCGCGAGGCCGAGCTGCAGCTCCGCGATCGGATCGTCCTCATGCGCCTCGCCGAGCCATGTTCCGGCGGTCGCTCGCGGCCAGCGAGCTCGACCTCGGCAGCAGCCTCGCCGGCGCTCTCGACGCCCGCGACATCACCACCGCTTCCGACTTCCACGACTTCGAGTTCGGCGGCAGTCTCCGCCACGACGTGCGTGGCTTCACCTTCACGATCACGCGCAGGGACGGTCGTGTCGTCGCGCACGACGACCTGTCCTTCGGCGAGCAGCGCGGCCTCGGCTGCTTTTACTGTCTCGCCTGCAACCTTGCGGTCGTCTTCGCCGACGAGCTGCCCACCGGCCTGTCCGAGCCGCAACTCGCCCTCTGTCTCGTCGCGCGACCGTCGGGTCTTCCTCGCCTGCCGCGATCGGGCGCCTCTCCTGCGGCCCCTCGCGCCCGCGCGCTCGATCGACTGCACCCACGGCCACGGCCACCGGCGCTGGCGGGACGCGCCTCGCGGCGTCCACGGCGGCGCCGCCCTGCCCGACCTTTCACCCGTGCGAGGATCGCAGTGAGCGCGCCCAGCGACCGCCCCGCCGCCTGTGCGGCGACTCGCCTCCGGCTCGCCCTCACGCGCGGCCGCCTTCGTCTGGCGCGCCCGCGGCCGCTCGCGCAAACTCCAACGGCCGCATGAGCACGCGCCTCGCAAGCCTGGCCCTCTGCCTTCTCGCCTGCAACGCCGCCACCGCTCCGCCGCCTCGTGCCGCACCTGCCCCTTCGAACATGCTCGAACAGACACCTCCAGCGCCCGCGCCCGTCCCTGCGCCCGAGCCCGCGCCTGCCCCCGCGGTCGACCCCGAGCGCGCCGCCATCCTCGCCGCCTCCGCGCTGCCCGAGCTGCTCCCGGTCGCGCTGCCTGACGACCCGCTGGGCGTCACGGTCCACCGCCTGAGCAACGGCCTCACCGTCTACGTCAGCACCGATCGGGCCGCCCCGCGCGTCACCGCGTGGATCGCCTTCCGCGCCGGCAGCCGCCACGACCCGCCGCACTCGACCGGCCTCGCGCACTACCTCGAGCACATGATGTTCAAGGGCACCGCGCGGCTCGGCACCCTCGACGGCGCGGCCGAGGCTCCGCACGTCGCCGCGGTCGCCGAGCTCTACGATCGCCTGGCCGCCACCGCCGACCCGTCCGGTCGCGCCGCCATCCTCGCCGACATCGACCGCGCCACCCAGGCCTGCGCCGCGCTGGCGATCCCCAACGAGGTCGACCGGCTCTACGCCCAGCTCGGCGTCACCGACCTCAACGCCTTCACCAGCGACGACATGACCGTCTACAGCGCCGACGTGCCGTCCTCGCGGCTCGCCACCTGGGCCGAGATCGAGGCCGAGCGGCTGCGCCAGCCGGTGTTCCGCCTGTTCTATCCCGAGCTCGAGGCCGTCTACGAGGAGAAGAACATGAGCCTCGACGCCCCCGACGATCGCGTCGACGAGGCCATGCGCCTGGCCCTGTTCCCCGGCCACCCGTACGGCACTCAGCCGACCATCGGCAGCGCCGAGCACCTCAAGACCCCGGCTTACGGCGAGATGGTCGCCTACCACCGGCGCAACTACCTGCCCAACAACGCTGCGGTCTTGCTCGCCGGCGACGTCGACGCCACGGTGCTGCCCGCGCTCGAGCGGGCCTTCGCCGACTGGCAGCCCGCTCCGCTGGCCGCGCCCGCGCCCGGCGAGCTCGCCGGCCCACGCGGCCGCGTCGTCCGCGAGCTCGTGGCCGACGGCGAGCAGTCCGTCACCCTGGCCTTTCGCACAGTGCCCATCGGACATCCTGACGAGCCGGCCCTGCGCGCGCTCGAGCGCGTGCTCGGCGACGAGGTCGGCGGCCTCGTGGCCGCGCGCCTGCTGCTGCCGCAGCGCCTGCCCGAAGCCGAGGTGTTCGGCGCGCTGATGAACGAGGGCGGCTACCTCGCGCTCACCGGCGTCGCCCGCGACGGCCAGTCTCTGGCCGAGGTCGAGCGCCTGCTGCGGGAGGTCCTCGGCGCCGCCAAGGACGGCGCGATCGGCCAGGACGACCTCGACGCCGCCGTCCTCCACGCCACCATCGACGAGCAGAACGACCTCGAGAACGGCGAGCGACGCGTCGAGCAGATGCTCGAGGCCTACACCAGCGGCCGCCCGTGGCCCGAGCACGCCCGTCGCCTCGCCGCCCTGCGAGCGCTGACCCCGGACGACCTCGCCCGCGTCGCCCGCACCTACTTGGGCGACGACGTCGTGGTCGTCCTGCGCCGCCGCGGCCGCTTCGCCCCGCCGGAGATCGAGAAGCCGCGGATCACCCCGGTCGCCATCGATCCCACGCGCCAGAGCGACTACGCCCGCGACGTCCTGGCCCGCCCCGTCGACGAGCCGCCGGCCGAGCACCTGCGGCCCGGCCACGACTATGTCCGTTCGGACATGTCCTGTGGGCCACTCATCGCCGCCCGCAACCACCGCAGCGAGCTGTTCAACCTGGTCCTCCGCTACGACGTCGGCACCCGCCGGCGCCCGCTGCTCGGCCACGCCGCCGACCTGCTGACCCGCAGCGGCGCCCGCGACGGCGACACGACGCTCAGCGCCGCCGCGCTGCAGCGCCGCCTGTACGCCCTCGGCACCGAGATCGACGTCGACGTCGACGCCGACCGCACCGAGATCACCGTCAGCGGCATCGACCGCAACATGGACGCCAGCCTCGCCCTGCTCGACGCCTGGCTCGCCGGCCCCGTGTTCACCGACGCCGTGCTCTCGAGCCTGGTCGCCAACACCCTCAGCGGCCGGCGCGACGAGGAGGACGACCCCGACGACCTCGCGGCCGCGCTGCGCGACTACGCCGCCTTCGGCGACGCCTCGCCGGTGCTCACGCGCCCGAGCGACAAGCAGCTGCGGCGCGCCAAGGGCCCCGAGCTGCTCGCCGAGCTGCGGGCCCTCCGCGACGCCGCCCACGCCACCCTGTACTTCGGGCCGCGCACCGACGAGGCCGCCGCCGCCGCCCTCGTGCTCGGCGCCGGCACCCCGGTCGAGCCGCCTCCGCCGCTGCGCTACCGCAGCGTCGCCGCGCCGACGATCTTCTTCCTCCACAAGGATGTCGCCCAGGCCCGCATCGACATCGTCCTCCCGCGCCCGCCGCAGCCGGCCGGCGAACGCCCGCGCGCCGAGCTGCTCGGGCACGTGCTCGGCGGCGACATGAGCGGCATGGCGTTCCAGGAGATCCGCGAGGCCCGCGGCCTGGCCTACCACGCCGGCGCGCACCTCGACCTCGGCGACCGCGTCGGCGACGACGCGGCCCTGCTCGGCAGCCTCGGCACCCAGTGCGACAAGGCCGGCGGCGCGCTCGGGCTGATGCTCGACCTGCTGCGCCGCACCGAGCTCGCCCCCGACCGCGTCGCCGCGGCCCGCCTGGGCCTCCTGCGCGAGTACGCCAGCGAGCGCATCACCCCGCGCTCGCGCCCCGGGTGGGTCCAGTCGTGGCTCGACCTCGGCCACCCCGGCGATCCGCGCCTCGGCGCCGCGCAGACCATCCGCACCGTCGAGCTGGCGGCCCTGCAGTCCTACCTGGCCGAGTTCGCCGCCTCCGCCCCGATCATCAGCATCCTGGGCGACCGCCGCCGCGTCGACCTCGACCGCCTGCGCGCCCTCGGCGAGGTTCACATCGTCACCCCGGCCGCCCTGTTCCCGTACGCGCGCTAGCGCCTGTCCGCCAGGACACACTCCACGGGACATGTCCATTCGGACATGCGCGAATGGGCATGTCCTCGCGGACATGCCCCTCTTCGCCCTCTTCCGGGCCCGGCTCAGCCGTTGCCGAGCAGCTGCTCGACCTCGGCCTGCGAGCCGAGCACGCGGCGGGACAGCTCGAAGTACAGCTCGCGCTCGCGGCCGCCGCGGCGGCTGGCGCGGAGGATCGGCACCAGAGAGTGCAGCGCCTTCACGCGCTCGGCGAGGTCGAGGGTCAGGAGCCGCTCGACCAGGGTGTCGAGGGTCGGCGGCTTGTGCAGCAGCTCGGACAGCTCGACGCGGCGGCCGACCGGGATGGGCAGGCGCTCGAGCAGGTTGTCGAAGTGGATCGCCTCGTGGAAGTCGAGGTGACCGTCGAGGTTGACGAACATCGCCGCCAGGCCGACGGTCAGCTCCGCGCGGAGGTGGGCCTGCTGCGTCCAGGTGTCGCGCAGGTTGGCGACGCGGTCGAGGTCGACGCCGAGGCGGCGGGCGATGCGGTCGTGGACCGTCGACTCGACGTCCGAGCCGGTGCCGTCGGCCAGGGCCATCTGCCAGCAGCGGCGCAGGATGTCCTCCTGCTTGGCCTCGTCGGTGAGCGGCGGCAGGTCGTTGAAGCGGCGCTCGAGCTGCTCCTGGCGCGAAAGGATCTCCATCCAGGTCAGCTGGTCTTGCTCGCTGAGGGTCGAGCCGACGTACCGCAACACTTCGTCCCACTCGCCGATGTCGAGGATCTCGTCGGCGTGGGCGATGAGCCCGCAGCCCACCAAAATCCACTCTTGCTCGGAAGTGAGCGACACCTTGCCTCTCTTTCGCCTGCCCGGAAGGGTACAACAGATCGACCGGGGCGGCGGCCGGGGCCCTACTCGACCACGATCGTCTCCTCCGCCAGGGCCAGCTCCGTCGGCCGCTCGGACAGCCAAAGACTCGGCGGGAGCCGGCGCAATACCCACACCATCGCCGACTCACCCAGACCGAGCGGCGACGGCAGCTTGAGCCCGAAAATCGCGCTGATCTGGTCGCCGAGGGTCGGCGGCGCGGGCACGTGACGCACCTCGCCCTCGCCGGGCTTCAGCTTGGCCTGCTCGCGGGCGTAGGCGACCGCCTCGTGCAGCCCGCCGTAGGCGTCGACCAGGCCGACCTCGAGGGCCCGGACCCCGCTCCACACCCGACCGCGGGCCAGCGCGTCGACCTGCTCCGACGTCAGCTTGCGCGCCTTCGCCACCCGCGCCGTGAACTCCTGGTAGCTGGCGTCGACCCCGGCCTGCGCGGCCGCCCGCTCGTCCTCCGTGTACGGCTTGAACCACGTGTAAAGCCCGGCCCGGGCCCCGTAGTCGATCGACTCGACCTTCACGCCGAACTTCTCCAGCACCCCCGACACGTCGACCTTGGGCCGGAACACGCCGATGCTGCCCGTCTTGGTGGTCGCGTCGGCGAAGATGTAGCTGCCCGCGGTCGCCACGTAGTAACCGCCCGACGCCGCCACGTCGCCCATCGAGATGATGACCGGCTTGAGCTTGGCGACCCGCTCGAGCGCGCGGGCCATGTCGTCCGACGCCGCCACCGACCCGCCCGGGCTGTCGATGCGCACCACCACCGCCTTGACCCGTCGGTCCTCGCGCAGGCGGTCGATCGCCCGCACCAGTGTGTCGCCGCCGGCCAGCACGCTGCCGACGATCGGCACCGTCAGGCTCGCGCCGTCGCTGATCGTGCCCTCGACGTGGACCACCGCGACCGCCGGACCTGGCCCGAAGGACATGTCATGCACCGGCAGCGTGCTCGGGCTGTGCAGCGACACCTTGCGCGACAGCCACTTCTCGAGCTCGCCCTCGAGCTCGTCGGCGTAGCCGACGGCGTCGATCATCCCCGCGCGCAGCGCCTGCTCGGCAGTGTGCGGCGCCGCGTCGATCCACTTCACCACCTGCTCCGGCGTCGTCTTGCGGCCCTTCGCCACCATCCGCACCACGTGGTTCCAGATGTCGGTCAGCAAGAGGCGCCGCTGCGCGTCCGACTCCGGCGTCGGCCCGGTGCGCTCCCACTGCTCGGGCCGCGACTTGTACTCGTACGCGCGCACGAACTCGGCCTTGGCCCCCAGGCGGCCGAGCAGCTCCGCGTAATAGAACACCTCCGAGCGCATGCCGACGATCGACAGCCGCGCCCCCGGGTGGAGGATCACCCGGTCCGCCGCGGTCGCCAGGAAGTAGTCCTTGAGCCCCGCGCCGCGCAGGTACACCGCCACCTTCCCGCCGCGCCCGCGCACCCGCAGCATGGCCTCGCGGATCTCCTCGATCTCGCCCCAGCCGTTGTTCGAGCCGTCGACCTCGAGCGCCACCACTGCGCGAGCGCCTCGCAGGTCCGCGACCTTGTCGAGCGCGTCGATCAGCCGGGTCGCCCCGCGGTCGCCCCCGTACTTGTCGACGTCGAAGCGCAGCGCCTCGAGCGGCGGCTGGGCCAGCGTCGGATAGCGCTCCGCCGACGCGCGCAGCTTGAACGCCCCGCCCTGCGCCCCGAAGCCCTCGGCCCCGTTCGGCCCGAGCACCGGCGCCGCCGCCACGCCGATGTGGGTGAAGTCGAGCTCGAGCCCGACCATCGCCCGCAGCGCGTCGGTGGCCTCGCGCTGCCCGACGGTGTTGACGTAGTAGCGCTCGACCTCGCCGAACAGCCGCCAGCTCGCGCCGCCCGCCGCGATCCGCCCGCGCGGCGCGAGCACCGGGGTGTGGAACCGCGGGTCCGCGTTGGGCATCGGCACGATCCGCGCGCCGACCCCGAGCTCGAGCGAGCGCGAGCCCTTGATCGGCCGCACCGCGACCTCGGCGTCGAGTTCGAAGGGCTGTCGGCGGTCGAGGATGCCCGGGCGCGGCGGCTCGGGGATCCGCAGGTCCTGGCCCGCGCGCGGCGTGTTGATCGCCCGCGCCACCAGGCCCATCGCCACGTAGCGGCTCGGGCGGTACGCCAGCGACAGCTCGGCCTGGTGCAGCCGCTGCGCGTAGAGGTTGTGCTCCGACCACGTGCGCGCGTAGCTGATGCCGAGCGACAGCCCCGGCGCCCAGCGCATCAGCGGCACCGCGGCCGCCAGGGTCAACTTGTTGTAGTCGAGGTCGGCCGGGTACCAGTCGTCGCGGTACCACTCGACGAAGTCCTGGCTCGGCAGGCGGCCGCAGCCGAACGGGCACAGCCGCTGATAGCCTGCCCCGAGGGACAGGAAGGTGTCCGCCAGCTTCTGCCCGAACAGCTTGAGCTGCAGCGGCACCGCCACGAACACCCCGAAGCCGCCGCCGCGCCGCTGCGACGT
Organism: Nannocystis sp. RBIL2; assembly: GCF_026626745.1. Lineage (GTDB taxonomy): Bacteria > Myxococcota_A > Polyangia > Nannocystales > Nannocystaceae > Nannocystis. Next base: position 2,034,952 of record NZ_JAPNJW010000002.1, read on the forward strand.
CGCCCGCGTGTAGTTGCCCGCCAGCACCCCGCTGAAGCCGCGCAGGAAGCCCATCGCCGCCGGGTTGACCGCCACCGCCGCCGCGTCGGACTCGCCGGCCACGTGGCTCTGCGGCATGTCGATGTCGCGCAGCAACGAGCGACCCTCGCCCTCGCCGAACGGCGCCGGCTCGGGCGGCGCCGCCTCGGCCGTCGCCGCCAACGCGACGACCAACAGCGCGGCCGCGGGGCGAAGCACCGGCGACCTGCCGGCCGGTCGCTGCACCTGCAAACGGGTCGATCGAGAGCGAGCGGCCATCACGGCTGCACCCATACCACGGTCACGCCCTCGCCGCCCTCCTGCTGCATGCCCGGGCGAGTGCGGTGGATGAACGGCTGCTCGGCCAGGTGCTCGCGCACCGCCTTGCGCAAGGCCCCGGTGCCGTGCCCGTGGATCACCACCACCACCTCGAGGTCCCGCTGCATCGCCTCGTCGAGGAAGCGGTCGATCGCCCGCAGCGCGTCGTCGGCCCGCGCCCCGCGGACATCCACGCTGTTGTCGATGCCGACCTCGATCGCCGCCGCGCCCTCGCCGAAGTGCTTGCCCGCGGTCGACGGCATCGCGTCCGGCACCTCCCAGCGGTGGATCGCCGCCGCCACGCCCGGCTTCACCTTCGCCCGCGTGCGCGTCGGCGCCCGCAGCGAGCGCAGCTCCGACAGCGGCACCGTCGTCTTCAGCGCCTCGACCTGCACCACCGCGCGCTCGCCCTTCACCGCCAGCACCTCGCCCTCCTTGCCGAGCGACACCACCATCACCCGGTCGCCCGGGCTCAGCTGCACCGGCGGCTCGCCCGGCGCCTTGGCGGCCGGCTCGCGCCGCTCCGCCAGCTGCTCGCGCCCGGCCTGCAGCCCCTCCTTGGCAGTTCCCAGGGCCACGTCGATCTTGCCCTCCTTCTCCGCCTTTCGCACCGACTTGCGCAGCTCCGCCACCTCCGCGTGCAGCGCCCGCAGCTCCGCCGACGCCGCGTCGTACGCCTTCTGCTTGCGGCTCTTCGCCTGCTCGAGCGCCGCGGCCTCGCGCTTCGCCACCTCTTGATTGCGCCGGCGCAGCTCGGCCCGCTCGCGGTCGACCGCCTGCCGCGTCGAGATCAACCGGTCGCGCTCCGCCACCACTTCTTGAAGCAGTTGATCGACGCGCAGCCGGCCCTCGTCCATCAGCCCCTGGGCCACCTGCAGCACCGGCTCCGGCAGGCCCAGGCGGCGCGCCACCGTCAACGCGCTCGACGGCCCCGGCACCCCGATCAGCAGGCGGAACGTCGGCAGCAGCTTCTCGAGGTCGAAGCCCACCGACGCGTTGACGAAGCGCCCGGGGAACCGCTGCGCCAGCAGCTTGAGCCGCTCGTAGTGCGTCGTCGTCACCACCGTCCCGCCGGCCTCCGTCAGCGCCAGCAGGATGGCCTCGGCCAGCGCCGCGCCCTGCTCCGGATCGGTGCCGACCGCGATCTCGTCGAGCATCACCAGCGTCCCGCCGTGCAGGGCCTGCGCCGCCGCCAGCGCCGCGCACACGTGCTGCATGTGCGCCGAGAACGTGCTGAGGTTGGCCGCGATCGACTGGTCGTCGCCGACGTCCGTCACGATCGCCCGCACCAGCGGCAGCCTCGCCGGCCGCCGCGTCGGCAAGCGCAACCCAGCCTGCGCCATCAGGGCGCACAGCCCCAACGTCTTCAGGGCCACCGTCTTGCCGCCCGCGTTGGGCCCGCTGATCACCAGCGCCGAGCCGACCTCGAGCACGATGTCGTTGGGCACCACCTCGACGCCCGACAGCACCATCAACGGGTGACGCGCGGCGATCAGCTCGAAGCGCCCCATCGCCTCCTCGTCCTCGCTCGCGGTCGCAGCTCCGACCTCGGGCGCGAGGCCGTGGTACGCGTCGGCGAAGCGCAACCGCGCGTGGATCGCATCGAGCGCGATCAGCTGCAGTTGATTGCCGCGCAGCTGCGCGTGCGCCTGCCCCACGCTGCGGCTCAGCTGCTCGAGCACCCGCCGCTCCTCGGCCGCCGCTTGCATCTGCGCCGCGCGCAGCGAGTTGTTCTCCTCGATCAGCTCCGACGGCTCGACGAACAGCGTCTGCCCGGTCGCGCTGCTGTCGTGGATGATGCCGGTCAGCGAGCCGCGGCGGGAGAACGCGTCGGCGCGGACCGGCAGCACGATCCTCCCCTCGCGCTCGGTGTAGTACGAGTCCTGCAGCACCTCGGACACACCTGTCTGTTTGACCAGGCGACTGGCCGCCTTCATCAGCGACGCCTTCAGCTCGCGCACGCGTTGCCGGGCCTTCTGCAGGCCGGGGCTCGCGCCGTCGACCACCCACGGCTCGCCTTCGGGGCCGTCGGGGGCGATCGATCGGCCGAGCGCCGCCGCAAGATCGCGCTGGGGGTGGAGCTCCCCGATGCGCGTCGCCAGCGTCAGCACCCCGGGATCGCTCGCGTACCCGCGCTCGGCCGCGACCGCCGCGTGCAGATCCACGCACAGCTTCACCGCCTGCAATTGGCGCAGGGCTGCGAGCAGTTCTGCGGGCAGAAGCATCACCCCGCGGCTGGCGCGCACCACGGCATCAGAGATGTCGGTCAAAGCCCCCAGCGCGTCCGCCAGATTGCCGGGGACCCCGGACTCGCGGGTCAGCGAGGCCTGCACCGCCAGGATCGCTTGCAGCCCGTCCTGCTCGGCGAGCAGCGTTCGCACCTGCGCCGGCTCGGACGTCCGCCGCAGCACCGGCGCCGCGTCGGGCTCGTACTGCTTCTGGGCCAGCTCCGCCGCCACCTCGGCCTGCAGCAGCGAGCGGGCCATCGGGGTGCGCAGGTGTTCGGCGAGGCGCTCGCACAGGAGCGGCCAGCCCAGGTGTACGAGCACCGAGCGGCTGTTCGGCGACCGCGTGGCGGTCTTAGTGGATCGCGAATTGTCCTGGCCGTTCACGGCCGCGGATTTTAGCCCCGTTCGCCGGCGGGGACTTCCATGCGTGCGTCGCTTGCGAACGCCGTGCGCCTGAAATCGCCCGCCGCTCGGCGCGCGGCATCGGCGACCTGTCGCCCGCGACACGTCTTGCCTGCCGCGAATTTTCGACTAGGCACGCATGGCGCAAACGGGATAGGGTACGTTACCCGATGATGCGCGCCTTATCGCTTGTCATCCTCCTGGCCGGTTACTGGGCGCTGCTGTCCGGACAGTTCCACAACACCTTTCTCATCACCTGCGGCGTCGTCTGCATCGCCTTCGTGGTGTGGATGGCGAGCCGGATGGGGCTCGTCGACGACGAGGGCGCCCCCGCGCGCTACTACGTGGGTCTGCTGCTGTACGTCCCCTACATCATTTGGCAGGTCCTCCTCGCCAACTGGGACGTGCTGAAGCGGATCTGGGCCGCCGACATGCCCATCGATCCCCGCCTCACGCGGATCGCCTACAGCACCCGCGCCGGCTTCGTCACCGTCACCTACGCCAACTCGATCACCCTCACGCCGGGCACCGTGACCATGCAGGTGACCCAGACGGAGATGCTGATCCACTCGCTCACCAAGGAGGGCGAGGACAGCCTGATCGAGGGTGACATGGAGCGCCACTGCAAGCGCCTGGAGGGCGGTTGATGTCCACGATCTACTTGATCACCGCCGTCGTCCTGATCGTCGGCGCCTTCATGCTGCTCTACCGCGCGCTGGCCGGCCCGACGGTCTACGACACGATCCTCGCCACCAACGCGATCGGCACCAAGACGATCGTGTTCGTCACCCTGCTCGGTTACATCAGCGGCCGGACCGAGTTCATCGACATGGCGATCATCTACGCGCTGATCACCTTCATCACCACGATCGCGATCCTCAAGTACATCGAGAAAGGTCGGCTCGACTAGCCATGCACTGGAACGAAGTCGTCTGTACCGTCCTGCTCGCGCTCGGCTGCGTCATCAGCTTCTCCGGCTCCTACGGCGTCCTCAAGTTCCCCGACTTCTACGCGCGCCTGCACGCGGCCGGCAAGACCGACTCGCTGGCCCAGGTGCTCATCCTGCTGGGCCTCGTGTTCGTCACGCCCGACGTGCTGACCCAGGTCAAGCTGATGATGGTCGCCTTCATCCTCCTGATCGTCGCCCCGACCGCCACCTTCGCCATCACCAAGGCCGCGCACCTCGACGGCCTGCGCCCGTGGACGCGAGGAGGCGGCCAGTGACCGCAGTCGTCATCATCGACGCCCTCCTCCTCCTGCTCGTCACCGCCACCGCGGTGGCGATCGTCGAGGTCCGCAGCCTCTACGCCTCCTCGATCCTCACCGGCATCTACAGCCTCTTGATGGCGCTGGTTTGGGTCAACATGCACTCGATGGACGTCTCGTTCACCGAGGCGGCCGTCGGCGGCGGCATCAGCACGATCCTCCTGATCGGCACCATCGTCCACGTCGGGCGCGAGGAGAAGCCGATCAAGAAGCGGCTCCACCTCCCGGCCCTCATCTTCACCGCGTTGACGGGCGCCGCGCTGATCTACGGCACCCTCGACATGCCGCGCTTCGGCGACCCCGCCGCGCCGATCCACCACTACCGCGTGCCGGAGATGATGGCCCAGACAGTCGGCTTCGTGAACGGCACGCCGGGCAAGCAGAAGCCGCCCGAGGGCTTCGACCTCGAGCGCTACCGCCGGTTCGACGGCCGCGTCGCCGGGCCCATCCCCGCCGACCCCAAGGACACCGCCTGGCGCGAGAAGTCGATCCTGCAGACCTACGGCCTGATGGTCCCGCAGGTCCGCGCGGCGCACGAGCCGCACGCCGAGGAGGGTCATCACCTCCACCCGCCCGACGACTTCAACGGCCACGTCCCGAACTCGGTCACCTCGCTGCTCGCGGCCTACCGCGGCTACGACACCATGTTCGAGACCACCGTCATCTTCACCGCCGGCGTCAGCCTGATCCTCCTGCTGCGCCGGCCGCGGCGCGAGGGCTACCTGCAGCCCGGCGCAGTGATGAGCGACCAGGTCATCCTCCGCGTCGTCACCAAGCTGTCGATCCCCTTCATCCTGATCTTCGGCTTCTACGTCATCACCCACGGCGAGCTCGGCCCCGGCGGCGGCTTCCAGGGCGGCGTGGTGCTGGCGACCGCGTTCATCCTCTACGCGCTGATCTTCGGCCGCGCCGCGCTCTACCGCGTGGTCCCGCCGCCGGTCAGCGACATCCTCGCCGGCGTGGGCGTGCTGATCTACAGCGGCACGGGCGCGGTCTGCATGCTGCTGGGCGGCAAGTTCCTCGACTACTCGATGCTCAACAAGGAGCTGCCGGGCGACGGCGAGTCGCTGGGGATGACCCTCGTCGAGTACGGCGTCGGCATCACCGTCAGCATGGTCATGCTCACGATCTTCAATCAGCTCGCGGAGGAGCGCTCCACGTGACCGGTGCTCTCGGGATCTACAACTACTGGATCTACGTCGTCTTGATGATGATCGGGCTCTACGGCGTGATCGCCAAGCCCAACCTGATCAAGCAGGCGATCGCGCTGGGCCTGTTCCAGACGGGGATCTTCCTCTACTACATCTCGATGGCGGTGATCGACGGCGGCACCGCGCCGGTGTGGACCACCATCCTCGACGGGGCCCAGAAGTACGAGGGCCCCTACGACAACCCGCTGCCGCACGTCCTGATCCTGACGGCCATCGTCGTCAGCGTCAGCGTCCTCGCGGTCGCGCTGGCGCTCATCATCAACATCAAGCGCACCTACGGCACCATCGAGTACGACGAGATCGAGGCGATGGACCAGGCCGACAAGCGCGCCGACTACCAGCGCGGCCAGGTCACCGACGCCGCCGACGACGTCGAGCACAAGCTGGAGGGGCATCACCATGCTTGATGCTTTCGAGATCGTCCCCAACCTCCCCGTCCTGGTCGTCACCACCCCGCTGATCGGCGGCATCCTGACGATCGCCATGGGCCGCGGCAAGGGCCCGTGGGCGTGGGCCACCCTCATCACCGGCGTGGTGTTCTACTTCACCGTCCTGCTGATGCAGCAGGTCCTGGCCGCAAAGACAGGTTTCATCTCCTACGAGCTCGGCAACTGGCCGCGCCAGTGGGGCATCGAGTACCGCGTCGACGCGCTCAACGCCTTCATCCTGCTCACGGTCGCCGGCGTCGGCTTCGTCACCACGCTGTACGCCCAGAAGAGCGTGGAGAAGGAGATCCCGCAGGACCGCCACAACTTCTTCTACGCGGTGTGGGTCCTGGCGATCTGCGGCCTCCTGGGCATCACGGTCACCGGCGACGCCTTCAACGTCTACGTCCTGCTCGAGATCAGCTCGCTCACCGTGTACGCGCTGATCGCCATGGGCAAGGACATGAACCGCCAGGCGCTCACCGCCAGCCTGCGCTACCTGATCCTCGGCTCGGTCGGCGCCAGCTTCATCCTCCTCGGCATCGGTTACCTGATGATGGTCACCGGCACGCTCAACATGGAGGACATGCACGACCGCCTCGCGGCCCTGCCGGACATCGTCCACCACCGCACTGTCCTGGTCGCGTTCGCGTTCCTGCTGTGCGGCCTCGGCCTCAAGATGGCCCTGTTCCCGCTGCACATGTGGCTGCCGAAGGCCTACACCTACGCGCCCTCGGCCGTCAGCGCCCTGCTGTCGGCCACGGCGACGAAGGTCGGCATCTACATGGCCTTCCGCTTCCTGTTTACGATCTTCGGCGTCGGCTTCTCGTTCGTGGCCATGCCGGCCAACCTCGTGCTCAGCGTCGCCGCCTGCGCCGGCATCCTCGTCACCGGCGTCACCGCGGTGCGCCAGACCAACCTGAAGCGCATGCTCGCCTACTCCTCGGTCGGCCAGCTCGGCTACATCGTCGCCGGCTTCTCGCTCGCCAACGTCCACGGCGTCGCCGGCTCGGTCGTCCACATCTTCAACCACGCGGTCATGAAGGGCGGCATGTTCATGGCCGCCGGCGCCATCATGTACCGCCTCGGTCGCTGCGACCTGCGCTCGATCCGCGGCCTCGGCAAGCGCATGCCGCTGACCATGGCCGCCTTCGTCGCCGGCGGCCTCGGCCTGGTCGGCTTCCCGCTGACCGCCGGCTTCATCTCGAAGTGGTACCTCGTGCAGGGCGCCCTCGAGGCCCCGCACATGTGGCCGGTCGCCGCGGTCGTCCTGGTCGGCTCGCTGCTCGCCGTCGCCTACACCTGGCGCGTCGTCGAGGCCGCGTACTTCCAGGAGCCCGAGGGCGAGAGCGCCCTGGTCACCGAGGCCCCGCTGTCGATGGTCGCGCCGATGTGGATCCTCATCGGCGCCAGCGTCTACTTCGGCGTGTCCGCCACCTTCACCGGCGAGATCAGCATGCGCGCCGCCAAGAGCCTGCTCGGAGGGGCCCCATGATCCACTTCGACGTGAGCCCGCAGCTGCTGGCGCTCTACATCCCGCTGCTCGGCGCCCTGCTCATCTCGCTCGCAGGCCGCTGGCCCAACCTGCGCGAGCTCGTCACCCTGCTGACCGCCGGCGTGCTCCTGTACGTGGTCGCCGGCATGGCCCCGGCGGTGCTCGCCGACGGCTTCTGGGCCAGCTTCGCCAAGGCCCCCGGGCTCAAGCTCGCCGAGGTCCTGCCGGGCGTGTGGCTCGAGCTCAAGGTCGAGCCGCTCGGCATGCTGTTCGCGCTGATCGCCAGCAGCCTGTGGATCCTCAACTCGATCTACTCGATCGGCTACATGCGCGGCAACCACGAGAAGAACCAGACCCGGTTCTACGTGTGCTTCGCCCTGGCGATCGCCAGCGTCATGGGCCTCGCCTTCGCCGGCAACCTGTTCACCCTGTTCGTCTTCTACGAGGCGCTGACGCTCACCACCTACCCGCTGGTCGCTCACAAGGGCAGCGCCGAGGCCATCCGCTCGGCCCGCACCTACCTCGGGATCCTCGTCGTCACCTCGGTGTGCTTCCTGCTGGCCGGCATCATCGGCACCTACGTGTTCACCGGCGGTGACATGACCTTCCGGCCAGGCGGCGTGTTCCGCCGCGCGCTGGCCGATGGGAGCCTGACGGCGCCCACGCTCGGGATTCTCTTCGTCCTCTACATGTACGGGATCGGCAAGGCTGCGCTGATGCCGGTGCACCGCTGGCTGCCGGCCGCCATGGTCGCCCCGACCCCGGTGTCGGCGCTGCTGCACGCGGTGGCGGTCGTGAAGGCCGGCGTCTTCACCGTCCTCAAAGTCATCGTCTACGTGTTCGGGCCGGCCGTCCTGGTGCGCTACGGCGTCGGCGACTGGCTGATCTACGTCGCCGGCGCGACCATCCTGATCGCCAGCTGCATCGCCCTGTTCCAGGACAACCTCAAGCGGCGGCTCGCCTACTCCACGGTCAGCCAGCTCAGCTACGTCATCATCGCCGCGGCCCTGCTGTCGCCGCTGTCGATCACCGCGGCGGCGTTGCACATCGCCGCCCACGCGTTCGGCAAGATCACCCTGTTCTTCGCGGCGGGCTCGATCTACACGGCCGCGCACAAGACCGAGATCAGCCAGCTCGACGGCATCGGCCGGCGCATGCCGATCACCATGGCCGCGTTCACCATCGGCTCGCTGTCGATGATCGGCCTGCCGCCGACGGCCGGCTTCGTCAGCAAGTGGTACCTGCTGCAGGCCACCTGGGAGACCGACGCCCCGTTCGTGCTGGTCGTCGTCATCCTCTCGACCCTGCTCAACGCCGCCTACTTCCTGCCGATCGTCTACCGCGCCTTCTTCGTCGCCGAGGCCAAGCCCCACCACGAGCCGCACCAGTCCTCGGCCGACGGCAACTTCGGCGACCACGGCGACCACCACGGCCACGACGCCCACGACCACGGCGAGGCGCCGTGGCCGGTCGTGGTCGCGCTGTCCTGCACGGCCCTGGCCACCATCGTCTTCTTCTTCTACAGCGACCTCGCCATCGGGTTGGCGAACCAGCTCCGGAGCGGCCTGCCATGAGCCTCGAAGATCCTCGGACCATACGCAAGCTGTGGACCGTCTCGCTGGTGGTGCTGGCGCTGCTGGTGCTGGCTGACTTTTGGGTCATGCGGGACCCGCACCACCACGCCCACTTCGGCGTCGACGGCACGTTCGGCTTCTACTCCTGGTACGGCTTCGGCGTGTGCGCCGTCATGGTCCTGGTGTCGAAGTTCGTCGTCGGCCTGATCTTGAAGCGGAAGGACACCTTCTACGATGACTGACGCGGTCGGCCTGCCTCCTCCGGGCATCATCCTGGTCCTCGGCGGCCTGTTGCTCCCGCTGCTGCGCGGGCTCGGCCCGGCGGTCGCGCTGCTGCTGCCGCTGCTGACGCTGGGGTTCATCTGGGGCATCCCCGACGACCTCACCGTCACCATGCCGTTCATGGGCCAGTACGACCTCACGGTCCTGGCCTTCAACCCGCCCACCAAGGTGTTCGCCACCATCTTCGCGGTGATGGCCTTCGCCGGGGCCCTGTTCGCCCACCCGATCACCGGCCTCGACAGCGAACGCGGCCGCCGCTGGCGCGTCGAGCTGCCGGCCGCCTTCGTCTACGCCGGCTCGGCCATCTGCGTCACCTTCGCCGGCGACATCCTCAGCCTCTTCATCTTCTGGGAGCTGATGGCGATCGGCTCGACCACGGTGATCTGGAGCGCCGGCACCAAGGCCGCCGGGCGCGCCGGCTACCGCTACGCCCTGGTCCACTTCGTCGGCGGCGTGCTGCTGATGGCCGGCATCCTCGCCAAGGTGTTCGCGCTGCAGGGCGCGGGCGTGGCCGATCCGCTGGCGCTGCACCACTTCTTCTTCGGCGCGGCCGGCTTCGAGGGCCTGTCCTTCGGAGCAGGTGACGCGGCCGCCTGGCTGATCTTGCTCGGCATCCTCGTCAACGCCGCCGCCCCGCCGCTCGGCTCGTGGCTGGCCGACGCCTACCCGGAGGCGTCCGAGAGCGGCACCGTGTTCCTCTCGGCCTTCACCACGAAGACGGCAGTCTACGTGCTGATGCTGCTGTTCGCGGGCACCCAGCTGCTGATCTACGTCGGCCTGTTGATGGCGGTGTACGGCATCGTCTACGCCATCCTCGAGAACGACATGCGGCGGATCCTCGCCTACTCGATCGTCAACCAGGTCGGGTTCATGGTCTGCGGGATCGGCATCGGCACCGCCATGGCGCTCAACGGCGCCGCCGCCCACGCGTTCGCCCACATCGTCTACAAGGCGCTGCTGCTGATGTCGGCCGGCTCGGTCCTCTACATGACCGGCAAGCGCAAGTGCACCGACCTCGGCGGCCTCTACCACTCGATGCCGATCACGATGACGTGCGGCATCATCGGCGCGCTCGCCATCTCGTCATTCCCGCTGACCTCGGGCTTCGTCACCAAGTCGATGATCAACCAGGCCGCCGCCGACGAGCACATCGCGCTGGCCTGGTTCACCCTGACCGCGGCCTCGGCCGGCGTGTTCCTGCACGCCGGCATCAAGTTCCCGTGGTTCGTGTTCTTCCAGAAGGACTCGGGCCTGCGCCCGCCCGACCCGCCGTGGAACATGCGCGCGGCGATGATCTTCTTCGCCGCGGTCTGCATCCTCCTCGGCGTCCCCGGCCTCTACGGCCCGCTCTACGCCATCCTCCCGTTCCCGGCCGCCGCGGGCGAGACGCTGTACGCGCCCTACACCGTCCCGCACGTCATCAACCAGCTGCAGCTGCTGCTGTTCTCGGGCCTGGCGTTCTTCGCCCTGCTCCCGGTCCTGAAGCGCACGCTGACGATCACCCTCGACGCCGACTGGTTCTACCGCCGCCTGTTCCCCGGCGTGTGGCAGCACCTCCTGCGCCCGGTCGTCCTCGCCTTCCGCGAGTTCTTCGACTACCTGTTCGGCAACATCCCGCAGATGGTCAAGGACACCGTCTACTCGCCCCCGCAAGAGGCCCGCATGTTCAAGGAGTGGGGCCTCGGCGGCGCGATGGTCGTGATCACCGGCTTCCTGTTCGTCTACCTCGTGCTCGGCTACATCGCCGCCTGAGCCGCGGGCGCGCCGCTCGCCGCGCCGGTGCCGTCGACCCCTTGCAGGTCGCACCGCGCCCGCGGCCGGCGGCGACATGTCTTTCGGGACATCTGCGGTCTTCCGTGACCCGCGGCAATTCGCCCGCCGAACCACGGCAGCGCAGACCCGGCGTCGCCGAGGCCGGTCGCACGCGCGCGGCATCAAGGCGGCATGACGCCGCCCCCGGCGTTACCCTGTGACCTCGACGCGAGGGTCGGGATGACGACCGGCGACCGTTCCCCCAGCGAGAGTTCTTCGGCGCGCGCGAGCCTCGAGCCGGCGGCGAGGTGGCCGCTCTCCCTCGCCAGCGCCGCGGCGGCCGTGTTCTTCGCCCTCGCGCTCGCCGGCCCGCTCGGCGGCATCTACTTCGCCGTGCCGCTCGCGGTCCTCTCGCTGTCCGCGCAGGTCACTGGCGCCGCACCCGCGCTGGTCTCGACCGCGTTGGCGACGATAGGCATCGGCGCGTGGATCCTGACGTCCGGCGACGAACCGAGCCAGAAGGACGCGCTGCAGCTCGTCGCGTTCCTGATCGCGGGGTCGATCATCAGCGTCGTGTCCGGCTCCGTGCGGGCGGGGCGGGCACGCGACGTCGAGGCGCGGATCGCCGCCGCCCGCGCCGCCAAGGAGGCCGAGCGTCTGACCGCGGAGACCCGCATGACCCTCGCGGCGGTGCGCGCGAGCGAGGTGAAGTTCCAGCAGCTCGCCGACTCGATGCCCCAGATCGTCTGGGCCTGCCAGCCCGACGGCAGCCCCTACTACTACAACCGCAGGTGGTACGAGCTCAGCGGCACCCCGGAGGGCACGCTCACCGAGGGCAGCTGGGTGCGCGTGCTCCACCCCGACGATCAGCAGCGCTGCCTCGACCTCTGGTACGAGTCGGTGCACAGCGGCGAGCCGTTCCAGATCGAGTACCGCTTCAAGTTCCCCCACACCGACGAGTACCGGTGGTTCCTCGGCCGCGCGCTCCCGGTGCGCGACGAGGCCGGCCGGATCGTCCGCTGGTACGGCACCTCGACCGACATCCACGACGCCAAGCGCACCGAGGCGGCCCTGCGCGCCAGCGAGGAACGCCACCGCGCCCTCGCCGAGGCCCTGCGGGAGGCCGACCGCCGCAAGGACGAGTTCCTCGCCGTGCTCTCGCACGAGCTGCGCAACCCGCTGGCGCCGATCAAGAACAGCCTCTACGTCCTCTCGCGCGCCACCCCGGGGAGCGAGCGAGCCCGCCGCGCGGAGCGAGTGATCGAGCGCCAGATCGAGCACATGACGCGGCTCGTCGACGACCTGCTCGACGTCACCCGGATCTCGCGGAAAAAGATCCAGCTGCGGCGCACTGCGGTGGAGATGAACGAGCTGGTGCGCCGCACTGTCGAGGACCACCGCTCGGTATTCGACCGGAGCAACGTGTCGCTGGAGCTCACCCTCGCCGACCGACCCGCGTGGGTCGACGGCGACCCCACGCGGCTGTCGCAGATCGTCGGCAACCTGCTGCAGAACGCGGCCAAGTTCACCGGCCCCGGCGGGTGGGCCAGGGCCTCGGTCACTGCGGACGAGACCGAGGTGCGCGTCCACATCCGCGACAGCGGGATGGGCATCGAAGCCGACATGCTGCCCCGCCTCTTCAGCCCGTTCATGCAGGCCGACACCACCCTCGATCGCAGCCGCGGCGGCCTCGGTCTTGGCCTCGCGCTGGTCAAGGGGTTGGTCGAGCTGCACGGGGGCGATGTCCGTGCCGCGAGCGAGGGGCCGAACCAGGGCGCGGAGTTCGAGGTCCGGCTGCCCGCGATCGCTGCGCCCGCGATCGAAGCCCCATCATCCCCCGCGCCGGGCCGCGCCTCTCTCGGGCGGATCCTCGTCATCGAGGACAACCTCGACGCCGCCGAGACCTTGAAGGACGCGCTGGAGCTCGGCGACCACGAGGTCTGCCTCGCCCACTCTGGCCCCGAGGGCCTGGCCACTGCGCGGGTGTTCCGACCCGACGTCGTGGTCTGCGACATCGGCCTGCCGGGCATGGACGGCTACGAGGTGGCGCGCGCGATCCGGGCCGATCCGGCCCAGCGCGCGACGAAGCTGGTCGCGCTCACCGGCTACGCCTCGCCCGAAGATCGTCAGCGGGCCCGGGACGCCGGCTTCGACCGCCACCTCGGCAAGCCGCCCGACCTCGACGCGCTGCTGCAGATGCTCGACGAGCTCGTGCGCGCCCAGGCTTCGCGCTGAAGTCCGCTCGCTCGCCCCCTCGGCGAACCGCCCCACCTCGATGTGTTGCTCGGGCACACCGAGCCGTCGCGCTGGAGTCCTCGCCGGTCCGATCGGCGTCGGAGGGGCCATCCCCGCTCCGCGCTACACCGAAGGCATGGTGGGTACGCCGCCCGGCTCATGCGGTCTCTGTGTCTGGCTCGCCACCTCGCTCCTGCTCGCCTGCGCCCACGCTTCACCCGGCAGCGAGCGAGCTCGCCGCGTGCTCGTCCGCGAATGCGGCCCGCCGCTCCAGCGGCTGCCGGGTCCGTGCGCATCATCGTCCGCCGGCGATGACGTGTCCTCTTGGACATTCTCCAAAGTACATGTCCTTATAAACATGTTTGTAGATGTTTCGCGGCGAGCCTGCGGCGCGGCCTGTCCGATCGCAGTCGGTGCCGCGGTGGTTCGGCGCGCGCTACACCCGATCACATGACGATCCGGCTGTCCGCGCTGTTCGGTCTCGGCATCCTCCTCGCGTGTAGTCGCACCGCGACGTCCGTCGCGCACCCCGAGCTGTTGCCGGAGCCCGACTGGCAGCAGCTCGACCTGGCAGTCCGCACGGAAGTCACCCCGCTTCGGCCCGCGCCGCCGCTCGTCGTCGTCGATCCCGAGGGCGTGCGCGACGTCGTCTACACCGATCCCGGCGCCCTCCCGCAGCTGCTGCACGCCGGCGTCGCCTTGCCGCTGCGCAACACCGACGTGCGGGCGCACCTGCGCGGCCCCGTCGCCGAGGTCGTGGTCCGCCAGCGCTTCGTCAACGACAACGCCGCCGTCCTCGACGCCGTCTACACCTTCCCCTTGCCCGAGAACAGCGCGGTCACCGACATGCGGATGATCGTCGGCGCGCGCACGATCGAGGCCCAGATCCGCGAGCGCGCGCAGGCGCGGTCCGAGTACGGCGCGGCCCGCGAAGCCGGCCACACCGCGGCGTTGCTCTACATCGGCGAGGAGGACCAGATCGCCCGCAGCGCCCGCGGCTTGCTCGAGCGCCAGCGCGCCGAGGGCCGTCGCGCGCGCGTGTTCGGCGTCGGCATCGGCGAGGCGCCCAACAGCCACCTGATCGCCGCAGTGGCCAGGGCCGGCGACGGCGCCTCCCTGCACGTCCGCGGCCCCGCCGACCTCGCGCGCGCCGCTCAGGTCATCGAGCGCACCATCGACGCCCCCGTGCTCACCGACATCACGGTCGACTGGGGCACCCTCGCGCCGCGCGACCTCTCGACCTCGCTGCCACCTGACCTTTTGGCCAGCCACCCCCTCGTCGTCCACGGCCGCTACACCGGCGCCGCGCCGACCGAGCTGCGCCTGCGCGCCCGCGCGGGCGAGCGCTCCGTCACCTTCCCGATCGAGGTCGTCGCCAGCGGCGAGTCGAGCCGCACCCTCGCGCGCCTGTGGGCCCGCGAGCAGATCGGCGCGCTCGACCTCACCCGCGCGACCACGACCTCGGCGGACGTCGAGCTGCAGGCGCGCCGCGACATCCTGCAGCTCGGCCTGCAGCACCACCTCGTCACCGCCTACACCAGCCTGGTCGCAGTCGACCGCTCGCGCCGCGTCGAGGGCCTCGCAGTCGAGGTCGTCCAGCCGATCGAAGCGGTCCACGGCACGGAAGGACGCGTCGTCGTCGACGCCGCCCGGGTCACAAAGATCCGCATGGACCAGGCCCGCTACATCCCGGTCGGCGGCACCTCGCGGGACTTCACCGCGGTCGTCGACATGGCCCCCACCGCCAGCCGCGACACCGCCGGCATCCGCCTCGGCGGCAGCACCGGCGCCGAGTCGCGCTACGTCGTCGACGGCCTGCCCGGCGACGGCTCGGCCTTCGGCGGCCCCACCCCGCCGGCGCTATCCGACGCGCTCGGTGACCCCGGCCGCGGCTTCGTCGCCGTCGAGCCGTACGCCCGCGCCCGGATCGCCGCCGTCAACGGGCCGAGCGACGCCGAGAGCGACCGCCTGCGCGCCCTCCTGCGCGCCGACGCCGAGCCGCTGGCCCAGTGCTTCCTCGACGCCGGCCGCACCACCTATCGCGTCCACCGCAAGCTCGTGCTGGTCGTCCACCTCACCGCCACCGGCGGCCTCGCCCGCATGGAGGTGAAGGGCCGCGAGTCCCTCAGCCCGGCCCTCACCGCGTGCCTGCGCCAGCGCGTGTGGCCGCGGGTCCGCGGCGCCGTCAGCCCGGGCGCCACCGTCGAGATCGACCTCGGCGTGTGGATGCGCTTCTGACCATGTTCTAAAGAGCATGTCCTATCGACCATGTCGAAAGGACGGGCTCTCGGAGGGCGCCGAGGAAGAACCCCGCGAGGTCCGGCCTCCCGCTCTCCATGGCTTTCAGGACATGCTCCTCAGAACATGTCCCTAAATCCAGGGAGACGCGATGAGAGCCCTCAACCTTCGGGACATGCCTTATCGACATGCCCCGAAGTTCATATCACTTCTTCCCGGCGCTCTTGAGCTGCTGCTTGGCCTCGTCGAGCGCTTTCTTCACGTCCTTGTCGTTCGACCGCAGCTTCGCGGCGGCGGAATAGGCGTCGACGGACTCTTGCCAGCGGCCCTTGCCGGCCATCCCCTGGCCCTTGAGCACCAGCGCGTCGAAGCCGGGCTTCACGCCGAGCTTCTCGTACTCCTCGAGCAGCGCCGCCAGCTCGTCCCAGGCCTTCATCAGCCGCAGGATCTTGCCCTCGCCGATCAGCGCCTCGGCCAGCAGCTCCTTCATGCCCGGGGTCTCGGGGGCCAGCGCCATCACGCAGCGGAACACCTGGCCCGCGTCGTGGAAGCGCTTCTCGGTCAGCGCCTTCCGGCCGGTGTCGAGCGCCGCCGCCGGCATCTTCTGCGTCAGCCGCTCGATCGCCTCGTGCTTCGGGTCGATCTCCTTGAGCGCCGCCAGGTAGTCGCGCACGCACTCGCCGGCCGGCTGGCAGAAGCGGCCCTCGGCCAGCGCCAGGTCGGCGCGCCCGGCCAGCACCAGCGGGTCGCCGACGTTCTCGACCGCCTGCGGGATGGCCAGGTCGATCGGCTTCGGCGGCTCGGGCGGCGTCGAGTCGTCGACGTCCTGCGTCGCTGCGACGGGCGCCTGCGGCTCGTCGGCCGGTGGCTTGGACCCGCCGAACAGGCGCGGCCCGAACAGCACCAGCACCACTGCGATCGAGCCGGCGCCGACCAGCCACAACCACGCGTGCGGGTGCTCCTTGGCCGGCGCCACGATCGTGCGCGGCTCCGGGGCCGGCCGCGGCGCGCTCATCGACGCGCTCGCCAGGATCATGTTCGGGTTCGACACCGCGGCCACCGGCTCGGCCGGCGGCAGCAGCGAGCCCGAGCTGAGCGACGTCGCGGCTGACCGTTCGGACAGGTCGCCGCTCGAGCGAGCGGCTCGCGGCGCGGCCGGGGCGTCGAGCGAGCGCAGGAGGTCGACCTCGAGCACGCGCATCGAGCGGATCCGGTTCTCGGGCCGGGGCGCCAGGCAGCGGGACACCAGGTCGGCCAGCGCCGCCGGCACGTCGCGCACCAGCTCGTCGACGCGCGGGGCCTCCTGGCGGCCCTTCTTCATCATGATGTCGTAGTCGTTGCGGCCGGTGTACGGCAGCCGCCCGGTCAGCATCTCGAACAGCACCGTGCCGAGCGCGTAGATGTCGGAGACCGGGTCGGCCTCCTCGCCGGCCGCCTGCTCGGGTGCCATGTAGGCCGTCGAGCCGACCAGCTTGTCGATCGTCGACACGCCCGAGCGCTCGCTGTCCATATGCGAGCACACGCCGAAGTCGAGCACCTTGACCACGTCGAGCTCGCCGTCCTGCGTGACCAGCACGATGTTGCTCGGCTTGAGGTCGCGGTGGATGATGCCCATGTCGTGGGCGGTCCCCAGCGCGCGGCACACCTGGCTGGCGATGTGGACCGCCCGACCGGCGGAGATGCGCTTCTCCTCGTCGAGCACGGCGCGCAGGTTCTGCCCGTCGAGCAGCTGCATCACCGAGAACACGCCGCCGTCGTCGAGCTTGCCGGTGCCGAACACCTCGATGATGTTGGGGTGTTGCAGCACCTGCGCCGCCTCGGCGTCGCGCAGGAAGCGGTCGCGGATCTCGGGGTCGCGCGCGTAGATCTCGGGCAAGATCCGCAGGGCGCACGGCACCCCGCGCTCGGTGTCGCGTGCCCGGTACAGCGCCCCCATCTCGTCGAAGGAGAGCAGCTCCTCGACGCGATAGCGGTGCGCGATCATCGTGCCCCAGCGCTGCTCCGCGGCCTCGCGCGGCGAAATCATCGCCCTGTTGGGGTTGCTGAGCAGGCCGTCGTTCTCGATATCCGCCATGATTCGACTTGTCCGGCGCTGCAGCGCCGGGCTCCCAAGGCTAACGCGAGCCGGTCACGCCCTCAAATTTGTGCCCTCGCGCAAATTCAGGCATGGCGCGCTCCGACCTGCGAAGACCGGCGGCCGCGAGCTGCCGGCACACACATGTCTGCGGGGCATATTCCGCGCCGCGCGCCGGACCACGAGTTTACGGCGAGTCGTCGACTTCGACGCGTCCTGTCCACGTAGCGGCGTCATCACCCGGAATTGTCACCTGAGCGCGTTGGGAACGCAGCCCGCGCACCCGCACGCCGAGCGTGTACGTCCCCGGCAGCACGTCGGTCGCCCCGACGGTGCCCTCTGCACTCGTGCGCGCGCCGGCGAAGGGCCCGCCGTCGACCACCGCCCCGCTCACCGGCTCGTCGCTGCCGCGTCGCACCACCGCGACCGTGACCGCGCGACCGAGCGCCGGCACGGCCCCGACCAGCGCCACAGTCTCTCCGGCCACGTGTCCGCCCGAGTTCGCCAGCTCGACCCCGTCCTGGACCACGCGCAGGTCGTAGCTGCCCTCGCCGAGCTCCGCGAGGCTGAACTGCCCGGCCTCCACGCGCGCCTGATGCACCTCGTAACCTCGCGTGTGCGCTCGCGCCAGCACGCGCGCCCGCGCGTAGGCTCGCCCCTCCGCGTCGGTCACCGTGCCCGACAGCGGCGACAGCGGCGGCGCCAGCACGATCTGCCAGCCGTCCTCCTCGTCGACCGCCACTTCCTTCTCCGTGGGGCGAAACCCTGGCGCGCGGGCGATGAGCATCAGCGACGCGTAGGTCGGCACGTCGCGTGCGTCGCCTGGTTCGCAGCGACCGCTGGCCTCGCCGCACGGGTCGCACGGCGGCTTCTCGACCCGCGCGAAGCTGAAGAACCCCTCACCGTCGCTGACCGTGTTGCGCGACGTGAACGGCGGCAACGCCGCCGGATCGTCGTCGGCGCCGCGGCGGACCCAGATCTGCGCCCCGGCGACCGCCCGACCCGAGCCATCACTGACCGAGCCGACCACCCGGCTCAGCGCCTGCGCGACCAGCGTCACCGGCGCCCGATTCGGCTCGAGCACCCACGGATCGCGCGGCACCAGCGTCGGATGGCGCAGCTCGGCGCAGACGATCCCGCGGCAACCGGGACCGCTGAATTCGCCCTCCGGGCCGGGTTCGACCACGCCCCCGTCGATCGGCGCGCTGCGGTCCGTCCCGCTCGGGAGGCAGTGCAGGATGATCCGGCCGTCGCTCACCGGGCTGCCGTCGCGGTCGACGATCCGGCCGCGCACGACGCCCTCGCCGCTGCGGTCGACATCGGCGCGCCGCGCCACGCCCAGCACCGGCGCCTCGCCCTCGACCGCTGCCGTCACCTGGGTCGCCGCGGCCTTGTTCTTGCGCCCCGGCGGACGGGGACCCGGTCGCTCGGAGCGCCCGAGCCAGACTGCCAGCGCCGCCAGCAACGCCAGCAACGCGGCCACCACCGCCGCCCGCCTCATGAAGCCGAACCCAGCCAGGGCCGCATCATCACCTCGATCTGCGCGTGCGCGTCGGCCAGCACCGCCTCGACCACCGCGTCGATCTGGGACACCAGCGCCGGCAACGCCGCGCGATCGATCTCCGGCGCGCTGCGAGCCAGCCCGTAGATCTTCACCTTCGGCTCCGTCCCGCTCGGGCGCAGCACCAGCCGGCACTTCTTGCCGCCCTCGCCCTCGAGCTCGAGGCTCAGCACGTCACCCGGCAGGTCGCGCGTGGGCGAGCCGGTGTGGCGCGGCTGCGAGCGGTCTTCGAAGCGGCGGGTCGTCAGCCCGGCGAAGCCTGCGGGCGGCGACGTCCGCCACGCCTGCATCAGCGCCGCGATCGCCTGTCGGCCGGCCAGCCCGGGCGCCATGTAGTTGAGCGTCTTCTCGCGGTGGTAGCCGAAGCGGCACCAGACCGCGTCGAGGACGTCGAGCAGCGTCTCGCCGCGCTGCTTGGCCAGCGCCGCCGCCTCGGCCAGCAGCAGCGCCGCGATCGACCCGTCCTTGTCGCGGATCTCGTCGCCGCGCAGGTAGCCGTGGCTCTCCTCGCACGCGAACACGACCGTGCGCTCCGGGTGCTCGGCCGCCATGCCCGCGTGGTGCTTGAAGCCGACCAGCAGGTCGTCGATCGCCGTCAGCCCGCGGGCCTGGGCCATCGTCGCGATCAGCGGCGTCGTCACCAGCGTCGTCAGCACCCAGCCGTTGGCGGGGATGGTCGCGTTGGCGAGCACGTGGTCGAGCATCAGCACCCCGAGGCGGTTGCCGTCGAGGGGCACGAACTTGCCGTCGCGCCCGCGCACGCACGCGCCCAGGCGATCGGCGTCGGGGTCGGTGGCCAGGACCAGATCGGCACCTGTCTCTTCGGCCAGCTGAATCGCCATCGTCATCGACTCCGGCGCCTCTGGGTTGGCCGAGCGGACCGTCGAGAACCGGCCGCCGTCGGGGTCGCACTGGCGCTCGACCGCCAGCACCTCGATCTTGCGGGCGCGCAGGGCCGGCAACACGCTCGTGTGCCCGACCCCGTGCAGCGGCGTGAACGCCACCCGCAGCCCCGCGGCCGACAGGTCCGCCGGCGCCACCCCTTGCGCCAGCACGTACGCGTGGTACGCCGGGTCCGCCTCGGTGACCACGCGCTCGGGCGGCAGCACGTGGATCTGCTTGCGCTGCTCTTCTTGCAGCTCCGGCAGCTCGCTCACCGACAGGATCGCGCGCATCAGCGCCGCGTCGCGCTCGCCCAGCACCTGCGCGCCGTCGGGCCCGTAGATCTTGATACCGTTGTCCTCGGGCGGGTTGTGGCTGGCGCTGATGACCACGCCGGCCCCGCAGCCGAGGCGGCGGACCATGAACGACAGCTCGGGCGTCGGCCTCGGTGAATCGAGCAGGACCACGGTCATCCCGCCGGCGGCGCACTGCTCGGCCACCGCGTACGCGAAGTCCCGCGAGTGGGTGCGCGTGTCGTAGACGACCGCGACCTGGGGGGTGTCGCCGGCCGCGCGCATCGCCTGCACCAGCCCCTGGGCTGTTTCGCGCACCACTACCTTATTAAAGCGGTTGGGACCGGGCCCGACCTTGCCGCGGCGCCCGCCGGTGCCGATCGGGAGCACCTGGGAGTACGCGTCGAGGATCTCCGCCAGCGCCACGGTCGACCCCGCTTCGGCGGCTGCGACCAGCGCCTGCAGCGCCTCGCGTTCGACCGCGAATCTGGGTTCCGCAAGCCAGTAGGACAGGGTGCGCTCGACATCGGCGGGGAGGCGGAGGGCGCTGGGGCTCGAGGTCACGGGCGGATCTTACCTCAGCGACATGCACGCCAGTGAAATCATCTGCGCCGCGCCTACGTTTTGTGGAACACTCAAAGGCTGCCGGTTGTCCGGGCCAGCACGCAAGGCGGGTTTATGGCGAACCAGGATCCTCGTACTCCTTCTCGACCGACCGGGGCTCCGACCCGGTCCCTCTCCCAACGACTTCGTCCCTTCCTCCGCCGCGACCTCCGGTCGCGCACCGCCTCGGCCCTGGTCGCCGCGACCCTGATCAGCGGCCTCACATGGCTCGGGACCTCCGCGCTGACGCGCATGGACAGCCCCGCCGCTCAGGACGTGCGGGTCGCCGTCGGCCTCGAGGACGCCTGGGCCGTGTGCGACGGCCCGCAGATGCCGCGCTGCAGCTTCGACGACCGCGAGCAGGCCGTCGTCGACCGCGAGTTCGCCGCCCAGCAGCGCGTGCGGATCGCCGTCTTGACCGAGCTGCGAGCGCGCGTCGACCAGGTCGTCCGCAACCTCGACCGCGCCGAGTCGATCCTGCGCCGCGAGACCGTCGACCTGCGCGGCGACCTCCTCGGCGGGCGCCAGGACCTGCAGGAGCTCCTGCTCACCACCGTCGATCTTCGCCCGCTGACCACCCGCGACGAGGATCTGGCCCGCACCGCCGCGCTGCAGGCCGCCGCCTTCGCGGTCGACGTCGACAACGGCAAGCTCGGCGAGCCCGCCGGTCCGCTGCTGCGCGAGCTCGGGGCCCAGCGCCGTCAGCTGACCGCCCTCGCCGCTCGCGTCGATCGCCTCGAGCGGCGCGACGGCGCCGTCGCCATCGACACCAACGGCACCGATCGCCAGGCGCTGTGGGCCGACCTCTTCAACAACGACCCGTACGGCGACGGCGGCCAGCTCGCCAGCTGGGTGCTGAGCTCGGGCGGCCTGCCGCACATCTCCAACACCCTCGCCAACCTCGCCCAGGGCGACATGCGGACCCTCGCCGAGGCCGTGTTCAACCCCGGCGCCGCGCTGTGGCAGGGCGGCCTCGTCGATCCGATCGCCGAGTTCACCGCGCTGCAGAAGCCCTCGGTCCGCTACCGTTCGCCGGTCTCCGAGAGCCAGCGCGGCCAGCTGATCGGCTCGGTGCTGTTCGGCTTCGCCGCCTTCATGCTCCTGCTCGTCGGCCCGGTCGTCACCGCCACGCACACCGCTCGTGAGCGCGAGGCCGGCACCTTGCCCGTCCTGCGCATGACCGGCCTGTCCGCGGGTGACCTCGCCCTCGCCATGTCGGTCGGGCCCAACGTGTTCGCCATGGTCGCCGGCGCCTTGCTGCTGCTGCCCGCGCTCGCGCTGCTCGGCCTCACCGTCGGCGTCGCCCCGCTGCTGCTGCCGCTCGGCCTCCTGGTGCTCTTCACCGGCGCCACGCACCTCACCGCCATCGGCCTCGGCGACGCGCTCGGCCAGCGGGTCAATGCCCTGCTCGTCGGCGCCTTGATGGCCGTCGGCATCGCCGGCGCCGGCCTCTTCGGCACCGCGCTCGTCGGCGCCAACATCGCCAGCGCCGGCCTCCTCCTCGGCCCGCTGCCCGCGGTGCTCGGCGGGATCCTCGGCTTCACCGGCCTGCCCGGCTCCGCCGACCTCGTCACCGCCGGCGACCCCGAGCTCGGCTCCTCCTTCCTCGCCTACGCCGTCGGCACGCAGGTCATGCTCGCCACGATCTGCCTGTTCAGCTGGCGCCGGCGCGTCGAGCAGGCCTGGGCTCCGCTGTTCCGCCCCGCCGAGGGCATCGCGCTCGCGCTCGCGTGCGTCGGTTGCTCGGGTCTCACGCTGCTCGACCTCTCGTCGCGCACCAACACCCAGACCTTCGACGGCCTCAACCTCGTCACCTTCCTCGCCAGCGGCTTCCTGCTGCCGGTGCTCGGCTGGTTGCTGGTCGCCAGCCTGCGCCGTCCGGCCCGGGCGCACGCCGTGCCGAGCCACGTCGAGGCCCGCGGCGCCTTCCTGCGGTTCCAGGGCGTCCTCACCGTCGCCATGCTCGTGGTCGGCTTCGCCTACAGCGCGGTGATGCAGCGCAACGGCCTCGCCGGCGAGCAGAGCGAGATCATGTACGCCACCCTGACCCAGGTCCTGCTGATCGCCGAGACCGCGGTCGCCACCCTGCTGCTCGCCTCGCGCAAGCGCGACGGCAAGCTCGGCATCGGCATGATGGGCGGCGCCCTGCTCCTCCTGCAGATCGTCTTCGCGGTGCTGGTCTACCGTCTCGAGGTCGACCACGTCGCCCTCACGCACAGCGCCGGCATGCCGTTCCTCTACGGCATGAACGCCTCGCCCTACTGGATCGCCCTCATGATCCTCACCTGGGGCGCGGGCTTCGGCCTCATCCTCACCGCCCTCCTGCGTGAGCGCGACCAGGCCCGCGCTGCCGCGGCCGACGCCGACGAGCAGGCGGACGAGGACGCCGACGAGGAGCGCCGCGGTCGCTGGCTGCACTGATCCTCTGCGTCTCGGGCCGCGGTCGTCGACTGCGGCTTGAGTCCCGGGCGGCGGCAGGGCTATAAGGCCCAGCCTCCGCCCGGAGCCCGTTAAAGGACCCTGCGCCCATGCCCTGGTTGTACGAGCACTACCACGACCTCTCCGCGATCGGCCTCCACGTCACCGACAAGGTCCACGAGGAGCAGAGCCCCTTCCAGCGCATCGAGGTCTACGACACCAAGGGTCACGGCCGCCTGCTCATGCTCGACGGCATGGTCATGCTGACCGAGCTCGACGAGTTCGTGTACCACGAGCTCATCAGCCACATCCCGCTGTGCATCCATCGCGACCCGAAGCGCGTGCTCGTCGTCGGCGGTGGCGACGGCGGCACCGTGCGCGAGGTGCTGCGGCACCCCGGCGTCGAGCGGGTCGTCCTGTGCGAGATCGACGAGCGAGTCACGCGCGTCTGCCAGCAGTGGATCCCCGCCGTCGCCGGGCGCCTCGACGATCCGCGCGTCGAGCTCGTGTTCGCCGACGCCGTCGAGTACGTCCGCAACAACCCCGGCAGCTTCGACGCCATCCTCGTCGACAGCTCCGAGCCGATCGGCCCCGCCGCCGGTCTGTTCGGCGGGGCCTTCTTCGCCGATCTTCACCGCGCCTTGCGGCCCGGCGGCATCGTCAGCGCCCAGACCGAGTCGCCGTTTTACGCCGCCGACACCGTGCGCGGCGTCTTCAAGGAGCTGCGCGGCGTCTTCAAGGGTGTTCACGCCTATTACGGCAGCATCCCCACCTATCCGAGCGGGTGCTGGACCTTCGCCCTCGCGGGCGACGACTTCCGCCTCACCGACCTCGATCCGGCTCGCCTCGCCGCGGTCGCCGGGCGCTACGTCGGCCCGAGCCTCGGCCTCGGCGCCTTCGCCTTGCCCGAGTTCGTGCGGCGACTCGTTGAGGGCGACTGACACCAGCGAATACGGGTGATCACACACACGCAGCGCGCGCTGCGTCGTTGTGAAGGCCGTCTGGTACCGTCGCCACGATGGCCCCTCAAAACGCCCGCACCCGGTTTTCCTGCCTCGTACTGACGCTGTTGTTCGTGCCCGGGTCGGCCCTGGCGGGCCAGCCCGACGACGTCGCCGCGGCGATCCCGATCACCTCGCCGTTCCACGAGCCGCTGGTGTTCGGCGCCGATCTCGAGCAGCCCCCGGTGCAGGCGGGCGAGTGGATCGTCTTCGCCAACTTCGACGGCGCCGACATGAACGGCTGCGGCTGGGGCAACAACAGCCCGCAGGACAACTGCTCCACCATCTTCCAGGGTCAGGTCTTGCCGTTCACGGGCGACCTCGGCCGACGGGCCGCCGTCGTCCAGGTCATGCGCAACGACCTCGGCAAGTTCAACATCCACGTCACCGACGTCCGCCCGGCCAGCGGCGACTACGACATGGAGATGATCGGCGACTGGAACCCTGCCCCGGGCGGCGGCTTCGCCGGGGTCGCCCCGAGCATCGACTGTTTCAACAGCGACGGCGGCGAAGTCAGCTTCACCCTCGACTACACCAGCTCGCCGACCGGCATCGCCAAGGCGGTGCTGCAGGAGATCGCCCACACCTGGGGCCTCGAGCACGTCGAGTCGAAGTCCGACCTCCTCTACCCCACCACCCAGAGCGTCCCCGACCCGACCTTCGTCGACGAGTGCTTCCAGATCGTCCGCCTCGACGACAGCAACGAGCCGGTGCCCGAGAACAACATCCAGTGCCCCAACCAGCACTCGCAGTTCTGCAACGGGAGCAACTTCCAGAACAGCTACCAGGAGCTCCTCCAGATCTTCGGCCCCGGTGCGCCCGACCTGACCGCGCCGACGCTCGAGATCACCGCGCCGGCCGAGGGCGCCGAGATCGACCCCAAGTTCGACCTCAAGCTCACCGCCGCCGACAACCTGAGCCCGCAGCTGCTCACGCTGTCGCTCAAGATCGACGGCCCGAGCGCCGCCGAGCTTGACCCGACCGCGTGGCCCAGCCCCTCCGATCTGACCTTCCCGATCGCCGGCCTCGCCCCCGGCGAGTACACGGTCACCGCCACCGTCCACGACGAGGACAACAACGAGACGATCGACACCGTCCACTTCACCGTCAAGGGTGAGCCCGTCCCCGGCACCACCGGCGACGACAGCACCACCGGCCAGCCCGGCACCACCACCGGCGACGACACCACCACCGGCGACGACACCACCACCGGCGAGGCCCCCACCACGGGCGACGGCAGCGGCGACCCGACCACCGGCGTCACCAGCGCGACCGGCGGCGTCACGGACTCGGCCACCACGGGCGACCAGAGCGGCGGCGACGACGGCTGCGCCTGTCGATCGGACCTCGCTCCGACCTCCGGCGCCCCGGCCCTGCTCCTGCTCCTGGGCCTCGCGCGCGGGCGTCGGCGCGCCCGCGCCTAGCCCACTGCGCGGCCGCGCCAAACCGCGTACCCTGGCCCCGTGAACCTCGCCCTCGCCCCCGCCCTGCTCGCCGCGCTGACCCGCGCCGGCGACCCGGGCGCGGGCGCGAGTGCTGTCCCCGAGGCCCTGTCCCGAAGTACAGCCGCCCTGGTCGACTCTGCTGTCCCCGCGGCCCTGTCCCAAAGTACAGCCGATGCCGCGGCCTCGCGGCCCGCCTCGCCTGTCCCTTCGGCCCTGTCCCAAAGCGCAGGCGGCACATCTCGGTCGGCCTCGACTGTCTCCGCCGCCATGTCCCAAAGCACAGCCGCCGCGACGGATCCGTCCCGAAGTACAGCCCTCGACCTCCGCACGAGCGCCGCCCGCCCCGCCGCAGAGCCCCTGCGCCCCGCCTTCACCCCGCCGCTCGCCGCCCGCGGCCTCGACGCCTTGCCGGCCGAGCCCGGCACTCCGCACACCCTCTACGTCAACTTCGACGGCGCCGTCCTGCGGCGCGGCTGCGGCAACGACTCGCGCCACGACTGCAGCACCCTCGCCGACATGTTCGACGGCTACATCGGCCCGTTCGTCGGCACCGAGGCGCGGCGGGTCGCCATCATCGAGTCGGTGCGCAAGGACCTGCGGGAGATCGGCGTGCGCACCACCTGGCGGCGCCCGCCCGACGATCCCGGCTACACCATGGTCCTCTACGGCGACATCGGCGCCCAGGACTTCGCCGGCATCGCCCCGTACATCGACTGCGGCAACCTGTGGGCCAACGACACCTGCTTCGCCGGCGCCTTCCAGGGCTCGAACACCGGCGCCACCATCATCTTGCAGGAGGCCGCGCACACCTGGGGGCTCGAGCACGTCAACAGCCCGTTCGACAACCTGCACCCGTTCGTCGAGGCGCCGACCCCGTACTTCCAGGATCAGTGCAACAAGATCGTCGCCAACACCGACCTCGTCGAGACCGCCGGCGTGTGCAACCTGGTCCACGAGATGTTCTGTGAGACCGGCTATCAGAACAGCTTCCAGGAGCTGCTCTACCTGTTCGGCCCGGCCCAGCCCGACATCGTCGCGCCGACCCTGAAGCTGACCAGCCCCGTCAACGAATCCTTCCACGTGCTGCCGGTCGAGCTCTCGCTCTACGGCGACGTCGACGACGACCTCGAGCCGCAGTTCTACGCCGTCGACATCCAGCAGGACGGCCAGACGATCTTCAGCGACGAGGCGCTCCGCGTCGACCTGCGGCTCAAGAACCCGCCGCCGGGCACCTACGACCTGCTCGTCACCGTCCGCGACGAGGGCGGCAACGCCGGCAGCGACCGCGTGCGCTTCACGATCCTCCCCGAGGGCAGCGAAGATCCGGACAGCACCACCGGCGACGTCGACGGCACCGGCGACACCGGTGACACCGGCGAGACCGGCGGCCTGTCCGAGCAACAAGGCTGCGACCTCGGCATCACCGCGGGCGGCCCGGCCTGGCTCGTCGTGCTCGCGCTCGGGCGCCGGCGCCGGCGCTCGCTCGCGGCCCGCGACACCGCGCTGGCAACCCCGTCCGCGCCGCGCTAAAGGAGACCCGTGACGCACCGCCTGCGCCTCGCCCCGTTCGCCCTCGTGTTCCTCGTCGCCTGTCCGCAAGCACAGGCGCCCGCGCCCACGCCCAGCGTCGGCGGCGCGCACCCGGCCCCGGCCGACCCGCGCGTCGTCGAGGACTCCGGCGATCTCTACGCCGCCCAGAGCGCCCCGAGCGTGGCCAAGCAGCCCGAGGCCGAGCCGGTCAAGTCGCCGGGCACCGGTCGCCCCGACGAGACCAACGGTGTCTGCCGCCTCTACGCCCCCGAGCTGCCCGACCCGGGTTGCTGCGAGCACACTCTCGGCTTCGACAGCAAGGTCGCCGCCGAGACCTGCGGCCTGCAGGTCTACCTCGGCGAGTCCTACCACAACAGCTGCGGCTTCTACTTCGTACCCCAGCCCAACACCCCGGCGCAGTGGTTCCGGATCGCCACCATCATCGGCGACACCCCGCAGAAGGCCGCCGAGGACAACCTCTACACCAT
This sequence comes from Nannocystis sp. RBIL2, assembly GCF_026626745.1. Taxonomy (GTDB): domain Bacteria; phylum Myxococcota_A; class Polyangia; order Nannocystales; family Nannocystaceae; genus Nannocystis. The sequence continues at coordinate 2,062,691 of NZ_JAPNJW010000002.1, forward strand.
GCGGCGCACCGACCCGAAGGTCACCGTCGAGCCCGTTCCCGACGTCCCCGGCGCCTTCTGGACCAAGCAGAACGAGTACCGCTGGGCCTTCTTGCCCGGCTGGAAGACCGTCCGCATGTTCGCGTGGAAGACCACGAGCTGCAGCGACGACAAGATCGGCGGCCTGCTCCGCCACATCATCGCCGCCCCCGAAGCGGTCACCGCCCCGCGCCGCGACGGCCTCGTCCCCGTCGCCACCCCGCCGCCCGCGCCTGCCCCCTGAGACATGTCCTGAGGGACATCGACGCGACCGGCCGTTCGTGTGCCCCCGTCAGCCCGCGCGCCAGCCGTCAAAGCGCGTCGCCCCCGACAGCCCGCGCGCGGCCGCCAGCGCGCGCTTGCCGAGCGCGTAGACCCGGAAGAACAGCTCGATCCCGCCCCGCTGCGCGCGTGTCAGCGGCGCCGCGCTGAAGATCACCTTCGGGTCGTCCTGGTCGACGTCGACGAAGCCGACGATCGCCACCACCGCCAGCTCGACCTCGGCCCCGGCGGGCAGGCGGCGCCCGAGCACCACTGCGTCGAGCGGATCGCCGTCGCCCGACATGACCCCCGGGACATGTCCGTAGTTATAGGGGCACGGCAGCGGCGACACGAAGTCGACGCGCCCGTCGCTGCGGCGCTTGACGACGCTCCAGCGCGGATACTCGATCTTCACCCGGCAGCGCGCCCCGATCTCCGGCAGGTCCACGGCGGTGGTCTACGCCAGGCCTGCCGCCCCCGCAACCCGCATGTCCCATCATTCCTGTCCCGAGGTACATGCGCCTCGCTCAGAACTGCCCGAACGCCGCGATCCCGGCGCCGCCCGCTCCGAACGTCGGCGCCGCCCGGGCTGCCCGGCGCTTGCGCTCCTGCACGCGGTCGGCGAACAGCAGGCTCGCCCCCGCCAGCAAGATCCCCGCCCCCGCGGCCAGAGTCAGGTAGCCCGCGTCGTGGTAGCTCGCCAGCGCCGCGTCGGAGCAGTCGGGCGTCGTCGTCGTGCACTCCGCGCGGTACAGCAGCAGCCCCACGCCGACCGCCGACGTCAGCGCTCCGCCGACCGTCACGCCGAAGCCGGCGGCCAGCAGCTCGAGCGACGGCTCGGACGGCGCCGCCCAGCTCGTCTGTCCGCGCCACTGGCTCGGACGCGGCGGCGGCAGCCGCTTCAGCGCCGGCGTCGGCGTCGTCGGGCTCGCCGGCGCGGCCTCGCTCGTCTCGCTAGCCGCCGGCGCTTCGGTCGGTGCCGGCGGAGCGGCGCACGCGTCGCGACCGGCCGTCTGACTGGCCGCGCGCAGCGTCTGATCGATCTGGTCGGCCAGCCCCAGCGCGCGGCGGCGCAGCCGGATCGCCTCCGCCTTCTGCGGCCGCTCGAGGTAGTCGCGCACCACTCCTGCCGCGCGGCACATCGAGCTCGCCTCGCCGCCCTGCGCATGAGCCTGCTCGTACGCCGCCACTGTGTCGCTCAGCACATTGAAGAGATCGCGGCTCGCTCGCGGATCGAGCTCCGTCAGGCTGACGTAGACCCGCTCGAAGCAGGCCCCGGCCTCGCCGCTGCGACCGGCCTTGCGCAGCGCCTGGCAGCCCTCGTGATCGCGTCGCAGCGCCTCTGCGGCCGGGTTTGCGGCCTCGACCTGACCGCTCGTCAGCGCCAGCGCGCACGCCAGCGCCGTCATCCTGCGCCTCGCCATTACCTCAGTATCGACCACTTCGGCGTCATCGGCAGCGGTCGCTTCCGCGCCTTCCGGCCGCGCCGGAGCCGCCGCGCACACCTTTATACTCGCCCCATGGCGGGCGACGACGTCGACGGCACCGGCCCCACGCAGGCGAGCCCTGCGGGGGACGCCCCGACCGCCGTCGCCTCCGGCGTCACGCGCCGCCCCGACTCCCCTGACTCGCTGCTCGGGGGCGTCCTCGCCGGACGCTACCGCATCGATCGGCGCCTCGGCTCTGGCGGCATGGGGGCCGTCTACGCCGGCACGCACCTCCTGCTCGATCGACCGGTCGCAGTGAAGGTCATCAAGCCGCGCTTCGGCGACGACCCCGGGATCGCCCAGCGCTTCATTCAAGAGGCGCGCGCCGCCTCCGTCATCGCCCACGCGCACGTCGTCGAGATCACCGACTTCGGCGAGACCGACGGTGGCACCGCCTTCTTCGTCATGGAGCGGCTCGAGGGCGAGGACCTCGCCGCCACCGTCTCGCGCGAGGGGCCGCTGGCCTGGCAGCGCGTCGTCCACATCGGCGAGCAGATCGCCCGGGCCCTCGCCGCCGCGCACAAGCACGGCATCGTCCACCGCGACATCAAGCCGGCCAACTGCTTCCGCCTCACCCGCGACGACGACCCCGACTACATCAAGGTCCTCGACTTCGGCCTCGCCAAGGTCGTCGGCGGCGCCTCGCGGGGCGAAGACGCCTCGCTGACCCAGACCGGCGCCTTGCTCGGCACCCCCGGTTACATCGCCCCCGAGCTCTACCGCGGCCTCGCGGCCGATCACCGCGTCGACATCTACGCCCTCGGCGCGCTCATGCACAAGCTCCTCACCGGCGAGCTCCCGCCGATGCGCCTCGGCAGCGACGACCCGACCGAGCTCGCCCTGTCCGCGGTGCCACCTGGCCTTCAGGCCATCTTGCGCCGCGCCCTCGCCGACGATCCGTCCGCGCGTTACCCGACCGCCCAGGCCGTCGCCACCGACCTGCGCCACCTGGCCGCCGGGACAGGTGTCAGCCTCGACCCGGGCTCCGATCCGCCGGCCACGAGCGGCCCGCTGCTCGCCGTCAGCCACGACGCCCGCGGCCTCTCCTTCACCATCGGCGCCCCCTTGCTCGGCGCCCTCGTGCTCGGCCTCGGCCTGTTCGCGTTCTTCAGCCTGCGCGCCGGCAGCTTGCCGCCCGCCGAGCCCACCGGCGTGCCCGTCGAGCCCGCGCGCACCGGCGCCGAACCCGGACCGCCGCTCGCCACCCCCGAGCCCTCCGCCCCTCCACCCACGCCCACCGCGCCCGCAGAGCCGACCGCCGCCGAGCCGCCCACCCCGACGCCGCCCACTGCCGCCGACGTCGATCCTCCCCCGGCGCCCGTCGAGCCCGCCGCCACCACCGCCGACGAGCCCGAGGCGAAGCCCGTCAGCGCGCTTCCCAAGGGCAGCCGTGCGGCTGTCCAAAAGGCCATCCGCCGCCGCTGCGCCGGCACCTTCGACTACACCGTCAAGCTGGAGTGGAAGGCCGACGCCGAGGGCCGCCTGCTCCCCGGCTCGGCCAGGGTCGTCGGCACCCCGCTGCACAACGACGCAGAGAGCTGCGCCCTGCGCCAGCTCGTCCGCAGCGAGTTCGCCTGGACCCCGGGCGAGACCTACACCCACGCCTTCAAGAGCGGCTGACCTGTCCCCCGGGACAGCCGCCGCCCGGCCCGGTCACGGCCCGGACCCGCTCACGTCGCTGGCGAGCGCCCGGCCGATGACCTGTCTCATCAGACAGCTCATCCACTCCCACGCCCCTCTCATCACCTGTCTCTTCAACCAGCCCACCCTCGGGCTAGCTCCGCCCGCAGCGACGATCCCCTGTCTCTTTGGCCAGCGACCCGAACGCCCGCTCCTCTCTCCAATCACCTGTCCCCGGAGCCAGCCTCATCGCTCCCCGCCCGCCACAGCGCCCGCGCCACCAGCCCCGCCGCCGCGAGCCCGACGAGCGCCACGATCGCAAACCCGATCAACAGTCCCGGGTGCCCCGCTCGCGTCAGCCGCACCGCCCCGAGCGCCAGCACGTCGGGCTGCAGCGACGAGAACCCCGCGATCGGGCTGGCCCACCACGCGAAGTGGGACGTCTCGAGCACCTGCCCGGCCGAGCGCGGGTCGTTCGTCAGCGCGATCATCCACTCGAAGATCGATCGCGTCGCCAGCCACCCGGTCAGCACCGCGCTCGCCGCCACCGCGAGCCAGAACAGCCGGCGCACCGAAGCAGCCCGCGGCGGCAGTTCCTCGATCGCCGCCGCGAAGCCGATCATGACGAACGGGATCACCGGCACCAGGTGACGCGGCCCCAGGCCCCACCCGCCGTACCAATCGGTGCGCGCCGACACCACCCACCAGCGCGTCACAAGCAGCGACAGCGCCAACCAAGTGGCAGCCGGCGCGCGACGCAGCGCTGCCCGCAGACCCATCAGCCCGAGCGTCGCCGCCGGCGCGTACAGCCACAGGCTCCGCCCCGGCGCCAGCATCTGCGCCCACAGTCCCGTCCACGGCCACGTCCACGCGCTGTAGTGGCCGAACCGTCCCGTCTCGAGCGGATCTCCGAAGCGCCACCACTGCCCGAGCAGCAGCAACCCGAGCCCGAGCCCTGCCAGCAGCGCCGCGCCGACGAGCCCGCGTCGCGTCGGAGCCAGACCTTTCAGACATGTCCCGAAGAACCTGCCCCTTGATTCCTGCTCCTTCGGACCTGCCCCGAGAGGCCACAGCGCGTACGCCGCCAGGCACGGCCAGGCCACCAGGTTGAGCACGTGGACGTGGACCGCGAAGCCGGCCGCGGCACCGGCCAGCCACAGTCGGCAATCGGCCGCGCCCGGCCGGCTGCCGCGGAGGGCACGCGCCTGCGCGATGGCCACGGCCGCCGCCAGCAGCACCATTGCCGACAGCGGCTCGCTGAGGAACGTGCGCGCATACGGCCATGCCGCCGTGCCCGTCGCGTACGCGACCCCCGTCCACAGGGCGGCCCGCCCCGAGAAACCGACCCACGCCAGCCAGCGGACCAGCAGCCAGGCAGTCGCCGCCGTCACGAAGCAGTGCGTCAGGCTGACCACCAGGTGGAGCCAGTCGGCCCGGGTCTCGCGCACGTGGAACGTGAAGTGGTCGGAGCGGACCGCGCGCGTCCAGGCGAACGGCACCTGCGGCGCGGTCGCGCGGGCCAGCGCGTACATCGGCGTCGCCACCAGCGACAGCCCGTGGCCGAAGAACCCGTAGCGGCGACCGTCCCGGCCCTCGGCCCAGCCGAACGTCCCCGGCGGTCGCCCTGGCGGCTCACCGGTGCGGTGGGCGATGCCGGCGATGGCGAACGAGCCGTGCTCGACCAGGCTCGCGGTGGTCTGGAACACGATCTCGTCGTCGGGGAACTGGATCCGGCCCGGCGCGGTCCACAAAAACAGCACGGCGCAGGCCGCAAAGAGAGCGGCTGCGCCGGGCGTACGCGGTGTTTGAGTTCTCGGGTCCAGGGGCCGAACCAGCTTCGGCGAGCGCAGCGACTAGCCGGAGGTGCCGCTGGAGCTGTTGCCCATGCACAGCGAGGTGTCGAAGGTGCAGGTCACCGGGTCGCAGCCGAGCGAACCGCCGGCGTTGCCGAGCGACTCGCAGGTGAACCCGTTGAGGTTGGCGCCGTCGCACTGCTCGTTCGGATCGATCTGGCCGTTGCCACAGCCGGCCGGGTCGGTCGTCTGGGTCGTCTGGCTCGTCTGCGTGCCCGTCGTCGACGTGTCGGTGTCGCCGGTGGTGGTCGTGTCCGGCAGCGTCGTCGAGGTCGGCCCGTTGGTGGTCGGCGCGATGGTCGTGCCGGTGGTCGTGTCCGGGCCGGTCGTCGGGTCGCCGGTCGTGGTGCTCGTGCCCGGCGCGCCGGTCGAGGTGTCCGTGCTGCTCGACGTGTCCGTGGTGTTGTTCGTGTTGCTGTTCTGGTTGTTGGTGCTGAAACCACTCCCAGTTTCGCCGTCGTCGCCACAGCCGGAGACGAGGCACAGCAAGGAAACGGAGCAAGCGAGCGTACGCCAGGCGATCATGGCGCCTTTATCCCAACGGCGCAGTCCGGGGGTCAAGAGAAAAGCGAGCACGGCCATGGATGCCCGCTTAGCCGCTTCAGAGACCTCTATCACGGGGTTTTCACGCCTCGCCATGCCAGTGGAGCCATCAGCACCCACGCGTCGTCACTGGCACACGCGCAGCGGCTGCAGCACCGACTTTGATGCTCGCCGAGTTGGTGAGTGAGCAGTCAGTAATCAGTCCGCGAAGCGAGACGGCCGAGCGCCACGCGGACCGCTCTGCGGGCCTTCAGGGCCGTTGCGGTGCTTCCACGCCGCGGTGCCTTCTCCTCCCGCAGTGTTCCTTCTTCACCGCGCTGGCATTTCCTGCGCCCGCGCGACGCGCTGTCGGCCCGTCCGCCTCGTCTGCCCGCACCACCTGGCCTTCGGGACAGCCGAGCATCCCGGGCACGCCGATCGGTTGCTCGCGCGGACACCCGACCGCGACCGCCGGGCGAGCGACGGCTCGGCTCGCTCGCTCGAGGCCGTGAATGACGCATACCCCGCCGCGACCCCGGTGCGGCCCGCGGAGCGAGCAGGAATCACCGCCTTCTCGACCGAAAATGCAGCAAGCGACAACCCTTCTATTTTCGGGCACTTGGCCACATGAACATCAAGCCGTTTCGAGCTGCTGTATCTCCGCCTTTGCGCCCCCCACCGCGCGAGTGCTACCACGATGCTTCACGTGACCCTATCTGAAGCTCCAGCCATGACCCCGACCTGGCGCGAGAGCCTGGAGCGCGTCTGTGCGGCCGTCGTCTCGGTCCGGATCGACGCTCCCCGTCCCTTCGACACCGAGTGGAACGGCAGCTCGCAGGCCACCGCGTTCGTCGTCGACGCCGAGCAGGGCCTCCTGCTCAGCAACCGCCACGTCGTCCAGCCCGGCCCCGTGGTCGCCGAGGCGGTGTTCCTCAACCACGAGGAGATCCCGCTGCGACCGGTCTACCGCGACCCGGTCCACGACTTCGGCTTCTTCCGCTACGACCCGGCGGCCCTGCGCTTCATCCGACCGCCCGCGCTGCGCCTGCGGCCCGACAAGGCGCTCGTCGGCACCGAGCTGCGCGTGGTCGGCAACGACGCCGGCGAGAAGCTCTCCATCCTCGCCGGCACGCTCGCTCGCGTCGATCGCCCAGCGCCGCTCTACGGGTCGAGCAAGTACAACGATTTCAATACGTTCTACCTGCAAGCTGCAAGTGGCGCGACAGGTGGATCTTCCGGCTCGCCGGTGGTCGACATCGAGGGCGACGTCATCGCCCTCAACGCCGGCAGCCGGACCCAGGCCGCCTCGAGCTTCTTCCTCCCGCTCGAGCGGGTGCTGCGCGCCTTCGAGCTGCTGCGTGCGGGTCAGCCGATCCCGCGCGGCACCTTGATGACAACCTTCTCGTACACCCCCTTCGACGAGCTGGCGCGCCTGGGCCTCCGCCCCGAGACCGAGCAGGCCTGCCGCGCCGCCGACCCGGGCGGGATCGGCCTCCTCATCGTCGACAAGCTGATCCCCGGCGGCGTCACCGACGGCCTGCTCGAGCCGGGGGACATCCTCCTGCGCGTCGACGGCGAGTTCATCCCCCGCTTCGTCCCGCTCGAGGCCCACCTCGACGCCTCGGTCGGCCAGACCATCACCCTCGAGCTCGAGCGCGGCGGCCGGCCGCTCACCGTCCGCGCCCGCGTCCACGACCTCCACGCCATCTCGCCCAGCACCTATCTCGAGATCGGCGGCGCGATCCTCCACGACCTCTCCTACCAGCGGGCCCGCAACCCCCAGGTCCCGCTGACCGGCGTCTACCTCGCCAACAGCGGCTACCTGTTCTCGCCCCTCGACCTCGACCGTGGCGCCGTGGTCCGCGCCATCGCCGGCGTGCCGACGCCGGATCTGGCCGCGGCCGAGGCCGTCCTCGGCAGCTTGCCGCACGCGGCCCCCTTCATGGTCCGCTGGATCGACCTCGACCAGCCGACCCGCGAGCACGTCACCGTCGTCACCATGGACCGGCGGTGGTTCGCCATGACCCGCTCGACCCGCGACGACGCCTCTGGCCGTTGGCCGTCGGCCGACGCCCCGCCCCCGCCGCAGCCTCCGCCGCGCACGCCCGTCACCACCAACCTGCCCCCGTCCGACGACGTCCGCGTGCAACAGGTCCAGCCCTCGCTGGTCACCGTCACCTGCAACATCCCCTACAAGATCGACGGCATCCACGCGACCCGCTTCGTCGGCGCCGGCCTGGTCGTCGACGCCCGGCGCGGGCTCGTGCTCGTCGACCGCAACACCGTCCCGATCGCCCTCGCCGACATCACTCTCACCGTCGCCGGCGCGGTCGAGATCCCGGGCGAGATCGCCTTCCTCCACCCGCACCACAACTACGCGATCCTCTCGTACGACCCGGCCCTCCTCGGCGACACGCCGATCCGCGCCGTCGACCTCGCGCCGCGTCCGCTCCACCCCGGCGACCCGGTGTGGCTCGTCGGGCTCAAGTCCGGCCACCGCGTGTTCGCCCAGAGCACGGCGGTCGCCGCAGTCGAGGCCGTCGACCTGCCGCTGCCGCGCCCGCCGCGGTTCCGCGCCATGAACCTCGAGCGGATCTCCCTCACCAGCGCCACCGCCTCGCTCGGCGGCGCCATCGTCGACAGCGAGGCCCGTGTCCTCGCCCTGTGGGCCGGCTTCTCCTACCAGGACGGCAAGGACCACCGCGTCGCCGAGTACGGCATCGCGGCCGACCTGTTCGCCGAGGCCATCGAGATCTTCCGCCGCGGCGAGTCACCGATCGTCTGCGACCTCGGGGTCGAGTTCGGCACCGTCACCCTCGCCGAGGCGCGCCACCGCGGCCTGTCCCCGGAGACAGCCGCCGAGCTCGAGGGCCACGACCCGCTGCGCCGCCAGGTGCTGGTCGTCCAGCGCCTGGCCGCGTTCGCCCGCGGCTGGCAAGCCGGCGACCTGGTCTTGCGGGCAGGTGGCGCCGCCGTCACCTCGGTCCGCGAGATCGAGCGATCGCTGCGCGGCGGTCGGGTCACCGTGCACCTGCTGCGCGACGGCAGGGAGCTGGACCTCGAGGTCGAGACGCGCCCCGACGACGGCCGCGGCACCGACCGCGTGCTGCACTGGGCCGGCGCGCTGCTGCAGGCGCCCCACCACGCCGCGCTGATCCAGCGCGCCGTCCCCGACGAGGGCGTGTACATCTCGCTCTACTGGTACGGCTCGCCCGCCAGCCGCTCGCGCCTCCGCGCCGCTCGCCGGATCGTCGCCGCCGAGGACCGCCCGACCCCCGACATCGACAGCTTCCTCGCCGCCGTCGCCGGCAAGCCCGACCGCGCCTCCGTCCGCCTCAAGACCGTCGACCTCGACGGCAAGGTCGACCTCCTCACCCTCCGCCTCGACCTCGAGTACTTCCCGACCTACGAGCTGCGCCGCACTCGCGACGGCTGGGTCCGCATCGAGCACAGCTGAGGCACCGCGGCATCCGCGAGCCGAGAGCCCGAAGGCCCCGCGCCTTCGGGCTCTTCGGTCTCGAGGAGACGTCATGCGCACCGTCGCTTCGCGCCCCGCGGAGCAGGGCGCGGTCGCGGCGTGCCTGTCCCAAAGAACACCCGACCTCGCATCCTCACCTCTGCGAGCTCCGACCGGCGGCCAATCACATGTCCCAAAGGTCACCCGGCAAAACGCGTCGTCGGAGCCCTGCAGCCGCCGTCGCACCTGCCCCGAGGGACACACGCCCGCGTCGCAGCGCGCCTCGATCCGCGTGCGCGGCCGCGGCACACGGCCTGTCTCTGTCACCTCGCACCGTCGGAGCAGTGCAGCCCCCGCGAACGCACCGGTTCCCGCGGGACGCTCGCCACGTCGCAGCGCCTCGCCGCCGCCGCGGACCCGCGGCACGCGGCCTGTCTTTCAGGACACCCGCACCCCGGTCGTCGCCCCGTCAACCGCTTCCATCGCCGCTGCATTCCCGCTAAGTTGACCGCGCATGCGAACCGCGCTGGTCGTCGGCCTCGGCCTCCTCGGCGGCTGCGTCCCCAACGATCACCCCCCGTGGCTCGTCGATCACCCGCTGCCCTGGGGGATCGTCGCCAGCGTCGTCGAGCCGGGCGGTTACTCCTCCGAGGTCGTCGTCCCCGACGATCGCGTACGGGCTTCGGCGCTCCCGCTCGACACCCTCGAGCTGCAGTGGATCACGGCCGTGCCGCCCGGCGTCACCGTCCCGCCGCCGATCTGGTTCGTCTGCCCCGGCCGCTGCTCCTCGCTCCCGGCAGAGCCCATCCCCGCCTGCGCTTTCCCGTTGCCGCTGTCGCGCAGCGAGCACTGCCGCCTCGGCGAGGGCGAGCGCGTCCGTCTCAGTCTCGGCGGCGCCTACACTGCCAACGAATACTTCCGCGGCTTCATCGGCGTCATGGGCATCACCAGCGACGGCACCGTCGAGCCCGAGACCTGCCTGCAGCGCTACCGCACCGTGCCGCGCGCCGGCCTCGAGCACTGCCTCTTGCAGGAGCGCCTCCTGCAGCTCGGACCGGAGAGCCGGCTCCTCACCACCGTACCCGGGCTCGCCGACTTCTACACCGTCGAGGGCGGCCTGCCCGACGACCTCGACGACGAGGCGCCCGACGTCCACCCGACCCTCAGCGGCCTGCGGGTGGCGCACAGCGGGCGCGGCGGCCTCCGGGAGCTCATCGCCCAGCCCGGGGACACCATCACGGTGCGCGTCGGTGCTTACGTGTTCGTCGAGCCGCAGTACACCGCCGACGCCTACCAGCCCCACTACGCCTTCCAGTCGATGCCGGGCCAGCCGGAGCGCCTGGTCGCCGCTCCCGACGAGGAGCGGATCTTCGAGCGCTACGGCCTCTCGACCCTGATCGAGGACAGGGGCGACCCGAACGACGATCTCCTGGGATTCTGGCAGGTCCCCGACGTGCCCGAGCCGATCCTCTTCTACCTCTATATCGCCGACTCCCGTCAGGGCCGCGCCTTCGCCACCCTGCGCTTCGTCGTCGAGGACGCCAGCCCCGCGCCATGATCGCCGCGCCGCTGAGCCTCCTCCTCGCCGCCGCGACGGCCGCGTCACCTGTCCCTTCGACCAGCCCGCCGTCAGGCGAACTGCCTGTCCCTTCGGACACCCGACCGACCCATCCGCTCCCGATCGGCGCCGTCCCCGAGCAACCCCGGTCGCCGGCTCCGCCTGTCCCTTCGACCAGCCTCCCGCGCTCCCGCGAGGCCGCGCGACCTGTCCCTTCGACCAGCCGCCTCGAGGCGCGCGGCACCCTGCGCAGCGCCGGTGAGCGTCAGCCCCTCGCGGGCGCCCGCATGTTCGCCCGAGCCCGCCGCGGCCCCGACTGGACGCGCGCCGCCATCACCGGCGCCGACGGCAGCTTCGTCCTCAGCGACCTCCCGTCCCTCGACTTCGAGCTCATCGTCGTCGCCGCCGGTCACGAGCGCCTCGAGCAACCGACCACGGCCGGCTTCTGGCGCCGGCGCCGTCCCCCCGTCATCTACGTGCAGCCGGCCGGCGCAGGCCGCTACCGCACCATCGTCGCCCAGGAGCGAACCCCCAAGCCCAGCCCCTTCAGCGTCGAGCTCGCGCCCGACGAGATCGCCGCCCTGCCCGGCAGCCAGGGCGATCCGCTGCGAGCCTTGCAGAACCTGCCCGGCGCCGCGCGGGTCCCCGGCGGCCTCGGTCTCCTCATCCTCCGCGGCGCCGCGCCCAACCAGTCGCAGGTGTTCTTCGGCGAGCACCCCCTCCCGCGCGCCTTCCACGTCCCCGGCCTCGCCAGCATCGTCCCCGCCGGCGTGCTCTCGAACCTGCAGTACGTGCCCAGCAACTTCGCCCCCAACTACGGCAACGCCACCGGCGGCATCGTCGTCCTCACCCCGCGCGTCGGCCGACGCGACGGCATCCACGGCCACGCCAAGCTCGACCTCATCTCCGCAGGCGCCCAGGTCGAGGGGCCCGTCGGCCGCGGCTCGTTCCTCATCGCCGCCCAGCGCGGTTACCTCGACCTCGCGCTCAAGGCCGTCGGCCAACTCGCCTTCAACCGCGACTACCTCCGCCCCAAGTACAGCGACTACCAGGTCGTCTTCGATCACCCCGTCGGCCCCGGCGCGACCCTCACCGCCCGCGTCCTCGGGGCCAGCGACATCCTCCGCTTCCCCTCGCGCTACTCCGGCGACGGCGGCGTGACCCTCAGCTCCGGCTTCCACCGCGTCGACCTCGTCTACAAGAAGCGCCAGGGTCCCTGGGACTTCCTGCTCTCGCCGGCGCTGCGCCTGGACACCGGCGGCCTCGAGACCGGCACCCAGATGCGCCGCCGCACCGACGTCATCGGCCTCCTGCGCGCCGAGCTCACCGCGCGCCCGTCGCGGCGGTTTCAGCTGACCCTCGGCGCCGACACCCAGATCGATCGCCACCGCACGCGCAGCCAGATCGAGTCCTTGCCGGGCGTCATCGACTCCTCGTACGGCGACGTCGAGAACTTCGACGAGGTCGCCCGCGGCACCACGACCTCCAGCGGCGTCTACCTCACCCCGATCCTCGCAGTCGGTCGGTTCACCGTCTCACCTGGCCTTCGGGCCAGCCTGTTTACCGGCCTCGGCGAGCCCCGGTTCTCGGTCGACCCGCGGCTGCACGCGCGCTGGGCCCCGCACCCGCGCGTCGCAGTGCAGCTCGGCGCCGGCCGCTACTCGCAGCCCTCGTTCCGCTCGCTCAGCACCGTCCCCGCCCTCGGCAACTTCAGCGCCATCGACAGCCTCGGCCTCGGCCCCCAGATCGTCCTGCCCGCCGCGCTCCGCTACCTCGACCCGCGGATCAACGTCGACCCGCGCAGCCTGCTCGGCCTCATGCAGGCAGTGCAGCTCAGCGCCAACCTCCACCTCCGCCTCACCGCCGGCCTCGGCCTCGACATCACCGGCTTCTGGCGCCGCGACCGCGACCGCGGCCCGCTCGTCCTCGACTACCTCGGCCGGCCGATCGAGGACACCGGCGCGGCCGTCCACGGCCTCGAGGTCATGCTGCGCCAGGACCTCACCCGCCGCCTGTTCGGCTGGGTCGCCTACACGCTGATGCGCGCGCGCACCGGCCGCTTCGACGCGCACGACCGCCTCGCCCTGCGCACCCCCAACGACTTCGATCAGCGCCACAACCTCGTCGCAGTGCTCGGCGTCAAGCTGCCGCGGCGCTGGCAGATCGCCGGCCGCTTCCGCCTCGTCACCGGCCTGCCGTTCACCCCGGTCGTCGGCGGCCTCAAGGCCGACGGCCCGTTCTCGGCCACGTACCCGGTCTACGGCGCCTACAACAGCGCCCGCATGCCGGTGTTCCACCAGCTCGACATCCGCGTCGACAAGACGTGGGTCCGCTCGCGCACCATCGTCTCGACCTACCTCGACGTGCAGAACATCTACAACCGCCAGAACGCCGAGGGCCTGTGGTACCTCACCGATTACTCCGGCACCCAGACGGTCGTCGGCGTCCCGATCTTGCCGGTGATCGGCGTGCGCGTCGAGTACTGACGCTCACGGCGCTTTCGGCTGCTCGAAGCAGTACAGGCGCGCCAGCCCGTCGCACGTCAGGTCCTCGCACGACTCGGTCCAGCGGGCGTCGGCCAGCGAGCACTCTCCGACCGCCGCCGGCCCGAGCGGCTGCCCGCTCCAGCCGTTGCAATTGTTCGCCAGCGCCGTCCCGGTGATCGTCGTCGCCGTCCACACCGGGCACGCGCCGCAAATAGGGGTCAGCACCGGCACGGTGTTGCCGTACTCGTCGACATCGATCGCCGCGGCGAGTTCGCCGTCGATCAGCTCGTCCCAGTTCTTGGCGATCGGCGTGCCGTTCAGCAGCTGCCACGGCCGCGTCCCGTGGACCAGGCGGTCCGCCGCGGTCTGACCCGAGCTGCTCAGCCACGCCACGTACTGGCCCGTCAGGCCCGCCCCGCGGGCTCGCGCAGTGCAGATCATGTCGGCCGAGTCGAGATTTTTGAACTCGACCAGCGAGATCGGGTTCGCGGTGACGAACACGCGGAAGTAGGTGCGGACGCACATCTCGCAGCCGTCGCCGCCGTCGCACTCCTCCTTGGGCTGCACGATCATGTCGCCGCAGTACTCGAGCTTGCACGCGTTGGAGCAGCCGTCGCCCTCCACCATGTTGCCGTCGTCGCACTCCTCGCCGGGGCCCTGCACGCTGTCGCCGCAGCCCTCGACCGCCGTCGTCGCCGGGCTCGTCGTGTCGGGCTCGCCCGTGCTCGTCGAGGTCGACGTCACGACCGGCTCCGTCGTCTCCTCCGTGGTGGCGGTCGTCGAGGTCGGCGCCGTCGGCTCGCTCGTGCTCGTCGTGCCCGGGCTCGTCGAAGTCGTCGAGCCCGGCGCCCCGGTCGTCTGCGTCTCGCTCTCCGTCGCCGCGCTCCCGCTCGGCGAGAAGCACCCGGAGGCCAGCAGGAGCACGAGCGAGGCGAGTCGCGGACTTGACATCGCAGTCATTGTCGAAGAAACCCCGGCGCCGCGTCAAAGCACGCGCAGCGCCGCGCCGGCGGGCCCCTGCCGACGCGATCGGTTGTCGCCGCCGATCGCAGGATGATACCGTCGAGCGATGGAACGCAAGCAGGGCCGTTCGCGCGCGCGGTGGGCCGTCGTCTCGATGTGGCTGTGGTCGCAGGGCACACCGGCGCGAGCGGACGTCGTCGAGGAGCCGCCGGCTGTCTGCCCGGCGGGCGCCGAGGGCAACACCTGCCACGGCGGCCCGTTCTGCAGCCCGATCAAGTGCACCACCGACGCCGAATGCACGGACGGCGCCATCTGCCAGGACACCAAGGGCTGCATTGGCACCGTCGAGTGCGGCGGCGGTGACGGTGGGCCCGATCCGACCCCTACGCTGTCTGCCCTGTGCGAGGGCGGCGAGGCCTGCGGCGCTGACGAGACCTGTCAGGCGATCAAGCTCTGCATGCCGATGGTCGAGCCGACGACCGGCGGCAGCGCGAGCACCGGACCGACCTCGAGCGGCACTGCCACCACCGACGCCGGCACCGCCAGCGGCACCGGCGACGACACCGGCGGCGGCAAGGGCGGCTGCGGCAGCTGCAGCACCGACGCCGACGCCGGCTCGTCGGCCCTCGCGCTCCTGACGATCGTCGCGTTCACAAGTCGACGTCGCCGCGCCCGGGAGCGGCCATGACGATCGCTCACCCGCAGTCGGGCTTGCGACCTCGCGCTCCGCTCGTCGCCGCCGCGATCCTCTTGTTCGCCTGCACCCCGCGCGAAGCTCCGCAAGCGCCCACGGCCGAGCCCGCCCCCGCACCCGACCCTGCCGCCACGCCCGCGTCGGAGGCCGAGCCCCCGCCCGCTCCGCCCGCAGCCGCCTCCGCGCAGCCCGAGCCCGCTGCTGAGCCGCCCCCCACCGCAGACAAACCGTCCACCCCGCTGGGGCCCAGCAAGACCTGGCCGTTCGTCGCCTGGGATCGCGCCGAGGCCTTCACTTTCAATCAAGTCGCCTACGGTCCCGGCATCCCGCTGCGGGTCTACGACGCGACAGCCGGCTGGAGCCCCAAGATCGTCGAGCGCACGCCGATCTCGGCGGACCAGGCCGGACGCGCAGTCGAGCGGGTCGTCGCTACCCGCGGCACCCTCGAGGTCTCGAAGTGCGCCTTCCCGCGTCACGCAGTCGTCCTGTACGCCGGTGACACGCCCGTCGGCAGCGTCAACGTCTGCTTCGAGTGCGGCGACATCCTGGTCTGGCCCGACTTCGAGCCGCCCGCCTCCGGCCCCACCGCCGAGCGCCGCCACCGGCAGCAGATGAAGGCCTACAAGCGCGTGTTCCCCGAGTGGGAGCGGTTCTTCCGCGACGACCTCGGCTTCCCGCTCACCCCGCCCGCGCAGCCCTGACCTCAGCGGGTCCGTTCACATGTCTCTCGGGACATCATGTCCCGAGAGCCATCCCGATGCCGGATCATTTACCTGTCGCTCAGGATATGTCCGAGAGTCACTATCAGGCCACGCCGCTCATCTGTCTCTCGGGACATCTGATTTCGGGCGCCCCTCGGGCGTCGTCGCTGGCTCGTCCTCGATCGCGAAGTGATCGACGCGAGAGGCCCAGCGCGTCCCGCCCGGCGCCGGCACCAGCCCCTCCTGCGCCGGCACCCGCACCCGCACGCGCCCGCTCGCTACGATGTCCGTCAGCCCCTCGCGTCGGCGCAGCGTCGAGCCGTGGGGCGCGTGCGACCACCCGAGCCAGCCCTCGAGCCGCGCCAGCGCCTCCGGCGTCGCGCGCCATCCCCCCGTATCCTCGCCGTCCACCGACCACGAGCGCTCCACCGGATCGTCGGCGGTCAGCGGGCGAGCCCCGCGGAGCTCGCCGCTCGCCAGCGACCACACGCGCAGCACCCCGTCGCGCGCCCCCGTCACCGCGCAGCTGCCGTCGCGCGCCACTGCCACCCCGGTCACCGCGGCCGGGTGCTGCAGCAGCGTCGCCTCGCGCGTCCCGGTCGACACCTGCCACAGCGTCACCGTTCCGCCCGCCGCCACCAGCAAGCGCCCGCTGTCCGGCGCGAACGCGACGCAGCGCGGCTCGACCTTCCCCAGCTCGGCGCGCACGCTGCCGTCGTCGACCGCGCAGAGCTGCATCTCGATCGGCCACCAGCCCCTGAGGCGGCCGTGGACGTACCAGCGAGCGTCGGGCGACAGGACGACCTCCTGGGTGTGAACGTAATGCCGGTCCCAGTCGACGCGCTCGCGCTTCCCCTCGATCGCGTCCCACACCGCCAGCCCGCGCGGCGCCATCTCGACGAAGCGGTCGTCGGCCAGCCTGCGCCCGTGCCTCGGCGGTCCGCCCTCGAGGTAACCCGGGCCGTCGAGGTCGAGCCGGGCGATCAGCCGCCCGTCGCGACCGTCGCACAGCAGCGTCCCCGTGATCAGCCGCTGCCCGCCCGGTGAGAACGCCGCGTCGATCCACCCCTCGTGCGTCCCGCGGAGCCGCGTCGGTCGCCCGCGCCGCAGCGCCGCGACGTCCCACACCCGCAGCACGTCCTCGTGGCGGGTCACCAGCGTCGACCCGTCGGCCGACAGCGCCAGCGCGTGCGCCGTCAGCGGCGCGCTCACCAGCGTCGCCCCGGATGTCCCATCGAGCAGGTGGATCGCCGCCCCGTCGCTGGCCGCCACCAGCGCCCCCGCGCGGTCACACGCCAGCGCGTGGATCTGCCCGCCGATCTGCACCCTCCAGCGGACCTTCGCGCCGGCCAGATCGATGCGGGCGAGCACCCCGTCGTAGTCCTGGCACCACCCGGCCACGAACACGGCTGTCCTGTCGGCCAGGCCGATCGCGCAGTCGAACTTCGAATCGCCGTCGACCTTCACGTCGACCAGCGACGCGCCGCTCCGCCGGTCGTCGACCTGCGCCCGGCCCCACGCGTCGCCCCGCGCCTCGAGCTCGGGCCTGCCGTCGTCGAGCTGCTGCGCGGCCAGGTCCGGCGCCAGCGCGCAGCCGGTCGCCCGCTCCCACGCGATCGCAGTCGGCCCCCAGCAGCCCACGATCCGGCCGTCGCGGGAGAGCGCCGGCGCCCCCGCGCCATCCGGCACCCCGCGGTACTCCTCGCGCAGCGGCCCGAGCAGCGGGAACTCCGGCGGCCGCAGCGAGCGCGCCCACGGCCCGCGCCCGCCTCGCAGAGCCCGCCAGCGCTCCGCCCACGCTCGCAGCGGCGCCCCGGCGTCGGCTCCCTCGCCGTAGAACGCCGCCGCCTCGGCGCTCGCGTGCCAGTACACGCGGTTGTACACGCACTGGAACAGCAGCGCCGGCTCGCGCACGACCAGCGCCAGGTCGAGGCGCAGCGCCGCCAGCACCACCCTCCGGAGCTCGTCTCCGGCAGTCTGCGCGGTCCAGCGGGCGACGAGCGCCGCGAGCTCGCCTTCGGCGGCGGCGCGCTCCAGCGCTGCCGGGTCCAACAAGTCGGGCGACGCGTCGGCCATGGGCATCGTGCGCCCAGCGTACCGCGGACCGCCGCTCGCGCGCACCAGAGCCCATGACTCCGGCGGAGCGCGATTCGTCGCCCAGTCCCCGCTCGCGCGGGCGAAGACGCCGGCGGCTCCGCATCACGGGCACTCGCTGCGCCTGCGCGCGTGCTCGGGCCCGAGCACGACCGACCGGCTCGGGTCCGCGCTCCGCCAGGCGCCCGCGTCGCACGCAAGGCGAGCCAGGTATCATGTCCTCGAGGACATGCCGATCAAGACATGTCCACAGGACCATGCCCGCAAGAGCATGCCCCTCCGGACATGCTCCTTCAGACACCCCCTACACGGCGCTCACTTCAGCCCGCGCTGGGCCGCGCGCTTCGGCAGCGCCTGCGGCTCGGCCTGCAACGCGCGCTCGAGCCCCTCGAGCGCGGCCCCGACCGCGCCTGTCCCTGCGGACAGGTTGGCAGTCTCGACCACCACCGTCACCAGTTGGTCGCCCGGGCGACCGCCCTCCGACGGCACGCCCTTGCCGCGCAAACGCAGCTTGCCGCCGGTGGCCACCCCGGGCGGAAGCTCGAGCAGCGCCGACCCGGTCAGCGTCGGCACCGGCACCTTGCCGCCGCGCGCCGCCTCGAGCGGGCTGACGAACAGCTCGCAGTGGATGTCCTGGCCCTCGCGGCGCAGCCACGCGTGCGGGCGCACGCTGACGGTCACGCGCAGGTTGCCGGGCCCGCCGCCGAACTGCCCCGGCTCGCCGTGGTTGGCGATCACCTTCTCGGCCCCGCCCTCGGTCCCGGCCGGCAGGCGCACCTTGAACGTCCGCGCCTCGCGACGCGCCCCGCGGCCGCGGCACGTCTCGCACGGATCGAGCTGGACCATCCCCGTGCCCGAGCAGCGGCCGCAAGTGGTGTGGCGGGCCAGGAAGCCCTCGCCCTTGACCTCGCCGCGACCGCCGCACAGCGGGCAGCCCGTCGGCGCCCGCCCGCCCGGCTTCGAGCCCGTGCCGGAGCACGTCGCGCACGGCCCCAGCGCCTCGAACTGGATCTCATGCTCCGACCCGAGCGCCGCCTCGGCCAGGTCGACCGTCAGCGTGTAGCGCACGTCGCGGCCGCGGCGACGCTCGCGGCGCTGGCGGCCGAACACGTCGCCGACCACCGCCGCCAGCAGGTCGCGCGCCGTCTGCATCGTCACCGGTTGATCGAACAGCCCGACCGGCAGGTGGCGCTGCGCGTCGTACCTGGCCCTTTGGGCAGGGTCGCTCAGCACCGCATACGCCGTGCTGATGGCCCGGAAGCGCTCCTCCGCCTCGACGTCGCCGGGGTGGCGGTCCGGATGGCTGGCCAGCGCCAGGCGGCGATAGTTGCGCTTGATCTCGTCGAGCGTGGCGTCGGCGGCCACGCCGAGCACGGCGTAGTGGTCTTGGTGCTGCGCCATGAAGGTCTTCGGTCCCGAGGTCAGGAGCTCCCGGTGGATTCGCCGCCGAGCAGCGCCGCGTAGATCTGCTGCGAGGAGCGCTCGAGGGTCAAGAGGGCCGCCTCGATCGCCGTCGCCGGCGCCGCCGCGGCGAGCAATTCGCGCAGCGTCGCCACCTCGGCCCGCAGAGCCGCGCGCTGCGGCCCCTGCAGCCCGGGCAGCCCCTCGGCAGCGCGCTCGCACGCGTAGGCCAGCGCCTCCGCGCGATTTCGCAGCAGCGCCGCGTCCTTGCGGACCGCGTCGGCCTGGCGGGCCGCGGCCGCCTCGCGGGCCAGCTGCTCGACCTGCGCCCGGGTCAGCCCGGCCGCCGGCTGCACCGTCGTCGCCACCTCCGCCCCGGCCCCGAGCTCACGCGCCGAGACGTGCAAGATCCCGTCGGCGTCGACCTCGAACTGCACCTTGATCTGCGGCGTCCCGCGCGGCGCCTCGGCGATCCCCGACAGCCGCAGGCGGGCCAGAGTTTGATTGTCGGCCGCCATCTCGCGCAGCCCCTGTTGTACGTGCACGTCGACCGCCGTCTGACCGTCGATCGTCGTCCCGAACACCTCCGAGCGGCGGGTCGGCACCGTCGTGTTGCGCGGGATCAGCGGCGTGAACACCCCGCCCTGCGTCTCGACGCCGATGTCGAGCGGCACCACGTCGAGCAGCAGCACCTCCTCGACCTCGCCCGCCAGCACCGCGCCCTGGATCGCCGCGCCCACGGCCACCACCTCGTCCGGGTTCGGCGACGTGTTGGGCGCGCGGCCGAAGAACTCCGCCACCGCCTCGATCACCCGCGGCATGCGCGTCTGCCCGCCGACCAGGATCACCTCGTCGACGTCGCGCGCGCGCAGCTTCGCGTCGGCCAGCGCGCGGCGGCACGGTTCGAGAGTGCGCTGGATCAGCGGCCGCACCAGGCGCTCGAGCTCGAGCCGCGACAGGCTCGCCTGCAGGTGCAACGGTTTGCCGCCGGCCGCGGCCACGAACGGCACCTGGATGTCCGTCGCCAGCGACCACGACAGCTCGTGCTTGGCCCGCTGCGCCGCTTCCTGCAGCTTCACCAGCGCCGCGCGGTCGCGGCGGAGGTCGATCCCGTGCTCGCGCTGGAAGCCCTCGGCCAGGTGGTCGACCAGCGCCGCGTCGAAGTCTTCGCCGCCGAGCAGCGTGTCGCCGGCGGTCGCCAGCACCTCGAACACGCCGCTGCGCAGCTCGAGCAGCGACAGGTCGAACGTCCCGCCGCCGAGGTCGTAGACCGCCACGATCTTCGGCGGCCTGTCCTTTCGGTCAGCCAGCCCGTAGGCCAGGGCCGCCGCCGTCGGCTCGTTGACGATCCGCTCGACCCGCAGCCCCGCGATCGTGCCCGCGTCGCGGGTCGCCTGCCGCTGCGCGTCGTCGAAGTAGGCCGGCACAGTGATGACCGCCCGCGTCACCGGCTGCCCGATCGCCGCCTCGGCCGCGTCGCGCAGCGACGCCAGCACGTGCGCGCCGACCTCGGCCGGCGCGATCGTGCGGCCTGCGACCTCGATCCACGCGTCGCCGTGCTCGCCGGGCACCAGGTCGTAAGTCAGCCGCGCGCGCAGCCCGGCGACCGCCGCGTAGCTGCGGCCGATCAGGCGCTTCGCCGCATAAATCGTGGTGGCCGGACTGACCGCCGCCTGGCGCTGAGCCAGCGTGCCGACCAGGATCTCCTGGCCGGCGAACGCCACCACGCTCGGGGTGGTGCGACTGCCCTCGGCGTTGACCAGCACGCGGACCTCGCCGCCGTCCATCACCGCGGCGCACGAGTTGGTGGTGCCGAGGTCGATGCCGAGGATCGGGCTCGGTCGCGGACCGGCCATCGGTCGTTACGACGCCTGGCCCTCGCCCTTGCCGCCGGTCGAGCCGGGGCCGGCGATGACCACGCGAGCCGGACGGAGCAGGCGGTCGCCCTGGCGGAAGCCCTTCTCCCACTCGCGCGCGACCACGCCGGGCGGGAAGTCGGGCGTGTCGATCTGCTGCAGCGCCTCGTGGATCGCCGGGTCGAACGGGTGGCCCACGCTCGGCACCGGCTCGACGCCGAAGCGGCCCAGGGCGCTCATGAAGTCGTTGACGACCATCTGGATGCCCTTGTGGAGCTGCTCGTTGCCGCGCGCCAGCTCGAGCGCCCGCCCGAGGTTGTCGACCGTCGGCAGGAACGCGTTCAGCAGGTTCTGCTGGGCCCGAAACACGTTGTCGTCGATCTCGCGGCGCGTCCGCTTCTTGTAGTTCTCGAGCTCGGCGAGCGCGCGCAGCCACTTGTCCTTGAGTTCGGCCTTCTCGGCCTCGGCCAGCTCGGCCCGCTCCTCCGCGGTGATGACCAGCTCGGCCTCCACCGCGCCGTTGCCGTTCTCACCCGCGCCGTCCGCCTTCTCTTCCTGTGGATCCTGGCTCATGCGGCTCCCGCTTTAAGGCCGGCGGGCGCGCGAGACAAGCCCGAATCGCGACCTCGTATTCGCGGAGAGCGAACCGCCAGTGAGGGATCACTCGCTGGTGCGCGCCGCCAGCGCTTGCGCGGCGTATTCTACCAGAGGGATCGCCGCCTCGTAGTCCATGCGGTCCGAGCCCAGCAGCGCCACCGCGGCCGTGCGGCCGTCCTCGGCCGGCTGCACGCGGCAGCCGATGAGGCTCATCCCCGACAGCACGCACGGCCCCGTCGGGCCCACGCCGGCCAGCGCCGGGCGCAGCTCCGCGGCCACGTGGACCTCGGCGCGGGCCTTCTCGAGCGAGTGTTCGGGCAGCAGCTGACACAGCAGTTCGGCGAGCCCGTGGTAGTCGTCGAACAGCGCCAGCACCTGCGCCAGGGTTTGGTCGCTCTGGCCCGCCAGCAGGCGTTGCCCGGCGATCTGCACCCACAACGGATCGAGCGCCGCCGCCGTGCACAGCCACAGGCCGATCCGCAGGCTCTCGGCCAGCAGGCGGTCGAGCCGCGCCTCGTGTTCGGCCCACAGCCGCGACAGCTCGGCCCGCGCCTCGGCCAGCGTCTTGCCGACGCACAGCCCGCGCAGCCGCTCCTGCAGCCGCAGCATGCCTCCGGTCTCGGCGAAGCGGGCGTCGATCGTCACCGGGTGCAGCCGCGTGTGCATCCCCGCCAGAGTCAGCGCCACCATCGCCCGGCAGCCCTGCACCGGCACCAGGTCGACCTGCGACACCTTGCCGCCGCGGTCCTCGCTGACGAACGTGACCGCCACGCAGCTCGCCACCTCGCTCAGCACCTGCGCCGCCACGCGCATGCTCTCGGGCCCGTGCACCGGCTCCGACAGCGACACGTCGACCGCCCGCCGCAGCTCCGCGCGCAGCGGCGGCGGCCGCACCAGCGAGCGCACGTACAGGCGCATCCCCAGCGGCGTCGGCAGGCGCCCGGCCGACTGGTGCGGCTGCGCCACATAGCCGGCCTCTTCGAGCGCCACCAGCTCGTTGCGGATCGTCGCCGGCGACCACTCGAGCCCGTGGGTCTGGACCAGCGCCCCCGACGCCACCGCGCGCCCGGTGACGATGTACTCGCGGCACACTGCGAACAGGATCCGCTGGCGTCTGGGGCTCAGCTCCACTCGATCCGCATTTACCTCGTCTCGTGGCCGGACGCCAGCGGGCTCGCGCGCGCGCCCGCAAGACCGCGCCAGGGCCTGCGTCACTTCTCCGATTTCCCCGACCTCGCCCTGCCCCCACGCGACGGCCCCGCGCCCCGCGACCCGCCCCGCGCGCCCGTGCTCACCCTCGAACTCTTCCCTGCCGCCTGCGCCCGCGACTTGTTCGACCCCTTCCCCGCCGCCTCCGCCCGCGACTTGCTCGAACTCTTCCCTGCCGCCTCCGCCCGCGCCTCGTTCGGCCTCTTCCCTGCCACCTCCCCGCGGGCCTCGTTCTCGCCCTCGCGCGCGGCTTCGGCCCGGCCCGTCGCCCGTGATCGATTCACGCCCGAGCTTGCCCGGCCTGCCCTCCACGACTCGCCCGCAGCCTCTGCCCCACCTGCCGCCCGTCTCCTGCGCGCGCCCGCCTCCTCCACCCGTGACACGCGCGCACGCATGCTCGCCTCGTCCGCCTCACTCCTCATGCCCGGCGGCTCACTCGGCCCCGCGCACAGCGTCGTCAGCCGCTCCACGATCCACCGGTGCGCCGGCCCCAGGATCGTGTCTGCGCGGTGGATCGCCGACAGGTGCAGCGTGTGTTCGTCCTCCGCCCACGCGGCCGGCCGGATCGCCACCAGCCGGCCGGCCGCCAGATCGTCCTCCGCCAGCGCCGCCGGCAAGTTGCCCCACCCGAGGCCCGCGCGCAGCAGCGCCTGCTTCGTGTGCAGGTCGGCCACTCGCCAAGTCCGCGGCGACAGCACCGCCTGGTCGGGCACCCCCGTCGCCCCGCGCTCCGACAGCACCACCTGCACGTGCTCGCCGAGGCGCGCGCTGTCGATCGGGCCCTCGATCTGCGCCAGCGGGTGCTCGGCGGCCACCACCGCGATCATCCGGATCGGCGCCAGCGGCCGGCGCTCGAGCCCCGGCGCCACGGCGATCGGCGCCGCCACCCCGAGAGTGGCCGCCCCCGCCAGCACCCGCGCCGACACTGCCGACATCGTCTCGGTGTCGACGCGCAACGCCACCGTCGGGAACGTCGCCGCGAACTCGCGGCACAGCGCCACCAGCACCGCCAGCGGGAACAACGCGTCGACGCACAGCGACACCGACGGCTCGAGCCCGCGACCGATCCCGGCCGCCAGCCCGCGCAGCGCGTCGACCTCGCCGGCCACCCGGCGTGCGGCCGCCAGGATCGCCTTGCCCGGCTCGGTCAGCGTCGGCACCCGCGTCGAGCGGTCGAACACCGCCACGTCGAGCTGGCGCTCGAGGTTGGCGATCGCCTGGCTCACCGCCGACTGCACCCGACGCAGCCGTTTGGCCGCCGCCGAGAAGCTCCCGGCCTCCGCGACCGCCGTCAGCACCCGTAGTTGGTCGAGCGTCACCTCGCCGATCATCCGCGAAGTATCGCACGAACTGATGGATGGCATCACATCTTCAGCGATTTACAGCATAAAAACCCAGGTCATGATGGGACCCGTCATGATCACCCAACGCCCCGCCGACTCCCGCGGCCACGCCGACCACGGCTGGCTCGACTCACACCACACCTTCTCGTTCGCCGACTATTACGACCCGGCGCACATGGGCTTCCGCAACCTCCGGGTCATCAACGAGGACCGCGTCCAGCCCGGCCGTGGCTTCGGCACGCACCCGCACCGCGACATGGAGATCCTCTCCTACGTGCTCGACGGCGGCCTCGAGCACCGCGACTCGATGGGCACCGGCTCGGTCATCCGGCCCGGCGACGTGCAGGTGATGAGCGCGGGCACCGGCGTCACGCACAGCGAGTTCAACGCCTCGCCCACCGACCCCGTCCACTTCCTGCAGATCTGGCTGCTCCCCGAGCGCCGCGGCCTCAAGCCCGGCTATCAGCAGCGCAGCTTCGGTACGGAAGAGAAGGACGGCCGCCTGCGCCTGGTCGCCAGCCCGGACGGCCGCGACGACAGCGTCACGATCCACACCGACGCCCACGTCTACGCCGGGGTGTTCGCCGCCGGTCAGCGCGCCGAACACCCGCTCGCGTCCGGCCGCCACGCCTGGGTCCACGTCGCCAGGGGCACCGCCCGCGTCAACGGCCGCGACCTAAAGGCCGGCGACGCCCTCGCCCTGTCGAACGAGCCCGCCGTCACCGTCGAGGGCACCAGCGGCGGCGAGGTCCTGGTGTTCGACCTCGGCTAGCACCTGCCCGAACGGGCATGTCCTTCTAAAACAAGCCATGCCCGGCCGGACTCGCCCGGTCCGCGGAGCCCCCGTGGGCCGGGCTCCTCCATGTTCGGAGGGACATGCCCCACGGAGCATGTCCCTCCGCACATCTCATTTCCGCGACCCGTCATCCCGCGCCCCGCGCCCGCGAGGGGCACCCGGTTCGGCCACGTCCCTGACCCCATGGCGACGCGGCCGCCGCGTCCCGTGCCCGCGAGAGCCAGCGTGTCCGCCCGACATCTCGTTTCCCAGGTCCGCCCGCAGCAGCATCGTTCACCCCTATCCACAAGGCACCCGACGGCAGCCCCGCGAGGACAGGCGCCTCGGAGCATGTCCCTCCGGACATCTTTTCGAGCGATCCGCCGCAGCCGCGGGCCCGCGTCCGCAAGCGACATCGGCTCCAGCGCATGTCCTTTCGGACATCTGATGCCTGATCCCGCCGAGGACATCCCGCCGAGGTACCGGTCGCATCGCGCACGGAACCTGGATCGTCGAGGTTGGGCCAGCCCGTCGCGATGCGACCGGTACCTCGGCGATCAGGAGCGCCGCGCTCGCCCCGGGTCGCAACCTCCGCGACGCCGCGCTCACGGCGGATACAGCGCCGACGGGCTCGCACACGGCGCCGCCAGCGTCAGCGAGAACGTCAGCGTGTGCGCCGGAAACTCCGTCAGCTCGACGAGCCCGGCAGGCTCGGGCGCCGCATCGAGGCCGCACAGGAGCCCGTCACCGTCGACGTCGAGCCAGGCGTACAGCACGAGCCCCTCGCCGTCGTCGATCGGCACCAGCGTCTCCCACGCGACGGCCCCCGGGCGCTCGAGCTCCAGCGCGTCGAACCGCCCGAGCGGCGTCGCCAGCTCGCCCGCCCCGCGCGACGCGTGGTGCAGCTCGAGCATCACCCGCCCCTCGCTCGCACCCGGCGCCACCACCTCGCCGGTCAGCGCCACCTCGTAGAGGCGCACGTCCTCGTTGATGCAGCCGGCCAGCACCGCCAGCGCCAACCATCGTCGCCCGCTCATCGCGCTCCTCCTCCGAAGGCCAGCCCCAGGTGAAAGCCCGGGATCGACGGAGTCTTGCTCGGCGCGTCGTACCACGCGAGGTCGACCCCGAGCTCGAGCCCGACCTCGCGCGTGATCGCCACCGCCAGCCCGATCGTCGCCCGCGGCAGCCACTCGTGGCGGAACGACAGGTCGCGCGACGTCCCCGCCGCCGTGATCACCGTCGTGCGGTCGGTCAGCAGCGTGTGCGACGTCCCCAGCATCACGTACGGCGCCACCCGACCGGTCGGAAAGGCCATGCGGATCCGCAGCTCCGCGTTCGGCCCGCGGCGCGCCAGCTCGCCGGTCTGGATCAGCCAGCCGAGCAGCAGCTCGCCGGTCACGCGCAGCCGCTTGCGATCGACCCACCGCAGCGCCAGCACGGCCGCCGGGCGAAACCGGCGGAAGCGCGCCATCTCGAGGTCCGCCCCGACCGTCAGCGCCCGCGGTCCCACGCCCACCTGCCCGCGCGCGCCGAGCCACGGGTAGCCGCCGGACACCGCCGCAGCCCACGTCCGCGCGTGCGAGCCGCCGCCCACCACGTCGAACACCGCCGCCTCGGCGAAGCGGACCGGCCGCACCGCCCGCTCGGCCGCGGGCGTCGTCTCCGCGCCCGGCAGCCCGCTCGTCGCCGTCAGCAGCGCACACAGCCCCAGCCCGATCATGTCGTCGCCTCCATCGCCATGCCCCGCGAGACATGCTCAAAAGGGCATGTCGTGAATGACATGGCACATAAGCCATGCGCGTCTCGCCATGTCCTCGAACGTCCAGCGCGCCGGGCGGCCCGCCGTACGGGGCACGGCGGATTCCGCCGCGCACCGGCCTGGCCGAGCCACATCATGCCATCGCCTCCGTCGCCATGACCCGCGAGACATGCTCATAAGGGCATGTCGCGGTGAACATGGTACAAAAGACATGCTCTTCTCGACATGTCCTCGAGTATCCGGCGCGCCGGGAGCCCCGTCGTACGGAACACGGCGGAGTCCGCCCCGCACCGCCGCGGGCCGCCCGCGGCGCTCTGTCGGCGCCAGGCGGGGGCCGCCACGCCATGTCCCCTCGGACATGCCTCAAAAGACAGCCGATGCCGCTCACAGCTCGGGCTCCGGGACCGCGAACACGCGCGCGAAGTTGCCGGCCAGCACCGCGCGCGCCTCCGCGGCCGAGTAGTCGGCGGCGGCCATCGCCGCGACCGTGCGCTCCAGGTACTCGGCGACGAACCCCGGGCTCTGCGGCCCGTCGCTGCCGTAGATGATGCGGTCCGTCAGCCCGGCCGCGCGCATGTCGGCCATCGCCTGCCGGAGGTTCTCGCCGGTCGGGTCGGAGCCCTTGCTGCCGAGCGCCGACGGCTCGAGGTACACGTTGTCGAAGCGCCTCGCCAGATCGATGCAGGTCGCCAGCGCCCCGGGCCGCCGGTCCTCGAAGTCGTAGCCGAGGTGGCCGAGGATGAAGATCGCCCCGGGGTGGGCCGCGATCGCCGGCTCGAGGTACGCCGGGTCGGTGTACGCCGGCTCCTGCGCCGTGCCAGGGAACGGGCTCGTCCCGGTGTGCAGGTACACCGGCTTCTTCAGCTCCGCCGCCAGCGCGTAGATCCCGAAGAAGCGCGGATCATCCATGCGGAACTGCTGGTGCGCGTGCGCCAGCTTGATCCCGACCATCCCCGGAGCCATCAACGCCGCGCGCAGCGCCGCCAGCTGCTCGGCCCCGTCCTCGTTCCAGCGATCGACGCGCAGGCTCGCCAGCCCGTAGAAGCGCCGCGGATCGTGAGCGACATCGGCGATCACGTCCTCGTTGGCCGCGATGCCGACGGTCCGCGGCGCGTAGATGGCCAGCAGCGTCCCCACGCTCACCCCCGCCCGGTCCATCTCGTCGAGGATCCCGGCCGGCGAGAGCACGCCCCCCGCCGCCTTGTCGGGCCGCAGATCGATCGGGAACGGGAACCGCGAGCTCAGGAACTCCTGGGTCTCCGGCGGAATGCTGTCCCAGTCGCCCGGGTGCAGGTGCATGTCGATCACCGGCATGCGCTCCCCGGCGTACACCACCCCGAGCTCCTCGTCGGCACAGCTCACCAGCGCGACCACGACCAGCGAAGACCATCGCATCGCAGCCACCTATATCAGGCGCCGCCGCCCCGCCCCGCCTCTCCAGCGTGCGCCCACACGCCCGCCCCCGACGCGAAATTTTAATAAAGGGGGTGACGAGGCCTCGCGGCGAATCACGAGCGGGCAGAAAAACGACGCTCGCGACGCCGTGCTCGCCGGCACTCCGATCGCGGAGCCGGGCGTGCTCCGTGACGCGCGACCGATGGCTTTGCCGGCCACCCGAGAGCTCGTCGGCACGTCGTCCCTGGCGACGCTCCGCGGTAGGCCGGATCCTCCAAGCGACCGCCGCGGGGCTTCAGCGTGACGCTGGGCCCGCGCGCCGAGCACCCTTTCGAGAAACCACCACAGTCCCGCTTACACGATCGCTGGCACGCCCTCGCTACTCGCGCCGTCCTGTCAGATCGGCCCACCCCGGCTCTACGCTCCCTGGCGATGCGGAAGTCGCTCGCGTTCGTCCTGCTCGTGCTCGTCGCTCTCGGCGCGTGGTGGTCGACGCGGTCGGCCCCGCCCGCGGCCGAGGCAGCGATCGCGGCGTCGTCCCCCGCCCGACCGATCGCCGAGGCAGCCGAGCGGCGGACCCGGCTCGACGACGCCGAGCCCGAACGAGCCCGTCGCCTGCGCGACGGCGCGGCCCGGCGCGCGACCATGCAGCGACAGATCGTCGACGCCATGGCCGCGCGCGAAGCTGCCGTCGCCGCGCGGCCGGACGCCGAGCCCGGCGATCCCGACTCCAAGCGCGGCGGCAAGGCACGCGCTCAGCCGGCCGACGACACCCCCGCCGACGCCATCCTCGATCGCACCGGCAACCACGGCTACCTCACCGGCGTGCTGAGCCGCGACCTCATGCCGCTGGTCGACGAGTGTCACGCGCTCGTCCGCGAGGAGCACCCCGATCTCGCCGGCATGCTCGTGCTCGACCTCGAGATCCTCGGCGACGAGGACATCGGCGGCGTCGTCAACACCTTCGAGCCCGGCAAGGGCAACGAGATCGACGAGCCGGCCCTGCTCGAGTGCGTGCGCGAGTCGCTGCTCGCCACCACCCTGCCCCCGCCCGAACAGGGCGGCCGCGACGCCATCTCGCTGTCGATGCGCTTCGACCCGCCCGCCCCCGAGTGACGCCGGAAGGGCGCACATCTTGGCCCTGCGAACACGTCCTTCGACCATCTCGCGGCTCCATGCCCACACGTCCGTCCGCTACACGGCTGGCGCTTCGAACCTGTCCTTTCAAAAACGTCTAGTGCCCCCGCGTTCTCGCTCCCCCCTGCCGCAGTTGCCGGCGCTTCACCGCATGGCCCTGAGAACATGTCCGTTCGACCACATCACACCTGGCACCCGCTCACTCAGCCCGCATTCGCCCGCCTCACTGTCTGGCTATTCAGACATGTCCATTCAACCACCTCGCCCTGAGCTCCCGCTCACTCCTGCCCGCACGTTCGCAAGCCGCACTGTCTGACTCTGCGAACATGTCCCTTCGACCACCTGGACCCCTGAGCCCCGCCCGCCCTTGCCCGCAGCTTCGTCCCGCCGCGCGGCATAGCGCTGCGAACATGACCGTCCGCGCCGGAGTTCACGCCAGCAGGTCGGCCGCGACCGCGTCGTGCCAGTACCAGCGGCCGGGCGCGATCCGCAAGATCCGCCCCGCCTCGCTCCACTCGAGGTTGCCGCGCGCCACTTGCCGGCGGGTGCGGTGCTCGATCCACTCGCGCGTCACCGCCGGGAAGCGGCGCAGGTACGCCGCCACGTCGAGCCCCCGGAGGTCGCGCAGGCCCGTCCACAGCCCCTCGATAGCGGCCGCCTCCGGCGTCAGGCGCTCCGCCTCCGCCGGCGTGCTCGGGTCCTTCGCCCACGTCGGCAGCCCGCGCACGTTGCCCCGGCGCAGCACCGACCCGTCGGCGAAGTAGCGGGCAGAGTGAGCCGAGGGGCCGAGCCCCAGGTAGTCCTGCCACGTCCAGTACAGCAGGTTGTGCCGCGCCTCCGCCCCGGCGCGCGCGTAGCTGGCCACCTCGTAGTGCTGCAGCCCCGCCCCCGTCAGCGCCTCCTCGGCGGCGGCCAGCATGTCGGCCTGGTGGTCGCTGTCGGGCAGGCGTCGCTTGCCCCGGCGAACCAGCGTGGGCCACGGCGTATCGGCCTCGATCGTCAGCGCATACACCGACACGTGCTCGGCCCCCGCCTCGGTCAGGCGCGCGACGTCGGCGCGCACCCCCGCGGCGGTTTGCCCCGGCCAGCCGACGATCAAGTCCGCGCTGACGCGCAGGCCCACCGCCGCCGCCGCCGCGATCGACGCCAGCGCCTGAGCCGGCGAGTGGACCCGCCCCAGAGTGTGCAGCCCCTCCGCCTCGGTGCTCTGCGTCCCGAGCGACACCCGCGTGCCGCCGATCGCCCGCACCGCCGCGTACAGGGCCTCGTCACCGTGCTCGGGGTTCACCTCGATCGTGAACTCCGCCGTCCCGGCCCCCGGAAACCGCCGCGCCAGCCACTCGCCGAGGCTCGCCAGGCCCGTCGGTCCGAGCAGGCTCGGCGTCCCGCCGCCGAGGTACACAGTGGACCATGTCGCATCGGACATGTCCACATCGCCATGTCCTTCAGAACCTGTCCAATCCGCCAGCTCCGCTGCCCGCCCGCTCACCTCGCGCTCGAGCCCCGCCAGGAACCCCTCGGTGTCCGGCGCGCGCCCGACCTGGAAGTCGAAGTCGCAGTACGGGCAGGCCCGGGCGCAGAACGGCACGTGAATGTAGATCCCGCGCATCTACGGCCCCCTCCAGGCGAGCGGCCCCGCCGCCTCGATCGCGCCAGCGCCGGCCGCCTGGAGCTCAACCATGCCTCGGCCGAACGAGCTCGCCAGCGGGCAGCACCGCGACGCGCGGGCTGCGGCTCGAACGACCCGCGGCCGCATGCCCCGAGCGAACGCCGCGCCCGCGGACCTCGCGCCCCGCGCCACGCGCCGGCCGGGCGAAGTGCCCGCTCGGCGGACCCAGCAGCGAACCTGTCCCAGACGACATGCCCGAGCCGACACACTCGAACACACCGGCTCCGCGCCTACTCGACGGCCGAGGCCGCCCACCTGCCCCGAGGGACATGCCCGGACTGACATGCCCCGGCGAACATGCCCTCTCGGACATGCCCTCTCGGACATGCCCGGGCCCCGCCGATCACACGTCGGAGACGAGCGCGGCGAAGTCGGCGCCGTGGGGGACATCGTCGTAGAGCTCGACCCCGCCGTCGGCGCGGAAGCGGGCCGCGACGCCGCGCCACCACCAGTGGGGCAGCGTCTCGAGGTCGATGCCGGCCGAGCGGAGCAGGCTGGCCTGGGCCTCGACGGTCTCGAGGCTGGACGGGTGGAACGGCTGGCCGAGGCCGCGCATCTGCAGGCCGAGGCGGCGGGACGAGCGGAGCGGCGTCGCCTCCTCGAGCCACTCTTGCGCCGACACGAAGGCGCGGCGGGCGATGCCGATGTCGGGGAACTCGAAGATGTGCCCGTGGACCACCAGCTCCTCGCCGAGCAGCACCGCCAGGCGGGCCGAGTACATCGACAGCAGCTGCTCGTAGACCGCCAGCGAGCTGCCCATGCGCGACACCGCGTCGGCGCGGACCAGGGCCACCACCTCTTCGGCGCTGGCGTAGGCGAACGACACGTTGTGCGACTGCAGCAGGCCGATGCCGGCGCGCACCGTGAGGCGGGCGAGCTCCGAGTCGAGGGGGTCGTTGGCGCGGGCGCGCATCTCCAGCAGGCGGGCCACGCCCTCGGGGCGCGGCGCGAACTGCATCACCAGACGGAACC
Organism: Nannocystis sp. RBIL2; assembly: GCF_026626745.1. Lineage (GTDB taxonomy): Bacteria > Myxococcota_A > Polyangia > Nannocystales > Nannocystaceae > Nannocystis. The sequence goes on from NZ_JAPNJW010000002.1 coordinate 2,094,518, forward strand.
CGGGCATCGGCTCGTGATCGCCGAGCACGCGGAAGGCGGAGAACTTACCCCAGGTGTGATTGCCTTGGACCTCGACGCTGTGCATCGGCTTTCTCGTCTCGCCCGTCGCCCGCTTCTTGTGGTGTCGCTGCTGTCTCTGGCCTTCGGCCGCTGCGCGCTACTTCATCGAGAACATCGTGTACGCGACGTAGCCGAGCCCGCCGAGCCCGAACAGCACGAGGATCCACGTGATGGCCGCGCTGCCCTGCTTGGTCTGCTCGGCCATGATGCCGTGACCGAAGCTGGTGCTCGTCGCGCCCGGGTCGACCACCACCACCGGCACCGACGCCGTCGACGTCGTCGGGTTCGGCTTGGCCGACGGCGCGCGGCCCGAGGCCAGCGAACGGTTGGCGCCGGTCGGCGGCCGGCGCGGGCCGGAGCCCATGCTCTGCGCGGCGCTCGGCGGCAGCGTCTTGTGGCGGGCCGACTGGTTCTTGCGGGCCCGACGAGCGCCGGCCACCGCCGCCGCCTCGGACGCCGCGCGCTGGCTGCGGGTCGTCGGCGCCGAGCCGGTCGCCGGCTTCTGCTGCGCCTGCGCCTGCGCCTGCGCCTGCGCCTGCTGCTGCACCTGTTGCAGCCGCTGGGCCTCGGCGAGCACCGCGTCGAGGTTGCCGATCGTCATCGACTTCTTGCTGCGCGTGTCGGACTGCGCCGGCTTGGCCCAGTCGGGCGCGTCGTCCTTCTCGGGCTGCGAGTCGAGGCGGTCGAACTGGTCGAAGTCGAGGGCCTCGTCGGCGAGGTCGTCGTAGAGGTCGTCGTAGTTGACCTCGGCCGGCGCGCCCTCGCCGAACATCTCGGACATGTAGTTCGAGAGGATGCGCGGCGTGCTGCGGATGCCGGCCTCTTCCGTGAACCGCTCGAGGTCACGGAACATGTGGTCGCAGTTCTGGTAGCGCTCGGCCGGGTCGACCTCGAGCGCCTTCATGATGATCGCCTCGAGCGCCGGCGGGAACTCGGAGTCGACGAACGTCGGCGCCGGGATGTCGCCCTCGACGATGCGCTCCGCGACCTCCTCGGCGGCGCCGCGGAACAGTCGCCGGCTGAGGCACATCTCGTAGAGCACCACGCCGAGCGCGAAGATGTCGGCGCGCGCGTCGATCGGGTGGCCGAGCACCTGCTCCGGGGCCATGTAGGCCAGCTTGCCGGCGAACTGGCCCTCGCCGCCGCCCTGCACGCTCGCGCGCGTGGCCGCGATGCCGAAGTCGACGATCTTGCAGGTGCCGTCGTAGCCGACGTGGATGTTGGTCGGGTTGATGTCGCGGTGGCACAGCCCGAGCAGGCGCCCGCGATCGTCGGCCCTCGAATGGACGTAGTAGAGCCCCTCGAGCGCCTGCATGATGATGCCGAGCGAGATCTGCAGCGGCAGGTGCAGCCCGGTCTTGGCCGACTTGCGCAGCACCGCCACCAGCTCCTGACCCTTCAGGAGCTCCATGGCGATGAAGTACTCGCCGCCGATCTCGCCGAGATCGTAGGTGTGCACCACGTTCTGGTGCGTGAGCGTGGCGGCGACGCGGGCCTCGTCGAGGAACATGCGCACGACGTTCGGCCGCTCGGCGAACTCCTCGCGCAACCGCTTGATCACCAGCTCCTTGGCGAAGCCCTCGATGCCGGAGTACGTGGCGCGATAGATCTCGGCCATGCCGCCGGTAGCGATGTGCTCGACCAGCACATATTTGTCGCCGAAGGGCGTTGGCTCAATGTTGCTCAAGGCGGCCCCAGATTAACGGATCTGCGATCTGTCGCCAAGCCCCGGCGGCCCGCAGCGCCCGGCGGCCGCGGCCTCGGCGATAAAGTCGCGGCCTTGCGGGCGAAATCCCCGGCGGCGCGCGCCCGAGGCCGGCGGCTCGCGCGACGGGGACCTGCACCTGCGCCTCGGCCGCAACCGGGATCGCGCACGCCCATTGGTAGGCGAGTGCCCACCTGTCGGCGGCGTCATCGGGGCCCAGGAAACCGCGTCAGTCCCGTTCGGGCTTCAGGTCGCGCTGCATCAGCGCCGCCACGGCCCGGCGCACGCTCATGCCCTCGTAGAGGATCGCGTGCATGATCTGGGTGATCGGCATCTCGACTTGCTCGCGCTGGGCCAGGCGATGAGCGCTGAGCGTGTTGTTGACGCCCTCGGCGACCATCCCCATCTCGTCGAGGATCTCCTGCAGCGCCCGACCCTGCCCGAGCGCCAGCCCGACCCTGCGATTGCGCGACAGACCGCCAGTGCAGGTGAGCACGAGGTCGCCGAGCCCGGCCAGCCCCGACAGCGTGACGGGGTCGGCGCCGAGGGCGATGCACAGGCGACCGATCTCCGCCAGCCCGCGCGTGATCAGGGCCGCGCGCGCGTTCTGGCCCAGGCCGGCGCCGTCGCACACGCCGGCGGCCAGGGCGATCACGTTCTTGAACGCCCCGCCGAGCTCGACGCCGACGACGTCGTCGGTGGCGTAGACCCGCAGCCCGTCGCCGTGCATCCACTGCTGGATCGCGGCGGCCGCCGCCGCGTCGGCGCTGGCGATCACCACCGCCGTCGGCAATCCGCGCGCGACCTCGGCGGCGAAGCTCGGCCCGCCGAGCACCGCCATCCGCTGCGCATGTTCTTTGGGCAATGTCTCTTGGACCACGTCGGCCATGGTCCGCAGGCTGTCGATCTCGACGCCCTTGGCGGCCACCAGGTAGTACGGCGGCGCCGCGTCGCCGAGCTCGGCCAGCGCCGCGCGGACCAGCTGGAGCGTGGCCCTGAGGCCGTGGCTGGGGATGGCGAGGATCACGAAGCCGGCGCCCGCGAGCGCGCGGCCGAGGTCGTGCTCGACCGCGAGGTTGTCGGGGAACGGGAACTCGGCCAGGTAACGGGCGTTGACGCGGCCCGCCGCCATCGCCTCGAAGTGTTCGACGCTGCGGGTCCACAGCCGGACGGGCAGCCCGCGGCGGGCGCAGTGGAGGGCCAGCGCGGTGCCCCAACTGCCGGCGCCGAGCACGGCGACCGTCGGTGGCGGCGGGGACGCGGGAGCGTTCGTCATCGCCACCGGTTTTACACCTCGCCCGCGTCAGCGCGCGACCACCGGGAACGCCGCCTGCAACTCCGCGGGCACGCGCGTCAGCGACTGCCCGGCGAGCTTGACGAACACCCAGCGGGTCTCGGCGGTCGCCAGCACCACTGCATCGGCGGGTCGCACGATCTCGTAGCGGCGCAGCGAGAGGATCTTCCCCATCTCCGCCACCCACGTGCGGACGACCACGGCGTCGCCGAGGCGGGCCGGGCAGAGGTACTCGATCGCGTGCGAACGCACCACCCACGTCGCCCCGAGCTCGCGGTAGCGCGCGAACGGCCAGCCGACCGCGATCGAGTGCGCCTTCGCGGCGGTCTGCGTCCACGCCAGGTAGTGGAGGTTGTTGACGTGGTCGAGCTCGTCGATCTCGTCGGCCGCGACCGTGTGGTGGTGATCGAACACGCCCGGGATCGCCGCGAGGTCGGCCGTCATGCGGCGCGAGTAGAGCACGCCTCCCGGCGCCGCGACCGGGGCATCTCGAGCAACCCGCGCCGACCGCGTGAGCCTCAGCGCGGCGCGTCGGCGGCCGGGCTGGGCGTCTGCGGGCCCAGCACCAGCAGCGTCGCGTGGTGCGAGGCGATCCCGCCGGGCACCCGCCGGATCGCATCGACGTCGAACACCTTCTTCGCCGCCGGTCGCGGCCCTCCCTGCACCCCACCCATGGCGCGAAGCTAGCTGCACGGCGGGCCCGCGCGCAAGGGTCGGCCGGTGGTGGCAGAGCGCCCTCGCCCCCGCCCGCGTGCTAGCGTCGACCCCGACTCGCCGCCGATGCTCCCGCCGCTGTACGGCCGCTGGATCTCCGACCTGCTCGGAGGGCCATTACCCGAAGAACAGGCCGCGACCTGCAGCGACTGCGTGCAGTGTCAGAGCCACGTGCCCGAGGGCTATCGGTTCGCCGACGCCACCAAGTGCTGCACCTACGTGCCGGCCCTGCCCAACTTCCTGGTCGGCGGCGCGCTCAAGGCCGGCTCGCTCGCCGGGCGCGAGCGGCTGCTGCGGCGCATGGTCGCGCAGCCCGACAGCATCACTCCGCACGGGCTCGACGCCACCGACGACGAGCGCGACCGCTACCGCGACATCCTCGCCGCCGAGCAGTTCGGCCGCGACCCCTCCCTCTTCTGCCCCTACTACCTCGCCGAGGCCGGCGGCCTGTGCGGCGTGTGGCGCAACCGCAACGGCATCTGCGCCACCTGGTACTGCAAGCACGACCGCGGCGCGCGCGGCCAGCGGTTCTGGCAGGCGCTCGAGGTGCTGCTCACCGCCGTCGAGCGCGAGCTCAGCCACTGGTGCGCCTGCACGATCCTTTTTGAAGAGACCCCGCCGGCCGAGGGCGGCGAGGCCGCGTGGAGCTGGTGGGCGGGCCGCGAGGGCGACTTCTTCCGCCGCTGCGCCGAGCTCGTCGAGGCGCTCGGCTGGTCCGAAGTACAGGCCATGATCGGGCCCGCGATCGAGACCCAGGTCGGCGACCTCCTGGCCGCCCGCGCCGCGCTCGCCGGGCCGATCCCCGACTCCTTGCAGCTCGGCACGATCCGCGTCTCGCACCGCGGCGACGAGCGCAGCCGCGTCGTCACCTACCTCGACACCGACGCCCTCGAGCTGCCGACCGCCCTCCTCGACCTCCTGCCGCGCTTCGACGGCCGCCCCACCGCGCCGTCCTCGCCGAGCTGCGCGGCCTCGGCGTCGAGGTCTCCCCCGCCCTCCTGCGCATGCTCGTCGACTTCGAGCTGCTCACCGCCGCCTGAACCGTCCGACATGTGCATTTGGCCATGTCTTCTCGGCCATGGCGCATGGAACATGTCCATGCGCACATGTCCCTTCGTCTACCGCCCAGGCTTCAGCAGCACCACCTCGAACTCGCTGCCGGGCACGAAGCCGACCGCCGCCACCGGCGTCGCGCCGCTGCGATCGAGCGGCACGCCCTCCGAGTCGCCGCGGCGGCGCAACAGCCACGCCGAGCCGTACGTGCGCGGCAGCGGCCGCCGGTGCGGCGGAAACGAGGCCCACACGTGGTCGAGCAGCTCCTGCGTGCTGTCGTAGCCGAAGCACGGCACCGCGACTTCGCCCCGCTCGCCGTCGGTCGCCGCGGTCCAGTGGATCACCGCGCAGCGCGAGCGCAAGGCGTCGGGTGCGGCCGCCGGCCCCTCCAGCGCGTGCAAGCCCAGCCGCAAGCGCACGCCGGGGCGCAGCCCCGCGTCGGCGGGCGCCGTCAGGCCGCGCTGCGGATCGGTCACGAGCGCGGCCTCGAGCGCCTGCTCGTCTCCGGCGCGCCGCAGCGACCACGACGACCCATAGGCGGCGAACGGCGGACGCACACGGGCAGGAATCGCCGACCAGATCGCCTCCATCAGCGCGCCCGTCGACGCGTGACGGCCGAGCACGAACCGCTGCACTCGCTCCAGCTCCGCCACCCCCTCCGGCAGCTCCACGATCAGCTCGCCGTGACGGGCCAGCAGCCTGCCGCCGTCGTCGATCGCCACCCGCAGCATCCCCAGCGTGTACGGCGTCATCGTCGCCAGCGCCGCCTCGAAGCCGGCCACGAGCGCCAGGAGGCAGGTCCGCCGCGGCATCCCGAACGCACCCGACAGCAGCAGCGGCACGGTGAGCGACTGCACCCCCGAGCACCGCGCCTGTTCGAGGCACGCCGTGGCCACCCGCGCGAGCAGTTGCTCGGAGCCGGCCGAGCCGGCGAATTCCTGCGGGAGGTGGACGAAGAACACCCGCGCGGCCGGGAGCCGCCCTCCCGCGACGACCTGGACGGAGCCGAGCGGACCCTGCGGCAACTCCATCACGGCGGCCGCGACCTCGGGCCCGCCGAACTCGCACAGGCTGCGCGCCAGCGTGCCATGCACCGGTCCGTCGCTGGTGATGCCGCACACGATCGCGTCGACCTCTTCGAACCGCAGATCGGTGCGCAGCACGATCAGCGTGGCGGACCCGGGCAGCGCGAACGCCTCGGGCCGCCAGCGACTGGACGGCTTGACGTAGAACGTGGCCCGCTGACGGACTTGCTGCAGCGCGTCGAGCTGCGGCACCTCGGGCGACCCGGAGGTCGACGCCTGCCCGTCCGCCGCCGCGGTGGCCGCCAGCGGATCGACGACCTCGCGCGCCCGCTCGACCCGCGGCAGCGGGCGGCCGTCCGGGAGCTCCTGCAGCGCCTCCGCGAACGCCCGCATGTCGGCGAACCGCGACCGCGGATCCTTCGCCAGCGCGCGCGCCAGCACCGTCTCGAGGGCGTCCGGCCAGTCGGGGGCGTGGTTTTTCGCAACCAGCGGCGACGGCGGCTCGCTCTGGATCTCCGCCATCAACTGGAACACGTCCTCACCGCCGAACGGCCGCGTCCCCGCGAGCAACTCGTGGAGGATGACGCCCAGCGCCCACACGTCACCGCGCGCGTCGCCCTCGCGGGCCCCGCCGGCGCGCAGCAGCTCCGGGGCCATGTAGGCGACCGTGCCGAGGAACGCGCCGTCGCCGGTCAGCGTCGTCGTGCTCTGGGTCGCAATCTTGGCCACGCCGAAGTCGAGGATCTTGATGGCGTCGTCGTCGGTCCCGCGGATGGTGCGGAAGCAATTCGCCGGCTTGAGGTCGCGATGGACGATCCCGTGCGCGTGGACCACCGCCATGGCGTCGCAGATCTGCAGCGCCACGTGCCGGACGCGCCGCCACGCGAGACGGCCCTCACGCATCAGCGTGAGCGACAGGTCCTCGCCGGCCAGGAATTCCATCACGTAGTAACCTGTCCCATCATGCAGGTGACCGGCGTCGACGACGCTGATCACGCCCGGATGACGGATGCTCGAGGCAGCCAGGGCCTCGCGGAAGAACCGCCGCAGCGCCGGCTCCGAGCGGCACAGGCGCGGCTGCAGCACCTTCACCGCGTAAGGCAGCCGGGCCTCGGTGCTCTCGGCCAGATAGACCGTCCCCATGCCCCCCTCGCCCAGACGGCGGACGATCCGCACGGGCAGTTTGTCGCCGAGCACCGCGCCGACGAGGGGATCGGACTCTCGCACGCCCGTCACGATACAACAGGCGCCCAGCCGACAGACCGGTGACCCCGGCGCGCGGATCTGCTAGGGTGCGCGCGCCGTGACGCTGTCCCTCCGGACATCCTCGCTCGCCGTCCTCGCCGTGGTCCTCGCGTGCGGAGAGACCGAGGAACCGGCGGCGCCGGTCGAGGCCGCGACGGACGCGGCTGCTCCGGCCGAGGTGCCCGCCGAGGAGCCGGCCCCGCCGCGTGACCCGTTCGCCGCCGAGGGCATCGAGGCCGCGCGTCCGGGCCTGCGCTTCGGCTGGCCGGTCGAGAGCCCGCACATCACCTCCTACTTCGGCTGGCGCACCAACCCGATGACGGGCGTCGGCACCAAGCTGCACCGCGGCCTCGACCTGCGCGGCGGGATCGGCGACCTCATCCTCAGCATCGGCCCCGGCGTGGTCCAGTTCGCCGGCCAGGACCTGCTGCTCGGCAACCTCGTGATCGTCGACCACGGCCTCGGCGTCACCTCGTACTACGGGCACATGCACGACATCCTGGTCCACGTCGGCCTGCCCGTCGACCGCGGCACCGCCCTCGGCCTGGTCGGCAACACCGGCCGCAGCGAGGCCCCGCACCTCCACCTCACCGTCAAGATCGGCGCCCTCGCCGTCGACCCGCTGTGGCTCATCGGCGCCCCCCTGCACGGCTACCCCGGCCTGCCGGCGCTGGCCGAGGCCGACACCGACGTCGAGTACTGACCTCACTCGCCGAACACGCGCACGAGATCCATGTTCGTCGGGACATGCTCCTTGAGCCATGTCCCGAAGCGCACCCGCGACGCCCGCCAGAACTCCGCCAAAGTCGCTCCCGGCGTCGCGTCGAGCCCCTGCACCAGGCTCACGAAGCCGCGGATCGCCGGCGCGAGGCTCGGCGCGCGCAGCGGGTCCGAGCCGTGGCGCGGCGCGATCGCCCCGATGTCGAAGTTACGCGTGCGCGCCAGCGCCGGCGCCACCGGGTCACGCGGCTCGATCAGCAGGTACAGGTCGCCTTGCCCCGGCGCCGCCGCGCGCTCGCGCAGGTGCACGCACACGAACCCCAGCCGGTCGGGCCCGGCCTCGCCGAGCTCGCGGCCCTGGCCCTCCGCACGGGCCGTCTGGCGCGCGGTCGCCTCGTCGCGCACCTCGTCGAGCGCCAGGTTCTGCACCAGCCCGCTCGTCAGCACCACGAACGCCTTCTGCGGCTTCAGCTCGGTGTCACGGGTCAGCAGGATCCGCTTCGACTCCCAGAAGTAGTCCTCGCGGTACAGGTTCTGCTGGTAGTAGAAGCGGACCATCCGCAGCAGGTCGCCGAACATCTCGCGGTGGTGCGCCTGATACTTGGCGCGCGCGCTCGCCTCGTCGGCGCCGGCCTGCAGCACCGCGATCGCGGTGCGGCCCGCGTGCCACGCCGAGTGCATCGCCAGCAGCACCCCGGTGGACAGCACCGGGTCGATGAAGCCGGCCGCGTCGCCGATCTGGATCCACCCTGGACCTGTCACTTCGGACATGCGGTAGCTCCAGTCGCGCTCGTGGCGGACCGGCGTCACCCGCGTCGCCGCCGGCCCGAGCACCGGGGCCAGCTCGCTCGCCGCCGCCAGCAGCGCGTCGTAGTCGCGGCGCGGCGCCCCGCGGGCCTCGCCGGCGTCGAGCTGCACCACCCCCACGCTCGCCCTGCCGCCGCCGATCGGGAAGAACCACCACCACTGCTCGGCCTCCGCCAAAAACAGCGCCTGCTCGTGGCGCGGCGGCGGCGCCCCGACGCAGCCGGAGAAGTGGGCCCACATCGCCTGGTGCTTGAGCCCCGCGATCTCCTCGCGGCGGTCCTTCGCGCGGCCGAGCAGCATAGACTGCCCGGTCGCGTCGATCACCAGCCGCGCCCGCGTCTCCTGCGACTGTCCCGCGCGCTCCCACGCCACACCGACCAGCCGCTCGCCGTCCCACAGCAGCGTCCGCGCGACCGCCCGATCGAGCACCACCGCCCCCGCGCGCGTCGCCGCCGCGAACAGGATCGCGTCGAAGCGCGCGCGCTCGACCAGCCACGCGTGATCGTAGGCGTCGCTGTCGTAGAACCACAGGTCCCAGCGCGGCGTCTTGCCCCACCCCCACAAAGTGCTGCCCGTCTTGCGCCCGAAGCCGGCCGCCTCGACCTCGGCGAGCGCGTCGATCTCGGCCAGGATCGGGATGATCCCCGGCAGCAAGCTCTCGCCCACGTGCGCGCGCGGGTGCGTGCCGGCCTCGAGCAGCAGCACGCGCAGCCCCGCCTTCGCCATCACCGCCGCCGCGGTGCTGCCCGCCGGCCCGCCGCCGATCACCAGCACGTCGACGACGTCCAGCGCCTGCGCCGTCACGCGCGTCCCCTCGCTGGGCCGGTCACCCTCGGCTGACTTATCGGACATGCACCTTCAGCCATGTCCCATCGACCCTGCCTCATCGGACATGCCCTTTCAGCCATGCCGCGCAGCTCCTCGCCCCGTCACGCGGTCGCCCGCGCCCCGCGGTACAGGAAGAAGCAGATCGCCAGCACCAGCGCCAGCGTCGCCAGCTCGCCGAGCTCGCCGCCGAGCAGCGGCGGGGCCTTCTTCGGCACCAGGCCCGCGACCACCAGCCCGGCCACCAGCACCCCGGCCAGGCCCTCGCCGGCGACCACGCCCGCGGCCGCCAGGATCCCAGTGCGGGCCTCGCCCTCGGCCGGGCGGCCACGCTCGGACAGCGCGCGCACGCAGCCGCCGAGGAAGATCGGCAGCATCGACGCGATCGGCAGGTACACCCCGATCGCGAACGCCAGGCCCGACACCCCGCACAGCATCGCCGCGCCGGAGATCCCCGCCCCCGTGGCGACCAGGCCCCACGGCAGCTCGCCGCTCAGCACGCCCTCGATGATCGTCTTCATCAGGGTCGCCTGCGGGGCCGCCAGCTCCTTGCCGCCGAAGCCGTAGCTCGACAGCAGCAGCACCGTCCCGGCCACCACCCAGCAGGCGCACGCCGCCCCGATCAGCTGCCCGAGCTGCTGCCACGCCGGCGTCGCGCCGACCAGGTAGCCCGTCTTCAGGTCCTGCGAGATGTCGCCGGCCTTCGACGTCGCCACCGCCACCACCGTCCCGACCGTCAGCACCGCCGCCCGCGCCCCGAGGTCGTCCCAGCCGAGCGCCGCGAACACTGCCGCGGTGCCGAGCAGCGTCACCAGAGTGATGCCTGACGTCGGCTGCGACGACACCCCGACGATGCCGACGATCCGGGCCGCCACCGCCACCGACAGCAGCCCGAACACCGCCACCCCGAGCGCGCACACCAGGCGGGCCAAGAACCCGAGATCGCCGGCGATGAGCCCGGGCACCAGCGCGACCGCGGCGATCACCACCGCGATGGCCGCGGCGATGAAGCTGCCCGGCAGGTCGCGGTCGGTCGCGCTGGCGGTCGCCTTCTCACCTGTCTCTTTGCGCATGCCCCTTGCGACAGATACGAACGCGCCTGCCATCATGGGCATGTTCCGAAGGACAGTCAGGATCCCCGCCGTCGCCACCGCCCCGGCGCCGATGTAGCGGATGTACTGGCGCCAGATCTGCGACGCGTCCATCTGCGCGATCGTCAGCTCGCGCTCCGGGTAGAGCGGCCCGGGCAGGCCCGCGCCGATCCACGCGATCAGCGGGATCAGGGCCAGCGACGACACTACCGCCCCGGCCACCACCACCGCCGCCTGGCGGTAGCCGAGGATGAAGCCGACGGCCAGCAGCGCGGGCGCGAACTCCAGCGCCACTTCGGCCTTGGGCAGCAGCGGCACCGCAGCGCCCGCCTCGCTCGGCACCGCGAACAGCAGCGCCACCAGCAGCTTCATGCCCGCGCCGACGGCCATGCCGCGGAAGATCCACGCGCTCCCGCTCGCGCTGGTGGTCGTCGCCCGCAGCACCTCGGCGCACGCGCGGCCCTCGGGGTACGGCAGCTCGCCGTGGCCGTCGACGATCAGCATGCGCCGCAGCGGGATCATCGCCGCCAGCCCGAGCACCCCGCCGAGCAGGGCCAGCAGCGCGATCTGCCAGAACGGCGGCGCCATGCCCCACAGGAACAGCGCCGGGATGGTGAAGATCGTGCCGGTCGCCAGCGACGTCGAGGCCGAGCCGATCGTCTGCGACAGGTTGGCCTCGAGCAGGCTGGCGCGCCCGCGCAGCAGCGCCACGGTCATCACCGACGCCGGGATCGACGCCGACACGGTCATGCCGACCTTGAGCCCGAGGTAGGCGTTGGCGGCCCCGAACACGACCCCCAGAGCGACGCCGGTGACGACCGCGCGGACCGTGAACTCGCGCAAGGATGGCGGGGTACTCGTCGAGGCAGTCACGGCGAGCCTCAGCAATACCAGACGTCCCGCGGGCGGCGAAAGCCGGCCCGAGCCCTGTCTGCGGCCCGGGCCCGGGCTTCACCAAGCTATGGAGCGCGTGTTCACCGGCCGGCCCTCCGACAGACGCTTCGCAGGACGGCAGGTCGCCCACACGCAGCCGCCGCCATGACGGCCCGGGCCTCCCGCTTTCACAGCCCTGAGAAGAAGCTGCGCGGGTCCTCGCCGCGGCGGTCGCGGGCCCAGCGGAGCCGCTGGCGGCGCCACGGCATCAGATCGATCCGCTGCGGCGCCCGCCAGTGGCCCTCGTGGGCTCGCTGCAGCAGCGGCGCGATCGCCAGCGGGTACTCGATCGGCGTCCGGCAGATCCACGCCACGCCTGTCCCGAAGGCCAGGCGCAGCTCCCACAGCGCGGCCGCCCGCCGCGACTCCCCGAGCCATGGCACCGGCTCGTCGACGCGGACGCTCAGCCCGCGCAGGCGGTCGCGCAGCAGCAGCGGCGCGCCCGGCCAGACCTCGAAGATCCCCGCCTGCGTCGTCGCCAGCAGTCGGTACAGCGGCGTCGGCTCGATCCCCGGCACCCGGCCCGTCGCCGCCCGCCAGGCCCACGTGTCGCCCGGCGCCGCGCCCGGCGGCTCCGCGTCGCACAGCGCCCAGTCGACGCGCGCCGCGGCCAGCGCCTCGTGGCCGCTGTCGACCGACGTGTGCACCCCCACCTCGCGGTCCCACCGCTCGAGCAGCGGCGCCGCTCGCCGGGCCCCGTCGCGCCCGCCGAACACCCGCTCGCCGAGCTCGTCGAGCGCCGCCGACAGGCGCACCCGGCCCATGTCCTCGGGGACAGGCGCGCTCACCCGCGCCTCCCGGCGAGCGCTCGGCTGGCCTTTAGAACAGGCACGGCCGCGCGCGAGCGGACCGCCGCGCCCCCGCCGAACCCGCCGTCCCTACCTGCCCCGCAGGACATGTCCCCTCAGCCCTGTCCCTCGCGTCCTGCCCTGGCGAACATGTCCTCGCGGACCTGCTCGCTTCAGGCGCGCTCGCGGCGGAGGCGGCGGACCTGGGCGACGAAGCCGGCCAGCAGGTCGGTGGCGTCGTTGGGCCCGGGGCCGGCCTCGGGGTGGTACTGGACCGAGCCGATCGGGCGGCCGCGGACGCGCAGGCCGGCGCAGGTCTTGTCGAACAGGTTGAGGTGGGTGAGCGTCGCGCTGGCGCCGAGCGACGCCGGGTCGACCGCGAAGCCGTGGTTCTGCGACGTGATCGCCACCTTCTTGTCGTCCTCGTTGCGGACCGGGTGGTTGCCGCCGTGGTGGCCGAACTTCATCTTGAAGGTCCGGCCGCCGAGCGCCAGCGCCAGCAGCTGGTGGCCGAGGCACACCCCGAACACCGGCGGCAGCCCCTGCGCGGCCAGCAGGTCGCGCAGCTCGGCGATCACCGCCGTCGCCGCGGCCGGGTCGCCGGGCCCGTTGCTGAGCAGGATCCCGTCGGGCCGCATCGCCAGCACCGCGCTCGCCGGCGTGCTCGCCGGCACCACCGTCACCCGGGCGCCGGCGTCGCGCAGGCGGCGGAGGATGCTGAGCTTGATCCCGTAGTCCCACGCCACCACGTGCACGTCGGCCGGCGGCGCCGCGTGCTCCCAGCTCGGCTGGTCCCACGCGTACGGCGTCCGCGTCGTCACCCGGCCGGTCAGATCCTGGCCCTCCATCGACGGCGCCGAGCGGGCCAGCGCCAGCAACTTCTCGACGTCGTCGTGCTCGCTCGACAGCGCCGCCATCACCGACCCGCGGTCGCGCAGGTGGCGGGTCAGCGCCCGCGTGTCGACCTCGGCCAGCCCCGGCAGGCCCTTGCGCGCCAGATAGCTGCCCAGGTCCTCCTGCGCGCGCCAGTTCGAGACCACCGGCGACAGCGCGCGGACGACCAGGCCCGCGCAGCCGTGCTCGCGCGACTCCTCGTCGTCGGCGTTGACGCCGACGTTGCCGACCTCCGACACCGTGAGGCACACCAGCTGGCCGGTGTACGACGGGTCGGTGACGATCTCCTGGTAGCCCGTCAGCGACGTGTTGAACACCACCTCGCCGACCACGGTCGTCGCGGCGCCGAAGCCGAGCCCGCGGAACACCCGGCCGTCGGCCAGGACCAGCGCGCCCGGGCGCGCGGCGGGGCCGGCGGCGGTGAGCGGACGAGCGGCGAGGTCGGGGCGGGCTGTTGCTTGGGTCATGGTCCTCCAGACATGTTCTTCAGAGCAGCTCGACGCCGCAGGCGCGCGCCAGCACGGCCATGCGGACCGCCACGCCGAGGGTGACCTGGCGGAGGATCCGGCTGTGCGGGCCGTCGGCGACCGCGTCGGCGATCTCGACGCCGCGGTTGATCGGGCCCGGGTGCATCACGATCGCCCCGGGTGCGAGAAGGCCGAGGCGCGCGGGCGTCAGCCCCCAGGCGGCGTGATAGCTCGGCGCGTCCGGGATCGCCACGTCGGCGCCGAGGCGCTCCCGCTGGATCCGCAGCATCACCGCCACGTCGGCCCCCGCGAGCGCGTCGTCGAGGGTCGGCGCCACCGTCGCCCCCAGGCGCGCGGCGAGCTCGGGCGGCGCCAGGTCGCCCGGCCCCGCGACCACGCAGTGGGCCCCGAGAGTGCGGAACAGCTGCAGGTCCGAGTGCGCCACCCGGCCGTGGCGGACATCGCCGCAGACCGCCACGCGCAGCCCGGTCATCGCCCCTTGCGTCGGCGCGCGGCCGAACGCCTCGAGGATCGTCAGCGCGTCGAGCAGCGCCTGCGTCGGGTGCTCGTTGACGCCGTCGCCGGCGTTGACGACGCGGGCGCGCATGACCTCGGTCCAGGCGCGCGGGACCCCGTCGCGGCGGTCGCGGACGACCACCGCGTCGAAGCCCATCGCGTCGAGGTTCTCCAGCGCGTCGCGCTCGGTCTCCCCCTTGCTGGCCGAGCTGGCGGCGTCCTGCACGAAGTGGACGACCTCGGCGCCGAGCCGGCGCGCCGCGACCTCGAAGCTGAGGCGGGTGCGCGTGCTCGGCTCGGAGAACACGCTCAAGATCTGGGCCCCGCGGAGGATCGGCAGCTCGCGGGCCCCGGTGCCCTCGGCGAGCGGCAGGACGCGGGTGGCCGCGGCGAGCACGGCGCAGGCCTCTGCGGGCGACAGGTCGGCGATCTCGCACAGGTCGCGGCCGGGACGACGACCCCGCCGCGTTGCCGCGCCCCCGTCGCCGCTGTCGCCTGCGCGGTGCATCGCCCTACCTGGCGCGGAGGGATAGCGCCGGCCCGCGCGTCGCGTCAACCCGCGCACCCCCTCGCGCCCGGACCGCGGCGGTGCCCTGGCTCACCTGCCTGTCACTCCTGGTACCCTGCGCCCAGGGCCCCATGGACCGCGAACCCTCCGTCACCCGCGCCGCCGTCCTTCTCATCGGCAACGAGCTCCTCAGCGGCAAGATCCGCGACCAGAACGGCCACGAGCTGGCGAAGATGATGCGCCGGCGAGGGATCCGCCTGGTCGAGATGTGCACCGTCGAGGACGACCTCGGCGGCATCGGCGAGGCGCTGCTGCGCCTGCTCGCCCGCGTCCCGCTGGTGTTCACCAGCGGCGGCGTCGGGCCCACCCACGACGACGTGACGATGGAGGCGATCGCGCGGGCCATCGGCCGCCCGCTGCGACGCGACCCCGAGATGGAGCGGACCCTGCGCGCGCACTTCGGCGAGCGGATCACCGAGGCCGCGCTGAAGATGGCCGACCTGCCGGAGGGCACCGCGCTGACGGCCGCCCGCGGCTGGCCGGTGATGCGGATCGACCTGCCCGCCGGTGCGCAGGCGAGTGCGCGGCGGATCTACGTGTTGCCGGGCATCCCGGAGCTGTGCCGGGCCAAGATCGAGGCGCTCGAGAAGATCCCCGGCGAGCTGCCCGACGCCGGTGGTTGGGCGCTGGAGACCCTGCACACGGAGATGGACGAGTCCGACCTGGCGGCCAGCTTGAACCGGGTCGTGGCCGACTATCCGGACGTCGAGATCGGGTCCTATCCGCGCTGGCTGAGCGGCGACGACGGGCGGCTGCGCTGCGTCGTGCGCGTGACCTTTGAGGCCATCGGCGAGCACGCCGGGCGAGCGGGCGAGGCTCGGGACGCCCTCGCGCGGGCGCTCGGCGACGCGGCCGTCCTGGCGGTGCCGGCGGACGGCGCGCTCTTGTGACCATCCCTCCGCCGAAAGTTCCGTGCTAGCTTCCGGGCCATGCGCCGCAGCCTGACCGCGCTCTTCTTCACCAGCGCATTGCTGGCCGTCCCTGGATGCAGCCAGCCCAAGAAGGACCTGTTGGCGCTCCCCGCGGCCTACGACCCGCAGGGCGCCGACCTCACCTTTAACAAGAAGAACCTGGAGAGCTTCAACATGATGAAGCCCCAGGAGCGCGACGACTTCGTCAAGGCGCTGCAGGACAAGCCGGGCAGCTTCCGCGGGCAGGCGGTCACCGAGGCCGGCAACGGCATCGCGGCGGGCGTCGAGGGCTCCGAGCACGGCGCCTGGGAGACCTACGCCCACGTCACCGAGCCGGTGCTGTTCGAGATCACGATCGACTACCGGATCTTCTCCACCGAAGAGCTCGGCCGGCCGCTCGGCCGCAACCTCCCGATCACCTTCACTGGCACGCTCGTCGACCTGCGCTACGACGCGGAGGCGAAGCCGCGCAAGCTGACCATCCAGGTCAAGGCTGACGCGATGGAGCTGATCACCGACAAGACGACCCCCGCGAGCTGAGCGAGCCTCATTTGTTTGAATCAGTCGGCTCACCCCTGACCTGGGGCGCATTCCTCGTCGGCATCCTCGTCCTGCTGGCGATCGACCTCGGGCTCTTCAACCGCAAGCCGCACCGCGTGTCGATGCGCGAGGCGCTGATGTGGTCGTGCATCTGGGTCGCGCTGAGCCTGGTCTTCAACGGCTGGGTCTGGCACGCCTACGGCTCGGAGAAGGCGCTCGAGTTCCTCAGCGCCTACCTCATCGAGAAGGCGCTCTCGGTCGACAACATCTTCGTGTTCATCGTGCTGTTCCGCTACATGCGGGTGCAGCAGGAGTACATGCACCGGATCCTGTTCGCCGGGATCCTCGGCGCCTTGATCCTGCGCGGCATCTTCATCGTCGCCGGCCTGGCGCTGATCCAGATGTTCACGTTCTCGCTGTACCTGTTCGGCGGCTTCCTCGTGTTCACCGGCCTGCGCCTCCTGTTCGTGCGCGAGGGCGGCGAGGAGGAGCAGGGCCAGGACAATTGGGTCAAGCGCTGGGCCGAGCGCTACTTCCGCGTCACCAAGGACTTCCAGGGCCCGAAGTTCTTCGTCAGCCGCGACGGCAAGCGCTACGTGACGACCCTGTTCGTCACCCTGCTGATGGTCGAGACCGCCGACGTCGTGTTCGCGCTCGACTCGATCCCCGCGATCTTCGGCATCAGCACCGACCCGTTCATCGTCTTCACCAGCAACGTGTGCGCGGTGATGGGCCTGCGGGCGATGTTCTTCCTGCTGGAGAACGTGATCGACCGCTTCTGGCTGCTCAAGTACGGCCTCGGCCTGGTGCTCTCGTTCGTCGGCGTCAAGATGCTGCTCGGCGTCGGCTACCCGCCGCACCTCGAGCCGATCCACATCCCCATCGGCATCTCCCTCGGGACCGTGTCGGCCCTCATCGGCGGCGCGATCACGTTGAGCCTGGTGTTCCCGCCGAGCCCCCCGCCCGAGCCGAACAAGTAGGCCGGCCGGCGCCTGTCCGCCGGGACATGTCCGAAGCGCCAGCGCCAGCGCCCGCGCCCCGCGGACCCGCGCGTCGCACCCCGCACGTACCGCCACCGGCGCGCCATCGTCCTGAGGAGCACGAGCGCGCGCCGCTCCGCCGCAGACGTCGTCCGACCCGGCTCGCCGGTGGCCGGCCGCGACGCCTCATTCGTCACGCGCCCGCCCGGAACCCATACGAGGCGCCACTGTCTGAGCCGGCATGACGCCCGCCGCGCTCGCGCTCGTCCTCGCCCTCGCTCCCGCCGCCGGATCGACCAGCACTTCGGGACAGGTCTCTTGGGACAGCGCAGCGAAGGCCGCCCAGGCCGCGGTCGAGCGCGCCGGCCTGGCCGACTCCGGCAGCCAGACCCTCGCCGAGCGGGCCGCCGCCGCCGGCCTCGGGCGGGCCGAGGTCGTACATGTCCTGGGGGACATGTACACCGCCTGCAACGCCGCCCCCTGCCCCGCGCTGGCCAGGGACGACGCCGCCGGCCAGCTCCTCGACCTCCTCGGCGAGATCGGCCTGCCCGC
Source organism: Nannocystis sp. RBIL2 (assembly GCF_026626745.1). Taxonomy (GTDB): domain Bacteria; phylum Myxococcota_A; class Polyangia; order Nannocystales; family Nannocystaceae; genus Nannocystis. The sequence goes on from NZ_JAPNJW010000002.1 coordinate 2,112,206, forward strand.
CGACGCCCCGGTCCTCCTGCGCCTCGGCGCGATCAACCTCTACAAGGCCGAGCGCGCGCTCGAGGCGATCCTCACCCGCGCCATGGCCGACGCGATCCCGAAGGCCCGCTGCGCCGCGCCGACGCCGGGTGAGGTCGCCGCTGCCCGCCTCGCCCTCGCCGACTTCGCAGTCCTGCGCCGCCACGGCGGCGTCCTCCGCGGCGACGCGCCGACCACCGCCGAGCTCGACGACCTCGCCTACTTCTTCGCCGCGGTCGCCGACGCCGGTCCCCTCGTCGGCGGCGCAGTCGAGGCCAGCCCCGGCAGCCCGCTGACCCCGGCCGCGCCCGACCCCGAGAACGACCGCCTCGCCGCCGCCGCCAGCGACGCCAAGGCCCGCGGCGACGTCGTCGGCCTCGTCCAGCACGGCCGCGCCTACCTGGCCCGTCTCGGCTTCCCCGGTCCTCTCCACGGTAGCGCCGAGAGCCACTGGGCATGGGGCGGCGCCCGCTACTCCTACGTCTTCCGCGACCTCGCGCTGGGCGCAGAGTTGCTCGGCGATCCGACCCTGGCCGGCCAGCTCTACCGCCGCGCCGACCCCGGCGGCGGCATGTGCGGCACCAGCGTCTCGTACCGCTGGAGCGAGCAGGTCCGCGGCGCCATCCGCAGCGCCGAGCGGGCCGGCGACTGCCGCGTCGCCGTCGCCGAGCGGCTCCTCGACGTGGATGGCCCTCGGGACATGTATCCAAAGCCAGCCCCCGACAGCATGGACTACGGCCCCGCCCGCCTCGCCGCCGCCGGCTTCGACGTGGCCCGGCTGTACCGCGGCGCCCTCCTCACCGCCGGCCGCGACGCCGAGCCCGCGGTGCTGCGCGCCGCCCTCGAGCGGGCCCCCGAGCCGCTGCGCGCGGTGGCCCTTTCTCGCCTCGAGCGCCGCGGCCCCGAGGCGTGGGAGGCCCGCGTCCACGCCATCGAGGGCCTCGCCGACGTCACCGGTCGCGCCGCCCTCGCCGAGCTCGAGCGCCGCCTGCCCGACCTCGCCGACGGCCCCCGCCAGCGCGCCCTCGCGGCTCTCGGCGCCCTCGCCGACCGACCCTCGTGGGACCCCTGCGATCCTGACGAGGCCGGCATCTACTTCGGCAGCATGAGCAGCCAGTGGTCGCGCCACGTCACCAGCCTCGGCGGCAGCTGCGAGACCGTCCTGCGCCTCCACGAGGCCGCCCCGCTGGCCCGCTCGCTCACCGCCTGGCTCGCGGACGAGAACCCGGAGACCCGCGAGGCCGCCGCCGCCGCGCTCGGACGGATCGGCCACCGCGTCGCGCTCCCGGCCCTGCGCGCCCGCCAGAGCGACCGTTACGCCCCCGGCGGCCAGCACTGCGACGACGCCGGCTGCCGCCCGTACTTCCCGGTCCGCGAGGCCGTCCGCGAGGCCATCGCCGCCATCACCGAGCGCAGCGCCCAGGACGCCCGCTGGCGCCGCAACGATCGCAAGCGGCCCACGCCATGAACTTTTGGACATGCCCACGAGGACATGGCTGAATCGTCATGTCCTTCAAGCCATGTCGATTCGACCGAGCCCGGTTCGTGCGCATCGAGGTCGGGCGGGCGAGCCTCGCCGTACGCGTTCTTCTCCAAGTATTTTAAAGCCCCTCGAGGTGGGCGCGCTGCACGATCCGGGCGTCGAGCGTCACGTAGCCGCGGGGTCCCGCGCACAGGCGCACCGGGCTGAGGTCGACCAGCTCGAGGCGGCCCTCGCTGTCGGCGCTGGCGGCCCCGAAGTGGCGGACCAGCGCGTCGAGGCGGAGCAGCAGCCCGGCCAGCTCGCGCAGGCCCGGGTCGTCCTTGCGGCGCAGCGGCACCCCGGCCACGATCGCCTGGGCGAACAGCATCGCCTCGGCCGGGTCGAGCGGAGACAGGCGCAGCACCACCTCCTGGTGCCCCGCCAGCGCCCGCCCGAACAGGGCCGTCTCGCCGCTCTGCAGCGCCACCGCCCCGCAGTGGATCTCGAGCCCCTCGCCGATCTGCTCGGCCACCAGCACGCCGTCGAGGTGGGCCGTCGGCGCCCGCTCCTCCACGTTGCTGACGATCGTCGCGTAGGCCCGGCGGACCGCCGCCGACGTCGTCAGGTCGAGCACCACCGCCCCGAGCTCCTGCTTGCGGCGGAGGTCGGGGCTGACCGCCTTGAGCACCACCGGGAAGCCGATCTGCTCGGCGAACTGGGCCGCGCCGCTGGCCGAGCTGGCGACCGCCTGGCGCGTCACCTCGATGCCGAAGCCGCGCAGCACCACCTTGCTCTCGTGCTCCGACAGCGCCTGCCCGGCCGAGCGCAGCACCTCCTCCGCGCGGGCCAGCGCCGCCGGGTCGATGCTCGGCGCCGCCTCGCCTTCGGCCGCGCGCACCAGCGCCTCCGCGCGCTCCCGGCGAAGCAGCGCCCGCTGGGCCAGGAACGCGTCCGTGGTCGCGTTGGCCGGCCCGCGCAGGCGCAGGCCCGGGTGCGGCGCCTCCATCCCGTGCTCGTCGCCCTGCAGCGGCAGCGCCCGCCGGGCCTGGCGCCACAGCGCCGCCGCCGGGCTTGCCTCTTCGGACATGCCCTCGGAGACATGCCCTTTCGGACCTGTCCCTGGCGACATGCTCTCCGCGTCCACCAGCAGCGCCAGCACCCCCGGGCTCGGGAACACCGGCCCGGTCAGGCGCTCGAGCGCGTGGGCAGCCGCCGCCTGGCCGAGCGACGCGTGGCGCGGCTGGTCGACGCGCGGCGCCTCGACCCCGAGCGGCACCACCACCTGGCGCGCCCCGGCGGCGCTCGCCCAGCGGGCCCAGCCGGCGTGCAGGCTCGCCGCCGGCACCATCCCCGCGGTCCGGCAGCCGGCCAGCTCGGGCGCCGCCAGCCACTCCGGCAGCCACGCCGGCGCCGGGCACAGCGACAGCCGCGGCTTCGCCCCCGCGGCCAGGAACGCCGCCCGCAGCCCGGCCAGCGCCGCCGCGTCGGGCCCGACGATCACCAGCTCCCCGGCCTCGATCACCAGCTGCGCCGCCGGCCCGAGCGTCCGCGACGCGAGCCCCACCGGCAGCTCCGGCCCCGTGATCACCAGCAGCCCCGGCGGCCGCTCGCGCAGCGCTCGCAGCAGCGTCGGCGACGGCTCGCGCGCGACCACCACCGCGGCCCCCTGCTCGCGCACGCGGCGGGCCAGCGCCGCCTCGCCGAGCACCTCGCCGGCGCCGGCGAACGCCGCCCCGACGTCCTCGCCGACCAGCGCCTCGCCGGCGAGCAGCGCCCGCAGGGCGGACCTGGTCGATGAGACAGATCGATCGGCGGCGGTCACCAAGGCGCGCCCGTCACACGACCACCGGCTTCCACAGCTCGCTGTGGAGCTGCTTGACCGCCTCGGGCCACGCGCCCGGCAGCACCCAGTCGGCGCGCGTCCAGCTGGCGTCGATCTCCGCGCCCTCGCCCGGGAACAGGATCACGCGGGCGCCCGGGCCGCGGGCGGCCAGCGCCTCGGGCACCGGCTGGTCGGCCCCGCCGATCCACAGCAGCGTCCCGCCCGTGTGCTGGTCGAGGTACTCCGGCCCGACCGGCTTGGCGCCGATCGACGCCAGGGCCGCGCGCGTGGCCTGGTCGAGGTCCTCGCGGGCGAAGTGACGCAGCGGACCGCGGCCGCCGTGTTGCTCGAGGCGGGCGACCCACTCCGGCAGGTCGACCAGGCTCGCCTCGTTGTCGTACTCGGCGTCGATGATCGCCGGCAGCTCGTACCACGGCAGGGTGCCGGCCACGATCGCGGTGATCGACGCCAGCCGCTCCCACTCGACCTCGGGCTCTTGCAGCCACAGCGCCTCGGCGCCGCCGAGCGTCTCCGCGGCGGCCAGCCCCTCCTCGGTGTGCGGCACGAACACCAGCAGCGGGTGCAGCCGCTCCTGCAGCGGCCGCAGACCGGCCGGGCCGAGGAACGTCAGGCCGTCGGCGCCGAACCGGCTGACCGCGCCGATGACGAACTGGTCGGCGCGTCCGGCGTCGCCGGGGCAGACCGCGCTGACCGTGGCGCCGCGCTCGCTGCCGATGTCACGGGCGAGGCACAGGGCCGCGGCGCTGGCCGGATGGATCCCCTGCGGGGTGCGCTGGGCGTAGACCAGGATATGAGCCATTAGTCGAGACCGTGCTTCCGTTTGATGAGCTCGAGCTGCTTCTGGTACTCGATCTCGAACGTGGAGGTGTTCTCGGTGAGGTGCTTGAGGTGGCGCCGCACCTCGCGGTCGAGGTCCTCGTCGGCCTGCATGTGGCGGCGGAGGATCTCTTTGAGCTTCTTCCGGATCACGGAGTCGTCGGCGTAGATCTCCGATACGAACTTGCTCTGCATGAACAGCTCGAGCAGCTGATTGGCGATCCAGTTCAAGGCCTCTTCCCCGATCCCGAAGTCTTGCTCTTCCGCCATCGAGCGCTTGAGCTTGAACAGGTCGGAGTAGGCCAGCTTCTTCCGCTCGAGCTCGTCCTTCGCGCGGTCGGTGAGCTCGCGGTCCTTGCGTCGGTACTCCTTGAGGATCGACTCGACATCCCGTTTGAACTCTTCGCGGTCGCTGACCTCGAGGTCACCGGCGTCGACCAGGGTCTTGTTCACGGCTTCGACGATCGTCGAGATCTTACTTGAATAAAGACGCATGGGGTGGGCCGAGGATAGGCGTAGCTTTTCCGAGCGTCCAGGGTGCGGTACCAACCACGGGCGTGCAGCCCCGCCTCATCGTCGCCGCCGGCCTCGTCTGGCTCGGCCCCCACCGCCTCCTCGTCCAGCGCCGACCGGCCGGCGCCCGCCACGGCGCCGGCGCCCTCGAGCTCCCCGGCGGGAAGGTCGAGCCCGGTGAGTCCCCGCGCCCCGCGCTGCGCCGGGAGCTCGTCGAGGAATGGGGCCCCGCCGCCGCCGAGCTGCCGATCGGCGCCGTCGCCGAGGTCCTGCACCACGTCTACCCCGGGCCCGGCCCGGAGGTCCTGCTGCTCGTCTACCACGTCGACGCCAGCCCCTGGCTCGGCACCGACTGGCACGCCGCCTTGCGCCTCGAGGCCGACGCCGCCGTGGTCGCGCACGACCTCGAATCCCTGCCCGTGGCCGAATTCCTGGCCGCCGACCGCGAATTCATCGCCGACGTGCGCGCCGGCCGGATCCAGCCCCCCCCGCTCCCCATCCGTCCCTGAGCCCCTCCGCTCTTCCCCGGCCGTCCCCCGCAGCCCGGGCGACGAGCGAGCGCCGACGCGAAGCGACGGCTGCCCGACCTCGCCCGCGGACGCCGTTCCTCGCGCCGATCCCGGCCCCGGCGCAGCACCCTCACGTCTCCCCACGGCTCGCCTCCACGCGCCGATCCCGGCTGGTTCAGCGTCCCGTGTCTCTCCACGTTCCGCGTCCTCGCGCCGATCCCGGCGCAGCGCCCTTCACGTCTCGCCTCCCGGACCGGCTCGCTCTGCGCTCGCATCCCCCAGATACCTGACCGCAAAGACAGCTTCTCCGCGCGAGCCCCGCTCGCGACCTGTCCTTGCGGCCATCCTCGTCGCCATCACCGTTGCTGCCTGGCGTGAGGACTGCCCCATCCCCGGCGATCTGGCGGCGCGCGCCCCCAGCCGCTGCGCGAGGCCCGCTGTGCGCCCTCCCTCGCGCGGGACCTCCAGCCCGCGCCGCTCCGGCGATCTCGCGCACAACCTGTCTTTTCAGCCATCCCCCGCGTCCGCGCGTGACGGCCGCCCGGCCGCGGCGTATGGTCGGGGCGATGCCCGCGCCCCGCGATTTCTCAGAGTTCTGGCCCTTCTATCTCGGCGAGCACCGCAACCCCGTCAATCGCGCGCTCCACTACGTCGGCACCAGCAGCGCCTACCTCTTCGTCGCCTGGATGGCCTGGACCGGTCGCTGGAGCCTGTTCCCGCTGGCCCTGGTGATCGGCTACGGCCCCGCGTGGATCGGTCACTTCTTCATCGAGCGCAACAAGCCGGCCAGCTTCAAGTACCCGCTGTGGTCCCTCATCGGCGACATGAAGATGCTGCGCCTCCGGCTCACCGGGCGCATGCGCGGCGAGATGATCCGCCTGTTCGGCAGCACCGCCCCCGCGCCCGACGCCCCCCAGCGCGCCCGCACCTGACCGGGGCGGCCCGTCCGAGGCGCCTGTCCCGAGAGACAGCCAATCTGTCCCTCGCGCCCTGTCCTCGACGACACCCTGCCCTTCACGACCCCCGGCGCGGTCGTCTCCGTCCTGTCCCTCAAGACACCCTGGGCGCCCCTCCCTCGCTCCTGGCCGTTCCACCCCGTCCTTCACGACACCCGGCGCGGCGATCTCCATCCGCTCGCGGCAGCCTCTCCTGTCTCTTGCGCCCTGTCCCTCACGACACCTGGCGCGCTGCATCCTTCCTGGCCCTTTCGCTCCGTCCTCCCCGACGCCCGAGCGCTCGCTTCTCTCCTGTCCCTTGCGCCCTGTCCTTCAAGACACGCGAGCCTCGCGCCGCGAGCCCTGTCCCTTGCGACACACCTCGCGCGCCTGACCCCGCGTGACGCTTCCCTCACTGCGCCCCGCATGCCCTCGCTCCCGATCACCCTCGAGGCCGCCCTGCGCGACGCGCGTTCGCCCGACCCGACCTCGCGCAGCGTCGCGGTGCGTAACCTCGCCGCCGCCCTCCTGGCCGAGCTCGGCGATCCCTCCCCCGCGCTGCACCTGGCCGCAGGCCACCCGCTCGGCGAGGCAGTGGTCGCCGCGTTGACCGCCGCCCTCGCCGATCCGGTCGTCCCGGTGCGGGCCATGGCCGCGACCGGCCTCGGGCAGCTCGGCGAGCCCGACGTCATCCCGCACATCGACCCCTGGCTGCACGACGCCGATCCCGGGCCCGACGCCGGCTACCTGCGCGAGTGCGCCGCCATCACCTGCGTCCTCCTCGGCCTCGCCGCCGCCCCCGAGCACCTCGTCAAGCCTGACGACGCCGAGGGCCCCGTCGAGTCCCCCGCCGCGCCGCATCCCTTGCGTCCTCCGGGACATGTCCCGAGCGACCTGTCCCGAGTCACCTACGAAGCCGCCCTCGCGCGGATCACCGCGGCCCTCCGCGCCCCCGCGCCCGACCTGCGGTTCCAGGCCGCCGGCGGCCTCGTCGAGCTGGCCGGCCGCGCCGCCGAGCCGGCCCTGTGCGCCGCCCTCGACGGCGAGACCCATCCGCACGTCCGCCTCGCCCTCGTCAGCGCCCTCGCCGAGCTCGACCCGCCCGGCCCCGAGGCCTGCACGCGCCTCGCCGCCGTGGCCACCGACCCGGGCGCCGCCGTCGACCTCGCCTTCGCCGCCGCCCTCGGCCTCGCCGCCGCCCGCGACCCCCGCGGCGGCCCGCCCCTGCTCCTCGCCCTGCAGCGCTCCGGCGACCGCGCCCGCGCCCTCGAGGCCCTCGCCGCCCTCGGCCCCGCCGCCCCGCCGGCCGCCGTCCCGCCGATCCTGAAGATCGCCCGCGGCTGGCTCACCCCCGCGGTCATGCGCGTCCGCGCCGCCTACGCCCTCGTGCGCGTGGCCCCGCAGGTCGGCCAGCCGCTGTTCGACGAGCTCGCCAGCAGCCGCCGCCCCGCCGTCCAGGAGGCCGTCGCCGACGCCCGCGCCGCCCTCGCCGCCCTCGCCCTCAAGGACATGTCTAAATAGACATGCTCGCCAGGACATGTCCTTGGGAGCATGGTCCCGAGGACATGCCGCTGCCGTCCGCGCACTGAAGCGCCCGCGGCCCCGCGCGCGGCCTGGCGCGACCGCGCGGATGACCCCAAAGCCAGGTCGAAATCAGGGCACGCCCGACGCGTTCGCCCGTGCGCGACCGCGACGGGCCCGACCCTCGTGGTCGACCCCGCCCGGCTCGACTCGCCGCGACCCCCCGCGACCCGCATGCACGCGGACGACCCCCTCGCCGCTGGCTGCAGCCCGCGCCCGCGCCCTCGCGTCCTGCGATCCAGCGCACACCGCTTGGCCGCCCGCTTTGCCACCCTCGGCTCGTGACGCCCGCGACCGCCGAAGCCCCCCACAGCGACCTCGCCACCGCCTACGAGCGCGCCTTGCAGCACCTCCGCGGCGTGCAGGCGACCAAGGGGGCCGTCGGCGGCGAGGTGATCTGGAACCCGATGCTCGTGTGCCAGTACGTGATCGCGTGTCACGTCCTCGGGCGGCCGATCGCCCCGGTGCGGCGGCAGCGGATCCGCCTCGCCCTCGAGCGCCAGGTGCGGGACGACGGCGGCTGGGGCATGCACCCCGACAGCGACAGCTGGCTGTTCCACACCACCCTCGGTTACGTCGCCCTGCGCCTGCTCGGCCACCCGCCCGACGACCCGCTGACAGCCGGCGCGCTGCGGTGGATCCGGGCCCACGGCGGCGTCACCAAGAACCCGACGTGGGGGCGGATCTGGCTGGCCCTCCTCGGCCTCTACCCGTGGCAGTGCGTCCAGCCGATCCTGCCCGAGATGTGGCTGCTCCCCGAGGCCACGCCGGTCCACCCGCGCCGCCTCTACTGCCACATGCGCCTGATCTACCTCGGGCTCAGCTACCTCTACGGCGCCCGCGTCCAGGCCCCCGATTCACCTGTCCTTCGGGACATCCGCGACGAGCTCTACGACGGCGCCTACGACCGCGCCCCGTTCCGCGCCCACCGCGACGACATCGCCGCCACCGACCTGTACGAAGCGCCAGGCGCCGGCCTGCGCGCCGCCTTCGCCGCCATGCGGGCGCTCGACCGCGTCGCCCCCGGCCTCGTGCGCAAGAAGGCCCTCGCCCGCGCCATCGAGCACGTCCTGTTCGAGCTGCGCAGCACCGGCAACGTCTGCCTCAGCCCCGTCAACGGCCTGCTGTTCAACCTCGCCCTCCACCACCACGACCCGTGCCACCCCGAGCGCGACGCCGCCTTCCGCGGCCTCGAGTACTGGTTCTGGGAGGACGACGTCGAGGGCGCGCGGATCTGCGGCGCCCGCAGCGACATCTGGGACACCTCGTTCCTCCTCCAGGCGCTGTGCGAGGGCCCGCAGAGCGCCACCGGCGAGGCGCTCGGGCGCAGCGCCGCTGCCTGGCTGGCGACCGCGCAGATCCGCGGCGACATCCCCGGCGGCGCCGAGCACTACCGCGAGCCCGCCGACGGCGGCTGGGGCTTCGCCGACGAGCGCCACCCGTGGCCCGTCAGCGACTGCACCGCCGAGGCGCTCGAGGCCCTGATCCACTGCGCCGACCACGACCTGGCCCAGCCGCTCCCGCGCGATCGCCAGCTCGCCGCCGTGCGCTTCGTCCTGCGCCGGCAGAACGAGGACGGCGGGTTCGGCTCCTACGAGCCGCGCCGCGGCAGCCTCGTGCTCAAGCACTTCAACCCCGCCGAGATCTACGGCAACTGCATGCTCGAGTACTCGTACTCCGAGTGCACCGCGAGCTGCGTCCGCGGCCTCGCCCTCGCGCGCGCCCGCCTCGGCGACGCCATCCCGCCCGGCCTGCTCGCCGACGTCGACGCCGCAGTCGAGCGCGGCGTCGCCTTCCTCCTCGGCGCCCAGCACCCCGACGGCGGCTGGCTCGGCTTCTGGGGCATCAACTTCACCTACGGCACCTTCTTCGCCGTGCACGCCCTCCTCACCGCCGGCCTGCCGCGCAAGCACCCCGCGATCCGCCGCGCAGTCGCCTGGCTGGTGCGCCGGCAGCGGCCCGACGGCGGCTGGGGCGAGAGCTTCGAGGGCCTGCTCGACGGCCGCGACGTCCAGCTGCCCGCGCATGAGCCGAGCCTGGTCGCCCAGACCTCCTGGGCTGTCCTCACGCTCATGGCCGCCGAGACAGCCGAAGAGGCCCCCGCGATCGAGCGCGCCATCGCCTACATCCAGGCCCGCCAGCAGTCCGACGGCAGCTGGCCGCGCGAGCGCGCCAGCGGCGTGTTCTTCAATACCGCGGTGCTCGACTACGACCTCTACCGCCAGATCTTCCCGGCTTGGGCCCTGGCCCGCCGCCTCGGCCGCGCCGCCGAGTGAACCCGGGCGGCCTCCGGCGCCGCAGCGGCGACTCGCGCACATGCCTTAAAGGGCATGTTCTCGGGAACATGCTCTTTCGAACATGCCCCGGATGCGCGGTCGCCGGGCTCGCCGCCGCACGATCGCGGCCGCGAACCCCGACGCATGACGCCGCTCTCGCCCGCCGTGCGTTCGCCATGACCCCCTGCGCGCTTGCGCGGGCGACGCGCCAGTCGTCGCTCGCTCGCCGTTCCGCGCCGCGGCACAATCGCCGGCGTGACCGACCCCGCCGAGCTCACCCGCGCCATCGTCGACGCCCGCGGCACCCATCGGGTCGTCTGCCGCTTCCTGGCGCGCGAGCCGACCGACGACGCCGACCTGCCGGACGACGACTTCGCCGATCTGTTGCGCGGAGAGCTGCTGTCGGCCGCGCCGGCCGCGAAGCAAGCCGACCCGTTCGCCCAGGCCCTCGCCGACCTCGCGCGGATCGTCGACCTCCCCGGACGCCCCTTCCCCTGGGTCGAGGCCGACCCCGCCGAAGCTCGCGCCAGCGTCGTCGGGCTGCTCATGCGCGGGGTCTACGACGAGGAGGCGCGCATGCCCCTCGCCACCGCCCAGGCCCTCGCCGGCCGCTTCTTCGCCGGCTTCGGCGCCGACGCCCGCTGCTTCTGGCGCGGCCACGACCACCCCTTCGGCGACGCGGTCGTGGAGCACGTCCTCGCGGTCGTCGACCCGCGCCGCTCCGGCCTCCTGGGCCTGTTCGACGACGGGCCGCGGCGCGATTGAGCATGTCCGGAGAGGCATGCCCCTTCGAACATGCCCCTTCGAGCCTGTCCCTTCGCGCATGCCCGTCCGGACATGCCCGAAAGGCCCGCCTCAGAACGACAGCAGCGCCTCGACCCGCAGCGGCGCCAGCCGCTCGCGCCCCTTCAGGAAGGGCAGTTCGATCAGGAACAGGCTGGCGACCACCTCGCCGCCGAGCCGCTGGACCAGCCGCGCCGCCGCGCCCGCGGTCCCGCCGGTGGCCAGCAGGTCGTCGACCAGCAGCACGCGGTCGCCGGGCGCGATCGCGTCGGCGTGCATGTGCAGCGTGCCCTCGCCGTACTCGAGCGCGTACGCCTGCGTCACCGTGGCCGCCGGCAGCTTGCCGGGCTTGCGCGCCGGGACGAAGCCGACCTCGAGCGCGTGGGCGATCGGCATGCCGAACAGGAACCCGCGCGACTCGACCCCGACGATGCGGTCGATCGAGCCGGCGAGGTCGGCGACCGCGTCGAGGTGGAGGCGCAGCGCCGCGGCCATGGCCGCCGGCTCGCGCAGCACCGGGGTGATGTCGCGGAACAGGATCCCCGGCGACGGGAAGTCCGGCACCGCGCGGATCAGGCTGGCCACGTCGCGCAGCGCCGCCGCGCGCTCGGCCTCGGACATGCGAAAATCGGGGCTCTCGCGCATCGTCTCGGTCCTCTAGTCGTCGCTCCGCGGATCGACCTGCACGGTCGTCCCGGCGAACATCGTCTGCCACGGTGTCAGGTCGGGCGCAGTGATGTCGAGGATCAGCGGGGTCACCGACACGCAGCCGCGTTTGACCGCCCAGGTGTCCTCGCCCTCGTGCTCGCCGGCGTCGCGCGGCGGCCCGCCGATCCAGAAGTAGGCCATCCCGCGCGGGTCCTGGCGGCGCTCGACCTGCTCCACGTAGGGCCGCGCGCCCAGCCGCGTCACCACGATCGGCAACCCCTCGGCCAGCACCTCCGGCGGCCCCTCCGGCGGCGGCGCGCTGTGGGAGATCCACGGGATGTTGACGTTCAGCAGGCTCAGCGACGGCTGCGCCAGCAGCATGCGGGCCAGCGTCCGCACCACCGGGATCGCCACCCGCGGCGACTCGCGCGCGTGGACCGACACCGCCATCGCCGACGCCCCGCGGATGAACCCCTCGGCGGCGCCCCCGACCGTCCCCGAGTAAAACACGTCGGAGCCGAGGTTATAGCCCGGGTTCACCCCTGACACGACCAGCGCCGGCCGGCGCTCGCACAGGTGCAGCGACGCCAGGTACACGCAGTCGACCGGCGTGCCGTTGACGCGGTGCCAGCCCGGCCGGACCTCGTCGACGCGCAGGTGCGAGTGCAGCGTGATCGCGTGCGACGAGCCGCTGCGCTCGGTCTCCGGCGCGCACACCACCACGTCGCCCAGCGGCGCCACCGCCTCGGCCAGGGCCAGGATCCCCGGCGCGAGGATGCCGTCGTCGTTGGTGACCAGGATCAGCGGCCGTTCCGACACGCCGCGCCTTGTAGCACAGACGACCCGGCGGCCCCGACGCGAAACGGCCGCGAAACGGCCGCGGAGCGCGGACCAAAAAGTAAGAGCCGGCAGGGGAAACCTGTCGGCTCTTCGCGTTTGTCGGGGCGAGAGGATTCGAACCTCCGACCCCTAGACCCCCAGTCTAGTGCGCTACCAGGCTGCGCTACGCCCCGAAACGGAGCGCCGGTATACGCGCTTTGAACCGCCTGGGCAAGCCCCCTGCGCCACCGGTCCGCCCGGCAAACTCACGCAGCGCTCGTGCGGTCATTTTTTCGGGCCGATCGCTGGCCCTCCGAGCCCTCGGAGACCCCGCCCACCCGGCCCCGGCCGTCGAACCTGGCCTCGCCCGCCCGACGTCCTCGACCCCGTCCGCAGCCGCCGAACTCGCCTCACCCAGCGGGCCTCACGCGCCGCCTCGCATCGCCGACCCGAAGCACCGCTCGCCGGGCGGCGCCTCGCCGACCCCACGCGTCCGCCGTCACAGCGGCTCGCGGCCGGTGCGCTGCAGCAGTGGTTGCGCCTCGCCGGCCGCCGCCGCCTCGTCGATCAGCGCCCGGGCACCGCCGCGAGTGCGGATGAACTCGACCGGGTCGGCGGCAGTGTTGGCCGTCGTCTCGGTGTTCTCGACCCACGCGATCAGATCGTCGAGCGACTCGCGCAGCGCCGCCAGCGACTGCGACGCCAGGTAGCGGCTCGACGGCGGGGCCATCTCGACCGCGTCGCCGCCGAGGCGCAGCTGCTGGCGCGCCCCCGCGATCGTGAACTTCTTCGCGTACAGCAGGTGCTTGATCTTCAGCAGCGTCTCGACGTCGCGGCGCCGGTACACCCGCTGCTGCGTGCGCGACTTCTGCGGGCGGATGACCTTGAACTCGGTCTCCCAGTAGCGGAGCACGTAGGCCGGCACGCCGACGATCTGCGCCACCTCGCCGATCTTGAAGTACAGCTTGTCGGACCCGAGGTCGGGCCCTGCAGTCGCGCTGACCTTCTTCGCCCGCGCGCGCGTGCGGGTCGGCTTGGCCTGGCCCTCGCTCGCCGCGCCGTCGCCCGCCTTGCGCCGGCTCGTCTGTCCCGCGTCCTCGTCTGCGCCGCTCATCGCAGTCTCGCTACGCGTTGAGCGCGGCCTTCAGCACGTTGCTCGGCTTGAACGTCAGCACCCTGCGCGCGTCGATCGTGATCTGCACGCCCGTCTGCGGGTTGCGGCCCGGACGCGGGTTCTTGGCGCGGACGACGAAGTTGCCGAACCCCGAGATCTTGATCTTCTCGCCCTCCGCGAGCGTGTTCTTCATCAGCTCGAACACCACCTCGACCACGTCGGCGGCCTCCTTCTTGGAGAAGCCGCCGACTTCCTCGCATACGCGCTCGATGATGTCCGCCTTCGTCATCGCCGCGGATCTTTGGCAAAATCTCGGCGCCGCGCAAGCCCGGCGGCCGTGCGTTGGCCCTAGCCCTGCGCGAGAAAAACTCAACTGCCGCGCTTGTTTGCAGCATCACATGTCGGGCACGAGCGGCGGTCCGTCCGGGCGCCGCGCCCACCCCCGTCCCGGGCTTCCTGTTCACGACTGCACGACCTCGCAGGAGCCCGTAGAACGCCGCTCCGATGGCTTGCGCCAGCGCCGGCCGCGAGCGATCATCGCGGCGATGCTGCGATCTGCTTGCGCTTATGTCCTACCGTTGACAGCCGTATTGCTGGCCGCGCTGCCGCCGAACCGAGCGGACGCCTGCGGCGGCACGGTGTGTGAGCCCGGGCCTAACGCCATGCCGGTCGACCAGACCGGCGAGAACATCCTCTTCGTCATCGACCAGGGCCAGGTCGAGGTCCACATCCAGATCCAGTACGACCCGGACACCAACGCGCAGCAGTTCGCGTGGCTGATCCCGCTGCCCGAGGTCCCCACCTTCTCCGTCGGCAGCGAGCTCCTGTTCCAGGAGCTGCTGAACGCCACCGTCCCGACCTACGGCCTGCAGGACAACTTCGAGTTCTGCGGCGGCGACACCGACAGCTTCCCGGCCACCTCCGGCGCCAGCTTCACCGGCGACGGCACCACCGGCGACGGCACCGACACCGGCGTCATCGTCAAGAAGATCGAGACAGTCGGCGCCTTCGAGGTCGTCGTGCTCGCCGGCATGAACGCCGGCGACATCATGCAGTGGCTGGGCGACAACGGCTACCAGCAGGACCCCAACGCCGAGCCGATCTTGCAGGAGTACCTCGACGAGGGCAACAGCGTCGTCGCCTTCAAGCTGAGCAACGACGAGGGCCTCAGCAGCATCCATCCGATCGTCCTCAACTTCGCCGAGCCCGAGGGCTGCGTCCCGATCCGCCTGACGCGGATCGCCGCCGTCGAGGACATGGACATCCGCGCCTTCAGCCTCGGCGACGGGCGGGCGATCCCCACCAACTACCGCCACGTCCTCGTCAACCCGCTCAAGATCGACTGGCTCAACCTCGGCGCCAACTACAAGGAGGTCGTCAGCCTCGCCGTCGACGCCTTCATGGCCGAGGGCCACGCCTTCGTCACCGAGTTCGCCGGCGACAGCGGCGTCCTCAGCGTCGGCAACTTCTACTCGCCCGTGTGGAGCGCCGATCCCTTCACCGGCCTCGCCGCGGTCGACGTCATGAGCCAGCTCAACCAGCAGGGCCTGACCGACTGCAGCGACGAGTTCTTCTGTCAGTTCAACCACCCCCTGGTCCAGGGCCTGCTCGCCACCTACCTCCCGGTGCCGAACGGCATCACCGCCGAGCAGTTCTACAGCTGTCTCAGCTGCTTCGAGGCCGACATCGACCTCGGCGCCTGGGGCGACGGCAGCGGCTTCGCCAAGGACCTGCTGGCCCGCGTGATCGAGCCGGCCGAGCACGCCAAGACGCTGGTCGACACCTGGCCGTACCTCACGCGGCTCTACACCACCATCTCGCCCAACGAGATGACCGAAGACCCGCTGTTCCTCCTGAACCCCGAGCTCCCCGACGTCCCGAACCTGCGGATCGCCCAGCGCGACATCTCGTGCGAGGACTTCTCGGTCGTCACCTTGCCCGACGGCCGTCAGGTCAACATGAACTTCGGCGACCCGTGGCCGCAGTTCCAGGACGAGATGCCGTGGGAGGAGGACGTCGACCAGATGGTCATGGACGGCATGCCGCAGCCGCTCGTCGACAACACCCCGCTCATCGACCAGCTGCTGGCCGACTGGAACCAGCAGCACCCGCCGCCGCCGCCCTCCGGCACCACCGGCGGCCCCACCACCAGCGACACCGACGGCCCCACCACCGGCCCCGACACCTCGGGCGGCAACAGCAGCAGCACCGGCACCACCTTCTACTCGACCGAGAGCGACAGCAGCCCCAACATCGTCGGCGGCGCCGAAGGCAGCAGCTGCGCCTGCGACGGCCGCGGCGACGCCCCGACCGTCCCCTCCCTGCTGGCCCTGCTCGGCCTCCTCGCCGTCCGCCCGCGCCGGCGCCGCTGAACCGAAGGACATGTCGCCGAGGGCATGCTCTCCAGGGCATGTCCGAAGCGACATGTCCTTGAGGGCATCCGCGTTCGCCGCAGCTCGCCTACTGCAAAGGCATGTCCCAGGCGACATGTCCTCGAACCCCCCCGCTCGCCTCCCGCGTCCGTGCCGCGAGGGCGATGCTCACCGGCCTCAGTCCGCGAGCGCTTCTGACCTCCGCACGAGGCCTCCTCCGTCGCGCAGGCGAGGCCCCGCCGAACTCGCGCCCGGACGCTCCCCGGCTCTCCGCGTTCCCGCGTCCCCGGATCCCCGCGATACACTCCCGCGCGTGGCCCCTGCCTCGCTGAGCACGAGCACCCCTGCGATCGGCCTCCTCGTCTGGCTCGCCCTCGTCGGCGTGCGCCTCGGCGACCTCGGCGACGAGGCGACCCTCGCCGAGGTCATCGTCCTGTTCGTGGTCCTCGTCGCCGTCCCGCGGGCGCTGCTCTTCACCGCGGACATGTCCCCGAGGACATACGCCAACGCCGCCCGCCCTGCCGGCCTCGCCGGCCTCGCCGGCCTCGTCGCCGCGGTCCCGGCCTTCGCCCCTGGCCTCGACCCGGGCGTCGCCGCCGGCCTCACCGGCCCCTGGCTGCTCCTGTGCGGCCTCGCGGCCCTGCACGGCCTCCTCCGCTTCCTCAGCCGGCGCAGCCTCGCCCCCGCCGAGCTCGCCCTCGACCTCGGCCTCGTGTGGCTGCCCGGCGCCGCGGTGTGGCTGCTCGTCTACCGCGGCGACCTCGTCCTCGGCGGCTTCGGCGGCCTCGCGGCGATCCTCACCGCCGGCCACTTCCACGCCGCCGGCTTCGGCGCCCTCGTCATGGTCGGCCTGCTCGGCCGCGGCCTCGGCGATGCACCCGACTGGACGCGCCGCGTCTACCGCCTCGTCGCAGTCGTCCTGATCCTCGCCTTCCCCCTGCTCGCGGTGGGCATCGGCGCCGGCGCTCGACCGGTCGAGCTCGCCGGCGCCGGCCTCTACGTCCTCGGCCTCCCGCTCCTCGCCGGCCTGCAGCTGGTCACCGCCGCCCGCCTGCGCGATCGGCCAGCCTGGGCGCGTGTCCTTCTGGCCCTGTCCTCCGCGTCACTGTTGATCAGCACCACCCTCGCCGGCATGTACGCCGCCCAGGGCTTCTACGGCGCCGCCGTCCCGATCCTCACGATGCTGCGCGCCCACGGCCTCGTCAACGCGCTCGGCTTCCTCGGCCTCGGCCTGCTCGCCTGGGGCGGCCTGCAGGCGCCCGCCCGCAACGACTGACGCCGACGCGCCCGATCCACATGACCGAAAAGACAGGCCGCCATCCCGACCGGCGCTCCGCACATTCGCGCCGGCCGGCATGACGCCCTGCGCTACTGCGGGATGATCGCCTTGCAGATGCCCGCGTCGCACACGAGCGGCGGGCAGCAATCGTCGTCGACCACGCACGGGCCGCAGGTCCCTCCTGGGGTGCACGCGGGGGTAGGGTTGGCGCAATCGTGGCAGTCGCCGCAGCCTTGATCGGGCGGGTCGCAGCCGTCGAGCTCGAGGATCGCCTGGTCGTAGTGGACCACCAGCGGGCTCGCCAGCTGCAGCCCGCCGACGAACAGCGAGCCCCAGATCTCCGACATGTTGTTGGCCGTGAACACCGCGTTCGGCTGGTACAGGTTGGCCCCGAGAGTGAAGTTGCTGGCGAACTTGAACGCCCCGCCGACGTAGATCCGCGTCGCCGCCGGCCGCTTCGGGTCGCCGATCGTCGCCACATTGTTAAAATTGGCGTTACCGGCGATGAACAGGTCGAGCTCTGCCTCGGGCGCGAGCGTGATGTGGAACGCCCCCGCGTTTTGCACGTCGCCGGCCACCGCGATCACCGTGCGCCCGGTCAGCGTGATGTCGAGGCTGCTGTTGCTGTCGATCCCCGTGAAGAAGTAGCGGCCGCACGGCAGCTCGATCGACTTCGGCTGCGGCAGCCCGACCAGCTCGTCGGGCGCGATCGGCAGGGCGTCGTTGTCGTTGTCCTGCATGTAGCCGCTGACGATCTTCGGCACGTCGATGAGGTCCTCGCAGTCGCACGGCGTCTTGACCTCGACCTGCTCCTTGATCGTCGCCCCCAGCACCTTCGCCCCTTGGTTCATCTTGTTGGGCAGGATGTGCAGGTCGCCGTCGATCGTCAGCGTCATGTTCTGCGCGAACAGGTTGCCCTCGGTGAACAGGTCGTCGGCCACGTGCGACGCCGAGCCGGCCGTCAGGTCGTCGCTGCACTTGAGCTGCTGCGCCACCTCGTGGGCGTTGAACGTCTCGATCTTCCCGTCCACCCACAGCGACCCGCCGATGTCGACCATCGACGCCGCCTTGTACGGCCCGTTGACCCCGACCGAGCCGCCGTCCATCGGCACCATGTTCGGGTCGTTGCTGTCGAACGAATCGGTCCTCAGGCTGTTGTTCGCAGTCAGCCCGCTGCACGAGCAGATCGCGAACAAGAACGTCTTCTTGCCGAGGTCGCCGGTGCACGTAACCTCGTCGCCGGGCAGCAGGATGCCGCCCTCGCCCTCGCAGAAGTCGACCGCCCCGGTGGTCCCGCCCGTCGTCTCCCCGCTCGTCGTCTCCCCGCTCGTCGTCGCGGTCGCCGTCCCCGTCGTGCTCGTGCTCGTGCCCGGGTTCGTCGTCGACGTCACCGGCTCGCCCGACGTGGGCCCGGTCGTCGACGTCCCCGTCGAATCACTGACCCCGCCGCTCGCAGTCGTCCCCGTCGTCGGCACGTCCGTGCTCGTGCTGCCCGTCCCCGTCGCCGTGACGGTCGAGCCGGTCATCGTCGTGCCTGCGCTGAGCCCCGTCCCGGTCCCGCCGCTGTCGTCGCCCGAACCACCGCAGGCCGCCATCGCCATCGCCACCCACAAACTCGCGCCGCGTCTCGCCATATCCTCGCAGACTATCGAGCCCTGCCCGATCGCCGCAATGTAAGTCTCGGAGCCCGGCGTGCGATATCCGGGTCTCGTGAATGCCGCCATCGCAGCGCCTCGCCGCGGACCGGCCTGCCGCGGAGGATCGGGCGCGCCGACCGCCAACCGTCCGAACGAGGGGTTCCCCGAAGGATCTCACAAACCGCGGCGAATCGCGTCATGACGCCGACTATGGACAATCGGGCCGAACACGAGTGCGCTCTCGGCACCGCGGCCGCGGACGAGTGGCTCGCGCAGTCCCCCGCAGATTGTGCAGAGTGCATCCCGCGCTCGTTCGATTCCGCCGGGATTCGAGAATCATCGATCCGGCAGCGAAGAAAGTTTCATCCGTTTCACCGAGCGGACGCCACAATACCAGCCCCGCGCGGCGCTAGGCGACGGTCGCATCGACCGAGCTCGACCTCGCCGCGCGCGCGATGCTCACCGCGTATTCGGACATGTCGCATCCGACATGTCTTTCAGGTCAGACGGATCCGCTCGGCGCAGCTCGCCCGCGCGCGGCGGCTCTCGCACCAGGTCGGCCCCCGAGCGCGAGGTGTCGCGGCAGCGCCGACGTGGCCCCCACAAGGCCGTGGCCGACTGGTTTGTTGTAGGCTTCGTGCCAGGTACCGACTTGGTCGCCGCCCGAAATATCCCGCCGTGGATCCTGCTACTGCTCGGTTGCGCCCCCTCCCCGGCGCCCGTCGGCGAGCAGGAGCCGGCGGTCGCCGGCCCTTGTCCCGCCGACATGCGCCGCATCGCCGGCGGAGACGGGATCGCCGAGTTCTGCCTGGATACCGTCGAGGTCAGCTCGGTGAACTACCGCGCGTGCTTCACGGCCGGCGTCTGCAGCGCTCCGACCGCGGGAGACGGTCATGGTTGCAATCACTTCGACCCGCCGAGCGAGGAGCCGATCGGCTGCGTCAGCTTCGACCAGGCGCAGACCTACTGTCATTGGCTGAGCAGACGCCTCCCGAGCGAGCGCGAATGGGCCTGGGCTGCCCAGGGCGGCCCCCGTCGCACCACATTTCCGTGGGGCGACGCCGATGACGGCCGGGCGTGCCTCGATCGCAGCGAGGACGCCGGGCCGTGCCTGGTCGGCCGCACCGCGGACGCCAGCCCCGAAGGCGTGCACGACCTCGCCGGCAACGTCGCCGAGTGGACCGTGCGCGAGGATGGCGGCGGCAGCTTGCGGGGCGGCGTCTGGCGTTATCGATGGGAGCCCGACGCGGACGCTCGCCGCCTCCCGCAGGTCTCGCTAACGAGCGGCTTCCGTTGCGCCGTCGAGCTCGCCTATGCGCATACCCTGGCGGTCCCGCGACCGACCAGCCTCGCCGCCCCGGCACGCGAACCCCTCGTCGACCTCGCGTGGGCGCCGGCGCCGGTGCCTGCGCCCGCGTGGCCCCTCGACCAACTCGACGTGCTCGGTCAGCAGCCCGTCGCCGAGCCACGCTGGTCCGAGCTCGCCGACGGCCGATTCCTGCCCTTCGTGCCGGCCGCTCCGTCCGCACACGGCCTGCGCGGCGCGGTCGATCGCTCTGCCTTTCCCGCGAGCGCCGGCCGCTGTACCCCGCTCCGTGGCCTGCGCTCGCTCGTCGTCTTCGCCTGTGACGACGCCGAACGCCGTCGGCTGATCGCCGTCGACCGCGAGGGAAAAAACATCCGCTGGCAGAACCCCTATCGCGGCCGCAAGCCGGAGCAGGACGTCCACTTCGGCCTGCAGACCTTGGTGATCGAGACGCGCGACGCGGGGGGCGCGGGCGAGCTGTTCGGCTACTCCCTGGCCACGGGCGAGCCGTTGTGGCGCAGCCCGCTCGCGCGCGACGATCGCACGTGGTTCCACGCTGGCGGCGTCTACCGGATCGACAGCCGTCTCAGCCGGCCTTTCCTGCGCGCGTGCGACCCTGCCAGCGGCGACATCCTCTGGAGCCGCGACGCCGGGTGCGGCCTTGTCCACGGGGAGGCGCTCGTGATCGAGGACGCGCGAGGCTTTCACCGCCTCGATCCCGCCACTGGCGCCGAGCTTGCGACGCTCGGCCCCCCGCGGAGCCACTGCGGGTCCGCGACCGATCTCTCCTCCGCCCCGCAGATCGCCGGCGGTCGTCTCCACGACTTCACACCCAGTCCGGAGTTCGCCGGAGGTCTGCGCGTGTTCGACCTGGCGACGGGACAGGAGCGATGGCGACGCGCGCACGTCGCTCCCGAGGACGTGGCGATCGACGCCGACGCCGTCTACCTCCTCGAAGACGACCACTTCCTCGCCCTCGATCCGGCGACCGGCGCCGTCCGGGTCACCCTCACGCTCCAGCGGAGCACCCGTGGGCCGCGCGTCTACGCCGTGGACGATCCGACCGGCCCGTGGGTCCTCGTCGACGGACTGCACCATGCGATCGCGCTCGGGCGGGCTCTCGGGCCGGTCGTCCCCGAGGAGTTCGTCGTCCAGGGTCGGATCGTCGGCGCCGGCCTGCCCCCCGCCGGTGACCTCTGGCACCTCGTCACTCTCGGCCCGCAGCACCTGCGATTCGACGACCAGGGTCGGTTCGAGGCCCAGGGTACCCGCTCGGTCGGCACACGGCTCGCGCTCGAGTCGACCGAGCTGAACCTCGCCGCGGCGAGCATCACCCTGGACGGCCGCCGTCGCTACGACCTCGGCACCGTCCGCGTCCGATCACGTCGTTAGGTGCTCCTCGGGACACATCCCTCAGGACATGTCCTTCAGGGCAGCCTGATCCGCTGGCTCGGCGCGGGCTCGCCCGAGCGCGGCGGCTCCCACACCTTCTGGATGTAGCGCAGGTTGGCCGCCGAGCGCGCGTGTCGGGGCAGCGCCGACGTCGCCGCCACCAGCCCGAGCCCGACGATCGCCCCGACCAGCACCGCGATCCGGCCGCGCAGGCCGAGCGAGCGCGGCGTCGCCAGCACGATCAGCCCGACCAGCCCCGCCAATACGATCCAGCCGACCCCGAGCCCCGGCAGTCCGAG
Organism: Nannocystis sp. RBIL2; assembly: GCF_026626745.1. Classification (GTDB taxonomy): domain Bacteria; phylum Myxococcota_A; class Polyangia; order Nannocystales; family Nannocystaceae; genus Nannocystis. The sequence continues at coordinate 2,133,808 of NZ_JAPNJW010000002.1, forward strand.
CCTCCCCGTCAGCGTGTACGGCGCGAAGCCCTCGCTCCACAGCGGCAGCAAGATCTCCGGCACTGGTTGATACACGTTCGTCAGGTCGAAGTGCGGCCACAGGTTCGCCGCCAGCCCGTTCGTCACCAGCGACCCGCTCGCCAGCGCCGCCGCTGCGCCCAGGCCCAGAGTCGCCGCCCAGCTGCGCGGCGGCCCGGCCAGCGCGCGCGCGGCCCCGGCCGCCCAGCCGAGCGCCAGCGCCGGCAGCACCACCACCAGGTAGCGCGGCCCGACGCGCCAGCCGCCCTCGAAGTTGAGGCTCACGCACGCCAGCAGCACCGCCGTGAACGCCGCCAGTTCGACCCTGGCCTGGAGGACATGTCCCTTGTCCCATGTCCCTCGTGCCAGCCGCCACAGCGCCCAGATCGCCAGCGGCCACAGCGGGGCCCAGCCGCACAGGCCCGACGCCAGCGACAGCACGTGGCTCTCGATCGCGCGCCAGCTCGGCCCGACCAGGCCGAGCAGGCCCTGGCCGTGCTTCTCGGCGAACTCGGCCGTCGCGCTGTGGTGGTAGCCGGTCTTGAGCGGCCCGCCGAACACCGCCGCGTGGTACGCCAGCAGCAGCCCGGCCGGCACCGCCGCCCCGGCGATCGCCGCTGCTGCGGTCGCCCACGCGCGCGCCCGCAGCAGCCCGAACACCAGTCCTGCCGCCGCCAGCCCGGCGAACGCCGCGGTGTACTCGACCAGCACCGCCGACCCTGCCAGCGCCCCGCCGAGCGCCGCCAGCCCGGCCCGCCCCTGCTCGCGCGCCCGCACCAGCAGCAGCAGCCCCGCCCACAGCAGGCAGGCCGCCAGCTGGTGCCCGTACAGCAGGTGCGCGTAGGCGGCCGCCGGGGTCGCCAGCGCGTACAGGCCGATCGCCAGGGCCGCCGCCCGCGCCCCGTAGGCGGGGGCCAGCGAGCGCCACAGCAGCCCGCACAGCGCCAGAGTCGGCAGCACCCCGCCGAACAGCCGCGCCCACCAGGTCACCGCGCGCAGCGTCGGCCCGCTCGGACCTGCCCCTTTGGACATGTCCTTGGCGTCACCCGCCGCGCGCGCCGGGACCGGGCCCTGCGCCGTCACCCGCGCGACCGAGTAGCCGAGCGCCGCGACCACGCTGGTCCCCGGCGGCTTGTTCGGGTAGAGCGCCCCGGACGGCGCGCGGGCCGCGTCGGGGCCAGGGTCGAGGCCGAGGCCGTCGATGCGCCACGAGCCGCGCTCCACCAGGGACGCGGCCTGGAGCAGGCGCGGGCGCTCGTTGGCGTTGCGGGTCGCCTCGGCGTAGGGGAACGCGGCCAGCAGCAGCAGGGCCAGGGCGGCCAGCAGCGCCGCCCCGCCGCGGGGACATGCTCTCGGAGACATGTCCTCCGGGACCTGTCCCATCACACCTGGCCGTTCGGGCATGCCCGAGAGGACCGCCCTACTTCTTGCCCTCTTCGAGCTGTTTGGCCTGCATCTTGGCCTTCAGGGCCGAGAGCGCGTCGTCGAGGTCGTTCTTGGCGCTGAGGCCGTTCAGCTTGGCGTCGATCTGCGCCTCCTGGATCCGGCCGTCCATGTCCTCGGCGCTGACCTCGTTGAGGGCCTCCAGGCGGGCGATCTTGTTCTCGATCGCGTCCATGCGGGCGCCCGCGCCGGCGTCGCCGGGGATCGTGCTGGTCCCGCCGCTCTGCTTGCTCGCGCGGGCCTGGGCCATCAGCGTGCCGCGGCGCAGGTTCAGCGCCTTGAGCTTGCCCTTGGCGTCGGAGATGCCCTGGCGCAGGTCCTCGACCAGCTTGCGCTGCTGCACCAGCGCCTCGTCGGTCGCCTCTTTCTCCTGCGTGAGCTCGCCCTTGCGCTGCAGCGCCGCGCGGGCCAGCGTCTCGTCGCCGATCGTGATCGCCTGCTCGGCCCGCCGCTGCCACGCCGCCTCGTCGCGGGTCAGCTGCTCGAGCTTCTTCTCCATCATCTTCTGGTCGACGATCGACTGCTTGAGGTCGAGCTCCGACTTGCGGATGTTCTCGGCCAGGTCGTCGAGCATCAGGGCCACCTCCTGGCCCGGGTCGGACACGGCCTCGACCGCGTCGTTCAGCGTGCTCTGGATGGCCTTCTTCAGGCGGCGGAACAGCCCCGGTTTCTCCGACATGCGCGCGTCCTCGCGGGCGCCTCGCCCGCTTTCGGTCGCCCCAGTCTAGCGCGCGGCCCGTCGCCTGTCGCGTCCGACCTTGCAAGCGCCCGCGTAACGGCCTATCAAGGCCGCGCGGATGGCAGGCGACCCTCCACCCTCGCCCGGAGCCGAGGCCGGCTCGCGCCTCGTCGGAGTCCTCGGCCACGCGCAGGCCCAGGCGGCCGTGGTGCGCGCGCTCGGCCGCGGCCAGCTGCACCACGCGCTCGTCCTCGTCGGCCCGCGCGGCGTCGGCAAGGCGACCTTCGCCCGCGGCCTCGGCTGCGCGCTCCTGTGCCCGCAACGCCCCGGCCTCGGCTGCGGCGCCTGCCCCACCTGCCAGCGCGTGCTCGCCGGCAACCACCCCGACGTCGACTGGCTGGTGCCCGACGGCAAGGCCGGCCTGATCTCCGTCGACGCCGCCCGCGCCTGCCACGTCCGCCAGACCCACGCCCCCTACGAGGGCCGCGCCTACCTCGTCGTCGTCGACCCGGCCGACGCCCTCGGCGAGGCCGCCGGCAACGCCCTGCTCAAGACCATCGAGGAGCCGCGCCCCGGGGTCCACTTCGCCCTGCTCACCACCAACCTCCAGGGCGTGCTGCCGACGATCCTCAGCCGCTCGCTGCCGGTCCGCCTCGGCCGCCTCGACGACGACATCGTCCGCGGCATCGTCCACGCCCGCGCCGCCGACGCCCCGCCCGAGCGCCACGACATGGCCGTGCTGTTGGCCGAGGGCAGCGCCGGCGTGGCCCTCGAGCTGGCCTCCGACCCGTCGCTGGCCCGCAGCCTCGAGCTGGTCAAGCAGGCGATCACCGCCGTGCGCGCCGGCCCGCCGGCGATCTTCGGCGGCGACAACCACCCGCTGTGGCAGGCCTGGGCCGTCGCCACCGCCCCGAGCGAAGCTGTCCCCGAGGACAGCCCCGCCGAGGCCGAGCCCGAGGTCCCCGGCGCCAAGAAGAAGAAGACGTCCAAGAAGGCTGCCAAGGCCGGCGACGACGGCGACAAGCCCGCCAGCAAGAAGGACGCCCCCGCGCTGCAGCGGGCCGCGGTGCGCCGCCTGGTCGAGCTGTGGATCCTCCACGTCCGCGAGCAGCTGCGCGGCCGCCCCGGCCTGCCCGGCCTGCCGCCGCCCTCGGCCGTCGCCCCCGGCACCCTGGTCGCCGCCATCACCGCCCTGCAGCGCCTCGGCGCCCGCGTCGAGCGCATGGGCAACGTCCGCCTGATGCTCGAGCAGGGCCTGCTCGAGCAGAGCGCCCTGCTCTCCGGGACATAGCCGCCGGGACAGGTGCGAAGGGGCATGCCCGCGAGGACATGCCCCTTCGGTCATCTCAGCGACCTCACCCGCAGTCGCACGCGTCGTTGAAGCAGGCGTTCGGGACGCTCGACACCTCGGCCACGAAGACCTCGAACGCACCCTGCGCGAGCTGTGGGTTGCCGGTCACCGTCAACGTGTTGACGTGCGTCAGCGCCGGCGCGCCGGCGAGCGAGGTCAGGCCGTCGCAGCCGGCGACGAGCATGCTCTGGACCTGCAGCAGCCCGCCCAGGCCGTCCAGGCTCGTCAGCCCGTCCATACCGGGGGCGCCGCCGCAGGCGCCGATGCTGAGGATGTTGTCCAGCTTCGTCAGCCCGCCGAGCCCGGCCAGAGTCGTCACTCCGGGCATCCCGTCGAGGACGATCCAGCCCGCCTCCGTGACCCCGACGAGCGGCGACAGGTCGGTGACCCCGGGCAGATTCACCAGGGACAGGCCGTCGACTTCGGTCAACCCGAGAGCGCGGCCAGCGAGGTCACCGCCGGCAGATCCTGCAGCGAGATGTTCTGCCCCGTCAGCGAAGCGGGCAACCGCGGGCCCAGTGGCGACAGATCGGCGAGCTTGGGGCTGCTCCGGATCGTCACGGCGAACAGCGGGTGGGCCCAGCCCTCCAGCGCGCTCACGTCGGCCAGCTGCGAGTTGTCCAACAGGAACAACTTCAACGTCCCCTCGTACGCCGGCCCGAAGCTCGGCAGCGCAGTGATGCCGAGGTTTTCCAGCGTCACCGCACCGGTCTGCGCGAGCGAGCCGAGCGCCGACAGGTCGGTCAGCTGCGGCATGTCGCGCAGGTTCAGATCGCCCACCGACTGCAGGCACGTGAACATCGGCAAGCCGGTGAGGCCCGCCCGATCGCGCACCGTCAGCGTCCCGTCGACGCGCTGCAGGTTGGCCAGGGTGGCCACCACGACCGGGTCGGCGTCACCGTCGACGCGCAGGTTGCCCGTCACCTCCGTGACGCAGGTGAAGTCGCCCCCGGCCGCGTCGATGACCACGTCGTCCTCGATCACCAGGGCGGCCGGACACGGCGGCCCGCACAGCCCGGGCACTGCGGTGGTCTCGGTCGTCTCGGCCGTGGTCGGCGGGCCCGAGGTCGTGGGGTTCGGCTCCCCGGTCGTCCCTGGCCCCGCGCCGGTCGTGCCCGGTTCTCCGCCGCTCGACGAGCCCCCGTCGCTCTCACCCGGCACCGGCCGCTCGGAACAGGCAAACGACAGCGCGATCCCCAGACCCAGCCAACGCATCATTCGATGGTACCAGAGGTCCTGTCGCCCGGCCACCCGTGGATGGGCCGCAGCACTCCTGGCCAGGCGCAGCGGGTCGCCGAACATGTCCCTTTTAAAAAGCGACATGTTCAAAGCGCGCCGACGCGCTCACGCGATTGTCACGCCCCGCGGACCGCATGCCCGCGAGGACATGCCCCTTCGGTCATCCCCGCGACCTCACCCGCAGTCGCACGCGTCGTCGAAGCAAGCCATCACTGGCAACCACACTCTTCATTAAAACATTCGCCCGGCACGCTGCCGACCGCGGTGACGAAGGCGTCGAACGCCGCCTCGGCCAGCAGCGGGTTGTCCGTCACTGCGAGCTGATTGACGTGGCCGAGCGTCGGCGCGCCGCTGAGGGTCGTCAGCGCGTCGCAGTGGGCGATCGACAGCTTGCCGACGAAGGTCAGCGAGTCGAGGCCGGCCAGGCTGGTCAGGCCGTCCATCCCTTCCTTCTCGCAGTGGCCGAGGCTGAAGCTGCTCTCGACGCGCTCGAGCCCCGACAGCCCGGACAGACTCGTCACCTGCGGCAGGCCGAACAGCGCGACCAGGCTGGCCCGCTCCAGACCGGCGAGCCCCGACAGGTCGCTCACGCCGGGCAGACCGACCAGCTGCAGCCCGCCGACGTCGACCAGCGATTTCAGCACCTCGAGCGACGTCACCGCCGGCAGGTCGATCAGCGACACGCTGTAGAACTGCTGCGGATCGCCCAGGACACCGGCCAGCGGCGACAGGTCGGCCAGCGCCGGGCTGTTCTGGATCACCAGGGTGGGCAGCACCGAGGTCCAATTCGCCGCCGCGCCGAGGTCCGTCAGCGCCGGATTGTCGCGCAGGAACAGCTCGCCTGCGCCCGTGAAGCCGGGGCCGAAGCTCGGCAGGCTCGTGATCCCGAGGCCGTCGAGCGTGACCGAGAACGAGAAGTCGAGCCGCGACAGGCCTGACAGATCTGCCAGCTGCGGCATGCCCTGGACCGTCAGCTCGTTGACGCGCTCAAGGCACGCGAACGCGGAAAGATCGGCGAGCCCCGGCTGGTCGCGGATGGTGAGGTTGCCTGCGATCTGGCGCAGGTTCACCAGCGTGGCCACGTCGGCCGGCGACGCATCGGCGTCGATCCGCAGGTTGCCCTGGACCACCGTCACGCAGGAGAAGTCGCCGGGCGTGGCGCCGACGTCGAGGTTGCCCTCGAACGCCAGCTCGGCCGGGCACGGCGGCCCGCACGACGTCGGAAAGCCAGTGGTGAACTCGGTGGTCACCGCGGTCGTCACGTCGAACGTCGTCGTCGGCAGCTCGCCGGTGGTCGGGTCGCCGGGCGACGTCGGCGTGGTCATCGGCAGCGGCGTGGTCGTCGGCGACTCCGTCGTCGGTGACAGCGTCGTCGGCGACAGCGTCGTCGGCGACGGCTCCCCCGTCGTCGTCATCGCACCGGTGGTGGTCGACTCGCCGGCGCTCTCACCCGGCAGCGGACGCTCGGAGCACGCAGACAACAGCACGACCACCAGACCCAATATGCGCATCTTCCAAAGATAGCACGGGCCCTGGCGACGTCCGGCGCCAGTCCGGCGCGAACTCGACCCGCCAGCGCGAGAACGACGGTACGCGACGGCTGAGCCGCGTGCGAGCGCCGTGCTGAAGCACGATGAAAGCAGCGCCGCGCCTTGAGCTGCGCCCCCGACCTCGTCTACGATCGCCGCGTGCCGCCGAGCCTCGCGTCGGTCTTCACGGGCCTCCTGCTCGTCGCCCCGGTCGCCCCGGCGCCCGCCGACGAGGCGGTCGTCTACCGCGATCTGCAGGCCCGCACCGGCCTCGATCTCGAGCGGGTGTGGACCGACTACCAGAGCGAGCGCCGCGACGGCCAGGGCTTCTACGAGTTCACGCGGGCCCGCTACCGCCGGCGCCTCGGCGCCGGCATCGGCCTCTCGCTCGCCGGCCTCGGCCTCGGCGCCGCCGGCATGGCCATGGTCCTGATCGCCGCCGAGCGCGACAACGAGATCGACGTCATCGGCGGCGCCCTCGTCCTGACCGCCGGCCTCGGCCTCGCAGTGCCCGGCGCGATCCTCTGGCCCGTCAGCCAGATCCGCCTGCACAAGCTCAAGCGGGCCCGCACCGCCGCGCTCGGCCGCGTGCAGCTGCGCGCCGCCGGCCCGCTGGCCCTCCCGCGCGGCCTCGGCCTCGGCCTCGGCTTCGCGTTCTGACCGCCCGTTCGAGCATGCCCTCCAGGACATGCCCCACCCGCCATGCACTTGGGGACAGGTCGTAGACGACATGCCCTCTCGGACATGTCGTCAGCCTCAATGCAACAGCGTCGACACCACCCGCGCCCCGGGCCCCACCTGGTCGACCAGCCCGTTGCCCGGCACGCCGGCGAGGGTGAAGCACTCCTCGAGGATCGCCAGCATCGCCTCCGCGCGGCCGCGCGAGCCGGCCAGCGCGAACGTCGTCGGCCCGGAGCCACTGATGCTGCAGGCCAGCGCCCCGGCCTCGCAGCAGGCCGCCTTGGCGTCGAGGTAGCCGGGGATCAGGCGCGCGCGGCACGGCTCGACCAGCTCGTCGACGATCGCCTCGCCGAGCAGCGACAGGTCGCCGCAGTGGAGCGCGTGGACCAGGAGCCCGAGCCGGCTCGCCTGCTGCACCGTCGCGGCCAGCGGCACCTGGGCCGGCAGCACCGCGCGAGCCTCGGCGGTGCTGACCGAGCAGCCGGGGGTGTACACCGCCAGCCACAGGTCGGCGGGGCTCGGCAGGGCGATCAGGCGCAGCGGGTCGAGCTGCGGGATGAGCACCACGCCGCCGAGGATCGCCGGCGCCACGTTGTCGGGGTGGGCCGCGCCGCAGGCCACCCGCTCGCCCTCGCGGGCCAGGTCGACCAGCTGCGCCGGCTGCAGCCCGAGGCCGAGCGCCGCGTCGGCCGCCACCAGCGCCGCGCAGGCGCTCGCGCCCGACGAACCGAGCCCGCTGCCGAGCGGCAGGCCCTTGTAGACCTCGAGCTCGACCCCGGCGTCTGGCGCGTAGCGGCGCAGCAGCTCGGCGACGGCCACGCCGGCGGTGTTCTTGTCGGCGGTGCGGGGCAGCTTGCCGCCGTCGCCCTCGACCTTGGCGATCGTGACGCCCGGCTGCTCGCCCCGGCGCGCGCGCACGCGGTCGCCGGGGCCGCGCAGGGCCAGGCCCAGGCAGTCGAAGCCGGGCCCGAGGTTCGACACAGTCGCGGGCGCGAACGCCTCGATCCAGGGTCGGGGTCGTGACATGTCCAAAGAGTCAGGCTCAGGATCGGCGCCGAGTCAAGCCCGGTCGCGCGGAAGTCGGCCGAGCGGGGCGCCGCGCTCGCCTCAGCGGCGCAGGGCGTCGTCGATCCAGCCGACGACCGTGCCGCCGAACATGTACTCGTTGAAGTAGCGGCCGTTGACGAACACCGCCGGGGTGCCGGTGATCTCGAGCTTCTCGCCCTCGGCGCGGTCGGCCTCGACGATGTCCTTGCCCTTGAGCGCGGCGAAGTCGGCGTCGAACTGCTTCATGTCGAGGCCGATCTTCTGCGCGTACTTGCGGATGTCGGCGTCGGACAGGGCCGTCTGGTTCTCGAACACGATGTCGTGCATCTCCCAGAACTTGCCCTGCGACTGGGCGGCCACGGTGGCGATCGCGGCGACCTTGGCCCGCGGGTGGGCCGACAGCGGGAAGTGCTTGAACACCAGCTTGGCGCGGCCGCGGAACTGGTCGATCGCCTGGCGCAGCATCGGCGCCTCGGCGCGGCAGTGCGGGCACTCGAAGTCGGCGAACACCACCACCGTCACCGGCGCCCGCTCGTTGCCGTAGACCGGGCGGCCCTCGATGTCGATCTTGCGCGGCTGGAGCGCGCCGACGACGTACTCCATGTTGGCCTTGATGTCGCTCGGCGAGGCGCCCGAGGCCAGCGCGTCGGCGATGAACTGCGACACGCTGAGCGAGTCGCGGCAGGCGGCGTCGTCGCGCAGCGACACGGCCAGGCTGTGCGGCTTGCCGCAGGCCGACGGCTCGCTGTTGATCAGCTGGAAGAAGCTGGTCTTCTGCGGCTCGGACAGGCGCGACAGGTCGACGCCCTTGGCCTCGGTGATCTCGCCCCCGGGCGGCGGCGTGACCTCGCTCGGCGGCGTCTCGGCCTTGGTGGTCGCGGCGACCGGCCCGCCCTTGTTCTCCGGGGCGCCGGCCTCGGGCACCGAGGTGCAGGCCGGGCTACAGGCCGAGAGGATGAGGAGCAGCGGTGCGAGCGAGCACTTGGAGCGGGTCATCGCGGACGATCCTGACGGGCGCAGCCGGCGAGTTCGCCGCAAGGTCGCAGCGTCCGGCAGAATTGGCCGCGCAACGCTAACGCACGCATCGCGGTCTCGCAAGCGTCCCCGACCGCCGCGGCCTCCTGTCCGGACAGTCGGGTCGCCCGCGGATGACCGCGGAGAAAGCTCCACGTTCGGGGAAAAACTCACCCGTACGGATGCATTGACACGGTTCACTGCCCGGGCGATACAGCCTCGCGCAGGAGGAGTCCCTTTTGAAGATTTTGGTCTGTGTCAAGCGGATCCCGGATCCCGACGAGAGCCTGAAATTCGCGGGCGGCGGGCTCGACTACTCTGCCTCGAAGTGGGTCCCGAACGCTTTCGACGAGTACGCCATCGAGACCGCCCTCCGCCTCGCCGAGGTCGTCGGCGGCACGCAGCGGCTGGCCGAGGTGATCGTCCTCGGGATCGGCCCCGAGAGCCAGCGCCAGCAGCTCACGCAGTTCCTGGCCATGGGCGCCGACCGCGGCATCATCGTCGACGCCGACCCGGACAAGCTCGACACCGCCACCGTGTCCAAGCTGATCGCCGCGGTGTTCAAGAAGGAGGCCGCTGACCTCCTCATCGCCGGCAAGCTGTCGCAGGACAACGAGGGCGGCCAGGTGCCGCAGCGCGTCGCCGGGCTCCTCGACGTCCCGCAGGCCAGCTTCGCCGCCACCGTCGAGTGGGACCAGGCCGCGAAGGCGCTGACCGTCGGCCGCGAGGTCGACGACGGCGTCGAGGTCAAGCGCGTGCCGCTGCCGGCGGTCGTCTCGGTCGACCTCCGCATCGTCCTGCCGAAGAGCGTCAAGAACGGCTCGACCCCGGCCACCCACGCCTACCAGGAGGGCCCGCGGCTCGCCTCGCTCAAGGGCATCACCATGGCCAAGCGCAAGCCGGTCGCCGTGCTGAAGCCGTCCGACCTCGGCGTCGCCGTCGGCACCAACGAGCAGGTCGTCGGCGTCGCCGCCCCGCCGGCGCGCAAGGCCGGTCAGAAGGTCAAGACGGTCGAGGAGCTGTTCGAGAAGCTCACGAAGGAAGCGAAGGTCATCTAACATGAGCAAGGTCCTCGTCATCCTCGAAACCGCCGGCGGCCAGATCCGCCCGCACTGCCTGCCCGGCATCACCTGCGCGGCCGAGATCGCCCGCGCCACCGGCAAGCCGCTGCACCTGCTGGTGCTCGGCGCCCAGCCCGACGCCGCCGCCCAGGCGATCGCCGCCGCCGGCTACGGCGCGGCCGCCGTCCACACCCTGGCCGGTCCGACCCTCGAGCCGTTCACGGCCGAGGCGTGGTCCGACGCCATCATCCACGCCGCGCGCACGCTCGGCGCCAGCGTCATCGGCGGCACCGCCTCCTCGACGCTGCGCGACGCCCTGCCCCGCGCCGCCGCGGTCCTCGACGCCCCGCTCGTCTCCGAGGTCGTCAAGGTCAAGTCGGGCGACACCTTCGTCCGCCCGATCTCGGCCGGCCGCGCGCTGCAGGACCAGAAGGTCAACGCCGGCACGTTCTTCTTCACCGCGCGCGGCACCGAGTTCGAGCACGCGCAGCCCACCGGCGCCGTGCCCGTCCAGGCCGTCGCCGCCGCCGCCGCCAACACCCGCGGCGCCGTCGTCCAGGGCGTGCAGAAGACCGAGTCGTCGCGCCCGCAGCTCACCGAGGCCAAGGTCATCGTGTCCGGCGGCCGCGGCATGCGCGAGGGCGCCAACTTCAAGCTCCTCGAGCAGCTCACCGACCTGCTCGGCGGCGCTCTGGGCGCCAGCCGGGCCGCGACCGACGCCGGCATGGTCCCCGCCGACCTGCAGGTCGGTCAGACCGGCAAGATCGTCGCCCCGGAGCTCTACTTCGCCGTGGCGATCTCGGGCGCGATCCAGCACCTCGCCGGCATGAAGGGCTCGAAGACGATCGTCGCCATCAACAAGGACGCCGAGGCCCCCATCTTCCAGGTCGCCGACTACGGCCTGGTCGCCAAGTGGGAAGAGGCGGTCCCGCGGCTCGTCGAGCTGATCAAGGCCCGCAAGGGCGCCTGAGCGCTGCGCGTCCGCACCGCTGCATTCGACCGGCGCGGCCTCGCCCCCCACCCCTGCGGGTGAGGGCCGAGGCCGCCGGCGTTTCGGCCTCACGAGGCTCGCGGGACCGGCCTGCGCCCGGCCGCGGCGCGAAGGGTGTTACGCTCGCGGCCCGCAATGGGCAGCCAGACCGCATCGCGGCGGCAGACCGTGTACGCCCTAGCGATCGCCCTGGTCGCCGGCATCGTCCTGCTCGTGGTCTCACAGGTCGCCCTGGCGTGGATGACCGACGAGCCGCTGCGACGGACCACTGCCGTGGTGGCCGGCCTGGTCGCGCTGGTCCAGGTGCTCGTCGTCTACCTGGCCGCGAGGACAGGCCTCGTCGAGCTCGCCGGCCGCGACGCAGTGCGGGCCTTCGTCATCGCCCCGCCGGCGGCGCTCGTGGTCGCCGTCCCGCTGCTGTGGGGCAGCGTTCTCCAGACCACCAGCGTGCCCGCGCTGCTCCCCTCGCTCGGACCGGTGCTGGCGGCCGTGTGGGGCGTCGCCCTCGCGCTCGCGCCGGCGTGTCTGGCCGCCTATCTCCACCTCGGCGGCAACCCGCGGCCGGTCGGGCGCGACGAGCACCAGACTGCGCAAGCGCTGTGGTGCTCGCTGTTCGCCAGCGCAGTCAGCTCGGCGGGCCTCCTGGCGACCGGGCGGATCCTCGCCGCCGCCGCCCCCGAGGCGACCTCGCGCGAGCTGTGGCCCGCCTTCGGTCTGGCAGTGCTCACCGGTCTGTTCGCCCGCGCCGGCAGCCTGTTCGCCCGCGACACCGGCGGCGAGGTCCTCTCGCTCGCGCGCCGGCTCGACCGCGTCAACATCGACACCGCCGCCGGCAGCCGCCCGCTCGTCGTCACCCGCGGCGACCGCCTCGGCGCCCTGCAGGCCGAGCTCGAGCGCCTGCGCCGCGACCTGGTCGGCGAGCACCGCCTCTACAAGGAGACCCTGCTGCAGACGCGCGAGGCCGCCGAGGCCAAGGCCGAGTTTTTGGCCGCGGTCAGCCACGAGCTGCGGACCCCGCTCAACTCGATCTGCGGCTTCTCTCAGCTGCTGCTCGAGGGCCTGTCGACCCCGCTGTCCGACGAGCAGCGCGAGGACATCCGCCTGATCCGCACCAGCGGCATGCAGCTGCTCGGCCTCATCAACGACATCCTCGACATCTCCATGATCGAGTCGGGCGAGCTGCGGCTGTACTTCGCCTCCGAATCGCCGGCCGACATGATCGACGAGGTCTGGCGGCAGCACCGGCCGCTCGTGCAGGAGGCCGGCCTCGAGCTGCGCACCGAGGTCCCCGGCGACCTCCCGCGGGTCGTGTGCGACCGCCGGCGGATCTGCCAGATCCTCAACAACCTGCTGTCGAACGCCACCAAGTTCACCGAGAAGGGCTCGATCATCATCTCCGCCATGTTCGAGCCGCTGCCCGGGCGCGTGCTGATCCGGGTCACCGACACCGGCATCGGCATCGACCCCGAGGACATCGACAAGATCTTTCAGGAGTACCGCCAGGTCGGCAACCTCGCCCAGCGCAAGAAGGGCACCGGCCTCGGCCTGGCGATCGCCCGCAGCATCGCCAACCACCACTCCGGCTCGCTCGAGGTCAGCTCCACTCTCGGCCGCGGCTCGACCTTCACCCTCTCGCTCCCGCTGACTCCCCCGCGCAAGCCCGCCTCGATCGACATGACCGAGGAGGCAGTCCGCGCCAGCCAGCGCTTCTGGAGCCCGCGCAGCTCGTCCTCGGGCGGAGAGGCCGACGCGTGAGCCTGCGCCGCGACATGCCCGAAGGGACATCTCAAATGTCTCTCAGGACATGTATCACCGCGCCCGCCGGCCTCCGGACCGGAGAGACAGCCGCGTCCCCGCGCCGCCTCCCCGCGCCGCCCCCGGTCGTCGGCGACATGACCGGAGGGACAGCCCCTTCCCCGCGCCGCCGGCCCGGGCCGCCCGAGGTCGCCGGCGACATGGCCGGAGGGACAGCCGCGTCCTTGTACCAGCGCGCCCTCGCGCGGCCCTCTTGCGCCGGCGACCTGCCCCGAGCGACAGCCGCCACCTCCTCGCGGACTCTCCGCCGCACCATCGACCTGTTCCGAGAGACATCCACGCGCCCGCCGCCCTCGCGAGTCCCGCGCGGTGCCAAAGATCATCTGTCCGAAGAGACACCTCTATTCCTCACCAGCCCGGAGGTCCGCCCGTGAGCGACCGCGACGGCTCGTCCGAGTGGGAGGGCAGCACCGAGGACCTCGTCGGCCTCGCGCGCGACGTCGACGACCTCGCGCCCGGCTTCCCGCGGGCCGGCCAGCCCACGCGGCTGCGAGCCGAGCGCGACGTCCTCGCCGGCGTCGCCGCCGCCTACACCCTCGCCGTCGGCCTCGACGTCGCCTGGTCGCTGATCGTCTGGGACAGCCGCGGCGCGGCCGCTCCGTGGCCGCTGTTCGCCCTGCTCGTCCCTCACCTCTTCATCCTCACCGCCGCCCTGCTCACCGTCTACAGCGCCTTGCCGGCCGCGCGGTGGCTGCGGCCCGACGAGCTCGGGCGGCCCGCCCCGATCAGCGGCGCCTGGCTCGTGCGCGCCGTCGGCTTCCTCGCCGTCCCGCTCTACCCCTTGCTCGACGCCCGCGAGCGCAACGAGCTGCTGCGCGTCGCCCCGCGGGCCGAGGTCGAGGAGGCCGCGCTGGCCCTGCAGCGGGTCCCGCGGGTGGTCGCGCGCGCCGTCTTCAGCGGCCTCCTCGTCATCGCCCTCAGCGACGCGTTGATCGCCCGCAACCCGCTGCAGTGGACCTGGTCGACCACCCTCGCGCACGCCTGCCTGTGGGCCGCGATCGCCGCTCCGCTGGCCGCCCTCGCCGCCAACTGGGCCCGCCGCTCGGTCCGCGGCGACATCCTCTCCTGCCCGATCGCCCAGCTCGAGCTCGCCGATCGCCCGCCCACCATGACCGGCCGGCTGTTCGGCTGGGCCGGCCTCCTGCTGCTCGCCGGCGTCACCGCGCCGCTGCTCGGCGCCCACCTCTGGCTGCACGCCCACGCCCGCGCCGACGCCATCACGGTCGCCCAGCGCACCGCCGAGGGCCTCATCGACGTCGCCGGCCCGGCCGACGAGGAGGACCTCGGCCGCCGCCTCGCCCAGGCCCCCGGCGCCACGGTCCTCACCGCGCGCGGCGCCGTCTACGGCCCCGACCTGTCCATCAAGCCAGGTGACGACGGCCTCCTCGACGCCGACGGCGACGGCGAGTTCGACCGCTTCGCAGTCCAGCGCGGCGGCGCGCGGGCCGTCGTGCCGATGCGGCGGGCCACCGTCGACAACGCCGTCCCGTTCGCCCTCGCCGGCGCCCTCGGCCTGCTCGCCGGCCTCGTGGCGATCGGCCTGCACGCGCGCCGCAGCGAACGCGACCTCGCCCGCGTGCGCGCCCAGGTCGCCGAGGAGCCGGCCCCCGCGCCGCAGGGCTTCGAGTGGCAGGCGCTCGCGCAGTCGATCGAGGCCCTCGTCGCGCGCATGAACGAGGCCACCATCGCCCGCTTCGTCGCGCTCGAGAAGGCCGAGGAGACCGACCGCCTGCGCAGCCAGTTCCTCGCCAACATGAGCCACGACCTGCGCTCGCCGCTCAACTCGATCCTCGGCTTCTCCTCGCTGCTCCTGCGCGGCGTCGACGGCACCCTCGACGGCGAGACGCGCGAGATGGTCGAGACCATCGCCGCCGCCGGCCGCGACCTCCTGCAGCAGATCGACGCCATCCTCGACATGGCCCGCATCGAGGCGCGCCGGATCGAGAAGCAGGCCGAGCCCGTGCCGCTGGCCCCGCTGATCTCCAAGGCGGTGCAGCGGGCCCGCAACCGCGGCGGCGACCACATCAACTACACCGTCGAGGCCGTGCCCGGCCTGCCGACCGCCTACATCGACCCGCGCCACCTCGTGCAGGCGCTCGAGAACCTGCTGCTGTTCGCCGGCAAGCGCCTCACCGGCGGCTCGCTCAACATCAAGCTGCGCCGCGGCGACCCCGACGCCCCGCTCGGCCTCCAGCTCCACGTCACCACCCCGCTCAAGCCCGCCAGCGAGCAGCAGATGGGCCTCGCGCGCAAGGGCTTCCACCGCCTGCCCGGCCACCGCGGCCTCGGCCTCGAGCTGCCGATCGCCGACGCCCTGCTCAAGATCGAGGGCTGCCGCCTCGACGTCCGCGAGGTCGGCCAGGCCATGGTGTTCAAGATCCATCTGCCCGCCGCCGAGGCCCGCAGCCGCGTCCCCCTGATCGAGCGCGCCCACCCTGCCGCCGACAGCACCGCCCCGCCGAAGTGACGCGCCCCGTCGCACATTCACGCACTGATGATGCATCAGCCATGGCTCCGCATTGCCACTAATCGATCTAGTCAATCCCATTAGGTGCTCCCTAGCTAGCTTGCGAGCTCCGCGACTACGACAAATTCCCGCAGATAATAGAACAGAGAGAATAAGCGTGCCGTATCTCACACCAAAACTTGTTCACTCGGACACGTCCACTATTGCGGTACTTGTGCTTTTTCCCTATTCTCAAAAATGTTGAACGGGCATGCCGCAAGAGCCCGACGTACAGGAGGAAGAGTGATGGCGTGGAATAGGCTCAATACCGTTGTCTCCTTTGGATTTTGCACAGCCGCAGCGATCAGCATGCCTAATTGTGGCGGGCCCAAACCGCCCGACGATCCTGCCACAGAGCAAGAGAATCCCTGGGAGAACCAGTCGGAGGGGCTGTACCAGTTCAAGTGCAAGAACGATAATGGCTTGAATTATTGGTGGAGGATGCAGTCGGGCGCTCCGGTTGGGTATAGGTGGAAGTACACTCCTCCATACACTGACATTTGTGTGGAGGTTGATCCGATGGATCAGGGCGATCCGACGACTGGCGGCGGGCCTGATCCATGGGAAGCTGCTGTTCGGGCCAAATGCTCGGAGCAATGCGCTGAGCTCAATGTGAACTACATGGACATGTACGATCCGCATTGCGAGGACGAAGACTGGAGCGAAATCGAAAGAATTTTCGACGAGGTGTGGGGTGTCTGGAAAACTTGTCCGGTTCCGACGACCCTCCTCGACTTCGATCTAATCGAGACAGTCTTCGGAGCAGCTGCAGCCGCCGATGCAGAACAACTCCCCTGCGACCTGGCGCTTGATTGCTCGGACTACCTCGATTACGATGAAAAACTCGGACTCTGGACGCCACCGGATGCGAATACGCGCTACACGGCAGATGTTCTTCTCGAGTCCGATCCCGGGGAATCTTTCTTCATCATCAATACCGTGAACCGTACTGCAGAAGGCCACGCTGCATACACGGCGACATCATGTGGAGAAGACGCCTGTCCGTTCTATCTCGCGCAGATGGAGCTCACGGCCACTTCATCCATGACTTTCAACCTCTCGGTTGAGACCGCGACCCTGACGAAGACCATTTCCGACTTGAACGTCAAATTGGCTCGGCCCACCCTTGGAATGTGGCTTCCCGCGAGCGGCTACGTCATCATTCCACCTAAATCGCTGAGCGTCACGGTCGAGGCCACCGTCTCCGGCTCCACCAATACGTTCGGGGAGAATGGGGCGCATGAAGTCACCTACATCGTGGACGAGTACACGTTCGGCATCATTGATGGTGCGAACCTTCTCCTTGGCGTCAACAGCACCGACTATCTCGGCACCTGGAGCGTGACCGGGCAGTTCATCGAGGAGTAGTGCACATCTCCCGGCGACATCGGCCAGATTCCGGACCCAGCGGCCTGCGCCTGGGTCTGCTTCAGGCACGCGGTAGGTTCTGCCCATGCTGCAGAGCCTACCGCGGGAATTACCGTGATCTTAGAAGAAGCGGTCTCACCGTTCGCATCATCACGGGTCTGCTGGGGTCGCTGGCTTGCTCCCACGAACCAGAGACGCAGCTGCCCCCGGTCGTTGCGGCCAGCAAGTACGTCGACTATAGCACGACCGCAGACACCTCCGTCATTTGCATGGACGATTTGCTCGCCAGGGAAGATCGCTTCATCGAAAAGGTCGCGTCCGAGCTCGGGGTCGAGCCACCGAGTGGACGCATCCGCCATATCCAGGTCACCGGCGCAGAGTTCGATGTACCCAAATCTTGGCCTTGTCCAGCTTCGATGGATTGCTACTGGTACAACGAAGAGCGCAACCTCGGTACGATCCTCTCGGTCGGGATCGTCAACTTTCACGAGTTGGTCCACGCTGTCGACATCCCCGCGCTCGGAGACGGCCACAGGACGCTAGGTGAAGGGCTCGCTACTTACCTCGGTTCGATTACGCGAAGCGATTCGGTAGTGGCCCAGTTCCCTGAGCGATTTCTGGCCATGCTGACCGAGTCACCCAAGCCGTCTGACTACCCAGTCGCCATGCACTTCGTGGGCTCACTTTGGGTCCGCTGGGGCGCCGAGAAATTCATGCAACTTCGGCGCGAGATGCCGGCAGACGCGACGCTGGACCAGTTCGCGTCCGTCTTTGCGTCCGTATACGACGTGCCCCTGGATGCGGCGCTGTCCCAAATGACCGTCCCCCTGTCGGGTCAGTTGATACCGTTGGGGTGCGGTGATGGGGTTGAGCAGATCTTCTGGGACGGAGATAAGTCCACCGAGGCCTACCTGCGCGGAGAATGCGGAGACCCTGGATTTGTCGGCGGCGGGTTCGTCGGCGATTTCATGGGGTTCGGCAAGACGTTCACGATCGATCTGCCCCAGGCGGGGTATTATCGAATCGCCGTTACCGCACCAGAGGGCGCCCCCCCGAGTTTCAGCATGGACGGCTGCCCCGATATCGACGCCGTCAGCATCGCATCGGCCCTCGACGGTCGGTGGGAAGGCATTCTCTATGCAGGTCGTCACGCCCTGTCCGTGGCCTTCCCTCAGGCGCCGGAGCCCAAAGGTGAAGCACACCTCAAGATGGAGTGGTTAGGGCCGCTGGGCTCGCCATGACCGCGGGCGCCGGCGCGCACGTGGTATGTACTCGCTGCCCAGTCGTCGCTGTTCGTCCGCCTGGCACGCACCCAAAGCCAGGCCGTCAGTATGCCCAAAAGGACATGCTCGCTAAAGCATGTTCGATGGGCCAGCATCACCAACCACGCACTGCGCGCCGTCCGGACGAGCGTCCATCGCCTTCATCTTCGCGCGTCCGCGCGCACGCTCGCGCGATCACGCGCCGGATCGGCGCAGGCTTGCGCGTTGAGCCGCGCGGCGGCCAGCCACTATACTGGCCGGCGCTGACTGTCTCGGCGAGGACCGTGTCTCAGGAACACCCGCACACTGCCATCGCCTTGCACGCCGTCGGCCAGGAGCTGCGGCGCCAGGGCAAGTTCGAAGAGGCCCTCGATCACTACAACCGCGCGCTCGTGGTGCAGCGGACGATCCTGGGGGCCAAGCACCCGTACACCGCCAGCACGCTGTCGGCGATCGGCCAGATCCTGTTCACCCAGGGTCACCACGACGCTGCCCTCGATCATCACCGGCAGGCCTTCTCGATCAAGCGCGAGCTGCTGGGCGCGGGCCACATCTTCACCGCCAATACCCTGTTCGACCTCGGCCTCGCCCTGTTCGCCGCCGGTCAGCGCGAGGAGGCCCTCGCCGCCTACACCCGCGCGCTGACCGTCCAGCTGCGCGCCCTCGGCCCCGGCCATGCGCGCACGATCAGCACCCAGCAGGCGATCGGCGAGCTCCTGCTCGCCGAGGGTCACTTCGCCGACGCCCTCAGCCACCTCCACGCCGCCCACGCCGAGCTCGAGCAGCTGCGCCCCGCCGGTGACCCCGCCGACATCGATCGGCGGCTTATCCCCGTGATCGTCGGCATCGGCCAGGTCCTCTTTCAACAGAACCAGTACGCCGAGGCCCTGGTCCACTACGGGCGCGCGCTCGGCCTCGCCGAGACCCACCGCGGCCCGCACCACGAAGACACCCTGGCGATCCTCCACGACCTCGGGCGCGCCCGCGGCCGCGCCGGCGACAACGACGGGGCCCTCGACGCCTTCCAGCGCAACCTCGCCGGCCTGCGCGCCCTGTACGGCGAGAACCACGCCCGCGTCGCCGCCACCCTCAACGCCATCGGCCAGATCCACTACGGCCGCGGCGATCACCGCGCCGCCCTCGACCACTACCGCCAGGCCCTCGACATCCGCGTGCGCGTCCTCGGCTCCGAGCACTGGCAGACCGTCAGCTCGCGCTTCAACTGCGGCACCGCCCTGCGCGAGCTCGGCGACGCCGCCGGCGCGAACGAGATGGCCGCCGCCGCCGAGGCCCTCGAGCGCATCCTCGGCCACGATCACCCGCACGTGCTGTCGACCCGCTCCTGGCTGCGCTGACCGCCCGGACGTCGAGGCCGCCTCGCGCGTCGCGTCGACATGTCCGATGGGACATGCCCATGAAGACATCCGCCGCCCACCGCCGGAACGGCCCGCTCGCGCGCCCACCGGTCCCGCGGTTGACCGCCCCCCGCGCGCGAAGTATCACCGGAGCATGCGTTGCGTCCTGCGCTCGCTCCGCCCGTCGGTCCTGTTCGCGCTCGCGTTCGTCCTGGCCTGCTGGCGCACCGCTGCGCCGGCCCGGGTCGACCCGCTGACGCTGCTCCCGGCGGAGGCCAGCCTGGTCGCCCACATCGACCTGCAGGCGCTGCGGGCCGCCCCGCTGTGGCAGCAGAACCGCGCCCTCCTCGACGCCGACCCCGACGCCAGGCGCACCCTCGACGCCCTCGCCGCCTGCCGCGTCCCCTTTGAAAACCTGCGCACCCTCGACCTCGCCGTCGCGGCCAACGGCGTCGACGTCGCCGCCGTCCTCGTCGGCGACGGCGTCGGCGAGCGCGACCGGCTCGCCTGTCTCGAAGGACAGCTCCCCGATCGCGGCCTCAAGCTCGACACCAGCGGCCCCGAGCCGGTCGTCGTCCTCCGCGGCGCGCGCGGGCGCATCGTCGGCCCCGACGTCCTCCTGCTCGGCACGGCCGGCTGGTCGCAGCAGCTCGACGCCCTGCGCGCCGGCACCGGCGCCAGCGCGGCCACCGGCCCGCTGCAGCCGCTCATCGCCCGGATCGCCCAAGGCCGCCCGGTCTGGTTCGCCGGCCAGGTCCCCACCAAGGCCGCCGTCTCGCTGGCTCCGGCCCTGTCCGGCCTCGAGCAGGTCCGTGGCGCCCTCGATCTGCGCGACGGCCTCGGCGTCGAGCTGGCCCTCGGCATGCGCGGCGAGGACGTCGCCGGCGCCACCCTGGCCGAGTTGAAGAAACAGTTCGAGGCCCTGCGCGGCGCCGGCATCCCGCCTGCGATCCTCGACCGCGTCGGCCTCGGCCAGACCGGCCGCGAGGTCACCATCGAGGTCCGCCTCGGCATGGCCGAGATCGCCGCGCTGCACGGCCTCGCCGAGGCCCTGCGTCCCGCCCCGGCCCCGGCTCCCGCCTCGCCCGCCTCGCCGTGAAGCCACGCGCCTCGCGCCGCTGGCAACAACCTCTCTTCCGCGCAAGCGAGCGCGCGGGCGTCGACGAGGGCGCACCTTCGCGCCATACTCGCCGCGTGTACGTCCGCCTCCTCGCTTCCGCCTGCTGCCTCGCGCTCGGCCTGCTCGTCGCCTGCGGCGACGCCACCCAGTCGACCAGCGAGGCCGGCGATCCGAGCGGCCCTGCGACCACCGGCGGCCTGACCACCGGCGTCGTCGTCCCGCCGACCAGCACCACCACCAGCACCGGCAGCTCCGGCGTGTCCGTCACCACCACCGACGGCCTCGAGAAGTACGACCTCCCCGACGACGAGGAGGTGCCCGGCTGCGGCGCCGTCGACGTGCTGTTCGTGGTCGACAACTCCAAGTCGATGGCGCAGTACCAGAGCGCGCTGGCCGACGCCTTCCCGCAGTTCGTCGACGCCATGATCGACAACCTGCCGAAGGGCGTCGACCTCCACGTCGGCATCACCACCACCGACTTCTACTGCACCGGCGCGGGCCAGGCCTGCTGCCCCGACAACTGCCCGGTCGGCAACACGCAGTGCCAGATCGGCACCACCCCCGAAGAGGTCGAGGCGATCGACCAGTATTACCTCCCGCCGACCAGCGGCGACAACGGGGCCAACGGCTCGCAGGGCCGGTTGTTCGTCCACGACGGCATGGCCTACTTCGCCACCAGCACCGACGTCGACCCGGCCCCGCTCAAGGCGTGGTTCACCGGCGCCGCCACGGCCGCCGGCGAGCAAGGCTCCTCGCTCGAGATGCCGGTGGCCGCCGCCGCCTACGCCACCAGCGCGACCAACGCCGCCGCCAACGAAGGCTTCTTGCGCGACAAGGACGCCGTCCTGCTGGTCTTCTTCCTCACCAACGACCCCGACGCCTCGCTCGAGGTCCTGTCGACCTACACCGCGATGGTCCGCGACGCCAAGGCCGACTGCGGCGGCGACGCCTGCATCCTCACCGCGGGCCTCATCAAGAAGTGCGTCCCGGCCGAGAACCAGAAGCTGTGGCAGTTCATGAAGGCCTTCGGCGAGGAGCCGATCTGGGGCGACATCGAGGACAAGGCCGGCTACGTCGAGATCGTCGGCGAGGCCCTCGCCGCCACCCTCGGCGACGCCTGCATCCATATCCCGATCGGCTAGCGTCTTGTCTTGAAGACATGCCCCAGCGGGCATGTCCCCGAGGACATGCCCTGCGAGTTACAGTCGCTCAGCGGTACAGCTCGCCCTTGAGCGCGAACACCCCGGACACGACCACCCGCTCGTCGACCGAGAGGCCTTCCTTGACCTCGACGCGCTCGAAGTCGCCGACCCCGAGCGTCACCTCGCGCATCTCGAAGGTGCGCTCGTCCGTCGCCACGAACAACCGCGGCGCCCCGTCGATCTGGATCACCGCCTGGCGGGGCACCACCACCGCACGGCGCTGGACCGAAGTCGGGCGGATGTTGGCGTGCACCGCCTGGCCCGCGCGCAGCCTGCCCGACGTGTTGTCGACCACCACCCGCACCTCGGCGCTGCGGGTCATCGGGTCGAGCGCCACGCTGACGAACTCGACCACCCCGGCGAACGCCTCCTCCGGGCGGTTGGTGGGCGTCAGCTCGACCGGGTCGCCGGGCTGCACGTGCAGCACCTCGCCCTCGAACACCGACAGGCGGACCCACAGGCTGCGGCGGTCGGCGATCATGAACGCGGTGTGGCTCGGCACCACCGCCTGCCCGCGCGACACGTGCACGCCGACGACGTCGCCGGCGATCGGGCTGGTCAGCGCGTTGAACCCGAGCTTGCCCTTCGACGGCGCGCCGGCGAGGGCGGCCACCCGCTGCTTGGCGGCCCGCAGCTGCGCCGCTGCGATCGCGGCCGACGAGATCGCCAGGTCCAGCTCGCGCTGGGACGTGATGCCCTCGGCCAGCAGGCTGCGCTTGCGCTCGACGTCGCGGCTGGCCGCCAGCAGCCTCGCCTCCATCGCCGCGATGTCGGCCTGCGCCGTGCCGAGCTCCGCGCTGACCAGCGTCCCCAGCACCTGGCCGACCTCGACCTTGCTGCCCTCGATGACCTCGACGTCGGCCACGCGCCCGGCGATCCGCGAACCCACCGCGGCCAGGCGCTGAGCGTCGAACTCGAGCACGCCGGTCACGTGGACGATCGGGGTTACGTCCTCGTAATGCGCGGGCGCGACGGTGATCCCCACCCGCTCCGCGTAGCCCGCCGGCACCTCGACCACCCCGTCGCGGATCACCGGAAGCTCGGGCGCCTTCATCTTCGCCGCGCTGGCGGCCTCGCCGCCGCCGCAGCTCGCCGCGCCCAGCAGCCCCATCAACCCCAGCAGCAAGCCGGCGGTCACTCGCGCAGTTCGGGGGCCGATCCGTCGCATCACGGTGCTCGCATTACTGTGGATCGCCGGCCGCCTGTTCCGCCGTTTAAGAAACGGTAAAGCCCGGATCGATCATGCGAGTCAACCGGATCGTGAACCTCGCCCCGCCGCCCGGCGCCTCGCCGACGTCCAGCGTACCGGTATGTCCCTCGACGATCCGGCGGGCGATCGCCAGCCCGAGTCCGAGGCCTGCGCGCCCCTGGGTGCGGTCGGCCGTGGGTGCCGTCGCGCGCACGAAGGGCGCGAAGATCCGCTCACGTTCGCTCGCGGGGATCCCCGGTCCCTGATCGTCGACGGTGACCGCGAGCCACGCACCCTCCGCGCGCACCTCCAGCGTCACGGTCCCGCCCGGCGGCGAGTACGCGACCGCGTTGCTCACCAGGTTGCCGATGGCGATCTCGAGCGCGTCCGCGTCGACCTGGGCCACCAGTTCGTCCGGCCCGGCGAACGCCAGCTTCACCCCGGCCCGCGCCGCCGCCTCGGCCCAGCGCTGCGCCGGCCCGTCGAGGCGCGCCATCAAGTCGACCCGGGCCCGCTTCACCCCGCCGCTCGCGCGCGCCAGCTGCAGCAGCGCCTCGACCAGCGCCGACATCCGGCGGACCTCGTCGAGGGTGCGGTCGGCGAGGTCCTCCCACTCGGCCGGCGCACGCGGCCGCCGCCGGGCCACCTCGAGCGTGCTCGACAGCACCGCCAGCGGCGAGCGCAGCTCGTGCGAGGCGTCGGCCGCAAATTGCCGCTGGGCCGCGATCCCGCCGTCGATGCGCGCGAACAGGGCGTTCAGGGCCGAGGCCAGCGCGTCGAGCTCGTCGCCCGCGCCGGTCACCGGCAGGCGCTCCTTCAGGTCCTCCGCGCTCATGCGGGCCGCCGCGGCGATCACCGCGTCGATCCGCGCCGTCGCCCGGTGCGTCAACCACCGCGCCCCCGCGATCGACAGCGCCAGCCCGACCGGCGCCGCGATCGCGAACGCCACCAGCACCTGCGCCAGCAGCGTCTCGGTCGGGAACTCGATCGCCTCCGGCCCGTCGTCGTCGACCTCGCCCGCGTCGCCGTCGTCGTCGATCTCCGCCGCTTCCTCGGCCGCGTCGCGCAGCTCGTCGACGTACAGCACCAGCGCCGCGGTGGCCGTGAACACCAGCAGGCTGAGCGCCGTGGACGCGCCGATCCAGAAGCCCAGCCAGCGGCCGAGCGAGCGCCGGCGCGGCGTCGTCATGCGTCCGTCACCCGCGCGCGGAAACCGGCCCCACGCACCGTCTCGAGCGCGATCGGCAGGCCCGTCAGCTTGCGCCGCAGGTGCGCCAGGTGGACATCGATCGCGTTGGTCCCGGGGTCGTGCGAATAGCCGAACACCTCGCGGAGGATGTCGATCCGCGGCACCACCTCGAAGCGGCGGCGCAGCAGATAGGCCAGCAGCGCGTGCTCCCGCGGCGTCAACACCACGCGCACGTCGCCGTGGCGGACCCCGAACTCGTCGTCGAGCGCCACCTCGCCCTCCTCCACAGCCGCCCAGCGCGGCCCCCCGGCGCGCCGCGTCAGCGCCCGCAGCCGCGCCAGCAGCTCGGCGAACTCGAACGGTTTAATTAAATAATCATCGGCGCCCGCGTCGAGCGCGGCCACTCGCGACTCGACCGCGTCGCGAGCGGTCAGCACCAGCAGCGGGATGTGCGGCCGCTCCGTGCGGAGCAGCTGGAGCAGCGTCATCCCGTCCATGTCCGGCAGCCCGAGGTCGAGCACGATCGCGTCGAGGCTGCTCGCTCGCGACTGCTCGAGGGCCTTCGCCGCAGCGAGCGCGGGGACCACCGCGATCCCCTCCTCTGAAAAACCCTGCTCGAGCGCGCGCACCAGCCGCTCGTTGTCTTCGATGAGCAAGATCCGCATGAGTCCCTCGCAGTGTACCCGCGGATCCGGCGCGGGCCGCGGCCGCCGGATTAAGAGCGCGTTAAGCCGGCCCGCACATGCGCGAGCAAGGCCTCACGCGCCCGCCCGCTCGACCTCGCGTCTCACGACATGTCCCGAGAGACATTTGATTCGCCCTTCGGGACATGTCCTCGAGGACATTCGACAGCCCCGGCGCGCTGTCCCCGAGGACATCAGCACTCTCACCCCCCGCAGCCGATCGGGTACCCGCCGCGCGGCGGCGCTGCGAGCTCGTCCGTCTCGAAGCCCATCTCGCCCGCGCAGCGCGCCCGCCACAGCCGCGGCGTCGCCTGCGGTGCGTGCCACAGCACGTCGTCGCAGCCGTCGCCGTCGAAGTCGCCGACGCAGGTCGTCGCCTCGTGCGGGGGCGTCGGCGCCGGCACGCGCTCCGGGGCCTCGCCGGTCATCCGCCACAGCCACGCCCGGTCCGGCGCTGCCGACCACCACAGCGCGTCGTCGGCCCCGTCGCCGTCGAAGTCACCGACCTCCACGCGCGCCTGCAGGTCGCCCGCGCCCTCGCTGCGCGACCAGCCGGACGGATCGCAGCTCCCGTCCTCGCGCCACAGCCGGTCCGGGTGCCAGCGCACCGTCGCCTGCGCGCGCGGGTCCCACCACAGCGCCTCGTCGAGCCCGTCGCCGTCGAAGTCGCCGACGCGGCCGACCTGCTCGTCGCTGCGGCGCAGCCCGCAGGCCGGCATGCCTGTCCGCTGCAACATGTCCTTCGAGTCATCTCCGAACGCCCACAGCTCGACCCTGAACCGCTGCGCGTCGAGCCACAGCACCTGGCTGCGGCGCGCCCCCGAGCCGCGCCCCGGCGTCCACAGCCCGACCAGCGGCCAGCCGTAGCCGGCCGCGAAGCGGTCGTCGAGCGGCTCGTCCTCGACCCCGCCGGCGCGCCACACCCAGCGCGCGTCGACCTCCGCGCCGGGCCGCCACCACCACACCGCGTCGCGCCCGTCGCCCGCGAACGCCCCCACGATCGGCGCCGCGCTGCCGGGCGCCTCGACCCGGCTGCGCACGAACCCGCCGCGGCCCTGCGCCGGCGGCTGCCACAGCTCGTCCGTGATCTCCTCGGGCCCGAACATCAGCACCTCCGTGCGCCCGTCCTCCCCGGCCAGCGCCACCGGCCGCCACGAGCGCGGCGCCCGGCTCGGGCACGGACCGTCGCGCTGACACAGGCTGAACGACCGCCGCACGAACCGCCCCGCCGGCGCGCCGTACCACACCTCGTAGGACTCGCCGCCGGGCACGAACCACACCACGTCCTCGCGGCCGTCGCCGTCGACATCGACGCGCGAGCGCGGCAGCGCGTAGAGGATCGACGCGCCCAGGCGATCGCCGCGCGACAGCCGGCCCTGCTTGCTGGCTTCCGAGATCCCCGGACAGCGCGCGTCGCCCATCACCGACGCCGGGTCGGGGTACGTCAGCCCGCGAAATTCGGTCGAGGCCGCGTCGACGCAGATCTCCCGCGACTGCTCGAACCGCGAGTGCTCGTGCACGAACCCCAGCAGGTGCCCGAGCTCGTGCAGCACCACCATCTCGGGCGAGTACATCTCGCTCACCAGCGCGTCCGGCCACACGAGCAGCCGCGCCCCCTCGTCCTCCGGCGCCGTCGCCGGGAACGACGCCGACGCCAGCGGGCACCCGCCCGCGCCGCACTCGGCCGCCGCGCCCTGGCGGATCGTGAACGCCACCTGCTCCGGCGCCGCGCAGTCCGGCGTCCCGTCGAGCGCCTCGCGGTGGATGAAGTTCACCCCCGACGCCCGCTCCCACTGCGCAGTCGCCAGCGCCAGCGCCGCGCGCGTGCGCGACTCCAGCGCCGCGTCGGTGAACTCGCCCAGGCAGTACGACAGGTCGAGCTTGCGGCCGACGTCCCACGCGCGATCGAGCGTCCCGCGGCACTTGACGGCGCTGCGATATGATGTCTCTTCCGACATGTCCGATTCGACATGTCCAGAAGACAGCAGGATGTCGCCCTCGATCCGCAGCCCGCCGCCGATCAGCACCTCGGGCGCCTCGCCGCCGCAGACCCCGTCGTCCGCGATCAGCACCGCCCGCTCGCAGCTCGCGAGCGCACCGACCGCCAGCGCCGCGACCCCTGCCAGCGGCGCGCTCCGGACCCACCTCTTCACCCGCCTCGGGATGCCCGACCGGAGCCACCCGCGCAACCCGCCGCCGCGGCCGGTGGCCGCGCCCACCCTCCAGGTCCCCGGCCCGTGAGCGCGCGGGCGAGCGCCGAGATCTCGACACTCTCCGTCGCCGGCCGTTCTGGACCTGTCCCCGCGGACATGCGACGCGACCTCCGCGCCGCGCCAGCGCACACGCCTCGCCTGACGCCGTCGAACAGGTCGTCGCGGGCGCACGCCCGAGGTCTCCGGCGCGCTGCGCCTCCGGCCGACGACGCGATTCGTCGACGCAGCGCCGTTCGGACGACCTCCGATTCGCCCGCCATCGCCGCGCGCCGCCGCAGCGCCGTTCGGACGACCTCGGGTCCACCGCCCTCGCAACCCTCGCTTGCACCCGGGCGATCGCGGCATCCGGCCTCGCTCGCTCCTCGACGCGCGACAGGCGGCACGCGCCTCGCGCCTGCCGCCCGCCATCACTGTCCTTCCGGACCCGTCCTTTCGGACCTGTCCTCTCGGACCTGCCTCATCGAGCCTGCCCCCGAGGACATGTCCTCGGGGACCTGCTCGAACGAGCTAGTACACCTGCTCTTCGGTCGCCGCGCCCTGGCAGCCGTCGCCGCCGTCGGGCGCTTGCGGCTTGCCGCCGGCGTTGCCCTCGAAGCCGCCGTCGCCGCCGAGGCCGCCCTCGCCGGCTGCGCCGGCCTGCAGCTGCACGTTGGCCAGGCCGACGAAGCCGCCGCCCACGCGGGCCACCGCGACCGACGCACCGCCGCAGCCGCCGGCCGCACCGCCGCCGCCGCCGCCGTCGCCGCCCTTGGCCCCGAGCGCCCCGTTGCCGCCGCCGTCGCTCGGGTCGCCGCTGTTCTTGCCGAGGCCGAAGTTGCCGCCGCCCTTGCCCACGCCGCCGTTGCCGCCGTTGCCGCCCTTGCCGCCCTTGCCGCCCTTGCCGGCGTTGACCAGCGAGTTCGACACCTGGATCGACGAGTTGATCACGACGATCCCGAACGACCCGCCGCCCGCGCCGCCCGGACCCCCGGACGCGCCGCCGCAGCCTGCACCGCCGCCGCCGCCGCCGCCGCCGCCGAGGTGCGTCGCGTCCCCGCAGGTGAACGGCTCCTTGTCGGTCCCGCCGGCACCGCCGCCGCCGCCGCCGCGCCCGTGAGAGCCACGGGTGCCGCTTCCGCCGCTGGTGCCCGCCCACATGCCGTTGGCGTCGAAAGCCCCGGTCGGCGCCACCCCGGCCGAGCCGGCGTTGCCGGCCGACCCGTTGTCGCCGATATTGCCCGCCACGCCCGTGCCGCCCTTGTCGTTGCAGCCGTTGATCACGTTGAGGCTGCACTGGCTGGCGCCGTTCATCCCGCCCGCGCCGCCCTGCGTCGAGTCGCCGCCGGCCAGGCCGTCGCCGCCCTTGCCGCTGGTACAGTCGGTCGCCGACCCGCCGCCGCCGCCGTTGGCCCCGCAGCTCGACGTCCCCGCGGATCCGCCACTCGCGTCGCTCGCGTTGCCGCCGAGCCCGCCGTCGTCGCCCTTCGTGCCCGTCTGACCGCTGGTGCCGGCCCCGCCGTCGCCGCCGTTCAGCGTGCAGCGCTCGACCTGCAGCAGGTCGTCCGCCGAGTCCTTCACCCACAGCGCGTAGCTCGTCTGCCCCTGGTCGCTGAAGTCCTTGCCCTCGACCGTGAACCCGTGGAACCGCACCGACTCGGTCAGCCCCGTCGCCTGCACCGCGCGCGCATCGCTGCCCACGATCGTCGTCGTGTTGGCCTGCAGGTCGTAGATGAACGACTTCGGCGTGTAGCCGCCGAAGATGCTCACGCCCGAGGCCAGCGTCACCGACTTGGGGTACGTCCCCTTGCTGACGACGATGTCGCACTTGTCCGGGCACGCGAGCGCCAGCTCGATCGCCTTGGCGAGGGTCGCCACCGGCGTCTCGTGGGTGATGCCGTCGTTCAGATCGCTGCCGCCGTCGGGCGGGGTCGAGACGAAGATGAGCCCCTCGTCGATCCCGCTACAGTTCGGGTCCGGCACCTCCTCGGAACAGCCCTCGCCGGTCGTCGTCGTCGTCGTCGTCGTCTCGCTGTCGCTCTCGCTCGTGGTGGTCGTCGTCGTCGCGTCGGTCGTCGTCGTCGTCGTCGTCGCGTCGGTCGACGTCACCGGCTCGGTCGTCGACACCTGCGTCGTCGAGTCGTCCGCCGTGCCGCTGCCCTCCGTCGGCACCGTCGTCGTCGGCACGCCCTCGGTCGTCGTCTCGGTCGGATTCATCGTCGCGCCGACGGTCGCAGTCGAGGTGTTGTTACCGTCGGTGGCCGAGGTCGAGGTGATGCCGCCGTCGTCACCGCAGGCGAAGAGGAGCAGGAGCGTGGCCGGGAGCAAGCGAGGCGTCATGCGCATGACCGGCAGGGTAAACCCACCTCGGCTCGCAGTACAACGCGGCCACCGGGCCGTACGCCCCCTCGGCCTTGTCTCGGCCAGACCGGTGCTGCACACTCCCGCCGTGCCCGGTCCTGACGCCGCCCGCGCAGCCGCCATCCTGGCGGACCTCGGCCCGCTGCTGCCGGGCCTCGCCTCGCCGGCGCTGGTGATCGACCTCGCCGCAGTCGACCACAACATCGCCGCGGTGCTGCGTCGCTGTCGCGGCGACCAACCGGACGACCTCGACCGTGGCGCCGATCGCTGGCGTCCGCACGTCAAGACCCTCAAGTCGGCCGCGCTGGTCCGCCGCCTGTGGGCCGCGGGGGTCCCCCGTTGCAAGTGCGCCACCCTCGACGAGCTGCAGCTGCTGCTCGAGGCCGCCGCCGAGGATGACCGTGAGGACAGCCTCGACGTCCTCCTCGCCTACCCGCTGCACGAGGCCGCCTTCCACGCCGCCCGCCGCCTCCACGCCGCCCACCCGGCCGCCCGCGTGCAGCTGCTCGCCGACGGCCCGGAGCACGCCCTCGCCATGGATCGCTGGGCCCGCGGCGGCGCCGGCCCGATCGACCTCCAGCTCGACGTCGACCTCGGCATGGCCCGCACCGGCAGTCCTCCGTCCGTCTGGCGCGACGCCGTCGCCGACCTTGCGACGCTGTCACATCTCCGCATCACCGGCCTCCACGGCTACGAGGGTCACCTCGCCTGGAGCCAGACCCGCGAGGCCGCCGCGGCTTACGACGCCCTGTGCGATCTGGCCGAGGCGGTTGCTTGCATCGGCAAGGGTCCGCTCGAGCTCGTCACCTCGGGCACCCACAGCTTCTCGGCCGCCCTCGATCACGGGCGGCTGAACGGCGGCCCCTGGCACCACCGGATCTCCCCCGGCACCGTCGTCCTCAGCGACCTGCGCAGCGAGTCCGCCGCCGCGCTGCTCGGCCTGCGGCAGGCCGCCTTCGTGCTCGCCCGGGTCGTCAGCCGCGGCCGCGATCGCGTCACCCTCGACGCCGGCAGCAAGGCGATCGCCCCCGACCGCCCGGCGCCCAACTGTCACTTGCCGGCCTGGCCGGGCCTCGTCCCGCTCTCGCCCTCGGAGGAGCACCTGCCGCTGCGGCGCGAGCACGGCGCGCTCCCCGACCACGGCGCGGCAGTCCTCCTGATCCCCGATCACGTCTGCACCACCGTCAACCTCTACCGCGAGTGCCTGCTCCTTCGGCCAGGTGAGGGTCCGACTCGCGCGGCCATCGGCGCCTCCGGCCACCGCCTCTTCTTCTTCGCCCAGGACCCTCCCGCATGAGCGCACCGCAAGGTCCCGTCCCCTCGCCCGGTCCGGTCCGCGACCACGCCCGCGGCTGCGAACTCGACGTCGTCGTCGCGCCGCGGGCCGCTCGCAGCCAGGTCGTCGGCCTCCACGACGGTCGGCTCAAGGTCCAGCTGGCCGCGCCGCCGGTCGACGGGGCCGCCAACGAGGCCCTGCGCGAGCTGCTCGCCGATCGCCTCGAGATCTCCGCGAGCGCGCTCGAAATCGCCCGCGGCGCCACCGGTCGGCGCAAGACAGTCCGCGTCGCCGGCGTGAGCGCAGCCGTTGCGCGCGGCCGCCTCGGCCTGGCCGCCGTGGCTCTCGGCCTCGGGCTGTCCGCCTGCACCGTCGAGGTCCCGTTCCCGATCCGCGTCGTCCTGCCCGACGACTCGACCGACCTCAATCGCGCCGACAACCTCGCGCTCGAGCTCGGCCCCGACGCCTACTTCGTCAGCTATCCCGTGCGCGGCACCGACTTCGAGGTCGAGCTCGAGTTCGAGCCCGACGCGGTCGAGCGCACGCTCGCGCTCTACCTGGCCGATGGGACAGAATTGCTCGCATGGGGCCGCAGCGTCCCGTTCGTGATGTTGTCGCCGCCGGGCGACCTGGCGGTGTTGATGGCGCGTCCCGGGGTCCTGTCGGTCTATCCGGGCGAGGTCGCCGAGCCCGACCCCGACCTCCTGGCCGTGCATGCGCCGGGCCGCGGCCTGATGTTGATGAGCGGCGCCGGCGACATCGCCCTGCTCAACGAGACCAGCTTCGACATCGAGCTCGGGGCACGCCTGTCGTCTCCGCCCGAGCCCGGTGACGGCGCCTTCGTCGCCGACGCTCGCGGCCGGGTCTGGCGGGTCGGCGTCGACGACGGGATCGGCGCCGCCATGTACGATCCCGGCACCGACGTGTGGGCGGTCGCCACCGTCACCGGCGACGACACCGGCGCGCGGCCCGGCGCGGCCGCGGTCGTCGGCGCCGCGCACGATCGCCTCTACCTCGCGGGCGGCGGGGCCCACACCGACCTGGTCGCCCTCTCGCTCGACCCCGATGAAAAAGGCGTCATCGCCCTCGCCCCCGTCGCCGCGCTCGACGGTCCGCGCACCGGGGCCCGCCTCCTCAGCCTCGCCCGCGGCGACGACGAGGTCCTGCTGCTGGTCGGCGGCGCCGAGGCCGACGCACCCGCGGTGTATTTCCCCGACGGCGGCCACGCCCTGGGCCCGGCCGGCGACTGGACGAACATCCAGTGCATCCGCCTCGACGACGACGAAGCGGATGAAGCCGCGACCATCGACCTGCTGTGCCTGGGCGGGTTACGCGGCGGACAGCCTACCGGCGACGCGCTCGTGCTTCACGTGCCGTCCGCCGTCGAGGCCACCGAGGTCGAGGAGCGGCCGGCCTTCCTCAGCGCGCCGCTCGCAGATCCCCGGCTCTTCGCAGATGATCTGGCCGTGTACGCTCAGGGCGCCGCCCAGTGGTGGCGGGTCGATCGGAAGGACCTCGCCGTCGAGCTCACCGAGACTGTGGCGACCCGCGTGAACGGCGGCCATTCCATCACCCTGGGGACCGGTGTTACCTTCCTGGTTGGCGGCCGAGACCTGGACGATCGCGCTGTCGATCGCTGGTGGATCTTCGCTCCCAGCTTGGCTCCCATGTAGCCGTCCCTGAAGGCGGCGTTCCCGGAGGCTCTCCATGGCCGACACTCTGACGATCACCGACAACCGAACCGGCAAGACCTACGAGATCGACATCAAGGACGGAACGATCCGCGCGGACGCGCTGCGCAAGATCAAGACGTCCGACGACGACTTCGGCCTGATGACCTACGACCCGGCCTTCATGAACACCGCGTCGTGCCGGTCCGCGATCACCCTGATCGACGGCGACAAGGGCATCCTGCGCTACCGCGGCTACGCCATCGAAGACCTGGCCGAGCGGTCGTCGTACATCGAGGTCGCGTACCTCCTGCTCCACGGCGAGCTGCCCAACGAGGCTCAGCTGCGCAAGTGGACCCACGAGATCACGCACCACACCTTCGTCCACGAGTTCCTCCGCAAGTCGATGGAGGGCTTCCGCTTCGACGCCCACCCGATGGGCAAGCTGGTCAGCATGCTGGGCGCGCTGTCCACCTTCTACCCCGACGCGAAGAAGGTCCGCGACGACAAGACCCGGCGTCAGGAGATCGTCCGCATCATCGCCAAGATGCCGACCCTCTCGGCGTGGGCGTTCCGCCACGCCGTCGGCCGGCCGTACGTCTACCCGGACAACGAGCTGTCGTACTGCGGCAACTTCCTCAACATGATCTTCCGGATGGCCGAGCCGCGGTTCGAGCCGCACCCGGTGCTCGAGCGGGCGCTCGACATCCTCTTCATCCTCCACGCCGACCACGAGCAGAACTGCTCGGCCAACGCCGCCCGCGCCGTCGGCTCGGCGGAGACCGACCCCTACTGCAGCCTGGCCGCCGCCTCGGCCGCCCTCTACGGCCCGCTCCACGGCGGCGCCAACGAGGCCGTGCTGCACATGCTCAAGCAGATCGGCAGCGTCGGCGCCGTGCCTGAGTTCATCACCGGCGTGAAGAACGGCAGCGGCCGCCTGATGGGCTTCGGCCACCGCGTCTACAAGAACTACGACCCGCGCGCCAAGGTCATCAAGAAGCTCGCCCACGAGGTCTTCGAGGTCACCGGCAAGAACCCGCTCCTCGAGATCGCGCTCGAGCTCGAGAAGATCGCGCTGAACGACGACTACTTCGTCAAGCGCAAGCTCTACCCGAACGTCGACTTCTACTCCGGCATGATCTACCAGGCGATGGGCTTCCCGGTCGACATGTTCCCGGTCCTGTTCGCCATCCCGCGCGCCTCCGGCTGGCTGGCCCAGTGGCAGGAGATGCTGCAGGACCCCGAGCAGAAGATCGCCCGCCCGCGCCAGATCTACACCGGCGCCGACCTCCGCCCCTACGTGCCGATGAGCGAGCGCGCCACCAAGCCCGCGACCTGATCGCCGCAATCGACTGAACCGCCGAAAAGGGCCCCGCCGCACCGCGCCGGGGCCCTTTCTGCGTCTGCGAAACCTGCACCTCCGCCCATTTTGAACCTCGTGACGTCCTCCATGATCGGATGAGGTCGTGCCAGGCACCACGGATGGAGACTTCCCATGAATCTCCAGTCGAAGTTCCTCACCTTTCACAAGGCCGTCCTGCTCTCGAATACGGACGAGAACGCCATCCTGCGCGAGAAACGAGACGCCGTGCTGCAGCGTCTGCGGGATGGCGGGCTCCGCTTCGCCTCGTTCAATCAAGGCAGCTACTCGATGGGTACCGGGGTCCAACCGGTGAAAGCCGATTACGACATCGACGTCGGCATCGTCTTCACCGGTGTCCGACCCGACGACCCGCTCGCGGCCAAGCGCAAGGTCCGTGACGCCGTCGAGGGGCATACCACGCGGATCGAGTGGCTGCGCCATTGCATCCGTGTGCAGTACATCAAGGCGCACGAACCCGTCTACCACGTGGACTTGGCGGTCTACTGGGAGGACGAGTGGAGCCGGCTCGTCTTGGCGGTCGGCAAGGAAGGCTCGAGCGGACCGCACAAGTACTGGGAGCCTGCCGATCCCAAAGGCTTTCTCGACCGGGTCGCTCGCCACGGCAGCGGCGAGAGTGCCGCGCAATTCCGCCGCGTCGTCCGCTACTTGAAACGCTGGAAGGACGTTCATTTCCCGGTCGAGGGGAACGCCGCCCCCATCGGCGTCGGGTTGACGGTCGCTGGCTTGTCCCGCTTCCAACCCGTCTGCGGCTTCGCGCCACGCACCGAAGCCGACTACGATGACCTCGCGGCCACACGAGCGTTCGTCGACAACATGCGCAGCGGCTTCCAATACGTCAGTCACGACGGCGAGCTCGCCCAACGCCTGGTCGCTGCGTTTCCCGTCCAACCCCACAAGGATGTGTTTCGCAAGATGACCAATCAACAGATGCAGGAGTTCAGGGCCCGACTCGGCGCCCTGAGCGACGCGCTTCAGGACGCCCAGCGGACCCAGACCACCCAGGCGCTGGTGCGCGCCTTCGGGGCCGACTTCCCGCGCTAGTCTCACCATGTCACCGGGGCGAACGCATGTCCTTCGGCTCGTCGGCCCGATCGGCGATCACCGGCCGTCGGTCACTCTCGACGAGGTGGATCGGGCGATAGCTCCCCGCTCACGGGTCGACGATGGCCTGCTCGTCTCCCTTGAGCACGGGGACGGGACCGAGGAGCTCTACACCCTCGGCGCGCGGGCGATCGCGCAGAAGGTGCCCGGCTTCCTCGAGCACCGCGTAGGTGCGAGCGAAACCAACCACCTGTCCATCTTCGGCTTCGCGCCGATGCCTCTGCTGATGCTGCTCGGCCGCACGATCGGAGACAAGCAGCCCGCCGAGGTCTACGAGCGCCACCGACATACAGATTCATGGTGCTGGGACCCTGACGGCCCTCCCTTGGAGTGGATCACGAATTTCCCCGCGCATCCGGTGCGAGGCCGCGCCGTGGCCCTGCTGCTGTCTGTCAGCGCAACAGTCGACGTGGGTGCCGTTGGTGAGGTCCTCGGTGGAGACTTCGACGTCGTCGAGCTCACCCTGCCGGAGCCCCGACGCGTCCCCAACGTCGTACGCACTCGCGCTCATTTGCGGGGTTTCGCCGAGCAGTGGCGCAGCACTCTCAATCGCATCAGGAGCGAGTACGGGCCGAGCCAGGTGAACCTCTTCCCTGCCGCACCCCTCTCGGTATGCGTCGAACTAGGACGGCGCCTCCTACCGAAAGCCGACCCCGAGCTTGTCGTCTTCGACCGCTTCGGCGCTCGCTTTTGTCGCGCACTCAGCCTCCGCGGGCCCGAGGTCACTCCGAGCGCGCCCCCAGCGTCTTCCACTGCGTCACCGGGACGCCCGACCCGGGGCGTGTCCTGGCGGGTCTTGCTCCACCAACTGTTCGTCCACGGGTTTGAGAACCACGAACTCCTCTGGCGACTCGGAATTCTCCAACAAGGGATAGAGACGAGCCTCCCGTCGACCGAGGTCAGCAATGACAAGTTCGCGACCCAAGTG
This sequence comes from Nannocystis sp. RBIL2, assembly GCF_026626745.1. Classification (GTDB taxonomy): domain Bacteria; phylum Myxococcota_A; class Polyangia; order Nannocystales; family Nannocystaceae; genus Nannocystis. The sequence goes on from NZ_JAPNJW010000002.1 coordinate 2,169,459, forward strand.
ATGAAAGTGCTCGAACGACGGGGCCTGATCGACGACGAGCTCTTTCGCAACCTCCGCGAGCACTTCCCGAGTCCTCAGCGAAGAGCCGAGATCGACGCGATTCAAGACGCCTGGCGGAAGGAGTCGTAGGAGGAACCGTGCCTCGAAACTTCGACAGACTCCACCAGATCGCAGTGGACTGCGGGCAAGAGCCAGCGCCGAGTCGACGTCAGGCGGCGGAAGCTCTCTGCGCCGAACTCCGGGACCTGTTTTGCAACGATGTCGACTGCTTTGCGTACCAGCTCGAAGTGCGGGTCCACGGCTCGGTTTGCAACGACACGCATCTACTCTCGAGCGACACTGACATCGCGGTCATCCCCACCGGATGCCGCTTGCAGCCGACTCCCAAGCACGGACCGGCCCCCTCGAGCGTGTGCGACCCACTCAGGTTCCGCTGTATTGGCTCAGCGTGAACGGGACAGAGGGTGGGTTGACGAACGGAGACGCTGAGGGTGAAGTGGAGGGTCGAGAGAAGTTACGCGGCGGTGCCGAGGTGGTCCAATTCTCGGCGCTTGCGTCGGAGCTCTCGGGCTGCCTCTAGCTTGCGATCGCGGCCGGCCCAGATCTCGGTCTCGCGTCCGAGGAGTTTGTCGCGCGGGCTGACGTAGCCGATCGCGCTGTGAAGGCGGTGGTTGTTGTAGTGGTCGATGCGGGTGGCGATGGTGGCGTGGGCGCCGTCGGGCGTGACGGCGTGGATGGTGTTCTTGTCGAGGGTCCGGTGATACCGCTCGATCTTGCCGTTGGCCTGGGGGTAGTTCACCGAGGTCCGGACGTGGGTCAGGCCGGCGAGGTCGATGAAGCGGCGGAAGTCGCCGGCGATGAACTGCGAGCCGTTGTCGGAGATGACCCGCGGGTGAGCGCCCGGGTGGACCTCGAGGGCGCGCTGGAGGATGAGCTCGACGTCGGCCTCGGTCATGCGATCGAGGAACTCCCAGTGCACGACGTATCGACTGTAGCCGTCGAGGACAGAGCACAGGTAGTAGTAGACGCGGGCGATGCTGATGACGGCGATGTCGATGTGCCAGTGCACGTGCGGGCCGAGGGGCTGGACGAAGCCGGTGCCCTTCTTGCTCGGCTTCGGTCGATGACGATCGAGCCGGCCGGCCGCCCGCAGGACGCGGTAGGCGGTCGCGGGGCTGACGGCAACGACGTCGTCGTCGAGCATCATGAAGGTCAGCCGCCGATAGCCCTCGAGCGGGTGCGTGTCGAAATAGTCGACGATCGCCTGACGCTCCCAGGGCTCGATCCAGTGGTCGCGCGGGGTCTTGCCATTGTGCTCGTTGAGCTTGCCGTATCGCCGGCGCCACTCGTAGAACTTGGCGCGGGCGATGCCCAGCCACTCCACGAACTTCACGAGCGGCACCTCTGTCTTTTCGGACAGCCTGTGCACAAAGTCGACGACCTGGTCGCGCTCGTCGTGGGGAACCCAGCGGTCCGTCAGGGCTCCCCAACAGATTTTTTTGTCCGGACCAGCTCCTCGGTCACCTCGGCGATCACCTCGTCCTTGCGGGCCAGACGAGCCCTGAGCCGCTCGTTCTCCGCGAGCAGCTCCTGCTCCCGGCTAGTCTCGACGCGCTTGCGAGATTCCCCGAACGCCGCGGCGCCGTGCTCGAACAGGTGGCGCTGCCAGCCGTAGAAGACGCTCGGCTGCAGCTCGGCGCCCTCGCAGACCTCCGACACCGGCACCTTCTCGAGGTGGTGTCGACGCAGCAGGTTGATTTTCTGGTCAGGGGTGTGGTGACGACGTGTCTTCTTGCTCATGGGCGGTCCTTGCCCCGGCTCCTTCTACCAGGCCGGGGCGTGTCCCATTCCAGCTGAGCCAAAACACCGCGAGGACCTCCTCGTCTACTTGAAGAAGCGGTACGGCGCGCACCTCGTATGCCAGCAACACAAGGCGATCCTTCTGTGCGGCGAGGGGGGACGCACGCAGGCGGACATCGTCGTGCTCATCCCTCAGCTCTGGCAACACAAGGTCTGCCCCCACTGCGGCCAACCCCAGTGCAGTCACGGCTACGAACTGCGCTCTTCCTGCGACCGCCAGTTCCCGATCGCCACCTGGCCCGACCAGCACCGGGAGAACGCGGCGGCCTATGATCTGCAAACGGGCGGACGCTACAAAAAGGCCGTCCGCGCCGCCAAGGGCCTACTCCGCTCCGGGCTCGAAGAGTTTGCGTCCATCCCGTCGGTGATCCCTTCGGTCCTGGTCGAGAACCTCTTCGCTCGCGTGCCCCAGGGCGCATACGCCGAGGCGAACGGTTGTCCCTACGACCTTGTGAGGTGCGTCCTCGACGCTTTACAGATGGAGTTCAGGTATGGCCGCGCGCGGCAGTTCCAGGAGCTGAGCGATAAACGGCCCCTCTTCGACCCCGCGCAGACCTGGACTTATGCTCGGGTCGAGAGATGCGTCCGCCAGATGCATGCCCTGCTCTGAGACCCTTCATCGTCGCCGCGCCAGCAGATAGGCGCGCTGACTGAGGAACTCGCGCGGCGTGCTCGGCCCGCGGTCGAGCCGCGCGGTGAGGTCGAAGCCGACCTCGTCGAGCCTCGCCAGGACCTCCTCCGCCGCGATGAAGTGCCCGTCGAGGCCGATGCGATGGCCCCACCACTCTTCCAGGCGGCGCATCGATCCAGCCGGGAACCCTGCCGCCGACGTGTGGACCGCCAGCAGCAGCGCCCCCCCGGGCCGCACGATGCGAGCCATCTCCGCGTACGCCTGCGCCCGCCTCGCGGCGTCGAGGTGGATCACCGAGTAAATCGCCACCGCTCCGGAGAGCGATGCGTCACCGAACGGCAGCGCCAGCAGCGAGCCCCGCACGAACTCCAGACCCTGTACGCCCGCGTGCAGGCGCTGCGCCTCGGCGATCATGCCCCCCGAGACGTCGACCCCCGTGACCCCGAGGCCGAGCTCCGCCAGGAAGCGCGCCTCGAAGCCGGGGCCGCAGCCGAGGTCGCCGATCAGGGCCCCGCGGCCCACCATCTCCGCGAAGGCCGAGAGCAGCGCGCGATCGAGGATCTTCTCCGCCAGGTCGTCCGCGTACTCGGCCGCGTAGTGGCGCGCGACCATGTCGTAGGTCGCCTCGATCTCCGCGTGGCCACGATCTTCAGGACCCGTCATCGTCGCCCTCTCTCGTTACCACGTTCCAGCGCGCATCGTCTGGCCACGTCGATGGCTTCCCGTCAGACGCCGCGAAGCGCGTGCGCCTCACTCCTCCGCGGACTCGGGCGGCTCGGGCATGAACAGGTCGGCGACGACCAGCTCGATCGCCTCGAACGGAGGCACGCGGGCGACAGCGCTGCGGTCGTACGTCCCCGCCAGCACCCAGCGCCCGCGCTCGAGCGTGAACGCCTCGAGCACGGCCGCGACCGGGTCGATCAGCCAGTAGAAGGGCACACCGTGCCTGGCGTACAGCTCCAGCTTGACCACGCGGTCGCGCCGCACGCCTTTGGGCGACAGCACCTCGCAGATCCAGTCGGGCACCACGTCGATCGGCCGCTTGCCCCAGGGCGACGGCAACCGTTCGCGCCGCCAGCCGACCACGTCGGGTCGGACCACGTCGTGGTCCGTGAACTGGACGTCGACCTCGACCACGATCCACCACCCGCCCGGGCCTCCCCGCCCGCGGTCGAACGGTCCGCGCAGCCCGTCCACCACCCCGCTCTGCGCGTAGCTGTGCTCGAACAGCGCGCTCGGCTGCGTCACCAGCTCGCCCGCGAGGATCTCCGCCTTCACGTCGCGCGGCGTGGCGAGCAGATCCGCGTAGGTGGCGAGCTTCGGCGCGGCGGTCATGCTCGCCAGCATACACGATCCTCCAGGACCTCGCGGCTTGCGGCCGGCGCCGCGCCTGATAGCCTGCGGAGGTGGCCGTTCGCACCCTCGTCCTCGCCGCCTGCGCCGCGCTCGCATCGACCGGCTGCAGCGACGACTGCGGCGACGGCGAGTACCACGACGCCGAGATCTGTTTCAAGGAACATGTCCTCGAGGTCCAGTCGGAGGCCGCGAATCCGCTCGCCTTGCGCTCTGGGGACTTCGACGGCGACGGCGTCGACGACGTCCTGGTCATCGGCGCCGCCGCGGGCACCATCACCACCGACCTGCGGCTCGGCGACGGCGACGGCGGCCTCGGCGAGCCGCGCGACGTCGGCGTCGCCGGCTGCAGCGCCTATCCGGTGGTCGGCGACCTCGACCTCGACGGCGCCGCCGACCTCCTGTTCCCCTCCTGCGACGCCGGCGTGTTCGTCTACCGGGCCGACGGCGCCGGCGGCTTCGCGCCTGCAGTCGAGGTCGCCGTCGGCCTGAAGATCCGCACCACCGCAGTCACCGACGTCGACGGCGACGGCCGCCGCGACCTGCTCGTCCTCGGCAGCCTGTCCGAACAGCCAGCCGTCAGCCTCGTCCGCGCCGACGCCTCCGGCGGCTTCCTCGCCCCCATCGTCCAGCCCGTCGTCGTCCCCGGCCTCGACCGCCTGCAGCCCGGGGGCTTCGTCGCTGGCCGGCTGCGCCGTGACGGCCCGGTCGAGCTGGTCCTGGCCGAGTGGGAGCGCAGCGACGGCCTCGCGCGGGCCACCGTCGAGGCCGGCGTCGTCGGCCCGTTCGTGGCCATGACCACCGGCCTGCGCCCCGGCGGCCTCTGGCTGCGCGACCTCGACGACGACGACATCCTCGACGTCCTCGTCCTCGACACCGCCCCCGTCGCCCTCGCCCCGCTGCTCGGCCCCGACCTGTCCGAAGGGCCACGTACCGACCTCGGCTCGCGCCCCGGCCCGATCGCCCTCGCCCACCTCGACGGCGACGGCAGCCTCGACGCAGTCCTGTTCCACGGCGACCGCCTCGGCCTGTGGCGCGGCGTCGGCGACGGTCGCTTCACCGCCGCCGTCCAGCTCGAGTTCTCCGCCGACGTGATCGAGGTCGTCCTGCCCGACCTCAACGCCGACGGTCGGGCCGACGTCGTCGCCGGCCTGTTCCCCGACGCCGGCCTCGCCATCCGCCTCAGCGGCCCCTGACCTCCGATCCCGAGAAGTCACGGCGTCCCCCCGCGATGCCCGAGGCGCCGGAGCACCGCGCAGCCACGGCGAACAGTGTCTCGCTCGCGGCGTCCACGAGTCCCACGCATCATCGACCTCCCGCCGCGGGGAGCACCGCTCGCCGCGCCTGTCCGGCGCGCCGTGCCCGACCCCCTCGCCGCCGCCCTCCGCGACCCCGGCCTCGTGCCTCCCTTCGGCCCTGTCGGCCCCGCCTGGGCTCGCTCGCCGGCGGTTCGCTAATTTCGCGCGTTTCGCCCGCGCTGATACCCTTGGCGGCGCCATGCCCTCCACGAGCCCCTCCCGCAACTACGAGTTCTCGGCCACGGAGAACGTCATCATCCGCCAGCTCGTCGACGCCATGCGGTTCGTCGCCGCGGCCTCTCTGGCGGTGGGCGCCTTCGTCCTGATCCTCGGGATCGCCGGCCTCGTCACCCAGGGGCGGTCGGCCGTCGGCCCCGCGCTCGGCGACTTCGCCGAGGCGGTCGTGTTCGTGCTCATCGGCCTGTGGCTGCAGCGGGCCGTCGACGCCTTCAACCGCGTCGTCGACACCAGCGGCGACGACATCACCCACCTGCTCGACGCGCTGCGCGAGCTGACCCGCGTGTTCTCGCTTCAGCGCACCGTCCTGGTCCTGGCCGCCATCGTCATCGTCATGGCGATCGGCATCCACGGCGTGCTCTCGCTCGGCTGAGCGATCGGGCATGCCCTCGGAAACATGCCCGTAAGGACATGCCCGCAAGGACATGTCCTTTCGCTCGCCCTAGCGCCGCGTGAACTTGCCGAGCCAGCGCGGCAACAGCTGCTGGTAGAACCGCTCCGGCGCCAGCCGCTTGAGCCGCCACAGCCACGCCCCGTCGGCGTGGGGCAGCGCGTAGAGCGTCCCGGCGGCGGCCGCGTCGAGGGCGAAGCGCGCGACCTCGGGGGCCTGCAGCGTGGCGCGGTCCATCAGCTTGCCCACGGCCGAGGCCCGGCTGTCGCTGCCGTGGTGGCGGCCGGCGTCGATGATGCGGGTGCGGAAGAACGTCGGGCACAGCACCGTCACGCCGATGCCGGCCGTCGCCAGCTCGGCGGCCATCGTCTCCGACAGCGCGATCACTCCGGCCTTCGTCACGTTGTAGGGCGCCATCGTCGGCGTGCACAGGAGGCCCGCCGCCGAGGCGACGTTGATCACGTGGCCGCGGCCCTGCGCGCGCATCTGCGGCACGAACAGCTCGCAGCCGTAGATCACGCCCCACAGGTTGACGCCCATGATCCACTCCCAGTCCTGCTGGGGGATGGCGTCGACCGGCCCGCTGGTGGCCACGCCGGCGTTGTTGATCAGCAGGTCGACCCCGCCGAGCAACGAGGTCGCCGCCTCCGCCAGCTCGGCCACCGCGGGCCGCTGGGCCACGTCGCACGCGCGCGCGAAGGCCTTGCAGCCGAGCTTCTCGACCATCGCCGCGGTCTCCTCGGCGCCGGCGAGGTCGATGTCGGCGGCCACGATCCGGGCGCCCCGCCGCGCGAGTTCGAGGCACAACGCGCGGCCGAGGCCACCACCCGCGCCGGTGACCACCGCGCGCACCGGCTTGTCGAAGGAGAGCGTCATGCGCGGGAAGCTACACCAGTTCCGCGAGCGGCTGCGGCTCGTCGTCCGGCCGGCGCGCGCGCGTCTGCCAGTCGGCGGGCGGCCACGGATCGGGCCAGTGGACCTCGACCAGCGTCAACCCTTGCGGCGGCGCGGTGCGCCCGGTGCGGCGACGATCGGGGCGCGCCAGCAGCTCGGCGATCTGCGTCGGCGGCCGGCGCCCGAGCCCGACCTCGACCAGCGTGCCGACCATGATGCGCACCATGTTCTGCAGGAACGCCTCGCCGCGGACCGTCACGGTCACGATCGCCGGCGTGTCGCTCGCGGCCACAGTGCTGAGCCCGGCCGGCTCCTCCGCCGCCACCGCCGCCACCTCGACCGCGAGCATCGTCCGCACCGTCGTCTGCGCCTGGCACGAGCTGGCGCGGAAGCCGGCGAAGTCGTGTTCGCCGACGAACGCCGGCGCCGCCGCCTGCATCGCCGCCACGTCGAGCGGCCGGGCCAGGTGCCACTCGCCGCGAACGGTGGTCGGCACGCGGTGCGGGGTGCAGCGGATCCGGTAGCGGTAGGTCTTGCCGTCGTTGAAGAACCGCGGGTCGACCGCACGGCCGTCGGGCAGCTCGCAGGGCCACGCGCCGAGCACCCCGATGTCGCGCGGCAGCTTGCTCGTGAGTCCCAGCACCACCCCCCGGTCGGGGATCGAGAGCGTCGGCTCGAAGCCCACCAGCTGGCCCAGAGCGTGGACCCCGGCGTCGGTGCGACTGGCGGCCCGGGTCCGCACGGGCTCCTTGTAGAGCTCTGCCAGCGCCGCCTCGAGCGCCCCTTGCACCGTCCGGGTGCCCTCCTGGCGGGCAAATCCGTGGAAATCGGTGCCGTCGTAGGCGACCCGCAGGAGCAGCGTCATGAGCGCGGACGCACCATCGACCGCCCCCGGCGACCTGTCAACCGAACTCGGCAAATTCGCCGCTGGAGGCGACAAAGCAGCGCCCCACGCGCGATTTCTTGCTACCCTCAAAGCCCCCCGGGCGATGGACTTCCGCAAGACTTACTTCCTGCTGCCGAACCTCTTCACCCTCTCGGGCCTGTTCTGCGGCTTCTACGCGATCTCGGTGTGCGCGCGGCTGAGCGACGAGGGCGGGGGCAGCGACGCGCTCTACAAGGCCTCGCTGGCGATCATGCTCGGCCTGTTCTTCGACGCCGCCGACGGCCGAATCGCCCGGCTGACGCGCACGCAGTCGGAGCTCGGCCTGCACCTCGACAGCCTCAGCGACCTCGTCACGTTCGGCGTGGCGCCGGGGCTCGTGATCTACCGCTGGGGCCTCGAAGGCTTCGGCCGCGCCGGCCTGTTCATCGCTTTCTTGTTCGTCGCCGGCGGCGCGTTCCGCCTGGCCCGCTTCAATGTCCTGTCGCTGCGAGCGATCGACGAGAAGCCGGGCAAGTACATGCTGGGCCTGCCGATCCCGGTGGCGGCCACGGTGCTGATCTCGACGGTGATGGCGTTCCACGCGATCGGCATCAACCAGACGACCAATCACATCCTGGTCGCCACGCTCGTCACGGTGCTGTCCTACTTGATGATCAGCCGGGTCCGCTTCCGCTCGATGAAGGACCTGAAGCTGACCAAGCGGACGACGGCAGTGGTCGGCCTGCTGCTCGCCAGCGGGGTGCTGGTGGCAGTGCGGATCTCCCGGCCCGCGGTGCTGATCCTGCTGGTCGGCTGCTACATCACTCTCGGCCTCATCGAGGAGATGTATCTGCTGCGCAAGGGCCGGGTCGAGCGGATCCGGGCGGCCCGCGCCCAGGCCCTGGCGCCGGCGGCCACCGAGGAGCTGGCGAGCGAGTCCGAGGTGCTCGCCGAGCTCGGCATCGACGACGACGCCAGCGCTCGCGCTCCTGCTGCGCCTGACGGCGCTGTCACCACCTGACGTTTTTTACGGGGGCCCGGCGATCGGCGTGTCGTGGTCTCGCGAATTGCCGACTGCGCCTCGCGGGGGGTCCGGGGAAGGTCCGGCCGCGAGTTGACCGGCAGGGGTGCGCGCTCGTTCCTCGCACCCATCCCGCCTCTAATTCGCGGCCGGCCCTTCCCCGGACCCCTGGCACGGCTGCAGCCGTGAGGGGCCGACTCGCCTTCCCCGGCTCCGCTGCGGGGCGTCGCCATGAGCCGAGCGTGGGGCGCCTGTTCGACGGCCAGGGCTGGCCGCCGAACAGACGCCTTCTCACGTCCTCGACGGCGTGTCTGCCGTGGCCGCGAATCCTCGTCGCTTCGTCTCGACTCTTGCCTCCATCGCGAAGACATGTCCCTGAGGACATGTACTCACGTGCACTGCGGCTCGGTCGCCAGATGCGCGCGCTGCAGGGCAGGCTTGCACCGAGGAATGACCTGTCCATTCTGCCAGGTTCCGTGCGACCCACAGATCGGCCGGCCGCCAGGCAGTGCCCCCTGACGAGCAGGCCGCTCACCTGTCCTTTGTGCCAGGCTCCCGCGCGACCCGCAGCCCGGTCGCCAGCAACAGCGCGTACAGCAGCAGCTCGAGCAGCTCCTGGGTCGCCCGCTCCCACGCTGCCGACATGTTGCCGGCCACGAACAGCGCACCGAGGGCTGCGAAGGCCCACCGTTCGTCGCGGATCGGTCGTGCCCGGCCGAGCCAGCGACCTGTCCCTGGGGCCAGGTAATAAGCGACCAGCGGCAGCGCGAACAGCAGGTAGGACGCGCCGCGGGCGGCGTTGTGCATGTTGCGGTGGCCGAACACCGCGGCCACGCGCTCGCCGACGGCCGGCCAGCCGTACACGCTGCCCCAGTCGATCTCCTCGACCAGCACCAGCGCCAGGAAGCCGGCCATCGCCAGCGGCACCGCTCGCCCGCCGGCCCGGCCCGCGAGCGTCCACGCCACCACCGCCGCCGCCAGCACCGCGTGCGACGCGTGCTCCGCCGGGCCCTCCTTCGCCAGCAGCTCCGCGGTGCTCGCCGGGCTCGTCCAAGCTGCGGCGACGGCCACCGCGGCGATCGTCAAGATCGTGATCGTCCGCGGGAGCACGGCCGCAGCATAGAGGATCTCGCGTCGGCTGGGCCTGGTCCTGGTGGCGTCGTGCAGCCGACGTCGCTCGGGAAGTTCGCGCACCCGCTCGCTGGCGCCCCGTCGCGACCGGGCCCACAAGCAAGGCGACCTCGGAGCCGGGTCGCGGCCGGCCCGCCGCGGCGGCCCGTCCGAGCGAGGCAAGCACGATGCGCAAGCTCGGCATCCATCCTCCGTCCAGCGCCCAGCTGCTCGAGCGGCGGACCCCGCACGCCCGCTCCGAGGGGCCGCCCGCCCGTGCGCCGTGGCTGACCCCCGTCGTCATCCCCGCGATGCTGGTCCTGCTGGTCGCCACCATCCTGATCTACGTGTTCGCCGCGCAATGACCCGACGATGTCGACCCCGCCGCACAGACATGTCCCCGAGGACAGCGACGCGAAGGCCGCCGCCGCCGGGTCGCGCGCGCAGGAGCAGGAGCGGTCACCGACACATGTCCCCGAGGACAGCCAGGACGTCATCGGCCGGCGCGAGGAGACGGTCATCCCCCGGCTCGAGGAGCGGCTCCACGTCGACACCCGCGTGCGCGAGCAGGGCCGCGTGCGCATCGACAAGACCGTCGAGGAGCGCGACCAGCCGCTCGAGCTCGACAGCGTCGAGGATCACGTCGTCACCTGGCGGGTCCCGGTCGGCCGCCCGGTCGAAGCGCCGGTGCCGGTCCGCTACGACGGCGACACCATGATCCTGCCGATCCACGAGGAGGTCGTGGTCGTGCAGAAGCAACTCGTCCTCCGCGAGGAGCTGCACGTCCGCGTCCACCGCGTGCATGTGCACGAGCAGCAGACCCTGCACCTCCGCGCCGAGGCGATCACTATCACCCACAACCGCACCACCCCAGGAGAAGCCGCCATGAAAACCGTTATCGGTCTGTTCGATGACTTCAACGACGCGCAGGCCGTCGTCACTGCTCTGCTGAAGCGCAACATCGACCGCGCCGACGTCAGCGTCGTCGCCAACAACCTCGAGAACATCCCGATCGATCTGAACAAAGACCCCACCGAGGGCCGCCACGAGGCGATGGCCGAGAGCGCCAAGACGGGCGCAGGGACCGGCGCGATCGTCGGTACCGGCGTCGGCGGCGTGCTCGGCTTCCTCGCCGGCATCGGCTCGATCTTCATCCCCGGCATCGGCCCGATCGTCGCCGCCGGCCCGCTCCTGGCCGCCCTCACCGGCGCCGGCGTGGGCGCGGCCGCCGGCGCCGCGCTCGGCGGCCTGGTCGGCGCGCTGACCCAGGCCGGGGTGCCCGAGCACGACGCCCACTTCTACGCCGAGGCCGTGCGCCGCGGCGGCACCCTCGTGCTCGTGCAGACGGCCGACGAGCGCGCCGCCGACGTCGCCTCGATGATGAGCGGCTCGGGCGCGGTCGACGTCGATCGCCGCCGCGAGCACTTCCACTCCACCGGCTACAAGGGCTTCGAGCAGGGCGCCAAGCCGTACACGATGGAGCAGCTCACGCGCGAGCGCCAGACCTACCGCGCCCAGCCGGCCGCCACCGGGGCGACGATGCGGCAGCAGCAGCAGCAGCAGACGCCGAGCACCCAGCGGCCGACCGAGGCCTCCGGCACGATCGGCACCGCCCGCGCGACCGGTGCGCAGCCGCAGAAGATGGACCAGCCGCACTTCAAGGACACCTCGATGGAGATGAAGGTCGTCGAGGAGGACCTGCTGGTCGGCAAGCGGGTCATCGAGCACGGCCGCGTCCGCGTCTACTCGCGCGTCACCGAGCGCCCGGTCGAGGAGCAGGTCAACCTGCGCGAGGAGCACGTGACCGTGAAGCGGCGCCCCGTCGACCGCCCGGCCACCGGCGAGGACATGAACGCCTTCCGCGAGTCGTCGGTGGAGATGACCGAGTACGCCGAGGAGGCCGTGGTCGCCAAGGAGGCGCGCGTGGTCGAGGAGGTCGTGGTCGGCCGCGAGGTCGAGACGCACACCGAGACCGTGCGCGACAAGGTGCGGCGCACCGACGTCGAGGTGGTCGAGGAGCAGACGCCGGCCAAGACGGTGTCGACCTCGCCGATGCACAAGGTCGCGGGCACCGGCGCCGGCCAGCCCGGGGCCACCAACCGGCCGACGCCGCCGCCGCCGCCGCAGGGGCAGAAGCGGCGCGCCTCGGGCAGCTGAATCGCTTACCCGCGAGGGTTGCGGCGATAGGCCGGGCCCTCGCCGGACATGATCGTACGGACATGTCCGCTCCCATCCGCGTCCCGCCAGGGACGCGGATTTTTTCGCTATCCTCGCGCCGAGTGCCGCCCGTGATCGCCTTCGCCGCAGTGCTCGTCGCGTTCGCGCGGCGCTGGCAGGTGCGCTGCGGCCCGCTCGCCTGCCCCGAGTCGATCGCGCTGGTGGCCGCGCTGACGCTCGGCGGACTCGGCCTCCTGGCCGCGCTGCTGGCGGTCGGCGGCATCTTCTCCGCGCCGTCGTTCTCGTTCACCGCGATCGCCCTGGCGGTGCTCGCCTGGCCCTGGGGACAGCGAGCGCCGCGGCGTCGGCCCGCGCGCAGCCTGCCGCGGGCCGTCGGCCTGGTCGCGCTGCTGCTGGCCGCCGCGGCCCTGCGCTGGCCGCCGATCCCCGCCGACCTCGGCGGCCGCGACCAGGGCACCTACGTCCTCCGCGCCCGCCACACCCTGCGCACCGGCCGGACCGGCCACACGGACCCCGTGCTGGCCCGCGCCGGCGCCGAGGCCGAGCTGCGACCTGGCCCCGGGGACATCCTCGGCCTCTATCACGCCGACCGCAGCCCCGCCCGCGTCGATCGCTACGAGGGCGCCTACCGCCCCGGCTTCTACCTCACCCGGCGCGACGACGGCGAGGTCGTGCCGCAGTTCCTGCACCTCCACCCGTCCCTGCTGGCGCTGTTCGGCCTGGTCTTCGGGCCATGGTCGATGGGACTGGTCGCGCCGCTCGCCGGCGTGCTCTCGGCGCTCGCGCTGTGGGCCCTCGGCGAGCGCCTGTGGCCGCGCGCCGGCGCCTCGTGGCTGGCCGCCGGCCTGTTCGCGCTGTCGCCGATCGCCGTGTGGACCGCCCGCACCCCGCTGACCGAGTCGCTCACCGGCCTGCTGCTGCTCGCCGCCGCCCTCGCGGTCGCCCGCGGCCTCGCGCCCGCGGCCGAGGACGCGAGCCGTCGTCACACCGCGCGAGCGCAGGCCGCCGACTCGACCCGCAGCGCGACCACTCGCGCCGATGCAACGGCCCAGGACGCACTGCAAACCTCCGCCCGCCCCATCGACGCGCACGCGTCCGGCTCCGCGGCGCGCGACGCCTCCGGCGCCGTCCGCGAGCTGCGAGCCGACGCCGCCGACTCGACCTCGCCTGGCCTCTCCGACTCGACCTCGCGCAACGCCGCCTCCGCCTCGCACCTCGCCGACCCTGCCCACGGCCACGAGCTCACCGCCGCCCTGCTGCTCGGCCTCGCCGGCTTCGTCCGCGGCAACCTGTGGCTGTCCGCCCCGGCCCTGCTGGCGGTGCTGTGGCTGCGCACCGAACCTGGCCTTCGGCGCATGTCCGCTCCGACCTTGCTCTTGGGTCTGCTGCTGGCCAGCCTCGCGCTCCACCTCGCCACCGGCTACCCCTACCTTCACGACGAGTTCAAGCGCCAGCTCGGCCCGGTCACCGCCCTGTCGCCGATCAGCGCGGTCGTCCTCGGCCTCGGCGCGATCGCCGTCTACCTCGCCCTCGACGCCGCCCTCGACCTCGTCCGCGGCCGCGTCCGCCGCCTCCCGCTCGTCCTCGCCGCCCTCGCCGCCCTCGCCGCCCTGACCTGGTGGCTGCGCTGGGCCCCCGGTCCGCCGTGGAGCCGCCTCGACCCCGTCCTGCCGCTCCTCGGCGCCCCGCTGCTGCTCGCCGCCGGCCTCGGCCTGGTCGCCTTCGCCCGCCTGCGCCCGGCCGCGAGCGCCGCCCACGTCTGGCTGCTCGCGCTCGCCACGTTCCCCGTCACCGCCCTGGCCCTCTACGCCCAGCGCAACCTGCCCCAGGTCGGCCTCTACTACTACGGCCGCTACCTCGTCCCCGAGCTGCTGCCGGCCGCCTGCCTGCTGGCCGCATGCGCCTTGGTACATGTCCATCGATTTCTGTCCGAACGCACAGGTCTCGGACGACATGCCCGATGGGTCAGCCTCGTCCTCGGCCTCGGCCTGCTGGCCGCCCAGGCCCTGCCGTACCTGCGGACCCCGGCCACCCGCCTGCAGGAGTTCGCCGGCGCCGAGCGCCTGATCGACGACCTGGCCGCCGAGATCCCCGAGCGCGCGGTCGTCCTGGCCGGCGGCGAGGGCTGGCACCACGTCCACGTGTTCAGCCAGCTGGGCGGCGCGCTCGCCTTCGGCCACGGCCGCACCGTCCTGCCCTACCGCAGCCGCGAGGCCGCCTACGCCGCGCTGCACGAGCTGCTGATCGCCGGCCCGGCCGCCGGCGCCGAGGCCCCGCCGGTGTACCTGCTGCTCGGCGAGTCGACCCACCCGCTGCGCCTGCCCGGCGCCGCAGCCCCGCTGGCGCTCGTCGACGACCTGCTGCCGCCGCCGTTCGTCGCCCGCCCGGTCGCCTTCGCCGAGCTCTACCTCGACCGCCTCACCCCCGTCGATGAGCGGATCCCCGACCGCGTCACCCGCACCGACCTGCGCGTCGGCCTGCTCGAGGTGCGCGTCGACCCGGCCCGCCGCGCCGCCGTCCGCAGCTGGCGGATCGACGAGGGCCGCGCCGAGGGACCCGGCCCTTTGAACCTGTCCTCTTATTACTTGCCCGACGGACAGACTTGCCTCGACACCGAGCACCCGCTGGTCCTCGAGCTCCCGCCCGGCGACGGCCCGGGCTCGCTCGTCCTGGTCGCCCAGCCCGGCGGTGACACCCCCGGCTGGCGCGTCGTCGTCGACGGCCAACCGGTCGCCGTCGACCCGCCCGGCCCCGGCCCCGCGCGCGCCCGCGACACCCTCGGACCTGTCACCTTCGCCACCCCGCCGCGCCGCGTCGAGCTGTGGGGCAGCACCCGCCCGCGCGACGACCTCGCCTGCCCCTACGGCGGCCTCGCCGAGGTCCGCCTGCTCGGCCCCGACCGCGGCCCCGACGACCGCACCCCGGCCTGGACCCGCACCTACAGCCCGCCGCACGACCTCGGCCACCGCGTCACCCCGGCCCGCTTCACCGCCGGTCGCGCCCTCACCCGCCTGCGCGCCGGCCTCGACCGCGCCCGCGAGCTCGACGGCCCCTCCCTGGTGGTCCGCGCCGGCGATCCGCTGACCTTCCCCGTCGAACATGTCCCAAAGACCACGTCGACGACGATGGCAGTGACCCTGCGAGGCGCCCGCCTGAGCCCGGCCGGCCGCGTCCGCGTGCTGGCCGACGAGGCCCTGCTGCTCGAGCTCGACCCACCCGACAGCCTCGACGGCGCCTGGCACTCGCCACCGACCCCGGTCGCCCTGCCGGGCCCTGCCCCGCGGTTCCGGGTGGAAGTCCTCGATCCGGAGCGCCCCGACGCCCACGTCACGGTCCGCGATCTGGTGCTGCTTCCCACGCCCGAGTAACAGCGTTTACATGTCTCTCGGGACATCCGGGCGTCCCGCGGGCGCTTGACCCTCCAAGACCGCCGCGGTACCGCTGGGCGATGTTCCGCCCCACCCCCCTCAAGCTGATCCTCGGCCTCCTGCTGGTCGGCGCCACCTGGTTCGTGGCCGCCAACTCGCACATGGACATCTTCCCCTGCAAGAAGACGACCGAGGACTACTCCACCGGCCGCCTGAACACCAGCGAGACCACCTGCAGCATCCTGCAGACTCACGGCGACTACTTCCGCCCGCCCGAGAGCGCCAAGCTGACCGAGGCCGGCTGGGCCACCGCCGTGGTCGTCATCGGCCTGCTGCCCCTGCTGGTCGGCTTCGCCATCGGCTCGCGCTTCGGCAAGAAGAAGTGACCGGGCGGCTGGCCTGTCCGGGCGGACATGCCCGTCCGGACATGTCTCTTATGCCATATCATTGGAGCGAGCCTCGGCTTCGATAGCGACCAGGCGACCGTTCCCGGCGCTCCCACGACATGTCCGTTAAGACACGTCATTTTCGCCGGCGGATCACCGCACCCGCGCGCCGCGGCGTCGCGTCCCGCACAGCAGCAGCAGCGCGAGCCACGAGCCCGCAGGCCCGTCCGCCCGGCAGCCGCACCGCGACGGCTCTGCGGGCGTGGTGTCGAGGCAATCGCAGGTGCCGCACGACGGCTCGCGCAGGTCGACGCCGGTCTCGTCGTGCAGCCAGCACAACACTGCGGCGGGGATCCCATAATAACCGCCCTTGCCGCACGGATCGGAGCCCCGCGACGTCACTCCGGCCAGGCGGACCTCGCCCGACGCCAGGGTGACGAACGCGGGCCCGCCGGAGTCGCCGGAGCAGCTGTCGATGCCCTCGCCGCCGGCCCGGAACTCGAAGCCCGTGGGGCTGAACCGCACGATCGGCGCGTCGACCTGCCGCTTGATCCGCGTCACCCCGGCCTCGTTCAGCCCGTAGCCGACGAGCGTCACGACGCCGCCTACCGCCATCGTCTCGTCCCACTCGTCCTGCTCGCGCAGCGGCCGGGCCGGCGCGATGTCGGTGACGGGCTCGGCGAGCACGAGATAGCCGTAGTCCCAGACGTCCCACTTGCACGTCATCAGGTCGCTGCAATAGTCGGGGTGAGATCCGACGCGCTCGACGGCGATGGCGCGCGTGCCCGGCACGCCGACGTCGTCGCCGAAGCGCACCGACTTCGGCCACCCCGCCGCGGAGACGATGCAGTGCGCCGCAGTGAGGACCACGCGATCGGAGACGAGCGTGCCGGTGCAGATCGAGGGGCCGTACGTCATCGCCACGACCTCGGGCCAGGCCCCCGGGTCGACGACCGTGCCGCCCAGGATCGGCGCCGGCGGGCGCTCGGGCGCAGCGACGGGCAGCGGCGCGGCGAGGACGAGGAGCAAGCCGACGGGCAACATGCGACGAGGATATCTCGCCGTCGCAAGCACGACGCCCTCCGCGAACATCCCGCACCCGGAAGCGCGAAGAAGCGCAGCTCCCCCGAGGACGAGCCGTCGAACCGGAAGAACACCCGCCCTCGCGGCCGACCTTCAGCCCCGCGCCGCGGCCCGAAGCGCTACTCGCCCGCGGGCGAGCGGTTGAGCCAGAACAGCACCCGCCCCTCGCTGCCGACCTTCACCACCGCGCCGATGTCGATGCGGCCGTCGCCGTCGTAGTCGAGCGGCTCGAGGTCGACGATCTCGCCGCTGACCTCGCCGGCGGGAGCGAGCGCGTAGTCGATCTGGCCCGGCGAGAGATCGTGGGTGCGGATCAGGACGCTGACCGCGTTGAGGCCGGTGCCCTCGACGTCGTGAGCGACTGCGATGTCGACCTCGCCGTCGCCGGTGAAGTCGCCGAGCTCGGCGTCGCGGATCTCCCGGCCCACGTCGAAGAACTGCGGCGCCTCGAACAGCAGCGGCTCGCTGCGGCGCTGGCGGACCACGGTGATCCCGCGGTCGGACGGATGCACCGCGACGAGGTCGACATCGCCGTCGCCGTCGAGGTCGTCGAGAAGCACCCGCCGGATCTCGAAGTGCGTCAGCGGGATGTCGAGGCGCTCGGCCTGCTCGGCATCGGTGGTGAACGCGTCCTTGCTGACCAGGTAGATCGCCAGCGACTCGTGTTCGCTGTCCATCGGCCTGTGCGCGGCCACGATGTCCTCGAACCCGAGGCCGTCGAGCTGGGCGACGTTGACCGCGTGGATCCCGGTGAGCTCGGGGATCTTCAGCCCCACCCGGCGCTGCAGCGCGAAGGGCACCCCCTCGTCGGCCTCCACCACGATCCCGTCGAGCGCCTCCTCTTCGGGCTTCTCCGCGGTCGGTGGCCCGCTGTCGCAGCCGATCGCCAGGCCCTTCGCGTTCTCCACCTCGACCACGTCGAGCGTCTCGATGCTGTTGGGCGCCGGGCAATTGCCCCACGGCACCAGCGTCGCCGCCTCGAACTGCTCCGGCGCCGTGCTTGCGAACATGTCGCCGCCGTTGTGGAACCCGAACACCTTGCCGGCCGTGCCGCTCGCCTTGTCGCCCGCGGTCACGCCGAGCAGATCGTCGCCGTGGCCCTCGCCGAAGAAGCGGGCCGCCGCGATCGCCTCGACGCGGCCTTCCGCCTCGAGCTTGGCGCTGAGCTCGGTCTTCTGATCGCGCGTCGTGTGGATCTGGATGCGCCCGAGGTCGAGCAGCACCGCGAAGTCGTTGTCGACCCCCTCGTCGTCGAAGTCGCCGCGCAGCAAGCGACGCGGCGCGATCGATATCTCCAGCGGCGCGCCGGCCCGCGGCATGCACACGTAGTGCGGCGTGTAGAGACCGCCCTCGCCGGCGTTCTGGCCGCAGTCGGGCAAGGGCTCGACCTGAAAGCAGCTGACCGCAGCGATCGCCGCGAGCGAGAGCGAGGAGAGACGCGCGCGCATGAACCTCCGCTAGAACGCCACCGCCAGGCCGCCGGGCCGCAGCTGAGCGCGGCGCGGCGCAGACTTGCCGCCGCGCGCCGCGTCGACCGCGACCAGCACCACTCCCGTGACCAGCAGCGCCCCGCCGACGCCGATGCCGGCGAATGCCAGCGCCCGCGCCGACTGGTAGCTGTCTTCGTACTGCTGCTCGCGCGCGCCCGACAGCGGCACGTACTGCCACTCGTCGCGCCGCTGCTCGTCGATGCGCCCGGCGCTGACGAGGCCGAGCGCGCCGAGACCTGTCCCGAGGACCAGGCCCGCGCCGATCAGCGCGTAGCCGGCGATCCCGGCCGCGCGCGGGCGATACGGCTGCTTCGCCGGCGACTCGGGCGCCGGCGCCGGACCCTCGGGCTGCGCCGCGGCCTCGCCCTTGCCCAGCTCGGCCAGCTGCGCGTCGATCGCCGCGATTCTCTCCCGTGCGTCGCTAGCGTCGCTGCCGGCCGCCTCGCGGATCTTGGCGAAGTTGAGGAACAGCACCCGCGCCCTGCGCAGGTGCGCCGGCTCGGCCTCGACCTCGTAGCGCTTGCTGTACGCCTGACCGAGGTTGTAGAGCAGCGCGTCGGCGTGGCTCAGCTCGTACGCCGCCTCGAAGTGCTCGATCGCCACGTCGAACTTGCCGAGGTTGTAGGCCTTCGAGCCCTCCTCGAACAGCCGCTGCGCCTCGGCCTCGTCGGCGCCGGCAGCGGGCTCGGCCTGCCGCGCCGACGCCGGCCCGCCGAGGCCCAGCGCGAGGCTCAGGCCGATCGCGGCGCCGAGCCGACAGGACCGCGCCAGCGCGGGAATTCGGCCGTTTCGACGCGTCCGTCCGCGCGAGAGCACGACCGACGCTACCACCACCGGCGAAGCAGCGACAAGCGACCTGCGTTCGCGCTGCGCGTTATCGACCGCACGTGCGCACCGGCGATGCCCGACCTTCACGGGCACCGGCGGTCGGTGCCACACTGAGCCTCCGGCGCCCGCGCGCACGGAGCCGCGATGTCCGAGCCGATTGCGAAGACCCAGCCGATCGACGCCGGCGCGCAGACCGTCCGCCCCGCCGAGCCCGACGCCGGCACGCCGCGCGTCGACCGACGGATCGGCGAACTCCTGAAGGGCACCTACACGCTCGAGCGGCTGCTCGGCGCCGGCGGCATGGGCTCGGTGTACCTGGCCCAGCACGCGCTCATCCGCAAGAAGGTGGCGATCAAGATCCTCGCCCCCGAGTACGCCCTCAAGCCCGAGCTCAAGGAGCGCTTCTTGCGAGAGGCGCGGGCCGCCGCCGCGGTCGATCACGACGGGGTGATCGAGATCCACGACTTCGGCGAGACCGCCGACGGCGCGGCCTTCTTCGTCATGGAGTACCTCGAGGGCGAGGACCTCGCGGCGGTCATCCAGCGCGAGGCGCCGCTGCCGTGGCCGCGCGTGCGGGACATCGCCGTGCAGATCTGCCGCGCCCTGCAGGCCGCGCACGATCGCAGCATCGTCCACCGCGACATGAAGCCCGGCAATTGCTTCCGGCTCATCCGCGACGGCCGCGACGTCGTCAAGGTCCTCGACTTCGGGATCGCCAAGCTGCAAAACCCCGACGAGGGCGTCGGCCAGGCGCTCACCCGCACCGGCATGATCTTCGGCACGCCCGAGTACATGTCGCCCGAGCAGGCCCAGGGCCTGCGCCACGACCACCGCGTCGACATCTACGCCGTCGGCGTGATCCTGTTCGAGCTGCTGACCGGCAAGCCGCCGTTCATCGCCGACACCTTCATGGGCTTGCTCAACAAGCACATGTTCGACGCCCCGCCGCGGCCGCGGGACATAGCGCCGCACGCCGACATCCCCGCCGCCGCCGAGGCCGTGGTCCTCAAGACGCTGCAGAAGGACCCCGACCTGCGGTTTCAGACCATGGACGAGCTGGCCGCCGCGCTCGTGGCCGTCGACGCCGGCGTGGCCCCCGAGATCGTCCCCGAGACCCTGCGGGTCAAGCCGGCCCGCGGCGCGCCGATGCAGTTCCGCGGCGCCGACGCCCCGCCGCGCCCGACCCTGCCCGAGACCACCGCGCCGGCCTTCCCGGCCCCGTTCGCCCCGCCGCGGCGCCGCTTGAACCTCGCCCTCGTCGCCGGCCTCGCGGGCGCGGTCCTGGCCGCCGGCGCGCTCGTGCTGTTCACCCAACAGGACTCTTCAGACAGGCCCGAAGCGACAGGTCCCAAGGAACATGTCTCGGTCGCCGACTCGTCCGAGCTGCTGCCGCTGCCGCCCGCGCCCGCTCCGACCGGGCCGCCGCCGGCGCCCGACCTGCTGCCGCTGACCCCGCCGACCGTGACTGTCCGGATCGACACCGCCGGCGTCGCCGCCGAGGTGCTCGACGAGGGCGGCGCGATCCTCGGCAGCACCGCCGATCCGCACGGCCTGCGAGTGCCTCGCGGCGACCGCGAGCGGCTGCTCCGCCTGCGCGCCGAAGGCCGCGCCGAGGCCCAGCTGAAGCTCGTGCCCAGCGAGGACCGGGTCGTCGCCGTCACCCTCGAGCCGCTGACCCCGGGCAAACAGCCCGCCAAGAAGACCGCGGGCAGCAAGAAGCCCGAGGCCAAGCACGAGGCCCCGCCGCCCCCGCCGCCTCCGGCCCCGCCCCCGCCGGCCAAGCCGAAGCCCGACCCCACGCCCGTGACCTCGCCCGACCTGATCTCGCCGTTCAAGAAGTGACCGCGAGGGCGCCGCATGGGAGCGGCGATTATGGCTATTTAGACATGTCCTCGGGGACATTTCACGGCGCTCGACGGCGAGCCGCGCCGGGCCGGCTCGCCGCGTGACGCGGCCCGTCAGTACGGCACCGTGCCGACCGAGGCCGGCGACTCGGTCTCGCCGATCGACATCTCGTGCCCCAGCCCGAGCCGCCCGAAGACGTTGCCACCCCAGCACCGCAGCGTCCCGTCGGCCAGCGCCGCGCAGCGGTGGCTGTTGCCGCTGTCGAGGTGGAGGACCGGCCCGCCGACGTCGACGATCGTCGGGGTCCAGACGGTGCTCTGGCCCGGGACGCCGACGGCGCCGTGGCCGTTGCTGCCCCAGCACTGCAGCTCCCCGGTCGCCAGCAGGGCGCAGCCCGACAGGGCGGCGAACGAGATGGCCGTCGCCGGCCCGGCGAGCGGGACCAGCGGAGGCGGCATGTCGCCCGGCATCTTGCCGATGTCACCGACGGGTCCGAGGCCGAGCGAACCGCTCTGGCTGTCGCCCCAGCAGAGCACCGCCCCGTCGGTCCGCAGGGCGCACGTGACGTCGAAGTCCGTCGAGATGGCGACCTGCGCGACCGGACCGCCGACGTCGACCGGCGGTGGCGGCATCTCGCCCGGCTCGTCGCCGCGGTTTTCGGTGTCACCGTAGCCGAGCTGACCCGAGTAGTTGCCGCCCCAGCAGCGGAGCGTGCCGTCCTTCAGCACCGCGCACGCGTGGTTGCTGCCGGCCGCGATCTGCGCGACCGGGCCGCCGAGCTCGAGGTCGGGCACCGGCAGCTCGCCGGGCTGATCGCCGAGGTTGTCGGTGTGCCCGTAGCCGAGCTGTCCGCTGAAGTTGTAGCCCCAGCAGCGCACGTCGTCGGCCTCGGTGATCACGCAGGTGAACCCGCTGGCGGCCTCGACGTCGCGGACCGACGCGCCGACGTCGATGACGGGCGGCGGCACCTCGTTCGGGTTGTTGCCGAACGCCCCGCTCCCGGTCCCGTTGCCGAGCCCTCCCCCGAAGGCGTTGCCCCAGCAGCGGACCTCGCCGCCGTCGAGCACCGCGCAGGTGTGCATGCCGCTCGAGCTCGCGCGCAGCACGTCGCCGCCGACCGGCACCGACGGCGTCGGCAGCTCGTCGGGATCGTCGCCGCGATCGAGTCCGTCGCCGTAGCCGAGCTGGCCGGAGGTTCCAGCGCCCCAGCACCGCATCGTCCCGTCCTCGAGCACCACGCAGGTGTGGTAGACCCCGCACGCGAGCTGCACGATCTTCGGGTTGTGCGCGCACGCGGGCGTGCAGGCGTCGCCGCCGAGGTTGTTGCCGTCGTCGCACGCCTCGCCGCGATCGACGAAGCCGTCGCCGCAGATCGCCGGCGCGTCGGTGGTCGAGTCGTCCGTCGTCGACTCGTCCGTCGTCGAATCGCTCGTCGTCGAGTCGCCCGACGTCGAGGTCGTCTCCCCGTCGCTCGTCGTCGAGGTCGTCGTCCCGTCGCTCGTCGATTCGCCCGTCATCACCCCCTCGGTGGTCGAGCCGTCGCTCGTCGAGCTCGTCGTCATTACCGCGGTGGTCGAGTCGTCGCCCGTCGAGACGTCGCTCGTCGAGCTCGTCGACGCCTCGTCTGTCGAGCTCGTCGAGCCGGTCGTCGGCTCGCCGCTCGTCGTCGAGGTCGCCTCGGTCGATTCCATCGTCGCCTCGGTCGTCGAGGACGAGGGGTCGCTCTCGGTCGACGGACCGCCGTCGGCCGGCAAGCCCGGGCACCCGCTCAGGAGCAGCGAACCGCCGATCCAGGCGAACATCTTCTGTTGAGCGTGGCGCATGGATGGCAACTGAACCGTCGTCGACTTCATCGTCTCGTTCCTCGAATTGGCGACGCGCCGGCCGACCTTCTCCCACCCCACGCGGGGACACGGGCCGGCCGACGGCGTCTGCCGGGACAGTGACGGCCGGTGGCGGATCAATTGCGGCGATCGGGCCCGCCACCTCCGCGGTCGACTGCCGGCGGAACCTCCGCGGCGCCACGGCCGACGTCTTTCGACCCGCACGTGAGCCGTCGTCGCCGGCACCGCCCCGCGCCTCTCCGCGCCCCGGGTACACTGCCGCGCATGTCGAACGCACCGCTCGCGCTCATCACCGGGGCCGGCCGCGGGATCGGGCGCGCCGTCGCCGAGGCGCTCGCGCCGGGCCACACCCTCCTGCTCGCCGGCCGCGACCGCGACGCCCTCGAACGCGTGCGGGCCGAGCTCCAGGCCCCGCACGGCGCCCACGTCCTCGCCGTCGACCTCGGCGACCCCGACTCTCGTCGCTCGTTCCTGTCTGAAGTGACAGGTCTCGAAGGCCAGCTCGGGGCCCGCGTCCAGGTCCTGGTCAACAACGCCGGCGCCGCCCTCTCGGCCCCGCTCGCGCGCACCGGCGACGACGCCTGGGCGCGCCTGCTCGAGCTCAACTGCACCGCCCCGTTCGTGCTCACCCGCGCGCTCGTCCCGGGCATGCTCGCGGCCGGCTGGGGCCGCGTCGTCAACGTCGCCTCCACGGCGGCCGTCAAGGGCTACGCGTACACGGCCGCCTACTCGGCCAGCAAGGCCGGCCTGCTCGGCTGGACCCGGGCCCTCGCCGTCGAGCTGGCCAGCAAGGACGTCACCGTCAACGCGGTCTGCCCCGGCTTCACCGACACCGACATCGTCGCCGACGCCGCGCGCAACATCCAGGCGACCACCGGCCGCAGCGAGGACGAGGCCCGCAAGGCCCTGGCCCGCTTCTCGCCGCAGGGCCGGCTGCGCAGCCCGGCCGAGGTCGCCGACCTGGTCGCCTGGCTGGCGCGAAGGGGCGCCGGCGGCGTCACCGGCCAGGCGCTGGCGATCGACGGCGGCGAGACTGCCTGACTTTCAGCGCATAGACGAAGGGGCAGGTCCCGAAGCACCTGCCCCTTGCGTCATGCCTGGAGAAACATGTCCACCAGGACATGCCCTCGCGGTCAGCCGGTCAGCCGACCTTGTCCCAGCCCTTCTTGATGTTCTCGCCGATCATCTCGTCGCCGATCTTCAGCGCCTCGCCGAGCGTCGGCGCCAGCCGGACCTCGCGCTCGAGCGGCGTCTTGCGGCCGGCGGAGAAGTCGGTCCAGTGGACCACGAAGGCCGGGTAGTTGGGGTCGGTCTTCTCCTTGTTGGTGCGCCAGATGACGAGCTTGCGCACCGCCTGCTGGCCCTTGGCGCTCTTGGCGTAGACCTCGCGGCGGATCACCTCGGAGGCCGGCAGGACCAGGCGCTCGGCCTTCTTGTTGAGGCTGTCGATCTGGACCCGCTCGAGCACCTGGGCCACGCGGATGTCGACCGGGTTGACGGTCTTGTCGCTGCGGATCCGCGAGAACACCGGGTGGAGGATCGACACGCCGGGCATCTCCCGGATCGTGCGCCAGCCGGTCTGCGAGTGCTCGAGCACCATGCGCAGGATCGGGTCGCCGCTCGAGTCCTCGCCCTGGATGTCGGTGACCTTGACCTCGATGACCGTCTCCGGCGGGACGAAGCGGTACAGCGCGCCCTTGCTGTTGGCGTAGCGGTAGTTCGACGCCACGCTCTTGCCCGACAGCTGCTGGTAGAACGACTTGCGCTGCTCGGTCGGCATGTTGCCGCAGGCGCCGATGACCTGGAACTGGCCGTCGTCGCGCATCATCGCCAGCAGCAGCGAGCCGACCGCCTCGGGCTCGTCGGAGCTGTCGGTGTAGCCGATGATCGCCGCGTCGATGTCGATCGTCGGCTTGAGCTTGAAGACCAGGTTGTCGGCGGTGCGGACGACCAGGCCCTCGCCCTTGCCGCCCTCGACCCACTCGTTCCAGCGCTGCATCACCTGCTCGGCGCTGCTCGCCGCCTCGGTCTTGATCGCCTGCAGCCGCTTGCCGCCGGCGAGCAGCCGCTGGCACAGCGCCAGGCGGTCGACGTACAGCGGCGGCCGCTGCGGCGTCTCGGCATCGCCGCCGTGGAGCACGTCGAACGCGAAGTAGGCCATGCGCTCGACCTGCGCCTGCGCCTCGCCGCCCATCGCCGACCCGAGGTCGCCGACGCGCGGCCGGCCCTGGCCCGGCGCCTTGGCGGCGAACAGCTCCCCGGCCAGCACCGTGCGGCCCTGCTTGCGCCCGAGCGCCGCCTTGGCCTCGAGCAGCACCGGCACGTCGCCCGAGACCACGCGGCCGGTCGGCGAGCACAGGATCGCCTGCTGCTCGTCGAGCACCAGGAACCACAGCTCGCCGTCGACCTTCGGCGACACCTGCAGCACGCCCGACGGGACCGCCCCGCGGGCCAGGTCCTCGAAGGGCAGCGCGCGGTAGCTGCCGGCCACGGCGCGCTTGTAGTTGCGGAACATGGCCGCCAGCTCGGTATCGAGCAGGCTGCCGGCCGGGCTCTGCTTGCCCTTGCCGAGCGGACGGGCGCTGTCGGTGGAGAACAGGCTCATGACAATCTCCAGTCTGTCCGAAAGGTCAGGTCGCCGCCGCGCCCGGGGCGCGCAGCTCGAGGTTCGAGAGGTGGAGCAGCAGCTTGTACTTCTGGCCGTCGACGCGGCCCTCGAGGAAGCCGCGGTACGGCGAGCCGTTCTCCTGGAAGATCAGCGGGTCGCGGCCCTTGCTGCCGGCGCCGAGCAGCGCCAGCTCGTTCTTGTCGTGCAGCTCCTTCGCCATCTTGAACAAGAAGTCGAACGACAGGCCGTCGACGTGCTTGATCTGGATGGTGCGGCGGAACGCGAACTTGGTCACCACCTCGGCCTTGGGCATGCGCCGCGGGGTGAACCGCACCGGCGACTCCTTCTCGTTGGTGTTGGCCGGGATGTCGGCCGCCGGCTTGCGCTCGCGCTCGGCCCCGTCGGGCCCGAACAGCACGTCGACCAGCTTCGGCGAGGCGTGCAGCACCTCGCCCTTGCTCGACAAGAACACCGTCTGAGTGTCGCCGACCTGCTTGCCGACCTGCTCGATGTCGATCTCGGGGTCGCCGTCGATCAGCGCCTGCGCCAGGTCGCCCGGCTGCGCGCTGAGCTTGGCGTGCGTCCCCGCCTCGGTCGTGGCCAGGTAGCGGCGGAACTCGAGCTTCTTGCCGGGCACGCCGGACACCGGCCCCTGCTTCTCCTTGACCGACTCGAGCGCGAGCGTCGCGTCGCGCTTCTCCTCGTTCATCAGCTGGATCTTGCGCATGGCTGTCTCCCTGACCTGTCCCTCAGAACATCTCGAAGTCGAGCTCGTCGCCGTCGTCGTCGCCGCCCGGATCGTCGGCCACGGTGGTCTGCAGCTCGCACCAGTCGCTGACCGCCGGCGAGCCGACCAGCGCGAAGTAGGCGCCGCCGTTGCACACCAGGTAGGCCAGCTCGGTGTCGTAGCCGCCGCGGTAGCAGAACACGAAGCGGAACACCTTGCCGCCGCGCAGCTCGCCCTCGAGCTTGGGGTCGAGCCCGTTGGGGTCGAGCGTGTAGACCGAGCGCACCGCCAGGTCGAGCAGCTCGCCCGGATCGACCGGACCCTCGAGCTTCTGCGCCTCGCCGAGCGTGCTCGGGATGTGCGGCAGCGGCTTGCCGTCGGCGTCGAGCCCGACCAGCTTGCCGTTCGGGATCCACGCGTTGCCCTCGTCGAAGTAGCCCTGCGCGGTCATGCCGGAGCGGATCAGCAGGGTGCCGTCCCGCGACAGCTCGGCCCGCTCGCAGCGCTGCTCGTGGGGGTCGAGGATCTGCCGCTGCCGTTTGCCGTACAGCTTGGCGCGGTCGAGCTTCTCGTGATCGAAGGTCGACTGCACGCCGCCCCAGGTGACGATGATCGGTTTCGCCATAAGTGCGAGGGCCGCCAAAGGCCGCCAAGCCTTATCCGACCGGCCGCGCAGCCGTGTCAAGCCGAGCCGATTCGCAGCGCGCATTCGCGCTGCGCACTACTGCACATCGACATCGCTACGCAGGCCGCTGCGAAGCGAATCGCCATCCTTGTACGCGCAATCGAGCCATGCCCTATAGCGTGGTGAGGATCTGGATCTCGAGCAGATCAGGCGCGCCCGCGACGATCTCCATCCGACCGTCGCCGTCGACGTCGCCGGCCGCCAGCAGCTCGCGGGGCGCCGGCGCGAGCAGCTCGAAGGTGTTCGAGCACAAGAACCCGCCGTCGGCGTCGCCGCGCAGCACCGAGACCGACGACGCGTCGCTGACGGCCACCAGGTCGAGCACACCGTCGCCGTCGAAGTCGGCCAGCAGCCCGCCGGTGAACACCGCCGGCGCCCGCGTCAGCCGCGGCAGCTCGGCCCAGTCGCCGGGCTGATTGGCGCGCCACACCGCCACCAGCCCGCCCTCGTCGTCCTGCGTCAAGCCGACGATCTCGTGGCCGACCGCGCTGTCGAGCTCTCCCGCGAGCGCCTGCGAGATCGGCGAACCGCCGGCCGGGAGCGCGACCGACTCGGCGAAGCCGCCGCCCGACATCCCGGTGAACACGCGCGCAGTCGTGAACCCGTCGAGGCTCGTCGGTCCGACCAGATCGGAGAGCGCGTCGCCGGACACCTCGAGGACGCTGACTGCGAGCGACACCGGCACGTCGGCCGGCGTGCCCTGGGCGAAGTTGCCGAAGCCGTCGCCGAGCCACGTGCCGATCGTCGGGCTGGTCTCGCTGATCGTCAGCAAGTCGCCGCCGGCGCTGCCGTTGTCGTCGACGTCGCCGAAGTGCACGCGCCGCGTCCCGCTCGTGGCCTCGAGCTTCGGCTTCACCATCCACTGCCCGGCCTGCCCGACCAGCACGTTCACGTCGCTCGCCACCTGCTGCGCCGCCGCGAGGTCGGTGTCGCCGTCGACGTCGAGGTCGCCCGCGGCCAGGTGCAGCGCGCCGGTCGCCGAGATCAGCGCGATCACCTCCCCGGGCAAGAAGTCGCCGGATCCCGAGTTGACCTGCACCTCGATCACCGAGACCTGCGGCGCGCCCGTGGCGATGTCGAGGTCGCCGTCGCCGTCGAGGTCGGCCACCACGAGCGACGTCGGCGCGTGGACCAGCGGGAAGATCGAAGTCACCTCCGAGAACACCCCGCAGCTCGGCAGCTCCTGCACGCCGACGCACGCCCCGGCGACGCACACCAGCTCGGAAGGACAGTCGGCGCTGTCCCTGCAGTCGTCGGCCGACGTCGTCGCGTCGGTGGTGGCCGAGGTCGGCGTCGTCGGCGACGACGTCTCCGTGACGCCGGTGGTCGTCGGTTCGATGTCGGTCGTCACCGCGCCGGTCGTCGGCAGCGGAGCCGTGGTGATCGTCGGGTCGGTGCTCGGCTGCGGAAAGGTCGGTCCGCCGCTCGTCATCGGCGCGCCGGAGGTCGATCCACCGCCGGAGCTGCCCGAGCTGCCGCCCTCGGTGTCGCTCTCCGGCGGCGGGCTCGGGCCACAAGCCACGACACCGACCACGACCCCCACGCCAAACAAACGCATCATTCGCCCAGGCTACCCGCACCGGCCTCCGGCCATCAACTGCGGACGCTCGCCGGGCGCAGCGCGGCTGCGCGCATCGGCGACAACCTCCCGGGCGTCCGCTCCGACATGTCCCTGGAGACATGTCGTTCCCGCGCGCGGGCGGGCGGCCGCGTCGCCGCGTTTGCCAGATCCGCTACGATACGACCATGCTCCGTCGCCTCGCGCTGGTGTGCACCCTCCCCCTCGCGTGTGCGAGCCCCGTCGCGGCGACCGACAGCAGCAGCGAGCCGACCGCCGGCGAGACCGGCGCCTCCACGCACCACGCCTCGAGCACCGGTGTCGGCTCCACCGACGCGCCGACCACCGACACCTCGACCACCGGCACCTCGACCACCGCCGCACCGACCACCGGCGAGTCGCCCGACGGTTTGCACCCCATCCCCGCCGACCCGCAGCGCGACGGCGATCCGGACGCGGGTTATCACGCCCTCGTCAACAATGGCTATGTCAGCTGCGGGATCCCCTGGACCGCCTATTCGCAGGTATTCGCCGACGCTCCCGAGGCGCTGCGCCTGCCCGGGCGCGACGGCAAGAACGCGGCCCTGCCCTACGACAAGACCGCCTTCGTGAGCGCCAGCGGGGTCGAGCTCGTCAGCGCCAACTGCTTACAATGTCACGCTGGCGAGATCGACGGCAAGCTCGTCATCGGCCTCGGCAACGCCAGCGCCGACTTCACGGTCAAGGTCGGGGGCAGCGCGGCGCTGGCCGACCTTTTCCTCGACGACCCGGCCGAGAAGGCCGAGCTGCAGCGCTTCGTCGCCCGCCTGAACGCCGTCGAGCCCTACACGCAGACGCTCACGCTCGGCGCCAACCCGGCCGACAACATCGCCGCGGTGCTGTTCTCGCACCGCGATCCGTGGACCATGGAATGGTTCGACGAGCCGCTGCTCGACCTGCCGCCGGTCGTCGTCACGCCGGTCGACGTCCCGCCGTGGTGGCACATGAAGAAGAAGCACGCGATGTTCTACGTCGGCGCCGGTCGGGGCGACCACGCGCGGACGATGATGGCCGCGTCGACCCTGTGCACCGACGACATCGACGAGGCGCGCGCGATCGACGGGTACTTCCCGGACATCCGCGCCTACCTCCTCACCATCGAGCCGCCCGCGTATCCGTTCGCAGTCGACGCCGCGC
This sequence comes from Nannocystis sp. RBIL2, assembly GCF_026626745.1. GTDB lineage: Bacteria > Myxococcota_A > Polyangia > Nannocystales > Nannocystaceae > Nannocystis. The sequence goes on from NZ_JAPNJW010000002.1 coordinate 2,198,895, forward strand.
TCGCGGCCGCCGGCGAGCAGGTGTTCGCCGCCACCTGCGCCGGCTGCCACGGCACCTACGGCGCCGAAGCCACCTACCCCAACGTGCTCGTCGATCTCGACGTCATCGGCACTGACGCCGCGCTCGCCACCGACGCCTCGCAGTTCGCCGGCCGCTACGTCGACTGGTTTAATAAGGGGTTCTACGGCGAGGTCTCGCGGCTCGAGCCGCAGGTCGGATACGTCGCGCCGCCGCTCGACGGCATCTGGGCGACCGCGCCGTACCTCCACAACGGCTCGGTGCCCACGGTCGCCGCGCTGCTCGACAGCGCCTCGCGCCCGCAGTACTGGACGCGCAGCCACCAGTCGACCGACCTCGATCCCGCCGCGCTCGGCTGGCACCACGAGGCGCTCGACCACGGCCAGGAAGGCGAGCCCTCGGCCGACTTGCGCAAGCGGATCTACGACACCACCCAGCCCGGCTACGGCAACGGCGGCCACACCTTCGGCGACGCCCTCGGCGCGAGCGATCGCGCCGCAGTGATCGAGTACCTGAAGACGCTGTGAGCGCTGGCCCGGGCGAGTCGTCGCGCGTAAGCTCGCCGCATTACTCGGATGCCTCACTCGCTTCATTCTCTCTCGCTCATGGTGTTCGCGCTGCTCGCCTGCGGTCCCGACAAACACAGCAGCACCGACGCCTCCACCGGCGGCTCCAGCACCTCGGGCACGAGCCAGCCCGTCACCTCCGGCAGCACCACGACCTCGGACGCGCCCACCACCTCGTCGTCCACGAGCTCCGATGCTACGACGGACACCGAGGCGACCTCGACCACCGGAACCACCGGCACCACCACCACCGACGACACCACCAGCACCAACACATCCGGAGCGCTGCCCGTCGAGGATTGCGAGGAGCAGCTCGACCAGGTCGACTGCGAGGCCATCCTCAGCCGGGGCGGCCATTCGGACTGCGTATGGCTCGAGACCGTCGCGCAGTGGACCCGGGACGGCGGCTGCGCCGTCTTCGCCGGCCCCTCACGCTGCGTTCAGGGACGCTACGTCGGCGACGGCTGCTTCGGCAGCGACTGCCCCGATCTCGAGCGCGTGTACATCCGCGACCTCGGCGACGGCACCTTCGACATCGTGAACAACCCCGGCGGCACCTGCGGCGTCGAGCCCGACGGCTGGAAGCAATGCAGCACCGAGTTTCCCGAACCGCTGTCGCCGTGCAGCTGCGTCTGCTGATGCGCTCCCGCATCGTGCCGCGATCTTGCGCTAAGCTCGCGGCATGCCCGGCGCCGCTCCCGACATCCACGTGATCCTCATGACCTGTCCTCCCGACCAGGCCGAGAAGATCCTCCTCGCGCTGCTCGAGCGGCGCCTCGTCGGCTGCGGCAACATCATCCCGCTGGTGCGCTCGCGCTACTGGTGGGAGGGCCAGATCTGCAGCGACGACGAGGCCCTCGTCGTCATGGAGACCACCCCCGACCGCCTCGACGCCCTCTACGCCGCGATCCCCGAGGTCCACCCGTACTCGGTCCCCAAGGTCGTCGCCCTCCAGCCGAGCGCCTGCGGCGAGCCCTATTTGCAGTGGCTGCGCGCCGTCACGCGACCGGCTTGAGCGAAGCGTGAACGATGGTGGGCTCGATGCGGAAGGGCGTGCAGGGCTTCGTCGCGCTGCTCCGCGCTCTGTCCGAGCAGGAGGCCAGGTTCATGGTCGTCGGCGCCCATGCCGTCGCTCATCACGGCCATCTGCGCGCGACCGAGGACCTCGACCTGTGGATCGACAACTCTCCGGGCAACGCGTCGCGCGTGTACGAAGCGCTGGCCGAGGCCGGCGCCCTCACCCGCGACATCTCGGTCGACGCTCTGACCGAGCCCGGCGTCGCCTACCCGCTCGGTGAAGAGCCGTTTCGCATCGACATCCTGACCGAGATCCGCGGGGTCGCCTTCGACGACGCCTGGCCGCGACGGGTCACCGGACGGGTGCACGGCGAGCCCTGCCCCGTCCTCGGCCTCGACGATCTGCTCGCCAACAAGCGGGCGACCGGGCGGCTCAAGGACCTCCTCGACGCCGAATCCCTCGAGCGCGTGCACAGGCGACGCGGCTGAGCCTGCCTCGCCTTCGTCACCCGCCTGCGCGCACGAGCTTGCGCGCGCAGGCGACGAGCGCCAGGTAGCAGGCCGCGCCGACGGCCATGGTCGTCGAGATCCCCCACGTCATGGATGTCCCGAGGGCCAGGCCGCTCGCGCACACCCCGAAGGCCCCGTTGATGCCCCACAGCCACGGCGTGACCGCGTGGCCGCCTGCCCTTTCGACCAGGCGGAGGCCGAGCGGGAAGCAGATGCCCATCCCGATCGCGGGCGGGGCGATGAGCGCGATCGACAGCAGCACGCGCACGGTCGTCTCGGCGCCGGCGAAGCTCTCGGTCACCGGGCCGGTCGCCAAACGGACCGCCACCACCATCAACGCCGGGATCAGCGGGAACAGCCACGCGATCGCCCCGCCGCGCTCGACCGCCAGCTTGCCGCTGATCAGGCTGCCCACGCCCGCCGAGAGGATGATGCCGCCGAGCACCACCGCCAGCGACAGCGTCGGGTGGCCGACGAACACCCCGACCTGCGACAGCAGCGCGATCTCGACGAACATGAAGCCGAGGCCGATCAGCGCGAAGTAGGCCAGCGCCGCCGCCAAGGTCGCCGGGGCCAGGCCGCGGCTCGCCGGCTCCGGGCGCGGCGCCTCGGTCGTCGCCGGCGGCCTCGCCACCAGCGGCCCGAGCAGAGCCCCCAGAGTCAGCAGCAGGCTGACCAGGGTCGCATAGACCAGCGTCTGGGTCGCCTGCAGGTTGCCGAGGAAGCCGAGGTCGAGCTGGCTGACGTCCTCCTGGCCTTCGAGCCAGGTGCCGGGCTTCAGCATGTTGAAGAAGAACGGGCGGTCGTCGGTCGGCGGGGTCAGGTCCAGCGTCTGCTGCGACGCCCACTGCCACAGCGCCGCGCGGTCCTCGATCGCGCCGAGCTCGGCGAGCAGCGGCTGGGCCGGCAGGCGGCGCGGCGTGAGCACCATGTTGACGCCGATCCGCACCGCCTCGCGCTGCATCAGGTCGAGGTCCTCCTTGCTGAATGGCGTCGGCGACACCAGCAGTGTCGCCACGCTCTCGATCTGCAGCAGCAGCAGGTGCGCGCGCGGCTGCTCCACTCCGAGCTGCCACAGCGCCTCCATCGCCAGCGCCACCATGCGCGCGGTCTCGCCGGGCGACTCCTTCTTGTACCAGCGCGACACCGTGAACACCCCGGTGGGCGCCAGGCGGCGCAGGAACACCAGCCAGCCCTCGACCGTGTACAGCCCGTTCTCCGACAGGCTGTAGGCCCCGGCCCCGGTCGAGGCCCAGGTGTCGATCAGCGACATCGTGATGACGTCGTAGTGCCGGCGGTCGCGCGAGAAGAAGCTGCGCGCCTCGTCGGTGTGCAGCTCCACGCCCGGGCGCGACGCGATGGTCGAGAAGTCGGCCATCGAGCGCCGGTGCAGGTCGACGATCGCCGCGTTGAGCTCGACACCGACCACCGGCGCGTGGCCGCTGCGCAGCGCCGCCAGCACGTCACGACCGCCGCCCACGCCGATCACCGCAGCCGGCCCGTGCGGGCGCAGCCGGTGGGCGAACGTGCTGAGGTCCCAGTCGAGGTAGGCGTGGTCCGAACCTGACCCTTCGGCCATCATCGTCGCGGCCGCCCCGTCGATCTTCAGCACCCGCTGCTGGATCGGCGCTCGCGCCTCCAGCGGCATGTTGCGCCCGGGCGCCCACAGGTACGGCGGCAGCGCGATCTCGGCGCCGACCGTCACCCGCGAGTGCGTGTTCCAGGCCACGTGCATGAACTCGCGCGGGTCCTCGCGCAGGCCCTTGACCCACGCCGGGCGCAGCGGCGGCGCCTCGGCGGCCGCGTTGAAGCCGGCGAACGCCAGCAGCGCCAGCGCCAGCCCGGCACATGTCCCGAGGGACCTGCGCCTTTCGCCAGGTTCTTCGTCACATGTCGCAAAGGCCAGGGCACCCAGCGCCGCGACCGCCCCGACCACCAGCACCGCGCTGGCGGCGTCGACCGCGTCGAGCAGCGGGATCACCAGGCCGCAGCCGGCCGCCGCGCCGAGCAGGTCACAGCCGTAGGCGCGGCCCGGCGGCAGGCCGGTGCGCGTCAGCGCCAGCGTCAGCGCCACCCCGGCCGCCGCGAACGGGACCGCGAGCGCGGCGCCGAAGCCGAGCAGGGCGAAGAAGCCCATCAGGTCGGTGACCGGCAGGAGCGGCCCGGACATCGTCCACGCGACCGCCAGCGGCGCCAGCGCGGCGAACAGCGCCGAGCTGCGGGCGAGCCGGCGGACCACCACCGACTGGCCGAAGCGACCTGGCCGCATGAACACGTAGATCGAGCCCGCGGTCATGCCGAGCATCGCCAGGGCGATGACGAAGAACGACAGGTGGTACCACGCGATCACGCTGGTGATCCGCGTCAGCAAGATCTCGAGCGCGAGCGTCGAGCCCGCGACGAGGGCGATCCCGGCGTAGAGGAAGAACGCGCGCATCGGCCTCACCCGCCCTCGACCACGGTCTCGTGCAGGTTGGGGTCGGCGGCGATGTCGGCCTCGCGGAACAGCAGCGGGCGCCACTGCTTGCGCGAGAACAGCTCGGTCTGGTCGCGGAAGTGGGGCGAGCGCGGGTCCTCCGACTGCGAGTAGGTCAGGAACGCCTCGCCGCGCGGCCCGTCGGGCCCGAGCTCGACCGCCATCACGAACGACGAGCCGTAGTTGATCACGTAGCCGCGCTCGGTCAGGCCCGCGGTGCCGTCGATCGGCGCCGGCCGGTACACCTTGGGCAGCAGCGTCGAGTTGAGGCCGGCGTTGTAACCGACCACGTTGGCGATGCCCTCCTTGGCGAACCCGCCGTGGACCCCGATCTCGACGCCCCCGCGCGGCGCTCGCTGCAGCTGCTTGAGCGGGGCCGACAGCGGCACCCCGGCGGTCTTCAGGTTGATCACCGCCTCGCCGAGCGCGACCAAGGCCCCGTCGACCTTGCCCTCGGCCGGGGCGATCAGCGTGTGCGGGGTGTGGATCGGGTCGTCGACATTGAACGGCACGCTGAACAGCGAGCCGCGGTCGAGCACCGAGTCGGCCCCGTAGGCCGCGAGGTACTCGCGGAACAGCACCGCGCCGACGCTGTCCGGGTCGAAGCGCCGGTCCCACGCGCCGAGCAGCTGGCAGATCGTGCGCAGGTCGACGACGCTGCCGGCGACCTCGACCAGGTGCTGGGCGTCGCAGCGCGTGAGCAGATCGGCGAGCACCAGCTCGGCGGTCAGCGAGTGGTTACCCTGGATCGCCGCCTGGATCTCCGCCAGCGAGAACGTCCCGTCCTCGCCGGCCGCCACGAACGGCGGCTCGTTCTGCAGCAGCATCGCGTTGACCCGCGTGCGCGGCGACTGCGGCGCGCGCTCCGACCCGTGCAGCGGCGAGAAGCCCTCGAGCGGCGCGGCCGGGTTGGCCAGCCAGTACGAGTCGTTGGCGTTGAACACGAAGTCGCGGCGATCGAGCTGCGGCATGCCCGAGAACGGCACCAGCCCCGGCGCGCGCGCGTCGCCGCTGTCCTGCCATTCATACGTCGAGTCGCTGCCGTCGAGCACCACCAGGCCGCCCTGTTGGTACAGCAGACCGGTGAGGAAGTCGTCCTCGACGGCCGCGCGCCAGCCGGCGATCGCGGCCTCGGAGATCTGGGCGGTCGCGGACGCGTCGGCGTACCAGGCGTTGCCGTGCTTGTCGGCCGCCATCGTGTTGACCCACGGGATGCCCTGCACCGTCTGATAGACCTGCTTGAACTCGTCGAGGCTCTTGGCCTTGTCCATGCCGAGGAACTGCTCGATGATCCGCGGGTTCTCGATGTTGGCGTCGCGGTAGGTCAGGGCGATGTCGGTCGACCAGCCGATCGGGTCGACGTTGAGCATCGGCCCGTAATGGCTGTACCACAGCGTGCGCGACACCTTCTCGCCGCCGGCGACCTCGACCTCGAAGGTCTTCGCGGTCATCGGCCGGGATGTCCCATCGTACAGGTACGCGGTCGGGTCGTCCGGATCGAGCGTCAGCTTGTAGAACGTGAACCGCGTGCCCGCCGAGAACGTGTGAGTCCACCCGAGCTCGTCGTTGAAGCCGATCAGCACCCCGGGCACGCCCATCAGGCCGACGCCGTAGATGTCGATCTCGCCCGGCACCGTCACGTGGCTCTCCCACAGCTTGAGCTCGCCGGTCCACGGGAAGTGCGGGTTGGCCACGACCATGCCGCCGCCGCCGGTGGTCTTGTCGCCGCCGAGGGCCCAGCCGTTGCTGCCGAAGCCGCCGCTCGTCAGCGTGCCGAGGCCTTCGAGCGGCCCGCCCGGCACCGTCAGCGGCGCCCCCGGCGGCTGCGCAGTGCCGATGTAGCCCGCCAATTGATTGCTGCTGCCGAGCAGCCCGAGGTCGACGTAATAGCGGACCAGGTCGAGCGCCTCGATCTCCCGCACCCACGGCGCCCCCGCGCAATCGGGCGGCAGATCGCCGGGCGGCGTGTCGCGCAGGTATTGATTGTACCCGGCCGCGTAGCCCTCGATCGCCTCCTTGACGTCGGCCGGCGCGGCGTCCCACATCCGCTGCGCCCGCAGCCCGACCTCGAGCGAGAGATAGGCGAAGTCGCTGGTCAGGTGAGCGTCGCCGTTGCCGCGGCCGAAGTACTTGGCCCGCTCCGAGCGAACCTTGACGATCTGGTCGGCCAGAGTGCACGCGTGGTCCTGCGCGAACGCGTAGGCCTGACCGAACAGCGCGCTGCCGAGGTCGTCGGCCTGCACGTGCGCGACCCCGAAGCTGGTGCGCCGGATCGTCGCGCGGTAGGCCGGCGCCCCCGTGGTCCCCGCGGTGTCGCTGTCCCCGGTCGAGCTCGCTCCGTCCGTCTCGGTCGTGGTGGTATTGGAGGAACCACAGGCGAACAGCGGGGCCAGCGCGAGGACGGCGAGCTTGCGCATCATCGCCCGTCAGGCTAACGCGCCGCCGCAGAGCCGCGCAAGCGCGCCGCCCTCGCCGGACCTCGCAGCGCCCTCCCTGCGCGACCTCCCGCCCCCGATCGCCGCGAGGCCCCGAGCCCACTGCGCGGGCGATCCCGTGCCTTTGCTCGTGGGCCTCGTCCGATAGCCACGAGCGGGCCGACCCGCGGCCCCGCTTTGCGTCGGTTCCTCACGCGGGGTCTGGCCGGCCGCGACGGCCTCGACGGGCCCCCGTCGACGCCGACTTCGTCGGACCCGCGGCGCCCACTGGCCCGCGCCCATCCTCCGCGAGCTGCGCGGACGCCCAGCGGGACATGTCTCATGAGACATGTACAGCCTTCACCGGCCAACCAATCGGATGGCCCGTGAAACATGTCTCACGAGACATGCCCCATCAAACAGATGACTTGTTCGCGGCCGCGAGCGCCGCGGCGAACAGCTCGGCGAGCGCGGGCTCGCCTGGGAGCTGCTGCTCGATCGCGGCGCGGATCGCCTCGAGGCGCCGGACCAGCCGGGCCCGCGGGACGCCGCGGCGGTCGAGGTAGCCTGCGAGCCAGGCCACGTGACCGGCCAGCGCCTGCGGCGAGGTCAGCGCCAGCGCGTCGGCGCAGTACGACACCAGAGTGGCGAGCTCCGCGACCTGCAGCGGCTCCTCCTCGCCAGCCTCGGCGAGCTCCACCGCGGCGACGAGGACGATGGTATCGGCGCGGCCCTGCACCTCGCCGGCCAGGCCGTTCGGGTACGCCAGCGCCGCCTTGGCCGCTCGCAGCAGGTCGACCGCGGCCTGCCCGTCGGGCCACCGCTCGTCGGCCACGGCCACGGCCAGGCGCTCGAAGTTCTCGGCGAGGTGCAGCGTGCACATGCCGCGGGCGGTCAGCAGCTGCTGCAGCCAGCGCGCGTAGTTCTCCAGCACCGCCGGCTCGTCGTCGGCCAGCGCCTGCTGCAGGTACTGCACGTGGAAGCGGCCGTCCTGGCGGCCGTGCTTGTCGGCGCGCGCGCCGAAGCGCTCGCGCCAGAACGGGTCTGCGTACATCTCGCCGAGCACGCGCTCCGTGAGGCGGTCGCAGGCCGCTCCGAGCTGGCCGATCAGCGCCTCGTGATGGATCACGGCTCCACCCCCACCAGGCGGCGCGCAGACGCCACCAGCTCGCTCGCGCTGTCGCCCGCCTGCGTCACTCCAAGCTCGCCCGCGAGGCTCGGCGACCAGCGCGTCGCGTGCCCGCCGATGAAGATGGGTCGGTCGCTGACCTCGCGCACGCCGGCCACCGCGGACCGCAGCGCCGGCAGGTTGAAGCTCATCGTCACCGACAGGCCAATCAGGTCCGGATGCCCCTCGTGGACCGCCGTGACGAGGTTGTCGGTCGGCACGTTGGCGCCGAGGTAGCACACGTCGAAACCCTCGAGCTCGAGCGCGTCGGCGACCAGGCGCGCCGGCAGCTCGTGCATCTCGCCCTCGACGCACGCCAGCAGCACGGACTTGCCGAGCGGCGCCTTCGGCGTCGCGCGCTCGAACAGCGCTGCCAGCGACAAGTGCGAGATGGCCGTCGCCATGTGCTCCTGGGCGATGCTCACGCGGTTGAGCTGCCACAGCCGGCCGATCTCGTTTTGGGCGGCGCGGATCACATGGACCTGCAGATCGTCGATCCGCACCCCCGCCCCCAGGCCGTCTTCGAGCAGCAAGCGCACGGCCTCGCGGCGGTCGCCCGCCAGCTGGGCCCGCAGGTAACAGTCGCGCAGCTCCGCCAGCGCCGGGGTCATGACGCCTCTCGCAGCGACCCGCCGGCGGCGCGGGTGCGCGGCGCCAGCCAGTCGATGAGGCGGACGAACGTCTCGCGGGCGCCGGCCACTGCCTCGTCCTCGGCGGCCCGGGTGGTCAGCTCGCGCGCCACGATCGCCGCGAAGGCTCGCCAGTGGGACCCCGTCTCGGGGCCGTAGCCGACCAGAAAAGCGGTCGCGTGGCCGCGCAGCCGCTCCAGCGGCGGCGGCAGCTTGGCGAGGATGTAGCGCCCGCCCAGCGTCGAGCCCTCGAGCACGTAGGCGACCCCGAGCGCGCGCGCCAGCGAGGTTACCGGGGGTAACGAAGTACATTGGGGGACACCCCTCGGGTCGTCGCCCAGGGCGAGGAGATCGGTCGCCAGCATGGGCGCCCTGCGCCGGCGTGGGGCGTCGAAGCCGGCGGCGCCGAGCCCGGCGTGCGCTTGCAGCAGATCTTCGAGCGGCGCGTGATAACCGAGCATCGCCGCCAGGTAATGGCGGTAATCGGTCAATGTCGCGTCGGCGTCGAGGATCCGCACGTGGAGCTCCGCCTGTTGGTGGAGGTCCGCAGTGTCGCCCTTGAGCCGGCGAAGCGGTTCGCGGGCCGCAGTCACGATCCCACCGTGCCCCGCTCTCGCCGCCGGGTCAAGCGAGGGGTGACTTAGCTAACATTTTTTTATCACGGGTCGACGCGAGCTTGTGTATGAGCCACACAGGGGAGAGCCTCCGCGCTCAGCCGTATGCAGGTCACCACCGACTCATTCGCAGCCACGATCGAAGCGCTCAGCCGCGAGCTCGCGCTGGTCGTCGCGCCCGACGGCCGGATCGAGTGGGCGGACTCGCGAGCCCAACAGCACGGGCTCCAGGTCGGCGCCGACCTGCGCGCGGCCGTGGTGCCCGGCTGCGAATCCAAGCTCGAGGAGCTGCTGCGCAAGGCGGCCGCGGAGCCGGTGGCCGCGTGGGAGCTCTCGCTGGTGCTCGCGGGCAAGCCGATGACGCTGTCGCTCTCGGCCCGGCCGGCCGACGGGCGCGTCGCCCTGGTCGGCAGCTTCCTGCCGCAGGACTACGCCGACTCGGTCCACGAGGCCGCCCGCGCCGTCACCGAGATCGTCAACCTCAACCGCCAGCTCGCGCGGCAGAAGACCCGGCTGGAGGAGTCGAACAAGGCGATCCGGGCGCTGCACGACGAGCTCGAGCAGCACGCCGACCGCCTGCGCACCGCGGCCGAGATCAAGAGCCGCCTGGTCGCCGGCGTCAGCCACGAGTTCCGCACCCCGCTGCACTCGATCCTCGGCCTCTCGCGCCTGCTGCTGTCGGGCTCCGACGGCCCGCTCAACGACGAGCAGCAGACCCAGGTCGCGTTCATCCGCGACTCGGCCGAGGAGCTGTCGCGGATGATCAACGACATGCTCGACCTGTCGCGGCTCGACGCGGGCAACGTCCCGATCCGGGCCGCCCGCTTCGCCCTGCGCGACTTCTGGGGCGCGCTGCGCGGGACGATGCGCCCGCTGGTCCGCGAGGACCACAGCGTCGAGCTGGTGTTCGAGCCGGCGCCCGAGGTCGAGCTCGAGACCGACCAGGGCAAGCTGGGCCAGATCCTGCGCAACCTGATCGCCAACGCGCTCAAGTTCACCGAGCGCGGCGTGGTCCGCGTGTCCGCCGTCATCATCGACGACGAGCTCCGGGTCGTCGTCGAGGACACCGGCATCGGCATCGCCCCCGAGGACCAGGCGCGGGTGTTCGAGGAGTTCGTGCAGATCGACGGCGCCCTCCAGCGCGCGGCGAACGGCACCGGCCTCGGTCTGCCGCTGGCCAAGAAGCTGACCGAGGCGCTCGGCGGCCGTATCGAGCTCGAGAGCACCCCCGGGACCGGCTCGTGCTTCACGGTCACCGTCCCGCTCGAGCACGCCGAGATCGACGCCTACCGCCAGCTCGAGCAGGCCGCGAAGAAGCCCGACCCGACGCGCGCGCCGGTCCTGGTCGTCGAGGACGATCGCAGCGCCGTGTTCGTCTACGAGCGCTACCTGGCGATGGCCGGCTTCCAGGTCCTGCCCGCGCGCACCACCGAGGACGCGCGCAAGATCCTCAAGCAGGTCCGGCCCTCGGCGATCCTGCTCGACGTCATGCTCGAGCGCGAGGACACCTGGAACTTCCTCGCCGACGTCAAGCGCGACCCGCAGACGAACGACATCCCGGTGCTCGTGTGCACGGTGATGAACCGCGAGTCGCGGGCGCGGGCCCTCGGCGCCGACGAGTTCTGGCTCAAGCCGGTCGACGAGGACAAGCTGATCCGCAAGCTGCAGGCGCTCGCCTCCGGCCGCGGCGCCAAGGTCCTGGTCGTCGACGACGAGCCAGCCGCGCGCTACCTGATCAAGAAGTTCCTCGAGAGCACCCCGTATCAGCTGCTCGAGGCGGCCGACGGCGACAACGGCGTGCGCCTGGCGCGGAGCGAGCGCCCCGACGTCATCCTGCTCGACTTTTTGCTCGAGAACATGACCGCGTTCGACGTGATCGACCAGCTCAAGGCCGACCCGCGCACGCGGCCGATCCCGGTCATCATCGTCACCTCGCACGCGCTCCCGATGGAGGAGCGCCAGCGGCTGGCGGCGAGCACCGAGGCCATCCTATCCAAAGAGCACCTGTCGCGCGAGCTTGCGATCAACCGCATCCGCGACGCGCTCCGGCACGCCGGCATCCGCGAACGGCCGCCGGGCAGCGAACGAGGTGGAGCTTGAGGGAGACCCGCAAACCCCTGATCCTCAACGTCAACGACCACGTGGCCAACCGCTACATGGTCTCGAAGATGCTCAAGAACGCGGGCATGCAAGCCATCGAGGCCTCGACCGGCCACGAGGCGATCGCGCTCGCCCAGGACCCGCGCAACAAGCCCGACCTCGTCGTGCTCGACGTGCGCCTGCCCGACATCGACGGCCTCGAGGTGTGCCGCCGGCTCAAGTCCGACCCGCGGACGAAGGACATCAAGATCCTCCACACCTCGGCCACCTTCGTCACCTCGGACAACCGCGTCGAGGGCGTCGAGGCCGGCGCCGACGGCTACCTCACCCAGCCGTTCGAACCCCAGGACCTGATCGCCACCGTGCGCGCGCTGCTCCGCCTCCACGAGGCCGAGGCCAACCTGGTCGCGCGCAATGGCCAGCTCGTCGAGGCCGACCGCCGCAAGGACGAGTTCTTGGCCATGCTGGCGCACGAGCTGCGCAACCCGCTGGCCGCGCTGCACATGGGCCTGCCGGTGCTCGACCGCTTCCCGCCGCACGACGAGCTCGAGCAGCAGACGCGCGAGATCATGCAGCGCCAGCTCACCCTCCTCACGCGGCTCGTCGACGACCTGCTCGACGTCTCGCGCGTCACTCGCGGCCGCATCGAGCTGCACCGCGAGCCGATGGACCTCGCCGCAGTGGTCGCGCGCGTGGTCGACGTCATGCGCCAGCGGGTCGCCGAGCCGCGCCGGCAGACGATCCGCGTCGAGCTGCCCGCCGGGCCGGTGCCGGTGTCCGCCGACAGCGGGCGCATCGAGCAGGTGCTGACGAACCTGCTCGACAACGCCAGCAAGTACTCCGACTCCGGCACCACGATCGACGTCCGCCTCGCAGTCGCCGGCGGCCAGGCCGAGTTGGTCGTGCGCGACCACGGCATCGGCATCGACGCCGCCACCCTGCCCGCGATCTTCGACCTGTTCGCCCAGGCGACCCGCTCGCTCGACCGCTCGCACGGCGGGCTCGGGATCGGGCTGACGCTGGCGAAGGGCCTCGTCGACCTCCACGGCGGCACCATCGCCGCCGCCTCCGACGGCCTCGGCCTCGGCACCGAGCTCAAGATCCGCCTGCCGCTGCACGCCGGGGTGCAGCTCGTCGCCGCCCCCGCGAGCGAGCCTCCGCCGGCCCCGAGCCGCCGCCGGATCCTCGTCGTCGACGACAACGAGGACGGCCGCAAGATGCTGCGCAAGCTGTGCGAGCTGCAGGGGCACGAGGTCTCCGAGGCCGCCGACGGCCTCGAGGGGGTCCGCACCGCCCTCGCCGAGCGGCCCGACGTCGCCTTCGTCGACATCGGCCTGCCGGGCATCGACGGCTACGAGGTCGCCCGCCGCGTCCGCGCCCAGCTCGACGGCCACTCCCCGGTGCTGATCGCCCTGTCCGGCTACGGCTCGCCCGAGCACCGCGAGCGCGCCCACGAGGCCGGCTTCGACGAGCACGTCGTCAAGCCGATCAAGCTCGCCAACCTGCGCAGGATCGTCGCCGGCGTCCAGCCCAAGGCGTGAGCCCTTCGGGGCAGGTCCGTTCGGACATGCCCCACCGAACATGTCCCAAGGGGCATGTCCCCGGGGCCCTGTCCCTCAGCCTCGCAGCGCCTGGTCGAGGTCGGCGATCAGGTCCTCGACGTCCTCGACGCCCACGGCCAGGCGGATCAGGTTGTCGCGGATCCCGACTGCCTCGCGCTCGGCCGTCGACAGCTCGTAGAACGACATCAGCGCCGGCTGCTCGATCAGGCTCTCGACCCCGCCGAGCGACGGGGCGATCCGCGGCACCCGGCAGCGGTCGATGAAGCGCGAGGTGCGGTCGAGGTCGCCGCGCACGAGGAAGCTGACCACCCCGCCGAAGCCTCGCATCTGCGCCTGCGCGACCGCGTGGTCGGGGTGCGACGCGAGGCCGGGGTAGAACACGCGCTCGACCTCCGGGTGGGCCTCGAGGAAGCCGGCGATCCGCAGCGCGCTGGCGTTCTGGCGCTCGACGCGGAGCGAGAGGGTCTTGAGCCCGCGGTGCAGCAGGTAGGCGCTGTGGCCGTCGAGCACCCCGCCGAGCATGCCGCGGAGGTCCCGGACCGCACCGACCAGCCCGGCGTCGCCGCACACGGCCCCGGCCAGCAGGTCGTTGTGGCCGCCGAGGTACTTGGTGCCGGCGTGGAGCACCAGGTCGGCGCCGCGCCGCAGCGGCTGCAGGTTGACCGGCGTGGCGAAGGTCGCGTCGATCACGATCTTCAGGCCCGAGCCGCGGTGCTGGGCCTTGATCGCCGCCAGGCGGTCGAGGTCGGCCACCCGCAAGTACGGGTTGGTCGGCGACTCCCCGAGCAGCACCCGCGTCTTGCCGGGCACGATCGCCGCCGCCAGCGCCTCGTAGTCGCCGGGCTCGACCAGAGTCGACTCGACCCCGAACTTGCGCAGGAACCCGGTCACGAATTGCCGCGTGCGCCGGTAGCCGTCGGCCGTCAGCACCACGTGCTGCCCGCTGCGCACCAGGGCGAACAGCGTCGTCGAGATGGCCGCCATCCCGCTGCCGAACAGCGCGCAGTCCTCGGCCCCTTCGAGCGCCGCCAGCTTGCGCTCGACCGCCGCCACCGACGGGTTGCCGTAACGCCCGTACTCCTCACGCTGGACCCGGCCCTCGAAGTGATCCCGCACCTCCGCGGTGTCGCGGAACGTGTAGGTCGCTGTGCACGCGATCGGTGGCACGATCGCGTCGTCGGGGTTCGGGTGGCGCTCCCCGGCGTGGACGGCGAGCGTGGACAGACGAGACGGCCCGGTCACGAGCGCACCGTCGCGCATCAGGCCGCCCCTTGCAACGCGCGGAACCGCGCCGCTCGGGCGAAATTAACCGAGCCGGACACGGTGGATCCATGGGAGCCTGGGCACCGGGAACTTCCCGAGGTCTCATGGCCCCAAGCTCCTTCGATCGCGTCTCCACCGCCACCCCAGCCCTCGATGCCGCCCTGGCGCAAGTCTTCACCGGCCTCACCCGAGCCGGCAGCGAAGCCGAACTGCTGACCGCGTGCGGCCCCATCTTCCACGCCCTCGCGTCGCGCGGCGTCGAGTTGCTCGACGACGGCGGCGGTCGTCTGGCCCGCTGGGCTCCCGAGGGGCCCGCCCCCCTGGAGCCGAGGGCGGCGATCGACACGCAGGAACTGCGCTGGCGCCAGGGCCCCGTGTTCGTCGCCGACGTCGCTACCGACCCGCGCTGCGGCGCCACCCGGGTCGCGCTGCAGGCCGCCGGGGTCGCGGCCACCGCGATCCTGCCGCTGCACTGTGACGCCCTCGACGTCGTCGGCGCGGTGCGCCTCGACTTCGCCGAGCCGCGCGAGCTCGTCGCCGACGAGCGCGACATCCTCGGCGTCCTCGCCCACGGCCTCGCCGCCTTCCTGGTCGCCCGGCGCCACCTCTTGCGCCAGCGCGAGGCCCTCCGCGCCCTCGAGCGCGAGCGCAGCACCCTCAACACCATCCTCGATCACTTGCCGGTCGGCGTCTTCCTCGCCGAGGCCGGCACCGGCAAGGTCCTGCTGGTCAACAACCTCGGCGCCGAGATGCTCGGCCGCGGCGTCGACCCCAACGCGCACCAGGACAACTACCAGGACGTGTATCAGTGCATGCGCGTCGGCCTCGACGAGGTCATGCCGGCCGAGGACCTGCCGCTGGTGCAGACGCTCACCACCGGTCAGCCGCGCCAGGGCGCGATGGACATCGTGCGCCCCAGCGGCGATCGGATCACCATCGAGGTCAACGCGGCGCCGATCCACGACGGCGACGGATCCATGTTCGCGGCCGTCGTCGCCTTCAGCGACGTCACCGAGCGCAACCGTCTCGAGACCGAGCGGGCCACTTACCGCGACGAGCTGATCCGGGCCCAGGCGCAGGCCCTGGCCGAGCGCTCCACCCCGCTCGTGCCGCTCGGCGACGGCGTCGTCGCCATGCCGATCGTCGGCACCCTCGACCGCGAGCGCGCCGACCAGATCGTCCAGACCCTGCTGGACGGCTGCGCCGCGCGCAAGGCCCGGGTCGCGATCCTCGACGTCACCGGCGTCCCGCACGCCGACACCGCCGTCGCCGCCGCCCTCCTGCGCGCTGCCGCGGCCGTGCGGCTCCTCGGCGTCGAGCCGATCCTCACCGGCATCCGCCCCGACGTCGCCCGCGCCCTGGTCGGCCTCGACGTCGACCTCAAGGGCCTCGTCACCCTCTCGACCTTGCAAGACGGCATCCTCCACGCCGCCCGCGGTCGCCGCCACTGAGCGCCGGCAGAGCCGCTGCGAGCGGCCTCGCGGGTCCTCCGCCGCCGACCACCTCGCACCCAGGTCGCTCGTCGCCGTGACGACACGCCGAGGCGGCACCGCGCGCACGCGCGCAAAGTGTACGCGCGTGGACCTGTGAACGCCGTTGCGAGCCGGGCTACCCTCGCCGCCGAGCTCGTATGTCCCACGCCGAAGCCGCCCCGGTCGAGCTGTCCGCCTCGACCGCGCAGATCCTCGCCACAGTCTTCACCGGCCTCGCCGAGGCACGCAGCGAGGTCGACCTGCTCGAGGCGGCGCTCGTCTACCTGCGCCCGCTCGGCCCGTTCGCCATCAACCTCCACCTCACCACCGTGTTCGAGGACGGCGTCCCGATCCAGGCCCGCCCGGTCGGCCAGTGGTTCGAGGGCACCGGCCCCGCCACCGCTCCCGCGGACGCCGACATCGACCTCCGCTCGCACCTCTCGATCTCGCAGCTCTGGTACGACCAGAACGCGCCGGTGCTGCTCGAGGACATCGCCACCGACCCGCGCTGCGACGCCGTCTACCGCGACTTCATCATCAGCCACGGCATCCACGCCCAGGCCATGCTGCCGCTGCACAGCGAGGCCGTCGGCCGGGTGATCGGCGTCGTCGTGCTCCACTTCCGCGCCCCGCGGGTGTTCACCGGCGAGGAACGATCTGTCCTCAAGACCCTGTCCTACGGGCTAGCCTCGTTCCTCGCCAGCCGCCGCCTGCTGGCCGAGCGCGAGGAGTCGCTGCGGCAGGCCGAGCGCCAGCGGCGGATGCTGACCGCCGTGCTCGAGAACCTGCCGATCGGCGTCTACCTGGCCGAGGCCGGCACCCACAAGCCGCTGCTGGCCAACCAGATCGGCGTCGATACCATGGGCAAGCAGCGGATCGAGGACGACGGCCGGGTCTACTACGAGGCCTTCACCATCTACCGGCCCGGCACGCGCGACCCGATCCCGTATCAGGAGCTGCCGCTCTTCCGCACCCTCGCCACCGGGGAGCCGCACGCCGGCGTCGTCGACGTCATCAGCCAGGGCGAGGGCGGCGGCATCGTCACCCTCGAGCTGCAAGCCGCCCCGGTGCGCGACGACGGCGGCCAGATGTTCGCCGCGGTGGTCGTCTACCTCGACATCACCGAGCGCAACCGGGCCGAGGCCGAGCGCGCGCAGATCCGCGACGAGCTGATCCGGACGCAGGCGCAGGCGCTGGCCGAGCGCTCGACCCCGCTGATCCCCCTCGGCGCCGACGTGGTCGCCATGCCGATCGTCGGCAGCCTCGACGGCGCCCGCGCCGACCAGGTCATCGAGGTCCTGCTGGAGGGCTGCACCGCCCGCAAGGCTCGCCACGCCATCCTCGACGTCACCGGCGTCCCACACGCCGACACGACCGTCGCCGCCGCCCTCCTGCGCGCCGCAGCGGCCGTCCGCCTCCTCGGCGTCGAACCAATCCTCACCGGCATCCGCCCCGAAGTCGCCCGCACCCTCGTCGACCTCGACATCGACCTCCGCGGCGTCGTCACGCTGCCCACCTTGCAAGAAGGCATCGCCCACGCGACCCGCAAGGCGCAACGCCGCTGATCCTCGCGCTCAAGCCCGAGAATCGCGCGCGGCCTCGAAGATCGCCATCGCCTCGAGGCGCACTGCCTCGAGCGTCTCCAGGTACCGCATGAGAGCGGGGTAAGCCCCGGCGTGGGCGTCGCAGAACTCGCGGAGGATGGGGTCCTCGAAGACGGCCATCCGGCGCAAGTGCTCGAGCGCCGCCACGATCGATTCGAACTGCCCCCCGCGGAGGATCTTGCTGACGTAGCCGCCGATGTCGGCGGTGAGCACCTCGACGACGTCGAGCGGATGAGGGTCGTCTCGTTCGCGCCAGATCTGCGAGATGCGCCCCTGCTCTGCCGTGCTCGCCCGGTACGCGGCCCCGGCCGCCGCATCGAGCGCCGCCAAGGACCTCCGCCGCTCTTCGTCGCTCATATCGATCTCCCGCTGACGCTCAGGCTCGAGAGGCCCGCGCGACCACGAGGATCGCCAGCGCCTCGAGGCGGACCGCCTCCAACATCTGCAAGTAAGCCATGATGTCCGGGTATTCGCCGGCGTGCTCCCGGCTGAATCGCTGGAGCGTGGGGTCGTCGAGGACGACCATCCGTCGCAAGTGCGGGATCGCCTCCTCGAGATCGTCGAACTCCAGGCGGTCGACGATCCTCGACACATAGCCGCCAATGTCCGTGGCGAGAAGCTCCATCACTCCCAGCGGATCGTCGTCGTCGTCCCTCCGCTCCCACCAGACCGCGTGAGCCCGGCCACGATCGGGCCCGCTGGCCCGGTAAAGCTTGAACGAGACCTCGTAGAGCACTTCCAGAAGCTTGCGCTTGTCCTCGGGGATCATGTCGAGCGTTCCTCGAGGAGGACGATGACGGTCCGCACGGTCGACACGAGCCTGAGCATGTTGTCCTTCTGGTCAGGCTCGTGAGGCCCGCGCAGCCTCGAGGATGGCGATGGCCTCGCAGCGGATCGTCTCCAGGATCTGCAGGTAACGCATGAGGTCCGGATATTCGCCGGCGTGCTCCCGGCCGAATCGCTGAAGCGTGGGGTCGTCGAGCACGACCATCCGTCGCAAGTGCGGGATCGCCTCCTCGAGATCGTCGAACTTTCGGCGGTCGACGAGCCTCGACACATAGCCGCCGATATCCGTGGCGAGAAGCTCCATCACTCCCAGCGGATCGTCGTCGTCGTCTCGCTCCCACCAGATCGCGTGAACCCGGCCACGATCGGGCCCGCTGGCCTGGTAGAGCGCAAACGAAGTCTCATAGAGTTCTTCCAGTTGCTTCCGCTTGTCCTCGGGGACCATGTCTAGCCTCTCTGCCGTACTTTGGCGCAGTCGCGGGCCGTTCTCAAGCGCTCGCCCTCAGCGCGGATTGAATCCGTACGTGACGATCTTGCCCGTCGAGGCCTCGACCTCCAGGAACTCGCCATCGGGCCTTTCGTATTTGACCACATCCCCGCCCTCCTTGGGCCCCGTCTTATGAGCGCCCTTGCGCTTGAACTCGGCGGCCTTGCGGAGGTATTTGAGCGGGTCGAACCGCTTTCGGCCGGCGTGGTCCCGCACGCTATGGGCTGGGGAGTCGTAGGTCCGTTTGGCCCACGTGCCGATCAGCCTCACCATCTCCTCGATTTCTCGGACCTTCCGTCCCTTGAAGAGCGCGGCCTCGTCAGCGTCCGGCGCACGCCTGAGGATACGCTCGATGTCCGCGCTCTCGGCGACCTTGTTCGCAGCGGCCTCCGCCTCTGCTCGCTTCTTGGCCGCCGCCGCCTCCGCCTCCGCCTTCGCGCTCGACTTGCCGCCGCCGCTCCCGATCGCCGACATGAGCGTCGGGCGCGTCATCACGGGACCGGTCGTCGTGAGGCTGCCGGGGATGAGCACCGGTCCTCCGAGGCCGATCGTGCCACCCGCGCTCACGCTCTCGGCCATCGCCAGCCGGGGCAGCCGCACCGTGATCGCACTGTCGATCTTCGCCGCGCGGCCGAGGTTGCCGCGGACACCGGTGACCGCGAGCGCCGCCATGGCGATCGTCACCAGCATCTTGAGGAATTCCTTGCTGGCCGCCTCGATCTGCTTCGCGTCGCCGCCGGCAGTCCACGCCGTGGTCAGCCATTTCTCCGCGTGCTGCAGGGCCTGCACACCGGCCTCCACGGCTGCCGCCGCGCCCAACGTGGCCAAGATCAGCTGGATGAGGAGCGCTGCCAACTGGCCGACGCCGGTCGGAGTCGCGGCCAGGAACGCCGAGGCCGCCTCGGCGAAGATGAATGCGGCTGTGACGCCGATGATCTCGGGCAAGTGGGCCGTGATCGCCTCGGCGTATTCGCCGGCGACGACGCCCAGGTACCGCGGCGAATCAGTGACGCTCTGCAGGATGTCCTGCATGTGGCCGAGGGCACGCCGACCCTTGGCGACCAGACCGTTCGTCAGCGAGCCGTCGGGCACCTCCGACTTGAGGGCCAGCGCGTGCGCCGGACTGACGAGCCAGATCCGCCGGCCTGCTTCGAGCTGGATGTTGTTCGCGCCCCCGCCGAGGATGTTCGGCGCTTGAAAGCTGCCTCGCAGACCGGCGCGGTTCTTGTCGCGGTTGACCGCCAGCAGGACGTTCTCGTAGTAGCGAAGATCGTGCCCGTCGGTGACGTGAGCGGAGAACTCGCGCCGGGCCAGACCCTCCACGGTGTCTCCCTCCGCGATCTGGTACAGCCTGGCACCGGGCTCCGGCACGTCGGTATTGATGCGGAAATCTTGCACGTACCCGCGCAGGAACGTCGACGCGAGCCTGGTGGTGACGTACCACCACTCCGGCGCCTCCGGGTGCCGCCCGCTGACGAATACACGGGTGGCCGGAGGGAGCGGAGTCCTCGTCAGCTTGGTGCCTCCGAGCTCCGCCGGACGCGAACGAATGTTGGCACCGTCGTCGTTGTCGATGAACCCGGGCTTGTTGATTCCCGGGAGCGGCGGGTCCACTTCGGCCGCGGGATCGAGCACCGCAGGATCGGGCGTTCGCTGAATCGGCGCACTCGGCGATACCCTGGCCGCGAACGGGCGGAGGACCGGAACCCACGGAGACGCAGGCGTGGGCGGCATGGCAGCCAGGGCCCGCGCTGCGCGCTCTCCCATGGCGTCCGCCTCGCGCTCGAGCCGCGGCTCGTCGTTGAGTCCGAACCCCAGGCGCGAAGAATTGCAGCGCACCCGCCCCTCGCGCTGTTGCATCACGTGCCCGAGCTCGTGCCCGAGCAACCGCCGTCCGCTCGCCGTATGCGGCGTCCACCGACCCGGAGCGACGTGGATGTCGTGCCCCTGAGTGAATGCGAGCGCGCCGAACTCGGTAGCCCGCGGTGAACCGACGTGAATTTGTACGGCGGAGAAATCGGCCCCCAGCGCCCGCTCCAGGGCCTCTCGCAGGGGCGGCACCGAGCCTGCGCCGTGGGACCCCCCGCGCGCCGGGAACCAGCGCGACGAGCCGCCATCACCGAGCTTAGGCAGCATCGGCGACGCAGACGCGAAATCGTACGAGCCGCCGGACGACTCGGAAAAAGGCTCGCTCAGGACCGCCCCCCCGGAGAGCGGAGACGACCGCGGGGAACGGAGCGCTCCTTCGCGGCCCAGCCGGCCGTCCGGCGGCCCCGGCAGCGTCGGCGTTCGTTCCGGTGAGAGTCCGACCAATGCATCGAGCGCCTGGGTCGTCTCCCGATTGTGCAACGAGGCCGAAGGGTCCGCGGACCGCTCTGACCCTGGCGGCTCCGCGCTGGCCTTCAGAGGGCTTGGGATACGCAGGGCCGACGGCCTCGAACGGGAGGTCGCAGCAGCCGGGCGACGGCTGAGCGGGGACATATGAGACATCGAGCAGCTCCTCGATCACCTCGCAGCATGCCCTGCGAGACGCCTCGAGAGCGTGCGAAGGCAACACCGCATTGTAGCGCCCTCGACGCCTCGGATCCCGCGACGAAGGCGCACGGTTCGTGTACGATCCATTTTCAGGCTATCTGCGCCGAGGTACCCGGTCAAGGCCCGTGTTCGCGCGTCAAACAGGCCCGCCGGCCTTCTCGGGCGAGAGTGGAGCACTCTTACCACCGCACTGACTCGCTGCTCCGCCCCCCAGAGAATACGCTGACCCAATGCCCACAGAATGCTCCTCGTGACTCGCTCGATTCACCGGAGCGAGCCCCGAGCTGCTGTCCCTGCACCACGGCCTGACCGGGCGCGACACACAGCGGTCGCCCCGGCCGACATGACAATGGCTGCGAATCAGGTCTCGTACCACGCCTCGCAGCTGAGGGCGCCCAGCGACCCGGGGTGCGACAACGGGATCGCTCGAGTCATCCCAACGGGATCGGCGCAGTCACCCCGGTGAACGGCGCCGGGCTGCCCTGCCCCGTCGATTCACCGCACCGTACTATCATCATTCACATCCGCGCGCGAAATCGACTGAGGCTTCACGACCTCGGCGTCCGCACACGCGCTGAGGGACTCGCCGAGCGCCCTCAAACCCTCCCGCTTTGCTTGCGTAGATCGCCGATATGGCCCGCCGGTCGTCCACGGGCGACAGCTCCGGCGTTTTGTGTTTGGATCGGCCCATGCGACGTTCAGCATGGCTTTGGGGGGCGCCGGTGGCTTGCATGCTCGCGTGCAACGGCGGCGGCGGCGGCGACGACACTGACACGACCGACGGCACCGGCTCGGCGAACACGATGAGCAGCGCGCCGTCGACCGGCAACACGCCGGGCACCACCACCGACGAGCCGCCGACCACCGGCGGACCGACGACGCCGACCGGCACCGACGGCACCAGCGAGTCGAGCGACACCACCCCGCCGGTGACCACCACCGACGGCACCACCGGCGACCCGCCCGACCCGAACGAGCTCGGCGGCCCGTTCCGCCGCGGGATCAACATCGGCGTGCGCAACCCCAGCTTCCCCGATCCGGACGGCGCCTGGCTCGCGGGACAGGTCGGCTGCAACAGCATCCGCGTCTCGCTGCCGGAGCGGCACCTCGTCACCTGGGGCTACGACATCGAGGTCTCCGACATCGCCGCCTACGCCGAGATGGGCCTCGACCATCACATCGCCTTCTTGACCTCGCCGATCGCCGAGCACTCGACCGCGCCGAACGGCACCCCCGAGTGGGAGCTCGCGCATTACATCCCCGCCAACCTGTACGAGCCGGCGGTCGTGAACGGCGCGATCAACCCCGACAACTACTGGGCCGAATACGTGTACAAGACCGTCAGCACGTACAAGGACCACGTCGATATGTGGGAGATCTGGAACGAGCCCGACTGGGTCGCCGACTGGAATTACACCGAGACGTGGGACACCGATCCGCCGACCAAGGAGCAGCTCGTGCGCTTCGGCGGCTCGATCTTCGACTACGTGCGCATGCTGCGGGTCAGCAAGGAGGCGGCGCTGCTCGCCGATCCGGACGCCAAGATCGCCCTCGGCGGGATCGGTTACCCCAACTTCCTCGACGCCCTCTTGCGCTACACCGACAACCCCGACGGCGGCGCGGTCTCGGCCGACTTCCCCGAGACCGGCGCGGCCTACTTCGACATCCTCAACTACCACTATTACCCGCTGTGGACCCCCGGCAATTCGGACGCCGGCGCCGACGGCTTCTTCGCCTCGCGCGACGCCTTCGCCGCCAAGATGGCGGCCGCCGGCGTGCCCGAGCGGCCCTACAACGTCACCGAGGTCGGCGCGCCGAAGACCGCCCTGAACGGGCAGCCCGGCGGCGTCGAGTACGCGCGCAACTTCTACGTCAAGGTGTTCGCGCGCGCCCAGGCCGAGAAGTTCATCGGCGCCGACTGGTTCATCCTCAGCGACGGCGACCCCGGCGAGCCGTTCGGCGAGATGGGCCTTTATCAGGACATCAAGGACCTCGGCGCCAAGGAGGACGCCGTGCCCTCAGTCACCGGCGTCGCCGCCAGGACGCTCAACACCTTGCTGGCCGACTCGCGCGCCGACCCGCCCGCGACCGCCGCCCTGGGCGCCCCCGCCGACGTGCGCGCCTACGCGTTCCGCCTGCCCGACGACCGCCAGGCGATCGTCGCCTGGGCCTACGCGCTGGGCACCGACGAGTCGGCGCAGGCCCACTTCGACCTGCCGACCGACAAGAGCTTCGACCTGCACGCGTGGGACTCCAGCCAGACCGGCACCTCTACCCCGCTGGCCCCCGAGGGCGGCCTCCTCGGCCTCGACCTCACCGCCTCGCCGGTGATCCTCGTCGAGCAGTGACGGCATGGCTCTCGGGACATGCACTGATGGGCATGTCCCGACGAGCATGTCCCGGGGTACACAGCCACGCCGACGACCCGGATGGACATGCACCGAAGAGCATGTCCCTTCGGGCATGTCATCCAGCGCGATCGCCGACGGCCGCCGCGGTTCGAGCAGGGGCAGCGCTCCAGCCTATCGTGTTGCGCCGCTCGCCAAGGCCGGTCGCGGGCCGACGGCGGCATCCTCGTTGACAGGCCTGGCGGGCGTGTTACTGGAAGCCGCCCCCATGCCCGACCTGACGCTGCACGCTCACCCCCTCTCCTCCTACTGCTGGAAGGTCCTGACCGCCCTCTACGAGGCCGGCATCGCTTTCACCTACCAGCACCTCGACCTCGCCGACCCGCGGGCGCGCGCCGAATTCTACGCGCTGTGGCCGATGGGCAAGATGCCCGTCCTCGTCGACGCCACGGCGGGCCGCAGCGTCCCCGAGACCAGCGTCATCATCGAATACCTCGACCGCTACGCCGCGCCGGCGCACCGCATGCTCCCGGGCGACGCCGAGGCCGCGCTCGAGGTCCGCGCCTGGGACCGCTTCTTCGACCTCTACGCCATGGCGCCGATGCAGAAGATCGTGGGCGACCGGATCCGCCCCGCCGACGGCCGTGACCCGTTCGGCGTGGCCGAGGCCCGGCGCACCCTGGACGCCGCCTACGGCGTGCTGGAGGCCCGCATGCAGGCCCGCGAGTGGGCGGCCGGCGACTTCGGCCTGGCCGACTGCGCCGCCGCCCCGGCCCTCTACTACGCCGACAAGGTGACCCCCCTGCGCGGCCGCCTCCCCGCGCTGACCGCCTACCTCGAGCGGCTCGAGGCGCGCCCGTCGTTCGCCCGCGTGCTGGTCGAGGCGCAGCCGTACGCGCACTTCTTCCCGCGCGAGAACGTGGGCTGAAGCGAGACCGACGCGACGCGCCTCCGCGCGCATGACCTATCGGACATGCCCCATTCGGCATGTCCGTTTCGACATGTCCGCGGGTACGCAGCCGCACCGCGCCCGCGCCGCCCAGCGGCGAGCTCGACTTGAGCGCCACACCTTCCGAGCCGCGGAACCGCTCGGAGCGGCCCCCAGCGCGCGACCCGATCACCTCGTTCGACGTCGGCCGCAACCCTGCGCGTGCGTGTCGGTCGGAGCCCCCACCGTTCGACCGCCAGGATGGTTCCGCCGGCGGATGGGACGGTGTAGCGTCGAAGGTCGCGGCAGGACGCGAATCATGCGAACTTCACAGAGCTCCCTCTCATCCCTGGGTTTCACGCTCGCGCTCGCGGCGGCACCGGCCTGCGGCGGCCCGGCCGGGCAGACCGACTCCGACGGCTCGGCCGGCACGACGTCGACGAGCGACGCGACGACGACGAGCGAACCCGGGTCGACCACGACCGTCGAGCCAACCGGCCCGACGAGCACGGGCACCACCGCGGAGACGAGCACGGGCACCACCGCGGAGGCGAGCACGGGCACCACCGCGGAGGTGACTACAGGCACCACCACGGAGACGAGCACGAGCACCACGACCGCGGGTACGACCACGGAGACGAGCACGACGAGCACGCAGGGGACGAGCACCGGGGACACCGAATCGGGGCTGTGCGAGCCGACCTGGGTCGTGCCCGACGTCGCTGCTGACGCGCTCGCCGAGCACGACCTGCTCTGGATCGAGTGCGAGCTGCTGAGCTGCGGCGCCGACGAGCAGCCGGGTCCGGGCGAGACGAGCCTCCTGTGCGACGAGTTCACGCTCGACGGCGTCCCGCTCGAGTACCTCGGCTATCTGCACCCGAACGCCACCGGGGCGTTCACCACCGACGACGTGATCACGCCGTCGAACATCGCCTGGCTCGACGGCGAGCGGCACGTCTACCGCTATGGCGAATCGATCTACGTCATGACCGAGCAGGACGAGGCGCGCGATCAGCTCGAGGTCTTTTTCACGGTGCGCGCGCTCGAGCTGCTGCGCGTCGATCACCCTGCGACCTACCAGGCGCTGCTCGTCGACACGGCGGAATTCCCGGCGGAGTCGCCGATCGACGGCCTCGGGTGGAAGAACCGGAGACGCAGCGTGGTGATCTCGTTCGACACCACGCCGCTCTACATCGCCGCGGGCATCACCGTGCTCGACGCGGCGCCGACCCAGGACCAGGGCCTCGACCTCTACAGCAACGTGCCTGCGATCTCGATCGACCGCGAGACGATCCTCGGCTCGTCGGACCAGATCGGCAGCCGGCCGATCTACCAAAAGCCCGGCGACGACGAGAACTTCCTCCGCTACATGCGCGAGGGTGTGGCCGAGACTCTGGTGCACGAGCTGCTGCACCGCTACGTCGACCGGCTCAACAGCGTCGACGCGGCGATGAACGACCTGTACTTCCGCCGCGGCGACATGCAGGCGTGCGCGCGCTTCGAGCTCGAGGAGGCGCTGGTCGCCGCGGCGTCGCTGCTGCACTTCCGCGCCGCCGGCGGGGTCGGCCAGACCTACCTCGACTACTACGACGTCGTGCTCGACGCGAACCTCGAGGTGGTGATGCAGTGCCCCGAATTCGCGACGTGGGAGGCGCAGTTCTCGGCGCCCTCGGGCGTCGACCCGCGCTACGACCTACGCCTCCTCGACCTCGAGTGACGCAGAGGGCATGTCCCTTGGAACATGTCCAATGAGCAAGCTCACCCGTGCCGCGCCCGCAGCGCGTGGGCGACGCCCGCCTTGAGGTCCGCGAGCGCGACGACCCCCTCGAGCGGGATCCCGAGCGCCGCGATCGCCTGGGCCACGGCCGGACGGATCCCGGTGATCACGGCCTCGGCCCCGAGCAGGCGGACCCCGCGGGCCGCGCGGACGATGCCCTCGATCACGTGGGTGTCGATCTCGCGCACCCCGGTGACGTCGAGGATCGCGGTGTGGGCGCGGTGCTCGGCCACGCCGGCCAGCAGGATCTGGGTCGCCTGCGTGCCGCGGGTTTCGTCGAGGGTGCCCACCAGCGGCATCACCACCACCCCGTCGGCGACCGGCAGGAGCGGCGTGGCGAGCTCCTGCAGGGCCTCCTGGTGGGCGCGCGCGGCCACCTCGTCGGCCAGCTTGCGCGCGGTGACGTCGTGGAACCACCCGACCACGCCGAGCAGCGTCCCCGCGCGGTCGCGCAGCGGGAGCTTGTGCGTCTCGACCCACCGGTCCTCGCCGTCGACGCGCAGCACCTCGAGGATGTTGAGCTTGGCGCTCCCGGTGGTGAGCACCTCGTGGTCGTCGTCGCGGAACTTCTCCGCCTGCGCGCGCGGCCACGGCATGTCGAAGTCGTCGCGCCCGGCGATCTCGGCCGGCGTCGCCAGCCCCGCCAGCGCCGCGAACGAGGCGTTGCAGCCGTAGTAACGCAGCGACGAGTCCTTCCAGAACATGCTGTACGGCAAGGCGTCCATGGCCGCCTGCAGGACCACGAACGCGCGTCCGAGCGCCTCCGCCGAAGGGTCGATCATCGGGGCCTCAGCGTACGCGACCCCGACCGTCGGCGCCCGCGGCTGCGCAATCATTGCATCACGAATTCGTCGTGACGCTGTTCGCCCGGAGGACGTCCTTCGGGGCGAATCCTAGGACCGTGAATGCGCCGATGGCCCGACCGCGGCGACTGCGTGCACTGCCATGATTGCCGGCGTCGTCGGTGGGATGCCGGCGACGAACCGCGTGAGGTACCAGACCGCGTCGTCGACTGCACCACCACTCGTACGTGGGCCTGCTCGAACGGTCGGGTTTCCATCACCCGGGCCAGCACCGGGTTGATGCCGACGCCTTGCCATGGATCGACGGGGAACAGCCGCGCGAGCGAACTATCGGGCCCGACGACGATCACGTCGCTGGGCCGCCCCAGGCCGTCCGCGCAGAAGTCGCGGGCGGCCGCCGCTCACCGCCAGCAGCCCGCGCACGAGGTGCGACCTTCGCTCCGACGACCGACATTTCATGCGCCTCGGCGATGACGCGCGAGAGCCGCTCGATTCGCACCATCCCGCGCCGGCTCCAATGTTCGCAGGGGACGGTCACGGCATGCCAGCCGATGTGTTGCCCGCCTGACAAGAAAGCGGGCTTGCGGCCGCGGACGATTCTCACGAGGAGGCGCTTGCATCCCGAGCGCGCGACGGCGCGACTGCCCACGGCCTCGCGCCCTCCCGAGAGCGCGCGACCCCGGATCGACGCGCGGCCTTCACGGCTGTCCGCGGCTGGACGCCGCCCAGCGACGGCGGACGAGCATGCCTCGAAGAACATGTTTTTAATGACATGCCCTTTATAACATGTCCTTTTCGACGCTTTTTAAATTGAGCCTCGGCGGCGCTCGACCGCCCCGTCGCTTGCGACGCGGGGGGCCGGGGCCATGGTTTCGCGGCCATGCCCGAAGTCCTGACCCGGCACCCCGACACGGTCATTCAAGTCCTCGAGAGCGCCGGCGCCAGGTGCGGCGAGGGAGCGCCACCGAAGATCTTGAAGAGCTGCCCCGCCGAGTCGTTCTGCGCCCTTCCGGGCGGCGAGACCTGCGTCTACGACGTCGCCGACGTCGCCGACATGACCCAGGTCTCCGCCGCCGACCTGGCCCCGTACGTGTGCGCTCAGGAGCGCGGGTGTTCGGCCGTTCACCAGCCCGGCGACGGCCTCTTGCTGGTCGGGTTGCTCGCCGGCCTCGCGCTCGGCCGCTGGTCGCGGCGCGGGCCCGCGAGCTCGCAGGCGCCGCGGTGACGAAGGCGGGCCGCGGCGCCCGGAGGCGGCGACACCTCGCCTGTAGTGATGCGCGCGCGTCCGTACTACTCGCCGTAGCACGAATCGACGTAGTCGAGGTTGTACCGGTGGCAGTACTTCTTCGCCTTGCTGCGACACCAGCCGTCCGGCTTGTCGACCGGATCGACCGGATACCGCCACGCCTTGCGGTAGTCGTAGAAGCCCTCGCAGTAGGCCAGGCAGTAGATATTGACCTCGCCGCCGCTCGGCCAATAGGATCCGCCGATCTCGTCGGGGACCACGCATTCATAGGTGGCCGACGGGTGGGTCTCCTCGGTGAACTCGTCGCCGGGCGCGGCCGATTCGTCGGGCTGCGCGGCGAACTCGTGGTCGCCGGGCGCGGGAAGCGCGGTCAAGAACGCACTCACGAGCATCTCGAACATCATGGTCGTCTCATCCTCGCCGCCGCCTCCATGGCGTCGGCCCCGGGAATATGTCCGGGCGGCGATCGCCGTCCAGCGGGCGGCCACGAGATTTCGTCGCCGTCCGCCGCGGCCTCGCGGGGCTGCACCTCTCCGTTGTGGAGGCCGCCGAGACGCGCGGCTGCACGGTCGCAGGGCCCGCTCGCGCGCCGGCCAAGCCGGCGGCCTCGAGCCCGACGTCCGCTCCCTCGATGGCACGTGGTCGCGCTTGACACGACAGCGACGCCGGCGCTGCGACGCTGCGGCGACGCCACCAGTTCGTTGTACGTGACGCTGGCGAATGCCACCGGCTCCGCCGGGGCGTTGCGCCGACCGACCGGCATCGCGGACTTCGGCTTCGATCGATGTCCGAAAAAACATGTCCAATCGAACAGGTCTCCCTGGATCTTCTCGTCCGCACCCTCGCAGGCCTTGATGCACCGCGACCGGCGCCTCGCGCCTATGCTCTTGAGAGCATGTCCGATCGAACATGTCTCTCGGGCTTTATCGTCTGCACCGTCGCGGCCTGCGACGCCTCGCGGCTGGGCGCTCGCGCGTCCGCGCGCGGCGTCCGCCTTTGCGGCTGCAGGTCGGGGCGGCGGGTTCTGCCGGCGGTCGGCAGAAATCGCCGCTCCGCGGGCCGGCGAGCTCTGCCGGCGATCGGCGGCCTTCGCCGGCACGCGGACCCGCGCCGCGACACCACACGACAATTCCTCGCCGCCCGGCCGAGCCCGGCGCTTGCGAGAGGGGTCCGCGTGACCGTGGAGAACCCGTCGATGCACCCCGTCTCGTCCCGTCTGCGCTCGTGGCTTCCCGTGTTCGCGCTCGCCCTCGCCGCTCCCGCCGGCTGCGACGACCCGGCGGACTTCACCGACGACGAGACCGTGGCTCTGCGCCCCGGCGGCGGCGGCGGCTGCATCGGCTGTTCGCTCAACTCGCCGACCGTCAACGACGCCCTGATCACGGAGCTCAACCTCGACGGCGTCGCCAACGCCGGCGGCGTCACCTTCGTCGACATCTTCAACCCGCAGAACGGCAACCACTACAAGCCCGACATGAACCTGGGCCGCGACGAGCTGGTCGCGCGCAACATGAACACCGGCCAGATCACGTATACCGGCCCGCAGCTGGTCGGCAAGGTCTTGGGCCTGATGACCCCGACCGGCCCGGTCCAGCTGCGGATCGTCGGCTTCGACAGCGCCATGCCCTCGTGGTCGCAGGGCGGCGCCATGGTCAGCGTCTATCGCATGCAGTACAACGATCAGGACAACGTGACGCAGCCCGTCTGTCCCAACACCAGCGACGACAATAAGGACATGGTCACGCTGATCTACGGCGAGACCTACGATCGTGAGACCAACGCCATCAGCCCCGGGCAAGGCCGGTGGTTCACGATCGCCTGCGTCGCCGAGGGCGCCTTCAAGATGAAGATGATGGACTACGCGCCGAGCGGGGCCCGGCACGCCGACCTCGAGCAGCGCAAGGCGACCCTGCGCATGGTCACCGCCGATTACTGCGGCGACGGCACCCCCTACACCGTCGACGGCACCCCCGTCGCGTGGCGCAACGCCAGCGGCAGCGTCGTCCCCGGCGTCGCCGAGAACTCGCTCGAGGCCAAGTGGGGCCCCGACGGCGCGCTCTGCCTCGACGACCCGCGCTACGCCGATCCTGCCAGCATTCACTGCGCGGTCCCGGCGTGCAGCGGCAACGGCTCGTTCGGCCCTGGCATCGAGTGGCGGACCATGCTGCCCTGAGCGGAGACCGGCGTGGCCCTCGATCGCTCCACCCTGCTGTCCGGCCCGGCGCCCGCGCCCGCGCTCGACCTCGCCGAGACCGCGGTCAGCGGCATGCGAGCGATGGTCCGCGACGCGGCGCCTGCCCTCAATCCGGCGACCGATCCGGCGGTGCGCGAGCGGATCGGCCGCTTCGTCCTCCTGCGTGAGCTCGGCGCCGGCGGCATGGGGGTCGTGCACGCCGCCTTCGACCCCAAGCTCGATCGCAGGATCGCGGTCAAGCTGCTGCGCCGCGACCTCGCGCCCGATTACAACGAGGCCCGGTTCCTCCGCGAGGCCCAGGCGATGGCCCGCCTGTCGCACCCCAACGTGGTCCAGATCCACGACGCCGGGGTGGAAGGCGGCCAGTTCTTCATCGCCATGGAGTTCGTCGAGGGCCGCACCGCCGGCGAGTGGGCCGCCGAGCGGCCGCGCAAGTGGCGGGAGCTCCTCGCCGTGTATCTGCAAGCGGGCCGCGGCCTGGCGGCGGCCCACGCCGCCAGCGTGGTGCACCGCGACTTCAAGCCCGACAACGTGCTGATCGGCAGCGACGGGCGGGCCCGTGTCGCCGACTTCGGGCTCGCCCGCGGTGACGACGAGGGCGGCGAGCGCCCCGAGCTGCGCAACCGCCCCGAGCTGCGCAACCGCCCCGAGCTGCGCACCGAGGGCCTGGTCGGCGCGCGGCTCACCGCCCACGGCGCGGTGATGGGCACGCCGGCGTACATGTCGCCCGAGCAGCACCTGGGCAAGCCGGCCGGGCCGGCCAGCGATCAGTTCAGCTTCTGCGTGGCCGTGTATGAGGCGCTGTGCGGCGCGCGGCCGTTCGCGGGCGACACCCTGCTCGGCCTCACCGACAACATCCTCGCCGGCCGCGTCAGCGAGCCGCCGCCCGGGGCGCGCGCGCCGGCGTGGTTGCTCGCACGATTGCGTCGGGGCCTACGGCCCGACCCCGCCGATCGCTACCCCGACATGGACGCGCTGCTGCGGGCGCTCGAGCGCGATCCGGCGGCGCAGCGGCGCAAGTGGTTCGGGGCCGCCGCGCTCGGGGGTCTGGCGATGACTCTCGGCTGGGCCCTCGCGCCGGCAAGGGCGGTCTCGCCGTGCGACGCCGGCGAGGCGCAGGCCGCCGAGGTGTGGGGCGATCCGCAGCGCCAGGCAGTGACCGCGGCGCTGCCGGCCGAGGTCGCGCCGAAGGTGATCGCCGCGCTCGACGACTACGGGGCGCGCTGGGCCGCGGTGCACCGCGAGGTCTGCCTCGGCCATCAGCGCGGCGAGCGATCGAGCCGGCTGCTCGACGCCGGCATGCGCTGCCTCGGCGAGCGACGGGCGGCGCTGGCGGGAGCGGCCGAGATCCTGGCGAGCGGCGGTCCCGGGGTCGCGCGCGAGGCCACCGCGGTGGTCGCCAAGTTGCCGTCGCCGGCGCTGTGCGGCGATCCGGTGGCGATGGCCGCCGAAGTCGCGCCGCCCGGAGATCCGGCAGTCGCCGCCGCGGTCGACGAGCTGCGGGCCCGCCTGGCCCGCGCGCGGGTGCTGGCCGACGCCGGCGAGCTCGGTCCGGCCGCCGGCGAGCTCGCGGCCGTGCGCGCCGAGGCCGAACGGCTCGCCTACCGCCCGCTGGTCGCCGAGACTGCGCTGGCCGCCGGACGCACCGCGCAGCTCGCCTACGACCTGGCCGCCGCGCGCACCAGCCTCGACGACGCCTACGTGCTCGCCCTCGCCGCCCGGGTCGACGCGGTCGCGGCCGAGGCGCTGGCGCGCCTGGTGTGGGTCGATGGCGTCGGCCTGGGCCAGCCCGACGCCGCGCTGGCGCAGCGACGTGTCGCAGAGGCCATGGTCGAAAGGACAGGTCATCGCGCCGACCTGGCGGCGCTGCTGGCCAACAACCTCGGCGCGGTCCACGGGGCACGCGGCGAGCCGGCGCTGGCGCTGGCCAGCTATCAAGCCGCGGTCGCGGCCGGGGACGCGGCCGCCTACGCCGACCCGATCGAGCGCTGGAGCTACCACGCCAACCTGGCGCTGGTGACCGCCGACCCGGGCGCGCGCGCCGAGGGCTTCGCGGCCGCGCTGACCGGGCTCACCGGCCTTTTGGGCGAGCGCCACCCGTACGTGCGCCAGCTGCGGCGCATGGCCGCCGACCACACCCTCGACCCCGCGGCCGCGCAGGCGGTGTTCGCCGAGGTGTGCCCGCAGTTCCGCGGGCCCGGCGAGCCGTACGAGGTGTGCGCGGTGTGCTGGCTCGGCCTCGGCCACGCCGAGGACGACCTCGATCACGCCGAGGCCGCGGCGGCGGCGATGGAGCAGGCGGCGGCCTGCCTCGCCGGCCCGCTGCACCCCGACGACGTGGCGCCGATGACCGCCCTCTCCGAGCTCGCCCGCGGCTCCGCGGCCCTGCTGCGCGACCGGCCCGAGGCCGCCCTGAAGCCGCTGGAGGCCGCGATCGCCGGCGCCTCGCCGCAGCGCGAGCGCTGGTGGGTGGCCCTGCGGATCGCCGACGCCCAGGTCGCCCTCGGCCGCGCCCTGCTGGCCCTCGGCCGCCCAGGCGAGGCGATCGCCGCGCTCGAGCCCGCGATCGCCACGCTCTCGGCCCGCGCCGCCGACGACTTCGCCAGCGCCCCGCACCTGCTGCTCGCGCGCGCGAGGGTCACCCTCGCCGAGGCGCTGAGCCGCACCGACGCCGCCGCCACTGCCCGGGTCGAGGAGCTGCGGGCCGCCGCCCGCGAGCTGTACCGCCGCGCCGGAGCCGGCGGCGCGACCCGCCTGGCAGCCTTGCCGGGGGCGCGGCCCTGAGCGCCTGGAGTTCAGGACATGTCCTTCGAGACACCCGCGATCAGTGACCTGTCCTCCGAGACAGACCTCGATGCGACGAGGGCCGTCCGCTGCGACATGTCCCCCGAGACAGGCCGCCAGCTCGACGCGCGCGCCCCGGCGGAGCGCTCGCCGCCTGCGCGATCGGACATGTCCTCCGAGACATCCGCCCTGCGAAGCCGTCCGCGCGCCGCTCCGCTGCAGTTCGTCGCCGCGGCCGCGTCCGTGCGCGCTGCGTCTCCGGCGGGCGACTCCGATCCGTCGGCCTCCTCCTCGCTACGCGCCGTCGCCGATCTCGCCGCGCGCGGCCTCGCCGGGAGCAGCGTCCCCGCGGAAACCGCGTCCCACGGGCAGCAGCCGCCGGCCCTGGCCGTCGGGCGCGATTTCGCCCCACCCGCCGCAGCCGGCGCCAGGCCGCCCGCGGACCGCAGATCCGCTACCCTCGGCCCGCGGATGCCCGATCTCGGCAAGGCTGGGGCGTGGGGTCTGCTCGCGGTCGCCGGGGTGCTCGCGGGCCTGCTCGCGCTGTCGTCGGTGGCCTCGTTCGTCAACGCCTACCGGATCGGCGAGGCGGTGGTGCGCGGCGAGGGCGAGGTGCTCCACCGCCTGGTCGAGCGCGACTTCCCGCGCGGCCGCTGGGCCACCGCCGCCGACCTCGAGGCCATCCTCGGCGACGCCCGCGACGAGGGCCTGCGCTACCTGGCGATCCTCGCGCCCGACGACGCCGTGGTGGTCGAGGCGGGCGTGAGCGTCGAGCGGCCGCTGCGGCCCGACGACCACCGCGGCGTGCTGGCGTGGATCGACGACAACCTGGCCGGCGACGGCAACGTGGCCCGCTTCGAGCGGCTGCTCGGCCCACCGCCGCGCTCCGGGGAGAAGCCGCCGCCCGGCGTCGAGCCCGGCGTGCGTCCCCCGCCGCCGCGGGTCGTGATCGAGTTCGAGCCGCGCCTGGCGGCCGCGTTCTTTCGCCAGGCCCTGCGCGACCTCGTGGTCGGCCTCGCGGTCGCAGTCGCTCTGGTCGTCACCGCCTGGGTGTCGCATCGCCAGCGGCAGCGGGCCCAGGCCGCCGAGGCGGGCCACGCCGAGCGGCGCCACCTGGCCGCGCTCGGCGAGATGTCTGCCGTCCTGGCCCACGAGATCCGCAACCCGCTCGCCAGCCTCAAGGGCCACGCCCAGCTGCTCGAGGAGCAGCTCGCCGACAACGAGCGCCGGCGCGCCAAGGCCAGCCGGATCGTCGAGGAGGCGGTGCGACTCGAGGCGCTGACGACCAGCCTCCTCGACTTCGTGCGCGCCGGCAAGCTCAAGGCCGCGACCGGCGACCCGCGGGCGATCGCGCGGCGAGCCGTCGAGCTCACCGACGCTGCGCGGGTCGTGCTCGACGACGCGGACGCGCCCGCCGGCTGGTACCTCGACGCGCAGCGGGTCGAGCAGGCGCTGGTCAACCTGGTGCGCAACGCCCTGCAGGCGAGCCCGCCGGGCGCCACGGTCGAGCTGGCGATCCGCCGCGAGGACGGCGGCCTGGCCTTCCGCGTGGCCGACCGCGGCCCCGGCGTGCCGGCCGAGCTGCGCGCGCGGATCTTCGATCCGTTCGTCACCGGCCGCACCCAGGGCACCGGCCTGGGGCTCGCCGTGGTCTCGCGGGTGTGCGAGCGCCACGGCGGCAAGGCCAGCGTCGAGGAGCGGCCCGGCGGCGGCTCCGTGTTCCGCGTGTGGCTGCCGCCGGCCGAAAGAGAGGGTGACTGAATGGCGCACGTGCTGGTCGTCGACGACGAGCCGGGGATCCGCGAGTTCGTGGCCGAGGCGCTGGCCGACGACGACCACGAGGTCGCGCAGGCGGCCTCCGGCGAGGCCGCGTGGGCGCTGCTCGAGCGCGAGGGCTTCGACGTGGTGCTGTCGGACCTGCGCATGCCCGGCATGGACGGCATGGCGCTGCTCCGCCGCCTGCGCGAGCGCCAGCCCGACGTCGAGTTCATCATCCTCACCGCGCACGGCGACGTCGACACCGCGGTCGAGGCGATGCGCCTCGGGGCGTTCGACTACCTGCAGAAGCCGCTCGGCTCGCTCGCCGAGCTGCGCCTGCTCATCCGCCGCGCGGCCGAGCGCCGGGCCCTGCGCAACTTCCAGGAGGCCCACCAGGGCAGCAGCGACGCCGCGCCCGAGCTGAGCTTCGGCGCGCCGGCGATGCAGCCTGTCGTCGCCGCGCTGCGCAAGGTCGCGGTCACCGACGCGACGGTCCTGCTGATCGGCGAGAGCGGCACCGGCAAGGAGATCGCGGCGCGGGCGGTGCACGGGTGGAGCCGGCGCAAGGCCGGCCCGTTCGTGGCCGTCAACTGCGCCGCGCTGGCCGAGCAGCTGCTGGAGAGCGAGCTGTTCGGCCACGAGAAGGGCGCCTTCACCGGCGCGCACGCGCGTCGCCGCGGCCGCATCGAGGTCGCCCAGGGCGGTACCTTCTTCCTCGACGAGGTCGGCGAGCTGGCCCTGCCGCTGCAGGCCAAGCTGCTGCGCCTGCTGCAGGAGCGGACCTTCGAGCGGCTCGGCGGCGGCCCGACCCTGCGCGCCGACGTGCGCTGGATCGCCGCCACCAACCGCGACCTCCCGGCGATGATCGCCGAGGGCCGCTTCCGCGAGGACCTGTTCCACCGCCTCGCAGTGTTCCCGGTGGTCCTGCCGCCGCTCCGCGACCGCCGCGAGGACATCGAGCCGCTGGCCGAGCGCCTGCTCGCCCAGGCCTGCGCCAACCTCGGGCGCAAGCCGCTGAAGCTCGACCCCTCGGCGCGGGCCCTGCTGCGCCGCGCTCGCTGGTCGGGCAACGTCCGCGAGCTCGCCAACACGCTCGAGCGCGCCGCGATCCTGGCCGACGGCGACATCCTGCACGAGAGCGAGCTGGCGATCCCCGGCCTCGGCTTCGCGCCCGCGCCCTCCGCCGCCCCGCCGCCGGCCCCTGCCCCGCCCGCCGCGCCGGTCGCCGGCGAGCCCGGGCACGACGGCCCGCCGCGCCCGCTGCAGGACCTCGAGCGCGACGCGATCGAGGCCGCCCTGCGCCACTTCGAGGGCAACCGGATCCGCACCGCCGAGGCCCTCGGGATCGGCGTGCGCACGCTCTACGACAAGATCAAGCGCTACGGCCTCGGCGAGTGAGCTGTCCGCGGGGGCACGCCCTCGGTCGCCGCGGCGCGACGGGTGACATGTCCCGATGGACATGTCCTTTCATTTGCGGGCACCCCGCCCCGCCCGCAGTCGGGTGCGCGGCGGGATGTTCAAAGGGACATGTCCGAAATGCTCGGACATGTCCCTTTGGACATACGCTCACCAGGCGCGGGCGCGCCTGGCGGGGCGGGTCAGGCGGCCTCGTCGGGGCGCAGCCGCTCGAGGAACTTCAGGTCGAAGTCGAACCAGCGGTTCAGCGGCCACTTCGCCTCGGTCTTGCCCCACTCGATCATCTGCTTCAGCTTCTCGGGCAGCACGTCGGTGTGATGGGCAGCAGGGTCACCCCACGGGTGGATCGGCGGCAGCGGGGCGCGTCCGAGCAGCTCGAACACCAGGGTCGCGGCCTGCTCCGCGTCGATCTCGCCGGCTTCCCAGCGGTCGAACGTCGTGTCGGTGAAGCGGCGCATGTCTTCCAGCGGATCCTCGCCGGGCGCGGGCTCCAGCGGCAGCGGGTCGGCGTCGAGGAGGGCGAAGTCCGCCTTGTCGCCGCTCTCCAGGTACTTGAGGCAGACCCGGAACATGCGCAGATCGCCGAACAGGATGTTGATCAGCCACACGCGCAGGAACGCGTTCCAGGTCTCGAAGTTGGCGAACGAGCGGAACGAGTTGTGGACCATGCGATCGTTGTCGAGGAGCATCGCGTCCTGCAGCCGCCGCGGGTACTCGAAGCGGGCCGGGTCGAAGTCGTCGTCCTTCAGCGCCTGGATCAGCCGCGGCGCGAGCGCGTGGATCGTCTCGAACGTGTTGATCATGCCGCGCGAGTACAGCGCGTCGATGAAGCCGTGGGCGTGCGACAGGAGGAAGAAGCGCTTGCCCACGCTGTCGGTCGCGGTGAACTGCAGGCGGCCCGTGCCGACCCACGGCCGCGTGATCTCGGCGCCCTGCAGGTGGCGGGCGATGCTCGGGTAGCGGTTCACGACCTCCCAGAACTCCTGCTCCGGCGGGATGCCGCGCTGCGGGTACTTGCGCATGTCGAGCGTCAGGCCGACGCTGGTCAGGTCGCTCTCCGAGCCGGGCACGTTGTCGAAGCGGATGATCCAGAACCACCCGCCGTCGATCACGTGGTGCAGCGTGCCCTCGTAGTAGCCGCGCGTCAGGCCGGGCCGCTCGTGCGGGGCCATGATATCGTCGTAGCGTTGAAAGCCGCGCATGTGGGTGAAGATCGTGCGCGACTGGGTGCGCAGCGGCGGCACCTCCGGACGTAGCCCCATCCGCTCGGCCACCAGCGACTTGTGGCCGGTGCCGTCGCACAGGTAGCGGGCGTTGAACACCTCGCCCGTGGCGGTGCGCAGGACCACGCCGTCGTCGTTGAGCTCGAAGTCGACGACGTCGGTGCGCTCGCGATAATCCGTGCCGTACTTGATCGCTGCCTTCACCACGTAGTGGTCGATGTCGGCGCGGAACAGGTGGCTCTCGGAGGCCAGCGGCGTCGGCGGCGGCACCAGCAGGTGGCCCTTGTTCGGGTCCTGCGGCTGCCCCTCGTCGTGATAGAGGAACCCGAAGGTCTTCTTCACGCCGACGTTGCGGGTCACGTGGCGCAAGATCTTCTGCGTGCAGCTCAGGTGCTGGAGCTCCGGCACGTCGAACCGCTCGCCGAGGATCCACAGCAGCATCGAGCTCTGCGGCTGCATCGCCTCGCCGACGGCGAAGCGCGGGTGGGCGCCCTTCTCGAGCAGCAACACGCGAAAGCCCTGACGGGACAGGATCGCCGCCAGAGTCGAGCCGGCGATCCCGGCGCCGAGGATGGCGACATCGTAGGTTTGTGAATTCACGAGAGCCTCTCCAAGGTTTAGCGAATCGGCGAATCGTGGCAGATCGTCCGCGCGCTCGACTCGCCTCGTTGGGTCATGCAGAACGCGGAATCTTCCGAGATGCGCCGCGCGCAGTCAACGTCCCGCGGCCCCGACCCGGCCGGCAGGGTCGCCTTTCGCCCATCGTTCGCCTCCGAACCGCGGAACCGCGGCCGGTGGAACGCGGACCGGATCGCCAGGCCGAGACCTATCGCCGTCGCACCCACCCGGCCTTACGATGGCCCATTCACCGCGACCTCCCGATTCGTGGCACTCGAGCCGCAGCGGTCGAATGTCCGGCGAATCAGTCGATCTGCAGCTCCGGCGCGACCGCGCTCAATTCGCGCGGCGCCGGCTCCATCCGCTCGTGCGCGCCGCCCGGGCCGAGGACGAGCCGCCGCAGCGAACTCGACCAGGGCGCACGAACGAGCGGGCCAATCGCTTCGGACGGGAGCGCCCCACCGCTCAGGTGCAGCCGCTCGAGCCGGCGGAGGTGCGGCGCCCCCGCGAGCGGCGCGATACCGAGGGCATCAATGGGGTTACCGCGGAGCCACGACTCTCTCGGCGCCCCCAGGCGCGCTTCCGCCAGCGCGCGCAATCCCACGTCGCCGATCTTGTCGTCGCCGAGATCGAGCCCGGTGAGACCGGCGAGCAGCGGATGGGCGGCCAGCACGCACGCCCCCTCGTCGCCGATCCCCGCAGCGGCGGACCCGTACATCAGAGGATCTGCAGATCTGGCGCGACCGCCTGCAATTCGCGCAGCGCCGGGGCCTCCTCGGGCGTGCTCCACGCTCCGCAACGGAGCTGCTGGAGCGAGCCAAGCCACGGCGCGTGGACCAGCGGGCCGAGCTCGAACTCGATCTCCGGGCAGGTCAGGTGCAGGCGCGCCAGCCGGCGGAGGCGCGGCGCTGCTGCGAGCGCGGCCACGCCAGCGGCGCTGAGCTTGTTGTAGTTGCACCACAGCTCCCGCAAGCAGTCGAGGCGCCCCGCAGCGAGCGCGCACAGGGCCGCGTCGCCGAGCTTGTTGCCGCTGAGATCGAGCCCGGCGAGCCCGGCGAGCAGCGGCGCGCCGGCCAGGTGACGCACCCCCTCGTCGCCGATCCCCGCGGAAGCGAGGACGAGCTTCTGCAGCCGGGGCCACGGAGCCGACACGAGCGCGGCGACACCGTCGTCCCCGATCGCGTTCCAATCGAGAAGCAGCTCGCGCAGGCCGGCGAGGTGCGGCGCGGTCGCGAGGTGCATCGCTCCCTCCGGCCCGAAGCCCGTGTGCCGGAGGCTCAGCTTCTTCAGCCGGGTCACGTGCGTCGCCTTCGCCAGCGCCTCCGCGGCGTCGTCGCCCAGCGGGTTGTTGTCGAGCAGCAGGTGCTCGAGCCGGGCGAGCCATGGCTCCTCGAGCAGGCTCTCCGCGCCCCACCATTCGATGCCGTTGTCGCGCAGGTCGAGAATGGCGAGCTGCGTCAGGTGTTCCGACAGGGACAGCTCCTCGACCCCGTCGTCCTTCAGGTCGTTGTAAGCGAGCCGGAGCTCGCGCAGACCGGCGAGAGACTCGGCGAGACGGATCTCGTTTGCGCCGTCGATACCGATGGCGTTGTGGCTGAGGTCGAGCGTCCGCAGGTGCTGCAGCCCCTCGACGATCGCGCGAACACCCTCGGGCCCGATCTGGTTGTCGTACAGATCGAGCAAGGTCAAGTTCGGCAGGCCGCTCGCCACCGCCTCCGCGCCGCGCGGCCCGAGGTGGCTGGCGCCGAGCCACAGCTCGCGCAGACCCGCGAACTGCGGCGCCGCTGCCAGGGCGCGCGCCCGCCAGCCTGACCTCGTTCCACTGCAGGTCCAGCACGTGGAGGCGATTCAAGTGGCTCGCCGCCGCCAGCGCGAACACACCTTCGTCGCGGCAGGGGTTGCTGCTGCGGTCGAAGAACGAGCCGCCGAGCCACAGCTCGCGCAGACCGGCGAGGTGCGTCGCCGCAGCCAGCGCGCGCACCCCCTCGGTGCCGACCTGGCAGCTGCGCAGATCGAGCTTCGTCAGCCCGGCGAACTGGGTCGCTCCGGCCAGAGCGTGCCCGCCTTCCTCGAAGATCTCGTTGTCCCGCAGGCTCAGCTCGCGGAGGTGCGTCAGGTGGCTCGCCTCGGCCAGCGCGCGCGCGCCGGCGGGGCCGACGTCGTTCTTGTCGGCGCACAGGTCGAGCGCCGTGACCACGGCGAGCAGCGGCTCGCGCAGCACCGACGCGAGCGCCTGGGCGTCCTTCCCGAGCCCGCGCAGGTGCAGCGCCCGGACCGGCGCGCCGCGGACGAGCCGCTCACCGACCGCCGCCACTCGACCCGGCGCGAGCGATACGGCGTCGACGAACCCGCGCGCCCAGGTCGCCTCGCCGATGCGCAAGCCCAGCTCGTCGCACCACTCGTCCTCGTGAGCGGCGAGCAGCGCGTCGGCCCGCACCGTGAGCTCGTCGTCGTCGCCGCGGACCGCGGCACACTGCAGCTCGATGAACTCGCCGCGCGGGTCGCCGCGCTCGCGCAGTCGCCGGGCCAGAGCCAGTCGCGGCCCGTCGTCCTCGCTCGGGACCCGAAGCGCCATCAATTCATCTTCGGAGAGTCGCATCGACATCGCCGAAGTCAGGCAGGAGCCGCCGCAATTCGCCGCGGCCCACCACGCGCGGTCGGATCGCATGTCGCCGCGCGAGCGCGGATGCCGTCCAAGTATCGTGGCGCTCGCGGGTACGGGCAGCGGATCATGCGATGACCAGATCCGGCGCGACCGCCCGCAAGTCGCTCACAGTCGGCTCGTATCGCTCGTCGAGGGCGAACATCGCTCCGACGCGGAGGTAGTGAAGCGAGTGAAGCCACGGAGCACCGACCAGCGAGCAAAGATCCGCCGGCTGGAGCTCCCGATTGTCCAGGTGCAGGCGAAGCAGGCGGCGGAGGTGGGGCGCCGCCGCGAGCGCAGCGACCCCGGCCGCGGTGATGGGGTTCCTGCCGTCGAACCATAGCTCGCTCAGGGCATTCATGTGCGCCGCCGCGAGCGCGCGCAGGCCATCGTCGCCGATCTGGTTGCTGCTGAGATCGAGCCCGGTGAGCCCGGCGAGCAGCGCCGCGCCGGCCAGAGTACGCGCCCCCTCGTCACCGATCTCGGTGCCGGCGAGGACGAGCTTGCGAAGCCGGGTCCAGGGCCCCGACGCGAGCGCCGCGATTCCCTCGTCCTGCAGCGCGTTCCGATGGAGGAAGAGCTCCCGCAAGCAGGCGAGGTGTGGCGCCGAGGCGAGCGCCCGCGCTCCCGCCGGCCCGAGACCGCAGTGCGTGAGGCACAGCTGCTTCAGCCGGGTGATGTGCGTCGCCCTGGCCAGCGCCTCCGCTGCTTCATCGAACAGCAAATTGTCGTCGAGGATCAGGTGCTCGAGCCGGGACAGCCACTCCTCCGCGAGCAGCGCCTCGATGCCCTCCTGACCGATGCCGTTGTCGCGGAGGTCGAGGAGCTCGAGCCGGGTCAGGTGGCGGGCGGTCGACAGCACCGTCGCCCCCTCGTCGCCCAGCTTGTTGTAGGGCAGCCGGAGCTCGCGCAGGCCGGCGAGGGACTCGCCGTCGGCGATGATCTCCACGCCCTCGATGCCGATGCCGTTGTGGCTCAGGTCGAGGATCTGCAGGTGCTTCAGCCGGTTGACGATCGACCACACG
This sequence comes from Nannocystis sp. RBIL2, assembly GCF_026626745.1. Taxonomy (GTDB): domain Bacteria; phylum Myxococcota_A; class Polyangia; order Nannocystales; family Nannocystaceae; genus Nannocystis. The sequence goes on from NZ_JAPNJW010000002.1 coordinate 2,240,880, forward strand.
CCTTTCGGCCCGATCTCGTTGTCGTACAGATCGAGCAACGTCAGGTTCGGCATGCCGATCGCCACCGCCTTGGCGCCGAGGGGGCCGAGGAAGCTGGCGCCGAGCCACAGCTCGCGCAGGCCGGCGAACTGCGGCGCCGCTGCCAGCGCGCGCCCACCCGGCAGATTGATGTCGTTCCACTGCAGGTCGAGGGTGACGAGGCGATTCAGGTGGCTCGCCGCGGCCAGCGCGAACGCCCCCTCGTCGCCGCAGGGTTCGCGGCCGCTGTCGAAGAACGTGCAGCCGAGCCACAGCTCGCGCAAATTGGCCAGGTGCGTCGCCGCTGCCAGCGCCCGCACGCCCTCGGTGCCGACCTGGCAACTTCGCAGGTCGAGCTTCGTCAGCCCGGCGAGGTGCGTCGCCCCGGCCAGAGCGAGCCCGCCCTCCTCGCAGATCGAGTTCTCGCGCAGCCGCAGCTCGCGGAGCTGCGTCAGGTGGGTCGCCTCGGCCAGGGCGTACGCGCCATCGGGACCGATGTCGTTGTGGTCGGAGCACAGGTCGAGCGCCGTGACCACCGCGAGCAACGGGTCGCGCAGCAACGCCTCGAACGCGTCGTCGTCGTCGCCGAGCCCGCGCAGGTGCAGCGCGCGGACCGGCGCGCCGCGAGCGAGCCGCTCGCCGATCGCCTCGACCCGACCCGGGACGAGCGACACGGTATCGACGAAGCCGCGCACCCAGGTCGCCTCGCCGACCCGCAAGCCGAGCTCGTCGTGCCACTCGTCCTCGTGGGCGGCGAACAGCGCGTCGGCCCGCGCGGCGAGCTCGTCGCGGGCGCCCTCGTCTTCGCTGCGGGCCGCGGCGCACTGCAGCTCGATGAACTCCCCGCGCGGGTCACCGCGCTGCTGCAGCTGCTGCGCGAGCGCCAGCCGCGGGCCATCGTCTTCGGGGCGAGCGCGGATGGCAGCCACTTGATCGTCGGAGAGCCGTGTCAACGTCGCCGAGTCTAGGCGCGAGCCGACGCGACCCGTCAAGCTCGAAAGCATGCGCGACCGAACCCGCGCGCCTCGAACCTCCGGGGCGCTCCGAGGCTCGAGGCGTGCTCGCTGCGGAACGACTGTGAAGGCCATGGACGGACCCCGAGGCCGTCGCGTCGTGCTGGCCGGAGAAGCAGTCGGACCTGACGTGAACCACTTCGTGCCGGGCGATGAGATCGAAGCTCGCGCGCGAGGCAGCCGCGACTCCTATGGCTTCGGCGCGAGCGACCGGCACGATTCGACGTGTCCCAGCGCGCATGCCCGCTCGCGCTGAGCGACTTCCGCCCCCACGCCCAGCGCGCTCGCCTCCAGGCACAGCTCCGCGTGGCCGGCGTCGCAGCCGATCCTCGCCAGCGTCCGCCGGGCCGCGAGCGACTCGGGCGTGGGCATGCCAGCCTGTGCGTCGGCGATCTCCAGCATCAGCAGCGCCGGCGCGCAGCAGCTCGCCTCGCCGGCCTCGCACGCGGTCGCCTGCGCGTCGCTGCCTGCGGCCGTGCAGCTGCGGATCGGCGAACATCCCTCGGGACCTTCGTTGCGCAGCCCCGCCGGGCAGCCGCTCGGCAGCGGCATCGGCTGGCAGAACTGCTGCTGCACGCAGGCGATCGCGCGTGACTGCAGTTGCGACAGCGCCGGGGTCTTCTGCGTCTTCCGCAGCAGCTTGCACATCTCGAGGTCGCCGGCGCGGGCGAACAGGGTCATCACCTCGATCTTGATGTCGGTGTGCTCGGGGCTGCCGATCCGGAACGTCTTGCCGCGAGCCACCAGCGCGCGCGCGGCCGCGGTCAACGCGTCCTTGCCGTCCAGGAACGGGGGCAGCGGTTCGCATCGCGTCTGCACCGCGGCGACAGCGGAGGCGGGAGCGGGCGATGCCTCGCCTCGGGCCAGGGTGGGCATCGCCGCGACCGTCGCCGCCGCGACCACCCACGGCCGCAGCCTCCGCGGCGGCCTAGTGGTCTCGGAAGCGCCGCGCGTGGGCCGGCGCGACGACAGCATCCTCAGAACAGGGGCAAGCAGGGACATCATGGTGATCCTCCAGCGATCGCCGGGCGCCTCGCCCGACGGCTCGCACCCGGGAGGTCCGGCGAGGTCGCCGGATCAATTGGATTTTTTTGGGCCCGCCCGGGCGCCGAAGCATCAGGCGCGAAAATAATCCAATTGTTCGGCCGCCTCGACGGACGCAGCAGTGCGAGCCCCGGTATCGTCCCCTCGCCCCTCGAGATGCTCCCCGCCGACACGAACACCGAGCTCGCCGATCGGCTGCTGCAGCGGCGGGTCAAGGCGCGGCTGTTCGGCGACCTCGACGTCTCGCCGCCGCCGCACGTCGGCCATTACCGGCTCGACCGCCGGCTCGGCAGCGGCGGGATGGGCATCGTCTACCGCGCGTACGATCCGGCGCTCGAGCGCCCGGTGGCGATCAAGCTGATGCACGCCGGCCTGCTGGGCGCGAGCGAACGGATCCGCCGCGAAGCGCGGGCGCTGGCGCGGCTCGCCCACCCCAACGTCGTCTCGATCCACGAGATCGGCGAGCACGACGGCCAGCTCTTCGTCGCCATGGAGTACGTCGACGGCGAGACCCTGACCGACTGGCTCGCGCGCCACCCCGTGCGCCCGCCTCCGGCGTGGCACCGCGCGCTGCCGCGGCTCACCGCCGTCGAACGCGGCGGCCCCGACCTGCGCCCCGTGCTGGAGCGCTTCATCGAGGCCGCGCGCGGGCTCGGGGCCGCCCACGCCGCAGGTCTCGTCCACCGCGACTTCAAGCCCGACAACGTGCTCGTCGGCCGCGATGGCCGGGTCCGCGTCGCCGACTTTGGCATCGCCAGCACGCAGGGCGCCGCCGTCGATCTCGCGATCACGGACGACATCGAGTCGCCGCTGTGCACCCGGACCGGCGAGCTCGCCGGCACCCCCGCGTACATGGCCCCCGAACAACTCGCCGGAGCGCCGGTCGACGCCCGCGCCGATCAGTTCGCCCTGTGTGTCGCGCTGTACGAGGCGGTCTGCGGCGCGCGGCCGTTCGCGGGCGCCGACCTGGCGAGCCTGCGCAGCTCGGTCCTCACGCGCGAGGCTCGCCCCGCGCCGCGCTGGGTGCCCGCGCCGCTGCGCGCAGTGCTCGCGCGCGGCCTGCAGCGCGACCCCGCAGGCCGCTTCCCCGACATGGCCGCCCTGATCGCCGCGCTCGAGCGTCTCCTGCGGCCACGCACCGCCCCGTGGGCGATCGCGGGGGTGCTCGTCGCCGCCGCCGTCGCCGCGAAGCTCGCCGCCACGACGACCGGACCCGCGCCGGAGGACACGGCCAACTCACCCGACGGGCCGACGCTCGTCGAGCGGCTGTGGGCCGCCGCCCCGGCGCTGTGCCTCCCGCGGCTGCCGTTCACGGGCGAGCCGAAGGCCGCCCTCGCGGCCGCCCGCGCGCGGATGAAGGCGCACCCGACCGACAGCGCGCCCTACCTCGCGGCCAAGATCGAGGCGATCGAGCTGCTGCTGCGCAGCGGCGAGACCGCGGCGTGCAAGCTGGCCGCGGCGACCCGCGAGGCCCCGCTCGACGCCGGTCAGGTCCACGCGCTCGCCTGCCTCGAGCGACGCTACTGCGCCGCGATCGCGACGGCCGCGCCGTGCCCCGAGGGCACCCGCAACGGCGGCCCGGACGGCTGCGAACCGATCGCGCGCTGCGACGCCCTGAGCACCGAGGCGCAGGCCCGGGCCTGCCTCGCCGGCGAGCCCGACTGCTGCAAGCACGCGCTGATCGTCGGCGAGTACATGGACCTCGAGGCCGGGATCGCCGGGACCGCGGAGTCGAAGGCGCGGCGACGGGAGCTCGCCGAGGCCGGCTGTGCGCACGGCTACGCCTGGCTGTGCGACCAGGCGGCGGCGCTCGACCCTGCTGGCCCGAAGGCCATGCGCGATCGAGCATGTTCTTTGGGCTACGCGGAGGCGTGCGCAAAGGCGGCCCTGTGAGCGACCGCGTCGACGGCGAGCTGCTGGTGGCCTGGCAGGCCGGCGATCGCAGGGCCGGCGCCGCGCTGTTCGACCGCCACTTCCGGGCGGTCGCGCGGTTCGTCCGCGCCAAGGTGTGGTCCGAGGACGAGGTCGACGACCTGGTCCAGACGACCTTCGTGGCCTGCCTCGAGGCGCCCGCGCGCTTCCGCGGCGAGGGCAGCCTGCGCGGCTATCTGCTCGGGATCGCCTATCACAAGCTGCAGAAGCTGTACGCCGAGCGGGCGCGGCGGCCGATCGACGTCGAGCAGGTCAGCGTGCACGACCTCGGCCCGGGGCCGAGCACCGCGCTGGCGCGCCGCGCCGAGCACCGGCTCCTGCTCGCGGGGCTGCGGCGGCTGCCGCTCCAGTTCCAGGTCGTGCTCGAGCTGTCGTTCTGGGAGGAGATGACCGCCGGGGCGATCGGCGCGGTGCTCGGGGAGCCGGAAGGCACCGTGCGCACCCGCCTGCGCCGGGCGAAGGAGCTGCTCGCCGTCCAGCTGCGACGGCTCCGCGCCGCGCCGGCGTTGCTCGAGAGCACCCTCGAGGACCTCGAAGGTTGGGCCCGCTCCCTGCGGGCCGAGCTGTGATTCGCCGGACACGGGGCGGCGCTCACTGCGGGACGACGGTGAACTTCTCCCAAGGGCCGACGTACGTCTGCTGCCGGACCTGCCAGCTCGTGTTCGCGTCGTTGGCCTGCAGGTAGCGGTTGTGATGCGTCAGGAAGGCCCAGGTGCCGTCCTCCTGCTCGACCGGCGTGAACGTCTCCCACGGGCCGATGAACGTCTGCTGCTTGGCGATCCACGAGCTGGCCTCGTCGTTGGCCTGCACGTAGCGGCTGTGCCAGGTCTTGAACGCGACCTCCTCGCCGTCGCAGTCGACCACGAACCGCTCCCAGTTGCTGAGGTTGGCCGACTGATCGACGACGTAGCTGTCGTTGGGGCCGCCGGCGCGGACGTAGCGGCCGTGGTGAGTCTTGAGCGCGATCGTGTCGCCGTCGTACTGGCCGCAGAAGCCGTTCGGCATCACGAAGCCGACCCAGTCGGTGCCGCCGAAGCGGCCGTTCGTGTCGGCGTAGTCGAGCCACTTCTTGCCGGTGCTGTCGTGGCAGTGGAGGTCGTCGCGGCCGTCCTTGTCGTAGTCGCCGGCCTCGATCTCCGCCCCGCCGTGGACGCACCAGGAGAGGGTGTACGACCAGTCGGCGCCCATGAACTGCGCGTTGCTGTCGGCGTAGTCGATCACCTTGTTGGCGTAGTTGTGGCACATCAGGTCGTCGCGGCCGTCGCCGTTGAAGTCGCCGATCAGCAGCTTGCCGCCGATGCACCAGCTCGCGGAGCGCGACCAGTCGGTGCCGCCAAAGCTGCCGTCGTAGTCGATCCACAGCCGGCCGTCCGCGGTGTCGTGGCACAGGTAGTCGGCCGCGCCGTCGCCGTCGAAGTCGCCCGAGTGCAGCTTCGCCCCGGTGTGCGTACACCAGTACGCGCTCGCCTGCTGGGTGCCGGCGCGCACGGTCTGCGACAGGTCGAAGAACTCGATGCTGGTGCTGAGGCCGTCCCACGAGGCGATCGTGTGCGAGTGGCTCTTGGTGCAGTTGGCCCAGCAGATCGGCCACGGGATCTTGTACTTGATGTCGAACGAGATGTCGCCCGAGAGGGTGGTCAGGACCGCCTCGGCGTACTCGCTGAACACCAGCTTGACGGCGTCGAGCGGGGCGAAGTCGACGTACTCGACCGAGACTGTGAACGGCACGTGGAGGTCGAGCAGGTCGAGCGTCGCAGTGATGCCGCCGCTGAGGTACTCGCTGTAGTGGACCGAAGTCCCGGCCTTGGCCGCCAGGTTGAAGAACGGCGTGACCGTGCCCGAGACCTCGACGCCCTCCTCGGTGGTGCCGGCGGTGATCGTGGTCTCCTCGGTGTCGATGCCGATCGTCGCGTCGATCCACAGGCCGGCGCTGACCGAGCCGCAGCCGTCGTCGAAGTTGACGCCGACCAGCGTCACGCTCTGCGTCAGCGTCGGGTCGATGTCGAGGCCGGCGGCGTCGAACATCTCCTGCAGCGACACCGGCACCCCGTCGGCCAGCTGGATCTCGAACTCGGGGATGAAGTCGGTCAAGAACACCGAGGCGCCCATCGCCACCCCGCCGCCGCCGAAGTCGTAGCCGATGAAGGTCGCGTAGATGTCGATCAAATTGACGTTGTTGTTGAAGACCGTCGCGTGCGCGTCGACGCCCGCCTCGAACCAGCTGCCCGCGCTGTGGACGTCGATGCCCTTGTAGGTCGTGGTCGGGCCGTCCGAGCCGTTGACGTCGAGCCAGGTCATGAAGCTGACGCCCGAGTAGCCGAACCCGTAGCTGCTGTTCGCGCCCCAGCTGTCGCCCCACGTCTCGGCGCTGCGCACCTTGCCGGCCGTGCGCGCCTGCACCGGCGGGCCCTCGGGGTCGACGACCTGGCGCACCACGGTGATCGGCAGCGTCCCGCAGTCGTCGGCGCGCGGCTCGGTCTCGCCGCGGTAGACCGCCTGGGCGAAGTCGGTCGCCAGACAGGTCACGAGCTCGAACTCCTGCACGCCCGCCCACTCGCCGGCGGCGATCGCCTGGCGGGTCGCGTCGTCGAGGTAGAGGGCGAGTCCGGTGGTCACGTCGCCGTAGCCGGGGACCTTGACCGGGGCGCGCTCGCCCGACTCGCCGCCCTTGCGCTGGATCAGCGCCCGCCCCGGCTCGCTCGACCCGCGCGGGCGGATCCGGCTGCCGATCTGCACGCGGCCGCGCTCCAGCCCCTTGCCCGCCGGCAAGCCCACGACCCGCGACAGCGCGCTGACGTTGAGGTCGGGCCGGTCGGCGGCGGGCTCCAGCGCGTGGCCCTCGGGGTCGACCGGCAGCATCACCACCACCGACGACAGGTTGAGCTCGCGCAGCTGCGCGTCCATGCCGGGGCTGTCCAGCAGCGCGTGGCGGGCCGTGCAATCGTCGCACGCGCGCTCGCCGAGCGCGGCGCCGGCGACCATCTCGTACTCGCTCCGGTAGCCGCCGACCTCTTCCACGTCGATCTCGCGGTCGCCGATCCGGTTCCACGGATCGAAGGCGACGAACAGCGCCAGGTCATCGCGGCCGGCCAATTCGTGGCAGGTCGCCGGGACCACGAACACGGCCTCGTGGGCGTAGCTCGCCGCGCCCTCGCCGGCGTGCGTCACCGGCATGGCCCCGAGAGTGCAACCGACGCTGCCGTCCTCGGCCCACAGGCCGACCACCAGCTCGGTGTCGAACGCGGCGCCGGTCAGCTCGCCGGCGACCGCCACGCGCATCGGATGCAGGAGATAGTTGCCGCCGTCGCTGGAGAGCTTCAGCGATGTGAGCGTCATGTGCTCGTTGCGGGCCTCGGCCGCCGCGGCCGGACCGAGGTCGTCGCAACCGGTGCTCAGCAGCAGAGGGAGGGTGAAGACGCCGAGGGTACGGGGGAGGATTGGCTTCGACATGGGATCACTCGCTTTGGGGGTATGAGAGGACGATGCAGGGGCCGCGCGCTCGCGCGGGCGGGAGGGACACGCTGGATGTCGACTGCGCCGGCCCTCGCGGCCGGCCGTGAATCGTGGGTTTGCAGCCGCGAGAAGCGCGGGCATGCGGTTTACCAATGCGGGAAATCGGTCCTCCGCGAAGGACGTGAGGACGGGCCTCGCGGTCGGCGTCCGGGCTGACGACGCCGACGTGCCGCGGCGCTGCAGGTGGCGCCCGGGCCAGGCGGAGATCAGCCGCTCCGGCGCTCGCGGTCAGCGTCCGGCCTGCCAGCGCGCCGGCGTGCTGCGGGCCAGCGTCGCCAGCCGCTGCGGGTCGCGCTCGGGGTCGGCGAGCTGCGCCTGCAGGTGCTCACGCAGCAGCGCGTCGGCCCGGGCGTCGCCGCGACGAGCTGCCTCGCCGAGCAGCGACACGGCCGCCCGCTCCTCGGCCACGTGCGCGCCGGCCAGGCGGGACCCGGCGAGTTCGATCATCGCATCGGTCGGCTCCCGGTCGGTCCGCCGGACGATCGTCGCGGCGGTCTCGAGCGCGCTGGTGCGAACGACCCGGTCGCCGTCGCCGAGCCGCTCCTCGAGCCGCGGATAGGCTGTCTCCGGGGACAGGTGACGCATGGCGTGGGTGGCGTGGCGGCGGATCGTCGGGCTGTCGTGATCGAGGTACGGGCGGATGTCGGCGGCCAGCGCCTCGTGCCCGGCGTTGCCGGCGGCCAGCAGCGCGTGGCCGAGCGGCTCGTCGTCGCCGCCGCGCTGCAGCCAGCCGCGGATCTCGGCCCGGGCCTGGGCAGCGATCTCGGGGCTGTGGGCCTCGCTGCGCTGGGCGATCGCGCCGAGCGCCAGGGCCATCGCGCCGCGCTCGACCGCGTGCAGGTCATCGCGCCCAGCGCTGCGGGCCACGACCTCGATCATCTCGGCGGTCGGCCGCTCGACCATCGCCAGCGCCTGGGCGGCGGCGATCTGGTGGGCCGGGTCGGGCCACCGATGCAGCACGCCGACCAGCGCGGCCTTGGCCTCGGCAGTGTTGGCCGAGCCGAGGGCCCAGAACAGGCCGGCGCGGGCGACCTGCTCGCCGGCGAATTCGCCGTCGCGCAGCAGCGCGAGCACGTCGCCGGTGCGCTCCGGGTTGGCCCGCAGCCAGTCGCGCAGAAGGCCGCCGTACTCGCCGAGCTTGCCGCCGGCGACGAGCTCGCGATAGCGGGCGAGCGCATCTCGCAGGGGCAGGTCGCGCAGCGCGTCGTCGAAGTCCTTGCTCGCGTCGCGCGGGCGCCCGGCCAGCACGCCCCAGCTCCAGCCGCCGTCGGCCAGCGCGACCTCGGGCGCGAACGCGGCCAGCGCGGCCCGCTGCGCCCGGGTCGCGCGGAAGTGGGTGCCGAAGCTGCGACCGGCGAGGGTGAACGACAGCTCGCGCTCGGCGCTCAGCGACTCGAACCACGCCGCGTCGGCGAGCTCGACCGCGATGGACGAGCCGACGATCTCGACGCCGACGGCGGGCCCGCGCGCCACGCTCTGGCCGAGCGTGAACGACACCGCCTCGCCGGTGAGCCGGCCGTCCTCGTAGTGGTACTTGGCCGCGTAGCGCCCGGTGGCGTCGAAGCCGGCGCCGACGTAGCTGGCGGCCCGGGTCGGGTCCGCCGGGGCCCAGAAGCCGAGCCCGGCCGCCAGCAGCTGCTGCTCGCGCGCGGCGTCGAGGTCGCCGGCGGTACGCCAGCCGAACTCGCGGATCGCACAGCGGGCGTCGACGCGGATCAGGAAGATGTCCGAAAGGGCAGGTGACGCGGCGGTCTCCGGCGCCTCGCCGCCGATCACCCGCGCGCCGCGGTCGGTGATCCGCGCCGCCAACACGCTCGCGCCGTCGTCCTCGCCGTGGAGCGCGAGCAGGTCGAGGTGCCAGCGCCGCTCGACGTGATGCGCCTCGGGCGGCGAGGCCTCGACCTGGGCGTGCGCGCCGGCGTCGATGCCGTCGGTGACGCGAGCGAAGTCGATCTCGACGCGGGTCTCGCCGACCACGTCGTAGGCCATGCGCGTGCCCGCGGCGAAGCGACAGGGCGCCTCGACCTCGCCGGCGGAGCGGCCGAACAGGCCGGCGCGGACCGGCGCGAGGCGGTCGGCGACGACTGCGTCGACCGTCGGCGCGAAGCTTCGCCTCGCGCCCTGCACGGCCCACACTGCGCCGGCGACGAGCGCGAGGGTGGTCAGACGACGCAGCGCCAGGCGCCGGGTGGGTCTCTCGTCATGAAGCGGCATCACCGACCTCATGAGCAACCGACGTGCCAGCGAGATCACTGGCTTTTTCGCCCGCCGGGGCGCCTCTGCGGCGAGTTCCGCCGGAGGCCCGGCGGAACCTGCCGGCCGGTCGCGGACCGGCGCGCCTCAGCCGGCCGCCGCCTTGCGCAGCGCGGCGATGTCGATCTTCTTCATCTGCATCATCGCCGCGGTGGCCCGCTGCGCGCGGACGGGATCAGGATCCTCGAGCACCTCGAACAACGCGTCGGGCACGATCTGCCACGACACGCCGAACTTGTCCTTGAGCCAGCCGCACTGCTGCGCCCGCGGGTCGCCGCCCTCGCCGAGGCGCTCCCAGTAATGGTCGACCTCGGCCTGCGTCTCGCAGTGCACCACCAGCGAGATGGCCTCGGTGAACTTGAACTGCGGGCCGCCGTTGAGCGCGCCGAACTCGACGCCGTCGAGGGTGAAGCCCACCGTCATGACCGAGCCCGGCTTCGGCATGCCGGGGATGCTGCTGTCCTGGCTGTAGCGCGTGATCTTGCCGATGCTCGAGCGGGGGAAGATCGAGGTGTAGTAGTTCGCCGCCTCCTCGGCCTGATGGTCGAACCAGAGGAAGGTGGAGATCCGCTGCTTGATCGTGGCTGCCATGGTGATTCCTTCGTGATGTGGCGTGGGATGAACCCCGGCCCTGCCTGGGCGGCACCTCGGCCGTGCTCACGACATGAGTCGTTTCTGCGGCGCCGCTTTCGACACGGACCCGAAAAAATTTTCCGCGGCCGATTCGCCGGCAGAGCCCGCCAAGCGCACAATGCGCAATCCCGCGCCGCGCCCGGAGACGCACCAAGCCTCGCGTGCCAGCGGAGCCTGCAGCCCTCTCGCGTCACACGATCGCGCCGCGTCAGTCCATCGCCGCGAGCTCGCGCTCGAGCTGCGCCTCGTGCTCGTCGCGCGGGCGCTCGGGTCGCCGCGGAGGCGGCTCGTCCGGCGCGCGCGGACCCTCCGGCGGCTCGCCTCGCCGCACGCGCTCGAGGTCGGCGACCAGCGCCTCGCCCTGCCGCGGATCGACGAGGACGAGCGTCGAGATCCGTCGCCGCCTGGTCCCCTCGCGCAGCTCGATCACCATGCCGCGCGACACTTCTGCCACCGGCAGCACCGTGAACCTGTAGCGGACGATCACGCGGTCGACCTTGAGCTGCAGCCCGGCGCTCGTGAAGCGGACCGGCGCGCCGCGCCCGTCGGGCACCTCGACGTGTGCAGTGCCGACGCGGAGCTCGCCGCGCGCGCGGTACTCCGGCGTGGCCAGGAGATAGACCACCGGCGCCGCGACGATCAGGCCGCCGAGGCCGAAGATCGTCCACGAGTAGAGGCCCCGGGCCAGCACGAGCCCGCACAGATAGCCCACCATGATAGCGAGCGCGAACAGCACGCCGACCACCAGCCAGTACGCGCTCGGGGTGCGGACGGGATAGGCGACCGGGTCCATGGACTTCTCAGCCTAGCGGACTAGCGCGACGACGTCACTGCGTCGCGGGCGATCACGGTCCAGTCGTCGGAGCCGTGCCCGCGAGCGAGGTACGCGTCCATCAGCGCCGCGATCGCCGGCAGCACCGCCAGAGTCCGCTCGGCGTGGCTCGCCTCGTCGAGCATCAAGCGCGCGTCCTTGCGGGCCATCGCCAGCTCCCACGACGCTCGCTCGAAGTCACCGGCGAGCATGCGCTCGGCCCGGGCCCCGACCGACGCGCCGGGGTTGAAGAAGGCGAACAGCTCGGCCGCCTGGCGCGGATCGACGTCCAGCGCGCGGGCCAGGTTGAACACCTCGGCCACGCCGCTGGTGAGGAACATGAGGAACAGGTTGCCGAGCAGCTTCATGCACGCCGCCTGGTCGGGGCGCTCGCCGAGGTCGACCAGCTTGCCGGTCATGCGCTGGAGGTGAGGCGTCACCGCGGCGACGCGCGCACGCTCGCCGCTGACGAGCATCACCCCGGTCGCGTCGAGCGTGTTCTGCGGGCCCATGAACACCGGCGCGTGCACGAAGCGCAGCCCGCGTTCGTCCCACCGCGCCACGCGAGCGCGCGTGCCGGTCGGCGACGTCGTCGTGTGATCGACGATCGTCCCCTCCGGCGCGAGCGTCGGCCGCACCCGCTCGAGCACCTCGTCGACCGCCGCGTCGTCGGACAGGACGAGGTGGACCCGCTCCGCCCCGCGCACCGCCTCGGCCGGATCGGCGAACGCCCGCGCCCCGTCGGCCGTCAGCGCCTCGGCCTTCGCGGGCGAACGATTCCACACGTGGACGGTCTCGCCGCGCCGCAGGAGCGCGCGCACGAAGCCTGCGCCGAGGAGTCCGGTGCCGAGGAACGCGATCATGGCGGGGTTTTACACCCGCGCAGGCCGCCCCGCGAGCGTCCGCGCCCGCCGGCCGCGGCGCGACGGCAGCGCCCGACGAAGACGCTACCCTCCCTTCATGCGACCTGCGCCGACGTTCCTCGCCTCGCTCGACGACGCAGTCGAGCTCCTGCTCGCGCGCGTGCCCGGCCCGCTCCACGTCGGCGCGCCGCTCGGCCTCGGCAAGCCGCACCGCCTGCTCAACGCGCTCTACCACAAGATCGCCGCCGACCCCGCGGGGCCGCTCCACCTCTACACCGCCCTCTCGCTCGAGCCGCCCGACCCCGGCGACGGCCTGCAGGCGCGCTTCCTGGCCCCGTTCGTGCGCCGTCACTTCGGCGACGACTTCCCCCGCCTCGCCTACGTCGACGCGCTGCGCCGCGACGCCCTGCCGCCGCACATCGAGGTCGAAGAGTTCTACCTGCAATCCGGCGCATTGCTCGGCGCACCGGCGGCGCAGCGGCGCTACACCAGCCTCAACTACACCCACGTGGCGCGCGCGCTGGCCGAGCGCGGGCTCAACGTCGTGGTGCAGAAGGTCGCGCGCGAGCCCGGCGACGGCGAACCGACGCGCCTGTCGCTGTCGTGCAACACCGACGTGACGCTCGACGCCCTCGACGCAGTGGCCGCGCGCGGCGGCTCGCGCCCGCTGTTGGTGGCCGAGATCGATCCGGCCCTGCCCTGGCTCGGCGGCAGCGCTGCGGTCCCGGTCGACTTCTTCGACCTCGTCGTCACCCCGCCGGGCCCGCACCCGCCGCTGTTCGGCCTGCCGCGCCAGCCCGTCGGCGACGCCGACTACGCGATCGGCTTCCACGCCAGCACTCTCGTGCGGGACGGCGGCACCCTGCAGATCGGCATCGGCGCGCTGGCCGACGCGCTGAGCCACGCGCTCGTGCTGCGTCACACCGATAATCCGACCTACCGCCAGATCTTGCGCGACCTCGGCTCGCCCCACGCCGACGACCCCGCGCTCGCGCCGTTCGTCGCCGGCCTGTACGGCTGCAGCGAGATGGTCAACGAGGGCTTTCGCCGCCTCGTGCAGGTCGGCGTCGTGGGGCGCAAGGTCGTCGACGACCTCGCGTTGATGCAGCGCCTCGAAGGTGGCTCGGCCGACGCCGACGATCGGGCCCGGCTCGCGCGCGACGGCGAGTACCTGCACGGCGCGTTCTACCTCGGCTCGCCCGAGTTCTACGCCTGGCTGCGCGCGCTGTCCGACGCCGAGCGGCGCGCGATCGGCATGCGCCGCGTCAGCGCGATCAACGACCTCGACGGCCGCGACGAGCCGCTCAAGCGGCTGCAACGCCGCGACGCCCGCTTCTTCAACACCTGCATGATGGCGACCGCTCTCGGCGCCGCGACCTCCGACGCGCTCGACAGCGGCCGCGTCGTCTCCGGCGTCGGCGGCCAGTACAACTTCGTCGCCATGGCCCACGCCCTGCCCGACGCGCGCTCGATCTTGATGCTGCGCGCCACTCGCGACAGCGGCGGCCGCTCCACCTCCAACGTGGTGTGGAGCTACGGGCACACGACCATCCCCCGCCACCTGCGCGACCTCTACGTCAGCGAGTACGGCGTCGCCGACCTGCGCGGCCGCGCCGACGAGGACTGCGCGATCGCCATGACCGCGATCGCCGACGCCCGCTTCCAGGCCGGCCTCGTCGCCGCGGCCCAGGCGAACGACAAGCTGCGGCGAGGCTTCGAACCGCCGGCGCGCTGGGCCGAGAACACGCCCGAGGCCCTGCGCGAGCGCCTGGCCCCCCACCGGGCCGCCGGCGCCCTGCCCGACTACCCGCTCGGCAGCGACTTCACGCCCGTCGAGCAGCGGCTGGCGAAGGCGCTGGGTTGGCTCAAGGCCCACGCCGATCACAAGCTGCAGATCGCAGTGCGAGCGATGACCGGCGCGGCGAGCGAAGACGTCGAGGCGCTGCAGCGCATGCAGCTCGATCGCCCGCAGGGCCCGCAAGAGTGGCTGCAGTCGCGGCTCCTCGGCCTCGCGCTGCGCATGACCGCGTGAGCGCCGACCGCCGCCCGGGCCCGCGCGCCCCAACCTGTCCCATCGGACATGCCAAGGAAACCACTGGAGCCCCCGCTCTGACTCCGAGCGACGCAGCCTGTCCCATGGGTCAGGCTCAGCTCCGGCTCGACCATCCGCTCAGCCGGCCTCGAGCGTGCGCAGCCCGGCGACCAGCGCCTCATAGACCGCCGCGACTCGGGGCACGCGGCGGATCGCCGCCCGGGTGACCACGTAGACCTCGAGCGGCGGCAGCGGCGGCAGCTCGGCCACCTCGAGCACGCACAGCTCGGGCATCACCGCCGCGTAGCTGCGCGGCGCCACGGCGACGCCGAGGCCCGCGCGCACCAGGGCCAGCTGCGTCTCCACGCTCGTGCACTCGAGCGTGGCCCGCGGCGCCCCGATCGCGTCGAGCCAGGCCCGCTCGGGCGCCACGAAGCTCGGGTGGACGTACGCGATCCACGGCAGGTCGCGCGCGGCCACCCCGCGGAGCCGCCTTTTGGCCGCGTGGGACGTCAGCAGCGCCCGCTCGAGCCGCGCCACCCGCTGGCCGACCAGCTCGCCGCGCGGCGTGCGGAAGAAGCGGATCGCCACGTCGGTCTCGTGCCGCGCCAGATCGACCGCCGCGTCGCTGGTGTGCAGCTCGATCGCCAGCTCGGGGTGCCGCGCGAGCAGCTGCGGGAGCACGCGCGGCGCCACCACGTGCTGCGCCAGCCCCTCGGTCAACGCGACGCGGACCCGCCCGCTCACCCGCTCCTCGCTCGCGTGGGCGCGGTCCTGCAGGGCCAGCATCGCCCGCTCGACCTCGAGCGCCGACTCGACCAGCTGCGCGCCGAAGCTGCTCTGCACGACCGCCCGCGGCCCGCGCTCGAACAGCTTGCGCCCGAGCGCCTCCTCGAGCGCGGCGATCCGGCGGCTCACCGTCGACTGATCGGTCCCCAGGGTCCGCGCCGCCCGCGAGAACGAACCCTCGCGCGCGACCGCGAGGAAGTAGCGCACCGCGTCCCAGTCCCCCAGGAGGGCCCGCGTCGCCGCGAGGTGTCGACTCATGCGGAATTGCATAGCACTCATGATAATTTTCGCATGGTCTCCCGCGGCCAGCCGCCGCAGGCTGAGCGGCATGAAGAAGGCACTGATCCTGCTCGGCCACGCCGATCCTGCGAGCTTCAACGGCGCCATCGCCAGGGCCTACCAGGCCGGCTTCCGCGCGGCCGGGGGCGAGGCGGAGGTCGTCGACCTGGGCGAGCTCCGCTTCGACCCGGTGCTGCGCCTCGGCTTCCGCGGCGATCAGGCGCTCGAGCCGGACCTCGTGGCCCTGCGCGCCCGCATCGAGGCCGCCGACCACCTCGTGTGGGTGTTTCCGACCTGGTGGGTCTCGCCGCCGGCCGTCGTCCGGGCGCTCGTCGATCGGCTGTTCCTCCCCGGCTGGGCCTTCGCCTACCGCCCCGGCAAAGCGCTGCCGGAGGGCCTGCTCGCCGGCCGATCGTCACGCGTCCTGACGACCATGGACAGCCCGTCGTGGTGGTACGGACTCTGGCACTACCGCGCGCTCCACGGCTCCTTCGTCAACGGCACCCTGCGCTTCGTCGGCCTCGCTCCCGTCAAGCTGTCGGCGCTGTACGCCACGCGCACCCGCACCGCCGCGCAGCGCGAGCGCTGGCTCGCCGAGGTCCAGGCCACCGCCGCCGCCGACCACGCCCGCTGCCGCGAGGCCGCGCGCCCGCTGCGGTCCGGCTTCCCCGACACCCGCGGCGCGCTCGCGCCCTGAAGCCCGCGGTCCTCGATCTGGCTCGCGCTCCACCGGAACGACCCGCGAAGCACCGCCTCGACGAACTGCGTCGATCAGTCGCCCCCGGCGCGTGCAGCAAGCTCCGCGCGGCCATGATTGCGATCGACGGTCTCAGCTCGACGAGTCGCCGATCCCCTGCGCGCGCAGGGCCGCCTCGCAATCGTCGACCGTCTCGCCGAACGGGCTCCCGCGGGCGATGATCCGGCTGCCCTGCGGCCACCGCAGCGACAGCGCCCGGGCCGACGAAGCCGCCTGAAACACCCGCTCGACGCGTACGGCCGCCAGCGGCGCGAGCACGTGGCGGCCCGCATCGAGCAGCTGCTTGCTTTTAAAATCGACGATCAGCAGCGGCCGCGGCTCCGCGGCGGCCCGGCGCCGGCCCAGCCGCACGACGACCACCACCAGCCACGCGAACACGCCGCCCAGCATCGCCAGGATCGCCGCAGCGATCGCGTGCCCCGAGCCGCCGCCGATCGCAAACACCACCTGCACCACCGCGTTGACGAGCAGGATCGCCGCCAACAGCCCGAGCACGAACACGGCGGTGTGCAGCGGTGCGGGCCGCTCGACGATCCACAGCTCGCCGCCCTGGCGATCGAGCTCGGTCCCGTTGCAGCGCGCGACGACGGCCACGACCCGGGCCAGCGTACCGCGAGCTCGTCGCGCGGTCCCGGCAATTCGCGACCGGGCCCATGCGCCCGGCCGCTCAGCGCGCGGACAGCGAGGCCACCAGCTCCTGCGTCGTCACGATCGCGTGGGCGTACGTCGGCCCGTTGATCTCGTGGGCCGCGCGCATCGCCTCCTCGGACATCGCCGCCGTGGCGTCTTTGATGAGGGTCACGTGGTAGCCGAGCTCGACCGCGAACCGACTCGTGCATTCGATGCACGTGTTGGCGATGAGGCCGATCACGATGACCCGCGCGATGTCGTGCTGCTTCAGGAGCACGTCGAGGTCCGTGTTGGCGAAGCCGCTCGAGCCCCAGTGCTCCTTGACGACGATGTCACCCGGCTGCGGAGCGAAGTCCGGGAACCATTCGCCGCCCCAGCTCCCCCTGGCGAACACCTGGGCGCGCGCGGCGTTCTTCTGGTACGGGTTCGCGCGCTGCCAGCTCTCGAGGTCGCCCGGCTCCCAACGGCGGTGCGGGACGATGAACACGCGGATCTTCGCGGCGCGGACCGCCGCGACCACCGCCCGCAGATTGTCGAGCAGCCCGACCTTCTCGGCCACGTCGCGCAGGCGCGGCCAGACCTTCCCGCCCTCCGCGAGGAAGTCGTTGTAAGGATCGACGAACAGCAGCGCGGTTCTTTCGGCGGGGTACGAGTCGGTCATGCGATTCTCCTTCGGAAACGCCGGGCGGCGGCGAGCGAGCGGCGCGACGTCGTGGTCGCGGAGGCCGTCCGGTATGGCGGAATTCCGCGGCGAAGAAAACCCGACCAACGTCGGGATCGCGCCACGCGGGACGCAACCGATGGACGGCGCACCTTTTGCCGGCGCCCACGTTCCGTCGGTCGGCCGGTCGCTCCACGCCGCGGCCGTCGCCACGCACGATCGAGCGAAGCGGACGACGAGCCCATCAAGGTCAAGAATCTGCCTCTCGGGACATGTCCCTAGGTTCACTGCGGCTTGATCCCGCAGTCGTCGACATCGTTCGGCACGCAGCCCTCGCAGTCCCAGCGGAACGCGTCGAGCAGGGCGACAGTGGCCCAGTTCGCGTCGGACATGTCGGCGAGGAAGAAGCCCACGGTGATCTCCGCCCCGGGCTGGACCCCGCCGCGGGCCCTGAACCAGGCCGAGCAGGCGTGGCCTTCGAAACCCGTGCCCCACAGCTGCGGCTCCGCCTTCGTAAAGCCCGGGCCGTCGAAGTAGCTGTCGAGCGCAGTGATCGTCAGCGGCAGCCCCTTGTCCGCGTCGTTCGGGTCGGGGATGAAGGCCACGTTGCCGCTGTACGCGTCGACCGGCGGGTTCGCGTTCGGGTCGTCCGGCGTCGGGTCGACCTGGTAGGCGAAGAACATGTCGTTGAAGACCGTGCCGACGTAGCCCGGCCACTCCGACGAGCAGAACACGAAGTCGAACGTGAAGCCGTACGTCGCCGCCGGCACCACCGTTTTAAAACTGAAGTAGATGCGGTCGTTCACCTTGCCGTTGGTCTTCTTCCACTGCGCCTGCAGCGTGTCGGAGCAGTCGCCGTCGCCGCCCGGCACCCCGTTGTCGCAGCCGACGAACGGCGTGCCGCCGGCGCCGTCGTTGCTGCCGTCGACCGCCTTGAACGGGCTGGGTAGCGCGTCATCGCCGGAGTTGCCGTTCGCCCCGTGCTCGACCTGCGAGTTGGTGGCCTCGATCACCACCCCGTCGGCGTCGGGCGCGGCGATCGTCCCGGTCGACAGCATCAAGAAGGCCTCGCCCTCGCGCGGCGCGTACAGCCGCTGCGGCGGCGTGTTCGGGTCGCCGTCGAGGTCGGCCGCGTAGCTGCCGAAGCCGCGCGCGACCTGCCAGGTGTCCGGCTGCGCCGCCGGGTCGAACTCGAACGCGGTGACGACCACCGAGTCGTCGGCCTGCACGTCGCACACCCCGATCGCGCGCAGGGCGTCCCGCGGATCGCTCTTGTCGGCCAGATCGATCGCGTCGTCGCACACCACGTAGTTCACCGGCGCACCGCAGGCGGCCGGGTGATGCTTGGTGCAGTCGTTCTTGCAGTAGTCGAACTCGCCGCCGTCGACCAGGTTGCCGTCGTCACACGCCTCGCCGGCCTCGATCTCGCCGTTACCGCAGTCCGGCGGCGTGAACGTGCAGTCCGGCTCGCACCCGTCGCCGCTCCCGCGGTTGCCGTCGTCGCACAGCTCCGGCTTCTCGACCGAGCCGTTGCCGCACACCTGCGGCGGCGTCACGACCTGGCAGTCCGCGCTGCAGGTGTCGCCGTCCTCGGTGTTGCCGTCGTCGCACGCCTCGCCGACCTCATGCTTGCCGTCGCCGCAGGTGTGCGGCAAAAGGCAGCTCGACTCGCAGCCGTCGCCGTCGTCGAGGTTGCCGTCGTCGCACTGCTCGCCGGGCTCCTGCACCCCGTTGCCGCACTCGCCCCCGCCCTCGGTCACGCCCATCGTCGCGCCGCCGGTGCCCGGCTCCGACGTCGCGTCGCTGCCCGCGCTGACGGTCCCGGCCGAAGCATCCGTGCCGCTGCCGGTCGGGCCGTCGCCCGCGCTGTCGCTGTCGCTCGCGCTGTCAGTGGTGGACGCGGTGCCGGTCGGTTCGCCCGCGCTCGTCGTCTCGGTCGCGGTCGTGTCGACCCCGGATCCGCCCTTCGAATCCGAATCACCGCCGGCGTCGCCGCAACCGACGAGCCAGACGATACCCACGAGCACGCACCCCGATCGCGCAGCCACGGCGTAAGTCATGCGCCACGATTTCTCATCCGGCGCGGCCGATCAACCCCTTTCGCGCGCGAGCGAGTCCGCCCGGGCGCGAGCGCGAAGCCTGCTCGGCCGGCTCGCACGCCCGGTGAGGGGGTTCGCTCCACGATTCAGGCCGCCGGCAGATCGTCGCCGAGCCTCTATCGCAACGCCGCCGACGTCGCTACCCGTGCGACGCGCTTCGAAGCTTCGCCGCTTGACCCACGCGCCGACGCGGCCGATCGTCGGCCATGCTCGACGCTCGAGGACCTGTCGCGCCGGAGCGCGCCACGCTGACGGAGCTGCGCACCATGGCCGATTATCCGCCCGGCCTGGTCGGCGCGATCGCGGGGCTGTTCGGCCGCGGCATGACCGCCAGCCACGGCACCGACTGGCGCGTCGACGTCATGATCGCCGAGGGCCAGTGCGAGTTCTTCCGCCGCTTCGACCCCGCGCGCGACCGCGTGTGGGTGGCGCAGCTGGACGGCCAGATCTGCGGCGCCCTGACGATCGACGGGCCGCGGCCCGAGGCCGCACGCGAGGCCGCGCGCCTGCGCTTCTTCATCCTCGACGAGGCCACCCGCGGGCTCGGGCTCGGCCGGCGCATGGTCGCGGGCGCCATGGCCTTCTGCCGCGAGCGCGGCTATTCACGCGTGTACCTGACGACCCTGCCCGGCCTCGACGCCGCGCGCAGTCTTTACGAGTCACATGGCTTTCGCCTGATCGGGCAGGACGACCCGCCGTTCTGCGGCAGCGACTACGGCGAACAGACCTGGGAATGGCGCGCCTCGTGAGGCGCGCCGCTCGTGGTGCCGTGAATCACCGCTCACGGATCATCGGCGCGTCACAGGTTCGGACAATCCGTCGCCGGGCTCGTCGACCACGTGCAGATCGCCGCGGGGAAGGTCCCGACCGGCGCCTCGCCGGTGCGGACGATCTCGATCTGCGCGTTGCTCCCGGCCTCGACGCAGGTCTGGCTCAGGTTGTCGATCTCCGACGGCGTCTCGCTGCCGTCGTCCCAGAGAACTGCGAAGCACGCCTCCTGCCCGGCGGGGATCGTCCACACGCCCATGACCGACTCGCACTTCACGATCGCCGCGCAGATGTGCTGCACCGGATCGTAATCGCAGACAGTGCAGTCGGTCTCGATGGTCGGGGTCTGGGCATCGACGTCCTCCACGCATTGCGGGAGGCAGCCCGACGCGTCGACCTGGACCGGCTGCTCGCCGCCGGTGCCGGTGGGCGCCCCGGTGTCCGTGTCGCTCTCGGTGCCCGTCTCGGTGCCCGTGCCCGTCTCGGTGCCCGTGCCCGTCTCGGTGCCCGTGCCGGTGGGGTTGTCGGTCGCAGTGCCGGTCTCCGTGCCCGTGCCCGTGTCCGTGTCCGTGTCGCCCGACTTCGAGTCGCCGCAGCCGGCGATCGCCAGCGTCAGTAGGAAAATCGCATGCTTGGTCATGGTGGCGCGGAACCTAGCAGATGCTGCCGCGCCAGCACAAAAGCCGGCGAAGCCTCGATACACGCCCATCGCCAGGCCGGCTGCCCTGGCCCCTCGGGACCCCGACGATTTCATCGCCGAGGCCTCTCCATCACTACCTCGCCAGCTCGGCGCCGCGAACGATTCAACGGAGCAGGTGAATCCCCTGAAGCGTCGACAAGCGAAGTCACTCTCTTCGCGAAGATGTCGAGGCTGCGTCCGCCATCGCGGCATCGGTCCATGTGAGAGCGCGGGTCACGTCGCCGCGGCGACGTCGAGACCGCGCTCACCATCACAGCACGGGTCCACGCCCAAGCTTGTGAGCGACGTCGAGGTGAGCTCGATCATCGGCACCGACCCTCGGCACCCTCGCCTTGCGAGCCGCGAAGCGCGCCCACTTGCGCCGCCCCCCGGCCTGCGGCTATGGTCATGACCTCGAACCTCCTCGGAGCTGGTCCGCCCTTGAAGCTGCACGCCTGAATCCCGCTGTCCCCCAGCCGCCCGCAACCCGCCGAATTCGGCCGCGGGCGAGATTCAGGAGCATCTTCATGGCCACAATTCTCTGTCGCGACCTCGCGTTCTCGTTCGGCGACCTCCCGCTGCTCTCGGGCGTCGAACTGCACCTCGTACCCGGCTGGACCGGCCTCGTCGGGGCCAACGGCGCCGGCAAGACCACCCTCCTGCGCCTGCTCGTGGGCGAGCTCGAGCCGACCGGCGGCTCGATCCAGCGCGACCCTCCGGACCTGTCCCTCACGACATGTCCTCAGAGCGTGGAGGCCTGCACCCCCGAGATCGCGCGCTTCGCCGCCCGCGACGACGGGGCCGCGCGGCGCCTGCACGGCGAGCTCGCGCTCGACCCCGCCGACCTCGACCGCTGGGCCAGCCTGTCGCCCGGGGAGCGCAAGCGCTGGCAGATCGGCGCGGCGCTGATCGGCGAGCCCGACGTCCTGCTGCTCGACGAGCCGACCAACCACCTCGACCACGCCGGCCGCAAGCTGCTGATCGGCGCGCTGCGGGGCTTCCACGGGCTCGGCGTGGTCGTCAGCCACGACCGCGCGCTGCTCGACACCCTCACCGACTCCACTCTACGGGTCGTGGGCGGCGGCGTGCAGGCGTGGGACCTGCCCTACAGCCGGGCTCGCCGCGCCTGGGAGGCCGAGCGCGCCGAGCACAACGCCACCCACGCGGCCCTGCAGAGCCAGCACCGCCGGCTCGAGGGCCGCCTCGACGACCAGCGCCGCGCGCTCGCCGGGGCGACCGCCAACCGCAGCCGGCGGGTCCGCAGCAAGGGCAAGCACGACAGCGACTCGCGCACCCTCGGCGCAGCCACCCTGGCCGAGTGGTCGGAGAAGTCGCTCGGGCGCGGCGCGAGCGTGCTGCGACGCGCCATCGACCGCAGCTCCGCGACCCTGGCCGACCACGCCTACGAGGGCGAGCTCGGCGGGCCGATCGCGGTGGCCGGCGAGCGCGCCCCCTCGGCCTACCTCGCCGCGCTCGACGTGCCCGAGCTGCGCGCGGGCGATCGGCGCGTGCTCGGCCCGGCGCAGGTGGCCCTGGCCCGCGACGCCCACGTCCGCCTCGCCGGCCCCAACGGCGCCGGCAAGACCACGCTGATCCAGGCCCTCCTGGCCCGCCTGCGCTGCCCCCCGGCCCGCGTCCTCTATGTCCCCCAGGACATGTCCGAACAGGAAGCCGTGGCCCACCTCGACGCAGTGCGCGCGCTCCCGCCGGACGAGCGCGGCCGGGTGCTCGCGGTGGTCGCCGCGCTCGGCGTCGACCCGGGCGCCCTGCTGCGCTCGCGCCGGCCGTCGCCGGGCGAGGCGCGCAAGCTGCTGCTCGCGTTCGGGCTCGGCCGGCCGGTGTGGGGCCTCGTCCTCGACGAGCCGACCAACCACCTCGACCTGCCCGCCGTCGAGCGGCTCGAGACGGCCCTGGCGGAGTTTCCCGGCGCGCTGCTGGTGGTCAGCCACGACGACGCGTTCGCCCGCGCCTGCACCCGCGTCACCTGGCGCATCGACCAGGGCGAGCTGCGCGAAGAGACAGCCGAATGAGCGCGGTCCATAGGAGCACCGACCGTGTGGTCGGCGGCCGACTCGCTCACGGCTCACGCTTCTGCTCCGCCTGCAGCTGCTGCTCCTCCTCGTGGCGGTGGTACGCGTTCTCCTCGGCGAGCGGGCCTTCGCCGGCCTCACGGGCCAGGCGATCGAGCAGGCGAAAATGGCGACGCATCCGCACCATCTCTTCTTCCGAGATCTCCTCCGCCACCAGCACCCGGTTCGACGCCCGCGGGTTGCTGGCGATCAGCTCGTCGAGCTTGAGCTGCAGCGACAGGGTGTCCTTGTTCTGCGAGCGCTGCAGCAGGAACAGCATCAAGAACGAGAGTCCGGCGATGAATTGCTCGATCAGCTCGTGGGCCGTCGTCCACCCGGCGAACTGCGGGCCGCTGGCGATCCACGCGACCACCACGAGCACCGCGACCCAATGCACGCGCGCGTCGGCGACGAAGCGAGTGGCGAGCTCAGCGATGTGTTCGCCCCAGCTCACCCGCTCGCTCGCCCGCCGCACGCCCGACGAGGACGGGTCTCGTTCTTCCTCGCGCACCTTTCGCCTCGCGGGGCGGCCGACCCGCTGTCCGTTCGGACAGCCGCCGGCCGCGGCCCCTCACTCGGCCGCGTCGCGCTGGTCGGCGCGGATGTCCTCGACGAAGGAGTCGCGCTCGCGCGCGTACTCCTCGGCCAGCTGCTCGGCCTCGCGGTCGCTGACGACCTGCTTGGCCAGCGGGAACAGCTCGCCCTCCTCCTCGTCGACGTGGTGGCCCACCATGTCGGCGAGCACCTTGACCTTGGCCTTCCACATCTCGTTGTCGGGGGTCATCGCGTCGAGCTCGGCGATCAGGTTGTCGACCTGCTTGTGCTCCTCGATGCCTTCGCGGGTGGTGTCGGCCGCGTTCTGCTCCTCGAGCAGACGCTGATAGACCACCGCCTCCTCGGCGCGCGCGTGCGGCACCAACTTCTGCTTGAGTCGGGCGAACAGCTCCAGCGCCTCGGCGCCCTTGGCCTCCTCGAGCTGGTGGAACAGCTCGCTGACCTCTTCGTGTTCGCGGTGCAAGACGTCGTAGATCTGCGGCTTGGCCATGACGAATTTCTCCTTGTCGCGGCGCCTCTCGGCGCGGGGTGCGACCGGGGAAGATGTGGCGCGAAACCGAGGCGCGGCAAATCAGCACAGGCGCCGCCCGCCGTCCGACTGCCTGAAATGACACCACCAGGGCCTCGGCGCGTCGTTCTGCGTACACAGCGCCGCTTTTCGGCCGGGTCCGCGGCGTGACGGTGCCGGGGTAATTCCTCGGTCCGCGTGAGCCTCGCGCCCGCGAACTTCCGGCCGAGCCCGCTGGGTCGCGCCGGAAGACGGGTCTCGCAGCTCCTCGCGGGGTCCCCCGGTCGAGGTCGGTCGGACGATCCGCCGCCGACGCGCGCACCGACGGGTCCATCGTGGCCACGACATCGCGCAGTCTCGCGGTCGACGGATACTATGCACATATGTCTCTTCGGACATCTCGTCGATACGGCGAGGCCTCGTCTCTCGAGCCGGCGTTCACCGACTGCCCTCGCTTCCGTCCTCGATCTCGATCGCCGTCGCTCCGCCGGCGACCGGCCCGTGATCTCGGGATCGCCCCCGCCGCGCTCGCCGCGCTCGCCCGGCGCGTCGGCGCGCGGCGCCCTCGACGAGCCGCGAATGACAGTACGCCAATGTGTGCACGATCGAGATCGCCGCCGATCTGTGGCCGCGATCCCGACCTCGACTTCGCGGCTCGACCGTGCGCAGCGCGACGCGCCGGTATTGAACGAAGGTCACCCCCTGCCCGCGACGACCGGCAGCGGACGCGGACTCGGGCGGCGCCCGCGGACGTCATGTTACCCTCGGACACTCGCTCGGAGTCGCTGATGGACAGCTTCGCAGCCAGTGCGCCCGACGCGTTCGTCGCGTCTGACTCCGGGGACATGTCCCCGGGGACATTGATCGACGGGCGCTACCGAATCGTCGCAGCGATCGGCGAGGGCGGCATGGGCGCCGTGTACCTCGCCGAGCACGCCGAGGTCGGGCGCCAGGTGGCGATCAAGGTCCTGAACCCCGAGCCCAGCGCGCGCGCCTCGATCGCCCGCCGCTTCCGCGCCGAGGCGTGCAAGGCCGGGTCGCTCGGCCACCCGCACCTCGTCGAGGTGTTCGACGCCGGCGCGCTGCCGGACGGCCGCCTGTTCGTGGTCATGGAGCACCTCGAGGGCCGCAACCTCGCCCACGAGCTCGAGGAGGTGCTGGTCTTCGACGCCGAGCGCGCGTGCGTGCTGATGCGCCAGGTCGCTCTGGCCCTCGCCGCCGCCCACGGGGCGGGGATCGTCCACCGCGCCCTCAAGCCCAGCAGCGTGATGGTGGCGACCCAGCCGGGCGGCGAGGTCGTCAAGCTGCTCGACTTCGGGCTCGCCGCCAAGCTCGCTCTGGGCGGCGAATCGGGCGAGCACTCGGAGGCCGGCGCTCACTCGAGCCCGGCCGACTACATGGCGCCGGAGCAGGCCACCAGCGTCGCGGCGACGCCGGCGCTGGATGTCTACGCCTTCGGCGTGATGCTCTACGAGCTGCTGTCCGGCTCGCTGCCGTTCACCGCCAGGCACGCGTTCGAGCTGTTGAACTTCAAGCTGCTGCACGCTGCCCCGTCGATCGACGCCCGTCGCCCCGGCTTGCCGCCGCGCCTCGTGCGGCTGATCGCCGACTGCCTGAGCATCGACCCCGCCACACGCCCGGCCGACGGCGCGGCGCTGGTACCTCGCCTCGACGCGGTGCTCGCCGACCTGCGCCGCCAGGCCCCGCTCGCGGTCGAAGATGCGGCGATGCTGATCGCGCCGGCCCGGCGCCGCCGCGGATGGCCGGCCGTCCTCGCGATCGGCATGGTGCTGGCTGCCGGCGTCGCGTTCGTGACCTGGTCGCCGGACGCGATCGAGGCCGAGCCCACCGCGACCCCGCCGGCCTCACCGCCGCCTGCAGCCGTGCCCGCAACGCTCGAACCGCAGCCAGTCGTCGCGCCTCCCGCGGCGCCCGCCCCCGTCGTCGCCCCGCCGCCGGAGCCGGCACCTTCTCCGCGCAAGTCCGAGGCGAGCGCCAAGCCCTCGCCGCGCCGCCCCGCGCAGGACCCGGAGGTCGCCGCGCCGACGGCTGCGGTGAGCACCGACGACGAGGCCCACCTCACCCCGCGCTGCCAGCGGATCCGCACCAAGGCGAGCGAGGCTCGCCGCGCGCAGCGGTGGAGCGTGCTGCGCGACCAGAGCCGTCACCGCGAGTGCTGGGCCTCCGAAGTCGAGGCGCGCAAGCTCCAGACCAAGGCCGCGATGGAGCTCGCCGACTTCTCCGGCTGCCTCGCCTTCGGCTCCGAGCTCCGCGACCCCGAGGTGCAGGAGTGGCTCAAGCTGTGCCGGATCCGCTCCGAGGAGTGACCGGCTCGCCCGCTCCGCACAATGTCCTCGAGGACATGTCCAAATCGACATGTCCTCGAGATCATCTCACGCGACCGCCCGCCTCGCCTCGCCGCGGGCGCTGAACAGGCGCAGGTCCTCGCCGTCGGCGACGTCGAGCGGGTACAGCGCCTCGCAGGCCTCCGCAATGCCGGCCAGGCGGCGGAGCTCCTGGTGGACGTGCTTCGGCTCGATGCGCACCCCGCCCTCGCGGACCGCGAGGGTCGTCGGATCGACGGCCAGGGCCTCGTGGCGCTCGTTCGTCGCGCCGACGACTCGCCCGCCCGCGATCCCCTTGCCGAGCGCCAGCACGCTGGTGACGGGCCCGTGGTCCTTGCCGCGCAGCGCGTTGTAACGGGAGGTGCGGCCGAATTCGGAGCTCACCACGATCACCAGGTCGTCGGCGACGCCCTGGCGCTCGGCCTCCTCGCCGGCGAAGTCGACCGCCGCGAGCAATTGCGCGAGCAGGGGCACGTGCTCGGCGTCGTGATCGACGTGCGTGTCGAAGCCGTCGAGCTCGAGGTTGACCGCCACGCTGACCCCGGCGCGGAAGGCCGCCAGCGCCACCTGGACCTGGCGGATCAGCGGATTGGGCCCGTCGTCGAGGGCAGGCAGCCGCCGCTGCAGCGCGCGCAGCTCGCCTTCGCCCGTGCGCGAGGCGTGGATCGTACCGAGCGGCCCGCCGAAGCGGATCGCGTCGGCCCGCGGATCGACGCGGTCGAAGTTCTCGGCGCGAGACTGCGTGCGGGCGTCGGCGCCACGGGTCCGCGCGACCATCCCGCCCGTCTCCTCGTAGCCGCCGAAGCTGAGGAAGCCGGCCTCGCTCGCGCCCCCGTGGACCGCGGCCACCAGCGCCGCGAAGCTCGGAGAGTCGTCGGTGCGCCGGCCCGACCACACGTGACGGGCGCCGTCCTCGTGGCCGAGGGTGCCGACGTCGACGCCGTTGATCACCAGCAAGCGGCGGTCGTGCTTTTCGAAGAACCCGCGGAACCCGGCCAGCGGCGCGTGGCGGATCCCGCTCGCGGTGGTGGCGATGTCGCGGGCGAGGAACGAGGCGTTGACCGCGTCGCGGTCGCCCGAGCCGGCCGCGCCTTTTGGGTCGCACAGCGAGGTCGGGTCCCAGCCGCCGCGGGCGTTGATCGTCAAGAACCGCGGGCCGTGGTAGGTCTCCGCCAGCGGCGGCAGGCGGCGCGCGCCAGGGCGGGCGAGCGCGTCGAGGGAGGCGACCGAGAGGCCGGCGAACGAGGCGAGGCCGAGGAATTTGCGACGATCCATGGTGCTGATTCCTTTGTCGTGAGTGCCTGGGGCCGAGATCGTCAGATCCCCTTGGAGCTGTTGAACTTGTTGAGCGGCAGCGCCGGGTTCAAGGTCTTGTACGACCCGTCGGTGCCGGTGTGGCGGCGGTCGAGCTGGAAGTAGCGCTTGGTGCCGAGGCCGGAGATCGAGCTGCCCTCCTTGCCATTGGCGTTCCACCAGATGTAGCCGACGAAGTTCGACCAGGTCCCCAGCTCCTGCGTGATGCCCTCGATCCACTGCGCGCGCTTGCTGCCGTCGGTGTCGAAGGGCAGGCCGACGTAGCCGATCTCGGGGAACAGCTTCTGCCGGCCCTTGCTGTCGTAGGCCTTGACCTTGGCGAGGAACGTCTTGGGGTCGACGTACGACGTCGCCGCCTTGCCGCCCGAGCCCCACGAGTTGCCGTACATGTCGACGCCGAAGAAGTCGCCGACGCCCGGGTCGTAGGTCGCGTAGGTGCCGAGGCCGCCCGAGTTCTCGGTCGCCTGGCGGGTCAGCACCGGACCGCACTTGATCCGCGCGCGGATGTCCGTCGGCAGGCCCTTGATCATGTCGAAGTACAGCTTGAAGTGCGCCTTGTACTGCGACGCGGTGAAGTCACCCTCGGGCTCGTGGCGGTCGGTCAGCCACAGCGTCGAGATCCAGTCCGGCAGGTCGAGGAGCCGCGTCCGCAGCGCCTTGATCTTGTTGGTGTCGCCGTCGAGCTTGGTCGAGGCGAACGGCTGGCCGCCGACGTCCTCCATGTATTCGAACCGCGGGTCCGTCCACGACGGCAGCATCCCGTCCGAGTTGGGGAAGATCCGCATCCACTCGTTCTTGGCCAGCTTGGGCTTCCAGTAGCCGATCTCGTCCTTGACGATGGTCGCGCCGATTTTCATAAAAACTCCGATCTGTGCTCCGAGATGAAGCGCGCCTGATGAAATCAGTAGAGCGCGCGCAGGCCGGCGACGTCGCCCTCGCCGAGGGTGGATTCGCTGTCCTGGCACGGCCCGTTGATCGTCGGGCTCATCGTCAGGTCGCCGTGGCTGCTCTCGCCGACGTGTCCGAGGCCGAAGGTGTGACCGCGCTCGTGCGTCATCACGGCCTTGACGCTGAACTGCTTCGAACACGAGGCGGCGCCAGGATTGGTGGTCCAGTCGTGGTCGGCCTTGTTGAGCTGCACGTCGCCCTCCTTGGCCACGCCGCCGGAGAACCACACGCACGCGGTCGCCAGAGTGCCCTTGGGCAGGTCGCCGAACGAGACCACGTTGACCCCGTCGGACGTGAGACAGTTGCCGCTGCTGTTGATGTTGGCGGCCTTGCTCTTGCGCCCGAGGTACTCGTGCGACGCCCCGACCTCGTCCGCCAGGCCGCAGCTGTTGTGGCTGCCGGTGATGTTCGATGTCGCGGCCTTGATCGCCGCCTCGGCCGCGTCCACGTCGAGCTCGCTCGGGGTCGAGCCGGCGTGAAAGTACCAGCGCAGCTTCGTGTCCCAGCGCCAGCCCGTGTGGATGTAAGCGTCGTCCGAGCACGGATCGAGCGCCAGCAGCTCCTCCGGCGGGCCGGCGGAGATCCGGTCGTCGACCAGCTCCTCGAACACGACCTCGCCCTCGGCGGTCGTGTGCAGCATGAACTGCCGCGTGGTGCCGTCGGCGTACAAGGTCTCCGACCACACCGAGGTCCCGGGCGGCGGCGGCGTCGCGACCAGCCCGTCGAGCGCATCATCCAGTCGTTCGTGTTCCGCCGCGACGTC
Organism: Nannocystis sp. RBIL2; assembly: GCF_026626745.1. Classification (GTDB taxonomy): domain Bacteria; phylum Myxococcota_A; class Polyangia; order Nannocystales; family Nannocystaceae; genus Nannocystis. The sequence continues at coordinate 2,270,156 of NZ_JAPNJW010000002.1, forward strand.
CACTCCCACGTCGCTGTTCTGCGCGTCATCGTCATCCGGCACGGCCTCGCCCTCCTCGACGCAGCCGATGGCGAGGAGCATGGCGAGCAGGGGCAAGTCGAGAGTCTTCGTGGTGCGCATTCGAGTCATCGCGCTCTCCTGATGGCGGTGGAGTTCCCGGCCCCGCCCGGCTTGTCTCACCGCCTCGACAATTTTTTTCGCGCGCGCGCCCGCGGCCGGGTGCGTCCCGTCGTTCACACCGACCTCGCCACGGCCGCGCTCGGGCGGCCCGCGATCACTGCGACAGTGACACGCGCCGCGACCACCACGAGCGCTCGGCGTAGTTGCCGTACTTCTCGCTGCCGACGAGGGTCAGGCACGAGGCGTCCTCGCTCACCGCGATCGCCAGCGCAGCGCCGGACGAGGCGCCGCGAGCCATCACCCACTGCTCGGCGCCGTCGTCGGCGTAGCGCGCAGCCCACGGCTCGCGGTCGACCGTGCCGGCCGCGAACACCCCGCCGCCCGGCGCCGGCACGAGCGCGAACACTGCGTCGCGCACCAGCTCGGCGCGACCGAAATAGACGTCGGCCTCGGCGCCCGGGATCGCGTGCTCCCACGCGATCGGGCAGGCCATCGCGCAGCTCGGCTCGACGCGGGCCAGCCACGCCGACGAGCGCATGGAAGGATCCTGGCGATAGCCGGCGACGAACACCCCGCCGCCGTCGCCCGGCGCGAGGGCCAAGATCCCCGCCGCCTCGACCTCGCACGTGCACGCGACCGCGCCGTCGGCCAGCGCGACGCGGCGGAGCCACGCAGTATAGGTGTCGCCGTCGGGGAGGTTCCAGGTCCCGCCGATCGCCACCTCGTCACCCGCGAGGGCGATGGCCTGGGCGATCGCCGGCGAGTCGAAGGCGGCGTCCGGCGTGAACGGTGAGGGCTGGGCCGGCCACGCGGGCGACCACACGCCGCCGAGAGACGCTGCGCGCTGGTACCAGATGTTCTCCTGGCGCTCGCCGGCCAGCAGCAAGGTCTTGCCGTCCGGCATGCTCGCGCCGCGCAGCGAGTGGATCTGCAGCGCCAGCTCGTCGGCCTCGCCGACCACGCCGCTGCCGTCGATCGCCACTCGCCGCAGGTGCGGGCTCGACTTGACCGTCACGGTCTGATCGTCCGGGTCGCGCCGCGAGTAGACGATGAGGAGCTCGTCCGCCGCGGGGACGAACAGGCGCGCCCACAGATCGGTGTCGTCGTCGACGCTCGGGCTCTCGGTCGCGTCGACCGCATGCGACCACACCTGTTCACCGGCGGCGTCGAGCCGCAGCGCCCGCAGCTCGAGCGGCGCCGCGCTGGTGAAGCCGACCACGAAGGCCCCGCCCTCGTCCGCGAGCGCGACGGCGGTCGCCTTGCCCGGCAGCCCCAGCGGTCGCTCCCATACTGCACAGCTCGCTGGCCCGCCGGTCGTCGGCTCCGTCGCCGCGGTGGTCGACGGATCGGTCGCGGTCCCGTCGTAGCGGCACACGCCAGCCTCGCAGCGGCCGCCGGCCATGAGGTCGCACGACCCGTCGTCGACGCACTTGAACGGGGGCGGCGCGCAGCCGCCCGTCACCATCCCTGCGATCGCCCACGCAACCGCCCGCCCGCGCATGCGCCGAGTGTGGCAGGCCGGCCGGGCGCTCACAAGCCGCGGACGACCGGCTCGCCAAGGCTGAGCTCGGCGATCGACGCGACCCAGCTGTCGAGGCCCTCGAGCAACAAGGTGCGGTGACGATCGAGCCCGGGGATGTCCGCGATGGCTCGCTCAAGCGCCTGCCGGGCCCGCGACACGCGGGTCGTGACCGTGCTGAGCGGCACACCGAGGGCCTCGGCGATCTCGCGGTTCGACATGCTCTCCCAGTAGAACATCTGCAGCACCATCTGGGCCTCGACCGCGAGCAGCTGCAGCGCGCGCAGCAAGAGCCGCTGCTCCTCGTACATCGCCACCACCCGGCTCGGCGTGGCCGCGCCGTCGCCGGTGCGCAGGTCGTCGAAATCAAAGGTGGCCGCGGCGCGTGACTGGCTGCGGATGTGATGCAGCAGCTGGTTGCGGGCGATGCCGAAGAGGAATGCGCGGAAGCTGGTCCGCTCGCGCAGGTTGGCGATCGCCGTCGTACACGCCAGGAACGTCTTCTGCGTCAGGTCCTCGGCGTGGCTGCCGGCCTTCAGGTCGAAAAAGCGCAAGACGCTGGAGTAGTGGCGGCGGACCAGCGCGTCGCCGGCCTGCGAATCACCGGCGCTCCACGCCTCGAGCAATTCGAAGTCGCGCAATTCGAAGTCGTCGCGCCCCGGGCCGCCGCGCATGCGAGGAGCATGCTCGTCGATTGCGCCGCCCCGCGCAAGGCGACCCGATCGCCGCGTTTTCAGGTAACCTCGCAGTCACGACCAGCGGGCACATCGCCGGCAAGTACAGGATGATCCGGCGCCTCGCGGGTGGCGGCATGGGCGAGGTGTATCTCGCCGCGGCCGACGGGCCCGCGGGCTTCCGCAAGCCTGCCGTGATCAAGCGGATCTTGCCGCACTTCGCGAACGACCCCGAGTTCGTGCAGATGTTCGTCAAGGAGGCGCGCCTCGCCGCCGCGCTCGACCACCCCAACATCGTCCGCGTCTACGACTTCGGCGAGGCCGGCGGCAGCTTCTTCTACGTGATGGAGTACCTGCACGGCGACAGCCTCGCGGGCCTGCTGCCGAAGCTGGCGCAGTCCGACAGGCGACTGCCGCTCGTCCACGCGCTGACCGTCGGCCTCGGGGTGTCGGCCGGCCTTCACTTCGCCCACGAGCTGCGCGGCCCCGACGACGCGCCCTCGGGGCTGGTCCACCGCGACGTCTCGCCGGCCAACGTGTTCCTCACCGGCGCTGGCGAGGTCAAGCTGCTCGACTTCGGCATCGCCAAGGTCATGTCGTCGACCGGCGTCACGCGCGACGGGGTGCGCAAGGGCAAGGTCCCGTACATGTCCCCCGAGCAGTGCATCGGCGAACCGCTCGATCGCCGCAGCGACGTGTTCGCGCTCGGGATCCTGCTGTACGAGATGACGACGATGACGCGGCTCTTTCGCGCGGACAACGAGTTCGCGACGATGAACCTGATCACCTCGGGCGAGGTGCCCCCGCCGTCGCGCCGCGTCCCTGATTATCCGCCCGCGCTCGAGGCGGTGGTGCTCAGGGCGCTGAGCCGCGACCGCGAGCACCGGCACGCGACCGCGCTGGCGCTGCACGAGGACCTCGAGCGCGTCGCCGACGAGCTCGGCCTGCGCCCCTCGCCGCTCGCGCTCGGCCGCTTCGTCCACGAGCTCGTCGGCGAACAGGCCGCGCCGTCGCTCCCTGCGCTGCCGGCCGATGACGCGCAGACGGTCCACTTCTTCGCCGCCCTCAACGACGCACTGACCACGCGCGACGGCCCCCCGCCCGACGCTCCGGTCCCTGTCGCGTCGACGCCCACGCCGACCGCGACGTCGTCGCCGACGCAACACGAGCCGGCGCGGCCGCGGCGTTCGCCGGTCGTGCCGCTGCTGCTCGGCGGCGCCGCGCTGGTCGCCCTCGCGCTCGCGTGGCGCCCGTCGAGCTCGCAGCCCGCGGCGCTCGCCGGGCCCGAATCACTGGACGTCGACGCCCCATCTCCGGCGCCCCCCGTCGTGCCACTGATCGCCGCGCCGCCTCCCGCATCACCACCGACGCCCCCACCGACCGACGCGAGCGCCCGGGCGCCGGAGCCGACGCCGGCGGCGCGTCCGAACAAGGCCCGCAGCGGCAGCAAGAAGAAGCCGGCCAGGAAGGACAACGTGCTCGATGCGCTGCGGCCGAGCCACTGATCGCGCCCTCGCGCTCGGCCTCGCGGCGGTCCTCGGCCTCGCCTCCGGCCCCGCCCGCGCCGGCGGCGAGCCGTTCCTCGTCGATCGGGCCGCGCGCGCCCACTACGACCGCGCCGGCCGTCACGCCGAGAAGGGTGACCTGCGCCGCGCGGCCTCCGAGCTCGACGCGGCCTACGCGATCGAGCCGCACCCCGAGCTGCTGTTCATCCGCGCCGAGCTGCGCCGGCAGCTCGACGAGTGCGAGGCAGCGGTGTCGCTGTACCGCCAGTTCATCGCCACCAGCCCCTCCGAAGCCGCGACCCAGCAGGCCCGCGACGGCATCGCCGCGTGCACGCCGGCCGCCCCCGATCCGCTGCCCGACCCGCTGCCCGAATTCCTGCCCCCGCCCGAGCGACCGCCGTGGCACCGCGACCCTGCCGGCGGTGTGCTGCTCGGCTTCGGCGTCGCCGGGGTCGTCGCGGCCACCGCCCTCGCCGGCGCGGGCGGATGGACCTACCAGGACGCGACGCAGCATTATCTGCAGAGCGATTATCAACAGCGCCGCGGACAGACGATCGCCATGCAATGGGCCGCCGGCGGCGCCGCCCTGCTCGGCGCCGCCCTGCTCGTCGGCGCCGCCCTGCGTTACCGCGCCGTCCGTCAACGCGAGCGCCGCCTCGGCGCCTGGCTCTCGGGACAGGGCGCCGGCCTCGTCGTCGGCGGTCGCTTCTGATCCTCGCCAGCGCCTCGGCCCATGCACCCGTCGGCGCCTGTCTCTCGGGACATATCATCCCTCATCGCCGGCGATCGCCCCTGAGCTCCGTCGACGCCTCGGACAGTGCGTGACCTTTCATCGCCTGCCTCTCGGGACATCTCATTCCTCGTCACCGGCGATCGCCTCTGAGCTGCGCCGGCACGTCCGCCCATGCGCAATCCGCAACGCCGCCTGGCTTTCGGGACAGGGCGCCGGCCTCCCACGGTCGCTTCCGAGCCTCGGCGCCTGCCTCTCGGGACAGGTCACACCTCACCCGCGCTCGCTCCGAGCGATGCTCGCCCCACCGATGCTATCCTCGCCGACGACCTCGATGCCGCCTCATCAAAACACCTGGAGGGCCGACCGGTGGAGCTGAGATCCAGCCGGGCAGTGTCGGCGGGGTGGCTGGCGCAGCTGCTGTCCGAGGCGGAGCCCCCGCTGCGGCGCGGCATCGCGGCCGAGCTCGGCCTGAGCAAGCTCGAGGAGCTCGAGCCCGACGATCGTGTGCCGCGCCACGTGCTCGACGATCTGTGGACGCGGATCCCCGAGCTCAGCGGAGACCCCGACTTCGGCCTCCACTTCGCCGAGCGGGCCAGCCCGCGCGCGCTCGGCCTCCTCGGCTACCTCGCGCGTCGCAGCGCCACCATCGGCGAGGCGGTCGCCCGCGTCGTCCGCTTCCAGCGGCTCATCATGGACGCCAGCGACTGCGACGCCGTCTTCGCCGACGACGGCGCGCTCACGATCGCCGACGGCCCGCAGACGGGCGCCGACCCGTGGCCGCGTCACCTCGCCGAGGCGGTCATGGGTTGCTTCCTCACCCTCCCCGCCGCGTGGTCGGGCGCGCTCGTCCGCGCCGAATCGGCGGACTTCCAGCACCCCGAGCCGCCCGACCTCTCCGGGCACGTGGCGCTGTTCGGCTGTCGCCCGCGCTTCTCCCGGCCGCGCAACCAGATCGTGCTGTCGGCCGCGACCGCGCGCCTGCCCATGCGCGACGCCGACGCGGCGCTGGTGGGCTACCTCGAGCAGGCCGCCGAGGCTCACCTCGAGGCGGTGCCGCACCCCGACGAATGGGTCGAGCGATTGGTCGCCGCGATCGAGGCCGAGCTGGGCAGCGGCCTGTCGCTCGCCTCCGTCGCCGAGCGCCTGCACGTCGGTCGGCGCACCCTGCAGCGACGCATCGCCGAGCTGGGCCTCAGCTATCAGCACCTCGTCGATTCGGTGCGGCGCCGACGGGCCGAGCAGCTCCTGCGCGACCCGCGGCTCGGGCTCGAGGAGATCACCGAGCGCCTCGGCTTCGCCGACCCGAGCGGCTTCCGGCGCGCTTATCTGCGCTGGACCGGCACCACCCCACGCGGGCGTTGACGCGAGCGGCCCCAACTTTGGCGCCGGCGGCTCTGGGGGTCGCGGCTGCCGGCTCCTAGCTTCGGCCCGCCATGCGAGCCCTGATCCTTGCGCTCTTCATCCTGCCCGGTTGCATCGTCACGCGCCTTCCCGCCCCGACTGCCCGCCTCGCCGCCGACGAGCAGCACCTCGCCGCGCCCGCCGAACCGCCGGCCGACGAGCTCGCCGCCCTCGACGACGAGTTCGAGGACCCGGCCAGCCTCGCCGCCTGGCAGTCCTTCAGCCGCGCCGAGGGCTGGCCCGATCAAACCAAGCAGCTCGACGTGGCGACCACCAGCCCGGGGCACCTCACCTTCGTCCCCTTCACCAGCTTCTGGCTGTTCGACTATCACGCCCCGTTCCTCTTCCGCGAGGTCACCGGCGACTTCATGGTGACCACGCGCGTGCGAGTCACCGGCTCCGAGACCGAGGTGCCGCGCCGCAAGTATTCGCTCGCCGGATTGATGGCCCGCGCGCCGCACCCCGAGGGCTCGCGCGCGTGGAAGAAGGGCCAGGAGCACTGGATCTTCATCACCACCGGCACCGGCGACGGCGATGTGCCGCAGATCGAGACCAAGAACACGGTGCATAGCAAGAGCCGGCTGCAGCTCTCGCCGGGCAAGTCCGGCTGGGTCGAGCTGCGCCTGGTCCGTCGCGGCGCGACTTTTTTGCTGTTCCGCCGCTTCGAGGGCGAGGCCTGGGTGCTGGCGCGCCGCGAGGACAAGCCCGACATGCCGGCGACCCTGCAAGTCGGCCCGATCGCCTACACCGACTGGGACTCGTCGCGGTCGTACTTCGTCTGGGGCCGCGTGCGCGCCTACAACCGCCGCGTCCTGGACCGCGGCCGGCCCGACCTCACCGCGCGCTTCGACTGGATCCGCTTCCGTCGGCCCTGACGCGTGCGCCTCAGGCCTTCACGCGCGACGGGCGGCCGAGCTTGCCCAGGCAATGCACGAGCGCGTCACGCAGCTTGCCGAACACTGCCACGCGCGTCAGGTCGACGCCGAGCGACACGATCGTCTGGGCGATGACCGGGTGAATGCCGGTGAGGATGCCATCCGCGCCGAGCAGACGGATGGCCTGGATCATGCGGATCAGGTGGCTCGCAGTGCCGGTGTCCACCACCTCGACGCCGGTGAGGTCGAGGATCGCGAAGCGGGCCCGCGTGCGCGTGACCGCCTGCAGCAGGTTGTCCATGATCTCCGCCGTGCGCACGGTGTCGACCAGGCCGACGATCGGCAGCGTGATCACGCCGTCCCACACCTCGATGATCGGCGTCGACAGCTGGCGGATGACCTCTTGCTGGCGCTCGATCAGGTCGAGCTTGGCCCGCAGCTCGAGCTCGGTGCGCTTCGACTCGGTGACGTCGAGCGCGATCGAGATCAGCGCCAGCTCCTCGTCGTCCAGCGTCGGCAGGCTCCAGCCCAGCCAGTGCATCCCGTACACCTCGGTGTGCACCGCCAGCGAGACCTCGCCGGCGATCGCCCGCCGGATGTCTTCGACGTTGGTCAGCTCGCCGTAGAGGTCGAAGTAGTTCTGGCCGACGAACTGGTCGCGCTTGAGCCCGGCGGTCTGCAGCGCCTTGCCCCGCTGCAGCACGAAGTTCGACTGCTTGTCGATCGCCCACACCGCGAGGTCGAGGTTGTCGAGCATCGCCGCCAGCATCCTCGACTCGATCCCGAGGCTACGCAGCTGGCGCTGCCGCGCAGTCACGTCGTGGCCGCTCAGCGTCGTCCCGACGACCACCCCCTCCTGGCCGCGCATCACCTGCGACCACGCCTCGAAGTGCAACGGCTCGCCATCGGGGCGAGCGACGATTCGCACCTCGGGATCCTCGCTATCCCCCACCAACGCGCTCTCCCAGGCGTCGGGGTCGCCAGCCACCGGCAACACTTCACGGATGAGACGGCCGACCGCCTCGTTGGCGGCGACGCCGAATGCTCGCTCGGCCCGGAGGTTCCAGCCCGTGATCCGAAGAACATCGTCCAGCTCGATGGTGATCAGGGGAGCAGCGTTACTGCGATCGTCCACCCGGCGAGAGTATCGAGACTGCGGAGGGGTTTCCACGCATCCGCGAGGGCGGGAGAAGCGCCCGGGGTCGGTGTGTGTGCGGGTCGCCAGCGCTGGTACCCCAATGCACGGACCCGCGCGACGCTCCGGCGTCACCTGACCCTCGGGACATCTGCGAATGACGCTGCGAGCCCGACGCACAGGTCCGACCCGGTCGCAGATCGGCGCCGCCCGGGCGGCGGAGCGGCCGCCACGCGAGCCCTGCGCCGCGTTCGCCGCGCCTGCCACTGCGCACAATTGCCCCGCGCAGTCCGGCGATGCGTCGCCGCCTCCACATTCGAGCCCGATCGGCCGCGCCCGTATCGGGGCGAGCATCAGCACGCCACCATTCATTCGCTGTCATGGACATGTCCCAAGGGACATGTCCGTATCGCTGCCGATCCGTCGGTAGCGGCCCCTGGTGCCCGGGTCGTTCAGCACCCCGTCGAGGTCGAGAAGATGCCCTGCGCGCCACCCGACCGGCTATCGCCTGTGTCCGGCCGCAGTGCCGCCGAAGCGAGCCCCGCTTGCCGAGCCGCGCCGGGCCGACGCCGCACCCGGGCGGGCCGCTCGCCCGGGTTGCTGCACGCGCGAGTCGGCCCATACACGCCCCGTGGCAAAGACCAACAAGTTCCCCCTCTCCGTCATCCTGCTGCTAGGAATCGGGCTCATCCTGGCGATCTTCAGCCTCTGCTACACGCGCGCACGCTCCAGCGAGCGCGGCACCAGCCGCGACGACACCCCGGCGGCCGAGATCGGCGCCGCCCCTCGCGAACGATGAGCCTGTCCAGCGGCCTCGATCGCCGCAGCAGACATTTGCCGTACGACCCCATGGTCCGGCGAGCCTCAAACGGCCCGCTGCTGCATGCGCACCAGCCTCTTGCCGACGTCCACGATCGTCTCGATCACCGGGATGAGCGCGCGCCCCAGCTCGGTCAGCGCGTACTCGACGGACGGCGGCGAGCTCGCCACCACCGTCCGCGAGATCACGCCGTTGCTCTCGAGCGCGCGCAGGCGGGCGCTCAGGACCTTCGCCGAGATCTTCGGGATGTCCGTCCGCAGCTCGCTGAAGCGCCGCGGCTCGCCGCTCAGCCGCCACACGATGTTGACGGTCCAGACCCCGCCGAGCAGGCGCATGCACTCGGTCAGCGGGCAGATCGGCGGCAACGGTGGCGCTTTGTTCTGGCGACGACGCAGCATCGGGACCTCGCGGCAGGTTACCAGCCGGAAACTCGAAACTCGAGTTACCCCTGGTAACGAGGTACCTCGGGGAAATTTCCGGTGATATACCGAGCCGGCGACCGCACGACAGGCGTGCGGCGCCGTCGTGAGGTGCTGCATGATCATCAACTTCTTGCGCTTTCGCTTCCGTGACGAGGTCGACGAGCCGACGAAGGCACACGCGCTGAGCGTGCTCCGGGGCATCGCGTCGTCCGAGTCGGTCGTCTTCTCCGTGATCGGTCAGGACCTCGGAGATCCAGCCGCCGGCTACACCCACTCGTATTGCATCGGGATCCCCGACCTCGCCGCGCTGGCCCGTTACCTGCGCGAGCCGGTCCATTGCCAGGGCGACCGGTTCTTCCTCCCGCTGCTGGCGAAGCTCTCGCGCAGCGCGTCCTCGGACGACCTCGATCCCGGGCTGCGCGACAGGATCGGGGCGCTCGTCCGCCAGCGACTGGAAGACGACCCGGAGTGGGCGGCCCTGTTGGCGGGCATCCCCGACGTGCAGCTCGGCTGACGGCAAGCATCCCGTGCACGAGCCCCCGACCACCGGGGCTGCTGTGGACATTGGAGACCCGGCGTCGACCCTCGCAGGTGCTGACATGACCCGGGCGAGGGTGAGCTCCAGGTCGAGGCGCCGTGGTGGCGCGATTGCGCCGTAGCGACCGTCCTCGCGGACATCCGCGGCCTCCGACGGAACCAGGGGCCACCCTTCAATCGCTGACTCGATCGCCCACGGCCTGCCCGGAATCACGGGCGAATGTCCGCGAGGCACGAATTCGCGCCTGTCAACACCCGGCGGGCGGTGTGGACATTCCCCTGTTCAAAAGATCGCCGTCGACGCTTTGACGGCGTGCGCCGTCTCCTGAACAATGTCGCGGATGGTCGCTCCGCGCGCGCTCTGGGTCGTGTCGGCATTGTTGAGTCCGGCTTGTTTCTCGCCGTCCGGGTCGGAGACCGGATCGAGCAGCGGGACGAGCTCCGAGCCGGGGACGACCACCACGTCCACGACCACCGGCACGACCTCGAGCACCACCTCGACGACGACGATCGAGCCGACCACGAGCCCGCTCACCGGCACGACCACCGACTCGGGGCCGACCACCACCGACCCCACGACCACCGAGCCTGCCAGTGCGAGCAGCACCGAGCCGGAGACCTCGACCACCTCGACCACGACCACCGCCTCGACGACGATGCCCCCCGAGCCCGTCTGCGGGGACGGCGTCGTCGACGGCTTCGAGCAGTGCGACGACGGCAACACGGTCGAGACCGACGACTGCGCCAGCTGTCTCCACGCCTTCTGCGGCGACGGCATCGTCCACGCCGGCGTCGAGGAGTGCGACGAGGACGGCGACAACTGCGAGGTCTGCGTCCGCGTGTACATGCGGATGTTCGTGTCGAGCGTCCAGATGACGGCCGACCTCGATGGCCTCCAGGAGGCCGACGAGCGCTGTCAACAGCTCGCGGACGGCGCCAATCTCAAGGGCCGGTTCATGGCCTGGCTCAGCACCGACGCCCAGGACGCCGCGGATCGCCTCGAGCACTCGCAGCGGCCCTACAAGCGGGTCGACGGCATGCCCCTGGCCGACCACTGGACCGACCTCGTCACGCAGATGACCCTCGACAACCCGCTCAACGTCACCGAGAAGGGCGCCAAGCTCGGCGCCGACTCCGGCTGCGGGCTGTGCCAGGTGTGGACGGCGACCACCCCGCAGGGGATCGGCCTCGACGACGACTGCTTCGATTGGAACTCCGCGCTCGTCTCCGACGGGGCCGTCGGCGAATGCACGGTGAAGGACGCCCGCTGGACCCAGGGGTGCGCGCCGAAGCAGTGCAACCAGATGGCGCGCATCTACTGCGTCGAGCAGACCCCGTGACGCCGCGGCCTCACGCCCCGCGGGCCCTGGCCCGCACGGGCGGCGGCATCTCGGCGGTCAGGAACGCGTCGGCGCTGATGTCCTTGAGGCCCGCGCCGCGCAGGAAGCACTGCTTCTTCAGCGCGTTGACGCGGTCGGGGCTGCCGCACAGGAACACCCGCCAGCCCTTGAGGGACGGGAACAGCCGCAGCGTCACCTGCGTGAGGTCGCCGATCTCGAGCTCCTCGGATGGCTCTCCGGACATGGCGCATCGGACATATCTGAAGTTTCCTGGACCATCGACCATGCCCTTGAGTTCATCCACGAGGTAGAACCCGGCCGCGTCGCGGGCCCCGTGGATCAGCGCGATCGGGCCGGTGTGGCCGCGGCGGCGGGCGTCGTGGACGATGCCGCGGAGCGGGGCCAGGCCGGTGCCGGTGCCGACCAGCAGCAGCGGCTGCTCGGGCCGGCCCTCGGTGTAGAAGCAGGCGCCGGCCGGGCCGCGCAGGCCGACGCGCGTGCCTGGTTCGGCCGCGGCCAGCCAGCGGCTCATGCGGCCCTGCCGGTGGACGCGCACGTGCAGCTCGAGCGCGCGCCCCTCCGCGGGCGAGCTGGCCAGCGAGTAGGCGCGGACCTGGTCGCCCTGGATCAGCTGCACGTACTGACCTGGCCGATAGGACAGGTCCTCGTCCGGCTCGAGGCGGACCCGCACGATCGCCGGGCCGATCTCGGTGACCGCGGCGATCGACGCGCCGATCGCCGGCGGCGGGCCCTCCTCGATCACCAGCTCGCCGGTCGGGCGGGACATGCACGACAAGAACCAGCCCTGCTCGCGCAGCGCCGGGGCCAGGCCCTGCTGCGCCAGCGGGCCGGGGTCACCGGACACCGCGCGCAGCATGCAGGCCTGGCACGCGCCGGCGCGGCACGACGACGGGACCGCGGCGCCGCCGCGGAGGAGGCCCTCGAGCGCCGTCTCACCTGGCTCCAAGACCAGGTCGAGGTTGCCGCGGCGGATCCGTCCGGTCATGGCTCACACCGCCGGGTCGCGGTTCAGGACGTCGTTGCGGACCGACTCGGCGAGCGCGCCGACGCGGGCGATCTTGTCGTCGGTCACGCCGAGCTCCTTGAGCGTGCCGGCGAGGTGGCCGACGACCGCGTCGAAGTGAGCGTCGCCGATGCCCTCGGCCACCAGGTGGGCGTGCGCCCGCCGCATGTCGCGGCCGGTGTAGTGCGCCGGGCCGCCGGTGACCATCGTCAGGAACGCCTTCTGCTTGGCCGCCTGCCGCTCCATGTCGACGTCGTCGAAGAACGGCGCCAACAGCTCGTCGGCCATGACCTTGCGGTAGAAGATGTCGACCGCGGCGTCGATCGCCACGGCCCCGCCCAGCTCGTCGTAAAGGCTCGTCATCGCTCTCTTGCTCCCTTCGGCGTCGCGCCGAAAAAGTTGTATCCTTAATACATATTTTCTGTCCTCGAGGCCAGCGCAGATCATGCAGCTCACACAGTTCACCGACTACGCCCTCCGCACCCTCCTCTTTCTGGCGGTGCATCGGGACCGGTTGGTGCCGGTCGCCGAGATCAGCGCCGCCTACGGGATCTCGAACCACCACCTGGTCAAAGTCGCGCACCAGCTCGCGCGGCTCGGCTACGTCGAGTCGGCGCGCGGGCGCGGCGGGGGCCTGCGGCTCGCGCGCGACCCGGCCGACATCAGCGTCGGCGAGGTCGTGCGGGCCACCGAGCCCCACTTCCACGTCGTCGAGTGCTTCGACCGGGCCCGCAACACCTGCCCGATCGTCCCCGCGTGCGGCCTCATGCGCACGCTGGCCCAGGCGCGCGAGCGCTTCCTGGAGGTCCTCGATGGCCAGCACCTGGCCGACCTCCTGCAGGACCCGGCCCGGGTCGACAAGTTGGTCAAGATCTGGACCCGCACCGGCAGCGCCACGCGCCGCCAATTGGCCTCTTCGGAATGAAGGGTCTATATCCCGGCGTCATGACCCGCGCCCTCGCCACCACCGCCGAAACCCCTGTTTTGCCGCGGATCCTGCTGCGAGACGGCGAGGCGGTGACGGCCCAGGGCCCGGCCCCCCAGGCGCGCGCGGGCGCGGCGGCGGCCACCACCGCCGGCCTGCGCGTGGTGATCGCCGGCGGCGGCACCGGCGGGCATTTGTTCCCCGGGATCGCGCTGGCCGAGGAGATCCGGGCCCGCGGCGGCGAGGTCCACTTCGTCGGCACCGCCCGCGGCATCGAGGCCCGCGCGGTGCCCGAGAATGGTTATCCGCTCGAGCTCATCGACGTCGCCGGCATCAAGGGCCGCGGCGTGACGGGCCTCGTGCGCGGGCTCCTGCGCCTGCCGCGGGCGTGGTGGCAGAGCCTCTCGCTGCTGCGCCGGCTGCGGCCCGACGTGGTCGTCGGCGTCGGCGGCTACGCCTCGGGGCCGGTGGTGGCGACCGCGTCGATGCTGCGGATCCCGACCGCCATCCTCGAGCAGAACAGCATCCCCGGGATCACCAACCGGATCCTGTCTCGCCTGGTGCGCAAGGTGTTCTGCACCTTCCCCGACGTCCGCAGTCGCTTCCCCGCGCGCAAGGTCGTCCTGGCCGGCAACCCGATCCGCCGCCAGATCCTCGGCCAGCTCGTCGCCGCCGGCGAGACCTCCGCCGCGCCGGCTGCGGCGCACGGCCCGCGCCTGTTCGTGTTCGGCGGCTCGCAGGGCGCCCGCGCCATCAACGACGCCGTGCTGGCCGCCCTGCCGGGCCTGCTGGCGCAGCTGCCGGGCCTCGAGATCTGGCACCAGACCGGCAAGGGCGACGAGGAGCGGGTCAAGGCCGGCTACGCCGCGCTCGGGCTCGGCGAGCCGCGCGCGCGCGTGGCCGCCTTCCTCAAGGACATGGCCGCGCCCTACGCCTGGTGCGACCTCGTGCTGTGCCGCGCCGGCGCCACCTCGCTGTCGGAGCTCACGGCGGTCGGCAAGCCCGCGGTACTGGTGCCCTTTCCGCACGCCACCGACAATCACCAGGAGTGGAACGCCCGCGCGCTGGTCGACGCCGGCGGGGCGCTGCTGCTGCGCGAGTCGGAGTGGACGCCGGCGGCGCTGACCGGCGCGCTCACCAGTCTGCTCCAGTCGCCGGAGCGGCTCCAGACCATGAGCAACGCCATGCGCACCGCGGCGCGGCCCGAGGCGGCGCGCACGATCGTCGACGCCATGAGCGCGTGGCGGTGAGTGCCCAAACTCTCGCCTGAGGGGCCTGGGGGCCCGAGAGCGCGCGGCTACTATGCGCTCCGCCGATGTCCGCCGTCGACCCGATCGCCGCCCTCCTCGCGCCCACCGACACCTTCGTCCACCGCCACATCGGGCCACGCCCCGACGACATCGCCGCGATGCTGCAGACGCTCGGGCTGTCGTCGCTCGACGCCCTGGTCGAGGAGGCCGTGCCCGGCTCGATCCGCATCGCCGGCGGCCTCGACCTCGGCGCCGACGTCTGGGCCGACCGCGAGCCCGGCGAGGCCGAGACTCTGGCCCGCTTCCGCAAGCTGATGCAGCAGAACCAGGTGCTGCGCTCGCTCATCGGCATGGGCTACTCGGCCGCGCACACGCCCGGGGTCATCCTCCGCAACATCCTCGAGAACCCGGGCTGGTACACGCAATACACGCCGTACCAGGCCGAGATCTCGCAAGGCCGCCTGGAGGCGCTGATCAACTTCCAGACGATGATCAGCGACCTCACCGGCCTGCCGCTCAGCAACGCCTCGCTGCTCGACGAGGGCACCGCCGCGGCCGAGGCGATGGCGATGTGCCTGCACGTCGCCGGCGGCAAGAAGCGCGCCTTCGTGGTCCAGGACGACTGCCACCCGCAGACGATCGCGGTCGTGAAGACCCGCGCCGAGGCGATCGGCGTGACCGTCCGCGTGGCTGCCCCTGGGGACATGGACTTCAGGACAGGCGACGTCTGCGGCGTGCTCCTGCAGGTGCCCGACACGTACGGCCGGATCGTCGACCCGACCGCCCTCATCGCCAAGGCGCGGGCCGCCGGCGCGCTCGCGGTGGTCGCCACCGACCTGCTCGCGCTGACCCTGCTGCGCCCGCCGGGCGAGATGGGGGCCGACATCGCCGTCGGCTCGGCCCAGCGCTTCGGCGTCCCGCTCGGCTACGGCGGCCCGCACGCGGCCTTCCTCGCCTGCCGCGAGGAGCACAAGCGCCTGCTGCCCGGCCGCGTCATCGGCGTGTCCCGCGACGCGCGCGGCAAGCGGGCCTACCGCATGGCGATGCAGACCCGCGAGCAGCACATCCGCCGCGACAAGGCGACCAGCAACATCTGCACCGCGCAGGTGCTGCTCGCCATCATGGCCGGCATGTACGCCGTCTATCACGGCCCGCAGGGCCTGCAGCGGATCGGCGCCCGCGTCCACGCCCTGACCGCCGCGCTCGCGGCCGGCCTGCGCAAGCTCGGCCACGACACCGGCGACGCCCCGTTCTTCGACACGCTGACCGTCGCGCTGCAGGGCGTCAACGCCGACGCCGTCCACGCGCGCGCGCTGGCGAAGGGCTACAACCTGCGGCCGATCGACGCCGGCCGGGTCGGCGTCGCCCTCGACGAGCGCAGCACCGTCGAGGAGGTCGCGGCCCTGCTCGAGGTGTTCGCGGGCGGCGCGACGTCGCTCGACGTCACCGACCTCGCCCGCGGGGCCGAGCTCGGCTTCGGCGAGTGGACGCGCAGCAGCGAGTTCCTCACCCACCCCGTCTTCCACGCCTACCACAGCGAGCACGACCTCCTGCGCTACATCCACAAGCTCGAGAGCCGCGACCTCTCGCTCACGAGCTCGATGATCTCGCTCGGCTCGTGCACGATGAAGCTCAACGCCACCTCGGAGATGCAGCCGCTGTCGTGGCCCGAGCTGGCCGACCTGCACCCGTTCGTCCCGCGCGACCAGGCCGCCGGCTACACGGCGATGTTCGACGCGCTCGAGCGCTCGTTGAGCGCCATCACCGGCTTCGCCGCCGTCTCGCTGCAGCCGAACGCCGGCTCGCAGGGCGAGTACGCCGGCCTCCTCGTCATCCGCGCCTATCACCAGAGCCGCGGCCAGGGCCACCGCGACGTCTGCCTGATCCCGACCTCCGCGCACGGCACCAACCCCGCCTCCGCGGTGCTCGCCGGCTTCAAGGTCGTGGCGGTCGCCTGCGACGAGCGCGGCAACGTCGAGGTCGACGACCTGCGCAAGAAGGCCGCCCAGCACGCCGACAAGTTGGCCGCGCTGATGATCACCTACCCGTCGACGCACGGCGTGTTCGAGGCCCAGATCCGCGAGATCTGCGGCGTCGTCCACGAGCACGGCGGCCAGGTCTACCTCGACGGCGCCAACATGAACGCGCAGGTCGGCCTGTGCCGTCCGGGCGACTACGGCGCCGACGTCTGCCACCTCAACCTGCACAAGACCTTCTGCATCCCGCACGGCGGCGGCGGCCCCGGCATGGGCCCGATCGCAGTCGCTGCGCACCTGGCCCCGTTCCTGCCCGGGCACCCCGTGGTGAAGTGCGGCGGCGACCAGGCGATCGGCCCGATCTCGGCGGCCCCGTGGGGCAGCGCCAGCATCTTGTCGATCAGCTTCATGTACGTCCTGATGATGGGCGCCGCCGGCCTCACGCGCGCCACCAAGGTCGCGATCCTCAACGCCAACTACATGGCGAAGCGGCTCGAGGGCCACTACCCGGTGCTGTACCGCGGCGAGCACGGCCGCGTCGCCCACGAGTTCATCCTCGACCTGCGCCCGCTCAAGGCCAGCGCCGGCGTCGAGGCCGAGGACTTCGCCAAGCGGCTGATGGACTACGGCTTCCACGCGCCCACGATGTCGTTCCCGGTCGCCGGCACGCTGATGATCGAGCCGACCGAGAGCGAGCCGAAGGCCGAGCTCGACCGCTTCTGCGACGCGATGATCGCCATCCGTGAAGAGGTGCGGAAAGTCGAGCAGGGCCAGTGGCCGCGCGACAACAACCCGCTCAAGCACGCGCCGCACACCGCCGACGTCGTCACCGCCACCGAGTGGGCGCGCCCCTACCCGCGCGAGGTCGCCGCCTTCCCCGCGCCGTGGGTCGCCGCCAGCAAGTTCTGGCCGCACGTCTCGCGCATCGACAACGCCTTCGGCGACCGCAACCTGGTCTGCACTTGCCCGCCGATGGACGCCTACGAGGACTGAGGGATCGCAGCGGCGCCCGCGTCGTGCGCGACGCGGACGCCGATGTCCCTGACACCCGCGTTGACCGCCCCGCAGCGGGGCGGTAAGCCTGGCGCCCCGTGCTCACCGAGTTCCAGGTCAAGAACTTCAAGTCGATCCGCGACCTCCGCATCGAGCCGGGCCGCGTCACGGTGCTCCTCGGCGACAACGGCGTCGGCAAGAGCAACCTGCTCGAGGCCGTCGGCTTCGCCGGGGCCGCGCTCGCCGACAAGCTCGACCACGAGTTCCTCGCCAGCCGCGGCCTCCGCACCGCCGAGCCTCGCTTCACGCGCTCGGCGTTCGCCGTCGACGACGACACTCGCATCGACTTCCGCCTCACCCAGGCCCAGGAGCGCGTCGGCTTCCACGTCGAGACCTCGGCCTCGCGCCGCGGCTTCTGGAAGAAGGTCCTGACCGAGCGAGGCATCCGCTCGCCCAAGGAGACCCTGCTCCTCGACAGCTTCCGCGCCGCGTTCAAGGCGGTCATCCAGGGCGACGACGAGCGGGTCAGCGACGACGAGCTGGCGGAGTTCGTCGACGGGCGCCTGGCGCAGATGTTCCTGCTCGACAACTTCGATCCGCTGAAGTCGTTCCTGATCTACGCGCCCGAGCGCCGCGCGCTGCGGAGCTGCGAGCAGGACGGCCAGATCCTCCCGCTCGGCGTCCGCGGCGAGGGCCTCGGCGCGCTGCTCAAGACGCTCGTCGCGGACCCCGAGCGGCTGGCCGAGCTGCGCGACTCGCTGCGCCTGGTCGAATGGTTCGAGGACCTCGGCGGCGAGCTCGCGCCGCACACCCTGCGGATCCGCGACCGTCACCTCGCGGAGGGCTTCGAGCTGCGCGGCGCCAGCGACGGCTTCCTCCTGCTGCTGTTCCACTTCGCCGTCGTCATCAGCCCCGACACGCCGAAGCTGTTCGCCATCGACGACCTCGACGCCGGGCTCGACCCCGAGCTCGCCGCCGAGGCGCTGCGCCGGTTGGTCGCGCTGGCGGCCCGACACGGCAAGCAGATCCTCGTCGCCGCGCGCGACCCCGCGATCCTCGCCGGCCTCGACCTCCACGATCCCGACCAGCGGCTCTACACCGTGCACCGCGACGACCGCGGCCACACCCAGGCGGAGCGCGTCCTCGCCCCGCTGGCCGCCGGCGAGGAGCGCCAGAGCGAGCTCTCGGAGGTGTTCAACCGCGTGCTCCTCGAAGGGCCGACGCCCAACTCCTGAGCGCCGCCATGCGAGTCGTCGCCGGGTCTCATGCCGCGTGAACCTGCCGCGGCCGCGCGCGCAGCCGCCACCCCGTCGTGGCGCGCTGCACAGCCGCGGTCCCGACAGGCCGCCGGCCATGCGGCTCGGACCATAATCGCCGGGATGCGTCGCTGCATCGTTCAGGTGCCTTTCATCGTCGCGCTCGGGCTCGGTTGTGCGCACGGTCCCCGCCCCGCGTTCGCCCCCGCGGCCGCGCTCGTCCCCGTCGAGACGCCGCGCAACGGCGCTGTCACTCTGGCGGTGCGCGAGGTCCCGCAGGCGGTCTTCAGCGACGCCAAGCGGGCCCAGAAGGTCGCGGCGGTGCTGCCGAAGCTGCACGACGTCGCCGCCAAGATCGTCGCCGACGATCGCCTGATCGGCCTCGCAGTCGGCGTCGTCGTCGACGGCCAGCTGGTGTTCGGCGAGGGCTTCGGCGTGCGTCACGTCGACGAGGGCGGCGCGGTCGACGTCCACACCGCCTTCCGGATCGGCTCGATCACCAAGGTGTTCTCCGGCATGACCGCGCTGCGGCTGGCCGACGAGGGCCTGCTCGACCTCGACGCGCCCGCGGCCCAGGTCCTGCCCGAGCTCGACAAGCTCGTCTATCCCAACGCCGACTCGCGGCCGCTGACCGTGCGCGACATCCTCACCCACACCGCCGGTCTGCCGCGCGACCCCGACCTGCCGCTCAGCGTCGGCGGCGCCCCGCATACCCGCGAGGAGGTGATGCAGGCGATCGACGGCATGTCGCTGCTGCGCCCGCCGGGCATCGGCTCCGAGTACTCGAACCTCGGCTTCGTGCTGCTCGGCCACGTCATCGCCGCTGCCGGCGGCAAGCCGTTCGGCGACACCATCCGCGACTCGATCCTCCAGCCGCTGGGCATGAGCGAGACAGTGTGGGAAGCGACCGAGTTGCCCGCGGAGCGGCGCACCCGGGGGCACGTCGCGGTCGACGGCAAGGTCGTCGCCACCACCTCGGGCCGTCACAGTGCGCTCAGCGCCGCGGGCGGCCTGTGGTCGAACGTCGCCGACCTCGCGCGCTTCGTCGCCTTCCAGCTCGACGCCTGGCCGCCGCGCGGCGACGCCGACGGCGGCCCGATCGCCCGCTCGACCCTGCGCGAGGCCCAGCGGCTCCGCGCCCTCCGCAGCTTCCGCGCGCGCACCACCGCCGACGAGGCGGCCACCGGCGGCGTCGAGGGCGGCGCGTCGGGCGTGGGCTTCCCGTGGAGCGTCGGCCACAACTGCGAGGCCTCCTACGTCGTCGGCCACAACGGCGCGCTCGAGGGTTACTTCGCGACCATCCGCATGTTCCCGTACGCCGGCGTCGGCATCATCGTGCTCGGCAACGCCGGCTGGACCGACACCGACGGGATCGCGGTGCAGCTGCAGCGCGTGCTCGCCGACGGCGGCCTGCTCGGGGCCCGCGCCGCCCAGCCGCTGCCCGAGCTGACCGAGGCGGCGCAGCGGATCGTCGGCCTGATGCCCGCGTGGGACGGGGCGAAGTTCGCCGAGTGGGGCACGCACGACTGGGCCGCCTCGGGCAACGCCAAGCTGCTGACCGCCGAGATGCAGTGGCTGCACGCGGGCCTCGGCGCCTGCACTCTCGGGGCGATCAAGCGCGCCACCAGCCCGTGGTCCGGCGTGTACCGGGCCAAGTGCGAGCACGGCGACGCGGAATTGACGGTCAACCTCACCAGCGCGCAGACGCCGAAGATCGCCGGCTTCACTCTCGGCTGGCTCGCCGGCAAGCCGGCCCCCGAGCTACAGACTTTGGCCGAGGCCGCCGCGCCGCTGCTCGGGCAATTCGACGAGGCCAAGTTCCTCGCCCACTTCTCGCCCGGCTTCCGCCGCTCCGCCCTCACGCGCACGATCGCCGACGTGCAGTTCGAGCACGGCGCGTGTCAGCTCGGCGATCCGCTCGAGGTCCGCGGCCCGCGCGAGGCCACCTACGCGCTCAAGTGCGACAGGGGCACCGCGAAGCTGGCGATCGCCGTCGACCGCGGACAGCCGACGCGGATCGTCTCGTTCCAGGTCGCCTCGACCGGCCCGCTGCCGACCTGCCGCTGAGGCGGTCGCGCGGAGCGGCGCGAATACCTGCCCTTTCGGACATGTGGACGTAGATCGATGCGCCGGGCGGCGCTCGCACATGTCTCTTCAGACATATGGTAAATGACCCGCCGCCGCGTCGCTCGCACCTCGCGACGAGCGCCGGTGCGAGCACGAGGTGCTCGCTCCCGGCGCTCTGAGCATTCGCGGCGCTCAGTTGCAGGTCGGCGCGACCTGGCCGTCGGAGCCGGTGTTGATATAGGCGTCGGACACGTAGCCGGTGCCGATGAAGTCCCACAGCGACGTCGTGCCGAAGGTGCCGGTCACCGAGGAGCCGTTCTTCTGGCAGGTGATCGTCACCTTGGCGCCGTTCGCCACCGAGCCGACCGCGGTCGCGCCGGTGCTCGGGGACGAGCGCACGGTCAGCGGCAGGCCGCTGGTGCTGACGGTGCCGGTCACGCCGCTGCCGCCGGAGCCGCACTTGTTCTTGCTGGTGTAGTTCTTGGTGCCGAAGAACAGCGCGGTCGAGCCGTTGAACACCGGCTTCTGCGCGGTGCCGTTCAGGCGCTGCTCGTAGTGCAGGTGCGGGCCGGACGAGCCGCCGGTGCTGCCGACGGTGCCGATCTTCTGGCCCTGGCTGACGCTCTGGCCGACCGACACCGTCTGCGTGTTGAGGTGCGCGTAGCGGGTGCGGTAGCCGCTGCCGTGATCGATCTCGACCCAGCGGCCGTAGCTCGTCGCGCCCTCGTTGGCCACGCGGGTGACCTTGCCCGCCGCCGCCGCGACCACCGGGTCGTTGACGTCGTCGGTGCGGTTGAAGTCGACCGAGTTGACCGGGCTGTGATTGGTGCGGGTCTGGCCGGCCCACACCTGGCCGCACGGGAACGGCAGCTGGAACGCCGGCGCGGCCGAGATTTCGGTCTCCGCGCGCAGGTCGTCGAACGCGTCGAGCTCCTCCGCGGACTCCTCACCCGCGGGCGGGCCCTCGTCCCACCACTGCTCGTCGCCGAAGAACGCGGCCGGGTCGGCCTCCGCCTCTTCGGCGGTCATGTCCTCGATACAGCCGCTGAGGGCCAGGCCGCTGGTGAGCGCCAGCGAGACGAGAAAGCGATGAGCGAGCACGGAGGAAATTCGGGTCATGGTCGGTGTCCTTCGCGGGCGAGACAGGTGCAGTCGTGGAGTCGGTCTCCACACGCGGAGCCGCGGGTTCAGCGGCTCCGAACGTCGTCCTGTCGAGTAACCGCGGCCCCGGTTTTCGATCACGGATATTTGCGCGCCACGGACCCTGCGCGCCCGCTCCGCGCGCACCTCCGCGTGTGTGTACCCGCGAACCCGGCCTGCGACACCGCGCAGCTCGGCCGGCTCAGCGCGTGGACGCCGTGCGCCGTCGGCCGCGGCGGATCCCGCACAACCCGAGGCCGACGAGGCCGAGCGTGCCGATGCCGTCCGGCCACGTGTTGGCGCGATCGGCCGCGCAATCGAACGGACCACCGTCGCCGCCCGAATCATCGGAGCCGCACGCCCCGGCGACGCACGCATCACTGACGCACTCGTCGTCGATCGAGCACGCAGCGCCCGCCTCGGCCTGTCCCAAAGGATAGATCTCGACGCTCGCCAGCGGGCTCGTGATCGAACCACTCGTGCCGCCGGCGATGACGACCCCGTAGCCCGGCACGTAGGTAGCAGTGTGCAGCCACCGCGGCGTCGACATCGGCGGCAGCAGGGTCCACGTGTCGCTCGCCGGGTCGTAGGCCTCGACGCTGCCCAGCACGCCGCCGGCCCCGCGACCGCCGGCCACCAGCACCTTGCCCGAGGGCAGGCGCGTGGCAGTGTGGTCGAAGCGGGCCTCGTGCAGCGCCGCCGCCGGCGCCCAGCTGTCGCTGACCGGGTCGTAGCGCTCGGCCGAGGCGGTGACGAAAAACGGATCCTGCTCCAGCGCGACGTCGATGCTGTGACCGCCGCTGACCAGCACCTCGCCGGAGGCCAGCAGCGTCGCCGCATGGCGCTCGCGCGGGGTCGCCATCGCGGCCGCCGCGGTCCACGTGTCGGTCGCCGGGTCGTAGCGCTCGGCGCTCGCCAGCGGCTCCTGGATCTCCGAGTCCCACGCAACCAGGTAGCCCCAGCGCCAGCCGCCGGCCGCCAGCACCCTGCCGTCGGCCAGCGCGGTCGCGGTCGGGCTGCTGCGCGCCTCGCCGAGCGGGCGCGCATCGGCGAGCGTGCCGGTACCGGGGTCGAAGCGCAGCGAGGTCTTGGGCGATTGCAAGCCGCCGACGATCAACACGTCGCCGTCGGGCAGCAGGCCGAGCGTCGCCTGCTCGCGGTGCGTCCCGGCCAGCGCCGGCACGTCGAGCCAGACGTCGGCCGACGGGTCGTAGACGACGCCGACGCTGGCGTCTAGCGCGAGCCAGCGACCGTCGCTCAGCCGCACCGCGTCGGCGTCCCACAGCTCCACCGGTGCGGCGGTCAGCGACGTCCAGGCGTCGGCCGCAGCGTCGAAGCGCGCCGCCGAGCGGGCCGTGCCCGTCGCCACGAAGCCGCCGGTGACGACGACGCCGAGGCCGGGGAAGTACTCGGCGACGTGCTGCGCGCGGGCCGGGTCCATGGGCGCCTGCAACACGGGCGCGGCCGAGGCGACGGCGGACAGCGTGCCGACGAGCAAGGACGAGAGTGCGGCGACGAGGCGGAGGTGTTCCATTGTCGCAGGTGTAATTGGAACGCCCACCGCGTAAATCAACGTCGCCGCCCGCCCCCTTCGACCCGAAGCACTTGCACGCGGGTGCGTGCGCCGCAGCACGCGAAATTCGCCCACACGCGTCGATGCGCAGCTCACGCGAACGCTCGCGCGCAAGCGGGTGTCGGCGAAGGCTCGGCGCTCCGAAGCGACATGTCCGAAAGGACATGCCACCGCATCACAGTATGCAGCGAATCGACGGGCTCAGAAGCGGCCCTCGAGCGACACCAGGAAGCGGTTCTCGGGCGACGGGATGCGCTCCAGAGTGCTCGGGCGCTTGTCGAGCCAGAAGTACAGGTCGTAGCGGACCTGGATCATGAAGGTCTTCTTGATCAGGTACGCGACGTCGACGTAGTTCCACAGCGACTGCTCGAGCAGCGTGTTGCTCGAGGTGTCCATCGACAGCCAGCGGACGCGGGCGCGGATCCGCAGCGGATCGATCGGCCGGGTGCTGATCGTGAGCCAGGCCTGCGAGTCGCGGCGGTACTTGGCCCGCTGGTCCGGCGTGACGTTCTCGTAGACGTCGGGGATGAAGCCCGGGACGTCGGGGTCGACCTTGAGCGGGTCGCCGACGAAGCGCTGCTGATAGCGGGGCACGATCTTGACCCGCTTGTGCGGCATGAACGCCATCTGCAGGTTGAACTTGAGCTGCTCGCCGACGCAGCGGACCGGCTCGCCGTTGACGTTGGTGTAGACCAGCGCCTCGTCGCTGTAGACGTCGCCGTCGAGGTCGTCGCCCGCGACCAGGTCGGACACGCCGACGTCGCCGCCGTAGCAGTACTGATGGCCGGTCTTGCGCATGTCCTTGTCGCGGTACTCGACCCACAGGGCCGGCAGGAACCAGCGGGTCACCAGATAATCGCCGCGCAGGTACGCGTGCATGCCCGGCGCCTTGGTCGAGGGCGACACCCAGGCGTTGACGTAGGTGCGGATGTTCGAAGCCTTGTTCGGCTTGCCGGTGTAACGGATGCGGGCGCCGGCCTCGTCGCGCGCGCGCTGGCCCTCGTACACGTCGGGCGACGCCAGCGGGCGCGCGTACGGGTTGGCGAAGTCCCTGTCGTAGTAGCGGACGATGGTCTCGATCTCGTGCTTGCCGAAGGTCGCGGTGTGGCGGACGATCGCCGCGAAGCCGCCGCCGCCCTTGCTGTCGCCGACACCGACGTCGTTGGCCCGCTTCATCGAGTCGAAGCTGCGCGTCACCTCGATGCCGAGGTCGCTCCAGCGGTAGCCCCACGCGCCGTTGATGCCGACGGCCCCGAACGGGCCGCCGAACGGGGTGCGGCTCCACTCCTGGAAGTCGTAGTCCTTGCCGCCGGTCAGCCACTTGATCGCGGTGCCGTAGCCGGTGGCGCCGACCCACGAGCGGCGGTTGAAGAAGTAGCTGACGTTGCCGCCGCTCGTGACCTCGCGGAACATCCGCGGCAGCGTCTGGTAGCCGAACTCGGACGTCGGCGCGAACGGGTCGGGCTGGCGCTTGTAGATCGCCGGGGCGTCGCAGCGCGGGTCGTCGCTGCGCGGGTCGTCGCACTTGTCGGGGTCGTACAGCTTGTACTGATAGATGCTGCGCGCCTGCACTGACGTCCACGCGTAGGCCTGCATCCAGCCGTGACCGAGCTTGAGCTTCTTGATACCGGCGGCGATGCCCTGCAGCGTCTCCTGCCAGCGGAAGTCGGGGGTGACGTAGGTGTCGCCGAGGTCGCCGTCGCACGGCGAGTCGGACAGCTCGCCGGCCGACTCCTTGCAGAGCCGGGTCAGGCGGACCGGCCGCGGGTAGATCGTGTTGTCGCGGTAGATGCCGTTCGGCGTGTAGTTGCGGGTGTTGTCGAACGTGAGGCGCTGGCCGAAGCCGATGCGGTAGGTGCCGAGGAGGACGTTGTAATTGTCGTCCTCCCACTGGACATAGACCTTGGGCAGGTAGCCGCGCGGGCGCGGCTGCTCGGCCGACAGCGCGTCGCGGTTGGGGTCGTAGCGGACGTCGTCGACGCGGCTGCGGGTGAGCACGCCGGCGACGCCGAGCCGGAGGTGGCGCAGGGTCTGGACCTGGCCGTCGAGCACCATCGCCGGCAGGCGGCGGTCGGGCGGCGACCAGGCGCTGCGCAGGCGGACCTTGCCGGACGTCGCGGAGTAGCGGCGGTTCGGCTCGACGATGTAGATGAACGCGGCGATCGCCTCGAGCTGATCGCGGTCGAGCACGCCGGCCAGCACCAGCGCGGCCGGGTCGTAGATGAAGCCGGCCTCCTGGCGGTAGCGGATGATGCCGTCGACCTGCTTGTAGGTCAGGTTCGGCAGCGTGAACAGCTCCTCGCGCGAGGCGCTGTTGAGGTTGACGCCGCGGCGCAGCAGCTCGACCAGGGTGTCGAAGGTCTCGCCGGAGATGTCGCCGGCGGTGTTGAGCTCGAGCAGGTCGTCTTCGTCGTCGACGTCGACGAAGGTCTCGTAAGGGGCCGCGGCCGCGCCGGCGGGCGCGAGCGCGGCGTACAGGCCGAGCGCGAGCGCGGGGGCGATCGCGCCGCACCGACGGGCGCGGCGGGGTGCGCAGGGAGCTGGCCGCAAGGACATGTGAGAGGTCATCTACCGGAAGCTGGAAGTGTCGATCACCGCGGCGCGCTCACGGGCCGCAAACGTCGCCGCACATGCCCCACAGCCCGGCCTTCTGGTCCTGGGCCGCGCGCTGCATGGCCATGAACTCGCCGGCCCGGTCCTCGCCGTTGGGCGGGATGTCGAGCACGCAGGCGTAGCCGCGGGCGATCAGCAGCGAGTTGATCTCGCCGTCGGGGACGTCGACGTACGCGAGCAGGCGGCCGTAAGCGTCGGCGCACTCGACGTCGTAGGTCAGCGCGATGTCCTGGCCGAGCACGTACTCGGCGTTGAAGTCGCGGGCCTCGATGCCGAAGCACTCGCGCTTGCCGTTGGTGATCTCCGGCGTGTCGACCAGCAGGTAGCGGACCTTCTCGCCGCTCTCGAGCACGATCGTGTCGCCGTCGACGACCTTGGCCACCTTGCCCACGGTCGGGCCGCACTCCGACGTCTCGGGCGCGCCCTCGCCGTCCGCGTCGGACGCCGCGGAGCCGTCGCAAGCACCTGTCCCGAAGGCCAGGAGGTCGAGGGACGCGAGAAGGAACGCGAGCCGGGTCAGGGGCATGCCGGGTTCTCCTGCTTCGGGGTGCCGGGGCCGACGGCGTCGCACCAGGGCGCCGCGTCGGTGTTGTCGTTGAGGGCGGGGTTCGAGACGCCGGGGTCGAGCTGGGTGGCGATGTCCTCGCCCTGGCTGGTGGCCCACTGCACCGCGTCGAGCACGAGGTCGCCGACCGCCAGGGAGATGGCGCCGGCCGAGTTGGCGAGCGAGAAGCCGAACGCGGCGTCGACCGCGGGCAGGCCGCCGTTGACCGCGGGGTCGGTCTTGCGGGCCACGAGCGCGCGCGAGCCGGCGGCCACTGCGATGCAGTCGGTGCCGCCGAAGGCCTTCGCGTTCGTCAGCTCGGTCGGCGTCGGCGCGAACTTCGACAGCGCCTTGACGTTGTTGAGGTCGACGTCGGCGTTGACCAGCACCTCGAACCACTCGCGGTCGGTCTCGGTGCCGGAGGGGTTGGCGAGGAACTCGGTGATCACGAGGTCGCCGGCGCCCGGCGAGTGCTTCTCGCGCATGGCCCCGAGGTCGGCGTCGAAGCACGGGTCGACGAAGCCGCCGCCGCAGGCGACGTTCTGCGCCCCGGGGCTGCCCTTGTCGCTCGCGTTGTACAGCGCGGCGGCGGTGCAGAAGTTGGCCGGGTCGTCGTTGACCGCGACGTCGAGCGCGCCCGGGGTGATGGCCGCGAGCGAGAGCTGGGTCGACGCGCCGTCGCTGGTCGTCGCGTAGGCGACGTGGTCGAGCTCGACCCCGCCGTGGCCGACGAACAGGCCGCCGTTGGAGTTGCCGAGGCTCAACTTGGTGACGAAGCGCGGCGCCGGCAGGCCGCCGTTGACCGCCGCGTCGGCGGAGCGGGCGATCAGCACCGAGTCGCCGGCCTTGACCTCGAGGCAGTCGCCGGCGACCGGGACGAAGTCGCCGACGGTGTACGGGTCCCACACCTTGCCGAGCTCGAGGCCGTTGAGGTCGAAGTCGGCGTCGGCCAGCAGCTCGAACCACTCGCCCTCGGTGTCGCCGACGAGCTTGGGGTTGGCCATCCACTCGGTGATGAGCAGCTCGCCGGCCTGCGGGGGGTCGATGTCCCGCGCGGTCTGGGTGTCGGGGTCGGTGCACTGGCCGGTCGGCGGCGGGCCGTCGCACACCGAGTTGTCGGCGCCGGGGGTGCCGAGGTCGGTGTTGAACGGGGCGTACGGGACGGCCGCGTCGCAGCGGGCCTCGGCCGGGTCGTTGAGCGTCGGGTCGAGCGACTGCGTGAACGCGTCGATCACCGCGGGGTCGACCTGGCGCGCGACGCCGTCCTTCGGCGTGTCGTACGGCATGTGGTCGAGCTCGACGCCGCCGACGCCGAGCCACAGGGTGCCGGCGGAGTTGGCCAGCTGCAGGCTGCTGTAGGTGGCGGCGGGGCTCAGCATGTCGCCGGTGGCGCCGCTGCGGGCCAGCAGGACCAGGCCGGGGCCGACCTGCAGGCACTGCTCGCCGGGGAAGGTGAAGCTGATCGACTCGGCCGACTTGCCGAGCTGCAGGCCGTTGAGGTCGAAGCTGACGGGGGTGAAGAACTCGATCCACTCGCCCCCCGGCTCGCCGATACCGGTCGACGCGTTGGCGTGGACCTCGGTGATGAAGATGTCCCCGGGGACAGGTGCGAGCGCCTCGCGGACGGTGCCGCCGTCGTCGCACGGGTTCTTGAGGCAGACCGGGTTGGCCACGCCGGGGGTGCCGAGGTCGCCCTCGGCGAACGCCTCGTAGGCCAGGCACAGGTTGGCCGGGTCGTCGTTGCCGGCGACCGTGGTCGCCCCGGGGTCGAGGCTCCAGGCGACGCCGTCCTTGGGCTTGGGGTAGTGCAGCTCGTCGAGGATCTGCCCGCCGTAGGCGATGAACACCCCGGGGCTCGGGTTCGAGTCGCTGGGGCTGTCGCTGAGCGTCAGCTTCATGACGACGTCGGTCTCGGCCCACTGCTTCTGCGAGAACAGCACGGTGTCGCCGGTGCCGACCTTGAAGCACTCGGGCTGCTGCAGCACCTGCGCGCTCTCGGGGTCGGAGGCGAACTTGGTGGTGTTGTTGCCGTACTGCAGGCAGTTGAGGTCGAACTCGCCGCCCGTCACCTGCAGCTCGAACCACTCGCCCACGGTCATGGTGGTCAGGCCGGCGTTGGCCATGACCTCGCTGATCACGAGCTGGCCCGCCTGCGGCCCGACGGCGTCGCGCAGGACGCCGCCGTCGTAGCACTGGCCGCACGACTCGGGGGCGGCCAGGGGGCAGGCGGCGTTGGGCTGGCGCGGCGAGCCGTACTCGGTGGTGAAGTAGGGCTCGCCGTCGGTCGGCGCGGTGCACCACGTGGCGAGGTCGTCGTTGGCGGTCGCGTCCGGCGTGACCTGGCCGTCGAGGGTGGTGCTGACGCCGTCCTTGATCCGGGTCGCGTCGTAGAGGACCTCGTCGACGACGACGTTGCCGCAGCGCACGGTCAGCATGCCCGAGGTGTTGGACATCGAGCCGAGGTCGGTGCCGTAGCCGTAGTCGATGTACTCCGGGCGGGTCTCGTCGGTGACCGCGCCGAAGGTCATGTAGGCGCCGGGCGGGACCTCGACGGAGTCCTGGATCAGGTGGCCCTTGGAGTCGGTGCCGTCGGCCTTGCTGTAGACGAGGCCGACGCCCACCAGGCTGACGGGCGCGCTGCCGGGGTTATGGACCTCGATCCACTCGATGCCGTCGGCGTCGCTGCCCTTGGGGTCGGGCATGTACTCGGTGATCACCAGCTCGCCGCCGCGCAGGGCCGCCACGCAGCTGCCGGCGTCGGTGTCGCTGGTGGCGTTGCTGTCGCCGCAGCCCACGGACGGGGCGATCGAGGCGACGAGGGCGAGGCGGGCGAGCGTGCGGCGGTTCATGGTCGGATCTCGGTCTCGCCCGGGCGGGCGTCAGTCGGCGGCGCCGGGCGGCGCGAGGTTGTCCTCGCGCTCGGCGGCGTCGTTCTCTCGCGGTTCGGCCGGCGCGTCGCCGGCGTCGGCCGCGGCGGGCTTGAGCGTGTCTTCAGGGCCAGGTTCTTTCGCACCTGGCTCTTGGGTCGTGTCCTTCGGGACATCCGCTGCGTCGGGCTCGGCGGCCGGCGCCAGCACCTCGTGCTGGATCTGCCCCGGCACCGTGACGACGATCTGCAGCTCGTCCTGCTTCTTGTACTTGTTGAAGTACTTGGTGAGGACGCCGCGGGCGACCACGAACTCGCCGCGGGCCTCGAGCGCGCCGGAGCGGGCCAGGACGTCCTTGTCGAAGAAGATCAGCGGCAGGCTGCCGGTGCGGCGGCGGCTGAGCAGGACCTTGGTCGGGCCGGCGGTCTCGCGGATGTCGCCGATGGCGCCGAGGATCACGACCTCGCGGCCGACCTTGCCCTGCAGGCGGTCGATCGCGTCCCAGTGGGTGAGGACGATCCAGTTGGGGTGGTCGGCGGCCTGCAGCTCGAACGCCTGGATGAAGTCGCCGCGGCGGTTCCACCACTCGAGGCGGCGGTCGTAGTCGGTGTAGTGCTGCTTGCTCGGGTCCCAGATCCCGCGCTTGGCCGCGCGGGCCTCCTCCTGGGCGGCCACGAACTCCTTGTGGAAGCGGCGCGAGTAGCCGTACTTGCTGAAGTACGGGCTCATGCCGGCGCGCACGCACTCGACGTTGTAGTTGTAGGTCTTGCCGTCCTTCTCGACGAACACGTACGCGAGGTAACGGTTGTAGAAGTCGCGGATCTCCTTGGGGTGATCGCGCTCGAGCCGGACGGTGCGCACGCCCTTGAAGAAGGCCTCGGCGAACTTCTTGGCCTCCTCGCCCATGGGCGTCGGGATCTTGACCGGGCTCTTCGTCTTGGCCTGGGCCTCGGCGAGGTAGCGCTCCCAGCCCTTGTCGAACTCCATGTACTCGGACTTGCGCTTGAAGGTCTCCTCGGTGTCGAGGCCGAGCAGGCGCATGCTGGCGTCGAGGCCGGCGACGCGGATGGTGTCGCCGTCGGTGACCTTCATCAGCGGGAACTCGCCGATGACCAGCGCCGCGTCGTTGCCCTTGGACAGGCTGGCGGCGACGGTGGTGCGGTCGAACCGGTGGACCACCGGGTTGCAGGCCCACAGCGCCGCGGCGGCGGCCGCGAGGGCGAGCCAGCGGGCCTGTACGAAGGGCCATGTCTTCAGGGACATGCCGGATTGGCCTCCCCCGGGGTGCCGAACACGCCGATGCCGGTCGACGTGGTGAAGTCGTCGACGCACCACTTGGCGCCCTCGTCGTTGTCGGCGGCGCTCGGCTCGCCCGGCCAGAAGGTCGTGCCCATCTCGGTCAGGTTGCGCAGGACGACGCGGTCGATCAGCCGGCCGCAGGCCTGCACGTCGACGAGGCCGCCCTTCGGCAGGTCGCGCGGGTTTTCCGGGTTCGAGGGGCTGTACCAGTCGACCAGGTAGCTGTAGTCGAGGTAGGCCGCGCGCTCCGGATCGTCGCTGCCGAGCACCACGTAGTCCCCGGGCTCGACCACGAGGCCCTCGTCGCGGACGATGAAGGCGCCGCCCGGCTTGCCGTCGTTGCGGGTGAACGCGATCCGCAGGCCCGCGAGCGCGATCGGCTCCTCGGAGGCGTTGTAGAGCTCGATCCACTGGCGGTACGAGCCGCCCTGGTTCTCGCGGAACTCCGTCAGGACCAGAGCGCCGGGCTGTATCTCGGGACAGCCCGTGTCGAGCGGCGGCCGCACGCACGCGAACATGGCCGCCAACACCGACGGCGCCGCCAGGCGCAACAGACTGTCTTTACGGCCCGAGAACACGGCTCTCGGGAAGTCATCCTACACGCGGCCCGCCGGCGCCGGGCCGAGGCTCCAGGAGAAAAATCGGAGACGATGTGGCGACATTCTCTCGCCACGCGGGTGACGCGGACGCCGATGTCGCGGCCGTAACGATCTGGGGAGCGCGTTGAAATTTCACATACAAACTTGTGAGTGCAGGGTCTGCGCCGGCCGCGATTTGAACGTTCGTTCAGTGCAGCCGCGAAGGCCGCGGGGGGGCGGAGATCGGCCCCGGAAGCCGACTTACGCGATCCGCGGCGATGTGCTGCGATTGTTGGGGGCTGTCCCGAGGACCAGGTGCTCCCCGAAGACCCCAGGCGTTCGTATCAGCGTGTGATCGCCGTTACGCAGGGCCTCGCGAGCGCAGCGGAGTTCGGGTCCCGCGCCGCTTCGGAGGCGTCTCCGTGCAGAGGCCCGCGAGGCGAAGCGCTGGCGCAAGCGACGTTTGCGACGGCATTCGCAGGTGCCGACGGCCCGGCGAATGCCCCGAGCGCGGCTTGGGTGCCGTGGCCGGCGAGGCGCGGGCCGGATGACCCGCGGCCCTAGGCTCTGCGGGGCGGCAGCGGCGGGAACAGCGAGGTGCGGGCCTGATAGCAGGTGAAGCAGGCCGGCGCGTAGCTCTCGGCCCCGCCGAGCTGGATCTGCTCGCCCTCGGTGACCGCCTCGCCGCCGCCGTGGCGGAGGTTGAAGATCGCCTTGCGGTTGCAGAACTGGCAGGTGACCTTCACTTCTTCGATGGAGTCGGCCAGCTCGAGCAGGCGCCGCGAGCCCTCGAACAGCTCGGTGCGGAAGTCGGTGCGCAGGCCGTAGCAGATGACCGGGGGGCCGCCCTGGGTCAGCACGCGCAGCTGCTCGATGAGCCGCGCCGACAGGAACTGGGCCTCGTCGACGAGGACGCAGTCGACGCCGACGAACTGCGCGGGGTCGAGGACGCTGTCCCGGTCGAGCAGGAGGTCGGCCTCGGCGTGCAGGCCGGCGCGGGAGGCGATCGCGCCGGCGCCGAAGCGGTCGTCGATCCGCGGCTTCAAGAGGAGCACCCGCTTGCCCTGGCTGCGGTAGTTGTGGGCCACCGCCAGCAAGTTCAGGGTCTTGGCGCTGTCCATGGTGCCGTGACGGAAGTAGAGCTTGGCCATGCGGGCGCCGGGATGGTGCCTCGCGGAGCCGCGGCCTGTAAAGCCGCCGCGGCCGGCGATCGCGGCGCCCCGCGAAATGTCGGTACCACCCTCCACGCGCCTGGGGCGGGCTGCTAAAGTGCGCGGCGGATGCCCCTCCAGCTCATCAGCGTCGTCGGCTTCGTCGTCCTGCTCGGCGTCGGCTACGCCCTCAGCCGCGATCGCAAGGCGGTGTCGCTGCGGGTGGTGCTGTGGGGCGTGGTGCTGCAGTGGATCATCGGCCTCCTGCTGCTCAAGCTGCCGCAGGGGGGCGAGGGCCTGGCCCACGCGGCCAAGGCGGTGCAGGCGGTGCTCGACCACGCGTTCGTCGGCTCGGGCTTCCTGTTCGGCCCGCTCGGACAGCCCGGTGGCGGCGCCACCGGCATCGGCATGATCTTCGCGTTCCAGGTGCTGCCGACGATCGTGTTCGTGGCGGCGCTGTTCGCCGTGCTCTACTACCTCGGGGTGATGCAA
This sequence comes from Nannocystis sp. RBIL2, assembly GCF_026626745.1. Taxonomy (GTDB): domain Bacteria; phylum Myxococcota_A; class Polyangia; order Nannocystales; family Nannocystaceae; genus Nannocystis. Next base: position 2,302,985 of record NZ_JAPNJW010000002.1, read on the forward strand.
TTGATCGTCCGCGTGCTGGCGCGGGCGATGGTCCACGTGTTCGGCGCCAGCGGGGCCGAGTCGCTGTGCATCGCCGCCAGCATCTTCATGGGCCAGACCGAGGCGCCGCTGACGATCCGGCCGTTCCTCAGCAAGCTGACCGAGTCGGAGCTGTTCACGGTGATCGTCGCCGGCATGGCGTCGGTGTCGGGGGCGATCCTCGGCGCCTACGTGCTGTTCGGCGGGGTGAGGATCGAGCACCTCCTCACCGCGATGGCGATGACCGCGCCGATCTCGCTGGTGTTCGCCAAGCTGGTGGTGCCCGAGACCGGCACGCCCGAGACCGCGGGGATGGTCCGCGACGCGCCGGTCGAGAACAACCGCAACATCCTCGAGGCCGCCGCCAGCGGCACGAGCGACGGCCTGCGCCTGGCCGCCAACGTCGGCGCGATGCTGATCTCGTTCGTCGCCCTGGTGTCGCTGCTCAACGCGATCGTCGGCCTCGTCCCGCTGTTCGGCGCGCCGCTGTCGATCGAGCGCGTCCTCGGCTGGGGCTTCGCGCCGATCGCCGCGCTGATGGGCATCCCGTGGGCCGAGGCGACCACCGTCGGCGGGGTGCTCGGCACGCGCATGGCGGTCAACGAGATCGTCGCGTTCCAGCAGCTCCACGCGGCCGCCGGCGGCCTCGACCCGCGCACCGTGGCGATCGCGACCTTCGCCGTGTGCGGGTTCGCCAACCTGTCGAGCATCGGCATCCAGATCGGCGGGCTCGGGGCGCTGGTGCCGGAGCGCAAGCCGGACATCGCCCGCCTCGGCCTGCTGGCGCTGGTCGCCGCCACGCTCGCCAACTTCTCCACCGCCTGCGTCGCGGGCGCGCTGCTCTGAGCCCCGCGATTCGAGCTGGTTTTCAGGTCAGGAACCAAAAGACATGTCCACCGAACTGGTACCGATCCTCGACATCCGCCGCTTCGACCGCTCGGACGACCCGCGCGAGCGGGCCGGGTTCGTCCGCGAGCTCAACCACGCCTACCGCGAGATCGGGTTCGTCGCGGTGTCCCACCACGGCATCCCCGACGCGGTCATCGCCGACGCGTACCGCGTGATCAAGGCGTTCTTCGAGCTGCCGCCGGAGCAGAAGCTGGCCTACCGGGTCGGCAAGGGCGGCGCCCGCGGCTACACCCCGTTCGGGGTCGAGCACGCCAAGGACAGCCCGGCGGTCGACCTCAAGGAGTTCTGGCACGTCGGCCGCGAGCACGTGCCCGGCGCGGCGTGGACGACCCACTACCCGCCCAACATCTGGCCGACCGAGATCCCCGGCTTCCGCGAGGCGACCTGGGCGCTCTACCAGCAGCTCGAGGCGCTCGGCGACCGGGTCCTCCGCGCGGTCGCCCTCGGCCTCGACCTCGACGAGCGCTACTTCGAGGACAAGACCGACCACGGCAACTCGATCCTGCGCCCGATCCACTACCCGCCGCTCGCGCCCGGCCGCGGCGACCCCGGCAGCGTCCGCTCCGGCCAGCACGAGGACATCAACCTCATCACCCTGCTCATCGGCTCCGGCGAGCCCGGCCTCGAGGTGCTGAGCCGCGCCGGCCAGTGGGTGCCGGTGACGACGATCCCCGAGGCGATCGTGGTCAACGTCGGCGACATGCTGCAGCGCCTCACCAACGACGTGCTGCGCTCGACCACCCACCGCGTGGTCAACCCGCCTTCGCCCTACGCCGAGGTGCCGCGCTACTCGATCCCGTTCTTCCTCCACCCCAACTCGGAGTTCTCGATCGAGTCGCTGGCGTCGTGCGTCACGCCCGACAACCCGAACCACTACCCCGAGCCGATCACCGCCGATCAGTACCTGACGCAGCGGCTGATCGAGATCGGGCTGCTGCCGTCGCAGAAGTGAGGCCTGGCGCCGGGGACATGTCCGATGGGGCATGTCTCGCGCGACATGACGCCCGGGACATGTCCGATGGGGCAGCTTCTGGGCGTCGCCGCGTCGTGGGGCTCAGCCCTCGGGCTGCGCCAGGTGCCTCGCCAGCGTCTTCATCACCGCCGACACGCGGGCGTCCTTGCGCAGGTCGGGGTGGGTCAAGATCCACGCGGGCCGGGTCAGCGCGGCGGTGGCGGCGCGGAACTGCTTGAGCTCGACCAGCTCGGGGTGCTCGGCGGCCAGGCGCGCGGGCATGAGGTTGAGGCCGACGCCGGCGGCGGTCAGGTCGACGAGCAGGCGCCGCGACGGGGTGGCGAAGGCGATCCGGTCGCGCGGCACGTGCTCGCGCTCCCACTGGCCGAGCCAGGTCGTGTGCAGCGGGGCGCCGAGCACCAGCCAGCGCGCGTGCTCCGGCTCGGCCGCGAGCGCCCGCGTGCCGAACACGCCGAAGTGGACCGGGAACAGCTTGCGCCCGACCAGGGTGTTCGGCGGGTCTGCCAGCAGGCCGAGGCCGATCTCGGCCTGGCCCTTGCGCACGCTGAGGCCGGCGTCGGAGATGTGCACGTCGACCCGCAGCAGCGGGAAGGCGGCCGCGAGCGCGGCGATCGGCGCGACCAGCAGCGGACCGAATCCGTCGATGGTGGTGACGGTGATCGTGCCGCGCACCTCCTCGCGGCGGTCGCGGGCGCGGCGGGCGATGCCTGCCAGGCTGGCGCCGGTGGTGCGCGCGAGCGCGGCCAGCTCGCGGCCGGCCGCCGTGATCCCGCGGGTGCGCTCGAGGCAGGCGAAGCCGACGGCCTGCTCGAGCGCGGCGATCCGGCGGTACACGGTGGAGGCGGCGACGCCGAGGTCGCGACCGGCGGCGGTGGCCGAGCCGAGGCGCTCGAAGGCCTCGAGGTAGCGCAGGTCGTCGAGCGAGCCCAGCATCGACCGCGGCGGCTCAGCCCTTGAAGAACCGCAGCATGCTGTCGAACCAACCTGGCTTTCCGGTCAGCTGCTCGAGCTCCCCGTCGTCGAGGAACACGCCGTTGCACGAGAAGCACTTGTCGACCTTGACGGCCCGGAACTGCACCTCGACCAGCTCGCTGCCGCACTTGGGACAGCGCATCCAGTGCAGCCGGCGCTGCTCCTCGCGCTCGTCGGACGAGAACTGAGACTGACGGATCTGGACGGCCTCGCGCCGGCGCGCGAGGTCCTCGCGCAGCTTCTGTTCCTGTTCGCTGAGAGTTCCGCTGCTCATCACGCCCTCCCCGGGCCCCGAAGTTGAGTTGAGCAGCCGCGGCGACCGCTCAGGGCGACTTCTTCCCGACCGGCAAGAGGTCCCCCGGATCCTCGGGCGGCGGGGGGTTCTTGCCGGCGCTGTCGTGCTTGGCGAGGTAGTTGCGGGCCGTCTGGTTGCCCGGCTCGACCTCGACGAGCTTGCGGTAGTACTCGACTGCGACGCCGTGCTTGCCGGCCAGCTCGGCCGCACGGGCGGCCCCGGCGATGGCCTCGCGGTTGGCGGGCGCCTGGCCGACCGCGCGCTTGAACCACGAGAGCGCGGAGTCGTGGGTGTTCTTGGCCAGGAAACCTGTCCCGAGGCACAGGCACAGATCGAGGTTCTTCGAGCCGCCGAGCTTGTCGTGGGCCTGCAGCAGGAGCTTGATGCCGCCGTCGGGGTCGCCGCCGCGGACCTTCTCGCAGCCGGTGGTGATGAGCGTGCCGGTGGCCTCGTTCTCGGGCGACGGCGTGGGGCGCACCGACGGCGCGCGCGAGCCGGGGTCGCCCGCCGGCAGGATCGGGTCTTCGGGCGGCGCCCCCGAGCCGGTCGGGTCGGCCGGCGTGGGCTCCGGCGGCGGCTCGGGCGGCGGCGGCAGGGTCTCGCCCTTCTCGGCGGCGCTGCGGTCGAGCGCGGCCCGCAGGGCGACCGCGGCCTGCATGTCGCCGACGCGGCCGAGCACGCCGTCGAGCACCTTGCGCGCGCCCTCGTCGTCGCCGCCGCGCCACAATGCCAGCGCGAGCAGCGACTGGTGGAGCGCCGACGGGTTGGGCACGCCCTGCAGCGAGGTGATGAGGCCGCTGGGGATCGGCGCGGTGGGTTCGCGCCACAGCGGGGCGCCGAGGACCAGCACGCGCAGCTCGGGCGCGGCGCCCTCGGGCGGAGCGTCGAGCTTGGCCTGCGCCAGGGCCAGCAGCGCCTGCACGCGCGCCGCCTGGATGGCGTCGGCGCTGGCGCTCGCGGCCTCGACCAGCGCGCTCGCGTCGGCCAGGTCGGCGTCGACGGCCTGCGGCAGGTCGCGGTTGCTCGGCTCGAGCATGATCGCGATCTGGGCCGACAGCACGCGCAGCAGCATGACCTCGGCCTGCGTCAGCTTGGCGGCGGCGACCACCGCCGGGTCGCGCTCGGGGTCGTCGACGACGCGCTCGAGGTCGGTGATGGCCTGCTTCGTCTTCGCCAGGCCGAGCGTGCGCATGGCGTTGCGGGCCGCGGCGAACTCGCTCGGTTCTTGCACCGGCGGCTTGACCTCGCCCTTGACGGCCACCGGCGCGTCGCCGCCGAGGTTCAGCACGCGCTCGCGGATGCCGGGGATGCCGAACACGATGCCGAGCGCGACCAGCACGCCGGCGAGCGCGTAGACCCCGGCCGCGCCCTTCTGCGGGCCCTCGACCTTGACGATGACGACGTCGGGCGCGCGCGGGCCCTCGGGGGCGGTGAGCGAGGCGGTGGCCGGGTGCGACGGCTCGAGCCCGGGGTTCGAGCCGAGCGGCGACGTCGGCGGCACCGAGATGGCCGCGCCGGCGACCGCGGCGCTGACCGCCGCCGAGGTGGCCGAGCGCTCGCCGCTCTCGCGCACCGGGCGGCGCTCCGAGACGTCGAACTCCGCCGAGCGCTCGCCGAGCCTGGCCGAAAGTTCAGGTCCGGGCCGCGACGACTCGGAGCTCGAGCGCGACTTCTCGCGCGCGGCGCGTTCGGTGGCCCGCTGGCCCTCGACGCGCTGCACCGCCGCGGCCACGCTCTGGGCCGCGCGCCGGGCCAGGTCGGACACGAGGATCGGCTGGCTGCGCTCGCGCGTGTCGCCGCGCGGGCTGTCGTCCTCGTCCTCGACGCGCGGCAGGCTGTCGCTGCTGACCGCCTTGGTGACCGCGTCGAGCATCGACGACACGTTGCCGGTGCGCCGCTGCGAGCGAGAGGTGCGCGGCGGCGGCGACGGCGTGTCGAACTGCGGCGGCGCCGGCAGCGGGCCGTCGTCGTCGAGCAGCGACAGCGCGGGCTCGGGCAGCTCGCCGCCGAGGTCGAAGCGGTGCGTCTCTTCGCGGCGGATCGGCGCCGGCTCGTCGACGCCGGTGCCGAACGTCGGCGGCGGACCGAGCTCCATCGCCGAGGGCGCCTCGATCGCGCGGAACATCCGCGAGAGGCCCTCTTTGCCGATGAACAGCGGCGAGAACTCCGGGATCTCGCCGAGCTTGATCCAAAACTGACCGGTGTGGGAGATCTGGTCGTCAGGGCGCAGGCGGCCGTCTTCGACCTGCTCGACGATCTCGCGCAGCGTGGGCAGCTCGAACAGGTGCTTCTCGACCGTCGCCATGCGCCACGGGCCGCCGCCGAGCTCGGGCTCCGGCTCCGGCTCCGCGTGGAACATGTGACTGCAGACCGAGCAACGCAGCGTCACGCCCTCGGGACCGACCTGGCTCGGGTCCAGGTCGAACTCGGTGCTGCATTTCGTGCAACGGATAATCAAGGGCTAGCTCGCTGGCGGCACCATAGCACAAAGCAGAAGGGGGCGGACACCTGTCAGCCCGCGCCCGAACCCGGGGCCACCGACATCACCAGCGAGGCGACGACCGCGACGAGGGACAGCCCCAGGAACACCGCGAACAGCTTCATCGGCAGCGGCGGGGCGTGCTGCGCCTCGAGCCCCGCCTCGGCCTTGCACCGCGGACACTGGAGCTCGCCGCCGTCGCCGTCAGTCCCGGCGGGCGCCGTGAGCACGTAGTGGCAGCGGGAGCAGTGGTACTGCATGGCTCATGGGGTACTCTGGGCCCGCTGTCGTGTCAACCACGGCACGCGCCCCGGCACCCGCGTTCACCCCCGAGCCACCGGCGCCACGCGGCTTCCGGCCGGCTTGCGCTCCCCCGCTCCCCCACCACCCGCTCCCACCCCACGAAGGGGAACCATGCAAACCCCGGCGAAGGTGCTCCTGATCGAAGACGATGTCCGCCTGGCCGAGCGCACCGCGGAATACCTCCAGGGCCACGAGCTCGCGGTCGAGATCGCCGGCGACGGCGAAACCGGGCTCACCCGCGCCCTCAGCGGCGAATTCGACGTGATCCTGCTCGATCTCATGCTCCCGCGCCTCGACGGCCTCGAGGTCTGCCGGCGCCTGCGTCAGCGCTCGGCGCTGCCGGTCATCATGCTGTCGGCGCGCAGCGAGGAGATCGACCGCATCCTCGGCCTCGAGCTCGGCGCCGACGACTACCTGCCCAAGCCCTACAGCCCGCGCGAGCTGGTGGCCCGGATCCGGGCGGTGCTGCGGCGGGCGGTGCCGTCGCCGGAGGGCCCCACGAGCACGCTGCGCTGCGGGCCGCTGGTCGTCGACCGCGCCCGCCGCCGGATCGAGGTCGCCGGCGCCGTCTGCGACCTGACCGCGCACCAGTTCGACCTCCTCTGGCTGCTGCTCGAGGCCCGCGGCCAGGTGCTCTCGCGCGAGCAGCTGTACCAACGTCTGCGCGCGCTGAGGGGTCAGCCGCCCGGCGCCTACGACCCCTCGGTCGACCGCAGCATCGACGTCCAGCTCAGCAAGATCCGCGGCACCCTCGCCGCCGCCGACGCGCGCGCCGCAGGCCTCATCCGCACCGTCCGCGGCGTCGGCTACGTCCTCGACGACTCGCCCGAGGGCGCCGCGTGAGCGATCCGGCCCCGGCCCCGCGCGCCCGCCCGCCGGCGCAGCCCCGCTGGCGCCGCGGCCTGTTCGGGCGCGTGTTCTTCACCTTCTTCGCCGCCGTGCTGGCGTTCGTGACGCTGGCCTCGATCGTCCTGTTCGCCACCGCCGAGCGCCACGACGCCGGGTGGGTCGAGGCCGCCGACGCCGTGGTCGAGGCCCACAAGCCGGCGCTGCTGGCGGCGCTGGCCGGTGAGGGCGACCTCGAGGCCGCGGCCGGGGCGCTGGCGGGCGCGCTCGAGCTGCGGGTGGCCGTGCGCAGCCCCGACGGCGCGCACCTGGCCGGCGACCCCGCCACCCCGCCGCTGCGGCCGCTCAGGCCGCGCCAGCGCAGCCGGCTCGAGCGCGGCGCGCCGGTGATGCTGCGCGAGAAGTCAGGCGAGCCGCAGCTGGCGTTCCCGATCGGCGACCGGGCGATCCTGATCGCCGACACCGGCGACCACGCCAGCCGGCGCATGCGCACCCTGGTGCTCGGCGTGGTCGGCCTCGTCGGCCTGCTCGGCGCCTCGGCGTGGCTGCTGGCGCGCTCGCTGACGCGGCGGCTCGCGCTGCTCGAGGACGGCGCGGCCCGGATCGCCCGCGGCGAGCTCGGTCACCGCGTGCAGGTCGACCCGCGCGGCGACGAGATCGATCGCCTCGGCCAGGAGATGAACGACATGGCCTATCAGCTCGGGGAGCTGATCCGCGGCCAGCGCTCGCTGCTGACCAACGTCTCGCACGAGCTCAAGACCCCGATCGCCCGCCTGCGGGTGCTCGCCGAGCTGCTGACCGAGCGCGCCGAGACCCTGCCCGATCACCCCGCGAGCGCGCGGATCCGCAAGGGCGCGGTCGAGCTCGAGCAGGACCTCGGCGAGCTGGCCACGCTCGTGCAAGACCTGCTGACCTCGGGCCGGCTCGAGCTGTCGGGCCCGCACGCCTCGCCGGTGCAGCGCACGCCGATCGACCTGGCGCCGTTCCTCGGCCGCCTCGGCGCGCCGTTCGCCGCCGAGCTCGAGGTCACGCCGCCCGGGCTGTCGCTGACCGGCGACCCGCTGCTGCTCGACCGGCTGTTCACCAACCTGCTGAGCAACGCCCGCCGGGCCTGTCCTCAAGGACATGTGTGGATCACGGCCAGCGGCGCGGCGACGGACGTCACGATCGCGGTCGAGGACGAGGGCCCGGGCATCCCGCCGGCCGAGCGGGCCCGCGTGTTCGAGGCGTTCTACCGCCTCGACGACGCCCGCGCGCGCGACCACGGCGGCGCCGGCCTCGGGCTCTACTTGTGCGCGCAGATCGCACGGGCCCACGGCGGCACGATCGCGGCCGAGAGCCGCGAACAGGGCCCCGGCGCGCGGCTGGTCGTCCGCTTGCCGCTCGCTGGCCCGCCCGCGCCCGTGCTATAGGCGCCGCGTGGACAGCTACAAGCAGCGCTTCATCGATCTCCTCGTGCGCCACGAGGTGCTCCGCTTCGGCGACTTCACGCTGAAGTCGGGGCGCCGCTCGCCCTACTTCATCAACGCCGGCCAGCTGCGCACCGGGGCCGCGATCGCCGGCCTCGGCGAGGCCTACGCCGAGTGCCTGCAGCGCGAGGGCCTCGCCTGCGACCTGCTGTTCGGGCCGTCGTACAAGGGCGTGCCGCTGGCGGTGGCGACCGCGATCGCGCAGGCACGGGCCGGCAGCGACGTGGCGTTCTGCTTCGACCGCAAGGAGGCCAAGGACCACGGCGAGGGCGGCGTGTTCGTCGGCACCGCCCCGTGGGACGGCGCCCGCGTGGTCATCGTCGACGACGTGATCACGTCCGGCAAGTCGATCCACGAGGCCGCCGACCTGCTGCGCAAGGCCGCGGCGGTGACCGTCGCCGGGGTCGTGGTCGCGGTCGACCGCATGGAGCGCGGCCGCGGGACCGTCAGCACCCTGCAAGAGCTGCAGAGCGAGCTGGGCGCGCCCGTGCGGGCCATCGTCACCATCCGCGAGATCGCCGCCTACCTCCACCCGCGCGTGATCGACGACGCGCGCCTGCGCGCGATCGAGGGCTACCTCGCCGAGCACGGCGCGTAGTGCTACGGTGACGCCGTGCGCCGCCGCGGGCTTCTGGCTGTCCTTTGCGCCCTGTCCCTCGGCGCATGTCCTGAAGGGCAGGCCGACCCGCTCGACCCCGACCTGCTGATCGCGCTGTCCGAGGCCGGCGGCGACGGCCGCGGCGAGGCGCTCGCCGGCCGCTACGTCACCGCCGCCCAGGTGCTCGAGTGCGACTGCCCGCCGCGCATGGGCGTCGACCTGTGCGCCGGCGGCTCGGCCCAGCTGATCGGCATCAACGGCCCCGCGCGGGTCGAGCACGTCGACGGCTGGCTCACCTTCGAGCCCGAGGTCACGTCGCTGCCGTGGTCGCTGTCCGGCGCGGTGGGCCGCGACCGCAGCTTCGTCCTCGGCGGCATCTCGGGCCTGGCGATCGGCCTGTTCACGGTCGGCATGTACGCCCGCTTCGACGGCGAGTTCACCGAGGCCGGCGGCCTGCGCGGGGAGCTCGCCCATCGCCTCCTCGGCGAGCTCCCCGACGGCCGCATCGACTGCCGCACCACCTACGCAGTGACCGGCGCGCGGGTCCCCGACGCCTGAGCGCCGCAGTCGCGCAGGCATCGCAGCGCCGTGACCGACGCCTGAGCGCCGCAGTCGCGCAGGCATCGCAGCGCCGTGACCGACGCCTGAGCGCCGCAGTCGCGCAGGCATCGCAGCGCCGGCTCGTCGCGCTTCACCGCGGACCCGGCAGATGGGAGCCGGGTGCGGTGACTCGCGGTGGTCGGCCGTCGCGCGGCCGCCACTCGCCGCGCTTCACACCCCGAGCGCGCGGCCCTTGCGGTCGCCGCGGCCGTCACGCGGGCCGCCGCGGTGGTGGCCCTTGCCCTTGCCGTCCTTGTGCTTGGCCTTGAACTCGGCCAGCTTGGTGCGCTGCGCCGGGGTCAGGACCGCGTCGATCTTGGTCTTCATCGCCTCGCGCTCGCTCTTGGCGACCGTCTCGTGGGCCGCGAGCTGCTCGCGCAGGCCCTTGACCTTGGCCGCGTCGAACGAGGGCTTGGCGTACTCGGCGGCGATCTGCTGCTCGAGGTCACGGATGGCGGCGCGCTCGGCGTGGAGCGTCGGCTTGTGGCTGGCGCGGATCTGCGTCAGCTGAGTCTTCTGCGCGTCGGTGCATTCGAGCTTCTCGCACATCTTCGCCCCACGGTCGCCGCGGTCGCCGTGGTGCTTGCCCGCCTCGGCGTCGCCCGCCGCGAACACGGTCAGCCCGAACACAGTCGTCATCACCAGCTTGGAAATCGTGGTCAGCATCGTGGTTCCTTTCGTCACGGCCCTTTCGACGCCCCCCGGCCGCGGCTATGCGCCCCCGCTCGCAAAGCGACGGCCAAGGAGGCGTAAAGCGACCGTAACCACCGCGCGCCCGCGCCCGTCGCGGCCGCTCCGTCCTCTACACGGCCGAGCTCGCTGAGCGACTGCACGCGACGCGCGACCGCTCCGCGCGCACCTGCTCGACAAGGCTCTCGCCGAGCGCAGCCCCAGCGCCGGGCGCCACGAACGCATGCGACAGCGGCGCCGTATCCGTGCGTCATGCATCGTCGCCTGTCCGTTCAGACAGGCGACCCGCTCCCGTCACGGCCTGTCCCTCCGGACAGGCGAATCACTCCGCCTGGTTCGGCGGGTGGAACACGTAGTTGTGCTGGGCCTGGCGGGCCGCGCGGGGGAACTCGAGCTTGAGCACCACCTTGCGCAGGCAGTCGGACAGCGGGCCAGGGGCCATGCGCAGCTTGAGCACCTTGCCGCCGCGACCGACCAGCGCGACCACCTCGACGTCGCCGGGGCCGTGCTCGTCGTAGCACTGGCGGACCCGCGGCGAGCGGTTGGTGCGCAGCAAAACCTTGCGGAAGTCCCCCGCGCTCAGCTGGTCGGCGCCGCCGTTGCCGGGCGCGACGTCGTCGATCGCCTCTCCGGCCGTCTCGACGATCACCACGTCGTCGTCGTCGGCCGGGGCCTCGGGCTGGGCCGACCCGCTGGTGAGCAGCTGCGAGGCGACCGGGAACGACCGCGGCTCGCTCGTGGCCGCCGCGGGCATCGACTCGCTCGCGGCCGCGACCGGCGAGAGCGGCGACGCGGCCATCGGCGGCGCGGTGGGCGGGCGCATCGGCGGCTTGGTGGCGGGCCGGCTCGCGGCCTTGGCCGGCCTGCTGTCGGGCTTGCTCGCGGCCCTGGTCTCGGCCTTGTCTTGCTTGCTCGCCGGCTTGGCCTCGGCCTTCTCGTGCTTGCTCGCGGCCTTGGCTTCGGGCCTGCTCGGCTTGAGCGGCGTCGCGGCGACCTCGGGCTCGAGCTCCTCGACCAGCGCAGTCAGCGAGGTGAGCGACGTCGCCGACAGCCCCTCCGGCGACGGCTCGTCGTCCTGGGCCTCGGGCGGCGGCTCGGGCTCGACCTCGACCTCGTACGACAGCACCGCGAGCTGCGGCGGCGGCTCGATGCGGTGCAGGCCGGTGTCGATCGTCACCTTGCCCTTCGCCGACGGCCGGTACGGCAGGTCGGCGCTCTCGAACACCTGGTCCCACGCCGAGTCGATGGCGCCCTCGGCGTGCTTGGCGGCGTCGGCGACGCCCGGCTTGAGCGCGTCGATCTCGGCGTTGCGCAGCTGTTGCGCCCACTCGGCCGCGCTCGGCCGCGCCTCGCCGCGGACCACCCGCGCGATCGGGGCGATCCACGGCGCCTCGTCCTCGCGCACCCCGGCCACCTCGAGCAGCACCGACGCCAGCATCGACACGTCGGTCGACGCGACCGGCTCTGCCCCTCCGGACAGGTGACTCGGCGCCTGCACGTCGAGGTCGACGAGCTTCACCCCGGCCTGGCTCCACACCAGGTTGCCCGGCGAAATCGCCCCGTGCGGGGCCCCGAGCGCGTGCAGCGTGGCCAGGCCCTCCGCCAGCTCGGCCGCCAGCTTGAGCAGGCCCGCGCCCTCGAAGCGTGGGTCGCCGTCGGCGTGGTAGAGGTTCTTGCCCTCCGCGTGCTCCATCACGGCGTACCACAGGCCGCCCATGGTGCCCTCGGCGAGCACCGCGGCGACGCACGATTGACGCACCCCGAGGCGACGGCGGGCCCGCTCGGCGATGCGCGCCACCACCTCGCGCTGCTCAGGCGCCGCCAGCACCTTGACCACGACCTGCTGGTTGCTGGCCTGGTCGCGGCCGGAGTACACGCAGCCGAGGTCGCCGGATCCGAGCAGCTCGGTCAGCACGTAGCGCCCGGCCAGCACGTGGCCGCGCAGGTCGCCCAGCACCTCGACCTCGGACGGCTTGCCTCCGGGGCCGATCGGCCCGCCGAGGGTCTCCGGCAGCGGATCCTCGTCGATCGGGATCGAGTGCATTGTCCAGCTGCGTGGCCGACGCGGCTTGGGCCTGGTGTCGGAGGGACTTGCCGGTACAACCATGAGCGGGGGTGGCGAAAGCGTGCAACGGTTGGCGCCCGCGGTCAACGGCCTGCCCGCGGGCCGGGCGCCGCACCCGGTCCATTCGGCCGCCCGCCGCCCCGGCTACAACAGGTTCCGGCGGCGGAACTCCCCGCGCAGCTTGGTGAGCGCCTGCTCTTGGAGCTGACGGATCCGTTCACGCGAGAGCGAGTAGCGCTCGCCGATCTCCTTCAGCGTCAGCTCCGGCTCCTCGCCGATGCCCATCCGCTTGCGCAGGATATCGGCCTCGATCGGGCTGAGCTGGCCGAACACCTCCTGCAGCTGCGACAGCAGCAGCGCGGCGTCGATCTGCTCGGCCGGCGCGACGTGGCTGGTGTCCTCGACCGCGTCGAGCAGCGACAGCCCGGAGTCGTCCGACAGCGGTTGGTCGAGGCTGATCGGCGCCTCGACCAGCGACCAGCGCATGCGCGCGATCCGCTCGGTGCTGACCCCCGTGAGCGCCGCCAGCTCGCTGTCGGTCGGGCGGCGGGCGTGCAGCGCCTCGAACTCGCGCCGCGCGCGGCTGACCTTGTTGTAGGCGTCGATCATGTGGACCGGCAGCCGCACGCTGCGCGCCTTGTCTGCGATCGAGCGGCTGATCGCGTGGCGGATCCACCACGAGCCGTAGGTCGAGAAGCGGAAGCCCTTGCGGTGGTCGAAGCGATCGACCGCCTTCATCAAGCCGATGTTGCCCTCCTGGATGAGGTCCTGCAGCGGCATCTTGCCGTGGTTGTAGCGGCGCGCGATCGTGACGACGAGGCGCAGGTTGGCGCGCACGAACGCGTTCTTGGCCAGCACCAGCGCGTGGTGGTCGCGGCGGACCGCCGTCGCGTACTGGAAGAACGGCGCGCTGCCGCGGCGGGGCAGCTTGACCTTCATGCTGAGGCCCGACGCGACCCCGAGCTCGACGCTGGCGAGGTCGGCGAGGATCTGGTCCGACACCACGCTGTCGACGTCCGCCAGCCCCATCTGCTCCGCCAGCGCCTCGCGCGCGGCCTCGAACGCTTTCTGGTGCGTCAGGAGATCGCGGTCACGCAGCGCGCGCGACGTCTGGCGCATCGCCGTCAGCGCCGCCACCGGGGAGGTCTCGGGCGGCAGCACCTCGGTGGCGAGCCCGCAGATCCCGTCGACGAACGGCGGGTAATTCAGGATCGAGCGCCAGAACCCCTTGCGCAGCTCGGCGATCTGGATCGCGGCCGCGAGCTCCTCTTCCTTGGTCATCACCTCGACCCCGGCGAGATCGCGGAAGTAGGGCGCGAGCAGGTTGCCGGCCTCCGCGGCGACGCTGACCGCGGAGACGGAAGCGTCGCCGTCGACGGGCTCGCGGGCGGGCGCGGGGGTGACGACGGCATTCGGCGATTGACGCAGCATGTGCAGTCCTTTCGTTCGCCGCTCACGATCGCAGGCGCGCGATCAATCGGGCGTCAGGAGTGCATCGGCTGCGATCAACATCCGATCAAGGTCGGGCCTGCTCCTGTGACACGGATCCGGGCGCCGCTGCCGCCGCGTCCGCGTCGACGTGTCCGCGCAGGTACGCGACGTAGACGATGACCGGGATCGTGTAGCGGAACGCCGGCCCCGCCCACTCCCACAGACGAATCGCCTGATACACCGGCCCGGCCGCGCCGCGCAGCACCAGCTTGAGACCCGCGCGGAGCAGGCGGTGCCGCACCTGCACCACCGCCTGATCGCGCAGCTTGTCGGTCGCCACGTGCGCCACGTGCCCCGGCTGCAGCGCCTTCCGCTCCGGCTGCGTATGCGTCACGAAGTCGTGCAGCACCCCGAGGTCGCGGACCCCCTCGGCGTAGGTGTCGCCGGCGCGGAAGCGGTCGAGCAGCACCTGCTGGGTCTCCGGCGGCAGCGCGTCGAAGTTGGCGTCGAGCGCGTAGCGGACCACGCGTCGCTCGATCCCGGGGAGCCCGTCCGCGGCTGGCTCTTCGGACAGGCGCAGCTCGACCAGCGCGTCGCACACGATCTGCAGGTACGCCTGCTTGCCCGGCCCCGTGCGCCCGAGGACGCTGTGCGAGCCGAGCCGCAAGATCCGCTCCACCACCGCCGCGACCCGGTCGGCGCGCGAGGAACGGGGGTCGCGGAGCCGGCGGTCGAACCACAACAGGCCGGACGGCGGCCGGCCGAGGAACTCGATCAGCACGGCCAGCTCCGCTTCGCTGCAGGCCATGAGCACGGGCGTCAGGTGTTCGTCGACCATGGTCGCCCGCAGGGTACTCCTCGCGGGGCCCGGCGACCATCGCCTGCGAACCGCGACGGGTCGCCGGCCGCGCGTGGGCGCGCCCGGGCCCATTGAGGCGGCCGGGCCGGTCGGGCAAGATCGGGCGCGGTGGAGGTCGAACGGACGCCCTCGCAGGAGACCTCGGTGTCCGGCGAGATCACCCGCGAGGGCGAGCTCCCGCAGGCCGCGGGCGCGGCCGTCGACGACCTGTCCACCGGGACATGTGTCGGCCGCTACATCATCCTCGGCCGCCTCGGCGCCGGCGCCATGGGCGTCGTCTACAGCGCCTTCGACCCCGAGCTCGACCGCAAGATCGCCCTCAAGCTGCTGCACTCGCGCGGCAACGCCAGCCTCGACGCCCGCGCCCGCCTGCTGCGCGAGGCCAAGTCGCTGGCCCGCCTGTCGCACCCGAGCGTCGTCGGCGTCCACGACGTCGGCACCTACGGCGAGCACATCTTCCTCGCCATGGAGTTCGTCGCCGGGCGCACCCTCACCGCCTGGCTCAAAGAACAGCCGCGCCGCTGGCCCGAGGTGCTCGCGGTCATGCGCTCCGCCGGCGAGGGCCTGGCCGCCGCCCACGCCGCCGGCCTCGTCCACCGCGACTTCAAGCCCGACAACGTCATCATCGGCGACGACGGCCGCGCCCGCGTCCTCGACTTCGGCCTCGCGCGCGCCTCCGGCGAGGCTCCCGAGAGCCTGTCGGGCGGCGACAGCGACGCCCTCGCCGCCATCGCCTCCGCCTCGACCTCCGCCGCGACCCGCTCGCGCGAGCACGAGGCCGAGCACGTGCTCATCACCCGCACCGGCGCGCTGATCGGCACGCCCGCGTACATGTCCCCGGAGCAGCACCTCGGCCAGCCCGCCGACGCCCTCAGCGATCAGTTCTCGTTCTCCGTCGCCCTCTACCAGGCGCTCTACGGCGTGCGCCCGTTCAGCGGCGGCCGCCTGTCGGCCCTCGCCTACCAGATCGTCAAGGGCAAGGTCGAGGCCGCCCCTGCCGGATCGCAGGTGCCGAACTGGCTGCGCAAGGTCGTCGTCCGCGGCCTCGCCATCGACCCCGACAGCCGCTGGCCGTCGATGCACGCCATGCTGACCGCCCTCGCCCACGAGCGCGGCCTCGGTCGCCGCGGCGCCTGGCTCCTCGGCGGCCTCGGCGGCCTCGGCCTCGGCCTCGGCCTGTGGCTCGCCGGCAATGCCGGCCCGAGCCCGTGCCAGGGCGCCGAGCAGCGGCTCGCGGGGATCTGGGACGCCGCCCGCGTCGCCGAGATCGAGCAAGCCTTCCTCGCCTCGGGCGCCCCCTACGCCGCCGACGCCTGGCAGAGCGTCCACAAGGCCCTCTCGGCCTACGCCGACGACTGGTCGGAGGCCCACCACGACGCCTGCGCCGCCACGCACATCTACGGCGAGCAGTCCGAGCGCCTGCTCGACCTCCGCACCCGCTGCTTGAACCGCCACCTCGGCCGCTTCAAGGCCCTCAGCGACGGCCTCGCGCACGCCGGCGCCGGCACGATCGAGCACGCCCCCGAGGCCGCCTCGCTGCTCGGTGACCTGTCCACCTGCGCCGTCACCGACGCCCTCGACAGCGTCGTCCCGCCGCCCGACGACTCGACCAAGGTCGCCGCAGTCGAGGCTCGCCTCGACGACGCCGGCGCGCAGGAGCTGGCCGGCGACTACACCCGCGCCTTCGAGCTCGCGCTGCTGGCCGTCAACGAGGCCACCGCCCTCGCCTACGCCCCGCTCGAGGCCGAGGCGCTGCGGGTGCGGGCGCGGATCCAGCGGCGCCTGGCGCGTCACGACGTCAGCGCCGAATCACTCGCCGCCGCGATCGCGGCCGCCGCCCGCGGGCGCGACGACCCCACCGCCGCGACCGCCTGGACCGACCTCGTCTACCTCGTCGGCACCCACAAGCCCGACGCAGTCCGCCTCGACGCCACGCGCCTCGCCGCCGAGGCCGCGATCGTCCGCGCCGGCGACGACGTGTCGCTGCGCGCCCGCCTCGACCTCGGCGTCGCCAACGGCCTGCGCCTGCTCGGCCGCTACGACGAGGCCCTCGCCCCGGCGCTGCGCGCCCTGACCCTCTACGAGCGCGACGACCCCGGCAACGCCCACAACATCGCCGACGCGCTGCACAGCCTCGCGCTGATCCACAACCGCCAGGGCGCCCTCGACGAGGCCCAGCGGACCTTCGATCGCGCCATCGCGGCCCACGAGCGGGCCTACGGCCGGGCCCACCCGGTCACCGCCAGCGTGCTGTGCCACGCCGCCACCCTCGCGCTCGAGCGCGACGACCTCGACCGCGCCGAGGCGCTCGCGCGCGAGGCCCACGCGGTGCGCCAGCGGACCTTGCCGCGAGGCAACGTCGCCCTGGCCGAGTCCGGCCGGATCCTCGCCGAGCTCGCCGCCATGCGCGGCGACCTCGACGGCGCCCAGGCCCGCTACGACGAGGCCCTCGCGATCTACCGCGACCAGCCCGACGTCGACGCCATGCACCGGGCCACCCTGCACAACGACCTCGCCATGCTCGCCGACATGCGCGGCGACCTGACCGGCGCGCGCGAGCACTACCGCGAGGCGCTCGAGCTGTATCGTCAGCGCTTCGGACCCGAGCACGTGTACGCGCGGATCGTCGAGCGCAACCTCGTCGAGGTCGCGCTGTGGCTCGGCGATCCGGCGGCCGCGCTGAAGGAGGCCGAGCGGCTGATCGCCAGCTCTCCGGGCGAGCCGCCGATCCAGCCGCCGGTGCCGTACCTGCACGCGCTGCGGGCCCAGGCCCTGCTCGCGCTCGGTCGCGGCGCCGACGCGCGAGAGGCCGCCGAGCGCGCCGTCGCCGATCTCGACGCCCGCATTGGCGGCGCCGCGGACGCCGAGGAGTCCGCGATCATCCGCGCCACTCTGGCGCGCGTGCTGCCCGGCGCCGGCGTCGACGGCAAGCGCCGCCTCGCGCTCCTGTTGCTCGCCGAGCCCGAGCTGCGCCGCGCCGCCGAGGCCAAGAAGACCGCCGCAGTGCGAGCCCTGGCCGCCGTGCACGACCTGTCCTCGCGGACCGGTCCGCCTGCGCGGCAGTGATCGACCTGCCCCTACCTGTCCCGAATGACCACACTGAAAGGACAGGTCGGATCGGCCAGTCGACGACGTCGGCGAGTGCGGCTCGCGGCCTTGAGCCCCCAAAACACGCGCGTCAGCGCAACGACGGATCGGCCGTCGGCTTCTCACCCGTCGCTCGCGGGGGTAAGTTTGTCCGACCTGGTCTCGCGGCCTTCTTACTGACTCCCGGCCGTATTTCGGCCTGATCGGCACGCCATGTACACGCACTACCTTCGCTCCACCCTCGCCCTCGTCGGCGGCTTCGGCCTCCTCACCGCCTGTCCTTCGAACGGCGGCACCACCACCGAGACGGGCACCGACACCACGGGGACGAGCACGACCGAAGAGCCGCCGGGGACCTCGCAGCCGCCCACCACCACCGATCCGCCGACCAGCACCACCACGACCACCGGGCCGACCACCACCGAGGGCCCGACCACCGAGACCAGCACCACCACCACCACCACCACCACCGGCGAAGTCGACGGCCCCCTGTGCGTCGCGCTCGGCGGCAAGGACGGCGTCGCCGAGCTGGTCGGGGCCGCGGTGAACGAGGTCCTCGTCGACGACAAGATCAACGCCTACTTCCTCAACAGCGGCGTCGACGGCGGCAACCTCGGCGCCTGTCTCGACAAGCAGATCGGCGCCCTGGCCGGCTGCGCCGGCGTCGAGTACGACTGCCTCGACATGCAGGCCGCCCACGCCGGCCTCGGCATCTCGGCCCTCGACTTCGCCGACTTCGCCGCCGACTTCGCGACCGCCCTCGACGCCCACCAGGCCAACCACCCCGACCTCGGCGACGGCGACAAGGACGCCATCCTGTCCGAGCTCGCCGCGATGGAGGGCGACATCGTCGAGGACGCCGAGAGCAACCTGACCGTCTACCAGCGGGTCGGCCGCAAGCCGGCGATCCGCGCCCTCATCGGCGCCTCGGGCGAGGCGGGCTCGTTCCTCGACAACGTCGCCCTGAACCCCGCGATCAACGGCTTCTTCGGCGCCGCCGACTACCCCCGCCTCAACACCTGTCTCACGCGCCAGGTCGGCGGCATCGACGGCCCGAGCAGGTACGGCGAGGAGGTCGACGCCCCCGCGCCCGCCGATCCGGGCGTCGGCGCGGCCAACCCGTGCAAGGACATGGTCAGCTCGCACGAGGGCCTGACCGACAGCAACGACATGATGGGCATCGACATCACCGACTTCGGCGCGCTGGTCGGCGACCTCGTCACCGCCATGAACACCGCCATGGTCGCCCAGCCCGACCAGGACGCCATCCTGGCCGTGCTCGGGGCCATGTGCGAGGACATCGTCATGCTCGAGTCGAAGAACGACTGCCCGACGGCGCAGAAGCTCGAGGTCGTCGAGGCCACCGCGCTCGGCGCCGTGGTGGTCGACGAGATCTACGACGGCACCCTCGACACCATGACCTGCGTCGAGCTCGAGGTCCCCGACGACCCGATCAACTACGTGCGCGACATCGAGGTCACCCTCGGCATCAACCACAACTGGGTCGGCGACGTCACCGTCAAGCTCATCAGCCCCGACGACAAGCTCCTCACCCTCGTCAGCCGCCCCGGCCTCGTCGACATGAACGACAACGGCAGCGGTTGCTGCGGCGACAGCGCCAACCTGTCCAAGGACTTCCCGATCCTCTTCCGCGACGGCGCCGCCAACACCGCCGAGGACCTCGGCAAGGCGCTCGTCAACACCAACCAGGTCATCTGCAAGGACGACAACATCGACCCGTGCGAGTGGGCCCCGAACCCAGGCTCGGGCCCCGGCATGAACTTCGGCGACTTCTACGGCGACGCCGCCGCCGGCAGCTGGCGCCTGTGCGTCTCCGACTCCAACATCAACGACGCCGGCGTCATCGACTCGATCAAGCTCGCCATCAGCCGCGTCAAGTACGACCCGATGCCCTGACCCATCGGCCAGGTCACCTGCCCCGAAGGCCCGGCCGCCCCGCGCGCCCGGGCCTTCGCGCTTTCTCGGACCCGGCGGCGCCGGCCGCTCGTGATCACATGTGCAAAGGGACAGGTCCCCAAGGACCTGTCCTTTCCGCCCGGTCCGCCGGGACATGTCCCGGCGGTCCGGCTACTCGCCCGCGAGCACCTCGCGCGCGCGCTCGCCGGCCGACGAGAACGGCCCGCGGGCGATCTCCTGCAGCAGCGCCTGGGCCTCGCGCGCCGGCATGTGGCCCTCGACCGCGTTGAGGGCCGCCCAGAACGCCTTCTCGTTGCGGTCGGCCGCCAGGCGCTGGCGCAGGAACTGCACCGCCTCGGGCAGCGGCATGAACTTGTCGATCCCGCGCAGCGCGTCGGCGCGGACGGCGTCGTCGGGGTCGTTCACTGCCGTGTGCACGAACAGCTGCCCGAGCTCCGGGTGCTCCTCCATATTGCAGCCCTGCCACGCCATCGAGCGCCGGACCTCCGATGAGCGGTCGGACAGCAGCGTCGTCACCAGCTGCGTCAGGCGCGGATCGGTCGGCAGCCAGTGCAGCCGCTCGGTGATCTCCTTGCGCACGTCGGCGCTCGGGTTGCCCTGCGCGTGCTGCAGGTACGTGTCGAACACCAGGTCGGCGCCGCCGTAGTTGTGCGCCAGGGCGATCGCCGACAGGCACTGCGCCTGGACCTCCGGCGACGGATCTTGCGCGGCCCAGCTCGCCACCCACTGCATCACGTCGAGCTGCTCGACCAGGCTCGCGGTGGCCCCGAACGCGTTGGCCCGCACCGACACGTCGCCGTCCTGGCACAGCTGCAGGATCAGCTCGCGCCGGCCCTGCAGGTCGTGATCGGCGTCGAGGTACAGCGCCGTCGCCAGGCGCGCCCGCACCTCGGGCGCCGGGTGCCGCGCCAGCTGCTGCACCAGCGGCAGGCCGCCCTCCTCGGCGAACTTGGCCGCCACCGACACGACCTCCTCCATCAGGTACGACGGCAGGTCGCGCCCGGCCAGGGTCTCGAGCGCCTTGATGTGCTCCGGCTTGGCCCGGTTGTCGAGCACCGTGCCCCACGCCGACAGCGCCGCGCGCCGGACCCCGTCCTCGCGGTGCGTCTCGACCAGCTTGAGCAGGAACTTGTGGATCCCGGTGAAGTTGTTGTCGCGGTCGTACGCCTCGCACTGCAGCTCGTGCAGCGCGTTCTCCAGCTCGTCGGTGTCGTGCGACGTGAGCCCGGGGAACCGCTCGAGCACCACGTTCTCGCTGTCACCGCCGCCGAGCATCGACTTGACCGCGCCGAACAGACCCCGGCCGCCGCCGAGCACCGTCAGCGGCGCCTCGGCCGACGGGTCCTTGACCCCCGGGATGTCCGCCGACGCCATGATCTTGTAGGTCGCGTCCGGCTTGGCGTCCTCGGGGATTTTGTAGCGGAACTCGAACTTGTTGAGGCTGCCCGGCGCGAGGTCGCGGTCCTGCGCGACGATGTTGCTCGACAGCACCTTGATGTCGATCGACGGCAGCGAGCTGCCCTCCTTCGACTGCACCAACACCGACACGATGTCGACCTTGAGCGCCGTCAGCTTGAGCGGCTTCTTGCCGCCGGTCAGCGTCAACGAGCCGGCCACGGTGCCGCCGGGCGGTACCTTGTCGAGGTCGAGCTTGAGATCGAGCTGTGTTCCACCACCGAAGAGTTTGTTGAGCAGTCCCATGCGTGGCGGGGATGGTATCACCGCGACCTCGGGCGCCCGTGACGGCCCGGTGTCGATTCACCGCACCGCCGGGCCTCCGCCGTCCCGCCCTCCCGCCGAAGATGCCGGTGAGACGATGTTTCGCCGCAACTCCGTAGTCCTCCCGACCCCGCTCGCGTCCACGTCGCCGGCAGATCGGCCCTGGACAGCCAGCACGTGGCCGAGGATCACGTCGCCGTCGGTCCGGCCCACGACGGCCCGGGCCGCCAGCAGCTCCCCGGACATGGACCCGCGGCGAAGCGGGAGTGACCGCCATGTCCCCGCGCTGCGAACGCCGCCGGCCTCGCCGCGCCGCGGACGTCGCTCTCATGCCCGGCTATCCTCCGGGCCCTGTCCATGCGGCAGCGCACCTCAAGTCGCGGCGCTACACTCAAAACCACGCCACCGCAGAGCCTCCGTCCATGCTGACCCACGATGCGCTGATCCGCCTGTGCCGCGCCCGCGACCGCCTGCGGGAGACCGAAGGCCGGGCCCCGATCGCCGACATCGCCCGCGAGGCCGGGCTCTCGCCGTATCACTTCATCCGCCAGTTCGCCGCGGTGTTCGGCGCGACGCCGCATCAGTTCCGCATCGACGCGCGCATCGAGCGTGCCAAGCATCTTCTGGCGCGCGGCAATCACTCCGTCACCGACGTCTGCTTCGAGGTCGGCTTCGAGAGCCTCGGCAGCTTCAGCGACCTGTTCGCGCGCCGCGTCGGCGTCCCTC
Source organism: Nannocystis sp. RBIL2 (assembly GCF_026626745.1). Taxonomy (GTDB): domain Bacteria; phylum Myxococcota_A; class Polyangia; order Nannocystales; family Nannocystaceae; genus Nannocystis. The sequence continues at coordinate 2,324,962 of NZ_JAPNJW010000002.1, forward strand.
CGTCGCACTACCGCCGGCGCTGGCAAGTGCCCTCGCGCGTGGGGACGCTGCCGCCGGCGCTGATCCCCGGCTGCCTGCTGCTGATGTGCGGCGAGGCGGCCTCCGCAATTTTCAAGAAGCACTGAGCTGCGAAGTCGTCACACTCGCGCGGTACGGCCCGCGTGCCGATTCCCCCAGAGGTCCTCATGCGCATCAAGCTCAACAGTATCTTCGTCGACAACCAGGACAAGGCGCTGCGCTTCTACACGGAGGTGCTCGGCTTCAAGAAGAGCAAGGAGATCCCGGTCGGCGAGTTCCGCTGGCTGACCGTCGTCTCGCCGGACGGCCACGCCGACGTCGAGCTCTCGCTCGAGCCGAACGCGAACCCCGTCGCGAAGACGTACCAGGAAGAATTGTTCCGCCAGGGCATTCCGCTGACCGCGTTCGAGGTCGACGACATCCACGCCGAGTACGAGCGGCTGAAGAAGCACGGCGTCGCATTCACGATGGAGCCGACCGACGCCGGCCAGGTCTTCGTGGCGATCTTCGCCGACACCTGCGGCAACCTGATCCAGCTCTACCAGCCGAAGCCGTAGCCGACGCGCCGACACGCCCCTGGTCGCCACGCCGCGGCCAGGGGCGAGCCTCGCCCGCAGCGGTCACGACCGCGAGCCGAAGTAGAACCCGACCAGCGCCGCCAGCCCTTGCTCGAGGCCGAGCCGGCCGACCCCGACCGTGGCCGGATCGGGCAGCACGTGGAAGAACGCGTGGATCGCCAGCGCCCCGACGGCCACCAGGCCGACGATCGCCCGCATGTCCTCGAGGACACGCGACGATCCGCCGATGCGCCGCTGCAGCCACCGCGTCACCCGCGTGAGCAGCAGCCCGAGCACGAACGCGGCCGCCAGCGCCAGAGTCACCACCCCGCGCTGCGCCGCCGCGCCCTCCTGGCGCATCACCACCACCCCGACGCCGACGAGGCCCGCGATCAGCAGCAGCCGGATCGAACCGCGCGGCAGCCACAGCGGCGGCGGCCCGTCGGATTTGTCGGCGGACGCCTGGGCCCGGGCCGCGAAGTAATGCCCGAGCACCACGAACAGCAGGCTCTCCAGCGCCTCCGGCGGCGGCTCGTCGGGCGCCCGCACCAGCAGCCCGCACACCGTCCCGACCACGCCCAGGGCCAGCAAGGCGCGCACGCTCCCGGCCGGCAAGCCGAGCGCGTGCCGCCGCCGCCAATCACTCGCCGTCGATGCCTCGCTCACCGCGCCATTGTAGGCTGCGCGCCGGCCCGCGCGGTCCGGCGATTTTCGCCCCTCGATCCTCGTGCGATCTCGCGAACCGACCCTCCCGCGCGGCCCTCGCCCCACCGGGCGGCCTGCGCGAGCTCGACCCTCACGTCCCACCCCCTGTCCCCCAGGAGCGCGCGGCCGATCGCACGAATGTCAACACATGTCCCGAAGGACATCTCGCCGCTCGGATCACTTCAGCCGCACCGGCACCGCCTCGGGGCTGTCGTTCTCGGGCAGGATGACCCCGATCCACGAGATCCGGTCCGTGCTCGACAACACCACCGGCTCCCCGCGCTCGAGGTTCGCGGTCGCGGCGCGCTCGAGCCCCTCGTCGGTCGAGAAGCACAGCCCCGCGACGCCCGCGAGCAGCAGCACCTCGTCGACCGGATCCGCCAACAGCCGGCCCTGCACCTGGCCCAGCGTCATGCCGAGCCGCAGCCCCTCCGCGGTGCAGGCCGGGTGCTCCTCGTGGATCCCCACCTGCGTGACCACCCCGTCTTCGATGAACAGGCTGACGTCCCGCGTGAGGACCACGCGCATCGCCCCACGCATCTCGACCGTGCGCTCGCCCTCCAGGAGCGCGACCTGCGGCTCGCCCGGCTCGCCGAGGCGAAACGGGCCGATGCTGCGGCCGGGGATGATTTGAAGCTCGTCTCCCATCACAGGTCTCCTCGGCGTTCGGGCCGACACTAACAGCTCGCGCGAGCGGACGGACCGCCGCTCGCTCGCCGCCGTGCCGGTTCGCGCTCGCCCCGCGCGAGCCTGGCGCCTCGCCCCTGCACGAGCCTGGCCGCTGCGGCGGCGACTCTCGAACCGCTCCGGCGATGCGGCCCTCCCCGGCTCGTCACGCGCCTGCGTCCGCTCGCACCGCTCCGTCCGCCGTGTGCGCCGCGGCAGCGGGCCTCGCACGCTCTGTCCGCCATGTTCGCCTGCCTCCGCCTCTTGCCGTTCGCCGTGCTCCTCGGATGCGCCGGCACCCTCGTGCCTGCGCCCGAGGCCCGGCGCGTCCCGGGCCTGCGCGACGCCGCGGTCGCGGACGAGGCCGGCGTCGAGGTCATCGCAGTCGCCAACGCCTGGCGCGGATTCCCGCCCGACCTCGAAGGCGCCGTCACCCCGCTGCTCGTCACCCTCACCAACCGGGGCGGGCGCGCCCTCGAGCTGCGCTACGAGCACTTCAGCCTGGTCTCTCCCGGCGGGGTGTATTACGCCGCCCTGCCCCCGTTTCAGATTCACGACACCGTCTACGCCCCCGTCGACACGGCCTATCCCGCGGCGGGATTCGGCGTCGCGCCGTACCTCTCGCCCTGGTACCCCGGCTGGTCGGTCTGGGGCGGCCCCTTCCCGTACCGCGGCGCCTATTACGACAGTTACAACCCCGCCTTCCAGCGCGTCGCCCTGCCGTCCGGCGACATGGTCGAGAAAGCCCTCCCCGAGGGCGTCCTCAGCCCCGGCGGCCGGATCACCGGCTATCTCTACTTCGAGCACGTCGAGGACGCGCGTCGCATCGAATTCGTCGCGCGCCTCGTCGACGGCGGCACCGGCGAGGAATTCGGCGCAGTCGAGGTCCCGTTCGTCGTGGAATGAGGGCGCCACCTCGCATTTGCGGCCGTCCGGATCTCTCACGCGCGCCGTGATTCGAATTGTGCCAACATCCGCGAGCCCTGCTGGCAATTGGGTCGTGGACTCGCCGATGAACCGCGCGACAGCTCATCCTCTCGCGACCGCGGCGACCTCGACGGCAGCGCTCCGGCGGCGATCCCGGAGCCGCGACGCCGACTTGCACGAGCAGACGACCACGATCATGCAGCGTGGAACAGGAGTCGTACGATGACGTCGTCCCGCGGATTTTCGATGTGGGTGGTGGGGCTTTGTGCCGTCGGCGCGTGCGACGGCGTGGCGCAGGAAGCGGACCCGGCCGTCGCCTTGCGCGACCAGGTCAATAACGCTCCGGCGCTCAACACGGCGGTGCTCAACGGCATGCGCATGAACGGCATGCGCATGAATGGCACCACGCTGAACGGCATGCGCATGAACGGCATGCGCATGAACGGCATCAACCTCAACGGCCTCAACCTCAACGGCAGCGTCCTCTCTGCCACCGGCGTGGTGAACGGCACCTCGCAGACGTTCACGGGCGCGCAGCTCGTCGGCGCCGTCATCGACCTCGACATCGACGGCGCCACCTGGCAGATGCGCTTCGACGACATTTTCAAGAACCCCGCCGCTCCGACCGGCGACGTCTGGTTCTACGAAGTCTCGATCCAGGCCCCCGGTGACCCAAATTGGGAGAGCCTCTGCTTCGACCACCTGGGCCAGCCGACCCAGGCCATCCCGCTCGCCAACTACTGGGACCTCGCCACCGGCGCGCGCGTCGCCGACGCCACCGTCGTCACCTTCGCCTGCCGCGACGCGGTGCTCGCCAAGTGTGTCGAGTGGGGCTACCGCCCCTGGGCCAAGGTGGGCACGACCTCGCTGGCGAACCATCACCAGGCCTGTACGCGAATGGCCCGCGCCGACTACTGCGGCGACGGCACGGCGCACACCTTCACGGGCACCCCGATCGACATCTTCGACAAGCTGGCCCCGCGGCTCCAGGCCCCCGCGACCCTGAGCCGCTCGAATTGGGGCCCCGAGGCCGAGTGGGGCCCCAACGGCGCCGTCTGCGTGGGCGACATGATGCGCCTCAAGCTGTACGACGACGCCGGCGTCCCCTACGACTACCCGGCCTGTCTCGATGCGCTCGACGACTTCAGCTCGTGCGGCACCCTCCCGAGCAGCCGCGGCGGCCTGGTCGCCAACCGCTTCTGCGACAAGTGGGGCGACCAGCCGCAGCAGTGCAACAGCCACGACAACGACAGCGACGACGACGAGGACGACAGCGACGACTGAGCCGCACCTCGCGCCGGCCCGATTGCGCCGACATGTCCCCGGGGACATGTCGCGCGATTGCGCACCGGTCGACGCTGCCCACGCCCGCGCCCGCGGGTGAGGCCTTCGCCTACCGCGGACGAATCATGCGACCCGAGCGGGCCGCGCCGGCCCCGTCCCTCGACCTTGCGAGGGCCCGAGTGCCGGCGACGTGATCCGGCCCGCACTCATGGGACGCGCACCGGGTCGCGTCCGCCGCCGCCTCAGCGCGCCTCGGCCAGCCGGCCCGAGGACGACGCCAGGTACTCTTCCCATTTGCGGATCGTCAGCGCCTGGAATGCGTGGACCGCCGGGTTCAGCTCGGCGATGGGCGCCTGCCAGTGGCGGTTGTAGCCGTCCTGCTCGGCCTCGACGGCGACGCCGTCCTCCTCGAGCAGCGGCTTGAACACCACGTGCTTGGCGATCTCGAGCACCGGCTCCATCACCTGCCGCGGCATCTGCAGCGGGAGCCCCGGGAGCTTGAAGCCGTCGAAGTAGAACAGGAAGAACGCGCGGGTGGTCTGCTCGTCGATCGGCAGGCAGAAGCACCAGTCCTTGATCTTCCCGTCGGTGTCCGACCACTGGTACGGGTATTGATAGCAGAGCGTCATCGCATTGATGTTGGTGCGCTTGCGATCGACGAAGTGCTTCATCAGCGGCCCGTCGGCCACCTTCGTGTCGTACGACACGTAGACGCGGTCGCCCTCGACGCGCAGGTCCGTCAGCGTCGAGTCCGTGAACGGGCGGAACCGCCGGTGCAGGTACGCGTGGGTGAAGTCGCTGACGTTGTCGATGATCATCGAGTGGTGAGCCTTCCACGTGAAGTCCACCAGCAGCTTGGCCCACGGCTTCGGCCCGTCGAGCTCCGGGATCTCCGGCATCGGCGTCGCGTCGGCCCGCGCCGGATCGCCGAAGAACACCCACACCAGCCCGTAGCGCTCGCGCACCGGGTAGTGGCGCAGCTCGATCTTCGGCAGCGGCTTGCCGAACAGCTCGTGCGGCACCTTGCACAGCTTGCCGTCGCCGCCGTACTCCCAGCCGTGGTACGGGCACACCACGTTGCAGCCCTCCACGCGCCCGCCCGACAGCTTGAGCTGCCGGTGCGCGCAGCGGTTGTCGATCGCGCGCAGGGCCCCGTCCTCGCCGCGGAACACCGCGACCGAGCGGCGCCAGAACGTCACCTCGACCACCTTGCCCGGCGGCACCGCGCGCGCGTACTCCACCGCGTACCAGTGGTTGGGGTCGAGCCCGGCGGCGCGGACCTTCTGCCGCTTGTTGCGCGCCTCTTCGAAGTTCGGCGGCGGCGCGCGGCCGATCGTGTGCAGGGTGTCCGTCATCGTCATCCTCGTCCTGTCTCGAACAGCGGGCGGACCTCGCCCGCGGGCCCGCGCCGCGGCAGCATGCGCCGCAGCAGCGCGAGCGGGAAGAGCACATAAGGCGCGTACAGCAGCGCCACCAGCCACGGCACCGTCGGCCGCGGCTCACCGAAGGTGTGCACCCCGAGGAAGATCACCATCGAGTACAGCATCACCGACGCGTAGATGATCGCCGGCCAGCGGATCCACTCGCGCCGGCGCACCAGCGCGACCGCCAGCACCGCGTAGAACGGGCCGAACACGAAGGCCGACACCCCCGACGCGATCTGCAGCCACAGCGGGTTCAGCACGATCAGCGGGTCGTAGGTGCTGCCCCACCAGTAGAGGAAGCCCTTGAGCCCGCTGTCCGCCGGCGCCATCGGCCCCGGCTCGATGGCGGCCAGGCGGTCGAACAGCAGCGACGTGCTGCAGAAGCTGAGCGCGAACACCAGCAGGACGCGGTCGATCCAGCGCATCGGGACATGTCCCTCGTGACCTGTCACGGCCGCCATGTCCTTTCGGTCATGCCCCCGCGGACTGCTGGACCCGGCGGTAGCGGATCCGGCACGGCGGGCGCGGGCCGACGATCAGGTTGGTGTAGTCGACCGGGTAGCTCGGGTCGAGCAGGTCGAACTCGAAGTTGCGCAGCAGGTGGCTCCACAGCGCGCGCAGCTGCAGCTGGGCGAACACGATGCCCATGCAGCGGTGGCGCCCGGCCCCGAACGCGATGTGGCCGTAGGGCCAGCGCTTGTCCTCCTCGCGGCCCGGCATGAAGCGATCGGGGTCGAAGCGGTGCGGCTCGGGGAAGATGTCCGGCACGCGCTGACCGGCCGCCGGCGAGGCGATGATCATGCTGCCCTCGGGCACGTGCTTGCCCTGGAAGTCGAACGCCTTGAGCACGCGCCGCATCACCAGGATGATCGGCGGGTACAGGCGGAGGGCCTCCTTGATGGTGGCCTCGAGCAGCTTCATCTTCTGCAGGTCGTCGTAGGTGATGCGCTCGCGGTCGCCGAGGATCTCGCGCTGCTCGGCGACCAGGCGGCGGAAGATGTGCGGGTGCTGGGCCAGCAGCACCGCGATCCACGAGAACGTCACGCCGCTGGTGTGGTGACCGGCGAACATGATCGTCAGGATGAGCCCCGTGATCTCGTCGACCGTCAGCTTGCGCCCGTCGGCGTAGTTCGACTCGACCAGCGTCTGCAGGATGTCCTCGTGGCCGTGCGGGTCGGAGCGCCGCTCGGCGACGATCTTCTCGATCAGCTCGACCATCTTGACGCGGGCCTTGTCGCGCCGGCGCATCGCCGGCAGCGGCAGGTACGGCGCGAAGAACGAGATCACGTTGATCCCGCCCTCGAGGTCGGCGTACAGCTCGGAGAACTCCTTGCTGAGCTTGAACCGCATCTTGTCGCCCAGCAGGCAGCGCGTCGAGGTGTAGAGCGTCACCTCGTTGCCGACCTCGAGCATGTTGACCTCGCCGGTCTGCCCCCACTGGCCGAAGAAATGCTCCGACTCGGCGATGAAGCCGTCGGTGTAGGTGCGCAGCCGGGACTCGCGCAGCGCCCCGTGGAAGAAGCCGAGCTGCTCCTTCATGATCTGCGGCTCGGCGTCGTAGGCGATGCCCTTGCCGAACACCGGCGTCATCAGCTGGTACGCCTCGCGCTGGCTGACCTCGTCGTCGCGGAAGCGGAAGTACTTCTCCTGCGCCGCGTGGCCCGTCATCACCACGCCGAGCGTGCCCGGCAGGCGCACGCAGAAGATGTCGCCGAACATGTCGCGCCCGCGCTGCACCATCGCCACCGGGTTCGAGCGCAGCTCGGACGCGTGGCCGACGAACGGCAGCCCGCCCGGCAACATGGGCGGCAGGTTGGGGGTGTCGAGCGGGAGGGGTTTCAGCGTCGACAGCAACGTCGTCGCCGTCTGACGCACGTGTTCGGGGACCGTGAACATCGAGGGGCAAGCTACCGCAAGCCCCCACGCCCGCGCCCGCGCGCCGCCTGTGAGAGAACTTCACGCGTCTTCGCCGCGGACGCAGGCGGTCCTCGCCAGCGATGGAGGCCGCCGTCGCGGCGCTCGGTGACGTGACGTCCGAACGCGTCGCGGGAGCCACGGCCACCTACGCCGGGTTCTTCCTCGACCCGAGGACAACCGCGCGTGCTCCCGGGCGCGCTCGTTCAGGGCTTTCCCCAGCCCGACGGCCGCCGCAGACACCACGTCCTCGACGTTCTGGCCTGTTCATCCTCACGCCCACGATCGTGATCGGGGCCACACTGCCGTGCGGAGGCCTCGATCGCGCCGATCGTCACCGAGTGGTCCTGGTCCCTGCGGGTCGGCGCCGATTCGTTCGCGCCGGCGTGGACCCTCGTCCTCCACGTCGGCCGCACGCAGGCGGCGGACCGGCATGAGTACTTCGCGTCGCGCCGACGCGGTACGTTGGGCGCTCATGACATCGCTTGGCTTCCCACGCACCCTCTTCCTCGGCCTCGCGCTCGCCGCTTGCGGCGGCGACAAGAGCGAGACCACCGCGGACACCTCTTCTTCCTCCGGCCCGACGACGTCCGGCACGAGCGACACCGACCCGCCGACCCCCACCACCACGGGCGAGCCGGACGTCTGCGCCGATCCGTCCGACCTCGACATCGGCCCCGCGGTCACGCTGACCCTGCGCAACGGCGGCGCCGCGCCGATCTTCCTCGTGGTCGACGACGGCTGCGGCGGCCAGCCGTTCTCGGTGGCGCCCGAGGGCGGCTCCCAGCTGCACACGCACGCCCTCGCCTGCGAGGCGTGCGCCACCGCGGCGCTGCAGTGCGGCTGCGACGACGGCTGCGGCAACGACGAGATCATCCAGCTCGATCCAGACGGCCGCCTCGAGCTCGTCTGGGCGGGCGACCACTTCGAGGCCTCGCCGGTCCCGTCCGCCTGCGTCGAGCAATTCTGCGGCTTCATGACTTGCCTCGCGCGCCGCCAGGTCGCGCCCGCGCGGCTCGACATCGTCGCCTTCGCCACCAGCGCAGTGGGCGAGTGCGGCGATGCATGCACGTGCACCGCCGACGCCGAGGGCTGGTGCGTGCTCGCGGGCCAGCCCGCGGGCGTCCAGCGCCTCGCCGAGGCCCAGCTCGACTACCCGGCCGCCACCGCCCTCGAGTTGGTGTTCCCCTGACCAGCCCCCGCGATCAATCGCGCGTGTACCACCACGCCCACGCCAGCAGCACCAGCTGCAGCGGCACGCGCACCCACAGGGCCGCCTGGGACGCCGGCAGCCCCTCGACCTGCACCTGTGCCATCGCGTGGTGGATGTTGGCCGGCCACATCGCCAGCAGCAGCCAGAACACGCCCCACGCGGCCGCCTTGCGCGTGCGCGGGATCAGGAGCCCGAGCCCGCCGGCGATCTCCAGCACCCCCGTGAGCAGCACCAGCTCGTAGTGCCACGGCAGGTACGGCGGCATGATCGCCATGAACCGGTCCGGGATCACGAAGTGACCGATCCCCGCCGCCAGCAGCAGCGCCGCCAGCACCACCAGGAGCACCCGCTTCATCGCCGACACGCCGCGCAGTGTGACAGATCGCCGCGCGCCGCACACCAGCGACGCCCCGGCTCCGGCTACCCTCGCGCGCATGGAGCTCACCGACGTCCGCTACGACCTCGAGGGTGCGACCGCCCTCGTCACCCTCGACCGCCCGGCCGCGCGCAACGCCTACAGCGAGGCGATGGTCGAGAGCCTCGTCCACGCGATCGACCTCGCCGAGCGCGACGACGCGGTGCGCTGCGTGATCCTCACCGGCGCCGGCCCGGCCTTCTCCGCCGGCGGCGACCTCAAGCGGATGCTCAACAAGGAGGGCATGTTCGCCGGCGGGGCCGCCGAGCTGCGCCGGCAATACATCGACGGGATCCAGCGGATCTCCCGCCGCCTCGCGCTGGCCGACAAGCCGATCGTGGCCGCCCTCAACGGCCCGGCGATCGGCGCCGGCCTCGACCTCGCGTGCATGTGCGATCTGCGGCTCGCGGCTCGCGGGGCCCAGTTCGGCTCGACCTTCGTCAAGGTCGGCCTCGTCCCCGGCGACGGCGGCGCCTACTTCCTGGCCCGCGCGATCGGCTTCTCCCGAGCGCTCGAGCTCATGCTCACCGCCCGCGTCATCGACTGCGACGAGGCCCTGCGGATCGGCCTCGTCCACCGCGTCGTCGAGCCCGACGAGCTGCTCCCGGCCGCCCGCGCCCTCGCCTCCGAGCTCGCCGCCCTGCCCCCCGTCGCCCTCCGCCTGACCAAGCGCGCCGCCTACCGCAGCCACGACGTCGGCCTCGACGCCGCCCTCGAGCTCGCCGCCACCTACCAGGGCGTGGCCCAGACCACCGCCGACCACCGCGAGGCCGTCGCCGCCATGCTCGAGCGCCGCCCCCCCCGCTTCACCGGCGAGTGACGTGGACCTCGGGGCATGTCCCGGAGAGCATGCTCCATGGGGCATGTCTTGCAGGGCATGTCCCGTCGGCCTGCTCAAAAACCGAAACAGTGCACTGCCCCCTCGATCTCCTCGGGGCAGTCGCTGTTGTTGCACGCGTCCTTGTGGTCGCCCTCGCAGAACGGCTGGCACGCCTCGGCGCACGGATACCCGGGGACGCACCCGCCCGGGTCGGGCAGGCACTTGGTGGACAGCAGCGTGCAGACGCCGTCGAACTGCTGGACGCACACATCGCCGTCGGCGCAGCCGCACGGGTTCTCGTCCTCCGTGGTCGCCGCGTTCGTCGTCGGCGTCCCGGTCGTGCTGCTCCCCGTCGTCGTCCCGACCGTGCTGCTCCCCGTCGTCGTCCCCGGGGCGGTCGTGCCCGCCTCCGTCGTCGTTCCGGTGGTAGCGCTCGTGCCGTCGGTCCCGGGGCCGCACGCGGCGGTCAGGGCGAACGCAACCAGAGCGAGGCGAAGCATCACGAGCGAGCCGGGCATGAGCTCAGGATAAACCAGCCGTCACGGCTCGACACCCACCAATCGCCCGAAGATCGCGTGCTTGCCGATCCAGCCGTTGATCTTGCCGTGGTTGTTGCCGATCTGGTAGCGCCCGTCCTCGGCGATCGCCTTGACGATGTGCAGATAGTCGGCCCCGCGGATCGTGCACAGCACCACGTCGCCGACCTCGAGCCTGTCCAGGTCGACCGGTTCGACCGTGCAGAGCTCCCCCGACTTGATCCGCGGCCGCATCGAGTGACCGTGCGGTCGGAACTTGACCGTCGTGCCCGCGCGCAATTTTTCAATGTGATAACGGGCCCAGCCCATGAGGCGCCGAGGATGCCCGCTTTCGTCGCCGCGCGCATCTGCGTATCCTCCGCGGCATGCCGGCCCCGCCCGACCTGCGCGTCCTGCTCGACGCCTACTTCGCCCCCGCGCTGGCGGCCGGCCCCGTCGCCCTCCTGCGCGCCGCCGCCGAGCTACGCGCGCGCTCGAACGGCGCGCTCACGAGCTCGGCGATGCTCGAGTTCCGCCGCCCGATCGAGGGCGGCCCGTGGTGCCCGCGGCTGTTCGGCACGCTCGAGCCGCTGCGCTGCCGCTGCTGCCGGCTCGTCGGCCCCGAGCACCGCGGCGAGACCTGCGAGCGCTGCCACGTCCTGTGCACCGACGAGCCGCTGCGCGAGCGCCTCGTCGCCCACGTCGATGCCCCGTTCGGCCTGGTCCACCCTGCGCTGGCGCCTCGGATCGCCGCCCTGATCGGCCTCTCGCCCGACCAGCTCCGCGCCGTCCTCCACGCCGACGCGGTCATCCTCGCCGACGGCCGGCTCGTCGCCCAGGACGACCCCGCGATCGACTGGGACGACGACATGTCCTACGAGACAGGCGTCCGGGCCGTGCGCCGCCGCCTCGCCGCACTCGACGATCCCGAGCTCGCGGCCGCCGGCCTGACGCCCGCGGACCTCGTGCTCACCAGCGTCCCGGTGCCGCCGCCGGGCGAGCGCCCGCTGTACCACGAGCCCCACCCCCACGAAGATCGCTGGTTCCGCGCCCTGTGGTCGGACCGGGTCGGCCGCGACAACGAGGCGATCAGTGCGCTCACCAGCCGGGCCCTCCGCGGCACCCGTCTGGTCGAGCTCGACGCCCCCAAGATCATCCTCGACCGCGAATGCGCCGACGCCCAGCAGGCCTTCGAGGCGATGCTCGACCTGCTCGCGCGCCCGCCCGGCGACCCCGCCCGCGCCCCCCGCCCGCTGTCGGGCTGGCTCCCCGCCCCGCTGCGCGGCGAGGACGAGGACCACGTCCCCGGCACCCTCTACCGCTTCTGCCTCGCCGGCGCGCCCGAGGTAAGCGACGCCCACGATCGCTACGTCCACCACCGCGCCCCGCACCGCCCCGAGGTCCCGCGCGCCTGCGTCCTCGCCGACGGCGACCGCGCCCTGCTCCAGCTCGGCTACCTCATGCTGCTCGTCCACTGGCCCACGGGACATGTCCTGTGGACCAGGCCCGCGACCGAGGCGAAATTGCTCGGCGTGAGTGGCGACTGGGCCCTGTTCGGCGCCAAGTACGGGCGCCAGCTCGACCTTGAAGACCCCGCGATCCTGCGCGGCCTGTACGCGCTCGACCTGGCCTCCGGGACATGGCTCGACGGACCGTACCCGGATCACCTGCCCGCGATCTTCGTCGAGAAGGGCGAGCCCGAGGACGCCTGGCTGACCGACTGGCGCGGCCAGCGAGGGGCCCCGGGCGCCGAGGACTGCTCGGGCGATCGCCCCGACGAGTGGGCGCGCAGCCCCGACCACCGCTACGTCTGGATGACCTCGAGCCCCGACGACGGCGCCATCCTCGACACCGAGCGCGGCGTCGCCGTCCTGATGCTCAGCCACATGCGCGAGCTGCCCGGCGAGGGTGTCCGGGCCATGGCGCTGATCGGACCCGAGCGCGAGGACGAATACGACGAGCTCGACGACCAGGTCGGCGCCGGCATCGCCATCGCCCGCCCGCGCGGCGAGTGGCGGACCCTCCTGCCCGGCGGCCAGCTGCGGCGCGAGGGCCGGGTCGCGCTCGAGTTCACCGGGGCCGTGATCGAGTGCGCCGCCTTCGACCTCACGGGCGACCGCCTGCTGCTCGTCAACCGCGACGGCCTTCACGTCGTCGACGTCGCCCACGGCCTGCTGCTCGCGCAGCTCGACCTGCGCCCGCTGGCGCCCGCGCTGGCGCTGCCCGAGTCGCTCCCGCGCGAGCTCGCCGACCTCCTGCTGGCCCACCACGGCACTCTGGCCGCCGCCCTGGCCCAGCCCGACGCGCGCCTGCGCGAGCTCGGCCTGGACGACGCCCAGCTCGCCGACCTGCGCGCCGAGCCGCCGCCGCCGCCCATCCCGGCCCTTCTCCAAAGGACATGACCGCGAGGACATGACCGTTGGGTCATGCCCTAAACGACATGCCCGATGCGACAGCCACGCCCCCGGTCCGCAGACGCGCCGGGCCCGTCCCCGTCGTCGACGTCACCGTCTGTCGGAAATGCGACCACACCTGCAGCTCGCTGCACGCGCCCATTCGTAATCGTGGCGCGACGGCGATCGCCCGCGTCCGCGCGAGGTGCACGGGGCGAAAGCCGCGCGGCGATGACGCAGCGCGCGTCGACTTGCCCGCCGAGATGCGATCGATCATTCTCCACGCCTCATGCTTCGACTTACTTGTTGCCTTACCTTGACCCTGCTCGCCGCCTGCGCCCCTGGCAAGAACGACACCGACGACGACTCCTCGACCTCGTCGAGCACCTCGACCGCGTCGACTGCCGACCCGACCGAGTCGACCGCCGCGACCGACCCGACTGACGCGACCGAGTCGACCGAGTCGACCGACGCGACCGGCACGACCGAGCCGCCCTCGACCACCTCCTCCAACCCCACCGAGCCGCCGCCGGAAACCACCGGCACCACGGGCAGCGAGGCGGACGAGTTCGGCTTCATCTGCGTCGAGCTGGCGAAGGCCGAGAGCGAGGAGAGCGACCCGTTCGCCGGCACGGACACGATCTACCTCACCCTCGAGCTCGATCCCTGCTTGAACGAATTCTACCAGACCCACCCCGAATACGTGGACGGGCCCGAGGGGACGGCGGTGCTGGAGGAGTGGCGGGGCCGGCTGTGCAGCGAGACCGTCGCGCCTGGGCTCGTGTCCTGCGAGGTCGATCACTTCGAGACCAACATGGGCCAGGGCGTCCCGACCCAGTTCACCGTGGCATACAAGGTGCTCGACGCCGCCCAGATCGACGGGCGCACGCTGCTGTGGGGCCCGGCCCCGCTGGCGGAGCTCGCCGGCTGCGAGCCGAAGGCGCGGCTCACCACGCCGGTCGGCCTGCAGGGCTTCCCCGAAAACGGCGGGCCGCTGTGGTCGGCGCAGAGCTGGGAGAACCCGGTCGGGCTGGTCAAGTCCGAGGCCAACGGGTGCATCAAGGTCCACGTGGCGAAGCAGTGAGGCCCGACCTCGACCAGGCCCGCCTGTCTCGCGCGGGCGCTCTGGCCGAACGAGGATGCCCCTCTGGACATGTCCAGAGGGGCATCCTCGAACGGTGCGACCTCAGTCGCGGAAGCGCTTGGTGAGCTCCGCGTAGGCGTCGATGCGGCGGTCGCGGAGGAACGGCCAGATCCGCCGCACCTGCTCGCTGCGGCCGCGGTCGACCTCGACCACCACGACCTCGGCCGACTCGCCGGCCTTGGCCAGGAACTCGCCCTGCGGGCCGGCGACGAAGCTGTGCCCCCAGAACTGCAGGCCGGGATTGACGCCGCTCGGGTCGGGTTCGTGGCCGACGCGGTTGGCCACCACCACCGGCAGGCCGTTGGCCACCGCGTGCCCGCGCTGCACGGTGATCCACGCCTCGCGCTGGCGCAGGCGCTCGTCCTCCGAGTCGCGCATGTCCCAGCCGATCGCGGTGGGATACAGCAGCAGGTCGGCGCCGGCGAGCGCCATCATGCGCGCGCCTTCGGGGTACCACTGGTCCCAGCAGACCAGCACCCCGAGCTTGCCGACCGACGTCTCGATCGGGTTGAAGCCGAGGTCGCCGGGCGTGAAGTAGAACTTCTCGTAGTAGGCCGGGTCGTCGGGGATGTGCATCTTGCGGTACTTGCCGGCGATGCTGCCGTCCTTCTCGAGCACGACCGCGGTGTTGTGATAGAGCCCGACGGCCCGGCGCTCGAACAGCGAGGCGACGATGACGACCCCGAGCTCCTTGGCCAGCGCGGCCAGCTCGTTCGAGGTCGGGCCGGGGATCGACTCGGCCTGGTCGAACACCGCGGTGTCCTCGGTCTGGCAGAAGTACAGCCCCGCGTGCAGCTCCTGCAGCAGCACCAGCTCGGCCCCGCGGCGGGCCGCCTCGCGGATGCCGGCCACCGTCGTGCGGAGGTTGTGCTCGCGGTCACCCGTGTTCTGCTGCTGCACCAGCCCGATCGTCCAGGTCGCCTTGCGCGTGGTCATGACGCGCCTCTATACGGCTTCCGCCTGCCTGGCGCCAGCACTTCGTGCGCGAGCGCGCGTCGGCTTGTGGCATGCTCGAGCCATGGCCTCGCTTCCCTTACGCCCCCCCGCCCGCACCTCCGTGGTCATCCTCACCGCGCTGGTCGCCGCCCTCGCCCGCCCCACCCCCGCGGCCGCGTGCGGCGGCATGGTCTTCCCCGGGCACGAAGCCCGCGTCGGCGGCATGAGCGACCAGGAGCTCGCAGTCGTGTTCGGCGCCGAGGAGACCGTGCTGGTCGCCTCGGCCCGCTACGAGGGCGTCGACGCGGCCGAGTTCGCCTTCGTGCTGCCCCTCGCCAGCGCCCCCGCCGACGTCCGCGACGGCAACCCGGCGCTGTTCCTCGCCCTCGACGAGTACAGCGCCCCGCGGATCGCCATCTATCAGAACGAGGACGAGCGGATGGGCCTGTGCGGCAGCAGCGACAAGGCCGGCGGCGGCAACAGCCTCGGCGACCCCATGGGCGACGGCGGCGACGTCATGGTGATCGACCGCGGCGAGACCGCGACCTACGAGTACGTCGTGATCGGCGGCGACACCGGCACCGCGATCGCCGACTGGCTGACCGACGCCGGCTACCCGCTGCCCGCCGACTACGCCGCCGCGCTGGGGCCGTACGTCGCAAACGACTGGTTCTTCTTCGCCGCCAAGGTCAAGCCCGCGGCCGACAGCGGGGTGCTGGCGCCGATCGAGCTCCATCTCCCCCCGGCCCAGCCGGCGACCTTCGAGGTCCCGCTGGCCATCGCCACCCACTCGATGAAGCCGAACGCGGAGCTGCGGCTCACCACGTACTTCATCGGCGGCGGCCCAGTGCTGCCCGAGAACTACGCGGCCCAGGCGGTCGACGATGACGAGCTCGTCGCGCTGTCCGAGACCGAGACCAACTACGCCGAGCTCGAGGCCGCCGTGCTCGCCAGCGACCCCGAGGGCGCGTGGGTGATCGACTACTCCAACCCGCTCTACGCCGGCGGCCTCGCCGAGGCCTACGACCAGGGCACCTGGGCCGGCCGCATCGACCCCGAGACCGCCGACCGCGCCTGGCTCGAGGACTTCACCGCCCGCGCCGGCCTCGACGGCCTCCACCTCACCCGCCTGCGCACCGCCCTCAAGCCCGCGCAGATCCGCGACCTCACCCTGCGCGCCGCCTCGGGCCCGCCGGTCGACGCCGTCCACGGCGTCGAGTACGACCCCGACGCCGGCCAGGGCTGCCAGATCGACCGCACCGGCCGCCTCCCGCAGCTCCTGCTGCTGGTGCCGGTGCTGGCGTGGATCCGCCGCAAGCCGCGCCGCCGCTGACCGATCGGGCATGTCCGTGAGGGCATGCCCGTCGGGGCATGTCGCTTCGCACATGCCCTTCGGCGCATGCCCCCGAGGACAGCTCACCCGAGCCGCTCGAGCAGCGCCCGGGCCTCGCGCAGGTCGGCGGTCTCGAGCCCCTCGGTGAACCATTCGTACACGCTCGAGACCAGCTCGCGGGCCTCGCCGGGGCTGCCGCGCAGGACCAGCAGGCGGGCCTGGCTGAGCGCCAGGCGCAGCTCCCACGCGCGCGCCTGCTGGCGGCGGGCGACCTCGAGGCCGCGGCGGAAGCAGTCCTCGGCGGTGCGCGTGCCCGACGTCATCCCGGTCGACAGCAGCAGCTCGCCGCGCAGGCGCAGCACCTCGGCCTCGAAGAAGCGCTCGCCGGAGCGGCGCATGAACTCCTCGACCTCGTCGACCTTGCGCATCGCCTCGTCGTGGCGGCCCGCCCGCCACAGGCCCCAGATCGCGGCCGCCTGGAAGAACGAGATGCCGGCCTTGGCGCCCGTCCGCGTCCACTTGGCCACGCCCTCGGCCAGCTCGGCCGCCCCCGCCTCGCGCTCGCCGACCCCGAGCTGGGCCCAACCGCGCTGGATCTGGCACATCGCCAGCCACAGCTGCAGCTTGTGCTCGGTCGCCACCCGCTCGGCGCGGTCGGCCAGGTCGCGGGCGGCCGCGAACTCGCCGCGGTAGTTGTGGATCGTCGCCAGATAGTTCATCCCGAACGCGATGCTCAGCGGGTGCTCGATCTGCTGGGCCAGCGCCAGCGCCTCGCGGGCGCGCGCCACCGCCTGATCGGGGTAGCCGAGGAACCACAGCACCCACCCGAGGTACAGCCCATTGGTCACCCCCGGGTCCTGGCCGTAGCGCAGCGCCAGCTTGCCGTGCTCGCGGACGTCGTACAGCGCGAGGCCCTTCTCGGTCAGCTCGCGGCAGCCGGCGATCTCGCCGAGCAGCATCTGGCTGGTCCCGAGCGCGCGGTAGGCCAGCATCAGCATCGTGCGGTTGTCGGTGGTCTCGGCCTGCGCGACCAGCTGGCGCCCGAGGTTGGCCGAGATCTCGGCCGCGCCGCCGACCATGTAGAACTGCCACAGGCCGAGCACCGACGGGAACAGCTGGGCGTCGTCGCCGGCGCGGCGGCACAGCTCGCGCGCGCGGGCGTAGGTGTCGTGGACCTCGGGCGCCGCGTAGCCGCGGATCGACATCAGCGGCGCGCCGAGGGCCAGCTGCAGCCCCAGCTCCTTGCGGTCGCGCGCGTCGCCCTCGGGCCGGTCGCGCAGCAGCGCGATCGCCCGCGAGTAGTGCGACACCGCGTCGGTGTTGGCCGAGCGCTGCACCGCCTTCTGCCCGGCCTTCTCGAGCCACTCGATCGCGCGCTCGCAGTCGCCGGCCTCGACGAAGTGGTGCGCCAGCAGCTCGGGCTGCAGCTCGGCGAGCTCGGGGAATTGGCCGAGGATGGCCCGCGTCGCCTGTTGGTGCAGGTACTGCCGGCGCGGCCGCAGCAGCGAGCCGAGCGCCGCCTCCTGGATCAGCGCGTGGCGGAACACGTAGCGGGCCGCCTGCTCGCTGCCCTCGGCGCGGACGATGCCGGCCTCGACCAGCTGCATGAGGCCGGTGCGCAGCGTGTCCTCGTCGCGGTCCGACGCGTGGCGCAGCAGCGCGTAGGTGAAGTCGCGCCCGAGCACCGCCCCGAGCTGGGCCGCCTCGCGCCCGGCCTCCTGCAGGCGGTCGAGGCGGGCCAGCAGCAGCTCCTGCAGCGTGGCCGGGATGGCCGCCAGCGCCGAGCTGGCCTTGCGGACATCCGCCTCCCGGCCCTCGCGCTGCCACACCTCCGCCGCGGTCTGCGTGATCTCCTCGACGAACAGCGGGATGCCGTCGGCACGGGCCACCAGTTGCTCCACCAGCGCCTCCGGCAGCGCCTGTCCGCGGGCCGCCAGCGCCACCATCGCCGCGGTCTGGTGCGGCGACAGCCGGCGCAGCGCCAGCCGGTGCAGGTGCGGCCGCGCCGGCCAGTTGGGCGCGAACTCCGGCCGCGACGTCGCCACCACCATCAGCGGCGCGTCCTCCATGCGGGCCACCAGCAGCTCGAGCAGCTCGAGCGTGCTCTGGTCGCTCCAGTGCAGGTCCTCGACCACCAGCAGCGTCGGCCGCTGGGCGGCCAGCGCCATGACGGTGCGAATCAACGCCTCCTGCACCCGGTTCTTCAGCAGGTCGGGCGACAGCTGCGGCGCCGTGTAATTGCCGTTCAGCGGGATCGCCAGCACCGTCGCGAACAGCGGCACGGTCTCCTGCAGCGGCACGCGCAGGGCCGCCAGCGCCGCCTCGACCCGCGCCAGGCGCTCGCTCGCCGCCGTCTCGGGGTCGATGTCCAGCGCCCGCATCGTCGCCTCGAGCAGCGGGTGCAGGGCGCTGTTGCGGAAGTGCGGCCAGCACTGGCACACCAGCCGCTGGTGGGCCTCGCCGGCCGTGTACGCGCGCAGCGTCTGCACCAGCCGCGACTTGCCGAGCCCCGCCTCGCCCGACAGCAGCACGAACTGCCCGCGGCCCTCGCGGACCTGGGCCCACAGCCCGCGCAGCGCCTCGATCTCGGCCTCGCGCCCGACCAGCGGCGTCAGCTCCTCCGCCGCGCGGTCGAACCGGCTCACGGTGCGACTCGGCCGCAGCGCCCGCAGCACCTCGATCGTGCGCCCGCCGCCGGCCGGTCGCCGCTCGCCGCGGGCCTCGACCTCGATCGTCCCGCGGACCAGCGCGCGCGCCCGGCCGCTGAGCAGGATCTCGTGCGGACCTGCCTGTCCTTCGAGCCAGGTGACAACATGCGGCAGCTCGCCGAGCAGCCGCGGCGCCGCCTCGTGCTCGCGCTTGTCCGCGACCACCGAGCCGCTGCAGATGCCGATCCGCGCCGCCAGAGTCGCCCCGCCCGAGCCGGCCAGGCCGCGCACCGAGTCGACGATCAGAAACCCCGCCCGCAGCGCCCGCTCTGCGTCGTCCTCGTGCGCGGCGGGCCAGCCGAAGCACACCAGCGCGTGCCCCCCGTGGGCCGCCACCACCGCGCCGTCGAGCTGGCGCGCCACGGTGGCGCAGATGTCCAAAAAGCCATCCAGCAGATCGGCGTAGGCGTCGGCGTCCAGCACCTCGGCCAGCGCCAGCGCCTCGACCAGCGAGCACGACAGCAGCGTCACCTGGCGGCGCTCGCTGGCGCGGCGGGTCCGCGGGCGCTCTGCCGGCTCCTCACCCGCGCGGCCCGGTCGCGCCAGCGCCAGCTCGAGGCCGACCAGCGCGTCGAGCAGCTCCTCCGCCGTGCCGAACCGGCGCGCCACGTCCTTGGCCAGCGCGCGGGCGGCCACCACCTCGGCCAGCTCGGGCAGCTCGGGCCGGAACGCGCGCAGGAGCGGCGCCGGGGCCTCGGACAGCACGTTCGCGCGCACCTCCGACAGGTGGTCGCGCCAGAACGGCGAGCGCCCGCACAGCATCTCGAACAGCATCACCCCGACCGACCACAGGTCCGTGCGGCCGTCCTGGTCCTCGCCGCGCCACTGCTCCGGCGACATGTAGCGCGGCGTGCCCGACAGCGGCGACGTCTGGTGATCGACGCGCCCGGCCACCACCGACGCCAGGCCGAAGTCGACGATCTTGGCCCGCCCGTCGCGCGTCACGAACACGTTGGCCGGCTTGAGGTCGCGGTGGACGATGCTGGCCCGGTGCGCGTGCGACAGCCCGCGGACGATGTCGATGATCATCCCGACCACGCGGCGGGCGTCGAGCGGGCCCTCGGCCAGCACCGCGTCGAGCGGCCGGCCCTCGAGGTACTCCATCACCAGGAACGGCACCCCGGCCGCGCTGCCGAGGTCGAACACGCGGACGATATTCTCGTGGCTGAGCCGCGCGCTGGCCCGCGCCTCGCCGCGGAACCGTTCGACCAGCTCGCGCCCGCTGTCGTCGGTCGGCGCCTGCAGGATGAACTTGATCGCCACCGGTCGGTCGAGCAGCGTGTCGCGCGCCAGGTAGACCACGCCCATGCCGCCGGCCCCGAGCCGCTCGAGCAGCTCGAAGCGCAGGCCGTCCTCGCCGCCGATCCGGTCGCCCTTCTTCGCCAGCGGCATGAACCCCGGCTTCTCGCCCGCGCCGTGGAGGATCGTCGTCTCCTCCGCGTCCGACAGCAGCTCCGCCGGCCCGCCGCTCCAGCGCGTCACCATCTGCCCGAGGAGCGTCCCTTCCAGAGCCGACGGCGCGACGGTGTCCTTCACATCCCGCTTCTATCACGGGGGCGACGCCCTCGATCGTGCGTCATGGCCCGCGCGGTCCGCATGGGGGTACAGGACCGCATTCGCAAGCGGGCGGAACCGCCCGCATCATTCGCTCGCCACGGCAGAGACCGACGATTCGAGCGCGCCCTTGTCCTATCATTGGACCACGGATCGGCGAATCTGCGGACTGCCCGCGAATCGTCGTTCATCGCGCCGGCGACCGCCCGCTCGAGTTCGCCCCGATCCGTTCCCGCGCGCCGCCCGTCCCGGCCTGCGAGCGGCCTCTGCGGCGCTGCGGCGGCCGCTGGCGGCCCCGCTTGCCGCTCCGCCGAGGCGCGCTATCAGGACCGGTCATGCCAGCACCCCTCGTGACCCCGCAGCTCACCCAGCAGTCGCCGATCAAGCTCCATACCATGAAGAGCTATTACGCGCCCGAGCTGAGGCCGCTCGAGTTTCAATACACCAAGGTCGGCGGCACGCTCGTGGGCGAGGAGCTCGTGCTCGACCGGACCGGCGCCGGTTGCCACGTCGTCTTCGACGGCATGGAGTGCCCGCTGCGCAAGCTCCACTTCCACGCGCCGGGCGAGCACCGCATCGACGGCATGGTCTCCGAGCTCGAGCTGCACCTGGTGCACGAGATCCTCGAGTACCCCGACGCCTATCCGTCGGCCTATCTGGTCGTCGGCGTCATGCTCGCGACCAAGACCGACAAGGCCGGCCCGGCGCAGGCGCTCGCGCCGTGGCTGCGCGGCCACTTCGACGCCCGCGCAGTCACCCGCGCCGCGCGCGACGACCGGCAGGAGTACGAGGTCGATCCGTCGATCTACCTGCCCGAAGACCGCGCCTACTTCCGCTACGAGGGCTCGCTCACCACCGGTGACACCGAGGAGATCGTGACGTGGACCGTGCTGCGCGACTACAGGACGATCGAGGGGCCCGCGTCGCTGCAGCTCGACGCCGAGGGCAGCCGCCTGCTCCAGCCGCTGATGCGCCGCTACGTCCTCCGCAACTTCGCCCTGATCGCCTGAGCCGCCCCGCGCGGCCGCACGGCCTCCTGACCCGCTCGGCGCGCCGCCGGGCGGGTTTTCATGCGTGGGAAACAAGTCATCCATGGTGCCCGCGATCGGGCACCCCGTCCTCCGCGGCGGCGACGACCTCGAGAGCACCCCGTGCTCCGCGACCTCGATCCCCGGTGACAGCGGGCTCGACCGGCGCCTCGCATTCATTGCAGAATCCGCCGCGTCGCATGGATCGGTGCTGTGATTACCTCCCGGCGCGATCCGACGCATCTCGCTGCTATCACCATTGAGCAGACAGGTGCGCCCGCGCTCGGCGCCGGAGCGCCATTGAATAGGAGGATGCTCCGCGGTCGGCGCCTGAGCCTCGCCGGAAGACCTGGGCAAGCGGCTTCCTGCGCGCCTCCCCCAGGCGAAACTCCTCGCTGCGGACGCGGCGCACGGCGGGCGGAGCGCCCCGATGCGAACGTTCCGCCATTGTGCATACATCGGCGACCACGCGGTCGCCGCTGCGCGGTCCTACGAATCTATTTTCGCCTGACGTGACGCTGTCGGCCGCTGCGGACGCTGGTGTGTCGACGCGGCCGGGTGATAGGTTGCGCGCGGGAAGGTCGGGAGACAATGCGTAGACTGGGTGGCGGCAGGAATGTCATGAGTTTGGCGTGCGCGCTGGTGCTGTGGAGCGGTTGCAGCAGCGACGTGCCGGCGACGACGACCGAGTCGGCGGGCGGGAGCACCACCGAGGTCGGGACCGGCACCACTGCGCCCGATCCGACCACGGGGACGCCCACGACGGGAGCGCCGACGACGACGTCCGGCGCGACCGCCTCGGGCGACTCGACGGACGGAGACTCGACGACGGGGATCGCCGGCGAGACGACCACCGGCGACCCGACCGAGGGGGACACCTCGGACGCGGTCTGCGGCGACGGCGTGGTCGAGGGCGACGAGGCGTGCGACGACGGCCGCGACAACGGCCCGGCCAAGCCGTGCACCGACGCCTGCGCGCTCAACACCTGCGGCGACGGCGACAAGAGCCCCATGGAGGAGTGCGACAACGGGGCGATGAACGGGGACATGAACGGCTGCAAGGCCGACTGCACCGTCAACGTGTGCGGCGACGGGGCGGTCGGACCCGGCGAGGGCTGCGACGACGGCAACCAGAACGACGGCGACGACTGCACCAACGCGTGCGCGGTGGCCACCTGCGGCGACGGTGCGGTGGCGCCGACCGAGGCGTGCGACGACGGCAACCAGGACAACACCGACGAGTGCACCGCCACCTGCACGCTCCCCGCCTGCGGCGACACCTTCGTCCAGGCCGGCGAGGGCTGCGACGACGGGGCCGCCAACAGCGACAACGGCGCCTGCACCCTGAGCTGCCAGTTCAACGTGTGCGGTGACGGCGTGGTGTTCAACCTCGAGCCCGGCACCGAGGAGTGTGACCTCGGGGCCGACAACGGCCCCGGCAAGGCGTGCAACGCCACCTGCGAGCTCAACGTGTGCGGCGACGGCGACAAGGGGCCCGACGAGGACTGCGACGACGGCAACTTCGCCGGCGGCGACGGCTGCTCGGCCACGTGCAAGCTCGAGCAGTGCGGCAACCTCATCGTCGACCCCGGCGAGGACTGCGACGACGGCATCGACAGCGACAACGACGACGGCTGCACCGACGCGTGCAAGGCCCCGACCTGCGGCGACAGCTTCGTGCAGGCCAGCCTCGGCGAGACCTGCGACCTCGGCGGCGGCAACAGCAACACCGGCGTCTGCACCCTCGGCTGCCAGACCGCCGCCTGCGGCGACGGCTTCGTCCACGCCGCGGTCGAGCAGTGCGACGACGGCGCGAACAACGGCGACACCAAGGCCTGCAAGGCGAACTGCACCTTCAACGTGTGCGGCGACGGCTTCGTCGGCCCCGGCGAGACCTGCGACGACGGCAACACCAGCAACGAGGACGGCTGCACCAACGTGTGCAAGCCGGCCAGCTGCGGCGACGGCTTCAAGCAGCCGGGCGAGGCCTGCGACCTCGGCCAGGCCAACAGCAACACCGGCGCCTGCACCCTCGCCTGCGCCCTGCCGATCTGCGGCGACACCTTCACCCAGGCGGGCGAGGAGTGCGACGACGGCAACCTGTCCAACGCCGACGCCTGCCTCGGTACCTGCAAGCTGGCCAAGTGCGGCGACACCTTCGTGCAGGCCGGGGTCGAGCAGTGCGACGACGGCAACGCGAGCAACACCGACACCTGCACCAACACCTGCAAGGCCGCCGTCTGCGGCGACACCTTCACCCAACCGGCGATCGGCGAGCAGTGCGACGACGGCAACCAGGTCACCACCGACGCCTGCACCAACACGTGCAAGTCGGCGGTCTGCGGCGACGCCATCGTGTGGGCCGGGAACGAGCAGTGCGACGACGGCAACGCGGTCAACACCGACGCCTGCGTGGCCGGCTGCAAGACCGCCAAGTGCGGCGACGGCTTCGTGCAGATGGGCACCGAGACCTGCGACGACGGCAACGTCGCCAACAACGACGGCTGCAGCGCGAGCTGCCAGGTCGAGATCTCGAAGTGCGGCAACGGGGTGATCGACCCCGGCGAGCACTGCGACACCGCCCTGCCGACGCCGGGCCCCGGGGTCGGCTGCAAGCCAGTGACGTGCCTCTACGACTTCAGCCAGATCACCCAGCTCTACTGCAACGGCACCTGCACGTGGGCCGGCGCCCAGGACTGCGATCAGGCCGACGCCAACATCCTCTGCAAGCTCAAGACCGGCAACCCGAACAGCATCGCCACCAGCTGGACGCCGGCGACCGCGCAGCCCACGTTCGGCTTCTCGTGCCCCGGCTACGGCGGCAGCCTCGGCCCCCTGCCGGCCTACGGCGTGAACGAGAACGTGTGGTACCAGCCCTCGAGCATCCTCGCCAACCACAACGCGGGCAACATCATCCTCAACCCGGTCTGCACGAACCCCTGAACCGCGGCCGCGCCGACGCCCTCGCCGCGAGGGCGTCGCGCGCGAGCGAGACGAGCGCGCCGCGGCTCGGGCGGTTTGCGCGTTTGAAAAACGGATAGCCACCGCTGCGCGCGGCTGGGCACCCCGACGAGCGCTGGCGCGCCCTCGTGGGCCCAGCGGTGAAAGTCTCCGGAAATTTCGCCGGTCCGCGCTGACGCTACTGTCGCCGGGTCCTTCCCGGAGTCATCGTCATGCGCAAACTTGGTTTTGGAGTGGTTCTGCCCGCGATCGCGGGCTCGTTGTGGATGGCGGCCGAGGCCTCGGCCGCGCCGACGCTGCGGGTGCAGGTCACCCAGCGCGGCGACTTCGCGCTGATCGGCAACACGCTCGGACAGAACTGCCATCCGGCAGTGCCGATGCCGGTCGTCGGCACAGTCGGGATGTGCGGGTCCAACACGGGCGACGCGGCGATCGACGTGCACTGGCGCGCCGACTCGCCGGGGCCCGACCAGGCCGAGGCCAACGCGACGGTCACAGCTGCGGACGCCCGCACCTCCGCGGTCCTGGGGCTGCCGGGGGAAGCCGTCGTCACCCACGCGTTCCTCTACTGGGCCGCCTCCATCGACGCACCCATGGCCGATGGCACAGTCACGCTCGACCGCCCGGGCGTGTTCTCCGCCGACGTCGACGGCGCGGCGAACTGCGTGACCAGCGACTTCAGCGCCTACCAGTGCAGCGCAGACGTCACGAGCCTGGTCCAGACCCACGGCCCCGGGTCCTACCGCCTCGGCGGGGTCGACACCTCGACGCTCGCGAATGTCCCCAGCGAGGGGCTGTTCGCCGGCTGGTGGATGGTCGTCCTCTACCAGGACCCGGGCGAGCCGGTCCGCAACCTCGCGGTGTTCGACGGGTTCGACCTGGTGGCCGCCAATATGTCGCTCGACATCCCTCTCGCGGGGTTCTTGGTCCCCGACGGCGGCATCGAGGGCAAGCTGGGCCTGGTCGCGTTCGAAGGCGACACGGGCCTCGGGGGCGACAGGTTCACCTTCAACGGCGGCCAGCCGATCGGCAACGCGCTCAACCCGGACACCAATTTCTTCAACAGCACGCGCTCGCACCTCGGCAGCGCGCTGTCGGTCGCCGGCGACCTCCCGCAGCTGACGGGCGAGCCACACTCGATGTCGGGCATCGACCTCGACACCGTCGACGTCACCGACAAGCTCACTGCGGGGCAGACCGAGGCGATGCTGAAGGTGAGCACCACCGGCGACCAGTTCTTCCTGTCGGGCTACATCACCTCGATCTCCGACCTCCGGCCCGACTTCACGACGTCGATCAAGTCGGCCGTCGACGTGAACGGCGGCATGCTCGTGCCCGGCGACGAGGTCGAGTATACGATCGAGGTGACGAACACCGGCAGCGACACCGCGATCGAGGTCGTCCTCACCGACCCGCTGCCGGCCGGGGTGATCTACGTGCCGGGCTCGCTCGAGATCACCGCGGGCGCGAACGCCGGCGCCAAGACCGACGACGCGAGCGACGACCAGGGCGAGTACGACATGAACAGCAACACGATCGTCGTCCGCCTCGGCACGAACGCCAGCGACTCCGCCGGCGGGACCCTCGACATGGGCGCGTCCTCGACGGTGAAGTTCCGCGTGGCCGTCGCCGCCGACAGTGCCGGGCAGATCGACAACCAGGCCGTGGTCAACTCGGCCGGCATGCTCGGCGCCGCGGCGACTGACACACCGACCGGCGACGGCAACTTCCCGGGCGCGCCGACGTCCGTGTTCGTCGCGGCGTGCGAGACCGACGCGCAGTGCACCGATCCGAACCTGCCCCACTGCGACGCCGCGAGCGAGCCCAGCGCGTGCGTCGAGTGCCTCGAGGACGGCGACTGCACCGCCGGCTCGGCCTGCGACCCCGCGACCCACACCTGCAAATGCGCGCCCTCCGGCGAAGAGGTGTGCGACGACGGCATCGACAACGACTGCGACGACGCGATCGACGAGGAGTGCGAGTCCGACACGACGACCGGCGAGACGTCGACCGGCGGCGACACCCTGACCGGCGACATCCCGACCAGCTCGGCCTCCGGCGGTGACTCGGCCTCCGGCGGCGACTCGGCCTCCGGCGGCGACACGTCGACCGGAGGCGACGGCCCGACCGGCGGCCCCGGCAGCGACGGATCGAGCGGAGCCGCGGGCGACACCGACAGTACGGGCACGGACCCGAGCGGTGTCGGCGAGGGCGGCTGCGGCTGCGACACCCGCAGCCATGACGCGGGGGGCCTGCTGCTGCTCGGCATCGCCGGCCTCGCGGCCAGGCGCCGCCGCCGGTGATCCGGGCGGCGCGTCGGCTCAGCGCTCCGGACGGCGAACAGCTGCTCACCGTTCGTCGTCGGCCGTCTCGCGTCGAGCCGCGTTGGTTTGCACGAATAGAACTCCGATGACCGCGGATGCCCATCGCTGGGCACCCCCGACAGTCGCCCAGCGACATGCGGCGGAAGACGCCACGCTCAGCGGCTCGCGCGTTCGGCCTGCTCCTGCAAGCAATGCCGGAGCCCGGCGCGCAGGTCACGGAATGCGCGCAGGACACCGAATTCGACGCCGAGCCCGGCCAACGTGTCGGCGACCCCGGGGCGCACACCCGTGAGCATGCATCGGGCGCCGAGCAGCGAGGCGGCCCGGGTCACCCGGAGGATGTGATCCGCGGCCGCCGCGTCGAGCGCGTCGACGCCGGTGACGTCGAGGATGACGCTCCGAGCGCGAGTGGCGACCAGCCGCGTCAGCAGGCCCTCCATCATGTTCTCGGCGCGATGCGGATCGATCTCGCCGATGATCGGGAGCACGAGGATGCCGTCCCAGAGCTCGAGGACCGGGGTCGAGAGCCGGCGGATCGTCTCGGCCTGGGCGGTGATGGTCGCCAGACGCTGCTCGAGCTCCTCGCGCTGGCGCGCCAGCGTCTCGTGCATCTGCTGCACGCGCTCGTGCTGCGCCAGCGTCTGCATCAGCAACACGTTGCGCAGCACCGTCTCGAGGTGGCGGGCGACCCACTGGAATTGCTCGACGTCCGCCTCGATGAAGGGCACCCGGAAGCGCGCGGCTCGGGCGTCGAAGCCGGCGAGCGCGAGCAGCTGGAGGTCGGGACGCGGGCCGATCGTGCACCACAGAAACCGCTCGAGCCGCAGCGCGCCGGCGAGGGCGGCGAGCGGCCCCTCGGGCGCGTTGAGCAGCCCGCCCCGACGGGCCCGCAGCTCGGCGACCAACCCGGGGCCCGCGATCGCGGCCGGCGGCTCTCCGAGGTGCGAAGGCCAGGACAGCGCCTCCACCGCGTCGTCGCCGATCCTCAGCACCACCGCGGCCTGAAAATCGAGCTCGTCGAGGAGGAGCCCGCACCACCGATCGCAAGTCGATTGCAGGTTGGCCTGCGCGTCGACGTCGTTCTCCAGCGCGTGAAACGTGCTCCACCACGACAGCGCCCGCTCGTGCTGGCGCCGCAACGCGTTGAGCTCCGCCTCCCGCTGGGCGAGCAGCTGCGATTGCTTGCGCAGGAGATCCTCGTCGGACATCGGCCTCACTCCGCCAGCGCGAGCATGGGATACGTGAAGTTGTAGTACGTGGCGTGCGGCCCGTACGGCGCCACCTCGCCCCACGCCAGCATGCCGAGCCACTCGGCGTCGGGAGCCAGCGCCTGTTGGACCAGCGCCTGCTCGCGCGCCGCCTCTTGCTTGCCGAGCAGCGGCACGGTCCGCGCGCTGCACTCGAAGCCCATCACCAGCCGGATCTCTCGGCCCTGCAGGCGTCTCCGCAGCGCGTGGGCGGCCTGTTCGGCGCCGTCGATGGCGGCGCGGATCGAGCGGAGGTGGAAGACGATGCGGATGCCTTCGGGGAGCGGCGCCGCCATGACGAGCCCGCCCCGCTGCGTGTCGAGGGCGAACGGGGAGCGCACGACGTACGGCGTCAGCGCGTCCGACTCGGCGCGCGGCGCCTCGAATTCGACCCCCAGGGCGACCTTCGCGGTCGCCTCGTTGTCGAGCTCGCGCAACACCTCGCGGCCCTGGAACTCGCTGTAGACCGCCAGGGCGGAGCGACCATCGAGCTCGAGCAGGACGTTGCCGTCGGTGCGCGTGACCGTGGCAGTCGAGGTGGTCGGCTCGGTCCCCGTCGAGGTGGCGATCTCTGCGGCGAACTCGCCACCCAGCGCGACAGCCACGGCGGCGCCGCTGCGCACGCGGTCCCCCATGTACTGGTACGTCTGGGCGAAGACACCCCACGGCTGACCGGCGCCCCCGCCGACTGCAGGGCAGCCGAGCTCCGCTTGCACGGCACGCGTGAACGATTCGAAGTCGGCCCCGCCAAGCGGATCGCCGTGCACGATCACGACCCGCGGCGACGCACCCTGCAGCCCTTCGCGGAGCTCTCGCCCCACCGCGTGCCCCCTGGCGATCGTGTCCCGCGCGAAATCTTCGACCATCGCCGCCGCCGCCCGCAGCGCGGGGCCGCCGAGGCCGACGATACCGGCGGCGTAGTTGCCCTCGTGAAACGAACCTCGCCCCATCAAGCCGGAGGTCGAGCAGCCGATGATCGGCGTCGAACCAAGCCCCTCGCGCACGACCCCGAGCAACGCCTCCTGATCGTGGTCGACCGTCGCGTACATCAGGGCGACCGCCGGAGGCTCCGCGCCGAACGCTGCGCGTATCTCCCGCGCCAGCGTCCCTCCGGCCGCGCGCGAGAGCTTGTCGCGCGAGACCACGGCACGTGCGAGGAGCCGAGATTCGGTCGTCATGGGCGGAACCATAGAGGGTCCCGTCGAGCCGGTGCAAGCCTGCGAACCACGAACATCGCGCGCGGAACGTGCGCGACGCGAGCCCGACCGCGTCGCGCACACAGGGGGATCGACCCCTCGCTGTCCGCCTGTACGCGGACGACAGCACAGGTCGAGTGTTCGGACATCGATCCTCCGCGAAGCGAGAGCGCGAAAGGTCGCTCCATCCAGCCTCTGCCGCACAGAGTCGCGGCGTGCTGACCTCGTGCATCATCGCCGACCTCGACTGGTGAGCCAGGTGGACGCCGATGTTCAGGTGGCTCCGCTCGGACTGCGACTACGTCACCGCGCTGTCGAGAGCTGCACGCCGCCGACGCGACGCGGTCCTGACGACTCGCCGGCGCGCGCCCGCGAGCGCTCGTCCGCGAGCGCGGAGCGTCGGCGCGCTCGTCGGCGATACGCCGATGTCGTCCGCGCGTGGTGTATCGTCGCGGCGATGCACTCCGATCTCGCGGCCAAGCGCGCCGTCGTCATTCGTCTGCTACCGATCGGGCTGGTCCTCACCCTGAGCCTGGTCGGCATCCTGTACTTCCTCGTCCCGCCGCTGCGCGACGTCGACACCCCCGCCGATCGCATGGTCGTCGCCCTGCGCTGCGCCGGCGTGGCCGCGTTGACCCTGCTCGCCGGGATCCAGGCGATCGCCGGCCACCGCGGCAAGTCCGAGGCGATCGACCCGATCGCGGGCGCCGGCCGGGAGTCGCGGGTCTTGCAGATCCACGCCCGCTACACCCAGAACACCCTCGAGCAGCTGGTGCTGTTCGTGCTCGTCCTCGGGGCGCTGAGCACGTACCTCGACGCCGGCTCGATGCACCTGCTGCCGATCCTGACCGCCGTGTTCATCCTCGGCCGGATCGCGTTCTGGCTCGGCTACCTGCGCGACCCGCTGCTCCGGTCGCCCGGCATGGCGGTCGCCTTCATGATCAACGGCCTGTCGCTCGTCTACATCGCCTATCGCACGCTGCGCCTGGTCGTCGGCGTGTGAGCCGGGCGCGTACGGCCGGGTCACCCGGCGGCCGCGGGCGAGCCCGCGACCGCCGTCGACCTCACGCGAGGCTCACTGCATCATCGTGAGCGTCAGCGTCACGCTGTCGATCGTGCCGACGTCCGAACCGGCGCGGTCGCCGACGCAGAACTGCCACATCCCCTTGGCCGGGCTGCCGTCGAAGTCGGCGAAGCTCAGGCCGGGGCCGGCCCCGTGGTTGGGGAAGTAGTCGCAGGCGCCGTCGACCTGGCACACCGTCAGGTTGTCGGCGAGGGTGTTGCCCATCAGCTCGGCGCTCTTCAGCCCGCCGTCGCGGAACAGCACCGGGAAGTTCTTCGACAGGTCCGACGAGTCGCCGCCCGAGCCGGACACGCCGTCGTCGGCCAGCTCGGTATAGCCGGGGCGGCTCATCACCGTGAGGATCTTGAAGTCGGGGCTGACCAGCTTGAACACCAGGTCGCCGACCCACGTGTGGGTGATGCCGACCTGCAGCGTGACGTCGGCGACCTTGTTGGGGTTGTTGACGTTCAGGTTGACGCACGCCATCGTCGCTATCGAGCCCTTGTAGGTCCCGTCGGGCACCGCCACGCCGAGCCCCGTCAGCTTGACCTGCGCGCCGAGCTCGATCTTGCACGCCGCGTCGCAGCCGTCGCCCGCGACCGCGTTGCCGTCGTCGCACTGCTCGAGGTCCATGCGCAGGAAGCCGTCGCCGCAGGTCGCCGCCTTGCACTGCGCCACGCAGGCGTCGGTGTCGATCGGGTTGCCGTCGTCGCACTCCTCCACGCCCGTGAGCACCAGGCCGTCGCCGCACTCCGCCTGCTGGCAGGCGCCGGTGCACAGCGCGTCGTCGGCGTTGCCGTCGCCCTCGTCGCACT
Source organism: Nannocystis sp. RBIL2 (assembly GCF_026626745.1). Taxonomy (GTDB): domain Bacteria; phylum Myxococcota_A; class Polyangia; order Nannocystales; family Nannocystaceae; genus Nannocystis. Next base: position 2,356,122 of record NZ_JAPNJW010000002.1, read on the forward strand.
CCTCGCCCGGCTGGACGAAGCCGTCGCCGCACGCCGCGTTCTTGCACACATTCGTGCAGGCGTCGTCGTCGCTCACGTTGGCGTCGTCGCACTCTTCGTTCGGCCCCTTGAAGCCGTCGCCGCACACGCTGTCGGTGCAGTCCGACTTGCACCACGCCTCGTCGTCGTTCTTGACGCCGTCGTCGCACTGCTCGTGGTTCTCCCACACCAGGTCGTCGCCGCAGGTCGGCAGCTTGCAGCCGAGAGTGCAGTCGCCGGTGTCCTTGTTGTCGGGTCCGAGGTCGCACGCCTCGCCGATGCCGGCCTGAAGGAAGCCGTCGCCGCAGATCGGCAGCTTGCACAGCGTCGTGCAGTCGTCGTCGTTGTCCGCGTCGCCGTCGTCGCACGCCTCGCCGACGTCGAGCACCCCGTTGCCGCACGCCTCGAGCTCGCACGCCGCGTTGCAGCCGTCGCCGGGCTCGGTGTCGCCGTCGTCGCACGCCTCGCTCGGGCTCTGGTCGCCGTCGCCGCACACGTTGAGCACGCAGCCTGCCAGGCACTCCTGCCCGGGCCCGTTGTCCTTGCCGAGGTCGCAGGCCTCGACGCCGTCCTGCACGAAGCCGTCGCCGCACGCCGCGTGCTTGCACTCCGCGGTGCAGGCCGCGCTGGCGCCGTTGCCCACGCCGTCGTCACACTCCTCGCCGTTCACCGCCTGGACGAGCCCGTCGCCGCAGGCCGCGAGCGTGCAGGCGTTGGTACACCCGTCGTCGTCGACGTCGTTGCCGTCGTCGCAGGCCTCCATCACCCCGGCCACCCCGTCGCCGCACTCCGGCACCGCGCACGCGTTGGTGCAGGTGTCGCCGTCGCGGCCGTTGCCGTCGTCGCAGCCCTCGCCCGGCCCCACTGCCCCGTCGCCGCACACGTTCGGCGTGCAGTCGGCCTTGCACGCCTTGTCGTCGCCGTTGTCCGCCCCGTTGTCGCACTCCTCGCCGGCCTCGACCACGCCGTCGCCGCACACGACCGGCGAGCCGGTGGTCGAGTCGGTGTCCGTCTCGCCCGGATCGTCCGTGGTCGACGTCGCGGCGGTCCCCGTCTCGCTCGCCGACGCCGACTCCGTGGTCGAGCTGCCCGGCGTGCCCGTCGTCGTCTCGTCGACCGCCGTCGTGCCCGTGCCCGTGCCCGTGCCCGTGCCCGTGCTCGTCTCGTCGACCCCCGTGGTCGCCTCGCCCCTCCCGCCGCAGCCCGCCGCCAGCGCCGCCGTCATCGCCAGAGCGCACAGATCGCCCTTCACTACCCAACGCTCAAATCGCATCCGGCGACAGTAGAGCCCGGCAGAGATACCGGCAACGCGCAATGTCGTGCCCCCACGAGCGAATGCGTGAAGTCGTATGATTTCGCCCCGCGGACAATTACGCGGCGGCGATCGCAGGCGTCGGCGCTGCACCAGCGTGATTCAGCGCCGGCGACGCCGCGCGGAACTTCGCCCTGATGAATCATCGCACCAGGGCCCGACTCACGGCCCGCCGGCACGCGCCCGAAGCCGCGCTACGGCGCCGAATCGCACACGCACGCGCACGCCGGATCGGCGGCGTCCGCCGCGACGCCCGATTCGCACGGGTCGTAGCCGAGCACAGCGGAGAAACACACGTCGACAAGCCGCGTGACGCCCGGCTCCTCCTCGCGGAACCCCGGCGCGCTCAACTTCCCGGGCTGCCCCGGCTGCGATCCGAGGCAGCCGCGAATCGGCAGACAGGCCGGCGGGGCCGGCCGCTCGACCACCGCCACGCACACCGGCTCGTCGACGGTCTCGCAGTCGCCCGTGACGACCACGCTCCGCACCCACGCGCAGAAATACGAGGAGTCCCGGATCGCCTCACACGCGGCTTCCGACCCGGCCGCCGCGCACGCGGCCATGGCGGCCTCCTCGCCGTCCTTGCCGCCGCAGGCGACGAGCATCGCCGCGAGCGACGACCCGAGCACCCACCCCCAATACCTGATTCGCACCTTCATGCCCTCTCAGCGGATCGATCGGTACCCGCCCCGCACCCCGCGCTTCGACAGCACGATCTGCCACAGCTGATTGCGACAGCCCGCGCGGAACGACCCGGCCATCGTCTGTAGATAATAGCTCCACATCCGCCGGAACCGCGTCGGCATCGCCGCCCCGCGGGCCTCGGCGTGACGGAGGAAGTTCGCGTGCCAGGTCGTGACCGTGCGGTCGTAGTCGGCGCGGAAGTTGTGCCAGTCCTCGATCACGAACAGGCCCCCGACCGCGCGGCTGATGTCGGCGGTGGCCGGCAGGGCTCCGTTGGGGAAGATGTGGCGATTGAGCCAGGCGTCGGTGCGGCCGTGCTCGTTGCCGATCGTGTGCAGCAGGAACAGGCCGTCGTCGCGGAGCAGCCGGTGCGCCGATTCGAAGAACGCGCGGTAGTTGCGGTGGCCGACGTGCTCGAACATCCCCACGCTGCACAGCTTGTCGAACGGGCCCATGCGCGCGAGCGCCGGGTCGCGCCAGTCGAGCGCGTGGTACTCGGCCCCGCGCCCGTCGTCGTGGGCCGCGGCCCAGTCGCGCTGCGGCGCCGACACGGTGACCCCGACCGCCCGCGCGCCGCGGCTGTCGACCGCATGGCGCACCAGCCCCCCCCAGCCGCAGCCGATGTCGAGCAGCGACTCACCTGTCCCGAGGTACAGCTTGGCGCAGACCAGCTCGAACTTGGCCCGCTGGGCCGCGTCGAGGTCGTCGGCCGCGCGCCAGTACGCGCACGAGTAGGCCATCGTCGGCCCGAGCATCGCCGCGAACAGCTCGGTGTCGAGGTCGTAGTGGACCTCGGCCACCTGCCCCGCGCGCCGGCTCGACTGCAGGTTCACCAGCCGCGACGCCGTCGCCAGCGCCGCAGTGCGCCAGTCGAGCACCGCCTCGTCGCCGCTCGACGCCAGCACCCGCGCGGTCAGCTCGTCGATCGCCGCGCAGTCCCACCAGCCGTCCATGTAGCTGTCGCCGAGCGCCAGCGATCCGCCGAGCGCCACCCGCCGCCAGAACCGCGGGTCGTGCACGTGGATGTCCCATGGGTCAGGTCCGTCCACGCGCGCCCCCGCGCGCTCCAGCGCCTGCTCGACCGCGCGCCGCGCCGCGCTGCCCTCGCCCGCCACGCCGTCAGTCCCGCTTCTTCAGCGCCGCCAGAGCGCTCGCCTGGGCGCGCACGCTGTCGGGAGCCATGACGACCTGCATCGCCATGCGGTCGAGCTCCGGGTGGGCGGCGATCGCCGCCATCGTCGGCTGCTGCAGCGCCTGCTTGCTGGCCGCGTAGGCCGTCGCGCTGTCGACCCCGATCCGCCGCGCTTCATCGAGCGCCGTCGCCAGCAGCTGCTCCGGCGCGACCACGCGGTGGAGCACGCCCAGCCGCTGCGCCCCGGCGACGTCGTAGAGCTGGCCCGACAGCGTCATCTCGGCGGTCGCCGGCGTCCCGAGGGCGTAGCGGACCATCTCGATGTACGTCCACGGCATCGGGATCCCGACCGGCACCTCGTTGATGGCGAAGCGCGCGCGGCCCTCGGCGCCGACCCGCACGTCGCACGCGACCGCCAGGATCAGCCCGCCGGCGAACGTGTTGCCGTTGATCGCCGCCACGGTGCGCCGCGGCAGGGTGAACACCCGCAGCAGGCTGCCGCGGAACTCGGCGAACCACGCCTGCAGCTCGTCCATGTCGTTGCGGGCGAACCGCGGGAACACGTCTTCGAAATCGAGCCCGGCCGAGAACGTCTTGCCCTCCGCGGTCAGCACCACCGGCAGCGCCGGGTGGTCGCGCTCGACCTCGTCGAACGCCGCGTGGAGGTCGGCGAAGAACTCCGGGTTCATGCGGTTGACCGGGTTCGAGCGCATCGTGACGATCACCGCGCCCTCGCTGCGTTCCACGCTCCACTTCATACGAATGGCTCCCCGCGCTCGCTCGCGCCGGATGTCTCTTGCGACAGGTTCGTCGGCGTCTTCAGGTCCCACACCAGGCCGAGCGCCGCCCACAGGCGCAGCACGTACCAGCCGACGTCGAACTCCCACCACACGTGGCCCTGGCGGGCCGACGACGAGAAGCGGTGGTGGTTGTTGTGGAACTCGCCGAGCGCCAGCACCCCGAGCGGCCAGTGGTTGCGGCTGAGGTCGTCGCTGGCGTAGCGGCGGTAGCCGCCCCACGCGTGGCTGAACGACTGCACCCAGTGCGTGATCTCCCAGATCAGCACCGTCGGCAACAGCCCGGCCCACAGCACCCCCTCCGCGCCCCAACAGCGGTACAGGCCGACGCACATCGCCGCGAACGGCACGAAGTGCCACGTATCGAGCCAGCGCAATTCGGGGTAGCGCGCCAGATCGGGGATCGCCTCGTGGCAAGTCACGCGGTTGCGGCGGTCGAGGAACCACAGGTAATGCGAATAGAAGAACCCCTGGAAATGCGGCGAGTGCAGGTCGCGGCTGGTGTCGGCGTTGCGGTGGTGGCGGCGGTGCGTCTCGGCCCACCAGATCACCCCGCCCTGCAGCGTCGTGCTGGCCAGCAGCGCCAGCACGAACTGGAACCACCGCGACGTCTTGAACGCCCGGTGGGCGAAGTAGCGGTGGAAGCCGACCGTCAGCGCGAACATCCGCACCGCGAAGCCGCCGGCGAACAGCGCCAGCGCGTGCCACGACAGGCCCGTGTAGACCACCCCGAGGCACAGCGCGTGGACCAGCAGGTAGAAGCCTGCGGCCGACCACGACAGCTGCGACAGCGGCAGCGAACCCTTGCGGCGCCCGTCGTGCATCTTCTCAGCTCCCGGCCGCCTCGAACGGCGCCGCCTCGGCCGGTCGCACCACCGGCAGCGGCGCCCCCGGCCGCCACTTGCGGTCGTATACGTATAGCTCGCGCGCCAGTCCGCACGCCGCCAGCGCGCGGATGACCGCCCAGCCGACGTCGAACTCCCACCACCGCGTCGAGAACTTGGCCGAGCGCGGGAACCGGTGGTGATTGTTGTGAAGCTCCTCGCCCGCGATCACCACCGCCAGCGGCACCACGTTGCGGCTGCCGTCGCGGGTCTCGTGATTGCGGTACCCGGCGTGGTGCCCGAGCCCGTTGATCACCCCGGCGCACAGCGGCATCCACATCAGCTGCAGCGCGAAGCCGAGGAGCCCCAGCCACGGCCCCAGCAGCCCGAGATAGATCGCGGCCAGCAGCGCCAGCCCGAGGTTGCTGCGCCCCTCGTAGAGGATGCGCTCCAGCCAATCATCCGGGCAGTCGTGCCCGAACCGCCGCAGCGTCGCCTCGTTGGTGCTCTCGCGGAAGTAATAGCGGTACCCGGCGAAGAAGATCGGCGCGATCCCGTGGACCACCGGCGAGTGCGGGTCGCCCTCGCGGTCGACGTACGCGTGGTGCTTGCGGTGGACCGCCACCCATGCCCGCACCCGCGTGCCCGTGGTCAGGAAGATCAGGAAGCGGAACACGTGCGCCGGCGCCGGATGCAGCGCCACCGCCTTGTGCGCCAGCGCGCGATGGGCGTACACGCTGATGCTGATGTTGGCCAGCCAACCGAACCCGACGCAGAGGAGAAGGACCGCGAGCACCGCGCGGATCCTTTATCAGGCGCCGCCCGCACAAGTCAACGCCGACGCCCGCCGCCGTCCGCACCGGCGGATCCAGGGCCGCCGCTTCACCCCATGACATGGCCCTTTCGCCATGATGCATCAAACATGTCTGAAAGTTAACCTCAGACATCGTCCGCCCGCGGCGCGACCGCGGCGACCGCCCGGTGGACCGCCGACGGATCGATCACCGCCAGGTACAGCAGCACCATGGTCGCCGAGAACGTGTGGACCGGCAGCAGCACGTACAGCCCGGCGTGGAAGGCCACGCCCAGCGGCAGCAGCCAGCGGTGCCACCGGGGTCGCCACACCCCGATCGCCAGCGCGAACTCCAGGGCGACGACCGTCCACGCCGCCGTCGCCGACACGATCGTCAGAGCTGTCCCCAGAGGCAGGTCCGATCCGGCGTAGTAGAAACCTGCGAGCTGCTCGAGCCGCGCCCCCGACAAAAAACCCGGCTCGCACTTGTCGATCGCGCTCCACAGGTACACCGCCGACAATTGCGCAGTCATGAGTCGCAGGCCGAGCAGCGGCCCGCGTTCTTCCGGCGCCGGCAGCCCGAGGCGACGCGCCCGCGCCAGCGCCCGCCAGCGATCGAGGGACAGCGAGCGCCCGCACTGCGTCAGCGCGCACAGCACGGTCGCCGACATCAGCAAGAAGTGGTGGTGGTGGATCCACGCAGTGCGTCCGCCCGCGGCCCCGACCGCGAAGTACATCGTCGCCACCACCATCGCCGCGGTCGCGGTCGCAGCGCGCGTCCACAGCCCGACGAGCATCATCGCAGTCGCCGCGAAGAACCCGATCGACAGCGCCAGCATCGCCGGGCCCTCGGCCTGCACGAGCACCATGTCCTCGCCCCAGCGGGCCCACAGCAGCAGGGCGAGGCCGATCCGGATCAGCGCCATCGGCACCGTCGAGCCCTCGGCCCCGGCCCACTCGACCAGGCGCACCCCATGCGATTCAGGGGTCTTCATGACCGCGCGGCCGCGTCCCCGGGATCTGCGGCCGCGGGGGCAGCGGCCGACACAGGTCGTGTTCGCCGGCGTGCAGCGGCACCCAGCCCTGCATCGTAGCGATGCTGGCGCGCGCGCGCAGGTCGACCGGCCCGAGCTTTCCGCACAGCTCGCTGGCCACGCGCAGCAGCCCCGCCTCGCCCGTCATCGTCCGCAGCCAGCGCGGCGCGATCCGGCGCTCGCGGCCCAGCGCCGCGTAGCGATCGATCGGCGTCTCGCGTCCGTCCCCGTCGCGCACGCTGAAGGCCGCGACCACCAGCCCCACGCCGACCTCGTTGAACAGCTCCCAGTCGCGCACGAACCGGCTGCGGCCGCCGAACACCTGGCGATACGCCGGCATCAGCATCAGCCCCGCCGCGACCGCGACGAACACGAGCGCCCGGGTCCGCGTCGCCGTCGTCGTCGTCACCGCTCGACCCTAACAAATTCCGCGCCGTCGCAGCGCCCGCGCGCGCCGCCTCGAGGCTTTGACGGATCGCTCCGCGGCCGGCCACGTCATGTTGACGAACCATGCCCTCTCCGCGCGCGCTGCTGACCCTCGTCCTCCTCGTCCCGGCCTGTCCCGAGCGCCCCACGGGCGACACCGACACCGGCACCACCGCTCCGAGCACCGGCGAGGCCCCCGGCACCGACGGCGAGAGCTCCGGCGCCACCGTCGGCTCGACGAGCCCCGGCTCCACCGGCACGACGTCCGTCCCGCCCACCACGACCGACGACTCCGCCACCACGGTCGCCCCGTCCACCACCACCGACGACGGCAACACCGACGGCACCGCCGCCACCGACGATCCGAGCGACACCGCCACCAGCACCACCATCGTCAAGTTAGACCTCCCCGCCGCGCAGTGGCCCGCCGGCCTCGTCGGCTGCGACCTCGACGCTCCTGCCGGCACCATGGTCGTCGGCGACACCCAGCTCGGCCCGTTCACCGCCACCCGCGCTTACTTCGGCTGGTGGGGCTTCGACGATCAGGAGAAGCCGACGATCCTGTTCGTCTCGCCCGAGGCCGACCCGGCCGTCGAGGTCGCGGAGAAGGATGGGAGCACCGGTCCGGTCTACTTCGGCGACATCGTCACGGAACCCCTGCTCTTCGGCGGCTGGATCGGCAGCTGGGCCGCCAACCTCAGCGTCCGCGCCAACGACATGATCACCTTCCCCCGGCCGCAAGGCTCGGTGGACATCCTCGAGCTCGCCGGCAACTGGGACGCCGTCGATCCCGCCGATCCGCCGCGGCTCGTCGGCACCCTGAACGGCGCGATCTCGGGCCCGATCAACGCCGTCTTCTGCGACAAGCTGGTCGAGAACGTCTTCCCCGAATGATGCCACCCGCTCGCCGGCCCCGCGCTCGCTGGACGAGTGCAGGCGACCTCCATCTCCATCACACAGCACCGATCGAGACCTTCATGCCGACACCTCGCTCGCCATTCATCTTCGCGCTCGTCCTGTTCGCCTGCACCGAGCGCCCGCTCGGCGACACTGACGGCAGCACCGCCGGGCCGAGCACCGGTGATGCACCGCCGGCCACCGGCACCAACACCGACGCCCCGGGCACCGCCACGCTCCCCACCACCGGCGCCCCGCCGCAGCCCACCACTGCGACCACCGTCGATCCGAGCGCCACCACGGCGATCGATCCGAGCGCCACCACTGCGATCGACCCGGGCACCACGACCGTCATCGATCCCAGCGACACCACCATCGATCCGAGCCGCCATACCACCGTCGATCCTCAGCCGAAGTTCGACGTCTTCGAGCCGGGCCCGACCTCCGGCCTGTTCGGCTGCACCCTCGAGGCTCCTGCCGGCACCATGGTCAGCGGCACCTCCACGATCGGCCCGTTCGCCGCCCAGCGCGCCTGGTTCGGCTTCTCCGGCTTCGGCGAGGAGCCGTTCATGCCGGTGCTGATGTTCGTCTCGCCGGCCGCCGACCCCGCCAGCGAGCTGCAGGACAAGAACGGCAGCTCCGGCCCGATCTTCTGGGGCGACGTGTTCAGCGATCCGTTCCGCGAGGGCGGCTGGATCGGCACCTGGCCGGTGTCGGCCAGCGTCTTCGCCCAGGGCATGCTCGGCGAGGTCGCGCGCCCCGACGCCGTCGTCATCGACGAGCTCGCGGGCAACTGGGCCGAGCACGATCCGGCCGATCCCCCGCGGCTCGTCGGCAGCCTGCAGGGCGGCATCGCCGGTCCGTTCGACGCGGTGTTCTGCGACAAGCTCAACGTGTTCATCATCCCCGAATGAATCGGGGTCGACACAATCACCACACCCGGCGCGACGTTCAGAATCGCAGCAGCAGCCCGCCCGCGCCGACCGCGACCTGCGGCGCGCGCTCCGGGATCCGCTGATACAACAGGCGGTCGGTGAAGATCGCCGCCGGCACCAATCCTGCGACCGCTACCGCTACGAAGATGGGCGCCGCGATCAGGGCCCCGCGGCGGTCGGGACAGTCGCGGACGAAGCTGCCCTGATGCTGGTCGCCGCAGGTGCCGAGGATCGCCAGCGGCACCGCGGTGCCGACCAGTCCGACGATCGCCACGGTCCACGACGCTGCGGCCTTGATCTTCACCTTGCGCCGCTCCGCCCGCCACTGCCGCTCGGGGATCACCGGCGGCAGCAGGTCGGGCGGCGTGATCGCCACCATCGGCGTCGGCACAGTCCCGGGCGGCGGCTCGCCCTCCGCGTCGGGCCGCACCATCTCTCGGTCCTCCGGCGGCGCGACCCGGGCCGCCGCGGCCGCCGGCGCCAGCGAACAGACGACGGCGGCCGCCAGCATGCCGGCGCGCATCACGACTCCGGCCGCAATTCGACCTTCAGCCAGCCGGGCCGGCGCAGGTCGAACGCCTTGTACGCGGCGATGACGTCGGTCAGCGGCTCGACGCGGGTGATGAATTGCAGCGGGTCGACCATGCCGCTCTTCACCAGGTCGAGCAGCTTGGGGATATACTTGCGGTGATGACAATTGCCCATCTTCACCGTCAGGTTCTTGTTCATCGCCTGGCCGATCGGGAAGAAGCGGGCCGTCTGCGGGTACACCCCGACGATCGACAGCGTGCCCGCCTTCGCCAGCGCCTCGACCGCCCACTCGAGCGCCTGCGACGGCGCGTCGCCCGGGTGCCAGTGCTCGCCGTCGGGGTTCGAGCGCGGCACGACCTCCTCGAGCTCGCGGGCGTGCTGGTCGTACTTGCGCTCGGCCTCGGCGCGGGCGGCTCCGCGGTGCGCGTGGCAGGCGTCGACGCCGACCGCATCGATCGCGCGGTCGGGCCCGATCCCGCCGGTCAGCGCGCGCAGCGTCTGGACCGGGTGGTCGACGTCGAAGTTGATGATCTCGGCGCCCTGGGCCTGGGCGATGGCCAGGCGCGACGGCTCGTTGTCGACCGCGAAGATCCGCACCGCGCCCATCAGCTTGGCGCTGAGGATCGCGAACTGACCGACCGGGCCGCAGCCGAACACCACCACGGTATCCCCGTCCTTGATCTCGGCGTATTCGGCGCCCATGTAGCCGGTCGGGAAGATGTCCGACAGCAGCAGCGCCTGGTCGTCGCTGACCTCGTCCGGCAGCTTGACCAGGTTGACCGCGGCGAACGGGATGCGCGCCTTCTCGGCCTGCAGCCCGTGGAACGGCCCCGACTCGGCCGGCCCGCCGTAGAACGCGGTGCCCGCCTGCGGCCCCTTGGGGTTCACGCGATCGCACTGGGCGAAGTAGCCGGCGCGGCAGTACGAGCAATAGCCGCAGGCGATCGTCGACGGGATCACCACCCGGTCGCCGACGCGGAAGTTGCGGACCTCCTTGCCGAGCGACTCGATCACGCCGACGCCCTCGTGGCCGAGGATCGTGCCCGCCTGCATGCCCGGCACGCTGCCCCGGATCATGTGCAGGTCGGTCCCACAGATCGCGCTGGCGGTCAGCCGGACGATCGCGTCGGTGGGCTCGCGCAGCTTCGGTTCGGCGACATCCTCGAGGCGGATGTCCCCCACATCACGAAAGACGACTGCTCGCATGGGGGCGCTTATGCGACGTTTCGCCCGCGCGGCAACCCGCCTCCCGTCCTGGTGTGACGGCGCGGCGGCCGAATCCGTTGAGTCCGCTGCCGCGGCCGCGGGGCGCCGCCCGCAGCCCGCTTGCGACCCCTGGGAATCGCGCTAGCTTCGGGCCCGCCCCGCGGGGGATGGAGGTCGCGCATGCGCATCGCGCAAGTGGCACCGCTCTTCGAGAGCGTACCGCCGCACAAGTATGGCGGCACCGAGCGGGTCGTCTCGTATTTGACCGAGGAGCTCGTGCGCGCCGGCGCCGACGTCACGCTGTTCGCTTCGGGCGACTCGCGCACGCGCGCCGAGCTCGACCCGATCTGCCCCCGCGCCCTGCGCCTCGACCCCGAATGTCGAGACCCGCTGGCGCCGACCATCCGCCAGCTCGAGCGCGTCGCGCGGCGCGCCCGCGAATTCGACGTCGTCCACTTCCATATCGACTACCTGCATTTCCCGCTCAGCCGCCGGCTCGGCCTGCGACAGCTGACCACGCTGCACGGCCGCCTCGACATCCGCGAATTGCAGGCCGTCTACGACGAGTTCGCCGACATGCCGGTGGTCTCGATCTCGCTGGCCCAGCGCCGCCCGCTCGCCCAGGCCCAATTCATCGGCAACGTCTATCACGGCATCCCGCTCGACCTCTACCGCTTCGAGCCCGAGCCCGACGACTACCTGGCGTTCCTCGGCCGGGTCTCGCCGGAGAAGCGGGTCGACCGGGCGGTGGCGATCGCCCGCCGGCTCGGCATGCGCCTGCGGGTCGCCGCCAAGATCGACCGCCACGACCGCGAATACTACGAGCGCGAGGTCGCCGGCTTGTTCGCCGATCCGCTGGTCGAGTACGTCGGCGAGATCGGCGAGGCCGACAAGGGCGCCTTCCTCGGCAAGGCGCGCTGCCTGCTGTTCCCCGTCGATTGGCCCGAGCCGTTCGGCCTGGCGATGATCGAGGCGATGGCGTGCGGCACGCCGGTCATCGCCTTCCGCTGCGGCTCGATCCCCGAGGTCCTCGACGACGGCGTCACCGGTTATTGCGTCGACTCGCTCGACGCGGCCGCGGCGGCGACGGCGCGAGCGATGACCCTGGATCGCCGACGCTGCCGCGAGCGGTTCGAACGCCGCTTCAGCGCCGAGCGCATGGCCCGCGATTACATGCGCCTCTATGGTGCGATCGTGGAGGACCGCGGCGGAGTGGCCGCGTGAGCCATGACCAAGTCCGCGGAAGACGAAGAGGACCGGTTCCAGATCCTCGCCACCGCCTCGCTCACCCTGAGCGGCGCCCGCGTGCTCAAGCAGGGCGACACCTTCGCCGTGTTCGACCGCTTCGGCGACATCCGCCCGTGGGGCGTGCTGGGCGCCCAGGGCCTCTACCACGACGGCGCCCGCTTCCTCTCGGCCCTGCGCCTGCGCCTCGAGGGCCAGCCGCTGCCGCTGCTGAGCTCGACCGTCAGCCGCGACAACACCGTGTTCGTCGTCGACATGATGAACCCCGACCTGCCGCCCGGCGGCGAGCCCGTCATCCACCACGGCACCCTGCACCTCGCGCGCGAGAAGTTCCTGTGGCAGGCCGCCTGCCACGAGCGCCTCCGAATCACCAACTACGGCCCCGACGCGGTCGACGTCGACCTCGAGATCGCCTTCGCCGCCGACTTCGCCGACGTGTTCGAGGTCCGCGGCACCCGCCGCGAGCGCCGCGGCACGATCCACTCACCTGAACTTTCGGACAGCTCCGTCGTGCTCGCCTACACCGGCCTCGACGGGGTCGAGCGGCGCACCCGGCTGCGCTTCGACCCGGCGCCCGAGGTCCGCGCCCCCGACCGCGTGCTGTACCGCCTCCACCTCGCGGCCAAGATGACCCGCGAGGTCGCCGTCGCCGTCGCCTGCGAGGTCGGCGACGAGCAGCCCGCCGACATCCCGTACGGCGCCGCCCTCACCCAGGCGATCGAGGTCCTGCACGAGTTCTCGGCCCACGACTGCAGCATCGACAGCTCGAGCGAGCAGTTCGACGACTGGATCTGCCGCTCGCTCGCCGACCTGCGCATGATGATCACGCGCACCCCCGCCGGCCTCTACCCGTACGCCGGCGTGCCGTGGTTCTCGACCCCGTTCGGGCGCGACGCGATCGTCACCGCCCTCGCCGCCATGTGGGTCAGCCCCGACCTCGCGCGCGGCGTCCTGCGCTTCCTCGCCGCCAGCCAGGCCGACCGCATGGACCCGGCGGCCGACGCCGAGCCCGGCAAGATCGTCCACGAGATCCGCGGCGGCGAGATGGCCGCGCTCGGCGAGATCCCGTTCAAGCGCTACTACGGCAGCGTCGACGCCACCCCGCTGTTCGTCGTCCTCGCCGCCGCCTACCACGAGCACACCGGCGACGGCGCCACGATCGCCGAGCTGTGGCCGCAGATCGAGCGCGCCTTGATGTGGATCGAGCGCTACGGCGACCTCGACGGCGACGGCTTCGTCGAGTACGGCCGGCGCTCCGAGACCGGCCTCCTCCATCAGGGCTGGAAGGACTCGCACGACGCGGTGTTCCACGCCGACGGCAGCCCGGCCGAGGGCCCGATCGCGCTGTGCGAGGTCCAGGGCTACGTCTACGCGGCGTGCCAGGGCGGCGCGCGCCTGGCCGAGCTGCTCGGCGACGAGGGCCGCGCCCGGATCTTGCGAGCCCGCGCCGAACGCCTGCGCGCCCGCTTCGACGAGGCGTTCTGGTGCGACGACCTCGAGGGCTACGCGCTCGCGCTCGACGGCGGCAAGCGGCCGTGTCGCGTGCGCACCTCGAACGCCGGCCAGTGCCTGTTCAGCGGCATCGCCCTGCCCGAGCGCGCGCGTCTGCTCGCCGACCACCTGCTCGCCGACGATATGTTCTCCGGCTGGGGCATCCGCACCGTCAGCACGCGCGAGCGGCGGTACAACCCGATGTCCTATCACAACGGCTCGATCTGGCCCCACGACAACGCGCTTATCGCCCTCGGCCTGTCGCGCTACAACCTCAAGGACCACGTCCTCCGCGTCATGGAGGCCCTGTTCGAGGCGACCCGGTTCGCCGAGCTCAGCCGCCTGCCCGAGCTGTTCTGCGGCTTCCCCCGCCGCGACGGCGCCGGCCCGACGATGTACCCGGTCGCCTGCTCGCCGCAGGCCTGGGCCGCCACCACCCCGCTGCTGCTGCTGCAAGCCGCCCTCGGCATGAGCGTCGACGGCACCGAGGGCCGCGTCCGCTTCCTCCGCTCCGCCCTGCCCCCCGCGCTCGAGCGGGTCTCGCTCCGCAACCTCCGCGTCGGCACCGGCAACATCGACCTCGCCCTCCACCGCCACCCCGAAGACGTCGGCATCCACATCCTCGGCCGCCGCGGCCCGGTCGAGATCGTCGCCATCAAGTGAAGGTCGCGGTCGCAACGGATCGGGACGCATCGCACCCGCGTCCCCGATCCGTCGCACCACCTGGCCCGAAGGCCAGGCCTCACCCGTTCACTGCTGCGGGCGCAGCGACGCCTTGAGCGCGATCGTGCGGACCCCCGCCAGCGCCTTCGACACCGGGCACGCCTTCTTGGTCGCCTCGGCGATCTCGCCGAACTTGTCGGCGTCGAGCCCCGGCACGTCGGCCTCGGTGGTCAGCTCGATCGTCGTGATCGAGAAGCCCTCGCCGTCCTTCTCGAGCTTGACCGCCGCGGAGGTGTGGATCGACCGCGGCGGCGTCCCGGCCTTCTCGAGGCTGAGCGACAGGGCCATCGAGAAGCAGCCCGCCAGCGCCGCGCCGACCACCTCTTCGGGGTTGCTGGCCGGCTGGCCCTCGAACCGCGAGGCGAACGAGAACGGGATCTCGGGCGCGTGCTCCGGCTTCATCGAACCCTTGCCGGTCTTGATCGAACCTTCCCACTGTGCGCTGGCTTTGCTGATTCCCATCGGTGTCTCCGGCCGCGGAAAATAGCACGACGCCGGACTCACGGCGCCGTCGCCCGACCGACCGAGCACCGGCTCGAGCGGGCTCGGCCGGTCATCCCCAGCAGAACACCGTGGCGCTGCCGGCCCGCGACCGCGTCGACGACCGTGTGGACCGAACTCCCCACGCCGGCCCGCCCCGACGCCGCGGCGCGCAGGAAGCGTGCCCTCCGGCGAACCCGGGCCCACGCTCGCGCCGTCGATTCCACGGCCGTGCGCCGCGAACTCGCAGCACCGCGATCGCCTGCGCGAACCGGAGCCGCGTTCCTACTCGCGTCGTCGCTCGCGGCGAGCGTCCTGGCGGCTCGCCAACCTCTGTCCCGACGAACATGTGCCTGCCCTTGGAACAATGTCCTTCAGGCCATGTCCTCAGCGCCAGCCGACCCGACGCGCCCACGCCTCCATCTCGGCCTGACGCGCCGCGCGATCTGCCGGCGGCGACTGGCCGGGCGGCGGCGGCCGGCGCCACACCATCGGCGGCAGGCCGACGGCCGCGCGCCGCTCCGCCAGCGACTCCGGCGCCTCGACCCCGACCATCGGCACCATCGCGGAGCCGTCCTCGCTCCAGTCGTACTGCGTGCCGTAGCGCTGCAGCCGGCCCTCGGACACGCGGATCCGGTCCTCCAGCATCGCCACCTCCGCCGGATCGGCCTCGCCTTCGGCCGCGGCCCGCTGCAGCAGCGGCAGGCAGCCGCGCAGCAGCGCCGGCTCGCCGATCGCGTGTTGCACGATGCGCCACGCCGCGCTCGCCCCGTCCTCGCCCACCCGCGCTCGCCCCGGCCAGCCGACCCGCGCCAGCACCTCGCGCAGGCGCACCGCGTTGCGTCGGTGCACCGCCTCCATCTCCGGGTGGTAACCAGCGAACAGGCTGCCGTCGCGCGCCAGTCGCTCCCGCGTCTCGTCGTCCTCGGCGATCCACTTTATCAGGTCGGCGCGCAGGTCCTCGTCCATGCGCCGAGCATTGCCGCGGTCGCGTCCGCGCGCAACCCGTCAGCAGCGAGCCGGAACTCGCCCCACCGAGAATCCCTGACGTTTACGACATCGACCCGGTCGGCCATGGACATGTCCCTCACAGCATGTCGCTTCAAACATTGCTCTTCTGCCATGTCCTTCGAGACATGCCATCGCAGCATCCCCCGCTCACCCTCCCGACCGCAGCCGCAGCGCCTCGGCCGCGGCCAACCGCTCCTCTGCGCGGCCGATGTCCCCCGCGATCGTCCCCCCGCAGCCCGGGCACGTCCCCTCGGCGCGGGTCAGCAGCGCCTGGCACTCCGGCTCCGAACAGCACGGCCGGCGACGGCGACCGGCCAGGCGGACCGTGAGCACCGACACCACGATCACCGCGGCGATCCACCCCTCGTGGAACATCGCCGCGACCACGCACCCGACGAGCCCGGCGATCCCGATCGGCAGCGCCAGCGCGGCCTGCTCGGCGCGGCTGCGCCGCCACACGCGGAACACCGGGCGGCCCACGTTCGACACCTTCTCGGGCACTGCCGGCGCGATGGGCTCGTCGCGCTCGAGCTCGTCGTGTGTGTCGTCCAGCGCCCGCGTCAGCGTCGCCACGCTGTCCGGCGGCGGCCAGCTCGCGCGCGGCGGCAGCCCCAGCTCGCTCACCAGCGCCGGCCGCTCGCGCTCGAGCCAGCGCAGCGCCGCCCGGAAGTAGCTGGCCTGATTGGTGCCGAGGCAGGCCAGCACCACCTCGCGGCCGGCCCCGCGCGCGTGGACCTGCGCTGCCAGCAAGAAGCACAGCTCCTGCGGCGACAGGTACCCGAGCCGCTGCACCGACCAGCGCGAGCGGAACGTCCCGTCGTAGATCTGCTCCGAAGTGTGGCGCAGCGCCGCGTTGGCGCTCAGCACCCCGAAGCCGAGGAACACCGCGGTCATGTCCGTCAGCTCCTCCTCGAGGTCGCGGTCCTCGACGCACAGCGCGTGGTGCGAGCGATACGCGTGCGCCACCTCGTGGGCCAAAGTCGCAGTGATCCCGCCCGGATCGTCGAGCAGCGCCAGGTCGGCGCCGAAGCGGGCGACCCCGCCATCGATGCCGAGGAACAGCCCGGCCGCGCCCTCGTGGTGATGCGTCGCTCCCAGCGCGATCGGCCCCTCGGGCGCCGGCGGTCGCCCCTCGTACAGCTCGATCTCCGCGCCGAGCTCGAGATCCGCGTAGCGGAACAGCCGCCGCACCAGCCGCAGCACCCCCGCCGCGCTGCGCGTGAAGCGGTCGGGGAAGAACTCCGGCCGCGGCAGCACGAGCGGCGTGCACACGAAGTGCTGCCAGTCCGCCCGCCGCAGCAGCGCCCCGAGCCCCTCGAGCAGCCACCTCCGGCGCTCCTCCGCGGGCAGGGCGTCGAACTCCGACACGCAAGCGAATGTAGCGAGCGCCCGCGCCCCCTGTCCATCGCCCACGCGCCTCGCCCGCTGGCACCGTCGCTGCGACCCCCGCGACCCCCACCCTCGCAACGACTCGCCGGGCCCTGCAGTGACGCGCCGCGCCTCCTCCCCGCCGCACGATCGCATCGCCCCTCGCCCCTCGCCCCGTCACCGCGCCCACCGCCGCGCCGCCGCCACCGCGCGCCCTGCATGCACCGCACTTCGCCCGCCGGGTTTCACGCGCGCACGCGCCTCAGCGCACGCCGGCCCGCGCGTCTGGGCGCCCCGCGCGGCGGCTCGCTCGCCTATCATCGCCGCGTGTCCACGCCGGGCCTGCTCGCCAACCGGGACTTCCGGCGCTTGTGGATCGCCCAGGCGATCTCCTTGTTCGGCGACTGGTTCACCTACGTCGCCGTCGGCACCCTCGCCCTGTCCGAAAGTACAGGTCTCTACGGCGTCGCCGCCGTCCTTGTCGCCCACACCTTGCCGCGGGCCGTGCTCGCGCCGTTCGCCGGTCGGCTCGCCGATCGCCGTGATCGCGGGACCATCCTCGTCGTCGGCAGCCTGCTGCGGGCCCTCGTCGTCCTCGTCATGATCGCGGTGGTCGGCAGCGGCGACGCCGGCACCGCCGCCCTCGCCGCCCTCGTGTTCGTGCGCATGGCCCTGTCGGCCTTCACCGATCCGGCCGCCAGCGCAGCGCTGCCGCAGCTCGTCCCGGCGCACCAGCTCGGGGCCGCCAACGCCCTCCTCGGCGCCACCTGGAGCACCATCTTCGCCCTCGGGGTCGCCGCCGGCGGGTTCGTCACCGCCTTCGTCGGCCCGCACGGCGCCTTGGCGATCGACGCGGCCACCTTCGTCCTCGCGGCCCTGCTGTTCGCCACCCTCCCGCGCCTGCGGCCGGGCGAGCGGACCGCCAGCGACGCCTCCGCCTCGATGGTCGTCTCGCCCGACTTCCTCGCCGCCTGGCGCCGCACCTGGCGCGACCCGGCCCTGCTGCACGTCGCCCTCGCCAAGATCCCCGTCGCCCTCGCCAACGGCGGCGCGTGGGTCCTGCTGCACGCCGTCGCCGGGCGCGAGCAGGCCGGGGCCGTCGCGGTCACTCTCGGCGTCATGCACGGCGTGCGCGGCATCGGCACCGGCGTCGGCCCATTGCTGTGGGCCCGCGTCGCCCGCCTGCGCGGCACCGTCTCCGGCATCCACCTCGGCACCGCGGTCACCCTCGCCGGCGTCGCCCTGTTCGCCGCCTTCGACGCCCCCACCGTCCTCGTCGTCGCCTCGGTGCTGTGGGGCCTCGGCATGGGCGCCACCTGGGTCACCTCGACCACCCGGCTGCAGCTCCTCACGCCCAACGCGATGCTCGGCCGCCTCGCCGCCATCGACCTCATGGCCCACACCTGCGCCCAGTGCGTCGGCGGCCTGCTCGGGGCCGTCGTCGCCGACGCCCTGCTGTTCCCCGCCGGCGCCGGCTGGCTCGGCGCCGCCGCCGGCCTGCTCGCCTGGGGCCTGCTCGTCCTGCTCGTCCGCACCCGCCCGCCCGCGTGACGCCGGCCGTGCCCGGCATCATGGTCGGAACCATCGCCGCGCGTCAGACGACTGCTATCATTGCCCAACCACCGCCGTCACGCGACTGCTATCATTTCCATTCTACTCGTCGCGCGGTCGCGCGATTGGCATATCGCCACATCACCGGACCGCTCCGTCGACATCATCGCCGGGGCAGGCGAAGCTCCGCGACTGCCGTCATTGCCGAGGCAGTCGCCACGCGCGTGGCGCAGTCGCTCGCGTCTTCGGGTCCAGGCAGCGCGCGAGCCCCCGCGCGGCAGATCCGGCTCCACGCGCCAGGACGCCACCTCAGTTCCGGCGCCCGACCTCGCCGGCCAGGCACACGCGCAGCCCTTCTTCCATGTTCCGCTGCGTCAGGATCTTGCCCAGATCGACCCCGAGCGACACCAGCGTCTGCGACACTGCCGGCCGGATCCCCGTGACGATCACCCGCGCCCCGAGCAGGCCGACCGCGCGGACGATGCGGAGCAGGTGGTCGGCGGTGTTGGTGTCGACCAGCTCGACCGCGGTCAGGTCGAGGATCACGTGCTGCGTCGCCGAGCCCTCGATCGCGTGCAGCAGCCGCTCCATCAGCGTCGCCGCCGACGCCTCGTCGAGCGCGCCCATCACCGGCACCGCCAGGATCCCGCTCCAGACCTGCAGGATCGGCGCCGACAGCGTCCGCAGCGCCCGCTCCTGCTGCTGGATCAGCAGCAGCTTCTCGCGCACTTGCTGCTCCGAACGCGCCCGCTCCTCGATCTCCGTCTTCAGCTGCTGCAGCGCCACCGCCAGGTCCGCGTTGGTCGCCTGCCCCGCCGCCAGCAATTGCTGCATCCGCTCCTCGAGCGTCACCGTCGTCGGCGTCACCACGAACTCGTCGTATTCGGCGCCGTCGGCGGCGAAGCTGGTCTGTTCGGCCCAGCACGGCACCCCGAACAGCCTCGCGGTCAGCCCCGCGAATTTGCCCGCCATCATCGCGCTGCCCCACTGCACCCCCAGCGCCCGCTGGTACAGCGCCTCCCAGCCGTTGACCACCCGGTAGCGGGCCACGCGTCGCTCTCGGTCGAGCGCCAGCAGCTCCCAGCGGCCCCACCCCGCCGGCCAGGTGATGGCCCGCAGCGCCAGCAGCCCCTCCTCGAAGCTGGGCGCGCCGGCGATCACCTCCCAGTCGCCCTCCACGCTCTGTTGCCCGCCGAGGTGCAGGCACAGGTTGAAGCGCTCGACCCCGACCATCGCGCACAGGCCCGACATCAACCCGGCCACCGACGACGGCACCCACATGCTCAGCGTCGGCACCCCAGCCCACAGATTCAAACCGCGGTCGAGATCCCATTCGATATCGAAGCCGATGTTGATCTTCGCGTTGGCCATGAACGGTATGTTTATACCGCCGCCCGCCGCCGCCCGGGCGAACATTCGTACCGGCGCCGCGCCCGCCGCAGCGACTGTCGGCACTCTCGGGCGTCCGCGATCGCGCGCTACTGAAACGTGTTACACCGCCTCACCGCGGTGCCACCAATCGAGCGCGGGCGCGCGCTCCCTCGCTCGCCAGCCCGCCGCTCCGCCCGCTCGTCCCATACGACGTCTGCGCCCAATCATCGCACCTGGCGCCGCGGCGAATCTGGAAAAACCTGGATCGAGAATGTCCATTCTGCCCCGCGCCCTGGCCCGCTATTCGCGACCCCTCGAACGGGGCTATGCTCTCCGCGTGCGCCGACCTCCTCGCCGCTCGCCGACCCGCGCCGCCTGGTGCCTCGTGGTCCTCGCATGCGGCCCGGCGCGCGACGCAGGCGAGCGCCCCCTCGACGCCTCGCAGCCGCCAGAGCCCGCAGATCAACGTTCCGAGCCGGTTCCCGACCTCCCGCGACCGGCCGCCCCACGCGACGACGCGGCAGTCCACCACGACGACTTCGCCCGCCGCGTCCTCTACACCTGGACCACCCCGGCGCAGATCGACGCCCTCCGCCGCTCGCGGCGCCTGCTCGTCGCCGACAGCGACGTCGGCGAGCGCTCGCCTTACCTGCGCGCGCTCGACGGCCTCGTCGACGCTCACCCGCTGGCCGCGCTCCTCCGCGACCACCCCGGCCATCGCCGCCGCCGCTACGCCTGGACCAGCCCCTTCGCCACCACTCTCGGCCTCGGCGAGCGCCGCTACGGCGACGCCCTCGTCCGCATCGACCTCGCCGAGGACGCCCTCGTGGTCGGCTTCCGCCCGCACGCCGCCGAGCCGTTTGTCCTCGAGGACATGTCCGGAGAGCCAGTCGACCTCGCCGTCGCCCTCGCCGACCCCGGCCGGATCGGCGCCGTCTATCACGTCCGCGACGGCCCCGACGACCCGATCGCCTTCCGCGAGTACGTCGTCTGCAACGAATCGCAGGTCGCCGCGTGGTCGGTCGCGACCCCGGAGATCCGCGCTCGCCTCGACGCCGAGCTCGACCTACTCGAGTCGCTCCGCCGCGGCGACCTCGCCCACTTGCCCCCCGCCGCCCTGCGAGCCCCGGCCACCGCGGTGTGGCCCACCGCCCCGCGCGAGCCCACCCCGCTCGACCGCTGGCACGCCCGCCTCGCCTTCGACAACGAGCGCTATCGACCCACGCCCGCCAACCTCGCCGCAGTCGCCGCCGCCCTCCGCGGCTACGATCCCGCCGGCGAGCCGCTGGTCCACCGCCCCGACGCGACCTTCCCCGAAGCTCCGCTCGCGTCCCAGACCTCGCGGTAGCCACCTGCCCCGAAGGTCAGCTCGCATCCCGACCTCGCTGTGGCGGCCCAATCCGCCAGCCCGCTGCCACCTGCCCCGAAGGTCAGCTCGCGTCCCAGACCTCGCGGTAGCGGGCCTGCAGCGCCGCCCACTCCTCCGGCGACCCGACGTAGATCCCCTCGCTCCACGAGAACACGTCGCTCGGCCGGTCGTCGGCCTCGTACAGCGGGATCACGTGGACGTGCAGGTGGCGCGACGTCTGCGTCATCTCGCCCGCGCTGCTGCCCGTCGACGCCACGTAGCAGCGACGCGGCCGCATCACCCGCTCGACCATCCGCGCCGCCTGGTGCGCCATCGCGTTGGCGCGGGCCCACAGGGCCGGCTCGACCTCCGCGAACGACGTCACGTGCGGCTTCGGGACCACCATCACGTGGCCCCAGCGGCGCACGTAGCGGGGCAGCATCACCAGCATCGTCGCGTCCTCGGCGATCGCGTGGACCGCCCCCACCTCGCGGCGGACGATCGCGCACATCAGACACTCGGGCGCGCCGCCCTCGGCCTCGATGCGGCGCAGCCCCTCGTCGCGTGAAATCAGCGTCGGCATGACCGGGTGCGCCGCGAGTATCCCACAGCGCCCGGCCGCGGACGCGTCACCGACCCCGCGCATTCCCGCCGCCCGCGTGACCTTCGGGCCCCGGCCGCGCGCGCGCCTGTGCGGGCCCCGTGATAGCGTCCTCGCATGACCCGTCGCTGGCTCGGCCTGGTCGCGCTCCTCGCCTGCACCCCGCACGAGCACGCGCGCGAGCCGCAGAACCCGTGCGCCGAGGGCATGGTCCTCGTCGAGGGCGGCAGCCTCGGCCCCGCGCAGGTCGACCGCTTCTGCATCGACATCACCGAGGTCACCACCGCGGCCTACGGCGCCTGCGTCCACGCCGGCGCCTGCACCCCCACGGTCGTCGGCGACGTCGCCGAGTGCAACCTGACCCGGGCCGACCGCGGCGACCACCCCGTCAATTGCGTCGACTTCGAGCAAGCCCGCGCCTATTGCAGCTGGCTCGGCAAGCGCCTCCCGAACGACGAGGAGTGGATGTACGCCGCCCACGCGCGCGAAGGCGGCGGCACCTGGCCGTGGGGCAACATCCCGCTCGACAGCACCCGCGCCTGCTATCAGACCGCCAGCACCTGTCCCGTGGGACAGCACCCCGCCGGCGCCAGCCCCGAGGGCGTGCAGAACCTCGCCGGCAACGTCGCCGAGTGGACCGTCTATAAAGAGCTCCCCCGCCTGCGCGGCGGCAGCTGGCGCGAGGAGCCCCGCCTCGACTTCGTCCGCGACCCGCCCTACGTCCCCGAGGCGACCTCCGGCGTGCGCTGCGTCGTCGCCCCGTTCACGGCAGTCGACCCGGTCGACCTCGACGTCTGGACCCCCTACGTCCCGGCCAAGGTCGATCTGCCGGTGCTCGCCGCTCCCGCGCCGCGGCACGCCCCCGAGCGCCCGCTGGCCAACCTCGCGATCGTGCGCCGCCACGAGACCCGGCTCGACGCCGCCCGCTGGTGGCCGGTCGGCGACGACTGGCTCGTCGGCGTCGACGACGGCAAGCCCGACGTCCTCGGCCTCCCCGGCGCAGTCGAGAGCGCCGCCCTGCCCGAGGGCCTGCGCGACTTCAGCCCGGTCCGCAGCCTCGGCCCCGACCTCCTGCTCATGCGCGGCGGCTGGTCCAGCACCCTGCGCTTCGTCGCCATCGAGCGCGGCACCTCCCGGATCCGCTGGCAGATCCCGTTCGCCAACTACGGCTCGACCTACGAGCAGTTCGTCGCCCCGCGCACCTTCGTCGCCGAGATCTACGGCCAGCAGGTCGACGCGATCGTCGGCTTCGGCCTCGCCGACGGCCGCGAGCTGTGGCGCCTCCGCGGCGGCGAGCAGGAGCCGTTCACCCGCGCCAGTCACCTGTGGACCGACGGCGAGCGCGGCTACGTCCGCGGCGACCGCGGCCTGCTCGCCTTCGACCCGACCACCGGCGCGCTGCTCTGGTCCGGCGTCGCCGTCGGCGAGGGCTGCGGCGTCGTCACCGGCGACGGCGCCCTGATCGTCGAGGAGCCCGGGCGCGACGGTCACCGCCGGCTCGACCCCGCCACCGGCGCCGAGCTCGGGCGGATCGCCGGCGGCGCCGCGCGCTGCGTGTGGGGCCTCGACCCAATCGACGGCGGCGCCGCACCGGCTGTCCTCGAGGACAGCCGCCTGTTCGCCTTCGACGTCCCCGACCGCCGCGGCAAGGCCGAGCTGCGGGCGCGTGACGCAGTCAGCGGTCGCGAGCTGTGGCGGCGCGACGGCCTCGAACCCGACGTGCTGCTGGCCGACCACGACGCTGTCTACGTCAGGCGCGCGAAGGACATCCTCGTCGGCCTGGACGCGGCCACCGGCGCGCCGCAGGTCGAGATCTCGCTGGCCGGCGGGTTCGATCTCAGCCTGCTCGCCGGCGGTGGTCCGCGCGGACCGCTGCTGCTCGCCATCGGTCACACCGGGACCACCTGGCTGCTCGGTCGCGGCGAACAACCGTCCGCCCGCGAGGCGTACACCGTCCGCGGTCGACTCGTCCCCGACGGCGTGTCTCGCAAGCTCGTCCGCGGCGTGCCCGTGTGGGTCGGCGACAAGCTGGTGCGCAGCAACGCCACCGGCGGGTTCAGCGCCAAGGGCGTGGCGTACGGCGAGCTCGCGGTCGCCGTCGACGACACCAAGGGCCCGGGCACGCCCGGCGGGTCGACTGTCCGCTTCGACGCGGTCACCATCGTTCTCGACGGCGCCGGCACCTACGACGTAGGCGACGTCACCCTGTATCCCTGGTACACCGAATGAGCGCGTTCGCTCATATCGGCGGATCGCCTGCACAATTCGCCGCTAAGCCCCGGTGTGATACAGGGTAGAGGCGATGGTGGACGAGAAGCGACAGGACCTCGCGCCCGAGCGGGAGGCCGCGCTGCAGCGGCATGAGCAGGTGCTTTTGCGCGTGGCCCAGAGCGAGGCGATCGACGCCGGCGACCTCGATCGTGCGCTGGCGGTGCTGACGGAGGCCGCCGCCGAGGGCCTGCAGCTCGAGCGCTCGTCGGTGTGGATCTACACCGCCGACCAGGCCGCCATCGAATGCTTCGACCTCTACCTCCGCGGGTCGCACGAGCACCACACCGACCCTGTGCAGCAGCTCGACGCCAGCCTGTTCCCGTCCTACTTCCAGGCCCTCGCGGACGCGCGCGCCCTCGTCGTCCCCGACATCCACGACCACCCGGCCACCCGCGAGCTCGCGCGCGACTACCTCGCCCCGCTCGGCGTCGGCGCCCTGCTCGACGCCCCGCTCCGCCGCCGCGGCCGCCTCGTCGGCGTCCTCTGCAACGAGCAGATCGGCTCCACCCGGCAGTTCACGCGCGACGAGCTGCACTTCGTCGCCTCGCTGGCCGACACGGTCGCCCGGGCGCTCGACGCCGCCGACCGCCGCCGCGTCGAGGACGGCCTGGCCCACGCCAAGGCCGCGCTCGAGCAGCTCGACCGCGAGAACCGGGCCCTCATCACTCGCCTGCGCCGCAGCGTCGAGCGATTGTCCACACCTGTCCTCGAGGTCTGGAGCGACGTCCTCGCCCTGCCGATCATCGGCATCCTCGGCGAGGAGCGCAGCGCCCAGATGACCGAGCGCCTGCTCGGCGAGCTCGCGCGCACGCGGGCGCGCCACGTCATCCTCGACCTCACCGGCCTCGACGACTGCGACGAGCAGACCGCCTCCGCGATCGGCATCATGGCCCGCGCGGTCGGCCTGCTCGGCGCCGAGTGCGTCCTCTGCGGCGTGCGCCCCGACCTCGCCCGCGCCTTCGTCGACCTCGACCTCGACCTCCGCGGCATGCGGATCCTCCGCGACATGCGCCACGCCCTGCAGGACGTCGTCACCCGCCGCGCCGCCCAGGCCCGTCCGACCTCTACCTGATCGATGGGACATGTCTACCAGGACATGTCCCTACGGCCCGGTCAGCCCTCCCAGTAGCAATAGCCCGACTGGCACTGCATCCCGTCGGGACAGACCTGCCCGCCCGCGCAGTACAGGGCGCAGCCGGTGGCGCCGCTGCCGAGGATCGCCGCGCACACCGGCACCGCGGTGCCGGTGGCCGGCGGGGCGAAGCAGTCGCACACGTCGACGCAGTTGCGGATCCCGCACACGTTGAAGCCGCCGCTGGTCGGGGCCAGGCACAGCAGCTCGCCGTTGGTGCCGCTCGCCTGCCAGTCGCAGCCGGACAGGTTGCCGGGCTGACACTGACCCCAATCGCCGATCGCGTGGGCGGCACAGCCGTCGTCGACCGTCGAGGCCTCGCCGGCGGTGGTCGTCCCCGTCGTCGTCGTCGTCGTCGCCGTCCCGCTCGTGGTCGTCGTCGTCGACGACATCGACACCGCGGTGTCGGTCGGCTCCCCGACCTGGCCCTGGCAGGCGAACGACAGCGACAACAAGAGCGAGGCGGCGCGACGCGAGACGAGCATCGCCGCGATCCTACCTGAGTCGCCGCCGGCGACGCGCGACCCGCCTCGGACCTCGCACCTGCCGTGCTCACCCCGCGCCGGGCCCCTGTCGCCGCGATCACAGGCCCCGCGAATGCCGATGCACCCCCGCAGGACCGCCCGCCTCGCGCGCGATCGCCCGCAGCCGCCGGCCCGATCGCCGGTGGAGCCGCGCCGCCCGTCGCCCAGAAACGCCCGCATGCATTACTTCGTCCGCACCGCCCTCCTCCTCGCGGTCCTCGGCGCGCCGAACCCCGCGCGCGCCGACGACGACGACGAGTACCAGATCGGCAACAACCACGGCCGCATCGACCTGATCCACCTCGACAGCGCCGTCCAGGGCCGCGGCCCGTGCGTGCAGATGAAGCCGTCGATCCCCGGCAAGTCGGCCTGGGCCTGCCTGTGGCGCAACAACCCGCTCTACCCCGAGCTCCTCGGCCTCCTGCAGAGCGCCTTCATCGCCGGTAAGCGCTGCATCGTCTACTGGAGCGCGGTCGACAACAAGAGCCACAAGACCATCGACCGCGTCGAGTGCTGGCGCACCTGAACGCCGCTCGGCCAGGCGCAGCATGTCATGTCCACAAGGACATGTGCATATGAACATGTCTTTTAAAACATGTAATCAATCGGCTGGAGCCACGGTCGCCGTGGGAGCCTCGCCCACACCGCGCCGCCGGTCGACTGCGCCGATCCTCGCCGCGAACTGATATAGACTCCGCCGCATGCATATCCGTCCCCTGGCACCCGCCGTCGCGGCGTGCCTGGTCGTATCCCTCATCACGTCCCCCGTCGCGGCCGCCCCGGCCGGTGACGCGGCCGACCCGTTCGCCGCCGAGGCCACCGACCCAGCGAACGCAGTCCCGCCGCCCGCCGAACCCGCCCCGGCCGAACCACCTGCCCCGGCCGAGACAGACTGGTCGGCTTACGTCGATCGCCCGGTCATCCTCACCGTCCGCGGCCACGAGATGCGTGGTCGCGTGGTCGGCCACGACGCCGGCACAGTCGCCTTCAAGGAGCCCAACGGGGCGATCTCCGATCTGGCAAAGGCCGACATCACCGCAGTGCGCATCGACGAGGTCACCCGCCGCAGCGACCCCTCGCTCGACGAGGCGCCGTCGCGCCGCTCGCAGGTCGCGCAGGCCGAGCGCCGGGCCAAGCGCGCCGCCGAAGAGGCCGGCAGCTTCCACCATCGCGGCGCCTACTTGCTGGTCTCGCCGGGCCTCGTCGCCGTCCCGTTCCGCTCGCCGAGCACGGTGTTCTACCGCTGGGGCGCCAGCATCGGCGGCATCATCCCGGCGCAGAACTCGGCCTTCGTCGGCGCCTACGGCTTCACCTTCGAGCACCTCTTCAATCAGCAGAAGTTCACCTCGTTCTATCCCGACGAGAACCTGACCCGGTACACCGAGCGCCTCCGCACCCACGTCTTCCGCGCGCTCGGCGAGGTCCGCCTCGGCAGCGGCAGCGACAAGCTGTTCGGCTACGTCCTGCTCGGCGCCGGCTTCGCGGTGCTCCACGTCGCCAGCGACAAGTCGAGCAGCAGCCTCGACAGCACCGGGGCCGCCTTCTCCACCCCGTTCGGCGCCGGCATCCAGGGCATGCTCGGCGACCACTTCCTGCTCGGCTTCGAGCCGCGCGTGACCCTCGACATCGGCCGCGGCGGCGTCGCAGCGATGTTCGACGCCCGCCTCACTCTCGGCGCCAAGTTCTGACCGGCAGCGACTCTCGGATCACCGCCGGCGCGAGCGCTTGCCCCGCGGCAGCTCGTCGGCAGTCTCGGCGATCAGCCCGTCGCGGTCGAGCGACGCCGCGAGCAGCCACTCCGGATGATCCGGCGCCACATCGTCCTCGGTCCAGATCCGCGGCACCGGCACCGCCTCGCTGCGGTGGCTCACCATCCACGAGTTGCGGAACAGATCGCAGCTCAGGTGCAGCAGCTCGTCCTCCTCGTGGAACGCGATCGGCGGCACCAACGGCTGCAGCGCGTCGATCGTGCCGTCGACCCCGACGAAGTCCTCGGGCTGGAAGAACACCGCGCCGGCGAAGTGGACCGGCCCCAGCCGTTCGCGCGAGAGCACGTGGATCCGGCCGCCGTCGACCACGAACCGCGCCGGGTCGAGGAACAGCTCCTTGCCCAGCATCGTGATCGGCGCCGCGCAGATCCGCCGCAACGCCCACAGGCGGGCGCGGGCATACGCCGCGATCACCTCCTCGTGCCGCGGCGCGTCCCAGTCGTCGGGGAACGCCGCCTCGAAGTCCGGCGAGGACGGAAAGCTCATGCCGGGCAGCGGCGCCTCGGGCTCGGGGCACAGCGCCGGCTTGTTCAGCCGCGCAAACACCGGCTCGGGCGCCGGCGCCTGCTCGCGCAAAAACCCGGCGATCCACCCGCGCTCGCTCGCGCTGCGCACAAGCACCTGCGACCGGCCCAGCCCGCGGAACGGCACCCCGTCGATCGAGGCGTTCAGCAGATCGAGCAGCGCCAGGGCGGCGCCCTCGACCGGCGAGAACGCGGCGCGCGAGAACCAGTAGTCGAAGCCGTTGGTGACGAAGTGCGCCCCGCGGAATTGCTTGTGCAAGTACGGCTCGGCGGCGACCGGCGCCGGCGGCCCGCGCCAGTGCGCCGCCGCGGCCCGCTCGTACGCCGCGGAAGCCGACGCGGCCAGCTCCGCCGCGAACACGCTCTCGCAGTCGAGGTAGCACGCCTTGGCGAACACCTCGCCGATCGCCGCCGCATCCTCGAGCTCGCGGTCCTCGAACACCAGCTCGGTGCGCAGGAACACCTTGCGCCCGTCGACGTACGGCCGGCCCTCGTGCGCCAGCCCCTGCGCGAACACGACGGCAGTCATCGCCCCGATCTCCGCCAGCGTCGGCCCGTCGACGAAGCGCAGCGGCGCCTCCCCGCGGCCCGGCGTCAAATACAGCAGCAGCGTGTACTTCGACACGTGATGGCGCGCGCGATCGAAGTACGGCGAATCCACGTGGGCGGTGAACGGTGCGTCGCCCGGTTCGAAGCGGTTGCAGCGGAACACCGGATTGACGTGGACGAACCCCTGCAGCAGCGCGGGCGGCAGCGCCTCGCGCAGCGCGACCGTCAGCGCTGCCGCCAGCTCGGCGCTGTGGAAGATGAAGCGCAGCCCCCCGCGCGAGCGATCGGCCGGTCGCACGTACAACCCGAGCCCGTCGAGCTCACCCAGACGAGCCGCGAGCGCCGACGAGACCTGCGCGCGCAAACTCGTCACCCTGGACCCCAGCCGCGTCGCGCCGGTGAAGCGGACCGCCCCCCGCTGCAGCCCGGCGAACAGGCGATCGAGGCCGACGATATTCTCGCAGCAGTGATAGGCGAACTCCTCCGGGTCGACGAACGCCGCCGCCAGCTCCGGCAGCGCCGCGCACGGCCTGGCGAACCGCCCGCGCACAGTCTCATCGAGGGCCGCCGCAGCGACGAAGCGCAGCCGCTTGAACCGGGCCGTCGGGAACGGCGACAAGGACAGCCCCATCAGCCGCGTCGTCGGCTCCGCCTCGAGCGCCTCGACCTCGGCCCGCAGCCATCGCTCGGCCTCCGCGCGCGCCGCCCCCTCGAGCCCCTGCAGCGCGAAGAACCTGTCCCGCACCTCATCCCCGCGCTCGCCCGTCATCGCCCCTCCCGCGCTCGCCACGAGCGGACCAGATCGCGGGGCGATCGAGTCGACGACGCCAGCGCCCGCACGCCTGCCGCTTCGCTCCGCACCTCATCCCCGCGCTCGCCCGTCATCGCCCCTCCCGCGCCCGCCACAAGCGGACCAGCTCGCGGGGCAATCGAGTCGACGACGCCAGCGCCCGCACGCCCTCCGCCCCGAGCTCCGCCGCGTGCAAGAGCAGGGTCGTCAGCCCGCCCAGCCCCGGCGACTCGGCCAGCGCCGCCGCGCCTGCCGGCCCGATCGGGTTGTACCGCAGGTCGAGCACCTCCAGCCCCGCGAACACCGGCGCCCCTGCCAGCGCCATCAGACCCCGGCCCGTGAAGCGATTGCCCTGCAGGTACAGCGCTCGCACCCCGCCCAGCGCCTCACACCCGGCCAGCAGGACCACCCCCTCGTCCGAGAGCCCCGAGTGGCGCAGGTCGAGCACCCGCAGCTTCAGCGCCCGCTGCCCCGCCAGCGCGCGCGCCACCTGGTTGCCGCGCGCGCCGTAGCGGGCCCGCAGCGTCCGCAGGCGCCCCAGGTCGGCCTGCCCCAGCGCCACCAGCCCGCGCGCCGGCGCCTCCTCGGCGAAGGCGAGCTCGAGCCGGCTCACCAGCTGCGCCCGCCGATCTGCCATCAGCTCGCGCAGCCCGCGGGCGTCACGACGACCGCCGACATGCAACCTCACCCCGACGGCGAAGCCGTGGCGCCACTCGCAATCTTGCGCACTCGCGTTCGGCGGCGCCCGGTGGACCTGCTCGCGGGCCAGCCAGCCCGGGACCAGCGCCCGCTCCTCCGCCGTCGCCGCCAGCGCCTCGAACCCGAACCAGTCCGCGCGCGGGTCGCCTTGCGCCCGCAACCACGCCCCGTAGGCCGCCCACGCCTCGGCGTCGTCCGGATCGTCGAGGAGCCGCTCCTCGAGCGTCGCCGAGCCGGTCACGCCCGTCTCCATCCATGCCCCTCGGAGCATGTCCCATGGAACATGCCCGATCGATCATTTTCAAAAGGACATGTCTCTTTCAACATGTCCATCGGCACACCCTGCGCCCGCGACCACCGGCGCGGGGCGCCCCGGCCGCCGGAATGTCGCCCGCCGATCCGTCGCCCAGCGTCACGATCCCGCCGAGCCGCACCGACCTCGGGGCGGCCCGGTTCGTGATCGATCCGCGCGCGCGTCTTCGCGGTCGCGGCGTCACCGCCGGCGTCCACGCCGGCCGCGGTGGCCGCTGAAGCGCCGATCGGCGCCGACACCCACGCGACGCGGCGAACCATCACCGCGCCAGGGTATCTCGACCGGCGAGCCGGGCGGAACACCATCGCCGCGCCTCGCCCCGGCGATCGCCGACCGCCTCGCCACCGCTCGCCGGCGCGAGAACGCACGCACCATGGGCCACGCCCTCCGCTATCCTCCCCCCGCTCTCGCGCACATGTCCCAGGAACACTCTGATTCCTCGCTCCCCCCGCGCTTCGACGTCGTGATCGGCGGAGGCGGGCTCGCCGGCCAAGCCCTCGCGCGCCTGCTCCGGCGCGAGCTCCCCGAGGCCAGCGTCTGCGTCATCGAGCGTCAGCGGCGGCCGCTGCCCGTGGCCGCGCACAAGGTCGGCGAGTCCTCGGTCGAGCTGTCCTCGCACTTCTTCAGCGTCGTCCTCGGCCTCGACGAGTACCTGCGGGCCAAGCACTACCTCAAGAACGGCCTGCGCTTCTACCCCGGCGGCGGCCACACCCACGCGCTCGAGGATCGCACCGAGATCGGCCCGCCCGAGCGGGCCACGGTGCCCTCCTTCCAGCTCGACCGCGGCCGCCTCGAACAGGACCTTCGGGACATGAACGAAGAGGCAGGCGTCCACCTGATCGAGGGCTGCGTCGTCAAGGACGTCGAGCTCGTCGAGGGCGATGGCGACCACCTCGTCCGCTTCGAGGCCCACGGCGGCGGCGACCCGCAGACCGTGCGGGCCGGGTGGTTCGTCGACGCCACCGGCCGCCGCGGCCTGTTGCGCGGCAAGCTCGGCCTCACCCGCCCGAGCGGCCACCTCGCCCACGCTGCCTGGTGGCGCGTGCCCGGCCGCGTCGACGTCGCCGACCTCGTCCCGGCCGACGCCACCGCGTGGCACCAGCGCGACCCGGAGCACATCCGCTGGTACTCGACCGTCCACTTCATGGGGCCTGGCTACTGGCTCTGGTACATCCCGCTGGCCCCCGGCGACGACGGTCAGGACCACACCTCGATCGGCATCGTCGTCCACGACGAGCTGCACCCCTTCGACACCGTCCGCACCCGCGAGCGCGCGCTCGCCTGGGTCGAGAAGCACGAGCCGCGCTGCTTCGCCCAGATCAAGGACCTGCCGATGGTCGACTTCCTGACCCTCAAGCACTACAGCCACGCGACCGCGCGCATGTTCTCGCCGCAGCGCTGGTCGCTGATCGGCGACGCCGGCGCCTTCCACGACCCCTTCTACTCGCCGGGCTCCGACTTCATCGCCCTCGCCGCCTCGTTCACCCTCGAGATCCTCAAGGCCCGCCTGCGCGGCGGCGACGTCGCCGAGGTCGCCGAGCGCTTCGATCGCCTCTACCTGCAGTTCTTCGACACCACCTGCGAGCTGTACCGCAAGGCCGCCCCGATCTACGGCAGCCCGCGCGTGCTGCCGGCCAAGGTCTACTGGGACGACTTCGTCTACTGGTCGTTCGTCTGCCAGTACTTCTTCCGCGGCATCTTCAAGCTGCCGGCGGACCAGCACGAGCGCTTCGAGCTGCTCGGCCACGAGTTCGCGGCGCTGCAGTTCCGCGCCCAGAAGCTGCTGAGCGAGTGGGCCCGCCGGGTCGACAACACCCCGCGCCCGATCAATGTCGTCCTGCCGGTGATCCCGTCGCTGCTCGCCAGCCTCTACCTCGACCTCATGCGCGACATGAGCCCCGACGAGACCTACGCGTACATGCGCGACAAGCTGGCCCAGGCCGGCGAGATCCTCGGCGAGCTGGCCCTGCGCGCCCTCGCCGAGGTCGGCCCCGAGCAGCGCGACGAGCTCGCCCGCGCCGTCGACCTCCCGAGCTGGCCGCAGCGCCCTCCGGCCGACCGGATCGCCAACGAGGCCGAGGTCGGCGGCAAGCGCCGCCGCTCCCTCCCGCCGATCGTCCGCGACATGGAGCGCACCCTCGGCCGCGTCCCCGGCGAACACGACGCCGCCGCACTCGAGGGCCTGGTCGCCCGCGCCTACGCCCGCCCCGAGCACGCGGGCGTCTGAAGTCTCCTCCCATCAAGGGACATGCTCCCAGGAGCATGTCCCTTCAGACCGGCCCGATGCGACATGCCACGAAGGACATGCTCTTCGGAACATGTCCTCGCGGCTGACCTCGGCCGGAGCGCCGCGCGGCGCGGGACCGTCCGTCCGCGGCGATGGCATCGCGCAGCGGCAGCGCGCCGAGGTCGACGCGCGCCGACGCCGTCCTGAGAGCCGCGCCTCAGCCGCGCGAGGCGGTGACGCGCGGACAGCCGACCTCGACCAGGTAGCCCTCGGGCGCCCGGCAGTAGGTGCGGGTGCTGCGGTTGTCGGTCTCGACGGGCGAGATCGGCAGGCCGGCCGCGGTCGCGCGGGCATGCACCGCGTGGACGAGCGCGACGTCGTCGACGAGGAAGCCGACGTGGAACCCCTCGGGGTAAGCCACGGCCTCGCGGCGCTGCAGCACGAGGACGAAGCCTGCCCCGTCGCCGAGGATGGCGATCACCGGCGAGCGCCGGTTCGACTGCAGCTCGAGGCCGAAGATCTGCTCAAAGAATTCGACGCTGCGAGCGACGTCGGTGACCTGGAGATCGAGATGATTCAAGCGCATGGTGAGCCTTTCGGGCGCGAAGCGCCCCGAAATGGCCGTGGGAACTCACCCTCGCGGGGGAACATCGACCCGCAGGAGCGCGGGCTGACCGGGGCTCACCGAACCGGTCCACCTTTTTCGGCCGCGACGAATCTACCCGCTCCCCCCGCCTCCGCGCAAGGGTCGTGACCGCCCGGTCCCGAAACATGTCCCCAAGGACATGTTTCGGGCGAGCCACCCCGCCCACTGCCACGCCACATGCCCGAAAGGACATGTCCGTGCCGTCGCACGCAGCTTGCCGCCCGCTCATCGTTCACCGCGGGTCATGCCGGGCTGCGCTGCGGGAGTGACCGGGGGCCGCCGGCGCCATCTCGCTCCGAGTTGCCGGTTCAGGCCGAATACGCTGGCCCTCGCGCCGCCGGCCTCGACCGCCTCGCGTCACCTGAACTATCATCCGCCCCGGATTGCCTGCGAGTGCGCCACATCCCGACCCGGGTGCCACGACGGACCCCGGGCCTTGCCTCGACGAGACCGCCCTGGCCCAGTTCGTCGACGGCGCCGGCACCGACGTCTCGCGGGCCGCGGTCGAGCGCCACATCGACGGCTGCCGCGCCTGCTTCGAGCTCGTCACTCGCTACGCCCAGGCCTACCTCAGCCGCGGCACCGGCGACGTCGACGACGGCGACGACGCCCCGCCCCTGCTGCGCGGCGACTGCCTCGGGCGCTACGTCGTGCTCGACTGCATCGGCATGGGCAGCATGGGCACCGTTTACTCCGCCTTCGACCCCGAGCTCGATCGCCGCGTCGCGCTCAAGCTGCTGCGGGTCCGCCCCGAGGCCGACGCCGGCTGGCGCGCGATCCAGCCGCGGCTGTTGCGGGAGGCCCGGGCGCTGGCCCAGCTCTCGCACCCCAACGTCGTCACCATCTACGACGTCGGCGCCCTGGCCCAGCGGGTGTTCATCGCCACCGAGCTCGTCGACGGCTGCACCCTCCGCCAGTGGCTCGCGCAGCGGCCCCGCGGGTGGCGCGAGATCGTCGACGTCTTCCTCGCCGCGGGTGAAGGCCTCGCCGCCGCGCACGCGGCCGGCATCGTCCACCGCGACTTCAAGCCCGACAACGTCCTGGTCGGCGCCGACGACCGCGTCCGCGTCGCCGACTTCGGCATGGCCCGCGTCTTCTCGGCCGAGAATTCGCCCGCAGTCGCGGCCGACGATCCCGACGCCCTCGCGGTCACCGGCGCGCTGCTCGGCACGCCGGCCTACATGGCCCCCGAGCAGCTCGACGGCCGCCCCGCCGACGCTCGCAGCGATCAGTTCAGCTTCTGCGTCGCCCTCTACGAGGCGGTCTGCGGCGTCCGGCCGTTTCCCGGGCGCACCCTGACCGAGCTCTCCGATCACGTGCGCCGCGGCGACCTGCGCCCCGCGCCGCCCGACCGCGTCCTGCCGGCCTGGCTGGCGGCGATCCTCGCCCGCGGCCTCGCGGTCCAGCCGGCCGCGCGTCACCCCGACATGCGGGCCCTGCTCGCCGCGCTGCGGGCCACGCCTCGCCGCCGCGCGCGTCGACGCCTGCTCGCCGCCGGCCTGCTCGCGCTCGTCGCCACTGCCGCCGGCGGCTACGTGGTCGCCCAGCAGAGCGCCCCGGAGCCGTGGTCGCAAGTGTGCAGCGGGGCGCAGGACAAGCTGCGCGGCGTCTGGGACGCGCCGACCCGCCAGACCGCCCAGGCCGCCTTCGCCGCCTCCCGGGCCCCCTACGCCGCTGCCGCCTGGGCCTCGGTCGGCCCGCGCCTCGACGGCCACACAGCCGCCTGGGCCGCCGCCTACACCGAGAATTGCCTGGCCACGCGGGCCCGCGGCGAGCAATCCGAAGCCGTCATGGACCTGCGCGTCGCCTGCCTCGATCGCCGCCTCGACGAGCTGAGCGCCCTCACCGGGGTCCTCGTCGCCGCCGACGCCGAGGTCGTCCTCGCCGCGCCGGCCATGGCTCACGCGCTCGGCGGCCTGCAGACCTGCGGCGACATCGAAGCCCTCCAGGCCCGCGGCCGCCCCGATCCCGGCCGCCCCGAGGCAGCGGCGCTGCAGGCCGAGATCGCCCGGGCCCGCGCCCTCCGCCGCGCCGGCAAGCTGTCCCAGGCGCGCAGCCAGGCCGAAGCAGCCCTCGCGCGGGCCCGCGAGCTCGAGCTCGGCTGGCCCGCCGCCGAGGCCGGAGTCGAGGTCGGCCGGGCCCAGGCCGAGCTCGCGGAGGACCTCGCGGCCGCCGAGCAGACCCTCGCCGACGCGGTCTGGGCCGCCGAGGCAGGCGGCGACGTCGAGGCCGCCGCCGACGGGTGGATCGAGCTCGTCCACGTCCGCCGGGCCCGAGCCGAGTACGCGGCGGCCGAGGAAGCGGCCCGGCGCGCCGACGCGGCGGTCCATCGCCTGGCCGACGACGCCCGCGCCGCGCAGCTCGCAGTGCGCGTCGGCCAGCTCCACAGCGCCCGCGGCCAGTACGACCCGGCGCTCGCCAGCTACCGCGCCGCCCTGGCCGGCTTCGAGGCGCTGGGCCCCGCCTACGAGGCCGACGCCGCGCGGGCCCACAGCGACATCGGCGTCGGCCTGCAGCGCCAGGGTCGCCACGACGAAGCCCTCGCCTCCTTCCACCGCGCCGCCGAGGCGCTGGAGCGCGTGTTCGGCCCCGATCACCCCGACGTCGCCGTGGTACGCAACAACATCGGCGCCACCCTCAGTCGGCTCGGCCGGCGCAGCGAGGCCGTCGCGCTGTTCCGCCAGGTCCTCGCCACGCGCGAGCGGACGTTCGGGCGCGGCCACCCGCGCACCCTGACCGCCCTTCAGAACATCGCCACGGTCCAGGGCGAGCTCGGCGAGCACGGCGAGGCCCGCGATCTGCTGCGGCAGGTGCTGGCGATCCAGGAGCGCACTCTCGGCCCGGAGCACCCCGACATCGGCCTCACCCTCAACAACCTCGCCATCACCCTGCGCGCCCTGGACGCCCGCGACCAGGCCCGCGCCCTGCTCGAGCGCGGCGTTCGCATCCAGGAGCGCGGCCTCGGGTCCGAGCACCCGACCCTCGCCCTCACCCTGATCGCCCTCGGCGGCGAGCAGATGCACGCCGGCGACCTCGACACCGCCCTGGCCTCGTACACGCGCGCCCTGGCGATCCGCACCAAACACTTCGGCCCCGAGCACGAGCTGGTCGGCCGGGCCCAGAAGCGCCTCGGCGACTGTCAGCAGCGCCTGGGCCGGACCGACGACGCGATCGCCAGCTTCGAGCGCGCCCTCGCCGTCCTGACCCGCGGCGCCGACCCGTTCGGCCCGCTGGAAGCGCAGCTGTCCCTCGGGCGAACGCTGTGGACGCGCCCCGCAGAGCGGCCCCGGGCGGCGCAGATGATGGTCGACACCCGCGAGCAGCTGCGCACGATGAAGGACCCGAGCCCGCAGCTGCGCGACTCGGTCGACACCTGGTTCGCGGCCCACCCCGAGGCCCTCGCGCTCACCCGGACCGCGGCCCGCTGACGCATCATCGCCTGTCCTTTGGAACATTTCTCCAAGGACATGTCCACCGAGACATGTCCTTCGAGACACACTCCATCACCCCGACAGCAGCCGCTGCACGCTCACCTCGAGCATGCTGTCGATGAGCCGCATGATGCTCGCGTACTCGCCCTCGCTCAGGTGGAGCCGGCCGCGCAGCTGCTCGCGCGTGCCTGCCAGCAGCTCCTCGCGGCTGCGGGCGATCCACCGCGCCGCGGTCGCCCGGTGGACTCCCTGCAGCGCCCCGATCTGGTCGATGCTCAGGCGCTCCACCAGGTGCTGGCGCAGCGTGTTGCGCGAGCGTGGGTCGAGCTCGGCCAGCGCCGCCGCGAACGCCTGGCGGAACGCGTCGCGGTAGTGCCGCTTGAGGTAGTCGAGCTCGGGGTCGGTCGTCGTCGCCAGCTCCTCGAGGTTGGCGGCAGGCTCGCCCGTGTCGGCCACGATCCGCCGCGCCTGCGCGCGCTCGAGGTCGATGCCCGCGCGCACCACCGTCACCCGCACCCACGCTCGCAGCCCGCCCTGCCCGCTGAACTCGGCCAGCCGCGGCGGCAGCTCCCCGCGCGGCGCCAGCAGCTTCTCGAGCACCAGCTGGACCATGTCGTCGGCCCCCGGCCCGTCGCGGCGCGAGCGGACCGCCGCCGCCACGCTGACCCGCACGAACCGCTCGGTGAACGCAGCGATCGCCCGGCGGTCGCCGTGGACGCACGCGCAGGCCAGATAGAGATCCTCGATCGCCATCGCCTCGAGCGCCGCCACGCGATCGCCCTCGCCCGGCACGCGCGCCTCGAGGTGCGCCTGGAACATCGCCGGCGCCACCTCGAGGCCGGGCCAGGCCGCCGCCCCGCGGCTCACCGCGCGCGCGAGCGCGGCCGCGAGCTCGCGCGCATCGGCAGGCGGACTGGACGGGGGCGTGGACACGGCGCGGACGGCATCCTGCCACAATTCCGCCGCCCGGGAGCACGGGGACCGCTCCGCGCGGGCGCTCCCCCCGTCCGCTGTCACGATCCCGGTGGGATCGCCGACCTCGCCGCCGCGGTCATTGCTTGACGACCTCGATCGTGTAGCTGCCGTTGCTGGCGCCGATGTTGCGGGCGACGATGAAGAACACCCCCGGCTGGGTGGTGATCACCGCGCTCTCCGCCTGACCGATGCCGAACATGTTCACGGTGCCGAACTCGGACGCGTCGGCCTGGTAGAAGTCGAGCTGGATGTCGTCGTCCGGGTCGGGCGTGGCGATCACCGCGTAGTCGCCGGCGATGGCGATGTTGACCAGGAACAGGTCGGCGTCGGTCTTGGTCTGGAATGTGCGCGAGACCTTGTCGCCGGCCTGCAGCACCTCGTCGTCCTTGTCGGCGCCGAACGTCATGTCGCCCGCGCACGCGTACTGGTCGACCGCCACCTGCACGCACAGGCCGGTCACTCCCTGCGCGCCGCAGTCGTTGGCGACGTTCTGCGTGCACGACACGGTGCACATGTCGAACCCGCCGACCAGGCACAGGCCGCTCGCGCACTCTTCCCCCGCCTTGCAGCTCTCACCGAACTGCTTGCTGCCGTTGCACGTGAAGCCGTCGCCGGTGAAGCCGTCCTCGCAGGCACACTTGTAGCCGCCGTCCTGGTTGGTGCAGGACGCGTTCGGGCTGCACATGTCGAGGTCTTCGTTGCACTCGTCGACGTCGGAGCAGGTGAAGCCGTTGCCCTTGTAGCCCTCGTTGCAGGCGCAGTCGTAGCCGCCGGGCGTGTTGGAGCAGGTCGCGTCGACGGCGCAGTCGTTCTTGCCCGCGCACTCGTCGAGGTCGGCGCAGGTCTGCCCGTCGCCCTCGAAGCCCTCGTCGCACACGCACGTGTCGCCGCGGCAGCTCGCGTTCTCGCCGCAGGCGTCGCACGGATCGACCGCGTTGGTGGTGCTGGTGGTGGTCGGGTCGTCGGGCGTCCCGGTGGTGGTGGTGTCGTCGCTCGTCGTGGCGTCTTCGCCCGTCGTGGTCTGCGGCGAGGTCTCGCTGGTCGGCCCGGGGTCGGTCGCGGTGACGCCGGCCGTGGCGGTGAGGGGGTCGCTGCCGCTGTCGCCGCAAGCGGCGAGGGCGAGGGTGAGCAGCGAGGTCGAGAAAGTGCGCGATGCGGAATTCATCTCGCAGGAGAAGGACGAGCCCTTCCCGCCCAGGTCGCACGCGCCCGACGACAATTTTCAGCCCTTCTTCATATGAGGAACCACCCGCGCAGCGCCGAGCAGGCCCGACCTCGCCGAGTCCATGCCCGCAGGGCCAATCGAGCTCGGCAGCGCCTTGCCCCGAGGACATGCCCGAAAGCACATGCCCTCGAGGCCAGCCGCTCACCGCACGAAGTTGAGATGATAGTGCGGCGTGCTCGTGCGACTCTCGTCGACCACCGCGATCCCGCGGGCCTTCGCCAGCTTCTTCAGGATCGCCCGCTCGCGCTTGTCGAGGTCGAGGCAGCGGACGTCGACCGCCCCCTCGCGCAGGTGCTTCGACACGTAGTCGCCCGCGGCCACCTGGGTGCGGATCACCGCAGTCAGGGCCGCCAGCGCCGCCGCCCGTCCGGCCTCGCGCGCCTTCGCGTAGGCCTCCGCGACCGCCCTGGCCGCCGACTTGTTGGCGTAGTTGCGGACCACGTCGTCGCCGCGCTCGAGGTTGCGGAGCATCAGCTCCGCCTGCACCTCGGGCCGCCGCGTGCCGTCGGTGATCACCAGCGGCTTGCCGGTCGCCCGCCGAAACGCCGCCGCCAGCTCGGCCAGCCGCGCCTCGATCGCCGGCGGCACCTCCACCCCCGGCGTCCGCGAGTAATCACCGCTCGCCTCGTCGCTCGCCCCCTCGCTCGCGCGCACGACCTCGCCCGCCGCCGCCTCGCCGCTCGCGGGTTCGCCCGTCAGCGCCACGAGCAGCGCGATCCATGTGCCGGTCATCCCCGCGACCATACCTCACCTGTCGAGCTGCCCCACGGCCCGTCGCGCGCTTTCGCGCCCTCGTCGCCTTGCCTTGCCTTGTTAAATCGGCCCCGACCTGTTTACCCTGCCCTCGTGATCGCGCGATCGCTCCTCGTCCTCGCCCTCCTGGCCGCCTGCGGCTCCGAAGCGGCCAAGACCGCCCCCGCGCCGGCAGCCGAGCCGCCCGCCAAGGCCGCCGAGCCGCCCGCCAAGGCCCAGCCGTACGCCGAGCCCAAGCTGAACCCGCCTGCCCCGCCCGCCGGCGCCGCCCTGCTGCCCGACCGCAAGAAGCCGATCTACGTCCAGCGCTGCGACGAAGGCCACGCCTGCCCCGACAAGCTGCAGCCGGCCGGCGAGACCCATTGCCGCGACCTCGAGCTCGGCGGCTTCAAGCACTGGCGCCTGCCCGACCGCGACGAGGTCAAGCGCTTCGGCGAGATCGCCGACCTCGAGCAGGCGGAGGGCTTCCACTGGACCCGCACCGCCTTCGCCGAGGACGCCGCGCAGGCCTGGATCGTCGACCCGAAGTCGGGCCAGGAGACCACCATCCCGCGCGACCGCAAGCCGTTCCGCGTCCGCTGCGTGTTCGAGCCGTGACGCCCAGGCCGCCGCCCTCGGGGCGCTTCGCGCGGCGTTCGAGCCGCGCGCCCGGGCCTGCTATCGTCGCCGGCGTGCGCCGCCTCGCCGTCGTCCTCGCCCTCGCCGCCTGTCGCCCGCCGTCGCTGCCGGCGGTGACCGACGGCGACACCGGAGGCGCGACCACGACGCCCGGCAGCGGCAGCTCGAGCACCACGGGCTGCATGCAGAGCGGCGACTGCGAGACCGACGCGATCTGCGTCGCCGACTACGGCCAGACCACCGGCGAGCTCGGCGGGGAGCGCGGTCCGGCCGCGTGCGCCGACGAGAGCGCCTGCATCGGCGCGCTCGA
The DNA here is from genome assembly GCF_026626745.1 of Nannocystis sp. RBIL2. Lineage (GTDB taxonomy): Bacteria > Myxococcota_A > Polyangia > Nannocystales > Nannocystaceae > Nannocystis. The sequence continues at coordinate 2,396,656 of NZ_JAPNJW010000002.1, forward strand.
CCTCACGCGCTGGTGCTTCGATCACCAGTCCTGCTGCGGCGACCTGCGCTGCCGCACCGCCGACGGCATCTGCGAGCCACCTGACCTCGGGGTCACCACCGGCGCGACCACGAGCGACGGCGACACCACCACCACGACCGGCGACACCACCACCACCGGCGACACCACCACGACCGGCGACACCACCACCACCACCGGCGACACCACCACCACGGGCTCGACCTCGAGCAGCTCGACGACCACGGGTTGACGTCGCCGACGATCGACCTCGCGCCTCGAGACCGGCGCACACGAGTTCGCGGGCGGGCGACCTCAGGTCAGCTCGCCGGCCGCGCGCCCGGCGCTCGGGCTCAACCGACCCGGTAGTTGTGGGCCAGCCGCACGTACTTGTGCGCCAGGCCACGGTGCATCGCCTCGTCGGCGGCCGTCAGCGTGCGGATCACCTTGCCGGGGGCTCCGAGCACGAGCGAGTGCGGCGGCACCACGGTGCCGGCGGTGACCAGCGCGCCGGCGCCGACGATCGAGCCCTCGCCGATCACCGCGCCGTCGAGGATGGTCGCCTGGATCCCGACCAGCGTGCCGCCGCCGATCCGGCAGCCGTGGACGACCGCTCGGTGGCCGATCACGACCTCTTCGGCGACGAAGGTCGGATCGTTGTCGCCGAGGTGGATCACCGTGCCGTCCTGCACATTGCTGCGCTCGCGGATCTCGACGCGGTTCACGTCGCCGCGCAGGACGCAGCCGTACCAGACGCTCACGTCGTCGGCGAGCACCACCTCGCCGATCACGGCCGCGCCTGCGGCAATCCTGACGCGCTGCCCCACCTCGGGCGCGCGGTCGAGATAGCGCTCGACGATGGCCCCCGGAAAGCGGGCCCGCAGGGCGCTGGCGCGGTCCTCGGCCGCCGCGGCACCCGCCGGCGGAGCTTCCACGCACACCACGGAATCCACCACTGTTCGCGACGCCATGACGGCCCGAAGTCTACCCCTCTCGCTCGAGGGCTTGCCATCCCCGCGTACGATCGCGTAGAAAAGCCCCGTGGCAGCGTCGACGCGATCCAAACCCGCCAAAAAGGCCACCAAGGCCACGGCCGCCAAGAGCACCAGCGCCAAGAAGGCCAGCGCCAAGGTAGCGCCCAAGAAGGCTCCCGCCCCGGCCAAGAAGGTCGCCGCCGCGAAGCCCGCCGAGAAGCCGGCCAAGGCGGCCAAGCCCGCCAAGGTCGCCGCCAAGGCGACCCCGGCCAAGCCCGCCAAGCCCACCAAGCCGGCGGTCGAGGAGCCGAAGAAGGCCGCCAAGGCCAAGCCAGCCGCCAAGACCGAGGCCAAGGCCAAGGTGCCGGCCAAGGCCGCCAAGGCCAAGCCGGCCGAGGTCGCCAAGCCCGCGCGCAAGCCGGCCAAGGCCCGCGAGCCCGAGTTCGAGGACGAGGACGAGGTCGAAGCCGAGGTCGAGACCGACGAGGAGATCGACGAGGTCGAGGCCGAGGGCGAGGATGAAGGCGCCGACATCGATGACGAGGGCGCCGAGGCCGGCGGCGGCAACGAGCTCGACGAGGCCGCGCTGACCCGCGCCACCCCCGCCGCGCCCGCTGCGCCGCTGTCCCCGCTCACGCTTCAGCCCGCCGTCCCGCCGGCCGAGCGCAAGAAGAGCGTCCTGGAGATCGCCGAGGAGGACGACGAGTTCGATGACGAGCCGCCGCCGCCCAGCCTCGAGAACCTGGGCGGCCTGCTGCAGCGGATCCACCACCTCGCGCAGTTCGGCACCGAGGTCGAGATCCGCGAGGAGCTGCCGCCGCTGGTCGAGCTGCTCGAGCAGATCGAGGACCCGGCCGTGCTGCCGCGCCTGCTCGACCTGCTCGAGGACAACGACCCGCACGGGGTCTACTGGAACATTCTCTACGTCCTCGAGAAGTTCGACCAGTACCTCGGCGTGCTCCTGGGCGGCCTGCCCTCGCTCTACCACCGCGCGCCGGAGTGGGCCTACACCTGCGTGATCCGGATCCTCCGCACCCGCGGCGACGAGGACGATTGCACCGCGCAGTTCGAGCAGATCATCAACAACGGCCCGGCCGACACCCGCACGCTGATGCTGCAGATCCTCCGCGAGCTCAGCGAGCACCCCGAGACCGACCCCGACCAGCGGCAGAACATCGCCCGCACGATCACTGCGATCGGCGGCGACACCCCCGTCGCCGACAAGGCACCCGAGCCGGCGCCGGCGAGCTGAGATGCCGTCGCGCTCCCGCCCGAGCCCCAAGTCGCCCCGCCCCCGCTCCGACCGCGCCCCTCGTGGCGCGACGGACGCGGGTGCGTCGACGTCCACCACCGTACGGCTGAGCCCGCCTGCCGCCGCGGCCGACCCGGTCGTGACCCGCCAGGTCTCCCCGCTCGGCCCCGAGCAGTGCACCGTCACCGTCCGCGAGGACGCGCTGCCCGAGGGTCCGTCCGAGCTCGTGCTCGACCTGCGGATCGCCCCGCAGAACCGCGCGGCCATGGCCCTCCGCCGCGGCCTCGCCGAGCGCGCCCCCGGCTTCAACGTCGCCGTCGTCGGCCGCCGCGGCACCGGCCGCACCTTCACCGCGGTCGCCCTCGCCCGCGAGGAGGCCCGGCGCCGCCCCGCCCCGCGCGACCTCGTCCTGCTCGTCAACCCTCGCTGGCCTTTGGAACCTGTCCCTGCGTTCCTGCCCGCAGGAGCAGGTCCGGCCTTCGTCCGCGCCATGGAGGAGCTGCACGCCCGCCTCGAGGCCGCCGTCCACGACGTGTTCGAGGGCCGCGTCCGCCACCGGCTGCAGGTCGAGATCCACCGCGAGCAGAGCGCGGCCGAGCGCAAGATCCACGACCAGCTGAGCAAGATCGCCGCCGAGCACGGCCTCGGCCTGGTCGCCGGCGACGACGGCTTCGACTTCGTCCCGCTCGAGGACGAGGACGACGAGGACGAGGTCGCCAGCCCCGAAACCGCCCCCACGGGCGACCCCGCCAGCGACGCCGAGGACAGCGAGGCCGAGGCCGAGGCCCGGCTCAACCGCCAGGTGCTCGACGCGATCGAGGCCGTGCGCCCGCACGTCGAGGAGACCCAGCGCCAGCTGGCGCTGCTCGAGGCGGAGATCCAGCAGACCCTGCTGCAGCGCCAGCGCGCCGCCCTGCGCAACAACATCGCCGCCAGCTTCGCCGCGGTGCCCGAGCGCGCCTTGCCGACCGATCAGGTGCGCAAGTACAGCCAGCGGCTGCACGAGCACCTGCAGCAGGTCTACCACCTCGAAGAGGGCCACCACCTGCCGCTGACGAGCGTGCCGCTGCCGCCCGGCCTGGTCGTGCCGACGCTGCTCGTCACCAGCCGCCCGGACGACGTCGCGCCGATCATCCACGCGCAGAACGTCACCCTCTCGGGCCTGTTCGGCCGCGTCGTCGCCGGTTCGAACGACAGCCGCTACCCCGAGCCCGGCACGATCCTCGCGGGCGACCTGCACCGCGCCAACGGCGGCTTTCTCATCATCGACGCCGAGGCGCTGGTCAAGCGCGAGGCCGTCTACGAGCACCTCAAGGCTTGCCTGCTCGCGCGCGCGATCCAGCCGCACGAGGAGGACGAGGGCCCGAGCCTGCGGATCCAGCCGGTCGAGCTCGACGTCAAGGTCGTGCTGGTCGCCGACCCCGACCTGATCCACCAGTTGCAGGAGCTCGACCCCGAGTTCAGCCGCCTGTTCAAGATCAGGGCCGACTTCGAGGACGACATGTCCTTCGAGGAAGGTCTGCGCGTGTACCCTGGCGTGGCCGCCTGGCTGGCCTCGAACCGCGGCCTGTCCCGCTGCTCGCGCAGCGCCGTCGCGTTCTTGATGCAGTACGGCGCCCGCTTGGCCGAGGACCAGCACCGCCTCACCACCAACCTCGGCCTGCTCAGCGACCTCATCACCGAGGCCACCTCTCTGGCCAAGGACGCCGACGAGCTGACCGAGGAGCACCTGCGAGCCGCGTTCCGGCTGATGCAGGACCGTCAGGGGCAGATGCGCGACCGCCTGCTCGACCTCCACCGCTACGGACTCATCCGCGTCGAGGTCTCGGGTCACAGCGTCGGCCAGATCAACGGCCTCGCCGTCGTCAGCGACGGCTTCCAGTCGGTCGGCCGCCCCAGCCGCGTCACCGCGGTCACCTACGCCGGCAGCCACGGCCCGCTCAACATCGAGCGCGAGGTCGAGATGTCGGGCCCGATCCACAGCAAGGGCGTGCTGATCCTGAGCGGCTACCTGCACGACCGCTTCGCCCGCGACTTCCCGCTCAGCTTCGGCGCCTCGGTGGTGTTCGAGCAGACCTACACCCCGATCGAGGGCGACTCGGCCTCCACCGCCGAGCTGTTCGCCATCCTGTCGAGCCTGTCGGGCCTGCCCGCGCGCCAGGACATCGGCGTCACCGGCAGCGTCGACCAGCGCGGCCGCGTCCTCCCGGTCGGCGGCGTCAACGAGAAGATCGAGGGCTTCTTCGAGGTCTGCCGCGCCCACGCCCTGACCGGCACCCAGGGCGTCGTCATCCCCGAGAGCAACGTCCGCAACCTCGTGCTCGGCGAGGACGTGCTCGAGGCGATCGCCCAGGGCCGCTTCTTCATCTGGCCGATCAGCACCGTGGAGGAGGGCGTCGAGCTCATCCTCGGCGAACCCGCCGGCACCCCGACCGAGCCCGACGACGACGCCGCCGCCTTCCGCTACCCCGAGCGCACCGTCTACGGCCGCGTCGAGCGGCGAATCGCCCGCCTGCGCCGGCTCGCCACCCCACCGCGCGGCTGAGCGCCGGGGCCCCGAGCGCAGCGACGACGAGCCCGCACGCCGGGGCTCGTCGGCCTTCGCTCGCGCGAGCTCCTGTCCCAAAGGACATTCAACTCGAGCCGTTCGCCTCCCCCGCCGCGATCCCGTTGCTGCCGTCAGGATGTCGGCTTGAGCCGTTCGGCTGATTCAAGTCGATCTGCACAAGGGAGCGAGCAGGACTCGTCACGCTCACTTGGTAGCGGATCAAGTCATCCACTGCCGGTCCGCAGGCCTCGGTCCGCGCGACACGTGCTGCGAGGGCTTCGACGGAGCCTGCAACGAATCGTGGCACCGCGAAAGGCCGCTGGTACTCATACGAGTCGATCCTCGACAATGGCCATAGTGCACGCTCCGTCAGCGCACGCCCCGGCCCCCCGCGACCATGACGCACACCTTACATATCGACAGTCTCCCGGCGCCCCCGCCGTGCGCGCCCGATCCCCCAATCTGCCGCCGCGCAGCAGCGCCCGCGCCCCGGCGAATCCGCGGACCAGAGCGGCGTTGCGCTCGTCTCGGGCGAACTCGCCCGCGAACTGCGGCCCGGCCGTGCTACCCTGCGCTGTCATGTGGGCTCTGGACAATCGCACCAGCTACGCTGCGGCCCGCAACTGGGCGCGCGACAAGGAGGGAGTGCATTGGTGGATCGTCGCCGTCAAGGCCAGCTTCGACGTCGACCTGCAGGGCCGCGCCGTCCTGTCCGACGTGCAGCCTCCGCCCGTGCTCGCCCCCGAGTACTTCGGCGACCCGGGTGCGTCGAGCCTGCGCCTCGACTCCGACCTCCTGGCGCCCAAGCCCGGCGTCGACGTCCTGGCGATCGCCCACGCCCACGCCCCCGGCGGCCGGCCGGCGACCACCGTCCCCGTCAGCCTGCGCGTCGGCGCGCTGTTCAAGCGGTTGCTGGTCCACGGCGAGCGCACCTACGATTCGCTCGGCGTCGGCCTGTCCGCCCCCGAACGATTCACCACACACCCCATTCGCTACGAATACGCGTTCGGTGGCTTCGACACCGCCGACCCCGATCCCGCGCGGCAGCGGATGGACGATCGCAACCCGATCGGCCGCGGCTTCGTGCGCCGATCGCTGACGCGCGCCGGCCAGCCCGCGCACCAGGTCGAGTATCCCGACGGCGACCCCGAAGCCCGCGGCCCGGCCGGCTTCGGCCCCGTCGACCCGTCCTGGTCGCCCCGGCGCGAGCTCGCCGGCACCTACGACGCCCGCTGGGAGCAGACCCGACGCCCGCTCCTGCCCGCCGACTACGACCCTGAGTTCGCCATGAGCGCCCCCGCCGACCAGCGCGCGCACGGGCCCGTCCTCGGCGAACGCGTCGAGCTGCTCAACATGACCCCCGAAGGCCTCCTCCGCGTCGACATCCCGCGCATCGCCCTCGGCTTCACCACCCGCTTCGGCGCGCGCCGGCAGGAGCAGCCCTCGCAATTGACCGCGCTGATCCTCGAGCCGGAGGAGCGACGCCTCTCGCTCGTGTGGCAGAGCTGCCTGCGCGTGACGGCCCTCGACGCCGACTACCTCGACGTCACGGAGATCCGCGAACAACGAGGTGCCGCGTGAACCCCATCGGCACTCTCCGCACGCGCTCCAACCTCGTGACAGGCCCGTCGCCCCTCATGAGCCATTCTCCCCACCGAGGTGCCGCGTGAACCCCCGCCTCGAGATCGTCGCCATCGGCGCCCGCACCCCCGTCGGACACGACGCAGTCAGCAGCGCCGCCGCGGTGCGGGCCGGCATCGCCCGCTGCAGCGAATATCCGTTCGCCACCCCCGACGGCGCCCCGCTGATCGCCGCCGCCGACCCGCGCATCGACCCCCTGCTCGAGGGCAACGCCCGCCTCGAACCGCTCCTCGCCAGCGCGCTCGCGGAGGCTGCCCGCTCGCTCGCCGCGGGCCTCTCGCACCAGGGCCACCACCACCTCCTGCTCGCCCTGCCCGAGGCCCGCCCCGGCTTCGGCAAGCGCGAGGCCGGCGAGCTCCTCGGCCTCGCCCTCGCCTGCATGCGGCGCGCGGGCCTCCAGGCAGAGGTCCGGGTCGCCGGCCACGGCCACGCCGGCGCCGTCCAGGCCGTCGAGCAGGCCGCCCGCCTCGTCGCCGACGAGCCCGACGCCCTGTGCTGGGTCGCCGGCGTCGACAGCTGGCTGCACGCCGACACCCTGCTGTGGCTGGAGGACCAGCGCCGCTGCGCCCAGCCCGGCGTGCGCAGCGGCTTCATCCCCGGCGAGGCGGCCGGATGCATCGTCCTCGCCCACCCCGACCTGCGCCGACGCCTGCGCCTCCCCGCCCTCGCCGTCGTGCGCGGCGTCCACACGGCCCGCGAGGCCCACCTCCGCACCAGCGACACCGGCACCTTCGGCGAGGGCATGAGCGACGCGGTCGCCGGCGCCGCCCGCGTCCTGCGCCTGCCCGACGAGCAGGTCGACGCCCACTACAACGACATCAACGGCGAGCGCTACCGCAGCGAGGAATGGGGCTTCGTCGCCATGCGCACCGCCGGAGTGTGGAAGTCATTGAAATACGAGGCCCCCGCCGATCGCTGGGGCGACGTCGGCGCCGCCTTCGTCCCGCTCGGCGCCATCCTCGGGGTGCAGTCGTTCCGTCGCGCCTACGCCCCCGGCCCGCGCGCGATGATCACCGCCGGCTCCGACGCCGGCCTCCGCGGCGCCCTGCTCCTGCAACGACCGACCTGAGGCGCCGCGAGGTCTTCACGATGTCCAGCATCTCCGTCAACCCGCCGAAGACCCCAGTCACCACCGGCAGCAACGGCATCGCCGCCGCCACCGTGCCCAACGTGTGCAAGATGCCCGGCCCGCCGGCCCCGTTCGTCCCCACGCCGCTGCCCAACATCGCCAAGTCGAGCAACTCGCCGAAAGGCTTCTCGAAGAACGTGACCTTCGACGGCTACAAGGTCGCCATCAAGGGCGCCACCTTCACCTCCATCGGCGACATCGCCAGCAAGGCCACCGGCGGCGGCATCGTCTCCGCCAACGTCGAGGGCCCCGCCCGCTTCGTCGGCCCCGGGTCGATGGACGTCAAGGTCGAGGGCAAGAACGTCCACCTGCTCAGCGACCCGATGCTCAACAACTGCGGCCCGAGCGGCAGCCCCCCGAACGCCGCGACGCTGCTCGGCCTCGTGCAATCCCCCGGCCTCGTGGCGCTCGTCGGCGACGAACAGTGCGCCCTGTGCCACAAGGCCCACGGCGACAAGGCGCGGCTCGAAGAGACCGCCGACACCAAGGCCGACGCGAGCACCTTTCAGGCCGCCGCCAGAACCGCACGGGCGAAAAAGAAGAAGGTGCCTGGCGTCATGCTCGGCGTCGTCCGCTGCCCGGACGGCCAGGTCTACGCGGCCAACTCCGGCCGTCAGAACGCGGCTCTTCAGGCCGAACTGCCGGGCGCATGGCACGTCCCACCGACCGAGCGATGGATGAATTTTCGTCAGCTCATCTCCTCGGAGAGGCTTCGCAAGTTCGATCGGGCGTGGCGCAGGATGGCGCACCGCAACGTCGAGTGGAACGCCCGACGGGTCAATGAAGGCTGGGAGGGCGGCGCTGGCGAACCCTACTACCCGCCCGGTTCGTGCGCCGCCCAGCAGGCCGTGGTGCTCGCATTGCTGCATGGCGCCCGGCCCGTCGGTCTCACCGAACGATGGTCTGCGGCCAATCCGAACGCCAAGGTCTTCGTCCACTTTCGCACCAGCCTGAAGGGCAATCCAAAACAGGGCTGGTTCGGCGGGGAGCAGGCCGTGCCTCCGTGCGGCACCTGCCAGGTCATGTTGACCATGCTGCTCTGCCCCGAGGAGCAGCCGCCACGCTGCGAACATCAATCGCCTGGAGCCGGAGCGTGTCGATGCACCCCCGCGAAGAGGAAATAGAGCGCCTGATCGCGCGCCTCGTGCCTGACGCTCCCCAGAGCTGGATCGGCGCCACCCCGGAGGACATCGCCACCATCGAGGCGAACGCCGGGCGCCCGCTGCCGCCGTTCTATCTGTGGTTTCTGACCCGGATGGGGCGGCACATGGGCGCCCTCGATTACGTCACCCTCGACTTCTCGGTGGAGCGGATCTTGTTGTGTTACCGCGAAGAGCTCGAGGAGCCCGACCCGCGGTACCTCCTGATCGGCTATCAGAGCGACCCCATCGTGCCGATGCACCTCTGGTACGACCTCGATCGGCCGAGCCGCGGCGACGCGCTCGTCGTGAGCCGGGCCATCGGCGACGACCTCGTCCAGCACGACTTCGAGACCTTGCGCGAGATGCTCGCGTACAAGCTCATGCTGAACTACAGGCTGCCGGTCCTGCGAGCGCGCTGCCGGGGAGAGATCAGCACCGACGGCTCCGACGTGCGCGCGCGCCTCGAGCGGGCGATCGACGGCTTGCGCTTCGAACAGCCCGTCCCCACCGGTCCCTGTTGCGGGCTCTTCGATCGCCCGGACGCGGCCCTGGTCTGTCGCTCGAGCCCCGACGGCGGCGACGACGACGTCCTGTTCTTCAGCCTCGGCGCCGACAGCCCGGGCGCGCTGCGGCGGCTCCTCGGCGTCATCACCAGGAAGACTGGTTTGCACGCCGAGATCGACAACACCTGAGCTCTCGCCTCACGCCGCGCGTCGCGCGAAGCGCAGCGGCAGCGACCTGAGCCCGCGCAGGCTCGAGTGATCGTTCCACGCCGGCCTCGCGTCCACGCGCGCGAACGCCGGCAGGCGGCGGATCAGCTCCGTGAACGCGATCCGGCCCTCCAGGCGGGACAGCGGCGCTCCCACGCAGAAGTGAATGCCCTGACCGAAGCCGAGGTGGCCGCGGGTGTCGCGGTGGATGTCGAAGCGATCGGGCTCGGGGAACTGCGCCGGATCGCGGTTGGCCGCGCCCAGCAGCAGCACCACCACCTCTCCCGCGGCGATCTGCGTCCCGGCCACCTCGACCTCGGCAGTCGTGCGGCGGAACAGCATCGTCGCCGGCCCGTCGTAGCGCAGCACCTCCTCGATGAAGTTCGGCACCAGCCCCGGGTCGGCGCGCAGCTCTGCCAGCGCGTCGGGGTGCTCGAGCAGCAGGTGCGTCCCCGTGGCGATCAGGTTGGTCGTCGTCTCGTTGCCCGCGACCAGCAGCAGCAACACCATCCCCAGCACCTCCTCGGCGGTGAGCGCCCCCTCCTCGCTCTCGGCGCGGACCAACTGGCTGATCAGGTCGTCGCGGGGCGACTCGCGCCGCGCCGCGATCATCGCCTGCATGTGCGCATAGAACTCGCGCCGGCTCGCCACCAGCCGCACCGACTCGTTCGCCGATCCTCGCCGCTCGCGCGCCAGGCGGCTCAGCGCGATCAGGTCGTCGCTCCAGCGCTTGAAGTCGGCCCCGCGCGCCGGGTCCACCCCGAGCATCTCCGCGATCACCGTCACCGGCAGCGGGATCGCCAGGTCCTCGACCACGTCGAACGTCTCGTGCTGCAAGATCGCCGCGATCAACCGGCTGGCGATCTGCTGCACCCGCCCCTCGAGCTGCGTCATCGCCCGCGGCGTGAACGCGGCGCTGACCAGCTTGCGCAGCCGCGTGTGCTCGGGCGGGTCCGAGTTGAACATGCTGGGCCCGCGCATGCGGTCGAGCTCTCGCCAGGTGCGCTCGTCGATGTGCGGCGGCCGCAGCCGATCGAGCCCGGTGTCCGACGAGAACAGGTCCGGGCGCCGCAAGATCTTGGCCACGTCGGCGTAGCGGGTCACTGCCCACCATTCGTAGCGCTCGAGGCGGTGCACCGCCGCCGCTCCTCGCAGGCGAGCGAGCAGCGGGTGCGGATCGATCGCCGTCTCCGGCGAGAACAGGGCCGTCGAGATGTCCATCGGGAGCTCCACCCGCCCAGGGTACGAGGGGCGATGCCCGCGGCAACGCGGCCGCGCGCGCGAGCCCCTCGTCGTCGCCCGTCGCGGGCGCGCCAGCGCGAGAATCACTGCCGGCGGGCGCAGCGTCGCCGCGTCGGCCGCCCCGCGACCGCCGCGAGCGCCGCACCCGCCCGCGGCGCGAACGACGGCCGCGAGCCCCGTCGAGACCGCCTTAAAAACTCGAGGACATGCCCGTCACGACATGTCCTCTCGACCATGCATCTCAAAACATGCCCTTGTGGGCATGTCCGATCATTCACCCGCGTACGGCCGGCACCGCCACCGGCGTGCGGAAGAACATGCTCGGCAGGTAGCTGCGGCGGGCGCCCTCGGCGAGGCGGAGGTTCGGCAGCGCCGCGCGCAGGGCCTGCATCCCCACGCGGACCTCGAGGCGGCCCAGGCTGGCGCCGAGGCAGCTGTGGATGCCCCAGCCGAACCCGAGGTGGCGGGCTGGGTTCGGGCGGGTGAGGTCGAAGCGCAGCGGGTCGGGGAACGCGCGGGGGTCGTAGTTGGCCGCGCCGAAGAATGTCATCACCGTCGCGCCGGCGGGGATCTCCACGCCGCCGACGGACGTCGCGCGGGTCGCGTGGCGCGGCTCCATCTGCACCGAGCAGTGCATGCGGAGGGTCTCCTCCGTGGCCGTCTGCAGCAGCGCAGCGTCCTCGCCGATGCGCCGCCACAGCTCGGGCTGCTCCAGCAGCGCGAACAGCAGCGAGCCCATCAGGCTGGCCGACGTCTCGTAGCCGGCGAACAGCAGCACCACCAAGTGCGAGATCATCTCCTCGGTGGTCAACGCGTCCTCGCCCTCGCGCGCGCGGAGCAGCGCCGAGATCAGGTCGTCGGTCGGCTTGGCGCGGCGCTGCGCGATGAGCTCGGTGTAGTACTTCGTGTAAGCGACGAAGCCGTCGGCCGCGATCAGCTTCGACTCCATGTCGAGCGTCGGGTCGTACAGCTTGAACCAGTCGTCCTGCCACTTCTTCAACTGCGGCATGTCCTCGTACGGCACGCCGACAAGCGCCGCGATCACCCGCATCGGCAGCTTGAACGTGAAGTCGCGCATCAGCTCGAGCTCGTCCGGCCCCCTGGCGAGCTCGGCCGCGAACTCCTCGGCGAACTTGCGGATCTGCGGCTCCATCGCCGCCACCCTCGCCGGCGTGAACGCCTTCGAGAACAACAGCCGCGCCCGCGTGTGCGACGGCGGGTCGTTGTTGAACAGCCCCGGTGGCAGCGGGAAGAGGCCCTTCTGCAGCCGCGCCAGCAGCTCCGGCGTGAACGGCACCACCGGCTCGAGCAGGCGCGCCGACGAGAACAGCCCCGGTTCGCGCAGCACGTGCATCACCTCGGCGTGGCTCGTCACCAGGTAGGCGAAGAACTGCTGGCTGTACGCGACCGGCGCGCGCGCGTGGGCCTCGGCGTAGAAGTTGCGAGCCGGGTCCTCCTGGTACGCGGGGGAGAACGGCTGGAACAGCTCGCCGACCGCGAGGCGCTCGGCCTCCGGGGCGGGCGACGGGGGCACGCGGGCGTCGTCGGTCATCGCCTCCAGCGGTACCAGACTCCGCGGGTGGCGAGCAATCGCCCCGCGCGCGCACGAGCGCCCATGCATGTGCAAGCGCGTCCGCGACCGCCGAGTCCGCGGAGACCGGGAGCTCCCCGGGCGGACAGCTGACCGTAAACTTTGAGACATGTCCTTTGTACCATGTCCCATCGAACAAGCGGTCGGCGCCGGTGCCGACCGTGGGGCCGAATGAGACAGTGGCACACACGAAAGCGCCGCAGACAGCGCGCTCGCGGCTCTGTTACCGTCGTTTCCGCTGCGGCGACGTATGCGCCGCGCGTGGAACTTCAGCAGCATCCAGGAGATTTTGGCAATGACGATCCATAGCACCCGACGAGCCTTCTTGCGCAACGGCGCCGCCGCCGTCCCCGTCCTCGCCTTCAGCCCGTCGGCGCAGGCGTGGCTGACGTGCTCCGACGCGGCCGCCGACGCGTTCGAGATCCCCGGCCTCGAGGGTGAGCTCTTGACCGACCCGGCCGACCGCGCCGCCGCGGCCGACGACTGGGGTCACATCGTCAGCAAGACGCCGCTCGCGGTGCTGGTGCCGGCCTCGATCGACGACATTCGCAAGGCCGTCCAGTTCTGTCGCAAGCACTGCATCAAGGTCGGGCCGATGAGCATGGTCGGCAACAGCCACAGCACCCAGGGTCAGTCGCAGGCCAAGTGCGGGCTCGTGATCGACATGTCGGCGCTGGCGGAGATCCACGCCATCAACGCCGGCGACGCGGTGGTCGACGCCGGCGTGCGGTGGTTCGAGCTGCTGCAGCAGACCCTGCCGCTCGGCAAGAGCCCGCCGGTGCTCACCGACCACATCGACCTCAGCATCGGCGGCACCCTCTCGGTCGGCGGCATCGGCGGCCAGACCCCGCAGCACGGCCTGCAGGCCGACAACGTGCTCGAGCTATGGGTCGTCACCAGCGACGGTGACCTCGAGGTGTGCTCGCCGACCACCAAGGCGACCCTGTTCAACAGCGTGCGCGGCGGCCTCGGCCAGTTCGGCATCATCGTCAAGGCGCGCGTCAAGCTGATCGCGGTCAAGCCGCTGGCGCGCCACTACACGGCCGTCTACGCCGACGTCGCCACCCTGCTCGCCGACCAGGTCGCGTTGATGAACGAGGGTCGGTTCGACTACGTGGAAGGCCTCGGCTTCCCGCAGCCCGACGACAGCTACGTGATCACGATCGAGTGCGTCAAGTACTTCGACCCCGCCTCGCCGCCCGACGACGCCGCGATGCTGGCCGGGCTCAATTTCATCCCGGGCACCGAAGCGGCCGACACCCAGACGCTCTACGAGTTCTTCGACCGCCTGGCGCCGATCGTCGCCTTCACCAAGATCACCGGCGAGTGGTACCTGCCCCACCCGCTGACCGACTTCTTCCTGCCGCTCTCCGAGGCCGCAGACTTCATCGAGTCGACCCTCGCCGAGACCCCCGCGATCGACATCGGCTACGGCCCGGTGCTCATCTATCCGTTCCCGCGGAGCAAGGTGACCGCGCCGTTCATCCCGCTGGCGAACGAGCCGGTGAACGTGCTGTTCTCGCTGCTTCGCTGGGCCTCCTCGGCAGACCCGGCGGTGGCCGCGGACCTGGTAGCGAAGAACCGCGCGGTGTACGAGGGCGTGCGAGAAGTCGGCGGCAAGCGCTACTCGATCGGCAGCGTCGAGCTCAACTTCGCCGACTGGGTCATCCACTACGGCGCCCGCTGGCCGCAGGTCCTGGCCCGCAAGTTGATCTTCGATCCCACCAACACCCTGACTCCCGGCCAGGGCATCTTCCTGTGGTGAGCGCGAACTCGGCGCCGCGCGCGGCGTCGCCCGCCGCGCGCTTCTCCGTGCCCCCAACGCGCGGCCGGTCCGCTATCCTGGCCGCGCGCATGAGCGAGTCGTTCATCCCCCGAGATGCCCGCGGCGTGATCGACACCCGGACCGAGCGGCTATGGCTTCACCCCGACGGCTACGTGATCGCCGAGGTGAAGCCGGGCCTCGTCGCCGACCTCGATGACGCGATCGTCAATGTCGAGGCCGTCGCCACCCTGGCCGCGGGTAAGCCGCGGCCGCTGCTGCTCGACATGCGGGCCCACGCCAGCTCCGCCACCCGCGAATGCCGCGAGTACTACGCCGGCTCCGAGGCCCAGCGCGTCAACCTCGCGGCGGCGATGCTGGTGCGCTCGAACGTCAGCCGCGTGATCGGCAACTTCTTCATCGGCCTCAACAAGACCCGCTTCCCGTTCCGCATGTTCGCCGACGTCGACGAGGCCATCGCCTGGCTGCGCAGCTTCATCACTCAGGACCCCAGCGCCCCGGGCGACCGGACGTAAAAGGCCAGCGCATGGAGCTGCGAGAGATCGTCACCCGCACCGAACGGATCTGGATCGAAGACGGGATCGTCCATTGCGTGGTGCTGCCGACGGCGACGCACACGCTGGACGACGCCCACGTGAACTCGCGCGCCGTCGACGACCTGGCCGAGGGCCGCAAGCTGCCGATGCTGCTCGACACCCGGGCCTCGCGCGGCCTCGACCGCGACGCCCGCCTCTACTACGTCCGGCCCGAGGCCGCCGACCGCGTGTCCGCGCTGGCGATGCTGATCGACTCGCAGGTCGGGCGGATGTTCGGCAACTTCTACACCAACGTCCACAGGCCGCCCTTCCCGCTGCGCCTGTTCCACTCCGAGAACGACGCGCTCGTCTGGCTCAAAGAGCAGGTGGTGTGACCGACTCCTCAGGCCATCGGCCCGGGCACGATCCTCCCGCGGATCTCTCGGACCCCCGCATCGTCGCGCTCCTGCGCGCCGCGGTCGCTCTGGCGCCGGACGCCGCCGCGTTCGCCAGCGACCCGCGGGCGGCCGCCGAGACGGCGCTGGCGGTGGTGGCCGCCGAGCTCGCCGCCCTGCGCGACTATCGCGAGCGGACCGAGCGGCAGATGGAGGAGCTGTTCAACACCATCACCGCGTTCGCGGCCCTCGACTACGACCGCCGCGCGCTGGTCCACGACGACAACGACGAGCTCATCAACGCGATGGCGATCGGCCTCAACATGATGGGCGAGGAGCTGTCGCACACCATGAAGGCGCTGGTGGGCGCGCGCGACGAGGCGCTGGCCGCCAGCCGGGCCAAGAGCGCCTTCCTGGCCAACATCAGCCACGAGCTGCGCACCCCGCTGAACGCCATCATCGGCTACTCCGAGATCATCCGCGAGGACCTGGTCGACGCCGGCCAGGACGCGCTGACCGTCGACGTCGACCGCCTGCAGATCGCCTCGCGCCACCTGCTCAACCTCATCCAGGACGTCCTCGACCTCGCGCGGATCGAGGCCGGCCGCGTCGACGTGCGGCTCGAGTCGATCGACCTGCGCACCCTGCTGCAGGAGCTGCAGACCACACTGGCGCCCTCGGTCAAGGAGGCCGGCAACGTGCTGCACGCGCGCGTCGAGCTGAGGCGCCCGCAGGTCCTCACCGACCCGCTGCGGCTGCAGCAGATCCTGCTCAACATCCTCGGCAACGCCAACAAGTTCACCGTCGGCGGCGACATCACCCTCTCGGCCTGCGACCACGTCGAGCACGGCCGGGACTTCGTCGACATCACCGTCGCCGACACCGGCATCGGCATCCCGGCCGACAAGCTCGAGACGATCTTCGACGCCTTCACCCAGGTCGACGACACCGCCACGCGCCGCTTCGGCGGCACCGGCCTCGGCCTGGCGATCAGCCGCCGCCTGTGCGACCTGCTCGGCGGCTCGATCGTCGTCACCAGCGAGCTGCGCCGCGGCTCGACCTTCCGCGTGCGCCTGCCCGTCGACGGTCCCGCGCGCTGACCGGCATGCTCGCCAGGACATGTCCTCACAGACATGTCCCTCCGTGCAGGCCGAACGAGCCTAGAACGAGCCGATCACCTTGAAGTAGACGATCGACGAGCCGGTGGCCCGCTGGCCGAAGTAGGTCTTGTCGCCGCCGAGCAGGGCGAAGCTGCCGAGCTCGAAGTTGACGTAGCCCCACGGCGGCGCGAACAGCAGCGCCGGCGCGATGACGCCGGAGGGGCCCTTGTTCTTGGGGTTGTTGTTCGGCAGGTCGACCATGCCGAACGCGCGGAACACCAGCTTGCGGCCGAAGAAGATCAGGTCGGTGCCGCCGAGGATGTAGTTGCCGATGTGGCCGGCGCCGAACTCGTTGATCATGCCGCGCAGGTACTGCGCCTGCACGTACACGTGCTTGCCGAAGGTGTAGTCGAACCCGGCGGTGGCCTTGAGGAACGGCTGCTTCTTGATCGCCGGGCCGGCGATGAAGGCCTCCGGGTTGGCCATGTCGTCGTTCGGCGTCACGTCGACGCCGCCGCCGGGCAGCGGCGGCAGGTCGATGTGGAACTGCTTGGCCTCGGGGATGATGAGGGCCGCCTCGCCCCACAGGCCCATGTTGCCGAGGAACGGCACCTGGGTGGCGAAGTCGAGGCCGATGACCTGCATCTTCGGGTAGATGAGGCGCACGTCCGAGCGGAAGTAGTAGCCGTCGGGCGGGTCGGTCGGGTCGTTGAGCGCGTGGACCTGCGTCGTCGTGGCCTGGACCGGCAGCGGGATGTCGTGGCGGCCGTAGTAGTACGACGCGCTGATGTCGACCTCGCCGAGACGCGAGCCCATCTTGAACGCGAACTGGCCGTTCGAGAACTTGTTCTCGGGCATCTCGACGTGCCCGAAGACCCGCGGCACCAGCTTGGGGTTCTTCGGCAGGTAGTCTTCCTGCAGGTACGTGATCTTCGCCAGCTCGCGGTCGTTGGCGAACGGCGTCTCGGCGTACGGGTCCTTCAGGCCGGCCGCCGCCGACGGGGGCAGCAGCGCCGGGAAGAACAGCGGGATGTACACGCCCTGGAAGTACAGCTTGTCGCGGTCGCGCAGCGGCGAGTAGTCGATGACCGCCATTTGGTTGGCGATCGGCTCGGTGAACAGCGGCCGATCCTCGAGGTCGTCCGCGTTGATGTTGTTGGTCGGGTTGAACTTGTCGGCGGTGCCCCACACGACGATCTGACGCCCGACCTTGATGTCGAGGCCCGGAGCGATGTCGGTGAGGGCGACGTAGGCCGCGCGGCTCTCGAGGTGGAACCGCTGGATGTAGACCTGCGAGGCCAGGTCGTCGAGCTCGCGCGATTGGTTGGTGCCCATCAGCACGGGATCGATCTCGCCGACCACCTGGACGTGCTTGTTGGGCGTGTACGCGAAGTAGAACTCGACGCGGTTCTCGTTACGGCTGATCTTGCGCAGCTCGGCGCGGTCGACGTCGTAGTGGAGGCTGCTGATGATGCGGAAGCGCGTGTGCAGCTTGCCGCCGGTCTTGTTCAGGATCTGCTCGCTCGGGCTCTGCAGCTTCTGCTTGCCCGCGGACGCGTCGGCCGGCTTGTCGCTGGGCGCCGCCGGCGTGGTGGTCGTGACCGTCGTCGGCCCGGCGGACGCGCCCGACGGCTGCGAGCTGCCGCCGCCGAACACGTCGTCCATCTCGAGGTCGCGCGCAGTGGTCGTGCCCGCCGGCTCGCTGCCCCGCTTCGGCGCCTCGGACGAGCCGGTGTCGGCGCCGGCGCCGAACACGTCGTCCATCGACAGGTCGGAACCGCCCGCGTTCGGCTTCGCGGCCGGCTTGGCCGGCTCGGCCGGCTTGGCTGACTCGGGCGGCTTGTCGCCGGCCGGCTTGGCCGCGCCGGTGCCGAACACGTCGTCGACCGAGACGTCGGTGTTCGGCTTCCCGGGCTTGGCCGCGCCGGGCTTGTTCGGGACCACTTCGGGCCCCTGGTAATCGCGATCAGCAGGCGCCTGGGCCAAGGCCCAGAGCGCCCACTGCAAACCGAGGATGCTTACGCCAGCGGTCGACACCACTCGAGGCTCACCCGCGCATCAGCGTGCGGCGGGAGAACAGATCGTCGGAGACGGGGGTCTTCACGTCGATCTCGGACAGGTTGATGACGGTCTCGTCGCCCGTCTTGAGGTTCTTCATGCGGATCTTGGTCGGGATCTGGGTGCCCTCGAACGGCGTCCAGGCCTCGCGCACCTGCGTGCGGGTGTGCTTGCCGCCGGCGTCGAAGTAGTGGATCCGGGTGACGCCGCCGACCTTCGAGTCGATGAAGATCTCGAGCTTGCTGAAGGACGTGTTCTGACCGGCCTTCGGCTTGAGGACCAGCTTGGTCTCGTCGCCGGTCTTGCCGATCAGCTCGGCGTCGAACGACGGCGAGAGCTTGGCGAGCACCATGTCCTCGGGCGTGAACTCGCTGCCGAGGAAGCCCTGGTTCTGCATGTGGGCCGCGACGCGGCGCACCTTCTGGAACTCGGGGCTGTACATGTAAATCGTGTCGCGGTCCTCCATGAGGATCTTCATGCCCGCGACGTCACCAGGGGCGGTGAAGTGGATGAACTGCTTCTCCAGCCCCTTCATCGACATCTTGAAGACCATCGTCTGGCGGAGGTTGCCGCTCTTGAAGATCTCCATCGACGCCGTATAGGTCTGGTCGGGGAACTTCGCGGCCCGCTCGTCGGCGACCTTGAGAATCGCAGCACCCTTGCTGAACGCGTCTTCGGCGGCGCTCACTGCCTGCGGGGCGACCGTGAGGGTCGCGGGCAACACGAGGGCCGAGGCGAGGAGGAAGGTGACTGACTTCATGGCTTCGAGCTCCGGAGTGTATCAGGGGGACAGGTGACGCGCGCCGCCACGCCGGGCGGTCGCACGCGGCGCGTTGGACGACCGATCACGGCGACTATTCTGTCCATGCCCCGCCATGACACCCAGTTGTGGGCGATAAGGACGGAGAGCGCCGCCCGCGAGCATGTCTCTCCGCATCGGTCCGGTGATCCGGATCACAGAAGTCACTCCGCGGCCTTTGCGACCGTGCTGCGCACCTACTTGCGCACCCCTGGGCGCGCCAGCCACGGCGCGAACCAGCAAGCGCCGAGGGCCGCGCCGACCAGCGCGATGGCCAGGCCGAGCCCGAGGTCCCGCAGCGGCGCCATCTCGGACGCGAGCAGCACGAGGAACGCCGCCGCGAGCTGCAAGGCCGAGATCAGCGTGACCACGCCGATGTCGTCGACGGCCCGCACGCCGGCGTCCGGGGTCGTGTACGTCCGCGCGCGGAAGTTGAGGTGGATCGCAAAGTCGACGCCGGCGCCGACGGCGATGCAGGAGATCATGCTGGTGCCGACGCTGATCGGCATGCCGAGCAGGCCGAAGATCCCCATCGTCACGCACAGGCACCACACCGCCGGCACCAGCGCGAGCATCTGTCGCGCCAGCAGCAGCGTCAGCGCCAGGCCCACCAGCGACACGCCGGTCGAGGTGAACAGGCTGCGCGTGACGCTCTCCGCGAACGCGGCGCCGATCACGGGCTGGCCCGTGAGACGTGTCTTGAAGGACAGGCCGCGACCCTCGCCGTCGGCCACGCGCCACTCGTCGTCGTCGAGCTCCGACAGCGCGCCCTTCACCGAGGCGCAGGTCGGACCGGCCGCGTCGGCTGGCGCCTGCAGCGGCAGGTCGAGCGCGCCGCAGCGGGCCTCGACCTGAAAGCGCGCCAGCGCGTCGTCCGCCCACGGCCCGAGGTGCTTGGCGACGAAGCCGATGCCCTCGGGATCCTTGGCGGCCAGGGTCGGCAGCTTGTCGCGCAGCAGCGCCTCGAGCTCGGCGCCGCGCGGCGTGACGATGCTGGCCGGATCGATCGCGTCGATCTCCTCGCGCGGCACGCCCTCGACCGGGCTGTCCTCGGAGTCGAGCGCGCGGTCGCGGACCTCCTTGAGCGCGGCGATCAGCGCCGACGACGGCGCGCTGGCCGGCGAGGCCTGCAGCAGCTTGTCGGCGTCGACGGGCCTTCCGAGGATCCGTGACAGCCGCTGCCCGACCTCCTGCACCTGGACCGCGCGCACCTTCGCGTCGCTGGTCGGCGCGATGACGAAGCCGCCGGTCGCGTGGCGATCGAGCAGCGTCCGCACCGCGTCGGCGACGACGACCTGCTGGTCGCCCGACATCGGCGCCAGCTTGATGTGGATCAAGGCCCCCGCGGTGTCCTCGGTGACCAGCTGCGCGACCGCGGGGTGACCCTGCAGCAGCGCGAACACCCGCGACGCGCGCCCCGGGGTCTCGGGCACGCCGCGGCGCCCGCCGAGCGCCTCGTTGAGCAGCGCGTGCGGCTCGACGATCGAGCGCACGTCGACCACGCCGTCGATCGCCCGCACCTGCTCGGCGAGGTCGCGGATCTCTCGCAGCGCCGTCGGCTCGGCCAGCGCCTTGCGATCGGTGTCGCCGCGCTGCGCGGCCTCGACGGCGACCTGCAGGTACGTGGAGCCGCCGAAGTGCTCGTTGAAGAACCGGTTCGAGCGCATCGGCTCGCTGTCCTCCGAGAACACCTCGGTCGGGTCGGCGTCGGCCCGCAGCGTCGACGCCACGCCGGCGCCGACCAGCGCCAGCAGCAGCAACAGCCAGAGGTTCGGGCGCAGCCGCAGCGGCATCGCGCGCTCGGTCCGCGGCGGCATCAACCTGTCCGGAAGGACCGACAGGATCGCCGGCAGCACGATCAGCGCCAGCGCCAGCAGCACCAGCACCCCGACGCCGGCGGTCACGCCGAACCGCTGCATCGGCAGCTGCGGCATCATCGTCAGGGCGAAGAACGACACCGCGGTGGTCAGGCCGCTGAGCAGGACCGGCAGCCACAGCTCGCGCAGGGTCGCGCTCGCGCGCTCGCGGCTGGTGCCGCTCTGGCGCTGGTAGCCCGCGAGCATGTGCACGCCAAAGGCGCCGCCGAGCGCGACCATCAGCACCGGCATCGAGCTGCTGACGATCGTCAACGCCTCGCCGAACACCCCGTGAGCGCCGAGCACCAGGCCGACGCCGAGGCCGGTGAGCACGAGGTTGATCCCCGCGGCGACGATGGTGCCGAGCAGCACCGCCGAGACCAGCACGAGCACGCCGATGACGATCGGCGACAGCTTGTCGAGGTCGGCGCGGCTGGCCGTGGCCGCCACGTCTTCGATGAAGGGCGCGCCGCCGAGGTGACTCTCGCCCTTCCAGGCGCTGCCCAGGGTGGCGCGGATCTCCCGGATCGTCGCCGAGCGGGCGTCGGCCGCCGCGGCGCGGTCCTCGTGGTGCATCAGGAACACCATCAGGGCCGCGGCCCGGCCGTCGCGCGAGACCATGGTGCCGACGGCGTCGGTCGAGCCGAGCACCTTCTCGCGGATCTTCGCCTCGTCGCGCAGCGCCTCGGGCACCAGCTCGGCGATCTCGAGCCCGTCGTCGGTGACGCGCGGGTCGGGCAGATCGGCGAACGACAGCACCATGCGCACGCCGTCCTTGCGCGCGATCTCGCGGCCCAGCTCGCGCACCTCGTCGACCCGGTCCACAGCCAGCAGGTCGCCGTCGGGCTTCGTCAGGCCGACGAGGCCGACCTCGAGCACGCCGAAGCGCTTGGCGACCTCGCGGAACGCGACCACGTCGGGGTGGTCGGGCGGCAGGAACGCGAGCACGTCGTTGTCCTCGCGGATGGCCCCGAGGCCAGGGAGGATCAGCGCCGCCACGCCGACGGCGAGCGCGAGGATGGCCCAGCGGGCGCGGACGAACGGGTGGTCGCGCATGCCGGCTCACTCCCAGACGGGGGTCAGCCAGCCGCGGCGCGCCTCGACGCGGCCGCGGACCACGTTGTTGAAGTGCTCGGTGAGGCGAGCGGTGACGGGGCCGATGCCGCCGTTGCCGATCGTGCGCTTGTCGACCGAGCGGACCGCCTGGATCTGCGCCCCGGTGCCGCACAGGAACAGCTCGTCGGAGACGTACAGCTCGGTGCGACCGATGACCCGCTCGACCACCTTGAGGCCGAGGTCCTCGGTCGCCAGGGCGATCAGCGAGCGGCGGGTGATGCCGTCGAGGTTGTCCTCGGTGCTCGGCGGGGTGTAGAGCACGTCGTCGCGGACGATGAACACGTGCTCGGCGCTGCCCTCCGAGACCTTGCCGTACTCGGTCAGGAAGATCGCCTCGTCGTAGCCGTTGTCGTGGGCCTCGCGGCGGGCCAGGGCGCTGTTGAGGTACAGGCCGGTCGCCTTGGTCCGGGCCGGGATCGCGTTGTCGGTCGCGCGCCGCCACGACGACACGCACACGTCGATCGCGTCCTTCTCCATGTAGCGCTGCAGCGGCAGGCAGTAGATCGCCAGCACGCTGTCCTCCTCGCGCATCACCGGCGCCAGCTTGGTCGAGCCGTTCAGCACCAGCGGGCGCACGTAGACGTCGTGGTGGACCTCGTTGCGCCGCAGCAGCTCGCCGACGAGGCCGCAGGTCTCGGCGTGGTCGCCCGGCAGGCGCATGTGCAGCACCCGCGCCGAGTGCATCAGCCGGGTGATGTGGTCACTGACGCGGAACAGGTTGATCTGCCGCCCGTCGGCGGCCAGGTAGCCGCGGATCCCCCCGAAACAGCCGAGACCGTAATTCAGCGCGCGCGTGCGCACGCTGACGACCGCATCGGCGTCGTCGACGAACTTGCCATCGAGGTAGGTGACCATGCGGCGCGGAGGATGCCAGAGGAAACTGGCGGCTCGCCACTGCGCAGCCGCCTGCTCGCTGGCCGCGCTCCGCGGGTGCAGGCGCGAGCCAGCTCACGGAGCCGCGACGGCCGCAGCGCACCGACATGTCTCTTGGGACATCCGAGATCCGGCGCTCGCTGCACATGCAAGCCGCGCGCGCCCGCGACTCCGGCGGGATTGCTGCCGGCCTGCCGCGGACAGCAGTCCGGCGCCGACGCGGCGACCGCGAGGGGCTCGGCCACCTCAGAACCGGCCCGCGAGCGACCAGCCGGCCAGGCCGGGGGCGGCCCACGGCGCGGTTGCGAACGCGCGCGCGCGCTTGCGGCGGTCGGCGGCGTCGTGGAGGAGCGCGATCCCGGAGAACAACACCAGGCCCGCGCCCAGGCCGGTGAACAGGGCCGCCGCGATCCGCTGGGGGTCGGTCCGCTCGAGGCGGGCCGCGGTCACCCGCAGCTCGGGATGGTCGAGCAGCCGCTCGCGCTCGCCGAGGGCGAAGCCCAGCCAGCCGCCGCCCCCGGCCAGCAGCACCCCGCCGAGCCCGAGCTCGAACACCAGGGCGCGCCGCCGGGCCCGGAACGCCAGCGGCAGGAGCGTGGCGATCGAGCCGATGCTCGCGCCCGCGATCACCCCGCCGGCAGTGTGAAGGTCGCCGGCGCGCTCGAGGTCGCGGTGCCACTGGGCCGCCGGGTACGTCGCCTCGATCGCCGCCGCCGCCGCCGGATCGATCTCCGTCGCGCCCGGCTCCACGCCGGCCTCCTCGTGGGCCGCCGCGTCGCGCCGCTCCGCCCGCTTCTCGCGGTTGGCCGCGGCGACCAGGAGGCCGACGCCGGTGAAGTACGTGGCGATGAACGCGCCGAACAGCCCGAACATCAGCTTGGGGTCGCGCTTCACTTGCTGGTCGTCGACCGGCTTGCGCCGGGCCAGCGCGACGTCGATCGGCGGCTGACCTGTTCGAATGGCCAGGTCGATGTCGGCCCCGTGCCGGCGCGCCCGCACCTGCAGCCGCCACACCCCCGGCGTCAGCGTGACCGTCGCCGTCGGGCCCGCGAGCGGGCGCTCCAGCGCGAACGGCGAGGCGTGGTCGAGCGCGTGCAGCCGGAGCTGCCCGCCGCGGAGCGCCCGCTCCGGCGAGAACCGCAGGTCGACGACGACCTTGCGTCGGTGCAGCTGCAACGACCACGACGACGTCGCCTCGGCGACCAGCCGCGCCGGCGCGAAGCCGGGCACGTCGAGGTCGACCTGCCAGCGGCCGGGGTCGAGGTGGAGGCCGGCGGCGGGCCGACCGATGAGCTCGAAGCTGTCCCCGGGGACAGCTTCGCCCGCCGGCCCGAGCCGACGCAGGGAGAGCCGGGCCGCCGCCAGGGTCGCCTCCGGCACCGCCTGCGACCCCTCGAGCACCTGCAGCTGCACGTGGACAGTCGCCTGCAGCTCGCGCTCGCGGGCGGCCTCCAGGTGGCGACGGACCGCCTCGGACAGCGGACCTGCGGCGCTCATCCGCCGCACACACTCGTCGAGCAGGCGCAGCGCGAGCGCGTGCTGATCGGCCCGCGAGCGGGCGATCGCCGCGTGATAGAGGAACCGCGGATCCCCGGTGGTCTGCCCCTGGGCCTCGTAGATCTGCGCCGCCTCGGCGAACCGCCCGCTGGCCGCCAGCTCCTGCGCGTGGCCCAGCGCCGTCACCGGCGGGGCGGCGAGCTCCGGCGGCGGGCGCTCGACGTCGACCGCGACCTCGACCGGCGCGACCGCGACCACCGGACCGTCCTCCGCCACCGGCTGGTTCGCGCCGGCCACCGGCGGCACGCCGGCGACCACCAGCGCCAGAGCGACGGCGGCCGCCCAACTGTTCGCAGCGATCGTCGCGTTCGGCCGGATCGATCCCATCGCCGCGATGGTGCCAGGTTTCGGCCGAGGCGACGAGCCCGAGCGGATCGGTGGGGGCGCTTGACAGGAGCGACCGTCCGCGACCGGGAACAGCAGCTCTCACCTCGAGGGGCTTCCGCGACAGCCGGCTGCCCCGCGGCCCCAAGGACATGTCTAATAAGACATGTCTGAACAAGCATGCCCGTTCGGACATGCCCCGACCCTCTCTCAGATCGCCGAGAAGCCGAGCGCCTGTTCGACCCCGGCGAGGGCCACGTGGTAGGCCGAGAGCGCGCGGAAGTAGGCCAGGTAGACCAGCACGCGGGCCTCCTGGGCGCGCACCGCGACCAGGAACGGCGATTGATTGGCGAGGAAGGCCTGGCGCGCGTCCTCGTAGACCGCGTCGGCGGTGGGCAGCAGCTCGCCCTCGTACAGGCGCAGCTGCGACTGCTGGAACGACGCCAGAGCGACCGCGTCGGCCAGCTGGCGGGCGATCTCGTGGGCCAGCGCCGCGCCCTCCTGATCGATCTGCTCGCGGGTCGCCCGAACCTCCGCCATCGGGCCCTGCTGGCGGTTCAAGATCGGCACCTCGAGCGACAGCATGAAGAACGCGCCCCACATCGGCTTGCCGCCGGGCACCATGTCCGGGCCGGCCGACACCACCATGTCGGGGGCCCGGTTGGCGCGGGCCAGCCGCTCCTCTTTGTTCACCACCTCGCGCGTGCTCTTCAGGCGGGCCAGCTCGGGCCGCTGGCGCAGCGCCTCGACGATCAGGTGGTCGTAGGCGGCCAGGAATTCGTTGCGCCAGTCGTCGTTGTGCAGGTCGAGCCAGCTCGGCGGCCGGTCGCGCGCCGGCGACACCAGCTCGAGCTCGACGCTCGGCGGGTTGCCGAGCAGGCTGTTGAGGCGGATGTCGGCCTGGAGGTGCTCGAACTTGGCCTGCTCGAGCGCCTGGCGGGCGTGCAGGCGGGTCGTGTTGGCCTCGAGCACGTCGGCGCGGGGGATGTCACCGGGCAGCGCCTCGGCCTGGCCGAGCAGCTCGTCGACGCTGCGGATCAGCGCGATGAACTGCGCCTCGCGCTCCTGGGCGAAGAACGCCTCCATGTACGTGCGCCGGGCCTCCGCGCGCAGCGTCGCCGCCAGGATCCGCAGGTCCGCCTCGTGGACCCCCACCTGCGCGCCGGCGACCTCGACCCGGCGGCGCCGCTTGCCGAGCTCGAACGTCTGCGTGATCCCGAAGCGATAGGTGTACTCGGCGGTGCCGTTGTCCGAGAGGATGTACGGGTTCGGGATCGACGAGCGCTGCGTCAGCACGCGGGCGTCGAGCACCCCGCGCTGGGCCTTGAGCGCCGCCATCCGCGGGTGGTTCGTCTCGACGGTGCGGACCACCCGCTCGACCGTCCAGCGCTGCACCGGTCCGGGCCGCAGCGGCGCCGGGGCCAGCTCGCGCGGCTCCGGCTTGCCCAGAGTCCGCGTGCCGGCCGGGGGGACGCCCGTGGTCGCCGGCGGCCCGGCCGCGGCCTGGCTCATACCTGTCCCAAAGTACAGCATGGCGACGCACGCCGGGGCGCGGAGCGAGGCGAAGAACGACATGGACTTCCTCGTTGTACACCGGGATCTCCCGGACGGCCGATGCATGCTGCGTTCTTCATGGGCGAAAACGCGCATGCATGCATCGTCCGAGCCGCGGTGCGGTGATTCGCCGGCGCGCCGCGAATAACCGCACCCGCGTCGCGCCGAATCGCATGCGTGCTACGAAC
The DNA here is from genome assembly GCF_026626745.1 of Nannocystis sp. RBIL2. Classification (GTDB taxonomy): domain Bacteria; phylum Myxococcota_A; class Polyangia; order Nannocystales; family Nannocystaceae; genus Nannocystis. Next base: position 2,423,000 of record NZ_JAPNJW010000002.1, read on the forward strand.
AATGGCGCGCTCGTTCGCACTCGGGCCTGCCGCGCATTGCAGCGACCTCGCACGAGCGGCCTGAATCGACCGCCATGTGCGGTCGCGGCCACGGGCGGCGGCAGCGCGCGGCGGGCCGGGCCGAAGGCCCCGGCGAAGCCCGCAGGGCTGTGCGCTGGATCGCGGTCGGGTCGCGCGGCGCGCTGGACCCCGCGCCGGCCGGCGTGATCCTGGCGGGGCGCATAGTCCCCAGGGCGGGCGACGGCCGCGCGACGGCGGTGGGCGCCGCGCCCGGCGCTATCGATGGAGTCATGGACGTCAACTCCTCGTCCCAATCCATCACTCGCCGCGAAGAGGTCCAGGCCGCGACCAGCGGCTCCGGGGCCGCGGTGTCCGGCCTCGGCCTGCGGACCCGGGTGCCGCTGCTGGAGCGCCTGTTCGCGCCGGTCGACATCGCCTCCCTGGTGTGTTTCCGGGTCGCGTTCGGCCTGCTGATGCTCGTCGACCTGTGGCGCTATTACGGCAAGATCGGCGCGACCTACATCCAGCCGGGCTTTCACTTCACCTATTACGGATTCGATTGGGTGCAGCCCTGGCCGGGCGACGGCATGTACGTGCATTTCCTCGTGCTCGCCCTCGCCGCCGCCTGCGTGATGATCGGCTTCTGCTACCGCGTCGCCGCCACCGTGTTCTTCCTCGGCTTCAGCTACTGGTTTTTGCTCGAGCAGGCGCGCTACCTCAATCACTTCTATCTGCTCGCCCTGATCGCCTTCGTCATGATCTTCGTCCCGGCGGCCCGCGCGTTCTCCGTCGACGCCTGGCTGCGGCCGCGGCAGCGCGCGACCAAGGCGCCCTCCTGGGCCCTGTGGTTCGTCCGCTTCCAGATCGCCGTCCCCTACGCGTTCGGCGGCATCGCCAAGCTCAACGGCGATTGGTTGCAGGGCGAGCCGATGCGCATGTGGCTGGCCGCGCGCGCCCACCGACCGGTCATCGGGCCGCTCTTCACTCAGGAGTGGGTCGTCTATTTCTTCAGCTGGGGCGGCATGCTGTTCGACCTGCTGATCGTCCCCGGCCTCTTGTGGCGCAAGTCGCGACCGTTCGCGTTCGTCGCCGCCCTGCTGTTCAACCTGATCAACGGCTACGTGTTCACGATCGGCATCTTCCCGTGGGTGATGGCCGCCGCCACCCTGATGTTCTTCGAGCCCGACTGGCCGCGACGGTTCGGCCACTTCGTCTCCCGCGTGCTCGGCCTCAAGACCCGCGCTCGCTTCGACCCGTGGCTCGCAGTGCGCTCGCGCCCGCCGGTCACCCTCTCGCTGCGCCCCGGCCTGCGCCGCGGGCAGCGGGTGACCCTCGCGCTGTTGGCCACGTACTGCGGCTTCCAGCTGCTGTTCCCGCTGCGTCACTGGCTCTACCCCGGCGACGTCGCGTGGACCGAGGAGGGCCACAAGTTCTCGTGGCGGATGAAGCTGCGCGACAAGGAGTCGCGGGTCCGCTTCCTCGCCACCGACCCGCACGAGGAGCGGACGTGGGAGGTCGACGCGCGCCAGTACCTCACCAGCTGGCAGCGCACCGAGATGTCGGCCCGACCGGAGATGATCCTGCAGTTCGCGCATCACCTCGCGGCCGACCTGCGCGCGCAGGGCCACGAGGACATCCAGATCCGCGCGATCGCCAGCGTGTCGCTGAACGGTCGCCCGCCTCAATTGATGATCGATCCCGAGATCGACCTCGCAAGGGAGCCGCGATCGATCTGGCCGGCGCGGTGGATCTTGCCGATGGCCGAGCCGGCCCTCGCGCCCGAGCGGCACCTCTGACCCGATGCGCGTCTCAGGGCACGTCGAACTGCTGCGAGAAGCCGGCCACCTGGATCGACCAGGTGCCGCTCGTCAGGTTCGACAGCTCGGCCGAGATGGTGTACTTGCACACGCAATTATCCATCGGGTTGCCGCCGATGTCATAGACGACGAGGATGGTGTTGTTGGCCAGCAGCTTGACGTTGGGGGAGAACGTCAGGTTGCAGGCCGCGTCGTGGCCGAGCTCGGTGAAGCGGATGTGGCCCGGGCCGATCACGTCGACCACCAGCGAGCCGACGGCGTCCTCCATGTCGGGGCAGAACGCCATCTGCTGGCCGACGTCGACCCCGCATTCCAGCGCCGAAGTCTCGCAGGAGGGGGCGGCCTCGGTGGTGGTGCTGCTGGTCGGCTCGGCGGTGCCTTCCGAGGTCGTGGCCGCCGTCGTCGACGGCTCCTCGGTGGTGGTCGAGGTCGTGGTCGACGTGCCGGTCGACTCGGTGGTGCCGGTGGTCGAGCTGGACTCGGTCGAATCGGAGGTGGAGCCGCACGCCGAGATCAGGGCGACGGCCAGGACAATGAATGGGCGGTGCATGACCCTCAGGTCCGCGAGGTTACCCGGTATTCGGTGGAGTTGCGCTCGCCGCGGCGCGTGACCTGCCCGGAGGTGACCAGGCGGTGGAGGGCGATGCGGACCTGATTGTCGGAGCCGCCGACGTGGGCCCGCAGCTGCGAGGCGCCGATCCATCCGCTCGTCTGCTGCAGGAGATTCATGACCGCGGCGTCATAATGGGCGCGGCCCTCGAGCGTGCGGGCGGAGACCATCGGCGGACGTCCGCGCTTGCTCGGGGGTGGCAGACTGGCCGCCTCGTCGTCGTCGTCGCGGGCGACGTCGTATTGCGCCCCCGGGATCCACGAGTAGCGCGCGGGCTTGCCCTCGCTGCGGACCTTGCCGGCCTTGATCAGCTCGGTGACGGCGCGGTACATCGTGCTCGGGCTGCCGCCGAGCTTGGCCCGCAGTTCACCCGATGTCAGCCCGGTCCCTGCGGCCTGCAGCATCTCGACGATGGAAGACACGTAGTCGCTGCTGGTGGCGCTCGGCGAGCGTCCGGACCGCACCGGCGCAGACGCGTCTGCCCTGGGCGCCCGTCCGCTCTCGCGTTTCCCCCCCTTGCCGCTCGACTTGCCTGCATCGCTCGGACCGGCGTTCTGGCTGAGCTCGGCGAGCTTGAGGTTGTCCAGACCGCGTCCGAGTGGGCTCGTCAGGATCTCGCGTAGATCGCCGAGAGTGAGCTCCGTGAAGCGCTGCCGCAGCACTTGCGCCAAAAGGATGGCCTGGTGCTCCGCGACGCTGCGCTGCAGATCGGACCGGAGGCGGTGGAGGATGCTCATGCGCCAAGATATGCCGCAAACCGCTGGCTGAGTCACGTCATAATTCGTCAGCGGCGCATCCGAACCCATTCGCGTCTCCGCGCCATCCGTCTTCTCCACCATCTGCGTGTGAACAGCCCTCTGCACCGTCTTTACGCCGTGTTTATGGAGCCGGACCGCATTGGCGTCCGCACACGCGGAAGCACAGGACACGCCGCCCCGACGATTCACCGAGCGTCCTGCCCCCGAAGCGCTGAACCCAGTTCAATACCGGTACGATTACGGCCACTTGCGGGGCTCCTCTTCGATCGCTGGGCAGGCCTTCACGGCAGATTGCGACGAGCACCGCCGCAGCGAACCGGCCTCGCCGAGCTGTCCCGCGGACCTGCCTGTCGGCCCTGAGAGGCAATCAAACAGCGTTCTGCTCCAGGTTTCACGGCGGGCTGGCGGTGCGCTGCGAATAAACAGCGATCGACCGCCTGCGATCGTCTGTGCACATCCAACCGTTACGAGCGGGGGCATGGCGCGGATCGGACGGAATGTGAGTACCGGTCTGCCAGCGCGAATGGCCGCTGTCACGGTCACGCCCGCGACCGGCGACCGCGGGTATCACCTCACGGCGAAGGACAGCCCGGCGCCCGCATCCTGCATCCCCTGAGGCCGGCGACCGCGGCCATTGATCGGATCGCAGCGAACGGTTGCGATTTGACAGCGCCCTAGTGCGCGACATCACCAGGCGGGACGCTCGGGGGAATGGCGTGTCCGCGGGCCCCCTCGCCGCCGGCCTGCATTCGCGTTCAGCCGCCGCCCGATCGGAAATGATCGGCCGCACAGTCGGGGCGGCGCATCGCTCTCTGGTCGAAAGGACATGTCCTCTTCGCCATCGGCCCGATCTCGCGCCTGCCCGGGCGAGCGCGCCGCCGGGCGCGAAGCCCTTCCCTGCCCGGCCCGCCCCGCGTTACCGTCCCGGGCCCGCATGCCCGCCCGCCGCGTCCGCACGCCGCTCGTCGCCCGCCTGCGCTTTCTCGCGTACGCCCTGCGTCTGCTGGCGCCCCGGCTGGCGATCCTCGCCGGGCTGACGATCGCCGGCGGCCTCACGCTGCAGGTGCGCGGGAGCGCGCAAGAGGTCGCCGGCCTCGACTTCGTCGGCGCCTGCTATCAGGTCTACACCCAGCTGTTCTTCGAGCACGTCAGCGCCCTGCCCGACGACTGGGTCCTGCGCCTGATGTACTTCACGGTCCCGATCGCCGGGGCCTTCGTGGTCGCCGAGGGCCTGTTGAAGGTGGGCCTGTCGCTGTTCGACTTCAACAACCACCAGACCGCGTGGATCCGCATCATGGCCCAGACCTACCGCGATCACATCATCCTGATCGGCCTCGGCCACGTCGGCTACCGCGTGCTCGAGGAGCTGCTGGCCCGCGGACGGCCCGTCATCGTCGTCGAGGCCCGCGGCGAGGGCCCGTTCGTCGAGGAGGCGCGGGCCCGCAACGTGCCGCTGGTGATCGGCGACGCCCGCCGCGAGAGCCTGCTGCGCGACCTCGGCCTCGACCACGCCGCCTGCCTGATCGCCTGCACCGACGACGACCTCGTCAACCTCGAGGTCGGCCTCGACGCCCGCCAGATCAACCCGAACATCCGCCTCGTCATGCGCTTCTTCGACCAGAACATGGCGCGCAAGCTCGGCAAGGCGTTCTCCGTCGACTCGATCTTCTCCACCTCGGCGATCTCGGCGCCGCTGTTCGCCGCCGCCGCCCTCGACGAGCGGATCCACGGCGCCTACCGCATGGGCGACACGCTCATGGCGACGCTCGAGCTCGAGATCACGCCGACCAGCCCGCTCGTCGGCAAGAACGCGACCGAGATCCGCGGCCTGCTCGACGCCCCCGTGGTCGGCCTCCGCCGCAACAAGGAGCCGCCCACCCACCGCTTCGACCGTACCGAGCCCCGCCGCGCCGGCGAGAGCGTGATCCTCCACGTCGCCGTCGACGAGATCGACGCCGTCAAGGCCCGCGCCCGCGGCTGACGCGAGGCAGGTCCTTCGAGCATTCTCTTCTTTATTAAAGCAACAGGCCTACGCAGTCACCTCGCCCGCGGCTGACGCGAGGCTGGCTCGCGCCGCGATGCATACGAATCTGGTTCTTCGTTTATGTTCTAAAGAACATGCCGTTACCGTCACGGTCCCCATCCGCGGCTGACAAGCACTGGCGTCAAGGGCATGTGTTGCCTACAGGCCGACGCCGCAAAAAACCGCGACTGACGCGACTGTCGTGGCCCGCGCTCGCATGCGACCACGAACCTCCCCGCGCGCCGCTTCGCGCGGACACGCCAGCGCTTCCGCCGTCGCGCGGCCCGGCGCATACTGGCGGCGATGCTCCGCAGCGCCGCCCTCGGCCTCGTCTCGCTGCTCGCCTGCGACTCTGCCGGCGTCGCCCCGCCGGCCGCGCCGCTGCCAGCCGGCAGCGCGCATGTCTCTCCGGAAGGGTCTCCTAGAACAGGCCCTGAAGGACATGTCGCCAAGGACATGTCTCCAGATGCACCTCCTGCCGCCTCGCCTCCTGTCCCCGCGGACAGCGCTCCGAAGCCCGACCTCCCGCCGCTGACGCAGTACACCTGGTTGACCGAGGCAGGCGGCGAACCGCCCGCCCGCGACCAGCTGGCCGCAGCGATCGCCCCGCCCGCGGGCGCGAAACGGGTCGAGCTGCCTGCGGGCAGCTTCGGCGCCTGGCTGCGCGGCCTGCCGCTCTTGCCCGCGGGCACCTCCGTACTCCTCTACAATGGCGACACCAAGCCCAACCAGGCGGCTCATTTCCGCGTCGTCGACCTCGACGTCGGCGACCGCGATCTCCAGCAGTGCGCCGACGCGGTCATGCGCCTGCGCGTCGAGTACCAGTGGGCGGCTGACCAGCGGCGCGCGATCGCCTTCAAGCTGACCGACGGCACCCCGTGGGACTTCACCTCCTACCTCGGCGGCACCCGCCTCAAGCTGGTCGGCAAGAAGGCCGAGCGCGTGCCCGGCAGTCCCCGTCCTGCCACCCGCGAGACCCTGCGCGGCTACATGCGCACGCTCTTCACCTACGCCGGCACCGCCTCGATCGCCGCCGAGCTGCCGCGCCGCGAGCTCGCCGCGCTGACCGCCGGCGACGTCCTGGTCCAGGGCGGCTTCCCCGGCCACGCCGTCCTCGTCCTCGACGTCGCCGAGGACGATCGCGGCGCCCGCTACTTCCTGCTCGGCCAGAGCTACATGCCGGCCCAGCAGTTCCACGTGCTCAAGAACCCGGGCGACTCGACGCTGTCGCCGTGGTACCGCGCCGACGCGCTGAAGGCCGGCGCGATGACCCCCGAGTGGGGCCCCTTCACCGACCGCGACCTCCGCCGCTTCCGCGACGGCTGAGCCACCTGCCCTTCAGCAGGCGCGAGAGCTCCTGCCCGATCGAGCATGCCCCGAAGCGCAGGCCCGATCGGCCATGTTCAATAGAACATGCCGACGAGGACATGTCGCTTCCGACATGTCCTCCCGCGCACCCGGAAGACCCGGCCTCAGCTCGGGTCTTCGAGCAGCTCGGCGCGGATCACCACCGGCCCGTTGCGGTCCTTCTTGACCGTCGCGGTGACCTGGACCGGGAAGCGGCCGGGCTTGCGGACCTCGATGCGGTGGATCCCCGGCGCCAGCAGCAGCGGGCCGGTCTCGGGCTCTTGCAGCACCTTGACCTGACCGACGTAGTTGCCGTCAACGAACACCTCGGCGTCGAGGTCGCCGGGGGCCACCTCGAGCACCAGCGGCGCCGACTGCTCGGCGCCGCTGAGTTCGCCGCGCTTGCAGCCGCCGGCGAGCGCCAGCGTCAGCGCGAGCGCGCCGATCCGTCCCATCCACCCCAACTTGCTCAACCTATTGCAGCCGCGCGTGTACGACATCGGGCGCCTCCACCTCCAACGCCACGAGCGTCGCCCCGGGCACCTGCACCGCGGCGAGTCGCTCCTGGAGCTCGGCCGCGCTGAGCGGGCCGTCGATCTTCAACGTCACCGAGCCGTCGCCGCCGACCGCGGCCACCTTGACCGCCTGGGCGCCGATCACCGACTCGGCGATCACGCGCTCGAGCCGCCGCACTCGCGCCGCCGGCCACGGGGTGGTGAGGCGCAGGCGCAGGCCGCCGGCTGTCTGCACGGACATGGCCCCCGAGACCTGATTCGAGGCGCTCTCGAGGGCCGAGGCCGCCGCTCCCGCCGCGTCGGGCGCGAAGCCGGTGGCGGTCGCCGAGGCCGCGCCGTCGCGGCCCTCGCCGCGCAGGACCACGGCCGCCTCGACCACGACACCGCGGGGATACGCGACGGCGCCGAGCTCGCGACAGCGGAGCTCGAGGGTGCGGGCCGAGGCGCCGGAGATCGTCCCGCCGCGGCCGTCGCGGAGCAGGCCCGCCTTGATCCACCGCTGCGCCAGCGCCTCGGCGGCCCCCTCGGCACAACCCTCGCCGCGCACGGCCACCAGCGCCGGGCCCTCTTTTGCCGCCGGCACAGCCGGCAGGGCCAGCGCCTTGGACAGCCGTCCGGTGTCGATCTCGACCGACACCACCGCCGTCGCCGTCGCCCCGTCGTCGCCCTGCTGCAGCACCCGGTAGGACCGCGTCCACACCGTGGCGTCGTCGAGGATCTTCTTGCGCTGTACGGCGTCCGCGGGCCCGACCTGCTCGAGCGCCGCCTCGAGCGCCGCCCGCCGCGCCCGCTCGAGCGCCTGATTGCGGGCCTTGAGGCTGTCGACTTTCTCGCTGATCGGCGCGTGGCCGGTGCCCGCGAACGGGGCGGCCCAGGCCGGCAACCCGCCCAGGAGCACCGCCAGCAGCGACGCCGCCGCGGCGAGGCCCCGAGGGGCACGGCCGCGACCGAAGGTCTCGCCTCGCGGATGTCCCGGCATGGCCCCCAGAGCCTGACAGAGAGCCGCGCCGCGACGCAAGTATGTCGCAATTTTCACCAGCGACCCCGGATGCGCGGTGGCAAACTCGTCGCCGCCGCGATACACCCGCGCGGCAGAGCCCCATGCGGAACCCGTTTCCCGGTCATCGTCGGTACAGCATCACCCACCGCGCCGTGCAGCGCCTGCGCGAGCTCGTCCCCACGCTCGGGGAGGACGACGACGAGGCGCTGCGCGACCGCCTCGACCACGCGATCACCAACGCCGAGGACTCGGGCAAGGCCGTGCGCACGCTCGATGTCATGCTCGCCGAGCCGCAGATCTTGATCCCGCTCGAGAGCTTCGGCGACGTGCTCTACGCCATCATCAAGGAGGACACCGTCGTCACCGTGCTGCCGCGCGGCCACGGCGAGGAGATCCTCCAGCGCGGCCAGGCTCTGGAGCAGCGGGTCGCCGCCGGCGAGCCTGCCCCGCGGCCCGGTGAGCGCGACGACGCGTGGGAGCGCCGGCGTTGGCGCCGCGACGCTCCGGCGCCGGTCATCGAGCGCGTGCGGGCCTCCGGCCCCGGTGAGCGCGCGGACGAGGTCGCCGGGGCCGCCGCGCCGGCGACCGACGAGGTCCCCGCCGCGAGCGCCGCGCCCGAGGTCGCCGAGCCCGCCGCCCCCGCCGAGCCCGAGATCATCACCCGGCCCTCGCGCGCGCCCGACGCGGCCGCGCGTCGCGTGGTCGGGGGTCAGCGGATCATCGCCGGCGCCGCGGCCCAGCCGCCGGAGCGCAAGCGGCCGAGCAACCCGATCGCCGAGGCCCTCGCCCGCGGTCTGGCGCTCGGCAAGCGCCGCGCGGCCACCCGCGCTCTCGGCGAGGCCCTGCGCGAGCAGCCGGCCGACGCCTCCCTGCAGCCGCTGTGGAACCTGCTCGGCGAGAAGGGTCTGCCCGAGTCGCTCACCGTCGGCGACCTCGTGGCCGCCGTGCGCGGACTGCCGGGCTGAGCATCCCTTTGCACACCTCGCCGCCGATTTGTCGGCGACGGCCGCAGTTCCCGGCCCGGTCCGCCTCAGGCGCGCCGGGCCGGCTGCGTTTCGCGAAATCGAGGTCGGCCCCCGGTGTTCCCCCGGCGCGAACGCGCGCACGCAGCGAGACGACGATCGCGGGATGGGGGCCACCATCGCCCCGCTTCCACGCGCCTGGGGTATGCTGACACGACCCGTCATTCATGCGGATCGTGCCACCCAACTCGACTGCGACCGGCGAGGAGGCTCCCGCCGAGGCCGGGGAGGCTGCGCCGATCGAGCCGAGCCCCGTCGTGAACAGCGTAGCCCCGACGACGACCGAGGTGTCGGTGGCCGCTCCGCCGCCTGACTACAGCAACCTGGTCGGCACCGTGCTCGCCGACCGCTATCGCCTGCTCAAGCGCATCGGCGAGGGCGGCATGGGCTCGGTGTACCAGGCCGAGCACATCACGATCGGCCGCAAGCTGGCGATCAAGGTGCTCTCGCCCGAGTACGGCGACAGCCCCGAGATCATCGCTCGCTTCCTGCAAGAGGCCCGCACGGCCTCGATGCTGCACCACGAGCACATCGTCGACATCACCGACTTCGGCTACACGAAGCAGGGCCTCGCGTTCCTGACGATGGAGTACCTCGAGGGCGAGGACCTGGCGACGATGCTCGCGCGCGAGGGCCGGCAGCCGTGGACGCGCGTGCGCCGGATCCTCCTCCAGATCTGCCGCGCCCTCGACGCCGCCCACGAGGCCGGCATCGTCCACCGCGACATGAAGCCGGACAACTGCTTTCGCATCAAGCGCGGCGGCAACCCGGACTTCATCAAGATCCTCGACTTCGGCATCGCCAAGGTCATCGTCGACGGCACCACCAGCGGCCGCGCCGAGCGCCAGAAGATGGCGACCGAGGCCGGCACGTTGCTCGGCACGCCCGAGTACATGGCCCCCGAGATCGCCCGCGATCAGAAGCCCGACGCGCGCGTCGACGTGTACTCGGTCGGCGTCGTGATGTACGAGCTGCTGACCGGCAGCGTGCCGTTCAAGGGCCAGACCTTCATGGCCACCGTGGCCATGCAGATGGTCGACGAGCCCGAGGCGCCGCACCGCCGCGCCCCGGACGCCGGGATCCCCGAGTCGATCGAGAAGATCGTCCTGCAGGCGCTGCGCAAGGATCCTGCCGAGCGGTTCCAGACCATCCGCGAGTTCGCCGACGCGATCATCGAGGCCGACCGGGCGCTGCGCTACACGCAGAACGTCGGTCCGCTGATCTGGGAGGCCGACGAGTTCGGCGTCCAGGGCAGCACCGACGACGTGCTCACCACCGAGTCGACCGCGCGCCCGCTGCCCGACGGTCTGCGCCACCCGACCCCGCGCCACGCCCATCCGACGCCGGGCCACATCACGCCGCCGCCGCGCAAGAGCCCCACGGGCTCGGTCGCCGCGCGCCTGCCCCCCGAGCTCGCTCCGCCGCCGATCCTCCCGACCGAGGTCTACGACGAGCCCAGCAACCTCACCGCGCGCCCCAACCCGTACCGCGCGCTGGCCGGGCTGCTCCTCCTCGTGGTCGTCGGCCTCGGCGGCCTCGTCTACTACCTCCTGAACCGCGAGCCCGAGGCCGAGACGCACGAGCCCGGCGCCCCCGTCGTCATCCCGCCCGCACACGAGGCCAGCACGGGCGAGCAGCCCGGCGCCCCGGAGCCCGAGAAGAAGGACGACGAGAAGAAGGACGACGACAAGAAGGACGACGAGCCCAAGAAGAAGCGCGACAAGCCGGACGACGACGACAAGCCGCACAAGAAGAGCCCGACGCAGCAGCTCGTCCAGTCGACCGACGAGGAGCGCAAGGAGTTCTTCGGGGCCCTCGCCAGCGAGGTCCGCCGCTGCGCCAGCCAGCACGAGGCCGCCAAGGAGCTCGTGCGCGTCGCCGTCAACGTCGAGGCCGGCACCGGCAAGCTCGACGCCGACGTGCGCTCGCACAAGGGCAACGGGCCGTTCGGCGACTGCGTGGTCAAGGCCTTCGAGAAGCGCCGCTTCAAGAAGGGCAAGCAGTCGTTCGTCTACAACAGCGACTACGAGATCTAGCCGCGCAGGACATGCTCTAGGGGACATGCCCCACGAGACATGGCCATCCGGACATGCTCCTTCGCGCATGACCTTCGGAACATCTCCCGCGGCCGGGGCCGCAACGCGTCACCCCGCCTCGCCGCTCGCACCGCCGACCGGCCGTCCCGCCTCGCCTCGCGGCCGCCTCTGTCCGCGGTTGTCCCTTCGGCCATCTCCTCGCGCCGCGTCCGTCCGGCGCGGCGATGACCTGTTCCCCTCCGCTCAGGTGCCGCTGGCCGCGGTCGCCAGGCGGGCCGCGTCGGCGACCGGCTGCAGCACCACCCGCGCCAGCCCGCGGAGCAGCGGCTCGCCCGCGATCACGCGCGCGAGCGGCGGGCTGTGGGCGTAGTAGAAGCGGACCAGATCGGCGCCGGTGGCCGAGGGCTTCAGCCAGGCGTCGCGGAAGGCGCGGAGGGCCGCGACCTGGGCTGCCCACGGGGCGCCGAACGCCGCGGTGGCGACGAAGCAGAACGAGTCGACCGTCTGGAACTTCTGCGCGGTGGTCGTCGCTGCGACCGTGGCGATCGGGCTGCGGTTGGTGCAGCTGTCCTCGTAGAGCACCGCGAACTGGTAGGTGTAGTCGCCCCACAGCTGGGCGACCTCGACGGTGGTCGGCTGGCCGAGCGGCGGGAGCGTGGCCGGGTCGATCGGCGGCACCTCGTAGGCGCCGTCGAACACCTCCGACGTCCACGTGACGTCCTCGCCGGTGACGTGGCGGATCTTCAGCCGCGCCGGCCTGAACTCGGGGTCGTCCTGCCGCGGCACCACGAAGGTCAGGCGCACGCGGTCGAAGTCGATCACCTCGGCCTGCAGGTCCTCGATGGTCGGCAGCTCGCGCAGCTCGCAGCTGCCCTGCCAGCCGTCGCCGTCGCTGTCGCCGCCGTCGAGCCCGTCCTCGCCGTACGAGAACACGCCCCAGCGGAACGTGTCGCCGTTCTTCGTCATCGTCCGCAGGCGATCGCCGCCGCTGCCGTCGGCCTCGCTGATCGTCGCGTCGCGCGGGTGGATCGTGCCGGTGGCCCCGTCCCAGTCGCCGTAACCGCTGTAGCGGGTGGTGCCGGTGAAGCCGCGCTCGTTCGGGTCGAAGCGCACCTCGTACAGCACCGACGGCTGGCCGAGGTACTCGATCCCGTAGGTGCTGAGCCGCGGGTCGACGTAGTGGTCCTCGTCGCGGTCGAACGTGTAGGCCTCGTTCTGGTCGCGCTCGCGGCTGACCTCGACGCGGGCGGTCAGCGGGCCGCGGGCCACCACCTCGGCGGGGATGAGGAACGCGGTGAACTCCTCGCGGTCGCCGACCGGCGTGGCCGCGGTGACGGAGTCGAGCTTGTTGATCGCCGCGTACTGCTTCGCGTCCTGCGAGTCGAGCATCGCGTCGAACACCATGAGGTCGTTGCGCGGCGGGTAGACGCTCTTGCCGCCCTCGGGATCGAAGCGGCCCTTGTCGGTGCTGAAATTCTTCGGCGACGGACACGTCATCGTGTCGACCACCACCGTCTCGTGCTCCGCCGGAGTCAGCGGGATGCAGAAGTAGTTCTCGGCGGTGCTGCTGTTCTCGTGCCAGCCGAGCGACTCGAGGTCGAGCGGCTCGCTGTCGAAGAAGATGATGCGCGGGTAGGTCTGGCCGGTGCCGTGGGCCCAGATCGGCAGCACCGACGGGCGCGGGCCGTAGGGCGCGCGCCAGCTCGACAGGAAGTCCCAGCGCCCCGGCCGGTTGCCGATCCCGTACTTGCCGGTCGCCTGGGTGACGAGCACGTCGAGCGCGTGCTTGCCGTCTTTGTCCTCGAGCCAGATCGCCAGCTGCACGTCGGGCACCGGCGTGTAGTGGAACTCGACCAGGACCGGCTCGGCCGCCCCGGCGCGCGCCGGCGCCAGCACCCAGGTCGCCGCCAGCACCCCCGCGAGCGCTCGCCGCCGCGCGGCCGTCGACACGGCCTGCGCGGCCGTCGACACGGCCTGCGCCTCGAAGGCGGCGGGGTCCCTCCTCGCGCGGGCGAGCATCGCCGGGACCATACCACGCGACCTGAGCCCGCGCTCGCCGACCTCCGGACGCGCGACCGACCTGGCGCCAGAGCGCGGAGCGGGCCCGGCCTCGCGCGCGGCTAGTCGCAAGAGCCAGGAACTTTGGGGCATGTCCGAACGGACATGCCCTTTCAGTCGACCCGGTTCTTGCGCTCGATCAGCTCGACCTTGTAGCCGTCGGGGTCCTCGACGAAGGCGATCACCGTGGTGCCGTGCTTCATCGGCCCCGCCTCGCGGACGACCTTGCCGCCGCGGGTGCGGATGGCGTCACAGGCGGTGGCCGCGTCCTCGACCTCGAGCGCGACGTGGCCGTAACCGGTGCCGAGCTCGTACTTCGGCGTGTCCCAGTTGTGGGTCAGCTCGAGCACCGCGGTCTCGGACTCCTCGCCGTAGCCGACGAAGGCCAAGGTGAAGCGGCCGTCGGGGTAGTCGCGGCGCCGCAGCAGGCGCATGCCGAGGACCTCGGTGTAGAACGCCAGCGACTTCTCGAGGTCGCCGACGCGCAGCATGGTGTGAAGGATCCGCACGGTTCACTTCCCGCTGGGCTTGGCAGTGACTGCGCCGGCGGCCGGCGCTGCCGGGGCCGCGGCGCTGGGCGAGCCGGTGGCCGGACCGGCGGCCGCGCGCAGGGCCGCCTCGACGAAGCTGTCCGCCTTGCCCATCTCGGTCACGAGCTGGTCGCAGTTGGCGTAGTCCTTGATCGTCACGAAGTTCTCGGGCGGGTCGCGGAACTGGATCGGGTCGGCCTTGAGCGTGACCTCGCCGCCCCACGGCACCAGCTTGGTGGTCGAAACGCCGGGCGCGTTGACCAGCGCGACCGCCACGCACGAGTTGTTCTGCCGCGTGAACAGCACGCCGATCGACATCGCGTCGCAGCCGGCCTTGGGGCACACGCGCTCGGGCGAAGGGCGCACGTCGACCGGTCGCCCGGGCAGCGCCTTCTCGACCAGTTGCTTCATTTTCTGCTGGATCTGCTGGCCGTACGCCTGGTTCTCGGCCGCGATCGCGCTGGGGATGATGCGGGGGAACAGCACCACCACTCCGCCGGCCACCCCCTTCGAGTGCGAGATCTCGGGGGCCAGGAAGCGCGTGTCGTTCGGCGAACCCGCGGCCACGCCGGTGCCCGCGCCGGTCTGGCCGCTCGCCGGGTCGGTGGTGCCGGCGGTCGCGCCGCCGGGGTTCTGCGCGTCGCCCGGGGTGGTCCCCCCGTCGGCCGGGGGCGTGCCGCCGATCGTCGGACCGGTGCCGCCGCCGGCGGTGTTGTCGGGGGGCGGGGTCGTGCCGCCCGACGTGGTCGGGCTGCAACCCAGGCTCACGGCGGCGAGGACGAGGGCGAGGCGGGGGGTCGAGAGCATGGCCTCGATTGTACGAAAACGGCCCGTCCACGGCGAGAATTCGCCGGACCGGCCGGGGCCGCGGGCCCGGGTGGGGCCGTCCAGCCGCGGCTTTTCGCGATCATGTTCGATTTCGCCCATCTTTCGAGTACGCTGCTCGGACAGCGTCCTCATGAAGCGCAGCGAAAAGGCCCTCAAAATTCAGGCCGTCCTCGACCGCCTCTACCCGCAGCCCGCGGTCCCGCTGCTCCACGGCGATCCTTTCACCTTGTTGGTCGCGGTCGTCCTGTCGGCGCAGACCACCGACGCGCGGGTCAACCTCGTCACCCCGGAGCTGTTCCGCCGCGCGCCGACGCCCGAGGCGATGGCGCGCCTGACCGAGGCCGAGATCCTCGGCTTCATCCGCACCTGCGGCCTCGCCCCGGCCAAGGCCAAGAACATCCGCCGGCTGTCGCAGCTGTTGATCGAGCGCCACGGAGGACATGTCCCGGAGGACATGGCCGCGCTCGAGGCCCTGCCCGGGGTCGGCCACAAGACCGCCAGCGTCGTCATGGTCCAGGCGTTCGGCGTGCCGGCCTTCCCGGTCGACACCCACATCCATCGCCTGGCCGCCCGCTGGGGCCTGTCCGACGGCACCACGGTCGAGAAGACCGAGGCCGACCTCAAGGCGCTGTGGCCGATCGACGCGTGGGCCAGGCTCCACCTGCAGATCATCTACTTCGGCCGCGAGCACTGCCCCGCCCGCGGCCACGACCCCAAGGTGTGCCCGATCTGCTCGTGGGCCGGCGTCAAGACCCGCCTGGCCGCCGAGGCCGCCGCCCGCGCGGCCGCCCGCGTCGCCGCCTCGGAGTGACGCAGGCGCGCCCGCGAGGACGCGCCGCCCTGCGTGAGAGGACATGTCCCATCGCGCATGTCCTCCAAGACATGGCTCGATGGGCATGTCCATTCAAACATGTTCTTCAGGCCCGATCGAGGTAGCGGCTCGCCGCCAGCGGCCCGAGCGCGGCCTCGGCGAGGGTTCGCACCGTGCGGCCGATCTCGCGGCGCACGCCCGGGTCGGCGAACATGCCCGGCGGCAGCAGCGAGGCGACGAACTTGGCGCTGCGGATCCGCAGCGCGTCGGCGCGGGTCAGGCTGCCCTGCGAGGTGGGCTCGAGGTCGTGGCTGTGCTCGTCGTCGACGGTCGCCAGCGCCGCCACGAACTCGGCCCGCAAAGACGCGAGGTCGAGGCGCGGGCCGTCGGGGTGGAGGCGCCGGAGCAGCGCCTCGAGGCCGTCGCACAGGTCGGACAGCGCCCGCTCGTCCATGGCCGGCAGCATACGCCGCCGGCCGGGCGGGCACGAGTCCGGGGGCGCGAACTCAGCCGCCCGGGTCGTCGTTCTTGTGGACCCAGAAGCCGCGCATGTTCAGCGTGTTCACGTCCTGGCCGTGCAGCCAGAACGCCGGGTGGCTCGGGTCGACGCCGGGCTGCGGGTTCTCGTCGATGGCGACCACCCACAGCTGCTTGACCGCGTCCTTGGTGCCCTCGAGCTTGTTGCCGAAGCTGCGGCGCGAGGTGAACACGGCCCAGTTGTAGCCGCCGGAGCTGCGCGGCGCGAAGGTCGGCTCGTAGTTCCAGTGGCGGTCGCGGTCGCCGGCGTAGAACGGGTGGTCGTCGCCGTTGCCCGCGCGCAGCCGGACCTCGACGCCCGGCTGCTCGATGCTGGCGAGGAACATGTCCGACGTGCCGTTGCGGGTGTCGAGCATCGCCGGGTAGGCGCCGCGGTGGTAGATGACGTAGCGCCCGTCGGGCGTCACGCTCGGGAAGATGATGCCGTTCAGCGTCGGGTCGGCGCCGGGGTCGACCAGCTTCACCGGGTTGGCCGCGGTGCGCGTGGCGGCGTCGTAGTCGAGCGCCATCAGCGACAGGTTGGCGTGATCGACGTAGGCGATCTTGCGCCCGTCCGACGAGAACGCCGGCATGTTGAGGACGAGGTCGTCGATGCCGGTGCCCATCAGCTTGGCGCCGGTGGCCGCGTCCCACATGCCCGGCTGGCCGCCCGGCGGGCCCGGGAGGTTCAGCTCGCCGTTCTCGATCACCACGGTGCCGTCGGGCGAGATCGCCGACATCGCCCAGCTGCGCACCGGCACGCCGATGCTCGTCGACGCGAACACCGGCGTGTTGTTGACGAGGTCCCACGTCGACACGTTGATGTCGCCGCCGATGATGAGGCGCGTGCCGTCGGCCGAGGCCGAGTGACAGGTGCTGCAGCCGTCCTGGCCCCCGGCGAGCAGGAAGTCCTCGGGCGCGTCGGCGCCGGGGTTGATGCGGAGCACGCGGCCGAGGCTGTTGGCCCAGTAATACACCGAGCCGATCAGCGGCTGCGACGCGATCGTCCACGTGTCGTCGGCGAGCACGTACGCGGCCTGCTGCCCGGCCGGCATGCGGTGCACGTCGAGGTACAGCGGCAGGCCCGAGCTCGACTCGGAGATCTGGACCCACTGCGGCTTCGTGATCGTGTGCCGCGAGGGCGGCTCGGCCAGCGTGTAGAACTTGGCGTCGACGAACTGGCCGCTGTAGCGGACCAGGTACTTGTCGCCCGGCGTCGAGCCGTGCCACATCAGCTCGGCCGGCTGCAGGCCCTTGGGGAACACGGTGCCGTCGTACGGGTACGACAGGATCGCGGTGTCGGGCTGCGTCGCGCCGTCGAGGATCTGCTTGTCGGCCTCGGTGATCTCGGGCGGCACGAGGTCGAGCTTGAGGAACACGCTGACGGTCGCCGCGGCGGTCTTGTTGCCGTGCAGCGCCTCGACCACGAGCTGGCCGCCGTACTGGCCGCCGGCCTCGACGAGGCCCTTCTCGTCGATCGACGCGATGTAGCTGGCGTCGGCCGACCAGGTCGCGGTCACCGGCTGTCCGTCGCACAGCGCGTTCAGCTGCACCGGCGCGTGGACGCCGTTGTCGATGACGATCGTCGCCTCGGGTGGATCGACGACCAGGGTGTTGCACCCGACGGGCGTGCCGGTGGTGACCGTCGCGTCGGTGGTCCCGGTCGCGCCGTCGGTGCCCTCGGTGGTGGTGGGCGCGTCGGTCGCGGTCCCGTCCGACTCCGAGTCCGACGCCATCGTCGACGCGATCCCGGTCGGCGCCGAGGTCGGGCCCGCGCTCGCCGTGCCACGAGTGCCGTCATCGCCGCACGCGGCCGGGACGGCCGCGCACGCGCTCACCAGAAGTAATCCTCGCCACGGCCTCGTCGCCTTGTCGCGGCTTTTCATCATCGCCTGCCTTTCCAAGAAATCTGTTCGTCCAGCCGTATCACAGACCTATCGCGCGCACAGGCGGGGAAACCCCTCGGCGCGGCCTCGCTGGGGACCTCGGCAACTCCCCGCCCCCGGCGTTTGCGGTCCCGTGCTAAGGTGCCTGGCGCAGGCGTGGCCGACCTCGAGGCGGACAGACTGCGCGCCTTGATGCGCGCCGCGGTGTTCAAGCAGCCGCACCAGCCGGTCCTCCTCGGCAACTTCGAGATCATCAAGGTGCTCGGCTCCGGGGCGATGGGCATCGTGTATGAGGCCTTCGACCCCCGTCGCGGCGAGAACGTGGCGCTCAAGACGCTGCGGGCCCCGAGCGCGCGCGCACTGGCGCTCTTCAAGCGCGAGTTCCGGGCGCTGTCGCGGCTGTCGCACCCGAACCTGGTCGAGCTGCACAAGATGTATCGCGACCACGAGCAGTACTTCTTCACGATGGAGCTCATCCGGGGCTCGCCGCTGCTCACGTATCTGTGGGGCGTGGAGACCGCCCCCGAGGCGCCTACCGCCACTCCCGTCACCGACTTCGCCCGCCTGCGAGCGGTGTTCGCCCAGCTCGTCGACGGGGTGTTCGCGCTCCACCAGAGCCACAAGCTCCACCGCGACATCAAGCCGACCAACGTCATGGTCACCCCCGAGGGGCGCGTCGTCCTCATGGACTTCGGCTTCGTCGGCGAGGAGACGGTGGGCACGCTCGAGTCGACCGCCGGCAGCCTCGTGGTCGGCACGCCGGCGTACATGGCCCCCGAGCAGGCCGTCGGCGGCGCGCGCACGCCCGCGAGCGACTGGTACAGCGTCGGCGCCACCCTCTACATGGCGCTCACCGGCCGCGTCCCCTACTCCGGGGAGAACCTGGCGCGCATGATGGAGCGCAAGCAGCAGGGCCCGCCGCCGCCCCCGCGCACCCTCGTCGCGGGGATCCCCGACGAACTCGACGTCGTCTGCCTGCGCCTGCTCCAACCTGACCCGAAGGTCAGGCCCGGCGCCCCCGAGCTGCTGGCCCTGTTCCACAGCGACCGCAGCCACCTGCAGCGGGTCCAGGCGGCCGCGTACCTGTCGCCCGCGGCCACCCACGTCGGCGCGCGCAGCTTCGTCGGCCGCGCGGCCCAGGTGCGCGCGCTCAGGCTGGCCTTCGACGGCTTCGAGCGCGCTCAGGCCGCCGCGCCGGCCGAGGCCGCGGTCGCCGAGCCGGCCGGCGCCGCGCCCGCGATCGCCGGACCGGCCGAGTCCGTCCCGGCGGTGGTGCTCGTCCACGGCCGCGCGGGCCTCGGCAAGAGCGCGCTGATCCGCCACGTCACCGACGGCCTGCGCCACCGCGCCGCGCTGCTGCGCGCGCGCTGTTACGAGCGCGACACCGTCCCGTACAAGGCGCTCGACAGCCTGGTCGACGCCCTGGCCCGCCAGCTGCGCCAGCGCGACGAGGCCGAGGTCGCCGCGGTCCTGCCGCCCGAGGTCGACGCGCTGGTCGCCCTGTTCCCGGTGCTCCACCAGGCCCCGGCAGTGGCCGCCGTCACACCTGTCCCTTCGGCCATCCCCACGCGGCGCGATCTCCGGGCCGCGCTGCGCCCCGACGCCCCGGCCTTCCGCGCCCTGCGGCGGCTGCTGCTCGGACTCGGCGCCCGCCGCCCGCTGGTGCTGTGGATCGACGACCTGCAGTGGGGCGACGCCGACAGCGTGCGCGCCCTGGCCGAGCTGCTGCGCCCGCCGCAGGCCCCGCGCGCCCTGCTGATCGCCAGCTACCGCAGCGAGGACAGCGACAGCCCGGCGCTGCGGGCTTTGGATGTCCTCAAAGACATGGTCGAACAGGCAGGGTCTTCGGTACAGGTGCTCGAGCTGCTGCCGCTGTCGCCCGACGAGACCGACGCCCTGGCCGAGATCCTGCTCGGGCCCGACACCCCGCCGCAGCGCCTCCATCGCGTCGCCGCCGAGGCCGGGGGCAGCCCGCAGCTGCTCCACGAGCTGGCGCGCTTCGTCGCCCACGGGGCCGGCAGCGCGCCCGAGGTCACCCTCGACGAGCTGATCGAGATCCGGATCTCCCGCCTCACCTCGACCCAGCGGCGCCTGCTCGAGGTGCTCGCGGTGGCCGGGCGTCCGCTGGCCCAGGCGGTCGCGTTCGCGGTCGCCGGCTTCACCGGCAACGCCGGCAACGCCGGGCTCGCCGACCTCCACCAGCTCCAGGCCGCGGGCCTGGTCCGCAGCTTCACCGCCGCCGGCTCCGACCTGCTCGGCGAGCAGGGCGAGCTGGTGCTCGACGTGCAGCACGAGCGCACCCGCGAGGCGGTGCTGATCCGCCTCGACGGTCCGGCGCTGCGCGAGCTCCACGGCCGCCTCGCCGCCGCGCTCGAGCGCGAGCCGCAGACCGACCCGTTCGCCCTCATCGAGCACCTGCGCGCCGCCGGCGACACCGCCCGCGCGCTCGCCCTGGCCCGCCGCGCCGCCACGTTCTTCCGCGAGGTCGACGACTTCCTGCGCGCCGCCGCCTTCCTCCGCGTCGCCCGCGACCTCGCCCCGCCCGGGGCCGCCCCGGGGCTCGCGCGCGAGCTCGGCGACACCCTCGCGCGCGCCGGCCACAGCCGCGAGGCCGCCGAGGCCTACCTCTCCGCCCGCAGCGGCGGCGACCCGGCCGGCGACCTCGCCCTCGTCGGCGCCGCCGCGGCCCAGTTCATCACCGCCGGCCACCTCGCCCGCGGCCAGGAGATTCTCGCCGCCGCCCTCGTCGCCGCCGGCCTGTCCTCGGGCGACGCCTCGATGCGCGACAAGCTCGGCGCGCTGTGGCGGCGCGGCCAGAAGATGGTCCGCGGCCTCGACTTCACCGCCCGCGCCGAGGCCGACGTCGACCGCATGGAGCTGGCCCGGGTCGACCTCTGCTTCGCCGCCGCGCTCTCGACCCTCGTCGTCGACCCCGGTGCCGCCGCCGACGCCCAGGCGCGCCACCTCCTGCTGGCCCTGCGGACCGGCGAGACGCGTCGGGTCGCGCGCGCCTTCGCGCTCGAGGCCTGCCTGCTCGGGCCCGGAGGGGCGCGAACGCGCGCCCAGATCGACCCGCTCCTCGCCTCCGCGCGCGCCCTCGCCCGCTCCAGCGGCGCCGCTGGCATCGCCGACCTGTGCGACCTGGTCGACCTGCTGGCCGAGACCGCCGGCGGCTCGCCCACGCGCGCGCTGGCGCTCGCCGGGCCGCTGCTGCGCGCCGGCACCCTGCACGCGCCCGAGCTGCCCGGCCTGTCGACCCTGGCCCGCCTGTGCCAATTCCGCGCGCTCCTCCACCTCGGCCGCTACGACGTGCTGCTCGAGGAGGTCCCGGCCTTGCTGACCGCCGCGCGCTTCGCCGACGACCGCGCCGCGCACGTCGCCTGCGCCTCGCTGGCGGCCTGGCTGGCCGCGGTCGACGGCGACCCGGTCGGCGCGCAAGCATTGGCGGCCGAGAGCGCCGCCGCCTGGCCGGCCGCCGACCCGCGCGCCTTCCACATGCAGCACCTCCAGATCCTCGGCGCCGAAGCCCACGCGCTGCTGGCCGCCGGCGATCCCGCGGCCGCCTGGGCCAAGGTGGAGGCGGCCGGCCCGGCGCTGGCCCGCAGCGGCCTGGCGCACCTGCTGCCGCTGCGCGTCCAGGCCACCGAGTTGACCGGCCGCGTCGCCCTCGCCGCCCTCGCCGCCGGCCCGGCCGCGTCGGTCCGCGAAGCCCTGCGGCGAGCGGTCGAGCGCGCCGCCGACAGCCTCCAGCGCGACGGGGCCGGCGGCCACGCAGCCCTCCTGCGCGCCGGCCTGCGCCACCTCGCCGGCGACGCCGGCGCGGCGCAGACCCTGCTGCACACCGCCGCCGACGCGTTCGCGGCCGCCGGCATGGCCGCGCACCAGGCCGCCGCCGAGCTGCGCTTGGCCCGGCTGGCCGGCCGCAGCGGCGAGGTCCCGCGCGGCGCCCTGCGAGCGCTCGGCGTCGAGCATCCTGACTGCTTCGCCGCCCTGCTCGCCCCGGCGCTGCCCGCGTGAGCCGCCGCCGCGCTGCGAACTGCTTCAGTCACTCCGCGCCGCCCGCGTGAGCCGCCGCGGCGCTCGCAGGACCCCATGCGCGGCGAATCGCGGCTGTTGCATCCGCACCGAAGCCCGCGATCGCTCGACGCGAAAGCCCTGCGCGCGGCCGGTCCGGCCCTCCGACGCTGCAGACCGCGGACTTGCCGATGCCGCAGACCTCACGTCTCCGCTCGTCTCGCGGCCCGTCGCGTCCCGGCCACCTGCGGACACGCACGCCTGCGCCGGCTTCTCCCCCGTGGACCGCGCGTGATCCGGCTCTACGCGCCCGCCCCGCCGAAGCCCCGGCCTCGCCGTGCTACCGTCGCGGGGATGTCCGACGACTTCGAGCTCCTCGACGCCTGGCGGGGCGGCGACCTGCAGGCCGGCAGCAAGCTGTTCGACCGCCACTTCGAGAGCATCCACCGGTTCTTGCGCAACAAGGTCGGCGACGACACCGACGAGGTCATGCAGCGGACCCTGCTCGCGTGCGTCGAGACCCGCGACCGCTTCCGCGGCGCCTCGACCTTCCGCACGTACCTGTTCGGCGTCGCCCGGCTCGAGCTGCTGGCCCACTACCGGCGCCGGCGCAAGCTCAACAACGAGCTGGACATCGAGTCGAAGTCCTTCTTCGACCTCGACCCGTCGCCCAGCACCGTCGTCGCCAAGCACAACGAGCAGAAGCTGCTGCACGAGGCGCTGCGCCGGCTGCCGATCGACCTGCAGATCGCGCTCGAGCTGCACTACTGGGAGAGCATGTCGGCCACCGAGGTCGCCACGGTGCTGGAGATCCCGAGCGGCACGGTCAAGAGCCGGCTGCGGCGGGCCAAGGAGATGCTGCGCGAGATCATGGAGTCGATCACGCTCAGCAAGACCCAGCTCGAGAGCACCATGGGCGACCTCGACGGCTGGGCCAAGCAGCTCGGTGAAACCCTGCGCGAGGGCGCTGCGGTCTCACGCATGACGGCCAAGGACGACAACGACGACGAATCGCCGTCCGGGGCCGCCGCGGCCACCTGATGAGCTCGGCGCCCCCGGCGCTCTTCCGACCGCGCCGGCCGCAGCGGTCCGGCACTTCGTAGCGACATCGGCATGACTCGACCGTCCCGCAGCCTCCGGTTCTTCGCCGTCATCGGCGTCCTGTCCACCGCCGTCGCCATGCTGGCGCTCTTCACCGTGTCGGTCCGCTGCGCTTGCGGCGGGCCCGGCGTCCCGGTCAAGACGGTGCTCGAGATCGACTTCGAGCGGCCCTTCGCCGAGCACGAGGCGGCCGACCCGATCGCGCGCGCGCTCGGCGGCGGCGGCCCCACCGTCGACGATCTGGTCGCCGCGCTCGAGCGGGCCCGCACCGACGACCGCGTGGCCGGCCTGGTCGCGCACATCGGCGGCGCCGGCTCCGGCTTCGCCCGCACCCAGGAGCTGCGCGACGCGATCGCCGGCTTCCGCGCCAGCGGCAAGTTCGCCGTCGCCTTCTCCGAGACCTTCGGCGAGTTCGGGCCGGGCAACCAGGGCTACTACCTCGCCACCGCGTTCGACGAGATCTGGCTGCAGCCGTCCGGCGACGTCGGCCTCAACGGCCTGATGATGCAGGGCATGTTCTTCCGCGGCGCGCTCGACAAGCTCGACGTCGCGGTCCGCATGGACCACCGCTACGAGTACAAGAACGCGCTCAACCAGTACACCGAGCGCGCCTTCACCCCGGCCCACAAGGAGGCCAGCCAGGCTGTCCTCGAGAGCATGTTCGATCAGCTGGTCGCCGGCGTCGCCGAGCGGCGCCAGCTCGCGCCCGAGGCCGTGCGCGCGCTGATCGACCGCGGCCCGTTCCTCGGCCCCGAGGCCCTGAAGGAGGGCTTGGTCGACAAGCTCGGCTACCGCGACGAGGTCATGGCCGCCGTCAAGGCCCGCGCCGGCGACGGCGCCGAGCTGCTGTGGCACGACCGCTACCTCGAGCGCGCCGGCAGCCCGTGGGCCCGCGGCGCCAAGATCGCGGTCGTCTACGGCCTCGGCCCGGTCCAGCGCGGCGAGAGCAGCTTCGACCCGCTGTTCCGCGAGGCCACCATGGGCTCCGACACCGTCGGTGCGGCCCTGCGCGCCGCCGTCGACGACCCCGAGGTCAAGGCGATCGTGTTCCGCGTCGACAGCCCGGGCGGCTCGTACGTCGCCTCCGACGCGATCTGGCGCGAGACGGTGCGGGCCAAGCAGGCCGGCAAGCCGGTCATCGTCAGCATGGGCAACGTCGCCGGCTCGGGCGGCTACTTCGTCGCCATGCACGCGACCAAGATCGTCGCCCAGCCCGGCACCATCACCGGCTCGATCGGCGTGCTCGGCGGCAAGATGCTCACGCGTCAGCTGTTCGAGCGCCTCGGCGTCACCTACGACGCGATCGGCAGCTCGGCCAACAGCGACTTCTTCAGCGAAAACCACGACTACAGCGCCCACGGCTGGCAGCGCTTCCAGGCCTGGCTCGACCGCGTCTACGTCGACTTCACCACCAAGGTCGCCGAGGGCCGCGGCCTGCCGATCGAGAAGGTCCGCGAGGTCGCCAAGGGCCGGATCTGGACCGGCGCCGACGCCAAGGAGCTCGGCCTCGTCGACGAACTCGGCGGCTGGCCCGTCGCCCTCCGCCTGGCCCGCGAGGCCGCCGGCCTCGACGCCGACGCCGACATCCAGCTCGAGGTCTTCCCCGCAGACAAGGGCCTGCTCGGCTCGCTGCTCGGCGGCGGCAAGGACAACAGCGAGTCCGTCTCCGCCCAGGTCCAGCTCACCGTCGGCCTGGTCGACGAGCTGCGCCCGGTGGCCGCCGAGCTGCGCGCCCTCGGCCTCGGCCCCGGCGCCCACGGCGTGGTCAGCACCCTGCCCGTCGCCCTCGGCGACTGACCTGTCCCTCGGGACACTTCATTCCTGCGCGGCGCCGTCCACGGTTCGCCGCGCGCGAACGAGCCCGGTCCCGCCTTGCGTGGCGACCGCGGCGCCCGCTATGTCTGGCGCTGCCATGAACACGCCGTCCGCCGCGCTCGAAGCCCGCCTCATCGCCCTCGAAGCCACGGTCCGCCGCCTGCGCCTGTCGACGCTCGGCCTGGTCGTCCTGCTGCTCGCGCTCGTCACCTGCGGCAGCGGCGGCGAGTACAGCCACAGCAGCACCCAGGAGCAGCTCGGCCTGTTGATGGCCCGGGAGATCCGCGTGGGCGACGAGCGAGCCGCGGTGCACATCGTCGGCCACGAGCTCCGCATGCAGCGCGAAGGCGTCGGCACCGTGACGGTCGAGAGCGACCGGATCCGCTTCCTCGCCGTCGACGGCAGCGAGCGGGCCACCTTCGTCGTCGGCAGCGCGCCCCAGTGGGTCGTCCAGCAGCCCGCAGGGCCGGCGAAGGCGTCGCCCTGACGGGATGGCCACGGACGCGTCCGTGCAGATTCCCTGAAGGACATGTCCTTCAGGCCATCTCCATCGCCCGCGCGTCCGCGAAAATCTGCCCCGAAGGCCAGGTCCGCCGTGCGCGCGGCGTACCTGTCCTTCAGGGCAGCAAAACTCATTGAAGATACCGCCCTGAAGGGTCGGTCCGTCGATGCAGCCCGCTCGCCGGACAGACCCTTCAGGACGGCTGAAACTCTCGCCTGTCCTTCCAGACAGCTCAGCGCCGGCGCCGGCGCCCGAGCGCGAACATCCCCAGCAGCGCCACCAGGCCGGCCGCGCCGGAGCCCGGCTGCTGCGTGCAGCCGCAGCCGTCGTCGCTGTCCTGCTGGCCCCACCCGGGCGGGAGCAGCGGGCCCGGCGGAATGATCGGTCCCCCGCTCGTGCCGCTGTCGGTTGACGGCTCGTCGCCCGTCGAATCCCCGGAGTCGCTGTCGCCCTCGCCCTCCGAATCGCCGGAGGTCGCCGGCGCGCCGGTGGACTCGCCGCCCTGGGTCTCGCCCTCGCCGGTCGACCCGCCGGGCTCGCCGCCGGGCATCGGCCCGCCGGTGCTGCCATTGGGCGCCTCGCCGGTCTCGCCCTCGCCCGGCTCGCTCTGGGCCACCACGGTGAAGCACACCGGGTCGGACATCACCACATTGGGCTCGTCGTCGCGCGCCTCCGCGGTCAAGCAGTACGAGCCCTCCGGGAACGTCGCGTCCTTCCACTCGTACGGCGGCACAGTCACCGGCGCGTCCTGGTTGACGCCGTCGACGTAGAGGTCGACCTGGGCCACGCCGACGTTGTCGCTGGCCTCCACGGTGACCGTCACCTGCGCCGGCGCGGTGAACTCCTGGCCGTCCTGCGGGCTCGTGATCGCCACCGTCGGCGGCTCCGGATCGGGCTCGTTGCTGCCGAACAGCCACATCAGCTCGGCGTGCGAGTTCTGGCCCTTGTCGCAGAACTGCTTGTGCTGGTCGCCGCAGCGGACCGGCACGTTGCTGTCGAGCTTGAGGCACTCGTCGCGGAAGCTCGGGTCGCCGCCGGCGTTGTAGGGGTTCATGATGTCGTCGGGCTCGTTGACGTGCTCGAGCCCGTACGCGTGGGCGATCTCCTGGCTCATCGTCGTCGCCTGGGTCGACGCCGAGTACTTGTCCTTGGCGCTGTGGAACGCCAGGACGATGTTCGACGCGACCTTCGCGTCCTCGCAGTCGAGCATCGCCACGCCGAGCACGCCGGGGCCGATCACGTTGGTCGGCGAATTGACGCACATCGTGTATTCGCCCTGGTCGGGCCGCTCGTCGGTGATCACCACCTTGTACTTGGCCCAGTCGGCCTTGACCGCCTGCAACGAGGCCGCGCGCTTGCTGCCCTCGCCGTAGGGCTGGAACGTCTCCTCGAACTCCGCGAACGCCGTCTCGTCGTTCTTGGCGTTGTCCTTGCCGGTGTGCTTCAGCTTCACGCCGTCGTAGTTCAGGTAGAACACGTTGGTCTGCGCCTGGCCGGCGGCGCTCGGCGGCACGTTCGCCTTGATCCGCGTGGTGTCCTGCGTCGCCGGCGGCGACAGCGGCGCGGCGCGGACGCCCATCGGCTCCGACTCCGGCGAGGCCTCCGCCGCGGGGGATTGCACATACGGCGCCGCACCCGCAGCATTGCTCAAGAGACAGGTCGCAAGCGACAGGACGACAATGCGCGCACGGCGGTCGGTTGTGAATGTCATGTGCCTCACTCCGGTACGACATTTCCAATAGGCAATCCATGCCACCGCCTTCAAGCCTTATTTTCACCGGCACAACGACGATTCCCGTGGTGCGGACATTCCGCCGGCCCTCGGCGGGTCCCCGAACCGTGTTGGAGGGAATTGGCGGCGCCACGTGAGGCTGCGCAAATTCTTGCGCATCGCCCGCCGCGCACGAGCATTTCACGCACAGTCAACGCGCCGCGCGCGCGTTGACAACGTTTCGAGCGCACTCTGCGCGATTTCACGCCCGGCCGCAACGAGAAGGGCCCGCCGCGCCGCGCGCGACAGGCCCCTCGACCCTCGCCCCGGCTCGCTCAGCCCCGCCGACGCCGCCGGACCAGGCCCAGCGCGACCAGGACGACCAGCCCCGCGGCGCCCGGCCGGGCCGGCTGGGCGCAGCCGCAGCCCTCGTCGCCGCCCTCCTGGCCGAACCCGGGCGGCAGCGCGGCGGTGTCGAACGAGGGCAGGCCGCTGTCGTCGCCGCTGTCGCTGCCCTCGGGCTCGGGCTCCGGCTCACCGGTCTCGAGGTTGCCCGTCTCGCCGCCGGTGGTCGGAAGTTCCCCGGTGGTCGGATCCGGCTCGCCGCTGGTGGTCGACGGCCCGGTCGTGGTGCCCTCGTTCTGCTTCACCACGGTGAAACAGACCTCGGGCGACATCGCCGAATTGGGCTCGTCGTCGATCGCCTCGGCCGCCACGCAATAGGTGCCCTCGGGGAAGGTGGCGTCGGCCCATTGATAGGGCGGCGTCACGTCGGGCGCGCCTTGATTCATGCCGTCGATGTAGAGATTGACCTCGGCGACCCCGACGTTGTCGCTCGCCTCGGCGACGATCGTGATCGCCGCGGGCGCGACGAATTGATCGCCGTTCTTCGGGTTCGTGATCGCCACCGACGGCGGGGTCGGGTCCGGCGTCGCGCTGCCGAACAGCCACAAGAGCTCCTGGTGCGAGTTCTGCTGGTTGTTGCCGCAGAACTGGCTGTGCTGCGCGCCGCACTGGATCGGGTTACCGCCGCCGTCGAGGGTCAGGCAATTGTCGAGGAAGCTCGGATCGCCGCCCGCGTTGTACGGGTTCATGATGTCGTTCGGCTCGTTGACGTGCTCGAGCCCGTACGCGTGGGCGATCTCCTGGCTCATCGTCGTCGCCTGGGTCGCCGCCGAGAACTGATCGTTCGCGCTGTGGAACGCCAGCACGATGTTGGCCGCCATGTTGTCGTTGCAATCGAGCGGCGCCACCCCGAGCACCCCGCCGCCGAACACATTGGTCGGCGAATTGACGCACATGGTGTAGAGCCCGCCGTTCGGGCGCACGTCGGTGATCGACACGTCGTACTTGGCCCAGTCGGACTTGACCGCCTGCAGCGACGCCGCCCGCTTGTTGCCGGCGCCGTAGGGCTGGTAGGTGGCGGCGAACTCGTTGAACACCGTGGTGTTGGTCGCCGAATTGTCCTGCCCGCCCTGGTTCAGGGTCACGCCGTCGTAGTTCAGGAAGAACACGTTGGCCTGGGCGTGCCCGGCCGCGCTGGCGCGCGCCCGCGCGGTCAGGTCGAAACCCTCCTGGGCGGGTGGAATCATCGGAGCCGCCCGCCACGCCTGCGGCTCTGGCGCTTCCGGCGCGGCCGATGGCTGCACGATCGGAGCGGCAACCGCGCTCGAACTCAACAGGCACACCCCGATGGCGATTGCCACGGACTGCGATCGAGGGACAGCGAACGGCAGGATCATGGGGTTTGTCCAAGTTCCACCCTAGGCAATCCCTCCCCCGGCCTTCAAGCGCTAATTTCGACGGACGGCAGCAGAGAATCTGCGCCCGCAGACGCCCGGGCAGCGGCCGGGAGACCCCACGAACCTCGCGCGATGCGTGACGCTGCGCATGCGACTGCGCGCCGCGGCCTGACGCACCCCGTTCAGCACTGCCCGCAGTCGCGCGCGTCGGCTACATTCACCGCCCGCATGGCTGCCCGCCCGAGCGCGCAATCCACCCCCGCCGAGGTCCTCGTGCTCGGCGGCGGCGTCGCCGGCCTGACCACGGCCCTCTGCCTGCTGCGGGCCGGCAAGCGCGTCCGCGTGGCCGCCCGGGCCTACATCGCCGGCACCACCTCGGCGGTCGCCGCCGCCTTCTGGTACCCGTATCGCGCCTATCCCGAGGCGATGGTGGCACCGTGGGCCCGCACCAGCTACGCGCGCTTCGCCGAGCTGACGCGCACCGCCCCCGAGGCCGGCGTGCTGCGCCGCGAGACCGTCGAGGTGTTCCCGCAGTTCGCCCCGCCGCCCGCCTGGGCCAGCGAGCTGCCCGACTTCCGCTTCGTGCCCACCGCCGACCTCCCGCTCGGCTACGGCGCGGGCCATCGATTCACCTCGTTCGTGATCGAGACCACCCTCTACCTGCCCTGGCTCATGCGCCAGGTCGAGGCGGCCGGCGGCGAGTTGACCGTCCACGCCTACCAGAGCCTCGACGAGGCCGTGCGCGACTGCCCGCGCGTGGTCGACTGCACCGGCCTCGGCGCTCGCGAGCTCGTCCCCGATCCCTCGCTCTACGCCGTGCGAGGTCAGGTCGTGAGGGTGCGTAACCCCGGCATTTCTCGCGTGTGGATCGACGAGTACAGCGGCGGCGGGATCACCTACATCGTCCCGCGCAGCCACGACGTCGTCCTTGGCGGCACCGCCGACGAGCGCGAGGAGGACACCACGCCCGACCCCGCCCGCACGCCCGGCATCATCGCCCGCTGCGCCCGCCTCGAGCCGGCGCTGGCCGACGCCGAGGTCCTGTCGGTGGTCGTCGGCCTCCGCCCGGCGCGCCCGGCCGTCCGCCTCGAGGCCGAAGCGCGCCCGGGCGGCCTCGTCGTCCACAACTACGGCCACGGCGGCGCCGGCGTCACCCTCTCGTGGGGCTGCGCCGAGGCGGCCGCGCACCTGGTCCTTCAGCCCTGACCGAAAAGCCATGTCGCAAACGCTGACCCACCTGCGCCAGCTCGAGGCCGAGAGCATCCACATCATCCGCGAGGTCGCCGCCGAATTCGAGCGGCCGGTCCTCCTGTTCAGCGGCGGCAAGGACTCCGCCTGCATGCTGCACGTGGCGCGCAAGGCGTTCCACCCGGCGCCGCTGCCGTTCCCGCTGCTGCACATCAACACCACGTGGGACTTCCGCGAGCTGCTCGAGTACCGCGATTGGTTCGCCGCCACCCACGGCATGAACCTCATCGTCTATACCAACGAGCAGGCGCTGGCCGAGGGCATCAATCCGTTCGACACGCCGACGCCCAAGTACAGCGCCGCCATGCAGACGCAGGCGCTGGTCCAGGCGCTGCGCCAGGGCGGCTACGACGCGGCCTTCGGCGGGGCCCGACGCGACGAGGAGAAGGCCCGCGCCAAGGAGCGGGTCTACTCGTTCCGCAACAAGCAGATGCAGTGGGACCCGAAGAACCAGCGGCCCGAGCTGTGGGACACGTATAACGGCAAGGTCAACCCGGGCGAGAGCATCCGCGTGTTCCCGCTGTCGAACTGGACCGAGCTCGACGTGTGGCTGTACATCCACCTCGAGCAGATCCCGCTGACCCCGCTCTACTTCGCCACCGACCGCCCGTGCATCGAACGCAACGGGGCCCTCATCGCCGTCGACGACGACCGCATGCGCCTGCTCCCCGGCGAGGTCCCGCAGCTTCGCAAGGTCCGCTTCCGCACCCTCGGCTGCTACCCGCTCACCGGCGCCATCGAGAGCCCGGCCACCACCGTCCCCGAGATCATCGAGGAGATGCTGGTCGCCACCCACTCCGAGCGCCAGGGCCGCCTGATCGACCACGACGAGGCCGGCAGCATGGAGCAGAAGAAAAAAGAGGGTTATTTCTAGAGCTGCCCCTCCGGACATGTCTCGACAGACATGTCCCTGAGACCTACCCCTGCGGATTGATCTGCTTCTGGTCGAGCCCGCCCGGGTACGCGTACGAATCGTATTCGTCGTAGCCGATCACCATCACCCCGAACGGCTGATCCCCGGTCAGCACGTGGACGCCGTCGTCGGCCGGCACCCGCGCGACCTCCCACTCCGACGCGCCGACCTTGATAAACGTGTTCTGGGCCACCGGCGCGCCGTCGAGGGTGATGTTCGCACCTGTCTTTTTGGTCAGGACGATGCGGTCGAACAGCCAGTTGCTGGGGATCAGGATCACGTAGCTCGAGCGGTACTGCGCCAGCGGCACCGCCTGCGCCATCGCCGGGTCGCCGGCCTGCAGCGGCGGGACGTTGGTGTTGGCCGACGACGACATGTATTGCATGAGGTAGATCGGCTTGTCGGCGGTGACCACGAAGTCGCCCGGGTTGGCCTCGGAGCCGCCCACCGTCATCGTGATGAGCTGGCCCTTCGTCATGGCGAAGTCGTCGGCGGGGATCCCGGTGACCTCGGGGTGGCGGTCGACGTGGACCTGGGTGCCGTCCTCGGCCGCGAACAGGTGCCAGTACGACGGCTCGGGCGCGCCGTTGTTGCGCACCGGGAAGCGGCTGGCCACGTAGGTGTCGCCCCACGTCTGCAGCCCGTACACCTGCTCCTCGAGGTGATCGCAGCAGCAGGTGTCGGCGCTCGGGATGTTGGCGCACCAGTGATTGGAGAACACCCCGATCGGCTTGTCCGAGGTGATGTACGTGCCCGACAGCATGTTGGTCGACGACTCGATCTGGATCACGTCGGCCTCGTTCATCGGCGGCAGGGTGTACGGCTGGCCGGCCGGCAGCGCCGGCAGCGCCCCGCCGGCGTCGGTCGGCACCGCCGGCGTGATCGTCACCGTGGTCGCGTCCTGGGCCGCGACGATGTTGAGCTGGGCGTTGCCGAAGCTGCTCTCGCCCCAGCCGACCACGTAATAATATTTGTCGTAGACGTTGACCGGCAGCAGCAGCGAGGCGTCGCTGGTGTACGAGGTCTCGCCGTTGATCGGCTGGAATTGATAGGCGATGATCGGCACGTCGCTGACGACCTTGTAGGCGCCGCGCGGGTTGACCCCGGTGTAGTCGATGTGCCGGTCCGGCAGGTCGAATTGAAACAATGTGTTCGGCCCGACCTGCGACTGCTGGATCGTCGCCCACGCCGCCCCGTCGTGGGTCTGCACCTGCACGTTGGCGGTCTTGGCCGGGTCGACGTTCGACACCACCACCGCGTACGGCTGCGAATCATAGGCCTCGGCCGGGTCGTTGTTGTTGTCGACCGCGAAGTACTCGCAGCCGACCGACGACGCGTCGGTCTGCGCCTTGGCGCACAGCGACTTGCACACCCCGAAGTCGCACACCTGGTCGGCCGCGCACGGGGTCGGCGGCAGCCACGATTGCCCGTCGTCGGCGCACACCTGCACCGCGCTTGGCCCGTCGCACTGCAGCTCGCCGGGGGTGCAAAGGCCGATCGAGGTGACCGAATCGGCGGACCCGGTGTCGCTGGTGGTCGTCGCCGCCGTGGTCGTCGTGCCCGTGGTCGGCGCGGTCGTGTCGGTCCCCGGCTCGCCGGTCGAGGTCGTCGTGCCGACCGGCGGCAGGCCCGTGATCGTCACGGTCGCCGACGCCGACCCGCCGACGCCGCGGCCACCGCTGTCGCCGCAGGCCGCCAGCGCGAGCAGGCCGCACGAAACACGAATGCAGTCACGCAACATGGGCGCACTGTAGCGGAGATCGCGGCGGCGATCGCAAGCACCACGCGCCCGCGCATGCGCTCGCACGGGGGATCGCCCGCGATGGGTCCCCCGGACCGCACGCGCCCGCAACAACGCCGCGTCCGTCTGTTCTCGTCGCCGCGAACCCGTGCCGCGCTCGCTCGACCGTGACGACAATGACAGCGAGCCGCCCTGCGGGCCCTCCACCACCCACCGCTCGGCCCGCTGACGCCGCGCTGCCGGCCCGAGGCCGCCGCGGTTGCGCAACGCGGCGCAGTCGGTCATCGTCGCAGGCGTGAGCGACCGTCCCCGTCCCTCCCGCGCCGGTTTCGTCGCCTTTCTCGGGGTGCTCGTCGCCCTCGTCGCCGGCTACCTCAACGACTGCTTCAGCGGCCTCGGATTGTCCCCGAACGCGGGCCAAGCCGTACCCGCCGCCGCGGAGCCGGCGAAACCGGCCGCGAAGGCCGAGGGCCGGGTCCGCGTGGTCGTCCAGGGCGAGCAGTGCCGCGTCGGCGACGGCGCCCCGCTGCGGCCCTGCGACGCCGTGTGCGCCGAGCAGGCCGCCGGCGCCACGGTCGAGATCGAGGCCACCGCCGGGGCCCAGCGGGCCGTCGACGCCCTCCGCGCCTGCGTGCAGGGCCGCGGCGCCAAGGCCCAGGTCGTATCGGAGTAGCGCGTGTTCTGGCAGGCGCTGTTCGACCCCTTCAGCATCGTCGTCCTCGCCGCGACCCTGGCGATGATCGCCCTCTCGCTCGGCTGGCTGCGCGGCGCGGCCCGCCAGCGCGACGTGCTCGCCGGCGGCCTCATCGTCTTGCGCAAGATCGGCGCCCAGCTGGCCGAAAATCACCCGATCCGCCGCCGCCTCGAGTCGGCGCCCGTGGTCGACCTGTCGTTCGAGGAGCTCGCGCGCCTGCTCAGCGGCCAGCAGGTCGAGCCGGCCGCGCGCACCCTGATCCGCCTCGGCGAGCGCATCGGCTGGGTCGAGCGCTTCGCCCAGCTGTCGGTCCACCTCGGGATCCTCGGCACCGTGTTCGCCCTCGTCAGCGCCGATCCGACCGACCTCGAGGGCTTCCGCGCCCGCCTGCCGATGGCCCTCGGCACCACCTTCTGGGGCCTCGTCGGCGCGATCGCCCTGTCGCTGATCGCCGGCGCCTGCGAGAGCCTGCTCGAGCGCGCCTCGCAGCACGTCCGCGAGGCCCTGCTCGAGGGCCTCGAACAGAGGCCCGAGGGGACCGCCCCGTGAAGCGCCGCCGCCGTCACGCGCTCGACCTGCTGCCGCTGCTCGACGTGTTCATGGTCGTACTGTTCGTGTTCGCCACCATCCAGGAGGGCCAGCTCGACGCCTCGACGCACACCGCCGCCGCCATGGAGCGCGAGCTGCAGCAGCTGCGCGCGCAGCAGGTCGACCCTGACGAGCTGACACGCATGCGCCAGGCCCAGGCCACCGCGACCGCCGAGGCCGAGGCGGCCCGCGCCGAGCTGGCCCGCGCGACCGAGGCCCAGACCGAGCTGCGCGCCGCCCTCGAGCAGCTGCGCACCGCCACCGAGCAGGCCGCCGCCACCGCGACGACCTCCGGCGCCGAGGTCCTGCGCCGCCAGGAGGTCCTGGCTCGCCTGCTCGATCACTTCTCGGTGTTCGAGATCGAGATCGACGGCGAGCTCGCGGGCGACGTCGTCGTCAACCATTGCTGCTACCGCACCGAGCCGCTCGCCGGCGCCTGGAAGCCCTGCGGGACCCTGCCCGCCGCCACCACCGAGCTGCAGGACTGGCTCGCCGAGGGCGGCGCGGGCCTCGTGGACGCCCTCCGTCGCACGCGCGGCGGCAACGCGATGACGATCGTGCGCCAGAACGAGCGCGCCACCTGGCGGGTCGCCCGCAAGCTGGAAGAGCAGCTGCGCGAGCGCTTCCCCGAGCACAAGATCTACGGCGAAGGCGTGGCCACCCACTCCCTGGCCTGCCCGCGCTGAGCATCCATGTCTCTCAAGACATGCCCCATCGTCCATGTTCTTCAAGACATGCCCTTCCACGCATGTCCATGAAGACACCCACGACGCGCCGGCCTCCCCCCCAAACGGCGCCGCCCGCCGCCCCAGGTGCCCAGCGGCTCGAACCTGCCAGCGCGATCGGACCCCACGTCCGCAGCCGCAGCCGCGTGCGCGAACTCAACCGCAGCATCCCCGCGGCACCGACGCGCACCCAGCGACGCCGCTGACATCGAGGCCTGCGAGCGCCGCCGGCGCGACGGGCCCGGGCCCGTTGCCATGACGCCCGGTTGCCGCGCAAGCTCGTGCCCGCCGCCGCCATGACCGACATTCACGCTTATCTCGAGCGCCACCAGCAGAAGGAGCTCCTGCGTCTCTTGACCTGCGGCAGCGTCGACGACGGCAAGTCGACCCTGATCGGTCGGCTGATGCACGACACGCGGGCGATCTACGAGGACCAGCTGGCGGCGATCCGGCGCGACAGCGTGCGCCAGGGGACCACCGGCGGCGAGCTCGACCTGGCGCTCTTGACCGACGGCCTGCGAGCCGAGCGCGAGCAGGGCATCACCATCGACGTCGCCTACCGCTACTTCAGCACCGACCGGCGCAAGTTCATCATCGCCGACTGCCCCGGGCACGAGCAGTACACCCGCAACATGGCGACCGGCGCCAGCACCTGCCAGCTCGCCATCATCCTGATCGACGCCCGCCACGGCGTCATGCCGCAGACGCGGCGGCACAGCTACATCTGCAGCCTCCTCGGCATCAAGCACCTCGTGGTCGCCATCAACAAGATGGACCTCGTCGGCTTCGACGAGGCTGTCTTCGAGGACATCCGGCGCGCCTACACCCACTTCGCCGCCGGCCTGCAGATCCACGACATCACCTTCATCCCGATCTCCGCCCGCGACGGCGACAACGTCGTCGAGGCCGGCGACCGCATGCCGTGGTACCAGGGCCCGCCGCTGCTCGCCCACCTCGAGACCGTCCACATCGCCAGCGACCGCAACCTCCGCGACCTGCGCCTGCCCGTCCAGTTGGTCCTGCGGCCGAGCCACGACTTCCGCGGCTTCGCCGGCTCGATCGCCTCCGGCGTCCTGCGCGTCGGCGACGAGGTCGTCGTCCTGCCGTCGCGGGCGCGCTCGACCGTCAAGCGGCTCGTCACCTTCGACGGCGACCTCGAGGAGGCCCACGCGCCGATGGCCGTCACCGTCGTCCTCGCCGACGAGGTCGACGTCAGCCGCGGCGACGTCATCGTCCGCCCCGGCGGCGAGCCGCAGCAGGCCAGCGAGGTCGAGGCGATGGTCGTGTGGATGGACGAGCGGCCGCTGGTGCGCGGGCGCAGCTACCTGATCAAGCACAACACGCGCACCGTCCCCGGCGAGCTCGAGGCAGTGCTGCACCGCGTCGACATCGCCACCCTCGAGCGGCGCCCGGCCGACGGCCTGGCGATGAACGAGATCGGGCGCTGCGCCCTGGCCCTGCACCGGCCGCTCAACTTCGATCCGTACACCGTCAATCAGGCCACCGGCGGCTTCATCATCATCGACCGCACCACCAACGGCACCGTCGGCGCCGGCATGCTGTGCGACCGCGGCGACCGCAGCGGCGGCGCCGATCCGTGGGCCGCGCCCGGGGTCGACGAGGGCGGCCGCGACCATCGCAGCGCCGTCACCCGCGAGGCCCGCGAGGAGCGCTTCGGCCAGCGCGCGGTCACCCTCCTCCTCACCGGCCTGCCCGGCTCCGGCAAGGCCACCCTCGCCTACGCCCTCGAGCAGCGGCTGTTCGCCGCCGGTCGCGCAGTCACCGTCCTCTACGGCCCGGCCATGCGCCGCGGCCTCGCGCGCGACCTCGGCTACAGCGCCGACGACCGCAGCGAGAACCTGCGCCGCGCCGCCGAGGTCGCCCGCCTGTTCAACGAGTCGGGTCTGCTTTGCATCTGCGCCTTCGTGGCCCCGCACGAGGCCGTGCGCGCCCGGGCCCGGCAGGTCATCGGCCCCGGCCGCGTGCTCGAGGTCCACCTCTCCGCCCCGCTCGACGTCTGCCGCGCGCGCGACCGCACCGGCCTGTACGCCCGCGCCGACGCCGGCGAGATCAAGGCCTTCCCCGGGATCAGCGCCGCCTACGAGGCCCCGGTCGCCCCCGACCTGGTCCTGCCGACGCACGAGCTCGACGAGGCCGCCTGCGTCGACGCGCTGGTCGAGCTGCTGCGCTCGCGCGGCGCCGTCGGCTGACGATCTCGCCTGTCTCTTGTGACCTGCCCCAGGGGACAGGTCGCCGCTTCGCGCCGATCCTGCTATCCTGAGAGCATGGTCGAACTCGGCTCGCCCGTCCTCCCGCGCCACAGCGCCGCCCTCGGCCTCACCCTGTTCTCCGCCATCGCCCTCCCGATCGTCGGCGACGCCAGCGTGCTCGACTGGCTGCTGGCGATCGGCGCGCGCGACCCGATCGCCGCAGTGTTCGGCCTGTTCATCTTCGGCGCGCCGTTCCTGTTCGGCCTCGCCGTCGCGGTCGCCAGCGTCTTGCACGATCGCGGGCGAGCCGCCCAGGTGGTCCAGGTCCCCCTCTCCATCATCCACGCGGTGCTGGTGCTCCACGCCGGCGCGCTCCTGCAGGCGCCCGGCATCCCGCTGCGCCTGTCGTTCATCGGCTTCACCGCGGTCGCCTGCATCTATTACCTCTACGCCAAGGCCGAGGCCGAGGCCGCCGACCGCCCGCTCGGCCCGCGCTGGCTGACCCGCTGGGGCGGCGTCGTGTTGACCGGCGCCACCTTCTGGCTGCACTTCCAGACCTTCGGCCACCGCCCGTTCGGCCTCGCAGTCCACGTCGCCCTCGCCGCCGCGTTCCTGCTCGCCGCCACCACCCCGCGCGAGCGCGCCAGCGAGTAGCGC
Source organism: Nannocystis sp. RBIL2 (assembly GCF_026626745.1). GTDB lineage: Bacteria > Myxococcota_A > Polyangia > Nannocystales > Nannocystaceae > Nannocystis. The sequence continues at coordinate 2,460,418 of NZ_JAPNJW010000002.1, forward strand.
CGCGATCAACGTCACACCGGTCGCGTGACTCGTCCTCCCGCGATCACGACTGCCGCTTCGCCGGTCGTCGCTCCGCGCAGGCGCGCGACTGCCAGGCGTCCTCTCAAGACGGCGAGTCGCCTGCCCTCGCGCGTGCACCTGTCCTCCGGGACAGGCCGCGCGACCGCGCCGCGCTCGCGTGACACCGCCCGCCGCTCGCGGATTCCCGCCCTGGAATCGACCCTTGTTCTCGCCCGCCTCCCCGCCGACTCTGGAGGCATGACGCGACTGTTGTTCGTCCTCGCGCTGGCTGCCTGCAATTCGAAGGGGTCCGCCGGCTCGCAGTGCTCCGCCGACGCCGACTGCGGGAGCGGGCTCGCCTGCGTCCTCCAGGTCTGCGCCGACCCTGCGCTCTCGAAGCCCGTCGACGACGCCCGCGCCAAGGCGCAGAAGGATCTCGAGCGCCTTCAGGAGAGCCGGCGCGAGCTGGAGGCAGAGCGCACCAAGCTGGCGGCGGGCGCCGACGACGTGACGGCCCTCGAGCAGGAGCTCGCGGGCTTGCGGAAGAACGTGCAAGACCTCGACAAAGCGCTCGAGACCACCCAGGAGGAGCGAGATCGCAAGGTCCTGCTCGACACGAAGCAGGGCGTGGAGGAGCTCATCCGCAAACAAGAGGCGAGGCTCGCGGAGCTCAAGTCGCGCTGACCGCCGATTCGCGGGCGCTCCCATGTGACCCGGAGCGCAGCATTCGCCGGCCTGCGAGTCGCATCGGGGCTCGACTTGCTGGACTCGCATTCGCCAATCGTGTGATCCGGATCGCAGAATCAGCGCCGTGAAACGCCGCCGCTCGCGGGGCGCTTCCCCCGCGGCGCGGACGCCCCGCCGGACTCGCATGTCCCGAAGGACACCTCCGAGATCGCCGCGTGCCCGCTCGCAGCCGGCCTGGCCGCCCGTCCGTCGCCTCGCCGCGGCCTGCCGTCATTCGCCGGCCGGTGGTTCATTCGTATCTTCGCTTGCATGTCGCGTCGCGTCGTCTTGCTGGTCGCCGCCTCTGTCTCGTGCACCAGGCCCAACCCACTGTTTGCGCTCTCGGAGGGCGATCCGTCGGCAGCGGTCGACGACGACGACGACACGCCGGCGAGTGATTCCGCGGACGAAACCGCCGGTACCGGCGTTCCGACGACCGGCGGCGTCGTCACCACCGAAGGGCCCGCCAGCACCGGCAGCGTCGATCCGACCGAGGGCCCCGCCGATCCGACCGAGGGGCTGCCGGACCCCGACAGCTCGAGCTCGACCACCGACGGCAACGACACCTGCACCAGCGATTGCCCCGACGTCGATGACGAGTGCCTCGGCGGCCTCGAGTGCTCCGGCAAGCTCGAATGGCTGCGCCGCAGCGGCGACGCCGCGATCCAGCAGGCCGCCGACGTCGCAGTGCTGTCCGACGGCAGCGTCGTCGTCGTCGGCAACTTCACCGGCGAGCTCGGCACCGCCCCGGATGTGATCACCGCCACCGCCGATCCGCTCGAGGGCGACGCCTTCATCCTGCGCCTCGATCCGAGCGGCGAGCAGCTGTGGATCCGTCAGCTCTCCGGCGTCGGCGTGCAGGCGCTCGGCGCAGTCGTCGCCCTGTCCGACGATCGGATCGCGGTCGCCGGTCACTTCGGGGGTCAGCTGCTCCTCGATCCGCACCAGGCCGACGGCCTCGGCAAGCACCCCGGCTTCGTCGCAGTCCTCGACCCCGACGGCGCCTCCTCGATCCTCCACGTGTTCGGCGGCGACGACGTCTCCGCCCTCGACCTCGCGGTCGCCCCGAACGACGACCTCGTGGTCGTCGGCGGCTACGCCGGCGAACTCGTGCTCGGCGCCGACAAGTCGACCAGCTCGGGGCGCGACCTGTTCGCAGTCGGCCTCGACCCCGTCGCCGGACCGGCGTGGAGCTGGCTGCCGCACTCGGCCGCCGACCAGACCGCGCACGCCGTCGCCGTCGCGCCCAGCGGCGACGTGTTCGTCGGCGGCGAGCTCGAGAGCGGCCTGCAGATCGCCGACATCAACCTGCTCGGTCAGGGCCTCGACGGCTTCATCGCCGGCCTCGACCTCGAGGGCATCCCACAGTGGGGCACCCAGCTCGGCGGGCCCGGGGACGATCGCGTCCGCGCCCTCGCGGCCGCGCCCGACGGCAGCTTCGTCGTCGCCGGCGTCCACGGCGGCGGCCTCGACTTCGGCGAGGGTTCGCTGCCCGCCCCGGGACAGGGCGAGCTCGGCGGCTACGTCGCAGCCTTCGACGCCAAGGGCGGCCTCCGCTGGGCCCGCAGCGGCTTCAATCTCGGCGCCGAGCCGCCCGGCGTCGCAGTCGACGGCACCGGTCGCGTCGTCGCCTACTTGCCCCTGGGCGACGAGCCGATCGACCTCGGCGGCGGCCCGCTCGGCGACTCTCCCGGCGCCCTGCTCGTCAAGCTCACCAGCGCCGGCAACTTCGTGTGGGGCCGTCACCTCGTCGGCCAGGTCGCGACCGCGGGCCCCGGCCTCGGCGTCGGGCCTGCAGGCGAGATAGCGATCGCCGGCGCCTTCGACCCCGAGCTCGCGCACGACCCGGAGCAGCTCGTCTCGGCCGGCCAGCTCGACGTCTACGCCGGCCGCTTCCTCCCCTGACCCCGGACCTCTATGCTGCCCCTGACGAGCCCCCTCATGACCGACCTGGCCGCGACCTGGAGCCGCTGGAAAGAGGAGACCTTCGGCTCCGGCTATCACATCTGGCACGAAGGCCTCGACGTAGCCGCAGTCACCAGGCTCCAAGGCCAGGCGCGCGAGCGGGCCCTCGCCATGCTGCGGCTCGGCCGCTCCCTCGGCGACGACCACGCCTCCGAAGCGCTGGCGGCCATGGGCGACGCGCCGACGATCGCCGCCATGCGGGCCCGCCTCGACGCCGGCGATCCCCCGCTCCCGCCGGCCACGCGCGTGCGCTTCGTCCGCGTCCTCCACACCGTCACCTCCGACCCGCAGCTCGCCGATCACCTCATCGCCATCCTCGACGAGACCTGGTCCAAAGGACAGCCGTGGTCGCCGCGGGTCGACGCCGCCATGGCCCTGCGCGAGTTCGCCGGCGAGGCCGACGAGGCCGCCCTCCTGCGGGCCGTCAGCGATCCCAGCTACCTCGTCCGCTGCCACGCCTGCGAATCGCTGCTGCACCGCTGGCGCGCCGGCCGGCGCCAGGTCAGCGACTACCCGGCCCTGTTCGCGCTGATCCGCGGCCCCGACGACGACGACGCGCCGACCGCCGGCGACCTCGCCCGCTACGCCGAAGCGCGGCAGCGCCTGCGAGCGCTGGCCGCCCGCCATTGACGGGCCTCAATAATCGAGCCGCAGCCCCAGCGACGGGAAGATCGGCAGGCCGAACCCGCCGACGGTGTCGCGGAAATCATAGCTGTACACGTACATCTCGACGTTCTGGTGGTTGTAGACATTGAGCACGTCGAGGTACGCGAGGAAGCTGACGCGCTTGTAGATCCACCGCCGATCGATACGCAGGTCGAGCTGGTGGAAGGGCGGGAAGCGGGCCGAGTTCTGCAGCCCGCGGATCGGCAGGTACCCGCCCTCGTACTCGATCGACCCGACCACCGGCGTGTACGGCTGGCCCGACACCAGGCGGAAGCGGCCGCCGATCTGCCAGCCGCGGCCGAGCTTGATCGACGCCACGATCGTCAGGTTGTGCCGCTGATCGAAGTCACCCGGGCGCCGCCCGCCCGGGTCGCCGTGCTGCTGCGCGAACAGCAGCTCGCTGTGCATCAGCGTGTACGCCATCCAGCCGTACAGCCGCCGCGTCAACGGCTTGCGCAGCAGCAGCTCGAGCCCGACCGTGCGCCCGTACGAGATCCGCGTCGGGAACCCGCCGAGCGACAGCGGCGGCACCGCGTTGTCCTGGTCGCGGTAGAACCCCGTCGCGTCGATCGTCATGTCGGCCGGCAGGTCGTGCGACGCCCCGGCCGACAGCTGCAGCGCCCGGATCACGCGCAGCGAGTTCTGCCCGGGGAACACCGCGAACGCCGGCTCGAAGTTGGCGAAGTACGCCGGCAACACCACCTGATTGGTCCCGATCTGGCCCGAGCTCGGCACGATGCGCGCGTCGACCCCGAACTCCGACAGCCGCGACTGCGAGTACAGGCCCGCGCCGAAGCGCAGGCGCCAGCGGTCGCTCACCTCCCACAAGCCGTTGAGCCGCGGGTCGAGCGCGAAGGCCCGCTCCGATCCGACCGCGAACGCCGACGCGCGGAACCCCGGCACCAGCAGCAGCGACCCCAGGCGCAGCCGCCCCGACGAGTACAGCCCGAGCCACGTCTGCTCCCCGCGGGCCGACTGCTCCGGCGGCGGCCAGCTGCTCCCGTCGGGCACCTGGCCGCGGGCGCGGTAGTGGTCGACGATCATGTCGGCGCCGACGATCAGGTCAAACCGCCTCGACATCGCCCGCTGCAGCTCGGCCCGCAGCGAGCCGACGTAGTCGCGGCGGAACTGCTCGCGCTCATCCTCCGCCACCGCGATCAGCTGGCGGCCGACGTCGAAGCGCAGCGCCGGCGACACCATCGCCGACCACGCCCCGATCTTCTGCCGGTACGTGAAGTCGACGCGGTGGAAGCTCGAGCGATAGTCGATCGCGTCGTTGAACCCGCCCTCCTTTTCGTAGTCGCGGAAGCGGAAGCGGATCCGGTCGCCCGCCCCGAGCACGCGGGCCGAGATCGACGCCCCGCGCTTCAGCGGGAAGTCGACCATCGCCTGGTAATCATAATAAGTCGGCAGCACCGTCCCGTTCGAATCGGTCACCGACATGAACGCGCGCAGGCCCGCGTCCACGTAGCCGCGCTGGGCCCCGATGATGAACGACCCGCGCTTGCCGAGCGGCCCCTCGACCAGCGCGCTCGCGGCCCGCAGGTCGACCCCGAGGTGCCCGTGGACCCCGTCGCGTCGCCCGCGGCGCGGCTCGATCACCACCATCCCGCCCGAAGCGTTGCCGTAGCGGCTGTCGAAGTTGCCCGGCACGAAGTCGAGGCGCTCGATGACGTCGGCCGGCACCACGCTCGCCAGCGCCAGCGCGTGGAAGGCCCGCGGCACCGGGTGCTCGCCGACGAACACCCCCGACTGCAGCGGGCTCGCCCCGCGCAGCACCAGGAGCCCCAGCCCGCCCGGCGTGCGCGCCACCCCGGGCATGTTCTGCAGCGCCCGCAGCGGGTCGCCCTGGCTCCCGGGCATCGTCGCGATCTCCTCGCGCGACAGCGACCGCGCGCCCGCCTCGGGCCGCTTCTCCGTGGTGTTGCGGACCACCGTGCGGTACGGGTTCCACTCGGTCGGCCGCGGGAACAGCTGCCGCTCCGTCGTCGCCCGCCGGCGGATCTCCACCGCCTCCTCGAGCCGCTCGAAGCCCGGCGCGGCGATCACCACCCGCACCTTCCCAGGCGGCAGGTCGACCGCCAGGCGCCCCGCAGCGTCGGTCTCGAGCGCGGTCGTGTGCCCGTCGGCGCCCACGATCACCACCCGCACCTCCGCCAGCGCAGTGCGCAGCCCCGCCGCCCGCACCCGCGCGCGCAGCGTGCCGCAGTCGTCGCGCCCGGCGCACGGCTCGCTGACCTGCGGCGGCGGCCGCGGCGGCCGCGGCGACGGAGCAGCCTGCGCCTTCAGACATGCTCCGAAGTACATGGCCAGCGCGACATGTCCGAAGCGCCAGCGCATCATCTCGCCGCGACCTCGACGCGCAGCCACGCCGTCGTGGCGCTGCGGTTGTCGGCGAGGACCACGTACACGTGGTGCGTGCCCGGCTCCTCGGGCGCGCGCCAATCGACCTCGAAGCCGGGCCCGGCGGTCAGCTCGAACGGCGCCGTCGTGGTCGAGAACCACGCCGCCCCGCGGACCTCGACGATCGGCGACACCGACGGCTTCAGCGTGGCCTCGTCGATCGACACCGAGTAGTACGTCTGCGGCGGCGCGGCCTCGACCAGCGACAGCGCCAGCTCGTCGCCTGTCCGCACGGACAGGGTCGCCCCGGACTGGGCCTCGAGGAAGTACTCGCCGCCGCCGGGCGCCGGCACCCACGCCGCGAAGTGGGCGATCTTCGGCGCCACGTCGGGCTCGATCTGGGTGATCTGCCACGGCAGGGCCTCGGGCCGCACCGGCGACGTCGCCCCCATCGCCGCCCCGGCCACCACGGTGCGCCACGTCGGCCCGACCCGCAGCGTGCGGACGAAGAACAGGCAGTCGCGCAGCGACGACGACGCCTGCGCCAGCCCCTCGGCGCGGCGCATGCACTCGCCGGTGCTCGGCCCCTCGGGCGTGCCCGCCACCATCATCACGATCACGCCGATGCTCGCCGCGCCGACCACGTCGCGCAGCGGCCCGAGCTCGAGCGTCGCCGCCGGCCCCGGCTGCAGCGCGCACGTCTCCGCCTGCGGCAGCTCGATCGGCCCGCACGGCGGCGCCTCGGCCAGGTCGACCAATTGCCCGCCGGTGCAGCCGGTCCCGCCGCACACGAACCATCGCGGCTGCAGCGCCGCGACGTCGACCGGCCCGTCGGGCCCGGCCACGAACGGCGTCGCGCGCACGCGATCGCCGGGCATCGCCTCGGCCACCGGCCCGCCCCCGGGCGGCGGGTCCGCGCCCCACGGCCCGCGCTCGATCACCTCGAAGCGCATCGCCAGCGCGTCGGTGTGATCGATCACCCAATAGGGGCGCTCGTCGGGCAAGCAGCTCGCGCCGGCCAGCGCCGCCGCGAGGGCCCCCCACCGCCGAGCCCCGCGGATCGGCGCCGCCGCGCCCGCACGGGCCCGAGAGCGCAGAGGTGCGCGGAGCGGCACCGGACGAGCCTAACCGCTCAGATTCTCGTTGTCGACCGCGTCCGCCTCCGCGATCCTCCGCCGCATGGTCTCCTTGCACGAGACACTCCACCGGCCCTGGCTGACCGAGCTCTTGCGCAGCTGGCACGAGTTCAACAAGCGCCACCTGGGCGGCGCCCTCAAGCCGCCGGTGCTGCAGATCGATCTGTCGACCGCGCGCCTCGGGCACTGGCAGCGCGACACGCGGACGCTCGGCCTGGCCCACGAGCACCTGCTGTCGCACCGCTGGGAGGACGTGCTCGACACCCTCAAGCACGAGATGGCGCACCAGTACGTCGACGAGGTCCTCGGCGGCGACGTGCGCCCGCACGGCCCGCAGTTCGCCCGCGCCTGCGCCTTGCTCGAGATCCGCTCCGACGCCACCGGCAACCCGCGGGCCAGCGACGACCCGGCCGCGCGCGTGCTCAAGCGCGTGCAGAAGCTGCTCGCCCTGGCCACCAGCGCCAACCGCCACGAGGCCGAGGCGGCGATGGCCGCCGCCAACACCCTGCTGCTGCGCTACAACCTCGACCTGCCGCAGGACGGCCCGCCGCGCGACTACGAGGCCCGCCGCCTCGGCGACAGCGCCGCCGCGATCGCCCTCGAGGCCAAGCTGGTGAGCTCGATCCTCAGCGAGTTCTTCTTCGTCGAGTGCATCTGGGTCACCACCTACAACGCCCGCCGCCTCCGCCACGAGCGCGTGCTCGAGGTCCTCGGCACCTCGGAGAACCTCGAGATGGCCGCCTACGTCCACGACTTCCTGCACGCCTCCACCAAGCGCCTGTGGGAGCAGGCCAAGAAGGACATGGACCTGCCCGCCAACCGCCGTCGCGAGTTCAGCGCCGGCCTCCTCACCGGCTTCCGCGACAAGCTCCGCGGCGAGCGCCAGCGCAACGAGGAGCAGGGCCTCGTGTGGCTCGGCGACGCCGACCTCGACCGCTTCCTCCGCGGCCGTCACCCCTACATCCGCAGCATGGGCTCCTCCGCCGTGAACCGCGGCCGCGCCCACGCGGCCGGCCGCGCCGCCGGCGAGGGCCTCACCCTCAACAAGCCGGTCCGCGAGCACCAGAGCCGCGGCCTGTCGCTCCCCCGCGGCCGCGACGACTGAGCCGCGCCTGCCCGCAAGGACAGGTCATGCCCCACATGTCCGAATCGACATGGTCGATCGAACATGCCCTGAAAATCACCAACCGGACGCCGCCGTTCCTCGGTTCGCCCCGCGCGCCCGGACAGCCATGCCCCGTCACTGACGGCGATGTCGCGGCCCCCGGGGTCCAATCCGCGCCTGGCGGCCCGGAGCCCCGCCAGCGCCCCGTGGAGCCGCTTGGCACGCCTCCTGCTTTGAGGACAGGCATCATGCTCAGCCCGCGGATCGTCCTCAGCCTCGCTCTCCTCCCCGCCCTCGTCCTCGCGCCCGGCTGCGACGAGAAGCAAGGCCCCGGTCCGAACACCGGCGACGTCGCGGACGACACCACCACCGACGGCCCTGACAGCGGCGACAGCCCCGACGGCCCGCCCGAGCCCGACACCACCGACGGCGAGGGTGCCACCACCAGTCAGAACCCCGACGAGCCGGTCGGCCACGAAGAAGAGAGCGAAAGCGAGGGCGACGACGAGCCGCAGCCCCCGCCCCCGCAGCCGGAGCCGCGCCCCGAGGCCGTCGAGGTCTGCCCCGACCTCGAGTGGCCGCACACCAAGGAGTGTACGACCGAGGGCGGCGAGGCCGGCTCCAGCATGTGCTTCATGTACGAGGGCGAGGAGCACTGGACCGAGTGCAGCACCGAGGAGCCCGTGTGCGACCCGAACTACAACTGGGACATGGGCTGCATCGGTGAGATCTGCGCCTTCGACGGCACCGATCTGTACCTCTACTCGTGGGCCGAGGACGAGTGCGACACCCCGCTCGTCGTCAACTTCGACGGCGCCCCGCTGCGCTTCGAGGCCGCCGCCGCCGCCTCGTTCGACATCTCCGGCGCCGGCCAGTGCCTGAGCACCGACTGGCCGACCCTCCCCTGGCTCGCGCTCGACCGCGACCGCGACGGCGCGATCGACAGCGGCCGCGAGCTGTTCGGCAGCGGCACTGTCCTGAGCAGCGGCCGGCGGGCCAGCCACGGCTTCGAAGCTCTGGCCGAGCACGACCTCAACCGCGACGGCAAGATCGATCGCGCCGACCCGGTGTTCGCCGAGCTCGTGCTCTGGTCCGACGGCGACCGCGATCGTCGCGGCGAGCTGTCCGAGCTCGTCCCCGTCGCCCAGGCCGAACTCGTCGCCATCCACCTCGACGTCGCCGTCCGCGCCGAGTGCGACGACCGCGGCAACTGCGGCCGCGAGCGCGCCCGCTTCGAGTTCAAGGACGTCGCCGGCCAGGTCCGCAGCGGCGAGGTCGTCGACGTCTACCTCGCCTGCCAGTGACCCGCGGCCCGCATCTCCAGCTCTCCTCCTCGCCGCGCGCGGTCGCCTGATCAGGCGGTCACGCGCGGCTTCTTTTTCACGACGCGCACAGCAGTCTCGCCGCGTCCTCGCTCACGACCCCGCTCGGCAGCAAAGGGGTCGACGAACCATCGGTCGGGACGCGTCGATTCTTCGGCGCGCATGGCGGCGAAAAGGAGGCCGGTGGTGGCGACTGCGTGGAGCCTGCGGCGAACCTGAGCGAGCCGCTCCCGCGGACGTGCGCGGTCGCGGCGCGGGCGCGACCCGCTTGCCCTCGCGGTCGCGCCCGCGGCATCGTGCGCTTCGTGTTCTCGCGCCGCACCGCCTGGCCGCCCGCCGACGAGCCGCCGCTCGTCGCCGGCGCCGGCGTCCTCGACCTCACGATCTCCAACCCCACCGCTGTCGGCCTCCGCCACTCACCGCACCTTTGGGCCAGCCTCGGAGATCCAGGCAGCGCCGCCTACGATCCCGACCCGCTCGGCATCCTCCCGGCGAGGGCCGCAGTCGCCGACTACTACCGCGCCCGCGTCCCCGGCCTCGACCTCGACCTCGCCGACATCTGCCTCCTGGCAGGCACCAGCGAGGCCTACGCCCACCTCCTCGCGCTCCTCTGCGACCCCGGCGACGTCGTCCTCGTGCCCCAGCCCGGCTACCCGCTGCTGCCGATGATCGCCGACCTCGCCCACGTCGAGCTGCGGCCCTACCCGCTGCTCTACGACGGCACCTGGTCGATCGACCTCCCCGCCCTCGAAGCCGCAGTCTGCCCGCGCACCCGCGCGATCGTCCTCGTCGCCCCCAACAACCCGACCGGCAACTACCTCGCCGCCGAGGAGCTCGCCGCGATCGACGCCCTCGCCGCCGCGCGCGGCCTCGCGGTGCTCGTCGACGAGGTCTTCTTCGACTATCCCATCGGCCATGTCCCGAAGGTCAGCCCGATCACCGACGCGCGGGCGGCCCTCACCTTCGTCCTGTCCGGCCTGTCGAAGGTCGCCGCCCTGCCGCAGCTCAAGCTCGCCTGGGCCGTCGCGCGCGGCCCGGGCCCGCTCGTGCGCGAGGCCCTGCGCCGGCTCGAGCTCGTCGCCGACACCTACCTCAGCGCCGCCACCCCGGTGCAGCGGGCCGCCGGCAGCCTCCTCGCCGCCGCCCCGGCCTTGCAGGCGGCGATCCGCGCCCGCGTCCGCGCCAACCTCGACCGCCTGCGCCGCGCCTGCGTCGGCACCTCGCTCGGCGTCCTCGACGTCGAGGCCGGCTGGACCGCCCTCGTCCGCCTGCCGCACCTGTTCGACGACGGCGGCCGCGGCTGGGCGCGCGAGCTGCTGCACGCCGGCGTCCTGACCCAGCCCGGCGAGCTCTACGAGATGCCCCCGGCCCACCTCGCGCTGTCCCTCATCACCCCGGAGCTCGAGTTCGCGGACGGCCTCGAACGCGTCACGGAGCGCGTCGCGCACGTGCTAGCCTCCGGCCCATGCTCTCGCTGATCGGCCCCGACCTCGCCGCCTACGTCGACGCCCACACCACCGCCGAGTCGCCGCTGTTCGCCCGCCTGCGCGCCGAGACCCAGGCCGACCTCGCCTCCCCGCAGATGCAGGTCGGCCACGTCGAGGGCGCGCTCCTGCGGATCCTCGTCGCCATCAGCCGCGCCCGCAACGTGCTCGAGATCGGCACCTACAGCGGCTACTCCGGCCTCGCCATGGCCAGCGCCCTGCCCGACGACGGCAAGCTCGTCACCTGCGACATCGACCCGGTCGCCACCGCCGTCGCTCGCCGCTACTTCGCCGAGTCGGGCCACGGCCACAAGATCGACCTCCGCCTCGCGCCCGCGCTCGACACCATCTCCGAGCTGGCCGCCGAGGGCCGCCGCTTCGACCTCGTCTTCATCGACGCCGACAAGCACAACTACGTCAACTACTGGAACGCCGCGCTCCCGCTGGTCCCCGTCGGCGGCCTCGTCGTCGCCGACAACACCCTGTGGAGCGGCAAGGTCGTGGCCCCGAAGGACGACAGCGACCGCGCCATCGTCGCCTTCAACACCCACGTCGCCGCCGATCCGCGCGTCGAGCACGTCCTCCTGTCGGTCCGCGACGGCGTCATGCTCGCCCGCAAGCTGCGCGATTGAACATGTCCCCGAGGACACCCCGCCACCGCGGCCGGGCCCGAGCCCCACGCCCGCCGGACCCGGTTGGCCTTTCGGACACGTCCTCCCCGTCATCCACTGACTCCATCCTTACGATTTGACCTGAACACCATGTCCCAAGCGCCATCCAAGTGGTTCGCCGCCGAGCCGGGCAAGGCCTGGACCGAGCGTTTCATCCTGCTCTACAGCCCGATCTGGATCGCCCTGGTCGCCTGGGCCCTGCTCAGCCGGGCCGTGCTCGCCTGGGACGACCCCACCTTCATCGGCTTCGGCCTGCTCGTCGGCCTCCCGCCCGTGCTGGTGCCGGCGCTGCTGCACGGCCGCCACCCGGCCCTGCGCGGCACCCCGTGGTACGACAGCTACTGGTTCAAGTTCAACGCCTGGATCTTCCTGTTCGTCTTCGTCGGCACGTACTTCCTGACCCACTATTTCTTCGACGTGCTCGGCATGCGCTACGCCTTCCCGACCCAGTGGAACGGCGGCGCCGCGCTGGTCGGCCGCTCGCGCGCCGAGATCCCGCTGTTCATGTACCCGCTGACGCAGGCCTACTTCGTGACCTACCACGTGGTCATGTTGGTCTGCATCCGCCGCGTCCGCGGCCTGCTCGGCCTCGCCGAACCTGGCGCCGAGGACAGGTCGCCGCGGGCCACCCGGTTCGTGCGCCGGCTCGCGCTCGCCTGCGTCGTGTGCGGCCTGGCCTACGCCGTCTCGTTCGCCGAGACCTGGTTCATGGCCAGCGACGCCATCAGCGACTACTTCCGCTACGTCGACAAGGCGCGGATGCTCAAGTACGGCTCGCTGTTCTACGCCTGCTACTTCCTCGTCAGCCTGCCGCTGCTCGAGCGCCTCGACCCCGCCGGCAAGCGCACCCCGCTCGGCCAGGCCGTCCTCTCGAGCCTCGCCGCCGGCATGCTGGTGTTCTTCATCCTCGACCTGCTCACCTGGGTCATCGGCCCGATCGCCTGACCGCATGGAAGCCACGACGCCCGATCCCCAGGCCCCGGACCTGTGGCTCGTCCTCGACGACGCCCACCCGGCCCTGCGCCTGCGCGGCCTCGGCCCCGGCTCACGCTGGCCGGTCGCGCCCGGCACCCGGCTGACGGTCGGCCTGCGCCCCGTCGACCACATCCAGCTGCCGCACACCCGCGAGGCCCTGCTCGGCGGTCAGACCCCCTACGTCCTCGTCCGCCGCGACGACGACCGCGTCGAGGTCCAGCACACCGGCCACATCGGCCACTTCCGCCTCGGCGGCCGGATCCTCAACAACACCGTCCACCCGCCGCCGGCCCTCGCCCCCGGCGAGGCCGTCGACCTCCTCACCGTCGACGGCGAACTCGGCCTCCGCCTGCGCCTCCAGGCGGGACGCTGAGCGGGCGCAAAGTCCATGTCCAAGAGGGCATGTTCTCCGGAACATGCCCTCTCGTTCATGCCCTTTTCGCCATGTCTCGAAGCACACGCCATGTCGCGCAGCCCCCGCAGCCCACGCCCGACGGCCTCGGCATCATGCGGCGGCCGAACTCTGGACACCCACCCGCTTGGCGCCCGCAAGTGGGCCCGCAAAACGCGGCAGCACGCGGCCGCCAGCGAGGCGCTGGGCCCTGAGGTGGTCGCGGCGCCGCGTCGGCGCTGGCAGGTCAAGGCGCTCGGCGAGATGGCCCTGAACCGCCGGCCCTCGTGGGCGTGGTGCTTGGCGTCGCCGCCGAGGTCGACGGCGACGCCATCGTGTTCGAGGGCCACCGCATCAGGCTCCCCTTGCCGAGCGCCCCTCGCCAGGCCGTGCAGTACAGCCGGCCTGCTGCAAGCGCAGGAAGCCGAAACCGCTCAGAACCGCAGCGCCCCGCCGACGAACTGCCACGCCGCCGCGCGTCGGCCCCGGCGGTGCTGCAGCGCGTCGGCCACCAGCCCGCCCGCGGCCGTCGCGGCCAGCCCGAGCCCCGCGCCGATCAGCCCGAAGCCGGTCGTGTACAGCACCTCGCCGCGCTCGACCGCCTCGCCGACCCACGCCTCGGCCCCGTTCACCGTGACGAAGTAGGTCGTGCCGTAGGCCAGCGTCGCCACGCCCGCCCCGGCCACCGCCCCGCCGGCGATCGCCTCGGCCGTCCACAGCCGCCGGCGCACCCCCTCGTCGCGCGCCAGCCCCGTCAGCCCCGCGACCAGCACGCCCGCGCCGAGCCCCAGCGCCGCCGCTCCACCGCCGCCCCGCTCGGTCCAGATCGCCATCGGCCGCCGGCAGCCGGCCACGCTCGCGCCTGGCCCACAGGACATGTCCCTCAGAACACTCTCGCACCCGCGCAGGCTGATCGCAGTGACCACCGCCCCGCTGACGATCCCCGCCCCGCCGATCAGCGGCGCCGCTATCGCCCACGAGCGCCGCCGCCGACGCTCGTCCACGGTCACCCCGGCGGTCCGCGGCGTGCGCGTCATGTCGGCCGCCAGGGTCGTCACCTGTCCCTTCGCGCTGGTCACCTCGAGCCGGGCCTCGGCGAAGCCGGGCCTGGCTATCGTCACGACCCAGCGCCCCGGATCGAGCACCAGGGTGGCGGTGCCGCCCTCCAGCAGTTCGTCCCAGCGAGCCCGCAACGTCAATGCCTCGCCCTCGCCGTCGCGGGTCGCGGTCACCGTCAGCGGCTCGTCCGGCGCCACCGTCGGGTCGACCGCCAGGTGCACCGTCCCCGACTCGCGCACCGCCGACGCGCTCACCAGCTCCGCCACGTTGCGCGCGGTCTTGTCCTGAGCTGTCCGCAAGGCCAGGTAACGCCGCGCCGCCAGGCGCGCGTGCGCCATCCGCCCGGCCTGCAGCCACGCCTGGCTGGCCAGCAGAAGCCCCTGCGAGTGCCCGCCTGCGCGGAAGCAGGCCTCGCCGCGCCGCGCCGCGCCCTCGATCTGCCCGTGCGCCAGCGCCTCGCTGGCCGCGCGCACGCAGTCGGGCGCCGGCACCAGAGCCATCCACAACGCCAGGCCGACGCCGCTCACTGGATCTCCAGCCGCAGCGGCACCACCAGCTGCGCCTGCGGCCCCGGCAAAAACCGCGACTTCTCGAGCTCGGCCGCCACGCAGGCCCTGGCCCTTGCCGGCACCGCCCGGTCGCCGCCGCGCACGCTCGCGCGCACGACCTCGCCGTCGCCCGCCACCACCAGGCTGCCGGTCAGCGCGGTGCGCCGGCCGACCCCGATCGTGACATGCCCCAAGAGACAGGCCAAAAGCCGCGGCTCGCTCATCAGCGCCCGCGCCTGCCCGGCGATCTTGCGCCGCCGCTCGGCCGCCTCGCCGTCGGCCTGCGCCACCGGCACCCACAACGACTCGCCGCTCGCGGGCTTCGCCGCCTCGCCGACAGGCGCGCCCGAGCCATCCACCTCGGCCGCCCCGCGCCATTCGACGCCCCCGCCCGAACCGGTGCCCCCGGCTCCACCCGAACCGGTGCCCGCCGCTCCTCCAGAGGCCCCGCGCCACTCGACGCCGCTGCCCGAACCCGTGCCCGCAGCTCCACCCGCGCCAGACGTCCCGCGCCACTCGACGCCACCCGCCCCCGACGCCCCGCGCCCCTCCCCGCCGCCGCTCGAGCCCGAGCCCGCGGCTCCACCGGGCCCGACGCCCGCATTCGGCCCCGCGACGCCCACGGCTCCGCTCTCGCCGTTCGGACCGCCGAGGCTCGCCCCCTCGAACGGCGCCCGCGAAGCACCACCCGTGCCCTCACCGCTGCGCGCCGCGACCACTTCACCTGTCTCTTTCGCCATGCGCGAAACGACATAAACCGAAGCACATGTCCCGACGAACATGGCCCCGAGGACAAGCGCCAGCGTGCGCGGGGCCACCGACCGGCGCGCCCGCGAGCCGGCCCGCGCCATCGCGGCCGACAAGCCGGGCGCGCGCCCCTGGGTCGTCGACCCGGCCGCGCGCGGCGCCTCGCGGATCGTCGACAGCCCCGCGTCGCTGTCGCCGGCCGAGATCGCCGGCGCCTGCGAGTCCGGGCCGCCCTCGTGATCCCACCCCATCGCGCCGCGCCCCGCCGCCTGCCCGCGCATCGTCCGTGCCTCGCCGCGGCGCTCCGCTCGCGGCTCCTCGCCGCCGCCTGCCCGGCGCTCCGCTCGCTGCTCCTCGCCCTGCACCACGCCGTCGCCCCGGATCGACGTCCCGCCGTCTTCTCCGCTCGTCTGGCCCCCCGCTCGTGCGTCGGCCCCCTGGTCCTCGTCGCCGCCGCTGGACCCGCGCTTCGCTCGCAGCGCCGCGCCGTGGTCCTCGTCGCCGCGCGACGATCGGCGCGCGTCATCGCCTCGGCGCGTCCACCCGCCGGTCGCGCCGGCCGTGCTGTCTCGCCACTCGGGCATCGTGCCGAATATACACGGCTGGCGAGCGGGGCGCGCGCAGGCGCGCATCGCGGCAATTTGCTGCTACCCTCCGCGCCGCGACATGCCCGTCGAGCTCCACTTCGATCACGGCACGCTCGTCGTCCTCGGCGTCCCCGACGGCGACGCGCGGCTGGCTGCGCTCGTGAGCCTCGACCGCCGCACCGGCACGCACCGCGCACCTGCGCACCGGTACCGCGCGATCGTCTCGCATCTTCACAACGCCCACATTCCTTACGTCGACAAAGCTCGCATCTACGATCGCCTCGATCTCGCGCTGTCGGGCCCGCTCGATCCGTTCCCGCACCAGCGCGACGCGCTGGCCGCGTGGCGGGCCGCCGGCGGCGTCGGGGTCGTCGAGCTGCCCACGGGCGCGGGCAAGACGATCCTCGCCGTCCTCGCCATCGTCCACACCGGCCGGCCCGCGCTGATCGTCGTGCCCACCATCGATCTCATGCTGCAGTGGCAGCAGGTGCTGGGCCACTGGCTGCAGCGACCGATCGGCATGCTCGGCGGCGGCAACAGCGAGGCGCGCGAGATCACCGTCACCACCTACGACTCCGCCGCCGCCCAGACCGAGTTCCACGGCAACCGCCACGGCCTCCTCGTGTGCGACGAGTGCCATCACCTGCCCGCGCCGGCCTACCGCTTCATCGCCCAGGGCTGCCTGGCCCCGTTCCGCCTCGGCCTCACCGCCACCTTCGAGCGCCCCGACGGCCTCCACAGCGTCGCCGCTGACCTGCTCGGGCCCGTGTGTTACCGGGCCAACATCGACGAGCTCGAGGGCGACTACCTCGCGCCGTACGAGGTCAAGTCGCTGGCGGTCGCGCTGACCGAGGAAGAGCAGGCCCGCTACGACGAGGCGCGTGCGCTCTACATCGACTTCCTGCGCGGCAGCGGCGTCAGCCTCGACCGCCCCGGCGGGTGGGCCCAGTTCATCGCCTACTGCCACCGCAGCGAGGACGGCCGGCAAGCGTTCGCCGCCTACCGCGAGCAGAAGCGGATCGCCTTCACCGCCGAGGCCAAGATCGAGGCCCTGTGGCGCCTCCTCCTCCGTCACCGCCGCGACCGGATCCTCGTGTTCACCGAGGACAACGACACGGTCCACCGCCTGTCGCGCCTGTTCCTCCTGCCCGTCATCACCCACCAGACCCCGCCCAAGGAGCGCGTCTCGCTGCTGGCCCAGTTCGCCTCCGGCGCGCTGCCGGTGCTGCTCACCTCGAAGGTCCTCAACGAGGGCGTCGACGTGCCCGACGCCAACGTCGGCGTGATCCTGTCGGGCAGCGGCTCGGTCCGCGAGCACGTCCAGCGCCTCGGGCGGATCTTGCGCAAGAAAGAGGGCAAGCGCGCGATCCTCTACGAGCTGTGCACCGCCGTCGCCGCCGAGCACGGCGTCAGCGAGCGCCGCCGCCAGCACCGCGCCTACCAGAAGGAGCCCCAGCCCCGCCGCGGCCCCGCCGCCCTCCGACCAGGTCCCATCGACCAGGTCCCGAGTGACATGTCCGATCCATCAGGTCCTGAAGAGCATGTCCCCGACGACATGTCCGACGCGCCTGGCCCCTCGCCCCACGCCCGAGGCCCCCAGGCCCGCGCCGCGTCCCCCGCGGAGGACGAATGCTGACCCGCGACCTCCTCGTATACCGCCGGGTCAAGGGCATCCGCCTGCGCCCGACCTTCGTCGATCCCGACGACGACGATCACATCGCCACCGCCGGCGCGCTGATCGAGCTCCTCACCCACGCCGCGGGCGAGCCGCGCGGGGCCGTCGACGAGGCGGCCGACGCCATCTGCGGCGAGGCGCGCAAGGTCAAGGTCGCGCGCGGCCTCTACAAGCTGCTCACCGACCGCTGCGAGTGGGACGATCCGGGCGACACCGCGATGGAGCTGCGGGCCGCAGCCTTCGCCCGCAGCGCGGCTGTCCTCCGCGACCTGTCCGAAGAGTCATCCCTGTCCGACTACCTGGCCGCCGTCGCCGCCGGCCTGCCGCGGCCGCTCGCCGACGTGCGGGCCCACCTCTACGACGACCTCGCCGAGCACCGGCGCCTCTTGTCGGCCAAGCTGACGACCCCGGCCGCCCTGCTGGCCCGCTACAACCTCGCGCTGGCGCAGGGCCTCGTGCTCTACGCCGGCAGCCTCGACGTCCGGGCCCCGAGCCCCGGCCCGCTCGAGCTGCGCAAGCTGCTGCGCTGGCTCCGCTTCTCGCGCCTGGTCGCCGAGGTGCGCCGCGACGGCGACGGCTGGCACCTGCGCATCGAGGGCCCGGCCGCGCAGCTCGACATGCAGAAGAAGTACGGCCTGCAGCTCGCCACCTTCCTCGGCGCCGTGCCGGTGCTCGGCAAGTTCACGGTCGAGGCCGACATCGACCTCCCGCGCCAGCCTCGCGCCCGGCTCTACCTCGACCACAAGGACCCGCTCAAGGCGCTCGACGACGGCCCGCTCGGCCACATCCCGCCGGAGATCGAGCTCGGCATGGCGAGCCTCGGCGACGCCCGCTGGACCCTCGACCCGATGCCCGAGCTGCGCCACGTCGGCGCCGCCGGCATGTGCGTGCCCGACTTCGCCCTGCGCGACGCCACCACCGGCAAGAGCGTCGCCGTCGAGCTGTTCCACCGCTGGCACCGCCACGCCCTCCTGCGCCGCCTCGAAGAGCTGGCCGCCCGCCCCGACCCGCACTTCCTCGTCGGCGTCGACCTCAGCCTCGCCAAGGACGACGCCCTCGCCGCCCGCCTCGCCACCGCCCCCCAGGTCTTCACTTTTAATAAATTTCCGACCTGGAAGCGCCTGGCACCGCTGCTCGAGCCGCTCGCCAACCTGCTCTGAAGGCCATGTGACATGGCCCCGGGGACATGTCCCCGGAACCAGGCCCGATCTGCCCGCTAGCCGACGCCTCCCGATCGACATGTCCGATCGGCCATCTCGGATCGACAGCCACGGCTCGCGTCGTCCGCTCTCACCTGCCCGAGAGGCCATCTCGGATGACCGCCCGCGCTCCCGGCTCCGCGTCACGCGCGGTCGCTCGCTCACTCTTGCGAGTCGAGGTTGTCGCGGACCATCTCGGTGGTGCGCGCGATCGCCTCGATCTCCTGGGGCGAGAACCCGGCGAACGCGCGGTCGAGCAGCGCGTTCGACACCTCGAGCAGCTTCGGCAGGGCCGCGTAGGCCCGGCGGGTCGGCCTCACCAGGATGGCGCGGCTGTCGGCGGGGTCGGACGTGCGCTCGACCCAACCCACGCCTTCGAGCGCGCGGACGAAGCGGCCCACCGTCACCTCCGACAGGCCCATCAGGTTCGCCAGCTGGCGGGCCGTCAGCGGCGCGCGCTCTTGAAACAGGTGGATGAGCACGCCGAGCTGCGCCGGCGTCACCTCCTGGAGCCCCGACTCGACCAGCAGGTCCGCGACCTTGCGCTCGAGCTCGCGGTGGATCCGCGAGAGGTTGAGGTACGCCTCGCTCTGCAGCCGCCGCAGGCGCAGCTCGGACCCG
Source organism: Nannocystis sp. RBIL2 (assembly GCF_026626745.1). Classification (GTDB taxonomy): domain Bacteria; phylum Myxococcota_A; class Polyangia; order Nannocystales; family Nannocystaceae; genus Nannocystis. Next base: position 2,479,638 of record NZ_JAPNJW010000002.1, read on the forward strand.
GTCGTCGCCATCGACCGCGCTTTCTACCAGAGCCGCGGCGCCGCAGGCTGCGCGTCCGATCGTCACCGTCAGCGCGCGCTGGCTGACAAAATGTCACGCGCGCACTGCAGCCCGCGTGTGGCAAGCCGCGCCGCGCCAAACTCCCGCGAGGTCCTCGCATGTGGCATCCTGGTTGCACAGCCGTCGAGCGCTGCTTCCGCCTATGCGTCCGCACGACCTTTCGCGTCCTGCTGCCCTATTCCTCGCCGGCCTGTGCGCCCTCGGGCCGCTCGCTGCCTCCGCTCAGACCCCGCCCTCCGGCGGCACCGGCGGCACCGGCATGATGGGGAGCTTCCCCCCGGCCGACGCCTTCACGATCCAGTACTGGCTCACCGATCAGGAGGGCAACTTCGTCCGCCCGCTGACCGAGAAGTACTTCAAGCAGTTCATCAACAAGGCCCGCTGCGAGTGCGGGCAAAAGATCGGCGTCCGGATCCGCCTCAAGAAGACGATGGCGGCCTACGACACGACGAAGCGGCTCGAGAGCTTCGTCGGCACCCAGTGCTCGACCGCCGAGACCGCGCTCGCCGGCCAGTTCCGCCGCTGCGCCCAGTTCTCGTCGGCGCTGGTGCCCACCTATCAGCAGGGCATCGACGCCACCTTCCACCCGATCTGGTTGACGAGCGGCGTCACCCCCAACTCCCCGTCGCGCCTACCCGACATGGCGACCACCTCCGGCTCTTGCGAGGCCGCGGCGGAGGGCGAGTCCGGCGTGTGGTTGTGCGCGCCCGGCATGAACTCGACCCCCAATTGTCAGGCCGACGAGTTCTTCATCCAGGGCCTGCAGAACATCAACCTCCCCAGCAAGACGGGCGGCATCAGCTTCGACTACTTGCCGCCGATCCTCCCCGTCAAGGAGATCACCGCGACCCCTGGCGACGGCGCCGTCGTGCTGAGCTGGAAGGTCGACTCTTCGGGTGACATCAACGGCTACCGCGTCCTCTGCGAGGAGGCCGCGACCGGTCAGCCGGTGCCGAACAAGATGCCCCCTCGGCCCGATCCGCTCGGCATCCCGACCGGCACCTACTTCTACACCAAGAGCAACCTCTGCCCTGACGGCCCGTTCAGCACGTTCATGAGCGCGGAGGACAACCCGCTCGGCACGACCAGCGACGGGGTCGACAGCGCCACCGACACCGACGGCAACGACACGCTCGGCACCACGGGCGGTGACGACACCGCCGGTGACACGGACGGCCCCACCGAGTGCTCGAACGGCATCGTCGAATTCGACGAGGAGTGCGACCTCGGCAACGAAAACTCCGACGAGGGCGAGTGCCGCACCGACTGCACCCTCAACCGCTGCGGCGACGGCAAGGTGCACACCGGGGTCGAGGAGTGCGACGACGGCAACGTCGTCGACAACGACGGCTGCACCAACGCGTGCACGAGCCCGGGCTGCGGGGACGGCATCATCAACGCCGACGACGCCTGCGACGGCGGCACCGACTTCAACAACATCCCCGGCGGCCCCTGCACCCCGGACTGCCAGATCAGCCCCCAGTGCGGCCAGAATGCCATCAATTGCCCGCAGCCCTGCGGCGACGGCGTCCACGACCCCAACACCGAGGGGTGCGACTCCGGACCCGGCCTGTCCAACAACAGCGACTGCACCCTCGCCTGCCAGATCAACGTCTGCGGCGACGGCTTCGTCCTCAGCGATCCTGTCATGGGCGTCCTCGAGGAGTGCGACGAGGGCATGGCCAACGACGACAACGGCGCCTGCACCACCGATTGCCTCCGCAACGTCTGCGGTGACGGCCTCGAGTGGACAGGCGTCGAGGCCTGCGACGACATGAACAAGGACGACACCGACGACTGCCTGAGCAACTGCCAGAAGGCGACCTGCGGCGACGGCGTCACCCAGGCCGGGGTCGAGGAGTGCGACCTGGGGCTCAACAACAGCGCCAGCGCCAGCTGCGACGAGGACTGCAAGTTCACCGCCAGCCAGGACATGCTGAACCTCGACTGGAAGTACGTATGCTCCGGTCACATCTCGTTCAGCACCAAGAGCGTCCGCATCAACGGGCTCGAGAACGGCAAGGAGTACAACTTCCTGCTCGTCCCCTACGATTTGATGGGCAACCCCAAGCAGCTCGACGTGGTCGTGCGCGCCACCCCGGTCGAGACCTACGACCTCTGGGAGCAGTGCGAGGAGGACGGCGGCATCTGCGGCGCCTCCGGCTATTGCAACGTCAGTGACGACTCGAGCGGCGGCCTGGCCCTGTTCACCGCCCTCGCAGCGTTCGGCATCGGCGGCCTCGGCGTCGCCAACCGGAGAAGGAACCGCGCGTGATCGCCCTCGCCTTGACCCTGGTCGCCGCCCCCGCGCCGGCCGACATGACGATCACCGGCGACGCCGGCACCACCCCGCCGCCGGCTGACACCGGCACCGTCCCGGCGCCTCCACCTGGCCCCGAGGCCAGCTCGCCTCCCGGCGGCACCACCACCACCACCGAGACCCGCCAGGGCGACCTGATGGGCCCGCCCTACGGCTCGCGCGTCGGCGAGAAGCGCGAGGGCGAGGTGTGGCGGCCGATCGAGGGCCCGACCTACGAGAAGCAGCCGGTCCCGAGCGAGTCGGCCGTCGTCGGCCAGGGCAACCCCGACCTCACCGACAGCCTGAAGAAGAAGCAGGCCCCGCTGACCGCCGAGAGCAAGCAGCGGTTCGCGCTCGAGGTCAAGATGGGCACCTATCTGCCCGACGTCGACCGCAACTGGAGCGGCGAGGGCTACGGCCCCTACGCCAAGGTCTTCGGCGAGACCGACAACGACGGCGTCACCAACGGCCAGCCGAAGAAGAGCATCTACGGCGGCCTCGCCTTCGAGTGGCAGATCACCAAGAAGCTGGCCGGCCCGATCGGCATCGGCGTGCAGTGGACCATGGCCCGCGACAAGGCCTTCGCCCCGCTGGCCGAGCCGCCCGACGAGGGCTTCACCCGCAGCCGCGCCGACACCGTCCGCTTCACGGTCATGCCGATCGCCCTGCAGGCGGTCTACCGCTTCGAGCTCCTGGCCGACAAGGTCCGCTGGGCCCCGTTCGTCCCCTACGCCAAGGCCGGCGTCGCCTACGCCTTCTGGTGGACCAAGAACGGCAACGGCAACATCGCCGTGCTCAAGGACGGCGACAACAAGGTCGTCGACCGCGGCCGCGGCGGCGTGTGGGGCTACCAGGTCAACCTCGGCATGATGCTGCGGCTCGATTTCCTCGACCCCGGCACCGCCCGCACGTTCGACCGGATCTCCGGCATCAACCACACCTACCTGTTCGGCGAGTGGCAGCTGACCCGCCTGTCCAACTTCGGCCGCAAGGACAGCATGAACCTCGGCGACAGCACCTGGATGGTCGGCCTGGCCGCGGAGTTCTGACGCACCTGCGCGTCAAGACATGCTCGCGGGGACATGGCCTCGCGGGCATGTCCCCTGGGACATGCCCTATAAAGCTGCTCGCATGTGACAGCCGCCTGTCCCGAAGGCCATTGACGTCACCCGCCGCGGCTCAGCGGTAAACGTGTCCCTGCGCCTGCAAAGCGCTCTCGATGCGCGTCAGCTCGCGCAGGATCGCCTCCATGCGCTGGTCCATCGGCGGGCGCCCGGGCGCCTTCACGTGGGCGCGCTCGAACGCCCCGTTCTCGGCCTCCATGGCCCCGCGGATCGCCCCGGCCCCGGCCCCGAGCGTCTCTAGCTCCTGGCGCTCGTGGGGCTGCAGCGCCTCGAGCATCGCCAGGTACAGGCCGACCTCCCGGCTGGCGTCGAGCAGGACCGCGTCGAACGCCTCGATGTCCTCGTCGGTGCGCGTCAGGTCGGTGCTCATGTGGTCGCGCACCGCCTGCAGCGGCGACTCGAGCCAGATCCGCAGCGTCCGCGTCTCGCGGGCCACGCGGGCCAGAGTCTCGCTCAGGTGGGCCAGCTGCAGCGGCTTCTCCTGGCCCGACTCGAGGTAGCGGCGAGCCGCCTCGTCGGCGCGGCGCAGGCGGATGAACCCGTAGCCGACCACCAGCACGGTCACTGCGGCGATGAAGAGCGTTTCCATCTCACTCGGCGGCGCCGTCGAGGTCGGCGAGGGTCGGGGCGCGCAGCTTCTCGACGCGCACTGCGCTGAACTTGAACTCGGGGATCTTGCCGAAGGGATCGAGGGCGTCGGAGGTGAGGACGTTGGCGGCGGCCTCGCGCCAGCAGAACGGGATGAAGATCGAGCCGGCCCCCGGCGCCTCGCTGGCGCGGACCTTGAGGGTGATGCTGCCGCGGCGGCTCGTCACCGCGATCTCGTCGCCCTCGAGCAGGCCGAGCGCCGCCATGTCGGCCGGGCGCATGTCGGCGTACGGCTCGCTCTCGATCGTCTCGAGCGCCGACGCTCGCCGCGTCATCGTCCCGGTGTGCCAGTGCTCGAGCAGGCGCCCGGTCGTCAGCACGAACGGGAACTCCGGGCTCGGCAGCTCGTTCGGCGGCGCGAACTCGGCCGGCACGAACTTGCCGCGGCCGCTCGGGAAGTCGCGCTCGAACAGCACCACCTGCCCGTCCTCGTGGACCGGATCCTTGCAGGGCCACAGCTTACCCTCGAGCCCGAGGCTCTCGTAGGACAGGCCGCGGTAGCTCTCGGTCAGCGCGGCGAACTCGGCGAACACGTCCTCGATGCGCGTGAACTCGAAGCCCGGCGCGCCCATGCGCCGGCCGATCTCGCACATGATGTCCCAGTCGAGGCGGGCCGCGCCGGGCAGCTTCAGCACCGGCCGGCCGATCTGAACCCGGCGGTCGGTGTTGGTGTACGTGCCAGTCTTCTCGAAGAAGCTCGAGGCCGGCAGGACCACGTCGGCGAACTCCGCCGTCTCGGTCATGAAGATGTCCTGCACCACCAGGAAGTCGAGCGCCGCCAGGGCCTTGCGCACCTTCTCGGTGTTCGGGTCGCTGACGAACGGGTTCTCGCCCTGCACGTACATCCCGCGGATGTCCTTCAGCAGGGCCGCGTGCATGATCTCGACCACGGTCAGCCCCGGCTGCGCATCGAGCTGCGTACCCCAGGCCGCCTCGAAGCGCCCGCGGATCGCCGGGTCCTTCACCGACTGATAGTCGGGGAACACCATCGGGATGAGCCCCGCGTCGCTCGCACCTTGCACGTTGTTCTGCCCGCGCAGCGGGTGCAGGCCGGTGCCCGGGCGGCCGACCTGGCCCGTGAGCAAGACCAGCGAGATCAGGCAGCGCGCGTTGTCGGTGCCGTGGACGTGCTGGCTGACGCCCATCCCCCAGAAGCAGATCGCCGCGCGCGCCGAGCCCCACGTCACCGCGACGTCGACGATCTCCTGCTCGTCGAGCCCGCACAGCTGCGCGGCCACCTTCGGCGAGTAGTGCTCGACCGTCGCCTTCAGCCGCTCGAAGCCCTCGGTGCGCTCGGCGACGAAATTCCGATCGTAGAGCCCGCGGCGGATGATCTCGTGCAGCACCCCGTTGAAGAACGCGACGTCCGTGCCGGGACGGATCCGCACGTAGCGGTGGGCGAAGTCGGCCAGCTGCGGCCGGTGCGGGTCGATCACCAGCAGCTTGCAGCCGCGCTTGGCCGCCTGCTTGAAGAACGTCGCCGCGACGGGGTGATTGCTGGTCGCGTTGGTGCCGACCAGCAGGGCGACGTCGCTGTTCTCGATGTCGCGGAAGGTCGTCGACACCGCGCCCGAGCCGATCGTCTCCATCAGCGCCGCCACCGACGACGCGTGGCACAGGCGCGTGCAGTGGTCGACGTTGTTGGTGCCGAAGCCGACGCGGACCAGCTTCTGGAACAGGTAGGCCTCTTCGTTGCTGCCCTTGGCCGAGCCGAAGCCTGCCAGCGCCGACGAGCCGTGGCGCTCGCGGATCTCGAGCAGCCGCCGCGCCACCAGGTCGAGCGCCTCGTCCCAGCTCGCCTCGCGGAAGTGCGGCATCACCTCGGCGTAGTCGACCAGCCCGCCCGGGCGCTTGCCCTCCTTGACCCGCAGCGCGCTCGACAGCGGCCCCTTCGGGTAGCTGTCCTCGCGCCGGATCAGCGGCTGCGTCAGCCGCTGCGGGTGCGTCGCGTAGTCGAAGCCGTAGCGGCCCTTCACGCACAGGCGGCGGTCCGACACCCGGCTGTCGCGGCCGTCGATCCACGCCACCTTGTTGTTCGCCTCGTCGACGTGCGCGGTCACGCTGCAGCCGACCCCGCAGTAGGGGCACAGCGTCGGCACCTGCCTCAGCGCGGTCGGCTGCGGCGGCGCGGGCTTCGGCTCGGGCGCGGGCGCCAGCGGCAGCGGCCGGCGTCGCCTGGGCGCCAGCGGCTTGTTGACCAGCGCGTCGGTCGGGCACGCGTCCATGCACTCGCCGCACGACACGCACGACGAGCTGCCCATCGGCAGGTCGAGGTCGAACGCGATCTTGGCCCCGTAGCCCTTGCCCGAGCGGGTGATCACCTCGTTGCTCTGCAGCTCGTCGCACGCGCGCACGCAGCGGTCGCACAGGATGCAGGCCTGGTGGTCGACCCCGATCACCGGCGACGACGGGTCCTGCGGGCGACCTGTCCCTCGGGGCAGGCCGAGCAAGTCAGCGCTCGCGCCCTCGCCCACCAGCCCGTAGCGCCGGCCGAGCGCGACCAGGTCGCTGCCCTCCGGGCGCTGCTGCGACGGCGCCTGCGGCTGATCGGCCAGCAGCAGCGCCGTGAGCAGCTTGCGGTGGGCCTCGATCTCCGGCCCGCTGGCGGTGACCTTCATGCCCGGCTCGCACGGGCGCACGCAGCTGGCCGCGAGCACCCGGCCGCCGACATCGACCACGCACATGCGGCACACGCCGACCGGGCGGTAGCGCGGGTCGTGGCACAGCACGGGGATCTCGATGCCGGCGGCGCGCGCCGCCTCCCAGATCGTCGACCCTGCCGGCGCGCGCACGACGACACCGTCGATGGTGAGTTCGACCTCGGGCGGAGCCGCGGACATCGTCTCCGCATCATAGCGCCGAAGATCGGCGGCCGTGACCGCCCCCGCCCGTCATCACGCGGGGCGCGCCGTGCTTTCGGCCACATCGCGGCCGGTGTACGCTCCGCGTCACCGTGGCCAACGCCAAGAGATACCGCTGCCTCGTCTGCGAGCACATCTACGACCCCCGCGAAGGCGATCCCGGCACTGACATCGCCCCCGGGACGGCGTTCGAGGACATCCCCGACGACTGGTACTGCCCCGACTGCGGCGCCACCAAGGCCGACTTCGAGCCCATCGAAGACTGAGTTCCGGGCGAACGCGGCGCCCCTACTACCTGGCTCTTGGGACCTGTCCGGATGAGCTCGCCGACGGTCGCCGACGCGGCCGCCGTCACGCCGTTCAGGCCGGCCCCGGGGCGCCTCTCGATCGACGCGCGGCGAGCCGAGCGCCGCCTGCGCGGCCGCGCGCGGCGGCATGGGTCCACATCACCCCAGCCGTCGCGGACGGCCGCCGTTCGCCTGCCTGCAGCAGTTTCACGGCGGGCCCGAAGACCCCAACGTGGCGCACTGCGCTCCGAGTTTGCTCTGGACGGGGAACCGTAAACCCTGCACCCTGGAGGGCGTGACGACACGTGCTCCACGGGTCTTGGTTGTTGAGGACGACGCGGCGACGGCCAGGGTGGTCAAGGGCGCGCTGACCGAGGCCGGGTTCGTCGTCGAGACCCTGGACAAGGGCTTTTTGCTGGTCGCCGTCGTCATGCGCTTCCAGCCCGACATGGTGGTGCTCGACCTCAACCTGCCGGACATGCGGGGCGACACGGCCATGAAGATGGTCCGCCGGGCCACCAACGTCGGCGGCAAGACCCTCCCGGTCGTCATCCTCAGCGGCATGCCGATCGAGCAGTTGATGGAGATCCAGGGCCACCTGGGCGCGGTCGGCTGCATCCAGAAGCCGGCCTCGCTCGACACCATCGTCGACCGCCTGTGCCAGCTGCTCTCGTGGCCGCGCAAGGATCGCAAGCCCGAAGCCGCGTCCTGACCGGCCGGCCGGCTGACATGGCCGCCGAGACATGTCCATGGCGACATGTCCGCAAAGACCGCCCCGCGCACGGACCGCCGCCGTAAGCTCCTGCGCGCACCGGCGGCGAGGCCGCGACCGATCTGTCCGCGAGGCCAGCTTCGGCGCGCCCCCGACCGCGCGGGCGCACGCCGGCGCGGCGCCTCGCGCGAGGCGGCTGCGCTAGCATCCGCGGGATGTCGGTCCGCCGCTGCGCCCTCGCGTTCGCCGTTCTGCCGCTGCTGTCCGGCTGCTTCAAGGACGACGGCGCCGCGCTGACGCAGGCCGCGGGCTCGCTCGAACCGAGCAGCTCGACCACGAGCCCGACCACGACCACCACCGGCCCCGCCGACTCGACGACGACCACCACCGGGGGCAGCGAGTCCGCCACCACCACCGGCGAGCCAGTGACCACCGGCACCACCGCCGCGCCGCTGTGCCCGGGCGAGATGCAGTGCACGCCGGACGAGGTCATGGACACCGGGGCGCTGTGCGACCCGTGCGGCCGCGTGCGTCGCACCTGCCAGGCCGACTGCACCTGGGGCGCCGACGAGTGCGTCGACGACCCGAGCTCGTGCGCCTACTGGTACCTCGACGACGTCCAGCTCGGCTGGGAGCGCGTCGCCCTGCCCCAGCCGCCGCCCCGCCACGCGCCCGCGGCCCCGGCCATCGCCGCCTTCGACCTCCAGGCCCACGACGCGATCGTCGTCCTCACCGCGACCACCTACCACGTGCTGAAGGGCAGCGATCAGACGTGGCTCTCCTCGGGCCCGCTGGCCGACGTGTTCCCCGACCTGCCGTTCGCGCCGCTGCACGCCTACGCCATCCACAACGTCGACCTCGGCACCTACGACGTCTACGCCGTGGGTGACCCGCTGGCGTGGATCTACACCCTGGCGCTCCAGCCCGACGGCTTCACGAGCCAGTTCGCGCTCGAGGGCCCGTGCTGCAACTCGTTCACGCCGCTCGTCAGCCCCGGCTCGCCCGCGGCCGTCCGCGACATCTACGTCGACCTCGACGCCCCGTTCCCGTACGTCGGCGGCCAGTTCTACGCCACCTGCATCGAGGAGTTCGTCCCGCTCGGCCGCTACGCGGCCTGGCTGTCGCCGACCGACGTCTACCTGCAGGACGTCGCCCTGTGCTTCGAGATGGTCGCGCAGAGCTCGCTCGCCTCGTTCCCCCCGTTCGCGGCCCCCGGCGCCCCGGCGGGCGATCGGCTCGGCGGCGCCGCCATGCTCGGCGAGCGCCTCTATGTGTTCGCCGGCGAGTGACCTGACTCTTCGGACCTGTCCGCTTCGCCCTGCTCGTTCGTACCTGTCCTTTCGAGCCTGCGCGAGAGGACAGCCCACGGCAGGCACAGCGCCGCCGCCACCCCGCACAGCCCGGCGGTCGCCAGGCCGAGCGCCCCGAGCCCGCTGTACAACCAGCCCGCCGCGACGTCCCCGCCGCGGTACAGCGCGGTGTCGATCAGGTGCTTGGCCTTGTACTTGGCCTCGCGCCCGGCCTGGGTGAACAGCACCTCGCGGGCCGGCTTGGCCAGCGAGAAGTCGGCCGCGCGGCGCAGCACCTGGAACCCGATCAGCACCGCCAGCACCGGCGAGGCCGCCAGCACCGCGAAGCCGACCAGCGAGATCAGGGGCAGCAGCGCCAGAGTCCAGCCGACCCCGAGCCTGGGGATGATGCGCCCGACCGCCAGCCCCTGCAGGGCCACGCTGATCGCGTTGACGATGAAGTCGGTCTTGGCGAACAGCGCCGTGCGCTCGGCCGGGTCGGCGAGCGCCGCCTTGACGATCCGCGCCTGCTCGAAGTACGCGAAGGTCGCGGTGGTCGTCAGCAGCACGATCCACAGCGAGATCCCGCGCAGCCGCGGCGAGCGGGCGATCAGCACGAACGCCGCCAGGGCGCCGCCGCCGATCGGCCGGGCGTCCATCGACATGGCCTCCCGGACATGTTCCTCCGAACCTGTCCGAAACGACCGCATCAGCCCGCGCGCGCACGCGATCCCGCCCTCGAGGAACAGCGCCGCCAGCAGCACCAGCGCCGGCGCGCCGAGGTGGGGCACCAGCGCCGCGGTCAGCAGCGGGCCCAGCAGCGCCCCCGCGCTGCCGCCGGCCGCCACCAGGCCGAACAGGCGCTCGCCCTGCTCGCGGCGCCACAGATCGGCCATCAGCTCCCAGAACACCGACACGACCAGCAGGTTGTAGACGGCCGCCCACACGAAGAAGCTGCGGCCCGTCCACACCAGCACCGGCCCGTCGGCGAGCGCGAACAGGGCGACGAAGCCGAGCAGCACCACGGCGCAGAAGCGGTAGACCAGCGGCACGATGGTGCGCCGGCCGAACCGCGCCACCACCCACGAGTAGACCGGCACCGCCGCCAGCATCACCAGGAAGGTCGCGGAGAACAGCCACGGCAGGCCGTCGACCCCGCCGGCCGCCCCCATCTCGTCGCGCAGCGGCCTGAGAATGTAGAAGGAGCACAGCGCGCAGAACAGCAGCCCGGCCGACCACAGCGCCCCCGGCAGCTCCTCGCGGCGCAGCGGCGCGATCGCCCGCGCCGCTCGCCATACCCGACCCTCGTCTTCTGCCATCGCCGCGATTGTAGAGGCACCCCCGCGCCGCGGGGCCGCGCCTGCAGCCGCGCGCCCCGTCACCGCCTCACGCGGGCGCTGCGAAACTCGTCCGCAGCTCCGCGGGTCGTACCACCACCGAGCCCTGCATGAGCCTCGCACGTCGCCGCTTCCTCCGCCTCGCCAGCACCGCCCTCGTCCTCGCCGCCTGTCGTCGGTCCGGCGAACAGACCGCCGCGCCCACCGACTCGAACGGCACGCCGCCCGCCGCCGATCCTCCGCTGCGGCCCGAGCCGGTGCTGCTCGGCGGCCAGGCGCAGAAGATCCTGATCCTCGGCGGCACCGCCTTCCTCGGCCCCGAGTTGGTCGAGGAGGCCCAGCGCCGCGGTCACACCGTCACCCTGTTCAACCGCGGCAAGACCCGCCCCGAGATGTTCCCCAACGTCGAGAAGCTCCGCGGCGACCGCGACGGCGACCTCAAGGCGCTCGAGGGCCGCACGTGGGACACAGTGATCGACACCTCCGGTTATGTGCCGCGGATCGTCAAGGCCTCGGCCGAGCTGCTGGCGCCCAAGGTCCGCCAGTACGTGTTCGTGTCGACCATCTCCGTCTACGCCGACACCAGCCAGGTCGGCATCGACGAGACCTCGCCCGTCGCGGTCGCGCCCGATCCGAAGACCGAGGACATCCCGGCCCACTACGGCGCGCTCAAGGCCCTGTGTGAGCAGGCCGCCGAGGCGGCCCTGCCCGGGCGGACCACGGTCGTGCGCCCCGGCCTCATCGTCGGCCCGGGCGACGGCAGCGACCGCTTCACCTACTGGCCCGTGCGCGTGGCCGCCGGCGGCGAGGTGCTCGCGCCCGGCGACCCGAGCAACCCGGTGCAGTTCATCGACGTCCGCGACCTCGCCGAATTCATCATCACCGCGATCGAGGGCGGCCACGTCGGCATCTACAACGCCAACGGCGCGCCGATGCCGATGGGCGACCTGCTGAACGGCAGCAAGGCCGCGCTCGCCAGCAACGCCGAGTTCACGTGGGTCGACCGCCAGTTCCTCGCCGACAACAAGGTCGAGCCGTGGAGCGACCTGCCGGTGTGGATCCCGCCCGACCCCGGCTTCGAGGGCGCCACGTCGGTCCGCATCGACCGCGCCACCGCGATCGGCCTCAAGTTCCGCCCGCTGGCCGAGACCGTGACCGCGACGGTCGCCTGGTGGAACACCCTGCCCGAGCCGCGCCGGGCCAAGATGCGCGCCGGCATCACGCGCGAGCGCGAGGCCGAGCTGCTGGCCGCCTGGCACGCCGCGCACCCGGCCCCTGGCAAGCCCAAGGCCAAGAAGAAGAAGGCGGCCTGAGCCGCCGAGGTGCATGTCCCTTCGGACATGCCTCTTCTCGCATGCGCAAGGGGGCATGTCCTCGCGGACATGCCCCTTTCGTCATGCTCTGAGAGCCAGACTCAGGCGACCCGCCGCCGGCGCCGCAACAGCCCCGCCAGGGCCAGGAGCCCCGCCCCTCGCCAGCCGCTGCCCGCGTCGGAGCGGCAGGCGCAGCCGTCGTCGCTGCCGGTCTGCGGCGACGTCGTGCCCGAGTCGGACTCGCCGCTCGAGCTGTCGGGCGCGTCGGTCGAGCTGCTCGTGTCCGAGCCCTCGCTGGTGGTCGGCACCGCGCCGACGCAGTCGCCGGGGTCGGCCACCCACCCGGGGAACGGCGTGTTGGTCACGCCCGAGAAGCCGATGTTGTCGATGTCCCAGCCGGGCGCGCCGGTGGCGAAGTCGGTGCCCAGGCGGAAGCGCAGCTGGATCTGCTGGCCCGCGAACGCGGTGCCGAGGTCGACCTCGACGTGGTCGAGCAGCGGGTACGACGGGCTGACGAGGACGTACGCCGGCCGGTTCGACAGCGGGTTGTCGCTGCTGGCGATCATGCCGCTGTAGCCGGGGTCGCCGAACTTGGACAGGTCGTCCCAGGTCTTGCCCTGGTCGGCGGAGATCTCGACGATCCCGCCGTCCCACGCCAGGACGTTGGCCTCCTGGTCGGCGGACGAGTCGAAGAAGTAGGCGTGGTCGAAGGAGATCTTCAGCGGCTGGTCGGCCGCGACCTGCATCGCCGGCGAGGTGAGCCAGGTGTTGCTGGTGACGTCGGCGTTGTCGGCGTGCCAGCCCTTGCCGCTCGACGCGTTGGCGGCGCGCGACCACAGGGCCGCGCCGCCGTTGCCCTCCTTCGTCCACAGCGTGTCGGCGGCCTCGACGTCGTCGACCGACGACGAGGCCGCCATCGGGTCGCCGTTGAGGACCACCGCCAGCTCGCGCACCGTCTCGGTCGTGCAGCCGCCGGGCGTGGTCATCGTCACCGTGAAGGTCACGTTCTCGACGCCGGCCAGCGCCTCGGGCAGCTCGAACGGGAACTGCAGCGACAGCGAGTCGCGCGGCGCCAGGCTGTCGAGCGCCAGCTTCGTCTCGCCGGCGAACGTCACGCTCGGGCTCGATGCCGACACCTCGAGCTGTGCGCCCGCCAGGTCGCCGCCGCCGAGGTTGTCGATGTTGACGTTCAGGACCCCCGGCTCGCCGACGTCGACCACGCCGTCCTGGTCGCACGACATCGTCAGGTCGTCGACCGCCGCCGCCGCGATCACCCCGAGCGGGCGGACCTCGAAGTCCTCCATCACGCCCGTGAAGGTCACCGAGTCGCGCGACGGCCCGACCGCGCAGGTGCCCGCGCCGCGGCGGGCGAACGCAGTCGCCGCGGCCGCGAAGTCGGTCGGGTCCGCGGCAGCGATCGCCGCCAGCAACGCGTCGCGCTGCTCGGTGAAGGTCGGCCCGACCGGCGCCATCATCATGCCCGTGACGACGTAGTCGCTCATCGCCCGCCGCACCTCGTCGAAGCTCTTGCGCCCCGAGTTGACCTTGTGCAGCGCGACGTAGACCTCCCACATCATCGTCGACCACACCTCGCCGGCGTTGTGGACCTCGTAGTTCGGCGCGCCGAACTGGTCGTTGAGCGGGTGCTCGTCGGGCAGCGGCTCGTCGCCGCCGATGTGGCGGAAGGTCAGCGCGTTCTTGGTGATGTCGACCGAGTACGGCACCCGGCGGATGCCGAAGTAGCCGGTCGGATCGAAGCTGGCGTAGACGTTGGCGGCGAAGGTGCCGTCGAGGTCGTCACCTGGCCGCAGAGACAGGTGTAGGCCGAGGAAGTCACCCCAGCCCTCGCCCTGGGCCCGGCACTGCCAGCTCACGCACTCGACGAGGCGGTTGTGGATGAAGTGGCCCCACTCGTGCGCGACGATCGTGTCGTCGAGCGTGCCGTCGCGCTCGGGCGGGCTGTTGCCGACCATGTGAGCGGTCAGCGGGCCGTTCATCAGCAGGGCCTTGAGCGCGTCGCCGTCGGCCTTCGACAGCCCCTGCCCCGGGATCGTCGGGTCCTCCATCGTGTGGTCGGCCCCCGGCGGGTAAGCCCCCATGTCGGCCAGAATGTCGGGGTAGATCACGCCGACCGCCCCCGCCTCCTCGGCGAGCTGGGCCTTGAGCTCGAACTCGCAGGTGCCGCGGTCGATCAGCGCGATCTTGCCGGAGAGGTCGTTGAGCGCCGGCTCGCAGCCGTCGGTCGGGCTCTTGCCCATGCCGTCGTCGACCACCACCAGTTCGGCGGTGACGTCGTAGATCTTCGGCCCGAAGGCGGCCTGGCCGACCTCGTACGGCTCGTCGTCGACCGTCAGCGACTGCTCGCCCGGCAGCGCGCTGTAGAGGAACATGTGCATGTGCGGCGACTCGCCGTCCTCGGGCGTCACCATGAACGCGTTGTCGCGCGCCTGGGCGAACGCGCTGTCCTGGGCCAGAGCCAGCAGCGGATCGCCGCCGGCGCCGCCGCGGCCGAAGTTGTCGACCTGCGCGTTGCCGGCCCCCTCGTTGAAGCCCGAGTCGTACCACCAGTCGTGCATGTAGTTGGTGACGTAGAACAGCTGCGTGGCCGAGGCCATGCACTGCTCCTGGTCGCCGATCGGCTCCTTCGTCAGATCGAAGGCGCGGTCGAAGATGCCCGGCGCGGTGACGGTGGGGCGGAAGTCCTTGGCCCCGAGCAGCTCGTCGCCGCCGTGGTTGCAGTACGCGTCGACGTTGTTGCCGTTCGTCTCGGTCGCGCCCGACGGCAGCCACGGATCGGCGACGCCGTCGGGGCCCGTGTTGAAGCCCTCCATCGAGACGAGCACCGGCGCCTCGCCGTGGGTCGGCCCGCCCGACGGCTCGCCCAGCGGGTGCGGCGTGTAGTCCTGCAGCGGCCCGTCGAGCGGGCGGTGATCGCCGTCCGCCTCGGCCCACACGCGGTACGAGAACGCGTCTTGCTGCTTGACGTCGCGGCGGGCCAGCACACGCCCGTCGTCGGCCGCGATCACGTACGCGAACGCGGTGAGCTCGCCGCCCGTGGGCGTGGCCTGGACCTCGACGCGATGGGCCGGCACCAGCGAGCTGCCGCTCGGGAAGTACACCGGCCGCACGCGCGCCGGCCGGTCGAGGCGCAGCCCCGCGGGCGCCTTGGCCAGAGTGTACTGCACCCGCCCGGAGGCGTCGGCCGCCCGGGTCGCGACCCACCTGTCCTCCGGGACATCAACGCCGAACAGGTCGCGCAGCGCCGCCGAAACGCCCGCCGGCGCGCTCACTGCGGCCGAGCGGGCGCTGCTGGCCAGCGCCGCCGGATGCGGGCTGCCAGAGATCGCGCGCAGGCCGAGGTCGCGACCCAGGAGCACCTTGACGTCGCTGTGCATGACGTCGACGCCGGCGACGGTGGGCCGGAGGATGACCACGATCCCGCCGCGGCCGGTGTCGTGGACGTGGACCAGGCGCACGCCGGCGAGGGCCGCCCGCGGCACCGCATACAGGGGACGCAGGCGCTCGAGGTGGTAGCGCGCCGCCTGCTCGGGCGAGGCGCCGCGCGGGGACTCGCCGGTGGCCCATACGAACGACGGCGCGCCGTCATGGCGCGAGGCGATCACCGCGTCGCTCACGAACTCGCCGGCGCTGATCGGCGCCGTCGACCCGGACGCATAGGCGGGCACGAGCGCGGCCGTCAGTGTCAGAAGATATCCGCAGGGGACGAAGCCTATCCTCGATCGATGGTGCATCGGCGCCGAGCTTAGCCGCTGGGCCCCCCGTGTCGAGTGACGGCGAAATTACGCGGCGCGGCGCGTGGTCGCGCAGGAGCTGCGACGGACACCGACCTGTCCGTTCGTACAGATGCTGGCAAACCCCGAGTCGAACGCGGTTACATGCGCCGACCCGCTCGCACGCGGCGACGCGGGAATCACTCGCGCGGCCCGAGCGTCACCACCGATCGTCCGCCGCGCAGCGCGGCCATGCCCCCTCGCGGAGAACGCGCCCGCCAGCGCGCCGCCGGGGCTCGCACGTTACGCCCGGCGGCACCGTCGCGCTTGCGGTCGATCTGCGGCATCATGGCTGTCATGCTTGGCTTTCTCCGTTATCGCCTCTTACCTGTCCTTTTGGTCATATGCGCATGCCCTGACGAGGACACTGTCCCCGGCCCGCTCGACACCGACACCGCGAGCGGCCCCGGCGAGACCATCGGGGCCACCGCGGCGCTCACGGATAGCTCCTCCGGCACGACGATGGGGCCGACCGACCCCGCTCCGACGCCGACCACCAGCGACACCGAGGACGGGTCGACCTCCGGTTCGGGCGGCGGCGACGTCTCGAGCACCTTCGATCCGCCCGCGGCCTGCGGCCCGCCGTGCGACAGCTTCTCGTCGCACGAGGGCATGGTGATGCTCTCCGGCGCCGGGGCCAACTTCGCCTGCGTCAACCACATCGTCGGCGACCTGTACGTCGGCGCCAACGCCGGGCCGCAGGAGATCGCCAGCCTCGGCAACCTCGAGCGCGTCGACGGGTCGGTCACGATCGCCGGCAACCTCGCGCTCACCGATCTTTCGAGCCTCGCCTGCCTGCGCGAGGTCGAGTCGCTCAAGCTGACCGGCATGCCGCAGCTGGGCGACCTCGGCGCGCTGGCGGGCCTGCGCGTCGCCCCGGTCCTCGAGCTCGAGCGGCTCGGGATCACCGCCCTGCCGAGCTTCGCCCCCGACTTCGCCGGCGTCGCGTCGGTCGTGCTGCGCGACAACGACGCGCTCGTCGACCTGCACGCGGCCGCGACCTGGGGCGTCGCCGGGGCGCCGCTCGAGCTGCGCATCGAGGGCAACGCGGTGCTGCCGGGCCTCGCCGGGCTCGGCGGGCTCATGGCGGCCAACGGCGCCAACCCGGTCCACATCACCCTGTTCGACCTGCCCAAGCTCGTCTCGCTCACCGGCTTGGAGCCGGTGGTCCAGGCCGACCTGCACTTCGAGCGGCTGCCGAAGGTCCCGCACCTCGCCCCGCTCGCGGGCCTCGTCAGCGGCGGCCAGCTCACCTTCAACGCCTTGCCCGCGGTCACCGACCTCGAGGGCCTCGGCGCGCTCGTCTCGGTCGGCACCTTCACGATCGGCGACTGCTCGCACGGCGAGGGCGGCGGCATGGACGGCCTCACCAGCCTGGTCGGCCTCGACAGCCTGGCCTCGGTCGGCCACTTCGCCCTGGCCGGCAACGACAAGCTCGCCTCGCTGACCGGCGCGCCGCAGCTGACCGAGGTCGGCAGCTTCTCCTCGGTCGGCAACCCTGCGCTCGGCCAGAGCGACTACGACGCCTTCTTCACCCAGCTCGCGGGCGGCGTGCCCTGGGGCTGCGTCGGCGACTGGGGCCGCTGCGAGTGCTTCCCCGTCAACCCCGGCTGATCGGGCTGCCCTGACGGACATGCCCGATGCAGCATGTCCCTTCAAACATGTCTGTTCGCACCTGCGCCATCGCGCAGGTCCCGTGAGCCGCCCTCGATCAGCAGCAGCGCCGCGGCGCACAGCTCGAGGTGGCCGTGGAAGCGGGCCATGCGGAAGTAGCCGTGGCAGGCGGCCATCAGGTCGCGCGCGGCCCACAGCGCCAGCGCGACTGCCACTGCGATCGCCGCCCACAGCAGCGGCCGGCCCATGTCGGCCTGCAGGCCGGCCCAACGGGCGCGGTAGGTCGGCGGGGTCGCGCGCTCGCGGTCCTCGTCGGGCAGGAGGCCCAGCCACACGCCGTAGTGGATGGTCTGGGCGAAGCAGAACAGCAGCACCAGCCGCAGCGCCCACTCCGGGCCGACGCCCGGCGACAGCCGCCACACCTGGTACTCGGGGCCCATGCCGCCGCCGAACCACTGCAGCCCGCCGCTCGCGCGCACCGCCGACAGCGCGGCGTCGCTGACCAGGAACACGCTGGCCGCGACCATCAGCGCCAGCGGCAGCCAGTGCAGCCGCGACGTCCGCGGCCGCCAGGCCCACCACAGCAGCACCGCGATCGCGTTGTGAAGGTGGGCGAACACCACGTCGCCGGTGCGCCCGAGCGCGGCGAAGCTGCCGGCCAGCGCCGCCACCATCACGACCCCGAGCGCGCGCCGGCCCAGGCTCGCGCGCGCCGCCACGGCCGCCAGGCCGGCCGCCAAAAAGCCCCACAGCAGCTGCCCGCCGAGCGCGACGTAGACCAGCGGCGGCCCGGCCAGCACGACCAGGGCGGCGCGCCGGTGATAACCTGGCCGAACGAGCATGTACCGAAGGTCAGCCACGAGGTGCGGCACGCCCCACACCAGCGGCCCGAGGATCAGCAGCCACAGCGGGGCGATCAGCGTGGCCGTCAGGGCGGTGCAGACCATGGTCGAGCCGAGCACGGCGATCCGCAGCTCGCGGCGGCGGATCAGCGGCCGGACCACGCGCCCGAGCCGGCGGAGCCACCAGCGCCGCACGAGGTCGGCCGCGTCGATCGGGCCGCGGAGGAGCGTCGTCGCGGTCATGCTCGTCGTCGCCGGCGCACGGCCCACAGCGCCAGCAGCAGCAGCCAGCCGGCGCCCGCGTCGGCCTGCGCGTCGAGCCGGCAGCCGCCCTTGTTCGGCGGCGGCCCCGGGGGCACATCCACGCGCGCTCCTGCCGTCATGGCCGCACGATGGCACACGCGGCGGCGGCCTGGGAAGGTGCGCCGGCACGGGCGATCGCGTACCGTCGCCCGGTGCTCGCCTCGCCGACCGGCGGCTTTCTGGCCGACCCCTACGTCGGGCCGACCTTGCTCGTGCTCGCAGGGGTGCTCGCCGGGGTGCTCAACACCCTCGCCGGCGGCGGCTCCTTCGTCATCCTGCCGCTGCTGATCGGCCTCGGCCTGCCGCCCGGGGTGGCCAACGCGACCAGCCGGATCGGCGTGCTCGCCCACGGCTCGGCCGCTGCGCTCACCTTCGCGCGCGACCGCGCGCTGCACACCGGCCTGGTCGCGCGCATGGCCCCGCCGATGTGCGTCGGGGCGCTGCTCGGCGCGTGGCTGGCGACCCGCACCAGCGACGCGGTGCTGCGCCCGGTCATCGGCGGGGTGCTGGTCGCGTGGGCGCTGTTCCTGGTCTTTCGGCCAGGTGGCATGTCGACCCCGCCGCCCGAGCCGCGCCCGCCCGGCACCGCCGCCTACGCGCTCGCGCTGCTCATCGGCGTCTACGGCGGCTTCCTGCAGGCCGGGGTCGGCTTCCCGCTGATCGCCCTGTTCGTGTCCCACCTCGGCCACGACCTGCTGCGCGCCAACGCGGCCAAGGTGGCGCTGGTGTTCGTGTACACGCTGCTGGTGGTGGCGGTGTTCGCAGCCGCGGGCCAGATCGACTGGCTGCGCGCGGGCCAGCTGGCGATCGGGATGATGTTCGGCGGCTGGCTCGGGGCGCGCATGCAGATCCGCGCCGGCGCGCCGCTGGTCCGCTGGACGATCGTGGTGATGGTCGCGGTCAGCGGGGCGTCCTTGCTGGTCTGAAGGACAGGTCCCATCGCGCGGCCGGCCAGCGGCTGCGAACCGGCTCCCCTCTCGGCGAATGCCTGGCCGAGTCCGGGCCCGCGAGCGCCATCGCTGTCGATGTCGCTCGCAAGCGACGGTCATGCGCACCCACTGACGAGCGGGAGGCGAACCATGAGCGGCGTTACACTGTCGCCGATGCCGCGTCCTCTCACCGCGCTCTTCTTCGTCAGCTTCCTCGCCTGCGGTTCGGGCACGTCTGCCCCGGCCGCCCAGACCGCGACCGGCCCCGCCCCGTCCGACGCCAAAGTCTCGCCCGCGGCGGCCGCCTGCCCGGAGAAGGTCACTGCGATGCGCACGCTGTTCGCCCACGGTCCGGGCGACGCGACGATCCTCAACCTGCCGCCTGGCATGGAGCTGCCGACGACGAGCGGCGGGGAGCCGGTCGGCGACGGCCTGCCGGTGTTCGTCCTCGCCGACGGCAAGTGCAAGTTCGAAGAGAACATGATCGCGACGGCCGCCGAGCTGCAGCAGGCGCTCGCCTCGGAGCTCGACAGGGCCAAACAGCTGAGCGTGAACACCGGCGTGCCGGCCCGGCTGTCGTTGTCTCTGGTCATCGACGCGCGGGTGCCGGCGTCGACGATCCTCGCGCTCGCCGACGGGTTGCCGCCCGAGGTGACGTTCTTTCAAATCGTCCAGCTCGCCGGAGACACCGCCCCGCCGGCCCCGCCCGCGCCTCCGGCCGTGCAGAAGATCTTCGACGAGTCCCCCGCCGACCGGCGCGCGGTGGAGCTCGCCAAGGCGCTCGAGAAGGCGATCGGCGGCTGCAAGCCGGTCACCGAGCTGTTCCAGAAGCTCGCAGTCATGGACCCCGCGTCCCGCGGCAAGACGCTCCTCGACGGCCTGCCGGGCGCGGTCGAGGGGTGCAAGTGCGAGGGGATCGACCTCGACGTGCTCGTCCCTGCGGTGTGGCAGATGACCGGCAAGACCTCGCCGGCGAAGCGCCAGTTCCCGCTCGCGCTGTCCCGCGACGCCAAGGCCGAGCAGCAGCGACTGCCCGCGAACGCCACGGCCGCCGACCTCGCCCGCCTCGTCGAGGCTCGCGGCAAGACCCCGTTCCGCCTCGAGCTCGAGAAGTGACGCGACGGAGGCTCGTCCCCGCGGAGTCCATCGCCGACGCGAGGGCTGCGACCGGCCGCGTCGTCGTCGACCCCTCCCCGCGGCTCCGCACTCGCGCGGGGCTTCATCACATGTCCTTTCCGCCATGTGCGTGCAGCGTCGCGTCCGGACCGCACGGGCGTCAGCTCGGCGCGTGAAGGTCCGCGAGGTGCGCGGGTCGATCGCACCGCACGTCGCGTCGCTCCCGGTCTGCGGCGTCGTGGGGCGCAGCCCTCGGGGGCGGACCGAGCCGCGACGAATTGCCGCCGAAAGGCCGGGGTTGCGCGCTTCCACGCCGTGCTGGCAAGAGGCGGCTCGGCTATATGGTCCGTCATGGTTTCGCTGGACGCGACCCAGGTCCTCGCGCTGCTGGAGCACCTCCCCATCGCGCTGTACGTGATGCAGGACGGCATGCTGCAGTGGTGCAACGACAAGTTCCTGCGCCTGTGCGAGTGCCCGCTCGAGCAAGCGCTGGGCCAGAACTTCGTCCGCTTCATCGCCCCCGAGGACCGCGACTTCGTCGTCGATCGCTACCGCCGACGGATCGCCGGCGAGGCGGTCCCCGAGCACTACGAATTCTCGGCCATGGGCCTCCAGACCGGCAAGCGCACGCCGATCCACATGTCCGTCCACGTCGCGCAGATCGCCGGCGTCCGCTACAGCATCGGCGTGGTCGTCGACCTCACCGCCCAGGCCAGCGCGGCGGCCGGGCTCGCCGCCGCCGCCACGGTCGAGCGCAACAACCCGACCCCGGTCCTGCGGGTCGCCGCCGGCGTGCTGGTGGTCCCGCTGGTCGGCCACTACCACGCGGCCCGGGTGCAGAGCCTCAATCAGAGCGTGCTGGCCGCGATCACCGAGCAGCGGGCGCACGCGCTGATCCTCGACGTCACCGGCCTCGTCGACGCCGACGAGCGCGTGGCCGACTACCTCGGCCGCACCGCCGCCGCGGCCCGCCTGCTCGGCGCCCAGTGCCTGCTCGCCGGCGTGTCCCCGTCGCTCGCGCAGCTGCTCGTCACCAGCTCCACCACTCTGGCCCACCTGACGACCGCCGCGACCCTCGAGGACGCGCTCGCCCGGGTCCCGCGATCCGGCTGAGCCGATCGCGCGGGCTGTCTCTCGGGCCATCCTGATCGCATGTCCTGAGGGGCATGTTCCGCGACCGCCGACGACCGGCGCAGGCACCACCTGTCTCTCGGGCCAGCCCCAGCAGCGCGCGGCGCCGCCAATGTCAACAGACGCCGGTGGTCTGGCGCACCGGGCGCAACCGGAGGGAGCGCCATTCGCGGCAGCGGTCATGCACCAGAGCGCCGCTCGGAGCTCGCGCGCCGTCGGTTTTCGCCTGTCCTGGCGGACATGTCGACGCCGCACTGCACCGCCGCGCCCCGCTCCAGCGCGCTCACCTGCCCCTCGGCTCCAGCGCGCCCTTCGCCTTCGTCTGTCCTAAGAGACAGATCGACAACCCGAGCGCGTCGCCCACCGCGGCCAGCCGGCCCGCGTCCCAGCGCGCTCACTTGCCCCCGGCCGGAGCGCGTCGATTTTTCATGTCCTCAAGGACAGGTCGACGTCGGCGCCGCGTCACCTCGCCGGGGCACCGCCGCGGCCAGCAGCCCTCGTGCGGCCTCGCGCTCACCTGTCTCTCGGTACAGCTCCCGCCCCAGCGCCGCCGTCCACTCCGGCGTCGACCCGCAGCACGAGCCCACCAGGTGCAGCCGGGCGCTCCTCGCTATCGCCGCCACCTCGGCGGCGAACCCTGCGGCCGTGACCGCGTGCGTCACGAACCGCCCCGGACCCGCGTGACCCGTGTGCGGATATGTCCCGAGGAGCATGTCCGTCGCGCCAGCCGCGGCCACCAGCGCCGGGATCGCCGCCGGCAAGAACGTCAGCTCCGTGCAGTTGACGAGCAGCGCCTGCACCGCGAGCCCGCGCAGCCCGGCCACCAGCTCTTCCAAAGACTCGCCGGCCAGCAGGCGCCCGTCGGCGCGGCACACCACCGCCAGCCACACCGGCAGGCCGAGCCCCTGCCCGGCCTGCACTGCCGCCGCTGCCTCGTCGACGCGGCCCATCGTCTCGACCAGCAGCAGGTCGCAGCCGGCGGCAGCCAGCGTCTCGGCCATCGCCCGGTGCTCCGGCCCCGCGCGGCTGCCGGGCGAGTCGGCGGGGCGGAAGCAGTCCTCGAGCGGACTGATCGATCCCGCGATCCGGGCCATCCCTGCGCTCGCTGAATCTCCCTCCGAAAATTGATCCCGCGCCTCGCGGGCCAGAGTCACTGCCAGCCGGGTCAGCGCCGCCGCCTCGTGGGCCCGCCCGCCCGCGGCCAGGTTGCGCGCGTGCGTGCGGAACGTGTTCGTCGTGATCACCTGCGCCCCGGCGCGGAGGTAGTCCAGGTGGACCTGCCGCACCACCGCGGGCGCCTCGACCAGCGCGTGCGCCGACCACAGCGGCGCGTCCATCCGCGCGCCGCGGCGCTCGAGCTCGGTGCCCATCGCCCCGTCGAGCAGGGCCGGCGTCGGCCATGGCTTCATGGACATGCCCCCACGGACATGTCCGTTCGCGCATGCCCCTCAGGGCATGTCCCTGGGGCCAGGCCGGCCCTACGCCGCAGCCCCGGAGGGCTCAGCGCATGAACTCGTCCTTCATCAGGCAGAACTTGGGGTCCATCGGCTGGCCGATGGTCGGCATGATGCGGCACTCGTAGCCCTCGCGCGGACAGTCCGCGTTGTCGGTGCACTCGACGACGCAGCCCTCGAAGTACATGTCGGCGCCGATGCAGGTCACGCCCTCGCCGCAGATCGCGTCGTCGGGCACGTAGGCGGTGTTCGGCGGCAGCTCGCACAGCTTGCTGCAGTAGCCGCAGGGCAGGTCGTACAGCTCGAGGATGTCCGTGAGGCACACGCCGCCCTCGCCGAGGATCGTCACGCACTCGTCGTCGGTGGTGCAGGGCGCGCCGAACTCGCTCATCACGCCGCCGACGCCGCCGGCCGGGGCCGGCTCGCAGACGATGCCGCCGGTCTCGGTGGTCGTCGTCGGCGCCGTGGTCGCGTCGTTCGAGGTCGTGTTGTTGTCGGTGGTGCTCGGCGTGTTGTCGGTGTCGCCGCTGCTGCCGTTGCAGGCGGGCAGGGCGAGGAGCATGCAGGCGAGGCCAGCTACGATGTTCTTGCGCATTGGAGCCGGACGATAGGCCGCGGCGGCCAGGCCGCCAACAAACATGCGCGCAGCGCCGCTCGCTCAAGTGCGCTCGAGCACAAGCGCGATCCCCTGGCCCACGCCGATGCACATGGACGCCAGCCCCCAGCGCACGCGAGCGCGGGCCATCCCGTGCGCCAGAGTGGCGGTGATGCGGGCGCCGGAGCAACCCAGCGGGTGGCCGAGGGCGATGGCGCCGCCGCCCGGGTTCACCTTGGCCGGGTCGAGGTCGAGGCTGCGGATCGACGCCACGGTCTGCACCGCGAACGCCTCGTTGAGCTCGATCGCCCCGAGGTCCGCGGCCTGCAGGCCGGCCCGCTTCAGCGCGCGGCGGCTGGCCGGCACCGGGCCGATCCCCATGACCCCGGGCGCCACGCCGGCGTGGCCCCACGCGGCGATGCGAGCCATCGGCCGCAGCCCGAGGTTGTGCGCCTGCTCGGCGCTGGTGATGAGCAGCGCCGCGGCGCCGTCGTTGAGCGGCGAGCTGTTGCCGGCGGTCACGCTGCCGCCGGCCTTGAAGACCGGCTTGAGCTTGGCCAGCGCGGCCAGCGTGGTGTCGCGGCGGACGCTCTCGTCGGCGGTGACGCGCACCGGATCGGCGCCCTTGGGCCCGGGGATCTCGACCGGCACGATCTCGTTGTCGAACCAGCCCTCGTCCTGCGCCGCCGCGGCCTTGGTGTGGCTGCCGAGGGCCCACGCGTCCTGGTCGGCGCGGCTGACGTGGTAGCGCTCGGCCACGTTCTCGGCGGTGATGCCGAGCGGCTCCGCGCCGTAGAGGCGCTCCATCGCCGGGTTGGTCATGCGCCAGCCGAGCGCCGTGTCGAACAGCTGGGCGTCGCGGGCGAACGCGTCGCTCGCCTTCGGCATCACGTACGGCGCGCGGGTCATGCTCTCGACGCCGCCGGCGATGTAGACCGAGCCCTCGCCGACCATGATGCTCTTGGCCGCCTGGATGATGGCCTCCATGCCGGAGCCGCACAGGCGATTGACGGTGACGCCGGGGATCTCGACCGGCAGACCGGCCAGCAACGAGGCCATGCGCGCGACGTTGCGGTTATCCTCGCCGGCCTGGTTGGCGGCGCCGAAGTACACGTCCTCGAGCTGCTCCATCGCCGGGCTGTAGTGCTCGGCGAGGTGGCGGACGACGTGGGACGCGAGGTCGTCGGGCCGTACCGGCGCGAGCGCGCCGCGGAGCCGCCCGATCGGCGTGCGGACGGCGGCGACGATGACGGGCGTGCGAGCATCGGAGGTCATGTCCCTTGGGGGTTATCACGACCGCCCGCGGGCTCAGGACACGTTTCAGTTGCGCTCGCTCACGCGAACCGCGCGCGGTCCGTGCGGAGGACGGTCACACGCCGCCAGGCCTCGCCCGGCCCCGCTTGCTGCGCGGCCGCCGACGCACCCGCACGCGAGCGGTCCCTCGCCCGCGAAAGCGCCGGATTGGGTTCCGCGCGGGCGGCGGCAGAGCTACCCTGCCGGGGTCGTGAGTCGCGACGACAACACGCAGCTGTCGCTCGAGGAGGCGATGTCGTTCCGCTCGGGCGACGACCTCACGGGCGACGGCAAGAGCGCGCCGTCGCAGCCGCCCGAGCCCGATCCGGGCGAGAGCGCCCAGTTCGTCAGCTTCGCCGCCGACAAGCGCTTCAACATCGTCCGCCGCGTCGGCGCCGGCGGCATGGGCGTGGTGTACGAGGCCATCGATCGCGAGCGGGCCCACCCGGTCGCGCTGAAGACCCTGCTCAACGTCAGCCCCGGCGCGCTGTACCGGTTCAAGCGCGAGTTCCGGGCCCTCGCCGACGTCGCCCATCCGAACGTCATCCAGCTGCACGAGCTGTTCTTCGAGGGCGAGCAGATCTTCTTCACGATGGAGTACATCGACGGGCTCGAGTTCGTCGAGTACGTGCGCAGCGAGGCCGAGGACGGCGGCGACGCCGACCCCGCGGCGCAGGCCGCCGAGCGCGAGCAGGGCTGGGAGCGCCTGCGGGCCGCGCTGCGCCAGCTGGCCGCCGGCCTCGGCGCGCTGCATGCCGCGGGCAAGCTGCACCGCGACATCAAACCGTCGAACGTCCTCATCACCCGCGAGGGCCGGCTCGTCATCCTCGACTTCGGCCTCGTCAGCGACTCGATCACCGAGACCGTGCGCAGCACCGAGGCCGGCGGCGTCGTCGGCACGCCGGCGTACATCTCGCCCGAGCAGGCCGGCGGTCAGCCGGCGTCCGCCGCCTCCGACTGGTACGCCGTCGGCGTGATGGTCTTCCTGGCCCTGACCGGCGAGCTGCCGTTCAAGGGCAAGGGCCTGAAGATCATGATCGCCAAGCAGGAGCGGGACGCCCCGGTCCCGTCGAGCATCGTCTCGGGCCTGCCCAAGGATCTCGAGGAGCTGTGCCTCGCGCTCCTCAGCCGCGACCCCAAGGCCCGCCCCGGCAGCGCCGAGGTGCTGCAGCGCGTCGGCAGCGGCCCGACCGGCATCCGCCCGCGCACCTCGGTCGGCCAGGAGCGCGACCTGTTCGTCGGCCGCGAGGCCCAGCTGCGCGCGTTGCAGGACGCCGCCGCCGCCACGCAGAAGGGCCGCGCCGCGCTCGTCCAGGTCTACGGCCGCAGCGGCATGGGCAAGAGCGCCCTCGTGCGCGAGTTCCTGGCCCGCCTGCAGCGCGGCCCCGCGGTGGTGCTCGCCGGTCGCTGCTACGAGCGCGAGTCGGTGTCGTTCAAGGCGCTCGACTCGCTGATCGACGCGCTCGCCAAGCACCTGCTGCGCCTGCCCGAGGCCAAGGTCGCCGAGCTGATGCCGCGCGACGTGCACGCCCTGGCCCGCGTGTTCCCGGTGCTGCAGCGGGTCAAGGCAGTCACCCAGGCCCCGCGCCGCTCGGTCGACATCCCCGATCCGCGTGAGCTGCGGCGCCGCGCCTTCGCGGCGCTCAAGGAATTGCTGGCGCGCCTGGCCGACCGCGCCCCCTTGGTGCTGCACATCGACGACCTGCAGTGGGGCGATCGCGACAGCGCCGCCTTGCTCGCCGATCTGCTGCGCCCGCCCGACGCGCCGGCGCTGCTCTTGATCGCCAGCTACCGCACCGAGGCCCACAACGGCGCGGTGCTCAAGACCCTGCGCGAGGCGGCCCGCGGCGAGCTCGACCTCCGCGAGCTGCACATCGGCCCCTTGTCCGAGGCCGACGCCGAGGACCTCGCGCAGTCCCTGCTGCCCGCCAACCTGCGCGCGCGGGCCCGCCAGGTCGCGCGCGAGGCCCAGGGCAACCCGCTGTTCGTCAGCGAGCTCGTGCGCCACCTGCTGGCGACCGGCGAGCGCCCCGGCGAGCGCGGCGAGGTCACCCTCGATCGCGTCCTCCTGACCCGCATCGACGGCCTGCCCGAGCCCGCGCGGCGCCTGCTCGAGATCGCCGCGGTCGCCGGCGGCCCCGTCGACCTCCGCCTCGCCGGCGCCGCCGCCGGCCTGCCCGAGACCCACTCCGCGCTCGCCACCCTGCGCAGCGAGCACCTCGTGCTCACTCGCAGCGGCGACAGCGAGATCATCGAGACCTACCACGACCGCGTGCGCGAGCTGGTACTCGGCGCCCTCCCGCCCGACGACCTCAAGGCCCGCCACCGCGACCTCGCCGTCGCCATGGAGAACCACGGCGAGCGCGACAGCGACACCCTCGCCCTGCACTACCGCGAGGCCGGCGAGTGGGAGCGCGCCGGCGACTACGCGCAGATGGCCGCCGATCAGGCCGCCGCCGCCCTCGCCTTCGACCGCGCGGCCCGCCTCTACCGCCTCGCCCTCGAGTTCAAACCGCACAGCGACAAGGGCCGCGCCGAGCTCAGCGTCCGCCTGGCCGACGCGCTCGCCAACGCTGGCCGAGGCGTCAAGGCGGCCCGTCTCTACCTCGAGGCCGCCGCCTCCGAGCCGCCGGCCCGCGCGCTCGAGCTGCGCCGTCGCGCCGGCGAGCAGTTCCTGCGCGCCGGTCAGTTGCCGGAGGGCATGACGACGATCCGCCAGGTCCTGGCCGCCGCCGGCATGAGCCTCCCGGCCACCAGCCGCGCCCTGCACACCAGCCTCGCGTGGGAGCGGACCCGCTGGCGCCTGCGCGGCCTCGGCCTGCGCGAGCGCGACCCCAAGACGGTCGACCCCGACGACCTCGTGCGCCTCGCGGTGTGCCGCACGTTGTCGTCGAGCCTGTCGGCGCACGACCTCCCGCTGACCGCGCTGTTTCAAGCCCGTTATCTCAACCTGGCATACAAGACAGGCAACATCTTCCACGCCGCCTGCGCGCTCGCGGCCGAGGTCGCGTTCGTGTCCTCCGGCGGCGAGGCCGACCGCGCCCGCACCGAGAAGCTCGCCAGCGCCGCCCAGGCCCTGCTGCAGCGCACCCCCGAGGCGCTGCCGCGCGGCCTTTTGGCGCTGTCGCGCGGGGTCGCGGCGTTCCACTTCGGCCGCTGGCGCGAGAGCATCGTCCTGCTCGAGCAGTCGGAGCAGATCCTGCGCGGCGAGTGCACCGGCACCAACTTCGAGATCGTGTCCGGCCAGTCGCACCGCCTGATCGCCCACTTCCTGCTCGGCGACCTGCGCCTGGTCGGCCAGCGCCTGGCCACGTTCATCGCCGAGGCCCGCGACCGCGACGACAGCTGGTCCGACGCGCTGCTGCGCGGCGGCCCGCAGGTCGCCTACTGGCTGGCCGAGGACGACCTGCCGCGCGCCCGCGCCGAGATCGGCTACGTCCAGCAGCGCCTGCCCGAGGAGTCGCTCGGCCCGCCGCGCCTGTGGACCTTCGTCGGCAGCCTGCTGGTCGACTTCTACGGCGACGACCCGGCCGCGCCGTGGGGCCGTGTCGAGCGCGAGTTCGCCGACCTCGAGACCTCGCTGCTGTTCCACAGCCAGTGGGCCCACGTCGTGCTCGGCTTCCTGCGCTCCCAGGCCGCGCTGCTGCGCCTCGTGTCCGACCACGGCGACAGCGAGCGCGCCGGCCTGGTCCGCCTGGTCGAGCACGAGGCCAGCCGCCTGGCCTTGGAGACAGCCCCGTGGGCCCGCCCGCTCGGCGAGCTGGTCGGCGCCGGTCTGGCCGCGATCCAGGGCCAGCGCGAGCGCGCCCTGGCCGGCCTGCGCGCCGCCGAGCCGGGCCTGCGCGCCGCCGACATGGCCCTGTACGCCGCCGCCGCCCGCCGCCGCCTCGGCGAGCTCACCGGCGGGGAGAAGGGCGCGGAGCTGGTCGCCGCCGCCGACAGCGCCCTCGCCGAACAGGGCGTCCGCCGCCCCGACCGCATGACCCGCGCCCTCCTGCCCGGCTTCCCCGGCCGCTGAGCCGCCGGCCTCGGACATGGCCTTTCCGGCATGTCCTCGGGCGCATGTCCTGCACGCCATGCCCGTTCGAGCATGATCGATGGGTCATGTCCCCGAGAACATGTCTCGTCGCGACGACGGGACCGCCTCCCCGTCCGCCCTCACTGCCGCAGCAGCCACCAGTCGAACCGCTGCTCCTGCCCGCAGGCGCCGGTCTCGAACGACTGGCCGTTATAGGCCTCGTACGTGGCGTTGCCGAGCTTCACCGCCCCGGACGTGCCCTGCGGCAGCTGGACCGGCTCCTCGCCGACGAAGCGCAGGTCGTACTCGACCGCCTTGTCGGGGCAGCAGTCGTCGCCGTCGACGCACGAGCACTCGGCGCCCGCGGGCACGAGCTGGACCCCGAGGTCTTTGCCGCTGATGTCGGCCACCGAGGGATCGACCGCCAGGGTGTCGTGGCCGAAGATCGCCAGCGGCTCCTTCTTGCCCGGGGTGTCGCTGTCGTCCCACCACACCGCCATCTGCCGGTAGCGGCACGGCTCGGGCGCCGGCGTGTCGATCGCCCCGTGGGCCGACAGGTACACGCACTTCGACAGCGCGATCAGGCCGTCGGGCGCCGGCGTGGTGAACCCGAACAGCAGCGTCTTCCCGTAGTTGCAGCCCGTGCATCCGGCGGCCGGGTTGCTCGAACAGGGGACCGCCGTGACGAACACGCCCGCGAGCTCGAGCACCCGGTAGTTGCGCCCCGGGATGTCGTTGCAAGCCTGGGCGACAAGGCCGTTCCACTGCCGCGCCTGCAGCTCGGCCGGGCCGAGGCCGGTCGCGCCGCACGCGGGGGCGAGGTCCTCCCCCGTCGTGCTCGTGCTGGTGCCGCCAGGGTCGCCGCTGGTCGAGCTCGTCGAGGTCGTCGAGGTCGTCGAGGTCGTCGTCTCGGGCTCGCTCGAGCCCGCGTCGGTGGTCGTGCTCGCCGTCGACGTCGACGGACTCGGCCCCAATTCCGCAGTCGTCGCCTCGTCGGTGGTCCCGCTCGTCGTGTCCGGCTCGTCGCTCGAGGACCCGCTCGTGGCCTCGCCGCCGCCGCTCCCTTCGCCCGGCCCCACGGTGACCATGAAGGCAGGGTTGTCCTTCCAGCAGCCCACGAGCATGAGCCCGCACACCGCCAACACCGCCGCCCGTCCGCCCGCCATGCCCCACATCCTGCGACGATTCCTGTCACATTCCCGGCGGGCTGCGGAGGCCGCGAGCCGGACCCTCACGTGAGCCTCCTCTAGGCGCCCGATGGGTCGTTTTCGCCGTTCCAACAGCGTTCCTGCGCCGCTCTGCGTTCGCAAATCCGGGTCGCACCGGGCCCGATCCATCCGCCGACCCGAGCGCGATTTGTGCTGCTCCGATTCCGCGCACCGCCGCACCGCGCTCGCCGGCAATGGCGATGCTGTCTCTCGGGACATAACCTCCATCGCTGCTCGAAAACGCCCGATCTCTTCCGCGCACCGCCCTTCGCAGTGCGCCGCGCGGCCGCCGTCGTGTTCGCCGGAGCGTGCGCGGCAGCGTCGAGCAGAGGTTTTCTTCGACCGCGGAGCCGTCTTGCGTTCGCGCCACCGCGAACGCTCGCGCTCGATCCGCTCGGCCCTGCCGCCGATACCAGCCCCGCGATCTGCCTCGCCCGTGCGGCGAGCGCTCGGCCCGTCGACGCTCCGGCTCGGGCACGCGCGCGCTCGGGAAGCACGACTCGCGCCCATTCACTCGGGCCTTGAGCAGATGGGTCCACCGAAGCGAGCGACGACC
This sequence comes from Nannocystis sp. RBIL2, assembly GCF_026626745.1. GTDB lineage: Bacteria > Myxococcota_A > Polyangia > Nannocystales > Nannocystaceae > Nannocystis. Next base: position 2,510,418 of record NZ_JAPNJW010000002.1, read on the forward strand.
CCGGCTCGGCCTCACATGAGGCAATCGGACGGCTGTCGCCACTCGACAGGACGCGGCGCGGCCATCACGCTCCCAAACTGATCTTCCGGCTCCGTGACGCGCGTGTCGATATCGCCCTGCTCCCATTGCTCGCCCGACGAGATCGCGGGCGCGCTCGCGTTGGAGAGGTACAACACCTGGACCACCCCATTGTCCGGATGGGTGACGCCGGGGTTGAATTCATGTGGCACGTAGATCGCCAGGTCCTCGACGCTGGAGCCGTCGAAGTCGCCGCACGCCAGACCGAACCCGAACCAGTCACCGTCCTCCGGGGCGTCCGGGACGTTGGCTGTGGCCTGGCTCCACATGCGATTGTTGACGTCGGTCAGCCCGCTCGCCGAGCCGCGGATGACATGCACGACGCCACGCCCCGCGTCTTCCGCGCGGTTGCTGACGACCAAATCGGCGTAGCCATCGTTGTCGGCATACATCGCAGCGACTGCCCAGCCGAAATCGTCCTCCGGGTACTCCCCCGAATCCAGGATGCTGCCCCAGTCCTGCGTGATGTACTGATCCGCTGGGGACGACGTCTGGAGCCCGCTGGTCGATGTGCCGTAAAACACCGCCACGCCCCCGATCCCTGTGCCGATCCCCAATTGAGTCACACCGACGGCCAGGTCCTGACAGGCGTTTCCGTTCATGGTGTCGCCGTTGAAGTTCCCGACCGCCAGCGAGTTACCGAACTGGTCGCCGTGGGTGGGCCCCGCCTGATTCAGCAGATATTCCGCCCCGGGACCGGCCGACGTCGACAGCCCGGTGCTCGAACCGTAGATGATGTCGACGCGCCCCACCTCATCGGTACCGATAGTGTACGACGAGTCACCGATCGCCAGGTCCTCGTGCCCGTCGCAGTTGAAGTCACCGGTCGCCATATCATAAAAGCCGAAAGACTCGTGGTTGGCCGTCGGGTTGAAAACGTGCGCACCGGGCCCCGCCGTCCCGCTCAGACCCGCGTTGCCCCCGTAGATGATCATGATCTTGCCGTTGTCGTTCTCCCGATATCTGACGGCGATGTCGTGAAAGCTGTCGTTGTTGAAGTCGCCGGATACGAGGTTGACCCCGAAGTTGACCGGGTCGCCCGGGATGCCGGGGCTCGCGCCGGTCAACAGGTAGTCGTTGTCGGTGCGGAGCCCACTGGACGAGCCGAAGAAGACGTGCAACGCTCCAGCGGATTGGACGCTGCCCACTGTCTGGCCGACCACCCCGACGACAAGATCGTCGAAGCAATCACCGTTGAAGTCCCCCCACGCCATCGCCCAGCCGAAGCCGTCATCGATCTCCGAGGCCCCCTCGACGCCGGTCTGATCCTGCCAGATCGACGTCATCCGCGTCGCCGGGTCGTCGAGTCCTCCCGCGCTGCCATAGAGCACATTCACGAGGCCGGCATCCACGATGGTCGTACCGATTTTCTCGTACGGCGAGCCGATTGCCAGGTCCTCGTATCCGTCGTGGTCGAAGTCCGGCCCCCGGGCATGGCCGAGCGTGGGCACGATACAGGTTATCAACGCAATAGTAGAACCAATTCGAACGGTGCGATTTACGATCATCGAGGACCAGTCTACTTCCCACGAGACGAAATAGAAGCGGTAACCACCATCGCTGTCAGTGAGGTTGCTGCACGCGGGTGCCTCCGAGGTACGGTGAGGTGACGGATGAGGTCGGAAGCGCCATCCCGCCGCACGACCGAGCGTAGCTGCGGTCAGTGACGGGACAATTGCTCGCGGAATCGTCGGGTCCGGCAAACCGTGGGTAGCCATGCTCGCATGAGCTCCAGGCGTCCGCTCGTCGTTCCGCCATCCCGACGCACCTCGCCGCCCGCCCGAACGCCGCCTCGCCGGGCGGCCGTCGACGCCCCCGCCTCGCGCAGGTGCACCCGTGAACGCGCGCCCGCGAGCCCGCCCGACACCACGCGACGTGTCCCTGCAACGTCGCCCTGCACGCAATTGATCGCCTCTTGACTGGCGACCCCCGGCCCGGGTCGCAACTCCATACGCATGCGACGTCTTACCCTCGCGTTCGCTGTGGCTCTCGGCGCCGGTCTCGCTCTGGTCGGGACCGCCGGCGCGAGCCCTCGCAAGGTCTGCCGCGGCTCCGACAAGCCGTGCGGCGACGAATGCTACGACCCCGCGACCGAGAGCTGCCAGCCGGGCGCGCTGGTCTGCCGCGGCGCGCAGAGGGCCTGCGGCGGCCAGTGCTACGACCCGTTCTATCAGAACTGCAGCACCGGCCGGGTCGAATGCGCCGGGTCGCAGAAGCCCTGCGGCGATCAATGCTACGACCCCGCCACCGAGGATTGCCGCCTCGAGGTGAAGGACAACCACCCCGAACGCGCCTGAGCGCACTGCCATGATTTGTCCCGGCACACCGACTGCCACGATTCACAGCCCGCCGACACAGCAACAGCGCCGCCCCTCCTCGCCGACGGCGAGGCGGACGGCGCCCCGAACAAAGCCCCGGCCCTCAGCGCGCCATCGCCACGGTGTCGGCGATCTGGGCCGTGAACTTCGACGGATCGATCACCCCGTCGACCTCGATCGACTGGACCTTCACCTTGCTGATCTTGCCGTCGACCTCGCCCTCGCTGGCGAAGTTGAACTTGAGCCCGCCGACCTCGCGCCAGTCGCTGAACGTCACGTGCTTGGTCTTCTGCGCCCCCGCCTTGTCTTTAAAAACGACAGTGCGCTTCACGTCGAGGAACGTCGTCGCGTCGAGCCAGCGCTGCTCGACGTCGCCGCTCGCCAGAGTGAGCTGCAGATGGTAGGCCTTGCTGCCCTTCACCTCCTCCGCGCCGACCAGCTCGACCTTGTGCCCGCGCGCCGCGGCGTCGACCAGCGCGTCGTCGAACTCCGCGTACTGCTTCATCTTGACCGCGTGCTCGGCCGGCACCGGCCCCATCGGCGCGTCGCCCTCGGCCAGCCAGCCCTTGTCGCCGTCGAAGATCTTCAAAAAGGCCTTGCCCTCGTGGGTGCCCTCCTTGCGGAACTTGTTCGGCCGCGCGCGGTAGGCCACGAACGCGTCGACCGAGCTGCCCTCCTGGTACTCGCCGCGGATCACCAGGTTCTTCGTCGCCTTGAGCTTGCCCTCCCCGCCCAGCGCCGCCAGGTGCTTCGCCACCACCTGCTCCGCCGTCAGCTCGGCCTGCGGGGCCGCCCCGGGCTTGCCGCCCTCGCCGCCGTTGTCGTCACACCCCGCCGCGCCGCCGAGCGCGAGCGCCATCGTCAAGATCCATCGCTGCATCGTCATCCTCCGTTCGCCTGGACAAGCTATGCGACGTCCGGGCGCCGCCCCAGCGCGGTGCAGGCGAACGCCGATACGACGCAGCCGCCGGCCCCGCCCGTTCGCCGCGCAGCCGATGGCCGGCGCCTGTCCATGCGCACATGCGCGAAGGGGCATGCTCCGAAGAACATGCCCCTTCGCGCATGCCCTCGGAGGCATGCCTTCACGCGCAGCCGCTCACACGCGCAGCGACGCGATCTTGTCGCGCTGGCTGCGAGCGACCTTGAGCGTCGCGCCGCCCTCGAGCACGACCACGGCCTCGCGGCGGCCGCCGCTGCGGAGCTCGCGGATCCGCCGGCGGTTGACGATCGCGGAGCGGTGGATCCGCACGAACTGCGACGGGTCGAGCCGGCGCTCGAGGCTCTGCATCGTCTCGCGGTGCAGGTAGCTCTTGGGCCCGGCGTGGATCTGCACGTAGTAGTCGGCCGCCTCGATCCAGTCGATCTCGTCGGCGCGCAGGAACACCACCCGGCTGCCGTCCTTGATCGCCAGCCGCTCGGCCGGCTGCGCCACCACGGGCGTCGCCACCCGAGGCTCGCCGACGTCGGCCAGCAGCGCCGCCAGCTGGCGCCGCAGGTCCTCGACCTCCGCCACCTGCAGGTGCGCCTTGGCCCGCCGCAGCGCCTCGAAGAACCGCTCGTCGTCGAACGGCTTCAGCAGGTAGTCGAGCGCGTGGACCTCGAACGCCTGCAGCGCGTAGCGATCGTACGCGGTCACGAACACGACCCCGGGCACGCTCGCCGGGGGCAGCGAGGCCAGCACCTGGAATCCGGTACACTCCGGCATCTGCACGTCGAGGAACACCAGGTCGGGGCGCTGCTCCTCGATCCGGCTGGCCGCCTCGCGCCCGGAGCCGACCTCGCCGATGACCTCGATGTCCATGTCCTGCTTGAGCAGGAGGCGGATGCCCTCGCGGGCCAAAGGTTCATCGTCGACGATCAGGGTCCTAATTGCAGTATTACGCTCCAACATACATCGGCTCCTCGAAGGCTAGGGGGATCTGCAGCGACACCGCGGCCCCGCCGCCGTGCGCTGCCGCGACCTCGAATCGATGGTCGGCAGGGAAGAGTTGTCCGAGGCGGGCCCGCACGTTGCGCAGGCCGACGCCGCCGCAGCGCTCGACGCAGAACGCCTCGGGCAGGCCGACCCCGTCGTCACGGACCGACAGCGTCAGCGCCCCGCGCTCGCGGCTCGCAGTCACCACGACGCGACCCGCGGCGGCCCGCGGCGCGATGCCGTGGCGGATCGCGTTCTCCACCAGCGGCTGCAAGATCAGGTTCGGCACCAGCGCGTCCAGCACCTCGGGCGCGACGTCGATGCGCACGTCGAGCCGGTCGCAGAAGCGCACCTTCTCGATCGCCAGGTAGCGCCCGAGGAAGTCGAGCTCCTGCTTGAGCGGCACCATCTGCCGCCCCGTGTTGTCGAGCGCGAGCCGCAGCAGGTCGGCCAGGCCCGACAGCATCTGCAGCGAGCCCTGGGTGTCCTGCTTGCGCACCAGCACGCCGATCGCGTGCAGCGTGTTGAACAGGAAGTGCGGGTGCAGCTGCATCTTCAGCGCCTCGAGCTGCGCGTGCGCCAGCTGGGTCTCGAGGCGACAGAACGCGAGCTCGGCGTCGCGCGCCTTGCGGTGGTAGTCGTACGCGTGCACGAAGCCGACCACCAGCCAGTAGACGAACAGCTGCAGCTGCACGCCCTTGGCCAGCAGCTTGCCGTAGGCGAACAGGAACGGCGTCTCCTGGTAGTAGGCGTCGCCGAACAGGACCCCGGCGACGCAAACTACCAATGCATAACCCGAGGCGAGCGTCGCGTTGGCGAGCAGGTGCGGTGCGAGGTGACGCGTCCAGCTGTCACGTCCGAGCGGGAAGCGTCGGGCCATTCGCGCGACCAGGGGCGCCGCCGCGGCGAGATAGAGCCATGGGGGATATTGCCAGGCGAGGTCGCGCAGAAACGACGGCTCGGGCACCCGCACGGGCCACAGGAAATACACCTGCGAAGTCGAGATCAGGCCGCAGAGCAGCCACGGCGCGGCCATTACCCACGCGGGGGGGCCATGCGACGTCGCGGCCGACTCGGGGCAGAGTTCCATCCTCGGGACCTTGCCATTACGACCTGACAGGTGCCCGAGTGGTTGCAGCCAAGAGACGTGAAGCCGCAGCGAGTGGTTCGAAACTTTTAAATGAAACCGCGGCCAGGCGACGCGGGTCCCAATGAGTTGGCCGGACGTCTCACGAGGGGCGCGCCCCTCATCGCTCCGCCAGCACGAAGGCCATCAGCGCCATCGCGGCCGCGTTGCGCTCGAGGTGGTCGGGGTCGATCTTGTCGAACGTGTCGGCCGGGCTGTGGTGCAGGTCGAAGTACGCGCTGGAGTCGGGGTGGAGCCCGAGGCTCAGCACCCCGTCCTTCGTCAGCGGCGAGATGTCGGCCCCGCCCCCGCCGGCCTCGAGCACGCTCGCGCCCAGGCCCTCGAACAGCGGCGCGAACCGCTGCACGGCCGCGACCTCCTCCGGCGTGCCGCTGATGCCGAACCCACGCGGCGCCCCCGACCCGGTGTCGGCCTCGATCGCCGCCACGTGCTTCTCCTTGCCGTGGGCCGCGTGGTACGCCTTGCCTCCGCGCAGGCCGTTCTCCTCGTTGGTGAACAGCACCACGCGGATCGTCCGCCGCGGCACCAGCCCCAGCTCCTTGAGCAGCGCCGCCGCCTCGATCGCCATCATGCAGCCGCCGCCGTCGTCGGTGCTGCCGTCGCCGACGTCCCACGAGTCGATGTGCCCGCCGATCACCACGATCTCGTCGGGCAGCTCGCGCCCCCGCAGCTCGGCGATCGCGTTGGCGCTCGGGCTGTCGGGCAGCGTCTTGGCCCCGAGCGACAGCTCGACCGTGGTCTTGCCGCGACGGGCCAGGCGGGCCAGGAGCTCCGCGTCCTCGAGCGTGACCGCGGCGGCCGGGATCTTCTTGACCCCGTCTTCGTAGCGCAGCGCCCCCGTGTGCGGGCTCCGCAGGCTGTTGGCGGTGACCGAGCGGACCAGCACCGCGGTCGCCCCGACCTTGGCCGCCTCCGAGGCCCCGCTGCCGCGGATCCGCACGGTATCGCCGTAGTGCGTCTCGTGCCGCTCGTGGTCGAAGCGCGGCATCGGCTGGTTGATCACCACGATCTTGCCGCGCAGCTCGGCCCCGCGGGTCGCTATCTCGGCCAGCGAGTCGACCACCGCGATCTCGCCGCGGACCTTGCCGCCGACGGTCCCGCCGAGCCCGAGGATCACCAGGTCGCGCTCGATCGGCGCCACCACCCGCGCGCGCTCGGCCCCGCGGACCCAGTGCGGCACCATCACCTTCTCGCGCCGGGGGTGGTCGAGCCCGTCGCGCTTCATCTGCTCGACCGTCCAGTCAATCGCCTTCTCGAGCGAGCGTGACCCGCTGAGGCGGTGGCCGAACGTGTCCGAAAGGACAGCCAGCAGCTCCCACGCGCGCGTGCGGCCCTGCGCCGCCGCCGTGAGCCGCTCGGCCGCGTCGACGAACACCGGCGGCAGCTCGTCGATGCGCGGCGTCGTCGCGCTGACCGCCGTCGCCGACGGCAGCGACGGCTTGTCGCCGCCGATCACCGGCCCGGCGCCCGCGTAGCCCGGCGGCCCCCCGACCGGCATCGACTCGGCGCGGATCACCGGCGGCGCGGTCTCACCCGACTTCGGGGCCGGGCAGGCGGACACGGCGACAGCGAGGAGCAGGCAGGACGCGAGGCGCACCCGCATCCTCTACTTTACCCCGGCGCGCAACCGCAAGACCCGAACCTGGCCCCAAAGCCATGTCGTATCAGACATCTTCCGGCGCATCGGCCCATACGGCCCAGCCGGCGTCCCAGTCGTCGCTTTCGTCACGGAACGCCCCGGCGAAGCGGGCCTCGGCGGCGAAGAACCCGTCGGCGGGCGGGGCGGCCGCGCCGGCGGCCAGCGGGGCGCGCGGCTTGAAGCGATTCGGGCCGGCCGGGTCGGCGCAGCCAGGGAGATCCGGATCCTCCACGCGCGCGCCGGCCCCGGTCAGCAGCGCCGCCTCGTCGAGGCCGAAGTCGTCGTCGGCCAGCGCGAGCTCGCCGCCCGCCACCTCGGCGTGGGCCAGCGGCGCGGCGAAGTTGCGCGCCAGCCACAAGCCGCCGCGCAGGTCGACCGCGGTGCCGCGGTCGCGGAGGTCGAGCGGCGCCTCGAACCCGACCACCACCGCGTTGCCGATCGTCGCCGCAGTGCCGCGGCGCAGCAGCATCCCGTAGTGCTCGTGCTCCGCGCCATGACCGCGGCCGCACAGGGTGGCGTTATAGATCGTCGGCGCCGAGCGCGGCGTGTTGCTCGAGCCGCCGGGGTCGTTGTCGCCCTCGAGCCCCGCGGTGGTGTCGAGCGCCTCGGCGCCGTCGCGCAGCAGCAGGAACTGCAGGCGGCCCGTGTAGCCGAGGTCCCAGTCGAACCCGTCGTCGCCGGGGTCCTGGCAGATCAGGTGCTTGGCGTCGACCGTGCCGCCGAAGAACTCGAAGCAGTCGTCGGCGGTGTGGCGCACCTGCACGTGGTCGACCTGCGTGCCACGGCCGACGCCGGCGAACGTGACGCCGTTGATCTCGTTGTTGGGCCCGAGCTCGGTCCCGCTGTACTCGACCCGCACGAACCGCAGCGAACCCGAGCTGTCCTCCGGGTCATCTCCGCCGTATTCGCCGCCGTCGGCGATGCCCTCGACCCGCCCGACCATCGGCCGCCCCTCGGCGTCGCGCAGGTTGGTCGGCGCCTTGCCGAGCACGATGAGGCCGCCCCAGTCGCCGGCCCGCCGCGCCCCCGGTCGCGCCTCGCTGGTGAACACGATCGGCCGCTCGCGCGTGCCCTCGGCCACCAGCTTCGCGCCCGGCTGGACCACCAGCGTCCCGCGGGTGTCGCGGTCGCCGACGATCGTCGTCCCCGGATCGATCGTCAGCGTCGCCCCCGGGCGCACGAACGTCACGAAGCGCAGGCGGTAGACCTTGTCGCACGTCAGCCGCGCCGAGTGCTCGATCTCCCCCGACAGCTCGACCACCGGCTTGTCGGCGCGCGCGCACGGCTCCAGCACGGCTGGCTCGGCGGACATGTTCGTTTCGACATGCTCCTCCGGACCTGTCGTGAAGACCATGGTCGCAGAGACAGCCACCGCCGCCGCGCCCAGCCCCCACGGCAGCCAGCGCGGCAGCGCCAGCGGCCGGCGCAGCTGCGGATGCACCGCCGACCAGGTGGCGTCGTGCGGCCCGCTGTCGCGCGACGGGGTCGCCTCGGCCGGGGCCTCGGCCGCGCGCGGGACGTCGCGGCGGGTCGGCTCGTCGGGGTGCGCGAGTTCGCCGGGCCCGGGGTCGGCGAGGCTCGCCGGGTCGGACAGGTCGAGCACGGGCAGGTCGTCCTGGACCTGCCGCGCCCGGCGGATCTGCGCCTCCACCAGCCCGCGCATGCTGGCCCGATCGGCGGCGAAGATGTCGGCCAGGGTGATGCCGATCGCTCGCGGCGACGGGGCGCTCTTGCCGAGGTGCAGCTCGAGCGCCTCGCGGAACACCTCGGCCGAGGCCGGACGCGCCGCGGGGTCGACCGCCAGGGCCGAGGCCACCAGCGCGCGCAGGGCCGGCGTGGCCGCGGCCTCGGCGGGCAGCGGCGGGATGTCGCCCTCCTCGAGCCGACGCGCGATCGTCAGCTCGTCGAGCCCGAGCCACATCCGCTGCCGCGCCAGCGCCTCCCACAACATCACGCCGACCGCGAACAGATCGCTGCGGCGGTCGACCTGCTCGCCGCACACCTGCTCCGGCGCCGAGTAGGCGGCCTTGCCCTTGAACGTCCCGACCTCGGTGTCGCCGTCGCCCTCGAGGCGAGCGATGCCGAAGTCGACCAGCTTGATCTGCCCGTCGTAGGTGACGAGCACGTTGTGCGGCGACACGTCGCGGTGGACCAGGCCGAGCGGGTGGCCCTCGTAGTCGCACAGCTCGTGGACGTAGTGGAGGCCGGCGAGCAGCTCGGCGAGGATCCGCAGGTGCATCGCCAGCGGCAGCCCGGGCGGCAGCGGCGGCGGCTGGTACACGCGGCGGAGGATCCGGTGCAGCGGCTGGCCCTCGAGGTACTCCATGGCGATGAACGGCCGCCCCTCCTCGCTGCCCACCTCGTAGGTCTGCACCACGTTCGGGTGCGACAGCAGCGTGGCGATCTTCGCCTCGCGCTGGAACATCGCCCGGTACTCCGGGTCGCGCACCAGCGCCGGGCGCAGGTCCTTGAGCACCAGCAGCTTGAGCGCACCGCCGACCCCACGCGCCGCCGCGAGGTAGATGTCGGCCATCCCGCCGTGGCCGACGGCCGCGAGCCGACGGAACTTCGGCGCGTGCGAGCCCCGACTGCGCTCGTCGCTCGTCATCGGCGCGGACGCTATGCCGACGCTCCCGGCGCAGCAAGTGACATCTCTGCCAGGCGCTTCGGCGTCATGGCGTGACAGACTGCGACATGTAGCCGCCGCATTTGTCACGCGTGCTCCGGCGTGGCGCGACTAACCCGACGCTGAACGCAGTTGCGCCGCAGAGTTCGCTGGAGCGAATTGGCCGCACCCCGTGGTCCACGAGGCCCCACGGCGCGTCACGCGACGCCGGCCCGCGACGATCCGCCGCGCCCGCCCGATCGCTCGTCGCCACGCCCTCGACCGTCCGGTCATGTGTCCTTTTGCGCATGTTCTACCGGACATGTTTTATAGAGCATCCGATCGGGGCTCTGCGGACGCCGCAGCCCGCATGTCGCGGATCGCTTCAGCGCACCGCGGGTGGGTCGCCCTCATCGCCGCGCGCTCGCACCTCTCGCACTCCATGTGCAGCCATCACGCCGCGCGAGCGGTCGCCCTCATCGCCGCTGCGCCAGCACCTGCTCGAGCTCCATGTACCACCGTCGCGCCGCACCGCAGCACTCGCAGGTCCCGCCACTGGCGGTCGCCGTCATCGCTGCAGCGCCAGCACCTGCTCGAGCTCCATATGCCGCCATCGCGCCGCCCGCCGCAGCGCTTGCTCGAGCGGCTCCTCGATCACCCTGCCGCGGCGCGACGACGCGTGCAGCAGCGTGCGGTCCTCCGCCCGCGCGCCGCGGAGCACCACGCCCACGTGACACGGCGACTCGCCTGCGCCCCACAGGAACAGCAGGTCGCCGGGCTCGCCGAGCGCCCGCACCGGCGCCGCCGCCAGCGCGAGCTGGTCGCTGGAGTGCCGCGGCAGCACCACGCCCAGCGCCGAGCGCACCGCCCGCTGCACCAACCCGGAGCAGTCGATCCCGAGCGACGTGGTCCCGCCGAGCAGATACGGCGCGCCGCGGAAGCGCCGCAGCGCCCACGCCAGCGCGGTCGCGCCTCCCCGGGCTGTCATCGGTACCGGCACCGCCATCGGCGAGCCGAGCCGCGCCCGCGTCCAGCCGATCGTACCGTCGCGCGCTCGCACCAGCGCCCACTCGCCCGCCGCGGCCAGCACCCCCACCGGCCGTCGCCGGCCAGCAGCTCGGTGCAGAGCTCGCTGTCCTCACGGACATGTCCCTCGGGACACCAACCGACCCACTCGGTCCGCAACGCATCGATATTCCTGTCCTCGGGGACATGCCCTGAAAGACACCACCCCTCCCGAGCGGCCCAGCCATCGCTGCCCCATCGGACGTGTCCCTCGGGACACTCATCACTCCAGCCGCCCGCGGCCCCGCGCGCTGTCATCACGCGGCCTCGCCCCGGGCCGATAGTTCCCCGCAGTTCCCGGGGGCTCCGCTGCTCGCCCACCACTCGCCACATATCCTCGAGGACATGCTCCGATGCACATGTCCCGACGTACACTTTGTTTGAAAAAAGCCCGACCGGCGGCGCCCGCCACAACCGCGTCACCCCGGGCGGCAGCGCGAACCACTCGCGCGGCGCCGCGATCTCCGTCGCCGCGGCGTCGATCGTCCATCCGGCCGGCAGCGCGGCGTGCAACTCGGCGAGCGCGCCCGTCAGCGCCCGGGAGCTCAGCACCTCGCCGGCGAGCGCCAGCGTCCGCCGTCGCGGCTCCACCGTGCAACGCAGGGCCGGGCCGGCCCAGCCGAAGCGGCGCTGCAGCGTCCGCCGCCGCTCGGCCAGCACCCGCGCGAGCCGCTCCGTCAGCTGCCTCGTCGCGCCCTCGTCGAGCACCTCCCCCGTCCGCCGCGCGGACCCGGTCTCCGGGAGCACCGCCGGGCCCTCGCCGCCGGCGGGATCAAGCCGCGCCATCGTCGGCCCCCAGCCCGAGCAGCTCCTGGACGACGGCGCGGTCAGAGAACGGCAGCGTCTCGTCGCCGATCGTCTGACCCGACTCGTGGCCCTTGCCGGCGACCACCACCACGTCACCGGGCTGCGCCAGCTCGAGCGCCAGGCCGATCGCCAGCAGTCGGTCGGCCTCCTCGACGATCCGCGCCCGGCCGCCGCGCGTCAGGCCTGCCCGCAGGTGCGCCGCGATCTGCCGCGGATCTTCGCGCCGCGGGTTGTCGGTCGTCAGCACCGCGATGTCGGCCGCGCGACCGACCGCCTCGCCCATCGGCTCGCGCTTGCCCGCGTCGGTGTCGCCGCCGGCGCCGAACACCACGATCACCCGCCCCTCGCCCGCCAGCGCCCGCGCCGTCGCGCACGTCCGCTCGAGCGCGTCGGGCGTGTGCGCGTAGTCGACGACCGCCACCGGCGCACGGCCCAGCACCTCGAAGCGCCCCGGGACCACCGGGCAGCTCGCCAGCCCCGCGCGCACCGCCGTCGCCGGCAGCCCGGCCGACAGCGCCGCCGCGGCGGCCGCCAGCGCGTTCTCGGCGAACACCTCGCCGACGTACGCCACCTGCAGCGCCCCGCCGAGCGCCTCCGCCAAAGGCGAGGGCGCCAGCGTCAGCGCGGTCCCGTCGACGGATGTCCGTACGGACATGGCCTCGAGGTCATGTTCCTTAAGACATGGCCCTCGGGACATGACCCCGTACCACACCCGGCGGACGTCGGCCGGCGTCACCTGGTCGAGCAGCTGCGCCGCCGGGTCGCGGGCGTTGAGGATCGCCGCCCCGCCCGGCGAGGTGTGCACGAACAGCTGGGCCTTGCTGGCCAGGTAGTGCTCCCACGACCCGTGGCTCTTGAAGTGGTCGGGCGACAGGTTGGTGAACACCGACCAGTCGAACCGCCAGCGCTTGGCGTAGCCGCGGGCCAGCGACTGGCTGGTGATCTCGACCGCCGCATGGCGGGCCCCGGCGGCGCGCGACTGTTCGGCCGCGGCGAGGAAGCCCTGCCAGCTGCGCTCGACCGGCAGCGGCTGGCCGTCGAGCGAGTAGTCGAGGGTCGTCGCCGCGAACACCCGCTGCCCGGCCGCGCGGACGATCGCCGCCAGCATCGTCGTCGTCGACGTCTTGCCGTTCGTGCCGGTCACGCCGAACGTGCGCATGTCCTCGGCCCAGGGGGCAGCGGCGGGCACGAGCCTCGGGTCGCTCACGGCCCGAAGCTTCGCACAGGTCGGCTGCCGGGGGTCGCGCCGCCCGTGGTGCTCGTGCTCGCCGTCGCCGGTGACGACGCGCCGGGGGCCGTCGTCGCCGTCGCCCCCTCGCTCGCCGCCTCGTCCGCGACCTCGATCGTGCGGCCCGCGTCGGGCCGAAAGCCCGCCAGCGAGGCCGTCAGAGCGAAGAACTTCTCCCGCTGGATCTGCATGCCGCCCGCCCTTCCCTCGGGCACGGTCGCCGAGCCCTCCGTCGCGGTCAAGCCGCGCCGGCGTCAGCAGGCCCCGGTGCGTTCGGCCCACGCGCGCAGGAGCGCGAGGCTGACCCCCGCGCCGCCGCACACGATCACCAGCACCGGCCCGCGACCGACGATCGGCGGCGCGCGATCGTAGATGACCGAAAGGCCAGCTCCGCAGGCGGGCTCGACCAGCACGCGGTGGTCGTCGACGAAGCGCAGGCACGCCTGCACGGCCGCGCGATCGCTGACCGTCCACGGGATGATCTCGTGGCGGCGCGACCACGCCACCGCCTCGGCCGCGACCGCGCGGGCGCCGAGCGTCGTCGCCAGGGAGGTGATCGCCGGGATCGTCACCGGCGCGCCCGCGGCCAGCGCGGCCGAGTACGACGCCGCGCCCTCGGTCTCGACCGCCAGCACCGGCACGTCGGTCCAGCCGACCGCGTGCATCCCCTGCAGCACGCCGCACAGGAGCCCCGCGCCGCCCACCGCGACCACCACCGCGCCCGGGCGCTCCGCCTGCGCAGCGGCCTCGACCACGATGTCGGCGTGGCCGGTCCAGATCTCCGGATCGTCGAAGGGATGGATGTAGGTCGCGTCCTCCGGCAGCTCCGCGAGCGCCGCGCGATGAGCCGCGAGCCAGTCGTCGCCGCGCACCACCACTTCGGCGCCCTCTGTGGTCAGCAGTTCGTGCGAGCGCGCGCTCGTCGTCGACGGCACCACCACCCGCACCGCCGCGCCGAGCCGACGGCCGGCATACGCCACCGCCAGGCCCGCGTTCCCGCCGGACGCGCACACCAGCCGCCGCGCCCCGCCTGCCACCCGGCTGGCGCACAGCCGCCCGAGCCCGCGCAGCTTGAACGACCCGCTCGGCTGCAGCGCCTCCATCTTCAACAGCACCGGCTCGCCGAGCGCCGCGCCCATCGGCAGCGAGCGCAGAAGAGGAGTGGTATGCGCGAGCGACATCTCGATCGCCATACACCCGTGCGCCCGGGCCGGGCAAGCGCAGCAACCTCAGCCGCAGAAACCGGGGCGACCGTGGCAAAGCGCCACACCGCGCCGCTCGCCGCACCTCGTGGTCGCTCGCCCTCGCAAGCTCGCACCTCGCTCGCAACCACCGCCTCTTCGGCTGCTCGTCCTGGCGAGCGATCGTCCGCCCCTGACGATTCGTGATCCCGACAACTCCGGCCGCTCGCCCTCGCCACCGCGAGTGACCCTCGTCTCGCCCGCGTATCCGCCGCCGTCGCGGCCACCTCGACCACGCTGCTCACGCCCAACCGCCGGAGCTCGTCGGGGCCGAGTGGCTCACCGCTCTGATCCCGCACCTCGCTCACGCCGCGCGGGCGAGCACCGGGGCGAGCTCGCGCTCGGGTACCGCCGTCGTCGGGCTCGCCGAATCTGCCAGCGCCAGCTTGCCGCAGGACCCGCAGTGGGGCGGCGCGAACGCGAAGTCGTGGGCGCTGCGGACCGCCCCCGCGCCGAACGCGAAGATCACCGGGACCGCGAACATGATGAACGGCCCGATCAGGGCCGACACGAACAGCATCGTCGCCACGAACGCCCACGCCAGCGCGACGACCGCGATCCCCCACGCCGGCGGGCGGCTCAGCGACGTGTGGTGGCAGTGGGGACACATATGGTTGCTCGACATCTCGGCCTCCCTATCAGTCGATAGACAAGCTACCTATCGACCGATAGGTGAGCAAGCCCGGACCCGGGCCCTGCGACGTCCTGCCGCACGTTTGCGCGGTGTGGGGCATACTCCCGCGGTGGCCCGGCGCCCTGCTTCTGCACCCTCCTCCGCCGCCCGTCCGCGGGCCCAGCGACGCACGCCGTCCGCCGGCGGGCCCGAGCCGTTGCCGCAGGTTCCGCCGGCGACCGGGCGGCACCGCGAGATCCTCGAGGCGGCGATGGAGCTCATCGCCGAGCGCGGCTACCACGGCGCCTCGCTGCGGGAGCTGGCGCGGCGGGTCGGGATGCAGCAGCCGAGCCTTTACCACTACTTCCGGACCAAGGAAGAGATGGTGGAGCAGATCATCGTCACCTTCTACGGCGACATGGCGGCGGGCGGAGCGGAGGTCGTGGCGGCCGCCGAGCTCGAGCAGATCCCGCGGCTGGTGGCGCGCTACGTCAAGCGGCTGTACGAGAGCCGCACGCACCCGCTCTTCGTCCGCTGCATGTTCTCGATCGCCCGCCTGAACCCGCGCTTCGGCCGGCTCAACCGCGCGATCTTCGTCGACGACCTCACGGTCCAGGCCTCGCAGGGGCTGCGGCGCTTCATCGACCGGGGCGAGCTGACCGAGACGGAGGCGCTCGACCTCACGCGACTGATGACATTCGCTGCCGGTTTCCGCCTGATGGAGGAGAAGGTCCTCTTCGACGAGCGGCCGCTCGGTCCGGACGTCGACCGCTACCTCGACTTCTGCGCCGACGCCTGCGAGCAGTGGATCCGCGAGCTGAAGCGGCGGAAGGGGATCCCCGGCGCAGCGGCCTGACCGGCGGCGCACGCCTGTGACGGACGAACGTCGCAAATCGCATCGCCGCGGGCCCGTCTGCCTCGGTCCGCGCCGCGCCGGCTCTTGTCATTCCAATCGTTTGCGACCGGACCGGCGCGTGCAGGTCATGGGCAGCCAATGACTCTCCCCGCTCATGGCGCCGAACTCGCGCTGTCGACACCCGACCCCAGGCTCGAGTTCGAACGACGTTTCCCGCCGCAAGGCGGGCCGGTAGGCCGCCTCTCGCGCATTCCACGGCGCGCCGGAGCGCGTCCGATCGCGGTCGGGGAATTCTGCGCCGGGCGACCGACGCGGGGTCGGAATATTTGACTTTTCCGACTGGTCGGCACGTGGAGCATCTGCCAATCTAGAAGCCATCCCGTTCGAGGTAGCCACGTCATGTTGCGGTCTCGTCTGCTCGTCTCCGTCGCCACTCCCATTTTCGCCGCGTCGTTGTTGATGCCGTCGGCCGCCGTCGCGTCGCCCTACGCGCGCAGCGTCCCGCTCCTCGGCATGCAAGACCCCGGCGGCGAGTCCCTCGCTCAGCCCATCCCCGGGCAGACGCCGGCCACCCCGGTGAACACGCAAGTCCAGGCCCCGGGCGCGCAGACCCAGGCCACCCCGCCGGGCAGCGTCGCCGGGCCGCAGAGCCAGAGCCAGACCCTCGCCGCCCCGGGTGCTGCGCCGCTCGTCGTGCCGCCCGGCAGCACGGTGATGCAGCCGCAGATCCAGGTGCTCGTGCAGCCGCAGATCCAGGTCCAGGCCCAGCCGCAGGGCAACGCCTCGCCGACCAGCAGCGCCGACATCGCGACGAACACCCACTCGAACAGCAACTCGAACGCGACGCCGACGGTCACCACCAACACCCGCACGACGCCGCCGCAGGCGCCCGTCTACGTCGCGCCGCCGCAGCAGCGCTACCCGCAGAGCCGCTACGCCCCGCCCCCGCCCCCGCCGCGGATCGTCACCCGCGTGGTCTCGCGTCCGTCGCACGCCGCTCCGCCGCCGGCGATCAAGCGCCCGCCCCCGCCGCGCAAGGGCCTGATGGTCACCGGTTGGGTGCTGTTCGGCGTCTCGTACCTCATCACGGCGAGCAACGCGGCCGACCTCTACGACCGCTGCCCCGGCATGAACAAGCCCGGCCGCTGTCGTGACCTGGCCGAGAACATGTTCATCCCGGTCGTCGGCCCGTTCCTGGCGATGGAGCAGGCCAAGTACGCCACCGACGACTTCTCGCTGGCCGTCTCGGGCTCGCTGCAGGGCCTCGGCCTCATCATGGGCATCGTCGGCACCGTGCAGTACCACCGCGACAAGTACCGCAACCGCGTGCTCAACGAGTACGGCGTCCGCGTGGCCAAGAACACCAACCTCAACGCCGGCGGCCGCCTCGGCGGCGGTCAGCTGACGCTCACCGCCCGCTTCTGACGGGCCGGCCCGCCCCGGGCCCAGCGCGAGCGCGACGAGCCTTCGTCGCGCTCGTCGCGTTTAACCGGGGCGACAGAGCCCGACGCCTTCGGCGCCGTTCAGGCCATGTCCCCTCGGACCTGCCCATTAAAACATATCCGAACGGACATGCCCCTTTCGCCATGTCCCCGGGGACATGCTCCTCGCGCCTCACTCGCGGAACGCGACCGCGACCAGCGACGAGCCGATCGGCAGGTCGACGCGGCGCAGCAGCCGGCGCTCGGCCTCCATCACCGTCAGCAGCGCCTGGTTGAGCGGCGCGGCCGGGACCCGGACGTCGTACTCGGGCCTGGCCTTGAGGCCGCGCAGGCGGCTCGCCACGCGCTGGGCGAACACCAGGGGGAACAGCAGGCACGTGTGGTACGACAGCCGCTCCAGGCGGAAGCCGGCGCGCTCCAGCACCGGCCGCAGCGTCGCCTTGGTGTAGCGGCGGCGGTGGTGGACCGACACGTCGTGGTCGCTCCACAGGATCGGCAGGGCCGGCACCGTGACGAGCAGCAGCCCGCCCGGGCGCACGAGCCGGGCCACCGCGGCCATCGCCGGGTCCTCGTCGTCGATGTGCTCGAGCACGTCGAACAGCGTCACCACGTCGAACAGCCCCTCTACCGGCAGGTCGTCGGGCAGGCTGCCCGGGCGCACGTCGAGGCCGAGCTCGCGCGCCGCGAACTCGGCCGTCGGCAGGTCGGGCTCGACCACCGTCACCTCGCCGAAGCGCGTCATCTCCTGCGAGATCAGCGAGCACGCGCCGCCGACGTCGAGGATCCGCAGCGGCCCCTTCGGCGCCCAGCGCTCCAGCACGTCGAGGATCACGTGGCGACGACCGATCCGCCAGAAGTGGCGCTTCTCGAGCTCGAACAGCTTGTCGTAGGCGCTGCGATCCAAGGCGAATCTACGTAGCAACCCGCCCTGCGCTTGTAAAGCGCGCATCGCGCGCTTGGCGAATCTGCCACCGAGACGTCACCAAAACGACGACGGGCCGATCGGCGCTGCGCCGACCGGCCCGCACGGGCGCTCACGTCGTGACGACTAGCCTGCCTCGGGGCAGAACGCCTCGGTCACGAGCGCGCCGTTGTTCGCTTCCTTGCACTCCTGGACCTGGCCGTTGTTGATGCCCGGATCGATCTCGACGAAGAAGTTCTTCTTGTCGTTCTTCGTCGGGCCGGGCACGGTCCAGGTCACCTGCGTCGACGCACCGGGGAGCAGCGCCGCCGCGGTCGGCTTGCTGCCGAGCTTCACGCCCGTATTGTCGGTGCCCTCGTAGAACGAGACCTCGATGTCGGGGCCAATGCCGAGCGTGCCCTCGTTGTAGATGGTCGCCACCAGCACGAGCTCCTCGGAGCACTTGTTCAGGTCGGCCGCCACCGAGATGGTCAGGTCGGCGGCGTTGAACACGCCCTCGCCCTGCACGTTCTGGCGGAAGTTGTTGAGGCCCCCGACCGTCCAGTTGGCCTCCTCGGACATCGGCGGGTTGCCGGCCGAGTCGGCGTCGGTCACGTGGTAGGTGTGCTGCGTCCAGACCCGGCGGGTCGGGACCCAGTTGTCACCGCCGGCGCCGTAGACGAACACGCCCTTGCGCGCGGTGAAGCCGGGCGTCTTGGCCTGGCAGTCGGTGACGTTCTTAGCCTCGGCGAAGTTGGCGACCACGACGAACTCGGAGTTGCCGTCGCCGTCGACGTCGGCCACGAGCGGGTACTCGTGGATCGTCGCGCTCGAGTTCATGATCTGCAGCTGCACCGCACCGGTCGCGCCGTCGTAGACGCGGGCGAAGCACTCGTCCTGATACGCGACCTCGGCCTTGCCGTCGCCCTGGAAGTCGAACACCGACGAGCCCGTGGCGGCCGACGAGTTGTCCTGGGTCGTCGCGGTCCAGCGGGCGTACATCGCCCCGGCCGCCGGCATCGGGTCGTTGGCCAGCTTGACCACGGTCTCGCCGGAGCGGTTGAAGTCGTAGACCGCGTAGGCCACGCCGCCGGCGATGCCCGCCTCGGGCCGGCCGTCGCCGTCGAAGTCGGCGATGGTGGCCGGGCCGCCGAGATTCGTGCCCTTGATCGGGATCGGCTGCGTGCGCAGGGCCGCGTTCTGCTGGCACATCGCGTCGGTCGGGTCGACGCCGCACCACAGCTGACCGGTCTGGCCGTTGATCACGCGGATGGCCGGCCACGCGACCAGCACCACCTCGGGCTTGCCGTCGCCGTCGAGGTCGGCGACCGACGGCCAGCCGTCGTTGTTGTGACTCTGGACCGGGTTGTTCTTGTTCGACCAGAACTGGGTCATGGTCACCGACGGCGGGTTGCCGGGGACCCACTCGATCTTCCACGCCTCGCGGCCGGTCACCAGCTCGGGCTTGTTGTCGCCGTCGAGGTCGGCGAAGGTCCCCACGCCGCCGGCGTAGATCGGCGTGTTGCCGTTCATCGGCGTGCCGTACATCGCGCCCCACGGCTGGTTGTTGGGGCCCCACGGCTGGTTCCACACCATCAGGCCGTCGTTGTCGAGGATGGTCCCGCCGAACGCGATCTCGGCCTCGGGGTCGGTGTCGAGGTTGACGACCGCGGCCGCGCCGTTCTCGATGCGGACCTTCGCTACCGCGTTGTTCGAGGTGCGGGCCGTCCACAGCAACGCGCCCATCCCGTCGACCGCGTGGATCGGCGAGATGTGGCTGGCGCCCTCCTCGCGGCCGGCGTAGATGATGTCGGGCAGGCCGTCGCCGCTCACGTCGGCGACCGCGATCGAGGCGCGGCCGTGCGAGCCGAACTGCATCATCGCCGGGTTGTGGCTGATGCGCCACTTCTCCTGCCCGGTCGCGCCGTCGATCAGCACGATCTCGCCGAGCGGGTAGCTGCCGGGCATGTTGTCGGCGCGGGTCGTGTTGACCACCACGTCGGGCACGCCGTCGCCGTCGACGTCGGCGATCACGGGCAGCGTGATGACCTCGTTGGCCGTCCACGCCCACTCGAGCTGGACATCGATGTCGTCGAACGTCGGCACGACCTCGCAGTCGAGCGGGTCGGGCTGCGGCAGGCACTGGTCGAAGATCGGCTCGCAGTAGAAGCCCGGCTCGCAGTCGTACGAGTCCTGGCAGTCGCCCGCGGGCTGCTCGCACACGTCGCCGAGGCACACCGCGCCGGCGTCGCAGCAGACCGACTTGTCCTCGCCGCAGCGGATGCCGCTCGGGCACTCGGGGAGGCAGGCCCCGTCGACGCACTCCTCACCGGCCGCGCAGCACTGAGCCGGCTCGCCGCAGAGGATCGTCATGCACATGTCGTTGGTGGTCTCCCCCACCGGCTCCGTCGTCGACGACGACGTCGCGTCGGTGGTCGTGTCCACCGTCGTGCTCGTGGTCGACGTCGGCTCGAGCGTGGTCGATGTGGTCGTCGTGCCGGTGGCGGTCATCCCCGAGTCGGTGACCTCGGAGGTGCTCGTCGGCGTCGTCTCCGTCGACGGCGCGGTGGTCGACGTCGTCGGCCCGGTGGTCGTGTCGCCGGTCGACGTGGCATCCGTGTCCGTGCCCGTCGCAACGTTGGTGGCGTCACCGCATCCGGCCAGCGCGGGGCTGAGCAGCGCAAGTCCGGAGAGTGCCCAATAACGCGCTAAGTTCGTGTTCATATCGACAGTTTAGCCATACTGAGCGGCCCCGGACCACGCAACAAATCGGCATTTTTTCGCGGCCGCGGGCCCTCGGCGGCCCGCCCGGACGGTTGGCCGATCACGACATTTGGATCATGCCCTCCGCGTGTTCGAGCCCACGCGCGGGTTTCGCCGCGGCGTGACTTTTATTCACCGCCTTCACGACGTCGTGACACGGCGCGCAGCCGCGGCGGCGATCATGCAGACGTCGCATTCGCCCGAGATCTGCCCGATAAAGGCCTCCACACGCAGATCTGCAGATGCGTCGATGACCGCGGCGAAAGGTGGATCCAGCGACGACCTATGCCTCGGAGACGAGCGGCGGAGGCCTCGCCGCCGCGCCGTCGCGGGCGGCGGCAGCGACCTCTTCCGGCACGTAGTTGCCGCCCGACAGCAGGAACTTGAACACCTCTTCGACGGCCAGCGAGGTCGGCCGACAGCGCGACAGCGGGACGAACAGAACCCGGCCGACCATCGGGTTCGGCGTGGTCGGCACGAACACGCAGACGGCGTCGGTGCCGGCGCCGATGGGCTCGCCGCTGGTGAACGCGAGGTGCCACGCGTCGCCGTCGAGCCGCACGAGCACGACCTTGGAGTAGATGCCGCTGCTGCCGCCGGGCGTCAGCGAGATCTGCTTCCACGCCTTGTACAGCTCGGCCAGCACCGGCACCTTGAGCAGCAGGCGATCGATCGCCGCCAGCACGTAGCGGCCGATCAGGCTGCGCACGACGAGGCCCAACACGAAGATCCCGACCAGGGCCAGCCCCACCCCCGCGAACGGCACGTCGATCCCGAACAACTCCTTCAATGGTTCGCGCGTGAGGTGGTCGACGTACCACAGCACGAACACGGTGATGACCAGCGGGATCGCGGCGAAGACCCCGGCGAGGAAGGTGTTGCGGGCGAAGTTCTTGGCGTGCGCGAGCATCTCTGATTATCCGGCGTAGGCCTCGTCCTGCTCGATCTTGCTGAGCACCCAGTCGAACTCTCCGCGGGTCAGGTGAGCGCCGCAGTACTCGCAGGCGCCGGCCCTGTTCACGCGGTCGAGCGGGCCGCCGCAGTTCGGGCAGTTCACGTCGCTGGCGGGCGCGCCGCGGACCTTGGACCCGCGGATCAGCGTCCAGTACTCGCTGTACGTGCGCGGGTACTTGGTGCTGCCCGACACGTGCTCGCCGTTCATGCGCGCCGTGTAGTCGAGGCCGCGGGCCCACACGCGCACGGTCAGCGCGTCGTACCAGCGGTCGCGCTCGAGCTTGACGATCACCATGCGCAGCACCTGCGTGCTCGCTAGCACGTTGCGCAGCCCCTGGGCGCGGTAGGCGTCGATCCAGTACTGCAGGTAGTTGAACAGCGAGTCGGACACATAGGGGCGCACGCGCCGGAGGTCGAGCGCGGTCCAGCCGGCGTTCATCTCGGCGTGGATCGTGCGCACGCGCTGGTCGATGCGGTCGGGCGCGGTCGTCGGGTCCTCGGCGATCAGCGCCGCGTGGGCCTGCTGGATGCCCGGCATGAACAGAGTGCGGTCGTCGGTGCCGACCTCCTCTGCGTGGTGCGTCAGCGGCGGCGGGCGCGACTCGAGGCGGAGCACGCGCACGAAGTGGACGGTCCAGTCGAACCGCCCGCCCTCGACCTGCTGGCCGCAGTAGCGGCACGCGCCGCTGTCGCTGCGCTCGAACGGGGCCCCGCAGTT
This sequence comes from Nannocystis sp. RBIL2, assembly GCF_026626745.1. GTDB lineage: Bacteria > Myxococcota_A > Polyangia > Nannocystales > Nannocystaceae > Nannocystis. The sequence goes on from NZ_JAPNJW010000002.1 coordinate 2,532,708, forward strand.
GGGGCAGCCGAGCGCGGTCACCGTCTCGGGCGTGCGGCTCTTGGCATCGGCGCGCCGCTGCAGCCGCCACGCCTCGCGCACGTAGAAGCCGCGCTCGCCGCCCGGCAACGCCGCGCTGTAGTTGGCCTCGAACGCGACCTCGACGTCGATCATGCCGTCGGGCCCCGCCGGCAGCTGGACCCGCTCGACCTGCATCGACCCGATCACCACCCCGCGGATCGGCGCGCCGGCCGGCTCGCGCTTCATCAACACCTCGCGCGTCCCGGGCTCGACGTACGGCGCCAGCGCCTCCATCGCCCTGGCGTCGCCGCGGGCCCCCTGGGCGCGGGCGTACAGCGCGTAGACGAAGTCGCTGAACAGCACCGCCGAGAAGTCGGGGTCCAGCCGGCGGATCGATCCGAGGTCGCCGTGGCGGGCCGCGTGCGCCGTCGTCGTCGGCGCGCTGTCCCACGTCTCCTCGGCCTGGCGCTGGTGGTCGTGGCGGTAGTGGTACCAGACCACCACGCCGACGATGATCAGCAGCGGCACCCCGATCTGCGGCACCTCGAACAGCAGGCGCACCAGCAAGTAGAGGATCGCCCCGCCGTCGCCGCCTCCGCCGCCCCCGCCGCTGAAGCTGCTGCCGCCGCCGCCGCGGCTGCCGCCGCCCGAGTAGCCGTGGCCGCCGCCCGGCCGCGCCGCCGCCTCGGCCGCCAGCGCCAGCAGCACCGCCGCCGCCGCGATCGCCAGCCCCTTCGACCATGTCCTCCGGGACATGCCCTTCGCACCATGCTCCTGAGAGCATGCTCGTTCAGACATGTCCTTCATGCCAGCACCTCGTCGGGCAGCTCGTTGACGTCGTCCTCGCCGCGCGGCAGCGCGTCGGCGCACAGCGTCCCGAGGGCTTGCAGGTGCGGCGCCAGCTCGGTCGCGCGGGCGCCCGCCGCGACGGCGGCCTGCAGACCTGCGACGGCCTGCTCCCAGGGCGCGCGCGGGACCTCGCGGCGGACCCCGACGTCGGCCAGGACCACCGCGGCCCGCTCGGTCAGCGACAGGTACAGGAACACACCGGTGCGCGCGCGCGTCTCCATGACCCCGTGGTCGAGGAAGCCGGCCTTGGCCGCGCGCAGCACCGCCTCGTCGCGCCAGGCCCGCGGCGTCAGCCCGCGCGCGAGCGCGTGGCTGTGGCGGACCAGCCAGCCCGCCGCCAGCCCGACCAGCAGCGGGTCGACGAGGAACCAGTGCAGCCCGAACTCCGGCTCCCCATACAGCAGGAACGCCAGAGTCAGCGCCGCCGCCAGCCCGCCGACCAGCGCCGGCACGTGGGCGTAGCGGTCGGACGCAGGCCGCACCGCGATCACCAGCTCGGCGGCGGTGCCCGCCTCGAACGCCTCGATCGCCCGGCGCAGCGCGCCCTTCCCGTCGTCGGCGAAGAACCCGGCCATCGTCAGCCTCCTCCGTGGCGCAGCTCGAACACGTAATCGGTGTCGTAGCAGCGGACCAGCAATTGATCTGTCCGCAGGAACAGGTAGTCCGGCCCGCTCTTCACGCGCGTCTTGCTCACTGTCTTGCCGGTCACGGCGTCGAGCACGTACAGGTGCCCGGGCTCGGCACCCGCACCGTAGCCGCTGAAGACGTGGCCGCGGTGGACCACGAAGTCGGCCGCGTTGGCCACCAGCGGGGCGCTGCGCCACAGCAGCGCGCCGCTGCCGAGGTCGAGCGCGGTGATGAACGCGTTGCCGCCTTTGGCCTCGGCGTGGTGGGCGTGGCCGACCAGCAGCACCGAGCCGGCCAGCGCGGCCCAGGTCGCGCGCTGGGCCGTGAACGCCCGCTCGCCGGCCGGCGTCCCGGGCGGGTGGGCGTAGGCCTCGAAGTCGAACAGCGCCACGATCTCCGCGTCGTCCTCGCGCTGGACCGCGACGAACCGGCCGCCCGAGTAATCTGTCCCATAGAACAGGATGTTGAAGCCGTCCTGGCGGATCGCCTGGACCAGCAGGTACTTGCCGAACGTCGGCGGGATCGACGGCGGCAGCGTCCCCGGCTCGCCGCGCATCGGGTTCGGCACCTCGTACTCGGGCAGCGCCAGGCCGTTGCGGGTCAGCCACTCGCTGTCGTCGCCGATCCCGTTGGGGCGCTCCGACACCAGCGTCAGCATCGGCTGCGGCCCCGACTCGATCGGCGCCGGTTGTTTCAGCGTGTACGCCCACGGCGGGGCCGGCAGCACGGTCGCCGCGCGGCCTGCGAATTGCTCGCCCGCTCGCGACTGCGCGGCCAGCAGCGCCTCGGTCGCCGCGTCGTACAGCGCCTGCGTCGCCAGGTTGCCCGGCGCCTCGTCGAGCACCTCGGCGAAGGCCTGGCGCGCCAGGTCGTGGCGACCGCCGTCCATCGCCGCGACCCCCTGCGCGCGCCGCAGCGCCAGCGCCGGGGGCAGGGCCTCGTCGCCGGTCGTCACCACCTGTCCCGAAAGACCGGTCGCCGCACCGCCCCGAGCACCGCCGCCAGGGCCCGCCGGATGGGCCGCCGTCGCCCCGGCCGGCGCCTGCGACGAATCGCCGCGGCGACAGGCCGCGAGGACGATCACGAGCGCGGAGGCGCTCCAGAGGCGAGCCGGGCGTCGCACTGGTCGCACTGTAGCGCAACCTCCCGCGTGACAGTCCCGCCGCGACCACCTATCGTCCCCGCGTGACCTCTCGTCGGCTCTTTTTCGCGTGCGCGCTGGCGGCCGGGTGCGGCGACGCCGGCAGCCCCAGCAGTGGCGGCACCGACAGCACCGGTTCGGTCGCCGAGATCGACGGCACCATGGTCGACCTCGTCAAGCCACAGGCGTGGGTGCAGCTCGGGGCCGATGCCGACCCGCTGCGCGACCACCGACCGGCCAGCGTCGAGTGCCCGCTCGGCGTCGGCTGGCTGGTCGAGGTCACCGGCTTCGAGGTCAACACGGGTGGTTGCAACTACGGCGCGTTCACGCAGCCGTCGCTCCGCGAGATCGTGCCCGGCGCGCAGATCTCGCTCAACCTCTATCACTTCGACCTCGTCGCCGCCGAGCCCGCGACCGCGCACGCCGTGATCATGGCGGGCGACCACGTGCTGCTCGAGCGCGAGGTCGAAATTCCGGGCAAGGCCATGGTCCACGACGTCGACCTCGTCGCCGACTTCGCGCTCGCGGCCGGTGAGCCGGTGGTGTTCCACCTGCACAACCACGGGCAGAACACGTGGACCCTCGCCAGCATCCAGGTCGAGGTCGAGGACCCCTGAAACGGCCTGGGTGAGGCGCAGGGCGGCCCCGCAGCGAACGGTCCGCGCATAGCGGTCCCGTGACCTTTCGTTCCGTGACAATTCGTCGCCGCTGAAGTACCCCTCGATCTCGCGGGCCCAGGCCCGTGAGAGGTCGACGACCGATGCATTCTCCGAAGATGTGCGGACCCGCGGCGGTCCTGTTGGCGTGCGTGACGACGATCGGCTGCAGCGATCCGGGCCCGGGCCTCGCCAGCGCCAGCGAGACCGCGGACGCCAGCACCGATACCACCACGGCCGGCACCGCCGGCACCGCCGGCACCGACGCGCCGACCACCACCGACGCGGCCGAGGCCGAGCCGGTCACGTGGCATCAGGACATCGCCCCGATCTTTGTGCAGAAGTGCAGCGGCTGCCACAGCGACGCCGGCATCGCCCCGTTCTCCCTGGCCAGCTACGAGACCGCCCAGCCGTTCGCCACCGCGGCCCTCGACGCGGTCGAGCGCGGCACCATGCCACCGTTTTTGGCCGACGAGACCGACGACTGTCAGCCGCGGTTCGGCTGGCAGGACGACCCGCGGCTCAGCGACGACGAGCTCGAGCTGCTGCGCGCGTGGGTCGATCAAGGCGCCCCGGAGGGCGATCCGGCCACCGCCGCGCCGCTGCCCGAGCCGCCCGAGGTCGAGCTGACCGACGCCGACGTGCGCGTCCAGATCCCCACCCCCGTGTCGATCGACGGCGACAAGGACCTGTTCCTCTGCTTCAGCGTCGACCCCGGCTTCGAGGACGACACCTGGATCGACGCCGTCCAGATCAGCGCCGGCAACCCGCAGGTCGTGCACCACGTGCTCGCCTACGTCGACGAGAGCGGCGCCTCGGCCGACAAGGTCAACGAGGACGGCTACTACCCCTGCTTCGGCGGCCCCGGCATCAACACCGCCAACCTGATCGCCGCCTGGGCCCCGGGCATGACCCCGTTCGAGATGCCGCCGAAGGTCGCCTCGCGGGTCGTCGCCGGCTCGCGCATCGTCATGCAGGTCCACTACCACCCGACGGGCAAGCCCGAGCTCGACAGCGCTACCTCGCTCGACCTGCGGATCCACGACACCGTCCCCGAGTACGTCGGCATGCTGGCGCTGATCGGCAACAGCGAGGGCCCGCAGCTGTTGCCGAGCGAGCACGACGACAACGGCTACCCCGAGTTCCGAATCCCCGCCGGCGTGGAGAACCACGTCGAGCAGATGCTGTTCAAGCTCAACGACGTCCCGCCGCTGCGCGTGTTCGCCGTCGGCACGCACATGCACTACGTCGGCACCGACATGCTGATCGGCCTGCAGCGCCCCAGCCCCGACGACGGCGAGCCGGCCAGCGAGTGCCTGCTGCAGACCCCCGGCTGGGACTTCAACTGGCAGCGCACCTACAGCTACGACGCCCCGCTCGACGCCGTCCCGCGGTTCGACGCCGGCGACGCGCTGTACCTGCGCTGCACCTACAACAACAGCATGTCGAACCCGTTCGTCGTCCAGGCGCTGGCCGAGCAGGGCCTGGGCGCCCCGAAGGACGTCCGGCTCGGCGAGGAGACCCTCGACGAGATGTGCCTCGCGGTGGTCGGCATCGCCATCGCCCTCAAGGACGCGATCTGAGCCGCCGGTCCCCGAGGACAGGTTTTCTTTAACACCTGCTCTCGGGGACATGCTCCTTCGGACAGACTTTTTCGGACATGTCCCTTCGGGCCTGTCCTTAGGGTCTACAGTTCTAGTCGAGCGCGCCGAGCTCCGGCGCGACGCTGCGGGCCGAATCGATCGCCCCGGGCTTGACCTTGCCGGGCTTCGGCGACTCGGGCTCGGGCGTGTCGCTCTCACGCCACACGCAGCCGAACACCCGCGTGGTCGCCCGCGCCGCCTCGGCCGCGGCCGCGCACTCGTCGTCGAGCGCCGACGTCAGCTTGGGATCGGCCTTGGCCGCCAGCCAGAGCGCCAGCTGGGCCTGCAGCGCCCGCGTGTGTGCGTCGCGGTCGTGGCTCGGCACCTTGTCGGCGATGCAGGCCCGGTAGCGCTCGGCGTAGGCGTCGCAGGCGGCGACGTCGATCTTGCCGTCGGCGGCGGCGACCGGCGGCGCGGCTTCGGGCGCGGGGGGTGGAGTCTCGGGCACCGCGGCGAGGGTCGGCGGCACCACTTCGGGCGCGGGCGCGGGCGGCGGAGCGGGCTTCGTCTCCGGCTGCGGCGCGGGCTCCGGCGCGGCGCAGGCGAAGAACCACGGCAACAACCACATTCCGCCGATCAAGGTGCAGGGGCGCGAGAGCGACATCGATCCTCCAGGTCGATCCGAGCAACGCCCGGGCGACGGCCTTGAGTTTCACGCGGATCGCAGGAAGATGAGAAGGAAGATCGCCGCTCGCCCGCGCGTAGCCAGATCGGCCCCCGTCACCCGCGCGTAGCCACGCGCACCTCGGCTTCGCATGCCCCGCCTCGTCCTCGTCCTCGCCCTCGCTTGCTCGACCTTGACCGTCCCCGCAGTCGCGGACGCGTGTGGCAACAGCGTGATGGCCAGCCTCTACCGCCGGGTCCACAAGGCCGAGGCGGCCCTCGACGCCGGCAAGTACCAGCGAGCCGCTCGCCTCGCCCGCGCCGAGCTGGCCAGGCAGGAAGGCGCGCGGCACGGCGACAAGGCGCTGGAGCGCCGGGCCCGGCGGGTCCTCGCCCTCGCCGTCGTGCGCAGCGGCGGCGATGTCCGCGTCGAAGAGCGCGGCCGCGGCGACCTGCTGGACGAGCAGCCCGCGATCTCGTGGGCCATCACCGCGTTGAGGCAGGTCCGCGACGACGCCATCGCCGCCCACCCCGACTGCGCCCTCGAGCCCGCCCGCTGCTCTGCCGACCTCGTGCCCTCGTCCGCCGGCGAGCTCGCCGAGGCGCTCGCGCGCAGCCCCGACCTCCGCGGCGAGGCCCTGGCCACCCTCGGCCGCCTCGCCGAGGCCGACCTCATGCCCGGCCCCGACGCCTGGGCCGCCCTCGCCCGCCTGCGCGGCGAGCAGGGCGACGCCGCCGGCCGCGAGGCCGCCATCCTCCGTTGCCGTCAGATGGCGGGCCACGGCCCCCGCTGCGGCGCCCTGTGAAGCTTCCCCTTGGTTCCTGTCCTTTTCACCATGTCCTCGAGGTCCGCCATGTCCCGACTCGCCCTCGCCCTGTCCCTGGCCGTCACCGCCGCAATCGTCGGCCCTCCGAACCGCGCCGACGCCTGCGGCAACAGCGTGCGCCGGCTCGTCGACAGCGGTCAGGAGTACGTCCAGAAGGCCGACCTCCTGCTCGCCAAGGGCCAGCACCGCAAGGCGGTGAGCACGATCCGCGAGGCCTTCGGCGACAAGGCGCTCGCCGCCGACATGAAGGGTCCCGGCGCGCACCTCCACCGTCGGGCCCAGCGGATCCTCGCCCTCGCGGTCGCGCGCAGCGGCGGCGACATTGCGATCGGCATGGGCCTCGGCGGCGCCTCGAAGAGCCGCAAGGACGCCGCGATCGCCTGGGCCGTGCTCACGCTGCGGCTGCAGGCCGACGCCCCCGCGCAGACCGCCGATCTCGCCGAGGCCCTCGCTCGCCAGGCCAGCGGCCGCGCCGAGGCCCACGACCTGCTCAAGGGCCTCGCCGACGGCGACCTCATGCCGACCGCCGAGGGCTGGGCCCTCCTCGCCGAGCTCAGCAAGGAGCGCGGCGACGTCGAGACCAGCAAGCGGGCCGTCGAGCGCTGCATGAAGACGTACGCCCGCCACGTGAAGTGCGACGTCACCGAGCAGACGTGACGCGCCCCATGCTCCGCCCCGCCGTCGCGGCTGCTGCTGTCTTTTCACTTATGTCCTGCGGGACAGGTCGCAAAGACCCTGTCCCCCGCGACATCCAGGCCGCTCCGCCCCCTGCGATCCCGCAAGTCGCGCTGGAGCCGGCCGCCGACCCGGCCGCAGTCGCGCGCGGCCAGGCGCTGATCGATCGCTTCGAGTGCGTGCGCTGCCACGACCTGCCCGGGCGCGAGCCGGCCCCGCTCGAGAAGCACTGCGTGCGCTGCCACCAGGACATCCTCGCCGGCCAGTTCCCGGCCCCCGCCGAGACCTTGCGCGAGTGGCAGGGCCACATCACCCACCTCACCGACGTGCCCGCCCTGCGCGGCCTCGACCGCTTCCGCCGGGCCTGGCTGGCCGGGTGGCTGCACGCCCCGCACGACCTGCGACCGGGCCTCGACTCGACCATGCCGCGCCTGGCTCTCGGGACAGCCAAAGCCGCCGACCTCGCCGCCGCGCTGATCCCCGACGCCGAGCTCGCCGCCCCTCCGACCGGCGAGCTCGCCCGCGGCCGCGCCCTGTTCGGCGACAAGTCCTGCGCCCTCTGTCACCGCTTCAGCGGCGCGCCGAACATCGCCCCATCCGCCAGGCTGCCGGTCCCGCTCGACGACGCCCAGCTGCAGCGCGGCCTGGCGCAGGCCCCCGACCTCCGGTTCACGCGCGAGCGCATGCGTCCTGCCGCGCTCGTCGCCTGGTTGCTCGATCCGCCGCGGCACAAGCCCGGCACCCCGATGCCGAAGATCCCGCTCGACGAGGCCGACGCGCGGGCGCTGGCCGCCTACCTCACCGACGTCCCGCTCGACCCCCTCCCCGCGCCCAAGCCCGTGCAGCGCCTGCCGATCCTCGAGCGCCGCGTCACCTGGGCCGAGGTCGAGGCCAAAATCTTTAAAAGGACCTGCTGGCACTGCCACTCCGATCCGGATTACGCGCGGGGCGACGGCGGTCCGGGCAACAGCGGCGGCTACGGCTTCACCCCGCGGCGGCTCGACCTCGCCTCGTACACCGGGATCTCCTCCGGCAGCGTCGGCGACGACGGCAAGCGGCGCAGCGTGTTCGCGCCGCTGCCCGACGGCACCCCGCGGATCGTCGCCCACATGCTCGCGCGCCACGCCGAGGTCGAGGGCGCCGCGCCGGAGCTGCGCGGCATGCCGCTCGGCCTCACCCCGGTGCCGCTGGCCGACATCCAGCTGGTCGACACCTGGATCGCCCAGGGCCGCCCGCAGTGAAATGTCTCAAGGGACATATCCTTACAAACATGTTCAAAAAACCATCTTAGAACATCCTCGCGCGCCCGGTCGCGCCCGCGCCGCCTCCTCGCCAACACCAGCGCGACCGGAGCTGCACGCCGCCGCCTGCCGCGCACCGCGAGCGCGCCGCCGGAGGGAGCGCGCTCACATCGGCGTCAGAACTCCGCTCCACGGCCTGCTGCGTCGGCGCGGCGACGGCCTCGCGCTTTCACGGGCGACGGTCGTCATGTAGCGTGCCGCCATGCGCCTCAGCTACCACCAGCTCGTCGATCGCGTCCGCGCCCGCGTCTCCGGGGTCACCGCCGCCGAGCTCGCGGTGCGGCGCGCTCAGCCTGGCGATCCCAGCGTCGTCCTCGACGTGCGCGAGCCGGAAGAGTTCGCGGGCACCGGCACCCTCGCCGGCGCCTTGCACGTCCCGCGCGGACTCGTCGAGAAGCTCGCCGCCGACATCTTGCCCGACCTCGACGCCGCGATCGTCATCGTCTGCGCCTCCGGCCACCGCGCCGTGCTCGTCGCCGACGCCTTGCAGCTGCTGGGCTACAGCCGCGTGCAGTACCTCGAGGGCGGTCTGCTCGCCTGGCAGGGCGCCGGTCTCCCGCTCGCGCCCGCCTCCTGCGCCCGCGCCTCCGCGGCCGCCTGCGCCCGCACCCCGACCTGGGCCGACATCCGCGCCGCCTTCCCGATCGTCGGCCGCCAGGTCCCCGTCATGGGCGAGGGCGAGCGGGCCCTCCTCTACCTCGATCACGCCGCCTCCACCCACGCCCCGGAGCCCGTGCTCGATCGCTACGCCCGCTTCATGGCCGGCGAGTACGCCAACATCCACCGCGGCAACCACCTCCTCTCGCGCAAGGCCACCGAGCACTTCGACGAGTGTTACTACGTCGTCTCCGACTTCATCGGCGGCGACCTCGAGCGCGACTGCGTCGTCTTCCTCGGCAACACCACCCAGGCCGTCGACCTCGCCGCTCACGTCATGGCCGCGCTGCCCGGCAAGGTCGTCGTCACCGAGCTCGAGCACCACTCGAACGACCTCCCGCACCGCAACCGCGGCCCCGTCCTGCGCGCCCGGATCACCCCCGACGGTCGCCTCGACATGGACCACCTGGCCCAGCTCTTGCGGCAGAACCAGGTCAAGCTCGTGGCCGTCACCGGCGCCAGCAACGTCACCGGCTGGATGCCCGACATCCACGCGATCGCCCGCCTCGCCCACGAGCACGGCGCGCTGATCCTCGTCGACGCCGCCCAGCTGCTCGCGCACCAGCGCATCGACGTGAAACCGGCCGGCGACCCCGAGCACCTCGACTTCGTCGCCGCCGCCGGGCACAAGGCCTATGCCCCGTTCGGCGCCGCCTTCCTTTATGGTCCGCGCGGCATCATGGACGCCGCCCCGCCCTACCTGCCCGGCGGCGGCACTGCCTCGCGCGTCGGCCCGCACAGCGTCGAGTACGTCCGATCGCCCGACCGCCACCAGGGCGGCACGCCCAACATCGGCGGCGTGCTCGCCCTCGCCGAGGCGCTGCGCTTCCTCGACGGCATCGGCATGGCCCACGTCCGCCAGCACGAGCTCGCGCTGACGCGGCGGGCCATGGCCGGCATGAAGGCCCTCGGCGTCACCCTCTACGGCCCCGACGAGCCCGACGCGCGCCTCGGCGTCCTCAGCTTCAACGTCGCCGGCGTCTCCGATCCGCTGGCCGCCGCGGTGCTCAGCGAGGAGCGCGGGATCGCCGTCCGCAACGGCCGCTTCTGCGCCCACGTCCACGTCGACCGCCTGCTCGCCAGCCAGGGCGGCGCCACCCCCGAGCCCGGCAGCGCGCCTGGGGCCGTGCGCGCCTCGTTCGGCCTCTACAACGACGAGGCCGACGTCGATCGCCTGATCGAGGCCGTGGCTGTCCTTCGGGACAGGCGATGGGTCGGCCGCTACCGCGTCCGCGCCGCCGGCGTCACCGCCGAGTTCGCCGGCCGCTGCAACGATCGCTGGATGGAGGCCGACGCCCCGAGCCCGCCGGCCCACGTCGACACCGACCCGGGCGCCGCCATGCTGTTCGCCCAGCTCAACCCGAGCGGCCCCACGCGCTCATACCTGGTCGCCGACCGCCGCAGCGGCGCCGCCATGCTGGTCGACCCGCGGCGCGACCAGGTCGACCGCTACCTCGCCGAGCTGCAGCGCCACGGCCTCCGCCTCGAGCTCGTCCTCGACACCCACACCCACGGCGACCACCTCTCCGGCGCCAAGCGGCTCAAGGACCTGCTCGGCTGCGAGATCGCCATGCACCGGGCCGCCGCTGCCCCGTGCGTCGATCGGCCGCTCGAAGACGGCGACACCATCACCCTCGGCGACCTCGCCCTCGAGGTGTGGCACACCCCCGGCCACACCCCTGACTCGCTGTGCCTGCTCCTGCCCGACCGCGTCCTCACCGGCGACACTCTGTGGCTCGGCGGCACCGGCGGCTGCGACCTCGGCGGCGATCCGGCCGCCCTCGCCGCCAGCCTGCTGCGCCTGCGCGGCCTGCCTGCGCACACCGAGGTGTGGCCGCTGCACGACCTCGACGGCCGCGGACGCGCCACGATCGGCGAGGAGGCCGGGCAAAACCCGTTCCTCCAGGGCGACCTCGGCCAGCTGCGCGCCCGCCTGGCGCCGAACCGCGGCGAGGCCTCGGCGGTCAGCCGGGCCAACGCCGCCTGCCAGACATGACCGGACGGACATGCCCCTCGGGCCATGTCTGCCAGGACATGCCCCTCGGCACATGCCCCGAGAGACACCCGCTCACAGCGCCGCGATCTCGGCCCCCAGGCACCACGCGCCGTGGGGATCGATCTCGGGCGAGAACAGGTTGACGTCGCGCAGGCCGGCCTCGTCGCAGGCGTCGGAGCCGAAGTAGCTCTGCTGCGGCGACGGCAGCGACGACGGGTCGGCGCCGATGCCGATCGTCGACTTCGCGTCGCCGCCGACGAAGCCGACGCAGAAGCGCCCGGTCTCGATCACCGGCTGCTGCGGCTCCGAGATCTCCAGCGACCCTGAGCTCACGGGCAGCCCGAGCGACTCGGACGTATAGAGCACCTCCTGGAGGTCGGCCGAGCGGACCTGGAAGCGCACCCGGGCCTGCCCGGACGCTGCCACCAGGGTGTAGTCGATGCGCCGCACCCGGTACGGCGGCGGGACCGGGGCGTCGAAGCACTCGGCCCCGCGGATCTCGCCGTCGATCCCGTTCCAGATGTCGCCGGCCCCGTAGCACCACAGCGGCTCGACGCAGTTGGCCGGCTGGTAATGGTGCAGCTCGGCGGTCGACGGCGCGCCGGTGGTCGCCGTCGGGTCGCCTGTGCTCAGGGCGATCGTCGTGCCGGTGCTGGTGTCCTCGCCGTCGAGCACGCCGGTGGTCGCCGGGCCGGTGCTCGTGCTGGTGTCCGTCGTCGTCGTCGTGCCCGGGCTCGTGCTCGTGCCCGTCGTCGTCGCCGGCTCCGCGGTCGAGGCCGGCAGCAGGGGTTCGCCCGTCGATCCGGTCACGCCGTCGTAGGCCGGGTTCTCGGTCAGGCACCCGCCCAGGGCCATCAGGCACCCTGCCAGCCGCGCGCGTCCGCCCCGAAGCCCCATCATCCCCACTGTACCACGTTCCACGCGCGCCGGCCGGTCCCCCCATACATGTCCCAAAGTTCATGCGACCCTACCGAGCCGACCCGCCCTCGCTCGCACCCGCCCGCACGTCGTGGGCTATCGTCGGCGCGATGCGGACGTTTCGCCTCGCTCTCGGCTGCCTCCTCGCGCTCTCGGCGGCTTGCGCCGACCGCGGGCGCGAGCCGACCGGTTCGCCGCCCGCGATCGGCGACCGCGACGGCGACGAAATCACCGCCGCCGGTCCCACGCTCGCGCTCGGCGTCGGCCACACCTGCGCTTTGCAAGGCGGCGAGGTCTACTGCTGGGGCTACGGCGCCCACGGCCAGCTCGGCCTCGGCGACCGCCGCGATCGCAGCGAGCCCACGCGTGTGCCGGGGCTCGCCGACGTCGTCGCCCTCGCCGCCGGCACCTGGCACACCTGCGCCCTCCGGCGCGGCGGCGACGTCCTCTGCTGGGGCGACGGCTCGCTCGGCCAGGTCGGCGACGGCGCTCTCGGCACGCGCCCGCGCCCGAGCCCGGTCGCCGGCCTGCGGGCCCGGGCGATCGCCGCCGGCGGCTCCCACACCTGTGCGATCGACCATGTCCGAAAGGTCCTGTGCTGGGGCTCCAACTACCGCGGCGAGTCGGGCGACGGTAGGGCCGCCCTCGCGCGGCCGACCGCGGTCCCTGGCGTCCCCGCGGCCGACGCCGTCGTCGTCGGCGACCCGTACGCATGCGCCCTCGCCGGCGGCGACGTGACCTGCTGGGGCGCCGATCCGCTGCGCGACGGCCACGACACCGCCGCCACGGAGCTGCCCGCGCTGGCCGGCGCCGTCCGCCTCGCCGCTGGCAGCGATCACCTGTGCGCCGTCGGCCGCGACGATCGCGTCCTGTGCATCGGGACAGGTTCCGAAGGACAGCTCGGAGACGGCCAGCCGCCAGCCCCGGGGCCGGCGCACAGCCCTCACGGGATCGCCACGCCGCGACCGCGCGCCGCCACGACGCCGACGTCGCCGTCCGCGGGCTCGACGACGCGGTCGCGCTCGCGGCCGGTCGACTCCACACCTGCGCCCTGCGGCGCGGCGGCGACGTCGTGTGCTGGGGCGACGGAATGCTCGGTCAGCTCGGCGACGGCTCGCGGGCCGATCGCGCGGCGCCGACCCGCGTGCCCGACCTCGGCCCCGCGCGCGCGCTCGCGGCGGGCGAGGACGCGACCTGTGCGATCGGACAGGCCAGGCGCGTTTACTGCTGGGGCGACGGCGCCGGCGCAGGCGGTCGATTCGCGCCTGAGCTCGTCGGCGACGCGCCTGCCGATGTGCTCGCCGTCGGCGCGCAGAGTGCGTGCAGCGGCGACGGAGAGCGCGTCGTGTGTCGCGGCGCGGGGCTGTCACCGCAGCCTCGCGCGTGGGACGTCGTCACCACGCCCCGCGCGATTCCGCTGCCATGAACTCGCCTTCAGTGCGGCGCTGCCGCGGCGAAATCACCGTGGCTCGCGCGCTTGAAAGCCGCGTCGTCGCCGGGCGATAGTCGTGATCGGCTCGACTTCTTCGCGCGGTGAAAAAATTATGGCACGCAAAGCTCCTCTCGTATGGATGACCTCGATCGGCCTCGTCGTGGGCTGTGGTGACGACGGCACGCAAACTTCTCAGACCGGCGTCGCCTCGCAGACGACGATGTCGACCCAGCCGACGACGCTCGACACGCTCGGCACCTCCGAAGGCAGCGAGTCTGCCACCGGCACGCCGCCGACCACCACCGAGGGCACCATGGGCATGACGAGCGACAGCTCGGGCGTGCCGACGTCGACCAGCGACAGCACCTCGACCGGCATGGTCACGGCGACGATGGGCACCACCGAGACCGCGACCGACACGCTGACCACCGAGCCGCCCGAGACGACGACCTCGACCAGCACCACCGACACCGCCTCGAGCACCACCGACGACACCACCTCGAGCACCTCGACCACCACCGACACCACGACGACCACCACCACGGACCCGGGCACCACCACCGAGGACATCCCCTGCAACGAGATGCAGGTCGTCCTCACCCCGGTCGTGCCGAACGTCATGCTGGTGCTCGACAAGTCGGGCTCGATGCTGTCGCTGTGGGACCACGACGCCAACCCGAACACGCCGACGGTGAGCCGCTGGTTCAGCCTCTACGCCGTGGTCGACCAGGTGCTCACCGCCTTCAACGCCGACTTCAACTTCGGCATGAACCTGTTCCCCAACAAGCAGGCCGTCGACACCTACGTCCCCGGCGCCTGTCCGGTGAACGGCAACGTCGAGGTCCCGGTCGCCCCCTTCAACAAGAACCCGATCCTCAACGCCCTGCCGGCGCAGAACAACAACACCATCAAGGGCGGCACCCCGGCCCAGGCCGGCGTACTGGCGGCGCTCAACCACCTCAAGACGCTCGACCCGATGATCCCGCGGGCGATCATGCTCATCACCGACGGCGCGGCCAACTGCACCACCGGCAAGGCGCCCCCGCCGTTGTTCGAAGACTACGATCAATCGCTGCACACCCTGGTCGGCAACGCCTTCACGCAGGACGCCATCCCGACCTACGTCATCGGCATCGCCATCGCCAACGCCGTCTCGCCGGTGCAGATGGACGGCAGCCCCGACAACATCAACCCGTACCAGAAGCTCAACGAGCTGGCGACCTCGGGCGGCACCGCCAAGCCCGGCCCCGAGAAGTTCTACAGCGCCGACAACCAGGTCGAGCTGCAGGCCGCGCTCAACGCCATCGTCAGCGACGCCCAGAGCTGCGTCATCGCGCTCAACGACCAGCCCGGGTTCCCGCAGTTCACGAAGGTCAAGATCGGCAACGTCGAGGTGCCGAAAATTGGCGACTGCGCCAACGAGAACGGCTGGAAGTACGTCGAGCCCGCGCCGCCGTACACCGCCATCGAGCTGTGCGGCACCGCCTGCAACTCGCTCAAGCAGACCGGCGAGGCGGGCGTCGAGTACTACTGCAAGCCCGGCTGACGCACCGCCCATTCGCGCCGGGCAGCCGAGCCCGGTGCGGTCATTCGCGCCGGCAATCGTCGATTGCGGATTGCCGCCACGAGCACCCGCCCCCCGGCCTCCCGGCCGCGGGCGTCCTCCTGTGCGCGGCGCTTCGCAGCTCGCCGCCCCCGCGCGCGATTGATGCCTAGCCGCGACCCTGGTAGGGTGGCTGAAATGCATAATTTCCGCCTCGACTTCGTGGCTCTGGCGTCGTGTGCCGTGTTGCTCGCGGCTTGCGGCGACGACCAGCCGTCTTCGTCCTTCGATCCGACCTCGCAAGTCACGACCGCGAACAACCCGACCACCAACCAGGTCTCGTCGACCAGCGGACCGCAGGACACCGATCCGACGACCACGATGACGCCGACCGAGCCGGGCACCAGCTCGGTCGCCACCGAGACGGGCAGCACCGACACCACCGGCACCCCCGAGACCACCACGGACCCGGGCACCACCACCGTCGACACCACCGGCCCCGACCCGAGCACCACCTCGACCACCGACCCCGGCACCTCGACGACGATGGCGATGCCGTGCGAGGAGGCGAACTGTCCCATGGGACAGTTCTGCGATCCCAACGGCAACGGGTGCGTCCCCGGCTGCAACGACGACACCGACTGCAACGCCCCGACCAAGTGCGACGTCGGCAGCAACACCTGCAAGGGCTGCCTCGGCGACGGCGACTGTCCGCTCGGCACCGTGTGCGACGCCGGCGAGTGCATGCCCGGCTGCAACGACATGCAGCCGTGTCAGGACGGCCTGGCCTGCTGCAGCAACAGCTGCGTCGACCTGCTGGTCGACACCGCCAACTGTCAGGCCTGCGGCAACGCCTGCCCGGTGCCGCCCAACGGCAACGCCGCGTGCGTCATGGCCCAGTGCGGCCTCGCGTCGTGCAAGGCGCCGTGGAACGACTGCGACAAGGACCCGGGCAACGGCTGTGAGAACCAGGGCCCGTGCCAGTGCGACCCGGGCACGCAGACCGCCTGTTACACCGGTCCCGACGGGACCCAGGGCGTCGGCATCTGCAAGCAGGGCACGCAGACCTGCAACCCGCAGGGTACCGGCTACGGCCCGTGCACGGGCGAGGTCACCCCCAACCCGACCGAGATCTGCAGCAACGGCCTCGACGACAACTGCAACAATCAGGTCGACGAAGACGCCGACGCCGACGCCGACGGCTACACCGTGTGCGGCGGCGACTGCTGCGACGAGGTCGGCCCCAGCTGCCTCAACCCGGCGCTCGTCAACCCGGGCGCGTTCGAGGTCGGCGGCAACATGGTCGACGACGACTGCGACGGCACCAAGGACAACCCGGTCCCTTCGTGCGACGCCAACCTGGCCAGCAACTCGTCGAACGCCCTCGACTACGCCAAGGCGATCGACCTCTGCCAGACCACGACCGAGAACCCGCCGCAGAACCAGAAGAAGTGGGGCGTCATCTCCGGCACCCTCACCCGCGCCGACGGCGTCGGCGCCATCGACTCGCAGGCCAAGTCGATCCGCCCCGGCTTCGGCACCAACGTCCTGCCGCAGCAGAACGCGCGCCTGGCGATCCTGTCGACCGGCAACGCCGCCGACCAGAACGACGCCAATCCGCCCTACGCCGACTTTCAGCCGGGCAAGATCAACGGCGCCAACAGCAGCGCCCCGGCCGACTGGTTGGCCGCCAACGGCGGTCAGTTCCCCAACGCGCCCGGCTGCCCCGGCGCCCAGAGCAACGGCGCCAACGACAGCGCGATGCTCAAGCTGCGGATCCGCGTGCCGACCAACGCCAAGTCGTTCAACGTGCAGATGTACTTCTACTCGGCCGAATGGCCCGAGTACGTGTGCACTGCCTTCAACGACCTGTTCGTCAGCCTGGTCAACTCGACCGCCGCCGGCAACCCGGCCGACAAGAACATCGCCATCTACAACGCCCCGAACAACCAGAAGTACCCGGTCGGCGTCAACATCGCCAAGGCGGCGCCCGGCCTGTTCACGCAGTGCCAGAACGGCCAGGTCGGCTGCTACGGCGTCCCGTTCAACTACAACAACTGCACCGGCACGCAGGGCATCACCGGCACCGGCTTCCAGGCCGATGCCGGCTTCGATTACTGCCAGGAGGGCAACTACCACACCGGCGGCGCGACCGGCTGGCTCAAGATGTCGGGCAACGTCAAGGGCGGCGAGGTGATGGAGATCCGCTTCGCCATCTGGGACACCGCCGACGGTCAGTGGGACTCGCTGGTCCTCCTCGACGACTGGGTCTGGTCGGTCCAGGCCTCGCAGCCGGGCGTCCAGCCCAACTGAGCCGGCCCGGCTCGACAGCTTCGGCGATCGGGCGTACGTTCCGCTCGCCGTGCCCGTCCTGTCACGTGTCACGATCCTGGGCGCCGGCCGCGTCGGCGGCGCCCTCGCCGCGCGCAGCCCGATCCCCGTCGCCCTCGTCACCCGCGAGAGCGGCTGGGAGGCCCTGGACGGCCCCGTCGGCGAGCCCGTCGTCGTCGCCGTCGACAACGCCGGCCTCGACGCCGCGCTCGCCCGCGTCCCGGCCGCGCGCCGGCCCGACCTGGTGTTCGTGCAGAACGGGGTCCTGGAGCCCTGGCTGTTCGGACATGGCCTTCAGGACAGCACCCGCGCCCTGCTCTACTTCGCCGTGCCGCGCCGCGGCGCCGCGATCGAGCCCGGCGGCACCAGCGTGTTGACCGGCCCGCACGCCGAGTCGCTGGCGACCTGGCTGCGCGCGATGGACCTGCCGGTCGAGGTCGTCGCCCGCGACGCCTTCGCCGCCGCCATGCTCGAGAAGCTGATCTGGAACTGCGCGTTCGGCCTCCTGTGCCAGCGCTTCGAATGCAGCGTCGGCGAGGTGCTGGACCGCCACGGCGAGCTCATGGGCGCCCTCGTCCACGAGTTCCTGGCCGTCGGTCGCGCCGCCCTCGGCGTCGACGTCGACGCCCCTCCGCTGCTGCAGCGCCTGCGCGCCTACTCGCGCGCGATCGCCTCGTACCGCGGCGCCGTCAAGGACTGGCCGTGGCGCAACGGCTGGTTCGTCACCGCCGCGGCCGCGCACCAGGTCCCGACGCCGACCCACATCACCCTGTTGCGCGAGGCCGGCGCGCTGCCGGCGACGACCTGACCCGAAGGACAGGCGATTCGCCGCCGCGAGCGGCAGCGGCGCCCCCGCGCGCCTGTCTTTCCGGCCACCTCGTCCGAGCGATCGGCCTGCCCGGCGGGACATGTTTTAAAAGACATCTGATTCTTGGCTGACAGGCCCGCGCTCAGCGGAACAGCCCCGAGCGCGGCGAGCTCAGCGCGCGCTCGAATTCCGCCAGGGCGGCCTCCAGGCGGCCCCGCAGGACCGAATCGGGGATCGCCGAGCCCGCGCGGGCGGCCGCGATCTCGCGCACCGCTTGCAACGAGGCGCCGCACGCCTCGAGCACCGCGCGGACCTCGGGGCCGGCGCGGTCGACCTCGCCGGCGAGCTCCCAGGCCCGCTGCAGCGCCTCGTCGAAGCGCAGGGCGTCGAGCTGGCCGCGGATCGTCGCCGCCTCGCGCACCAGCAGCGCGCCCGCGGGCGGGAGGTGGTCGAGGCGGCGCTCGGCCGGGGGCAGCGCCTTCACCACCGGCACTGCGCCGAGGATCCGCCCCAGCACCGGCGAGGTGAGCCCGCCGCACAAGAACCATAGACCCGAGAGGATCAACGGACCGGCGTCGGCAGTGTCGCCCTCGATCCCGGGGATCTCCAGCGCGTGCAGCACCAGCGACGGCAACGCGCTGACGATCGACCACAACGAGGCGACCGCGAACGTGCGCAGCGGCTCGCGTCCGTCGTCATCCATGCCCTCGCTTCAACGCCGGCCGGCGCTCGCCGTTCTGCTCCGGCGACGCTCCGCGAGGCCGTCTGCATGCGCGCGTCGGAGCATCGACGACATCGGCCCCGCGGAGCGCCGTCATCGATCGCCCTCACCGCGCCTCCGGTGGTTCAGCTCGCTGTCGCGGCTCAACCTCCGAGGTCGATCGTCAGCGCGTGGCGCACCGGCGCCCCCGTGAACCGCAGCGACGCGACCGCCTCGCGGATGCAGCGGTCGAGCGGGTGATCGTCGTCGACCGACAGGTGCTGGACCTCGAGCAGCCGCGTCGGCCCGCCGACCTCGAGCGCCAGCACCAGCCGCCGCGGCGCCCCCGGACAGGCGCGCAGGCGCGGCGCCAGGGCCTCGACCGCGGCGACCACCTCGGCCCGGGTCGGCGCCGGCGCCGGCGCCTCGCCGCGCGGCGCCTCGACCTGCGGGACGACCTTCGCCGGCGCCGGCGCGCTGCCGCTCGCCGGCGCCTCCGAATCTGTCCGTGAGGACATGGCGAAAAAGCCAGCCACCGCGACCGCCGAGAGCGCCAGCCCCAGCGCCCAGCCCAGCCCGCGCCCGCGCGGCCGCGGGGCTGCCCCTGAGGACATGTCCTTCCAGGCAGCCGCTGTCACACTGACCGGCGCCGCCGCGCGCGGGCGCGAGCCGGTCGAGGCCGCGGCCGGCGGGGCCGCTCGTTCGCCGCGATCGCTGTGGAGGCTGCGCAGCGCGTCGTGCTCGGCCCGCAGCAGCTCGAGCAGCGCGGTCATCGACGCGACCCGCAGCGCGGGGTCCTGGGCGAGGATGTCCTGAAAGTCAGCCGCGAGGAACGTGTCCTCGAGCTGCGGCGCGGCGCGGACCACGTGCTCGCGCAGGCGGGCCGCGCCCTCGCCGGGCTCGGCGGCCAGCAGCTCGCGGATCACCGCGTTGGGCATCTGCGCCCCGGTGATCAGCATGAACAGCACCGCGCCGAGCGAGTAGACGTCGCTGCGCTCCGACTTGGCGCCGCCGCGGAACAGCTCGGGCGCGGCGAAGCCGGGGTGACCGTACGCGCGGCCGTCGTCGCCGCGGTGGCGCGGCGCGGGCGCGTAGCGCTGGTCGGTGCGGGCGTAGAACGCGTCGAGGAAGCGGCACTCGCTGAGGTCGATGATGCGCGGCCGCGGCGGCAGGCTGCGCTCGAGCATCAGGTTGGTGAAGCTGATGTCGCCGTGGAGGATCCCGCGGGCATGCGCGTCCTGCAGCGCCTCGGCCAGCTCGATCACCAGCTCGACCGCGGCCAGCGGCTCCATCGGCCCGCGCTGGATCGTGCGCGCCAGCGGCTCGCCGTCGATCAGCTCCTCGACCAGGTACCACGAGCCGTCGTCGTCGTAGTCGCACTCGTAGATCCGCGGGAAGGCGCGGTGGGTCAGCTTGTCGAGCGCCATCGCCTCGCGGCACAGGTCGGCCAGCACCGGCGTGCGGGCCAACCTGCGCGGCAAGATCTTGACCGCGACGTCGCGCCCGAGGACGTGGTGATGCGCGCGCCACGTCTGCCCGCACTTGCCCTGCCCGAGCAGCGTGCGCAGCTCGAGCCGGCGCGCGAACAGCCGCGGCGGCGCCGAGGCGCTGCAGCTGACGTCGCCGGCGTCGCTGCAGGTCGGCTGCCCCAGCGGCGCCGGCGCGAGGTCGGGCGCCGGCGGCCATGCTTGCGGCTCGGGCCGCAGCACCGGCTGCGTCGCCGCCAGCTTGTGCGGCCACACCTCCATGCCCGCGGCCAGCCACGCTGCGCGCAGCTCGTCGGCGCGGAGCTGCGGGTGACCGGCGACGTCGGCCGCCAGCTCGAGCACGCGTCGCAGCGGCTCCGGCACCGGCTCGCCCAGGTCGTCGCGGTCCATCAGCGCCTTCAAGGTGCGCCCGAGCTGGGCCAGGTCGGCGCGCGGCGAGCGGTCGTTGGCGGTGTCGTCGTCGGCGCGCGGCGCAGTGAGCAGGCGGGCGACACCCGCGTCGCTCCAGCGGATGTTGCGGGCGGTGACCGCCCCGTGGCACAGGCCGTGCTCGTGCAGGCACATCAGCGCCTCGGCGATCTGCAGCCCGACCTGCCACGACGTGTCGATCGCCAGCGGCCCTTGCGTCCACCGCTGCGCCAGCGACATCCCGCCCTCGTCCTCGCGGACGAAGTACGGGTGGCCGTCACCGCCGACCCCGTGATCGACGACCGCGGCGATGTACGCGTGGCGCAGCGCCGCCAGCAGCTTGGCCTCGCGGCCGAACCGCTCGGCCGCCGCCGCCGGCAGCGCGTGCTGTAGCGACACCAGCTGCACCCGCGTCCGCTCGCGCTGGTCGTGCGCCACGTACACGCTGCGCCCGGGCTCCTCGTCGATCCGCTCGACCAGGCGGAACCGCGGCGACTCGGGCCCGACGGACATCTCCCGGGAGCGTGCCTCGTCAGCCACGCGAACGCAATTGCCGGCGCGCGTCACCCGCGACGCGGCGGCTCGCGCTGGGCCCGGTTGTGGTATGGATACGGGGCGATGAATCCTTGCCTGTGCATCGTCCTCGCCGCCGGCATCGCGGTGGGTCCGGTCCCCGCGGCGCCGCCATCGACGTTCGGGCAGCTCGAGCGGCACATGCAGGAGCTCGTCGAGCAGGAGCGGTTCGAGGAGCTCGCGCGTGACGGCGAGACGGCGTTCGCTCGCGCCGACCTGGAGCCGTGGCAGCGCCGCGAGCTCGCCTTCTACGCCCTGCGCGGCTACCACCGGGTGTTCGCCGTCACCGGTCAGGCCGCGGGCCTGTGTCGGGCCCGCAACCTCCTGCGTCGCGTCGAGCGCGAGGTCGGCTTCGGCGATGCGAAGGCCGTCGCCACGCGCCTGCGCGACGTCACCGAGTCCGGCCTGGCCAAACAGAGGCCGAAGGACCCCTGCAGCAAGCCGCGGGCGACCGCCAATGTACCTACACCGACCCCGGCCGAGCTGTTGCCGGTGGTGCAGCGCAAGCAGCCCGTCGCGCCGCCGCCGGCCGACGACTCGCAACCTGCGCTGCTCGACGTCTCGCGCCACCGACCCGCGCCCTCCGCCACGCCGCCGGCCGCGGCCGAGCCGGCCCCCGCCGCCCCGCCGGCGACCGACCCCGCCGCGGAGGTCCGCTCGCGCAACCGCGTCATCGCCGGCAGCCTGCTGCTGGTCCTCGGCGTCGGCCTCGGCGTCGGCGCCGGCGCAGCGCTGTGGCGCCGCAGCGAGGCGAACGGCGAGATCATCGAGATCGACCGGCGCGTCAACGCCGAGCTGCGGCTGATCACCCCGGAGGAGTTCGACCGGGCCATGCACCTCGCGAACGTCTATCGCACCCTCACCCCGGTGGCCGGCATCACCGGAGCGGCCGCCGGCATCGCCACGGTCGCCGGCGTCGTCCTGCTGGCGACGCGGAACCGCGGACGCACCATCGCCCGCGTCTCGGCCACCCCGTGGTCGGCGATGCTGACCCTCTCGGGCCGCTTCTGAGCGCTGCTCGGCCGCGCAGCCGCCCATGGGTGCAGACAAAGGCCAATACGATCGATGGGGAGACCACGCTCGCGAACGCGGACAATGGCATGAGTCGCCCCACTTCGCGCTCGTGACATTGGCAGCACGACGTCGCAGGCGCAAAGGACATGTCCCTTCGGACAGCCAGTGCGCCGCCCGCGCTAATTCCCCCCACGGCCGCTCGGCGGCGCGCGCTCGTGACCCCCGCGTGTCCCCAGGATCCCCCGGCCGAGCATTTCCGCGCCGCGCGAAATCATGACATGAGCGCCGGCGCGCGCGCGCCCGCGATGTCGAGACCGTGGCCTGCCACGAATTTGCCGGTCCGCTCGCCCGCGCGGGGCCGACATTGACAAGCCGCGGCCAATCGCCAGACCGCGCCAAATGGCGACGAACACGGGTCTGCCGGACAATGAGCGGTCGACGAACGCGTGTGCGGCCTCGAAGTCACGCACGTGTCGGCCCGCGAACTCGCCGGGCTCGGCTACCCTCTTGAGCGCGGACCCGGAGATGAAGCTGCGAGCCTCCCCCAGCCTCCCGGCCATCGTCGCGCTCGGCGTCGCGGCCTGCACGGTGCCCGGCGTCGGCAGCCTCACCTACGACCAGCCGCCGGAGACCGCGACTGCCGGGACCACCGGCGCCAGCGACGGCGCCCCGGCGACCACCGGCGAGCCGGCACCGACCACCGGCACCACCGGCGAGGCGCCGGGCACCAGCACGACGAGCAGCGGCCCCACGAGCGAGCCCGGCAGCACCACCGCCGACGACCCGTTCGCGCCGCCAGCGATCGTCAAGGGCAAGCTCGACGTCGACGTCTTGGTGAAGAACGAGCCGCTCGTCGTCACCATCGAGACCGCCAACGCCGAGGGCGTGCGCATGCGGGTCGACGGCGGGCCGGAGATCGAGCTCGTCCTCGACACAGAGGAGGAAAGCAACCTCTTCACCGGCCAGATCGTGATCTACACCGCGCTGGAAAACGACGACCCCCACTTCGCCACCTTCGTCGCCTGGCGCGGCGCCCTCGAGAGCGAGACGTATAAGCTGCCGTTCACGGTGGCCCTGCCGCCGGCGGGCAGCGAGCTGTTCTGGGAGGGCGACAGCACGATCGGCAAGGGCACCGTCGTCGCCCTCGCAGTCACTCCGAAGCTCGAGCTCATCGAGCTCGGCACCTACTATCCCCAGGGACAGGCGCGCTGCTACCTGCGCCGGCGCGACCTCGGCGGCGCCTGGGGTCCGGACGATCTGTTCGAGGTCAAGCCGGGCCTGCCGTGCAGCGCCATCGACCTCGTGGCCGACGACGACGGCGCGCTGCACGTCCTCGTCGACAAGCTCGAGGGCGGCGAGCTCCGCTGGTGGCTCGGCAAGTACGACGACGTGGCCGACACACCGACCCAAATCGGCACCGGCGTCGTCGGCGACGTCGCCCGCGCCCTCACCCTCGACCGCGACGACAATCGCGTCGCAGTGTGCGGCAACCGGCCCGACGGCGACCTCGTCCGCGCCGCAGTGTGGCTATTCACGCCCGGCGAACCCGGCAAGAACCTGTCCTACGATTATGTCCCGGAGAACGAGTTCCCCGATCCCATCGGCTTCGGCGAGACCCCCAACGATTGCGCCTTCCTCGCCCATCACCTGCTCGTGACCGGGGAGGTCAAGGGCCAGCACGACCAGGACAGCGTCACACGATCGCGGCATTTCCTGCTCGACGTCGACGCCGACGGCGAGAACCCCGAGTGGCGCATCGCGCCGCAAGACAGCGGCTCCCAGAGCGGCGGCCGCGTCCTGACGCTCGACCCCGGCGGACGGGCGATAAGCGCCGGCTACGCCTGCGGCGATCAGTGCGAACACCTCGCCGAGCTGCGGATGTTCACCGCCAGCAGCGACCAGGTCTGGCAGCGCTCGCTGGATCCGCTGCTCGCCGACCCGCGGGCGCTCGCCTGGCACCCTGCCGGCTACGTCGTGTTCGTCGCCGCCCGCGACGGTCAGCAGGGCTCGACCTCGTTCTTCGCCGAGGCGTGGTTCCCGCTGCAGGCCGCGCCGGTCTGGTCCTACGCCCATCAGGACGCGCTCGCCATCCACACGCCCACGTCCCTGGCGATCGGCCCCTACGGCCAGATCTACGTCGGCGGCACGACGGCGGGCGGTTACCCCGCCGTCGCCGTCATCGCCCCCTAGCCTGCGCTCACTGGGGAATGAAGGCCGAGCAGGCCTCGCTGATGCGATCGGTCGCCACGTCGAACCCGGGCCGGTAGTCCGGCTCGTCGTTGTCGATGATGTACCAGTACGGGAAGTAGTACTTGACCAGATCGCACACCGTGTCCCACGGGTTGCACTCCGGCTTCTGGATGCTGAACATCACCACCGAGTTGGGGTCGCCGTGCTTGGCGTTCGTGATCGCCTCCGCCCACAGCTTCGGCTTGCCCTCGGAGTCCGTGTCGGCCGTGTTGGAGATGAACGTGATCATCAGCAGCGCGTCGTCGCGGATGAACCCCTCGTTGCAGCCGCCGGGGCCGTTCAGCGCCGGCGACACCGCCGCAGTCACTGCCTCGCCGAGCTCGTCGTCGCCGTTGAGGCCGATCTGGGCCAGGCAGGCGAAGGTCCCGGTCGGGTCCGGCTGCTCGCGCGTGAAGTAGCGGCGACCATTGAGGAGGCCGCAGTCGTGGTTCGACGCGCCCTTGCCGGCGGGGATGACCGACCCGGCGCCCAGCGTCGTGTCGCAGACGCCGAGGTCGGCCACCGCCTCGCACGGATAGTCCGGGACGGAGCAGCTCTCGGGGCTGCAATCCGCATTGCACAGAGGGTGGCCCCACGTCTCGTCGGGGTCGATCACCATGATCTGATAGTCGAAGTCGGAGAACTTGCTCTCGATCGTCTCCATGAAGTACGGGAACGCCTCGATGAGCCGCGCCTGCAGGTTCTCCATGTACGAAAGGCGCGAGATGACGAACAGGAAGTCGATCTTCCCCTTGCACCCGACCGGGTGCGGGTCGCCGAGATCGGGCACCCCGAGGTCCTGCAGCGGCGCGACCGCGGTCGTGCTCGTGCTCGCCTCGTCGGTCGTGGAGGTGGAGCTGTCCTCGGGGACAGGTCCGGACGACGTCGAAGTCGAAGCAGTCGTGGTCGACGGCTCGGGCGCGTCTCCGGTCGACGCCGGCGCGGTGATCGCCGGCGGAATGGCGAACGACGACGCGGCCGGATCGGGGCCCTCGCACGCCCCCACGAGCGCCGCTGCGGCGAGGCCCAGGCCGGCGCCGCGGCCGTTGCCGCGAGGACGCCAGACCCGCCGCGGGCGGTCTGCCTCGCGCGAATCGATGGACATGTCCTCGGGGACATCCGCCGCGGCGAATCCGCTCGCGGAGGGCGCGCCGGGCTGGCTGGCGCGCGAGCGCGCGGTGAGGTGTAGGCCCTCGCAGGCCGGCGACGCGGCCAGGACTGCACTCATTCCCCGCACGTCCCCAGCTTACCCCGACCGGGCGCAACCGCGCTGCGCGGAAGCGTGAGGTTCAAGGCTGCACATCGGCGCAGGTTCGCGCCCCACATGGCCTTTCCGCCATGTCCCGAAGCGCAATCGTGACAGCGTTCTCGCCGCTCAACCGCGCGTCTGCGGCTGTCCTGGCGGCAGGGCGCGGCGGCGCAGCGCGGCGGCCGTGCGGGCAATGGTCGTCAATTCGGTCCACGGCCGCTCGGCGGCGGTCGGATCGCCTCCGACCCATTCGCACGGCGGGTCGCGGTAAGGATTTGTCGGCAAGGCTCGCATCTCGCGGGCACCCGCCTCGAGCGCGGCCTTGAGGCGAGACAGGGCCGCCGCGTCGGGGCTGAACAACTGCGGCGCCGCCTGTACCGTGAGCCAGGTGCGAATGACCAGAGCGGCGACCGCCGCGATTGCGGCCAGCCGCAGGAACCCCGGGGCCGGGGCCATGAACACCACCGCTGCCAGCCCTGCCCAGAGCATCCAGGCCCACGCCGGCAGGCCGAGCGACGCGGCCAGGCTGCCCGGTCGGGCGTGTTCCAGCTCGGGGCGGGCGCCGAGCGCCAATTGGTCGACCAGCGCGCGCCGCCGCAGGTCGCGCTGGATCTGCCGCGCCAGCTGCTCGGCCTCCGTGAGCGCCACGAGGGCCGCCCGCGCGCCGGAGGGGTCCTGAGTCACGATCGCAGGGTACGGCACAATCGCCGGCTGTCCTTTCCGCAGCCGGGCGGATTCGCCCTCCGCGGGGTCGTCAGGCGAGCAGAGAGCGCGTCACGCGTCCTGCGCACCTTCGCGTCCCCGCCCAGGGTGCCCCGGCCCTCCGCAGTGCCCTTCTTCTTCATGATGACTCGCCGCGCCCTCGCCCGGCGGCTGGTCACCAATGTCTGCATCGTGGGACTCCCGGCGTGGGCTTCACTCTTTCTCCTGCGCGGCTGGCGGATCCCTAGACAGCCCCCGTCGATATGATAGTTTCGACGGGTTATGAAGCTTTGCGATGCCTGTCACCGTCACGTGCGCCCGACCGAGGGGGCCTGCCCGTTCTGCGGCCGTTCGCTGCGCACCACCGCGGCTGCCCGGCTCGGCGCGGTCGTCCTGCTCGGCGCGCTCGAGACTGCGTGCACCAGCCGGCCGGTCGACGAAGAGACCGGCAGCGACACCGCGACGCCGATCACCAGCACGAGCGAGGGCGACACGTCGAGCAGCTCGACCACCACCACGACCTCGACCACCTCCGCCACGATCTCGACCACCTCGACGAGCGATCCGTCGACCCTCGGGACGAGCAGCACCGGCGAGCTGTCGACCACCGCCGACATCGACACCTCCGACACCGGCTGCAGCTTCTACGGCGGCTGTCCGGCCGACTTCGCCAACCCGCTCGAGTGCGACCCGTTCACGCAGGACTGTCCCGAAGGACAGAAGTGCAGCCCGCAGAAGAGCGACGGCGTCGTGTTCGACGCGACCAAATGCGTCCCGGTCGCGCGCGAGCCGGACCAGCCCGGCGAGCCGTGCACCGTCGAGGGCGCGCCCGGCAGCGGCCTCGACTCGTGCGACGTCGGCAGCACGTGCTGGGAGGTCGACGAGCAGACGCTCGCCGGCACCTGCGTCCCGCTGTGCGGCGGCACGGTCGTCTCCCCCGAGTGCCCGGCGGCCACCACCTGCGTCAGCTTCAGCGACGCCCTCGACCTGTGCCTGCCGACCTGCGACCCGCTGGCGCCCGCCTGCAAGCCCGGCGACGTGTGCGTCCCCAACCCCTCCGCCTCCGACAGCCAGTTCGCCTGCGTCGCCGACGTGTCGCAGGACGGCGGCGCCGAGTTCGAGCCGTGCGAGTTCCTCAACGCCTGCGACCTCGGGCTCGCGTGCGTCGACTCCGCGTCCGCCACCGAGTGCGACCCCATGGCCTTCGGCTGCTGCGTGGCCTACTGCGACCTCGCCGCGCCGATGTGCAACGGCGCCGGCGCCGAGTGCCTGCCGTGGTTCGAACAGGGCCAGGCCCCGTCCGGCCTCGAGGACGTCGGCGTGTGCGCGCTGCCGCAGTGACTCACGGACATGTCCCTGGGGTCATGTAGGCGCCCGCTCGCTGCCGCCGTGATCCACCGACATGTCCCGAAGGTCATGTGAGGCGCGGCGCCCCCGCGCTCGCGTTCTCTGTCCCGAAGGACAGCTCACCTCACCGGCACGCCCGGCCCGAACGGCTGCACCTCGCGACCGACGCGCGGGTCGTCGACCGCCACCGGCCCCTGGGCCGCGAGCTCGGGGTCGAGGGACTCGCGGACCACCCGGTAGAGCCCGTGGTCGAACGGCACCCCGGGGGCCGGCGCGACCGGCTCGATGCGCTCGCGCAGCCCGGCCCGCGCCAGCTCGAGCGCCCGGTGATGGCAGTAGGGATTGTTGCCCGGGCGGCCCAGCAGCGGCTCGCTGGTGGCCGAGCAACCGGCCATGCACACGTCGTTGTAATAACAATCGCGGCAGTAGCCCCACAGGTCGTCGACGGTGCGGACGCGCGTGAATTGCAGCTCGGGCGCGTCCTCCCAGATCTCCCGCAGCGGCCGCTCGCGCACGTTGCCGGCCACGTTGGCCGGGCCGCCGAGGCTGGGGCAGCCCTTGATCGTGCCGTCGGCCTCGATCCCCAGGGCGTGGCGGCCGGCGATGCAGCCCTTGTAGTGCCCGCCGGCCTTTTGCCGCCCGCGCAGCTCGGCCTCGAGCGGCCCGAAGTAGCCGAGGTTGTTGGCCGGGAACAGGCGCAGCCCGTGCGGCGCGCCGCGGGCGATCAGGCGCTCGATCACCGCGAACACCTCGAGCAGCATGAAGGGTTGCAGCAGGATCTCCGGGTGGTCGGCCGCGTTGCCGAACGGCGCAGTGATCTGCAGCTGCCAGCCGCCGATCTTCTCGGCGATCAGCCGCTCCTGCAGCGCCTCGAGCGTCGGCAGCGTGAGGCGGTTGATCTGCGTGTTGACGGCCCGCCCGACCCCCGCCGCGCGCAGGCGGGCCAGCGCCGCGAACGCGCGGTCGAAGCTGCCGTGGACGCCGCGGAGGGCGTCGTGCGCCGCGGAGGTCCCGTCGATCGACACGCTGACGCTGCGGATCCCCGCCTCCGCCAGCGCGGCCACCCGCTCCTCGCTCAGGTTGAGCCCGCCGGTGGTCATGGTGCAGTCCATGCCGGCGCTGCGGATCGCCCGGGCGATCAGGATGAAGTCGTCGCGCAGATACGCCTCGCCGCCGATCAGCGTGACCTCGCCGATCCCGAGCGCCCGCAGATCGGTGACGAGGGCCAGCGCCTCTGCGGTCGTCAGCTCGCCGTGGCGCGCCGCGCCGGCCCGCGAACCACAATGGATGCACTTCTGATCGCACTTCAGCGTCAGCTCCCACACCGCGTAGCGCGGTCGGGGAACCTCGCCGGCGACGCGGGTGAGCGCGCGGCGATCGTCGGGCCGCGGCAGCGAGGCCACCACCGGCAAGCGGCGGCGATTGTCACGCAGGCTCACTGCCGCAGCGTATCACGGCGCGGCGGGCGGCCGTCGGGGTCGGGCGGCCCGCCGTCGTCGTTGTGCTCGGGCCGCTGCTCGCGCTTGGCGACGATCACGTGCTGGGTCGACGGCGCCAGCATCTGCTGCAGTTCCGTCAGGGCGTTGCCCGCCCCCGAACCCGAGGGCTTGCGGACCCGATAATAGATGTACCCGCCGCGCTCGAGCGCCAGAAGCAGCCGGTCGAGCGCGAACAGACCGGCGAGCACTGCGAGCACGGTGAGCGGCCACGGCACGGACGAGAGTCTATCGCGCGTCCGCCCGCGACCTGACGCCGCTCGGGAGCCGACGGGTCGGCGCAGCGAATGCGCCGACCGCCATTGCGGGGCTCCGCGCGCCTTCGCAGGCGGCGCGCCCCCGCGGCCTCACTTGCCCTGCGCGTCCGAGACGTACTTGGCGGCCGACTTGCCGACGTTGCGGCCGGCCATCTCCATGCGCTGATGATCGGACGGAGTGGTGAGGCTGGCGCCGACCATCGACTTGGTGTCGATCACGTCGGTGACCTTGCCGTCCTTCTGGAACGAGAAGCGGGCCTGGAGCTTCGACGGCACGCTGTACACCGGCGTATAGATGCCGGTCGTCACGTGGATGTAGGAGACCACGAGGTCGGGCGCGGCATCGGCGGCCGCGGGCGCGGCGTTGATCCCGCGATCGCGCATGCCCTCGAGGATCGCCGCGTCGGTCTCCTGCTTGATCTTGGCGAAGTCGGCCCGCTCCTCGGCTGTCTTTTCGGCCAGGTACTCGGCCTCGCTGGCCTTGTCGAGCACGGTGACCTTCGACCAGTCGAAGCCGACCGTCACGTTCGTCACCCCCTTGAGGGCCGACGGCGGCCCCGACTGCTGGACCACCGCGTACGGCTTGCAAGCGGTGGCAGCGAGCGGAGCAGCGGCGAGCGCGAACACGAGGGCGAGGCGGCGGAAATGGCGGAGCTTCGTCATGGGCGCGGAGGATATCCCGGCCGAGGCGGCGATGGCGCCCCTCGTCCTTGGCGCGTCTTACGCACATGAACGGGCCTCGCATGCGCGACCACGACAAACCTTGTCGCGACGACGCTGCTGGGCAGTGACCGGACGAGGGCCATGACCGAGCTAGCAATTCCCTCGTGACGGCTCCCTCCCTCCAGATGCTCCACTCCTTCGATCATGGAGCGGCCCTCGCGCATTACGAACAGTCGATCGCGCGGATCGAAGCCCGCTTCGGCGTCTCTCACCCGTCGCTGGCAGGGCTCCACAGCAGCGCCGCCGGAGAGCTGTGCCAGCTCGGCCGCTACGCCGCCGCGATCAGTCGCGCCGAGCAGGCCATCGCCCTGTCGAACCTCGCCGGCAACTTCGGCGAGATCTTCGACGAGGCCCACCGCGTGCTGGCGCGCGCCCGCGCCCGCGTGTTCCGCTGAGCACGCAGACACGCGACACACGAGACAGTAGTCAGTCGCGCCGCAGCGGCCGCGTCCGCGAGAGGATGCGCGCCCGCTCGCGCGCATGAACCCGGACCCGCACCCGGCCACAGCCTCCCGACTCGCGGGCTCGCACGCCTCATGCGCGCGCAGGCCGTCGCGCGTGCGCGTGGCGATCGCGTTCGCGCGCGTCGCCCTGCGTCGGCGCGATCGCGCCGCGCGGAGACATGCATTGTCGCGGGCCCTGCGGCTTGGGTAGCGTGCGTGCGATGCAGCCCTCGACCTCCAATGCGCCGCGCCTCCGCTTCCTCGTCGCCGGACCGTTGTCGCCGCGGCCCAGCGGGCGGCGCGGGCGGATCTTGCTGGCCGACCTGGCCGAGCGGCTGACCCAGTCGTCGCTCGCGCTCGACGTCGACGTCGGCCCCGCGCTGGGCGCCGCCGGCGAGCTCAAGATCAAGGCCAAGTTCTCCCGCTTCCGCGACTTCTCGGTCGCCGAGGTCGTGCAGCAGAGCCTCGGCGAGCTGCACCGCCTGCGCGAGCGGCTGGTCGCCCCCAGCGCTCGGCCGCGCAGCGACGAGCTGCTGACGACCGTCGCCCGGATCGCCGGCCGCGGACCGCTGCACACCGAGCTCGCGGCCTGCTTCGCCCCGCCGTCCGAGAAGCCCGCCCAGGCGGGCGGCGGCGACCTCGTCGAGGAGCTCCTGGCTCGCGGCTCGGCCCCGTCGAAGAGCGCCGCCAGCTCGGCGATCGACGCGGTCGTCCGCGGCAGCGTCCAGAGCACCCCGGCCGGCGGCGCCGCCGAGCCGTCGCGGGCCGCCCACGCCGTCCTGTCGGCCGCGCTCGCGCGAGCCGCCACCGCGGTGCTCGCCGACCCGACCCTGCGCGCCGCGGAGCTCCGCTGGCGCGCCCTGCGGCTGTTCTTGGGGCAATGTCCCCGCGACCAGGATCTCGACGTGGAGCTGCTCGACGTCGACGCCGCCCGTCTGCCCGCGGCGCTCGCCGAGCTCGCCGAGCTCGACCCGCTCGCCCGCCCCGACGCGATCTTCCTGCTCGACCCGCTGACGAGCCTGACCGACGCCGCCGCCCTGGCCGAGGTCGCGGCCGACCTGCACGCCCCCGTGTGCGCCGAGCTGGCCCTCGGGCGCGCCGACACTGCCGCGATCGCGGCCCAGGACCTCGGCGACGAGTTCGCCGCCCTGCGCGACGACCCGGCCAGCCGCTGGCTCGCGCTCGCGGTGAACGGCCCGGTGCTGGCCGCCGAGACCACCCCGGCCGGCGAGCGCGTGGTCGCCGGCGGCGCCGCCCTGGCCGTCGCCGCTCTGCTGGCCACCAGCCTGCGGCTCGGCGGCACCTTCGCCCAGCTCGGCCGCGACGCCGACCTGCGAGCGCCGGCGACCCGGTCGTTCAAACATGGCCAAGAGGACATCCCGATCGGCACCGCCGCGCCGTGCTCCGCCGACGACCAGCTGGCCCTGGCGCGCCAGGGCCTCGTCGCCCTCGCCAGCCCGCAGCAGAGCGATCTCTTGACCCTCGCCGGCACACCGACCGTCCACCGCAGCGAGGAGACCACCACCCTCGCCGGTCAGCTGCTCGTCGGTCGCACCGTCCGCTTCGCGCTGTGGGTGCGCGGGCGCGTGCCGGCCGGCGCCAGCCCCGAGCAGGCCGCCGACGCAGTGACCCACGCCGCCGCGCTGATGCTGCTGCCCGGCACGCCGCTGCGCCCCCGCTTCGGCGCCGCCATCGTCCAGGGCGAGTCGGGCCCGGCGCTCAAGATCGGCGCCTCCTTCCCCGCCGCGCTGACCGGCGCCCCCGTCGCGCTGTCGTTCGCGCTGCCGCTGTCGTAGCCCCCCGGGCCGCGGCCCGCCATCTGTCTCTCCGGACATGATCGAAGGGGCATGCCCTCGCGGACATGCCCCTTCGCACATGCCCCTTCGCGCACGCGAAGGAGCGGCCGCCTCAGTCGGTCCCGAGCATGCGGAGGATCGACTTCATCTTCGGCGCCACGTGGGCCTCGTACTCGAGCACGGCCTCGACGAGGATCGAGTACTGGTCCATCACCAGCGCCTGGCCGGCGTCGCACAGCTGTTCGCGGCGCCACGCCTCGGTGTGGACCGTCTCGGTGATCGAGCCGTCGACGAGGTGGCCGCAGGCGGCCATCAGGTTCTCGGCGACGATGCGGTGGTCGCCGGCGACGTGGCTGGGGTCGAAGATGATGGGCAGGATCGTCTGCTTGCGCGCGTGGGTGCAGGCGTTGAGGTCGGGCTGGTTACGGCAGTAGCCGCCCTTCGTGTACAGCGTCTTCATCCCGCGCTCGCACAGGACGATGTCGAGGTTGCCCTGGTTGGCGATGTACTCGGCCGAGTAGAACCACTCCTCGGCCTCGTTGCCGAACCCGCGCTTGAGGATCACCGGCTTGCCGAAGCGGCCGACGGACTCCAGCAGGTCGAAGTTCTGGGCGTTGCGGGTGCCGATCTGCAGCATGTCGGCGTGGGCGCCGATCTGCTCGACCAGGTTGTGGTCCATCACCTCGGTGACGTACGGCAGGCCGGTCTCCTCGCGGGCCGCGTCCATGATGGCGATGCCCTTCATGCCGAGGCCGCGCCAGTCGGTCGGCCGCGTGCGCGGCTTGAACGCGCCGCCGCGCAGCATCACGCGGTCGAGGATGCCGAACTTCTCGCCGACCTCGCGGGCCATCCGCGCGGTCGCCAGCGTCTGCTCGAGCGTCTGCGGCGAGTCGGGGCCGCACACGAAGATGTGCTTGCCGTTGCCGCCGCCGAACCGGCGCGCCTTGCCGTCGAGGCCCTTGACCTCGACCACCCGCCGCTCGCGGTGCAGCGCCTTGCCCTCGTTGCCGCGGACGACCCGGGCGATGTTCTTGTAGCCGCCGGTCGGCTGCCACGCCGCGCGCACCCCGGGCAGGCCGAGGATGTAGCTCTCGCGGCTGGCGAACTCGCGGCTGTCGCCGATGATGTGGACGGTGTCGTAGACCCCCGTGCCCTCGCTCAGTTCGACACGATTGCCGAAGCGCACCGCGAGGTCGCGGATCTGATCGAGGGTTGCCTGTCTGCCGCGTTCGAGCTCGATGATCATGGGCCCCCAAAGCGTCGCTCCATCGCCGTCGCAGCGCAAGCTCGCCGGTCGCGCCGGGCATGCGTCCGCGCGCGCCCCCCCCACTCGCAGCTCGCCGGGCCGCGCGACGGCCACTCGCGCGACGCCCGGCAGCGCCCGCCCACGCCGACGTTCTCGCACCCCTGCGGTGTCGTACCCATTTCGTAGCACTCCCCCCGCACCGGGCGCAGTCGACGCTCGGCCGGCAACTCCGCCGCGGCAGACCTCGCGCAGTCGCGGTGGACACCACGCGCGAACGCTGCGCCGGTGGCGAGACGATCGCGCGGCCGGACACGCCTCGCGGATCGTCCCGCGCCGAGGGCCTCAGCTCCCGCAGCCGGTGTCGGCCCACAAGCCGCAGTGGACGACGACGACGCCGTCGTCGGCCAGCTCGACCTTCTCGAACAGCTCCATGTAGCAGCGGCTCGACGCGCACGACATCATGGTGGCGCCGTCGCACTCGAGCGGGGCCGCGAAGCAGTCCGCGCATTCCTGCGGGATCGCCTTGCACTGAGTGTCTGCGCATTCCGGCTGTTCGGCGGGCTGCCAATAGCAGTACTCGCCCTCTGCGCACGCTCCGCACGGATTGGCGCCGCCCGGCTCGATCCCACCGGTGGTGGTGGTCGTCGTCGTCGTGTCGGTGGTCGCGTCGGTCGTCGTCGTCGTCGCCGGCTCGGTGACCGAGGACGAACTCGTGCCGGTGGTCGTCGTCGTGCTCGTGACGCCCTCGGTGGCGTCAGTGGTCGTACCGGTCGGCGCGCTCGTGGACGGGTCGGTGTCGGTGTCCTGGGACTTGGATGGACAGGCGGCGAGCGCAAACGCGGCGAGGGCGCTGCAGGTCAAATATCGCAGGCTATGCATGCCGCCGAGCCTAGCATGTCGGCCCCGCGCGGTCAGCGAAGTCGATCGCGCGTGACACGGACCGAAGCTGCGCCGGTTTCGACGTCAGCGCAGCCCGCTTGCCGATGCGGTCGCCGACCATCGCGCGGACCTCGTTGCCCACCTCATCATTCTCGCCATGCGTGCAGACCGACGTGCTCTCGAGATGAAGCGGTCGCGGAGCCTCAAAAGGCCTGTGCCTCAGGCGGCCTGCGGGCGCGTATGGATGCACGAGATGGACGATGGGCGCCCACGGGCGCCCAAGAGCGCCCACGCGAGCGCGCGCGTCGTTCCGCGCTGCGACGCCGACCGATTTTAGTTCAGCCGGCGAGCGTGTTAGGCGGTATATACGTCCAACAGTCGGGAGCGAGAATCGATGATCGACGTAGTCATGCCGCAGCTGGGCGAAGACGTTGCCGAGGGAACAGTGTCGCAGTGGTTCGTGCGTGAAGGCCAATACGTGACCAGGGATCAGACCCTGCTGGAGGTCTCGACGTCGAAGGCCTACGTCGAGATCCCCTCACCGACGAATGGTGTCATCACCGCTATCGTCGCCGCGCCAGGTGAGGTGGTCCCCAAGCAAGGGCTGCTCTGCCGCATCGACGAGACCGCCACCGGCTGACGTCACCTCCGGCCCCGCCCGGAAGTCGCCGCCGCGGAACCTGGTGAGCCGACGGCGGCGCGGTCAGCCCGCCGTGCTCTTGCCTGACCCCGCTTCAGGCTTGCCCATCGCGGATCTGCCGCTTGATCTTGTCGTGCGCCTCGTCGATCGCAGGGTAGAGATCATGGGTCACCCCGGTCGCGTGATAGCTGTGGCTGGCGGACGAGGCCTGCACTTCGGCGACGAACCCGTCGTCCGAGCGGGACAGGATCACAGTCACCTTCGTGCTGTGCTCCTTCCCTGCGGCAGCAACTCCTCCCGATGGGCCGCCTTCTCGAACGCGTAGCTCTTGACGCCCGGGGTCTCTTCCAGGTGGCGAAATTCGATCAAGATGTCCATCGCCCCGAAGATGCCGGGAGAGAGGCGGAAGCTCAAGGGGGACGAGGCCCGAGCAAAGCGCGACCACGACCTCATGGACCCAGCGAAGAGGCCCCACGGCCCCCGCGAGGGGACCGAGGGGCCATTCGGGTGCGGCCCGCGGTGCTCGACCGTCGGGCGCTCTGCCTCTCACGCGCGGGCTTCTCGGGACCGTGGCAGCTCCCGGAGCCCGCACGAGCGAGCAGCAGTCGGGCCTACTGCGGGATGCCGCAGAAGCCGACGTTCTCGAACCCCGGAGGCGCTTGGCCTTCCTCGTACCAGGCCAGGCACTCGGCGTTCTGGCCGGTGCAGATGCCCGCCTCGGTCACGTCGCAGAAGGCGATGCAGCAGCCGATCGCCATCGTATCGCACTCGAGGGCGACCTCCGGGTTGGCGCACGTGAAGCCCTTGTCGCACGCGTTGATGTACTCGCACGCGTCGTACTCCTGGCCCTCTTCGCCCGACGCGTCGAGGACGCACAGGAACGCGTCCGGGTTCTGCGGGTTCGGGATGCACAGGTCGTCGCCGGCGCAGTCCTGCAGCAGCGGGTCGCAGAACGGCAGGCACAGCGTCAGCACGCCGTCGTTGGAGATCAGGCACGAGGCCATCGGCGAGGCGCAGTCGGGCGCGTCGGGCGAGCCGATGCACAGGGCCACGCACACGCCGACGCCGTCGACGACGTCCCAGCACATGTTGCCCTCGTCGCAGTTGTCGATGCCGCTGACGCCGCTGCCCTCGACCGTGCACGGGTCACCGACCTGGCCGGCGTTCTCCATCACCGGCGTACACTTCAGCGACTCCCACGCGTTGTCGCCGTCGCCCGAGTACGGCATGCACTTCTGTCCTTCGGGACAGTCTTGCGTCCACTGATCGCACTCCTTGGTGCCGCCGCCGCCGTCGGGCGGCGTGATGAACGACCCGTCGGTGGTGCTGCTGTCTCCGCCGGTACCGGTGGTGGTCGGCTCGCCCGGCGTCGTAGTCGACGTCGTCGAGGTCGTCTGGTCAGGACCACCCGTCGACGTATCGCCCTCCGTCCCGCTGGAGGTCGTATCGTTGTTGGTGGTGTTGGGGTTCGGATTGGTGGCACCCGTCGCCTTGCCGCCGTCGTCGCCACACGCCGACACAAGCGCGCTGACGAGCGCACACGAGATCAATCTATTGGACATCAAACGCATCTCTTCCCCTCCGGGAGGGGCGCCATCGAGCAGGCCCCGTCCATCCCCCGAGGATGCCATAACCGTCAAAGCCGCTGCAACAGTCGAGTGGTCTTTCTCTCATCTTTGTACCGCTCGCTCGTGAAACTTTTGCCCCTGGGATGCAGAACGTCGTCGCGAACCTCCCGGATGCGAATCGCAGCTTCGTGGGCGCCCGCCGGCGAGGTTGACGGTGTTCGGTTCGCGCCGGTCGGTCGGCCCCGAACGCCAGGTCGACCTGCCGTCACGGCCCAGGTCCGCGAATGGCGAGACCTGCAAACAGCGAGAACTGGCTCCACTGCGGCAGCTCGCGCACGCAGGCGGATGGCCGGCGTCAGGTCGAGCAGCGCAGCGGCGAAGATCGCCGCGGACCGTGCAGCCTCCGACCACGCGGCCGCGGCGAAGCCGACGCGCACGACGGTCACCGAGGGCCACACGCACAGCGCGGTGAACCGCGGCACTTCGGGAGCAGCGACGAAGGCGTGGACCGCCGCGCACGCGAAGGTGGCGACCGCCGCGTCGAGCCGCCCGGAATTTCATGGCGAAAGGATGGGCACCGACTCAAAGGGTGCCCGAGCGACCCAGACTCGGTCATCGACGCGCGACGCTCGTCGTGCGCACGGCGACATGACGAGCTCCTCGAGACAGGTGCGCCGCCACCACGGCACCTCGCGAGGGTCATCCTCCCGTGCTCCG
Source organism: Nannocystis sp. RBIL2 (assembly GCF_026626745.1). GTDB lineage: Bacteria > Myxococcota_A > Polyangia > Nannocystales > Nannocystaceae > Nannocystis. Next base: position 2,570,189 of record NZ_JAPNJW010000002.1, read on the forward strand.
GGCAGCTCGCCGAACGAGCTCGTGCGGCGCTCACCGATCTCTCCCGACCGGCCTCGTGCGCCCACCGTACCTGGCGAACGCGTCATTCTCCCGCGGCCCGGACCGCGACGCACGCCGGCGGCTCGCCTGCCTCCGCCGCGGCGAGGCACGACTACCACCACCGCTGCCCGGTCATTCCCGCCGGCCGCATGACTTCGCCGCCGTTGACACGCGCCCGCGGACGCGCAAGAACCGGCGCCCATGCGGACGGCCCGGCGATGCGGCGCGCTCGTGCTGGCAGGCCTCGTCGCCCTGCCGGCGCCGGCGCGCGCGGCCGACCTGCGGCCCGTCGACGCTCCGCTCGAGGTGCCCGTGCCCGCGGCGCCCGAGCGGCCGGCCGCGCAGCCCGTCGAGCCGCCCGCCGAGCCTGCTGTCTCTGAAGACATGTCCTCCGGCACAGGTTCTTCGGCACAGGTCCCCGAGGCCAGGGCCGAAGGGCCAGCTCCGCCGCCGCCGCAGTCGCTGGCCCCCGGGGCCGGCCTCGGCGAGCCAGAGGGGGCGATCACCGTGGCCGTCGGGCTCGGCCCGACCGCGCCGGGGACGAAGCCCGAGGTCGCGCTGGTCGACGCGCTGGAGCGCGCGGCGCGGGCCTCGGCGGCCCCCAGGACCCAGGTCCGCCGCCTCCGCGCGGGCGTGGGCGAGGGCAAGCACGTGTGCCGCGAGCGCCGCGACGACCTGGTGATCCTCGTCGAGTACCTCGCCGATCGCCCCGACCCGGTGCTGCTCCCGCACGACTGCCGGCTCGACCGGGCGCTCGGCGTCCGCGGTGGCGACGCCGCGAGCCACCCCGAATTGATCGCAGCGCTGTGGAGTGAGCACGAGTCGCTGGTCCGCGACGGGGCGAAGGAGCGGCGGCGGACCCGGTTGGGTCCGAAGGTGAGGACGGGTCTCATCGTCGGCGGGGCGATCCTGGCCGTGGGCCTGGCCATCGGCGTCGTCGTCGCGGCCAGCTTGCGCCGTGAGATCGTCGTGCTCACAGTCAGTCCATGACCCGTCCCTGGCGCGCGGCGCTCGGCCTCTTCCTCGCGGCGTTGTTGTTCCTGTTCGTGGCGCCGCAGGCCGCCCGGGCCGACGTGAGCCGCCCGGTGGGCTGGTCCCTGGGGAGCGCGACGTCGCAGATGCACGTCGGCCGCGTCACCCTCCGCTACGACCCGCGCCTGGAGGACGAGGCGGTCGCGGTGGCCCGCGAGATCCCGCGAGCCTGGTCGGAGATCGAGCACGCGCTGGCCGGCGACCTCGAGGACTCGCTGACGATCCACTTCGTCTCGCACTCGGGCCGCATCGCCGAGGGCACCGGCATGCCGCAGTGGGCCGCAGGCGTCGCCCACCCGCCGACCGGCGAGATCGCGATCGCAGCCCACGCCCCCGACGGCTCGCTCACGGACCTCGACGGCCTGCTGCGCCACGAGATGGCCCACGTCGCGCTGTACCGGGCCACCGGCGGCGCAGCGCTGCCGCGGTGGTTCCACGAGGGCGTGGCCGAGAGCTTCGGCGAGGAGATCGATCTGATGCGCAGCCAGACTCTGGCGGGCGCGATCTTCGGGTCCGGCGTGCCGCACTTCGAACAGCTCGAGCAGAACTTCCGCAGCACCGACGCGATCACGGCCACGATCAGCTACGCGGCCGCGCGTGACTTCGTCAACTTCCTCCGCTGGCGCGACGAGGACGGCTCCGACCTGCGGCAGGCGCTGGCGCAGGTCAAGCACGGCAAGAACTTCGAAGCCGCGTTCGTCAACGGCTTCGGTCGCACGCTCGCCGAGCTCGACACCGAGTGGCGCAGCGGCCTCACCGGTCGCTTCATGTGGTTCCCGATCGTCAGCGGCGACGGCCTGCCGATGGCGCTCGCGTTCCCGCTGGTGTTCGTCGCCGCGGTCCGCCGCCGCCGCCACCTCCGCGAGGGCTGGGCCCGCCTCGAGGCCGAGGACGCCGCGCTGCGTGCGCCGTTCGCGGCCTGAGCTTCACCTGTCGCTCGGGACAGGTCGACGCGGAGCACTGGGCGCGCGGCGCGACGTGCGGTATATGCCCGGGCGTGCAGCGGATCAGCGGAGGGAGCCTGCGCGGGCGGGTGTTGAAGTCGCTGCCGACTGTGCCCGGCTTGCGCCCGACCGGCGCGCGCGTGCGTGAAGCGATCTTCGACCGCCTGCAGCACGAATTGCGCGACGCGGTGGTGCTCGACCTGTTCGCCGGCTCGGGCGCGCTCGCGTTCGAGGCCCTCAGCCGCGGCGCCTCGCGGGCCACGCTGGTCGAGCAACACTCCGCGGTCGCGCGCTACCTGCAGGCTCAGATCCGTGAGCTTGCGCTCGGCGAGCGCGCGCACCTCTGGCACGGCGACGCGGCGACGTTCTTGCGCCGACATTCCGCGCGCGCGGGCGCGTCGGAGCTCGCAGGTCCCTACGACCTCGTGTTCATCGACCCGCCCTACGACGACACCGAGGCCGTGCTCGCCGCGGTGCTGCCTGCGCTGATCGCCGGCGGCTGGCTGGCTGAAAGCGCCGCGCTTGTATGCGAATATGACCGCGCTGGAGGGCGCAGGCCGCCCGCGTGGCCGCAGGGCCTGGTCGTCGAGACGACCCGGCACTACGGCCAGACGGCCGTCGAGTTCCTCCGCCATACTAAAGACTACGACCACGGGGGCCCACAGCAGTGCTAAGGCGCGATCTTGAGACCAATGCACGAGCCCAGGCGCTGAGCGAGTCGCCGACGTTGGCGATGTCGGCGCGCGCCAAGGAGCTCAAGGCCCAGGGCAAAGAGGTCCTCGACTTCAGCGCCGGCGAGCCCGACTTCCACCCGCCGGCCGGCGTCACCGCAGCCGTCATCGACTACGTGCGCACGCGCCCGGTCCACTACGCGCCGGTGCCCGGCCTGCCCGCCCTGCGCGACGCCGTGGCCGCCGAGTTCGCGCGCTACCACGGCCGCCCGGTCACCCGCGGCGAGGTCCTGGTGTCGTGCGGCGCCAAACACAGCCTCGCCAACCTGTTCATGATCACGCTGTCGCCCGGCGACGAGGTCGTGATCCCCGCCCCCTACTGGGTCTCGTACGCCGACATGGTGCGCCTCGGCGACGGTGTGCCGGTGATCGTGCCCACGCATCGCGAAGACGGCTGGCGCCTGCAGCCCGAGGCGCTCGCGGCGGCGCTCACCCCGAAGACGCGCTTCATCGTGCTCGGCAACCCGACCAACCCGACCGGCGCCGGCTACCCCGCCCCGCTGCTGCGCGAGCTCGGCGAGGTCATGGCCCGCGTCGCGCCGAACTGCTGGCTGCTCGTCGACGACATCTACCGCCGCCTGGTCTACGGCGGCTTCGAACACGTCAGCGCGATCACCACCCTCGCCGACGTCACCGAGCAGATCGTCGTCGTCGACGGCGTGTCGAAGAGCTACTCGATGACGGGCTACCGGATCGGCTTCATGCTGGCCCCCGCGAACGTCGTGTCCGCCGCCTCGCGCATGCAGGGCCACGTCACCTCCGGCGCCGCCACGGTGTCGCAGATCGCCGCCCTCGCCGCCCTCACCGACCCGAGCTGCGAGCTCGCCGTGCAGGAGATGCACGCCGCGTTCACCCGCCGCCGCGAGTTCATGCTCGCCGGCCTCGGAGCCCTGCCCGGCCTCGACATCGTCGCCCCCGACGGCGCCTTCTACCTGTTCTGCGACGTCTCGCGCCACATCGGCCCCGGCACCCAGTTCGCCGACGACATTGCCTTTGCGACATGGCTCTTGGAGCAGAAGCTGGTCGGCACCGTGCCCGGCACCGCCTTCGGCGCCCCCGGCCACCTGCGCCTGTCCTACGCGGCCGCCGACGAGACCCTGCGCGACGGCGTCCAGCGCCTCGGCCAGGCCCTCGCCGGCCTGCCGCCGCCGCGCGAGTGAGCGCCTGTCCCTCGGGACATCCGCGCTGCAGCCTGTCCCTCGGGACATCCACGCCGCAGCGCTCGGCTACTCTTGAGATGTCCCTCGGGACATCTTGCTCTTGCGGGCATCACCCTGCCCCGAGAGACATGTGCACGCCCGCGCAGCCCTCGGGGCCACCGCCGCACACTGGGGCGAAGAGACCCCGCGCGACCGACGATCCAGGGGCTCGCACCCGACGCCTGATCGCCGGCGCGGCTCTTTAATAAAATTTATAAAATGCCGCGATGGATCGCCGACTCGTCGTGACCTGCGCCCTCGCCTGCTCGTTCGCCCTCGCCTGCGGGGGCGGCTCCGGAGGCACCGAAGCCGCGACCACCTCGTCCGCCGCGTCGACCACCGAGCCGAACGCCACGACTACCACGGGTACGACCTCCAGCGGCGACCTCACCACCACCACCGGGAACCCCGGCACCACCGAGCCCGCACCGACCACCGACGGCACCACCGGGCCCGAGCCCACCAGCACCACCGGCGCCCCGGACAACCTGCAGATGTCCGTCACCCAGTACGGCATCACCTGGACCTTCGACGCGCCGCGTCCAGTCGGCCAGTTCGCCACCGGCGATTGGTGGGTCGTCGGCCCGGTCACCATCGTCTCCGTCGATCCCGCGCCCGCCGAGGGCCGCAACGGCTCGATGCTCGACCCGGTCGGCTCGCAGGACTACGACAGCCGCGCCGGCAACCACGCCGACGGCCTGCGCGTCAGCTTCCCGCTCGCGGTCGAGGGCACGCACTCGCTCGTCTCGTCCATCAGCCACCCCGAGGAGCCCGAGTGCCAGCAGGGCAACAGCGACGGCTGGATGACCTACGACGGCGACTGTCAGCGCGGACCTGTCGCCACCCAGGCGATCCTCACGGTCGTCGCCGCCGCCCCGCCGGCCGACGCGTTCCGCCCGCCCTACTCCGGCGCCGACAAGCCGCTCCATCGCGCGGGCGACGTGTGCTGGAGCGCGCTGCCGAAGCTGACCCCGCCGGCCGACACGCCCGACCCGACCGCGCTGCTGCGCCACGTGGAGCGGCCGTGGGTGGATCACCTGCGAACCTGGGAGATCCAGCACGGCTGCGCGACGCTCAACATGTACTGCTACGGCCGCGAGGTCGGCGACATCGTCGCCACTCTGGCGGCCTACGTGCTGCTCGACACGCCCGATCAGCAGGAGCTGGCGCGGCGGCTGGTGCAGCTCGGGATCGACAACTACGGCGTGCTGCAGGCCGGCGGCAACTGGGACGCCAACGGCGGGCACAGCAACGGCCGCAAGTTCCCGATCGTGTTCGCCGGCACGCTGCTCGGCGACGCCGCGATGGCGAGCCCCGGCACCGACATCGGCAACGAGGACGAGATGACCTACTACGGCGAGGGCGACAAGGCGCTGTGGGGCCGCGCCTGCGACGACGACTGCTACCTGCCGAACGGTTGCCAGTACGGCGGCGACTGCGACGCCGGCGCGAAGGATTGCCGCGACCCTGCCGGCCTCGTCGACGGCTGCACCGACTACCGCAATTGTTGTACGTCGCACACCTGGGTCGGCGAGGCGCTGGCGATCCACGCCATGGACGCGAAGACCGCCTGGGCGCACGACGCTTTCTTCGATTACGTCGACCGCTGGGTCGCCGGCGACGTCGAGGACGGCGGTGGCGCCAGCAACGACTTCGTGGCGACGATGTGGTCGACCTACCGCGACGCCCCGCCCACCGTCACGGCGTGCCCGTGAGGCTCGGCGACGCGTGCTTCGCTACGATGGGGTCGATCTGCTGCGACGCCGCACCCGCGGTCGCTGCGGGGCCGTGAACCTCGGAGACGCATCCTTCACGACGAGGGGGTCGGCCTTCCGCGACGCGGTCCGCGGTCACGGCGTGCCTTTCAAACTCGGCGGCGCTTGATTGCGCCTCGCTCTGGCCCGCCCCGTTCGCGTTCATCCGCACCTCGGCCCTCGGGCTGCCTCGCTCACGCTTCGCCGCTGTCACGCCCGCTCGCCGCGGCGCAGCGACGGCGCCGCGGCCTTGAGCGCCGCCAGCAGGCAGCGGGCGGCCTCCTCGGCCTCGCGGCGCCAGGCCATGCGCCACGGTCGACGCAGCGGGCCCGACGACAGCCGCTTGACCACCAGATCGCCGCGGCCGAGGTGCGGCCCCGCCATCCACTCCGACAGGACCGCCACGCCCATCCCGGCGCGGGCGACGTCGAGGATCGCCTCGGTGAGCGGCAACCGCTGCGCGCGGCCCGGCAGGCGGCCGCGGCCGAACACCCGCCGCAAAAACCACCGCGTCTCCGCCTCCGGCGTCTCGCCGGTGATGAGCCGCGCCGCTCGCAGATCGTCGCGCGACAGCGTCGGCTTGCGCGCCAGCGCGTGCGTCGGCGCGACCACGAACACGATCTCGTCGGAGAACAGCGGCTGCGTGGCGATCTCCCCCGGCGGCACCTCCCCCGTGGTCAGCAGCGCGACGTCGATGGTCCCGGCGATCAGCGCCTCGACCGGCGTGCGCGTGTGCTCGACCGCCAGCGCGAACTCGAGGCCGGGCGAGTGCGCGGCCAGCTCGGCGATCGCCGTCGGCAACCAGTGATAGGCCGTGTAGCACTCGCACACCAGGCGCACGCGCGTCGGCCGGACCGCAGGCGCTCGCACGCTCCGCTCGAGCGCCACCAGCTCGGCGAGCAGCCGCGTCGCCCCGGCCACCACCTGCTCGCCCGCCGCCGTCGCCTGCAGCCCCCGCGGCGAGCGCTCGAACAGCCGCGTCCCCAGCCGGTCCTCGGCGGCCAGCAGCGCCCGACTGACCGCCGGCTGCGACAGGTGCAGCGTCGAGGCCGCCGCCGCGGTCGTGCCCGCCGCGGCCACTGCGAGGACCACCTGGAGGTCGCGGAGCTCGAGGCGCGGGCGCGGGATGGTGGCAATGCGTGTCACGCATCGACTCTATACCAAGGATGCGTTGGACGCATATGGCGACGCGCGCCATCCTCTCCGCCATGCAGCTCTACGGTTCACCCCTCTCCTGCTCCGTGGCCACGCGCATCGCGCTCCTCGAGGCCGGCGCGTCGTTCGAGTACGTCGAGGTCGACGCCCCGACCAAGCGCACGCGCGACGGCGCCGATTACCGCGAGATCCACCCGCTCGGGCTCGTCCCCGCGCTGCGCACCGACGACGGTCGGCTGATCACCGAGAACGCCGCGGTGTTGCAGTACGTCGCCGACGCGCTGCCGGCCGCCGGCCTCGCCCCGCCCGCCGGCGACCCCGAGCGGGTCCGCCTGCAGCAGTGGCTGAGCTTCATCGGCGCCGAGCTGCACAAGGGCGTGTACGCGCCCTTGCTCGGCAGCGAGGCGCCCGACGCCGTTCGCAGCTGGGTGCTCGAGAGGAGCCTGTCGCGCTTCGACTACCTCGCGCGCCACCTCGACGGCCGCGAGTTCTTGCTCGACCGCTTCAGCGTCGCCGACGCCTACCTCGCCACGGTGCTGACATGGTCGGTCGCGACCCCGATCGACCTCAAGAAGTGGCCCTCGCTGGTCGCCTACCTGCAGCGGCTGCAGGCGCGGCCGAGCGTCGCCGCCGCCCTGCACGCCGAGCGCAAGCTGTACGGCGAGCTGCTCGCGCGCCACGGCCGACCCGTGCCCGCGTTCATGCGTCCGCGCGAAGCGACCGCGTCCTGACCGCGGAGCGACAGATCTACGAGCCCGTGTCACGCTGTCGTGACCGTCACGAGGCCACGCGCGCGGCGAGGATGTCCCGGGGGACAGCTCAGCGCGGCAGGTCGAACGCGAGGATGCCGTCGCTGCCGTCGTCGTGGCAGCGGGTGCAGGCGTGCGGGTCGCCGGAGTAGACGACCTCGCCGCTGGTCTCGTACTCGGCGAAGAACCACGCGTCCCCGCGCTTCTGCATGGCCACGACGATGTGCGGCTCGCCGGCCATGAAGCCGTCCTTGACCACGATCGCGCCGTCCGGCCAGGCGGCGAGCGGCCCGCCGGCGAGCGCCTCGACCACCACCTCGTTGATGAAGATCTCCACCTCGGCCCCGTGGACGGTCGCGCTCGGCGTGCGCCCCTCGTAGCCGGGCGCCCGCGCCCACTCCTGGTATTCGGCCGCCTGCAGCTCGTCCCACAGCGCCTCGGCGCTCTCGGGGTTCTGGTTGCTGCAAGCGGCGAGGACGGCGACGGACCCCGCGAGAGCGGCGCGACGGACGGGCATGGCGGGACTACGCCGCCCACCGGGCGAAGTTACGCCGCGCCCGACCGCCGCCTCGGAGATCGCCTGTCTCATGGGCCAGGAAGAATCGAGGCACGCCTGCGAGCGCACCAGAGCGGACGCCGCCCCGCTCGCGGCGGCCCGGCGGCCGTCGATCCATCACATGTCTCAAGAGACATCTCGCGACGCGCGCCGCGATCGCTCGCGCCCTCGCGAGCGGCCTCGACCCTGCGCTGTCCGTCGTGGGCCGCGGTCGAGACCGTCGAGGCGACAGCTTCGCAACGGCAGACCCCGGCGATCCCGCATGCGACGGCCGCGCTGGTTCGCCTAGATTGGCGCGATGATTCGCCGCGCTTCCCTTTTGTCGACCACCTGCTTCGCGCTGTTCGCCTGCCAGGACCCCGGTGGCGGCGTCACCGAGACCGAGACGGCGAGCGACACCTCGACCACGACGAGCACCGGCGGCCCGACCACCGACGCCCAGACGACCGACCCTCCGACCACCGACACCTCGACGACCGGGACGACCGACGCCACCACGACCTCGACCTCGACTTCGACCTCGACCACCGTCGACACCACCACCACCGACGCGACCACCACCGAGGGCGTCGACACCACCACCACCACCACGACCTCGACCACCACCGAGACCACCACCACCGAGGGCGTCGACACCACCACCACCTCGACGACCTCGACCTCGACCACCTCGACCTCGACCGGCGACACCGACACCGAGACCACCGGCGAGCCCTCCCCGTGGGACGGCGAGCCGCTGCCGGACGCGCCGCCGGGCGAGTGGCAGTGGGTGCCGTTCCCCGAGTCGCTGTGCCGGGACGGCAGCACCACCGGCATCGCAGTGCGCTACGGCACCGCGCCCGGCCTGATGATCTACTTCCAGAGCGGCGGCGCCTGCTTCAACGCCGCCACCTGCAACCAGAACATCAAGACCTTCGGCGTCGGGAGCTACAACAACTTCGTCCAGAACGTCGGCAGCAAGGGCATCTTCGACCCCGACGAGCCCGCCAACCCGGTCCTCGACTGGAGCGCCGTGTTCGTCCCGTACTGCTCCGGCGACGTCCACGCCGGCGCCCGCAACGACGTGGTGATCCCGGGCCTCGCCGACCCGCAGCAATTCGTCGGCTACCACAACGTCACCGCCTACCTCGAGCGCATCGTCCCCACCTTCGTCGACAGCGTCGATCACGTGCTCGTCACCGGCGAGAGCGCCGGCGGCTTCGGCTCGGCCTTCAACTACGACCGGATCGCCGAGGCCTTCCCCGACCGCGCAGTCACCCTCATCGACGACTCCGGCCCCGTCATGTCCGACGAGTTCATGGCCCCCTGCCTGCAACAGCAGTGGCGCGACCTGTGGAACTTCGAGGACACCCTGCCGGCCGATTGCGGTGAATGCTTCAACCCCGACGGCGGCGGCATCTCCAATGTAATTAAATACCTCGGGGAGAAGTACGCCGACCAGCGCCTCGGCCTCATCTCCGCGCTGCAGGACCAGACTATCCGCTACTTCTTCGGCTTCGGCCTCAACGAGTGCGCCGGCGGCCAGATGAGCGGCGCCACGTTCACCGAAGGCCTCGCCGACCTGCGCGACGACTGGATGAGCGAGCCCGCCGGCACCTGGGGCACCTTCTACCCGTCGGGCGCGCAGCACACCTGGCTGACGCAGAATTTCTACACTGCCGAGATCGACGGCACCCTGATGCGCGACTGGGTCGCCGATCTCCTCGCCGGCACCGCGACCCACGTCGCGCCGTGAGCCGTTCAGGCCCGGACCGAGCGATCGCTCACCGCCTGTGAGACGGGCGGGGCTCGTTCCCCGCCCGTCAGCAAGCGCTCGTGCCATTCCCACGAGCGGCGATCGCATCAGGCCGCCCAGAGCGACGCCTTGCAGCGCTCGAACATCGCGGTAGCGATCGCGGGGCTCGGCACGCCGCACAGGCGCGAGACCTCCGAGTCGGGCTCGGTGGTCGCCAGGGCGACCGTCAGGCGCGCCAGCTCGGCGGCCTCGGCCGCGTGCACGCGCGCGCGGGCGGCCTCGTCGAGCTGATCGTTCAGCCAGGTCGCGACGTCCCACGCCAGCGCCGCGTGGTCCAGCTCGTCCTCGGCGATGGCGGCGAACAGCCGGCGCAGCGGCTCGTCCGCGGCCACCGACGCCTGGTAGCGGGCCACCAGCGCGCCGAAGGTCTCGCGCACGCAGCCCTCGACCGCGTTCTCGAGCGCCAGCGCCTCGAGCGAGCGCACCTCCGCCGGCACCTCGAGCGCCGGCGACGCGCAGTCGGTCGCCGCCAGCCGCTCACGCAGACCGGCGAAGCCGGCCGCGTGGCGGACCTCGTCGCGCGCCGCAGCCTCGGCGCGCTCGACCAGCGCCGCCGGGGCCCCGTGGTGCGCGAGCTCGCGGGCCAGACGCTCGAACGCCGGCACGCTGGCCGCCTCGAGGTGATGCATCTCGTCGAGGTAGGCCACGAGCGCGCTGCCTTCGGTCCGCGGCGCCGGGCGGAAGCCCTCGGGACGGCGCCCTGCGACCGCGCAGCCCTCGTCAGGCTTGGTCAGATCGACCTCGGTCTGCGACGTCACCGTCTCGCCCTTCACCGTCACCACATGGCCGTGGAACTGGTTGAGGCACTCGTTGAAGTTCTTCTTGGCCAGCAGCTCGTAGCCGCCCTCGACCTCGCGCGCCTTGCTCGCGTCGCACAGCGGGACGTAGCCGTCGAGCGTGGTCAGGAACATCGCCTCGACGGGCGCGTCGACCGTGCCGAAGAACGCCACGGCCTCGGCGCGGGTGGTGATCGTCGCCACCTCGGCGCCGGACTGGACCACCAGGTACGTCGACGTCGGCATGCGCCCGGCCCCCGGCGGGAACAACGAGTTGGGCGAGGTCGCCTTGGCGAGCGCCTTGGTGCACGCCTTGGCGGTCTTCGGATCTTTGCAGCTCTCGCCGAAGCTGGCCACCGCCTGCGAGTTCAGCACCTTCCATTGCTCGCCCTTGTCCGGCTGCAGCTGCGACATCCGCAGCTCGACGTAATCGTAGGACTTGGCCAGCTTCGCCTCGCCGAAGCGGGCGATCAGCGCGGCCGGATCGCAGGTGTCGCCCGCGAAGTCGGCCGCAGCCGGCCCGGGCGGCGTCTCCGGCGCGGGCGGCTCGGCGGGCTCGGCGGGCGGCTCGGCGGGCGCGCTGCTGTCGGTCGGCGCCGGCTCGGGCTGGACCGTCGACTTCTTCTCGCAGCCGGTGGCGGAGACGGTCGACACCAGGGCGGCGGCGATCGACGCGGTGAACACGGTATGGAGGCGGTCTCGCATGTGGCGGCAGGATAGCCGGCTCGGCGGGCCGCGGGGGGCCGATCTGCCCCGAAGGCGAGCAGCCCGCGCGAACGCGATCGACCGGGGCGTCGCTCGCCGCGTCGCCGCTGCTCGCGCTCGTCACGGGACATGTCCGAAGGGACAGGGTGAGGCGTCCCCTCCACGCCGCGGGGACTCGCGGCCCCGGCGATCGCCACCGGCCTGAGCTACGCCGTCCCGGGCGACCGGGCCCAGCCGCCGTCGCGGTAGCCGCGGGCCACGCGGGTCACGAACTCGTAGACCGCCTGCTCGCGCGGGGCGAACACGCCGGGCCGGAAGCCGCGCGAGGACACCCCGCGCTGCACGCTCTCGACCGCGCGCCAATCTTGCCGATTGGTCATGTCCCAAAAGTCAACCGCATAGGCCGGCGAGAACCCCGGCGCCGCGATCGCGTCGGGGTGGAACAACCACTGGCACTCCACGCGCGTGCGGTCGGGCGCGAGCGGCTCGAGCCGGTGCGTCAGCACGTAGTCGGGGTGGAGGCTGAGCAGCAGGTTGGCGCCGAGCCCGTAATAAAACACGCTGCGCCGCTGCTCGGGCGACAGCCGCGGCAGCGGGGCGGCGCCGCTCTTGCCGTCGAAGGACATCGTCTCGACGTCGCCCATCAGCTCCATAGGCCCGCCGATCCATGCCCCCGCGCCGGCGTAGTTCTGGCCGCTGTTGGGCGGGCTGACGCGGCACAGCTGCGGGTGGATCAGCGGGCAGTGGTAGCACTCGTGGTAGTTCTCGACCACGAGCTTCCAGTTGGCCACCAGCTCGTAGCTGTGGGTCGCGGCGATCTGCAGCGACTCGAGGTCGTGCGCGGCGGTCAGCGCGTCGAGGTCGCCGAGCCATTGCGCGAGCGGGACCGCCGAGCCCGACAGGTTGACGAACACGAAGCCGCGCCAGATCTCGACGCGCACCGGCACCAGCCCGCGCGGCTCCGGCTCGCGCCGCTGGCCGCGCAGCGCCCCGTCGAGCTCGTAGACCCAGCCGTGATAGGGGCAGCGGATCTGGCCGCCGCGCACGCACTCACCGACCTGGACCAGCTCGTGGGCGCGGTGGCGGCACACGTTGAAGAAGCCGCGGATCTCGCCGGACCGGTCGCGCACGAGCAGGACACCCTCGCGCCCGGCGCGGATCGCCCGCTGCGCGCCGACCTGATCGAGCGCCTGCGCCCGACCGACGCACACCCACGCGTCGTCGAGGAACGCGCCCAGCTCCCACTGATGCACCGCCGGCGACACGTACGCGTCGCGCGGCAGGCCCTCGCCCTCGCCGAACGGCCGCAGCACCTGAGCCAGCGCGGACGGATCGACCGGGGCGACGAGCGAGGAGGCGTCCATCGGCGCTGAGAATAGTCGACGTCCCCCGCGCGGTCGAACCGACCCGCGGACCGCGGGCGCGAGCGTCACAGCGGGCGATCGGACCCGCGCCGGCGTCAACCTCGCTTGCCGCCGAAGCGGTGCGCGAACACCCCGGCGACCGAGAAGAAGATCGTGTGCTGATCGCGGGCGAGGCCGGGCCCGCCGTCCATGATCGCCGGCCCGCGGTAGAAGAACCCGGTCGGGCTGGTCGAGTGGTCGTAGCGGTACTCGAGGCGCACGAGCAGGTTGTTGAACACGCGGACGTTGTTGGTGAACGCGGCCGAGACGAGCGTCTGCGGCACGCCGAACATCCGCCCGTCGCGGTCCCAGAAGAACTCGGGCCGCAGCGCCATGTCCCACGTGCGCAGCTTGCCGAGCACGCGCCAGCGGGTGAACACCGCCCCGTTCATCCACATCTGCCACGGCGACAGCGGCAGGTCGGTGCGCGGGTCGGCGCCGACGTCGAACAGCGCGCCGACGCCGAAGCGCTCGGTGTTGTAGGTCGCCTGCGTGTCGGAGAACAGCCGCCACGCCCGCGGGCGCATGTCGGCCTGCTCCGGCCCGATCCACACGTACTCGCCGAGGTTGAACTTGTCGCTCGGCGTGAACGTGTAGCCGAGCATCACGCTCGGCGCCTTGTTGTTGTCGGCCAGCAATTGCCAGCCGTTGACGATCCACAGCTGCACCTGGTGCTTGTCGCGGATCGTCTGCGCCAGCTTCAGCCCCGACAGGTAGTACGGCACGCTGTTGAGCTGCCACGTGACCGTATAGTTCCAGTTGTACGGGCTCCAGTGGACGCCGATGCCGACCGGGCTCAGTTGCAGGCCGACCACCACCTCGGTGCCGTGGCGGCTGCGGAAGCCGATGTTGGCCCGCGAGAGGTGCTTCCACACCTCCGGCCCGGCGAACTTGCCGTTGGCCCCGCCCGGGTTCGGCTCGTAGGCCACCAGCGCGTCGGCGGCCGGACCGCCCTGGGCCGCGAACTCGAACAGCGGCGAGAACTTGCCGGGGATGGCGTCGCGGCGGATGTACGCGACCGCGTGGTTGAGCGAGAACTCGCCGGTGCGCGGCTGCACGCTGGTGCCGCGGTACACGTGGTTGTCGGGGTTGTTGCTGTTGTAGCTGTAGTTGACGTCGATGAAGCCGCCGACCTCCCACGGCTTGAAGCCGGGCAGGTGCGGGTCCATGTGCTCACCGGCCGCCAACGCCGGGTTGTTGACCGCCGCCGCGTCGGTGCCAGGCAGCGCCTCCTCGACGCGATCTTCTTCCGCCGGCACGAGCGCGGGCGCCGGGGCGCTCGCGGACCGCACCACCGGCGCCGGTCCTCGCGCGGGGGCCGGCGCGGCCGACGACGCCGGCTCGCTCGCCGGCTCCGGCGGCTCGGACGTCGGCTCGGCGCGCACCTCGATCGCCGGCGTCGGCGTCCACGGGGGCAACGCCAGCGCGCCCGACTCACCCGCCGACTCGCCCGCCGGCGCGGCGAGCACGAGCGGGACGAGCGAGGCGAGGCTGAGGATCGTCGGGCTCATGGCGGTCGCCGCCCCATTCTGCGGCCAGATCGCGCCCCGACGCCAATTCGTCGCCGACGGGGCCCCGGGCCCGGTCGCCGAGGACCCCGCGACCTCGCCCGCCGCCGGGGAGATCGCCCATGCGCGCGCCGTCACACGCCCCGGATCCGCGCCGAGGCCCCGGGCGCGCCCTGTCCCATGAGCCAGGCTCGCCCGCGCTCACTCGCAAGCGCGCGCACCTGTCGCTAAAGACAGGCGCTCGCCCTCACCTGACTCGCAGGACAGGCGCTACGCGAGCACCGGCAAGTGGGTAGCGCCGGCGCGCCGCTCGACGCGGGGGGCCATCTCCGGGCGGGGCGGCGGGGCCTCGCCGGTGGCGCACACACGGCCGCGCAGGCCCAGCTGCTCGAGCATGTCGAGGTCGTCCTGGGTCGAGCGGTTGGGCGTGGTGAGGAAGTCGCCGATCATCATGCCGGACGCGCCGGCGGCGAAGATCATCGGCTGCAGCTGGCCGAGGTGCTGGCGGCCGGCGGCGATGAAGATGTTCTGGCGCGGCAGGGCCAGGCGGAAGCAGGCGATGATGCGCAGCATCTCGCGCGGCGGCAGCGGGTCGACGTGCTGCAGGTTGGTGCCCTCGATGCTGACGAGGAAGTTGATCGGCACCTCGTCGACGTCGAGGCCGCGCAGCTCCAGCGCCAGCTCGGCGCGGTGCTCGGGCTTCTCGCCCATGCCGAAGATCCCGCCGACGCAGGTGCGGAGGCCGAGCTCCTTGGCCGCGCGGATGGTGCTCAGGCGAGCGTCGTAGGTGTGGGTGGTGACGATCTGCTCGTAGTAGCTGCGGCCCGACTCGAGGTTGTGGTTGAACTCGGTCATGCCGGCGTCGCGCAGCTCGCGGAGCGCCTCCTTGCTGACGATCCCGAGCGACGCGTGGGCCTCGGTGTGACCGGCGGCGCGGACCTGGCGGATGCCCTCGACCATGTGCTTCAGGCCCTTGGACCCGTCCTCGTAGCCGCGCGTGGCGGTCACCAGGCCGAGCGCCGTCGCGCCCTGGCCCTGGGCCTTGCGGCTGGCGGCGACCATGTCGGCGTGGCCGAGGAACTTGTCGGCCTTGATGTGGGTGGTGAAGTGCTTCGACTGCGCACAGAAGCCGCAGTCCTCGGGGCACCCGCCCATCTTGGCGTTGACGATCGAGCACAGGTGGACCTCGTCGCCGAAGCGAGCGCGGCGCAGCCGGTCGGCCGCCGCCATCAGGTCCCCGAGCTCGCCCTCGCCGCTCAGGTAACGGACCAGGGTCGCCGCATCGAGCGCGTCCCACTCGCCGCCGAGGATCCGATCGGCGATGGCGTGCGGAGCGGGGAGTTCGGGGCGCGCGTCGGGGCTCGTCATGGCGCGAGGTATACCGCAAGCACGCGCGGCGCGGACCTGGTGCCCGGCGCGCGGTCGTCGTACGAGCTCGCCCGTCCGCCGCATCTGCCGCGGTCCGCGAGTGAGCTTTGCCGTGCACCGTCCTTCGCGTCCCCGCGCGGCGAGCTCGACGGATCTCGCGCTTTCACCGCTCGGTCCCCGGTGGTACCCTCCCCGCGCCCGCGAGAAGGGTCCCCAATGACGCAATCAGAAGCCGCACCAGACGCCGCCTCGGACAGCACCGTGGACGCCGCGTACGAGGCCAAGCTCCGCGCCGACTACGACGGCCAGAGCCGCGAAGATGTCCTGCGAGACTACCGCGAGATGCTGCGGATCCGCCGCTTCGAGGAGGCGGCCGCCCGCGCCTACACGCGCGGCAAGATCAGCGGATTTCTCCACCTCTACATCGGCCAGGAAGCGATCGCCATCGCCACCCAACAGGTGATGGAGCCCGGCGATCGCGTCGTCTCCACCTACCGCACCCACGGCTTCGCCATCGCCCTCGGCTCCGATCCGAAGGCCTGCGCCGCCGAGCTGTTCGGCAAGGCCGCGGGCCTCGTCGGCGGCGTCGGCGGGTCGATGCACTTCTTCGACAAGGAGCGCGGGCTGTGGGGCGGCTACGCGATCGTCGGCAACCACATCCCGGTCGCCGCCGGCCACGCGTTCGCCTCGCAGTACACCGGTGACGGCCGCGTCACCCTCTGCTTCATGGGCGACGGCGCCGTCGGCATCGGCCCCGTGCACGAGGGCATGACGATGGCCGGCATCATGAAGCTGCCGATCGTCTTCGTGGTCGAGAACAACCAGTACTCGATGGGCACCCCGCTCAAGCGCACCCTGCCGGTCGAGGACATCACCGCCCGCGCGGCCGGCTACGGGTTCGCGAGCGACCGCTTCCACGTCACCAGCGTGCAGGAGACCCGGCGCCGCCTCGGCGAGGCCGTCGAGCGCGCGCGCAAGGACGGCAAGCCGACCCTCGTCGAGCTCATCACCTACCGCTTCCGCGGCCACAGCATGAGCGACCCGGCCAAGTACCGGCAGAAGGAAGAGGTCGAGCGCTGGCGGCTCAACGACCCGCTCGAGCGCACGCTGATGGCGCTGAAGACGATCTACCAGGTCCCCGAGGCGGAGCTCGACGCGATGGACGAGACGATCGTCGCCGAGATGGACGGCGCCTACGAGTTCGCCGACAAGGCCCCGGTGCCCGCGCCCGAGGCCCGGTTCGAGAACGTGATGGCCGAGGGCCCTTATTACGGCGACAGCGCGACCACGCGGCCGGCGGGAGTGGAGTAAGACCATGCCGATTCTGCAGATCCGCCAGGCGATCCGCGACGCGATGAAGGAGGAGATGGAGCGTGACGAGCGCGTCTTCCTCATGGGCGAAGAGGTCGGCTACTACAACGGCGCCTACAAGTGCAGCGAGGGCCTCCTCGACCACTTCGGGGCGAAGCGAGTGATCGACACGCCGATCACCGAGACCGGCTTCGCCGGCATCGGCATCGGCGCCGCGATGTGCGGGCTCCGCCCGATCGTCGAGTTCATGACCTTCAACTTCTCGGCCGTCGCGTTCGACCAGATCTTGAACAACGCGGCCAAGCTGCGCCACATGACGCACGGCCAGTTCGGGGTGCCGATGGTGTTCCGCGGGCCCAACGCGGCCGCGCACATGCTCGGCTCGACGCACAGCCAGGCGTTCGAGCACTTCTACGCCCACATCCCCGGGCTCAAGGTCGTCGCCGTCGCCACGCCGTACGACGCCAAGGGCCTGCTCAAGACGGCGATCCGCGACGAGAACCCGGTGCTGTTCCTCGAGAGCGAGCTGATGTACTCGGTCAAGGGCGAGGTGCCCGAGGAGGAGTACCTCATCCCGTTCGGCCAGGCCGACATCAAGCGCCCGGGCGATCACGTCACCGTGATCACGTGGGGCCAGGGCGTGCCGGTCGCGCTCAAGGCCGCCGAGCTCGCGGCCGCCGAGGACGTCTCGTGCGAGGTCATCGACCTGCGCTCGCTCCGGCCGATGGACGAGGCCGCGATCATCGCCTCGGTCAAGAAGACCAACCGCGCGGTCATCGTCTACCACGGCTGGCCCAACGGCGGCGTCGGCGGCGACATCATCGCCCGCATCCAGGAGCTCGCGTTCGACGACCTCGACGCCCCGGTCCTCCGCGTCTGCTACGAGGACCTGCCGATGCCGTACGCCGAGAACCTCGAGAACCTCATCCTCCCCTCGCCCGAGCGCGCCCTCGCGGCCATCCGGCGCGTCACGTACAAGCGCTGAGCACCTGGTCAAGGAGACAGACCCAATGGCAACCGTGGTCACACTTCCCCGCCTCAGCGACACGATGGAAGAGGGCGTGATCGCCAAGTGGCGGATCAAGGTCGGCGACAAGGTCAAGCGCGGCCAGGTCATCGCCGACATCGAGACCGACAAGGCGACGATGGAGTTCGAGTCCTTCGACGCCGGCACCGTCCTCAAGCTGGTCGCCCCCGAAGGCGAGGCGCTGCCCGTCGGCGCCCCGATCGCCGTGTTCGGCCAGCCCGGCGAGAACCCCGACGCCGCCGGCGCCCCCGCGCCCAAGGCCGAGGACAAGCCCGCGCCCAAGGCCGAGCCCGCGCCCGCCAAGGCCGCGAGCAAGCCCGAGGCCAAGCCCGAGGCGACCGCCGAGGTCGAGGCCGCGCAGACGGCCGCCGCCGAGTCGGCCGTGCCCGAGAGCGACGACGACGACGAGCCTGGCCCCAAGGCCACGTCCCAGGGGACAGGTCCCCAAGGACAGGCCGATCGCGGGCGGATCCCCGCCTCGCCGGTGGCCCGCCGCCTGGCCCGCGAGCACGACCTCGAGCTGGGCCAGATCCAGGGCTCCGGCCCGCGTGGACGGGTCGTCAAGGCCGACGTCGAGCAGGCGATCGCCAAGGGCCCCCAGGCCCGCTCGGCCGCCGCCGCGAGCGGTGCTGCGGGACCTGTCCCGACGGCCAGCCAGGCCGCCGGCAGCCCCGCGGCCGACGTCGACGAGCACGGCCGCCCGTACATCAGCCGGCCCGACCGCACGGTCAAGCTGTCGCAGATGCGCAAGACGATCGCCAAGCGCATGGGCCAGGCGAAGCGGGAGATCCCGCATATCTACCTGACGATGCCGATCGTCATGGACAGGGCGGTCGCGCTGCGGGCCGAGTTCAACCTCTCGGTCGACGGCACCAAGGCGAGCCTCAACGACCTCGTGATCCTCGCGGCCGCCCGCGCGCTGCGCAAGCACCCGCGGGTCAACGCCTACTACACCGACAACGGCATCGTCGAGCGCGGCGATGTCCACGTCGGGGTGGCGGTCGCGCTGGACGACGGCCTCATCGTCCCGCCGGTCCGCTTCGCCGACCAGAAGACGCTCAAGCAGGTCTCGATCGACGTCCGCGACCTCGGCACCCGCGCCAAGGAGAAGACGCTCAAGCCGGAGGAGCTGACCGGCAGCACCTTCACCGTGTCGAACCTCGGCATGTTCGGCATCGAGGAGTTCTGCGCGATCGTCAACCCCGGCGAGGCCGCGATCCTGGCCGTCGGCGCGGTCCAGGACGAAGCCGTGGTCGAGGACGGCCAGATCGTCGCCCGCAAGCGCATGCGCGTCACTCTCTGCAGCGACCACCGCGTGTTCGACGGCGCCGAGTCGGCCAAGTACCTGCAGACCCTGCGCAAGCTGCTCGAGAACCCGCTGTCCCTCCTGACCTGAAGGACAGGCGGCCGTGGACCCGCACCGCCGCGCCCGCGTGACCCGCAGCGTGGCGGGCGACAGCCGCTGGGAGGTCGCCACCCGCGAGCTCCCTGCCGGCCTGCGGGCCCACGTGCGCGGCCTCCTCGGCTACAGCGAGGCGACGGCGCTGCCGTGCCTGCGGCGCGAGTACCCGCTGCCGCAGGTCGTCGTCATCATCGAGTTCGGCCCGCCGATCCGCGTCCACGACGGCGACGGAGCGCCCTCGCGCTACGCCGGCGGGTTCGTGGCCGGCCTGAACGACTGCTGGACCGAGACCGGCCACGACGGCGCGCAGGCGGGCATCCAGCTCAACCTGACCCCGATCGGCGCGCGCCTGCTGTTCGGCGTGGCGCTGTCCGAGCTGGCCGGCCGCGTCGTCCACCTCGACGACCTGCTGCCGCGCGCGCACCGGGGCCTGGCCGAGCGCCTCGCCGGCCTGCCCGCTTGGGATGACCGTTTCGACATGGTCGAAAGTTTCATCGCCGCGCGGCTCGCCGAGGCCCGCCTCGAGGTCGGCACGGTCGCCTGGGCCTGCCGCCGGATCGAGGCCAGCGCCGGCGCGGTCGACATCGGCGGCCTGGCGAGCGAGCTCGGCTACAGCGGCAAGCACCTGATCGCCCTGTTCCGCGACCGCGTCGGCGTGCCGCCAAAATTGCTGGCGCGGCTGGTCCGCTTCGACCACCTGGTGCGCCGCCTGAAGTGGGGCCCGCAGACCACCTGGGCCGCCCTCGCAGCCGAATTCGGGTTCGCCGATCAGGCCCATCTGACCCGCGAGATCCGCGGCTTCACCGGCGTCACTCCGACCGACGCCCGGGCGCTCCTCGGCGACCTCACG
Organism: Nannocystis sp. RBIL2; assembly: GCF_026626745.1. Taxonomy (GTDB): domain Bacteria; phylum Myxococcota_A; class Polyangia; order Nannocystales; family Nannocystaceae; genus Nannocystis. The sequence continues at coordinate 2,590,493 of NZ_JAPNJW010000002.1, forward strand.
TTCGGTTGAGGCCGCTTCGCGGCAGGTAAAATTTGTTCAAGACCGAACCCCGGGCGGGCGATTAGGTTGAGCGGGCAAGGAAACAGCCATGTCCAAGCTCAGCCCGATTCCCCCCGGCCCGCGCGTGATCCCCAACCTCGTCGTCCGCGACGGGACCGCCGCGCTCGATTTCTACGCCAAGGCGTTCGGCGCCGAGGAGATCTTGCGCCTGCACGAACCCGACGGTCGGGTCGCCCACGCCGAGTTGTCGCTGTTCGGGGGCCGCATCGCGGTGGCCAGCGAGTACCCGTCGCTCGGCTTCCTCGCGCCCACCTCCGACCGCATCTCCCACACGCTGACCGTGTACGTCGAAGACGTGGACGCCGTCGCCGCCCGCGCCGTCGCGGCCGGGGCCCGGCTCGAGCGGCCGATCGAAGTCGAGTTCTACGGTGACCGCTCGGCCCGCCTCACCGACCCGTTCGGTCACCGCTGGAACGTCCAGAGCCGCGTCGAGGACGTCTCGGCGGCGGAGATGCAGCGGCGGCTCGACGCCCTGTGCGCCCCGTCCACCTGAGCGCCGGCGCGCCGGCGCGCGCGCTCGCGGGTGATTGTCGCCGCCCGTCGGCTCCGGCATCCTCAGACGACCTTGGCACTGTCCGACGCGCCGTCTCACGAACTCAGTGAATTGCACGACCTGGTCGAAGGGGCGCTGCGCGCCGCGCAGGCCCGACCGACCGCCGAGACGACGCGAAAGGAGCGGCACAAGGCTCGCTCGCGTCACTTCGTGCTCGCCCTCGCCGACGCCTTGCGCGAGCACGAGGGCAAAGACGTCGACATCCTGAGCCGCTATCACGACGGCACCCGCTCGCGCATCGGCGCCGGCGATCTGTTGCACGACATCACCCTCAGCCGCAGCGTCCAGATCGGCGAGCTCTGGTACCTCACCGAGGTGCTGTGGCAAGTCGAGTCCGAGCTGGCGCTCGACCGCCCCGACCCGGTCCACGACTTCAACAAGCTCGTCCTCGGGTCTGCGCACCACAAGCTGTTCGTCGCCTCGATGGTGCCCGAGCCCGAGAACCTGCTGCGCACGCTCGAGCCTGCGGCCGCGCGCTGCACCGGCCGCGTGTTCCTGGCCCTCATCCCGCACCCCGACCACTGGGACGGCAACACCACCGGCGGCGTGCGGACCTGGCAATTCCGCCGCTGATCGGCGGCGCGTGACCGCGTCCGGCTCGCCCACCGCGAGCAGCTTCTTGGCCCCCTCGCGCGCGCGTGAGGGGGCTTCGCTGCGATCGTGCGATCGCAGCGACGGCGCCGCCGCTCGTGGCCGCGCGGCGTGCTGGAGCCCGCAGAAAAAGTGCCACTGGCGAATCGGCGTTCGCGTCGGGCTCCGCCTGTCGCTGCCGGCGCCCCCACCTGTCGCCGCACAATCGACGCCGCCGCCACTCCGCAAAGGTCGAACGCGGCGCCTGAGGCGCTGAGAGAGCCCCTGCTGGCGTCTCGATCGCGGCCTCGCTACTGTCGTGGCCTACCCATGGGCGATGTGATCAATCTGAATCGTTATCGCAAGGCCAAGGCCCGCGCCGAGAAGGAGCAGAAGGCCGAGGCCAACCGCGTCCGGCACGCCCGCACGCGGACCGAGAAGCAGGCCGTGCAGCGTGAGCTCGACCGCCAGGTCACCGAGCTCGACGGCAAGCGCCTCGACAGCGCCGACGAGGGGCCGCAGGGCCCATGACTGTTCGGACATGTCCGAACGGCCAGCGATGACGGCTCGTCGGCCGTCGCAACTGTCCGCCAGGACATGTCCTGAAGCTCACCTCTGAAACAGAGCCCCGCGCGTCCGCCCCCACGGACGTCCGCGCCCGTTGACCCCCGGCGACGCCCGTGGGATCGTCGGGCCGTGTCCGTGCTGCTCCGGGGGCTCGCCGCGCTGTTGCTCGTGCTGCTCGCGCTGGCTGCCGCCGGGTGGTTCGCCGCGCGGCCGTGGCTGGCCCCGCCGTCGGCCCCGCCCGAGCAGGTCGCCGGCACGTGGAGCCGCGTCGAGGCGTGGGCCGCCGAGACGCGCCAGCCGAACGCGCCGATCGACGAGCTCCACGCCGCCCTGGGGCCGCTGCGGCGGGCCGGGGCGCGCGACGAGGCGTGGGAGCCGACCCGGCCGCCCGAGCCCGCCGGCGACCCTGCGACGCAGCAGGCCCTCGCCGCGCTGGCCGAGTGGGGCCAGAGCGGCGGCCTCGGGGACGAGCTCTGCATCGTCGACCCGGCCGACCTCTCGGCCGGACCGCCGCGGACCGTCGAGATGTTCCGCCTGGCCCGCCTCGCCTTCCAGCACGGCCGCGACGACGGCGACCCCGCGTTCGCGGCGGCCCTGCGCCTCGGCGCCTACCTGCGCAGCCGCGGCCCGCTGCTCGCGGGCGCCGTCGGCTTCGCCATCGCCCGCGACGCCCTGCAGGTCGCCGAGGCCCGCAACCTGCCCGCCGGTCCGGCCTTCATGGCCTTCGCCCCGCGCCGCGAGGAGGTCCTGCCGATCCTCGCGCGCGAGGCAGTGTGCTCGCTGCGGCTGGCCGAGGCCGCCCTGCGCAGCGGCGCGAGCGGGTCGCAGGAGCTCGCCGATCCCGGCGTCGTCGCCCGCTGGTCGACCGCGTGGGTCGGCCCCGAGCGCGAGCTGGCTATGGCCCGCTGGTACCTCGGCGAGCGCGTCGCTGCGGCCGCGGCCGCCGGCGACGACCTCACCGCAGTGGCCGCGACGCAGACCCTCCCGGACGAGCCCGACGCCCTGCCGGCCAGCCTGCTGGTGCGCTCGCTGGCGGCGAACGGCGCCACGGTGGTGGCCGACATGCAGGCCACCCTCGCCGCCTGGACCGCGCGCCTCGGCCCGCCGCCGTGACATGTCTCTTCAGGCATGCTCTCCAGGACATGCGCATTCGCGCATGCCCGATCGGGCATGACCGATCGAGCATGCTCGTCAACCGCGCGGCCGCACCGCGACGAACAGCGGCCCGAGCTCGGTCTCTCGCGCCTGCGCCCTGAAACCTGTCTCTTCGAGCATATCGAGCCACTCGCCGCGGCTGAACAGCCCGTAGGTGTGGCGCTCGTGCTCGCACACCACCTCGTCGCGGTCGCGCAGCAGCAGCGCGAAGTCGACGGTGTAGGTCGAGTCCTCGGGGTCCGGGTCGACGGTCCACTCGAGGTAGCGGAGGCCGCGCTCGCCGTCGTCGTCGCCGCCGTGGGCGGTGCCGGGGGCGAACGTCTCGCGGGTGCAGTCGGGCGCGAACACGGCCACGCCGCCGGGGCGCAGGTGGGCCAGCGCGGTCTGCATGACCGCGCGCAGGGCCGCGGCGCTGGTCATGTACATCACCGCGTCGTGGACCAGCACCGCGTCGAAGCTGCGGCCGAGCCGGAGCGTGCGCATGTCGCCGACCAGGTGCTCGCACTCGGGGTTGATCGAGTGCGACAGCGCCAGCATCGACGGCGACAGATCGACCAGAGTGGCCGCGACATCGCGCTTGTAGTGCGAGGCCATGTTGCCGCCGCCGGCGCCGAGCTCGAGCAGGGTCGCCAGCGGCCCCGAGCCGGCCTCGCGGATGATGCGGACCAGCTCGGCGGCTTCACAGGCGTAATCGGCGGGGGCGGTCAGCAGGTGGAACCACGCGGCGCGCCGCGTGTAGAGCGGGGGCAGCTCGTCGTCGTCGTCCATCACCACGGCGATCCCGAGCTTAGGCCCCCGCGCCTCAGCCCGCCATCTTGCGCAGCACGGTGTGGAGGATGCCGCCGTTGCGGTAGTACTCGACCTCGACCGGCGTATCGAGCCGGGCGATGGCGGAGAACTCGCGCACCACGGCCCCCGAACCGGCGTTCCGCGCGGTGACCCGCACTTCCTGCAGCGGCCGCACGTCGTCGTCGACGGCGATGTCGAACACCTCGTCGCCGCGCAGACCCAGGGTCGTCCGCGACTCACCGGCCTTGAACTGCAGCGGCAGCACGCCCATCCCGACCAGGTTCGAGCGGTGGATGCGCTCGAAGCTCTCGGCGATCACGGCCTTCACCCCGAGCAGGAACGTGCCCTTGGCCGCCCAGTCGCGCGAGCTGCCCATGCCGTAGTCCTTGCCCGCGAGCACCACCAGCGGCACGCCGGCCTCCTGGTAGTGGATCGCGGCGTCGTAGATGAACTTGACCTGGTTGTCGAGGAAGTCGACGGTGTAGCCGCCCTCCTTGCCGCCCGGCACCTGCAGCTCGACCAGGGCGTTGCGGATCCGCGTGTTGGCGAACGTGCCGCGGGTCATCACCCGGTCGTTGCCGCGGCGCGCCCCGTACTGGTTGAACATCTCCGGCGTGACGCCGCGCGAGATCAGGAACTTGCCGGCCGGCGAGTCGCGCTTGATCGAGCCCGCGGGCGAGATGTGGTCGGTGGTCACGGAGTCGCCCATGGCCGCGAGCACGCGGGCGCCCTGGATCGCGCGGATCGGCCGCACCTCGGGGGTGAGCTCGGCGAAGAACGGCGGGTTCTGGATGTACGTGCTGGCCTCGTCCCACGCGTACAGCTGGCTCTGCACGTCGGCGATCGCCTGCCACTCCTCCGAGCCCTTGAACACGTCGGAGTACTGCACGATGTACTGCTCGCGCGTGACGCACTCGTCGACGAGCGCCTGCACCTCGGCCTGAGTCGGCCAGATGTCGCGCAGGTAGACGTCCTTGCCGTCCTTGTCGGTCGCGATCGGGTCGTTCTGCAGGTCGATGTCGACGGTGCCGGCGATCGCGTAGGCGACCACCAGCGGCGGCGAGGCGAGGTAGTTGGCCTTGACGTCGGGGTTGATGCGGCCCTCGAAGTTGCGGTTGCCCGACAGCACCGAGGTCGCCACCAGATCGCCCTGCTGGATGGCCTGCGCGATCGGCTCGGGCAGCGGGCCCGAGTTGCCGATGCAGGTCGTGCAGCCGTAGCCGACCAGGTTGAAGCCGAGCGCGTCGAGGTCCTTCGTCAGGTCGGCAGCGCGGAAGTACTCCGTCACCACCTTCGAGCCCGGCGCCAGCGACGTCTTGACCCACGGCTTACGCGTGAGCCCGCGGGCGGCCGCCTTGCGCGCGACCAGGCCGGCCGCGAGCATGACCTCGGGGTTCGAGGTGTTGGTGCAGCTCGTGATCGCCGCGACCACCACCGCGCCGTCCTTGACCTCGAACTTCTGCTCGTCGAGCTCGACCGGCTGGCCGGGCGCGTTCTCCGGGCGGCCGAACGTCTTGCCGTGCAGGTCGGAGCGCCACTGCTTCTTCATCGCGCCGAGGGCGATGCGGTCCTGCGGGCGCTTCGGCCCGGCCAGCGACGGCTCGACGGTGCCGAGGTCGAGCCCCAGCACCTCGGTGTAGCGGACCTCGCGCGAGTCGTCGCGCCACAGGCCCTGCTGCTTCGAGTACTCCTCGACCAGCTGCAGCAGCCCGGCGTCGCGGCCCGATAGGCGCAGGTACTCGATCGTGTGCTCGTCGATCGGGAAGAAGCCGATCGTCGCGCCGTACTCGGGCGCCATGTTGGCGATCGTCGCGCGGGTCGACACCGGCATGTGCGACAGGCCGGGCCCGAAGAACTCGACGAACTTGCCGACCACGCCGCGCTTGCGCAGCAGCTCCGTCACGCGCAGCACCAGGTCGGTCGCGGTGCAGCCCTCGGCCAGCTTGCCCGACAGGCGCACGCCGACGACCTCGGGGATGAGCATGTAGATCGGCTGGCCGAGCATGACCGCCTCGGCCTCGATGCCGCCGACGCCCCAGCCGACGATCCCGAGCCCGTTGATCATCGTCGTGTGGCTGTCGGTGCCGACCAGGGAGTCGGGGTAGATCGCGCCGGCCTGCTCGCCCGCGCCGTCCCACACCACGGTGGCCAGGTACTCGAGGTTGACCTGGTGGACGATGCCGGTCGCCGGCGGGACCACGCGGAAGTTGTTGAACGCGCGCTGGCCCCACTTCAGGAACTGGTAGCGCTCGAGGTTGCGCTCGAACTCCAGCTTGCTGTTGATGCGCAGCGCCTGCGGCGTGCCGAACGCGTCGACCTGCACCGAGTGGTCGATCACCAGGTCGCACGGGACCAGCGGGTTGACCTTCTCGGCGCTGCTCACGTTGCCGGTCAGCTTGACGATCGCCTCGCGCATCGCCGCCAGGTCGACCACCGCCGGCACGCCCGTGAAGTCCTGCAGGACCACGCGGCCCGGCATGAACGGGATCTCGACCTCGCCGACGTTCTTCGGGTCGTAGGCCGCCAGCGCCTTGACGTGATCCTGGGTGACGATGAAGTCGTCGACGTTGCGCAGGCACGCCTCGAGCAGGACCTTGATGCAGTAGGGCAGCGTGTCGACCGGGCCGAGCTCGCGCAGCCGGTCGAGCCGGTAGACGGCGCGCGGGCCCATCGGCGTGGTCATCGTGTCCTTGGCGTGGAAGGGGTCGCGCTTGCGGGTCGAGGCAGTCATGAGCGGGCGGAAGATATCAAATCGTCGCGTGGCATCTGTCGCGCGAAGGCGCGCGCTGGCTCACTTGTCTTCCGCGCCCCCCACGAACGCCGCTCGCTCGCCGAGCCCATGCAGGGCCTTCGCGGCCCGCGCCGCGAGGATCGCGGCGCCGCGCGCCGCCGGCTGCCCGCTCACGGGCGTGATAGCGTCGCCGCGATGCACACATTGAACCTCCCTGCGGGCGCGGACAGGGCCGAGATCTACACCGAGCTGCTGGCGACCGCGCAGGCCGTGATCGAGGGCGAGCCGGACCTGGTGGCCAACCTGGCCAACCTCGCCGCCTGCCTCAAGCAGTTGCCCGGCGTGTCGTGGGCGGGCTTCTATCGAAGGGTCGGCGACGACCTGGTCCTCGGGCCATTCCAGGGCAAGCTCGCGTGCACCCGGATCGCCCCCGGAAGGGGCGTGTGCGGCACCGCGGCGGCCCGCCGCGAGGCGCTGGTGGTCGCCGACGTCAACGCCTTCCCCGGCCACATCGCCTGCGACGCCGACTCGCGCAGCGAGGTCGTGGTCCCGATCGTCCGCGGCGAGCAGGTCCTCGGCGTCATCGACCTCGACAGCGACCGCCTCGCCAACTTCGACGACCGCGACGCCGAACAGCTGACGCGCCTCGCCGCGCTGGTCGCCGCGCTCGACTGGCCGGCTTGACCGCCGCCGCCCCCCACGCGACCCTGGAGGTCCTGTTCGCATGATCATCGTCACGGGCACCAAGCGCTCCGGCACCTCGATGTGGATGCAGATCCTGATCGGCGCCGGCTTTACGTACATCGGCGAGCAGTTCAGCGGCCGCTGGGAGCAGACCATCAAGGCCGCCAACCCCGACGGCTTCTACGAGTCGCACCTGCGCCGCGGCATCTATTACAAGACCAACCCGCACCCGAAGACCGGCGCCTACCTGTTCCCCGAGCAGGTCCAGCACCACGCGGTCAAGGTGTTCATCCCCGGCCTCGTCCGCAGCGACCGCGCCTTCATCACCAAGGTCATCGCCACCGTCCGCGAGTGGCGCGAGTACGAGTCGTCGATCCGCCGGCTCTACGCGATGGAGGACGACAACCGCCGCAAGGAGGGCAAGGACGACCTCGTGCCGCTGCGCATGCCCGGCGCGCTCGAGTGGTGGGCGGAGAACTTCGCCCTCGTCCGCGACATCGCCATCCGCCGCTACCCGGTCCACGTGCAGTCGTACGAGGGCCTGCTCGCCGAGCCGCAGCGGGTCGTGCGCGACGTCCTCAAGTGGATCGGCAAGGGCGACGCCGACCAGGCGCTGGCCGCAGTCAAGCCCGAGCACCGCACCCAGCACCGCCCGCCGTCCGACAGCGTCGAGCCCGAGATCGCCGCGGTGTTCGACGAGTTCTACGCCGCCCTGCACGCCGGCAAGGGCCTGACCGCGCCGATGCTCGAGAAGCTGAACCAGACCAACGAGCTGGTGGCCCCGCGGATCGCCCAGTGGCAGCGACGGCTCGCCGACGACGCCCGCCGCCGCCGCACGATCAAGGCCGAGCTCAAGGGCCAGCCGCCGCCGGACTGAGGCCGCGGTCGTCGCTCGCGCTCGCTCGACGAGCGCCCGCGCCCGTGCGACCCTCGCCGGCGCTTGACCGCGGTCGTCGTCGCCGTCTTCGCCCTCACCTACGTCCTGATCGCCGCCAGGCGCCTGCGCGTGCTCCCGATCGGTCGGCCCGCGGGCGCCCTGCTCGGCGCCTTCCTCATGGTCGCCATCGGCGCGCTGCGGCCGGCCGCCAGCTACGCCGCGATCGACGGCGACACCATCCTGCTGCTGTTCGCTATGATGGCGCTGGTCGCCTACGTCGAGCGGGCCGGCTTCTTCGAGTGGGCGGCCGCCCGCGCGATCGCCCGCGCGCGCACCCCCGTCGGCCTGCTCGTCGCCGTCTCCGCGCTGGCCGGGGCCATGAGCGCGCTGTTCGTCAACGACGCGGTGTGCGTGTTCTTGACCCCGCTCGTGGTCGTGGCTTGCCAAAAGGCCAGGTTGCCGCTCGGCCCCTACCTCATCGCCACCGCCACCAGCGCCAACCTCGGCAGCGCCGCCACCCTCGTCGGCAACCCGCAGAACATGATCGTCGGCGGGCTCAGCGGCCTGTCGTTCGCCACCTTCTCCGCCCTGGCCGCACCGGCGGCCGCGCTCGCGCTCGCCATCAACATCGGCCTCCTGCTGCTCTACTACCGCCGCGACCTCGGCAGCGGCCCGCTCGCGCCTGTCCCTTCGACCAGCTTCGATCGCGGCCGGCTCGCGCGCGTCGTCGTCGTCGTGGTCGGGGTCGTCGTCGCCTTCTTCGCCGGCGCCCACCTCGGCTACGCCGCGCTCGGCGGGGTGGTCGCGCTGGTGCTGCTGGAGCGCGAGGACCCGCAGGCGATCTTCGCCCGCGTCGACTGGACCTTGCTGGTGTTCTTCGCCGCCCTGTTCGTGGTCGTCGCCGGGCTCGAGACCACCGGCCTCGTCGACGCCGCCTGGGCCGCGCTCGGGCCCCGGCTCGGCCACGACGGCGCGGCCGGCATCTCGGCGCTGTCGCTCTTGTACCTGCTCGGCTCGAACCTCGTCTCCAACGTGCCGATGGTCCTGCTGGCCGCGCCGCACGTGGCCGCCGACGGCTCGACCTTCGCCTGGGTGCTGCTCGGCTTCGTCACCACGGTGGCCGGCAACCTCACCCTGATCGGCTCGGTCGCCAACATCATCGTCGCCGAGAAGGCCGCCGACGCCCACGAGCTCGGCTTCTTCGAGTACCTGCGCTTCGGCCTGGTCTCGACCCTCGTGGTCCTCGCCGTGTGCGTGCCCGCATTGGTCGTCCTGGCGCGCGCGATCGGCACCTGAACTTCGGGTCAGATCGAACCATTCCGCCGGCCCGCGTGATCTCGCGACGAAACGCAGTGAAGTAAACAGCGCCGCGCCGGCGCGTGTCCGCGGCCCGCAGGCGATCGTCCGCGCCGCCTGCAGACGCGGGGAGTTTCGCGCCGCGGTGGGCGCCCGCCCGGGCGCCCACCGCATTTCTCCGCCCCGCAGCGGGCATTCAGCGGTGATTGCACCGAGGCGACGAACCGACGACCCTTGCCTCGGACTTACCCCCTCGCAGCTCAGGAGACCCATGCTCGTCGCAGCAGAATTATTCCCCGACGTCTCGGCCGTCATGCAGCAATACGTGATCCCGTTCGCGTGGAAGGCGGTCGGCGCGATCGTCCTCTGGATCGTCGGCGGGATCCTCATCTCCGGCGCCGGTCGGGTCGTGCGCAGCGCCATGACTGCCCGCGGCATCGATCCGACGTTCAGCCACTACGTCAACTCCGCCCTCAGCGTCCTGCTGAAGATCATCCTGCTGGTCGCCATCCTCGGCCTGTTCGGCGTCGAGTCGACCTCGTTCGCCGCGGTCCTCGCCGCCGCCGGCGTCGCCATCGGCATGGCGTGGTCGGGCCTCCTGGCCAACTTCGCCGCCGGCATCTTCCTCGTCGTCCTGCGCCCGTTCAAGGTCGGCGACGCCATCAGCGGCGCCGGCGTGACCGGCGATGTCCGCGAGATCGGCCTGTTCGCCACCACCATCGACACCGGCGACAACGTCCGCGTCTTCATCGGCAACAACAAGCTGTTCTCCGACAACATCGTCAATTACTCGGCCAACCCCGTGCGTCGCGTCGACCTGCGGGCGCAGCTCGCCCACGGCGTCGACCCCCACCAGGTCATCGCCGCCCTGGCCGCGCGGCTGCAGCAGATCCCCAACGTCGCCCCGACGCCGGCCCCGCAGGTCGGCATCCTCGAGTACAACGCCGCCGGCACCCTCCTCTACGTGCGGCCGTTCTGCAACAACCTCCACTTCGGTCAGGTCGCCGACGACACCCAGCGGGTCATCGGCGAGGTCACCGGCGGCCTCCCGGTCCCGGCCCCGCACCACGTCGAGCGCCACGCCTGAGCCCGCGTCACGCCCGCGCACGAGAGCGCCGACGGGCCCCGCCCGCCGGCGCTTTGCTGTCCTTTAGAACATGTCTCAAGCGCCAGCTGAAGGCCGCGCCCCGAGCCCTAACGTGCGCGCCAGCTCGGGCCGGCGCACCTTCCAGATCCACCCGTCGTACAGGAAGTGCAGCCACGACGTCGCGGTGTAGTAGATCAGGTAGACGTCGCTGCGGCGCTGCTCCTGGATCAGCCAGAACACCAGCAGGAGCCCACCGGCCAGCGCCGGCACTGCCACGCGCACGTCGCCGAGCACCGCCGCCGCCGCGCCGCGCCGCTCGCCGCGGCCATACTTCTTCGTCCCGTAGTGGTGGACGAACGCCATGTACTCGACCGCGTGAGCTGTCCCGAAGCACAGGTAGCCGACCACCGGCCCGTGGACCAGGAACACCGCGAACAGCAGCAGCGTCGAGCCCATCATCGCCAGCCGTGGCGCCCGTTGTCCGGGGGTCGCCGGCGCCCGCAGCTCGTGTTGCAGCCAGCGCAGCAGCACCCATCCGAGCGCCCCGACCAGCGCGGCCAGCAGCGCCCACGCCCACCACGCCTCGGCCAGCGGCGCCAGCACTCGCCCCGCCTTGCGCGCGTTGACGTGGCCGGCCAAAAGCTTCGGTCGCAGCAGCGGCAGCGCCACCGCCACGCTCACCGTCGCCAGCCAGAGCAGCGCCCGGTCGCGCCGCGCCTGCTCGGGCCGCTCGGTGCCGCCGCCGAGCTTGCCGGCGTAGATCCGCAGCAGCCCGTAGCGCTGCTGCAGCGTGTGCCAGATGTTCCACGCCCCGGTCACGAACAGCGCGATCTGCCACGGCGACAGCTTGATGCCCGCCACCGTCGCCGGTGCGAGCCCCGCGGTGGCCTTGGCGAGCACCAGGATCGTCACGATCAGCGCCGGCGCCAGCCAGTACGCGCGGGCCCGCTGCGAGAACACCTCGCGGTCGCCGTACACCACCACGAAGGTGTAGTGGCGATGCACGTAGCTGATCGCCAGCGCCGCCAGCACTGCGGCCGCAGTCGCCGCCTCGAGCTCGCCCTTCGACAGCGGCGCGCCGCCGAACGCCTGCGCGCCGAGGCCCAGGCCCACGACCAGCCACAGGTAGAACGGCAACCATCCGAACGCCAGCGCGGCGACATCCCACGCGGGCCCGATCATCCACGTCGCGCGGGCTGGCGGCACGCGGCGACGATATCAGCGCGCGCGCCGGTGCGGCAAGCGGCGCACATGGGGCCACGACGCGTGCGCGCTCGCCACCACGCGGTCACGGATACGACAGCTTCGTATAGAAGTCGCCGCGTCCTTCGGGCGTGAGGTCGAACATCGCGAAGATCGGGCTGAGCGGGTCGAGGCCGCGGTGGTCCTGCCCGGGCTCGCCTTCGGTGTGGGCCATCTCGGTGCCCCAGAAGTGGCGGACCGCCTCGCCCTCGCGGCGGAACACGTTGAGCATCGTCGTGTCGCCGCCGTCGGCCTTGCCGTGGTAGTCGCGGTTGTAGTGGTTGCCCGCGGCCGACACCAACCGCAGGTTCCGCCACCCGCGATCGGCGGCGAACGCCGCCAGCCGCGACGCCGGCGACTCCGCCACCACCACCAGCGAGAGCCGCTGGCGGATGTTGGGCTCGGCCGCGTTCAGCCCGTCGAGCAGCGGCGTGCACATGCTGCACGGCCGCTCGCGCTCCGGCCCGAACATGTAGCTGTAGATCGCCAGGGTGTCCTTGCCCGGCGCGAACAGCTGCGACAGCCGCACCTGCCTCACCGCCCCGTCCACCACCGCCTCGAACACGTAGTCCTCCGGCACCGCGCCGCCCGCGGGCAGCGCCCGCCGCTCGCGCGCCACCGCCTCGGTGAGCCGCCGCAGCTCGATCTCCCGCGCCAGCAGGCGCTCGCGCGCAGCCCGGTACTCCGCCGATTCATTGGGAAAGGTCAGACCCATGGCGGCAACCTAGCACGCGACGCCGCGCCCGCAAACGCCCGCTCGCTGCAGCACGCCGCGTAATCCTGCTTACATGATTTGCAATTCTCTCCGAGTCGACCTGACTCGAGGGGCATGTTCAGAGAGACAGTCACATGTCCCTCGCGACATGTCGCACGAGTCAGCTCGACTTTTCATCCGCGCCATGCGCGCAGTCTCGCCCGCTGCGCGACCTCGCGCCGACAAAAAAATCTTCGTCGCGTGTCACAACCCGGGCGGCTCGCTCGACAAGCCTACGAAGGAAGCGAACATCATGAGCGACACCCATCCCGTCCGTCTCGAGCAGCACCTCTCCGACGTCATCAAGCACGCGAAGGAGCTGGCCCGCGCGATCGACAGCCACGGCCTCGATCGTACCATCTACCACCTCGTGCTCACCCGGGCCTCGCAGATCAACGGCTGCGTCCATTGCATCGAGATGCACCTCCGCGAGGCGCGCGCGCACGGCGAGACCGGGGACCGGCTCGACCGCCTCATCGTCTGGGACCACGTCGACATCTTCAACGAGCGCGAGAAGGCCGCCCTGGCGTGGACCGAGGCGCTCACCGTGCTCGACCGCAAGACCGACTACGGCCCGCTGCGGGCCCGCCTGCGCCAGCACTTCAGCGACGACCACATCGCGGCGCTGACGGCCACGATCGGCATGATCAACTTCTTCAACCGCCTGGCGATCTCGACCCACTGACATGACGTACCTCGACGACGACGACCACGTGTTCGCCGCGGCCCGGCCGATGCTGCTGGGCCTCGCCTACCGGCTGCTCGGCTCGCGCGCCGACGCCGAGGACGCCGTCCAGGACACCTGGCTCAAGTGGCGGGCCGCGACGACCGACGCGGTCGACAACCCGGGCGGCTGGCTGACCACGGTGTGCACGCGGCGCTGCATCGACATGATGCGCTCGGCCCACCGGTCGCGCGTCGAGTACGTCGGTAACTGGCTACCCGAGCCGCTGCCGACGGCGGCCGACGACGGCGTCTCGCTGGCGTCGTCGCTGACCACCGCCTTCTTGCTGGTGCTCGAGCGGCTGACACCGAAGGAGCGGGCCGCCTACCTGCTGCACGAGGTGTTCGACGTCTCGTACGCCGAGACCGCGCGCACCCTGCAGATGGACGAGGTCAACTGCCGCAAGCTGGTCTCGCGGGCCCGCGGCCACGTCGAGCAGGCCCGCGTCCGCCACGTCACCCCGCGCGAGCGGCAGGAGGAGCTTCTCGCGGCCTTCGAGGCTGCCGTCGTCGGCGGCCACACCGGCCGGCTCGCCGCGCTGCTGGCCAGCGACGTCGAGCTGCAGGTCGACAGCGGCGGCAAGGTGGCCGCCCTGCGCGACACCCTGCGCGGCCGCGAGGCCGTGCTCGCGTTCGTGCGCGACACCCTGCACCGCGTCGGGGGCACCCTCGTGTGGGAGGCCCCCGACCTCAACGGCACGCGCGCGCTGGTCCTGCGGGCCCCGGACGGCAGCACGCTCGCGGCCGTCTCGTTCGCCTACGACGAGCAGGGCGCCGCGACCGGCATCTACATCATGCGCAACCCGGACAAGCTGGTCGGACTCGCGTCAATGACGCCGTGACTCGCGCTGGCGAGCCCGACCGGATGCGGAGCGCCGGCTTCGCGCGTCCAGGCCGTCCGCGGCGGCCGCTCGGCCCCGCGGCGCTAGACTCCGTTCGCGCCGGCACTCGGCGCGGACGGACCTGTATGGGCAAGAAGCGAAAGCTCCGCAAGAGCCTGCACAAGCGCGAGATCGACGACACCCCGGCCCTGGTGATCTGCGTCGGCAAGTCGTGCGCCCCGCGCGAGGTCTCGCGCCAGCTGGCCGAGCAGACCCGCGCCTACGCGGCCGCCAGCGGCTCCCGCGTGCGCGTGGCAGTGATCGGCTGCCTGCACGTGTGCAAGAAGGGCCCGGTGGTCGCGACCTGGCCCGACATCGAGTTTCACAAGCGCGTCGACTTCACCCGCGCCTGCCGCCTCGTCGACGAGCTGGCGGCCGAGGCCTCGGACGTGTCCGAGAAGACATGCCCGATCGAGCATGCCCCTTGAGCCATGCTCGCAGCGGACGCGTCGAAGCGTGCTGAGATGTCCTCGCGGACAGCCGAGCGAGCCGCTCGAACGACCGGCGATGCTCGGAGCGAGCCCTCGGGCACTCCGAGGTGGGCCCTCGCAGACACTCGTTTCTTTTTTTCAAAAAATATGTCCATTCGGACAGGCGAGCGTTTCGCGCGGCTCGGGTGACGCAGGGTGAGCTCTCGCCACGTGCGCGCGCACGGACGCTGGATCACGAGTTCGTGTATCTCGCTGGGGCGCGGACGCGAGGCCACGGTGGCCCCTGCGCACGGCCGCGGGCCGCGATGCGGACGCGGGCCCACGCGACCTCCGGTCGCGGCTGATTGAGCCCGCGGCGCCCCGGCGGTAAGGTGACCACCGACGTGGCGGGGCAGGCAGTGACGCGAGGGAGGCAGGCGTGGCCGCGCGCGATCGCGGGCGGCCTCTTGGCGCTCGCAGCCGCGTGCAACGGCGGCGCATCGACGCCCGAGCCGGGGCCCACCCAGGCGAGCACCTCGACCGGCGAGCCGGCCCCGAGCGAGACCACCGGCGCGACCGGACCGACCACCGGCGAACCACCGCCGCCGCCGACGGCGTGTGCCGAGCCGACCACCCTCACCGCGTCCCCGCGCACGATCGGCGAGGCGGTCGCGTTCATCAACGGGCTGCCGCAGCCGCTCACCCTCGACTGCTTCCTCGAGCGCCTCGAGCGACCGCTGGCGATCGCCGCGACCAAGAGCGTGATCAGCCTGCAGCCGGCGGTGGGCGAGGCCAGCCCGCGCCTGTTCCTGTTCGCCGGCGAGCTCGTCATGTCGGTCGCGGTCGACGGCCACGGCTTCGACCTGCTCGAGTTCGGCGAGCTCGTGACTCCGACGCGGTCGATCAAGGGCGAGATCGGATTCCCCCTCGCCGACCCGATCGCCCACGACGCCCCGTTCACCCGGATCTTCGACGGCGAGGACGGCACGGGCTGCGGCATCTGCCACGGCAGCGAGGCGCCGGCGCCGGAGTACCCGCAGGCGTTCGTGTCCGACGCTCTGCGCTTCCCCGACTTCGAGACGGTCGCGTTCGCCGACCTGCGGCGCGAGTACGACCGCTGCGATCCCGCCGTCCAGCCCGAGCGCTGCGCCCGGCTGACGGCGCTGTTCGGCCACGGCCCGGTCGAGCCGGCCGCGTTCCCCGAGTCGATGCCGACGATCTACGACTACGAGTGAGCGCCACGACGGCAGGTCGCCGACAGCGCCCGATCGAAAGGACATGTCCCGCGAGACATGTCCGAAGCGCCAGGCTCGGGCGCCCGCCGAAAGTCGGGCGCGCGGCAGGTCGACCTCACGACGCGGGGGTCGGGGCCGGGCTGATGATCGAGAAGACCGCGCCGTAGGGGTCGGAGACCACTGCGATGCGGCCGTGCGGCGAGTCGAACGGCCCGTGCAGGAGGTTGCCGCCGAGCTCGCGCACGCGGGCGGTGCTCGCGTCGGTGTCCTCGACGCGGAAGTAGGTCATCCAGTGGGCCGGCAGGTCGCCCCACTCGGCGGTCATCTGCATACGCCCGCCGATGGCCTGACCTTCGAGGTGGTAGACCACGTAGTCGAACTTCTCGCCGTCGCCGACCTGTTGCTGCTCGTAGGGGAACAGGCTGCGGTAGAACGCGTCGGCCTTGGTGCCGCCGCGCGTGTTGACCTCGTGCCAGCACATCGCCCCCGTCTCGTCGAACGCCTGCGCGCCGGTGTGCGAGGCCGGCTGCCACAGGCCGAACGCCGCGCCGGTCGAGTCGAACGCGAACGCCATGCGGCCCTGGACGGGGATCTCCATCGGCGGCACCAGCAGCTTGCCGCCGGCGTCCTCGATCCGGCGCACGGTCGCGTCGGCGTCGGAGGTCTTGAGGTACACGCTCCACGCCGAGGGCATGTCCTGCTGGTCGGGCATCTTCGGCGCCATGCCGACCACGCTGCGGCCGCCGAGGCGGGCGGTCGTGTAGTGGCCGAACGCGGCCACCGGCTCGTCGAAGGTCCAGCCGAACAATCCCGTGTAGAAGCGCCTGGCGCCGTCGAGGTCGGGGGTGTTGAGATCGGCCCAGCAGGGGGCCCCGTCGGGGTATCCGGTCCGTTGTGTCATCTTCGTGCTCCGTGCGCGAGTTCGCTCCTGCGTACTCCCTCCGCACCAACCCCGTCAACCCCTCGCGTCTCCCGCCGGCTGCAACACGCGGATGCGACGCGGAGGTGACGGTCTGTCCTCAAGAACATGTTCTAGCGGAGCGAGCAACGATGTGGACCGGCGCGATCGGCCCGAGGTCGCGAGACCTCGAGCGTCGGACCGCGACCGCAGCCGCGCGGCAGGAATGACATGTCCCTTCGGACATCCTCGCTCCTGTACAACCTGTCCTCGCGGACAGGAGTGTCGCTCACGCCGCCCGCGCCAGCCCGGGCACGATCAGCGCCGCGTCGCCGAACTCGTGGGCCACGTAGCCGGCCGCGGCCGCGTGCTCGAACCCGGCCCGCAGCGCGGCCTCGCCGGCGAACGCCCGCAGCAGCTCGAAGTGGCTCTCGCCCGGCCCGTGCATGCCGGTGACCACCCCGTCGACCACGCGCGGGACGAAGTCTGGCCCGAGGACCAGGTCGGTCTCGCCGCTGCCGGCCTGCAGCGCGCCGAAGCGGCGCGCGTTGCCCTCGAGCGCGCGGACCACCGTGGTGCCGACGGCGATCACTCGCCCGCCGCGGGCGCGGGCGCGGGCGATCGCGGCGACAGTGGCCTCCGGCACGTCGAAGCGCTCGGGCAAGGGCAGCGCCGCGTCGAGCTCGGGGTCGCCGACCGACGACAGGCCGGCAGCGTGGGTCACCGCTGCGATCTCGACCCCGGCGCGGCGCAGCGCCAGCAACGTCTCCCAGTCGAGCGGCCGACCCGCCGATGGCATCTCCGCCGCCCACGGCCGCGCCGCGAACACCGTCTGCACCGACCACAGCGCCAGCGGCTCGGCCACGTAGGCGTACTGGACCGGGCGGCCCAGGCGGTACAGCGCGCCCCACAGCGCCGCGCCCTCGCGGTCGAAGCGGAGCTCGCACAGCCGCGGCGAGATCGCGGACACGCCCACGACCTCGGCCGCCAGCGCCTCGCTGAACACCAGCCGGTCGCCGACCTGCAGCGCCGGCGGCGGGGCGCGCCGCTCGGTCGGCGTGCGCCAGTCGCCGGCGCCGAGCACCGCGACGCGCCAGGTCGACGCGCCCACGCCGGTCAGGCGGATCTCGACGTCCTCGGATAACATGTCCTCGGAGACATGGTCTTTTCGCCATACGCGGGCCCGCAGCGACGCCGGCAGGGTCGCGGCGTCGTTGACGATCAGCAGGTCGCCCGCGCCGAGCCAGCGCGGCAGGTCGCGCACGCGCGCGTCGGCGTGGACCCCGGTGCGCGGATCGAGGAGCAGCAGCCGGGCGTCGGCCCGGTCGTCACGGGGAGCGGTCGCGGGGTTCATCGCCGGCCCTCCCGCCACGCCTCGGCGCGCACGCGGTCGCCCGAGCGCGCCGCCGGGTCGTGCACGAGCGCCGCGATCGCCCGCGCGACGTCGACCGGGTCGGCCAGGCTGGCGCGGTCGGCCTCGGGGATCGCGTCGGCGTGCATCTGCGTGTCCATCTCGCCGGGGTCGACCGCCAGCACGCGCACGCCGGTGCCCTCGAGCTCGGCCGCCCAGGTCCGGCTCAGGTGGTCGAGCGCCGCCTTGGACGCCCCGTAGGCGCCCCAGCGCGGGTAGGCCTCGACGGCGGCGTTGGACGAGACGTGGACGATCGTGCCGCGCCCGCGCAGCGCCATCGCCCCGGCGATCACCTTGCTCAGGCGGAACGGCCCGAGCAGGTTGACCTGCAGCGCGCGTTCGAAATCCTCGCACTCGGTGTCGAGCAGCAGCCGCAGCGGCGTCGGCCCGAGAGTGCTGGCGTTGTGGATCAGCAGGTCGACCGGTCCGAGCAGCGCCGCCGCCTGGTGGGCGATCGGGTGGATCGCCCGCTTGTCGCCGACGTCGCCGACGATCGCCTCGGCGACGACGCCCTCCGCCCGCAGCCCGGCGACCGCGGCAGTCAGCGCCGTCGCCTCGCGGGCGACCAGCCCCACCCGGGCCCCTCGCCGTCCGAGCTCGCGCGCCAGCGCGAGCCCGAGGCCGCGGCTCGCCCCGGTGACGAGCGCGACGGTGCCGGCAAAATCTTGATTCGTGGTCATTTCAGCAGCTCCTTTGGGTCTGTCCTCAGGCTGGAGCGGCCCGGCCCGTTTACCAACCGCGCTGCTATTTGGTTGTCACGAGGTTATTGCGCCGACCGGGCCGTCCCGGCCACCATCGCCGCATGGACGACGAGACCGTCCCCGTGTACCTCGGCAACAACGTCCGCCAGCTCCGCGAGGCCCGCGGCCTGACGCAGCAGCAGATCGCCAAGGTCGCCGGCGTGCCGCGGCCGACCTGGGCCAACCTCGAGAGCGGCGCCGCCAACCCGACGCTGACCGTCCTGATCAAGGTCGCCTCCGCGCTGCAGGTCTCGCTCGAGGAGCTGATCAGCCCCCCGCGCACGACCTCGAAGTTCTACGCCGCCGCGGCCTTGCCCACCCGCCAGCGCGGAAAGGTCCGCGTGCGCCGGCTGCTCCCGGAGCCGATCGTCGGCCTCGAGCTCGAGCGCATGGAATTGCCCGCGGGCGCGAGCATGTCGGGCATCCCGCACACCCCCGGCACCCGCGAGTATTTGACGTGCGAGCGCGGCGAGATCGAGCTCAGCGAGTCGGGCCGCGTGTGGAAGCTGGGGCCCGGCGACGTCGTCGTGTTCCGCGGCGACCAGCCCCACGGCTACCGCAACTCCGGCGGCGCGGCCGCGATCGCCTACAGCGTCATCACCCTCGCGCCGCCAGCCGGCTGACGAGCACGCGGCGCGCGCTTCGCCGCCTGTCTTTTCGGGCATGTCCCAATCGCCAGGCAGCTCGATGCACCGACATGTACGGCGGCGAGCTGCCCGCCTTCGCGGATGCGTGCTTTCCCCCCCACGAACTGGGTACTCTTGAGGGCCCATGGACGAACGCAGCAGCACGGCCCCTCACGTCGTCATCGAGCTGGACCCGCAGCTCCGCGTCACCGGCTGGAACCGCCGGGCGGAGCAGGTGTTCGGCGTCAGCGCGACGGAGGCCCTCGGCAAGCCGGTCGCCGAGGTGGCGCCGGTGTCGGGCGATCCCGCGGCCTGGAGCGCCGCGCTGACGCCCGACGGCGAGGCGCCGCGTGTCCGCGCGGTCGCCCTCTCCGGGCGCGAGCTGATGTTCGAGTCGTGGGCGCAGGTGCTGCGCGACGGCGACGGCCAGGTCACCGGCGCGGCGCTCTACGGCCACGACGTCACCGCCCGCGAGACCGAGGCCCGCCGCGGCGACCTCGAGCGCACCATCCTCGCCACCCTGCTCGACACCCTCGACATCAGCACCTGGGCGCTCGACCGCGACGGCGTGTTCCTGTTCCAGGACGGCAAGGCGATGCGGGACGCCGGCCTGCAGGCGCACCAGTTCGTCGGCGCCAACATGTTCGAGGTCTACGCCAACGAGACGGGCCACGCCGAGGTGCGGACGGCGCTGGCCGGCGAGCCGGTGATCGGCGTCCAGTCCGAGACCTACGGCGTGCACTGGATGCACTGGTACATCCCGGTCAAGAGCACCACGGGCGTCGCCCTGGTCGGCATCTCGCTCGACGTCAGCGACACCAAGCGCAACGAGGCCGAGCTGCGGAACAAGCTCGACCTGATCGAGAAGCAGCAGGAGGTCATCCGCGAGCTCTCGACCCCGATCATCGAGATCTGGGACGGCGTGATCACCCTGCCGATCGTCGGCCTGATCGACAGCGTGCGCACCGCCGAGATCATGGACAACCTGCTGCAGACCGTCGCGCGCACGCGGGCCCGCTTCGCCATCCTCGACCTCACCGGCGTCGAGGTCGTCGACACCGGCACCGCCAGCCACCTGATCGGCATGATCCAGGCGATCCGCCTGCTCGGCGCCGAAGGCATCCTGACCGGCATCCACCCCGTGATCGCGCAGACGATCGTCTCGCTCGGCGTCGACCTCACCCGCGTCGGCGTCCACGCCAAGCTGCGCGACGCCCTGCAGTACTGCATCACCCGGCTCGGTCGCAAGCGCCCCGCCCCCCCGACCGCCGGCGCCTGAGCCCGCGCCCGCGCCCGCGCGAGCCACATGTCTCTTCGGACAGCTTCACCTGCGGCCCGCTCACTCGCAGGCCGGGAACTGACCGGCGCCCGGCGCCTCGCCGGCCTCGACGAGCGGGACGTTGCTGTCCTCGAGGACATTGCCGGCAGTGTCGGTGACGCGGAACGCGTACGGCCCGGGGCCCATGCCCTGCTCGGCCACGAAATAATTGTAGTCGAGGCGCGGCACGGCCTGCCACTGGCCGCCCTCGTCCTTGAACTCGAGCGAGGCGATCGGGTTTTTGTGCCCGCGGACCTGCACTGCGGTCCACCACTGGCTGCTGCCCTCCTTGAAGCGATAGACGATGGGGCCGCTGGTCGCGCACGACACGTAGCGCCAGGAGATCGGCACGCGGCCGAGCTCCATGGCGGCGATCATCGGGAATGCGCCTTCACTCAGATCGATGTCGCCCTGCGGACATCCCGGACAACTGTCCACAATTCGGACAATGATCGATCCGTCCGGTCCGTCGATCGCGACGCACGCGCCGCACACCGCCGAGGCCGCGTAATCGACGATGTTCATCGCCGCCACCATCGGGTCGCCAGGGTTCGCGTCGAAGCTGCAATTGCCGCTGCCGTTGGCCGCGTAATAGGTCGCCTCGCCGGTGTGGACCTCGCCTTCGCACACCTCGCCGCCCCCGCTCGGAACGCCTGTATCGCTGTCCGCGTCCGCGTCCGCAGTGCCGCTGCCGCCGCCGCCGCCGCCGCACGCCAGACACACCGACACCGCCACCCACATGCCGCGAGCTCCGCTCATGACACCAGCAGGCCACGCGCGAACCACCCTGTCAACGCAGGGGAACGGTGATACCATCGAAGCCGTGGGTCGTTACCGCGTGACTACCGAGGCCGATGTGATCGGCGCCCGCGTGGCTGCCGAACGCCTCGCGCTGCAAGAGGGCTTCCCGCGGCTGGCGGCCCAGGAGGTCGCGCTCGTCACCTCGGAGCTGGCGTGGAACCTGGTGCGCCACGCGGGCGGCGGGGAGATCGAGCTGGCGATGACGAACGGCCCGCACGGCCCTGCGCTGGTCGTCGCGGCGATCGACGGCAGCCCGCCGATCGCCGACCTCGAGACGGCGCTGCTCGACGGTCACACCGCGAAGGGGCCGATCCCGCCGGAGGAGCGGATGCGCCGGCGCGGCCTCGGCAGCGGCCTCGGCGCGGCGCTCCGCCTCAGCGACCGCCTGGTCCAGGAGACCTTGCCCAAGGGCAAGCGCATCGTCGCCACCCGCTACCTCGTGCGCCCGGGCCGGCAGTGACGCTCGGGCCATGTCCTCGGGACATGCTCGAACAGACATGTCCTGAGATTGGGCCGCGGCTGTTCGAGACAGTTGGCGCGCTCGATGTCTGTCCCGATGGACATGGCTCGAGGGTCATGTCCTGAAATTCTTCCCCGCCTCTCGCCCCGCTGAAACGACCGAGCGCGCGACGAAGACCGCCGCGCGCTCGCCGGGGGGCCCTCTCCGGGCGCTCAGGACGCCGCGATGGCGGCGAGGTCGAGGACTTGCTCCTCGCGGGTGACGCGGAAGCCGAGCCGGCGCAGACAGAAGCGCAGGCCCTCGCGGAGGCTGCGGAGCGTGACCACGCCCTGCAGCTCGAGGCCGAGGCCGACGATGATCTGGGCGACCGCCGGCTGGATGCCGGTGATGACGCAGCGGGCCCCGAGCAGGCGGACCGCCCGCATCACGCGGAGCAGGTGGTCGGCGGTGGCGGTGTCGACGGTGTCGACGCCGGTGAGGTCGACGATGGCGAAGCGGGCGCCGGTGCGGGACACCGCCTCGAGCAGCGTGTTCTTCATGTCGGCCGCGCGGACGCTGTCGACCAGGCCGACCACCGGCATGGTGACGATGTCGTCCCACACCTGAATGATAGGAGTCGAGGTCGCGGCCGTGATCGCCTCTTGTTGCAGGAATCGCCGCTGCAGCTCCTCCTCGAGGCGGAGCCCCTCGCTGAGGTCGCGGGCGACGATCGCGGCCGCGCTGACGCGGCCGTCGTCGCGGATCGGGGCGATCGTCAGCTGCACCGGCACCGACGAGCCGTCGGGGCGCCGCAGCTCGGCCTCGCCTTCCCACTGGCCGGCGGCGACGGCCGCCGGGATCCACTCGCCGATCAGATGAGCCGCGTGCGGGCTCAGCTGGTCGATCGTGAGGCCCTGGAGCTCGTCGGAGGCGCGATCGACCAGGCGCAGGCCCGACCCATTGATGTGCAGCACCGCCCCGCTCGGCGCCACCAGCGCCGCGAAATCCGCGAGGCCGGCGAACATCGCCTTGAAGGATGCAACGTTGGACTGTGGCTCTGCGCTCATCGGCTCAGCTCCTTAACATTCGACATAGTCGCGGTCGGCGGCGCGGCGCGGCGCGGCGCGACGATATGGGCCTTGAGGGCCTCGCGGAGGTTGGAGAAAGTGGGGATCGCCGTCAAGTCGACGCCGAGGCCGACCAGCGTCTGGGCGACGTGCGGGCCGATCCCGGCGATCATCCCCTGGGCGCCGAGCAGCTTCACGGCGCGGACGATGCGGAGGAAGTTGTCGGCGGTGGCGGTGTCGAGCGTCTCGACGCCGGTGAGGTCGAGGATGGCGCAGCGGGCCCGGCGCTGCAGGATGGCCTCGAGCAGCCGCTCCATCACCTGCGCCGCGCGGCAAGCGTCGATCGAGCCGACCAGCGGCACGGCGACGACCTCGTCCCACAGCTCGATGATCGGCGTCGACAGGGTGAGGATCGCCTGCCGCTGCTCGGCGATCACGTCGATCTTCTCCTGCAGCTCCGCGACCATCCGGTCGCGCTCGGCCAGCGCCGCCTCGCGGGCCGCCGCGCTGGCGTGGACCGTCGCCAGCATCTGCTGCAGGTCGGCCGCGGTCGCCTGATCGTCGGCCGCCAGCTCGCGCATCTCGTCGTCGAGCGAGCGGTTCGAGGCCTCGATCACGAACTCGTCGAACGCGTCGCCGTCGCTGGTGAAAGCCGTCTGCCGCGGCCAGCAGGGCGTCTCGAACACCCGCTGGCACAGCCCCGTCAGCTTGCCGGCGATGAGCCCGCCGTTGAACGCGCTGCCGTCGCGCGGCAGGACGCTCTCCCACCCGTTCGTCACGCGGAACACCGCGACCTTGGCCGCGCGGTCGAGGTCGACCAGCTCCCAGCCGCCCCAGCCCGACACCGCCGCGTACTTGGCCAGCTCGACGAAGCCCTGCTCGAAGCTCGGGAAGCCCGAGATGACGCGCCAGTCGCCGTCGGTGCTGCGCACGCCCTCGGCCTGCAGCGCCAGCGCGAAGCGGCGCGGACCGACCATCGTCAGGAACGCCGACATCAGCCGCGCGAGCGACGAGTCGCGGAACATCGTCACGCTCGGCAGGCCGCCGATACGCAGCTCGCCGCGCACGAGGTCCCACTCGTGGCTGACGCCGGCGATGTCGAGCTTGCCTGGGGCGAGGGCGGTCATGGGGGGAATGGGGTGAGTGCGGATTACTCGGCGGACTTGGCGAACGACGCCGCGCTGGTGATCGTCTCCGGCGTCAGGTCGTCGAACGCGTCGTCGGGCTCGAGCTCGCTGACCACCGCGCTGACGCCGAGGCGCTCGAGCGCGTCCTCGAGGGTCAGCGCCGTCTGGGCCAGGCGGAAGTCGGCGCCCATCGTCTGCAGCGTCATGGCGATCGGCGCACTCATGCCGCAGATGACCGTCGGCGTGCCCATCAGCCGGGCCGCCGCGGCGAGGTTGGCGATCACGTGACAGAGGTGGCTGTCCATCGTCCACATGCCCGTGACGTCGATGACGAGCCCGGCCGCCGAGGTGTCGCGGATCGTCCGCAACACGTCGTCGACCAGGAACGCGGCTGTCTCGTCGGTCACATCGCCCTGCAAGGGGACGACGATGCGCTGCCAGAGCTGAATGACGGGGATGCGGTTCTCGAAGGTCTTCATGGCCTTATGCCTCGGTATCGCAGACGAGCACACTGGCGTCGTCGTCCGGCTTGCGGTGCTCGCGCATCAGGGTGTCGCACAAGGAGTCGGGATCTTGTTGGCGCAGCGAGTCGAGCGGAGCCCGCTGCGAGATGCCGTCGGAGAACATGACGAGCCGCGCGCCCGACGGCAGCTCGCCGCGGCAGATCCGGAAGCTCTGCACGCGCGCGCCGAGCACTCCGGGGCTGAGAAGAATGGGCAGCTTGGCGCCGAGGCAGCGGATCTCGACGTTGCCGACGCCGCAGCAGACGAACGACACCGTGCCCGGCGAGCTCGTCGGCGTCGCGCCCAGCTGGCACACCGCCGCCGCCGCGCCGCGGGTGCCGCGGAGCGCCTCGTGGACCGCCCGCATCGCCTCCTCGAGGTCGACTGCGAGCGGCAAGCGGTTGAGGCACTCGACGGCCGCGTGGGAGGCCAGCGCCGCCATGCGCCCGTGCCCGAGGCCGTCGATCACGGCCAGCGTGATCGCCTCGGGGCCGCGACGGACGAGCACGGCGTCGCCGTTCTCGCGCTCGCCCGTCTTCGGGCTCGTCCGGTAGGCGGTCTTCCACATCAGTAGTTGACCTCGACCTCGATCCGGGTGCCCGTAGGTCCGGTCTCGATCTCGAACTTGTCCGACAGGCGCTTGGTCCCGAGGATCCCGAGCCCGAGCCCGCTGCGGCTCTTGTACTTGCCGGACATGATCTCCGGCAGGTTCTTGATGCCGCCGCCCTTGTCGCTGCCGACCACGTGCATGCAGCGGCGCCCGCTCGGACATGGCCGAATGACCAGCTTGCCGCCGCCGGCGTAGAGCACCTGGTTGCGCGCCAGCTCGCTGACCACGGTGGCCAGCTTCTGCAGGATCAGCGCAGATGTCCCGAGGGCCATGCAGATGTCGCGCGCGGCCAGACGGGCGCGGGCGATGTCCGCCTCGATCTTCACGTCGATCTCGATCGCCTCGACGGTCTTGGGCGACGCGGCCCGCGTCAGCTCGGCGAACGCCTTGCGCGACTCGAGCTCGCCGACGAAGCTGCGCACGCCCTCGACCAGGCGCGCGATCAGCTGGCTGTCGGTGGCCGGTCGCCCGCGCAGCTCGGTGCGCGCGCGCAGCAAGATGCCCTGGCCCCGCGCCGTGCCGACGTAGCGCGCCAGCACCGACAGCAGCGCGGCGTCGTCCAGGCCTCCGGAGCCACCTGGTGGTTTGCCTCGCAGATCGGTCACAGGTTGACCTCCGCCTCGATCCATGTGCCGGTCGGGCCGGTGTGGAGCCGGAACCCGTCGGCCAGACGTTTGGTGCCGATGAGGCCGAGACCGCGGCCGTTGCGGCTGACCTTGCGCCCGGCGAGGATCGCATCGACATCTGCGATGCCGGAGCCCTCGTCGACGGCGCGGATGAACACGCACTTGCGCTCGGCGCCCACCGATCCGACCACGACCTTGCCTCCGCCCGCGTAGAGCACCATGTTGCGCGCGAGCTCGCTGATGATGGTGGCGATCTTCTGCAGCGACAGCGGGCGCGCGCCGAGCTTCTGGCACAGCTCGCGCGCGGCCACGCGGGCGCGAGCGACATCCTTCTCGCTCAACACGTCGAGCTCGAGCGCCACCTCGGAGCCGCCGGCCTCGATGTGGACCGCGGGCAGCTCGAGCGTGAAGATCGAGCCCTGCCCCGGCCGGCTGCTGACGCGGATGTCGCCGCCGAGCATGTGGCACAGCCGCTGCGTGATCACCAGGCCGAGTCCGGTGCCGCCGTAGCGGCGCGTCGACGACGAGTCGACCTGGTAGAACTCGCGGAACAGCTGGCCGATGTTCTCCTGGGCGATGCCGATGCCGGTGTCGGACACGCGGAACAGGATCCACGCGCGGCCGTTGACGATCTGGCGCGCCACGCTGAACTCGACCTGGCCCGAGTTGGTGAACTTGCCGGCGTTGCTCAGCAAGTTCAAGAGGCACTGCCGGATCTTCAGCGGGTCGGAGCGCATCGACCCGACGCTGGGGCTGATCTCGAGGCGGAACGCGTTGCGGTTCTTCTCGATCAGCGGGCGGCTGGTCGCCACCACCTCGTCGATCAACCCCGCGACCGTGAACTCCTCGATGTGGACCAGCATCTTGCCGGCCTCGATCTTCGAGATGTCGAGGATGTCGTTGATCAGGCTGAGCAGGTGCTTGCCGGCGGCGCGGATGCGCAGCAGGTCGGCGAGCCACGTCTGCGTGCCGCGCTCGCGCATCTCGTCCTCGAGCAGCTCGCTGTAGCCGAGGATCGCGTTGAGCGGCGTGCGCAGCTCGTGGCTCATGCGCGCCAGGAACTCGCTCTTGGCCCGCGACGCGTCCTCGGCGGCCGCGGTGCGCTCGGCGACGCGGCGCTCGAGCGACTCGTTGAGCTCGACCAGCTGCGCCTCGGCCGACTTGCGCCCGGAGATGTCGGTCGACACCCCGCAGATCGCCGCGATCTTGCCGTCGCTCGCGCGCAGCGGGAACCGCACCGAGTAGAACGTGCGCGCGCCGTCGCCGAGGCCGTGCAGCACCTCTTCGATCTCGACCGTCGCCCCGCGCTGGCGCACCTGCGCCTCGCCGCGGGCGAACGCCTCGATCGCCGCCGCCGGCAGCACCTCGCGGTCGGTGCGGCCGAGCACCTCCTCGCGGCGGCGCCCGAGCAGCGCCTCGAAGAAGCGGTTGATGAACACGTACGACCCGCCCTCGTCCTTGAGGTAGACGATCGCCGGGATGTGATCGCACAGCGCCCCGAGCCGCGCCTCGCTCTCGGCGATCGCCTTGGCCGCGGCCGCGTGCTCGCGCTCGTAGGCCCGCTCGGCCAGCTCGCGCCCGCCGGCGTCCGACGCCATCGCGCAGGCTCGACCGGCCGCGGCGTCGACCACCGCCTGCCACGCCAGCGTCACGGTCCGCCCCTCGCGGTGGATGAAGCGAGTGCGCAGGGCCTGCACTTCGCCTGGCCTTTCGAACATGTTCGCAAGGCCAACCTCGACCGTGCCGCGCTCGTCGGCGTGGACGTGGTCGAGCAGGCGCGCGCCGAGCAATTGCTCCGGCATGTAGCCGAGCGCCAGCGCGGTCGCGGGGTTGGCCGCGACGAACCGGCCGTCGCGGTCGATCTCGAAGATCAGCGCGTCGCTGGCGGCGAACAGCCGCGCGTAGCTCGAACTGGCGAAGGTTCGCTCTGGCTCCCCGAACATCGCCGTCTCCTCGCCACGCGTCGCGCGCTGGGTGTCGCCGTCAGACACGAGGCTTGGATTGTATGGGGGAACGCATCCCCAGTGTGCGATCCTTTTTCGCGCACGCGCATGCACCCTCCGGCGACCGCAGCGCACATCGTCCTTCCTGGACCGCGGCTTCGGGACCTCCCCGGCACTCGCCGCGACCTCGCAGTCCGCATGCAGGCTGGTTGTTCGCGGCCCGAGGCCGTGACGCTATTCCCCGCCCTGCTACCGTCATGTGTGTGTGGCTCGCCCTGCTCACCGGCCTGCTCGCGGTCCCGGAGCTCGACACTGCCGCGCTGCGAGACGGCGACATCCTGCTCCACACCTCGCGCAGCGCGCAGGCCGTCGCCGTCGCCGGCGCGACCGCCAGCCCCTACACCCACGTCGGCATCGTCGAGCGCACCGGCGACGCGCTCTTCGTGATCGAAGCCGTCGCCCGGACCCGCCGCACGCCGCTGCCCGAGTGGCTCGCCCGCGGCGTCGGCGGCAAGGCCACGGCTCTGCGCCACCCCGGGCTCGACTCCGCCGCGCGCGCCGCCGTGGTCGCCGCCGCCGCCGGCTACCTCGGGCGCCCCTACGACCTGTCCTTTACGCCAGGTGACGACGCCCTCTACTGTAGCGAACTGGTGGCCCTCGCCTACGCCGCAGTCGACGTCGCAGTGGGCACGTGGCGTCCGCTGGGGGATCTCGCGCTCGACGACGCGGCCGCGCAACGGTTGCTGACGCGCCGCTGGCGAGCGCACCCGGCCTGCCGCGGCGCGCCCTCGCTCGCCGCGTGCCGACCGGCGCTCGCAGCGGTCCCGATCCTGACCCCCGCCAGCCTCGTGGCCGATCCTCGCTTGCGGATCGTCGGCACCAGCTATCTCCCCCGACCTCGCTGAAGCATCACGAGAGATCTCATCACCGCCGGCGTGCGGCCGCGCGCCGCGCCGGCTCGCCGCGGGGTTCGGCGGCGCCGCCGAACAGCCTCGTTCCTGCGCCGAACACCGGCGTGACGCAGCCCGCCCGCCCGCGGCCGTCGTCCCGCCGCGCCAGAGCCCGTGTGGCACCATCCGGCGATGCTCCGCCGCCTCGTCGACCTCGCCCGCGACCTCGGCCTCGACCCCGAGAGCCGCGCTTTTGTCCCCTACGGCCACGACTTCGCCAAGATCGACACCGTCGCCGCCGGCGAAGGCTCGGCGCACGGCAACCTCGTCGTCGTCTCCGCCGTCACCCCCACCCCGCTCGGCGAGGGCAAGACAGTCACCTCGATCTCGCTCGGCATGGGCCTCGCGCGGATCGGCGAGTCGGCGCTCACGTGCCTGCGGCAGCCCTCGCTCGGCCCGGTGTTCGGCGCCAAGGGCGGCGGCGCCGGCGGGGGCAAGGCGCAGGTCGTGCCTTCCGATCGCGTCAACCTCGGCGGCACCGGCGACGGCCAGGCCGTCGGCGCCGCGCACAACCTGCTCGCCGCCATGCTCGACGCTCACCTGCGCCACGGCAACGCGCTGAAGATCGACCCGGCGCGGATCGCCTTCTCGCGGGTCACGCCGGTCAACGACGGCAGCCTGCGCAAGGTCATCACCGGCCTCGGCGGCCCGCTCAACGGCGTCCCGCGCGAGTCCTTCTTCGAAATCAACGAGGCCAGCGAGGTCATGGCGATCCTCGCGCTCGCCCACGATCGCGGCGACCTGCGGCGGCGCCTCGGCAACATCGTCCTCGGGCCCGACCAGGGCGGCGCCCCGGTGCGGGCCGAGCAGCTCGGCGCGGCCGGGGCCATGAGCGTGCTGCTACGCGACGCCCTCTACCCCACCCTCGCGCGCACCGGCGAGGGCACGCCCGTGCTCCTCCACGCCGGCCCGTTCGCCAACATCGCCCACGGCAACAGCAGCCTGATCGCCACCCGCTGGGCCCTCACGCGCGCCCCGTGGGTCGTCACCGAGTGCGGCTTCGGCACCGACCTCGGGCTCGAGAAGTTCGTCCACATCAAGGCCCGCCTCGGCAACCTGCGGCCCGCCTGCGTCGTCGTCGTCTGCACCGTGCGCGCGCTCAAGGTCCACGCCGGCCTGGCCAAGGCAGTGCTCGGCAAGCCCCTCGATCAGGCCGTGCTCACCGAGGACGTCGCCGCCGTCGAGAAGGGCGCCGCCAACCTGCGGCATCACCTGCGGATCGCCACCAACTTCGGCCCGCCGGTGGTCGTCGCGCTCAATCGCTTCCCCACCGACACCGACGCCGAGATCGCGGTCGTCGAGGGCATCGCCCGCGAGTTCGGGGCCGGCTTCGCCGTCCACACCGGCTTCGCCGACGGCGGCGCCGGGGCCGAGGCGCTGGCGCGCGCGGTCGTCAAGGCGGCCCGGCCGACCGACCTCCGCTACCAGTACGAAGGGACAGGTCCGCTCCTGCCGCGGCTCGAGAGCCTGGCGAAGAACGTCTACGGCGCCACCGGCATCGAGCTGGCCCCGTCGGCGCGCACGCGCCTGAACCAGATCGAGAAGTGGGGCCTCGGCGAGCTGCAGCTGTGCGTCGCCAAGACCCACCTCGCCACCACCCACGACCCAGCCGACGGCGGCCTGCCCCGGCCGTTCACCCTGCCGGTGCGCGACGTCCTGGTCCGCGCCGGGGCCGGCTTCGCCACCGTCCTGACCGGCGAGCTCACCACCCTGCCGGCGCTGGGCGCCCGCCCGAACGCCGTCGACATGGACCTCGACCCCGTTACCGGCGCCGCGCTCGGCCTCTAGACTGTCCCCGCGGGCATGCTCTTCGGGGCATGCCCGCTCGCACATGTCCGGACGGACATGTCCTCGCAGCCATCCACGGGCTCAGCCCTCGTGGATCGACAGCAGGAACTTGCCGGACTGCCCGCCGGCCCCGTCGACGACCACGATCACCGGCTGGCCGGCGGTCATGAGCCGCGACAGCTGCGGGAACGGCCCGTTCGAGTCGTCGTTGCAGGCCAGCTCGAGGCCCTGGCACGAGACGTCGAGCAGGTACAGCACCGGGTCGAAGTCGGCCTCGATCACCTCGAACACGAACAGCCCGTCGAACGGGGCCGTCCACTGCGCCTCGATCTCGGGCGACTCGAAGCCGTTGCAGCTGCCGGAGCGGAAATTGCTCGCGCCGGCCGTCTGGCCGTCGATCGTCAGCGGCACGAACGGATCGAACACCGTGTCCGGGCAGTCGTCGGCGACCTGCACCTGCGTGATGTTGTAGACCACCTCCGCGGTGCTCTCGCCGAAGCTGTCGATCACCAGGGTCACCGTCTGGCCGACGACCAGGTCGACCTCGACCTTCGACGTCAGGTTGCCGCCGCTGTCGTCGTCGCAGGCCAGCTCCTGGCCAGAGCAGACTCCGTCGAGCACGGCCAGCAGCGAGTCGAAGTTCGAGCCGATGGTGTCGAACTGGAACCGGCCGGTGACCGGCGCCGTCCACACCACCTCGAGGTCGGTGCCGCCGACGCCGCCGCAGTCGAGGGAGAAGTCGTCGCCCTTGGCCTGCAGCGAGTCGACCTGCGTGATCGGCACCACCGGCGGCAGGACGATGTCGCCGCACTCGCTCGGCACGCCGGTCGTCACGGTGGCGGTCGGATCGACCGTCGTCACCGACGTGACCGTCGTCTCGGTGTCGGAGGTGATCGTCGGCTGCAGCGTCGGGCTTATCGACGTCGGGCTTATCGTCGTCGGGCTCGACGTCGGCCCCGCGGTGTCCGTCTCGGTCGACGGGTCGAAGGTGCCGCCGTCGCTCTCGGTCCCCGGGAAGAAGCCGAACCGGTGTTCGTTACAGGCCGCGGGCGCGAGCACGCAGGCGATGGCGAAGATCGAGCGTAAAGGCCGACGCATAAGTCAGGTCAGGTCACGAGACTAGCACGCCGCCGCCCGCGCGCGCGAAAGCCCTGCGCGATCTCGTCGTCGGGGCCCCCGCCTTGACAGGGCCCGGCGGCTGCGGTGCCCTATAGGCCTCGGAGGGGAGTGGATGTCGGTAACGATCGCAGAGAACGTCAGGGAAAACATCGACAACAACGAGCTCGACAAGCTCAATCAGTTCAACGACAACCCGGGCTACGGCGGGCAGCAGATCAACGTCAAGGTCGCGGGCGTCAAGCTGTCCGTCGCCCACGTCACCTTCGGCAAGGGCCACGCCCACGTCTCGATCTTCTACCGCCGGGACGGGGACGAGTTCCAGATCTTCGGCGTCGGCAAGCACGACGGCAAGAAGGACGGCAAGACGCTCTACGAGGCGCTGTGGGACGGCCACGGCGCGCGCCGGATCGCGGTCCAGATCCAGTGATCTTGTGATCCTGTGATCGGGCGCGTCGCGCCTGCGCCCCGCCGGCGGCATCGCCCCGGCGGGGCTTTGTCGTGCGTCGGCGCGAAACTGAGAGCTGTCGCGGGTAGTCCAAGCGGAGCCTCGGATATGCTCCGAGCAGGACCGCGCATGCAGCTCCAGATCCGCAACCTCTCGAAGACCTATCCCAACGGCGTCCGTGCTCTGCGCGGAGTCGACCTCACGATCGGCGCCGGCATGTTCGGGCTGCTCGGGCCCAACGGCGCCGGCAAATCGTCGCTGATGCGCACGATCGCCACCCTGCAAGATCCCGACACCGGCAGCGTGCGCTTCGGCGACATCGACGTGCTCGCGCAGAAGGATCGCCTGCGCGGCGTCCTCGGCTACCTCCCGCAGGAGTTCGGGCTCTACCCCAACCTCAGCGCCGAGGCGATCCTCGACCACTTCGCGGTGCTCAAGGGCATCGTCGACGCCAAGCAGCGCAAGGCCCAGTGCGCCGCGCTGCTCGAGCAGACCAACCTCACCGCCGCGCGCAAGAACGCCGTCGGCGGCTACTCCGGCGGCATGAAGCAGCGGCTCGGCATCGCCATCGCCCTGCTCGGACGGCCGCAGCTCGTCATCGTCGACGAGCCCACCGCCGGCCTCGACCCGACCGAGCGCCACCGCTTCCTCAACCTGTTGGCCGACATCGGCGAGGACGTGGTCGTCATCCTGAGCACCCACATCGTCGAGGACGTGCGCGAGCTGTGCAGCCAGTTCGCCATCATCGCCGCCGGCGAGGTCAAGTTCAGCGGCGCGCCGGCGGCCGTGATCGACGGCCTGCGCGGCAAGATCTGGCGCCGGGTCGTGTCGCGGGCCGAGCTCGAGGACATGCAGCGCAAGCTGCGGGTCATCTCGACCCGGCTCGTCACCGGCCGGCCCGTCATCCACGTGTTCCACGAGGGCTCGCCGGGGCCCGAGTTCGAGGCCGTCGAGCCCGACCTCGAGGACGTCTACTTCTATCACATCACCGGCGCGGCCCAGGGCGCGGCCTCGGAGGCGGCATGAACCAGCTCCTCTCCTTCGCCGGCTTCGAGGTGCGCTACCACCTGCGGCGGCCGGTCACCTACGTGTTCGCGTTCGCCTTGGCGCTGTTCGGCTTCCTCGCCATGACCACCGAGGTCGTCCGCTTCGGCGGCGCCGGCGGCAAGGTGTTGAACAACGCCCCGTGGCTGGTGAGCACCGCCGTCATGGTGTTCACCTTGATGGGCACGATCTTCACCTCGGCGATCGCCGGCACCGCGGTGTTGCGCGACTTCGAGTACAAGACCCACGAGCTGCTGTTCACCACGCGCCTGCGCAAGTCGGCGTTCGTGCTCGGCCGCTTCCTCGGCGCCTACGTCGTCACCGTCCTGGTGCTCGCCTGCAGCGCGCTCGGCCTGTGGCTCGGCTCCTTCATGCCGTGGATCGACGCCGACAAGATCGGCGTCGCCCCGCCCGGCACCTACGTCTGGCCGGTGCTCGTCTACGTCGTCCCGACCGGGCTGTTCGTCAGCGCCCTGTTCTTCGCCGTCGGCGTGCTGACCCGCAGCTTCGTCGCCGTCTACATCCAGGGCGTCGTCCTCTTCATCGGCTACAGCGTCGCCAACAGCCTCGTCAGCGACATCGAGCAGGAGCAGCTGGCCGCGCTGCTCGACCCGTTCGGCTTCAACGCCACCAACCTCATCAACCGCTACTGGACCGTCGCCGAGAAGAACAGCCTGCTCTTGCCGATGGACGGCGCGCTGCTGCTGAACCGTCTGCTGTGGATCGGCATCGGCGCCCTCATCCTGCTCGTCGCCTACCGCATGTTCCGCATGGAGGCAGCTCCGCGCGGGCCCAAGGCCGCCAAGGCCGCCAAGGTCGAGCCCGAGCTGCCGGCGATGCGGGCACCGGCGGTGCTCCCGCGCGTCACCCCGAGCGTCGGCCCGCGCGTCGAGCTCGCCCGCCTGGTCGCGCTGGTGCGCCTGCACTACCGCAGCATCGTCCGCGAGCGCGCCTTCCTGGCGCTCGGCGCCATCGCCGTGCTGATGACGGTCGTCAACGCCTTCTACGCCGACCTCATGTACGGCACCACCGTCTACCCGGTGACCTACGCGATGGTCGAGGTCATCACCGGCTCGGCGCTGTTCTTCGTCATCATCTCGGCGCTGTACGCCGGCGAGCTGGTGTGGCGCGAGCGCGGCTTCAAGTGCGACCAGCTCGTCGACGCCACCCCGACGCGCAGCCCGCTGGTGTTCGCCAGCAAGGTCGTCGCGCTGCTCGGGGTCGAGGCGACCCTGTGCGGCGCGCTGATCCTCACCGGCATCGCCGTGCAGGCGATCAAGGGCTACGGCCACTTCGAGCTCGACGTCTACCTCGGCTACATCTACGGCGTCGCCTTCCCCGGCATCGCCCTCCTCACCCTGCTCGCCTTCTTCATCCACGTCGTCACCAACCAGAAGCTCGTCGCCAACGGCCTCATCATCGCTTACTACATGGTGATGCTCGTCCTCAGCTTCTGGGGCGTGCACGACAATCTGTTCCGCTACAGCCAGTTCCCCGACCCGGTCTACTCCGACATGAACCACTACGGCCCGAGCCTCGGCGCCTGGCTGTGGTTCATGGCCTACTACTTCAGCTTCGCCGGCCTCTTGCTGGCGGTCGCGCGCCTGTTCCTGGTCCGCGGCCAGGTCCAGGGCCTGCGCGCCCGCCTGCGCCTGGCTCGCGCGCGCCTCACCCCGCGCTGGCTCGCGGCCACCGGCGGCCTCCTGGCGGTGTTCCTCGGCCTGTTCGCCTTCATCCGCCACAACACCCACGACCTCAACCGCTTCCGCGACCAGGACGACGAGGAGGAGCTGCGGGCCGTCTACGAGCGCGAGTACAAGCAGTACGAGCACCTGCCGCAGCCGCGGATCGTCGCCGCCGACGTGCGCGTCGACCTCGACCCCGCGCGCGGCCAGGGCACCTTCAAGGGCACCCTGCGCCTGGCCAACAAGTCAGGTGTGGCCATCCCGACCGTCCACGTCTACCTGCGCGACGAGCTGACGATCCGCGAGCTCCGCTTCGACCGGCCCTCCGAGGTCGAGCACGACGACAAGCGGATGCGCTACATGATCCACCGCCTGGCCGAGCCGCTCGCGCCGGGCGCCGAGCTGACGCTGCACTTCGACCTCGCCGACCAGCGAGAGGGCTTCAGCAACGGCGGCCGCGACACCGGCATCGTCGCCAACGGCAGCTTCGTGTCCAGCGACGGCCTCGCCCCGAGCATCGGCTACAACCGCGGCCTCGAGCTCGACAACGACGACGACCGCAAGCAGCACGGCCTGCCCGAGCGCGAGCGCATGCCCTCGATCGACGACGAGGCCGCGCGGGCCAACACGTACATCGCCAGCGACTCCGACTGGATCGACTTCCGCGGCACCGTCTGCACCGACCCCGACCAGATCGCCATCGCCCCGGGCTACCTGCAGAAGGAGTGGACCGAAAACGGCCGGCGCTGCTTCGCCTACGCCATGGACAGCAAGATCCTCAACTTCTACTCGTTCCTGTCGGCGCGCTACGAGGTCCGCCGCGACAAGTGGAACGACGTCGACATCGAGGTCTACTACCACCCCGGCCACGAGTACAACCTCGACCGGATGATCGACGCGGTCAAGAAGTCGCTCGACTACTTCACCAGGAACTTCAGCCCGTACCAGCACCGCCAGGTCCGGATCCTCGAGTTCCCGCGCTACGCCAGCTTCGCCCAGTCGTTCCCCAACACGATCCCATACTCCGAGGCGATCGGCTTCATCGCCCGCGTCCGCCCCGGCGACCCCGAGGACATCGACTACCCGTTCTACGTCACCGCCCACGAGGTCGCCCACCAGTGGTGGGCCCACCAGGTCATCGGCGCCAACGTGCAGGGCGCCACCATGCTGTCCGAGTCGCTGTCACAGTACTCGGCGCTGAAGGTCCTGGAGAAGGAGTACGGCAAGGACAAGATGCACAAGTTCCTCGCCTACGAGCTCAAGGGCTACCTCGGCGGCCGCAGCAACGAGAAGAAGAAGGAGCTGCCGCTGATGCGCAACGAGAACCAGCAGTACATCCACTACCAGAAGGGCTCTCTGGTGTGGTACGCGCTGGCCGACTACATCGGCGAGGACGTCCTGAACGCCGCCCTGGCCCGCTACATCAAGCAGGTCGGGTTCCAGAGCGCCCCGTTCACCACCACCAAGGAGCTGGTCGCCATCCTCAAGGAGGTCACTCCGGCCGAGTACCAGTACGTCATCGAGGACATGTTCGAGACGATCACCCTCTACGACAACAAGGTCGTCTCCGCCGAGGTCACCCCCGAGGGCAGCAAGTACAAGGTCCGCTTCACCGTCTCCGCCCGCAAGCTGCGCGCCTCGGAGCTCGGCGAGGAGACCGAGGTGCCCGTGGCCGACTTCATCGACGTCGCGGTGTTCGCCGCCCCCGGCCCGCAGGAGCTCGACCTCGGCAAGCCGCTGTTCTTCGAGCGGCGCAAGCTGGTCGGCGGCGACAACGTGATCGAGGTCGTCGTCGACGAGCCGCCCGCGCGCGTCGGCATCGACCCCTACAACAAGCTCATCGACCGCGCGCCCAAGGACAACCGCATGGGCGTGTGACTCGCTTCCGCCGCTCCGCAGCCGGGCCGGAGCGGCGGCGAGCGCCTCGCATCAGGAGGCGCTCGTCCGCGGCGACAGCCGCGTCACCAGCCCCGAGCGCGGCCGCGGCACCGGCACCTGCTTCATCGTCAGGTCCTGCCCGGGCGCCAGCGTCAACGCGCAGCGACGGGCCAGCAGGGCCGCGAACGCCCGCATCTCGAGGCGCGCGAACTCCATGCCGAGGCAGATCCGCGCTCCCCCGCCGAACGGCAGGTAGCGGCCCTCGTGGGCGTGCGCGTGGACCCGTCCGTGAGGACATGTCTCTTCGAACACTGCGAAACGGTCAGGGTCGAAACGACCTGGCTCTTCGAACAGGGCCCCGTCGCGGTGGGTGTCGCGGATCCGGTAGCCCGTGAGCCAGCCCTGCGGCACCGTGAAGCCGGCGACCTCGAACGTGCGGGTGCACTTGCGGAACGCCGCCGCCACGGGCGGCTGCAGCCGCAGCGTCTCGGCCAGCGCGCGCTCGGTGTCGGCCAGGCGGCCCAGCCCCTCGACCGTCAGCGGCCCGCGCGGCGCGACCCGATCGATCTCCGCGCACACGCGCGCGTAGGCCTCGGGGTGCTGCGCCATCAACATGCAGAAGTTGGTAAGCCCCGAGGTCAGCGTCTCGTGGCCGGCGAACAGCAGCACCAGCATCTGCTCGGCCAGCTCCTCGCGACCGAGCGCCGAGCCGTCGTCGTCGCGGGCGGCGAGCAGCAGCCCGAGCACGTCCCGCCCGGCCTCGCCGCTGCGGAGGCGGGCGTCGATGGCCGCGTGCAGGTGCGCGATGAGGCGCCGCCGGGCCCGCTTGGCCCGGCCGAACGCGGTGAGCGGCAGGTCGGCGGGGATCGTGAACAGCCCGGCCGCGAACGTCTCGAAGTCGTCGACCAGCGCCGCGTCGGTGCGCTCGTGCGCGCCCATCATCAGCGCCGCCGCGATGTCGAACGTGAGCGCCCGGATCTCGGGATACAGCGCCAGCTCGCCGCGCTCCAGCCAGCGCTCGATCGCCGCCGAGATCCGCGCCTCCATCAGCGGCAGGTAGCCTACCAGCGCCTTCGGCCGGAACGCCTGCGCCAGCAGCCGGCGCCGGCGCATGTGCAGCTCGCCCTCCTGCGTCGACAGCGTGTTGGGCCCGAGCAGCTTGAGCGTGCTCGCCGGCCAGGTCGCCTCGACGAATTTGTGCTCGCCGCGGAACAGCAGCAGGTTGTTCTCCGGCCCCGCCAGCAGCGCCATGTCGCGGCCGAACAGGCGCGTGCGTGACACCGGCCCGAACTCCGCCCGCCGCTCGGCGCCGAAGCGCGGGTTGAACAGGAGCTGGAACCACTCGCCGACGAACGGCAGACCGGAGCGACCCGGCGGCAGGCGAGGCGGCTCGGACACGGTAGGACTCGTCACCCCCGCATGCTGCCCGGCGGGCGGACCGACGGCAACTACCCCCGCACCGTCCAGCCCGCGAGGGCGAGCGCCCGCATCGGCGAGCTCGGCCGAATTCGGGCATCTGCGGGCAATCTGGCGCCGCCCGCGGACCCCTGCCGCCGCCCCGCCGCCGCCCTCCGCGGACGCGACCTCCCGCGGCCTGCGTCCTCGCTCTCGCCCGGGCCCCCTGGTCAGGCCTCCGTCTTGGGCTATCGACCGGAGCAGGAGGACCGTCGCATGCTGCGCTGGGCTCTCGTGTTTCTCATCATCTCCGTGATCGCCGCCGTGTTCGGCTTCAGCGGCCTCTCCAACGCCGCCTCCGACGTCGCGCAGGTCCTGTTCTACATCTTCCTCGGCGTGTTCGCGCTGATGCTCCTCGCCGGCCTCATCGCCGGCGACCAACTGCCGCGCTGAGCCTTCGGGCCTGCGCCCTCATGAACATGACCCCAAGGACATGACTTCGAGAGCATGTCCTGAGGGCCATCATCATTCCACCCGCGAACGTCGCGCTCACTCGGTGTCGCTGGAGCTGCTGCTCTCGCCCGCCGTCTCCTCGCCGGCCTCCGGCGCCTCGCACTCCGCGACCGGCTCGCCCTCGCCGTGGACGAACACCCCGCGCAGATCCTCGGTGCGCGAGATGTTGCGCCGCTCGTCCTGGACCAGGCGCCACGACGTCACCCGGAATTGGTAGTACATCCCCGCCTGCAGCGCCGGCCCGGCGTAGGCGAACGACACCTCGCCGCCGTTGCCTGCCGGCACCTCGGCCTCCCACGTCACGTTGCCGAGCGCATCGAACACCACGAGGTCGTAGCCCTCCTCGCTGGAGTCGTCGATCCACCGGAACGTCGGCGTCGCCTCCACCACTTCGGGACGCTCCTTGCCGGGCCCCACGATCTCGAGCGCCCCCGTCACCTTGAAGCTCTCCGGCACCGCCGTCGCCTGTCCGCGCTCGACCACGATCTCCTGCACCTGCGTGCCCGCGATCCCCTCGTCCGGGTCGCGCACCAGCTGATCGTTCTCGAACGCCACCAGCACCTTGTACGTCCCGCTCGGCACCCCCGTCAGCGAGAACGAACCGCTCACGTCGGGCGCGGCCGGCGGCGGCGGGTCGCGCAGGCCGAGCGGCACCGGCCCGCGCTCGAGCTGCTCGTTGTAGACGCTCGCCGGCACCAGCACCACGCTCGTCACCGTGCCCGCGCCCGGGTCGACGATGTTGAGGTCGCCGGTCACCGTCGCCAGCATCGCCGGGTCGGTCGTGATCACCGACAGCGCGACGTCGGCGAGGTCGCTCGTACCCACCGTGATCGCCTGCGGCTCGACCTCGAGGTCCTGGCGATACCCGCGGATCGTCACCGCTCCGGCCGGCACGTTGAACAACGTGAACGCGCCCGACGCGTCCGCGATCGCGTACGGAGCCGGCGTCGTCGCGCCCTCCGCGATCACCAGAGTGCCCGCCGTCCCCTCGCCGAGCGTGCCGACGATCGTCACTCCCGCCGCGTCGGCGCCCAGCGAGAGGAGCGCGACGTGGGTCGCCGCGTTGTCGACCACGTCCGGCGTCTGCGCCTCCTCGTCCGCATCTTCTTCGTCCACCGGCTCCGGCGCCGGCGCTGCGTCGGACAGATCGATCGGCAACGCGGGGCGCAGCCCGGTCGGGAACGGCTGGTAGTCGCGGGCCGACACCGACAGCGTCCACTTCAGCGACTCCGCGTAGCTGCCGTCGGCTTTGCGGCGCACGCTCACCGGCAGGTCGTAGTCGCCGCACGCGTCAGTCGCTACGACATCGGTCACCGGCTCGCCGAGCTCGCCCAGCGCCGCCACCAGCGCCCCGTCGATTCCGCTCCCGCTCGCCGAGTCGGTCACGCGCCCGCGGAGCGACAGCGCCGTCCCGCATACGTGGCCCTCGCCGTCCGCCAGTGGTTCGCACGCCAGCCCGGGCCCGCAAATCGGCTGCGGATCGGCGTCGTCTTCGCTCTCCGGCGTCTCTTCGACCGGCCGCACCGCCGGGTCGCACGCCGCGCCGGCCGCCAGCTTCGGCTGTTCGGGCAGCGGCTCCTCCTCTTCCTTCTGGCAGCCCGCGAGCGCGAGCGCGAGGACGGCGACACCTGCGAGATTTCCAATGGATGAATCCGGCATGCTCGCTTGGACCGCCGACGATCGCCTGGTTCCAACCGCGTTCGCGTGCGCGCCAGCGACCTCGACCGTCATCCTTTGTGACGAGGTTGGAATCGTCGCCGCCGGCCAGGTCTGAGTCGCACCATGCGATCGATCGCGCCGCGTCTCTCCCTCATTGCAGTGACTCTCACCTTCGCCTGCAAGTCCCCCGAGTCCGGTGAGACGATGACGGCGGCGACCACCGATGAGAGCACGTCGGTTGCGAACACCACCATCAACCTCACCGACGCGACCACCGACCTGACCACCTCGACCACGACCGGCCCCGGCACGACCGGGCCGACGACCACCGAGGACGGCACCGCGACCGGCACCGGCACCCAGGGCACCTCGACCACCGCGGGTCTGACGTGCGTCCCCATCGAGTGCGAGGGCGCCCTGCTCGCCTGCGGCGACTGTATGGACAACGACGGCGACGGCAAGACCGACCTCGCCGACCCCGAGTGCATCTCGCCGTGCGACGACCGCGAGGACACCTTCGCCACCGGCCTGCCCGGCGACAACATGGACCCGTGCAACCAGGACTGCTTCTTCGACGGCAACTCCGGCGCCGGCGATGACAAGTGCAACTGGAGCCTCAAGTGCGACCCCGCCAACCCCGGCGGCGACATCTGCCCGTACGATCCCAACTTCAACAATTGCCCGGACATGCAGTCGCAGGAGTGCCTCGACAACTGCCAGGTCCCGAACGGCTGCGATTGCTTCGGCTGCTGCACCGTCGAGGTCGACGGCATGACCTACGACATCTTCCTCGGCGACCCCGACTGCACGCTGGCGGACATCGACAGCTGCCAGCAATGCACCAAGAACGACGATTGCGACCAGGAGTGCCACCCCGAGGATTGCGAGATCTGCTTCGGTGAGACCGAGCCGCCCGAGGGCTGTGACGATCCCACCTGCGAGGGCTTCGACTCCTGCACCATCGACATGATGGGCAACAGCAACTGCGCCGAGGGCTACTACTGCTCGACGGGCTGCTGCTTCCCGATCCAGCCCGGCTGAGCGCGCGCGGCCCCGAGGGCCTCCATTGCGGGGCGAGGAGACCTCCGCGTCCTCGCGCTTGACTGCGGACCGCCGTGTGCGCTGTCATGACGGCCTTCGCCTGCCCGGAGGTTCGCGGTGCCTCGAGTCCTCGCCTGTAGTCCTCTCCTCCTCCTCCTCACCGTCGCCTGCGGCGAGCTCGAGGCGCCGACCCTGACCGAAGGCGGCGACGACACCAGCACCGGCGCCGACGGCACCGACAGCATCGGCACGACCGGCCTGACCCACCCCGGGCCGACTGGCGAACCACCTGACCCTTCGACCAGCTCGCCCGACCCGGTCACCACCGGCGCGCCCGTCACCAGCGAGCCCGACCCGGCCACCACGACGACCACCACCGACGGCACCTCGACCACCGACGGCTCGACCACCGGCGACGCGACCACCGACGCCACGACCACCGACACCTCGACTACCTCGACCACCGGCGTCGACCCAGTGGCCCCCGAGCTGCCCGTCCCGACCGCCGACTGCCCCGACATCGTCGACGGCGACGTCGACTTCCACCCCGCGGGGCTCGACGGCCCGCGCGACGTCCGGATCTGGGTCGACCTCGACGCCGCCGAGCAGGCCGACGGACCGGTCGTATTCTACTGGCACGGCACGGGCGGTTCGCCGCAGGAGGCGCTCACCGGCATCGGCGACCTCGGGATCCAGGAGATCCTCGACCTCGGCGGTATCGTCATCGCGCCCACGCACGACCCGATGGCCGGCATCTTCCCGTGGTGGCTCGTGCTCAGCGAAACCGACGACGACCTGCTGCTGGCCGACGAGGTGCTCGCCTGCGCCCGGGAGCAGATCGGCGTCGACGCCAGCCGGATCTACACCCTCGGCTTCAGCGCCGGTGGCCTGCACACCGCGCAGATGAGCATCCGTCGCTCGAGCTACGTCGCCGCCGCCGCCCCCTACTCCGGCGGCCTCATCTTCGGCGCCATGCCGCCGTTCCAGAACCCCGACAACAAGTTCGCCGCCATGATCTTCCACGGCGGCCCCGGCGACGTCGTCGTCGTCGGCTTCGAGCAGGCCAGCAAGGACTACGCCGCCTACCTCGACGACAACGACGACTTCAACTTCCTGTGCAACCACGGCGGCGGCCACTCGATCCCCGACGCCCAGGACAGCGTCATGCAGTTCTTCTTCGACCACCCGTACGGCGTCGGCGCCTCGCCCTACGCCCGGGACCTGCCCGGCGACTTCCCCGCCTACTGCGCCATCTGACCTGAGGGCCATGCCCGATCGGGCATGACCCTTCGGACATGACCCTCAGTCCAGCTTTGCCGTCTTCGAGCGGGCGTCGCGCTGCAGCCAGCACATCAGCCCCGGGAAGTGCATGCCGAGGAACACCCCGAGCTTGCCGTGGGCCGTGAACGTGTACTCGCGCTTGCGCGCTGCGATCGCCTTGACCATCACCCGGGCCGCGTCGTCCGCCGTCCACATCAGCGCCGCCGGGCGCTTGTCCTGGCGGCTGGCCTCGAACTGGCCCTGGTTGTCGACCTGCCCGATCTCCGTGCTCACGAAGCCGGGGTTCAGCAGCGTGCAGCTCACCCCCGAGCCGCGCAGCTCCATCGCCAGAGTCAGGCCGACCGCCCGCAGCGCGAACTTCGACGCCGCGTAGGCGCCGACGCGCGGGCTGGCGAGGATGCCCGACACGCTGCTGACCAGGCCCAGGCGGCCGCCCGTGCGGCGCAGCGCCG
Organism: Nannocystis sp. RBIL2; assembly: GCF_026626745.1. Taxonomy (GTDB): domain Bacteria; phylum Myxococcota_A; class Polyangia; order Nannocystales; family Nannocystaceae; genus Nannocystis. Next base: position 2,633,466 of record NZ_JAPNJW010000002.1, read on the forward strand.
GCAGGCTGTGGCGCACCACCGACAGCGCGCCGAAGAAGTTGGTCTCGAACTGCCGCTGCCAGTCGTCGGCGGTCAGGTCCTCGACCCGGCCGATCACGCCGAAGCCGGCGTTGGCGACCGCGACGTCGAGGCGGCCGAAGTGGGCCACGATCGTCTGCACCGCCGCCGCCACCTCGTCGTCGCGGCGCACGTCGCACGGAACCGCGAGGGCGCGGCGACCGAGGCCCTCGACCTCCGCGACTACCTCCGCGAGGCGCTCCTGACGGCGCCCCGACACCGCGACATCGGCCCCGCGGCGCGCGAACTCGCGGGCCATGGCTCGCCCGATCCCCGCCGTCGCGCCGACGACCCACGCGACCTGTCCGTGAAACTGCGTCATGGCGCGCACCTTACCGCAACCGCGGCCGGTGCGCGCCACGCCGCGGCTTTAGAACACGTACTCGAGCCCCTGGTCCCAGCCGTCGAGGCCGATGTCGATCTGGCCGTGCTCCTGCTGATAGCCCGCCTGCCAGGTCGCCTTGAGCTCGGCCAGGCTGAACACGAGCTGCTCCGAGATCCACGCGTCGCACAGGTCGTCGTGGGCGTCGTGCGAGATCTCGAGGTCGATCTGGACCGGCTCCGACTCCGCGAACAGGCCGTCCCAGCACAGCGCATAGTCGTGCTCCGTGCAGCCGCCGCTGCGCTCGATGTCCGCCACCAGAGTGTCGCCGACGATCTTCGCGCCGACGATCTCGTACGGGTCCGCCGGCGCCGGGTCGGGGCACGACAGCGCGCTGCTGCCCTCGATCTGGCACTCGCTGCTGCAGCCGTCGCCGCTCTCGGTGTTGCCGTCGTCGCACGACTCCAAGCCTTCGACCACCCCGTCGCCGCAGACGCCCGGGTTCGGGTCGGTGGTCGACGAGCCCTCGGTCTCGACCGGCGGGCCGCTCGTGCCGATGGTCTCGTTCGGCTCGCCCTCGGTCCCGGTGCCCTCGGTGTCGCTCTGGCCATCGGTAGCGGGGCAGCCCATCTCGGTGCAGGCCCAGTCGCCGTCGTAGCACGTGCAGGTGTTGCAGCCGTCCTCGGCCGGCTTCGTCTCGCCCTCCTCGCAGAGGCCGTCGCAGGCGATCTCGGTGCAGGCCCACCCGCCGTCGTGGCACGTGCAGGTGTTGCAGCCGTCCTCGGCCGGCTTGGTGTCGCCCTCTTTGCAGGTCCCGTCGCCTGTCGGCTCGCTGCCGATCATCTTCGGGTCGCATGCCGCCGCCGTGGCGCCGAGCAGCGCTCCGACGAGCAGGAGGTTGCGATGGGTCTTCAGGCTCTTCAGGGCATTAAGGATAGTGCGATGCATGGTGAGTCGTTCCTCAGATGGGTCGCCCGGTAGTTGTCCGCCCCGCGGCTCGTCTGTGTCGGGCCTCGCGATTTTTTTCGATCGCGCATCCAGGTAGTCCCCACGCGCCCGCGCGCGCAGGCCGGAGCGCCTACGCCGACCGCGCGCTCATGGTGCGAGCCGACGCACGCGTCTCCGGCTGCTCATGAGAGACGAACGCTTCGGTCGAGCGGGCACAGCCGAACCGCCGTCCTCCTCCACCGCAAAGCGACGCCGCACGCCGGTCGATGCGAATAGCCGTGGCTGCTCCAGGCGCTCTCATCACATCCCGGCAGAAGTCGCGTCCCTCACGGCCCGCTTCCTCGCCTCGGCGCTCCTCTGCCCGCGTCGCCGCGTCAGCCTCGCGGCGATTCACACGCCCCGCGACCCTCACTGCTCGGCGCAGCCCTGACGCACCCGCTCTGCCAGCGCCGACCCGCCGTGCGCTCGCAGGAACACCTGCGCCGCCGCCCTGCCCTCGGCCCCGCGATCGCTCGCGCACAGCGCCAGCGCGCGCAGGGCGTCGTGCTCCTCGCGCAGCGCTCCGCGCGGGAACTGCTGCGCATAGGTGCCCAGCAGCGCCAGCGCCTCGCTCGCGCGCCCGCCCTGAATGGCAGCCTGCGCACGGCCCAGCAGCTCGGCCTCCTGCACCAGCGAGCTCGTCTCCTCTGCCCCCGCGGCGCTCGTCCCGTCCTTCGTGCTCGCGTCCGCCTCGCGCGCCCCCGCAGCGCTGGACCGCTCGCCTCGCCGCTCCGCGCGCCCCGACTCGCCTCGAGCGGGCATCGCACCAGTCCCACCGGCCATGCCCTTCACGACATGTCCTTTCAGCCCTTCGGTCTCCGCCCCCACCGACGCGCCCTCGCCCGCCGCCTCATCTGTCTCTCGGGTCATGTCCCCGCCGACAGGCTCGCCCGCCCCGCCGCCCGCGCGCACCGGCTCGGTCGTCACCGTCTGCCGCTCCGCGTAGGCCGCGGCCTCCCCGCCGTCGCGGGCCCCGATCAGCGGCCCGAGCACGCCCGCGCGCGAGGCCAGCAGCACGGCAGCGGCCGCCGCCAGGACCACGCCCGCCCACACCCACTCGGACATGCCTCTCCGGACATGCCTCTTCGACCATGTCTCATCGGCCCGGGTGCTCGCCGCCACGCGGGCCCACACGCGGGCCTGGGCCGCGGCGGACATGTCCTCCTCGGCGCGAAACGCCCGCAGCGCCGCCGCTGCCTGCGGATCGAGCTCGCCCTCGCCTCCCCGTGGTCCCGTCGTCATCCTGCCGCAGCCCTTCCGCGCCGCCCGTCTCGCTCGGCCAGCGCGCGTTGAAACAGCTCTCGCGTCGCCCGCAGCCGCGAGTACGCCGTATTGAGGTTGAGCCCCAGCGCCTCCGCGATCTCGGGCACCTTCATGCCCTCGATGTCGGCCAGCGCGAACAACATCCGCCGCTCCTCGTCGAGCCCGTCGAGGAAGGCGCGCACGAACGCCGCCGCCTGCTCCTGCGCCGCGCCGGTCTCCGGATCGGGCCCCGACCCGGGCGCAGGCGCCACGCTCAGCCGCCGCTCCGCGCGCACGTTGCTGCGGCGGTAGTTCGCCGCCACGCCCCGGGCGATCCCGTACAGCCAGCTGGTCAGCGCCGCCCGGCCGTCGTATTCGCGCAGCCGGCGGTGCACCACCAGGAACACGTCGTGGACGACGTCCTCCTGCGCCGACTCGGCCACCCCGAGGCGCCGGACCACCCGCCAGACGAACCCCGCGTGCGCACGATAGACCTCCGCCAGCGTCAGCGACGGGTCGTCGGCGGGGCTCGGGCCGGGCATCCGCCGTGATTGTCCAGCTCCGCCGGTTTCTGTCACCCCCCTCCGCCCGGGTTCCTGCGTGCGCGCTGGCGCTCCCACCCGGCTCCGGGGCATCCTCCTGTCCGATGCACCCCGCGCGCGTCCTCCCCGTGGTCGTCCTCCTCTCGGTCAGCTGCACCGACGAGCAACCCAGCGGCTTCACCGCCACCACCCCCGCGGGCACCACCGCCCCGATCACCAACCCCCAGAGCAGCTTCCCCGACGCCACCGACACCGTCGATTCGCCGACCACCACCACGACCACCGGCGAGCCGATCACCACCACGTCGACCGCTACCACCGACGCGCTCACCGGCACGACCTCGACCTCGACCTCGACCTCGACGACCTCCACGACCTCGACCACCGAGCCCGAGACCACCGCGGGCGTCTGCGGCGACGGCGTCGTCGACGGCGGCGAGGTGTGCGACGACGGCGACGCCGACGACGACGCCTGCCTCGGCGACTGTACTTCGGGACAGGCGCTGCTCGTCCTCGCCGGCGCCGGCACGGCCCCCGCCCTGGCTGCGCGCTACGTCCCCGGCCCCGGCTGGAGCGTCGGCGAGCTCGACGTCGACCTCGGCGAGACCGCCCTGGTCGCCACCCACCTCGGCGCGCTCGGGGCCGGCCGCCGCGCCACCGCCGACGTCGACGCCGAGAACGAGCTGTTCTGGACGACATGGTCCAAGGGACAGCCCGACGACTGGGCCCCGGCCCAGCCGATCGGCGCCTTCGGCTTCGGCATCGACGGCCCCGCCCTCGCCGCCGTCGCCGAGACAGTCACGCTCGGATTCCTCGGCACCGACTTCAAGCACTACACCGCCCTGTGGACTGACGGCACCTGGGTCCCGTTCGGCCCGCTGCCCGCCGGGATGCCGCAGATCCAGGCCTTCGGCCCCAGCGCCGCAGTGCTCGCCTCCGGCACCGCCGAGACCTACGCCGCCTACGCCGGCGACAACGGCAAGATCTTCTACAGCTCCAAGTCCTCGCCCGGCGGCGCCTGGCAGCCGTCGATGCAGGCCCCGCCGCCGCTGGTCGTCTCGGGCCTCACCCCCGCCGCCCTGGTCGACGCCGAGGGCGACCTGCTGCTCGCCTACGTGCGCGCCGCCGACGGCAAGATCGCCGTCGTCAAGCTGCTCACCCCGCAGAACGCCTGGACCGTCGAGACAGTCGTCGACGACCTCGCCATCACCGCCAGCGAACTCGCCTTCGTCGCCACCGACGACGGCGCCTACTACATCGCCTGGAAGGGCTACGACGACGACGGCGTCTACGCCGTGCGCGGCCTCGACCACGACGACTGGGGCGCCCCCTTCACCGTCGCCGAGCCCGCCACCGCCACCCTCCCTCCGGCCCTCGCCCGCGGCATCGTGGGCGCCGACGCCGAGCTGCTCTACGTCACCGGCGGCGCCCTCCAACACGCCCGCCTCACGGGCGAGGACCCGAGTCCGCCCACCCCCGTCCCCGGCGCCACCGGCCTCGAGGCGCGCCCCGCCGCCGTCCGAGTCCAGCTCGGCGGTTGAAGCATGTCTCTCAGGACATGCTTTTAAAAGCATGTCCTTATAGGCATGTTCGATCGAGCATGCTCTATCGAGCATGTTCACGACTACACGCGGACCGACCCGAGCGATGCGTCTGCACCGCGTCCGCGCAGCGCCGAACATCCCGTCGTCGACCGCGCGCAGCTCATGCGCGAGCCGATCCGCCGCGAGATCGCATCTTCGCCGGCCCGACCCTGCCTGGCCACCATCGCCCGCGTGTCGCTACCCACGGACGCGCAGCCTCATCACCCGCGGCCGTCACGAGGTCGACGCACCAGCCTACGGCGTCTCAGCGCAGACGCACCTCGACGCCCGCCAGCACTTGCCCGCCGAACCGCGCCGCCTCGTGGACCTTCACCCCGCCCGCCGTCACGAAGCTCGGCCGCAGCAGCGCCACGATCGCGTCTGCCCCCAGCCACAGGCCGACTCGCCCGCGCGGCCGCCACCCCACCGCCGCCCCGACCGTCGCCGCCAGCCAGGGCGAGCGCGCGGTCGTCGTCGTCGCCAGGCCTGAGCCGCGGCCGCGGCCCTGCATCGCCCCGATCTGCAGGCCCACGCACAGCGGCACCTCCACCGCTCCGCGGCGCAGCACCGGGCACCCGCGCAGCTCCACCGCGCCCGCCTGGAACAGCCCCCCGATCACGTCGTCCCCGCCCGTCACCGGCGGCGCGTACAGCCCTCCCAGCTCCGCCCGCCAGCGCTTGCCGCTCACGCTCAGCGCCAGGCCCACCGCCGCGCTCGGCCGCGGCAGCAGGCGGGCGAAGCTCACCCCCGCCGCCGCGCGCAGGCCCACCCGCACCCCCGGGGGCTTCCCCGCCGGCGCCGGCTCCTCGGCCCGCGCCGGCTCCTCGGCCACCGGCGCCTCCATCTCGTCGGTCGCCCGCGGCTGCGCCTTCGGACCTTCGGACATGTCCTTCCAGACCTGCCCGTTCGAACCTGCTCTCTGAGACATGTCCTCAGCGACATGTCCATTCGCACCTGCTCCTTGCGCCACCTCGGACGGCGGCGCCGGCACCACCACCTCCCCGGTCGCCAGCGCCGCCCGCGGGTCGACCGCGATCGCCACCACCAGCGCGGCGGCCTCGACCAGCTCCTCGCAGCGCGGGGCGGACAGCTCGCGTCGGCCCCCGCCGGTCGCCCCGGCCAGCTCGAGAGTCAGCGACCAGCGCCCCGGAGCGGCCTCGCGGACCGTCCCGCGGGCGGTCAGGCTGGCGCGGTCGGCCGCCTCCTGGCCCGTCCTCCGGACCACGCGCGCGTACACCTCGGCCTGGTCCGGGCAGCCCGGCGGCGCCGTCCAGTCGAGCGCCAGGCCCGGGGGCGGCTCGGCCGCAGCGACGATCGTCGCCGCCATCAACACGGCGAGCATCGTCGCGTCAGCCTAGCAGATCTGCGCTGCGACGCACCGCCCCGCCGGCTGCACGCACCTCCGCCAGCGCGGCCGCCACGTCGCCGGGCTGCAGCTCGACCCCGCGGCAGCCGTCCTCGACCAGCGTCGCCGCGATCCCCAGCGACAGGGCGTCGAGCGTCGTGAACTTCACGCAATAGTCGGTGGCCAGCCCGAGCACCACCACCTCGCGGACCTCGTGGACCCGCAGATACTCGCCGAGCCCGGTCGAGCGCCGGCGGCCGTTGTCGAAGAACCCGCTGTACGAGTCGACCTCCGGGTCGACCCCCTTGACGAAGCTCTTCGCCACCGGCCCCTGCTGCAGCCCCGCCGCGAACTCGGCCCCGCGCGTGCCCTGCACGCAGTGCGTCGGCCACAGCACCTGCTCCAGCCCCGCCAGCATCACCACCTCCCCGGGCGCGCGGCCCGGGTGATTGTCGGCGAAGCTCCCGTGGTCCGGCGGGTGCCAGTCCTTCGTCGCCACCACCAGGGGAAACAACGGCATCAGCGCGTTGGCCACCGAGATCACGCGATCGCCCTCCGGCACCGCCAGCGCCCCGCCGGGCAAGAAATCGTTCTGGATGTCGACCAGGATCAGCGCCCGCATGCTCACCGCTCCTTCCGCGCCGCCGCCATCAACCTGGCCTTCAGGTCAGCCAGCGGCCGGTCGAGCGCCACCGGGTAGGAGGCCGGCGCGTCGAGCCGGCGCACCGCCGGATCGAGCCGCTGCAGCTGCGCCTGCGTCCGCGCCCGCACCTCGACCAGCGGCGGCGGCTCGTACACCGGTTGGCCCGCGCGCAGCACCGGCACCAGCAGGTCCTCCACGCTCGCCCCGGCCGGCGGCGCGAACTCCCCGGCCGCATCGACGCGGGCGCCCGCCCCGTGCAGCCCGAGCCCCTCCTCGTAGATCACGTCGCCGAGCAGCCGCCCCGAAGGATCGGCGTAGCGCCGCACCTGCTGCAGCCCCGGGTTCGACACCTTGACTGGCTCTTCGGACAGCTTGATCCGGTACTCCCAGCCCGCGCGTCCGCGCAGCGCCGCCAGCTTGTACACCCCGCCGAGCGCCGGCTGGTCGTACGCAGTCACCAGCCGCGTGCCCACGCCCCACACGCCGATCGCCGCGCCCTTGGCCTTGAGCGCCACGATCTCGCGCTCGTCGAGGTCGTTGCTGGCGACGATCGCCGCCTGCTGGAGCCCGGCCGCGTCGAGGATCTCGCGCGCCGCCACGCTGAGCGCCGCGAGGTCGCCGGAGTCGAGGCGGACCCCCGCCATCGCGTGCCCGCGCGCCGCCAGCAGCTTGCCGACCTCCGCCGCGCGCCGCACCCCCTCGAGCGTGTCGTAGGTGTCGACCAGGAACGTGCAGTTGTTCGGCAACGCCTCCGCGTAGGCCGCGAACGCCTCGCGCTCGTCGGCGAACGACATCACCCAGCTGTGCGCGTGCGTCCCCCGGACCGGGATCCCGTAGCGCATCCCCGCGAGCACGTTCGAGGTCGCCGCGCACCCGCCGATGTACGCCGCGCGCGAGGCAGTCAGCGCCCCGTCGCTGCCCTGCGCGCACCGCAGCCCGAACTCGACCACCGGATCGCCACCCGCGGCCTCGCAGATCCGCGCCGCCTTGGTCGCTATCAGCGTCGAGAAGTTGATGCAGTTGAGCAGCGGCGTCTCGAGCAGCTGACACTGCGCCAGCGGCCCGCGCACCCGCAGCAGCGGCTCGTGCGGGAACACCGGCGTCCCCTCCGGCACCGCCTCGACGTCGAGCGTCAGCCGCAGCGACGCCAGGTAGTCCAAAAACCCCGGCTCGAGCAGGCGCTGGCCGTCGTTGCCGCGCAGCGTGCCGAGGTAGGCCACGTCCTCCGGCGTGAACCGGAACTCGGCCATGTACTGCAGCGCCTCCTGCAAACCGGCCGCGATCGCGTGCGCGCCGCGGAACGGCGCCCGGCGGAAGAACAGGTTGAACACCGCCTCTTCGTCCGCGCGCCCCAGCTTCCAGTAGCCGCAGGCCATCGTGACTTGATAGAGGTCCGTCAACAGCGCCAGCGAGCCGGGCGACACGAGTTTCGGGGTAGCGCGCCGGCCCTGCCCGCGTCAAGGCGCGCGAACTCTCGTCGCCGCTGCGCGATCGATCATCGCGCGTCAAACCGCGCGCGCTGCCAGCCTGTCTCCTGCACGTCTCGCGTCAAACCGCGCACGCGCACCACGCATGGAGGCCTCGCCCAGCACGAGCCTCGCGTCCTCCCCCATCACACGCGCAGTCGCAATGCCGCGAGAGTCGGCCTCACCGCGCCTTCGCGTCCCCGAGCACCACCGCCCGCGGACGCAGGGGCGCGCGCGCGTCGAGCAGCGCAGTACACCCCGGCCCCGGACCGCCCGTCGACGCGTCGGTGTTGTCGATCTTGCCCTCGGCGTCGAGCATCACGCAGCGCGGCTCTTCGCAATGGTCGAGCCCCAGCACGTGCCCCACTTCGTGGACCGCCGTGTTGGTGACCCGCCACGCGACGAGCCGCTTGTCCTTCGTCTTGCGCCACAGGCGATGGCCCGACACCACCGCCGCGGTCCCGCCGAGCTCGCCGAGCCCGAACACCCCCCAATCGGCGAACTTGCCCTTGCTCGTCGAGATGTCGACCGACGTGAGCCCGAGGATCCGCGTCCCTCGCGGCGCCGCGGCCACCTGCTCGCCGAGGTACCCCAGCAGCACGTCGGCCTTGTAGCGCTTGCGCGGCGCGTACCAGGCCGACTTCGGCAACGCGATCGGCGAGCGGCGCTGCACCTCCACCTGATACGTCGAGCGCAGCGCCGCCTCGATGCCGTCGACCAACTCGGCCGGAAATTCCCCCAAAACCACCAGCACCACCACTGCCCGGATCTGCGGCGACTGCACGCTCGCAGCGACGTCTCCAGGGATCTCCGCAGCGGACTCGGGCACAGACCCCGAGGCCCCAGCCACCAGCGCCGCCGCGCACAGGGTCACGAGCAAGGAAGACATGTCGAGGCCAACGCGGGAGGGCCCGATCCTATTCAGGCCTCGAGGAAGGCCCGGCCATGTGCCGCCGCCCGGGCCCACAACCGTCATCACCGCCCGTACACCTGGCCGTGAACCGGATCACGCCGCCTGTTTTCCCGTGCGCGCGCCCCCGCGCGCCGGCCTGCGCCCACGTTTGTACCGAAATTGTTACGCTGCGCGCATGAAAGAACTACTCATGAACCGCTCCGCATGGGCTCTGGCCGTCCTGCTCGCCGGTTGCGGCGACGACGGCGGCGTCACTGGCGCCATCACCGACAGCGGCACCGGCACCAACACGGACGCCACGACCACCGACACCACCAGCCCGACCCAGGGCGGCAGCATGAGCGCCACCGACAATCCGACCCAGGGCGGCACCATGGGTCAGACCGAGTCGCAAGGCACGAGCGAGGACACGACGACGACGCCGCCGACCTCGACCACCACCGAGTCGATGACCGGGACCACGACGATGGGCGTCGACACGACCACCGGGCCCGACACGACGACCACGACCACGACCGACACCACCACCACCACCACCACCGACACCACCACCACGAGCACGTCGACCACCGACGACACCTCGACCACCACCGACGGCACGACCACCGAGGACGACCCGGGTCCGTGCGCGTGTCCGGACATCGAGGTCCCGCTCGACGACGGCATCTTCGTCCTCTCCGACGACTCCCAGCTGTGGAAGTACTACCCGGAGACCAACACCTTCTCGATGCTGGGCAGCTTCAACTGCGGCGGCATGACCAGCACCTTCTCGATGGCCGTCGACCGCCTCGGCTTCGCGTGGGTCATGTTCAACACCCCCGCCGGCGAGATCTGGAAGATCGACGTCACCAACCCGAACAACTGCATCGACCCCGGCTACAACCCCAACCAGCAGGGCATCGGCTACTTCGGCATGGCCTTCGTGTCGAACAGCCAGTTCGACCAGTGTGACCGCATGTACGGCAACTCGTACGACGGCATCGGCGGCTTCAGCGAGGGCCCGAACTCCGGCGACTTCCTCAGCGTCGACCCCGACAGCCTGCTCATCGACATCATCTCGCCGACCGACTTCAACGGCGCCGAGATGACCGGCACGGGCGACGGCCGCGTGTTCTCGTTCGGCGGCGTCCCCTCGAAACTCGTCGAGCGCGACAAGGCCTCCGGCGCGGTGATCGACACCTTCCCGCTGCAGAACCTGCCGCTGACCAACGCCTTCGCCTTCGCCTTCTTCGGCGGCGACTTCTACTTCTTCACCGAGACCAACAACGGGCTGGTCAGCAAGGTCACCCACCTCGACTACGACGACAGCGACATGGACGGCCAGCAGCAGCTGACCACCATCAACAACGCCGCCCCGATCCGCATCGTCGGCGCCGGCGTCTCGACCTGCGCCCCGTTCGCGCCGATGTAGTCCGCGCGCCCCATGCCCGCGCCGCACCTCCGCGCGGCGGCACATCCGCCGCGCGGGCCCGGCGTGGCGCCCCCACGACCCCGCGTGCTACACCGCGGGCGTGCTGCAGAACTTCTGGTACGCCTGCCACCGCTCGGCCGAGATCGGCGCCCAGCCGATTCGGCTGCACATGCTCGGCCACGACTTCGTGCTGTGGCGCGACGCCGGCGGCCGCGTCGTCGCCCTCGACGACCGCTGCCCGCACCGCGGCGGCTCCCTGTCCCAGGGGACATGTTCTGACGGCCACATCGTGTGTCCTTACCACGGCTGGGCCTTCGACGCCGGCGGCGCCTGCGTGAAGATCCCGGCCAACACCGGTGACGCCCGCATCCCCCGCAAGGCCCAGGTGCGCGGCTACCCCACGGAGGAGCGCCACGGCTGGGTGTGGCTGTTCGTCGGCGACCTGCCCGAGACCGAGCGCCCGCCGATCCCGCCGCTGCCGGAGTACGGCCAGCCCGGCTGGAAGGCCATCCACGGCGACTTCCTGTGGCACGCCCACTACACCCGCGTGGTCGAGAACGGCATGGACATCGCCCACGCTCCGTTCGTCCACTCGCGCTCGTTCGGCAACCCCGCGCACCCGGAGGTCGCCGACTACGTCGTCGAGCCGCACGAGTGGGGCGCCAGCGCCTCGGTCGCGCTCGTCGCCCCGCCGCCCAGCGGCCTGTGGTCGCTGGTGCTGCCGAAGGAGCGCCCGCCGGTGAAGACCCGCGTCGCCTTCTACATGCCCTGCTGCACCCGCCTCGACCTCGACCTCGGCGGCATGAAGATGATCGTCTTCAGCAGCAACATCCCGATCGACGAGGAGCACACCCTGACCCGCTGGATCATGCTGCGCGACTTCTTCACGGGCGCGTGGGCCGACGGCAACGCCAAGAAGCGGACGCACCGGATCTTCCTCGAGGACCAGCCGATCGTCGAGGCGCAGCGGCCCCGAGCTGTCCCTTTGGACATGAGCCGCGAGGTCCACGCCAAGAGCGACGCCATCCCGCTGGTGTTCCGCAAGCTGCGGCGCGAGTGCCTGGTCGAGCGCGGCTGGGGCCTGCGCTGGGACGAACCCGAAGCCGCCGCGCCCGCGCAGTTGGTCGCCCTCCGCACATGACCGAGCTCCACCGCCGCGCCCGCGCCACCGGCGACGACCGCCTGTTCGGCGAGGCCGACCGACCGGCCCTGCGCTCCGCCGTCGCCGACCTCTCGTGGCTGCTCACCCGCGGTTACAGCGGCGACGCGGCGCTCAAGCTGGTCGGCGACAAACATGTCCTTTCGGCCAGACAGAGGATGGCCGTGCTGCGCTCGGCCTGCAGCGACGAGGCGCTCGCGCGGCGCCGCGCCACCCACGTCGGGCTGGCCGATCTCGCCGGCGCCGACCTCGCGATCGACGGCCTCAACGCGCTCATCACCGTCGAGTCGGCGCTGTCGCACGGGGTCGTGTTACGCGGCCGTGACGGGGCGCTGCGCGACCTCGCGGCCGTCCACGGCGCCTACGAGCAGGTGCTCGAGACCAGCTTCGCCGTCGACGCGATCGCGCGCCTCCTCCACGGCGCCGGCGCGCCTGCGCCCGCGCAAGTCGTGTGGTACCTGGACCGACCTGTCGCCGGCAGCGGTCGTCTCCGCGCGCTGCTCGAGTCTCGCGCCGAGCAGCGCGGCCTGCCGTGGACCGTCCAGCTCGTGCATCACCCCGATCCTATATTGGCGCAGCACGCCGGCATCGTCGCCACCAGCGACGCGTGGATCCTCGATCGGTGCGCGCGCTGGATCGACCTCCTCGGAGCGCTCCTTCGGGGTCCCACCGAATCCTCGCACGCGTCATCGCTCGAAGGTCCGGTGCTCGCCGCGAGGCCCGACCTGTGGCTGCTCGACCTCTCAGGCGAAGCAGCGCTACCGCGAGCAGACCTCGGGTGACCTTCTGAAGCGAAGCCACTTCGGGTATACGGGTTTCTCGTGACGATCGCTTCTCTTCGGCTCCCCCTCGTCCGCTCGTTCTTCCTCGCCGCGGCCGTGCTCGTACCTGGCTGTCAGGACACCTCCGCCGTCTACGCCCTGATCGGGCCCGAGGGCGGCGAGCTGGCGCTCGAAGAAGGCCCGACGATCAAGTTCCCCGCCGGCGCGCTGGTCACGACGCGGCAGATCGTGATCCGCCCCGTCGACGACGACCTCACGCGCGGCGACTTCAAGCAGTCCGGCGGCGCCTATCGCATCGAGCCGACCGACCTCGACCTGCGGATCCCCGCCGAGGTCACCTTCGGCGGCGACGTGCCCAAGCAGCCCTCGATCTTGTGGCAGCGCGGCGACAGCCGCGTCGTCTCGCACGCCGCCTCCGACGACCGCGCCGTCGCGTACATCGGCGCGCTCGGCATCATCGCGCTCGCGGCCGGCGGCGAGATCGCGGCCACCGTCGACGAGCCGATGCTCGCGCGGGTCCCCGGCGACGTCGACTACGGCAAGCCGCTCACCGACATCGCCACCGTCAAGGTCTCGCCGAAGGGCACCTCGATGCTCGACATCGGCTTCACCGTGTATGACCCGATGGGCATGTCCAATCGGCCACTCAACGGCGACGGCAGCCGCTACTGCGGCCTCAAGTTCGCCAGCGTGCAGGGCGGCAGCATCATCGCCGGCTGTTCGGGCGGCCTCGCCACCGGCTCGGTGATCGTCAGCAGCGCTCAGGTCACCGTCGACGCGGTGCCGTTCTTGATCGGCAAGGTCGACGGCGCGACGCTGGTCGAGGTCCAGGTCGGCAGCGGAGATCTCGCGCACAGCGTCGGCTACCTGCCGTTCATCACGGGCACCTGTTACCTCGAGAGCTGCTCGGGCCACGGCGCGTGCGACAGCTCGAGCGGCGCGCCCTTGTGCATGTGCGACGACGGCTACGCCTCGCCGATGGAAGACCCCCTGGCCTGCAATTGCGTGCCGAACTGCGACGGGCGGATGTGCGGCGACGACGGCTGCGGCGGCTCGTGTGGCGGCTGCGGCGAGGGCCAGAACTGCAACGAGGGCCAGTGCGAGGGCCAGCCGCCGCCGGAGACGACGACGGGTCCGGACACCACCACCACGGGTCCCGACACCACCACCAGCACGGGTCCCGACACCACGACCGACGACACGTCGACGTCGACCACCACGACGACGGGCGACTCGTCGACCACCGACGACACGTCTTCGTCGACGACCACCACGTCGACCACCTAGCGCCGCGCGGTCGATCTCCGCCGCGGTGAGCTCCGCCGTCGTCGCCAGCCCGCAGCGCACCGATGCGGGCCCTCGGCCGTCATGGTCGCGTCCCCCCAAACGCGCGTGACGGCCGCTTCGCGCCGGCAATTCGGGCGTTCATCGAAGCTGTCCCTTCGGACATCTCGATATCCTCGCCCTCAGGTTTTCCCGCCGGCCCGAGAGCCGGCGCCCCACGATCGGTTTCGCCCCGCCTGCCGCGCTTGCAGCGGCTGCGCAAACGCCTTTACGATGACCAGGTGGCGAGCATGCGTCTCGCCCCTTTAGCACGAGGAGTCGCACGATGACCCGTTCTCACCCGAAACGAACCAGCGAGCTGGTCACCCGCGCGGCGCTGATCGCCGTGACCGGCGTCGGCTCCGGCCTCGGCATGTCCGCCTGCTCCGAAGTCACGGACGGCGAGTGTGTTCCCACCGACGTGTTCTTCCGCGAGAAGGTCTGGGCCCCGACGCTCGCTGCGACCTGCAGCTCGTGTCACAGCTCGACCGGCGCCGCCAAGCACACCAAGTTCGTGCTGACTCCCAAGGAAGTGCCCGGCTACCTCGAGGCCAACATGAAGTTGGTCCAGGACCTCGCGCGCTACGAGGTCGACGGCCTCCCGCTCATCCTGGCCAAGCCGTCGATGCGCGTCGAGCACGAGGGCGGCCTCCAGCTCAAGCCCGACAGCCAGGAGTACAACGACCTCCAGGCGCTGCTGAAGCGCTTCGACAACCCGGTCGAGTGCGAGGGCGCGGTCAACCTCGGCAACTACTTCGACGAGGTCGAGCTGCTCGACGAGGTCGACACCCTGCGCAAGGCCTCCCTCGCGCTGGCCGGCCGCCTGCCGACGCCCGAGGAGTACGAGTCCGTCCGCGGCTTCGGCATCGACCAGCTCGACCCGGTGCTCGACGCGGTGATGAAGGAAGACGCGTTCATCGACCGCGTCGTCGAGATGTACAACGACGTGTTCCTGACCGACCGCTACATCGGCGGCAACGGGGCCGTCGAGCTGCTCAACGCCGAGAAGTACCCCGACGCCTACTGGTTCGAAGGCCAGCCGGACGACGTGCGCGAGCAGTACCGCTGGTGGACCAACACCAGCGTCGCCCGCGAGGCGCTCAACCTGGTCGCGTGGATCGTCAAGAACGACCTCTCGTACAAGGACATCGTCGAGGCCGACTACATGGTCTTCACGCCGTTCTCGGCCAAGGCCTACGGCGTCGACGTCAAGTTCAACGACCCGAACGACTGGAAGGAGCTCGCCGTCGGCAAGCTGCCCGGCATCCCGCACGCCGGCGTCCTGACCTCGGCGATGTGGCTCAACCGCTTCCCGACCACGCCGACCAACCGCAACCGCCACCGCGCGCGGATGACCTACAAGTTCTTCCTCGCCACCGACGTGCTGCGGCTCGGCGAGCGGCCGATCGACCCGACCGCGATCAAGACGCCGAACGCCACGCGCGAGAACCCGAACTGCAACGTCTGCCACAACGTCATCGACCCGGTCGCTGGTTCCTTCCAGAACTTCAACGACATGGGCGACTACCAGCCGCTCGCCGAGACCGACGCGGGGGTCTGGTACCCGGAGATGCTGCTGCCCGGGTTCGGCGAGGCGCAGATGCCCGAGGGCTCGACCAACAAGTCGGAGCAGTGGCTCGCCAAGCAGCTGACCGCCGACGACCGCTTCGCCCAGTCCGCCGTCAACATCGTGTGGCGCGGCCTGACCGGCGTCGAGCCGATCAACGAGCCGTTCGACGCCGCCATGCCGGGCTTCGAGGAGGCGCTCAAGGCCTTCGAGGTCCAGGACCGCGTCATCAAGGGCATCGCCAAGAAGTTCAAGGAGAACAACTACAACCTCAAGATCGTGTTCCGCGAGATCATCAAGACGGACTACTTCCGCGCGAAGAACGTCCGCGGCGAGGTCGACGAGGTCCGCGCCCGCGAGCTGGCGCAGCTCGGCACGGCGCAGTACCTGTCGCCCGAGCAGCTCTCGCGCAAGGTCGAGGCGGTCACCGGCTACCCGTGGCGCTACGGCGTCAACGACTCCGACCTGCTGCTCAACGAGAACGAGTACAAGATCTTCTACGGCGGCATCGACTCGGACTCGATCGTCAACCGGATCACCGAGCCGAACGGCATCATGGCGAACATCGCCCTGCGCATGTCGAACGAGATGTCGTGCCGCGCCACCTCGCGTGACTTCGCCAAGGACCCGTCGGACCGCCTGCTGTTCCCGTACGTCGAGACCAGCTTCGTCCCGCAGGACGACAACGGCTTCGCCGTCCCGGCCGTCAACGACGCCATCCGGGCCAACATCCAGCACCTGTACGACCACGTGCTGGGCGAGCACTATGACATCGGCGACCCCGAGGTCGACGCCGCGTACAACCTGTTCTTCGAGATCTGGCAGGACGGCAAGGCGGGCCTCGCCGCCGGCACTTACACGGCCGACCCGCCGTGCCGGACCGAGAACGACTGGTGGACCGGCAACCCGCTGCCGGAAGAGAACCGGATCACCCAGGACAACGACTACACCATTCGCGCGTGGATGGGCGTCCTCGCCTACATGCTGTCGGATTACCGCTTCCTGCACGAATAGGCCCGAAGGAGGACATCATGGACCGTCGTAATTTCTTCAAGCTCATGTCCCTCGCGGGCCTCGCGGCCGTGTCCCCGACCGTGTTCGCAGGTCGGGGCCCGGGCGCCATCAAGAACCCCGTCCTGCCGCCGCTGGCGGAGACCTACGGCGGCCCGCTGTGGGTGTTCCTCAACGCCGGCGGCGGGTGGGACCCGACCTCGCTGTGCGATCCGAAGGGCAGCAAGAGCCCTGACGATCCGGAGGCGATGAACCGGGCCTTCACGTTCGACCAGATCGACGCCGCGGGCACCATCAAGTACCCGAACATCGGCACGATGGACAGCCCGACCGCGTACCAGGACTTCTTCCAGAAGCATTACAAGCGGCTGCGCGTGATCAACGGCCTCGACATGCAGACGAACGGCCACGACAGCGGCTCGCGCCACTGCTGGTCGGGCCGCCTCGCCGAGGGCTACCCCAGCCTCGCCGCCCTGATCGCCGCCGTCCACGGCCACGCGCTGCCGATGAGCTACCTCAGCTTCGGCGGCTTCGACGACACGCAGGGCCAGGTCGCCCGCACGCGCTCGGGCAACACCCAGGCGCTGGCTCGCATCGCCTACCCCGACCGCGCCAACCCCGAGGACGAGAACAGCCTGTTCCACTCCGCGGTCGCGGGCGACCTGATCCGCAAGGCCCAGGAGAAGCGCAAGGAGCGGCTCCTGGCCACCGAGCAGCTGCCGCGCGTGCAGAACGCGATCAGCAACCTGTACGCCTCGCGCACCGGCAGCAACGAGCTGAAGAAGCTGCAGCAGTACCTGCCGGACATGCTCGACAACGGCCCGAACCCGCTGCGTCGCCAGATCCAGGTCGCGCTGGCCGCCTTCCGCGCCGGCATCACGATCTCGATCAACCTCGACATCGGCGGCTTCGACACCCACGGCAACCACGACGAGAGCCACATCCCGCGGCTGGTCCAGATCCTCGACGGCCTCGACTTCCTGTGGACCGAGGCCGACGTGCAGGGCATCGGCGACAACTTCGTGGTCCTGTGCGGCTCCGACTTCGGCCGCACCCCCGGCTACAACGACACCAACGGCAAGGACCACCACTCCATCACCAGCCTCATGATGATGGGCAAGGGCATCGGCGGCGACAAGGTCATCGGCGGGTCCGACGAGCGCCACGGCGCCTACAGCTGGGACCCCAAGACGCTCAAGCAGAGCGAGTCGGGCATCCACATCGAGCCGCGGCACGTCCACGCCAGCCTGCGGCGCCTGGCCGGCATCGACAGCCACGACCTCATGAAGCAGTTCCCGATCGCCATCGAGAAGGGCGACGAGATGAACCTCCTCGCCTGATCCTGCAGGCGAGCGGCCCGCCAGCGCGAGCGGCGTTCAGGAGCCTCCGGGCTCCTGGAGCCGCTCGCGGCGCTTTTGCGGGCCGTCGCGCCGCCGCGGCGCGCTGTGATAAGGTGAAGTCTTACGGGAAGCCCCAATGGCCACCACGCAGTCGACCGCTCGCCTCCTCGTCCTCGCCCTCGCCGCGTGCAACGGCGGCGACGCGCCCGCTGTCTCTGCCACCGAGCCCGGCACCACCGGCGGCGAGGCCCCGACCTCGACCACCGGCACGGACACCGAGCAGCCGACCACCACCGGCGTCGACGGCTTCGGCCCCGAGCAGGAGTTCGTGCTGCGGCTCAACGACGACCCGGTGCCGGCGCTCAAGCTCAGCCTCGACAAGGCCGAGGCGGCCGAGCTGTTCGGCGACACCGCCAAGGAGATCAAGCTGCTCGACATCGAGTCGGGGACGCTGCTGAAGAACACCCTCGACACGATCAAGGGCGCCTGCGGCACCGGCTGGAAGGCCGACAGCGACGACCCCAAGCACGACTGCTCGGGAACCGACTTCAAGGGCCCCGACAACACCTGGGAGACCAGCGCCGAGTACTCGCTGATCCGGATCCTCACCATGACCCCGGCCAACGCCAAGGTCGAGGGCACCTCGATCGCCGGCATGCAGGGCCTGGCCGACGGCCTCGGGATCGGCGGCGGCTTCAGCCAGATCCTGGCGGAGACGCTCGGCATCCTGCGCACCGAGGAGTTCATCACCACCCCGGAGCTGGTCGTCGCCCTGCAGCGCAACCTGCTCGCCACCCACCCGCACATCGGCGGCGACGGCAAGTCGCTGCCGCTCTACCTCGACGACGCCCTGCAGGACCTCACCACCCTCGCCACCAAGCTGGGGCCGATGGGCGGCCACCCCGGCATCGTCGACCCGAGCTTCCCGATCACCAGCGAGTGCCTCACCCCCGAGTTCGCCATGAACATCGAGGCCGAGAGCAACCTGCGCTTGCTCGACGGCATCGACCTGTCCAAAGGGAAAGATTACATGTCGACCGTCGTCGACGTGACCGGCCCGACCTTCGGCGAGCCGCTCGAGTTCGACTTCAACGACCCGGTCAAGTTCTCGATCGTCGGCGTCGCCGACGCGCCGCGGGTCGACCTCCGCTTCGCCATCTCCGAGCACGCCGACTTCATCAACTCGTGCGCCGGCGACGACGCCTGCAAGCAGAACCTGCCCGAGAACCACGACCTCGTGCAGGCGACCTGGCCCGGCTCGGCGTGGGCGATCGACCCGTGGCTGCTCGAGAGCGTGATCGTCGCCGGCGGCCGCGAGAAGTACAAGAACCGCATCTTCGACAAGTGCTACGAGGTGCTGTTCTCGTGCAACCTCGGCGCGCACATCTACGTCGGCCCCAACCCGCCGGGCTGGGCGCTGTTCGACGTGTTCCTCAACCTCGGCAACCCGCCGAAGGACCAGTACGTCTGGGAGCTGATCAACGAGGTGGCCCAGATCGCCCTGCACACCCCGCCGGGCGGCGACATCGCCGAGGGCTCGGCCGACGTCGCCTTCACCCTGCGCGACATCGACATCGGCGTCACCGGCCCGCAGATCGCCGAGTCGGTGCGGCCCTACTTGCAGGAGCAGGCGCCCAAGATCGCCGACCTCTTGCTCGGCGACTACTGGAAGAACAACGGCCCCGTCGACTTCTACTACCGCCGCGGCGGCGACGGCCTGCCCTACCTGTTCTACGTCGCCGCCGAGGACCTGCCGCCGAACGCCGCGTACAAGCACCCGAACCCCGGCTTCTTTACCTGTCCCGAAGTACAGCCGAGCTGCAAGGCCTCGTCGACCAGCCTCGCCAGCGCGGGCGACGACATCCGCGAGAAGCTGCGGCTCGACCCCGGCGAGACCGTCCTCTACGTCCAGGACGACGCCGGCACCCTGTACCGGACCCGCTTCATCGTCCCCGAGGGCGACGCCAAGGAGATCACAGTCCGCGTCGCCGCCTTCGACTGAGGCCGCGGCCTCACGCGCCGATCCGCGACATCCGCTCGTACGCCTTCTGCCCGTCGTAGTGCGACACGAGCCGGCGCAACGCGTCCTCGAACAGCGTCTGCAGCGCCGGCTGGGTCGAGTTGACGGCCGCGATCGGCACCGTGCTCTCGGCCGTGCCCTGGTAGATGAAGGCGTCGGCCGGGGCCCCGTAGGCACGGATCCGGAAGCTCCACTGCATGCGCACGTAGACCCCCGAGGGCGTCCCCGGGCCGCGCGTGCCCACGAAGCTCGACAGCGAATTCACCAGCACCTCGCCGGTGAGGAAGATCCCGCTCGGCGCCGGCAGCGACGGCGGCCCCACCGTCACCGTCGTGAACAGCTGCGACATCGTCCGCTGCAGGTCGCGCTCGACGAACGTGTGAAGCCCGTGGACCTCGATCGGCTTCACCCCCTGCCCGAGCGCCGTCATCGTGTCGGGCAGCTTGGCCGGGTCGAGGATGATGAACAGCGGGTGCTCGATGCGCCGCAGCTCGCCGGGCTGGGGGATCTTCGTCTCCATCTCGGCGACGTACACCGGATGCATCGAACAACCGGCCACGGCCAAGGCCAGGGCCAACAAGGTGGGTCGGAGCGGACGCATGACCGGCCGAGATTAACAGATCTCCCAGGGCTGGTCGCATTCGCCGCCGGCGCCGCAGCCCCCAGAGTCACGACGCGACCAAAAGCCGAAGGCCAGGGGTCTTTTAGACCTCTGGCCTTCTTTTTACTGTGAGCCCGGTAGGAATCGAACCTACAACCCAGGGATTAAGAGTCCCTTGCTCTACCAATTGAGCTACGAGCCCAAGTCCGTAACCCATGCGGGCCGCGAACGGGCCCCCCTTCTACAGGATCCCCATGGGGACGCAAGAGTTATTTTCGCCGCGAGCGAGGTCAGGCCCCCCCGCCGGAGCGCGGAATCCCGCCGGACGCCCGCTGCGTGTGCCTTTCGGGCCACTAACACGCGAACCGGCCGCAAACTTGTGCGCTAGCGCATAGAGAACCGGCGCTACCCCGCCCGCCTCGCCATGCGCCGATACCGACTCCGCCTCGCTGCCCTCTCCTCGCTCCTGGCCTGCGGACCCGACTCGTCCCCGGCCCTCGGCGGCGACGCCACCGGCACCGCCCCCGCCGAATGTCCGGCCGAGCTCGGGCCTTTTGCCGACCCCGAGGCCCGAGGCCATCTGCGCCAAGCTCGCGGCCTGCGACGGCTCCGCCGTCCTGGAGACCTGCGTCGCCGACCGCACCGCCGCCGGCAGCGTGTTCGACCCGGCGTGCGCGTAAGGCGGTGCTGCGGCAGGAGTGGAGGGCCTGCGACCTCGACGCGGCCTCGCCCTGCGCCCGCCGCGATGCCCTCGCGGCACCGGGGGCGAGACGTGCGAGCGCATCGCCGACACCGTCGACCCCTGCGGCCCCGGCCTGCTCGGCAAACCACGGCGCCCGCATCGCGTACCATCGCCGTGCATGTCTCCCGCGGCGCATCAGCGGCTGTTCGCCGTCCTCGCGGTCGCGCTGATGGTCCTCCACGTCGACACCTGGAACGCCGGCCCCGGCCCGCTCGTGTTCGGCTGGCTGCCGTGGGACCTCGCCTACCACCTCGCGTGGATGGCCGCCGCCGCGCTCCTCGTGTTCTACATGACCTCGAGCGCGCTCTGGCCGGAGGACCCGGACGACCCATGACTGCCCGATCCGACAGGGCCCAAAGACCAGGCTGCGCGCCCCGTCGACCTGGCCGAAAGACCAGGCCGCTTTACCGCCACCTGCCCGCCATCACCTGGCCGAAAGACCAGCCCCTCGCATGAGCCCGCTCGCCGCGATCGGCCTGGTCGTCGCCGCCTACCTCGCCGTCACCCTCGTGATCGGCGCCGTCGCCTATCGCCGCACCTCCGGCACCCCGGAGGACTACTTCCTCGGCGGTCGGGCCGCTCGCACCTTCGTCCTCTTCATGGCCCTGTTCGGCACCAACGTCACCCCGTTCGTGCTGCTCGGCATCCCCGGCCTCGCCTACCACCAGGGCGTCGCAGTGTTCGGCCTCAACGCCGCCATCGTCGGCCTCGGCATCCCGCTCACCTTCTTCCTGATCGGCGAGCCTGCCCGCCGCGCAGCCCGTCGCCTCGGCGCCATCACCCCGGCCGAGCTCTACGCCGAGCGGCTCGGCTCGCCCGCCGTCGGCCTGGCCCTGTTCGCCGCCTTCTTCTTCTACACCCTCCCCTACATGGTCACCGCGGTGATCGGCGCCGGCCTGACCGCCGAGGTCCTGACCGAGGGCAACCTGTCCTTCGGGGCATCCTCGGCCCTGATCCTCGGCATCACGATCGCCTACACCGCGCTCGGTGGCATGCGCGCCACCATGTGGACCAACGTGTTTCAGGGCGCGACCTTCCTCGGCTTCATGGTCGCCGCCTTCTTCCTGATCGCCGATCGCCTCGGGGGCCTCGGCGCCGCCGCCACTGCCGTCCAGACGCGCGCCCCTCACCTGCTCGAGAAAACAACCGCCGGCGCCTTCGCCCCCGGTCCGTGGGCCTCGTGGGCCCTTGCCATCTCGCTGACCGTGATCGCCTTCCCGCACATGCTCGTGCGGGTGTTCGCGGCCCGCGACGCCACCGCGCTCAAGAACGTCTGCCGCCTCTATCCCTTCGTGCTCGTGATCCTGTGGCTCCCGGCGGTGCTGTTCGGGGTGTGGGGCGCCGCCGAGATCGCCGGCCTCCAGGGCAAGGCCAGCGACGCCATCTTCCCGCTGCTCGTCGCGCGTCACCTCGGACCTGTCCTTCAGGGCATGGCGCTCGCCGGCGTCCTCGCGGCAGTGATGTCCACCCTCGACGCCCAGCTGCTCACCCTCTCCTCGATGCTCACCCGCGACGTCCTGCGCCGCCTCCTGCCCGGCCTCACTCCCGCGCGCGAGGTCGTGGCCGCGCGCCTGTTCACCCTCGCGCTGTCGGCCGCGGTGTTCGTCCTCGTGCTCGCGCGCCCGGCCTCCCTGTTCGACATCGCCGCCTTCAGCTTCTCCGGCTACGTCACCCTGACGCCCACCCTGCTGCTCGGCGTCCGCTGGCGCCGCTTCACCGCCGCCGGGGCCATCGCCTCGATCGTCGCCGGCAACCTCGCTCTCGGCCTCGCCTTCGCCGGCGTCCTGCCCGCGCCCTTCGGCGTCCTCCCGGTCGCCTGGGGCCTCGTCGCCGCCATCGCCGGCGCCCTCGTCGGCACCGCCCTGTCCCGGCCTCCGCCCGCGCACGTGGTCACCCGCGCCCTCGGCCCCGCCTGACCGCTCCCCGTCGTCGTGGTTATCAGGCTGGCTCTTCTCGCAACGCAGCGCGAATCTTCTTGAGAGCATCGTGCTTGAGCTTGCGAACGTGACCGGGCTTGAGCTCGAGTGCGTCGGCGATCTCCGTGTTCTTCAAGCCGTCGAGCACACGGCTCAGCACATCTTGCTCGAGCAGATTGCACTCGCGCGCGAGCAATCGGACGACTCGTGCCGCCTGCTGGTACTCGTCAAGCAACTCGGAGAGGTCAACCTCGTCGACGGGTTCGGAGACGGAGTCGAGCTCGAAGCCTCGCGCGTCGAATGTGTGGCGGATCAGCTTGCGAAGTACGCCGAACAAAAACCCGGCGACGTTGGGGGCCGGGTGTCGCAAGACCTCGCCCCCGCGCTCGAGTAGGATCACCCATGCATCCTGGACCAGATCGTCGGCGTCTGCTGGCCGGGCGAGGTTACGGCGAGCATGACCGACGAGCCGTGCGAGGTGGCGCTGAGCGAGTGGGATTGCCCCGAAAAAGTGGACACTTTGCTTATGCCGCTCGAGTCTGCGCCTGCTCGGCGTAGAAGCTCTCCTCGTAGGCGATCGGGGTCGAGTAGCCGATCGACGAGTGGCGACGCTGGCGATTATAGAACACTTCGATCCACTCCGATATGGTCGTCCTCGCATTCTCGCGGGTGAGGAAGATCGTGCGGTGGACGAGCTCGGTCTTCAGCGTGCTGTTGAAGCTCTCGGCGACCGCGTTGTCCCAGCAGTTGCCCTTGCGGCTCATGCTGCACGTCATGCCTGCCTGGCGTAGGGCCTCGCGGTAGTCGTCTGCGGCGTACTGGGAGCCGCGATCGGAGTGGAAGACCAGCCCCTCGTCGGACGGCTCACGGTGTCCCAGAGCGGCCCTCAGCGCGCCGAGGACCAGCTCCGTGCGCATGTGGTCGGCCATCGACCAGCCGACCACGCGGCGCGAGAACAGGTCGATGATCACCGCGAGGTAGAGCCAGCCCTCGAGGGTCCACACGTACGTGATGTCGGCGACCCAGGCCTTGTCGGGCTTGCTGGCGGTGAAGTTGCGATCCAGGACGTTGTCGGCCACGGGGAGTCTGTGGTTCGAGTCGGTCGTCCTCGTGAATTTCGGCCTACGACGGCCCTGGATCCCCTCTTCGCGCATGATCCGGGCGACTCGCTTACGACTGACCTTGCGGCCACGTCCTCGTAGTTCGCTGCGGACTCGCGGGCTCCCGTAGGTCCGCCTGCTCGCGGCATGGATCTCCGCGACCTCCTGGGCGAGCGCCGCGTTCTCCTGCGCTCTCGCCGATGGTTCACGTGTCTTCCATGCATAGTAGCCGCTCCGCGAGACCTCGAGGCTCTCACACATCATACTGACCGGGAAACTGGCCTCCTCCGCCGCGATGACCTGGAAGACGGTCACGTCTCCCTGGCGAAGAAGGCCGCCGCTTTTTTTAAAAAATCGCGCTCCATCTCGACCCGCTTCAATTCCTTGCGCAACCGGACGAGCTCGGCCCGCTCATCCGTCGTCAGCGGTCCTCGCGGGGCCGGGCTCTGGTTGATCTCTTCCTGCCTTGTCCAGTTCCTCAGCGCGCTCACCGTCAGGCCCATCTCTTGGGCCACCTGCGTGACCGATTTGCCTGAATTCTTCACGATCTTGACCGCTTCCGCCTTCTGCTCCGGCGTGAATGCTCTTCGCTTCTTCTTGCTCATGCCCTTCAACCCTCTCTACTCCGGACTCATCGAGGGTGTCCACGAGATCGGGGCAGCTTCAGAGCTCCTCGAATGCATCTGCATCGCCGCCCAGAAAAGCCGCGAACAACGCCTCGTTCGATCGTCGCGCATGGGGAAGGCCCCGCACGGGCTGGAGCGAGGAGCGCCAACCTGAGCTCTGCAAGCGCCGGAAGACCGCAGCGCGCAAGGATGTGAGATCGTCCGCGACCGGCTCTTGCGCCTGCATCGCCGCGTTCAGGAGAAGCTCGACGAACGACATCGTGCACCTATCGGCCAGAAGTCCACGCTGCATACTGCAGCACGATGGGGTGGTGGGGGTTGACGAGGGCAAGCAGAGGAACAGCGTGCGCAAGTCGCCCTCGGGCCTCGTCATGCTGCTGAAGGCGTAGGAGCACCATCGCCAGCGCTGCCTCGATCTCTGCAGAGTGGTACTGCTCGATCCCTCCGAAGCAGCGAATTTCGATGTCGAGGGCCCGGCGGAGGAGCGCGACGGCATCGTGCAACTTGCCTTCGACGAGGCAGATCATCGACAGGCTGTGCAAGGTAGATGAGACGTCGGAATGCGTTTCGGCGCCATGAAGCGCCTCGGTAATGGAGAGAGAGCGCTCCCACGCAGCACGAGCGCCGACGAGATCCCGCTGGTGGAAAAGGATATTGCCGAGGACGTGCAAACCTGCCGCGATCGACCGATGATCGTCGACGTACAGCTCGGACTTGATTCGGAGAGAGTGTTCAAGAGCGGCGCGAGCGCCTGCGAGGTCGCCAAGGTCCAGAAGGACGCTCCCCAAAGCATGAAGACCCGTGGCGACGAACGGATGCTTCTCCGTGCCGAGGACCTCGGTCTGGATCTCCAACGCGCGCGTGAGATGGCTGCGCGCGGCGGCGAGGTCCCCTTCCGCCTGAAGAACGCAGCCCAACGCGTGCAAGCTGGTGGCGACCGACGCGTGCTTGTCGGTTTCGTACAACTCGCGCTTGATGGCGAGCGCACGCGCGAACGCGGCGTGAGCGGCCCGCAGCTCACCCGAGACGAGGAGGACATCCCCGAGCTCATGCAGACAGACCGCGACTGAAAGGTGCTTCTCAGTGCCGTGGACCTCCCTCTCGATAGCCAGCGCGCGCTCGAGGGCTGCGCGAGCGGCAGGGAGCTCTCGCTGAGCAAGGAGAACTCCGCCCAACGCCTGCAGGCTGGCGGCGATGTCCGGATGATTTTCACTGCCGAACAGCTCTCCCTTGATCGCCAGGCAGCGTTCGAGAGCTGCACGAGCCGCTCGGAGGTCCCCCTGCGCCGACAGTACACTCGCCAGCACGTGCAAACCGGCTGCGACCTCCGGGAACTTTTCGCTTCCGAGGAGTTCGGCTTTGAGCGCAAGGGAACGCTTCAGCGCAGTGCGGGCGCCGAGGAAGTCTCCTAGGTCTCCAAGGACGATGCCGAGCGCATGCAGGCAAGCCGCCACGGACAGGTGTTTGTCGGTACCGCATACCGCGACCTGAGCGGCCAGCGATCGCTCGTGGACAGCGCGGGCGGCCGAAAGATGTCCCTGGGCGTGCAGGACGCCCCCCAGTGCGTGGAGACACGCGGCGACCTCTGGATGCTCTTCGGTGCCATGCACCTCGACAAGCCTGCGCATGGCCTTCTGTGTATTGGCTCAGCGTGAACGGGACAGAGGGTGGGTTGACGAACGGAGACGCTGAGGGTGAAGTGGAGGGTCGAGAGAAGTTACGCGGCGGTGCCGAGGTGGTCCAATTCTCGGCGCTTGCGTCGGAGCTCTCGGGCTGCCTCGAGCTTGCGATCGCGGCCGGCCCAGATCTCGGTCTCGCGTCCGAGGAGTTTGTCGCGCGGGCTGACGTAGCCGATCGCGCTGTGAAGGCGGTGGTTGTTGTAGTGGTCGATGCGGGTGGCGATGGTGGCGTGGGCGCCGTCGGGCGTGACGGCGTGGATGGTGTTCTTGTCGAGGGTCCGGTGATACCGCTCGATCTTGCCGTTGGCCTGCGGGTAGTTCACCGAGGTCCGGACGTGGGTCAGGCCGGCGAGGTCGATGAAGCGGCGGAAGTCGCCGGCGATGAACTGCGAGCCGTTATCGGAGATGACCCGCGGGTGAGCGCCAGGGTGGGCCTCGAGGGCACGCTGGAGGATGAGCTCGACGTCGGCCTCGGTCATGCGATCGAGGAACTCCCAGTGCACGACGTATCGGCTGTAGCCGTCGAGGACGGAGCACAGGTAGTAGTAGACGCGGGCGATGGTGATGACGGCGATGTCGATGTGCCAGTGCACGTGCGGGCCGAGGGGCTGGACGAAGCCGGTGCCCTTCTTGCTCGGCTTCGGTCGATGACGATCGAGGCGACCGGCCGCCCGCAGGACGCGGTAGGCGGTCGCAGGGCTGACGGCGACGACGTCGTCGTCGAGCATCATGAAGGTCAGCCGGCGGTAGCCCTCGAGCGGGTGCGCATCGAAGTAGTCGACAATCGCCTGGCGCTCCCACGGCTCGATCCAGTGGTCGCGCGGGGTCTTGCCGTTGTGCTCGTTGAGCTTGCCGTATCGCCGGCGCCACTCGTAGAACTTGGCGCGGGCGATGCCCAGCCACCCCACAAACTTCACGAGCGGCACCTCTGTCTTTTCGGACAGCCGATGCACGAAGTCGACGACCTGGTCGCGCTCGTCGTGGGGAACCCAGCGGTCCGTCAGGGCTCCCCAACAGATTTTTTTGTCCGGACCAGCTCCTCGGTCACCTCGGCGATCACCTCGTCCTTGCGGGCCAGACGGGCCCTTAGCCGCTCGTTCTCCGCGAGCAGCTCCTGCTCCCGGCTGGTCTCGACGCGCTTGCGAGATTCCCCGAAGGCCGCCGCGCCGTGCTCGAACAGGTGGCGCTGCCAGCCGTAGAAGACGCTCGGCTGCAGCTCGGCGCCCTCGCAGACCTCCGACACCGGCACCTTCTCGAGGTGGTGTCGACGCAGCAGGTTGATTTTCTGGTCAGGGGTGTGGTGACGACGTGTCTTCTTGCTCATGGGCGGTCCTTGCCCCGGCTCCTTCTACCAGGCCGGGGCGTGTCCCATTCCAGCTGAGCCAAAACATCTGCAGCAGCTCGTGCGCTCGTTGCGTCGGCCCTACGGCATAGTTCTCCGCCTCGCCGGCCCACAGGGCGCCGAACGGGGACTCCGGCAACGTGGCGAGGTGCTCCTCCGCCCGCTGCAGACTCTCTGCGTAGAACCCAGACTCGTGCAACGCGACGCGCAGGACCTGACCGGCTCGGTCCGCGAGCTGCGCGTCGCGCCCAGCGAGCGCGTGGCGCCAAGAATAGCCCAAACGCTCGAATCGTGCGGAGGGCGACACCTCGCCCGTGTTGGCCGCTCGCCACCAGTAACGCGATGCGATGCCGTGCCAATGCGCCGGCCGCTCGGCTGCAAACTTCGGTTCGACGAGCGGGCTGACGCGATAGGCACGTTGCCCGTCGAGCTCGCCGACCTCCAGCAAGCCAAGATTCGCCAGCTTCACGAAGTCGCGGTCAAGGTCGAACGTCAGCCCTTCGATGAGATCGAAGAAAGCGTCGACGGGAACCGAGACCTCGTAGACGCGCGCGCGCCGCAGAAAGCGATGCACATCGGGGCCCACCGACGCCCGCGCATCTTCGTAGGCCATGTGGCGGAGGAACAGGCTGGCCAGCTCATCCTGCTTGGTCTGCCGCGTCTCGTCCCCAGGCTCCCACTCAGGCACGGTCGCGGCTGCCTGACCCGCGATCGTCACGATCTCCTCGGAGGTCTTGCAGATCAGCAAGTCCCGAGCCCAGCTCAAGCTCTTGCCGTTGCGACCGAAACGAGCCGCGAGGCTCTCCCACTGGCCGAGGGAGACCGGGATGTGCGCGTCACCGGATGGAGGACCTCGCATCCACAACTTCCGCACCGCAGCGGGCTCGAGCGGGCCGAGGCGGACTTCGCCCAGAGCGTCCGCATCCGTTCCGGGGACCGGAAAAATCGCCGTCGACGTGATCAACAATTTGGGCCGGCCGAGCTGGCACGCCGGCAAGAGCGTACCAAGCAGCTCGGCCGCGTAGGGGCGCAAGCATGACGTCCCATCCCTTCGGAGCTCGAGGTTCTGTTCGAAGTCGTCGAGGATGAGCGCGACCCTGCGGTTGCGCCAGTGAGCGAGCACCCGGCGGATGCGCAGCAAGACCGGCTCCTTTCCGGATGCCAGGAGCCGCTCGGCCTTGGCATCGCCCCAATGATCGAGCGCCAGCCGCTGAAAAGCGTGGGCCACAGCCATGTCATCGAGTGCACCTTGTAGGACGATCAGGCCCAGTTCGGGGTCGTGCTGGCGCACCCGCTCGATGGCACGCGCGACCAGACACGACTTGCCCACGCCTTTCATCCCCCACACCACGAGGCCAGCGACGGCACGCGGCATCGCGCCGTCACGCTCCGCAAACATGCCGTCGCCGAGCATCCGGACGAGGCGCTGCAGCGGCCGCCGCCGGCCGACGAAGCCGCGACGCAACACCCTCATCCGGCTGTGCTCGAGGAACTGATAGGTGACCGCGGTGTCGATGACCGCGGGCAGTGGTGGCGCTTGGCTGTCTAGCCGGACACCGGTAGCTCCGGTGGTGACGAGCGCGAGCGTCGTCCAAGTGTGACTCGGCTGGGAGCTCCCAGTCTCTCGTCTGCGCAGCAACTCCCGAGCGAGCTCGACGGCCATCGGCAGCGGCTTGCCAGCGGCCACCTGCTGATAAATATCGCTGGCCACCTCCGTCGCGTGGTCGTCGCGCACCGGCCTCGTCCATCCGAGCACAGCTGGTACGCCTGCAGCGACCATCTCGGTCGCGAAACTCGGCATGGCGTAGCGCGTCTCGGCGCTGTGGCAGTTCGACAGCATGACGATCGCCGGCATCGATCTGGCGCGTCGAAACACTTCGATGAGTGCTCTCGGCGAGACATCGGCCGGCGTGCCGTCCGGGTTACGCCGGCGCATGCCGGTGTCGTCTTCCATCACTAGCCGTGGGCCCTGCGAGGTCATCAGTCCATGACCGGACAGGTGCACGATGTCATAGGAGTCGAGGAGCAGTGCCTTCGTGAGGTCTTCAAGCGTGCCGCCTTCTACGACGCGCACGAAAGCCCGGCCGACTTGGACGAAAGGCGCGAGAACCTCGAGAAACCGCTCCTCCTCGCCCTCGAAGTCGAGCACGGGTTCCACGTCCTGCGGTGAAAAGGCCATGCAGAGGATCCGCAGGCCGGAGAGAGGCAAAGGAGTGGGCGCGACCGATTTCCTGGGCCCAAGCTGCAACACAGCGGCAAAACGATGGCGACCGTGCTTCTCCGCGTCCGCGAAGGACAGGAGCTGCCACCACATCCGCGTCGCCGGGTGCTCACGCAAAGCATCGTGCTGCTGGGCAAGAGCCCGCACCGCGACAAGTAGCGGCACCCCCATTTTTTCCGCTCTGGCAATGCGTTGCGCCAACGCTCGCTCCGGTCCATCAAGCAGATCGTAGAGCTCGCTACTGGCCACCAGTCGGGCCGCCTGAACACGCGCGAGATCGTGGGCCTGCTCGGCGTCGCGGACGTCCTGCATGCGAGTAAGGAGCCTTCGCACCTGCGACTGAGGCACGCAGCGCCGCGCGTGCCCGAGCCCCTTCGTCCAGCAGAGGTCGAGGGCGCCATCTTCGCCTAGGTACAGATCGACGATCGTGGTGTGGAAGGTTTCGGTCATGTGAGCTGAAGGGTTCGGGAGGGGGATGCGCATCGTCGTTGCACGGTTCATCCGAGCTCGGCCCGAAACGTTACGACGGCTCGCAGATTTTTTTTGTCCCCCCAGGCGGAATGATTTTGGCGACCTTCGATCGTTCGGGGGAGAATCCTCGACGCGTCCCACGGAGGACGGACCTCCGGCCGACCGCGACCGGCGTATCCTGCCCCAGTGAAGCCGCGCCACCTCCTCGTCCTCCTCGCCGGTTGCACGCCGACCGCCCCCGGCAGCACCGACGGCGTTTCGGACGGCGGGACCGCCAGCACCACTGTCATTAGCACTTCGGGACATGTCTCCGAGACCAGCTCCGAAGCCACCACCGCGACGACCGCTCTCCCCACGACCACCTCGACCTCGACCACCGATGAAAGCACCACCGGCACCACCGGCCCCGCCCCAGTGTGCGGCGACGGCCTGCGCCAGCCCGGCGAGTTCTGCTTCGCGCCCGGCGTCCACCTCTCGACTGGCCCGCGCCCGGTCGCCGTCGCCATCGCCGACCTCGACCTCGACGGCGACCACGACCTCCTGTTCGCCGACTTCGAGACCGGTGAGCTGACCCTTCAGACAGGCGACGGCAGCGGCCAGTTCGTCGCCGGCCCCGTCCTCCCCACCTTCCTGCGCCCACGCGACGCGCTCGCCGCCGACGTCGACGGCGACGGCCGCCTCGACCTCGTGTTCGCCGACCCCGGCGTCGGCCTCGTCGGCGTCTACCGCCACGTCGGCCCCGGCCTCGTCTACGACCCGCCGCAGCCGGTCAAGGCCGGCACCGAGCCGCGGGCCCTCGCAGCGGCCGACCTCGACGACGACGGCCTCCTCGACCTCGCAGTCGCCGACGAGTCCGGCGACGCCGTGCTCGTGCTCCTCGGCGCCGGCGGCGGCGAGTTCGCCGACCCAGTCGTCTACCCCGTGGGCGACGAACCCTACGATGTCATCATCGCCGACGTCGACGCCGACGGCCGCCTCGATCTCGTCAGCGCCGACCAGAACCAGGCCCGCGTCACGGTCCTCCTGTCCGATGGGCCAGGTACCTTCGTCGACGCCGGTCAGCGGTTCGTCAACCCCGAGCCGCGCCGGCTCGTCGCCGCCGACCTCAACCTCGACGGCCTGCTCGACCTCGCCACCGCCAGCTTCACCGCCAACCACCTGTCGATCTTGCCCGGCCAGGGCGGCGGTGAGTTCGGCGAATACATCCCCATCGTCCTCGG
Source organism: Nannocystis sp. RBIL2 (assembly GCF_026626745.1). Taxonomy (GTDB): domain Bacteria; phylum Myxococcota_A; class Polyangia; order Nannocystales; family Nannocystaceae; genus Nannocystis. Next base: position 2,665,097 of record NZ_JAPNJW010000002.1, read on the forward strand.
CGAGGGCCTCTACGCGGTGATCGGCGCCGACCTCGACGGCGACGGCCCGCCCGAGCTCGTCGCAGTCGACCACACCCAGGGCGAGCTCGTCGTCATCGCCGGCCTCGGCGTCCACGATGTCGTCTCGATCGCGCGCTTCGAGATCGGCGCCGGACCGATGGACCTCGCCGCCGCCGATCTCGACGGCGACGGCGCGCTCGACATCGTCACCGCGGACGCCTTCGGCGCCGGCGCGACCGTGCTCCTCGCCGACCCTTGATCGGCCGCCCGCGGGCCGACAACCGCCTCCGGGGCAGGTTCCCGGGCTCTTCGCAGGTCGTCGCCGAGACCCGTCCCGGGGCACGTCCACGCGAAGTTTTTTTGCCGCGAGGAACCGCGACGGGCCACCCGTGTCTCGGCCCCTGTCGATTTCGGAGAGCCGTCATGCATCGCACCTCGCCCGTCCGTCCCGTCGTCCCGCACTACTTCGTTCCTCCGCAGCGCGCCCGCCTCGCGCGCCTGCTGCCCGCCGCGGTGACCCTCCTCGGCGCCTTACTCCCCGCCTGTACGCCCGATCCGACCATCGACGAGATCGTGAGCGAGGGCGGCTACTCGTCCAACCGGTTCCTCCGCGCGATCGCCAAGCCCGACGCGATCGAAGAGGAGGCCCCGCCCGAGGACTTCGAGAACAGCGAAGACGAGGCCGCCGGCGCCGGCCAGCGGCACAAGGGCGAGGAGGGCAAGATGGGCAGGCCCACCTCGAAGAGCAAGTCGGGCCTCTACGCGATGAAGGGCCCGAAGGACGCCATCCCGCAGATGGCCAGCGGCTTCGCCGGCCTCACGGGCACCGAGATCGGCGAGGCCTACGGCGTCGGCGGCCTCGGCCTCGTCGGCACCGGCCGCGGCGGCGGCGGCACCGGCGAGGGCACGATCGGCAACTCTTACGGCGCCGCCTATGCCATCGGCAACGACGACGCCGACGTGTGGGGCGGCCTCGGCCACGACAGCGCCGGCGGCCCGGGCGGCGACCGCTACGCCAAGGTGAAGGAGGCCGCGTGGACGCTGACCCACGCCGCGCCGCTGTCGACCTTCTCGATCGACGTCGACACCGCCAGCTACAGCAACGTCCGCCGGTTCCTCAGCGACAACTGGCTGCCGCCCGCGGACGCGGTGCGCGTCGAGGAGATGATCAACTACTTCGACTACGCCTACCCCGCGCCCGAGGGCGACCACCCGCTGGGCGTCGGCGCCGAGGTGGCGCCGTGCCCGTGGAAGAAGGGCCACCAGCTGGTGCGCGTGCACCTGCAGGCCAAGCGGATCGACACCGACCACGTGCCGGCGCGCAACCTCGTGTTCCTGGTCGACACCTCGGGCTCGATGAGCGACGACGACAAGCTCGGCCTGGTGAAGAAGGGCCTGTCGCTGCTCGCCGAGCAGCTGCGCCCGGAGGACCGGATCTCCCTCGTCACCTACGCCGGCGACACCCGCGTCGCCCTGCCGACCACGCCCGGCAGCGACAAGCAGACGATCCTTCGCGCCATCGATCGCCTCGGCGCCGGCGGCGGGACCAATGGCGGCGCCGGCATCGTCCTCGCCTACGCCGAGGCCCACAAGCACTTCGTCAAGGGCGGCATCAACCGGATCTTGCTGGCCACCGACGGCGACTTCAACGTCGGCCTCACCGACCACGACGACCTGATCAAGCTGATCGAGAAGGAGCGGCAGACGGGCGTGTTCTTGACGGTGCTCGGCGTCGGCCGCGGCAACTACAACGATCAGACGATGGAGCAGATCGCCGACCACGGCAACGGCAACTACGCCTACCTCGACTCCGAGAAGGAGGCGCGCAAGGTGCTGGTGGCCGAGGCCAGCGGCACGCTCGTCACCGTCGCCAAGGACGTCAAGCTGCAGGTCGAGTGGAACCCCAACCGGGTCGCCGGCTATCGCCTGCTCGGCTACGAGAACCGCACCCTGACCGCCGAGCAGTTCAACGACGACAAGAAGGACGCCGGCGAGCTCGGCGCGGGTGACAGCGTCACCGCGCTCTACGAGGTCGTGCCCGCCGGTCGGCCCGTGCCCGGGGCCGCGGTCGACAACCTCAAGTACCAGCGGCCCGCCGGCCCCGCCGACGCCGAGCTGCTGACGGTCAAGGTCCGCTACAAGCAGCCCGAGGGCGACAAGAGCACCAAGTTCGAGGCCCCCGTCCGAGAGGCCGGCGCGGACTGGGACGAGGCCTCGCCGCAGATGCGCCTCGCCGCCGCCGCCGCCGCCTTCGGCCTCAAGCTGCGCGGCTCGCCCAGCCTCGAGAAGTTCGACCTCGCCGCCGCCCGCTGGTGGGCCCAGTCGGCCGAGCTGCCCGACCCCGAGGGTCACCGCCGCGAGTTCGTCGAGCTGATCGACAAGGCCCGCAAGCTGATGACCCGCGAGACCGTCCACAGCCGCAGCGCCCTGCCTTGAGGACAGGTCCTCCAGGACAGAAACCTCGGGACAGGCCCTTCCGGGCATGTCCCGAGGTCGCGCTCACGGGTTGGCCGCCGCGTAGGCGTCGACCGCGGCGACGTGCCGCTGCTTGTCCTCGGCGCCGAGGAAGCTGGCGGTGAAGCTGTTCTTGGCCAGCGCGATCACCTGGTCGCGCGTCAGGCCGAGCTCGCGCACGCACGCGGCGTAGTTGTCGCCGATGTAGCCGCCGAAGTAGGCCGGGTCGTCGGAGTTGATGGTGACCACCAGGCCGCGCTCGATCAGCTGCTTGAGGTTGTGCTGGGCCAGGTGCGGGAACACCCGCAGCTTGATGTTCGACAGCGGGCACACCGTCAGCGGCACCCGCTCGCGCGCCAGCCGCTCGACCAGCGCGTCGTCCTCGAGGCAGCGCACGCCGTGGTCGATGCGCTGGGCCCCGAGCACGTCGAGCGCCTCGCGGATGTAGTCCGGCGGGCCCTCCTCGCCGGCGTGGGCGACCACCGGGAACTGCGCCTCGCGGGCCTCGGCGAACACCTCCCTGAACTTGCTGGGCGGGTTGCCCGACTCCGACGAGTCGAGCCCGACGCCGCCGATCCACGGGCGGAACGGCACCGCCTGGTGGAGCGCCTCGATGGCTGACTCTTCGGACAGGTGTCGCAAGAAGCAGAGGATCAGCTTCGACGTGATCCCGAGCCGCTTCTCGGCGTCCACCTGAGCCCCGTGGATCCCCGTCATCACCGTCTCGAACGGCACGTCGCGGCGCGTGTGCGTCTGCGGGTCGAAGAACAGCTCGACGTGGCGCACGTTGTCGCGCGCCGCCCGCTCGAAGTACGCCCAGGTCAGGTCGTAGAAGTCCTGGACGTGCTGCAGCACGTCGGCGCCCTTGTAATAGATGTCGAGGAAGCTCTGGAGGTTGTGGAAGTCGTACGCCTTGCGTAGCTCCTCGACCCCCATCCAGGGCAAGGCGATGCCGTTCCGGCGGGCCAGCGAGAACATCAATTCCGGCTCCAGGGTGCCTTCGATGTGCACGTGGAGCTCGGCCTTGGGGATGCCGCGGATGAATGTCTCGAGACGATCGGCCTGGGTCATCGGGGGCTCGGACCTTTTCAGCCCCTGCCGGGGCGTTGTGGAGTCAGGTGCCCCGCAGGGCACGCGCAGTCAAACTCTGTACTGGGATGTCACAGCAGGTGCCGGTGGCGACGCAAGTTCCTCGCGCGCCTGCCCGCACCGCAGCTTGAATTCGAGCCTCCCCAGGTGCTGCGCACGGAACCTGGTCCGCCCCGTCGAACCTCGTTCCGCCGCCGACCCGGCGATACCCCGGGAGGCGGCGTGGTTCGCTCGCCCAGGGGATCGCGCAGTCCTGCGGAGTCCGCGCGAACGCGCCGGGCCCGCCCTCATCCTCCGACCTCCGCAAGTCCCGCCCGGATGTCCGCGAGCGCGGCGTCGATGCGGTCGCGGTGGGTGCGGAACGACAACACGCAGATGCGCAGGACGAAGCCGCCGCGCACCACGGTGCCGGTCAAGTACACCCGACCTCGCCGGTTGATCGCCGCCAACCACCGCCGGTTGTGCGCGTCGAGCTCGGAGCCGGGGGCCGCGCCCGCAGGCACGTGGCGGAACGCCAGCAGCGACAGCTGCGGCGCGGCCACCAGCTCGACCCCCGGCAGCTCGCGCAGCGCCGCCGCGCACACCTCCGCCAGGTCCAGCTTCTCGTCGAGCGCCCGCGCGAACACCCGCGCCCCGAGCAGCTTGAGCGGCAACCACACCCGCAGCCCGCGAAAGTCGCGCGACAGCTCGGGCGACAGCTCGCAGTAGTCGACGAAGTCGGGGTCCTCCTGCATCGGCGGCAGGTACTCGGCCGGCGAGCCGTGAGCCCGCCGCAGCGCCGCCGGATCGCGGGCCAGGAGGCAACCTGTCCCATAGGGCAGGAACATGCCCTTGTGCGGATCGAGCGTGACCGAGTCGGCGCGCTCGATCCCCGCCAGCGCCGCCCGCCCGCGCGCGGTGAGGCAGAAGAACCCGCCGTACGCGGCGTCGACGTGCAGCCACAGGCCCTCGCGCGCCGCCAGATCGGCCAGCGCCGCCAGGTCGTCGACCGCCCCGGTGTTGGTGGTGCCCGCGTGCCCGACCACGAGGCACGGCCGCAAACCGCGGGCCCGATCACCCTCGATCGCCGCGGCCATCGCCGCCACGTCGACGCGGAAGTGTTCGTCCACCCCGATCTCGCGCACCTGATCACGGCGGAAACCGGCCAGCCGCGCCGCCCGCTGGACCGAGTGGTGCGCCTGCGCCGAGGTGTAGATCACGCCGTCGTCGAAGCGCTCGCCGAGGCGCTCGCTGCGGGCCGTGACCACCGCCGAGAACGTCGCCAGCGACCCGCCCGTGGTCAAAAACCCGCCGCTCCCGGCCGGCAGCCCGACGATCTCCGCCAGCCAGCGGACCGCGTTCGTCTCGAGCTGCACCAGCCCCGGCGCCGCCTGCCACACCCCGACGTAGCGATTGGTCGCGTCGGCGATCAGGTCGGCCACCGCCGCCAGGAACAGCCCGCCGCCGGGGACGTACGCCAGGTAGCCCGGGCCCGCGGTGTTGAAGCTGCACGGGACTGCCCGATCGAACAGGACCTCGAGGACATGCTCGAAAGGACTCCCGTGGTCCGGCAGCGCCTCGCGCAGCGACCGGGCCAGCGCCGCACCGCCCTCGACGTCACAGGCGGGCATCGCCGGCAGCGCCTCGATGTGCGCGCCGATCCGCTCCATCGCCGCGGCCACCAGCGCCCGCATCGCCGCCGCGTCGGGTTCGAGCTCGGGCGTGGGAGAGTCGGGCGGAGGCGTCGCGGACACGCCTCGGGCGTACGCCAAGCGCCGCGAAAACACCAGCCATGCGACGCACGAAACACGCCGCGGCCTGCGAGGACCCGCCCAGCGGCCGCAGAGCTCCGCGGATGCCACGCGGCCGACCGAGTCGCCGGCCCGCTCCCTGCAAGCGGCGAGACTGCTCGCGCGCCGCGATGGCGAGGTCTGTCCGCTCGGGCCTCAATCACATGCCTCTCGGGACATAACCCAAGAGACATCTTCATCGCCGGCGCCCGCTCACTCGAACACGGCGAGCGGCGCCCGCATCACCGCCTCCGCCCGCGGTCGAGCAGCGCCTCGCCCTCGTGCACGAGCCCATGACGAGCCCAACACGTACGACGCTGCACCCGCCTCGGCGCCGCCGCTCCCGCCGTCGCCGGAGCGGCCTGCTCCGCCCGCTTCAGCCCGGACTCACCCGCCAGCACCCAGCGAGGGGCACCGCGCCGGGCATGCTCTCTGTGAGATCCCCTACCACGGCCCTCCGGCGCGCGCGCCATCTTCCTCTATCCTTCGCCGGTGTCCGACCATCCCCCGCGGCGCGAAGTCGTGCACGGCGACGCAGTCGCCTGGCTCGCAGAGCGACCTGACCTCGAAGACAGCTCCGTGATCGCCACCATGCCGGACGTCAGCGAGCTCGGGGTCAGCCTGGAGCGCTGGCGCGAGTTCTTCCTCGGCGCGGCGCGGGCGGTCCTGCTCGCCGCGCCCCCCGACGGCCTCGCAATCTTCATTCAGACGGACAACAAGCTCGAGGGTCGCTGGGTGTCGAAGGCCGGCCTCGTGCTGCGCGTCGCCGACGAGCTCGACGTCCCGCTCCTCTTCCACAAGATCGTGTGCCGGCGCCCGCCCGGCAGCCTCATCCACGGCCGCCCCGGCTACTCGCACATCCTCGCGTTCTCTCGCCGCGCGCGCGACGACGCCGATCACCCGACGCCCGACGTCCTGCCCGACCTCGGCGCCATGCCGTGGAGCCACAGCATCGGCACGCGCGCCGCCGAGGCGGCCGTCACCGCCGTGCGCCGCCTGTCGCCCGCCACCACCCGGATCGTCGTCCCCTTCTGCGGCCTCGGCACGATCCTCGCAGTCGCCAACGCCCGGGGCTTCGACGCCGTCGGCATCGAGCGCAACCGCAAGCGAGCCGAAGCCGCCCGCACCTTCGAGCTCGAGCCCGAGCCCCCCGCAAAGTGAGATCGAGTCGACATGTCCCAAAGGACATGCTCTAACAGACGTGTCCTTTAGACATGTCAATCTACCACCGAGGCACCGCGAGGAGATGCCGTGGAGACATGTCCCCGAGGACAGCATCGCTGCCTCCAAGACCAGCGCCAACCGGGCGCCGCGCGGGCCCTCTAGCGTCGACGCGATGACGGAAGCCGCGACCACATGTCCCTGAGGACAGCCCCCGGCACCCGAGCACCCACCGAGGCAACCTGTCCTCGCGGCCAGCCGCCGCCTCACTCGGGATCGCGGAACACCGGCGTGCGCCGGCCGAGCACGGCCTGGACCGCTTCCAGCTGGTTCTCGCTGCCGAGCAGGGGCAGTTGCAGGTCTGTCTCGCGGCGGAACGCCGCCGCAGTGTCGAGCTCGGGCGCCTCGTTGCACAGCGCCTTGGCCGCGCGGATCGCCTGCGGCGACTGCCCCACGATCGTGCGCGCCAGCTCGCGGGCGACACCCAGCGGATCCGCCTCGACGCGGGTGACGAGGCCGAGGCGCGCCGCCTCCTCGCCGGTCACCGTGCGGGCGGTGTAGATCAGCTCGCGGGCGATGTCGGGCCGGACCAGCCGCAGCAGCGTCTTCGACACGCTCATGTCGGGGATGAGGCCGTAGCGCAGCTCCATCACCGCGAGCTGGGCGTCGGGCGCGGCGATCCGCAGGTCGCAGGCGAGCGCGAGCTGAAGACCCCCGCCGACCGCGGCCCCGTGGATCGCGGCGATCACCGGGACGGGCACTTCGGACCAGATCCAACACGCCAGCTGAGCCAGGTTGGCGGGCGAGCCGGCGTCGCGGGCGAGCAGCTTCTGCCCGATCTCCGGCGCCGCCAGAAAAGCGCCCCAGTCGAGGCCGGCGCAGAACGCCTTGCCCTCGCCGTGCAACACCACCACGCGCACTCTCGGGTCGGCGGCGACCTGGCGACCGGCGGCGACCAGCGCCTCGAACATCGGCAGGTCGAGGCCGTTGCGCTTGTCGGGGCGGTTGAGGCGGACTTCGGCGACTCCGGCGTCGACGGAGACGATCACGCGCGGCGGGCTCTCGCTCATGGGCGCGAGTGTAACCGATCCGCGCGGCCTCACGCGGACGGGCGCGCGAGCCAGCGGAACACGATCACGTGGCCCGCGAGGGCGGGCCCGACGCAGAACGGGACGATCCACCCGTGAGGGAAGTGGAACGCGAGCAGCACCGCCGGCTCCTTCGTGAAGTAGCGGAACGGCACCGGCGACGACAGCACCGCGATGGTGGCGACATTGACGAGCAAGGCGGTACCGAGCAGGTTGAAGGCCCACACGAGCGGCCGCGACGGCCCGCGCCGCCACAGCCACAGCCCGGCGATCACCGCGGCGATGCCGGTGAGGATGTCGAGGTTGCAGGCCTCGTAGGTCATCTGGATCGGCAGGGTCCCCTGGCGATACCAGCTGTGCAGCACCAGCTCGAGCGGCAGGCGAAACGCGTGAAAGCCGACCAGCGCGGCGATCGGCACGCCGGCCGCGAGACGGCCCCCGGGCCGCGTCGCCGCGAACACCAACGCGACCGCCAGCGACCCGGTGAAGAAGAACAGCGCCCGCGGCGGCAGGGTGTCGGCCGCGAGCACCCCGGACCACGACACGAGCCCGGTGATCGCCAGCCACCCGAGCGCGCCCGCGGCGGTCCCGATCGTCCAGCGCCGCACCTGCGCCGCGGGCTCGCCCATTCGCTGCCCCGCCCGCGCGGTGGCGAGGATCAGCATGCCGACGACGGCAGCGACGATGACGACGAAGGCGGCGGTGCTGGCCGCGGAGGGCATGATCATCGGCGGGGCAGGCACTGGCGGCTCCTTTGACGAGAGTATCAGCGAGTAGAGCGCTCGCTATGCACAATGAGACGCGTGACCGAGCGTCGCGGCTATCAGGCCGTGCGACATCGGCCTGGCCTTTCGGACATATCACTCGAATCCCGCGCTGTCTCGCGCCGAAGATGCTGTCTCTTCGGACATGTCGCTAACCCTCGGGCCGCTTCGCCCTCGCTCCGCAGTCCGCAAACCTGTCCCTTCGGACACTCGTCTCCCGATCGCCGGCATCCCGCGCCTCGCCCGCGGCCAGGCAGCCGGGCCCGCCGGCGCACCGGCGAGAGCCCCGCGCCCCCCGCGCAAAACCGCCCCTCCCTGCCCTCGCCGGCGCTTTCCCCGACGAACCCGGCCCGGTTCGCCCCGGCGGCCCCGCGAGGTATCGTCTTCGATGAATCATGCCGGCCGTCCGAGTCCACGACGCCCAGCCCGACGACGACCTGTTCGCCTACCTCGCGCGCACCGGCGGCGACGCGGCGCGGCGCGGCGCCCTGATCGGGGCCGCCAACGAGTTCAAGGAGGGTGACGCCGCGCTCGGCCTCGCCGCCGCCGACCTGGCCTCGCGGACAGCCGCGCGCCGGCTCCTCGCCCACACTTCGGTCGGTCGCCTCGCCGCCGCCCCGCTGTTCCGCGACGCCCTGTATGACGCCCTCCAGGCCGCCCTCGACCCGCGCGCCGCGGCCCACGTCGCCACCTGGTCTTTGGGACATCTCAAAAATTTCGTCCTGACCGCCGACGAGGCCGAGGTGTCCCAGCTCCTCCCGGGCCTCGCCAGCGACGTCGTCGCCTGCCTGGTCAAGATCATGAGCGACGCCGAGCTCGTGGCCCTCGGTTCGCGGCTGTTCCACCCGCTGCCCGGCAGCCGGCTCGGCGCGCGCGGCTACCTGGGCGCGCGGATCCAGCCCAACAGCCCGACCGATCACCCCGACGACATCCGCTGGCAGGTCCTGGCCGGCTGGTCGTACGCCGTGGGCGACGTCGTCCTCGGCACCAACCCCGTGTCCTCCGACCCGCGCTCCGTGGCCGCCGTCGAGGCTGCCCTCTGGGACATCCTCGTCGGCTTCGGCCTGCAGGACACCCTCCCGCACTGCGTCCTCGCCCACATCGACGTCCAGGCCGAGGTCGAGCGGCTCGCGCCCGGCACCACCGGGATCTGGTTCCAGAGCATCGCCGGCTCCGACGCCGCCAACGCCACCTTCGGCCTCGACCTCGCCGGGCTGCGCCGCCACGCCCGCGGCCGCACCGGTCGCTGGGGCCTGTACTTCGAGACAGGTCAGGGCGCCGACTTCACCAACGGCCACGGCCGCGGCGTCGACATGGTCGTGCACGAGGCGCGCAAGTACGGCCTCGCGCGCCTGCTCAAGGCCGACATCGCCGACGCTCGCCGCCGCCTCGGCCTCGACCCGGCGCCGTGGGTCCACGTCAACGACGTCGCCGGCTTCATCGGCCCCGAGGTGTTCCGCACCCGCGAGCAGCTGGTGCGCTGCTGCCTCGAGGACATCGCCATGGCCAAGCTGCACGGCCTGATGATCGGCCTCGACGTGTGCGCCACCCTGCACATGGACATCGGCCTCGACGACCTCGACTGGTGCCTCGATCGGATCGCTCCGGCCTGCCCGGGCTACCTCATGGCCCTGCCGACCAAGAACGACCCGATGCTCGGCTACCTCACCACCGCCTTCCAGGACCACGTGCGCCTGCGCGAGCGGTTCGGCACCCGCGTCGACGATCGCATGTGGGCGTTCTTCCGCGAGCGCCTCGGCGTGGTCGACGAGCGCGGGCGGCCGACCGCGCGCTTCGGCGATCCGGTGTGGGTCTACGTGCAGTGGTGCCGCGCCCGCGGCGACGCGCGCCCGCTCGACCTCGTCGCCGGCGAGGGCCGGGCCGCGCTGGCGGCCGTGCGCGCCCGCGGCGTGGCGATCGGCGAGGGCCACGGCGATCGTCCGTGGGACCTCCCGCCCGCCCTCGACGCCGAGGTCCGCTCGCAGTGCGCCGACGCCAAGGAGAGCCTGCGCGCCGAGTGGCGGCCCGAGTTCGTGGCCAAGATCCCCGGCGCCCGCCGCCTCCGCACCCGCGCCGGCGACCGCGACGAGTACATCCTGCACCCGCCCACCGGCGAGGCGCTGAGCCCCGCCGCGCTCGCCGAGCTCCATGGCCTGAGGGACAGCTACGCCGGCCGCTTCGATGTCGTCCTGGTCGTGTCCGACGGCCTCAACGCCCACGCGGTGATGGACGACCACCACCTGTTCCCCTTCCTCGACGTCCTCGTCCCCGACCTGCGCGCCGCCGGCCTCGCCCTCGCGCCCGACGTGTTCGTGCTCGCGGGCGGCCGCGTCCGCGCCGGCTATGCGGTCGGCGCCGCCCTGTTCGCCGACCTGCCCGGCCCGGGCCGCCTGATCCACGTCATCGGCGAGCGCCCCGGCACCTTGCACCACGCCTTCTCGGTCTACCTCACCGCGGCCGACGGCGCCGCCTGGGCCGTCCCGCGGGCCATCGACCACCACATCACCCGCGTGATCTCCGGCGTCGCCGACACCGCCTACCCGCCCGAGCGAGCCGCGCGCGAGGCCGTCGCCATGCTTCAGGACATGTCCCCAAAAACATGTCCTTGAGCCCATGGCGCTCGGGACATGTCCTGTCGGCCCTCAAAGGCCGAGCAGGGGCACCCCGAGCATCACGAACAGCATCGACGCCGTCAGGAGCAGCAGCAACACCGCCTTGATGACGAACACCAGGCACAGCGCCCGCAGCCCGCGGACCAGCGCGGCGACGGTGCCGGCGCGCGCGACCTGGAAGAACACGACGCCGCCGACGAGCAAGCCGAGACCCAGCGCGACCTCGACGGCGGCGTAGACGGCGGCCCCGACCACCGGCCACGCCAGCACCACCTGCAACACCGGCAAGACGTCGGCCAGCGCGTCGACGCCGACCCACAGCTCGAGCAGGCCGATCGGCAGCATCAGGAGGCCGCAGCTGCGGATCGTCGCTCGCTGCGCGGCGGTGAAGGGGATCGTCCGTGCCTCGCTCATACCGCCTCCGTCACAGCAACCCCCGCACCACCGGCCACAGCGCCAGGACCAGCTCGACGACGAACACCGCGCGCAGCCGGCGGAACGCCGACGCCAGGTACTCCTGGTCGTCCTCGTCGGAGCCCGCGACCTTGCCGATCGCCTCGCCCGCCTCGCGCAGCAGCATCCCCTGCCACACCGGCAAGCCGACGTAGACCAGGCCGAGCACCGAGACGATCACGAGCTCGATCGGATGCCGGGCCAGGACCAGCACCAGCAACGCGAGCACCACGCCGATCCCGCCCAGGAGCATCTGCAGCAGCCCGACCAGCCCCATGGCCCCGGCCAGTCGCACCAGGCTGCGCTCCTCGGCCTCGTCGAACTCGACGCGCGCCACCCCGACCGGCTCGTCGGCATCGTCCATCACGCCCACGCTAACGCGCCGCGGACCGTCAGGCAACGACCGCCCACGCGCCCGCATACGTTGTTCGATCCGCGTTCGACGGGACCGCCCCGCCGCCGCTCGCCCCTGCGAAGCTCGTCCCCGCGCCGCGCATGCACTTCAAGACATGTCTATCAAGACATGGTCACTATCGCCGCCCGAGCTCGCCTCCGCGCCGCGCATGCACTTCAAGACATGTCCATCAGGACATGTTCAGCGTCGCCGCTTGACCGGCTCGGCCGCGCGCGAGTGCGTGATCCCCCCCGTGTCGCCCAGCCGACGCTGGCTGCCGGCCTCGGCGGGGAACAGCGCCTGGTGCCCGTGGCGCTCGCGCACGGCCGACAGCACCGCCTGCAGCGCCGCGCTGCGCGGGGGAGGCTCCGGGGCCGCGGACGCCAGCAGGTCGAGCTGGACCTCGCGCTCGGGCGCCTCGAACTGGCTGACGCTGACGCCGGTCAGGCGGAAGCCGCGGCCGTCGGTGTCGACCGCCTCGAGCAGGCGGCAGGCGGCGCCGTGGAGCTCGCGGTAATCGTCGGTCGCGCGCGGCAGGGTCGTCTGCCGCGTCTCGGTGACGAAGTCGCCGTCGCGGATCTTGAGGCACACGCAGCGCGCCTTCAGGCCCTGCGCGACCAGGCGGTCGGCGACCCGCGTCGCCTGCGACAGCAGGCAGCGGCGCAGCGCCGGCACGCCGACGACGTCGACCGCGTAGGTGTCCTCGTGCCCGAGCGACTTGGCCGCGCGGTCGGGCACCACCGGGCGCTCGTCGATCCCGAGGCTGAGCCGGTGCATGTGCTGCCCGTGCGCCCCGAACATCTCGACCAGCGCCGCCTCGCCGAGCCGCCGCATGTCGCCGACCGTGTGGATCCCGCGGCGCTGCAGCTTCTCCTGCGTGCGCGGGCCGACGCCCCACAGCTCGCCGATCGGCAACGGCGTCAGGAACTCGAGCTCGGTGCCCGCGGGGATCTCCGTCAGCCCGTCGGGCTTGTGCATGCCGCTGGCGATCTTCGCCAGGAACTTCACGCTGGCCAGGCCGACCGAGCACGTCAGGCCGACCTCCTGGTGCACCGCCACCCGCAGCGCCTCCGCCACCCCGCGCGGCGGCCCCCACAGCCGCTCGGTGCCCGCCAAGTCGATGAACGCCTCGTCGATCGACAGCCCCTCGACCAGCGGCGAGAAGCGCTCGAACACCGCGAACACCGAGCGCGACACCTCGGCGTACAGCGCGTGCCGCGGCGGCACCACCACCGCCTGCGGGCAATGCCGCAGCGCCACCGCCATCGGCTGGGCCGAACGACAGCCGAACTTGCGCGCCTCGTAGCTGGCCGCCGCCACCACCCCGCGCCGCCCGGCCCCTCCGACCAGCACCGGCAGGCCGCGCAGCTGAGGCTGCTCGCGCACCTCGACCGACGCGAAGAACGCGTCCATGTCGACGTGCAGGATGGCCCGGCCGCCCTCCGCCTGCCCGGCACCGCCGGCCATGTCCTTCGCGCCGCTCACGCCGAGCGAAGCCTAGCGCGCCCGCGCTCGCCCGTCACCGCGCGCGAACGCGCGCCCCGGCGCCGTCTCCGCCGCCCGGCCGCCGTCTCGCGTCTCCTGTCCCTCACGACATGCCCTGTAGGGCATGCCCGAAAGGACATGCCCCCGAGAACATGCTCATGAAACCATGCCCGTGAGGACATGTCCCCAGGTTCAATCTTCCTTCGGCTCGACCTCGAGCTCGGGCAGCCCGTCGAGCTTGCGCTCGTCGCAGCTCTGGGACGGCGGCGCCGCGGGCACCAGCACCTTCAGGCTGCGGGGCACGCACTCGACGGTCACGGGCGTCTCGCCGACGTCTTCGCCGTCGATCAGCACCCGCTGCGGCGGGTCGGTGCGGAGCGTCGCGCGGGTCACCGGCAAGAAGCCGATGTCGTCGCGGCTCGCGGGGTTCTGGCTGAGCCCGGAGCGGTACAGGTGCAGCGCGGTGCCGATGCCGGAGCCCAGGCCGTCGAAGGCGATCAGGGTGACGTCGAGCTTCCCGTCGTCGCCGCACACCGCAGTCGGCCCCTGGGCGAACAGGGTGTGCAGCGGCGCGAGGTTGGCCACCGCCACGTTGGTGACCTTGCAGCGGATGATCTCGCTCTCCGTCTCGAGCTCGAGCGAGAACGGCTCCAGCTCAGCGATCCGCTGCAGCCCGGTCGCGATGTAAGCCAGCAGGCCCCAGCGGTTCTTCGCCTCGCGCGACGTCTCGCCGATCGCGGCCGCGTGGAAGCCGACCGAGGCGAACAGCAGCACCGAGCGCCCGGCCGCGCGGGCGGTGTCGATCGCGTGCGGCTGGCCCTTGCAGGCGTTCTCGAGCGCGCCCGCGAGGTCGAGCGGGATCGACAGCGCGCGCGCGAAGCTGTTGGCGGTGCCGCGCGGGAGCACGGCCAACGGCACCTCGCCGCCGATCAGGCGCGACGCCACCAGCGACACGGTGCCGTCGCCGCCGGCCGCGATCACGAGCGACGGATCGCTCGCCAGCGCCTCTGCGGCGCACGCGTCGGCGTCGCGCTCGGGGCTGGTCTCGAACACCGACAGCTCGTACGTCTGCTCGAGCTCGCTGACGACCGTGGGCAGATCGTCGCGGGCTGCGCCGGCGACCGGATTCCACACCAGCGCGGCGCGCGGCTTCACGACGTCCTCCTGCGCGCGGCGAGGCGAGCGACCCGCGCACGCCGCTCGGCCGGCGCATCATGAGGGTCGAGGCAGTGGAGCCCGGGCGGCGTCGTTCGCCGCGTTGCGGTGTTCATCCCGGGAGTGTGCCACGCTTCTCGACGTGAGCGGCGACCTCGACATCGACGCGCTCCTGGCCGAACACGGGCTCCGTGGCGGCGAGGCGCGCGATCTGGGCCGAGCCGCGCTGGAGGCCGCAGGGCTCACGCGCCCGGGCAAGCGCAACCTCGCCGCCGGCAAGCGGGCGCGCGTGGAAGAGGTCGTCGCCGAGCAGTTCGTGCGCACCTGCTCGCGCGCCCACTGCCGCGCCGCCGCGACCAACGACGGGCGGATCGTCGTCGACCTCGACGCGCCGTCGGCCCGCCTGTGCGAGTTCTGCGGCGGCTCGACCAACCGCAGCGCGTGGGAGCGGGCCCTCGCCGCCATGGCCCGACGCGACTGGCATCGCCTCGTCGTCGTCGGCGGCTCGCCGCCGCTGCACCACGAGCTGCGGGCCCTCGTCGGCAAGCGCATCGATCTCCGGCTCGTCGACGGCACCGCCCGCCGCACCGCCCACGACGCCGCGCACGACCTCGCCTGGGCCGACCGCATCGTCGTCTGGGGGGCCACCTTGCTCGACCACAAGGTCTCGCAGCTCTACACCGATCGCCGCTCGCCGAAGGTCGTCACAGTTGCGCGGCGCGGCCTCACTGCGCTGGCCGAGACGATCATCAAGACCGCAGAGTGAGCGGGTCGGCCGCGGCGCGCGTTCGCGCCCGTTGCGCACCGGCGATCTCGCCAACGCGTCGACCTCCGTGAATCGCCGAGGCGGCTGCGGCGCGAGCGGCCGGATCGACGCGCGCAACGTGTGCGTCAGCCGCACGGCCGCCGCCGACTTGTTGCATGCGCGATGAACGGCATCCTCCCTGCGATGTCGTCCACCCCCACCGACTCGGTCGTCGCCACCTTGCTGCGACTCGGCGTCATGGGCAAGTCCGACTGGGACGGCGCGCTGCAGCAGGTGCTGGAGATCTGCTGCGACCTCCTGGCCGTCGAGCGCGCCAGCTACTGGAGCTTTCACGACGACCCGACCGCCATCACCTGCGAGCTCGGCTATGTCCACAGCAAGCGGCTGCTCGAGCGCGGCCTCGTCGTCACCGAGGGCAGCGCCCCCGATTACTTCGAGCTGGTCCGCAGCGTCAACGTGCTGACGATCCGCGACGTCCGCGGAGACCCGCGGCTCGGGGCCCTGTCCGCCTACTTCGCCACGCACGCGGTCCGCGGCCTCCTCGACGTCCCGGTGTTCGCTCGCGGGCGACTGGCCGGGATCCTCTGCCACGAGCACGTCGGGGCCCCGCGCGACTGGACCCCGCACGACACCGAGCTCGCGCTGACCCTGAGCCAGACCCTCGCGCGCCTGCTCGAGGCGCGCGCGCGCGACCACGCCGAGCAATCCGAGCGGCGCGCCGCCTTCCTCGCCCAGGTCGCGAGCGCGCTGGCCGACACCCTCGACCCGGCGCGCGCCGGCGAGATCGTCGTGCGCCGCAGCCTGCCTGTCCTCGGGGACATCTGTTCATTGGTCGGCTACGACGGCCACCGCGCCTGGCGGATCGCCGCCGCCCACGTCGAGCCCGCCGGCCAGCGGATCCTCGACCAGCTGTGCGCCCGCTACGGCGCCGACATCGACGGCCCCGGACTCGGCATGCAGGCGCTGCGCGAGCGCCAGTCCTTGCTGCTGCCGGTGACCGACGAGGCGACCTTGCGCGAGGCCGGCCTGGTCGACGGCCACATCGAGCTCATCACCGCCCTGCGCGTGCGCAGCCTGCTCTCCGTGCTGCTGCGCGTCCGCGACGAGGTCACCGGAGTGCTCACCTTCGGCTCGCGCACCCGCCACTACGACCGCGAGGACATGCGCTTCGCCGAGGCCTACGCGCAGCAGGTCGGCACCTTGCTCGAGAACGCCAGGCTCTACGCCCAGGCGCAGGCGGCCATCGGCGCGCGCGACGACTTCCTGAGCCTCGCCGGCCACGAGCTGCGGACCCCGCTGACCTCGCTGCAGCTCGCGGTCGATCTGCTGCGCAAGGCGACGCCGGCCACCGCCCCGGCGCAGCGGGCGGTCGACACCATCGCCCGCCAGACCACCCGCCTGTCGCGGCTCACCGAGCTGATCGTCATGACCGCCCGGCAGTGCGACGGCGAGCTGCCGCTGCGGTTCACCCGCCTCGACCTCGGCGTCCTGGTCCGCGACGTCACCTGCGACTTCGCCGACCTGTTCGCGCGCGCCGGCTGCGAGCTGCAGCTGCACGTCGACGACGGCGTCGTCATCGACGGCGACGAGACCGGCCTCGAGGTCGTCGTCTCCAACCTCCTGGCCAACGCGATGAAGTTCGGCAAGGGCGCACCGATCGAGGTCCGCGTGCGGCGGCACGACGGCGCGGTCCGCCTGGTCATCCGCGACCACGGCATCGGCATCCCGCTCGAGCGCCTCGAGAGCGTGTTCGAACGCTACCAGCGCGCCGTCCCGCTCAACCACTTCGGCGGCCTCGGCCTCGGCCTGCACATCACCGCCAAGGTCGTCGACGCCCACCGCGGCACGATCCGCGCCGACAGCCGCCCGGGCGAGGGCGCGACCTTCACCGTCGAGCTGCCGGCCGCGCCCGTGCAGTGAGCGTCACATCGGCGCCACCGGGGCGCACGTCGACACCCCGGCGCCGACGATCAGCAGCGGCGCGTCGCTCGTCAGCAGCTCGAGGTCCTGGATCCCGTTGTTGTCGCTGTCGTCGTAGTCGAGGCGCGTCACCTCGCTGGCGAAGAAGTCGTTGTCGCTGTCCGTAAAAAAGTAAAAGTCCCCGGCGAAGAAGGCGAACGCGAACGCTCCGTTGTTGATCTCGAGCCCGGCGAGCGGCAGCACGTCGAGCGCCGCGCCGCTGGCCTTGTCGACCTCGACCAGCTTGGCCGGCCCGGTGCCGCCGAACTCGAACGTCCGCCCGTCGCCGGTGCCGGTCAGCTCGGCGCCGTCGAAGTTGGTCTTGCCGAGCTTGGCCAGCTGCAGCGAGTCCGGATCGATGCCGATGAAGTCGCCGATGTTCGGGCCCTCGCTGAACGGACCGATCCCGCTGTACGTGTTGCCGTAGATCTGGTCGCACTGGTCGAACTGGCTGTTCGACACGAACGCCATGCCGAAGTTGTCGACCCCGAGCTGCCCCGGCACGTAGCCCGGGTCCTCGCAGTTCGACACGTCGGTCACGTCGATCTTGCGCAGCTCGCCGCCGACGAACTGCACCCACGCGAAGCCCTGGCGGTCGACCGCCATCGAGAACGTGCTGAGCAGCCCGCCGCAGTTGAGCCCGCCCAGCATCGTGAACGAGTTGGTCTCGGGGAAGTACTTCCACAGCTCGGCGTCGCCCGAGAGCACGAAGATCCCGTCGTCCAGCGGCACCTCGATGTCCGGGCACTCGCACGGCGCCGGCGGCCCGTCGGTGGTCTCGACGGTGGTCTCGCCGCCGTCGGTCGTGGTGGTCGTCTCGGCCTGCGTGGTCGACGTCGAGGTCGTCGATGTCGTGTCGATCGGCTCGGTCGTCGAGGTCGTGGTGGTGGTCGTCGTCTCGCTCGTCGTCGTCGTCGTCGTCGAATCATCCGTCGTCGACGTCGAGGTCGTCGTCCCGGTGTCGCCTTCCGTCTGCCCGCCCTCGGTCGCGGTCGTCGTCGTCGTCGGCGCGGTCGTCGTCGGGGTGGAAGTGGCGGTCGTGCCGTCGCTCGTGTCCGTGGCCGTCGACCCCTCGCTCGCGGCGGTGGCGGTCGCTTGCACGCTGTCGCCGCAGGCAGCGACGAGCATCAGAGAACCAATCAAGGTAGGACGCATCATCGCGGCAGGATAAACCGCCCCGCGCGAGCGCGCGAGCCGGCGTCGCCTGCTTCGCGCGTCCGGACGTCGCGGGTCCCGCGTCCGGCGGCCGACCACGACCGCTCGCGCGCGCTCGGTCGCCGGCCTCGACCTCACCGCGCTGGCCGATCCGAGCCCCGATCGCCTGCACGACCTGCGACCCGCCCGTCCGTCCGCGGCGATGCCAAGCGATGATTTTCCGCGCTACGGCGAAAACACCGCCAGCCACGGATCGTCGACCAGCACCTCCGACATCATCGCGCCGCCGGCGACGATCCGGTCGGACGCGTCGATCGCCACCGAGTAGCCGCGATCGGGGCCGAAGCCGCCGTCGATGTCCTTGCCCCAGCGCAGCTTGCCATCGGAGGTGAACTTGCACAGGCGAATGTTGGTCCCGGTCCCGCCCGGGCCGTCGCCGATGACGACCACGTCGCCCTGGCTGTCGATCGCCACGTCGCGGCCGTTCATCCCCGTGCATGCGTCGCTCGACCACACGCCTTCGCCGGTGCTCGTCACGCGGCGCACCATCAGCGCTTCGCCTTGCTTGCCGGCCAGCATCAGATCGCCGCCGGGCTCGCGGGCCAGCGCGTAGATGGTCCCGCCGCTGCCCGGATACTCGACCGTCCAGCTCGGTTCACCGCCGGTGAGGGGCACTGCGACGAGCCACTCGGGAAACACCCCGTCCTTGGGCCGCGCCCAGCTGACCACCGCGTGCTCGGGCGTGACCACCAGGCCGGGGCCCAGCGGCCAGATGGTGAACTTGACCCCCATCGGCACCCGGCTCGTCCACAGCTCCGTCCCGGCGGCCGCGTAACGGCGCGTCCACAGATCGGTGAGCCCATCCTGGTCGGACGCGAAGCCGGTCACGATCAACCCGTCGCCGTCGACCACCGCCGCGTCGGTCACGTAATCGTCGCCGAAGCCGCTGCCGAACGTCTCCTCCCACACGATCGCACCGCCCGGATCGAGGCGCGCCAGCCAGACGTCGCGCCCGTCGCCGTCGGTGAACGCGCTGCCCGCGACGTAGGCCCCGCCCGCGAACGTCGCCACCCCGCTGATCAGGCCCATCGCTTCGCCGTACTGCTGCGACCACTCCACCTCGAGGGCCTTGTCCAAGCGAACGGCCCAGCGCGTGAGCCCGAGCCCGAGACCGCCCGCGACGATGCTCCCGTCGGCGTCCACCGCCACCGCCTGCACCTCGTCCGAGCCGCGCGTGGAGGGGTGGAACTCGAACAGCAGCTCGGCGGAGGGCTGGCAGTCGCGGTTGCAGCCGTCGCCGTTGACGTCGTTGCCGTCGTCGCACGCCTCGCCCTCGTCGAGGTCGCCGTCGGGGCACGGCGCCACCGGCTCCGACATCGTGGTGCTCGTCGGCTCGGCCGTCGTCGTCGTCGTCGGACCCGGCCCGGCGGTCTCCGACGTCTCGGTCGTGCTCGTCGTCGGCTCCGGATCGCCGTCGGACTCGGTCTCCGGCGTCGGCGCGAGCGGCCCGGCCGGGCACGCGGAAGCCAGCATCAACCATCCCCACATCCCATGAACACGTCTCATGATCCTTCTACCTCTGATGAACGCCATGCATTCCACGCAGCCCAGAGCTGCGCTTCGTCATTCACGAGCGCGACCGATCATTCGGTGCGCGCAGTCAACCAGCGGATCAGCTCGAGCCTGTCTCTCGGGACAGCGTCCGCGTCGCCCCCGGGCGCCCGCAGCGGCGGCGGTGAATCGCCGCGGGTCGGCAGCAGCAGGCCGTTCCCGAGCGACTTCACGTCGTGCTCGCGCTGCAGCACGATCGCCTCGCCGAGCACGAGGTCGAGGCGGATCAGCGAGTCGTCGCCGCCGGCGATCGCCAGCTCGTCCTCGCCGACGAACGCGAGCTCGTCGACCGGCTCCGCCAGCGAGAACTCGCGCCCCGGGTCGTCCGCGTCGGCGAGCACGAGCACCCCGCGGCCCGCGGTCGAGACCGCCAGCAGCGCGCCGCTCGGGCTGAACGCCATCCGCGGCCAGGGCTCCAGCAGCGAGGTCCGTCGCGTCACGATCCCGTCGGCGTAGAACGCCAGAGTGTCGGTCCCCTGCAGCGCGATCGCGGCCCTCGATCCTTGCAGATCGAGCGCGACCACCGGCGGGATCGCGTCCCTCACGCTGCGCACCTTGCCGATCAGGACCGGCGCGTCGTCCCCGAGTTGCAGGCCGAACACCGAGTCGGACTTGGTGTGGGCGATCAGCTCGGCGCCTGTCGCGGTGATCCACAAGGCCACGACCTCGGCGTCGAGCTGCCAGCGCGCCGGCCATCCGGGCCCGGAGAACGCGAGCACGCTCCCGTCGGCCAGCCCGAGCGCGTAGGTGTCCCCCGAGTCGGCCAGCGCGACCGCGCGGACTCGTTCGTCGGCGGCGACCACCCGGGCCACGCCGTCGCCGTCGACCAGACAGGCCCCGTGCGCCACGCCGGCGATCAGCGCCCGCCCCTGGCCGTCGACCGCCTGCTGCCGCGGCGGCCCGACGCTCGAGCGCACCTCGAGCCGCAACGGACAGCCCAGCGAGCGCCGGCGGCCCTCGCGGACAGCCACGAGCTCCAGCCCTCGGCGCTGCGCGAACACCAGAGCGTGGCTCACGTCCGCCGCGGACGCGATCCACCTGTCCTTCGAGACATTCGGCAACGACTCCGCCGACCACAGCCACAGGTCGCGGCCGCGGGTGCTCACGAAGCCTCCGTCGCCCGTGAACGCCCCGCGCTCGCCCGGTCCGACCTCCAGCACCCGCGCGATCGCCCCGTCCGCGGCCGACCACAGCGTCCAGCGCCCGTCGTAGCGGATCGCGAAGCGATCGCCCGCGTCGGCCATGACGACGCCGCCCTCACTCCTGGCGAACGCCCGCAGCTCCTCCGCCGAGCGATAAAGGTCTCGCTGCCACCGCTCCTCTCCGCTCGACAGGTCCATCATGGCCAGCTGCGGTTCGCCGGTGATGTGCCCGTGGTTCGCGTTGAGCCGGCGCACGAGCATGCGATCGTCGCGCGTGATGGCCAACGGCAAGCCCGCGGACGGACGCTTCGTCCCGTCCCGCAACGACAGCACGGTGCGGTCGTCGGCCAGGTACAGGCCGCTCGGCGAGAACATCGCAGTCGACCGCAGTTCGGGCAGGAGCGAGACGTCCGCGCCCTTCACCAGGAGCGTCTCTCGCTGCACCCCGAAGACCGCGATCGACCGCCCGTCCGGGCTCATCACTGCAGTGTTGGCGCGCTGATACGGCAGCGCCGACATCCGCGCCGGCCGTGTCGACAGATCCCAGGTGTAGGCCGCCGCCGGATCGAGCCACGCCAGCCCGGTCTCGCCGAGCGACGCCAGAGTCTCCCCGCCGCGCGACATCTCCCAGCGGTGCGACGTGAGGCCGACGCCGATCGGCAGCTCCGACAGATCGATCGCCTCGGGCGGCTCGTCGCCGCGGAAGATCGCCCCGTGCGACCCGGCCAGCGCCGCCCACACGGGCGCCTCGGCCGCGGCCGCGATCCTGCCGTACGGCCCCTGCAGGTCGGCCACCTGCTCGCCGCGACCTGTCCTCGAGTCCCAGCGCCACACCGCCCCGCCGCCGTCGATGCTCGCCAGCCCGCCGTCGGCCAGCGGCGCCACGTGCTCGATCGGCCGCATGTGCCCGCGGAACACCCGCTCCGGCGCGCCGCGAGCCACCGCCGCGCTCGCTACCAGGCGGGCGCGCCGGAGGTCGAGCGGATCGCCGAGATCGACCTGCCGCAGCAGCCGGAGCGCCTCGGCCGGGTCGTCGTCGAGCACGCCGCGCGCCTGGGCCAGCACCGCGTCGTTGGCCCGCCGCAGCGCCTCGGTCTCGGCCGCCTCCGCGCGGGCCCGGGCCGCCTCGACGCGGCGCAGATACACGATCGACGCCGCCGCCGCGGCCGCCATCGCCGCCACGATCGCCGCCACCGCCACCCGGTGACGTCGCAGCCACAACCGCAGCAGCTCGCCCGGTTGATAGCGGTGCGCGTCGACCAGCCGCCCGGCCGCGAAGCGCCGCAGATCCTCGGCCAGCGCCACCGCCCCGGCGTAGCGATCGCCTGGCTCCGGGGACATGGCCTTTTGTACGATCGCCACCAGCTCGCGCGGCGCCTCGGGGACCCGCGGGCGCAGGTCCTCGACCTCGCCCGCGACCAGCCGCGCCAGCAGCTGCGCGCGCTCGAGCGCCGCGTGCGGCGGTCGACCGGCGAGCACGTGGAACAGCACCGCCCCGAGCGCATAGACATCGCTGCGAGCGTCGACGGCCGCGCCGCGGGCCTGCTCCGGCGGCATGTAGCGCAGGGTGCCGACGATCGCCCCCTCGGCGGTCGCGTCGATCGCCGCGTCCGTCTCCTCGCCCGCGAGCTCCCCGGCCTGCGCCCCGCGCGTGTCCTTCGCCAGGCCCCAGTCGATCACCACCGTCTCGCCGTGCGGACCGACCAGGATGTTGCCCGGCTTGATGTCGCGGTGGAGCACGCCGTGCTGGTGCGCGTACGCGATCGCGTCGGCGGCCGCGAGCACGTGCGGGACCAGGGCGATCCGCCCGCGCAGCGTCGGCTCGCCGGCGATCACCCGCTCGAGCGACTCGCCGTCGACCAGCTTCATGCAGTAGTAGGGCTCGCCGTCGGCGAAGCGGCCGATGTCGTACAGCGGCACGATCCCCGGGTGTTGCAGCCGCGCAGTGATCCGGGCCTCGACCGCGAACCGCCGCGCCGCCTCGGGATCGCGGCGGCGCAGCGTCTTGACCGCGACCACCCGCCCGAGCCGCCGATCGTGCGCGCGGCGGACGACGCCCAGCCCGCCGACCGCGAACACCTCGCCGATCGCGTAGCGCTCGCCGTCTCTCGCCTCGTCGTCGTCCACGTCCTCGGCCTGCGCCAGCCCGTCGAGTCGCGCGAGCAAGCGCGTCTGGGCCGCGCGGATCGCAGTCGACTGCGCGGGGTCGGGGTGACAGGCGAGCGGGGGCAATTCGGACGGGGCCTCGCTCTGCATGTGCCGCGACGAGGCCGCGTGATCCCCGCCCGCGAATTCTTTTTTCAATTCTCCTCGAGCGGGCCGCGGACCCGGCCGAAGCGGGCCTCGATGTCGGCGCGGATGCTCGCCAGGCAGCTGTCGAGGTCGCGCAGCGCCGGCGCGTGCGTCGTCCCGGCCGCGAGCGCGTCGACTGCCGCGCGCAGGCGGGCGCGGGCGCGTTGCAGGCGGCGCGCCACCGTCGGCTGCGGCAGCTCGAACAGCGCCGCCAGCTCGGCCTGCGACAGCCCCTCCCAGTCCTTGAGCTCGATGAGGATCTGGTCGTCGAGGTCGAGCCCGCGCAGGGCCGTGGCGACCAGGCGCAGCGTCTCCTGCTCCGCCAGAGTCCCGCTCGGCGACGGCTCGTCCGCCGGCAGCGCGCTGTCGTCGACCGCGTCGAAGCGGCGCTCGCGGCGGTTCCAGCCGATCAGCACGAAGCGGGCGACGCCGAGGAGATACGCGCGGAACGAGCCCTCGCCGCGGAACCCGTCGCGCCGCCGGCACAGCGTCTCGAAGGTCTTCTGGGCCAGGTCCTCGCACACGCTCGGCGGCGCCTTGCCGTGGAAGAAGCGGAACACCGCCGCGTAGTGGCCCTCGATCAGCGCCTGCCCGGCCTCGCGTCGCCCGGCCCGCCACGCGGTCAACAGCGCGTCGTCGTCCACCGCCGCACGATCGCAGGCGGCCCCGGCCCGGTCAAGCGCGCGGCCCGCTCACGCGCGAGCGCGACCGCCGGGCGGAGCCGATCCTTTATCACATGCCCGAACGAGCATGCTCTTGAAGACATGTCCCATCGAGCATGCTCTCGGAGACATGCCCGATCGCACATACCTACGGCGCGCAGGCCGGGAACTGCCCCGCACCGGGCGAGTCACCCGCCTCGACGAACGGGATCCCCGCGTCCTCGATCACGTTGCCGTGGACGTCGGTCACGCGGAACGCGTACGGCCCGGGCCCCATCCCCGCCTCGGCCACGAAGTAGTTGTATTCGAGGCGCGCGACCTCCTGCCACGCGTCGTCCTCGTCCTTGAATTCGAGCTTGGCGATCGCATTGCGGTGGTTGCGGATCTGCACGGCAGTCCACCACTGGTTGCTGCCTTCCTTGAAGTGGTAGACGACAGGTCCCTCGAGCTCGCAGGACACGTAGCGCCAGGTGATCGGCACCACCCCGAGGTCCTTGTCGGCGATCATCGGAAAGGCGTCTTCGTCGAGGTCGATGTGGCCCGACTGGCACTCCGGGCAGCGGTCGACGATCCGCACCACGATCTGGCCGTCGGGTCCGTCGATCTGCACGCACGCCCCGCACGCCGCCGAGGCCATGTAATCGGGCGTGTTCATCGCCGCGACCATGTCGTCGCCGGGGTTCGCGTCGAAGCTGCAGTTGCCGCTGCCGTCGGCCGCGTAGTAGGTCGCCTTGCCCTCGTGGTCCGCGCCTTCGCACACCTGGCCGCTGCCGGTCGTCTCGCTCGTGCCCGGCCCGCTGCTCGTCTCGCCCGAGGTCTCGCTCCCCGTCGTCGCGCTCGTCGTCTCGCCGCTCGTCGGTCCGCTGCTCGTCTCGCCGCTCGTCGGTCCGCTGCTCGTCTCGCCGCTCGTCGGTCCGTTGCTCGTCTCGCCGCTCGTCGGCCCCGCGCTCGTCGGTGCCTCGCCGGAGCTCGGCCCGGCCGAGCCCTCGCTGCCCGGGCTACCGGTCGGCCCGGCGCTCGACTCCTCGGAGCTCGCCGTCGACGCCGCGCCGCCCGTCGACGCCTCGGTCTCGCCGCTGTCGCCGGGACACGCAGTGCACCACAAGATCGCCGCCGCCTCGAACCATCGCCCGCGCATCCGTCTGACATGCCCCCGACGCGCGCGGCCTGTCAACGCCGTGCGGGCCCGCCCCTGGGCCTCTCGCGCCACACCTGGGGGCCCAGGCGGCTGCGCTCACTCGCGCCCGAGCGGCGGCAGGTCGCTGCACACCAGCTCTTCGGCGTAGAGGTAGCCGAAGAAGCGCGCGCGGCCGGACTCGGCGTCGGCGACCAGCACAGACATGGGCCTTGGGTCATGTCCTGCACGACATTGCGCCCGGGACAGCACGAACTCGCGCAGCGCCCGGGCCTCGGTGCCGATGGTGAGGTTGACCGCCGCCGGGCCCGGGTCGAAGCGGGCCAGCTGGCGCATCGGCCCCGCGCCGGGCACGAACAGGTCGGCCGCCTCGACGCGCCAGCCCGCCTGGGGCCCGGCCAGCTCGGGGCTGGCGAGCAGGTCGCCGACGCGGCTCAGGCGGCCGCGGGCCTCGTTCAGGTCGGCGGCGGCGAAGCGCCAGCGGCGAGGCGTGCAGATGTCCTCGAGGACAGCATGGACCTCGGCCACCGCGCCGAGGCGGTCGGCCAGGGTCGACCAGTCGCGGTCGAGCGCCGCGGTCGCGGCCTCGGCGGCGTCGAGGCCGAGCTGGCGCAGTTCGCCCGGGTAGTCGCGGCCGACCAGCATCGGGCAGCGGTCGGACAGCGCCAGCGACGGCTCGGGCGCGGCCACCCGGGCTCCGCCGGCCGACAGCACCACCCGCGGGGCCACCGTGCAGCGGTCGGCCGACGTGCAGGCCGCGTACGGCTGCACGTGCTGCCAGTACGCGCGGCCGCACTCGTACCTGGCCTTTGCGTCAGGCTCGGTCGGCGCCTCCGCGTCGGCGAAGGCCCGCAGCTCGGCGTGGATCTCCGGCACGAACGCCGCCAGCTCCGCGCTGTAGAACCGCCACAGCAGCGCGTCGGCGTGGTTCAGGAAGCCCTCGAGCTGGGCCAGGCCCTGCTCCTGGCCCTCCGCCAGCGCCCGGATCGCCGGCTCGCAGCCGCCGACGCGCGCGGCCGGCAGCGCCTTCCAGGCCGCCAGGTCGATCGGCGCCGCGTCGACGCTGACGATCGACCTGGCGCTCGGGTCATGTCTTCTCAGCCAGGTCTCTTGCAGCTCGATCCCCTCCGCGCGGTAGCGCGGGCGCCCGGAGCCCGGCTCGCGCGCGACGGTCAGCGCGTCGGGTCGGGCCACGATCGCCGCCTGCTCCGCCTGGCGCACGCTGGTGACCCGCACCCTGGGGCTCAGGGCCTGCAGCGCCGGGCCGAGGCGCGCGTCCCAGCCGGCCAGGCCGGGCCCGAGCAGCACCTCGACCGCGGGCGAGGCCGTCAGCGCTTCTGCCAGCGCCTCGCTGTCGCCCGCCGTCAGCGTCGGCGGCGACCAGGCCACCGCCAGGCTCGGCAAGTTCAGCCCGCCGCGCGGCGGCGGCGGACCGCCGGGCAGCTGGCTCTGGCTCCCGAGCGCTGGTACTGCCGCTTCGGTGCCCGGCCGCGGCCCGCAGGTCAGCGTCGCCACACCGGCCAGGACCGCCCCCACCATGCGCTGGCACGATCTGCGGGGCGACACGCGACGCCGCGCGTCCGTGCGACCGGGGCGAGGGGAGGATCTGCGGGCCACGACGATTCTTACTCTACGGTCCGTCCGCGCATGCAGCGGTGATCTGGCGCACTCGCGCCCGGACCGCCAGTTATCGGCCCAAAAGCGGCGCAGGCGGCGACCTGCGCACAGCGCGCGAACGCCCCTGCGGCGCCCTCGCCGGCCCGTCCGCGGCTCCAGGCCCGGGCGGCGGGGCCGGCGAGGCGGCGTGATATGCTGCCGCCGTGCCTGGCTTGCATCACTGGACTGTCTTGAGCGGCCTCGCCGTGCTGGCCGGGATGTTCGGCCCGGCGCGCGAGGCGGCCGCCGAGGAGCCGATCCTCGTCGAGTTCCACTACACCCCGGTGCCCGAGGTGCAGATGGCGATCTGGCTCGAGGACCAGGACGGCAACTTTGTGCAAGACGTCCTCGTCACACAGGCGACCGGCAAGTACGGCATCGGCAACCGGCCCGGCGTGTGGAACTTCGTCTCGAGCTGGCGCGCGCCGTACGGTCCGCGGCAGAACGTGCTCCCGGTGTGGTCGCACCGGCGCGGCAAGAAGTACCCGCGGATCATCTTCCACGACGACAACCCGGCCGACCTCGAGTCGCTCGGCTGGCACGAGAACAGCAGCTCCGCCGAGAACTACTACTGCCGGCCGCTGACCGACTCCGAGCACGAGACCATCTCGGTCGACACCAAGACCTGCCCCTCGCCCAAGGTGTTCCAGTCCGACAAGGGCCGCTTCGACCCCAAGGGCAACCTGGTGTTTTACCCGCCGCGCAACGACCTCGTCGAGTTCGAGCCGAACGCCGACCACGAGGACGCCAAGCAGTACGCCGACATCAACGACCTCGACGCGGTCACCGCCGCCACGCCGGTCGGCGACATGCCCGAGTTCACCACCCTGCTGCTGGCGCCCGAGGTGCTGGCCAAGGGCCCGCTGACCGCCTACGTCGAGGTCAACCTCGAGCGCGACGAGAACGCCGACTTCGACTACGACCGCGAGAACGACCACTTCGTCGACACGCGCCTCGAGAACTACGGCATCGAGTTCCTCGGCCAGCCCTCGGTCGTCTACAAGGTCGAATTCGACCCGCGCGAGCGGGCCTTCGTCGGCACCACGAAGTACCTCGGCTACGGCGACTGGAACGGCGCCACCGGCTCGCTGCACCCCGCCGACGGCAAGCTGAGCGAGTCCGAAGGCAGCGGCGCCGACCGCCTGCGGGTCATGACCAAGAACGGCGACACCTTCCGCTGGGGCGTGTTCTCGTACGGCAAGGAGGGCGGCGGGACCACCAGCGACGGCGGCACCGACACCGGCGACGGCACCGGCCCCAGCAGCGACTCCGACAGCGGCGGCGCCACCAGCGAGCCCGGCACCGGCGGCGACGACACCGGCGACGACAGCGGCGGCTGGGGCCAGTGCAGCCAGCTGAAGCCGCTGGCCCCGATCGACGACCTCGCGCTCGCCGGCATGTCGTTCGACCGCGTGCAGCTCAGCTTCCGCATGCCGGCGCAGGACCCCGACTTCGAGCTGACGAAGATCCACGTCTATCACATCACCGGCGACAACCCGCTCACCGACGAGCTGCTCGGCGCGGCCTTCCTCAAGAGCTTCAGCGCCGCCGAGCTCGGGGCCGCCGAGGGCCTCGTGACGCTCGAGATCGGCGAGCTGTGGGGCGACTACACCTACCAGTTCGCGGTCGTGTACGAGGACAAGTGCACGAGCCGCAGCCCGATCGTCGGCGGCGAGATCACCACGCAGGCGCAGGAGTTCCAGACCGTCGACAGCTTCTGCTTCGTCGCCACCGCCGCCTGGGGCGCCCCGTGGGCCGCCCAGGTCGCCGCGCTGCGCTCGTTCCGCGACGCCTACCTCAAGACCACCGCCACCGGCGTCGACCTGGTCCGCTTCTACTACGCCTACAGCCCGCCGCTGGCCCGCGTCATCCAGCACGAGCCGCTGCTCCGCGGCCTCGCCCGCGTCGTCCTTCAGCCGGTCGCCGACGCCGCGAGCCTGGCCACCCGCGCCTCCGCACAGCCCGGCCATGGCGGCTAGCCCCCTCGCCGCGGCCCTCGCCGCGCTCGCCCTGGCCGCCGCCCCGGCTGCCCCCGAGAACATGTCCCCGGCGCCAGGTCCCTGGGAACCTGTCGCTGTCGACATATCCCAAGAGACAGCCTCGGGCCCGCTGCCGGCGACCGCCGGCACCCACCGCGGCCCGGCAGGCGGCGCGACCCAAGGCGCGCCCGCAGGTCCGGCCGGCGGCCCGGCCATGACGACCGGCGCGGCCCCACCGGCCACCGGGGCCGCGCCGACCAACGGCACCGCCCCGACCAACGGCGCGGCGGGCCCGAGCGCCCCGGTGGGTCCGGGCGCGCGCACGCCGACGGCCACCGCACCCGGCCTCGCCACGCCCGGCATGCCGGGGCCTGCCTCGGCGCCTGTCCCTTCCGACAGGCCGACCGAGGTCGTCCCGCCGGCCAGCCCGCCCGTCCCGGTCGCCGCCGGGGTCGAGGGTCCGGCGCCGGCTCCGGGCGGTCGGCTGTGTCACGGCTCGGGCGCCTGTCGTCGCCTGCTGATCCTCGGCGGCGTGGCCGGCGGCCTCGGCCTCGGCTCCCTCGTCGCCGGCGTCGCCTTGCTGGCGCGTCCGATCGCGGTCGACCCCGAGGATCCCACCTCGCTCGTCACCTACCGCCCCGCCGGGGCCGCCTTCTTGGCCGTCGGCGCCGGTCTGGCCGCCACCTGGCTCCTCACCCTGCTCGCCGCGCGCAAGGCCGGCCGCCTGGCCCAGCGCCTGCGCGCCGCGGCGCCTGTCCCATGAGACACGTCCGCCTATTCCCGGCGGCTGCGCCCAGAACCTGTGCCATGAGACCTGTCCGCTCATTCCCGGCCCGGCGCCGGCGCGCCCTCGAACCTGTCCCATGAGACAAGTCTGCCTATTGCTCGCCTTTGCTGCGGGTGCGTGCCGGATCCCCAACCCCGACCACTGCGTCCACCGCGACCTCCACAGCGACGCCTGGTGCGCCGAGAACAGCCCTGCGCGGCCCTACTGCTCGCCCTGCGTCGCCGAGGACCACGGCTGCGTCGAGGACCCGCCCGACCCCGACGCCTGCCCCGCCTACGAGCCCGACACCACCAGCAGCTCGACCGGCGGCAGCTCGACCGGCGGCAGCACCGGCTGACCGCCCTACTCGCCGCCGCCGTTCTGGCACAGGCAGGCCGCGAAGCCCGGGCTGTCCATCTCGATCTCGAAGCACCCCTGCCACTCCTCGGGCTCCGGCGTCCCGCAGTCCCAGCGGGCGAAGTCGATCTGGCCCGGCCCGAGGTCGCGCCAGAAGCCCTCACAACCGGCCCCGCCCTCCTCGAAGCTGGCCAGCACGCACACCCCGCCGGCAGGTTCGAAGCCGCAGCCGTCGGCCCCGTCGGTCGGCGCGAAGCGGAGGACCTCGGCCCAGCGGCAGCCGAGGCCCAGGTCCTCGTCCATCTCGGTCGCCTTGAGGCAGTCGGCCTCCGTCCTCGCGTCGGCGCACAGGGCCGGGGCGTCGCCGCCGGTGGTCGTCGGCGTCGGGTCGGTCGGGCTCGGGTCGGTCGTCGCCGGGTCGGTCGTCGCCGCCGTCGTGCCGGTGTCGGTATCGGTGCCGGTGCTGGCGGGCGGCTCCGTGGTCGTGCTCGTGTCGGTGGTATCGGTCGTCCCCGACTTGCCGGGCCCGCACGCCGCGAGCGCTGCGACGAGGACGAGGAGAGGCGCCGTGCCGTGAATCTTGAGATCAAGCGTCATGCTCGACACGATACGCACCGGCGCCGGCGCTCGCCAGCGCCGTCGCGGGTGGGAGCCGCGGCCGTCTCCAGGGACATGTCCCTGAGGACATTCCGCTTCGCGCCCGCCGCTCGCGCCGCCGTCGGCCCGCTCGGCGCGCCCACCTGTCCGTGAAGACAGGCGAGCGCGGCCTCGCGGCGGCCGGCCGCGAGCGACCTCGAACCCGGCCCCGCACGAGATCGATCCGGCGCGCGAGCTCGCGGTCGTCCTCACGCGGACACTCGCACGGGCGCCCGCGCGAGGGCTCGGCTGCGCGCCGGCAACGAGCGCGCCGGCCCTTCCGCGCGCCGCGGGCCGCCCGCTGCAGCGATCGGGAAGCGGCGCCGAACTCCGGTCTCTCCGTGCCGAGGGCCACACGGCGCCCGCCACGCGTGACCTGTCCTTTGGGACCTGCGCCGGCGCCCGCACCTGAAGGCCCGAGCACGTGGTCGGCGGTCGCCCCGGGGGTTCGCCCGCCGGATCAACGTTCACAGACCCCCACATTTCGCGCCCGTGGGGCCCCCTGGCCGCGTTTGCAGCGGCAGCGACCGGTGCGAGAATCCCACGGGCGTGGAGGCCCTGCTCATCGTCGTCGCCGAGCTCATGGCAGTGCCGCTGCTGGTGGCGGCGGCCCTGCTGTTCGAGCTGGTCGGGGCGGCCCTGCTGGGCGCGGGCTACCTCGTGCTGTGGCGCAGCCGCCAGCGGCCGACCCGCCTGCTGCGCTGGTGGCGACGCGCCGTGTGGACCCTGACCGGCGTCCTCGGCCTCGTGCTCACCACCCTCGTGTTCGTCGACCTCGTCCTCTACGAGCCCGGCCTGCGGCTGCTGCTCGACCAGGTCGAGCGGACCTCCGGCGTCGACGTGTGCTTCGAGCGCGCGCGCGGCAACATCTTCACCGGCCACGTGCACCTCGAGGGCGTGACGATCCGTCACCGCAACGGCGCCGACCTCGCCCTCTCGATCGGCCGCCTCGACATCGACATCGCGATGCTGCGATTGCTCGAGCGCGAGGTCCCGATCACGGAGCTGCAATTGCACGGCGTGCGCGGAGGCATCGTCCGCAACCGGGCGCTCGGTGTCGGCCAGCCGGGAGGTCGCGGCTTCGTGATCGAGCGGCTGGTCGTCGACGACCTCGCCATCGAATTCGAAGATCTGGCGGCGGCACCGACCACGCGGGTGCTGCCGCTGGCGCTCGAGCACCTCGAGATCGCGCCGCTGCGCAGCGAGTACGCCCTCGTCGATGTCCTGTGTCACACGCGCGCCCGCGGCCGCGCCCGCGGCAACGCCTTCCTCGCCGAGCCGGGCAGCTGGACCGTCCGCGACGTCCCGCTCGCGCCGCAGGGCGCGGTCGGCCTGGGCGCGGTCGGTCGATGGTTGCGCGACGGCAGCCTCGACATCGGCGTCACCTGCGTCGAACCCGACGGCGACCCGCTGCGGCTGCGCGTCGACCTCGACCTCGCCGGCTTCCGCGTCTCGCCGCCGGCCGGCGACCGGCGCACCGCGATCCAGCGGATCGCCGCCGCGTTTTCGCACCTGGGCACCCGGCTGCAGCTCCAGTTCGAGCTCGAGCTCGAGCGCAGCCGCCTGCGCGGCGTGGCCACGGCGGCGCAGGTCGGCCTGTGGGACCTCGGCGTCCACGAGTACAACCTCCAGCTCGGCCGCAAGCTGGGCCTCGACGAAGGCGACATGAACCTGCTGGGCCTCGGCTCCAGAGCCCTCGACGCCGCGCACCAGCGGCTGCACGCGCGCCAACGTTGACCTGTCCGAAAGGTCGGGCGTACGCTGAGCCCCATGCTTGGCCTACGCTTCAGCCGACTGGTGCACGCCGCCATCGCCAGCGGCGCGCTGCTCCTCGGCGCCTGCACTGACGCGCCCGGTGACACCGAGACCGAGACCGAGTCCGAGACCGACTCGGGCGACACCGACACGACCACCGGTCCCGACCCGACCACGGGCTTCCCGCCGCCCCCGCCCCCGCCGCCCGGCGACATCACCCCGCCGGCCATCGCGGCCGTGACGATGATCGACGCCTTCACGCTGCAGCTCAGCTTCACCGAGGCGATCGCGCCGGTCGACACGGTCAACCCCAAGCGCTTCCGCCTCAGCCTCGCGCGCGGCTACTTCGGCAACTACGGCGGCCAGCCCGCCACCTATTTGCGCGACCTGCAATACTACAACCTCGTCGAGTATTGCCCGCCGCCGCCGCCCGGCTGCTACTACGATCCGGTCCCGTACTACTGCTATTACGGCGGCTGCTATTATCAGCCGCAGCCGATCGGGGTCGCCGACGTGTTCAATCACTACGCCGATCCGACGCAGGTCATCCTGTCGCTGACCGCCCCGATCCAGCCGTCGCTGTGCAACATCCTCCAGGCGCCCGACGACCCGCTCGTCGACTTCGTGCTGCACCTCCACTACGCCAGCGGCGGCCTGGCGCAGATCACCGACCTGGCCGGCCTGCCGCTGCCGTCGCTCGCCGACGCGTGGGTCAAGGACCCGAACAACAACTACTACAATTATTTGAACGCGGCCCCGTTCAGCAACTTCAACCCGTTCCTGCCGATCCCCTGCACCCTGTTCTGATGCACCCCGCGCTGCACCCCGGCTCGCCGCCGCCGGCCGACGACGAGGACGTGGAGGTCGTGCTGCGGGCCGTGCCCGAGCTCGCCTTCTTCCCCGAGCTCGCGCCCTGCGTACCCACCGACGCGGTGACCGGCCCCTGGCCACCGACCCGCGAGGCCTTCGCCGGCCGCGACTTCGAGGCGCTGCGGGCCGCGGCGCTGCGCGGCCTCGAGGCGCTGGCCGACCGGGCCGAGCGCGAGCGCAGCGGCGGCACGGCGTTCCTGGTCCGCACCCTCACCTATTTCCTCGTCGGCCCGGCAGCGTTGCCTGCGGTCGAGCACCCCCTGCTGGTCGCGCTATTGTTGCGCAGCGCCGCCAGGGCCCACGAGGGCGCCGACACTGCGCTTGAGATCGCCCGCGCCATGGATCGGTGGGGATGACCCGAAGGACAGGTCGATCCCGCGAGCGTCCACAGGCGCCGACCTCGGCGCGTTGAGACGGCGCGCGTACCCTCGCCGCATGCTTGGACTACGCTTCAGCCGGCTCGTACACGCCGCCATCGCCAGCGGCGCGCTGGTCCTCGGCGCCTGTCAGGGCGGCGGCAAGGGCGGCACGGACACGGACACGGACACGGACACCGGCACCGCGACCGACAACCCGACCACCGACGATCCCACCGGACCGCCCTTCCCGCCCGATCCGACGCTCCCGCTGCCGCCGCCCGACCCGCCGCCGCCCGACCCGCCGCCCGTCGACGTGCCGCCGGCGCTGATCGGCGTCAAGCTGCTCGACGCCTCGACCCTGCAGCTCAGCTTCACCGAGCCGCTCGCCCCGGTCGAGACCGTCAACCCCAAGCGCTTCCGCCTCAGCATCGCCCAGGCCTACTACGGCCAATACGGCGGTCAGCCGAGCACCACCCTCATCGATCCGCGCTACTACAACCTCGAGCAGTACTGCTCGCCGAACCCGCCGCCGCCCTGCTACTACGAGCCGCCGTACGACTATTATTGTTACTACGGCCCCTCTTGCTATTACCAGAGCACCGGGCCGATCGTCGCCACCAGCGTGGCCCCGCTCGACGGCGACCCGACCTCGCTCGTCATCGGCCTCGGCGTCCCGATCCAGCCGTTTCTGTGCAACACGCTGGAGGCGTTCGAGGACAACCCCAACCTCCGGATGGTGCTGCACCTCCACTACGCCGCCGGCGGCCTGTCGGAGCTCCAGGACCTCGGCGGCCTGGCCGTGCCCTCGCTCGGCGACGTCTGGGTGAAGTACGACGGCAACTTCTACAGCTACCAGGGCGCCGCGTTCTCGACCCTCGACCCGTTCCTGCCGATCCCCTGCCAGCTGTTCGACGTCCCCGACGACGGCCCCGACATCCCCGACATCCCCGAATCCGACCTGTGACCGCGCGAGCGTGACGACAGCCGCTCGCCCGGCGGCGACGTCTTCGCGCAGAGGAGCGCGGCCGCATTCAGGTCGTCCTGAGTGACGGCAGCGCCCCCTCGTCGCGCCGCGCAATTGATCGCGGGCCGAGCTTCACTGTCCCCGTGAGCGCGCTGCGCCGGCCGCCGCGTCCGTCGACCGCGTCGCGCATGCGGCGACGCGCCGACGGCTGGCCTCCGCGTCGCCTCGGGAGACGACCATGGCTTACTCATCCTCCGTTCCTTCCTCGCAGCGCCTGCTCGCGCTCGCGCTCGTCGCTGCGCTCACCTCGGCCGGCTGTCCCAGCCCCGACACCGCGAGCGACGATTCGACCGCGAGCGGCACGAGCAGCGGCGACCTCGGCACCACCAGCAGCGGCGACGGCCCGCCGACCCCCGTGCCGACCGGCAGCGACCCATCCACGGAGCCCGCGGTGCCGACCTCGACCGGCACCAGCGCCGACGCCGATCCGACCGTCGCGGTCGATCCCTCGACCACCACCACGACCGGCGACACCACGACCGGCGACACCACGACCGGCGACACCACGACCGAGACCAGCACCACGACCGCCGTCGATCCGAGCGGGGACACCACGACGACGTCCGACACCACGAGCACGGGCGCCGAGGACACGACCACCGGCTCGACGACCGACGACGACACGTCGGGCGAGCCCGAAGTGATCGTGTGCGGCGAGGGCGACATCCTCGACGCGCCGCCGTCGACCATGGTCGACGGCATGTTCGCGGTGCCGATCGACGTCGTCTCGGTCACCGCGAGCGCGGTCATCGACTGGACTGCCAAGGCGGCGACGATGAAGGCGACGATGAAGTTCCGGCTCGGACCCGAGGGCGGCCACCCGCTCTTCGACACCCGCCAGCTCACCTTCACCAAGATCGAGCTCGACGGCATGCCGCTGACGTCGGGGCAGATCTTGCACCGCGACCTCGGCGGCGGCGACAAGGCGGAGATGCGGGTCATCGCGCTCGACCTCCCCGCCTGCTCGGAGCACGTGCTCGTGCTCGAGTACCCGCTGGACGACCCCCCGAATTCGACGAACATCCTCTCGTATAACGAATGGGAGCAGGCCGTCCTGTGGTCGTTCGGCTCGAGCGATGTCTCCCCGGGCTACATGGTCGAGCGCTGGATGCCGGCCAACCTGACCTACGACCGCTTCAAGCTGACGATGACCGTCCAGGTCCTCGACTCCCCCTCCGAGCAGGTCGTGTACGCCAACGGCGACATCCAGGAGCTCGGCTTCCACAAGTGGAAGATCAGCTACCCGGCCCACTTCCGCTCGTTCTCGCCGATGTTCCGGCTGCAGAAGGGGGGAAAGCACACGCACAGCAGCGCGATCCTCGAGCCGAAGGGCGGCGATCCGGTCGAGCTCGACGTGTTCCTCGAGGCCGACGTCGGCAAGACGCACGAAGAGGTGCAGGCCGAGATCGCCGGCTACTTCGACGAGTTCATCGAGTCGACCGGGCCCTACCACCTCGATCGGTTCTACGTGCTCATCAACCCGGGCGACGGCGCAGGTATGGAGTACGAGGGCGCGACCAGCACCGGCTACCTCAGCCTCAAACACCAGCTGTTCCACGGCTGGTTCGGCCGCGGCCTCAAGCCCCGCCACACCAACGACGCCTGGCTCGACGAGTCGTGGACCGAATACGTGGTCGACGAGGTCGACGTCCCGGTGCTGCCCCTCGACTTCGCGGCGCCGCCGGTCGTGCTGTGCAGCGACAACCCGTGGTCGCGTCACATGCCCCTCAAGGTGTTCGGCTTCGGCCAGCGGGTGTTCGCCACCATCGCCGCGGCGACCGGCGAGGCCGACCTGCGCCTCGCCATGAAGCTGTTCTACGAGCTGCGCGCGCCCGGGCTGTTCAGCACCGCGGAGCTCGAGCAACACCTCTACTGCGAGCTGCAAGAGCCGGTGATCCGCGACGTGTTCCACCGCTTCGTCTACGGCAAGGACGGCCCGACGCCCGAGCTGCCGCCCGGTTACTGTCCGTGAGCGCGGACGGTCACGACGAACGCTCCTTCGCGCAGCGCCGGCACGGACCCGCGACGCTCGCGGCCGCGCTCGCCTCGGCCTCTCCTTCTCGCGGTATAACCAGCGCATGACCGACGACCTGCCGAGCGCGACGGACCTGCTCGGCGAGGTCGTCGCCCTGTCCTTCACGCAGCTGCAGCAGGCCATGCGAGCCGGCCGCGGGCCCAGTCATCCGCTGCGCGCCCGCCTCGACGCGCCCGAACGCCTGGCCACGCTGCATCAGCGCGTCGCCGATCTGCACCGCCGCCGCGCGGGCGAGGTCTGGCGCGCATTCGCGGAAGCCAGGGACAGCGCGCCGGCGATCATCGCGGCCCGCCAGACGGAGGCGCTCGCGCAGGCGTGGGAGCGCCTCGGCGACGGCGTCACGCGCAGCTTCCACGTCCGCGGCCACCCACGGCTCGAGCGCGAGCGGCTGCACGCATGCGCGCGCGACCAGGCCCCGCAGATCGCCATCGACCCCAACCCCGGCTCGCCGAAGGCCCACGGCCTGGCGCACCCGGGTTCGATCGAGGACGCGGTGCGCTTCGCCGCGGCGCTGCCGTTGATGCGCCGCTGCGAGGAGCTCGGCGCGCGGGCGGTCGGAGCGTTCGACGCGCTGGGCCAGCCGACGCACGCGCTGGCCCGCCTCGCCGCGCACGACCGAGAATCACCGCAGCGCGCGGTGGTGTGGCGGTTGTGGCGGCCCCGCAGCGCGGCCTCGCGGCTGCGCATGCTGACGCTGACTGCCACCCAGGTCGTGCACGACCTCGGCGACGCGAAGCACCACGAGCGCCTCGGCCTGCCGGGGAGTCATTGCTCGGAGTGGCGCGAGCTCGAGACTCTGACCCTCGGCGCGCTGGCCTGGCGCCTCGCCTGCGAGCACGACGCGCGCGTGCGGGGCCGCGATCGGGCGCGCCACGGTTCGCACATGGTGAACCTCCGCCCCGAGGTCGTCGGTCGACCCTACCGCGAGCTCGACGACCCGTTCACGCCGCTGCTGACGATCGGCCGCCTGGGCTGCCGCCTGCACGCGTTCTCGCGGGAGGCGACGACCTTCGAGCTGTGCCCGACGCCGGGGCAGGACTGGCGGCGATTCGTCCCGTGAGCCGTTCACGTCGGCGAAACGCGGCGCATGTCTCGTCGATGGCTTCGGGCCTCCCACGATCTGCGCGCGACGACGCGCGAAATTCACCGCTCCCGATCGCCGAGCCGCGCGAGCACCGACCCTGAGAGCTCCGATACGATGCGGCCGCGCGCCGACTCGCGCCCTTCGAGGCGGCGCAGCGAGACGCGGCCCACCCCTTCAGCTCGTCCGGAGACCGCACATGACCGCCACCGCCACGCGCACCGCACCGACGCCGTCGTTCGACTTCACGACGCCGGAGTATCGCCGCGACCCGTACCCCTTCTACGCCCGGCTGCGGCGCGACATGCCGATCGTCCGCCTGAACCAGGGGCGCCGCGGCGAGAGCTTCTACGTCTCGCGCTACGACGACGTGATGGTGCTGCTCAAGGACGTCGAGCGCTTCGCCAGCGACAAGCGGACCGCCGGTCACGAGGTGTCTTGGCTCGAGTCGCGGCTGTCTCTGGGCGTCAACGACTCGATGGTGATGAAGGACGGCGCCGACCATCGACGGCTGCGCACGCTCGCCCACAAGGCGTTCACCCCGTCGCGGGTCGCCGCGCTCGAGCAGCGGATCGCCCAGCTCAGCGACGAGCTGCTCGCCGCGGCCGACGCGCGCGGTTCGATGGACATGATCGCCGACTTCGCCCTGCCGCTGCCGGTCGCGGTGATCTCCGACATGATGGGCGTCCACGAGCGCCATCGTCAGCACTTCCACCGCTGGATGAAGGGCATCCTCGAGCTCGACGGCGCCGGTTGGCTGGAGCTGCTGACGAACTTCCCCAACATGATCAAGCTCAACCGCTTCCTGCGCGAGCTGATCGCCGAGCGCCGGCGGAACAAGGGCGACGATCTGCTCAGCGCGCTGGTCGAGGCCGAGGAGGCCGGCGACAAGCTGAGCTTCGACGAGCTCGTCGCGTCGACCCTCATCCTCCTCCTCGCGGGGCACGAGACGACCGTCAACCTGATCGGCAACGGCATGCTCGCCTTGCTCGAGCACCCCGATCAGCTCGAGCGCCTGCGCGCCCGGTCCGAGCTCGTCGACGCCGCGGTCGAGGAGATGCTGCGCTTCACCAGCCCGGTCCAGCTCAACGCGCCGCGCTTCGCCTGCGTCGACACGGAGCTGTGCGGCGTGACCATCCGGCGCGGGCAGGCGGTGTGCCCGATCCTCGCCTCGGCCAATCACGACGAGACGCACTTCGCCGAGCCGGAGCGGTTCGACATCGGCCGCCAGCCGAACCGTCACCTCGCCTTCGGCTTCGGCCCGCACTTCTGCCTCGGCGCGCCGCTCGCCCGCCTCGAGGCGAAGATCGCCTTCCGCGCGCTGCTGCAGCGGTACTCGGACATGCAGCTCAGCGTGCCTCGCTCCGGGCTCACGTGGCGCCGCTCGCAGTCGATCCGCGGCCTGACGGCCCTGCCGCTGCGAGTCCGGTACTGACGGGCATGTCCCGCGGGACATGCCCCTCACGCCAGCTCACGCGGGAGGGCGGCCAGGCGCTGCGGACCCGCCGCGCTCGCCTCACTCCGCCGGAGAGGGCGCGCGCCGGGCCGGACGCTGAGCCGCGAGCCACGCGTCGAGCTCGGCCAGAGTCTCGCCGGTCCTGGCGTCGGCGGCGTAGGTCGGTCGCGCCGCGCGGGCCAGCTCGATCGCTCGGCGCGTCTGCCCCAGCTGCCCGAGGACCTTGGCCAGCTCGAACTGCACGTCGGCCAGCAGGTACGGATTACCCGCGGCGCCGCGCGTGAGCGCCTCCGCGAGCGCGTCGCGGGCCGGCCCGAGCTCGCCGCGGGCGTGCTGCACCACGCCGAGCACCAGCAGCGGCTCCGTCAGCTGCGGGCTGTCGGCGTCGTGGGCTCGCCGCAACACCGCGAGCGCCTGCTCGCAAGCAGACGCGGCGCGGTCGAGCTCCCGCAGCACCCACAACGTGCGGCAGCGGGTCAGCTGCGCCTGGGCGCCCTCCGGATTGTCGACCCCGAGGGACGCCTCGAGGTCGACGGCGGCCCGGTCGGCCTTGGCGAGCGCGAGTCGTCCGAGGCGTTCGCGCTCGTCGGGTGCGTCGGCCTCCTCGGCCTGGTTGAGGACGCCGTTGGCCCAGTCTCGCAAGACGGACGCGGTGGTCGGATGGCGCTCTCCGTGCAGCCGTATCGCCATCTCGTGGGCGCGCCGCTGGTAGTCGTCGGCGGCCTCCCACGCGCCCAGCTGCTGCGCGCTCGCGCCGAGGAAGATCAAGGTCGTCATGACCGTGTCGTGATCCCCGACCAGCGTCCGCTCCCACACCTCGAGGGCGCGCTGCAGCCGGTCGCGCGCCCCGGCGGCGTCGCCCTTGTAGAGCAGCGCCTGGCCCTCGACCCGCCACAGCTCACCTTCGAGGATCGGCAGCTGCAACCGCTCGACCAGCGGCCACGCTCGCGCCGCGTAGACCAGCGCCGCGTCGGGATCCCAGTAGCCGACGCCGAGCAACACGACCAGGTTCACGAGCACCGTCGCCCGGCGAGTGTCGTCGCCGCACGCCTCGGCGAGCTCGGCCGCGGCCTCGAGCCGGGCGCGCGAGCCCTCGAGATCACCTGACCTCATGAGCAGGTCGGCCTCGTCGTTCAGCGCGGCGGCCGCGAGCGGCAGGTAGCCCACCCGCCGCGCGGTCGCCTCGATCGCCCGCACCGACGCCAGCGCGGCGTCGAGTCGATCGCCGTCGACCACGGCCCTGGCCGCGCGGAGCTCCCGGCGCGCGCGCGCGACCTCCTCGCGCACCGCCGGATCGGGGCTCGGCAACAGCGAGACCGGTGCACCCGCGGCGCACCGCTCCGGCGTCGTGAGGCCGTACGACAGCCACTCGACCTCCTGCAGCACCGCGCGGTCGGCCTGGTCCACCGTGGTGAAGAACTCCGCGAGCTCGTCGTAGCCCTCCTCGAGGCAGGCGATCCGGCGCGCCGCGATCGCCCGGTCCTCGTCCGCGTCGCGACAGAGCTGCGTGCGCATCTCGATCCACCGGCCTGCGTGCTCGTCGAGGCGGGCCTGCAGCCGATCGCTCAGCAGCTCGCCGCGCGCCAGGCCGGCGCGGGCCACGGCCGCGCGCAGCCGCTGCGCCTGCGCGGGGTTCCACAGGCCGCCCATGCGCGCGCGCGGCTCGTCGCACGGATCGGCGGCGTCCACGGGTTGCGGCTCCGGTGCGGCGGGCAGCGCCCACACCACTGCCGCTGCGACGACGGCCGCGAAGGCGAGCAGCCCGGCGACGCGCGGCCACCGGCGCTCGGTCGCGGCCGCGAGCGCGACCACCAGCGCGTCCATCGACGGGTAGCGATCGGCAGGCCGCTCGGCGAGGCCGCGGCGGACGATCCGCTCGAGCCGGCGTGGCACCCGCCCGAGACACTCCTTCAAGGTCAGACAGAACGCGTACTGATCGCTCGCCGCGGTCGGCTCGCCGCCGGCGCGCAGCTCGGGCGCCATGTACCCCGGTGTGCCGGCCCTCCCGCTCTCGGAGCCCGCCGGCCACAGCGGCGTGCCCGGGTCCGTCATCTCGCGGGCCAGGCCGAAGTCGGTGACCTGCACGCCGCCGTCCTCGCCGACGAGGATGTTGTCGGGCTTGACGTCGCGGTGCAGCACGCCGGCCCGGTGCGAGGCGGCGAGACCACGGGCGGCGCCCAGGCACAGCGTCGCTACCTCGCGCCAGTCGGGCCGCTTGCGCGCGCAGTGCTCGCGCAGGGTGCTGCCGCGGACCAGGGCCATCGCCACGAACAACTCGTCGCCCGACTCGCCGGCGTCGAACACCGTGAGGACGTTGGGGTGCGACAGCCGGGCCATCGCTCGCGCCTCTCGCAGCAGCCGCTCGCGATCGGCCGGGCGCACGTCGAGCGCGTGGATGAGCTTGACCGCGACGTCGCGCTCGAGCACCGGATCGTGCGCGCGATAGACGAGGCCCATCCCGCCCGAGCCGAGCAGATCGGCGAGGGTGTAGCGGCCGATCACCACGCCGGTCATCGGGTCTGCACTGCGGTCGTCCTCGACGCGGGCGCCCACCTGCCCGCGCGCCAGCCCGGCGAGCAGCACGCGACAGTCGGTGCACGCCTCGAGGTGGCCGTCGAGCGCGGCGCGCTCGGCCGCGCTCAGATCGCCCTCGAGATACGCGGCGATCGCCTCTTCTTCCGGACAGCCGTCCAACCCGCGGCAATGTCGTCGAGGTCGACGCGACGAGTCAACCGCCGCCGAGGCCGCAGTGTTGACCTGTGCGAAGTCGCAGATCTAGCATCGCCACACGGGTGAACGACCTGGTCGACTCGGTCCTCGAGCAGGCGCGCGTGGCGTGGCCGGGGACGGCGTGGCAGCGCGAGGACGTCGCGCGCCGGCTGGCCAGCGTCGATCCGCAGCTGTGGTCCGAGCCGACCGCCGCGGACCGCCGCGCCGAGCTGCTGGTCGCCTGGGCCTGCTTGCTCGGCGACCGCGACGCCATCCGCCACCTCGAGGTCCGCTACGTCCGCGACGTGGTGCCGAACCTCCGCGCGCTCGACCTCGCGGGGGCCGAGCTCGACGAGGTGGTCCAGACCCTGCGCGTCGCGCTGCTGGTCGGCGCGCCCGGGGGTGAGCCGAAGCTCGCGCGCTACTCGGGGCGCGGCGCGCTGGGAGGCTTCGTGCGCACAGTCGCGGTCAGGCTGGTGCTCGATCGCAAGCGCGCGCGCCAACCGCCGGACCTCGGCGAGCTGGCCCGACGTCTGATCACGCCGTTGAGCGATCCGGACGTCGACTATCAGAAAGAGCTGTACACCACGCGCTTCACCGAGGCGCTGGAGACCGCGTGGGCCCGGCTGCCGATGCCCGAGCGGCTGCTGCTCCGCTACCACCTGCTCGATCAGGTCGGCATCGACGAGCTCGCGGTCATCTACCGGATCCACCGCTCGACCGCGGCGCGTCGCTGCGCCTCGGCGCGCCAGCGACTGGTCGCGGGCACCCGCGCCGAGCTCGGACGCGCCATTGGGGTGAGCACGCGCACGGTCGACAGCATCCTGCGCCTGATCGCCACCCGCCTGGATGCCGGCGACGAGCCGCTCCCCATCGAACCGGCCTGATCGGACCGCGCGCGAGCCCGAATTCTCGCGCGTGTCTTTTTCGCCGCGACCGCGGAGCCCGGGCTCCGTCTGGTCGGCGAACCAGTCCCAAGAAGGCCACCTCATGCGATTCAATTTGCTCTCGTTGCTCGCCCTCTCCTCGATCAGCTTCCTCCCGGCCTGCGGTGACGACGGCGATGGCGGCGACAACAACGCCGACAGCGACGGCGGCAGCAACGGCGACGGCTGCGACGGCCCGATCACCGATTGTCCGCTCGCCGAGCTCTCG
This sequence comes from Nannocystis sp. RBIL2, assembly GCF_026626745.1. Classification (GTDB taxonomy): domain Bacteria; phylum Myxococcota_A; class Polyangia; order Nannocystales; family Nannocystaceae; genus Nannocystis. Next base: position 2,708,081 of record NZ_JAPNJW010000002.1, read on the forward strand.
GAGGAGCAGCAGTCGACGTACTGCGACACGCTCCTGGCCGCGATCGACGACGAACCCGGCACGCAGTACACGTGCGACGCCGACGGCACGTACCTGCTGGTCAACACCGCCGCCGAGTGCCGCGCCAACAAGGTCTCGGCCGACTGCCCGATCACCGTCGGCGAGCTCATCGACTGCTACAAGGCGGCCAAGACCGACGCCTGCGGCGCCTTCGCAGAGGACGGCGCGTGCGGCCCGGTGTTCAGCCAGGGCGCGTCCTGCGTGTGATCGACGCGGCGTGAATCGCACCTGCGAGGTCCTGATCTCGCAGGTGCTCATTGTCTGTACCTGTCCGAAAAGACTTGTGTTCCGGATCGGCGACGCCTCACGTCAGTCGCAGGCGCAGTCGCAGATCTCGGCGTTGCGGCTGTCCGGGCACCACTCCCAGCCGACCGGGTCGTGCTCGCAGATCTGGGTGACGATGAGCTCGGGTCCGAACTCGCCCTCGCGGGTGTAGCCGCGCGTCAACAGATCCTCGCAGTGTCCGAAGCATCCGTTGCCGTGGTAGCTCCAGTGGATGCAGCGGTGGACCGTGCGCGAGGCGCAGGCGCCGGGACAGAGCTGCTCGATCTCCGTCCACAGGCAGCGCTCGTAGAGGTTCGGGAACGAGAAGCGGTCGCAGGCGGCCTGGTCGGTGAGGGTCGGGCACAGCGAGGCGACGTCGATGACCTTCTTCGGCACGCACACGCCGGGCTCGAAGTTCATGCCGGGCGCGCAGGAACATACGCCGTCCTGCTCCACGCACTCGGCCAGGCCTTCGTACACACTATTCCTGCACTCCTCGTCCGCGGCGCACTCGGCGTCGTCCTCGCACGGGCGTCGCGGGCAGCCGTGCTCGTCGTAACCGGAGATGTAGGTACCGCACGGAAAGTCGGTGCAATCGATCGGGGCAGTGCAAGGCAGACCCTCGACCGGAGGGCACTGCACGGGACCGCCGGTGGTCTCGTCGTCGCCGCCGGTGATGTCGGGATCGCCGGTAGTCGCGTCGGTATCGAAGCAGAACGGCGGCGGCTCGCCGGTCGTCGACGTCGTCGACGTCGAGGTGGAGGTCGAGGTCGAGGTCGTCGACGTCGGGTCGGGGACATCGCCGGTGGTAGCGACGTCCGTCGTGCCACCGGTGGTCGAGGTCGAGGTCGGGGACGTTGTCGACGATGGGGTCGTCGAAGCGGTCGTGGCCGGCTCGGTCGTCTGCGCGGTCGTGCCGCCGTCGGTAGTCGTGTCCTGCGACTTGGGGCCGCACGCGACCGCGAGGAGCACGAGCGAGCGACAGGCGCCGCGGAGCCGACGGGTGCCGGCGCGGGATACTGACGCGACTCTCGCGAACATTCGGGCGATCATGGCCGCTTTGCGTCGAGTTTCCAACCTCGCCCGGCAGCGACCGACACGGGCGTACCTCGGCTTATCTGGGCGCCGCCGAGAAGGTCGTCAGGGATTGCACGTTGAGGGTCCTGGTGTGCGTGGTCATGTAGTCGATGAACACGCGGACGCGGGACGGCAGGTGGCGGCGGCTCAGATAACAGATGTAGTGGCCGCGATCGTCGGGGGCGTACTGCGCGAGGCACGGCACCAGCGCGCCGCTCTGCACGAGATCGAAGATCTGGTAGCCGGGCAGCTGCGCCAGGCCCTGGCCGTCGAGCACTGCCTGCAGGACCAGCTCGGCGTCGTTGAAGCTGGTCCTCGCCTCCGGTGAGAATTTGCGGGGACGGCCGCCCACCTTGAACTCCCACTCGCAGACTCGTCCCGACGCGTGGCGGAGGTTGATGCAGCGATGGTCGGCCAGCTCCTCGACGCTGCGCGGCAGGCCGTGCGTCGACCGATACGCCGGCGAGGCGCACACCAGCAGCTGCATCGGGAACAGCTGCCTGGCGACGATCTGGCTGTCCTCCAGGCGCCCGTTGCGGAACGCGACGTCGACGTGGCCCGCAGTGAACTCGGTGGCGGCGTCGTCGAGCAGCAGGTCGATCGCCACCTCGGGGTATTTGAGTTGAAAGCCGCGCAGCAGCGGCGCGACGACCTTGCGCCCGAAGCCGACCGTCGACGCGACGCGCAAGCGGCCCTGCGGCGGCCCTTCTCGCAGCTCGCGCATCTCCTCCAGCGCCTGGACGATGCGCTCGACGCCGGGGTTGCAGTTCTCGTAGAACAGCTCGCCCTCGCGGGTCAGGGTGGTGCTGCGGGTGGTGCGGAAGAACAGCCGCGCGTCGAGCTGCTCCTCGAGCTTCTGGACGCTGCGGCTCACCGCCGAGCGGCCGATGCCCAGGCGGTCGCCGGCGCGGGCGAAGCTGCCCTCGGTGACGACCGCGATGAACGCGACGACCCCGGCGTAGCTCGCGGCGAAACTGGAAGCCAGCGCGTCGGGGCCCTGGCGCGGAGGATGGCTCGGATGGCTCGGCACGCCCCCAGGACCGGCGACCCACCCGGCTTGTGACAGCCCTCGACGAAATTTTTCACCGGCCCGCGAGCGCGCGCGACGCTGCGCCCCGCGGGTCGCGGGCCGGTCGTCGCGCCGCTCACTCGGCCGGCAGCACCGCCGGCACGCCCTCCGGCTTGATCAGCAGCACGAGGAACTTCGCCGGCTCCGTGCTGCTCGCGTTGCGGCCCACCGTGTGGATGTCGTCGGGCCCCTCGTAGAAGGTCTGCCCCGGCTTCAGAGTGACCTCCTGGCCGCCCTTCAAGCCCATCACGATCGAGCCCTCGAGCACGTAGACGAAGGCGTGGGCGTCGTGACGGTGCACCGGGTCGACCGCGCCCGGCGGATAATCGACGGTGATGAGCAACGCCTCCTTGCCCGGGAAGTCGGCGAGCGCCTTCGTCATGAGCGCGGTGACGACGGCCTCCGCCGGGGCGGTGTCGGGGTGAGCGAGCTTCGCCCTGCCGGCGCAGCCCACAAGCAGCGCGCAGAGGCCGATGAGAGCGGCGATTTTTTGCATGGAAGGAATCATTCGAGCTTGCCTCGTCGAGGTCGAAGGGGATGTTCTGCCGACGCGCAGGCGCCGGCGGTGGTGATAATCAATGCTGTGAGTCCGCCCGCGCGACGATGAGGCTGACGATGCCCTGCCGCGCCATCTTGGCGTAGGGACAGACGCGTTCGGTGTTGCGGACCAGCTCCTCGGCGATGTCCCGCTCGACGCCGGGCAGGTCGATCGCCACGTCCGCAGTGACCATGAAGAGGCCGTCGTCCGGATCGCGCCCGAACGCGACGGTCACCGCCACAGAGGCGCCGGGGATCGGAATGTCAGCCCGCGTCGCCAGCAGGCTCAGCGCCCCGTGGAAGCAGGCGGCGTAGCCGGCGGCGAACAGCTGCTCGGGGTTGGTGCCGCCGCCGCCGCCGCCCAGCTCCGCCGGCAGCCGGAGGTCGACGTGGAGGTTGCCGTCGTCCGAGCGCGCGACGCCCGAGGCGCGCGCGTGTTCGGCTTCGCCGCCGGTCACGCGGACCGTCGTGGTGTAGAGCGGCTGAAAGCTGTCGCCGTGGTAGCGCTCGAGCAGCGAGATCGGCGGCGCCCGGAGCTTCGTCATGCACGCCTCACTTCGAGGCTCTCGCGCGCGCGAGCCAATCCTCGAAGGTCACCGTGCCGAGGCGCGGGCCGGAGCCAGGCACCAGAGTGTCGTCCTCCAGCCTGGCGCCGAAGTAGCGCGCCCCGGGGTCCGCGACGACCTCGCGCGGATCCTGCGAGGTCGCGAGGTAGCGGCGGACGAGATCGGGGAGGCGCACGCGCTCGGGCCCGGCGATCTCGACGATGCCGCCGACCGGCTCGCCGAGCGTGAAGTCGGCCATCGCCAGGGCCACGTCGTCCGAGGCGATCGGCTGCACGAAGGCGGGCGACAGGCGCACGACGTCGCCGTCGGCGCCCGAGTGGACGATGCCGCCGAGGAACTCGAAGAACTGCGTCGAGCGGACGATGGTGTACGGGACCGCGGCGCCGCGGATCAGCTGCTCCTGGGCGATCTTGCCGCGGAAGTAGCCGCTCTCGGCCAGGCGGTCGGTGCCGACCACCGACAGCGCCACGTGATGCTTCACGCCCGCGGCGGCCTCGGCGGCGAGCAGGTTGCGACCCGAAGCCGTGAAGAACTCGAGCACTGCTTTATCCTCGAACGACGGCGAATTGGCGACGTCGACGACGATGTCGGCGCCCGCGAGCGCCGCGGCGAGCCCCTCGCCGGTGACCGTGTTGACGCCCGAGGCGGGAGAGGCCGCCACCGCTTCGTGTCCGCGCTGGCGGAGCAGATGGACGAGCTTGCTTCCGATGAGGCCAGTGCCTCCGATGACGACGATCTTCATGGTGTACTCGACGCTTTCACGGGCCGCGCTCGGCAGCCCGACGCGTGGAACCCTATGCTGGGCCCGGAGCTGGCGGTAGGCACGTGGACGGACGCACTGTGTTGTCCGCCGCGCACCAATCGACGCCGGCGACGGGAGCGCTTCAAGCGGGACGGCGCGCGCCCGCCAGCGAGCGGGCGAACGCGGCGAGCTTGCTCGGACTCATGATCCACAGCAGCTGCTCGATGCCCTCGTCCGAGGCGTCGATCGTCAGCAGCGCGATCGCGGCGTCGGCCCGCGAGACGAGGAGCGCCGCGCGACCGTTGGCCTCGACCCATGCGACGCGGGTGCCCGGCCAGAACTTGCGGGCGGAGTTCGCCATGAAGCTGGCGACCCGGGCGCGGCCGAGCACCGGCACGCGCGCCGCCCCGAGGACGCCGCCGCCGTCGGTGACGCTGACCACGTCGGCGGCGAACAATCCCTCGAGCGCGGCGAAGTCACCGGCCTGCGACGCGACGAGGAACGCAGAGAGCAGGCGGCGGTGCTGCTCGTCACTCACGGGCGCGCGGCGGCCCTCGGCGACGTGCTTGCGCGCGCGGCTCACGAGCTGCCGCACGTTGGCCTCCTCGAGCTGGAGGATCTCGGCGATCGCCGCGTACGAGTAATCGAAGGCGTCGCGCAGCACGTAGGCGGCGCGCTGCGTCGGGCTCAGGCGCTCGAGCAGCAGCAACACCGCGAGCCCCAGCGCCTCGCCTCGCTCGGCGCCGACCTCGGGGTCGGCGCTGGTGTCCACGACCTCAGGCAGCCACGGCCCGACGTACGCCTCGCGCCGCGACCGCGCCGACTGGGCGACGTTGATCGCCAGCCGCGTGATCGTGGTGGCCAGGAACGCCGCCGGGTGGATGACGACGCTGCGGTCGGTGTTCTGCCAGCGCAGCCAGACCTCTTGCACGAGATCCTCGGCCTCGGTGGCGTCACCGAGCATGCGGTAGGCGATGCCGAACAGCCGGGGCCGCAAGCGGACGAACGCCGACGCCACCTCGTCGAGGTCGCTCGTCGCGTCGGGCTCGCCGGAAGGCATGGTCCAGGCAGCATGTAACGCGGGCAGACGCGAATTTCAACCAGGCGGGCCGCCCGGCCCGCAGCGCCACGACGGTCTCGGTCGTCCGCCCTCGCCCCGACGACGCCGTGGACCGCCGGCGCTGCAGACATTACTTGTCGTTCCACTCCCACTTCGCGGCGTCGAGCTTGCTCTTCACCCATTCCTGGCAGACGGCGCAGAACTCCGACTGATGATGGACCGTCGTCCGCGTGTGGTACATGACGCAGGGCACCGCAGCGGCGCCCTGCGACAGCGCCAGCGGCACCTTGACGGAGTCGGAGTCGGCGTCCGCGAGGATCCCGAAGTCCGCCTTCACGCTGACCTTGGGGCGGTCCTCGGTGTTGAACGCGCAATGATCGCCGCGGCCGCCGTACTGGCGATCGTAATGATGCTTGTGCTCCTTCGGCACCATCCCGAGCGCGTGGCCGATCTCGTGCAGGAACAGCACCAGCAGCGTCCGGTCGGCCGCGGCCGTGCCGCTCGGGCCGGCGTGGTACTTGTTCGAAACGAAGATCGTACCGGGGGCCTCTTTCTCGTCGCGGTTGCCGCCGATCGTCTGCACCATGTTGACCTCGATGGCGACCGCCGAGCAGTCCGCGCCGAGCTTTCGGTTCAGGTCGTCGTCGGTCACCTCGACGAGCGCTTCCCGGTCGTTCAGCCGCTCGACCCGGTACTTGCCCTCCGACGACTTGTAGGAGGTGTCCTTGTCCGAGGGGATCGCCGACTTGACCGTCGGCACCGACTGCGCGGCCTGGGCCATGAATTGCGCGCCGGGCCTCGCCTTCAGCACGCACTCCCAGTGATCGACCCCCGCGAGCTGCGGGGTGACGCTCACCACGTCCCACGTCTCGTTCTGGCTCGCGCCCACGGTGCATGCTCCGCGCTTGAGGTCGAACGTCTGCGAGCGCACCGGCGGCGGCGGTCCGGGCGGGGCCGGCGGCCCGGAGGGCACTGTCTTGATCGTCAGGGTGATCGACAGGCCCGCGTCGCGCAGCTTGTCGAACTCCTCGCCGGCGATCACGCTGACCGTCAGCTGCTGGCGATCCGGGCTCGTCGCCGTGATGTGCTTCTTGGCGATCATGCTCTCGCGCGGCTCGGGGACGCTCAAGCGGAGGTCGCCGAGGATGTCCTGGGGCCGGACCGGGAACACGTGGAAGTTGTCGTTCGCCCTGAGCTTGCAGCGCCAGCGCTCGCCGAGCCCCGGCCGGGCGCTCGCCTCGACCACCGCGAACTTCGCCTTCTCGTCCTCGGGCGTGTCGACCTCGTCCGGCGGGACGACCTCGGCCACGCCCGTATCGCTGAAGCGGAACCGCTGCTCCTTCCCCGCGATCGACATCGGCTTGGTGAGCACGTAGCCGCACTGGTTGACCAGGATCAGCCGCAGGTGCTTCTTCCCGCCGTACAGCGGGTGGGTCTGGAACGGCACGACGCTCTTCCAGTTGTACTGATTGAGCGGCCTGCCCGCCACGTACGTCAGCGGCTCGCTCTCGATCTCGACCGGCGGCTCGGCCTCGATGAGCTCGACGTCCATCTTCGCGTACGCGGCCGCGAGCTCGCCCTTGATCGCCTTGTAGGCCCGGAGCCCCTCCGCGTGCATGTAAAAGAACGTGTAATAAATGGTCCGCTTGTCGTCCTTGCCCGTCGGCTGCGGCTTCCTGAAGGCCGCATGCACCTCCATGCCGGCGTACGCCACCTCCTCGTCGAACGCGGCGAAATAGGCCCTCAGCGGGTTGACGACCCCGCCGGCGACGCAGCGGGCCGCGAGCGCCTCGTCGCGATCGGAGGTGTCGACGAGCACTCGCTTGAGCTCGGGGGCCGAGAGGTCGCGGCTGAGGAGCTTCACCTTGGCGGCGATGTTCGCCACCATCGGCAGGCCGAACGACGCGCCGAGATCCTTGCTCACGTGGGTCCCGGCCAGCGACGCGTGCAGGTCCTTGTACGCGGCGTCCAGGTCCTTGATCTTGATCTCGTCCTTCACCCGCGTGCTGACGTCCGTCATCTGCGGCCGATCACGCGCGTCGATCATCGCCTGCTCCGGCGGCGCCGCGTCCCACTCCTTGCGCCCGGGCAGCTGCGGATCGAAGGCGAAGTCGAACAGCCTCCGCAGCCACTCGACGGCCCGCTCGGAGCTGTCGATCGCCGCCTTGATCGCCTCGACCTGCTTCGGCAGCGAGTCGACGTCCGCCCCCGACTTGCCCGTCCAGCGCACGACCTGGTCCCAGAAGTACACGTAGGCCTGAAAGCGCTCGTGCTTCGGGTTGCTCACCTCCGGCAGCGTCGCCTTTAGCCGGTCCCGCTCCTCCTTGAAGCTCTTGAGGTCGCGGAGCGCGTCCGGCATGAACTTCTTCTCGATCTTCTCGTAGTCCGCGCGCACCTGGAGCGCGTTGCACCGCGGCTTGATGTCGCTGCGCTGCGGCTTCTTGCCGCCCTTCGTCAGCCCCTCGAGCACCTCGAGCTGCTTCGTCTCCGCCGGGGTGAGCGGCTCGCCCTGCCCGCCGCGCCGCTTCGCCAGCGGCTCGATCCGGTCGGCGATGATCTTGGGCAGCTGGGCCTCCGCCTGCCCGACCAGCGACTCGAGCACGCCGAGCTCGAGGCTCTCGTCGTCGCTGAGCGGCCCGTCCTGCGGCCCCTTCTTCTGCAGCTCCATCTGCCACGTCGGGATCTGGTCGTCCTCCAGCGAGCCGATCTTGTTGACCAGGTTCGAGTAATCCGGCGTCTCTTCCTTGATCGTCGCCGGTTCGGCGCGCAGCGCGTCGGTCTCGGGCATGAGCCGGTTCGGCAGCAGCTCGCTGAAGAACGTCCGCACGAACCCGAGCCGGTGGGCCGCCACCAGCCCCTTCGGGGTGTAGAGCGTCGTGCTGTCCGAGGGCACCAGCACGTCGACGCCGGGGCCGGTCCCGCGCTCGGAGTGGTGCCCCTTGGCCAGCGTGCAGCCGCCGACGAACAGCGTGTTCTCGAGCGAACACGGCAGGTCGCTGCTCTGAAACTCCCGCTTCTGCGGGTAGCGGCTCACGTCGCTGAAGTCGAAGTCGGTGAAGTTCAGCGGGAACGAGAAGCCCGTGTTCCCGCCGGTCGCCAGGAACAACACCTTGTGCTTCGCCCGCGTGACGACCTTGTCGGTCTCCGGCATGCTGAACGGCATCCACGCGCTGCAGTTGACGATGTCCGCCCCCTGCTCGATCGCCCAGCGGAACGACCGCGCCCCCGTGGCGTCGTTCATCTCCCCCATCGTCTGACCCTTCTTGGTCATCACGTCGAGGAGCGCGATCCGGTCGCTGCCCCAGGCCGCCTGCCCGGCCACGGTCGTGCCGTGCTTCGACGGGTTGTCGGCGACGAAGTGGGTCGGATAGCCCTTGCACGGGCGCGTCGGCCGATCGTTGGCCTCGTCGCCCGCGTCGAAGTAGCGCCCGTCCTTGAGCCGCGGCGTCAAGTAATCGAGCCCGCCCGGGCTCGAGTCGTCGAAGATGCCGGTGTCGCAGACGCCGATCGTGACCCGGTTCCCGCGTCGGCCCTGCGCCTGGGCATAAAGGGCCGCGAACTCGGGGTCCTCCTGCTCCTTGAAGTCCTTGCCCTCGACGTGCGCGAGCAGCCGCAGCGTGCCGACGTCCGCGCGGCCGTCGGCCTCGACCGCGAGCTCCAGCGTCGCCGAGCACATCAGTCGATTGTCCAGGTCGAGCAGGCACGCCTGCAGCACCTCGGTCCCGTGGCCGACCTCGAGCCCGATGAAGGTGAGCTGCTCCAACACCGCGTAGCCCTGGTTGCGCCCGCGGACCGAGAGTGACTGCACCAGCATGTCGTCGGTGAGCTCGTGGACGGGGCTCGTGATCCCGTCCTTGCTCCGCGCGGCGCGGACCCGGCTGAGGTACCGGTACGCCGGCTTCACGCTGCCCTTGTACGAGCGGATCGCGTTGCGCAGCCGCAGCTTCGCCCCGAGGTACGCGAGCTCGAGCTTGCCGGCGTACGCTCGCGGAAGCGGCGGCTTCACCCGCAGCTCGACGGCCAGCGGCTCCCGCAGCCCCTGCTTCACCGTCACCTTCGTGAGCACCTCGTCACGGTCCGCCAGGCTGAAGTACACCTCCGGCAGCACGTCGTTGGTGTTGCGCACCCCGAACGAGCGCGCCGCGTGTCGCGCCTGACTGCTCTCGCCCGGCGGCGCGACCGCGAAGCGCACGTCGGTGCATTGAAACCGCTGCACCAGCCACGCCTCGATCTCGGCCGGTGTCCGCAGCGCAGGCCGGTGGTGACGTCCGATTCCGCTGAGGGGCACATAGATGGCGCTCGCCGTCGCCGAGATCGACGCCGCGTCGGAGTCCTGCAAGCTCCGCAACCACTCTCGCACCGCCTCGCCGCTCAGGCTGCGGCCCTCTTTTGTCGTGACGTTCTCGATCTCGGTCCACAACATCGACGGCCCCCGCGAACCCCACCCCGGCGACCCGCTCAGCCGCCGTACTTCGCCTCCAGCGCGCGCTGCGTCTCGTCGTCGAGTGCGCCGGTGATCTCGAGGCCGTGGGCGGCCTGGAACGCCTGAAGCGCCCGCGACAGCCCCGCCCCGCCGCCGTCGGCGAGCGAACCGGCGTAAAACCCGAGGCTCTTGAGCCGCCCCAGCGCGCCGCGCGGCGTATCGACCGGATCGAGGCGGCCGAGCGCGAAGCTGTACTCTTCGCCGGTGCCGAGGAAGCGCACCCGCGCGGCCCGGGCGTCGGGCGCGATGAATCGCTCGAGTCGGCCCTCGGCGTCGGTCAGCTCGTCGTGGGCCACGATCACGCCGTCGACAGTGAGCTCGTATCGCTCCTCCGCGCGCGGGAAACCGGCCACCAGGAACTGCAGCCGCAGCTTCTCCGGCACGCCCCGGCGCCGAAAAATATGGCGGCGGTCGGTCTCGACCGCCGCGCTCTTTTCCTGCCTGGCGGGAATGGCCACCACGTCGCCGGCCACGAGAATGTTGGGATTCTTGCGCCGCTGCCGCAGCCCCGCATTCTCCGGCGCCCGCCATACCGTGTCCGGAGCGAGGCCGTGGCGAAAGGCGATGCTCGAGATGCACTCGCCCTCGGCCACGATGTGCTGCGTCGGCATCCTGTCCCTCTCGCGGGAATTGCTACACACCCCTGCATACACCGTCAAGCACACGGGAGCGCGCCATCACGCCGACGGCGCTCCCCGAGCGCGATATCGGTGCGGTCGATAGCGCCCGATGGCGCGCGACAAATGCCAGGAGCGTGATCGCCGGCGCCCCCGCCATTCGCTCCCCCGCCTGCTCACAATCGGCCTCGACGCGAGGTGCCCCCATTTCCGCCGGCGCGAGGACGATGCCACGTTCGATCACTGCGTATGGCTCAGCGTGATCGCAATCGTGACTCGGCCGACGAAGCCGCCCGCGCGCCGACGACCAGCTCGTGGGGCCCGGGCAGCACCGCGACGTCTTCGAGGCCGAGGCGCGTCAGCCAGGCCACGTACGCTCCCGCCTCGCGCAGCCGGCTCGCGCAGCCGTCGACGCCGATCAAAAAATACGTCCAGAAGAACTGCGCGGCCAGGCGCTCGGGCGTCCGGAACTCCTCGCACACGACCACGCGCCCGCTTGGTGCCAGCGCCGCGGCAGCCCCGGCGAGCAGCCGCTCCGCGACCTCGGCCGGCCAGTCGTGCAGCACGCGCACGAACGTGACGACGTCGTACCCGGCCGGCAGCAGCTCCGCGAGGAAGTCGAGGGTGACGAAGCCCAGCCGCTCGCGCGCCGGCGACTCGGCGCGGACGCGGTCGAACAGCGGCCGGACCGCCTCGAGGTTGAGGACATCGACGTGCACGTGCGGGTGAGTCTCGGCGATCCACCGCGCCAGCGTGCCGTCGCCGCCGCCGACGTCGAGCACGCGCAGCGGACGATCGGGCAGTTCGGCGAACAGCCGCGCGGCGTGGGCCTCGAAGCTGGCGACGATCGGGCCGAGGCCGGCGACCATGCTCGCCTCGAAGCGCTCGGTCTGCTCCGCGGTCGCCGGCGGCCAGGCGAAGCCCTCGCGCGGGACGCCGGGCGCTCCGCCGAGCACCGCGGCCAGCTGGCCGTGCAGCGCCCGCCAGGGGTAGCGCTCGCGGTCGGTCTCACGGCCGCACACCTGCGCCAGCGCTGCGGCGGCGCCCTCGGCGAGGCGGTAGCGGGCGGCGCTCGCCTCGGCGAACGCCGGCGTGCGCTCGACCAGCCGGAGCGACTCGAGCGCGTCGAGCAGCTTGTACAGCCGCTCCGGCCGCATGCGGTGGCGCTCGGCGAGCGCGGCGAGCGAGGCCTCGGGCGCGGCCTCGAGGTCGCCGACGAGGCCGCTGGCGAGCGCCACCTCGACGACCTCGCGGGCGCGGGCGCCGTTCCAGATCCAGTGCAACGTGGTGTGCAGCGTCGGGCTCATACTGCAGCTCGTCTCTCCGCGACCAGGGCGTCGAGGCAGGCGTCGATCTCGTCGAAGGTGTTGTAGATGTGCGGGGCGATCCGCAGCACCCCGCGCCAGCTCGTGACGTGGCCGGCCGCGAGCAGGCGCTGCTGCACCGCTTGCGAGCCGGGGAAGCGCAGCGCGACGATCCCCCCGCGGCGATCGGGCGCGCGCGGCGTGGCGATCGCGATTCCCTCGGCGTCGCAGCGCGCGAAGATCCGCGCGCTGCACTCGAGCGAGTGGGCGCGGATCGCCGCGACGCCGACGCCGAGCAGCAGGTCGAGGCCGACCTGCGACACCAGCGCGGGGAGCACCAGCGGGGTGCCGCAGGCGAAGCGCCAGGCGTCCTCGGCGTAGGCGCTGCGCGGCGCGAACGTCAGCGGGGCGTCGCTCGCCATCCAGCCGGTGAACGCCGGCGCGAGCGTCGGCAGCAGCGCGCGCCGGACGTACATGAAGGCGAGCTCGGTCGAGCCGCACAGCCACTTGTGAGCGCCGCCGAGGACGACATCGACATCCTCGGCGACGACGTCGAGCGGGACCACCCCGAGTGATTGATAGGCGTCGACGACCAGCAGCGCGCCGACGTCGTGCGCCGCGCTTGAGAGGGCGCGGAGGTCGAGCAGCGCGCCGGTGGCGAAGCTCGCGTGCGAGACGACGACGAAGGCGGTGCGCTCGTCGAGCGCGGCGGCGATCGCCGCCTCGGGCGCGAGGTCGTCGCGCTCGACGTCGACGACCTCGAGCTCGAGGCCGAAGCGGGCCATCGCTCGCAGCAGGAAGCCGGTCGACGGAAACTCGCGCGTGGTGGTGACGACCCGCGGGCGTGCGCCGCGGTAGTCGAAGCACGACGCGAAGCGCCCGAGCAGCGCGCTCGCGCTGGCGTCGGTCATCACGGTGCCGGCGGGCGCCCCGAGCAGGCGCTCGACGCCGGCGTGGTAGCGGCGCAGCGCCGCCAGCCAGTCCTCCCAGGCCTCGTCGCGCCAGCGCATCAGTCCCTCGCCGTACTCCGCGAGCACGCGCGCGGCGTCGCGAGGGAACGCGCCGGTCGAGTTGCTGTTGAGGTACCCGCAGGTCGCGAGCACCGGGAACGCCTCGCGCAGGCGGGTCATCGCCGCGCCTCCGCGACCAGCGCGACCGGGCAGCGCTCGTCGTCCGTGCCGGCCTCGGCGCGCGCGCGCGCGGCCCAGCGATCGGCGGTCGGCGTGCCGCCCTCGCGGCTCCAGCCGGCGGTCAGCTGCACGCGCACGTCCCACAGCGCGGGGAAGAACGGCTGGCTCATGCGCCCCGCGAGCACGCGCGTCGGCAGGCCGTCGAGCGCCTGCACCTTGGCGTCGACGCCGATCGTCCGGCGGACCAGCAGGAAGTGACGCATCAACCACCGCTGCAGCGCCTCGTCGAGGTCGACGCAGCGCTCGGCGACGTGGCGGATGTCGGGCGCCACCTCGCTCGCGTAGACGTCGACGAGCGCGACCTCGCGGCGCGCGAGCAGCCGCACCAGCGCCTCGCCGGCCGCGTCGGTCGCCAGCCGCAGCGCGTTGTAGCCCGGTGACTCCTGGCCGCTGCCGTTGCCGAGGTTGCGCCGCAGCGCCTGGTAACGCGCCGGCGTCAGCGTCTCCATCACCGCCATCTCGTGCACGAGGCACTCGCCGATCCGCGCCGCCCGCTCGAGCAGCGCAGAGGCGCCCCACAGATCGTCGGCGTCGAGCAGATCGATGGCCGCCGCGAGCTCCTCGGACACGAGCTTGAGCCACAGCTCCTGGGTCTGGTGGGCGATCTGGAACAGCAGCTCGTCGTGGGTGACGCGCTCCTCCGCGGTGAACTGCAGGCCGAGCAGCCGCCGGGTCTGCAGGTACACCTCGTAGTCCAGCTCGCCCCGGCCGACCCACTGCTTCAGCATCTTGTTGTACTTCGGGGCCTCCAGCCGCTCGCGCAGCGCTTTACCGTGTTCCTCGGTCATGGTCCGCTCGTCCGTCTCCCGCCGGACAAGTGCCCTGGGCCGGGCGAACGATCGCGCCGGTCGGCGATTTTTCCGCAGCGGATCGTGCGCGGCCGCGCAGGCCCGAGCGACCGGCTCAGGGCGCGAGGAACTCGGCGACGTCCTGCTGGCGCTGTTCGACGTGGCCGAGCAGCTCGTCGAGGGTCGCGGCGAACGCCGCCTCGGAGGCGACGAAGGTGTACCCCGGCTGCTCGCCCTCGGGGCCGACCACGTACGGGGCGATCAACGCGTGCGCCGCTTCGAAGCGCGGGCCCATGCTCGCCGGCTCGTACTCGGCGGCGGCGGCCTGCTCGACGAATTGGCGGTAGCGGTCGCGATAGACCGCGTCGTCGAGGAGGTAGCGGATCAGCGGCCACTCGTCGCCGACCTCGTCCATCGCCAGCGACAGGCTCTGGCCGCCGAAGCCCTGGCCGCTGCTGAACGCGAAGGTGTGATCCCACGGGATCCACGAAAACCGCCCGGCGTCGGCCGGGTCGGCGTACACGTAATAATTGTGGGGCATACGCCCGTAGACGTCCCAGTCCTCGACCACCGCGTTGAGCGCGAGCCAGTGCAGGAAGCCGTCGACGTCGAGCCGGGCCTCGAGGCCCGCGCGCCAGGCCGCGGCGTCGGTGCGGCCTTCGTGCAGCGCGTCGAACAGCGCCTGCGCGTCGCTGAAGTCGGCGGCGTCCTCGTTGTTCTCCTTGCCCAGAGTCTCGCTGTCCCACACGTCCCAGCGCGCGGCCTCGCCGTCGGGCTTGTACAGGTTGCCGTCGTGCCCGCCGAAGCGCCGGTCGAGGAACGACTCGTCCTCGGGCAGCTCGATGCCGGTGTAGAGCCCGAAGTACTTCGGCCCCTCGCCGTGGTCGATGAAGATCCTGTAGAACGCCGCGGCCGGCGCCGGAATTCCTGCATCAGCGAACACGTCGGTGCCGAGCTTGTCGCGCAGCAGCGAGCCGTCGAGCGAGCCGTTCGACAGGCTCAGCGATTCGAACCCGTAGAAGCGCTGATTCTCGATCTCGGGGTGGAGGTCCTCGAACTTGTCGAAGTTGAGGCGCAGCGGCAGCTTGTAGATCCCCTGCGACCACGGCATCGCCAGGCTCGAGTTGCCCTTGAAGCGGATCCCCACGTGCTCCCAGACGTCGTCGCCGCTCCGCACCTCGCACTCGACGTAGATCGGGTTGCGCGGGAGGAAGTCGGTCCCCCCGCCGCCGCCCATCCCCGGCCCCGGCAGGTCCTCCGGCAAGCACACCAGAGCGCCCATGAAGTCGGTGCAGGTGCCGACGATCGCCTGGCCCATGAACTCGCCCTCGCAGGCGTCGCCGCTGGCGAGCCCCTCGCAGGCGGAGGTGTCGAGCATCGGCGGGTCCATCCCCATGCCGGGGCCCATGCCCATGCCGGTGCCGAACTCCCCGGCCATGTCGGTCATGTCGGCGAGCATGGCCTGCCAGTCTGCGGGCGTGATGGTGATGTCGAGCCGCGCGACGCGATCCTGCGGGAACGCCATCTCGTAGTCCGGCTCGCCGGAGGACGGAGGCTCACCCGTGCTGCCGGTCTCGGAGGAGGAGGCGTCGCCGCGGGTGGTCGGCTCGCCGGTATCGCCGGTATCGCCGGTGGTGGTGCCCGTCGTGCCGGTGTCGCTGTCGCTTCCGCCGGCTCCTGCGTCACCGCAGGCGAGTACAGGGCCGAACAGGCACGCGCCGAGCGGCGCGACGAGGAGCGAACGAACAGTCGAGGACATCCCCGTCACCCTACCCTGCGGCGATCGGCCGCAGGTTTCCGGCGTATGTCCGGATCATGAAGAATTGTGGAGCCGCCTGCGCCAGCACCTCGGAGGCCGGCTGTGATCCGCCCGGGCTTCACTGCGGACAGTAAAAAGTGACCCGGTAGCGGGTGCCCGCCGGGCACGACCAGTTGCCGATCCCGTCGTCGTACGCATAGGAGTACACCTGCTTGCACTTGTCGTGGATGAGTCCGACGAATTGGGTGTCCACGACCGGGCCCTCGCGGCAGTCCTCGACGCCGATCGGCGGCGTCGGGCAGCAGTAGTACTCCGCCTCCGCGGCGGCCGGGGCGTAGATCGGGGTGTTGTCCCAATTGGCGTAGGTGAGCTTGCCGCACGGCGAGTAGCAGCCGCCCGGCGCGCGCGTGGTCGGATGATCGGCGCGCAGGTCGACTGCGGAGAGCGCGGGGAATTGCTGGTTCGTCGAGATGTCCTCGGCGGTCGGGCAGTCGGACAGGCGCAGCTCGCTGCAATCGATCGCGCCGCCGTCGGGGCCGCCCGGGCAGTCGTCGAGCAGCTCGACATCGTAGGGGACGGTGAAGCCGTCGACCATGCTGGTGTCCCAACCGTCGCTCGCGGGCAGCTTCATGCCGGGCGCGGACGGGTTGTCTTGACAGTCGGTCGGCGCGACGCCCGGCAGGCAGCCGAAGGTGCCCTCGAACTTGGAGTCGATCGGCGGCGCGCAACCCTCCGGGGGGCACGTGAAGCCTTGCTCCGGCGGGCCGCCGCTCTGGCCGATGGCGCAGCCGTTGCCGGTGTCGTCGCAGCCGAAGCCGGGCCAGAAGCGGGTCGCGGCCAGGCCGATGTCGGGGATCGCGTAATCGTAGTAGTCGCCCTGCGCGGCGAGGAGGATCTGGTTGGCCGCGTCGAGGGTGCCGCCGCCCGCTCCCACCTGGTGGAGCACCCACATCGGCTGATCGCAGCCGTTGACGACGCGCAGGCGCGCCGTCTGCTCGGGGTCGGGCTCGCCGGTGGTCTCGCTCGTGCTCGCGGTCTGCGTGCCGGTGCTCGTGCTCGCGGTCTCGGTGCCGGTGCTCGTGGTGGGATCGGGCCCGGTGGTGGTCTCGCTCGTGCTCGAGGTCGAGGCCGGGGCGCTCGTGCTGGTGGTCTGCGGTTCGGGCCCGGTCTCTGCGGTGGTCTCGCTCGCGTTCGAGGTCTGGGAGTTGGGGCTCCCGCAGCCGAGGACGAGCGCGAAGATGAACAAAAGGTCGGACCGCATGGGTCACGATAACACGCACGAAGCACGGCCAGAAGCCGCGCAGCGCTCGCGTGTCCGTGCCTTCCGACGCCGGGTCATGGTGCCCACGACGTGAAGCAGGAGGCGCTGCTCGGCTCGCTCTGGAGGTCTCCTTCACTGGCTCGGACCTCGATGTCGTATGGCGTATTGGGCTGCAGACCGCTCAGTACCGTGCTCGACTGGGCGCCGACAGTCCTCCACGGCCCCCACTGCCCATCCCCGCGGACCTTGTGACGCATGGAGTAGGAGACGGGGGAGGAACCGCCGGCAGGCACCACCGGCGGCCAGTTCACCAGGATGGCGTCCGTGGCGAGGGGCGTGCAGTAAACCGAGCTCATGAAGAACCCCGTCGTGCAGGACACCTGGCCAAGGTCTTCCCAGATGCCCTGGCCCCCCTCTTCTCCCACTCGGGCCCAGGCCCGGATGGTGTACGTACTGTTGCTGAGAAGTCCGGTCACCAGGGTGCTCGTGCTCATCGACTGCCGGGTCCAGACCTGGGGGTTGTCTTGTTTCGCCACCTCGACGTCGTAGGAGTCCACTCCCGGGGTCGGCAGCACGCTTACCTCGATCTCTCGTCCAGCCGGCGCACAGGACAGGGCGCCGGGGACAATCCGGCGCGGTCCCCCGGCCTTCCTGCGCTCCGGTGATTCCGAGCCGCTGGCCGCTGTCGTGCCGGAGGCCTGGGCCGCCTCCCCTGGCACTTTGCCGTCCCGGGACCGGACCTGGACATCATGCACGGTATTCGAGTCCAGACCGCTGACCTGGTGGGAAAAAGAGCTCGTGGTCTCCCACGCGCTCCACTGCTGTGCTCCGCGCGGTTTGAAGCACGTCTCGTACGCCAGCCCCGGTGGGGCGCCCGGCAGGGGTGTCCAGGTGAGCAAGAGCGAGCTGGAACTCAGGGGCACGCATCCGAAGTCGTGCGGCGGGGGGCTGGCGACGTCGGAGGATTCGTTGCGAGCGGTCACAGAGTGAGGTTTACCAGAGGATGGCCGGCGCGTGTGCGAGCGTGGATACACGCTCGCCGCATCGATTGCGGCGCCCGGCAGCGATCGCAGCGCGCAGTCAATCGCCGCGGCCCGGGTACGGTCGCGCTTGCTTGACGTAGAGGGCCGGCGGCTGCGACGGGTCGGCGACGTCGTCGAACTTGAACTCGACGTCCATCGCGTACCAGCCGTGATTGCCGGCGCCGGGCCCGTAGGCCGGCGAGAAGCGGCGGTGGATGGCGCCCAGCGCGACCCCGAGCTGATAGGCCTGCTGCACCGACAGGACCGTCTCGCCGGCGTCGATCAGGCTCGAGTGCGTGATGTACGACCTCGGCTGGTTCGGCTGCGCGAAGAAGTAGAGGAACTGATCGCTGGTGACGCCGGGAGGCGGCGCGACGACCTCGACGTCGCCGCCGGCTTGCACGTTGACGTAGAACGCGGGGTCGAGGCCGGAGGGGTCGAAGGGGTTGGCGGTGACCGCGACGCCGTTGGCCTCCTCGTCGCCGAAGTTCGGGTGTACGAGCAATGCCATGCCGACCGAGCGGTGGTCGATGCCGTAGTAGCTGCGCTCCTCGAAGGTGCGAAACAGCCAGATGCTGGCATAGGTCTCGCGGATCGCGTCGAGCACGTCGCTCCAGTCGGCCGGGTCGCCGGTGTGCGATTCGTAGCATCCGGCGCACGGGAAGCCGTCGAGGTCCTCGCTGTTGGTGCTAGTGCGGAAGCGCATCTTCTGGCCGGGGTAGTCGGCGCCGAACTTGGCCTTGAGGGCGGCCTGGAACGCGCCGTCGAGCGGGGCTGTGGCCATTTCGGCGCGCAGGGCCGCCAGCGCCTGGTCGCGCAGCGCGGCGTCGGTGGCGAACGCGGGGTCGGCGAGCAATGCGTCGACACGCTCGTAGAAGCCGTTGTCGCGCATGAACTGGTCGTAGTAATAAACGGGCACCGCGAACGCCCTGGCGACCGGGACGCCCTCGGTGCGGGCGAGGATCGAGTACTGCGCCGCCTTGCCGCCGAAGGCGAGGACCGCGGTCTTGATCGCGTCGCGCAGCGACTCGCCGTCGGCCGGCTCGGGGGTCACGTCCTCGATGTCGACCAGCTCGGTGACTTCGAGGTCGAGCGGCGGCAGCGTGACCGGCTCGGGCCGGTGCGCCTCCCAGTACGCCGCGGCCTCCGCCTCGCTGACCTCGCGGACGCGCCACGCCGCCGCGTCCACCGTCAGCTCGATCAGCCGGCCCTCGAGCGCCCGCAGCTCGGCATTAGTGGTCGCCCCGCGCAGGCCCATGTTCGGGGTCTTGCGATTGAGCGAGAGCACGTTGACGTGCGACAGCGGGGTCTGGAACTGCTCGGTGACGAGGCCCTGGACCACGCTGATGTCGTTGGGGGCCTCGTCGAGCACGAGGATGTCCTGGTACGACACGTACTCGCTCGCCAGCTGCTCCGCGGTCATGAACCGCAGCCGGCCCATGCCCGCGCCGAGCGAGAGCGGCTGGTAGTCGATCTCGGCGTAGATCTGGTCGGTCGTGATCACCGGGACGTCGGCGGGCAGGCGCTCCGCCTCGACCGCGATCGACTCCGAGGTCGGGTGAAAATAGAGCGACCCGCCGAAGTACGAGTCCGCGGCGACGCCGCGCCAGAGCGCCGCGATCATCTCGGCCGAGGCCGAATCGTAGGGCGAGAGCTCCAATGCCCACACCTTCGGCTCCTCGTACCAGGTCACGGCCCCGAGGGTGAAGCGCCGCTCGGGGCTGTAATACTCGGTGGCGTTGAACTCGGCCAATTGCGGGACCACCGGCAGCGGGTCGCCCGACAGATGGGTGGAGACGAACTCGTAGTGGATCGGGTAGAGGGCGCTGTTCTGGAAGTACAGGGCGTCGGCGTCGGCGTGGTCCTGGACGACCTTGACCGAGCGCGCGCCCGGCAGGTTGGCGTCGAGCGGCACCGAGGCGAGGGCCTGGAAGTCGGCGAGGCAGCCGATCTGGCGCGCGAACTCGGGGGCCGCGTCGCCCGACTGCAAGCACCGCTCGGGCAGGCCGACCAGGTCCCCCTGCCCGCCGCAACTCGACAGCGCCGCGCAGGCGAAAATCGGCGCGGCGAGGATCGGGAGAGAGCGATGTGACATGTCCGTCCTCCGCGCGTCGCCGCTGAATCAGGGCACCCGAGAGAAGCAGTAGATCCCGCCGTAACCACCGCCGGCGCCGACGGTGTTGGCGCCCGGCGGAGACGGCCCCATCTCGACGATGTTGACGCCCGGGGCGCAGCCGGATGCGCTGTGCGACTGAATCCAGTGCGTGCCGTCCATGTCGCCGGGACCAGGGCCCGGGCCAGGGCCGCCGCCGCCGCCGCCGCGCGGCCAGGAGTGGCCGAGCATGGGCTTGCCGTCGACGTCGCTCTCGCCCGCCGCGGAGGTCCAGTCGAGGCAGGTCGACGAGGCGCTCTCGAGGCGACCGTCGGTGCCGCTGCCGGTGAGGGTGTCGTGATTGTCGACAGGGTCCTGCAGAGGGTCGGGCTGGTGATTGGGCACACCGTCCTCGTTGGGCAGGTCGTCCTGGATCGCCGAGTCGGCGCCGACGGGCCGCTCGGCCAGCAGGTCGTCCTTGTCGGCGGCGACCAGGCGCCCGAGCCTGTCGTACCAGGGGCCGTCGCCGACGCGGTCGATGGCGTCGACCTGCTCGCCGTTCTCGTCGGCGCTGGCGCTGAGGAACGCCCGCCACGGCTTGCTGCCGGCGCCGGGCATGCTCATCTCGGCGATCGCGGCGCAGATCTTGTCGGCCCCGCGGAGGCCGGCACCAGGCCCCTCTTCGCCGAAGCGGAGGTCGCCGCCGAAGCCCTGCTGGCTGCCCGAGAGCTCCTGCATGGCCTTGAGGCTGGTGACGAAGAAGCTGAACGGCTCGCTGGGGACCGCGCCGGTGGTGGTGGTCGAATCGTCGGTGCTCGCGGCGGTCGAGCCGTCGCCGCTCTCGGAGGCGCCGCTCGTCGGGGCATCGCTGGTGGAGCCGGCGCTCGTCGGCGCGTCATTCGTGGCGGCGGAGCTCGTGCCGGTGGCGTCGCCGGTGCCCGTGACGTCACTCGTGGTGGACGCCGCGTCCGTCTCGCTGCTCGCAGTATCGCCGCCGTCGCTCGGACAGCCGAGCACGCAAAGCAAAATTCCGGGGAGGAGCGCGAGGCTCCGTGGATTGCGTCTCGTCATTTTTAATCAATTCCTTTCGTGCCCGCAGGCAGATGGATGGGAGCGTCGTCACGCGCACGTCAGATCGGGCTGGCAGGTCTGGCCGTCGCTGCACTGACTGTCGTCGTTGCAGGACACGAGGCCCTCGATGGTGACCGACCGCTCGACGCTGGCGCCGACCACCAGCTCGACGCGGCCCTGGGCGATCGTGGTGGCGCCGACGTGCTCGCGGGTGACGACGATCGAGGGGAAGCCGGCGACGCCGAGCGCGAGCAGGTCGGTGACGAGGTCGGCGGCGATCTCGAGCTCGCCGTCGTCGGCGGTGGCGCACACGATCGTGCCCTTGGTGCCGCCGTGGTGACTGATGTCGAGCTTGACGCGGATCGTCGACAGCTCGGGCTGGGCGGCGGCCTCCCACGCGAGCGCGAGGGCGACGTCGGCGGCGAGCTCGATGCCGGCGGTGACGAGCTCCAGCGGGGCGATCCCGCGGGCCTCGACGCTGAAGCCGCCCAGCGCGTCGCCTTCCGCGGTGACCGTGATCGGATCGCCCTCACCGAACGGCGGGTAGACGAGCTTGACGCTGCCGCCGGGCTGATAGGTGTCGGCGATCGGATCCATGGTGAAGGACGCGGCCCCGGCCTCGGTGCGCAGGCCCTCGACAGTGACCGTGCCGACGCTGCCCGCGGTCGGGTAGGCCTGGCAGGTCTCGTCCTCGACGCACACCGCGGAGCCGCCGCAGGGCGTGCTGCACAACGGGACCCGCGGGGTCAGCAATCGACAATCGCCGGCGCTCGCGTCCTCTTCCCACACGATCGCGTTCGGGGTCGGGCCGTCGTAGACCTTGCCCAGCACCGTCGTCTTGCCGTCCTCCGCCGCGAGCAAGATCTGGAAGCTGCCGACGAGGACCTCCGCGTCGCCGGTGGTGTCGCCGCTCGTCGTGGTCTCGCCGCCGTCGCTGGTGTCCTCGCCGGAGGGTTGCGACGGCGAGCCGCAGGCGACGACGGCGATTGTCGAGAGGACGACCGCGAGCGAGGCGCGCCGTCCGGACCGGGGTAAACGTGCGACGAGCTTCATGGCGTGGTGCGAGGCGTGAGCCGCAGGACCGGCACCGCGAGCAATGGGTGGCGCGAACGATCGATCGATGACAGCCGCGTCGACCGTCGCTCGGCGGCCGCGACGCCGCCGGCCGCGAACACTCGCGCGACGGATCGCGGCACATCAGCGCGTGAGACCAGCATCGCGGCGCCTCGGAGACGGATGAGCCCAGGCTACGCCGCGCGATTGCCCGGGGTATGTCCGATTGTGTCCGATTGTGTCGGCCGGCGTGGGTGAGGGCTTTCGGCTATCTTGAGCGCATGACCGAGGCGAGCGGCGGCGCAGGCGTCCGCGCCCTGATGATCGAAGACGACGAGCGGCTGGCCCAGTTGACGACCCGCTACCTGGCCGCGCACGGCATCGAGACGCGCTACGAGGTCACCGGCTCCCGCGGGCTCGACGAGGCGATGCGCGGCCGCTACGACGTGGTCCTCATCGACGTCATGCTGCCGGAGCGCGACGGCATCGACGTGTGCCGCTCGTTGCGACAGATGAGCGACGTCCCGGTGATCATGCTGACCGCCTGCGGGACCGAGGCCGATCGCGTGCTCGGCCTCGAGTCGGGCGCCGACGACTACGTGACCAAGCCGTTCTCGACGCGCGAGCTGCTGGCCCGGGTGCGCGCGGTGGTCCGGCGCTCGCGCGGCCAGCTCGGGCCGAGCAACCGCGCGCTGCGGGTCGGCGGCCTGGTGCTCGACCCGGGCAACCTGTACGTCGAGAACAAGGGCGTCTCGGTGTCGCTGACGAGCTTCGAGTTCTCGCTGCTGTACGCGCTGGCCGAGCGGGCCGGCCGGGTGCTGACGCGCGAGCAGCTGCTCGACCTGGTCCATGGGTCCGCCGAGGAGGCGTTCGACCGCTCGATCGACACCCACGTGTCTCGCCTGCGCCGCAAGCTCGGCGACGACCCGCGCCAGCCGCAGCTGCTGATGACGGTGCGCGGCGTCGGCTACATGCTGGCCAAGGGGACGCGCGCGTGAACCCGCTGCGACCGTGGCGCCTGGCGGCGCAGATCTGGGCGCTCGCGCTGCTGACCCAGGCAGTGGTGGTGCTGTCGCTGGCGGCGATGTTCTGGATGTCGCGCCACCCGGCGCCGCCGAACTTCATGCGCCTGCACGAGCACATCATCCGCGAGCTGGCGACCCACGCGGACGAGCCGGGCGGGCTGCAGGCGGCGGTCGACCGCGCCAGCGCGGCGACGACCGATCACTTCGCGCTGTTCTCCCGCGACGGCGCGCTGCTGGCCGCGACCCGCGGCAGCACGCCGCCGCAGCTGCCGTTCGAGCGGCTGGCGACGCTGTCGCGGACCGAGCGCATCGACGGGCCGGCGCGGGTCATCGTGCCATTGCGGGCCGAGGATGGTCTGGTCGGCTTCGGCGTGGCGCGCCTGCAGCTGTCGCCGCCGCCGCGCCCGGGGGTGTCGACGGTCGCGGTGGTGCTGGCGGTATTGGCGGGCCTGTCGGTGCTGCTGGCGCGGCGGCTGTCGGAGCCGCTGGGCCGGCTGGTCGGCGCCGCGCAGGCGTTCGGGGCCGGCGACGTCCAGGTGCGCGTCGGCTTGGCGCCGCGCGGGCCGCTCGGGCTGCTCGGGCGCGTGTTCGACGAAATGGCCGACCGCGTGGCCGAGCTGCTCCGGTCGCAGCGCGAGCTGCTGGCCAACGTGTCGCACGAGCTGCGCACGCCGCTGGCCCGGCTGCGGGTCGCGCTCGAGCTGGCGGCCGAGAGCGACCCGGAGACGGCGCGGACCGAGCTGCGCCTGGCAGAGGACGACCTGGCGCAGCTCGAGCGCATGGTCGAGGACGTGCTCCGCACGGCCAGCCTCGACCTGGCGTCGCTGCGCCCGGGCGGCTCCCACACTGCGATGCAGCGCCTGCGGATCGACGTCGCGGCGCTGGTGCACCGGACGGGGCGGCGCTTCGCTAGCGCCTGGTCGAACAGCCAGGTCACGATCGCCGCGCCCGACGAGCCGCTGTACGTCGACGGCGACCCCGAGCTGCTGCGCCGCGCGCTCGACAACCTTCTCGACAACGCCCGCAAGTACTCGGAGCCCGGCTCGCCGATCACGCTGCGCGCGGCGGCCGAGGGCGACGAGGTGGTGCTCGAGGTGGCCGACGCCGGCATCGGCATCGACGCGGCCGACCAGGTGCAGGTGTTCACGCCGTTCTTCCGCACCGACCGCAGCCGCACGCGCATGACCGGCGGGGTCGGCCTCGGCCTGACTCTGGTCCAGCGGATCGCCCTCGCCCACGAGGGCAGCGTGGCGCTGGAGAGCGAGCCGGGCCGCGGGACGCGGGTGACGCTGCGGATCCCCCGGGCCCGCGGCGAGCTCCTGCCGGCGCAAGCGCTGCATTGCGAGCGGACCGCGGCGCAGGAGTGAGGCGACGAATGACGCATGCGTGGATCGCCGGAGCGGCGTGGGGCGTGATGATGTTCGCGGGGTGCGGTGATTCGTCGGGCGCGCAGGAGTGCAGCGAGTGCGCTGCGCCGGTGGTGCTCGGGGCGCTGGGCGATCCGCAGATCCGCGAGACCTCGGGGATCGCGGCCAGCGCGGCGCACCCGGGCGTGTGGTACGTGCACAACGACTCGGGCGACGCCGCCCGGCTGTTCGCGGTGGCGGAAGACGGCTCGCTGCGCGCGACCCTGACGCTCGACGTGCCGCACGTCGACTGGGAGGACATCGCTCGCGGGCCCTGCCCCGCCGGCCAGTGCCTGTACATCGGCGATATCGGCGACAACGAGCTCGCGCGCGACGCCCTCGTGATCTACCGCGTCGCGGAGCCAGTGCAGCTGGTCGACAGCGTGCTGCCGGCGGAGCGCCTCTACTTTGAATACCCCGACGGCCCGCACGACGCCGAGGCGCTGCTGATCGATCCGGAGAGCGGCGAAGTCACCGTGATCACCAAGGTCGACAGCGGCCCGTCGTCGATCTACGCGCTGCCGCTGCGGCCCGGCGAGCGCGTCACCGCGGAGTTGGTCGGCAGCGTGCTGCCGCCCACGGGCAGCGCGCGCATCACCGGCGGCGACGTCCACCCCGACGGGACTGCGGTGCTCCTGCGCACGCGCAGCGGCGTTTTTAATTATACGAAGCGGCCGGAGCAGTCGGTCGCGTCGGCGCTGGCCGGTGAAGGCTGCGCGGGGCCGAAGCTCGACGAGGCGCAGGGCGAGGCGATCGCGTGGACGCCGGACGGCGAGGCCTGGGTCAGCGTCGGCGAGGGCGCGGGCGCGGCGATCCACCGCGTCGATTGCGACTAGTACAGCCAACCCGAAGTTCTCCAGGGGTTTGCCAGACCCTCTCCGAGAGGGTCCAGCCGAAGCCACCGAGGAGCAGCTCGAGCAGCTCGTCGCGGGAGGCGCGGGAGCGGCCCCCAGCGCTCTGGCGGACATGCTCTTTCCAACACATCAAGGCTTCGCGGCCTTCGCCTTGCCCGGCTTGCTCACCAGCAGCGCCTCCATCGTCGGCGCCGGCGCGAACAGCCACCAGCGCGTCACCACTTCATCGAGCAGCGTCAGGCCCTCCGTGGTCGAGTAGTCGAGCGACACATTGAAGTCGTTTTGATCGAGCACGCCCCAGCGGCCGAGCTGCAGGCGGCCGCGGCTTTCTTCGGCCCGCTCCTTGGCGAGGGCGGCCGCGAACTCCTGGCGCGTCGCCGCGACGTCGCCGAGCCCGGCCTCGGCCAGGGCGATCAGCCACGCGCGCGCGTGCAGGCGGAGCCCGCCGATCTTCCCGTGCTCCACCACCATGGCGAACACCTCGGGCAGGCCCTCTCGCGCATTCTTGGCGAACATCAGCGCGCTCATGTTGTAGCGGGGCGCCATGTGCTCGGGGTCGGCCTCGTAGGCACGCTCGAGGATCGGCATCGCCGCGGTCGGGCCTAGATCGTGGCCCGCCACCATCGCCGCGTTGTTGAGCGCCAGCGCCTGGTCCTTGCCGGTCTTGTGCTCGGCCACCGCCGCGAACGTGTAGACTGCCCGCTGCAGCGCCGCCTTGTCGCCCTGGAAGCCCAGGACCGCGTCGATGGTCGCACGGGTCATCGCCGCCGTGTCGGCGTCGACCTCCGCCGGCAGGTTCGCGGCCGCCTCGGCCGCCGCGGCGAGCAGCGTCCGGTCCTCCCACAGCAGCGCCATGTCGACCAGCGCGCGCGCCTGCTGCAGGCGGAGGTCCGAATCCTGCTGCAGCGACGCCGGCAGCCGCGCCGTCGCCAGCGTCTTCGCCTTGGCGGCGTCGGTGTTCAGGCGCGTCGACGCGAACGCCAGTCGCCACACATCGCGCGACTCGGGGAACTTCTTCGTCAGCGCCAGCGCCTTCTCCGGCAGCTTGCGCATCTCCGCCACCAACACCGCCGTGCGCTTGTCCGCCATGTACTTCGGGATAGCGTCGCGCAGCATCGTGAACAGCACCTCGAGCACCGCCGCGCGCGCCGGGTCGTACTCGCGGAAGCCTGCGGCCAGCTCGAGCATCTCCTCGAAGTGCGCCGCGAGCCCGGGGATGGGCTGGCCGGGCGCCTCCGCGATCTGCGTCATGATCTTGCCGAAGAGCATCATCGGCACCGTGCCGAGCGCGACCTCGTAGTAGAGCCGGTCGCGGCCGGTCATCTTGCGGGCGGGGCGGATCTCGTCGGCGCCGCCGAAGAAGTCGAGGTCGCGGTGGATCCGCAGCATCGCCATCCCCGTGCGCGGGCGCGCGTCGTTCGGGTGGGCCTTCTGCAGCGCGACGAAGATCGCCTCGGCGTCCCTCATGTGGCCGAGCTTCAGCAGCAGGTGTCCGCGCTCGTCCTGCTCCGCGAGCCCGGGCGCGTCCGTCAGCGCCAGCACGCGCCGCGCCGCGTCCGCGAACGCGTCGAGCTCGGCGAGCTTTTTCTTGAACGCGGCCGCCTTGTCCTCGCCTGGCTCTGCCGGCCCGCGCGCCTCGGCATCCTTCCGCGCCTTGTCGGCGTTCTCGACGTCGAGCCCCTTGTAGCGGACCGCCGCGAGCTCGACGTAGTCGGGGCCGGTCGCGCCCTCGCCCTTGCGC
This sequence comes from Nannocystis sp. RBIL2, assembly GCF_026626745.1. Taxonomy (GTDB): domain Bacteria; phylum Myxococcota_A; class Polyangia; order Nannocystales; family Nannocystaceae; genus Nannocystis. The sequence continues at coordinate 2,735,122 of NZ_JAPNJW010000002.1, forward strand.
GCGACCGCGAGTGCGCGCAGGTCGATCGCCTCGGGCCAGCGCTCGAGCTCGAGCTCTGTCTGGCTCGCGCGCAGCAGCGTCTCGCTCACCGTCGGGTGGCCCGGGTGCTCGCGCAGCAGCCGGGCCGTCGTGTGGCGCTGCAGGTCGGGCGCCCGCTGCACGACGTCGGCCGCCACCGCCAGCACCTCCTCCACACTCGGCGTCTCGGCCTTGCCCTGCGCGCGCGCCAGCTCGACCGCCATGCTCAGCAGCTGCTCGAACACGCCGCTGTGGCGAAACATCTTCAGCAGCATGACCACGCGGTAGGCCTTCGCCAGCGCGGCCAGCAGCTCGGGGTCGTCGCTGCCTGCCAGGACCGCGCGCTCGGCCAGCACCAGCCCGCGCGCGAACACCAGCCCGCCCTGCAGCATCGCCTGCGGGTCGCTGGTCTTGACCTTGTCCCACGCCGCGAACGCCTCGCGCACCTCGGCCAGCGCTTTCGGCGACTTCGGGTCGCCGGGCAGCGCCGCATCGACCTGGCTCTTGAGCCAGGCGGGCATCAGCTCGGAGAGCGGACGCTGCGGCCCGGGGTCGAGGCGGTCGGCCATCGCCTGCAGCTCGGGGTCGGCGCGGCGCTTCGCCGCGACTTCCTGCGCGACCGTCGGCGACGTCGTGCCGACCGCGGCGGGCTTGCACGCGAGGGCCGCCGCGAGCATGACTGCCGCGCCCGGAACACTTCGCCTCGTCCTCGCCGGTTCTCCGCCGTGCTGGCCACGTCGCTCGTCCATGGCGGCGACGTTACCGCGATCCACGCAGCGCCGTCTCGGCTGTCGGCCGCGCCAGGCCAGCGCCAGCCACAGCGAGAAGGGCGAGGCCGCCCACGCCGGAGTGGCACGTGTTCGACGAGACCGTGATGGATTGCAGACGGAGCAGCTCGCATGAAACCCTGGAGAACTTCGGGCCGGCTGTACTAGCGATTCGCTCGTCTCGCTCCTGGCCGAAGAACCATGAGCGGTTCGAGACGATCTCACGGAGGCTGCCCGCGTCGGGCCAGGACTGTCGGCGCGCTCAGACGCGTCGCAGCACGCTGAACAGGGCCTTCGGCAGCGGGTCGAGCGTGCCCTGGTACACGGTCTCGGTCGCCGACAGCAGTTCGAAGCGCGGCGCGAAGGTCGTGCGGATCTCCTCGGGCGAGAATCGGTGCGGACCTGCGTCGTCGGGCTGCAGCCTGCTGAAGGTCTTGAGCAGCAGCAGCCCCCCCGGCGCGAGCCAGCGCGCCACCGCGTCGACGTAGTCGCCGCGCCGGGCCGGGTCGATCACGTGGAAGCAGCCGCGGTCGAACACCACGTCGAAGCTCCCGGTCAGCTGCGACGCGAGCACGTCGTCCTGGACGAAGGTCACCGGGACCCCGCGCGCTCGCGCGAGCTCGGTCGCCTTTGCCACCGCGGTCGCCGACAGGTCGCTGCCGGTCGCATCGAAGCCGCGGGCGGCGAGGGCGATCGCCTGCGTGCCCGGGCCGGTGCCGAGGTCGAGCAACCGCCCGCGCGCGAGCCCGTGGTCGCGCAACGCCGCCTCGAGGTCGGGGTCGAGGTCCGCGTAGTACCAGGGCAGGGTTTCGCCGGGCCGCTGGCGGTACAGGGTCTCCCAGTCGGGGAAGCGTTCGGACTGTGGCGTCGTCATGCCGCCAACATAGCTTGGCCCGTGGTCGCGCCGCACTGCGCTGCCAACCCGTTGACAATTTGCCAACAGGACAACTCGGGTGCGGCGGCAAATCCATGCACCCCCATCGCTAGGTGACGGAGGATCGGGTGAAGAAAAAATCTGCTGCGCCGGCCCCGCCTTTCATGGACTCGAATCGGGCGGCTCGCTCGCTCGCGCTGAGCCCGCCCAGCGGGACGCCGAGCCAGACCCGGGCGATTCAGCCGCCGCTCCCGGGCGAACTTGCGGGGTCTCGGCATTCGCCCACGTTCGCCCCGCGGAGCAGCCGGCGAAGCCGAGCAGTCGGTCGCTTCGAACGACGAGAGAGCCGACTCGACGATTGCAGCGCGCACCATGAGTTCGATCCACCCGTCCGACGCATCGCCCCGGGGCTCCGCCCGTCCGAGACCCTCGCGCGCGCTGCGTATCCTCGGTGTCCTGGCGGTGCTCGCATTCGCGGCGACACAGCTGGGCCTGGCACATTCACCGCAGCCGGCGCCCGGCCCCAGCGCAGTCGCGGCCCCGGCTCGGCTGACCCTGTTCCAGGACGTGCGCATCTTCGACGGCCGGCGCGCCACGCTGTCTGCGCCCTCCCATGTGCTGGTGCGCGACAAGGTCATCGAACGGATCTCCACCGCGCCCATCGCCGCCGAACCCGGCACGACCGTCATCCCTGCGGCGGGCCGCGTGCTGATGCCGGGCCTGAGCGACATGCACTGGCACGTGATGCTGGTCCGGCCCACGCCGGCGGCGATTTTGACCAATGATATCGGTTACACCAATCTTCAGGCCGCGGCCGAAGCCACTGCCACGCTCATGCGCGGGTTCACCACCGTGCGCGACATGGGCGGCCCCAGCTTCGCGCTGAAGCAGGCCATCGACGACGGCCTGCTGCCCGGACCGCGCATCTATCCGTCCGGGGCGATGATCACCGTCACCAGCGGCCACGGCGACTTCCGCCAGCTCTCCGAGCTACCGCGGACTCTGGGCGGCCCCGTGTCGCGGAGCGAGCAGATCGGCGGCAGCGCTGTCGCGGACAGCCCGGACGAGGTGCGCCTGCGTGCGCGCGAGCAGTTCATGCGGGGCGCGACGCAGATCAAGCTCACTGCCGGCGGCGGCGTGGCGTCGCCGTTCAGTCCGCTCGACGTGTCCACGTTCACTCAGGAGGAGCTCCGCGCCGCGGTCGAGGCGGCGCAGAACTGGGGGACCTACGTCTGCACGCACGCCTACACGTCGGCCACGATCCAGGGCTCGATCGCGGCCGGGGTGAAATGCATCGAGCACGGGCATCTGATGGATGACGCCACCGCGCGGCTGATGGCCCAGAAGGGCGTATGGTTGAGCACCCAGCCGTTCCTGGACCTGAGCGGCGCCGCGGCGCTGGGGCCGGTGGAGCAGGCGAAGATGCGGCAGGTGGTGAGCGGGACCGACAGGGTTTACACTCTGGCGAAGAAGTACGGCATCAAGACCGCGTTCGGCACCGACATCCTGTTCTCCGAAGCGCTGGCCGAGCGGCAGGGCGCCATGCTGGCCGATCTCACGCGCTGGTACACGCCCGCGGAGGCGCTGATCATGGCCACGTCGACCAATGCCGAGCTGCTCGCCATGTCCGGACCGCGCAACCCCTACCCCGGCAAACTGGGTGTCGTCACCGAAGGCGCGCTGGCCGATCTGCTGCTGGTCGACGGCGATCCGCTGCAAGACATCCGGCTGGTGGCCGACCCCGGCCGGAACTTCCTGGTCATCATGAAGGACGGCGTGATCTACAAGAACACGGTGCCGGGCTCCGGGCGATAGGACCCGCGGACGCGTGACAGCGCCGCAGTGAGGTCATCGCCCTTCAGGTCGCAAGCATTCGCATCGAGCCCACGACGACGAGCGGTCGGTGACGAGTGACTCGCTCAGGGCGCGGAGTTGGCGGCGCCGAAGGTCGGGATGCAGTCGGCGGTCCATGCCCCGCCGGGGCCGTCGGGCAGCGCGCAGTACGAGATTTCGGCCTGCTCGGGGCCGTAGGTGACGTGATCGGCGGGCGTGAGGTCGGCGCGCACGAGGGTCACGCCGTCGCCGTCGCTGGCGAGGCCGAAGGGGTGCTGGCCAGCGAGGTCGCCCTTGGCGACCACGAGGTAACCGCCGGGCGCGAGCTCGGTGCCGGGGGCGAACACCAGCTTCTCGGCGTCGCTCGCCGGGTCGTAGGCGGGGGCGAACCGGTCGGTGAGGATCCATCCGGACAGGTCGGCCGCGGCGGCGCCGGCGTTGCGAAGCTCGATGCGATCGTCGACCGCCTCGAGCTCGTTGATGACGACCTCGGCGCCCGAATCGCAGGCGGTGGCGTCCAGGCGGCAGGAGATCGCGGTGCAGGTCAAGGCGCCGCCGGCGAAGCCGAGGTCGGCGCAGGCGAGGCCGTCGAGGTCGGCGCCGTCGCAGGCCTCGTCGCCCTCGATCTTGCCGTCGCCGCAGGTCGAGGGCGCGACGACGTTGGCGGCGCCGAGCGTCTGCACGCAGTTGCCCCACTCGCCGTCGGCGTCGGGCACCCGACAATACGAGACCAGGGCGCGCGCGCCGTCGACGTCGACCTGATCGACGAGGGTCTGGTTGGCGTCGACCAGGGAGAGGGTCTCGGCGCCGGTCGACGAGATGCCGAACGGGAAGTCGCCGGCGCCGGTCAGCTCGTCGAAGGCGACGACCACGAGATAACCGCCGGGCGCGAGCGTGGTGCCGGCCGGGAACTCGTAGGTCTTGTCGGCGGCCAGGCCGGGGTCGTCGGACAGCTTCCAGCCCGAGAGGTCGACCGCCTCGGCGCCGGGGTTGACGATCTCGATGGCGTCGCCCATCCCCGCGTAGGGCCCCTCTGCGGGGCTCTTCGATGTCAGCTCGTTCAGCCGCAGCGCGCCGGCGGCCGGGGGCGCACCGCTGGTGTCGCTGCCGGTCGGATCGGTCTCGCTGCCGCCGCCGTCGCCCCCGCAGGCGGCGTGCGCCAGCGCGACGAGCGTGAGGGTGGTGCGCGTGCGAGACAGGAGGCGGTGAATCATACGAGGGCTCCGGTGTGAGGAATGAGCGAGTGTGTGATGATTCGCGGTGAATCGAGGTCAGAGGTCGAGCTGCGCGCCGACTGCGGCCTCGAGGATCAGCGCTGCGCTGCGCCGCTCGAACAGCGCCGCCAGGTGTTGCCGGCGCGCGGCGACGCGGCGACCTTCGATCTCGTTGGCGGCCAGCGGATCGACCGCGCCCGCGGCGAGGGCCGCAGCGGCCTCGCGCGCCGCGTCCTCGACGCGCGGCAGCAGGACTTGCTCGATCTCCGCCACCCGCGCGTCGGCGGCCTGCAGGCGCGCGATCGCCTCGTCGAGCTCGCCCGAGAGGTGAGCCGCGGCGGCGCGCTCCTCGGCCTCGCGCTGGCGCACGCGCGCGCGCGCGGCCCGGACCTCGCCGCGGTTCCAGCTCAGCAGCGGCAGATCGAGCGCCAGGCCGAAGCCGAACGAGGCCGGCGTCGCGGTCGGGCCGACGTAGTAGTTGACCTGCACCCAGTCGAACCACGGCCACGCGGCGCTGCGGGCCAGGTGGACGCCGGCCCTGGCCTCGGCGACGCGGGCCTGGCTGGCGCGCAGCTCGGGGCGCGAATCGACGGCGCGCGCGACCAGGTCCTCGCGGCTCGGGACGCGGGCGACCGCCTGCAGCTCGGCCGCGTCGGCGTGGAAGCGCCGCGGCCCGCCGGGACCGAGAGCGCGGGCCAGCTCGGCCTCGGCGCGGGCCAGCTCGCTGCGCAGCCGGCCGAGCTTCTCGAGCGCCTCGGCGTGGGTGAGGTCGGCGACCGCGAGATCGACGCGGGTGGCCACTGCCCGCTCGACGCGCGCGCCGATCTCGGCCCGCCGCGCCTCGAACAGCGCGGCCGCGCGGGTCAGCTCGTCGATGTCGGCGCGCAGCCAGGCGATCTGGGCGAAGCGTTGATAGACGAGCACCCGCAGCAGGCGACGGGCGGCCGCCGCGTCGCTCTCGGCGGCGTCGGCCGCGAGCCGGGCCGCGGCGACCCGCGTGCGCACCGTGCCCGGGCGCGGGATCGGGACGCGCACGCCGAGGTTCATCTGCGGGGCGCCGGCGAGCGCGTCGGCGAAGCGGAAGTTGGTAAGGCGAAACGAGGGGTTGTCGAGCTGCCGCGCGACGTCGACCTCGGCCGCGGCCACTGCCGCCTCGGCTTCGGCGACCGCGAGGTCCGGGTTGTTCGCCACGGCCAGCGCGAAGGCCTCGTCGGCGGTCAGCGCCCCGTCGGCGCGCGCCGGCATCGACGCGGGGGAGCTCGAAGGCTCGGCGGGAGCCTCGAGCGCGCGCAGGACCGCGAGCGAGCGCTCCGGGGCGTAGGCCGGCGCGTGGAAGCAGGCGCCGAGCAGGACGGCGCCGGCCAGGCTCAGGGCGCGGGCCACTGCAGCTCCATCCACTCCGGCGCGGCGGCGCCGGTGTCGAATACGAGGACGATCGCCTGCCCGTCGGGCCGCAGCGCGAGGCCCTCGGGCTTGAGCCCGGGGAAGCGCCGCAGCAGGCGCGCGTGCGCGAGGTCGTCGATGCCCGCGGCGTGCCACAGGCCGCCGTCCTGGCGCTGCGGGTCGGCGCCCGAGGCGGTGGCGGCGATCAGCAGCGAGCCGTCGGGCAGCTCGAGCAGCTCGCTGATCCCCCCGGGCACGGGGCCGCCGTTGGTCTCGACTCGCAGCGCCACCGCGCCGAGCCGGCGCAGACCGGCGGCCGAGGGAGTCGCGCCTGCCAGCAGCGCGTCGGGGTGCGGCAGGTGCCAGATCGGCGCGCGCTGCTCGGCGTCGAGCGGCTGCTTGAGCCCGAGGAGCAGGCCGCCGCCGGCGGTCGCGGTCATGCCCTCGAGGTCGAGCTCCGCGGTGTCCGCGAGGCCGAGCGCGGCCAACAAGGCCGGGTCGCGCTCCAGCTGCTCCGCCAGCGAGACCGACGCTTCGAGCGTCGCGCCGCCGGCGGTCACTGCGATGCGGGCGAACACCTGGCGCGCGGCCGGGCGCTTGCCCTTGCGGCTGCGGCTCTGCGAGGCGAGCACGTACAGGCCGTCCTCGGGCGCCGGCGCGATGGCCTCGAGATCGCTGAAGCCGTCGATGCCGGACACGACCAGCGGCGAGGCGTCGAGGCGGCCGTGGCGGTCCATGGTGAACAGCCACGGCGCGTGCTCGTCGCGGTCGGCCAGGCCGGTGTCGTCGCTGGCGATCACGAAGCGGTCGCGGCGGGCGGACCAGGTCAGGGCCGACGGCTCGAAGCGCGTGCGGGCGGCCAGCGCGGGCGGCACGACCAGCGGGCTCGGTGCTTCGAGCGACGGGTTCGGGCTCGTCGACACGACTCGCGGAGCAGCGCCGGGACTCGCCTCGCCCGTCATCTCGCGTGGCGAGAGCGTCGTCGCGGCCGCCGACACCTCGCGCTGCGACAGCGTCGTCGCGGCCGCGGACCCGGCGTCCTCGCCGAGGAAGCGGACCGCGACCGCCTGGCCGGGCAGCAGCGGGAGCGGCTCGTCGAGGCGCACCACCAGCTCGCGGCCCCACTCGGGCAGCTTCGGGTCACGCCAGCACCGCGGCGGCAGCTCGGCGATTCGCGGGGCCACGCGGACGACCCGACCCGCCGCCTCGGCGCCGTCAGAGCCGCGCGGGCGCACGCGTACGGCCTCGCCCGCGCGGCCGCGGCTGGCCTGGGCCTCGCGCTGGCACACTTGCACCTCCGCGGCCGTGGCGTCGCCGACCAGCGTGACGATCGGCAGGCCGGTGTCGGCGACCTCGCCCGCCTGCAGGTGCACCGCAGCGACGTCGCCGTCGACCGCGGCGCGCAGGGTCATCGCCTCGCGGCGGACCGCCAGCAGCTGTTCTTGCCGCTCGATCACCGCCAGCTCGGCCTGGACCGGCCGCAGCGCCGCCTCCGTGGCGTCGGCCGGCAGCGCGGCCCGCCTGGCCCGCGCGGCCGCGGCCTGGCTGACGAGCTGCGGGATCAGGGCGTCGGCGGTCTGCAGCTGCTTCTCGAGCGCCACGTGTTCGACCCTGAGCGCGTCGAGCTCGCGGCGGTCCGCCATGCGCTGCTCGACCAGGCCGCCCAGAGTCGCCACCTGCTCGGACAGCGCGGCGTACTCGGCGGCGGCGACCTTGCGCTCGGCGCGAGCTGTCCTCAAGGCCACGTCGGCGGCGGCCACCGACTCGTCGAACTCCCGCGTGGTGTCGCCGACGCGCACCTTCGACTCGGCGCGGACCGCCCCGAGCTCGGCCTCGAGGCGGGCCCGCTCGGCGGCGACGATCGCCAGCTCGGCGTCGATCGCCCGCGCGTCGAGCGACACCAGCACGTCGCCGGCGCGCACCCGCTGCCCGGGCGCCACCGCGACCGCGGCCACGCGCGCCGGCTCGGGCGTCGCCAGCTCGTACTCGGCGGCGAGCACGAAGCCGACGGCCGCCTCGTCGTGGACGTCGCCCCACAGCCAGGCGACGCTCGCCATCGTCGCGCACCACAGGCCCCAGGGGGCGATACGCGTCCGCAGGACCCGCAGCGACATCACAGCTCCACCGTCGGCTCCTGCAGCAGGAGCGAGACATCCTGGGCCCCGGGCAGCGCCTCGATCGCCTGCACCAGCGCGACGCGGCGCCGCGGATCGGCGAAGCGCACGTGGTAGGCGTGCTCGAGCGCCGCCCCCTGGGCCACCTCGCGCAGGGTCACCAGCGCGACGAAGCGGGTGTAGCGGCGCAGCAGGGCCATGACCGCGGCCTCGTCGGCGTCGGCGGGGAGCTGGAAGCGCAAGAGGCCGTCGAGGCGGTGCGTGCTGCCGAACTCGACCCACGTCAGCGATCCGACCGCGAAGCAGAACAGCGCCGCGCCGCACAGCGCCGCCGCGTGGGCGCCGAGGCCCGCGGCGATGCCGGCGCCGAGGCCCGCGAACACGAACATCATGTCGCGAGGATCGCGGAGCGCGGTGCGGAAGCGGACGATCGCCAGGCCGCCGGCGATCCCCAGCCCTGCGGCGATGCTCCCGCCGATCGCCAGCATCAGGGTGCAGGCGATGATGCTGCCGAGCACGATCGAGTGGACCAGGCCCTGCGAGTACGACATGCCGCGGAAGGTCCACACGTAGACCGCGGCGATCGCCTGCGTCAGGCCGAACGCGAGCAGCAGCGACAGCGCCGCGGAGCGCAGCGCGATCGGCTCGGCGAGCCCCGCGGACCAGCCCTCGAGGCCGCTCATCGCCACCCCCCGGCCGCGATCGGGCGGCGCAGCGAGGGCGCCTCGTAGAAGGCGCGGATCGAGGTGCCGTACTTGGAGAACGAGCGCCGGCAGAGGCCGAGGCGCTCGACGATCCGCACCAGCCACAGCGGCACCTGCGTCGTGAACTTGAGCTCGACGACGATCAGCGAGTCGAGCGTGCGCATGGTGACCGCGTCGTCGAGCGCCCGCCAGCCGCGCTCCGGCAGGGCGAAGGTCGGCAGCGCGGTCGGCTGGGCGCGGATGACCGTGTCGAAGGTGACGCGCGCGTAGTCGTCGATGCGGCTGAACCAGGGCTCGCGCTCGTAGCGGACCACCGTGAACGGCCGCAGGTGCATGCCGCGGGCGATGGCGAGGAAGCGCTCGACGGCCCGGCGATCCTTGCCGCCGACCCGCGGATCGATCTCGGCGTCGGGCTCTGCGACCAGCCGCTGCCATGCGTCGCGCGGAACCTTGCCGCGGGTCTTTAAAATGACGTCGTTGACGCGGCGCTTGACCTCGAAGAACACCGGGGCCGTCGGCGCCTCGGCGTAGCCGCGCACGCGCACCTTGACGCGGTCGAGCTGCTCGTGCTCGTTGGCCCAGAACAGCCGCAGCGCCTCCGTGTCGAGGTAGACGCTCTCTATCGTGTAGCGCCCGCGCGGGTTCTTGGCCGCCCACGGGTCGATCTCGCAGAACGGCTGGATCGCCGCCCGCAGCCGCGCCGCCGTCAGCGGGTCGACGAGGTACTTGAACTCGCGCCGCTCGATGACGTTGGCGTCACGCGCAGACATCGTGGGCCTCCGCGCCGTGAACAGCGACATCGCGGTGATGCTCGATCAGGATGGACATCTCGGCCCTGGTTCGCTTCCGGCAGGTCTAGCGGAGCGTGTGACCGGGGGGTGTCGCGCTCGTGACGGGATTGTGTCGAAGTGTGTCGAGCAGGCTGCCGCGCCGCCCGGACTCCGGCGTGGGCATCGGCTCCCGCGACCATGGACAGCACGGCAACATTCGCAGGCGAGGCGGGTCGAAATGTCAGTAGCCGGTGCCGCAATACGTAGCGATGACGCAATGCGAGCACTGCGAGCCTGGCCGGCTCAAGACCTCGCCGGACGTCTCGCCTTGCGCGGCTCGGTGCCCTGCTGCGGGCGCGCTGCCGGGGCGGGCAGGCCGCGCTGAAGGTAACCGTCCCGGACGCCGAGCCACGAAGCGATGGCCTTGACCAGGTCGCGCGAGGGCGAAGCCTCGAGGTCGGGGACGAACGCGATCTGCCAGCCGTCGCCGCGGCGCTCGATCTGCGCTCCGGCCTCCGCGAGTCGCTGGCGCGGCGCCGCCTCGAGGAGCGCCTCGTGGACGAACGTGTAAGGCGTGACGAACGCGGGCAGGCGACCGCGGCGGACGTCGGCGAGCGGCACGAGGACGGGCGTCAGCTCCTCGTCGGCCGTGCCGTTGGCCAGCGCGAACGTCGGCCGCAGCGTCGGGACCAGCGCGGCCAGCACGGTCACCGTCCGCGTCCACACCTCTCGGACCTCCTCGGGCTCGAACAGGCCGGCGCGGACGCTGAAGTAGAGCCGCGAGGCAGAGCGGGTGCGGCCGAACATGACGCCGAAGCTGTCGACGGTCCCCGCCCGACCGGGGCAGCGGAGATAGACCTGCTCGCCGGCTGCCTCGAATTGCTTCAAGTCGCCGGCGAGGATGGCGGCGTCGAGTTCTTCATCGGGCCCGACCGGGCCGCCCAGCGCCGCGGCGAGCGGCGCGAGGCTGTCGCGCAGGCGGGCGAGCAGGTCGGCCGGCTTGACCGCCGGCGCGAAGTAAAGCGCCGCCACCACGTTGCTCACGGGGTCGGTCGAATCGGGGCCAGCAGCAGCGCGCGGCATCGGCAGGTGCGCTCATCCTACCTCACTGCACGGTGCACGCGTCTCGATGCGATCGGCATCGCCGCAGCGGCCAGTGGTCGTGCCGGTCGTGTCGGTCGTCGCGTCGATTGACGCCCTGAGCTCGAAGGACTGCCGCCACTCGAAGCATGGGAGCCGTGGTAGCTTCGGCGCGCCCATGGGCATCGATCTCTCCCTCCGCCTCACGCCCCACGCCGCTCCCCGTCCCCGTGACCTGGCGGAGCCCCGTGACCCGGCGGATTCCCTCGTCGCGTGGGCCAGGGGCTTCGTCCCGGTCGCGTGGTGGCTCCTGTTCGCGCCCGGGGACGCTGTGATGGGCCCGTACGGCCTCGCCCTGATCACCCGCTCGGACGCCGCGCTGGACCGGCTGCGCCGCCGGGGCCCGGAGATCCGCGCCGCTGCCGGCCGGCACGCGCTCGGCCTGCGCTCCATCGAGGCGGCGCTGCAGGGCGCCCCGTCCATGTTCCTGCGGGCGGAGCTACACGAGCTGTACGAGGTCATGCCGAAGGACCTCCCGGCGCTGAGCGATCCGGCTCGGCTGGATGTCTGGCCGTCGTCGCTCGACCGCGGACGGATCCTCGCTTCGAAGCACCACGGGGGCACCCTCGCCGACGCGGTGGTCGGAGCCGTCCCGAAGCAAGCCGTGGAGCTGCCGGATCTGGCGACGTTGGAGGCGCGCTCCCTCGCGGCGCTGCGCGCGGGAGACTCGTCCGAGCTCGACTTGCTGGAGGAGGCGCTCGCGCGGCAGCTCGCCGAGGCGCTCGCGCCGTGGCTGTCGATGACCCGCCGGCGGTGGGGCGAGGGGCGTGCGGACGCCGCCGCGGACGAGGTGCTGACGGCGCTCGCGGAGGGCCGACCCGAGCCGTTCGCCCCGCTCGCGCGGACCCACAAACATTTCGCCGCCCACGCGCTGAGGGGGGCGGCAGGTCGAGCCCACGACCGCCGTACGGCGCTGCGCCGAGCGCTGCGGGGCGCGACAGAGCCGCTGGCCGCCCCGATCGCCCTCGCCCTCCGTGTCGCCTGCCCGAGCCTCGACGCGCTGTACGTCGCCGAGTGGCTCGACGGCGGGCCGCCGCCGCGGAGGGTCGCCAGCCTCGAGGCCGTGCTCGCGTGCCGGCTGGCCGCCATCGGCGCGCCCGCCTGGCAGCTGTCGCCGCACGACCCGATCGCGGTGGTCGAGCGGGCGCTCCACGCGAAGTTGGCGGTGACGCCGGTCGCGCCGGCCGACGCGCCGGACCTCGCGGTGTCCCGGGCGCTCGGGCTATCCGCAGAGGCGGCGCGGAGCTGGCTCCGCGACGGCGAGAGCGACGACCCGCTGGCTATCGCCGCCCGAGAAGTGACGCAGAGCTGGCTCCGCGAGGGCGAGAGCGACGAAGCGCTGGCTATCGCCGCCCGGCGCGTCGCCGAGGCGCTGTGTACGTCCGCCATCCGGATCGACGGGCCGACCCGCGCCGCGCTGCGCGACCTCCCCGCGCCCGAGGTCCCGTTCCTGGCCGGCACCGACCGTGCCTGCATTCGCCTCGCGCTCGGCGACCTCGAAGCGTTGCCCATCCTGCTCGCCGACGACACGGCCAGCACGACGGCGGTCGTGGCCGCTCTGCGGTCCGCGAGCGCCAGCGACCGCGCGCTCGGCTGGTTGGCCGAGCGCGCCCGTTCCGGCGACCTCGGCGCCGCGACGCTGATCCTCGACACACCGGGCGCCGACGAGACGGCTCTGGCCGCCGCGCGATCCGCCGCAGCGTCGGCCCTCCACGACCTCGCCAAGATCCGGACCCATTACGACGACGGGCTCATCACGACCTCCGAGTTCGACGCGAGGCTCGCGGAGATCGCAGCGCTCGCCCGCGCGCTGGGCCCGGATGGCATGCCGCTCCGGGAAGCGCTCGGCGACTAGCGTTCCGCGTCATCCCGGCTCCGCCGCTGCTCGACGCCGCGGGGCGGCGACGCTCGTCGCAGCAGGAGCTCGACACGCACGAGATGCGCCGTCAGGGCTTCGCGCGCCGGCGCCGGCGGAGCAGGAGCATGAGCGGAGCGGCGAGCAGACCGCCCGCGCCGCCGTCGCTACGACAGCCGCAGCCGCCCTCGCCCTCTTGCGGCTGCCCGGTCGTGGCCCCGGTCGCGTCGCCGCCAGAGCCGCTGCTCGTGTCGTCGATCGGATCGTCGGTGGTGCCGGGCTGGCCGGTGGTCGGCAGCTCGCCGCTCGTCGGCTCGCCGGTGGCTTCGCCCGTGTCGCTCGAATCGTCGGTGGTGGCATCGCCGGTGGTGTCATTGCCGGTCGTGTCATTGCCGGTCGTGTCCTCGGGGATGCAGACGCCGGCGTCGCACACTCCCTCGTCGCAGGGCTCGCCGTCGGCGGCCTGCTGGTCTTCGGGACAGGTGATGGAATCGCCGGAGCACAGCTCGGCGGCGTCGCAGGCCGCGGCGGAGGGGCGGCAGACGAAGTCGGCGGCGAGCAGCGAGCACACGCCGTCGGCGACCGCGCCCTGCGCCGCGCTGCAGGCCTGACAGTCGTCGGCACCGTCGCCGCAGGGGCTGTCGCAGCACACGCCGTCGACGCACGGGCCGCCGTCGCAGTCGTCCGTGCTCGCGCACGCGCCACCGATCGGCTGGGCGAACTGCACGATGAAGCTGTCCCAGCCGCCCGGGAGGTACTCCTCGTCGTGAGCCCCGGGGGTGGCGATCCCGCTGGTCGACTCGGAGATGCCGACGATGTGCACGCGGTAGTCCGCGCCGACGACCGTGCGGTTGCAGCCGTCGTACAGGGCGCCGCCGTAGTAGCTGCCCCATTGCAGCGCGCCGTCGCCGTTCAGCTTGGCGAGGTAGGCGTCCGTGTCGCCCTGCAGGGTCGGCAGGAAGCCGTTCGGGGTGCCGTAATCGTCGGCCCAGTTGGTGTGGCCGCACAGGTAGATCGAGCCGACGGCGTCGACCCCGACCTTGCCGACCGTCTGCGCCCAGCTGTGGCCGTAATAGGTGCCCCAGAGGCGATTCCCGTCCGCGTCGAAGCGCGCGACGAACCCGTCCGAGCCGTCGCCCTCGGGCTTGAGCGAGCCGGGCGTGGCGATGTTGTTCTTGGAGATGGTGTAGCCCGAGAGGACGACCCCGCCCTGCGGCAGCGCGGCCACGGTGGCGTCGAGGTCCTGCATCGTGCCGCCGTAGAAGGTGCCCCAGGCGCGGGTGCCGTCGAGGTTGAAGCGCACGAGGATCGCGTCGTCGCCCCCGCCTCCGTAGTTCTTCTGGTGCGCGCCCTCGCTGGAGATCGCGTTCGAGGGGGCGAAGGTGCCGCCGCCGACGTAGAGCTCGCCGAGCGCGTTGAGCGACACGCTGGAGAAAATCCCGCCCCCGGAGGCATTGCCGTAGTAGGTGCCCCACTCGCGCTGGCCCTGCGGCGTGAACCTGGCCAGGAAACCATTGCCGCCGGCGCCCCCGTAGGCCGGCTGGTGCGCCCCGGGCGTGCCGAGCCCCGGCGCGTCGCCGCCGAGGTAGCCGACGGCGTACACCGAGCCCTGGTCGTCGATCTCGACCGCGCTGGCCCACTCGTACACCGCGGGCGAGCCGACATAGGTGGCCCAATTCAGCGCGCCGTCGAGGGTGAACACGGCGACGTAGCCGTCTTCCCCGCCCTCTTCGCCGACGGCGAGGTCCGGCTGGAGCGCGCCGGGAGTGGCGATCGCGGTCGAGGAGTCGGTGATGCCGACGATCGCCACGCTGTCGGCCCCGACCGCGAGGCCGCGCGCCCACTCCAGACCGGGCCCGCCGAAGTAGGTCGCCCACACGAGCTCGCCCGTCGAGTCGAACTTGGCGAGGAAGGCGTCGAGGAGCCCGCCGGGCTCCGACTGGTGGACCCCCGGGGTGGCGAGCCCGACATTCATGGTGTGGCCGATGACGTAGACGTTGCCCGCGGCGTCGAGCGCGATGTCGGTGGCGAAATCATCGCCGGGAGCGCCGAAGTAGGTGCCCCAGTTGCGTTCGAGCGACGGCGCCGCAGCGGCGTCCGGGGCGACGCCCAGGGTGGCGAGGGCGGCGAGCGCCGCGAACAGCCGGGCAGTCGACGCAGGACGCCCCGCGCGAACAAGCGAATCCAGGTGAAGGTGCATGGAGGTCTCCACCGAGGCATTTGCCGCCGGGTCGCTTTTAAATTGCGGACGGACGCGAATTTCCGATCCGCGTCCGCGCGCTCGCCTGCGCCCCGGGCGCTCACGGATGAGGGGTCCCCCGACCTGCGCACGCCGTGTCGCCTGCGCCGCCCGAAATGGCCGCTGCGTGAGCGCCTATGTACCGTCGTAGAATTGACAATCCTGCAGCGCTGTGGTCACTGCATTGGAGCAGTCCTCGTCCGAGATCTGTCCGAAGGTCCAGGAGCCCACGGTCGGCGACAACGTGTTGTTGAACACCGACACGATATTCTGCGAGTAGGGGTCTCCGGGCAGGCGGAGGGCGCACATGTGAATGAATTGGAGGAGCCCGCGCGTGATGCCGGGGACGTAGCCCTCCGCGTCCGCCCTCTGGGTCCCTGTCGCGGCGGCGCCCGCAGCAGGCGCGCCCGCGGGCGCCTGCCCGAGCGTTCCGCCGGAATTGCCCGGGTCCTTGAGCAGGACGTCCCGGCTCGCTAGATGGTCGAGGATCGTCTCGACCACCCTGCGGGCGGTGTCTCTCTCGAGGCCCGCGCTGGTGGCCGTCTGGACGAGTTCGTCGGTGATCTGATCGTTGACTGCGGTCGGGAATGCCATCGCCTCGCACGGTAATCCAGGCAGCGCGCCGACACCAGCCTCGACCGCGAGAGCGAATGCATGCATGGGCGCCCACGGGCGCCCATGAGCTCGGGCGCTCGCGGAACCGGAGCGCGTCGAATTGACCGTCAGGCGCCGGACGCCGGATCGAGCGGTCGTCCGGGGCCGGTGCGCTCGAGCTCGCGGGAGATCCGGGGCTCCTCGATCGCCACCGGTCCCTCGCTCGCGCGGCGCTCCGGATCTTTGGCCTCGCGCACGACCCGGAACAGCGCGGTGCCGAACGCGACCTCCGGGGCCGCGCGCACGAACTCGATGCGCTCGCGCAGGCCGGCGCGGTCCATCTCGACGGCGCGGTGGTGACAGAACGGGTTGTTGCCGGGGCGGCCCATGACCGGCTCGGAGACTGCCGTGCAGCCGGCCAGGCAGACCTCGGCGTAATAGCAATCGTGGCAGTAGCCCCACAGATCGGCGCGCGTGCGCTGGCGCAGGCCGGACAGCTGCGCGGTGTTGTGCCAGAGGTGCTCGAGG
This sequence comes from Nannocystis sp. RBIL2, assembly GCF_026626745.1. GTDB lineage: Bacteria > Myxococcota_A > Polyangia > Nannocystales > Nannocystaceae > Nannocystis. The sequence continues at coordinate 2,751,155 of NZ_JAPNJW010000002.1, forward strand.
GTGTAGTCGCGGATGTTGCCGCCGATGTTCACCTCGCCGCCGAGGCTGGGGCACGGCTTTATCGCGCCGTTGCTCTCGATGCCGATGCTCGACGAGCCCGCCTGGCAGCCGCTGTAGTGGCCGGTCTTCTTCATCACCGGCGCCCGCAGCCGCCGCTCCAGCGGGCCGAAGTAACCGAGGCTGTTCGCCGGCCAGATCGACATCCCGAGCGCGGCCGCGCGGGTGATCAGCGGGTCGAGGACGTCGTAGAGCTCGAGCAGCATGTACGGCTGCAGCAGCAGCTCGCGGTGGTCGGCCGCGTTGCCGTGCGGCACGGTGATCTGCAGCTGCCACGAGCGCACGCCCTCGGCGCCGAGCAGCTCGAGCAGCTCGAACAGCTCGTGGCGGGTATACGCATTGATCTGGGTGTTGGCATTGACCTGGCAGCCCGCCTCGCGCAGCAGGCGGAGGGCCGCGAAGGCGCGCCGCCAGCTGTCGGGCGTGTTGCGCACGCGGTTGTGGCTGTGCTCGAGGCCGTCGATCGAGATCCCCGCGAGGAGCAGGCCGGCCTCCACCGCCGCCTCGGCGCGCGCGCGGGTGAGGTTGTAGCCGCCGGTGACCATGCTGGCGAGCATCCCCTGGGTCCGGATCTCCCGCAGCACCAGGAGGAAGTCGTTGCGCAGGTAGGCCTCGCCGCCGATCAGCGAGACCTCGCCGACGCCCATGCGCGCGAGATCGCGGACCAGCTGCAGCGCCTCCTCGGTGCTCAGCTCGTCGCCGCGCGGGTGCCCGGCCCGGGGCCCGCAGTGGAGGCACGCTTGATCGCAGGCGAGCGTGAACTCCCACACCGCGAGCCGCGGCCTGGGCGTCTCGCCGGGCGCCAGCGGCAGGATCGCGCGGGTCTTCGGGGTGGGCAGCGAGTCGACGATCGGCAGGCGACGACGGACGTCTTGGAGTCCCATGGCGACCGGGCGGCGTCAGCCGGTGCTGCTCGAATCACCGGTGGTGTCGGGAGCGACGGTGGTCTCCGTATCGGTGCCCGTCTCGGTGTCCGTGCCCGTCTCGGTGTCCGTGCCCGTCTCGGTCGCGGTCCCGGTGGTCGTGGTGTCCGTGTCGCGATCGCCGGAGACGGTGTAGAAGGAGCCGCCGCTGTCGCTCTCGTCGTGGCCGGTGGTCTTGGTGACGTCGCCCGTGACGGTGGAGTCGGAGCTGCTGTCCGAGGCCGTGCTGGTCGGGCTCGTCGTATCGGTCGCGGCCGTCGTCGACGGGTCGGTGCTCGAAGACGAGGTGCTCGAGGACGAGGTGCTCGTGGTGTCGCCCTCGGTGGTCGTCTTCGAGTCGCTGCAGGCCGAGAGCGCGATACCGAGGGTGAGGCCGAGGGTTGCGAGCAGGTTGCCGCGGACGGTGCCGCACTGCGCCTGGCAAAAGGGACACGTCGAGGTCCCGTCGAATACGTGGCGATCACAAGTAGGACAAGAACGCATGCAGACCACGGTCTCACGCGACCAGGGACGCGTCAAGGCGCGGAGCGCGGTTTCAGCGAGGTCTGGAGGTGATGCTCGACGCCCCCGCTCGTCCAATCTACGTCGACGGCGTCGGGCGTCACAGCGCGAGCAGGCCGCGCGTCTCGTCGAGCGCCAGCGGCTGCGCGCCATAGCTCGCCGCGCCGACGCCCCAGCGCGCGAAGCCGGCGGGCTCGGGCGGGTCCGCGAGGCCGGCCGCGTGGCTCCACCACCCGGTCACGCTCAATCGCTTGCCGCGGGCGTACGGCGACACCGGCGTGACCGCGTGGACCGTCTCCGCCGCGACGTTGAACACGATCAGCGTATTGAATGACGGCACCACCTGCGCGCCGCTCGGGCACCACACGAACTGACCGCCCCACGACGCGTCCCAGTCGCGGGCGAGGTGCCACACGAACGCGACGGTGCGCGCCAGCTTGTGATCGGCGTGAGGCGCGGCGAAGTCGCCCGGCACGTAGCGCGTCGCCCCGAGCTCGAGCGGGCCGCCGCAGTCGCGACCCGACAGCGCGGCCGCGAGGTCACGGCTGGCGGCGGCGCTGAACAGCGCGCGGCAGGCCGCGACCGCCGGGCCCGCGGCGTCGTCCTCGTCGAGGACGTGGTGGCGATAATGCGGGGAGCGCCCGAACGCCTCGACCGCGCGCCAGCGGGCGGCGGCGTCGAGCGCCGCACCGACGCGCTCGGCGAGGTCGCGGCGCATGGCGTCGCGGACGACTACTGCTCGCCCTGCCGCGAGCTGGGCGGCGATGTCGCCCTGTCGCGCGAGCACTGCCGGGTCGAGCGCGTCGGCCAGAGACGTCGGCCACGCCGCGGGCTCGCCCTCGCCGACGAGCAGCCCCTCTGCGACGAGGCCGGCGACAGTGGCCGCCAGCGCGTCGAGCGAGCCCATGTCGCGGAGCGTCGCGTGAGCCGCGGCGAGCGTCCGCGGGGCCGCGAACGCGGCGAGCGTCTGGAACGCGCGCGGCTCGAGCGAGAAGGCGCGACGACCGACGAGCGCGACGACCGTCGCGTCGGGCCCGGGGCGGAACACACACGCGGGCGCGAGGACATAGGACGATTCCGGCATTGTCAGCACCACCACGGTGCCCCCTTACCTGCGGCCGCGTCGTCGCGTCAAGCTGTGCGTGCACGGGCGGCAACGCGCGCAATGATGTGTGTAGAAGCTCACGAGTGAATCGTGGCGACCGCCCTGCGACATCGCTGCGGACCACCTGTCGTCCTGATCGAGGAGCGCCGCACGGCATGTTCCCCGACTATGCATGATCGAACATCGAGCCCGATCGCCCGGGGGCCCACGGGCCGCGCCGGGGGCAGCGCGCCGCGAATACGGAGCGTGTCCGTGCAATTCGGCACTGGCACCTCCGCGACGTAAGCCACAGGAGACGAACGATATGAGCGAGAAGACGAACCCGGTGGTCGAGGGTGTGAAGGAGATCGATCCGAGCAACATCCGCGACCTGTTCCAGCTCGAGACCCTGGCCCCGCCGAGCGAGGCCAACGGCATGAGCTGCTGCGTGATCATCTGCTGGACGAAGGTCCCGGGCCGGCCGAGCTGAAGCGCCGACAGGAGACGAACGACATGATCGAGAACACGAACCACGTGGTCGAGGGTGTGAAGGAGATCGATCCGCTCCACCTCCGCGACCTGTTCCAGCTCGAGACCCTGGCCCCGCCGAGCGAGGCCAACGGCATGAGCTGCTGCGTGATCATCTGCAAGACCTGGACCCCGGGCCAGCCGGGCTGAACCGAGGCGCCCGCCACCCTACCGCCATGACGATTCCACCCGACAATTTGACGGAGTTTCGCGACCACGGCGCGACGGTGCTGCGCGGCGTCATCCCGGCGGGCTGGCTGGCCCGCCTGGAGGCGGCGGTCGACCGGGTGCTCGCCGCGCCCGGCTCGATCGCCGTCGACTACACCCCGCCGGACCGGCCCGGTCGCTTCTATAACGATTTCTTCCTGTGGCTGCGCGAGCCGGAGTTCGCCGCGTTCATCCGCGAATCGCCGCTGCCCGCGCTCGCCGCAGCGTTGCTCGGCGCGGCGCGGGTCGGCTTCTTCTTCGACCAGCTGTTCGTCAAGGAGCCGCGCACGCAGGAGAGCATGCCGTGGCATCAAGACCTGCCGTACTGGCCGGTCTCGGGCGACGCGCTGGTGACGATGTGGGTGCCGCTCGATGTCGTCACCCGCGAGAGCGGCGCGGTGGTCTACGCCCGCGGCTCGCACCGCTGGGGCCGCGTCGCCAAGCGCTGGCGATTCGCCCGTGACGGTGCGGCCCCGGCGAGCGCGGCCCCGCTCGAGGCCGAGGAGATCCGCGACGCCTCGTTCATGTACTGGGACATGCAGCCCGGCGACGTGCTCGTCCATCACCCGCTGACAGTGCACGCGTCGGGCGGCAACGCGACGCCGACGACCCGCCGCCGCGCGCTCGCGCTGCGCTACTTCGCCGACGGCTGCGTGTACGAGCCGCGCGAGGGCGACATCCTGCAGAACCCGCGTGTCCGCGGCCTGCTGCCCGAGCTCGACCTCGTCGCCGGCGAGCCGCTGCGCGGCGCGGCGTTCCCGATCGTGTGGCCCCCGGAGGTCGCATGACGCCCGCGATGCAGGTCGACGTCGACGCGGTCACTGCCGAGCTATATGACGCGTTCACGCAGCGGCACGCCCGCTTCGCCGCGACCAGCGAGACCCTGGTCGCGCTGTGCGGCCCGCTGGGCGGCACGACCGTCGTTGACCTCGGCTGCGGCACCGGCGTGACGACCCGCGCCTTGCTGCGCGCGGGCGCGGCCGCGGTGGTCGCAATCGACGTGTCGCCGGCGATGGTCGCCTGCGCCGCGCGCAACGTCGACGACCCGCGGGCGCGCTTCGTGTGCGCGTCGGCGGAGCGGTTCGATACGGCGCTCGCCGCTCCGGTCGACGTCGTCGTGTGCAACGCGGCGATCTGGGCGATGGACCCGGCTGCGGTCGCGTCGGCGGTCGGGCGGGCCCTCGGACCCGGCGGTCGCTTCGCCTTCAACGTCGCGCACACCGACGCGCCGACGTCCGACCTGCACCGGCGCATGCGCGCGCTCGCGGGCGCCACGGGCCTGCAGCCGGCCGAGCCGCGCCCGCTGCCGCGGCGCGCCGAGCTGCTCGCGGCTCTGACGACCGCGGGTCTCGCGGTGGTCCGCGCGGTCGAGTCGGAGGTGTGGGAGAGCGTCGAGAGCCAGCGCGATTTCCTGCGCCTGCCCGGCTCTACGTCGCGGACGCTGCCGCGGGTGCCGTACGTCGAGCGCCTGCGCCTGCTCGACCTCGCGTGGGCTGCAGGAGCGCCCACGGGGGCGACTGTGCGGTGGATCCACGTGCTCGCGGAGCGACGGTCATGAGCGCGCCCGTCGCGACCACCCCGCTCGTCGGCTTCGCCTACCGCCGGCCCTACCGCGCCGCGCTGCATGATGCGGAGCGCGGGCCCGACGTGCTCGAGCTGATGGCAGAGACCTTCGACCCGCGCCTGCCCGGGCGCGTCGACGACGTGCGAGCGCTGCGCGAGCGCTACGCCCTCGTCGGTCACAGCGTCGGCCTGTCGATCGGCTCGGTCGAGCGGCCGCCGCAGGCCTACCTCGACGGGCTCGCCCGCTTCGTCGAGCTCGTGCAGCCGCGCGTGTACAGCGACCACTTCGCTCGAGGCCGCGTCCGACTATCGCATGTTCCTGCCGGCGGCCGAGCGCCGTCACCTCGAGGGCGAGTACCCCGGCGGCGGCTTCGTCCGCCTGCACGCCAGCGACGAGGCCGGCCTCGAGGGCAACTACATCCCGTACGCCAACCCGTACGTCAGCAAGCTGGCGGCGCTCGCCCGCGACGTGGTCCGCGAGCACGCCTGCGACCTGATCTGGGCCGCGTACCTCGAGCCGTACGGGGTCGCGGCGGCGCTGGCGTCGAAGCTGACCGGGGTGCCGTACGCGGTCCGCCACGCCGGCAGCGACATCGCCGGGCTCGCGCAGCTGCCGGCGCGGCAGAACCTCTACCTCGACGTGTTCCGCCACGCGAGCCTGGTGATCACCGCGCCGTTCCTGCGCCCGACGCTCGAGCGCGCCGGCATCCCGCACGCGCACATGTTCGCGGTGCCGCTCGCGGCGTACGCGAGCGCGGGGTTTCAGCCCGACGGACCCGCGCTCGACGTCGACGCGCTGCTCGACGAATCGGCCGACGAGCGCGGCCCGTGGCCACGACCGACGCGGCGCTTCGACCCCGCGCTGCCGACGATCGGCATCTACGGCAAGGTCAGCGATTACAAGGGCATGTTCGAGGTCGTCGCCGCGCTCGGCGAGCTCGCGGCCGCGGGCCGGCGCTTCAATCTATTGACGCTGGTCGGCGCGCACGGACCGGGGCCCGCGGCGCTGCAGCAGGCGATCGCGCGCGCGGGGATCGCCGAATCGACGTACGCCCTGCCCTTCCTGCCGCACTGGATGGTGCCGCGATTCATCCGCACCTGCGCCGCGGTGTGTTTTTTGGAGAACCGCTTCCCGATCGCCATCCACACGCCGCAGGTCGGCTTCGAGGTGCTCGCGTGCGGCCGCTGCCTGATCGTGTCCGAGGAGGTGCGATCGAAGACGCAGCGACGCGCCGATCTCGTCGATGGGGTGCACGCGTTCGTCGTCGACGACCCCGCCGACGTCGCGCAGGTGCGGCGAGCGCTGACGCGGGTGATCGACGACCCCGCCGGCGCGCAGAGGATCGGTGTGCGCGGGCGCGAGTTCGTGGCCGGGCGGTTCACCGCGCCGGATGTGTCTGCGGTGGTGACGCGGCTGCGCCGCACGATCGAGGAGGCGAAGGCGATGTCCCTGGAGGGCCTGCAACAGACTCTGAGCGAGCTCTACGCCGACCCGGCGCTGCGCGCCGCGCTGGCGACGGACGAGGGAGCCCTGCGCGGCCGCGACCTCGACGACCGCGAGCGCGCGGCGGTGCTGGAGCTCGCGCGGCGCCTCATGCCGCAGGTCGAGCGCTTCGGCCAGATGCTCGTGCACAAGCGCCTCGATTACTTCCTCGAGCTGTTCGGCGCGACCGCGCCGCACCTGCGAGCGCACGAGGCCGCGGTGCGCGAGCGATTCGCGCGCGAGTTCGACTTCCGCTGGCGCCCGCCTGCCGAGGACGTCGCGTACTTCGGCGAATTCTTACGCCGCCTGCTCGTCGCGCCGTGGCCGGCTCACCTCGGCGACCTGGTGCGCTACGACGAATGCCTGTGGCGCGCCGAGACGACCGACGACGCCGCCGCGCCCCCGTTCGAGCGCCTGCTCGACATGCGGATCGCCGAGCCGCCCGGCCTCGGAGCCACGGTCCTGACGCCCGAAGATCGCGTCGCGCTCGCTCCCGGGGTCATCGTCGAGCGCTTCGACCACCCGGTGCATCGCCTGGTCGCGGAGGGCCCCGGCGCACGCGTGGAGCCGGCCGCGACGGTGATCGCGTTCACGCCCCGACGCGGAGCGACCGCCGCCCGCGCCCACGTGATGAACGAGGAGCTCGTGCGTCTGGCGACTGCCGCCGGCGACGGTCGCCTCGTGGCTGCGCTGCTCGACGAGGCCGCCGCGCGCCACGCCGATCGCCCGGCGGAGGCCGTCCAGCGCGCAGCCCTGCAGGCGTTGCAGCTGCTCGGCGAGCGCCACGTGCTCGTGCGCGGGCCGCTTCAGCGCTTGCGATGATCCTCCCACGCATAGAGGCCGTGAACGCCGAGCCATTCGCAAGTGACGCCATCCGCAGCGTCACCGCGTGTCGGCTCCGGCGGATCACGGTCCTCGATCCGTGAGCACCCGATGCGGCTTCGCTCGGAGCTCTCGGCGCTTCGAGCCGACGCTCGGTCATCGTCCGCTCGCGTCGATGGTCGGCGCCTCGCGGCGAGTTCGCGGCGATCGACGCATCCGCGGACGCTGCGAGGAGGGTTCTCAAGCAGCGCTGCCGCTGGTACGTTTTCGCCGATGAAGTACGGACCCGGTGGCCTCACGATCGCGGTGCTCGCAGTGTTTGCCTGCGGTGACGACGGACGACCGGGGCTCACTGGTTCGTCCGCCAGCGCGGGCACGGCGGCCGCGACCAGCACGGGCGCGGCCTCGTCGAGCGCGTCGGAGGTCCCGACGACGACCGGTGGTAGCGCGAGCGCGACGGAGTCGAGCACCGACGCGAGCGCGACGGGGCCGAGCGCTGGCACATCGACGACCGCGACCACCGAACAGGTGACCTCCTCGACCACCGAGACATCGACGACCGGGGAGAGCGAGACGACCGAAACGAGCGAAACGACGGCGGCCGGGTGCGAAGCCCAGCCGGAGGTCTGCGACGCGCTCGACAACAACTGCAACGACCTGTTCGACGAGGGTTGCGACTGTACCCCGCCCGATCTGGAGCTGGAGGCGATCGAGGGTTACACCGCGCGCGTCGTCTTCGACGTCCCGATGCAGCTCGGCGCGTACGGGTACCTCGGCGACGTCGAGCGCGCGCTCGGCGAGTACTGGAGCGAGCCCGGAGAGGGCGTGCTGTTCACCGTCAACAACCCGCAGAACACTGCCAGCGGGATCGGCCTGCTCGATCAGGACGGCGGGTTCAAGGGCTGGCTGATCGATCCGGCCGACGCTGCGCTGCCGATCAACCCCTACCTCGAATACGCCTACGGCGGGGTGCTGTACACCTGTCACACGGTCAACGTGAACGAGTGGATCTACAAGATCTACCCCGACGGGACGACCGAGCAGGTGGTCCAGCACGGCAATTGCGAGGGGCTGATCTACGGCGACCGCGGCGACGGGACGGCCTCGCTCTACGCGAGCAACTACGGCGAGGACGCGATCTACAGGATCGGCGAGGACGGCTCGCGCACGGCGGTGGCGCAGGGCCCGGATCTGGACGTCGTGGTCGACCTCGCGATCCCGCCGCCGACCTCGATGTTCAAACCCGGGCTGTACGCGATCAATCAGACCCACCTCGGCGTGCACCGCCTCGACGCCGCCGACGTGCTCTCGCTCGATTATCCCTACTCTCTCGGCTTCGGCATTGGCGAGGAGATGAGCTTCGCCGCGCCCACGTCTGCGTTTCGCGACCACTTCTATCACCTGTCGGCGACGCTGCAGGCGGTCGTCCGGGTCGCGCCCGACGGTAGCTGGGAGACGGTGCTCACCGGCCCGAAGCTCAATTACGGCCTCTATTCGACCGGCGGGGTGTTCTCTTCCAACGGGGCGTTCTACTTCTTCACCAACGAAGACGCGCTGATCATGCGCCTCCAGGCCTGCAACATCGCGGGTCAGTGAACGCTCGCCGGGAGGCGACGGCGCATCGCGCCTCGAGCCGCGGAGTGCGCGCGCTGCGGCGGTGAGGGCCCGCCTTCCTTGCCTCGTCGGTGCCTCCTGGCAACGGGCGAGGCGGTCCCCCGCGCGTCTTGCTCGCGCAGGCTTGACCTGGACCTTGGGTCAGGGTTCAAGCTTCTCGCGTGAGCACCAGGAACTCGACAGACTCCGCAAGCTCGACCTGGTCCGGCATGGTGCCGGTCGAACACACGGCAAGGGCCGTGACCCGCGTATACCCGAGCGGCGCCCACGACAGCCAGCATCCTTGGCGACAGCTTCCCGCCGAACCCGGACCCCGCCGATGAGCAAGGGCGTCACGATCAGCCAGGCGGCTGCGTTCGCCGGCGTCACGGTGAAGACCGTGCGTCACTACCACAAGCACGGACTCGTCGAGGAGCCGAGACGGGACAGCTCCGGCTACAGGCGGTACGGATCGGCCGACCTGCTGCGGCTGGTCCGGGTCCGGACGCTGGCCGCCGCCGGCGTGCCGCTGGCCGAGATCGGGCCGTTGCTCGACGCAGCTCCCGAACAGTTCGCCGTCGCCATCGCCGACGTCCAGCGCCGCATGAACGAGCGCATCGAGGAGCTGATCGCGCGACGCGACACTCTGGACCGGCTCGCCGACGGCGACGGCGTCCTGCTGCCCGACCGAGCTCGCGCGTTCCTGAACCGTCTCCCCGATTTCGGCCTCTCCCCGGACGACGTGACAACGATCCGCGAGGGCCTGGTGCTGGCCAGAGCGCTGGTGCCCGACGGCTTCGACGACTACCTCACCCGGGTCGAGTGCGGCCTTCACGACCCCCGTTTCGTCGCCCTGGCCAAGCGTTCCTGGGAGGCCGAAGCTTGGGGACCGGACGACCCCCGTATCGAGGAGCTCGCTACCGCCACGGTCGACCACTTCCTCGCCAACCCCAAGCTCCTGGCGATCTTGACCAGCCTCCAGGGCCCCACCGACGACGCCGCCGCCCGGTACAGGATCATCAGCGACTACGGCAACGACCAGGTCCCGGCCTTTGCTCGGCTGACCCGGCTGATCGAGACCAAACTCCGCGCCGCCGGCGTACCCATCCCGCGCTGATCTTCAGCGTAGCCACCGCCGCGGCCCTTCGCCGTCGCCCTCACCATCTGCCGTGTTCGCATGAGGTGCGCTTCGCGAACGCGATCCGCAGAGCGTGTGGGACTCAGAATGGAAAGAGTGACCCGGGTCCAGCAAATCGCAGCTTGACCTTGACCCGAGGTCAACGCGCACACATGACGTCATGAGCGATACCTCATCGACCGATCCGGTTCCCATCCCGCACGGCCTGCCCATGGAGCGCGATGCGGGTCCCTTCGACCCGCCGCGCGCCATCACCCGGCTCCGCGGGGCTCGCCCTGTCAGCCCCATGATCTTCCCCGACGGTCACGAGGGCTGGCTCGTCACCGGCTACGACGCAGTCCGCCAGCTCATGGCCGACACCCGGTTCAGCTCCCGCCAGGACATCGGCGTTCTCCACGTGCCGTACGAGGTCCCCGGCATGCCCGCCATGACCGAACCCTCCCCGCAGGTGCCGGGCCTGTTCATCGCCATGGACCCGCCGGACCACACCCGGCTGCGGCGCATGCTCACCGGCGCCTTCACCGTCAAGCGCATGAGAATGCTCGAAGAGCACATCGTCGACATCGCCGGGCGGCAACTGGACGAGCTGGCGCGTCTCACCCCGCCGGTCGACCTGGTCAAGGAATTCGCGCTGCCCGTACCCTCGCTGGTGATCTGCGAACTGCTCGGAGTCCCCTACGCGGACCGGGAGAACTTCCAGGTCAACTCCGCCAGGTTCTTGCTCAAGGACGTGCAGCTCGACGAGAAGATGGCCGCCTACGGCGCACTGACCACGTACCTCTCCGAACTGGTCACGCGCAAACGCGCCGCGCCCGGCGAGGACATACTGTCCGATCTGGCTCGACACGACGAACTCACCATCGAGGAGCTGACCGGCTGCGCCTTCCTGCTGCTGCTCGCGGGCCACGAGACCACGGCCAACATGCTGGCCCTCGGTACCTTCGCGCTCCTGGAGCACCCCGAGCAGTGGGCCGAACTGCGCGCCGACCCGGAGCTGCTGCCCGGGGCCGTCGAGGAGCTCATGCGCTACCTGTCCGTCGTCGACATCCTCTACCGCTACGCCACCGAGGACCTCGAACTCGGCGGTGAGACAATCCGCGAAGGATCGACCGTCGTCGTCTCGTTGCTGGCCGCCAACCGCGACCCCCAGCGCTTCGACGATCCCGATACTCTGGACATCCACCGCAAGGCCCGCGGTCACCTGGCCTTCGGCCACGGGTGCCACCAATGCCTCGGCCAGCAATTGGCCCGCCTCGAAATGCGCGCCGGCTTGGCGGGACTGCTGCGTCGCTTCCCGACCCTCGAGCTCGCCATCCCCGCCGGCGAGGTGAAACTCAGGACGAACATGCAGATCTACGGCGTCCACGAACTGCCGGTCACCTGGACGGAGACGGCCCGGTAAGACCGCGCGCGTGGGTCAGCGGCTGCGTCTCGAGATCGACGCCGATGCGGTCGAGCTCGAGCACGTCGGTCGCTCGCCCGCAAACCAGGCCCTCGGCGACGCCGGCCTCGCTCCTCTGCGAGGGGAACCCTGCGGCGCCCACCTGTGACGCTGCTCGCACGAGCGCGAGGTCTCGCGTGCGCTCGGCTGCGAGTCTCCCGAGCGCGTCGCCGGCTCGCTCGTGGTGTCGCTGGACCCGGCGGATGTGGCCGCTGTAATTCCAGCGGGCGCGCCGTGCAGCGAACGGCGATGCCACGGCCTCGCTGTTCCCGGCGCGCGGACACCCCGCGCTCGACGGGACCTGCGGCCTCTCGTAGGCTCCGCGCATGCGACTCATCACTGGCTTCATCTTGCTTTGCGCCACCTCCTTGGCCTGCTCCCCGCAGGAGAACGGCAGCGCCACCGACTCGACCGACTCGACCGACTCGACCGACTCGACCGACTCGACCGACTCGACTGCCACGACCGACTCCCCCGACCCGACCAACACCACCAGCACCACCGACTCGACCGCTCCGACCGGCACCACGGACACCACCGGCACCACCGACTCGACCACCAGCACCGACCCGGGCACCGACACCGACGAACCCTCGAGCACGACGGGAGCGCCCGTGGACGATTGCTCCTTCCTGGTCGGCAAGGTCTTCCTCAGCGACGAGGAGCTCGAGTGCGGCAAGGGGCCGAACGGCGTCGAGATGTGCCCTTGGCAGCTCACGTTCACGGCCGACACCTTCGATCATCAACTCTCGGACTTCGGTCTGCAGGGCACCTATACCTGCGCCGATGGCATCATCGACGCGGTCGACATGCAGCAGCTGGCGCACGGCGGCACCATCGACGCCGCCACCGGCGAGCTCGTCTGGGACGAGATTGTCTATCACCCCGAGGGCTGACGCCGATCGGTCGTCAGCTCGCGCGACAGAGGGAGCCGCGGCCATGCCGTCGGCCCCTCTTCCGTCGCTGTCGATCACTATCGGCCGTGCAGATGGTCCATCGTCAACACGACGCGGAACCTCGCCTGGTTGGTGATCATCCGCTGATACGCCTCCTCGGCCTGCTCGAGCTTGAAGGTCTCGATCATCGGCTTGACGCCGGCCTGGGCTGCGAACGCGATCGTGTCCTCGGAGTCGGTGGCGACGCCGCTGTACCAGCCCTTGATCGATCGGCGCCCCATGATCAGCGGCATCGCGCCGATCGTGATCGTGTCGTGCGGCGCGGCCGCGATCACCAGCTGGCCGTCGATCCCGAGCCCCGGGATCAGCGAGGCGATCGCCGCGCCGCTCGGCGCGGTCGCCAGCGCGACCTTCGCCCCGCCGAGCGCCTGCAGCTGCTCGCCGAGGTCGCCGTCGTTCGTGTCGATGTACGCGTGCGCCCCGAGCTGCGTCGCGAACGCCCGCTTGTCCGCGCCGCGCGACACCGCGACAGTTTTAAATCCCATCTTGGCCGCGAACTGCACCGCGAGGTGCCCGAGCCCGCCGATGCCCTGGATCGCCACCACGTCGCCGGCCCGCGCTGCGGTGTGGCGCAGCGCGTTGAACACAGTCAGGCCCGCGCACAGCAGCGGCCCCGCCTCGGCGGCGTCGACGTCCTTCGGCAGGCGCGCCATGCTCTCTGCCGGCGCGATCATGTGGCTGGCATAACCGCCGTCGTGCGTGATGCCGGTGACCCGCGACGTCGTGCACATCGCGAAGTCTCCCTTGCGACAGGGATGACAGCTGTAGCACTGCCCGCCGTGCCAGCCGACGCCGGCGCGGTCGCCGACGGCCCAACCCTCCACGCCGGGTCCCACCGCCTCGACCGTGCCCACGACTTCGTGCCCCGGCACGCGCGGGTACGGCAGCCCCTGCCAGTGGCCCTCCTTGACCATCGCGTCGGAGTGACACACTCCGCACGCCTCCACGCGCAGCCGCACCTGCCCCGCTCCCGGCGTCGGCAGCGGACGTTCGACGACTTCGAAGGGACCTCCGCCCCGCGCGACCTGCACCGCGATCATCTTGCTCATGGCGTCTCCTCTGTGGCTCCGATCGTCGCACGCTACCAAGCCGCGCGCAGGCCGTCGGATCGAGGAGACCGCCGACCTCAGGCGGACGGACAGCGACTTCGAGGGGAAACCATGGAGATCGCCCGCAACCTCCCCTGCGGGCTCCTCCAGGACACCCCGAAGGGCGAGGAAGGGACGGTCCCACGCACGCGCCGCTCTCGCCGCGCTCGAGGCGAGCGTGCCGCGAACTGTCGAGCCTGCCCGATCCCGTCTCGAGGCTCGCGCATCGACATGAGCAAACACCCGAACGCACGAGGCCGGCAGCGCTGAAGACGGGAGGCCACCTGTCCGCGCACGCCGCACCGGTCCCGACAAGCCGATGTCTTCCTCTCGCAAGCAGCGAGCCGTCGCCCGGCGCACCACGACCCGAAGATGAAGGCCTGTCTACATCGACAGGGCGGGCTCAAGCTCGCCCGTGCGGCGGTCGCCGAGATCGACGCACGGCCCTCGCCCGCGGGCCGGTCGAAAACCGGGCGGAAACGGACCGGAAGCGACCTCAGCTTCATTGCGGGGCCGCGCTCTAGCCCCTGAAACGACGGTCCCGGGTATACTCCGCGCGCCATGTCCCCCCCTGACCCGGAGGCCGCGCCTTGGTGAGCACCGAGCCGAGCGCCCCGCCGAGCCCCGAAGGCGAGCTGTCCGGGCTGTGGATCGGGCGGCTGATCGACGAGCGCTACCGGGTCGTCGAGGTCCTGGGCGAGGGCGGCATGGGGGCCGTGTTTGTCGCCGAGCACCTCAAGCTGCGCAAGCTCGTGGCGCTGAAGACGATCCGGGCCGAGTTCGCCGGCGACGGGCAGGCCGAGGCGCGGTTCGCCCGCGAGGCGCTGGCGACGGCGCAGATCGATCACCCGCACGTGGCCAGCGCGATGGACTACGGCCACCTGCCCGACGGCGGCGCCTACCTGGTGATCCAGCTGGTGCGCGGCGAGAGCCTGGCCCGCCGGCTCGAGCGCGGCCCGCTGCCGTGGCGCCAGGTCGCCGAGCTCGGCGGTCAGATCGCCGACGCCCTGGCGACCTGCCACGCCGCCGGCATCATCCACCGCGACCTCAAGCCCGACAACATCCTGCTCGAGCACCGCGACGACGGCTCGTTCCACGCCCGCGTCGTCGACTTCGGCATCGCTCGCCTGTCTGGAGAGACAGGTGACGGCGCGGTCGTCGACGCCAGCCAGCCGATCACCCGCATGGGGGCGATCATCGGCACGCCGGGCTACATGGCCCCCGAGCAGGCGGTCGGCCAGACCATCGACCACCGCGTCGACATCTACGCGCTCGGCGTGATCCTCTGGGAGTGCGCCACCGGCCAGCGGCTGTGGATGGCCGACAGCCTGACCGGGCTGTTCGCCCGTCAGCTCGCCGGCGCCGCCACCCCGCTGCGCGACATGCTTCCGGGACAGGTCCCCGAGGCCCTGTCCGATCTGACAGCCCAGCTCATCGCCGCCGACCCCGCAGTGCGCCCCGGCGCCGTCGCGCCGCTGCGCGACGAGCTGCGCCGGATCGCCTTCAGCGGCGACCCGCTGCTCAGCACCGCCCCCGAGCTGCGGGTCTCGGGCGCGCCGATCAGCATGTCGCACGCGCCGACCTCGGCCGGCTGGTCGAGCGCCGGGCAGCGGCCCGAGTTCTCGACCCCGGGCGGCACTCTGATCGCGGGCCCGCCGGGGCCGGCGCCGCTGGCGATGCGCCTGCGCGCGCTGGCGATCCAGCGGCCGCAGCTGTTCCGCTACGGCGCCGCCGGCCTGGCGCTGCTGGTGCTGGTGCTGGTGTATCAGTGCGGCCGCCACAGCGAGCCCGTGCCGGAGCCGGCCGTCGCCGCCGCCGACCCGACGCCCGAGCCGGAGCCGAGCAAGCCGGGCAAGGGCAAGCCGACCAAGGGCGAGGCCAAGGCCGAAGCGAAGCCCGAAGCGAAGCCCGAGCCGAAGCCCGAGCCGAAGCCCGAACCCGCCGCGCCGCCGCCCGCCGACGTCACCGAGATCCCGGCGGCCTTCGCCGACGCGGCCCAGACGCTGCTCACCGGCAGCGGCAACAAGGCGCGCAAGAAGGCGGCCGACGCGATCACCAAGGCGAGCGAGGCAGACAAGGCCGCCATCCCCGAGTACGTCCGCAACCTCGCGTGGCTCGAGAAGCTGTCGCGCTGCGAGGACAAGCGCAAGGTCCTGCTCAAGCTCGAGGAGGCCGGCGACCTGCGGGCGCTGCCGGGCCTGCAGATGGTCGCCAAGACGCCGAAGAACGGCTGCCGCGAGTGGTTCACGGCGAAGGACTGCATCGCCTGCCTGCGCGAGGACCTCGGGCGGGTGATCGGCCGCTTCGAGGTCCAGGCCGAGGGCTAGCTGGCGGCCGGGGCTTCGCAGGGCCGCCGAACCTAGGCGGCCGCCTCCATGCTCTTCGCCAGGGAGCGGAGGAACTGCTCGAAGCTCGAGGCGCAGAGCTCCGGCCTGTAGGAGGCGGCGCCCGTCGTGACGCTGAAGACGGGGCAGTCGCTCTCGGCGTCGAGCTTCGAGATGTCGAGGAAGTACAGGTCGCCGCGGAGTGTGCTCCGCGCGATGGCGACCCAGTTGTTCTGCCAGCCTGCCTCCCCGACAGGCTGCTCCGCGACGAGCCTGTCGGCGGGGAACAACCGCACACGTTCGGCCGGGGTCACGGTCTCGACGTCGACGGGATCGGACACCTGCAAGAACCCCCGGTAGCGCGCCGGGATCCTGAGCTCACGGCGAAGCTCGTCGACCACCGCTGGGTCCGCCCTACCGAATCTCGTCGGGATGCCTCGTCGGGTGAAGATGTCCTTCAGCTCTGCAACCACCTCAGCGAGCTCGCTATCCATCGAACTTTGTCCTCCCGTTTCGCAGCATCCATGCTTATGCCATACCCGTCGGGTGACGGGTAGACGAACAGCGCTCGGGAGTCTTCTCGAGGCGACCAGCCGCTCGCCGCGCATCTCGGACATGTCGCAGGGGAGCCCGCAGTCATAGCAGACGCGCCGGGCCGCGTCGGCCTCGGCGCCGAGAGGCTCGCCGGCGATCGCGGCGATCACAGCGACGGGCAGATCACCGCGATGTCGAGATCGCCCGGCAACAGCCCGCCGTGGGCGCCGGGGCAGACCAGCTCGCCGTTCGACTTGTAGCACTTGCTGAGCGGATCGCTGAAGCCGGGCGGCGGCGTGTTGACCCCGGGCGTGCCGCAGTCCGGATCCGGCAAGTACCCCTCCTCCTCGTCCTCGGGCGGATGCTCGAGCGGCCAACGGGCCAGGTAGCCGAAGCGAATGTACGTACCGACGGTCGCGGCCGCGTAGGCGTACGTGTCGTTGTTGCGGAACGCGAAGTTGTTGTGCCAGCAATCGTCCTCGCGCTCGTTCTCGTACGAGGCGAGGTGCTTGATCTTCTTCAGCCCGTAGCCCTTGTCGGTGACCAGCTTGCCGGCGCACAGCGCCCCGTGGCCGTGCGTGTGCGTGTCCATGATCGGCGACAGCCGCGGCGTGGTGTTCTTCCACGGCACGAACATGTGGTGCATCGATTCGTGCAGCACCAGCCGCGGCACGTCGAACGCCTGGCTCGGCGTCGAGTAGGCCTTGTCGCACAGCTTCATGTTGCTCTTGACCGCGTGGTGACCGCCCGGCCGCGTGGTGTTGCAGATGTCGCCGGGGCCGTCGGGCGTGCACTCGATGTCGAGCTCCAGCCCGCCGATCTCGTGGTCGTGGAAGATCTTCCACAGCCGCGCGTAGGCGAGCCGGATCGCCTGCAGCCGGTACTCGGCGTAGGGCCCGAAGTAGAACTCGAGCGCGGTGTTGGGGCCGACGTCGTCGCTCTCGTAGCTCATCAGCCGCTCGCCGCTCTCCGACCCGCCCTGCGCCGCCCACAGGAACGCGCGGTGCTCCGGCGGGCTCGAGGCGACGAAGTCGAGCATCTGGCGCACGCGGAACAGGTCGTGGTTGGCGCGCAGCCAGGCGGCGCGGGTCTTGGCGCACTCGTCGACGGTGCAGCTCGACAGCGGCGGGAAGCTGACCGCCACCGGCGGCACCTCCGAGGCCAGCTCGTAGGCCAGCGCGTCGCAGTCGGCCTCGCGCGCCATCGGCACCTGGTCGTCGATCGCCAGGGTCGCCACCGGGCCCGCGGCCTCGTCGCGGCGGTCGAACACGGACACCATCGTCAGCGCCGCCCCGCCGAGCCCGCCCGCCGTCGGCTCGCGGCTGTAGGTCTTGAGCACGACGACCTGGTCCAAAGGCAAGGTCGTCGGCAGCACCAGCTCCGGCTCACCCCCGCCGCTCCCGGGCGCGTGGGTCAGGCGCACGGTCAGCGCGCCGAGGTCGAGCGCGACCTCGCTGACGCCGTCGGCGATGCGGTGGATCTGGGCCCCGCGCACCGGCACACGGACGTTGAGGAGGCGGCCCGCCGCGCGGGTATCGAAGTGGAGCGCCGGCCGCCCGCCGCGGGCGCGGATCTCCGCCAGCAGCTCGGGCAGCCCGGCCGGCACCGGCAGCTCGGTCTCCTCCTCGTGCGGCTCCAGCTCGCGCTCGACCGCGCCGATCTGCGACGGCTCGGAGCACGCCAGGTCGCCGACCAGGTACGGCGCCTCGATCGTGGCGCTCGGCAGCGGCAGCGCGCCGGTCTCGTCGTCGCCGCCGCCGTGCTCGTCGACGTCGTGGACGTCGACCCCGGAGCAGGCCAGCGCGAGGCACAGCGGCGCGAGCGCGCGGAGCAGCCGGGGAACGACGACGCCTCCGCGCCTGTGGGTCGCACTCATGACATTGACTCCTGGTTGCGAAACGGCGGCCCCGCGGCGGCGGGCGAATGGGCCGCCGGCGGGCGCTGCTACGACTCGACGAATTGGCGACAGGCTAAGCGAGCACGCGAGATCGTGGTGTGATGAATGGCCGCGTCGGAGCGGCGCGGGCATTCAGGGCTGAATGCCGCGAGGGTGCAGGCTGGACCGCGCGTCGACCCGGCGAAGCGCCGATCCGACGGTGGGCGGCGCACGGCGTCGCCGCGTTCGTGGTGGTCCGATCATTGGCCCGCTCGCGCTCCTCTTTCTCCGCGCACTCCGACGCGGCCACCGAACAAGGTGGGCCGCGTCCCGGCGCCGGATTTGCCGGCGGGTGGGGCGGATCACGCGCCGGACCGGCGACGCTTGCTCGCTTGCCCGCGCCGGCGCGGCCGTCCGCGGTGGCACGATCGAATGCGGCCCGACGTCATCGTTCACTCGCGGTCGCCGGCCGCGCACCGCGACCGTGATCCAGCGCAGATCGGCGGAGCCGCGGGCGCCTCGCCGGGCCCGTCGTGGCGCTCGTCCGGAGCGGCGGACGCCCCGCAGCCCGTCGTGGCCGACGTCGCGCCCCTGCGTGCGATTTTCGGCGGACCGCGGCGATCCTTCAATCGTCGGTGTCACGACCCCCTGGCATCATTGGCCAGGTGTCGGGCCCACTGGCACGATGTCGCAATTGCGCAGGGCCGGACGACTCGTCGCGCGAGTCGCCCGGCCCCGGGGTCCCTGGCGCCGGGCCGGCGTCAGGCGGTCTTGCGCGCGGCCATGTACGCCTCGGTCAGCGCCGGGTCGGCCGCGATCTCGAACATCATCGCCTCGAGCTTGGAGCGGTCGAGGCCGTGCTTGGCGAGCACGTCGTCGGCGTGCTCGGGGTCGGCCGCGATCTCCTTGGCGACGGTCGCCGCGATCTGGACCTTCTCCGAGCCCGGGTCGGGCTTCGGCGCCTCTTCCGGCTTCGGCGCCGGCTCGTCGGTCTTCACCTCGGGCTTCGGCGTCTCGGTCTTGGTCACGGTGGTGGTCTTGGTCTCGACCTTGGTCGTCTTGGCGACCTCGGTCTTCTTGCCGTCGCCGCCGCAGGCCGGCAGCGCGAGCGCGAGCGCGCCCAGCAGCACGGCGAAGCGACCGGCACGGAGGAACGAATGCTTGGAATTGTGCATGACGGTGGCTCCTTTCTTCACTGCGGGGCGGGGGCGGCCTTGTCCTTCTTCGCCTCGGCCTTCTCGGCCTTGGCCTCGATCTTGGCCTCTTTCTTGTCCTGGCGCTGCTCGAGCTTCTCCTCGCGCTTCTCGAGCTTCTCTTCCTTCTTCTCGATCTTGCCGCCGGCGGCGTCGAGCTTCTCTTCCTTCTTGTCGAGCTTGTCCTCGGCCTTGTCGAGCTTCTCCGCGGCCTTGTCGAGCCGCTGCCCGAGCGCCTCGAGGCGCTTCTTCTCGATCTCGAGCCGGGTCTTCTCCTCGCCGGTCGCGGCCGCCAGCCTGGCGTCGATCTCGCGCAGGCGCAGCTCGACCTGCCCGCTCTTCTCGGTGACCGCCGCCGACGACGACGCCAGCTTCTCCTGGCGCTTCTCGTGGCGCTCCTTGGCCACCAGGACCTTCTTCTGGCCCTTGGCCACCAGCTCCTGGCGCTTCTCGATCAGCTTCTCGCGCCGCTGACGGTACTGCTCGGACAGCGCGTCGAGCTTGGTCTTGAGCTTGTCGGCCTCCTCGGTCGTCAGCTCCTTGGTGTCCTCTTTGCGGTCCTTGATCTTGGCCGCCAGCTTCTGCCCGCGCAGCCCGCTCGCCACCTGGACGCGGACCCACTTGCCGAAGCCCGCGTTGGCCTTGCCGCGCTTGGCGGTCGCGTCGGCCTCCTCGGCGACCAGGTCGCTGGCCTCGCCGGCGCCGAGCCCGACCTCTTGCGTGACCGTGAGTGCCTCACGCAGGTCGGCCTCCGGCACGCCGGCCGAGCGCGCGTCGGCGGCGGCGAGCGGCAGATCGATGACCGCGAGGATGTCGTCGTTCAGCGCCTCCTGGTCGGAGATTTTGATGTTGGCCGACGCCGACGCGGTGGCGGTGGGCGTCGCGGCCGCGACGGCGACTGGCGGCGGACCGGGGGGCAGGTCGGCCCGTCCGGCCGCCGGCAGCAGCAGCGCCAGCGCGAACGCGCCGGCGGAGACACTGACTGTGTGCTTGTGCATGAGTGGTTGAGCTCCGGCGCCGAGGATAGACGACTTCGCGCAGACGCGAAAAGTCCCGTCGAGTGCGGCCGCGACACGACGCCTGCGGGCCGCAGGCCCCGAACCGAAGCGCCGCCATCCTGCCAATTGTGACGGTCGTCAACCATCGACGCCGAGCGAGCTCGGCCGTGGGCGCGCCCGGACCGGCGCCCCCGCCACGCCGGCGGGCCTAACCGAACGGCCATGCCCGCCCGGACATGCCCCTTCAGACATGCCCATGTGGACATTCCCGAAGAGACATGCCCGTTCGCGCATGCTCCACCCCCTCGCCCGCGCGGGGCCGCTGCCGGCGCCGCTCAGCGCGGGCGGAACGCGTCGGGCTCGTCCTGCACGCGGCCCTCGAGCCAGCCGGCGCGGGCCTCGGGGAACGCGTCGGCGTAGGGCACGTACGGCTTGAGGTCGAGCACCGGGGTGCCGTCGAGGATGTCGAGCCCGAGCACGTGGATCTGGGTGGCCTCGACCGCGGTCACGCGCAGACACGACAGGCCGATCGGGCACGGCCGATGCGGCGCGCGGGTCGAGAACAGGCCGACGCTGCGCCCTGGGTCGCGGGGCGACCTGACCTTCAGGCCATACCCCTGATTGAGGTGGAACACGAACACGCACCAGATCCGCTCGAACTCGGCCAGGTCGGCGAGCCCGCCGGCGAACTCGGGCAGCAGCTCGATGCGCCCCGGCAGCGCGCGGTCCTCCTTGACCTGGGTCGTGATCGTCGGCTGCCGCGGGGTGCCGAATCGCTCGGTGTACGGCGAGCGCACCACCCCGATCGGCGTAAACGAGAAGCTCGGGCGCTCGTCGCGTCCGGTCGTGTGGTCCTGCTCGGGGATGCTGCGGCGCACGCGGCCAGCCTAGCCCAGATCGCCGGTTGCGCGCTCGCGCGTGCGCAGGAGCACGCGGCCGCGCTCTGGCGGGCTCGGCCGTGCCTGCGCTAAGAGACTTTTTTTATGCGCGAGATCCTCGCAGAGTTGCGGCGGCTCGCCGTGCTCGCCGTGCCGCTGGCGCTGACCCAGCTCGGCAACATGCTGCTCGGCATCGTCGACATGTTGATGCTCGGGCGCGTCGGTCGCGACGCGCTCGACGCCGCCGCGCTCGGCAACTTGTGGGGCTTCGCGATCATGACCGTGGGCATGGGCGTGGTCCTCGGCTGCGACCCGTTCATCGCCCAGGCCCACGGCGCCGGCGACAGCCGCGCCCTCGGCCTGACGCTGCAGCGCGGCGTCGTGCTCGCGCTGATCGTCAGCGTCCCGGTGATGCTGCTGTGGACCCTCGCCGGCCCCGCGCTGGTGCTGCTCGGCCAGGCCCCGCACCTCGCCGAGCAGGCTCACGACTACCTGCTCGCGCAGCTGCCCGGCGCGTCGGCGGTGTTCGTCTACGTCGCGATGCGCTCGTACCTGCAGGGCCGCGGGATCACCGGCCCGGCGCTGCTCGTCATGATCGGGGCCAACGTCATCAACGTCGGCCTCAACTACGTCCTGATCTTCGGAGCCCTCGGTTTGCCCGCGCTCGGGGCCGTGGGCGCCGGCATCTCGACCGGCGTGGTGCGCGTGCTCATGACCGTCGCGCTGGCGTGGATCATCGTCCGTCAGCGCCTGCACGCCGGCGCGTGGGTCCCGTGGTCGCGGGCGGCGCTCGACCGCGCCGCTCTGGCCGCGATCGCCGGCGTCGGCGCCGGCATCGGCTTCCAGCTCGGCCTCGAGCTGTGGGCCTTCCAGGCGGCGATGCTGTTCGCCGGCTGGCTCGGCGACGCCCCGCTCGCGGCCTACACGATCGTCCTCAACATCGCCTCTCTCAGCTTCATGCTGCCGGTCGGGATCGCCATGGCCGCGGTCACGCGCGTCGGCAACCTGCTCGGCTCGGAGCGGCCGCGGGAGGCCGAGCGGGCGGCGTGGGTCGCCCTGTCTCTCGGGGCAGGTGTGATGCTCGCCTCGGCCACCCTGATGTACGGGCTGCGCCACCAGTTGCCGGCGCTGTTCGACGCCGACCCCGAGGTCTACGCGCTCGCGATCGTCAGCATCCCGGTCACCGCCGCCTTCCAGGTGTTCGACGGCATCCAGGTGGTCGGCTTCGGGGTCTTGCGCGCCATGGGCCGCACCCGCAACGCCGCGCTGGTCAACTTCGTCGGCTACTACGCGATCGCCCTGCCGCTCGCGTATTGGCTGGCGTTCGAGCGCGGCCACGGCATCACCGGTCTGTGGTGGGGCCTGACCGTCGGCCTCGCGCTGGTGGCGAGCGCGCTGCTCGCGTGGATCGCCGCCCGGGGTCCCGCCACGGCCGGCAAGATCTCGGTCGAACAGCGTTAGTGCCGCAGCGTCAGCCCGCGGCCCGCGCCGAAGGTCGCGCCGGCGGCGAGCATTGAGTATGGTGCGGCCCATGAAAACGGACACGGACGTGATCGTCGTCGGCGCCGGCCACAACGGCCTGGTGGCGGCGCTGTTGCTCGCCAGGCGCGGCCTGCGGGTGCGGGTGCTCGAGGAGAAGGACGTCGTCGGCGGCGCCGTCCGCACCGAGAAGCCGTTCGCGCGCGCCCCCGACCTGGCGATCTCGACCGGCGCCTACCTGCTCGGCCTCATGCAGCCCGAGCTGCTGCAGATCACCGGCGTCGACCTCCCGCTGCGGCGCCGCGACCCGCACTACTTCCTGCCCACCACCGACGGCCGCTACTTGCTGCTCGGCTCCGACGCCGAAGAGACCCGGCGCCAGTACGCCGCCTTCTCGTCGGAGGCCGACTGGCACGCCGACCAGGCCATGCAGGCCGAGCTGGCCCAGCTGCGCGACGACCTGGCGCCGTCGTGGTTCCACGAGCCGCTGTCGCTCGAGGACACCGCCGAGCGCTACGTCCGCAGCTCGCTGCGGCAGGTGTTCGTCGACCTGTGCCGCAAGCCGGTCGGCGAGTACATCGACCGCTTCCCGTTCAAGAGCGACCTGATCCGGGCGATGTACGCCTCGACCGACGGCTTCACCGGCGTCTACGGCACCTGGGACACGCCCGGGACCGGCATGAACTTCCTGGTCCACAACATGTGCCGCCTGCCCGGCGCCGGCGGCACGTGGCTGCTGGTCGAGGGCGGCATGGGCACCGTCTCGCAGAAGTTCGCCGCCGCGGCGCGGGCCGCCGGCGCGGTCATCGACACCAGCAACGGGGTCAAGCAGATCCTGGTCGAGAACGGCACCGCCGTCGGCGTCCTCACCCACAAGGGCGAGGAGCTGCGCGCGCGCGTCGTCCTCGTCGGCGCCGACCCGTTCCGCATGCGCGACATGGCCGGCCGCGACAACTTCCCGGCCGAATACAACACCCGCCTCGACTCGATGCGCCGCGACGGCACCTCGCTCAAGGTCAACCTCGCGCTCAAGGGCCTGCCGCAGTTCACCTGCCTGCCGGTCGACCGCGGCCAGTACGGCCCGACGATCCACCTCCTGCCCGACGAGGAGGTCGTGATCCGCAGCTTCGGCGAGGCCTTCCGCGCGGTCCAGGCCGGCCAGCTGCCCGACTTCCCGGTCATCGACTGGTACATCCACACCACCGTCGACCCGACCATGCGCGACCAGCACGGCCACCACAACTCGGCCCTGTTCGTGTCGTGGGTGCCCTACGAGCTGGCCGGCACCACCTGGGAGCAGGAGGAGAGCCGCTACGTCAAGCACCTGCTGTCGATCTGCGACCGCTTCGCCCCCGGCACCAGCGACCTGGTGGTCGACACCTTCGTCCTCCACCCGCAGAAGATCGAGCAGCACTTCGGCATCACCCGCGGCCACATCCTCCACGTCGACAACACCTACGGCTTCGACCAGCGCGTGCCCTACCGCCAGCCGATCGCCGGCCTCTACGCCGCCTCCGCCGGCACCCACCCGGGCGGCGGCGTGATCGGCTGCGGCGGCCACAACGCCGCCATGGCCGCGCTCAAGGACCTCGGCCTGAGCTGATTCGCCTGTCCTCGCGGGCATGCCCGAGAGGGCATGTGTGAAGGGGCATGTCCGTCCGGACATGCCCCTTCGTGCGTATTGAAGGCCCTGCCCTCGCGGTGCGGGCCCGACCCTGGGCGGATCCAGGGCCTCTCCGCCTGCGCGGTCAGCCGAGCTCGGCGACCCCGCCGGAGAGGCCCAGGGCCTTGAACAGGTCGGCCAGCTTCTTGGCCGGAATGCGCTTGGCGGCCGCCGCCTCGGCGCGGATCATGGCGAACGCGAACGCGTCGAGGTCGGCGAAGCCGCGCCGCGGGTCGAACCGGCCCTCCTCGTGCTCGTAGCCGAGGACGCGGCCGGTGGTGGTGTCGAGCAGGTGCATGTTGCCGGAGCCGTCGGCGGCCAGGCCGACGTAGCGCTCGTCGCTCGCGCCGGCCAGCTCGTTGCGGACGCAGTCGAAGCCGTACGTGCCCGACACGTCGAAGCGCAGGCCGAGCCAGGGGAACTTGCCGCTGCGCACCAGCGCGTCGAAGGCCCGGGCGGCCGCGCGGTGGGCCTCCGGCAGCGAATCGATCCACTGCCCCAGCGGGCGCGCCCCCGCGGCCGGCTCGGCGACGCGGCGGCTCGTCGGGAAGAACGCCGCCAGGTCGCGCTCGAAGTCCCCGCGGGCCACGTAGCCGGGGAGGTCCGCCGCGGTGAAGCCCTGGCCCCACTCCTTGAGCGGCTTGGCCTGCACGAGCTCCTGACCGTCGCGGTCGAAGAACGCGGTGCTCTTGCGCTTGCCGTCGACGAACTCGGACACCCCGCGGGCCGGGTGCGGCTTGGGCAGCTTGACGTCGTGCGCGCCGATGACGGTGTCGCCGAAGCGGAGGATCTCCCCCTGAGTGAGCTTCTGCCAGTCGAAGCGGCCGTGCAGGCGGCCGTTTCGCCACGAGGCGATCAGGGCGATCTCGCCGAACGGGTAGCCGTGGAAGGTGGCGGTGGCGATCGCGCCGTCCTCGTAGACCGCGGCGATGCGCGTGGTGAGCGGCGGGCCGATCGGGAGGCCGTACTGCTGCTGCAGCGCCTCCGCGGCGCCTCGCGGCGCCTCGCCGTAATCGAAGTCGGGGTGGTTCGTCCACCACGACAGCTCGCCGTGCAGCTTGCCGCCGCGCAGCCCGGCGTCGAGCAGGGGCTGGCCGTCGCGGTACCAGCGGCGGACGGCCGTCTCGCTGTCCTCGCACCATTGCTCGGCATCGCCGGAGTAAGTGGCGGACGCGGGGACATTCGCGGGACGTGGGGGAGTCGCGGTGGTCATGGCCAGCGCCATTACCACGATCGCGTCGCTCGCAGCGCTGCCCTTTTCGCGGTCACGGCCCGTGAAGACTCGGGTGACGCGCGATCGGACCGCCGGCCGCTGCCCGGTGCGAGACATCGCTCGCGGCCTCAGCCGGGCCAGACGCACAGGCGCGGCCGACGTCGCGCTCGCCCTGTCGTCGAATCAGCTGGTAACGTCGATTCTCGCCATGTTCGCTCGAATCATCGTCGCCCTGTCCATGCTCACTGCCTGCACCGAGCCGAACCCCGGGCTCGACGAGCTGCGGACCCGCGTCGCCGCGCTCGAGTCGCAGTTGAAGCAGGCGCAGGTCGACATCGAGGCCCTCAAGGGCGAGCTCGAGGGCGCCAGGACCCTGAGCAAGCTGCTGCAGGACCTCGGCGGGGCGGTGACTGCGGAGACGCTCCGGCAGCCCGACGCGGCGATGGACCTGCTGGACGAGCCGCCCGAGACCGCGACCGAGTTCTCCGTCGCGCGGACCCTGCTCGCCGAGGACCTGCTACGGCAAGGCCGCTTCGTCCCCGCCGAGAAGGACGGCAAGCTCGTCGGTCTCAAGGTCTTCGGCATCCGCGCCGACTCGACGCTGAAGGCGATGGGCCTGAAGAACGGCGACGTGCTGCTCCGCGTCGACGGCGCTCCGCTCGAGTCCGTGGAGGCTTTGCCGGCGATCTTGCAGGCGCTGCCGCAGCGCGATCGCATCTCGCTCGACATCGAACGCAAGACGCGGCCGCTGACCCTGACGATCACCGTGACCTGAGCGAGCCGAGGCACCTGTCCGCAGGGACATGTCGCCTGCTCCACTGCCCCTCCGAGCCGCGACCGCGGGCCACCCACCGCCGTCTCACCCGGTCTCGGCTAACCGCAACTCCGCGCGACCGCGCGACCGCCCCGCAGGCCCGGACCCGCGGTCATCCCGCGCTGCGCCGTGGGCGCGCCACATTTTCCGTGACACACTTCGCCCCGCAGCCTGCACTACCGCGACATGCCCACCTCCCGGCCTGCCCCGCCCGTCGAGACGCTGCTCGCGTTGATGCAGAGCGGCGACCTGCGCGCGCTCGACCACCTCGCGCGGGCCTACGGCGAGCGCCTGCTCGCGGTCGCGCGGCGGCGCTGCGACCTGCCCGAGGACGCCGAGGACGCAGTGCAGCAGGCCCTGCTCGCCGCCGGCGCGGCGATGACCGGTTACCGCGGCGAGGGCTCGCCGCTGGCGTGGCTGTCGACCCTGGTGACCCGCACCTGCTGGCGCCTCAACCGCAAGGCCACGCGGACCGCCGACGTCGCCGACGTCCCCTGCACCTGCGACGATCCGGCCGAGGTCGCCGAGCGCCGCGAGCTCGGCGCGACCCTCGGCGACGCGCTCATGACCCTGTCGCGCACCGATCGCCTGGCCTTCCTGCTCGCCGCCGAGGGCTGCAGCAGCGTCGAGATCGCCGAGCGCTTCTCGCTCACGCACGACGCGGTCCGCAGCCGCCTCAAGCGCGCCCGCAAGGTCCTGCGCGCCGCCCTCGAAAATCGTGACACACCACCCGCCCGCGGGCGCACTGCATCGGCGAGTCCCACTCAAAAAGGATCGCTCCCCGATGACGACCTCGCCCAGTTCTTCGCGTCCCCACCCGCGCCGCACCGATGACGCCTCGTTCGCCGCCGACGTCGCGGCCTCGCCCCTCGTCCTCGTCAAGTTCTCCGGCGCCTGGTGCCCGCCCTGCCGCGCCCTCCAGCCGACCCTCGACGCCATCGCCCGTGACCGCAGCGACCTGTCGGTGTTCGACGTCGACGTCGACGCCAGCCACGGCCTCGCCGAGCAGTTCGGCGTGCGCAGCATCCCGACCCTGGTCGCCTTCCGCGACGGCAAGCCGATCGGCCAGCTCGTCGGCAACCAGCCGCGCGCGCGCATCGAGGCGCTCCTGCGCACCTGAGAAGCGGCACGGCTCGCCCTGGTCGCAGGGCCAGGCGAAGCTCGCCGCCGAGGCGACCTGGTCGATCGAGCATGCCCGATCGAGCAGGGCTTCATGCCCATGCCCGATCGGACATGTCCTCGACGACCTCGCTCGCCCCCGAAGAGACACGCTCGCCGAGGCGCCGAGGGGAGCGCTCCTCCGACACGCCAGCGAGGCCTCCGCCCCGCGCCACGGCCAGCCGTAGCGAGCGGCGCTCCCCGGTCGAACAGTGTCACGCCCGGCGCGCGCGCGCGGCCGCCTTGCCGGCCTTCGCGCTCTTCTTCTTGTGCGAGCACGGCCCGCCGCGCCGCTCGAGCTCGTCGAGCTCGCCGGCGAGGGTGCGCCCGGCCAGCACCTTCAGGGTCGCCGCCTCGAGCTCGTGCGACAGCTCCTCGAACATCACCTCCATGTTGGAGGTGACCACGCAGCGGTGCGGGAGGTCGGAGCGGCCGGCGAACAGCCCGCGCTCGCCGAGCACCGCGAGGTAGACGTCGCGCAGGGTGATCTCGCGGGCCGGGCGTTGCAGGCGCGAGCCGCCCTTGACCCCCATGGTGGTGACGATGAGGCCCCCCGCTGCCAGCGAGGCGAGCAGCTTGCGGATCAGCGACGGGTTGGTGACGAGCCCGCCGGCCAGCTCCGACGACGACAGCAGCCCTCCGCCCTCGCGCTCGGCGAGCGCCAGCATCAGCATCAGCTGCAGCGCGGAGGCGAACCGCACGTCCACCATGCCGCGAGGTGTACCACGCGGACCCTCAGCCCGGTAGGCGCGGATAGTCGGTGAAGCCGGCCGCGCCCGGCGTGTAGAACGTCGCCCGATCGGGAGGGTTCAGCGCCGCACGCGCGGCGAAGCGGGCCGGCAGATCGGGGTTGGCGATGAACAGCCGCCCGAACACCGCGCCGTCGATCTGCCCCTCCTTCAGCAGCACCTCCGCCTCGGCCTGCGTCAGGTCGCCGGCGCCGAGCAGCGTGCCGCGGTAGTGCGAGCGCAGCTCCGCGAACGACAGCCCCGGACCGCTGCCGCGCGCGCGGTCGTCGGCGGTCGTGCGCGTCACGTGCACGTAGGCCAGCTCGCGCGCCGACAGCTCGCGCAAAATCGCCGGGAACTCCTCACGCGCCGCCGGATCGGGGGCCCCGTCGACCATCGCGCTCGGCGACAGCTTGAGCCCCAACCGGCCCGCGCCGACCACCGCCTGCAGGCGATCGAGCAGCTCCTGCAGCAGCCGCAGCCGGCCCGTCGGCGAGCCGCCGTACGCGTCGGTGCGGGCGTTGGTGGCCGAGCGGAGGAAGCGGTCGAACAGGTTGCCGCTGCTCGCGTGCATCTCGATCATGTCGAAGCCCGCGTCCTGGACCGCCCGCGCGGCCCGCTCGAACGCCGCCGTCGTCGCCGCGATGTCGTCCACGGACAACATCGCCGGCCGCACCTCGTCCGTGACCCCCCACCACTGCGGCGCGTCGGGCCGCTCGGGGCGCGGCAGCCCGACGTCCCACAGCTGCGCGGCGATCCGCCCGCCCGCCGCGTGGACGCGCCGGACCACCCGGGCCCACCCCGCCTGCTGCGCCGGCGCGAAGATCGCCCCGATGTCGGGGAAGCCGGCCCCGTACGGCCGCACCGCGATCGCCTCGGAGATGATGAGCCCGGCCCCTGCCCGCTGCGCGTAGTACTCGGCCACCAGCTCGGTCGGCGCGAGCCCGGCGTCGGCGCGCAGGCGGGTCATCGGCGCCATGACGACCCGGTTCGGCAGCGTCAGCGCGCCGAGCCGCAGGGGGTCCAACAGTGCGGATCCAACGTGTTCGTTCATATGTATCCATGACTAGTTCAGTTAATCTTTAAGTGCAAGCATCATCCGAACACTTATCCCCGCGCGCGACCGCTCGCTCGCCCGCGAACTTCGCGTTGCGGTCCGCAGAAATAGTACTATAAGAGATACAGTTATTCCGCGCCGCGCAGCGGCGCACGGACGACCTCAGGAGCAGGCATGGACATCGGCATCATCGGTTCAGGACACATCGGCGGCACCCTCACCCGGCGGCTGTCCGCGCTCGGCCACCGCGTCACGGTCGCCAACTCGCGCGGCCCCGACAGCCTGGCCGCGCTCGCGGCCGAGACCGGCGCCACCGCGGGCACCGTGCAGCAGGCCGCCCGCGCGCGCGACCTCGTGGTCGTCACCATCCCGCAGCGCGCCGTGCCGAGCCTGCCGCGTGACCTGTTCGCCGCCACCCCGGCGTCCACCGCCGTGATCGACACCGGCAACTACTACCCCGAGCTGCGCGACAGCCCGATCGCCGAGCTCGACGCCGGGCTGAACGACAGCGAGTGGGTGGCGCGCCACCTCGGCCGACCCGTGCTCAAGGCCTTCAACAACGTCCAGGCCCGCACCCTCGCGCGCGGCGGCCTGCCGCCGGGCGCCCCCGGGCGGGTCGCCCTGTCGGTCGCCGGCGACGACGTCGAGGCGAAGAACCGGGTCCTGCAGCTGTTCGACGCCCTCGGCTTCGACGGCGTCGACGCCGGCACGCTCGCCGACTCGTGGCGGCAGCAGGTCGGCACCCCCGCCTACTGCCACGACCTCGACGCCGCCGCGCTGCGGGCCGCGCTCGCGGCCGCCGAGCGCGACAAGGTCGCCGAGTACCGCCGCGAGGGCGAGGCCATGGTGATGCGCCTCATCGCCGAGGCCGGCGGCAACCTCGACGCCCTCGCCGCGCCCTGAGGCGGCCGCTCGCTCTCGGGCGCACACCGCCGTGAGCCCGAAGCACGAGATGCCCGATAGGACATGTCCTAGCAGTCATGCACCGAGAGACAGGCAGCCGAAGCCGCGCGAGCGCGAAGTCCGTGCGCGTGCCGGGACAGGCGCGTCATGACGCACCGCACAGGCCGCCGCGCCGCGCGTCGGCGTGGCGTGGCACGTGCCGTGCACAAGCCCGGGTCATGACCTCGACCGATCGTTCCGACGCGCTCGCCCTCCTCGTCGCTGTTGCGCTCACCGCCTGCGGCCCTGCCTCCGGCGACGCCGCCAGCGACGGCGAGACCGACACCACCGACACCGACACGACGGCCGCCGACACCCCGACGACCACCACGAGCGACGACCCGACGGGCGAGCCCGGCGATACGGACACTGACACGACCGGCGAGGCGCCGCCCCAGCTCGCGTGCGCCGGCGCCTCGTGGGCCACGGCGGTCGAGCCGGGCGAGTTCCTCGGCGTCGCCGCCGATTCGCGCGGTCACGCCATCGGCTTCGGCACCAGCCAGACCAGCCTCACCTTCCCCGACGCGCTGATCGTCGACCTCGCCCCCGACGGCGCGCCGACGCACCGCATCGACGCGGGCGTGCCAGGGGAGTACGACTCGGTCGGCGGCGGCGGCGTCGACGGCGACGACAACGTCTACGCCCTCGTCAACGAGGGCTTCACCACCGACGACGGGCTCGACGCCCGCTTCTGGCTGCGCAAGTTCGACACCGGCGGCGCCCTGATCGGCGAGCTCGACCTCGGCACCGCGTCGCAGGGCCTGCGCCCCTATGACCTCGCCGTCGCGCCGGACGGCAGCGTCGTGGTCACCAGCCTCGATCCCGCCGACCACGACGTCGTCACCCGCCGCGGCCCGGACTTCGCGGTCCTGTGGGAGGTCCAGGCCGCGGCCCTCCACGTCGACGCAGTGAACGCCGCCGGCGCCTCCGTCGCCCTCCGCGGGCGCGACGGCGTGGTCAAGCTCGGCGCCGACGGCCAGACCGAATGGGACATCGACTGGCCGCTGTGGAACCCCGGCGCGGCCGACATCGACGACCTCGGCCGCGTCGTCGTCGCCGGCACTGCGGAGGACGGCGCTCCGCTCACCGTCGCCCGCTTCGACGGCGACGGCACCCTGGCGTGGGAGACGAAGTTCACCCTGCGCAACCAGTACGACACCATCTCCGACGTCGCCATCAACAGCGCCGGCACCGTCGCAGTCGCCGGCTACACCCAGACCGACGGATGGAAAGCGTTCGCGCTGCGCCTCGACGCCGCCGGCGAGATCGTCGAGCAGCACCACTGCGACGAACCCGAGAGCCGCGGCGAGGCGATCGCGCTCGACGAGGCCGGCCGCATGTTCCTCGCCGGCATCCTCTTCCAGGACGGCTCGGAGAACTGGGCCTACGTCGCCGCGTTCGAGTGAGCGGCCGCGTCGAAACCGTCTGCCCTTTTCGCCATGTCCTCGAGGACACCCGACGCCGCGACACCCGCGGGTCGGCCGCGCCTCACAGCCGCGACGACGTCAGCTGGCGCTCGATCTCGTCGCCGGTGCGGGCGCCCGCGGGGAACAGCCGCGACGTCAAATAGACGATGTCCTGCACGACCCGCCAGGTCGACTCCTCGACCCGCGTGGTCGTCTCGAGCAGCGTCACCGGCTCGGCGGTGCGCGACGGCAAGAGCCGCAGGGTGATGCCGTCGGGCGCCGCGTCGGCGCGCAGCAGCGGGAACGCGGCGGTGCTCCACACGTACGACTCGGTGCCGCGGGCCAGGCCGGAGCGGCCGGTGCTGTCGTCGCGCCAGAACACCGCCGCGCCCTTGGGACCGGCCAGCAGCACGCCGCGGACGTCGAACGGCAGGGCCTCGCGGTGGCGCACGTCGGCCGCCTGCGGGGAGACCTGCAGCGGGCCGGGGTCGATGGTGATGACGCGCAGGCCGTCGAGGTGAAGCTCGGTCAGCGGCGCCGGGCTCAGCGAGCAGCGGACCGTGATGTCCTCGGCGAGCGAGAACACGTCGCCGTCCTCGATGCGATAGTTGGTGATCTTGCAGCCGCGCAGCTCGAGGCCGGTGGTCGAGTTCTGGTCGACCATGTAGAAATTCTCGCCGCGCCGCACGATCTTGCAGTGCTTGCGCGACACGGAGCCGCTGCGGATCGGGAGGTCGTTGTCGCGGGTGCGGCCGATCGAGAACTCGTCGGTGCCGACGCCGATCCGCCGTCCGGCGCACGTCAGCACGAGCGGGATATTCGCCATTGCCCGGGATGCTATGCCAACCCGGGGCCTCGCGGGGCGCGCGGGGCTCGTGAACTAGCGCGTGGTCTCGCCCGGATCATGCGCGGCCACGAGCCACGAGTCCGCATCCTCGGGCGTGCGCCGGAGCGCGCAGTCACGCCCTGTCAAATTCGTCTCGAGGGCGGCGCCCGGCGGGTACGCGAGCGGCGCGACCTGCACAGTTATTCAGCCCGCGCGAGCCCGTGGGCGGCCACGTAGGCCCCTGAATTCCCCGAATTGTTGCCCCCGCCGCGCCCGATCTGATAGCGCCGCCCAGGTGCGCAGCAGCAAGAACCGCCGGATGGCCACGGGCCGGCGCCGGACCTCCAAGCGGACCGAGGGCCTGCGCGCGTGGCTCGGCCTGCAGACGTCCGGCCGCCCGGCGACGCGGATGACCCGCAACCGGCGGATGACCGAGGAGCAGCGGCAGAAGGCCGCCAAGGCCTACGTCGACCCGGTCGAGCGGAAGACCCGCAACCGCACCGTCGCGCTGCTGATGCTGCTCGCGGTCGTCAACCTCTACGTGTTCGTGTGGCGCGAAGGCACCAGCGTGCTCGAGCTCGGGGCCCCGCGGGCCGCCGCCATCGTCGAGCACGACGACCGCGGCCACGGCCCGCTCGGCGCCTTCGCCGAGCCGCCGGAGACCGCCTGCGGCGGCGACCCGGTGCGGATCTTCGAGGGCCTGAACGACCAGATCCACCAGGCCACCGCGCTCGACAAGGGCCGCACGCTGCGCCTCGCGCTGCTCGAGCTCGGCGTCGCCGCGGCGGAGATCGACGCGCTCGAGGCCGCCTTGCGCCCGACCATCGACCTCGGCCTGGTCGCCGGGACAGGTGCCCCGCTGCGCCTCGCCACCGACCGCCACGGCGCGATCCTCGCGGTGGAGATCGAGCAAGCCGAGGGTCGGCTGCTGCAGGCCTGCCGCGCCGGCGGGCAGGCCGGCATCACGGTCCGCGCGATCCAGCACCCGCCCGTCAGCGACGTCGTCGCGGTCCACCTCGAGCTCGGGCCCGACGCCGACCTGCGCGCCGCCGTGGTCGAGGCCGGCGAGCGACCTGAACTCGCGGACAGGATCGCCGCGGCGCTCGCGTTCGAGGTCGACCTCGTCGCCGACGCCCGCCCGCGCGACCGCATCGACCTCGTGATCGAGCGCCGCTTCCTCGGCAAGCAGTTCCACCGCTACGGCAGCCTGCTGGCGGTGCGCTTCCGCGGCGAAGCCGGCCGCTTCGCCGCGTTCCGCTTCCAGACCGGCGGCGGCCAGGCGGCCTACTTCGACGCCGAGGGCAAGCCGGTGCGCCGCACCCTGCTGCGCTCGCCGCTGGCCTTCCACGCGCTCCAGCCGGGCGCGCGCGCCATGATGCCGCCCTCGGTCGAGGTCGTGGCCGGCCGCGCCGGCGCGCTCTACCGCCGCCCCGAGGGCGCCCCCGTGGTCGCGCTCGGCGACGGCGTGGTCCGCTCCCTCGGCGAGCAAGGCGACGCCGGCCTGGTCCTCGAGCTCGCCTACGAGGACGGCGTGGTCGCCCGCTGCGCCCACCTCTCGCGCACGATCGGCGACCTCCGCCCCGGCCAGCCCGTGCGCCAGGGCCAGCTCGTCGGCCTCGCCGGCCACTCCGGCAAGACCGCGACCGACCGCGTCCGCCTCGAGCTGTGGCGCGAGGAGCACGGCGAGGCCACGGTGCTCGACCCGCTGCTGCTGGCCGCCGGCGGCGACCGCCGCCCCGCGGTGGTCGGCGCCCCGCTCAAGGGCACCACGCTCGAGCGCTTCAAGCTCGAGATCGCCCCGTGGCAGAAGGCCCTGCGCGAGACGCCGGGCTGACCCTTCGGACCTGCCTGAACGGGCATGCTCTCTGCGACATGCCCTCACGAGCATGTTCTGAAGGTCACCTCGCCGCGGGCCACCCCGCCGCGGCCTGCCAGCGGGCGCGACTGACGTTCCGCTGGAAGCGGTAGCGCGACCCGAAGGTGCCCGGATCGAAGTACGGCACCTGCGCCGCGAACGCGAGGTGCACGAGCACGTCGTAGTCGCGCTGCGGGACCACGGTCGACCAGCCCGGCCGGGCCTGGTCGAACAGCCCGTCGGCGTAGGCGCGCGTCCAGTGCTCCGCGCGCAGGTAGCGGGCGAGCGAGCCCTGCCCCGCCGCGGCGGCCTGCACGTCGAGCGCGTAGCCGCGGCTGGACGGGCGCAACGCCGCCTCCAGAGTGCCCGGCGGCGCCCACATGAGCTGCCTCTGGGCCAGGTAGTTCGTGCCGTCGAAGGTCGTGTGCACGACCGCGTAGTCGGCTCCGAAGCGCTCGCCCAGCCGCCGGCCCATGTCCACCGGTGACGCGCGATCGATGTCCTCGTTGTCGGCGAGCACGACCACGCGCGCGCCCGGCCGCTGCTCCGCCAGCCACACCACGGTGTCGGCCATGACCTGGCAGCGCAGCGCTCGCGGCGTGGTGCCGGTGTCGCCCAGCGCGTCGACGCTGCGCTCGGCCAGCCACACCAATCGCAGCGCCACCTCGTGGCTCGCCGCGCCGTGGGCAGCCACCTGCGCCTCGCGCCGCGCCAGCAGCCGCGCCCGCAGCTCGGCCAGGCCCGCGCGCGCCTCGGCCAGGTGCGCCGGCGTGCGCCGGCTCGGGACCTGCAACATCCGCATCGGCGCCAGCAGCTCCGGCACCCTCGCCGCGAACTCGGGGTCGAGGTCGACGAAGTACGCCGCCAGCGGATCGAGCGCGCGCGGGTCGAGGCAGCCGTCGACGCCCGCGATCTGGATCGCCCGCCCCGGCGCGGCGGACTGGTTGTGCTCGCGGATCCACGCCAGCAGCGGCCGGTACGCGCCGGCGGCGTCGAAGGCGTGCGGATCGAAGCGAGCGGGGTCCGGCGGGTCCCAGGCCCCGCGGGCCCAGGCGTCGAGCTCGAGGCCGTCGACGAAGCAGACGTCGAGCGCGACCACCAGCGGCGCCGCCTCGGCGGCCGCGCGCTCGACCATCGCGTGCATGATCCGGTGGAACAGCCCGAGCCCCCGGCCCGGCTCGCCGACGGCGATCACGCGAGCGCCCCGCGTCATCGCCCACACCGGCTCGACGTCGAGGGCCCCGTCGCCGTCGACGATCGCCCGCGCCTGCGCGTCGAGCTCGCGGCTGATCGCGCGCTGCTCGGGCGCCCAGGTGTGGGCCTCGTCGCGCCACGGCGTGCAGGCGGCGAGCGTCGCGCCCCCCAGACAGACAGCAGCGATCGACCGGCGCAGCTTCGTCATGATCGTCCTCGCCGTGCCACGCTAGCACCCTGTCCGCGGCCGATCACGCCCTGTAATCTTACGCCCGCCGGTCGCGCGCCGCGCCGCCGCAATCACCGTTCGCGCGACTGCGGCGGACGCTCGCCGCCGCGGCCCCGGGCCCCCGCGGCCCGGCCGTGCAGCGAACGGCCGCACGGACCGCGCGAGCGAGCCCGCCGGACGTCCTCGCCCGCGCCTCGAGACATGCCCCTTCGGACATGTCCCAATCGTCACATCATCGCCACGTCGAGGAGCATGCCCTTGAGCGCCTCGTACTCGCCCATCATCGACAGGTCGTGCTCGGTCAGGTTGAACACGCCGACGGGCGCGCCGTCGCGGTCGAGGATGATGACGTCGCGGTAGACCACCTCCCACTGCGTCCACGCGTCGACCTCGGCGACGTCTTGCAGCAGCGGGATGAAGCGGCCGCTCGCCATCTGCGGGACCCCGGACTCGAAGCCGGCCCCGTTCACGCCCAGCAGCTCGATCCCCAGATCCGGGAATCCGCCGTTGAGCTCCATCTGCAGGTCGTTCAGGTAGCCGAACTGGCTACGGCAATAGCCTCAAGTCGCGTGGGCGAAGTACCAGCCCGACACCTGGCCCGCGTAGTCGCTGCGGGCCCGCGTCTGCTCGTAGGTCGCCGAGTTGGGGTTCACGTCGACGAGCGCCCAGTCAGGCGCCGGACCGCC
Organism: Nannocystis sp. RBIL2; assembly: GCF_026626745.1. Taxonomy (GTDB): domain Bacteria; phylum Myxococcota_A; class Polyangia; order Nannocystales; family Nannocystaceae; genus Nannocystis. The sequence continues at coordinate 2,787,592 of NZ_JAPNJW010000002.1, forward strand.
CGGCTCGCCGGTGGTGTCGGTGTCGGTGTCGCCGGTCGTCGTCGAGGTCGAGGTCGTCGCCACCGGCCCGGTCGTCGGCTCGCCGGTGGTCGGCTCCTCGCCGGTGCTGGTCGTCAGGACAGGTCCGGAAGTACCTGTCCCGGTGGTCATGCCGGTGCTGCCCGCGGTCGGCTCGCCGGTCTCGCTCTCGGAGCCGCCGGAGGTCGAGCCGGTCGGCCCGCCCGAGCTGCCCGTCGAGTCCGAGCCGCCCCCGGGGCAGCCCGCGAGCGCGAGCGCGCACAAGTAGAAGGATGGTCGTCGGTTCACGCAGTCAGGCTATCACCGTTCGTCAGGCGTGCGGCTCGGTCTTCCCGTGGTGACGCAGCGGCTTGCCCGTCATCACCTGCTCGTAGGCCGGCACCCAGTCCGCCCACTCGGTCCCGGCCAGCCGGTCCATGAAGGTCGAGCCGAACCCGAAGTGCTTCGTGAACCGCGCGTGGTGCAGCGCGTGGAAGGTGTACGGATGCGCGAACCACACCGTCGGGCTGCGCGTCAGCGCCGGCGGCCCGAGCTCGACGTTGGCGTGGCCGATGATGTTGCCGAACACGTTGTAGAACAGATACACGAAGTAGCCGATCAGGCTGACCGGGGCGACATGTCCCAAGAGCCATGGCACGCCGACGTAGCCGAGCGCCCACCCCAGCGCCTCGACCGTCGACACCGACTGCGCGCTCCACGGCGTCGTCACCCGCGACAGGTGGTGCAGTCGGTGGAACCGCATCAGCGGGCGCGCGTGCAGCAGCCGGTGCAGCCCGTAAAAGTAGACGTCGAACACCACGCTGCACAAAAAGAAGCTGGCGACCGCCCAGCCCACAGTGTCGGGCCCCCACACGATCCACCGCCCCTGCAGCGCCAGCGCCAGGGCCGCGGGGATCAGCAAGCAGAAGCGGATGTTCGCCCGGATCTCCCGCGCCACCTGTCCTTCGGGCAAGCCGTCGCCCTGGATCTGCTTGCCCGCCGGCGCCCGCTCGGCCGCGCGACCGAGGGCCACAGTCAGCAGCGTGATCCCACCGTGCGCGAACACCAGCACCACGAACCAGTCGAGGAAGGTCCCGAGGTCGAACACCCGGCCATTGTCGCACCGCCCGGCCGCCCCGCGCCGCTGCGACCGCGTGACTCAACCTGCGCGCGCGGACCTGCGCGAGCGGCCCGAACATCGGTCTGCGCCCTCTCGGACAAGGTCATCGACGCCATCGCTGGAGTGACGCGGTGCGTCCCCTGCCTGTCACCGACGGCCGCAGCGTCCCGACCCGGCGGAGAATCAGTACCCCTCGGGGATCTTGCCGTTCAAGAAGTGGATCGTGTTCGGCTCGCGCCGGCGCGACCACAGCGCTTCGACTGGCGAATCAGCTGTCCCTCGGGACAGCCCCTCCTCGGTCGACCACGTCGGCACCTCGCCCGCGCGCAGGCTGTGCAGCCCGCTCTGCCACAGGCCGATGATGTACGTGTGGCCGGCCGCGCGCCCGCCGAAGAAGTCGGTGAAGCGGCGCGCGAACTCCTGCCCGCGCACCGCCCCGAACGCCTCGCAGGTGCGAAACCACCACAGGTGATCGGGCACCATCCGCTCGCGGATCGCCGCGAGCTTGCGGTGCAGCGGGTGCGACGGCAGCAGCGCGTCCGCGGTCAGCCCCTTGCGATCGACGAACAGCTCGCCCCAGTGCCCGTGCCCCCAGTACTGGATCTGCGCGATCTCGCGGTCGGGGTGGGTCGTCGCCAGCCACTCGAGCCCGTCCTCCCAGCAAGTCACCCCGAGCGACGCGTCGAAGCGCGACAGCCCGCGGTACAGGTGCGAGCCGGCCCACCACGCGTGCGACAGCCCCGGCCGCAGGCGCTTGCCGGTGCACGTGCGGTCGAACAGCATCAGGCGCAGCGGTGCGGAGCGCATCGCCGCCAGTGTAGCCTCAACGCGCGCCGAACCGACCGACCAGGCTCAGGCCGCCCGGGCCCGGCTGCACCTGCAGCGACAGCCGCCCGCGCTGCTGGCGACCGAGGCGGAGGTCGCGGCCCCCGAGCGCAAGCAGCGGCACGCCCGCGACCAGGCCCACCGCGGCCAGCACCGCGCCCGCGACCAGCATCTGGCTGCCCTGGACGTCGAGCGCGCGCAGCGGCGCCAGGTCGACGGGCAGCTCCGCCTCCAGCACCGGCGCGATCGCCTCGTCGAAGCGGCGCTTGTAGGCCGACCCGCCGAGCGCGAGCCCGCCGCCGAGCGCCGCCACGACCATCATCGCGCCGCCCGCGATCAGCTCGCGGCGGCCGCGGCGGATCTGGCGGTCCGCCGCGCGCAGGTCGGCGCGGACCCGCCGGATCTCCGCGCGCCGCTCCGCCACCGACAGCTGCAGCGACTCCGACTCCGCGTGGACCCGCGCCACCTCGTCCGCGTCGATCCGCGGCACCGGCGGCGCGTCGGCCAGCGCCACCGCCTCGCGGGCGTGGAACGCCGCGCGGTCGAGGGTGGCCGCCGATGTCTGTACTTTGAGCCATGTCCTCGAGGCCATGATATGAATCCACGGATCTTGCGTGTCCCAGGCCTGGCCGCTGAGCCAGCGCGCGCAGTGCTCGACGCCCTGGATCGCCTCGAGCTCGCCGATCCTGCCGACCAGCGCGTCGCGCTCGGCCGCCGCGGCGCCCAGCGGATCGTCGGCCTTGGCCGGCTGCTGCGGGACCGCGGCCCGGCGCGCCTTGGGCGTGGCCGACGCGGGCAGCGGACCGAGGCACGACGCGACGCACACGAATGCGACCACGGAGCGGCGATACGCGACGGACATGCGAACCTCCGGGAATGACCCATCGTTCAGGATGACGTGGCCGCATGCGCCGACAACCGGCCCTGCGCGCCCCTGTGCGAGCCCCCACGAGCAGGACGGCTGCGGCACACCAGCCCACGCCGGCGCACGATCGCGGTGGACAGCGAGCCGGACTCACCGCCATCCTGCCACTATCGCCCCGCATGCCGACGCGCCGCGCCCTCCGAACCTCGCCGCTCCCGCTCCTCGCGCTCGCCTGCACCGTCGCCTGCGGCGGCGCCCCGGCCGACGACGCCGGCGCCACCGACAGTGACACCGACTCGACCACCGGCAGCACCGGCCATTCGTCGACCGCGCCGACCACCAGCGGCACGACCGCCTGGGAGGAAGAGACCGAAAGCGAGCCCGAGCAGCCCGTCACCGTCGAGTGGTCGGAGCTCGAGCTCCGCCTCGTGCGCGGCGGCGACGTCCTCCTGCGCTTCCCCGCCGACGGCTTCCAGCTCGGCGCGGTCGCGGCGCTCGACGACGACTCCTCCTACGACCCGTTCTTCCTCGCGCCCGACCAGTGGCTCACGGTCACCGCCGCCGAGGACCTGGGAGGCAGCGCCGCGGTCGACGTGCGCCTGTCCTTCGGGACAGACGTGCGCGCCCGCCTGACCGTCACCGAGGCCGCGCCCGGCCGCTTCGCCGCCAGCCTCGTCCCCGAGCCCGGCGGACCTGTCCTCGCGTACATGCGCCTGCGCCCGGTCGTCGACGCCGGCGAGGGCTTCTACGGCCTCGGCGAGCACTTCGACGCCGCCGAGCACCGCGGCCGCGTGCGGGCGATGCAGCTCGAGTACGACCCGCAGATCGAGAGTCAGTACAACGAGGCCCACGTGCCGGTCCCGTTCATCACCGGCACGCGCGGCTGGGGCCTGTTCGTCGAAGACCCGCACGCCGCGGTGTTCGACGTCGCCGCCGCCGCCGGCGACCGCGTCGAGGCCACTTTCGGCACCGGCCCCGACACCGCCAGCGGCCTCGCCTTCCACCTCTACGCCGCCAATCACCCGCTCGACGTCACCCGGCATTACTACGCCACCACCGGCGCGCCCAAGCTGCCGGCCCCGTGGGCGCTGGGCCCGTGGATCTGGCGCGACGAGAACGACGACCAGGCCCAGGTCGAGGCTGACATCGCCACGATCCGCGAGCTCGACCTGGCGACCTCGGCGATCTGGATCGATCGCCCCTACCAGAGCGCCGTCGGCGTGTTCGACTGGAACCCGACCCAGTTCCCCGATCCGCAGGCCATGATCGCCAAGATCCACGACCTCGGCCTGCGCCTGGCCCTGTGGCACGTGCCCTACGTCGACGACGACCCGGCCGCCGCGGCCATGCGCGACGAGGCCGAGGCCGGCGACTTCTTCCCGCCCGAGGTCGGCCTCGTCACCTCGAATTGGGGCGAGCCGCTCGACCTCACCAACCCCGCCGCGTTCGAATGGTGGCAGGACCACATCCGCGAATACACCGACCACGGCGTCGACGGCTTCAAGCTCGACTACGCCGAGGACATCGTCGTCGGCATCGGCGGCGCGCGCACCGTCTGGCAATTCGCCGACGGCAGCAGCGAGCGGACGATGCACAAGCTCTATCAATTGCTGTACCACCGCGCCTACGCCGAGCTGCTGCCCGAGTCCGGCGGCTTCCTGCTGTGCCGCGCCGGCACCTACGGCGACCAGCAGAACGTCAGCGTGATCTGGCCCGGCGACCTCGACGCCAACATGGCCGCGCACCGCGAGGAGGTCGACGACGACGGCGAGTCGTACGTGGCCGTCGGCGGCCTCCCGGCCGCGCTCACCGCCTCGCTCAGCCTCGGCCCCAGCGGCTTCCCCTTCTTCGCCTCCGACACCGGCGGCTACCGCCACGCCCCGCCCGACCGCGAGACCTTCGTCCGCTGGTTCGAGTACACCGCGCTCACCCCGGTCATGCAGGTCGGCACCGGCTCGTCCGACGTCCCGTGGGAGTTCACCCCCGACAACGGCCTCGACGACGAGAGCCTGGCCTGGTACCGCCAATACGCGCGGCTGCACCTGCGCCTGTTCCCGTACGTGTGGACCTTCGCGCAGTCACTCGCCAGCGGCGGCCGCCCGCTCCAGCGCCCGCTCGGCCTCGCCTACCCCGAGCTCGGCGTGCACCCGTCGGACACTTACTTGCTCGGCAACAACCTGCTGGTGGCGCCCGTGGTCGCCCGCGGGGCCACCACGCGCAAGCTGTCCTTGCCGCCAGGTGCCTGGCTCGACTGTGGACCGGCGAGGTCCTGCAGGGCGACACGGACGTCACCGTCGCTGCCCCGCTGGGCACCCTGCCGCTGTTCCTGCGCGTCGGCGGCATCGTCCCCCTGCTGCGCCCGAGCATCGACACGCTCGCCGAGACCACCGCGGCCGACGTCGACTCGTTCGTCGCCGACCCCGGGGTCCTGTACGCCCGCGTCGCCCCCGGCCCGCTCGCCAGCCGGTTCGACCTGTACGATGGGACAGCCCTGAAGCAGCGCCTCGGCAAGACCGCCTTCCACTTCGAGGTCGCCCCCGGCGAGTTGTTCACGAGCGGCGTCGATGTCGAGGTCCACGCCCTCGCCCCGATCGCCGGGATCACCGTCGACGACGTCGCCCTGGGCAAACGCGACAGCGCCGCCGCCCTCGACGCCAGCGCCGACGGGTGGATCTACACCGCCGATCTCGGCGGCACCCTGCGCGTCAAGCTCGGCCCCGGCGCGCACAGCGTGCTCGCCACGCTCGCCGAGTGATCTGCCACGACCTCCCGTCGAGCCCGCCGGCCCGCCTCGCCGGCCTCGGCCACGGGGCAGACCAGGCGGACGCGGCCGTGGGTGTCGCGGAAGGCGATCACCAGCGCGGGCCCCATCCCGTCGCGTCCGCTGGCAGTCCCGTCGCATCATCGGCGCCGCGACCGCGAGGCCCAGCGAGCCGAGCCTTCGCGCGCATCACCGCGCCAGAGTCCCCCGCACGCGATCCCACAGCGTGCTGGTGACCCCGAGGTTCTCGCGCTGCATCCGTCGCGGGTCGTGGTGCAGCGCGTGGTGCCGCGCCAGCCGCTCGACGCCCGGCAGCCGGCGCAGCGGGTGCGACGGTCGCAGGTGATAGGTGAGGTGCAGCGCCTCGTACACCATCACGTAGAGCACGCCGGTGGCCATCAGCAGCCGCCCGACATCGCCGCCGCACACGAGCCCCAGGAGCAGCGCCGGCGGGCCCAGCGCCGCAGCCAGGGCAGGCAGCGCCCACCACGGAAACAGGATCGATCGGAAGTCGCGCGCCGAGGCGATCTGCATCGCCCCCTCGACGTAGAGCGAGTGGTGCGAGACAGTGTGCTTGTCGTAGAGCCACTGCAGCGGCGGCACGCGCCGGTGGAGCAAGTCGCGGTGAAACCGCCACTCGACCGCGATCGAGGCGATCCACATGGCTGGCACGAAGGCCATGTCCCACAGAGCAGGTCCTTCGAGACAGGCGATGCAGCCCGCGATCACCGCCGCCCCGCACGCGAACGGAGCCGCGAGATGCAGCCAGGGCCGGTACGTGGGCGGCAATCCGGCGTGGTAGCGCGCCCGCGCGGCGGCCACGTGGGGCGGCACCTCGTGGGCCTCCAGCATCGCACCGGACGCTAGCGGCGGCCCGACCTGCTGCCAAGTGCCCCCGGCTCGCGTCCGGGTTTTGCGCAGCCCATCAATAAACCGTTAGGGCCCGCTACCCGGTCGCAGAGCCTCGCACACCCGCTTTCGCGCCCTCCGGACCTCGCGTGCCGGCGATCACCGGCGCAGAGAGACGCGCCGTCCCTGCGGAACGCCGGTGCTCCCCGTCCGCGACGATCGGAGAGCGGCTCGCCGACGGTGACGCGCTCAAGTTGCACCGCCCGGGGACCAGGTCCATTACCGGGGCGTGCTACCGATCCTCCACATCCATGCAGGTGACTGCGCCGCCGGGTTCGCTCGCGAGATCGACCTGGAGGGCGAGGTGCTCGGTTGGCGCGACAGCGCCGCGGTCGGACCCTGCTCGCGCGAGCGCGGGCGGCACGTGTTCCTCCGCATGGCGTACTGGCAGACCGACCTGGCGGAGATCCAGCGCGCCGAGGAGCTGCCGACCGACTGCGAGCGGGTGCTCTGGTTCGGCCCCGATCCGTGGGAGCAGCTGCAGCTCGTCGAGCTGCTCGCGTACATGTCCGATGGGCCATGCTCGATCGTGCCCCTGTCGCGGGCCGTGACCGAGCTGACTCCGAGCGAGCTGCAGGCCGCGTTCGCCGCCCGCCGCAACGCCGAGTCGCTGCGCTTCTTCGCGGCGGCGTTGTGGTTCGACTTCTGCGACAACGACCCCGCAGGCATCGCCCTGCGCCTGCGTCGCGCGGCCAACGATCAGCGCCTGCCGCACCTCGGCGCCGCGATCCGCCGCGTGCTGCAGGACCGCAACGAGCACCGCACCGAGCGCGAGATCGAGAACCTGGTCCGCTCGGGCGTCTACGAGCTGCCGGCCCTGCTCGAGGCCCTGCGCGCGCGCGAGCTCCCGGCCCACGGCGCGTGGTACGGCGACGTCGTGGTCGGCCGCCTGCGCGACGCCTGCACCATGCGCATGCAGGCGGCCAACGACTCGCTCAGCGCAGCCTCATCCCCACCTTGAACACCAGGCCGCGATCCTCGGCGTAGATCTCGTAGCCCGAGGGCCCGAACACCTTGTAGATGTCGAACACCGCGGCGACCTCGGGCTGGCCGGCCATGCCACCGAGCACCGGCTCGAGCTGGTCCATGATCCTGGCCAGGTCGTAGGCGAACAGCGCGAGCGGCGGGTCCTTGACCTCCGGCGCCGCCAGCAGCTGGCTGACCGTGCCCTCCGAGCCCGGCCCGATCGCCACCACCGCGCCCGTCCCGGCCTTCGCCCCGTAGGCGATCCCGTTGACGAACGGCACCGTGCCGTCGGGCAGCGTCTTGACCGCCCCGTCGTCGCTGAACTCGTACGCCGCGATCGCCGGCGTCTCGGCCTTGATCGCCTCGTACACCGCCCGCGGATCGGCCGCCGACAGCACCGCGTAGGCCGTGATCGACGACGGCAAGAAGCCCGACATCTTGATGTCGGTGAGCACCAGGCTGCCGCCGCGCAGCCCCGGCACCCACTTCGGGATCGACGACGTGTCCTGCCCGATCTTCGCCGCGAGCTGGTTGAGGTCGGCCATCTCGGGGCACTGATACGGCGACTTCGTCACCTCCGCGCCCTTGCGCAGCACCCACTCGATCGCCTTGCCGACGTCGAAGCCGCCGCCCATGGCGAGGATCGCCTCGCCGCGCACCTCCTTCGACAGGCCCGGCACCGACGCGCGCAGCGACTTGAGGTCCTGCGCCACGTCGGAGCGCAGCGCGACGCCGAACACCCCCTCGAAGCCGTTCTCGTCCATCGCCTCGGTGCCGAACACCAGCATCGGCGCGATCGCAGCGAGGCCGCGGGCCTCGTCCTTGCACACCTGGGTCAGCGTCGGCCACTTCTCCGTCAGCTTCGGGACCAGCGCCGCCAGCACGTCCTTGTTGAGCGGGTCGCCCTCGCCGAGGAACGCCTCGACGATCGCTCGCGTGTCGACGTAGCCGACGTTGTGCTTGCCGAGGTTCCAGCTCGTCAGCAGGTCGCGCAGCTTGGGCGAGTCGGCCAGCGACCGCTCCGGCGCCGTCTTGCCGAACAGCAGCTCGAACACCTTGTCGGCCATCGACGCCGGCGCGGCGCCGAGGATCAGCTCTCCGCTGACGATCGCCGCCGCGACCTTGATCTCGCTGTTGCCGCCGCACCAGTACTCGGCCTCGCCGAGCTTGCACACCGGGATCGTGACGTTGCCGGCGGTCTGTACGCGGGCCAGCAGGTCGCGCAGCGCCTGCGGGTCCTTCAGCGTCCAGCGCACCGCGGGCATCATGCCGATGCCGTAGAGCGCGGCGCGGCCGTCGATGTCGATGCCGGTGCGATCGAGGCCGCCGTCCTTCATCACCGCCCGGAGCTCGACGAGGATCGCCTTCGCCAGCGGCCCCCACTCGTCGTCCATCGGCATCTGATCGATCATCGGCCCGATGCGCTCCATCACCGGGCTCATGCTCTTGTAGATCTTCTCGATCATCGGCCGCGCCGAGCCGCCGAAGCTGATAAACGCGTAGGGCGTGTCCGCGGGGATCTTGCTGAGCAGCGCCTGCACGCCCGGATCTGCCAGCGCCGCAGCGGCCACCTGCTCGTTCGACTTGGAACAGCCCGCCACGCCCGCGACCGCCAATACCGTCGCCAACGCCGCCGCACGCCCGCACCCGACCGGCCAACGCAACCACTGCTTCGCTCGCTGCATTGAGCGGTCGTATCACCCTTCGCCCGGGCCGGCAAGCGCGAGCCCGCGCCGCAAACCTTGAGAACGGCCGCAGGAGCCGGTTTGGCTGCAGGTTAGGCGCGCCCGAGCAGGGGGCGGGCGCGTGATCATGCAACTTTGGGAAGCTCGTTCGCGCGAGTGCGACGGAGGCTTGTGGAGCCTCGCGCTCGCGGACTTTGACGAGGATGGCCTCGCGGCCATCCTCCACGTCACGCGACGTTCAGCCCCAGCCCGCGTCGCGCCTCGAAGTACTCCTCGCTGACGCTGTAGACCACCAGCTCGCGCAGCGCCTCCTTGGGCGCCAGGATCGCGCCGAACACCCGCTGCTCCTGGCCGATCGCGTGCGCGGCGGTGGCGAGGTCGTTGCAGAACAAGAACCCCGCGCGGTAGCTGGCCAGCTCGGCCGCCCGGGCCCAGCGCTTGACGTCGACCTCGCCGCCCTTGACCAGCCGCTGCAGCGCAGACGCGAGCCGCTCGATCGCCGCCGGCGGCAGGTGCTTCGTCACCTCGCGCGCCAGCGCCTGCGCCCCGGCGGACAGCTCCGGCGCGCCGACCTTGCACACGTGCATGCTCGCCATCAGCACGTCCTTCAGGTTCTCGGGCGAGCGGTCGATGATCATGAACGCGTAGTGCGGCGGGTACAGGTCGAGCGCGTGGCGGCCGAGCGTGAACGCCAGGTTGTTCTCCGCCTTCTCCGCAAGCGCCCCGCCGAGCGCGATGATCGTCGGGCGCACGCTGCCGCCGCGCTCGACGTTCAGCACCGCCACGTCGCCCGGCTCGTCTGGCCGGAAGTACAGGTCGGGCTGCGGATAGCCGTACACCTGCGTCACGTAGACGAACAGCTTGCTGACCAGCGAGCCGTCGTCCTCGGGGTCGATGCGGTCGGACGGGCGCAGCGGGTACGGCAGCATCTTCGGCCGCCAGCCGGCCAGCACCGGCGCCAGCAGGCCGAGCACCGCGCCGACGCCCGCGTCCTCGTCGGCGTGGAACACACAGCGGCGCAGCAGCTCCTCGCCGAGCCGCTGCTTGATCCGGCGGAACTCCGGCTGCGGGTAGCGGTTGAAGAACGTGGTCTCCTGCGGATTGGCCTGCTTGACGAACACCAGCGTGCGGGCGACGCAGAACGCCTTGTCGAGCTCGCGGCGGGCCACGTAGACCTCGAACAGCCGGTGGTAGCTGGCGTAGCGGTGCGGCTCGAGGCGCAGCAGCGTGAAGTGGGCGCGGATCAGCGGGTCGGAGAACTCGCGCGCGTTGTTGTTGCGGACCAGCGCCTCGTACAGCTCGACCAGAATCTGCCAGCGGTCGGCGTTGCCCGGGTCGAGCGCCGCCGCGACCTCGAACGCCTTGGCCGCCGCCCGGAAGTCGCCCAGGCGAGAGCGATAGATCTCGGCCAGGTTCGACCACAGCATCGTCCGCAGCGGCGTCTCGCCGTCGGGCGGCAGGCGATTGATCATCTTGCGGTAGGCGCGGTCGAGGCCCTTCCACTCCTTGCGCTGCGTCAGCAGCTTGTCGATCGCCTGGAACGCCTTGAGCTGGCTCGGGTCCTCGTCGAGCACGCGGTCGAACCGCGCCAGCGCGCCGTCGGCCTGGGCCAGGTTGTCGCGCAGCAGCACCGCCGCAGTGTAGTGGAAGCGGGCCCGGCGGGTCGGATCGGGCTCGACGTCGACGATCCGGTCGAGCACGCCGACGGCCTCCTGCCACATCTTGCGCTCGGTGAAGGTGTCGAGCAGGAGGTGCAGCACCACCAGGTCGCGCGGCCGCAGCTCGAGCGCGCGCTGGAACGCGATCACGGCCTTCTGCGGGTCGCGCAGGCGACCATTGAACAGCTTGCCGCTGGCGACGAACAGCTCGAACTTGACGTTGTCGTCGCCCGACGCGTTGATCATCGCCCGCCGGGTGTTGAGCGCGCCCTGCCAGTCCTCGGCGGCCAGCTGGTGCTCGAGCGTCGCCTCCAGCGCCTGCCAGTTGTTGGCGTCGAGCTCGAGCGCCTTGCGCAGGTAGCCCGGCGCCTTCTGGGTCTGGCCCCGCCGCTTGCACACCTCCGCCAGGCGCACGTGGATCGCCGCCGACACCTTCTCCGTCTTCTCCTTGGCGGACGCGGCCAGCAATTGCTCGTAGTAGGTGAACGCGGCCTCCCACTCACCTGCCTCGAAGGTCAGGTCGGCGCGGCCGAGCATCGCGGTCCAGTTGTTCGGCTCGAGGTCGAGCGCCTTCTTGAACAGCTTGAGCGCCCGCTGCGAGCGGCCGAGCAGGCGCTCGACCCGGGCGGCGCGCAGGCACAGCTCGACGTGGGCCTTGACGCTGATCGGCGCGCCCGGGGCCTTGCGCACCAGCATCTCGTAGATCGGCGCGGCGCCGACGTAGTTGCCGGCCTCGTAGTAGATCTTCGACAGCACCGTGCCGACGCGCACGTTCTCCGGGTCGAGCTCGATCACGCGGGCGAAGATCTCGGTCGCCTTGGCGATGTCGCCGAGCTGGCGGTAGTGGATGAAGCCGGCCTCGATGCCGAACTCGACCCGCTCGTAGTAGCTCGTCGCGTGGCTCAGGAGCGCCTCGCACACCGCCGCCAGCTCGCGCCAGTCCTTGCGCCCGCGGTACATGTCGGCCAGCAGCGTCAGCGCCGGCACGTGCCCGGGCGTGTGCTCGAGCGCGCCGCGCAGGTAGGCCTCGGCGCGCTCCGAGGCGACCAGCTTCTCGTGCAGCAGCTTGCCGACGTGCGTCAGCTCCTCGGTGCGCAGGGCCGGGTCGGCGCACAGCGACAGGAAGTGGTCCAGCGTCTGCACCGCCGCGTCCCACTGCTGCCCGCGCTCGTACAGCCGCGCCAGCGCCAGCACCGCGTCCTGCGACGTGGGGTCGAGCTGGATCATCTTGCGGTAGGCCGCGATCGCCCCGGGGATGTCGCCGAGCGACTTGTCGAGCACGTAGCCCATCGCCCCGTACAGCCCGGTCTTCATCGCCCGGTCGCTCGTGAGCTCGGCGTGCTCGCGGTACGTCTGCACCAGCTCCTGCCACTGCTCGGCGCCGAGGTGCTGGGCCGCCAGGTTGTAGTAGGCGTAGTCGACGCCCTGCGCGATCCACTGCTGCCAGGCCTGCCCCTCCTTGCCCCCCGCGCCGCCGGTCAGCTGCGTCAGCGCCTTCTCCATCTTGCGGAGGATGTCGATCTGCGCCTGCGGGTCCTGCGTCTGGCCCAGCGCGGCCTGCAGCGCCTCGAGCGAGTAGAACATCGCGCTGTCGGTGGTCGGCTGCTGCTTGCGCGCGGCCGCCTTGGCCTTGCCGCCGCCCGCGCGCGCCCCCTCCTCGTCGATCTGCTGCAGCGCGGCCACCAGCGCGCTCATGTCCTGGTAGCGGTCCTCGCGGCGCTTCGACATCGCCTTGAGCACCAGCGCTTCCACCAAGGGCGGGATCTCGGCCTCCGGCGCCACGCTCCCGAGCGCCGCCGCGGCCGCGAACTTGTGCTGCATCGTCACCTGCGTCGGCCGGCCGAAGAACGGCACGCGGCCGCTCAGCAGCGTGTACATCAGCACCCCGAGCGAATAGATGTCGCTGCGCTGGTCGACCGCCTCGCCGAGCGCCTGCTCGGGGGCGATGAAGTGGACCGCGTCGCCGAGCACCACCGTGCCGGCCTCGCGGTCCTGCGTGACTGCCTCGACCGCGACCATGCCGAAGTCGGCGACCTTGACCAGGTCGTCCGCGCCGAGCAGCACGTTGCCGGGCTTGATCGCGCGGTGGATCACCCCGGCCTCGTGCGCCGCCTGCAGGCCCTCCGCCACTTGCAGCGCGATCGCCCGCACGCGCGGCCACGGCAGGCGGCCGGTCCGGCGCAGCAGCAGGCCGAGGTCCTCGCCCTCGAACGCCTCGGTCACCACGTACACGTCGCCCTCGGGCGCAATGTCGGCGTCGAGGACCTCGAGCACGTTGGCGTGCAGCACCGCCGCGGCGGCCCGCGCCTCGCGCAGCAGGCGCTCGGCCTGCGCGCGGTCCTGCGAGAACTCCGCGCGGCAGATCTTGATCCACACCTGCGTCGGTGGGTCGATGAACTCGGCGAGGAACGTGTCGGCCACGTCGCCGCGCGAGAGGTGCTGGAGGATCTTGAACTCGTCGGCGAAGACGTTCCCGATCCTCGCCTTCGGGCTGCGGTCGACGACAGACTGCGCTTCACTCATGGCCGGCTACCGAGGCCCACTCTACTCGATCTCCTGGACCTCCCCACAGCCGTACGAAACCGCCTTTTCGCCGCAAAACGCCAACAGATCGGGTTTCTAGCGCGAGTTCGAGCGCCGCGCTTGTACATGCAGGCCCGGGCTCGCGGCGCGATCGCAGGTGCGGCGTCAGCGGCGGGTCGGCGTCGCGCGAGCATCACGACGGCCCGCGCGACCGGTCCGCCGATCACGACGGCAGATCGTCGCCGCGCGAGGCGGGCCGCGGGGCGCCGCGCGACGGATCGTCGGCCTCGATCTTCTGCAGCGCCGCCGCCACCGCGTCGCGCAGACCGGCCGCAGCGGCGGGCCGCAGGCGCACCGTCACCGAACCGACGCTCACGTGCAGCATCCCACAGCTGCACTGCTGCACTGTGCATTGTTCGTTTTGCGCGACTGTTCGGGTGCGGTGCTCCATAGCTACGTATCCTGCCACAGGCGGCCGCTCCCTGCACGCGCTTCCAGTTCGCTGCACCGCGAAAACTCTCCCGCCGACGCCCCGGTCTCACTTGACGTCGATGTTGACCGGTCCTTTGGGACCTGTCCTCGACGCCAGCTTAAGACCGCCACCGACCGCCTCACGACCCTGAGATCGCGGCGCGCCCACCGACCCCCGGCGCGCCCGCGTCCACGGCCTCCCCGCGCCGTAACTTTCCCTTTCGGGCCACCACCACCGCTATCCGAGTCACGGCGCTGCGGGCCGTGCCTCGCCTCGACGGCCGCGCAAGACTGGCGGCCGCGCGGCCCTCGTCCGTCCGCCTCTGCCGGGCCGTCCTCGGCCCGCCTTCACCCCCCGACTACCCGATCGATCGCGCCGCGTGAACCTCCGCCGCCGGAGCCCGCGCGTCGCCACGGAGACCGCGTCATGTCCAAGATCTTCACAGCCCTCCTCATCGCCCTCTCCCTCACCGCCGCCGTCGCCTGCGACGACCCCGACGACAAGAACATCGAGCGCAGCGACACCGGCGACGAGTCGACCGGCGGCGAGGACGACAGCACCTCGACCGGCAACGACACCGCGGAGGTCCAGACCACCACCGCAGCGACCACCGAGGACGACGAAGAGAAGCCCGGCTGTTTCAACGACAACATCCTCGAGCTCCCGCCCACCGGCGGCCCCAACGGGACGATCGGCGACAACTGCTGATCGCAACATGACTGCATGAACATGTCTAAAAAGACATGTCTTTTCAAACACACGAACCGCCCGTGGCCTACCCCGCGGGCGCTGCCAATTGCCGGCGAGCTCGGCTAGAGTCGTACGCATGACCGACCTCTTGCGACGCGATTGGATGATCTCGCTGGCGGCAGGCATGGGCGGCGCGCTCGCTGGCTGCGCTCCGCGGGCCGCGACGGCGGCCCCGCCCGTGCGTCCCGCGCCACCGCCGGCTCGACCGCCCGGCGGCCTCGACCAGCTCATGGCGGCCTGCCGCGGCGCGCTGGTCACCGGCGCCCGGAACTCCGACGGCGCGGAGCTCGTGCGCATCGGTCAATGGTGCCAGCAGCAACACGCAGTCGCCGATCGCTACGGCGCGGGCGACCTCGTCGAGGCGCTCGAGCAGAAGATCGCCGCTCTGCTCGGCTTCGAGGCGGCGTGCTTCATGCCGACCGGCACGATGGGTCAGCTCTGTCTCCTGCGGCTGTACGCGGATCGCAGCCGCGGTCGCGCGCTCGGCGTGCACCCGTCGTCGCACCACCTGCTCCACGAGAACGCCGCGTTCGAGGTGCTGCACGGGATGCACGAGGTGGTCCTGTCGCCATGGGGCCGAGCGCTGCTCGGCGACGACGTCCGCCACGCGCAGGAGCCGCTGGCCGTGGTGTCGGTCGAACTGCCGGTCCGCTGGACGGGGCAGATGCAGACGTGGGCCGAGCTCGAGGACCTGAAGGCGGCGTGCCGCGAGCGAGGCGTGCCGCTGCACGTCGACGGCGCGCGCCTGTGGGAGGCGGCGCCGGCGTTCGGACGTCCTCTCGCCGAGGTCTGCCGGGGCTGCTCGTCGGTGTACGTCTCGCTGTACAAGACGATCGGCGCGCTGGGAGGCGCGGTCGTGGCCGGCTCGAAGGAGCTGATCGACGGGGCGCGGCTGTGGCGGCACCGGCATGGCGGCAACGTCGCGGCGTATTTTCCCTACGCGGCTTCGGCCGCGATGCGCATCGACGACGTGCTGGCGCGGATCCCCAAGTGGGTGACGCGCGCGCAGCAGCTGGCGGCCCGGCTCGCCAAGGACGCGCGGTTCATCGTGGCGCCGGAGGTCCCGCCCACGAACCTGTTCCGCATCTACGCGCGCATCGACGCGGCGGAGTTCCCGAAGCGGCTGGAGCAGGTCGCCCGCGACCACAAGATCTGGGTGGCGAACGGAGCGGGGCGAGCTCGCGTCCCGGGCTTCCTCGACATCGAGCTGCAGCCCGGCGCGGACGCCGAGACGATCACCGATGACGAGGCGGTCGCGGCGATCCAGGCGTTGCTCTGAGCCGGCGAGGAGCTCCTCGCCGAGAGGAGCGCCGCCCTGACGGGAGCTCTCCTCGACGAGGCCCGCGCGCCCGCTCGACCGGCGGACCGCTCGTTCACGGCATATGCCCGTCAAGACATGTCCGAATCAACATGCCCCATCGGACATGTCCTTGAGATATTATCACCCGACCGTCGGCACCACCTCGACCGCCTGCCCGCTCTCGAGCGTGTCGGGCGGCTGCAGCACCACCTCGTCGCCGGCGGCCACCCCCTCGAGCACCTCGATCTCCTTGCCGAGGTCGCGGCCGAGCTTCACGGGCACCAGAGTCACCGCACCCTCGCTCACCTTCGCCACCAGCGTCCCTTCCTTGCGCACCACCAGCGCGCTCGCCGGGATCATCGGCACCGGGCGGGCGCGGGGCACTTGCAGCCGCGCGTACACGAACGAGCCCGGCAGCACCGACTCGTCGCCGGGGACCTCGATCTCCACGCGCAGCGTACGGTTCCGCGTCTCGAGCACCCCGCTCGTGCGCGTCACCACCCCCTTCACGGTGCGCGACGGGTCGCGCGGCGAGTACAGCTCGGCCGGGTTACCCACCCTGACGTCGGCCGCGTGGCTGTCGGGAACGTCGACCAGCACGCGCAGCTTCGACACGTCGGCCAGCTCGAACAGCGGCGCCCCGCCGGCCGCGGCCGGGCCGACCAGCGCGCCCGAGTCGACCAGGCGGCGCGTCACCACCCCGTCGAACGGCGCCACGATCTGCTGGTAGCCGCGCAGCGCCTGCAGCCGCTTGAGGTCGGCCTTGCGCGTCGCCACCAGCGCGTCAGCCGAGTTGGCCAGCGCCAGCGCGTCGTCGGCCTCCTGCCGCGACGCCGCTCCGCTCCCGGCCAGAGTGCGCGTGCGATCCGACGTCGTCTGGTGGATCCCCACGTTCGCGCGCGCCTCGGCCAGTCGCGCCCGCGCCAGCCGGATCTCCTCGTCCGTCTCCGGCGCCTCGATCTCCGCCAGCACCTGGCCTGCCTTCACCGGGTCGCCGAGCTCCACCAGATAGCGGCGCACGAACCCCGTCGACTTGCTGTAGAGCGTCGACTGCCGGATCGGCGTCGAGCTCGCCGGAAGCGTCAGCTCGTGCGATTCGTCGCCGGCGCGGACCGCCGCCACGCGCACCCGCTTTGCCCCGGTCGCCTGCGCCAGCGTCCGCGCCCGCGCGTCGCGCTGCTCGAGCCGCGGCCCGACGCCGAGCACCACCGCGCCGGCCAGCACCGCCGCGATCATCGCCACCACCGGCCAACCTGACCTTTTAGACTGCATCGTCGTCATGCGCTCTCCCTCGCGTCAAAGTCACCGGGCTCGGCGAGATCGGGGTCGATCGCGGGCGCGCGCCAGCGCTTCGCCAGCACGCTGTAGACCACCGGCACGAAGCCCAGAGTCGCCAGCGTCGCCCCGGCTAGGCCGCCCATCACAGCGCGGCCGAGGGCCGCGTTCTGTTCGCCGCCTTCGCCGAGGCCGAGCGACATCGGCAGCATGCCGATGAACATCGCCGTCGCCGTCATCAACACCGGACGCAGGCGCACGCTGCCGGCAGTCAGCGCCGCCTCGGCCGCCGACAGCCCCTGCGGGCGCAGCTCGTTGGCGAACGACACCACCAGGATCGAGTTGGCGGTGGCCACGCCGATGCTCATCACTGCGCCCATCAGCGACGGGATGCTGAAGGTCGTCCCGGTCGCGAACAGCGTGAACACGATGCCCACCGCCGCGCCCGGCAGCGCCATCAGGATGATGAACGGCAGCTTCCACGACTGGAAGTTGATCACCATCAATGCGTAGACCAGCAGCGCCGCGAACCCGAGCCCCACGCCGAGCCTGGCGAAGCCGACCTGCATGCTCTCCGCCTGGCCGCGCACCGCGATCGTCGCCCCGGGCGGCAGGGCCTCGCGGTGCTTCTGCACGATCGCCTGGATCTGCGCCACCGCCGACCCGAGGTCCGAGTCCTGCACGTCCGCGCGCACGTTGTAGGTCGGCTGCACGTTCATGTGGCTGACGAACACCGGCGTGGTCGCGCGGCGGAAGTCGGCCACGTCGACCAGCAGCTTCTGCTCGTCCCCCGCCGTCGGCAGCGACAGCCCCTGCAGCGCCGCCAGCGAGTCGACGCGGTGCTCGGGCACCTGGATCGCCACCGGGTAGGCGAAGTTCGACTTCGGGTCGGTCCAGAACGTCGGGCTCACCTGCGTCGACGACGACACCATCAGCAGCAGGTTGGCTGCCACGTCGCGCTCGCTGAGGCCGGCCTCGTGCGCGCGCTGGCGGTCGACCTCCACGTGAAGCCGCGGCGCAGCGACGATCTGATGCAGGTGCACGTCGACCACCCCGGGCACCGCGCGCAGCTCGGCCTCGAGCGAGCGAGCCGCCTTCAGGGTCGCGTCGCGCTGCGCCCCCGACACCTGCACGTCGATCGGCGACGGCAGGCCGAAGTTCAGGATCTGCGTCACGATGTCGGCCGGCTGGAAGTAGAACGACAGCTCGGGGAACTCGCGCGGCAGCACCTCGCGCAGCTCGCGGACGATGTCGGCGGTGGCGAGCGTGCGCTCGTGGGCCAGGGTCAGCAGGATCTCGCCGTCGGACGAGCCGACGTTGCTGCTGTCGGTGATCGCCAGCGTGTAGCCGCTCGGCATGCCGATGAAGTCGAGGATGCTCTCGCGCTGGTCGACCGGCACGATCTCGCGGATCCGGTCCTCCACCCGCGAGAACCACCGCTCGGTCTCCTCGATGCGCGTGCCGGGCGGCGCAGTCACGTGCAGGCGCACCTGCCCGGCGTCGACCTGCGGGAAGAAGTCGCGGCCGACGAACGGCGCCAGCGCCACCGTCGCCGCCACCACCGCGGCGAACAGCGTCGCCACCATGCGCGGGCGGCCCAGCGCCCACGCCAGCAGGCCCACGTAGCGCGCGCGCAGACGCTCGAAGCTCGCCTCGAAGCCGTGGTGGATCCGCGCGAACAGCCCGCGCTTCGGCGCGTGGTCCTCGTGCTCCGCCAGCAGGTACTGCGCCAGCGTCGGCACCAGGGTGCGCGACAGCAGGTACGACGCCATCACCGCGAACGCCACCGCCATGCCCATCGGCAGGAAGATGAAGCGGGCCGGGCCCTCGAGGAACACCACCGACACGAACACGATGCTGATGCACAGCGACGCCACGAACGCCGGCACCGCGATCTGTTGCGCCCCGTCGAGGATCGCCCGCGTCAACCGCTTGCCCATCGCCAGGTTGCGGTGGATGTTCTCGATCTCCACCGTCGCGTCGTCGACGAGGATGCCGACCGCCAGCGCCAGGCCGCCGAGCGTCATCACGTTGATCGTCGCCCCCAGGGCGCGCAGGCACAGCAGGGCGATGATCACCGCCAGCGGGATGTTGAGCGCCACCAGCACCGTCGCGCGCACGCTGCCGAGGAACAGCAGGATCATCGCCGCCGTGAGCACCATAGCGATCACGCCCTCGACCAGCAGGCCGTCGATCGCGCGGGTCACGAACGTCGACTGGTCGGACAGCAGCTCGACCTCGAGGCCCTCGGGCGCCGCCGCGCGGATCACCGGCACCAGTGCCTTGACGCGCTCGGCCACCTCGGTCGTCGACGCGTCGCCGGTCTTCATCACGCTGAGGACCACCGAGCGGCGGCCGTCGCGGCGGGCGATGTTGGTCTGGATCGCGTAGCCGTCGTGGACGTGGGCGACGTCGCGGACGAACAGCTGGCGCCCGGCCGCCCCGGTCAGCGGGATCTCGTTGAGCGCCGCGATCGCCTCCGGACTGCTGTTGAGGCTGATGCGGTACTCGCGTTCGGCGATCTTCGCCGCGCCTGTCGGAAGGGTCAGGTTCTGCGCCGCGATCGTCTGGCTGACCTCCGCCGGCGAGACCCCGTGCGCGCGCAGGGCCGCCGGGTCGAGGTCGACGGTGATCTGGCGCTGCTTGCCGCCCGCGGGCAGCGGGAAGCGGGTCCCGCGGACCACGCTCAGCATCGTCCGCACGCGCTGATTGACGTGGTCGTAGATCTCGGCCTCCGACAGCGTGTCGCTCGAGAACGCCAGCTGCAGGATCGGCACGCTCGACGCCGTGTAGCGGAGGATGATCGGCGGCACGATGCCGGGCGGCATGCGGCGTACGATCGTCTGCGAAACGGCAGTCGCCTGCGCCATCGCCGAGGCCACGTCGGCGTCCGGCTGCAGGAACAGCCGGATCACCGACACCCCGTCGAAGCTGTCGCTCTGGATGCTCTGGATGTCCTCGACATTGCCCGCCAGCGACTGCTCGCTGAACAGCGTGACCTGCTGCTCGATCTGCTGCGCTGGCAGACCGGTGTACGTCCACACCACGCTGATCACCGGGATGTCGACGTCCGGCAGCACGTCGGTGGGCGTCTGCCGGACCACCCAGATGCCCGACAGCAGCAGCATCAGGGCCATCACCACGAACGTGTACGGGCGGCGCAGCGCGAGTCGGACGATCCACATGGGCGGTTACCGGGGCGGAGCGGGGTCGAAAGAGAGCGTTGTAGATGACTGTTTAGTCAAGTTCGAGCGCGCAAAAACGCGCAGCAGGGCCGGCTCCGAGCGGCTCACGTGCTGCGCTGCGGCGGCCCGGCCATGCCCAGCGCCAACCAGGCGGTCTGGGGCAGCTGGCGCAGCAATTCGAGGTCGTCGTGGACGCGGGCCTGGGTCAGCGCCCCGGTCACGAACGCGAACAGGCTCTTGGCGGCCGCCACCGGGTCGCCCGGGGGCAGCGCCCCCTCGCCCTGGGCGTCGCGCAGCGCCGTCTCGAGGTAGCGGCGCAGCGCCAGGCTCAGCTCCTGCGCCTTGGCGGCCACCGCGGTCGGCTTCTGCACGCACTCGCTGCCGACCGCGTGGTGGAAGCAGCCGAGGACCCGCCCGTACTGCTCGCGGACCTCGCCCTGGCGTTCGCTGATGTGGGCGAAGTAGCGTTGCAACCGCTGCAGCGGCGGGCGCGAGGCCGAGAAGATCTCGTCGAGCACGGGCCGGCGGGTGCCCCAGTGGGTGTCGAGGGCCGTCACCACCAGGTCGTCCTTGCTGGCGAAGAAGTGGTAGAAGCTGCCCTTGCGCACCTGGGCGCGCTCGCAGATGGCGTCGACGCTGACCGCCCCGTAGCTGGACGTCCAGATCAGGTCGATGGCCGCCTGGACCAGACGGTCGCGCGCGTCGCCTCGGCTCACGGGTTCGGTTCTACTTGACCGATCGTCTCGGCGCAACAGCGCTCTTCACGCGGCATGGCCCGCCCGCTGCATAACCGGGACGTCCGCGCTCGCGAACCCTGCGCTCGGCGAAGGTCCCGCTGCGTCGCCGAACATCCTCGCGAGCGAACTGGACGTCATTCCGTTCGCAGCGAGGCGTCCTCGCTTGCGAAACTCGCGAGCGCGCGTCGCAGTGTCCCGCTCGCTGCATCGCCTGGACTCTTTCGCGCGAACTCGCGGTCGCGCTCGCTGACATGTCCTTCAGGACAGCATCACCCTCCTCGCGCTCGGCTACCCTGGCGGCCATGCAACTTCGTTTAACAAAGATTGCCGCCCCGTTCGCGCTCCTCTTCACCGCTTGCCCCGACGGCGGCGAGACCACCACCGCCTCGACGCAGGCCACCGGAGACCCGACCGAGGGCACCGGCGCCGGCCCTGGCGGCGACCCGACCGGAGCGGGCCCGACGGGCAGCGAGACCGACGGCCCGACCGGCGCCGGCCCTGGCGGCGACCCGACCACCGTCGATCCGACCGACGGCCCGACCACCAGCGATCCGACCACCGACGGGCCCGACCCCGGCCCGCTCGTCGAGCCCGGCGACCCCGGCAGCGGCGACGTCACTTTTACGATCCGCGCCGACACCGATCGTCACCCGATCTCGCCGTGGATCTACGGGACCAATCAATACGACGACCTCGCCACCACCAACCGCGGCCTCGGCCTCGTGCGGCAGGGCGGCAATCGCATGACCGCGTACAACTGGGAGAACAACGCCAGCAACGCCGGGGCCGATTATCAGCACCAGAACGACGACTACCTCGCCTCGCAGCTCGGCGTCGATGGCAATATCCCGGGCGAGGTCGTGCGGGCGGCCACCGCCGAGGCCCTCGACGCCGGCGCCGACATGCTGGTGACCGTCCCGATCTGCGGCTACGTCGCGGCCGACAAGGACGGCGGCGGCGACGTCGACCAGACCCCCAACTACCTCGAGACGCGCTTCCACCCGACCGTCGCCCGCAAGGACGGCCCGTTCGACAGCGAGCCCGATCCGAACGACGACGCAGTCTACCAGGACGAATTCGTCGCCTGGCTGCAATCCAGGTTCCCCGACGCCTTCTACCCCGAGCGCGCCCGCGTCCTGTTCTCGCTCGACAACGAGCCCGACCTCTGGTCGCACACGCACGAGCGGATCCATCCCGACCCGGTCGGCTACGCCGAGCTCGTCGAGAAGAACGCCGAGTTCGCCGCCGCGATCAAGGACGTCGCCGCCAACGCGATCATCGCCGGCTTCGTCTCCTACGGCTACGGCGGCTACACCACCCTGCAGGACGCGCCCGACGCCCAGGGCGAGTTCCTCACCTATTATTTGCAGGCGATGGCCGAGGCCGAGGCCGAGGCCGGCAAGCGCCTGGTCGACGTCCTCGATCTACACTGGTACACCGAGGTCTACGCCAACGGCCAGCGGATCACCGGCGACGACAACTCGCCGGAGTCGGTCGCGGCCCGCGTGCAGGCCCCGCGCTCGCTGTGGGACGACAGCTTCCAGGAGGACAGCTGGATCGCCACCGACGTCCTCCAGGGCCCCGTGCGCCTGATCCCGTGGCTCAACGAGCGCATCGACGAGCACTACCCCGGCACCGGCCTCGGCTTCACCGAGTACAACTACGGCGGCGGCGGCCACATCTCCGGCGCGATCGCCCAGGCCGACGTCCTCGGCATCTTCGGCCGCGAGGGCGTGACCATGGCCGCCTACTGGGCCCTGACCGATCAGACTTCCATGATCTGGGCCGCCTTCCGCGCCTTTACCAGCTACGACGGCCAGGGCAGCAAGTTCGGCGACACCTCGATCCACGCAGTGACCTCCGACGTCGCCGCCACCAGCGTCTACGCCAGCACCGACGCCGCCGACCCCGCGCGCACGGTGATCGTCGCCATCAACAAGACCGCCGGCCCGCTGACCGCCGCAGTCACCCTCGCCGCCTACGCCGACTACCAGAGCGTCGCAGTGTGGCAACTGACCGGCCCCCAGCCCGAGCTGACCTCCGGGCCAGCCGTGTCGCCGACCGCCACCAACGCGTTCCTCTACGAGATGCCGGCCTACAGCGTCAGCGTGCTCGTCCCGCAGTGAGCGCTCGGCCGAATCGCGTTCCTCACGGAGCGCGACGCCGTCGGCGGGAGGAGCAACGGACCGCTGCGGCAGGTGTTGGCGGCGTCCTGGTGCGGCGCTTTTCAGTCGCCCGCGGCAGCGAGCGCCGCGGCGACGTCCTGGTCCTGGGGACCGAGCACGCGCACCAGTCGTCCCGCGGCGTCGAGCACCGCGACCGCGGGGATCTCCCGCACGCCGAAGGCACGAAAGACCGCACCCGAGGCATCGAGCGCGAGCGGGAGCCGGGTCCCGGTGGTCTTCCTGTACTCGTTCAATTCGTCCTCCGTCGTCCACAGATTGCTGGAGACCCCCAGCCAATGAACATCGCCCTTCGCCGCGAGAGCCTCGACCTGCTCACGCACGCGACGACAGGCGGTGGCGGTGGCGGGCCGGCTCTCGGCGAGATACGACTCGCACCACGGGGCGAAGAACACCAGGGCGCTCGGCTTGCCCACGCCGCCCAGGGACACTGTCTCGCCGCCGGTCGTGAGTGAGAGATCGCGGACGAGGTCCCCGGGCGCGAGCGGGCGCGCGTCCGGACTCGTCGCGGCGACGATCGCGGCGGGGGCCTGGCCGTCGTCGGCGAGCGCCGCGCGCAGCGCCTCGTCCAGGCGCGCGTCGGCGAGGTGACCGACGTGGGCGATGCGTCCATCGCGGCCGATCAGCACGTGCTGCGGCGTCACGCGCAGGTTGAACGCCTCGGCGAGCCTGCCGTCGTCGATGACGATCGGCATCTTCAAGCCGAGCTCCTGACGAAAGGCGCGCACGGCCGCCTCGTCGTCGGTGAAGCCGGTGTTGACCGCGATGACCTCGATGCGGTCCGCCATCTTCGCGTGGATCTCCGCGAAGCCCGGCATCTGCGCGCGACAGGGCACGCACCAGGTCGCCCAGAACTTGAGGTAGACCGGCTTCTTCCCGACGAGCCGCGCCAGGTCGATCGCCTGGCCGTCGATCGTCGTGAGGGTGATCGCCGGCGCGGGTCGGCCGATCAGCCCGGCGCCCGCGGCCACCGCCCGCTGCTCGCCGTCGTCGTCCTGCGTCGCCTCGACTGCCGGCCGCACCTCGAGAGCGTCGCCAGGGCCGGGGTCCTGGGCCCGACAGGCGCCCAGGGTGGAGAGCACTGCGAGGCCGAGTGCGCGGATTCGCGCTGCCGGTGTTCGTGAAATCATCCGT
The DNA here is from genome assembly GCF_026626745.1 of Nannocystis sp. RBIL2. Taxonomy (GTDB): domain Bacteria; phylum Myxococcota_A; class Polyangia; order Nannocystales; family Nannocystaceae; genus Nannocystis. The sequence goes on from NZ_JAPNJW010000002.1 coordinate 2,811,937, forward strand.
GCGTTCATCGTCGTTTCCCTCGCTGCTCAGGACAAGCGGGCGCGCGCCCGTGTGACATGGGGCGGCGATGATTCCACGAGTCGTGGCTGGTCAAGGCGCGGAAGGCGGCCCAGATCATGGCGGTCGTATCGGGGGGGGGCCGAACTCACCGAGTCACCTCGTCGCCGCCCGCGTCATCTCCAGTTCGCACTCGTTGACGCGGCCCCGGCATCCGAGGCACGAGTAGACTCCGTGTTCGGGCTGCTCGGCAAGGAGTGTCGAGGCGCAGCGTGGCAGATAGTATCTGTGCGACGCTCAAGTTCCACCGAGCATGGTCGCCGCGGGTCGCCGTTCCCGGCAACCGGTTCTGTCTCATCGCGCACGTTGCGCCCCTCGGCCTCTGAGGCCCGTCGCGCACCTGTGGCCGCTTCGACTATCGTAGCCTGCCCACCACCTCGACTCTGGCTCACGGATGTCTCGCACGAACGAAAGAGATGGCAAACAACTCGAGACCCTGCGAATCCGCGAAGTACTCGCCGACGCGGTGCTCGGCCGTCAGGACATCCCATCGATCCTGCAGATCACGCTCGCCTGCCATTATACCGAGCTCGAGGCGGAGGTCGAAGCCGAGGGCGACTATGTCGCCAGGAAGTGGTCGGTCCGCGATCGCGTGCCCGGGAACCAACTCCGCGTCGAGCCATCCCTGACCGCTGCAATCGAGCGCAGCCGGGAGCGCTTCATCCTGCTCGAGGGAGATCCGGGGTCCGGAAAAACCGTCTCGCTCCGCAAGGTCGAGAAGAACTTCGCCACGCAGATCCGGCAGGACCCGCACTGTCCGCTCCCGCTGCCGCTGTATGTGAACCTCAAATACATCTCACCCGGAGACGGACAGGCGCTCGACAAATTGCGGACATGCATCCTGCGAGCGCTGCACTCTGACCCGGCAGTGGCTTCGGCTCGCTTCAGCGACGGGTGCAGACACGGCGGCTGGCTGCTCTTGCTCGACAGCTTTGACGAAATTCCGGACGTGCTCAGCGCCATCGAGGCCGACTCCGCCGTGCAGAGCTATGTCTCGGCGATCCAGGACTTCTGCACCGACATCAACCTCGTCGCTGCCACGAACTGCCGCGTCCTTGTAGCCTCCAGGAGTTACCGCGGCCCGCGCGTAGTAAACTGGAGCCGGTTTCACTTGCGCCCGCTCACCGAGGACCGCCGACGCGTGTTCCTCGCCAATTGTGGGCTCGACACCGAGCAGGTCCGGCGCCTCTCCGAAGACCTGGTCACCGCCCCTCCGGGCTGGGCACATAATCCACTGACCTTGAGCATGCTGTGCGAGTTGAGCAAGGCCGGTGAGCCTTTTCCACCCAACGTCTACACACTGTTCGATAAATATCTAAATCTGCGTTTCAATCGCGATGCGGGTCGCGTTCGCGAGATCTACGGAGGCGGGGTCGACGAGCTGCGACGCTCTGCCGAGGAGATAGCCTTCGTCATGTGGGCCGAGCCCAGCCTCGGTCAAGTCCCCTCCAATCGTGCCGTGTCGGCGGCGCTGCTGAAGTTCGATCGTCCTGCCGTGAACGTTGACAGGGTCCTTGAAACGATCCAGCAGCTCGAGCTCGCCCTGAGCGAGGATCAAGCCGATGGCGCTCACACCCACTTTCGTCACCGTCGCCTCCAGGAATACTTCGCCACTCGCGTAGTCGTACGCGAGCCCGAACTGTTGTCTCCGGACCTGCTGTTGTTCGATGGTCGCTGGCGCGAGGCCTGCGTCGTCTTGCTGCAGCACAGTCCCGTCGAACGACTGACGGGTGTACTCGCTGCCGCCGAGCGCTTCGTGCTCGCTTGTCACGCGGAGATGGGGTTAGCGGCCGAAGATTTCGCCGTCGCATCCCCCATCGAGGAGGCGAGAGAGCGGACGACCGGGTTCTTGAAGTCGGCCCCACCTCCGCGACCCCTTGTGTGGCCCAAAAATCTCTACCACGTGATGGACCTGCTGCAGTGCGGCTACGCTTGCCGCCGGGACCTGCCTCAAACGCTGCAGCAAAGCGCGACGTCTCTGCTCGTCCAGGCATACCGCGCCGGCATCCGCATGGACAAGGTGTACGTCCTCGAGCTGGCTGGGGTGCTCCCTCCCGGACACCTGGAAGGCCTCGCCCTCACCGCCCTCGACGGCGACAGTGAGCTGCTCCACGACGTCGCGTTCAAACAGCTCCCCCGGGTGAGCAGGCCGTCGATCGAGGTTCTCAACCGAATCGAGCGCCTGCTGTATCGCATGACCGTCAACGGGCGGATCGCCCAGGACCGGCTGGCTACCGAGGCCCGGCTCCGCAGAATGGATCATCCTGCGCTCGTGACTCTGTTCGCCTCGGCGGCATCGTTCTACGAGGTCGAGAACATCCTACGCGTCATCCTGGCAGCCGGCTTTTTTATTGGGCTCTCGCTCGTCGTCGCCACATCGTCGCTTTCGCCCGGCGAATCGGTCGCCGTCCTGGTAACCGGGCTGCTCGTGTCTGCGCTCGTCCTGTGGATCGTGCAGAAGTACAGAGGGCAGGCGATATTGTTCCTCGTGACGCTGATCGGCTCGCTGCCGCTGACAATCGCCGTCCTTGAATCCGTCGGAAAGGGCACGGCAGACGTCATTCTCGTTACATGCATCTATACGGAGGTCTGCATTTTTAGCATCCGGGCCACCTTGCAGCTGGGTTTGCCCATACCTCGATTTTTGTGGCCGTTCACACCGGTCCTCCTCATCATATTTTCCACGGCAGCCCTGGTCCTCAATCCGAAGGTCTTGATGTGGCTCCTTGCCCTGGCGGGCGTCGGTGTCGGCGTAAAATACCTGTCCGCTCAGCAAGTGATGCCCGATTGGCTCGATGACTTGTTCGGCATCCCATTCCTGCTGCTGCTGCTCCTCCTGGGCGGGATGGCGGGAGTAGCCGCGCTCCGCGAATCTGGGCTCGCCGTCCGCGATTTGCTGACCCGGCGTTCCATGGACCGGCACGGCCCCCACGAGCTCACCATCGCAAATCTCCAGGACCACCTCGCGCGATTTAGAACTTCTCGCGGGCGCATCGGAATGTTGCGTTCCGTCATGAACGAGAGAGAGGGGGGATTCACCCTCCTGGCCTTCGATCGCGCGATGTACGGAGAGTTGGAAGCGTTCGTCAGCGCTCTGGAGGTGCATGCGCATCACGCTCGCAGGACGAGCAGCGGCTTTCTCTCCTCGCGCCTGCACTTCTCTCCGGATTACGTCGATTCATGTACATCCGCGCAGCAGAAGTGGTGCCTGAAGCACTGTTCGACAGTCGACACCATCGCCGACCTCAGCGTCATCCTCGACCTCCTGACCCAGCTCCTCGCCCACGTGGCGAAGTCGATGGCCAGCGAAAAAAGCGGTTCTGGCGCAGCCTTGGAGCGCATCGACGGAAGTGACGGCGCTCCTCTCGCAGTCAGCAGCACGTAGCGAGCGTCCGGCCGGGCGAACCAGCCTTCCAAGCCGGGCCCCCTCGCCTCACCGCCCGCAGCAGGCCGTCCAGCAGCACGAGCCGTCGTCTTGCCCGCAGTTTTGCCCGCCGTTCGTCCAGCTGCAGTCGCAGGCGTCCATCTCTTCCTGCGAGCAGCTGCCGCCGCCGCCCTTGCAGGCCTGGATGTCGTCGAGCGGACCGCGGTCGATGCCGGAGATGGCGACCAGCTGCGGCGGGCAGGCCACCTCTTGATAATGCAGGTTCGGGTTGTCGGCCGCCTCGTACCATTGCACGTACCACTCGCAGCCGGCGGCCAGCTCGGCCAGGCCCGGCTCGTCGAACACGGCGGCGCAGCGGCCGAGCACGCACTGCTTGATCTGCTCGTGGTTGCCGCCCTGCTGCTGGCAGTGCGTCATGAACCCGCCGTAGGTCGCCCCGAGCTCCGACGTGTCGACGTTCCATTGATACGAGCAGGCGTCGAACAGACCGACCCCGCCGCCGGGCGTCAGGATGTCGAACTGCCCGCCGGCGACGTCGTGGCCGATGTTCGTCGCCTGCACGATCATCGTCTTGTTCGACAGCGCCACCGAGCCCGGGTCCTGCGCGTTGTAGTGGCCCGTCCCGTCGAAGTCGAGCTGGTAGCAGCGCCCGCAGATGTCGCCCTGGGCCGGCACCGCCGCGAAGCCGTAGGCCAGCGTGTCCGACACCGCCCACGGCGCGCCGCTGTAGCAGGTGAACGCGCTGTTCTGCGCCGGCGACTGGCACGAGCTCACCACGTCGTACGCCGAGCCCAGGTTGTTGTCGTTCTTGTCGCAGCTCTGCAGCGGTTCGGTGGCCGCATTGACGTTGCCCTGCCAGCCGCAGTGGGCCTTGCAGCAGTCCCAGTAGCGCGTCGCGTAGCCCTGGCACGCAGTGCCGTCGAGCGGCGGCGGATCGACCGCCCCCGTCGTCGAATCGCTGGTGTTCGGATCGGTCGTCGCAGTCGTGCCGGTCGTGTCCGCGTCGGTCGTCGTCCCCGGATTCGTCGTCCCCGGGTTCGTCGTCCCCGGATTCGTCGTCTCGGGGCTCGTCGTCCCGTTGCTCGTCGTCCCCGGGCTCGTCGTCCCCGGGCTCGTCGTCCCCGGGCCCGTCGTCCCGTTGCTCGTCCCGGCGCTGCTCCCCGTCGTCGGCGCCTCGGTGCTGCCGACGCCGCTGACCTCGCTCGCGCTGCCGGGGTTGTCGCCTGTCGTCGCCGCAGTGCCGCTGCTCTCGCCGCCACCAGGGCACGCGATCAGCCAGCCCGAGAGCAGCACCCACGCATGGTTCGTCCGGATCGACACGGGCGTGATTGTCGGCCAAGCCGCCCGCGAAATCACCGTCGGTACACCCGCTCCGCAGTTCCGTGAATACCCGCAGCGCGGTTCCCCCAAGGCGATCCCCCAGCGATGCCTCCGCTCCGGCGCAGGCCCGGCGCCATTCGCCTTCCTGACGCTGATTCGCCCGCTTTCGGCCGCTCACGGCGCCTGGCTCACGTCGCGCCGCGCGTACTTTCGCGCGGTCATGGGCGATACCCTGGCCCCGTGAAGATACCTCCGTGGATGTTTCTCGCTCTCCTCTGTTTGTCTGCGTGCGCCGGTCGGCTCGACCAGTCGGTGCGGACGCGAGCCGCCGCAGATCTTTCATGCAGCGCCGATTCGCTCAAGATCGACAAGGTCGAAGATCGCGGCTTCAACGAGGGCCTCTATCGCGCCCAGGGTTGTGAGCGCAGCCAGCAGTACAGCGCCAAATGCACGCTGTTCGGCTGCCGCAGCCATACCGCCGAGGAGATCGCCGCGCGCGAGGCCGAAGAGGAGGCCCGCTACCAGGCCTATCGCCAGCAGCAAGCCGAACGCCAGGCCGCCGGCGGCGCGGGCTCCGGCGGCAGCGACAGCAGCAGCAGCGGCGACGCGGCGTCGAGGTTCGTGTCGACGCGGCTGCACAACGAGTGCCCGCGGAAAGTGCTGCTGTTCCACGGCCGCCACCCCCGCCACAGCGGCGGGCGCACCGACTCGATCGGCTCCAACACGACCATGAGCGTCCAGGGCAACGAGGGCGACACGCTGTGGATCGTCGACGACAAGGGCGAGGGCGTCAGCAACTTCACCTACAACAAGTCGGTCTCGCAGGTCTTCATCACCAAGTCGTGCGCCGGCTTCAGCACCAGTCGCTCCTGACCCTTCGGACATATGACATGACCGTTCGGACATGTCCCGAACGCGACCTCGGGCCGGCCGGCTCCCAGCGAATCGACGAGCCTGGCCTCGGGCTCTCGCCCGGCCGCGCCCGCTCGACTGCGCTGGTTGGCAGGCGGCGCCCGGCTTGCTAGCGTGGCGGCCATGTCCACCGCGCCCGGTCGGGTCCTCGTCGTCGGCGGCACTGGCCGCACGGGTCGTCACGTCGTCTCGCTCCTGCGCGAGGCCGGCGTCCCGCTGCGGCTGCTCGTCCGCGACCGCGCGCGGGCCGAGGCCGAGCTCGGCGCGGACCTCGACCTCGTCGTCGGCGACGCCCTCGACCTCGAGCTCGGCCCCGCGTTCGCCGGCGTCGAGCGCATCGTCAGCACTCTCGGCAGCCGCGACGTCCACGGCGGCGGCCTGCGGACAGTCGACCTCCCGGCCACCGCCCGCCTGGTCGCCGCCGCGCGCGAGGCCGGGGTCGCTCGCTTCGTGCTGTGCTCGACGATCGGCGCAGTGCCCACGCCCGGCGTCCCCGCGCACATGCTCGAGTGGTTCGCGCCCAAGGGCGAGGCCGAGGCCGTCCTGCGCGCCAGCGGCGTCCCCTTCACCATCCTCCGCCCCGGCGGGCTGCACGACGGCCCCACCGATGACCCGCGCATGATCGACTGCAGCCACGTCGCCCGCGCCCTCGTCGCCGCCCTCACCCGCGACGACGCTCTCGGCGCCACCTTCGAGCTCAGCAACACCCGCCTGCAACGGCCCGACGCCGATCCGCTTCTCGGCGTGCGCGTCTGAGATCGAGCGTGGCACAGTGACCGGCGTGCGCTCGCAGCTCGTCACGCTCATGGCGCCCGAGGACGAAGCCGCCTTCCTGAGCTTCGTGTTCGAGCGACCGACCGTCTCGCTGATCACCGACGAGAGGAGCCCGACCCCCGAGTTCCCCCGCACGCGCGAGGTCGGTGGGCTCCGCGGCCTGCAATGCATGCTGTGGGACGCGGCGATCCTCCCGCGACCGCGGGTCGAGCACATCGCTTCCTGCGACGATTACTATCTGCGCTCGGAGGAGTCGCTGATCCAGTTCCTGCGCTCTCCGGTCAAGGACACCGCGATCGGGGTGGGCCGCATCGCGCTCGCCACGGGCTGGAAAGGGGCGCCAGCGACGAACCCGAAGACCGCGCGCGCGATGACCGATTGGTTCAACGCGCTCGGCCGCTGGATCAAGGCGAGGTTCGAGAACTCGTTCGTGTACGCCTCGGACTTCAAGCCCGACGTCGGGAGCCGGGAGCGGACGGTATGGGTCGGGCCTCGCGCCGTCGAGCTGTCGAGGCAGGGCTGGAAACTCAAGCACGAGGGGCCTCCCGAGTACTCTCTGCACTACTTCGATCCCGCCGAAGAGGCCGACGTGCTGGCGCGCTACCGGGCGCCGAAAAACCTCCTCTGCGTCGGGCGCGTCGTGCACGTCGGTGAGGTCATATCGGTGCCGCTGCAGAAGCAAACCTTTCGCGTCGCGCTGGAGCAGGACGCGCCCTTCGCGGAATTCGAGGGCCCCTTCTCGTGCACGAGGCCCACGCCGAAGCTCGGCGACGAGGTGGCCTGCGTGTTCCACGAGAACATCCTCGGCAGGCACCCCGACCCCTGGGAGCCGCGCGAGATCAGGAAGCTGACACCCGCCAACCGGGACCGCGTCCTCGACGGGCTGCGAAAGACCTGGCGGGTGTGACGGCGAGACCTTCGAGGCGCTGACGCCTCACTGACCGACGAGCTCGTAGATCGACACGCTGCCGCTGACCTCGTTGGCGACGATCACCAGCGGCCTGCCGCTCGGGCTCGCCGCGGCCGGCACGAACGTCAGGCCCTCGGGAGCGAGGTCGTCGGCGGTGCCTGCCTCGACGTCGCCGGCGAAGTCGCGCGGGTTCGCGTACTGGAGAATCACCGGCGCAGTCGGGTCGCCGAGGTCGACCATCAGCACCCCGCCCATGCGCTCGAGGCCGATGAAGCCGAGAGTGCGGCCGTAGGCGTGGCCGAGAGTCAGCCCCTCCGGCTCGGGGCCCTTGTCGTCCGAGCGGCTGTCGAAGTCGTTGTCGGTGCTGTCGGCATTGAAGTTGTCCTGGTAGGCCGGGTGGCTCGCCAGCAGCTGCTCGATCGCCTCGCCGCTGTCGTGGACCAGCGAGCCGTCGGCCGCGCTCCACACCGCGAACGAGCGCCCGCCGAACGTGTACAGCGCGTCGTAGTCGCCGTCGTCGTCGGGGTCGCCGAGCGAGCTCGTGACCTTGAGGCGGCCGAGCGCCTCGTCCTCCTGCAGCGCGTCGGCGTCGGGGAACAGCTGCGGATCGAGGTCGAGGTTTTTGACCCGCACCTCCTCCGAGTAGCCGTCCCAGTCGCGCACGTCGCCCTCGTTGGCGGTCAGCAGGTAGGAACCACCGTCGACCGTGAACCACGCGATCGCGTCGGGCTGGTACATCCCGCGCACCGGCGCGTCGACCAGCGCCGCCTCGCCGTCCTCGTCCGACGGGTCGAGCTTGGCCCCGCTGTTCCACGCCTTGAAGCCGAGCGCGTGCACGTCGGTGACCTTGCCGCTCGCCAGGTCGACCACCGCCAGCGCGTTGTTCTCCTGCAGCGTCACGAACGCGGTCAGCGAGTCGCCGGAGATCGCCACGTACTCGGGCTCGAGGTTCTGCGCCGGCGAGTCGGCGTTGGGTCCGAACAGGCGCACGTCCGGGTCGAGGTTCATCGGCGTGAACGCGGCGAAGTCGGCCGTCCGCACGTCGGCGGGCAGGACGTCCTCGACGCCGCCGGAGATGTCGATCACCGACACCGAGCCCTCCGGGTCGATCGAATAATCGTCGGCGGGCTCGCCCTCGTTGGCGGTCACCACGTAATTGCCGTCGGGCGAGAAGGTGACCATGTCGGGCAACGCCCCGACCGGCACCGACGCCAGCTTCTGCCCGCTCGCGGCGTCAAAGAACCACACCTCGCCGGTCTCGGTCTTGGTCGTCGACTCGGCCGCCGCCGCCACCACCCCGTCGTGGACCGCCACCGAGTTCGGCGGCCCGAACAGCGACGTGTCGAGCGTGGTCAGCAGCACCGGCGCCGCCGGGTCGCCGAGGTCGATCACGTCGATGCCCGACTTCTGCCCGTTGACCACGAACAGCCGCTGGCTGCCCGGGTCGTAGGCGGGGATCTCCGCCGCGCTGAGGTCCTCGTCGAGATAGACGGCGATCACCGCCGCCTCGTCCGGCTGCGCGTAACGGCCGATCCGCACCATCTCGATCGTCTCGACCACACCCGTATCCGTCTCCCCCTCCGTCGTCTCGCCCGTGCTGCCGGTCGTCGTATCACCCGTCGTCGTCGTATCACCCGTCGTCGTCGTCTCGCCAGTCGTCGACGTCTCACCGGTGCTGCCCGTGATCGCCTCGGTGGTCGTCGAGTCGTCGCCGGTCGTCGGGCCGCTCGTCGTCGTCGTCGGATCGGTCTGCGTCGTGTCGGTCGGCTCGTCGGTCGTGCCGCTCGTCGTCGTCGTCTCGCCCGTCTCGCTGTCGGGCGTAGCTGTCGTCGACCCTTCCGGGCTGCAAGCCGCGAGGCTCACGCCGAGGAGGACCGTGGCGATTTCGGAGAATGACGGGTTCTGTCGCATGGGAGTGAAACTGCGCCTCCGGCGAATGACACGCCGCGCCGGCGACGACCGCGCCGCGCCGGTGTGACGATTGCCGCGGCCATTGCCACGACCTCGCGACAGCGCCCACGACCTGCGGCGCGGCCCGAACCGGACGTCCCGCCGACCGGCCCCCCTCCCATGGCGCCGAGAACATGCTTTTTAAGACATATCTCTGAGCACATGCTCTTCAGGACATGGCCCGAAGACCATCCACCGCGCCGCGGCCTCGCGCCCGGCGCGTTTGTTCGCGGTCACTACCCGCTAGCGCTTGAGCGACGCGTGGTCGCGCCCCGGCAGCGTCGTCGTCGTCGACGGCCCGCCGCCGGCGACCCATCCGCCGTCGCCGTTGCCGCCGCTCCAGCCGCCGACCTGGTCGAGCAGGCGGGTGTAGCCGAGGCCTTCCAGCACCGCCGCGGCGCGAGCCGAGCGTCCGCCCGCCTTGCACGACACCAGGATCTGCTGGTCCTTATTATTGAAATGGGCCTGGACCTCGGCTGCGAACTCGGGGTTCGGCACCATCCCGCCGGCGCCCATGTGCATCAGCGGGATGTTGTAGGCGTTCGGCGCGTGGCCGGCCTCGAACTCGGGGACGCTGCGGACATCGATGTGGACGAGGTCGCCCTCGGAAGCGACCTTGGCGATCGCTTCGGGCGTGCTGAGGCGCTGAATCGGCATGCCCGACCTTCGTAGCCCGGGCCGGCCCGGCCTTCAACCCCCGGCCCCGCCGCCTTTCGCCTTCGCGCCGCCCTCCGCCTTCGCGCTGCCGTCCGCCTTCGCGCTGCCGTCCGCCTTCGCGCTGCCTTCCGCCTTCGCGTCGGCCTTCGGATCGCCCGTCGCCTCGCTCGCGGCTGGGGTCGCTTCCGCGGCGGTGCGCTCGTTCATCGCCGGCGCCTCCGGGAACGGCTTGCCGTCGGTGCGCATCGCCACCTCCTTGCCGTCGGGTCCGGGCACCAGCTTGGCGAACTGATACGCCAGCGTCGTGTGCGTCACGTACTTGCTGGCCTTGTCGGTCGCGGTCGTGAACTCCTCGCGCAGCAGGTGCGGCTCGCCGGAGTCGACGAAGAACAGCAGCGTCCCGCGGACCACGCCCTCGAGCGACGTCTTGGCGCCCGGCGCCGTGTACTCGCCGATGTACGACAGCTCCGCGCGCAGCCCCGTGTCCGGGTCGCGCTCCAGCTTCTTCAGCTCCCACAGCACGTCGCGGGTGTCGATCACCCCGCCCGAGCGCATCTGGCACTTCGAGCGCCACTTGGCGCCGACGCCGATCGCCTGCTCGGGGAAGCGGATGCAGAGGAACCGGTTGGCGTCAGCCAGCGCCTGGCCAAACTTGCTCTCGGCCTGCTCCTTGGGACCGGTGATGCTCGTCGTCCCCGACCGCTCGCCGGTGGCCAGCAGACGGTGGCTCGTCACCAGCTGACTGACGACCTTCTCGTCGTTCTCGAGGAACTTGCCGTTCGGCGGCTCGGCCTCGAAGTTGACGTAGCGGTGCTCGAGCGTGCACGCGCGGGAGTGGCCCTCGCCGTCGCAGTCCTTGAGGCTCAGCCGCTCTTCGCGGGCGAACCCCGTCGGCTGGACCAGCGAGCCGAAGCGGATGTTGCCGATGGTCGTGACGCGGTAGTTCGTACCTTCCCGAAGGGCCAGGCGGATCTCCGTCATCTCGGAGGGCGGCGGCGGGCTCGACGGTTGTGAAGGATCGGCCTTGGACGGCGAATCCGCCGGCGTCGCGGGGCTCTGGGCCCCCACGGGCGCCTGCACCTCCGGCGCGGCCGTCTTCGGCGCCGCGTCGGCGTCCCGCTGTTGCAAGCGCGAGGGCCCCGGATCGCCGCAGGCGGCCACAAAAGCCAGGAGAAAGCCGGTCGTGTATGGGCGAAGCACGCGCGGAGCATCGCACGCCGGCTGGCGGGTCTGCCATGCGCGGTATCGCTCGCCACATGTCACACACCCACCCCGGTTTTCGCTATCCTGCGCCGCATGTCGAACCCCCGCCTGTCCCTCCCTCTGAGCACGCTGGTCCTGCTCGTCGCGTGCAATCAAGTCTCCCCCGGAGGCGCAGAGAAGGCCGCCGACACCAAGGCCGAGGCCCCCGCCGACACCAAGGCGCCACCCGCCCCGGCGGTGGCCGCGCCCGCCCCGACCGGGCCGGCGTCCGTCGACGAGCTGCTCGGCCTCGTCCATGACGGAGCCTCCTCTTACGTCGTCTTCAAGGCTCCGGACGCGCTCCTGTCGCTCGCCGAGACCGCCGCGGGCACCTTCGAGCAGCCGCTGACCACTCTCGTCGGCGCCACCTCGCCCGACCAGCTCTCGCGGCTCACCGAGAGCTTCGCCCTGTTCAAGCACGGCGTCGCCGACGCCAAGGACGCCCTGGCCAAGTCCGGCACCGACCTCGCGCGCGGCATCGTCGTCACCAGCACCTCGCTGTCGGGCGACGACACCGTGATCACCTTCTCGGCCAGCAGCGCCGAGGCGGCCAAGGGCCTGCTCGCGGCCCTGAAGATCCCCGACGCCGCCACCACCGAGTGTCTGGCCACCGCCGGCCGGCCCGGCTACGTCACCTGCGCCAAGGATCAGCCGACCCTCGCCGCCTACAAGCCGGGCGACGGCAAGGCCGCGCGCACCCGCCTCAACACCGCCCTGCCGGCGGTGGCGATCGACGACCTGGCCCTGTTCGGCTACGTCACCGACGGCGACGTCCACTTCGGGCTCGACAAGCCGGCCGGCGGCGCGACGCTCCACATCAGCGCCCCGCCGGACGCCAAGGAGATGGTCACCACCCTCGCCCCGGGCCAGGCCGACCTTCTGAAGTTCGCCCCGGCCGGCACCGGCTTCCTGTGGATGAAGCTCGACCTCGACGAGCTCAAGAAGAAGGGCCTGAACGAGGTTCCCCCGCCGTTCAGCGCCACAGTGGGCGCCTTCACCGGCGAGGTCCTGTTCGGCGGCAGCGCCGATCCGGCGGCCCTGCAGGCCCGCTTTGGCTTCAGCGACACCAGCTCGCTGGCCCCGCTGGCCGATCTCGCGGTCGCGTTCGGCGGTCCGATGATCCACAACAAGCCGATCCCCGACGTCCCCGGCAGCAAGGTCTCTTTCAAGGCCGAGAACGTGTCTTTCGGGACAGACAAGATCAAGGCGCTGCACCTCGGCGCCAGCGGCGTGCCGCAGGCCAAGGCCCTGGCCGACCAGCTCGGCCTCTCGCTCGACGCCTGGGTGTTCCCGGCCGAGGGCACCCTCGCCGCGGTCGTCGGCGTCGACGCCGGCAAGGTCGGCCTGGTCAAGGCCGCCGCCAACAACGAGGCCACCATCGCCGCGCTGCCGCCGGCCCTGGCCGCCTCGCTGCGCGCCGGCGAAGTCGGCTTCGTCACTCACGTCCCGCTCGACGGCCTGCAGAGCCCCGCCCTGCTCAAGCTCCTCGACGGCGCGCTCGCCAGCCTGCCCGGCTACTCGTCGAGCACCGCCCGCTCGGCCCTCAACGTGCTGGCCCCGCTGTCGAGCACGACGATGTGGATCAGCGAGCACCAGAACGCCGGCGTGATCCACTTCGCCGTCCAGACCATCGGCAACACCACCGACGAGGAGGGCAAGGCGGCCCTCGCCGCGGCCGCCAGCCCCGACCCGGCCAAGGCCTTCAGCGACCTCGCCGCCAAGTACCCGAGCTCGCCGCGGATCGCCGCTTACCAGACCCGCGCGGGCCAGGGCGGCGCGGGCGCGCTGGTCGGCGGCTCGGCCCCGGCGCTGCTGCTCGCCGCCGGTGGCATGGCCGCCTTCCTCCGCCCGGCGATCGACGCGCCGACGGCCCCGCCCGTGGTGGCCGAGGTCCCGGCGGAGGAGAAGAAGGTCGAGGAGAAGAAGGTCGAGGAGAAGAAGGTCGAGGAGAAGAAGGTCGAGGAGAAGAAGGTCGAGGAGAAGAAGACCGAGACTCCGAAGACCGAGACCCCGAAGACCGAGACCCCCAAGACCGAGACCCCGAAGACCGACGAGACCCCGAAGACCGAGACCCCGAAGACCGGCGGGCTCAAGATCGACTCGTCGAAGGTGGAGCGGGTGCCGCCCAAGCGCGTCGGCCGCTCGGAGTGACGGCGGGGCGCGCGCGAGTCCGCGCAGAATTTTCCCGGCCTCGTACTCGCACGTAAGCTTCTGCCCTGAGACCTCGGGCGATCGCGGACCGGCCCCGGCCATTCCGCGGTCGCCCTTGGCCTTTTTAACCGCGTTTCCTCGCAGGGAACGGCGGTTGACAGCGAAGCGCGCGCGTGTCAGTTTTTGTCCACCGCCTCAACTCTTACGTGTACGTAAGAGATACTTTCCTCCCGACGGACAGCTTGAGGGCCCCATGAGCATCAGCGAAGCCAAGTCCACGCTCGCACCCACGGCCGGCGTGACGCGGCCCGGCCGGATCAAGATCGGCGAGCTCGCGCGCAAGACCGGAAAGACCCCGCGGGCGCTGCACCTTTACGAGGAGATGGGCCTGCTCGTCCCGAGCGCGCGGACCGAAGGCGGCTTCCGCCTGTACGGCCCCGACGAGGTCGCGCGGGTCTACTGGATCACCAAGCTGCAGGACATCGGCTTCAGCTTGCCGCAGATCCAGAGCCTCCTGGGCACCGTGGCCGCCTCGCAGACCGCCCCCGAGGCGATGAACAGCGTGCGCGAACTGTTCCGGGGCAAGCTCGACGACACGCGGGCGCAGGTCACCCGGCTCTTGCAGCTCGAGCGCGACCTGTCCGAATCTCTCGCCTACCTCGAGGGTTGCCGCCTCTGCCAGGAGCCTGCCAAGCCGGACGCCTGCACCAACTGCATCAGCGAGCGCCGCAGCGACGAGCCGACCCCGTCGCTGGTGGTCGGCATCCACCGCAAGCCTGGCGCCGAGCCGGTCGCGCGCCCGTGCGCGATCGAGACCGCGGCCTCCGGCGGCCGGCTCGCCGACCTGTCCTCGAGGACATCCGACCTGTCCCCGCGGACATCCGCTCCCGACCTGTCCGCGCGGACATCCGGCCCCGAGCTGGCCGCGCGGCCCGGCGAGTTCGCCGCCCGCCCCGCCGAGCGATCTGCCGCCCCCACCGAGCCCGAGGGGACCTTCCCATGACCGACACCAAGCGCCCGATCTACCTCGACTACGCCGCGACCTGCCCCGTGGACCCGCGTGTCCTCGAGGCCATGTTGCCGTACTTCAGCGACCGCTACGGCAACGCCGCCAGCCGCACCCACGTGTTCGGCTGGCAGGCCGAGGAGGCCGTCGAGGCCGCGCGCCGCGAGATCGCCACCTCGCTCAACGCCGACCCGAAGGAGATCACCTTCACGAGCGGCGCCACCGAGTCGAACAACCTCGCGATCAAGGGAGTCGTCGAGTACCTGGCCGAGACCGGCAAGAAGCACATCGTCACCGCGGTCACCGAGCACAAGGCCGTCCTCGACACCTGCAAGCACCTCGAGCGCCACGGCTGCGAGGTCACCTACTTGCCGGTCGCGGTCGACGGCCGCATCACGCCGGAGCAGGTCGCCGCGGCGCTCCGCCCCGACACCGCCATCGTCTCGCTGATGTTCGCCAACAACGAGACCGGCGTGCTCCACCCGATCACCGAGATCGGCGCCGCCTGCCGGGCCGCCGGCGTCCTGTTCCACACCGACGCGGTGCAGGCCTTCGGCAAGATCCCGGTCGACGTCGAGGCGATGAACATCGACCTCGCCAGCCTCAGCGCCCACAAGCTCTACGGGCCCAAGGGCGTCGGCGCGCTCTACATCCGCCGCCGCAAGCCGCGCGTCCGGATCGCCCCGCAGATCCACGGCGGCGGCCACGAGCGCGGCACCCGCTCGGGCACCCTCAACGTCCCGGGCATCGTCGGCTTCGGCTACGCGGCCAAGCTGGCGCGCGAGGAGCTCGCCAGTGAGTCGGCCCGCGTGTTCGAGCTGCGCGAGCACTTGCGCCGGCGCCTGGTCACGGAGATCCCGCACGCGATCGTCAACGGTTCGCTCGAGCATCGCCTGCCCGGAACCCTCAACATCAGCTTCGCCTACGTCGAGGGCGAGAGCCTGCTCATGGGACTCAAGGACATCGCCGTCTCCTCGGGCTCGGCCTGCACCTCGGCCAGCCTGGAGCCCAGCTACGTCCTGCGAGCCATGGGCCTCGACGACGAGCTGGCGCACTCCAGCCTGCGCATCACGATCGGTCGGTTCACCACCCGCGAGGAACTCGACTTCGTGGCCGACCTCATCGGGCGCGAGGTCGCTCGCCTGCGCGACATGTCCCCGCTGTGGGAGATGGTGCAGGAGGGCATCGACCTGCGCACCATCGAGTGGACCCCGCACTGATTGACTTTACTGGCCTCCGGGCCCAAATCCCTACCCGGTCCCGCCCGGGTCCGCGAAGAGAACCGCCATGGCGTACAGCAACAAAGTCATCGACCACTACGAGCACCCGCGCAACGTCGGCAGCCTCGACAAGGGCGACGCGAGCGTCGGCACCGGCATCGTCGGCGCGCCCGCCTGCGGCGACGTCATGAAGCTCCAGATCAAGGTCGAGAACGGCGTCATCACCGACGCCAAGTTCAAGACCTATGGCTGTGGATCGGCCATCGCCAGCTCGAGCCTCGTCACCGAGTGGGTCAAGGGCATGAGCGTCGACCAGGCCATGCAGATCAAGAACAGCCAGATCGCCGAGGAGCTGTCGCTGCCGCCGGTGAAGATCCACTGCTCCGTCCTCGCCGAGGACGCGATCAAGGCCGCGATCCGCGACTTCCAGCAGAAGCAAGGCGCCCCCGGCTCCGAGGGCGAGTCCAAGCACTGACCGTCATGCCCAGCGTCACCGTCACCTCGCGCGCCGCCAAGGTCATGCGCGACCAGCTCGCCCGCCGCGGCACCCCGCAGGCGTCCATCCGCCTCGGCATCCGCGGCGGCGGCTGCACCGGCTACTCCTACCTGTTCGAGTTCGAGGACAAGCCGCCGCGGGCGAACGACCTGGTCGTCGAGCAGGACGGCGTGCGCGTCGTCGTCGACCCCAAGAGCCTGTTCTACCTCGACGGCACCGAGGTCGACTTCGAGACCGGCATGCGCGGCCACGGCTTCAAGTTCAAGAACCCGAACACCAAGGACTCGTGCGGCTGCGGCGAGTCGATCTCCTTCTAGCCCGCCGCCCGGCAACCGCCCAGGCCGCGCCCACTGCCCGTTCGGGCCTGTTCCTTCGGCCCTGTCCAAACGGCCCTGTCTGAACGGGCCTGTCCTTTCGGACCTGCTCTCTCCGACCCTTCGGCCATGTCCGTCGACACCGACCCCTTCGCCCTGTTCGACCTGCCGCGCCGGCACGCCGCCTCGCGGGACGTGATCGAGCAGCGTTACCTCGAGCTGTCGCGGGCGGCCCACCCCGACAACGTCGTCGGCGAGGGCACCGCCGCCCGCCGCGCCGCGGTCGAGCGCGCCAGCGCCGTCAACGCCGCCTACCGGGTCTTGCGAGATCCGGTCCTGCGCGCCGAGGCCCTGGTGAAGCTCGGCGGCATCGACCTCGACAGCACCGACCCCGAGCGCGGCGCCCCGCACCCGACCCAGGCCTTCCTGCTCGAGATGATCGACCTGCGCGAGCGCCTCGACGACGGCGGCCCGGACGGCGTCGCCGCCCTGCGTGACGACGTCGAGGCTCGCTGCGACGCGGCCCTCGACGCCGCGGTCGACGCCCTCGACGCCGGCGAGTTCCGCCGCGCCGCCGAGCACCTGGTGGCCCGCCGCTACTTCCAGCGCTTCCTCGACGAGACGGACAGCAGCGCCCCATGACCAGCGTCCCCATCCACGACACCGGCGCGCTGTTCCAGATCGCCGAGCCGACCGACCAGCGCCGCGCCCAGCGCCGCCCCGGCCGCGGGATCGGCATCGACCTCGGCACCACCAACAGCCTCGTCGCCCTCGCCCCGCACGGCGCCGCTCCGCGTGTCCTTCGGGACAGCTCCGGCAGCGGCCTGGTCCCCTCGGTGGTCGCCTACACGGTCGACCCGCCGCTGGTCGGCCGCGCCGCCCAGGCGCTGCAGGCCGAGCACCCGTCGCAGGTGCTGAGCAGCGTCAAGCGGCTGATGGGCCGCGGCCTGTCCGACATCAATTTCGCCCACCCGTATCACCTGTCCGAAGAGACAGCCGGACTTTTGCGCATCGATGTCGGCTCGCCTCCCGGCTCGCAGGTGGGCTCGCAGGTCGGCGCACCGACCGGCGCGTCGCGGCGCGTGACCCCGACGGAGGTCTCGGCGGCGATCTTGCGCGAGCTCAAGCTGCGCGCCGAGGCCGAGCTGGGCGAGCCGTGCGACGGCGCGGTGATCACGGTGCCCGCCTACTTCGACGACGCCCAGCGCCAGGCCACCCGCGACGCCGGGCGGATCGCCGGCCTCCAGGTCTACCGCCTGCTCGCCGAGCCGACCGCGGCCGCCCTCGCCTACGGCCTCGACCGCGGCGGCGAAGGTCTGTTCGCCGTCTACGACCTCGGCGGCGGCACCTTCGACGTCTCGATCCTCCGCCTGCACAAGGGCGTGTTCCAGGTGCTGGCGACCGGTGGCGACAGCGCCCTCGGCGGCGACGACTTCGACCGCGCGCTCGCGGCCCGGCTGCTCCAGCGGTCCGACGTCGGCGAGCCCACGCGCAACCAGCTCGACGCCGCCCGCCTGGCCGCCCGCGCGGCCAAGGAGCGCCTGACCGAAGAGACAGCCACGCGCGTCGCCCTGCCCGGCCTGCCCGAGCTCGAGGTCACGCGCGCCGAGTTCGAGGCGCTGGTCGAGCCGCTGGCCCAGCGGACCCTCCGCGCCTGCCGCCAGGCGCTCAAGGACGCCGGCCTGCGGGCGCCCGAGCTCGACGGCGTGGTGCTCGTCGGTGGTTCGACGCGGGTGCCGAAGATCCGTGAGCTCGTGGCCGAGACCTTCAAGCGCCCGCCGCTGGCCGACATCGACCCCGACGAGGTCGTCGCCTGGGGCGCGGCGATCCAGGCCGACATCCTCAGCGGCTCCGCGCGCGAGGGCGTGACCCTGCTCGACGTCGTCCCGCTCTCGCTCGGCCTCGAGACGATGGGCGGCATCGTCGAGAAGATCATCCCGCGCAACGCGACGATCCCGATCGCCGCGCGCCAGGTGTTCACCAACTACGCCGAGCACCAGACCGGCATGGTCATCCACGTGGTCCAGGGCGAGCGCGAGCTGGCCCGCGACTGCCGCAGCCTGGCCCGCTTCGACCTCAAGGGCATCCCGCGGCTGCCGCCGTCGATGGCGCGCGTCGAGGTCACCTTCCAGCTCGACGCCGACGCCCTCCTCACCGTGTCGGCGCGCGAGCTGATGACCGGCGTGCGCCAGTCGGTCGAGGTCAAGCCGACTTACGGCCTGTCCGAAGAGGAAGTCGACCGGCTGGTGATGGACAGCCTCGACCACGCCGGCGACGACTACGCCCGCCGCAACGCCGCCGAGGCCCGCGTCGAGCTGGGCCGCGTCGTCCTGGCCCTGCGGACAGCCGTGGCCGAGGTCGGCCACCTGCGCGAGCTGCTGCCCGACGACGAGCGCGCCCGCCTCGAGGCCGCGCTGGCCGACGCCGACGCAGTCATGGCCGACGCCGACGCCGTCGCCGAACCGATGAACCGCGCCCGCACTGCGCTCGAGAAGGTCAGCGAGCCGTTCGCCCGCCGCCGCATGGAGCGGGCCCTCAACGCCGGCATGGCCGGCAAGAGCCTCCACGACATCGAGCGGGCGCTGGCCGACGAAGACGCGCTGCAAGAGAAGCGCGCCGGCCACACCCCCGAGCTGCTCGAACCCGAAGAGCCCTGAGAACGCATGCCGAACGTCACCTTCATCGGCCCCCATGGCACCACGGTCGTCGAGGCCGCGCCCGGCGAGTCCCTGCTCGACGTCGCCGAGCGCCACGACATCATGATGGGCTCCGCCTGCGGAGGCGTGTGCGCCTGCTCGTCGTGCCACTGCTACGTCCGCCAGGGCCTCGGCACCCTGCCCGAGATGTCCGACGCCGAGAGCGACCGCCTCGACATGGGCTTCGACGTCCGCCCCTACAGCCGCCTCGGCTGCCAGGTCAAGGTCGGCACCGCCGACCTCGTCGTCGAGCTCACCCAGGAGTCGATCCGCACCTGGTACGACGAGCACCCCCAGGCCCGCAAACCCTGAGCCGCCTGCGATCCCGAGCGAGTCGAGCTTCACGCGCGGCGGCGCGGCGCGCTCCACGATGCACGGTCATGCATCGCCGGTGCGCCGAGCTCGCCGCCTTTGACGTTCGACGATCTCGCGGCGCTGCGGGCCAGGTGCCGCCACCCCTTGCCACCACGCTGGGGGCGCTCTCGACGAACGATGTTCGTGCCGGCGCTGACCCGCGCACGTTCTTCGTTCTTCGATTTTTTAAAAAACCTCGCGGGCGCTGCGGGCGAGGAGCCGCCATCTGTCGCTTCCGCTGGGGGCACGGAGATCGGGCCCCGACTTTCGAGGACAAGAGCGGTGTTGTCGGCCGCGGCGCCCGCGAGGTCTGGCGATCGTAGGTCGCGTGCGTGATCTGAAGAAGACCACCGCGTGACGGCGCACGCGCCTGCGGGCCGGGGGCTATAGTCGACGCGTGCATCGTCGCGCGTTCGTCACCGGCACGCTCGCCGCTCTGTCTCTTGGGTCATGTCGCGCCACACGCTCGACGACGCCTCCGGCCGTCGACCCGCGCTTCGCCGCGCTGGCGGGTCTCTGCGACGGCGTCGCCCCGATCGGCGACGACGAGCGGGCGCGCCGGCGCGAGCGGGCCCAGGAGCTCATGCAGGAGCATGGCTTTTCAGCCATGCTCTTCGAGCCAGGTGACTCCCTCATCTACTTCGCCGGCATCCGCTGGGGGCGGAGCGAGCGGCCCATGCTGTACCTGTTGCCGGCGCGCGGGCCTGCGGCCCTCGTCGCGCCCGCGTTCGAGACCCGGACCTTGCGCGAGCGGGCCGGCGACGCGCTCGCGCAGCACCTGTGGCACGAGCACGAGTCGCCGTTCGCTAAGCTGGCCGAGGCGCTGCGGGCCGCGGGGATCGAGCACGGCAAGCTCGGCGTCGATCCGTGGACGCGCGCTTTCATCGTCGACGGCGCGCGCGCGGCCTGCGAGGTCGAGATCGCTCCGGCCACGTCGGTGCTCCGCGCCTGTCGCATGGTCAAGAGCGCGAGCGAACTCGCGCTTCTCCGCCGCGCCAACGAGGCCACCAAGGCCGCGCTCAGGGCCGTTTCCGCGCATGTCTCCGAGGGCATGTCCGAAGGTGAACTCGCCGGGCTCGTGCATGCCGCCCAGACCGCAGCTGGCCTGACGGACACCTGGGCGCTGGCGCTGTTCGGCGCCAACGCCTCCTACCCCCACGGCACCCAGGGCGAGAAGCGGCTCGTCCGCGGCGAGCTCGTGCTCGTCGACGCCGGCGGGGCGCTCCACGGCTATCAGTCGGACGTCACGCGCACATGGCCCTTCGGACCTGTCTCTTCGGCGCAGTCGCGCGCGTGGCAGGCGGTCCATCGCGCCCAGACGGCGGCGCTCGCCGAGCTGCGACCGGGTCGCACGTGCGAGGCCGCCGACGCCGCCGCGCGCGCGGCGGTCGCCGCGGCCGGCTACGCCGCCGACTACGGCAACTTCACGCATCGACTCGGCCACGGCATCGGCCTGCAGACCCACGAGGACCCCTACCTCGTGCGCGGCAACCAGGACCTGCTGCGACCCGGCATGACCATGTCCGACGAGCCAGGTGTCTACTTGATTGGTGAGCTCGGCGTCCGCCTCGAGGACATCGTCGCCATCACCGAGGGCGAGCCCGAGATATTCGGCCCGCGGGCCGGTTCGATCGACGCGCCGTTCGGGTGATGAGCCTCGCTGCCACGTGCGCGACCTTGATCTCCAAGAGCGTTAGCCAGGGTGGTATAGGCCCTGACACACCGGAGAGAGGAAATTGCCGCAGCTCATCCTTGAAGACTTGAACCTCGAGACCGCGGAGCGGCGCCTGTGCTCCGAGGCGCTCAACACCGCCGGCAACATCGTCGGCGCTGCGGACCTGCTGGGCATCACCCGTCACGCCTTGAAGCGGCGGATCATCAAGCTCGGCATCGAGTGGCCGCCCGCCCGTGGCAGCCGTCCCGAGCCCAGCACCTAGGTCATGAAGCGCGGAACGGCGGCGCGTGCGACATGGCTTTTGGGCCAGGTGAGCACGGGCGCCGACGCTCCGCGAACGACGAGCGCGCGGACGCGGGCGCCCGCGCGCGCGGACCGGTTCAGCGACCGGTTCAGCGTCCGGTGAAGTTCGCCGTCCGCTTCTCCACGTACGCTGCCAGGCCCTCGATCGCGTCGTTGCTCTGGAACAGTCGCTGCTGCAGCTCGCGCTCGAGCGCCAGCCCGTCGAGCAGGCTGAGCTCGCCGCCCGTCTGACAGGCGCGCTTGAGCAGGCCGACCGCCAGCGACGCCTTGGCCGGCGGCACGAAGCGCTTCGCGTACTCGCGGACCTGACCGACGAAGTCGGCGGCGCTCGGGGCGTCGAACACCTTGTTGACGACGCCGAGCTTCTGCGCCTCGTCGAAGTCCATCGTCCGGCCCTCGGCCATCAGCTCGATCGCCGCCGACTTGCCGATCAGCCGCGTCAGTCGCTGCGTGCCACCCGTCCCCGGCAGCACGCCGAGCGCCACCTCGGGCAGGCCGCACTGACCGGCGCCGCGGCGGGCGATGCGGATGTCGGCGGCCAACGCGATCTCGAGGCCGCCGCCGACGCAGTGGCCGTTGAGCGCCGCGATGACCAGCTTCGGCGTCTGCTCGAGCCGCGCGATCGTCTCGTTGGCGTGCAGGCAGAAGTTGTACTTGAACGTCGGGTCGGCGCCCTTGAGCATGCGGATGTCGGCGCCGGCGCAGAAGAACTTCTCGCCCGCGCCGACGACCACGATCACGTGCGCCTCGGCGTCGAAGCGGGCGCGCAGGATCGCCGCGTCGAGGTCCTGCATCATCGCGTACGAGTAGCAGTTGGCGGGCGGGACGTTGATCGTGAGCTGGGCGACGCCGCCCTCGGCGTGGTATTCGACGTGAGGCATGCCCGGGCTTATACCCGATCCTGTGCACGTCCACCGCGTCCGCGTCGGCTTCGGCGATTGCGATCCCGCCGGCATCGTCTACTTCCCGCGCTTCTTCCACTTCTTCCACGAGGCGATGGAGACGTGGTTCGACGAGGTGCTGGGCCTCCCCTACGCCGAGATGATCCGCGGCCGCGGCCTCGGCTTCCCCGCCGTCCACACCGAGGCCGACTTCGCCATTCCCTGCGCCTTCGGCGACGAGATCGCGGTCGAACAACGCGTCGTCGGCCTCGGCCGCACGTCGATCCGCTTCGCCTACCGCGTGCGCACCCACGGCGAGCCCGACTCGCCGACCCGCCTCACCGGCGCCACGGTGTCGGTCGTCATGGACCTCGACCCGCGCCGCCCGACCTTCCGCCGCCCCGTCGAGCTGCCGCCCGACCTGCGCGCCCGCATCGAGCCGCTGGTCGTCGCGCCGTGACGACGTGTCGCTACCGCGGCGATGCGAGCGATCGTCACTGCTCGCATCGTCGAGTCGTCGCGCCTTGCGAGCGGGTCGCAGCTACGCCGACTGTGACAGCGGCCGCGCCGCGCTCGTGCCGATCGTGACGCACGCCTCGCAACCGCGGCGGCCGTCGCCGCGGTTGGTCAGCGACAGCGCGCCGTCGTGAGCCTCGGCGATCTGGCGCGCCAGCACCAGGCCGATGCCGCTGCCGTCCGGCTTGGTGGTGAAGAAGGGGACGAACAGGTTGGCGGTCTCGGCCAGGCCCATGCCGTCGTCGACCACCACCAGCGCGAGCTGACCGGCATCGACGCGCCAGCGCACCCGCACCTCGCCCGCCCCGGCCTGAAGCACCGCGTCGGCGGCGTTGCGCAGAAGATTGATCAGCAGCTGATCGAGCTGATCACCGTCGGCCTGCAGCACCGCGTCGGGCCCCGGCTCGACGATCACCCGCACGCGTCGCTCGAGCGCCGCCACCCGACCGGCCCACGCCGCCACCTCGACCGCGGCGAACGTCGGCGGCGGCAGCCGGGCCAGGCGCGCGTATGCGGCGAGGAACCGGGTCAGGCTGGCCGAGCGGCGGGCGATGACCTCGAGCCCGCCCGTCAGATCCTCCTCGAGGTCACTCGCCCGCTCGCCGGGCGGCCGCGCCAGCTGCTCCCGCAGGTGCTCCGCGATCGAGCGGATCGGCGCCAGCGAGTTGTTGATCTCGTGGCCCAGCACCCGCACCAGCCGCTGCCACGCCAGCCGCTCCTCCTCGCGCAGCGCCCGGCGCAGGTCGGTCAACACCACCAGAGTGTGCGGCAGGCCGCGCTGGCGAAACTGACTGCGCCGCAGCTCCCACGGCCCGGCGCCGCCGGGAAACACGGTCATCAGGGTGCGCGGCACCTGTCCTTCGAGACATGCCGAAAGTCCGAGAGTCCCCGCCGCGCGCCCGAGCACGCCACCTGTCCCGGAGAGCAGGCGCTCCGCCGAGCGGTTGGCCAGCCGCACCGTGCCCTGCGCGTCGAAGGCCAGCACCGCGACGTCGATCTCCGTCATCACGGTGCGCAGCAGCGCGTCGGCCTCGAACGCGCCCAGCCGTTGCTCGCGCAGGGTGTCGGCGAGCCCGTTGATCTCGCGCATCACCCCGGTCAGCGCGTCGTCGCCTCCGTCGTCGCGCGGCACTCGCCCGCGCAGCGAGAAGTCCTCCTCGCGCAGCGCCGCCAGCAGCGCCGACACCAGGTGCAGCGAGCGCGTCACCCTGGCGTACAGCGCCGCAGCGCCGCCGAGCCACGCCGCCAGCGACAGCGACGCCAGAGTCCAGCGCACCTTCGGCGAGTGCTCGTCGATCACCAGCAGCGTCAGCGCCACCACCAGCGCCGGGGCCCCGGCCGCGAGGGCGAGCAGCACGACGCGCGTTTCGTGCCGCCGCGTCCAGCTCACGGCTCGAGCCCGTAGCGCGCCAGCCGGCGGTAGAGCGCGCTGCGCGACAGGCCGAGCCGCTGCGCCGCCTCGCTGACGTTGTTGTTGGCGCGGGCCAGCGCCCGCACGATGAGGTAGCGCTCCGCGTCGTCGAGCGTCATGTCGTCGAGCGCAGTGGCGCGCTCGCTCCCGCCGGCGCGCAGCACCAGGTCCTCCTCGCGGATCGCCGGGCCCGACGCCAGCAGCAGCGCCCGCTCGACCACGTGCTCGAGCTCGCGGACGTTGCCCGGCCAGCGGTGCCCCAGCAGCGCCTTCTCGGCCTCCGGCGTGAACTCGACCACCTTGCCGCCGTAACGCGGGCTGCGGACCTGCAGGAAGTGCTGCGCCAGCCGCAGGATGTCGTCCTTGCGCTCGCGCAGCGGCGGCAGGTGGATCTCGACCGTGTTGAGGCGGTACAGCAGGTCCTCGCGGAACGCCCCGCTGCCCGTCAGCTGAGCCAGCGGCGCGTTGGTGGCCGCCAGCGCCCGCACGTCGACCTTGCGCAGCTTCGACGAGCCGACCCGGTGCAGCTCGCCGGTCTGCAGCACGCGCAACAGCTTGGCCTGCTGACCCGCCGGCATGTTGGCGATCTCGTCGAGGAACAGGGTGCCGCCGTCGGCCAGCTCGAAGCAGCCGATGCGGTCGGCGCGGGCGTCGGTGAACGCCCCCTTCACGTGGCCGAACAGCTCGCTCTCGAACACCCCGTCGCCGAGCGCCCCCGCGTTGACGGCGATGAACGGCCGGCTCGCGCGCAGCGACCCCGCGTGCAGCCAGCGCGCCACCACTTCCTTGCCGGTGCCGTGCTCGCCGGTGATGAGCACGCTCGCGTCCGACGGCGCCACGCGCTCGACGATCCGCAGCACCGACTCCATCGCCCGCGAGCCGGCGACGAGCCGCGGCAGCTCGCCGCCGGCCGCCAGCCGCTCGTTGGCCTCGGCCAGCTTGCCGCTGCGTCGCAGCGCTCGCGCCAGATCGATCTGCGTGCGCAGCGTCAGCAGCAGCCGCCCGTTGTCCCACGGCTTCTGGATGTAGTCCCGCGCGCCGCGGCGGATCGCCTCCACCGCCCCGTCGACGCTGCCCCACGCCGTCATCACCAGGATCGGCAGCGTCGCGTCGACTGCCGCGATGGTGGCGATCAGGTCGAGGCCCTCGCGCCCCGACGTAGTGTCGCGCGTGTAGTTGAGGTCCATCAGCAGCGCGTCGAACTCGTGCGTCTCGACGGCCGCCACGATCTCCGCCGGCGAGCGGGCCAGGTGGAGCTGGAAGCCCTGACCCTTGAGCAACAGCCGCAGCGCCTCGAGCACGTCGGCCTGGTCGTCGGCGATCAGCACCCTGGCTTCTGGCATCGGCGGCTCATTCGTGGCGCAGCGCCACCCTCGGATCGATGCGCGTGGCGCGTCGCGCAGGAATATACGCCGCCCGCAGGCCGACCACCACGAGGTCCAGCGTCACGCCGGCGTGGGTCGAGGGGTCGGTCGCGCCGCTCTGGCCGGCAAGCAGCGCGATCGCCACCCGCGACAGCGCCACCGCCCCGCGGCTGCCGAGCCTCACGCCGGCCAGCACCAGCGTCATGCCCCGGCGGACCCCCCGGGCGCGCCGGCGCTCCCACCGCCATGCCCCTAAGCAGGCCGCGCATGCAGCTGCTCCTCGACCACGCGGCCGTCGAACAGGTGGATCGTCCGCTGGGCCTGGCGCGCGTACTCGGGGTTGTGGGTCACCATCACGATCGTCGTCCCGGCGCGGTGGAGGTCTTGCAGCAGCGCCATCACTGCGTCGCCGTTCTTCGAGTCGAGGTTGCCGGTCGGCTCGTCGGCCAGCAGCAGCGGCGGCTCGCCCGCGACCGCCCGCGCGACTGCCACGCGCTGCTGCTGCCCGCCCGACAGCTGCGCGGGCAAGTGGCGCTGGCGATGGGCCATGCCGACGCGCTCGAGCGCCGCCTCGACCCGCCGGCGCCGCTCCGTCGCCGCCATCGCGCGGTACGTCAGCGGCAGCTCGACGTTCTCCGCCACCGTCAGGTCACCGATCAGGTTGAAGCTCTGGAACACGAAGCCGATCTGCTCGTTGCGCACGCGGGCGCGCTCGGTCCCGGACAGGTTCGACACCTGGCGGCCGGCGAGCGCGTACGTCCCCGACGTCGGCGTGTCGAGCAGCCCGATCAGCGACAGCAGCGTCGTCTTGCCCGAGCCCGACGGCCCGGCGATGCACACGTATTGCCCGCGCGGGATCTCGCAGTGGACATCGGCGACCGCGTGCGTCTCGAGCTCGTCGGTGTGGAACACCTTGCGGATCGCCTCGAGACAGATGAGCGGCGCGGCGTGCGTCGGACTCGGTGCATTCATCGGAGCCATCCCTTCGCGCTATTCGAATTTGACGCGGTCGGTCGCGTCCCATTGAGTCATGTCGGACAGGATGACGCGGTCGCCGACCGACAGCCCGGCCACCACCTCGACGGTCGTCGCCGACAGCCGACCGATCTGCACCGGCACCCGCGTCGCGTAAGCGCCGTCGGCGTCGACCACGAACAGGCCCATCGTCGCGTCGGGCTGCACGAACGCCGGCCGGCGCACGTGCACGACCTCGGGCAGTCGCTCGAGCTCGACGCGGCCGACCACGTTCAGATCGGGTCGCGCCCCGCGGGGCAGCGCGCCGGTCAGCGCCACGTCGACGGTCACCGTCCCGCCCGACGCCGCCGGGTCGACCCGCACCACCTCGCCGTCGACGATCCCGTTGCGCGTGTCGACGCGAGCGACTTGCCCGGTCGCCACGTCCTTCGCCAGAGTCTCCGGGATCGCCAGGCGCGCCTTCAAGCGATCGGGGCGGGCCACCTTCGCCAGCAGGCCGCCCGGCTGGACCCACTGGCCCGGCTCGAGCGGCAGCTCTTGCAGCACCCCGGCCACGCCGGCGCGGATCGCCAGCCCCGCCAGCTGCTCGCGGCGGAACTCCGCGATCGCCACCAGCCGATCGATCTGGGCCGCGTGCGCCGCGATCCGCTGCTTCAGCCCGTCGCCCAGCACCGCGACCCGCTCGGCCTCGAGGCCCATGCGGCGGTCGATCGACTCGAGCTGCGCCTGCGCCGCGTGCTCGTCGTCGCGGGACACATAGCCGCGGCCGCCGAGCTCCGCGCTCGCGACTGCCTTGCGCTGCGCAGTCGATTGCTCGATCTGCAGCGCAGTCACTGCGACCTCCTGCTGCAGCTTCTGCCCGCGCATCGTCGCCCGGATGTTGGCCAGCTCGGCCCGCGCCGCCGCGACCTGCCGCTCCGCCTCGAGCGCCTGCAGCTCGAGCTCCGGGTTGCGCAGCTCGAGGATCACCGTGTCCGCCGCGACCTCCGTGCCCGGTCTGACGAAGATCTGCTCGACCCGCGCCGCCGACAGCGCGGTGATCCACTGGATGTGCTCGGGCACCAGCTTCCCGTTGCCCTGGACCTCGCGCAGCATCTCGCCGCGCTCGACCGTCCCGAACCACAGGCTCGCGCGCGTGACCGTCGGCGGCTCGGCGCGCAGCTGACCGATCGCCACGGTCGTGATCACCAGGCCGCCCGCGATCACGAGCCCTGCGAGCAGCTTGCCGCCGTGCCGCGCGAGCCATCCGCGCCGACTGCGAGGGATGTCCACGCCACCTCTCTCGCAAGCCCCGCGCCACCAACGATTTCACGAGCTTCGCCCGCGGCAGCACCCCACCCTGTCCGGATCTGGCACTCCGTCGTCCCACTTCCGAACACGGCGAGCGCCCCGAGAATCGTGCCGCAGCGGCCTCCCCGCCGCCGACGCGACGCGCGGGCGCTTGACCCTCGACAGCCCGCGCGCGGATTGGCACAGTCCGCCGCACGATGAGCGAGTCGCTGACCCTCGCCCCGACCGCCGATCCGCGGGTCTTCGTCGCCCCCGACGGCCGCCGTCTGTCGCCGCCGCCGGGCTGGGCCTGCCTGCCGCCGGGCGACGCAGCCCTGACCCGACGGGTCAAGCTCGCCGGCCCGTCGTGGGCAGTGGTCGAGAAGAAGGGCCGCAAGGCGTTCTCCAAGGGCCTGTGGGCGCCCGCCGCCACCATCGAGTCCTTGCGCGCCGCCCTCGAGGCCGAGCGCTCGACCGAGTCCCACGCCAAGAAGCGCGCCGCCGACGTCGCCCGCCGCGAGCGGACCCAGGCCACCTACGTCGTCACCTTCGAGCAGTCCGTGCTCGAGTTCCTGCGCTTCTCTCCGCGCTGGGACGCGCTCGCGCAGACCGTCGCCGCTCGCGTCACCCAACACGCCACGCCGGTCGGCAGCGGCACCGTCGCCCGCACCGAGCGGATCCCCGTCGAGGAACGGGCCCGCGCCGCAGTCATCGCCTGGATGCGCCACCAGACCACCGGCTACGACGACATGCAGATCGCCCGGGTCAAGGGCGCCCGCCGCGAGGTCCGCCGCGAGCTGGCCGAGATCTCCCGCGCAGTGCTCGACCTCCACCGCCGCGACGAGCCCCACGCCGCCCGCGCCTGTCCCCTGTGCCAGGCCGCCGCCGCGCCCGCGACCGCCTGACCTTCGAGGCATGCCCGAAAGCGCATGCCCTAAAGGACATGGCTCGGAGGGCATGCCCCCGGGGCCATGTCCTCCGGACCACGTTCACGCGGTGAGGCCGAGCGCCGCCGCGAACGCGGTGAAGTCGGGCGGCGCGACGATCCACCGGTTGCCCTCGCGTCGCCGCGGTCGACAGCCCAGCCTGCCGTGCCGACGCCGCCCGGGTGGCTGCAGCGACGCCACCTGCGTGGGGCATGGCTGCCCCGCTCCTCGCTAGGCCACCGAGGTCGCCGGCCCGCGGGTCCCACAAATTGCCGCCCGGCGCTACCATCACGGGTGGTGCCTCGTCTCCCTCCGCTCGTCCGCCTCGGGCTCGCAATGCGTCGCGGCTTCGGTCGCTTCACGCCTGACCCGTTCGTCGTCGCGGTCGGCATGACCCTCGTCACCCTCGTCGCCGGCGCCCTCGCCGTCGGCGACGGCGGCCTCGTCCGCGCGGTGCGGCTGTGGAGCGCCGCCGGCGGCCTGTGGTCGCTGCTCGCCTTCGCCGGGCAGATGGCGCTGATGCTCACCCTCGGCACCGCCCTCGCCGCCGCGCCGCCGGTGCGCCGCGGCCTGGAGGCCCTGGCTCGCCTCGCACCCGGCCCGCGCCGGCTCGTCGGCCTCGTCGCCTTCGTCTCCTGCACCCTCTGCCTCTTCAACTGGTCTCTCGGCCTCGTCTGCGGGGCCATGTTCGCCCGCACTGCCGGCGACGAGGCCCGGCGGCGCGGCCTTCCGCTGCACTACCCGCTGCTGTGCGCCGCCGGCTACGCCGGCATGATGGTGTGGCACGGCGGCCTGTCCGGCACCGCCCCGCTCAAGGCCACCACCCTCGCCGACCTCACCGAGGTCCTCGGCCCCGAGCTCGCCGCCCGCGTCGGCCCGATCGGCTTGAGCGACAGCCTGCTCGGCGGACTCAACCTCGCGGTCACCATCGGCCTGTGGCTGCTCGCCCCG
Source organism: Nannocystis sp. RBIL2 (assembly GCF_026626745.1). GTDB lineage: Bacteria > Myxococcota_A > Polyangia > Nannocystales > Nannocystaceae > Nannocystis. The sequence goes on from NZ_JAPNJW010000002.1 coordinate 2,841,652, forward strand.
CTCGTGTTCATGGCCCTCACCCCGGCCGCCGGCGCCGACCCCGACCCGCACCCGGCCCCGCCTTCGGGACATGTTCTAAACGACATGCCCCCCGAGACCGGTCCCGAAGCACATGCCCCTTCGGACACCACCGGCCTCGACCGCCTCGAGCGCTCGCCGCTGGTCGTGTGGTCGCTGGCGCTGCCGGCCGCCGCCGCGCTGGTGTTCGCCGTCGGCGACACCGCCGGCGCCGCCATCGACCTCAACGCCATCAACCTCGCCCTGTGGGTGCTCGCGCTGGTCCTGCACGGCCGCCCCGACGCCTTCGTGCGCGCCTGCGACGCGGGCGCTCGGGCCTCCGCCGGCATCTTGCTGCTGTTCCCGCTCTACGGCGGCATCATGGGCGTCATGAAGGGCACCGGCCTGGCCGCCGCGCTGGCGGGCCTGTTCGCCGCCGCCGATCCGCGCGTGTTCACCACCCTCACCTTCGTCTCGGCCGGCTTCCTCAACCTCTTCGTCCCCTCGGGCGGCGGGCAGTGGGCCGTGCAGGGCCCGATCGTCATGAGCGCCGCGCTGGGGCGCGGCGTCGACCCGACCCACGCGATGCTGGCGATCGCCTACGGCGATCAATGGACCAACATGCTCCAGCCGTTCTGGGCCGTCCCGCTGCTCGCTATCACCGGCGTGCGCGCGCGCGACATCATCGGCTATTGCACGCTGTGGATGTTCGCCGGCGGCCTGTGGATCGCCGCCTGCCTGCTGCTCGCCTCGCTGTGATCCCGCGATTCATGCACCAGGGGTGGTGAACGCTCCCCCTCGTCCCCGTTCGCGCGAATGCCCGCACGTGGACCCAAATCGCGCCGAACCGCGCCGATTTCGCGGCCTGCGCGCGGCTGCCGGCCTGCGATCGCCGTGGTAGATTGGCGCCGGTCATGGACAGCGGCTTCCCCCGGGCGACGGTGTATCACGTCGTCACGCTCAGCAATTTCGCGCGCGGCTTCGACAAGTACCAGCGGCGCTACCGCAAATCGCTGATCTCCGAGAGCACCTATCCCGACGTCGTGCACGTCCTCGCCGCCGACGAGCTGGCGATCGGCGTACGCAAGGCTCGGGGCCTGCTCGCGCGGCTGGCCCTGCCCGGCGACGCGTTGGTCGCCCTCGAGGCGCGGCTCCCCGCCGGCGAGCTGCGCGTCAACGAGCGCAACGGCCTCGGCCGCGTGTGGCCCTCGGGCGACCTCCCGATCCAGCGGGTCTACGCCATCGACAGCGACGGTCAGCTCGGCGCCGCCATCCCGCTCGAGGACGCCACCGCCCGCGCCCTCGCCCTGCACGCCGCCAGCTTCGCCCCTTATCCGCGCATCGCTCCGCGATCGATCTCCTTCCTCCCGATCGCGCGCGGTTGTCAGGCCAGCTGCCCGTTCTGCTTCTCCGAGGCCTCGGCCTCCGCCGAGCAGGCCGGCGGACGCCTCGACCTCGAGCTCGCCGCGCGCTGGCTGGCCGCGGCCCGCCGCCGCGGCGCCGAGCGGGCAGTCATCACCGGCGGCGGCGAGCCGACCCTGCTCGCGCGCGATCGTCTGCTCGGCCTCGTCGGCACCTGCCGCGAGTTCTTCGCCAAGGTCGTGCTCATCACCAACGGCGTGCGCTTCGCCGGCGCCGACCCGGGCGAGCGGCGGGCGTGGATCCTCGACCTCGCGGCCGCGGGCCTCGGCGTGCTGGCCGTCTCGCGGCACCACTGGGACGAGGCCGTCAACGCCACGCGCATGAACCTCGAGACCCACACCGAGCGCGTCCTCGAGGCCGCGCGCGGCTCTTCCTTGCGCACGCGCCTGATCTGCGTCCTTCAGCGCGGCGGCGTCGAATCGGTGGCCGACATCGACGCCTATGTGCAATGGGCCGCCGCCCGCGGCGCCCACGAGGTCTGCTTCAAGGAGCTCTACGTCTCCACCAGCCGCGAGTCGGTCTATCACTCTCTGGCCGCCAATCAGTACAGCGCCGATCACCAGGTCCCGCTGTCGCGCGTCCACGAGTGGGCCCGCACCCGCGACTTCGCCGAGCGCGAGCGCCTCCCCTGGGGCGCGCCGATCTACGCCGGCACGCTCGCCGGCAGCCCGATGCGCGTGGCCGCCTACACCGAGCCCAGCCTGTTCTGGGAGCGCACCCACGGCCTCGCGCGCAGCTGGAACGTCATGGCCGATCACACCTGCCTCGTCTCGCTCGAGGATCGGGCCAGCGCGATCGGCCTCGACGAGGCCGCGGCATGAACTTCCAGGAATTCCTCGCCTGGAGCGGCGGCGTGCGCGAGCCCTGCGTCTTGCGGGCCTGCGAGACGCGGATCTCCGCCGCCTTCGCCGACCTGCGTCCGCCGCTCGTGCGCGCCGAGCCGCCGCGCATCGTACATCGCTGCGACCTCGCCCGCGCCTGGTGCGAGCTGCGCGGCCTTCCGCCCGCTGCAGCCCGCGGCGCCATGATCTGCGCCGGTGTCCGCCACGCGCTCTCGCTGTTGTTCACCCACATGGCGGCCGCCGGCCGGCGCGTCGCTTTGCCGACCGACGTCTACCCCGTCTACTGGGAGCTCGCGCGCGCCGCCGGGGTGGACGCGGTCGGCGTCGCCACCTTCCCCGAGCTCGCTATCGACGACCTCCTCGAGCGCGCCACCGGTGCCGACGTCGCCGCGCTCGTCTTGCCCGATCCGCTCAAGCTGCACGGCCGTGGCCTCGGCGCCGACGAGCGCGCCGCCCTGCTCGCCTGGCTCGCCCGCGATCCGCACCGCCGTCTCGTCCTCGACGGCGTCTACAGCTTCGGCCGCCGCCTCTCGCCCGCCACTCTCGAGCTGCTCGCCAGCGGCCAGGTGCTCTACCTCGATTCGCTGTCGAAGGGCTGGCTGTACGCGAGGGTGTTCGGCGTGGCCCACCTGCCGGCTCGCGACTTCGACCACCTCGGTCCGCTGTTTCGCGCCGCCGCCCCGCCGCAGGCCGACCTGTGGCTCGCCGCGCGCCTGCTCGCCGACCACGCCGAGCTCCCGGCCGCGCTCGTGGCCGCGATCGACGAGCGCCGCGTCAGGCTCGTCGACGACCTGCGCGCCCGCGGCCTCGCGCCGTTCCCCGTCGAGCGCGGCTACCTCGTCGGCGTCGACGGCGACGCCCGCGAGCTGTTGCGCACCCACCGGGTCCTGCTGATCCCCGGCAGCGTGTTCGGCGAGCCGCAGCGCCCCGTCGCGCTCGCCAGCGCGCTCCCGCCGGCCCCGTGACGTCGCGCCGCCGAGCTGTCCCCGAGGACAGCTCGCAACCAGGTCCGCAGGCTCAGCCGTGCAGCGCTTCGGGACATGTCCCTTCGCACATGTCCCTCACGACAAGGTCTCGCCCGCCCGCTCGAGCGGCGTTCCGGCGCCGAAGAACGCCACCTCGCGGCCCGTGCGCGGCCCCTCGATCGTCACCGGCAGCGCGCCCGCGACCTTCGGCTCGCGCACGATCTGGAACAGCCCGTGCGCGAACGCCTCGTCGTCCGCGCCGGCCACCTGCTCCACGCGCTCGCGCAGCCCCATGCGGTCCATCTCGAGCGCGCGGTGGTGACAATACGGGTTGTTGCCTGGCCGCCCGAGCAGCGGCTCGCTCATCGCGGTGCAGCCGCCCATGCACGTCTCCGCGTAGTAGCAATCGCGGCAGTAGCCCCACAGCGAATCGACGCCGCGGTCCTCGACGTAGCGGATCTCCGGCGCCCGCTCCCACAGCGCGCGCAGGCCGTGGTCGCGCCAGTTGCCGCCGGCGTTGACCGCTCCGCCGAGGCTCGGGCACGACTTGATGGTCCCGTCGGCCTCGATCCCGAGCCCCGTGCGGCCGGCCGAGCAGCCCTTGTAGTGGCCGTCTTCCTGCTGCAGGCGCCGCAGCTTGCCCTCGAGCGGGCCGAAGTAGCCGAGGTTGTTGCCGGGCCAGAACCTCATCCTGCGCGCCGCGCAGCGGGCGATCACGCGGTCGAGCGCGGGGAACAGCTCGAGCAGCTCGAATGGTTGCAGCAGCAGCTCGGGGTGGTCGGCCGCGTTGCCGTGCGGCATCGTCAAGAACATCTGCCACACCTCGACCCCGGCGTCGGCCAGCAGGTCGCACAGCGGCAGCAGCTCGCGCCAGGACAGGCGATTGATCTGGGTGTTGGCGGCGATCCGCGCGCCTGCCTTGCGGCTGTGCGCCAGCGCCTCGAAGCAGCGGCGCCAGCCGCCGGGCGTCCCGCGCAGCGCGTCGTGGCTGGCCTCGAGCCCGTCGATCGACACCGACACCAGCTGCAGCCCGGCCTCGACCAGCGCATCGGCGCGCGTCTGCGTCAGCCCGAGCCCGCCGGTCGTCATCGAGCAGCTCATCCCGCGCTCGCGGATCCGCCGGATGACCCAAAGGACATCCGCGCGCAGGTACGCCTCGCCGCCGATCAGCGCCACCTCGCCGACGCCGAGCTCGGCCAGCTCGTCGACCAGGCGAAGCGCCTCGTCGGTCGACAGCTCGTCGGGCCGCGCGACTCCCGCACGGGGTCCGCAAGCCTTGCAGCGCTGGTCGCAGGCGCGCGTGAACTCCCAGACCGCCAGCGCCGGCCGCTGCACCGCGCCCCGCGGCGGCGGCAGCACGCGGCGGCCGCGACCTGGCGGCAACGACTCCACCACGGGCAAGCGCCGGCGCGCCTCACGGAGCTTCACCAGAGCCAGGCTAGCACGGCGCAGACGCGGCTCTGCGGGGTGTGACCCAAGTCGGCCCCGGCGAGCTGCGAACGTTCTTGCACACCCGCCTCCTCGCCCTCACGTTCCAGGAAAGCATGGCCATGCGAGCGACCGAGCCTCCCCCGCGACCCGAGACGACGACTTCCCGTCTTCGAGAGCCACCCTTCACGTTACTCCGCAGGGCGATGGGCGACGGTCCGACGCGGCGCCGCAAGCTCTTCAACCTGGCCCTGGCGCTCCGCAGTTATGGCGACGAGCGGCAGGTCGTGCCGCGGCTGCAGCGCCTCAAGGAGCTGGGGTGGGTCGAAGAGATCCCGACGCGGCTCCAGCGGATGCTCGGGGCGATCGACATGCTGCGCTTCTTCATCGTCCCTTGCGCGGCCGACTATTACCGGTCGAAGGGCATCAACTTCTATTTTCACACCCTGCTGCGCTTCCTCGACGACCCGGCGTCGCTGATCGACCCGACGGGCCTCAACAGCGCGCGCGACACCATCATCGGCCACGTCCTCCAGGTCGTCCACGCCAACCCCGACTACGACCTGCAGCTGCTCGAGTCCTTCCCCGACGGCCTGCACGCGATGGAGGAGCAGATCGTGGCGATCCTCGGCGGCACCCACCCGCGGGCCGCCTCGCTGCTCGCCACGGTCGAGGACCCCGAGTACCACGACCGCCTGCTCGCCTACGTGCGCGAGTTCCGGCGCCGCCAGCCGATGACCGCCTCGCTGGTGCGCGAGAACATCCTCGACGACGACCACTTCCGCGTGCTCGAGCGGACCTTCGGCGAGCTGCCGCGGGCCATGCGGTACTTCACCAAGCTGCCCAAGAGCCCGCTCGGCGCGGCGCGCCACCTGCTGTCGGTCCGCCGGTTCCCGCTGCACCTGGCCGAGGCGCTCTACACCGAGCGGCCGGCGCGGGTCGGTACATGACCCTCACGCCATGCGCGTAGGGCCATGTCCCGGGCGACATGTCCTCACGGACAGTCGGTGATGATGCGGTCGACGCCCCAGGCGGCGACCTCTTGCTTGCGCAGCAGGCTGTTGACGGTCCACACGCCGACGACCAGGCCCTGCGCGTGGTAGCGGGCGACCGTGGCGGCGGTGGTGAGGCGGTGGTCGAGGTGGACCGCGCCGCAGCCGAACGCCTGGGCGCTGACGTAAAGGAACGGCGGGCTCTGGGCCGCGAGCAGCAGCGCGTGCTCGTAGGCGCTGCCGGCCGCGCGGGCGGCCAGCAGCAGGCGCGGGTCGAAGCTCGACAGGATCACCTTCGGGCGGCCGGCCAGCAGCGCGACGGTCTTCTGGGCCACCGCCGGGCCGCCGGCCTTGAGCTCGACGTTGAGCCAGCGGTCGGTCGGCCACACGTCGAGAAGGTCGGTGAGCCGGGGGATCCGCTGGTTGCGGTGGAGCTGCACCTGCGCCAGCTCGTCCCACGTGGTGTGCTCGATCCGCTGCTGGCGGCCGGCCAGGCGCGCGAGCTCGGGGTCGTGGAACACCACCACCTCACCGTCGCGGGACAGCTGCACGTCGAGCTCGACGCCGTCGGCGCCGCGCTCCAGCGCGTGGAGAAACGCGGGCAGCGTGTTCTCGAGGTGGGTATCGCTGGCGCCGCGGTGCGCGAGGATCATCATGGCCGGGTTATGGCACGACTTCAGCGCGCGCTGTAGCCCTCGCCCGCCCCCGAGAGCGCGTCGTCGACTCACGGCGATCGGCCGCCCGGCCGCGGCTCACGGGTGCTTGTCGCCGATGTCGCAGAGGAAGCGGTAGCTGCTCGCGCCCTCGCCGAAGCTCACGGTCGTGTAGCTCTTGGCGGTGCCGTCGGGGTTCCACTTGTAGAACATCGAGCAGCCGGCGCAGTGGTCGGCGTCGGGCTGGTCGGCGTAGGGCGTGTCGCGGACCCAGTACGGTTGGTCGTCGCCGGCGCGCCAGCCCGGGCAGTCGGTCGAGTTGAGGGCCTTCAGCTCGCACGTGGCCCCCGGCGTCGTCGGATAGATCGCCAGGATCGCCAGGTAGTCGATCCCCGCGGGCACCGTGCCGCCGCCGACCGGGGCGACGTTGGCGGTGGTCGCTACCTCGTAGGACGACATCACGTGCGCCGGCGTGCGCGTGACGAGCAGGTGCATCCCGTACTTCTTGCACACCTCCTCGGCCTTCTTGGCGCCCTTGTCGCTCTCGAGCCCGAACTCGGTGTCGACCTTGAGGAACGTGTAGCCGCCGCCGTCGCTGTCCATGTCGCACCACACGTCGACGCTGTTCTCGCTGCCCAGCGCCTCGGGCCAGATGCGGTACTGGCCGGTGCTCGCCTCGGGCAGCGCCGTCTTGACCTGCAGGCAGCTCTTGGCCTCGACGCACGACGACATGCAGCCGTCGGTCTCGTCGGTGTTGTTGTCGTCGCAGTCCTCGTCGCCGTTGACGAGCGCGTCGCCGCAGCGGGGCCCGCGGACGCAGCCGGTGGTGCAGCCCTCGTAGGCCTGGTTGTCGTTGGCCGGGCCGTCGTCGCACTCCTCGCTGGCCGCGTGGACGAAGCCGTCGCCGCAGCGGGCCCACCGGCACGTGCCGACGCACGCGTCGGAGTCGTCGGCGTTGCCGTCGTCGCACTCCTCGCCGGCCTGGACCACCCCGTCGCCGCAGGCCGTCGGCGTGCAGTCCGACTTGCAGGCGTCGAGGTCGTCGGCGTTGCCGTCGTCGCACAGCTCGTCGCCGGCGACCACCCCGTCGCCGCAGGTCGGCGGCGGCTCGGTCGTCGAGGTCGGCTCCGTCGACGTCGTCAGCGGCGGCGTCGACGTCGTCGTCTCGGTGGTGGTCGTGTCCGGCTCGCCGCTGGTGTGGGTGTCGGCCAGCGCGGCGCAGGCGTAGTCGCTGTCGCGACAGCCGGACGAGTGACAGCCGGGCGCCGTCGCGGCCGCCAGCGCGGCGGCGACGAGGCCGGGGAGGAGTACGCGGGACGCAGCGGCCATGGCGAGTCGAAAGTCAGAAGCGCGCCACCAGCCCGACGCCCAGCGGCGCGCCGGCGAGCGACGCGCGGCCCGGGCGGACCAGCCGACGGGCGACGAGATAGCGGGTCAGCAGCGCCACACCTGCCCCGAAGGCCAGGCCGACGCCGGCGCCGATGAAGGCCGCCGCCGCGGCTTCGCGCCGCATCGGCGTCAGGTCGAGCGCCGCGTCATCTTTGCCGCCGTCGTAGAGCATCTTCTGCACGCGCTGCCACTCGGTGACGTACCACGCCACCCCGGCGATGGCGAGCGTCCCCCCGATCGCGACCTCGCTCCACAGCGCCCGGTCGCGCGCCCCGAGCCCCGCGGTGAGCGCACTCGCCCCGAGCCCGAGGCCCGCGCCGATCATCCCCGAGCCGGTGTTGGTCGCGGTCACGGCCGCGACATAAGCAGCGTTGTTCGGCGCCGGCACGAACGCCCGATACACGTGACGGTCGCGCAAGGCGAGGCCGATCCCCGTCCCCATCATCAGGCCGCCGGTCAGGCCGAGGCCCATCCCGAGCCCCAGCCGCGCGTCCGGCGACAGGCGCACCTCCGCCGCGTCCCCGCGGCGCGGCGCGCGACCGGGCGGCGCGGCTGCCTGCGGGACAGCGGGAGACACGGCGACCACGAGCGACAGCGCCGACGCGACGACCGAACCGACCATCCGCTCTCGGCAATAGCACCCTTCCTCGCCGCTTGCACCCCCGACGCCGACGCGCGGGCGCGGACAAGCGAAGCAGGACATCGCCTGCATGTGGTACACGCCTCGTATGGTCTCGCCCCAGGACCCGAGCGCGCCGGGTCTGTCCACGTCGCCCCGTCCTGTCCCGCGCTGGTCGCTCGCCGCCCTCGCGCTCGTCCACGCGTGCATCTTCGCCTGGGCCGCGAGCGTGCTCCCGTGGCAGCGCTGGACCGCGTTCGCGGCGATGACCGCCGTCCTCGCGCTCGCCCACGCAATCACTGCCGCGTTCGCGCTCGTGGGCAGCCGCCGGCGCGGCCTCGTGTGGCGGATCGGCTCCGCCCTGTCGCTGCTCTATCTCGCCATCCAGACCCTCATTGCCGCGCGCGCCGGCACCTACGTCGCCGCGCTCTACGGTGGCCTCGGCAAGGGCGTGTTCGCGGCCCTGGCCGCCGTGTGGGGCGTCCTCGTCCTCCTCACCCTGCCCTTCGCGGTGTGGGGTCTGGCCGCCACCGGTGGCCTCGGCTCCGGCCCCGGCCTGCGCCGGCGCGTCACCGGCGGCCTCGCGGTGGCGATCGCCTTCGTCACCTTCTCGCTGTGGCGCGCCGCCTCCGCGGCTGCCCCCGAGCCGATCGCCGTGATCGATCACGACCCCGCGGCCCTCGCCGCCGCGATCCAGGACGTCCTCCCGCGTCCGCGCCCGCGGCCCGACGGCGACCTGTCCTTGTGGACACGTGCGCCGATCACCTGCGACTTCCCAATCGATCGCCCCACCGCCTTCGTCGTCTACCCCGTCGCCGACAGGCCGGCGCAGAAGGGCAAGCCGGCCAAGCTGCGCCCGGCCGCGCGTTGCGTGCAGGCCGAAAGCGCCGCCGAGCTGGTCACCGCGCTCGGGGCCGTGGTCGCCGACGCCGGCGCGCCCGGGCCGATGAAGATCGACGTGGTCAGCGGCGCCCAGCCGCTGCGCGACGGCTTGCCCGGCCCGTTGCCGCTGCTCCTGCGGCCCGGCCTCGACGGCGCCTGCGACGGCGCGCGCTGCCTGCTCCCGTGGCAGCTGCTCGGCCTCAATCAATTCCTCACCTACACCCCGCTGCCGTTCATCGAGGACCTGCGGTTCGGCGCCGCGCCGGCGGCCCTGCGCAAGGCCCTCGCGCGCAAGGCCGACCCGGCTCCCGAGCCCGACGTCGGCGTCGACGGCCTCACGCGCCTCGCCACGGTCAGCCTGCTCGTCGATCGCACCGGCCGCGTGCGCCCGCTGCCGCGCCAGCGCGACCCGATCGAGCGCCTCGACGCCGAGCGCCTCGCCGCCTCCGTCGCCGGCGCCGAGGCCCACATCCTCGCCGCCCAGGCCGACGACGGCCGCTTCCGCTACCTCCTGCACCCGTTCACCGGCAAGGTCACCTGGCGCGGCTTCGCCGTCCCGCGCCAGGCCGGCACCACCCTCGCGCTGTGCGAGCTCGGCAGCAAAGCCGCGGTGCCGGCCGCCCGCAGCTCGCTCGCCATGCTCGCCGGCCTGCGCAAGGACTACCCGCAAGCTGGCTATTCGGTCCTGTCCTATCAGGAAGGTCGCCCGCCCGTCCTCGGTGACCTCGGCAGCACCGCCTTGCCGCTGATCGCCTTCCTCACCTGCCGCGACCGCACCGGCCCGCAGCACGACGAGCTGATCGGCGCGCTCGGCCGCTACCTGCTGGCGATGCAGCGGCCCGACGGCGGCTTCCATGCCCGCGTCACCCTCGCCACCGGCGAGGCCCACGTCGGCCCCGACCTCCTCTACGCCGCCGGCCAGGCCGTGTACGCCCTGGTCCTGCTCGAGCAGCTGAGCGCGAGCGCGCCGAGCGAGCTGTTGCCGCCGCACGCCGAGGTCCAGGCCGCGGTCCAGCGGGCCATGGACTACTTCGCCGACGACTACTGGGCCCACGGCCTCTACGGCTTCTTCTTCCTCGAGGAGAACTGGCACTGCCTGGCCGCCCGCGCCGCCCTCGGCGTCCACCGCCACGCGGGTTACGAGCGCTTCTGCCTCGACTACGTCGACTTCAAGCGGCGCCTGATCATGGACGAGTCGAGCGGCGTGGCCCCCGAGCTGGTCGGCTCGTACGGGTTCGGCAACGTGCTCGTGCCGCACAACACCCCGTCGGCCGGCTTCGGCGAGGCCCTCGCCGCGGCGATGGCCGTGCGCGCCGCGGACGACCAGCAGCGCCCCGAAGACGCCGCGCTGATGACGAAGGTCCTGACCTTCCTCGTCGAGCAGCAGTGGTCCGCCGCCAACTGCTTCGCCTGCTCGCGCGAACAGAAGGTCGCCGGCGGCTGGTCGGAGTCGGTCGGCTCGCTCGACGTGCGCATCGACTACACCCAGCACGCCTGGTCGGCCCTCGGCCACGGCGGCCGCGAGCTCGGCCTGCTGCCGCGGAGCCAGGGTGGCTGACCCCCGCGGCGCCGACGAGCGAGCCTCGCCCCCGCCCGGCGGCGACGCCTCCTCGCGCCCGCCCTCACATGTCCCCGAAGACATGTCCTCTGCGCCACCCCCGACCAGAGGCCCTGCTCCCTGGCCGTGGCTGGTCGGCCTCGTCCTGCTCGGCCTGTCGCTGTCGCCGATGCTGCGCCCGCTCGGCTACGACTCCTTCCCGTTCTCGAGCTTCCCGATGTTCGCCCACGGCCGCAAGGACGCGGTCACCACCGTCCACCGCGCCGTCGCCGTCCTGCCCGACGGCACCCACGTCGCCCTGCCCCCGCGCGCGCTCGGCAGCGACGAGGTGCTGCAAGCCGACGTCACCCTGCGCCACGCGATCCGCCGCGGCAAGAAGGCCAGCGCCGCGCTGTGCAAGGCGGTCGCCCGCCGCGTCGCCGCCGACCCCGCCCACGCCGAGGCCGTCGCGGTCGAGCTGCTGACGGAACGCCACGACGCCCTCGCCTACTTCGCCGGCGACCTCACCCCGCTGGCTCCGCCCAAGCGGCAGGCCCGCTGCAAGCTCCCGCGATGAATGACATGTCCCATGCGACAGGTCCGCAAGGACATGGCCTCTCCGACATGCTCTCACGGGCAGCCCGGGCCGTGGACCGCTGGTACCGCCCGGTCGCCCCGCCCGAGCGCCTCGCGGCCCTGCGCCTGCTCGTCGGCGGCTTCGCGGTCGTCTACCTGGCCGCGCGGATGCCCAACCTGCTCGGCCTGCACGGCCTCGGCGGCTTCCGCCCGGTCGGCGTCGTCTCGCTCCTCGGGGCCCCGCTCCCGCCGGCCGCGGTGCTCGTCCAGGCCCTCGTCGCCCTGCTCCTCGGCCTCGCCTTCGCCCTCGGCCTCGCCTTCCGGATCACCGGCCCCGCGTTCGCCCTGGTCCTGCTGTGGGTCCTGAGCTACCGCAACGCCTGGGGCATGATCTTCCACACCGAGAACCTGCTGGTCATGCACGTGCTCGCGCTCGGCTGCTCGCGGGCCGCCGACGCCTGGTCGCTCGACGCCCGCCGCGCCCGTCGCCGCGGCGCTCCCCCACCTGTCCCTTCGACCACGTACGGCTGGCCGGTGCGCCTGCTCGCCCTGCTCACCGTCGGCTCCTACTTCGTCGCCGGCGTCGCCAAGCTGCGCCTGTCCGGCCTCGGCTGGGCCACCTCCGACCTGCTGCGCAACTACATCGCCTACGACAACCTGCGCAAGCACCTGCTCGGCGACTGGTACTCGCCTCTGGGCGCCTGGCTGGTCGGCCACGCCTGGCTGTTCCCGCCGCTGGCCACCGCCAGCCTGCTGCTCGAGCTGCTGGCCCCCGTCGCCCTGCTCGGCCCGAAGTTCGCCCGCGTGTGGTCCCTGCTCGCCTGGGCCTTCCACTTCGGCGTGTGGGCGATCATGGCGATCTTCTTCCCCTACCCGCTGCTCGGCCTCGCCTTCGCCCCGCTGTTCGCCGTCGAGCGCCTGTTCCTGTTCCGCCGCCTCGCCCGCCCCGCCTGACGCGCCCCGCGAGCCAGAAGGCCCTGTCACGTCGCCCTGTGGTCAGGCATCGCAGTCACACCGTCGATCCCTCGCGGCCCTGTTCATGACGCTGCACGAGCAGCTCATGGCCCGCGGCATGGTCGGCCTGTTCGCCGGCCCGCCGTCGAATCGCTGCGCGAGCCAGGCACCCCGGTCACACCGTCGGCTTCCGCGGGCCCTGCTCCAATGGCCGCGCGAGCCGGCATCGCAGTCACACCCGCGGCCCCTCGATGGCCCCTGTTCATGTCGCTGCGCAAGCCGAGCATCACCGCCGCGTTCGCGTCGCCGCGCGGGCCGACCTCGCAGCCCGCATTCGGTCTGCTCGGAAGCCCTCATCATTCGGCGGCCGCGAGCCCCCACGCACCGCCTGCGTGCCCCCATTCTTAAAAACATGTCCCTTCGGACAGCAGCCGTCCGCACCGCTGGAGCGACGTCCTGGCGCCGCGACCGCCGCGCCTGAGGCCCTCCAGCCCTCGACCTGCGAGCTGCGCACGGATATCTTCCTCCGGCTTTGCGACCGCTGCTCGAGACCGAGCCGGCCTTCAAGGCCAGCGTGCTCAAGATGATGCTCGAGCACGTCGACGAGCTGCCCGAGGCGCCCGAGGTGCGGCGGCACATCGAGCCGCAGGTCCAGCGCGAGATCGCCGAGGCCTCGCGGACGCAGTGGCTGCCCGGCGCGTGGGGGCCCGCCATCTACGAGGCAGTCGCCGCCGTCCTCGGCGAGACCGGCGTCTACGAGCTCGCCGCCGAGATGGTCACCGCCGCCCCCGCGATGCCGATGTTCCAGCCGCTGCTGCGCGGCGTGATCCACATCTTCGGCCGCGAGCCCGTCGAGCTGCTGCGGGCCTACCCACACGCGCAGAAGTTCACCGCCCGCAACTGCGGCACCTGCGAGGTCCTGTTCGCCCGCCCGACCACCGTCCGCTTCCAGCACGTGCCCGAGCTGCTGCGCCGGCGCGTGTGGCAGGTCGGTCAGCTGGCCGTGATCGAGGCGATGCTGGTCCTCGCCGGCGGCAGCGGCAAGGTCGAGATCGACGCCGCCGAGTTCGCCACCACCGGCACCATCGACTTCCTCGTCCACACCTGACCTCGGGGACAGGCTCGCACGAGCGCCCCCTGACGAGCGCGGCTTGCCGCTTCGCTCATCCATCACCTGTCGCTTCGGGCGCCCGCGACCGGCGCTCCCTTGTCGCGCACATGTCCCTTCGGACAGCGTGATCTTCACCTCTCGGCCCAGCAGCACCATCGCACCCTCCACACCTCGCTCATGTACCTCCAGACAGCCTGAGCATCGCCGGCGGGCGCATCAAACATGGTCCTCAGGACAGCTTGTCCCGCTCGCGCCCGCTCTCTCGGGCCCCGCGCCGGCCGGCATCGCCCGCACCTGCCTCTTCGGCCAGCTAGCAGCCGCCCCTCCGCCCCGGCCTCGGACATGTCCCTTCGGACATCCTGATCCACACCGTCGCTCATCTCCACCTGACCCTTCGGCCATCTTGTTCGGGCGCGCGCGCGTCGGCTCCGCCACCATCAGCCTCACACCTGCCCCTTCGACCAGCCGCGCCGTCCGGCTCTTGCGCCCGCCCGTTTTCCTACCTGTCCGCCGGCCGCGCGCCCCTGGACCGGGCCCGCGCGGTGTGCCACGCTACGCGCGCCGATGTCCCTGCGCTTGCGCGTCCGTCACCTCCTCCTCGCCGCGCTGGCCGCCTGCGACCCGCCAGTGGCGCCAGCGGCCGCCAGCGTCCCGTCCCCGGCGCCGGCCCCTGCTCCTGCCCCCTCTCCGGCCCCGACTCCCGCCCCCGCTCCGGCTCCCGCTCCGCCCGCCACCGCCCCCGCGCCCGCCTACCGCGCGCTCGCCGGCGTCGAGTACGTCGAGTTCGTCACCGGCAAGGCTGACCCGGAGGCCAGGTTGCCGCTGGTCATCGCCATCCACGGCCTCGGCGATCGTCCCGAGCGCTTCTCCGTCCTCGTCGACGACCTCCCGATCGCCGCTCGCGTGATCCTCCCCCGGGGCATCGACCCGCTCCCCGAGGGCGGCTACTCGTGGTTCCCGATCCGCGCGCGCAGCCCCGATGTCAGCGGCCTGTCCGGCGGCATCGCCCGCGCCGGCGACGCCCTCGTCCCGTTCGTGCGCGAGCTCGTGGCGACGCGGCCCACCGTCGGCAAGCCGGTCGTCACCGGCTTCTCGCAGGGCGGCATGCTCTCGTTCTATTTGGCAGTCCGCGCGCCCGAGCTGTTCGCGGCGGCCTTCCCGGTCGGCGGTTGGCTCCCGCCGCCGCTGTGGCCGCGGCAGAAGCCGGCCGGCGCCCCGCCGATCGCCGCCCTTCACGGCGCCGTCGATCAGGCAGTCAAGCTCGCGCCCACCGAGCAGGCCGTCGAGCACCTGCAAGACCTCGGCTGGCCGGTCACGATCAAGGTGTGGCCGGACGTCGGCCACGCCGTCCCCCCCAACATGCGCCGCGATCTGCACCAGCGCATCGAGAAGACCCTGCGATCGCCATGAACGACCCCAACCTCAACCAGGGTGCGGCCAGGAAGCAGCGCAAGCTGCGGACCTACCCCGGCCTCGGCCCCCGCGACTTCATGCACCCGTGGGACATCAAGGCCACCGCCGCGCTCCACCGCGTGCCCGGCTTCGACCGCCTGATCGCCAAGGTCATGGAGTACGGCCTCGAGCGGATCCTCTACCTCGAGAACATCGCCGACAACGTGCGCGTGACCGAGAAGATGTTCCCGCGGCTGTACCGCTACCTCAAGTGGAGCTGCGCGATCCTCGGGGTCGAAGAGCCCGAGATGTACGTCAGCCTCGATCCGGTGCCCAACGCCTACACCTACGGCCACACGCGGCCCTTCATCGTCCTGACCTCCGGCCTCGTCGACGTGCTCGGCGAGCAGGAGCAGTTCTACGCGGTGGCGCACGAGGTCGGCCACATCAAGTGCGAGCACTCGCTCTACACCACGGTGGCCCGCAACATCGCCGCGGTGATCGAGATCTTCAGCCAGGCCACGCTCGGCCTCGGCTCGCTGCTGGGCAAGGGCATCGAGCTGCCGCTCTATGATTGGATGCGCAAGAGCGAGCTGTCGGCCGACCGCGCCGCGCTGATGTGCGTACAGGACAAGGACGTCGCCCTCCGCACGTTCATGAAGCTGGCAGGCGGGGCCCAGAAGCTCTACGCCGAGATGGACCAGGACGAGTTCCTGCGGCAGATCCGCGCCTACGAAGAGGCCGACGAGTCGACCCTCAACAAGGTCTACAAGTTCCTCATCACCGCCATGCGCACCCACCCGTTCCCGATCCTCCGCGCCAAGCACCTCGACGAGTGGATCACGAGCGGCGACTACGACAAGCTCGCGCGCACCGCCGGCGCCGAGTGACGCCCCTTCGCATCGTGAACCCCGAGCTCGAGCGCGACGGCTGGACGGTCACGCGTGCGGCCGGGTCGCTCGTCCTGACCCACCATGAGCGCGGCGAGGTCGTCCTGCTCGGCCTCGCCGCGAGCCTGTTCGACCTCGTCGACGGCCGGCGCAGCCCGACCGAGCTGGCGCGGCTGCTCTCGGCTGTCCCCGAGGACATCTTCTGCGCCCTCGACGAGCTTGCCGATCACGGCCTCTTGCGCGCTCGCGTCAGCCCACCCGCTGCAGTCCGCCCCCTCGGCCGCCGCGAGGTCCTCGGCGCCCTCGTCGGCGCCGCCGCGGCCGGCGTCGTCCTCACCGAAGCCGTCGCCACGCCGATGCTGGATCAGCCAAACATCCCGCCACCGATCGACGCCGCCTCCCAGCGCCCGCCACACGAGCACGTCGACAAGGAGCACCGCAATAAGGCCGAGCAGCACCGCAAGCTCGGCGCCTCCAACCTCGCCGCGCCGCTGCAGCTCGTCACCGCCGAGGAGCACGTGAAGGCCGAAGCCGACCTGCTCGGCGCCTACGAGTCCGCGGCCAAGCGGGCAGACTCCCCCGCCGAGGCGGCCGACAAGCAGCGCGTCGAGCTCGCGCCCGGACTCGCCGCGGCCCACGAGGCCGACCGCAAGCAATCCGTCGCCCCGCTGCTCGCCGAAGAGCAGGCCGCCAAGACCGAGGTCGACCGCCTCACCCGCGACCTCGTCGGCCCTGCCGCCGCGCTGTCCGCCCGCGAGCAGCACGCCAAGCTGGCCGGCGAGTTCGGCCCGGCCCACGAGCAGACCCACAAGGCCCTCGTCGCCGCCCTCGCCGAGCGCCGCCTGCAACCCGGCGAACAGCGCGACAAGCAGGCCCAGGCGGCCCAGGACGCCCGCTGGCGGGCCGACGTCGCCGGGCCCCGATCCGACGAGCAGGACGACAAGGCCGTCCTCCGCGCCGCCACGACCCCCGGCCCCTCGCGGGACCAGGATCGCCAGCGAGCCGAGGCCGCGCGCGAGCAACACCGCGCCGACCGCCTCGCCGAGTTCCAGCAGCGCCAGACCACCCTCGTCCTCGAAGCCCGCGAACGCTCCGCGCAAGCCGCCCGCAGCGAGTCCGCCGAGCAGTCGCTCAAGACCCGCGCCGTCGAAGAAACCACCAAGCGCGACACAGTCCGCGTCGAGCTGCGAGCCCGCGAGCACGCCGCCAAGTCGCGCCCACGCTGAAATTTCGGACATGCCTCAAAGAGCATTCTCTGAAGAACATGCCCGAAAGAGCATGCCCACCAGAACATGTCCGAAGGGAAATTTTATTTAAATCTCGAGGAGGTGCCTCGATTTCTCCAGCAGGTGCCCCAGCATCGCCCCCGCGACGTCGATCCCGCCGACCACCTGCGCCTGCGGGAAGTAGCACGGGAAGTTGGCCTCGAGCAGGTACAAGCGGCCGCTCGCGTGGGCGAGGATGTCGACCCCCGCGAACTCGCGCCGGATCGCCCGCGTCGCGGCCACTGCCAGCTCCGTCAGCGGCGACGGCGGTGGCACCTCGTAGTCCGCGGGGTCGTTCGACGGCCCGCTGCGGAAGTCGTCGGGATACGGATGATTGCGATAGGCCGCGACCGCCCGCGACCCGACCACCACTACCCGCCAGTGGACCGCGTCGGCCACGTACGTCATCAGCTGCGGCGTGCGCCCGGCCGCGAACAAATGGTCGAGCACCGACACCAGCGACGCCCAGCTCTCGAGCAGCATCACCCCCACGCCGCCCTCGCCGCCCGGCACCTTCACCACGAGCGGCAGCCCGCCGAGCAGCTCGACCGCGCGGCGCTGCTGCGCGCGATCGTTGCGCAGCAGCGTGACCGTGCGGGGGATCGGCAGACCGCGGCGCGCGAACAGCAGCGGCGCCGCCGCGCCGTCGAAGCACAGCGCCTCGCCGCTCGCGTAGAACGTCGCCACCGAATCGGCGAACAGCGCCTGCTCGACCCGCACCGCCGCGTACGACACCGCCGGGCGGAACAGCAGATCGCCGGCCCGCAGCCAGGCCTCCTCGCACGGGTCGAAGCGCCCGACGTCGACCGGCACGTACGCCACGCCCCGCGCCGCGCAGGCTCCCGCCAGCAGCTCGGTCGTCGTCGCCGGCACGGTCGCGTCGGTGACGCAGTACAGCGGCGGCGGCATGACCCGAAGGACAGTAGGCCGCGAGGCCCCGCGACTCAAGGCCCCGCCTCGCGCGCGCTCCCATCCGCGCCATCACAAGTCCGTGAGCCCCGCCGCGCCGCCACCGTCGCAAAAGCACCGAAGCCAGGCTGCACCTGCGACCACGCTCTGCGAACAGCTCGGCGCAGCAGTCACCGAAACCACCTCCCGGGCCTGCGCGCCGCGCGGGTGCGCTACCATGCGCAGCGATGGCCCGGCGCGAGCTCTCGCTCTGCACCTCCTGCGGCGCCTGGTCGCCCGGCGGCCCTCGTTGCGGCCACCCCCGCGACCCTCGCCTCGTCTGGCTGCGCCCGCCGTGGTGGGACGGTCTCGGCGACCTGCTGCTCATGGCCCTCTTCGCCGTCCTGCTCGCCGCAGTGCTCATGGGCATAGGTCCGCTCTTGTGGTGGCTGTATCCTTTCTGGCCGCCCGAATCGCCTCTTCACATCGCCGGCGCGCTCTGCATCGGCCTCGTCGCCCTCCCGAGCTCGATCTTCGGCATCGGCGTCATCCTCGCCATCCCCGAGCTCTACCGCGGCCGCTGCTGGCACCTGCGCGACGCCGCGGCCAGCGACGACGACCGCGTCGTCGGCCAAATCTTCGTCCGCGTCCGCGCCCCCGTAAGCGGCGGCGTCGTCCACACCGTCCGCTCGCCAGTGCCTGCGCCTGACTGTTCCGACATGTCCTCCGAGTCAGCCGCGCGGCTCACCGGCGACCCGTCGCTGGTCCTCGCCGCCGCGCTCGCCGGGCTGGCCGCGCGCGGACGGATCGCCCTCACCCGCGTCGACACCAGCGGCTGGAACCTGCACCGACGAGGCCCCCCGCTGGCGATCCGCAGCTCTGCAGTCCATATAAGAAGCCTGTCCCCGAGGACAGCCGACGACCCATGGCTCGAGGGCGTCCTGCTCGATCGGCTCGCCGACGATCGACCCGTCGAGCTGCGCCCGGTCCTGCGCGCCCTGCTGCTCCGTCTCGGCGCCGACGACCACCCGCGCCTGGTCTGGCCCGTCGACGCCGACACCCCGCCCGACGTGGCCCTGCGCGCCGTCCCCCTCGGCGCCCCACCTCGCCCCGACGATCCCGCCGCCGTGCGCGCCGTCCTCGCCGCCTGGCGCGCCCGCGATCCCGAGCGCGTCGCGCCCGTCCTCGAGCTCGTCGCCAGCCTCACCGCCGAGCTCCTGCCCGCCCCCGCGCCTGAATCGCGCCCGGGCGCTTTTCCGCCCACCTCGCCCGTGTAACCTCGTCGCCCCCGCCCGCGTAGCCCAGAAGCGCTCGCCATGCTCACCACCACGCGAAGACTGTTCATCGGCCTGATCGCCCTCGCCGCCGCCTGCGGCACCACCGAGTCCAACCACAAGAAGCCCGCGCCCGCCGCCGCGCCGACGCAGACCGCCAGCGGCGCCACCGAGCTCGGCTACTTCGCCGGCGGCTGCTTCTGGGGCGTCGAGCACTTCCTCGAGCAGCTGCCGGGCGTGATCGACGTCGAGTCGGGCTACATGGGCGGCCCCGTCGACGCCCCGACCTACGAGCAGGTCTCGAGCGGCGTCACCGGCCACGCCGAGACCGTGCGCGTCACCTTCGATCCGCAGCAGATCGGCTACGAAGCGGTGGCCAAGCGCTTCTTCGAGATCCACGACCCCACCGAGGTCGATCGCCAGGGCCCCGACATCGGCCCGCAGTACCGCACTGCAGTGTTCGTCACCGGCCCCGAGCAGCGCGCGATCGTCGACTCGCTGATCGCCCGCCTCAAGGCCAACGGCTACGCCGTCGCCACCACCGTCGAGGACGCCGGCAAGTTCTGGTCCGCCGAGGAGTACCATCAAAATTATTATGTGCGCACCCGCAAGACCCCGTATTGCCACATGCCGGTGCCACGATTCGACCAGCGCGCCAGCTCCTGATCGCCGCCGCGATCCTCCATCGCACTGACGCGAGCGCCCGCGCGATCGCAGCCGCGCGACCCCTTCGCTACCGCGCTCCCACGCGCGTCCGCGCGCCCCTCGGTTTTCTGCACCTCGCGTGTAATGCCCCCGCGGCTCGCGGTAAGACGCCATGAAGCCCTCGCATGAGCGTCCCGAGCCCACGCGCTGCCCGTCTGGCGGCCAGTCACCTCCGCGCGGTCGAGCCCGCCGCGGGTGATTTCGCCGCCCCGACGCCCGCGCTCGTCACGCGCGCCTGCGAGGGCGACGTCGGCGCCTGGGCCCACCTCTACCAGCTCTGTTATCCGGCCGTCTTTCGCCAGCTCCGCTACTACACCGGCGACACCTGCGTCGCCGAGGAGCTCGCGCAGGAGGCCTTCGCCCAGGCCATGGCCAGCCGCGAGCGCTTCGACCCCGCGCGCTCCTTCCAGGGCTGGCTGCACGGCGTCGCCCTCAACGTCGTGCGCAAGTACTGGCGACGGCAACGCAACACCTCCGCCGCGCACGCCCGGCTCGAGGCCATGGGCCGCAGCTGTCCGCCTGCCGGCGTCGGCCCCGACGACGCCCACCTCCAGCGCGAGCGCAGCCGCGTCCTCTACGCCGTCCTCGCCGAGCTGCCCGAGCGGCTGCGCGAGGCCTTCCTCGTGCGCGAGCTGCAGGGCCTCCCGAGCGAAGAGGCCGCCGCGCTCCTCGGCATCACCACCGGCAACCTCCACGTCCGGGTCTGCCGCGCGCGCGCCCAGATCCACGCCGAGCTGCGCCGTCTGGGCTGGCTCCCCGGAGGTGAGCCGTGACCGACGAGCGCCGCCTCGATCCCTTCCTCGACGCCGCCGTCGCCGAGGCCGAGCGCGCCACCACGCGCCCGCCGCCCAGCTTCGCCGCAGTCCTCGCCCGCGCCCACCGCCTCGCCCCCGGCACCGTACCCCCGCCGGCCGTCGCCCCCGCGCTCACCGCCTTGCCCTCCGGACATGCCCCATCCGCCATGCCCGATCGGCCAGGTTCATCAGCCATCGCCGCCACGCCGCCCCCGACCGCGCGCACGGCCCTGCCCTCCGGACATGCCCCATCCGCCATGTCCGATCGGCCAGGCATCGCCTCCGCACCCTCCGGCCAGGCCCCCATCGCCGCGCTCGATCGACCTGCCGGGGCTCCCCCGCGCTCGGCCGCGTCTTCCGGGCATACCCCCCCCGGCGGCCCCGCTCGGCCCGCATCCGGCCCCGCGCGCACCGCCGCCTCCGGCCGTGGCTCCTTCGACATGTCCGATCGGCCAGACACCGATCGACACGCCGCCGACCTCGCGCCCTTCCTCGTCGCCGCGCGCGCCCTCGCCGACGTCGACGTGGCCGTGCAGCTGCGCCGTCCGCCTCCGCCGCTCCCGCGCCCTCGCTCGCGCATGCCTCTCATCGTGTTCGCCGCCGCCGCCGCGCTGCTGCTCGTCGCCGGCGCCGGAGCCTGGCGCCGCCTCGCCGATCCCGCCCAAGGCGCGCTCACCGGCGCCCAGGCCGACGACACCCTGAATGACCGTCCGCAGCAGCACCAGCCCCGATCCCGCGGATCTCTGCCATATGTCCATGTGGACATGTCCTCGAGGACCTTGTCTGAAGGCCACATCGAGCAATCGTCGGCTGGCGACCTCGCGGCTCGCCCCTCCGCCGGCGCCGACTCGAGCCCGGCCGAGGCAGCACCCGCGCGACCCGCCGTCAGCGGTCGCTCCCCTGAGCAATCCTTCCCCGCTCCCGAGTCGCCCGTCCCTGCTTCACCTGTTCCTTCGACCAGCAAGCACTCCTCCGCTTCGCCTGTCCCATCGACTCGCAAGCCTCCCGGCGACTCGCTGGCGGAAGAGCTCGCGCGCCTCGACGACGAGGCCGAGGCCTTGCTGCTGGCCGGCGCGCTCGACGAGGCCGACGCGCGCTACCGCCAGATGATCGCCATCGGGGGCCGGCGAGCCGCGGTCGAGCACGCCTTCGCCGACCGCTGGCTGCTCGCCCGGCGCCGCGGCGACGACGCCAATCACCGCGAACTCCTGCAGACCTATCTCAAAAAATTTCCGCGCGGTCGGTTCGCCGACGAGGCCAGCGCTGGCGTCTGTCGGCTCGCCGACGCCGACGCGCGCCCCGACTGCTGGCGGGCCTACAGCGAGCGTTTCCCGGG
Organism: Nannocystis sp. RBIL2; assembly: GCF_026626745.1. Taxonomy (GTDB): domain Bacteria; phylum Myxococcota_A; class Polyangia; order Nannocystales; family Nannocystaceae; genus Nannocystis. The sequence goes on from NZ_JAPNJW010000002.1 coordinate 2,863,563, forward strand.
CGGCGCTTACCGGCGCGAGGCCGACGAGGCCACTGTCCCATGAACCTCCCCTGTCCTCGCCTCTTGCCGTGGCTCCCGCTGCTCTTCGCCTGCGGCATCGACACCTACGTGCTCGAGCTCGAGAGCGCCGGCGGCGATCCGCTCACCACCTCGTCTGCCACCACCGTCGATCCGCAGACCACGGGCGAGCCGACCACCACCTCCGACCTCCCGCTCACCACCACTGGCACGGAAGACAGCACCACCTCCGCCAGCACCGACGACAGCACCACCTGCGCCATTCCCGGCTGCGGCCCCGGACCGGACGGCGCCTGCGATCCGGACGACCCGCTCGACCCCGACTGCGACGACGATCTGTGCAACTTCGGCGATCCGCTCGACCTCGACTGTGACGACGGCTGGTGCCCCGCCGACAACCCCATGGATCCCGACTGTCACGACGGCGATTGCAACCCGCAGAACATGGGCGACGGCGACTGCGACGACGACATCTGCGACATCGTCGACCTCGACGACCTCGACTGCGACGACGGCATCTGCAACCTCATGCTGGACCCCACCGACCTCGACTGCATGGACGGGGTGTGCGACGGCATGGGCGACCCCGATTGCAACGACAACGTCTGCAACCCGATGGATCCCAGCGACCCGGACTGCCAGTGCAACTCCGACGCCGACTGCGCGATGGGCCAGCTGTGCGTGAACGGCGTCTGCGCCAGCGACGGCATGTGCGATCCCAACACCCCCGGCGATCCCGACTGCATGGACGGCGTCTGCGATCCCATGAACCCGCTCGATCCCGATTGCACCGACGGCGAATGCGACCCGATGAACCCCTCCGACCCCGACTGTTGAGAGTTCCCCTTTCTTAGAAATTCGTCTGCGGACCCTGTGAGGCGTCCGCCTCTCGAAAAAAGAAACTTGGAGAAGTCCCATGCGTACCTTCTTGCGCCTTCCATCGTCCGTTTTCTCGCTCACCCTGCTCGTCGGCCTCGCCTGCCAATTCGACATCAAGGGCGGCGACACTGCCGGCCTCGACGAGGACACCGGCGGCGACCAGCCCGTCTGCGATCCCAATCAGGCCATGGACCCCGATTGTTGGGACGGCGAGTGCGACCCGAACAACGCCGACAACGACCCCGACTGCTGGGCCCCGCCCGGCGACGGCGTCTGCTCCATGGAGCCTGGCGATCCGGACTGCCAGCCCCCCTGCCCCGATGACAGCCCCGATTGCCCTGACAACGTCTGCGACCCGATGAACCCCGGCGACCCCGATTGTCCGAACGGCGGCGGCGACGGCTGGTGCGACGACAAGATCATGGGCGACCCCGACTGCAACGACGGTCAGTGCAACCCGATGAACCCCGAGGATCCGGACTGCCAGAGCTGCGACCCGAACCTCCCCGGGTGCAGCGACGGTGTCTGCAATCCCATGGACCCCGCGGATCCCGACTGCCAGAACCAGTGCAACGCCGACGCCGACTGCCCCGAAGGACAGGCTTGCATCAACGGCGCCTGCCAGTGCACCGATCCGATGGGTCCGAACTGCAACGGCAGCGGCGACGGCTGGTGCGACATCGACGTCATGGGCGACCTCGACTGCGGGGACGGCCTGTGCAACCCGATGAACCTCGAGGATCCGGACTGCCAGAACCAGTGCGACGACCCCTCCGATCCCGGCTGCCCCGACGGCATGTGCGACCCCAACGTCCCCGGCGATCCCGACTGCGGCAACTGCCCGCCCGGCGACCCCAATTGCCCCGACAACTGGTGCGATCCGATGAATCCGATGGATCCGGACTGCTTCTGGACCTGCTACACCGACGCCGACTGCCTCATGGGGCAGGTGTGCACGGACGGCTTCTGCTCCTGCACCGACCCCTACGACCCGCTCTGCAACGGCTGCCAGCCTGGCGATCCCGACTGCCCCGACGGCGCGTGCGATCCGATGAACCCGGCCGATCCGGACTGCAACCAGTGCGATCCGAACGTCGACCCGATGTGCCTCGACGGCTTCTGCAACCCCATGCTCCCGTTCGACCCCGACTGCGGCTTCGTCTGCACCAGCGACGCCGACTGCGGCCCCGGCAGCCTGTGCGAAAACGGAGTGTGCGTGTGCGACGGCGACTCCTGCCCCGACAACGTCTGCGATCCCAACGCCCCGCAGGACCCGGACTGCGGGCCCGCGCCGTGCAACACCGACGCCGACTGCGCCCCCGCCCAGGCGTGCATCATGGGCCTGTGCCTGTGACCGCGCCGCGCTGCTAACATCCGCCGCCCTCGCATGACGCAGGCGGCGCTCCTCCTCGCGGCGCTCCTCGCCGCTCCCGCTCCTCCGGCGGCCACCTCGGCGCCGCCGGCCGCGGCTGCGCGCGCCCCCACGCTCGTCGTGCGCGCGCGCGGCCTCGACGAGCGGGCCCTCGCCGACGCCTTGCGACCGCGCTCCGGCGGCGCCGACGTCGTCTTGCTGCGCGACGTCGCCAGCGTCGACCCCGATCATACCTTCGTCGACGTCGAGCTCCAGGCCGGCGAGCTGGCCGTCACGGTCATCCTCCGCGACGGCCGCGTGTTCGTCCGTCGCGGCCCCCGCGGCGGTCCGCGGGACGCCGCCCGCCTGTGCGCCTCGATGTTGGCCGCCATCGCCGACGACGCCCTCGCCCCGCTGCCCGAGCGGGCCGCCAGCCCGGCTCTTGCCGCAGCGCCTTCGGGACAGGTCGCCGAGGACATGTCCCCGGAGACTGCCGAGCCGACCGCCGACCCGTCCGTCCCGCCGCCCGCCGACGATCCCGTCGTCCCGCAGCCCGCCCCGATCCCGATCGCTCCTGTCCCGAAGGACATGTCATCCCCCCCAGCGACCGACGACCTCGTCGAGCCGCCGCCCGGCGCTCCGCCATCACCTGTCCTCGAAGACAGGCGCCCGATCCTCAGCCTCGCGCTCGCCGGCGGCCCGCTGTTCGGCTTACGGCCCGACCCCGGCGTGCGGGGGGGCGGCGGCGAGGTCCGCGTCGATCTCCGCGGTTCGCGGGTCTGGCTGGCCACCGCCGGGGTGCGCGCGGCTGGCCACACGGCTGCCGGCATGGGTCCGGAAAATCGTGAAGAGCGCTTCGGGCTCGCGCGCGTGCGCCTCAGCCTCGGGGCGGGTGCGTGGCTGACTCGCGGCCGGTTCGAGCTGCGCGCGACCGCGAACCTCTCGGTCGAGCCGTGGTTCGTGACTCGCGCAGGTCGTCGCGTCGAGTTCGGTGCATCGACCGATCCGGCGCCGCTCCTCGGCGGGCACATCCGTATCGCCCCGACCTACGCCGTCACGCGTCGCCTCGACCTGGGTGCGTTCGCCGAGGTGGCTGCCAGCGCGACCCCGACCGGCAACGCCGTACGCGTCCGCTTCGGCGAACCGCGAATCTTCACTTTGGGCGGCGTCGAGGTGAGCCTCGGCGTGGAGCTGCGCGTGCGAGCGTGGCCGAAACCGACAAAACAGCGCTAGCCGGCCCGCGCTTGCGAACGTCCTGCGGGCATCTGCATTCGTGATCCATCCGCGAAGTCCGGCGACGGTGAAAGTCGACGAAGGCCGGTGAAGGAAGTGTGACGTGGACTACGGCCCCCGCGCATTGCGGGGTCGTCAGGGCTTCGCCACCCTCTTGTTCTTGCGGAGACATTGGCCTATAGCGGCGATGATGCTGCGGACCGTCTGTACACGCACCCTCATGATACTTCCCCTGCTCGCGGTCGCCTGTGAAGGCGACGACGGCGGGCGCTTCGGGGACGAGACCGGCAATCAGGGCATCGACGTGCCCGATCCCGTCGACCCGCCGGAGGCCGACCCGGGCGAGTACCTCGAGGGCATCGACGGTGAATTCATCCGCGCGTCCGAAGAGTTCGGCGTCCCGGTCTCGCTCCTCAAGGCCGTCGGCTTCGTCGAGTCGCGCTGGGAGATGGTCGAGGGCCAGGTCGAGTTCGAGGGCCGCGACGCCGCCTTCGGCACCATGGCGCTGCGCGGCGTCAACCTCGAGCGCGCGGCCAAGCTGCTCGGCGTCGAGGTCGAGGACATCAAGGCCGACCGCGAGACCAACATCCGCGCCGCAGCAGCTGTCCTTCGGGACATGGCCGACGCCGAGGGCATCGACCGCGACGACCTCGGCGCGTGGGCCCCGTCGATCGCCGCCATGGCCGACATCGGTGACAAGGCCGCCTCGATCGCCTACATCCACTACGACGTCTACGGCGTCATCAAGAACGGCCTCGTCGTCACCGACAACGACGGCAACGTGATCTCGGAGATCCAGCCCGAGCCGACCGTCGAGCCCAACTACGACGGCACGGGCGGCCCGGTGCTCGCCACCAACCCCGACTACCCGGGCGCGATCTTCCGCGCCTCGCCGTCCTCGAACTACGGCAGCCGCGCCGCCAACAGCACCGGCAAGGTGCGGATGGTCATCATCCACTCGTGCGAGGGCGCCTACTCGGGCTGCTGGGGCTGGCTGGTCAACTCGCAGTCCAAGGTCAGCGCCCACTACGTGGTCAAGGAGGACGGCTCGGAGATCTCCCAGCTCGTCAAGGAGGACAAGCGGGCCTTCCACATCGCCGCGGCCTACAAGAAGAGCCTCAACGGCGGCCAGGAGCCGCAGCTCGAGGGCGTCAGCAGCAACCACTTCACCGTCGGCATCGAGCACGCCGGCTTCGCCAAGCAGGCCAACTGGAACGCCAACCTGATCGAGCAGTCGGCCAAGCTGGTCTGCAACATCACCAAGCGCCAGGGCGTCCCGATCGACAAGTACCACATCGTCGCGCACGGCCAGCTGCAGCCCAACAACCGCATCGACCCCGGCCCGAACTGGCCGTGGGCGACCTACTTCAACAAGATCACCGCCGCGTGCGGCGGCCAGCCCGCGGACCCGCCCCCGGTGGAGCCGGATCCGAACGACCCGGTGCCCGACCCGATGCCGGATCCCGAGCCCGATCCCGAGCCGGACCCGATGGATCCGCCGCCGCAGGGCACCGACCCGGCCGAGATCATCATCGACAGCGCCAACGGCAACAACAACGCCGCGCTCGCCAAGTTCAACGCCTCGGCCAACTGGGCCGCCACCGCCTCCACGCCCGGCTTCTACGGCAGCAACTACCTGTTCGCCTCGGTCTCGCCGATCAGCGACGCCGCCGAGTTCTCGTTCTTCCTCAACAAGGCCGGCAGCAAGAAGGTCGAGATCTGGTACACGGCCGGGGCCAACCGCGCCCCGGACGCTCCGGTCGTCGCCTTCGACGCTCAGGGCAAGAACCTCGGCACCGTGAAGGTCAACCAGCAGGCGGGCGGCAAGCAGTGGGTCGCCGTCGGCACCTTCAACTTCACCGCCGGCTGGAACAAGGTCGCGGTGTCGCGCTGGACCACCGGTAACTTCGTCGTCATCGCCGACGCCATCCGGATCAGCAACTGATCCGGGCGGCGCTCGCCGTCAGAGGCCCGCCTGCGCCGCGCGCAGGCGGGTCTTCTCATGTGTCGTAGTCGTAGTTGACCGAGTACTCGACGCACGCGTCGGCCAGCGCCTGGTCGACGCGGATGAACAGTCGCGCGTTGTTGGGGTTGAGGAGCCCGCAGCCGAAGTTGAAGTTGAGGTTCATGACGCCCTCGCCGCAGCAGCCCGGGTGGCCGCCGCTCGGCGAGTCGGTCTCGGTGGTGCCGTTCGGGCAGTTGAAGTCGGCGGTGCCCTGGTCGCAGTCGGTGAACACGCACAGGCGCACGTCGTCGCTGGCGGTCAGCGTGTGGCGCGTGTTCGGGCCGACGATGCAGAGCCCGTTCCACACCCCGTGGTACGAGAACCAGTCGATGTCGTCTTCGCCGTCGAGCACGCCCTCGACCGTCTCCGCCATCGCCCCGCAGCCCTGATCGCCGAGGTCGATCGCGTTGGCCTCGCTGCCGTTCGGCTCCGGCCCCGGATCGTCGCACGTCGCCCCCTCGGTGGTCGTGTCCTCGCCGGTCTCCGTGCTGCTCGTGCTCGTCCCCTCCGTCGCCGTCCCCTCCGTCGTCGTCCCCTCCGTCGTCGTCGTCGTCGTCACCCCGTCCGTGCTCGTCGAGGTCGGCTCCAGCGTCCCGTCGCTGTTGGAGTTCGAGCCGCCGCCCTCGCACTCGCACTGCCCGTAGCTCTTGCCGTCGGCGTTGCACTCCTGCGAGCCCATGTTGCCGTTCGGGCACGTACACCCGGCGCTCGACCCCGGCACGCACAGGTTGTCGCTCTGGGTCGTGGTCGGCGTCGCCGTCGTCGACGTGTCGGTGTCGGTGCCGGTGCCGGTCTCGGTGCCGGTTTCGCTGGCCCCGTCGGTGACGCTCGGCAAGGGGTCGGCGTTGCACGCCGCGGCCGTCAGCGCAGAGAGAAGGACGAAGGGAGAGATCCGCATGCTCTCTCGATTATCACAGCGGCACCGCGCCCACGAGCGCGTTCGTGCGAGCCCCCGGCCCACACGTCATTCGTGGGCCTCAGGGCCGCCTCGGTGCGACGAGTTCGGCCGCCCGAATAGCTGTACTCGACTTCGTAGTCGACGCAGCCGCACGGCGCGGCCGCGAAGAAAACGAAGGAGACACACTCGCCTCTTCGCCGACTGCCACCCCGCGCGCAGCGCCTGAAGGCCCGCGGGCCCGCGCAGCCGCGTTCGCGGCCTCGCCGGAGCGTCCGCATTCGCTGCGCGCGGGGGCTCCCCACCGCATTCGCAATTGCTAACCTCGCTGCATGGCCGACACGATCGAGTTCTTCTTCGACGTCATCTCGCCCTACGTGTACCTCGCCGACGCCATGCTGCCCGGGCTGCGCGCGCGTCATCCGGACGTCGTGATCGTCCATCGACCGGTCCTGTTCGCCGGCCTGCTCAAGCATTGGGGCCAGCTCGGTCCGGCCGAGATCCCGAGCAAGCGCGTGTTCATGTTCAAGGACATCCTGCGCCGCGCCGCCGAGCAGGGCGTGCCGCTCCGCGGGCCCGCCTCGCACCCGTTCAATCCACTCACCGCGCAGCGGGCCATCCTCGCCGCCGCGCCGGAGCAGCGGGCCGCGGCCACCACCGCGATCGCCCGCGCCGGCTGGGGCGAGGGCGCGGAGCTCGGAGATCCGGCAGTCCTCGTCGCCGCCTTGGGCCGCGCCGGCCTGCCTGGCGCCGCCCTCGTCGCTCGCGCCGGCGATCCGGACATCAAGGCCGGCCTCGTCGCCGCGACCGAGCAGGCGATCGCGCTCGGCGTATTCGGCGTGCCGAGCTTCCTCGTCCGCGGCGAGCTCGTGTGGGGCCAGGACCGCCTGCGCGACGTCGAGGCGGTCCTCGCAGGCCGCGACCCGGTCACGCCCGAGGCGGCGGCGCAGCTGCTGACCCGCCCCGCCTCGGCGAACCGCCGCTGATTCACACGTCGAGCGGGTAGTTCTCGAGCGACTCGGGCCCGCGCGGCGGCGGCGGCTTCTTGCCCTTCACCAGGTCCCACCACGCGCCGATGCCCGCGCGCAGGTCCTCGACCGCGAGGTACAGCGCGGGCACCAGGACCAGAGTGATCCCGGTCGCGAACATCACGCCGAAGCCGAGGCTGATGGCCATCGGGATGAGGAAGCGGGCCTGCACCGACGGCTCGAGGATCATCGGCATGAGGCCGAAGAAGGTCGTCACCGACGTCAGCAAGATCGGCCGGAACCGGCGCACGCCGGCGGAGATGACCGCTTCGAAGTGGCTGAGGTTGCGGGTGCGGCGGAACTCGTTGGTCGCGTCGATGAGCACCAGCGAGTCGTTCACGACCACGCCGGACAGCGCCACCATGCCCATCATGCTCATCATGCTCAGCTCGTAGCCGAGCAGGACGTGGCCGCCGATCGCCCCGACCAGGCCGAACGGGATCGCCGCCATGACGATGAGCGGCTGCACGTAGCTGCGGAACGGGATCGCCAGCAGGGCGTAGATCGCCAGCAGGGCCATCAGCGCGCCGGTCTTCAGGCTGCCGAACGACTCGGCCTGCTCGCGGTTCTCGCCGCCCATCTGCCACGACAGCCCGGGGTACTTCTGCGGCAGCTGGTCGAGCAGCTCGCTCTTCAGCTTGCCGTTGACCATGCCCGGCGTGGCCTCGCCCTCGCGCAGCTCGGCGGTGACGTGGACGATGCGCTTGCCGTCGGCGCGCTCGATCGACGGCCAGCTGCGGCCGCGCTCGATCACGGCCGCCTCGTGGAGCGGCACCTCGCCGCCCTGCGGCGTGCGGATCAGCAGCTCCTCGATGTCGTGCTCGCTGCGCCGCTCGTCGAGCGGCAGGCGGGCGATCACCCGCACCTCGTCGCGGCCGTCCTGCTGACGCAGCGCCTCGGCGCCGAAGAACGCCCCGCGGACCTGGCGGGCGATGTCCGTCGACGTGAGCCCGAGAGTGCGCGCCTCGGCGGTCAGCGTCAGGTCGAGCTGCGGCTTGCCGAGCGCGACCCCGTTCTCGACGTCGTGCACGCCCGCGTAGCCGCGCAGCACCGTCGTGACCTCTTCGGCGGCCCGCTCGAGCACGTCCTCGTCGGCGTGGCTGAGCTCGATGTCGACCGGCTTGCCGGCGCTCGGGCCCATGTTGGCGCTGAAGTTGATCGTCTTGGCCTCGGGCACCGGCCCGACGCGCCTCCGCCACTCGGCCGCGAAGTCACCCGTCTTGAAGTCGCGCAGGTCGCTGGGCACGAAGAACACGCGCACGTTGGCGACGTGCCCGCCCGACGCGCCGCTCGAGCCGCCGGGGCCCATCACCGGCCCGCGCGAGCCGACCTGGGCGAACACCCCGCGCAGCACCGGGTCGCCGCCGTACTCCTTCACCACCTCCTGGGCGGTGCGGACCAGCCGCTCCTGCACGCGGCGGGTCTGCTCGACCGACGAGCCGTAGGGCAGCTCGACCGCCGCGGTGACGACGTCGCCCTCGATGCCAGGCAGGAAGCGGAACCCGATCAGGCCCGACGCGACGTAGGTCAGCGTCAGCACCAGCGTGGCGAAGCCGAGCGTCAACGTGAAGTAGCGGAACCGCAGCGCGGCGCGGGCGAGCGGCGCGTAGACCTTCTCGATGAAGCGGTCGAGGGCGACCACGAAGCGCTGCTGAAACTTGAAGATCGCGCCGTAGATGCCGCCCTCGGGCTTGGTGAGGTGGCCGAGGTGGGCCGGCAAGATGAACAGCGACTCGACCAGCGAGAAGATCAGGACCGTGATCACGATGATCGGGATCACGTTCATGAACTTGCCCATGAACCCGGGCAGGAAGAAAAGCGGCGTGAACGCGGCGACCGTGGTGAGCACCGAGAACACCACCGGGATGCCGACCTCGCGCGTGCCGCCGATCGCCGCCTCGATGTACGTCTCGCCGCGCTGGGCCCGCTCGAAGATGTTCTCGCCGATGACGATCGCGTCGTCGACCACCATGCCGAGCACGACGATGAACGCGAACAGCGAGATCATGTTCACCGACACCCCGAGCAGCGGCATCAGGAACAGCGCGCCGAGGAACGACGTCGGGATGCCCCACGCGACCCACAGCGCCACGCGGATCTCGAGGAACAGGCTGAGGCACAGGATCACCAGGATGAGCCCGCTCTGCGCGTTGCGCATCAGCAGGTCCATGCGCTGGGCGTAGATCTCGGACATGTCCTGCCACTGGGCGATCTTCACGCCCTCGGGCAGCTGCGCCGTGAACTTGCCGGTCAGCTCGCGCACCGCCTCCGCGACCTCGAGCGGCTTCTGCGAGCCGATCCGGTACACGCGGATCATCACCGCCGACATGCCGGCGAAGCTGGCCGACTCGTCGGTCTCGGCGAACGTCTCGCGCACGCGGGCGATGTCGCCGAGGCGGACCTCGGTGCCGGCGGTGCCGGTGACCACCGGGATCTCGGAGAAGCCGCGCTCGTCCTCGCGGCGCTCGTCGGTGCGGACCAGGACCTCGCCGGTGGCCGTCTTGACCCCGCCGCCGGGCAGCTGCAGCGACGTCTGGCTGACCTTCTGGGCGATCTGCTCGAGCGTCAGGTTGTGCACCCGCAGCTGCTCGCGCGGGACTTCGATCGAGATCTCTTTCTTCGGCGCGCCGGCGAGGTCGGCCTGGGTGATCCGCGGATCGGAGAGATACGCGTCGCGGGCCTGCTCGGCGATCCGGCGCAGCACCCGCAGGTCCTGCTCGCCGTAGACCACCATCGAGATCACCTCGGAGCGGTTCGTGACCAGGCTGACGACCGGGCGCTCGGCGTCCTTCGGCAGCGACGTGATGCGGTCGACCGCGCTCTTCACGTCGGCCAGCACCTTCTCGTCGTCGGCGTCGATCGTCAGCTCGGCGTTGATGCGGGCCGAGCCCTCCGACGCGACCGCGACCACGCGCTTGACCCCGTCGATGCCGCGGACCGCCTCTTCGACCGCGAGGACGATGCCCTGCTCGACCTCGGCCGGGCTCGCGCCGGGGTACGGCACGCTGATCGAGACCATGTCGAGCTCGGTCTCGGGGAACACCTCCTGCTTGACGCGGCCGGCCATCAAGAGGCCGCCGACCAGCAGGAGGATCATCAGAAGGTTGGCGGCGACCGGGTTCTTCGCCATCCACGCGATCGGACCGGTGCCTGCGACCATGCCGGACGAACCTGACGAATTCGAGTCCATGGCGCTCCTCGCTGCGTCCGCAGTGTCTCGGGTCTAGAGCTTCTTCGCGGGGGGTTGGTTCGCCGCGATCAGCTCCGGCGAGTCGCCCTCGATCGTCACTTGCATGCCCTCGGTCGGGGTCGCCAGCGGCGTGGTCACGACCGCCTCGCCGGCCGCGAGGCCGCGCGCCAGCACCGTGGTCGCCGAGCGCCACACCACCTCGATCGCGCGCAGCGTCAGCTTGCCGTCGACCACCAGCCACACCTTGTCGTCGTCGACCAGCGCCACCCGCGGGACCTCGGTGGTGTCGGCCAGCGGCTGGCCGGCGAGCTCGACCCGCACCGAGCTGCCGAGCAGCAGCGGCAGCCGCGGCGCCGGCACGGCCGCGGCCGGAGCGTCGCTGACCTTTGGGACCTGTCCGTAGAGACCTGTCCCGAGGGGATCGGGCACCGCCACCAGCAGCCGGGCCATGCGGCCGCGGGCGTCGACCTGGCCGAGCAGGCGCTCGACGTAGCCCTCGCGCTCGATGATCACGCCGGCGCCGGCGTCGTGGATGACCCTGGCCGGCGAGCCGCGCAGGCCCGTGCTGTTGACGCCGGGGATCTCCAGGTGCACGAGCTGGGACACCGGCACCGCGATCTCGACCCAGTAGCGATCGATCGCCACCAGAGTGGCGAGCTGGGTCTGCGTCGTGACCACCTGTCCGAGCTCGACGGTCGCGTCGGTCACCATCGCGTCGAACGGCGCGCGGACCATCGTCCGCCCGAGGTCACGCCTGGCCCGGCCGAACTGCTCGCGGGCGGCTTCGACGTTGGCCTGGGCGCTGCGCACGTGGACGTCTCGCAGCGCGAACTCGCGCGCGTGATCGGCCAGCGCGTCGGAGCGGCCCTGCCACTCGTATTCGGCGACCGACTTGCGCCCGCGCTCGTCGGCGAGGGCGACCGAGGCCTGCTCGAGCGCGGCCCGCTGCGACGCGACCTGGGCCGACACGTCGCGGGCGTCGATGCGGATCAGCGGGTCGCCGCGGTGGAGCAGGCCGCCCGGCGCGAGGCCGTCGCTGCGCTCGACGACGCGGCCGTTGACCTCGGAGGTGACGCGCAACTGGTGGACCGGCTTGACCTCGCCGAGGCCGCGGACGGTCACCGGATGGGCCCCGGGCTGCGCCCGTCGCACGACCACCGGCACCGAGCGGCGCTCGCTGGCCACCGCCTTGACCTCGGGCTTCATGCCGCGGATGACGCCCATCATCACGAACGCGACGACGATGACGATGACGATCAGGACACCTTGAGCCAGCGCTCGCTTCATCGTCGGGGGGGCTCCCTTTGCCCGTGGGGCATAGCGCGGGCGCCTCTGGAAGTACATCGTTTCCTAAAAGCCGGTGACGTCGGAAACCTCCGGTCCCGGCGGCGAAACCGGCGCCGTGTCCGGCGGACGCCTTCGCGTGGGCACCGGGGGTTTTCTCTTGCGACCGCGGGACGATCTCGCGCCGCCCGGCGCCGCGCTGCGGTAGTCTCGGCGAGCACGCCGAGGCGTCGGGCTCGGGCGACGGACATGACGCGAGACCACGGCGACAACAAGCGCGGCCCCCTCGCCTCCGGGACAAAGTCCGAGCCCGGCGACTGGCGCGACAGCTACGCGGCCGCGTTCCCCGGCAGCTCGGCCGAGGAAGTCACGGTCGACACGCTGGCCAACATGTCGGCGCTGCCGGACTCGTCGCACGGCCCCGACACCGACGCCGAGGACGAGCTGTCGGAGCCGACGCGGCGGCCCGGCTACCTCGGCGAGTCGGCGCGGATCGGCAAGTACGCCGTCCTGCGCCAGCTCGGCGAGGGCGGCATGGGCGTCGTCTACTCGGCCTACGACGAGGAGCTCGACCGTCGCGTCGCCCTCAAGCTCATCCGCCCCGGCCGCGACAACAGCCCGGCCAACCAGGCCCGCATGCAACGAGAGGCGCGGGCGATGGCCCGCCTCTCCCACCCCAACGTCGTTCAGGTCTACGAGGTCGGCCGCTGGGAGCAGCAGGTCTACCTCGCCATGGAGTTCGTGCAGGGCCGCACGCTCGGCAGCTGGCTCAAGGCCCAGCCGCGCACCTGGCAGCAGGTCCTCGACGTGATGGTGCAGGCAGGCCGTGGTCTGTCGGCCGCACACCAGGCCGACATCGTCCACGGCGACTTCAAGCCCGACAACATCCTCATCGACGAGCACGAGCACGCGCGGGTCATGGACTTCGGCCTCGCGCGCGCGGCCCCGCGGTCGGAGCCGGGCCTCAGCGCGTCGGGCCTGCGACGCGACGCCGCAGCGGCAGATCCCGGGGCGAGCGGCCGCGCCAGCCTGACCGGCGGCGCCGTCGGGGCCGTCGGCGGCGAGCCGGAGCACCGCCACACCTCCGAGCCGGACGAAGGCGTGCCGCTGCCCGACCCGAACCGCACCCACGGCGGGCGGGTCGCCGGTACGCCCGCGTACATGGCGGCCGAGCAGCACGCCGGCCGCCAGCCCGACGACCGCACCGATCAATTCAGCTACGCGGTCACCCTCTACACCGCGCTCTACGGCCACCACCCGTTCGCCGGCGGCAGCCTGCTCGAGCTGGTGATCAACGTCAGCGACGGCAAGATCCGCCCGCCGCCCGCCGACTCGCCGGTGCCCGCGGGCGTCCACGCCGCCATCGTCCGCGCCCTCGACCGCGACCCCGAGTACCGCTTCGCCAGCATGGCCGAGCTGCTCGACGCGCTGAACCGCGGCTCCGGCCGCGCCCGCGACCCCGAGTTCGACCTCTCGGTCGCTCGCCCGCAGCGCGTCATGCTGTCGATGATCATCCCCGCCAGCATCCTGGCGATCACGGTCGTCCTGATCATGTACAGCCCCGAGGGCAGCCTCCTGCCCTCCGCGGCCAGCAACGCGATCGCCGGCGCCGTCATCAACGTGGTCCTGTTCGGCCTCATCTTCGCGTTCCGCGGCTCCTTCTTCAAGAACACGATCAACCGGCGCGTCATGGCCTGGCTGGTCGTCTCCTCGCTGGCGATGCTGGTCCACCGGACGGCCGCGGTCGTGCTCGCCACGCCGGTGGCGACCACCATGGTCAACGACCTCCTGATGCTCGGCGCCATCGCCACCATGGCGGGGATCGCCATCGAGCGCTGGATCTGGTACGCCGCGGGGGTCATGCTCGCCGGCGCCCTGCTGTGCGCCGCCTTCCCGGCGGTCTCCTCGCTGATCCTGGTCGGCTCGCTGGTGGCGGTGTTCCTCCTCGCCTTCCGCTTCTGGAGCCGCTAGTCCGCGCCATGTCCATCAGCGCCCAAACCTTCACCGAGCAGGTCGAGCGGGGCCTCCTGCACGCCTACCACGGCGACGTCGTCGACCACGCCGCGCGCTACGCCGTGCGCACCGGACATTACCCTTCGGACCTGTCCGGAAGGACATTCACCACCGTCTTCCCGTACCAGGCGATCCACGAGCACCACGAGCTCAACGTCAACCCGCACATGCTCACCGCCAGCGGGCGGCTCCTGATCCTCGACCTCGAGCCCCACCGCGACGGCGGCAACGTGTTCATCCGCGCCGCCACCCGCTTCATCGAGAACCAGAGCTGGCACCTGCGCAAGCTGGCCCCCGAGGCGTTCGTCCGCACCGACTTCGCCGAGTTCTCGTGGTTCGGCACCTCGAACCTCACCAACACCTCGCCGATCCCGACCTTCCCGGTCGGCGCGCTCGACGGCAAGGCCGGGCGCCGCCTGCTGCTGTCGTACGACGCCGGCCGCCCGGTCGAGGTCTCGCCGAAGACGCTCGAGCACATCACCCCGGTCGGCCGCCCCGGCGACTACCACACCGCCGTCGGCAGCTCGTTCAGCCCGATGATCATGACCACCGGGCACCCGGTCTACGACCCCGACTTCGAACCGGGCAAGCCGCGCCTCCTCTACACCAACATCGTCCCGCGCGTCGCCGACTTCGTCCACGTCAACAAGCCGATCCGCGCCGACCTGTACATCACCACCTGGGACGGCGGCCCCGCCCCGCCGACCCCGCCGCTGCGCGTCACCGTCGACGGCCAGGGCGTGATCCTCGGCCACGCCAGCGTCCACCAGATCTGCCTCACCCGCAATTACCTGGTGGTCTTCAACGCCAACCTGGTGCTCAACACGTCGTCGCTGGTCGAACCACTCACGCCGCTGCTGTGGAAGTGGCTGGTCGAGAGCCGCACGATCGAGGTGCCCCGCAACCTGCGGGTGCTGTACCGCTGGCTGCGGATCCGCCTGCGCGAGGCCACGCCCGACCACGTCTGCCCGGTCTACTTCATCCACAAGGACGACATCCGCCGCGCCCTCAAGTCCGGCGCGCGCGAGCTGCCCGCGAAGCGCGTCGACCTGATGTGGGAGCTGACGCATGCGCTGACCGACTACGACGACGACGACGACGTCGTCACGATCTTCGCCCAGCACAACGTCGGCGCCGACCCGGCCGATCAGATGGAGGCCGGCGACCGACTGATCGGCGGCGGCATCGTCCCCGACAGCCTGCTCGGGATGTTCTCGTCGGCGACCGACCTCAACCAGGTCCGCCGCCACGTGGTCGACCTGCGCCGCGGCACGGTCGAGACCCGCGCGTTCCCCCACCCCGACGACCGCGAACACTTCCCGCTCGGCCTCAACATCCTGCCGCCGCTGCAGATCTCGCCGTACCTCTCGGAGCACGACACGTCGGCGACGCCGAACCTGCTCCGCACGTGCCGACGCCTCGACGCGACCTACTGGGTAGCCGGCGGCTGGCTGCCGCAGACGATGAGCGCGCGAGTGTTCGCCAACTTCCGCCGCGGCCGCCCCGACGACAACTGGCCGCCCCGCCGCCTGATCCCGGTGCCGGAGTTCATCGAGCGGATCTCCGACCCGCAAAACACGGTCCGCTTCTACCGCCTCGACCACGAGATGCGCCTCGACAGCGCCTACGCGTTCGAGCCCGGGTGGTTCATGGCGGCGCCGATCTTCGTGCCGCGCCCGAACAGCCAGAGCACGCGCGACGGCTACATCGTGGCGCTGGTGTGGGGCCCCGACCACCCCGACATGGAGATCTGGATCTGGGACGCGGCCCAGCCGCTCGACAACGGTCCTATCTGCACGCTCGGGCCGGGGCCGCACGAGCAAGGCATCCGCCCCGGGTTCCCGCTCCACAGCGCTTGGGTGGACCGCGGCGGCATCGACGAATGGGAGCGGCCGCCCTACGAGGTGCCGACGATCGAGATGCCGACGTACCTCAAGCTGCTAGAGCTCGGGACGATCGGCGCAGGGGTGCTGCGCCGGCTGTGGCAGCAGGGGCGCTGACCTGGTCTTCGGGACAGGCTGCGTGAAATCGGCATGAGTGCGAGCTCTTGCTGGTGCTTCGCGAATTGCCGACTGCGCCTCGCGGGGGGTCCGGGGAAGGGCGGTCGGCGAATCCCGCCGCTCGAAGCGAGCGCGCTCCGCCGCCGCCGCGAACAGGGCCCGCGGTCTCTCCCACCGCGACCACGCGGCCATCGTCTCGGCGAGCGCCACGCGGCCGACGCCGATCCTCGCAAGGGTTCGCGTGCTGCTACTGGCCAACGTTCGGCCTCCCTGCGGACAGAAGTGGCGGTAGGGCGTCAGCTCGCTGGCGCTGGGCCGGGCAGCCGTCACTCAGGCGCGATGACGGCACTGGAGCGATGGCGCTGTGCTGGCGGCAGGGCTGTGCCAAGATGCCCGCCATGAAGTACAGGCGCACGATATCGAGCCTTTTCATCCTGGCGGTGGCTTGCGGAGACGACGGGTCGATGACTCAGACCTCGGCCACCACTGCACCGACGACGAACCCAGCGACCACGAATAACCCGCCGACCTCCGACACGGACGACGACACCAGCTCGAACGCGACTGCGACGGACGCGACCAGCTCGACGCCGACGACCGGCACGACACCCGTCGAGGGAGCGCCGATGTTCCTCAGCTTCGGCACGAACGTCGCCACGCTCACGCAGGACGAATCGGTGACGTTCAACGCAATCCTGACCGACCCCGACGGCGTCGCGGACATCGTCGGCGGGACCCTCCGCAGCGCCGACGAGTCGCTCGAGTTCGGGGTCTTCGTCGCCGCAGGACAGCCGGGCGCCTACTCGCTCTCGCTGTCGTGGGCGCAGATCCACCAGACGCAGCCAATCGAGTTCGACAGCGGCGAGAGCCCGCGGGGGTTTCGCGCAGTGTTCTTCGATCAGGGCGGGCTCAAGGCGACCGACGACCTCACGCTCGATCTGGTCTGCGCCGGTGGTGCGGCCTGTGACGGCAACTGCACCGACCTCGCGCTGGATGGCCTCAACTGCGGTACTTGTGGCCGCACGTGCGACGCTGGCGAGGACGGCTGTGAATCGGGAGCTTGTGTCCCGAATTGGAGCCGGTGCGTGAACTACAACGAAGGGTTGGAGACGTGCATGGTCATCTGTCAAGAAATTGGCGAAACTTGCGTGGAGGACGGCTGTCTTGGTGAGAACACTGCCGTATATTTTGATTCCCTCGACCAGTGTGAGGAGAACGGCGGGCCTGCGAATATCCCGGTTATGTGCAATGAGATGCACGAATGGGACATCAGCTCATATGCCGTCAAGTGCTGCTGTACCGATACGAAGTGAGTGCACCGCGCTGCTTAACGCCCGATCGCCCTCGGCCGTTGAGACAAACAGGACGCGCCGTGGGGCCATCGACTCGGCGAGACTGAGGCCGAGCCACGCGAGGGTCCGTGGGTTCTTGCTGGCCATCGTTCGGCCTCACTTCCAGGTAGGGCTCATGCCCTTCATGCCCTCGACCACGGCTTTGAGGCCGGGCCGGCGGTAGGTCGGTGATCTTGAGGCCCAGCTCGGCGAGATCCTCGTCCATGTGGCCCTTCACAGCCTGAAGCAGCTTGCCGCCCGGGTCCTTCTTCAGCTCGTTGGGCTCGCCCATCCGAGGCGGACACGGTAGTTGTCCTCGGGCGCCGGGTGCCGCTCGCGAACACGGTCGGGTAGGTAGGTCACGCTCCGTTGGTCGTCCGCCCGCGGGCACGAGCCCGCATCCCACCACCACGATGAAGGATGCGCCGACCGGAAAGCGGCTCCTGGCCTCCAAATCAGGGGCGTGGCCGCTCAGTCTGCGCGCTGTCGGCTGTTTCCAGCCCCAGACTGCGCTATTCTGCGCGTCGTGGGGCGCCCCGCCACCCTCGCCGCCGCCGTCGGCCTGGTCGCCACCGCCTGCAACGGCGGCAGCGGCCAGGAGACGGGCTTCAGCTCGAGCATCACCACGGCGCCGCCGGGGACCAGCTCGAGCGGCTCGGGCACATCGAGCTCGACGTCGACCTCCACCAGCGCGGGCGAGGACTCGGCGGCCGCCAGCTCGGCTGGCTCGACCAGCTCGACTAGCTCGGCGAGCTCGAGCGGCATCCCCGACGTCGGGATGATCCCGGACGGCGGCGACGGCCCCCCGCCGGGCTGCAAGGGCAAGGTCGACATCGTGTTCACGATCAGCTCCGCGAAGACGATGGAGGTCGTGCAAACGCGGCTGAAGGCGAGTTTTCCAGGCTTCGTCACCACGCTCGAGAGCGAGTTCGGGGACTTCGACTATCACATCCTGTCCGCGAACACGTCCGCGCTGTGGGGCCATCCTGTTCTCTGCGCCGACTGCAAGGACGTATGTCCCGAGGTGCCCGAATACCCCTGCGGAGTCACTCCCGAGCCGTGCGACACCGTCCAGGGCGCCGGCGTCACCTACCCGATCGGCAAGAACGCGAGCAACAAGCGCTGCGACCTCGCCAGCGGCCTCCGCTACATCACCCCCGGCCAGCCCGAGCTCGAAGAGGCTTTCACCTGCGTCGCGTCGATGGGGACGAACGGCGCTGACCAGGTCGCAGAAGCGACCGTCAAGGCCCTCGCGGACGGCATCAACGGCCCCGGCGGCTGCAACGAGGGCTTTCTTCGGGATGACGCGCTCCTCGTCGTCGTAGCCATTCAGGACACCTACGACCAGGAGAGTGAGGGCACGCCAGAAGATTGGCGAGACGCGCTTGTCGTCGCCAAAGGCGGCGATGCGGACGCGGTCGTGCTCCTCGTGATCTCGACCGACAAGGACGATCCCGCCGGACTGTGCGGCTACAAGCCGAGCAGCGAACACGCGCTCCGTACCTGGACCGAGCTCATGCAGCCGAACGCGAAGTTCGGCTCCGCGTGCGCGATGGACTACGTGTCGTTCTTCGATACGGCGGCAACGATGATCAAGTCGCAGTGCGACGTGTTCGTGCCTCAGTGAAGGGCTACGGATAGAGGCGCAGCGCGAACGCCCGCGGCTGCAACGCCTCGAACTCGCTGCCGGCGATGTACGTGTAGCCCCACGCGTCGATCGCCAGGCCCGCGGCCTCGTCGGGACCTTGACCGGGCCCGTTGCGGACCACCTCCCACGCGGTGGCGCCGACCGGCCCGGGGACAGCGAAGATCCAGGCGTTCGCGTCGGTCATCGGCTGCTGGAGTGCTCCCGCGATGACGATCTTGCCCTCGCGATCCTCGCCGACCGCGAAGCCGATCGCGTCGTTCGATGGTGTCGGCTCGACCCGCGCAGCACCCGCCTCGCCCGCGGCGGAAAACCATCGCGTCAGCACCTGACGGACGGACAAGGTGTCGCGCCCTGGGATTGCCCCGAAAAAGTGGACACTTTGCTTATGCCGCTCGAGTCTGCGCCTGCTCGGCGTAGAAGCTCTCCTCGTAGGCGATCGGGGTCGAGTAGCCGATCGACGAGTGGCGACGCTGGCGATTATAGAACACTTCGATCCACTCCGATATGGTCGTCCTCGCATTCTCGCGGGTGAGGAAGATCGTGCGGTGGACGAGCTCGGTCTTCAGCGTGCTGTTGAAGCTCTCGGCGACCGCGTTGTCCCAGCAGTTGCCCTTGCGGCTCATGCTGCACGTCATGCCTGCCTGGCGTAGGGCCTCGCGGTAGTCGTCTGCGGCGTACTGGGAGCCGCGATCGGAGTGGAAGACCAGCCCCTCGTCGGACGGCTCACGGTGTCCCAGAGCGGCCCTCAGCGCGCCGAGGACCAGCTCCGTGCGCATGTGGTCGGCCATCGACCAGCCGACCACGCGGCGCGAGAACAGGTCGATGATCACCGCGAGGTAGAGCCAGCCCTCGAGGGTCCACACGTACGTGATGTCGGCGACCCAGGCCTTGTCGGGCTTGCTGGCGGTGAAGTTGCGATCCAGGACGTTGTCGGCCACGGGGAGTCTGTGGTTCGAGTCGGTCGTCCTCGTGAATTTCGGCCTACGACGGCCCTGGATCCCCTCTTCGCGCATGATCCGGGCGACTCGCTTACGACTGACCTTGCGGCCACGTCCTCGTAGTTCGCTGCGGACTCGCGGGCTCCCGTAGGTCCGCCTGCTCGCGGCATGGATCTCCGCGACCTCCTGGGCGAGCGCCGCGTTCTCCTGCGCTCTCGCCGATGGTTCACGTGTCTTCCATGCATAGTAGCCGCTCCGCGAGACCTCGAGGCTCTCACACATCATACTGACCGGGAAACTGGCCTCCTCCGCCGCGATGACCTGGAAGACGGTCACGTCTCCCTGGCGAAGAAGGCCGCCGCTTTTTTTAAAAAATCGCGCTCCATCTCGACCCGCTTCAATTCCTTGCGCAACCGGACGAGCTCGGCCCGCTCATCCGTCGTCAGCGGTCCTCGCGGGGCCGGGCTCTGGTTGATCTCTTCCTGCCTTGTCCAGTTCCTCAGCGCGCTCACCGTCAGGCCCATCTCTTGGGCCACCTGCGTGACCGATTTGCCTGAATTCTTCACGATCTTGACCGCTTCCGCCTTCTGCTCCGGCGTGAATGCTCTTCGCTTCTTCTTGCTCATGCCCTTCAACCCTCTCTACTCCGGACTCATCGAGGGTGTCCACGAGATCGGGGCAGCTTCACCCCCATCCGGTCACGACAAAACCACCTGCCCGCAGCGGCGCAACGGCCATCCCCCCGTCGTGGTCCAGCAACTCGCCCGGCGAGGTCCACTCGGCCAGTGCTTCGCCGTCCAGGCTGTAGCGCAGCACCACGGTCCGCGGGACGAGTTCGTCAAGGTCGTTCTTGGTCTCGCGCTCACCGACCGCGACGACCTCGCCGCCCACGATCGCCACGCCGCGCGCGACCTCGTCCCACATGTTCGTCTGATCTTCCACTAACGACGCCGCGAACGTCGCTTCGTGCAGGAGCTCGCCGCTCACCGCCGAGACCCACCAGACCTTGAGGTCATGTGTGCCCGGGCTGACCTCGACCGCACCAGGGAGGATCAGCACCTCGCCAGCGACGGCGAGCGCGTGGACCGAGGTCCCGAGCGGCCCCGTCCACGTCGGTCCCTTCCCCTCGCCGAACGTCACACGCGACACGGCCCACCGCCTCGACCCGTTGTCCGGCCGCGTCCAGGCCACGAACGCTGTGTCGTCGCCCGCGACGGCGATCGCCGGCCCGCGGCCTCCGCCCGTCACTGCGACAGGGCCGAGCAGGATCGGAACCCCCTCGGGCTGACCCTTGGTTCCATCGATGCGCACCGCCACCGCCTCGAGCGCCTGGTTCGTCTCGAAGTACCCCCCGACGGCGATGCCGTTGCCGAGCATCGCGGCGCTGGTGAAGCCGTTGATCGGCCCGGCCTTCACGTAGGGCGGCCAGACGTCGGTCCCGCCGGGCTGGACGTCGATCAGCAGCTCCTCCGCGTCCTCGCCGCTGACGCCGTCGGCCGCGCGCGCGACGGCGCGGATCATGTGCATGCCGTCCCCGGGGATGTCGTCGGACGTCACCTCGAAGACGTGGACGGGGAGCGCCGGCGCAGCGCCGAGCACCAGCGGCGTATCGCCGTCGAAGATGTCGATCGACGCGACCGGCCGCGACGTCCACACCGAGACCTGCACCTCGCCGACGTCGATCATCGGCGAGGGGGTCAGGACCACCTCGACCTCGACCGGCAGCGCCTCCTCACCGCCCGCTCCCGACCCGCCGCTCCCGTCGCCCGCAGTGGTGCTCGAGCCGCCGCTGTCGCTGTGTCCGGTCACGGTCTGGATCCCGTCGCCGCTGCTCGGAGGGTCCAGGCTCGACGACCCCGTCATGCAGGCATCGACCTCGGCGCAGCCCACCAGCGGGGGCCACGGCGCTGTGCATGCCGCGACCAGGACGAGCACGAGGGGGAGCAACACGGGGACAGCGGTGGACATCTGGGGCCTCACGGGCATTGGCTCAAAAACGAGCACGGAAAGCAACTCCGCCGGGAACGGGGACGAGGGCCGTTTGCGACGACCCCCGAGCCATGCGGTGGCCGCCCACTCCCAGCAACACCGCGCCGACGACCACCGATGTGCCACCCGCGAGCGCGAGTGCGAGGCTCGGCGGCCCCAGACGCCGTAGTCCTGCCCCAACGCGGCGTCCTGGGCGAGTCGGTCGGCCGAGGCGCCGAGGCATCCGGAGCCGGCTCGCCCCCATTCTGCGACACAAGTCTGCGGCCTGGTCGACGGCACCATCGACCACGACGCGTTCATGGCCTTCGACCGCCAGCGCCGGGCGCTCTACCGCGACGGCTCGGACGACGAGACGCCGGACGAGCCGCTGTTCGCGTTCCTGTCCGAGACCTCGCTGCTGCTCGGCGGCACCGACTTCGCCGGCGACCACTGGATCGAGTTCCCGGGCGGCGCGCTCTGCTCATGGACGCAACGCGCGTGGGGCGAGTGTTTGCGCCACTGGGCCCGCGCGGCCAGGAAGCGGGGCGAGCTGCACGGGGCATGGCTCGCCCGCATGGACCACGTGTTCTTCACCTACTACGCCTATACGGCTGAGCCTCGCTATGAGGCGTGGTGCCAGGCGGCGCTCGAGGTCATCCGTCGCAAGTGTGAACGCCAGCTCGACGAGTGACGATCACAGAGCAGCCCCGGCGACCCGCGCACTCACATGACCTTAAAGACATGTGAGCAATGAGATTGTGAAGTCATGCTCATCCGTGCGACCCGCGGCTACCGCGCGAACCGGCTGACGGCCGAGCCCGCTCGCGGCCGGTCCGCCGCGGATGTCGGGCGCGCGGCGACCCCTGTCAGATAGACCCGAGCGTCGAGTTAGCCTGGCCGCATGACCGCACGTCAGCCGCTCGCCCTCGTCACCGGGGCCAACCGGGGCCTCGGCCTCGAAGTTTGCCGCCAGCTCCGCGACCGGGGCTACCGCGTCGTCCTGACCGCTCGCCAGGCGGAGCACGGCCGCGCGGCGGCCCAGGAGCTCGGGGTCGAGTTCGTGGCGCTCGACGTCCGCGACCCGGTCAGCGTCGACCGCCTGGTCGCCGAGCTGAAGCGCGTCCACCCGGAGGGCCTCGATGTCGTGATCGCCAACGCCGGCGTGGCCCTCAACGGCTTCGACGGCCAGGTGGCGGAGACCACGATCGACACCAACTACTTTGGCGTCCTGCGGGTGGTCGAGGGCGTGCTCCCGCTGCTGCGGCCCGATGCGCACCTCGTCCTGGTCTCGAGCGGCGTCGGCCAGCGCGACCTGTTGTCGGCCGAGCTGCGCGCGCGCCTCGACCTCGACTCGCTCACGCGCACCGAGCTGTCGGCGCTGATGCGCCAGTTCGTGACCGACGTGAAGGACGGTCGCCACCGCGAGGCCGGCTGGCCGGGCACCGCCTACGGGACCTCGAAGATCGGCGTCACCGCGCTGGCCCACCTGCTCGCGCGCGACCTCGCCGACGACCCGCGCCGGCTCGACACCGTGGCAGTGTGCCCCGGCTGGGTCCGCACCGACATGGGCGGCCCCAACGGCGAGCGCGACGTCGAGACCGGCGCCGGCAGCATCCTCGGCGGCCTCGACGTCCCCCGCGACGCCCCCCACCGGTTCTACCGCGACGGCGCCCCCGCGAACTGGTAGCCCGAGCGACGGCATGTCCCTCGGAGCATGTCCCGAGGGTCATGTCCTGTTTCAGGGCCGTTCGGCGTCGTCGACGACGCTCGTGGACATGTCCGAATGAGCCTGTCCCCGAGGACAGGCTCATGTCGATCATGCGCGTGATCTTTCCATGAGCCCCGCGCCACCGATCAAGCAGGCCGGTGCCCCGCCGCCGTGATCCCCGCCCAGATTCCGGGCCGGCGGATGTGGCCGCGGTCGCCGGGCTTGAGGTCGTCGATCTCCGGGGTGCGCCAGATCAGCAGCACCGCGCCGGCGAGCAGCAGGATCAGCGTGAACACGCCGACGCCGAGCTGCACCGCCAGGCCCGGGCCGCCACCGAGCTGCGCCGCCAGCCAGTCGCCGAGCAGCGCCGACAGCACGCTGCCGACCGGCATCGCGCCGAACATCGCCATGTTGAACAGCGACAGCACACGCCCACGCATCGCGTCGGGGGTCAGGAGCTGGACCGAGGTCATCAGGCTCGAGAAGGCCCAGATCCAGAAGAATCCCGACACGAGCAGGCACGCGGCCGCCCACGCCGGCTCGGTCAGCGCGCAGTAGAGCGTCATCGACGCCCCGGACATCAGGAGCGCCAGCGGGATGATGTGGTGCCGCGGGTACCACGACGGCAGGCGGCCCAGGGTCAACCCGCCGAGCACCGCCCCGGCGCCGACGGCCGACAGCATCACGCCGTAGGTGGCCTCCTCGGCGTGGTACACCTCCGACACGAACAGCGGCAGCATCCGCTGCAGCGGCGCCGCCAGCATGCTGAGGAGCAACAGGCCCAGCATCACCCGGCGCGCGCCGACGTGGTCGCGGACGAACCGCAGCGCCTCGCCGACCTCGCGCCACGGCTTGTGCGCGCCCGTGCTGGCCGGGGGCGCCGGCGCGGTCGAGCGCACCGCCCACATCACGCTGACGAAGCTGAGCGCGTTGAGGGTGAACAGCAGGGTCGCGCCCCACCTGGCCATCAGGACACCTGCGAGCGCCGGCCCGGCCACGCGCGCGAGGTTGAACTGCATGCCCATCAGCGCGATCGCCTGCGGCAGCTCCTCGCGCGGCACCAGGCGCGGGCTCAGCGTCTGCCACGCCGGCGTGTTGAAGGCCATGGCGATCCCGTTGACGAGGCCCAGCCCGATCAGCACCGGCGGCGTGGCCCAGCCGAGCGCGTGGGCCACCGCCAGCAGCGCGGCGATCGCCATCATCGCCACCTGCGTGATGAGCAACATCTTGCGCCGATCGACCCAGTCGACGAGCAGCCCGGCCG
The DNA here is from genome assembly GCF_026626745.1 of Nannocystis sp. RBIL2. GTDB lineage: Bacteria > Myxococcota_A > Polyangia > Nannocystales > Nannocystaceae > Nannocystis. Next base: position 2,888,316 of record NZ_JAPNJW010000002.1, read on the forward strand.
GCAGCCCGAGGAGAAGCATCGGCCCCAGCTGCGCGACCGCGAGCGCGCCGAGCATCAGGGTCGAGGCTGTCTGTTCGGCCATGAGCCACTGGACGCCGACGCCCTCCATCCAGGTGCCGAGCGACGAACCCATGGCCCCCAGCCAGACCCGGCGGAAGCCGACGTGGCGCAGGACCCCGCGCCACGCCAGGCCCGGGGCCTCGACGCCCATGTCGACCTGCGACGCGCTCGGATCGACCTGCAGGTGCTGGACCACGGCGCGAGCATAGCCCGTCGCCCGAGCCCGCGCCGCATCGCCGCCCCGCATGAACTTTCGGACATTTTTCACACGAGCGCGCTCCGGCGCCCGTCACGTCGTGGTCGCAGCGGCGGCGATGTGCCACGCTGTCGCTCGCGGCCTCGCCGCCGCGGACGCGCTCCGCGCAGCGACCTTCGCCCGCGGAGCGCCCACGCGCTCATGACTCTCCAGACATGTCCCTCGGGCCATATACGAAGTCGGTCCCGCTCGCGCGACTCGCCCCGCCATACACGCGTCCATGACCATCCGGACATGTCCTCTCGACCAGCACGCCCCTGATTCAATGTCCCCGTCCCGCCGACCGCGGTCCTGACCGATGACCCGCCCCGCCCGCGCGCTCGCTCTCCTCCCGCTCGTGGCTGCCACGGCGGCGCTGGCGGTCCCGCGCCCGGTGCACGCCTGCGACTGCGCCCTGCTCGGCCCGACCTTTCACCCGCCGTACGTGCCCGAGGCGTTCGCCGCCGCCGTCACGACCTCCGAGGAGGTCGCCGGCCTCACCTGCCGTCCGGCCAGGCGCGGCCGGCTCGCCTGCACGTGGGCCGCCCGCTACGTGCTCACCCGCGCAGTCGCCGGCGACATCCCGCTGACCTTCGCCTACCCGATCGGCGCCGACGTCGTCGTCCGCCTCGATGGCGAGGTCGTCGCCGACTCTGTAGCGAGCCTCGATCCGCGGTTCGGCGTCGCCCAGCGCGAGCTGTTCGTCACCTGGCCCGCGGGACAGGCCAGCCGCGCCGTCGTCGAGCTCCGCGCCGACCTGCTCGTCGGCCCGGCGGTGTGTGGCTGCGACGCCGGCAAGACGACCAACCGCCGCCGCCACCCGAAAGTCTCGCCGGCAGGCCTCCCCCACTACGCCGTCGTCTACCAGCCGCAGGCGCAGCCCGAGCGCGTGCGCCTCAGCCTCGAATTCCGCCGCCCGTGGCGCGAGCACCGGCCGTCGCTGTTCCCGGGAGGCAAGGGCCGCCGGATCACCCGCGACATCGCCAAGGACGGCGACGACCCGGTGAGCATCGGCTTCAAGGCCCCGTTCCGCCTCGACCCCGGCGGCCCGATCGCCGGCGTCGGCCTCGGCTTCTCGCCCGAAGGCCTGCGCCCGCGCCTGCGTCTCGGCTGGGAGCTCGCGTGGCCTCAAATTTGGGTCCACAGCCTGGTGGTCGAGACCGACGCGCGCGCCCGCGTGGCAGTGATCCCGGCGTGGGAGCTGACGTATCCCCGCGTCCCGCACCCGCTCGTCCCCGACAGCGGCATCGGCGTCGGCGCGCCGATCCAGCTGGCCCCGCTGGCCCGCCCCGGCGTCCGCGTGTTCGCCCGCCTCGGATGGTTCTGGTGCCACCTGCTCGGCACCCTCGACGTCTACCCGGCCTTCCGCGGCGCCCCGCCCGAGCGCCTCGGCTCGCTGATGCTGCAGTTCGGGATCTGACCCGCGCTGTTACATGTCCGAAAGGACATGCTCTTCAAGACCGGTGCGATCCCAAACTTCAACGTCTTCAGACATGCTCTTCAGCGCATGTCCTTCGCGCCCGCTCGCGACGACGCCCGCCGCACTCGGGGGAGTGGGCGGGCGCTATCGGGCCGTCAGGCCGCCGTCAGGCGTGGTTGGGGGGTCGGAAACCGCTCACTTGGAGCCGGCGCACTTGGCGTCGGCCTTGGTGATCCAGCCGTCGAGCTCGGCGTCCTTCAGGTTGTACTTCTTGACGGCCTTGTAGACCTGCTCCACCTGGTACTCGCAGATGAGCATCTTGTCGACCTGAGCCGGCAGGATCTTCTTGCCGAGGTCGACGTAGCAGCCCTTGGCGACCTCCTGCAGCTTGTTCTTGGCCCAGTCCGAGGTCAGCTTCTCGAGGTCCTCGACCGCCATGCTGCACTGGAAGGGCACCTCGTTGGTGCCACCGTCGAGGTTCTTCTTGGCCTCGTCGAGGGCCTCCTTCGCGCGCTTGCCGGCCTCGACCTCCTTGCACAGGGCGTCGGCCTTGGTCTTCTCCTCGGGCGACACCTTCTCGGCGGTCGCCTGCAGGTCGAAGCACTTGCTCAGGCCGTCGCCGCCGCTGTCGCGGATGCCCTCGAGCTCCTTGATCGCGGCGTCGATCGACTTCTTGAACAGGTCAGCGCACAGCTTCTTGACCTCTTCGTCCTTGATGTCGCTGTACTTACAGGACGACAGGGCGTCCTCCATCTTCTCGCCGGTCTTGAGCGCGCCCTCGACTTCCTTCTTGATCCGGATGGCCTGCTTCTTGTCGCTGAGCTCCTGCTGGCACTTCTTGTACTCGTCGCAGGCGCTCTTCTTGGCGCACTCGAGGTCGGCCTTCTCCTCCTCGGGGTCGCGGTCCTTCTTCTCGCGACAGTCCTTCATCACCAGGTCCTTCAGGCCCTCGACGAGCGCCTTCTCCTCGGGCGAAGCACACTCCACGGCCTTGTTGAAGACCGTCGAGCAGTAGTCGCCGCCGCCGCACCCGGAGGTGGAAGACATGCCGAGACCGAAGGCCACCAGGCCCGAGGCGAAAAACATGCGATTGAACGTGTTCATGGAGTGTCCGTGGGGTCTTTCGTGCTGATGGGTCGACGAATTCGCAGGTACGCGGCGGCGAAAGTCAAAACCTGGGGGGAGTGGATCAATTCGACGGACGGCCTTTTGTTCAGTGCGAATTCGCGCTGCGCAAGTACCATATTTGCGCGCGCGAGACAACTACGGCCGCATCCCCCCGAGCCCGCTCACGCCCCGGAGACCGCCCTGAACAGCGTCATCGGCTCGCCTTCTTGGCCGGGGCCGCGCCCGGCGTCCACGCCACGTCGTGGCGCACCCCGACGAACGACGGGAAGCGCGGCACCCCGCCGTCCGACAGCTCTTGATAGCGGAACGTGACGATCGTGCCGACCACGGGCGGGTCGTTGCGGTCGGCGTCGGACATGCCGGTGCCGAGGGCGAACCGCGTGCCGTCGCGGAGCTCGACCAGCAGCGCCCCGAGCCGCCCCTTGTGCTTGCCGGTGCCCGGCTGGTGCCCGACCACCCGCGCCTCGTCGTCGTGGAACGTCTTGACCTTGAGCAGCGAGTGCGAGCGGCCGGCCTCGTAGCGCGAGCCGGGCCGGCGCAGCATCAGGCCCTCGCCGCCGAGCGCTTCCACCCGCATAAGCTCACGCTGCAGGTGCTCCGCGCCGGTACAGATCTCGTGCGCGAGCGCGCTGGCGAACGCCGGTCGGCGCCGCTCGAGCTCCCCGTGGTAGTGGCGCATCCGCGCCTCGAAGTCGCCCTCGTGCCCCGGCGCGTCGAACACCAGGAACCGGATCTGCCGCCACGCGTCGCCGCCGTCCTGCCGCCGCACCACGCTCACGGTGCGCTGGAACGCCTTGCGATCGAGCCACAGCTCGCCGTCCAGCGTGAAGTCGGGCAGCCCGGCCGTGAACCACTCGGGCGCGTGATAGACGTTGCCCAGCCGCGACACGAACCGCTTGCCGTCCCAGTAGGCCCGCACGCCGTCGAGCTTCTCGCTCATCCACCAGCCGGTCGGGTCGACGTCGGGCTCGTACACGTGCGCCAGCAGCAGCGGCGGCGCCTGCTCGCCCGCCTCGTCGCCGTCCTCCGAGCTGGTCTTGGGGCCAGCCTTGCTGGCCTTCGGGACAGCCGACTTCGGAGCCCCGGCAGGCGCGCCGATCCGCGCCAGCTCGACCGCCTCGCCGCGCAGCCCCTTGAGGTGCTTGCACGTGCGCCGATCGATCGGCCCGCCCGCGTTACGCCACGCCGGGCAGCTGCACGAGTACACCCCGCCCACGTTCTTCAGCACGTACGGCTTCGCGCCGGACCCCTTGACCTCGACCGAGTCCCCATCTGCCAGATCGGGCATGTCCCATCCTTCGCCTTCGCGGCCGGCCGAGACTACCCGCTCGCGGCGATCCGCGGCAGATCGGGCCGGCGCGGGCGCTCGGTCGATATCGAGCGCTACGGCGTCAGCAGGTCGAGCATCTTCGGCGCCAGCTGATCGCCGGAGAGCAGCGCGCGCTGCAGCACGAGCACCTGGAACCGCGGCGGCGGCCGGCCGCACACGCGGAACGCCCTGGTCATGATCGCGCGCTCGGCCTGGCGCACCCGCCCGTCGAGCACGCACGCGATCACCAGCGTGTGCAGGGCCGACTTCTGCTCGGCGGGCAGCAGCCGGCGCAGGCACTCGATGAAGCGCGGCACGTCGTCGAGCGCCTCCGCGTCTGTCTCTCCGATCCTGCTCTTCAGGTCATCCAGCAATTCGATCAGGTTCGGGTGGAAGTCGCGCGAGCGGACCACCGCGGTCCCGATCGCCCGCATCAGCGCCTCGCGCAGCCCCGGCGACGGCTCGGGGTGCGGCGCCAGCACGAAGCCGAGCAGCTCGTTCGCCGCCGACGGCCCGATCGCCCGCAACCTCGCCTCGCGCAGCGCCCGGCGGCACACCAGCGCGTCCCACAGCGCGGTGATCGGCACGGCGACGAACGGGATCCAGGCCCGCAGCGCCGCGCGGCCGAAGATCCGCGTCAGCAGGGTGCGGGCGACGAACTTCGTCAGGCTGACCTTCGCCTTGTAGACCAGCGTCGCCATCAAGATCCGCAGGCGCGACGCCTCGCGCCGCGGATCGATGCCGAACATCGGCCGCGGCGGGTTCGGGATCTCGAGCGCCGCGCGGGCCAGCACCGCGGCGAAGATCTCGTCCTCGTCGTCGACGATGTCGCCCGCGTGGCGGACCACGTCCTGCCCGACCTCCTTGGCGCGGAACAGCGGCAGCCCGGCCGCGGCCGCCAGCTGGTGCACCGAGTCGATCGCGTTCCAGTAGATCAGCGACAGCTCGATCGCCACCAGCGGCAGCGCGGCCAGCAGCGTGAGCAGCATGAACTCGGCCCACCGGCCCCAGCTCGCGCTGCTCGGGTCGTCGCCGAGCAGCGGCTGCAGGGCGACGTTGGCGATCGCCCCGAGCCCCGCGCACACCGCCCCGACGATCGCCGCGCGGCCGACCGCCAGGTACTCGATGCGGCGCAGCGCCCGGCGCTCGTCCGGGTTGAGGAAGTGGACCGCGTCGCGGGCGTCGGGGTGCGCCGCCTTGCCCGCGCGGCGCTTGAAGTACCGCACGGCGAGCGCCTCGACCACGCGCCGCTTCTGCGTCACAGGCCCGAGATGCTAGCGCATCTGCGGCGGCCGGTGCGGCGCGCTGGCGCTCACGGCAGGGCCAGGTCGACCTTCTTGGCCAGGATCGTCTTGGCCAGCGAGCGCAGGGCCGCCTCGCGCTCGGTCGCCACGCGCAGGCGCTCGGACAGCACCTCGATGACCGCGAGGCCGATGTCGCCGCTCTCGCGCACGATCTTGCGGAAGCGGTCGGCCCCCAGCATCAGCGCCCGCACTGGCTCCTCGGTGGCGAACACCCCGGCAGTGCGCGCCGACTGGCTGAGCACCGCGACCTCGCCGCACACATCGCCGGGCTTGAGGCGGTTGATGACGGCGCCGTCACGCACGACTTCGACCGTGCCCTCGAGCAGGATGCACAGCGCGTCGCCTGGCGCCCCCTGTTCGAACACCGCCTGCAGCGGCGCGAACGCGACCTCGTGGCAGGCCTCCGCGATGGCAGCAGCGCGGCCGTCGGCACCGCGTTGAACAGGCTGATCTTGCGCAGGAACATGATGCGGCCGATCAGCGTGCGCAGGCTGTGCGGCGCGCGCGAGGCGTCGATCTCCTCCTCGTCGTCGCCGCACAGGGTGCTGACCACGTTGAGCCACGGGTCGTCGATCGCCGGCCCCGGCCGCTGCAGCTCGGACGTCGTGATCGGCGACAGCTCGCGCGAGCGGGTCAACCTCCGCCCGGCGCGCACGATCCCGCTGAAGCACTTCTGGCTCAGCGTCAGCAGCAGCTCCATCGCCACCTCGCGCGTCGGGCCCGACGTCGGCGTCGACGACGGGTAGATGCGCATGAACACCCGCCAGTACACGTCGCCGCCGGCGTCGCCGAGGCTGTCGACATCGCTGTCGCTCTCGAGCCCGCGCAGGATCAGCAGCGCCGCCTCGCGGTAGACCGCCATCAGCTCGCGGCGCAGGTCGGCCAGGCCCCGCTCGTCCATCATCCCAGTGCCCGCCACCGCGTCCTCGTCGCGCGGGCGCCCGGCCAGCCAGTAGTCGCACTCCTCCTCGAGCGGCCGCAGGCGGTCGATCAGCAGGTGGGCCGCGTCGAGCGAGCGGCGGGCCAGCTCCGACCGGCGCATGCGCTCGCGCGAGCCCTCGAGGTACGCGTCGAGGTCGGCCAGCAGCTCGACCACCGAGCCGTAGCGGTGCTCGCGGTTCTTGCTCAGCGCGCGGCGGCAGATGTCCTCGACGCCCGGGGGGATCGGCCGGTTCGGCGCGCGCCTCGACGGCGGCTCGAGCTGCTCGACCATCACGCGCATCAACACCTCCTTGGCGTTGGCGCCCTGGAAGGGCTGCGTGAGCGTGAGGATCTCGTAGAGGATCACCCCGAGCGACCAGATGTCGCTGCGGACGTCGAGGTCGTGGCCGGCCTTGGTGATCTGCTCCGGCGCCATGTACTCCGGCGTGCCGGCGTGCATGTGCGCCCGCGCCTGCCTGCGCCCCTGCGGACCCATCACCTGCGCCAGGCCCCAGTCGACCAGCACGACCTCGCCGTACTCGCCGATGAGCACGTTCTCCGGCTTGAGGTCGCAGTGCAGCACCCCGCGCGCGTGGGCGTAGGCGACCGCGCGGCACAGCTCGATGAAGCAGCCGAGCAGGCGGTACATGCCGAAGCTGTGCGTCGTCGCCGGGTCGCCCTCGTGCAGCGCGTCGATGATCTGCGACAGCGGCCGCCCGGTCAGCCGCTTCATCGTGTAGTAGAGCCCGAGCGTCGGGCTGCAGCCGAGGTCGTAGGCCGGCACGATGTTCGGGTGCTCGAGGCCGCCGGTGATGATCGCCTCCTCGACGAACGCCTGCACCCGCACTGGGTCGTTGACGTGGTGCGGCGACAACACCTTGACCGCCACCGTGCGCCGCATGCTGCGGTCGGCCCCCAGGTAGACCACCCCGCCCCCGCCGCGGCCGAGCTGATCGCCGACGGCGTAGCGACCGTCACCGATGCCGTCGATCGGCGGCCCGAGCTCGTCGAGGCCCGGGCTCACCTGCGGCTCGACCTCGATGTCGCGCAGGTAACGGACGATCTGCGGTTCGGTCCCGGTCACCGTCGGGCGGAGCTCCGCCATGACCGGCTCGTCCTCGTGGTCCGGCTTGTCCCACGGCCATCGCTTCGTCCCGCTCATGCGCGGACCGCAGCATAACAAAGGACGCGGGCGCGCGATCGCGCTCCATGCCGCCGAGGGCCGCGGCGACCCGCCCGCGCAGGTGTCCGCTCGCGGCGCGCACCGCTGGCTCCGGGCCGTCTGCAGCCTTCGCTGCCCGCGCAGTCACGCCGCGGTCACGCCTCCGCTCGCGGCGCCGCCTCGGCCACCGCCGCCAGCAGGTCGCTGATCTCGAACGGCTTGGCGATGCAGGCCGCCGCCTGCAGCTGCGCCGTCCGCTGTGACGCCCGGGTGTCGCCCGTGATCACGATGGTCGGGATGGCCGCCATCGACGGGTCGCGCAACATCTGCTCGCGCAGCTCCCAGCCGCTCATCACCGGCATCATGAGGTCGAGCAGGATGAGGCTCGGTCGCAAGCCGCCTTGCAACAGGAGCAGCGCCTCCTTGCCGTTGGGCGCCGTGACGACCTCGTAGCCCTCGCCCTCGAGGACCAGGCCCATCGTCTCGCGGATGTCCCTGTCGTCCTCGACCACCAGCACCGGGCTCACGACGAGGTCTCCCGGCGCAGAGCTGTCCCCTCCACCACCAACCCCTGGACGGCCGGCGGCGCCAGCGGGAGGTCGACGGTGAACGTCGCCCCGACGCCGGGCCGCGACTCGACCGCGATCCGGCCGCCGTGCATCTCGACGAAGCGGCGGGCGATGTAGAGCCCGAGCCCGAGCCCGCCGTGGGTCTCGACCGGGGCCGCGCGCTCGAACGGGTCGAAGATCCGCTCGAGCGCCTCGGCGGCGATGCCGATCCCGCGGTCGATCACCTGCAGCCGTGCGCCCTCGCCGTGGAGCGTGATCGTCACGTCGATCGGCCGCCCCTCGCCGTACTTGATCGCGTTCGTCAGCAGGTTCGTGACGATCTGATCGAGGCGCGCCGGATCCCACTCACCCACCGCCGTCTCGGCCCCGTGCAGGCGGATCTGCCCCGGCGCGCCGGTCTCGCTGGCCGACAGCAGATCGATCACCGCGTCGGTCACCGCCACCAGATCGACCTGCGACCGCTCGAGGCGGAGGCGACCGATCTGCAGGCGCGTCGCGTCGAGCATCTCCGACACCAGAAGCTCGAGCCGGCGGAGCTGGCGGTGCAGCACCCCGACCGAGCGCTGCGCCGCCTCCGGCAGCTCCGCGCTCTCGAGCCGGCGCAGCGCCAGCTTGGTCGCGGTCAGCGGCGTCGACAGCTCGTGCGAGGCGATGCGGATGAACTCGTCGCGCACCCGCAGCTGCCGGCTCTGCTCGCGCTCGATCGTCAGCACCCGCTCCGCGTCGAGCGACAGCGGCAGCGGCGTGCGCTCGGTCGGCAAGTCGACCACCGCCTCCCAGCTCTCGACGTCGCCTCTGGCGAGGTCGAACTTGTGCTGCAGCGTCTCGAACGACTTGCCGAATTCGGCCAGGCCGTCATGCACGACCGCGTTGAGCGGGCACGAGATGAACGGCTCGCTGCCGGCGGCGACCAGCCGCTCGTACGCGCGGAGCCCGAGCAAGCGGTGCCAGCGGGCCTGGATCAGGTCGTTTTCCCACCTCACCACCTCGAGGTCGACGAACCCGTGCTCGACGAAGAAGCCGATCGTCTTCTCGAGCACCTCGTGGAGCGTGCGCGGCCCGCCGAAGTCGTAGCCGACCTCCTCGAGGTATTCGCGGATCCGCCGGCCCATCTCGCGCACCAGCACGCGCACCGACGCCGGGTCGTAGAGCGACAGCGTGCGCCCGAGGCCGTACACGTACGCCTCGTAGAGCGACCGGCGGAACTCGGCCTCGCGCGACGCCTGGGCCTCGCGGGCCGCCAGCGCCTGCTCGAGCTCGGCCACTCGCTGACGGAGCGCACGAACCTCGTTCTCCGTGTCCCCGGATGCAGCAGCGTCAGCAGGAGCCGGAGTCGCCACTTCGTCTCTCCCTGAGGCTCACGGTATCACGACCCACCGGGGCCGCAAGCGATGCGCGCGCGGGGCCGAACGCGCCGCCAGGGCCTGCCGCGCGCGCCCGCTCGTCCGGGAAGCAGCGGCCGAGTCCGGCGCTCAGCCGACGAACGGCGCCAGAGTGCGCGCCAGCCCCGGCACCGCGATGCGCACGTGAGCCTCGGCCGAGTCGCGCAGGCGGTCGTAGGTCTTGCGCAGGGGGCCGCTGGCCTTGGCCGCGCGGCGGTCGGTGACCGTGAGCAGCGCCTGGGCGACGCGGGGCGCCTCGGTGGTGACGTGGGCGGCGAACACCTCGGGCAGCGGCGCGCCGGCGCGGGCGGCCTGCTCGCGGCTCTCGACGTACGCGGGCTCGAGCGCCACCGCGAACTCGGGCAGCAGGCGATCGACGACGTCGGCCACCATCGACGGGCGGATCGCCGCGACCAGCTTGTAACCTGCCTTGATGGCCAGGGCCGAAAGGCCAGTCTTGCTCTTCACCTCGGCGTCGATCAGCGAGGCGCACGCGCGGACCACCTGCGGACGAACCTCTTCTCGGGTCAAGATCTCGACTAAGGTGGCCATGGGCACGCTTTATGGCCGATTTCCCGCGGCCGCGCAAGCCGACGCGCGCGCAACATCGTCGCCTCGCGCCTCGCTTTACACCCGTCCGAGGCGCCCGCGTCAAAGTGGCACGCACCCGCTTCGCCTCGCGGCTCCACACGCGCCCCGCCGCGGCGACTCGGTGCTTCCGCACACGCCGCCGCGAAACCGCGGCAGCGGGCGCCTCGGCGGGCCACGGCGCTCGCCGCGACCGCGTTCACGGCGGGCGCGAGTGTGCCAAGATGCACGCGCGTGCCGTCCCCCCTGAACTTCGACGCACCGTTCGTCCGCGGCCTCGCGCTCGCATGCCTCGCGCTGACCGGCGCGTGCGGTCGCGACGACGCGCGTCACGAGCCGCCGCCTCGCCCCGTCATGACCACGCCTTCCACCTTCAAAGCCCCGCTCCCGCTCGAGGAGGCCGCCGCCTATCCGCTGCCCGGCCTCGTCGGTCCGCAGTCGATCACCTTCACCCCCGACGGCAGCGCGCTCGCCTACTTGCGCAGCCCCGAGCGCACGCTGGTGCGCCAGCTCTACCGCCGCGACCTGAAGACCGGCGAGGAGAGCCTGCTCGTCGCCCCGCCCGGCGGCGGCGCGACCGAGGCCAACCTCTCGCTCGAGGAGAAGCTGCGGCGCGAGCGGTCGCGCCAGCGCGAGCTCGGCGTCACCTCGTACGCGTGGGCCGAGGACGGCGACACCATGCTCGTCCCGCTCATCGGCAAGATCTACGTCAAGCGGCCCGCGGACAGCGAGCTGCGCCTGCTCGTCGATCCCGGCCCCGGCGCCCCGCCGGCGCTCGACGCCAAGCTCTCGCCCGACGGCGAGCGCGTCGCCTATGTCCACGACGACGAGCTGTACGTCGTCGACGTCGCCGGCGGCCAGCCGAAGCAGCTCACCCGCGGCGCGCGCGGGACCGGCAAGACGAACGGCCTCGCCGAGTACATCGCCCAGGAGGAGATGCACCGCAGCCACGGCTTCTGGTGGTCCGACGACGGCCAGCAGCTCGCGTTCGTCGAGGTCGACGAGACGCACATCCCGGTCTACCGCATCGTCCACCAGGGCAAGGACCAGGTCGGCGACGGCGCGCAGGAGGACCACCGCTACCCGTTCGCCGGCAGCCCCAACGCGCGCGTGCGCCTCGGCGTGGTCCCGGTCGCCGGCGGCCGCGTCACCTGGATGGACCTCGGCGAGTTCGAGTACCTCGCGCGCGTCAAGTGGTTCCCCGACGGCAGCCTCAGCGCGCAGTTGCAGGACCGCAGCCAGCAGCACCACCGCTTCGTGCGCCTCGACCCGCGCACCGGCAAGCGGACGCTCCTGGTCGAAGAGACAGCCGCCCCCTGGTACAACCTGCACGACGACCTGCGCCCGCTCGAGAAGGGCGCGGGCGAGCTGGCCGGCGCCTTCCTGTGGTCGAGCGAGCGGACCGGCTTCCGCCAGCTCGAGCTGCGCGCCGGCGACGGCCGACTGATCCGCGATCTGACCTCGGGGACATGGCCCATCGACCATGTCGTGACCGTCGACGAGGAGCGCGGCCGGGTCTACTTCACCGGCTGGCGCGAGCGCCCGACCGAGCAGCACCTGTTCATGGTCCCGCTGGCCGGCGGCGACGTCGTCCAGCTGACGCAGGAGCCCGGCGTCCACGGCGTCGTCGTCGACCGGGCCAAGCGGCGCTTCGTCGACGTCCACAGCAGCGTGCGCCACCCGACCCGCCTGTCGCTGCGCAGCCTCGACGACGGCGCGCTGATCGAGGAGCTGCCGACCGAGGACGACCCGCGCCTGGCCAGCCTCGATCTCCCGCCGCCGGAGCTGGTCAGCTTTCGCAACCGCCACGGCGACGAGCTGTGGGCCGCCGTCTACCGACCTGACCCTTCGGCCATCCGCGCCGACGCCCGCGGCGCCCCGGTCCCCGCCGGCCCGCCCTACCCGACGCTCGTCGCGGTCTACGGCGGCCCGCACGCCCAGCGCGTCGTCGACACCTGGGGCACCACCGTCGACATGCGCGCGCAGGCGCTGCGCAGCCGCGGCTATCTGGTGATCAAGATCGACAACCGCGGCAGCGCCCGCCGCGGCCTCGCCTTCGAGGGCGCGATTCACCGCGACCTCGGCCGCGTCGAGCTCGAGGACCAGGTCGACGGCGTCCGCCACTTCACCAACCTCGGCCTCGTCGACCCGGCGCGCGTCGGCATCTACGGCTGGAGCTACGGCGGCTACCTGTCGGCGATGGCGATGGTGCGCCACCCCGACGTGTTCCGCCTCGCCGTCGCCGGCGCCCCGGTCACCCACTGGGACGGCTACGACACCCATTACACCGAGCGCTACATGGGCACCCCGGCGGACAACCCCGAGGGTTACCGCGAGAGCAGCGTCATGGCCCACGCCGGCGAGCTGCGCGGCGCCTTGATGCTCGTCCACGGCCTCATCGACGAGAACGTCCACTTCCGCCACACCTCGCGGCTCATCGGCGCCCTCATCCGCGCGCGCAAGCCCTACGAGCTGCTGCTGTTCCCCGACGAGCGGCACATGCCGCGCGGCCTCGAGGACCGCGTGCACATGGAAGAACAGATCCTCGCGTTCCTGCAGAAGCACCTCGGATGAAGTACGTCCTCAAGTCGAGCGCCCCGACGCGCGTACCCTTCGACCTGTCGCGCGAGCTCAACCCGCAGCAGCTCGCGGTCGTCGAGGCCGATCCGGGCGAGATCCTCGTGCTCGCCGGGGCCGGCACCGGCAAGACCCGCACGCTGACCTACCGCGTCGCCCGCCTGGTCGCCGGCGGCTGCCACCCTGAGCGGATCCTCCTGTGCACATTCACCAATCGCGCCGCGCGCGAGATGGTGGCGCGGGTCGAGTCGCTGCTCGGCGTCGAGATGCGGCGCTGCTCGGCCGGCACCTTCCACCACGTCGGCAACCGGATCCTCCGCCGCTACGGCGCCGCGATCGGCCTCTCGCCCGACTTCGGCATCCTCGACCCCGAGGACGCGCGCACCCTGCTGAGCGCCGTGGTCGCCGAGTTCGGCCTGCAGACCCTGACCGCGCGCCGCTTCCCGCAGCCCAAGGTGCTGGCCAACCTGATCAGCCTGGCCGCCAACACCCGCAAGCCGCTGCTGCAGGTGGTCGAGGAGCACGGCCTGCGCCTGCTCGATCAGGCAGTCATGGTCGAGGAGGTCGCGGTCCGCTTCGCCGAGCGCAAGCGGCACATGAACGTGTGCGACTTCGACGACCTGCTGATCCACTGGCTGCGCCTGCTCGAGGACCCGCGCCTGTCCGAGGTCGCCGCGCTGGTGCGCTCGGCCTACGACCACGTGCTCGTCGACGAGTACCAGGACGTCAGCGCGATCCAGGGCGCGCTGGTCGACGCCATGGCCAAGGAGCACGGCAGCCTGGTGTGCGTCGGCGACGACGCCCAGTCGATCTACGGCTTCCGCGGCGCCGACTTCGCTCAGATCGCCGAGTTCCGCGGCCGCCACCCGCAGGCCCGGCTGTATCCGCTGACCATCAATTACCGCTCGACGCCCGAGGTGCTCGCGCTCGCCAATCGCAGCATCGCCCGCAACGTCAAGCAATACCCCAAGGAATTGGTGGCGGTGAAGAAGTCGGGGCCGAAGCCGGCAGTGATCCCGCTGCGCGACGTGTTCCAGCAGGCCGAGTTCATCGCCCAGCGCGTGCTCGAGCTGCACCACGAGTACGACCTGCCGCTGTCGCGCATGGCCGTGCTCTACCGCAACCACTCGCACAGCCTCGAGCTGCAGGTCGAGCTGACGCGGCGGCAGATCCCGTACACCGTGCGCAGCGGCCTCCGCTTCTTCGAGCAGGCCCACATCAAGGACGTGGTCGCCTACCTGCGCGCGCGCCAGAACCCGCAGGACAGCCTGTCGTGGATCCGCCTGCTGCGCCTGTGGCCGGGGGTCGGCGCGCAGACGGCCGAGCAGCTGGCGGTGCTCCTGGCCAAAGAGACAGCCGCGGGCACCGCCTCCGCCGGTCAGGTGCTGGCGGAGCAGGCGGGTCAGGCGCGCGGGCGGGCCCGGCCGGCGCTCGAGCGGCTGGCCGAGCTGTGGGCGATCCTCGAGAACCCCGAGCTGCGCAGCCCCGGGGCGATGATCCGCGAGGTCGTCGCCCGCCACTACGGCGAATACACCGAGCGCAACTTCCCCAACGCCGCCGCCCGCAAGGACGACCTCGAGCACCTCGCCGGCTATGCCGAGCGCTACGACGGCGCCAACGAGTTCCTCAGCGAGCTCGCGCTGGTCCAGGGCATGAGCGCCGAGAACGTCCTCGGCGCCGAGGAGCCCGACGACATGCTGGTGCTGTCGACCGTCCACCAGGCCAAGGGCCTCGAGTGGCCGATCTGCTTCATCTTGTGGCTGGCCGAGGGCCGCTTCCCGATGGCCACCGCGGTGCGCGACCCGGCCGACCTCGAGGAGGAGCGGCGCCTGTTCTACGTCGCCGCCACCCGCGCCGCCGACGAGCTGTACTGCTGCTATCCGGTGATCGAGGAGACCCGCGACGGGCCGTCGCACATCATGCGCCCGAGCCGCTTCCTGGTCGAGATCGACCACAACCCGGCGGTGTTCGAGCGCTGGCAGATCGAAGAGTCCCCGGCGACCGGCTGACCTCGCGGGCATGTCCGCGCGGACATGTGCCCAGGAGCATGTCCGCTCGCACATGCCCCCTCGGACACACCGAGGATTTGCCGCCCGCTCCGCGGCCGATCTCGCCGCAAGAATTGCCGGAGCGTACGAGTCGGCGGGGCAATCGTCGATCGCCCGTCCGGCGAATCGCCGAACGCACAAAAAAAGGCCGCTCCGGACAGGAGCGGCCTTTTTATTCGCTGCGTGCGACCCTGGAGGGTCGAACGGCCTACAGGTCGTAGGGGCGAACGGTGCTGCGGTTGTTGCTCTTGCAGCGCTCGATCGCGGCGCCGAGCAGCTCGTGGACCTTGTCGGACACGGCCTGGATCAGCTCGCCATCGCTGCGGAGACCCGCGTCACGGATGACGTCCTTGACCTTGCTGCCGACGACGAGGATTTCCTTGGGTGCCTTGTTCTTGGTTGCCATTGTTGGTTCTTTCGCTCGTACGTCCGTGCGGACGAGAATGTGGAGGAGGTCGCGGTAGATCGGAGAAGCCCGACCTCGTTGCTCGGCAAGGACCATAATCCGGAACATCTGCTCTGCAAAGGCAAATTTGCAGCGTAGGAGCCAACTTTTTTCGGGGAGGGCCAGCGGGGAGGGGGTAGCGGCCCGTGTACCTTAGGTGTCGCGGACCTGTCGGCGCCGCCCGATCGCACCTTCGACGACGCGCTTGCGAGCTCGCTAAATCGGCGAAATTCCATGAATCTGGCCGCCTACGCGCCGCCGCGGCCGCCGAATTGCTCGACGTCGGCGCGCCGCATGTCGATGCTGCGAGCAGAGTCCGATCTCCCTGAAGCCCGCGTCACAGCCCGTGAGGCCCAGAAGATCGCATCTGCCCCGACGGCCGTGTACTCGCCGGCCAGGTCTCTCGCGACCTTGCCTTCCTTCCTTTAAGAGGAGGAAGAGAGGCCCTCGCAGGCGACCGACCATGCGGACAGCAGCGCAGCCGCACGGGGGCCAGTGGCCGCGGCGAACAGGGATCTGCGGTCCGCGGACGGACGCGTCAGCGTGATCGCCAGGTGATCCGCAGGTGGTGTACGCCACCGAGATCCCCACTCGACGATCATCGCCGCCCCGCGCGAGAGGCTCGGCTGTTCGGCCGCTTCGCCGAACGCACCGGCCTCGAGGAGCAGCTCCTCGAGGTCGAGGGAATCGAAGCCTGCGCCGCCGCCGAGGCCCTCGTCGCCGTCGCCGCCGAGGCGGAACAGATCGACGTGGACGAGGCTCGGGCCGCGGCCGTGGTGGACCATGCAGAGCGTGAAGGTCGGGCTCTGGACCCGAGCGGGATGAGACACGCCGAGGCCGACGGCGATCGCACGCGTGAGCGTCGTCTTGCCGGCGCCCATGGGGCCGTGGAGCAGCACCGAGTCGCCGGCCTGCAGACACGCCCCGAGCGCGCGCCCGCGCAGAGCCAGGGCCTCCTGGTCGAGGTCGGTGAATTCCAGCGATCGTCCGCCGCCGTCGTCGGCACCTGCGCCCCTGTCAGTCGGCCCTGCGCTCACGCCGCGAGTGTACACGCCGTGCGCCGAAGGAGCGGCCTTGTGCGCCGCGAAACTCCGGTGGTACAGGGCTGGTCCGATGCTCGCAGTGGGCTCTCGTCTCCTCCGTCGCGCCGCCGCGTGCGCCCTCGCGGGCGTCGTCGCGTGCGAGCCGGGGGCGGCGCCGGAGCGGCGGGTGCCGGACCCGGCCGATCCGCTGCGACCGCAAGACGTCCGCGGCCCGATCCCCGCGGGCATCAAGCTCGCCGACTACGTCCTCGACGCCAGCCTCGACGCCGACAAGCACACCGTCAGCGGCACCGCGCGGATCACCTGGCGTAACCACACGCGCGCGCCCGTCGACTCGCTGGTGCTCCACCTCTATATGAACGGCTTCCGCGCCGAGGACACCGCGTGGATGGCCGAGGCCCGCGGAGCGCACCGCGGCGCGCGCCAGGACAAGGGCGAGGGCAAGTGGGGCTACATCGACGTCCGCGCCGCTCGCCTGCTCGCCCACGGCCCCGCCGTCGACTTCAAGGCGCCCGAGCAGCGCGACGCCGCCGCCACGCCGCTCGCGCTGGTCGAGGGCGCCGACCCCAGCCTCGGCACGATCGCCCTGCCCCGCCCGGTCGGCCCCGACGAGGCGGTCACCGTCGAGCTCGACTTCTTCACCCAGCTCCCGCGGGTGTTCGCGCGCACCGGCTACGACGGCGACTTCCACATGGTCGGCCAGTGGTACCCGAAGCTGGCGGTGCGCCACGACGCCGGCTGGCAGGCCCACGTGTTCACCCTGCACAGCGAGTTCTACGCCGACTTCGGTGACTACGAGGTCCACCTGGATGTCCCCGAGGACATGGTCGTCGGGGCGACCGGCGTGCTGGTCGAGGAGCGGCCGCCGGAGGGCGGGCGCAAGCGGCTGCACTACCGCGCCGACACCGTGCACGACTTCGCGTGGGCGGCCTCGCCCGACTTCCTCGAGTACGACGACATGTGGCACGACGTCAGGATCCGCCAGCTCATCCCGCGCGCGCTGGCGGCCGACGCCCAGCGCCACCTCGAGGCCCAGGTCGCCGCGCTCGAGAGCATGGACGCGCGCTTCGGGCCCTATCCGTGGTCGACGATCACGATCGTCCACCCGCCGGAGTCCGCCGGCGGGGCCCAGGGCATGGAGTACCCGACGCTCTACACCACCTCGGACATCCTGCGCCTGCCGCTGCCGCTGCGCCTGCTCGGCATCCACGAGCTGCTCACCGGCGAGTTCACCACCATCCACGAGTTCGGCCACCAGTACTTCCAGGGCCTGCTCGCCTCCGACGAGGCGACCCAACCGTGGCTCGACGAGGGCATCAACTCGTTCTCCAACACCCTCGTGCTCGACGACTGGTTCGGCGGCGACGCCACGATCGCGCGGATCGGCAACCAGCGCGTCTCGACGGTCGACATGATCCGCGTCGCCCTCTCGAGCAGCGCCGAGCTCGACGCCGTCGACCGCCCCGCCGAGGCGTACCGCGACTTCACCGGCACCTTCGGCGGCACCGTCTACCGCAAGACCGCCGCCGTGTTCCACACCCTGCGCGCGCTGGTCGGCCCCGAAAAATTCGACCGCGCCTTCCGCGTCTACTGCGACACCTGGCGCTTCCGCCACCCGACCGGCGCCGACCTGCGGGCCGTGCTCCTGCGCGAGTTGGGCCCGAAGGTCAGGATCTCCGAGACAGGTCCCGACGGACAGCCGGTCGACCTCGACGTCGCCGACTTCCTCGCCCAGGGCCTCGAGACCACCGCCTCCGTCGACTTCACCGTGGCCAGGATCGCCAACCGGCGGGCCGTCGGCGGCGGCGGTTGGCGCCGCGGCCAGGACGGCGCGCTGGCCCTGATCCAGCCGGAGGCCGAGCCCGCGGGCGAGGAGCTGGCGGACGAGGCCAGCGAGGGCTTCGCGCTGATCGTGCGCGAGGGCGAGTTCCGCCTGCCGGTCGAGCTCGAGTTCGAGTTCAAGGACGGCGAGCGCGAGCGGCTGTGGTGGGACGGCCAGGCCCGCTACCGCGTGTTCACCTTCCCCGGGCGCAAGCTGGCCGGCGTCACCGTCGACCCCGACGACAAGCTCCTGCTCGAGGGCGAGCGCCTCGACGATCACCTGCGCGCCCCCGGCTCGCGCAAGCCCGACGGCATCAGCGACCCGCTCTCGCGCTTCAGCGAGGCCGTCGACCTCGCCCTGCTCGGAGGCATCGGCCTATGAGGTCGCTGCGCCGCGTGCTCCGCGTGCCCGGCCTGTGGCTCGGCCTGTGCGCCCTGCACCTCGGCCTCGCGTGGGGCCTGGCCCTGCCGGTCGCCGGGGCCGTGCGCACCGTCATGGGCGGGCGCGTGTGGACCGACCCGCACCGCCTGATCGCCGCGCTCGCCGAGCTGCTGGCCCAGAGCCCCGCGATCGTCGCCGTGTTCGCGGCCGCCACCCTCGCCAGCGGCCTGCTCGGCGCCGCGATCGCCCTGCTCGTCCGCGGCGGCGCGCTGCTCCGCCTCGACGACGCCAGCGACCGGGGCACCCGCGCCTGGGCCGAGTTCGGCCGCGCCAGCCTCGGCAACCTCCCGGTGCTGGCCCTGATCGGCCTCTACGGCCTGGTCCTCCGCCTCGTCCTCAGCTTCGTCACCAACGTATTGGCCGCCTCGCACGCCCTCGTCGAGCTGGTCGTGCTGATCCTCGTCCTGACCTTCGCCACCTGCGTCGGCGACCTGGCGGCCGCCCGCCGGGTGCTCCGCGGCGAGCGCGGCGTCCACCCCCGCGAATACGTCCGCGCCTGCGTCGACGTGGCCAAGAGCCCGCTTTTGTGGCTGAGCTCCGGCGCGCTCACCCTCGCCCGCTGGGCCGTCGCCGCCGCGATCGTCCTGGTCGCCGTCCACGGCACCGGCGAGGCCTGGGCGTCCTGGTCCGCCCGCGGCCTCGCCTGCGTCGCGGTGTTCCTCGCGCTGTGGCGCATGGCCGTCGCGGTCGAGGCCAGCCGCCGCGCCTGAGCCGGGCTCGCCTGTCCCTCGAGGCAGCTTCTCACGCGCGCAGATCGGCCTGTCTCTCGGGACAGCCATCGCACCGCCACGCGCGCGAGACATCGCCGAAGCATGTCCAAAAGAACATGTCCTCATGGACACATGTTCCATTTCCCGCGGTCCTCATGTGTCCCCCTGAGCCAGCGCGTCACTCGGAACGTGTCCCGCGAAACATGTCCTTATAGACATCCTCTAAACCACGCAGCCATGACAAAATGTCCGGCCGCGCCGCCTCGCCCCGACGCAATGCCCCTCGCGCCAGCCCTCTCGCGTCGCTTACGGCGTGCTTACGGTCTGACGGACGCGCCGATCTTTCTGACCGTCGGACACCTCGGCTCGCGCCGCCGCGGCGTGCTAGCCTTCGCCTTCATGCGCGTTGGTATCCTCCCCTGGTTGTTCGTGCTCGCGGCCTGCGGCGCCGCGGCCGACGCACCGGCCCCGGCGGCCCCGTCTCCCGTCATAGCCACGACGACGCCCCTATCGACCCCGGCGCCCGCACCGGCAGTGAGCGCCGTCGGCGGCCGCCTCCGGGCCCACGACGGCTCCCCCCTGCGCACGGGCAGCTTCGCCCTCCAGCGCAACGGCTTCATGAAGCCGGTCGTCAGCGGCTCGCTCGCCGCCGACGGCAGCTTCCGCGTCGAGGTCGAGCCCGGCCTCTACACGCTCGTCATCGGCGCCGTCGATCACGCCCAGATCTCGCGCCCCCTCCTGCTCGCGGGCGCCGTCGAGGTCGAGGGCGAGCTCGGCACCTATCCCCGCCCCGAGCCGGGCGAGGTCCTGCAGCTGCGCCTGCAGTGGCTCGACGCCGAGGACAAGCCGCTGGCCGAGGAATGGCGGCCGGCCGCCCGTACGCCTGCCGGCACCTATCGCCTCGGCCTCGCCGACCGGCCCCAGCGCGCCGCCAAGCTGCGCTACCAGCTCAGCCGCGAGTATGGCACCCACAACGGCCCGGTCGCCGACAGCTACGAGAGCGACGGCGGCGGCGACTTCTGGTCGGTCCTCGCCCTCGCCGGGCGCGACGCGCTCGAGCTCGACCTCGCAGCGCTCCCGCCGGCGGGCAAGCCGGCGCGCATCGAGTGGCGCGGCGAGCCGCCGGACCAGCGAGCAGTTCGGCTCTACCGCGAGACCTGGGAGCCGCGGAGCGCCGCGCTCCAGCGCAGCATGATGGCCCCGGACGGCAAGCTCCTCGAGCCGACCGCGGCGCAGCGGGCGACCCTGGCCGCGCTGGCGGCCGAGGCGCGCGCCGAGGCCGACGCCGCCGGCGACGACGACACGCGCATGTTGCTGCGCCTCGCCTACCTCGACGTGTTCCCCGTCCTCGACGACCCCGCGGACGCGCGCGAGCAGGCCGACTGGGTGCTGGCGCGCGTCGATCCGCTCGACCCGCGGCTCGGCCTGTTCTCGTCGGTCCCCTTCCACCTCGGCCGCGTGCTCGACACCGCCGACGAGAGCTTCGCCGCGCGAGCGGAGGCGTGGCTCGGCCACGCAACCGACCACCCCGACGCCGAGCTCGCGCTCGCGGCCCTCCAGCAGCTCCTCTTTCGCGCCGACGCGCGCGGCCTCGACGACCGCGTCGCCGCGCTGTACACCCGCGTCCGCGAGCCGCGGTTCGCCGGCAACCTCACCGCCGGGTTCGTCACCAAGCAGTTCGACCCGGACCGCGCGCTCCAGCCGGGCAAGCTGTTCCCCGACTTCGAGTTCCCTGCGCTCGCCGCCGGCGCTCCTGCGGTCAAGGGCGCCGATCGCCGCGGTCGGCCCTACTTCATCGAGTTCTGGGCGACCTGGTGCGGCCCGTGCGTCGCCGGCATGCCCGAGCTCCACGCCGCCTACGCCGCGGTCAACAACCTGCAGGCCGGGCCCGGCGAGGACGCCCTGCGCAAGCTCGGTCCGGCCGAGCGCCCCGACATCGAGTTCGTGTTCGTCTCCCTCGATCAGAAGCCCGGCGACGTCGAGGCGTTCCGCGCCCAGCAATGGTCGATGCCGTGGACGCACGCGATCGTCGGGCCGGAGGACGCCGGCGGCGTCTGGGAGCGCTTCGGCTTCATGGGCATCCCCATGGGCGTCCTCGTCGACGGGGCCGGCACCATCGTCGCGCTCAGCAACGACCTCCGCGATCACGAGCTGCTGCCCACCCTCCAGCAGGCGGCCCGGGCGACCCCGGCCGCAGCGCTCCCGGCGCGAGCGATCGGCCGCCCGTGAGCGTGAACATGGCCTTATCGACATGCCCTGAAAGACATGTCTTCATGCCCATGCCCTTATGAGCATGCCCTGAAGGCCATCCTATGCGATCGCAGCGGCCTGCCGCGGGAGGATCCCTCCCTCTGCTCCAGCCGCCCCCGACCTGCGCCTCGTGCCGGGGCCATGCTCCGCGCACCAGGCGTCGATCCCTGCCTCTCGCGACGGGCCCATCCGCCATCTCGCGGATCCTCCGAGTCGGCGACAGCCCCCCATTGCCCGGACCGGAGCACGCCCTCCGATCGCGGCGCATCGCCTCCCGTGTTATGGTCCACCGCATGCGTATTGGCATGATCTCCTGGCTATTCGTGCTCGCTGCCTGCGACTCTGCAGGCCACGCTCCGGCCCCTCCGGCCGCGGCGCCCGTCGCCACCGCGGCCACGCCGGAGCCGGCGCCCGCCCCGGCCGCGAGCACGATCGCCGGGCGCCTCCGCGCTCACGACGGCTCTCCGCTGCGAGCAGGCGTTTTCACCGTCTCCCGCAACGGCTTCATGAAGCCGGTCGCCAGTGGGGCGCTGGCCGCCGACGGCAGCTTCCGCGTCGACGTCGAGCCCGGCTTTTACTGGCTCAGCGTCGCCGCGGTCGATCACGCCCAGGCCGGGCAGCACCTGCTGGTGAACGGCCCCGTCGAGGTCGAGGGCAACCTCGGCACCTACGCCCGGCCGCAGTCCCCCGAGGCGCTGCAATTGAACCTGCAGTTCCTGGGCCCCGATCACCGCCCGCTCGCAGTCGAGTCGAAGACCGTCGCGCGCACTCCGGCCGGCACCTACCGGCTCGACCTCGCCGGCCGGCCGAAGCAGGCCGTGCAGCTGCGCTACCAGCTCGCCGGCGGCGGCGGGCGCACCTACAACGGCCCGCTCGCCGACAGCTACGAGCCCGACGGCGGCGGCGACTACTGGTCGGTCGTCGACCTCGCACGCCGCGACGCGCTCGAGCTCGACCTCGCCGCCCTGCCGCCCGCGGGCAAGCCGGCGCAGCTCGAGTGGCGCGGCGAACCGCCCGGGCTGCGCGCCGTCCGGCTCTACCGCGACGCCTGGGAGTCCCGGGTCTACGCGCTGCAGCGCAGCATGATGCGCAAGGACGGGAAGATGCTCGCCCCCGACGCGGCCCAGAAAGCGACCTTCGCCGCGCTGGCCGCGGAGGCGCTCGCCGAGGCCGACGCCGCCGCCAGCGACGACGAGCGCATGCTGTTGCGCCTCGCCCACCTCGATCTGTTCTTCGGCCACGACGACCCCGCCGACGCCCGCGAGCGCGCCGACTGGCTGCTGGCGCGCGTCGATCCGCTCGACCCACGGCTCGGCGTGTTCTTGAACATCCACAACCTCTTCGCCTACGTGCTAGGCACCGCCGACGAGACCTTCGCCGCGCGGGCCGAGGCGTGGTTCGCCCGCTCCGAGGCCCATCCCGACCCCGAGATCGCCCTCGGCGGCCTGTCGCAGCTCCTCTACCGCGCCCGCGATCGCGGCCTCGACGCCCGCGTCGCCGAGCTGTACGCCCGCGTCCGCGAGCCGCGGTTCGCCGGCACGTTCACCGCCAAGCACCTCGCCGAGCAGTTCGACCCCGACCGCGCGCTCCAGCGCGGCAAGCCGTTCCCCGACTTCGAGTTCCCCGCGCTCGCCGCCGGTGCGCCGCCGGTGGTGCAGGCCGATCGCCGGGGCCGGATGTACTTCGTCGAATTCTGGGCGACCTGGTGCGGCCCCTGCGTCGCCGACATGCATGACCTCCACGCCGCCTACGCCGCCATCCACGGCCTCGAGGCCGGCTCGGGCGCCGACGGCCTGCGCAAGCTGGGCCCGGCGGAGCGGCCCCGGATCGAGTTCGTGTTCGTCTCCACCGACCAGCGCCCCGGCGACGTCCAGGCCTTCCGCGACAAGCACTGGTCGATGCCGTGGACGCACGCGTTCGTCGGCCGCGGCGGCGAGGCCGCCACCATGGCCCGCTTCGGCTTCTCCGGCATCCCCACCGGCGTCCTCGTCGACGGCACCGGCACCATCGTCGAGGTCGGCGCGGCCCTCCGCGGCGAACAGCTGCTGCCCACCCTCGAGCGGGTGCTCGCGGCCACGACGCCCGGATGACCCCGCTCGAGGCATGGCTCTCCGGGCATGTGCCAAGAGACATGTTCTATCAGACATGCTCTTTCAAACATGCTCTTACGAGCATGTCGAATCCACCCCCATGCGAGTGAGCGGGCCCGAGGTCCGCGGCCGACTCGTCCGCTCCTCCCCATGCGCGCCCCCACTCTGCGCGCGGCTGGCGGCTCGAAGCCGACCGGACCGCGCGGCGCCGACCCTCCCGCGCGACATGCCCTCCATCCGCGTGCGGTCGTGCGCCCATTCCGGCATCCAGATTTCTCTATGCTCGGCGCCATGCCTGCGCCGAAGTTCGCCCTCTTCCTGCCGCTCCTGCTGGCCCTCCAGTCGGCCTGCGGCGGTCCTGCGAGCGGGGACACCGGCACCCCCGGCGACGCCACCAGCGGCGGCGAGAGCAGCGACAGCAGTGGCTCCGCCACCGCGGACGGCACCACCACCGGCGCCGCGACCGACGCCACCACCACCGCGACCCCCACGACCTCGACCCCTGCACCCGGCACCACCGACGCCGACCCGACCACCGGCACCACCGGCGACGAGGCCGAGGACATCGCCATCGGTGAGTGGACCGACCTCCCCGGCGCCTGCCCCGACGGCACCACCCGCGTCGATCTGACCCGGTCGACGCACCGATCGTGTTCGTCGGCGAGAGCCGCGACGGCGTGCGCCTGCGCGGCCGCGTCACCTTCGCCGAGCAGGGCAGCCACGTCGTCCTCCGCAACATGACCTTCGACATCGGCGGCTTCGCCAAGGCCCCGTCGTCGAGGCCGCCCCTTGTTCGCCGACCCCGCCGCAGGTGACTTCCACACCGCCGCCCTCGAAGTCACCGCCTACGGCGCCTATGCCGACTGACGGCGCTGGACCTTCAGCGTCGGGTCGAGGGCCGAGGCTCCCCTGACGCACACATGATCTTTTCGCCATGTCCTCCAAGACATGTTCAAAAGGTATGTTCCAGGCTGGACCTCCTGCCGAGCGCCGCGTGACCTCGACGCGGCCTCGTCCTCGCCGCCCGGCCGCGACCGCCGCCGTGGTTGCAGCGGGCTCGGCGATTCATGCGCTCCGCTCGAACCAGTTCGGCGCCCCTCGCCGGCAGGGGCTCGGCGGCTGAACCGCCGACGTCGGGCTCGCCGGGAGCGCCGGCGGCCGGATGCTACGCTCACCCGTGGCCGTCTACGGCGAGGGCGAGCGCTGCATCCTCCACGGCGCAGGGGTGCTTTCGTGACTCTTGAACCCACCCAGGGTGACCGCTTCGCGTTCGCGCTGCTGGCCGGCGATCGACCGGGCGCCCTCGCCTGCGCGCGCGAGGCGTTCGCGCGCGGCGTCGGGCACTTGTACGAAGACGTCGTGCGGCCCGCGCTCGCGCGAATCGGGGACATGTGGATGCGCAACGAGATCACGATCGCCGATCAGCAGGTGGCCACCGCCTTCGCACAGTCGGTGCTGGGCGCGCTCTACCCCGAGTTTCCGTGGCCGCCGCCGGGGCCGCGGGCGGTCATCGCCTGCGTCGCGGGCGAGCGCCACGAGCTGGGCGCGCGCATGGTCGCCGACCTGCTGACGCTCGACGGCTGGGACGGCATGTTCCTCGGCGCCGACGTCGCGGACGACGCGCTGCTCGAGGCAGTGGCGCAAACGCGGCCCGGGCTGGTGGTCCTGTCGTTGACCATGCCCACCCGTCGCCGCGCCCTCGCGCCGCTCGTCGCCGGCTTGCGGCGCCAGCCTTCGAGCCCGAAGATCCTCGTCGGCGGCTCGGCGATGCTCGGCAGGGAGCTCGCCGATCTGCCCGAGAGCGAGGGCACGGTGCTGTCGTCGGCGCGCGCGGCTGTCGAGTGGGCGCGGAGGTGGAAGTCATGAGCGACGGCTCGCTGCTCGCCGCGCTCCTCGACCACCCCCACGGCCTCGTCGTGCTCCACCTCGTCGACGGCCGGATCGCCGCCGCCAGCCCCGCCGTGATCGCCCTGCTCGGCGCACGCGCACGCGTCGGCGAGCGCATGGACGCGCTGGTCGAAGCGACGTCGCGCCGCAAGCTGACCGCCGCGTTGACCGCCGACGCGGCCGCCGTCTACGAGCTGCAGGTGATGCCGGACGACGGAGACTCGCGGCCGCTGCGATTCCTGGTCGTGCCGCTGCGGGCGCGCGAGCACCTCCTCGTCGCCGCGCCGCTCGATCCGCGCTACGGCGTGGCCCTCGAGGCGCGGCTGTTCGCCAGCAACACCGAGCTGGCCAACCTGACCCGCGACCTCAGCCGCCGGGCCTCCGAGCTCGAGGCCGCGCGGGCCGGGCTCGAGGCGCTCGGCTCGTTGCGCGACGACTTCATGGCCGCGATGGCCCATGACCTGCGCGCCCCGCTGACGACGATCGGGCTCCAGGCCGACATGCTGGCGCGGGCCGCCGATCGCCCGTCTCCGGCCGAGGTCGGCCGGCGCAGCGGCCTCATCGCCCGCAACGTCGCGCGGATGGACGCCTTGATGACGCGGGTCCTCGAGGCCGCGCGGCTGGGCGGCGGCGTCGTCGCGCTCGAGCGCAGCCTGGTCTCGCTGGTCGACCTCGTCCACGAGGCCATGGAGGCGGTCCAGGGCGCCGCCGAGCGGGCCAGAGTCGCCCTCGAGCTGCGCTGCCCGGCCGCCGATCCGCGGCTGGTCGTCGACCCCGTGCGGATCGGCCAGGTCCTCGGCAACGTGCTCGAGAACTCGGTGCGACACACGCCGCCGGGCAGCACGATCACCGTGACGGTCACCGACGCGTCCGCTCGCGTGCGCTGCACCGTGTGCGATCAGGGCCCCGGCGTCCGGCCCGAGCTGCGCGACCAGATCTTCGAGCGCTTCGGTCGCGGCGAGCACGCCGGGATCGCCGGCCTCGGGCTGTACATCGCCCGCAAGACCGCCCGGCTCCACGGCGGCGATCTGTGGGTCGAGGACGCATCACCCGTCGGCGCCGCGTTCGTCCTCGAGCTACCGCGCGGCCCGCCGGACGCGCCTCAAAAGACATGACCCTCCGGACATGCCCATGCGAGCATGCCCTGAAGGCCCTGTTCTTTCGACCTACTCTTCTTCGTCGCCCGCGAACGGCTTCGGCGCCAGGCCGACGTCGGCCAGGACCGCGTACGCCGCGGGGATGACGACCAGCACCAGCACCGTCGACGCCGCCAGGCCGAACACGATCGACGCCGCCACCGGCACCAGCGACTGCGCGTGGCGGCTGGTCTCGAACATGATCGGGAACAGGCCGGCGATGGTCGTCGCCGACGTCAGCAGCACCGCGCGGAAGCGGTCGCGGCTGGCCTGGCCGGCGGCGACCGCGGGCGAGTCGCCGCGGACGCGGGCCATGTTGATGAACTCCATCAACAAGATCGAGTCGTTGACCACCACCCCCGAGATGGCGATGAGGCCGAAGATGCTCTGCGACGACAGCGGCATGCCCATCAGCAGGTGGCCCCAGATCACCCCGACGAACGCGAACGGGATCGCCAGCATCACGATGAGCGGCGCCACGAAGCTGCGGAACTGCAGGCTCAGCAGGGCGAACACCGCGAACAGCCCGATCATCATCCGCGTCAGCATCGAGTTCAGCGCCTCGGCCGACTGCTTGGCCGCCCCGCCGGCCGCCAGGCGGACCTCCGGGAACTCGCGCTCGATCTCCGGCGCCGCCTCGGCCATGAAGCGGCTCATCACCTCCGACGCGTTGGCCTCCTCCGCCGACACGCTGCCCGTCACCGTCACCGTGCGCACGCTGTCGCGGCGGTTGAGGCGGGCGAAGCTGCTCGTCAGCTCGATGGTGGCGATCGACCCGAGCGGCATGTTGACGCCGGGCGCGACCGTGACCGGCATCAGCTCGAGGTCGGCCATGGTGTCGCGACCGCGGTGCTCGAGCTCGACGTAGAGCTCGTAGTCTTCGCCGTGGGTGTGGAACGTCTGGACCGACACGCCCGTCAGCGCCGAGCGGACCTGTTGGGCCACCGCGCTGCCGGTCAGCCCGTGGGAGCCCGCGCCCGGGCGCAGGCGCACGCGCACCTGCTCGCTGCCCGGGTCGAGGTTGTCGCCGACGTCGAACACCCCGGGGTTCTGCATGAACCACGCCTGGATCCGCTGCGACGCCTCCTTCGCGCGGTCGAGGTCCTCGCACTGGATCTCGACCTCGATCGCGTTGCCGGCCGGGCCGCCCTTGGTGCCCTCGGCGAACTTCGTCACCGCCGCGCTCGGCAGCGGCCCCGTCTCCTCGCGCCACGCCTTCGAAAACCCGTCGAGCGTGGTCGAGCGCGCCTCGATGCTCAGCAGGTCGACCGACACCGTCGCCAGGTGCGGCCCCGACTCGTCGGTCACGTCGGCGTTGTAGTTGAAGCGGGCCGACACGTTGCGGACCAGCGGCTGCTGCTCCGGCTGCTCCGGCGTCAGCTTGTCGTTGACACGCCAGGCCGCGGCCACCACCCGGTCGACCTCCTGCTGCGTGCGCTCGAGCGGGGCTCCGGGCGGCAGCGCCAGCCGGAATTCCGCCACGTCGCCCTCCGCCGCCGGGAACGCCACGTAGCGCAGGCGCCCGCTCGACAGCATCCCGACCGAGCCGAGCAGCAGCGCCACGATCAGCCCGAGAGTCGCCCAGCGGTGGCGGATGGCGAAGTCGACCGCCCCGCCGAGCCGGCGCTCGCGGAAGCGGGCGAACCCTTCGTCGAACCACGCGCGCGCCTTGCTCTTCGCGTTGGGGTCGACGTCGCGGAACGTGTGCGCGAGGTGGTTCGGCAGGATGAAGAACGCCTCGATCAGGCTGACCGCCAGCACCGCCACCAGCACGATCGGGATCACCTGCAGCACGCGGCCGATCCGGCCCTCGATGCCCATCAGCGGCACGAACACCGCCACAGTCGTCAGGAACGACGAGATCACCCCCGACGCGACCTCCTTGACCGAGTCGACCGCCGCGCGCATCGCCGAGGCCCCGCGCTCGCGGTGGGCCGCGAAGTTCTCGGCGAACACGATCGCGTCGTCCATCACCAGGCCGAGCGCGACCAGCATTCCCATCATCGTCATCATGTTGACGGTCTGCCCGAGCTGCCCGAGCACCCACAGCGAGCCGAGCACCGACACCGGCAGGCCGGCCGCGACCCAGAACGCCAGGCGCACGTGGAAGAACAGCCACAGCGTCACGAACACCAGCAGGAGCCCCTGCCACGCGTTGGTGAACAAGAGCCCGATCTGGTCGGCCACCGCCGAGGCCACGTTCTGCGTCAGGGTCAGCTTGACCCCGGTCGGCTTGCGCAGCTCCTGGTCGGCGAGGAACGCCTCGATCGAGCCGAGCACGTCGAGGCTGTCCTGCCAGGCCGTCTTGGTGATCCCGAGCGTGCACGCGCGCTCGCCGTTGAACTGAGTCTGCTCCTCCTCGACCGCGAACGTGTCCTCGATCCGGGCCACGTCGGCCAGCCGGATCTCCGCGCCTCCGGCCGCGCCCTTGACCACCAGCTCGGCCAGCGCCGACACGTCGGTGCGCTTGTCCGAGTAGCGGACCAGGATGTCGCCGCCGGCGCGCTCGATCGTCCCGATCGGGCTGTCGACGCTCTGGGCCTGCACCGCGGCCGCCACGTCGGCGACCGACAGACCGTGACGGGCCAGCGCCGACTGCTTGAGCTGGATCAGGATCTGATGCGTCGAGAAGCCCGCGATCGTCACCTGGGCGATGTGCTCGTCGCGCAGCAATTCGCGGCGGAGCTGCTCGCAGTACAGCTTGAGGTCCTGGGCCGACATCGGCCCGGTCACCGCGATCGAGGCCACCGCCGCGCGGCGGGTCGCCGCCGCCACCACCGGCGGGTCGAGGTCGGGCGGCAGGTCGCGCAGGCCGTCGACCGCCGACTTGACGTCGGCCAGGACGTCGGCGAGCGGCACCTTGTCCTCGACGTCGATCGTGATCGACGCCGAGCCCTCGCGGGCCTGCGACGTCATCACCGCCACCCCGTCGAGCCCCGCGATCGCCTCCTCGATGCTCTGGACCAGCGTCTCGTCGACGATCTCCGCGTCCGCGCCGGGGTAGGCCGCGCTGATGCGGATCTGCGACGGCTCGAACTCCGGGTACGACTCGCGGCGCAGCCCCGGCAGCGCCACCACGCCGAGGATCACGAACACCAACATCAACAGGTTTGCGGCCGTCGGGTGCCGCGCGAAGTAGACGATCACGACGCCTCCCCGCGGGCCGCCCGCTGCAGCGCGGCGGTCCCCTCGTCATCGACGCGCGGCGCCAGCAGCATCCCTGCCAGCGCCGGCACCAGGTCGGTCAGCACGATCTTGTCGCCGGCCTGCACCTCGCCGGTCACGCACACGTACTCCTCCTGCACCAGCGTCGCCTCGACCTTGCGCAGCTCGAGCTTGTCCTCCGCGCCGACCACGTACAGCGTCCCGTCGTGGTAGGCCGCGCGCGGCACCGCCAGGCAGTCGGCGCGCGGCGGCCCGCGCAGCTCGACCTCGACGTACAGCCCGCGGTTGAGCCGCGGCCCCTGCGGCTGCGACCCGGGCTCGCGGTTCTCGTCGACCTGGACCACCGCGATCATCATCCGCGTGTTCGGGTCGATCCCGCCGAACCGGCGGAACTTGCCCTTCCACGCCCGCTGCACCCCCTGGCCCTCGAGGCGCACGATCGCCTCGATCGACTCCATCCGCGACGGCGCCCCCGGCTCCGGCCGCGGCTCGTCGGGCTTGCGCGGCGGCAGCAGCGAGCCGAGGCTGCCGACCGGCACCTGCGCCGGGATCTCGAACACGTCGATGCCGTCGCCGACGATCAGCGCCTGCCCCCCGGTCACCACCTGCTCGAGCGCCGCGTTGACCTCGCGCAGGCGCATCGTGAACGGCGCCACGATCTCCGTCTTCGCCAGCTCGAGCTTGGTCGTCGCCACCCCGGCCTGCTGCTGCTCGAGCTGCGCCTCGAGCACGCGGCGGGTCGCCGGCAGCTCGCCGAGCGTGTTGCGGAACGTCTGCACCGTCTTCTCGGCGACGATCACCGCCTTCTCCGCCACCTCGACGTCGGTCAGCGGCGCCGCTCCTTGCTCGTACAACGAGCGCACGCGCCCTAACTCGCCGCGGGCCAGCTCGAGCGAGCGCTCGTCGATCTTCAGGTTCGACGCCGCGCTGGCCTCGCGCGCCTTGATCTCGGCGATCTGGGCCCGCACCGCCTTCACCACCGCCTCCGAGCGGCCCTGCTCGATCGCGTAGCTGCCGGGGTCGATCTTCAGCAGCACCGTCCCCTCCTGCACGATCCGCCCGCTCTCGAGCCGGTCCGCCACCTCGACCACCGTGCCCGACACCTGCGCCAGCGCTTGCCACTCGCGCTGGGCCTCGACCGCGCCGTAACCGACCACCCGCGGCACCACCTCGAGCGGCGCCAGGTCGAGCACCCGCACCGGGCGGCCTTGCTCGACCGCGGTGCGTTGGCGGGGCGCCGCGCGGGTCGCTTGCAGCCAGCCGTACACGCCGACGCCGACCAGGACGAAGGCGACGAAGGTGGCGACGCTGCGGAACAGGGGCTTGTCGTTGCTGGGATTCGACATGCGTCGACGCCGACTTTACACCGCCGCCCTCGCCGTCGAGCGCAGCCGCGCCGCCGCCGCCGCCGCGATTACGATCCCGTTACAACATGTCCGAAGAATCATGTAGTCTCCTACACGCAGCCGCCGCGGAGATTCCCCTACGACGCCGCACGGGCCAGCGCCGAGAACTCGTCCCGGTGGTACGGGTGGACAGCCGGGTCGTCGCGCTCCGCGTCGCGCGCCATCGCCCGGCCGAAATCGGCCCCAAGGAGCCCGCGGAACCGCCGCAGCCGCCCTGCCAGCAACCAGTCGAGCCGCGGCCCCGACTTCAAGATCCACGCGCAGCAGAAGGGCATCACCGCCGGCCCGAGCGGCGGCCTCCCGGTGCGCGTGGCCCCGATCTCGTAGGTCCGCGCGGCACCGACGCGAGGGCGCCGAGTGCACCTCGAGACATGCCTCTTCAAACATGTCCTCGAGGTCATCTCATGACGGCGGGCGTCACAGGCACTTGGCGCCGGTGAGGGTGCCGAGGTCGAGGTCCACCTGCGACTCGCTGCAGATCTCGCCGGGGCCGCAGTCGCCGTCGCTGGAGCACTCGCCGCACACGCCGAGCTCGAGCAGCCCCATGACGGTCGCGGCGCCGCAGTGACCGGAGCTGCAGGCCGCCTCGCCGCCGGGGGCGAGCGAGCAGCCTTCGTCGTTCCCCACCGTCCCTTCGGGGACGCAGCCGTTCAAGCCGGTGAAGTTGGGGATGTCGTAGGCGGGGGTGCAGATCTGCGAGTTGCTGCAATCGGCGTCGGTCGTGCAGTGACCGCAGGTCTTGACGGTGAGGATGCCGGGGATGTCGAAGATCTCGCCGCAGACGGCGTCACCGTTCTGGCAGACAGCGTCGGTCTCGCAGCCCTGCCCGTAGCCGCCCTGATTGCATTTGGACCCGAGCCCCGCGATCGGGTTGGGGACGGTGCAGCCGAAGCCTTCGCAGTCGGCGTCGCCGTTGCACTCGCCGCAGAGGCCGCCCAGCACGGGGATGACGAAGCAGCGGCCGGAGCTGCAACCGCAGCCCGACTCGTCGGTGCACGCGGCGTGGTTGGCCTGGTTCGGCGGGTCGCTGCAGAGGCCGGGGTCGGTGGTGGTCTGCGGCGAATCGGTCGTGCTCGTGCTCGTGCTCGTGCTCGTACTCGTGCTCTCGCCGGTGCTCGTGCTCTCGCCGTCGGTGCTCGTTTCGGGGTCGGCGGTGCTCGTGGTACCGACGCCACCGCTGCCGCACGCGGGCTCGCCGGGGAACAACATCGCGAGGGTGGCCAGGGCCGACGCGCACGCTTCGAGGCATTGCTCGCCGGTGCTGCTCTGCCAGCAGGTGCCTGAGGGACCGAAGCTCGCCTCGGCCTCGGGCAACGCCGCGGGAGTGACGACGCCGATGCACGCGAGATACTGCTCGCACGCTGCCTGCCCCTGTCCCCCCGTGGTGCCGCTCTCGCTGGCGTTGCCGTCGGTCGGCTCGCCGCTCGGGCCGCCGCTCGGCCCACCGCTCGGCCCACCGCTCATGCCGGTGGCCGATTCGAGCGGGTCCTTGTCGTTGCCGCAGGCCGCGAAGAGGTGCGCGGACAGAAATGCACACGCGAGGATACGGAGAGGGCGAGCTAGTGGGCCACGGTTCGGGAGCCGCGGTGCCGATATTTCCGGGCCCGACGCGCGAGGGACGACGATAGTACGCACGGGCGGACGCTATCAAAGGCGTCTACCCCTCGCAAGGCGACGCCCGGAACCTGTCCTTATGGGCAGATCTGGCGCGCCGCCCCCACGAAAGCCTGCGACCTAGCGCTCGAAGCGGTGGCCGCAGTTGGCCGGCGTCATCCCGTTCTGCGGCGAGCCGAGCCACATGTCCTCGAGGACAAGTTGACTGCCCTCGATCGAGAATTTGCCGACCCCCTCGACGTCGGCCGGCACGTAGTTGCCGCCCGTCGGCGTGATCGTCAGGTCGCCGGTCTGCAGGTCGTAGGTGTAGTCGGACCAGTAGTCGAAGTAGACCTCGAACGGCGACCACGTCACCTGGACCTCGCCGCTGGCGCGGAACCACAGCTCCTGGATCGCCTGCTCCGGCGCCACCTCGGCCCCGCCGCCGCACGGCAGCTGCGCCACCTCGTGCCAGATGCCCACGAACGGGTTCGTCTCGGGCGTGTACACGAACACCTCCGTCGTCAGCACCTTGCGGCCGGCCTCGACGTCCGCAGTCACCGTGAACACCGTGCCCGGCGCCACGTCGCCCGCGATCGTCAGCGCCCCGACGGCGTTGATGGTGGCGCCCTCGGCGGGGCTGACCGAGTAGGTCACGCAGGCCTCGACCGTCTGCTTGATGTAGCAGCACTCGATCGCGCCGACCGACAGGTCCAGCATCGCGCCCGGCTTCGCCTCGTAGCTCTGGCCGAACACGTTGAAGCCGAGCGCGTTGACGGTCTCCTCGGGCAGCGGCGGCAGCGCGCACACGCCCTCGGTCGGATCCTCGGTGGTCGAGGTGCCTGCAGTCTCGTCGGTGGTCTCGCCGGTGGTGGGGCCAGTCGTGGGACCGGTCGTGTCCGTCGTCGTCGTCGTCGCCGTCGCCGAGGTCGTCGTCGACGCCGAGCCGTCGCTCGTCTCGGAGGTCGTCGTCGTCGGGTCCGAGGTCTCGGTCCCCCCGGTCTCGTCGCCGGAGTCTTGCGGGCAGGCAGTCAGGGCCAGCGCCGCCATAAGGGTCGTAAGTCTCTGCATGGCGCGCACCCTACCACACGCGATCTTCGCAGTCGCCGGCGACCTCTCCCATACCGGCCCGCAGGCCCCCCTGCGGGCCATTTTGGCGCGATCGCACGATCCAGGTCAGACTGTCGCCAGGAGGACTTCGCAATGCGCCGGTCTCAGCTCACTGTCGGCCAGTTCATGACCCGCAATCCGGCCGTCATCGACGGCGGCCTCAACCTCGTCGACACGTACACGCGCATGTTTCAGCTGCAGGTCCGGCACCTCCCGGTCTACAGCCAGGGTCACCTCGTCGGCATCGTCTCGGACCGCGACATCGGCCACACCCTGGGCGTCCAGGGCCTCGACGCGCAGCACACCACCGTCGAGTCGGTGTGCACGCCCGACCCCTACGTCTGCGACCCCGACAGCCCCCTGGCGAGCGTCGTCGCGGACATGTCCGAGCGCAAGATCGGCGCCGCCCTCGTCATGCGCGGCGGCGTTCTGCAGGGCATCTTCACCGTCGTCGACGCCCTCGAGGTCCTGCTGGTGCTCCTCAACGAGGAAGCGCCGGCGGCCGCCTGACCTGTCCCTGCGGACATCTCGAGCGCGGCGGACTCGCGGGCGCGCAGCCGCGCCCGACCTGTCCTTCGGACCACCTGGTCCGGAGGACATCTCTCGCGCGTCCGCGCGCTCTGCCACGCCGGCTTGAGGGCTCGCCGCGCCCTCGCTACTCTCCGGCCATGCTCCGGTCGAGCTCGCTCGCCCTCGCCCTCTTCGCCTGGCCCACGCTCGCCGCCGCCGACGTCTTGCCCGACGCCGAGCGGCCGCACGACTGGGAGCCGCGCGATCCACCGACCCCCGCGCCGCCGCCCGAGAAGGAGCTCCCTGCCCTCGCGCTGTGGCTCGCGGCGCTGGCTGCCGCTGCCCTCGTGACGGGCACGCGCACGCGCCTGCAGGAGCGGCCGCGATGACGTCGCCGCGCGTGATCGCCGACCGCTTCGAGGTCGTCACCAGCGGGCGCAGCCTCAAGTCGCTGTGGTGGGAGCAGCACTACAACGACCGGCCCTACGGCGAGGACGACCTGTGGACCCTCGCCGTCGACCGCCGCACCGGCGCGCGCGTCCGCGTCCTCGAGCCGCCGGACGGGCCCGTCTGGTCGTGGGCCGCCGACATGTGGACCGAGTCCGTCGCGCACCACGTCATCGCCGCTGCGATGCCGCACACCGTGCCGATCCTCCACGTCGGCCCGGGCGTCGTGTTCGCCGAGCCTCCGCCCGCCGTTCCGCGGCCGCGGCTGCGGCCCGCGCAGGCGGCCGCGTGCGCGCTCGCGGCCTGCGAGGTCGTGGCCCGCCTGCACGCGATCGGCTGCGGCGGCGAGTGCGGTCGCACCGCGCGAGGTTTTCCCGCCCACGACCTGACGACGCCGATCGGCTTCGGCCGACACAATCTCCGCATGACCCAAGAGTCAGGTGAGTGGAAGATCGCCTGGCTCGTCCCCGGTCACCTCGCCCTCGCCGATCTCGACGATGACCCGCCGGCCAGCGAGCCCGACGCATTGGCGCGCGACCTCCAGGACCGCCTCGCCGGATCGATCCTCGACGAACCGCCGGGCGACTTGCCGCCGAAGTACGACCCGCACTGCGACCCAATCGCCCGCGACCTCGCGCGCCTGGCCGGCTTCTACCTCTCGCTCGCTCCGCCCGCGCGCGGGCAACCTGCGGCCGTCGACGCCATCCGCCGCCTGGCAGCGGGCGAGCCCGTCGTCCGCGACGTCGCCGGCCTCGCGCGCCTGCTCGTCGAGCTCGGGCCCGCGGGCGCCTGGGACGCCCGGCTGTCCGCGCTCCCGGTCGTCGACGTCCTGCCGCCGCCCGTGCTCGACTGGGACCACGTGATCGCGGCCGGCGAGGCGCGCCTGCCCGACCTCGTGCCGCGGCAGCGCCCCTACGTCGTCTTGCCGCTGGCCGTCGCCTACCACCGCCGCGCCAGCCTCCGCGCCGCGCTCGCGCCGGACGACGCCCTCCGCGACGTCGATCGCGCCGTCGAGCTCGACCCGATCGCGCCGCATCACGTCACCCGCGCCGTCCTCCTCGATCGCCTCGGCCGCCGCGACGAGGCCCGCGCGGCGATCGCCGCCGCCTTCGCCGCGCCCGAGTACACCGGCGCGCCCACCGAGGATGTCGACGGGTTCCGCCTCCTCGACGCACCCGCCGTCGTCCTCGGCGATCGCGAGCGCGCGCGGGCCCACGCCACGCGCGGGACGATCGCCCTCCGCGACGGCGACCTCGCCCTCGCCGAGCACGACCTGCGCCGCGCAGTCGACCTCGAGCCCACCGCGGCCCACCTCCACGCGCTCGCGGCGGCGGTCTACGCCCGCGGCGACCTCGCCGGAGCGGCGGCGCTCGAGGCCCGCGCAGTCGAGCTCGAGCCGACCAGCGCCCGCTATCGCTGGGATCTCGTCGTCAGTCTGCATCGGCTCGGGCGGCGCGACGAGGCTCTCTTCCACGCGCGAAAGCTCGAGGCGATGGAGGCCGGAGACCCCAACGGTCGAGCTCGGCGAATTCGCCTGCTCGGCGGCGCGTGAACATGTTTCTGCGGCCTCGCACCACGGTCGCGCGAGCGCTCGTGATTCGCCGCGGTGTCGCCGTTTTTCCCCGCACCTGTTGACTCTGCAAGCGAATGCGGTTGCCATGCGGGGCATGCAGAAGGTCAAGCTCCAGCTCGGCAGCGCCTCCGTTCAGCTCGACGTCGGCAACCCGCGCGTCCTCCTCGGCCGCGATCCGACCTGCGGCCTCCCCACCAGCGAGGTCAGCGTCTCGCGGCGCCACGCCGAGGTCGCGTTCGTCGGCGACCGGCTCGTCATCCGCGACATGGGCTCGTCGAACGGTACGTGGATCAACGGCGAGCCGGTGGGGGCCGACCCGCAGCCGCTGGAGCCCGGGCAGCAGGTGTTCCTCGGCCACATCCCGCTGCTGGTCGAGTGGCAGGGCGGCGGCCAGGGCGGCGCCACGGTGCTGGGCGAGATGCCGGCCGAGCTCAAGGCGCTGATCGAGTCGCGCAAGGCCGCCAAGATGGCCCCTGCGAGCCCGGTCGCGGCCGTCGCGGCGGCCTTCCAGGATCCGCCCTCGCAGGGCGGGCCGATGAAGACGATGCTGGGGATCGGCGGCACCACTGCGCCGAAGGCGGCCGACTACGCCTACCGGCGCCAGGGCTCGAACAACAACGGCGTGCTGCTGATCGCGCTGCGCGGCGACACCTTCACCAACGCCGCGGTCATCGACGGCTACCTCGAGTTCACCGCGCTCGACAACGAGACCGTCGCCTCGATCTTCGTCGAGCTGGTCGAGCACCACAAGCGCGGGCCCAAGAACGGCCACGTCTGGGATCGCGTGCTGGTGCGCCAGGGCCCGTGGCGGACCGCCAAGAACGAGGTCCTGCCGCTCACCTTCCAGCTGCGCGTGCCGCCGGGCACCTCGCCGTCGGGCCGCGACGTCCACTGGGAGGTCCGCGGCTACGTCGACATCGAGTGGGCCTACGACATCGCCGCGGCCAGCCAGATCACCGTCCGCAACCTCGACATCGAGAAGATCCGCGACGCCCTCGGCGCCCTCGATTATCGCCTCGCCGAGCTCGACCCCGAGCCGCTCGGGCAGCGCTTCACCGGCAAGTTTCAGCCGCCGGTCCAGCTGCGCAAGGACTTCGGCGTCACCGACATCAACCTCGCCGTCGAGTACCTCGGCGCCAACCTCCAGCTGAGCATGGAGGTCGAGAAGACCAGCCTGTTCAAGTTCGACAAGCAGACCAAGCTGGTGTTCGAGCTGGCGCAGTTCCGGGTGTCGAGCACGCAGCAGCTGTCGGAGTTCCTGCGCGCCAAGATCGACGAGCTCATGGGCCGCACCGAGGCGCAGTCCTGAATTGCGCGAGCCCCCCGCGAGCGAACGCGCGGGGGGCCCTGTCCGCGGGACGCGGGTCGTCGCTCAGCTGCAGGACGCGAGCACGACGATCTGCATCTCGTTCTCTTCGCCGCAGTACCAGTTGTCGCCGTTCTCGTCGCAGCAGCCCTCGCCGGTGAGGCCGGTGGTGGCGCACGGGTCGCCCTCGACCAGGCCCGTGGGGCACGCGATCGGGTGGGTGCCCTCCGGATCCTCGCCCTCGAAGTTGCAGCTGTAGTAGTTGTCGCGCGGGCTCCAGCCGCACAGGGCGCCACCGGTGTCGGTGGTCGTCGAGGTGGTCGTGGTCGTCGTGGTCGTCGTCGCGTCGGTCGTCGTCGGGGCGGTCGTCGTCGTCGGCGTGGTCGCCGTGCCATCGGTCCCGTCGGAGTCGGTCGCGGTGCCGTCGGTGCTGTCGGTGCCGGCGGTGGTGTCGGTCGTCTCGGTCCCGGCCGTGCTGTCAGTGGCGGCGGTCACGGTGGAATCGCTGCCGAGGCTGGTGATGTTCGTGTCGGTGCCGCCGGTGCCGATCACGCAGCCGGACAGCGAACCGGCGACCAGCGCCGCGCCCAGGGTCATTTTGAAAAGATGCATCGGCCGGACATAGCGGACCGGCGCGAACATCGTCAAGGTATCGGCCGAAGCGCGCGCGCTCGCGACCGCCCGCGGTCCCCGCTCAGCCTGTCCCTTCGGACAGCACTGCGCACTCGACATCGCGCGTCACGTCGAGCCCGTCCCACACGATCGCGTCGCGCAGGCGCACCCCGGGCGCGATCACGGCCCTGTCACCGATCTGCACTCGCGGTCCCACGTGCGCCCCCGCGCCGATCACCGCCCCTTCGCCGATCCACGCCGCCGGGTCGACGTGCGCCCCCGCACCGATCGTCGCGCTGGCGGCCACGCCTCGCAGATGCCGCTCCGCGTACGGCAGGCGCACCCGGCCCTCGAGCACGTTGGCCACGCCTTGCAGGTAGCGCTGCACCGTCGAGTGCTCCCACCAGTAATCGCGGGTCACCACCCCGGCGAGCCCTGTGCCGCTGTGGAACAGCTCGGTGTACGCCGTGCGGATCACGCACTGCGGGCCTTGCGGGGGGATGCGGTCCAAGAACCGCGGCTCGAGGACATGAACCCCCGTGAACATCAGCGGCTCGGCTGCCTCGGCGCCGGGCCTGTGCGCCCCGAGCAAACCCACGACCTGTCCGGACGCGTCGACGCGCAAGCTCCCCCAGCGCTCGGCCTCGGGGTCGGGGCGCAGCACCATCGTCGCCTCCGCCTTCGCCGCACGGTGGGTCGCGAGCACGCGGTCCAGCTCGAGCTCGAGCAAGATCTTGCCGTTGACGACCACGATCGGCGCGCCGCTGCCGTCGTCGAGCAGGTGCCGCGCGTGACGGAGCGCGCCACCTGTCCCGAGGATCTCGCCGTCCTCGCGCGAGTAGGCGATCGCCATCCCGAGCTTCGACCCGTCGCCGAGCTCGGCCTCGATCTGGTCGCCGAGGTGATGCAGGTTGACCACCACCTCGCGCACCCCTTGCGAGCGCAGCCACAGCGCCACCCAGCGCACCAGAGGCGTGCCGCACACCGGCAACATCGGCTTCGGGCGCTGGGCACTGAGATCGCCGAGACGCGTGCCGAGGCCGGCGGCGAGGATCATCGCGCGCGGAGCGTTCATGGCGCCGCACCATAGCACGCCCGATCCGGCGCCCAAGGAATCGGCCGGAACCGCGTCCCGGCCCCCCGCAGCTCGCGCACGCCGCCGCCGATCGGCCATCGCCGAGCTCGCCGCGATCGCGAGCAACAACGTTCTCACGGGCAAACCACGCGTCGTCGACGTCGGCGCGATTGCAGCGCCGCGAGCCGGGCTGTAGCTCGCCTCGCCACGCGCCGCGAGCTTGCGCCGCGCGCCGAGATCCGCGAGGATGAACACGTGCAAGCGCCGCCTCCTGTAGAGGTCGACGAGGCTGAACTGCTCGCGCGTCTCGGCGGTCGTCGCGACCTGCTGGCGATGCTCGTCGGCCTCTTCTCCGCCGATCTGCCGCAGATCCACGAAGAATTCACCGCCGCGCTCGCGGCCGGCGACGCCGCCGGGGTGCGACGGATCGCCCACCGCGTGGTCGGCACGCTGGCCAATCTGTCGGGCGGCCCGCTGCTCGAATACGGCCGCGACATCGAGGAGCTGTCGGTCCCCGAGAACCTGCCCATCCTCGGCCCGCGGATCGACGCCTTCCGCGCCGCCCTCGACGAGCTCGAGCAGCTCCTGCGCAAGGCCTTCGCCTGACGTTCTCTTCTCTTTAAAAACTGTCCGAACGGGCATGCCCGTCGGGACATCTTATAAAAAGATGCGCAGGCGCATGTCCGCAGGGACATGCTCCGACGAGCAGGCCGCGCCGGCGCTCGCCGCCTCGATCGAACATGACCCTTCGGTCATGTCTGCCAGAACAGCTTGTCGAGCACCGCCACCGTCAATATCAGCCCGAAGGCCATCGACGCCAGCAGCCCGAGCGCGCGCCACAGCACCGCGCGCTGGGCCTTGCGGACCTCGGCGGCCACCTCCGGGCCTTGCCCGAGCATCTCGCGGGCCAGGCGTTCGGCCGCGCCGCGATGGCTGACGACGATCAGCAGCGTCGTCACCGCGAGGAACAGCCCCCCGCCGCCGAGCAGCAACAGGCGCACGCGATCGGCCCACAGCCGGCGCTGCGCCGCCATGTCCGCGTCTTCGCGGCTGCGGGTGGACAGCGCCGTCGGCGGCCCGTGGATCTCCACCGGCAGCGTCCCGATCAGCCACGCCTCCGCCAGCTTCTGCGCCTCCGGGTCGAGGCTCACCGCCGCCAGCGCGTCGAGGTACTTGCCCTCGAGCCCGGCGTCGAAGTCCTTCTCGACCCGCGGCATCGCCAGACGCTCGCGCTGCAGCGCGACCAGGCTCGACAGCGGCGGCCCCTGCCCCGGCGCCGGCCCGAGGACCACCCGCGCCAGCGCCGACGATTCGCCCGGCGCATTCGTGAAGTGATACGCCTCGACCTGCACGAGCCCGGGCTGTAGCCCCGCCGACGACCACGTCCGCGGCGGCTCCGGCCCCACCACCGGCGGCTCGAGAGTGTCGACCCACGCCCCGTCGGGCCCGCGCACGTCGACGAACACCGCCCGCTTGGGCCGCAGCCCGCGCGCCTTGATCGTCAGCGCGTCGCCGGCCCCCGCCGTCCACGGCGCCACGTCGACCGTCACGGCCCCCGCGAAGCTGACCATGCGAAACTTCCGCGCCGCGATCGCCGACTCCGAACCCGCCCCGGCCGCCTCGCCCTCCTTCGCACCCGCCGCCTCGCCCTTCGCTGCGTCCGAGCCCTTCGCCCCCGCTGCGCCCGCGTCGCCCCCAGCGTCCTTCGCTCCCGCGTCCTTCGCTTCTGCGCTCGCGTCCTTCGCTTCTGCGCCCGCGTCCTTCGCACCTGCGCTCGCGCCCTTCGCACCTGCGCTCGCGCCCTTCGCTCCGCCGCTCGCGTCCTTCGCTCCCGCTCCGTCCGCCCCGCTCGCGTCCTTCGCTCCGCCGCCCGTCGCCTTCCCCTTCGCACCTGCCCCCACGGCCATGTCCTTCGCGCCAGGCTCCTTCGCACCTGCCGCTTGAGACATGTCCTCTGGACCAGCCAGCGCCCGCACCTCGAAGCGGACCACGTCGGTGGCCAGCAGCCCGTCGACGCGGACCAGCCCGGCCGCGTCCGTCTCCCCGCGGCTGACCACCGCGGGCACCTCTCTCGTCGCCTTGTGGTGGCCGAACTCGCCGTCGAGCAGGCGGACCTCCACCGGCCCGCGGCGCGGCTTGCCCTCGGCGTCGGTCACCCGGGCGACCAGCGCGTTCTCGAAGCCGGCCGCCAGCCGGCCCAGCGGGCGCAGCACGATGCGCAGCTTCTCGGGCTGCGGTTCGGTGTCATCTGCGTAATTTTTCGTCGAACCGGACACCGTCGGCGTCCCGCGGCGGGGCGCGCGGGACGCGACCAGCTCGACCTCGACCGTCTCGCGGAACTGCTCGTGCCCCGCGATCGCCAGCTCGAGCGTCGCCGGGCCCGGAGCCCACGCCGGGGCCGTCAGGCGGCCCTGCGCCGTCCCCACCGCCGCCGCGTCGCGCAGCGTCCCGAGCGCCGCGCGCTCTTCGCCGCGGCGCAGCGTCGCCTCGACTCGCGCGTCCGGCACCGCCTGACCGCCGCCGTCCAGCACTTGCACGCGCGCCGCCACCGGCTCGCCTGCCACCCACTGCGGCTCGACCTGCACGATCGCCGAGTGCGTCACGTGCCACCCTGCGATCGCGAACGACGCGAAGATCGCCGCGCCCATCCCGAGCGGCGCGCCGATCACGGGCAGCAAGTACACGAGCCGCGACAACGCGGCGGCGCGAGTGATCTCGGCGGGTTCGCTCGGCTCGCTCGGCGTCGCCACGGGTAACGGCCACCGTAGCAGACGCGGCGGCGTTTCGGTATCCTCCCGCGCGCCTCATGAAGCTCAGCGTCATCGGTACAGGGTACGTCGGCCTCGTCGCCGCCGCGGTGTTCGCCGACTACGGCAACGATGTTCTGTGCGCGGACATCGACGCCGCCAAGATCGACTCGAT
The DNA here is from genome assembly GCF_026626745.1 of Nannocystis sp. RBIL2. Lineage (GTDB taxonomy): Bacteria > Myxococcota_A > Polyangia > Nannocystales > Nannocystaceae > Nannocystis. The sequence continues at coordinate 2,930,562 of NZ_JAPNJW010000002.1, forward strand.
CAAGGCCGGCAAGCTGCCCATCTTCGAGCCCGGGCTCGAGCCGCTGGTCGAGCACAACATCCAGGCCGGGCGCCTGCGCTTCACCACCAGCAACGCCGAGGCCGCCGTGCACGGCGACGTCATCTTCCTCGCCGTCGGCACGCCGACCGCCGCCGACGGCAGCGCCGACCTCTCGTACCTCTACCAGGCCGCGAGCGAGATCGGGCGTCACATCACCCGGCCGACGATCATCGTCGACAAGAGCACCGTGCCGGTCGGCACCGCCGAGCGGATCGCCCGCATCGTCGGCGAGCAGACGCGCGTCCCGTTCACCGTCGTCTCGAACCCCGAGTTCCTCAAGGAGGGCGCCGCGGTCGACGACTTCATGCACCCCGACCGCGTCATCGTCGGCACCGACGACCCCCACGCGCGCGAGGTCCTGCACCGGCTCTACCAGCCGTTCTGCCGCACCAGCGACCGCATCCTGTTCATGGACGCGCGCTCGGCCGAGCTCACCAAGTACGCCTGCAACGCCTACCTCGCCGCGCGCATCAGCTTCATGAACGACATGGCCAACCTCGCCGACGCGCTCGGGGCCGACATCGAGCTCGTGCGCCGCGGCATGGGCTCCGACCCGCGGATCGGCAACAAGTTCCTCTACCCCGGCGTCGGCTACGGCGGCTCCTGCTTCCCCAAGGACATCCGCGCCCTCCTCACCACCGCCCGCGAGTTCGGCCACTCGCTCGAGATCGTCGCCAGCGCCGAGCGGATCAACGAGGCGCAGAAGCTCGTCATCGTCCGCAAGCTGCGGCAGCGGCTCGGCAGCGACCTCGCCGGCAAGACCTTCGCCGTGTGGGGCCTGTCGTTCAAGCCCAACACCGACGACGTGCGCGAGGCCCCGGCGCTGAAGATCGTCCGCACCCTCGTCGGCGACGGCGCCCGCCTGCGCCTGCACGACCCCGAGGCCGGCAAGAACTTCGTCGCCAGCCTGCCCCCGCACGTCGCCGCCGCCTGCACCCTCGCCGCCGACCCCTACGACGCCGCCGAGGGCGCGCACGCCCTCGTCCTCGCCACCGAGTGGCGAGAGTACCGCAGCCCCGACTTCGAGCGCCTGAAGCGGATCATGGCCGGCTCCCTGCTGCTCGACGGTCGCAACCAGTGGGACCGCCAGCACGTCGAGGCCCTCGGCTTCGAGTACGCCGGCATCGGCCGCTGAGCCGCCCGCTCCGCACCAGCCCGAACGGACATGCTCGATCGAGCATGTCCCGAAGCACCGGTCCTCTCGGACCTGCCCGAAAGGCCACCCGCGCCGCGAGCCGCCGCCTGCGCCTGACGCCGGCCCGGCCGCGTCGCCCGGCCCGACCGTGATAGCGACCCTCCGCGGGCCTCGCTCGCCCCGCCGCGGCCGCGCGCGAGCGGACGGCCGCCGGGTCTGCGCGGCGAGACGCCACGGCCGCCCGCGATCGAGCCGAGGCGCGCGAGCATCCGCCGGGGCGAAGCCGCGAACCCCGGGCGCCTCGCCGACGCGTCGCGGCCCGTGAATCACGGCAGCGCCGGTCATACATGTCGGATTGTTCGCCGCGGACAATCGCCCCATACGGGATCGAACTTCGACCCGCCCGCAGCCACGCCTGCGGGCTCTGCCGCGATTGCGACGACACGCTCGATGCAATGCGCTCGCCGTGCTCGTCGCGCTCGCAAGGAGAACCTCATGATCCTGCAAGCGACCCTCGTGACCACCCTGCTCCTGCACGCGACGGCCCCCGCGGACCCCGGCGCGCCCACGGCCCGCGCCCGCCTGTCGAGCCTCCTGGCCGCGCAGCGCGACGCGATCCTCGCCAGCGAGCCGGCCCTCGCCGCCGCCGACGAGCCCGCGGCCGCCGACCCGAGCATCAGCGCCGTCTACCCCAACCGGGCCTTCCTCGAGCGCACCCTCGACGTCACGATCAGCGGCGACGACACCGAGTGGACCGACGCCGTCGCGGTCGACTTCGGTGACGGCATCCGCGTCGACAGCGTGCGCGTCGCCAGCCCCACCGGCCTGGTCGCGCGCATCACCATCGACGAGGACGCCGCGCTCGGCGCCCGCGACGTCACCGTCCGCGAGGGCGAGGTCGAGGCCGTCTACGCCGGCGCCTTCACGCTCCAGGCCCCGCTCGCCTTCAAGGTCCTCAACGGCACCCGCGCGCCCGGATCGATCCTCAACGGCAAGCTCGTCCAGCACGACATCTCGACCCCGTTCGATCCGGTCGAGAACACCCTCTACGTCGACGAGCCCGGCTTCACCGTCGATTACTTCTACGCCCAGCAGTACGGCGCAGAGTTCGCCCTCCTCGTCGACGTCCCCGTCACCCCCGGCACCTACGACCTCCACGTCGTCAGCGGCGCCACCGGCTCGCAGGTGCGTTCGACTGGGCCGGACATCCTCCCGATCGCCGCTCGCACCCCGCTCCCGCTGAAAGAGGGCGACAACGTCGGCACGCTCAAGGAGCCGTACGGCACCGTCCTCTACACCTTCACCCCGCCCGTCGAGCCGACCCGGCTCACGCTCACCGTCACCGCCAGTGTCCAGGGCGCCACCCCGATCCTCGCGGTCCTGCCCGCCAGCGGTCGCTTCGCCGACCTGCTCGGCGCCGAAGCCCGCGTCGTCGTCGACACCGACGCCGCCGAGCCGATCTACGTCATCTACTGGGATGCCGCCGGCGCCGAGAAGCACGACTACACCATCAACCTCGTCGCCGCTCCGCCGCCCCCGCCCGAGACCGAGCCGAACGACGAGTGCAGCGCCGCCAACCGCGTCGCTGCCTCGTCGTCGACCCTCGGCTCGCTGCGCGACGTAAACGACGTCGACTGGTTCGTCTTCACCGTCGAGGAGGCCGACGTCGGCAAGACCGTCCACGTCCTCACTCAGCCCGGCGAGCCGACCACCGACACCGTCGTCGAGGTGTTCGCCAGCGACTGCACCACCTCGCTCGGCGGCCCGTCGCCTGATTACGCCTACCACGAGGACTTCACCAGCAGCCCGGTCACGGCCGCCGGCGACGTCTACGTCAAGGTCAGCCACAGCCCCGACGCCTCCGAGGCGGCGGATTACGAGCTGGTGATCGCCCTCGAGTGATTCGCCTGCCGGCCGTCCGCCGCCGCGCCGACCGCGAGCACCCGCGCGTGCCCGTGGCCGGCGCGGCCGTTTGTGATACTCCGGCCTGTCTCACGCGCCAGCCCGGCCTTCGTGGCGGGCGAGCGGCGGTCCGCGACGGCGGCGGTCCGGGCGCGCCGGCCCGCGCGAGCCCGGCGGACGGGCGCCGGGGCGATGGCGGTCAATCGTCACTGTCGCGCGACGACAATGTCGCCACGCGATCGCCGGCCACGCGCACGCACATGTCAGTTTGTGCCGGCCCGGGAATCGGCACATACAGCGAATCGACCCCCGGCATGCCCGCAGGAGACACACGTGTCCGCTCGATCCGTCGTCCGGCGCGGGCGACCTCGGCCGCCAATGGTGACACTTGCGCCCGCCGGGCTCGACCTCGATTGCGACGGCATGGTCAGCCCAATGCGATCGATTTTCTCGCCCTCACGGCAAGGAGACTGAAACCATGTTGGTCCGTACTGTCCTGACCCTGCTCCTCTTCACCACCTCGACGGTCGCGGCCGCCCGCGAGCCCGCGCCGGTCCGCGGCTACTCCGGCGGCCTCGCGCCGGGCCTGCTGGCCGCGCGCGCGGCTCAATCGCCGGCCACCGGCGAGCCCGTCCTCACCGAGCCGAGCACCCCCTCGTCGGTCAGCCCGCCGAGCGCCACCCCGCCGCCGCAGAGCATCCGTCCGCCGCGGATGCAGGCCAGCGAGTGGGAGCGCGAGGGGCGGAAGCTCAAGGCCCAGACCGCGGTCTCGTGGGTGCTCACCACCGTCGGTGTGGTCGGTACGGCCGTCCCGCTGGCGATGCTGCGCCGCTGCGACGAGGCCGACCGCACGCGCGTGATGGACTGCAGCGACGAGCGGCGGACCGCCGCGATCGCGGCCCCGATCTTCGGCGCCCTCACGCTCGCCTCGATCATCCCGGCGATCATCTACTCGACCCGCCTCTCGCGCCACAACCGCTACAGCGGCATGGCCCGCTTCAACGTCACCCCCGGCGGCGTCCAGCTCCGCTTCTAGACCGCCGCCGCGCCCGGGTTTGCGCCCGCGGCGCGGCGCCGGGGTCACCAGGCCCCGCCCGATCGGCCTCGGAGGAGCCGCCCGGGCCGCGGCGGACCGCATACACTACGCAGGTCCGCCGCGCCGCCCGGTGTCCGGCGGCGAGCGCCTCCTGTCCCATGCGACATGTCTTTTTCAACCTGTCCCTGAGCACATTGCTCGCCTGCGGCGGCGGCGACCCGCCGGGCGAGGACGGCAGCACCACCGCCGGCGAGCCCGCGACCACCGACGCCGCGACCGCGACCGGCACCACCACCGACGAGCCGCCCGGCACCACCGGCACCACCACCGACGTCGGGCCGACCACCGGTCTGCCATGGCCCGACCCCACCGCCACGAGCGGCACCGACGGCCCCGTCGACAACGGCCCGTGCCCCAACTACGCCCTCGTGCTCGACCGGCCCGGGCCGATCTTGTGGGCCACCACCGACGGCAGCGTCTGGGAGTCCGCGTTCCTCCAGCCCGGCCAGGGCTTCAACTGCGTGCGCGTCGAGTTCGACCTGCAGACCCTCGACAACCTCGACGAGATCGTCGCCATGGATCCCGAGGGCTGCCCCGAGTACTTCGGCATCGCCTCCGTGTTCGGCACCCAGCCCGCAGGCAAGGTCCTGGCCACCGCCTTCTATCACCCGATGGATCGCGTCCGCGGCGAGTGCATGCTCGGCGCCAGCCGCCTCGAGGTCGGCAACCACCTCGCGTACACCGCCGACACCGCCGGTCCGTGGGCGCCGGGGCAGGTGTGGCACGTCATCCTCGAGGCCAAGCCGTGGCTCACGCGAGTCACCGTGTTCAGCGGCGGTCAGCAGGTCGGCCCGACGATCGCCGCCGCCCTCGACCCGCTCGACGTCGCGGTCACCCGCGATCCTCTGATCCGCCTCGGCCTGCCCGGCACGGTCGAAGATCGCTTCTACCCGTGGTACGGCGCTACCTGGGCCAATTTGCAAGTCTGGGCCGACGTGGTCCCGTGAACCCATGCCGCGACCTTTCGCCGAAGCAAGCATCGACATCGACGCCCCGCCCGCGCACGTGTGGGCGGTCATGCTCGACCTGGCCCGCTACCACGAATGGAACCCCTTCATCGTGGCCATCGATCACGTCGGTTCCCCCGCGCTCGGCGGCGCGCTGCGCCTCCACGTGCGCTGGAATGACGGCACCGGCGCCAGCTCGGGCGAAGAGATCACCGAGCTCGTCGCCCCCGACGGCGAGCGAGCGGGCCGCCTCGCCTATCGCTTCACCGGTCTACTACCCACATTCGGCCTGGTCCGCGCCACCCGGGTGCAGCAGGTCGCCTCGCTGCCCCGCGATCGCACCCGCTATTTCACCCGCGAAGAATTTACCGGCCTTTTGACCCGCTTCCTCCCGCTGGCCAAGGTCCAGGACGGCTTCGACCGCCACGCCCGCGCCCTCAAGGCCCGCGCCGAGGCCCTCGCCGCCGCGCAAGACGGTCGCTGACGGCCCCGGCGGCCGCCGGGCCGCACATGGGGGATGTGTCTCTCAAGACATGTCCTGAACACCATCTCTCTCGCGCGCCGCATCGGCGCGAGAGATTCGCCTCGCGCCTGAAGCGCAATCTGACGTGGGCGCAGTCGATTGTCATGTTTTTCCAGACCTGTCCCAATGATCATTGGGCGTCCATCTCGCGCGCGCGCGCGCGGCGGTCACGTGACCGCAGGGCGGCTCCGCGCGGCGATATGGCTGGCCCCAGCGGCGCTGGAGCGGCGAGACCATCGGACCTCCGGCGGAATGCGTCACCTGCGCGTGGAGATTTCGTTACCATCGCGTTCCACATGATGACTACACGCAATAGGGATAGGCACCTGGATTGGCTCGTCGCGGCAGTGGCCGTGATGCCGGTGATGGCCGTGGGTTGCGGCGACTCGACCGCGAGCAGCGGCACCGACAGCGACACCGATGGGACTGGCTCCGAGTCGGACACCGAGACTCTGCCGACCACCACGGCGGGCCCGCCCGGCCCGCCCGGAGAGCCCGGCGAGCCCGGCGAGCCCGGCGAGCCCGGCGAGCCCGGCCCCGAGGGTCCGCCCGGACCGCCCGGAGACCCCGGCCCGGGCAGCGACCCGAGCATCAGCAGCATCGTGCCCGGCAAGGTCTATCTCGAGCGCACGCTCGACGTGGCGATCAGCGGCTTCGGCACCCAGTGGACCGACGCGGTCGCCGTCGACTTCGGCGAGGGCGTCACCGTCAACGGCCTGACCGTGGCCAGCCCGACCGGCATCCAGGCCAACATCACCGTCGACGTCGGCGCCAGCATCGGCGCGCGCGACGTGACGATCAGCGAGGGCGGCACCGATCTGGTCTATACCGGCGCCTTCAAGATCGAGGCCCCGCTGGCGCTCGGCCCGATCGCCGGCACCCTCGCGCAGGGCTCGATCCTCGTCGGCGACGCCAAGCAGCTCGACGTCTCGACCCCGTTCGACACGACCCAGGCCGGCGACGGTCTGTTCGAGCCGATCACCTACCCGAACCTCCTCGTCGGCGGCAGCGACCCCGGCCTCTACGGCGACATCAACACCGCCAACCTCTACGGCCTCAACTACCTGCTGTTCGTCGACGTGCCGGTGGCCGCCGGCTCCTACGACCTCAGCGTGCTGAGCGGCCCGCAGGGCTCCGAGATCTCGTCGACCGCGCCTGGCTCGCTCGCTATCGAGGCCCGCGATCCGGTCGCGCTGGTCGAGGGCACCGAGGAGGTCGGCTCGATCGCCGAGGCGCTCGAGTCCAAGCTGTACACCTTCGTCCCGCCGCCCGAGCCGAAGAAGGTCACCTTCGTCATCGCCTCGGCCGACGCCGAGGCCAGCGCGCGGGCGATCGCCCTGCCCGCGAGCGGCAGCTTCGCCGACCTGATCAAGTTCGACGACGAGATCTCGGTCTACACCAGCTCGGAGGACCCGCTGTACCTGGTCTACTGGGACAACAGCGGCTACTCGGGCTACGACTACACCATCAACGTCACGGTCGCCGACCCGCCGCCGCCGGAGACCGAGCCGAACAACGATTGCGCCCAGGCCAACGAGCTCACGCTGCCGTCGACCACTCTCGCCTCGCTGCCCGAGCAGACCGACGTCGACTGGTTCAAGTTCACCGCCGGCGACGCTGACGTGGGCAAGGTCATCCACGTCGTCACCGCCGCGGGCGACGCCACCACCGACACCGTCGTCGAGGTGTTCGAGGCCGATTGCACCACCTCGCTCGGCGGCCCGTCGAGCGACGACGACTACCACGAGGACTTCACCAGCGACGCGATCCCGGCCGCCGGTGAGTACTTCGTCAAGGTCAGCTACTCCGACTTCGGCTTCTCCACGCCGAACTACGAGCTGCTGGTCGCGATCGAGTAGTCGCGCGCGTAACCGGCTCGGCGCTCGCTCCGCGGCCCGCGGACGAGCGCCGCGTCGCGAGCCGATTCGCTGTCTTACCGCGGCCTGGCGCACTGTACATCCAATCAGCCCCGGGCTATCCTGCGCCCATGACGGACGGTTCCGCGCCTCTCGGCTTCGATCCTGTCGACGTCGCCGGCCCGCTGCCTGCATCTTCGGACATGCCCTTCGGGACAGCCTTCTCGGCCCCGGTGGCGCGGTGGTTCGGCGAGCGGTTCAGCGGTCCGACCGAGGCCCAGCGGCGCGGCTGGGCCGCGATCACGCGCGGCGAGGACACCCTCGTCATGGCCCCGACCGGCTCGGGCAAGACCCTCGCCGCCTTCCTCGCCGGCGTCGACGCCCTGGTCCGCCGCGGCCTCGCCGGCGCCCTGCCGGACGGCGTCGCCATCCTCTACATCTCCCCGCTCAAGGCGCTCGGCGCCGACGTCGAGCGCAACCTGCAGCAGCCGCTGCGCGGCATCGAGGCCGCCGCCGCCGCCCTCGGCACTCCCCTGCCGAAGATCCGCACCGCCCTGCGCACCGGCGACTCGACCTCCAGCGAGCGCGCGCGGATCTTGAAGCAGCCGCCGCACCTCCTCATCACCACCCCCGAGTCGCTCTACCTCCTCCTCACCTCCGACCGCGGGCGGGCCATCCTCGGCGGCTGCGAGCAGGTCATCGTCGACGAGATCCACGCCCTCGTCGGCAACAAGCGCGGCGCCCACCTGGCCCTCTCGCTCGAGCGCCTCGACGCCCTGTGCGGCCGCAAGCTGCAGCGGATCGGCCTGTCCGCTACCGTCGAGCCGCCCGCCGAGGCCGCCCGCTTCCTCGTCGGCCACGACCTCGCCGGTCTATCGGGACATGTCTCCGTGGACATGCCTGTCGAGACATGCCCCGAAGCGCATGTCCCGGAGTTCATCCCGCGCGCGCGCCCGTGCCACCTGGTCGACGCCGGCCGGCGCCAGCCGCTCGACGTCGCGGTCGAGGTGCCGCAGGAGACGCTGTCGGCGGTGGCCTCACGGACCGCCTGGGACGACCTCTATACGCGCATCGAGGCCTACCTCGGCGAGCACCGCACCACCCTGATCTTCGTCCCGAGCCGGCGCCTGGCCGAGCGGATCGCCCACGACCTCGAGCAGCGGCTCGGCGAGGGCGTGGTCGCGGCCCACCACGGCGCGCTGGCCAAGCGGACCCGGCAGATGGTCGAGCTCAAGCTGCAGACCGGCGCGCTCAAGGCGGTGGTCGCCACCGCCTCGCTCGAGCTCGGCATCGACATCGGCGACGTCGAGCTCGTGGTCCAGGTCGGCTCGCCGCGCTCGATCAGCGTCCTGCGCCAGCGCATCGGCCGGGCCTGCCACGCCGTCGGCGGCACCCCCAAGGGGCGGATCTTCGCCACCACCCGCGACGACCTGATCGAGTGCGCCGCCGCGGTGCGGGCGATGAAGGCCGGCCGCATCGACCGCCCGGTCCAGCGCGAGGCCCCGCTCGACATCCTCGCCCAGCAGCTCGTCGCCACCTGCAGCGCCGAGGAGTGGGACGTCGAGGCGCTGTGGGCCCTCGCCCGTCGCGCCGCTCCCTACGCCCTGCTCACGCGCCGCGACTTCGACCAGGTCGTCGCCATGCTCGGCGACGGCATCGCCACCCGCCGCGGCCGCGCCGGCGCGCTGCTCCACCTCGACCGGATCCACGGCCGCGCCCGCGGCCGCCGCGGCGCCCAGCTGGCGGCGCTCACCTCCGGCGGGGCGATCCCCGACAAGGCCGACTACACCGTCGTCGAGGACGCCAGCGAGGCCGTGGTCGGCACCGTCGACGAGGACTTCGCCATCGACAGCATGGTCGGCGACGTGTTCCGCCTCGGCTCGCACGCGTGGAAGATCCGCCGCGTCGAGGCCGGCCGCGTGCGCGTCGAGGACGCCCGCGGCCAGTCGCCGGCGATCCCGTTCTGGAACGGCGAGGGCCTGGCCCGCAGCGAGGCGCTGTCGGCCGAGGTCGCCGGCCTTCGACATGAACTTTGGGACATGCTCGAAGGGCAATCCGACGACCGCGCCCGCGCCGTCCTGGCCGGCGACTGCGGCCTGTCGCAGCCGGCCATCGACCAGGCGATCGCCTACGTCGCCGAGGGTGCGCGCGCCCTGGGGGCCGTGCCGACCCAGGAGTGCCTGGTCGCCGAGCGCTTCTTCGACGAGTCGGGCGGCATGCAGCTCATCATCCACGCCCCGTTCGGCGCCCGCATCAACCGCGCGTTCGGCATGGGCCTGCGCAAGAAGTTCTGCCGCACCTTCGACTTCGAGCTGCAGGCCGCCGCCACCGACGACGCGGTGCTGCTGTCGCTCGGCCCGCAGCACTCGTTCCCGCTCGAGGCGATCTTCCACTTCCTGCACGAGGAGGCGGTCGACGAGGCGCTGACGCAGGCCGCCCTGCAGTCGCCGATGTGGGAGACGCGCTGGCGGTGGAACGTCACCCGCGCGCTGGCGGTGCTGCGTCACCAGGGCAGCCGCCGCACCCCGCCGCCGATCCTTCGCATGAAGGCTGCCGACCTGCTGGCCGCGGTGTTCCCGGCCCAGGCCGGCTGCCAGGACAACCACGGCGGCGAGACGATCGAGCCGCCCGACCACCCGCTGGTCCACGAGACCACCCGCGACTGCCTGCACGAGGCCATGGACGCCGACGGCCTCAAGGCCGTGCTGCGGCGCCTGCACGGCGGCGAGATCCGGGCCCTCGCCCGCGACACCGTCGCCCCCTCGCCGTTCTCGCACGGGATCCTGGCCGCCAACCCGTTCGCCTTCCTCGACGACGCCCCGCTCGAGGAGCGCTGGGCCCGGCAGGTCAAGACGGCCCGCCCCGGCGAGCTCGCCCTCCGCGGCGGCGACCTGCTCGGCCTCGACCCGCGCGCGATCGAGTCGGTCGTCGCCGCGGTCGCCATCGACGGCCCCGCCGGCCCGCGCGACGCCGACGAGCTGCACGACCTGCTGTGCGCCCCGCGGCTCTTGCCCCCGCGCCCCGAGTGGGCCGAGCAATTCGCCGCCCTGGTCCGCGCCGGCCGGGCCGCCCTGCTCCGCCGGCCCGCAGCAGATGTCCCGGAGGACATGTCCTCTGCGCCATTGTACATAGCGGCCGAGGTCGTCCCGCTGGCGCGCGCGCTGTGGCCGGCCGCCGCGATCGAGCCGAGCATCGCCCTCCCGCCCGCGCTCGCCGGCCCCGTCGACCCCGAGGAGGCGGCGCTGCGGCTGGTCCGCGCGTTCGTGCAGACCGCGGCGCCGCTGACCGCCGCCGCCCTCGCTACCGCCCTCGGCCTGGCGCGCGCCGACACCGAGGGCGCCCTGGCCCGCCTCGAGCTCGACGGCATCGTCCTCCAGGGCCAGTTCACCCGGCCCACCACGCCCGAGCCCGAGTGGTGCGAGCGCCGGCTGCTGCAGCGGATCCACCGGCTCACTCTCGGCCGCCTGCGCGAGGAGGTGCGGGCGGTCGCGCCGGCCGAGCTGGTCCGCTTCCTCGCCCGCTGGCAGCACGTCCAGCCCGGCACCCAGCTCCACGGCCCCGAGGGCCTGCTCCGCGTCATCGAGCAGCTCGAGGGTCTCGAGCTGCCGGCGCAATCATGGGAGCGCGATGTCCTGCCGCGACGGGTCCACGGCTACGACCCCGCCTGGCTCGACGAGCTGTGCCTCGCCGGCGAGGTCGCCTGGGGCCGCCTCACGCCCTTGCCGGCCGAGGGCCTCGAGCCCGGCGAGCTGCCGCGCGGGGCCGGCAAGGTCGCCCTGTTCCTCCGCGCCCACGCGCCGACCCTCGTCGCCCCGAGCCCCACCCCGGCCCACGAGTGGCCGCACCTGTCGCAGCTCGCCCGCGAGGTCGCCCGCGTGCTCGAACGCGGGGCCGCCTTCGCCGCCGACCTGCGCGCGGCCACCAGCGCCGGCCACGATGACCTCGAGGAGGCGCTGTGGGAGCTCGCCCGCGCCGGCGCGATCACCAGCGACGGCTTCGCCGGCCTGCGCGCCTTGTGCGAGACCGTCGACCCGCGCAAGGGCCCGCGCCGGCTGCTGCGCGGCCGCTGGTCGCTGCTGGCCCGCGACCTGTCCGAGCGGCCAGATCCGTTCGGCGACGGCAGCCCGGTCGAGCTGGCCCGCCTGTACCTGCGCCGCTACGGCGTCGTCGCCCGCCCGCTGCTCACCCGCGAGACCGGCGCGCCGCCGTGGCGCGCCCTGCTCGACGTCTACCGCCGCCTCGAGGCGCGCGGGGAGATCCGCGGCGGCCGCTTCGTCGCCGGCCAGCAGGGCGAGCAATTCGCCCTGCCCGAGGCCATCGAGGCCCTGGGCGCCCTACGCCGCGTCCCGGCCGACGCCGAGGAGCTCGAGGTCGCCGCAGTCGACCCGCTCAACCTCGTCGGCATCATCACCCCCGGCCCGCGCGTCCCCGCCGTCCGCGGCCAGCTGCTGCGCTACCGCGACGGCGCCCCGGTCGCAGTCACCCGCCCGCTCGCCGGCGCCAGCCTCTCAGGACTTGTTTATTAAAACATGCCCGATCGGGCATGCCCGCTTCGACATGTCCCCGAAGCATCGGCCGCCGTGGCCTCGGCGCCGGTGCACCCGACAAGCTCGGCGCTACCTGTCCCCTGGGACATCCACCGCGCGGCCCCGTCGCTCACCCGCCGACGCGGATCCGCCGCAACAGCACCTCCTGCGACACCGGAAAATTGTTGGAGCCCCCGACCGCGACCTCGCCGACGTCGACCGCATACGCGTGCTCCGCGTCGATCGGCAAGCTCCCACGGTGGTGCGCGCCCAAGTGCAGCTCCGCCTCGCCTGGACCGCCGAGATCGATCTGCCCCGGCGCCCCGCCCTCGGTGTCGCCGGCCTCGCAGGCCTGCGAGTAGCCGTAGCTCAGCGGCAAGAACGCGTCGGCGTAGCCTGAATTGTTGTCGGTCCCGCCCGACACCGCCACCACCAGGATCTCGTCGTCTGCCGCCGCGCGCAGCTGCACGATCCGCTTGGTCGCGAACTCGAAGTTCTTCTCGATCCGCAGGCGCACCGCCAGCCCCGCCTCCCAGTCGACCGGACCTTCCGCCGCCACCGCGAAGCGCAGCGACGCCGGCTCCGACGCCCCGTCGACCTCGCAGGTCATGGCCGTCGTCACCGCGTCGCCCGCCACCGTCACCGCATCGATCGCGCACGGGACGTCGACGTCGGCGAACTGACCGGCGTCCCACTCCTGAAAGCTCAGCTCGAACCCCGCGTCCGCGGACGGATCGGCCTCCTCGCATCCCGCCGGCGACCCGTCGCGGTCGGTCTCCCCGTCCTTCGGGGCGCATGCAGCCAGCGTCGCCGCCACCATTCCGTAATGATAATAAGAATAAGAAGCTCTTCTCACACCTCGAGTGTGTATCACGTTTGCGTCCGCGTCAATCGAGCGCGCACCTCGTCATGACACCGTGATGCCCCATGGGACATGTTTATACAAACATGTCCCATGGGGCATCGATCGCCCACCGCGATCGATGCCTCCGCACGGCCACCCTCGCGCCGGCTCACTCGCCGACGCGGACCCGTCGCAGCAGCACCTCCTGCCACAACGGGTAGTGCGGGGACCCGTCGTTCCCCACCTGGCCGGCGTCGACCGCATACGCGTGCTCGGCGTCGATCGGCAGGCTGCCACGGTGGTGCGAGATCAGGTGCAGCTCCGCCTTGCCCGGGTCGGAGAGATCGATCTGCGCCGGCGTCCCGTCGCCACCCGTGTCCCCTGCCCCCTCGCACACCAGCGAATAGCCGTAGATCAGCGGCAAGAACGCCTCGGGATACCCCGAATTGTTGTCCATGCCGCCCGAGGTCACCACCGCGAGGATCGCGTCGTCCTGGGCCGCGCGCAGCTGCACGATGCGCTTGGCCGCGAAGTCGTAGTCCTGCTCGACCTTCAGGCGCACCGCCAGCCCCGGATCCCAGTCGACCGCGCCCTCGGGCGCGACCGCGAAGCGCAGCGACGCCGGCTCGGACACGCCGTCGACCTCGCAGGTCATCGCAGTCGTCACCGCCGCGTCGGCCACAGTCACCGCGTCGACGACGCATTGCACGTCGTACTCGAAGGTAAAAAAATTGTCCTCGTCCCAATCCTTGAACACGAGCTCGAACGCCGCGTCCGCGGCCGGATCGGCCTGCTCGCACTCCGCCGGGGACTCGCCCTCCGTCTCGCCCTCCGACTCGCCCACAGTCGTCGGGCCCTCCGTCTCCGTCTCGCCCGCCGTGACCGGGCCCTCCGTCTCCGTCTCGCCCTCCGTCTCCGAGCCTTCCGTCGCCGGCCCCTCCGTCGCCTGGCCTTCCGTCGCCGGGCCCTCCGTCGCCGGGCCTTCCGTCGCCGGGCCCTCCGTCTCGCCCGCCGTCGCCCCGCCTTCGGTCTCGCCCGGCTCGCCGGTCTCTTTTCCGCCGCCCGGGCACGCCGGGAGCGCCAATACCATCGTCCATGCCATCAATTGATTAAGGCTAATCTGCATGAACACAGTCTACGGGCGGCCGACCCCGTTTCAAGCCCGACCTGTTGGTTCGTCCGGCTCGCGCAGTGCGTGGTCCGGCCGGCGAATACGACCTGTCTCTTCGGACATCTCGAACGCACCGCGCCCCGCGGCACCGCGACAGACACGTCATACCGCGGTCGACCTCGCCCGGATCCGACGCGCGCAATCGCCCTTCGGCTGTCGTCCGCTGCGCAGGCTGCAGGCCACATGTCCCGAAAGACATGTTTTCGCCAGCCCCCGCCGGCGAAAGTGTCCTGCGACACCGGGTCGCACGCCCTGCGCGCTGCGACCGCCCGTCGCATCGGCGGCCCGCGCCACCTTTTGCTATTCGAGTGCGAGTGAAGCTCCGCGCGCTGTCTCTCCTCCTCCTCCTCGCCCCGGCCTGCGCCGCCGGTGACCGTGAAGTCACCCTGCGCTTCGACCCGCGGTTCGGCAGCGAGCCGTTCGCCTGCGGCCGCGACTTCGCCGGCATCGGCACCACGGGCGCCAGCGTCACCCCGCTCGACTTCCGCGTCTACGTCCACGACGTCGCGCTCGTGCGCGCCGGCGGCGAGCGCGTGCCGCTGACCATCACCGATGACGACACCTGGCAGCACGACGGCCTCGTCCTGCTCGACTTCGAGGACGGCAGCGGCGCCTGCATGACCGGCAGCCCGGGCACCAACAATGAGGTCCGCGGCACCGCGCCCGATCACGACGACTACACCGGCGTCGAGTTCATCGTCGGCGTGCCCGACGAGCAGAACCACCTCGACGGCGCCACCGCCCCGGCCCCGCTCAACGCCCAGGGCCTGTGGTGGAGCTGGGCCGGCGGCTACAAGTACGTCCGCCTCGACGTTCGCCCCACCACTCAGACCGAGTTCTTCTACCACCTCGGCGCCACCGCCTGCGCCGGCGACGTCGCCCAGGGCTTCACCTGTCAGTACGACAACCTCGCCACCGTCCGCCTCGACGGCTTCGATCCCGACAGCGACACCATCAAGGTCGACGCTGCGGCGATCCTCGCCGGCGTCGACGTCGACAAGATCCCCGACGGCATGCCCGACACCCTGCCCGGCTGCATGGCCTTCCCCGGCGACCCCGAGTGCCCGGCCATGATGGCCCCGCTCGGCCTGCGCTTCGAGAGCGACGATGCCGGGGCCGCCCAGACCGTCTTCTCCGTCGTCGACTGAGGTTCAAGTCATGTACCGCGCCCTGCTCACCCTCGCCCTCGCCGCCCCGCTCGCCTGCGACGAGCCCGCCGACCCCGCCCCGTTCATGGGTGACGACGAATTCGTCCGCGACCCCGCGCTCGACGTCGAGCTCGTCAGCGCCCACGGCGACGCGATCAGCCACGCCACTGGCGACAACTGCATGCGCTGTCACCAGGAGAACGGCCCCGGGCCCGGCCGCTTCACCGCCGCCGGCACCCTCCACGACGAGGCCGGCGCGCCCTACCCCGACGGCCTCGTCGAGCTGCGCAGCGCCCCTGACGGCATGGGCGACCTCGTCGCCGCGCTCGAGGTCGACGGCCTCGGCAACTTCTACACCACCGAGGTCCTGCCGCTGCCGGCCTCGGCGCTGTTCCCCACGGTGTACAGTGCCGATGGTGCGCGCAAGAACTTCATGCCGTTCCCCACGAGTTCGGGCGCCTGCAACGTCTGCCACGCGGGCAGCTTCGGCGTGCGCCTCCCGGAGGGCTGACGTGCGCCGCGTCGTCGCTGTCTGTTTCGCCATGCTCCTCGGGGCATGTCCCGAAGACCAGGCGCCGGACGAGGCACCGTGGGAGTGGCAGCTGCCGCCGGGCTTCCCCGAGCCGTTCGTGCCCGAGGACGACCCGATGAGCGCCGCCAAGGTCGAGCTCGGCCGGCACATCTTCTACGACGAGCGCCTGTCGTACAACGAGACCATGGCGTGCGCCACCTGCCACGAGCAGGCGCGGGCCTTCACCGACGGCAAGGCCACCCCGATCGGCTCGACCGGCCACGCCCTCCCGCGCAACGTCATGAGCCTGACCAACGTCGCCTTCCAGTCGATCTACACCTGGGCCAACCCCAAGCTGTCGACCCTCGAGGAGCAGGCGCTGGTGCCGATGTTCGCCGACTTCCCGCTCGAGCTCGGCGTCCAGCAGGACACCGACGCGATCGTCCGGCGATTCGCCGACGACCCCGAATATCAAGAGTTGTTCGCCGCCGCCTGGCCCGCCGACGACGACCCGTTCACCGTCGAGCGCGTCGTCCAGGCCCTCGCCTCGTTCCAGCGCACGCTGATCTCCGGCGACAGCGCCTACGACCGCTTCATCTACGGCGGCGACAGCACCGCGATGTCCGAGTCGGCCCAGCGCGGCATGGCCCTGTTCTTCTCCGAGACCGGCGAGTGCTATCATTGCCACGCCGGCGCCAACTTCTCGACGTCGTTCCGCAGCGCCGGCACCGAGCCCGGCCCGCCCGACTTCCAGAACAACGGCCTCTACAACCTCGACGACGCGGGCGCCTATCCCCCCGGCAACGGCGGCCTCTACGAGTTCACCGGCGACCCGCGCGACCAGGGCAAGTTCCGCGTGCCCACCCTGCGCAACATCGCAGTCACCGCGCCGTACATGCACGACGGCAGCATGGCCACCCTCGCCGAGGTCATCGACCACTACGCCGCCGGCGGCCGCCAGACCGCCGATGGCCCGCTCGCCGGTGACGGCCGCCAGAACCCCAACAAGAGCCCGCTGGTGCGCCAGGTCGAGCTGTCCCCGCAGGACCGCGCCGACCTGGTCGCCTTCCTCGAGAGCCTCACCGACGAGGCGTTCCTGACCGACCCGAAGTTCGGCCCGCCCTGACTCGGCACCGCGCGAATGCGTCGGACCGGCCGCGGCGGACGAATCATAGGAGTCGGCGCGCCGATCGATGGCGGTCGATCGGCGCAGGCGGCTCCGTCTGCGCCCATGACCGGGACCGCGCGCCGCCGAGGACGGACAGGACCGAGCCGCATCGCGCGGTTGACGGCCCCGGACGCGCGTGGTGAAGTCGCATCATGCGTCTCACGCCGACGGCGCTGCTGCTGAGCGTGGCGCTGGCCATCGTCGCCGAGGCCGAGGCCCGGGCCTGTTCGTGCGGGCGAGAGATCGTCGGCGCCGGTCGCCTCTACCTCGGAGCCGGCGGCGTGCTCCCGCCCGACGCCCCGGGGTTCCCGTGGACGGGCCCGGAGCCCCTCGCCGGCGCGGCCGATCGCGTGAAGGTGACGCGCATCGCGGGCGCGCGACGCGTGCCCGTGAAGTTCACCATCACTGGCGACGGCGGGCCCGAGTTCATCACCCCGGCGCAGAAGTTCGCGCCGGGCCAGGTCTACGAGGTGACGATCCGCGAGAGCGCCAGGGCCGGCGAAGCGCGCCAGTACTACACCGACAAGAGCTCGCTGCCGCCGGCGGAGGTCACGACGCGCGTGACGATCGGCGCCGGGCCGCTGCGGCTCACGCAGGCGAGCCTGCGCGCTGGCCCGCAGACGCACGAGGACGCGAAGGTGGCGGCCGCCGGGTCGTGCTGGGAGGATTTCGCCGCGGCCAAGGTGCCGATTCGCGTCGAGCTGCCGCCGGAGGTCGAGCCGCTGCGCGACTACCTGCTCTACGTGACGCGCTTCGACGGCCACAC
Organism: Nannocystis sp. RBIL2; assembly: GCF_026626745.1. GTDB lineage: Bacteria > Myxococcota_A > Polyangia > Nannocystales > Nannocystaceae > Nannocystis. Next base: position 2,948,215 of record NZ_JAPNJW010000002.1, read on the forward strand.
GTGGCGCCGCAGCTCCAGCCTGTGCTCGTGGCTCGACCCCGGCCGCACGTGGACGGGCGAGGCCGGCACGGACATGGTCTTCGCGGTGTGCGGCCCGCGAGACGCCGACGCGGTGCGGAGGACGGAGCGCTACGGTCCACGCTCCGACTTCCCGGAGCCCGGCCGGCACAGCGTGGAGGTGATCGTGGTCACGCCGGACGGGTCGCAGTCGATCAAGACGCCGGCGATCACCATCGACCTCTCTTGCGCGCCGCCCCCGGCGCAGCCGACCGCCCCGCTCGAAGCACCCGCGGCTTCGGGGCCGCTCGCGCCGCTCGAACAGCCCGAACCGCCGACCGGCGAACCTCGCGGCTGCGCGATCGGTGAGCCCGGCTTCGCGTGGCTGCTCGGCGCGGCGTGGTGGCTCCGGCGTCGCTCTGCGCGACGGGCTAGGAGCGCCGGGTGCTCCGCACCGCCATGACGGTGAACATCAGGAACGCGAGGAGGCCGCCGCCCACGAATGGATAGACGTTCGGCACCTGGGCCCGCGAACCCCGGATCGAGTCCGTGTGGATCTGCATCATCGACATCGCACGCTGGTACCGCGAGCGATCGGCGTCGACCACGTTCCCCTGCTCGTCGTACTTCACCTTGGCGAGGGACGCCTCCGCCTCCACGAGCTGGTCGCGTGAATTGGCGATGTTGTTCTGGATGCGCAGGTAATCGCTGAAACCGACCCAGGCGACGCCGAGAGCGACGAGCGCGAGCAACGCAGAGAGGAGGGTGTTCAACGTGAAGGAGCGACGGGCTTGGGACGAGGACATCTCGTGGAGGAAGGACGACCGCTTTCGTCCCAGGTCGCACCGAAAAGCCCGGTGAATTGTTTTGAGGGTTCATCTGCAGATGCAGAACCGGCGCTCCCGGACGAAGGCTCCCCCCTCCGCGTGCTCGGCACACGCGAGCCGATGAGACAAGCAGCCGATGTTTTCGACATCCCATGTCTCAAGGGACATGTCTTTATAGACATGTCCATAGAACCACCCTTACGGCACCAGCACCAGCTTGCCCAGCACCTCGCGCCGCTCCATGCGCGCCAGCGCCTCGCCGGCGCGGGCGAACGGCAGCGACGCGTCGACGTGGGGGTGGAGCTGGCCGGCGGCCACGGCCGCGAGGATCCGCTCGGCGTTCGCATGGTTCCTGGCCGGATCGCGGGCCGCGAACGCGCCCCAGAACACGCCGACGATCTGGCAGCCCTTGAGCAGCACGAGGTTGAGCGGGATCTTGGGGATCTCGCCGGCCGCGAAGCCGACCACCAGATAGCGCCCTTGCCACGCGATCGCCCGCAGGGCCGGCTCGGCGAACGGGCCGCCGACGGCGTCGTAGACCACGTCGACGCCCTCCCCGTCGGTCAGCTGCTTGCTGCGCTCCTTGAGGTCTTCGCGGGCGTACTCGATGCCCTCGTCGGCCCCGTGTGTGCGGCAGAACGCCAGCTTCTCCGCCGTCGATGCCGCCGCGATCACCCGCGCTCCCAGCAGCTTGCCGATCTCGACCGCCGCGATGCCGACCCCGCCGGCCGCGCCGAGCACCAGCAGCGTCTCGCCCGCCTTCAGGTCGGCGCGGTCGACCAGCGCGTGCCAGGTCGTCCCGTACGTCAGCAGCGTCGCCGCGGCCACCTCGAAGCCGACCCCGGCCGGCACCTTCACGACCGCCGCCGCGGGCACCACAATCCGCTCGGCGAACGCCCCGTGGACCAGCGTCGTCGCCACCCGATCGCCGATGCCGACCGCGGTGACGCCCTCGCCGACCGCAGTCACCACGCCCGCCGCCTCGCCGCCCGGCACGAACGGCGGCGCCGGCTTGAACTGATACTTGCCGTATGACAGCAGCACGTCGGGGAAGTTGACCCCCGCGGCCCGCACCTCGATCAGCACCTCGCCGGGGCCCGGCACCGGCTCCGGCACTTCATCGACGCGGAGGCCCGAGGGCCCGACGAGCTCGTGAACACGGACTGCGCGCATGCGCCCGGCACTCTAGCAAGCGCCGCTCCCCCCGTCGAGCAGCCGCGCTACACGGCCGCCCGCCCCCGCCAGCAGGAGGCCGCATGTCCCCGAGGACAGGATGAGACCAAGCTCCCCCGCGCTGCCATGTCCCAAAGGACAGGGCGCGCAGCCCGTCGCGCTCACCCTGCCCCGAAGACTCGTGCCCCTCGCGGCGCCGCGCACCGTCGCCGGCGGTCTCACCACATGACCCGATGGACATGCCCCGATGGACATGTCCCTTCATGCATTCTCAACCCTGTCACTCCGCCCCGAGCTCGTGCAGCGCCTGGGCCACGCGGCGCTCGTGTTCGGCGGCGTCGTCGCGCACCTCGAGGCCGAGCTCGACCGCGCGGCGCAGCAGGTGCTCTGCCTCGAGCAGGCGGTGGAACGACTGCGCGCGCTCGTCCTCGAGCGCGCGCAGGCGGTCGAGCCCGACCAGCAGCTCCTCGCGGCGCTCGGGGGACTCGCGGCGGGCCTCGCTGGCGGCCAGCGCTCGCACCAGGGCGCCCTCGTCGAGCCTGGCCAGGTCGGCGTCGATGCTGCGCAGGCGCTCCACCTGCCGCGCGATCAGCTCGACCAGCGGCTTCAGCGAGCCGGCGATCATGTCGAGCTCGGCGCGCGCCCCCGGGGCCGCCGCGCGGTGGTCGACGAGTCGCTGGACCGCCAGCGCCAGCTCGCCGACGATCTCGCGCACCTCGGCCGGCGTCTCCGGCGTGAGCAGCCCGGCCAGGCGGGCCACCAGCGGGTCGGAGGCCGGCAGCGCCGCCGGGGCCGCGCGCAGGCGCAGGAACGTCGGCCGCTGCTTCTTGTGCGCGGCCGAGACGGCGAGGAACACGATCAGCGCGATCAGCAGGCCGAGCGAGCCGAACACGATCGGCACGAACACCGGCGCGCTCACGGCCACAGTCAGCGCCACGATCGCCCCGGTGATCCCGCCGGTCCAGCCGAACGTGCGCACGGCCAGGCGCCGGCGTTCGCGCGGCGAGCGGTCGACCACCGCGACCTGCAGCTTGGCCGCGGCCAGGCGCGCGCGCAGGCGCTCGGCTGTCTCCGGGGACAGGTCGGTGAACAGCCGCAGCGGCAGCGCGTGGCGCCGCTCGAGCTCGGCCTTCGAGTACATGCGGGCGTCGCCGATCACCAGGTTGAGCGCCGGCACCTCGCCCTCGGCCAGGGTCTGCAGCTCGCCGGACAGGCGGGCGAAGAACTCGGCGTCCTCCTTGGCCGCGCGCAGATCGACCGAGCAGGTGCCCGCCGCCGTGTGCTCGAACTGCACGCCGACGCGGCCGCAGGCGAGGCACAGCCGCTGGCCGAGGCGCAGCCGCGCGCCGCAGTGCTGGCAGATCGTGCGCGCCCCGCTGGCCCCGGCCGGGCCATCGCCGGCCAGCGCGGCCGCCAGCTCGCGCGCCGAGGCCGGGCGCGCACCTGGCTCGAGGGACAGGCAGCGCATCACCAGCGCGTCGAGCTCGGGCGGCACCTCGGCCCGCAGGGCGCGCGGCGGCGCGGGCGAGGCCTCGCCGAGGAACGCGGGCCCCTCGCCGCGCGGCAGCAGCCCCGTGAGCCCGCGATAGAGGATCACGCCGACGGCGTAGAGGTCGGCCCGCGGGTCGAGGGCGGTGCGCGCCAGCTGCTCCGGCGCCGCGTAGGGCGAGCCCTCGAGCAGCAGGCTCGAGGCGGTGCGCGTCGACAGGATGTCGACCCGCGCCAGCCCGACGTCGGTGAGCCACAGGCCGTCGTCGCCGCGCACCACCAGGCGCGGGTGCAGGTCGCGGATGACCACGCCGCGCGCGTGCAGCCCGGCCAGCAGCTCGCACAGCGCGATCGCCAGCGCCACCACCTCGTCGACCGGCGCCGGCGCCCGCCGCCGCAGCCACTGCTCGAGCGTCTCGCCGCGCGGGTCGAGCCGCAGCCGCCACGGCGGCGGCGCCCCCGGTGCGCGCGGGTCGTCCGGGCCGGCCGCCAGCACGGGCGCGACCCCGGGCGCGTCGAGCTCGCGCAGGCGAGCCACGTCGCGCACGTAACGGCGCCGCATCGCCGGCTCGCGCGCCAGCTCCGGCGCCAGCCAGGCCAGCACCGCGTCGCGCCCGTCGCCGAGCCGGATCCGGCACCGCAGCTCGGAGCCGGCCCGCTCGGCCGCACCGACGACCTCGGCCCTCAGCTCCGCCGGCAACGCCGGGATCGCGGGCACGCTCATGCCTGCCCCTTTCGCCATGCTCTATCGGACATGCTGGAATGAACATGCTCCGAGCGACATGCTCGGAAGAGCATGCCCGAGAGGACATGCCCGTCGCCCGCCGCCTCACGCGCGACGCTCGTCGCACGCTGCCCGCTCGCTCGCGCGACGCTCGTCGCCCGCCCACCGCTCGCCGGCGCAACGATCACCACCTGCTCGCCGCTCATCCTCATCCGCGCGCCGGTCATCCCCGCGCCAGGCCCGAAGCATGCCCGAAGAGACATGTCCCTTCTCCCATGTCCCTGAAGCCAGGCCATCACGCCCCTCGCCCTCCGCGCTGGACCTCTTCGAGCGCCTCGACGCGGGCCCGCAGGTCGGCCAGCGCCTCGCCGTCGCCTGCCCCGCCGCCGGCCCGCGAGCGCGCCACCCGGGCGGCCAGGCCGTCGAGCGCGGCCGTCAGGGACAGGAGCCGCGCGGCCCACGTGTCGCGCTCGTGGAGGGTCGCGCGCACGGCCTCGTCGCCGCCCTGAATCCCGCGGGCCGCCAGCTCGCGGTCGAGGGCATCGAGGCGGGCCGCCGCCGCCGTCGCGGCAGTGACCGCCTGCGCCAGCTCCTCGACGGGCGCCTCCGGGTCGCCGGTGGCCGGCCCGAGCGCGGGCGCCAGCGCCAGCGCTCGCCCGACCACCGCGCGCAGGCTGTGACGGTGACGCGCCTCGTCGATGGTCGGCCCGACCCGCTCGACCTCGGTCAGCGCGCGCTGCAGCGGCGGCGGCAGGGCGGCCGGGCGCTCGCCCTTGCCCGTCACCTGGCGCAGCGACGACCACGTCGCGCCCACGGTCACCCCGACCAGCAGCAGCGGCGCGAGCACGAGGATCGCCTTGCTGCTCATCACCCCGACCGACGACGCCACCGCCACCGCGAGGCTGCGACCGACCAGCGCGCGCGCCTTCTTGCGCATCGCCGGCGACTTCAGCGGCCCGCCGCGCACCACCTCGACCTCGACCCCGATCTGCCGCAGCGCCTCGCCCACGCCCCGCGCAGTCGCCTCGGACACCCCGCGCAGCAGCGTGAACGGCACCCGCGGGATCCGCTTGTCGAGCAGCCCCGGCGTGACCCGAAGACCAGGATTGCCGGCCACCCACCGCCGCAGCGCCTCCCGCAGGGCCACGTCGAGCTGGTCGCCCGGCTCGCCCGGCCCCGCCACCAACACCGTGTACGGCCCCGACTCGGCCCGCGCCGCCCGCAGCCCGCAGTGCAGGCACACCGCCAGCGCCGCCGGCCGCGGCTGCCCGCAGCCGGCGCACGGCGGGTCACCGCCGCCGCGCTCGCCCGTGAACACCGCCAGCGCCGAGGTGCTCCCGGCCGCCAGCTGCTCGAGCAGCGCCGCCACCTGCGCGGCCCCCTGCGGCCGATCGCCGGGCGCCTTGGCCAGCAGGCTCTGCACCAGCGCGCGCAGCGGCGGAGAGAAGCTGTCCGGAAGGACAGGTACCGGCGCGCGCCGGTGGGCCTCGATCACCCCGAACGCGGTCGCCCCGGCGAACGGTGGCCCGCCGGTGGCCATCTCGTACAGGATGCAGCCGAGCGCGTAGAGGTCGCTGCGGACGTCGACCGCGAGAGGGTCGAGGCACTCGGGCGCCATGTAGTCGGGCGTGCCGAGCACGGTGAGCGCGCTGCGATCGACCCCGGCCAGCGACGTCGCGCGGGCCATGCCGAAGTCGCCGATCTTCGGCGTGTGCCCGCCGGCGACCAGGATGTTCGCGGGCTTGAGATCGCGGTGGACCACCCCGGCCGCGTGCGCGCGCGCCAGCCCGCGGGCGATGCCGGCCCCGAGCGCGGCCAGCCGCGCCTCGCCGAGCGGCGCCTCGCGGGCGATCAGCTCGGCCAGCGTCGGCCCCTCGACCAGCTCGAGCAGCAGCACCCGCTCGCCGTCGATCTCGACCACGCCGAACACCTCGACGATGTGCGCGTCGCAGACCCCCCGCAGCAGCTCGGCCTCCTGGGCGAAGCGCGACTGCGCCGCCGCGTCCTGCCGGTGCGACGCGTGCAAGATCTTGCCCGCGAACTGCCGCCCGTCGCTCGCCTGGACGCGCACCACCGTGGCCACCGCGCCGCTCCCGAGCGCTTCGCCGAGGCGCAGATCGGCGGGGTTCGGAGGCGCGGCCTGCATGCGAGTAGAGCACTCTAGCACGAGCAGCCGCCCGCCTGCCACGCCCGCCCGGGCGCAGGCGCCGCGAGCCGTGGCCGCGACTGCGCACGGCCGGCGATCTCCTCGCCGCGCCTCTTCAGGGCCCGGGCGCCGCCTGCGGCTTACCTGTCCTTCAGGCCATATTATTTCTGTCTCACACATCGCCTCCCCTCCGGCTCGCGCGCGCACGCGCGACACTCCGACCGAACCTCCTCGCATCGCGTCAGAAGGTGCGGCTCTCCGGATCTGATCGGCGCAAGGTGACAGCGACCGCCACTCGCGAGCAAAATCGGTCGCATGACCGCGAGCGTGACGAGGATCGCCGCGACGAGCGGACCTCCGCTCACGACAGACATGTCTCTTGGACCATGCCATCGCCCGCGCTCCGCACCGACCGCGGAGGCGGCGAGCCAGGCGATCAGGGCGGGCCTGGGCAGCTCATGCATCGCCGGGGTCCCGCTCGCGCACGGGCCCGAGCTGGAGCGGAGCGCCCTGTGAGACGAGCGATGAGGATGAGCCTCGCCGGCCTGGGCACTGCCGCGGTCTTGCTCGCGTGCGGACCGGAGCTGCCGCGGAGCGTGAAGCCGGTCGGCCAGAGCGGGGTAGACGTGTGGCCGGACGTGGCCGCGCCGCTGCCGGCGCGCCACGACGGCCGGCGCGACGCGGCCTTGATCGTCAGCGTCGAGGATTACACTCACCTGCCCGATCGGCCAGGCGCGCACGCCGTCGCGGGCGCCTGGTACCGCTACCTGCACGACGTCCGCGGCCTGCCGCACCGGCGGATCCGCTGGCTGCGCGCTCCTGGCGGACCGGAAGCGGTCGGCGCTGCGCTTTCAAAAATGCACTGGCGAGTCAAGCGCGACGCCACCCTCTGGCTGATCGTCATCGGCCACGCGGGCACGCCGATCGGCGGCTCCCCGGTGCTGCTCGGCCCCTCGGCGAGCGCGAGCGACTGGCGCGGCGGGATCCCCCTGGGCCCGGTGCTGCGCTTCGCCGGCCACGGCATGCACCGCGAGCTCGTCGCGGTGCTCGACGGATGCCTGCCCGAAGGGACAGCTCACCGCGGCAGCTCCGGCCTCGCGGCGCCCGGCCTGCCGTCTCCGCCGGACTACGCGGCCCCGCAGCGCATGACGGTCTCCGAGGTGTCCGCCGGCCTCATCGCCATGGTCGAGGAGACGCTGATGCGCGTGATGGAGGACACCGTCCAGCGCGGCCGCGAGCCGGCCGACGCGGTGATGTTCACCCCGGGGCTCGGGGCGCACTGCCGCGAGCGCCTGCCGGGGACCGACACCCCCGCCCTGTCCTATCTGCTGCTGGGGGCGCTGCGCGGGTGGGCCGACGCCGATCGCAACACCCGGGTGAGCGCGGTCGAGGCCCTGCGGCACATCGACCTGCTCCTTCGGGCAGGTGCCCACAAAGATCCCGAGCGGCCGCGGCCGCAGGCGCGCGGCTCCGACCTGACCCTCGCCCGCGGGGTCAGCGAGCGCGGGCCGTCGCCGACGGGCGGTCACTCGCCGGTCGACGAGGCGACCCTGCTGGCCGACGGCGGCCAATTCATCGACGAGCGCATGCAGAAGATCGATCGCGGGCGCTTCACTCTCGGCTGCCGCAGCCGCCGCGACCCCGACTGCGAGGCCGACGAGCAGCCGGCGCGGCAGGTCCACCTCGACAGCTTCATGATCGATCGCCACGAGGTCACGTGGAAGGACTACGCGGCTTGCGTGGCCGGCGGCGGGTGCTCGACGATCGCCACCGCGCGCTGCGAGGTCTGGACCGGCGACGCGTTCGTCCGCGGGGCCGCGCTCGCGCCGGCGTTCCTCGGCGAGGATCATCCGGTCGTGTGCGCGACCTGGCAGCAAGCCGGCGATTATTGCGCGTGGAAGGGCAAGCGCCTGCCGACCGAGGCCGAGTGGGAGCGCGCGGCCCGGGGCCCCGAAGCGCGCGCCCAGTACCCGTGGGGCGACTCACCGCCGACCTGCGCGCGCGCCCACACCCACGAGTGCGGCGCGACCACTGCGCCGATCGGTCAACACCCCGCCGGTGCCAGCCCCGACGGGGTCCACGACCTCGCCGGCAACGCCTCGGAGTGGGTCGCAGACTGGTATGACAAGAGGGCGTACCGTCACGACTCCCGCCGCAACCCGGCCGGGCCGCAGCGCGGCGAGGTCCGGGTCGTGCGCGGCGGCAGTTATTATGATGGCCTGGGCAACCTGCGGACCTCGTACCGCTACGGCCTGTCGCCGCAGTGGGGCTACGGGACGGTCGGCTTCCGCTGCGCGCGCTGATGCCATCGCGCCCAGGTGTAGACAATTCGCGTCTTGGCTACCGCGCGAAGGCAGCAGGCCCAGCGGCAACCCGCGAAGTCAGTCCTCGGCCCGCCGCCACAGCGACTTCAACCTGTCCTTCAAGACATCCACGTCGCCACGCCACCGCCTGTCTCAACGACCAGGTTGACTCAGGACCCCCCCGCGCGCCTCCGCCCCGCGACGACCTGACCGCCGCGTGGAACACCGCCGCCGGCCTCGCGCGTAGCAGGCAGGCATGCCAATCCCGCGTCGCTCGCTCTTGCGGGCCCTGCTCGCCGCACCCGTCGCCCTCGCGCCCTCGCTGGCGCAGGCCCGCAAGTTCAGCCCGCCCGACCGGACCGCTCGATGGGCGGCCCTCGGCGCCCTCGACCAGCTCCCGCCCGACCTCCGCGCCGCCTTCACGCCCGGCGACGACGATCGCCCCATCCCGCGGCCGGGGCCGCAGGACTGGCTGGCCGAGCACGGCGAGCCCGGCCAGACCTTCGCCCAGTTCGTCGGCCAGCGCCACAATCGGCCGACCGAGTCACGGCGCAAGCTGAGCTTCTTGCCGATCGGCGCGCTCACGGGCAGCGAATGGCCGGCGCTGGCCGTCGTCGGCGACTTCGCCGCCCGGTACCTTCAAATACCCGTCGAGCGCCTCGATCCCACCACCATGGCCGCCCTCGAGGCGCGTGGGCGCGACCGCGGCGACTATTATCAATACGACACCCGCACCATCCTCTCCGGCATGAAGCGCCGCGTGCCCGCCGACGCCTACGCCCTGGTCGCGGTCACCACCGCCGACCTCTACCCCGCCCCCGGGTGGAACTTCGTGTTCGGCTACGCCAGCTTCGACGAGCGCGTCGGCGTCTACAGCTTCGCCCGCTTCGACCCCGCCTTCTACGGCCAGACGCGCGGCCCCGGCGTGAGGGCGAAGATCTTGCGCCGCTGCCTCGGCCTGCTGGTCCACGAGGTCGGGCACATGTACGGCCTTTACCACTGCGTGCACTTTCACTGCATCATGAACGGCTGTAACCACCTCGACGAGAGCGACCGCGCGCCGCTGCACCTCTGTCCGGTGTGCCGGCGCAAGCTGCAGTACGCGATCGCCTTCGACCCCGCCGTCCGCGAGCGCCAGCTCGCCGAGTTCTTCCGCGCCCACGACATGGCCGACGACGCCGCCCGCAGCGAGCGCCTCCTGGCCGCGATCGTCGCCGCCGCGCCCGCGCCGTGACGCGGTTCGAGCGCCGATTCTCGATGCCGCCATTCCTGGTTCACGGGACATAACATCATACCGGCGCGCGTCCGCAGACGACCGCATCATCGTCGGCCGAGGTCTCGCGCTGGCCTCATTCATCGGTCCCGCCGCCTCGGCAGCGGCGAATCGCTCCTGATCTGTGATCCGCACCGCACGATCGGCGGACCTGCCCCGGAACCTGCCCGCGAGGCCTGGAATCACCCGTTCTGCCGCCGCCGCGGCCCGACGAACGCCGCTCCGTCGCCGCACCGCCCGACCCCGCGGCCTCCAGGAGCAATGATTCGTGGTCCGCGTCACTGGCGCCGCAAACGACCCGCCCGCTCCCGCGCTTGACCCGACGATTCGTTGCGTCATCGTGCGAGTGCCGGCACCTATTCACGCTGGCTGGGAGCAGACCGATGTCACGTCATTCGTTCGTATCGCTATTGTCCACAGTCGCGACCTTCGTCACCGGCGCCTGCGACGGGCCCGATGCAGTCGACGCCGGCGCGCCTGCGGCCGCCGACGTCATGGCCGAGACTGCGCAGACCGACCTCGAGGCCGACGAGCCCCCCGCCGAGGGCCCGCCGCCGTTCCCGCAGGCGCTGCTCGTGTCGCCCGCCGCCGCCTGGACGTACCTCGTGCAGCCGGCCGAGGGCTCGGGCGACGAATGTCGCGTGCCGGCCGGCGGCGACGACTGGCGCAACCTGGTCGGCTTCGACGACAGCGACGACGCCGGCTGGGCCGAGGGCCTCGCCGAACTCGGCTACGGCGACGGTGACGAGCGCACCGTGATCCCGTTCGGCGACGACCCGGACGCCAAGTGTATCACCCAGTACTTCCGCCACGAGTTCACAGTCACCGACCCGACCCTCTATGCCTCTCTGGTGGTGCGGATGATCCGCGACGACGGCGCGGCCGTGTACCTCAACGGCACCCGGGTCGTGCGCAGCAACCTGCCCGTCGTTTTCGGCCCGGACACCGTCGCGCAGACCACCGTCGAGGGCAGCGACGAGGACCGCTTCTTCCAGTTCTCGGGCATCAGCAACCTCCTCGTCGCCGGCGCCAACCTGATCGCGGTCGAGGTCCACCAGCGCTCCGACTCCAACCCCGACGTGTCGTTCGCGCTCGAGCTCGCCGCCGCCCTCGCGCCGCCGGCCGTCGGCGTCGACCGCAGCACCGTCAGCTTCGCCTCGATCGAGGCGACCATCGACGAGTCGAGCCGCAACACCAACTTCGGCACCCACGCGCAGTGCCGCATCGACGGCGCCTCCGGCGAGGACAACAGCAGCACTCTCGAGCAGGTGTGCCTGGCCCGCTGGGACGTCGCCGCCATCCCGGCCGGCGCGATCGTCCGCGCCGCCCACCTCGACACCAACGTCACCAACAGCACCCCCGATCGCTACGGCCTGCACGTCCTGACGACCGAGTGGACCGAGGCCGGCGTGACCTGGGAGGACCGCAACGGCGCGGCCGCGACCGACTGGCAGACCCCGGGCGGGGTGGTCGGCGGCGAGTTCGGCGCCGACGATTTCGAAGACGCGCCGCTGACCGTGGTCAACGCGCTGGCGACCGGCGAGCGGATCGTCACCCTCCCGCCCGAGCTCGTCGCGGACTGGCGCGCCGCCCCGGCGAGCAACTTCGGCCTGGCGTTCCTCGACTTCGCCAACGAGAACGGCCTCGATTTCTCGACCGCGGGCGCGGGGATCGAGCTGGTCGTCACCTACGACGTGCCGTGAATGCCCCTTCGGGCATGCTCTACAGGGCATGCCCGAAGGGACATGTCATGTTTGCGAGCGAAACCTGCCGGAAGCATGGCGCGCGCGTCAAGGGCCCGCGACGGCCGCGTCGGCGAAGTCACGTCCGGGCCCACGCGACGCGCGGCCTGCTATCCTCCGCGCGTCCGCGTGCACGACCGCATCCACATCTTCGGGGTGTTCCAGATCCCCTGGCTCAAGGGGCCCCGGCCGGTCCGCGTCTACGTCCCCCCCGACACCGGCGCGCCGCCGCCGGTGCTCTACATGTTCGACGGCCAGAACATTTTTGATGACGAGCCCTCGCACAGCGGCGGCTGGTACCTGCACCACGCCGCGCGCGATCTATGCGCGGCAGGCGGGACTGCCCCGCTGATCGTCGGCATCGATCATGGCGGGATCTACCGCATGCGCGAGCTGTCGCCGTTCCGGATGCGCCAGCGCGGTCAGGCGCCGCACCTCGTGCGCTGGATGGTCGACGAGCTGCAGCCGCAGATCCGCCGCGCCTTCCACGTGCGACACGACCTGGCAGGCACGGCCGTCGGTGGCTCCTCGCTCGGCGGCCTGGCGGCCCTCTACGCCCACTGGCACCGCCCCGACGTGTTCGGCGCGGCCCTGTGCATGTCGCCGTCCCTGTGGGTGGCGCGCGAGAAGATGCTGAAGTTCGTGTCCGAGCGAAAAAACCCCCTGGTGTCGCGCCTCTACCTCGACGCCGGCGGCAACGAGCCGCGCGTGCGCCCCGCCACCGAGCGCATGGTCAAGCTGCTGCGCAGCCGCGGCTACGGCCCCGACCGGATGCGCTGGGTGTTCGACCCCGGCGCCGTCCACCACGAGAGCGCCTGGCGCCGCCGCGCCCCCGAGGCGCTCGCGTTCCTGTTCGGGTGAACACGCCCTCCGTGACACGGCCGTAGAGCAGCCGATTCCTTCCGGCGTCCTCACCACTTCTCTAGCCGCACGGTGACGTCGGGCGACAGATCAGAATGCGAGCCGATCCGAACGTAATGCTTGCCCGCCGCCAGCTGCACAGCCTTGCCGTGGACCTCATCGTCGAGAAAGATGCCCTCGTCCTCCCACGGGCAGCCAAAGCACGGACCGACGCGTAGCCACGCATCGCTCGTCTCGTTGATGTAGAGGAAGTACGTCCCGCCCTCTGGGACTTCGACTGTGACGGCGCGAGAGCTGGGCCACGCATAGCCTGGCTCGATCCCGCCGACGACCTCTGGATCTTCGCAATCCATCGAGCCCTCGAACCGCCAAAATCCCTCGCTCTGCCAAGGGATCGTCGGGCCGGTGCACTCGGCCACGAGGAGCGGGAAACTGTCGTCACCGCACTCTGGGACGCCCTGCAAGAACGTTTCGATCTCTTCCTCGAGCTCAAGTCCATACGCATCGCGGAACTGCGCAGCGATCCAGGACATGGTCGCAGGACCTCCGAGGCGACGGTAAAACTCGCCGAATCGCTCGGGCCCGTGCTGCACTAGGAGGTAGGTGACGAACACGGCGGCGGTCGCAAATTGTACCTCCTGGCTGCGGATCGCCGTCATCGTCGACCGCGGATCAACGCTCCCATAGGCAAACGCCTCCTCGCTGAAGTACCTCGGCCCCCGGCCATCCCCGAGGACCTCCATGGCGACGGCGGCGCCTTCTGTGAAGAATCTCACAGGCATGCCCCCGGTGACAAGATGCGTCAATTCATGAATCGAGAGGGGTGAGCCACTCCATCCGTGCCGTCCGACGGTGAGTCCGCTGCTCTCTGCGAAGTCAGCTAGCGGTTGATCCTGCGGCCTCAGCCACGACAGTCTTAGTGATTCAGGCGCGGAGACGCCAAGCTGATCCTCCAGGAACGGCACCCACCGATCAGCGTACGTTGCGTTGCCAGCGCACGCATGCAGATTCGCGCTATATTCGTAAAGGATATGCTCTCCTTGCACCTGTTCAAATCCAGGCAGGCAACTGAGCAACATCAAGTTCCCCCCGATCCCTGGTAGGCAGAGCCACGACCGTCGCATGCGTAGCCTGAATCATATCGAAGGCTGTTCTCGGGACCCGCTCTCCAACGTTTGGCCAGACGGGAGATTCCTCACCCACCACCACCCGAGCGGAGGCATCGCAGTGCCACGATTGTGGTATCTACCTTCTAGCAGGACGCTGAAAAATCGCTCCGGAACCCGCGAGGCCGCCTGCACGATCATCCAAAAGTGCCGTGGCGGAATAGGGCTATGTTCTGTCCAAAAAGGCATGACGATCCCGGCCGGTCGGGACCTTTCAGCGACCTGCCAGATTATTAAGTGACAATCCAGACAACCGACGATTTGAGGAGAGCATCATGAGAAGTTCTACCCATCATTCGCGTTCATCACGTCCTCCATTCTGTTTGGTCCCGGCTGCATCACGGAAGGGAAATATCAGAAGCACATCACTTGTCAGTACCCCAACCCGAATCACGATCCAGCAGATCCGAATTCGGAGGAGCATGAGACGCGGGACTTCTGCGTGGTCGCCGGCCCCTTGTGCTGGAATGACCCGATGCCGAACGATACCGAGTTGTGTTCGTGGAACTGGTTCGGCGACAACGATCACTTGGGAATGATGGAGGTTCTCCATTCTGAAAGGGTCGCCAGTTGCATCGGCGATGGGGGTTACCCGCAAGGGAACTTCCCCGAGTGGTACAGCCCGCCGCACGACGAGGGCTGCGTGGGCCAGGCGCCCGGCGGCGGCGACGAGGGCGGTCAGTCGTCAGCCACGAGCGGCACCGAACCGACCACCGGCGCGCCGACCACGACCGAGGCATCGAGCAGCACCACCGGTGAGGACGATGACGGCCCCGGGGACTACTACTGCAGCCTCCTGTCCCGGTACAAATGCGCCGATATCACTCCCGACGACGCGCTCGGCACTGACCTTCACTACAATCGCGACCTTGCCCAATATCCGAGCGATGCGCTCTACGACGCCTGTTGGACAAGCAAAATCACGTACAGCGGAGCTCCGCAATGGACAAAATGCGTGTACAACGCGCTTGACGTCGACGACGCGAGATCGAAATGTCAGGATGCGTGCGAAGCTTTGAATACAGATCTGGATGATAAATGCGATAATGTTGGATGTAGTTTCCAACCGATCGATTGTGTCCTAGATGGAAATTGGACCGATGAATTCGGCACCCCCCATGCAAACGACAATTTTGAGAAGCCTAAGAAAATCGGCACCATCGACGGCTATGAGTGCGACGGCGAGGTGCTCGTCATCGGCGAGGGCCCGTTCACGCAATTCGAGGGTAGCGGCACCATCATCACCCCCGACGGCCACTCGGCGGGCATGACCGACGTTCGGGGTTTCCTGAGCTACTCGCTCTCGAGTTGTTCTTCGACCACCTGCACGATCACCATCGACACCCTTGTCGGTCTCACCAGCCATGCCGAGGGCGGATACACGGACGCGGCCGGCAGCGGCGGCACGTACGAGTTGCAGCAGATCGGGTTCCAGATCCGCGCCCCCTTCTCGGGCACCTGGGACAAGATCCGCAAAAATATCACGTTCCCGACCGACGTGATGCAGGCCCAGTTCTGGGGCGGGCCGGTCTTGATTGACGGCGTCACGGTCACCGACAACGCCGGGGTCCTCAACGCCGAGATCGATCAGATCGTCGGCAGCCTCCAGAGCACGACGGGCCCCCTCACGTTGAACTTGACCTACCAGATGTCGCTGTTCGGCACGGCCTCCGCGTCGTTGCAGACGGTACCGTAGCTCTGCCGTCTGCTAGGCTAGCGACGCCATGCTCCTCCCGATGGCCTTCGCCCTGCTGCTGCAGGCGCCATCTCCGCCCACGACGACGGAAGCCTTCCGTCGGCTCGTCTTCGCCAACCACTACAGCCTCGAGTGGAGCGTCGTCTCGGGCACGCCATCGGGCCAGGTCTCGCTTTTCCTCGGCTCCTCGCTGCGCCCCCGCAGGGACCGCAAGGGACAGCTGTGGAAGTTGGCCCTGGGTTACGAGCTTGGCGTGGCCGTCGGCGGAGCCGAGCGCGGGACGGCCTTCCTGAGTTGGGGTGGCAACTATGGAATCGCCTACCACCGGCACCACCTCGCCGCGCTCGGTTACGGCGGTCCGAAAGATCGCCTCTACTATCAGTTCGGCGGCGGTGTGCTGATGTGGCGCAGCACGCCGGTCGCGCTCGAGGCGGACGTGCGGCTGGGCGTCGTGCTCGGCGTGCAGCGCTCCACGCGAGTCAAGGGCGTCGTGGGCGGCGAGGCGCGCATCGTCGGCATCCTCGACGGCGTGCCGCTGCCGCACTTCGGCGTGTTCGCCGGTCTCTTCTTGTTTTGAACAGCGCCTCCACTCGAGGCCGGCCGACCCGCTTCAGCGGATCACCGCGAACGTCTGCTGGTTGAGCGCCAGCAGCTCGCCGGCGGGCGACCACAGCTCGCGGAACTCCACCGAGTAGCCCGCGCGCATCGCCACCGCGCGGGCGCGGTGGTACACCGGCTGCGTCGGGTCGAGCTGCGCCACGTCGGCCAGCGGCTGGAACGTGAACGTCAGCGTCGCGGTCGGCCGCGGCGCGGTCAGGCGCGAGAACGCGGCCGGCCACCAGCCGTCGCACAGCATCGCCAGGTAGGCCGCGTCGCGCACGCTGGGCGGCCGCTTGAAGCGGAACCAGCCCTCGGCCCGCGCCTCGTCGCCGCCGGTGAACAGCGGCGCGTGGACCGGGCGGAACTCGCAGTGCTGGGCGAACACCGGCCCCTCCTCGGGCGCGCCGAACGGCAGCCCGCTCGGCGCCGTGAACTCGGGCGGCCGCAGCTCGGTCCACTGCAGGCCGGCGTCGCGCGTGCGCGCGTGCACGGCCACCGCGTGGGCCTGGACCTCGCCGGCCTGGACCAGGCGGACCGCCAGAGTCGTCACCCCGGTGCCGGTGCGCAGGGCGTCGACGAAGATGTCCGCCGGGCCAGGTTGAGTCGGCCCGCACAGCTCGGCGCCGAGCGACCGCAGCGGCCGCGTCGGGTCGGCCGCCACCGCCGCCGCCGCGCGGACCAGCAGTGCGATGACCAGGCCGCCGAACGCCCCACGGCCCTGCTGCCAGCCGTCGGGCACCTCGGCCCGGAATTGGCCGGGGCCCGTGGGGGTGAGCGCGAGGAGGGCGTCGAGGTCGGACATCGCCGCGACCTTAGCAAATGCGGCCCCCGCCGCCCGCCGCCCGCTCGTGAGTCGCCGCGCCGGCGCCCGCCCCGATCTGCCCAAAAAAACATGGCGCAGAGGGCAGGTCCCTTCGGACCTGTCCCGCGCGCCATGCCTTATAAAGCCTGTCCTGGCGGTCAGCTCAGTCGCGGCGGTACATCGTCACCACGCAGGCGCCGCCGAGGCCGAGGTTGTGCTGCAGGGCGACCTTGGCGCCCTCGACCTGGCGCTTGTCGGCCTGGCCACGCAGCTGCCACACCAGCTCGGTGCACTGCGCGAGGCCGGTGGCGCCGAGCGGGTGGCCCTTCGACAGCAGGCCGCCGGACGGGTTGGTGACGAACTTGCCGCCGTAGGTGTTGTCGCCGTCCCACACGAACTTCTCGGCGCCGCCCTCGGGGCACAGGCCGAGCGCCTCGTACGTGAGCAGCTCGTTGGCGGTGAAGCAGTCGTGCAGCTCGACCACCTGGACGTCCTGCGGCCCGAGGCCGGCCTTGTCGTAGACCGCCTCGGCGGTCTTCTTGGCCATGTCGTAGCCGACCATCTTGATCATGCTGTTCTCTTCGAACGTGCTGGGGAAGTCGGTGCGCATCGCCTGGGCGGCGATGTACACCGAATTGGCGATCCCCTTCTTCTTGGCGAACGCGTCCGAGCACAGCACCGCCGCCGCCGCGCCGCAGGTCGGCGGGCAGCACTGGTAGCGGGTCAG
The DNA here is from genome assembly GCF_026626745.1 of Nannocystis sp. RBIL2. Classification (GTDB taxonomy): domain Bacteria; phylum Myxococcota_A; class Polyangia; order Nannocystales; family Nannocystaceae; genus Nannocystis. The sequence continues at coordinate 2,965,740 of NZ_JAPNJW010000002.1, forward strand.
CGGGTCGAACACCTCGGGCGAGGCGAGGATCTCCTCGACGCTGAGGAGCTCGCCGAACAGCGCGTACGGGTTGCGGTTGGCGTGCTTGCGCGCCTTCTCCGACACCTTGGCGAACGTCTCGCGGCGGGTGCCGTACTTCCAGCGGTACTCGCGGCCGGCGCCGCCGAACATCTGCGCCGCGGGCGGGGCCTGGTTGAAGCCCTGCACGCGGTCCATCGTGCCGGCGAAGTTGTCGAGCGGCCCCGGCCGGTCGTTGAACTTGCTGCCGAGCGCGCCCTTCTCCATCTGCTCGAAGCCGACGACCAGCACGCACTCGGCCTCGCCGGCGAGGATCGCCTGGCGGCCGAGCCACAGCGCGGTCGACCCGGTCGAGCAGTTGTTGTTGACGTTGACGACCGGGATGCCGGTGAGGCCGAGCTCGTAGACCGCCCGCTGGCCGCAGGTGCTGTCGCCGTCGACGTAGCCGGCGAACGCCTGCTCGATGTCCTTGTAATCGACGCCCGCGTCCTGCAGCGCAGTGCGGGCCGCGTTGGCCGCCATCACGTGGTAATCGTCGCTCGCGCCGGGCTTGGCGAACTTCACCATGCCGACGCCGATCACGTTGACTTTGTTGCTCATGGCTGTGATTCCTCGCTTGGTTCCGTTCGTCCGTCAGTTGCTCTGCTCGAGCGCCGCGAGCAGGTGCGCTGCCGCGACGTCGCCGTCGACGCGCAGCTTGCCGCGCTGGTAGAGGGTGGCGAGCTTGGCCTTGCCCTGCGCGAGCGCGGCCAGGTCCTCGTCGGCCACGGTGACCGTGGTGGTCGCCGGGCCCGCGGCCTTGTCGACCAGCTTGCCGCCCTGCGGCCCGACCTGCACGAAGAACACCGCGTCGGGGCTCTTCACGCGCAGCTCGATCGTGACCTCCTGGGCCGACTTGAGCCCCGCCAGCTTCGCAGCCGCCTGGTCGAGCACCGCCGGCGCCTGCGCGGTCTTGGGAGCCGCGGCGGCGGCCGCCGGAGCCGCCGCCTTGGGCGCGCTGCCGGCCTTCACCTTGCTCATGTCGATCTTCTTGAGGAAGCCGAGCTTCATCGACGCCATCAGGTCGCCGCCGATCTTCAGCTTGCCCTCGCCGAACAGCTTCTGCGGGTCGGCCTTGCCGGTGGTCATCAGGATGAAGTCGCTGTCGCTGAGCTCGAGCGTGCAATTCGCCCCCTCGACCTCGCCGGCGTAGACCTTGCCCGGGTTCGACTTGAGGTCGAACACGTAGCTCGAGTCGGGGTTCTTGAGGCGGAACTGGAACACCGTGGCGACCTTGCCCGGCAGCTCGGCGTTGCCCTTCACGAACTCACCGATCGCCGCCATGTAGTCGGCGCTGGTCGGCGCCGACGGGGCCTCCGGCGCCGCCGCGGCCGCACCACCGCCGCCCGCGCCTGCCCGCGCCCGCGCGGCCGCCATCACCGTGGCCGGGTCGAGCTTGGTCAGGAAGTTGAGCTTGGTCGACGCCATCAGGTTGCCGGCGATCTTCATCTTCCCGCCCATGTACAGCTTCTGCGGGTCGGCCTTGCCGGAGCACATGTCCATGAAGTCGGCGTCGGTCAGCTCGAGCGTGCACTCGGGCGTCGCCGCCTCGCCGGCCGCCAGCTTGCCGTTCTTGAGGTCGAGCGTCCACACGCTCTCGGGGTCCTTCAGCTTGAACTGGAACACCACACCTGCCTTCTTGGCCAGGTCGGGGTTCTTGCCCAGGAACTGCTCGATCGCGGTGAACACGTCCGCGCTGGTCGGCGTGACCTCGGCGCTCGCGCTGGCAGCGGCGGCCACCGGCTTGGCCTTCGGCTTCGGCTGCGGGATCTCCGAATAGAACTCGATCGCCGCCTGCGACAGCACCACCTTGTCGCGCTCCTTCAGCTTGCAGCGCAGGATCACCCGGTTGTCCGCCTCCTTCCACATCTCGGTGACCAGCGTCTCGCCGGGGAACACGCTCTCGCTGAAGCGGACCTTGATGCTCTTGAACTTGCGCGGGTCGCCGGCGGCGAAGTGCTTGATCACGTGGCGGGCGGCCACGCCGAGGGTGCACAGGCCGTGGAGGATCGGCTTGGGGAAGCCGAACGCGCCGGCGAACGCGGGGTCGACGTGGAGCGGGTTCCAGTCGCCCGAGAGGCGGTAGAGCAGCGCCTGGTTGGGCCGGATCTGCTCCTCGGCCACGGCGTCGGGCTTGCGGTCGGGCGGGGTGTTGCTGTCGCCCGACGGGCCGCGGTCGCCGCCCCAGCCGCCCGCGCCGCGGATGACCGCGCCGAGCTCGTTGTAGGCGATGACCTCGCCGGACTCGTCGGAGCTCTCGGTGGCGAACACGATGAACGCGTTCTTGCCCTTGTCGAAGATGTCCTTCACCCATGTCCGATGGGTCAGCTTGGCGTGCGGCGGCAGCGGGCGCTTGAGCTCGGTGTACTGCTCGCCGTGGAGCAGGCGGTCGAGGCCGAAGTTGAAGCCGGGCGCGGTGTGGCCGTCCTTGAACGCCTGCATGATGCCGGTCTGGGCCGGGATCACGGCGAAGGTCGGCAGCGGCCAGAAGCCCTTGCCGTGCATCTCGTAGACGTAGCGCAGCTCGGTGTCGTCGAGCGGGTCCGCGGCCGCGCCGACGCCGAGCGCGTACATCGACAGGTCGCGCTCGTCGTACTCGGTGGTGACCTTCGGCATCTCGTAGCCGAGCGCCTGGTCGACGTCGACGAACTCGTTGCCGCCCTTGCTCGCGCCGGCGTTGACGTTGTCCATCACCGGGCTGAGCGCGGCGGCGACGTCGGCCGGGTGGGTGGCCTTGGCGAAGTCGACGATCGTGCTCCACTTCGACTTGACCAGCTCGGGGGTGATCGCGCGGCCGAGGCGGACCGTGTGGCCCTGCGTGCGCTCCCACCGGAGCTTGCTGAAGAAGCCGCCGCCGACCTCGAACAGGCCGCCGGTGTCCTCGCACGACTCGTGCGACAGCCACGCGACCAGCGGGCTGACGTACTCCGGCCGCAGCGCGTCGATGAGCTCCTTCGGCAGGATCGTCTCGGTCATGCGCGAGCCGGCGATCGGCGCGATCGTGTTGGCGCGGACGTTGTACTTGCGGCCCTCGAGCGCGAGCGTGTTGCTGAAGCCGACCAGCGCCAGCTTGGCGGCGCTGTAGTTGGCCTGGCCGAAGTTGCCGTAGATGCCGGCGGCGCTGGCCGTGAAGATGATGCGGCCGTAGCCCTGGTCGCGCATCTTCGGCCACGCGGCGTGCGTCACCTTGAACGCGCCGTTGACGTGGACCCGCTGGATGATGTCCCAGTCGCCGTCCGTCATCTTGTGGAACGACACGTCGCGGAGGATGCCGGCGTTGTTGACGACGATGTCGACGCGGCCGAACGCGTCGATCGCCGTCTGCACGATCTTGGCGCCGTCCTCGACGCTGTCGTAGTTGGCGACCGCCTCGCCGCCCGCGGCGCGGATCTCCTCCACCACCTTGTCGGCGGCGGTCGAGCTGCTGCCGTCGCCGCGCGTGCTGCCGCCGAGGTCGTTGACGACGACCTTGGCGCCCCGCGAGGCGAACAGGAGGGCGTGGGCGCGACCGAGCCCGTTGCCGGCCCCGGTGATGATGGCGACTCTTCCGTCGTAGCGAAGCTCGTTGGACATGATGGCACACGCGGCATATCGAGCCGCGCGAGCGTCGTCAACCGCCCGCCCGGGCCGCGGACGAACCGCCGATCCGCGATGCCCCCGGCACGCGACGGGCAGCCGCGCGCGCTCGCGGAAGGCGCGGCTGCGGGCCCCCGGCCCGCCCTTCGCCGGCCTCGTGTTACGCTCGCGTATGATGCGGACCGACGAGCTGCGACGCCTGCGAGACCTGCTGGCTCGCGGCGGCGGACCCGAAGTCGTGTTCATGTCGCTGCGCGACCGCTCGCTGCAGGGCCCCGCGCTGACGCGGGCCCTCGGCGACGAGCTGCGCCGTTGGCTCACCGTCGCCTCGCCCGAGCGCTACGGCGGCAACCCCGACGCGCAGGACCTGGCCAAGCAGTTGCAACGCGCGCTCCACCAGCACCACGCCGAGGCGCTGCAGCGGCTGCAGGACTTGCCGCCCGGCCCGCCTGCAACGCTGCAGTCCGGCCCTGCGATGCTGCAGCAGGATCATCCCCCGGCGGCCGCGCCGGCGCATCCCTCTGCGGACCCGGGGCCCTACCGAGCGGCGGCCCCTCCGCCGGCTGGTCTGCGAGTCGAGGTCGCGGGCGTGGCGCGGGAGTTCACCGACCACCTCGGCGACGGCGACCTCGCCGCGATCTGGCGCGCCCCCGGCGAGGACGGCGAGGCGTGCGTCGCCAAGGTCGCGCTCGCGGCCGCCGACAACGACCTGCTGTTCAACGAGGCCGAGGTGCTGCAGCGGCTGCACGCCGGCGAGGCCCGCCAGCGCGACCTGCTGCCGCGCCTGCACGGCCGCTTCTTCACCGCCGACGGCCGCGCCGGCAACCTGCTCGGCCTCGTCGAGGGCCTCGACGGCGCCGCCCTGCGCGCCCGCCTGCCCGCCGGCGTGCCGCCCGAGCACATCGTCTGGATCGCCCGCCGCACCCTCAGCGCCCTCGGCCACGCGCACAGCCTCGGCATCCTGCACGGCAACATCGAGCCGGCGCACCTCATCGTCCGCCCGCGCGATCACCGGGTCGTGCTCCTCGACTGGTGCTACGCGATCGTCGAGCCGGCCCGCACCGGCCAGGGCTTCCGCGCCGTCCACGACGAGTACAGCGCCCCCGAGGTGGCCCAGCGCGGCCCGCCGACGCCCGCGGCCGACCTGCTGTCGGTCGGCCGCACTCTGGCGTTCCTGCTCGGCGGCGACCCGCAGAGCCTCGAGCTGCCGGCGCACGTGCCCGAGCCGATCCAGCGCTTCGTCCGCTACCTGGCCCGCCCGAGCCGCCTGCAGCGGGCCCAGGACGCCTGGGACATGTACGCCGAGCTCGAGCGGATCCGCGAGACCGTCTACGGGCCCCACGTGTTCCGCGAGTTCGTCGCATGAGCGTGAGGACATGTCCTTGATGACCTGTCCTATATGACCTGTCGCTTCAAACATTCTTTAAAAAACATGTCCATTCGCGCAACCTGCCTGCTCCTCGTCGTCGCCGCCTGCACCAGCGCGGAGCCGCGGCTGCTGCGGCCGCTCGACACCGCCGACGCGACGAGCCCGTGGCAGGAGCGCTGCGGCCGGCGCGTGTGGTCGGCGGCGGCCGAGGCCGGCGAGCCCGGGCTGGCCGACGCCGCGGTGAGCTTCGCGGAGCTGCACGGCGACAACTTCGTCTACTACGCCGTGACGCTGCGCGGCGCGGGGCCGGAGGGCCTCGTGCTGCACATCGATCGCAAGCACCTGCCGCTCGCCGACGAGCACGCGGACGGCTGGCGCCACGAGGTCACTGCGGCGCGGGTCCGCTGGCGCCGCGAGGACGGCATCACCCGCGCCGAGCTCGACGTTCCCGCGAGCGGGCCATGGGCCGAACGGACCCGCGAGCGCCTGCTCGCCGCGGCCGACGCCTGCATCGCCGACGCCTTCGACCCGCCCGCCGCGAAGTGACGGGCGCCGCCGGGACTCCCCGCCCCCGCGAACCTCAGCGCTGATGCCCAGGCCGTCGCGGCTCGCCTGTCCTGCGGGACATCCTCCATGCGGTCACCGGACCGCGAGCCGGAATGTCCACACCCCGCGCGCTTCTGACCTCATACGAATTATCGACGTACCACCACGAATGGACTTGACGCCGCGCCGGACCTCGCGGATACTCCCGATCGCCATGTCGCGCCTCAATCCCAATTCGAGCAATCCTGCTCGCTTCCGCGTCCTCAACGAGGAACGGGAGCTGGAGCGGGTCCTGCGCGGGGTTTGAGAGTGATGGGCCCGCGCAGGAGAATCTCCTCCTCTCTTCATTGAGAGAAACAGACGCGGGCGTCGTCCAACCGGCCAGGATTCGGGAACCTCACTCCCGAGACGCAGGGTTCGAGTCCCTCCGCCCGCGCATCGTCGCTCTGTTCGGCCAGCGGTCAGGCCACCTCGCTTTCACCGAGGTCCGCAGGGGTTCGAATCCCCTACAGAGCAGCACTCCTCCCGGGTCGGTAGCTCAGCGGGAGAGCGATGGATTGTTAATCCATCGGTCGTGGGTTCGATCCCCACCCGGCCCTCTCCGCGGATCCGCGAATCGCATGCTCATGCGATTCGCGGGTCGCAGCATTGGCGCATCACGCCGGCGCCACGAATTTCGCCAGCAGCACCCGGCGGGTCCCGCCGAAGTCGATCGTCAATTTGCGCTGGTCGCCCGCCGCGGCCTCGACTGCGACGATCGTCCCGAGGCCGAACTTGGCGTGGGTCACGCGCTCGCCGACGGCGTGCGGATCGACGGGCTTCGGCGGCGGCGCCTTCGGCCGCGACTCGGCGGCCAGCATCGTGCTACAGGCGCGCGAGTCGGGGGCCGACGAGCGCCGCGCCAGCGCCAGCGCGGTCTTGCCCTCGGGGCCGCGGCGATCGGTCGCGCCGCGGGCCAGCAGGACGCGCACCGCGTCGGCGTTGCCCTGCGAGGCGGCCACGTGCAGAGCGGTCCAACCGTCGACGCCGCCGAGCGAGTGCGTGCGGTCGATGTCGGCCCCGGCGTCGAGCAGCGCGATGATCTCCTCCGCCGACGCGGTCCCGGCCGTGCGCACCAGGCCTTCGGTGATCGCCATCGGCTCGGCGCGCGCGGCCAGCCAGGCGAAGATCGCCACGCCGACCTGCGAGCGCGTGCCCCAGAACGTCGACGCGTCGATCGGCGCGCCTGCGGCCACGATCGCCTCCACCGCGCGACGATCGCCGGAGCGCACCGCGGTGGTCAGCGCCGACATGTGGCCGTTCGGCTCGGCGTCGCGCGGATCGGCCCCTGCAGCCAGGAGCGCCTCGACCAGCTCGGGCCGCCCGCAGCTCGCGGCGAAGAACAGCGCGCCCGGGGTCGCCCGCGCCCCGCGAGCGAGCCGCAGCAGCGCCAGGTCGACCTGCCGGCCCGCGACCTGGGCCGTCAGCCGCCGACGGTGCTCGACCCGCGACAGCCGGGCGCCGCTGAAGAAGCGGTCGAGCGGGCCCTCCTCGGGCGCGTGGCCGTCCGGATCGGCGCCCGCGTCGAGCAGCACCTCCGCGAAGCCGACGTCGCTGGCGTGGTCGAGCGCCGACCAGCCGGCCCGGTCGACCGCGTCGGCAGCGACGCCCGCGGCCAGCATCGCCCGCGCGACCTCGGCCTGCTTGCCGATGCGGGCCGCGTGGTGCAGCGCAGTCGCCCCGTTCTCGTCCCGCGCCGTCGCGTCCGCGCCCGCGGCCAGCAGCATCGCCACGATCGCCAGGGTGCGCCGCGACCGTTCGTCGGCGTCGACGTGATACACCTGGGCCCCCGCGGCCACGAGGACCAGCGAGCCCGGGCCGGCCGGCGCGGCCGCGAACGCCGGCGACAGCGTGCGCCAGAACGACGCCCGCAGCAGCGCCGGCGGGGTGCTGTCGACCCGGGCCCCGCGCGCCAGCAGCAGGCGCACCACCTCGACCTGCAGGTGCCGCACCGCCTCGTACAGCGCGGTCCGGGGGTCGACCACGCCGTGGCGGTTGAGCTGGGCGATGCCGTCGACGTGGGCGCCGCGGGTCAGAGCCGCTGCGATCGCGTCGAGGAGGCCGTCGGCCGCCGCCTCGACCAGCGCGAGCTGCGGATCGATGGGCACCCAGCCTCTGTATCACAGCCCGTCGCACCCGACACAGACATGCTCTTTCGGACATGCTCCTTCGAGCATGCGCGGCGCGTGGCCGCCTTCGCGCTCGCGGCCCGGTCCGCGGATGACTGGCGACGGCAAGCACTCCGAGCGCGGCGGCCACGTCCATCGCCCGGTCGAGGCGTGGATCGACACGGGACCCCGACCGGCAGGGCTCGAAAAAGCGCTCGCAGGCCGATGACCGGAAGGATCCGCGACAGCGTGCTCAGCAGCAGCGAAGTCGACTCACCGAGCCGACACGACGGCGCAGACGTGAGGCGACGAGCGACGCGAGGCGTGCGGGCAGCCCCTCACATGGCGCTCCGAGGCTCGCCGATCGCGGGCCCAGGCGACCGGGTGTTAGGGTTCGCCATGCTCCGCCGATCGCCGCTCCTGCTGCTCCTCATGGCCGCAGCCTGCTTCTCCGACGCGCCGCCCTCGGGCCTGTCGACGAGCGGCAGCGTCAGCGCGAGCTCGACCGGCACGACCGCGCCCGGGCTCGACGCGACCGGCCCCGACTCGACCTCGACCTCGACCTCGACCTCGGGCACGCCGGTGACGACCTCGGCGACGACGACCACCACCGAGGCCCTGACCACCACCGAGGCGACGACGGGCGAGCTGACGACGGACGAATCGACCATGGGCGCGACGGTGACGAGCACGAGCGGCCCGGGCACCACCGACGCCGACCCGTACGCCACCTGCGGGGCCGCGCCGACGAAGTTCGAGTGCTTCGACTGCTGCCGCAGCGAGGGCGACTGGGAGGTGTTCCGCGGCAACCTGGCAGGTTGCGTGTGCCCGGACGCCGAGCACCCGTGCTTCGCCGGTTGCTTCGACTCGCTGTGCAACACCGACACCCTGGCGGAAGCGTGCTTCGGCTGCTTCACCGCGAACGACGCCTGCGTCGCGGAGGCGGTCGACCAGTGCGTGAACTACCCCGAGTGCGCGGCCTACGTCGGCTGCCTCGACGGCGCGGCCTGCTACGACAAGCCGTGAGCCGGCGCCGCGCTCACGACTTCGCCGCGAACGGCTCGCCGCCGAAGCGGCCGCGGTCGTGCTTCTGCTCGAGCGTCGAGATCGGGCCGAGCGGGACGATGCGCGTCGGGTTCACGTGCGGGTGGCTGCGGTAGTAGTGCTCCTTGATGTGGTCGAGCCGGCACAGCTCGGCCACCCCGGGCAATTGATAGAGGTCGCGCAGGTACCCGGACAGCTGCGGGTAGTCGACGATCCGCCGCAGGTTGCACTTGAAGTGCCCGTGATAGACCGGGTCGAAGCGCAGCAGCGTGGTGAACAGGCACAGGTCGGCCTCGGTGACGACCTCGCCGCACAGGAACCGCTGGTCGGCGAGCACGCCCTCCCAGCGGTCGAGCGCCGCGAACAGCTCGCGCACCGCCTCCTCGTACGCGGCCTGCTCGGTGGCGAAGCCGGCCCGGTACACCCCGTTGTTGATGGGCTCGTAGATCTGGTCGATGGTGCGGTCGATGCGGCGCTGCAGCGGCTTCGGGTACAGCGTGATCCGCCGGGTGTGCAGCGCCGCGAACTCGACGTCGAGCATGCGCAGCACCTCGCGCGACTCGTTGCACACGATCGTCGCGCGCTCGCGGTCCCACAGCACCGGCACCGTGGTGCGGCCGCTGTAGCCCGGGTCGGCGCGGAGGTAGATCGAGCGCAGGAAGCGAGCGCCGAAGATCGGGTCGGGGACGCAGCCGTCGCGCTCGGTGAACGCCCAGCCGTCGTCGCCCATGAAGGGGTCGACCACCGAGATCGAGATCGCCTGCTCGAGGCCGAGCAGGCCGCGGGCCAGCAGGGTCCGGTGGGCCCACGGGCACGCGTGGGCGACGTAGAGGTGGTAGCGGCCCGCCACCGCCGGGTGCCCCGAGCTGCCGTCGGCGGTCACGCGCTCGCGGAACTGCGACTCGGAGCGCACGAAGTTGCCGGCCTCGTCCGGCTCGTACCACTTCGTCGTCCACACCCCGTCGATGAGCATGCCCATGGCCCCGGTCCTCCGCGGCCGCAAGCATGATCGAATTCGTCGGCCGGGCCAGCGCCGCGGCCATGCTCGCGGCCCGGCGACGCATGCAGCGTCAGGGCTTGTACCGCCGGAGGCCGGCGAGGATCCCGGGCCCGACGACGAGCTCGCCGCTGACCAGCCCGACCTCCGGCTCGCTGAAGTGCATGTACACGTCGTCGAGGCCGCGCCCGAACGACCGCGGCAGGCTGCCCGCCTCGAGCACGCCGAAGTGGACCAACACGCGCTCGAACCAATCGACGGAGCGGGCGAAGTCGGAGGCCATCAGCACGTTGGCCCCCGAGGCGCGGCGGAGGAGGCCGGTCAACCTCGCGTCGTCGCGCAGCGACGCGCCGCCCTCGCGGGCCGCGAGCGTGCGACGCAGCAGCAGTTCCTCGGCGCCCGGGGCGATGACGAAGTGGACCTGGCCGCCGACCTCGAGCCGGTCGATGTTCAGGCCCTCGGTGACCAGGGACGGCGCGACGGCGCCGAGGTCGTCCGCGGCCTCGGACCCGAGCAGGCGAGACAGGCGGATCGTCCAGCGATCGACCGGGACCCCGTCGATCGCATACGCGCCCGGGGTGAACGACCACGGCAGGAACTTGCTCGCAGCGGCCCCGAGGACCACCTCGGCGGAGAACCGGCGCGTCCACGCCAGCCAGGCGGCGCGCGCGTCGGCGCCGGGGAGCAGCCGGTGCGTCGACAGGATCCCGAGCCCGAGCGGCGAGCCCGGCTGCTCGAGCAGCAGGTGAGCGACGTGCCCGTCGTACAGGGCCGCCTCCTCGGCGACCTCGCGCCCGACGCTCTCCGGGCTCACCCGTGAGCCGCGCAGCGCCGACATGGCCTCGGCGACGGCGCGCTGGCGCAGCTGCACCTCCGGCTCGGTCGCACCGCCGGCGCTGTACATGCTCCACGCCCGCACGGCCCGCAGATCGAGGTTCTGGGCCAGCAGCATGAGCGCACCGTCCGGCAGCGCCTCGACGAACCCCGCGTCGAGCTTGCGCCCGCGCGACACGCTGGCGCCGGGGAAGCGCCCGCCGGCGACCGGCACGAACTGCCACGCCAGCGCCGCGCCGTGGTCGCCGATCGTGAGCGCGAAGCTCACCTGCTCGTGCTCGGCGAGCTCGCGCACGTTGAGGGCGTCGAACTCGCGGTCGGCCAGCTGGAGGATCTCGAACCCGCGGCGGATCGACGCCGGCGCGCTCGCCAGCGTCTCCTCGATGCGCGCCTGCTTGCGCGCGTCGGGCGTGGCCGCGGCGGCCTCGATCACCGCGCCGTAGCGGCCGAACACGTCGTGGCTGAACACCACCACCTCGACGTCGGCGCGGACCTCCGGCGCGCGGGCGACGATGTTGCTCGCCAGGTACGCCTGCGCGCGCGGGAAGAAGTCGCGGGCCCCGCTGATCGCCACGTTCTGGCCGAGCGCGTCGAGGTACAGCGCGGTCCCGCCGGTCACGAGGCCCGCGTGCCCCTCGACGTCCGTGCTCGCGCCGAGATCGCGGACCAGCGCCGCCGCCCCGCCGACGTAGCCGAACGTACAGACGAAGTCGCCCGGATCCTGACCGAGGTCGCCGAAGACGCAGGCGAGTGGGCGCTGCAGGTCGACGCGCGCGGCCACGACGGGGTTCAGCCCGGCGCGTCGCACGATCCGCTCGGTCAGCGCCTCGAGCCGCAGCTTTGGCGCCGAGTACTCCGGGAACACGCGCTCCCGCAGGTCGGCGAACAGCGCGGTCCCGCTCGGGATCAGCACGTGGCCGAGCACCGGGGCGCCGTCGCGCGCGAGGGCGCGAGCGGCCGGTGGTTCGGACGGGCGGGCGGCTTCGGACGCCGCGGACCGAGCCGCCGGCGCGACCGAGGCGCTGTCGTGGCGGCTACAGGAGGGACAGGCGAGCGCTACGAGGACCGGCAGCCCGGCGAGGAAGCGCGACATGTACGGCGGGATCCTTTCAGGGCCGGGCGCGGAGCAGCCAGCCCGAACGATCGCGTAGCGACGGGCCGCGCCGGATCACGCCCCGGCGCATGCGCAAACCCGTGTCAGCGCCTGTCATCGCGTGTGCGACGCCAGCGCACGAGAGTCGGGCGTGAACCACGAGGCGCAGCCTCATCGTCGATCCGCACCTGTCCCTTGGTGCAGATCGCGGCAAGCGGCCCTGCGATGCGAATCGGCGCGGACGCGTCACGGGGTGTAGCTGGTGACGGCGTTCTTGCTGAGGACGTGGAGGCGAGCGTCGGGGCCGAACAGGGCGTCGTAGACGTGCTCCCCGGGCGCCAGCCGGGTCCACACCGGCTCGCCGTCGGGGTCGAGGCGGGCGATGGAATGGGCTTTCTGGTCGCCGAAGACAGCGCTGGCGACGAGGAAGGCGCCGCCGCCGGACGCGGGCACAAGGAGGCCGGGATAGACCCGCCACGGAGCCGGCACGCTCCATTCCTTCCACCACAGCTCGTCGCCGTCGAGGTCGATGGCCAGCAGGTCGTGTTCGGGGCTGCCGGGCTCCTCGAGCCCCTCGATCGAATAGCGCGTGACGGAGACCATGAGCCGATCGCCGGTGAGGACGATGTCGCCGACCTCGACGCCGGCGGGCTCGCCGGGCGAGCGATCGAGCTGCCACAGCGGGGTGCCGTCGCTCGCGAATGCACGCACATGCACGCGAAAGTCGAGCGGCAGATCGTCGGTCGCCTGATAGCGGGGGCCGGCGAGGTAGACCGCGTCGGCGTCGGCGGTGACGCCGGCGTATCGCGTGATCTGCGGGAACTCGAGGGAGTCCTCGGCGAACGACCACAGCAGGTCGCCGTCGCCGTCGAAGCGGTGGACCTGGGCGGTGGTGATACCGCCGGTGAAGCCGACGGAATTGCCGACGAGCACGAAGTCGCCGTTCGGCGCGATCTCGAGGTCGTTCGGGGCGATGCCGATGTCGGGGAGGCGATGATCCCAGACGGGGGCGCCGTCGGGTGAGAACCGGGCGATCCACAGATAGCCGCCGGTGTCGGGCTTGACGATCTCGGTCCACACGACGCCGGCGACGATGATGTCGCCGTTGCTCGCGGTGACGGCGTGCCACGGATCGAGGCCGTTGGGCGCGGCGTCGCCGGTCCACGTCCACTCGGGCTCGCCGGCGGGCAGGTTCAAACGGCGGATTTGCGCGATGTACTGCTGGCCTTGCCAACCGGACGAGCCGAGCACGAGCGCGTGCTCGGAGCCGGGCAACAGGGCCTCGTCGATCGCGGTGAAGCAGTACCAGGCCTGCTGCTGCGGCAGCGCGGGCAGCGGCAAGAGTTCACCCTGATGGCCCGGACCGAGGATGCAGGACGAGAGGCACAGGTCGTCCTCGTCGCGGTCGCCGTCGTCGCAAGCCTCGCCGGGATCGAGGACGCCGTTGCCGCACAGGTCGTCGCCGGTGGTGCCGGTGGTGGTCGTCGTCGTTTCGCCGAGCGTGGTACCGGTGGTCGTGGTCGTCTGCCCGGTCGCCGTGGTCGTGGTCGTGCTCGTGGTGTCGAGCGTATCGCCGACGCCCGCGGTGGTCGTGGGCGCGACCGTGGTGCCGGTGGTGCTGTCGCCGATCGTGCCAGCGGTGCCGTCGGTCGCGTCGCTGCTGCTGCCTGGCGCCTGGTCGGTGGTGGTGGCGCCCGAACCGGGACAGGCCAGGAGGAGCTGCGCGAGGGCGAGGATGCAGGCGCGAGAAGCCATAAAAACCTAGCAGAGCCGCCAGGATACCCCGATGGGAAGGCCCGGCCAAGCGCGCGTGCGCCGTGCCGGTGGCCGATGGCAGCCGTCGCTAGGGTCGCCGGGTTCGTCGCCCACGCGAGGGTCGAGCGTCGCGGCCGATGCCGGCAACGTTCGTCCTTGCGGCCAGCTCGCTGCCGAGCGCCGCCGCGTGGACACCGGCGCGCCGACGAGCACGCAAGGACATGCTCGAATGGGCATGTCCTTTAAAACATGCCCATTGGGGCATTACCTAAAGAGCATGCCCTAAGGTGCATGCTGCTGCGGCGGCGACAGCTGCTGGCCCAGGCCGCCGTCGACGTACAGCTCGGTGCCCGTCGTGAAAGTCGCCGCGAAGGCGAGGAACAGCACCGCGCGGGCCACCTCCTCGGGCGTGCCGATCCGGCCCATCGGCGTGATCGCGTCGCCCTCGCGCTCGAAGGCCGCGCGCTCCTCGGGCGTGCTGCTGGCGGTGCCCATCGTCGGCGTGCGGATGAAGCCGGGGCTGACGGTGTTGACGCGCACGCCTCGCGCCAGCAGCTCGGCCGCCATCACCCGCGCGAACGCGCCGATGGCCGCCTTGCTGGCCGAGTAGACCGCCATGCCCGCGGTCCCGCTGGTGCTGGCGATCGAGGTCGTGAACACGATCGCCCCGCCCTCGCGCACCAGCGGCGCCAGCCGTTGCGCGGTGAAGAACGCCCCGCGGGTGTTGACCGCGAACGTGCGGTCGTACGACGCCGCGGTCACGCGGTCGAACGGCTCGAGCTCGGCCACCCCGGCGTTGATGAACAGCAGGTCGATCGCCCCGAGGCGCGCCCGCACCTGCTCCACCAGGGCGTCGATCGCCTCGAGGTCGGCGATGTCCGACGCCACCACCCGCTCGCCGAGCTCGCGCCTCGCCGCCGCAGCGCTCGCCTCGCGGCCGGTGACCAGCGCCTCGGCCCCGCCGGCGAGCAGCAGCTCCGCCGTCGCCAGCCCGATCCCGTGCGTCCCGCCGACGATCACCGCCTGCTTGCCCGCGTACGCGCTCATCGCTCCGCTCCTTCCGCGGCCGACGCCGCCCGCAGCACCTTGATCATCGCCGCCGGCGCCTCCTGGCCGAGGCCCGCCGCCATCCCGCGCTGGAACATCGCCGCCGCGAAACCGGGGAAGCTGGCGTCGATCGCCGCCTCGCGGGCGTGTCGTCCGAGCAGATCCATGCTGCGCCAGCAGATCTCGAGCGAGGCCTCGGGCGCCTCGTAGCGGCCGTGGTGGATCGCCTCGGCGTCGATGCGGATCATCTCGCCCATCGCCGGTGCGGTCGCGGCCATCACTTCGCCGAGGCTGTCGACCGGCAGCCCCTCCGACTCCATCAGTCGGGCCCCGTGGTAGAAGCCGAGCAGCGCCCCGAACAGGCTGGCGAGCACGCCGAAGTCGAGCGCCGCCGCGGCGCCCGGCGGCTCGCCGGCGAAGCGGACCGCGCCCATGTCGGCGAGCAGCGCCTGCGCGGCCGCGAACGCCTCCGGCGCGCCCGACGTCATGATGTTCGCGTGCGGTCCGCCGATCTGGCTCGGCACCGCCAGGATCGCGCCGTCGAGGTAGCGCGCGCCTCGGGCAGTCGCCCACCCCGCGAGCTCGCGCGCCTCCTGCGGCGTGCCGGTGCTGAGCTGCACCAGAGTCTTGCCGGCGAGCTCGACCGACTCGAGCAGCGAGCGGGTCGCCGGGTAGTCGGTGACGCACACGATCACGACCGGGCTGGCCGCCACCGCCGCGGCCACGCTCCCGGCCACCGTGACGCCGGCGGCCTCGAGCGGCGCCGCCTTGGCCGAAGTCCGATTCCAGACAATGATGCGGCGGCCCTTCGTCGCCGCCGCGCGAGCGAGGGCCACGCCCATCGCTCCCAGGCCGATCAGGGCGGCCTCGTGGGTTGTGGAGTGCGAATGCATGCCCCCAGAGATAGGCCGCCCGCCCTCCGTCGTCGCGCACGTTCGGACGCGACCCCGACACGATCGGACACCGATCCGCGGGTCAGGTCGCCCGCGCCCTCGGGTAGGATCGTCCCCCATGCCCGGGACCGAGACGATCGCGGCGCGCACCTCCCTCACTCCGAGCCTCGGCCTCGAGACCTTCGCGGCCGGGTTGGCCGTCCTCGCCGAGTCCGCCGACCACCGCGTGCGCATGCACGTCGGTCGGCCCGCGCGCGGCCAATGCAAGCACCATCGATTCGTCCACACCGCCGGCGAGATCGACGTGTTCCCCGCCGGCGTCGCCGACGAATGGCATCAGGCCGAGGCCAGCACCGCGCTCGTCGTGTCGCTGACGCAGTCGCTGCTCGGCCGCGCCGCCGCGGAGACCGGCCGCGATCCGGCACACCTCGAGGTGCCCCAGCGCCACCAGATCCGCGATCCGCAGATCGAGCACATCGTCCGGGCCCTCGACGCCGAACACGCGGCCGGCCGCCCGGGCGGCGCGCTGTTCAGCGAGAGCCTCGGCCTGGCGCTGGCCGTGCGCTTGCTCGATCCGGTGGCCGCCCCGCCCCGCCCCGCCCGCGGCCTGACCCCGCAGCAGCTGCGGACCATCACCTCTTACATCGAGGAGCACCTCGATCACGACCTGTCCCTGGCGACCCTCGCCGACGTCGCAGGCATCAGCGCCTCGCACCTCAAGACCCTGTTCCGCCGCTCGCTCGGCCTGCCGGTCCACACCTACGTGATCCACCGCCGGGTCGACCGCGCCCGCGCCCTGCTGCTGCGCGGGCGCATGGCCGCCAGCCAGGTCGCGCTCGAGGTCGGCTTCTCGCACCAGAGCCACATGGCCCGCTGCATGCGCCGCGTGCTCGGCGTGACGCCGACCTCGCTCACCCGCGCGACCGGCGAATTGAAGTCGGCCAATTCGAGCCCCTCGCTCGCCGCCTCGAAGCACGAGCTGTGAGCGCGTCGCGGCGAGCCGTCACAGCGTCTTCAAGTATTCGACCAGCGCCCGGCGGTCGTCCTCGGCCAGCTGGGTCCCGTACTCGTGGCCGCGGTTCGAGTTGCCCTTCACCGCAGTGTCGACCACGAACGGGCCCTCGCCGTCGCTCACGTAGCCGACCTTGTGCGGGTCGAACTCCCAGCGACCGACGGCGAAGCGCGCGGGTCGCTGCGCCGCCGGCAGCAGCAGGTCGTGCAACGTCGGCACCGAGCCGTTGTGAAGGTACGGCGACGACGCCCAGATCCCGTTGAGCGGGCGGGCCTTGTACGCCTGCAGCGACACCGTCGGGTCGCTGTCGCTGCGCGGGTGGTCGCCCTGCTTCGGCGTCTTCACGAGCTCGTGCCGCTTCGCGTTGACGATCGCCCGCCCCACCGCCACGGGGTTTTTCGCCAGCGAGCGCGCGACCAGGTCGCCGAGCAGCGTCAGCGCGGTCAGCTTCGCCCCGTAGCGCTCGCCCTGCGGCGACACTGCGCCCTCGAGCATGCCCGCGGGCACGCGCGCGTCGGCGACGTTGCGCGCGCTGGTCGGGTCGGTGCCGACGACCTCGAGGCCGGTGATCTGCGCGACCACCCGCCGGTCCGGGTCGGCGCGATCGATCAGCGCGTGGCACGACACGCACTGCTGCTCGTACAGCTCCGCCCCGCGGGCTGCCAGCGCGCGGTCGATCGCCGGCAGCACCTCCTCCGGCCACACCGGCGACTGCAGCCGGCGCAGGCTCTCCTCCATCGCCACCAGCGCGTTCATGTCGATCGTCGATTCATAGCCGCGCCGCGCCTCCTTCTCCGTCTCGTAGTGCCGCGGCTCGACGCGCCCGAACACCCCGATCACCTCGCCCGCGTTGCGCCCGAGCGAGCCGGCCTCGGCGTTGGCGGCGAAGCCGATCCATTGCACATAGTCGTGGCGCGGCGCGTCCCACAGCAGCGGGTAGCTGGTCGGCGCGTTCGGCTCGAGGCTGTTCTGCGCCCCGCTGGTGAAGCGGATCGCCTGATTGATGATCCTGCCGATGGCGTCCATGCGGCCGAAGCCCTCGGTCGTGGTCGAGTGATTGGCGGCGTTGTAATCGGAGAACCACGCCAGAGTCGCCTGCAGGCTGGTGCGAGCCGCCGCGCGGGCCGCCTCGTCGGCGCCGCCGCCCGTCCGCGCCGCGGCGAAGCGCGCCAGCTTGGCCTCGTCGGCCAGCGTCGCCCGCAGCGCCGCCTCGACCTCGCGCAGGAACCCGGCCACGTCGGCCAGCGCCGGCGCCCCGTCGATGCGGATCGCGGTGCCGCGGTAGTTGACCTGCGACGTGTGACAGGCCGCGCAGGTCAGGCCGACCTGGTCGTCGTGGCGCGCGAACCCGACCGGCAGGCCGTCGGGGTTGTTCGGCGTCGCGTACTGATTCAGGAAGCGAAACCGCGTCATGTGCTCGGGGCTGACGAACGGCTGCTCGCTGCCGACCTGCTCGAGGTGGAGCAGCGTGTCGTACGGCATCAAGACCGAGCCCTGATCGGCGTGGTAGAACCACAGCGTCTCGGCCGGGCCCCAGCCCTGCTCGAGGTACACCAGCTCGGTCGCCCCGTCGCCGTACGCGTCGTGCGCGAGCACCCGGGCCGAGCGCTCGCGGAGGCCCTCCAGCAGCCCCGGCGGGCCCTCGTCGGCCGAATCGGCCGCCCCGCGCGAACACGCCAGCGATAACACCAAAGGAATGACTTTGACGATCCATCGCGCCACGACACGCTCCTCGATACGGACCGTGAAGGGGTAACATGCCGGCCCCGGCGCGAAAATGGCGGAAGATCGGTCAACCGGTGGCACATTCCGGCCACCTCGCCGGACGGCGCCGCGGCCGGCCTGCGCGGCTCATTTCGGCACGAACTTGGGCCGGGCGCCGACGCCCTCGATGCGCGTGTAGCCGGTGGGCTTGCCATCCTCGTCGGTGCGCACGCAGACCTTCTTCAATCCGAGCAGGTACTCCTGCAAGCCGACCTCCGGATCGATGAGGAAGCGGCAGCAGCCCTGCTTGCAGTCGATCTGCTCGCCGAAGTCCCACAGGCCGAGGATCGCGCCCTTGCGCAGGTCACGGTCGAGGGCGATGAGGCCGTCGAGGCCGATCACCTTGGTGGTCTTGCCCGGCTCCGTGCCGTCGCACACCCCGCAGTCCATGGCCACCTCGATCTCCGACGTCTGGTCGAGCAGCGCCGGCACCGGCGCGTCGCGTTCGGACAGCCACGCCGCGAGCTGGCGCGCCGCCGCCTCCGCGGTCGCCGGCACGGGCGCTCGCGGCACGATGTCCGCCTCCGTCACCGCAACTGCCTCCACCTCTGCATCCGGAGCGGGCGCCTCGTCGACGGCGGGCTTCGCTGCGGAATCCTCCTCGACCGCGACTTTCGCCTCCTCCGCCCGGACGACGACGGTGCCCTCGGTCACGACATTGCCGCGAACGGCGGGCTCGCCGCAACTCACGAGTACGAGCAGCGCCGAGAACATCCACGACAGGTTCGGTGATCGCATTGCTTTGAAAACGGCCCCGTCGAGGTTCGTACCACCGGCCTCCCGCGCCGCAATCGTGGCGGGGCGACGCCGTGGCCCGCGCTTCTGCTACCCTGCGCGCCGCCCCCAGGAGCCCCGCGATGCACACGTTCTGCTGGTACGAGCTCAGGACCACCGACCCGGCCGCCGCGCGAGCCTTCTACGTCGACGCAGTCGGCCTCGTCGTCGCCGCGGGCGACGCCCGCTGGCGCCTGCGTTCGGACGGGCCCGAGCTGGGCGAGTTTGCCACCCTGCCGGCGCAGGCGGCCGCTCGCGGCGCCCCGGCGCACTGGCTCGGCCACGTCGCAGTCGCCGACGTCCCCGCCGCGGTCCAGCGATTCGTCGCTCTCGGCGCGAGCCCTCTGGGACCTGTGCAGACGCGTCCCGGGGGTCACCTCGTCGCCGCGCTGCGCGACCCGCTCGGCGCAGTGCTGGCCGTCACGTCGCGGCCCGCGACCCCCGCGAAGCTCGCCTGGTGTGATCTACACACCCGCGATTCCGCCCCGGCCGCGGCGATCTATGCATCGATGTTCGGCTGGGCGTCGGGTCCATCGCACGACCTCGGGCCGCTCGGCACCTACCGCGAATTCGCGTGGCAGCCCGGCGGCCCCGGCGTCGGCGGCATGTCCGACGCGGCCCGGCGCCCCGAGGTCCACACTCACTGGTTGTACCACTTCGCGGTCGCCGACCTCGACGCGGCCCTGGAACGCGTGCGCAGCGGCGGCGGCCGAGCGCCGGGCGAGCCGATGCGAACCCCTGACGGCGCGCGCGTGGCCGCCTGCGAGGACCCGCAGGGCGCCGCGTTCGCGCTGCACGAGGCCGCTCCGGGCTGAGCCGCATCCGCTGCCTCGAAGCAGCGGCTGCGATGCCGCAGATGCATCAAGCACGCTGCGTCGTCGCTCTCGCGGAAATATAGCGAGTGATTCGCGCCGGCGCCCGCCTTCAATCGCGCCGGGCCCACGGCGGCGCTGCGCGGACCGGCAGGTCGCGCGCCGCGAACCATTGCTCGATCGCCCGGCGCAGCGCCCTCGCGTGATACGCGAACCACCGCTCGCGCTCCTGCGGCGCCGTCAGCAGCGCGTCCTTGAAGCGGCGGAACGGCGCGCGGCCCTCCAGCGCGCGCAGCAGCCGCTCGCGCAGCAGCACGTCGCCGACCTCCTCCGTGGCGAAGCGGGCCATCCACTGGTATTGCTCGTGCGACGGCAGGCGATCGATCTCGAGGTAGCGCTGCGGGTCGGAGTCGATCCGCTCCCGCTCGCCGGGGTCGTCCTCGAACGGCCCGGTCACGCACACCTCGCCCGTCATCGTATCGTAGTAGGAGCGCGACTCGAGGTCCGCGCATTCGAACGCGAACTCGAAGGAGTCCCAGTCGGGCGTGGGGGCGTCGGCGGCGAGGCGCATGCCCTCGCATTTGGCGCGAAACCGCGCGCGGCGTCAAGCATTTTGCGCGAATCCGCGCCAAAAGGCGCGAACTCGCCCGTCTGCGCGACAATTCAGCGATCGGTCTCCGGGTGGACGAAGGCCCGGCGGCGGCCGTGATCGGCGCGGCGGAGGGTGTGCATTTCGGGGGGCGGCGCCGGGGCACCATTGGCTCCGCCGGCGTCGGCCGGGCACAACCACGGCAGGCCGCCCTCGCCCTTGGCCTCCTCGACCGCGAGGCCGGCGAATCGCACCTGCGGGTCGGTCGACGTCGCCGAGCCGAGCGCCACGGTCAGCGCCGCGTTCGGCACCGTCAGCACGATCGAATAGTCCTGGGGGAACGCGCACGGCGTCGCCACCGCGGCCAGCGCGGTCTGCTCGGAGACCTCGATCGTCACCATCGACGGCGGGTCCAGCACGGCCGACAGGTTCAGCAGCACCTCCGATTGCTGCGGCTCGGCGGCCAAATAATAGAACCCGCCGACCCCGAACGAGCCGATGATCCAGTCGAAGCGGACCGCGATGCGCGTGTAGTCCGGGTCCTTCATGTGGGCCAGCATCGGCTCGATCTGCTCCCCCACAGTCGCGTTGCGCTCGGCCACCGCCGCCTGCGCGGCGGCCTGCGCCGCGGGGTCGTCGACCTGCGGCGTGCCGGCCAGCTTCCCCAGCAATTGATCGGCCGGACCGGCGCCCTTCTCGACCGCCAGCTCCCAGTCGGGCACGCCGGCGCGGCGCAGCAGCAGGCCGGCGACCACGCCGAGCTCGTAGGGCTCGAGGTCGCTGCCATAACCCGCGCCGCTGCTGAGGAACAGCCCGTCCGGCAGGTGCGACAGCGCCAGGGCCAGCACCTCCGCGTCGGAGGCGTCGCACCCGAGCTCGGCGATCGCGCTCATGATCAGGCTGACGTACTCGGCCGAGCCCTCGGTGCAATCATAGCTGCGGATCGTCTTCATCTCGGCCGCGTACTCGGTCTGCAGGCGCGTGTACCAGTGCGCCGCCGCGTCCATGCCGGCGCCCTCGGCCAGCACCTCCGCCGCCAGCGCCCCGATCAGCTGCCGCCGCAGGTAACGCGGCTCCCACGGCTCCGGGTAGGGCGCCGAGCGGCTGCCCGCGCCGGTGCTCCAGTCGTCCTGATCGCCGAGGAAGTGGAAGCCCTCGTGGAACATCAGCGACGCGGCGAAATCGGGCCACAGCGTGCCGCCGTTGTTCACCCACCACTCGTTCTGCGCCTGCGTCTGGTCGAGCGAGATGCCCAGCGACTTGACGCCGTCGAGCTCGCTCACGTTGAAGTACGACGTCCACTCCGGCGGCAGCTCGTCGAGCGGGCGCTCGCTGACCACCGGCGGCGCCCCGTCCCCGCTCTGGTCGTTCCACACCCACGCGAGGTCGTCGAGCTCCGACGTCAGCACCACCTGGCGCTGGCGGTAGTTGGCCGCGACGTCCGGCCACGCGCGCTCGGGGCAGCGGTACATCGCCTCGTCGAGGGCCGCCAGCAGCCGCTCGACCCGGGTCTGCGGCTCGCTCTCGGGCCTGTCCTCGGGGACAGGCACGTCGACGCTGGTCGCCCCGGTGTCGTCATCGCCGCCGAGTGTCGCCGCGCCGCTGCTCGTGGTCCCCGAATCGGTGGGGTCGGCCATCGGCGCGCCGGAGTCGCCCGGACAGCCGGCGAGCGCGGCGCTGGCGACGAGCACGACGCGGGCGGTTCGAATCGATGCGGTCATACGATTTCAAGCGTCACACCACTCGCAATGTTGTCCAGGCGACGCGGCGCCGCCGAGACGACCGCTGTCGGATCCACCACAACACCGGCCGCGCGGCGGTCGCAGCTCGCCGCGCCGGTCCTGATGTAGGATGGCGACGGTGACGGATCGATCCGGCACAGCGAGACCGGCGACCCGCAGGTCGTCGATCGTGGCGCTCGCGGCCGCGGTGCTCGTGCTGCCGGCGACGGCCGCCGGCGCCGACGACTCGTGGCAATTGTCGTGGCAGGCGCCGCCCGAGTGCCCGCGCGCGGCCGAGATCGAGGCGCGGGTGACGGCGCTGCTCGGCGGCTCACCCGGCGGACCGCAGCTGCGGGTGCGCGCCGCGGTCGAGCGCACCGGCGACGAGTGGCGGCTCCGCCTGCTCGCGCGCCGCGGCGGCGCCAGCCAGCGCCGGGTCCTCCGCCACCGCGACTGCGCCACCCTCGGCGAAGCGACCGCGTTGCTCGTCGCGCTCGCCGTCGACCCGGTGGGCACGAAGATCGACCCGCGGCTCATGGCCCTGCTGCGCGCCCCCGCCGGCCCCGCAACCCCGCCGCGGACTGCGACGCCGGTGCAGCCGGCCACGCGTGAACCTGAACCTTGGGTCAGCCAGCTCGTGATCGATGTACCCGTCGAGCGACGATCGCCCGCCGCGTCGACGCCGAGCCCCACACCGTCGCTCACCCCGGCCCCGTCGCCCGCGACCGCTGCCGCTCCCACACCGTCGCCCACACCCGTCAGGCCCGCGACCGCGACACCTGCGGCCGTCGCGAGCCCCGCGCCTGCGCCCGCACGCGCTGCGCTCGAGCGGTGGGCCGCGCTGCGGATCGGCGGCGGCGCGGCCCTCGGGGCGACCCCCGGCGTCAGCGGCGGCTTCGTCGGCGCCGCGGGCCTCGGCCTCGGCCGACGCGGCCGCCTCGAGCTGACCGCGAGCTGGTGGGCGCCGACGCGGACCCGCCTCGCGGCGAGCCCCGGGGCCGGCGCCGACGTCTCGCTCGCCACCGGGGGCCTGCGCGGCTGCTTCGCCCCCGGCCGCGCATGGCTCGAGGTCCCGCTGTGCCTCGGGGTCGAGTTCGGCAGCATGCGGGCCCGCGGCTTCGGCGTGGCGGACGCTCGCGTCGAGCGCAGCCTGTGGTCGGCGCTGACGCTCGGGGCCGCGGTCGCGCTGGTGCCGGCGCCGCGCTGGGCGGTGTGGTTGGCGGTCGACGGCCACCTGGCCCTTAACCGGCCGCAGTTCTTGATCGACGGCGGCGGCGAGGTGTGGCGCGGCGGCCGGGCCGGCGTGCGCGCGACGCTCGCGCTCGAGGTGAGGTTCCGCGCCATGAAGTCGCGACTGCCGTGACGGAATCCCTCGAGCGGCGGACACAGGGCGGCGTGATGGCCGACGCGCTGCTGCCCGCGACCGCCGCCGAGCCCGCGGAGCCCGACCGCACCCCGGTCGCCCCCGCGGCCGCCCCGCGGATCGACGAGGTCTTCCGCGCCCACCACGACTTCGTGTGGCGCTCGGCCCGGCGCCTCGGATGTCCCTCGGGACAGGTCGACGACGCCGTCCAGGAGGTGTTCCTGATCGCCGCGCGCAAGCTCGCCGAGCTCGCGCGGCCCGAGGTCGTGCGCGCCTGGCTGTTCCGGGTCGTCGTCCACGTCGTGCGCAACCATCGGCGCAGCCACCAGCGCCGCGAGCAGCGCCAGGCCGTCGCCGTCGGCTTCCAGCCCGACTGCGCCCCCGACCCGTCGCGCCGCTACGAGGCCGCCAGCGAGCTGTTCGAGCTGCTCGAGCGGCTCGACGACGACCGCCGGGCCGTGTTCGTGCTCGCCACCTTCGAGCAGATGACCGCCCCCGAGATCGCCGCCGCCCTCGACGTCAAGCTCAACACCGTCTACTCGCGGCTCCGCAGCGCCCGCGAGACGCTCGAGCAGGCCGTCACCGCCCGCCGGAGGACGCCGTGAACGATCCGAAGCAGCTGCTCGAGCAGTGGATCGACGCCGAGCGGGCCGCCGAACCCTCGCCCGCCACCCGCGCGGCCAACTGGGACGGCCTCCAGAGCCGCCTCGCGGCTGCAGCGGCCCCGACCGCGACCGCCGCCGGCGGCTTCGGCAAGCTGTTGGCCGCCGTCCTCGCCGTCGGCGGCGCCGGTCTCGTCGCCCTCGCGCTGACCCGCGGGCCCGCGCCGGACGCGGCGACGACGGATGCACATGTCCTCGAGGACAGGGATACGCCTCCGGCGGAAGAACCTGTCTCCGAGGACATGCATGCTTCCGCTGCATCTGTCCCGCAGGACATCCAAGCCCCGCACCTCGCACCCGTCCAGGCTCGCACCCCACATGTCCCGGAGGACATGCTGATCCCACCAACACCTTCGCCCGAGCCTCACACACCACATGTCCCCGAGGACATGCCCGAATCAACACTCGGATGGGACGCCGAGCTCGCCCTGCTGCAGCGGACGCAATCTGCCCTGCGCGACGGCCGGGCCGCCGAGGCCGTCGCCCACGCCGACGAATACCGCCAGCGCTGGCCGCGAGGCGTGTTCATCGAGGAGATCGAGGCCGCGCGGGTGCTCGGCCTGTGCGCTCAGGACGACCCCGCCGCCGCGCGCAAGGCCGCCGCCGGCTTTCACCGCGCCCGGCCGCACTCGCTGTACGCCGCCAAGATCGACCAGAGTTGCCCCGGCTCGCGCGCCCGCGCGCGACGGACCGACGAAGCAGCGGACACCACGCATTAGAGGACGCCGCATGCGTATCCACTGTATCCCCGCCTTCGCCTTGTCCCTCCCCCTCGCCGCCTGCGGCCCCAAGCTGCTCGGCAGCCTCGACACCGACAGCGCCTCCGAGCCCGCGAGCACCGGCGAGACCACGCAGGCGCCCGGCGACGCGAGCACGACCACTGCCGCCCCCCCGAGCACCACCGGTAGCGACGACACAACCACCACCACCGCCCCGCCCGACACGACCCTCGCCACCGACACGACCGAGAGCACCTCGACCTCCGGTGGTTCCTCCTGCGAGGATTGCCCGGCGGTCCTGCAGGTCGCAGGCTCCGGCAATCACACCTGCGCCCTGGTGGAGGGCGGCCGCCTGCGCTGCTGGGGCCTCGGCCAGTACGGCGCGCTCGGTTTCGGCAATACGCAGAACATCGGCGACGACGAGCTCCCCGCCGGGGTCCCCGACGTCGACGTCGGCGGCGAGGTCGTCGAGGTCGTCGCGTACGGCGGCGGCGCGGTCACCTGCGCCCGCCTCGCCACCGGCGACGTCCGCTGCTGGGGCGGCGAGACGCTCTTCGAGGGGCTCCTCGGGCGCAAAGACCCGGCGTGGATCGGCGACGACGAGCTGCCGTCCTCGATCGCCCCGATCGACATCGGCGGCCCCGTCGTTCAGCTCACCCTCGGCAGCTCGCACGCGTGCGCCCGACTCGAGGGCGGCGCAGTCCGTTGCTGGGGTGCCGGGACCGACGGGCGCCTCGGCTACGGTAATCCTCAAAACATCGGCGACGACGAAGATCCGGCCGACGCGGGCGACGTCGACGTCGGCGAGCCGGTGCTTCATATCGCCGCCGGCGGCGTCCAGACCTGCGCCCTGCTCGCAGGCGGCCGCGTCCGCTGTTGGGGCAATGGTGCCAACGGCGCCCTCGGCTACGGCATCTTCGATCCCGAGGGCCCGCCTCAGGACGCGTGGATCGGCGACGACGAGACGCCCGCGTCGATGGGCGACGTGCCGGTCGGCGGCTTCGTCACCCAGATCGTCACCGGCGTCGCGCACACCTGCGCCCTGCTCGACACCGGCGGCGTGCGCTGCTGGGGCGAGCACGACTTCGGCGGCCTCGGCTACGGCCCGGCGATCGAGGGCGAGCCCGCGATCGGCGACGACGAGACGCCGGCGTCCCTCGGCGACATCCCGCTCGACCACCCCGCGATCCAGATCGGGGCCGGCTACGACCGCACCTGCGCGCTGCTCGACACCGGCGCCCTGCGCTGCTGGGGTTACAATTGGTACGGCGCGCTCGGGATCGCCAGCTCACTGACCGACACCAAGTTCATGACCCCGCTCGAATTGCCCGACGTCCTGGTCGGCGGCGACGTCGCCTCGATCGACCTGTCGTTCGAACAGACCTGCGCGATCCTGACGACCGGCGCCTTGCGCTGCTGGGGGCGCAACTTCTGGGGCGAGCTCGGCTACGGCCACACGCAAGACATCGGCGACGACGAGCACCCCGCCGACGCCGGTGACGTGCAGTACCTCTGATCACCAGCTCTCGAACGGCAGGATCGCGTCCTTCGTCAGCGCGTAGACCCGCTCGGGCGGGCCGAAGAACAGCAGGTCGCGCACGTCGCCGCCCGGCCGCTTCGTCGTCCACAGCACCGCCCCGTCCTCGTCGATGCGGAACACCCGCGTGCGCGACTCGTCGCCGTCGTGCTCGCCTGTGCCGATGAACATCCCGCCGAACGGCTCGCTGTCGACCGGCCCGGCGTGGACCGCCCAGCCGTCGGGCGGCGCCCACTCATTCCACCACTGCTGCGCGCCGTCGGCCGCCGCGAACTTCGCGTAGCCGAGCACGCTGTCCTCGGGGACATCTCCGTCGAATTGCGTCATCGCCACCGCCAGCGCAGTCTGGCCCGTCACGGTCACGTCGGACGGCAGCGCGTGCGCGTGCGTCGGCGACGGCAGGGTCGCCTCCCACAGCACCAGGCCGTCGGGCGTCAGCGCCTCGAGGAACACCTGATCGGAGGACGCGTCGTCGGCGTGGCGCTCGCCCACCGCGTAGATCATGCCGCTGTTGTCCTCGATCGCCACCCCGCGGTAACGGACGCTCCAGCCGACCCCGACCGGCGCGTCGTGCTGCCACATCAACGCCCCCGCGCCGTCGAAGCGGAGCACCCACGCCCCGGCCGTGCCGGCCGCATGATTGCCGACCAGCGCGATGTCCCCGCCCGACCAGTTCATGTCGGTCACCGCGATCGGCAGCTCGGGGAACTCCAGCGACCACTCGGTCGAGCCGTCGCCGCCGACGCTGGTCTGCCACAGGTGCCCGCCCGAGCCCGGCTCCTGCGCCTCGGTGTCGATCATCCCGGCGACCACCACGTGCCCCTGGACCCCCTGCGCCTGCAGCGGCACACGCCCGTGCTCGCCGGCCCACTCGGTGATGTCCCAGAACGCCGGATCGTCGCCGCCGGGCAGCGACACCTCGAACAGCTGCGACGCGGTCTGCTCTTCGGGCCCGAAGTCCGCCAGGGCGCGGCCGACGATCATCGCCGACGCGTCGAGGAACCACCCCGGCAGCGGCGCCATGCAGCGCAGGTCGTCGGCCTGCGCGGGCTTCGGCAGCACCAGCGGATCGACCGGCGCGCCCATGCCGAGCTCGCAGGTCGGCAGGCAGCCGTCGTCGTCGTCGGCGTTGCCGTCGTCGCACGCCTCGCCGGGCTGGACGACCCCGTCGCCGCAGCCCGGCGGCCCGCCCGAGGTCGACGTGTCCGGCCCGGTGCTCGTCGACGTGTCCTCGCCCGTCGTGCTCGTCGACGTCGTGTCCTCGCCCGTCGTGCTCGTCGACGTCGTGTCCGTCGTGCTCGTCGTCGTCGTGTCCTCGCCCGTCGTGCTCGTCGACGTGTCGGTCGCGCTCACGCCCTCGGTGGTCGTGCTCTCGCCCGTCGTCGTGCTCTCGCTGGTGTCGCCGGTGGAGCTCGTCGTGCCGGTCGGCAGGCTGGTGGTCGGCGGGTCGCCGCCCGTCGACGGATCGGTCTCGCTGCCCGAATCGGTCGCGGTCGCGCCGTCGGTCTCGGTGTCCCCGGGGACAGGTTGCGAAGGACAGGCCGTCAGCAGCCCGCCGACGAGGATCGCGGTCGAACGATAAACAATCGCCATTCTTCATAAAGTACGCGCGGGCCCTGCCGCCGACAAGCCGCGGGCCATACGCGCCCGCCACGCGATCCGCCCGATCGACGAATACGCGTACGGTCATGCCTGCCCCTATTTCGATTCGCCGGCCTCAATGACCACAGCGCGGTTCATCGCTGCGACTTCGCCGATCCGTCACACCGGGGCGACAACGCCCCGTGAGTTCGCCGGTCGCGTCGGGCCCCCCGCACGCCATCGCCGCTCGCCCGCGTCATCGTCGAGCTCGCCGGAGTTCGAAGCACCGAGGTCTCGCGCACCGACGTCCCCGCGGCGCCGAGCTCTCCACGGCTCGCGGCGCTGAACCGGTGACGGCCGAGCCCGCCGCGCCGCCCCCGCGCGCTTGCGGATCGCCGGAACTGCCGCATGCCATGGCCGGGAGAAAAAATTTCAAACATGGGTTCCACACCGCTGCAGGGCAAGAAGGTCGCGATCCTGGTCACCTCGGGGTTCGAGCAGGTCGAGCTGGTCAAGCCGCGCGAGGCGCTCGACGCCGCGGGCGCGGAGACAGTGCTGGTCTCGCCGGAGTCGAAGCGCGTGCGCGGGTGGGAGTTCAAGGACTGGGGCGATTGGTTCCCCGTCGATCTCGAGCTGAGCGAGGCGAAGGCGGTCGAATTCGACGCCCTGCTGCTGCCGGGCGGCGTCATCAACCCCGACAAGCTGCGCATCGACGAGGCCGCGATCAAGTTCATCCGTCACTTCGTCGCCAGCGACAAGCCGATCGCCGCCATCTGCCACGGGCCGTGGCCGCTGATCGAGTCGGGCGGGGTGCGCGGGCGCAAGCTGACCTCGTGGCCGTCGCTGCGCAGCGACCTCCGCAACGCCGGCGCCACCTGGGTCGACGAGGAGGTCGTGCACGACCGCGGCCTCGTCACCAGCCGCAAGCCGGACGACATCCCCGCGTTCGTCCGCACCCTCCTCGACGTGTTCGCCGCCGCCGGGCCGGCCACCCACGCCGCCTGAGCCGCGCTCACGGGTAGTCGGCGCGCACCACGATCCCGTTCGGCCCGCGCAGGAAGCTGCGCCCGGCCCCGTCGACGCGGATCGTCAGGCCCTCGTCGAGGTTCACCTCGGTCTCGCCCTCGCCGAGCAGCTCGCCGAGCGGCGAGTAGGCGAAGTGGTGGACCACGCGGTTCTGCTGCGGCGTGATCCAGTTGTAGACCTCGCCGAGCACGAAGTCGTCGCCGCGCACCGGGATCTCCTGGTGCCGGCGGCGGAACGAATCATAGCAGTGCCCGCCGTCCCAGCCCTCGAAGTCGATCGTGGTCCGCTGCACGTCGGCCACGTCCGTGCCGTCGGCCGCGAAGAACCGCATGTCGAGCGTCGTGCCGCCCGAGCGCCACAGGAACACGAACTCGCTCTCGTCGTTCATGCCCACGGTGTAGCCGTCGTACCAGTAGTGGTAGTTGACGGGCAGCTGCACCGGCCCGGGGTCGATCCAGCCGGCGCCGCCGGCCTGGAAGCGGCGGTAGTAGATCCCGTTGCCGCTGTGCTTCTGCGCCGCGACGATGCCCTCGCCCGTGGCCTGGTTGAGCGCCACGTGGTCGCCGTAGGAGGCGTCGATGTCGAACGCCTCCTGCTGCGCGCCCGCCAGCCCGTCGGCGTCGACGAAGTTGATCAGGGTCTGGTTCGGCGAGGCAGTGATCACGCTGTTGCCGACGGCGTCGATCGCAGCGTCGTGGAACTCGAAGTAGCCATCGGCCAGGGCGAGCGCGGTCTCGCCGGTGACGATCGGCTGGCACTCGTTCGACAGCAGCGAGTAAGCGATGCGGTGGTTGGCCGGGTTGCCGCCGGCGTCGAACCACGTCACCAGCACCTTCTGCGCGTCGCGGGCGATGTGGATCTCCGGCTTCGCCCCCAGCCCCTGGCCGGCGTCGTAGCTGCCGGCCGTGAACTCCGGCCGGCGCACCGTGCCGTCGCCGTTCCAGCACGTCACCTTGAGCGCGCCCGCGTCGCCGCGCACGACCACCAGCGCCCCGTCGGCCGCCACGTCGTAGTCGTCGATCGGGGTGTCGATGCCGAGGTCGACCTCGTCGTCGCACGCGTCGGGGGTGCCGTCGTTGTCGACGTCGACGTCGTCGGGCCCCGCGAGACAGAGGTCCTCGCCGTCGCACACCCCGTCCATGTCGCTGTCGTCCGCGGGGTCGTCCGGGCAGACGTCGCACGCGTCGGCGACCCCGTCGCCGTCGCCGTCGAGCGCGTCGTCGCCGCCCTGGCACGCGTCGCACGCGTCCGGCACGCCGTCGCCGTCGCCGTCGGGCCCGTCGTCGCACAGACCGCCCGTGGTGGTGTCCGTGGTCGAGCTCGTGTCCTCGGTGGTGCTGGAGCTCGTCTCCGCGGTCGTGCTCGGATCGGTCGTCGTCGTCTCGCCCGTCGTCGTCGTCGTCTCACCGGTCGTCGTCGTCGTCTCGCCCGTCGTCGTCGTGCCGGTCTCGCTGTCGCTCACTGCGCTGGTGGTCGGCGCGCCGGTCGTCGGCGCCTCGGAGGTCGGCGCGCCGGTCGTCGCGTCCTCGGTCGTGCTCGTCCCGGGATCGGTGGTCGAGACCGACTCGGTGGTCGCGGTGGTGTCGTCGCCGCAGGCGACGCAGGGCAGGAGCACGGACAAGAACCAAGACGTACGGCCACGCATCATCGCGGCACTATAGCCCGCGGCCGCGTGTGCATGCGCGCGTCCCCGCGCCCCGGGCGTGTGGCATAGTCGCCCGCATGCGCCGATCTCCCGCCGTCTCCCGCGGCTTATTATCTGTCCTTTTAGCCCTGTCTCTCGGGGCATGTGAAAAGTCGACCACGAGCCCCCCCGAAGCTGGCGGCGGGGCCGGCCCGAGCAGCGCCGCCCCGGCCGGCAAGCCGGCGAAGAAGGGCAGCTACGCGGACCTCGCGGGGCAGTTCGAGCAGGCCGCGGCCCAGCCGGGCGGGGCCGGCAAGCCCG
The DNA here is from genome assembly GCF_026626745.1 of Nannocystis sp. RBIL2. GTDB lineage: Bacteria > Myxococcota_A > Polyangia > Nannocystales > Nannocystaceae > Nannocystis. The sequence goes on from NZ_JAPNJW010000002.1 coordinate 2,996,603, forward strand.
AGCTCGACCGGCTCACGCCGCCGCTGCTCGACGCCGCCTCCAAGCGGCTCAGCGAATTGGCGATCGTCCACGAGGTCGAGCGCGGCGACAAGGTCGCGGCGCTGTGGATCAGCGCCGAGAGCGGCTCGCCGCTCGGGCGCCTGTCGGAGCAGCTGCGCGCAGGCGGCGACACCCGCATGGTCTACGACCTCGGGTACTTCCGCGATCACCCCGGGCAGCCGGGAGGTTACGACGCGCCGGCCAACGTCCTGCGCCTCGAGCACGCGGCGATCCAGCGCGGCGGCGATCCCGACGAGCCGCGCCTGCGCCACGAGCAGGCCCGTGCCGAGGTGTGGGGCCTGCTCCGCCGCGGCGAGCCGTCGCCGTATCACTTCCGCCTGCTCGCCGGCAGCGGCGCCGACGAGGTCGTGCGCGGCGACGAGGTCCACGCCCGCGCCCGTGACCTCGTGCGCGAGCTGCAGGGCGTGCAGGACCTGCTGATCAGCCCCGACGACGCGCCGGTCACCCAGGCCGACCTGGCCGCGGTGCTCACCGCGAGCGAGGGCGGCCCTGCGATCGCCCGCCCGCTCACCGAGCTCGAGCTCCGCTTCGGCCGCCTCGCCACCGCCGCCGCGCGCGCGGCCGCCGACACCGCCAAGCTGCAGCCGCAGCTCAAGCAGGCCCAGGCCAAGGCCAAGGCCAAGAACGCGGCCCAGGCCCAGACCGGCCCGCGCGGCGCGGCGCTGCTGCTGCAGCTCGACCCGGTCAAGGGCGACCCCTCGGGCATCGCCCACGCGCTGATCGTCGACCTGGCCGAAAGTACAGGTCCAGAGGACCCCAAGAACGCGGCGCTGCTGCGCACGCGCCTCGGCGACGTCACCAAGGCGGTCGACCGCCACGCGGCCCACTTCGCCGCCGTCGTCGAGCTGCTGCGGCGGATCGCCGGCACCCCGTCCGGCAGCGAGCGGCGGGCGCTGTTCAAGGCGCTGGCGACCGTGATCGAGCCGGTCGCCGAGGACGCGCCGGCCAAGACGAAGGCCCAGGCCGCCTACGTCAAGCGCTTCGACGAGGCCCTCGCCGGGCCCACGCCCGCCAAGTGATTCGGGCTCCTGCGTGAATTCCAGGCCTCTTGGCCCTGGAGTTCACGCGCTTGACAATGGTTCTCTCTCGGGTTAACTATTTCTCGAACCCGCAACGAACGGAGCACCTCATGAAGAGCACGCCGGCCGGATGGCCCCGCATCTCCTCCTGCATCTTTTACGAAGAACCCGCCGCCGCCATCGACTGGCTGTGCCGCGCGTTCGGCTTCGAGGTCCGCCTCAAGGTCGAGGGCGAGGACGGCGACATCGCCCACTCGGAGCTGGTGTTCGGCGAGGGCCTCATCATGGTCGGCGGCACCAAGCGGCGCGACCCGGGCCGCGAGGGCTACCAGCAGAAGCACGTCAGCCCGCGCTCGCTCGCCGGCGGCAACACGCAGACCCTGTGCGTCTTCGTCGACGACGTCGACGCCCACTGCGCGCGCGCCCGGGCCAGCGGGGCCGAGGTGTTCCGCGAGCCCAGCACCGAGGACTACGGCGACGACTTCTGGGCCGACCGCAGCTACGGCGCGCTCGACCCCGAAGGCCACCAGTGGTGGTTCATGCAGCGCGTGCGCGACCCGAGGCCGAGTGGCAGCTGACCTCGACCGCACCCTCGCGGCGCTCGCCGACCCGACGCGCCGCGGCGTCGTCGACCTGCTGCGCCGCGCCCCCCGCCGCGCCAGCGAGATCGCCGAAGCGCTCGACATGACCCGCCCGGCCATGAGCCGCCACCTCCGGGTGCTGCGCAAGGCCGGGCTGGTCCGCGAGGACGCCCAGGACGACGACGCCCGCGTCCGCGTGTACCGCCTCGAGCGCGAACCGTTCGCCGACCTGCGCGGCTGGCTCGACGAGGTCGAGGCGTTCTGGGCCGACCAACTGCAAGCATTCAAGGCCCACGCCGAACGCCGGGCCCGCGGGAGAAAAGCATGAGCACGCAGCTGCGCGGCGACGCGGCCAATGTGTCGGTGTCGGTGGCGGTGCCGCCGGCGCTGGCGTTCGAGATCTTCACCGAGGAGATCGATCAATGGTGGCGCCGCGGCAGCAAGTACCGGGTGGCCGGCAAGCACCGCGGGATCATCCGCATCGAGCCGCAGGCCGGCGGCCGCCTGTTCGAGTCGTTCACCACGGAGGACGGCACCCGCGTGGTCGAGACCGGCCGCGTGCTGGTGTGGGAGCCGCCGACCCGCCTGGTGTTCGAGTGGCGCGCAGCCAACTTCGCCCCCGGCGAATCGACCGAGGTCGAGGTCGAGTTCACCCCCAGCGGCGACGGCACCCTGGTCCGCGTCCAGCACCGCGGCTGGGCCAGTATCCGCCCCGACCACCCCGTCCGCCACGGCCAACCCGTCCCGGCGTTCCTCCGCGGCATCGGCCTGTGGTGGGGCGAACTGATGACCTCGCTGCGCGAACACGCGGCCGCGCGCCCGCCCACGCCCTGAGCTATCCTCGCCGCGTGCGCTCGCTCGCGATCGTCCTCGTCGCCCTCGCCGGCTGCGCCCCCCAAGCCGCCGGCTCCACAGTGACCCCGCTGCTGGGCCCCGCCGAGCCGCCCGCCGCCGACGGCAAGCCGGACGAGGAACCTGCCCCTTCGGACATGACGCCGCCCGCCGCGGCCCCCGGCGGGGTCGAGCCGCCCGTCGACGATCCTCCGGGAGAGGTTCCTTCGGACATGCCCGCGCGGACAGGTACTCCGGGACAGGCGCAGAACGACCTGCGCGACCACCTGCCGATCGGCATCCCCGCCTGCGACGCGTACATCATCCGCTACGCCGCCTGCGAGCCGCAGCTGAAGCCCGAGATCATGAGCGGCCGGCGCCGCTTCCCCGTCAACGAGGCCGCCTGGCTCAAGCACATGCGCACGGAGGTCAAGGACCCCGGCCTCGCCGATTCGTGCAGGCGGATTCTCGAGGAGCTGCAGGTCGCGTGCAAGCCTTCGATCAAGTCGCCTTGATCTCGTAGATCACGCGCACGCGCGAGGTGATCTCGACCCGGCCGGGGATGATCGGCGTGGCCGCCCCGATCTCGTCGGCCGCGGCGAAGTGGTACTCGATGAGCGGCGGCGGCACGACCTCCATCACCTCCGCCATCAGCGGTCCGTCGAGCTTGGTCCCGAGCGCCTTGGCGACCGTGTGGATCTCGTCGATCGCCATCTTGGTCGCCTGCGCCAGCCCCTCGCGGCGGTACTTCTTGTCGTCGTCGACGACGTAGCGCAGCCCGCTGGCGGTGTTGACCCCGGCCGCCACGCTGGTGTCGTAGACCGCCACCGCCTTGCCGATCGGCGTCGTCACGGTGATCACGTTGGTGGCGCGGTAGCCGACCAGGATCTCGGTCTGCGAGTCCTCGTCCCACTTCGTCACCGACTCGAGCTGCAGCTCGGCGGTCTGGATCGCCGATTCGGGGATCTTCTGCTTCTTCACCGCCGCGATCACCTTCACCATGCGATCTGCGTTCTGCTGCACCGCCTCGGCCGGCAGCTCGGCCTGCGTGGTCACGCCGAGGCGCAGGACCGCCGCGTCCGGCTCCGCGCGCACGACGCTGTTCCCGATCGCCTCGATCTTCTTCGTGTTCACGAACTCTCGTGGTTGCATAAGCGGGAGCGTGGGACGTGCCGCCGCCGCCGGCGGGCGATCGACGATTGGCCGCCGCTCGTCGCAGCGCGCGGCGACGCCTGGGACATCGCCTTCAAACTGCGGACGGGGCGCCCCGGGGCACGCGCAGCCACGCGCACGGCCACGCGCGCGGGCGCTCAGTCGGCCCCGGGGCCGGCGCCCGGATGGCCCCCATGACATGTCCGTCGAGACATTCACCAGAGCGCACGAGCGCCTGCGCGCGGTCGGCTTGCGCCCGCCGCCCAACCGATCGATCGTGGGCCGTGCCCGCCCGCCCTCTGCTCCTGTTCGCGCTCCTGTGCGCCTGCTCCTCCGCCTCCGGCACCACCAGCGAGGACAGCACCGGCTCGACCGGCAGCGCCACCGCGGCGGCCACCGGCGAGCCGACGTCGACCGTGACGAGCTCCGACGACCCGACCGGCGCGGGCGGCTGCTCCGCGCCGCTGGCGGTCTGCGGCGACGCCTGCGTCGACCTGGCCCACGACCCGGCCCACTGCGGCGGCTGCGACCAGCCGTGCGACCCGGGGCTCGCCTGTCTCGCGGGCCAGTGCAGCGTCGCCTGCGGCTCCGGCTCGCAGGTCTGCGACGGCGCCTGCGTCGACGTCGACGTCGACCCGGCCCACTGCGGCGAGTGCGGCCACGCCTGCCCTGACGGCGTCGCCTGCGTCGCCGGCGCGTGCGCCCCCGACTGCGAGGCCGCCCAGACCCTGTGCGGCGAGGCCTGCGTCGACGCCGGCAACGACGAGGCCCACTGCGGCGGCTGTGACAGTCCCTGTCCTTCGGGACAGCCGTGCGTCTACGGCCAGTGCGTCGGCGTCGGCCTGCACCACCTGCTCATCAGCGGCCAGAGCCTGTCGACCGGCTCCGGCTCGGTGGTCGTGAGCATGGAGCAGCCGTTCACCAACGTCTCCTTCAACACCGGCGTGCGGGCCGGCGGCGCCAACCTCACCAGCTTCATCCCGCTGGTCGAGACGTGGAACGGCGGCGAGGGCGAGACCATCGCCTCGGGCGCCGCCAACCTCGTCAGCCAGCTCGAGCAGGATCGCGGCGCTGCTCACAAGCTCCTCGCCTCCGCCCACGGCGTCGGCGGTCAGCCCTACGCCGCGCTCAAGAAGGGCACCGCGCCGTACGCCAACGGCCTGGCCCAGGTCACCGCCGGCGCGGCCCTGGCCGCCATGAGCGGCGAGGCCTACGCGGTGCGGGCGGTCGCCATCGTCCACGGCGAGAGCGACCACCTCGGCGGCAACCTGGCCTACGCCGAGGACCTGCTGGCCTGGCAGAGCGACTACGAGGCCGACGTGCAGGCCATCACCGGCCAGTCACTCCCGGTGCCGATGTTCCTGTGCCAGATGTCGAGCTGGACCATGTACGGCAGCAGCGTCTCGCGGATCCCCGGCGAGCAGCTGGCGGCGGCGCGGGCCCGGCCCGACCGGATCTTCGTCGTCGGCCCCAAGTACATGCTGCCCTACGTCGACGGCGTCCACCTCACCGGCGAGGGCTCGCGCTGGCTCGGCGAGTACTACGCCAAGGCCTATCGCACCGTGCTGATCGACGGCCTGCCGTGGCGACCGCTGGCCCCGCGGTCGATCACCCGCGCCGGCGCCGTCGTCACCGTCGACTTCGACGTGCCCGTCCCGCCGCTCGTGCTCGACGAGGTCCTCGTCACCAACCCCGGCAACTACGGCTTCGAGTTCACCGACACCAGCGGCGCCCCGCCGGCCATCGCCGCGGTCGCGCTGGTCGGGCCCACCACGGTGCAGCTCACCCTCGCCGCCGAGCCGGTCGGCGGCAACCAGCGCGTCCGCTACGCCGCCACCGGCACCCCCGGCGTGTGGGGCGGCCCGACCACCGGCGCGCGCGGCAACCTGCGCGACTCCGACGCCACGGTCAGCCGCCACGGTTACGGCCTTCAGAACTGGGCCGTCCACTTCGACGAACCGGTCGAGTGACCGGTGCGCTCCTACCGCCAAGCCCTCGCGCAGTTCGCACACGGCGTCGACCTCGGCCGAAATGGCCCCGAAGGGCCCTCTCTCCGCGCCGAGCCTGGCCGAACCCGCATACCTCACCTTGCGCAGGTGCGCGAGCCGCCTATGCCCCCCATATGCCGCGAGTCCTCATAGTCGACGACGAAGAGCCGCTGCGCGCCAGCCTCAGCTATGCGCTCACGCGCGAGGGCTACAGCGTCACCACCGCCGAGGACGGCGCCAGCGCGCTCGAGCAGACGCGCCATCGCCTCCCGGACGTCGTCATCCTCGACCTCATGCTGCCCGGTATCGACGGCATGGAGGTCTGCCGCCGCCTGCGGGCCGTCTCGGACGTCCCCGTCGTCATGCTCACCGCCCGCGACCGCGGCCAGGACAAGGTCGACGGCCTCACCGTCGGCGCCGACGACTACGTCACCAAGCCGTTCGACACCCCCGAGCTGATCGCGCGGGTCGGCGCCGTGCTGCGGCGGCGGGCCAGCGCCCAGCGCCTCCTCGACGAGGACCGCATGCTCGTCCAGCGCATGGAGGAGCTGCTGCGCCACGCCCCGATCCCGCGCATCGCCGCCCAGGAGCGCCCGCAGGCCCGCGGGCGCCTCGACGGCGGCCGCGTCGTCGTCGACCTCGACAGCGCCACCGTCCTGGTGCGGGGCCGGCCGATCACCACCTCGGCCGCCGAGTACGCGCTGCTGCGGATCCTCCTCTCCTACCCCGGCCGCGTCGTCACCCGCACCGAGCTCATCGAGCGCACCTGGGGCCCCGGCGCGCCCGACGGCCACACCCTGCTCGCAGTGCACATCCGTTGCCTGCGCGAGAAGATCGAGGAGGACCCGGCCGAGCCGCGCCTCGTCATCACCGTCCCCGGCATCGGCTTCCGCTACGACCTGCCGTCCTGAGCCCGCCCAGCACCATGCCGGCCACCCCGCGCGCGCAGCCCCGCTTGGGGCGGCTCAACGTCCGCCAGCGGCTGTTCGTCACCACTCTCGGCCTGCTGGTGCTGTGCGCCGGCGCGCTGGTGTCGGTCGTCTTGTGGTCGTTCGAGCGCTTCTACCTCGCCTCGGCCGCGACCGACCTCGGCGCTCGCACCCACGCGATCGCCCAGACCGCCGGCGACCTGCTCGAGCAGGGCGACCTGGTGCGCCTGCGCGTCCTCATCGAGCGCTACGGCGCGCCCGACGACATCGCCTTGCGGGTGATCGCGCCGGACGGCCGCCTGCTCGCCACCTCGCAGCACGAGCCGGCCGAGAACGCGATCGTCTGGCCGACCGTCCCCGGCATGGCCGAGGCGCTCGCCGGGCGGGCCGTCACCGGCATCGCGCCCGGCCTCGTCGACGTCCAGGACCGCATCTATCACGCGGTCCCGATCGTCCGCGGCGACCGCCAGCTCGGCGTCGTCCGCATGTCGCGCTCGCTCGCCCAGCTGCAGGCGCACACGCGGGCGACCGTCATCAGCGTGCTGGCCGCGCTGGCCGTCATCCTCGCCGTCGGCGCCGGCCTCGTCGCCTGGTTCGCGCGCGGCCTGGCGTGGCCCATCCAGCAGATGCGCGACTTCGCGGTCGCCCTCGGCCGCGGCGAGTTCGGCACCCGCCTGGCGATCGCCCGCCCCGACGAGCTCGGCGACCTCGCGGCCGAGCTCAATCGCATGGCCGAGCGGCTCGCCGCGCTCGAGGGCGAGCGGCGCTCCTTCCTCGCCAACGCCTCGCACGAGCTGCGCACCCCGGTCTCCAACCTCCACGTCACCTTGCAGGCGCTCGACGGCGGCGCCGGCGACGACCCCGAGCTGCGCACCCGATTCTTGCGCACCGCCGTCGACGAGACCACGCGGCTGCGCACCCTGATCCAGGACCTCCTCGACCTCGGGCACCTCGAGGCCGGCTCGACCCGGCTGGCGTGCGTCGACTCCCCGCTGCGCGCGGTCCTCGAGCGGGCCACGCGGGCCGTCGAGGGCCGCGCGCTCGACCGCGGCGTCTCGCTCGTCGTCGACCTCGACGAGGAGCTCACCGTCTGCATCGACCCCGAGCGGATCGCCCAGGCCCTGCTGTGCGTCCTCGACAACGCCCTCAAGTTCTCCCCGCGCGGCGGCGGCATCGAGGTCATCGCCCGCCGCCGCGGCCATCGCGTCGAGGTCGTCGTCCGCGACCAGGGCCCCGGCATCGCCGACAGCGACCGCCCGCACGTGTTCGAGCAGTTCTACACCGCCGACCCGGCCCGCCGCCGCGGCGGCTCCGGCCTCGGCCTGGCGATCGCCCGCCGGATCGTCGACGCCCACGGCGGCACGATCCACGTGGGCGCATCCCCGGGCCGCGGCGCCGCCCTCGTCATCACCTTGCCGCTCGCCGCACCGGTCCCGGGGTGATTCCTGTCGCCGGACTGTCGAGCCTGTCCCGAAGGACATGCTGTGATTCGGCCGTTCACGGGCCGACCTTGGCTGCGGACGATGTCCGAAAGGTCAGGTCGACCGCCGCGCTCAGTCGTCGGCGCCGTCGGGCCAGCGCACCCCCCGGCTCGCGTGCGCCACCGCCGGCTGCGGCGCCGGACCGGACAATGTCCGAAAGGTCAGGTTGATCCGCGGCTCCGTCACCCCCGGCTCGCGCGGCACCTTGTGCTGGTGCGTGTGCTGCAGGTCGCCGCGCATCACCAGCAGGTCGCCCGCCTGCAGCTCGAGCGTCAGGCACGGCGCGCTCGCGCCCCGCGGCCGCACCAGGAACGTGCGCGTCGCCCCGAACGACAGCGACGCGATGATCGGGTCGCGGCCCACGCCCGGGCTGTCGTCGGCGTGCCAGTTCACCCCGTCCTCCCCGTCGCGGTACAGCTGCACGATCAGCGCGTTGAAGCGCGCCTCCGCCTGCGCCTCCGCCTGCGCGCGCAGCTCGGCCAGCAGTGGCGTCCACGGCAGCGGCGTGAACACCAGCCCCGAATAATCATAGGACCGCTCGCCGTAGTTGACGGTCAGCCGCGGCAGCTCGCGCGGGCGCCCCTCGTTCTCGTAGCGCACCGCCAGCCACGGCGTCTCGCGCAGCAGCGTCGCCATCAGCTCCGCCGCGCGCGCCTGCGCCACGAACCCGCGGGTCAGGCGGATCCGGTCGTCGAGCAGGCGCTCGCATGCCGGCGCGCTCACGGCGACGGCTCCAGCCCCGGCCCCGGCCGCACCAGCGCCACCTTGTGATAGACCAGCGCGAACCCCATGCGCGCCGCGTTGCGCTCGGTCGGGATGCCCGGACGCGAATGGATGCACACCACCGCGCAGCCGCGGGCCTGGGCCGCGCGCAGCCGCAGGGCGATCAGCGCCTGCTGGATGCCGCGCCCGCGGTGGCTCGCGCGCACCGACGTCCCGAGCAGCGCCGCCACCCCCTCGCCGACGTCGAGCGTGCCGCCGCCGACCGCGACCTCCCCGTCGAGCGCCAGGATGCACTCCGTGCGCGCCTGCGCGATCATCCGCCGCGACGCCTCCGCCAGCTCCTGCGGCACCGGCGAACCCTCGGGGCGGAAGCCGCAGGTCGACGCGTCGATGAACGCCTCGACCTGGGCCGCGTCCCGCGGGTCGACGCGGACGAAGGTGATGCCCGGCGGCCAGCCCTGCGCCGGCGCGAATGCCTCGCCGGGGGCCAGCTGTCGGGCCAGCACCGCCTCGAACTCGCGCAGCACGAACCCTCGCGCCGCCAGGCCAGCGAGCAGCGTCTCGTCGGCGAACGCGCTCACCTCGATCTTCGGCTCGATGCCGCGGCTCGCGTAGAACTCGACCAATCGATCGACCTCCGCCGTCTCGACGGGCCCGGCCAGACCGAGCCCGCAGGCCTGATTGGTCCACGAGCCCACGCCGCTGACCGACATGAAGCCGCCGGCGATCGGCTCCGACACGAGCGCGGCCGCCACGGTGCATTCGGCCTGCCGACGCTCTTCGAGCGCGGCGATGTCCCTCGGCGTCAGGTTCGACATGACGCGCGCGAGGGTACGCCAACTCGCGCCGCGCGCCAAGCGGGCCCCGGCACATGACCCTCGGGACAGGCTGTCCTCCCCTCCGCGTGACGGGGACCGGCATCACCCGTCCCGAGGCATGTCCCTTCGGACAGCTCACGGACGCGCGCCCGGCCAAAGTCTGTCATGGTCGATGAACGGCGCGGTCGCGTGGGGCTGACGCGCGGCGGAGCTGGGGTGCGCGAGGACCGGCCGCGCGAGCCGCGTCACGCGTCGACTTCGCGGCCGTAGAACAGGTGCATGCCACCGTTGACCATGTTGCCGTCGATCGTCTGTCCCGCGGTGAAGACGATGCCGTCGGGGTACACTTGATGCCCGGACCCACCGCCTACGGTCCGCATGAAGGCCACGAGCGAACCGTTGCGGTACAGGCTGATGTCGCCGACGCTCCAGGCGTACACGGTCCACGCCGTCAGTACGAACAGCTTGCCGACGGGCACGGTATACATCGGCGTCTGCGCCGCCGGCCACGGGCCCTCGAAGGCGATGACGCGCGAGTCATCCGGGTCGACGCAGCAATTGTCTTTCTTCCCCATGGCACAAATCCAATGCGCACGAATTCGCGGCTCGAAATGAGCGTAGCGATCGCCGCCCCGTCACGGTAGCCGAGCGGACGCACGATTTCAAAGGCCGACTGCGCGCCTACCAGAGCGGCGTCTCGGCCGTGCGGCCGCAGCCAGGACCGCACGGCGGGACGGACGCCGCACGCGCGGACTTTGCCGCGAGCGCAGAGCGGATTGATAGGAGAGCACCGAAGCACGACAGGCCCGAACGGTCGCCGAGGAGGCGATCGCCCGCTGCGGAGCGGGCCGTGAGCACGCCTTCGACACGACGGCCGAGCTCACCCGTTGGACGATCATCATCGAGCTGGACGCTCTCGCCGGGATGGATCGTGATCTCGATCCGGGCGTGGGGTGCGGCTCGCACTTCGCCAGGGCGCGGCGGAGGCTCGATCTTGCTGCGGAGCATCAGGGCCGAGCCCGCAGGCTCCGGCCCGCGAGTCGAGGCTTCCGCCGGCACCGGCACGGCCGTCTCCGCGCCCCCGAGCTCGCAGCTGGAAACGGGCCGTTCGGAGGCCCGCGGGCGAGCTCGAAGGCTGGCGCCGCGCCCCGGTCTCGGCGATCCTCCGGCCACCGCCATGCCCGACGTGATCGAGTTCTACCTGCCCGCAGATCCGTACGGCGAGCTGTCCAACTTCGCCCCGTTCCCGATCAAGCTCGGCGGCAAGAGGTGGCCGACCAGCGAGCACTACTTCCAGGCGCAGAAGTTCGCGGGCACGTCGCACGAGGAGGAGATCCGTCGCGCCAAGAAGCCCAAGCTCGCGGCCGAGATGGGCCGCGACCGCAAGCGACCGCTGCGGCGCGACTGGGAGTCGGTCAAGGAGCGGGTCATGCTCGACGCCCTGCGCGCCAAGTTCACCCAGCACTCCGACCTGCGCGAGCTCCTGCTCGGCACCGGCGACGCGCGCCTCGTCGAGCACACGGCCAACGACGCCTACTGGGGCGACGGCGGCGACGGCAGCGGCAAGAATCGCCTCGGTCAATTGCTCATGCAGCTCCGCGCCGAGCTGCGAGAGAGTCGATAGCCCGCCCCGCGCCCGCGCCGCGAGCGTGAGGGTCGAGCCTCTTACCGTATGACCTGCAGCGGGCGACTCGCAACGCAGTCACGCGAATCGCCCGCCTCGATCGAATCGGGCTTCAGAACTCGAAGCCGCAGCACTCGAACGCGATGTCCGCCTTCTCGTACGGCTCGAGGTCGCAGAACCCTTCGGAGGCGCCGCACGTGCCCATCGCCTCGCCGTCGACGAGGCAGGTGCAGGTGTCGCCCTCGCACGCGATCTCCTCCGCCGGCGCGTTCGGGCACACGTAGCCGTACGAGCACGAGTCCGGGCCCGCGCTCGAGCTGAGGTTCTGGCAGTCCGGCTCCCCGCACGCCTCCGGGAGCGCGTCCTCCTCCGCGGCGCAGCTGGGCCACTCCTCGGCCACCAGCTCCTCGCACGTCAGCCCGCCGACGCACTGGTAGAGCGCGACCGAGGGCGCGATGCACATGCCGCCGGGGGTGTTGTCGGCGCAGTCGAGCTTGCAGGAGGCGACGTCGCGGTACTGGGGCTCCCAATCACAGGCGATGAACTTCTCGCACAGCGACTCGCAGGCCGCGTCGAGCTCGGGCGGGACCACGTCGCCGGTGGTGGTGTCAGGATCCTCGGTGGTCGCGTCGGTGTCGCCGTCGGTCATGGCCTCGGTCGCTCCCTCCGTCACGCCGTCCGTCGAGGTCGGCGCAGTCGTCTCCGTGGGCGACGTCGGCTCGGCGCTCGTCGTGTCGGTCGTGGCGTCGCTGCCCGCCGTGGCGTCGGTGCCTGCAGTGGCGTCCGTGTCGGTCGTCACCGGCTCTCCCGCGGGGCACGCAGTGAGTGCGAACACTCCGGCGAGCAGGGAAGCGCGAGCGAAAGAAAGAGAAGGCGTGTTCATGCCGGGCGGAGTAGCCGGACCCGCGAGAAAAATTGCGGCGTCCTTCGCGCAAGCGAAAACGAAGACGCAACGCCCGTGGACGCCACGCAGCGCCCTTCGCCGCGCATCACGAGCGGCGGCGAGCGAGATGAGCTTCCTCCCGCAGATCGCGGCATCATCCCGGGAAATTGCGTAAGCCCGGTCCCTGGCGCCGAGCGAACTCTCCGGTCCTCCCACGAAGTGGCACGAATCGCGCTGCGCGTCGTGAGCTCGCGTCACGTCCGCTCGCGCGCTCGCTCACGACGACGGACACCCGCTCCCCGTCGAGTTCTTTCATCCGGGCACGAGTACCGCGCCAGACGCGGCCCTCCGGTCAAAGGGCGCACCGTCATCGGGGCTGCGCCCTCGACCTCGCGCGAACGTCGCTGCTATGGTCGCCGCGCATGCGACACGACGAATTCGACGGCTCGCAGGTGATCGAGACCGAGACGATGGTGCTGTTCTGGCAGCCGCCGGCCGCGTTCGGCCAGTGGACCCCGTCGCGGTTCGAGGTCGACGGCGTGACCTACGGCTGCGCCGAGCAATTCATGATGGCCGAGAAGGCGCGGCTGTTCGGCGACGAGGCCACGCGCGCCAAGATCCTCGCCACCGACTCGCCCAGGCAGCACAAGGCCCTCGGGCGCGAGGTCGCCGGCTTCGTGCAGGCGGTGTGGGACCGCGAGTGCCTCGAGATCGTGGTGCGCGGCAACCGGGCGAAGTTCACGCAAAACCCGGACCTGCGCGCCGCCCTGCTGGCCACCGGCGACAAGCTGCTCGTCGAGGCCAGCCCGCTGGACCGCTTGTGGGGCGTCGGCCTGCGCGCCGACGACCCGCGGATCCACGACCCCGGCCAGTGGCGCGGCAAGAACCTGCTCGGCGAGGCGCTGATGCGCGTGCGCGCCGAGCTCTCGACCGCGTGACCGCGACACCGAGCGGCCCGCGGGGGTTGCTCATGCTCTTGATTCACGGACTCGCCCTGCTCTCTGAATTTCGCGGGGGCCGTGTCTCACACGACATTGTCAGGTAGGGAGGTCCGCTCGGGCGGCTACTCGCTAGCGGGTGGCCACGCCGGGTCTTCTGTGCAGGCCGAGCTCCGGCGCGGCAGGCGACTGGTCGCCGCCCGAGGCGATGCCGTCGCGCATCAGCGCCACCTTGGGGAGCGTCAAGTGCTCGCGCCGCAGTCTGGCGCCGAGCGGATGCGCGGACGAGCTTGGTAAGGCCGATGATCCCCAGGACGCCCAGGGCCTTCGTCCACCAGCCTGGGTAGAAGATGAAGAAGAGGAACGCGAGATTGACGACGTGATGTACCAGGCGGTCGTACCTTCCGAACCACCGGGTCATGAATTCCTCGTAGTCATCGAGGCCGCTCAAACGAGAGACGGGCGCAGGTACTTCCTCTGGCGAGGAGGACTCTATATCCGCATCAGCAACCAGCATGCGCCGATGCCGCTGGGCGAGCCGCTTGCGGGTGAGCCGCTCCACGAGCCCCCCCCAGAGTTGATGGTATAGGTAGAAGCCCAGCGCGGTCTGCCACCAAACCACCTTGAAATGCAGCGTGAGCGGAAAGATAATGCCGAAGAAAGGCAGCCAGAAGATGAGCGCGATGGGCGTCAGCAATGCCCGCGCCCAGAATTGGTCAGTCGGCAACCAGCCCCACGGCTGGGGAGGAAGCGGCGTATGAACCTTGAGCACAGGCATGGTCCCGTCTTGGGCTAGTTCTGCGCACTCGTGCATTTGTTATGCACGATGGCCCCGGTTTCCTTCCCCAGCCCACCGCCCAGACCGAGACAGGCGGCGGTGCCAAGACCCACCGTCCCCAATTCACAGCCAGCGAACACGCCGGCGGCGATTGCGAGGCCGCTGATTCCGGCCGCGATACTGCAAAGGAGCCCTCGCGACTGCGCCAGGACCGTGATGACCACATCGTGGCCCCAGACTTGATAGACGCTCGCGGCCAGGAGATACGCTTCCTCACCGGAGAGAGCACCGAACGCCGTGGTCACCGTGGAGACTTCGCCCTCCACGAATTGCTGCTCGGCGAGCACGCGCTGGTCGAGAGTCAGCCGCGCCACGCCGGTACCATCCTGGTCCATGCGCGTGGCGATGGTCACGTGACCGAGCGCGAGGTGATAGTCGACCTGCATGTGGAGTTCGTCCGCGGTCTCCACGAAGGCGTCGACCTGATGAACATCGATCGGCAATTCGAGCCTACTCAACACCGTCTCCACGTCAGCCTCGGCGGCAGCGTCCCCTGTGGGCGCCCTGTCCGAAACCTCAGCCAGCTCGCGCGGCGGGGGACTGGCCGCGGGCGCCGCGAGGAGCGAAACGGTGATGACGAGCTCAGTGAGCATAGCCCGCCATGGCAAAGGCTGGGCCGATCACAAGCGGACGGCAACAGATTCCCGGCCGCGAGCGCCGAGCGCCGCGCTCTACAGGCTCTTCCGGTATTTACGGCGGCCCTCCCTTTTCCTACTCGGAGCCAGCCGCGCGCCGACCCCGGCCGGTGCGCCCACCGTCGCGCTCAGGACTCTTCGAGACGCGCCGCGGCAACTCCGCTCGCTGGGGGTTGCTGCTCCGGGCTGCCGTCCAGGCGATGCGCGCGCGCTCGAACGGGCTCGGAGCGCAACCCAAGACGCCTGCGCCGACCGAGCCTACAGAGTCGACCACGTGACGCGAGAGTCGGGCGGCCGTCAGCGCACTGAGGAAAGGGCCGGGTCCGCTCGTGCTCAGAAAAGAGCTTGGCTCTTGATGAGCTTTTGATAGAGCGGTTATCGACTGTCACACGACAACCGCACGTCGAGACCCCGCAGCCGCCGCGCTGCGCTCACAGCCGATAGCCGCCGGTGACCTCGATGCGTTGCCCGGTGATCCAGCGGCTCTCGGGCGCGAGCAGCATCGCCACCGCGCCCGCGACGTCCTCCGGCTCGCCGAGGCGCCCGAGCGGCGTCTCGGCGGCGACCACCTTCTGCAGCTCGGGGTCCCGCATCACCCCGCCGCCGAAGTCCGTGGCGATGCCGCCCGGCGCGACGACGTTCACCGCGATCCGCCGCGGCCCGAGCTCGACCGCGAGCGCGCGCGTGATCACCTCGATCGCGCCCTTCACCGCGCCGTACACGGAGAAACCCGGGGACACGAAGCGGGCCAGCCCGGTCGACATGTTGACGATGCGCCCCCCGTCGGCGAGCAGCGGGAGCAGCTTCTGCGTCAGGAAGAACGGCCCCTTGAAATGGACCGCGACGAGCTCGTCGAACACCGCCTCGCTCGTCTGCGCGATCGGCGTGTAGCCGCCGATCCCGGCGTTGTGGACCAAGAAGTCGAACGCTTCGCGGTCCCACGCTCGCCGCAGCTCGCCGCGCACCGCCGCCGCGAACGCCTCGAACGTGCCGGACCTGCCGACGTCGAGCTGGAGCGCGACTGCGCGGCGACCCCTGGCCTCGACTGCGCCGACGACCTCGTGCGCCTCGCGCTCAGCGGACAGGTACGTGAGGATGACATCGACGCCGCGCTCGGCGAGCAGGAGGGCCGTGGCGCGACCGATACCGCGGCTGCCGCCGGTGACGAGCGCGATCGGGGGGACGGCGTGAGGGACGGGCTGAGCTTTCATGCCCTGGTGATGCCGTACGGCCTACGTGGCGGCTAGAGACGCTTTCGTCCTATAGTGACCAAAAGGTAACCATGCCCGTCTTCAAGGAGCTGCCTCTCGTACCGGCCGAGCGCGCGATCAAGGTGCTCGGCGGGCGCTGGAAGGTGTTCGTCCTGTATTTTTTGTTCGACGGCCCCAGGCGGCTCTCCGAGCTGCGTCGCCTGATCCCCGGAGTCAGCCAGAAGGTCCTCGTGCAGGCGCTGCGCGAGCTGGAGGAGCACGGCATCGTCCACCGCGAGGTGTTCGCAGAGGTGCCGCCGCGCGTCGTCTACAGCGCGACCGACCTCGGCCTCACCTTGCGCCCGATCGTCGGCTCGCTGTGCGAATGGGGCCGCCTTCACGCTGCCGAGCTCACCGGGCTCGACGAGCCCGCGTCCGCCGCTCGACGTCGCCGGCCCTCGTCGTGACCGGCGCTCGAGAGCCGTCGCGGTCCCCGCTCCTCGGCGCCTCGATCACGCCTCGTCGTCGCCATCCTCGCTCACGTCGTAATCGTCGTCGAGGTCCTCGACCGCGCCGCGCAGCCCCGCCGCGGTGAACGCCAGGCGCGACGCCTCACCCGAGCCGTTGCCGGTGAGCACGATCCGCTGCAGCTGCCGCGCCTCCGGACAGGCCGCCAGGGCGATCAGCGCCGCCTCCCCGAGGTCGTTGTGCGACAGATCGATCCATCGCAGCGCCGGCGCACGGCGCAGCAGCTCGATCAGCGCCGCCGCGGGATCGTCCCAGCTCGCCAGCGCGTGCGACAGGTTCAGCGCGTGCAACCCCGCGAGGAACGGCGCAGCCAACAGCAGCTCCGGGCTCTCGAGCCAGACCATCGGGCCCGGCGAATAGGGGTTGTCGTCGGAGAAGAACTCCATGTCGAGGCTGCGGAGCGCGCCGAGCTCCCGCGCCTGGAACACCCGCTCCTGCTCGGTGCGCGCGTCGGCGACCAGGTCGTCGTATTCGTCGCCGAGGATGTCGTGCGCGTCGTCGTCGCGCTGCGTCAGCGGCCGGAACTCCTCGAAATGCGTCATCGCCCAGCGGTCGCTCAGCAGCAGCGCGTTCGCCAGCGCCGCCTCCGGCAAGCTGCCGCGCGCCGCCAGGCGATACGTCCACTGCAACGGCAGCAGCCGCCGCACCGAGTCGGGCCAGCGCGCCAGCGCGGGGGCCAGCGCCTCGGCCCACGCCGCCAGGTCCTCGCCGGCCGCCCGCCGGGCCTCCAGCGCCGCGGTGAGCTCGTCCCACGCCGCTACGCTCGCCTCCCCGCGCACCAGTTCGAATTCGCGCTCCATCCCCGACGGCATGCTGCACGCTGCCAGCGATCGTCACGCGCCGTCAACGAGCCATACACCGACGCCGGCGCGAATCACCGCAGTCCGCGGCTCCCGTGATTGCGACGCATCACAATCGCGGATCGACCGGCTCGCTCTCGAGCGCCAGCACCGCGAACACGCACTCGTGCACGCGGCGCAGCGGCTCGCGGCGGACGAACCGCTCGAGCGCCTCGAGCCCCAGCGCGAACTCGCGGATCGCCAGCGAGCGCTTGCTCCCGAGCCCGCGGGCGCGCAGGCGCCCGAGGTGCTCCGGCGCCGTGTACTCGGGCCCGTAGATGATGCGCAGGTACTCCGGCCCACGGCACTTGATCGCCGGCTGCATCAGCCCCTTCGGCCCCTTCGCCACGAAGTCGAACGGCTTGACCACCATCCCCTCGCCGCCCGCCGCGGTGAGCTCTTCCCACCAGGCGATCACCGCCGCGCAGCCCTCCTCGTCCTCCGTATCCACCACCCGATACGGCGTCGCCAGCAGCATCTCCGGCGCCGGCGCGCACAGCCGGGCCAGCGTCTCCATGTGCCACACGTGATCGCGGTCGACGTGGACCCGGCCCTCGCTCGCCAGCAGGTGGAACGGCGCGATCTTGTAGTCGCCCGGGCCCTGCACCGGCCAGCAATAGCGGCGATACGCCTGCCTGTACTTGCGGACATCTTCGAGCCGGCGCTCGTGCGCCGCCAGCAGCCCCGCCACCTCGGTCCCGCGCTCCGCCGCCGCTCGCAGCGCCGCCACGCTCGCCTGCAATCCCGCCTCGCCGGCCGCCCCGGTCGGCGCGTACTGCTCGCGCAGCAGCGCCTGCGCCTTGGCCGACCACGGCAAGATCTCGCAGTCGAGGCACAGCCAGTCCGTGTCGAGCTCGCCCCACAGATCGATCTGCGTCGCGCTGCTCGCCACGCGCTCCAGCAGCGCCGCCTCGAGCGCCGCGTCCGCGAAGAACGGCCGCCCCGTGCGGCTGTAGATCACCCCGTGCGCGGCCGTCTGCGCCCCGAAGCGCCGCGCCAGCGCCCCTGGCGAGCGGCCCACGATCATCACCGCCCGCGAGCCCATGTGCTTCTGCTCGCACACCACCGCGCCGACGCCCGCCTCGCGGTAGTACGCCAGCGCCTCGGCCGGGTGCTCGAGCAGGCCCTCGCGCTGCGACGTCTCGCTCGGCGACATCGTCGGCGGCAGATAGATCAGCCACCGCGGATCGACCGCGAACCGGCTCATCACCTCGAGCGCCGCCGCGCTGTGCTCCGCGGAGATCGTCAGGCTCGGCCGCAGCCGCGTCGACAGGTTGCGCTTGCCGAGCAGGTCGGCCAGGTCGAGCAACGCGTCGTGCTCTTGCTGGGCCGAGCGCTCCGGCGGCGGCTGCAGCGGCTTCACCGATTCGCAGTAGACCCTCCGCGCCGGCTCTGCCACCACTTCCAATTCGGGGTACCGCAGCGCCGTCAACGCCCCGCCGTAGACGCAGCCGGTGTCGACGCAGATCGTGCGATTGAGCCACTCGGCGACCGGCACCGGCGTGTGGCCGTAGACCACGATCGCCCGCCCGCGGTACTCGCGGGCCCAGTCGTGGCGGACCGGCAGCCCGAATTCGTCGGTCTCCCCGGTGGTCTCGCCGAACAGCGCGAACTGCCGCACCGCCCCCGACGCCCGCCCCTGCAGCGACTCCTTCAGCCCGGCGTGGGCCACCACCAGGCGCTCGCCGTCGAGCGTGTAATGGCTGACCAGCGAATCGATGAAGCGCTCGACCCTGCGGCCGAACTCCGGCGGCGCCGCGGCCAGCTGCGCCGCCGTCTCCGCGAACCCGTGGTTCGGCTTCACGTCCGAGCCGCGCAGGTATCTGTGCAGCTTCATCTCGTGGTTCCCAGGCACGCACAACGCCGCCCCCGCCGCGACCATGTCCATCACCAGCCGCAGCACCTCCACGATCTTCGGCCCGCGGTCGACCAGGTCGCCGAGGAAGATCGGCCGCCGGCCCTGCGGATGCGTCACCCGCAGCGCCTCGCCCTCGCCCTCGATCGCGTAGCCCAGCCGACCGAGCAGCGCCACCAGCTCGTCGAAGCAGCCGTGGATGTCGCCGATGATGTCGAACGGCCCGCGGTCCTCGCGGCGGTCGCTCCACAGCCGCGCCCGCTCGATCGTCGCCGCCTCGATCTCCTCGCCGCGCAGCACGTACACGTAGCGGAAGCCCTCGCGCTTCAGCTCGCGCAACGACTGGCGCAGCAGGCTGCACTGCTGGCGAATCAATGGCGCCCCGAGCGAGCGGTCGCTGCGCTGCTGCGACCGCTCGAGGCACACCTTCGTCGGCACGTCGAGCACGATCGCCACCGGCATCGCGTGCTTCTCGCGGGCCAGCGCCAGCACCGACTTGCGCGCCTCGGTCTTCACGTTCGTCGCGTCGATCACCGTCAGCAGCCGGCGGTCGAGCCGCTTGCGGGCGATCGTGAACAGCAGGTCGAACGCGTCGCCGGTCGCCTGCTGATCGTTCTCGTCGTCGGACACCAGCCCGCGGCAGAAGTCGGACGACAGCACCTCGGTCGGCTTGAAGTGCTTGCGCGCGAACGTGGTCTTGCCCGAGCCGCTGGCGCCGATCATCGCCACCACCGCGAGCTCGGGGATCACGAGCGCAGTCATCGCCGGAACACTCCCATCTGCGTCGGCGCCCCCAGCTCCGGATCGACCGGACCGACCGGCCGCAGCTCGACCGCGTAGCCGTGGCGCTCGCCGACCGCGCTGGCCCACGTCGCGAACTCGGCCCGCGTCCATTCGAACCGGTGGTCCGCGTGGCGGAGCTGCCCTGCCGCCAGCTCGGCGAACTTCGCGTTGTACTCCGCGTTCGGCGTCGTGATCACCACCACCCGCGGCCGCGCCCCGGCGAACAGCGCCCGCTCGAAGCTCGCCAGGCGCGACGGCTCGACGTGCTCGATCACCTCGACCGCCGCCGCCGCGTCGAAACCGTCGAGCCGCGCGTCGCGGTACACCAGCGAGCCGTGCAGCAGCGTCACCCGATCGCGTGTCCTTTCGGACATGTCCTCGAGGTGCAGCCGCTGCGCCGCCCGCTCGAGCACCGTGTGCGCCACGTCGACCCCGACCAGCCGCGTGAACTGGCGCAGCTTGAGCAGCCGGGCCAGCAGCTTGCCGCTGCCGCACCCGAGGTCGAGCACCTGCGCCGCCCCGCTGTCGACTAGCACCTCGGTGACCGCCCGCATGCGCTCCTCGTCGAGCGACAGCGGCCGCTCGAGCGCCTCCTCCGCACGGTCGCGGCTGGCCAGCGCCGCCTCCTCGGCCGCCGCGTCGGCCTCGCCCTCGGCCAGCCGCTCGAGCGCGCGGCGGGTCAGGCTGGCGCGGTGCTTGAGGTAGCGGCGGGCGATAGCCTCGCGCTCGGGGTGGCCCGCGAGCCAGCCCTCGCCGAAGCGCAGCAGCTTGTCGACCTCGTCGTCGCCGATGTAATAGTGCTTGTCGTCGTCGAGCACCGGGATCAGCACGTACAGGTGCGTCAACAGCTCGCGCAGCGGCGCGGTGCGACGCAGCTCGACCGCGAAATACGGCGTCCGCCCCCACGCCGCGTCCTCGTCCGCGCTCGGCAGCGGCTCGGCCCGCACCTCGTAGCCGAGCGGCTCGAACAGCGCCCGCAAGAGCCCCTCGCCGCCGCGGCACGCCAGCACCGGCAGCGCGGCAGTCAGCGCCAGCGGCTTGTCGACCAGCTCCGGCCGCGCCTTCGCCTGCCCGGTCAGCGCGCTGCGCAGCACCTGGGCGATCGCCACGCTCATGAACGACGACGCCGCGTACGGCCGATCGTTGACGTACTGCGCCAGCAGCCCCTCGGCCTGCTCCGACCCGCCTCGCACCAGCCGCACCGGATCGATGTCGAGCAACATCGCCGCGGTGCAGGCCGCCTCGCTCACCTCCGGGTAGAACACGTGGACCTGGCCGAAGCTGACCTCGAAGCTCTGCACCTTCTCGGGGTGCTTGTGCAGCAGCCACCCGAGCTCGTCCGCCGGCGCCTGGGTGTTGCGGATCGTCAGCAGCACCCGGCCAGGGTACCAGAGCCGCGCCGCAGGGCGGTGACGCGCGCCCTCGCCCGCAGCCTCTGCCTGTCCCGCGAACCGCGAGTCGCCCACATTCGACGAAAACCTCGAGCCTGAGCCGGCCGCTCGACCCTCCCCGCACGAGCGACCGCTCGGATCACCATTCGCCCCCGCCGACGCGATCTCCGAGCAATCCGCCTCGCCCAGCAACCCGCCGCCGCCGCGATCTCCGGCCCCCTGCTCGCTCACCCGCGCCAACGCGCCGCGAATCCGCCGAATACGCCGCCTCGCTCACCCCACATTCGAACGATATCACATTCCCTCCCGCCGACCAGCCCGCGCATCGTCCTGCCCGCCGCGGCGCCGCGGAGGATCCGCACCTGTCCTGCCCCTGCCCTCGCTCGCGCGGACCGGCCGCGGTGTCATGTTTCGCCCATGAACAGGCCGCTCGCGCCGCCGGAGTCCGACCTCCTCGCCGAGGAGCGCCGCGTCCTTCACGACCTCGCCGCCGCGCTGCCGGACGCCCGCTACTTCGGCCGCCTGCGCGTGCGCACCTCCGCGGGCGAGCGCGACGTCCTCCTCGCAGATCGGTCGTGGGTCGGCGACGAGCTCGCGCTGGTCGACTGGCGCACCGCCCCGCTCGCCGAGGTCTTCTTCACCTGCGACGTCGGCGACGACTACGAGCTCGAGCGCGACGATCGCCTGCTCCGCGGCGTCGTCGTGCGCCGCCACCTCGTCCACCTCCGCGCCGGCGAGCTCGTCGGCATCGACCTCGCCGATCGTCGCCTCCGCCGCGACACCGGCGACCACTGGCTCGCCGACGACCGCCCCGGCCCGCGCGTCGCCCCGCGCCCGCCTGCGAGCCGCACCCGCCCGCTGTCGCCCGCGCGTGTCGAGCTCGACCCCAATCAGCGCGCCGCAGTCGAGCTCGCAGCCCGGCGCTCGCTGCTCGTGCTCGGTGAGGCCGGCTTCGGCAAGACCACGGTCGCCCTGCACCGCCTCGCCTTCCTCTCCCGCGCCGCCCACGAGGCGCGCCGGCCGTTCCGCGCCCTCATGCTCGTACCGACCCCCGGCCTGCAGCGCCTGGCCGTCCGCATGCTCGCCGAGCTGGGCGTCCCGCGCGTGCAAGTCGACACCTTCGAGCGGTGGGTCACCGCCCAGGCCCGACGCCTGTTCCCTCAATTGCCGCGCCGCCTCAGCGAGCACGCCGGCCCCGGGGTGCGCACATTCAAGCGCCACCCCGCATTGCGCGACATCCTGCCGCGGATCGTCGCCGGCACCGCCGCCATGCGCGAGGTCGAGGCCGGCTACCGCGAGCACGCCACCGGCCTGCGCGACCTCCTGCTGCACCTCTACGGCGACCGCGAATTGCTGGCCGAGGCCGCCGCGAGCGCCCCCGACGAGCTCGGCCCGACCGTCCTGCGCGACGTCCTCGCCCACACCAAGATCCAGTTCAGCGCCACCACCGAGCGGGCCATGAGCCACGTCGACGCCGAGCGCCTGCAGACCCTCGACGGCCGCCCGATCGACGCCGGCACCCCGCTCGCCGACGCCGACAGCATCGACGTCGAGGACTTCGCGGTCCTGTTCGCCCT
This sequence comes from Nannocystis sp. RBIL2, assembly GCF_026626745.1. Taxonomy (GTDB): domain Bacteria; phylum Myxococcota_A; class Polyangia; order Nannocystales; family Nannocystaceae; genus Nannocystis. Next base: position 3,019,266 of record NZ_JAPNJW010000002.1, read on the forward strand.
GCACCATCGATTCACCGGCGGCGACCGCACCCCGCACGGCGCCCTCTCGCATTATCAACACATCCTGCTCGACGAGGCGCAGGAGCTGGCGCCGATCGAGCTCGAGCTGCTGGCCCGCGCGGTCGCCCCCGACGGCACCGTCACCGTCGCCGGCGACGAGCGGCAGCAGGTCGACGCCTCGACCGCCTTCGCCGGCTGGCCCGCGGTCCTCGCCGAGCTCGGCCGCGACGACGCCACCACCGCCGCGCTCACCGTCAGCTATCGCTGCCCGCCGGCCATCGAGGACGTCGCCCGCGCAGTGCTCGACCCGACCCGGCGGCCCCGCGACATCGCCCACCGCGACCACCTCCTCGTCACCCGCCACGACAGCCCCTGCCACCAGGTCGCTGCCCTCATCGACGCGCTCCTGACCCTCACGCGCGACGACCCGCACGTCCACGTCGCGGTCGTCTGCCGCCACGTCGAGACCGCCCTGGCCCTCCACGGCGCCCTCGCCCGCGCCCTCCCGGCCCGCCTGGTCGTCGACGACGGCGAGTTCCGCTTCGCCCCCGGCGTCGAGGTCACCACCGTCCAGGACGTCAAGGGCCTCGAGTTCGACGTAGTCGTCGTCCCCGACCTCGACGCCGCCACCTACCCCGACCGCCCCGACGCCCGCCGCGCCCTCTACGTCGCCACCACCCGCCCGCTCCACCGCCTGTGGCTGGCCAGCGCCGGCCCGTGGTCGCCGCTGCTACCTACATGGCTTTCTGACCATGTCCGACAGGACATGTCTCAAACGAACATCGCATTGTCCGAGCGCCGAGCCTCGTGAGGCCTGTCCTCGAGGACAACTCATTCCATACGCGGCGACCGAGGGCAACCGACCTCGCGACGCCTGTCCCCAAGGCCATCTCATTCCCTGCTCGGCGACCGAGGACAACCGGCCTCGCGACGCCTGTCCCCGAGGACATCTCATTCCATGCGCACCCGGCGGTCGAGGACAACCGGCCTCACCTGGCTCCGGGGACATCTCGTTCTCGGGAGGACGCGTCGCCCCGACCACCGCGAACCCTGTCATCCTGTCCCGGGCGCGTCGCGCCCGCGCTACCGCAGCCAGGGACGCGCGGCCGCGATCGAAGCCCGCGCGCTCCCGCCTCGGCGGGCGAGCGCGGTGGATCGAGTTCACCCTCAGGGCTTGACGAAACGCACGGTATCGGCGGGACACCGTCCCCGTGCCGACGCGGCCCGCCGCGCCCCTCGTGGGGTGGGTCCGCCCCGCACGCGGCCCGGCGCGCGGTGCTACGTTTGCTCGCGTGCCGCAGCCCGACGCCCTCCCGCCCCGCACTTTCGGCCTGCCGCTCGTCGGCAACACTCTCGGGATCATGCGCGATCCGATCGACTTTCAGCGCCGCGGGCATCGCCGCCACGGCCCGGTCTTCTCCGCGCGGATCTTCGGCACCACCCTGACCTTCGTCGACCCGGTCGGCGCGCCCCAGCTGTTCGAGCAGGTCATTCGCACGCCCACCGATCAGCTCAGCCTCGTCGCCGCCTACAAGCACCTGGTCGGGCGGATCCTCGAGCCCGAGCTGTTCACCGAGATCGACAAGTCGATGCGCGAGGGCCTCTCGGTCAAGTACATCGGCAAGCACGTCGCGCCCACGGTCGCCTTCGTGCCGCAGGTGCTCGCGCAGCGGCTGCCCGGCGATCACGGCACCCTCGACGGCCTGCGCATGGCCAACGACGTCGTGCTCCACGTCGTCGCCCACTACGTCCTCGGCCACGGCGGCGCCGAGCGGCACGCCGACGAATTGGCGGAGGCCATGCACGTGCTCGAGAGCGACTTTAGCATCCTCGGCATGATGCTGCCGATCGAGACCGCCTCCGCGCGCCGCCGTCGCGCCGCCTTCGACCGCATGATGGGCCTCATCGAGGCCGAGGTGCGCGCGCGCCGGGCCGACCGCGGCGAGCACGACGACTTCCTGCAATTCGCCATCGATCACATGTCCTCCGAGGGTGCCGAGAAGGACGACATCCGCTGGCTCGGCCTGCGCGTCCTCGGCACCATCTTCGGCGCCCACACCAACACCGCGATGTCGGTCGCCTCGACGCTGTCCGACCTGGTCGAGCACCCCGAGGCCCTCGCCCGCGTGCGGGCCGAGATCGCCGCGCTCCCCGCCGACGCGCCGATGGACCTCGCGGCCATGCGCACTCTGGTCCACCTGCACCGCGCGATCAACGAGAGCATGCGCCTGCGCAGCAACGGCGGCCTGTGGCGCATGGCCATGTGCGACCTCGACCTCGGCGGCTACAAGCTGCCGAAGGGCACCGTCGTCGGCGCCAGCATGGGCCTCGTCAACCTCGACCCCGCGCGCTACGACGGCTCGCACGACTATCGGCCCGCGCGCTTCGAGGCGATGTCCACCGATCATTACCAGAGCCCGTCGGTCGGCTCGACGCCGCTGCAATTCGGCGCCTTCGGCACCGGCCGCAACCTGTGCTCGGGCCGGCCGCTCGCCTACGCGATGCTGGCCGCCATCCTCGTGCCGCTGCTGCGCGACTACGAATGGGAGGTCGTCGCCCGGCCGCGTCGGTGGTTCACGCTGCTCACCGGCGGCCTGTCGCGCCCGATCGGCGGCCTCACCCTGCGCTATCGTCGGCGCGTCTCGCCGCCCCGCGCTTGACCGCGCGCGCGGGGCCGTGACACCGTCGTCGCCGCATGCGCACGGCCCCATCGCTGCTCCTCCTCGTCGCCTCTGCGGCCTGCGCCAGGCCGGCGCAATCCGGCACCGCCGCCCCCGCCAATCCACCGAACGCGCCGCCCGACTACACCACCGCGCGCACCGGCGACGTCCACGACTTCGACTACTTCGCCGGCGGCTGGACGACGGTGCAGCGGCGCCTGAAGGCCCGCGGGGTCGGCAGCGACGAATGGGAGGAGTTCCCGGCCACCCTGTGCATGACCCCGTACCTCGGCGGCATGGCCACGGTCGACGAGCTGTACTTCCCGACCAAGGGCTGGGCCGGCCTGACCCTGCGGACCTTCGACCTCGCCAAACGCCAATGGTCGATCTACTGGGTCAGCAGCGAGACCGGCCTGCTCGGCACCCCGGTGGTCGGCGGCTTCCAGGGCGACCGCGGCGAGTTCTACGGCCCCGACGAGGACGCCGGCCGCCCCGTCGCAGTCCGCTACCGCTGGACCCGGCTCGACGCCGACCACGCCCGCTGGGAGCAGGCCTTCTCGTACGACGGCGGCGCCTGGGAGACCAACTGGACCGCCGACTTCACCCGCGCCGACCCGGCGAGCGTGTGCGAGGCCGGCCGTCCGAAGCGCCTGTGAACCGCCTGCGCTCGCGCTGCGACGGCCTGTCCTTTGCTGAGTCGGCCGCGCGGAGCGATCCCGCGTCGGGCCGACGACGCTTCGCCACGCTCGACGCGCCACGCTCCGAAGGTCTCATCGGATCGATCGCGGCGACCTCGACCCGACGACGCTGCGCTCGCCGACGACGCGTCGCCTCGCTCACCGCGACTTCGTCAGCTCGGCCAGGGCCGTGCGCCCGTCGCTGCGGTACACCCGGCCGGCCTCGCCGTCATAGCGGAAGCGGTCGCGGAACGGCGCCAGCGGCGAGATCGTGAGCAGCTCGCGGAACCCCGCCACGACGCGTTCACGGAGCCCCGCATCGGGATGCACCGCGAGCGCCACCGCGACCTCGCGCGCCTTCCAGTCGCACACGTGCAGCGCCAGGCTCACGCCGTCGACCGCGCCCACGAACCAATATTCGAATGTCGACTTGTACTCGTCCCCGCGCTCGTGCGGCGGGCCGACCAGGTGCTCGAGCTTCGCGCGGACCACCGCGATCGCATCGCTGCCGAGCCCGCCCCACCCCGGGCCGGGCACCTGCGTCATCTCGGCCCGGACCCCGCCCGGCTGCGGCGTGAAGCAGATCCCCGCCACCTCGTAGTGGCTCGCGCGCGCCAGCGTCTCGTCGATCCGCGCCTGCCACACCGGCAGCGCCGGCGCCTTCTCCGGCGCGACGACGACGGCGACGGCGTCCACGTCCTCGACCGCCACCGCGCCGACCTCCTCGAGCCATTGGGAGATCCAGCGCTCGCCGCGGTCCGCACCCGGGTCATGAGTCACCACGCGGGCGAGCGCCAGCGGATTGCGCCCGTTCAGACGCCCCGCGTTCGCGTCGGCCCCCGCGCGCAGCAGGTCCTTGATGAAGAACGTCGACGCGCCGCTGTTCATCGCCAGGGCGATCGCGTGCAGCAGCAACGTCGACCCGTCGGGGTAGCCTGCGTTCACGTCGGCCCCCGCCGCGATGGCCGACGCGAGCATCGCGTATTGCCGGTTGCGGCCGAGCGCCAAAATTAGCGGGTCGCCGTGGCGGTCGCGCGCGCTCACGTCGAGCCCCGCCGCGATCAGGAGCTCGAAGACGACGTCGTCCGGCGCAGCGATCGCCGCCCACGTCAGCGCTGCGCTGTCCGTCACGCGGGCCCCGGCCGCGAGCAGCCGGCGGACCACGCTACGGTGCCCCTGCGCCACCGCATGATAGAGCACCGAGCGCACCTCGCCCGACGAGTACCGGGCGCCCGGCTCGAGCGCCGCCGCAGCGTCGACGTTCGCCCCCGCGGCCAGCAGCGCCGCCACGCTGTGCAGCTTGCCCTTCGCAGCCGCGCGCGCGAGCAGCCAGTCGCGGTCGACCTCTGCTCCCGCGAGCAATACCGCGAGCACCTCGCCGGACCCCGCCTCGGTCGCCTCGAGCACGAGCCGCGAGCGGGCCTCGCCGTCGAGGCGCTGGACCGCCGCTGCCAGCCCCTTCGTGGCCCCGGCCGCGATCGCCAGCTGCACCCCGGCCCTCGCCCCATCGCTCGAGTCGGCCGCCGCGAGCGCCGCCTCGGCGCGCTTCACCGCCGCCGCCGTCGTCTTCGGCCCGAGCTCGACCGGCCACTCGATCGCCTTGCGCAGCTTCTCGCCGTCCGGCGCCGCCGCGAGCGCATCGACCCGCCCGGCGTCGACCAGTTGATTCATCGCCACGCGCAGCACCTCGGGCACGAACTCGCCGAAGCTCACTGCGAACCCGGTCGGCTCGATCACCGCCACGTGCTTCGGCTTGTGCTCCCACCGGAGCAACCGCGCGTCGAACGTCACTCCGCTCCTGGTCGTCAGGCGGACCCGGCCGTCGGCCGCGCTGAAGATGATGATTTTCGTCGAGACATCGCGGCCCATCGCGTCGACTCCGTGTGGCCTCCGTGCTCGCACGGCCGCCCGCCGCAGGCAAGCACGTCTTCCCTGCGAGGCAGCGAGCGTCACTCCGGCCGAGACGTCGCGCAGCGGCCCGGACGGCCTTCTCACCGGGCCTCTCCGACGGCCCACTCATGGCTCCTGACGATCGCCGCGGAGATCGTCCAGAGCGACCGCGAGCCGGCGCGCGTCGGCAATGACTTCGAGCGCCCCAGAGCTACCGCGAGTGACTCGGCGCGCCGGCGTGCCGGCTCTGCGGGCGGCTGGCGAAGCCGGCGGGTCCGCGACTCGAGCGCGGCGCCACCCCACATCCTTGGACTCTGGTGATTCGCGGCTCGGCCGGATCTATACACAACGAGCGCATGGCAAGATCGCCGGCCCCGTCGTGCCGGTCACCGCTGACGCGCGGTCACGACGGCGCGCCGGCGACTGCCGCGCCGCAACCGGGCGAGCACTCGATGGATTTTAGTTGGAAAAGACCCGCGAACTCGAGTTCGCGGGCGGGAGGAGGGACGACGACACGGGCGCAGCGTCGGCGTCGACGGGTTCATGGTAGGGCAGTCGGCGCCCCGGCACGATCCGAATGCTCACCGCCGCGTCCGTTCCCCACCGCACCCGCTCGTAGAACACACCGCCTGGGCTTCCAATCGACGGAGCGTCGCCGGTGACTGGCATCGAACTGCCGGCCGGATCACCCGGAGCCGCCGCGAACCTCGGACACAGTGTTCAGCGTGATGGTACATGACATGCGGAACAAGATCATTGCGCTCGCCTCCACCCTTTCGCTCACCGGCATGCTGGCGACCTCGGTGGCCCTGGCGGCCAGCGTGCACTTCAAGGGCGGCCCGAACGCCGGGCCGAGCTTTCGTGACACCGGCCTGGCGCTGCGGGCCAGCGGGGCCCTCGCGGGGCTCGGCAACGAGGACATCTTGATCCGGCTGGTGGCCACCGGGGACGCGACAGCGACCTGCACCAACCCGTCGGGCACCACCCAGCCGCCGGGCCAGAACCCCGCCGAGGTCGTCCTGACCGGCCTCCAGCCGATCCCCGCGTCGGAGATCAAGAACGGCAACGTGTCCTTCAATGTCAGCACCGCGGCGCCCGATACTCCGGTCCCGGGCGCCCCCGACTGCCCCAATTCGAAATGGCGCGAGGACATCCTGGACGTCAGCTTCACCAGCGCCGTGCTCACCGTGGAGCAGCCCGTGGGCACCGTCGTGCTGGAGGTCGACTGCACCTTCCCCGGCGGCACCGACGACGGGGCCGTGATCTGCGGGTGAGCACACCGGCGCCGATTCGATGACCGGCGAACCGTCGCGCCTGCGCGACGGTTCGCGCTCCCGAGCCAGCCGTCGCGCGATCAGGGGCCAGATGCCCCTGGTCGTCGGTCACGGCGCCTCGCCCGCCGCGGAGCTGCCCACGGCCGATTCATCGTCGCCGACTCACAGTCACGCGCATCATCCCCGGCCTATCGCGCCTCGGGCCTCATTGCGGCCAGTCGCGACCGGTCGGGATCGTGAACTCGATCCCGCCCGACACCCCGCCGACGAAGAACGGCCTGGCCGTCATCGCCCCTGCGAAGCCCTGGGCCACCAAAGACAGCCACGGCGTCAACGACACTCGCGCCCCGCCGTTCACCGTCATCACGCCGGCCGGCGCCGCGCACGGCTGCAGCACCTGGGCGCACGTCATCGGCCCGATCGGGATCAGCGCCCCGAACGACGCCCCGATGTACGGGCGGAACACCTTGTGCGGGCGGTAGACCCGCTCGTAGCGGGCCATCGCCAAGATGTAGCGCCAGCGCGGACCGTAGCCGGCGTATTGCGCATAGGCCACCTCGAAGCCGACCTCGTGCACATAATTGACGCGACCGAGCACCGACCCGCCGAGCCCGTAGCCCTGGGGGATCCACCGCGGCTGGAAGCCGACGCTGATCGCCTTGCGATACGAGCGGCGGTCGATGAGGCTCCGGCCGATCTGGCTGTCGACCGGCGGTGGTTCCCCCGCGGCCGCGGTCGAGAACGACGGCAGGCTGGTGCGGTCGCCGCGGCCCAGCCGCCGTTTGGCTCGTTCGACCGCGCGGATCCGCGGATACGCGTCCGCCGTCAGGCCCTGGTGCGTCACCAGGAAGCTGGCCGCCGCGCGCTCCTGGGCCGCGACCGGCACCCCGCGCAGCTCGAGCAGCACCCGCAGGTTGTCGTAATCGTGGATCATCCGCGCCTCGCTCTGGCGCAGCGCCGAGGCGTGGTCGCGCCAGCGGTCACACAGCTCGCGCGCCTGCGCCAGGTACGGATTGTCCTGCTCGATCGCCGCCAGGGCGCACCACGCCTCGGTGTGGCGCTCCGGCGTCGCTCGCCGGTCGGCCTGCACCTTGACCGCGACGTCGTAGGCTTGATGGGCCGCCAGGCTGCCCGACAGGTCCGTCGATTGCACCTCGCGCTTGTCGAGGTCGGGCGGCCGGAGGAATTGCTGCGACCCCGCCAGCGCCTCGGCGTGGGCCGAGATCGGCGCCACCTCGAGGCGGATCGGCGCGGTACAGACATTGCGGCGCGGATCGTCGGCCGCCGCCACCTGGGCGCACGCCTCGAGCATGTTCGGCGGCGACTCCTTGAGCACCTCGATCGTGTCCTCCGACGACCCCGAGAACCCGGCGCCGCCGCCGTTGCGCGCGCTGTCCTCGACCGACGACAGACGAAACGCACCCAGGCTCACGCCCGTGACCACGTGCGTCGCGCGGGCGCACTCGGGCCCGCCGCTCAGCTCCGCCGCCGTGTACGCCGGTCGCGGCGCCTCGTAGCGGCCGACCACCACCATGTCGAGCTCGAGCGCCTCGCCGCGCTCGACCCGCCCGCCGAGCTGCGCCAGCCCGAGCGGAATGTTTATTAAAAGTTCGTCGAGCGAGCCGATGTGAATGCTCTGCGAGCCGGTCGTGGTCTGCGCATACGAGTATTGCCCGGGCGCAGTACAGCCGCGCAGCACCTCCATCTCACAATCCTCGTAGCGCACCGCGACCACGCCGCGCAGCAGCCTGGCCTCGAGCTCGGCCGCGTCCATGCCCGACCACTCGACGATGAGCGGCTTGTCCGGGTCCTTCACCACGCTACACCGCGACTGCCCGGCCGCCTCGAGCTGCGACGCGGTCAGATCGCCGGCGTCGCGCAGGCCGCTCCGCGAACACCCGACTGCTAGGAGGTGCAGGACTGCGAGAAGACAGCCGGAGCGTCTCATGGCGGGGTACGGCAGTATTCACGATGCCCCGGCCGCGCGCACCTCGAACCTCGCGGGCCCGCGGCCGGCCCCGCACCGCCGCCAGGGCAACGTTCCTCACGGTTCGCCCCGCGCGCGTTTTCGCCCTCTTCCCGATTCGGGCACCTGCGCAGGCGCCGGGCGAGCCCGCCGTCCCACTTCGCCCCTGTCTCAGCCCCGCGAGCGCCTCGCGGTGCGCCTCGCCGTCACGCCTCGCCCCGACGAGCCGCCCGGACATGCGCCCGCGCCTCATCGCTCGCACGACCCCCTTCATTCCCACGGGTCGCCCATGATCACCCGCTCCCCCTTCGTCGGCTTCTTCGGCCCCTCGAGCGGCTTCGGCGGGCACGGTTCGGGCGCTGACGCCACGCGCGACGCCGCCTCCGGAATCACCGGCGCCGGCCGCTCGATCGGCGCCGGCTCCCGCTCCCCCTCGATCGCAGGCGCGAGCCGCTGCGCCTCGGGCGTGTGCGGAGCGCAGGCGACCAGGGCCATCGCCGCCGCCGCAGGACCGAGGCGCGGCGGTTCGCGCCGGAACAGCGGGAGGCCGTCGTCGCCCACGCGCATGCGGACGCACGATCGCCGCCCCGCCAGCAGGCGCCTGGCCTGCCGCTCGGTGAGGCCCGACAGATCGATCACCTCACGGCTGCAGGCCTGGCAGCGCCGCCCGACCTCCGTCGGTTCCATCGTGTCCCAATTCTCGTGACAGGGCGCGAGGACGCGGAGGCGCATGCGATCGCCTTGTACGCTCCGCCCGCGCCCCCGCTCTACCCGCGCGCAGCCGGCGAGGCTCACGAGCGAGCCGCGGACAGCAGCCCCGCAGCGCGCAAGAACGCCACCAGGGCCGCGTCGTAGGCGGCGCGGTCGCGCGGGAAGTCGTTGTGACGACCCGGCAGCTCCACGTACGTCGACCCCGGCGCGCTCGCGTGCAGACCGCGGCCGTGCGCCACCGGAATCACCTCGTCCTCGCTGCCGTGGAGGATCAGCACCGGCCGCTGCAGACCGGGCAGCACTCGATCGGTGCGGAACGGGTGACGGCACAGCGCCTCCGGCAGCCCCTGCGAGCGCGCCAGCGCGGCCAGGCTGGTGAACGTCGACTCGAGGATCAACGCGGCAGGCGGGCGGACGGCCGCGAGCGCCGAGGCCACCCCGCCGCCGAGCGAGCGCCCGTGAAACACGATGCGAGCAGGGTCGATCTCGGGCCGCGCCGCCAAATCATCGTAGAACCGCACCATGTCGCCGACGATCGCCGCCTGCGACGGCGTCCCCTCCGAACGCCCGTACCCGCGGTACTCCGGCAGCAGCACCGACACCCCGCGCGCCACGTACGGCGCCGCCAGCGACAGCTGATGATCGATGAGCTCGCCGTTGCCGTGAAAGAACACCACCGCCGGCCCCGGCTCGTCGGCGCTCGCCCCCCTCGCCGGGATGAACCACGCCTCGACCTGCGGCCCGTCGGGAGCGCGGCTCCACAGCTGCGTGACGCCGACCGGCGGCCGCTCGAGCGCGTGCTGGTTGGCGTATCGCCGGGGAAAGATCAGTCGCTCCTGCAGCGTGCAGCTCGCGGTATACGCGAGCCCGCCGGCGAGCAGCACCACCACCAGAGCCGCGGGCACGGACGCCATCGTGCGGGCCTTTTACCATCGCGCGACCGACCGCGCCCGCGAGCTCGAGCAATTCGCGGCGCATGCCCGTCGCGGAGCCCCGCGCGCGAGCCAGCGCCCGACCCGACTCGGAACCGGCCTCGCCTTCGCGCTGCGCCCACTCTCGCGCGACGCCTGCTCCCGCGAGCCGAGACGGCGAGCGCCCGCGACCTTGCGTGCTAGAACCGCGCCCGTGCCGGTCCTCGTGATCGGGTGCTCCCTGCTCGCCGCCGCGCTCCTGCTCGCGGCGCACCTGGGGACGCGCCGGTCGCCGCAGCGAATGCTGCGAGCGTTCCGCGATCCACGGCTGCTCGCGCGGCTCGACGCGCTCGTCCGCGAGCTGACGCGGCGCGGCTGGACCGCGACGCCGCCGCGCGCCGACGATCCGCCGACGCTGCGCCGCCTCACCCGCGACGGGGCGCTGACTCTGACTGTCGGCTGCGCCCCGTGGAGCGACTGGTGCAGCCTCGAGCTCACGCGCGCGTGCGGGCTGGCGCCGGACGACCTCGTCGCGCCGCCCCCGTTCGACCGCGACGGCGTCCCGCAGGCGCCGACCGACGTGCACCAACCGGGAGGACGAGGCTTCGTGGTCCGCCCGCTCGCCGCTCACGCGCGAGTCTCCGCCCCGCTGCGCGCGCTCCTCCACGCCTGGCCACCGGCGTGGGACCTCCGCATCACCGGCGATCAGGTGTCGATGCGCGCGCAGGTACGAGGCATCGCCGAGATCGAAGCAGTGGTCGAGGATGTCTTGGCGCGCTTCGCCGACGTCGGAGCGCAGTGACAACATGTCCTTCAGGACATGAGTTTTTGCAAGAACTCGATCTGTCTCTTCAGACATTCATGGATGGAGCGACACCGGCGTCCACCATGGTCGCAGGCGCCTGGGGCTCACGAGGCATCATGGCTCCAGTCCAGTCGTTCGTTGAAATACGGTGGCTGATCTGGCAGGGATCGCGGCTGTTACTGGTGTCGTGGCCCCGCCGCTGGCAGCTGCCGCCGGCCCCCGCCCCCACGGCAGTGGACGCCCCCCGTTCCCATGTGCGAGCGTCTCGGCGGTGACCGACTGGACCGACCTCCCGGACTACCCTCGCACCTTCGCCTCGCAGTGCGCCCCGTGGGGCAGCAGGGTCCGTCTGGTCAACGGCGTGCAAGACGTGAAGGGCGGCAAGCCCGTCATCCTCTCCGGCGGCAAGGCCTTCCTCCAGCGCCTCGAGGCCGACCTCATAGCCGGCCGCCCCGGCGCCGCCGACGTCGCGACCCTCGTGAGCAGCGTGCTCGAAGCGCACGCCCGCCACATCGACATCGTCGAGTGGTGCCGCGTCAAGGGCGACGAGCTCGACCTCTCGCTGCGGGTCTACGGCACACGCGGCGGCCAGCGCCTGCACCTCTCACTGCTCGGCCCAATCGGTCGCTACGCCGACCAGCCGCTGCCCGAGCACGCGCCGGTGAAGAAGCCGCGGGCAGGCGCCCGACGAGTCGTGCCCGCGACTGCACCCGCGCCGGCCCCCGTCGCCGCCGCCGCTCCGCCCGCGACCGCGCTGGTGCTGCGGCCCGTGGTCCCTTACGCCCGCCCGAGCTACGGCGACCCGCTCGCCCGCGACCTCGACGGCCGCATGCACCTCTTCGTGCGCCTGCCCGACCACGACGTCTGGGCGTGCATCGATCCGTCCGGCAAGGTCACCGTGACCCCGATGACCACCCGCGAGGCCCTGCGCGCGACCGACGTCGGCGCGCGCACCGGGGCCGTGAATGCCAGCCTGTACACGACGGCCGCCGGCCTCGTCCGCATCGACCACTACGAGAACGCCAGCGGCGAGCAGGAGCGCGTCGGCCACCGCGACCTGTGGCACGCCGCTCGCCGCGGCCTGTGGAACTCCGAATGGACCCTCGGCGTGTGCGACGATTGGTTCTTGCGCGCCATCGTCCACGATGGCAAGGCCACCCTGATCGGCGTCCAGCTGACGACCGGCAAGAAGACCCGCGTCCGCCTGCCCGAGGGCCTCGACCTGCGCGGCGCCGCGGTCGATCGCAGCGGCGCCGGAGACGTGCTGCGCCTGCTCCACGGCACCACCGAGGAGCACCACATGCACCTGCGCGCCGGCAAGACCCTCGAGCTCGAGCCGGCCGCCACCCTCGCCCACGGCCTCGAAGGCCTCGTCCAGCCGTTCGCGAACAGCGGCTGGGTCGTCGCCGCGGACCGCCGCCTGCGCCTCGTCCGGCCCGACCGGACCGCAGTCGACCTGTTCACTCTCCCCGCGGCGTTCACTGCCGCCGACTACCGCCCGGGCAATTACCCGACGGTCACGCAGGTCGGCTTCGAGACGCCGGCCTGGCTGGTCGAGCTGAACTTCATGTCCGAGAGCGGCCCGTGGTGCCGCGGCGCCCTGGTGTTCACCGCCGACGGCGCCGTCCGCAACCTCGCCCTCGTCGACGCCGCCGGCGTGCTGCAACTCGGCGCCACGAGCCTGCCGCTCGGCCCGAACGAGCACCCGTGCGGCTACGCGGCCGGCCCCACCGGCGACCTCGCCGTCGCCCTCTCCCTGCAGGACGGCCTCTCACTGGTCTGGTCCCCGCCGCGCGCGAGCTGAAGTCGACGAGAAACTCGACCGCGTTGACGGCCGCCCCCGCGGCGCGGCATCTCATCGCCTTCGTCTTCTCTTCTGTAAAAAAAGAGTATCGCGCGATCGCCGGGAGGCTCACCCCGCGGGCAAACGTACACCGATGAATTCGGCCGCGTTGACGGCGGCCGGGTGACCGCGGTTGCACAGCACCACCGTCGCGTAATTATTATAAATCGCCAGCTCGCCGTTGACCCCGGGCGCGCCGCCGCCATGCCCATGGAAAGTCGCGCCGTTGCGGCTCCGCACCGCCACGCCGAGGCCCCAGTGGGATGTCCCCGCCACCACTCTCGGCGTCGTCATCGCCGCGAGGGTCGAGGCCCCGAGCAGCGCGCCGCGGCGCAGAGCCACGACGAACGCGTGCAGGTCCTCGACCGTCGAATAACCGCCGCCAGCCGGCAGCCCCGCGTAGGGCGGCAGCGCCTTGCGACCGGTCGCCCCCGCTCCGGTGTACGCAATCGCGGTCGCGCGCGCCGAGGCGAAGCTCGGCGACGTCGCCTGCATCCCCGCGGGCCCGAAGATCCGCTCCTGCACCACCACGTCGTAGGGCTTGCCCGTCACGCGCTCGAGGATCGCCCCCAGCAGCACGAACCCGTAGTTGCTGTAGCCCCACCGCGACCCCGGCTCGAACACCGGCTCACGCGCCCCGTAGAAGCGCACCAGCTCGGCCGGGGTCTTCAGCGCGTCGGCGTTGGCGTCGTACTGCGGCCCGAAGATATCGCCGGTGCCGCCCGTGTGCGTCAGCAGCATCTCCACGGTCACGCGCTCGGCCAGGCTCCTGTTCGCATAGTCGGGCAGGTGCTTCGCCAGGGCGTCCGCCAGGTCCAACCGCCCCTGCTCCACCAATTGCAAGATCGCCACCGCGGTGAACATCTTGCCCATCGAGCCGATGCAGAACCGCGTCGACGGCGTCACCGGGACCGCCCGGGAATCGTCCGCCGAGCCGTGGCCGACGCGGAGCAGCACCTGCTCGCCGCGCGCGACCAGCACCGCCCCGTTGAAGCGACCGGCCCGCGCCTCCTCGCCGAGCTTCGCCTCTGCCGCGGCGAGCGCCGCGGCCTCGTCGAGCCGCAAAAACGTCTCCTCCGCGGGAGCGCCGGCGAAGGCGATGTCGTCCAGTTTGTCCGGGCCGGCCGCGGTCAACACCACCTTCGAGCGCCGATCCCACGCGCGGTCCTTCACCCACGCGGTGATCTCCTGCGGGCCCGTCACCTGCGAGCGGAACATTTCAAAACCTCCGGTGACCTCGCGGACCCCCAGGTCGTCGTCGACGTACGGCCGCACCGTCGGCGCGTGCGCCTCGACGAATTTTTTATAAATGCGCAGGTCGGGATCGTTGAACGCGGCCAGCCAGCGCTCCAGCCACACCTCGAGCACCGGCGGCGGTTCTTTCGTCGCTGGACTCGTCGGCTCGGGGCGAGTGGTTCGACATGCGCCGAGCGAGGCCCCGGCGACCAGCCAGCCTGCGCCCTTGCCCACGGAGACGAGAATGTCGCGTCGCTTCACGAGGTGGGCGTCATCCTAACCCGGTGGAGCGCGCCGACCACGAAAATGCGGCGCGCCGCGGCCTCGCCGAGGTTCTCCGGAGACCCCGCTGAGGATCCTCCGGAGGTTGCGGCTCGCGACATACGTCGCATGGTCAATCTCGCATCCTCGGAGGACGCGACCGCGACTCGCGGCGCTCAGCCCGGGTCGGGAGCCGCCGCGCGCAGGGCCAGGCCCGACGCGATCGACATCAGCTCGTCGCCGCTGCGCAGCTTGTCTGCGCCGAAGCGGGTTTCGAACAGCGCGCGGATGACCGGCACGAACGCGGTGCCGCCGGTCATGAACACGCAGTCGACCTCGGCCGGGGTCACCCCGGCGCGGGCCAGAGTGTCGTCGAGGCAGGCCGCGATCGATTCCGTGATCGGGGCGATCCAGCGCTCGAAGTCGCGGCGGGTCACTGCCGCGTGGATGTCGATCTCGCCGTCGCTGAAGTCGAACTTCGCCTGCTTGCTCTTCGACAGCTCGACCTTGGTGCGCTCGACCGCCTTGTGCAGGTGGAAGGCGCCGTTCGTCTCGATGATGTGCATCAGCTTGGCGATCCGCTCGGGGTGCCGCGCGCCGCGGCGCAGGCGCTCGAGCTCGGCGCGCACGCGGGTGCCGGCGAGGAACGGCAGGTGATGCCAGCGCGCCAGCTTGTAATAATACGAGTTGGGGATCGACCGCTCCTTCCCCATCTCGAGGTACGTGTCGCCCTTGCCGAGCGCCGGGCACACGAGGTGCTCGATCAGCGCCGCGTCGAGGTCGTCGCCGGCCGCACCGACACCGCCGGTGGCGACGATGTCGCGAGCGCGGTCGTTGCCGCGGCCCGTCGGGCCCATGCGCATCAGACAGAAGTCGGTGGTGCCCGCGCCGAAGTCGGCGACCAGCGCCAGCTCCGGCCGCGTCAGCGTGCGCTCGTAGTGATGCGCGGCCGCCACGGGCTCGAACTCGAGGCGCGCGTCGCGGAAGCCGGCCCGGCGCGCCGCGGCCAGCAGGCGCTCCGCCGCCAGCGCGTCGGCCTCGGGCGTGGTCCCGCCGGCGAAGTGCACCGGCCGCCCGATCGTCGCCGACTCGAGCGCGACCCCGAGGTGCTGCTCGGCGCGCTCGCGCAGCCGCTGCAGGAACAGCGCGATCATGTCGTCGAGCCCGATCGCGTGGTGGGCCACCTGCGTGCGCCCCATCGACTCGGTGGTCAGGTGGGTCTTGAACGACTGCAGCAGCCGGCCCTCGCCCATGCACTCGAGGTAGGCCTCGATCCCCTCGCCGCCGGCCGTGTACAGGATCGGCTGCTGGACCTCCTGCTCGTCGGGCTCGAAGAACAGCAGCGTGCGCCAGCTCGGCGCGAGCGTCCCGAGCGTCGGCAGCTGCGCGAAGCGGACGCGGCCCTCGGCGTCGACGAGCGCGAGCGCCGAGCTCGAGGTGCCGAAATCGATCCCGACTCTGGGGGCGCTGGCAGGCATCGTGAGGGGCGGGTTTGTACCGCGAACCGCCGGCCCGTGGGCGTGCTCGCGGGTGAACTCGCGGCGTCGGATTCGCCGGCGCGCTCCTGGCGCCGCACGCTTCGCCCGGGCGCTTCGGGCCTCGTATGCGGCCTCGATCGCCGGCCACCCGACGACGCGCTCGCGGTCGCGACGGCGGATCTGCAGAGCGCGACGCGCGAGTCACTCGCTCGCCGAGATCTCTTTCTCCAGCGCGTCGAGCTTCTTCAGGTAGTTGCTCGCGTCGATGGTCCGCGCGGCCTCCTCGCGTGAACCTCACCGCGGCGCGCCGCCCTCGCTTTCCTTGGTGCGCAGCGCGGTCGTCACCTCGCGCGCAGTGTCGATGAAGGCCCGCAGCGCCGGTGACACCTGCGCGCGGCTCGGGAAGTACAAGAACAGCCCGGGCACCGCCGCGGCGAACGGCTCGAGCACCAGGCGCAGGCTGCCGCGCCGGAGCTGCGGCTGGATCGTCGGCTCGAACGCGTAGACGAGTCCCAGCCCGGCCTCGGCCATCGCGAACATCACGCGCTCGTCGTTGGTGGTGACGCAGCCCTGCACGGGGATCCGCCAGCTCTTCTTGCCGCGCTCGAGCTCCCAGGCGTAGAGCGCCCGCGTGGTCGACGAGCGGTAGGTGATGCACTCGTGGGCCAGCAGATCCTTCGGGCTCTCGGGGGCGCCGCGCCGTTTGAGGTAGGCCGGCGCCCCGGCGACGACGAAGCGCGACGGCTGCGTCAGCCGGACCTGGACCATGTCGCGCTCGATGAACTCCTCGAGCCGGACCCCGGCGTCGAAGCCCTCGGCGACGATGTCGCGGCGGAGGTTCTCGACCTGCACCTCCACCTCGACCTTCGGGTGACTGGCGACGAACCGCGGCAGCACCGGCGTGATCACGAACGGCACCGCGATCGAGGGCACCGTGAGGCGCACCCGACCCGTGACCTCGTCCGCCTGCG
The DNA here is from genome assembly GCF_026626745.1 of Nannocystis sp. RBIL2. GTDB lineage: Bacteria > Myxococcota_A > Polyangia > Nannocystales > Nannocystaceae > Nannocystis. The sequence continues at coordinate 3,035,949 of NZ_JAPNJW010000002.1, forward strand.
CCGACGCCGACTTGAGCGCCTCGAGCGCCTGCGCGACCCCCGGCCCCGCCTGCTCGAACAGCCGCCGCCCCGCCTCCGTCAGCGCCACGCTCCGCGTGGTCCGCGACAGCAGCGCCACCCCGAGCCGCTCCTCGAGCTGGCGCACCGACTGGCTCAGCGCCGACGGCGAGATCGTAAGCTCCGTCGCCGCGGCCGCGAAGCTCTTGTGCCGCGCCACCGCGAGGAAGGCGTTCAGGGCGTTCAGGGGCGTGAAGGCCATTGTGAAGATTTACTACATGGCGTGTTCGCATTCTACGCGTTCCCTCCACCCCACCCCGCGCCTACTCTCACCGGCCCGAGGAGAGCAACGACCCATGCTGAAGACCTCCGCCTACGCGGCCGCCCACGCCAGCGCCGCGCTCGCCCCCTACACCATCGAGCGCCGCGAGCCCGGCCCGCGCGACGTGCTCATCGACATCCTCTACTGCGGCGTCTGCCACTCCGACCTGCACCAGGCGCGCGACGAGTGGGGCGGCGCCATCTTCCCGATGGTCCCCGGCCACGAGATCGTCGGCCGCGTCAGCCGCGTCGGCGCCAAGGTCACCAAGCTCGCCGTCGGCGACCTCGCCGGCGTCGGCTGCATCGTCGACTCGTGCCGCGAGTGCGAGGTGTGCCGCCGCGACCTCGAGCAGTTCTGCGAGAAGGGCTCGGCGCAGACCTACAACAGCACCGAGATGGACCGCAAGACCCCGACCTACGGCGGCTACTCGACGCGGATCGTCGTCCCCGAGCACTTCGCCCTCAAGATCCCCGCCGGCCTCGACCCCGCCGGCGCCGCCCCGCTCCTGTGCGCCGGCATCACCACCTACTCCCCGCTGCGGCAGTACGGCTGCAAGCAGGGCGACCGTGTCGCGGTCGTCGGCCTCGGCGGCCTCGGCCACATGGCGGTCAAGCTCGCAGCGTCGATGGGCGCCGAGGTCACGCTGCTCAGCACCTCGCCCGCGAAGGAGGCCGACGCGCGGCGGCTCGGCGCCCACGCCTTCGCGGTCACCAAGGACGAGTCGACCTTCACCAAGCTCGCCGGCCGCTTCGACCTCATCATCGACACCGTCTCGGCGCCGCACGACTACAACAAGTACCTCGGCACCCTGCGCGTCGGCGGCTCGATGGTGCTCGTCGGCGTCCCGCCGGAGCCGACGCCGGTGAGCGCGATCGGCCTGATTTGGGGCAACAAACGCCTGGCCGGCTCGGGCATCGGCGGCATCGCCGAGACGCAGGAGATGCTCGACTACTGCGCCGCGCACGGCATCGTCAGCGACATCGAGATCATCCCGATCCAGCAGATCAACCACGCCTACGAGCGCCTGCTGGCGGGCGACGTGCGCTACCGCTTCGTCATCGACATCGCCAGCCTCGCGCAGCCGGCGGCGTGACCCGCGAGCGACGCGAGCGAGCGACAGACCGGCTCGGATGGGCCGCGAGCCGAGCCGTCCACGACGGACTCGGCCGCGGCCCGGGCCGCGTTCACTCGAACTCGATGCGCCAGTCGTCGATCCGGCGGTCGGCCTCGTCGAGGTGCGTGAAGTTCGAGGCGACCTTGAGCTCCCACACTCCCTGGCGCGGCAGGTTGGAGCGGAAGAAGATCGTCTTGACGTCGCCGCTGATCTTGCCGGCGTTGTCCGCCGGGTTCTGCAGCGTGTATTCGACGCCGTCGGGGGCGACGAGGTGAATGTGCAGACCGCCGGTGTCGTGCTTGATGTCGACGTGGACCCGCACGCGGCTCGCGGTGCCGGCCCCGAGCGTGGTGATCTTGCTCGACACCCATTCCAGCGGGCCGAGGCCGAGGCCGCCGCGGGTCGGGATCGTGACGTCGGTCGAGTTCTCCCAGCCGTCGACCTCGACCTGGCTGACCACCGCGGCGCGGTGACCGGTGGTGGTGGCCATCACCCGCGCGATCTGCTGCGGGGTCAAGTCGTGGTAATCGCCGAAGCAATTGTGGAAGTAGCTCATCACGTTGCGACGGTCGGGCGTGAACTCGTAGCTGACAATCGTGTCATGGGGTGAGGGGAACGCGACAGGCACGGAGATGCTGTCCTCGCTGAGGGTGCAGGCGTTGCCGTGGATGGCCGCGAACAGCTTGGGGCCCGGGTCGGGCGGTGTATCGTCGATCGGGAAGCTCGCCAGGTACGCGTAGTCGCCGGTGAGCGGGACGAGGGAGGCGTCGGGGTCGTACAGCGCCTCGAGGATCTCGGCGCCATCCTCCGGCTCGAGGGGGGTCGAGTTCACGAGGCTCTTGATCTGGCTCTGGACGGCGGCGAATGTCCCGGCCTCATTGAAGGTGTGCGGCGCGCAGAAGTAGTGGCCGAGCTCGTGCGCGAGCAAGGTGCCGGCGCCGAAGTTACTGATCATGTTGACGACGGAGCCGCTACACGAGGACGAGCTCAGCGTGATCGAATAGGTCTCCCACATCGACGTCGCAGAGTTCCATCGGACGCCCCCGGTCCCGTTGCGGGAGAACACGGTCACCGCGCCGTCCGCTCTGTTTAGCGCCGCGGTCGTGTTCGCAGTCCGGTGGTCGTAGGATTCCGGACACAGCGTCGTCGGGTCCGCGCCGGCGCCCTCGCTCGCGAAGCCCGGCACCGGCGTACAATGGTTGTTCAGGCCGCTGTTGTCGCGGTGACCGATGAAGTCGCTCTCCCCGTCGATGTGGAAGCGCAGCGCGCTGTCGCTGCGGTAGTGCAGCGCGTTGGCCCAGTCGACGGCGCTCTGCGCGTTGCCCCGAGTGAGAACGGAGCATTTGGTGCCGTCGTCGTCGCAGAGCCTGATGAAGCGCAGCGGCGCCTCCTGGTAGTAGCGTTTGACCGCAGTGCCGTATTGAGGCGGAGGCAGATCGGGGTCCGGATCGATGGGGCCGAGGGTGGTAAGGCCCTGCAGGGGCTCCGGCTCCGGGGCGGCGAGTTGGTCCGCCGCCGCCTCGCCGTCGGCGGGGGGAGCGGCGTCGCAGAGGAACACGTCGGCGTCCTGGCCCGCCCCGGGCTCGGCCAGCGCCTCCTCCGCGAGCTCTTCCCCTGGGTCGCAGCCGGCAAAGGCCATGAGAGGTAGCGCCAACGCGACGCTCGTGATGGGGATGATGCGAGAGAGATGAATGCGATTCTTCATAATAAATCTCGTCCTTCCGAGCTCCTCCCTAGCACGCGGCGTGCCAACGCCACGCGGCGCGAAGCCCCGCTCCGACGCGCTCGAAGCAATGGTTCGCTACGACCCGGCCGCGGTCCGTGCCGGCCCTGTGCCGGCACAGTGCCGAACCAAGTGGCCGTGGACGCGACCGACCGCATCGCACCCGCCCATGGCGGCGTATCCGTGCCGCGTGGTTCCCCCTATCGGAGCGTACGGCTCTGCGCCCGGCTCGGAGGGAATGCCGCGCCGCCTCACGAGCGCGTCTGCTGAATGGTGCCGCGCCCCTGCTGCGCTGCGACACGCTCGCCCGTCGCGGCCGGGAGCGACGGGCTCGTGAGCCGCCCGTTCGCCTCGCACCGGCAGCGCACGCCTCAGTCCTCCGCCTCCGCGTCGCGGGTCGAGGCGGCGAGCGCCTGCGCCGCTGCAGCGGCGGTCCGCGACAATCCGCGCTCACGCGCCTGCTCGAGCACGACCTCGAGATCGTCGGCCGGCTCGGGCGACGCTTCGATCATGCCGGCGAGCGCCGCCTCGAAGCGCGCCCACAGCACCGCCGGCGCGTCGTCTTCGGTCGCGCGCTCGGCGAGCCCACCGAGCGCGCGCACCCACTCCGGCGTGGTCGCGGCGGCCCAGCCGGCCACCATCGCCGCCTCGGCGAGCGCCGCGGCCCGTCCCTTCTCCGGCCACGCCTCGCGGAACGAGCCCCTCCCGCCGAACAGCGGCCCGCGCACGCTCAGCGCCGGTTCGAGCGCCGCGAGCGCCTCCTGGACCCGCCCCGCACGCAGCAGCGCAGCGCCTCTATGGCGCGTGGCCGACAGACCGCGCGATCGATCGCCGAGCGCCTCCGCGAGCGCCTCCGCGGCCCGGGCCGCCACCAGGGCTTGATCGATCTCCGCGTCCTCGAGCGCCCGCCGGACCAGCAGCAGCAGCGCGTCGACGTGCAGCGCGCTGGCCGGCTCGGCGATCCCGACGTCGCCGACCAGCGCGAGCGCCACCGCCAACGCCCCGTCGCTCGTGTCGTTCAGCGCCGCCTCGTAGCGCGAGCGCAGCCCGCCCGGCTCGTCCGCCGGCGCCTCCGTCGACCATCGCAGCAGCTCGGGCCCCAGCGGCTCGCGCGGGCGCTCGCCGGCCAGCTGCCACAGCGCGGCCAGGCGGCGCCCCGCGTACACCTCTTCGCTAGCGATCCGGGCCGCGCGCGCGAGCCATCCGCCCACGTAGCGCTCGCTCAGCGCCACGAGCTCGGGGCTCAGGGCCGCGGAGAACAGGCTGACCGCGTCCATCAGCGGCGTCCCGCCCTCGTACGCGTACGGCTCCGCGTGATCGAGGTTGTCGAGCAGCTGATCGATCGTCGCGCTCAGGCTCTGCAGCTCGTGATCGATCATCACCTGCGGCGCCCCGATCTCGTACAACTTGCGCAGTCGGCCCGCCCGGTTCACGATCCGGCGGTACGGCTCGTGGAGCGTGAGCGAGGAGAAGCCGCCGTCCTCCTCGCGCTGCAGCACCTCCTCCGGCGAGCGGGCCCGCAGCAGCGGGGCGATCACCGGCACCGACCACCACACCAGCTGTCGCGGTCGCCAGCCCTGGATCGTGCGGCCCTCGGCCTCGGCGCGCTCCACTCGCGCGACCAGCTCGCCCGGCCCGGAGATCGCCAGCTCCGCGAGCTCCGTCTCCGACGCCCCCAGCAGCGCCGCGAGCAGCGGGCGAGCCGGCCGCGGCACCACCGGCGCTGCCAGCTCGACGTGACCCGTGCGGCCCGGCTCGTCGCCGAAGATCGCTGGGCAGAACAGGCCGCCCGGCTCCGGCGCCCCGGCGCGCACGTTGAACGTCTCCGACCTCTTCACCTGTCCCGAAGACCAGGATGGCGAGCGCTCCGCCGTCGCGGGAGTCAGCACCAGCTCGTCGCCGTCGACCACGATATCGAGCCCCAGCAAGCGACTGACTGCCCGCAGCCGCCGAAATTTGAGCGATGTCAGGGAAGCCTCGGGGACGATCACGCTCCCCCGGTTTTCGCGCGAACCGCCGGACCCCGTCAACACCGCGGACGCCCACGTCGTCGCCACCGAGCACGCCGCGCACGTCGATTTTCGTGACGCGCCCCGGCTCGGCCGGCCCCTCGCCCTGTCACTGCAATCCTCGCCCCGACCGCGATCGCCGACCACGACGAATCCAGAGCCTGCGGCCGAGCATGCATGCCTTTGCGACGCGCGGACGAGCGCCGCCGAATTTCTCGCTCGACCGCCGCGACATCGGAGCCGGGCGCCTGTCATCCCTCCCGGGACCTGGGCACCGCGCCCGTCGATATGCGCACGGGCGACCTCCGAACCGCCTCATGTCGCCTCCGCGCATCGGCCAACGACTCGACCCTGCGGCCGCGCCTCGCCCGATCGCGCACTCACTGCACCCTTCGCCCGCCTCCTCGCGGTGCCCACATGTGCACGATCCGCACGCCCGCAGGGTAGCCGCGTTCGCACCGGCTCACCAGCGACCCGCGTTCGCGCGGGCTCGAGCGCGTGGGTCATCGCCAAGACATTTGTCTGATTGGACATGTCCATGAGGGCATGCACCACCGCGCGGGCGGCCCGGCGTCGCGAAGATCGCGCTCGCGGGCGAGGGGGACAGCGGTTATCATCGGGGAGTGAGGCGGCGAGCGTGCGTGCAAGGGCTGATGGGGTCGCTCGGGCTCGCGTGCGCGGGCACGAGGGCGGGCCTGCCTGCGCCGGCCGGAGCGGGTCGGTCGGACCCGAATTCGCCCGCCGCGAGCCCGCCGGGCGGGCCGTCGTCGCCGCTGTACGCGGCGGGCTTCCGCTTCGGTCGCGTGGTGCAGGGGAGTGAGCACCCGGACGAACTCGTCATCGAACCCGATGGCCCGCGACGCATGACGGACGGCCTTGGGATCCGCGCGCCCACGGTCGGTGCGATCGCGGAGCATCAGGCCGAACTGGCTGCGGCGGCGAGGATCCCCGTGCTCGAGGTCCAGCAGCCGCTGAGCGATCTGCGGGCGCTCACCGGCCTGACGAACGTGGCGAGCCTGCGCGTGTCGTGTCGCGCGCGCGACTTGACGCCGCTGCAGGCGCTGTCGGGGCTCGTACACTTGCATCTCACGGCCGACTCGGTGCTGGGCGAGCCGACGAACGGATGGGCCCCGTTGCCGGCGCTGCGGCGGCTGTGTGTCCACGGGTACGTCGGGCCGCGCGGCCCGCTGCGGCTCGACTGGTTGCGTCATTTCCCGGGCCTGGAGTCGCTCGAGCTGGGGAGCGTGGTCGGCCGCCCCGTCGACCTCGACGGGTTGCGCTCGCTGCCGCGTCTGCAAGAGCTGCGGCTGACTCGATTCATCGTGGCCGATCTGCGGCCTCTCGCCGAGCTGCCCTCGCTCCGACGCGTCGTGATCGGTCACTCCCAGATCCGCTCGTTCCGCGGGCTCGAGGCGTGGGACGGCGCCGCCTCTTCGCTGGCGTTGGAGCTCGCAGGGTCGAACTTCGTCGCGGCGGAGCTGGCGAGCGCGGCCGCACGCGCGCCCCGGATCGCTGTCGCGGTGCCGACCGCCGATCCGCCGCCGCTGCCGCCGCCCGGCGAGTGGAGCCCGCGAGAGGAGGCGCCGCCGCTGCCGTCACCGCTGCACGAGGCGGGTCTTCGCCTCGCGCGACGGATCTTCCGCGACGACCTCCTGGCGCTCGACACCGACGACGAGCGGCCTCCGCTCGACCAGCCGGTGCTCGTCGCGCCCGATCTGGAAGTCGTCGCCGCGCACCGGGCGAGCCTGGCGAGGCTGCCCCACATCGCCGCGCTGATGGTCCAGGCGCCGGTGCTCGATCTGCGCCCGCTGGTCGGTCTCGACAACCTCGCCGGGCTGTGGGTCCATTGTGTGGATCCCGATCTCACGCCATTGCGGGCGCTGCCGCGGCTGGAACGATTGTATGTTCGCTGGGGATCGGTGGTGTGCCGACCCGCCGAGTTCGGGCCGCTGACGCGTCTGCGTCGGCTCGTGATCGCCGGATATGTCGGGCCCGACGGGGGCGAGGCCGATCTCGAGTGGCTGCGCGCGATGCCCCGGCTCGAGCGCCTCGAGATCGAGGGCGGCAGCGACCGCACGCTCGACCTCTCGGGGCTGACGAACCTCCACGAGCTACGAACGCTGCGCCTGCGCGGGTTTCGGATCGCGCAGCCGCGGCCGATCGGGGAGCTGCCGCAGCTCCAGGCGGTGGAGCTCGAAGACGGCGAGGTCGCGTCGCTCGCCGGTCTGTTGCCGTGGCGGGGCAAGTCGATGTCGCTCCGCCTGCGTGCGACGCGGGTCCCCGCGCGCGAGCTGGCGACGCTGCAGGCGCAGGCGCCCGGGCTGACGGTCGAGGTCCACGAGCCGGGGTGAGATCATTTGCGCCGCAGCCTCACCGTGAACCTGGGGCCGGGGTCGGCGCCGTCGGTGAAGAAGCCCGCGAGCGCGACCTCGGATTCGCCGGGCGGGAGCGTGATCCGGGTCCCCTGGACGAACGGCGCGATGGCCGAAGGTCGGTTGTCTTCGACGGAGACGAAGGTCAACACCGGCGCGGCGAACACCTGCCTGGAATCAGGAGGGACGACCAGATCGGTGTCGGTGGTCTTGACCCGCTCGGGCGGGAGCTGCCCGCCGCCCGCATCCCAGGTCGCGCTGAGGACCCGCACGGCGTGCTGCTTTCGCCGCACCATGAAGCCACCGTCGGGGCCGACCGGCTGGTCCCCGAAATCGGCGCGGGCGGGCTCGATGAATTCGACGCGGAGCCCCTCGAGGTAGGCGCGACCGCGGAACCCCTCGACGTCGAGCGCCGCGTCGTGCTGTGACCCGGCCATCTGGACGATGCAATGGAAGCTGAAGGCCCATCGATCGGCCGCCGACAGCGCCGCGGCACCTCCGAGCAACGCGCGGTCGGTCGACCCAGGGGAGTACTGCGGGCGGCCGGCCGGGACGTCGACGAGGCTGACGACGGGGTTGTTCTCGACGGACAGCGGGCCCGCGTACGCACGCGGCTGCTCCGGGTCTTCAGGGGCGACGATCGACCCTGCGCCGTCCATGAACTGGGCGAACAGCACGTTGACGGCCTGCCCGCCGGACACGAAGCCGCCGCGCAGGATGACGTGCTTCGCGGGAATGCCCAGAGTCCGGGCGAGCAATGCCAGCAGATCGGAGAAGTGCACGCAATTGCCGACGCGCCGGTCGTAGAGATCGAGCGCCGAGGCGGGCCGCCTGGCGTTGGGGTTGTAGTCGATACGGTCCCGGCCGCGAATCCCGCGGCGCAACGCGGCGGCGGCGTCGGTCCCCGATCGGGCGCCCCTGGCATACGCCGTGGCTCGCTCGGCGGCGCGATACTCCACGGCCGCCAGCCCGGCGGGAGGGGCGAGGCTGTGGAAGGCGCGAAGCACCGTCGATTGTAGCGACTGCACGCTGCCGTCGGCTCGGACGAGGTCCCAGCCGAGGACGTGGTCCTGCTGGCCGACGGCCGGACTGAGCAAACGCACCGCGACTTCGCCGGGACCGCCGGCCTCGACCTTCGTCTCCGCGAGCGGCAGTGAGCCGTTCACGGTCTGCTCGGAGACCCGCAGGACGGCCGGCTCGCCGACGTCGGCGAGGGTCACGGCGAGGGTCACGGGGGCGCTGCGAGGCACGAGGGCGCACGGCAATCCATCGACGGGCGCGTCGACCAGCGGGGTCGGCCCGCGCACGTCGAAGGCGACGATCCGCGGACCGACCGCGCCGATGCCGGGGTCCGGCGATTGCTCGACGGCCTCGGTGGTGGGAGACGGGGCCCGAGCGGCGAGCGAACGCTGGATGGGGAGCGACGAGCCCTGTTGTTGGAGCGTGTGCGTCAATTCGTGGGCGAGCAGGCGACGGCCGGCGGGTTGCTCGGGTCGGTACTCGCCCTGGTTGAAGAAGATGTCACGGCCGACGGTGAAGGCGCGGGCGTGGATCCGTTCGGCGAGGTGGGCCGCGCGAGCGTCGTCGTGCAGGCGCACGCGGTCGAGCCGGGCGCCGAAGCGCGACTGCATGAATTCCAGCGTGTCGCCGGCGAGCGGCCGTCCCTGGGCGGCGCGCGCCCGCTGGAGCGCGCGGTCGAAGCCGGACGGGGTGGCGCTCGCAGGAGCAGCCGCGCCGGGGCGCGGGGCGCGTTGAATGAGGTCGTCTTCGGCCTCCTGCTCGCACGCGGTGCACATGCGTCGAATCGTGAGGGGCGAGGGCGTCGCCGACGCGGCGACGGGCGGCGCTTCGGCTCGCATGACTCGGTCGGCCGCGGCGTCCGCCTCTCGTTCGAGCCGATCGCCCGGCGCCCCGAGGGTGAAGGCAAACGGCGCCGGTCCTGGGCCGGGCGGCGCGCCCTCGATACGCGAGGCCTTCGCCGCGGGGCTGGGCCTCCGCTGAATGGTGGCAGTATTCGGTCGGATCGCAGGTCGACGAATCAGCGGAGCGTAATTGGACATGGCGACTCCCGCAGTGCATGGAAAGCGACCTCGACCGCGGGGCATCCGGCGAGGTTTTTCGACGCTAGGCGACCAGCTTCTCCCGTGCAAGGCGCGAGTCCGGGCGACAGGACGGACCCCGGGCCGGTGCGCGCGACGCGGGCCGCGGGTGGTCATCGGCGGGTGAGTGCACAGACCCGTGCCGCGGACTTCGCTGAATCGCGCGTCGCCAAGGAGCGCCGCGGGACGCAGATCGCGTTCGGCTGGCCGGCCGGTCCCCGCGCGGCGTTCGCGGGCCGAATCACCGCAGCGGCACGCCGATTGGTGAAGCAGGTGCCGCGGCCGGGGCCTTCGCCACGAGCGCGAGGTAGGCCGTCGCGCGTTCACCACAACGCTGTAGGTCACAAACGGCAACCGAAGGTCCCGCGTCGTCCGCTCGTGGGAAGCACGGGGCCTGATGAGCGCCGGCGGCGTGGCGCTCGCGTGCAGTCTCTCGCTCGCCGGTGTGGCCACCTACACGGGGGCCGGTCTGCTCGAGACCCGCCGCGAAGCGCGTGCGCTTCACGGCATGAGAATTTGGTTGAGCACGGTGCCCATACTTTAAATTCCAGGATGCGGAGACAAGCGAACCGCGGGGAGAACCGCAATCAGGTATGCCACATGTCACCAGCGCCTGCCGCCGCGAGCGCCGGTGGCGCTGCCCTCGCCGCTGTCCGGGAACCTGTGCCGGAGGCTGCGGGTCGCTCCGGACTGCAAGCCCTGACCGCCATCGGCCACGGCGTTCGGGTCTCCGCCCTTGGCCACCACCACCGCCTGGTACCACTCCGCGGGCTTTGCCCATAACTCCTCGTCGTATTCATCATCGATCGACGTGACGACGAGCAAGGCGCAAGAAACCCTCATTTGCATCCGCCCGGCCCGTCGCTTTCCGGCGCGACGGCAGCGCTCAGCGCGTCGCCGATCGACGGGAGACCACAGCGCCCGCCTACGCGAGCGGCAGACTCGAATTGACCGAGTAGATCGGGCTCCTCCGACGTAATGTCGGACACGTCCCCCATTGGCGTGCACCCGGCCTCCTACATGCCCTAAAAGACATGTCTGAATCGGCCTCTCCGATGGCGACCCTCCCCCGCGCCTCACCGTCATCGCCCGAGCTGCGCCGACCCGCGGCCGCTCGCGGGCGTCGCCGTCGCCGGCCGCGTCCTCGCGTTCGCGTCACCCGGTGCGGCGGCCGACCGCGCGGGCCCGCCACGCCGATCTCATCCGTGTCCGCCCGACAGATCCACCGGGGTCTTGGCGCGTCGCGGCCAGACCCCGCCTGCGGACCGCTGCGGACGGGGTCTGCCTGCGCGATCGCGGTCGGGCAAAACTGCCCGCGCCGGGCGTCGGCGGCCTCGATATACTGCCTCGCTGGTGGAGGACCGGGCCTACGCCGATACGCTCGCGCTGACGCGCACCGCGGTCGCCGACGACCCGGTCGCGCCGCAGCCGCTCGACCCTGACGCCCCGCTCGAGCGCGGCCAGCTGCTCGGGCGTTACATCATCCTCGAGCGGGTCGGCGCCGGCGGCATGGGCGTCGTCTACGCCGCCTTCGACCCCGGCCTCGACCGCAAGGTCGCGCTCAAGCTGCTCGGCCGGCCCGAGGGCAAGCGCGAGGACGACAGCCACGGCCCCGGGGCTCGCCTGCGGCGCGAGGCCAAGGCCCTGGCCCGGCTGGCCCACCCCAACGTGGTCGGCGTCCACGACGCGGGCGAGGTCGACGGCCGCGTCTACGTCGCCATGGAGTTCGTCCCCGGCGTCACCCTGCGCCACTACCTGGCCGAGCACAAGCTGCCCTGGCGCGACGTCCTCGCCCTGTTCGTCGCCGCCGGCCGCGGCCTGCAGGCGGCCCACGCCGCCGGCCTGGTCCACCGCGACTTCAAGCCCGAGAACGTGCTCGTCGGCGACGACGGCCGCGTGCGCGTGCTCGACTTCGGCCTGGCCCGCACCAGCGAGCTCGAAGAGCCAGGTCCCGAAGGACATGTCCCGAAGGCCAGCGGCGACGCCCCGCCGCCGTGGGCCTCCGGCCTGCGCGAGCGCCTCCCTCTCGAGGCCTCGGGCCTGCGCGAGCGCCTCCCCCTCGAGGCCTCCGGCCTGCGCGAGCTGCTGCCCGAGGCCTCGGGCGCCCACTTCGACATCGGCTCGCTGGTCAGCGTCGACAGCCGCCTCACCCGCGTAGGCGCCCTGGTCGGCACCCCCGCGTACATGGCCCCCGAGCAGTTCATGGGCCTGCCGACCAGCCCGCGCACCGACCAGTTCAGCTTCTGCGTCGCCCTGTGGGAGGCGGTCCACGGCGCCCACCCGTTCGGCGACGGCGGGGCGGTGGCGCTGCTGCAGGCGATCTCCCGCGGCAAGCTGCGACCTATCCCGAGAGACAAGCGCACCCCGGCCTGGCTGCCGCGCGCGCTGGCCCGCGGCCTCAGTGTCGACCCGCGCGCGCGCTGGCCCGACGTCGGCGCCCTGCTCGACGTGCTCGAGCGCCGGGCCCTGCGCTCGCGGCGAGCCCGGCGCTCCGGCGCCGCCGGCCTCGCCCTCGGCCTGCTCCTCGGCGCCGGCGTGTGGGGCTACGCCCAGTCCGACGGCGACGACGAGGTGTGCCGCGGCGGCGCCCTCGCCCTCGCCGGTGCGTGGGACCCGACCCGCCGGGCCCAGGTCCACACCGCCCTGCTCGCCACCGGCCGCGCTCACGCCCGCGCCACCGCCGACCGCGTCGTCGCCACCCTCGACGCCTGGACCGCCGCCTGGCTGGCCGCCCACGCCGACGCCTGCCGGGCCACCCACGTCCGCCACGAGCAGTCGCAAGGCCTGCTCGACCTGCGCATGACCTGCCTCGACGAGCGCCGGCGCGAGCTCGCGGCCCTCACCGACCTGCTCGTTCGGACAGGTCCCGACGTCGAGGGCCGCGCAGTCCAGGCGGCCGCCGCCCTCACCCCGGTGCAGCGCTGCTCCGACCCGGCGGCTCTCGCCGCCCCGGCCGCCCCGCCGGCCGACCCCGCCGCGCTGGCCCAGATCCTCGCCGTCCGCCAGCAGCTCGCCGACGCCAAGGCGCTGTTCGACGCCGGCCGCTTGCCCGACGGCCTCGCCCGCGCCGAGGAGGCCGCCGCCACCGCCGCCCTCCTCGATCACCCCCCGCTCGCCGCCGAGGCGGCCTACATCCTCGGCCTGCTGCAGAACCGCACCCGCGACCCGCGGGCCGCCGAGGTCACCCTGACCCGCGCCGCCCTCGCCGCCGTGGCCGCCCGGCTCGACGAGCTGGCCGCGCGCGCCATGGTCGAGCTCATCGCCTGCGTCGGCGTCTACCAGAGCGGCACCGACGAGGCCGTGCGCTGGTCCGAGCTCGCCGGCGCCATGGTCCAAAGGCTAGGTCCCGAAGGACATGTCCTCGAGGCCAAGCGGCTCGGCCACACCGGCATCGTCCGCCAGATCCGCGGCGAGTTCGCGGCCGCGCGCGAGCTCCACGAGCGCGCCCTCGCCCTGCTCGACCGCCCCGAGCGGCCCGACCCGCAGGCGCTGATCGGCACCCTGAGCAACCTCGGCAACACCCTCACCGAGCTAGGCCTGCACGTCGAGGCCGAGGCCACCCACCGCCGCGCGGTCGCCCTCGCCGAGGAGTTCTTCGGCCCCGATCACCCGCACACCGCCATGCTCACCGGCAACCTCGCGGCCGCCCTGACCGACACCGGCCGCGACGAGGAGGGCGCCGAGCTGCACGCCCGCGCCCTGGCGATCAAGGAGCGCGCGCTCGGCCCGGACCACCTGTCGGTCGCCGCGTCGCTCCGCCACATCGCCCGGATCCGCCTGCGCCAGGGCGCGCTCGGCGAGGCGCAGGCGATCCTCCGCCGCGCCCTGGCGATCCGCGAGCGCACCCTCGGCCCGACCCACCCCGAGCTCGCCGACCTGCTGCACGACCTCGGCGAGGCCGCCCGCCGCGAGCGCCGCTTCGCCGCCGCGCAGGCGCTGTTCCGCCGCGCCCTGGCGATCGCCGAGCCCCGCGGCGACAGCCACCCCCAGGTCATGCCGCTGCTGCTCGGCCTCGGCCGCACCGCCCTCGACGCCGGCGACCCCAGGGCCGCCCGCGAGCCGCTGCGCCGCGCCCTCGCGGCCGAACCGAAGGACCACGCCCCCGCCCGCCCCGAGGTGGCCGCTCGCCTGCGCCTGCACCTCGCCGAGGCGCTGTGGCCCGACCCTCCCGCCCGCGCCGAAGCCCGCGCCCTGGCCACCGAAGCCCGCACCCTGCTCGGCCCCGGCGACGGCTTCGCCCCGCTGCGCCGCGAACTCGACGCCTGGCTCTCGGGACATGTCCTATAATAAAAGAGACCCGCCGCGGCCGCACTCGCCTCTCCGCGGATTCCGCGGACTCAGCGTTCAAGCCCGACGAATCAGCGAGACGATCGGCTGACTCTCGGGACAGATATTGCGCGTGGCACCGCAGGAGCACGCCTGCTACTCTGACTCCGTGGCCATATCTCGGGCTCTCCGCCCCGTCTCGCCCCTCTGCTCCTCGCTCGCCCTGACGCTCGTCGCCTGTCGCCCCGCCGCGAGCCCGTCGACGGCCGCGACCACCCAGCCGACCGCTGGCCTCGATACGCCGCCCGGCGCCAGCCAGTCCGGGGCACAGAGCGGCCCCGCCGGCGCCGACGAGCCGCGCGGCTCCCTCGACAAGGACGAAATCCGCAAGATCGTCCGCGCCGGGCTCGCCGATGTCCGCGCCTGTTACAACGCAGGCCTGAGCAGCGACCCCGAGCTCACCGGCCGCGTGGCGATTCACTTCACGATCGCCGGCGACGGCAAGGTCGCCCAGGTGTGGTCCAGGAGTCGACCCTGCCTGCCTGGGCGCGCTCGGTCGCCGACTGCATCGCCGCCGTCGCAGGTCGATGGCAATTCCCTCCGCCCGAGGGCGGCGGCACCATCACCGTCCTCTACCCCTTCGTGCTCGTGCCGGGGTGACGCGTCCCGCGGACGAACCGGGCCCGCGGATCTCGGGTGGCGGCCGACGCTCTGCGCCGCGAGCTCGCCCCCCGGCTCTCGGGACATGGACCCCCGAGGATGGCGGCCCATGACTGTGTGACGCGTCCTCAGGCCCCTGCGGCCGTTCGCGGGAACGAGGGGCAGCCTCGCAATCTTGCGATCATGAATTGCGCGCATGCGACACCTCGTCTGGTCATTTCGCGCCGCGTCGTGCCACCCTGCCGCGCCCATGGTCCGACTCGCCCGACTCTGTGCATTCACCCTGCTCCTCGCCTGTGACGGCGGCGCCCCCCCGGCCGCCGACAAGCAGCCCGGCGCCGACAAACCCGCCGACAAACCCGCCGACAAACCCGCCCGCGAGGAGGCCAAGGACCGCAGTCAGACCCCGCTCGTCACCACCAGGGAGACCGTAGGCGGCCTCGCCGTCTCGATCGACATCCCGGCCGGCCTCAAGCGCGACGCCAACGAGCACGACAAGTACGTCAACTGGACCTTCACCGACGGCAACCCCTTCATGGAGCCCTCGATCACCATCAAGTTCGTCGAACCGATGATGGCCCCGAAGGACCTGCCCGCGTTCGTCCGCAGCGCCACCCCGAAGACTCAGGACAACCCGCCGCCGGTCGTGGTCCGCCAGGAAGAGCTGCCCGGCGGCGGCATGATCGTCGTCGCCGAGCGCAGCGACCGCCTGTTCTTCAAGGTCGACGCGCTCCACCGCAACGGCGACAAGCTGGTCCGCTGCACGCTGCTCCAGCGCACCGGCACCGGCAAGCCCGACGACCTGCCGATCCCCGGCTACCCGGCCACCCGCGCCTGGGCCGAGAAGATCTGCGAGTCCGTGAAGATCGAGTGAGAGCCATCCGGTACCGCCGCGAGCGCGTCCCAGGGCCGCCGAAGGGGAGCGCCTCTCGACCTCGTCGCATGCTCGCCCCGTCGTGCTAGCGGAGGCCGTACCGCGGCCGGGCCACGCTCACGGCTCGCGGTCTCGCATCGCCTCCGCCGACTGGACCCGGACCGACACCGTGCCCTCCATGCCGGCGACCTCGACGGAGATCCGGCCCGCGCACGCATGCCAGCCGGCGCCGCTGCCGACCTCCAGCGCACCGCAGCCGCGCAGCTTCGCGGCGACGGCTTTCGCCCCGCCGACGCCCGGCGGTGGCGCCTGACCCAAAATAGGCGGCAGCACCTGGCCCTCGAACACCACGCCGCCGATCTCCGCGAACGGCGCGAGCACCGTCGACATCCCCCCGTCGCTGTCGGTGAAGGCCACGAAGTACGGGCCGGCGTACGCGTTCGCCTCGGAGAAGCCGGGGCGCACCGTCAGCCCGGCAGCCGCCGCGGCCGCCTCGCACTGCGCGCGCGTCATCCCGACCGCGAACGGCCCGATCCCGACATCCGCGACCAGGCGCGGCACGCCGCCCTCGAACCCCGGAGGCTGCACCGCGGGCTCGCAAGCGGCAGCGAGACCGACGAGCACGAGGCAGCAGAAGCGGCGGGCCGGCATGCCGACCACCTTACCAACGCCGGCGGCCTCCCCCCAGCCACGCACGCGCCGACAGCTCGAGGCCCCCGGGCCCCACGTCCGTCCAGGGCGGCGACCTGCACCGCGCCGTTGCGCCCGCAGCCGCCTCCTGGCCACCTCCGCCGTCAGCAGCGACCTGCATTGCCCCGTCGCGCTCGCGGCCCCCTCCTCGCCCCCTCGCCGCGTCCTCCGCCCCATGCGCAGCTGCCTGCGCCGCCCCGTTGCGCTCGCGGCCCGCTTTTTGCCACCCTCCCCGCATGCTCCGCCCCGCCGTCGCCCTCCTCGCCGCCTCGCTCCTCGCCTGCGCCGGCGAGGCCGCGAAGCCGGTCGCCCCCGAGGTCGCCGCACCCGCTGCTTCACCGCCTGCGCCCGCGCCCGCCCCACCTGTCCCCGAGGACAGCCCGCCCCCCGCGCTCGAGCGCGCCAGCGTCTCGGTCGGCGGCCACAGCATCGCGGTGCACTTCAAGCGCCCGGCGGCGCCGTGGGGCGCGATCGTCCTCGTCCACGGCCGCACCTGGAGCGCCCTGCCCGACTTCGACCTGCAGGTGCCCGGCGCGCGCGTCTCCTTGATGGACAACCTCGCCGCCGAGGGCCTCGCGGTGTACGCAGTCGACCTGCGCGGCTACGGTGCCACCGCCCGCGACCCCAGCGGCTACACCGACCCGATCCAGGCCGCCGACGATCTCGCCGCAGTGGCCGGCCTCGCCGGCGCCGACCTCCCGACCCGGCCCGCAGTGCTCGGCTGGTCGCTCGGGGCCCGCGTCGCCGCGCTCGCGGCCCAGCGCCACGCCGACGCCTTCGGTCCCGTGATCCTCTACGGCTCGCCGTGCCCGCCCAAGGCCCCGCCGAGCCCGCCCGCCACGCCACCGGGACCGCCGACCAGGGCCAGCAACACCGAGGTCGCCGCGCGCTCCGACTTCATCACCCCCGACGCCCTCGAGCCCGGAGTCGCCGACGCCTTCGTCGCCGCGGCCCTGGCCGCCGATCCGGTCAAGGCCGACTGGCGCGACCTCCACGTGTGGGCCGACTTCACCCAGCTGCGCGCGCCCGTGCTGGTGATCCACGGCGACCGCGACCCGGTCGTCACTCCGTCGTGCCTGCAAGAGCGACTGGCACAGCTCCCGGGCGGCGCCCAGCTCGAAACGCTCGCCGGCTACGACCACGCGGCCCACCTCGAGCGCGCGGCCCCGCGGTTCGTCGCCGCGGTGGTCGGCTTCGTCCGCAAACACAGCGCCCCGCGCGGCTGAATCCCCGGCGCGCCGCGACAGGCCGAGCAGCAATCTAAAAATTTGACGAAGACGCGGGTCTTCGATGGATCGAGACCGTCGTCCACGCGCATCGGTCTCCGCTCTTCCCGCACACGGAGTTGCCCGGGCAATGGTCGCGGAGAACACGCTGCGGCCACATGGAGACGCAAGCGCGACGCGTGAACACGCAATTGATCTCCCCCGCGCCGACACCATTCGAATGGACCGCATCGAAAGCGTAACCCATGAAAAAAACGATAAGCACCTGATCTTTGTCTCTCTGCTGCTCCCGGGCGTGGCCCTCGCCGCCACCAAGGCCACCGGGATCTGGGAGGGCATCGCCTACAATGCCGACGGGCTCGCCGACCTCGATTACGAGGCTCGACTGGTCATGAACTGCGGTGCGACCGAGGGCACCGCCGAATACACCTATTTCAACCTGAACGACTTCGTCTGCGAGAGCACCCTGACGCTCGAGAGCAGCTCGACCAACTCGTGGACTTACTATAACGAGACGAGCACCCCCAACTGTGGTGACGGCCGGGTGACGCTGACCTGGTATGCCAGCCGACCCGACTCGATCCACTTCCAGTGGCTGAACCTCAACGACGAGGTCGAAACGCACGCCTGGCTGCCGCTGGCCGGCTCGCTCGTCTGCCCCGTCGTTCCCTGACGAGTCTCGCCCCACGGCGCCCCACCCATCGCCAATCATTCGCTCGGCGGCGCGGCTGCAGGCACAACCGACCCGGCAGCCGCGCTCGTCGACGGGCCCCACGAGACAACCTCATGTCGACCTTCTCCACCCTCTATCCCGCCTTGCCGATCGCCGAGCTCGTCCAGCTCTCGCTCGCCACCACCGCCGCGACTGTCATGAAAATCCTCCGCCGCGGCCACGCCGAGAGCCTCGAGGAGGTCGCCGCCCTGCTGTCCCCGGCCGCGATCCGGGCGCAGGCCGCCGTCGCCGAGCGCTCCGGCGAGCTCGCCCGGCGCAGGTTCGGCCGCGCGATCCGCCTGTTCGCCCCGCTCTACCTGTCCAACGAGTGCGTCAACGTCTGCACCTACTGCGGCTTCTCGCGCACCAACCAGATCCCGCGCATCACGATCTCCGTCGAACAGGCGGTGCGCGAGGTCCGGCTGCTGCGCGCCCGCGGCATCGGCTCGCTGCTGATCGTCGCCGGCGAGCACCCGAAGTTCGTGTCGAACGGATTCGTCGAGGAGGTCATCCGCGCGGTCCTGCCGATCATGCCCGACGTGTCGATCGAGATAGGTCCGCTCGAGAGCCCGGCCTACGCGCCGATGGTCGCGGCCGGCTGCGCCGGCCTGGTGGTGTATCAGGAGACCTACCACGAGCCGAGCTACCGCGCCGTCCACACCGCGGGCCCGAAGAAGCGCTACCACTGGCGCATGGACGCCGCCGAGCGGGGCCTCGCCGCGGGCTTCCGCCGGCTGGGCATCGGCGCGCTCTACGGCCTTCACGACTTCCGCTTCGAGGCGCTGTCGCTGGCCGCCCACGCCGACCACTTGCGAAGCACCTGCCCCGAAGTTCAGCTTGCGATCAGCGTCCCGCGCCTGCGCCCGGCCGCCGGCGCGTTCCAGCCCGACCCGCGCCACGTCCCCGGCGACTCCGAGTTCCTCGCCATCATCTGCGCGCTGCGCCTGTTCCTGCCCGAGGCCGACATCATCGTCTCGACCCGCGAGTCGGCCGAGCTGCGCGACCGCATGGTCTCGATCGGCGTGACCACCATGAGCGCCGGCGCCAGCACCGAACCCGGCGGCTACAGCGATTTCGAACAGGACGGCTGGACCCCCGCCCGCGACCAGCCCGGCGAGCAATTTCACATCGCCGACGAACGCCCACCCCACGCGGTGGCCGAGATGATCCGCCGCCGCGGCTACCTGCCGATCTGGCAGGGGATTTGACCACCGCTGCATCAGCAGCATCCACACGTTCCGCCGCCGCTCACGGCCCCCGCGCGGTCGAGCGAGTCATCGCAATCGCCCTCCCGCGTAGCCACCCCAGCAGCGAGCCCGGCTCGCCGCCCCCGCTCACCGCCCCGCGCGACCCTCGTCGCGGATCGCTCGCAAGCGCCGCAGCAGCGCCACGACCTGGCCCGACGCGACCACCGACGCGAAGTGCCCGCCGACGAAGCGGTCGGTGCGAAGATGCATCGTGATCAGCCTGCAGACATCGATCAGCGGCGCGCGGGCCAGCGCCTCCGGATCGCGCTGGTAGTGCTCCGCCTCGGCGCGCCACGCCGGCAGGTCGAACGCGACGACGAAGCCCGGTCGCGCGAGCACCTGCTGCAGCTGCCGGACCTCGGGCGCGTCGACCAGGCGCGGCAACCACGAGCCCTCCCGCGCCCACCGACTGGCCTGAAAGTCCGGACGCTCGAGCACCGGCAAGAACGCCAGAGCAGCGTCGATGTCCGCCGCGGATGGAGCCGGAGGACCGCCTGCCTCGACCATGCGCTCGAGAGGACCACGAGCCGCCGCCCCTGGCAACCGCCGCGCTCGCGCATCAACGCAGGCGCCGGTCCGCTCGACACGTCCCGGCGTCGAGATACACCGCAGCGTCCGCCACGTCGGCAGTGACGAACGTGCGCCCCTGCACCGCCAGGTTGAGCGCCGGCAGCTGTTCGGTCAGCAGGTCTGCCGGACACGCCACGCTGCAATCGACCTGCCTGTCGCTGGCGCCGGTGACCGACATCCGCCCCGAGGCCCAGACCTGACCGGGCGCGTGCGGGCGCGCCCACAGGCCCGTGCAGCGCGAGCAGCGGCGCGTGCTGCCGTCGCTGCAGCGCTCCTCCTGCGCGCTCTTCTCGCCGCACTCGATCGTCAACGTGTAGGCCGCCTCGCCGTAGTACGCGGCCTTGCGCGTGACCTCGAAGACGGGCCGCTCTGCGAGCGTGGCGAAGGAGCCGAGGCCGAAGACCCCGTCCGTCTGCCAGCGCCCCCGGGCATCGCGGGCGAACACATCGCCGTGCGGTCCAGAGGTCGAGATCCCGCTCGCAGTGATTTCGACCGCCTCGAAGCGCACTGTCTTGACGTCGCCTTCGATCTCCGCGACCTCGCGCGCGCGGCCGAAGAACCCGTCGTCTTCCCACGCCCCGCGGACCGAGAAGCAGCGGTCGCCGCGGGCCCGGACCCACAGCTTGGACCGACCGGCCGCGAGCCGCCGGAACTCCGCCCAGCGCTCGGGCGTCGCGCTGCCCTCCCGATGCTCGACGAGCTCGGGCATCACCGCCACCGCCCACGCCCAGCGCGCCGCGAGGTCCATCGCCTGCACCTCGGCGAGCAACCCTGCCGCCGGGTCGACCTGCCCCGCGGGCTGCTGCGCCGGCGCTGCCTCCCGCGCCGCCTCGCCCTGTCCCTGCGCCGCTGCCGGCGCGGGCGAGGACGTCGCGCCGGGCGTCACGCTCTGCGCCGCCCCGCCCGGCGCGACGGCGCAGGCCAGCGCGACTGCAGGACCGACGAGAACGCTGCGAGCTCGCATCATCGCGCCGAACGCGGTCACGCGCGCCGATATTCCCCGCGAGGCGCATGCACAGCCCACACCTCGCCGAATGTGCTCATGCGCCGTCCTCGACACATACGACGACATCCTCCGAAGTACGCCCCCGGCCCGCTCACCCGTGTTCCTGGGCGATCAGGCACAGCCGGCCGTCCTGCTCGTACACCAGGGCCCACGCGTTTACGTCGCTGTCGCGGAAGAACCACACCCGCGCGCCCTCGTCGGGGGCCGGCTGGAACTCAGCGCGCTCCCCGGCGACAAACGCGGTCACACGGACGCGCAGCGGTGGCAGCACCTCTTCGTCGTCGCCACCGATGAACCACTCGAATTCCTCGCGCCAGCCCGCATCGGCGACTGCATCCTCGGGCGTCGCCAGGCCGAGACGCGCGACGATGGCGTCGACCTCGGCGGCATCGCAAGGGAGCGCGACGTGGTGTCGATCGAACACACCGGTGCCGCCGCTGTAATAGCGCAGGTCGTAACGCAGACCCTCGACCCTGCGCGGCGCCGGCAGACCGAGCAGCCCCGCCACCAGTGCCAGGCCGCGCTGGCGCCGCGACGGGTCCTCGTCCGCATCGCAGAACCGCCGCTCCACGTCGTCGTAAGGGTGAAGATCGGAGCTCACGCGCCCAGCATGACGGACCCACGCACCGATGACCAGCGCGTCACCCACGAGGCCGAGCTACAGCGAGCTCGACCGCCGGCTCCGGGGCCCGGCTCAAGCCCGACTGACAGTGTTCGCGAAATTCCTCCTCGACCCCCAAGACAACGGCGAGGCGCGCGAGATCGAGACGCCGCAGCAGGTCGGTAGTGATCGGCCGCTTCGCGTCCCAAAACACGAACGCCGAAAAAAACTCCTGCGCCACCGACGACCCCAGCAGCCGACCCAGCAGCTGCGCCTCGGCCTCGGAGGCGCAGGGCAAGAAGTAACAGGTGTCGTCCAGCACCACGGGCTTCCCCGCGAACGGACCTATCACCTTGAAGTCGAGCTTCTTGTACAACCCCGAGATCGCGACCTTCCAGGGCGAGAACGTGTAGTCGCCCACGCCGAACACCGAGAAGGGCGGCTTGCCCTTGTAGATCGAGCTCGCGCGCCTGTCGAAACGGGCCCTGTGCCGGCTCAAGTACGCCCAGGTCTTCGGCGCCGACTTCGCGATCCGGCCCGTGTCCTCGCCCACGAACGTCTGCGTGACGATCATCCAGCGCCGCGGCACGGGCTGCCCCTCGCGGGCCACGTCCGAGCTCTTCAGCATCGGATACAAAAACCGCCCCTCGATGTCGACGCTCCGCCCTTCGCCGTCGATGAACCCGCCGTCCTCGGCGCGCGCCAGCTCCATCACCGCGGCGCAGTCGTGCTTCACGCCCGATCGCCACTTGTAGTGCGATTCGCCGACGAGCGACTTCCAACGGTCGTACAGCCCCGTATCGGCGATCAGCGCGCCGTCACGGTGCCCCAAGGACCCCGACGGGCTCGTCGCGCGCAGGGACGGAAACACTGCGCAGACCTGCCGCTCCGAGGCCCCCCCGATCTCACAGACGAACAGGCACGCATCCACGCCGGCCCCGAAGTGCTTCGCGCTGTCGATCCGGTGCATCGCCGCCGCCCCTATTTTAAACTCGCGCTGCCACCCGAACAGCAGCACCTTGCGCGCGACGGCCGTCTTGCACAGCATGGCGATCGTCGCCCGCCGCCCCTCGAGCCACGACATGAGCTTGACGAGCATCCACTCGGAGATGTCGAAGTTGCTCTTGCCGGTGATCGCATCGAGCCCCGCGCGTCCGTGGAAGTTGGCCTTCTCCGGGATGTTGTGGCTCTTCAGGTAACCCAGGTCGGCGCTCGTCACCCAGGGCGGATTGCCCACGAACAGGATCGGCTCCGGCAGGCCGGCGATCCACGACGGCCAGTCCGCTTCAAAAAAGTTCGCGCGCTCGACTCTGGCTCGTACGCTCTCACCGAGCTCGGCGATCCTGGCCCTCGCGACGCCCACGTACGCCTCGTTGACCTCCATCCCGTGGGCCACCCGGATGTCCGGGAACGCATTCAAGGTAGCCACGAGCAAGTTCCCGACCCCGCAGGTCGGCTCGACGACGGAGCCCGGAGCGACGCCTCGGGACGAGAGCAGCGCGCAGACCTCGTCGGCGAGCCCCATCGGAGTCTGAAAATCCCCGAACTCGACCTTGCCGGCGTCGCTGCGTAACTTGCCCACTCGCCTCCTCGCCAGACCTCACGCGCCGCTCACGACTGCACCGGCGGCTTCGGCAGGCACCCCGGCCACACCGACAGGAACCGCTGCAGCGCTCCGACGAAGCTGCTGAGCCGCGCCGGCACGTGGCGGCTGCGGGCATAGACCGCGTACATCTGCTCCACCGCCGGGCAGTAATCCTCGAGCACGGATACCACCCGACCCTCCGAGATGGCGGGCGCCGCCATGTATTCGGGCAGCCTGGCGATCCCGCAGCCCGACACCGCGAGGTCGCGGATCAGCGGCCAGCTGTTGGCGGTGGCGTGGCGATGGACGATGGCCGCGCGGGCCGAGCCCTTGGAGAACCGCCAGGTCGTAGCCTCGCGGCGGGTGCCCATCACCAGGCACACGTGCTTCGCCAGCTCGCGCGGGTGGGCCGGCGTGCCGCGGCGCGCCAGATACTCCGCGCTCGCCACCATGCGGTACTTGGCCGGCGCGCCGAGCTTGCGCGCGACCAGCGACGCGCTCGCGGGCGGCTCGGCCTGGATCACGACGTCGAAGCCGTCGCGCAGCGGGTCGAGCTGGCCCGCGGCGAGCTCGATCTCGACGTCGACGTGCGGGTGCTCCTGCGTGAAGCGGCCGAGCACTCGCCCGAGCACGCCCTCGCCGAAGCCGCTCGGCGCGGCGATCCGCAGGCGCCCGCGCGCCTCCCCGCGCGCCTCGGCGATCGTGCGCTCGGCCTCGGTGACGACGTCGAGGCCGGTGCGGACCTGCTCGAAGTACCGCTGGCCCTCGTCCGTGAGGCGCACGCGCCGGGTGGTGCGCTCGAACAGCCGGGTGCCGAGCCGCTCCTCCAGGCGGCTGACCTGGACGCTGACGGTCGACACCGGCGCCGCCAGGGCGAGGGCCGCGGCGCGGAAGCTGCCGGTCTCGGCGACGCGGACGAACGCCTCGATCGCGGCGAAGTCGGGGCGGCTGTTCATGGCGCTGAACAGATTGATCAATCGCCCGGCATTGTTCAAGCGCCGCCGGTCGCGTAGACCCGACGCATGACCGAGCCGCTGCAACTGTACTACTATCCGGGCGTCTGCTCGCTGGCCCCGCACATCGCCCTGCGCGAGGCGGGCGCCAGCTTCGAGCCGGTGCGCGTCGACCTGCGCACCCGCAAGACCGAGGCCGGCGACGACTTCGCGCGCATCAACCCGAAGGGCTACGTGCCGGCCCTGCGGCTACCGGACGGCAGCGTGCTGACCGAGACCGCCGTGCTGCTGCAGTACGTCGCCGACACCTGGCCGGAGGCCGGCCTGGCGCCGCGCCACGGCGGGATCGAGCGGATCCGCTTCGACGAGCGGCTGATCTTCATCTCCACCGAGCTGCACAAGGGCTTCGCGCCGTTCACCATCATGCCCAACGCCGGCGAGGAGGCCAAACGCTGGGCGGGCCAGCGCCTGGCCGCGCGCGTCGACCTCCTGGCGCAGGATCTCGGCGAGCGGCCGTTCTTCCACGGCGAGAGGTTCACCGTGGCCGACGCCTACGCCTTCTTCGCGCTCCGCACCTACCACAAGCTGTTCGCCGGCGAGCTGGCGCCGAACCTCGCCGCCTTCCTGGCCCGCGTCGCCGAGCGGCCCGCGGTAGTCGCGACCTTCGCGGCCGAGGGGCTGAAGGCGTGAGGGGCGGAGAGCATGATGCGCAGGCCTGAGTCGCGAACACCGTGACGCGCGGGGTCTGCGGGCCAGACCCGCCCCGCCGGCTCGCGTCGTGACGCGTGGCCCTCACTCTGCGGCTTCCACAGCCGCGTCGTGCAGGCGGAGGCTCTCGACGATGTCTTCGCGGATCTCCTGATAGAGCGCCTCTTCTTC
Organism: Nannocystis sp. RBIL2; assembly: GCF_026626745.1. Classification (GTDB taxonomy): domain Bacteria; phylum Myxococcota_A; class Polyangia; order Nannocystales; family Nannocystaceae; genus Nannocystis. The sequence goes on from NZ_JAPNJW010000002.1 coordinate 3,060,854, forward strand.
GACGAAGTCCTCGTCGCTCTCGTCGGCCTCGTCGAGGCGTCGCGCCGAATCCCACAGCTCGAGGGCTTCGACGAGGCGCGCCCGCTCGCCTCCGGCATGCTCGTGGAGATGCACTGCGAGCACCCTGCGCGTCGCAGCTTGGTCGGGTCGCTGCGCCAGCGCGACGCGGAGGCGCTCCTCGGCCTCGGGGTGGCGGCCGAGCTTGTCGCAGATCATGGCGAGCAGGCGCTGCAAGAAATTGTTATCGTCGAGGTCGACCTGGCCGAGCCAATGCTCCACCTCGACGATCGCCTCGGCCGCCAGCTCCGGGTGGTCGTCGGCGAGCCCGAGGGCCCGGATGCCCAGGCGCACGCACTCCTCACCGAGCGGGAGTCGGACGCCGCCGATCTCGCCGGCGCTGTCCGGGCCGCCCCTCGCGCGCGCTGCCGCGAGGAAGCGGAGCAGACCGCCGAGTCGTCCGGTCGCGTCGTGGTCCGGCAGATCGTCGGCGTCCGCGAGGAGCGCCAGCAACGACTCGAGCGGCGGCGCTTCCGGACGGAGACGGCGCCACAGCTCGACTGCGGCGAGCCCGAGGAAGTCGCGGTCCGGCGCCGACAGCGAGCGCGATCGAACGGCGGGCAACCAGTGGATCCGGGACATGCGCCAGGCAGAGCCTCCGGCCGGCATCCGGGCGATGTGGGCCAGGACCTCGGCCCGCGACACGACGAGGCCGCGCTCGGCGAGGGCGCCGAGCAGGGCGTCGTCGGCGAGCGCGGCGACCTCGGCGTGCGTCCAGAAGCCCGGCATCTCCCGCCGCCAGCGCCACGGTGTGCCGCGGACGAGGAACTCACGCTCGCGGTAGCGATGGCTCAGGTACGGATGCACGACTGTCTCCTCGTCCACGCTCGGCACGAGGTCGTCAGGCCCGCGCCGACGCAGCACGCCGGGCGCGCCGGGGCCGTCCTGCTGCGCGACGGTCCGGGCCCGCCGGCGCTCGACCTCCCGGCGATGTCGCTTCTCGGCCCGGCGCTGAGCGCTGCGGTGCTGTTTCTGACTCATGGCGCGACAAATAGCCCACGGGCGTTTTCGCGCCAACCGCCGCGACCCGCGAGCGAGCGCCTCTAGATATTTGCTCCGCTCGACGCTCTCGCCGGCCGGTGTCGCTGCGCATCACCTGATACGCTGGTGCGAACGATGATCGCCGGACCCCCCCAGGAAGATCGCGGCAGCCTGCGCCTCTTCGCGTTCTATGTCGGCAACGGCACGCTCTTCTTGCCGCTCGAGCGGGGCTACGACCGGGTCGACTACCTCGACGCGCTGACCCGGCCCGGCCCGGCGCTCGGGCAGCTGTTCAGCGTCTACGCCCACGCCCGCGCGGCCGAGCTGCGCAGCGCCTCGCTCGCCCCTGGCGGCCCGAGCCAGCGCGCGGCGCGATGGTTCCGCAGCACGTTCCGGCCGGCGCAGACGCTCGAGCCCCCCGTGAGCGCGGCCGAGCTCGTGCCCGGCTGCGGGGTGCCGTGGCTCGACGCGGTGGCCCGCTTCGCGGCCGCGCTCGGCGAGGGCCGGCTCGCGCCCGAGCTGCTCGCGGGCCGCGAGTACGTGTCGCTCCTGACCTGCGACGGCACGGGGGCGGGCAGCACGTTCGAGCTCATCATGGCGATCTTCACCAACGTCCTGGCGCTCACCGGCGACGAGGCGGCCGCCGTTCGTCGGACCGCGCAGCACGTCCGCAGCCTGGTCGACGACGACTACGAGGTCGAACCGGAGCTCAGCGAGGACGAGACGGTCCAGGAGCTGTGAGGCAAGGCGGCGCGGCCAGGGCCCGCGCCTGCAGCTGACCGGCGAGCCGTCGGGCATGTCCTCCAGGACATGTCTTCTCGGGCATGTCTCCGAGAGCATGCCCGTTCGGACATCTCCGATCAGTCGACGAAGTTCGGCGGCCCCGTGCGCTCGAGGTACTGGTCGAGCGCGTCCTGCAGCCGCTCGACCTTCGGCTCGCCGTACGGCAGCGGCTTGTCGCCTTGCTGCTTGCGGGCCGACAGCGCCTCGTCGAGCAGGTTGCACACCAGCTTGTACGTGCCGTCGAACACCGTGACCATGTTGTGGGTCGCCTCGCCGTTGGCGACGAAGCGCCAGGTCTCGGCGACCAGCACGCGGTTCTTGTTGGACGCGGGGTTCGACAGGATGCCGGCGAGGTCGCGGCCGTCGAGGCCGTCGGGCGCGGGGGTCTCGGTCCACTTGAGGATCGTCGGCATCACGTCGACGGTGCCGACGAGCTGCTTCGAGGTGGTCCCGGGGGCGAAGCCGGGGCCGCGGACGACCAGCGGCACGCGGATGTCGTCCTCGCCGACGCCGACGCCGTGGGTGCGCCGCTTGGCGCCGAGGCTCTCGCCGTGGTCGGCGGTGATGATGACGGCGATCTCGCGCTCCTTGGCGAGCTCGTCGATGCGCTCGAGCAGGCGGCCGACCTGCTTGTCGGTCCACGCGACCTCGTGATCGTACTTGCCGGCGACGCTGTTGCCCCAGCGCGGCACCCCGCGGTGCCACGAGTGGCCGCCGTGCGGGCCGAAGTAATGGGCCCACAGGAAGAACGGGCGGTCCTTCGGCTGCGCGTCGAGGATCTTGAGCGCCGCGTCGGTGACGGCGACGTCGAGCGACTTGCCCGAGACCTCCTGGTACTCGTCGAAGTCCGGGTATGCGCCGGTCGAGGCGTCGAGGAAGCCGGTCGAGCCGTCGTCGATGACCGCGGCGGTGTACATGCCGCGCCGCTTCAAGAAGGTCTGCAGCGGCACGTACTTGTCGGGCGCCGGCAGGCCGAACTTGAGCTTGACCAGCTCGCCGTCGTCGAGTTGGTCCATCTCGGTGCTGCGCAGCAGGCGGAACTTGTTGGTCTCGTAGAAGGGGTTCCACACCAGCCGCCGCGGATACACCCCACGGAACAGCGAGGACAGGGCGAGGCTGGTCCACGAGCCGCCGGTGTAGGCGCGGATGAAGCGGGTCCCGCTCTCGGACCACTTCTTCATCTCGGGGGTGGTGTTGCGCTTGCCGCCCCAGCTGACGTGGTCGGCGCGCAGGGTGTCGATGGTGATGAGGATGACGCTGGTCGGCGGCGGCTTGTCGGGCACCGGCGGGTCGGCCGGCGGCGTCTCGACGGCCAGATCGCCGAGGACGCAGTTGTCGTCGACGCCGTTGCCGGGCAGCTCGCGCGCGAACGGGTGGACCGCGGCGTTGAACGGGGCGCAGTCGCCACCGCCGAGGATCGGCGAGTAGCCGTCGCGGTCGACGTCGCCGAGGTTCCGCAGCGTCCGCAGCGACAGGCTCGAGAACGGCCGCGCGAGCAGACCCGCGAGCAGGTCGCGATCGCCGTCGACGACCACGAGCGCCCACACGAACGGCAGCGCGAGCAGGCCGGCGCCGACGCGCCGCCCCCACGCGGGCAGGCGCAGGCGCAGGGGCCAGTAGCGCATGCAGATGACGCCGGTGATGGTCAGCATCAGCACCGCCATCACCCGCAGTGCAGTGTGCGCCGCCGGGTAGTTGTCGACGCCCACCTGACGGTCGGCGACGATGAAGCCGATCGCCGCCACGGTGAGCAGCGGGCCGGTCCACAGCGGCCGCTTCCGCGTGCGCGACAGCCAGGCCGCCTTGTCGGCCGACGGCTGGGCGACGAACCCGAGGACCGCCAGCCCGAGGCCCGCGCCCACGCCGGCGATCGCCGCGGCCACGGCGTCGGCGTGGTCCTTGCCGCCGAAGCGGGCGAACACCCCGAGCTGGTCCATGAGCCAGGCGGTGAGGCCGGCGCCGATCGCCAGCCACGCGAGCGCCCGCCCCCACGTCGGCAGCCGCCGGAGCCCGCGCAGCACCCCGGCGAACACGCCTCCGAGCACCGCGCCGGCGCCGACGCCGACGCCGAGGGCAGCCAGCGCCGCCGACACACCCACACCCTGCCCCCCGCCGAGGAAATCGATCAGGGAGGCCAGGCCGGCGACCGCGGCGGCAAACGGAATATGGGCCAGGAACGCCGTTCTGGGCGGATCTTCGACGGACATCGCGGCAGCGCCGCATTGTGCCCGACGTCGCGGCGTGACGGAAGCGTGACGATGTTTGCCGGCGCTCACATATGCAGAGGTCGGTACGGCCGCCGGCCCGCCAGAGGCCCTTCAGGCGGCCTTTCGGCCCCGCTCGGGTCCAGAAGGCCGGTTGCATGTTGAAGCGCACGCAGGTAGCGATCGCCCCGCCGAGGAGGCGCCATCGCGCGCGACGCGCGACGCGCTGCGCGCGATGGCCCGTCGCTCCGCCTGATGTTTTTAAAGACATGCCCCGAAGGGCATGTCCTTGCAGCCATGCGAGCGAGGCCCGCCGCCGATCCGCATGTCTCTTCAGCCATACGAGCGCAACCCGCCAGGCCGCTCATTGCGGTGAGCGCCACCTCCTCGCCCCGTCGCTCGCAGTTCGCTCCTGTCGATCGGCAGGGCGCCTCGCTCCGCAAGCGCGGCGAGGTCCCATGAACATGTCTTTCTTTTTTAAAGACATGTCCCGGAAGCCATCTCAGTTCTTCTCGTCCCCGTCGTCCGCGTCCTCGTCGTCCTCGAACTCCTCGTCGTCCTCGTCGTCCTCGTCGGCGTCGCCGTACGGGTCGTAGTCGTCCTCTTCGATGCCGGCGATCGAGCGCATCTCGGCGATCTCCTCGTCGCTGACGGACAGCACCTCGGCGAGGCTGGCCCACGGGAAGCCGCCGGACTGGGCGATCCCGAGGTACTGCGTGATAATTTCGGGGTCACGCGCGTGGCCGCGGCCCTGGTAGCACTTGATGCCGACCAGCGCGCCGGCCTTGACGTGACCGAGGTCGGCGGCCTTGCGGTACCACTGGAACGCGACCGCGTCGTCCTGCGGCACGCGGTCGCCGGTCTCCGCGTAATAGCCCTCGTTGAACATCGCCCGCGGCTGCCCGAGCGCGGCGGCCTTGGCGTTGTAGGCGCGGCCGGCGTCCGGGTCGCTGCGCCCGACCAGCACCGCGGCCTCGAACAGGCCGTCGGCGTTGCCCTTCTCGGCCGCGCGCACGGCCGCGGCGCGGGCCTCGTCCTCGTCGCCGTCGCTGCCGTCGGGCCCGCCCAGCCCGCGCGTCCACATGTAACTGATCAGCACGTCGAGCGCGCCGGTCTCGTCCGCCGCGGCCTGGCGCGTCAACGCCGGCCACGCCGCGCCTGCGAGCTCGGAATCCTCGTGCTGCAGGACCCGCCGCGCCAGGCCGATCGCCGCGTCCGTGTGGCCGCCCGTCGCGGCCCGCTTGAGCGCCTCCAGCGACAGCGCGCGCAGCTCATCGACCAGCGCCTCGTCGACCGGCGGCAGCCCGGCGATCTCGTCGGACTGGCGAAAATCGAGGGCGACCTCGGCGATCCGGTGTTGTTCGTACAGCTCCTCGGCGGCGCCCGTGCGGGCCAGCGCGGCCTTCAGCGCCTCGATCTTCTCGCGCGTGTCCTTCTCGCGTTCGTCCATCGCGCGACGCTACCGCGACCGGCGCGGGATTTCGCGGCGACGGCGTGTGAGGAAGTCCGCCTCTGCTTCGCCACGATCTCGCCGCCCACATCTCGCATCGGCGTCCGCCCGAGCCGTGCCGCCACCGGCTCGATCGAGGAGCTGCCCCTTCGGACAGGCCGTGGCCGGCCCCCGGACATGTCCTTCGAGACATGCCGCTGCGGCCCGATCGCCGTTCGCCGCGAGGCGGGGCGGCGCCCGGTCCAGGGCCGGGCCGACCGCCCAACCGGCCGCGGTGAAATGGCCACACTGCGGCCCCCGGCGCCGACCCGAAGCCGCGCGTGATTTCGCGCATCCTCGATCTCGACGGCCTGCCGCGGCCGCCCGAAAGGCCCTTCGCGGCGCACGGCGTCGCGGCTACTCTCCGCTCGCCGGCGGGCCCTGAGCGGCGCCGGCGGATTGGCTAGAGGAGCAACGATGCAGCTCATGGGATCGACAGGAACGGGGGCCCACGGCCCGCCGCGGCCGGGCTGGTGGGCGAGCTTCGCCGCCGCCGCGCTGCTCGTCGGCTGTGCCGACGACACGACCACGGTGACCGACACGGCGCAGGGCACCACCACGCAGACCACGGACGAATCGACCGTCACCACGGACGAGCCGACCACCACCGTCGCGCCGACCACCACCGTCGCGCCGACGAGCACCAGCACCGACTCGACCACCACCGTCGCGCCGACCACCACCGATTCGACGACGACGACGACGACCACGACGACCGGCAACACCGACACCGGCTCGACGGACACCGATACCACCACCGGCGACCCGCTCGCCGGCAATTCGATCACCCAGACCGTCAACAGCGGGACCGTGGCCACGAGCCCCAACTTCCGCATGATCTTCACCCTGGGTCAGCCGACCCAGAACCAGGGTCATTACACCTCGAATAACTTCAGCCTGCGCGGCGGCCTGATCGGCGCCAACGGGAGCCCTCCATGACGATGCAACGATTCGGACTGTCTCTCCCGCGCCGATGGCTCGCCGCGGCGCTCGTCGTCGCCACCCTGACCCCGACAGAGGCGCGCGCGCTCGCGGTGCCCGAGCTCGTGACCCACCAGGGCCGCCTGTTCGACAACACCGGCTCGCCGGTCGACGGCACCCAGGACCTCACCTTCACCATTTACGACGCCGAGGTCGCCGGCAACGAGCTGTGGTCCGAGACCATCACCGTCGACTTCGACGAGGGCTACTTCTCGGTCCGCCTCGGCGAGCAATTGGTCCTCGACGAGAACGTCTTCGACGGCTCCACCCGCTGGCTCGGCATCACCGTCGGCGCCGACCCGGAGATGACCCCCCGCGCCGCCATCGTCAGCGTCCCCTACGCCATGTTCGCCGGCGACGTCCGCGGCGAGATCAACCCCACCAACGTCAATATCCAGGGCTTCGGTCCGGTCATCGATCAGAACGGTCAATGGGTCGGCGATCCCTCGGGATTGATCGGACCCGCCGGCCCGCCCGGACCTGCCGGCGCCGCTGGTCCCGCTGGCCCCGAGGGTCCCGCCGGCCCCGAAGGCCCCGCCGGTCCCGCCGGTCCTGCCGGCCCCGCCGGCCCCGAGGGCGCCCCCGGTCCCGCGGGTCCCCAGGGCCCGATGGGCGCCGCCGGTCCGATGGGCCCCGCCGGCCCCGCCGGTCCTGCCGGGCCCGCAGGCGCCACCGGCCCCGCGGGTGCGGCCGGGCCCGCCGGCGTGCAGGGCCCGCAAGGCCCGCAAGGCCCACAAGGCCCGCAAGGCCCCGCCGGCCCGCTCGGCCCGCAGGGGCCCACCGGCATCGTCGCCACCGCGAGCTTCGCCGGCGCCATCGACGACGTCCCGCTCGACCCCGCGTGGGTGTTCATCGGCCCGACCGTCGTCATCGTCGCCGAGGCCGGCCAGCGACTGACCGGCACCGCCACCGCGGGCCTGGCCCACGGCACGACCCTCATCTGGCGCCGGGTCGACCTCGACCTCTGTTACCGCGAGGGCGCACAGCCGCTGAAGAACTTCAGCGGCGTCAACTTCGTGTCGCCGCGCATCGAGCAATTCGCCAATTCGTTCTCCGCCGCCGGCACGGTGCTGCCCGGCGCCGGCACCTGGACCGTCGGCATGTGCATCCGCAACAATTACGGCGGCGAGGTGCTCGACGAGAACAACCGCGTCAACGGCTGGGTGCTGCTGACGAATTGATCGGTGCGACGAGGCCCCCGCGCCTCGACATGTCTCATGAGCCAGCCCGCGCGGTCGTGCATTGCAGCGACCACGCATCATTCGCGACTGCCCACATTGAACCCGGCAATCCGCCGCGCCCGCTGCGAATTCGCGCAGATCCGGCGGTCGCTCGGGCCCGCCGGCCGGGGCGAGGCGCGGCGGCGATCGTCCCGGCGAGCCCCCAGCGCCTGCGCGCTCTCGGGCGCTTTCGAGCGCGTAATGTTCACACTCCAGCGACGGATCCTGGAGCTCGTGGTGGCCGCGGAGAACCGCGCAAACCGGCGAATCGACCCGACCGGCCCGCGCCGCCCTCGATTCGCGCGAGGCCGCCCCCGCGCGGGCGTCGCGACTTTCGCCCCGGCGCCGGGCGCGAATGTCTCCGCGCGACCACACTCGGAGACCTTCAGCATGCTCGGGCTTTGTGGATAGTCTGGCGACCACCGGCGGACCTGTGTGTGCCGTCGGCAGATTGCATAGGGAGCGAGGATGCACTTGATGGCATGGATTGGAAGTACGGCCCATGGGCCGCCGCGCCCGTGGGCGGCGCTCGGCGTCGTCGCGCTGCTGGCGAGCGCGTGCGCCGACGACACGACCACGGTCACCGACACCGCGCAGGGTACGACCACGCAGACGACGGACGATTCCGACACTGAATCGCCGCCGACCACCACGGTCCCCGGGACCACCACGGAGACACCGCCGACCACCTCGGTGACGGGCACCGATTCGACCACCGCGGTCGACCCGACGGAGCCGACCACCACCGAGACCACCGACACGACGACGACGACCACGACGACCACGACCACGACCACGGACACCACGGATACCGACACCGACGGCACCACCGGCAACGAGGTCGTCGGCAAGTCGATCACCCAGACCGTCAACAGCGGGACCGTGGCCTCGAGCCCCAACTTCCGCATGGTCTTCACCCTGGGTCAGCCCACCCAAAACCAGGGCGTCTACACCTCGGACAACTTTCGCCTGCAGGGCGGCCTGATCGGCGCCAACGGGAACCCTCCATGACGACGCAACGCTTCGCTCCTGTCTTGACGATGAAAAAATGGTGGCTCGGGGCGGTCCTCGCGGCCGCGTGGGCGACGCCGATCGAGGCCAGCGCGCTCGCCGTGCCCGAGCTCGTGACCCACCAGGGTCGCCTGTTCGACGGCACCGGCTCGCCCGTCGACGGCACCCAGGACCTCACCTTCACCATCTACGACGCCGAGGTCGCCGGCAACGAGATCTGGTCCGAGACCATCACCGTCGACTTCGACGAGGGCTTCTTCTCGGTCCGCCTCGGCGAGCAGTTGGTCCTCGACGAGAACGTCTTCGACGGCTCCACCCGCTGGCTCGGCATCACCGTCGGCGCCGACCCGGAGATGACCCCCCGCGCCGCCATCGTCAGCGTCCCTTACGCCATGTTCGCCGGCGACGTCCGCGGCGAGATCAACCCCACCAATGTCAATATCCAGGGCTTCGGTCCGGTCATCGATCAGAACGGTCAATGGGTCGGCGATCCCTCGGGATTGATCGGACCTGCGGGCCCGCCCGGACCTGCCGGCGCCGCCGGTCCCGCCGGCCCCGAGGGTCCCGCGGGCGCCGAAGGTCCCGCCGGCCCCGCCGGCCCCGCCGGTCCTGCCGGCCCCGCCGGCCCAGAGGGCGCTGACGGCCCAGCCGGACCCGAAGGCCCCGCCGGCCCCGCCGGTCCCGCCGGTCCCGCCGGCCCCGAAGGTCCGCAGGGCCCCGCCGGCGACGTCGGCCAGGTCGGCCCCGCCGGTCCTGCCGGCCCTGCCGGTCCCGCCGGCCCCGAAGGCCCGCAGGGTCCCCAGGGCCAGCAGGGCCCCCAGGGCGCACAGGGTCCCCAGGGGCCCCAGGGCGAGACCGGCCCGCAGGGCGCCCAGGGCCCGCAAGGCGAGCCCGGCCCCGCCGGTCCGCAAGGCCCGCAGGGCGAGACCGGCCCGCAGGGGGCCCAGGGCGCGCAAGGCGAGCCCGGTCCCGCCGGCGCCCCGGGTCCGCAAGGTGAGCCCGGCCCGCAGGGCGCCCAGGGCCCGCAAGGCGAGCCCGGTCCCGCCGGTCCCGCCGGCGCCGAGGGCCCGCCCGGACCGGCCGGCCCCGCCGGTCCCACCGGTCCCGCCGGCCCTGCCGGCCCCGCCGGCCCCGCCGGCCCGATCGGCCCGATCGGCCCCATGGGCCCCGCCGGTCCCGGCGGCGCCACCGGCCCCGCCGGCCCGGCCGGCCCCGCCGGCCCCGCCGGCCCCGCCGGCCCCGCCGGCCCCGCCGGCCCCACCGGCCCGCAGGGTCCCCAGGGCCCGCAAGGTCCCACGGGCATCGTCGCCACCGCGAAGATCAGCGGCCTCGCGCCGGCGCTGATCACCGGCGCCGTCAATCAGAACCTGCCGTGGCAGTTCATCGGGCCGACCGTATCGATCACGACCGTGGGCACCCAGCGGCTCACCGGAGTCGTCGCCGCGGGCCTCGGCCATGGCACCGCCGACTTCTACATGGCGGTCGACATCGACCTCTGTTATCGCAGCGGCGGCAATGCGCTGACCAACTTCGCGGGCGCCGCCAACTACCAGAGCACCTACACCGAGTGGCTGCCGTTCACGCACACGGCCTCGGGGACGGTGGTGCCGGGGGCAGGCACCTGGGAGGTCGGCTTCTGTGTGCGCCACCGGTACAGCACCGTGGCGCTCGACGCCAACGACGCGATCAACGGCTGGGTCCAGGTCACCAACTGAACCGACAGCCCTGCGCGCCCTGCTGCTGCTGGCAGCAGGGCGCGCGTTCAGGCACCCTTACCGCCTCTCCGTGTCGACCCCGACGGCAATCCTCCTGGCTGGCGCCATGCTCGCGCTGGCCCTCTTCTTCGGTCTCCGCGGCCTGAACCCGGCCGCGCCCGCCGCTCCGCCGGCCCCTCCGCCCGAGCCTCCCGCGCTCGTGTCGGCGCCCGCGTCGCCCCCGCCGGTCGACCTCGCGGTCGCGCGCCAGCACGCCGCCAACGCCCTCGCCTATCATCGCGGCGCGCTGCGCCAGAGCTGCTATTTGCCCGCGGTCGCCGGCGAGGCGACGCCCCCGACCATCTCGTTCACCTTCAACTTCACCTTCGACCCCGAGGGCGTGCAGATCGCCCGCGGCGTGGTCGAGACCCGCGACGAGGCCCGACAGGCGATCACCCAGTGCGTACTCGCCCAGCTGCCGCCGCTGCGGATCCCCCGCCCCGGCCAGGTCGTCACGGCCGACCTCCCCCTGTCCTTTCCATAATGTCCTGAGAGACATGTCCCAAGGAGCATCATCATGGCCTCGCGCAGCTTCTACCTCGTGAGCGCGGCGCTGCTCGCCGGCATCGGGCTGCTCGCGTGGCAGCTCGTCGGCGACGCGCCCGCCACCGCGCCCGGCGCCGAGGCCTCGGCCGCGAGCGCGGCCGCGGCCGACGACGGCCGCAAGCTCGGTGTCGGCGCCGCCGACTACGACCCGGCCCGCGCCACCGAGCGCCATTCCATGCCGGTCGGCACCGCCGACCCGGGGACGCCCGCGTCGTCCGCAGTCGCCACCCGGGAGCGGCCCGCAGCCGAGCCGGTCGCCCCGTCCCCGCCCCTGACGGGCAGCCCCGGCCTGAACGCCGCCAGCGAGGCCAGCGAGGCGGCCCGACCCGCCGTCGAGGCGGCCCTGCGCGCCGACTTCCAGGCCCGCCGCGACAGCCTGCGCAAGAGCTGCTGGCCCCCGGGCTCGGACTACGCCGCCACGTTCACGGTCGAGGCCACCTACACCGCCGAGGGCCAGATGGTGGCGCTCGGCGTCCCCGACGTGCCCGGGATGCCCGGCGTCGGAACCTGCCTGATGGGACAGATCGCCCAGACCCCGCCCGCGCTGCCTCAGCCCCCCGGCGTCGACGTCTCGGTGGCCGTGCCGATCGCCTTCGACGGCTCACAAGCCCCGCCGCCGCGCGAACGACCGAACCCCGAGGCGCAAGGCTGACGCGAGCCAGCGCCCTGCGTATTCGACACACCTGCCCCGAAGGACATTCGCATCGAGCGCGCTCGAGCGCGGGCCGGCACCAGCCCGCCGTTCGCTGCCACCATTCCGGGGACCCGCCGCCGGCGGCCGCTCAGGTCCCGGCGAGCACCGACCCCTGCCGCCCCGCCAGTCGCTGCCGCCATTCCCGCAGAGCTGCCGGAGGCGGCCGCTCGGGTACCGGCGAGCGCCAGTCCGGTGCCGCCGGTCGCTGCCACCATTCCTGAGGGAGCCGCGGAGGCGGCCGCTCGGGCGCCGGAAGACCCGCGCGGTGCCGCCGGTCGCTGCCACCATTCCCGCGGGAGCGGCCGGTTTTGTGAAAGCGCGGGCCCGACCGCCCTGGCCTCGCGGACAGGGAGCTGAACCCGATTCACTGCGCCGCGCCCGATCTGCCGATCTGCGAACGCGCCGACGCGCGCAGCTCTTGCGCGCCGTTTCGCCCATTGTCGCCGCGGCGCGACACCTAACAGCGATTCATAACACAGTTCGGGGCATGCTCACCTCGAGCAACCTCGGTCCCGCGTGCTTGCCCGATCGGCCCTGGCGCAAGACGATGGCTGCCATGAACAGCGACCCCGGGTATCTTCAGCGCGCGCGGCGGATCGTCGAAGAAGTCGTCGCCCCGCACGCTTGCGACGTCGATCGCGGTCAGTTTCCGCGGACCGCCATGCGCAGCCTGGGGGCCGCCGGCCTGCTCGGCCTCACGAGCGCCGAGGACGTGGGTGGCGCCGGCCTCGGCCTGCGAGCCGCGGCCGAGGTCGTCGAGCTCGTCGGCGGCGCGTGCGGTTCGACCGGCATGGTCTTGTGTATGCATTATTGCGGGACTGCGGTGATCGAGCGCCACGGTCCGCGCGCAGTCCGGGCGGCCATCGCCGCCGGCGAGCACATCACCACCCTCGCCTTCTCCGAGGCCGGTTCGCGCAGCCACTTCTGGGCCCCCGTCAGCACCGCGCGGGCGGTCCCCGGTGACAGGATCCGCCTCGACGCCGAGAAGAGCTGGTCGACCTCCGCGGGCCAGGCCGACAGCTACGTATGGTCGAGCCAGCCGGTCGCCGCCCAGGAGCTCAGCACCTTGTGGCTGGTGCCCGCGAACGCCCCGGGTCTCAGCGTCCCGCGCCCGTTCGACGGCCTCGGCCTGCGCGGCAATTCGTCGGCGCCGATCCGGGCCGAGAACGTCCTCGTCGACGCCTCGGCCATGCTCGGCCTCGACGGCGGCGGCCTCGACATCATGATGACCACCGTCCTGCCGCACTTCCAGGTGCTCTCCGCCGCCTGCTACGTCGGCCTCGTCGACGCCGCGGTGACCGGCGCGGTCGCCCACGCCAGCCGGGCCCGCTTCGCCCACATCGATCAGACCCTCGCCGACCTGCCGACCATCCGCGCCTTCGTCGCTCGTTGCATCGTCAAGCGCGACATGGCCCGCGCCCTCCTGGCCGACACCCTCGCCGCCCTCGAGAGCAGCCGCCCCGACGCCCTGCTGCGCGTGCTCGAGGTCAAGGCAGCCGCCGCCGAGGTCGCCACCGAGGTCACCGAGCTGGCCATGCGGATCTGCGGCGGCGCGGCCTACCGCAAAGAAGTAGGCGTCGAACGCCAATTCCGCGACGCCCACGCGGCGACGGTGATGTCGCCGACGACGGACCTGCTCTACGACTTCATCGGCAAGCACGTGTGCGGCCTGCCGCTGCTGTGAAGCAACCCCGCTCGCAACGCCCCATGTCCGCGCCCTGGGCTTCCTGTGCACCCGGACGGCGTTCTGAGCGCAGAGCATTCTGCCGCACGCGGCCTCAGGCCAGGCTCAGGGCGCCGGTGCAGTACTTGGGGTTGCCGAAGCTCATCTCCTCGATCCCCATCGCGTGCATGCAGCCGACCCAGAGGTTGTTGTGCGGCACCTCGCCGTCGACCCGAAGCCAGCGGCCCGTCTTCACCGCGCCGCCCGCCTTCCCGGCGAGGACGTAGGGCATCTGGTTGCGATCGTGGTTATTGCCCTTCTGATGCTCGTTGACCCACACCACCAAGGTGTTGTCGAGGACCGTGCCGTCGCCTTCGGGGATCGCCCTCAATTTGGCGAGCAGGTAGGCGAACTGTTCCGCGTACCAGGTGTTGATCTTCGTCAACTTCTCCTGCGCGTCGTCGTCGCCGTCCCCGCGGTGAGACAGCTCGTGGTGCGCCTCGTGGATCGACAGCCACGGGAACGGGTCGATATTCGAAGAGTTCGCCCACATGATCGATGCCACTCGGGTCAGATCGCAGGCGATCGCCATGGCGAGGAGATCCATCTGCAGCTTGCCGAGCGCCGGGACCTTCGCCAGCGTCTGCAGATCGGGCTCGTCGGAGAGCTCGGGCGGCACACACGCGCTACTCTCGTCGTACCCGGACTCGAGCCGCCCCTCGATGTCGCGGACCGCCTCGAGGTGCGCCTCCAGCTTGATCCGGTCGGCCGCCCCGACCCTCGGCAGGAGCCGCTCGTAGTCCGCTGCGACTGCGTCGAGGACCCTGCGACGCTCGGCGATCTTGCGCGCGCGCTCGTCGGCGGACAGATGGAGGTCGCCGAAGATCCGGGCGAAACCCGCCGCCGGATCGACCTCAGGCGGGAGCGGCTGGGCCGGGCCGCGGTAGGAGATCCGCGAGCTGACCGTGGCGCCCTTGATGCGGACCCCGAACTCGAGCGAGCGAAACTTCGTCGAGCCCGCGATCGCGTCGGCGATCTTCTGATCGATCGAGATCCCGTCGGCCCAACCGGCAGTGAAGTCGCTGCTGCCCTTGAAATTGCCCTCTTGCAGCTGGGTGCCGGTCAGTGCCTGCCCCGTCCCCTTCTGGTGGGCATCTCCCGGCCCGTGATAGGCCGACAGCGCGTCGACGCCATCGACGATAACGAGCTCCTCCTTGTAGGACTCCAGCGGCTGCAAGATGGGCGAGAGCTTGAATGCGTCCTCGTCGCCCGATGGCCGCCAATTCTTCATCACCGTGCCGTTCGGCGTATAGAACACGATAAAGCGCTGCGGATGGGCCGATCGCGGCCGCGGACCCACGCCGCCGGGTCTCGCCATGGCTTCGAGAAAGGGTAGCGCTACGCACACGCCAGCTGCGCCTCTGAGCATCGTTCGTCGAGAGAGAGTGAATCTGTTCATGACTTTATCCTTCGCCCGCGCGAGCGCGGCTATGGACATTGCTCTCGGTCCCGGCCCGAACGGCGTTCATGCTGTGCATGCATTCCGCCCGGTTCAGGGGCGGCTCCGCCCCGCCCTGGGGGCGACGGGGAGACCCGCAACTCGATGAATGAACCACCGCCTCGTCGTAAGGTGTGTTCGCTAGCAACCACGGCAGTCCCCGCCGGCGCGACCGCGGCGCGCAGCGGGGCTCTCGGCCCCGGGAGCGCGCCGACGGCCGCACGCCATCGACAGCGCGGCGAGCGCCATCGTCACCCGTATGCCCTCGGCCCATTCCCACCAGGTGACTTGGGAGGCATGAGCGAAAGCGGCCCTGGACGTCGACCGACGAGCCCACTCTTCACCGGAAGAGACAAGCAGGTCCGGGGCTCGGGGCGAGAAGCGGGCAGGGCGATGAGCCGCAGCCTCCGGCCCGTGGATTCGATGAGACTACGTCGTTGCTGACTCGTCGCATCGGCGCCCGACGACCTCGCCCCGCTCACCCCCTGCCTACTCGATTGCGCTTCGTTGCCGCTTCTCTTGATGGTTGGGTTGCTCATGCTCTTGAGTCACGGACTCGCCCTGTTCTCTAAATTTCGCGGGGACCGTGTCTCACACGACATTGTCAGGTAGGGAGCTGAAGGCCGTCGCCCGGTGGTCGATCACGTCGCCGAATCGAAGCAGCTCTCGCTCCCCGCAGACGGCCCGTGCACGTTCATCGGCCTGCATAGCGAGATCGTCTGGGTCGTACAGGCGCGCCTGAAGCACTCCGAGAGGAAAGAGTGGAGCGCGAGCCAGGTGCTTGAAGTACGGCCTGGCAGACCGCGCGGCGGGGTGTATCGGCGCGCATGACGTGATGGATCGAGGACCGATGCGAGCCCGCGCCCGCATCGTGAGGGGCCAGGTGCCGCGACGACAGCACCGGCCGGGCCGCAGGCCACTCCGGGGCACATGTGCTCGCAGTCGGCGCAGAGGGGGTGGCCCCACAGCGGGCTCTTCAAGGAGGATCGCGGCGTCGAAGATCGAGCGGATCTGGGGTCCGCAGCCCTGACCGTTCGTGCCCGCGCGGGTCCCACCCCGCATTCGACGAGCACCCGCCCCGGCATCGGCCATCTGCGGGCCTGCGCATTCTCCGAGTACCCGGCCAAACACACACCGGCCATCGGTGGGACCTGCGCAATCGCCGAGCGCCCGCGCGGGCCGTCTCGGGGGCCGCGCATTCGCGGAAGATCCGGCTCGCAGCGGGCCGCCACGCGCTCCGCGACGCGTCGCTCCGCCAGGCGACCGCACGGGGCCGTGGTCGGCGCGGGAGATTGTGGACACAGGTCACCTCTGGTATGGTGCTGCTGTCATAGGGGTCGTGCTGACCCTCTTCCTTGCCTCTGGGCAAGGGTGCTTCGGACATGTTCCACGGGACAGGGCCATTTCAAATGGGCCCTGAATACCCGCTGGAGGAGGACTGCGCATGCTTCGTACCGCTGGAGTCGTCTCGTCGATCGTCTCGTGTTTCCTGCTGTCGGCCTGCCTCGAAGGAGGTGGTACCGCGGGGGACGATGGTTCCACGGCGGAGCGCATCGTCACCGCCGAGGATCTCGAGGGGCTCGGGGCGGGGGGCCTGCTCGAGCTCGACCTGGGAGTGGAGGCGGTGCGGTTCTCGTTCGCGGCCGGGCCGATCGACTTCGCCAGGGTCGTCGTGGTCGGTGAGGATGGGCGCCGCGCGCGGCTGCAGGACCTGCTGGCGCAGCGCGGCGAGGCATGGGGCGTGATCCCGGCGCGGCTCGAGCTGGGTGACAGCTTCCTGGTCGACGCCGGGATGGTCGCCGACGCGGCGAAGCAGCGTCCGACCAGGCTGATGGTGGTGCAGGAGGCGGCGCTGTCGCGGCTGCCGCGGATCGATCAGGTCGTGACTGCGGGCGACGGGGTGCCGTCGTGGTCGCGGGCGACCTCGGGTTCCTGCCGAAGGGCGAGCCGCGCGCGGCGGCGCAGACGTTCCTGCAGGATGTCGCGCCGGTGTTCCGCATGCACGCGGCGACCGACCTCGAGCCGCTGCGCGTGAAGAGCGACGAGCGTGGCCAGGTCCACGTGAAGTTCCAGCAGTACCTGCACGACCTGCCCGTCATCGGCGGCGAGCTGACGGTTCACGCCGACGGGGTCAGCGGGCGCGTGCACGCGGTGAGCGGGCGGTTCATCGCCGGCGAGGACCTGGCGAGCGAGCCCGAGGTCGAGGGCGAGGCGGCGCTGGCGACGGTGCTGAGCGGTCTCCCGGCCGACGCGGCCAGCACCGACGCACCCGACCTCGTCTATGTGGTCACCGAGGATTCGGTGGCGCTCGCGTGGATGGCCGAGGTGACCTACACCAGCGCCGACGGGCCCGAGCGCGACTTCGTGTTCGCCGACGCCCGGACCGGAGAGCTCGTGACGCGCCACCCGCAGCACCACCGGGCGCTGGTGCGCAAGGTCTACGACGCCAAGAAGGGCGAGAACCTGCCCGGCAGCGAAGTCGCCAATCCGGGCAGCTCTGCCGACCTCTCGGTCAAGGACGCCTTCAACTACGCGGGCACGACCTACAACTTCTACAAGGATCGGTTCGGCCGCGACTCGTTCAACGGCGCCGGCGCGACGATCCACTCGTCGGTGCACTTCAGCGTCGCCTACGACAACGCGTTCTGGAACGGCCAGCAGATGGTCTACGGCGACGGCAGCGGGCAGTACTTCTCGTCGCTCGCGCGCGACCTCGACATCGTCGCCCACGAGCTGACCCACGCGGTCACCCAGTACGAGGCGAACCTCGTCTACCAGAACCAGTCCGGCGCGCTCAACGAGGCCCTCTCCGACATCATGGCGGCCTCGTTGCAGGCCCACGTGGCCGGCGGCGTGGTCTCGGCGGCGACGTGGAAGCTGGGCGAGGCGTCGTGGACGCCGAACACCTCCGGCGACGCGATGCGCTACATGGACGACCCGATGAAGGACGGGCAGTCGTACGACTATTGGCCGACCCGCTACCAGGGCGCTCAGGACAACGGCGGCGTGCACCTGAACTCGGGCATCGCCAACCTGGCGTTCAAGCTGCTGGTCACCGGCGGGGTCCACCC
The DNA here is from genome assembly GCF_026626745.1 of Nannocystis sp. RBIL2. Lineage (GTDB taxonomy): Bacteria > Myxococcota_A > Polyangia > Nannocystales > Nannocystaceae > Nannocystis. The sequence goes on from NZ_JAPNJW010000002.1 coordinate 3,078,806, forward strand.
GCGCGGCAAGACGGCCAACAACGTCACTGGGATCGGGATCACCAAGGCGAGCAAGATCTTCTACGACGCCCTGGTGACCTATCTGCAGGCCAACGCGACCTTCCAGGACGCCCGCAACGCGACGGCCCAGGCGGCCACGGCGATCCACGGGGCGGCCTCGGCGGAGGTCGCTGCGGTACACGCGGCGTGGACGGCCGTCGGCGTGCCTGGCGACCCGGGCAGCGGCGGCGGCGGCGGCGGGAGCTGCTCCGGCACGCAATACCAGGGCACCCTGTCCGGCGCGGGAGCCCAGCAGGCCCAGCCGAACGGCTCGTACTATCAGACGACCGGGACCAAGACTCACAAGGCCTGCCTGACCGGGCCGAACGGGACGGACTTCGACCTGTACCTCCTCAAGTGGAACGGCAGCGGGTGGGCCCAGGTCGCCGCGTCCGAGACCGCGACGTCGAGCGAGTCGATCTCCTACGTCGGCACCGCGGGCTACTACACGTATACGGTAGCGTCGTACGCCGGCGCCGGAAATTACACGCTGACCCTCGGCGTGCAGTGATCGCGTGACGCGTGGGCGGCCTCTTTCGCGGCCGCCCAGCGCGAGATCGACGCGCTCGCCGACTCCCACGACGCCTACGCCCTCGCCGAGCCGTGAACCTGCTCAGAGGGTGTAAGCGTCCGTGTCGGCCTCGAGGTCGTCGTCGACGCTGCGCAGCTCGATCTTCACGCGCTTCCCCAGCGGCGAGGCCTTGGCCAGCTTGAAGAGGCCGTCGTCCTCCGGCATGGGCCACAGGCACAGCCGGCGCAGCGTCGGCAGCGCCTCGCCATCGAGCAGCGGCTGGAGCGTCTTCGCAGGCCAGACCAGCGATGCATACATGGCCTCGTCGTCTTCGACGCCGAAGCCCAGGTGGAGCTCCTGCAGGCTCGGCAGCGACGCTTTTGCCAGTGAGGCCACCGACGACGGCCGGGCTCCCGTGCGCGCGTCCAGCACCCGGAGCGTGGGGTGATGGCCGATCACGAATCCAGGGCAGAGCAGCCGCAGAATCTCCAGCTGCGGACAGGCCCGGGACAGGGCGGTGAGGTCGCCGCAGTTGCGCTCCTCGAAGCCGACCAGCTCGTCCTGACCCTCGGGCAGAAAACCAAGACGCAGCTCCCGCAACGCCGCGAGCGGAGGCCCCTCGGCCAGCACGCGGATGGCCTTGTCGGCCTTCTCGTCGATGTCGACGACGGTGAGCGTCTCCAGCTTCTGCGCCACGGGGTGCTTCACCAGCTTGGCCAGGATCTTGAGCGGCCCCGAGAAGGCCACCTTCCGCCAGGCCGTGCCCTCACGGTCGGTGGCCGGCGATTTCATGTCGTAGGCGTACGAGATCAGGTTGTCCTCGATCTCGCTCAGCACCTCGTCCGTCGGCGGACTCTCCGCAGCCTTGCTCGCCGTGGCCTTGCTCGCCGCGGCCTTGCGGGTCGTGGCCTTGCCTGAAGTCTTTGGCTTCGTCGTCTTGCTCTTGGCCATTCGCGGTCAGCATACGCAAAATCTTTACCCGGGGAATCGGCCGGCGCCGGCGCGGTTGGGCGTGCTCCGTGGCGTTCACGTGCCGCCGACGATGACATTGCCGGCCCGATCCATTCCATCGGCAAGCACGCGTGCGGCCTGCCGCTGCTGTGAAGCAAGCCGCAGCTCACCGCGCGAACGCGAACATCCGCAGATCCGAGAAGCTCTCGAGCAGGATCAGCTCGCCGCAGCGGCCCCGGAGGCTGCGCACCCACGAGGTCGTGTCGGGCACCAACACGCCGGGCAGCGGATCGACGGCCAACAGCTCGCCGGCGAGCGACACTTTCCGCAGCTCGAGCGTGTGCGTGCTCGTCTGGATGTCGTGGTGCCACTTGCTGCGCGACACGGGGATCGTGAAGCCGTCGCCATCGACCAGCATGTCCTGGGCCCACGCGGTCATGTCGCCCTCGGGCTCGGCGACGGTCAGCTCCCAGCGGGTCTCGCCGGTCGCTACCTCGACGGACAGCAGCTCGGCGCGCGTCGAGAACTCGACGGTCCCGCGCAGCACGACGAGCTGGTCGCCCGGGGCGAAGTGCAGCGCGGTGATGTCCTCGTAGACCGGGACGGTGATCACGCGGTCCCAGATCGGCGCGCCGCCGGCGTCGAAGCGCCACAGCCGCAGGGTGTCCTCCTCGTCGCCGACGAAGTCGGCGTGGGCCGCGACCGCGACGTCGCCCTGCGGCCCGATGGCGATCTGGCGCGGGATCAAGTCGCCGGGCCCCGCGAGCTCGCGCTTCCACAGCGGCGCGCCGGTGTCGGGCGCGAGCCTCGCGACCTGCCGCGCGCCCAGCTGCGCGTCGTGGCCGGCGACCGCCAGCACGTCGCCGGCCACGGCCATCACCGGTTTGACCAGCACATCGGGCGACGGGAAGACCAGCTCGATCTGCGACAGCACCTCCATGTCGGCGCTGAAGCGCGTCAGCTTGTGGATGGACCCGTCGCCGGTGTCGAAGTGCTCGGCGAGCACCAGCGGCTGGTCGTCCGCGCCGATGCGCAGGACGTGGACCTCCACCGGGGAGGTGCCCAGCGCGGCCGTCTGCGGGCCGAGCAGCGCACCGTCCGGCGCGAACAGCAGGAGCGCCAGGCCGCTCTGCTCCTGGGTGGGTTGGAAGTTCATAGCCACGACGATCCGACCGTCCGCCATGCGCCCGATCGGCCCCATGCCGCTGTAGAATCCGAACGACATCGGGGACGGCTCGAACTCGGCGGTCCACAGCGGCGCGAGGTGCTCCTGTCCCTCGGGACAGTCCGCTGGCAAACCGGTGGTCGACTCGCCCGTGGTCGGCTCGCCCGTGGTCGGCTCGCCCGTGGTCGGTCCGGGCTCCTCCGTGGTCCCGGACCCTCCCGTGCCCTCGGTGCTCGATTCGCCGCCGGACTCGCTCGCACTGGCGCTCTCGTCGCCGCTCTTGGGGCCGCACGCGCCAGTCAGCACGAGCGCCCCCGCGATCATGCACAAAGCTCTGCTCTTCATGACGGCAGAGTGCACGGGGTCGGCGTGGCTCGACCAGTGACGGCGATCGGACCTGCAAACGCAACGCCGTCCCGAGCGCCCTCGCTGACCGTGTGTCGGAATCGGACCCGCACGGCAGCGTGAGCGGCTCGGTCAGGCTCTCTCGCAATTGAGAGCGCTCGAGCTGCCGCGTCTGCTTCCTGTCGCTCGTCGGATGCTCGTCGAGCTCGCTGACGGGTCGGGGTTCGCTGCGACCTGCTCGGCGCCGAAGGGCTCTCGAGGGGGCGCGGCTCCGCGCGAAAAACTCGCGTGCATTTTGTCTGCGACATCCGGCTGCGACCCGGGTCCTCCGAGCGACGAGGCGCGCTGCCGCCTCGCGAGGCAGCTCCACATGACTCGACCACTGCAACAGAGGATCACGACATCCACTTCGGCCGCGCACGGCGGACGCCCGCTCGCACTCGTCGCCGCGTTCCTGCTCGGCGCGGCCTGCGGCGGCTTCGCCGACGACGCTGACACGACGGCCAGCACCGGGCCCCAAGACCCCGACGATCCCTGCACCGCGTTCACCGACTGCGTGGAATGCGGGGACGCGGGCCTCGAGTGCGCCTGGTGTGCGGGGACATGCAGGGGCCGTCCTGACGGCGTCTCGATCAGCGACGACTCCTGGTGCGAGTGGGGCTTCGCGGAGGGCGGCAAGGCTTGCAAGGACATCGACGGCGTCAGGCTCGTCGAGAGCACGCTCCCGATCGATTGTCGCTCGTCGGTGAACGAGGAAGACCCGCGCTGTCGGGTCCCCGACGACGACAACGCCGCCGAGCTCGGCGCGGGCCCGGCCTTCCCCGGCGGCCTCGGCGGCCTCTTCGGCGGCTACCTCGACGGCGCCGGCAACCGGGTGATCCTCGGCGCCATGACCAATCGCCCGGGCGACGAGCTCGGATCGATCTGGACGGCCGACCTCGTCACCGGCGATCGGGCGCTCGTCTCGGGCGCCACCGAGGACCCGATCGTCGGCTATCTCGAGCGCGGCGCCGGCCCGGCCCTCGGCACGCGGGTGTTCGACATCGACCTCGCCCCCGACGGCGCTTGGATCGCGTACGCCGACGCGGGCCTGTTCCGGGTCGACCCGGACTCCGGCGATCGCACTCGACTCTGGTCCTACGAGACCACGCCGTGCGTCCATGTCGGCATCGCCTTCGCGCCGAACGGCGTCGACGGCAGCTCGGTCGCGGTCGGCCCCGACGGCACGATGTACATCGCCTCCGGCGAGGACGAGAACGTCGATCCAGCCCCGGACAACGGCGTGTTCGCCATCCAGCCCGACGGCTCGTGCCGCATCCTGACGATGACCTCGTCCGCGACCGAGCGCGTGGTCGGCGAGGGCCCGCTGGTCGGCGGTGATTACCGCGGACTGGTGCTGCAGGCCGACAAGCTGCTCGCGCTCGGCATGCCGGGCGATATCCACGAGATCGACCTCGCTACCGGCGATCGCCGCCTCGTCACCAGCGAGACGAAGAACGTCGGCGAGGGGCCGCCCGCCGACTATCAATACCTCGCAGTCGCGAGCACCGGCACGCTGCTCGCCTCGGGCGACAGCGTCGACTCCTTCGCCGACGCGACCCGGGCGATGACGGAGATCGACCCCGGCTCCGGCGATCGCAAGCTCCGCTGGGCTTACCGGGGACCCGCGACGTCCTCGCCCCGGCTGACGTGGCTCGCGCCGCACCCGGACCTGCCGGGGATCTACGTCGCGGTCGAGGACGGCCACTCCCTCGTGCTCTACGAGCCCGCGAGCGGCAACACGAACCTCCTGTCGCACTGACGGGCTCGCTGCCCCGAGCGCGAGCAGACGATCGCGATGCGCCGGCCGATGGTGTGGCACTCTGCACACCATCGGCCGGCAGCTCCGGCCGCCGAACGGAGGACGACATGATCACGCTCTATGGCTTCGGACGCATCTTTCCCGAGGGGCGCGGCGAGACGAAGGACCTCCGGGCGCAGTGGGCGCTCGAGGAGACCGGGCTGCAGTATCGAGTCCACGCGCTCGACCACACCGGCGGCGAGCTCGACGGCGACGCCTTCAGCCGGATCAGCCCCTTCCACCAGGCGCCGGTGATCGACGACGACGGCTTCATCGTCGCCGAGTCGGCGGCGGTGGTGCTCTACCTGGCCGAGAAGGCCGGCAAGTTGATCCCGGGCGACGTCCAGGGCCGCACCCGCGTCGTCCAGTGGTGCTTCGCCGCGGTCAGCACCGTCGAGCCGACCCTGGTGTGCCTCGATTTCATCGACATCTTCGACCGCGACGGGGCCGCTCACAACGTCAAGACGGAGGCGCGCAAGATCGCCGGCCGCTGGCTCGCCGACGTCGAGCGCCGCCTCGAAGGCCGCGAGTGGATCGCCTGCGACGACTTCACGGCGGCCGACATCATGATGGCCGGCGTCCTGCGCGGCATCCGTAAGACCGATCTGATGGAGCCGTATCCGCGGATCGAGGCCTACTACGAGCGGGCCTTCGCCCGCCCGGCCTGGCAGCGCACCCTCGCCCTCTACGCCGAGCGCGTCGGCGTGAGCGTCGCCGACATCCGCTAGCGCCCGGCGCGGCCCGCGACCGCCGCTGCGGGCCCGCGGCGTCGTTCGCTCGACATTCCCGAAGCAAGCACTTCAGTACGTGCTCCCGGATTCATGATTGTCGACGCGCAAAAACCCGCGCTCACGACAGGGGCACGGCCCGCATAGTACGGTGGTCCGACTCGCCCGAGCTACCACGCATGGCAGGCACCACGCTCTTCACCCTCCTCGACGACCTGGCCGCGCTGCTCGACGACGTCGCCGTCCTGACGAAGGTGGCGACCAAGAAGACCGCCGGGGTGCTCGGCGACGACCTGGCCCTCAACGCCGAGCAGGTGGCTGGCGTCATCCCCGAGCGGGAGCTGCCGGTCGTGTGGGCGGTGGCCAAGGGTTCCCTCGTCAACAAGGTGATCCTGGTGCCGCTCGCCCTGCTGATCAGCGCCGTCGCCAGCTGGGCCATCACGCCGCTGCTGATGCTGGGCGGCGCCTTCCTGTGCTACGAGGGCTGCGAGAAGCTCGCCCACCGCTACCTCGCGCCGGCCGCGGACGCGCGCCGCGAGGCCGCGCTGGTGCGGGCGATCGCCGACCCCGCCGTCGACATGGTCGCGTTCGAGCGGGACAAGATCCGCGGGGCCGTGCGCACCGACTTCATCCTGTCGGCCGAGGTCATCGTGATCTCGCTCGGCGCGGTCGCCTCGGCGCCGTTCGCCACCCGCGTGCTGACGCTCGTGGCGGTCGCCCTGCTCATGACCATCGGCGTCTACGGCCTGGTCGCGGGCATCGTCAAGCTCGACGACGCCGGCCTGCATCTCAGCAAGCGGACCGGTCCGACGCGCCGCTTCGGCGAGCTGATCCTGCGCGGCGCGCCCTACCTGATGAAGGGCCTGTCGATCGCCGGCACCGTGGCCATGTTCCTCGTCGGTGGCGGCATCCTCGTGCACGGGATCCCCGGCGCCGAGGCGCTCGGCGAGCGGCTCGCCGCCGCCGTCCCGGGCGCGGGGTTCGTCATTCCCAGCCTGTGGAGCGGCCTCGTCGGCCTGCTCGCGGGTGCGCTCCTGCTCGCAGTCGTCACCGGCGTCCAGCGGCTCGTCCGCGGCCCGCGTGAGGCCACCGGCGGACAGCCGTGAGCCACACCTGAGCGACGCCGCCTGCACCGTCCTGTTCTGCCGCCGACTCTGGGAGCGATGGTTGTAGGCACCAGCCAGAGTGAGTATGCATGCGCCGTGAGCTACTCGGGCACGCAGGTCTACTTCCCCCCCTCGACCTCGTTCGACGCGATCGGCACCGCGCTCACGACTCGGTTCCCCCTGGCGACGCGGACCGCGAGCGGCAGCCAGGTCGTGCTCTCGTTCGGCGGCGTCAAGGTCGTCCGCGTCGCGCACGAGGCCTACGATTACGTCGCCGAAGAGGCGCAGTGGCTCGGCACGAACGCGGCGCCGGACATCCGCGACGCCCTGGCGCGCGCGACCCATCGCGTCGTGATCACTCCCGACGATCCGGCCGCCGACCCCGACGACCTGTACAATGAGCTGCTGTCGGTGTTCGAGGCGCTGTACGCGATGCCCGACGCCGTCGGCGCCGACCCGTTCGACGGCTCGCTCCATCGCGCTCCTGCGAAGGACGCGGTATCGACGAAGCAGCGCGCCGCGAAGAAATCGGCGAAGCCCGCGGCGAAGAAGCCAGCGGCAAAGAAGTAGTCGGTCCTGCTCGGCTGCGGCACCACCCTCTTCGGTGTCGCCGTTGGAGTGATCGGGTCGTGCAGGATCGGGCGCGGAGGCGCCCGGTTTCGCTCGCGCCGGTGAGAAATCGGGGGGTCAGGCCCAATTGATCCGCGCGCGGGGGCCACAGCCGTAGGTAGGCACTGCACGATCATGCACCTTATCACCCGCACTCTCTCGCTCCGCGCGCCTCGACCAGGGGCGCCCGTAGTCCCTTTGTCGGCCCATTCCCCTCGCGCGATCGCCCTCGTCGTCGGCGTCCTCGTCTGTACCGCGACGGCCGGCGACGCCAGCGCCTTCCATTACGACATTCACGGCAACATCATCGACGACGGCCTCGACTTCCTCAACCCCGGCGCTCGCAGCGAGATGAGGGACGAGCAGTACTTCCTCGATACCACGACCCTCCTCTCGTACAAGATCCACTTCGACGCCTGTAATTTCTCCAACGCGATCGGCGTGATCAACGATCACTACTTCGATGACATGTTCGCCGGCGCGGGCGGCGTGATCGCCGAGTTCGATCCGGAGGATCCCTCGCCGTTCGACGCCGCGGACGAATTCGGCCAGCTCCTTCACACCCTGCAGGACTTCTACTCCCATTCGAACTGGGTCGAGATCGGGCGGACCGACATCCTCGACGGCGGAACCGGCGAGTGGTCGCCGCTCGAGCCGTGGTCGCTCGTCCGCAGCGACGTCATCGTCATGGAGGGCGAGACCTTGCCGGACGGCTTCACCGCCTCCTCGGGGACCGGCTTCGTCCCGATCGTCACCGACCCGGACATCGGGCCCCTGTTCGGGCTCTACAGCGGCGTCGTCGACGGCACGACCAGCGACGAGTGTATCGACAGCGTCCACTTCGAGCACGACGAGATGAGCAAGGACGAGGCCGGCCGGCCCGGCCACGAGGCCGCGCGCAGCCTGGCCGTCGACCAGACCCGGCACGAGTGGTGTCGCCTCCTTCACCTCCTGGACCACGAGTACGGCGCCGCCGGCCCGGCCACGGCCATGGGCCTGTGGTTGTCGAAGACGGGCTCGCCGCACCCCGAGGGGACGCCGTGCGCGGTCAGGCCCGGCGGCGCGCTCGAGATCACCGTCCACGCCCTCGACGCCACCGTGCTCGAGGACACCGACGACTTCGGCGACGGCGAGATCAACCTGCGCACCATCCTCTTCACGCGCGACCTCCGGCGCTCGGCCCGTTCGCAATCGCCGCGCCAGATCATCGACGAGCCCGTCTCGGTCACGCCGCCGCCGGACGTCAAGCTCTGCGTCGACGCCACCGACGACCTCGCCCTCACCATGCAGGGCTGGGACGACGACGACATCGGCGATCCCGGCGACGACGGCATCCCCGGCGAGATCGACGACCACGGCAACGACGACGACGAAGCGTTCGCCGGCGTGACCTTCGACCTCGGCCCCGCGGCCGACGCCGAGGGCGTCTACACGGACAGCTCCACGCACATCGACGTGCAATTCCAGGTCACCATCACGCGGACCGACGACGACGGCGACGGCCTCTCCAACTGCGAGGAGGTCGTGTTCGACACCGACCCCGACAACCCGGACAGCGACGGCGACGGCCTGGGCGACGCCGAGGAGGTCAGCCTCGGGCTCGACCCGAACGATCCCGACACCGACGACGACGGCCTCCATGATTACGACGAAGTGTTCGTCTGGGGCACCAACCCGTTCGAGCCCGACACCGACAACGACGGCCTGGAGGACGGCTTCGAGGTGGACCACGACCTCGATCCGACCGACGAGGACACCGACGACGACGATCTCGGCGACGGCGAGGAGCTGCTCACCTACGGCACCGATCCGAAGGACGACGACAGCGACGACGACGGCCTCGAGGACGGCGCCGAGGTCTTCATTCACAATACCGACCCGAATGACGAGGACACCGACGACGACGAGCTCGGCGACGGGGCGGAGGTCAACGTCCACGGCACCGACCCGTTGAACCCCGACACCGACGACGACCTCCTCGAGGACGGCTTCGAGGTCGCCCACGGCACCGACCCGCTGAACCCCGACAGCGATGGCGACGGGATCATCGACGGCGCCGACATCGAGTTCATCGAGTCCGTGCTCGACGCGCTCCCGCCCGGCTCATTCCAATCGGGCGGCAATCAGAACGCCTTCTCCTCGCAGCTGAAGAACGTCGAGAAGGACGTGGCCAAGGACAAGATCACCAACGCGCTCGCCAAGCTGGCGCAGCTGCGCAGTCATTGCGACGGCTGCGGCAGCGGACCCGACGCCAACGACTGGATCGTCGACTGCGCGGCCCAGGCCGAAGTGCGCGCCGTGCTCGATCTCCTGGCCGCCAATCTGCCGCAGCTCCCCTGATCCGACGACCGGGCCGTGCGGGGCCTGGCCTGGCACCGCTCGCCGGCGCGCTCGCGCGACGAGAGGCACCTTCGGGCTCGGCCTGGCCGCCGCGCGTCCAGCTACGTCTCGACGTCGGCATCGAGTACCATGGCGACCGCACCTGGCGGACTGTCGTCCTGCCCACCCATGAAGCCGGCCGAACGCAAAGTCGTCATCGCCTCCTCGCTCGGCACGCTGTTCGAGTGGTACGACTTCTTCCTGTACGGCGCGCTGGCGGCGGTCACCAGCAAGCACTTCTTCTCGGCGGTCAACGACACCGCCGCGCTGATCTTCGCCCTGCTCGCCTTCTCGGCCGGCTTCATCGTGCGCCCCTTCGGGGCGATGGTGTTCGGGCGCCTGGGCGATCGTTCGGGCCGCAAGCGCACCTTCCTGATCACCATCGTCACCATGGGCCTCGCCACCGTGTTGGTCGGCTGCCTGCCCTCGTACGAGCAGATCGGCCTGGCCGCCCCCGTGTTGCTGATTTTTCTGCGCCTGCTGCAGGGCCTGGCGCTGGGCGGCGAATACGGCGGAGCGGCGATCTACGTCGCCGAGCACGCCCCGGCGGACCGCCGCGGCGAACACACCGGGTGGATCCAGACCATGGCGGCTGGCGGCCTGCTGTTGTCGCTCGGCATGATCGTCGCCACTCGCGCCTCCGTGGGCGAGGACGCCTTCGCCGAGTGGGGCTGGCGCGTCCCGTTCCTGCTGTCGGCGCTGCTCCTGGCGGTGTCGATTTGGGTCCGGCTGTCGCTGGACGAATCGCCGGTGTTCCGGCGCATGCAAGCCGAGGGTCGGCTGTCCAAGGCGCCCTTGCGCGAGGCTTACGGGCAGTGGCGCTACCTCAAGCTCGGCCTCGCCGCCTTGTTCGGGATCATCGCCGGACAGGCCACTCTCTGGTACACGGGCCAGTTCTACACCCTGTACTTCCTCACCCAGACCCTCAAGGTCGACGGCCTAACCGCGAACCTCCTGGTCGGCGTGGCGGTGGCCGTGTCCGCGCCGTTCTACGTGCTGTTCGGCCGCGTATCCGATCGCATCGGGCGCAAGCCCCTGATCGTCGGCGGCTGTCTGCTCGCGGCGCTGCTGTACCTGCCGATCTTCAAGGCGATCACGCACCACGCCAACCCGGCGCTGGAAGCAGCGCGCCATTCGGCGCCGGTGGAATTGGTCGCCGACCCGGCGCGCTGCGCCTTCCAGTTCAACCCGATCGGCGAGGCCGACTTCATCAGCTCGTGCGACATCGCCAAGAGCGTCCTGGCGCGCAACGCTGCGAGCTACACGAACGTGCCGGCGGCGCCCGGGAGCGTGGCAGTGGTGCGCATCGGCGGCCTCGAGCTCCCGGCCTTCGAGGGCGACGGCATGGACGAGGCGGCGCGCGAGGCCGCGATCGCCCGCTTCGACGCGCAGGTCGTCGCCAGCTTGCGCGACGCGGGCTACCCCTCCGAAGCCGACCCGAAGACGCAAAACAGGCCGGTCCTGGTCCTGCTGCTGTTGGTATTGAGCATCCTCTCGGCGATGACCTACGCCCCGGTGGCAGCGACATTGGTCGAGCTGTTCCCGGCGCGCATCCGCTACACCGCGATGTCGATCCCCTACCACGCCGGCAACGGCTGGATCGGCGGCCTGCTGCCGCCGATGGCCTTCGCCCTGGTGGCTGCCACCGGCGACCCGTACGCAGGCCTCTGGTACCCACTCTTCTTCGCGGTGCTCACGGTCGTCGTCGGCACCCTGCTGCTCCCCGAGACACGCGGCGCCGACATCGACGCCGATCGCGACGCGGCATCGAAGGTGCTGTAAATGACGGCTGCCGAAGCGGGCCGCGAGCGTGTGATGCGACAAGCGACGACTGGGTATGCGTCATGCCCGCCTGGCCGCGGATGAGCTTAGCAGCTCGGGCAGCTGCGCGAGGTTGCGGCTCATCGCCGATTGCGTGATGTGCAGCCGCAGCGCGACCGACAGCCGCAGCTCGCTCATCGCCGCCGGCAGCGTGACACGCTCGATCCGCTGCGCCGGAGCACATGTCCCATGAGACATGCGCAGTTCGACCTGGGCCATCAGGCGTGCAGCAGGAGGACCGCGTCGGCGCCGAGCCATCGCTGGACCGCCTGCGCCTCGAGCCGGCTGAGACCGCGAGCGCACAGGCCCGCCACGACTTCGTCGGCGGGCGTCGAGCGCGGGAGCGATGCCGCGGCGAGGCGCGCGACGAGCCCCTCCGCCTCCCAGTAGCCTCGCTTGGGCCAGTACCACACGAACGCGGATTCGGCCCCCCGCGTGATGTAGTGCGCGACGGTGCCGAAGGAGCGCCGCTCGCCGCGGTCGACGAACACGACCTCGGCCCTGTCCGACGACGTGCCGGGTTCCTGGATCAGGAACGTGCTGCCCTCCGCCTGCAGGTCGTCGAACATCGCCACGAACTCGTCGGCGTCGGACGCATGCCAGCGGAACGCCTCGAAGCCGAGCAGGTTGAGCCGGCCCCCGTGGTTGCCCGCACCGCTGCTGCCGACCTCGGCCAGCATGTCCTTGAAGACCCAGCCGAAGTGCATCGGGCCGGCCTCGGCGGCGAGCGCGTGCGCATGCGCGGGGAGCCGGCTGGCAAGCGCGGCGAGAGCGGCCGCGGAGACGGGGGAGCCGACATTGTCGTGCAGGACGTGAATGTCCGGACGCATGGAGAACACGCGGATCCAGCAACGAAGCAGCTGCGCGAGCGTCAGGCCGTAGGTGTCGACCTGCGCGGCGCGCAGATCCTCGCTCGCGCGCGTCACGGCCGCCGGATCGCCGGTCTTCTGGCGCAGCAAGCCGACATCGAGGTCGGCCCGCGCCTCGACCTGCCGTTCGGAATCGGAGAATGCGGACGAAGCAGCAGGATCGGGGCGGCCGTCGCGCTGCGCGTCTGCGACGGCGATCCAGCGATCATCCCGCTTGAAGACGAGGCCGCCGTTCTGGAAGTCGACGTCCTCGTACATGAAGCGGACGCACATGGCACCGTCGCGGTCGACGGCGCCCCAGCGGTCGCCCTCTCGCCAGGGGAGAATGCCGTTCGTCCGGTCGAGGACGCTGTCGTGGGCGTTCGTCCACGCGATGACATTTTCACCGCTCTCGTTGTACGTGGCCAGCAGCTTGTGGAGATACCAATGCTCGTCGTCGCGCTTGAACGTGTAGATATTGCCGGGGTCGGCCTTGAGCCACCCGTCGACCTGCTCCGACTTCAGCTGGTCGCCGACCTTGATGCGGGCGAGGTGCGCGGGATCGCTGAAAAAGACCTCCAGGTGATAGGAGGTCGGGAGCTTCATCGCCGCGATCATCTTCTCGAGGGCGGCGTCGTGATCGATGTTCTCCCAGTCGATGTAATTCTCGATCGCGGTGATGCGCGTCCTGGCGATGAACTTGTCGACGTTCTGCAGATCCAGGAGGTACTCCCCTTGTTCGTGCAGAGACAGCGGCGCCAGCAGCGGCTTCAAGGCCCGACATATGGCGAAGTCACCGCGGCGACTCCACGCCAGGGTCCTCAGGACGAAGAATCGCGAGACCGCCATTCGCCGGACGCCGTCCGTGCTCTTGATCTTGAAGGTCACCGACGATCTTTCGGAATCTACCTCGGCGACCTCCAACGAGAATTTTGTCGACATGAGTCGTGTTCGCTCGCGGCAGCGCTGGTAACACGCAGGGGTGGTGGCGTCAACGACGGGACATGATCGATCCGGTGATGCCGAGCGATTGCGAGCCGCCTTGACGTCGACTTGACCGCGCTTGCGCTCGAACGCCTCGCCTCAATATGCACACGACACCGCCCCGGTATCGCCCACGGGCCGAGATGAAATATGTCCGCAATTGTTTGCGGGGCGGTGGGCACTTACCGAGACGAGTCGACCGCGTCCCGCGCGCGCTCCGGCTCGGCGAACCAAGCGCCGTCACCCATGATGACGCGAATGTCCTCGGTCGAGAGGACGGAGGCCTTGACCATGTCCGAATCTCTATACTTCGATTCCACGCATCCGGCCGCGGAGGCGGCGTCCGAACCCGGCAATCTTCCGGCGGCGAGCTTCAGCCCGATGCCGTGGCCGGTGCAGCCGCGTATCGGCGGCCTCGCGGTCGCGCGACCGGGCCGCGTATTGTCGCAGGACGACGCACTCGCGCTGTTTGGGCTCGCGGGCGACGCGTTCGCCGAGTCGTTGTTCGCGCGCTCGGGCGTCCGCTCGCGCCGGCTCGCCCTGACGCCGGAGCTGTCGAAGACCACGCTGCAGCAGCGCACCGAGCACACGGAGGAGCAACTGCTCATCATGGCGAGCGAGGCCATCGACCAGCTCGGGATCGATCCGTCGCGGATCGGCACGGTCATATCCTCGACGCTCTGGTCGCTCGGCGGCCCCTCGCTCGCGCATCGCCTCGTCGAGCGCTACGGTCTGCGCCCCGACACGGACAAATATCATATCGTCGGCGTCGGCTGCGTCAGCTCGGTCCCGCTGCTCCGGCTCGCCGCGCAGGCGCTCGCAGCCGACCCGCTGCGGCAGGTGCTGGTCGTCGCGGCCGAGTGCTCGAGCGGCCTCTTGACCGCGGTACGCGCGGACGAGCGGACCAAGATCGTCGGCTCGGCCCTGTTCGCCGACGGCTGCGCCGCGGTGCTCCTGTCGGCCGGACCGGGCGCCGGCGGCCCCGCCGTGCTCGCTACTCGCGTCCATCAGGTCCCCGGGAGCCTCGACAAGGTCCACATCAAGGTGGCGGGCGACGAGAGCAGCATGTTCATGACGCGCGAGCTGCCGAGCATCGTCGACGCGCAACTGGGCGGCGTCACCGACAGCTTCCTCGCGCAGCAAGGCCTGCGCCCGGCCGCGATCCGCCACTGGCTCGTGCATCCCGGCGGGCCGGGCATCCTCGAGGCGGCGCAGCGCTCGCTCGGGCTCACGCGCGAGCAGCTGTCGGCGAGCTGGGACGTCCTGGCCCAGCACGGCAACATGGGGACCGCGACGAGCCTGTATGTCTTGGACCGGACGCAGCGGCAGCACACGCCGCGCCCCGGCGACCTCGGCCTGATGATCACCGTCGGCCCGGGCATCACGATCGGCCACATGCTGCTCCGCTGGTGAGCCGCGACCACGGCTCACCCGCGTCGCGGTCGCGGACCAAGGCTGCGACGCGGCGGCATGCGGTGAGAAGCCTGACCCTTGGTTCAGGTGATGCCGCCAGACGGTCCGCCCGGGCTCAGGCCGCTGAGAGAGCGTCGATGCCGGACCGCATGCGTTGACGCAATTCGGCGACGAGCATCCCGGTCCGGGCAGCGTGCCCCGCCAGTCGCCGCCCCTCGCGCGAAATTGGGGCTTGCGCGAGCGGGCCTGGTGATGTCATTCTGTCGGCGACATGTTCGCGTTCATTCGCCTGCGCTGAGCTTCGCAGTACCGCCCGCAGATCGCGTGCTCCGGTCGATCCGGCGCGTAGGTCGCGAGTGCGAGTGCTGCGGTGCCGTGCCCGCATTTCCGTCCCTTCAGTCCCACGGAATGCCCGGGCGCGGCGTCTCATGCCGCCGAAAGACGCAGCCGCGTCGAGACGTCGTCTCGCCGCGCCGGGCACATGAGCCGCGCGCACGGGCTTCCCAGCTCGCTCGGGCCTACGGGCCGCGAGCGGAGGAGTCCATCGTATGACCAAACATTCCAGGCATCCTTCCACCGTGCGCTCCATGCCGCGGGCCCTCGTGCTCGGCCGGCAGTTCCCTGGCGACACCGACGCATCCGTGCACACGGCCCTCGAGGAGCTCGAGAACCTGCTCGCCCAGCTCGAGGTCCGCGTCGTCGCCACCCTGATCCAGCGCCACCGGAGCGCCGATCCTACCCTCGGCGAGGGCAAGCTCGCCGAGATCGCGGCGCGCGTCGCAGAGCTCCGCGGCGACGCCCAAGAGGAGGAGAAGCTCCTCCTCGTCGTCGACGACGCGCTGAGCCCCGTCCAGCTCCGCGCCCTCGAGGACGCGCTCGCGGACGTCGAGGTGATCGACCGCGCCAGCGTGATCCTCCGGATCTTCGAGAAACACGCGCGGACCCGGGTCGCGCGGCTCGAGGTCGAGATCGCCGCGCTCACCCACGCGCTCCCGCGTGTCCGCGAGGACAGGTCGCTCGGCGGGCGCGAAGGCGGCGGCGGCGGCCGTGGCGAGCGCGGTCACAGCAACGTCACCCTGAAGAAGCAGGAGCTGCGCGAACGTATCGCCGGCCTGCGCCGGGAGCTCGCGGGCCTGCGCGCCGCCGAGGAGACGCAGCGAGCGCGCCGCAAGGACCTGCCTCGCGCGGCCCTGGTCGGCTACACCAACGCGGGCAAGTCGTCGCTGATGCGCGCGCTGACGGGGAGCGAAGTGCTGGTCGAGGACCGGCTGTTCGCCACCCTCGACACCACCGTGCGGGCGCTGTCGCCGGAGACCGCCCCGCGGATCCTGGTGTCGGACACCGTCGGCTTCATCCGCGAATTGCCGCACGAGCTCGTCGCGTCGTTCCACGCGACCCTCGCCGAGGCGCGCGACGCCGGGCTCCTGCTCGTCGTCGTCGACGCGTCGGACCCGCAGTGGCGCACGCAGCTCGCGGTGACCCGCGAGGCGCTGGCGACCATCGGCGCGGGCGCGGTGCCCTCTCGGGTGCTCCTCAACAAGATCGACCGGGTCGACGCGGCGACCCGTGCGGCGCTGGCCGAGGAGCTGCCGGCGGCGCTGCAGATCTGCGCGCACGCGCCGGAAGACGTCGCACGCCTGCGCGCGGCGCTGATCGAGGCGTTCGACGCGTCGCAGGTCGACGACGTGCTCGAGGTGCCGTTCACGGAGGGGCACCTGCTCGGGGAGATCCGCGCGCACGCTCACGTGCTCGCGGAGACGTACACCGAGGCCGGGGCGCTGCTCCGCGTGCGCGCGCTGCCGGCGGCGCTCGAGCGCTGGCGCGGCCTGCTGTCGACGGTGCGGCCGATCACGAGCCCGGCGGAGCTGCTCGCGGTCATCTGCCGGCACGGGCTCGAGCTGCAGGCCGAGGACGCCGACTTCGATCGCACGGGGCTCGATTTCCTCGTCGTGCATGCGCGCGACGAGGCGGGGACGCCGTGGATCGTGCGGACGCCGCGTCGCCCCGACGTGACTGCGTCGGCCTACGTCGAGGCGCGGGTGCTCCGGCTGGTGCGCCCGCGCCTGCCGGTGGCCGCTCCCGAATGGCGGGTGCATGCACCCGACGTGATCGCGTACCCGCGGATCTCCGGCACCCCGGCGGTGACGATGACGCCGGAGGGCCCGCAGTGGAACATCCTCGATCCGGCGGCGCCGTCCGAGGCGTTCATCGAGTCGTTCGCGCACGCGCTCGCGGCGTTGCAGTCGATCACGCCGGAAGCTGCGAGCCGCGCGGGCGTGCCGACGTCGACGATCGCGGAGGTGCGCGCGGCGCTGTCGCGGTCGATGGACGCGACCCGCGAGGCGCTGCAGCCCTCGGAGGCGGTGTGGCAGCGCTGGCAGCGCTGGCTGGCCGACGACGCGATGTGGCCGCAGCACGTGGCGCTGGTGCACGGGGACCTGCACCCGGGCCACATGCTCCTCGGGGCAGACGGGCGACTGGTCGGGATCCTCGACTGGACGGAGGCTCGGGTGACCGACCCCTCGATCGACCTGGCGCTGTTCTGCGGGTGCTTCGGGCGGCCGGCCCTCGCGCAGCTGGTCGAACGCTTCGCGCAAGCGGGCGGGACGACGTGGCCGCGCCTGGTCGATCACGCCGCGGAGCGCTGGGCCGCCTTCCCGATGCTCATCGCCGAGTGGGCGCTCCGCACCGACAATCCGACGGTGCTCGAGCACGCGCGCGGACAGCTCGCGGCGGTCACTGCCGAGACCGCCGCGTAAGCGCGGCGAGTGTCGTGCCGACGACGCTGTCGCCGACCTGGCGCTCGAGACAGGTCAGGTCGGCGGCTTCGACTCTTCTGCGCCGTCGCGGAAGGGTAGTTCCGTTCAACCGGGAATTACCTCAGCCCCGCTCGGTGAAGCATTCGCCGCCCCCGACCCTGGTCGGGCCGAACTCGCCAGCCCCCGGCGGCGGCGACGGAGCTTGCATGTTCAGCGAGCTCGTCAGTCGCGGGAAGCAGCGCGTGCGTGCGTCGCCGAGCTCGCGGACGAGCTGGACGAGCGGCGGGCCGAACTCGTCGAAGGTCACCAATTCGAGGTTCAGCTCGGCGACTCGCGGCGACAGCCGCTCGCACTCGTCGCGGTGCACGAACGCATAGTGAGGGCCCGTGCTGCCTCGACAGTCGTCGACCACCGCGAGCAGCTCCGCGAGAAGACGCTCGTCCATGAAGCCGAAGCCGAAGAACGCGAAGCTCTTGTGCGCGAGGAAGCTGCGCAGGGTCGCCAGGGCCGCCGAGAACCGCCTCTGCAGCGAGGCCGAGTACAGGCGATCGTAATCCTCGGACGTCAGGATGATCGAGTCGAGCTGCTGGATCATGCCATGAAGGTGCCAGACGGCCGGCTTCTCGGTCCTGCCCGCCAACGCGGCGAGATAATCTGCGGGTACTCCCGTCGGCCAGTACTCGCAGGCCGGCGGGCACCCGGTCGTAATTCGTAGTCACGACCACGTTGCTGCCGAGCGACCAGATCGATTCGGCCCACGCCAGAGTGCTCCGATCGATCTCGGCGATGTCCGGATCGAACTGATGCAGCAAGAATTCTCGCCACCCCCGAGGGAGCCTCGAGCGGGATGCGTCGAGGCGGATGGCCTACTGCGCGATGGTTGCGAGGCACGCGCGAGGGTGAGGGTCGCGGAGGCTGCCGCCAGTGGCGGAATGGCGCAGGTTGGCCCGCGAGCAAACGCCGACGGACACGCCGCGCCGCAGCCCTTCCGCATGCAGGGACGACCCTCGCGCATCGTGCCGGGCGCCAGGTGCGCCTGACCGCGAACCGCGTTTCATGGATCCGTCCGCGCTCGACCTCGAGGACCTCTGGATCAGCCACGACTGCTCGATCCATCGGCCGACGATTTTCCGCGGGGGCTCTGACCGACACATCCCAGCGCCGCGCGCCTCGTCGCCCAAAGGAATGCGGCCTCTCCCCAGAGCACGAAACACAAGCCGCTACCGGCTCGTCCGCGCACCTCGACCGCGAGCCAGCGTCGATTCAGGCGCCGCGGGGCCTGTGTTACAAGCTCGGGTCATGCGCTTCACTTTCGCCCTGACCTCGCTCTCGCTCGCGCTCGCGCTCTCCGCCTGTGGCGACGACGGCGGCGACACGACCACCGACGCGGCGACGACCGACGACACCTCGACCGGCACCACGACCGGCGAGCCGACGACCGCCGCGCCGACCACGGGTCCGACGACCACCGGCACGACCACCGGCGAGCCCGGCACCAGCACCACGACCACCGGCGAGCCCGACACCACCACGACGACCACGGACGAGACGACCGGCGACGAGAACGCGCCGATCGTCGTCGAGGGCTTCAGCCACCCGGAGTCGATCCTGATCGACCCGGTCGACGGCGTCTACCTCGTGAGCAACATCGGCGGCAACCCGGACGCGGTCGACGACAACGGCTTCATCAGCCGCGTGCTCCCCGACGGCACGATCGAGGAGCTGCAGTGGATCTCCGGCGAGGCCGGCGACTTCACGCTCGACGCCCCCAAGGGCATGGCGATCGTCGAAGACATCCTCTACGTCGCCGACATCACGGTCGTCCGCAAGTTCGACCGCGTCACCGGCGAGCACCTCGGCGACATCGAGGTCGAGGGCGCGTCGTTCCTCAACGACCTCTCGCCCGACGCCGACGGCAACGTCTACGTCAGCGACACCAATACCCAGTCGATCCACAAGATCGACCCGCTGGACGCCGTCTCGCTGCTGATCTCCGATGATCAGCTCGCCGGCCCCAACGGCCTGTATATCGACGGCGAGGTCGTGATGGTCGTCGGGTACGACGGTCAGACCGTGTGGCGCATCGGGCTCGTGGACCCGATGCCGTACGACTTCACCCTGCTGCCGACGGGCGGGCTCGACGGCATCGTCGGAACCGGCTTCGGCTGGCTGGTGTCGAGCTGGGACGCCGAGGCGGTCTACTACAGATCCGACATCATCCAGCGCGACCTCGAGACAGTCATCGAGGGCATCAGCTCGCCGGCCGACATCGAATTCGACTCGGCCAACAATCGCATCCTGGTCCCGCGCCTGCTCGCCGACACGATCGAGTTCCACTATTTCACGGGCATCTGATCGCTCCGCGGCGCCTGCGGGCATTCGCCTGCTGTCATTTTTCCGGCTGCACACGGCCGCGGCGGACCCGGCGACGCTCCCCTTCTGCTGACCCGGCGATCGTGCTCTGCCGGCCGGACCCCGGGCTCGCCCTGAGCGTCCACGCCGCGGCCCACCGTGCAGTCGCCAGCGCCTCACGGGAGCCGTCCCGGCCCGGCCCGCCGGTCCTTCTAGCGCGCCGCCGCCTGCGGTACCCTGGGCGCATGCAGGGGCACCGTCCCACTCTCCTCGCCGTCAGCCTCGCCCTCGTCGCGTGCGCCGGCGAGCTGCGCGAGCCGGCGACCCCCGTGTTGCCGCCGACCACCGTCGCCACCCCCGCTCCGGCCTCTTGCGAGCCCGCCCCCGCCCCCGCGCCCACCGCCCGCGAACGGCGTCGCCGCGAGCGTGGCCCGACCGACGGCAACTTCGTCTTCTCGCACTTCAGCGCCGGCGTGTTCAGCACGATCCTCATCCAGCCTGCCACCTACTGGGTCGCCACGCGCGTCGGCGAGACCGGCCACGGCCTCGGCCCCGCGGTCGGCGCCCTCGTGCTCGGCGCCTTCCTGCCGCCGATCCTCAACTACACCGTGCAGTGGGCGGTCGGGCGCTCGATCGCCCCGGGCCGCGATCGCTTCTGGCCGGGCTTCCTCGTCAATCAGGTCTCACACCTCGGCATCTTCATCGGCGCGGTGGTCGGCGGCGCCGACTTTCGCAACCTCGGCCACGCCACCGCGATCGTGCTCGGCGAGGCGTTCCTCAACAGCGGCCTGGCGACGATGACCGCCGAGCTGACCCGCCGGCCGCGCGCCGCCACGGCGGCCACTGCGACCACGGTGATCGTACCGGTCCTGGAGTTCAAGTTCTGATGCAGCGGCTGGTCCTGTCCTGTTGCATGGTCGCCTCCCTCCTCGGCGCCCGCGAGGCCGCCGCGGCCTGTCCGGCCGGCGTCACCTGGCCCGCGGCCGACTGGCCCGAGGCGCTCGCCGAGGGCCCGACCGTCGCAGCCGCCGACGAATATCTGTTCACGCTCACCGGCCGCGACGAGGACCGCGAGGGCATCCGCACCGACGGCGTCGTCATCGTCCACCGCGGCCGCGTCATCTACGAGCGCTACGCCCGCGGCTACGCGCAGCACAACCGCCACCTCGCCTGGTCGGTGTCCAAGAGCTTCCTCAACGCCATGGTCGGCGTCGGCGTCGGCCGCGGCGCCCTCACCGTCGACGACTCGATCTGCGATCATTACGACGCCGACGGCGAGCTGTGCGACATCACCGTCGGCGACCTGCTCGACTGGGGTTCGGGCATCGACTGGAACGAGGGCTACGAGGACGATCCCTATTATCTGTCCTCGGTGATCGCCATGCTGTACGGCATCGGCTCCGGCGACATGGCCGCATTCGTCGCCGCGCAGGGCCTCGCCGAGGCCCCCGGCACCATCTATCGCTACAGCTCCGGCGACACCGTGCTGCTGTCCGCGGTGCTCGCCAGCGCCCTCGGCTCCGACCTCGCCGACGATTACCCGTGGGAGTTCATCTTCGACCCGATCGGCATGCAGAGCGCGATGTTCGAGCGCGACCAGGTCGGCACCTACGTCGGCTCGTCCTACGTCTACGCGACCCCGCGCGACCTGGCCCGCTTCGGCTACCTGTTCCTGCGCGACGGCTGCTGGGACGGCCAGCAGATCGTCCCCGAGGGCTGGGTCGCCGCCAGCACGCAGCCCAACCCGTCGTTTCAGATGGGCAATTCCTACGAACATTTCCTGCGCGACGGCGACGCAGTGCCCGGCCGTCACTGGTGGCTCAACCTGCCGGTCCCCGACCTCGCGCACGAGCGCCGCTGGCCCGCCGCGCCGCCCGACACCTTCGCCGGGCTCGGCCACTGGGGGCAGACCATCTTCGTCGTCCCCTCGGCCGACCTCGTCCTCGTGCGCACCGCCGACGACCGCGAATCGGGCTTCGACCAGAACCGCTACCTCGAGCTCGCCCTCACCCTCGCCGCGGAGGACTCGCCGTGACCCGCCGCGCCCTGCCCGTCCTCGTCGCCCTCGCCCTCGCCGCGTGCAACGCCGAGGCCTACGACAACAACGACGCCGAGCTCGCCGTGCGCCAGAAGGCCAAGGAGATGTGCTCCTGCCTGTTCGTGATGGAGCTGACCGAGCAGGAGTGCGCCGCCTGGACCCGCGTGTCCCCGAACGTCGCCAAGGCCACCATCGACCGCCAGAACAAGCGCGTCCACGCGGTCGCGCTCGGCTTCTGGGCCGCCGACGCCCGCTTCGACGGCCGCCACGGCTGCGTCCACGATTGATCGCGGGCGAATGCGCCGAGTCGCCTCGCCGGTCGAGCGTGACGATCGAGGTCCGCCGGACGCAGCTTCCGGACAGGTGTCATGATTCCCCGCGCGGGGGTGGACAGCCTCTGGCGAGCGCGGCCAGCGATCGCAGTGGCTGTCCGAAGAGCCAGATCTCCCCGAAGCTGGGCGGCGCGGCGGGCGATCGCTGGCGCTCCGCCCGCCGCGAATGATGAGGCTTCTCCCGAGGCTCGTGCCGGCGCTCCGATCCGTCGCTCCGTGAGCAATCGGGTCGGTGCTGCGGAGCACGACGTCCTCGTGTGATTGGGGCGAAGAGGAGGTGGATCCCCTCGTGCGCCCATCGCCGAGCCCGCCCTGCGACGCAACCACGCCATCACGTACGACGCGTCAGGATGGGGCGCGGAATCTGCGCCCCGCTCGCCCGAAAGATTACAGGGGATGTCTTCTGCGCCATTTCTCGATAGCAGCGAACGACCCCCTAGCCGAAACCCCAGCCACCGACAGGGAGTGGGAAGCATGAGTGCTCTGGCAGAGCTCATCGAGCGACAGAAGGACCGCGTACTGGCCGCGTGCGAACAGCACCTCGCAGCGCGCGGCATACGCGCCGAGCACGTCCCGCAGCACCTGGACACGCTGTGCCAGGCTTTGCGGGGCTCGGGGGATTCGCAGGAGTCGAGCCTGCCCGACGAGGTGCAGGAGATCGGCGCCCTCGTCGACGCGGTGATGGAGCTGCCGGGCGCGGCGCCGCAGGACGTCCGGGACCTGGCGGTCCTCGCCCGCTGGAGCGCGGCCTGCAGCGCCGGCGCGGTCGCCGAGCGGTTCCGGGCCGACTCTCGCCGGCCGCTCGAGCTGTTCGAGCAAGCGCCCGGGTTCGTCGCGTTTCTCCGCGGGCCCGAGATGGTGTTCGAGGTGGCCAACGCCGCCTACCACCAGCTCGTCGGCCACCGCCAGGTCGTAGGCAAGACGGTCCGCGAGGCGCTGCCCGAGCTCGAGGGGCAGGGCTACTTCGAGCTGCTCGAGCACGTCTACGACAGCGGCGAGCCGTACATCGGCACGCAGCGCAAGGTGGTCCTGCAGCCGAGCCCGGACGAGGACTCGTCCGAGGCGTACCTCGACTTCATCTATCAGCCGATCCGCGACCCGCACGGTCAGGTGACCGGGATCCTCGTGCAGGGGCAAGAGGTCACGCAGGTCCGGCTCCTCAACCAGCGCGGCGAGCTGGCCGAGGCCGCCCTGCGCGCCTCGGAGGAGCGCTACCGCCGGCTGTTCGCCTCGATCGACGACGGCTACTGCCTGCTGCAGATGATCGTCGACGCCAATGGCGAGACCGTCGATTATCGGTTCCTCGAGGCCAACTCGGCCTTCGAGACGCACACCGGCCTGACCGGGGTGATCGGAAAGACCGCGCGCGAGGTGGTGCCCGGCCTCGACGACTCATGGTTCCGCCTCTACGGCCGCGTCGCCGAGACCGGCGAGACCGCCAAATTCGAGAACCACGCGCCCGCCATGAATCGCTGGTTCGAGGTCTACGCCACCCGGGCCGGCCCCGCGGAGCTGCGCCAGGTGGCGCTCGTGTTCAAGGACGTAAGCGAGCGCAAGCGCATCGAGGCGCACCGCGCCGAGCTGTTCGCGCTCGAGAGCGCGGCGCGGCGCGAGGCCGAGACGGCGACCCGGCTGCGCGACGAATTCCTGGCCACGGTGAGCCACGAATTGCGCACCCCGCTGACCTCGATCCTCGGCTGGGCGCAGATGCTGCAACTCGACGGATTGTCGGCCGAGCAGCGACGCCACGCGATCGACACCATCGAGCGCAACGCCCGGGCCCAGGCCCAGCTCATCGAGGACCTCCTCGACGTGAGCAGCATCCTCGCCGGCAAGCTGCGCCTCGAGGTCCAGACCGTCAACATCCGCGAGATCGTCGAGGCCGCGCTCGAGACCGTGCGCCCGGCCGCGGAGGCCCGAGGCGTGCGCCTGCAGGCCACGCTCGCCTCCGGGGCGACGGTGATGGGCGACCCGCAGCGGCTGCAGCAGGTGGTGTGGAACTTGCTGAGCAACGCGGTGAAGTTCACGCCGCGCGCGGGCCGGGTGCAGGTGCTGGTCGAGCGGCGCGACTCGTCGGTGGAGATCGTGGTGGCCGACACCGGCAAGGGCATCGCCCCCGAGTTTCAGCCGCACGTGTTCGAGCGCTTCCGCCAGGCCGACGGGGCGACCACGCGACGCCACGGCGGGCTCGGCCTCGGCCTGTCGATCGTCCGCCAGCTCGTCGAGATGCACGGCGGGACCGTCGGCGTCTTCAGCGAGGGCGAAGATCGCGGCGCCAGCTTCACGGTGCGGATCCCGCTGGCGGTCACGCTCCGCCGCGAGATCGAGGCGCCGGAGACCCTGCGCAAAGAAGCCGCGAAGCAGGACCTGCACTGTCCGCCCGAGCTCGCGGGACTCCGGGTCCTGATCGTGGACGACGAGCGCGACACCCGAGAGATGCTGGCAATGCTGCTCCGGCGCTGCGGGGTGGAGGTGTTCCTGGCGGCCTCGGCGGCCGAGGCCCTGCGCCGGATCGAATCGGAGCCCCCCGACGTGCTGATCTCCGACATCGGCATGCCGGGGGAAGACGGCTATTCGCTGCTCGAGAAGGTCCGAAGTCTGCCCCGCGAAGCCGGCGGCAACGTCCCCGCGGTGGCCCTGACGGCCTACGCGCGCTCGGAAGACCGCACTCGCGCCCTCCTGGCAGGATTTAATAACCACGTGGCAAAGCCGGTCGAACCCCTCGAGCTGCTGGCGGTCATCGCCTCGCTGTCGTGGCGGACTCGCAAGGCCTCGACGTGAAGCGAGGCGCGGAGCCCCGCGGGATTCGTGTGGGCTGGGGAGTCTGGGCAGCGGTCCGACTCCCGCGGTGCCGTCGGTGGTGGTCCCTCCGCGTAGCGACGCTCGCGCAGTAAGACTTGCTTCTCATGGACATGCTCTTTAGGGCATGTCCTTTGGCATATGTTCTCGAGGACATGCCTTTAAAAACATGTTCGCGGGGTCAGAACATGTCGCTCATCCACGGGGTGCCGCCGGCGAACACGCCGGCCGCGGCGCGCAGGACCGCCGGTTCGCCGGACACGAGGCCGAGGACGGCCGCCTGGGCGGGGGTGGCGTAGCCGCTGTACATGCAGGCGAGGCCGCGGGCGGTGGTGCGCAGGTCGCCGCGGCCGCCGGGCTCGACGACGGCCTGGCCACCCTGCACGCGCAGGACGAAGCGGCCGTGGTTGGCGGGCACGAGCGGATCGTCGACGTCGAGGTGGACGTCGGCGTGCACCGCGGGCGAGTAGCCGCGGGCCGCGAGGGCGCGCGGGACGTCGACGATCCGCAGCAGCCACGAGTCGAGGAGCTCGCTGCGCTGTCGTTGCTGCGGCAGCAGCTCGAACAGCGGGTGCGTCGGCCCGCCGTGGAACACGAGGTCGACGCCGGCCATCGCAAAGTTGGCGAGGAACTCGATCAGCCGCCGACCGGCCCACGCCTCGGTGAAGGCGAGGTCGGACAGGAGGATGTCGAAGACGCCCAGCGAGCGCTGCGACTGATGGAGGTAGAGATATCCGGCGAGCCGGCCGTCGTCGTCGCGCGCACCGAAGCCGAGGTACTCGACGCCGCGGAACTTGTGGATGCGATGCCAGATGTACGGCCCGCGGTCGAGCGCGCCGTCGTGCAGCGCGCCGAAGGCAGCGTGGCAGGCCCGGACCTCGGGGCGGTCGTCGTCGGCGAGGGGGACGACGCGGCCGCGGGTCTCGCGGGCGGCGAGCTGGGCGAACGGGATGGTGTGGCGGAAGCGATAGCCGGCGTGCTCGAAGCCGACGCCGCGGTAGAGGGTATGGGTCGAGGCGTACAGGCCGGCGAGCGGCCAGCCGGCGGCGGCGGCCTCGGGGACGAAGGCGTGCATCAACGCCCTGGCGTGGCCGCGGCCGCGATCTTCGGGGGCGACGGCGACGCCGGCGACGCCGAGCATGGGGACGCTGACGCCGCCGAAGTACTGACCCATGGCGATCTGCAACAGGCACGCGGCCGGGCGCTCGCCGTCGCGGAGGACGCGGAGGTTGTCGAAGCCGGCGAACTCCATCCAGCTCTCGATGGACTCGTGCGTGGCCCCGAACGCGAGCGCGAGGTTGCGGACGACGGCGGATCTGTCGCCCGCGCGGAAGTCGGTCAAGGCGCGCTCGTGCATGCCGCAGCATACCTCGAGGGACCGGAGATGGCGCGAAATAGCGAGGGCCTTGCGAGTCCGGGGCGCTCGACGACCATGATGCCGTTCTGGTCTTTGGGACACGTGCTGACGCTGTGGTATTCGACCTGCGGCCATCTCGCAGCCTTGTCACCCAAATCACCGATTCGTGACAGTGTTCCAATCCCAGCCGCAAATGGTCTGGGCCACAGCAAGGCGAGGCTCGCCCCATGGTCGCGCCGGGCCCGGAAGATGTTTCCTTCGCGCCGTGCGTCGGGACCCCGACGCGCCTGCGCTGCTGGACAGCGGCGGAGCTCTGCGAGAGGTTAGGCGCATGCTCGCCCTCACCCATGAGCCTGTCGCCTCCCTCGCAGACGACGAGCGCCGCGTCCTCGCGGCGAGGGCCGCGGTGCTCGTGCTCGGCGTCCTGCTCGTCTGGCCGATCGTCGCGGCGCTCGTCGCCGGGCTCGAGTACGCGTCCCTCGACCTGTCCCGCGGCGCCATCCCCACGCTCGCCGAGCGGGCCACTCTGACAGTGTCCGAGGGGCTCGCCCGCCTCGTCGTGATGCTGCTGCTCGTGCGCCGCGCGACGCAGGCACCGCGGGCCGACGCTCGCCCCCTGTCGCTGCTCGGATGGCTCGCCCTCGCGCTGCTCGTCGCCGCGTCGGTCGGCGCCCACGCGGCGCTCGTGTGGCTCCCGGCCCGCGTCGCCGAGGCGATCGGCGCGCTCGGGGTGGAGCCGCTCGCTGCGTGGCTGGAGCAGACCACCGACTTGACACTCCTCCGGCTCGCGCTCGACATGGCGGCAGTCCTCGCGGCGTTCATCTACGCGGTCGTGCGCTGGCAGTCCGCACAGCGACGCTTGCCGGGCACCGCCCTCTAGTTCAGCCGACGCCTTCGAGCGCCTCTGGACCGCCTGCTGCAGACCGCGGCTCGACGGCTCCGCGCCGGGCCGCGGGCACCGAAGCCGCAATCGACGCCGAGTCGCGGTGTACGTCACCGGTCCCTTCCCCCAAGCGATGACGATCGACGGCCACCCGCTCACCGCAATCGCGGATCACGACACGGTGCTGACGAAGCTGTGCCCGTGATTCGAGCCCGCACGGGACCCGACCTGCCGCCTGCGAACCCTTCGCTGCATGGATAACCCCAGCAAACTCACTTGGGTCTCGCGCACCGGTCCCCTGGTGAATGCCCGAGCCACGTAAAGCCGCTTGCGCCGCTTATGGCCCCTCGGTATGCTCCGGGCGAAAATGCGCGTGTTCAGATTATTCTCGACCTTCTTGGGCCCACTGGTGCTGGCGAGCGGATGCGGCGGCGTCGATCCGGCCGCCACCACCGGCGAAGCTTCGCTCGATCCCTCGACCGGCAATCCCTCGACGAGCACGAGCACGACCACGACCACGGGCCCCGGAGACACGGCCCCGACGACGAGCACGAGCACCACCACGACCACCAGCGAGAGCACGGGCGTCGGTCCCACCACCGCGGACACCGAGGCGACCAAATTCGACCTCGGCGCCGGTGAGACCCAGGGCGAGACCGAGGGCGGCTGCCCCGTCGCTCCGAACGACGCCAGCATCACGGGCACCGTCTACGCGCCCAACCAGGTCATCCCCGTCAGCGGCGCGCTGGTGTACGCCACCGACACCCAACCGGAGGGCATCCCCGACGAGGTGTACTGCACCGAGTGCGTGCAACTCGCGTGCGAGACTCAGTTCGCGCTGACCAAGCCGGACGGCAGCTTCGACCTGGCCGTGCCCTCGGGGTCGAAGTACGTGGTGGTGCAGAAGGGCCAGTTCATGCGCGTGACGGAGATCCAGCTCGCCGCCGGCGTCAACCCGCTGCCCGTCGAAGTGACCTCCCTGCCGGACCACCGCGACGCGGCGAACGGTCTCTACATCCCCAACATCGCGCTCGGGCTCGGCTCGTACGATCGCCTGGAGGACGCGCTCGGCAAGCTCGGCCTCGCCGACACGCTCGTCGACCCGGGCTCCTACTCCGAGACCCTCGTCGAGGGGACCCAGCAATTCGACATGTGGGACAACGGCGGCGACGGGCTGTACTCGACGGTCGGCTCGGTCGGCGAGCTCGTGCTCGACTACGCCAAGCTGTCGAAGTACCACGTCCTGTTCATGCCCTGCTCCTCCGATCCATACCTCTCCGAGTTCTTGTCGGAGCTCGGCAAGGAGAACCTGCGCAAGTGGGTCGCGGCGGGCGGCAAGTTCTACGTCTCCGATTGGTCCAACGAGTACCTGTCGGCCGCCTTCGACCAATACCAGACCTTCTATCAAGACATGGACTTCGGCGGGCCCGACCTGTTCTCGCCGTACGACTCGCTCGGCACCGTCCTCGACTCCGACCTGCTGGCCTGGCTCGAGGCGCTGCCGCCGGCCCTGAAGGACATCAACCCGCTGAACGGCGGCTTCGGCCACCCCGTGATCTCCGCGCTCCCGCAGATCGAGACCGTGGACAACTGGTCCGGCGTGGCCGCGACCCCGCCGGTGCTCGTCGACGACGGTATGGGCGGACAGATCGACGTGGGCCACAAGACCTGGATCGAGGGCCCCGGCGACGGCTACAACGCGCCCAGCGACCCCCCCAACCCGCTGACCATCACCGGCCACTACGGTTGCGGGAAGATCATGTTCACCACCTACCACATGGCGGAGGCCTCGGACTCGTACATCGGTCTGACCCCGCAGGAGCTGGTGCTGTTGTATCTGATCCTCGAGATCGGGGTCTGTCAGGAAGCGTTCGAGCCGCCCCCGCCGCCGCGCTGATGAAGCCGCCTGCGCTTCTGGACAGGGGGTGAAGCTCTGCGCGAGGGTGTCGCGTGCTCGCCCCCGTTCATGAGCCTGCCGCCTCCGTCAGGGACGAGGGGCGCCGATCGACGCCGGGCGCCCTCGTTCACGGCCCGGCGCCGGCGCGGTCCCAGTCGACCTCGCACAGCGCCTCGATCAGCAGCGAGCGCCACAGGTCGTAGGCTGCGCCACACACCTCGCTATCCCGGTGACAGTCCTGGCTGTACGACTGGTTGAATGCGACCACGACGTCCACGCCCGCGGGGATCGAGGTGCAACGCGCGGTCCCGGTCGCGGCGCCGAAATCGTAGCGACCGGTGTCGGGCGCCAGCGCGACGACCGCATAATCGACCGGCATGCCGACGAATTGCCCGACCCACGCGGTCGCACCGCCCAGGTTGCCCCCGTGCTGCCGATTGACCGGACTGTCGAACAGCTCCCGCGAGCGGCCATAGAAGGGCGTGCCGTCGTCGTGGCCGCCGGGCATCACGCGGCCCAGCCAGTAGCGCTCGAGCAGCTCGAGCAGCACCGGGGCCTCGGCGGCCAGCAGACCGGTCGATACCGGCGCGCCGATCCACTCGTACGAGAGCGGAACCCGCCGCCGCTCCCAGGCGTAATTGACAGGACGGCGACGGTCACGCCATTCGTCGAAGGTGCACCGGCCGTCGCCCCCGAGGATGCAATAGGGTCGCTTGGGATCGTCGTATTCGGGGTAATACGTGCGCCGCCCCGGCGTCCACATGCGATAGCGCGGCTCGGCCGGGTCGCGCGCCTCCGGGTACGGATGGCTGAGGCCGATGCCGTGCCGCGAAACGCGGCCCGAGGTCAGGCCGAGCTCGTCGCGCAGCAGCGAGTCGAGCAGCGAGTCGTGGTGCGACTCGACGTCGCCGCCGCGCGCGACCTCGTCGCGACCGCTGACGGTGGCGGCGACCAGCGAGAGGACATCGAAGCCGAGGTTCGAATAACGAGCGCTCGCCCCCGGATCCGAGCGCAGGCAGGTCGAGCCGAGCGCCAGCACCCCCTCGGCCAGCTCCGGCGGCGCCACGAAGTAGCCGTCGCGCCCTGGGCCCTGGCGGATCGCCCGACTCGGGGGCGCGAGCGCGGCCTGTTCGGCGGCGAGCGCCTCGCGGCTCCACAGCTCGCGCAGCACCTGCAGGCGGTCGCCGCTCAGCAGGTCCGGGCCGGCGAGCGGCAGGCCGGCGCGATGCGACAGCAGGTGACCGATCGTGACGTCGCGCCAGCGCGGATCGGCGCGCGCGTCACAATCTCCGCCGATGGCGAACACGGGCGCGCGCTGGCCCAGCAGCGTCTCCTCGATCCGCGGCGGCAGCAGGCGCAGAGGCCCGCCGACCAGGGGCAGCGCCTCGATCGCGGCGTCGTCGGCAGGCAAGCCGGCGGCCACGAGCGCGTCGCGCAGGACCCGGCGCACGAGGATCGCGTCGATGTTCTTGCCGACGCTGCCGATCCGCATCGGCGTGTCCGGCTCGACGGTCACACCGCCGGCGAAACGGTCGCGCCCGAAGGCGCACTCGCGGCTGGGCGGGCCGTCGCGGTAGCCATAACCCCGCGCGGCCAGGACCTCGCCGTCGCGCGCGACCGCCAGCACTCCGGCGCCGATGCACAGCTGGCTCATCACCCGCACGACGACATCGTCGACGCCCTCCAGCTCCGTGTCGAGCCGGCCGGCGGCCGGGATGTCGTGCCGCGCGGGCCGATCGTGGCAACCTGCCCCGAAGGACATGCCGAGCACACCCTCGACTACGGCCGCGACGAAGGTAGCGGGTCGCGAGGTCGCGCGGCGGCGGGGCATCGTCTCGAGGATAGACGGGACGGCCTTCGAAGCGCACCGCCGCGGGACACCTCGCTCACGCCTCAGGGCCGGGCCACCGGCGCCCCGTCGGGCCGCTTCCACTCGGGCAGCTCCAGGCCTAGCGCGAAGCCCATGCTGGTGACGTACTCCCGCAGCTCGTTGACGACCTTCTGGCCCGAGGAGGGCCGGTCCAGGAGGTCCTCCGGGCGCCACTGCACGAGCTCGCCGAGGTAGACGATCCCGGCCTGGTGGAGGATGTTCCAGCTGCGGACCGAGATCTCGAGTTCTTCGACCAGGATATCGAGGCGCTCATCCATGGCGCGTGACTTTGCCGAGGCTTCGCAAGCCGTGTCAAGCAGCCGCGGCCGCGTCCGGCCCTGGCGCTCACCTGTCTCTCGAGGCAGCCGCTCACCCAGGGCGCCGTGGCCCCCGCTCGGCTCACGCGCCAGCGGCTTCGACGCGTCGGCGTGAGTCGGCTCCCGGCCGACCTCGATCGCAAGCAAAGACAAAGCTCGCAGGGACCTGTCCCTGCGAGCATGTCCTTGTGTTCAGGCTGCCCGCCCGTCATCCGGCGGCGCCCGGCCGCGTGTGCGGCTCAGAGATCGACCGCCAGCCCGCTCGGCACCGTCAGCGGGATCAGGTGCGAGAAGTCGGGGCCCGCGTCGTCGCTCAGCGCGTGCATGAACGACGCCAGGTAGTCGGCCGTCCACCAGCCGTAGACGTCGACGGTGGCCATGAGCGGGTCGACGCCCTCGGCGATGATCGCAGCCCGATTCTCGAGGAATTGCGAGTGCATCGCCACCTCGTCGACGCTGTCGGTGATGTCGTAGTCGAGCAGCGCGTCCACCGGGTCGCCGTAGTGGCGGATGAAGTCCTTGATGTCGTTGTAATGGCTCTGCCGACCCCAGGGCCCGGTGTACATCACGTTACGCAGCGGCGGGGTGCGCCACGCGTACTTGTCGTCCGGGTCGCCGGAGATCCGCATGCGCCCGAAGTCGTCGAGGCCGCCCGGGCCGTCGCCACCGGGGACCGTGTCGCCGGGCCCGAACTGCGGCGCCAGCGTCTTGTGGAAGTCCTCGTCGGTGAACCCGTTGCCCGCGTGGCACGACGTGCAGTTGCCGCGGTCGCTGTCGAGGAAGTGGCGGGCGCCGACGAGCTGGTTGTAGGTGAGCGCGTTGTCGTCGGGCGGGATCAGGAGGCCCGTGGCCGGGTCGTAGCGGCCGACGAAGCGGTCCCACGGGGTGTCGTTGGAGAAGAAGGCGCGGAACTCGTAGGCCGCGATCGCGTTGCCGGCATACGCGAAGTGCATGTCTTCGAACGCGACGCCGGGGTAGGCCGCCTCGAACATGTCGACGTAGTCCGGGATCGCGCCCAGGCGGTCCATCATCATGCCCCACGCGCAGATGACGAAGTTGAGCGGCGGATTGTCGAGCGCGCAGACGGTGGTGAAGTCGTTTTCGTTCGGGAAACCGAGCATCTCCTGGTCGGTCACCTGCGGCATCATCGCCTGCCCGGCCGCGGCCCGCATGTCGGGGTCGAACGCGTCGTCCTGCCAGGAGAACGGGATGAAGGGGCCGCCCAGCGGCATGACGTAGCCGGAGGAGTCGATCGGCACCTTGTGGTCGACCGCCAGGCCGGTGCTGAGCTTGTGGAGGTTCCACAGCGGCTGCGTCGTCCGCCCCCCCACCAGCGCGCCGACGCGGGACGGGCCGATCCCGACGCCGCGGATGCCCCGGTTCATCGTCAGGTGATCGGTCGTGGCGAGCCGCGGGTGATGACACGTCGAGCACGACGTGTCCATGTTGCCGCTCAGGATCTTGTCGTAGAAGAGCGCCTCGCCGAGCTCGACCAGCTCGTCCGACGACGACGGCGGCAGCTCGAGCGGCGTGATGCCGTTCTCCGTGATCAGCGCGCGGACCTGCCCGATGAGGTAACTCCGCGAACCGTAGGTGGTGAGCTCGCCGAATCCCTCGGTCTCGCTCTCGGTACCGACTCCGGTCTCGGTCCCGGTCTCACCCGACCGCAAGCCGACCGGCTCGCTCGCCGGGTCATCGTCGCACGCGACCATGGGGATCATCGACAGCCACAGAACCGCCACAACACGATGCTTCAGCATGACACGCTCCAAGCAGGAGAACGACCCGGAATGCTCCGCAGAGCCCGTACGTCGAGGTTCACTTGTTCGGCAACTCGCCGTATCGCTACGTCACCTTTTCACTCACTCCCAGCCCTGTCTCCGCGATCGCCCGCCGACCTCCTGCCCGCGCCACGAACCGTCTGCACGAATGCCCCGCGGCCCACAAAAAGCTGGACGAACATTTTGCACGAACTATCCAGGTCGTCAAGCCGCGAGCCGGGGATCGAGCATTCTTTTCGTTTCACGAGTGTCCACAATGTACCCCCGCTCCCTCCATCACGCCCACACGCATCAGGACTTCTCCGTAGTGAGAGGCCCAGACTCACCGGCCTCGATCGCGCTCACCGAGTCGCACTCGCTCGCCGCTTTCAGCCACTGCGCTCATCCTTCAGTCCATCGTTTTTTTCTGCCCCTGTCGCTTTCACCTCGCGTCCTCACCCGCGCCCCTTTCGCTCGCAGATGCCTCCCGAGGCCCCCGGACGGCGCGCACGCGGGCAGACCTCGTGACGCAGGTCGCGTTGCATCATCTTGACGCGCCGACGCGCGGTCCCGGCGGTCCTGCCACGAACGCGATGTAGTCTGCAGAAATCGCGGACGAGACTGGATTTTCCGGCGACGTCTGGTTTCGCGTCATTGCCGGCTCTCGGCAATGCCGACTCGCGGGCCCGCGCGTCCGCAGCGCGAATCGTACGCCCTCACTTGCCCGCGCCGACCAGCCCCTCGGTGACGTAGAAGAAGCCGATGCACATCTCGTCGTCGGTCCCGTAGCCCCAGGTGGTCGTCGTGTCGCGGCTCGTGGTGTCGTAGGTGCAGTCGATGCGCAGCGTGGTGCCCGCGCGGACCGGCCGCGGCTGCTCGTAGAACGCGAACTGCTGCCAGTGGAAATGATAGTCGTCGACCTGGGCCAGGCACGCCTCGTCGCCGGGGCCGGTCGCGGTCACGCGCATCTGCCGGCCGAGGCCGTGCATGTGCGGCCACACGCCCCACAGAGTGAAGTCCTCGTGGAGCTCCTCGGTGCCCGTCTCGACCACCGCCTGCTCGCCCGGCGGGAGCTCGAGGAACACGTCCTCGACCCGCTGGATGTAGGCCTCGTGCGGCACGCTCCTGGCCAGCCGCAGGTCGACCGCGGTCTGGTCGGGGAACGTGCCGTGCACCCGGTTGTAGTGCATCTGCAGCACGGTCTTGCGCCCCGCGCCCATGCGCAGCCCCGTGCCCGCCGGCAGCTCGCGCCCGCCGTCGCTCGGGCCCGCGCCCACCAGCCAGCGCGACGGCACCAGCGGATCGCCGAAGCAGGTGTAGCCCGGGCCAGGGTCGGCCTCGTCGAGCGCGGCGGCGTCCGCCTCGTCCTCCGCGTAGTCGAGGGCGTAGAGCGTGAGGTGGTGGACCATCTCGGGCTGGCCGAGGCGGATCTCGAAGGCCACCGCGAACGCGTCCTCGGCGAGCTGCGGGTCGAGGATGAAGCAGCGGTAGATGTCGTCGAGCGCCTCGTCCGGCGTGTAGGGCTCCGGCATCGCCAGAGTCAGGTCGACGCGATCCAGCCCCCACGGCTCCGGCGGCTCCGGCGGCGCCTCGACGAGCTCGCCCGCGGGCGCGCCCGCCTGGGCCCACGCGGCGAGGGTGGCGATGTCGCCCTCGCCGAGCCAGCGCGCGTCGACGTAGGTGTTGCAGGCGCCGCTGTTGTCGAGGTTGAAGGGCGGCATGCTCCGCGCGCCGGTGACTGCGGCGATCGACGCGGCCCGCGGCGCGACCTCGTCGTACGTGGTGAGGGGAAACGGCCCGATCCCGCCCTCCTTGTGGCACTCCACGCAATTGTCGGCGAGGATCGGCGCGACGTCGCGGTGGTACGTCGGCCCGTCGCGGTCGACAGTTGCGTGGCAAGTGGCGGCGGACCCGGCAGCGAGCGCGAGGCGGAGCAGCATGCGCGCAGACAAAGCACGAGCGCCGGCCGCAGCCAGGCCGGCCCCCCGCTGCGGTCTGCGAGGCGCACGAGGCCGCCGCGCCGAACGCCCGTGGCAGCCAGCGGGGGCCTCGCCGCCGGGCGAGCGAGCCGACAGCGTCGGCGCGCGTCGATCCGGCGACCGGGCGGCGCGAAGCGGCCGACGTCCCCCACGTGGCTCGTGACGCGATCTCGGTGCGAACCTGGGGACGACGATCCCCAATCCACGTCCGAGGAGCTTTGAATCGGTCAGCGACACCGCGAATGCGCGCATCGCTAGGCGCATCGTGCCACCCACCTGCGAATGACGTGGGCCCGGCGAGCCTCAGACTGTCGGCGCCTGACCGCAATGACGAGTGGGCGAGTGGGCGAGTGGGCGAGTGGGCGAGTGGGCGCGCGGTCGCACCCGGCCCGAATCGATCGATCATCACACACGCAATACGTGGAAAAGAATGCGCAATGCGCCGGCTCACGCGCGCGAGGCCGACGCGGTCCGGCCGCGCGGCCGCCCGCTCTCGGGTATCGTCGGCGGCATGATCTTTCGCTCGCTCGCTTCGCTTCTGCTCCTCGCCCCCCTCGCCTGCAGCCCCGAATCGAAGGACGACTCCACGGCCACCGATACGAATGCTACCACCGACACCACCCGCACCACCGATGACCCGACCTCGGACGCCGGGACGGAGGCGCCCGGACCCTCGCCGGAGGCCAACGAGGTCTGCACTGCCGCCTGCGAGAAGTTCAAGTCGTGCGCCGACGACCCGGCGATGTTCGACACCGCGGACTGCGTCTCCGGCTGCGAGTCGGGCATCGTGTTCCTCGGCATGAACAACCCCGGCACCCACTGCGCCGACACCGAGCTGAACCGCCAGGACTGCCTTTCGAAGGCCACCTGCGAGGAGATCGACGCCTACGTCTCGCCCGACGACCCGCCCGGCCAGGTGTGCCAGGAGTGGGACACGAAGCTCGGCGAGTGCGCGATCGAGTGACCATTCACATTCTTTTCAGGGGACTTGCTCTGACGGCATGTCTCAGTCGCCTCGTTCAGTTGGCGGCCTCGTCACCCCGGGGCCGCTCGGAGCCCGCGGCCGAGCGAGCGACCCTCACCGACCGAGGGAATCCCAGAAGAGCGCGAACAGGAGCCCGAGCGAGAGCGCGCCGGCGACCAGCCAGAGCTTGGCGTGCCTGGTGTCGCGGACCTCGGCGGGATCGGGATGCGCGTCGAGGCGGGCCCAGGCGGTCGCGGTCATCATGCTGGCGACGAGCCACAGCATCACCGCGATCACCCCGAGAAGGACCAGCAGGCCCTCGTGGTCGACGAGCGCGCCGAGCCATGGCAGCACCGTCGCCACGAAGCTGCAGACACCGAGGCGGCGCGCGGCCGCGGGCAGCGGGCTCGCACGCCGCGGGGGCGGGCCCGCGACGTCCATGCGGCGGTACGGCAGTCCCCCGACGGGCACCTGCTCCGGCCTGTCTCCGCCGATCGACGGCGGGCTCGCGGCCTGCTTCTCCCGCCGGAAGCCGACGGCGCCGACGCCCACCGCGATGAACAAGACGCTGACCGCGGCCAGGGTGGCGAGCGCGCCGACGACGCCGTTCATCCCCGAGAGCGGCCCGCCGCTCCCGGGCGGGATCGAGGACAGCTCGTAGCCCCAGAGCCCGAGGCACAGGGCGAGGGCGAGCAGCCCAAATGCCGCCAGGAAGTAGCTGAAGCCCGCTCCCAGGGCCTCGGACGGCCCGTGGAGGTGCGGCGGTGGATCGGGGGCCCGAAGGTTCCAGACGGCCAGGAAGTGCACGACGGGCGCGTCCTCGAGATCGACCCGGTAGAGGAACGGAATCCGGGTGGCGTCGGCGAGGATCGACGCGATGCGCCAGGCTTCCGCGTCGTCGGCGACCGTGAGCCTGTCAGGCTGCCCGGGGACCCGTGAGAGCCGCGGCAGCGCCGGCATCGTGGGAAGCGCCCATCCGGCGGTCAGGAGCTTGGTGTCCCGGCTCAGGCTGGCGACCAGCATGGCGTCGGCGACGGCGCGGCAGGTCCGGTCGACGTACCATGTCACCTCGGGCGGCTCGTGGCCGAACAGCGCATGTCCCCCGGCCGCGCCGAGCGTGGCCAGTGTGTCTTCGAGCTGGCGCAGGCGGTCGAGATATTTTCTGGCGAGGTCGCTCCCCTGTCCAGCGTCCATCGGGCTCACCGTAGCACGGCGAGCTCGCCCGAGTCATAGACTAGGCAGAGGCCCAGGCCCCCGAGCGGTATTGGCATTGTCGCCGCTGTCGAGGTTTGGCCGACCCGATTCGATCAGTCCGTAGCAGCCCGCGACGAGACGTGCTCATCCACCCCGAATGCTCGAATGCGAATCCATGAACGAGCCTTCAACCACGCATGGCCGCGCGTCGCCAGCGCCGTCTTCGCTCCGCTGCGACCTGCCACGTACCCCGGCGGTTGCCGCCCCGACACCTGCACCGAGCTGGAAGAAACGCTCATCGTCCTCGCCGCCGGCGCGTCGGCTGAACGTCACCGGCGCGACTTGGGGGTCCACAGGCTCGTCGAGCAGTTCATGCTCTCGCGCTCGCGTGAGCACGATGGGTGTCTGTAACTGTAGGCCCAGGTCCGCCCGCTCACCGCGGATCGCACTTCGCGCACTGGCGCGCGAGCAAAAACCGGCCAAATCACTCTCACCATGAGCAAACTTCTACGAGGTGCTGTCGCGGGTGTTGGGGCTTGGAAGCTCGGCGGTGGTGTCATTGGCACCGTCCTGATCTTCATCCTTTTGTGGATCGTCCTCGGCAACTTCGACATCTTCAGATGATCGTCCGCGGAGCGGCCCCGCCGCCGCGCGCGTCGATTACGCCGGTCGTGCGGACCCTGTCCAGCAAGGAGGCGGATCCTGTGCAAGTTCGGTAAGAGCTGGGCTGCATTTGTTGCAGCGGCACTTGTCCTGGCACGTGTCGACTCCGACGGCATGTCTCCGTCGCCTTGAGGCGTGCTGACGCGGCTCACCCGCAGCCCCACGCGATCTCGGCGCAGGTCAGGACGCGCCCGCCCTCCGCGCTCTCGCACGAGCCCGCGTCCTCGCAGGCGAACGAGCCGTAGGCCGCGTCGGTGCCCGGCGGCACGCAGCCGCACGTCGAGTCGTCATCGCAGGCTGCCGGCAGCGGCACGCACGTCGAGCACCGGTCCGAGCCGCCGACGATGCACAGCTCGGTCGCCGCGTCGCAGGTGCCGCCGTTGTCGCCGCAGGGGAAGGTGCCCTCCTCTCCGGCGGTGGCGCTGTCCTCGCGACCTTCGGGGCAGCCGCTCAGCAACAACAAGCACAGGGACCATCGCGGGCGTAGCTCGAGCATCGGCCCACCCTACACCCGGCCGCGGCCGACGGGGCGCTCGAGCGCGCGCACCGGAGCGGCCGCGGCGCGCCTGCGAGCCGGCCGCGGCGGAGCGCGAGCGTCGGGACCCACTCGTCGCGCATCGATCATGTCCTTCCAGACATATCCAACGAGACATTTCACATATCCACTCGGACATGTCCTTTTAGACATATGAGATGACATCCTCGCCGCCGCCCGCCGGAGCGCCGGCCCTTGCGAGCCGGGCAGAGCGGCCGGGCCGCGCGTCCTGCGGCCTGGCGGGGCCTAGCGGACGCCCCGCCGCGCGACCGCGAGTATAGACATCGGACCCCCCGCGGGACAGCGGACCCATGCGATCGGACACCGACATGCGCAGCAGCGGAGTCTGCCACTGGCTTATCGGCGGCGGCGACATGGGTTGCAAGATCCGCGAGTACGACTGGTCTGGCACCTCGCTGGGCCCGATCGACGACTGGCCGGCCAACGTGCGGACCATCGTGCAGCTGTGCGTCGCCACCAACTTCCCGATGGCCCTCACGCTCGGCCCCGGCAACCTCATGCTGTACAACGACAGCTACCGGCCGATCTGCGGCGGCAAGCACCCGGCGGCCTTGGGCTCCGACTACAGTCGATGCTGGGCCTCGGCCTGGCCGGACATCGGTGATTCGTTCGCCCGGGCGCTGGCCGGCACCGGCGTCTATCTCGACGATCTGCAGATCTTCCTCGACCGCTACGGCCACATGGAGGAGACCTTCTTCGCCTTCTCGTTCAGCCCGATCTTCGACGAGCGCGGCCAGGTCGGCGGCGTCCTCGTGCCGTGCATCGAGACCACCGACAAGGTCCTCGGCGAGCGCCGCACGCGGGCGGTCCGCGACCTCGCCGCGCGCACCGCCGGCGCGCAGACCGTGGACGACGCGCTCGTCGCCGCCGCGGCCGCGCTCGGCGAGTACGCGTGCGACGTCCCGTTCGTGCTGGCGTACGTGGTCGGCCGGGACGACGTCGCTCGCCTCGTCGCCAGCGCCGGGATCGCGGCCGGGACCGCGGCGAGCCCGATCACCGCCACGACCGCCGGGCCCGCCCCGTGGCCGCTCGCCGAGGTGGTGCGCACCGGCAAGCCGGCCCTTATCCCCGACCTCGCGGCCACCTGCGGCCCGCTGCGCTGCGGGCCCTACCCCGAGCCGCCGCGGCGCGCCCTCGCCGTCCCGCTCATGCTGCCCGGCCACGCCCGACCGGCCGCCGTGGCGATCCTCGGGATCAGCCCGCGCCTGGCGTGGAACGACGCCTACCGCGACTTCTACGGCCTCCTCGCCGGCGCGGTGACCGTGTCCCTCGCGGGCGCGGTCGCGTTCGCGGAGGAGCGCCGACGGGCCGAGGCGCTGGCCGAGCTCGACCGGGCCAAGACCACCTTCTTCTCCAACATCAGCCACGAGTTTCGCACCCCGCTGACGCTCATGCTCGGGCCGCTCGAGGAGATGCTGAGCGACCGTGACTCGCCGCTGGACTCGAGCCAGCGCGAGCGCCTCGAGGTCGCCCACCGCAACTGCCTGCGCCTGTCCCGGCTCGTCAACGCCTTGCTTGAGTTCTCGCGCATCGAGGCCGGGCGCACCGAGGTGTCCTGTCAACCGACCGACCTCGCGCATTTCACCGCCGAGCTGGCCAGCAACTTCCGCTCCGCCTGCGACAAGGCCGGCCTGACCCTGAAGCTCGACTGCCCACCGCTGCCGGACCCGGTCTACGTCGACCGCGGCATGTGGGAGACGATCGTCCTCAACCTGGTCTCGAACGCGTTCAAGTACACCCTCGCCGGTGAGATCGAGGTGGCGTTACATCGGCGCGGCGCGGTCGTCGAGCTGACGGTGCGCGACAGCGGCGTCGGCATCCCGCGCGAGCAATTGCCGCGGCTGTTCGAGCGCTTCCACCGGATCGAGCACACCCGCGGGCGCTCGCTGGAGGGCTCGGGGATCGGCCTCGCGCTGGTCCGCGAGCTCGTGCGCCTGCACGGCGGAGAGGTCCGCGCGGACAGCTGCCTGGGCGTCGGCAGCGTGTTCACTGTGACGATCCCGGCGGGCCACGAGCACCTGCCCGCCGACCGCCTGCGCCCCGCGCCGGCGGGCCCCGGCGCCGCGCCGTACGTGGCCGACGCCCTGCGCTGGCTGCCCGAGCCGGACGCCCGCGGGCTCGCGCTCAGCGACTCGCCGCGCCCGCCCGGAGCGCGCCCGCGGATCCTCGTCGCCGACGACAACGCCGACATGCGCGACTACGTGCGCCGCCTGCTGGGCGCGCGCTACGACGTGATCGCAGTCGACAACGGCGCCGAGGCCCTCGCCCGCGCCCGCAGCGACCTGCCCGACCTGATCCTCGCCGACGTGATGATGCCGCGGCTCGACGGCTTCGGCCTGCTGTACGCGCTCCGCGGCGACCCGCGCACGCTCGAGGTCCCCGTCCTCCTCGTGTCCGCGCGCGCCGGCCAGGAGGCTCGCGTCGAGGGCATGCAGGCCGGCGCCGACGACTACCTGACCAAGCCGTTCGGCGCCCGCGAGCTGCAGGCGCGGGTCGACGCCCACCTCGCCCTGGCGCACCTGCGGCACGAGGCCGGCGACTCCCTGCGGGCCAGCGAGCAGCGCTTCCAGGCCTTCATGGACAACACGCCCGCGGTCGCCTTCATCAAGGACGAGGCCGGGCGCTACGTGTTCGTCAACCGCGAGCTGGTGCAGCGCCTCCGGCGCGACGACTTCCTCGGCAAGACCGACCACGAGATGTTCCCGGCCGACTTCGCCGACATGCTCTGCCGCACCGACCGGCTCGTCCTGGCCCAGCGGCGGGTCGTTCGCGTCATCGAGACCGTCCCCGTCGACGGCGAGCCGCACATGTACCTCTCGTTCAAGTTCCCGCTGCCCGATCGCGGCGGCCGCTGGCTGCTCGCCGGCATCGCCATGGACATCACCGAGCAGAAGCACGCCGAGGCCGCGCTCGAGGCCGCCAACCGCAGCAAGGACGAGTTCTTGGCCATGCTGTCGCACGAGCTGCGCAACCCGCTGGCGCCGCTGCGCAGCGTCGCCGACTCGCTGCGCCGCTGCGACCTCACCGGCCCCGCCCGCGCCCGCGCCTAC
The DNA here is from genome assembly GCF_026626745.1 of Nannocystis sp. RBIL2. GTDB lineage: Bacteria > Myxococcota_A > Polyangia > Nannocystales > Nannocystaceae > Nannocystis. Next base: position 3,120,315 of record NZ_JAPNJW010000002.1, read on the forward strand.
GCGATCATCGACCGCCAGGTCACGCACCTCACCCGCCTGGTCGACGACCTCCTCGATGTCTCGCGGATCTCCCGCGGCAAGACCGAGCTGCGTCAGCAGGTCGTCGACCTGGCGCAGGTCGCCGAACAGGCGGTCGAGATGGCCCGCCCCGCGCTCGAGGAGCGCCGCCACGCGCTGGCACTGGCCCTGCCGCAGCCGCCGCTGCAGGTCCAGGGCGACCCGGTGCGGCTGACCCAGGTGGTCTTCAACCTGCTCGGCAACGCCGCCAAGTACACCGAGCCGGGCGGGCACATCTGGCTCACCGTCGCGCGCGAGGGCGACGAGGCGGTCGTGCGCGTGCGCGACGACGGCATCGGCATGCCGCCCGAGCTGGTGCCGCGGGTGTTCGACCTGTTCGCCCAGGGCGAGCGCGCCCTCGACCGCGCCCAGGGCGGCCTCGGCCTCGGCCTCACGCTCGTCCACCGCCTCGTCGAGATGCACCACGGCAGCGTCAGCGCCAGTAGCCCCGGCCCCGGCCAGGGCAGCGAGTTCGCGATCCGCCTGCCCGTCCTCGCGCACCAGTCGGCGACCGTCCCCGCGCCGCCCCCCGCCGCTCCCGGTCCCGACGGTTACGCCGCGCGGATCCTCGTCGTCGACGACAACCCGGACGTCGCCATGGCGCTGCAGATGCTGCTGGAGGCCCACGGCACCGCCGTCCGCGTCGCCCACGACGGCGCCGACGCGCTGCTCGCGGCCCGCGACTTCCAGCCCGAGGTGGTGCTTCTCGACATCGGCCTGCCCGACATGGACGGCTACGAGGTCGCCCGCCGGCTCCGCCGCGAACCCGGCATGGACCGCGCCCTCGTCATCGCGGTCACCGGCTACGGCCAGGACGACGCCCGCCGCCGCTCGCAGGAGGCCGGCTTCGACTGGCACCTCGTCAAGCCGGTCACCATGGAGGACCTCGAGGCCGCCCTGCGCCGGTTCGCCCCCGCCGCCTAGGCGTCCCGAAGGACATGTCCCATCACACATGTCCATCCAGACATGCCCTTCAGGGCATGTCCCTACGCTCAGCGTCGGCCGGCGCGCAGGCAGGACGCGAGCGCGTCGCGCAGCTTGGCGTGGACGACCACGCGGGACAGGTCGACGCCGAGGCCGACGATCGTCTGCGCGATCGACGGGCGGATGCCGGTGAGGATGCCCGCGGCGCCGAGCAGCGCGATCGCCTCGATCATCTTGATCAGGTGGCTCGCGGTGCCGGTGTCGACCACCTCGACGCCGGTGAGGTCGAGGATGGCGAAGCGGGCCCGCGTGCGCGTGACCGCCTGCAGCAGGGCGTCCATCAGCTCGGCCGCCCGCGCAGTGTCGACCAGGCCGACGATCGGCAGCGTCAGCACGCCGTCCCAGACCTCGATGATCGGCGTGGCGAGCTCGTGGATGACCGCCTGCTGGCGCTCGACGAGCTCGAGCTTCGCGCGCAGCTCGATCTCCGCCAGGGCGGCCTCGCTGATGTTGAGCGACACGCCGACCAGGCGCGCCTCGGTCCGGTCGTCGCGCACCGGGATGTACCAGGTGTCCCAGTACTGCCCGTACAGCGGGGCCGAGCGGGTGTGGGCCGGCTCGCCCGCGATCGCCCGCGCGATCAGCTCGCCGTTGCCCTGCGCCTTGTACAGCTCGAAGATGTTCTTGCCGATCAGGAAGTCGCGCGGCACCCCGGCGCGCTCGTTCGCCTTGCCGGCCTGGTGGAGGAACACCCCGCGCTCGTCGACCGCCCACAGCACGATCTCGAGGTTGTCCTGGATCGCCGCCAGCAGCGTCGACTCGAGCGCCGCCCGGGCCTCGGCCGCCCGGCGCGCGCCGACCTCGTGGCCGTACAGCCGGACCGCCCCGCCGTCCGCCACGCGCTGCGAGCACGCCTCGAGCCACCAGGCCCCGTCGGGCCGGCGGATCGGCCACACCCGCGGCGCGTCGTCGCCGGAGGCCAGCGCCGCCCAGCTGCCCGTGGCCAGCGGCAGCACCTCGGCCATGGCCTGCCCCACCGCGGCGGCCCTGGCTGTCCCGAAGACCCGCTCGGCGCGGCGGTTCCAGCGGGTGATCACCCCCGCCGCGTCGACCTCGATCACCACCAGCGGCGCTCCGTCCAGCTCGTCCCCTGCGTCCATCTGCGGGTGGTGTATCCGAGACCGCGACCGCCGTCTTCCTCCCCATTCGCCAGCCGGCCCGCTGCGAATCTATTGCCCTAGCGCCTGTCCCGAAGACCAGGTCACTCACCCCCGGCCCCGCAGGCCGCCTCACTCCCCTTGCGGCCCCCTCCATTCGCCCGCCGGCACCCGCGAATCCATGACCCTGGCGAGCTGTCCCGAAGTACAGATCAGCCGGCCCCGGAGGCCGCCGCACTCGCGGCTGCCGCCCTCTCGCCCGCGAACGCGCGCGCCCCCAGGTCCGCGCGGCGCACCAGCTCGCAGGCCCGCCGCACTTCCCCCGGCAGCCGCGCCAGCGTCAGCGCCGAGCCGATCCACAGCAGCCGCTTCCAGCCGGCCCGCCGCAGCGCCGCTCCGGTGACGCGCGAGCCGACCACTGCGAAGGTCGCCCGGCGCAGCTCGACCCCCAGGACCGCGCTCCCGCGCCCCCGCGAGCCGAGGCCGCAGGCCAGGCGCCAGCCGTCCGCCACGTGGCTCTCGCACAGCTTCGTGCGCGTGAGCTCGGCGATGACGACGGCCAGCACCGCGCCTCGGTCGACCTCCGCCTCTCGCCCGGCCAGCGCCCGCCGGACCGCGTCCGTGGCGATCGCCAGCACCGCGGCTTCGGCTCCGGCCGCCACCAGCGCCCCGCCGATCGGCCCGACCGTCAGCTCCAGCGCCGTCGCGGCCGCCCGTACCCCGCCCGCAGCCAGCACGTGCCCCGCCCGTCCCCCGACCCGGGCCCGCACCCGCCCGACCCGCGCAGCAGTCCACGTCCCCGCCGCCGACTCCCGCACCCGCCGGGCCTGCTCGGCCGTCCACGCGCCCGCTGCCTGCGCCGCCGCCGACTCCCGCACCCGCCGGGCCTGTTCGGCCGTCCACGTCCCCGCCGCCTGCGCCACCGCCGACTCCCGCACCCGCCCGGCCTGCTCGGCCGTCCACGCCCCCACTGCCTGCCCCGCCGCCGACTCCCGCACGCGCCCCACCTGCGCGGCCGTCCACGCCCCCGCCGCCGACCCGCGGACTCGCCCGACCTGCGCGGCAGTCCAAGCCTGCACCGTTTTCAGCGCCCGCACCGCTCGCGGCTCCCTGCGCACCTCGGTCATCGCCGCGATGGTCGCAGAAAGTCCTGACGATCGCGCGCCAGCAAAGCGACCTTCTCGCGACGTGGCCTGCTAGCCTCCCCGCCTCGCATGCACTGGACCGCCGAACAGCAAGCGATCCTCGCGCACCCGCTCGACGCGCACGCCCTCGTCCACGCCGCGCCCGGCGCCGGCAAGACCACCACCCTGGTCGGGCGCGTCGCCCGCCTCGCCGAGCGGGTCGACGGCGAGCGCATGCGCGTCGTCATGTTCAACAAAGCGATCCAGGAGACCTTCAGCGCCCGCCTCGAGGCCGCGGGCATCGCCGGCGTCAAGGTCACCACCTTCGACGCGCTCGGCCTCGAGGTCCTCGGCCGCGCCGAGCGCCGCGGCCTGCTCACGCGCCCGCTCGAGGTCGCTGCGTTTCGCACCCGCGAGTGGGCCCAGCTCGTGCATCGCAGGTTCGCCCGCAAGATCGAGTCGGCCGACGACATCGCCGCCGCCGTCGGCTTCTGGAAGGCCCACCTCGTCACCCCGAACCGCGCCGCCTGCGAGGACGCCCCCGAGCTCGTCGAGGCCTACCAGGCGCTCGAGGAGCTGCGCACCCGCGGCGGCCAGGCGCTGCAGGTCGACTTCCCCGACATGGTCTACACCGCGGTCGCAGTGCTGCGCCGCTACCCGCGGCTGCTCGGGCCGATCGATCATCTGCTGGTCGACGAGTTCCAGGACGTGAACCCCGCCCGCGTCGAGCTGCTGCGCCTGCTCATGCACGAACACACCACCCTCATGGCCGTGGGCGACGCCGACCAGGCCATCTATGAATTTTCGGGCGCGCACCCGCGGTTCTTCCACGACTTCGCCGCCACCTTCACGCACCGGCCCACGCGCACCTATCCGCTGTCGCACAGCTTCCGCTTCGGCGAGACGATCGCCGCCGCAGCGCGGGCGCTCATCGCCCACAACGACGAGCGCTTCCCGATCGAGGTCGTCGGCCGCGGCGCCGTCCCCGGCACCATCACGCGCACCGACGACGTCCCCGGCACCATCACGCGCCTGCTGGCCGCCGGGCACCGGGCCGACGAGATCGCCGTCCTCTACCGCGGCCGCCTGCAGGGCACCAGCGTGCTCGCCGAGCTGGCGGCGCGGCAAATCGGTATGGAGACCGACGACCTCGACTTCGTCCGCAAGGGTCGCGGCCCCGAGCTCGCGCTCGCCTACCTCCGCTTCGCCACCAGCGACGCGCCCATCGGCTTCGACGACGCCTGGAACGTCGTCTTCGCGCCCGACCGCTACATCCGCAAGGAGGCCTTCGCCGACCAGGTCCGCAAGCTCGGCAGCAAGGGCCTGCGCGCGGTCCTCGGCAACAAGAAGGCCGCCCGCGACGCCGACCAGCCGCGCGGCGCCATCGAGTCGATGAGCGCGCTCGCCGACCTGCTCGCGCGCATGGGCAAGTGCCGCACCGCCGCCGCCGCCCTCGACCTGCTGGTCAGCGGGACCGACGTCATGGGCCAGCTCGCCGGCCGCAAGCGCAGCGAGGTCGAGCTCGATCAGGCCGTCGCCGGCTTCGAGGCCGTGCGCACCTTGCTCAAGGGCCTCGCGGTCGCCCCCGCCGAAGCCGCGCAGCGCTCGCCGACCTCGACCCGCGCGCCGGCAAGCCCGCCGAGCAGTGCGTGTGGGTCTCGACGATCCACAAGGCCAAGGGCAAGGAGTGGCGCGCAGTCCTGCTGCCGCGCCTCGCCGAGGGCCTGTGCCCCGCCAACCGCGAGGACCGGACGCTCGGCACCGTCGAATCACCCGCCGGCGTCGACCAGAGCGACCCGCTCGAGCAGGAGCGGCGGATCTTCTACGTCGGCCTGACGCGCGCCAGCGAATGTGTGCACCTCGAGGTGACCCCGCACGCCCCGAGCCGCTTCGTCGCCGAGCTCGGCCTCGCCAAGCCCGCCCTCGTCGCTCCGGCGAGCCGGCCTCGCGTGCGCAAGCCGGCGGCCGCGGTCGCCAACACCGGCGCGTGGAAGCCGATCGAGGACGCCAGGCTGACGGCCGCCCGCGACGCCGGCGAGGACCTCGACGAGCTCGCCGAAGCCCTCGGTCGCAGCCGCGCCGCCGTCGATGCCCGCCTCGAGATCCTCGACGCCATCCGCCAGCGCACCGAGGCGCGACGCCGACGCTTCGAGGAAGAGGAGTGAGCCCCCGCCGCTCTGCGGAGAGAATCATCGCAGGCGTCTCGACGACCGTGGCGGCCTGCTCGGAAAGAGACGGGCGTGTCTTCGAACGGAATCAACCTGTACGCCAACTCGTCTTCTTGCTCGGGTGCGCTCATCGGTCCCAGACACGTGTTGACGGCCGCGCACTGTGTCTGGGAAGACGGGGCGCTCTTGAAGGTGCGCGTGGTGCCGGGGCAGAACGGCGACGGAACTTCACTTTCAGACATCCCCTTCGGGACGTTCTGGGTCTCGCACTACTTCTTACCAAAGGGGTGGCTCAACGATCCTGCCCCCGGCAACTTGCGCTACGACTACGCCGTACTCGTGCTGGGCGAGGAGCCGTACCTCGGGTGGCTCGGGTTTGATACGTCAAGCTACTCCTCCCTGAAAAATGTCCTGCATGAGGCCACGGGGTACCCGGGGAACTTCGACGAGGTCCAAACCTTCATCGGATGCGACGATAGCCCATTGGCCGTGGGCACCCCGCCTCACTTTTGTTTCGGCTATCAGTATACGCAATCTGCGCAGATCGAGCGAGTATACACGAACGAGCTGAGATCCAAGCATGATGCTGCCAACGGTCAGAGTGGGAGTCCAATATGGAAGTTCTCGACTCAGTACGTGAAGGGCGTCTTGACCAAAGGCAGCAGCTCCTGGACCAAGATCACTCGGATTCGCACAGGGGTGTTTGACTTCATCTGCTCCGCAATCGCGGCAACTCCAACGCAGGGCATCCATGGCTGTTACTAGCAAATCCTTGATCGGCAACATCGTGAGGCTGTGGCCACTCGCGCTCGTGTTTCGGCTCATGCCGGCGTGCGGGGAAGAGCCGTGCGACCTACGCGCGTCGATGCCCAACATCGCATTGCAGGATGCCCGTGGGAACCTGGTGCCACAGGCGACCATCGCCGTGACGTGGACGGGGGAAGACAAGCATGTCGTAGAGTTCGAGTTCTCATGTGGTCTCCCCGCGACGCCGGAGTCCGGAGACGCCGACACGTGCTCCTTCACCGTCGACTATGGTCGTGAGCCTGGGAGATACGGCGCTGGGACATTGGCGCTTCGGATCGATGCCCCAGGTTTGGTACCCCTGGAGAAGGAATACAGCCGTACGGTGAACGGCTGCGAAGTCGAGCCCCAGATCAATGAGTTTCTCACCCTCGCGGACGAATCTGATGTGAGTGCGCTATGCACATCCATGTGCATGGTGGATGTTCAGTGCGATCTGGACTCCGGTTGGACCGCCGAGGAATGTACATCAGCCTGTGAAGGGGATCTCGAGCTGGCAGGCGATGCAGCAGCAGACAGATGCCGTCCCGCGTTCGCCGCGCTCCATGCATGCACCGGAGAGCTGTCGTGCGCCGAGTATTTGGCGTTCCTCGCGGGCGAGCCGAATCCCTGCTCCGCCGTGGAAGAGCAGGTCGCCACGTGCGAGGAGCAAAGCCCGTCGCAAGGAGTGGAGCCGTCGCCCTGAACCCGCCCGCGCTGACGGCGTTCACAGCAGCGCGAAGAGAATGCCGGCCTCCGCCGCCCGGCCGTGCTCGCCGCCACGAGCCGGAGGTGAGGACCGGGCGCCGCCGGGCGGGCGTTCCCTGATCGCGGGCGTAGCCCAGGGCCTTGGCCAGCGGCGCGCCGTCGAGGGCGAGCACGGCTTGCTGGTCGCACCCGAGGAAGAATGCGTCGACAAGCGGCTTCGACTTCGCCTGGCGGACCGAGTCTCGCTCCTTTCGGGGCGCGTCGCCAGCGCGGGCTCGATCTCGAAGAGCGCCTCGATCAGCGACAGCGCGTGCCTGGCCAGCTCCGGCTCCGCTCGAGCCTCCGAGGCGCTTGGTCGCTCCTGGAGGCCGAGCCCGCCACGATGCGGTTCACCGTACGGTTACAGACCGAGCAGGATGGCGAAGAAGTCGACGAAGGAGGCGGCAGCATCCAACGCCTCACCATATAAAGAGACAGTGTGAGAATGCCCTGTGCGGGTCGACATGGAGGCATCGCGCGAACAAGCGCAGCCGGACGCGATCGCCGCAGAGACGGCTGTCGTCGCGGGGCTGGCCTTTTTAGCCTCGGGTTTCGGCCACGACCCGTGATTCTGGCTCCCAGAGTCGCTCCTGGAGCGGTGGGCTTCGGGCTCCAGGGCCGCTTTTGCTCGTTACGGCCCGAGCTTGTCCTCGTCCGCGAGGGGCGTGCCGTCATCGCCGGCTCATTGCGAACGGCCCCGGTCGTCATGCCGGCCCCAGGCGGTCAGCCCGAGCAGCAGCGCTGCGACGCCCGCCGCCACGAACACGGAGCGCGCCGCGGGCCACTCGGCGAAGCCCAGCAGCCAGGGCAGCGCGACGAGCAGCGGCGCGAGCGACGACTCGAGGATCCCGTGCGCGCTGTAGCGGACCGCGCAGACCGAGCCCCACAGATAACAGCTGAGCTGCGACAGCAGCCATAGCCCGAGCATGAGCAGATAGCAGGCGATCGTGGCGACGCGAGGCGTCCCCGCCGGAACCCCCCCGGGGGCCAGGGCCAGCGCGAAGATCAAGGTCATGTCCAGAGCGCCGTGCGCTCCGGACGGCAATGCTCGTACGCCCGTCGAGCGGCCCATACAGGAACCCTGGCGCGAGTTCCGGCGCCTCGCATGGCTGGCGAAATCCCCTGCCTTTCCGCCCCGCCGAGCCCGCCGAGCCCCCATTGCTGACGAATCCCCTGCAGCCCGACTCTTCGCATTCTGGCGAAATCCTCTGTCCTCGCCTCGCCGAGCCCGGCTCCCCGCATCGCTGGCGACATCCCCTGTCCTCGCCTCGCCGAGCCCGGCTCCCCGCATCACTAGCGAAATCCCTGCATCTCGCCGAGCCCGCCGAGCCCGCATCGCTGGCGAAATCTTCTGCCCTCGCCCTGCCGAGGGCCACCTTTTTGCATTGTCTGGCGAGGTTTCTGCCCTCGCGCCGACTGCGGACATCACGGCCGTCATCCCCGCCGCGCGCCAGCAGCCGCGCTCGCACGACGGGTATCGGCTCGCGGACCGCAGCGCCCCCGCAGACCCGCCACGCCGCGACCCGCGGCCCCGCGAGCCAGTCGAGCCTGGCCCGGCTCGGCCCCACGGACGCACGACGCGAGCCTGCAGCCCGTCCGCCGCGCCCGGCCGGGGCTTGCCCCTCCACCGATTGTCTTCATCACTAGTCGAGAACCAGCCGCAGGCCCGGCCGCGGCCAGACCGGGAAAAAACCATGAGATTCGTCTCTCCGCGCGTGCATGGCGTCCTCGACTATTTGTTCGCGGCGCTGTTCCTGCTCGCCCCGTTCTTGCTCGACTTCAGGAGCGACGCCGCCCAGCTCGCCGCCTTCGTGTTCGGCTGTACGTTGCTGTTGATGTCGCTCCTGACCCGCTATCCGCTCGGCGTCTTGCGCCTGATCCCGTTCCCGGTCCACGGCGGCGCCGAGCTGGTGGGCGCGCTGGTGCTGATGACCCTGCCGTGGGCCGCCGGTTTCCAGGGCTTCGGCGCGGCGCGCAACTTCTTCGTCGGGACCGGCATCGTGCTGTTCGGCCTGTGGGCTGTCACCGACTACAAGGCCGTCGAGGCCGGCAAGCGTGGCGTCATCGGCAGCCAGCTCCGCAGCGGCGCCTGACGGACGAATGCGGCCCGGCCGTGTCGACGCGGAACGACGTCCGCGGCCCCTGTTCGAGCCGCGCGCGCCAGCGGCGGGCGAGCGACCGCGCCGCGACGGACCCGCCCCGCGAACCCTCCCGCGAACCCTCGCGCAGGCCTGCGAGTGTACGTGAGAGAGGCGCTGTCACGCGATTGTCAAGCCTGAAAATTGAAGAGAGCCAGGTTCCCGAATCACACAACCCCGCTCGCTCGCGCACCTCCGAGCCGGGTCTGCAGACGAGAGCGACTTGGCAGGCGACAGCGCCGTGATTCGCCGGACTGCGCCGCGAAAGGCGGGCACTCAGCGGCTGAGCCCGGTCGAGCGCAAATGACCCGAGGGGGCTGTAAACCCCGAATCTCCACTGTCCGAAGCGCCCGGTTTTATGCCGGTGATCGGTGTCCTAAAGGCGTGCGATTGTTGCGGACCGGGCACTGCCGGCTATCGTAACATCCCCCCTGGACACATTCCCCTCATGCAAAAATACCATCTTGACCGTAACATCTCATTGGTCCTCACCAACGTGCTCGTGATGGCTCTGTCGGGATGCAACAATCCGACGCCTGGCGAGACCGAATCGGGCACCACGACGGACACCACGACTGACGGCACCGACACGGACGCCACGGACACCAATCTGACGCCCGGGCAGCCCACCGACACGTTGCCGCCGACGTCGACCGAGCCCGCCACGGACACCGAGCCCCCGACCTCGACCACGGTCGGCCCGACCACCGAGACCGGCCCCGCGACCGACACCGACACGACCGACACCGACACGACCGACACCGAGACCACGGGTGAGCCGGCGGTCGAGGTCGTGCGCGTGTGGGCGACCGCCAACCCGCCGCTGCTCGAGCAGGACCGGATCGTCGCGCTGACCCCGGCGCTCGACGCCGCCACCGCGACCCTGACCGTGGCCGGCGACGTCGTCAGCATCCAGAGCGTCGCGGTGACCCAGCAAGGCCACGCGATCGTCAGCTACGACGCGCCCGGCACCACCGGCGGCGTCATCATCAAGACCGACCTCGCCGACAACCCCGAGAACGGCCCGCTCGGCCTCGGCGACCGCGTCATCCGCGGGCCGGCCACCGGCCTCGTGGCCCCGAAGGGCGTCGAGGTCGGGCCGATGGGCTCGTTCCTGGTCGCCGACACCGGCGCCGCCGCGATCAAGGTGTTCGAGTTCGACGCGGAGGGCGACGCCGCCCCGACCTTCGAGATCACCGATCTCGGCAGCTCCGAGGCGGTGTGGGACGTGCATTACGTCGCCAACGCCGACGTGCTGTACGCGGCCGGCACCAACGGCGAGGTCCAGGTCTACGAGGACTTCTCGAACGCGATGGGCCAGACCGGTCCCGACCGCACGATCGTCCCCGTCGAGGCCGGCGCCAAGATCTCGGTCAACCTGCACGGCATCACCATCGTCGGCGACAACCTGTTCCTCAGCGACGTCGGCGACCCGATGGAGAACACCGACGGTCTGCTGTTCCGCATCGCCGACCCGGCCAACGCCGAGGGCGACGTCGAGGTGGCGCAGAAGATCGAGGGCGGCGACCTCGGCAACCCGGTCGACCTCGAGGTCACCGGCGGCATGGCGAGCACCCTGTGGGTGGCCGAGAAGGCCAACGACAAGCTGCTGCGCTTCCGCCCGCCGCTGCTCGGCGAGGACTTCGAGCTGGTCGACAGCGTCGACGTCACCAAGCCCGAGTCGGTCGCGCTGGCCACCAACAACCGCCTGATCCTCGCCTCCAACCCGGCCGGGCTCGACCTCGACGGCCTGCTCGAGGTCGAGGTGCCGCTCATCGGCGCGCCGACGATCTCGGCCACCATCGACCGCCTCGGCTCGATCACCTCGATCCAGAGCATCGCCCTCGCAGGCGCGGGCGACGGCCTCGTCGGCTTCGACGGCACGCCCGCGTCCGACGGCGCCGGCGTGTTCTCGGCGGCCGCGATCGTCGACGCCGAGGACGGCGCCGCGATCGACGCCATCGGCACCCGGATCTGGGGCCCCGGCACCGGCCTCGTGGCGCCCAAGGGCATCACTCTGAACGCCGCCGGCGACCGCCTGTTCGTCGCCGACCTCGGTGACTCCTCGATCAAGGTGTTCGACCCGGTGACCTTCGGCGACGCCCCGCCGCTGTTCGTGTTCGCCGAGCTCGGCGGCGGCGCGGTGTGGGACATCGACTACGACGACGCCAACGACCGGCTGTTCGCCGCCGGCGTCGACGGCACGGTGCGCGTGTTCGACTCGGCGCTGGCCGACGAGGGCGCCAACGGCCCGGCGCGCACCTTCACGCCGGCCAACGACAACGACGAGGTCATCGGCGTCAACCTCCACGGCATCCAGTACGACCCGGTCGGCAACAACCTGTTCTTGACCGACGTCGGCGACGCGATGTCCGACACCGACGGCGCGATCTACGTCATCGCCGGCGCCGACGCGGCCGAGGGCAACGTCGCGGTCGCCACGCACATCGCCGGCGACCAGACGCACCTCGGCAACCCCGTCGACCTCGCGTTCGACGGCACGCACCTCTACGTCGCCGAGAAGGCGCAGTCGCGGGTGCTCCGCTACAGCGACATCCTCGGGCTCACCGGCGCCCAGAACGTCGCCGAGGACGCGTTCATCGAGGTGACCAACGCCGAGTCGGTCCGCCTCGAGTTCAGCAAGCCCTGAGCGGTCCGACCCGGGCGCACGGCGTCAGCTCGCGCGCGCGAGCTCGCCGTGCGCCGCCGTCTCGGCGTGGGCCTTGAGCCAGCGCGCGACCGAGGCGGCGTGCAGGTTCTCCTGCGCCAGCGCCAGGCGGCATTGCGCCGCCAGCTCGCCGTGGCCGAGGCTCTCGGCGAGCATGGCCAGCAGGTCCCAGCCGGCCACGTCGGCGAGCTCGGCGAGCTGCTGCGCGTGCAGGGCCTGCGCCAGGCCCGTGCGTGGGTCGGAGATGACCTGCAGCACGCCCACGCTCTCGACCGCGGTGAGGTCGGCCGACGGCGTCATCGCCGTCGCGTCGGCGCCCAGCGCGGTCATCGCCTCGACCATCCACTCGAAGTGGCGCGCCTCGTCGGCGCGGAACGCCACCAGGTCCTCGAGGGTCGGCCCGCCCGACCACGAGCCCGACGCCTCGAGCTTGAGGATCAGCCCGTCGTACAGGCGCACGCCGGTGCGTTCGAACGCGAGCCGCTCGCCGAGCTTGTCGAGCAGCACGTTGCCCTTCTGGCCCTTGAGCAGCGAGGCCGCGGCCCCGGCGACGCCGCGCAGGCTCAGCGGCGGCGGCATGTGGCCGATCTCGCCGGCTTCGACGGCATAACGGAATCGCAGCACCGCGGCGTCGCGCGCCGAGCCGGCCGAGCTCGGCGCGGTCGCGGTCGCGCCCTCGGTCATGCGCGGGCCGTCGAGGGGCGACAGGGCGATGCCGGTGCGATTGATGCCGATGTCGGTGGGACGATCGTTCTTGCTCATTGGGCTGCCTCCTCCTGGACCAGCGAGACGAACTCGGCCTCGCGCACGCGTCGATCGGTGAGCTCGGTGCCCGGCTTCCAGCGGTAGCCGGCGGCCACCAGCTCCGACGGCGAGCCGCTGGCGTTGAGCTGCTCGCGGTAGGCGAGCGAGGCCGGGCTCTCGAGGTCCGGCGGCACGATGTCGAAGCCGCGGGCGCGCAGCAGGACCTCCTCGGTCAGCGTCTGGCGCACGAATTCGCGGTGGCTGCGGAAGCTCAGCGGATCGGGGAACTCGGCCGGCAACAGCTCCGCCGGGTCGCGCTTCTCGACCTCCTCCATCAGCTCTCGCACGAGCCGCAGGTGGCCGAGCTCGTAGCTGAGGAAGCGCTCCCAGATCTGCTTGATCCGCGGGTTCTGCTCCTGCGAATAGCAGCTCCAGTAGGCGTACACCTCGGTCGCCTCCTGCAGCAGCCACTTCTCGAGCCAGGTCTCGCTCGGGTCGGACAGCGCCTCGTACTGCGTCACGTGCTGCTCCTCGATCGCGGCGATCTCGGCGTACAGCTGGCGCGCGACCGGGTCGGCGAAGGTCGGGCCGATCGTCAGGTAGTAATCGCGGGTCTGCCACTCCGAGCCGGTGATCAGCGCCGCGTGGATCTTCGTCAGCGGCGCGGCCTGCGTCTTCTCGTAGTGGCGCCGCAGGTCGTCCTCCGGCGCGCGGTGCTCGACCGAGGTCGGCCGCCCGGGCATGACGTCGGTGTAGCTCTGCAGGATGTTGTTGGCGTCCTTGCCGCACAGCCGGTCCATCAGCGCGGCGTAGCGGTACAAATGGTCGAAGTCCTCGAGCAGGCCGAAGCGGTACACCTGGGCCATGTACGGGTCCGGCTCGACCGAGGCGACGTGCGCGGTCACCTCGATCGCCACCTGCTCGAAGCCGATCGTCGTCTCGAGCGGCGACTGGTCGCCCGGCATCAACCAGTTGACCATGGTCGCCTGGAGGTGCTCGACGCGACGGACCCGCGCGAGCGGCAGGCGCAGGTCGGGACAGAACCGCGCCGCGAAGTGTTTCAAGCGGCACGCCTCCTGCTCGACGCCGTGCATCAAGATCTGCCGCACCCGCGTGAAGGCGTCGTCGTCGAGCTTGCTGTACGGCTCGCCGGCGATCTCCTTCCACGTGAACTTCTGCCGCTCGAGCGGCGTGCCGCGCTCCTTCGTGATGTCGAGGCTCACAATGCGTACTCCTTGGCCTGAGACCTGCGCGGGGACTGTTGGGGGGGCGCGCGGGCCCGGCAAGCCAAAGTCCGGCGCCACGCGCCTGCAGGTCCACCGGCACCGCTCGCCCTGCTTCCCACCCCGCCCGGGCGGCCGTGCCGCCCCTCCCCGCGCGCTCGACCGGCGGCTCGACGAACCCACTGCGCGAGGAATTTCCCCGGCCGCGCGGCGCGTCGCGTCGACGACCGGCCCGCTCACGACGAGCACGGCCCATTCGCATCCACCACGGCGAAAGCCGCGAGGATCGCGGACGCCGTCGGCACGATCCTATACGCGCATAGGAGCCCGCGAGAGCGCTGGCGCGGACCCGCCTGCCCGTCGAGCTGCGGCGATTCTCGTCGATCGATCACGGGATGCTGCGATTGACGACGAGGCTCTCCTCGTCGGGCCGATGAACCACGCGGCGCCGGTCATGCGCCGGCGCAGCACTCATCCAGCTTGTCGAAGATCGCGTCGCCCTGAGCGCACACGCCGTCGGACGGGCACTGCGCGACCTCGACGCCGTCCTGCAGGCAGACGCAGGTGTCGCCCTCGCAGCTGATCTCGTACGTCGGCAGGTCGGGGCAGATCAGCCCCAGGCCGCACACACCCTCGCCGCCTTCATCCATCGAATGGATGCATTCCTCGGCGCCGTTGCCGCAGATGGCGTGCGCTTCGAATGCCTCCATGCACGATTCGTCCACGGGTTCGTTCGGGGCACAGAACAGCTTCGGGAGGCACTGAAGAAAGGCGAGGTGGTTCGCCACGCATTCGGCGTCGATCTCCTGGAACTCCGAGGTGCAGTTCAGGACGCACTCGGCGACTTCGTCCTCGCCGGCGCCCTCGCACGCGGCGGTCTGCTGGCAGGAGGACTCGCAGGCGCTCTGGTGCTCGGGATCGACGGGGCCGCTGGTGCCGCTCTCGGTGTCCTCGCCGGTGGTGGCCACCGTCGGCTCTTCGTCGGTCGACGTCGAGTCGCCGGTGGTGGCGCTCGAGGTCGGAGCATCGTCGGTAGTCGAGGCGTCGGTGGTGGACTCGCCGGAGGTGGAGGTCGAGCCGGTGGCGCTGTCGGATTCGCCGGTTTTGGGGTCGCAGGCGTTTTGGAGGAGCAGGAAGGCAACGGCGAGCAAGGAAAGGTTGAAGCGCAACATGACGATCTCCGTGGCGAGCGGCGAGCCGGTCCATTCCGCCGTCGCGCCGCTCGGCCGTGGAGTCGCCGCAGCCGGGAGAAAAATTGCCGGCGCATCGCGATTCGTCGAGCTGCTCGCGGCCCCCGGGGGCGCCCTCTGCGCGTTGGGGCGCATGCGTCACCTCCATGAGCTGAGCAACACGACGTGCGAGCCCCAGTTCATCGAGGACCCAAGGGTCGCGCCTGGGCGCCGCGACCGACTCGGCCTCGCGCACGACGGTGCCGCGACGGTGCCGCCGCGACCTCGACGCCGGACGGTACCAGCGGCCCCCATGATGTTTGTATTTTTAAAAGTGGCGTACGTTCGCGCCGCGCTGAGCGTCCCGGGCCGGGTTGTTATCCTGCCGCGTGATGTCTTCCCGCAGCACGGCGCAGAGGAGAGCCCCCGAAGCCGGAAGCGCCCGCGTCTTCATGAGTCCTCGCGCCCGCGCGGCGTCGTGGCCGTCCCTCGTGCGCTGCCTGCTGGGCCTCGCCGTCGCCGCCGCGTGCAGGCCGGGCGGGCGCGATTCAGCATCGTCTTCGCCCGACGTCGACGCAGTGCTGGCGGCGCCGCTGCCCCGGTCGGCGCCGATCGAGGCGGCCGAGCTCGCTCCGGAGCCGGCCCCGACGACGACGCGCCCGCCCTCGCGGCGGCTCGGAGAGACGCTCGTGGACGGCCCGCTGGTCGAAGCGGCGCCAAACGAGCCGTGCCCGCAACAGCGCCCCTGTACGATGACGCGGGTCCCCGCGAGCTTCCGCGTGCGCGCCCGCATCGATGGCGGAGGGCGCGAATCAGCCGCGCTCCTCGCCCAGATCGATCAAAACACCGAGGCCTTTAAAAAATGCATGGACGCCAGCTTGCGCCGCGATCGCTGCATTCGCAGCGGGCTCGCGCTGCTCGTTCGATTGCAGGCCTCCGGGGCGCCGGAGTGGATCGCCGTCGACGGCGCCGCGGGCGATCGCTCCCTCGCGTGCCTCGATCACGAGCTCCGCGGGCTCCACCTGCACCGGTTCGTGCCACCCGGAGCCGGCCCCCTCGAGCTACGAATCGTCGCCACGTATCGCCCCGCCCATCGCGCTTACTACCGCGACGACGGCGTCGGCCTGGCGCAGAGCGAGGCCGCCGACGATCCCCCGTGCTCCTCGCGCTGAGCGCTGCAGGCCGGCTCGCCGAGCGCTCCCTCCGAACGAAGTGCCCGCGCACCCGCCGCGAGCCGCGACGGCCGCCGCTCTGCCGGCGCCCATCTCGCAAGGCGTCGCCGGCCGCTCCGTCGCTGCCAGGTTCGGCGCCCGCGCGTGATAGGTTCGCCACGCCATGCGCGCGCTCGCCCTCGCCTCCGCGCTGCTGCTCGGCCAGGCCGCGTGCGCCGGTCGCTACCCGAGCGCCCACGATCGCGTCGTCGAGCTGACCGGGCCCGCCGAAGCTCCGGCGCCGCCGCACGACTGCCTGGTCGTCAACCACGTCCACACCCTGGTCTCCGATCGCTACAGCCACGCGCCGACCGCCGCCAACGAATCACTCGCCTACGATCCGGCCGGCCTGCGGGCCGCGATCGCGGCGTTTCACGGCGACGGCGTCGACGCCATCGTCGTCACCGATCACAACAGCCCGCACGCCGGCTTCGACCCCGCAGTGGCGACCGCCCCGCTGACAGTGATCCCAGGCATGGAGTGGACGACCCGCCGCGGCCACGCCCTGCAGATCGGCCTCGCGCTCGACCGGCCCGCCGACGCCATCCTCCCGCCCGCGTGGCGCACCCGCGTCGTCGCCGACGATTTCCGCCGCATGGTCGCCGAGACGCACCGCCACGGCGGCCTCGTGATCATCGCCCATCCGCGGGTCCCGTTCCGCACCTGGCCCGACGACACCTTCGGGGCCGACGGCGTCGAGGTGTGGGGCCTCGACAGTGTGGTGATTCGCAATCGCCAGGCCGTGCGCTGGTGGCACGATCGCCTGGCCCGCGGCGAGCGACTCGTCGCAGTCGCCGGCACCGACCTCCACCCCGGCGCCTGGCTGCGCCACCATCGGCGCCCGCTCAATCGCGTCACCGCCCCCACCTGCGGCGCGGCCGACGTGCTCGCCGGTCTGCGCGCCGGCCACGTCCTGCTGGTCGACGACCGCGACGCGCCCCGGGTCGTGCTCGCGGTCGACGACGGCGCGCGGCCCGGGGACACGGTCGAGCTGGCCGGCCGCACGGAGATCTTTCTAAAGCTGCGGGTGCTCGCGGGCGCGGGAGCTCGCGTCCGCCTGCTCGGCCCGGCCGGCGAGCTGTTCACGCGCGAGCTCGCCGGCCCCGACACGACCGTGCGGCTGCGCCTGCGCGTGCGTCCGGGCGAGTTCGTGCGGGCCGAGCTGCACCGCGGGCGCAAGCCGCTG
Organism: Nannocystis sp. RBIL2; assembly: GCF_026626745.1. GTDB lineage: Bacteria > Myxococcota_A > Polyangia > Nannocystales > Nannocystaceae > Nannocystis. Next base: position 3,137,614 of record NZ_JAPNJW010000002.1, read on the forward strand.
GCGCTGACCAACCCGGTGTACTTCCGCTGACCCGGGGTCGCCGCGTCGGTGCTCGGGCGCTGTCACGCTCGACCGGCGCTCGCCGCCCGCCTCGCTACGTTCACGCTCGACCGGCGGTCGCTCTCAGCCGCTCGACAAGAAGGACCCTCCGAGGCGCTCGAGCGCCTCGGCGACGCCCAGGTCGCCCGAGTCGATGGGTGTCCTGGAGGACATGTCTCATTCATAATGTCCATTACGACATGTCCTCTTCCACATGTCCGTTTCGCCATGGCGCCGGGTCCGCCCGCTCAGCGCAGGCGGAACCGCTGGATCTTGCCGGTCGCGGTCTTCGGCAGCTCGGCGACGAACTCGATCCAGCGCGGGTACTTGTAGGGCGCCAGGCGGTCCTTGACGAACCGCTGCAGCTCGGCCGCGAGCTCCGGCCCGGCCACGGCCGGCTCGCGCGCGACCACGAACGCCTTCGGCTTGACCAGCTCGTCGGCGTCGGCGTGACCGACGATCGCGGCCTCGAGCACGGCCGGGTGGGCGGCCAGCGCCGACTCGACCTCGAACGGCGAGACCCAGATCCCGCCGACCTTGAGCATGTCGTCGGCGCGCCCGCAGTAGGTGTAATAGCCGTCGGCGTCGCGGGCGTAGCGGTCGCCGGTGCGGGTCCACGGGCCGTGGAAGGTCTGCAGGCTGCGCTCGCGGTCGTTGAAGTACGCGGCCGCGGCGGTCGGGCCGTTCACCCACAGCGCGCCCTCGGCAGCGCCGGCGATCGCCGCCCCGTCGTCGTCGAGGAGGCGCAGCTCGTAGCCGGGGACCGGCAGGCCGGTGGTGCCGTAGCGGACGTCACCTGGCCGATTGGACAGGAAGATGTGCAGCATCTCGGTCGAGCCGATGCCGTCGAGGATGTCGCTGCCGAAGCGGGCCCGCCAGCGCTGGCCGACGTGGCGCGGCAGCGCCTCGCCGGCCGAGGTGCTGATCCGCAGCGCCGGCAATCGCACCTCGGCGTGGGCGGCGTCGGCCAGCATCGACGCGAACAGCGTCGGCACCCCGCAGAAGACCGTGCACGCGCGCTGCTGCAGCGCGCGGAACACCGCCGCCGGCGTCGGCCGCTCGTTCAGCAGCACCGCGGTGGCCCCGAACGCCAGCGGGAACGTCAGCGCGTTGCCGAGGCCGTAGGCGAAGAACAGCTTGGCCGCCGACAGCACCACGTCGTCCTCACGCATGCCGAGCACCGCGCCGGCGTACAGCTCGGCGGTACGCCGCAGGTGCGCGTGCAGGTGGACCGCCGCCTTCGGCTTCCCGGTCGAACCCGACGAGTACAGCCAGAACGCCACGTCGTCGGGCCCCGTCGCCGCCGCCGCGACCTCCGGCGCCGCCCGCTCGAGCAGCGCGCCGAGCCGCGGGTGACCGTCGTCGGGCCCGCCCTCGGGGCTGTCGGCCACCACGGTCGCGGTCAGCCACGGGCTGCGCGCCCGCGCCTCGCGGAGCTTCGGCAGCAGCGCGTCGCTGACCACCAGCACCCGCGCCCGGCTGTCGCGCAGCAGGTGCTCGTAGTCGGCCGGCGCCAGCAGCGTGTTGACCGGCACCGGCACCGCGCCGATCTTGATCGCCCCGAGGAACACCGCCACGAAGTCGACCGTGTCCAGCAGCACCAGCAGGACGCGCTGCTCGATCTGCACCCCCAGCCCGCGCAGCAGGTCGCCCGCCCGGTCGACCCGCTCGGCCAGCGCCGCGTAGGTCACCGGCCCGAACGCGTCGACGTAGGCGATCTTGTCGCCGAGGCCGCGCGCCAGGTTGCGCTCGATGAGGTCGACTGCAGCGTTGTACTCGCGCGGGAAGCTCCCGACCATCGCCCGATCGTACCAGGCCGCCGGCGCGGCGTCAGGACCGCCCGAGGACCCCCGCGCGAGCGCCTCGGCACGAATCACGAACCGGCGGCCGTCGCAGCGCCTCGCCGATGCACCGCGGCACGGCGAGCCACGCGGGCGCCCTCGGCGATGAGTCGTGGACCCGGCCGCCCTCGCGGAGCGCATCGACCCTGAAGCGCGGACCCGGCCGCCCTCGCGGAGCGCCGCGATGAGAGCCGACGCCCGCGCTCGACCGTGCAGGACGTCGCGCGACCTCGCGGCCGTCGCCTCCGGAGCGACCGAACGGGCAGGCGCCAGCGGACGCAGGCGTCGGCGTCCCGCCCGAGCCGCCGACGTCGCGAGCGCAGTTCGTGGACCGCCGACGAGCGACGCTCGCCGTTCGCACGCTCTCCCGGCGGCTCCTACGAATCGGCGGTGCGGCGAATCGATCGATATGCGCATTCGCGGTCGTCGCCGAGAATGCCTCGCCGCCGCGGGGGCCGACCGGCCGCGTTTGACCACCCCCGGCCGCGTGAACTCGCTCACCCAGGCCGCGGGCGCGCGTGTGCGAGACTGCGGAAAATGACCTCGAGGGCCCCCTTCGCCACCTTCGACCGCGACGCGTGGGCGCGGCTGCGCGAGCAGACCCCGCTGACGCTCAGCGAGGCCGACCTCGACGCGCTGCGGGGCATCACCGAGCGCCTGTCGCTGGACGAGGTCCAGGCGATCTGGCTCCCGGTCACGCGTCTATTGAATCTCCGCTTCGCTGCGCTGCGCGAGCTCCGGCGGGTCACTCAGACCTTCCTCGGCCGCACCGGTCCTGACCACGCCTCGCCGTTCATCCTCGGTTTGGCCGGCAGCGTCGCCGTCGGCAAGAGCACCGCGGGGCGCGTGCTGCAGACCATCCTCTCGCGCTGGCCCGAGCACCCGCGGGTCGACCTCGTCACCACCGACGGCTTCCTGTTCCCCAACGCCACCCTCGAGGCGCGGGGGATCCTCCAGCGGAAGGGCTTCCCCGAGAGCTACGACCTGCGCGGCCTCATGCGCTTCGTCGCCGACGTGCGCGAGGGCGCCGAGGAGGTCTCGGCCCCCGTCTATTCGCACCTGTTCTACGACATCGTCCCCGACGAGCGGCAGCACGTGCGCCGGCCCGACATCCTGATCGTCGAGGGCCTCAACGTCTTGCAGCGAGGCGCCCACGCCACCGGTCGCAAGGGCGTCTACATCTCCGATTACTTCGACTTCTCGATCTACGTCGACGCCGAGGAGGCCGCGATCCGCGAGTGGTTCTTCCAGCGGTTCCGTCGCCTGCGCGAGACCGCCTTCCGCGACCCGCACTCGTACTTCCACAAGTACGCCAGCATGCCCGAGGCCAGCGCCATGCAGCTCGCGCACACCGTGTGGGACACGATCAACGGCGTCAACCTGCGGCAGAACATCGCGCCCACGCGCGAGCGCGCCGACCTCATCCTCGAGAAGGCCGCCGACCACACCGTCCAGCGCGTCCGCCTGCGCGTCGGCTAGCGCGGCGCGGCCCACAGCCGGTGCATCGTCGGTCCCATGCCGACGATGTACAGGCAACAGAACCCGACGCCCGCGGCGTAGGCAGTCAGCTCGCGCGGGCCGACGGCTGACGGCTCGGCCGGCCCGAACCGCGGCAGGCAGGCGCACGCCGCCTCGGCCGTCGCGCTCGCGCTCACCGCGGTCGCCCACGCGATCGCCACCGGCAGCAGCGGCGCGACGATCACCGCGGTGGCGAACGCCAGCAGGCACCACTCGGGCCGCACGCGTCGCCACGCGGCCAGCGGCGCGGCGACCACGGCCACCGCCGACACCGCGACCAGGCTCGCCAGCCACAGCTTGCGCGTCGACCACGTCCCCGGCACCCAGCCGATCGCCATCGACGTGTGGACCACGAAGAACAGGCCGAGCGCCACCGCCGGGCCGACGGCGCGGCCGCGGCGGTCCTCCCACAGCGCCAGGAACGGCACCACCACCGCCGCGCAGGCCAGCAGGTACAGCAGCGCGCGCAGCGGCGGGCGGGGGAACACGCGCGCCACCGCGTACAGGTGGAGCCGCTCGATCCGCACGATGTCCTCGCTCGGGCTCGCCGCCGGATCGTGGCAGTGCTTCTCGATCCACACCGCGCTGCGCGTCGCCGCCGGTCGGGGCCCGCGCGGCGGTCGTCCGCTGTGACCGCGCGCCCGCGCGGCCTCGATCAGCCGCGACGCTCGCTCGCGCAGCCTGGCGACCGCGGCGGTCTCGCCTGGCTCTTGCGCCGGCGCGGCGCCGAGGCAATGGTCCGCGGCCTCGACGATCGCCAGGGCCACGCCGACGTTGTCGTCGTGGGCGGCGATGCGGGCCGCGCGGGCGCGCATGCAGCCGTCGACGACCAGCGGCGGCCCCAGGATCGCCGCCACGCAGCCGAGGCGCAGCAGCGCCAGCGCGGCGATCCGTCGGCGCGCCAGCGGAGCGAACGACACCAGCGCGCGGGTCTGGTCGCGGATCCACAGCACCAGGAACAGCACCGCCACGAACAGCAGCGGCCACACGAACGAATCGATGGTGCGCAGCGGGTCCTCGGCCTCGACCCGCGGCAGGCTCACGATCACCGCCCCGGTCAGGCTGAGCAGCGCGCTGGCGGGCGCGATCCAGTGGATTCGCGTCTGCCGCAGCGCCGGCCGGCGGACCAGCACCGCGCGGTCGTATCGCTGCAGTCGCTGGCGGACCGCCGCCCACGCGTCGACCAGGCGATGGATCGCCACCTTCACGGCCGGTCCCCCCAGAACATGCGCATGTGCGAGCCGCTGATGTCGCGGAAGTAGACCGGCGGCTCGCCGAGCACGCACAGCAGCTCCAGCACCTCGCGGCGCGACACGTGGCCGCCGACGCGGAGCAGCGTCACGCTCTCGCGCTCGCGCAGGCAGCCCGGGCCGAACTGCGCGGTCAGGCGGTCGCGCGTCGCGTCCTCGAGGTGGCCGCCGATCTCGAACAGCGCCCCGCGGCGGGCCTGCTCGAGGTCGAGGACGCCGCCGTGGAACCACACCGCGCCGTCGTCGCGCAGGCCGACCACGTCGTCGGCGATCGCCTCGAGCTCGGGGATGTGCTGCGAGCTGACCACCGCCGCCAGCCGCAGCGACGAGCTCGAGACGATGTCGCGCAGGTCCTGCAAGAACCACTGCTGCGCGCGCGGGTCGAGGGCCACCAGCGGCTCGTCGACCAGCAGCAGGCGCGGCCGGCCGACCAGCGCGCGCGCCAGGGCGACGCGGGTCTGCAGGCTGCGCGACAGCTCGCGCCAGCGGACTTGACGGCAGTGGGCCAGGCCGAGGCGCTCGAGCCAGAAGTCGACGGTGTCGACGTTCTCGCCGCCGCGCAGCCCGCAGGCGCCGGCCCACGCGTGCAGGTACTCGTCGAGGCGGCCGCGGAACCGCGGCAGGCGCTGCGGCACGTGGGCGATCCGCGAGCGCACCACCGGCCAGTCGATGTCGTCGTGACGCGGCAGCGCCGGGTCGAGCTGCGGGTACGAGATCATGCCGTCCTCGACCCGCAGCTCGCCGGCCAGGACCCGCAGGAAGGTCGTCTTGCCGGCGCCGTTGGGGCCGACCACCGCCACCACGGTGCGCGGGAACACCGTCAGCGACACGTCCTTGAGCACCGGCGGGCCGCCCTTGCGGTAGCGCAGGGCGAGCCCGTCGCAGCGCACCAGCGGCCCGTACTCCGGCGCCGCCCCGGCGTGCAGCGACGTGCGGGCCGCGGCGTCGAGCGAGGCCGCCAGCCAGTGCTCGCCGAGGCCCTCGAACGGGCCCGGCGCGGCCGACCGCACGATCTCGTCGGTGAGCGCGAGGATCGCCTGCAGCAGCGCCAGCCACTCGCGCCGCTCGCTCGCTTCGAGCCTGGCCTTGAAGACATGTCTCGTACGCCATGTCCCGGCGCGCGCCGACAGCTCGAGCGCGCGCCGGCGGACCTGCGAGTCGCCGAACCGCTCGGCCAGGTCGAGCAGGCGCAGCGCGGCGCGCTTGCCGTCGGCCCGGCGCACGTGGGCCTCGATCTCCTCGCGCAGGCGCAGCGCGTCGGGGTGGGCCGCGACCGCCTCGACCGCGAGGCTGCCGCTCGACGCCTGCGCGCTCATCGACGCGGCGAGGTTGGTCAAGCGGCGGGTGATCGCCACGCGGCGGTCTCCGCTGGCCTCGCCGCGCTCGCCGGCCTCGCGCTGCCAGCGGTGCAGGTCGGCGACCGCCAGGTTGAGCTCGCGGCGGTCCCCGGACGTCGTCGTGCTGGCGCGCTCGAGCTCCTCCAGCTTGCGCGCCGCCGCGGCGTCGCGGTGGGCCGACAGCAGGCTCGCCACCGCGAACGCCTCCGGCTCGCTCACCCCGAGCTGCGCCGCGACGTGGCGCAGCTCGCCGGCCAGCTCCGGCCGCGAGGCCGCCAGGTAGACGAGGAAGCGCCCGAGCAGCGGCCCGTCCAGCGCCGCGAGGGCCGCGTCGACCAGCCCCTCGAAGCCGACCTCGGGCCCGGGCAGCCGCGCCCGCAGCCCGCCGTCCTCGACCGCGAACGCCGACAGCCCGCGCCGCAGCTCGTCCGGCGTCAGCGCCCGCAGCAGCAGCGCCCGCAGCGGCGCGAGGCTCATGCTCCGCCTCCGCGGCCGTCGGCCCAATCGCAGCAGCGCCGCGCCGGCGCGCTCGCGGGCGACCACGCCGAATCGACGGGGCGACGAATCGAGCGACGAGCTGCGGGCGCTCGATCGCGGGCCGATCGTTCCATATCGATCGAGTGGGCGAACCCGAGCGATTGCGCAAGGGCGCGGCCCGCCCCGCCTCGCCCCGCCGCGTTGGGCCCGCGGTCGCGGCGTCCGCCGCGGCCTGCGCCGGCCCGAGGCCACCCGGCGCCGACCGCTCGGAGCGAGCGACGCTCGTGGCATTCGCGGCCCCTCGCGCCCGCGGCGCGGCCCCTCGCGCCGGCGCAGCGCCGCGATCCGCGGGACCGTGGTGTGATGATTCGAGTGCCGCCCGGCGACGTCGCCGCTCGCGACCTGTCGCCGCGCGGGCGGGCTGTCGTCGCATTCGTCCCGGTCATCGTCGGTTCACCAGCGATCGTCGCGGCGATGGGGCCGGGTGTGCAGCCACTCGTCGAGCGCCGCCAGCTTCGCTTGCGGCGGCGCCGGCAGGGCCGCGTACGCCTCGCGGGCGCGCAGCGCGTGCGGCAGGGCCTCGGCCGGCGACGCGGCGCGCAGGGCCGTGAACAGCGCGTAGTGCAGATCCGCGGCCCGCACGTGGGAGCTCGATCCGCTGGCCTGCCACGAATCGAGGGCCGAGCGAATCATCATAGTCGCGGCCCCGGTCCGACCGCGTCGCAGCAGCGCCGCGCTCTCGGCGAGCGCCAGGTCGACGAGCAGCGCGGGGGCCTCCGCGGGTTGGGTTTGGGGGACGAACGAGCGCGCGGCGGCGGCGAAGCGGAGCACCAGCTCGTCGGCGCCGGCCTCCTCCGCCAGCCTGGCCGCGCTCGTGTAGGCGTGGGCCAGGATCGGGCCGTAGGACGGATCGTGGCCCTCGGGCGCGCCGAGCAGCTCGAGGTAGGGCGCGATCGCGGCCCTCGCACCACCTGTCTCGTAGGACACACGGGCGACGAGGTCGAGGACCTCCGGGCGATACAGGCGCTGATTGGCCGTGCGCCCCTCGACGCGCATCGCGTTGCGGGCGCTCTCCGCCAGCGCCAGCGCGCCGCCGAAGTCGCCGCGCGCCTCGGCCACCCGCGCGGCGAAGAACTGCGCCAGCGACAGGAGCGGCGAGCCGGGCTGAGCCCCGGCGATCGCTAGCGCCAGACTCGCCGCGGCTTCGGCCTCGTCGACGAGCTTCAGCTTCAGCAGCGCGTCGATGTGGTTGAGCAGCGCCGGCACGAGCCGCGGGTGAGCGGGCCCGAGCTCCGCCTCGACGATCCCGCGCGCCTCCGCGAACTGCTCCTGGGCCGACGTGAAGTCGCCGCGGAGGAAGAACATGCGCCCGAGCCCCATCAGCGCCGGCGTGCGCAGCAGCGGCCACTCGCCGGCGCGACCCGCGAGGGCCTTGAGGAACTCCTCCTCCGCCAGCGGCAAGTCATCCTCGGCGAGGGCGACCAGGCCGAGGTAATCGTGGGCCTCCACCTCGCGCGGATCGCCCTCCGCGCCGACGCGGGCCAGTCGCCCGCGCAGCACGTCGTACCAGACCCAGCCGTCGTGCGGGTGCTTGCTCTGATAGACCGCGAAGCGGAGCCGACGCAACGCGACGTCGGCGGCGAGATCGGGCAGGTCGTACGCGACCGCCAGGAGGTCGGCCTCGGCCAGGGTCGCGCCGGCGAGGGCCGCCCGCGGTCCTGAATCCTGCGCGCGCGACAGATGGTAGAGCGCGAGCGCCACGGTGGGCGGATGGCCGAGCTCGTTGGCGTCGCGGACCGCCGCGGTCGCCAGCGCCTCGCTGTCGCGGTAGTGACCGGCGAGCCACGCGACCTCGGCCTCCGCCAGCTCGTCCTCGATCCGCCGCAGCGCCCCGGGATCCATCACGACCGCGTTCATCGCCGTCTCGGCGCGATCGAAGCTGCGGACGCACCCGGCGAACTTCGCCGGCGACGGCAGCTCGCGCCACTCGAGGTCGGTCTGACCGTGGGCGAGCGCGGTCGCCAGGCGCAGCAAGAATTGACGGTGCGTCGTCAGGCAGCGCGAGCCCCGATAGAGCATCTCGTCGGACAGCAGGCCGCTCAGGCGGCCGCGGCACAGATCGCGCCGCGCCTCCTTCCACTTCTCGACCAGCGCCAGCACCTGGGTGTGGACCGCCGGCGCCAGCGCGGCGGCGGTCTGCTCGTCCCACACGTCCTCGAGATCGGCGGCCACTTCGGCGTCACAGCGCTCGGCCGGGCCCGGACCTCGCACCGCGCTCAGCCACACGCCGAGCACGAGGGTCGCCAGCGCCACCGCGATCGTCGTGCGCATGCGGGCCGGTCCGTCGCGGTCGCGGTCGAGCTCGGCGAGCAGCGCGGTCATCGACGGCCACCGCGCGGCCGGGTCCGGCGACAGGCCGCGCACCACCGCCGCGTGCAGCCACGCCGGCACCCGCGAGTCCGCCGGCGGCGGGCGGATCTCGCCGCGCTCGCTGGCCTCGAGAGCGTCCCACGCGCTGGTGCCCGCGAACGGTCGCACCCCGTAGAGCGCCTCGTACAGCGCCACGCAGAAGCTGAACTGATCGGCCCGGGCGTCGCAGCGGCGGCCGTTGTACTGCTCGGGCGCCATGTACGCCGGCGTACCGAGGATGTCGCCGGTCATCGTCAACGGCGTCTGGAGCACCGGCGGGTTCGGCACGTCGTGCAGCGATTGCGACGACGACGACGACGACGGGCTGGGCGCGTCGTCGGCGAGCGAACCCACCAGGCCGAAGTCGAGGACGCGCACGCGACCGTCGAAGCCGATCATCACGTTGCTCGGCTTGAAGTCGCGGTGGACCAGGCCGACCTCGTGGGCCGCCGCCAGTCCGCGGCCGGCGGCGCTGAACACGTCGAGGATCTGCCGCCACGTCCGCGGCCCGTCGGGCCCGCGCAGCCACGCGTGCAGCGTCTTACCGTCGACGAACTCCATCGCCACGAACAATCGGCCCTCGTGGTGACCGACCTCGAAGATCTGAACTACGTTCGGATGCGACAGGCGCGCGAGGGCCTGCGCCTCGCGCAACAGTCGCGGGCGCGCCTCGATGTCCGTGTCGAGCGCCGCGCGCATCAGCTTGATGGCCACCGAGCGCCCGAGCTCGCCGTCGAAGCCGGAATACACCACCCCCATTCCGCCCTCGCCGAGGCGGCCATGGATGTGGAATCGACCGATCCGCGGCGGCAGGGCCCCTCCGCCGTACGAATCGCCGGGGACCGTCCGCTCCACCGACGGCCAGTCGCCACCGCTGTCGTAGACGGTCGAGCCCGACGTACCATCGTGCTCTTTGCGTCTCTTGTTGCGCATCTCGGCGCCGCTCCCGCGGCCGATCCCTGGTCGCTCCGAGTCCAAAGGTGAAGAGCGTGGGCGCCCCGGTCAACCTCAGCGATGCCCGGGCGACCTCCCGCGCGAGCGCCGGCGCGACGAGACGTCGCAGCATCACCGCCGAGAGGCGCGAGCGCGGCGCTTTCGACGGGTCGCGCCGCGGCGAGAAATCATATGTCCTTTTGACCATGTCCATACAAACACCTGATGCTGCGCGGTGAGCGAGCGCGAGCCCGTCGGCTCGCGCCGCGTCGGCGGGTCGATTGGGAGAGATCGATCCCGGGGCAGTTCGGACCGCAAGCGCGGCACGCCTCGCACGGCGCTCGCCCCGCGTCGATCGCCGGCGCCGACTCGCGTACCATGACGGGCATGGCGGAGTTCACCGCGGGCGAGCGGGTCGTCGGCCTGAGGTCGGCCTACGTCGTGGGCGAGCGGCTCGGCGAGGGCGGCTTCGGGCTCGCGTTCGTGGCGACTGCGGACGACGGCCGGCGGGTCGTGCTCAAGCAACTCCGGGTCGCGCGCATGGGCGACTGGAAGGCCATGGAGCTGTTCGAGCGCGAGGCCCGGGTGCTCGCCTCGCTCGCGCACCCCAACATCCCGCGCTGCCACGAGTTCTTCGCCACCGACGGCGTCCGGGCAGTCGACCCGACCGACCTCGCCGGCCTCGGCGACGACGTCTCGCTCGTGCTCGCGCAGGACCACGTCGACGGCGCCTCTCTGGCCGCGCGCGTGACCGGCGGCGCGCGCATGACCGCCAGCGAGGCCGAGGCGCTGCTGCGCAAGCTGCTCGGCGTGCTGGCCTACCTGCACGACCTCCAGCCGCCGGTCGTCCACCGCGACATCAAGCCGGGCAACATCGTCGTCACCGCTGCGGGCGAGCCGATGCTCATCGACTTCGGCGCCATCCAGGACCGGGCCCGCCGCGACTCCGAGATCGGCTCGACCAGCGTCGGCACGTTCGGCTTTTTCCCGCTCGAGCAGGTGCTGGGCAAGGCGCGGCCGGCCTCCGATCTGTACGCGCTGGCGATGACGATGGTCGTCGTCCTCACCCACCGCCAGCCCGACGAGCTGCCGCTCGATCCGTCCACCAGCAAGGTCGACGTGCGCCGCGCGTGCCCCGGCCTGCCCGAGCGGCTGACGCGGGCCCTCGACGGCATGCTCGAGCCGGCCGTCGGCCAGCGGTTCGCCGCGGCCCGCGACGTCCTGGCCGTGCTCGACGGCGAGGCGCTCGCGCGCCGCGAACCAGCGCTACCTGTCCCTCAGGCCAGGTCGTTGCCGGCCCTGGTCTACAAGGTCCCGCTGTACACCGGCGGGGCCGCGGCGATGCTGTTGTACGGGTTTCTGTTCGACAACTTCTCGGAGTCCGACCTGGTCGCGCTGAGTTTCACCTGGCTGCCGCTGGTGGCCTTCGGCCTCGGCGCCCGCCTGCGCGACTCGATCGCCGGCGGCCTGCGCTGGGCAGTGATCGCCACCCTGCTGCTCGGCGTGTTCCTCCTCGCAGTGTTCCCGGCGCTGTGACGCGGACGAGGCGACGCTCCGGTCGCTGGCATTCACTGCAGGCGGGTCCTCTTCGTCCCAATCCCGGCGCAGTGACGATGGGCATCCTCGGCGTCGAATGCCCGGAGAGCAGTCGTTTCAGGTCAGGCTGCCGCCGAGTGGAACGGCGCGGCCGCCTTGCCCGCGTGATACCGCGCGCCTCGGGGCTTGCTTCCGCGCGCTCTCTCTTCGTGCGAAGGTCGGCGGGATGAAGGCTCAGGACCTGATCGGCAAGACAGTGGTGCTCACCGGCAAGTTCAGCGACCTCGACCGCGCCGAGGCCGAGGCCGCGCTGGCCCGGCTCGGCGTGACGATCGGCTCCGGCGTCACCAAGGCGACGCACGTGCTGTTCGTCGGCGAGCGCGCCGGGTCGAAGCTCGCCAAGGCGCGCACTCTCGGCGTCGAGGTCCGCGACGAAGCGGCGCTCAAGCTGCTGCTGTCCGCGGCGCCGGCCGCCGCCCCTGCCGCCCCCGCGAGCGCCCCCGCGAGTACGCCCGCAAGCGCCACCGCAGTCTCCTGCCCGGGCCTCAGCGGCAAGACAGTCGTGTTGACCGGCACCTTCACTCTGATGAAGCGCGCCGAGGCGGCGCGCCTGCTGGCCGAGGCGGGCGCCACAGTCGGCAGCAGCGTCGGCAAGTCGACCGACATCCTGATCTACGGCGACGACGCCGGCTCCAAGCTCGAGGCGGCGCGCGGCCGCGGCGTCGCCCTGATGACCGAGGCCGAGATGGTCGCGCTGCTGACCGCCGCGGGGATCGGCGGCGGCCTGCTCGCCGGCGCCGACGACAAGCTCGCGCGCAAGGCCGCCGAGGACGCCGCGAACGCCACCGAGATGACCCGCGTCGTCGCCGAGCTGCGCGCCTTCCTCGACCAGCTGCGCGCCCGCCCCGACATCACGGTCACCGTCGCCGAGCTCGGTCGCAAGGCGGGCAAGGCCAAGCTCGACCAGCTGCGCGCGCTCCGGGTCCCGCAGGACCTCGTCGACCTCTACGCGGAGATCGACGGCTTTCGCATCGAGTGGCGCTTCATCGAGCCGCCCGGCGAGGGCTGCATCCGCGTCCCGTCGGTGACTCAGTGGACCCAGTTCACCGGCGACGACCAGCACTACATGAACTTCGGCGACGACCAGGAGGCCATGCTGCTCGACGCGATCACCGCCGAGGGCAACACCTGGTTGGTCCGCGCGCGCAAGGCCCCGCGCGGCAGCAGCCCGCGCGACGCGTCGATCATCTTCGCCTCCGCCGCCGAGGGCGCCGAGGGCATCACCGCCGCCTCGTCGCTGCCCGAGTACTTCCGCGCCGCCATGGCCAGCGGCTTCGTGCCGTACTGGCCGCGCTGCTTCAAGGCCAACCGCTACGTCTCGTACGCCACGCAGGAGGCCGCGGTCACGCGCTTCCGGGCCAAGCCGGTCGCCCCCACGCCGATCGTCGCCGGCACGCGCGTCGAGTTCGAGTACTTCTCCGAGGGCGGCCGCGGCGAGGCGCTCGGCCTGCACGAGGTCCCGGACTCGCGCAACGCCGAGTTCACCGGCCGCGAGTTCGTGCGCGTGCGCCTCGACGAGGGCACCGTCGCCTGGCTGCCGCAGAAGTGGACGAAGGCGCTGGCCGGCCGCGACGCCTACGAGCGCCTGCGCGAGGCCGAAGGGCCGCTGGTCGTCGCCGACCTGTCGGCGCGCTTCGACGAGCTCGCGCGCGCGATCGGCCCGCTCGCGCACTTTGCCGGCGGACCTGTCGGCACCCTCCCGAGCAACGCCCGCCGCGCCGCGGGCGTGCTCGCCACGCGGCCCTTCGCCGACGCCCTGCGCCAGGTGCTCGACCTGCGCGACGCGGCCGTCCACGCCCGCCTCGAGTTGCAGGAGTCGCGCCCGCTCACCCAGACCGGCGACGAGTTCGGCCCCGCCGAGCTGTCGCGCTTCAGCTGGCGCTACAGCCTCTCCGGCGTGCTCACCGGCCTGCTGGGCGGCCTGCAGGTCCTCGCCCACCACGAGTCGGCGCGGCGTGGCGTCCCCGGCCGCGAGCTGGTCCCGTCCGAGCTGAGCGCGCGCCTGGCCAAGATCGACGCGGCCGCCGAGCTGCGCGAGCGCCTCGCCAGCGCCGAGGTCCTCGCCGCGCCGAAGTGGCACCACGCCGGCAGCGACGCCGCCGAGCTCGGCCTGCCTTCCAGCGAGCCGGTGCTGTCCGGCACCGGCTTCTGATCGCCGCGCACGAGGCGACGACGCGTCACACCGTCGCCTCGTTATTTTGGCGTCACTCGATTCGCTCGGTGCAGGCCGTCGTGCCGAACGCGGACGAGGCGGCCACGCACTGCGCCGTCGCCTCGTGATTTCCGTGTCGTCCTGCGCAATCGATGCAGGCCGTCGTGACGAACGCGGACGAGGCGACGACGCGTCACGCCGTCGCCTCGCTACCTTCGTAGCACCGCGTCACTCACTCGGTGCAGGCCGTCGTGTCGAACGCGCCGCAGCCGGTGGCGCAGGTCAGGGTGCCGCCGCCGAAGCCCTGGCTCTCGCAGGTCGCACCGCCGAGGTCGCTGCCGTCGCAGGTCTCGTCGGCGTCGATCTGGTTGTTGCCGCAATCGTTGCACTGCGACAGGTCGAAGTCGTCGCATTGCTCGGTGCAGGCGAGGGTGCCGCCGAAGAAGCCCTGGGTCTCGCAGGTCTCGCCGTCGAGCTCGCTCCCGTCGCACGGCTCGTCGCCGTCGAGCTTGTCGTTGCCGCAGCCGACGCAGCCCGAGGTGTCGAACGCGCCGCAGCTGTCGGCAGCGCAGGCCAGCGTCCCGCCGTCGAAGCCGAGCGACTCGCAGGTGGCGCCGTCGAGCGCCGCCCCGTCGCAGGTCTCGCCGGGGTCGAGCTCGTCGTTGCCGCAGCTGTCGCACTGCGAGGTGTCGAACGCGTCGCAGGTGGCGCTGCAGGTCAGCGTCCCGCCGCCGAAGCCGAGCGACTCGCAGGTCTGGTTGGCCAGCGCCGCGCCGTCGCAGGTCTCGTCGTCGTCGATCTGGTCGTTGCCGCACGGGTCGCACTGCGACACGTCGAAGCCGCCGCAGTCGGCCGCGCAGGCCAGAGTGCCGCCGCCGAAGCCCTGCGACTGGCAGCTCTCGCCGTCGAGGTCGGCCCCGTCGCAGGTCTCGCCGTCCTGCTTCTGATCGTCGCCGCAGCTGGTGCAGCCGGCGAGGTCGAAGCCTTTGCAGGTGTCGCTGCAGGCCAGGGTGCCGCCGGCGAAGCCCTGCGATTGGCAGCTCTCGCCGTCGAGGTCGGCCCCGTCGCAGCTCTCGTTCTCGTCGAGCTGGCCGTTGCCGCACGACTCCAGCACGCACAGGCTGGTATCGAAGGTGCAATCGTCGCCGCACGCCAGGGTGCCGCCGCCGAAGCCGAGGCTGGCGCAGTCCTTGCCCCCGAGGTTGTCCTGATCGCAATCCTCACCGGCGTCGAGGATGCCGTCGCCGCAGCTGCCCGGCGCGGTCGTCTCGGTGTCCGTATCGGTGGTGGTCGTCGTCGAATCGGTGGTCGTCGAATCGGTGGTCGTCGTCGACGTGTCGGTCGTCTCGCCCGTGGTCGTCGTCGTCGTCTCCGTCGTCTCCCCGGTGGTGGTCGTCGTCGACGTATCGGTGGTCTCTCCCGTCGTCGTCGTCGTCGTCGAATCGGTGGGGTCGACCGTGGTCGTCGTCGTCGACGGATCGATCGTCGTCGTCGGCGCGGTCGTCGTGGGCACCCCCGTCGAGGTGTCCTGCTCCGTGGTCGAGGACGTATCCGTCGTCGTACCGTCGGTGTCAGAACCCTGCACTACGTCGCCGGAACAACCAGACAGCGCGGCCAGGAGGAACAAACCGGGAAAACTGCGAAAATAACGCATCCGAAAAACCCGAGCTTTCTGCTGAAAGACAGCGGCTGCATCCTGCGCTGAACCGTGCGCACATGACAGCGACTGGGGACGTCCACCGACGTGAGCGTCCGCTCGAGTAGACCGATGACGGATTCAGCGGTCTGCGACAACACAACTCATGGAGTCCATCAGAACGCTCGGCACGACGCGTCGGCCAGGAACAGCACCGCGACAACCCCGTCGAGTTCGATGATTTGGCCGTCGTCGCAGCGACCGGAGACGCCGATGCCCAGCGCCGCCGCCGAAGGGTCGTTGGCCAGGCGAAACCGGCCGCGCGACAGCTCGGCGAAGCCGAGGCCGCGGGCCGACACCAGCGCCTCGAGCCAGACCTGCAGCGGCACCAGCCCCTCCTCCGGCGTGGCGATGTCGATGCGCCCGAAGTCGAGGGCGCCGCGGCGACCGTCGAACTCGAAGACGACCGGATAATCGCCGTCGAGCTCGACGAGCACCGATTCACCGCGCTCCAGCTCCCGCAGGTCGCCGGCGGTGATGCTGGTGAACAGCGGCGTCGCGGTGGCCACGCCGCCGCTCGAGAGTACGTCGTCGCACCCCGCCACCGCCAACGATAGTGCCACCCACGACGCCCGTGTCCACATGGCCCCTCCTGCCGACGCACGCGCGCCGGGCTCTGTCGCTCGTCGTATCGGCCGGCCGCGGACCACCGACCATCCGGTGGCCGACCGCGGCCGATCACCACCACCGGGCCCGGTTCAGCTCTCGTCGACCACGGTGTCCTGCGGCAGCAAGTACAGCTCGACGTTGCCCTTGCCGTCGGGCCGCACCAGGTCGGGGCGGATCCCGGCCTCCCGCAATTGCGCCCGCAGCCGCCGCAGGTTGCGGTCCCAGTTCTGCCGCATGATGCCGCGGTCGGTCTCGTCGCCCCAGATCTCGCGCGCCACGGCCTCCCACGAGACGAGGCGATTGATGGTCGCCAGCTCGCTGACGATCCGCGCCAGCAGGCCCGCGATCACGCACTCGGGCCGCCCGGGCATGCGCACGTAGACGGTGTCGTAGCGGGCGACGATGGTCAGCGGCGGGTCGTTCTGGCCGATGCTGCGGGTGCTCAGCGCCCCGTCGCCCAGCGGCCTCGCCTGCACCGCGAAGTGATGCCCGCGCAGCTCCCACGACGTGCCGGCCGCCAGCTCGACCGGCTCGCGGTCGCCGACCCGCAGGGTGAAGCCGTCCGAGGTGCCCCAGATGTACGCCTCGGCCCCCGGCAGATACTCGGGGTGCAGCTTGTAGCTCGGGGTCTGCGACGGCCCGCTGTTCGCTGTCACGATCGAATAGACCGACTCGCTGAGGGTGCACTGCTCCTGGCCGTCGCCGTACAGCACCATCACCCGGTCCGGCAGCTCGACCGCCTCGACGTCGAGCGTCACGTTCTGCGACAGCCGGATCCGCTGGCCCGGCGCGAGGATGATCGACGACTTGCGCTCGCCGTCGAGGATGATCCAGCGCCGCAGCGACAGGATCTGCAAATGCCGGCCGCGCATGCTGATGAACGCGTGCGCCTCCGACACCTCCGGGCTCTCGATCCGCAGCTCCGCCGTCGATGCGCGGCCGATCAGACCGCCGGCGGCGACCTGGGCGGTGCGCCCGTCAGGGAGGCGAAAACGGACAAACGGGGTGTAGCGACCTTGCAACACGGCGGGCCTCCTCTCGAGCGGGACGACGATTGTACCAGCAGACGACAGCGCAGCGGACCTGCGCGCGCGATCACAGCGACGGCGGGGCGTTGATGCCCGCCGGCGGCCGGGCGCGGAACTTGGCGCGAGTGGCGCAATCGCTGCAGTTGCCCTCCATCGGGCCCGCGTCGTCGCGGAGCGTGGTCGGCCCTGCCTGGGTCGCGGCGACGCGTTGGACCACCTCGTCGCAACCGGACACGGCGGTGAGGGCGAGGGCGGCGAGAGCGAGAGTGACGGTGCGAGACATAAGTACCTCCAGACAGGTTGTTCGGGACATGTTCTTTGGGATAGGTTAAGTCAGGAAGGCGGACGGAGCCAGCCGGCCAGCTCGGCGGCGCGGCGCGCCCCGGCCTCGCCGAAGCGGGCGTAGAAGCGATCGGCGGCGGCGCGGCGCTCGGCCGCGGCTCCGGTCTCGCCGAGCGCCGCGAGGGCCTCGGCGAGGCACCACTGCGTGTCGGCGACCTCGCGGAAGTCGCTGCCGGCGCTGGCCCACACGGCCGAGGCCTGGCGCAGCGCCTGGGCGGCGCCGGCGTGGTCGCCCCGGATCAGCCGGGCCTGACCGATGCCCTTGAGCACGAAGCCCTGGGCGTCGCCGTCGGCGTCGTCGATGCGAGACAGCAGCGCCTGGGCCTGGACGAACCGCGCCTCGGCCTCGTCGGGCTGGTGCAGGCCGAGCAGCGCCTCGCCGGCCTTGGCGTGGGCCCGCGCGACGACCTCGCCGCCTGGCCCGTGCAGCGCGGCGGCCAGGGTCAGCTCGCGCTCGGCGGCCGCCAGCGCCTCGGCGTAGTTGCCGAGCAGCACGTGGGCCTCGCCGAGCACCGCGAACACGCCGTCGTCGGCGCTGCCGGTGGCGTCGAAGATGGCCCGCGCGGCCTCGCCGTGGGCCAGCGCCGAGGAGGCCAGGCCCTCGTAAAGGTCGACGCGGGCCAGCGCGAGGTGCAGCTCGAGGACCTTCCCGTGGCTGTCCCCGAAGACATATCGCGCGACCGCCAGCGCGCGCTCGCAGGCCGCTCGCGCGGCGTCGAGGCGGCCGCGCTGCTCCTCGAGCAGGCCGAGGTTGTACAGCGCGACCAGCACGTACGGGTGGCGCGGCCCGAGGGCGGCGACGAAGCCCTGCTCGGCCTCGACGTACAGCACCGCAGCGTCGTCGCCGCGCCCCTGGTCGACCAGCGCGGTGGCGAGGTTGAGCTTGAGCTTGGCGATCGCCACCGCGTCGGGGGCCGGGCTCTGGGCCCAAAGTGACAGCGCCTTGCGGAACGCGGCCTCGGCGGCGCGCGGCTGCTGGCGCCCGCGCGCGACCAGGCCCTCGGCCTGCAGCGCCCGCGCCCGGCTGTCGGCGGCGGGCCGCCCGAGCCGCTCGGCGCTGGCCCGCGCGCGCCGGACCCACTCGAGCACCGGCAGGCCCGAGCGCCAGTGCAGCGCGCCGACCTCGACCAGGTACTGCCACACCTCGGCGACCAGCACCTCGTGCCGGCTGGCCTCGGCCAGGTCGACCGCCTCGCTCAGGCTGGCCACCGCGGCCTCGCTGCGCCCGAGGTAGTGCTCGACGCGGCCGCGCTGGTACAGCGCCTCGGCCAGCACCGGCGGGTAGTCGAGCCCACGCGCCGCCCCGACCGCCTCCTCGGCCATCGCCAGGCTCTGCGCGTACTCGCCGGACACCTCGCGCACGCGGGCCCGCTCGAGCCCGACCCGCAGCGCGGTCACCCGCGGCCGCTCGTGCGCGTCCGGCGGGCGCAGGCCGAGCGCGAGCATCTGCCGGTCGTCGCAGTCGGCCAGCGCCGGCAGCTGCGCGGCGGCCCGCGCCGCGTCGTCGACGTCGACCCGCGACGAGCTGGCGAGCAGCTCGACCAGCGCCGTGAAGCGCATGCGCGGGTGCTCGAGGCAGGTCGCCCGCGCCCGCAGCTCCTCCGAGGCCGCCGCGTCGGCCTGCCGGGCCCCCGCGCACACCGCCTCGCGCCGGACCTGCCAGCCGGTCACGTAGTCGTCGAGCGCCGACTCGACCCGCGCCCACCGCCCGGCCGCGCCGGCGAACTTGGCCTGCAGCCCGCCGCGCACCTCGGGCGTCCACGCGGCCGCCAGCGCCTCGCCGGCCGCGCCGCAGCGGTCGACCGGAGCTGCCCACCAGGACATGCCCCCGAGGACACCCACGAACGAGCCGGCCGCCAGCGCCCACTGCCACGACCGCATCGGCCGCTCGGCGGCGATCGCCGACAGCTCGGCCAGCAGCGCGTCCATGGTCGGATAGCGGGCCGCCGGGTCGCGCGCGAGCCCGCGGCGCAGCACCTTCCACAGCTTCGGCGGCACCACCGAGCCCTTCGGCGGATCCTGCGGCCGGTCCTGCAGCAGCGCGCGCCGCAGCGCCGCCGCGTCCTCGCCGACGAACGGCCGCCGGCCGTACACGCCCTCGTACAGCGCGACGCAGAAGCTGAACTGATCGGAGCGGGCGTCGGACGGCTGCAGCTTGAGCCGCTCGGGCGCCATGTACGCCAGGGTGCCGACCGGCCCGCGGCTCGAGGCGACCGTCGAGCTGCCGTCGCTGGCCCCGCCGCTGCCGCGCCGCGTGGCCCCGGCGTCGCTGATCTCGCCGCTCACGTCGGCGCTGGCGACCTCGTGCACGCGCGCCAGGCCGAAGTCGCTGACCATGGCCCGCCCGCGCGCGCCGACCAGCACGTTGTCGGGCTTGAAGTCGTGGTGCACGAGGCCGGCCTCGTGCGCCGCCGCCAGGCCGCTGCCGGCCTGGACGAACAGCGCCAGGACCTCGCGCCAGCCTCGCGCCTGTTCTTTGAGCCATGCCCGAAGGGTCACGCCCTCGACCAGCTCCATGGCGACGTAGACGCCGCGGTCGCACACGCCGACGTCGA
Organism: Nannocystis sp. RBIL2; assembly: GCF_026626745.1. Lineage (GTDB taxonomy): Bacteria > Myxococcota_A > Polyangia > Nannocystales > Nannocystaceae > Nannocystis. The sequence continues at coordinate 3,157,396 of NZ_JAPNJW010000002.1, forward strand.
ACACGCCGACCACGTTGGTGTGGGTCAGCCGCGCCATCGCCTTGGCCTCGCGCACCAGCGACGCCGGGACCAGCGCGCGCGACGACTCGCGCAACATCTTGACCGCGACCTTGCGATCGAGATCGGGGTCGTAGGCGAGGAACACGTTGCCCATCGCCCCGTGCCCCAGGTGCTTCATGATCACGTAGCGCCCGGCGCGGAACGGCTCGAGCTCGGCCTCCACCGCCCGCGTCGCCGCCTCGTAGGCGACCGCCCCACGCGCGGCGTCGACGTACATCCGCCCGAAGTCCCCGCCCTCGCTGCTGCCCCCGATCGCCTCGAAATCCCCCGAATCCCGGCTCCTGTCGGGGTCCGTGCGCATCCGCGCTGAGTTGGGGGTGGCGTCGAGGGAAGACATGAGACTGCGCACGAAGCTGAAATCACAATACCAACATTCACGCCGTTACGTGATCCGACCCCGATCGGAACGAGAGAAACATCCTCACAGGCGGACTTGCCGCCGATTCCCCCCATCGGCCCGCGCGTTCTCGCGCAAACCCCATCAAGCGGACTTCTATAAGCCCCGGGCGAGCCTTCCCGGCGCACCTCGGCGCGCCCCGGAGCCGTGACGCAGGTGAAGCCGTCCGCCGCCAGGCCCCAGACGAAGACCGGTCTTCACCCGGTCTGCCGGCGGCTTTCTCGTTGACTCGCGCCCCCTGGCGCCGGGGCCGAGCGCCCACTCCCGCACCCGGCGCCCGGGCGCGCGACCCCTCGGCGACCTCCGCCCGAGCGGCGGCGCGCCGCCACGCCGCCGAGCGCCATGCTCGACCTCTCGGCGGTCCCCGTCGCGAGCCCTGCGTCTCCGCAGCTGTCCCCTGAGACATCCTCGTGGATGCCGCATGAGACAGGCCGCATCGCCGTCCCGCGGGCGAGGCTCAAGTCCGCGGATCTCCAGCAGACCGCGGCCTGGAACGGCGGCTGCTCTCCGTGCATCGCGGCCGACCGATGCCCGGACGGACCTGACTTCGACCTTACGACAGAGAGCAGAGATCGCATGCAAAGAATCGTTTCATCCTTGTTGTTCGCGGCCGTCACACTGACCGCGAGCGAGGCCTGGGCGTGGCCGACCGCGCAGATCGGCGGGGTCACTTACGCCGGGCCGCAGGTCCAGGGTTACGCGTGGAAGGACCAGGGCGGCGGCGCCTGGACCAAGTGGAACAGCATCGCCTATCGCGACTCGAACGTCGGCGACCTGAAGATCGCCCGCCGCTCGGCCTCCAGCGCCAGCCCGACGTGGAGCGCCTGGTCGCTGGAGACGATCGACAGCGCCGCCAACGACGTCGGCAACGGCGCATCGATCGCGCTCGACGCCGACGGCGTCGAGTACGTCTCCTACGTCGACTCGACCGGCGAGCGCCTCAAGGTCGCAAAGCGTGTCGGCGGCGGCGCCGGCACCTGCTTCGCCGGCAGCAACTGGGACTGCGACACCCTCGTGTTCGGCGACGTGACCGACCAGACCGCGATCGGCCTGACCTACGACGCCGCCACCTTGCAGTACACCGTGCACGTCATCTTCGTGAAGGAGGACGCCGGCGTGTACGACCTGTGGTACGCGCGGAAGATCGGCACGGGCAGCTGGACGACCGCGTGGATCCGCGAGGCCAACAGCATCTCGCTGGCCCCCGACGCGCTCGCGTTCACCAGCGGCAACCTGCCCCGCGTCGCCTACGGCGAGTCGCTCGCGGGCATCCGGCTGAGCGCGTTCGTCGGGCCGGCGCAGGGCAACTGGACCACGAGCACGATCGACGCCAACGGCGTCGGCCCGGCCTCGCTGGCGATCCGCTCGTTCGTGCAGAACATCGCCTATCGCAGCGCCACCGGCGACCTGCGGTTCGCCGCGCTCAACATCTTCTCGGGCAGCTTCGTGCTGAGCACCGTCACCGGCTCGGCCACCCGCATCTCGCTGGCGCTGGACGACGACCTCGACCCGCACATCAGTTACCAGGAGGGCGGCGCGGCCAAGCGGGCCAAGCGCAAGAGCGGCTCGTGGACCCTCGACGTAGCCGACGCCAGCGCCGCCGGCTACGGCACCAGCATCAAGATCGACACCCAGCCGGCGACCGACAAGGCGCTCCTCAGCCACACCGACGGCTTCGGGCACATCAAGGTGTCGGCCGAATAGCCGCGCCCCGGGCGGGGCATCCGGTGGATCCGCGCGCCCGCGTCGGCAGCACGACCGCGGGCGTGGGCGCGCGACCACATGCCCGAGAGGACATGTCCGTCGCTACATCCGCGCGCACTCGTGCCCGTGTCGGCCGGCCCGGCCCTGTGGCATCCTCGGGCCGATGCGCCCCCTCGCCGCCGCCCTCGCCGTATTGTTGCTCCCGCTCGCCGCCCGCGCCGACCTACTGCCCGACGGGCACAAGGGCGTCGAGCTGTCGATCCGCGTCGACGCCCAGGTCCCGAGCGGCAAGGTCCTGGTGCTGGCCAACACCTTCGAGGGCGGGACTTTGATCGTCCCCGGCACCGACCAGAAGATCTCGTGGCACCCGCTCGGCGGCGAGCTGCAGCTGCGCCTCGTCGCCGCCGGCGAGGGCGACAAGATCAAGAACGCCGGCGCCGACCTCGACCGCGACAAGATCAAGCCGCTGCTCGCCGCCGCCGCCGTGTGTGCCCCGCCGTTCGCCGGCGTGCGCACGATCGTCGACACCTCGCCGGCCACCGAGGTCCGCTGGACCTACCGCGCCACCATCGACGGCAACAAGTGCAGCGCCGAGCTGGTCAAGCAGGAGTACCTCGACGCCACCGGCAAGGCCGTCCCGGCCCCCGGACCCGCCGAGCCGCCCAAGCCCGTCAACGCCCCGCTCGCCGACCCGCCCAAGCCCGCCGACGCGCCCTCGCCCACCACGCCCCCCGCTCCTGCCCCGGCCCCCGTCAAGGCCGAAGGTCCGCCCGCCGCCAAGGCCCAGGAGTCCGCGAGCGGCTGCGACGCCGGGGGCTCCGCCCCGGGCGGCCTCGCCGGCCTCGCGCTGGTGTGGCTGCTCCGCCGGCGCCGGCGCTGAGCTGTCCGCCAGGACATGCCCCCTGCGTCATGTCCTGAAGGACAGCTATCGCGTCGGCCTTCCAGGCGACGCGCGCCCCTGCTACGCTCCCCGGCACCTGCAGCATGCGCCCCGGTCTGCTCCTGCTCTCCGTCCTCTTCGCCTGCGGCGCCGCGCGAGAGAGCGGTCCGGGGCCGTCGCCGGGACCGGACGCACCGACGAGCCCGGCCGACCCGCCGTCGCTCGCTCCGACCTGGCGCGAGCACGTCGACGGCGACGGCATGGTGCGCGTTCGGGTCCGCGATCTCGCCGGCTCGGCGATCCCCGCCGCGTCGGTCTGCGTGGCGCCCGAGGCCGTGCCGCATGCGCTCGAGTGCGGGTTCACGGACGAGGCCGGAGAGGCTGCGCTCTCGGCCCGCACGGGGGACTGGCGGCTCCACGTGGCTCATCCGGACCTGCTGGCGGCGACCTGGCCGGCCCCAAACGACGCCCCGCTGGCGTGGCCGGCGAAGGGCGGCGCGCTCGAGCTTCGGCTCGCCCGGGAGGGAATGGAGCTCCAGGGTCGAGTGACCGACGTCCGCGGCAGCGCGCTCCCGCGGGCGTACGTGGTCGTGCAGCGAGCGAACGACATCCTGGCGGTCGCGGCGGTCGACTCCAGCGGGCGCTTCGGCGTCCGCGTCCCGTCCGGGCGAATGACGAGCCTGTTCGCGTACGCCCCGGGACACGCGCGACGGGTGGTATATCCATACCCGCCGGACGCAGCGCTGCACCTCGCGTTGATCGCCGAGTCGACGATCAAGGGCCGCGTCGTCGACGGCGAAGGACGACCGCTGGCGGGTGCATGGGTCGTGAGCCATGCACCGCTCGCTTACGTCGAGCGCCAGCGGCCGCGGGCTCGCACGAACGAGGCGGGTGACTTCGTGCTCGGCGGGCTGACTCCGGGCCGCTATTCGCTGCACGTGAGCGCAGCCAACGCGCGCCGCGTGGAGCCGGTGGTCGTCGCCCTCCCCTACGCGGCCACCGTCGAGCTCGAGCCGATCGCTACCGAGCCCGGCCACGCTCTGGCGCTCCGCCTGGTGGACCCGTCCGGTCGCCCCTGCGTCGACGGATTCGCCAAGTTCGAGGGCCCTGGCGGCCTCTGCCTGAGCCGCGCCGACGGGTGGTGCTCGTTCGGGGCCGTGCCGCCCGGCGACAGGGCCATCACCGCGTCGTGCCCGGCTTCTCTGCAGATCCGGCGGACCATCGCCGTGCAGGGCGACGTGCGCGAGACGTGGACGTTCGAGCGCGGCGGTTCGCTCACGGGGGTCGTGCTCGACGATACGAACGCCCCCGTCGCCGACGCCGAGGTGAGAGCCCCGGACGAAGACCTGCAGACCACGACGGATGCTCACGGCCGGTTCGTCCTCGCCGGGCTGTCAGGGCGGCGCGTCGACATTCAGGTGGTGTCGCTCGATCACCACGACGAGCGCCGGAGCGTCGAAGCGGGCGCCGATGTGCAGTTAGTCCTGCGGCGTCGGCCCGCGGTGGCCTTTCACGTCAGCGACCGCAGCGGGCGCCCGGCGCGTGGCGTCGCGCTGCGCTGGGACCATTCGACGGTGTTGCTCGACCACGAAGGCCGAGGTTCGACGGCGAATTTCGTCGCCACTGCCCCCGCGCACACGCTCGCCGTGCATTCGGCGCACGGACCGACCCCTTACATCGACGGCGGCAAATCCACGCTCCACGGTGAGTCCCGCTGGCGGCCCGGAGATCCCCAGCCGATCGAAGTCGTGGTCGGTCCCCCGATCGCGAGCTCCGCGGGCGTGTGCGCGCGGCTGACGGCGGGCCGGCGCCCGACGTCCTCGTGCTCGCGTCCCCCACGTCCGGCGCGCCCGGCACGTGCGCGCGCACGCTGCTCGACGACGCCGCGACGCTGACAGTGACGGACGCGCGAGGCGAGTTTCGTCTCGGCGCGCTGTACTCGGTCGCTTACAGCCTCATCGCGCTCGACTCCACGGGCTCTGCCGCCTGCGTCGGCGTCGACGCGGACGATGCCAGCGTCACCCTCTCGCTCTGAGCCCCTCAGTTACACGTCGGCCCGTACGACAGGTCGTTGATGCTGATCTCGAGGTCCGGCAGCTGCATGTAGTCGTTCGAGCCGTCGAGCGTGATCTGGTACAGCTCGTCGCCGTTGTTCGAAAAAACCTGCTTGCTGACCGGGTCGAATTCGAGGCCGACCGAGTTCCACTGGCCCTCGGGGATGTCGGCCACCACGGTGCCCTCGCCGGTGTTCGGGTCGACGCTGAGGATCCGGCTGTTCTGGCCGTCGGTGACGAGCATGCGCTCGCCGACGCAGTCGACCGCCATGCCGCAGGCCTGGATGTTGACCCCGTCGCCGTCGAGCGTGAGGGGCTTGGCGTCGGTGACCTCGCCGGTGGCCGGGTCGAAGGTGACGAGCTCGTCGGCGTCGGCGTCGATGCCGTAGAGGGTGCCGTCGTCGAGGAAGCCGAGGCCGCAGATCGATCGCCCGTGATCGGCCAGCTCGGTCGGCGTGTCGCCGCTGCAGTAGTCGACGACGATGAGGATCTGCTTGGCCGACTGCGAGCAGTAGATCGTGCCGTCGGCCGGCGAGATCGCGCAGGTGATCACCGCGTACGGCGGCGCCAGCGGCCCGAGGTCGACGCTGGCGAACGGCGTGACGGCGCCGGTCTCGACGTTCACCTCGGCGAACTGGCCGTCGTCGAACGCGGTGTAGAGCAGGCGATCGCCGGGGTTGATGTCGGCGTTCGAATCATAGCAGTCGGAGCCGACGTCGACGCCCGGGTCGACGCTGCTGTCGCCCCAGCCGTCGCCGTCCTCGTCCTTCATGCACTTCTCCGGGTCCTCGACCTCGGCCGAGCCCGGGAAGGTGCTCGGGTCGTCGTCGTCGCAGTCGGTCCCCGGCGTCACGTCCGGGTTCATCGGCATGCTCTCGCCCCAGTCGTCGCCGTCGACGTCGGTCATGCACGCCGTCGGGTCGTCGTTCGGCGCCGCCCCGGGGAAGGTGTGCTCGGAGCCGTCGTCGCAGTCGTCGTCGTTGGGCACGAAGCCCGCCGGCGGGTCCTCGCCGGGCTCCTGCGGCACGCAGTTGGCCGGGTCGCCGAACCCGTCCCCATCCTTGTCCTCACACCACACGCCGCCGCCGCCGCCGGTGATCGTGTCGCTCTCGCTGTTCGAGTTCGAGTTCGAGTTCGAGTTCGAGTTCGAGTTCGAGTTCGACTCGCTGTCGCTGTTGCTGCCCTCGGTCGCGCTCCCCTCGGTCGCGCTCCCCTGGCTCGCGCTCCCCTCGGTCGGCGCCGTCATCGTCTGCCCGTCGGTGTCCGACTCGCTGCCCTCGGTCGCCGTGCCTTCGGTCGCGCTCGCCGTCAGGCCCGCGGTCATGCACGCCTCGAGCGACTGGTTGAACACCGCCCCGTCGTCGACGCAGGTCTGCGAACAACCGGGAGCGTGGCAGAGTCCTGCCGCGAGCAACCAACCGAAGCGACGCATGGAGGCCATGCGTCGACCGTATCGGGCCCGCCACGAGCCCGCAAGAGCGCGTCACGCGGACCGATCGTTACCGCGCCCCGCTCGCACGCCGCGTCGTCGTCATCGCGTCTTTCACCACGCTCCGCGTCGCGAAGCCCTTGCCTGTCGCATCGCGCCGGCAACCGGGGTGTACGCTCGACACGCCCCAAGATGGGGACGCCGCCGATCCCGAGGTTGACTCGTGGCCTCGGATTCGAGCCGCGAGCCGCCGAACGCTCACAGCCGGCGCACGCGCAACTCCGGCGACGCCCAGTCCTCGTAGGCCTCGTCGCGGCGCCATACCCATATCTCGTAGGTCCCCGCCGGCAGCTCCAGAGCTCCGTCTTCTTCACCGAGGGGAACCATCGAATCCGGCACCGGACCGACGCTGTCATCGTGCGTCACCTGCCACGGCAGCTCCGGCAATTCATCCTCGTCGGCCGGTTCGGTCAGACAGCGCATCAATCCAAAAGGCCGTCCGCCGGTCTCGAACACATAGCGCCCCTCCGTCGCCAGCTCGATCGTGGTCCGTTCGCGGCCATTGTATCCTTCCAGCGCGTACCATCCGCCGGCTTCGCAGGAGCCGTCGACGTACCACTCCGCGGAGTCGCCCTGCCACACCGCACGCGGGGCAGTCCCGCAAGCGAGCGCGCCCGCCGCGGGATAATATTGCTTCGAGTGCGTCGAATAGTCGAGCATGACATCCTGCGACGAGCTGCCCAGGACGTCCAGGAACAACGCCGAGACCGCAGCGGGCGCCATGCCCCGCGAGCTCCGGACGTACAGCTCCATGAAGCGCTCGACCCCGTAGGACTCGATCAACCAGGCGACGAAGTGGCCGGCAGAAGGGTACTGGTCCCACGAAACTTCCGCTGACAGATCTTCGACAGACAGCGCTTTCAGGGTCCGCTGCGCAGTCCCTTGTAGACGGACCGCGATGCCTTCTTGCAGCAGCGGCAGCGGCTTGCTCCTGGCGGACGCCGTCCATGCGTGCACGATCTCGTGGGTGGCCACCTCGAGGGTCGTCCGCACCACCGGATCCTGATAACAGCCGCGGAGCTCGCCCTCTCTACCGCAGTCCGCCCCGATCGCGTCCCACTCGTCGTCGGCGTACAGGTAGAGCCAGGCGTACTCGCGCGAGATCCCGAGCATCGCCTCGATCGCGTCGATCTGCGCCTCCCACACGTCCATCACGCCGCGGCACACCTCGGCCTCGAAGCTGGTCCCGATCCGCAGCCGCTCCGTCTCGTAGCGCGGCTCGAACGGCGGCTCGGCCTCGGCCGCGCAGGCCGCCGCCACCAAGGCACACCCGGCGAGCCAGCTCGCCCGGTTCTTCCGAGATGAATCGTCGCGCATGAACAAAGACTTCGCCTCCGCTGAACACCTCAGCAGGTGCTGTCTTCCCGGTCAACACCCCGCCGTTGCATCGCCTGTGCATCGAAGTCTTCGACGCCTCGGATCGCCCTCGGCTCGCCGTTCGGTCGCGGGCCTCGGGGACAGGTCGCGGCCGTCTTCTCCACCGCCCAGCCTCGCCCCGCCCCGCTGCGAACAGCCGTGATGACTCCCACGGCCCCCCGCGTTGACGCGCGCGCGGGCGTACGCGAGCCTGCTCGAAGATGCCCCGTCCGCAAGCGTTCGCCCTCCCGCTCCTCGCCCTTGGAATCGTGCCTGTCGCCTGCGGCGACTCCACGGCCAGCAGCACCGCCTCGCTGACCACCACCGGGGTGACGAGCGCGACCGCCTCGACCGGCACCGCCACCGATTCGCCCACGGCCACCACCACCGGCGTGCCGACCACCAGCGCCGGCAGCGAGAGCGCCACCGGCTCCACCTCCACCTCGGCCAGCACCACCGACGAGGTCTCGGCCAGCGGCAGCAACACCGGCTTCAAGTTCGACACACCGCAGGGCGGCGACATCGGCGACATCGAGACCGACGGGCCCGCGCCGACCTGCCACGTCGTCGACGACATGGACGCGATCGGCGACTGCAACAAGGAGGCCCCGCCCGACAGCTTCGAGCCCGAGGTCCAATGGTCGTGGGGCAATCAGAACAGCGGCGGCAGCTCTTCGACCCCGCTGGTCGCCAACCTCACCGACGACAACGGCGACGGCTCGATCGACCTGTGCGACGTCCCCGACATCATCGTCGTCACCGGCGGCCCCCTCGGCGGCAAGATCCACGTCCTCGACGGCGCCACCGGCGTCGAGCACTTCGCGGTCGCCACCCCCGTCGACGGCTTCGTGACCCCCGCCATCGGCGACATCGACAACGACGGCCTGCCCGAGATCGTCGCTGCCACCCCCGGCGGCACCTTCCTCGGGCCCAGCGCGCTCGTGGCGTTCGAGCACGACGGCGCGCTCAAGTGGACCTCCGCCGACAAGTTCAACCACGACCAGGGCGGCGCCGTCGCGCTCGGCGACCTCGACAACGACGGCGACGTCGAGGTCGTGTGCGACGACCTCGTCGTCGACCACGAGGGCAAGACCCTGTTCATCGCCCCCGAGCAGGCGCTGTGGGACATCGTGTTCCACTGCACCGCGACCGTCCTCGCCGACCTCGACGGCGACCTCGACCTCGAGGTCGTCCTCGGCCAGGCCGCCTATCATCACGACGGCACCGTCTATTACAACGACGTCTCGCTCAAGCCCGGCTTCCCGTCGGTCGCCAACCTCGACCCCGACCCGATGCCGGAGATCCTCCTGACCAACAACAATGGCATCACCGTGCTCGAGCACGACGGCAAGGTGAAGTTCAAGGACATCAAGCCGACCGGCGACAACGGCATCGGCGCGTGGTTCCGGCCGTCGACCATCCACGACTTCGACGGCGACAAGCTCAGCGAGTTCGCCACCAGCTCGGCCGCGCATTATTCGATGTTCGAGGCCGGCGGCAAGGTCGCCTGGACCGCCAACGTCCAGGACGGCAGCGGCTGGGCCGCCGGCACCGCCTTCGACTTCCTCGGCGACGGCATCGCCGAGGCGATGTACGCCGACGAGGTCAAGCTGTTCGTGTTCGACGGCGCCGGCAAGCCGCTGCTGTCGGTCCCGCGCAGCTCCAAGACCTTGATCGAGTACCCCGTGGTCGCCGACGTCGATAACGACGGCTCGGCCGAGATCGTCGTCGTCTCCGACGTCGGCTACGACGACCTCCAGACCGCGCCCACCGTCCAGGTCATCCGCGACAAGCAGGACCGGTGGATCCAGGCGCGACGGATCTGGAATCAGCACACCTATCACGTCACCAACGTCCGCGAAGACTCGACCATCCCGCAATACGAGCCGCACTCGTGGGAGCTGCTCAACACCTTCCGCACCAACGCGCAGATCGAAGGCGGCGCGCTGTGCAAGCCCGAGCCGCCGATGTGACGCAGAGGGCCGCCGAGCACGAGGCCGAGCCTTCTTCTCGGCAGCTTCTCTACGACTACGACCGGGCGGACGGTAGCCGATGACTCACCTCGGGCTCGAGCGCCGAACAGAGAAGCCGCGAAAAGTCCTCTGACGCCTCGCTGCTGGGGTTCACCTCGTGGATAGGCCGGAGCCCTGCGAGCTTCGGCAAGAGCTGTGTGCAGAGCTGGTAGAGCGTTGCCCCGAGCAGGTACACGTCCAGATCGCCGAGGCCGTAGGTCGCCAGGCCGCTGCGCGTGAGGCGATACACCGGCTGCATCGCCGTCAGCGAGAAGCGGCGGTGGTTGTACGAGAGCACGGGCGCGAGGCCCTGGTAGTCGCCATGTAGCTGTGCCGCTCGCGGGAGCGCCGTTTCTCGCGCGGGGGGTGCTTCAGGTCGGCTATCGCTTCGATGTCAGGCCTCGCCGTCGTCGCATGCGGCCATGACCCACGGCATGATATGTCCCGAGAGACATGTCCTTTAAGGCTCAATCAAACCGAGCACCGCTGCGACAGCCTGTCGCACGTCCGCGCGTGCATGCTGACCAACTGCCACGACATCTATCACGGGACCTGGGGCGACGATCACCACGAAGCCGAGGAGATGTGCGCAGCCGCTGCGGAGGCGTTCTCGGCCGACGTGCTCACCTGTCGCCTGATGCAGTGCGAGGCCGCCGTCGGCGACGAGGCCCTGTGCGAGGGCACGTTGGCAGGGCTCCCGTGCGAGTGACCATCAAGGCGCACTCGAGCTCGGCAGAGCTCACCTCCATGCGGCAGCAGACCCGCGACATCACGTCGCAGAGACAGCGCTCTCGATCCTCCGTATGGTCGGGGCCACTGCTCAAGGATCTCGAACGATGCAACTGTCCCGCCTCGTCGCCCTCTTCCCGTTGCTCATCCCCGCATGCGACTCGCACGAGCCGGGCTTCACCGACGAGCCCGTCGAGATCGTGTTCGAGGGGCGCGTCGGCGGCGAGCCGTTCGCCTGCGGCCGGAGCTACAGCGGGCTCGGTACGGACGGCGCCACAATGACGCCGCAGGACTTCCGCTTCTACGTCCACGACGTCCGGCTCGTCACCATCGAGGGCGAGGAGCACCCGGTCACGATCGAGGACGACGGCGTCAACCAGGGCAGCGGGGTCGCCCTCATCGACTTCGAGGACGGCTCGGGCTCCTGCACCAACGGCACCCCGGAGCTGCACACCACGATCAAGGGCGTCGTCGCGGCGCAGCCGCGGCATGGCGGCGGCGCCCACGACTTCGTGGCGCTCCGCTTCAAGATCGGCGTGCCGGAGGAGCTGAACCACACCGACCTCACGCAGGCCCCGGCGCCGCTCAACGACACGACCATGTCGTGGAGCTGGAACTACGGCCACATCTTCTTCACGGCCTGGGGCGTCGTCGAGGGCGACGCACCGTCCACGGTCGGCCTGCACGTGGGCAGCATCGGCTGCGAAGGCGACGCGATGGCCGGCGAGATCGTGTCCTGCGCCAACTCGAACCGGCCGGAGATCGAGCTCGACGGCTTCATCGCCGAGACTGGCAAGGTCTCCGTCGACTGGGGTGCGGTATTCAGCGGCCTCACGCTGGCGACCCCGTCGACCGAGTGCGAGGAGATGGAGGGCAAGACGACCTGCGCCTGTCACTCGTTCGGCCCCGAGGCGCTGTGTTCGTCGATGTTCAGCCCGTTGGGCCTCGACTGGACGAACGGCGACAGCACCGCCAACCAGGCGATCTTCCGCGTGCAGTGATGCGTGTCTCGCTCGCGCTGACGGCCTGCCTGGCGCTCGCCGCCTGCGACGACGGCGAGCCTGCCCAGGGCTACGCCTGGCAGCTCGGCGTCGGCCTCCCGGTGCCGCTCGTCCCCGAGGACAACCCGATGACTGCGGAGAAGGTCGAGCTCGGGCGCCATCTGTTCTACGACACGCGGCTGTCCGGCAACGAGACGCAGTCGTGCGCGACCTGCCACCGCCAGGAGCTCGCTTTCACCGACGCCGAGGTGCTCTCGACCGGCTCGACCGGCCAGCGCACCCTTCGGAACTCGATGAGCCTGGCCAACGTCGCGTACTCGACGACCTACACCTGGGCCAACCCGCTGCTCCTCGATCTCGAGAAGCAGATGATGACGCCGCTGTTCGGCTTCGATCCGGTCGAGCTCGGGCTCCGTGGAATGGAGGACGTGCTGATCGAGCGGCTGCGGGAAGAGCCGCGCTACGAGGCGCTGTTCTCCGAGGCTTTCCCGGACGACGACGACCCCTTCACAATGACCCACGTGACGCGCGCGCTGGCCTGTTTCGAGCGCAGCTTGCTGTCAGGAGATTCGCCGTACGATCGCTACCTCGGCGGCGACCAGGACGCCGTCTCGGAGTCGGCGAAGCGCGGTGCGAGGCTGTTCAGCTCGGAGAAGTTCGAGTGCTTCCATTGCCACGCCGGCTTCAACTTCCAGGACAGCATCGCCTACGAGGGCAGGCCGCCGCGCAACGGCATCTTCCACAACACCGGCCTCTACAACATCGACGGCAAGGGCGGCTACCCGGCGGGTAACACCGGCTTGCACGAGTTCACCGGCGTGGCCGCCGACATGGGGCGGTTCCGGGTGCCGACGCTGCGCAACATCGCCGTGACGGCGCCGTACATGCACGACGGCAGCATTGCGACCCTCTCCGAGGTCCTCGACCACTACGCCGCCGGCGGGCGCACGATCGCCGACGGCCCGAACGCCGGGGTCGGCAGCGCCAACCCGTTCAAGAGCAGCTTCATCCGCGGCTTCGACCTGACGGACGACGAGCGCGCCGACGTGCTCGCCTTCCTCGACAGCCTCACCGACGACACCTTCTTGACCGATCCGCAGCTCGCCGATCCATGGCAGTGAAGATCGCGTCCGAACGGCCAGGTCGCGGCTCCGCCGGCGGGACAATCCGAGAGCACACAGACGATGAGCAGGAGACCTCGGCGCACGCGTCGCCAGCGTAGCGAGCTCGAGGCGGTGGGCCCATTCTTCGCGGCGAAAGGCGACCCGGGAGGATACGGCGCGAGGGGGGGAATGCTCACCGCGGTGGGAAGGGGCTCGTCGGTCTCGACGATCGTCCCCGCGAGGTCGAGCCGAAGCCGACGCGGCGAATCGAGGTCCACGAGCCACAGCCGTCGTTCGTCCCAGGCGCCGATGCGCAGCCGGCTCGCGCTCACGATCGCGACGGGAGTCATGGCGTCGGCATATCACCGATCTCCGTGACCGCGAAAGTACAAGTTGCTCCGCCTCGTCGCCGGAGCGGACGCGTCACGCGGCCGGCAGCACTTCGCGTAGCTCCGCAGGCACGTCGAGGAAGTCGACGTGACCCGTCGTGATGTCGTACACCGCGCCGACGATCACCAGCTGCCCGCTGTTGACCATGTCCTCGAGGATGCGGCTGCCGTGGCGCAGGTGATCGACCGCGTTGCGGACGTTGGCGCGGATCGCATCGCGGAGCTGACGCTCCCGCGAGTGGTCCTTGCCGACCTCGAGCACCGTCTGCGCCGACGAGCGGATGCGGTCGACGATGTCACGGATGTTGTCGCTGGCCACCGTGCTCTCCCCGCGCAGCACCTCGAGCGTCGCCGTCACTGCGCCGCACGACGAGTGCCCCATGACGACGACGAGCCGGGTGCCGTAGGTCGCCGCGGCGAACTCGGCGCTGCCGATGCCGGACGGCGCGACGATGTTGCCGGCGACGCGGATCACGAACAGGTCACCGAGCCCCTGGTCGAACAGGATCTCGGCCGGCGCCCGCGAGTCCGAGCAGCACAGCACGATCGCAAACGGGCTCTGACCCGCCGCCAGTCCGCCGCGCTGCAGCTGGCTCGCCAGAGCGGTGACGCTGCGGGTGTCGTTCTTGTAGCGTTCGTTGCCGGCGACCAGCCGACGCATCGCTTCAAGGGGGGACGGGGGAGTCTGAGTCATGGTGGAGCTCGGGGTGCGCAGTCTGCGAAATTGCGCGCGCAGGGTGCGACGGATCGCCTCCAGCGGCAAGCCACCTCCGTCTCACGGTGGGCGAAGCATTCCTTCGTGACTGGCCTGCCCGCGGCGGAGAGCGGTGCGCACGACTTTTCCGAGCAGATTCCGCACAGTCGAGCGGCACCGAGATCCTCGAGACGCTTCGTCCCGTGACCTGGCGCATCCTGGAACTCGCCTTCGCCCGCGGATGCTCTTATGAATGGACCTCATGGTTCGGACATGACGCAGCTCGGCACACACCCTCTCGACGACGAGGTCATGCGCCTGCTGTCGGACAGAGCCTGTCCTTCAGGACAGATTCCGCGCCGCAACATCGCGCGGTCGTCCGCGCGACGCGCTCACGCCCGGCCCGCGCCCCGCGAGCGGACGGAGCCCGGCGCGCGCTTCGGCGGCGGCGCCGCGTGAATCAGGCCCCGCGCCAGCATGTCGCCCCCGAGCGCGCAGAAGTAGAGATAACCGCGACGATCGCCGAAGCGCTCGACGTCCAGCGGAGCATCCGCGGCGACGCGCATCAGCGTGCCGAGACCGCGAGCCACCCCGACGTCGCCCGGCGGAAACACGTCGAGACGACCGAGGCCGCGCAGCAGCACCAGGGCCGCGCTCCACGGGCCGATGCCGGGCAGCTCGCCGAGCGTCGCTAGCGCGTCGGGCGTGGCCAGGCCGGCGATCGTCGCCTCCGCCAGCTCGCCGGACGCGATCGCCCGGGCCAGGTGGCGCAGCACCTCGGCCTTGCGCGCGCTCAGGCCGCACGCGCGCAGCGTATCGACGCGAGCCGCGGCGACCGCCTGGGCGGTCGGGAAGGCATGAAAGCGGCGACCCGCGCGCTCGATCGATCTGCCGAAGCGCTCGACGAGGCGAGCGACCACCGCGGCGCCGGCGTCGAGGCTCACCTGTTGGAACGGCACCACGTTGGCGAACACCTCGAACCATTCGGCGAACCGCGGCGGCCGCATCCCGCGCAGCGCCAGGCCGGTGGGGCGGAGCCTGCGATCGGCGGTGGTGAGCCGCAGGAGCGGCGCGGGATCGACGTCGAGGCCGAGCACCTTGCGCAAGACGGCCGCGAGCTGCGGACGCGCCGCCGGCGACACGTCACCGTGCGACACCAAGTATCGCAGGTCGGGCGCGTCGACCGTCCCGCGATCCTCGACCTCGACCAGTACGAGCTCTCCGGCGATTGTCAGCACCCGCTGATAACGGCCCTCGTCCCACACGTCGACGCGATTGCTCGGCCGACGCTGCAGTACCCGGACCGTCGCTTCGAGATGGAACGGCGCGGGTGTGGCGAGCGCCTCGCCGCCGTCGCGCTCGCCCGGATAGGTCACCCGCGCGCCCTCGACCACCGCAAAGGGGGTCATACGATGCGGCGAGGAGCGCGAGAGGCCGGTGATGTGCTCGACCCGGGCCCCGCGGGCCGTGAGCGCGTCGGCGACGAGCGAGCGGTGGCAACGCCACGGCACCGCCTCCGCGCACATCAGCGCGACGCTCCCCTTCGCGGCCCAGCCGCGGAGCTCGGCCAGCCCGGCCGCGAATTCGTCGGTCTGCATATAATCGGCGTAGCCCCTGAAGCTCCGATTGCGCCACGCGCTGTTCGTCGCGTCCTTGCCGGGGCGCCGCAGACCTCCGAGGCGCGGGAGGTGCACGTATTGCAGGCGCCGGCGACGAAGGGCCGCCTTCAGGACGTCGCCCTCGAATTGCGGGTTGTGCCGCGAGCGAGGGATCGTGCGGATGTCCGCGACCACGGCGACGTCGAACGAGCGCAGCAGCGCGACCAACTCGTCGAAGGTCCGCGTCGAGTGGCCGATCGTGTAGATCGGCACCCCCTTCCAGCGATTGCTCGCACTCGTAGGCATCGCACCCCGGGCTCGCGTCGGCGAGCCTCGCCCGAGATCTAGCCGAAGTGTCGCTCCACCTCGGCGCGCCCGGCCGTCGCGCCCCTTCACGGTGAGCGGAGCGCCACGCCACGAATCGGCGAGCTGCAGCGGCGCAGGGCGCGCAATCGCGCATCGGCCCAACGCCGGCCGGCGACCGTGCTGTCGCCTGCCGCTCGAACTTGCTGTCTCGCTCCACTCCGCTTGTCTCGACGGCCCAGCGACCGCGCCTCACCATCGACGCCGGCGCTCACGGTTCATGTCGGTATCCTGCCGAGAAAATAGTCATCGCCTTCAGGCTTCACGTCGCAATAGATGTGTTTGCCGTCGCAGACCGCCTTGATGGAGCCTATCTTCCGGGACGGCCAGACGGCGAGCTCCTCGAAGACACCTCCCTCGCTCGGCACGCGAAGCACTGCCTGCACCGAGCTTCGCCCGGGATCGAGCGGCCGCTCCGCCATGATATAGAGGGACTTGCCGTGAATGATGAGCTCCTCGAGGCGCCCGAAACCGTGCCTGGGGGCGGACAGGTAGGGCGCCTCGTCCGGGCACGCGAAGACCTCCTCCCAGGTCGCCGTCGAGCGGCCACCCCCGCCGCCCGGTGGGTCGATCACGAGCTGAGACGCCTCGCCCTCCGCGGAGAGACGCAGCAAGTTGTTGCTCCGCCCGTCCACGAAGTACACGTATTCGTCGTCGCTCGCCAGACCCGAATCTGCGTCGACCCCCACCATCGCCACGTCCGCGGCTCCGCCCGCGCGCGGGATGGTCGCTATGGCCCAGCCGTCACCGGGCCAGAGGGCGCGACCCGGCACGATCGAGGCGAAGATACGATCGCCGAGGAGCGCGAGGTACTGCCCGCACCCCTCGGGAAAGAGCAGCCCCGAGGCCAGCTCCTGCGCGGCCCCGCCTCGCTTCGGGCACGTCATGACGCGGCAATCCCAGACATCGTAGGGGCTCTCCTCGTTCACCCAGTAGATCGCGTCACCGACCAGCGCGAGCGTCTGGATCCCTCGCTGCTCCCGGACGACCACCTCGGCGGCGCCACCTTCACGCGGCACCCTCCGCAGATCGCACTCGTTGGAACTGCGGCCCGCCTTGAACCACGGAGGCACGCCCCGGCTCACCCAGTAGACGTGGCGCTCGTCGACTGCGAGCTGGATCGCGTAATAGTTGGGGACCTTGTCGAGCTCCGTGATCTCGGCGGTCCGCTTGTCCACCCGGTAGACCGCGTCGCCCGACGTGAAGTAGACGGCCTCGTCGTCGACCGCCAGATCTTCGGGATCGAGCCGCTGTGAGGGGCTCAGGGAGAGGTTTCGAAAGCGCTCGGGCCAGCTCGTCGTCATCGTCATGATTCCCTCGGTCCGGGGCCGACGCGGCCAGCGAGCGAATCCGGTCGACCGTCGCCAGCGCGGCGACCTGCGCACGGAGAGGGCGCTCCACGGTCGCGCAGGAGTATCCCGCCGCCGCGCGTCGGGCACAAGCGAGCACGGGCCAGCGACACGGTGAAGGCCACTTCGCGCGGCCGTCCCGCGGGCGACCCCCCCAGGCACCACTTCGCCGGCGGACCGCGCAGGTCCGCGCATTCCTCGATGCATCGCCGGAGGGTAATCTGGCGCATGGCCACGGATCTCAGCACAGCCTTCAATCCCATGGCGCCGGATCAGGTCGACGATCCGTATCCCCTGTACGCGCGGGCGCGCCGCGAGCAGCCCGTATTCTTCGCCGAGAGCCTGGGCGCATGGGTCGTGACCCGCTACGCCGACATCGCCGCGGTCACCCGCGACACCGAGCGGTTCTCCTCGGCCAACGCGCTCGAGTCCTCGGCCGTGTTCCCGGACGAGGTGATGGACATCCTGCGCACCGGTTATCTGGAATTCCAGTCGCTGGTCCAGAGCGACCCGCCCGACCACACGCGCGTGCGCAACGTCTTCAACAAGGCCCTGTCGCCGCAGCGGGTCGCGGCGCTCGAGCCGAAGGTCCGTGCGCTCGCCGACGAGCTGATCGACGGCTTCGTGCATGACGGCGAGGTCGAGCTGATCGGGCGCTTCGCGTTCCCGCTGCCCGGCACCGTCATCGGCGAGCTGCTCGGCGTCCCGCGGTCCGATCTGCCGCGGCTCAGGAGCGGCTCGAACGCGAAGCAGATCCTGCTCGCGGGCGCCGCTCCGCCGGCGCTGCTGGCCGAATGCGCCCGCGAGTTCGTCGACCTGCAGCGCTACTTCGGCGCGCACATCGAGGCCCGGGTCCACGAGCCGCGCGGCGACCTGCTGACCCTGCTCGCGCCGATCGACATCGGCGGCACGGCCCCGCTGACGATGCAGGAGGCCGTCTCCAACGCGATCGACCTGCTCGCCGCGGGCCACGAGACGACCACCGACATGATCGGCCACGGCATGACGCTGCTCATCGCCCACCCCGAGCAGCTCGCGGCCCTCCGCGCCGACCCGTCGCTCGTCCCCGACGCGGTCGACGAGATCTTGCGCATGGAGGCGCCGGTGCGCGGGATGTTTCGCCGCGCGACTGTCGATACCACGCTCGCGGGCGCCGCGCTGCCGGCCGGCGCGCGGCTGTTCCTGGCGTACGGCTCGGCGAACCGCGACGAGGAGGCGTACCCCGACCCCGGCGTGTTCGACATCCGCCGCCGCCCCGCGACCCCGCACCTCGCGTTCTCGAAGGGCATTCATTACTGCGTCGGCCACGCGCTCGCGCGCCTCGAGGGCCGAATCGCATTCGAACGCCTGCTCGCGCGCCTCCCCGGCGTCCGCCTCCACCCGACCCAGCCGGCGGAGCGCCGCGCGTTCATCCTCCTGCGGGGATATGAGCGCCTGCCGCTCGCGTGGGACGCGGCGCCCCGCGGGGCGAACGCATGAAAACCTGGCCGGCCGCGGCGAATCCTATCAGGCTGCCCACCGCGCTCGCCGTCGACCTCTCAGTCTTTCATGGTCGGTAGGACAGCGATGGAGCACGAGGCCGTGGCTCGCGCAATCATGAGAGTCGCCACGGCCGCGCACAGTATGTCGTCGCGCCAGTGGTCACGGCGGACGGAGCTCGACGCTGGTGCGGTCGCGCGAGACCTCGTGGATCTCGAGCCTGGCGACGTACTCGTCGAGGCCGAGGGCGCGCAGCGCGGTGGGGGAGAAGGCGCGGAACAGCACGCGCGCCTCGGCCGATAGCGGTCCCCGAGCGGCGCGTATCGTCGGCACGCGGAGCCGGAACTCCCGCTCGCCCAGCGGCCCCAGCGCGTTCGAGACGTGCTCGGTCGCGCGCCAGGGAAACAGCACCGGCTCTCCGCGCTCGTCGACGAGGATCGAGCCGAGCTGCAGGAGCTCGGCGGTGCCCGGCCCCGCGCGGGACGAGCCGCGCGGCTCCCCGTCCGCGTCGAGGGTCCCGGTCGCGAACACGATTCGATCCGCGCCGTCGCGGACGACGACCTCGATCCAGGCCTGCCGATTGAAGGTCGACCCGGTGGGAAAGTTGTGGGCGGAGATGTTGTTCTCGACGGTGACGAGCAGGTCGACGACCTCGCCGGCGCGGACGGACGTGGCCGCCGCGGTGATGTCGACCCGCGCGGACCCTGCGAGCAGCCGCTTGACCTCCGCGCGCACCGACGCCTCCTCCTCCGCCGTGACGAAGCCCTCCAGGAGCGGGATGCCGGCGCCGATCCAGGCGTGACGGTGGAGCGTGCGCGTGGGCCCGCCGGCGACTGCCTGACCCTCGTAGCTGGGCATGTGGCAGCCCTGGCACTGGACGCCGGCCGCCGCCGCGGGAGACCCCAGCCATTCGCCGTAGGGGCGCTCCAGCACGAGGCCGCTGACCTCGCGGAGGTCGTGACAACCAGCGCAGAAGCTCGCGTCCCCGTGAAGCGGCGAGAACTGTGATTCGTGGGCCGCGCTGACGGCCGGCTCGGCGATGGTGCCGCGCATCGGCCCGGCCGGGTCGAGCACGTGGCCGCTGTTGTAGGGTCGAGCCAGGGACGCGACCTTGTGGCAGCTCTCGCAGGTCACGCCCTCGAGAGTGATCGGCTGCAGGTCGGCGAATTCGAAGCCCGGCACGATCTCGCCGCCGCGGGTGCCGATCGGGCTGTGACACTGCAAGCAGAACATGTCCTGCTTGCCGCCGTAGTGCTCCTGGCGAACGGCGACGAACGCCCGGAACACCGGATCGATCATGGCATAGGCGTGACCCGAGGTGCTCCATTCGCGGTAGTGCGCCTCGTGGCACAGACCGCACTGCTCCGCCGAGACGAAGCCGTCGAGGGCGACGGTGGGCTCCCGGGGCATCGAAAGCGCGTCGAACAGGAGCTCGTCCGGGTCGCTCGGGCTGCCGCCGCCGCCGCAGGCGAGCGGAATCAGGGTCAGGATCGTGCGGAGCGTTTTCATGCGTCCCTCGGGCTCGAGGCCGATCTCGACGTCGAGTCGCCAGGATGTTGCGCGGCAGATGTATCACCCGCCCATTGGCGGGCAACGGACGCGCCATGCGCCGGTGAGGGGTGACACGGCGCGCCATTCGCCCGTATGCGATGGATGTCTCGAAGGACATGAAACAAAGAGGACCTGTGGGACACGGTCGACCGAAAGTCTGCACACGAGTCCGGCGAATGGCATGCCCGTCTCGAGCCGAGAGCGTCGAGGGCGTGAATGCGCGCCCCCCATTTTAAAATGTCATGAGCATTGATTCGTACGCCCAGGTGCTCCGCGAACCCACGAACGTCTGTTCATGGCTCGACAGCCGCCAGCGGCGCCGTACGTCTGCGCCGCGCGCGGGCCGAACTCGGCGGAGCCGCCGGCTGCACCGCGTCGGCACGGCGCCCGTGGAAGCTCCAGCGCGCTCGAGGCGCGCGAGCCTCGCGGCCGCCGCCCGTCGAGCCTCGCGCACGCCGCAAAAGGCCGAGGACGTGACGTACCGAGGAAGACTTCGTCGGCCACGTTGCAGGTACTGTCGATGCCGACCCCGACGCACGCTGGATCTTCGTCCTCGACAATCTCAACACCCACAACTCGGAGGCGCTGGTGAGATTCGTCGCCGCCCGCTGCGGCCTCGACGCGCCCCTGGGAGTGAAGGGGGAGAGCGGCATCTTGCACAAGATGGAGACGCGCGTCATCGCCTTCTTCAACAAGTGCATGGCCAAACCCTTCAGGTGGACCTACAAGGGCAAGGTTCTGGCCGCATGAGCGATAACGCCCCGCACTTGCGCCCGGCAGCACTAGTCGACGCACGTTCGGCAACATCCGTCGGGGTGACCGCTGCGTCGCCTGTGGCCACGGCGAGGGCTGCTCGATCGGCCAGGCCACTGATGGCCTGTTGCGCGCCGAGCTCGAACAAGCGCCGGAGCCGAGCTGGCGGTGCGGACCAGAGGTCGGCGGTCGCTGGGCATGTCGATGCGGAGCTGAAGCCCCGACCTGCGATGAGCTCGAGCATTCCTGGACGTGCCCGTTTCGGCCCCGTCTCGGGGCGGATGCCTGCGAGTCGTACAACGTCGCCGACGGGCTGCACCACTTCCCCGCCCCCGACGTGCCGTGCGATCGCCAGCTCGCGGCGGCGCTGGCCGCCGAGGGGCAGGCGATCGTCGCCGAGATCGAGGTGTGCGACGAGCTCGCGTGCGACGCGGCGCCCTTCACGTTCGCCGCCGAGGTGCGGGTCGCCGCGCCCGCCGAGCGCGCGGGCCTCGTCCTCGCGCGCTTGCAGGCCGAACCTGAGGCCGACGGCCTCGCCGTGCTGGTCCGTGACTATCGCACGCGCTGCCCCGGCGGCGATTGAACATTCGAACATGTCCATAACGACATGTTCCAGAAAACACCTTGTTCGAGCGCCCGGGTCGACGACGCGATCCGCACGAGTGCTGACCCCGCCGTCGTCCGCGCCGCTCCTGAAAACGCGCGGGCTCACGCGCTCGCAGGACGCTCCCGGGGGAAGCCGGTCTCGACGAACTCGTGGATGTCCGCGCGCATCTCCTCGATCACGACCGCCAGCGCCTCGTCGTCGAGGCCCGCGGTCTCGACCTGCGGCCCGATCCACACGCTCACGGGCCCGCGTGAGAACAACCAGGTGCCCTTGCGATTGACCTGGTAGGCGCCGTGGACGGCGATCGGGACCACCGGCGCGCCGGCATCGCGGGCCATGAAGAAGACGCCCTGCTTGAACCGCTGGACGTGACCGTCACGGGTCCGGTGGGCCTCGGGAAACACCAGGATCGAGATCCCGCGCGCCATGCGGTCGCGGGCGGCGGTCATCAGCGCGGCCGTGCGTCCGCCCGCCTCGGAGGGCACGGGGATCCCGCTGGTGATCCGCATGATCCAGCCATAGGCGGGGATCTTGAAGTGCGAGGCCAGCATCAACCCGCAGAACGGCCCGGGGATGACCCGGCAAGCCACGTGAGCGTCCATGAAGTTGACATGGTTCTGACAGAACACGCTCGGGCGGGTCGGGTCGAACCCGGGGTCGTGGATCACGCGAAAGCGCGGGTAAGCGAGGCGAGTGACGTGCGACATCAACTGCGCCGCCTTGCGGTTGAGCCGAGGCCCACCGCCGCGCACGAGCGCAAAGACGACGAGGTAGAGGATGACGCCCGTCATCCACGCAAACCCGAGCGTCCAGACGAGGATCGAGGTGAGATAGCGGATGACCCGCGCTGGGAAGGACATGGGCACCTGAGGGAGCGAAGTGAGCTCGAACCTGAAGTCCGGGCTTGAACGGTGCTTTTACCAGAGTATGCCCGGCAAAACGGCGAGAACCCGTTCTCGTCGCGCGATTCACCGCACAGATGCAGACCCGCCGAAGGACGCCGAGGATCGCGCCGCTCGCCGGGGCCAACCTCGCGCAGCCTATCCGCCCACCGCCGCGCGCTCGCCAGCGAGAACCTATTGATCATAGCGCGCCGACCGATGCCGCCCGAAAGCTGCATCCCTCCGACGACAATGCGCAAAGAATCGACGTCCCCCTGCGTAGCGAGCGTTCCCCGGACAGCTCGTCGACGCTCGGATGCGCGGCCGCACCGGGGTCGATCGCGGCTACAGCCGCGACATTGTCCGCTGGGATCTCCGCGAGTCGATGACCGCGCGCGACGTCGAGTGCATCCTGCTGCGCCCGCGAGCGGGTGCCCGAGGCTCGACCTCGCATCGCCACCGACAACGGCCCGCAGTTCATCGCCCGCGACTTCCGGCATGACGCATGTCCGGATCTCACCCGGCTATCCCCAGTCCAACAGCAAGCTCGAGCGCTGGCACACGCGAGCGGGAACTGCTTCCTTGCTCTGCCAGAGAACGAGGCCCGGGCGGACCTGTTTTTTGGCCACCGGACGGCCACCGCCAGAGCTACCCGGGCACCGTGAACCTGGGCGCGATGCGCGATGCGCCGGCCGACGGCTCGCGTCGGGCTTGCGGGGGGCGTGCCCCCTGGGCTAGGGTGCCCGCCGGCTCAGCGGAGCGGGTTCCGCTCTGAATGTGGCGCCGCGGCCGGCATGACGGACTCGACGACGACAACGCCTGAACCATCGGCAGCCACGCCGGGCCCGCAGGAGACCTTCGCCGCGCTCTCGCTGGCGCCTCCGCTCGCCCAGGCGCTCGCGGTGCTGGGCCTGTCACACATGACGCCGGTCCAGGCGCACGCGCTGCCGAGCCTGCTCGAAGGCAAGGATGTGATCGCTCAGGCCAGCACGGGCAGCGGCAAGACCGTGGCGTTCGGCCTGGCCCTGCTGGCTTGCGTCGACGTCGACCTCGCCCGCGTGCAGGCGCTCGTGCTCTGTCCGACCCGGGAGCTCGCCGATCAGGTCAGCACCGTCCTCCGGCGCCTCGCGCGGTTCATCGCCAACCTGAGGGTGGTGACCCTGTGCGGCGGCGTGCCGGTGCGGACGCAGAAGCCGGCGCTGCAGGCGGCTCCCCACATCGTCGTCGGCACCCCGGGGCGGATCCTCGATCACCTGGCGCGCGACAACCTCGAGCTGTCCGGCCTGCGCGTCCTGGTGCTCGACGAGGCCGATCGCATGCTCGACATGGGCTTCCTGGAGTCCATCACCGCGATCGTCGAACAGGCCCCGAGCTCGCGGCAGACGATGCTGTTCTCGGCGACCTATCCCGAGGACATCAGGGCGCTGAGCCGCCGGCTGCAGCGCAATCCCGTGACCGTCACGGTCGACGACGTCGTCAGCCGCGCCGACATCGAGCAGACCTTCTTCGCGGTCGAGCCCGCTCGCAAGCTCGACGCGCTCGCCGCCTTGCTGTCGCAGCACCGACCCGAATCGGCGCTGGTGTTTTGCCACACCCGCAACGATGTCCGGGAGGTCAGCGCCCAGCTCGCCAGGCGGGGCTTCTCGGTGCTGGCGCTGCACGGCGAGCTGGAACAGCGCGAGCGTGACGAGGTGCTGTTGCGCTTCGCCAACAAGAGCTGCGCCGTGCTGGTGGCGACCGATGTCGCGGCCCGCGGCCTCGACATCCAGGAGCTCTCGATGGTCGTCTCGTGGGAGCTGCCCACCGATCCCGATGTCCATCTGCACAGGATCGGCCGCACCGGCCGCGCGGGGCGCAAGGGGCGGGCGCTGGCGCTCTGCTCGCCGTTCGAGCGCGAACGGGTCGCGGCGCTCGAGCGAGCGCAGGGGACGCCGCTCCGCTGGGAAGCGTTGCCCAGCCCCGACGACGACAGGCCGACGCGGCCGCCGATGACGACCCTCGTCATCGAAGGCGGCCGACAGGACAAGCTGCGCGCCGGCGACCTGCTCGGGGCGCTCACCGGCGACATCGGCCTCCCGGGCGAGGTCGTCGGCAAGATCGACATCCTGGCCCGCCATACCTACGTGGCAATCCGCAGCGACCGCGCAGAGCTGGCATTGAAGGGGCTGCGCGCCGGCAAGATCAAGGGCCGGTCGTTTCGCGCCCGGGTGCTGAAGTGACGACGAGCCCGAAGTCCAAAGATCCGCTGCACGGCATCACCCTCGAGGCCATGGTCAACGACCTGGTGGCATTCTTCGGCTGGGAAGAGCTCGGCCGGCGCATCTCGATCCGCTGCTTCACCAGCGAGCCGAGCGTGACGTCGAGCCTCAAGTTCCTCCGCAAGACCCCCTGGGCCCGAGAGAAGGTCGAGAGCCTGTATCTCTTCGTCCAGCGCGAGCGCAGGCGGCAAGGATTGTAGGTAGTCGTTCGAGCTACCCGATCACGCCGCCGGTGAGCTCGGAGATGCTCTTGCCGGTCACGACGGAGGCCAGGCTGAGGCCCCAGAGCACGACCAGCGCCAGCAGCAGCAGCGGCTTGTAGACGATGTACTCGCCGCGACGCTTGCGCACGATGACGATCTGCAAGCCAAAGCCCAGCAGCATCAACGTGGTGAACCCAAGCAGCAAGTACGAGACATCGGCGGACATGGCTCGGTGAGTAGCACGTTGCAGCGTGCGCGAAGGCATCCGCAGCGGGTGATCTTCTTCACGAATCGAATCAGCACAGACAGAGAGACTGACCCCCTCCTGATCCGTCTGGGTATCCCCTCACACGCTTGCTTGCCTCTTCAGAGGCCATTGCCTCGGCTGACGCTGAAGCATCGCCTTCGTCCCCCTTCGCCCGCCGCATGTCCAAGGCCCTGTCGATCTGCTCGAAGCAGTCACGGATGTCAGGTGGGATGTCGTCGCGGTGCAACGGCAACAGGGTCTCGCGGCGTCTTCCCGAGCTCGCGCAAGACGGCTGGCAGGTCGCCATGGTCGTCGTAGGGGATGACCTGAATATTCATCTCGCGGTCCCATCGGCCCCAATCGTTCGGGCTAGCGCCACCACCGGCGAGCGCATCGTCGTCTCCACAGCCTCCTGTCCTCCGAGACAGGCAAACTCGGCGACGATCGCTAGCGGTCGACTGATGGTGCCGGCGAGGGACTCGACGGCGCTCACGCGCCAGGGCGACGTGCGATACGCTGGACACGTGCAGCGTAGCGCTGTCGCTCGCCGCGAAGGACGAGGACGACCTCGAGCGGCTGGCCGAATGGCCAGCGCAGCGCCGACCTCCGCCGTGAGCACGACGCGGCCGGGTCGGCATTGCAAGTCGGGCCCGGGAGCTCGCGGCAAATCACGCGCGTATCGTGCAGGCTGCAGGTGTGCCAGGTGCTCGAAACGCCGTGGATTGGGCTGCCTTGGCGATTGGGTCGTCGGCGTCGAGGTCGAATCCGACTCTCGTTGCGACGCAAGGACCTGTGGATCGCGCGCCACGCCCCTGACGCGACCCGTATGTGGACGTTCGAGCAGGTCTTCGGACCGGCCAACGAGGCCGAGGGCTGGCGCATCGCCGCCGCTCCCAACGGCGACGTCGTCGTCGTCGCCACCTTCAGGCTCGGCGACGGCTACGCGAACTGGCTCGGCCGGCTCGCCGGTGGATGACGCAGGCCGCGAGGTCGTTCAACGGCGAGCGGCACGCGCCGGCCACTCCGCGCACGTGAGGATCTCCGCGCCCCTGCTGCGAAAGACGGTGTCGACGAGGAGCTCATGGACCGCCGGGTCCTGGTCCGCGCATCCGTCACGGAGCACGGTCAGCCCGTAGCCGCGGTCCGACGCGTCGTACAGCGTGGCCGCGACCATGGCGCTCGTCGCGACTCCGGTGAGCGCGAGCGAGTCCACGCCGCGGGCGCGCAGCACCAGATCGAGATCGGTCCCCGCGAACGCGCTCGTGCGTCGCTTGAGCACGACGACGTCGTCCGCGGTGACCTCGAGCGCGACCTCCGTCCCCGGCGACCCCTCGTGGAAGAAGTCACCGGCCCGATGGAAGGCCGCGAAGACCTCACCCGCCAGGTCCGCGCCGTTGGCCCGAAACGCGGTGCGCACGAACACGACCAGCACGGCGGCCGCCCGGGCTCGCGGCAGCAGTTCGGCCACTGGCGGCACCACGGCCCTCGTGAACGGGTAGTTGTCGAGAATCCCGGCCTGGAGGTCACCGACGATCAGCGCGCTGCTCACGGCGCGAGCTTCTCCAGTCGGAGGCCCACCGTCAACAGCATCGCAGCGAAGCGGCGACCCGTCGCGCGTCTCGGCGGCACCATCGTCCCGCCGGCACCGACCGCTCCTCGCTCATGGAGATGGAGCGATCGGGCTGCCGCCGGTCGCGTTGTACCATTCTCCGAAGTCGATCACCGTGGTGACGCCGCGCTCGACCCGGAAGTAGCCATTGACGTCGGCCTCGACGGGCCCGCCATGGGTCGGCACCGTCTGCAGCATGATCTCATGATACCCGTCGCGCAAGGGCGGCAGCGCGATCGACCACGGGGAACTGGAAGCGCCCGCCCTGACGGGGACGATCGGACCGGCGATCGGCGGCACGGCGTCTTTCCAGTCGTCGCCGACGATCCGCACCGAGGTGCGGATCTCGAGGTCCGATTCGGTGTTGTTGTGGAAGGCCCCGTGGATCGCCGTCGGTGTGAACTCGACGGCCGCTTCGAGCGCGCGCTGCTCCCCGCCGCTCATGCCGGGCTCCGGCGCTACGCTCATGGCGGGCGCCGGCGCGACGCTCTGTTTGGCGGCGCAAGCGGAGAGCGACGCGGCGAGGAGGAGCGCGAGCAGAGCAGCAAAGTCGTGCATGCGGAGCCAGGGTAGCCGCAGCGGCGAACGGGACGGCCGGGCGGGCCGGTGAGTTTGTGCATGTGCCGCCTGCGAGCACACGAATCAGCGCATGCGCTCGGCGCGGCTCAAGCGGCGGGCGATCCGGACTCCTACCATGCTAGACTCCTCGCCTACGCCGAGCTGAGGGGATTAGAAATGTACAAAGAGACATGTTTGCTTGGGCTGGTGTTTGTTTCGTGTGCGCCGGCGGGGACGACCACGAGCGCGACGGGGTCGACGGGGTCGACCCACACCGGGACGAGCGCACCGACCAGCAGGGCTTCGACGACGGACGGACAGGGCGACGCGACGAGCCCCACGGACACGGGGAGCACGGGCGGACCGCCAGGAGGGAGCACGGAGAGCACATCGGCGGACAGCACCGGCCTCTCGTCGACGGGGAGCACCTCGGAAGGGAGTACCGGCGCGACGACGGGCGGCGATGCTCCCCCTGTGCTGTGCGGCGACGAGATGCTGTGCGTCGACGACGCGTGCTCGGGGCGGCTGCTCGGTGAGGAGAAGTACACGGTGGGGCTCCGCGTGGCGCTCGACGAGTGCGGGGACATCGTCCTCACGGGTCGGCATCGGGACCCCGAGCCGAAGCTGGGCTTGCCCGAGCCGGCCGGGCTGGATGATGCCTTCGTGGTGCGGATGGATCGCGCCGGAAATTTGAAGTGGTCGCGCTCGTTCGGCGCGGTCGACGAGCTCAACGCGGCCACGGAGGCGAGCTTGACGACGCTCCAGCTCGGCCCGGACGGGAGCGTGTTCGTCGCGGGCCGGACCTATCATGACTTCGCCGTCGACGGGGTCATGTGCGAGGTCGACGAGCCGTCGCTCTTCATGCTCAAGCTCTCCGCCGACGGGGTCGCGCAGTGGTGCAAGACCCTCGCGGACTCTGGGGTCGTCGTGGTGTCCGAGATGGTGCTCGTCGACGATCTTGCCGTCGTCGTCGGTACATGCGTGGATGAACTCAATCACCTCGAGCTGTTCGTCGCCCGGTCGTCGCTCGACGGCGCCGGCGAGATCGACCATGTGTGCATCGGCAACGGTGACCATGCGTTGCTGTCCGGGGCGACGGTCGACGCCGGGCAAGTGGTCGTGTCCGGCGAGTTCCATGGTCCATTGAGCCTCGGGCGAAAGCAGATGGTCGCGGCCGATCACGACCTCTTCATCGCTCGATTCGACCCGCTCCTGTGGGAGCCGAACGCGCCGCCGCCGTGGGACTTCGTCGAGCAGGTCGGAGGCCCCGGGCTCGATCGCGGAGGGGGGATCGCGCGTGGGCACGACGGGTCCCTTGCGCTCGTCGGCGCGGCGACCGACTGGCCAGAGTGCGAGAACGGGGACGGGCTGCCGAAGGGCGGCTATGACGCGCTCTTCGTGACCTTCGAGCCCAGCGGCGACGAGTACGTGCGGACGCGGACGCTCTGCTACGGCTCCGCGGCGGATAGCATCGGCTATTACCCGGTACCGCTGCCCGACTCGGGGTTCGCGTGGCTGGGGCGCGAAGAGGGAGGCGTCGTGTTTGCCCCGCCCCACCAGATCGGACCGGACGCCGACCCGAAGTTCTTCGTCGCCACGTGGCTCGCGGGGGTGGGCGTGACCGCGACGCATGCGCCGTCCGGGAGCGATTTGACCGCGACCAGTGCCCTCGCGGTCGACTTGCTCGGAGCCGTGGTGACCGGCTCGTCGGACAATCACCTGTTCCTGTTGCGACTCCGGCCCGACCTGACCATCGCGCCATAGCAATCGAGGTCCACCCGATCGCGCTCGGCCTGTTGCGTATGCGGGCAGGACTGACGGCCTCGACGCTCCACGTCGATGTCACCTCACTGTCCGGACCCGCTCATTCGACGGCCAGGCTCGAGCGCGAGAAGGAGAACACCAGAGACGTCTCGATCCGGCTCACCTCGGGGCGGCTGGTGAACGAGCGGATCGTGAGGACGCGCAGGTGCTCGGTGTCGCGGCACGCGACGTGGACCAGGAAGTCGGTCGCGCCGCCGAGGCAATACACTGCGACAGTCTCGGGCAACGAGCGCAGGTGATCGCCGATGCTGTTGAACGCCTCGCCGACGTGGAGGCGGAGCTGGACCGCGATCAGAGCCTGCAGGTCGAGGCCCAGCGAGCGCGGCGCGAGCTCGGTGCGGTAGCCCGTGATCACGCCCTCGGCCTCGAGCCGGCGCACCCGGGCGAGGCACGACGACGGCGCGAGGCCGACGTTCGCGGCCAGCTCCTTGTTGGAGATCCGAGCATCCTTCTGCAGGAGGCCGAGCAGGGCGCGATCAATTCGGTCGAGGGTGGGCATCTCCGGCTCCGTGTCGAATTCTATTCGGTAGAATATCCGGTAGTTCGAGAATATTCTTCGGCCTCGATGCTTGTTTCCCGACTTTTTGCCGGTCTGCTCGCCCTGGCCTCGCCCCCGGCACCCCGGGCCGGGACGGTCTCGCTCGAGCCCGCGGCGGTGACCACGGCCGCCGGGGAGAAGGTCCAGTTCGAGCTCGGCACCCTGCACGTGCTCGAGAATCGCGCTGCGCCGAACAGCCGCGTGATCGACGTCGGGTTCGCGCGACTGCGGGCCGCGCGACCGACCCGCGCCGCCCCGATCGTGTTCTTGCCCGGCGGGCCGGGCAACAGCTACCTCGACGCGTTCACCGAGACCGGCGAGAACGCCCGCCGCCGGCTCGAGAACTTCCGCCGCTACAGCGCGGTCGCGGACGTCATCGTGCTCGATCAGCGCGGGTTCTCGCGCCGCGGCACCACCCTGCGCGTGCCCGATGCCGTGCCCGCGCCGCTCGATCGCCCGAGCTCGGTGGAGGCGGAGAGCGCGGCCTATCGCGCCTTCGCGGCCGCGGCGATCGCCGCCAACCCGGACCACGATCTGTCCGGCTACCACGTGCGCGAGTGCGTCGAAGACGTCGCCGAGCTGCGCCGCGCCCTCGGCTACGCCAAGCTCAACCTGCTCGGCGGCAGCTTCGGCTCGCAGTGGAGCTTCGCGGTCCTGCGGCTGCACCCGGAGATCGTCGAGCGCGCCGTGCTGTACGGCGTCGAGCCGCTCGACGACGGCATCGACATGCCGTCGTACCTGTTCGCCGCGCTGCAACGGATCGCCTTCGACGGCGACCGCGCGCCGAACCTGCAGCCGTACCTGCCGCCCGGCGGATTGATGGCCGCGGTCCGCGAGCTCCGCGACCGGTTCGCCCGCGCTCCGGTCACCGTGAAGGTCCGCGTCCCCGAGACCGGCAAGACCGAATCGGTGGTGCTCGGCCTCGCCGACCTGCAAAATGCGCTGCTCCCCGACGACGCCGACGCGTGGCCGGCGTTCATCCTGTCGCTGTATCACGGCCACTACGAGGCGTGGGCGCGGGAGGAGCTGTCGCGCCGCCGCAGGTCGAAGTTCTCGTCGGTGATCCTGCCGCTGATCGATTCGGGGCTCGGCGTCAGCGCGACGCGATCACACCGCCTGCACAACGATCCGGCGACGCACTACCTCGGCACGTGGAGCTTCGAACCGTACGAGAGCTCGCGCCCGGCCTGGCCGACCCCCGACTTCGGCGACGCGCTGCGCGCTCCGGCGCCGAGCGAGGTCCCGGTGCTGCTCGTCAACGGCGACTGGGACACCTCGACGCCGATCGAGAACATGCTGCAGATCGCGCCCTACTTCCCGCGCGGCCGCGTCATGATCGTGCACCGCGCCGTGCACGAACAGCTGACCCGGATGACCCGCCATCAACCCGAGGTCTTCGACGCGATCCTCGAGTTCTATCGCTCGGGCGCGACCGCCAAGCTGCCCGCCGAGATCTCGCTGCCGGCACCGACCTTCGTGACGCCGGCGTTCCCGCCGCCCGCGCGCCGCTGAGAACCTCTGCAGGGTTCATCGTTCAATCCACGGGCACCTCGCGCGGATGACGGCCATGTCCCTCACGACATGCCCTTTCAAGCATGTCGAAATGATCATGTCCTGAAGGCCATCATCATCGCATGTCTTGCCCCGCGGATCCTCTTGCCTGATCGTCCGGGGGTTCCGCTCGTGGCGAGCGCAGGCATGCGGCTCGGGAAACCCCGCGAGGGATGCGGTCGCGCGTGTAGCGATCGCGGCGCTTGTCGCGGCGCCTGCTGCCGGTTTAGAACCGCCGCCATGTCGCCCCCCCGCCCCACGTCCGTCCCGGAAACCGCAACCTTCGACGACAACGACCAGCTGTGGGAGCTGGGCGAGCGCGACCCCGAGGCCCGGAAGATCGGAGCATGGATTTACTGGCGTCCGGACGGCAGCAAGGAGTGCGAGGAGACGTGGGGCGACGGTCGCACGCGTCTGACCTACCGGCGCTTCCACCCTGACGGGAGCGTCGCGCAGAGCGGCGCGAAAGACCTGGTGCGCGACCTCTGGGTCGGCCGCCCGCGCTGGACCCGGATCGAGGGCGACAGCCCCGAGCACCGCCACTGGCCCGTCAGCGGCACCCCGGCCGCTCGCGCCTACGAGATGACGATCGACGACGACGGCTGGGTCGTCGACGAGCGCCTGTTCGACGCTGCCGGCGCCCGCATCACCCAGGGCGGCGCCCCGTTCCCGCCGATCCCCGAGGGCCTGCCCGACAACGCCTTCCTCACCAGCGGCGATCGCCTGTGGGTGTCGCAGTCGCGCTCGCTCGACAACGCCCGCCGCCGTGGCGCTTACGCCGTCTGGGATCGCAACGGCGTCCTGCAGGAGCGCCAGCAATACGACGACGCCGGCGCCGAGAAGCCGCTGCGCCGCGAGCAGTACAAGAGCGGCGCGCTGTGGAGCCTCCTCGAGCAGCGCGGCGCCGAGCGGGTGCAGAGCTTCTTCCGCCGGCAGAGCGGCGGCGAGCCGGTCCTGCGCTCGAGCACGATCTACCGCGACGGCGACCAGGACCGCGAGGAGACGCTCTACGACGAACACGGCGTCCGCCGCTACTCCGTGCGCATGGAGAAAGTGAGCGCCGGCCACGTCCGCCGCTACGACGACGGCCAGCTGGTGTTCGAGGCCATCTGGGACAGCGACGCGCCCGCGGTGCCGCCGCAGAAGGTCGCGTACTACGGCGAAGACGGCGGCCTCCTGGTGGACTACCGGTCGCTCGGGGACGGCAAGGGCGAGCTGCGCCTCCACCTCGGCGGCGCGCCCCAGGCCTTGCCGATCGACGACGAGGCCGACCGCAACAAGTACGGCAATTGGAGCCGACTTTTGCCCGGCTTCGCCCACTACGAGGCCGACCGGACCCAGCGCGACTGGCAGGTGGTGACCGAGCGGTTCCTCGCCGCCCTCGACGAGCACCGCTTCGCCGAGTTGCTGGCGGCGCAGCCGATCCCCGACGCGCTCGCCCCGACTCTGAAACGCGTCAAGTGGGCCAAGATCCGCGCCGTGGGCGATGGTCCCGCGATCGACAAGTTGCTCGTCACCTTGCTGGGCGACGACGCCGCTGCGGCCCAGCGGGCGCACGAGCTGCTGTGGGGCCGGATCGAGCAGCAGGACTGCGTCTTCGCGGCCACCTACGCGGTCGCCGAGACCCTGGCGCGACTCCTGCCCCTCGTGACCGGAGAGGCGCCCCGCCGCCGCGTGCTCAAGAACCTCGCCGACATCGTCAGCTTGCCGGCCCTCGCGCACGAGGACGAGCGGCGCTTCGCCGACGTCGTCGCGGCCGCGCGGGCGGTGCTGCCCGAGCTCGCCGCCTTCGTGCGGACCGCGGACGACGCCGACGGTCGCGCGGTGATGCATCTGCTGGCCCTGCTCGGCGAGCCCGAGGCCTTGCGCGCGCGCCTCGACGACGCCGGAGCCTCGCTCGAGACCCGCGCCTTCGCGGCGTGCGCTCTCGCTGCCTGCCGCGACCTGGCGGAGGCGCAGCGGGCCGAGACGGTCCTGCACCTGCGTCGGGTCTTCGACGGCGAGCCGGACCCCGGCCTCAAGGTCATCCTCGGCCTGCTCGTCCGCCTGACCGGCAGCGAGGACGCCCCCCGCGACCCCGCAGTCGACGCCCTGCTCGTCCACTACATCCTGCACCCCGCGGAGCAGGACCGGCTGTTCGCCGCGTGGCGCCCCGTGATCGGCTTCCTCGGCGACGACATCCCTTCGATGTTGATGCGCGCGATTCCTCCCGAAGTGCGACTCGAGCACATCGACGCCATGCTCGATCGCCTGCCGACGCGCGGCTCCCTCGATCAGGCCACCGACCTCGACATCCTGTTCGCCACCCTGTTCCCCGCGGGCGCCGACCAGGAGCTCTCACCGCTGCACCGCAAGGCGCTGCGGATCGCCGCCGACCTCGTCGACGCGCACCCCGGCTTCGTCAATCACGGCGAGATCTTCCCCAAGCACGCGCTGCCGTGGGACAGCTTCCGCCTGCGCGAGCTGGCCCGCGCCGGCGCCGAGTAACTCAGCCGCGTCGCGTCGCGGCGATCCGCGGCGCCATCGACCTCTCGGGCCTCATTGTCCACACTAGGTGGGCGGGCCGGGATACACGCCCCACGGCACATAGGGGTTGCGCTCGTGGCCGCGGACCCGCTTCGCGGCCATCGTGATCAGGAGCTCCCCGCTCTCCATCGCCAGCACGCGCGCCCCGACCCACGACGCCACCGCCGACGGCGGGCCCACGGCTATCGGCGGTCGCGCCGGCCCGTCTTCGAAGCGGACCGCGACCAGATGGCCGGCGGCGTCGAGCGCGAGGGACACGTCGCGCATCGCCGGCGCCGGCGAGCGCACCTCGCTCGAGCGGATGCGCAGGGTGTCACCGGCGGGCTCGTACAACACCGAAGTCGCGGCGTGGGGAGGCTGCATCGGGCCCAACCTATCACGCGAGGCGGCGAGAAAGCCATGCCTCCTCTACGAGTCGTGGTCGGTCCCCACGCACCCGCAGTCCCATCGACAGACCTCGTCCTTCACGGGCCTGCACTCGCCATTGATGTTCTCGACGAGGGAGTGGAGCACCCAGTACGCCTCGCAGGAGTCGGCCTTGTTGCCGCAGGCGAAGAAGTCGAGCAAGGCGGGGGCGCACTCGGGCGTCTCCCAGTGCGACAGCCGCATCTCCTGATCGAGAACGCAGGCGTTTACCGTCGGATAGCTCGGCCCGTATCCACACTCGATCAGCAGATCGCAGCGCCGCTGCAAGATCTCCTGCTCCGGCGCGCCCGTGGTGGAGCTCGAGTTCCCCGAGTCCGTCTCCTGTTCGACAGGACGATCGGTACAGGCGAGAAGGAAGACAGCGACGAACACCAGGGCGCGGAACATCGGGGTTTCCTGACCAGGATACCCGCGAGAAGGTAGCACCCGCGAGAAAGTAGCACCCGCGAGAAAGTAGCACCCGCGCGGCGCCTACGGGCGCACCGCGAGCAGGGCTCGGGTGTGGTCGGGGGCCACCGCGCTCATCATGTCGATCAGGGTGCGCGACTCGCCGGGACCGGCGGCGCCGGTGCGACGAATCGACGGGCTCCGGCTCATCGCCCACAGCAGCGCGGCGGTCGCTACGGTGGGCACGCGGCTGTAAGTGACCATCGCGGCGGGGACGATGGCGTCGCCGAGTTGGCGCACCAGGCGGAACCCCTCGTCGGACGCGCGGGCGAGCGCCATCGCCTCGGACCAGGAGATGCCGGCGCGGCGCTCGTGGGCTCGCACGCTGGCGATCATGCCGGGCACGACGAAGGCCGCGTGGGTGCGCAGCCAGCCCTGCATGTCGGGCTCGACCACCGTCGGAATGCCTGCGGCGGTGAAGACCCGGGCCCAGGCGGGATCCGAGACGGGGGTGAGCAGCGGGCCGCGAGTGACGATGCGCGTCGTCAACACGCCGTCGTCGAGCCAGGCAAGGATCGCCGGGAAGCCGAAAGCGGCGCGCTCGGGGCCGACTGCGTCGCGCAAGCGGTCGAGCGGCTCGAACGTGTTGAACATGAACATAATGGTCCGCGCCGCGCTGGCGGCGAGCGCCGGCAGCACTGCGTCGACCTGGGACGCCAGCACGGTGACCAGCACGAGGTCCCACTCGGTCGCGGGATCGAGGGCGCCCTGGACGCGGACTGCTGCGCGCTCTCCGTTTTTTTTGACGATCGCCTGCTCGCGCTCGAGATGGGCGAGGCGGGCACCGCGGGCGATGACGGTGACATCATGGCCTGCGCGTGCGAGCTGGAAGGCGAAGGTGCTGCCGATCCCTCCGGGACCGAGGATGGCGATCTTCATGGGCTGCGCATAGCACACGTGCACGGTCCACCTGACAGCGGGACTCTCGACAGAGCGCAGAGCGCCGAGATCGAGACCGCGCGGGACGTCGTCGCGCTCGCGGCGGGCGTGACGTACCGACCGACCTGGCACCTCCCGGCGGTCTCGCGGGTGTCGATCTTCCGTGAGCAGCACGGACGATGACGCGCACGAACACGCGCGGCGCCGCCGATACGGCGCGGCCTCTTCCCAGCGTGGAAAACAGCTCGGCGCGGCGACCGAACCCTCGCAGATTTGCGAGCCCCAGTGGCACAAACGCGACTGGCACATGATGTGGGCTCGGGTACGGTACCCGCCATCCGCATGACAACCGAACGACACGCCGCAGGAGCAGGACAGGTCGTCCCGCCGCCGTCTTCTGGGGGCTCCTGAAGCGAAGGGGCTGCCTGCGGCCCCACGTCGCTCCCCGCTCGTCTCCGTCCCGCCGCGTGCGCGGGCGGAGCTCTCCTGCCCCGAACTCCTTAGCGAAAGACTCATTCCCATGAAATCGATTGCATTGTCGGCACCGCTGCTTCTCCTCTCCTTCGCCTCCGGCTGCGACACGCCCGGTGGGACCCCCGTGACCAATCCGCCGCCGGAGTGGACCTGCGACGCCGCGCGCTTCGACGCCGCCGACGGCTGCGACTGCGGCTGCGGTGCGCCCGATCCGGACTGCGACGGCGCCGGCTCGGCCGAACCCGGCACCGGCGTCGACAACTCTGCCTGCGACGCCTGCGTCGACGGCGACGGCCAGGCGCAGCGGTGCGTCAGCGTGACCGCGGCGCTCGAGGCGGCCGGCTTCATCGTCAGCCCGGCCGGCACCAGCGACGACGGCGCCGAGCTCTACGATCTCACGCTCCTGCAGAAGAACGATCATCAGGACGCGCAGTCGGGCACCCACGAGCAGCACCTCACGCTCATCCACCGCAGCTTCGACCTGCCCATGAACCTGATCTCCACGGGCTACAGCAATTACCTCGGGTTCACGGAGGACGAGCTGACCACCCTCCTCGGCGGCAACCAGCTCATCTTGGACAAGCGCTTCCACAATGGCAACGGCGACGACTACGCCCACTTCACGCGCAAGCAGGTCGCCGACGACGCCCACGACGTCGTCGTGCGCCTGCGCGACCTTTATACCGGCGCGTGGCTCGGCTCGGGCCTCAGCAACGGCGGCGTCGACATGGTGAGCTTCCGCCAGCACTACCCCGACGACGTCGACGCCACCGTCGCCTTCGGCGCGCCCTTCATGGTGCCCGAGGACGCGCGCTTCCTGGCCTTCTTCGACACCGTCGACGCCACGTGCCAGGACCGCCTCGAGGCCATCCAGCGCGCCGCTCTCGGCACCCAGCGCGCGGCAGTCGAGCCCGCGGTGATGGCCTCCGTCGCCGACGACTTCGGCGACACCTTCGACCGCGTCGAGCCTGCGCGCGCCTTCGAGGCCGCCGCGCTCTCCTACCCGTGGCTGTTCTGGCAGTACTTCGGCACCCCCGACGACTGCGCCGGTCTGCCCGACCCGGCGATCGCCACGGCGGAGGAGCTGACCTCCGCGTTCTACGGCGTCACCAGCATCTTCGGCACCTACCCGATGTCCGACGCGTACCTGGCGTTCTTCGGCGCCTACTTCTACGAGGTGCAGCGGAGCAGCGGCTGGCCGGCCTTGCCGCGCGCCGAGCTCGTCGCCGAGGGCCTCATCCCCGCCGACCTCGTCGACATGGAGCGCGGGCTCGTGCCCGACGGCGTGACAGTGCCGGAGTTCGACGCCGCCGAGAACAGCTCGCTCGAGGAGTTCGCCCGCCTCGGTGACGGCATCGCCTTCGTCTACTCCGAGCACGACCCGTGGGCCGCCGGCGCGGTCACCCCGGCGCCGATGAGCGGCAACCTCCGCTTCGACGTCAGCGACGGCAATCACCTCGCCATGTTCTCGTCGCTCTCGGAGGCCGATCGCGCCGCGCTGTCCGCCTTCCTCGAGACGAACCTCGGCATCGAGATCCCCTGAGCGCGACACCGTCGCATCAGCACGAGGAGCGCCTCTCGCCGAGGCGCTCCGCCGACAAAATGACAGCACTCATTGTCGGCAGCCATTCGCACGCAGCGCACCTCGCTCGATCCCGATACCGCACACATCGGGGTCCTACCCGTCCCCTGCTCGCGTCGCGCCTTCGACGCGACGCCCTCGATCGACGCAGCGGTCGGTCGCGGCGGCTCGGCGTTCTCGCGGTCCCTGCGGGCGCAACGAGGTCGCCTCGACGGGGCGACTTCCCGCGGTTGCGCACCCGGCGAAGGGTGGTAAGAGCTCCTCGCTCTTTCTCGAGCACGGAGTTCTTCCATGAGCCGATACAACATCGCGGTCATCGTCGGCAGCCTGCGCCGGGAGTCGTTCAATCGCAAGCTGGCGACCGCCCTCGCCCGGCTCGCGCCG
Organism: Nannocystis sp. RBIL2; assembly: GCF_026626745.1. GTDB lineage: Bacteria > Myxococcota_A > Polyangia > Nannocystales > Nannocystaceae > Nannocystis. Next base: position 3,195,351 of record NZ_JAPNJW010000002.1, read on the forward strand.
CAGGAGTTCACGTTCAAGCAGCTCGAGATCGGCGACCTGCCGCTTTACGACCAGGACGACGACGCCGATCAGCCGGCGCCGACGAAGCGGCTCAAGGCGGAGATCCAGGCCGCGACCGGCCTGCTGTTCGTCACCCCCGAGTACAACCGCTCGATCCCGGGCGTGCTGAAGAACGCGATCGACCACGCCTCCCGGCCGTATGGCCAGAGCGCGTTCGCCGGCAAGCCCGCGGGGGTGATCGGCGTGTCGGTCGGGGCCATCGGCACCGCCATCGCCCAGCAGCACCTCCGCGGCGTCCTCGCCTATCTCGACATGCCGACTCTCGGTCAGCCGGAGGCGTTCGTGCAGGCCAAAGAGGGCCTGTTCGACGAAGCGGGCGACATCGGCCCCGACAGCCGAAAGTTCTTGCAGGGGTGGGTGGACAAGTACGTCGCGTGGATCCGCCACCACGCGAAGTGAGCCCCTCCGCCGCGATGCACCGCCCCGAAGAGGCTGCGAGCCACGAACGCGCCATTTCTCGGCGGAGCCTTCGTTCGATAGAGCCATGCGGGAGCGCTATGGCTCATCGACGCTGCTGGGTCAGCCTGTTAGGATGTGGGCAATGCGACGGCTCGCCCTCTTCCTGGCCCTGGCGACCGGGTGTACGCCGATCCCCGTCGGGACATGGACACCGCGCGAACCAAGGGTCAGCGCCAGGACGGCCCACCCGGAGATCTACACCGAGTGCGAAGCCTTCATCGGGTTTCGTCAGTGCCGCCTCGCCGAGGTGAAAGACGGAAGGGCCAGCGACTCGGAGTTCGCCAAGGTTACGCAGGCCATGCGCGCCATGATTCGCCAGAGCTCCGCGCCGCAGTCAGCAACCTCTTCGAGCGGGCCTGCGCGCGCGAGTACCCTGTTCTGGGGTCATGTGGCCCAGTCCGCCTTGACCGCGCTTCTGAAGCCGTTCACCTCGTCCCGGTGAGCCTCGAAGTCACGCAGTGAACGCTCCGCTGCGCCCTTGCTGGGCCGACGAGCGGCGACCGGCGGCGCGGAGGCTCCACGCGAATCACTCGCCCTTGCTCTTCGGCCGCTGCACCGGCACCAGCCGCTCGCCCACGCACGACCCGCGCAGCCGCGGCAGGAACAGCCCCGGCCCGCCGCGCAGCAGCGCCTGAGCGACCGCCTCGGCCTCGTCCGGCCGCTGCTCGGCGCACAGCACCAGCACGCGCAGCACCTCGCGCTCGTCGGCCAGCAGGCCGCGAGCGAAGCGGCGCGCGTGCTCGTCCAGGCTCGCCAGCGCCGCCGCCGGCGCCCCGCGCTGCAATGCCGCCTGAGCCGCCTCGAGCAAGCGCCGCTCGGCGCCCGGACCCTCCTCCGCGCTCGCTGCATCCCCACTGCTCCCCGCGACGCCGCCGCTCTCCGCCGTCCCGCTGCTCCCCGCAGTCCCGCTCCGCCGCCCCGCCTGCTTCGTCGGCGACGGCTCGCTCGGCGGCGACGCCTCGATCGCAGTCGACGTCTCCGGGCTCGGAGCCTCGATCACCGCCGGCTCGCGCGGCGCCTCCGGTCGCGCCACCACCGCCGCGGGAGCGCTCGGCTCGGGGCGCGTCAACCAGCGCCCGCCGACCACCGCCGCCCCGACCACCACCACCGCCGCGATCGCCTTGAGGCTCGCCGCCGTCGCCGCCTTGCCGGCCAGCGCCTGCGTCGCGTTCGCCAGCGCCTCCGGGTCGGGCACCTCGGCCCCGCCGTCGTCGGGTCCCGCGGGCGGCGGCGCTTGCAGGCGCTGCCACACGCGCGCGAGCGCCTGCTCGTCCGGCGCGACGCGGCGGGCCTGATGAATCAATCGCTGGATGTCCTCTTGTTCCTGGCTCATCGAACATCCTTCCCCAGCAGCCGCCGACGCGCGTGCGCCTTGGCGAACGCCCGCTTCGCCTCGCGCAGCCGCGAATACACGGTGTTGACATTGACCTCGAGGATCGCCGCGATCTGCGGCGCCGACAGCTCCTCCACTTCGTGGAGCACGAACACCTCGCGCTTGTCCTCGTCGAGCTCGGCCAGCAGCGAGTCGAGCATGCGCAGCGCCTCCGCGTCGAGCAGCACCTGGTCGGGCCCGCGGTCGTGGCTCGGCCACTCGACGGGCTCCGGGTCGAAGCTGTGGCGGCGCGCCCGGTCGCGGGACTTGCGGGCGATCCGCACCGCGATCGCGTACAGCCAGGTCCGGATCGCCGCGCGGTGCTCGAACTCCGGCAGGCGCCGCTGCACCACGATGAACAGCTCGTGCAGCGCGTCCTCGACCGCCGCCGGCTGGACCCCCAGGCGTCCCAGCGCGCGCCACAGCTCGCGCGCGTGCGCGCGGTACAGCGCCGCCACCGCCTCGCGGGTCGGCGCGCCCGGGGCGGGCGGCGCGGCGGACTGCGGGCGGGCGGCGGGCATCGACTCCTTCGTCCGGCGGCGGCGACCGATCCGTCAGTTTTTCTCGCGGCCGAGGTGGACCTCGAGCCCCACCGCCGCCCGGAAGCCGACGACGCCGGTCCGGATCAGCTCTGGCAGCGGCTCGACCGCGAACGAGTCGCGGGTGAGCGGCACCACCAGCGCCACGCTGCCCCACAGCGCGGTCCGCCGCGAGAACCGCCAGACCGCCCCGGGCTGCACCTCGACCGCCGCCCACAGCGTCCGCACCGTGCGCGCGCCCGTGAACCCCGAGCCGCGCACCACCAACGCGCCGAGCTCCACCCCCGCGCACAGCGGCAGCTCGACGAGCCCCGCGCCCGTCTTGCCCGCCCGGCGCAGGCGCGGCGTCGGGCACACCCGCAGCGCCGCCGCCCCGATCTGCGCGGCCGCGCCCACTCCCGCCGGCTCCGCGTATGCGCGCCGCCGCCCCGGCCACCAGCTCCCCGTCAGCTCGACCCGCACCCCGGGCAGGCGCAGCGCGTAACCGCCCAGCAGCCCGGCCCCGGCGCCCGGCAGCACCCCGGCCTCGAGCCCGACCGCCAGGCGCAGCGCGTGCCCGACCGCCACCCGCGGGCGCGGAGGCGCGAGCGGCTCGGCGGGTTCCACCGACGCCGGCGCGATGTCGCTCTCGCGGGGCGCGTCTTCGCGCGCGAGCGCCGGCTCGGACGGCGGCGGCGCTGGGATCTGCGGGCCCGCCGGGACCGTCGCGGCCGGCGGCGCGGGCTCCGGCACCGTCGCGGCCGGCGGCGCGGGCTCCGGCACCGTCCCGGCTGCCGGCGGCGCGGGCACCTGCCCCGCCTCCGGCTCCGGTCCGGCCCCCGCCTCCGCGCCGGACAGCGCCTTCTCGATGGCGATCGCCAGCGCCAGCGCCCCCGAGCGCGCCAGCTCCTCGCAGTCGCGGCCGCGCAGCGTCTTCTCTCCGCGGCTCCCGTCGCGCGCGATCACCAGGCGCAGGCGCCAGCCGGCCCCCTCGCGCTCGAGCACCCCCTGGCTCGTCAGCCCGGGGTAGCCGGACGGATCGGCCGCGGCCCCCAGATGTCCCGCGAGCCAGGCGCGGACCTCGTCGCTCTGCGGGCACCCGGGCGGGGCGCTCCACGCCAGCGCCGGCTGCGACGCCACCTGCCCCGCCGCCGGGCTCGCGTGGACCGGCCCGGCCGACAACGCCGCCACCAGCGCCCCACAGGCGCCTGGGCCGAGACGATGCAGGCGAGCGCCGGGCACGGACGCGCTTCTTATCGTCGGCGCGAGGCGCTGTCCATCACGAGCCTCCGCCGCGCAGCTCGGCGCACTGCCGCGCTCCTCGTCGTCGCGCAGGCGACCGCTCCCCTCACTCGCTGCAGACGTCCCACAGCGCCTCGAGGTACGCGACGCGCAGCCCGTCGGTCGCCACGAGCACGAGCGTGCGGCCCCAGCTGCCGTAGCCGTCGGCGTCGTAGCAGCTCCACGCGTGTCCGTGCGCGAAGCGGTCGCCGTCCTCGCCCTCCTGCCCGCGCAGCCCGAAGCACCGCGTGTCGGCGCCGAACAGGCGCACGAACGCGGCGGCCGCCTCGTGCCTGCCGCCGAGGAGGTGGCAGGCCAGGGCGCGCGCCCGGACGTCGCCCAGCGCCTCGAAGCCGATCGGCTCGGCGTTCGCGGGCACCACCGCGGCCAGGACCGCGTCACGCCGCCCGGGCTCGGCCAGCCAGCCCTCGTCGGCGACCACCCCGAACACGCGATCGGCGAGGTCGTCCCGGGGCAATGCATCGTCTGTCTCGAAGGACATGTATGGATAGACCCCCGGCGGCGCGCTGCGGCGGCCGCACGGCGCGTCGTCGATCTCCAGCGGCCAAGCCCGCCGCAGCGCCGCGATGCACGCCTCCGCGGTGAGCCGCGCGTCCTGGCCCGGCAGGGCCCTCGCCACCGCCGGCAGGAGGCCCGGCGGCTCGGGCTCGGATGGCTCCACAATCGCGCCGCCACGGCCGAGCCACGGATACGCGGCGCGGACGTGGCGCAGCCCGGCGAGCAGCATGCCGACGAGATCGACGACATCGACCTCCGCGTCCTCGCGCGTCGTCTCCGAAGCGACCCCGTGGGCGCGGAGGAAGCGCTCGACGTGGCCGCGCAGCGCGGCGACGGCGACGGCAGGGACCCGCGGATGCACTGCGCCAGGTGTATCACGCGCCGCGGCGCCCGACACTCGCGGGCGCACGCCCACGCGGCCCGCGACGCGCCTCCTGCCATGCCCAGGCGGAGGCGCTCGCCGCTCGCGTCACGGACCGCACGCGCAGTCGCACAGCGCCGGGCTGTCCTCGGCCCAGCACTGCTGGTAGCCGAGCGGCTCGAACTCGCACGGCACGTCGTCGAGCAGCTCGAGCTCCACGCTCGGCGGCACGTCGTCGCTCACTCGCCCCCAGTACGGGGTCTTCACCGCGTCGACCGGGTCGCACGAGTCCGGCGGGTTCAGGTCCAGGCAACCGAGGTCGGTGCGCAGATACACCGGAATGCAGCGACCCACCGGCGGCTCGGCGTTGCACACGGGCTCGGCCGCGACCTCGTGCGTCGTCTCCACCCACAGGCAGCCGTTGAGCCCCGGAGAGCCCTGGAACTGATCGCAGCTCGCCTCGTCGGTGAGCGCGTCGCAATGGGCAGCCAGCGACCCGCACGCGGCCTGTCCGACGTTGATCGCGAAGTCGTAGCACCCGAGCGCCAGGCCCTGGACCTCGCAGTCGCACGCGCCCCAGTCCGCGGGGAGGTTGAACGGATCGAAGGGGAACACCACCGGCACCCCGTTGGGGTCGCAGTGGAGCGCCGGCGCTTCGCTGCCGCCGATCTCGCTGGCGCAGAAGCCGAACTCGCCCTCGCTCCAGTGGCAGCCGTCCGCGTCGACCTCGATCGCCTGGCCGCCGGCGAACTGGCAGCCGGCCGCCACGCACGAGGCTTCGTCCGCGTATTGGGAGCAGTCGTCGACGCCCTCGGTGGTGGTCGACGGCTCGTCCGTCGTGTCACCGCTGGTGGTGTCGGACGGCTCGCCCGTGCTGTCGGGCGGCTTGCCCGTGCTGTCGGACGGCTCGCCCGTGCTGTCGGGTGGCTCGCCCGTGCTGTCGGACGGCTCGCTCGAGCTGTCGGAGGACTCACCGGCGGTGTCGGTCCATTCACCGAGGGAGTGCTTGTCGAGGCAAGCCGGCGACAGCGCAAGGAACATCAAGCTCAGGGGATAGGCGATAAGAAGACGCAAGGTACACCTCGTAGGTCGAAAGGTTCGGGGGAGCGCGGCGCGCGGCAGGTCGCTGCCGGTCGTCACGGTCCTTGAGTCCTGCCGCCCGCGTCGATCCATCGAAATTTTTTCTCGCCCCGTCTTTTTTTTCCGCGGGCGATCGCGCGCGCGGCCCGGTGAGGCGTGCACCGCGCTCGAGGCCCGACTGCCGCGAACATGGGCATGTCTTTTCAAACATGCCCCATCAGACACCCGCGCCACGGCCGTCAACGCTCGAACAGCAGCACCCCGGCCGCGATCAGCAAGAACCACAGCGGCACGTACGGCGTCACGAATTGCCGGACCACCCGGCGAGCCCCGCGAATGTTCTCACTGGCCCAGCTGCCGTCGGTGAACTCTGGCGCGTCGACGCGGTCGCGCAGGTGCCCGACGTAGACCGGCACGCCCGCCAGCAGCCCCGCGACAAGCCCCCCCGCGTGGCCGATGTTGGCGATCGATCCGAGCAGCCCGGTCCCGCAGGCCACGAACCACAGCATCATCAACACTGCAGAGCGGTCGTCCAGGTGGTAGCCGCGCCGGGGGGCGTAGCGCGCCTGCATCCACACGAAGCCGAACAGACCGTAGACCACCCCCGACATCCCGCCGAAGCTCGGCCCGGTGACGAGGTACTGTCCGATCCCGCCCGGGACCTCGCTCAGCAGCACCAGGCCGATCAGCGCCAGCGAGCCGTGGTTGTGCTCGACCTGCCGCCCGAGCTGCCACGTCCACATCATGTTGAAGATGAGATGGAGCGGACCGAAGTGGATCAGCATCGGCGTGACCAGCCGCCACACCTCGCCCTCTCGCACCCTTTTTAAAAAATCGGGCGAGTCCCACGGCTCGATGCTCAGGTTCTGGATCGTCATCGTCAGCGGATCACCGAAGTCGCTGTACAGCGCGACCAGCACCGAGCCGATCACCAGAAACAGAGTGACCGGGCCGACCCCCTGCGCCGGCCCGTCGCGCCATTGATCCGCCACCTGGACCATGCGCCGGCCGGCCCGCGACTGCCGGCGCTCTCGCTGCTCGCGGATCGCCGCGGCCGCGCTAGCGACGTCCGACCCAGCAGCGCCCGGCGTGAACTGCCCTGCGACCTGCCGCGCACGCGCGAGGTCGTCGTCGTCGAGCACCCACACCTCCCACGGCTCGCGCGTGCGGACCTCGCTGTCGATCCCCGCCACCAGCAACGCGTCGACCAGACGTCCTGCGTCGCCCTCGCTCGTCAGCTCGGTCAGCTTGCGCATCGGCCGGGCGACCATACCCACCCGCGTCGACGCCGGCAATCGCACCCGCTTCGCCGCCGCGCCGGGAACCTCTCCGCGGGTGGGCCGATCGCGTGCCGCGAATCGGCCGACGAAGCGCCCCATGCCCGGCGGCCCGCGATTCGCCCCGCAAAAATCGTGAACCCCCGAACTCTTGTCGGCCAGCTCTCGCGCGTGCCAAGCTGCAGCCATGCGTGCCTGGCTCCCGCTCCTGCTCACCCTCGCCTGCGCCCCCAAGCAGGAGCCCGGCGACACCGACTCGCAGTCGACGAGCACGAGCACGAGCACGAGCACGAGCGAACCGGCGACCACTACCACGAGCACCCCGACGACCGGCGCCGTCGACATGATGACCGAGGCCGCCTGCCTCGAAGACATCCATCCCGGCGACCTATGGCCCGGCGTCGATCTGGCGCTGACCTGCGGCGGCCTCGAGCTGTGTCCCGGCGACGACCCGATCGTCTTCCAGCTCGACGGCCCCGAGCTCGCGGACGACCTGTCGTCGCCGACCTCCGTCGAGACCGACCTCGAGCGCGCCCGCTGCCTCGCCACCGCGCTGCGCGACCGCACCCCCGGGCAATTCTTGTTCATGCCGGTCATCGGCTCCGAGATCCCGTACGTGTTCGGTCTCGAGATCGTCGGCGAGCTCGTGGTCGCGCGCAGCGATCGCGGGAGCTGCGAGGCGATCGAGCCCGAACCGAAGTCGTGCCACGTACACGAGCGCCTGCGGGTGCTTCGTCCGCCCGAGTACTTCGCCGACTGTATCGACGGCGACGCCCTCGCGCTGTGGCGCTGCCTCCTCGACCCGGTCGAGCCCGAGCCGGCCTGCGCCGCCGGCCCGCTGGCGTGCCCCCCGTAGCGCCGCCGGAGCGCCGAGCTCCGCCGACTCTCGTCCTCACGGCGCGCTCACTGCCTGCTGCGCGCTGCTCGACGCCCGGCCAGCGCCGCCAAGGGCGCTGCTGCCGCTCCTGCGCTACATCCTGCGCTGACCCGCGGCAACGAGCGCCTCGAACGACATGACTAAGTGGACATGTCTGTAACGACATGTCCCATGGAACACACGCCCAGGCGGGCTCGCCTACGCCTTCTGCCGCTGCTCGAGCTCGGCGCGGAGGCGGTCTTCCTGCGCGCGGAGCTCCGGCGTGAACTCGGCGCCGAAGTCCTCTGCCTCGAAGATCGGGCGGATCTCGAGCTCGGACTCCTCGTTCGGCATCGGGTCGGGGCAGCGGCGCGCCCACTCGACCGCCTCGTCCATCGACCGGACCTGCCAGATCCAGTAGCCGGCGATCAGCTCCTTCGTCTCGGCGAACGGACCGTCGACGACCGTGCGCTTGCTGCCCGAGAACTGGATCCGCTTGCCCTTCACGCTCGGGTGGAGGCCGTCGCCCGCGAGCATCACCCCCGCTTTGACCAGCTCCTCGTTGAACTTGCCCATCTCGGCCATCATCGCCTCGCTCGGCATCACGCCCGCTTCGCTGTTCTTCGTGGCCTTCACGATCACCATGACCTTCATCGCCTTTGTCCCTTTCGCTGCGGCGCCGCGCGCCGGTGGTTGGTTCATACACGCGACGAACGGCGCCCGGCCCGATCGACACGCGCCGAACTTTTTTTTCGGGGCTCCGGCTCCTGTGAAATTTTCCCTGCGAAAACAACGACTTCGACTTTTCGCGCCGGGAACGGCCCGGTGCCCCCCGACCACCGGGGTCGCTCGAGCGTCGGCTCCCGATCGAGGTCGGGCACCTCGCTGCCAACGACTCGCCGCGCGCACAATCGGTCTCGGTGCTCCGCGAGCTCGTCGTCAGAGGCACAGCGTCGAGCTCGCTACGAACATCGACGCGCGCACCACCGCGTGCAGACGTCGGCCGCGGTGACTCTCGACCGCGAAGCCGGTAGAGTCGGCGTCATGCAGCGTCCTGCCCGCATTCCGCTCGTCCCGCGTCGCGCGGGTTCCCTGCTCGTCCTGGCCCTCGCGGGCTGCGGGAGCGACCCGGCGGCGACCGACAGCCACGGGAGCACCACCGCGTCGACCAGCGACGCCACGAGCACCGCCCCCACCAGCACCGCCCCCACCAGCACCGCCCCCACCAGCACCACCACCACGAGCGACGCCACCACCGACGCCTCCACCAGCGACACCGGCGCCCCCGGCGAGTGGCAGTTCGTCACTCTCGCCGAGCAGACCTTCCCGCTCAACAACACCGACGTCCTGGTCGAGTTCATTCGCGCCGAGCGGCCAGACGGCGGGCGCTCCTTCCTGCTCTACCAGCACGCCCCTGCTGCCAAAGCGCCGCTCGTCATCCAGACCCAGCCGTACGCCGGCATCGACTGGACCGGCGAGGAGGTCGACGAGCGCTGGGCCCAGCAGGGCGACGGCAGTCATCCCGACGTCGACGCCCCCGATTACAATGAATCGGACAACATCGCCTACCAGCTGCAGGACCCGGCGGAGGCTGTCGGCGCGAACAACGTGTGGGCGTTCAACGGCTTCGCGGCGATCCACGCCTACGGCCGCTTCTACGCCGGCGGCACTCTGGCCGACGACGCCCTCGACGCGGTCGCCCCCTACGCGTTCGCGCGCACGCGGCCCGACGAGATCGACCTCGAGCGGATCGGCGCCTTCGGCTCGAGCTGGGGCGGGATGATGGCCCTGTTCGGCGCGAGCCAGGCCCCGCCAGACGCCGCCCCGCGGGTGGTCGTGCCGATCTCCGCGCCCTCGGACTTCGTCGCGCTGTGGACGTGGTCGAGCGACACCTTCCTGTCGCAATCGAACAACCCCACCATGGTCACCGGCTTCTATTCGCCGTACTGGCGGCGCGCGACGCCGATCCTCGGCAGCCCACCCGCGGGCGCTGCCGCCGAGCCGTATACCCACGCCGGCCTGTGTCCGGGCCTGCCGGGCACCCTCATCCTGCCGCACGACGCGTGGGATGCCATCATTCCGATCACGCAGACCCAGGGCCTCGCGGCCGCGTGCGCCAACGTCGAGCCGATCTACTGGCCACGCGCCACCCCGCTCGACCTCGAGACCGCGACGATGACCCACGGCCCGTTCGCCGGCGAGGGCCTGGTCCCGAGCGTGCTCATCTACACCTACGCCGCCCTGGCCCTCCAGCTCGCGCCGCCCGAGGCCGCGAACGTGTACTCGGTGACGAGCGGGCCCTCGCTGGTCCTCCACCTCCAGCTCGTCCTCGCCGAGCAGAAGGCGGGCAAGGACGTCGCGTGGATCCTCCCGCGCCTGCGCGAGCTCGCCGATCCGCGGCTCCAGACTCTGGTCGCCGAGCTCAATCAATTGCAGCCGAGCGCCGCGGTCCTGGCGAGCGCAGTCAACGAGGTGTGGCAGACCACCTTCGACGCCGACAGCCTGCGCGCGCAGCTCGAGCTCGGCCTGCCCGACCCGCCGTGACGTCTCGAATCACATGTCCTGAGGGACAGATCTATAATTCGACGCCGATCTGCCGCAGCAGGCCGAGGAAGTCGGCGAACACGCGGACCTCGGTGAGCTTGCCGCCGGCGACGCGGTAGTGCGTGCTGCCGCCGATCTCCACGGTCCGACCGGTGGCGGCTCGCCCGCGGAAGGGGCCCCGGTGCGTGCCGCGGAGGGTGAAGCGCGCGGCGACGCGGTCGCCGTCGACGACCAGCTCCTCGACCGTGTAGCGCAGGTCGGGGAACGCGGCGCGCAGGCCCCGGATCGCCGCGATCACGCCCTCGGGCCCGCGCGCGGTGCCGGTCGCCGGGTTGAAGTAGGCGACGTCGGGCGCGAGCAGCTCGCTGAAAGCCTCCTCGCGGCCGGCGTTGAGCGCCTCCTCGTAGAAGCGCAGCACCGGCCGCTCGACGGTCTCCGGGGCGCCCGCGAGCGCGGCGATGACGTCGGCCGAGGACCCGACCGAGCCGGCGATGCCGCCCTGGGCCGCGATCATGTCGAGGGTGACGCGGTGGTACTCGGGGAAGTAAGAGGCGACGCAGTCCGCGAGCACGAGGCAGCGGAAGCCGCGGTCGTTGGCCTCGCGCACGGTGCTCTGCACGCACACCTCGGTGGTCACGCCGGCGACCAGCACAGCCTCGATCCCGTGGTTGCGCAGGATGGCCTCGAGGTCGGTGGCGTGGAAGGCCCCCTTGCCGGGCTTGTCGATCACCGGCTCGCCGGGCGCCGGCGCGAGCTCGGGCACGAAGTCCCAGCCGGGCTCGCCGCGCACGAGGATCCGCCCGCGCGGCCCGGGATCGCCGATCCGCAGGCCCGAGCGGCCGTGCGCGCGCTTGGCCGGCGGACAGTCGCTGAGGTCGGGGCGGTGGCCCTCGCGCGTGTGCACGACGAGGAGGCCCGCCGCGCGCGCGGCCTCGAGGACTGCGCGGGCCGGGGCGATGGTCCGCTGCAGCTCGCGCACGTCGTTGCCGAGCGCCTCGCCGAAGCCGCCGGGGAGCAGGAAATCGCCCTGCATGTCGATCACGAGCAGGGCGGCTGCGCGGGGTCGGAAGCGGAAGGGCGCGGGTCGGGCGGGGACGTGCAGCTCCACGCGGCGAGGGTAGCGGGGCCGGGGCTCACGGTCGAGAGCAGAGCGGCTTTGTCGGACAGACCCGGGGCCCTGCGCGTGAGCTCGCAGGCGAGCCGATGTCGTGCCGCGGTTCACATGACCTTCGAGACAGGCGCGCTGTCCGCCCTGCTGGTGAAACATGCGGCCTGCGCTTCGGCGATCGGGTCGCCCTCGACGCGGGCAGCGCTGCGACCGTGAAGTCGTCGGCGGTGACGTGGCGGACGGCGAAGCAGGCGCCGGACGACTCGGCGCACGCGCTACGCGAACGAACGCCGGCGTCGGCGCGGCAGGGCTGCGAGGAGCAGCAGCAGCCAGGCCGAGCGCGCGTCGCTCGCGGTCGCGCAGCCGCAGCCGCCGTCGCCGGAGGCCGGCGCGCCGCTGTCGCTCGCCCCGTCGCTCGTGCTCGTCGCCGCCGCCGAGGTGCTGCCCTCGCTGGCGCCCTCGCTCGTGGTGCCGGTCGGCGCATCCCCCGTCTCGCCGGTGCTGCTGGCCTCGCCGGTGGTCGGCGCGCACGCCGGATCGCCCTCGCCGTCGCAGTCGTTGTCGATGCAATCGTCGGGCAGCTCCTCCCCGCCCGGCCAGCGCGCCGGGTCGGCGTCGTCGCAATCGCCGGCGCACAGGCGGACCCCGTCCCCGTCCCCGTCGGCCTCGTCGGCCGGCAGCGCCGCGTCGCAGTCGTTGTCGCGCCCGTCGCACACCTCGGACGCCCCGGGGTGGCTCGCGGGATCGTCGTCGTCGCAGTCGTCGCCGCCGCAGGTGGCCGCGTAGTGGCCGTCGCCGTCGCCGTCGACGCAGGTGCAGTGCAGGCCCGCCGCCGCGAGGCCGTCGACGAAGCCCCAGCCGAGGTCGTTGTCGGGCGCGTCGGGCTGCGTCGCGGTCGCGCGCAGCAGCGCCAGCATGCCGGCCGGATCGAGCTCGGGGTAGGCCTCCAGCAGCAGCGCGGCGACGCCGGCGACCAGCGGCGTCGACAGGCTCGTGCCCTGCGACGCCTCGTAGGCGACCAGGCTGTCGGAGCGGGCCATGTACACGTCCTGGCCCGGCGCCACCAGGTCGGGCTTGATCCGGTCGTCGGCCGTCGGCCCGCGCGACGAGAACGGAGTGACCACGCCGTCGAAGTCGGTCGCGCCGACGGCGAAGACGCCGTCGACGTCCGCCGGCGCGTCGAGGGTCTTCGGATCTGGACCGCCGTTGCCGATCGCCGCGAACATGATGAGCCCGTTGGCGACCGCCACAGTCGCGGCCTGCGACACGACCGCGGTCTTGCCGTCGAGCTGCTGCGGCTCGTACCAGTCGGAGTAGCCGAGCGACGCGGTGAAGATGTCGGCGCCCATGCCCTCGATCCACTCGAGGCCGGCCACGTAATAATCCTCCTCGTACGGCTCCTCGACGTCGATGCGCTCGGTCTTGGCCAGGATCACCGACACGCCGGGCGCGACGCCGGAGAACACCTCCCCGTCGTCGGCGACGATCAGCGACAGCACGCCGGTGCCGTGGTGTTGCTGCCCCGGCGTGTCGCCCGCCTCGTCGGCGACGACGTCGTCGCCCTGCACGAAGTCGCGGGCCGCGATCACCTGCACATTGGCGAACGCCTGGTGCTTCAGCACGAACCCGGTGTCCTGCACGCCGACGACCACCCCGGCGCCGGTCAGGCCGCATTCGCGCAGCTCCGGGACGTGCAGCGCCGACAGGTGCGGCCAGGACAGGCCCTTGGCGCGCGAGCTCGGCGTCTCCTCCGTCACCGGCAAGGGGTGCTCGTGACGCCGCCCCCGCGCCACCGGGCGCACCCCGGCGACGAACGGCAGGCGAGCGATCGCCGCGCGCTGGGCGGCGTCGGCGTCGACGCTCACGGCATTGAGCCAGCGCGAGGTGGCACGAATCCGGACGCCGGTGGCCGCCACCGATTGCACGTAGTCCGGCGCCGGCGGCACGTCACGGACATCGACGCCCCGATCGCCGCGGACCCGCGCGCGTCGACGCAGGGCCCGCGGCGCGAGCTCCCGCTCCTGCCGCACCAGCGCCGCCTCGAGGTCGGCCCCCTCGACCTGCTTGTCGCGGAAAAACACCCACGTCGGCGGCTCGACCAGGCTGGTGGCGATGGCTAGCGCGGCGATCTGCAGCATCTCGGCGTCCTCGTCCTCGCGGCCATTGTCGCCGCGCCGCCTCCCCGGCGCAGCCCGTCGCCTGCGCGAGCGGGTGAGGCAGGTCTCGGGGTGAGGCGCGACGGAATCGTGCCCGGCCGGCCGCGACGCCCACCGGACGCTCGCCGAGGCATGCGAGAGAACGCCAGGCCCCCCGTCATCCGGCCCCTGATGATTCGGACGCCCGGACGGGAGCGCCATCGTGAGGCACTTCGCTCCGTCGCCGGACATGTCCCTTCGGACATATTTTTGAATCCGTGTCAGGTTCGTGCGAACCATAATGATGCGAGCACAGGGCGACCGGCCCTTCACACCGACTGTCGCCGCATGTCTCTCGGGACATGTCTTTTCTTTCTCAAAAAATGACAAGAGCGGGCCGGGCAGCCGCCGGGAATTCCCTTGCAGCGATCGATCCGCCGAGGCCGCCGCCGGGCATGTCCGACGCTCTGTGCTAACAGCACGGGCGGAGGTGTCGTCGCCATCGTCGTCGAGCTCGCTCTCATCGTGCTGCTCGTCCTCGCCAACGGCGTGTTCGCGGCCGCCGAGATCGCGGTCGTCTCGTTGCGACCGTCGCGCTTGCGGCAGCTCGTGGACGAGGGTCGGCACTCGGCCCAGGCGGTCGCCGAGCTGCGGGCCGAGCCGGAGCGGTTCCTCGCCACGGTGCAGGTCGGCATCACCGTCGTCAGCACCACCGCCGCCGCGGTCGGCGGCGCCGACCTCGCCCGGCAGCTCGAGCCGGCCTTGCGCCGCATTCCTGGCGTCGAGGGCAGCGCGCCCGAGCTCGCCCTCGCCACGGTCGTGATCGGCGTCTCCTATTTGAGCCTCGTGCTCGGCGAGCTCGTGCCCAAGTCGCTCGCCCTGCGCTGGGGCGAGGGTTATGCCCTCCTGATCGCCCGGCCGCTGCACCTGCTGTCGCGCGCGGCCCGGCCCGTCGTCTGGCTGCTGACCGCCAGTTCGAACGCCATCCTGCGGCCGTTCTCCGACCGCACCGATTTCATGGAGACGCGGATCTCCAAGGAAGAGCTGAAGCAGATGGTCGAGGAGGCGACCGAGACCGGCGAGGTCGCCGAGGAGGCCGGCGAGCTCGCCTCGCGCGCTCTCGGCTTCGACCGCTTGCCGCTCGGGACAGTGATGATTCCGCGCAACCGCATCGACGCAGTGGCGCTGCGGGCTCCTCCGGAGGAGCAGCGGCGGGCCATCCTCGCGGCCCGGCGCTCGCGCACCCTCGTGTACGATCCGGACCCGGACGACATCGTCGGTTACGTCAGCGCCAAGGACATCCTGGCCCGCACCTGGGACGGGCGAGCGGTCGAGCTGGGGCCGCTGCTGCGGCCGGTCAAGATGTTCCCGGAGACCGTGCCGGCGACCGAGGTCCTGCAGTTCATGCGCCGCGAGCAGGCGAGGCTGGCGATCGCGGTCGACGAGCACGGCGCGGTGTCCGGCATGGTCACCTTCGAGGACCTCATGGAAGAGCTCGTCGGCAACGTCTTCAGCGAGCACGAGGAGGCGCGCGAGCCCATCGCCCGCCAGGACGACGGCACGGCCGTGGTCCAGGGCCAGACCCCGATCCGCGACGTCAATCGCGAGCTCGCGCTCGGCCTCGAGGAGCCGGACAATGTCAACACCATCGGCGGCCTTTGCAGCCACCTGGCCTGCGGCTTGCCGAACCCCGGCGCTCGCCTGGCCGCCGGCGACGGCAGCGTGCTGGTCGTCCTCGACGCCACCGCCCGGGCCGTCGGCCGGGTGCGCCTGATCCCGTTCGCTGCACGCCGGAGCGCGCCGCCTCCGCCATAGCGACCCCGCGCGCGCGAGCTCGCCGCGCCGCAGCGGCCAAAGCTGCCGCGAACGTCACGGACGAACACGGTGTCGGATCAGTTCCGATTGCGGTCCGTAGAGCGGCGATTCGCCAGTGATAGCCTCGCTGTCGAGGAACAATGATGTCACTTAAAAATGCATGCAGTCTCGCGTTTGCCCTCATGATCGCCTGCGACGGCGGGGGGAAGAACCAGAGCGGCTCCGAGACCGGTGAGAACCCCGGCACCGACGGCTCGTCGAGCAGCGAGGGCGAGTCCGGCTCGACCACGAGCGCGGGGGCCTCGGAGCCGACCTCGAGCGGGGCCACCGAGTCGAGCTCGGGCGGGACCCCGCCCACCGCGACCAGCGGGGAGACCGCGCCCAGCGAGGAGACCTCCACCACCGACCCCACGGCCACCGGCGGAGAGCCGCCCGCGGGCCCGTGCGAGGCGTTCTGCGCCCAGAGCATCGCCTGCGAGCAAGAGGCGACCCCGTTCGAGGCGTGCGTGGCGTTTTGCGAGGCCGACCTGGCGTTCTTCGAGGGCGAGTGCCACAACGTCTGGATCGCGGGGCTCGAGTGCAAGGCGGGCCTGACCTGCGAGGAGCTCGCGGCCCTGAACGACGGCGAACCTTCCGCGTGCGACGCGGTGGTCGGGCAGCAGGCGGAGTGCGCCGCGGGCTGTTCCGTCGGCGGCGGCGGCAGCATGGACGGCTCGTCGTGCCAATGGATGCTCGAGTGCCCCCTCGAGCCGCTCCTGGAGATGATGTGCGACACCGAGACCTGTCTGTGCTTCGAGGACGGCGTGCAGGTCGGCGAATGCCAGGCCGAGGGCACCTGCCTCCCCATCGAGGCGCTCGCCGACAAGGCCGAGGCCTGTTGCGGGATCCCCGACATCGGCTGAGCGAAACCTCGACGCGCCCGATCCCTGCGCTTTCGGACATGTCCTTCGGGACGCATCTTCCGCGCGACCTGAAGAGCGCGGCAAACCATTTGCCCGGTGATGCGCAGCGTCGACGACGGGCCCGACGATCGGTCGGGCCCGTGCTGCGCGCGGCCTTTCACCCGGCGAAGCCTCGCACTGCCGCGACCTCGCGCCACGCGGCCAGCTCGGCCGCCACTGCGGCGTTCTTCGCCTCGACGCGGGCGAACGCGTCGGCGCCGATCGGCACGCGCACCGGCGGGCGCTCGGCCGCCGCCACCTTGAGGATCACCTGCGCCAGCTGCTTGGGGTCACCCGGCTGCGCGCCGTCGTGGCCGTCGGCGAACTCGCGCACTGCGCCGACCGTCGCCGCATAGTCGGCGATCTCGCGCCCCACCCGGCCGAGCGAGCCGCCGGCCAGGAACTCCGTGCGGAAGAAGCCCGGCTCGAGCACCGTCGCGTGGATCCCCAGCGGCGCGAGCTCCTGCGCCAGCGCCTCGGTGATCGCCTCGACCGCGAACTTGCTCGCGCAGTACAGGCCCCAGCCCTGGCCCGACGCGTAGCCGCCGAGCGACGACATGTTGAGCACGTGGCCCGCACGCTGGCGTCGCATGTGCGGCAGCACTGCGCGGATCACCGCCAGCAGGCCGAACACGTTGGTGCCGAACAGCGCCTCGACCTCCGCGGCCGAGCCCTCCTCGATCGCCCCCAGCAGCCCGTAGCCGGCGTTGTTGACCAGCACGTCGATGCGACCGAAGCGCAGGGCCGCCGCCGCCGCCGCCGCGTGCGCCTGCGCCTCGTCGCGCACGTCGAGCCGCACGAACATCCGCCGCGGGTGCTCACCCGCCGCCGCCATCGCCCGCTCCGGGTCGCGCACCGCCGCCACCACGATGTCGCCGGCCGCCAGCACCGCCTCGGCGATCTCCTGCCCGAGTCCCCGCGAAGCCCCAGTGATGAACCAAACTTTCGCCATGTCCCTGCTCCTTGTCCGGCCGGCGTCCGCCCCGTGCGGGCGCCTCGTTGGCCGCCTTGTGAAGAGCAATGTGGACCCTTCCCGCGTGAAGAAAAATGGGCTTAACCTTCCAGGACTGTGAATCAGCGCTTCACAATCCGCCCGACCGACTTGCCGGCGATCGCCGCCTTCGAGTGTGTCGCTCGCCACTGCAGCTTCACCCGCGCCGCCGCCGAGCTCGGGGTCTCGACCTCGGCGCTGTCGCAGACCGTGCGCAAGCTGGAGCGCCACCTCGGCGTCCTGTTGCTGCGTCGCACCACCCGCAGCGTCGGCCCGACCGACGCCGGCGCGCGCTTCCTCGCCGGCGTCGGCCCCGGCCTGGCGCAGCTCGCCGAGGCCTGCCAGTCGCTCGAGGGCGAGGGCGACGCCCCGCGCGGGCTCGTCCGCGTCGCCCTGTCGCGCGTCACCTACGCCCTGTTCATCGCCCCGCACCTGGCCCGCTTCGCCCGCGAACACCCGCACATCCGCCTCGAGTTCGGCCTCAGCGACGGCCTCAGCGAGGTCGTCGGCGAGGGCTTCGACGTCGGCGTGCGCCTCGGCGAGGCCATCCCGCGCGACATGATCACCGCCCCGCTCGGCGGCCCGCAGCGCCTCGTCATCGTCGGCGCCCCCGACTACTTCGCCCATCACCCGCGGCCGACCGCCCCGCGCGACCTGCTCGACCACGACTGCATCCGCCTGCGCTTCGTCACCAGCGGACGGCTCCAGCGCTGGTGGCTCGGCGACGGCGACGACGACGTCGAGCTCGACGTCGACGGCCGCGTGGTCCTAAATGACATGCTGGCGATCGTCGACGCCGCGATCGCCGGCCTCGGCCTGGCCCAGGTGTTCGCCGGCCTGGTCCGCGCGCCGCTGGCCAGCAAGCAGCTCGTGCGCGTGCTGCAGAGCCACTGCGCCGAGTTCCCCGGCTTCTCGTTCTATTATCCGAACCGCGCCCACATGCCGGTCAAGCTGCGCTGCTTCCTCGATTTCTTTCGCGCGGCCAACCGGCCCCGCGGATGAGCGGCTCGAGCACCGCGCCTGCTGCTCGCTCCGAAAAGCGAGCAGCGAACGCGACGCTCGCGGCTCACGGCCGCCTCATTCGACGTCGGCGACCATGCGGAAGTGGAACCGGCGGGGGCCGCCCGCGTCGACCCAGACGTTGACCCACCGGCAGTGCGTATCGTAGATGTCCGGGTCGTCGGTGGTGCAGGAGTAGTTGGTGTAGATCACCGAATTGTGGGTGTGCTGGGGGACCGCCCAGCCGCCGTCCCCGCCCCCGCCGGTCTTCAGGCGCAGGACCACGTCGCCGCGGTTCGGGCACACCGTCCCGCGCGTCTTGAAGGCGTGGTCGACCCATCCGGAGGCGCTCGTCACCTGCTCGACGCACACCGCGTAGTCCCTCTCGAGCCCGCCGCCGACCTCGCACGCCGACTCCGGGTGCTTGAAGAAGGCAGTGTCGCAATACCCCGCGACCGCCGGCGACGGATCTGGCAGCGCGGCGGCCAGCGGCAGGTCGGCACGCGGACCGACCACCGGCGCGTCACCCAGCGCGTCGGCGACCTCGGCCAGCGCCGCAGGCATCGCCGCCTCACCGGCCGCGTCGGCCCACAGTTCGGGCAGCGAGCGGCCCGCGAGCGCGCGCGCCTTGAGACGGGGCCCATTCACCGGCGCCCCCGCCAGCGAGATCAGGAGCTCGCCCGGCGCGGGCTCGTAGATCTGCAGCAACTCGTCGGGCTGGACCTCGACGCGGGCCAGCAGGCGCAACCCCGGCTCGAGCTCGCGGTTGGCCTCGACGATCCGCCGCGACACCGGGCCCAGCGGCCGACCGATCGAGTCGAGCAGCCCGCCCCGCTCCCCCTCGTCGATCTCGCTCCCGGCGTCGCACCCCGTCACCGCCAGCACTGCCACGAAGATTCTTTTAAAAAAGTTGTCGCGCATGTCGTCTCCGCTTTGAAGCACCGATCCTCGCAAGGTCGACGCTGCGCGGTCATCCGCGGAGCGCCTGCGAGGTCGTCGAGGGGAGTCCCCGCATCCCGACGAATCGATTGGTCGCCATGGCAAAGGCCCAACTGGGGAAGACCTCGAGCGCGTGACCCCACGCGCCGACCCTCGTCCAGTGCGCCTCGCGGGCGAATCAATTGGTGCCCCTGATGCGGACCTCTGCCGACGAATCGGACGTCCGCGACGTGTCCGGCCGGACGAACCCCCGTCTGCCCACCTCCGCCGAAATCCATTCGCCAGAGTGCAATCTTTTCTCGCCCCGCGGCGCGCGAGCCCTCACAGCAACCTGTCCCCGCAGAAAGCCAGGGAACGGCCCGAGGGCTGCACGGCTGAAGACCGAGGTTCGGCCCTCCCGCCACGGTCCACGCCAAATCCGTCGCGGCACGAGCACATCCTCGGGGAGCGCCCCTATCGCAGGCCCGGCCGACAACAGGCGCGCCTGAAACCGGAGCCCTTTCAGAGGCGCTCGCTGTCGGGGCCGGCACTGCGGTCCGACTGACATGCGGCCACAGTCGCGGGGCGGCCACGACGTAGAGCCCTGCAGCGACGATCATACGCCGCTCGACGAGCGACTCGCCGGTCCATTCATATCACCGCAACACCAAACGCAACACCAGTGCATCGAAGCCGCACCGGCCCTGCACGGCCCTGGGGCGCCCGCCCGCCGCCCGCCCGCGCCCGCGACCGCCCGCGCTTGCCACCAATGTGCATTTCCGGCCCGATCCAATTGGCTTGACGACACGGCAGAGCAGGCATTACTTTCCCGGAGCGATCGCTGACGGGCGACGGCGCACGAGCGCTCGTCGCAATCGTCGGCGCATTTCAGCGCTCACGAGGAAGCATGGGGAGGGTCAGAGCATGACGACGATTCAGCGAGTCGAGCCGAAGCAGCTCTCGGACGAGGACAACCAGAAGTTCGCCGCGGCGGGCCGCACCCTGCGGGCGAACGCCACCGGAGGCCCCGACGACCAGAGCTTCCAGGCCTTCGTCGATTACGCGTGGAGCCAGGCCGAGCAGGCCGGCAACGACGAGTTCGATCGCTTCCTGGGCACCTGCTCGAGCCTGTTCGCGGGCCAGGGCTGGCAGGTCGACGTGTCGTTCGCCGTCTATCTCGACGTGCAGCAGTCGACCAGCTTCGACATCTGGTTCAGCCAGAACGGCGGATACTCGACCACGAAGCAGGGCCGGGGCGGGAACAGCCCCAAGACGATCCTCTACTTCGTCAACTTCAAGTAGCCCGCGCTGCAGCGGTGCCGCCCTCGCGGCACCGCTGCAACGAGTAGCGACCCGGCCCCTCACCCGGGCTTGACGAGGCGCACCTCGATGTCGATGTCCCAGCCGGCGGTCTCGTTGTTGGTCAGCCGGTAGAGCGTCCCGTATTCAATGCGGCGGATGATGTAGCTCGTCGACATCGCGCCGCCGCGCTGTCCCTGCATCACCTTGATCTCGAGCTGGCTGGGTCCGCGGAGGACCACGAAGTCGCCGCGCTCGGACAGCCGCACCGCGCCGTCTTCGAGCAGGTCGAGCCCCGCGCTGTCGTCGATGAAGAACACCAGCGACGCCTCCTCGCGCGCCGCGTCGCCGGACTCGTCGGCGACGACCACCTCGTCGAGGTCGATCAGCGGCCCCTCGGGCTGGGCGGGCGTGGCGAACAGCGCCGTCAGGAGCGCGGTCGTGGCAGCTTGGAAGATCCACATGAGCATCATCTCCTTGCAGGAATGAGGGCACCGCCCGTTCGACGGCCCCGCAAGGTTGAGGCGCCTCGCGGGAGCGTCCAGCGAGCGACCGCAGAATTTATCGCCCGACCGCCCGCCAGGGGCCGTCTGCACGTCCGCCGCGGCGAGCTCTGCCCGCTGCGCGAATCATGGCAGCGCATCTACCCCGGCCTCGGGCGCCCATCCATGATCGCAGCGCACTGGCCTCTTCGATCCGCGTCTCGTGGATGCGATGGGCGCGGGGAGTCGGAGCCTGCCCTGGCGCGCGCCGGCGACCCGTTGTTCGCCCACGACCTCGTCGCAGAGTGGGACCGGGGGGGCCATCGTCGGCAATATGCTTTTCGCGGGTTCTCACCAGAGCGAAAAAAATACCCCGATCGAAATGGCCCATCGAAATGGCCGACGGTCACTCTTCCCAGCCGCGGCCGATCACAGCTCGTGCGTTTTGCAGCGTGATCGAGGGATTCCCCTCGGGTGCGAGGACGATCCCTGTTGCTGCCTCCAGACCACGGTTGTGGCATTTGCGCCGACGCAGCCTCCAGGACGCCATTTTGGGGCCACGGCTGCGCTCCGGGCCGCCATCGCGCGAGCCGGTCTCTGCAGCGAATCGCAGCCCCACGCGCGATCGTTTACGCCTCTGGCACCGAGGTTTCACGCGATCGAGCGGACCTTCCTCTCGCTCGATTGCAGGGACTGGTCGCGCCAATTGGCCAGCTCGCGACGCATCCTCCATGACCCTTCCATCACCGAAGGGTTACGGAGAAATCATGCGCAAATACCTTAGGCATCTCACCCACCTCACTCTCACCCTCAGCGCCGTCATGGCCTGCGATTCCGAAGATCTGACGCCGCGGAAGGGCGAGCTGCCCAGCGCCTGCGGCGGCTTCCTGGGCCTCGAGTGCCCGGGCGACCTCGTCTGCGTCGACGATCCGAGCGACGATTGCGACCCCTCGAAGGGCGGCAACGACTGCATCGGCATCTGCGTGGATCCGGGGCCGGCCCCCTGCGGCGGCTTCCCGGGCACGCCCTGCCCCGAAGGACAGGTCTGCGTCGACGACCCGGCCGACGACTGCGACCCGCAGAACGGCGGCTCCGACTGCATCGGCATCTGCGAGGACGCCCCGCTCGCCTGCGGCGGCTTCCCGGGCACGCCCTGCCCCGAAGGCCAGGTCTGCGTCGACGACCCGGCCGACGACTGCGACCCGCAGAACGGCGGCTCCGACTGCATCGGCATCTGCGAGGACGCCCCGCTCGGCTGCGGCGGCTTCGCCGGTGATGCCTGCCCCAAAGGCCAGGAGTGCGTCGACATCCCCGACGACGGCTGCGACCCGCAGAACGGCGGCGCCGACTGCCCCGGCGTTTGCCAGGAGGACGGTCGGCAGTACGTCAGCTACGACCCGGAGGAGTGCAAGGCGATGAAGTTCCCGTGCCCGAAGGGCATGGTCCACTTCTTCGACGCGACCGGCTGCGGCTGCGAGCCGGAGTGACCTGAATCGGCGGTGCGCGGCGCCCGTCGCCGCGCACCGCCGCGTCTGCGAGCGGCCGCACGCTCGAGCTCGCCTCGGCGTGCGGAATGCAGCGAGCTCCGCTGGAATCACAGCAGAGCCCGCTTCAAGCCTCTGTGCGCGCGAAACGCAGCGACCGCTGCCGCACCGCGGCAGCGACCGCTTCCCTGCTCACACGAAAGCAGCGACCGCTGCCGTCACCGCGGCAGCGCCCGCTTCGCGCGCTCCTCGGATTGCGCTACCCGGCCCGCTGCTCCGAGCCGCGAGTGACCGAAGCTTGCGCCCGCCGGGGCTGGCGCAGGCGGTCGGCCAGGTGCTCGATCCCCGCCACCGTCGCGCGGAAGGCGCGAGCGAGCGGCCGATGCGTCGCGGCTTCCAGCGCCCGCTCCGGGTGCTCCGCGAACCAGGACAGCGCCTGCTCTGCTTCTTGGAGCAGGGCCACCCGCCGCTCGAGCCATGCTGCGCACCAGTCGGCCAGTTCGACGGCCCCGTCGCGCCGGGCCACCTGTTCGAACAGGATCATCAGATCGACCCCGTGGCGCATCCCGAGCAGCGTGCCGCGATACGAGCGCTCGAGGCTGAGGAACATGTCCGCGACTTGGTTGCGGACCACCGAGAACGCCGTCCCCACCGCGCGTCCGCCCGTGCTGACGGGGAGGCCGTGCTGTTCGGCCAGGCGGGGCAGCTCGGCCAGCGCCGACTCGGCGTGGGCTGCGATCGCCCGCAGGCGATGGGCCGGCGGCACGTCTCCCAGGCGCTCGGCTTCGAGGCGAGGGTGACGCTGCGCCGATTGTTCGGTCTGGAACAGCTCGCGCGCGAGGTTGGCGAGCCAGGTGTGGGCTTCGGTCGCCGGCTCCTCGATGGTTCGGTCTTCCTGCATGCCCCCACTATGGATGATGTGCGCCGACCGGCAATCGACCTCCTGCCACGAATGCGGCGCAGGCCGCAGTTGCGCGGGCGATCGTCCGGACAAGCGATCACTTCCCCCGCGACGCCCGCGAGCCCCGGCAGATGCGCTCGGCCAGATCCTCCGCCTGCAGCTCGACGCCGATCGTCATCCCGGCCACCGCGCCCTCCGCCGCCGCCACGATGGCGAACATCACGTCGCGTGAGGCGTCGCCGGCGAGGAACAGCCCAGGCACGCGGGTCGACTGGCGCCGCCCGGTCTCGGCCCCGTGCTTTTCGTCGACCGGGAGCGCCAGCTTTTCGGCCAGATCGGAGCGCTGGCGCTGCGGCAGCTTGAGAAACAGCGCCCGCCGCGGCTCGGCGTCGCCGCCCGCGAACACCACCCGCTCGAGGATCCCGTCGCGTCCGACCAGGCGCTCGATCGGCTCCTCGCGCACGCGCACACCCGCCAGGGCCAGGCGTTCGGCGTCGTCGGCCGCCAGCGGACCGCCCCCGTTGGTGAACAGCACCACGTCCTCCGACCAGCGGAGCAGCGACAGCGCGAGCGCGGCTCCGTCGCCGCCGCAGACCGCCAGCGGGGCCCCGCGGACCTCCCAGCCGTCGCAATAGGGGCACACGAACACGCTGCGGCCCCACAGCGGCTCGAGCCCCGCGATCTCCGGCAGCATGTCGACCAGGCCGGTGGCGAGCAGCAGCTTGCGGCAGCGGACGCGCCGGCCGTCGCCGAGGCTCACCAGGAACCCCGGCGGCTCGCGCACCGCGTCGGTCACCGCGGTCGCGGCGAACTCGACGTCGTAGGGCCGCAGCTGCTCGCGGCCGAGCCGCCGCAGCTCGTCCGGCGCCGTCCCTTCGCGCGCCAAGAAGCCGTGGACCGCCCGCGACGCGTCGTTGCGATGGTCCCCGCGGTCGCACACCAGCACGCTGCGGTCGCTCCGCCCGAGCACGAGCGCCGCGCTGAGGCCGGCGGGCCCGCCGCCGATCACGATCACGTCGTACATGCCATCACGCTCCGCTGCGAAGCGGCGGGACGAATTCGCGGGCGACCGTACTCGTGCAAAGCGACCTCCGTGGCGCCGGTCCTCGGCAAGACCTCGCCGCAGTGCCCCGACCGCCGCGAAGATGCGCCGAACCGTTGCACCGGCAAGGACCTGCGCCGGCCGCCTGCGATCCTCGGCGACAATCACCGCGCGCTGGCGAGGGCGCAGGTCGCGACCTGGGGTCCTTCCTCGTCGAGAGCGCCGCCCGAACCCGCGGGCCCGTCCTCGCCGAGGACCCCCTCACCCGTCGCGGTCGAAAGCCCCCCGAGCCTTGCGCCGCCGCGGCGAAGCGTGCGACCGCCAGTGCACCGCGGCGAGGTCATCCGCAAGGGCCGGCCTGCACTCGCGCAACGGACCGCCGGCCCGGCCGCCTCCATCCCCACGCCATGGGGACCCGCTGGCGTGTAAAACGGCACGCCGCCGCGGGCCCCGCGGCCTTTTTAATCGGGTAGAGCTTCCCGCGCATGAGCGCCGACGAAGACCTCCCCCAGCCCACCGGCTTCGCCGCGCTCGACCTGCCCGAGCCGCTGCAGCAAGCGCTGCGCGACCTCGGCTACGAGACCCCGTCGCCGATCCAGTCGCAGACCATCCCGCACCTGCTCGCCGGGCGCGACCTCCTCGGCCAGGCTCAGACCGGCACCGGCAAGACCGCCGCCTTCGCCCTGCCGATCCTCGCGCGCCTCGATCGCAGCCGGCCCATCCTGCAGGCGCTCGTGCTCACGCCCACGCGCGAGCTGGCGATCCAGGTCGCCGAGGCGCTGCATCGCTACGCCGCCCACCTGCCCGGCTTCCGCGTCATGCCGATCTACGGCGGCCAGAGCTACGGCCCGCAGCTCGCCACCCTCGCGCGCGGCGTCCACGTCGTGGTCGGCACGCCCGGGCGGATCATCGACCACCTCCACCGCGGCTCGCTCGACCTCTCGCACCTGCGCCACGTCGTGCTCGACGAGGCCGACGAGATGCTGCGCATGGGCTTCATCGACGACGTCGAGACGATCCTGAGCGCCACGCCGCCGACGCGGCAGACCGCGCTGTTCTCGGCCACCCTGCCGCCGCCGATCCGGCGCATCGCGCAGATGCACCTGCGCGAGCCGGTCGAGGTCACGATCGCCGGCAAGAGCCGCACCGCCGACAACATCCGCCAGCGCTACTGGGTCGTCAGCGGCGTGCACAAGCTCGACGCGCTGACGCGGATCCTCGAGGCCGAGACGTTCGACGCCATGATCGTGTTCGCCCGCACCAAGCTGGCCACCGACGAGCTGGCCGAGCGGCTGCAGGCCCGCGGCTTCGCGGCCGCGGCGATCAACGGCGACCTGCCGCAGGCCCAGCGCGAGCGCACGATCGCCATGCTGCGCGACGGCGCGATCGACATCCTCGTCGCCACCGACGTCGCCGCGCGCGGCCTCGACGTCGACCGGATCAGCCACGTCATGAACTACGACGTGCCGACCGACCCCGAGAGCTACGTCCACCGGATCGGCCGCACGGGCCGCGCCGGCCGCAGCGGCGAGGCGATCCTGTTCGTCGCCCCGCGCGAGCGCGGCCTGCTGCGGATGATCGAGCGCGCCACCCGGCAGCCGATCACCGCGATGGAGCTGCCGACCGTCAAGATGGTCAACGACGTCCGGCTCGCCCGCTTCAAGCAGCAGATCCGCGACAGCATCGCCGGCGGCGGCCTCGAGCCGTTCCAGAACGCGATCGAAGAGCTCGAGCGCGAGGACAACATCCCCGCGCTCGAGATCGCCGCCGCCCTGGCCAAGCTGGTCCGCAAGGGCGAACCGTTCATGCTCGCGCCGGAGCGCCGCGAGCCCGAGGAGCGCCCGCCGCCCCGCGGCCCCGAGCCCGGCATGGCCGCTTACCGCGTCGAGGTCGGCCACCTCAACGGCCTCAGGCCCGGCAACCTGGTCGGCGCGATCGCCAACGAGGCCCGCCTGACCTCCAAGCAGATCGGCCGCATCGACATTCAAAAAGATCACACCTACGTCGAACTGCCGGCCGAGCTGTCCGACGAGGTGCTGCAGCACTTGAAAAAAGTGTGGGTCGCCGGCGGGCAGCTGCGGATCACCCGCGACGGCGAGCCGCCGGACGACGCCGGCAAGCGCCCCGTCAAGCGCAGCCTGCTGCGCGGGCGCCTGTTCGGCAAGCCGCGCAAGCCGTGAGCGCCGGGCAATCTTTCGGACATGTCCTGAAGGACATGGAGGGCACCACGACGCCTCGCGCCTACGCGATACGCGGAGGCCGGGAGACGCGTGACCCTGACGCCTCCGCGAGCGCCGGCCCCGGCTGGGTAGCGGCCGCGAGCTCTCGGCGTAGCAGCCGGCGCTGCCACGCTCCGAGGCACAGGGAAATGACGAGCAGCAGTGAAAAGGCCCCGACCCACACGAGCCCGGAGGGGTAGAAGAACGCCATGAAGAAGAGGAAATCGGTCAGCCTGGCGGCGACCCCTCTCGCCCGGCCGAACAGCCGTAAGAACGCGTAGTCCCAGAATTCATGCGTGGCGAAGACCGGCAGCTTTTGCGGCAGGGCCGGCGGCGGGACGGGCGCTTCCTGTGCATCCTCGAGTCCGCCTTCGGTCAGCGCCCGCATGCGCCGCCGTGCGAGATACCCACGACTCCAGCGCTCGACCAGGCCGGTCCAGAGGACGGCAAAGGCCATGCACGCGAGCCCGTTCTGCCACCACGCCCCTCCGAGGAGGACGAGGCAGTCATGAAAAATGAAGGCCGGGATCCAAAACGCCAACATGATCGGCGTGAACCACGCGAGGTGCCAGAATTGCTCGGTCGGCAAGAACCCCCACCGTTGCGGGGGCAGGGGTCCGCGCGAAGGAGCGAGCTGCTGCCACAGCTCCATGGTCCCGCTGTCCATCACTTGTTCTGCGCTCCGTTACACTTGTCGCTGATATAGTCCGCGATGGTCGTGTGAACACCCCAGCCAATCCCGAGGCACTTTGTCTTCTTGGTCGCAAGGCCACATCCGGCGGCGACCGCGACGCCCATCGTCGCCCCGGCGATCTTGCCGGCCCACCAGCACTTGAAGTCCCGGTCGTCTTCCAGCGCCTCGATCACGGCGTCGTCGTGCCAGACCTGTAGAAGGCTGGCGACGACGGCCACGGCCTGCTCGGGGCTGAGGATGGCGAAGTGCTCGTCTGCGAGACGACGGCGCCGTCGACAAAGCCGACCTCCGTCACCACGGCGTCCTCGACCTTGACGAGGCCGACACCGGCCCCTGCATCGTCCTCACGAATGCTCATGGAGACTGCTCCGACCTCCGGTAAATAGAAGCGGATCTCGAGCTGGCTGTCGGCCGCGCCAGCGCGGACGTCTTCGAGGACGACGGGCGCTTGCAAGTCGGCGAAGAGCTCCTCAGCAGCAGCGGGCGGGAGCAGTTCCGCGGCGCTCTCAGCGGCGCCTGGTGCCGCGGCGAGCGCGAGTGACAGGACGATTGCGGTGTGGTGCATGACCCTCCATGTGCCGCTACCGCCTGCCGCCGAGCGCGCGAGCAAGCAGAGGCCGGCGCAACCGCCTGCGAGTCGCCTGCGCGGGCGGCTTCATCTTCCGCCGGGGCCCGCGCCGGCGCCACGCCGTGGTGGCATCGCCCGGTCGCCCCTCACTGCGCGAACGTGCCGAACCACACGTTCTGTCTCTCGCCGGCCACCACCACCAATTCGCCGCACGCCCCGCGTGCGCTGAGCACTCCCCAGTATGGCAGCAGGCCGGGCGGCACCGCCAGCGGCAGCGATTCGAGCAGCTGGCCGTCGAAGCTCACGCGCTGCACCGAAGTGGCCCCGAGCGAGAGCTCGTCCGCGGCCGCGTCCAGCACCGGGATGCTCAGCGCGTCGGCGTCGACGTGGATGAAGCGGCCGGACAGGCGCGCCGGCGGCTCGGCTGCGGCGACCTCGACCTCCCACTGCAGCGAGCCGTCGGCCAGGTCGCGGGCCACCAGGTCGAGGCGGCCGTCGTCCGTGCCGAGGCGCAGCGCCGCGACCTGCCCGTTCGGCAGCAGCGCCAGCGCGGGCGTGTACGTATAGGCCGGCACCGCCTGCGGGCTGTGCCACACCAACCCGCCGCCCGCGCCGATCCGCCACAGCTCGTGATTCGTCGGGTTGCTGATGTCGTCGCCGCTGCGGCCCGCCACCACCACGTCGCCCTCCGGTGTGGGCACCAGCTCGTCGAGCAGGAGCTGCCCCGCGTCGCCGAGCTCGGTGCGCCACACCAGCGCCCCGGTCGCCACCACCACCTTGGCCACCACCATCTTCATCGCCGACCGGTCGAGGCCGGCGAGCACCGCAGTGTCGCCGAACAGCGCCAGAGCGTCGCTGGCCACCGGCACCGCGAGCTCGACCTCGGTCAGCTGCGAACCGTCGGCGGCCACGCGCAGCAACCCCGGCCGGGCCGTCATCCCGTCGACGCGGAGCGCGGGCGCCACCAGCCCCCCGTCCGCGGCGACGACCATCTCGCCGAGGCCGAAGTTGGTGGCAGGTTCGCCGGCGGCCAGCGTCAGCACCTCGCCGCTCGCCGACGCGAACAGCACCGCGGGCGCCACCGGCCCGCCCTCCTGCGCGGTGCCCAGAGTGCCCCCGATCGCCGCCCGGCCGTCGGGCAAGATCGTCAAGACATCGCGGTGCGTGCTGGCGAAGAAGTCGTCCGGCACCGCCAGGTCGGTCGACCCGAGCAAGCTCCACGGCTGTCCTTCGGGACATTGCCCCGGCTCCCCCGAGGTGGACGGCAGCGCCGGATCGCCGGTGCCGCTGGTGGGGACGTCGGGCCCTGCCGTGCCCGAAGTGCCGTCCGTGCCATCCGTGCCTGGGGGACCGCCCGTGTTCGGCTCGCCCGCCGTGGTCGAGCCGTCCGTGGTCTGCTCGAGGACGTCGGGGATACACGCAGTCGAGGGAACGAGGGCGAGGAGCAACGAGATCGTGCGCATGTTGCTTTAGTGGCGAGCCGGTCCCGAACGAGTGGGACCTCGATCGGACCCCGCGCGACGGCGTGCCTGGCTCTTCGGACATGTCCCCTGCGCGCCGAGCCTCTCGTCGACGCCGCGGCGGCGGCGCGGGTTTTAGGCTGGGAGGTCCTGACGGGCTCGCGGCCCGCGCCTCTCACGCCTCGTGGTAGTGTCCAGTGCGTGCGAAACCGGCCTCCCCTGCTGCCCTGCCGGCGCTGGGCACCCGCGACGGCGCTCCCATGCCGCGGCTCTGCCTGTCGCTGTCACGGTTCGGAGAGCGCGGTTACTCGCGGCGGGCGGCGGCGAGTCGGACCTTGACGGCGTCCCAGCTCGGGGGCTCGGTGGCGGTGGACTCGGTCCAGTGGGTGGTCTCCCACCCACTGGTGTACTTCAGGCCGTTCTTGATCGCGGCGCTATGGACCTCGCCGAACACGAACTTCTTCCGCGCGGCCTCGTCGCGCCAGAGGGTCACGGTCCGCCCGCTTCCGCAAGCCTCGGAGTAGGCGAAGCTGGCCCCGAGAAGGCCGTCGTGGGTGAAGACATCCATCATCGGCGGGGTGTTGTGACTGACGACGGCGTCCCGGTTCTCGGGAGTGTGCCAGCCCGCAGTGGTGGCGACGATGTGCGGCACGGGCAGGGGGGCGAGGAGGGCGCCGTTGTCGTCGAAGGCGGGGCCCTGGAAGGGGATCCGCTCGAGGTCGTGCTCGTCGCAGGCCGCGAGTTCGGCGACGCTCGGCTCCTCGGCGTGGGTGGTCGTGCTGTCGCTGTCCTGGGACCCGCAGGCGACGAGGAGCGAGAGCGTTAAGAAGATGGCTCGGTGGGACATCGCAGATCCAACACCGCGAGGTTCGCAAAGTGTCACCCGGTGAATCCAGATGGAACGCGAAGAGGACTTCGGAGCGGCTGTACCAGCAGCGGCAGCCTCGATACTCCTGGCGGCCTGCTCCGAAACATACCGTCGGGGACGAGACGACTCAAAGCTCGACGACACACGATTCGGGGACGACAGCGTCGGTCGAGCATGATCGCCCGACACGCCAGCCGTGCCGGGCAGCCTTCGCCGCTGCAGGCTCCCGGCTGCAGGCCCGGTCTGCTGCTCCGTGAGGCAAGCACAGAGGCGGGCCTCGCAGGAGCGGCGCTCTCCGCGGCCTCTCCAGCCGGGGCGCGTGCGAGGGAGAGAAACGCGACGATGATGGTGTGGTGCACGGCCCTCCATGTCCTGTCTCGACCGGTCGCCCGGCGAGCGGCTGGCCCCAAGCCGCGCCCCGACAAGACACAACTTTTTCGAAGAACGTGGGCTCGGAGCCCGCGAGCCGCCGCGGGCTCGACAGGCCCCGGCGACGCCGGTTAAGCTGAGAGCCGTGCGCGCGCTCGCTTCGCTCCTGCTCCTCGCCGCCTGCCAAAACGGCCCGGCGCAGCCGGGCTTCTCGACCGACCCGGGAGAGGGTCCGACCGGGCCCGCCGCGTCCACCGACCCGAGCAGTTCGACGAGCTCGACCACCTCGACGAGCTCGACCACCTCTACCAATGCGAGCGGCTCTGCCGGCGAATCGAGCACGACCCAGGCGTCGGCCCCGGACATGGGCACCACGCCTGACTTCGGGACCCACCAACCCATCGGCTGCAAGGGCAAGATCGACTTCGTGTTCGCGATCTCCGACCTCTTCACCATGGAGCAGGAGGAAGCGGCCCTGCTGGCGAGCTTCGACGGCTTCATGAAGACGGTTCGGGAGGACTTCGCGGACTTCGACGCGCACATCATCGTCCCCAACGTGGATGGATTTTGGAGCGGCAGCGCCTGCGAAAGTAATCGCTGTCCCGAGTACTACCCCAATTGTGGTCCGGACGCGGAAGAGTACATGTGCGGCTCACAGGGGCTGGTCTCGCTCTGCGAGACCGTGATGGGCGCGGGGGTCCTGTTCAACGCCGGCCCGCACGCGACCAACTACCCGTGCGAGCTCCCAGGAGGCCGGCGCTACATCGTCGTCGAGGAAGAGCCCGACCTCAACGAGCAGTTCAAGTGCATCGCCAGCGTGGGCCTCTTCGGGGCCGACACGCCGATGATGCGGGCGATCGCGGCCACCGTCGCGCCGGAGATCAACGGAGAGGGCGGCTGTAACGAGGGGTTCTTGCGCCCCGACGCGCTCCTCGTGATCGTCATGGTGATGGACTCGGCCGATGAAAAGTCCATCAAGACTCCGGCCTACTGGTTCGAGAAGGTGCTCGCCGCGAAGGGGGGCGACCTCGACGCCATGGTGATGGCCGCGATCATCAACCCCCTGCCCGAAGATCCGCCCAAGGCGGACTGCGCGTACGACGACGGCAACCCGAAGATCAACCCTCTGCGGATCTTCGCCGAGCTGTTCCCCCACCGCGCCATCGGCGACGTGTGCGGAGACACCTTCGCCCCCACGTTCGCCGATGCGGCGGCGCTGGTCAAGGAGACCTGCAGCGCCTTCATCCCGCAGTGACGCGAACCGCCCGCGCTACGGATGCAGGCGCAGGACGTAGCCCTGGGGCACGCCGCCCATCGTGACGTTGCCGCCGCCGAACGGCCAATCGTAGGGCCCCACGACCACGGAGGTCGCACTCGACGACCCCGCTCCCGGAAAGACCACCGGGGCGAACGCCTGCTCCGTGCCTTCCCGTCCGAACAGGAAGCCGTGCGTCGTGCCACCCTCCTTCATCGTCGCCGCGATGAGGACCGTCCCGTGCGTGGTGCTGGCGATGGCGTTGCCGGCGGAAATCCCATTCGGCAGGGTCTCGAACCCCCACTGGGGGATGCTTGCAAAGTTGTATCGCGTGGCGATGACGCTCTGCCCCAGGCACATCATGTCGCACTGATAGCCGGTGACCAGCAGCCCCTCGGGCTCGAGCCACGCGCCATGGAACGTGCTCTGCTTGATATCTCCATTGGGCGGCCGGACGAGGACCGGGCTGAGGTGTTCGAACGTGTCGATGTCCACGTGAAGGATGACCGCTCGAATCTCCGAAGCTGGCTCGTTGAGGTTGTGCTTGCCACGCGACCCGCCGACGATCCAGGCCTCGTCGGTGAGCCTGTCGACCACGACGTCGAATGCCAGATCGCTGAACTTTTCCAGTCCGTCACCCGGAACATAGTCCCACGGATAGCCCGACAGGATCGGCATCCCCTCGGCCGTCACGTGCCACACCAGCATGTCGGCGTCCCCGTAGATCGTCGTGAAGAACCCGGCGCCGAAGCACCCCCCCGCGCTGGTCGTGTCGATCGCCTGGATCGTCGCCCCTGGCTTCTCGAGCTGCGCGTCCTTCGGCGCCATCTCCGCCGTGAACAGCGCCATCCTCGCCGTCCAGACGTTGCCGTCCTTGACGTTCATTGCGACCCACACCTCGCCGTCCTGCGTCACGGCGATGTCGGCG
Source organism: Nannocystis sp. RBIL2 (assembly GCF_026626745.1). Lineage (GTDB taxonomy): Bacteria > Myxococcota_A > Polyangia > Nannocystales > Nannocystaceae > Nannocystis. Next base: position 3,228,154 of record NZ_JAPNJW010000002.1, read on the forward strand.
ATCGATCCCTCGCGGGCATCGATCACACGGGTCCCCTCCGGCCACACGTCGTTCCCCGTGATCGGGTCGCGCAGGCGGATCGCGGGGTGCGCGACCCCGTTGATCGTCAGCGCCCCGCCTTCGTAGACAAAACCCTCGGAAGTCACGGCCAGCCGCGCATCCTGGGTGCCCGCGCCGCCGAATTTCTCCCACGCGAGCGCGCCTGCGGGCGGGGTCGCCACGTCGAATTTCCGACCGAGCTCGTCCTTGAGACCACCGCGTCGCACGGTCGCCACGAGGCTGTGCGGCCCGTTGTCCGCGCTCCCGTAGATCGGGATCACACCGGAGAACAGGTCCGTACCGTCCTGGTCGGCGTCCCCCTCGTTCTCGAGAAAGAACGTCGCCTTGCCGTCGAGCGTGACCTCCGCCGAGAGTGCATGCTTCGCGTGGAGCGAGACCTGCATCGGCCCCGCGGTCGTGACTTTGACGGGGACGATCAACCCCTCGATCGAGGGCGGCTCGACCGGCGCATCGCCCATCGAGTCGGTGCCGATGGACGTGGGCCCGAACGACGTCGCCGCTGGACCCTCCGAGCTCGCGTCGCTCGTGCCCTCGCCGCCGCTCGTCCCCGTGGCCTCGCTCGTCTGCTCGCCCGCGTCCCCCGTCCCGGTCGTCCCGGTCGACGTCGACTCCCAGGGCGGGACCGCCTTGCCGGCCGCGTAGAGCGCGTCCGCCTCGTTGCAGCCGGCGAGCGGGGCCAGGGTGACGGCCAGGGCAGGAGCGAGCCAGGAGCGCATGATCCACCGTAGCACGAAATCGCCCCTCGCCATATCGCGCTAGAAGCGGCCCGACAACGAAAGCCCTGCCTGCCGCCCACCAGCGAATGGTGACAGGCTCACACGCTTCGGCTTCTCTGCCCTCTCACTCCTGACCCACCACGCGCCCACGCTGAACAGCGCCGCCGCGAGGACCCCGCCGCCGATCGCCAGCCCGACGCCCAGCTTGTGGTTGCTGTGGCTCAGATCGAGGAGCGCGTCGTCTTCGGGCAGGCGATAGCCCTGACCCTGAATCGCTCGCACATGGTCGCGCAGCAGGCCCTTGTTGAATGCCGCGAACACTGCGGCGCCGACGGTGAACGCCGTCATGACTCCAGCCCCGCCGAACAACACCGCGGCGTCTTTGGACATACGCGGTCTTCGACGGAGGTCGCCCCCCGGTGCTCGTCGCGAACCTGGCTCCTGTGCGGCCGGCTCCGACCCTGCGGGCGGAGTCGAAGCGCTCCCCATCGCAGTCGGGCCGGACGGCACACAAATCCGTTTGGCCTCGATCCGCACCTGGTACGCCTCTTTGATCGCGAGATCGGGGGCGTCTTTGCGGGACGACAGGAGCAGCTCCGCGTCTTCGAGCAGCGCGCATGCGTGCCAGCGATCGCCCGTCCGCTCGTAGGCCACGGTCCGCGCCGTATGCACGTAGTTCATGAGCCGCTGCAACACCGGCCTCGGCGCGTACTCCAGCGCCTGGCCCGCTTCCTCCGCCACCTTCACGAGATCTTCCACGGGCCGGACTTTGTCCTCGGGCGCGTGATCGGGGTGAGCGGCCTCGATCGTCGCCAGCATACGCTCGAGGTCCTGGTCCGTGGGGCGCCCCGACGGAGCCGCGAGGGCCGGGCTCGACAGCAGGAGCGAGAGGCATGCGGCTCGGGCGTGCATGCCCATCCTTGTATCACCAACCACCACGATCGACCATGCCAGCCTCGCCTCCGCACAGGCGGGCCTCGGCTCTACGGTATTGCGCGCAGTTGCGGAGCCTCCCCGGCGATCTGCACTCTTCGAGCGGAGCCTGTCCACGACTCGCGCCGTATCGCCAGGACCGGCGTCGGAGCCCGGCGGGTCGAGGTCGTCGGGTACCGTGCGCCTGGGGAGACCCGCGTCCGAGTCATCCACGTCACGACGAGCGATCGGCGGTGGCTTGGGTTAGCATGCAGCGCCATGAGCTCCGACAGCGCCCTCTCGCTCGTCCCGTTGTCGACCCTTCCAGATGCGACGAAGAAGCCGGCGAGCTCGATCCTGGCGCTCGTGGGCCCCGTTTCACCGGCGATCGGCGCTCCGCTGTTCGCCTTCTCGGAGGTCGATCACGGCGGCTACAACGTATCGACGCTCGGCCGCCGGGCCTCCCCCCTGCAGCACTGGATGAAGGCCTTCAAGCCGGCGCTCGCGATCGGGCTCGTGTTCGGAGGCCTCGTCGGTTCGCTCGTGCTGCTCGTCCAGCGCCGCATGGACTCGCTCCCCGCGGTGATCGGCCTCATCGCCGGGCTGACGCTCCTGTTCACGTTCCTGTTCCGACCGAAGCGTCAAGGCTTCAGCGCGGTGGTGGGGAGCGACGGGCTCGACGTCGGCGTCGTCGACGGCAGCAGTCTCTCGAAGGTGGTGGTACGCTACGAAGACGACGATTATCTCTTCTTCGAATATGGCACGAACATCTACACGCGCCGAGCCGGCCATCCGAAGCCCGCGACCCCGACGAACGTCGAGATGGTCCTGTTCCTCCGCGACCGCGCGAGCCTCGAGCTCCGCGCGACGATGAAAAGCGTCTGGCATTTCCGCGATCCAATGGAGGGCCGAGCTCCCGCCCATCGCGCCGGTGTGTACTTCGCCCTCGTGGAGCACGGCTATCCGCGGCGCATCGAGCGGGCCGCCGCGCGGCTTCAGCGGGGCGAGCCCGTCGATCTGCCGATCGTCGATGGCCGCACGCTGCGTATCCTACCGGCCCCGGGCGTGGCGGGCATGCCCTGGGCCGTCGAGCTCCTCCGGGGCGGGGCGTGCGAGCTCCGCGTGGCGGAGCTTGCATTGCGCGAAGGCCAATATCGCCTGGCAGGCGACGGAAGGAGCGCCCGCATCGGCCGCGAGCAGGTGGGCGACGCATTCGTGCTCGACGCTCTCGTCATCGCTCCGACCGGCGCGGCGATGAGCCCGGTGGGCGACAGCGCCGACTGAACAGAGGCCGAGCAACGCGCACCGTCGGTGTCCGAGTAGAAACTCGACCGCCTACCGCTCCCCCTGCTCGGACTCCGGGAGACCCGGCGCTGCCGACTCATCGCCGGATGCGAGCCGCCTCGCTCCGGAGGTGCCCCGCCACAGGGTCGCAGCGATGAGCACGCCCCCGCCGACCGCCGCCCCCCCGAGGACAACGAAACTGGCCCGCAGGAGCAGCAACACGGTCAGGGTCCCGGAAACGACCGCCATCGAGAGCATGAGGGCGCGGCCGACCTGCGCGCCGTGCATGACGGGTGGCGGGGCGTCCGCGATGTCCGGCATGCGACGCAGCCGCGCCCCCTTGCGCACACGCCTCTCGACCAATCCCATCGTCAAACAGGAGATCACGAGATTTGGCACGATCGAGACCCACGGTTCAAGCCCTACCCACATCCTGAGCGCGTCGCATACGAGGAAGGCAGGGACTGCAAAGAGCAACACGAAGGGCAGGAGCAGGCGCTGGCTGTCCCAATTGTTCCAAAACCAGATCGTCGGCAAGAGCCCCAGCCGCTGCGGCCGATCGAGCAACGAGCGGCGAGCAGGTATCGTGGGTGCGCTCTCCATGCCCTCTCCTCCTTGCCGACTCAGACGCCGTCGCCCGCACTGTCTCGCGGAAGACAGGGCAATGCAAGCGGCGGAGCCCACGGCCAGGCCTCGGGCTCCGCCGCGACCCGGTGTCGCTCACGCCGTGCGTTCGTTCGGTCCGAGCCGCACACTGTAGATTGAACATGTCACGCCGTACGCCTCGTGCGGCGCTGAGTTCGATCGCTACCGCTGCCGGGTCGCCGTGCATGTCTCTTCGGACATGTTCGAGGTGGCCGGTCGACAGCGCCTCCATTTTGATGAACCCGGGGCCCCGGAGCCCGGGGCCAAAGCTCCCGCAAAATCTTCCGCACGGACGAAACAGCGGCACGGAGCGCAAAAACGCGCACGCTGCTCGCCGTACATTTTGCTTGCATACTTCCAGTTTAATGGAATTCTATTCACTCGATGCAGGGCCAGGTCCACGAGCTCCACGCGGGTGCAGGGTCGACGGCGCAGGCGCGCCGTCCCGGGCGCGGCGCGGGCTCGGCGTGTCGAGCCGGCCGCTGTCGTCGCTGTCGTCGCTGTCGTCGCGGCGTCTGACCTCGTCGCACCGCGCCGGCGCTTCGACGGCTCCTCGTCGCAGTGTCGACCGCGTGCGTGCCCAATCACCCACGCCAATCGAACCACCCGAGCGCGGGTGCGGTTCGCGGGAGACTCCTATGTTGACACTGATCATTCTCGGCTGGCTCGCCTCCGCCCGGCGGCGCGCCCTGCCGGCGAGCACATAACGGTGCGCACGGACGAATCACAGCAGCGCGGCTGCGAGGGAGCGGTATGAGCGACTCTGACGTGAAACGGAAGATCCGGGTGGGCATCATCGGCGCCAGCCCGAACGCGAGCTGGGCCGTGCAATCTCATCTGCCGGCCCTGGTCGGCCTGCCGGCGTTCAAGCTCGAGGCAGTGGCCACCACCCGGCAGGCCAGCGCCGACGAGACTGCGCGGCGGTTCGGCGCGACGCATGCGTTCGACCGCGCCAGCAAGCTGATCGAGCACCCCGACGTCGACCTCGTGGTCGTCTCGGTGCGCGCGCCGGAGCACGCGCCGCTGGTGCGCGCGGCCCTCGCAGCCAAGAAGCACGTGTTCAGCGAGTGGCCGCTGGGCGTGTCGTCGGCCGAGACGCGCGAGCTGGCCGCGCTGGCCGAGCGGGCCGGCGTGCGCACCGTGATCGGCCTGCAGCGGCGGCTGGCGCCGAGCATCCGTTACCTGCGCGACCTGCTGGCCCAGGGCTGGCTCGGCCGCCTGCGCTCGGCCACGCTGCACGTCGCGGTGCCGCAGCTCGGGGCCACGCGCCCGCAGAGCTACGCCTACACCGCCGACGCGGCCAGCGGCGTCAACACCCTGGCGACCGTCAGCGCCCACTTCCTCGACACCGTGCTCGCGGTCGTCGGCGACTTCCACACCCTGTCGGCGGTGGTGGCCCGCCAGTTCGAGGAGACGCGGATCGCCGAGACCGGCGAGATCTTGCCGGTCACCGCGCCCGACCAGGTGCTCGTCAGCGGCACGCTGAGCAGCGGCGCGGTGCTCTCGGCCCACTTCGAGGGCGGCAAGCGCAACGGCCCGATCGTCCAGACAGTGCTCACCGGCACCGAGGGCGACCTCGTGATCGGCCCCGACCTCGCGCTCTCGGGCGCCCGCGGCGACGGCCAACCGCTCGCGCCGCTGCCGACGCCCGAGCGCTACTCCTGGTCGCCGCGCGGCGACCTCACGGACGACGCCCACCAGGTCGCGGAGCTGTACACCGCGTTCGCCCGCGACCTCGCCCGGGGCACGTCGATCGCCCCGAGCTTCCGCGACGCAGTGAAGCTGCACCACCTCGTCGACACCATCGCCGAGGCCTCTGCGAGCGGCCAGCGCAAGCTGTGGCAGCGCCTGTGAGGCCCGTCGCCGCGAGGATGGACCGGCCCGGCGCGCCCGGTCTATCCTCGCGGCGATGACCCCCTTCGCCGGCGAGCTCCTCGGCACCGCGATCCTCATCGTTTTGGGCGACGGCGTGGTCGCCAACGTCGCGCTGGCCAAGACGCACGGCCACGGCGGCGGCCTCGTGGCCATCACCGCCGGCTGGGCCGCGGCGGTGTTCGTGGCCGTCTACGCGGCCGCGTCGGCCAGCGGCGCGCACCTCAACCCGGCAGTCACCCTGGCGCTGGCGCTGCGCGGCAAGTTCGCGTGGGAAGCTGTCCCTTCGTACATGTGCGCTCAATTGCTCGGGGCCTTCGCCGGCGCGGTGATCGTGTGGCTGGCTTACCGCCGCCAGTTCGACGCGACCGCCGACCCGGCCACGGTGCGCGGGGTGTTCTGCACCGCCCCGGCGATCCGCGACCTCGGCCACAACTTCCTGACCGAGGCGATCGCCACCTTCGTGTTCGTGCTCGGGGTGCTGCAGATCGCCGCGCCGACGCACGGGCTCGGGGCCCTCGACGCGCTGCCGGTCGCCCTGCTGGTGCTGGCGATCGGCCTGTCGCTCGGCGGGCCGACCGGCTACGCGATCAACCCCGCGCGCGACCTCGGGCCGCGGCTGGCCCACGCGGTCCTGCCGCTGCGCCACAAGGGCGACAGCGACTGGGGCTACGCGTGGGTGCCGATCGCGGGACCGCTGGTCGGCGCCGCCGCGGCCGCGCTGCTGCACGGAATCGCTATCGCGGGGTGACACCTCGCGCCCGCGTCGCCTCGGGCTGCGGCGACGCGGGCGCGCGGCATCACTTCGCGGCGTGGATGGGCGAGCCGTCGCGCTGCTGCGACGGCCCGTGGTCGGCGACGCTCGTGTCGAACACGGGATCGTCGCCGAGGCGGACCCCGTCGATCCAGGCGGCCGTGAGCCCGGCCAGGACGTCGGGGTGCGAATAAGCAGTAGGAGACTCGTACGGGTAGGACCCGGCGCGCGTGTCTTCGCAGAGCACGGAGCGCCGGTCGAGGTCTTCCAGCTCGAACGCGGCGGGGCCGTCCGTCGCGGCGGTGCGGCCCGCGTCTGCGGCCCTGGCCCCGAATGCGAGGACCCGGACCTCCGCGCCGCCGACAGGCCGGCCCCGGCGATCCAGGGCTGCGTCAGCGAGCGCGTGCTTCGTCTTGATAGGGGGAGTGCGAATAGAGGGAGTGCTCGCCTCGGCGTCGGAGATAGCGGCGACGGAGAGGTCGGCAAATAGCGCGGGCCAGCGCATCCGCGGGCAGATAGAGATACTGCGCATGACAGGCCTCGGTTATGCCAAGGATGACCAGACTCGGACGGACCGCCACCGCCCCCGCCCTACCTGTGTGATACCCGCCGCCCCCTGGCGGCGGGCATCGGCACCCCGTCCACACTGGGGCGTCAGGGACCCTGTTCGACCACGAATTCGGCCGGCAACGCCGGCGCGCCCACGACCCGGATGAACCCGGTTTCGTCGCCCTCGACAGGCTCCCGCTCGACGCGGCAATCGACGTTCGGAACGCCGCTCCGGCAGCGCAGCTCGGCCAGCCAGTGGAATCGCAGCACCAGCGCCTCGGTCCCGGGCGCGGGCTTCGCCGCCGAGACCGCGAGCCGGCCGAGCCCCGCCTTCACCTCGCCGCTGCCGCCCACGACGTAGCCCGTCGGCCGGCGCACACGGTAGGCGCGATAGCGTCCGCCGACGATCCCGCGCGGCTCCAGCAGGTCGAGCCGGCGCTCGATGGCCGGGATGTGCGGCACCGACATCAGCACGTAGGCGACGTTGAAGGTCTGCAGGTAGCGCTCGAGGCCCTCGCCATAGCGCTCGTCGCTGTCGGTCCAGTGGAACAGGTTGGCCTGCTCGTGGATCGTGCGCCGATCGGGGAATCCGCCGAGGATCGGGCGATCGGTGGCCCAGCGCAGGTACTCGCCGAGGGCCCAGTAATGCACGAGGACGCGGCCGTCGTCGGGCTGGGCCGCGACCCACGCGGCGACCTCCTGGAAGTCGTCGCTGATCGGCCGCAGCCGCATGCTCGGGAAGAACTGCTCCTCGAGCACGGCGCTCTGGAGGAAGCCCATCGGCGACACGTCGACGCCGGGCAGGAAGGTGGCGAGCTGGGCGTAGACCCGCGGGGCCAGCAGCACGAGCAGGCCGATCGTCAGGCCGCGCAGGCTCGCAGGTACTTGCGACCATGTCTTTCGGGTCAGGTTGTCGGCCAGCCACGGACCGGCCAGCACCGCCGCCCAGCAGGCCATCGGCGCCGCGAACCGGTACGGCTCGGTGGCCGGCACCAGCGGCAACAGGGCGCCGACGTAGCTGAGCCCGAACAGCCACACGAGGGTGCCGCCGGCGTAGCGCAGGGCCGGCGCCCGCGCGCGTCGCCAGGCGACCAGAGTGCCGATGGCCGCCAGCACGGCGACGGTGCGGACCAGAGTGCGCTGGCGGACGAACCCGGTGGTGAGCGGGTCGACGAACACCTCGAGCAGGTCGTAAAAGAAGAAGTCGGGCGTGGCCTGGCCGAGCTTGTGCGACGGCGCCATCAGCTCCATGTGCGTGAGCGCGGGCCACAGCCAGTAGGCGTTGATCGCTACCGTCAGGGCCGCGAGGGCCCACACGCGGACGTGGTCGACGAACTTGAGGACGCGGGCTCGCGCGAGGTAGAGCCCGATCATCGGCCCTGCCAGGGCGGCGAAGCTCCACACGTGGGTCAGCAGCGCCAGCGGCAACAGCACCAGCAGGACTGCCCAGCCGCCGCGCACCGGCGAACCAGCGAGCTGACGCCAGAACAGCGCCAGGACCAGCACGCACAGGTGCGAGACGGTGGCGAACGAGATCATGCCGCCGCCCCAGAAGAAGCGGATCAGCGACTCGAAGTGCCACAGGAGCACGCCGAGCCCGAAGCTCCACGCCTGCGCCTTGGCCGACACGCCGAGCAGCCGCGCCGCCAGCCACAGCGAGATCGGCATGGCGAGCGCCGAGACCAGAGTGAACAGGTTGAACGCGGTCGCCAGCGGCACGCCCAGCCGGTGCAGCACGGTGCAGAACAGGAAGTGGGCCTTGTTGTCGACGTCGAAGAACAGGCCGGCGGGATAACCGGCCAGCATCATCGGGTCGTAGACCCACAGCCGACCCTCGGCCAGCGCCCGCGTGAGCGTGTGCGTGTGCTGGAAGTGAGTCTGGTAGTCGGGCCCGCCGAACGGCTTGGCGCCGAACACCACCCGCAGCGGGATCGAGTTGAGCACCAGGGCGGCGTGGACGGCCGCGAAGCCGACGAACATGCCCCCGTGGCCGCGCAGCCAGGCCCAGCGCGTGCTCCCGGCCGCTGCAGAGGGGTCGGTCATCGGCGGCGCGACGATACGCCGGGCCCGGCCGCGACGTCAAAGGTGCCCGCCGGGCGCGGCCGCCGCGAGGAGGCGCGCGACGCCGCGGACAACCCGATTCGCGCGCGACGCGCGGGGCCAGACGACCACTGCGAAGCAGCGCATCGACCTGGCCCGAGAGACATCCTCGCAGGAAGTCGCCGAGAGCGTCCCGCGATTCGCCGCGGCGCTGCCGTCATTCAGCGATGGCACCCGTGGAGATGCCGGCGGCATCGCCCGAGTCGCAGGGGATGTCCGGAAGGACAGGTTCGAGGCCCGGCGTCGAGCGGTCGAGTCTGCTATCGTCGTCCAGACGTACCGCTTGGACTCGCCGAACCTCCCCGTACCCCTGTCGACCTGGACCGTCCGGCTGGCGGCGCCGCGAGAAGTGGTCCTCGCGGCGGTGAGCGCCGCGGGTGGCGACGACATCCGGCTGGTGCTGCGCGACGACCCGCGCCTCGTGTTCACCCGCGCGGGCCGCGAGCCGGCGCCGCGCGTGGCGGTCGACGTCCGGGAGCGCGAGGACGGCTCCGAGTTGGTCGCCACCTTCACGGGCGCGAGGCGCACGACCGCCGGCTGGAAAGCCTGGCTGCTGGTCGCCATCAACCTTTTCGTCGGCTTCTCGATCGCCCACGCGACGCTGCTCGGCGTCTACATGCTGGTCGCCGGCTGCGTCTCGGCGCTGCTGCTGCTGCGCTGGCAACGACAGGCCGCCCGCGCGCGACGAGCCGACTTCGCGGCGATCGCCGGGGCGATCGACCGCGCCTGCGCGGCGCTCAAACCCGCGCAGGAAGGCCACGCCTACCGGGTCGCGCCGCCGGGGCCTGAACCTGCCCCCAAGGACAGGCGCAAGCGCTCTCGTGCTTGATGCCCGGCAGCCGCCCGCTCTGCAACCTGCCCCCGAGGACAGCCAGGCCTGCACCTCGCCGCCCGGCCGTCAACCTGACCCCGAGGACAGATCGGGGGGCGACCGCTCTACGGCAGCAGCCAGCCGAGCCGCTTGCGGTTCGTCAGCAGCGCATCGCTAAAATCCTCGGCGGTCTGCGGGCGGCGCAGGGCGAGGACATCGCCCGGGAAGAACTCGTACGGCATCGCCTCTGCGAGCCGGTCGCTCAGCGCGCCGTGGCCCTTGTCCGCGATGGTCTCGTCGACCCGCGCGAACGCCAGGTTGAGCGCCGCGGCCAAGCCCTCGAGGTAGGCGGGCACGCGCGGATCTTCGAGGTGCTCGGCGGCGACGATCGTGACCCGCTGCTCCTTGATGTCGCGCATCGATCGCTCCTCGCCCTGCACGTCCCAGCCGACGAGCCGGACCGTCGCCACCAGGCCGCCCTCGGGCGTCGCCGAGCGACCGCCGTAGACCTCGCCGGAGTCGGCGTCGACGCTCTCGTCGACGAGCTCGAGCGAGTGATGCTCAAAAGAGATCGGGAACAGCTGGCTGAGGGCTTCCACAAGCGACATCGCGCGCATGGTACCGAACCCGCGGCGCCGGAAGCGGCTGCCTCGCGCGAATCGGCCCGATTTACCGACCCGCCCCGTACGCGCGCCTCAGGGGCCTTCCGGCGATTCGCGCGGGACCGGCCCCTCTCGCCGCGACGATCCGGCGGTCGCGCGGCCGTGACGCGATCTGCAACCTCTTGACCTACGCGCCGGCGCCCTGAACCTTGAGGCGGATCCGGTAGACCCGCGCCTGGGCGGTGATGAACAGCGCCTTGCCGTCGGGGTCGCCGAACTTGCAGTTGGTGACCTGCTCCGGCACCTGGATGGTCCCGAGCAGCTCGCCGGCGGGCGTGACCACGCGGACCCCACCGCCCCCGCTGACGAACAGGTCGCCGAACGAGTCGACCGCCATGCCGTCGGGGTTGCCCGGCTGATCGCTCTGCAGGTCGACGAACACCTGGCCGCCGACTGCGTTGCCGTCGGCCTGGACGTCGAACACGCGCACGTGCTCGGCGTTGGTGTCGGCGACGTAGAGCAGGCTCTCGTCGGGCGACAGGGCGATGCCGTTGGGGCGGTCGAAGTCGTCGGCGATGAGCGACAACTGACCCTGCGGGTCGATGCGGAACACGCCCTGGAAGTCGAGCTCCTGCTGGTTGGGCTGGATCCCGTACGGCGGGTCGGTGAAGTAGATCGTGCCGTCGCTGCGGACCGCGATGTCGTTGGGGCTGTTGAGGCTCTGGCCCTCGAACTCGCCGGCCAGGGTCTCGGCGTTCGGCTCGCCGACCACGCGGCGGGAGATCCGTCGCCCGCCGTGCTCGGCTGCCAGCAAGCGGCCCTCGAGGTCGAACGCGAGGCCGTTCGAGTTGCCGCTCGGGTTGATGAACGCGCTGGCCTGCTCGCCCTCCGACCAGCGGAAGATCGTGTTGGCCGGGATGTCGCTGTAGAGCAGGTAACCATCGGGGCTCCAGATCGGGCCCTCGGTGAACATGTGGCCGTCGGCGATCAGCTCGAGCTCGCCGTCGACGACGTCCTCCAGCGACATCGGCGGATCGATCGCGCCGGTGGTCGTGCCGGTGGTCGTCGTCGCGTCGGTGGTGGTCGCGTCCGTGCTCGTGCCGGTCGGCGGCGTGCCGGTGGTCGTCGTGTCGCTCGTGGTCGTCGGCGCGGTCGAGGTCGACGTGTCGGTCGTGTCGGTCTCGCTGCTCGTGCCGGTCTCGCTGCTCGTGCCGGTCTCGGTGCTCGTGCCGGTCTCGGTGCTCGTGCCGGTCTCGGTGGTGGTCTCGCTGCCGCCGCCGCCGCACGCGAGCGCGAGCGAAAACATGCACGATGAGGCGCGCTTCATCATGCCTCCGGGGGTATCACGCCGGCCGCACGAGCACCAGGCGCGTGGCGATCGCGCGACCCTCACGCTACCATCACGTCATGGCGAAGGTCGGGCTCGTCGCGCTCATCGACATGGACGGCACCCTCTGTGATTACCAGGGCGCGCTCATGCGCGACCTGGAGACCCTTCGGGGGCCCGCCGATCCGCCGCTGGGTGGCGACGACGACAGCCCGCCGTGGCTGCGCGCGCGCGAGACCGTGATCCGCCGCCAACCCGGCTGGTGGCGCTCGCTGCCGCGGCTGCAGCTCGGCTTCGACGTGCTCGCCGAACTGCAGGCGCTGCGCTTCGAGACCCACGTGCTCACCAAGGGCCCGGTCGGCACCCCGAGCGCGTGGACCGAGAAGCTCGAGTGGTGCCAACAACACCTCCCCGGCGTGCCGGTGACGATCACGATGGACAAGGGCCTCGTGTACGGCAAAGTCCTGGTCGACGACTGGCCGCCCTACGTCGAACGCTGGCTGGAATGGCGCCCGCGCGGCCTGGTCGTCCTGCCGGCCCAGCCGTGGAACGCCGGCTTCTCGCACCCGAACGCGATCCGCTACGACGGCCACAACCTCGGCGAGATCCGCGCGGCGCTGCGCCGGCTGTGCGATCTCGAATAGAATCAACATGGCCGAATAGGCATGTTCTTCAGGACATTCTTGTTCGGACATGTTTTTTAAAGCATGTCCTTGCTCGCCGAGCGAGGAGGCGCATCCGAGGCTCTGCTCGCCTTCTCGTCCTCCTGCGCGAGCGGTGAGGCGCGGCCGGGCTTCGTTGCGCTCGCGGTCCCTTCTCTTACCTGGCCCGGAATCACAGCGGTCGGCTGCTGCGCGGCCTGCGGGCGCGCGAGTTCTCGTTGTAATCCGGCGCGGGTGCGGCATCATCCCGCGGGTGTCCGACCCGCGCAGCGAGTACCAGCGCCGGCTCGCCGCGCGCCAGGCGGTGGTCGATCGCGTCGACCGCCAGATTCGCCGGATCTCCGACTGGCGGCTCGGCGTCTTCGTCGTCTTCCTGGTCCTCCTCGGCTTCGGCCTGGCCGACCGGCCGGCCGTGCTGGCGGCCTCGTTCGCGCCCCTGTTCGGGTTCTTCGCCCTGGTGGTCGTCCACGAGGGCGCGTATCGCCGCCGCGCTCGCGCCGAGCTGGCCGTCGAGCACTACCGGCGGGCGCTCCGGCGCCTCGACGACGAGTGGCGCGGCGAGGGCGTGCAGCACCGCGAGTTCGTGCCCGCCGATCACCCCTACGCCGCCGACCTCGACCTGTTCGGTCCGGCCTCGCTGTTCGCGCTGCTGTGTGCCGCGCGCACCCGCGGCGGCGAGGCGACCCTGGCGCGCTGGCTGCTGCAGCCGGCCACGGTCGACGAGGTCGCGGCGCGCCAGGAGGCCGTGCTGGCGCTGCGCGAGCGGCTCGACCTGCGCGAAGATCTGGCGCTGCTCGGCGGCGACGTGCGGGCCGCGGTCGCGCCCGAGGCGCTGGTCGCGTGGGGCAGCGCGCCGCCGCAGCTCGACGCCGCTCGGTTCGTGCCGCTGCGCCTGCTCGCCTCGGCGCTCGCCCTCGCGGGCGTGGTCACTGCGGTGCTGGCATTCGCCGCGGACCTCGGGTTCGTGCCGCTGCTGGTCGTCGCGGTGCTCGAGGGCGTGGTGATGCGCGCGCTGCGTCCGCGCACCGCGGCGATCGTCGCGGCGGTCGAGGGCCCGCGGCGCGACCTCGACGTCATCGCGCAATTGCTGGGCCGCGTCGAACGCGAGCCGACCGCCGGCAGCCGGCGCCTCGCGGAGCTGACTGCGGAGCTGCGCGCGGGCGAGGTCGCCGGCTCGGCCGCGATCGCCCGCCTGGCCCGCGCGGTCGACTGGCTCGAGGCGCGCAAGAGCGGCCTGTTCGCGCCGATCGCCTTCTTGCTGATGTGGGAGCTGCACGGCGCGCTGACGGTCGAGCGCTGGCGACAGACCCACGGCCCCGCGATCGCCCGCTGGCTGGCCGCGCTCGGCCAGCTCGAGGCGCTGGCGTCGCTGGCGACCTACGCCTACGAGCGCCCCGACGACCCGATGCCGACGGTCGTCTCCGGCGAGCCGCGGATCGCCGGCGAGGCGCTGCGCCACCCGCTGCTCCGCGCCTGCGTGGCCAACTCGGTCGAGCTCGGCGAGCCGCTGCGCGTGATGATGGTCAGCGGCTCGAACATGTCGGGCAAGAGCACGCTGTTGCGCACGCTCGGGATCAACGTGGTGCTCGCATTGGCGGGCGCGCCGGTGTCGGCGAAGTCGATGACCCTGAGCCCGCTGCAGATCGGCGCGACCCTGCGGATCGAAGACTCGCTCCAAAACGCCCGCTCGCGCTTCTACAGCGAATTGCGCCGACTGCTGCAATTGCGCGACCTGGCCCGCGCCGCCGCGCCGCCGCTACTGTTCCTGCTCGACGAGATCTTCCACGGCACCAACTCGCACGACCGCAAGATCGGCGCGGAGGCGGTCCTGCGCGCGCTGATCGAGGAGGGCGCGATCGGCCTGTGCACGACGCACGACCTGGCCCTGGCCGAGGCAGTCGCCGACCTCGGCCCCCGCGCCTGCAACGTCCACTTCGCCGACGAGGTGGTCGAGGGCAACCTGGTGTTCGACTACCGCATGCGCCCCGGCCTGGTCGGCCGCAGCAACGCGATCGCGCTGATGCGAGCGATCGGCCTGCTGCCGGCGAGCGGTTGATTCGCCGGCGGGCAGCTCAATCCGACGACGATCCGCGCCCGCCCGACGGCGCGTTCGCAGCGGGCCCCGGGCGAATGTCGCCTGGGTCGTGGGCGCTGATCCGCACGAGCTCGCGCGGATCGACGGAGCGCCAGTCGTCCTCGGCGATCCACTGGAACTCTTCGGCAGCGGAGCTCCAAGCCAGATACAAATAGCGAAAGGTCCCGTGAACGGCCGCCAGCTTCGCCGCCTGTTCGCGCCCGACTCGCAGCTCACAGCGGTGCGGCCGCGCGAAGCAGCCCGCGAGCCCGAGCGATCCGAAGCTCCGTTCGCCGCAGCGGACGACATGCACGCGCAGCGGCACGGAACCGTCGCGGTGCCCGCCCTCGCCATAACGAAAGCCGCACTCCCAGGACGCACAGGTCCCGCCGTCTTCGACGTCGTCTCGCGGCTCGAGGCAGTGGGAGACGCACGCGGCGTCGGCCGTCAGGCCGTCGGGCAGGGCCTCGGTGCCCGCCAGCGCAGCCAGCCATGCGTGAGCGCGGCGCGACGCGTCCTCGCGCGAGAGCGTGCAGGCGGGACGGTCTTCCTGGGGTGGCTCGGAGGGTTGCGTCGGCTTCCCGTTCTTGTCCGGGCACGGGACCGCCTGACAGGCGACCGCGACGAGCCCGAGGAGGAAGAGACGCATCGGCGAGCGAATCGCAGGACGACCATCCGGCACGGAAACGAGCATACACCGCGTTTCCGACGTGTGCCCGGCCGCGACCGTTGCTACCTTCCGGCCGTGCATCCGCCTCACGACGCACCGCCCCCCCGTGCCTCGCGCGTCCGCTGCGTCCCGTTCGCGTTCGCAGTCTTGCTCGCTGCCTGCAAGCCCCCGTGCACGCGCTCGGCTGCCCCCGAATCATCACCGCCGCCGGTCGCCGCCTCGCAGCCCGCACCGCCCGTCGACCCGAGCACGCCTCCTTGCGAGGCCGTGCTGCGCGCCGCTCACGACGGCGGGCTGTGCCGCGCCGTCGGCACCTACGCGCTCCGAACGTTCACCGCGAAGGGCGGAGGGGCCGTCCTCGACGTCTGGCCGGTCGTGATCCTGGCCGACGGCCAGGCGGTGCTCCTGGAGAGCCTCTGGCACGAAGAGACCCGTCCCACACCACAACAGATCGCCGACCTCGAAGGCGAGCGCGTCGAGGTCGTCGGCGTGTTGCAGCCCGAGCCGCCCAAGCGCCCTGAGCTGGGCGCCCAGAACTTTATGATGCCCTGCCTCTCGCCGATCCACTCGATTCGCGTCCTCCCCGCCCCTCGCCCGGAGTGACGCCGCGAGCCACGCACGGGACGTCGCCGGGATCACGCGATCTTTCAAACATGTCCTCCGCGCCAGCGGGACTCCGCGCGCCACGCACCCCGAGAGTCCGCGCGCCGAACCCCGCGAGCGACTTGCTCGCACGCACATCAGCCCGGCCCCGCTGACTCGCTGACGCGGCGTCCCCACGCTGCCGTAAATAGGTGCGGTCCAATCGATAGCCCGCTCCGCGACGGCTTCCACCGGGGAGACCTGTGGCTCCCATCACCTACCCACCCCAGGGCTCGCGGGACATCCATCGATCGGCGCTCCGACAGCGCCTGGCGATCGAATCTCGAGAAGCAAAGCAAGGAGGAACCATGACACACCCGCATCACTCCGCCCGCGGCAATCGCGGGCGAACGCTCTCCCGGTCGGCGATCCAGCTCCCCCTGATCATGGCGTGGATACTGGCCCAACCTTCACCTGCGAACGCCGCGATGACCAAGATCGAGGCCGAGGGGGTCTACGACACCGAGGGCCTGTGCCCGCCTCCGCCCGCGCCGTTCGACGACTTCGTCGACTATCCCCCGATCGTGATCAGCGGCGACCTGGAGGGCTGCTGGTACACCAAGATCGACACTTTTAAAGATAACGGCCCGCCCAGCGGCATCTATTTGGAGACCGGCCGCGAGCTCTTCATCGGCGAGCTCGAGGGCGAGCCGATCCAGTTCACTACCACCTACAAGTTCGAGTCCAAGTGGGACCCGGAGATCACCGGCGGGGTCGAGGTGCACGGCCGCTGCCAGCACCCGATCGCCGACGGCTCCGAGGAGTTCGGCGACGTCACCGGGCGGCTGGACTTCAAGGACATCGTGGCCGAGGGCACCTTCGACATTCGGGGGCACATCCGCCGGCTCTGATGCCATCACCCGGTCGCAGACACCGCGAACTCGACTAGCGGACCGGGGCTCGGCACAGGCCCCGTGCGCACGAGGCTGGAAGGCGCGAATCTATTCATCAGCTCCCGAACGACGAGGAAGCGAAGTCGGCGTCGTGTTTGGGAAGGCAGGGCCGACCCCGGCCGACATGACATTTTCCTGGTTTCCAGGCAGACACAGGTTCAACTCTCCTCCCCGGGGATCAGGCTCGCAGACCCATCCAGCCGGACAGGATAAGACGTTGTCGCAGACCGTGATACAGATCTGGCCCAAAAGCTCTACCTGGTCGTCCTCAGGCGTGAGACACGTCGGTTGAAGGTTATCGAGTTTAGCGTGAGGTTCGCAGAGAGCTCCTTCTGCCTCACACTCGATCGTGCAATACCCTCTCTCATCCCCCGGGGTGGGTTGAAAGCAGAGACGGTTCTCGGGTCCGTCACCTACCACTCCCTTGCATTCCTCGTGCGAATAACAGATCGACCCATAGAGCGCGAAATCGCTCTGAAAACAGGCGCCCGTGCCGACGCACAGGAGCACCGATAGAAGCGCGCGTTCGAACATGAACGAGGATAGTAAAGGACCCGGGCGAGACTTCCAAGAGACGGTTGCGACCGCCCCCGCGATCCGGCAACCTGAGCCGAGATGCTCGGGTCCTGTAGTCTCCTATTCGGGCTGGCGCTCGCGACCGGAGGCGTCGCTAACTCCGCTCCCGATCCCAGCGCCTTGTACAAAGAAGCGGGCCGCTTGCGGAAGTCCGGCGACCTCGCGGGGGCCTCTCGCGCCTATGGACAGGCCCACGACGTCCTTCGCGCGAGCAATTTCGACCACAGCAACGTCCTGGACAGTCTCCTCGAGTCGGTCTCGCTGGCACTCCAGGTACACGGCGTGAAGCCGGACGTTCCGCTCCTGTGCGGCGCGCAAAAGCGCGTCACGGACTACGCAGCGGCCGCCGCCGCGCATAAAGCCCCTGCCGGGCCCGAGGTGGTCGATCTCATCGAGCAGGTGGACGCAGCCCTCGAGCGCTCGAAAGGCTTCTGCCATCTCCCCGCGGAGGCGCCCGCAGTGCCAGCCCCTGCGCCCTCCGAAACCTCGACTCAAGCAATCCAAACCCGCACATCCGACTCACCTCCGGCGACGGATACTCCAGAGGAGGCGAAGGCACAGCCAGAAGGCCCGGTCCCGCCGGATTCGTCACCTCCACCCGTCCCCCACCACCGACTATCTCCATTGCAAATCGCAGGCTACAGCAGCCTCGGCGTAGCAGGAGCCGGGGCCGTCTTGCTGCTCGTCGGCGTGGGAGTGGGCCTCAAGAAAGAACGCGACGGCGGCGATTACGGGCCGACGCAATATGGCTACGCCAGTTGGCTACAAGAAAACGTGATCCGCGGCGGCGGGCGAGCGAACCAAGTCGCCATCGCAGGCGCCACGATCGCGTCCGTCGCGGCGATCACGGCAGTGGCGTTGCTGGTCACTGCCCGCCAAAAAACTCGCAACTCGGCCCGGGTTCAGCTCGCGCCGTTACGCGTGAGCTTCTAGCCCTTCGAGCAACATGCAAGAACCCGCCCTCATCGGCTCGGTCCTCGATGGCCGCTACAAGATCCTCGATCGCCTCGGCGCTGGCGGTATGGGGGCAGTGTACCGGGCCGAGCACGTGATGCTCGGGAGTCAGGTGGCCATCAAGGTACTCCTGCCGAAGTTCGCCCACGACTCCGAATGGGTCCGACGTTTCCTGCTGGAGGCCCGAGCCGCGTCTCGCCTTCGTCACCCTCACATCGTCCAGGTCCACGATCTCGCCGCGCCCCATCAGGGTCTCGTTTACATGGTGATGGAGCTCCTCGAAGGCGAGAGCCTCCACGCGCTGTCTCGACGCGAAGGACCGCTGCCGTGGCAGCGCGTCGCGCGATTGAGCGAGCAGGTGGCCGACGCGCTCGCGGCCGCCCACGCTCGCGGCATCATCCACCGCGACATCAAGCCGCCCAACGTCTTCCGGATCGGAGGCGCGAACGACCCTGACTTCGTGAAAGTGCTCGATTTCGGGATCGCAAAATTCCTGGCGGACGCCAGCGGGGACGGCGAGGGCCCGCACACTGCGAGCGACATCTTGATGGGGACGCCGGAGTACATCGCCCCCGAGCTGATCGAGGGATCGCGTCCGGACGCCCGGGCGGATGTCTATTCGCTGGGCGTCATGATGTACAAATTGCTGACAGGGCGGGTCCCTTTCGTCGGTAATCACATCGTCGTCGCGTATCAGATCAGGAACGGCCCTCCCGCACCGCCGAGCCGACACCTGCCGCCCGGCGTCGTGCCCCCTGAAGTGGACACCTTGATCTTGCGAGCGATACGCCGAGAACGCGAAGAGCGCACTGCCAGCATGACGGAGCTCATCGCCGCGCTTCGCGCCTGCCGCGACATCCAACCGGTCGCACCGGACCCGCTCGCAACCACGGATCTGCAGGCGGCCCTGTCCGCCGCTGCAGCACCCACCCGGGTCACGCTGCAGCCCGTCGCCCCCGAGCGCGCGCGGCCCGACATCGTCGAGCCGCCGCCCATCGAGCACGACCTGAGCGAGGAGTCGACGCTGCGTCGTGACAAGTCGTTGCCGGCCGAGCCGATCACCGACGTCAAGGCGGCCGCGCAAAGCTCGGTCGTCGCCGAGGTTCAAACGGACAGAACCTCGCTACCCGAGCGCGCGTCGATCCCCGAGGCTCCTCCGCGGTCGCCGGTGCGAAGCCGCGTCGCCGTGGCTGCTTCCGTCGCCTTCTTCGCAGCCTTGACCACCACTGTCATGAGATGGGGCAGGAGCGACGATTCTGCGGGGAGCGGCGCGCTCGCGGACGATGGCCCGCCTCCGCTCATGATCGCGTCCTCACCGACAAGTGTAAGCGCCCCGCAGCCGATCACGACGACCATGACGGAGCCGGCCGAGGCGCCTCCGAAAGCTCCTGAGCCGGTCCCACCGCCGTCCACGGAGCCGGTAGCGACGACCTCGACGGAGCCAGCCGAGACGCTGCTGAAGACCGCTGAACCGACCCCACCTCCCCCTTCGGAGCCAGTCGCGGCTCCCCCTGCCCCGGTCGACCCGGTCCGCCCCAAGAGCGGTCCCTCGACCCGAAAGCGGCGCAGCGGCGGCTCCGCGACGGAAGTCAATCTCTCGCAGTCGCTCAGCAGTGCCGCGATCGTTCGCTACCTCGAGGCAATGGACGCCAAGATCCAGAAGGATTGCTTCCAGGCGCACAACGTCCTCGCGGAGACCACCGTCCAGGTCGCCGTATCCGTCGACCCCTCCGGACAAGCCCGCGTCAAACCGAACAAGCCGCGCTCGTGGCCGTCCGTCGCCTGCATCGTCAAGCTGGTCGAGAAATATACCTTCCCGCAGACTCAGCAAGGAGGAACGGGAGAGCACGTCTTCACTGCGCAAGGTAAATGACGCATTCGCGCCGAGCCCCTCCTCGCATCAATTCCTTCGCGCCAGCCCGGCGGCGCAGCGTCACTGCCCCGCCGCGGTCGCGAACCGCACCGCCACCAGGCTGTGCGGCGGCAGCGTCACTTGCACGCGCTCGCCTTCCTGCACGTATTGCGCCGGCTCGGGCGCGATCGGGAAGTACAGCGTGTTGTGATCGGCGGCCGGCGGCGCCCACTGACTCGCCGCGGTCGCGGTCCAGCCCGGGGGCAGGTCCAGCGTGAACGTGTGGCTGCGCTCGAGGTCGCGGTGCAGCGCGACCAGGCTGCCGGTCTCGCCGGCGGGGTCGACGAACGCGGCGGCGTGGACCAGCGGGACCGTCACCTTGTCTGTCCCGACGGTCATGTCTTGATCGATCTGCTTCGAGAACTCGAGCGGGGCCGCGCGCTCGAGCAGGTGTTCGCCGACGAAGCGGGTCGCCGCGTAGCTGGCCATCGGCGTGACCGTCTCGTTCTTGCCCTTGCGGAACGGGTTGTACCAGGGCTCGAGCAGTGGGTCGCGGTCGGGGCTGTCGATCGTGTCGTAGTCGAGGGCGGCGTGCTGGCAGGCAGCTTCGACCCCGAGCTGCGCGTACAGCAGCAGCATGCCGGCGAGGCCGAGGCCGACCACGGCCTCCCGACCGCGCTCGAACTGGCCGCGCGAGGACGTGCCGGCGACGTGGTACTCGGTGACCACCAGCTCGAGCCCGGGGCGCACGGCGTCGAGGGCCGCGCGGGCGCGGGCGAAGCCGGGGCGGAACACCTCCGTGCCGGCCAGCGCGAAGAACAGATCGTTGGGGTCGGTCCAGCCGAGCGCCTTGGCGTCGTCGACGAGGTAATGATGGACCACCGCGCCGGCGACCGCCGGGTCCTTCAGCAACGGCGCCAGCGCCTGCACTGCCGCCTCGACGCCGCCCCACCCGTCCATCGACGCCTGCGCGAGCGGGACCCAGAAGCGGGCCTCGGGCTCGACTGCCTTGACCGCGGCCACGTACTCGAGCGCGCGCGCCGCGAAGTCGGCCGCCGAGGCGCTCGGCTTGCCCGACCACTTCGGGTCGCCGCCGTGCTTGGCCTCGGGGTTGGCGTACGCGTAATCGCCGTCGGCCGAATAGCCGGTGTTCCACGCGGCGTAGGGCTCGCTGCCGAGCTCGAACAGGGTCTGGCGATACGGCTGGTCCTGACCCCAGTGCAGGCGCGCGGCCACGTCGACGTCGTCCGCGTCGGTGCCGTTGAGGTGGGTGACGTACGCGGCCGCCTCGGCCGCGGTACCTGACCCGAAGTTCAGGGTCACGATCGGCGCCGCGTCGGCGTCCTGCATCAACGCGAAGTACTCGAAGGTCGCCATCTCGTCGCCGGCCGCCGGCGCGTGGCCGGGCTCGACCCAGCGATAGAAGTGATAGCCGTCCTCGCCGCGCGCGCCGTCGATCTGCAGGCCCGAGAAGCGCATCAACGGCGCCCGCCCGTGGCCCGGCCGCGCCTCCGCGAACGCCTGCGCCGCCGCGACCTTGTGCGGCGTCCGCCACTCGGGGTGCAGCGGGTCGCTCTCCGGCGCGTAGGCGGTGCCGCGGCCGAGGTTCCAGCCGACCAGGTCGCCGACCGGCTCGCCCGGACGGGTGAAGTCGAGGCTGGCGTGCACGTCGCCCATCATCACCGGCGCGTCGTCGGTCGAGCTGCCGAGCACGCCGAAGGTCGTCTGCGGCGGCGGGAGCGAGTTGCACGCGAGCAGCAAGAGACCGGGGACCAGCGACGCGACCCGACCCATGGACATCGCGCTGTGAATACCACGATCAGGGATCGCCGTAGAAGCGCTTTCGCACGACCTCACCGGACCTGTCGCGCTCTCTGTCCCGGAAGTCATGTGGTATCGGGGGGGGCCCATGCGCCTTCGCTCGCCCCGCACGGTCCTCACATTCGCGGCCCTGGCCGCGCTGGGTTGTCCGCGGCCCTCGGCGAGCGAGGCGCCCGCGCGGACGTCCCCGCCGATCGCCGCCGACCTGGTCATCCGCGACGTCCGCCTGTTCGACGGCGCGGCGGTGGTCGCCCGCACCTCCGTCGCGGTCCGGGACGGCGTGATCGTGGGCGTCGGCCCCGACCTCGCGGTCGCCGACGGGGCCACAGTGGTCGACGGCGCCGGCCGGACCTTGCTGCCGGGGCTGATCGACGCCCACACGCACATCCAGTCGCCGGTCCAATTGCGCCAGGCGCTGGTGTTCGGGGTGACGACCGAGCTCGACATGTTTACGCTGCCGGCCGTGAGCGGGCCGCTGCGCAAGGCCGTCGCCGGGGCCGGCGGGCGCGCCCTGGCCGACTTCCGCAGCGCCGGCATCCTCGCCACCGCGCCGGGCGGCCACGGCACCGAGTACGGGTTTGCGATCCCCACCCTCACCGGCCCCGACCAAGCGCCGGCGTTCGTCGCGGCGCGCCTGGCCGAGGGCGCCGACTACCTCAAGATCGTGCTCGACGACGGGTCCGGCTTCGGCCGCAGCATGCCCACCCTCGCCGTCGACACCGTGCGCGCCCTGGTCGAGGCCGCCCACGCGCGCGGCCTGACGACCGTGGTCCACGTCAGCAGCCAGCGCGAGGCCACCGCGGCGCTCGAGGCCGGCGCCGACGGCCTCGCCCACGTGTTCCTCGACGGCCCGGCGCAAGGCGCGTTCGTGGCCCTGGCGCGCGACAAGCGGGTGTTCGTGGCCGACACCCTGGCGGTGGTGCTCGGCCTGTGCGAGCCGGGCCGCGGCAAGGCGGTCGCCGAGGATCCGGAGCTGAAGCCGTTCCTCGGGCCAGCCGACGCGCGAGCCCTGTCCGCGACCTGGCCGAGGCCTCTGCCGGCGAGCGCGTGCGAGGGCGCTCTGGCGACCGTCGGCGCGCTGCACCGCGCCGGCGTGCCGCTGCTCGCCAGCACCGACGCGCCCAACCCGGGCACGGTCCACGGC
This sequence comes from Nannocystis sp. RBIL2, assembly GCF_026626745.1. Classification (GTDB taxonomy): domain Bacteria; phylum Myxococcota_A; class Polyangia; order Nannocystales; family Nannocystaceae; genus Nannocystis. Next base: position 3,251,074 of record NZ_JAPNJW010000002.1, read on the forward strand.
GTCTCGCTGCACGACGAGCTGGCCCTGCTGGTGCGCGCCGGTCTGCCGGCGACCGCGGCGCTGGCGGCGGCCACGTCTGTCCCCGCGGACAGGTTCAAAATGGGCGACCGCGGCCGCGTGATCGCGGGCAAGCGCGCCGACCTGCTGCTGGTGCGCGGCGATCCGACCACCGACATCACCGCCACGCGCGCGATCGAGGCGGTGTGGAAGGCCGGGCACCGGCTCGACCGCGACGGCTACCGCAAGGCGGTCGCCGACGAGTACGCCGCGCTGGAGGCCCGGCGCGCCGCCCCGCCGCCGCCCGGATCGGAGTCGGGCAAGATCGCCGCCTTCGAGGCCGGCAAGCTCGCCGCGGAGTTCGGCGCCGGCTGGCAGCCGGCCACCGACGCGCTGATCGGCGGCACCTCGACGGTCGAGCTGAACCTCAGCAAGAAGGGCGCGCGCAAGAGCAAGGGCGCGCTGCGGATGAGCGGCGCCGTGGCCGAGGGCGAGCAGCCGAAGTGGGCCGGGGCGATGTTCTTCCCCGGCGCCGCGCCGATGCAGCCGGCCAACCTCGGCAATTTCACCAAGCTGGTGTTCGCGGCCCGCAGCGACGGCGCGAGCGCGCTGACCGTGATGGTGTTCGCCGAGCAGCTCGGCATCGCGCCGCTGCGCAAGGAGATCGCCGTCGGCCGCGAGTGGGCCGAGCACACAGTCACCTTCGCCGAGCTCGGCGGGCTCGAGCCCCACGACGTCCTCGGGCTGTTCTTCGGCGCGACCCAGGCCGGCCCGTTCGCGCTCGAGCTCGACGACGTCCGCCTCGAGTGAGAGCGAATGTCCCTCGAGACATGTTCTCGGGGACACGCTGCCTCACGCGCCGAGAGTGGCGCGCGCTCCGGGCCCATTCAGGGCAGCCAGAGGATCGCCACGAGCTCGTCGCTGACGCCGACGATCGCCGGCTCGGGCGGCCCGTACTCGTCGGGCGCAGGGGCCCACCAGGTCGGCTCGACGCCCTCCCACAAGCCATGGGTAAACCACTCGCGCAGGGCCGGGAGGTCGATCATCAGGCCTGCGAGTGCCGGCTGCCCGAGCGCGTGGAGGTAGCCGCCGGCCTCGGCGGCCGCGCGCGCGGCCGCCTCTTCGTCCTCGATCTCGGCGATCCGCTCGGCCGCGCCGGCGAGCACCGCGTCGATGCAGCGCTGTGGCTCGTCGCCGACCCGCGGCTCCCAGGACGCGTCCATGAAGTCGCCCCAGCGCGAGTCCTCCGAGGTGTTGTCCCGGAAAAAGACCGCGATGAAGGCCTGCACGATCTGCCGGTGCACTGCGAGCCGCGCCTGCGGATCGGAGCCGGCTGCTGCCAGGGCCTCGCGCAGCGAGGCGTCGAGGACTTCATCCAGCAGCGCGGCCTTCAACCACGCGCCGTCGTGGCGCGGATACCACAGCTCGCGGATGTGCTCGACCAGCGCCGCCTGCCGGGCTTGCCGGGTCGGTCCCGGTTCTCGTTGCATCGGGCGACTGTATCCCGGCGGCGAGCGCGGCACGCGAGCTTCGGGCTGCGCCGCCTGCCGTCCCCGCCCCCACCTGCCCGCTCGGCCGCGCGCCCGACCTCGACGTCCCGGCGGCGCTGCGGGCGCTTGACTTCATCCCATGTAACATTTAGACGTTAACCTAAACGTCCAAATGAACGCAGTCACGACAACCCGGGAGGTGCCGGCTGGCGCTCACAGTTCGGCGAGGCGCGCCAGGTAGGCGCGCCAGACGTCGCGCTGGAACACCACGTGGGCGAACTTGCCGTCGCGGACGATCTCGACGAGGCCCGCGGTCTCGAGCTCCTTGAGGTGGTGGGAGATCGTCGCCTGGCTGACCCCGTGGCACTCCACGATCGCCGCGCAGGGCATCTGCTGCGTGCGGTCGGCCGCCAGGTCTTGCAAGATCCGGAAGCGCCGCGGCTCGGCCAGGGCGCTCGAGATTCGCTGGACCTGCTTGTCCGTCAAGCGGAGCATCGCTGACAGCGTAACACGGGGACCGCCACGGCTCTAGCCGGGGCGGTCGGCCGTGTGCGCGGTCACGAGGGCTCGAGCGGGCGAGGCCGGCGCGGACGAATCGAAGAAAATCTGGGACGCGATTTGACTTCGCCCGGATCGTCATTTAGACACTCATCGAACGGTCGAACTGATAACACAACGAGGAGAGCGAAGATGGTCGAGTCATTGAAGGGCAAGGTCGCGGTCGTCACCGGCGCGTCCAAGGGCATCGGCGCGGGCATCGCCCGCGCGCTGGCGGGCGCCGGCGCGGCGGTGGTCGTCAACTACGCCAGCGACAAGGCGGGCGCCGAGCGGGTCGTCGCCGCCATCACCGAGCAGGACGGCAAGGCGTTCGCGGTCCAGGGCGACGTGTCGAAGGCGGCCGACGTGAAGCGGCTGTTCGCCGAGGCCAAGCGGGTGTTCGGCCGGCTCGACGTGCTGGTCAACAACGCCGGGGTGTTCCGCTTCGAGCCGTTCGAGGCCGTCACCGAGGCCGAGTACCGGCGCCAGTTCGACATCAACGTGCTCGGGCCGCTGCTCGCGGTGCAGGAGGCGCTGAAGTACTTCGGGCCCGAGGGCGGCAGCGTGATCAACATCGGCTCGACCGTGACGCGCAAGCCGGTCCCGGAGTCGGTCGTCTACACCGCCAGCAAGCACGCGGTCGACGGCCTCACGCAGACCCTCGCGCTCGATCTCGGGCCGCGGAAGATCCGCGTCAACTCGATCAACCCCGGCGCAGTCGACACCGAGGGCGCGCGCACGCTGCAGATCCCCGAGTCCGACTTCGCGCGCGAGCTGATCGCGGCCACCCCGCTCGGCCGTCTCGGCCAGGTCGACGACATCGCCTCGGTGGCGGTGTTCCTCGCCTCTCCTGCCTCGGGCTGGCTGACGGGCGAGCTCCTCAGCGTGTCCGGCGGGCTGCGCTAAAAGCCTGCCTGGGAGACGCGGGACTGAGGGCGCGAGGCCGTGGAGGGCGACAGGCTCACGGCCTGGCGCCGGCCGCGATGAATTTGCGGAGGGGCGCGATCGACACACCGGCGGCGATCACTGGACGACTGGAGGCGGTCTGCGCCGCCTCGCGCGAGGCCGGCGGCGCCGCGTCGCAGCGGCTCGCGGGCACCGTCGTGCTGCCGGACCTGCGGCGGCGAGAACAGAGACTTCTTATGCGAGCCACGAGCTTATTGCGTCTCCTGAACCGCACCCTCCCCGCCTTCCTTCCGACGCTGCTGGTCGCCTGTCCCGGCGATACCGGCGACTCGACCGCGAGCGAGCCGAGCGGCGGCACCGACTCGACGGGATCGACCGGCACCACCGAGCCTGTGAGCACCGACCCGACCACCACCGGGCCGACGACCACGAGCCCGGACACCACGACCGACACGACGACCACCGGCACCACTGACCCGACCACCCTCGACACCACCTCCGACACTTCCACCTCCGACACCACCACCGACACCACCGACACGGGCACGAGCACGGAGACCACGGCCGTGGACCCGGGCGAGTGTGTCCCCGGCGAATCGCGGTCCTGTTACGGCGGGCCCGACGGCACCGAGGGTGTCGGCAATTGCGTGGCCGGCCAGCAGCAGTGCGGCGACGATGCGCTGTGGGGCCCGTGCGAGGGCGAGGTCGTGCCGGCGCGCGAGACCTGCGAGGAGATCGGCGACGAGGACTGCGACGGCGTCGACGCCTGTGCGCCTCCCGGCGCGCTCGCGTGGGGAATGACCTTCGGCCAGGGCGGTCACGAGGTCGGCACGCGCGTCGTCTTCGACGCCGCCGGCAACATCGTCGTCGCCGCGTGGGGTACCGGCCCCGTCGACTTCGGCGGCGGGACGCTGAACAACCTCGACCAGGACGTCTTCCTGGCCAAGTTCTCGCCCGCCGGGGACCTGCTGTGGGGCAAGCGCTTCGGCGAAGCCGGCGATCAGGGCGGGGCCGACTACGGGCTCGCGGTCACGCCCGCCGGCCACATCGTGCTGGCGGGCGACTTCGCCGGCGCCATCGACTTCGGCGGCGGGCTGCTGGAGAACGTGACCGCCACGAACGACCTGTTCCTCGTCGAGTTGACCGGCGACGGCGATCACGTGTGGAGCAAGTCGTTCCACGGCGGCGACGCGCTGATCGGGACGAAGAACCTCGTCCTCGCCGACAACGGCGACATCCTGATCACCGGCTTCTTCTTCACCTCGCTCGAGCTCGGCGGCGCTCCGCTGATCGCCGACGACAAGGCCGACGCCTTCGTCGCCCGGTTCACGCCCACCGGCGCGCACGTGTGGAGCCGCCGCTTCGGCGGCAGCGACTATCAGCTCGGCGGCGCCATCGACCTCGACGCGGACGGCAATGCCTACGTGACCGGCTGGTTCTGGGACTCGATCGACGCCGGCACCGGTCCGCTGGTGTCCACCGGCGCCGACGACCTGTTCCTGGCCAAGCTCGACCCCGCGGGCGCCACGGTGTGGGCCAAGCACTTCGGCGACGCGGGCAACCAGCGGGCCCGCGGCCTGGTGGTCGACAGCGGCGGACGCGTCACGATCGCGGGTCCGAACAGGGGCAGCGTCGACTTCGGCGGCGGGCCGCTGGCGGCGCCCCAGGGGTCCGGCTTCCTCGCCCAGTTCGACGGCGACGGCGCACACCTGTGGAGCCGGCTGCTCTGCACTGACGGCTCGAACGCCAGCGACCTCGCTACCGACGGTTTCGACAACCTCATCACCACCGGCAACTTCCTCGACACGTGCGACCTCGACGGCGAGGTGCTGGTGTCCCTCGACCAGTACGACGCCTATCTCGGCAAGTTCAGCCCGCAGGGCCAGCTCGTTTGGGGCAAGCGCTTCGGTGGTCCCGACGCCCAGCTCGGCGCCGGCGTCGCCGGGTCCGCCACGGGCGTCGTGGCCGTCACCGGCACCTTCCTGCAGAGCATCGACCTCGGCCAGGGCATCCTCGTCAGCGAGGGCAACCGCGACGGCTTCCTCGCCGCGTTCGAGCCGTGACGGGACGGCGGACACCACAACGACATGCAGCATTCCCGGCGCCGCGGCCGCGCCATCAGCCGCAGGTGAAGAGATGGTGCAGCTTGCCGCCGTTCTGGCTCTCGGGGAATTTGGCCTTTTTCAATTTGCTGCCGAGACAGTCGACGAAATACGGGTCCGAGATGCCGATCATCTCATGGCTCGCCGTCCCTTCGCTGGTAATGGAGACGACCAGCGTGGCGCTCCGTCCCCGAGGAACTCCCCAATTGAGGCATTCTTTCTCGATCCTCCTGAATATCCCGCTGACGTCACGCTCGGTGAGCACCGCAGGCCGCGGGTCGAGGACCGGAGGCTCGGGCTCCGGCTTGCGCGGCGAGGGCCGAGGCTTCGCAGGGCGGTTAGGCGTCGCAGATTTTTTGGCCTCGCTCGTCTTCTCGATAGACGGACCCGGCGCCGGCTGAGGCGGCGCGAGGGGAGTCGAGGGTGGAGCCGGATCTCCCAGAACCGGGGGAGACGGGCTCTCCGGCGCCGGGGCTAGAGATGGTTCTGGCGCCGAGACTGGCGCAGGTTTGTTGGCAGAGGGTTCCTCGACCTCGACGGAGGGAGCGTCGAGGGCAGCCTCGACCTCCGGAGTCGGACGCGCGGTCACCTGCCATACCACCGCGACAAGGGCCATGGCTGCGGCCAAGGAGCCGGCAACCAGCGAAGTTCGTCCCGGTCCCCGCTTCGCCGGCGTGACCTCGGTGGTCGCGACCGGCCCTCGTCCAGCAGAGATGGCGCCTTTCGGTTTGAGCGGCACCACCCGCGGGCGATCCGTTATGGTGGGAGCCGGCTCGCCGTCCATGGGCGCATTGTCGGCAGGAGGGGTGGTCACCGAGGCAAGCGAACGGACGGCGATCGGAGCGACGGGCGCCGGCGAACTGCTGGGGGGCGGAGTCCGGCCGGCCGGGGTGCTGTCGGCCGGGAGAATGCGCTTGCGTATCAACGTCGGCTCGTGGTCCTCCCTGTCGGTGCTGCTCGACTCCTCGGTGAGACTGACGAGAGTTGCAGCGATTTCCCCGCGCAACGCGGCCATGCTGGGCGTTCGTGAGTTCAATTCCGGCGCGAGCGCGCGTAGCACCAGCGCGTCGACCTCGGCGGGAATCTCTCGGTCGGGGGCGCGCTCGCTGGGAGGCCGCGGGCCGCGTCGGGACTGTTCGACTGCGACCTCGAGGTGAGAGCCACGGAACGGCGTTTCGCCGGTGATGAGCTTGTAGAGCAGGACACCGAGGGCGTAGATGTCGACCCGTGCATCCGGCGGTTCGCCGCGGTACATCTCGGGCGCCATGTACTCGGCGGTCCCCATCCATACACCGGTGGCTGTCTTCGGGACCCGCGCGTCCTTGTCCGCTGCAGCGGTGAATTTGGCGATGCCGAAGTCGAGGACCTTGATGAAATCGGGATCGCCACGCGACGTCGTCCGGACACAATTGGAAGGCTTGATGTCGCGGTGGATGATCCCGCGTGCGTGCGCAGCCTCGAGGGCGGCGGCGACCTGAGCGGTCATTCTCAGGGCGCGTTCCCAGTGAATCACCCCTTCGCGCCGCAGCAGGTCCGCCAGACTCTCGCCCGAGATCGCCTCCATCACCATGTACACGAGGCCAGGCTCCGGGCAGGCGAAGTCCTTGATCTGGACGACGTTATCGTGGCGAATCCGAATAGCGGCCTGAGCCTCCAACAAGAATCGCTCCACCCACTCCGGATCGAAGGCGAAGCGCGGGCTCAGCACTTTCACCGCACAGACCTCACCGAGATACACATGCTCCGCGAGATATACGGCCCCCATACCGCCGACACCGATCAGCTCGAGAAGCCTGTAACGGTTCTCGAAGACCTGCCCGAGCCGGCCCATGGGCTCATCTGTCCGCATTCGTCCCTCCCAGAGTATTCTAACCCCAATGCGGCGGGGTGCGGCTGATCAGGGCGCCGCGCGGATCCGCTTCTTGAAGCGAGCAGATGGCATGAAAACGACGATTCAAGCCAGTGAGCGCACCGCTCCCGTCAATACGTCCGCCGTCCTCGAATCCCCTTCAAGCCCCCAATCTCCCCGCGCAGCCACTTCCCTTCGACGCCCTGGCGTCATCCGGGTCGAACTCGAGCTCGGGCCAGGGATTCGTGCGCGAATTTCCAGCGGTCCAGCGCCCCATCTCGGACATGCTCCGAGGAGCGGAGCCCGCCGCTCGGCTGGCTCTCGAGGCGCACAGGCACGCGCACACGGGCGGCCGGCGGTCCGCGTGCGGACCCCGGTCGATCCTCAAGTGCGGTCGGCGAGGCGCGACCGACTCACGGCCACACGTTGGTGCCCGGCGCCCCGGCGAGCGGGCGGCGGGCGTTGATGATGCAGAAGCGCTGGCCGGTCGGCGCCTCCATCACCACCCAGCGCGGCCCCTTGGCGATTTGCCGGGCGCCGAGGCGCTCGAGCCGGGCGACCTCGGCCGGCTGATCGTCGGTCTCGATGTCGAGGTGGAGGCGGCTCGCATGACTGACCCGCTGGACCTCGATGTGCAGGTCGCGAGCGCTGGCGTCGAGCACCGCGTACCCGTTGCCGTCGTCGCCCTCGGAGGCCATGCCGAGCGCGCGACTCCAGAACGCGGCGGCGTCGTCGGGCGGGGTGTCCTGACAATCGATGATGAATCCGGCGAGGCGGCTGTGGTGCATCGCCCGGGTGTACCAGAGTCGGCGACGCGTCGACCACCGGCCGGGCGCGAGCTACTGCTTTGATCGGCGAGCGGGCTCGACAGGCCGCGGCTCAGCGACGGTGCCCGTAATAAAACCGCGGGAAGGCGCGGGCCTGAAACTCGGCGATCAGGTCGCGCGGGAAGAACGGCAAGGTGTGCAGCTCGGCCAGGGGGACCCAGACGAGGCCGATCTGCGACGGATCGGGCGCGAGCATCTGCAGGGTCTGGCCGGGCAGCAGGCGGCCGTACACGAACACCTCGACCTGATGAAAGCCGCGCGGCAAGTTGGTGACGGTCAGGCGGTCGGCGATGATCTCGCGGATGAAGGCGACCGCGCCGAACTCGGCCTGCACGCCGAGCTCCTCGCGCAGCTCGCGGTGAAAGGCCTCCTCGATCGTCTCGTTCTCGTCGACCCCGCCGCCGGGGGTCACGTACCACGACTCGTTCGCGTCCTGGAATTGCTCGAGCAAGATCTTGTCGTCCTCGATGAGGATGGCGCGGACGGCGAGACGCGGCATGGCGAGACCTACGATACCCGCTCGCCGCTCACGACGGTACCGGTGATGGCCCATCTTTGAATGACACTCGGCGCCCGGCGCCGCGACCCGGCGATGAATTTCGGGCGGTGGGCAGGCCGTCGGTCACGGCGGTGGCGTCGCGGGTCATCGGTCGCGCAGAGAGAGGCTCAAGGCGTCGTCGTTCCACCGGAACGAAGCCCGCGGCAGACGGCGAGCCTCACGCGCGCGCTCGACGGCCGCGCTTGCTCGCCGGGCGCGGGCTCGCCAGCGCGGCGATCACCAGCTCGCGGAACGCCCGCGCCCCCGCGTCGAGGTGCGTGCGCTCGTGCCACACCAGGTCGATCGAGAACGCCATCGGCGGGCCCGGCAGCGCCAGCGGCGTGAGCGGCAGGACGGGCGCCAGCGCCTCGGCGACCCGGCGCGGCAGGCCGCACGCGTAGTCGGAGTTGGCGGCGACCACCGCGGCGGCGAGGAAGCTCGGCACCACCACCGCGACGTCGAACGCGAGACGCTCGCCGGCCAGCCACGCCCGCGCCGCGCGGTGACCGATGCCGCCGCGGCCGAGCGCGAGATGGATGTCGACGTGACGCAGCGACGCCCACACCTCGCGCGTGACCGGCTTGCCGGCGGCCGGGTGACCTTGGCGGACCAGCAGCACACCTGCCTCTTCGTACAGGTGATGCGAATGCTGCCCGGACTGCGGCGCGGTGGCGGGAGCGACCGCCGCGTCGACCTCGCCGCCCGCGAGCCCGCCCACCGCCTCGAAGTGATCGATGCTGACGATCCGCAGCTGCGCCCGCGGCATCGCGGCCGCGAACGCCCGGGCCACCCGCGGGAGGTCGCAGATCTGGTGGGCGTCGGACAGCGCGAGCGCGAAGCTGCGGGTGGTGGTGGCCGGGTCGAACCGCTCGTTGCCGGCGACCACGCGCTCGAGCTCGCGGACCGCCGCGCGCAGGTGCGGCGCCAGCTCGAGCGCCCGCGGCGTCGGCACCAGCCCGCGCCCGCTGCGGACCACCAGCGGGTCGCCGAGCTGCGCCCGCAGCTTGGCCAGCGAGTTGCTGACCGCTGACGGCGTGACGTGCAGCCGCCGCGCCGCCGCGGCCGCGCTGCGCTCGACGAGCACGGTGTGGAGCACGAGAAGCAGGTTGAGGTCGAGCGCCGCGATGTTCACTACCAGTGATGTTTACCGTCACGATTCGTCACTTGCAATGATTGTCGTGGGAGCGAATCCTCGCGCTCAGGAGGTGCGAAGTGACAATTTCGATGCGTGCGCCGCTCCAGCGAGCGCTGGTGGTCGGCGGCGGGGTGGCCGGGCCGACCGTGGCGATGTTCCTGCGTCGGCTCGGGGTCCAGGTCGCGGTGCTGGAGGCCCGCAGCGAGGCGGCCGGCGACGCCGGGGCGTTCCTCGGCCTGGCGCCCAACGGGCTGCAGGTGCTGGCGGAGCTGGGCCTGGGCGCGGAGGTCCGCGCTCGCGGAGCGGCGTGCGCGGGGCTGCGGTTCCTCAACGCCCGCGGCCGCTGCATCGGCGAGATCGATCACCGCGACCACGCGCAGCGGTTCGGCGCGCAGATGGTGATGATCCGCCGCGCCGAGCTGCACCGGACGCTGATGGCAGCGGCCACCGAGCGCGGCGCCGACTGTCGCTTCGACGCCAGGGTCGTGGCGCTCGCCGAGCGGCCCGGCGAGGTCGTCGCGCGGCTCGAGAGCGGCGAGGCGCTGGCGGCCGACGTCCTGCTCGGCTGCGACGGCGTGCGCTCGCGCGTGCGGGCGCTGGCGCTGCCGTCATCGCCGGCGCCCGCCTTCACCGGCCTGTGCGACATCGGCGGCTTCGCCCGCTGCCCCGGCGCGCCGCTGGAGCCCGGGTGGACCGTGATGACCTTCGGCCGCCGCGCCTTCTTCGGCGCGTTCGCGGCGCCCGGCGGCGAGGTGTGGTGGTTCCACAACAACGGGGCGCGCGAGACGATGCAGGTCGTCGACCCCGAGCAGCGGCGCGCGTCGATCCTGGCCCTGCACGCCGGCGACCCGCCGTGGATCGCCGACGTCGTGCGCGCGACGCCGACGCTGCTCGGCCCGTGGGCGCTCCACGACATCATGACCCTGCCGCGCTGGCACGCCGGCCGCGTGTGCCTGCTCGGCGACGCTGCCCACGCGACGTCGCCGTCGGCCGGCCAGGGCGCCTCGCTGGCGCTCGAGGACGCCCTGGTGCTGGCGCGGTGCCTCCGCGACGCCGCCGATCCTCCGGCCGCCTTCGCCCGCTTCGAGCAAGAGCGCCGCGTCCGCGTCGAGGCCGTCGTCCGCCAGGCGCGTAAGAACGGCGACGGCAAGGCCCCCGCAGGCCCGCTGGCGGCCTGGTTCCGCGACCGCATGCTGCCGCTGTTCCTCCGCCTCGGCGCCGCCGCGCAGGCGCGCTTCTACGAGCACCGCGTCGAGTGGTCACCGCCGGCGGAGTGACGCCGGCGAGCGGCGGAGGAACACGTCCTCGGGGACGGCCAGCCGTGACCTCAGGACCCCGGGGACAAGCGCGGAAGGCAGCCGCCGCCACGACCACCTGTCCTCGGGGACACACGCCAGAAACCCCTCGAACGCATGCCCGCGAGACGACGCGCCGAAGGTCGCCGCGAGCGCGACGACATGTCCTCGGAGACATGCGAGGAAGCTACAGCCGCTGCAATCACCTGTCCTCGGGGACATGATCCGAAGACTGCCGCAAGCGCCCCCCTATGTCCTCGAGGACATCCTCGTCAGCCGCCGGCAGGACCCCATGTCCTCGGGGACATGCGAGGAGGGCAAACACCGAGGCTCTGACGGCATGCCCCTTACGACATGTCCTTTCCGATCCCCCTTGTAAAAACCGTCACGCCCGCCGCAGCGCCCGGCGGTAGGCCTGGGGCGCGGTGCCGCGGGCGCGGACGAACGCGCGGGTGAACGCGGGCTCGCTGGCGTAGCCGACGCGGGCGGCGATCGCCTTGATCGGCGCGTCGGTGGTCGCGAGCAGGCTGGCGGCGCGGTCGAGGCGCAGGCGGCGGAGGTAGCTGCCGACCGGCTCGCCGAGCAGCGCGGTGGTGCGGGCGGCCAGCACCGAGCGCGACATCCCGACCTGGGCCGCCAGCTCGCCGAGCTCCCACGGCTTCTCGGGCTCGGCGCGCAGGCGCAGCAGCGCGGCGACAAGTCGGTCGTCGCGCAGCGCCTCGGCCCCCGGCAGCGACGCGCTCTCGGCCCGCAGCGCCTGGGCGAACAGCGCCTGCGCCCACGAGGCGGTGATCGTCTCGCGCAGCGCCGGCGACAGCGCGCGGGCCCGGCCGAGCAGCGCCAGAGTGTCCGCCAGCCAGCGCCCGAGCTCGCGGTCGTCGCGGGTGATGTGCACGACCGCCGGCAGCAGCGACAGCCACGGCGCGTCGGCGTGATCGATCTGCAGGTCGACCGTCACCAAAGTGGTCGTCGGCGTCGCCTCGCTGGCCCACGCGTCGGCCGCAGTCTGCTGCATGCCCACGCAGGCGCTGCCGTCGCGCGGCACCAGCGTCGCGGCGCTGTCGCGGATCACGTGCTCGTCGGCGCGCGGCAGGAAGGCCAGCTCACCTGGCCCGAGAGACATGCGCGCCCCGGCCACCTCCAGCTCGCCCCCGCCGTGCAGCGCGGCGTACAGCTTGGCGCTGCCGCGGCTGGCCCGGCGGTGCTTGCCCCACCGCCCGCCGAGCTCGAGGCTGGTGACCTCGCTGCCGAGGACGACGAGGGAGCGCGCCAGGGCGTCGAGCTCGGTCATCGCCCCGGAGCATAACCCACGCGGGCGCGAGCCGGCCGAAACCGGCCCGCAGCTGGCACCTCGGCCGATCCGGACGCGCGGATCGGCGATCCGGACGCGCGGTGCAGCCGCCCGAACTAGCTTGGCCGGCATGCAACACCCCGACACCGAACCCATGCGCGCCGCCGCAGCGCTCGCGGCGCACCTCGAGTGGATCGCCCGCGACATCGAGCGCTGGCTGCAGCTGTTCGCCGACGACGCAGTCGTCGAGTTCCCCTACGCCGTCCGCCTCGGGATGCCGCCGCGGCTCGCGGGCAAGCCGGCGATCGCGGCCTACTTCCGGCGCACGCCGGCGGTCTTCCGCGACCTGCGATTCTCCGACCTGCGCGTGTACCCCACCACCGATCCCGACGTGATCCTCGCCGAGGTCCACGGCTCGGCCACCCTCGCCCCCACCGGCGAGGCCTACGAGCAGGACTACGTGATGATCCTCGAGTGCAAGGACGGGCGGATCGTCCGCTACCGCGAATACTGGGACCCGACCGCGACCAGCAGCTTCCGCCAGGGCAGCGTCCGCGACGCGCTGGGAGGTGAGTGATGCGCGTGCTCGTCACCGGCGGCACCGGCAAGACCGGCAGCGCGGTCGCTCGCGGCCTGCGGGCCCGCGACGTCGCGGTCACGATCGGCAGCCGCGCTCCTCGCGGCCCCGATCAGGTCCGCTTCGACTGGGCCGACCCATCCACCCATGACGCCGCCCTGGCAGGCGTCGACGCCGTCTACCTGGTCGCGCCCGCGATGGTCCCCGACCCGGAGCGGCTCATGGTGCCGTTCATCGACCGCGCCATCGCCCGCGGCGTGCGGCGCTTCGTGCTGCTCAGCTCGTCGGCCATCGACGCCCGCGCGCCCGGCCTCGGCGCGGTGCATGCGGCCCTGCGAGCGCGCGCGCCGGAGTGGACCGTCCTACGCCCGTCGTGGTTCATGGCGAACTTCGTCGACCCGCAGCACGCGATCGGCAGCGGCATCCGCAGCGAGCGCGCCTTCGTCAGCGCCAGCGGCCAGGGCCGGGTCGGCTTCATCGATCCGGAGGACATCGCCGCTGTCGCAGTGGCGACATTGCTCGCGCCGGCCGACGCGGACCTCATCCTCACCGGCCCCGAGGCGCTGTCCTACGACGAGGCGGCGGCGATCCTCTCGGAGGTGCTCGGCGAGCCCGTCGTGCATCGGGCGATCTCGGTCGACGAGTGGTGCGCCCGCCTCACCGCCGCGGGCATGCCGGCCGAATACGCGGCGATGCTCGGCGCGCTCGAGCAGGCGATCGCCGGCGGGGCGGAAGACCGCGTGACCGACGAGGTCCTGCGCCGCACGGGCCGGCCACCGCGCTCGCTGCGGGAGTTCGCCCGCGCGGCGTTCGCCTCGTGAGCGGGCGCTTGCCCACCAAGTCCGGTACCCAACCACGGTTGGGGACGCCAACCAGCCCTGCGTCTCGGAGTGACGCAACCCCGGGAAAGAGCCCCGACAGACGTGGCACGACGCTTGCCTAGGCCCGGCGCATCATGTCAAGCCGCGCCCGCCTCTATCCGCTCCTCACGCTCTGCACCCTGCTGGGTTGCTCCCTGCCCGCCGAACCGGGCGACGCCACCGCCGCGTTGGACGAATCGACGAGCGACGCGAGCTCGAGCACCGGGGCCGAAGAGTCATCGATCACCGAATCGATCCTCACCTCGACGAGCTCGAAAGACACCACCAGCGACACCGCCGGGGACGAGGCCGACATTCCTCTCGCCACGCCGTACCTCTATGTCGACTATTCGCCGATCAAGCGCTACGAATTTTCGTGGAAGCCGATCGCCGGCGCCGAGTACTATCAGTTGCTCGAGCGTCCCTACCCGGAGGACGGCGGTTGGTCGCAGCTCGGCAGCGATCTGGCCGGCACCTCGACCACCATGTCGATGCCGCTCCACCTGCGGCTATCGGCGGCATATAAGCTCCGCGTCTGCAACCAGGCCGGCTGCAAGGAGTCGGATCCCGTTCAGGTCGACCCGGGATTCGACGGCGCGATCGGCTACTTCAAGGCCTCCAACGCCGAGAGCGAAGACTACTTCGGCCACAGGCTCGCCATCTCGGCCGACGGCACCACCATGGTCGTCGCGGCCCCGGGTGAGGACAGCGGTGCGCACGGCGTCAACGGCGACGAACTCCACAATTACGCCCCGAACAGCGGGGCGGCCTACGTCTTCGTGCGCGAGGGCGACGGGTGGAAGCAGCAGGCCTATCTCAAGTCCTTCAACGTGGACGCCGACGACGAGTTCGGCGCAGTCGCCATCTCTGCGAACGGCGACACCATCGCTGTCGGCGCGCGTTATGAGGACAGCGCGGCGACGGGCGTCGGAGGTGACCGCAAAGACGACAGCGCGGAGGATTCCGGCGCGGTCTACGTGTTCGAGCGCAAGGCCGGAGCGTGGTCCCAGACCGCATACGTCAAGGCGCTCAACACCCAGCCGTTCGCCGAATTCGGCGCGGCGCTGGCGCTGTCCCCCGCCGGCGACATCCTCGTCGTCGGCGCGCCCAGGGAAAACAGCGCCGCGACGGGGGTCGACGGCGATCCCTGGCTGGGCGCAGTCGACAAGGCCGGCGCGGTCTATGTCTATTCCCACGAGAATGGTCAATGGGCCCACCGCACATACCTGAAGGCGTCCAACACGGGCCAGTCGGACCAGTTCGGCTCGGCCCTCGCGCTCTCCGCCGACGGCAACACGCTCGCCGTGAGCGCGCCATGGGAGAGCGGCAAATCCGCGGGCGTCAACGGCGATCAATCCGACGGGGCGACGTACTCGGGCGCCGTCTACATGTTCACCCAGCAGGACGGCGCCTGGTCGCAGCAAGCGTACATCAAGGCTTCGAATCCGCAGCAGTTCGATACCTTCGGTTATGCGATCGCGCTCTCGAGCGACGGCGACACGCTGGCCGTCGGGGCGCCCTGCGAGTCTTCTGCCGCGACCGAGCTCGACGGTGACCAGGCGAACGACGACACACCGAGCGCGGGGGCCGTCTACCTCTTCTCGCGTCAGGGGCAGGCCTGGCAGCAAGACGCGTACGTCAAGGCCCCGAACCCGGGAGAATGGGCCGTGTTCGGAGCGTCCGTCGCGCTGTCCGGAGACGGCGGAATTCTCGTCGCCGGCTCCCCGGGCGAGGAGGGCGGCGGCGTGGGCAGCTTCGCCGAGTTCTTCGGAAAAACCCAGCCGACTCCGGCGCCGCCCACGTGTTCACGCGCGTGGTCGGCACCTGGACTCACCGGCGTTACCTCAAGGCCCCGAACTCTCGCAGTGACTACCAGTTCGGCTCGGCCGTGGGCATCACGGCCGACGGTCGCGACCTGGTGATCGCCGCTCCTGGCGAGGCGAGCACCGCGACCGGCATCGGCGGCAACCAGCGTGGCAAGCCCGGCACCGAGGTCGGCGCGGTGTATATGTATTGACGGCCATCGAAATGACTGGCATCCGGACATGGCCACGCCCGACATTCATGGTCGGGCGTGGCCATTGTCACGTGCACTCGAGGGCCGCCTCGACGGCGCGCGCCCTCGGCGACGGTGAGATTCGCCTGCGTGGTGACGACCTCCGAACCCGGCGCCGGCGGCAGCGTCCGAAGAACGGCGATGCCAGGCGTGCGCGGGTCGAGATACCCGGCGCCTCGGACCCCTGCCAGGCCGCACCCAAGTCCGGTACCCAACCGCGGTTGGGAGCGCCAACTCGGCCTGCCCTGCCGGGCGATGCAACCCTCGAAAACCCAGCACCAGCGACCTGGCACGGCGCTTGCCTTGGCCTCGCCCGTCATGTCAAGCCGCGCCCGTCTCTATCCGCTCCTCACGCTCTGCACCCTGCTGGGTTGCCCCATGCCCGCCGAACCGGGCGACGCCACCGCCACAATGGACGAATCGACGAGCGACGCGAGCTCGAGCACTGGGGCCGAAGAATCGTCGACCGGCGAGTCGTTCCCCACGACGCTCGCGGAAGAGCCCACCAGTTCCAGCAGCACCAGCGACACCACCGGCACCGGAGATGACGCCGAGCTCCCTCCGGCCGCCCCGAGCCTCTCCATCGACTACTCGCCGATCAAGCAATTCGACTTCTTGTGGGCTCCGGTCGCCGGCGCCGAATATTATCAGCTGCTCGAGCGCCCCTATCCCGAGATCCCCGGCTGGTCGCAGCTCGGAGGCGACCTCCTCGAGGCCTCGATCACCCTGTCGATGCCGATCCACCTGCGTCTCGCGGCCGAATATTCGGTCCGCGCGTGCAACCAGGCCGGCTGCAGCCAGTCGGAGCCCGTCCAGGTCGACCCGGGGGTCGACGGCGCCATCGGCTACTTCAAGGCCTCCAACGCGGAGGGCGGCGACTACTTCGGCCTCAGCCTCGCCATCTCGGCCGACGGCGCGACCATGGTCGTGGGAGCCCCGTTCGAGGACAGCGGCGCCCACGGTATCGACGCCGAGCAGTCCGACAATTCGAGCGTCCATAGCGGCGCCGCGTACGTGTTCGTGCGCGAGGGCGACACGTGGAAGCAGCAGGCATATCTCAAGTCTTTCAACGGGGACGTGGAAGACCGATTCGGCGAGGTCGCCATCTCCGGGAATGGCGATACTATCGCGGTCGGCGCCATGTATGAGAGCAGCGCGGCGACGGGCATCGACGGCGATCCAAGCGACAACAGCGGGCTTGATTCGGGGGCTGTCTACGTGTTCGAACGCAAGGGCAGCGCATGGTCGCAGACTGCGTACATCAAGGCGAGCAACACCCAGTCCTACGCCAATTTCGGGCGGCGCGTGGCGCTCTCCGTCGACGGCAACACCCTCGCGGTCGGCGCTCCGAACGAAAGCAGCGCCGCGACGGGCGTCGACCGCAATCCCTGGAAAGGCATCATCGAGGACTCCGGAGCGGCCTATGTCTATTCGCGTAACGGCGGCAGCTGGGAGCAACGCGCTTATCTCAAGGCATCCAACACGGGCGAGTCAGACAACTTTGGGAGCGCGCTCGCGCTCTCCGCCGACGGCACGACCCTCGCCGTGGCTGCGCCGAATGAAGAGAGCAAGTCCGCGGGGATCAACGGCGATCAAAACGACAACTCGCTGGAATCCGGCGCGGTCTACATGTTCACCCTGGAGGACGGCGCCTGGTCACAGCAAGCGTACATTAAGGCGTCGAACCCAGGCAAATCGGATTCGTTCGGCTTTACCGTCGCGCTCGCTAGCGATGGCGACACACTGGCAGTCGGGGCGCCCTCGAAGGATCTGGCCGCCACCGAGGTCGACGGGGACCAGCCGAACGGCGCGGCGAACGCCGGGGCCCTCTACGTCTTCTCGCGCCAGGGACACGCGTGGCAGCAGGAAGCCAATTTGAAGGCACCGAACGCGAAGGAAGGGGACTACTTTGCAGGTGCAATCGCGCTGTCCGGAGACGGAAGCATCCTCGTCGCAGGAGCCTCGGGCGAGGACGGCGACGAAACCGGCAGCTTCGCCGACCCCTTGGCCCAGGCCGGAAATAGCTCCGGCGCCGCCTACGTATTCACGCGCGTGGCCGGTACTTGGACGCACCGGCGCTACCTCAAGGCGCCGAACTCCCACAATGACTGCCAATTCGGCGCGGAGGTCGGACTCACCGCCGACGGCACCACGCTGGTGATCGGGACGGCGATCGAGCAGAGCAGCGCCACCGGGATCGGCGGCGATCAACACGCTCTGACAGGCGCCCAGATCGGCGCGGTGTACATGTATTGACGGGGCCCGTCGCGCGATGTGCTGAACGCTCGGGATGAGGCTGTTCAGGAGTCTACAGCGGGACGGTGACGCGCTCCAGGAGCCGGCGGATGCCCGCGCGGATGAATTGCCCGTAGCCGTCCTCGGCCAGATCGCGCGCGGCCGCCAGCGCCTGTTCGGCAGAGGCTCGAGCTCCTGCGAGATCGCCGACCACGCGGCGGGCCTCGCCGAGGTTCAGGTGCAGCGACGGATAGAACTCGCGCAGCGACAGGGACGGGTGCAGGCGCTTCAACGCCGCGTCCGTCAGCCCCTCGGCGGCCTGCAGCGCCCGCTCGTCCCACTGCAGCACCGCGAGCGGATCCTCGTGAGTGTCGGCGAGGTAGTGCGCCAGCACGCAGCGGGCGGCCGAGTCGTCCGCGAGCTCGTGCCACAGCGCGAGCAGCTGTGCGCGCGCGCCAGGGCGATCGCCGGCGTGGAGCGCGACGATGGCGGACAAGATCCGCTCCAGCCTCGCTTCGTCCCGTTTTTCAAAAGACTCGGCGAGCCGGCACAGCGCGTCGGCCGACTCGTCACCGCTCAAATTCAACGCCACGAGCGTGACGCCCTTTGCCCCCTGTCCCTGCTCCGCGCCCGTCTGCCACGGCCAGTCCTCGAGCTCGAGCGTCCAGTCGGTGACGTGCGCCTCGTGGACCCACCGGCCGCGGCCCGCGAGGCGCAGCGCGTAGGCCGGCTCGGGCCAGTTCTCGTCGCCCGGGTCGAACACCAGCGCCCCGTCCGGCACCTCCGCCCAGGCGACCACGTCGCCGACCTCGTATGTCCGATCGGTCATGTCGCCTCGTACGCGCCACGATAGTCGAGGGCCCGGCCCCTGCGCCAGGCCTGCGCCGGGCTCCACGACGACTGCGACGCGATCTCGTCTTCCATCACTCGGTGTCGACGATCCACACTGCGATCTGCGCGTCGGGCAGCGTCGAGCGCGTCAGCAGCCACAGGGTGTCGTCGCCGACCACCGCGTCGACCACCAGCTCGCTGCGCTCGAAGCCGAGCGGTCGCCGCCACGTCTCGGTGCGCAACAGGGTGTCGAGCGCGTCCGGATCGGGCGCCAGAGTGCTCGCCACCAGCTCGCACGGCTGCTCGACGATCTCGCCGGCCTGCGCCTCGCAGCGGCACTTGTCGCACAGGCACAGGATGTCGAAGTAGGAGCCCTCCTGCCACGTGAGGCTCACCTCGTGGGGGCACTCGAGGTGCCACGCGCGCACCACCTCGGGTCCGTTCTGCAGGCCGACGCCCCAGGCCTCGGCGCGCGACTCGACGCACGGCGGCGCCGCCTCGCAGCCCCCGGCACACGTCGGCGTCGGGCATTCGACCGTCACGCCGCCGAGGATCTCCTCATAAAGCCACGGCTCGCCCGCGACCAGGCGCGTCGGCTCGCCGAGGTCGCGCTCGGTCATCACCACCCCGTGCGCGCCGTCGCCGAAGGACGAGATCACCGCGGTCAGCGGCCGCCCCCCCGCGAAGTCGCCGATCCGCACCAGCGGCGCGCCGGGCTGGTCGGCCGGGGCCTCGAGGTCGCGCACGAACAGAAACGTCCCGTCGAGCTCGGCGGAGTATTGCGACCAGCTCATCTTCAGCGCGCCAGCGACCTCGTGCAGCCAGATCGTCCACGCCTCGGCCCCGGCGATCAGCGGCTGCTCGACGCGCCCGCCGGGCAAATCGTACAGCGCGTGAATGTCGGCCTCGCCGACGGTGAAGTACGCCATCGGCACGTCGTCGGGGCGCGTGCGGGTGCCGAGGAACCACTGGATGTCGTCGCGCACCGCTGTCGGGATCGAGTAGCCCTCCGGATCGATCTCCGCGTGCGGCGGGTAGAGGATCGTCGGCGGGCTCTGCCCGTCCTGGAACCATAGCTCGATCTGCCCGCCCTGCCCCGGCATCAGCTCGCCCGAGCGCCCGCCGAACGTGTTCTCCGTGACCCACATGTCCGCGAAGGCGCTGCCCTGCGCGGTCAGCAAGAACGCCTCGTGCTGGATGCCGAAGGTCGGCACCGCCTGCGTCTGCACGTACAGCGCGGCGTCGCCGAGCGGTGCCGCTGCCAGGTGGGGGTAGAAAGCGGCGCCGTCGCACTCGAGGCGCAGGACACCCCGGATCTGGCAATCCTCCGCGCCGGCGCAGGCGGCCTCGTGCAGCTCCAGGGCCGGGATCAACTGACAGCGCTGGATCGGCGCCGGCCCCGGCGGCTCACCGGTGGTCGGCAGCCCGCCGGTATCGCTGCTCGTCGTGACGGCGGTGGTCGTGCCGGTGGTCGTCGGCGCCAGCGTCGTCTCCGGCGGCTCGCCGGTCGTCGAGGTCGTGATCGTCGTCGTAGTCGCCGCGCCGGTGGTCGCGTCGGTGTCGAACTGGGACAGGTCGACGCAGCCGACGACGAGCATTGCTGGCATGACCCTAGCGACATGTCGCAAAGTACAGACAAAAATCGCGGGCCGGACGCGCGGGCGGGGCGAGCTGAATAGAGGCATCGCCATAACATAGTAAGCACACCCGGCGGCCGGCCCGCGAGCCGCGCTCGGCCCGCCGTGGCGGCGATCACCGAGCCCGGGCAAAATCGGGCGAAGATTCGTATGTCTTTGCGGGTCGGTGTAGGGCCGCGCCGGCGATCACCGAGCAAAAACGGGCGAGGATTCGTATGTCCTTGCGGGTCGGTGTAGGGCCGCGGCGCCGGCGGGGCCGCGGCGACCTACAATGTTCATAGCAGCGGCAATGACCGGACCGCGCGTCAGAGCGCTTGCAAGATCTGGCGGATCTCCGCCAGGTCGGCGTCGCCGGGAAGCGCCGCCTCGGCGCGCTCCAGGGCCGCGAAGGCCGGGTCGAGCGCGTCGGTGGTGGTCACCGCCTCGCGCACGGACTTGAGCGCCTCGGCGTAGGCGAACACTGCCGCGCCCTTCTTGAGCATGGGCGACTCCGCGGCCAGCACCTCGCCGAGCTGCAGCGAGACCTCGACCTCGCGCTGGGCGAAGGTCACCGCGTCCTTCCACTGGGCGACCACGGTGAACTCGGCGTCGAGGTCGAACTCGGCCGGGGCGCAGGTCTCGATGGTCTGGTGGAACACCATCGCGTCGTTCGGCGCCAGGTGTTGCGGCTCGATCTCGGCCGGGTCGGCGGAGAACTCCTCGCCGCTGAACTTGACGATCGAGAAGCCGGGCGGCATCTCGAGGCGCACGCGCACGTCGCGGGCGGCGACCGCCATCGTCTGGACGAACCGCTCGCCGAACATCCGCCGCGCCTCCTCGGCCGAGGGGATGAACAGCGAGGCGCCGCGGCCGACGTCGGTGACGGTGTCCATCAGCGAGTCGTTGTAGGTCTCGGGGAAGCCGACGCCGACGCCGACCAGGTAGATACCCTCCTGGTCCTGCGCGCCTGCGCCCTGGGAGATGATCCCGGTGTCGGTGACGCCCGCGTTCGCGCCGCCGTCGCTGACCAGGACCACGCGGTTGAGCTTGGTCGCGTCGAAGTGCTTGTGCGCGAGCTCGTAGCCGGCAGTCAGGCCGCCGTTGAGGTCGGTGCCGCCGCCCGCGGCGAGGCCGTCGCACACCTCGACGAGCGCCGGATCGTCGGCGCCCGCGACCGCGTGGCCCGACAGCTTGATCGCGTTCTCGGTGTCCCAGCCGACCACCGACACGACGTCGCCGGCGCGCAGGCTGCCGGCGATCTCGCGGCACACCGCCTTCTGCATGTCCATCGGGAGGCCGTCCATCGAGCCCGACTCGTCGAGCACGAGGGTGACGTTCATCAGCCGCCGGTCGGCGTTGCCGATCGCCTCGCCGGCGACGCCGATCTGCATGACGTACTGCCCCTCCGGCATGCCGTCGACGCGCGTCAGCTCGGGCGTCACGGTGATCTGGCCGGGCTGGGCCGTCGGATACTTGAACGAGTAATAGTTGAGGAACTCCCACGTCCGCAGCGGCACGCTGCCGAGGCTGCGGCCGTTCAGGATCGCCTCGCGTGCCTGCACCGGCGACGACGTCGAGTTCGAGTCGTCGGGCGACAGGAAGAGCGTCACCGGCGTCTCCATGTCACACGCCGGACCGTCACCCGCCTGCGCGTCGTCCGGGAGCTTCGGCGTCGGGTCCTCCTCCGGCGTCTCGCCCCAGCCGTCGTAGTAACCGCCGCTGGCACCGTCGTCGCCGCAGGCGCCGGTGAGCGCGGCCAGCAGCGGAAGAATCAGCGCGCCCCGTCGACCGGCGCGCGCAAGTGCAGTGCAATGAAGGTGTAAGCCAAGCATGTTCGCCCTCCCCCGCGAAGTAACCGCGGCGGCCGGGCGAATTGCGGCGCGCGAGAAAAACCGCCGCGGCCCGGCCGACGAGCGCGGCGGCCTCGGCAGGAGCGGCCCGGGGACCGCACGGCCCGCGGGCGCGAGGGACGCTCCGGAGCGCTTCTTGCGGGTCGGCGCGCCGGTCTGTTACCGTGAACACCCGTGGCGGACGCCAGCGATTCGCAGCTGCTCACGGCCTGGCGGGGCGGCGATCAGGCGGCCGGCGAGGCCCTGTTCGCCCGTCACTTCGCGTCGATCGCCCGCTTCTTCCGCAACAAGATCCACGGCGACATCGAGGAGCTGATCCAGCGGACCTTCCTCGGCTGTCTCGAAGGACAGCAGCGGTTCAGCGGCGAGGGCAGCTTCCGCGGGTTCCTGTTCGGGATCGCGCGCAACGTGCTGTACAACCAATTGCGGACGAACCACCGCCACGGCGCGCCGCTCGACCTCGACGAGGTGTCGCTGTGCGAGCTGGGCCCGACGGCCAGCGCGGTGGTGGCCAAGGAGCAGGAGGAGCAGCTGCTGCTCGACGCCCTGTTCCGCCTGCCGCTGGCCCACCAGTTGGTGATCGAGCTGTTCTACTGGGAGGAGCTCAGCGTGGCCGAGATCGCCGAGGCGCTGGGGGTGCCGGTCGGCACCGCGGCGACCCGGCTGCGCCGCGCCCGGCAGCTGCTCGAGGAGCAGATGGCGATGCTGACCAGCTCGCAGGCGGTGCGCGAGCGGATCCCGTTCGGCTTCGAGACCTGGGCCCGCAACCTGCGGGCGCAGCAGTAGGCCGCCATGGACCCGGAGCGCCCAGGCCCGCGCCCCGGCGCGCTGTCGGACCTCGAGGCGAAGCTGCTGGCGGCGAAGGTCGGCGGGCGGCTGTTCCAGCGGCCGGCCGAGCCGGTGCAGCTCGGCCGCTACCGCCTGCTCGGGCGGCTCGGCCAGGGCGGGATGAGCGTGGTGTTCCGCGCCCAGGACCCGCAGCTCCGCCGCGAGGTCGCGGTCAAGCTGCTGCACTCGCCGCGCGGCCAGCCCGACCCCGAGCAGCTGGCCCGCCTGCGCCGCGAGGCCCAGGCGCTGGGCCGCCTGTCGCACCCCAACGTGGTCCAAGTGTTCGAGATCGGCGAGGCCGACGGGCAGTCGTTCGTGGTGATGGAGTTCGTGCGCGGGACGACGCTGCGCGAGTGGCTGCGGGCCCGCCCGCGGGCGCTGGCGGAGGTCGTGGCGATGGTGTCGCAGGCCGGTCGCGGGCTGGCGGCCGCGCACGCGGCGGGCATCATCCACCGCGACCTCAAGCCGGAGAACGTGCTGGTCGGCGAGGACGGGCGCGCCCGCGTGGTCGACTTCGGGCTGGCGCGCGCCAACCCGGGCGCGGCGGACACGTCGACGGGCAGCCTCGACGCGCCGCTGACGAAGTCGGGCACGGTGCTGGGGACGCCGGCGTTCATGGCCCCCGAGCAGCTGCGCGACCCGGGCCGCGCCGACGCTCGCTCCGACCAGTTCAGCTTCTGCGTGATGGCCTACGAGGCGCTGCTCGGCGAGCGCCCGTTCGAGGACCTGGCCGCGGTGGCCGCGGGCCGGCTGCGCCCGCCCCCGCCCGGGACGCCGGTGCCGACCCGGCTGCGCGAGGCGCTGCTCCGCGGGCTGCGGACCGACCCGGCCGAGCGCTGGCCGACGATGGACGCGCTGCTGGCCGCGCTGACGGCCGCGGACGGCGAGGCGAAGGCCGGGCCCCGCCGACGCCGCTGGCTGATCGGGGCCGGGGCGCTGGCGCTCGTGGTGGCGGCCGTGCTGGCGGGGCGGGCCTGGTCGGCCGACCGCGAGGCGCGGGCGATCGAGGCGCAGGCGACCGCGCTCGAGCAGCGGTTGGCCCGACTGCTGGCCGCCGGAGAGGTCGCGGCGGCCGACGCCCTGCTGGCGGACGTGAGCGAGGCGCAGGCCGGCCGGGCCTGGGCGAGCTGGGCCCGGCTGCTCGAGCAGGCTCCGGGGCGGTCGACCGGGGCGGCGTGGGCCCACGCGTACGTGTTCGCGGGCTCCCACGCGCAGGCGCGCCGTGCGGCGCTGCTCGGGCTGGCCCGCGCGGCCGTGGCGAGCCGCGACGCGGGGCGCTCGCGCGCGTCAGGGCCGGGGCGCGTGCGCGCGGACGCGCATCCCGGCGCATCGGAGCCGACGCCCACGCGCGCCGACGCGCCTCCCGACGCCTCGGAGCCGGCCACCACGCGCGCCGACGCGCATCCCGGCGCCCAGGAGCCGGCGCCCAGGCGCGCGGACGCGCTTCCCGGCGCATCAGGACCTGCGCTCGCGCGCGCCCACGCGCCTCCCGGCGGCAATGAACCGACGCCCACGCGCCTCCCGGCGGCGACTCGGCTGGCCGGCGCGCTCTCTGGCTCCGACCCGACCCCGCCGCGCGCCGACAGCCGTATCGACCCGGCCGGGGTGCTGGCGCTGATCACCGCCGAAGCGCCCGAGCTGCTCTCCACCCCCGAGCTGGCGCCGCTGCACGCCGCGACGCGGGCCGCGGGGGCTCCCGCGCTTCCGGCGGGCCCGCGACCCGACCTCGAGGAGCTCGCACGACAGCTCGGCGACGCCGCGGCGCCGCCCGAGGTCATCGCCCTCGCGCGGGCGGGGCTGCTCGACCTGGCGGCGGCGACCCTGCTGACCCTCGCGGGCCGGGCGGAGGCGCCGACGCGGGCGCGCTGGCAGCTCGCGGCGGCGACGCTCGTCGCGGCCGCCGGCGACGGGCCCCGGGCGCTGGCGCTGGCGACCGCCGCGGCGCAGGAGCCGACGGTCCGCGCGGCTGCGCTGGGCCAGCAGGTCGCGCTGCTCTCGCGCGACGGCCACATCGAGGCGGCCGCGGCGGCCCTGGCGGCCCGCCTGGCCGAGACGAGCCTCGACGACGCGGCCCGGCGCGAGACCGAGGCGCTGCGCGACCGCCTGGCGGCGATGCTGGGCGCCCGCTCGCGCCTGCCGCTGCGCTTCGGCGAGACGGACGCGTGGATCGACGTCGACCCGGCAGCGCTGCGCGGCGACCCCGTCGATCACGCGCTGGACGTCGCCGGCGACACCGGCCTGCTCGCGGCCTGGTCGCTCGAGCTGCGCGCCGATCGCCTGCTCGTGGAAGTGGACCTCACGGCGTCGTCGCTGACGCCCGGGGCCGCGTTCGCGGTCGCGGTGACCGGCGCCGAGGCCGAGGCCCAGGTGGGCCTGCGCGTCGTGACGGGCGAGGACGAGGCGCCGGAGCTCGCGCTGACCTGCGGCGCCGCGCCCCGCACCGACGACGCCAGCGCCGCGCCCTCCACCGACGCCAGCGCTCCCCCTCGCCGTGGCGCAGCAACGCCCACCGACGCCGGCGCTGCCCCTCCCACCGACGCCGGCGCTCCTCCTCGCCGCGGCACTGCAGCGCCCACCGACGCCAGCGCTGCCCCTTTCGGCGTCCACGACACGCGCCTCGGCCCCGCGCCCGCCGACCCTTCCTCCGTCCCGCGGACCCTGCAGCTCGACCTCGACCTCGCCGCCGGAACCGCCACCTGTCGCGTCCGCGACGCGCAGCGAGCCACCCACGACATCGTCGCGCTGCCGGGTGCCTGGCGCGCGGGCCCGGCGTCGCTCGAGCTGCGGGGCTCCGCGGCGCCGGCAGTGCCCATGCAGGTGCGCCTCCGCGGCGTCGAGCTGCTCGGCGCCACGCTGGGCGTCCATAAACCGGCCTCGCCGCTCCCGCGGGCCGCGGCGCTGCTGGTCGACGGCGATCCGCTCGCGGCGATCGACCTGCTCGCGGACGTCGCCGCTTCGCGCGCCCGGCTGTGGCAGGCGCTCGCGGCGATCCGGCTGCACCGCGGGCGCGACGTCGCGGCCCTGCTGGAGCGCGCCCTCGCCGACGAGCCGGCCCTCGAGCTCGAGCTGCAGCGATGGCTGCGGAGCGACCCCGACGGCCTCGCCCCGGCCCTGCGGCACGCGCTGGGCGAGGCGCGCTACCTCCAGCTATTCGCGCGCGCGTGGAGCCACGAGACAGGCGCCTCGCGCCTCTCGCCCGCGATCGTGCGTCGGCTTCTCGCCGAGCTCGGCGGCCTCGACGAGCGCTGCGCCGGCGCTGGCGCGTGCGCCGAGCTGCACCGCGCGCACGGCCGGGCGCTGGCCCAGATCGGCGAAGCGACGCGGGCGCGGCGGGCCTTCGAGGCCGCGCTCGCGGTCGCGCCGGCCGACGCCTCGGGCCGCGCGCTCGCCAGCCAGCTCGTCCTCGATCTCGCGCTGGTCAAGGCGCCATGACCCGGCGTGAGGCAGCCGTCGCGCGCGGCCGCGAGGTCGTCGCCGCGAGCCCTCGGCGCGGCTCCGGCCGGTGCGCGACGCCGATGTCCTCGTCGCGGGCCCTCGCGCGGCTCCGGCCGGTGCGCGACGCCGATGTCCTCGCCGCGGGCCCTCGCGCGGCTCCAATCGAGCGCGACGCGGATGCCGTCCCCGCGGGCCCTCGGCGTGGGCTCCAGCCGGGGCGCGACGCAGATGCCGTCGCCTCGGCGCGGCCCCAGCCGGGGCACGACACCGATGTCGGGCTCTCGCCGCGGGCTCCAGCCGATGTGGCGACGCGTCGCCCGCAGTTGACGGACCTGCACCCGCATGCTGTGCTTCCCACCGGCGATGCGCAGGACATCCTTATTATTAGGTCTTTGCGGCGGAGCGCTGCTGAGCGGCTGCGGTGACGACGGCAGCGGCGTCACGACCGGCGGGCAGATGATGTACACCACCCACGGCAGCGTCAGCGACGGCCTCAGCCCGGTGGGCGATGTCATCGCCGCTCCGGGCGACGGCGTGTTCGGCGTGCAGAGCGGCGGGGGGGTCGGCCAGATCCGCGACGGCTGGACCGTCGAGTACCAGAAGATCCTCGTCTCGCTCGGCACCGTCACCTTCACCACCGCCGCCCAGGACGACATCGAGGTCGCCGCCGACTTCGTCATCGACCTGCAGAGCCTGCCGGTCGGCGGCACCCTGCTCGAGCGCACCGATGTCCGCGAGCGCGCCCGCAAGGTCGCCTTCACCCTGCCGCAAGCGAGCTCGGGCCGGACCCGGCCGCTGGCGCCGTACACCCTCGAGCAGGACGCGAAGCTGATGGTCGACGGCGGCTACGCGATCTACGTCGAGGGCACGATCGAGAAGGCCACCGGCATGTCGTGCAGGCCCGACGTCCCCTCCGACTGCGTGCCGGCCCCGCTGATCCGGTTCCGCTGGGGCCTGCCGCACGGCGTGGCCTACGACGATTGCGAATGGATCGACTCGACGGTCGCCAATCCGAGCGTGACTTTGACGTTCCCCGCGATCGACTGGCTGCACACCGCCGTCGGCGCCGACAGCCCGACCTTGCGCGCCCAGTGGATCGCCGACGCCGACCTCGACCGCGACGGCGAGACCACCCTCGACGAGCTGCAGGCGATCGACGCGGCCACCCTGCTGACGCGCCGCCGCGGCTACGACCTGTCCGGCGCCATCGACCCGATCGCCACCGTCTACGACTTCTTGCGCGAGCAGACGCGCGCCCTCGGCCTGCGCAGCTGGGGTCGGTGCGGCTCGGCCAGCAACCTCTGAGCCTCAGCGCGCCTCGCGGCCCGGCACGAACAGCGCGAGCGCGCCGGCCAGCGCGTCGACCGTGGCGAAACGCTCGTGGCGGTCCTTCTGCAGGCAGCGCAGGACGATCTGTTCCAGGCCGGGCGGCAAGTCGGGCCGCCACTGCGACAGCCGCGGCGGCTGGGCGGTCAGCACCTGGGCGCAGACCTCGGTCATCGACTCGGCCTCGAAGGGCCGGATGCCCGAGAGCATCTCGAAGAGGATGACCCCGAGCGACCACACGTCGCTGCGGACGTCCGTCGTCGTCGCCTCCACCAATTGCTCGGGCGACATGTAATGCGGCGAGCCGGCAGTATCGAGCCCGGACGCCGCGTCCTTCGGCGCCGCCTCGTCCGGCTGCCACGGCCTCGCCACCCCGAAGTCGAGGACCTTGACGATCGGCGGGCCGGCCTCGCTGCGCGCCAGGAACAGGTTCGACGGCTTCAGATCGAGGTGGAGGATCCCCGCCGCGTGGACCTGCGCCACCCCGAGGCACGCCTGGTGCAGCAAGTCCGCCGCCTCGCCCGCCGGCAGGCTCCCGCGCCGCTCCAGCAGGGTGTCGAGGTCCGTCCCGAGGAGGCGCTCCATGACGATGAAGGGCGCCCCGTTGCCGAGGTTGCCGGCGTCGAGGATCTGCGTGACGTGATCGCCGTGGACGCGCATCAGCACGCGGGCCTCGCGGACGAATTTCTCGAGCATGTCGGCCTCGAAGCGGGCGTCGGGCAGCAGGAATTTCGAGCCCGATCACCGCCGGCCCTGGCGTGACCTGTCCGAAAGAACATCCATGCTGGCGCCCCGCCCGCCACGAGCGCCTCCGCGCTTGCCGGGCCTCACGATACCTGTCCGAAAAGACATTCGCTACCGGGCCGCCCCGCGGCCTGCCAGCGCCGCAGCCCGACCGCCCTCAGCGTCTCCGCGAGCGAACCGGAGCCGAGACGATACCTGTCCGAAGGGACATCGCACCCGTCCGCCGGCAAGCGCCTCGGCGACTGCTCCCCGCCCTGCTAGCGCTGCAGCCAGGCCTCGACCATGCCCAACTCCTCCGCGAACGCCGAGCCTTCCTCGCGCAGCGTCGCGGCTGCCTGTTCAGCCAGGTCACGGCTGCGCGGCGGGTCGCTGGTGGCCAGGGCGCGGGCCAGGCGGAAGCGGGCCTCTGCGAGCTGGTGCCTGGCGATCCCGCCCTTGCTGCGGATCTGCACCGCCCGCTCGAGCAGCGGCGCCGCCGCCTCGGGTCGCTCGCGGGCCAGCTCGAGCTCGCCGAGGGCGACCAGCACCTCCGCGACCTCCGGTGTGTCGCGGCCGAGGCTCTCGCGGATCGCCAGCGCCTCGGTCAGGCTCGCCTCGGCCTCGGTGCGGGCGCCGCGGGCCAGGTGGGCCTCGCCGAGGCGCAGCAGCGACGTCGCGGTCGCCGGGTGCTTGCGCCCGCGGGCCCGCGCCGAGATCGCCAGCGCTCGCTCCAGCGTCGCCACCGCGGCCGCCGGGTCGCTGCGGCGCTGCAGCATGCCCAGAGTGTTGAGCAGCGGCGCCAGGTCGGGGTGACTCGCTCCGAGCGCCTTCTCGGCCATCGCCGCCGCCTCGCTCGCCTGCGCCAGCGCCTGCTCGCGCTCGCCGCGGGCCGCCGACACCAGCGCCAGGTTGCGCAGCGAGCTGGCGATGTCGGGGTGACCGGCAGGCAGCATGCGCTGCTGGATCGCCAGCGCCCGCTCGTGCAGCGCCTGCGCCTCCGCGTAGCTGCCGATCCGGTAGTTCAGGGTGCCCAGGCTGTCGAGGATCGCCACCACCTCGGGGTGCGACTCGTCGAGCTTGCGCTCGCGGATCTTCAGCACCCGCTGCAGCAGCTCGCGGGCCTTCAAACGGTCGCCCTCGAGCAGGGCGAGCAGCCCGAGGTTCTGCAGCGTCACCGCGACGTCGAGGTCGTTCGGCCCGAGCCGGGCCTCGCGGATCGCCAGCGCCCGCGTCAACAGGGCCCGGGCCTCGGCGTAGCGGCCGCGCACGTGCTGCAGGCGGCCGAGGTTGTTGAGCGCAGTCCCGACCTCGAGGTCGTCGGGGCCGAGCGCGTGCTCGGCGACCGCCACCGCCTCCTCGAGCAGCGGCAGCGCCGCGTCGTAGTTGCCGCGCTGCTGCTCGAGCAGGCCGAGGTTGTTGGCCGAGACTCCGACCGCAGGGTGGTCGGCGCCGAGGGCCTCGCGGCGGATCGCCAGCGCCCGCGTCTGCGCCGCCAGGGCCGCGTCGAGCGACTCGCGGGTGCGGTGGATCCCGCCGATCACGTCGAGCGCCACCGCCACCGTCGGGTGATCGGGCCCCAGCAGCTCCTCGCGGATCGCCAGCGCCTGCTCCATCTCCTTCAGCGCCAGCTCGTACTCGCCGCGCGACGCGTGCACCAGCGCCTCGTTCTGGGCCAGGCTCGCGCCCAACAGCCCGCGCGTCTCGCCGAGCCGCTGGACGATCACCTTGGCCGGCAGGGCCCACTGCAGCGCCTCGGCCGCGCGGCTGCGGTCGCGGCCGATCGTGCCGACCAGCTGGATCGCCGCGCCGGCCGCCACCTCGTCGGCGCGCAGCGCCTCCGCCTCGACGTAGACCTGACGCAGCGCCTCCTCCGCGCGGTCGAACGCGTCGCCGCACTCGGACAGGTCGGCCACCAGGTCGCGCGCCGCCACCACCAGCGGCGCGTGCGGCAGCGCCTCGGCCGCGGCCAGCATCGCCTCGGCCTGCGGCAGCCCGCTGCAATCACCGGCCGCCAGGCGCCCGCGGGCCTGCTGCAGCTCGCGGCGCAGCGCGTGGACCCGCTCGCGCGTGGCCGCGTCGTCCGGCGGCGCCGGCATGCGCTCGAGGTAGCTCTTCTCGGCGCACGGCTCCAGCTGCGCCAGCCCGGCCACCGCCGGCACCAGGCGCTGCACGTTCCCGACCGAGTCGGCGGTGAACACCTCGAGCAGCGCCGCCAGCGTCTCGCGCTGCTCGTCGAGGCACGCCACGGCCTGGCGGTACAGCGCCGGCGAGCGCGTGCCGTCGACCTCGGCCTCCGTGCACACCTGCGAGCGCAGCTCCGACCACGACCCGGCCCAGCGATCGATCCGCGGCAGCGCCTTCTGGTACGACGACTCGGCGAACGGCGCCCCCGTGGCCAGCAGCGCCGTGTGCAGGGCCGCCTGGGCCCGCTCGTTCCAGACCGCCTCGATCTGCCGGCCCGCCGCCGCGCAACCGGCCACGCTGCGGGCCCGCAGCCCGAACACCCCCAGGGTCAGCAGCACCGCCGCGAACAGCCCGAGCACCAGCGGCCGCCGCCGCTGGCGTGCAAGCCCCCGCTCCAGCTCGGCCAGCAGCGCGTCCATCGACTCGAACCGCCGCGACGGCGAGCGCTGAAGCCCGCGCTCCAGCACCTTGCCGAGCCACGCCGGCGCCCGCCGCTTACCCTCCGGCGCCCGCGCCAGCGGCCCCTCGGTGACCGCGAACATCAGCTCGTGCACCGACTCGCCGCGGAACGGCCGCTCCTGGTACAGCGCCTCCCACAGCGCCACGCACAGCGCGAACTGGTCGGTGCGCGCGTCGACCTCGTCGTCCTGCCACTGCTCGGGGGCCATGTACGCCGGCGTCCCCAGCCGCGTCCCCGCGCGCGTCAGCCGGACATCGGTCGCGCTGGCGCGCAGGTCGCCCGGCAGGCTCGGCTCGCGCGACAGCCCGCCGAGCCCGGCGCGTGCCAGGCCGAAGTCCATCACCCGCACGCGCCCGTCGCCGTCGACCATCACGTTGTCGGGCTTGAAGTCGCGGTGGACCAGGTCGACCCGGTGCGCGGCCGCCAGCCCGCGGGCCGCCGCCCCGAACACCTCGACGATCTCGCGCAGCGAGCGGGTCCGCTGGCGCAGCCACGACCGCAGCGTCACCCCGTCGACGAACTCCATGGCGATGAAGACCTCGGCCTCCTCGCCGTCGCCGACCACCCCGACGTCGTGGACCGCGACCACGTTGGGGTGGGCCAGCCGGGCCAGCGCCCGCGCCTCGCGGATCATCCGCGCCGCCTCGCCGGGGCTGGCGTCGGAGCGCAGCAGCTTGAGCGCGACCTTGCGGTCGAGCTCGGGGTCGTGCGCGGCGTAGACCGCCCCCATCCCGCCGGTGCCGAGCAGCGACAGGACCACGTAGCGCCCGACCACGTTGCCGCGCGTCCGCGTCGGCCGGGCCGCCTCCTCGCCGGTGGCCCCGAGCCCGCCCGTCGCCGGCAGGGTCTCGGAGATCCCCAGCAGCGCGTCGCGCTCCTCCGACGGCCGCCCGCTGGGCGGCGACACCTGCAGCAGTGTTCGTTCGTCGTGGTCCACGGAGCGGCGGCCGATCGTCATGCGGACCTTAGCCCGGGTGGAGTACCCGCGGCCCGGGAAAAAATTGCCCGCCGGGTGCAAAAACTCCGAGGTGGCGGATCCGCCCACCCGCGGCGAGGACGCCCGCGCGGCAACGGCGGCACATCGATGTGCTCCTAAAAACATGTCCGCAGGGACATCTTATTCTTGCGGCGCAAGACGCCTGCTGCGTGCCGTCGGCCGCCAGCTGTCGACCGAGAATTTCATCCTCCGCCAGCACACCTGGCACACGGAGATGGTCCGCCGGCTCTTCCGGCTGAGCGAGAGCAGGATGGTGACCTCGTGAACGACCAGAAGAAAAAGCCGCCGCCACCGGTAACCTCGCCTCGCATCTGGCCCACCTCGCACAGCCCCTACACACGCCTATTCCGCGCCTCTGAGCCAAATCGGCCGAGGCTCGTGCGGACTGGGCAGCCGATAGTTATGGACCCGCGCGGTCACTGTCTCGTCGAATAAAAATTCACTACGCGCGTTCGCCGTTGTAGCAACCCGGGGAGAGCGGAAGCGTCTCCAGCCCGCCCGGGAACGCACAGGAACAGCGCAAGGCGAGTCCGCCGAACGGCCTACTTGCAGGCCTTCGTGATGCCGACCTTGAGCTGGCAGATCGCATCGGCGTAGGCGGCGGTGAACACGTCGCGGGGGACACCGGTCGGGCTCTTGTCGAGGTCGTCGAGGGCGGGGCTCAGCTGCCCGAGCTTCTCGCGCAAGGTCGTCTCCGTGGTCCATAGCTCGGCCGCCGCGCGGCGGAGCTCGACGGCCTCGTCGAAGGCGTTGAACACCGTGACGATCGGCTCCTTGTCGCCGCCGACCGGGACGCCGGCCGCTATGATGGCGGAGACGAAGCGGCCGGAGTCGAGCGCGAGCAGGGCGTTGAACGTGTCGCGCTTCGGGTACAGGGCGCGGATGGCGTCGAGCTGGTTGTCGTCGAAGTCGCCCTGACCGAGGTTATGGTCGACCTCCCAGCGCAGGTCGTCCTCCTTGTTGATCATGCCGACGCTGTGGCAGCCCATGCACGACTTGCCGTTGCGAACCACGCCGTCGGGCGCGTTCTTGTCCTGCACGATCTGACTCGGCGCATCGTCGAGGCGGTTGCCCTCGGCGTTGACGATCATGTAGCCCTGGAGGCCGTTCGGTAAGCTGTAAATGATCTCGCTGGCGTCCTCGACGAAATTGAACGGATCGAGGAACACGTTGGCGTCGCCGGCATTGCTCTGAAAATCATGGGTGATCCAGTAGACGCGGTAGCTGGCGTTCGGGAAGGCGTGGCGCTCGATGACACGGTTGAACGCGGACACGCCCGACTCGTGGAACGCAGCGCGCCCGACCCGGTCCGGGTTAATCTCGATCTCCTGGGTGACGTTGGCGTCGACGTCGATGCCGAAGCTCGCCTCGAGCTCGAAGCGCGTGGCCGGGATCCGCAGGATGTCGTGATAGAGCGGCGGCTGGGCGGACACCTCGACGAACGCGTCGGCCTGCAGCAGGAAGAACTTGGTGTTGGTCGCCTGCTTCACGTCCTCGGCGCGGTCGCCGATGAACTCGAGCGCGTACGGGTCCTTGTCGGCGATGAGCTCCCAGGTGTCGGGGAACTCCTCGACGAAGGTGTTGGTAGCGACATCGAGCACGCGGCCCGCCGCGTCCCAGCCGTAGTCGCGGATGTCGATGCGGAAGATCAGCTTGTCCGGATCGATCGGGACCGGCGGCACGACCACAATCTCGTTCGACAGGCTGTTGGCCAGCTTCGACAGGGCGTGGCGGTAGATCTCGATCTGGTCGTCGCACCAGCCGTAGTTGTAGAGGTGGACCAGGCTGAAGTAGCGGATGAAGGGCCGCGCGTCCTGCGGGATCTCCTGGGTGTTCAGCAGGTCGTTTTGGATCAGGTCGATCACATGCGTGCGGGTCATCCACGGGTTCTGGCCGCACCCTGTCACCGCAGCGCACTCGGCGATCCACTGCTCGACCGCGCGGATGTCGTCCTCGCTCGGCCGCGGCTCCTGGCTCTCGGGCGGCATCGGCAGCATCGTCGCACTCATGCGCCGATAAATCGCCGAGTTGTTCGGCTCGCCCGGCACGACCTTGCCGTTCCAGATCAGCGCGTCGAGGTTGGTGATGTAGTTGATGCTGCCGAGGGCCGCGCTGTCGGGCCCGTGACACTGCTTGCAGTTCTTGTCGAGGATGTCGAGGGTCTGCGCGGCGAGTTCGCTGCAGCTTGCCTCGGGCTGTTCGTCCTGCCCAGTACTGGCGGTGCTCGCGTCGCCAGGGTTGCCGGGGCCGCTGGTGCCGACCGTGCCCTCGGTCTGGTCGGCTCCTCCATTGTCAGGAGTGCCGGACGGGTTGTAGAAGCATGCCGTGATATGGGCAAACGCGAGAAGCAGCAGCGGGCAGCTTCTGCTCCGCGGGGGCCCGAAGGACGAAGTGCCAGGAGGTCGGAGGGCGGGAGAGCTATGGGCCGGAGCCATAGTTTGGGAGCATATCAGCGGTGATGGGGGACCTGCGTCGCCGGCCGAGCGTCGCGGAGGCCCTGCCCCAGGGCCGGTCGCGCTAACGAACAGTTTCTGCCATCGCGGACAGACATGCGCTCGAATCGACGAGCACCCGATGCGCGATGGTGCCCGACGCCATTTCGCGCGAAGCGCGATTCGTCAATTCGTCAGGCGTCCCTGCCGCGCGAGGCACATCTCATCCATGCGATCCAAGATGGCGCCGGCGCGGGGTTCGCTGCGTCGACACCGCGCTCCGCACACTCCGCCCGAAAGAGCTCATTCGTGAGGGCGTCTCCCGCGCAACGATGGCGCTCGATCTCGCATTCGCCGGTCCCTTGGACTGATTGGACGCCGCACTCCGGCTCATGGCGACTGACACGGACTGGGGCCATTCGGAATCGACGGTGCGCGGCACCTCGCCGGCGGCCGTGTCGCCTCGCGGACGCGCGTGTGATTGCCGCGCCGCGCGGGAGACCACTGGCGCTGCCCGGCCCGCGCGCTCGAAGCCAGGATCGTCGCACGCGAGGTGGCGACGATCGAACTGGGCACGGGTCACGGACAGCACAGACCAGAACCGGAGCGAGAGGAGCGAGTCATGACCGAGAACAAGAAGCCACCCCACACGAAATCAGCGATCGAGCGATCGGAGGGACTGCCGCCGGACGCCTATCCTGTCGGACTGTTGCCGAGCTCGTTCCCGCCGGACTACGTCCGCGGCGCCGCGGCGCCGTTCCTGCTCAGCAGCAGCTTCTTGGGCGAGCGGCCCACGTTGCCCATGATCGATCTGATGCTCAGCAAGGAGAAAGCGATCCCCGTCAACCTGTGGGGCTTGCTGTACGACGGCTGGTGGCCGAATCCGGACGAAGAAGGTATCAGCGTCTTCTTTCAAGGCTTCGAGCGCCGCGGGGCCGACAACGAGCGCAAGAAGATCTACGTCTCGGCGAACACGCCGGATCTGGTGGCGACCAAGTACCATGCCAAGATCACGGACTTCTTCGACAAGCTGCTCGGCGCCGCCAACGCCGGCAAGCCGATGATGGGCCGATATTTCGAGTACTACGACGATCTCTACTGGGACCTCCATGTCGGCGCCACGGGCGACGAGATCCCGACCGAGGTCCGGCAATTCAGCGCCAGCTTCAATACCGTGCTCGGCTACTGGTTCCCGACGCTGGAGATCGTCCGCGACGCATACATGAGCGCGCGTGCCTCGCGTCAGGCGCTCAAGGAGTGGCTCGACGAACGCGTGCAGCGAATCATCGACGGCACGCAGCCCGACGCCGATCGGACCTTCGTCTACTACTGGCTCAAGAACGGCAGGTTGGGCGAGAACTTCCGCCGGATCGACATCGTGTTCGAATGTTTCCACAACTTCCTGGCGCTCAGCCAGTGGGGCAACATGATCTACAATGTCGCCTCGAAGCTGGAGCCGAAGTACGGTGACCCGAAAGTGCGGACCTGGTTCGAGAAGACGATGAAGGGCGGGCCGGACAAGGCCGACGGCGGCGCGTTCCCGCCGCTCGAACGATTCGTGATGGAGCTGTTCCGGACGATCTCACCGAACGACGGGAGCCTGTCCTCGCCGCGTCGGCACCGCCAGCTGCTCGGCGCCGAGTTCAGCGGCGTCACCACGCCCCATCGCGCGACCAGCATGGATCCCCAGCACTGGATCCACCCGGAGGAATTCGACCCGGATCGCTACAAGACGGCGCCGACGAGCGTCGACAACGATGAGGCGCGGGCGAAGGAGATCGGCCTGGCGCGCTGCCCCTTCGCCAAGGCCTCCCTCGAGCTCAAGGACGGCCGTACGGGCGAAATGACCAACAGCGCCTTCGGTGCCGTGTACGGGGTCGTCGACGGCGAGCCGCATCCGGTGTGCGACACGGCCGGCTACGCGCCCTTCGGATTCGGCTATCGCCGCTGCGCCGGGGAGTACATCACAGTGGAGTTCATCAAGGAGTTCCTCCGTAAGGTCTGGAAGGAGAAGCTCTCGTTCGTCAAACTCGACCTCGAGCAGCCAGCGGAAATCCCCGTCAACCCGGGGACCGTGCTCCACGACAACATCACGTTCAAGCGGGGCAAGTAACTCTCGTGCGAGTGAGGCGCGCGGACACCCGGAGCCGCGTTCTCACACGCCCCCGCCCTCGTCGACCGGCTGCTGGGGCGACCGACCACCGAGACCGCGGCCCTCTCTGGACCGCGGCGCACACGCGCATCCGCCTCGCGCGACCGCTCGAGCCGACCCGTCGAGGCCGCGCTGCCGGCCGGCCTCGACCGTACCCTCCGCGACTACCCCTTGCGCACCTTGGCCAGCAGCGCCTCGGCCTTCTCCTTGAAGGGCAGCGCGTGCGACTCGTTGAAGCGAATGAGGGCCGCGTCGCTGCACAGCGCGACCACTTGCTCGAGCGCGGCCTTCCGCTGCGGGCGATCCGTCGACTCCGAGCCGAGCAAGAACCACAGCTCGTAGACCTTCGGGCGGAGCTCCGTCGCGCGCTCGAGGCAGCGCACGCGGAACGCCGGCGCGGTGTCTGTCGGGATCTCCTGCGCCAGATAGTGTCGCTTCGTCTTGACGGCCGTCGTCACCACCGCCAGCGCCTCGTCGTCGCGGCCGAGCTTGTGCAGCGCCCGCGCCAGCGTGGACGCGAACACGGGCCGGTCCCGCGAGGGGGTCAGGCGCTCCGCGTTCGCGGCGGCCTCCGCCGTCAGCGGCCAATCCGGCACATCTTCCGCCGAGTTGGCGACCACGCGCCACAGATCGCCCTCTGCGGGGTACTGCCGCGCCAGCGGCAGCGCGATCGCCAGCTTCTTTGCGGCCTCCACCATCGAATCGAGCTTGTGGATCGTCTTCTTCAGCTCCTTGGCCGGCATCTTCGCCAGGCCGACGTTCTGGGCGGTCGCGTACAGCTCCTCGTACTTCGCCTGGTTCTCGTCGCTCTCCTCCTGCGCGGCCTGATCGAGCAGCCCTTTCTTGGCCAGCTTCGTCAGCAGATCGACGAACACGTCGAACGACGTGAACTCGCGCTGCGCGCCCGTCTCGTGGTCGTACGAGAGGATCTGGCCCGGCGCCCCGCCGTCGAGCGAGCCGGCGCGATCGAAGCAGTAGAACTGCCCGTCGTCGTCGGCCATGAACGGCAGCCAATCCTCGCGCCAGGCGCCGGCGCGCTCGCGCCACTTCGGATTCTTCGCCAAGATCTCGTTCATCTCGGCCCGCCTCGCCTCGATCTCCGCGATCGGCAGCAGCCGGTACGCGCCGAGGAGCTCCGCCTCCGAGCCGTCGTGGACCGCGTAGAGGTCGAGCATGCTCGCCGGCACCTCGCGCGCGCGCAGGAGCTTCAGCGCCTCGGCCGACGCCGGCCCCCGCAGCTGCGCGGCGATCTCGCGATGCTTCTTCCGGATCGCCTCGAGCAACGCTTCGACCTCCGGCGAGCCGGCCTTCGGCACCTCCGTCTTCGCCGCGGCCTTCGTCTTCGCCGCCTTCGCCTTCGCGGGCTTCGCCTCGTCCTCGGCCTCCGCCTTCGCGGCCTTCGCGGGCTTCGCCGCGCCCGCCGAAGACACCTCCGCGTAGCCCTTCTTCGTCTTCTCCGCGACGAGCTTCGAGGCCTCGCGCTCGGCCTCGGCCGCCGACGCGAAGCTCTTGTCCTTCGCGGTCCCGTCGGTGCCGATGCGCCCGTAGCACACCGACATCGTCTCGCCGTCGACCGCGATCTCCCAGAACTTACTCGATGAGCCCTCGACGAGCTCGAAGCGCCGCTTCTCAGTCATGTGACTCCTGGCGCCTATGGACAATCTCCCGCCCATGATGTCAAGCGCGGACGGCGCCCGTAATTTCTTTTTGTCCCAGGTCGCCCGCCGAGCGGCGAATGTCTACAGATAGGGGTCGACGGACCCATCGTCCTCGTCGCGTCCCCGATGTCGTGACTACCGGTTCGCATCCTTGCAATTACCTCTCGCACGAATGCGACGACAGCGGCCGCGGCAGCGGGTACCCTGCCCGCATGCACTCCTCGGCGCGCCAGCGAGCCCTGTCCACCTCCTGCGGCCCGCGGCTCCTGTCCGGCCGACGCCTCGCCGCGCTGGCGCTCGTGCCTCTCCTGGCGCTCGCGTGCGGCGGTCCCGGCGACCCGGTGACTTCGCAGACCGCGAGCGACCCGACCACCACCACCGACGAAACCAGCACCGGCTCGACGAGCTCCTCGACCACCACCGGCGGCCCCGTCACCGAAGGCCCCGTCACCGAAGGCCCCGTCACCGAAGGCCCCGTCACCGAAGGCCCGGGCACCGAGACCAGCACCGACGCGACCACCGGACAGGCCGGCGACTGCGCGCAGATGTGCGAGCGCACCAGCGAGTGCACCCCGCAGGTGACCCTCGAGCAGTGCATCGCCGCCTGCGAGGCCACCGACGACGAGCTGCGCGCCTGCGTCTTCGCCTGCGACCAGCCGGTCTGCGAGGACCTGCTCATGTGCACGACCCTGTGCGCGCACGAGGGCGACCCGAACGCCACGCCCTACGCCACCTGCGAGGACGGGGCGTCGACCTGCCAGCCCGGCGTCTACATGTGCATCGTCAGCGCCCACGACGGCCTCGAATTCTCGGTCTGCACCCCGTTCTGCGACGACGAAGGCGAGTGCCCGACGCCGGCCACGGGCACCGCGACGCCGCAGTGCGACCTCGACGGCCGCCCCCACGTGTGCTCCCTCGACTGCAGCGGCGGCCAGCAGTGCCCGGACGACATGGTCTGCGACCTCCAGGGCAGCGGCCTGTGCATGTGGCCGGTCGAGTGAGCGCAGGCTCGCAAGCGTGCAATTGCGGCTCGCATCCGTGCGACGGCCGCGGACGCGCTCTCTCGGGTATGCACAGAGGCGCCCGCCGGCGACCGGCGCGGCGCGGAGCCATGGCATGACGACGATCGAAGCACCGACGGGTCCCCTCGCCCCGCTCGCCGACGCGTTCGCGCTGCGGCCCTTCGCCACCTGCCTCGCCGCGTTCAGGGCCCTGGCGGACGGCGACCCGAGGGAGCAGCCGCTGGACGGCGCGAGCCGGGCGTTCGGCCTCACCGAGCTCGCGGCCTGGCCCCACCCGCCGCCGCACTGCGCTCTCGTCGAGCTCGACGAGCCGCAGCCCGCGGTCTTCTCCGACCCGCGCCGCCTCACCCGCCTGCCGCTGTTCGCCCCGCTCGTCGGCACCTGGAACGCGAGGGTCTCGGGCCGTTGGTTCGGCGGCGCCAACTGGATCGTCGCCCACCTGCGCTTCACCCACGAGCAGCTCGACGAGGAGTCCGACGCGTCCTCCGACTTCTCCGCCGGCCTCGCGCTGTTCGCCGTCGAGGGCGGATGGGCAGCCGCCATATGGCCGTGGTGGCGCCGCGAGGCCTTCGCAGCGGTCCTCGGGTTCGCGCCGGAACGCGCGAGCGAGGCGCACGCGTGCGAGTTCTGGTTCGGCGAATGATCGCAGGCGAGCACGGCGGGCGTCGGGACGAACGCACGCCAATGACGAGAGGGGCCGTCGGGTCGCATGCGAGCGCGTCCGACTACGGCGCGCAATCACGCCGCCCGCGGTCGCCCGCAGGACGATGCCGCGCGCACGTGCGATCGCTCCGGCCTCGCGCGGCCTGCGAGCGTCCTCTGCGTCGGCCGACCGCTATGCTCCGGCCATGCCGAGCCAGCTTGTCATCACCGCAGTCGACGGGATCGTCACCTCGCACGCACGGGCCACCGGAGAGGTCGCGTGGGCGTTTCGCATCCCTGACGGGAAGGCCGACCAGCCCCACGTCACCCGCATTCACGCCGACGAGCAGCGGGTCGTCGTGGTGGCCGGCCGCATGGACGAGTCGGGCTTCTTCGCCACCGCCGACGCCACCGCCCACGTGTGCTGCCTCGACTACGCGACCGGCAAGCTGCTGTGGCGGCACTCGCTCAAGGGCGGCCAGAACATCGCCCACTTCACTTCGACGCTCCTGGTCGAGGGCGGCCAGGTCCTCGTCGCCCACGCCGAGCTCCTGGTGGCCTTCTCGCTCGAGACCGGCCAGCAGCAGTGGCAACGCAAGGTCGAGCGCACCGCCACGCGCGGCATTCACACCTCCGTGGCCCTCGCAGTGCCCGGCCACGCGCAGCAGGGCGACCGGAAGTGACGGGCGGCGGATCCATGGCCACGCCAGCGCCCATCCGCGCGAGCGCGGGCCCCGGGCTCGCGCTCGTCCTGCTCGTCACCGTCGCGTCTTGCGGCGCGAAGGACGTCCGGGGACAGGCCGTGGCCGCGCCCCCGCAGCCCGAGCCCGCAGCGATCGCCACGACGCCGCCCGTGGTGGCGCCGTCCGAGGCCACGAAGCCGCCCGAGAGTGCCCATTGCCCTGCGGGTCCGGACACCGCGACGATCCGCGGCAAGCTCGTGTTCGCCGACAAGGCTGCGCCGGCAGCGTTCACCGCAGCGGCCTCGCGCGCCCGGGCCGGATGGCGCACCATGGACGATTGCGACAGCCAATACAAAGAGTTCCGGGCGACCGCGGGCGCCGCAGCATTCGTGTTCGAGGGGCTGCCGCCGGGGTTCTATGGCATCACCCTCTCCGGCGACGAGTTCGTCGACTTCGACGTCGATCCGTTCACCGTCGAGGCGGGGAGGACCTTTGACCTCGGCGCGCTGGTCCTCGACCGCGGGCGGACGTTGCGCGGGCGGGTGCTGACGGCAGACGGAGCCCCGGCCGCGGGCGTCCAGGTCTACGCCGACAGCGACCTCTGGGGCGACGGCGCGGCGCTCCTCGATATCGTCGTGCGCACGGCCACGACCGGGGCGGACGGCAGCTTCACCCTGACGGCCCTGGGGCGCGGCGCGCTGTACGTGGCCGCCGAGGCGCCGCAGCTCGGGCGCTCGCCGGCGGTGCAGCTCCCCGCGGGCGACGACGACCTGACGAGCGAGCTCCGCCTGGGACCGACCGGCGCGCTCGCGGGGCGGGTGACGTACGCGGGCAAGCCCGCCCGCGCCGACGTCACCGCGCAGCCCGTGGGCTCCGGGTCCGCGGTGATGTTCACGGTCGCCACCGACAACGAGGGAAAGTATCGATTCGACCGCCTGGCCAAAGGGACATATACCATCACTGCCCAGCTGTTCCGGGACGGCACGCACTCGCTCTCACACCCCGCCCGGGCGAAGCAGGCGGCCCTCGCCGCGGGCCGGGAGGGGCAGCTCGATCTCGACGTCCCTGCGGGGCCGACTCTCGTGATCGCGCCGAAGCTCGCCGCGGGCGCGGCAGACATCGTGTCCGTGGTGCTCGTCAAGGGGACCTTCGCCGCCGCGACGAGCGGAGAGCTCGATCGGGCGAGCGCGGGGCTGGGCCGCGAGCGTGCGCGGCAGGAATCCACGCACCTGGCCGAGAAGACCGAGATCGCGCTGGCAGACGTACCGCCGGGCAGCTACACGCTGTGCGGCGTGGCGACCAAGTACGACGAATCCCTGGCGACGATCGCGGCCGCGCCGGCGACCTGCGTCCGGGTGCGCGTGGCAGCCGGCCGCCCGCGGCAGCAGGTCTCGCTCGCGCTCGCGGGCCGCTGACCCGTGAGTCCGCGGCCGCCAGGCCGGCTCACCGCGGCGAAGTGAACCCACTTCGCCGCGGCCACCCGGCGCGGACGATCGCCGCCATCAATAATGACAATCCTCGGAGTCCGCGATCGCGTCGACCAGCGCCTGCGGGTTGGAGAATTGCAGCACGTGCACAGTGTCGGGCCCGAGCACCCGCACGAAGCAGCGCGACGCCGGATCGCCGGTCAGGTGCTGGTACAGCGTCTCGCTCTCCGCGAGCTGCACATAGATGTCCTCCTCGTAGGCGATCGCGCGCAGGCGCGTGCCTGTTTCGAACAGCTCGGCGCCGGCCGACGGGCGCGAAGTGAACGGCCCGGTCCCGTTGAGCTGGTGGATCGCCCGCAGCGGCTCGCCGAGCGCGTTGAAGCCGCCCGCCTCGATCTCCGCCGGCGTCAGCGCGCCGGGCACGACGTCACCGTCGCGATCCGTGAAGTAGAACGCGGGCCACAGCGCGACCGGGATCTCGAACAGCGAGCCGTACGCGGGCTCCTCGACCGCGAACGCCTGGATCAGCCCCGACAGGTCGCCGCTGTCGCCGAGCGCCCACGGGACCTCCGCGGGCAGGTCCGAGGCGACCAGGATCGCGTCGCGGATGCCGAACCGCTTGCGCAAGCTGCTGCCCTCGTCGAGGAGCCGCTGCTGCAGCATCTGCACCAGAGTGCCGCCCATGCTGTGACCGAGGATCGTCCGCGGACGGATCTTCCGCTCGTCGAGGCGCTCCAGCACCTCCTCGATCGCGGTGACGTAGTCGAACAGGTCGAGGTCGCCGAACAGCGCCCCCTGCGGGACCCCGCTGTTGCCGCGCACGGGCATGTCGGCCACCAGCACGCACGCGTCCTCGCCGAGCGCCTCGGCGTACGGCCGCCACGACGCGGCCGCGAACACCCCGCCGTGGACCGCGAAGTGACAGTGCTTCGACTTGCTGGCCTTGTCGAGGGTGCCGTAGAGGTTGACGAAGAGGTCGACGGTGACGCCCGGCCGCAGCTCGACATCCTCGAGCAAGAACCCGGGCGTCCCGTCCGCGCCGATGTCGAGATCGATGCCGGGACCGCCGCCCTGGCGCGCCTCGACGTCGGCGTCGACGGGGAGGTCCA
Source organism: Nannocystis sp. RBIL2 (assembly GCF_026626745.1). Taxonomy (GTDB): domain Bacteria; phylum Myxococcota_A; class Polyangia; order Nannocystales; family Nannocystaceae; genus Nannocystis. The sequence goes on from NZ_JAPNJW010000002.1 coordinate 3,294,144, forward strand.
TGCACCCGGCCGGCAGGGCCACGAGCGCGGCGAATACACAACGTTGCGTAAGTTCGACGATGTTCATCGCCTCGGTTATGCCAGCCGCGACGTCTCGAAGGAAGAGGACCCCGAGGTCAGTTCTGCGCTCATGGTCTCCTCGATGAGAGCACCTCGCCAGCGCGCCCCGTCCCCCGATCGACGGCCATCATGACCGCGCCGGACTTCGTCGAACCGAATGACCTGGGCCGGCCTGGAGACGCGTCGAGCTGCGCGACAACGCGGACCTCGACAGCAGTGCACACCGGGGATCGTCTATCCTCGACGCATGTCGAACCCGAACGGCGGCCGGGCGGATCGCCCCACGACCCGGAATCTCCGCGGCTCCGCGGCGAGGTGCGTGGCGCTCCTCGTATCGCTCTGGAGCTCGGGCCTGCTCGCGGTCGTGCTGAGCGGCGGCTGTGAGCGCGTACATGCCGAAGCGCCGGCGCCGAGCCCTCTGGCCGAGCCGTCGACGACGGCGGTCCCTGACGAGCTCGCGTCCGACAGCGACAAGTGTGCACAGGGGGATGGAGGCGCGTGCGCCAGGGCAGCGTTGCGGCGCCAGCACGGCGACCGGGCGCGGCTCGATCTCGCGGAGGCCCTGTCCTTCCATCGACGCGCGTGCGACCTCGGGTACGCCCGCAGCTGCGTGCACGCTGCCATTGGGACGCTGCGACAGCGACCCTACGGCGACGAGACCGCGAGCGCTCTGGCGGCAGTGATGTCGCGGCTGTCAGGACGGGCTCCCGACCGCGTGCATCTTCCTGCTCGGGCTGAAGCACGGTCCGGTCGTGTTCCGCCAGGCCCTGCGCGACGCGAGCATCACCGAGGACGCGCCCGCTCTCGCGCCGGCATGTGCGGGAGGCGACGACGACGCCTGCGCTGCCGGGCTGGAGACGATCGAGCTCTGTGGCGAATGGGAATCGTGGGCGTGTCTTGCGATGGGCCTGCGGCCCTGGCTCAAGAAATCCGTCGATGGCGAGCTCCTGGCCGCTGCGGCGCGGCCGTTCACGGAGGCGCTGCGCGAGCGATGCGGGCAGGACCGACCGCGGCCGTGTGCCCTGCTCGCCGCTCGGGTGCCCGCGGGAGACGCCGAGCGGCTGCACACGGACGCGTGTACATGGGGATACGCTCCGAGTTGCTTGATTCGCGCGGACACGCTGACCGGCGAGAGCACGGCCGCCGAGCGCCAGGCCCTGCTGAAGCGTGCATGCGACGCCGGGCTGCAGCGCGGCTGCTCCGGGCTGCTACGCGAGGAGCTTCGCAGCGCGGGGGAGACCGTGGAGCGCTTGCGAGACGGGTGCGAGCTGCAGGACGCCACGTCGTGTACGGCGTACGCCCGCGCGATGGCCACCAGCGGGGAGCCCGACAAGGCGCGAGCGCTGTACGAGCACGCGTGTGACCTCGGAGACGCCGATGGTTGCGATGCTGCCGGGCTCCTCGGCGCGAGCATCGACGACGACGCCGAACTGTTCCGACGCAAGGGTTGGTTCTACCGGGCCTGCGCCCTGCGAGGTGCTCCGAGCTGCGAGCGAGCCGAGGCGCTCGAGCGAGACCGGGCCCTGGGCGCAGAGCTCACGGCGTGTCGAGCGGGGCAGCTCGAACGATGCGCTCTCGCCGTCGACGCGCTCGCGACGCACGACCCGAGAGCGGCGAGCGAGCTCGTCGCAGTCGTCTTGAAGCAGTCCGGAAAAGCTTGCCGAAGCTCCTCCGAAGCTTGCGACGCCATACGATGGATACACTTGATCACCGGCTGCGGTGAGTACGGTGTACAGACTTGCGCGAGCCGCACCGCAGCCCAAATGCGCCAGCGGAGGAAGGCGTCCGCGTTCGACGCTCGCTTCGAACGTCTCCTGCTCGCGGAGTGCGACCGCGGCGTCGCTTCGTCCTGTCAAAGGCTGGCGAGCAGGGTGACCGGGAGCTCGCCCAAGCGCGCGGAGAAGCTGTTCCTCCGCGCATGCGAGCTGGGAGACGCGACCAGCTGTGGTCAAGTCAGGTCCGTGGGCTCGGGCTATCGGTATATGAGCGAGGACGAGGATTACAAGTATATCCAGATGGCCTGTGACGGCGGCGATCACGAATCGTGCCTCGGTGTGGCCCGATATTGGTCTGACATGGATCCTCGGCTGTCGGAGTCGCTCCGGACTCGCGCGCGCGAGCTCCTCGAACAGGGCTGCCCGATCGGACAGTCACCGGGCCACTGGTGTTCGACGGAGCCCATTCTCGCGTCACTCGCAGAATTGGATATGTACGCAGCCGTCGTCGACACGCTGCGTCGAAAGTGTCACGAATCCGAGAGCTCGACCAGCTGCAGCACACTCGTCGGCATGCTCGGCGTTCCCCGTGACTCGTGGACATGACTGCCCGCTCACGCGGTGGCAGCTCCTGTCGTCGCAAGAAGTCGCCGGCTCTCATCGACATTCGTCGTTGGAGACCACGAGGGTCATCGAGAGCGCATCGCGTCCGCTTCAGCCCGCTCGCCCGCCGCCGCCTGCGCACCGGCCCGCCGGCCGCCGCGCTGTGCTCCCGGGTGGCGAGGGAGCGCACCATCGAGAATGGTGCCTTTTCGGCCGCCACGCCCGAGGCTGCCACGCCCGGATTCGCACGTAGCGAAAATGAATTGATCGCATCATAGATGCGGGGGAAGATAGGCCCCAGGTTGGGCGCTCGCTGACGTAGAGGATGGGCAGCCATGGGCGAAGACATCGATATTTTGCAGCTGCGCGGGACGACCCTGAAGGGCACGTTCGCGCTCGACCGGGCAGTCGCGCGCGGCGGCTTCGGGGTGGTCTATCGCGGGCGACACCTCTCTCTGCACAAAGAGATCGCCGTCAAAGTCTTCTGCCCGCTCGCCAGGCCCGAGGCCTCCATCGAGCAAGAGGCCATCTCGCACTTCTTTCAGGAGATCAAGATCCTCTCCGCGCTCGAACACCCGGCCATCGTGCGGCCCTACGACTGCGGGACGATCAGCCTGCCCGAGAGCGGAAACGTGCCGTGGATGGCGCTCGAATGGATCGAGGGTCGCACTCTGGCGGAGATCTTGCGACAGAGCCCGCGAATCGAGTGGTCCCCCCGGGAGGCGCTCGATCTGCTGCGTCCGGTGATCGAGGCGCTCGCCGAGGCCCACGCCCACGGTATCGCACACCGGGACATCGCGCCGAACAACATCATCGTGTCTGCATCCGCGCACGGTCGGCGCATTCGTCTGATCGACTTCGGCATCGCCTGTATCCGCCCGAGCTACGAGGAGCCGGATCCGCCGCCGGACGCGCCCACCGGTTCGGTCCTGATCGCCCACTCGCCCAAGTACCCCGCCCCCGAGCAAGTGCTGCAGCACCGCACGGGCACCTTCACCGATGTCCACGCCATCGGGCTCATCCTCTATCATCTGCTCACCGGCTATCTGCCGTATCCGAATTCGGCCAGCGATCCAGAGCACGGCGCCTGCGCCTTGCGCCGACCGACCCCGGGCCTCGTCGGCCTCGACGTCGGCGCGTGGGAGCCCGTGCTGTCGCGCGCCGTCGCGATCAACCCGCGCGACCGCTTCACCACCGCGCGGGAGCTGCTGACCGAGCTCGAGCAGACCTTGGACGCCGCCGTGCCGGCGCACGACGAATTCGAGGTGGCGTTGCCCGAGAACTGGCGCGTGGTGGAGGTGGCCCCCACCACTGTCCCCATCCTTCTCAATACGCCGGAGGTCACGGTGATCCTGCATCCGGTCGCCCTGACGACCGATGAGCTGCGCCACGGCTTCGAGGTCCCGATCAACGCCGGCCTGTCGTGCAAGCTCGTAGTCCAGCGCTACGCAGAGGTCTCGCTCGCCCTGACGGTCGTCGGTCACCCGGGCGAGCGACCCGGGCTCTACTCGAATCCCAACGGGGTCGGCTCACGCCTGACCCGAGCGATGCTCGACCCGGGCGCCGAAAAGGCCATCTACGTCGGTCAGCGGGCCTTCGGCCTGCGCGAGGTCATCTGCTACGCCACCCAGGGCCGACTGGACGAACGGCTCTCGATCGACGTCAGCCGCCTGAACCTCACCGTCTACTTCGCCACCCCGGTGCGCGACTTCATCGTCCTGCAGGTCGACGAACCGGAGCTGGCCCGCGCACACCTGGCATGTATCGGTATCACCTGAGGGATCGATAGACACGATGGCACAAACCACCGACATCTCCGCGTCGAGGGCAGCCTCGCTCACGCAAGCGGCCCTCCCGCCCGAAGCCGCGATCAGCCGCGAGACCGTCAACTCCCAGCTACGCTACGCCTTTCGCATGACCCGCAACCGCGGCGGGCTATGGGTCCCGGTCGAGCTCGGCCAGGGCAAGTTCGCCCGCGTCTTGTGCGGCCAGCAGCAGATCGGCAATCAACCAGCTCGCAGCGTGGCGATCAAGATCTTGCACAGCCACGCCACCCTGGCTCACGAGCGCCTGTTCGCCACCGAGATCGCACACCTGCGCAAGCTGAGCGACGCCGACAACGTCAACGTCCTGCACATCCTCGACGTGCTGCAGCTGCGGCCGCTGGTGCTGTGCGGCTGCGGCAAGGTCTATTCCCCCCGCTGCCCCAGCTGCGGGCAGGAGCTGCTGACCCGCGTCGACCTCGACGCTCACCCCGGGCTGCAATGCACGGCCTGCAAGTACGTCCTGCCGGCCAACCGGGTGATGGACCGCGTGCAGGAGCTCTCGTCGGCGACCGCGCGCACCTGCTGCCAGGACAAGGCGGTCGAGGGTAAGGGCACGATCATCAACTTCGTCCATCGCGACGTCATCGTGATGGAGCACCTGACCCTCGGCCTCAAGGACTTCGCCCGGCGCCGCCGCGAAGAAGTGATGGACCAGTGGAAGAAGAAGGGCGGCGAGACGACCGCCCTGGCCCTCGCGTCGAAGCCCGGGTGGCTCGAGCGTATCGGCGCCCTGCTGCCGAAGAAGTGGCTGCACCGGCGCACGTCCGAGCTGTTCGAGAAGGCCCTCTTGCTCGAGAAGGTCCTGGCCGTGGTCCAGCTGGTCGAGGGCGTCGCGTGGCTGCACGGCGAGAAGAAGATCATCCACAAGGACCTCGCGGCCGACAACATCATGGTCCGCTTCTCGGGCGTCCGTAACAGCAAGTCGAACTGGCGCGGCGAGCATCGTCCGGAGATGAACGTCAGCGACATCCTCAACGACATCACCGGTTATCCGACGTTCCGCACCCTGCTGATCGACTTCGGCCTCGCCGACGAATCGACGCCGACGCGCTCGTGGTACGACGACGACGAAGCCACCGGCCAGAACAAGGGCCCTTTCCTGTCGCCCGAGGCCAAGAACCGGCGCCAGGACGTCGGCCTCGACCAACCGCTCGCGTTCTCGCCGGAGGAGAAGACGTTCGTCATCCCCCCGGAGATGCGAGGCCTGTCCCTGCCGCTGATGCCCGGCGATCTGATCAGCCACTCGCTCGACGAGGAGCACGTCCACGACCTCAAGATCGAGGCGGTGCTCGACGGCAAGGTGGCCAAGTACTCCGGCCTCGCCCCGGAGGTCCAGGACTACCGCCGCTGCATCGTCGAGCGCCCCCTGCTCGAGCCGCACGACATCTTCGCCCTCGGCGCGCTCTTCTACTTCCTGCTGTCCGAGGACATCACCCGCATGGAGCCCCTGCACGCATTGGTATACACAGCGCAGGAGAAGCGACGCCCGATCGACGTCGGCGCCCTGCGCGGGCTCGACCTCTACCCCGGCGTGCGCAAGGCGATCCGCTCCGCGTTCTGGCAGGACGAGCTGATCGTCATCATCCTGCGCGCGATGACCCGAGGCCTGCCCGGCAGCTACGCCAAGACCCGCATCGATCGCGGCTGCGAGGCGGCCCAGCGTTTCCTCCTCGAGATCAAGCGCCTACACCACAAGATCCAGCGCGACATCGTCTCGACGTTCTGGCGGTAACAAGGATGTCCGAATCGTTCCCACCTCCCCTCGGCACCCCGATCGCCGGCCGCTTCCAGCTGCTGGCCCCCCTCCGCGGCGACGGGCCGGTATTGACATATCTCGCCCAGGACATTCAAGCCGGCAAGCGGCGCGCCCTGACGCTGTTCCACCCCGCGTATGCGACGGCGAACGCGTGGGCCGAATACCACCGCCTGGTGACGACCGCGGCGGAGGCCAAGATCCCGGGCCTGACCCTGCCGCCGCAGGTCCCCGCGACCCCACCCGACCCACCGCACGTGGTCGACGATCCACCCGTGACTCGCGGCCTCGATCGGCTGTGCGCGCAGGACGGAAAGATCGCCTGGCAACGCGCCCTGACCATCGGCGAGCGGATCGCCGCGGTCCTGCACGACGCGTTCGTCAAGACCGGCGCCGCCCACCGCGCGCTCACCCCGTCGCGATGTACCGTCGGCACGGGCGACGCGGTCGAATTGCTCGACTACGGCGTCGCCGAGATCGAGCTCGCCGGGGAACAGCCTGAAGAGGCCGAATACCGCGCCCCGGAGCAGCGCAGCGAGAAGGGTGATCCGCGCAGCGACATCTTCGCCCTCGCGGCCATCTTGTATGAGTCGATCTCCGGCACTTGCCCCTCGCCCTCTCCGCCCGCGCTGGGCTCGCTTGTTCCCGTGCCTCCCGCCGTCGATCGCCTGCTCGACCAGGCGCTCGCCGTCGACCCCGCGCAACGCCCCGCCGACCTGGCCGCGCTGCGAGCCGCGCTGCGCGAGGCTCTGAGTCTCCCGGCATTACCCAAGAGCGAGCCTGCGACGCCCGCGAGTCCGCAGCCGACAGCTGCCCCGCCGGCGGTCGTCAACGAATCACCCGTCGAATCGCCGCCCCCTCATCGACCCGAGCCCCCGCCAGTCACCCCGAGCCCCAAGCCTTCCCTCGCGCCCCTGTCGCGCCCGCTCGCGGATCGGCCCACGCCGACCAAGCCGGTGCAGAGCCCGCGAGCGCTCCTCTCCCGACAACGACAAGCATCCGAAGATCCCCCGGTCGAGCGAACCGAACGACTCCCACCGAGGCCGGTCCAGCAAGACACCACTTTGGTCCTTTCCCGCACCGAGGACGGCCCCACCGAGCGCGTGTCACTCCCCGGCGCGCGACCCGTCCGCCCGGTCGACCCCCACGGCGAGCGAACCGAGGTCTTTCAAAAGAGACAGCCCAACCACCGAACGCCGCCCGAAGAACGTACCGAGAAGCTCCCCGGAAGCGCCCCGGTCCCCGATCGAACCGAGGTCCTGAGCCCCTCGCCCGCCCGACAGCCATCGCCCCTCCCCGATCGAACCGAAGTCCTGAGCTCTTCGGCCGCGCGAGACCTCCCTCCTGGACAATCTGCAGTGCGTGCCGACCCCCGTCTCGCCGCGACCCCGCGCTTGCAGCCCGCGTCGTCCATGGAAGGTGACGACGAGAGAACTACCATCATGGGCCGACGCGAGAGCCCACGCATCCAGACTCCACCGGAAGCAGAGTCTTCGCTCGAACCAACGATTGGGGCCATTCGCGTCCACAGGCCCAACCCGCCCCGGCAAGCTCAAGCGCCACAGGCCGACCGCCCCTCTCCTCCGACCCGCGAGCAGTCCTCTCCCCAGATTCCACCCTCGAACGAATTTTTGCGGACGACCCTGCTCAAGGTCAACCTCGTGCTCGTCCTCCTGCTCCTGGTCGGCCTCACCGTCTGGGCGCTGGCATGACCTGCGTATTCCGGCCATCGTGATCGCTTGGATCGGTCATCGTGATCACCCCGGAGGGGTCGGAGCGGAGCGACGCGGGTGGCGGGCTCGGCGCGGACGGGGACGGAGCGAAGCGACGCTGATGGGGTGTTCAGGTCTGGGAGGCGACCTCCTTGCGGCGTGATGGGCCTTTTAGCATGAGGCGGTGGCACTGGGAGAGCATGCGATCGCAAATCGCATCAGCGGTTGTGGGATCGCCGATCTGATCGTGCCAGAGCTCTGGCGGTCGCTGGCTGGTGAGGATGGTCGATCGTTCGCCGAATCGGTCTTCCATCAGTTCGGACATGTCCTTTCGCTCGGCCGGGCCGAGCGGGGCCATGGCCCAGTCGTCGAGGATCAGGACGTCGACGCGGGCGAGCTTGGCGAGCAATCTCGCATAGGTCCCGTCGGCACGGGCGAGCGCGAGCTCGTCGAAGAGCCGCGAGGTGCGGCGATAGATCGCGCGGTAGCGGCGGCGGAGGGCGTGCTGGGCGAGGGCGCAGGCGAGGAAGGACTTGCCGGTGCCGGTGGGGCCGGTGATGGCGATGTTCTGGTGCTGCGCGACCCAGTTGCAGGTGGCGAGCTGGCGGATCAGCGGCTTGTCGAGCTCGCGGCGATCGTCGTAGTCGAGGTCCTCGAGGCAGGCGCTGCCGAGCTTGAGGCGGGCCTCCTTCAGGTTGCGCTTGAGACGCGCGTTCTGGCGGCTCATCCACTCGGAGTCGACGAGGAGGCCGAGGCGCTCGTCGAAGCCGAGGCCGCCGTAGTCGGGCCGCGACTGCTGCTCGAGCCAGGCGGCGGCCAGGCCGTTCAGCCGCATCTCCTTGAGTTTGTCCATGGTCTGCTGATTCATCATCGAGGTGTCCTTTCGGTCCGTTGTAGTAGCGAGGGCCGCGGATGTTCTCGTGGGCCTCGGGCTTGTTGGTCGGTGTGTCGGTGGGGCTGTCGGGCAGCGGGGCGCGGTCGAGGTTGTTCTTGAGGATCGACTCGACGTGGCGGTACGAGCGGGCGCGCACGACGACGGCACGGGCGCAGGCGGCCTCGAGGCGCGCGTCGCCGTAGGTCTTGCCGAGGCGCAGGATGCCGAGGCAGGCGCGGTAGCCGTGCTCGGGGTGCTTGCGGTCCTTCATGATGGCTTGGGCGAGCTCGGCGGTCTTCGGGCCGACCTGCTTCGCCTGCGCGAGGATCCGGCTCGGCGAGCGATCGGCGTGCCGCTGGTGGGCCTTCGGCATGTGCTCGGGCTTGGTGGTATGGCGACCCGCGGCGAAGCTGCGCGCGTGCGAGGTGATGCGCTTGCCGCCATGCAGGAGCTCGACGGTCGCCGCGGTGAAGCGCGCCTCGACGGCCTCGCCCACGAGGGTGTACGGCACCGAGTAGTAGTGGCGATCGATCTCGACGTGGTAGTCGATGTTGACGCGGCAGGTCTTCCACTCGCAGTACTCGAATCGTTCGGCGGGCAGCGGCCGCAGCTCGGACCGCTCGATGCGCTCGAAGAGGGCGCGACGGCTGATGTTGCCGTACTTCTTCATCGGCCGCGTGTTGAGGTCCTCGAGCAGCTCGGCGACCCTCGCGTTGAGTTCGGCGAGCGAGTGGAAGACCTCGTCGCGCAGGCGCGCGACGATCCACCGCTGAGCGATCAGCACGGCGTTCTCGACCTTGGCCTTGTCGCGCGGCTTGCCGGGCCTGGCGGGCATGACGGTGGTGCCGTAGTGCTCCGCGAGCGCGGCGTAGGTGCGCTGGATCTTCGGGTCATACCAGCACGACTTCGTCACCGCGGCCTTGAGCTGGTCGGGCACCAGCGCCGCCGGCACGCCGCCAAAGTACTCGAGCATGCGCGCGTTGCTGGCGATGAAGTCGTGGCCCCGCTGCGTCAGGCTCGCCTCCGCGTAGGTGAGGTTCGAGGCCCCGAGCACGCCGACGAAGAGCTCGACCGGAAGGCACTCGCCGGTCCTCGGATCGACGATGTGCAGCCTGTTGCCCGAGTAGTCGACGAAGGCCTTGTCGCCGGCCACGTGGTCGATCCGCATCGTCCAGCCGCGCTGCTTCAGCCAGGTTCGGTACAGCTCGCAGAATTGCGTATACCGGTACCCGTCACGGTTCCTCTCGAGGTACTCGACGTGCAGCAGCGCGAGCGTGACGCCCTTCCGCCGCCGCTGCGCGTGGATATGCGTGAAGTCAGGCAGCGGCCTCGCCCGCGACGCCGGCTCGCCGTCGTAGACGACACGCTCCAGCGCCTCGTCGCTGAGGGCCTGCACGGCGTCCCAGGTGAGGCCGGCCTCGCTCGCCTTGCCGACGACCTTGCCGACCACGCCGGCGCTGACGTCGAGGCTCGCAGCCACGTCCCGGTGGCTTCGCTGCAGCGCCCACTTCTGGCGCAGGATCTCGCGGATGTTGTTCATGGTCAGTCGCTGCGTCGCCATTTCGCTTCCCACGCGAAATGGCCGGTGATTCAGCGTCGACCTCGCCCCTTCGCGCATTCGGCTGCGCGTAACACGCTGGGGGACCTCCGTTCCGTGGCGGCTCGGCCGCCGGGCGGCGCACCACCCGCCTGTGATCACGATGACCGATCGGCGCGATCACGATGCCGATCCGGGCGATCACGATGCCGATCCGGGCGATCACGATGCCGATCTACGCGATCACGATGGACCGATCCGGGCGATCACGATGGGCCGTTTTCCGCACATGACCGCCGAGGTCACGGCCGCACGAGCAGCAGGAACGAATCGTACGCCTGTTCGGGCGCCCCCTGGTGCTCGGCCGCGGTCCCGACCTCGACGCTGTCGGCTCCCACCTCGAGCTCGCCGATGCCGCGCGCATAACCAAGGAACACGACCGCGCTGTCGTTCGCAGTGACGTACGTGGCCCCGCTCTTCTGCGTGTCGGACGTGTGCTTGGGGCATTCATGCAGGAACCCGCTGCCCCTGGTCGTCCGGTGCCACTCAGCGTGCGTGCAGGACCCGCCGCCGTCGAGCGCGGCCCACGCGGTGGACACGCCGGCCGGGAATCGGACGGACTCACGACGTCGCACGTCCCCAATGCCCCTAAGGGCGTCCCGGTGCCGCGGGTCGTCAGGATCGTCTGGCCAGACACGGCGGTGTCGAACACGTCGTCGTTAGTGTTTCGATGGTGAACACACGGCACAGTCCCACTGCGTCGCGGCCGACGCCCAGTCCTTCGGATCTCGGCTGACCACGGCGACGAACCCGTGCGATTATCGACCGTTCCGCCGTCGCACGGTCCCTACTCTGCGGCCGTCACCGGCCCTTCCGGCCTCAGCACGGTCCCGTCGATGAGCATCGTCTGTTCCCCTGGACGCCTAGGCGGGGTCTTCGATCCCGTCTCTGCACCCGCCGACCAAGCCACGACGTGAGCGGACTGCGCGAGACCTTGCCCACGAGCAGCCCAGAGACACCAGCGGAGCGCACACGGCCGCTATGGCCGTGGAAACTCGTCGTTTCTCTTCGCTACAGGAAGTGGAGCATCCAGGCGAAATACTAGGCTGGATCTTATCGCTGGACCACCAACCGATAAATAATCGGGAGCGGTTCTCGCTGGCCGCATCCACGTTACCGCGCCTTCTGGTATGACATCGACGTGCAAAACGAGTTGTCGCACGCTGACCAGTTCCGTCTTGATCAGCTTGTGAGGCAAAAAATAACCGCTCCACTCCTGGAGCGGCACTGCCATTCGAATTTCTCCCGCCATGTGCATGCCGCGTGGCACCTTGACGAAGAAGGCTCTGACACCAAACTCTACATCGCTATCATAAGGAAGAGGCGAATCTCCCAGGACAAGATTAATCTGTTGACCATTCGGAGAGAGAGAGCAATAGGCAGTATTCGGGTACACTTTGAGGCGAGCGTCAGAGGGGAGATGCGCGACGTACATCGCCTCCTGAGCTGTGTTCAGGCCCTTGTACCTGAGAACGGCTTCCGCACCCTCGATCCCGAACGAACCAGTTAAATCAAACATCTCGCAGTTCCTTCCTGGGGCGCGAGTTAAGGCCAGTCATTGTAGTCTTTTCGCTCTGGCAGGCCTCTTTCACGACGGTATGCGTTGTCCACCGCCGTAGTGACCTTGTGTTCCTCGGCATTCGGATAATCTGGCTCCGGGGAGGGGGAAAACCGTCCATTGTTGCCGACCGAATTGTTTGCAGCGTGCCCGAGCTCATGGTTTAGTCCGGTGTCTGGTGGCGATCCATGCGATCGCCCTGGTTCGTGCGGATCATAGTATACTCTACTCGGAGCCCCTTTCCCATCGCCGTGGGGGGGCGGAAAGGCAGACTGGCTGCCGGGTGCACATCGATTGCCCTGGCGACCTGGCGGCCAGTGCTGGATGGTCGTCGGCTTGCCGGACTGGCGGATGGTTTCCAGAGTTTCACGTCCCGTCTTCGTGTTCGCAATTTTGTACAAATCTTGTTTGACAGCCCGTTGATATTTCTTGTTCCCCGTGATCTTAAGGCTCCCCTCTCCCAGCATCTTGTCGACGAAGATTCTCCCTTGCGTCCCCTTCGTCCGCTCTTGTTGGGCGCCCTGCTTGGTCGGAGTTTTCTTTTTAGGGCCGCCCTCTGCCTCGTAATCCTTCGACTCACCGTTCTTGCAACCCAGTCCTCGGGGATCAAGTTGTACGAGGGGGCCGCTGGTATACGCATACAGATTGAGTCCACCGCCGATCCCGGCCGGGTCCTCCTCGAGGTATCTGCCGATTTCCGGGCTGTAATAGCGGAAACGATTATAGCAGAGACCCGTTTCTGGGTCGTAGAACTGCCCGGCGAGCCGATGGGAAATCTCCAGTTTCCCCTCGACCTCGGCCAAGCCATACGGGGCGAGCCTCGCCGACCACACTCGGGTGCCATCAGCGTCGAGCGCAACAACCGGAGCGCCGCGCTGGTCGGTGACGAGGTAGTGGAGTTTGCCGCTCGCCGGGTCGGCATCGACCGAATCATAGTCGACGACCAGCCAGGGCGAAAGCGAAAAATCGTCGACATACACGTACACACGCAGCCGGCCGTCGTGCTGGACCTCGGCCGCCAACCGGTCCGTGTCCCAATAGTACTCGGTCGAAGTCTCCCCGAATGTCTTGCGCGTCCGCCGCCCCAGGGGGTCATACTCGGCGGTCCAGGACGCTTCCAGGCCTTCGATGCTCGTCAACCGGCCGAGCGCGTCGCGAAGGAAGCGCAGCGTGCGCCCTCCCCGCTCCCAACTCTCCACATTGTGGCGTTGATCATACTGCAACGCGCCGCCGTTCGCCGCGCTCAGCCGGTTCCCCGCCTCGATCGCCACCGACTCCAGATGGGGTGCCTCGACCAGGTTCGCGCCCACATCATAGCGGTATACACCGCGGCTGCCATCAGGGTTGACGACCTCCGCCAGTTGATGCGCCCTATCGTGATGGTACTCAGTCCGTCCGCACTCGCTGTCGTCGACTGCCGTAAGATCGCCCTCGGCTGAATAAACGAATTGCCGCCGCCACTCCACGTCATTTGGCGCCCCCGTTAATAGACACTTGCCGAGGCAACGACCTTGCGAGTCGAATTGAATGACCTCTCGTGCCCCGCAGGCCATGCGCCGCTCGATCACGCCATCGGAGGCTATCGTCAGAGTATGACGATTCCCTAACGGATCTTCAATTTCTAGGGTCGTCGCGTCGATCCGGCGGTAGCGCGTCGAGAAGCGCCGGAAGACGTGCGTCTCTCTCAAGCTCTCGCCATCGAACGAGTGCTCCACACCACGGTCGTCACGGAGGTCCAGGCACCTCTTGCCGTTTGGTGAGTACCCAAACGCAAGCTCATGCTCTCCGTACTTTATTCGATTGCACTGCCCGTCTGTAGTATAACTATAACGATGCACCTCACCGCCGGAAAGTAGCCTCTCCGAATCCAAGTTCCCTGGCCCATACTTGTACGAGACTAGGAGCTCCCCGCGCGCATTGTGCGTGGCTACGAGGTTGCCGGCGCGATCGTGCGTGTACCGCTCGACTAGGAGCCCGGCGTGATGCACCTCTGTCAAATCCCCGCGGAGATCGTAGCGATATTCGTGGCGATTTCCTGCGAAATCCACCACGTCTGTCAATTTTTCCTCGGAATTATATCGATATCGGAGCGCTCGCCCGAGTGGGTCGCGTGCAGCCACTCGATGATTCCAAGACACAAACGAAAATTCGTAGCGCCCGCCCTCATGGTCGATGTACTGCCGCACCCACCCGTTTGAGGTATACGCCCAGCGCCGCGGTTGCGCTCCCTCTCGTTCCTCTTCCACCAGAAGGCCCAGCTCGTCGCGCCGCACCTGCGCCCGCGGGTCGCGCTCCGGGAACAGATGCGAGTAGATCGACGCCCCGCCCGCCAGCAGCGGCTCGATCCCGGGCGACGCCAGCGGCGCGTTCTCGAGGATCTCTGCGGCCAGATCGCCGAGCTCGAGCTCCGCCGGCGTGCGCGGGACCCGGTGCGGCAACGGCCCCGACGGCGCCTCGACGGGTCGCACCCCGCCGTTGGCGGTACGCCAGGCGACGATCTCGCCGGCGGCGTCGTACACCGGGCTGCGCGTGTCGCCTCCCGCATCTGTCTCTTGGGTCAGGCGTCCGGCCGCGTCGTACTCGAACCGGCGGATCCCGCCGTACGGATCGATGATCTCGGTGATCGACAGCGACGCGTCGTAGCGGTACAGCCACGCGCCCCCGTCGGCGCGCGTCACCTCGGTCGCCTGCGCCTCGGGCATGTAGCGCAGGCGCACCTCGCCGTTGCGGTCGTGCCCGCGCGACAGCACGCAGCGGCCCGCGGCATCATAAAAATACTCGAAGCGGTAGCCGCTGCGGTCGACGCGGGTCGCCATCCGGTGCGCGGCGTCGTAGGTGAACCGCTGCGCGTGCCCGTAGCGGTCGGTCGCCGTCAGCAGGTCGCCAGTGTCGCCGTACTGGTAGCGCATCAGCGCCAGTGGCGGCCCCTGTGTCCGCGTCGGGTGGCGAGTCAGCCAGATCGTCTGCACCCGATCGCCGGCGTACTCGATCGTCACCACGTGCGCGCCGGCGGCGTCGGCCAGCCGCACCAGCCGCCCGCGCCCATCGTGCTCGAGCACGATCGACCATGTCTCTCGGGACACCTTGCACGGGCGGGCGACCGCGGCCACGTCCGCGACCTCGAACGCGTACTCGGTCCCGTCCGGCGCCCGCAGCGTGAAGCCGCGGGACACAGGCGTCAGCACGAAGCGCGCGCACTCGCTGGCCTCTCCGGGCGGCGCGAACGGGAACAGCACCGGCTCGCCGTCCGGCTGCGTGTACAGCCACCCGTCGACGACCGCCCGCAGCGTGCGCTCGTACTCGTGGGTGTGACCGCGGCCGAGCGGACCGTCCGTCAGGTTCCCCGTGTTGTAGTGGCGCCGCCAGACGATCGCCCCCGCCTCCGGCTGCGACCCGAGCGGCAGCGTGAAGTCGGCCGTCGAGTCGGCCAGCACGCCGGTGACGACGTCGACCGGATCGCCGACCCATCGCAGCCCCTGGCTTCCGCCGCATCGTGGAGTTTGCGTGTCCATGGTCATGGGGGGCACGAGCCGGGGCCCTGGTCCTTCGCGTCGTTCTTCCCGCGTCGGCCCGGCGGCAGCTCGACCCGGGACATCTGCCGCTGCGCCATCGCCACGCCGCTCGGCACCGGGAACCCGCCGATCAGCACGTTCGGCGCGCCCAACATGATCGCGCCCATCGGCGGCCCGGCGCAGGGGTTCTTGCCCAGCAGTCGCCCTGCCGCCATCGTCGCGGCGTCCATGGCGAGCTGCGCCGCTCCCGTCGTGGCCGCCAGGGCGTGCGCCTCCTTGACGTCCTTGTCCTCGGCGTTCGCCGCGTCGATCCCGTCAGCGACCACCCCGACCGCCCCCGCTGCCAGGCCAACGTAGGCCATCTTATCCATCGCCTTGTTCACGGTCGAGACGACCGGGGCCAGCTTGCCGAGGTTCACCCCCTTCGCCGGCGCGGGCCAGCAGTGCATCGTGACGTCGAACTGGCGCGCCGCCCGGGCCCCGCCGATGAACACCTTCGACGAGCCGGTGAAGATCTCGAAGCCCGGCAGCGGCGCGCCGAGGCAGGTCGGGTTGATGCCGACATCGCCGACGCGCGCGGCCGGGAGCCCGTTGATCAGCACCGACACGCAGCAGCCGAGCGCCACGGCGCCGATCACCGGTAGCGGCAGCGGCACCAGCGGCGGGTGGGCGTGCGGCAGGCCGACCGCCAGCGACCCGATCGTCGCTGCCGGGAATTCCGGCCACACCTGCGCCAGGCCGGCCGTCCACTCGGCGAACTTCTCGTTGAACGCGTCGACCGGCGCGTTGATCTTCCCCATCACCGTGCCGATGCCTTCTTCCAGCTTCGCCGCCGGGTTCTTCGGCGGCTCGGGCGGCGCCTTCGGCGTCGCCATGAGGGACAGCATGCTCATGTCGACCCCTCCAGGAACGCCGCGATCTCGCGTCCGAGCCCGGCGGGCACGCGGCGCTGGCTCGTCGTCAGGCGCGGCCGCAGCTCGGCGAGCAGCGCGGCGTGGGCGTGATCGCGGGCCACCTCCGCCGCCGCGAGGTAGCTCCTCGCCGCCGCCTCGTGGGCCCCTCGCAGCTCCTCCAGCCGCCCGCGCCACTGCAGCGCCTGCGCGTGGCTGTTGGCGTCCGGAACGGCCATCGCGAGCCGCTGCGCCCCGTCGTAGAAAGTCTCGGCGTCGGCGCGGCGGCCGAGCTCGAAGTACAGCCGCGCCAGGTTCTGCGTGATCGCTAGCATCAGCAGCGCCGCCCCGGTCCGGCTCGCCGGCACGAGCGCGCGCTCGTACCACGACACCGCCTCGCGCCTGTCCTTTCGGGCAGATGCGACGTCGCCGATTCCGCTCAGCGCCAGCGCCGAGAGCACCGGGTTCGCGGCCGCCTCGGCCCAGGAGTACAGATCGCGGAAGCCGGCGATCGCCTGGTCGTGGCGCCCGCTCGCCGCGTCGATCGCCGCCGACTGCAGCAGCGCCTGGGCCCGCCGCTCCGGCGGCGCCGTGGGGTCGTTCGCCTCCTCCACCACGCCCGCCGCCAGCGCCGTCAGCGACAGGTCGACCGCGAGCGCGCGAGAGAACCGCGGCAGCTCGCCGAGCGCGGCGCCCGGCGGCGCGTGGACGAAGATCCGCATCCGGTGAAACCACGGCGGCCAGCCCGGCTCCGCCGCGACCAGGGCTCGCGTGAACCCCAGCGCCTCCGCCTCCGCCTCGACCGTCAGCGGGACGAGGATCGCCACCAGTCGCGGAGGACATGTCCTTTTGGGCAGGATGATGTCTCGCGCGAACTCTAGCGTCGACCGCACCCGCGCGACCGGGGGCCGCGCCGGATCGACGCACGCGAGGGGCAACTGCAGGGCGTCACCGGCCCGGTCGCGGGCGACCATCAAGCAGCCCTCGGCGACCGTCGCCGCGTACGCGTCGGCCGACGCGAACGGGTGCGGGAACGGCAAGAACACGTCGGACGACGCCGCGGCGAGCTCTTGCAGCGTCGAGTGGACCCACGGCAAAAAGTCGCGCTCGGCCTGCAGCACGCAGAGCCCGTGCTCGTGGCCGGTGATGAAGCCGGCGAGGTCCTGGCCGAGTCGCTGGAGCGTGCGCATCGGACCTCAGTTGATCTTGATCAGGGCGCCGGAGATCTCGTGCAGCCCGGTGGCCGTGCTGTTGATCTTCGTCCCCGAGCTGGAGATCGTCGGCCCCGAGATCTTGATGCCGTCGTCCTTGATCGTGATCGAGCTGGAACCGACCAGCAGCGTGATCTCCTTGGTGCCGGTCAGCACGATCGTCTCGGCCTGGACGACGACCGCCTCGCTGCCGACCGTGACCGCTTTGCCCGCGGCGATGTTGACCATGTCGCTCGAGGCCAGGGTCGCCTTGTCCTTGCTGCCCATTGTCAGGGTCGAATGCGACGACACCAGCGACACGGCTTGCTTGCCCGACAGGCTCAGCGTGCTCGTCTGGGAGGCGAGGGAGGTCGCCTGCTTGCCGGCCAGGGTCAGCGTGTCCGTCTTCGCCCGGATCGCCACCGCGGTCTGTGCCGTCGCCGTCAAGTCAGCCGTCTCGGCGGTGAGGGAGAGCCCGGTCTTCGCCGTCAGACCGATGTTCGCGGTCTGCGAGGTCGCCGTGATGGCCTGGTTCACCGTCATGGTGTGCGTCCCGGACTCGACGGTGAGCGAGCTGGCGCCCGACTGCACGGTCACGCTGCGGTCTTGCTTGATCGTCGTCGTGCTCTTGCCGGTGCTCACCGTCAGCGACTCGTCGCCCTCCGTCACGGTCACGCTGCGGTTGCCGGTGATCGTGAACGTCTGGTTGCCGCCGACCGTGAACGTCTGGTCGACCGTCACCGCCCGGCTGTTGTTGTTGAGCACGACCTCGTTCAGGTCCTTCTGCGCGTGGAAGAACACCTCCTCGGCGCCCTTGCGATCCTCGAAGCGCAGCTCGTTGAAGCCGCCGCCGCCGGGCGAGCTCTCCGACTTGATGGTGCTCTTGGTCTTCTCGTCGGGCAGCGGATAGGGGGTCGCGTTCTCGCCGTGGTACACGCGCCCGGTGACGATCGGCCGGTCGGGGTCGCCCTCGATGAAGTCGACCAGCACCTCATGGCCGATCCGCGGGAGGAACATCGAGCCCCAGCCGGCGCCGGCCCAGCCTTGCGACACCCGCACCCAGCATGACGACCGCTCGTCGTGCTGATCCAGCCGGTCCCAGTGGAACTGGACCAGCACGCGGCCCTGCTCGTCGACGTGGATGTCCTCGCCCGCCGGGCCGACCACCGTCGCCGACTGGACGCCGCGCACGACCGGCCGCGGCGTCGCGCGTGGCGGCCGCAGCGGCACGGGCTTGTCGACGCACACGAACTGATTGCCGTAGTGGAACGTGCCGTCGGCGGCGTCCTCGTCGAGCGCCTGCGTCTGCGTACCCTGGTGAATCACCTGCGTGAGCACGCGGGCGCCGTTGAGATCGGGGCGGTGGTGCCCCTCGACGGTGAACACGTGCCCCGGCACCAGGCGCATGCAGTCGCTCTCGCCCGACGCCTGGCGGCGCATCACCTGCAGCTCCTCGAGCCGGATCTTCGCCATCGACTGCCCGTGATGCGGGCCCCCGGCGCTCGGATCCTGAAACTCGCCCGGATAGTCGTAGATCTCGAGGTCGACGTCACGCTTGCCGCTCGCGTCGGCCTCGGTCTTCTGCGTCGGCTTGTGGAAGTTGAAGTCGCGCAGCGACACCTTGCCCGGCCGCACCCGCTCGACCAGCCGCAGCGCGCTGACGTGTTCGCGGTCGCGCAGCTCGCCGCTCTCGTGGTTCCACACCGTCGACTCGCCGGCGATCGTCGGGTGGGCCAGCGAATGGTCGGCGAGCACCATGATCGCGCGCGACTCCCGGTGCTCGAAGAAATAGTGGATCCCGTCCTCCTCGAGCAGCCGACATACGAACGCCAGGTCGCTCTCGCGGTATTGCACGCAATAGTTCCGCGGCTCGTAGGCGGCCGCGAGCTCGAAGCGGAAGTCCTCCCTGCTCAATCCGGCGTCCTTGAACACGGTCGCCACGACCTCGGCGGTCGTCTTGTTCTGGAAGATCCGGCTGCCTCGACGGTGCAACAGCCGCCACACCCGCGGGACGAGGAGCAGCTCGTAAAGCTGATAGCGCCGCGAATTGCCGGTGTACTCGACGCTGGCGATCTCGCCGTGGACGAGGCGAGGCGGCCCGAGCCCGTCCAGCTGCAGGGTCGCCGCTTTCCCGACTATTTGCGCGAGATCGAGCTCCCCTGCAGCGAACTCGACCTTGAATTCGTATAGCTCGCTGACGCCCTCGCGCCCGCTGAAACGGACCACTCTGGGGAGCTCGGCGATACCATCGATGGTGAGCGAAAACGGGGCTCGACCACCGAGTAGCGTCGAAACGACGTTGGATACGCTGTTCACCGAGAATACCCCCACCGCGCATCATGCTTCGGCCTTCGGCCGGCAGCGAGGCGAAAAGGTACACACAGATCAACCAGGATTGCAACGAGTTTGCGCCGCCGAAGCGGCAATCATGAAACGAGACCGCATCCGCGCATGCGCCGGGTTCGAAAGCTCGCACGATCGTGCATGAGCACCGGCCCGCGGTCCTCTTTACAGTGCTCACACGCCGCGAGCGACGGCGCCCGCCGGGCGCGGAGCTGAACATCTCCACCGCCCCTACAACAACCGAGGTGAGCGCCTCGCTGCGCGAGCGCCCGCGTCCCACATTCACTGCGGCGGGATGCACACCTCGCCGCCGGCGGCGATCTGCGCCTGCGTGCGGTACGTGTTGAGCTTCGTCCAGTGCGGCGGCTCGAACTGCGGGATGGTCCCGTCTTCGCGGACGTTCGTCACGTGATAGGTGTGCTGATTCCAGATCCGCCGACCCTGGACCCACCGGTCCTGGATGTCGCGCACTGCCTGGACCGTGAACGGCACCACCCCGCCGTTGAGCAGCGTGTTGGAGACCACGAGGATCTCCGACGAGCCGTCGTTGTCGATGTCGGCGACCACCGGGTATTCGATGATCGTGCCCGACAGGTGCGGTGTGTCCATCAGCGGCGAGCCCATCTCGTCGAACACCCACACCGTGTGCTCGTCGGCGTAGATCGCCTGGGCCTTGCCGCCGCCGAGGAAGTCGAACGCGGTGCCGCCGGCCTGGCCGCTCTGGTCGATCACCGCCGCCTGCCACAACAGCGCCTGGTTGGTCTCGTAGACCCCGTAGAAGTTGGGCGCGCTGACGCCGAATTCGGGCGCGGCGTCGCCGTCGAGGTCGTGGATGTTGATCGGCCGGCTGAGGTCGTTCTGACCGTTGGGCGTGAAGTTCCAGACCAGCGTGCCGTCGTGCTGGCGCAGCTCGATCTTGTTGTCGAGGGCCAGCAGCACCTCGGGCTGCGGGTCGGCGTCGAGGTTGGCGATCTGCGGGAAGATCCACCCGAATTGATTGGTGTCGTACCAGGTGCTGCCGTCGGCGTGGAACGCCGCGCCGCCGACCAGCACCTCGAGGCCGGGCTGACCGTCGAGGTCGGCGATGGCCGAGGCGTTGTAGGACGAGTCGTTGCCGCGGGTCCAGATCTCGACGCCGTTGTGATCATACAACTTGGCGCCGGCGACGATCTCGACGTCACCGTCCTGATCGATGTCTGCCAGCGCGATCGAGCCCGACTGCGAGCCGGGCCACGAGGTGTTGCTCTTCCACTTGACCTGGCCGTCGTGTTCGAAGGCGATCAGGCGGCCGCCCGAGCCCGGCTCGATGGCGACGATCTCGGCGATGCCGTCACCGTCGATGTCGCCGGCCGCCGGCGTGCCGCCGAACTGCACCATCTCGGAGGCGAAGAAGTGAACCGCTCCGGTCGCGCCGTCGAGCACGTAGAGCCGCGACGGCGGCACGTCGGAGCCCTGGTCGGGCCCCGCAACCACCACCACGTCGGGGATGTCGCACAGATCGATCTCCCCGTCGGCGTTGTCGTCGGTCAGGTTGACGACGAGCGGCATGACGATGCAGTTCTCGAACCCGGGCGGGCCCGTGAACGTCCACTGCGCCTCGGGCTCGAACGAGTCGGGCGGCGCCTTGTCGGTGCAGTCGCCGATCGCGTCCATGTCGTCGACGACCTTGCACGACGACGGCGGAGCCCCGAAGTCGGCGCTGCTCGGCATGTCGAACTTGACCGCGCCGGTGTCGTCGGTGGTCGAGCTGCTGGTGCCCGCTGACGGATCGGTCGGCCCGGTGGTGCTGGTCGTCGTCCCGCTCATCGTCCCCGGGTTCCCGGTCGACGTCCCGCTCTCGCTGTCCGAGCCGCCCTCCGTGGTGCTCGTCGACGTCGGCGCGTCCATGGTCGGCTGGACGTTGCTCGTGCTCACCGTGGTCGCCGTCGTCGTCTGGCCCGCGGTCGCCTGGCCGCCGTCATCGCCACAACCGACGACTGCGAGCGCGAGCGAGCTGGTGGCGAGGACGTGAGCGACGAGCGTGCGGGACGACATCGCCGGGCATCGTACACCACGCCCGGGGCGGCCCGGCGTCCGCCAGCGCGGCTCGACCGCGCGCAGGCCCGTGGCGCGGTCTCGTCTCACGCCCCGGGTGCGATGAATCGATCGATCGACACCAGCCCCGGCGGAGGCTCGGAGGCGAACTCGCGACGGAGGATCTCCGGGCTCGTGAACAGCTTGAAGCCGCAGATCCATATCGGCTGCTCGCGGTCGAGCTCGTGCGCTGCGGGCTCGACCGCGAGGTCGAGCGCGGCGTCGATCTCCTGCAGGCACCGCTCGAGGCGCGGGCCGTTGAGATCGGCGAGCTCGACCTGCCACTCGAAGCCGAAGCTGCGGTCGAGCGCGATGGGCGTCCACAGGCTCTTGCGCGTGACCACCGAGAACTCGCGCTCGCCGAGCCGGAGGTCTTGCAGCGAGATCAGGCCGTCCTGCCGCACGCGAGCGCCGTCGGGGCGCGCGACCAGACCGTGGCCGCCGATCTCGTCGAGGTACGGGCCGACCTCGCCGGCATCGATCAGCGCAGCGAGCCGCTCGACGAACGCCTCGACCGAGTCGACCTCGAACGCGATCCGCCGCCCGCCGTCATGGACATGAGTCGGGATCAGCAGCTCGTGCCGCGCAGTGATCGCCAGGATCGCCAGCACGTCGTCGAGCAGCCCCCGTGACGCCTGCGCCGGTCGCTCCGGATCGGGAGCGAAGCGCCAGCTGAGCGAGAAGAAGCTGTCGGCGTAGGGTTCGCGCGTCGCATCGACGGTGAGCGCGTCGGCCATGGCGCGACCGATGATAACCGAGCCTCGTCGTCGCTGCGTCGATGCGCCCTCAGACCGCGCGCAACGACTTGCCGAGCCGCGCCACCGCCTCGGCGATCCGGTCCGGGGACTGATTCGAGAACGACAGGCGCAGGTAGTTGCGCGGCGCATCGCCCGGGAAGAACGCGGCCCCGGGCTCGAACGCCACCCCCGCCTCGATCGCCCGGGCCAGCAACGCGTCGGCCGCCAGCGCCTCCGGCAGCGTCACCCACACCGAGAAGCCGCACGTCGGCCGCGTCCACCGCACCTCCGCCGGCATGTGCTCCGCGAGCGACTGCAGCATCGCGTCGCGTCGCTCGCGGTAGCGCGGCAGGCAGCGGGCCACGTGCGCGTCGAGGTCGTGCCGCTCGAGGTAGCTCGACAGCGCCATCTGGCCGAGAGTGTTGGTCTGCAGATCGGCGATTCCCTTGAGCAGCACCAGCTGAGCAGTGACCACGGGCGGCGCGACGATCCACCCGACCCGCAGCCCGGGCGTCAACGCCTTTGAAAACGTGCCGACGAGGATCACCCGCTCCTCCGCGCCAGGGTAGCTGCGCAGCGGCCGGCGCGGCTCGTCGAACTGGATCCGCCCGTACGCGTCGTCCTCGATGATGAGGGCGTCGTGCGCACGGCTGAGCTCGACGAGTGACTCGCAGGCCTCGGGGCTCAGCGACGAGCCGCTCGGGTTGTGGCCCGCGGGCGCGAGGTACAAGAGGCTCTTCTCGGCCCCTCGCACCAGCGCGCGCACTGCCGCGAGGTCGAGCCCGTCCTCGCCGCGCGCCAGCGGGACCATCCGCGGCCGCTGCAGCCCGAACACCTCGATCGCCGCGACGTAGGTCGGCGACTCGATGCCCAGCGCGTCGCCCGGGCGCAGCAGCAGCCGCGCCAGCAGATCGAGCGCCTGCTGAGCACCGCTGGTGATCAGCAATTCGTCCTGCGCGACGTCGACGCCTCGCTCGCGCAGCATCGCCGCGACCTGCTCGCGCAGCGGCCCGTAGCCCTCGGGCCACTGGTACTGCAGCGCCTCGCGGCCGTGCTCCCGCATGACCTGCTCGAGCGCCTCGGCCAGCGCCGCGCGCGGGAACAAATCTTCCCCGGGCAGCCCGCCCGCCAGCGACAGCACCTCCTCGCGCGTCGCCGCCGACTTCAGCAGCCGCTCGACCTCCGGCGGCTGCCGCGGCGAGATCCACTGCGTGAACGGGAACCGGACGGCCACGCGCGGTTTTTTTGCGGCAGCCCGCGGACTGTCAAGTCGGCGCCCGGCGCCAGCCGCTCTGCTCGACCACGGCGGCCCCGCGGCCCGCACCAGCCGGGCGCTCGAGCGCGCGGCGCAACTCGCGGCGGCGGGACGCATCAGCGTCGCGGTAGCGATCGAAGCCCGCCTGAAAATTCGCGTTCACGCGCGGGGGGTCCGCGGCGCCGACCGCATCGCGTAGGCGATGCCGTGCTCGAGGCTCGGCAACGTGCGCGCGCCGCCGAAATCGGCCTCGAGGTCGACGAGCGTGCGGGCGACGTCGGGGCCGATGCCCGTGAGCACCAACTCCGCACCGAGCAGCTTGACCGCACGGGCGATGTCGGCGAGCGCCCGCGCGGCATCGGTGTCGACCCGCGGTACGCCGGTGACGTCGAGCAGCACGAATGCGGCCCGCCGCGCCTGCACGCCGTCGAGGATCGTCTCGAGCAAGCGGCTGGCGCGGTCGGCATCGACGTCGCCGATCAGCGGGACGGCGACGACGTGGCGGGCGATCGGCACCAGCGGGGTCGACAGCGCCTGCAGCGTCGCGCTCTGGGCCTCGATGACCTGCTGCTGCAGCGCGGCGCTCTCGGCCGCGGCGACCTCGAGCGCGACGGTCCGCTCATGCACCCGGGCCTCGAGCTCGCGGTTCAGCCGCAGCACCGCCTCGCGGTCGCGGCGCTGCTCGCTGATGTTGCGAACGACGACGATCAGCTCGTCGTCGCTGAGCCGGATCAGCCGCGCCTCGTACCACTCGACCGAGCTGCCGAGGTCGAGCGAGTACTCCATCCGGGCCTTGCCCGCCGGGCCTGACGTCTCCGCGAGTGCTTGGACGGTGAGCGCGCCGACGTCGGGCGGCAGTACGTCCTGCATGCGCTTGCCGAGGAACACTTCGGGCTGGACGTAGAGCGGACTGGTCGGGCTGGCGAGGTAGTTCGTGATCGTGCCGTCGACGCGGAGCTGGAAGAACAGGTCCGGCACCGCGCGGTAGATGTTCTCGAGCGCCGTCGCGAGCTTGAGTCGGTCCTCGACCGCTCGCTGCGCCCCGGCGGCGTCGCGCTCGAGCCGAGCGATTTCCTCGCGGAGTCGCTGATTTTCGGCGTGCAGGTCGGCGAGCGTCGGGTCTTCCATGAGGGGCACACGACGATAGCCGAGCGCTGCCGTTGCAGATAGATCGACGGGTGCGGGCGGGTGCGCGATCTCGAGGGCTCGTTCCGAGGCGACCCAGTCGACGGCGGGTGCGTCATGGGCGGGTGACGTCCGCGGTCTGGCTCTTCGGGCAGGTGAGACTTGTGTGGGTGCAGATCACCTCGCACACCCGGCGACCAGGCCGAGAAGCGTGTAGTCACCCTGCGCGTCGTCAGCATTTCCTCTGACTCACCGCCCAGTCCCCCGGACAGGCCGGCGGTGAGCTCCGATGTGGAGCGTCCTGTTCAGGTGAGGTGCTGCTTGAAGAAAGCATCGGTCCGCCGATTGGCCAGCGTGGCGTCGGCATCGTCGTAGTGGTTGCCGCCCGGACGGGCAAACGCGTGGTTGCGGCCCGGGTAGGTGTCGATCTCGACGTGCTGGTTGTCCCGCAGCGCGGCGTGGATCGTCGCCTGGGCATCCTTGCCGATGTATTCGTCGTCGCCGGCGAGGTGCATCAGCAGCGGGCGCTTGATGTTGACGCCCTCGGTCACGTATCTTTCGGTGCCTCCGCCGTAGTAGGCGACGAAGGCATCGGCATCGGCGCGCGCCGCGGTCAGGAACGTGAGCAGTCCGCCGAGGCAGTAGCCGGTCACGCCGACCTTACCGGAGGCGCCGGGCATGGTGCGGGCGGCCGCGACCGTGGCCGCGATGTCGCGCGGGCCTTTGTCGAAGTCGTATGCGCCATACAGAGCGAAGCCCTTGGCCACGTCGCCTTCGTCGCTCTCGGACATGTCCACGCCCCGCTGGGTGCGCCAGAACAGATCGGGACAAACGGCGATGTAACCCTTGGCGGCGTAGGCGTCGGCGATGCTGCGGATCCCGGCGTTGACGCCGAAGATCTCCTGGATCACGACGATCACCGGTGCGATGGCGGCCGTGGGACGCGCGACGTAGCAATCGAAGCTGCCATCGTCGGTCTGGACGGTGAGACGATCGTTCATGCTGGGCTCCTCGGGTTGGTTCATAGCCAGTTCCGCGCACGAGGTGTGGGCGGTTCGACGAGCCCGAGCACCACCACGGGGGCCGTGAAACAGCGTCGGCGCCGTCGAGAACCTCGCCGGTATGGACGGAATCTTCGGACGGAGCAACCCGACCAAGGCCGGGTTGCCCCTCGCGGCTCCGTCTCGCACCGAGCAACAGCAGGCTCGTCAACGCTCGCAGGTATGAACAACGTGCTGTCAGGAGTTTTTTGAATGAGCCGACGGTGCCATCGGCTGCGCGGGCGATACGCACACAAACGCCTCGATGCCCGAGCCGCACTCGGGCTCAGGCGCTGAAGTCCAGCACCAGCCGACCGCGGACCCCGCCGGCGGTGAGCAAACGATGCGCCTCCGCGGCCTCCGCGGCCGGCAGCACCCTCGCCACGCGCAGGGTCAGCTTGCCCTCTTCCGCTTGCTGGCGCAGGCGCTCGAGCTTCGCGGTGTCGGTCAGCGCCGAGCCGACGAACACCGGGTGCGCGACGATGCCACGCTCCGTCGGCCCGCTCCATCCGCGCACCGTCACGATTCCCCCGCCGTCGGCGATCGCCGGCAAGATCTGCTCGTGGAGCATCGCCGCGTCGATGACCGCGTCGACCCCCTGCGGGACGACCTCGCGGATCCGCCGCGCCAGATCGTCGCTGCGCTCGAGGATGACATCGGCCCCGAGTCGCTCGACCAGCGCGTGATCGGTCGGCGACGCGTCGGCGATCACCCGCAGGCCGTCGGCCTTGGCCAGCTCGACCGCGAAGCCCCCGACCGCCCCGGCCGCGCCCGTGACCGCCACAGTCCGCCCGGGCTGCAGGCCGAGCGCGTCGAGCCCCAGGCGCACGGTCAGCGCGTTCATCAGCAGCGTCGACGCTGCCGGCAAGTCGCTGCCCTTCGGCACGTGGACCACCGAGGCCGCGGACGCCACGACCTTCTCGGCGTACGCGCCCTTGCGCGGAGTGTAGGGGTTGACGACGGCGATGACCTCGTCGCCGACCTTCAGCCGGCCGTCGCCACCGGGCCCGACCGCATCGATCACCCCTGCCGCGTCCATGCCCGGGATGTACGGCGGCGGCGGCAGATTCGCCAACAGTCGCGTGATCTCCCCCGAGCGCAGCAACACGTCGGTCGGATTGACCGTGGCCGCGTGCACGCGGATCCGGACCTCCCCTGCTCCCGGCTGCGGCTCCGGCAACTCGACGACCTTCAGGACCTCCGGCCCACCGAACTCTTCGACGACGATCGCTCTCATGCGACAGGTGATAATCCGCGGCTGCGGCTTCGACAAGGCTGCGCGCGCTCGGGCGATTCGCGCATGATCCGGCAGCGCGAGATCCTCACGCTTCGAGTCGACGACGTCCGACCTCCGATCTCGCAGCGTACGAATCACCGCCGGACTCGTCCATCGCGCGTCGCCAACGGCAAGTTGTGGCAATCGCCCGACCTCGTCCCGCGCGCCGCGGCCGCCCTCGCCTTTGCGCACCTCCGCGCGGGTGCTACGACTCGCCCGTGAGCACCACCCGGATCTCCCGCCACATCAAGGCCCCGCGGGCCGCCGTCTATCGCGCGCTCCTCGACGCGAGCGCCGTCGAGAAGTGGCGCGTGCCGCCCGGCATGACCAGCAACGTGCACACCTTCGAGCCGCGCGAGGGCGGGGCGTTCCGCGTCTCGCTCACCTACGTCGAACCGACCGCGACCGGCAAGACGACCGCGCACACCGACACCTATCACGGCCATTTCGTCGCGCTCGTGCCCGACGAGAAGATCGTCGAATCGCTCGAGTTCGAGGCCGACGATCCCGCCCTGCGAGGCGAGATGACGATCACCACCACCCTCGTCGACGCCGACGGCGGCACCGACCTCCACGCGATCCACGACGGCCTCCCGCCGGGCGTGCCGCCGACCGACAATGCGACCGGCTGGCGCGAATCGCTGGCCCGCCTCGCCGCGCTCGTCGAGTCGGGCGCTGCGTAGCGCCGGCCAGAGTCACTCACTCGTGCTGCTCGCGATCGCCGGCCCGGCAATCGACGTGTCGGGGTACTCACAATCGGGGCCGTGCCTCGGCGACGCGGGCGCCGTCCGCATCGCCCTCGACGAATCGCCCGCGACGCGCGATCATCGGCGCGACCTGCGAGCGCCGCGATGCACTCTCCTGCCCCCAGCCTCTACCGCCGCCCCTTGCCACCCCAGTTGGTCGCCTTCGCCTCGCCCGAGGGTCGGGCGCTGTTCGACGCGGCGCGGGCGGCCGGCGGCCTCGAGTCGTTCTTTCCGCTGATCGAGCAGTTCCACACCCAGGCCGATCCGGCCTTCTGCGGCCTCGGCACCCTCGTCGTCGCCCTCAACGCCCTCGGCGTCGATCCGGGCCGGCTGTGGAAGGGCCCGTGGCGGTGGTTCAGCGAGGAGCTGCTCGACTGCTGCAGCCCGCTCGAGCGCGTGCGCGCCCAGGGCATCACCCTCGACGAGTTCGCCTGCCTCGCCCGCTGCAACGGCGCCAGCGCCGACGTGTACCGGCCCGACGCCTTCGGCCTCGCGGACTTCCGCGCCGCCGTCGACGCCGCCGCGCGCTCCGCCGTCGCGCCGGCGCTGATCGTCAGCTACGACCGCGGCTCGCTCGGCCAGACCGGCGCCGGCCACTTCTCGCCGATCGGCGGCTACGACCCGGCCAGCGATCACGTCCTCGTGCTCGACGTGGCCCGCTTCAAGTACCCGCCGCACTGGGTCGCCCTGCCCGCCCTCTACGCCGCCACCCAGCCGCAAGATCCTGCCACCGGTCGCCCGCGCGGATGGGTCGCATTGCGCCGCCACAGCCGCCCGCCGAGCCTCCTGTTCACCGCCCGTTGCCTCGGCGACGGCGGCTTCGAGGCCCTCTCCGCCGCGCTCGACGACCTCGCCGCAAACCTCGCCCGGGCCTCGTCCAACGACCTCGTCGCGGCCCTGCGCGCGCTGTTCTCGGCCCTCCCCGGGCTGCCCCTCGTCGTCGAGCGGCGCCCGCTGGCCCTGTCCGAACAGACAGGCGCTGCCGAGGCCTTGCTCGCCGCCCTGCGCGGAGTCCCGCTGCACGCCCGCGTGGACGCCCTGCAGCCGCCGTGGCCGACCGACGCGGTCACCTTGCTGCTGCTCGCGCTGCCCTCTCGGGTGTGGTCGGGCCTGAGCCTCGACGCGCGCGCCGAGCTGTCGGCCATGCTCGACCCCGACCGACTCCCGCTGCCCGTGCGGCTCGAGGCCGACCACGTGCGCCGCCAGCTCGCCGACCTGTGCGCCCTGGCCCGCGGCCCCGCGTGCGCCCGCTGCGAGCCCGGCTGCGACGCGTGACCCGACGCGCGCCTGCGCGGCCGCCTCGCCCCGCGCCCTGCGATATCCTGCCCGCGTGACCGCCGGGAACCCGCTCCTGTCCGACCGCGACGTCGCCTTCTTGCTGTACGAGGTGCACGACGCCGCCGCCCTGCTGCGCCTGCCGGCCTTCGCCGACCACGACCGCGACACCTTCGACCTCTTCCTCGCCAACGCGCGCAGCCTCGCCCGCGAGGTGCTGTACCCGGCCTACCGGCCGATGGACGAGGCCGCCCCGACCTTCACGGACGGGCGGATCAAGGTCCACCCGCGCATGCGAACGATCTGGCCGCGGCTGTGCGACCTCGGCGTGATCACAGCCTCGCGGCCCGTCGACGTCGGCGGCCAGCAGCTGCCGCGCACCGTCGCCTTGCTGGCCGAGGCTTACCTGATGGCGGCCAACCTCGGCGCCTACTGCTACGCCGGCCTCACCGCCGGCGCCGCCCACTTGATCGAGGCCTTCGGCTCGGATGACCTGAAGGACAGGTACATGCGGCGC
Source organism: Nannocystis sp. RBIL2 (assembly GCF_026626745.1). Classification (GTDB taxonomy): domain Bacteria; phylum Myxococcota_A; class Polyangia; order Nannocystales; family Nannocystaceae; genus Nannocystis. The sequence goes on from NZ_JAPNJW010000002.1 coordinate 3,323,821, forward strand.
ATGTACGCCGGCGAGTGGACCGGCACGATGGCGCTGACCGAGCCGCAGGCCGGCAGCAGCCTGGCCGACATCCGCACCCGCGCGGTCCCCCAGGACGACGGCACCTACGCGATCCAGGGCGGCAAGATCTTCATCTCCGGCGGCGACCACGACATCGCCGACAACATCGTCCACCTGACGCTCGCGCGCATCGACGGCGCCCCGGCCGGGATCAAGGGCATCTCGCTGTTCGCCATCCCCCGCCTGTGGCCCGGGCCCGACGGCCTCGTCGACAACGACGTCAGCACCGCCGGCATGATCCACAAGATCGGCTGGCGCGGCCTGCCCAGCCTCGTCATCAACTTCGGCGAGCGCGGCGCCTGCCGCGGCGAGCTCGTCGGATATCCGGGACATGGCCTTTCGTACATGTTCCAGATGATGAACGAGGCCCGCCTGATGGTCGGCCTCAACGGCGTGGCGACCGCGGCGGTCGCCTACCACGAGTCGCTGGCCTACGCCCGTGAGCGCCGGCAGGGCCGCCCGGCGGGCCGCCGCGACCCGCACAGCCCGCCGGTCCCGATCATCGAGCACGCCGACGTGCGGCGCATGCTGCTGCGGCAGAAGGCGATCGTCGAGGGCGGCCTGTCGCTGCTGATCGAGACGGCGCGGCTGACCGACCTGGCCCACCACGCGGACGACGAAGAGGTGCGCCGCCGGTCGGCGCTGCTGCTCGACTTGTTGACGCCGATCGCCAAGAGCTTCGCGGCCGAGCGCGGCTACGACAGCAACGCGCTGGCGCTGCAGATCCACGGCGGCTACGGCTATTCGAGCGAGTACCTGCCCGAGGCGTGGCTGCGCGACCAGAAGCTGAACAGCATCCACGAGGGCACGACCACCATCCACGGGCTCGACCTGCTCGGTCGCCGCGCTCTGGCTCCTGGAGCCCTGCAGACGCTGGGGCGGGAGATCCTCCAAACATGCTCGCAAGCGCAGGCGGCCGGCCTCGACCTCGCCGACGTCGTCGCGCTGCAAGAGGCCGCGGGCGCCGCCGGGGCGCTGATCGCAGAGCTCGCCGGACGTCACCTCGCGGACCCGGAGCGCATGCTCCGCCACAGTCATGACGTCCTCGACATCTTCATGACGATCACGGTGGCCTGGCAATGGTTGCGCCAGGCCACCGCGGCCCGCAGGGCCCTGTCCCGCGGGACATTGTCGACAGACGACGACGCGTTCTACCGCGGCAAGCTGCAGGCCGCGCAGTACTGGCTGCGGACCGAGCTGCCCCGCGTGGCCCCGCTCGTACGCCTGTGTCGCGACGAGGAGGACTCGTACGCGAACACCCGTCCGGAGTGGTTCTAGCGCGCCGCCGCGCGACGCACCGCCTGAGGGTCGGCCCGACACCCCCGTTGCATACGCGCGCCGGCTCACGTGCCTGCGCGGACGGTGACAAGCCGGGTCGCCCGCGGCACACTGCCGACCACGCGGACTCGAGCATGCCCACCGTCCAGCAACTCGAGGCCGAGATCGCAGCGCTGCGAGCGACCAACGCAGCGCTGCAACAAGCCCACGAGGAGCAGCGGCGGCAGCTGACCCAGACCGCCTCGCTCCTGCGCGCGCTCGCCGATTACGCGCCGATGGTCCTGTACGCCAAGGACGTCGACGGCCGCTTCACCCTCAGCAATCGCCTGCACGCGACGCTGCTCGGGCGCACGCCGGACCAGGTCGTCGGCAAGCTCGAGTCCGACCTGCTCGACGCCGACGTGGCGGCGGAGATCCAGGCGGTGATGGACCGGGTCGTAAGCACCGGCACGCCGAGCGTCAGCGAGTTCGAGATCCCGATCGACGACCGCGAGCGCGTGTTCCTCGAGCACATCTTCCCGCTCGGCCGCGCCGACGGCAGCGGCAACAACATCGGCATCGGCGGCGTGGCGATCGACGTCACCGAACGCAAGCGCGCCGAGGAGGCCGTGCGGGTGTTCGAGGCGCTGGTGCACCACTCGCCCGACGGCGTGCTCGTGCGCCCCAACACCCCGACCGCGCCGATGTTCTGCAACCCGGCGCTGCGGCGGATCCTCGCCCTCCCGCCCGACGCCGCCGCCGAGGACGCGGCGGCGATGCTGCTCGACATCGTCCCCGGCACCACCGAGTTCATGCGCATCGACGGCGTGCGCGTCGACCTCGAGCTGACCATGTTCGCCATCCCGGGCGCGGCCGGCGGACGCGGCGCTGCGGCCACCCAGGTCCGCGACGTCACCCGCCTTCACACCGCGATCCGCGAGCGCGAGCGCCAGGACGAGGTCATCCGCCAGCAGCAGGCCGAGCTCATCGCCGAGATGTCGGCCCAGGTGCTGCCGCTCGCCCACGGCGTCCTGATGCTGCCGCTGATCGGCACCCTCGACGAGGCGCGCTCGCTGCACGTGCGCGAGGCGGTGCTCGACGGCATCGTCCGGCACCAGGCCCGCGTCATCATCCTCGACCTCACCGGCCTGCGCGCCGTCGACACCACCCCCGCCTATCGCATCATTCAGCTGATCGAGGCGGTCAAGATGATCGGCGCCCGCACCGTGCTCACGGGCATCCAGCCGGCGGCCGCGGTCGCCTTCACCGAGCACGGCATGCAGCTCGACGACTCGCTCATCGTCCTCGGCACCCTGCAGGACGCCGTCCAGGTCACCCTCGCCATGGCCCGCAAGCGCCGGCGCTGAGCCGCCGCCGGCCAATGACAGCACCTGCGAATCAGCGGGCGCACCAGAACTCGTACTCGACCAACTGATGGTCGAACGCCAGCGCCTCGACCACCCGCAGGGTGCCCGCAGTCGGCTTGGTCGCCTCGGTCGCCAGGAACTCGGCGATGACCGCGAAGATGGCGTCGAACGAGTCGCGCGGGACCTCGCGCGTGAACGTGTATTCGATGCGCACGATGTCGGCGACCGCGAAGCCGGCCTCGGCGAGGAAGCCCGGGACCTGCTGCAGGATGTAGCGCGTCTGCGCCACCGCGTCGCCGGGGTGCTGGATCACGCCGACGGCGTCGTGGGCGCCGATGCCCGACGCGAGGTACAGGTCGGAGACGTTCTTGAGGTTGATGCCCCAGCTGAACAGTCGGCTGAAATCGGGGCCCTTGGCGTACGGATACGCGGTCTTTTGCAGCGCCATGACGACAGGTCTCGTCATAGCAAGAACCGCGGCGCATCACATGGTCCACATCGGCGCCAATCATCGGTGCCGACATCGACGCACGTCGGCACCGACGACAGCTGTCCGCACAATCAAAGACAGCTGTCCGCGCGCTTCACAGCGCGCCGCTCTTCACCCAATTGACGAGCAGACACTTCTGCGCGTCGGTCAGCGTGCTCCCGAGCGGCATCGGCGAGCCGCCGCCGCCGGGCACGTTATTCTGCTGACCGAGGATCTTGTAGAGTAAATAACTCTGGTCGACATCCCCGGCGGTGACCCGGTTCATGTCGGCGTTCGTGGCGGCCACGCCGACGTTGTTGCCCTTGACGGTCGCGGCGTCGGTCATCGTCAGGCCGCCCGAGCCGCCGGTGTGGCAGCCGCACTTCGGCTGGACCACCATGGTGAACACCTGCGCGGCGTCGACGTTCGCCGGCGCGCAATCGGGCACCACCAGAGTCACGCCGCCGCACGCGCCGGCCTCGCAATTGCCGGACTGGCAGTCGGTGTCGATCTCGCACACCTGCCCTTCGGAGCAGGGCGTGCAATTCGGGCCTCCGCAGTCCGCGTCGGTCTCGCCGCCGTTGGCCAGGCCGTCGGAGCAGGTCGCCGCCTGGCAGGTGTTCGAGCAGGCGTCGAGGGCCTCGTCGTTGCCGTCGTCGCACGCCTCCACACCGGTGTGCACGATGCCGTCGCCGCAGCTGGCCACCAGGCAGACGTTGAGGCAGGCGTCGCCGTCGATCGCGTTGCCGTCGTCGCACGCCTCGACGCCCGTCTGGACGATGCCGTCGCCGCAGACCGCGAGCTTGCAGGCGTTCGTGCACGCGTCGGTGTCCTCGAAGTTACCGTCGTCGCACTCCTCGTTCGCCTGCAGCGCCCCGTCGCCGCAGAACTCGACGATGCAATTGGCCGCGCAGCCGTCGCCGTCCACGAGGTTGCCGTCGTCGCAGGTCTCGCCGGGTCCGACGAAGCCGTCGCCGCAGGCCGCCGGCTGACACTGCGCGCACTCGTCGTTGTTGTCGCCGTTGCCGTCGTCGCAGCCCTCGACCCCGACCTGCACCAACCCGTCGCCGCACGTCGCCACAGTGCAGGCGCTGGTACACGCGTCGGTGTCGTCGAGGTTGCCGTCGTCGCAGTCCTCGCCGCCCTCGACGACCCCGTCGCCGCACACAAGCCCGCCGGTGGTCAGCGTCGTCGGCTCGAGCGTCGTCGGCTCGCCGGTGGTCGGCTCGATCGTCGTCACGGTGGTCGGCCCCGCGGTGGACGGATCGGTCGTCGTCGTCTCGTCGGTGGTGCCCGTCGTCGCGGTGCCGTCGCTCGTCTCCGTGTCGTCGCCGGTGGTCATGGCGGGACTGGTGGGCCCGCAAGCGACGGCGAGCAGCGACAGCGTGGCGGACAGCGCGAACGAAGCACGAATCATGGCAAGCGACCTCCGGAAGGCCGGCCGAGGATGCCCGCCCGCCGAGGACCCGCCAAGCCGGAACTTCGGCCCGCGTCGCTGCCGTTTCCGGCCCCCATCGCCCGACCCGCACGCCGAGACCGCTCGCTCCCATGAATCGCCGCACTCGCTACGCGACAATCAGCAAAGGTCCGACTATGCACAATCGCCGACGTCGCTGCGCGCGAGACGACCGCGACCGATCGCGCCCCTCGCTCGGCGCGACCGCGCCGCCTCGCGCCGGCCCCCTCGCCCACGTCGCGCGCATGCGCCCGCCGGGAAAATCGCTGGATCGTGTTTCACTCGCCCCCACGCTCACGGTCCGCGCACGCTCCGCCGCGCACGCCCGCGTCGCTGCGAGGCGTCCCTCGCCCGCGCCCCGCAGATCGGGGTCGTCGGCCCGCGCGTGACCTCCGGGCCGCGGGAGGGGGTCTCCGCTTGCAAGCGCTTGGCTCCTGGGCGTACCGTGATTCTTGATGCGCGCCCTCGCCCTCACCGTGATCACGCTCGGCGTCCTTTGCCTCTCCGCCTGCAGCGACGACGGCGGCGGAGGCACGAATCCGACCGCCGCGCCGACTCTCGGCGGGATCAGCAACTTGACCCTGACGAGCGACAGCACGACCACGAGCGGCACCGACAGCACCGGCACCAATCCCACCACCACCGGCACCGACGCCAGCACCAGCGAGCCCGCCACCAGCAACGTCGACAGCGGCCCCGCGCCCAAGTTCGACGTCGGTGAGACGCCCGACGGCGGCCTGCCCATGCCCGACACGGGCTGCAAAAAAGTCGACCTGCTGTTCGTCATCGACAATAGCGGCAGCATGGCCGACGAGCAGATCAACCTCGTCAACAGCTTCCCCGACTTCGTGTCGGAGATGCAGACCCAGCTGTCCAACACCGACAGCTACCACGTCGGCGTCGTCAGCAGCGACAGCAACATCTACAACGGCGCCGGCTGCCAGATGTACGGCGGCCTCGTCAACAGCACCGGCGGCGCCAACGCGAGCAACGCCACCTGCACCCCTTACGCCGGCGGCAAGAACTGGATGAGCGAGGCCGACGACCTCGGCACCAAGTTCGCCTGCGCCGGCCAGGTCGGCACCGGCGGCGACGGCAACGAGCAGCCGATGTACGCCATGCTGCAGGCGGTACAGCCGCAGAACAACGCCCCCGGCGCCTGCAACGACGGCTTCATCCGCGACGACGCGCTGCTGGTCGTCGTCCTCATCACCGACGAGGAGGACGACCACGAGGTCGCCGCCTGCCAGCAGTTGCCGCAGTCGGGCTCGCCCGGCGAACCCGGCAATTGGTACACCGGCCTGGTCACCGCCAAGGGCGGCGTCGAGACCAACATCGTCGTCCTGTCGCTGATCGGTCCCGTCAATCCGACCTGCCCCGCGCTCGACAAGTGCAACGGCGGCATCACCGGCGCCGAGCTGTCGCCGCGGATCGTGCAATTCACCGAGATGTTCACCAACGGCTTCATCGGCCAGATCTGCGCGCCCTCGTACAAGCAATTCTTCTCCGACGCGATCGGCCTGATCGACGAGGCCTGCGAGAACTTCATGCCCCCGGGCTGACCGACGGCGAGCCCCGCTCGCCGCCGGCCCCCACGCGCGCTCAGCCCATCGCAGTGTCGGTCAGGCCGTAGCCCATCTCGCACAGGTCGCTGGCCAGGATCGCCACCGCGCAGCTGGTCGTCAGCGCGTTGGCGGCCTTGATCCGGCTGTTGTCGACGCCGTCGAGCAGGCGGTACAGCCCGCGCAGGCTCCAATTCGCCATGCGGTAGCTGAACTGCGCCCAGAACTCCTCCTCCGCGAGCTCGCCCTGGGAGAACACGACGATCGAAGTCGCCAGCTCACCGCAGCCGATCACGACCTCGATCACCCCATCGACGATTGCGATCACCCCCTCGCCCTCGGGCCAGGAGATCGCCCACGCGGTCGACCCGATCATCCACAGCCCGCCGCACAGCGCCAGCACGCCGTGGGTGATGCCGTACCACCGCGTCCCCTCGTCGTCGAACGCAGCCGCGGCCCCGATGTCGAACGCCGCCGCGATCGCCGTCGTCGCTCCACCGATGATGCTAAATGTCCACACGCCGGCGAAGTTGCCCTTCCACTCGCTCGCGCTGCGGGCGATGAACATCGCCGAGTTGACGAGGCTGATGCCGAACTGCGTCCAGCGGATCGCCTCCTCCGCCTGCGACTTCGCCGACTTCTGCAGCGACCCGGCCGACTTGTTACCGCCGCTCGCCAGCACCGCCGGCACCGCCCCGACCAGCGCGATCAGGCGCAGCATGTCGAGCTTGCGCCCGCGGAGGATCGCCACCTCGATCACGTCGGTGAGGTACGGGATCGTCAGCCGCGAGGTCAGCGTGCGCCGGGCCTGCTCGGCCAGGTCCGGGGTGTGGTCGGCGATCCAGCCCGTCAACTCCGTCGTCACCGAGCGGCCGGCCGCCCACGTCTTCTTCGGCAGGTCGAGCAGCGCGTCCATCGACGTGTCGAGCACGTCGCTCGCGTCCAGCAGCGCTTTCGGCAGCGCCGCCGTCGTCGCCTCGTTCTCGGCCGCGGTCGTGCTCTTGTCGAGCTGCGTCGGCCCCTGCTTGCCCTTCGGGTCGTCCTCGAGCTTCGGCGGCGAGCCGGTGAACGCCTCCTCGATCACGTCGACCAGCCACTTGAGCTCGTCGAAGTCGGGCAGTTCGAAATCGCCGACGCCAAACGCCTTGCCGAGCGACTTGCCGGACAGCCCGGACCGCACCGGCTTCGCCACCAGCGCATCGAGCAGCGCCGGGATGTCGCGGATCTGCGCCGCATAACCGCCGAGCTTGCCGAACTGCTGCTTCGCCAGCTCGTACAACTCGTCGGACTTGGCGAGGAACTTCTCCCAGTTGAAGAGCATCGCCAAAAACTCGATGAAGTCGCGGATCGCCGCGCCGATCCGCTTCAAGAACGCCTCGATCGCGCCGGCGACCTCGAGCGCCCCCGCCACGATCGTGCGGAACATCTTCTTCGAGCCGTCGACGACCATCTCGCCGACCACCGTCACCGCGCCCCACGTCGTCTTGGCAGTGTCGACCGCGAGCTCGCGCGCGTCCTCGATGCAGTCGCGGATCACCGCTTCACCCGTGCGCACCGCCGCCCCGGCGGCCTTGTTGGCCAGCTTGGCCGCGTCCTGGGCGGCCGCGATCGTCAGCTTCGCCACGTCGCCGCCGAAGTCGATCACCGCGCTGCCGACGGCCTCGCCGACGCCCTCGATCGTGCCCCAGACCTCGCCCCACGACAGCTTTTGCCCCTTCTTGATCGCCACCGGCGCGGCCGTCGGCAGCGCGCGGGCCGTGTCGCGCATGAACTGGGCCACGGCCTCGGCGTCGTCCTTCGCCATGCTGCTCTTCAGCACCGGCGTCTTGCCGGGGGGAGGCTGCTTCAGCGCCGTCGCGCTCAGGCTCGCCAGCTGCTGCTGCGCCCCGTCGGCCGGGCGCACCACGGTCCAGCAGTCGGCGTCCATCCCGGCCGCGCGCAGCCGCAGCGCCGGGCAATCGAGCGACTTGGCGGCGAGCACCCGCACGCGCGCGCGACCACCCTCGCTGACCACCACCTTCGCCGCGACGCCCGGCTTCCACGCCTCGAGCTTCTGCACCCCACCGTCGCTGCGCACCACGGTCACCGGCGCGTCGACGCGGACCTCGACCTCGCCCGCGAGCTTGCTGCCCCCGGCCGTGCGCGGCTCGATCGAGACCTCGTACACCGCGCAGCGGACCAGCGAGCCCTTGACCGTCCCGTACTCCCCCGCCGTCGGCACCTTGAGGCCGACGTCTCCCCAGTTCCCGAGGCCGACGTCGATCGTCTTGGTCGGGAACAGCGACACCGGCAATTCATCGAGCAGCAGCTTGCCGGCCGCGCGCACGTGGACCCGGCGCGTGTCGTGCAGCGCCCGCAGCGGCAGGCCGTCGCCGTCGCCCCACGTCAACCGACCCATCGGCCGCGCGTGCTGACGGCGCGGCCCGGCGTCGATCGCCCACCCCTCGGCGAGCGAATCGAGGTGATAGCAATACACGAGCGACGGCTCGTCGCCGCGAGCGCGGCGCAGCCACAGCGCCCGCACGTCCTCGAGCGAGCGCCCGCCCTGCCACACGCGCAGCTCGGCGAGCTCGCCCAGGAACTCCTCGCCGATCGCCCCGCCCGTGCGCACCCCGTCGCGCGCGACCGCCGGTACCGCCGCCTGCTGCTCGTGGACCGCGCGGCCGTCGACGAACACTCTGCACATTCCGCCGCCGTCGACCGAGACGCACAGGTGCTGCCATTCGTCGGCGCGCACCACCCCGGGGACCTTGATCACCGCCGCCCCGGTCTTGGCCACGAAATCGACGATCAACATCCCGTCGCCCGGCCGCAGCCGGACGTTGAAGACGTCCGGGCCGCCGAGCGCGAACAACAGCGGCCCCACGGCCTGGCGCGGCCGGACCCACGCCTCGACGGCGATCCCGCCGGTGAAGTCGATGGTCACGGGGGGCAGCTCGAGGACATCGAGCTTCTCGTCCCACACCACCGCGCCCGGGCTCGAGCTCCGCAGGACATCGAGCTCGGCGACCTCGACCGCCTGGCCCGCGCCCCCCAGCTGCCCGTGCCGCTGCAGCGGGCCCGCGTCGCGCACGCTCGTCCCGTCGAGCTGGCCGGCGTAGTGCGCCAGGAGCCCCTGCGGATCGGCCGACAGCGAGCGCTCGCCGCCGGACCGCACCCGCGCCAGCAGCCGCACGTCGGCCAGCGCGAAGCCCTGCGCGCCCGGATCTGCGAGGCGAATCGACGGCGTCGCCACCAGCTTCGGCAGCGACCCGGAGGCCGCGCGGATCCCATCGACGAAGATCGCCGCCGCCCCGTCAGCCGCGAACTCCACTGCGACGTGCGTCCATCGCCCCGTCGTCATCGCCCCCGGCGCCAGGAGCTTCAGCACCCCCACACGCAGCTCGAGCGCGCCGTTGCTCATCATGACCAGCAGCGGCCCACCCTCGCCCCAGTACCAGATCTGCCCGCCCTTGCCCGACGGCCGCGCCCACATCTGAATGCTGAACCCCCCGCTCGTCTCCCCGGCCGAAACGCCGGGAATGTCGATATACCCCTTCGCCGCAACATCAATGACTCTCATCGTCGACTCCTCGTTCGCACCGCCGCCATGTCTAGCCGCTTTTGAAATGCCGCGTCGGCTCGATCGACGGCCCTCCATCATTCCTCCACAATGCGCAATCGAGCCCCCGCGCACGGGCGCGCCGGCCGTCCCCGCGCGCAGTTCACTCCTCACAATGGAATGCCAACGCCCGTCTCGCGGCTCCGAGCGCGCTCCATAATTTCTCCACAACTCCAGGCGAGCCCCGTCTCGCGCTCCAGCCCTCCGCCACACCGTGCAATCGCGGCTCGCCGCGCGTACATCTCTGGGTCGTCGGGCCAGGGGATGCCCTCCGACAATCGTCGGATGACTGGCGGCCTTCCGTCTCGTCCATAATCCGATGACATGCCCGAAAGCACATGTCCATCAAAACACTATCCTCATGAACCGCGTTCGCCGCCCATGCGGCTCGCGCACGGCCACGTCATCCCCGCGCGCTCGTCCTCTCGAGGCCCGCGGCCGCGGGATCCGCCTCCGCGCTCGACGACCGCGCGCAGCCCGCCAAAAAATCGTGACTTCGCGCCCGTCACCTTTTCCGCGCCGGCCCGTACCCTCCCGACAGACATGCAGCTCCCCTGGCCGCTGCGCGACGAGCTCCACGCGCGTCGCCTCTCCCGCGCCCGCGACGGCGACGGTGAGGCGTTCCGCGCGCTGTACCGCGACCTCTACCCCGATGTCGTCCGCTTCGTCGCCCGCCGCGTGCCGGCCCGGGCCGACGCCGAGGACCTGGCGGCGCGCGTGTTCGTCGCCTTCGTCGAGCGGCTCGGCGACTACGACCGCGAGCGCGGCAGCGTGCGCGGCTGGCTGCTCACCTTCGCCCGCAACGCGGTCATCGACCACCTGCGCAAGGCGCGGGCCACCGCCGCCCCCGAGCTGCTCGACCTCCTGCCGAGCGACGCCGTCGGCCCCGAGGGCGGCCTCCTCCAGCGCGAGCAGCTCGACCAGCTCGCTGCTTTGGTGCGCGAGCTCCCGGCCGACACCCGCGAGCTCCTGGCCCTGCGCTTCGCCGACGGCCTGCGCCACCGCGAGATCGCCGACGTCCTCGGCCTGCAGGAGGCCGCCGTCAAACAGCGCGTGTCGCGGGTCCTCCGCGACCTCCGCGCCCGCCTCCGCCCCGCCGCGGGCAAGAAAGGAGCCGAAAGTGCCCTGGCCTGATCGCCTCTCCGCCGCGCTCCGGCGCCTCTATCGCGCCGGCGCGCCTTCGGAACATGTTCTTTCAAACATGTCTGTTCCGCCAGCCTCTTTGGAACAGGACCTCATGGCCAGGTTCGCCCGCCGCCACCCCGCGCCCGCGCGGCCCGGCCTCGCCGGGTTCGTCCGCGGCCACCGCTGGGCCCTGTCGGCCGGCCTGGCCGCGGTGGCGGTCGCGGCGGCCTGCCGCATGCCGTACGACTACGACCGCGGCTTCGGCGCGACGGTCTGGTGCGAGGTCCCCGGCGAGGACCTGCTGGACAGCGATCGCGTGCGCGAGCTCGCCGACCGCCTGCAGCAGCGCGCCGGCGCCGATCGGGCGACGGTGCGGGTCCACGCCGAGCACGGCGGCCCGGGGACGATCCTCGTCGACCTGTGGGGCGAGGACGCCGCCCTCGTCGGCGACGAGCTGCTGGCCGAGGTCGAGGGCGTGCCGGCGCTGCAGGCCCGGAACTGCCGGATCGAGCCGCTGGTGGAGACGGTCCACGGCACGCTCGGCGGCCGCCTCGGCCTCGAATGGTTCGACCTCGAGCTGCTCGACCAGGACGACGCCGAGGCCGCGCGCGCCGAGATCCTGGAGCGCCTCGAGGCCCGCGGCCTGCACGGCGACGCGCACGTCGAGATCTTCGACGACGGCGCCGGACGGCGCGAGGTCAAGATCCGCATCGAAGCCCAGGGCGAGTTCCCCGATCCCTGAAGCTCTTTTTAAGGACATGTCCCGAAGGACATGGCCATCGCTTCGCGCGAGCTCGTCCTCCGGGGCCCTCGCGCAGCACGGGACCCCCGCGCTCGACCTGCTTCGCGTGCCTGCGCCGGGTGAAGCGCGTCGCGGCCGGCGACCGTACGGACACGGTCGCCGCAGCTCGCGTCACGGGCGCCAGGCGGGCGCGCCGATCCGCGTGTGCTAAGGTCGCGCGCGCCCGGGTCCTCCGCCCGCGCCGCGCCCCTCCGTGACCACCCTCGTCATCGCCGAGAAGCCCTCCGTCGCCCGCGACATCGCGGCGGCGCTCGGCGTCACGGGGCGCCGCGACGGCTGGTTCGAGGGCAGCGGCCATCTCGTCACCTGGGCCATCGGTCACCTCGTCGCGCTCGCCCAGCCGCACGAGATCGACCCCGCGTGGAAGCGCTGGAGCCTCTTCACCCTGCCGATGCTGCCGCGGCAATTCCCGCTGGTCGTCATCCCCGACACCCGGAAGCAATTCGAGGTGGTCCATCGGCTCATGGGCGATCGCGCGGTCACGCGGATCGTCTGCGCCACCGATGCCGGCCGCGAGGGCGAGCTGATCTTCCGCTACATCTACGACGCCGCCGGTTGCCGCAAACCGGTGAGTCGCCTGTGGATCTCGTCGCTCACCCGGGAGGCGATCCTCGCCGGCTTCTCGCGGCTGCGCGACGGCGCCGAATTCGACGATCTGGCCGACGCCGCGCGCGGCCGCAGCCGCGCCGACTGGCTGGTCGGCATGAACCTGTCGCGCGCCTACAGCCTGGTGCTCGATCAGGACATCTCGGTCGGCCGGGTGCAGACGCCGACCCTGGCGATCCTCGTCCAGCGCGAGCTGGCGATCCGCGACTTCGTGCCGGAGGACTACCGCGAGGTCGTGGCGCGCTTCCAGCCGGTCACCGACGCCGCGCAGCCGGCAAGTTCCTATGTCGGCACCTGGTTCCGTCCGCCGACGCCCGGCGACGCCGACGACGAGCCGAGCAAGCGCAAGCGCCTCCCGGCCGACGGCGTGGAAGCAGCGGCGATCGTCGCCCGCGCGTTCACCGGGCGGGCCGCGATCGCCTCGATCAAGGCCGAGACGCGATCGATCCCGCCCCCGCTGCTCTACGACCTCACCGAGCTGCAGCGCCACGCCAATCGCCTCTACGGCCTGAGCGCGCAGAAGACCCTCGACATCGCTCAATCGCTGTACGAGCGGCACAAGCTGATCAGCTATCCGCGCACCGACAGCCGCCATTTGTCCGCGGCAGTCGCCGCCACCCTCGGCGACGTCGTGGCCGCCGTCGGCGGGCAGTATCCCGGCCTTCTGGCCCCCGGCACGGGCGCGCGGCCGCTCGGCCGCCGCTTCGTCGACGACGCCCGGGTCACCGATCACCACGCCATCCTGCCCACGGCCAAGTCGGCCAGCGAGGCCGGCCTGACCGCCCACGAGCAGAAGATTTATGATCTGATCTGCCGCCGGCTGCTCGCGGCGTGGCACGAGGACTACGTCTATTCGACGACCACCGTGATCACCACGATCACGTCCGCGGACGAGCCGGCGATCGTCGATCATTACGAGAGCCGCGGCACCGCGATCCAGAAGCACGGCTGGAAGGTGCTGGAGGTCGGCTACGGCAAGCCGCCCGCGAAGCCGCGAGGCAAGGCCGCGGCGGCGGCGAACGAGGCGGATCCCGGCGATCAGGCGCTGCCGGCCGGCCTCACGCGCGGCCAGCCGCAGCAGGTGCTCGAGGCGAAGGCCCTCGAAAAACAGACGCGGCCGCCGCCGCGCCACACCGAGGCCACCCTGCTCACCGCGATGGAGACGGCCGGCCGGACGCTCGAAGAGAAAGAGCTGTCGGACGCGATGCGCGACCTCGGCCTGGGCACGCCCGCCACCCGGGCGCAGATCATCGAGACCCTCCTGCGCCGCGAATACGTGATCCGCGAGGGCAAGTCGCTCGCAGCCACCGACAAGGGCATTCACCTGATCTCGGTCGTCCACCCCGATGTCAAGAGCCCGGCGATGACCGGCGAATGGGAGGCCAAGCTCAAGCGAATGTCGCGCGGCGACGGCGATCTGCCGACCTTCATGGCCGCGATCGAGTCGTTCGTCACCGAGGTGGTCGGCCGCGTCACCGGCCTCGCACCGCCGCCGGGCCCGTTGCCCCGCGCCGGCGGCGAGAAGCGCCCGCCCACGATGAGCGAACCTCCCGGGCCCGCGAACGAGCCCGGCCCCACGCGCACGCCCACCGCGACCCGAACCTCTCGCCGAACACCCGCGAGTGACGCCATCACCACCCCTGCCGTACCTCCGCAGTATCGCGGAACCACGGGCGACCTGTTCTCAAACGCTCCCGCGACCGCTTCGCGCCCCGGAACCCCGGGCGATCTTTTTGCCACCATTCCCCCGGCCCCGCCTCGTCGCGGAACCACGGGCGACCTCTTCGCTAACGCTCCCGCGCCCTCACCTCGACGCGGAACCACGGGCGACCTCTTCGATGCCGCCCCCCCGACCTCGCCCCGACGCGAAACCAAGAGCGACCTCTCTGATTCCGCGAATGCGCTCGCCGACGACTGGTTTGAGTCAGCGCCCGCGACCTCGCCTCGTCGCAAATCCACGACCGACCATGCCGAGGCCGCGTCCTCGGCCCCGCCTCGCCGCGCACCTACGAATGGCCGCCTTGATTCTGCTTCCGTAACTTCGTCTCGCCGCGCTCCCGCGAACGACCCTGCCGAGGCCGCGTCCGAGGCCCCACATCGCCGCGGAGCTACGAACGGCCGCCCTGATTCCGCTTCCGTGACTTCGTCTCGCCGCGCTTCCACGAGCGACCATGCCGAGTCCCCCCCCGCAGCCTCGCCTCGCCGCGGAACAACGAATGACCCCCTTGATTCCGCTTCCGTGATCTCGCCTCGTCGCACTGCCGCGAGCGAGCGACAAGAGGCCACCGCCGCGCCTCGCAGCAGGATCACGAGCGACTTTCTCCTGGCGTCTCCCGCCCCCGCGCCTCGCCGCAAATCCGCCAGCAGCGACGATGAGGCCGCATCTGCGACTCCGCCTCGCCGCACCTCCGCGAACGACCTCGCCGACCGCTCGCCCGCGCCGCCCGCACGCGGCGCGACGGGCGACCTTTTCGCGACCTCCCCGCGCCGCTCCTCCGCGAACGCTCAGGATGCCGCCCCTCCCACGCCCTCGTCGCGCCGCAATTCCTCGAACGAGCCGCTCCATGCAGCGCCGGACGACCTGCTCGGCCTGCTGCGCTCGCGGTTCGCCTTCTCCGGCTTTCGCCCCTACCAGGAGGCCGTCTGCCGCGCCGCCACGCGCGGCCGCGACCTTTTATTGGTCATGCCGACGGGGGCCGGCAAGTCGCTGTGTTATCAGCTCCCCGGCGTCGCCCGCGGCGGCACCACTCTGGTGATAAGCCCGCTGATCGCCTTGATGGAGGATCAATCCACCCGGCTCGCCGCCCAGGGCTTTCGCGCCGAGCGCATCCACTCGGGCCGCAGCCGCGCCGAATCGCGGCAGGCCTGCATCGATTATCTGGCCGGCAACCTCGACTTCCTGTTCATCGCTCCCGAGCGCCTGCGCGTGACCGGCTTCCCCGAGATGCTCGCCCGGCGCACGCCGGCGCTGATCGCCGTCGACGAGGCTCACTGCATCTCGCAGTGGGGGCACGACTTTCGCCCCGACTATCGCATGCTCGGTCAGCGGCTGCCCGCCCTGCGGCCAGCGCCGATCATCGCCCTCACCGCGACCGCCACGCCCTCGGTCCAGGACGACATCGTCGCCCAGCTCGGCCTGCGCGACGCCGGGCGCTTCATCCACGGCTTTCGCCGCACCAACATCGCCATCGAGGTGATCGAGCGCAACCCGGGCGAGCGCGCCGCGGCGATCCGCGAGCTCCTGTCGGACCGCGCGCGCCGGCCCGCGATCGTCTACGCCGCCACGCGCAAGAGCGCCGAGGAGCTGGCGAGCGCCCTCGGTCCGCGCCTCGCCGCCGCCTATCACGCGGGCATGAGCAACGACGACCGCGACCGCGTCCAGGCCGCCTTCCTGGCCGGCGAGCGCGAGGTCATCGTCGCCACCACCGCCTTCGGCATGGGCATCGACAAGGCCGACGTGCGCACGATCCTCCACGCGGCGCTGCCCGGCAGCCTCGAGGGCTATTATCAGGAGATCGGGCGCGCCGGCCGTGACGGCGCGCCAGCGCGGGCGGTCCTGTTCCACGCCTACGTCGATCGCAAGACCCACGAATTCTTCCACGAGCGTGATTACCCCGACCCGCTCGAGCTCGAGAAGATCTTCAAAAAACTGCCCAAGACGCCGACCGACCGGGCGGCGCTGAACAAGAAGCGCAGCCGCGCCGGGCGGGAGGCGTTCGAGCGGGCCCTCGAGAAACTCGTCATCCACGGCGGCGCGCTCGAGACCGGCGAGGGCGAGCTGGCCAGGGGCGCGAGCACCTGGCAGGCCGGTTACGCCGCCCAGCGCGAGCACAAGCAGGCCCAGCTCCTGGGCATGGCCCGCTTCGCCGAGGGCCACGGCTGCCGCATGGTGCGGCTCGTGCGTCACTTCGGCGACCAAGAGGACAGCGGCGAGCCTTGTGGGATCTGCGACGCCTGTGCCCCTGCTCGCTGCATCGCCCAGGAGTATCGGGCGCCCAGCGCGAGCGAGCAGCGCCACGTGTCGCGCCTGCTCGCGGCGCTGGCCCAGGCCGACGGCCAGGCCACCGGCCGGCTCCACCGCGAGACTTTTCCTGACGGCGACGTCGATCGCCGCTCGTTCGAGCACCTGCTCGGCGGCCTGGTCGCGGCCGGCCTCGTGACCCTCGAGGAGGCGACGTTCCCCAAGCGCGGCAAGCTGATCCCGTTCGAGCGCGCGACGCTGACGGACGCCGGCCGGGCCCACGACATGACCGCGGCCGGGTTGATGCTGCCGAAGGCGACGCCGGCGAAGAAGGCCAAAGCGACGAGCAAGCGGCGCTCGAGCCGTCCCGCCGCCGCCAAGCGCAAGTCGGCGAAGCGCTCGAGCACCAAGCGCGCGAGCACGGCCCGGCGCAAGCGGGCGCCGGCCCGCGACAGCGCGTGACGCGGCGACCGCTCGCGCACGGGCCTGTCCGAACGGACAGGTCACTCCGAGGCCCGTCCCGAAGCGAGCAACGGCCCAGAGCATCGCCGCCCCCCCGAGCTCTGGCCTGTCCGAACGAACAGGTCACTCCGAGGCCCCCCGAAGCGGACGCCGGCCCAGGGCCCCGCGTGAAGCATCGCCCCCTCCCGAGCCGTGCCCTGTCCGAACGAACAGGTCACTCCGAGGCCGGCCGCATGGCTCCGCGCTCAGTGGACCTCGTGCTTGTCGATCTTGACCTGGATCCGCCGGCCCTCGGCGCCGTCCTCGATCTGCACGTTCACGTTGCCTTCGACCCCGTCGGCCTGCAGCTGCTCGAGGATCTCCTGCTTCGCCTCCTCGGGCGACAGCTCCTTGCTGACCTCGATCAACGGCAGGTCGCCGGCGCCACCGACCGCCGGCGCAGTCGTGATCGTCGCGCTCGCCAGCGCCGGGAAGCTCGCCTTGAGCTCGGCGGCCAGCCCCTCCGCGGCGGGCAGCGTCTTCGCGTACAGCTCGATCTCGAGCGACGAGCCGCCCGGGTCATCCTTCTTCATCCGCACCATCGCAGCGCCGGTGTCCACGGCCTTGCTCTCGAGGTGCTTGGCGATCGCCTGCACCTGGGCGTGGTCGAGATCGGCGCCGTCGATCTTCACCATGAGGCCCGGCATGTCGGCCAGCTCGGCCACGCGAGCCTGGACTTCGGGTTCGGTTTGGCAGCCCGCGGACGCGAGGTTGCCGAGAAGAAGGGCGAGCGAGGCGATGGTGGTGCGCAGCATGTTTGTCTCCGTCGCCTCGCTCTACGGGCGCCGAACAAAAAGGTGACAGCCGCCGTGCGCGGCGTCGGTCTGGCCTTCCTCGACGACGTCAGCGCGGTCCAGTGGGAGCGCGCGGTCGCGTCCGGCCAGGCGATCCCGACTTGCGACAAGTGGGACTTCGTCCGCTTCCGCGACGCCGTGCTCACCCCCCACCGCCACGCGGCGGAGTGACTCTCAAACCCGCACGGTCGGGGCCGGGCCGTGCCAGGTCGGCGCCTCGCTGGCGCGGAACACCTCGCGCAGCTCGCTCGCCGACTGGAACCGGTGCGACGGATCTTTCTCGAGCGCGCGGAGGATCAGCGCCTCCCACTCGACCGGGATGTCGGGGCGGAGCAGCCGCGGCGCCGGCACCGGATCCTGACAGTGGGCCAGGCCGAGGGCGATCGGCGACGGCGCGGCGAACGGCGGCCGACCGGTCAGCGCGTGGTAGAGCATCGCCCCGAGCGCGTAGATGTCGGTGCGCGCGTCGACGTGGCCGCCGCGGACCTGCTCGGGCGCCATGTACTCGGGTGTCCCGACGACCATGTTGGTCGCGGTCATCCCGGCCTCGGTCAGCGGGCGGGCGATCCCGAAGTCGATGATCTTGACGGTGCGATCGCCGGCGAGCAGCACGTTGGCCGGCTTGAGGTCGCGGTGGATGACGCCGGCGGCGTGCGCCGCGGCCAGGCCGTCGCACAGCTGCTCGGCGATCGGCCGCAGCTGGGCCGCGGGGATCGCCCCGATCCGCTTGAGCCGGGCCGCGAGGCTCTCGCCGGCCACGTACTCCATCGACAGGAACAGCAGGCCGTTCTCCTCGCCGATGTCGTGCAAGCGCACGACGTTGGGATGGGAGATCCGCCTGGCCGTGCTGGCCTCGCGGCGCAGGCGATCGGCGGCGCCAGGGTCGAGCAGGCCGAGGCCGGCGACCACCTTGAGCGCGACCTCTTCGCCGAGCTGGTCGTCGCGCGCGAGGTAGACGGCACCCATGCCGCCGGCGCCGAGCAGGCGCGACACGACGAAGCGGTTGGCCACGCGCTGACCGGGCCGGACCTGGCCGGCAATCAGGCTCTCGGCCTCGCCGGCTGCGGCCGTGACCGCGGCGCGCTGGGCCGGTGCGGGCCCGAGGGCGGCGATGCTCTGGGTCGCGACCGCGAGCCGCTGCAGCTTGGCGTTGAGCTCGAAGTCGACGTTGCAGACGATGGTCTCGAGCGACTGCACGCGCTGCTCGAGGGCCTTTCGCTCCTCGATCAGCGCCTTGCGCTCTTCCATCAGGGCCTTGAGCCGCGCGGCCTCTCCGCCGCCGCTCTCGAGCTCCTTCATCCGCTGCTCGTGCTTGAAGCGGAGGTACTTCGGCCCGAGCAGCCCGAGGATCACGCTGACGAAGAAGAAGAGCGGGACGAAGATCTCGGCCATGCGCCCTTCTTTCTTACATCTCTACGCCGGTCGGCTGACACGCGAGCGGGCGGCGATCTCGCCGCCTGACGCCCGGTTCAGACCTTCTCGCCGCGGGCGCGGAGCTCCGCGACGACCGACTCGATCCCGCGCTTGTCGATCACGCGCAGACCGTGGGCGCTGACCCGCAGGGTGACCCAGCGGTCTTCGCTCGGCACGAAGAAGCGCTTGCGGTGCAGGTTGGGGATGTTCCGCTTGTGAGTGCGGATATGCGAATGCGACACGTTCATGCCGCCCTGAGGGCGCTTCCCGGTGACCTGACAGACTTGCGACATAGCGAGCGGCCTTATGCGAGGCGTTGGAGGGCCGGGAAAGTAGCCGCGGGTTCCCGCGAGTGTCAAGGGAGGGCCCACCGCCGAGGCCGGGCGGAAGTGCGGCGCTCCCGCGATTTTCGCCGGCTCGACCCGGGCGCCGCCGTGCAGCGGAGGCCCGAAGCGGCCGTGGAGGCCCGGATGTTGCGTCCTGCAGCCGCCGCGCGCCGGGGTCGCATCGTGCGCTAACGCTCGTTTTCGCCACCGGTGCTACCTTGCCGGCCGCCAAGGAGAGCGACTGATGAGCGATTCCAAGTACGCGCCCACCGAGTACAAGGCGAAGGATTACACGCACCTCAGGGGGCTTGTCGGGCTCACCGACGAGCAGATCGAGGTCCACCTCAAGCTCTACGGCGGTTACGTCAACCGCACCAACGCCCTGTTCGCCAAGGTCGCGGGGCTCAGCAACGAGGGCAAGACCGGCGACTCCAGCTTCCAGGAGCTCAAGCGGCGGGCCGGCTGGGAGTGGAACGGCATGCGCCTCCACGAGTACTACTTCGACGGCCTGACCGCGAAGGCCGGCGAGCTGCGCGCCGACAACCCGTTCGCCAAGGCGGTCACCGCGCAGTTCGGCAGCATCGAGGCGTGGAAGGCCGATCTCGTCGGCGTCGCCAAGATGCCGGGCGTCGGCTGGGCCCTGACCTACCTCGACCCGAACAACGGCCAGGTCTGGAACCACTGGGTCGAGGCCCACCAGGACGGCCACCCTGCCGGCGGCCGCCTGCTGCTCGCGCTCGACGTGTGGGAGCACGCCTTCGCCGTCTACCGCAAGCCGCTGCCGCCCGAGCGCGCCGCCTACATCGAGGACTTCTTCGCCAACGTCGACTGGGACGTGGTCGCCAAGCGCCTCGCCTGATCTGGAAATGTCTTGTGGGTCATGCCCATTGAGACATGTCCTGAAGACCCAGCGCGAAAGGGCATGTCCGAACGGACATGCCCTTTCGCTCATCCTCGCAGTCGGCTCGGGCTCAGGGCGCGGCGCCCTCGTTGATCCACTGCTCGACCAGCGCGATCGTGTCGGCCGGCAGCGGCCCGCCGCCCTTCGGCATCTGCGACGGGTTGCCGTTGAACGGACCCTCGCCGGCAGTGCCCTTGAGCTTGGCCAGCAGGTACGAGTTGGCGGCGTCGCCCGGGGCCACGCGCTTGAAGCCGGCGGCCTGGGTCGCGTCGACGTCGACCAGGTTCTGGTACGCGTCCTGGGAGCCCGTGATCGTCAGACCGCCGGAGCCCTGCTGATGGCAACCGCACTTGCCCTCGATGGCCGCGGGGAACACGTCGGTCTCCCAGCTGAGGCCGTCGCCCGTGGTGGTCGTGGTGGTGGTCGTCGTCTCCGGCTCGGTCGACGTGCCCGGCTCGGTCGTCGTCGTGCCGGGCTCGGTCGTCGTCGTGCCGGGCTCCTCGGTGGTCGTGCCGGGCGAGGTCGACGTCTCGGTGGTCGTCGTCGGCTCACCGGTGGTGGGCTCGTCGGTGGTGGCCTCCGTGCCGGTGGTCGTGCCGAGCGTGTCGGTCGCGGTCCCGGTGGTCGTGTCGTCGGTCGTCGTGCCCGGCGTGGCGTTGGCGTCGGTCGCGTTGCCGTCATCGCCGCATGCGACGAGCGGCAACGCGAACAGCGAGCAGGTGAAGATCAATCGTAGTGAGGCGTACATGGCGGCGGGACACTATCACAAGACCGCCGCGGTCCAACGTGCACCGCCGCCCGCTCGGGGTCATCCCGAGCGCGGCGGCGGGCCACTTCATTTGCGACGCATGAGGTCGCACGCACCCATCATCACTCGGGCGCGCCGGCGTCGATCCACGCGCCGATCTTCTCGAGGTCCGCGCTGCTCAGCGCAGCCGCGGGCGGCGGCGGCATGGCAGTGCCGTTGCCACCGACCTCGACGTGCGTGTTGTTGATCTTGTGCCACAGGTAGCTGTTGTCGCGATCGTTCGGCGCGATGAGCTGCATCGACGCGAGCTCGAGCGACTGCTGACCGACGAGCTCGCCGTGCGAGTCGCCCGGCGTGATCACGAACCAGCCCGAGGCCGAACCGCCGGCGACGTGACAGCCGGTCGTGCAGCTGCCGTCCCAGATCGGCTGGATGTCGGTCTCGTAGTCGACCGCGCCCGGGCCGGTGGTCGGCCCGGTGTCATCCGTCGTGCTGGTGCCGTCGGTGGTGTCGGTCGCGTCCGTCGTGGTCGGCTGGTTGGTCTCGTTGGTGGTCGCGTTGGTGCTGTCCGTGGTGGTCGTGGCGTCGTCGGTGTCCGAGCTCTTGCCGCCGCCGTCGTCACACGCAGCAACGACGAGGATCAGCGCGGCGAACGATGCCTTGATGGCGTTCGCAATCCAGGGGATGGAAACACTGTTCATAGCGCAACAATCGATACCATTTCATCACTGTCGCGATCAAGCGTCCAATCGCGGATGGGGCGCGAAAGCCCCAGGGCCGGCCCCGAATCATCTGTCCTTCAAGACAGGCTCCTCGTGACAGGAGGATGCGGAGAGCCCGCGAGCGCGCCGTGCTAGCCTCGCACGTCGTGAGCCTCCTGCGCGCAGTCACGGCGATCGGGCTCGCGCTCGCGCTCGCGGGCTGCGGGGCGCCGCTCGCATATACGCGCTTCGTCGCGAAGGCGCCGTACAGCACGGCGCCGCTGCCCGAGCGGGCGCACGTGTTCCTGGTCGCGGGCGGGTCCGACGTCGCCAACTTCGCCGCCGAGGTCGTTGCGCAGCGCGAGCTGCTTCGCACCCGCGGGCTGCAGGCCGACGAGATCGTGTGCTACTGGGCGAAGCCGACGCGCGAGGCGTTCCGCCGCGACCGCGCGCAGTACCGCCGCCTCGCCGCCGAGCTGACCGATTGTTATCCCGCGGCGACCGCGGTGGTGCGCGAGCACCTGGCCCGCGCGGCCGCTCGCCGGCCGCCGTTCCTCTACGTCTACGTCACGACTCACGGGCTGAGCTCGCTGCTGCCCCCGGATGTCCCGAAGGACCTGCTCGAAGCGCCAGATGCGGCGATGCTCGATCAGTACGCGCTGCAGCTGGCGGCCGGGCCCGGCCGCGGGTTCCACCCGGTGTTCTTGATGACGGCCCGCCGCGCCGGCGCGCCGGCCGACGACCTGGTGTTCTCCCCGGGCATGCTGGCGCGCGCGCTGCAGGCGTTCCCCGCCTCGACGCCGAAGGTGATAGTGCTGCAGGCCTGCCACGCCGGCGGCTTCGCCCCGGCGCTGGCCGAGGTGCCCGGCCTCGTCGGCCTGGCCGCGGCCCGCCACGACCGCACCAGCTTCGGCTGCGACCCCGGGCCCGACATGACGACCTTCGGCGCGATCTACATCGGCCTGCTCGCCGATCGCCTGCCCGACGCGTCTGCCCTGCCCGCACTCGACTGGCCCGCGCTCTACCAGCAGCTCCAGGCCCAGGTCGCAGCCGCCGAGGCCGCCCAGGGCGCGACGCCGTCGCTGCCGGTGCTGCTCGAGGGCGCGCCGGCGCAGTAGCGGCGCTCATGGGAGTCGCGCCGCGAGGTCGTCTTCGGGAATGGCTGGTACCACGATTTTGACAATCACTTTCAATCATTCCTATTGAAGACAGGGCGCGCCGCGATCCTGCCATCAGGGAATGGCTCGCATGCCACGATTTTGACAATCACTTTCAATCAATCCCATTGACGGCATGACCTTTCGGCCATGCCCGAACGGTCAGCTCAGCCCTGGCCGGCGATCCAGGCCGAGATCGCGGCGGCGAGGGCCGTCTCGCCGCCGGCGGACGCCTCACCGAGGGCCTGGCGGGCCAGCGCGACCGTCTGCGCCCGGCTCTCGGGGCCGGTCTCGCCGGCGGCCAGGTCGGCGGCGGCGCGAGCCTTGGCCAGGGCGAAGCGGGCCAGCGCGACCTGGGCCGGCACCGCGGCGCGGGTCGCCAGGGCCAGCGCGCGGGCGCAGGCGCCCTGGGCCGCGGCGTGCTCGCCGAGGGCCGAGTCGACGGCGCACAGCCACGTCAGCGGCTCGACCAGGCGCGGGTGCTCGGGGCCGAGGACGTGCTCCCACGCCGCGAGCGCGCGCCGCAGGTCGCCGGCCGCGTCGGCCCACCGCTGCTCGGCGGCCGCCGCCAGCCCGCGGCCGACCAGCGCGAGGGACATGTCCGAATGATCCTGTCCGTAGATCTTGGTGTAGATGGCCAGGGCGTCGTCGTAGCGCTGGCGCGCCGCGGCCGGGTCCTTGCGGGCGCGCGCGAGGTCGCCGGCGACCACGTGGACGCGGGCGCGATCGGGGTGCTCGGGCGGCAGGCGGGTCGCGGCCAGCTCGTCGGCGCGGGCGACGTGACCGTTGGCCTCGCGGTCGCGACCGCCGCGCTGACACGCCGTCGCCAGGTCGAGCAAGATCGGGAGCAGCCGCGGGTGCTCGACGCCGAGGACCTCCTCGCCGCGGCGCAGCGCCGCGGTCAGCTCGACGCGCGCCGTCTCTGCGTCGCCCTCCTGCAGCAGGGCCCGACCGTAGCGGCCGCGGGCGCTGGCCTCGCGGCGGCCGTCGTCGCCGAGCCGCTGCAGCGCGGCCGACAGGCGCGGCCACAGCCGGCGCGCCTCGCCGCGGCGGCCCAGGTCCTCGCACTCGACCGCGAACTGCAGCGTCAGGGCGTCGGCCGCGACCTCGTCGTGACGGCTCGCCTCCGCCGCCCACAGCGCGTCGGCCAGGCCGCGCGACGCCGCCTCGGCCCGCCCCAGCGCTCGCTCGATCGCCGCTCGCCCGTACAGCGCCTCGGCGCGGGCCGGCAGCCACGTCTCGTCGCCGGTCGCCAGCACGCGGGCGATGTCCCACGCCCGCGGCGCGTCGCCCAGGGCCAGCACCGCGGCCGCATGATCGAACTCGGCCCGCAGGCGCTCGACTTGGGCCCGCTGGTCGTCGTCCTCCGGCCCCGGCACCACCGCGGCCAGCCGCCGCGGATCGTCGCAGTCGCCCGGGGCCGGCAGGGCGTCGAGCGCAGTGCCGGCGCGGTCGAGCGCCGGGCCCGAGGCCTCCGACAGCGCCCGCGCCAGCCCGGCGAAGGCGCTGCGCCGGCGCTCGAGGCAGGCCCGCCGGCGCGCCGTGGCGCCCTCGTCGCTCTCGGCCTGCGCGTTGCGACATGTCTCTTGGTACATGTCTCGAAGTCTCTGCGCGTGGCGGTCGAGCTCGTCCACGGTCGGGCCGGCGAACACCGCCCCGCCGGGCCGCTCGCCGAGGGCCCGGCCGAGCGCGGCGCGGCGGCCGTCGTCCCACCCGAGGTCGGGCGTCTCGCACATGCCCGCGAGGGCAGGTTGCTCGGGGCGGGCGGCGACCACGTCGTAGACGGCGAACGCGGCCCCGACGAAGGCGACCGCGAGCCCGGCCGCGAGCGCGAGGCGGCGCCCGAGCCCGCGCGGCCGCGGCGTCTCGTTGAGGTGGTCGAGCAGCTCGTCCATCGACTTGAAGCGCTCGGCGGGGCGGACGCTGAGGCCGCGCAGGACGATGCGGTGCAGCCAGGCCGGGACGTCGGTGTCCTTCGGGAGCTCTTGCACGCGGCCGGCCAGCACCGCCTCGCGGACCACCGGCACGCGGTCGCCGACGAACGGCCGCTGGCCGTACAGGCCCTCGTAGAGCGCGACGCAGAAGCTGAACTGGTCGGTGCGTGCGTCGGTGGCCTGGCCGAGGTACTGCTCGGGGGCCATGTACGCCGGCGTGCCGGTCATGCCGCCCGTGCGGGTGATCCGCATGTCGAGCAGGCTCTTCTCGGCCATCGCCTTGATCGCCTCGGTGTACGTGTCGGGCCGGACCATCGGGCCGAGGCCGCGGCCGGCGCGGGCGAGCCCGAAGTCGCCGACGCGCACGCGGCCCTCGGCGTCGATCATCACGTTGTCCGGCTTGAAGTCGCGGTGGATGACGCCGGCCTTGTGCGCCGCCGCCAGCCCGCGGCCGGCCTCCATGAACACCAGCAGCACTTCCTTCCACCCGCGCCGCCGCGGCCCGTTCGGGCCCTCCGCCGAGCGCAACCACTTCGTCAGGGTCACGCCCTTGACGAACTCCATGGCGAGGAAGATCTGGTCCTCGACCGAGCCGACGTCGAAGATCGCTATCACGTTCGGGTGCGACAGCTGGGCCATCGCCTGCGCCTCGCGCAGCAGCCGGTGGCGCGCCTTGTCGCGCTTGGTGCGGCTGACCGCGGCGGTCCGCAGCACCTTGAGCGCGACCTTGCGATCGAGGTCGCGATCATAGGCGACGTAGACGACGCCCATGCCGCCGGAGCCGAGCCGCTTGAGCACGTTGAAGCGGCCGATCTGGCTCGGCAGCGGCTCCAATTCGGCCGCGCAGTCGTTGGCCGGCTCGCCGTCGACCGGCGGCGTGAGCGGCGTCCCCTCGGGCGACGGACTCACGTGGGACAGCACCGGCGTCAGCGGTGTGTTCAGCGTCAGGTCGGCGGGCGAAGACACGAGTCTGGGGGCATCGTACCACGGCCCTTGCGGCGGCCTCATCCGTCCGGATAGCTTCTCGTCGATGCCCCGCCCTGCTCGCGTCTTCGCGCTCGCAGCTCACCTCGTCGTCGGGATCGCGGCCTGCGCGGGTCACCGCGGCGGTCCGGTCCCGCCCAGCCGCGCGGAGGCGCCGCCGCCGTTCGCGGTGGCCCCCGACTTCCGCGTCCCCGACAGCGCCGGGACCCCGCGCGGCCTGGCGGATCTCGCCGGCCCCAACGGCCTGGTCCTGGTCACGTATCGCGGCCACTGGTGACCCTTCTGCAGGGTGCAGCTCGGGAAGCTGCAGGAAGTGTTGCCACAGCTCCAGGCGCTCGGCGTCCACGTCGCGGCGGTGTCCGCCGACGACCTCGAGGGCGGGAAGATCATGATCGAGCGCCAGCACCTCACGTTCCCGATCCTCAGCGATCCGGAGGGCGTGATGCTCAAGTCGTGGTCGCGCTGGGACTTCGGCAACGGCGTCGGCCTCGCGGGCACCTTCATCCTCGACCGGGACCTCAAGCCCGTCTTCTTCGAGGACGACGGCGAGCGGTTCTACAAGCGGCCGCGGATCGATCGCGTGGTCGACGTGGCGCGCACCCTGGCGCGCTGACGACATTCGCAGTCCGGGTGCCCACATTCACGCAATGTGGGCAGCCCATCACATCGGCAGCAGCGGCAGGCGCACGGTGAAGGTCGTGCCCTCGCCCGCCTCGCTCTTGACCTGGATGTCGCCGCCGAGCAGGTGACACAGCTCGCGGCAGATCGCCAGACCGAGGCCGGTGCCGCCGAACTTGCGGGCGATCGAGCCGTCGGCCTGCTGGAAGGCGCTGAACAGGCTGCCGATCTTGTGCGCCGGGATCCCCGGCCCCGTGTCGGACACCACCGCGACCATGAAGTCGACGTCGTCCTCGCGCTCGAACCCCACGCGCAGCTCGATCCACCCGCGGCGGGTGAACTTGACCGCGTTGCCGAGCAGGTTGAGCAGGATCTGCTTCACCTTGGTGCGGTCGACGACGATGGTCCGCTGCGGCTCGCTGCAGAGGATCTGGATGTGGTTGCCGTTCTTGACCGCCGCCGGCAGCACGGTGCTCTGCAGGTCGTCGAGCAGCGGGCCGATCACGCAGCGCTCGCGCACGATCTCCATCTTGGCGGCCTCGATCTTCGACAGGTCGAGGATGTTGTTGATCAGCTCGAGCAGGTGGGTGGCGGCGCCGTGGATGCGCCCGAGGTCGCGCTGCAGCTCGTCCTCGCCGTCGCGCTCCTCGCCCAGCAGCTCGGTGTAGCCGATGATCGCGTTGAGCGGGGTGCGCAGCTCGTGGCTCATGTTGGCGAGGAAGATGCTCTTGGTCCGGCTGGCCTCGAGCGCCAGAGTCTCGGCCCGCCGCCGCTCCTGCACCTCTTGCGTGAGCTGCTCGGTGCGCTCGGCGACGCGGACCTCGAGCTCGTCGCGGGCGTGCCGGAGGTCCTCCTCGACCCGTCGGCGCGCGGTGATGTCGGTGATCGCCACCAGCGAGCCGCGGTGCTCGCCTTGCGGGCCGAACAGCGGCTTGGCCGAGACGATGGCCCAGAAGTCGGCGCCGTCCTCGCGGCGGAAGCGGAAGTCGAACTGGTCCTCGGAGCCCTGGCGCCGCCGCTTCAGGTTGGACCGCGCCGCGGCGGCGCTCTCGTCGTCCATGTAGTCGAAGATCCGGCGCCCGATCATGGCCTCGGGGGTGGTCGCCAGCATGGCCGCGAGGCGCGAGTTGACGAAGTCGATCGCGCCGTCGGGGTCGTTGACGAGGATGCCGTCGTTGATGGTCTGCAGCAGGGTGTGGAAGTAGGAGTCGTCGCGCTTGAGCTCCACCGAGGAGGCGCTGCGCACGGCGCGGACGAGGCAGAGGAAGCCGACCCGCCGCGCGTGCTCGTCGAGCCACGGCACGATCGTGTGCTCGGTCCAGCGGACCGGCGCCTGCGGCGACTGCCAGCGGAACATCGAGGTGCACGGCGAGGCGCCCGCGATCGCGTCGTCGTAGCGCTCGAGGTCGTCGTCGTGGACCAGCGAGCGCAGACCCGCGGGGTCGGCGAACAGCTCCGCCGGCTCGCGCCCCGACAGCTCGCGCACTGCGCCGGCCAGCTCCTCGATCTGCAGCCGCGGCGCCAGGCGCACCCGCGCCAGCAGCAGCTCGGCCGCGTTCCACAGCGCCGCCGCGTCGGGAGCGTCGGGACCACCAAAGCCGACGTGCGTGCTGGCGAACTGCCCAGGTGCTCCCGACCTCGGGGTCATCTCTTGTGATGATAACACCCGGAACGGCGGTCGGGACGCTCCAGCCGCTGCTTCGCGCGCCTCCCGCCGTGCAGATGCAAGCGCGCGCACGGACCATCGCGCCGCCGCAGACGCGTCGGACCGTGCGGACCGGCGCGCGCCGCCGCGTCAGGGCAGCGCGAGGCCCCAGTCGGGCACCGACAACGAGAGCAACGCGGGCTTCGGCGTGCCCGGCACCACGCCGAGCCAGCGATTGATGGCGAAGCTGGTGACGTACAATTTGTTCTTCGTCAACAAAGTCTGGCCGAACACCACGCTCGACGGCGCGTCGAGCAGGCCGCCCTGGGCCAGCACGTGGACGTCGCCGTCGCCGTCGACGCGCACCAGCCGGTCCTGCCCGTTGACCGCGACGTAGAGATCGCCGTCGGCGGCGAAGGCGATGCCGTCGGCGCCCGCGAGCTTGGCGTAGTCGTCGACCCAGACCTCGGGCTCGCCCGGCTCGCCGTGGCAGTCGATCGGGATGCGCACGATCGTCCCGTAGTCGAGGTTGCCGACGTAGAGGTTGCGCTTCCACCGGTCGAACGCGATGCCGTCGGCGCCGAAGCTGTGGAACGGCAAAAACGGCGTGACCGGGTCGCCCTCGAGCGACGGATCGGCGAGCCACACGTCGGCGTCGCCGTCGTCGTCGATCTTCCAGATCAGGCCGAGGAAGGGGTCGGTGACGTAGAGGTCGCCGCGATCGTCGAACGCGAGGTCGTTGGGGAAGCCGAGCGGATCGAGGGCGGCGTACTGGGTGGTTTGACCAGTGAGCGGGTGGATGCGCCACACGAACGCGGCCGAGGGCTCGGGCGCGAACGCGCCGCTGCCGGCGTAGAGCCAGCCGTCGCGGCCGAACTTGAGCCCGAGCATGAAAGTGCCCGCGGGGACCGGCGGCGCCGCCAGAGTCGTGAATTGCCCGTTCGGCTTCAGCTTCTTCACCACCGGGCCCATCGACATGTAGAGGTTGCCGGCCCAATCGGTGGTGATCGACTCCGGCAGCTCGCCCTGCGTCGGGTCGAACGCCCGCACCAGCGCCGGCCCGGCCGCCGCCTCGCCCGCGCCGAACAACACCGCCACACCCACCACGACCGCAAGAGTCTTCGCCATCGACCTATCCCCCCAGGCCAAGCTACGGGCCCGGAGCGCGCCGCGTCAACTATCAATAATGCGACCGCGAGTCACTGCATCCAGTCGGGTGTAGGCGCCGCTGTCATGCCGACACATCAGCTTTCGCATGACGGGCGGCGCCGGGAGGTGGGCCATGGTGCCGTGCTGTCGCAGCCCGGCCGACCGCAGCCGCAGCTGCGGGCGCAATTGCGGCCGCCCTCAGTTGACGTTGGCGACGCTGACCTGGAACGGAAAGCCGTCGATCGCCAGCTCACCGGCGAACTCGTGGTCGCCCATGCCGTCCTCGCCGGGGCCGTATTCGGCGCCCTGGGGCCCGCAGCCGCCCTCCTTCCAGTCCTCGATCTTGACCCGACCGAACCGGTAGCTGAGCAGCTTCTGGCCCTCGAAGTCGGCGACGGTGCGCACGTCGGCGCGGTCCGAGTACCACACCGCGACCGGGTCGTTCATGCGACCGTCGCGGATCTCCTCGTAGACCTCCACCTCGTCCTTCCACGCGACCACGTGCTGGAGCGCCCGCTCGCCGCGGCACACCACGATCACGCCGTCGTTCAGGCCGCGGACCTCCTGCGTCTCGTCGTCGACCTTCTCGGGCACGATGTCGAGGAAGGTCTGGCGATCGCCCTCGAGACCGCGGTGCATCACCAGCGCCGTCGGGTGCTGGCAGATCTGCCCGGTCGCCAGCGGGGCCGGCTCGCCGGTGGCCTGCTCGCCCTTTCCGACCTCGAACCAGCTCGCCATCAGCCGCCCCGGCGTGAACACGTGCAGCACGCCGTCGTCGCCGGCCGCGTAGGCCTTCCACGGGTCGACGCCATGGGTCGGGCCGTAGATCGCCTGGCTCTTGTCGAGGCCGACCCGCACCGCCCGCGGGGCGGCCACGTCGAACACCGCGGCCACCGTCGGCCGGGCGCTCTCCGGCGCGACGTCGAAGGTGTAGGGCCACACGTCCGCCGGCGCCTGCGGCAGCACCTGGTCGCCCGCCTGCATGCCGTCCCACACGAATTGCGACAGCGTCTCGCTGCAGCTGGCCTCGCTGCCGAAGTACATCGAATGGAAGTAGTCGAGCAGCGGCGCGAGGTCGACGAACGCGACCTTGTCCTCCCACTGGCTGGCGACCAGCGCGTAGCCCTTGCGCGCGACCATGTGCTGCAGCCACCCGCCCTCGGCGAAGGCGGAGATCGGCTGTTGATTGGCGACGTCGGACATCTGCGCCTCGCTGGTGAAGCAGGTGTCGACCATGGTGTCCTTGTGCGGCCCGGTGAACGACAGGCTGCGCATCGACTTGCCGTTGGCGTCGTTGGGGTTGGTCCAGCCGTGGGTGGTGACCGCGGCGATCGAGGTCGGGGTCGCGAACGGCAGCGGCACGGCGCCGAGGAGCTTCAGCTCGCGCACGCCGCCGGCGTTGAACAGGCCGTGGTACCACCACGAATGCGCGTTCGGGGTCGGCCCCCGCACCGACAGCACCGCCAGCTCGCCGCGGACCTCGTCGGTGTTCCACAGGGTGACCAGCACGAACTCGTTGTTGCTGGTGATGGCGACCGCGCTCGGCACGAGGTGCGACGGGAATTGATAATAGGCGCCGATCGAGCCCGAGGTCGCGGTGCCGGCGGTGCCGACGACGCCGCCGGCGAAGATCGCCACGCCGTCATTGGTCCAGTTGCGCTCGCTGCGGGCGATGGCGATCGGCTGGCCGAGCGCGGCCGGGTCGTACTCGGGGCGCGTCACGTAGGGCTCGGGGCTGTTCAACATCTTCGGGTGACTCGAGATGGCGCCCTGCTCCCAGGCGTGGGTCTGGATCCGATCGACCCCGGGGGTGGCCGCGCCGACCCCCGCGGCGGGCACGTAGAGCGCCTGGCCGCTCACGCTGCCGTAGCAACCGCCGCCCTCGGGGCACACTCCTGCCTGCACCGGGATGCCGTCGGTGAGATAGCCGCCGCCGCAGGTCTGCCCCGCGGGGCCCCACACCTCGGGCGCGGGGTTGGTGGCGTCGCCGTCGTGCAATTCGGCCCACGTCGGCCCGAGCCGACAATCCACGGCCTCCTTGCTCCAATCCCCTGCGACCTGCGCGTAACGGGCGGCGTCGATCTGCCGGCTGACGCTGTCGACAATGCCGGCCCCGCAGCGCGCGTACGGACCGGCCGGCGCCTCGCCGGTGTCGTCGCCGGTCTCGCTGGTGTCACTCGTCCCGCCTGTGGTCGGCGGATTGGCGGTACCCGCGGTCGGCTCGCCAGCGGTCTCGCTCGCGCCGCCGGTCGGGCCGTCGCTGTCGGTCCCGCCGGTGGTGCTGCCGTCGCTCGACGGACAGGCGAGCAGCGCGAGGACAGGGAGCAGAGCGTACAGTCGTGACCGGATCATGGGCGAGCCTCCAATGGCATTCGGAGGCGCGATGATCCCCGCGATCAGAACATTTGCTCGCGGCCGGCGAGCGGAGTCTTCGCGGGGTACGCGGAACCCACGCGGGGCGGGCTGTGCCCCGCTCGCAAGCCCCACCATGGCGCGCTCGCGGCCTCGATGGGGCGTGTCCCCTGCGCTGAAACGGGTCCTCCTCGCCTGCCCACGCAGGCCTCGCTCGCGCGAGCGAGGGCGCCCTCGCTCGCGCCGACGCGCTCGCGGAGATACGCGATTCGCACGAGTCGGCGCCGCGCCGGCGACTGCACGCAGCGATCGCGGATCGCCGCATGAGCCCGCCGCTCACGGTCGCGATGCGAGGATGTCCTCGGGGACAGGCGACGAGCGAATGACCGGCGGTCAGAGCATTGCTCGCAGCGATCGCTGCCGCGGCTGCCCGCCAGCGGCGGGCGCGAATCATGGCTGTCGCTCGCGAGCCGTGGCCTTCGCCGAATCACCGCAACACGGCCCGACCGATTCACGCCGCGCCCCGGAAGGCGCGCGGACCGAGCCGGCCGCTCGCGCGGCCGTTTCGCAGCGATTTTTTATAAGATGTCCTGGTGGACATGTCCCGGAGGACACGCGGCTCTCCGCCCGCCCGCTCGCGGCGACCGGAGGCTCTGCTCGGTGCCCGCCCGAGCCCGGCGCGCGCGAGGAATCGGCGATCTCGGCGCGCCTGCGCGGCTGTTTAATGAAGAAGTTTCGCGGCGAGCGGCTGCAGCGGCGTGGACGCGGGCGCCGGCGCGCTCTAAACTGCCGCGGCAATGGCACGAAGCAAGACCAGCAAGTGGGTGAGCCTCGGGCTCGCGGCGACCGTGGGCATCGGCGCGTACGAGTTCGGGCTGTTCGACTGCGCGAGCACCAACGGGGTCCAGCACCTCGCCAATCAGGTGTGGATCGAGCGGCTCCCGCAGAACGACCGCGACCAGATCCATCACCTCGTCCTGCTCGAGCAGGGTCGTGACCGCTTCGGCGGGTTCGGCAAGAGCTCGCAGTGGCGCCACTTCCTCGAGATCTTCGCGTGGCACCGCGAGCAGAACCGCCTGACCCTCAACCTGCCGCAGGACCGCGTCCGCCTCGACCTCGAGGCTCGCGTGTGGGAGTGCGAGGACGAGGCGCCGGCCCCGTTCGAGCTGTGCCTCGAGCTCAAGAGCGAGCGCGGCCACACCGCCCGCTACTACAGCCGCTTCGACTGGGTCATCGAGGGCGGCAAGGCGCCCCACATCGAGGGCCTGCCGGAGCTCGCGCCCCACGCCGCGCCCGCGATCTCGGCGGGCATCGAGTTCACGCGCGACGCCGACGCCCAGGCGCTCCTGGCCCGCTGAGGCGTGGTCACGGTCGAGCTCTACGGCGTGCCGCGCCTGCGCGCGGGCGCCTCGCGCGTGGAGGTCCCCGCGGGCACGCTCGCGTCGATCCTCCACGCGCTCGCCTCGATCCTCCCGGGCCTCGTGCCCGACATCGTCCACGACGGCCGCCTCACCGAACACGCGCTCGTCGCCGTCGACGGCCGCGAGATCGTCGCCGACCCGACGCTGCCGATCGCCGACGGCACGGTGCTGGTGCTGATCTCCGCCGCGGCCGGCGGCTGATCGCTCCGCCCAGGGAACTTCCCAGGCCTCCAGGAACATCAGCCGACCCTGCGACGCGCACCTGTGCGCGCAGCCCGTCGCGCCGGACCGATGCATGGGATCTCGGCGCGGCGCGCGGCTCGCAGACGCTCGCGTGACCGACGTCGCGCGGGCTCGGCCGGCGCGCGCGGCTCTGCGGTCGCGCGGGCGGGCGGGCGCGCTACAACCCTCCCGATGCGCGGCAACTTCGGCCGGATCTTGCTCGTCGAGCTGCGGGGCGACCGCGTGGCCGTCGAGCACGTGGCGCTGCCGGAGGCTGCCTACCACGCGTTCGTCGGCGGCGTCGGGCTCGGCGCCTACCTCCTGTGGCGGTTCGCCCCGGCGGGCGTCGACCCGCTGGCGCCCGAGGCGCCGCTCGTCTACGCGTTCAGCCCGCTGCTCGGCACTCCGCTGACCACCACCGCCAAGTTCGCAGTGCTGTGCAAGAGCCCCCTGACCGGGCGGATCAGCGACGGCCTCAGCAGCTCCCGCTTCGCCCTCGCCGCCAAGCGCCTCGGGGTCGACGCCCTCGTCATCCGCGGCGCGCTCGATCGCCTCGGCTGGCTCCACCTCGACGAGGACCCGGCCGCCTGCCGCGTCGAGCCGTGCCCGGCGTGGGCCGGCCTGTCCGCACATGAACTTTCGGACATGGCGGCAAAGCAAGGTCTTTTTCGCCATGTGTCGGCGATCGGCCCCGCCGGCGAGGCGCAGATCCGCTACGCGACGATCTCCAACGACGGCCGGCACGCCGGGCGCGGCGGCGCGGGGGCGGTGCTCGGGGCCAAGCGGGTCAAGGCGATCAGCGTGCGCGGGGCGGCGGTCGCCGGGGTCGCGGACGCGGCGAGCGTGCAGGTGCGGGCCCGCGATCTCGCGGCGCGCAGCGCCGGCGCGGCGACCGAGAAGTACCGGGCGCTCGGGACCGCGGCCAACCTCGAGACCTTCGACCGCCTGCGGATCTTGCCGCGGCGTAACTTTCAGACAGTGTCGATCGGCCAGGCAGCCGCGCGGCGCCTCGCGCCCGAGGGGCTGGCCCGCGCCGGCGAGCACGTGCGCGACAGCTGCGCCGGCTGCACGATCGGCTGCGACCATCGCTACGGCGGCACGCGCATCGAGTACGAAACTCAGTTCGCTCTCGGGCCGCTGATCGACGTCGACGACCCTGCGTGCCTGCTCGCGGCCGCCGGCGCCTGCGACGCGCTCGGCCTCGACACGATCTCGGCCGGCGGCACTCTGGCGTTCGCGATGGAGTGCGCCGAGCGCGGCCTCGTCGACTGGCCGCTGCGCTTCGGCGACGACGTCCTGCCGTGGCTCCGCGCGATCGCCCGGCGCGAGGGCGCCGGCGATCTCCTGGCGGAAGGGACACGTCGGATCGCGGCCGTGATCGGCCAGGGCAGTGAGCGCTTCGCCTGTCACGTCAAGGGCCTGGAGCTGCCGGGCTATGAGCCGCGGGCGATGCAGACGTTCGCCCTCGGCCTGTGCGTCGCCTGCAGGGGCGCCGACCACAACCGCAGCGGCGCGTACCAGGCCGACCTCCAGGCCGGCGTCGACCGCTACCGCGCCGACGTGGCGCGCGCGCCCGCGCGGGTGATCGAAGCCGAGGACAATGCGGCCCTGCTCGACTCCCTGATCCTCTGCAAGTTCTTGCGCGGGGCCATCCGCGAGCCCTGGCGCGAAGGCGCCGAGCTGCTGGCGATGGTGACGGGCGTGCCTCGGGGCGAAGACGATCTGCGGCGGTCGGCACGCAGGATCGCCGCCGTGCGTCACGCCTTCAACGTGCGCGAGGGCTGGACGCTCGCCGAGGACCGCCTGCCCGACCGCTTCCACGACGAGGCGCTCGAAGACGGCGCGTCGCTCGACCGGGCCGACGTCGCGGCGATGGTGGACGCATACCACGCCGCCCGTGGGCACGTCCCGCGCGGCGGACCGTCGGAGCGCCTCCGCCGCGAACTCGAGCTCGACGCCTGGCTCACGGACGCCCCCCCCTTGCAAGGCCCCGCGTCGCTCGGCTAATGGGACCCCAGGTGACCCGGAGCGAGACCGAGGGGATCTGCGTCGAGGTGAAGACGCGCTATGTCGGCGGGCGTGCCCTGCCGGAGGGCGCGCGCTTCGTGTTCGCTTACACCATCCGGATCTCCAACACCGGCGAAGCGCCCGCCCAGCTGTGTCGGCGTCACTGGTTCATCACCGACGCTCACGGCGGCGTGCGCGAGGTCGAGGGCGAGGGCGTGGTCGGCTCGCAGCCGCTGCTCCACCCCGGCGAGTCGTTCGAGTACACCAGCGGCTGCGTGCTCGAGACGCCCCACGGCGCGATGCACGGCAGCTACACCATGTTCCGCCCCAACGGCGCCTGCTTCGAGGCGCTGGTCGACGCGTTCGTGCTGGCGGACCCGCAGGCGATCGTCTGAAGCGGGGCTGTCCTTCGGGACAGCTCACCCGACGAAGTCATCGGTCGCTAACGCGGCCGACTCATCGGGCCCACTGGTGCTCGTGTCGCTATCCGGCGCGGACGCGTCGCCGCTGGTCGCCTCGCTGAGGCCTCTCGCGGTGCCGTGCCGGGCGGCGCCTCGTCCCGGCACCCGAAGGCCGCGACGACGGCGAGCCTGCAGCACGGCCGCTCACGCTGTCGTCGTCCACGCGAAAGCCGTCCAGTGCGCGGCCGTGCATCCGAACAGGAGCACATCGTTCGCGAAGTACCGTAGCGCCCACACTTGCTCGAGCTGCCCTTCGGGCCAGGTCGCAAAGCCTTCGCGTCCGGCGCGGGCTCGGCTCCTGGCGATCGCCTCCAACACCCATCGGGCCTCATCCACGGCCTTCTCTGGCGCGATCGGCGGGTAAGGCCCCGGTCCCTCGTCCGCCCGCCACGCAGCGTCCTGGTAGGCAGCCGCGTCCTCGGTCCATGGCTCGTCGGCGGGCCACTCCTCCCACCAACACAGCACCCGCTTGGCGAAGGCCGCCAACGCCGTCGTCGCAGCACCGTAGGCCGCGCGAGGCGCCGACAGCAGTGCCGCCTTCGCGAGAAGCTCATCCGCGACGGCGGGATCGAGGACGCTGCAACTCGCCACCTCGACGAGCCTCACCGCCGTCACAGGCAGCCGCAGGGCCGCCTGGAAGGCCGCGGATGGCGGCAGCTCGAGCGGCAGGACAAGTTCTCCCACCCGCGCGAGCATACCAGCCACCGCCGCGCCCAGCTCGCATTATTCGTCCGCTCCAGACCACGCCGAAGGCCTCGAGCGCTCGCTACAACTATCGTCAGGAGATACTTGAAGGACATGCCCCGAGGGGCATGTCCTCACGAGCATGCCCCGAAGGGCATGTCCCCGAGAGCTAGCCGAGGCCGGCGAGGAACGCCGAGATCACCGCGACAGTCTCGTCGGGCCGCTCGACCTGCACGTAGTGCCCGGCGCCGCGGATCACGGCCAGGCGGGCGCCGGCGATCGGGTCGACGATCGTCTGGCGGAGGAACGGCGGCGGCATGAACGGGTCATCGGTGGCGACTACCAGGGTGCGGGCCGTGATGTTCTTCAGGCGGTCGGAGAAGCCGAGGCCCGACCACGACTCGAAGCCCTCGGCGATGCACTTCGAGGGGATCGACGCGCCGGCGCCGAGCAGGCGGTCGCGGGCGCTCTCGGACAGGTTGGTGCAGGCCATCCCGAGGATCGTCGCCTTGGCCTCGCGGTTGTCGGCGCCGCGGAACAGCCCCGCCGCGTCGGGCGGGAACGGGATGCCGGAGGCCGGCACCGAGCACAGCAGCACCTGCCCCTGCACCCGCTCGGGCGTCGCCGTCGCGATCCACTGCGCGATCGCCCCGCCCATGCTGTGGCCGATCAGCACGAACGACCTGTCCCCGAGGACATCCATCAGCTCGGTCACGTCGGCGGCGTAGCGCTCGACCGTGTAGCCGGACTCGGGGCGGTCGGACTCGCCGGCGCCGCGCAGGTCGGGGATCACGAGGCGGAAGCCCGTGAGGTCGAGCCGCTCGGCCAGCTCGTCGTAGACGGTGCTGGACACCATCCAGCCGTGGATCGCCAGGATCGTCCGCGGGCCCTCGCCGAGCACGCGGTAGGCGATCTGGACCTTGTCGCTCGTCGTCATCGTCGACATACGCGGCGATGATAAGCCGAACGCGAACGGGCCGACACCGCGGCATATGGGGGCTGAAACGGCGAGAGGCGAGGCCCCGCGGGTGGGACCTCGCCTCCGCCGCTGCGACACCGCCCCGCTACAGTTCGCCGATCTGGCGCAGGAAGTCGGTGGCCTCGGTGCAGTTCGGGTCCTCCATCAACGCCTTCCGGCCCCACAGCACCGCCTTCTGGCGGTCGCCGCGCCGCTCGGCGATGTAGCCCTGGCGCAGGTAGGCGACCGCGCGGCTCATCGGGGCGGCCTCCATCAGGGCGATGCTGCGGAGCACGCGGATGGCGAGGTCGTAGTCCTCGAGCTGCTCGGCCAGCGTGGCCAGGGCGACCGCCACGTCGCCGTTGTTGCGGTCGGTGTTGTGGGCCTCCTTGAGCCAGTGCAGCTCCTGCTCGTAGTTCTCCTGGGCCCCGGCGATCATCGCTTTGCGGTACTGCATGGCGCACAGGTCGGGCGAGCGGCGGCCCTTCATCGCCTCGATCGCCGCGTCGAGGATCGCGTTGGCCTCGTCGAACTGCTCGGCCGCGGCGAAGGCCTCGACGAGCAGCAGGTTGACCGCCTGGTCGGCCGGGCGCAGCTTGAGCGCCCGCCTGAGCGCGGCCACGGCCGCCTCCGGGTCCTCGTCGAGCAGCAGCTCGCCGGCCTGGCGCAGCGTGACGAAGCGGGTCCCCTCGTCGGTGATCACGTCGGCCTCGGAGATCAGCAGCCGCGCGAGCGCCGGGTAGTTCTCGGTCTCCTCGAAGATCTGCTTCAGCCGCGCGCGCACGGCCTCGTTCTTCGGCTGGGCCTTGTGAGCCGCCTCGAGCCCGGCCTGGGCGTCGTGCGGCCGCTCGACCTTCTCGCACGCGTCGACGAGCTGCATCACCGCCTTGATCTGCTCCTCGCCCGTCTCGGCGGCGACCAGCTTGGTCGCCGTCTCGATCACGCTCTCCCACCGGCTGGCGGCGACGTCCATCGCGGTCAGATGGCGCAGCGCCTCGGTGTCGCCGGGGGCGTGGTCGATCCACCCGGACAGCGCGTGCCGGGCCTGATCGTCGGCGCCCTCCTTGCGCAGGACGTCGGCCAGCCGCAAGGTCGCGCTGCGCTCGCCCTCGCGGTCGCCGCGCTTGGCCGCCGCGCTGCGCCAGCGCTCGAGGCCGTCGATGAGGTCGGGGATCAGCTCGGCGCCGACCAGGCCGTAGGCCTCCTCGAGGTCGGCCGAGGCGCGGGCCTCGTCGCCGATGATCATGCGCAGCTCGGCGCGGCGGCGCAGGAACTCGACCTGGACGTCCTCCTCGAGCGGGCGCCAGTCGATCGCCTTGGTCAGCTCCTCGACCGCGCTGACGTGCTCGCCGGTGTCGCACAGGCGGCCGATGAACTCGCGCAGCAGCTCGTTGTCGTTGGGGTCGATGGCGACGGCGGTGCGCAGCACCTCGGCCGACTTCTGCGCGTCCATCAGCTGGTCGACGTAGATCGACGAGGCCTCGCGCAGCAATCCGACCGACTTGGTCGGGTCGATCGCGCGCTCGGCCGAGGCGACCAGCAGCTCGGCCAGGCGCTCGAACTCGCCGCGCTCGCGGTACCACGCCTCGAGCCGCTCGCGCAGCGCGTCGCTGTCGGGCGACGCCTTGTAGCCGGCCTCGAGCACGCGGCTCGTGGCCTCGCGGTCGCCGAGCTTGTCGTACTGGCCGGCGACGTCGAGCGCCAGGCGGACCGCCGCCGCGCCGGTCTCGATCGCCAGCAGGCGCTCGCCGATCTCCGCCCGCTCGCGCGGGTCGTGCTCGCCGTCGGTCAGGCTCAGCATCGCCTCGATCAGCGCCCGGCTCTGCGGCGCGAAGTCGAGGGCGCTGCGGTAGACCGCCAGCGCCTCGTCGGGCTGGGTCTTGCGCAGCAGGTCGCCGAGCCGCAGCGAGGCCGCGATCACGCCCTCGCTGTCGCCCGCGCCCTGGGCCGTCAAGATCTGCTGGTTCAGCAGCTCGACCAGCTCGGAGTCGAAGCCCGTCTTCTCGAACACCTCGGCCAGCAGCGCCTCGGCCTGCTTGTGGCCGGGCTCCTCCATCAGCACGTCCTTGAGCAGGCGGACCACCTCTTGCTCGTGGCCGCTGCCCTGCAGCAGCGCCTCGACCAGCTCGAGCCGGAGCTGGTTGCGCTCGCCGACCTCGGCGAGGCTCGGCAGGGTCGACTCGACGAGCTGCTGCAGCCGCGAGTCGTCGCCGATCTTGCGGTACACCGCCATCAGCGGCGCCCACACGGCCTTGTTGCTCGGGTCTTGCAGCAGCAGGTCGTCGTAGACCTCGGCGGCCAGCGCCAGCTGATCGGTCTGACCCGCGGCGAGGCCGGCGAGCTCGAGCTGCAGCTCGAAGGTCTGCGGCAGCTGCAGGCTGGCGGCCGACTCGCGCAGGTAGTCGACCGCGCCGCGCAGGTCGCCGGCGGCCTTGCGCCGCTCGGCCAGGGTCAAGTACGTCTCGGCGATCGACTTGCCGCCGCCCTCGCGCTCGTTGGCCAGCTCGATCCGGCGGACCAGCAGCTTCTCCGAGCGCTCGTTCTCGCCGAGCTCGAGCGCCAGGTTGGACGCGTCCTCGGCGACCTGCGGATCGACGCCCTCGACGTTGACCTTCTGCTCGAGCCACGCGAGCAGCGCGTGGCGGTCGCCGAGCTTGCGCACGATCTGCTCGTACAGCTCGCCGAGATCCTTGTGATCGGGCGCCGCGGCGAGGGCCCGGCGCAGCACCGGCTCGGCCAGGTCGAGGCGCGGCTCGGTCTGCAGCGCGCGCCGCATCGCCGCCACGCCGGCGTCGCGCGACTCGGGCGCGGCCAGGTGGATCTCCGCCAGCCCGAAGGCCGCGCG
Source organism: Nannocystis sp. RBIL2 (assembly GCF_026626745.1). GTDB lineage: Bacteria > Myxococcota_A > Polyangia > Nannocystales > Nannocystaceae > Nannocystis. The sequence continues at coordinate 3,363,908 of NZ_JAPNJW010000002.1, forward strand.
GGCGCGGACCTCCGGCGGCATCGCGTCGTCAGGGGCGTTGGAGACCCGCTCGAGCAGCTCGACCTGCCGCGCAGTGTCGCCGCGGGCCGCGGCGATCCGCGCCAGGCCCAGCCACGCCTCGACGACCCGCTCACCGCCGGCCTCGACGCGGCCGTACAGCTCGGTCGCGCGCGGGTGGTCGGCGAGCTCGCGCTCGACGATGTCGGCTGCCCGAAGGAGCAGGTCGGCCTGCAGCCCGGCGTCTTGCTTGCGGCGGGCGCGGTCGACCAGGCCGAGCACCGCGTCGACGTAGCGGCCGCTCTGCCCGAGGCGCGCGGCCTGCTCGGCGGCCGACTGCTGCAGCGCCGCGGCGCCGGGGTCCTGCTGCAGCGCCTCGAGCTTCAGGCCCAGCGCCTCCTCGGCCTGGCCGGTGGCGTCGAGCGCGTCGGCGAGGTCGCCGAGCACGCTGGCGCGGGCCGTCGGGTCTTGCGCGGCGGCCAGGCGCGAGCGCAGCACGCGGACCAGCAGCTGCGCGTCGCCGCGGCTCCGCAGCGCGCGCTGCAGCTTGCGGGCCTCGCGGTCGTCCTGCAGCGCGGCCTCGATGGCCGAGCCGAGCAGCTCCTGGGCGAGGTCGGTCTGCCCGCGGCCTTCGGCCAGGCGGCTCAATTCGTACTGCGCCTCGGCGATGCCGATCAGGCGCTCGTCGCCGTCGACGCCGCGGCGGCGCGCGGCCAGCAGCAGCGCGCGGTAGCTGCGTTCGGCGCGGGCGAGGTCACCTGTATCTCGGGACAGCTCGGCCAGCAGCTGCAGGCTGGCGACGTCGCCGACGTCGATCGCGGTCGCCAGCTCGAGCTGAGCCACCGCCGTCTTGGTGTCGCCCAGGGCGCGGGCCACCTGCGCCAGCTTGTAGTGGACGCGCGCGCGCTCGGGCGGGCGCCGGCGGCCGAAGTCGGCCAACAGCCGCTCGAGCACCCCCTGCGCGTCGGCCCAGCGCTCGCCGCTGACCAGCGCGTCGGCCAGGTAGGCCAGCACGCCGCGATCGTCGGGCACGAGGGTGTGCAGGCGCTCGAGCACCGGGATCGCCCGGTCGAGCTCGCCGAGGCGCTCGCGCACGATCGCCGCCGCCTCGTAGAGGAACGCCAGCACCACCTCGCGATCCTCGGTGTGCTCGGCCGCGACCTGCAGCAGCGACGCCAGCCGCTCCCAGTCGCCGGCCTCGCGCACCAGCTTGATCAGCAGGTCGCGCGTGCGCGCCTCGGCCGGGTGATCGCTGACCGCCCGCGTCAGCACCTCGATCGCCTTGACGTTGCGACCGGCGCCGAGCAGCGCGTTGGCCAGGCCGAGCACGATGTCGGTGCGCTCCGCGCCCTCCGGCGTGCGGACCAGCCGCTCCGTCAGCCACGGCACCGCCTCGGCCGGCTCGTTGCGGCCCACGTGCAGCCGCGCCAGCGCGTCGAGGTTGTGGAAGTTGGGCGCCAGCGAGGCGGCGCGGCGGTGGCTCGACAGGGCCAGCTCGACGTCGCCGATCCGGCGCTCCGCCAGCTCGGCCAGCTGCGTCCACAGCCGGACCGCGCGCGGCTTGTCGTCGACCTGCTCGAGCCGGGCCGCGTGCTCGCCGAGGAACTTCGCCAGCTCGTCGGGGCTCGCCTTGTCGGCCAGGATCTCGGTCAGCGCCGCCAGCGACGGGTCGTGGCTGGGGTCGTCGTGCAGGTTCGACCGCAGCGCCTCGACCCGTCCGCCGCGCTGCTCGATCACCCCGACCAGCCGCGCGATCTCCAGCCGCAGCTCGAGCCGGCGCGCCGCGTCTGGCTCTTTGGACAGCTCGTGCTTGCGCAGCTTGAGCAGCTCGGGGAACCGCTCCTCGGCCTGCAGCAGCGGGCCGAGCAGGCGCAGCACCGCGAGGTCGTCGGGGTTCGACTCGAGCGCGACCTCGTAGAGGCCGATCGCCCGCTGGCGGTCGCCGAGCTCGGTGAAGATCCCGGCTGCCCGGATGCGCATGTCCTGAGCGACAGGCTGGTCGAAGGGCAAGGTCGAGACCTTGGCCAGCAGCTCGGCCGCGGCCTTGCGGTCGCCGTCCTGCTCGTGCAGCTGCGACAGCTTCTGCGCCGCCCAGCCGACGCTGACGTCGTTGCTGCGGGCGCCGGTGGCCGCGACCCCGCGGCTCCACAGCGCGGTCGCGCGGCCCAGCAGGCGCTGGAGGATGTCGCGCGTGATGTCGGTGTCGCCGAGCAGGCCGAGCGCCAGCTCCGAGGCCTCGTAGAGCGGGTCAAAGTCGGTCTCGCTCAGGCCGTCGAGCGCCAGCAGCGTGTCGATCAGCGCCGGCTCGGGCGCCGCGCGCTGCAGGTCGGCCAGGGTCCGCAGCCGCTCGCGGTGGCCCGGCTGGGCCGCCACCGAGCGCAGCAGCGCCTCGCGGGCGGCCGCGACGTCGCTCCGCTTCTCGCGGTGCCACTGGGCCACGCGGGCCGCCACGAACGCGTACAGCTCCGGGGTGAGCGAGCTCTTGCCCGCGTTCGCGGCTGCCTCGAGGGACAGGGTCAGGCGGTCCCAGCCGGCGTGCTCGCCGGCGAGGCCCTCGACCAGGGCGAAGGTCGGATCGTCGATCTTCTGGTCGCCGACGATCTGCCCGAGCAGCGCGTGCGCGGCGGCCGAGAAGTCGCCCACCGCCGCGGCGGTGCGGATCGCCCCGCGGACCGCCTCGGCGTCGCTGCGGGTCGCCGACAGCACCGCCTGATACGCCGCCAGCGCCCGCGCCGCATCGCCCAGCTTGTGCTCGGCCAGCCGCGCCTCGGCCAGCCGCAGCTCGGTCGCGCGGTGCGGCTCGCCGGCGATCGGGGTGGCCGCGGCCTGGTGGAACGCGGTCGCCGCGGGCCCGAAATCACCTGTCTCTTCGGACAGCCGCAGCAGGTCGCGCTCGATCGAGCGGTCGGCCGGGGCCAGCGGGAACGCCCGGGCCAGCGCCGCGACCGCGGCCGGCTTGTCGCCGGTGTGCGCCTCGTGCAGGCGGGCCGTCTCGCGCAGGATGTCGACCTGTTTGACCGAGTCGCCCTCGGCGGCGGCCAGGCGAGCGTCGACGATCGAGGCCAGGTCGGCCCACTCGCCGCGGCCGCGGTACAGCTTGCCGAGCACCTCGACCGCGCCGGCGCGGGCCTCGGTCTCGAGCGTCGCCAGGAGGCCGGCGCGCGCGCCCTCGTGGGCCGGATCGGCCGTCAGCGCGGTGTCGTAGCAGGCGACCGCGCGACCGGGCGCGTCGAGCTGGGTGCGGCACACGTCGCCGAGGCGGGTCGACAGGTCGGCCAGGCGGGCGGTGCCGCGACCGGCTGCCCGATCGAGCAGGTCCGCGAGGTCAGGCCAGCGCGTGACCTCGGCCAGCAGCGACGCCAGCGACTCGACCGTCTGCTCCGACTCGCCGAAGCCGCCCACGATCTCCTGCCAGGTCGCGATCGCCCCCGGCAGGTTCGCCAGGTGCTCCGCCTGGATCTCCGCCACCCGCACCAGGTCGGCGCGGCGCTGGTGCTCCGGCACCGGCCCGCCCGCGCGCTGGCGCAGCACGTCGACCACCTCGCCCCAGCGCCCGAGGCCCTCGAGCACCGCGATCGCGGCAGTCAGCGCCTCGGCGTCCTCGGCGTCGAGGGCCAGGCGGGCGCGCCAGCTCTTCAGCGAGCGCTCGGCGTCACCTGACCCGAGAGCCAGCTTGGCCGCCTCCCCGAGCACCGTCGTCTGCGTCGGCCCCGACTCGAGCTCGCCGAGCCGCTCGAGCACGGTGAGCCGCTCCGCCGCCTGCCCCGTCTGCGCCAGCAGCACGTCGAGCAGCCGCGCCACCCGCAGCGCCAGCGCCCGGTCGGCCTGCGGCTCGCCGAGCACCTGCTGGTACAGGCCGATCGCGCCGGCGTCGTCGGCCAGCGACTCGCGGTGGACATCCCCCGCCTCGGCCCACAGCGCCGCGCGCTTGCCCGCGTCGCCCTCGCTCGCGGCCGCGGCGGCCAGGCCCTTCACGTGCAGCGCGTGCTCGCCGTGCAGCTCCGCCAGGTGACGCAGCCGCCGGTGATCGCTCTCCGAGCCCGGCAGCGCGCCGACCACCGCGACGTAGTGCTCCATCGCCGCCGCCGGACGCCCCGCGGTCACGAGCCGCTCGGCGAGCTCGCGGTGGAGCCCGATCGCCGCCTGCGGCTCGGCGAACCCGAGCGCGACCCCGAGGATCCGGATCACCTCCTCGCGCAGGTCGGCGGCGTCGTAGCTGGTGCGCAGCAGATCGAGCGCCCCGGTGCGCACCGCCGTCGAGGCCTCGCCCAGCACCAGGATCCGCTCGAGCAGCGCCCACGCGTCGCGGTTGCCGCCGTCGTCCTTCAGCAGGCCGCGCAGCTCCTCGAGCGCCTCGCCGGGCTGCGCCAGGCGGTCGAGCCACAGCTCGGCGATCTTGACCGGCAAGCCCGCGGTCGCCTCGCGCCCCTGCAGGCCGATCCGCCGCTTGTACAGCGAGATCAGGTCGCGGTGGCGGGCCTGCTTCTCGAGCAGGCGCTCGAGCGCCGCCTCGAGCCGCGTGTCGCTCGGGCGCAGCGCCAGCAGCTGCTGCATGTAGTCGACCGCGTGATCCGGCTGACCGGCGAAGTCGCGGGCGATGTCGGTGGCTTCCTCGAGGATGCCGATCCGGCGCGCCTCGTCGAGCGTGCCCGCGGCGAGGACCTGGTCGTACAGCGCCAGCAGCTCGCTCCAGCGCTCGTTCAGCGTGAGCACCCCGGTCAGCCGCTGGAACGCCCAGCCGTCGCCGGGCTGGACCGCGAGCACGCGCCGCAGCACCTCGGTGAGCGCCGTCTCGTCGCCCGGGAACCACTCCTCGAAGAACGCCACGGCCCGCTGACCGACGACGGTGGCCGCGGCGGGGGTGAGCTCCTTGGCGAGGATCTCGCGATAAAGCGCCGCGATCGCGGCGGCGCGCTCCGGCTCGCCGAGCGCCTCGACCTGGTCCCAGCGGTCGGCCCGCTCGGGCTCGCTGCGGACCGCCGCCGCCGCGCTGTCGAAGCCCTGCTCATCGGGGATACGCGAAGATGTGTCTGCCATCGGATGCCTCGTTAACCGGCGCCGCGCCTGCCCGCACACAGAGGCGCGCGTCAGGGCCTTCGGCCAGGGTTGCACCATACCAGGGTTTGCCTATCCCGCGGGCCGGCGAGGCCGCGCACCCCCGCGCGTGCCGTGACATCCTCGCGAGGCGCCGCGTGACGCACCGCGGCACATTTCCGCGCGCCGCGTCGTCGCCCCCGCGACGCGTCGTCGATCGATTCACGCGCGGCGAGCAGTGACACGCAAAAGTCTCGCGCCCCTCGCCGCCGCGCCTCCACCATCACCGCGGCGCCCAGACCTCGCGCCCCTCGCCGCACCACCGGCGCCGATGTCTCGCGCCCCGGACCTCGCGCCCCTCGCCGCCGTGACTCCGCGGATCTGCACCTCGCCACGCCATCGGCGCCGACGTCTCGCGCCCCGAATCTCGCCACGAGGACGCCGACGGCCCGCGCCACTCAGGACCGAACCTTCGCGGGTCTGCGCGCAGCCCGGCGTCTCTCGCGGCCGAGCCTCCGCGAGACCGCGCGTCTCCCCGCTCCCGCACCCGGAAAGCCCGCCTCTCGCGGCCGTGCCACCGCGGGACCGCGCGTCTCCTTGCGGCCGTGGGCGCCGCGGTCCTGCGCGTCCCTGCGAGCGATCGTCACGGCCGAGGCGCTCGCGCACTCGTCGCCGCCCGCGTCACTTGCGGGCGCGCGGCCTCTCGCCGCCGTCATGTTCGAGCGGCCCGCGCTCCGTCGTCGCGCCGAGGAAGTGGCGCAGCCACGCGTGGCAGCGGGGCAGCACGCGCTCGGGCGCCAGCGACACACTGTCCGGCATGTGCAGCAGCAAGATCTCCGCGACTCGCTGCGGCGCCCACGATTGCCGGGCCACCCACTGCCAGTCGGCCGCGATCTGCCCGCGGCGCTCCTCGGGGAACGCCGCCGCCACCGTCTCCGGCCGCGTCAGCGCCAGCAGCAGCGCGGAGACATCGTTCCGCCGGATCTCCGTGCGCGTCGGCACCAGCCGGCGGTCGATCGCATATAAAAGGATGACGACCACGAACGCAGCCAGGCGCTGCAGCCGCGGCTCGTGCTCCGTCGCTGCCCGCGCGCGCGCCAGCTCGAGGTCTCGCGCCAGCTCGGGCGCCCCGTCGGGCGTCAGGCGACTCGCCAGCTCGAGCGCCGCATCGATGTGGAGCAGCCGCGGGCTCAGGTTGCCGGCGCTGCGCGGCCCTGGCGGGCGGGTCTCGCCGAGCTCCGCGAGCAGCGCCCGGTCGAGCGCGGCGTCGAGGTCCTGATCGCGGGCGAGCACGACCTCGAGCACCTCGCGCTGCAGCGCCTCGTCGTCGGCGGCGAGGCTGACGAGGGCCAGCTCGAGCAGGAGGGCGCGCTGGAACAGATCTCGCACCATCCGCACCTCGGGCGGCGGGGTCTCGGCGAACAGCGCCGCGGTCGTCACCGGGCAAGCCGCGCCGCCCTCGGCCAGCAGGTAGCCGAGCGGCGCGGCGCGCAGCAGCGGCAACGCGAACGTGCCCCACATCTCCTGCAGGCCCGCCAGCGCGGTGAACAGCGGCCGCGGCCGGATGGTCGCGTCCTCGATCTCGAACAGCCGCTCGCGCCCCGGCAGCCCGCGGTGCAGCACGAACGCGTGGTCCGGCCGCCACCAGCCCGCGCGCTGGCCGAACACCACCAGCCGCGCCATCGCGTCGTCGCGGTCGCCGACGTGGCCGGCAGCGAGCGCCGTCAGCCCCGCGGGCACCAGCGATTGCATCGCCGCGATCGGGCACCCGCCGGCGGCCCAGCCCTGCGCCGCCGCGCGCAGCACCTCGGCGCCCGTATCCGCGAGCGCCGGGTCGCGGCCCAGCGCGTCGCCCAGCTCCGGGTGATCGTGGACCCCCGCCGCGGCGACCAGCGGCGCCACCCATTCGGCCCGCTCGACCGCCGCGATCGGGCTGTCGCGATCGGCGACGATGCGCGCGACGAGCAGGCGGTGCGCCGGCCGCTGCGGCTCGAGCACCGCGAGCAGCTGCCGCTGCAGCGCCTCGAGCGAGTCGGGCGCGACCTCGGTGCGGGCCAGCAGCACCGTCAGCATCGCCAGAGTCACCGGGCGACGCGCCAGGGCCCGCCGCGCCGGCGAGCCGTCGATCGCCGCCCGCACCCGCGCCGCCGCGGCCGGCTCGAACGCCCCCGGCAACCGCACCCAGCGGTCGACGAAGCGATCGATCGCCGGCCGCGCCAGCGGCTGCAGGTGGACCCGCCGCAGCGACCCCGCCGCGCGCAGCTGCTCGAGCTCCGGCACCTCGGCCGAGCGCGTGGTCAAAAGGACAGGTGCCCCCGCCGCGCACAGCTCCGCCGCCCACCGCCCCACCGCCGCGCGCGTCGCCTCCGGCAGCTCGTCGAGCCCGGCGACCAGCAGCAGCGGCCGAACGCGACCCGCCTGCAGGTCGGACGCCGCGAACCCCGGCGCGAACGCCCGCCGCACGTCGTGCTCGACCAGCGCCCACCAGCGCGTCAGCGCCTCGGCCACGGTCTCGCAGCTGTCCCAACGGACATCCATGCCGAGCATGCCGAGCGGCCCGCGGACCGTCCGTCCGCACATCACCAGCGGCACCGGCAGCACGTCGCCCAGCCGGCCCCGCGCCCCCGCGCCGGCCGGACCGCACAGCCCGAGCAGCAGGTCCTGCACCAGAGTACATCCGCCGGCGCGCGTCGAGCCGACCGCCCACAGCGGCGGCATGTCCCTTTCGGCCTGGCCGACGAGACATGTCTCGAGGGACTCGCCGCAAGCGGCCAGCGCCTCCTCGTCGTCGTCGTCGCCGGCCGGCTCCGGCCCGACTCGCAGGTCGCGGCACAGCTCGTGCCACACCACCGCCTGGTCGGGCGACATGAGGTCGTCGATGAACGACTGCCCGAGGCGGAGCTCCAACCACTGGCGGTAGGTCTCGTCGGCCGCGGGCATCCTCCTGGATCGTGCCCTACCCTCGGCGTGAGCGCCAAAACCCCGCCACGGCGAGCGGCCCGAGCCGGGCAGGCCAGCGGCCGCCCGCCCGCGCGCACGCACCGCCGGATCCGCGCGAGCCCGTATGCGCGCCATAAGGCCGCGTTCGCGGGCCTCCGGCAGCTCGCCCGGGACGGCTCCGGACCCGCGACAGATCGAGGTCATCGGCCCCCGTTCGTCGCACGCGCGCCCCGCAGTGGCCACGAGCCGGGCCGTGAAAACCCTCGCCCACCCGGACCGGCATCCCCGCGATCCCGCCGCGACTGCAGGGCCGATCTGCCGCGAGGCCACGACGACGCGACGCCGCGACCCTCGTCCGAGCGCCCCTCGCGACGACGCGATCCCGCAGCGACACGAAGCTGCTCATGTCCGAAGGGACATGTTTAGTAAAGGCCACCGCAGCGGAATGACTTTTCACCGCGGCTCATGAACATGCCCTTGAAGACAGATTATCGCGCAGCCTGCTCTGGCTCGGCGCGGTCGAGCGGGCTCGCCAATCTGTCTTTCAGGACATATCCAAGAGCGCTCGATTCGACGTCGTCATATCTGTCTGCTAGGACAGGCTCGGGCCCCGGCGACCTGCCCCGCCTGCCTCGGCGTGCGGTCGAAGCTGTCCCCAAGGCCAACCAGCGCCGCCGCCGACAGAGCCACAGCAACCCGCATCGCCTGCCGTCCCGCACAGAAGCTGTCCCAAGAGCCAGCAGATCGCCGCCGCCGCCACGGCAGCGTCCCGCAGCTCTCGTGACGCTCGCCGAAGCCGATTAGAAATCGGCCAGCTCGGCACCGACCCCCGGAATCACGACAGCCACCTGCGAGCTCAGCGCTGCTGCCGGAGGAGCCCCGGCAGCGCCTGCGGCTCTCCCTCCGTGCGCCGAAGTCGAGATCGGCCAGCTCAGCGTCGCCGCCGCCGCCCGATCCACAGCAGCCCGCCCAGCAGCCACCACGGCGTCGACTCCGAGCCGCTCGCGCAGCCGCAGCCGCGGCGCTCTTGCGGGCAGGTCTCACGCCCCGCCGCAGCCCCGGCGGCGGCCGGCCCCGGCGTGCCCTCGCCGACCTGCGCTCGCGCCCCGGCCACTCGCAGTCCGCCGACCCCGAGCTCGTGCAGCAGCGCGTCGGCGTCCTCGACCTTGTCGAGCAGCCACAGCAGGTAGCGCACGTCGACGACGACGTTGCGGGAGCGCTCGCTGTAGCCGAAGTCGCCGGCGATGTTCTCCCACACGCGGTCGAAGTTGAGGCCGACGAACTCGCCGCGGCCGTTGATCACCGGGCTGCCGGAGTTGCCGCCGGTGGTGTCGCCGGTGCTCAAGAAGTCGATCGGCACGTCGCCGAGGATCGGGTCGGCCCAGTAGGACTCCCTGGCCTTCGGGACAGCCGCGAGCACCCGCTCCGGCATCGTGAACGGGTCCTCGCCGGTGACTTTCGCCATCTGCCCGGTCAGCGTCGTCTGCGGCGTCGCCAGCAGGCCCTCGCGCGGCTTGTAGCCCTGGATCGACGCGTACGACAGGCGCAGCGTGCCGTTGGCGTCGGGGTAGACCGGCCCGGAGCGGACCTTGCGGAGCATCGAGAAGTACGCCGGCCCGAGCCGCGAAGCCGCGCCCGCGCGGGTCTCGGCCCGCGCCTCGGCCGCCTCGAGCGCCGGCGCCAGCGCCAGCGCCAGCGCCACGAACGGGTCGCCGCTGGCCGCCAGCGCGGCCGGGTCGGCGGCGTCGAACAGCGCCTGGGCCTTGCCCTCGCCCAGCAGCTTGGTGCGGGCGATCAGCTGCCGCGCCTGCTTGAGGTAGCGCTCGCGCCCCGAGCCTGTCTTTTCGGCCATGTCCTTCGCGCCATCCGCCGCGGGCTTGGTCGCGGCTGGCTCGGGGGACATGTCCTTGAAGGCATCCAGCTTCCACGCGGCCGGCAGCGCCTGCGCGCGGGCGATCACCGACGCCAGCAGGTGCGCGTCGACCTCCGGGTCGAAGTCGCGGAGGCGCCGCTCCTGGCGCTCCCACAGCTTCTTCTCGTTGCGGTCCATGTAGCCGGCCGAGCGCTCGAGGTCGGGCTTTTGCCGCTCGCGCGCGCGGCGGACCAGGTCGATCGCCAGGCCGAGCAGGTTCGGCCCGTGCGGCACCTGCTCGAGCAGGTAGTCGTGGGCGAAGCTGTCCTTGCGCTCCTCGCTGAGCTTGCGCAGGGCCGGCAGCGCCTCGCGCTGCGAGCGGTCGCCCGAGTCCTGGGCCCACTTCTCGAGCTCGGCCTCCTCGGCGCGGCGGCGGTCGAGCAGGCCGATCGCCGAGAACCCGGCGAGCATGCCGCGGGCGTTCTTCAGCCGGTTGGCGTGGCTCTTCTTGCTCGCCGCCACCTTGATCCCGCGCGCCGGGTCGGTCGCCCCGAGCTCCTCGAGGATCGCCACCCACTCGCCGACGATGTCGATGCGGGCCGGGAAGATCTGCGACTCGTAGCGCTCGACCTCCGACAGCGGCAGGTAGCGCTCGGTGTTGCCGGGGTAGCCCAGCACCGCCACGAAGTCGCCGGCCTTGACCCCCGCGTGCGCCACCGGCAGCCACACGTCGGGCTTGTACGGCACGTTGGCGTCGGCGCGGTCGGCCGGCTCGCCGCCGGGGCCGACGTAGGCGCGCAGCAGCGTGAAGTCGCCGGTGTGCCGCGGCCACATCCAGTTGTCGATCTCGCCGCCGAACTCGCCGATCGCCGACGGCGGCGCGTACACCAGCCGCACGTCGCGGAGCTCGCGGTAGGTGAAGCGCTGGAACAGGCTCATGTTGTAGAAGGCCGCCACCTCGCAGCGCAGCCCGCCGCCGGGCTTCTCGCAGGTGTCGACGATCTGCTTGCGCGCGCGGTCGATCGCCTGCGCCCGCGCCCGGTCGTCGGTCAGGTCCGCCGCGCCGGCCAGCACCTCCGCGGTGACGTCGTCGATGCGCTCGAGCACCCGCACCGTCAGGCCCTTGCCCGGCAGCTCCTCGGCGCGCGTGCGGGCGAGGAAGCCGTCCTTGATGTAGTCGTGCTCGACGCTGCTGACGGCCTGGATCGCCCCGTGCGCGCAGTGGTGATTGGTGGCGATCAGGCCCTCGGCCGACACGAACGCCGCCGAGCAGCCCGAGAGGTTGACCGCGGCGCGCATCAGGCCGGTGTTGTTGCTCCACAGCTGCTCCAGCGGCAGCTCGAGGCCCATCGCGCTCAGCTTGGCGCGGTCGAGCTCCACGATCTGCCCCGGCATCCACTGGCCCTCGTCGGCGCGAGCTGGCGAGGCCACCAGCGAGACGGCGGCGGCGAGCCCGAGGCAGCGGGCGGAGCGCGAGAGGACGAGGTGCGGCCGGGTGTGCATCCCGGCCACCATACCAGCGCGAGATCGGCGCTCAAAGCCCGACGATCGTGCGGGCGCGGCGGGCGAAGCCGAAGTGCAGCCCGGCCAGCTCGAGGAACTCGACCATCACCATCACGGGCCCCATGAGCCACGAGATCGGCCGCTTGAGCAGCGCCGGCTTGTTGCCCTCGATGCGGTGACCGGCGATCTGGAACGCCCAGCCGATCGTCCAGCCGATCACGAACATCTTCCAGCTCAGCGTGGCCACGGCGCCGACGCCGGTCACCACCAGGATCGGCACCCCGAACATGTGGGTCAGCCGGTTGAGCGGGTGGCGGTGCTCGTGCAGGTAGTACGCGAACTCGCGGGTCCAGAACTCGTCGATGCTGGCGATCCGATCCAGGGTGCTCACGGGTCCTGTTGTATCCCATCCCCGGCGCCGCGGGCACACCGACCCTGCGCGCCGGCGCGCTCGCCGACCGGACGTCCGTGACGCCTCCGAGCCGGAAGTGCCAGCCACGCGACCGATCCCCGCCGCGACGCCGGGCTGTCTGGGCGCGGCTCGGCGGCGGTGAGTCACTCCAGCCGTCCTGAACTGCCAGCGACCGCGCCGGCGGTGATTCCCGCCCGAGCGTGTACCGGCGACCACCCCGTCCCGCGCACGCGCAAGCGCCGAGATCGAGCCCGATCGCCTCGCCGAATGGTGCGACGCTGCCGGGAGCCTCGGCACGCCTCGACGGCGGTGACTTCCGCTGTGCGCCAGGCCGCCGGGAACCCGTCGGAGCGCCGCGCCGACTCGCCGCTGCGGGCAACCTCTGCCGCAGCGTCACATCAACCCTCCGACCTCCGCGGAGGCCGGCAGGCACGAGCGCGAGGCGACCGGTGCCGCCGCGCCGACTCCTGCGAGCCCGCGGCGGCCTCTCGGCTGTCCCTTTGGACAGCTCGGAGATCTCGACCCCCTCGCCCGCCGATAGGCCGCGCCCCGATCCCGCGGCGCAGCCACGCGGGCGTCGGAGCCCCGCCGGCGCCTCTCGACGCTGCCCGCGTCGGAGCCCCGCCGACGCCTCTCGCCGCAGCCCGCGTCGGAGCCTCGGCGGCGCCTCTCTCGACGCTGCCGCCGGCGAAACTCCGCCGCGTGGAGTCCCGGCGTCGCGGCGCTCGACGCAGCCGGCGCCGCCTCGCCTGCGTCGCCGTAGCGACGCGGGCGAGAGGACGCCGTCGCCTCGCGAATGGGACCCCGCGCACGGACAGCTGCCCGGCGGCCACCGCGGTCGGCGAGCTCGGCGAGACGGCGCCGGATCGCGACGCCGCCGCCCGCATTTTTCCGTCGACGTCGCCGCCCGAAGGATCCATAGTTCGCCGGCGTTGGACATGGCAAAAGCCCCCTTCCCCGAGCCGCTCTCCGAAGCGGCGCGTCGCTGGCTGCTTCACCTCGCCCGCCGGGCGTTGCGCGACGCCATGGCCGCGAAAGACCCGGATGCCACGGGTCTTGCGGTCGGCGTGGCCGAGCGCCCTGAGGAGGACCCTCGTCTCGAGGCGCCGGCGCGAGTGTTCGTCTCGTGGCACGACGTGCGCGAGTTGGTCGGTTGCATCGGCTCGCTCGAGCCGTGGCCCAACCTCGAGCAGGCCGTCGTGCGCTACGCCGTGCAGGCGGGGCTCCACGATCCGCGGACCTCGCCGGCGCGTCCGTCCCGCTGGCACCGCATGAACGGCGAGATCTCGATCCTCGGCGAGCCGCAGCATCTCGAGTGCGTCGGCTTCGACGCCATCGCTGAGGCCATCACGCCCGGCCGCGACGGCGTGATCCTCGGCATCGGCTCGCGCCAGGCAGTGTTCCTGCCGGTGGTGTGGCGCCAGCTGCCGCGCCCGCACGACTTCCTGGCCGCGTTGATGCGCAAGGCCGGCCTGTCGCCGGTGCACGACGGGCCCCGGATCCGCGCTCGCGTGTTCCTCTCCGAGACCTTCGGCGAGCCCGTGGTCGCGCCGGCCCACCCGGGCGCCGCGGCCAGCCACGCCGGCGGCAACTCGCTGCTCGTGCAGTACGTCCACTGATCGGCGCGGCAGCCCGATCCTCCTTCTGACTCGACGCGGCTCGCCCTCCCGGCGAGCCGCTGGCAATTTCGGGCCCCGGCGATTCGCGCTCGCGCGACGCCGACGCGTCGACGAGCGCCGCCAAGAGCCGCGACTGCGGACCCGCAGCCTCGAAGTGTCCCGCCATCGCGCAAACCGTCGCTGGCTGTCCTCGACTGGCAGTCTCCTCGAGCTGCGCCGACCTGCTCCCGACATCGCGGCAGTCGTCTCGACCCAGCGCCTCGACTGGCAGTCTTCTGACCTGCGCCCTCGACCTGCGGTCCGGAGCTGCGGTCGTCTCGACCTGCGCCTCGACTGACAGTCCCCGAGCTGCCGCACCCCATCGCCTCGACCTCGCCGTCGCCGGCTGGCCCGTGCGGCTGGAGTCGCGGCGCGGGGGCGGGAGCACGCGCCGCGATCGCGAGCTGCGCGCCGATCTTCTTTCTCCGTGATCCTCGCCCGCCGCTGCGACGGTGCGCAGCCGCGTGCCGGCCCGGAGCGGCCCCGTAAGGCGTTTCTGGCTCGCCGGGGTCGCCCGGCGCGCGGTCGGAAACCTTGCGGGTCCCCGCGGGCCCGTGTCACAGTTGCCGCGCCAACGGGCCTTTTCGCGCATGAGCGCGGCGGGGCCCGCACCACCTGCGAGCTTCTCCTCTATGCGCACGATCCTCATCGGCCCGCCCGGCGCCGGCAAAGGCACCCAGGCCCAGTACATCGTCTCGACCCACGGGATCCCCCACATCTCCTCCGGGGACATGTTGCGCGAGGCGGTCCGCAACGGCACCGAGCTGGGCAAGAAGGCCGACGCGGCGATGAAGCGCGGCGACCTCGTCCCGGACGACGTGGTCATCGGCATGGTGATCGAGCGGATCCAGCGGCCCGACTGCGCCCGCGGGTTCTTGCTCGACGGCTTCCCGCGCACCCGTCCGCAGGCCGAGGCGCTGGACGTCGCGCTCGCCGCCGCCGGGGTCGCGCTCGACGCCGTCGTCCTGTTCGAGGTGCCGGACTCCCTGATCGTCGAGCGCGTCACCGGTCGGCGCAGCGACCCCGACACCGGCGCCATCTATCACCTCAAGTTCAACCCGCCGCCGCCCGACGCCATCGCGCGGCTGGTCCACCGCAGCGACGACTTCGAGGCCGCAGTGACCGCGCGGCTCGACAAGTACCACCGCGAGACCGCGCCGATCGTCCCGTTCTACGAGGCCAAGGGCCTGCTGAAGCGGGTCGACGGCGTCGGCTCGCCTGACGAGGTCACCGCCCGGCTGCTGGCGGTGCTCGGCCCGGCGCGGGTCGCCGGCTGAGGCGCGTCATGTCGAAGGTCCCGTATCTCGCGCCGAACTTCATCACCGTGGGCGCCATGGCCTGCGGTCTCGGGGCGATGCTGCTGGCGCACCGCGGCGACTACGTCGCGGCCGCCTGGCTGCTGCTCTTCTCGACCTTCCTCGACCGGGCCGACGGCTTCGTCGCCCGCCGGCTGCAGGCCACCAGCAGCTTCGGCGTGCAGATGGACTCGTTCGCCGACTTCTTCAACTTCGGCGTGGTCCCGCCGTTTTTGGTGTTGACCGCGCTGAGCTCGACGCCGGGCCTGCCCTTCGGGTCAGGTTCGGGCCTCGCCTGGGCGCTGCTGGCCGCCGGCTTGTGGCTGGCCGCTGCGGCCGTGCGGCTGGCCCGCTTCAACGTCCTCAGCGACGCCGAGGTCACCGACAAGACCATCTTCCACGGCGTGCCGACCACCCTCGCCGCCGGCCTGCTCGTCAACTGGTTCCTCGTCTGCATCAAGTACGGCGGGCCCGACAACCCGCTCGCCGCGCCCGACCGGTTCGCCGAGGGCCGGCTGTTCGGCGACCTGCAGCTCGGGCCCGACGTGTGGTGCGCGTTCCCGTGGGCGATGATCGTCGGCGCGCTGCTGATGGTCTCGAACCTGCGCAACAAGAAGTTCGGGGCGCTGCGCGCTCGCTGGGCCAACCTCGCCGTCGCCGCGCTGTCGCTGGTCGCCATGGCCTTCCTCGTCATGCGCGTCTACCCCGAGTTCATGGTCCTGCTGCCCTCGACCTGGCTGGCGATCTGGCTGGTGTGGGGCCAGATCGGCCCGGAGTACCGCGGCAAGCCCAAGCCGCCGCTGTTCCCGGTCGGCGACGAGTGAGCCGCGGCCGCCTGTCCCTCCGGACAGCCTGCCCCTCCGGACAGATTTAAACGCCGAAGGGACATGCCCGCGAGGACATGTCCCTTCGACCCTTTACGCGAGCTCGCGCCCGCGCTCGCGGATCACACCGGGACGGCGCAGGCGCCGATGTTCTCCTGTCCCGGAGGGGCCATGCCCTCGGTGTACCAGGGCACGCACTCCTGGCCGCCGTCCGCGCCGGGGCAGGTGTTGGGCTCCTGGAGGTTGCAGTACGAGCTGCAGCAGCCGTCGGCGTTGTCGCAGCCGGGCACCGACTCGGGCGTGGCGCAGTACAGGCCGTAGTCGCACACGTTGACGTACGCGCACGGATCGCCGTAGGCGCCCATGTCGCCGCTGGCGTCGAAGTCGCAGATGAACTGGTCGAGGCCGTCCCAGAAGCAGATCTGGCCGGCCGGGCAGCTCTGGACCAGCGGGTCGCAGGTCTCGAGGCAGAGGATCAGCACGCCGTCGTTCGACACGTCGCAGGTCTGGCCCATGTCGCAGCTCGGCGCGTCGGGCGTGCCCTTGCACATGTCGATGCAGGAGCCATTGTTGTTCTCGTCGAAGTACCAGCAGAGCAGGCCGACGTCGCAGGTGTCGACGCCGCTGACCGCGCTGCCCTCGACCGTGCACGGGTCGCCTTCCTTGCCCGGGTTGGCGTCGATCGGCGAGCACTTGGTGGCGTTCCACGAGCTGCTGCCGTTGTCGGCCCACGGCATGCACTTCTGGCCGGGCGGGCAGTCTTGCGTCCACACGTCGCACTCCTTCACGCCGCCGCCGCCGTCGGGCGGGGTGATGAAGGAGCCGGTGCTCTCGGTGCCGACGCCGGAGTCGGTCCCGTCGGTGACCTCGCCGGTGGTCGGGTTCGGCGCGGTGGTCGTGACGGGGTTGGTCGTCGTCCCGTTCGAGGTCTGATCGCCGGTCCCGGTCGAGGTGTCGCCCTCGGTCGCGTCGTTGGTCGGGTTGGTGCTCGGGTTGGTCGCGTTGGTCCCGCTGCCCTTCCCCTCGTCGTCCTTACAGGCTCCCAGCGCCAGGGCGGCGCCGATGACGGTGAACTGAACGTACTTAAGCATGATCTTCTCCTTCGGCCGGCGCGTGCGGCGCTCGTCTCGGCATGATTGGCCAAAGCGCGCCCGGACGCAAACCCGAACCCGCCGAAGGTGACGAGGTTCGATCGGGCCTCGGCGCCTCAGCCGATCTGGAGCGCATGGATCATGTTCTTGGTGCCAGCCGCCGCGCAGGTCGCGTGGGCCACCGTCTTGAGCCCCGGCGTCGCCACGAACTTGCGGTCCTTGAACACCTTGAACGGGTAGCGCTCGCGCAAAGCGCGATAACGCGCCTGCTCCTGATCTCGCAGCCGGTCGCGCAGGAGCGGCGAAAGCGGGTCGTTGCTGCGTTCCTCGCGGATGTCGAGCGCGGCCGAGTCGGTGGCGAACGCGGCGAGCAGCTCGGGCCGCTCGTGTTCGGCTGCTCCGGCGCCGACCGACCACGCGTGCCACTCGCGGCCGAGCGCGTCGTCGGGAGCCTCGGCGGTGCGGATCACCTGGACTCCGCTGCCGGTCGGCATCGCGAACAGCACCGGCCCGATCACGCCGCGCTGGACCCGCTCGACGCTCACGCCCTCGGCTCCGTGCATGCGCATGAACAGCGCCTCGGCGTCGAGGTCGGCGCAGCGGTACACCATCGACCGGAACGCCTCGCTGGCGGCCGCCGTCTCGCCGTCCTTGTCGAGGTCGATCACCTTGCGCCGCCACAGCGACGACACCTGCGTCAGCTCGATCTGCAGGCGCACGTACACCCCGCTCGCGTCGAGCTTGGTCAGCTCGATGCGGAACGCCGCGGTGCCGCTGGCCGGGTCGTGGCGGCGCAGCAGCACGCGCTGGTGGTCGACCGGCGCCAGCTCGCGGTCCTGCAGCTTCTCGTAGTAGGCGTGCTTGGCGGCCAGGCGGGCGAACACCTCCGCCTCGCCGGCGCGGGCCTCGAGCGCCGCGCGGTCGCCCATGCGCGTCAGCGACTCGCGGGCCACGCTCTTGTCGGTCAGCGGCCGGGTGAAGCTGGCGAGGTTGGGCAGGCCGGCGCGCGAGTCGACGTACAGCTCGCCGTGGAGCCCGAGGCGCAGCGACTCGGCCAGAGTCTCGAGCGACTGCTGCAGCGGACGGCGCTCGGGGAACGCGTTCGACAGGCGGGCCGCGTGCAGCGAGCGGCCGAGCAGATCGAGGTAAGTCGCCGCCTCGGGCTGGACGAGCGCCTGGGTGTGCAGCGCGACGACCGTCATCGCGACCTCGGCGGAGGCATCACGCGCCGGACGGGGACGGCGGCGAAGCGGCCGGGGCGCCGGAGCGCTTGACCGCCTTGTCGATGGCGGCCTGGATCCGCGCGTCCTCGACCTCCTTGGACTTGCGGAGGTTGTCCTCGAGCACCGTCGAGGTCTTCTCGTCGAACGTGTCGAGCTCGTTGATGAACGTGTCGAGGTTGGTGCGGAAGAAGATCTGGGTGTCGCTGACGAATTGCGTGGTGACGTTCATCGACTCGGTCATGACGTCGAGGCTGCGCTTCATCTCGAGCATGACGGTCGACGCGTCGGCGGCGCGGCCGATCGCCTGGATCTGGGCCGAGGCCATGTCGAGCTTGATCGACGACGCAGTGGTGTACTGCTGGATGTCCTGGGCCAGGTTGCGGATGGTGTCGGCCAGCTTGCGGGTGTTCTCTTTGAGGCGGGCGTAGCGCTCCTCGGCCGAGCCGTACAGCTGCACGTTGGTCGAGTGCTCGGCGAGCTTGGCCCGGACCTTGTCGATGTTGGCCTGGATGTCGCGCTGCTCGACGCTGCCGGCCTCGACGGCCTGCTCCTCGCCCTCGAGCTGCTCCTGCAGCGCCTTCAGCTCGAGCACGTAATTCAGCGCCTCGCGCTCGTTCTTGGCCATCTCGACGATACGCACGTTGATGCGGTCGATCTCTTTGTACAGGTCCTGCTCGCTCTGCTTGAGCGTGTCGACGTACTCGGCGGCCTCTTTCACGCGGCGGGCCGAGACCTGGTACTGGGCCTTCAGCAGCTCCTCGATCGACCGCTGGCTCATGCTCATCGACCCGAGCCCGGGGATGTAGCTGAGGACCTCCTTGAAGCCGGCCCAGAACCCGCCGCCCGTGGCGGTCCCGTTGAGATAATCGCCGAACTTGCGCAGCTTCTTCAGCTCTTCCGCCATCGCGGATTGGATGTTCACGTTGCGTTCGCGAAGGACCTTGAGCTCCTCGACCTTGTTGTCCTGGATCGTGCGTTCTTTTTGGATGTCCGTCTCGAGCGACTTGACGGAGATCCCTTCACCGGAGTACGCGACCTGGCGACTCAGGACGTCGAGGTTTGCCTTCGAACTCATCGTGGGCGAAGGGTGACACAAATCGGCCGTGAAGGGGGGCGGCAAGTCGCGCCGCGAGCCTCGCCTCGGGCCTGCGCCCTCGCGCGCGCCGCGGGACCGACGCGAGGCCTCGGCGGCCGGCCGCGACGCGCCGCCGAGGCCTCGTGCGGCGAGCCGCGCTGAAACCCCGCGTGACGCCCGCGCGGGCGAGCCGCCGCCGCTGCGGCGCGAGGTCGTCTGTCCGCCGCGCGATCTCCGCAGAGAAAACGATCGCGGCCGCGGGGCCCCGCTGCGTTGTCTCGAACGCGCAAACGAGTATGCTGCGGCCGGCCTATGGATATCGAATCCACGCTCAGCGGGCACAACCTCGCCTTCCTCGAGGCCCTGTACGAGGCCTACGAGAACGACCCGAACTCGGTCGATCCGCAGTGGGTGCCGATCTTGCGCGAGCTGAGCGCCAGCGGGGGCAAAGCTCCCGCGGCGCTCCGGGTCGACAGCCGCGAGGCCGAGCAGCTTCTCCTGCAGAGCCGCGTCGACAAGCTGATCGAGCACTACCGGCTGCACGGCCACACCGCGGCGCAGATCGATCCGCTCGGTCGCCCGCGCGAGGCCCCGGCCACCGGCCTCGACCCGGCCTACTTCGGCCTCGGCGAGGAGCACATGGACCGCGAGTTCGACCCCGGGCTGCTCATGCCGGGCCGGCGCGCGACCCTGCGCCAGATCTTCGCCAAGCTGCAGAACACCTACTGCCGCAGCATCGGCGTCGAGTACTGGCACATGCAGAACCTCGAGCAACGCACCTGGCTGCAGGCGCGCATGGAGGCCTGCGAGAACAAGGTCATGCCGGCGCCGGCCGAGCAGCTGCGGCTGCTCAACCAGCTCGCGGGCGTCGAGGACGTCGACAAGTTCCTCCACACCAAATTCCTCGGCGCCAAGCGCTTCTCGGTCTCGGGCGCCGAGTCGATGATCTCGCTGGTCGACACCATCATCGAGGAGTCGGCCGAGCTCGGCGTCGGCGAGGTGTGCATCGGCATGGCCCACCGCGGCCGCCTCAACGTGCTGATGAGCATCATGGGCAAGCCGTTCGAGGACGTGTTCCTCGAGTTCGAGAAGTCGAACCACCCGGAGGAGCTGCTCGGCGCCGGCGACGTCAAGTACCACCTCGGCCACTTCCGCGAGTACAAGACCTCGCGCGGCCACGACATGTACCTGGCGCTGGCCTTCAACCCGAGCCACCTTGAGGCGATCACGCCGGTCATCGCCGGCCGCGTGCGCGGCAAGCAGGACCAGATCGGCGACGTCGACGGCAGCCGCGTCATGGGCCTCACGATCCACGGCGACGCCGCCTTCATCGGCCAGGGCGTGGTCCAGGAGAGCCTCAACCTGTCGCGCCTCGAGGGCTACCGCACCGGCGGCAGCGTGCGCCTGGTCGTCAACAACCAGGTCGGCTTCACCACCGACCCGAGGGACGCCCGCTCGACGCCCTACGCGACCAGCATCGCCCACATGCTCGACGTGCCGATCTTCCACGTCAACGGCGACGACGTCGAGGCCGTGGTGTGGGTCGCCAAGCTGGCCGCCGGGTTCCGCCAGCGCTTCAAGACCGACGTCATCGTCGACCTGGTGTGCTTCCGCCGCTTCGGCCACAACGAGGCCGACGACCCGACCTTCACCCAGCCGGTGATGTACGACCTGATCAAGGCGCACGCCTCGGTGCGCACGATCTACCAGCGCGAGCTGCTGGCCCGCGGCACCCTCGCCGACGCCGACGCCGAGGCGATCGACAGCACCTGGCTGGCGACCTTCGACCGCGCGCTCGGGGTGGCCCGCGGCGAGTACGCCCACAAGACGCGGCTGCGGCCGATGCACGGCGTGTGGAGCCAGTTCCGCGGCGGCCCCGACCGCGACACCCCCGACGTGCCGACCCGCCTGCCGCGCCCGCAGCTCGACGCGCTGGCCGAGCGGATCGTCCGCTGGCCGGAGGACTTCCACCTGCACAACAAGGTCCAGCGGTTCGCGTCTGAACTGAAGGACATGTACTCCGGGGCAGCCCCGCTGACGTGGCAGGCCGCCGAGCTGCTGGCCTACGGCAGCCTGCTCAAGGCCGGGCACCAGGTCCGCTTCTCCGGCCAGGACGTCCAGCGCGGCACCTTCAGCCACCGCCACGCCGTCTACACCGACACCAAGAGCGGCCGCTCGTGGTCGCCGCTGTACGAGCTCGGCGAGGGCCAGGCGCGCTTCGAGATCTTCAACAGCCCGCTGTCGGAGTACGGCGTGCTCGGGTTCGAGTTCGGCTACAGCATCTGCTCGCCGGAGTCGCTGATCGTGTGGGAGGCCCAGTTCGGCGACTTCGCCAACGGCGCCCAGATCATCATCGACAACTTCATCGTCGCCAGCGAGGACAAGTGGAACCGCCTCAGCGGCCTGACGCTGATGCTGCCGCACGGCTACGAGGGCCAGGGGCCCGAGCACTCGAGCGCGCGGCTCGAGCGGTTCCTGCAGCTGTGCGCCGAGGACAACATCCAGGTCTGCAACCTCACCACCCCGGCGCAGGTGTTCCACGCGCTGCGGCGGCAGGTGCTGCGGCCGTGGCGCAAGCCGCTGATTCTGATGACGCCGAAGAGCCTCCTGCGCTCGCGGCCGTCGTTCTCGCCGGTCGAGGCGTTCACCGACGGCGGCTTCGCCCGCGTGATCGACGACGAGCGGGCCGACCCGGCCCAGGTCGAGCGGGTCATGCTGTGCAGCGGCAAGATCTTCTACGACCTCGCCGAGGAGCGCGAGCAGCGGAAGGAGGGCCGCGTCGCCATCGTCCGCGTCGAGCAGCTGTACCCGTTCCCGGAGTCGCCGCTCCTGGCGGTCCTGGCTCGCTACCCGGGCGCCCGCGATCTGTGCTGGGTGCAGGAGGAGCCGCGCAACTCCGGCGCCTGGAGCTTCGTCCGCGGCTGCCTCGGCGACGCCCTCGCCGCGCGCAACCTGCAGCGCCCGCTCAAGTACATCGGCCGGGCCGCCAGCGCCAGCCCGGCGACCGGCTCGCCCGACAGCCACGCCTACGAACGCAAGCTCATCCTCGAAGAAGCCTTCGCCAACCTGCCCGAAGCCGCCCGGAGTGCCGCCAATGCCTAGCCCGATCAAAGTCCCGCCGCTCGGCGAGTCCATCACCGAGGCCGTCGTCTCGTCCTGGCGCGTCAAGGCCGGCGACCGCGTCAGCGTCGACCAGCCGCTCGTCGAGCTCGAGACCGACAAGATCACCGTCGAGGTCCCCTCGCCCGCCGCCGGCGTGATCACCGAGATCTCCGCCCAGCAGGGCGCCAAGGTCAACGTCGGCGACACCATCGGCGTCATCGGCGAGGCCGGCGCGGCACCTGCCCCTTCGGGCATGTCCCCCGCGCCAGGTGCTTCGGGACAGGCCCCTTCGGACAGGTCCCAACAATCAGCCCAGCCGCAGGCCAAGGCCGGCGGCGAGCCGATGCCGGCCGCGCGCGCCGAGGCCGGCCGCACCGGCGTCGACCTCGGCACGGTCGAGGGCACCGGCCGCGGCGGCCGCGTGTTGAAGGAGGACGTCCAGCGCGCCGCGGCCCAGGCCCAGCCCGCGCAGGCCCAGCCGGCCGAGGCCAAGAAGCCGGCCGCCGAGAGCAAGCCCGCCGCGCCGCTCGCCCCGCGCCCGCAGGCCGGCGGCCGCGAGGAGATCGTCACCATGACCCCGCTGCGCCGGCGCGTCGCCGAGCGGCTGCTCCAGGCCCAGCAGACCGCGGCGATCCTGACGACCTTCAACGAGGTCGACATGTCGGCCGTGTACCGCCTGCGCAACGCCTACAAGCAGGGGTTCGTCGACAAGCACGGGGCGAAGCTCGGCTTCATGTCGTTCTTCGTCAAGGCGGCGGTGTCGGCCCTGAAGGCCTACCCGGCGGTCAACGCCGAGATCCGCGGCGACGACATCGTCTACAAGCGCTACTACGACGTCGGCGTGGCCGTCGGCGGCGGCAAGGGCCTGGTCGTCCCCGTGGTCCGCGGCGCCGACCAGCTCGGCTTCGCCGACATCGAGAAGGAGATCGCCCGCCTAGCCGTGCGCGCCCGCGAGAACAAGCTGACGCTCGACGAGCTCAGCGGCGGCACCTTCACCATCTCGAACGGCGGCATCTACGGCTCGATGCTGTCGACCCCGATCCTGAACCCGCCGCAGACCGGCATCCTCGGCCTCCACAACGTCGTCGAGCGCCCGGTCGCGGTGAACGGCCAGGTCGAGATCCGCCCGATCATGTACCTCGCGCTGTCCTACGACCACCGCCTGGTCGACGGCCGCGAGGCGGTGCAGTTCCTGGTCCACGTCAAGGAGCGCATCGAGGCGCCCGACCGCCTGCTCCTCGACGTCTGACCGTCAAGACATGTCCACCAAGACAGGTCCATAACACCATGTCCCAAGAGACCTTCGATCTCGTCGTCATCGGCTCCGGCCCCGGCGGCTACGTCGCCGCCATCCGGGCCGCCCAGCTCGGCCTGCGCACCGCCTGCGTCGAGAAGGACCCGACCCTCGGCGGCACCTGCCTCAACGTCGGCTGCATCCCGAGCAAGGCGCTGCTCGAGTCGAGCGAGCGGTTCACCGCCGCGCGCCTGCACTCGGCCGAGCACGGCATCAAGATCGGCGGCGTCGAGCTCGACCTGCCGACGATGCTGGGTCGCAAGGACAAGATCGTCAAACAGCTCACGGGCGGCGTGGCGGGCCTGTTCCGCAAGCACAAGATCCACTGGGCCAAGGGCCTCGGCAAGATCGTCGCGCCCGGCAAGGTCGAGGTCGCGGGCGAGACCCCCGAGGTGCTCGAGACGAAGCGGATCCTCATCGCCACCGGCTCGGTGCCGGCGACCATCCCCGGCGTCGCGTTCGACGGCGACCGCATCGGTCACTCGACCCACGCGCTCGCCTACCCGAGCGTGCCCGAGCACTTGATCGTCATCGGCGCCGGCGTCATCGGCCTCGAGCTCGGCTCGGTGTGGGCCCGCCTCGGCGCCAAGGTCACGGTGCTCGAGTACATGCCGGCGCTCCTGCCGATCATGGACCCCGACGTCAGCAAGGTCGCGGCCAAGCTGTTCGCCAAGCAGGGCCTCGACATCCGCCTCGGCGTCAAGGTCACCGGCGCGACCCGCAAGGGCGACAGCGTCGAGGTGGCCTTCACCGCGCCCGACGGCCAGTCGCAGACGATCACCGGCGACCGCGTGCTCGTGGCCGTCGGCCGCAAGCCCAACACCGAGGGCCTCGGCGCCGAGGCCGTCGGCGTCCAGCTCGACCGCCGCGGCTTCGTCCAGGTCGACGCCCACTACGCCACCGCGGTGCCCGGCATCTGGGCGATCGGCGACGTCATCCCCGGCCCGATGCTGGCCCACAAGGCCGAGGAAGAGGGCATCGCCGCCGTCGAGGGCATGGCCGGCCAGCCGGGTCACGTCAACTACGACGCGATCCCCAACATCATTTACACGCACCCGGAGATCGCCAGCGTCGGCAAGACCGAGCCCGAGCTCAAGCAGGCCGGCGTGCCGTTCAAGAAGGGCAGCTTCCCGTTCCTCGCCAACGCCCGCGCCAAGGCGCTCGGCGAGACCGACGGCCTGGTGAAGATCCTCGCCCACGCCGAGACCGACCGCGTCCTCGGCGTCCACATCATCGGCCCGCGCGCCGGCGACCTCATCGCCGAGGCCGCGGTGGCCATCGAGTTCTCCGCCAGCGCCGAGGACATCGCCCGCAGCGTCCATGCCCACCCGACCCTGTCGGAGGTGGTCAAGGAGGCGGCGCTCGACGCCGGCGGCCGCGTCCTCAACATCTGAGGCCCGCCCCGGGCGGACCCGGCCGTCGGCCGCCAGAACGCGCCTACGGCCGTTCTGCGCGGCTTCGTGCGCCCTGATCTCGCGGCCCGCGGCCGTGTTAGGCTCGCCTCGTCATGCGGCGCCAGGCCCCGATCAAGCGCTCGAGCACCGGTCAGCGGACCATCGCCGGCTCGAAGTCCGCCGATGTCGCCAACCTCGACGATCGCCCGCTGTCGATCCACATCACCCGCGACGGCAAGCACCTCGTCGTCCCCCTGCCGTACGAGCTGTGGATCCTCGGCGTCAACAGCTTCGAGGTCGTGCGCACGATCGAGTGCGCCAACCCGGAGCCGTCGGTGAGCGAGGGCGCCAAGGACGGCTCGCTGTGGATCGGCGGCCATCACCTCTACTTCGGCAGCGTGTTCTCGACCGCGCTGACCAAGGTCGGCAGCAAGCTCGGTGACTTCGTCGACCGCGTCGCGCTGGTCCGTCCGAACGTCCTGTGCGGCGTCGGTGCGACCGGCGAGATCCTGTTCGACGTCGACAAGGAGAACCCGCTGCACCGGCGCAAGGTGTCGGAGCGGACCGTCACCGGCCTCGTCAACCTCGACGGCCGCGCGCTGTGGGCCGACGGCTCGGCCACCGCGTGGCTCATCGATCCCGATCGCCCGTCCGGCTACACCCAGCTCAAGCTGCGCGCCACCAGCCCGACCGACGTCGACGCCGAGGGCATCGCCGCGCTCGGCACCACCACCACCGGCCGCGCGATCCTCTGCGCCCGCGACGGCGCGGTCGCCTGGACCGGCAAGCACCTGCGCGTCGACGGCGAGCGCTTCCCTCGCTTGGCCGCGCGCCAGGCCGCCCCGCTGGCCTGCGGCGGCGACGAGCGCCACGTCTACGTGCTGCGCCCGAAGGGCCTGCTGCAGCGGTTCCTCGTCGAGCAGCCGAAGCCGCCACCTGGCGAAGAGGACAGCTTCGTCCCGCTGCCCGAGGCCGAGGAGACGCGGCTGCAGTGGCCTGCCACCTGCATGCTGGTCCTCGGGACAGGTCACGGCGCGGCCCGGATCGTCCTCGGCGGCCCGCAAGCCGAGGGCATGCTCGGCCGGCTGTGGCGCGTCGATCCCGACGCCCTCACCTGGCAGAAGGTCGCGCCCGGCAAGCGCACCCTGGTCGAGCCGCGCCCCGCCGAGCCCGAGGAGGCCAGCAAGCGCCCCGACTTCACCCCGACGCGCAGCAAGCTGACCGGGGCGCCGATCACCGCGCTCAAGGTCGACGCAGTGCTCGGCGCCGACACCTCGCAGGTGTTCGTCACCCACGGCCACGGCGCGCTGCTCGAACGCCCGGTCGTGCGCCGCCTCGCCAGCGACGTCCTGCCCGGCGACGCGCTCCTGCTGCCGGCGATGGTCCGCTTCCGCGAGGGCACCGCGCGCCCGGCCCTGGTCCTGTGGCCGGGCACCCAAGACGCGACCCGCGAGCCGCCGCCGCTGCGCTGGCTCGCGTGGGCCGACAACCCGCGCGGATGGATCGAGCTGGTGACGCCGGAGATCCGCAAGCAGGGCTGGTCGCGCGCCGACGTGTTCCCGCTGCAGGTCGCCGTCGCCGCCGCGCCGACGGTCGCCGGCAACCGCGAGCCGCTCCCCGACAAGTGGGTCGACCCCGAGCTGTTCGCCGCCCTCGCCCGCGAGTGCAAGAAGCTGCTGAAGGTGCTCTGGGAGTAGGTTTTGCTTTCGAGGGACATGCTCTCATGAGCATGTCCTGAAGTGCATGTACCATCGGGCATGTCTTTTCGGACATGCCCGACGCACACGAAGAAAGGGCGACGCGGTCGCCCGCGTCGCCCTCCTCGCTCCGCGCGGCGATCAACCGCCGGCGATCACAGCCTTCACTTCCTCGGTCGTGAGGGTGTGGTTCTGGCTCTTGGCGAAGTTGAACACCCGGTCGACCAGCTCGTCGGACGGCTCGTAGCCGTGCTCGCGCAGCCAGAAGATCACGTTGGAGCGGCCGCTGTAGTGGCCGATCTCGATCTCCTGCTTGCGGCCGAACACGCGGGCCGGCACCGACGAGTACACGCGGTCGGCGAGGTCGTGGTCGCCGGTCTTGGTCGCCTTGATGATCGCGGCCGCGTGGACGCCGGTGGCGGTGCGGAACGCGTCGCGGCCCGACAGCGGGTAGCTCGGGTGAATCGGCACCCCGGTGGCCTCGCTGATCTTCTCGACGTACTCGACCAGGCACGACAGGTCGTGCTGCGCGGGGTCGAGCTGACCGAGCAGGTACAGGTTGAGCAGCAGCAGGTCGAGCGAGCAGTTGCCGACGCGCTCGCCGATGCCGAGGCCGCAGCCGTGGACGCGGTGGAAGCCCCACTCGAACGCGTACAGCCCGAGCACCAGGGCCATGCCGCGGTCGTTGTGCCCGTGCCAGTCGAGCTCGACGGTGTCCTCGAGGTCCATCGAGCGCAGCACGCCGCGCGCGAAGTTCAGGAGGTTGCGCAGGCCGTCGGGCGTCGCGTGGCCGCAGGTGTCGCACAGCACGAGGCGACCGGCGCCCGCCTCGAGCGCGGTCCGGAACAGCACGTCGAGCGTCTTCGGGTGCGAGCGCGTGGTGTCCTCGGTGACGAAGCCGACCGGCAGGCCGTGATCGACGCCGAGCTTGACCGCCTCGTGGGTGTGCTTCTTGAGGCGCTCGTTGTCCCAGCCCTCGGTGTAGCCGCGGATCGGGCTCGAGCCGATGAACGTCATCACCTCGATCGGCACGCCGACCTTCTGCGAGATGTCGATGATCGGGTGGATGTCCGAGGCCACGGTGCGCGCGGCGCAGTTGGCCGTGATCCGCAGCTTCTCCTCGACGATGAACCGCAGCAGGCGCTCGACGTCCTCCTGCGCGCGGCGACCCGCGCCGGGCAGGCCGAGGTTGACCGCCTGGACGCCCATGCGATCCATCAGCCGCACGAGCTCCATCTTCTGTTCGATCGACGGGTCGCGCACCGACGGCGACTGGATGCCGTCGCGGATGCTCTCGTCGACGAAGCGAGGCGCCCGCCGCAACAGCGGTGCGGTCCGCTCCTTCTCGTTCCAGTCGTAGATCAGGGCCGCCGTGTTCGCGTGGGTCGTCGCCATGGCCTGTCAGTCCTCCGTTCCGGTCGCCACCTCGAGCCCCTCCAGGCGGAAGAAGCGGCGCAGCTCGTCGACGAGACCGATCATCAACAGCTCGGGGATGTCGTCGTCCCCTTCGATCTCGTCCAGCAAGAAGTCTCGCATGAGCACGATGCTGTCCAGCCGCGCCTCGGCGTCGTCGGTGCGTGCGCGACCGACGAACGTGATGATCCCGCGCGGATCCGCACCGGCCTGGACCTGAGTCGTCGAGGGCCGCGCCTGCACCGTGATCGGCGCGGTAGCGACCAGCTTGAGCACCTGGTCCGGGATGTCCTCGAGCAGCGCCTCGAACTGACCGCGCAGGTCCTCGGCCAGCTCCTCGCTGACCGGCTCGTGGTCCTCGAGATCGCGCGCGTCGAGCTCGAGCACCTTGAGCATCTCGGCGCGGGCGCCGGCGACATCGCCGAGCACCTCGAGCGCCTGGCCGTACCAGTAATGGACGTCCGGATCTTCGGGGTCGACCGCGACCGCGCGGCCCAGCGACTCCGCCGCCTCCTTCGGGCGGTTCGAGTTCATCAGCACGAACCCGTGGATGCTGAGGTACGCGGCGTCGTTCTTGCGCTCGGCGCTGATGCCCTCGAGCAGCTCGAGCGCCTCGTCGGTGTCGTCGTCGCTGAGGCGGATCTGCGCCAGCAACAGGCGCGCCTGGTCGATCGAGTCGGTGTCCGCGCCCTCGAGCCGGAGCACCGCGCGGGCGGCCGCCTCGGCCTCGTCGAGGTCCTCGCCGTGCGAGAGCAGGCACTCGGCGCAGTCGAGGTAGATCTGCGGGTCCTCGGGCGCGCCGTCGGCGGCCTGCATCAGATAACCCGCGGCCTGATCGAGGCGACCTTGCGCCCAGGCGACCATCCCGGCCAGGTGCAACACCCGCACGTGGTTCTCGCCGCCGAGCCGAGCCGCCTCCTCGAGGGCGTCCTCCGCCGTCTTGAGGTCGTCGTCATCGACGGCCGCGAGCCCGCGGTCGACGATTGCATCCAGTGACTGCTGCTTCATGGGCGCGAACTCTAACACGGCGTCTCGCGCGACCGACCGCGCACGTGCGGCCGCGCGCTCGAGGTAGAAGCGGGCTCGACATGCTTGCCGCCGCATCGCCCGCAACGCCAGACGTGAGGCTGCTCATGAGGCTCTTGCAGGAGCGCTGGGTCTTCGCCCTCGCCACTCTGGACGACGACGGTCTGCCCTACGCCACTCCTCTCTTCTACGCCGCCGTCGACGGCCTGCCCGGCTCGGACGCGCCGCTCGTCGTGTTCGCCAGCCGCGCCGACACCTGTCACGGGCGGGCGATCGGCGACGGGCCGACGACCGTGGCCGCCGCGCTCTACCTGGAGACCGAGGTTCTCGGCGAGGTCCGCGGCCTGCAGCTCCGCGGCGAGGTCATGGTGTGCAGCCGGCTACACGCGGACGCCGCCGCGGGCCTGCGCGCCGCCTACCTCGAGCGCCACCCGGTCGCCGCGGCCCACCTCGGCGAGCGCGACCGGCTGTACGCCCTGGCGATCACCTGGGCCAAGTTGACGGACAACCGGATCGGGTTCGGCAAGCGACTGGTGTGGACCTTCGAGCCGCCCTGGCGCCGTGAATTTCCCGCCGGGCCAGGTGAAGAAACCGCGCTACGCTGACGTCGTCGGGATTTGCGCATGATCACTCGGCGACTTTGGCTCTCGGCGGCGGCTGCGATCGCGATGACTTCCATCACCGGCCCCGCGATCGCGGCCGAGCCGCTCGAAGTCACCGTCCCCACGCGCGTGCTCGGGGCGATCGTCGCCGCCGAGGGTGGTGCGGCGGTGGTCGTCCACGTCGACGCGGCGCTCGGGCCTGCCGACATCCGCGTCGCCGGCGCTGTCCACAGCGTCGCCGCCAGCCAGCGCGACCTGCTCGACGACCCGCGGAACGCCCCTCGCGTCGGCGCGGGCGTGCGCAAGATCCTCTCTGCCGCACGACCCGACCTCGCGGCAACGTTCGAGGCCAATCACAAGGCGTGGACCATGACCTTCGTGCGCAAGGTGCTGGCGTGGAACGCTCGCCTTGCCGCCTCGCCGGTCCGTGGTAAGCGCGTCATTAATTCCTTTGATCGCGCCGTCTTGCTCGCGTGGGCGGGGGCCGTCGTCGACCCCAAGGGACAGCCGTCGCCGCCGGCTCTCGCGCGAGCGCCGAAGGACACGACCGCGGCCACGCTCGAGAGCTACGTCGCATATGTCGAAGCGCTCGTGCGCAGCCTCGAGTGACTTGCGAACACGTGCGTCGACATGGCGCACGTAGCTTGTGCTGGCTCACGGGCCTGGCCCAGGGCCCGCCATGACAACGAAACCGGCCACGGCGCATACTCTGACACGCGCGCGCGCCACGGTTGCGCGCGCTCATTGCGGTCATGGATACGTTCGCTTCCACAAATTCGACCACCCAGCGCGAGCTCATCGAATCGGTCGTGATTCGCTTCGCCGGCGACTCCGGCGACGGCATGCAGCTCACCGGCTCGCAGTTCTCCGACACGACCGCGCTGATGGGCAACGACCTGTCGACGCTGCCCGACTTCCCGGCGGAGATCCGCGCCCCCGCGGGCACGACCTTCGGCGTGTCGGGCTTCCAGGTCCACTTCGCCGCGCACGACATCATGACGCCGGGCGACGCGCCCGACGTGCTGGTGGCGATGAACCCGGCGGCGCTGAAGGTCAACCTGCGCGACCTCAAGCCGGGCGGGCTGCTCGTCGTCAACACCGGCGCCTTCACTGCGGGCAACCTCAAGAAGGCCGGCTACGACAAGAACCCGCTCGAGGACAGCAGCCTCGACGGCTACCGCCTGCTCAAGATCGACATCACCAAGCACACGCTGCAGTCGGTGGAGTCGTTCGGCCTCGGCAACAAGGAGGCCGTGCGCGCCAAGAACATGTGGACGCTCGGCCTGATGATGTGGATGTTCGGCCGCGAGCGCGACAGCACCGCCGAGTGGCTGCGCGGCAAGTTCGCCAAGAGCCCGAACATCGCCGAGGCCAACATCGCCGCGCTCAACGCCGGCCACGTCTACGGCGAGACCGCCGAGATGCCGCAGGGCATCCACGCCTACGAGGTCCCCAGGGCCAGGCTGCAGGAGGGCCACTACCGCAACGTCACCGGCAACGAGGCGACCGCGTGGGGCCTGCTCACCGGCGGCAAGCTGGCCGGCCTCGAGCTCGTGCTCGGCAGCTACCCGATCACGCCGGCCTCGACGATCCTGCACTACCTGTCGAACCTGCGCGCCTACGGCATCACCACCTTCCAGGCCGAGGACGAGATCGCGGCGGTGTGCGCCGCGATCGGGGCCTCGTACGCCGGCTCGCTCGGCATCACCACCACCTCGGGGCCCGGCCTCGCGCTCAAGACAGAGGCGATCGGCCTCGCGGTCTCGACCGAGCTCCCGCTCGTCGTCGTCGACGTCCAGCGCGGCGGCCCCTCGACCGGCCTGCCGACCAAGACCGAGCAGAGCGACCTCCTGTTCGCGGTCTACGGCCGCAACGGCGACTGCCCGCTGGTCGTGCTCGCCGCCTCGACGCCCGGCGACTGCTTCACCATGGCGGTCGAGGCCGTGCGCCTGGCCACCAAGTACATGACCCCGGTCATCCTCCTCACCGACGGCTTCCTCGCCAACAGCGCCGAGCCGTGGAAGATCCCGGACATCAACAGCTTCGAGCCCTTCCCGGTCAAGCAGCGCACCGACCCGGCCGGCTTCCACCCGTTCCTGCGCGACCCGCAGACGCTCGCGCGCAACTGGGCGGTCCCCGGCACCCCCGGCCTCGAGCACCGGATCGGCGGCCTCGAGAAGAACTACGACTCGGGCAACATCTCGTACGACCCGGACAACCACCACAAGATGGTCAAGGTCCGCGCGGCCAAGGTCGCCGGCGTCGCCGACGACATCCCGCTGCAGAAGATCGACCAGGGCGAGGACAGCGGCGATCTGCTGGTCGTCGGCTGGGGCTCGACCTTCGGCGCCATCAGCTCGGCCGTGCTCGGCGCGCGCAAGGCCGGCCTCAAGGTCTCGCACGCGCACATCCGCTACATGCACCCGATGCCGAAGAACCTCGGCGAGGTGCTGAAGCGCTTCAAGCACGTCCTCGTGCCCGAGATGAACAACGGCATGCTGGTCAAGATCCTGCGCAGCGACTACCTGGTCGACGCGCGCGGCCTCAACAAGATCGCCGGTCAGCCGTTCAAGATCGCCGAGATCGAGGCCGAGATCCGCGGCCTCCTCGCCTCTTCCTGAATTTCCCGAGAGCTTTTGGAGTCACGACGATGACGCCCCTCGATCCTCCGAACCCGCCGCTGACCCGCAAGGACTTCACCTCCGACCAGGAGGTCCGCTGGTGCCCCGGTTGTGGCGATTACGCCATCCTCGCGGCGGTCCAGCGCATGCTCCCCGAGCTCGGGGTGCGGCGCGAGAACACCGTGTTCGTCTCCGGCATCGGCTGCTCGAGCCGGTTCCCGTACTACATGAACACGTACGGCTTCCACACGATCCACGGCCGCGCGCCCGCGGTCGCCACCGGCCTCAAGCTGGCCAACCCCCAGCTCGACGTCTGGCTCGTCACCGGCGACGGCGACGGCCTCAGCATCGGCGGCAACCACCTGATCCACGTCCTGCGGCGCAACCTCAACCTGCAGATCATCCTGTTCAACAACCGGATCTACGGCCTCACCAAGGGCCAGTACTCGCCGACCTCGCTGCTCGGCAAGCGCTCGCCGTCGTCGCCGATGGGCTCGGTCGACAACCCGATCGCCCCGGCCGCGTTCGCGCTCGGCTGCGGCGCGCGCTTCGTCGCCCGCGGCGTCGACACCGACGCCAAGAACCTGATCAACACCCTGAAGCGCGCCCACGAGTTCCAGGGCACCGGCTTCGTCGAGGTGTTCCAGAACTGCCCGGTCTTCAACGACGGCGCGTTCGACCACTTCACGGCCAAGGACGTCGCGGCCCAGCAGCAGCTGCACCTCGAGCACGGCAAGCCGATGCGCTTCGGCGACGACAAGGGCCTGCGCCTGCGCCCCGGCAGCCTCGACATCGAGGTCGTCACCGTCGGCGAGAACGGCGTCACCGAGGCCGACCTGCTGGTCCACGACGAGACCAACCGCTCGCAGGCGTTCCTGCTCGCCAACCTCGACCCGCCGACCTTCCCGGTCGCGGTCGGCGTGCTGTTCCGCAGCGACGAGAACCTCGTGCCGTTCGAGGTCGGGATGCACGAGCAGAACAAGCAGGCGCGCGCGCGCGGGCTCGGCGATATCAACGCCCTCATGCGCAAGGGCCACACGTGGAAGGTCGACGCCGACCCGTCCGCCGATCCGGCCGGCTGAGCGCGCTGGCCCGCGCACGCCGATCGCGTGCGTGACTGCACGGCCGACGCCGACGCTGTCCCGCGACCTCGCCATAAAAGCCCGCGCACGACCCTCTGCGCGGGCTTTTCGCGTTTAACTACGCGCGCTGCGCGGGGGCGCGTCGCGCGTACTTTTTCGCGAAGAATCAACCACGCGCCCCTGTCGTCGGACGGGGTGATTCCACAGGATCGAGTCATGCAACGCCTCTCTCCGCCTTCATCCTTCTTGGCTTCTGTCTTCTCCTTCGCCTCGGCCTTCGCGCTCGGCTGCGTGATCACGGTGGGCCCGGGCGGAGATGACGCCGGCATCCACGACTGCGGCAGCCTGCTCGCCAACAACGACGCCAACTGCGTCTGCAACCCCGGCTACGAGCGCTGCAACCTGAACACCGACGACACCGACTGCTGCGAGAAAGAGGGCAAGGGCGGCGAGTGCGAGCAGAACAGCACCCTCTCCGGCGACCAGTGCTTCTGCGACGTCGGGTACACGTGGTGCAACCCGAGCGACGACGCCGACCTGACCTGCTGCGTCGACGACGGCCAGACCTCGCAGGGCACCGACGGCACCGCCACCGACGGCGAGACCGAAGGCACGACCGAGCAGATCCCGACCACCAGCGTCGGCACCACGGGCGAGCCCGAGGAGTGCCTCGACGCGGTCGAGCCCCCGGCCTCGTGCAACCCCGACACCGAGTCGTTCTTCTGCACCAACCCCGACACCTGCGGCCCCTACGGCAGCAAGCAGTACTACTGCGAGGGCGGCGTGTGGGTCGAGGACACCACGCTCGACGACACCTGCAAGCTCGACGGCTACGACTTCTCGTACGGCTGCGTCGACGACGGCGCCAACATCTACACCGAGTGCGGCAGCGGCTCCGGCGCGGCCTGCTCGGGCACCGCTCCCAGCTGCCTCGACGCCAACACCTGGGCCGGCTGCAAGTGGGGCAAGACCACCGAGGCCGACTGCTTCACCCTCTGCACCGAGATCGGCGACGAGATGGGCGCGACCTACGACTTCGGCTCGTGCGAGGAGCAGGACGGCGTGGCCGTGTGCGCCTGCTGCGACGAGGGCGAAGAGGGCTGCCCGATCAACGAGACCGGCACCGACACCGACACCAGCAGCACCGGCGGCGACAGCACCAGCAGCAGCACCGGCTAAACAAGAGGTCGGCTGCGGAGCTCAGGGCCTGTCCCCGCGGACAGGCTCGAAAGCACATGCACGAAAGTCCATGAACGTACGGGCATGCCCGCGAGGACATGCCCGTTCGTTCATCCGCGCCAGCGGACCAGCCGCGCCTGCCCGCTGTGCTTCAGCACCCGCGCCAGCTTGAGCAGCTCGTTCGCCACCCACTCGTCCTCGGGCGTCGGCGCCAGCGTCGCCTGCCCGGCCGCGTCCCAGGTCAGCGCCGCGTCCACGGTCGCCCCGCCGGCCACGTACACGCGCGCCTGGTAGCGCAGCGGCTCGCCGGGCTCGCGCTCGCACACGAACCGCGCGCCGGCCGAGGGGTGCAGATCCTGGCTCGAGACCACCGGCGCTCCTTCAGAACCGCAGGCCCAGGCCCGTCGGGACCTCGCCGCGCGTGGGGCCGATGTTGCCGAGCTCGGACGGCTTCCCCTCGTCGCGCCGGCTCGCCAGCACCCCGGCCGTCACCCCGCCGGCGACCGCGAGCGCGCCGACGACGATCACGCCCCAGAACCAGCCCTTCTTGTAGACCGGCTGCTTGCTCGGCGGCGGCACGTCGCCCCCGCGCGGCGGCGGGGCGCCGGCGGCCTCGGACGGCCCCTCGGGCGGCGTGGCGGCGGGCGTGCGCGCGGCGATCTCGGCCAGCTGCTCGTCGATCTTGGCGATCTGCGCCTCGGCGTCGTCGCGCTGCTCCTGATCCATCTTCGGATCGTCGGCCAGCGCCTTGAGATAGTTCTGGAACAGCCGCCGGGCCTTGCGCAGGTTGCCCGCGTCGTTCGACAGCCCGTACCACTGCGTGTACGCCAGGCCGAGGTTGTAGAGCAGGTACGGGTGGTTCGACAGCGCGTAGCTGCGCTCGAAGTGCACGATCGCCTGCTCGTAGTTGCCGAGCGCGTAGGCCTGCGTGCCGGCCTTGTACTCGACCGCCGGGTCGTCCGACAGCGGCACCGCCGAGGTCGCCTTCTCGCCCTCGCCCGCCGCGCTGGCTGCCCCTGAGGACATGTCCCCCGAGACAGCCGGCGCCAGCACGCGCGCGCGCGCGCCGACCGGGGTGAACACCATCGCCGCCGCGAGCGCGACGGCGAGCGAGCGACACGAGGACCGCGCAACCTGGTTCACGGCGCGAGCGTGCCATCGCCCGTCGGCAAATGCCACACCCCGCCCTGGAGGTCTGCGCCCCGATTCGGCCAGCGCATCTCGCGCAAATTGCGCCATCGGCATCCTGATAACCTGGCCTTCGGGCCAGCTTCAGACGTTGAAGCGGAAGTGCATGACGTCGCCGTCCTGAACCACGTACTCCTTGCCTTCGACGCGGAGCAGGCCCTTGGCCTTGACGGCGGCTTCGGAGCCGAGGCGGACCAGATCTTCCCAGCCCTGGACCTCGGCGCGGATGAAGCCACGCTCGAAGTCGGTGTGGATCTTGCCGGCCGCCTGGGGGGCATGGGTGCCGCGGCGGATGGTCCAGGCGCGGACCTCCTGCTTGCCGGCGGTGAAGAACGTGATGAGGTCGAGGAGCGCGTAGGCCTGGCGGATCAGCCGGTTCAGGCCGGGCTCGGTGGCGCCGAGGCCGTCGAGGAACTCGCGCCGCTCGTCCGGCGACAGGCCGACGATCTCGGCCTCGATCGCCGCCGAGATCACCACCACCTCGGACTTCTCGCGCGCCGCCAGCTCGACCACCTTGGCCACCAGCGGGTCCGAGGTGCCGGCCGACAGCTGCGACTCGGCGACGTTGGCCGCGTACAGCATCGGCTTGGCGGTCAGCAGCGTCAGCGACTTCATCACCTCGCGCGACTCCTCGTCGAGCTCGATGGTCCGCGCCGGCTGGCCGCGGTTCATCGCCGCCAGCAGCTTCTCGCAGACCGCCGCCGCCAGCTTCTCCGCCTTGTCGCCGCCCTTCGAGTTCTTGACCGCCTTCTGCAGCCGCGCCTCGACCGACTGGATGTCGCGCAGCAGCAGCTCGGTGTTGATCACCTCGGCGTCGTCGACCGGGTCGACCTTGCCGTGGACGTGGACGATGCCGCTGTCGTCGAAGCAGCGCACCACGTGCACGATCGCGTCGACGTTGCGGATGTGGCTGAGGAACGCGTTGCCCTTGCCCTCGCCCTGGCTGGCGCCCTTCACGAGGCCGGCGATGTCGACGAACTCGACCGCCGTCGGCACCTCCTTGAGCGGCTCGAACAGCTTGATCAGCGCGTCCATCCGCGGGTCCGGCACCGGGACCACGCCGATGTTCGGGTCGATCGTGCAGAACGGGTAGTTGGCCGCCTGGGCGCCGGCGTTCGACAGCGCGTTGAACAGGGTGGACTTGCCGACGTTGGGCAGACCGACGATTCCGACAGCGAGCGACATGAGCGGCGGGGAGGTAGCACGATCTCCCGCGCTCGGCGAACCGGGTTTTCACACGCGCGCCGGTCGCGCGCGAGGGCCCCGTTCCGGCGCTAGAACCGGTGTTCCACGATGAGCGGCAGGACCTCCATGCCGATCAGGAAGTTGGCATTGGTCTCCGGCGGCCTGGCCAGCGGGCGGTCGCGGGAGATCGTGAAGCCGAGCACGAGGTTCACGTCGAGGCCGAGGGCCAGGTTGCGCAGCAGGAAGATGCGCAGGCCGCCGCCGCCGCGGACGCTCATCGACCAGGTGCGCTCGCGGGCCTGCTGGCGCGACTCGGTGATGTACGGGTACCACCACGCGCCGCCGTTCACGCCCACGCGGGCGATCGGCACCAGGTACGGGTGATCCTTGAGGAACCACTTGTGAGCGTAGCCGAGGCCGAGATCGAAGCCGGCGACGGTGCCGCGGTTGCACGAGCCCTCGGACGCACCGAGGCCGCACTCCGGCAGGCGGAAGGTGTGCCAGTCGCCGCGGTCGAGCAGGCCGGCGATCTGCACGTACACCCAGTGCGACTTGTACAGCTGGCGCTCGTACTGGAAGCCGATCCGGACCCGCGGCAGATAGCCGGCGAAGCCGACCTGGACCGGCAGCAGGGCCGTGATCGCGTTGCCGCCGATGATGTTCTCCGGCAGCTCGAAGCCCGACTTCTTCGGGCCGCTGGCCGAACCGCTGGTGCCGCCGGTGGTGCTGGCCTTGCCGCCCACCGTGACCGGAGCGGCCTCCGCGGCCCGCGGCAGCAGCGCCAGGGCACAGAGGAGGGTCCACAGCACGAACAGCTTGCGATGGGTCATGGGCGAGGCTCCTGACGCTTCTGGCCGACGGGGGGCCGGAGGACGACGCGGGCGCGAAAGGGCCTGGAAGTATCCCTGGACCCCGGCGGAATCGCCGCCTGCGCGGGCGCGCCCGCAAGGGTAGCACTGCCCCCGCAGGCGCCAGCAAATTCCCGGCAACCGCTGCGGCGCGGCCGACCGGACGCGCTCTGACGCACATGTTCGGCCTCAGGGCTGCGGCCGCGCGCCGCAGCGCGTCGATCGCGGAATAAGGCCGCCCAGCCGGTGTTAGGCTTGGACTCCCATGCGACGTGACGCCCGCGAACTGCTCACGCTGCTCGCCGCCGGCCTCGCCCTCGGCCTCGTGCACCTGGCTCTCCGGCCAGATTTGCCGTGGGTCCCGGCCCCCCGGGTCGAGGAGACCATGTGCGGCGGCGAGGCCGAGTTGGAGGCGCCCGCCGCCGCCGAGGCGCCCGTCGCCTCGTTCGCGCCGGCCCCGCCGATGTCCAGCCCCGCCCCGGAGGATGGCCGATGAGCCAGGTCCATGAGGACATGTCCGATCGGGCATCCAAGTGGCGGCGCGGCGGCATCTGGGTGCTCCGCCTGATCGTCGCCGGCGTGCTGCTCGCCGCGGCCGCGCCCAAGCTGGCCGACCCGGTCGCCTTCGCGGCGAAGCTGCCCAACTACCGCCTGTTCCCCGAGGTCTTCGTCAACGTGGTCGCCACCACCGCGCCGATGCTCGAGCTCCTGGCCGCGCTGGCGCTCCTGAGCGGGCGGCTGTACCGCGGCGGCGTGTGGCTCTCGGTCGGGCTGATGGCGACCTTCACGGCGCTGATCGGCTCGGCGCTGGCGCGGGGGATCGACCTCGACTGCGGCTGCTTCGGCAACGCCGTCCAGGCCGAGCCGGTCGGCGCCCTCGACCTCGTGCGCAACATCGTGCTCCTCGGCCTCACCGTCGTCCTCGCGCTCGACCTCGGGCGTGAGCCGGCGCGGTGAGGAGCTTCACGCGCCCGCCCGGGTGTCAGGCGCACCTCGAGGCCGCGAGTGCCGCCGGGCCCGCGTGGTAGACACGCGTCGATGACCGGCGTCCCGTACATCCTCTCGATCGACCACCTGCTCACCGACGAGGAGCGCCTGACCTGGCAGGCCGCGCGGGACTTCGGCGTCAAGCGGATCGCCCCGGTCATCGAGCAGCACTACGAGCGCGGCACCTTCCCGCGCGAGCTCATCCCCGAGTTCGCGGCCATGGGCTTCCTCGGCGCCCCGCTGCACGGCTACGGCTGCGCCGGCATGAACCCGGTCGCCTACGGCCTGACGATGATCGAGCTCGAGCGGCAGGACAGCGGCATCCGCAGCTTCTGCTCGGTCCAGTCGGCGCTGGCGATGTGGCCGATCTTCGCCTACGGCGACGAGGCCCAGCGCGAGCGCTGGCTGCCCGGCATGGCCCGCGGCGAGATCATCGGCGCCTTCGGCCTGACCGAGCCGAACAGCGGCAGCGACCCCGGCTCGATGCGCACCCACGCCCGCCAGCACGAAGCCGGCGGCGACTACGTACTGACTGGCCAGAAGATGTGGATCACCAACAGCCCGATCGCCGACGTGCTGGTGGTGTGGGCCAAGACGCTCGACTTCGGCAGCGACACCCCCGTGATCCGCGGCTTCCTCGTCGAGCGCGGCATGGCCGGCCTGCAGACCCCGGAGACCCACGGCAAGCTCAGCCTGCGCGCCTCGATCACCGGCGAGATCGTGCTCGACGAGGTGCGCGTGCCGGCGAAAAACCTGCTGCCTGGCGTGCGCGGCCTCAAGGGTCCGCTCGGCTGCCTGACGCAGGCCCGCTACGGCATCGGCTGGGGCGCCGTCGGTGCGGCCATGAGCGTGTACGAGCGGGCGCGCGACTACACCTTGCAGCGCACGCAATTCGGGCGGCCGATCGCCGGCTTCCAGCTCACCCAGCAGAAGCTCGTCGAGCTGCACAACGACATCGGCAAGGGCCTGCTGCTCGCCTACCACTTCGGCCGGCTCAAGCAGGACGGCAAGCTCACCCCCGAGCAGGTCTCGTACCTCAAGCGGGACAACGTGCGCATGGCCTTGGAGTCAGCCCGCACCGCGCGCTCGATGCTCGGCGGCAACGGCATCATGGGCGAGTTTCACATCATGCGTCACCTGTGCAACCTCGAGACGGTCTACACCTACGAGGGCACCCACGAGATCCACACTCTGGCGATCGGTCGCGCCCTGACCGGGCTGTCCGCCTTCGACAGCTGAGCGGGCCTTCTTGTAGGCGCAACCTCGCCAGCGCCGCGCCGCTCGCGGCGCCGTGCGGCCTCACGCGGGCAGCGGGCTCACCACGTCAGCGGGATGACGCCCTGGACCACGAGGCCGATCAGCACCAGGGACAGCGACAGGATCAGCACGAAGAACCCGGTCGACGGCGCGGTGCCCGGCGTGGGCGCGGGCGCGTGGCAGGAGCAATAACCGGGGCCGTGGATCTGCATCGGACGGCCCGAGCTTAGCACGCCGCTCCGGGGCGCGCGCAAATCGGGCCAGGAGGAGCCCCTCGTGCGAACACGCGGACGCGGGCGGACGGGCTGCGCGGCGAGCGGACTTGCGAGGCGCCGCGACGGAGGACACGCGATGCGGCCGAGAGCGGAGGTCCCGGCGCCGCGCGGAAAGGGCCGCGACCCTCGCCAGTCCGGTCGACTTCCGCTAGCTTAGGCGGGCCATGGTCCACCCGGTCCAGAGTGTCATCGAGTCGC
Organism: Nannocystis sp. RBIL2; assembly: GCF_026626745.1. Lineage (GTDB taxonomy): Bacteria > Myxococcota_A > Polyangia > Nannocystales > Nannocystaceae > Nannocystis. The sequence goes on from NZ_JAPNJW010000002.1 coordinate 3,404,160, forward strand.
TGTACGCGGCCGGTCGCTGCCCACGCCTCCACGTCGACGCGACCCACGCCTCGGTGACGGTGCCGGACTTCATCCGCCAGCAGTGGCGCGAGCGGCTCATCATCGACCTCGACGCCAGCTACCCGCTCGACCTGGTGTTCGGCGAGACCGGCCTCGCGGCCGACCTCTCGTTCGGCGGGCACGTGACCCGCTGCTCGTTCCCCTGGGAGTCGATCTACATCGTCACCGACCGCTCCACCGGCCGCGGCATCGTCCTCGACCGCCACGTCCCCGAGTCGGTCAAGCGCCAGGCCGCCGGCCAGCAGCCGACGCCGGCCTTCGACAGCGCGATCACCAAGATCGAGCCGCCGGCCGAGGCCAAGCCCGAGCTGCGGCGCGTCGAGGCCGAGCCCGCCGAGGCCGAGGCCGAGGCCGAGCCCGCCGTGGCGCCCGAAGCCGCGCCGCCCGCCGCCGCGGCCAGCCCGAGCGACGACCAGGCCAAGAAGCGCCGCGCCGCCTTCCGCGTCATCGACGGCGGCGGTTGATCGGCCGACGTGGCACGATCGTTCTTCATCGCGATCGCCGACCCGCGACGATCGCCGCGCTCGCACTTCAGCCGGTCGGCCGGCGCACGGCGGCCTGACCCGGCGCTCACCCTTCGCCCCAGCGGAGCCCGGCCATGAAGCTCGCGGTCACCATCGTCACCCTCTTCTTCGCCCTGATCGCGGCGCTGTGGATCGCCTTCGTCCGCGCCCCGCCGCCGCACGAAGTGTGTCAGCGCAAGGCCGACATCCTGCGCGCCGAGGCCGGCGGCGAGCACGGCGAGGCCGTCGACAACCTGCTCGACCAGTACCGCCTCGGCTGTCGCAAACAGGCCGAGGCCCTGCTCCAGCTGCGCGGCAAGCTCGTCTACGCGCGCCACGCCAAGTGCGTGATGGCGGCGCGTACGTTGGCTGACGCCGAGCGGTGCGGCTGAGCCCTCGACCCGCCGGGCCGGACCTCTATACTCCGGCCTCGCCATGACCACGCAGTTCATCCCGAGCGCCGGCCTGTTCCCCGCGCGCAAGGCCGCCGCCCCGGCAGCCGCCCCGGCCGTCGCCGACGACGAGACCAGCACCTACAAGCTCCACCGCCGCTTCGACCGCATGGGTCGGCTGGTCGGCGACCCCGGCATGCAGAAGCTGTTCGCCAGCCACGTCGTCGTCGTCGGCCTCGGCGGCGTCGGCAGCTGGGCCGCCGAGTCGCTGGCCCGCAGCGGCGTCGGCAAGCTCACCATCGTCGACTTCGACCTGATCTGCGTGACCAACGCCAACCGCCAGCTGCACGCCGTGCGCGGCACCACCGGCAAGCCCAAGGCCGCGGTCATGGCCGAGCGCCTGCGCCTCATCAACCCGCGCTGCGAGGTCGTGCCGCGCCAGGAGTTCTACAACGCCGCCGCCAGCGACGAGCTGCTGGCCGGCGCGCCCGACCTGGTGGTCGACGCGATCGACAACCTGGCCGCCAAGACGCACCTGATCGCCACCTGTCGCAAGCGGCAGATCCCGCTGGTCGTCTCGGGCGGCGCGTCGGGCCGCATGGATCCGACGCAGATCCGGATCGCCGACCTCAACGCCGTGGAGAACGACCCGTTCCTGGCCGCCACCCGCAAGCTGCTGCGCAAGCACCACGAGTTCCCCCACCGCGACAAGGAGTCGTGGGGGATCTCCGCCGTCTACTCGCCCGAGCCCGCCCGCGACCCGCTCGAGCTCGACTACGACGGCGGCGAGGGCTTCCGCTGCGTCTGCCCCCAGGGCGAGAACGACCTCCACGGCTGCATGCACCGCAACGTCATCTACGGCACCGCCAGCTTCGTCACCGGCGCCTTCGGCCTCGCCTGCGCCAGCGCGGCCGTCCGCACCCTGCTCGGCCAGCCCGTCTGAACCTGTCCGAAGGGGCATGTTCTCGGGAACATGCCCCCTCGCACATGCCTGCTCGAGCATGTCCGTTCGGACATGCCCGATAGTACAGCCTTCAGCTGCCCCAGCGGACGAACTGGGCCACCAGCTCGGCCAGGTCGGCCACCGACGTCGGCGCCGGGTCGCGCAGCGGCAGCAGCCACAGCGGCAGGCGCGGGTAGGCGCGCGTCAGCGCTTGCCCGGCCGCGACCGACTGCTCGCCCTGGACGCGCAGGCCCGCGTACACCCCGAGCACCCGCTGCAACATGTCGTCGAGGACAGCCGGCTCGACTTGCTCGGCCAGCGCCGCGCGGACCGCCTCGACCGGCGGCGCCGGCGGGAACGGCGGCAGCACGCGGTTGAGCACCACGCTGTCGACCCGCAGGCCGCGGTCGTGCAGCACGCGGAGGAAGTCGAGCCCCTCGCGCACGCTGAGCGGCGACGCGGACGTCGCCAACACCACCCCGGTCTCGGGCGACGTGAGCAACGTCGAGAAGTCGCCGGCCCGCTGCTGGAACGCGGAGAGCACCCCGGAGAAGTCGCGCAGGAACGCCCCCAGCTCCGCCAGGAATTCGCCGCCACCGATCGCCCCGAGGGCCTTCAGCACCACCCCGTTGCCCACCCCCAACAGGCGCGCGCCGAGCTTGCCGCCGCCGGTGATGATGCGCGTCGCCGGGTTGGTCACGACCTCGTGGATCCGCTCGGGCGCGCTGAGGAAGTCGATCGCGTTGGCGGTCGGCGGCGTGTCGAGCACGATCAGGTCGTAGCGGCGCTCCGCGTGCAGGATCTGCAGCTGGGCCATCGCCGCGTACTCGAGCGCCCCGCCGAGGTTCTCGGCGATCGCGCGGTAGATCGGGTTCTGCGTGATCTGGCGGGCCGCCGCCGGCGACTCCGCATAGGCGCGGACGATGCGGTCGAACACCACGTCCGGGGCCAGCAGCAGCGCGTGCAGGCTGCCCTGGCCGCCCTCCGGCAGGGCCACCGGCAGCTCCTCGCCCGCGCGGGCCCGGTCCTGCCCCAGCGCCTGAGCCAGCCGGAGCGACGGGTCGATCGTCACCACCAGCACGCGCTTGCCCTGGCGCGCCGCGCCGAGCGCCAGCGCCGCCGCGCAGGTCGTCTTGCCGACCCCGCCCGGACCGACGCACAGCAGCACGCGGCGCGACGGCCCCGCGGACAGCGGGTCCCCTCCTGGTCTGGGTGAGGTCATCGCCGGCCCACCACCTCGGTCCGGGCCGTGGACGCGCCCGAAAGAAATGCCGTAGTCTCGCCCACCGTGAGCGCGAGCAGAGAGTTTGTCGTGCGAGTCGGCGAGCGCGAGCTCGTCGCCAAGGTCACCGCCTCCGACCCGCCCGTCGTCATCGTCGACGGCGTCGCCCACGAGGTCACGCCGGTCGCCGGCGGGCGCACCCACGTGCGCGTGCAGGGCGAGGCCGCCCAGCGGATCGTCAGCCTCGACGGCCAGGGCCTGCCCACGGCCGCGTCCGTCGGCGGCGTTGCGATCGGCCTCGACGTCCGCACCGCCCAGGCCGCCGCCCGCGACGCCGCCCTCGCGGCTGGCCGCACCGGCGGCGCCGGCGGCGGGCTCGTCAAGGCGCCGATGCCCGGCCGGGTCGTCCGCGTGCTCGTCAGCGCCGGCCAGAGCGTCGAGCGCGGCACCCCGCTCGTCATCGTCGAGGCGATGAAGATGGAGAACGAGCTGCTCGCCACGATCGCCGGCGTCGTCAAGACCGTGCACGTCGGCGAGGGCGTCGCAGTCGACGCCGGCCAGGCCCTGATCGAGCTCGACCCGTCCTGAAGGTCATGTCCTGAGGGACCTGTCCGATTGACCATCTGATTCACGCGGCCCTCCGCGGCTCGAGCGTCGCCAGCACGTCCTCCACGTCGCCCAGCCCGGCGAACCCCTGGAAGCGCCACGGCAGCGAGATCACCGGCGGCACGCGGCGGCCCGCGGCCTGTTCGCCGGCCAGCCAGGCCTCGACGTGACCGCGCTGGCGGGCCGCCTGTTGCGCGACCACGTTGGTGGCTGCCAGCACGCGCGCGACCTGGCCGTCGGGGTCGAGCGCCGCCGGGCCGGCCTGGAACGCGGGCAGCTCGGGCCAGGTGCCGTTGACGAAGATCCCGCCGATGTGCACGTGCGACTCGCTGCGCAGCGACGCCGCCATCTCGCCCAGCTCGGTCAGCGGCCAGCGGTCGGGCAGGCCGACCAGCACCGCCTGCGTCACCGCCGGGTCTTCGAGGCTGGCTTGCATCGCCTGCGCCTCGCGGGGCAGCGGCCCGACGCGCACCGTCTTCAGGATGGCTTGCGGGATCCCCAGCGTGTAGCGGAGGTGGCCCGTCGCCGGCCCGTCGAACACCACCACGTCGAAGCTGCGCGCGCGCACCGCCTCGTGCCAGATCTTGCCGAGCACCGCGAAGTCGTCGAGGCCGGGCACCGCGCGCACGAGCCGGCGGATCGGCGCGCTGTCGAAGACTGCGCCCGCGATCCGCTCGCTGCGCATCACCAGCGCTCCGTACTCGCGCACGCACACCGTCGGCACCACGCGCTGGATGTAGAGGCCTGGGCCGGCGACCGACGGCGTCTCGGCCAGCGTGCGTTGACCGAGCATCCACGCCAGGCGGTCGTCGAGGCCGACTGTCGCCACCAGCACCCGCCGGCCGCGCCGGGCCAGGGACAGGCCGAGGAGCGCGGCGACCGTCGTTCTGCCGACGCCGCCCTTGCCGCTGACGATCAGCATCTGGCGTGGAGCGAGGGCGTCGAGGACGGCTCCGAACCCGGAGGCGGGGGCGCTGGAGACAGCCATGGGGCGGGGCGAACCTTGGCACAGACCCGGGCCGCTCGCTACCAGAAGGCGCCAAACCCTCACGTGCGCCTGCCCTCCTGGGGAGGTCTCCGGCCGCGCCCTTGACCTCCCCGCCGCTGGCGACCATTCTCCGCGCACGATCGGTCGGGAGATTACGGACGTGGCAGTCGAGATCAAGAGCAAGCGCGACATCGAGAAGATGCGGGCCACGTGCCGGCTGGCGGCCTCGGTGCTCGATCACATCGCCCCGCACGTCGTCCCCGGCGTCACCACCGGCCAGCTCGACAAGATCTGCCACGAGTACATCGTCAGCCACGGCGCCTACCCCTCGCCGCTCAATTACAAGGGCTTCCCGCGCTCGATCTGCACCTCGGTCAACGAGGTCATCTGCCACGGCATCCCCGGCGACCAGGTGCTGAACGCCGGCGACATCATCAACATCGACATCACCACCACCCTCGACGGCTACTTCGGCGACTGCTCCGACATGTTCGTCGTCGGCGGCAGCACCACCCCCGAGGCCCAGCAGCTCGTCGACGTCACCCGCGAGTCGCTGTGGCTCGGCATCGCCGAGGTCGGCCCGACCAAGCGGATCGGCGACATCGGCGCGGCGATCTACGAGTTCGCCCACGGCCGCCACGGCTACGGCGTCGTCGAGGCCTTCTGCGGCCACGGCATCGGCCGCGAGTTCCACATGCCGCCGCAGGTCTCGCACGTCGGCAAGCGCGGCAACGGCCTGCGCATGAAGCCGGGCATGACCTTCACCATCGAGCCGATGATCAACATCGGCACCCCCCACTGCGACATCCTGGCCGACGGCTGGACCGCCGTCACCAAGGACCTCAAGTGGAGCGCCCAGGTCGAGCACACCATCCTCGTCACCGACCACGGCTTCGAGGTCCTCACCCTGCGCGACGCCTCCTGGCGGCCGGCCTGGGCTCGCGCCAGCTGATGTCCCGCGGGACATGACCCTTCGGCCAGGCTCATCTCTGCGAGCATGTCCCCCGGGACATGCCCGATAGCCCCTGTCCCCGGGAACATGCCCTCCGGGACATGCCCCGAAGCGCTCAGCCGGCCGCGCGCGGCCGAGCGCGCGCCAGCGCCCCGTGCAGCAGCAGGTCGACCAGGCGCTGCAGCCACGCGTCGTCGACGGGCGCGCGGTCGAAGAACAGGCGGCGGTTGAGGGCCGCGCCGAGCACGTCGAACAGCAGCTTCGCGTCGACGCCCGGCGCGATCTCGCCGCGCTGCTCCGCCGCCTCGAGGACCGCGCGCGGCACCGCCTCGAAGTTCGCGCGCAGCGAGCGGACGATCGCCGCCAGCTCCGGGTCGTCGCCCTCGACCACGAACAGGCGGAACAGCCCCTGGTACTCGGCCTGGCTTCCCCGCGCGGCGATCCTGCGGGCGATCGCCAGCAGGTCTTCGCGCAGCGAGCCGCTGCCCGCGACCGCGAAGGCGTCGCTGGCGATCGACAGCAGCGCGTCGCGGACCAGCTCCTGCTTGGTCGGCCAGCGCCGGTACACGGTCGTCTTGTTGACCCCCGCGATCGCGGCCACGTCCTCGATGCGCAGCCCGTGGTAGCCGGCCCGGGCGACCTCGCGCAGCGTGGCCGCGAGCACCCCACGCACGACGGCCTCGCCGCGCACCAGCGGCTCCGACTTACCCTTCCGTTTCGCCTGGACCACGGGCCGCTCCAGCGTAACACCGCCTCCGGAGGTTCATCGCAACTTTCTGTTGCCATCACCTCGCGCCGTGTCACCCTGACATCGCAACAACGAGTTGCGATACCGCCCATGCTCGACACGACCCACCTCTTCACTCCCGCGATGTTCGCCGACCCGTACCCGATCTACGCCCGCCTGCGCGAGCAGGCCCCGGTGCTGCAGGTGCCGCAGATCGGCATGTGGCTGGTGACGCGCTACGACGACGTCCACCAGATCCTCAAAGCCCCGGACGTCTTCTCCTCCTCGCGCACGCCGGCGCTGGAAAAGCTGCGAGACCCCCGGCTCTCCGAGGGCATGGAGATGATGGCCAGCAGTTCGCTCGTCGCCCTCGACCCGCCCGATCACACGCGGCTGCGGCGGCTCGTCAACGTCGCCTTCACCCCGCGGGCGATCACCCGCCTCGAGGCCAGGGTCCGCGAGCTCTCGTGCGAGCTCGTCGACGCCATCGCCCGCAAAAACAGCTTCGACCTCATGGAGGACCTCGCGGTCCCCCTGCCGGTGATCGTGATCTCCGAGCTGCTCGGCGTCGACCCGGCGCGGCGGGCCGAGTTCAAGCGCTGGTCGGACGACCTGATCCTCGGTTCGCGGCTCGACGGCCGCATGAGCGACGCGGAGATCGATCGCATCGTCGCCAGCCGGCGCGAGTTCGTCAGGTTCTTCCAGGCGATGATCGAGCACCGCCGGCGCGAGCCCGGCGACGACCTGCTGAGCGACCTGGTGCGCGCCGAGACCGAGCGCGACGCCCTCAGCCCCGAGGAGGTGCTGACGATGGCGCTGCTGCTGATGGTCGCCGGCAACGAGACCACCACCAACCTGATCGGCAACGGCGTCATCGCCCTGCTCGAGCACCCCGAGGTGCTGCCGCGCCTGCGCGCCGAGCCGGCCCGGATCCCCGCCTTCCTCGAGGAGGTGCTGCGCTGGCGCTCACCGGTCGTCATGCTCGTGCGCACGACCCGGCGAGCCGTCACTCTCGGCGGCGTCGACCTGCCGAAGGACGCGGTCCTCGGCGTCCTCGTCGACGCGGCCAACCACGACCCGACGCACTTCCCCGAGCCGGGGCGCTTCGACATCGAGCGCCAGCCGGCCCACCTCTCGTTCGGCTACGGCATCCACTTCTGCGTCGGCGCGCCGCTGTCGCGGCTCGAGGGCCGGATCGCCTTCGAGGAGCTGCTCGCGCGCGTCCCCGAGTTCTCGCGCGAGCCCGGGCCGCTCGAGTGGACGCCGAGCTTCAACCTGCGCGGGCTCAAGCGGCTCCCGCTGCGCCGGGGGCCGTCGCTCAGCGCGCCAGCGACACCCGGAAGTACGGCATGATCGCCTTCCAGTCCTGCTGGATCGCCCGCGTGTCGCCGTACGGGTACTCGGTGCGGGCGATGTAGAGCACGTCGCCGTACGGGAACATGAACTGCTGGATCTCGCGGGTCGCGTTGCCGCTCTCGTCGACCACCTGCAGCTTGGCGTAGATGCCGGTCTTGTCGAAGTAGCCGTCGTTGAACGACAGGTCCTCGATGCTGAGGCCGGCCTCCTGGTACTGGTTGCGGTAGAACGCGACGGCGCGCTCGTCGACGGGGCGCTCCTTGGGCGCCAGATAGAAGGTCAGCGCGATCGCCTCGCTGTCGGAAGACGCGCTGGCGCCGAGGTCCTCGTCGGAGCTGGACACGCCGCCCGACGAGCAGGACGCGATGGTCACCCACCCCGGGTTGCTCTCGAGCTCGCCCTTCGAGTGGCCGGTCTCCTCGCAGTTCTTGAACACGTACAGGGTGTCCGGGATCTCGAACTCGAGGCCGATCTGCGGGATCTTGATCTTGTTGCCGTCCTTGGTGCCGCTGGTCGGATTGTCGATCCACTTGCGGGCCTCGGACTGCTTCCCCTTGCGCCGCGAGCTGCTGCCGCCGCAGGCGGTGAGCGAACCGGCCGCCACGGCCAGCGCGAGAGCAAGAGACACGTTCTTGGGGAAGCTGCGAGAGAGAGACATCATGGCTGCTGTAGACCGCTCGCGCGCACAGTACCGAAGTGCGCCCCGGGCGGCAAGCCATCCGCCGTTTCGCTGCCGGCGCCGACGCGTGAGCCTCGATCCTCGCCAGCCCGCGAGGTGCCGGCCCGTTCGCCGAGGCCTTTGGCGTCGCGAGGCCGACACGATGCATGCACCGTCCGCATGCGTCGGCCCGCGGCCGCCGTCCCGCGCACCCCCGAGCGCGGGCGCGCTCACCGGGCCAGAAGCGACGCCCGGTAGCTCTCCGGCGGCGAGAAGCCGAGCAGCTCCAGGCAGGTCGACGCCACGTTCGACAGCCCCGCCCCGGGCGGCGGCGCCACCAGCGGCCCGCCCCCGGGCGCCCGCGGGTCGACGATCGCCAGCGGCACCCGGTTGAGCGAGTGGCTGGTGCGCACCTGGTACGCGCCGTCCGGGCGGAGGTCGAACATCTGCTCGGCGTTGCCGTGGTCGGCGGTCACCACGGTGATGCCCTTGCGCACGCGCACCGCCTCGATGACGCGGGCCAGGCACAGGTCGACCGCCTCCATGGCGAGGATCGTCGCCCCGAGGTCGCCGGTGTGGCCGATCATGTCGCCGTTGGCGTAGTTGACCCGCACGAACTTGGGCTTGTACGCGTCGAGCTCGGCGATCAGGCGGTCGGTGATCTCGGCCGCGCGCATCCACGGCCGGTGCTCGAGCGGCGGCCCGTCCGACGGCACCTCGACGTACTTCTCGCGCTTCGGGTCGAACGGCTCCGAGCGGTTGCCGTTCCAGAAGTAGGTCACGTGGCCGAACTTGTGCGTCTCGCTGATCGCCAGCTGCGTCACCCCGGCGCCGGCCAGCAGCTCGCCCATCGTCCCGCTGATCGCCGGCGGCGCGACCAGGAAGCGCGACGGCAGCTTCAGGTCGCCGTCGTACTGCGTCATCCCGGCGAACTCGACCCGCGGCTTCGGCCCGCGGGGGAACTTGTCGAAGTACTCCTCTTCGAACGCGCGCGTCAGCTCGAGCGCCCGGTCGCCGCGGAAGTTGAACAGGATCACCGCCGCCCCGTCGCGGATCGGCCCGACCGGCCCGAACGCGTCGGCGATCACGAACGCCGGCAGGTTCTGGTCGTCGAGACCTGTCTCTTTGTACAGGGTCTCGACCGCCTCGCGGGCCGTCGTGAACCGGCGCCCGACCGCGCGCACGTGGGCGTCCCAGCCGCGCTCGACGATCTTCCAGTCGGCCTCGTAGCGGTCCATGGTCACGACCATGCGCCCGCCGCCGCTGGCGATCTTGTAGTCGCGGCCGTCCTGCGACATGCGGGCGAGCACCACCTCGAGCCGGTCGATGAACGGCAGCGCCGAGCGGGCCGGCACGTCGCGGCCGTCGAGCAGCGCGTGGACGCGGACCTTCGCCACCCCCTCGAGCGCCGCTCGCTCGATCAGCGCGATCAGGTGGTCGATGTGGCTGTGGATGTTGCCGTCGGACAGCAGGCCGATGAAGTGCAGCGGCTCGCCCGAGGCCTTGACAGTGTCGACGCAGCGGCGCCACGCCGGACCGTAGATCGCCCCCGTGGCGATCGCATTGGATACCAGCTTGGCCCCCTGGTCGATGATCCTGCCGGCCCCGAGCGCGTTGTGGCCGACCTCGCTGTTGCCCATGTCGGCGTCGCTGGGCATGCCCACGGATGTCCCATGGGCCAGGAGGCTCGTGAACGACGGCAGCGCGCGCAGCCGGTCGAGCGCCGGCGTGCGCGCCTGCGTCACCGCGTCGCCGAAGTCGCCGCGACCGATCCCCACCCCATCGAGCACCACGCACACCACCGGCCCCTCGGGCGGCCTTCGGGTCGGGTGCGGCAAGAGCCTCGTCAACATGTCCCTGTCCCTCCTGTCCTCAAAACCATGCCTGATAGGCCAGCGTCACATTGAGCAGCATGTCGAACACCACGCTGTCGGGCGGCGTGCCGACCGGCGCCGCGGGGTCGACCACCACCTTCGTGCGCGAGAACGCCTTCTGGAAGTCGACCCCCAGCGCGAGCCCGTGGTTGTTGCGGATCGGCACGCCGATGCTGGCCCCGGCGCGGATCAACGGGTCGTAGCCGACGGTCTGCTCGTCCTCCCACGGGTTGGCCGACCGCATGCGCCGCCAGTTGGAGATCATCAGCCCCGCGCCGGCCCCGAACTCGATCACCAGCACCCGCGCGGGCAGCTGAAAGGATGGCCCGAGAGTCAGGTCGGTGTGAGACAGCGACGAGACCCGCGTCACCTGCTGGCCGACCGGCGCCCCCGTGTTCGGGTCGATCGGCGTGGTCGGGTCGGCCGGCACCGTGTAGCGGTTGCGGTCGGGGAAGCGCGTGTGCCCGCCCTGGAACTCGAAGCCGAACCGCATCGGCCCGAGGCGCAGCGCGTGGTAGCGCAGGGCGATGCCGAAGCCGAACCCGAGCGGCGGCCGGCGATCGAACAGCACGTCGCCGGCGCCGATGAGGATGCCCATGCGGCCGATGATCGACACGCCGAACACCCGCTTCTTCTCGGCGATGTCGAGCACCGTATTGCCGCGGGGCGCGGACAGACCCGACGCGCCGTAGGCGAGGCACGTGGCCAGGAGCGCCGCCAGGGGGAGCATGCGGGGGCACCATAGCAAATCTTTTTCGCGCATAATCCCCGCGCATGACCACCCGCGTCGCACTCCGGCGAGATGCCGGTCGGATCGGCCCCGAGTCCGGGCCGTGGATCCGTCAGCGCCAGATCGCCAAGATCTGGGGACCCCCGGACCCCGCGAGCCTCGCGCAGCTCGTCGATCACCGCGACGTCGTCCTCGGCTGGGGCCTGCTCGCGCCCGACGCCGACATCCCGCTCCGCGTCGTCCACTGGGGCGCAGCTCCGCCCCTCGAAGGCTGGTTCGAGCGCCGGCTCGCCGCCGCCCTCGCCGCCCGCGCCGAGCTCGGCCTTGCCGCCGACCCCGCCACCACCGCTTATCGCGAGATCAACAGCGAGGGCGACGGCCTGCCCGGCCTGGTCGTCGATCGCTACGGCGACGACCGCGTGATCCAGCTCGGCACCCCCGCGGTCGCCGCCCGCCGCGCGGCGATCCTGGAGCTCCTGCGTTCGCGCACGCCGGGCCGCGTGTTCGTGATCGCCGACGAGGCCGCGCCCGAAGATCCCGCGGCGACCTCGAGTTCCAGGAACATGGCCTTTGGTTCAGCTGCCCGGCCCCGCCGGCGCAGAAGACCGGCGCCTACCTCGACCAGCGTGACAACCGCCGCCTCGCCGCCCAGCTGGCGGTGCGCGCCGCCGGCCCCATGCTCGACCTCGGCTGCCACGTCGGCGGCTTCGTCGTCCACGCCGCCGCCGCCGGCGTCACCGCGATCGGCCTCGACCAGAGCGCGCGCGCCCTCGAGTTCGCGCGCCGCAACGCGGCCCGCAACGACCTGACCTCAAGGACAGCCTTCGTCCAGGCCGACATGTTCGGCGCCCTCGACCACCCGGACCTCGCCGGCCCGTTCGGCGTGATCGTGTTCGACCCGCCGCGGATAGCCACCGGCTCGCAGGGCCGCGAGCGCGCCGTCACGGCGATGGCCCGCAGCCTCGGCCGCCTGCTCCCGCGCCTGCGCCCCGGCGGCTTCCTCCTGGCCTGCAGCTGCTCCCACCACGTCGGCCGCTCCGACCTCGACGCCGCCCTCCTCGCCGCCGGCGCCCGCGACCTCGCCCGCGTCCACGCCCTCGGCCCCGGGCCCGACCACCCCGTGTGGCCCGGCCACGCCGAGGGCGAGTACCTGCGCGTCAACGTCTACCAGCGCCGCGCCGTCTGACCGACAGGGCATGCTCGATCGAGCATGTCCTCGGGAGCATGTTCTTCAAAACATGCCCCTTCGAGCATGTCCCTGCGGTCACAGCCCCTCGACGGGCGCCAGCGTGACCGAGCGCAGCGGCTCGCCGGCGCGCTGGACCTGCAGCTCGATCGGCCCGTCGACGCCGATCAGCTGCGTCAGGTAGGCGACCTCGGACACGCGGCTGACCGGGCGGCCGGCGACCGACAGGATGAAGTCGTCGACCTGCAGGCCGGCCTTGGCGCCCGGGCCCGCCGCCTCGACGCGCGTCACCTTGACGGTCGCCATGCGCCCGGGGAACTCGTCGTCGTCGACGGCGCGCAGGCCGAGGCGCACGCGGCGGAAGCGGCCGTGCGTCAGCACCTCTTCGAGGTAGCGGCGGACCATCGGCGCCGGCACTGCGAAGCCGATCCCGGTGCCCTCGCCGCGGACGGCGGTGGCGATCCCCAGCACCTCGCCGCGCAGGTCGACGATCGGCCCGCCCGAGCTGCCGGTGTTGATCGACGCGTCGGTCTGCACGAAGCTGAAGAAGCCGTCCTGCGGTAGATCTTCCGGCTTGCCGACGTCGACCCAGTCGCGCCCCAGGCCCGAGACCACGCCGACGGTCACGGTGTCGCCGAGGCCGAACGGGTGGCCGACCGCCAGCACCCACTCGCCCGGGCGCACCGGTCGCTCGCGGAACACCACCGGCGCCTGGTCGACGCGCGGCGGATCGGGGGCGATCACCGCCAGGTCGAGCAGCGGCTCGCGGTGGATCACCTGCGCCCGCACCCGCTCCTGATTCGCGTACTCGACGTCGATCGCGCTGGCGGTGATCGGCACGACGTGAGCGTTCGTCACCACCAGCCCGTCGGCGCGCACGATCGTGCCGCTGCCGACCCCGCGCTTCGGGCGGCCGGTCGCCTGCGGCAGCGTGCAGATCACGCTGACCACCGACGGGGCGATCTGTTCGGTCACCGCCGCGAAGTCAGGCAGCGCGGCCGAGCGCGGCGGTCGCCCCGGCGGCGGGGTCGGCGTCGGCTCGGCCTTTTGGCTGGCGGAAGGGACAGGTGGCGGCGGCGCCTCGTCGTCGAGCGGTCGACACCCGACGAGCGCGACCAGCCCGACGACCACTCGCGCGAACACGGGCGCTCAGCCCTCGTCGCCCGCGTCGCCCGCGTCGTTCGAGTCGCCCGCGGGGGCCTCGGGCTCGCCGGCGGGCTCGCTCGCGGGCTCGCTTGCGGCCTCGCTCGCGGGCTCGCTCGCGGCCTCGTCGGCCTCGTCGGCCTCGTCAGCCTCGCTGGCGGCCTCGTCGCCGTCGACGTCCTCGTCCTCATCGTCGTAGTCGTCGTCGTCGTCGTCGTCGTCGAACGGCGCGCTGACCAGCGGACGCGTGGGAGAAATCACGGGGAACCGCGGCGAAGCGCGACGGGCCTCGCGGTCCTCGTCCTCGAAGCTCACCGTTGCGACGTTGTCGGCCGCGTCCGGGAGGGTCTTGAGCCACTCCTCGTAGCGTTCCTTGGTGATGAGCCCACCGCGGATGTTGCGGCGGACGGTGCGGAGGTCGAAGAGCCGTTCGAGCTGGCGCGGGGCAACCATGCGGCGGCCCTTTTAGAACACCGGCCGCCGTCCGTCAAACCGGCGCGCGCGCGCCGGTGCGCGGCCGCCGGTCTGCTCGCCGGCCATCCGCGGATTTTTCGGCGAAACCCCGGCCGCGCGTGACTCCGACCTCACGCCCCGGCGGGTCCCAGGAGCGGCCGTGCGGCGTCCGCGAGGCAGCGCGAGGCACCGAAATTCCACGGCCCGCTCCAGGTCCGGAGCTCGCGCAGCACGGTCCTCAGGGCCCGCAGACCGGGAAATAACCCACCACTTTGCGTGGTAGGCGGCCGGGCGTATAGATCCGGCGCCCCACGGATCGCGCCGCCCGCCGCGACCCCCTTGCCTCCCCACCACCGCGTACCCATCAAGCGACAGCCATGAGTGTAGGAGCCTACGACATCCGCGTGATCAACGACCTCGTCGAGCGCGAGAGCGCCTTCGTCGAGCGCCTCATGACCGAGGTCCACAAGGTCATCGTCGGCCAGGACGAGATGATCGAGCGCGTCTTCATGGGCCTCCTGTGCCACGGGCACGTGCTGCTCGAGGGCGCCCCGGGTCTGGCCAAGACGCTGACCGTCAGCACCCTCGCGCGCTGCCTTCACATGGAGTTCAAGCGGGTCCAGTTCACGCCCGACCTGCTGCCCTCCGACGTCCTCGGCACCGTCATCTACAACCACCAGACCGGCAGCTTCACCAACCGCAAGGGCCCGGTCTTCACCAATTTGCTGCTCGCCGACGAGATCAACCGCGCCCCGGCCAAGGTCCAGAGCGCGCTGCTCGAGGCGATGGCCGAGCGCCAGGTGACGATCGGCGACACCAGCTACCCGCTGCCGAAGCCGTTCCTGGTGCTCGCCACGCAGAACCCGATCGAGCAGGAGGGCACCTACACGCTGCCCGAGGCCCAGCTCGACCGCTTCATGTTCAAGATCAAGGTCGGCTACCCGACCGCCGAGCAGGAGCTGCAGATCATGCAGCGGATCGGCGGCGCCGCCAGCACCGCCAAGGTCGAGATCCAGCCGGTCATCGGCCCCGACGACATCGCCAAGGTCCAGCAGACCATGGACCGCATGATCGTCGAGCAACCGGTCCAGAAGTACATCGTCGACGTCGTCGCCGCCACCCGCACGCCCGGCGCCGTCGGCCTCGAGAAGCTGGCCCCGTTCATCGACTTCGGCGCCTCGCCGCGCGCCACCATCGCCCTGTTCCAGGCCGCGCGGGCCCACGCCTTCATGCGCCACCGCGGCTACGTCAGCCCCGAGGACATCAAGGCCGTCGCGCCCGACATCCTGCGCCACCGCATCATCCTCTCGTACGAGGCCGAGGCCGAGGGCAAGACCGTCGAGGAGGTCGTGCGGGCAATCCTCGAGCACGTGCAGGTCCCGTAACCGCCGCCATGGCCCGCCCGTCCGCCGATAAGTCGCCGCCGAGCCGGAGCGACGCCGAGGCCGCGAAGGAGCGCACCACCCAGCTCCTGCGCGAGATCCGTCGCATCGAGATCCAGACCTCGCGGCTCGTCAACCAGCACCTCGCCGGCTCCTACCAGTCGGTGTTCAAGGGCCAGGGCGTCGCCTTCTCCGAGGTCCGCGCCTACACCCCCGGCGACGACGTGCGCGCGATCGACTGGAACGTCACCGCGCGCACCGGTGAGCCGCACGTCAAGCTGTTCACCGAGGAGCGCGAGCTCACCGTCATGCTCGTGGTCGACATGTCGGGCAGCCTCGACCTCGGCTCGCGCGACTACGACAAGCGCCAGCTCGTCGCCCGCCTGGCCGCCACCTTCGCCTTCTCGGCGATCCGCAACAACGACCGCGTCGGCCTGATCGGCTTCACCGACAGCGTCGAGGTGTTCGTCCCGCCGCGCAGCGGTCGCAAGCACGTGCTCGCGGTCGTGCAGCAGGTGCTGACGCACGTCCCGCAGAGCCGGGCCACCCGGGTCGCCAGCGGCCTCGAGTACCTCGCGCGGCTCGGCCAGCGCCACACCGTCGCCATCCTGATCAGCGACTTCGTCGACGCCGTCCCCGACGACGCGCCCGACGCCGCCCGCGCCTTCGAGCACGCGCTCAAGATGGTGCGCCGGCGCCACGACCTGATCCCGATCCGCGTCGAGGACCCGTTAGAGCTCGAGCTGCCGGCCCTCGGCCTCGTCGCCCTCGAGGACCTCGAGCTGCTCGGCCTCGGCGGCGACAGCTTCCTCGACCTCAGCCCGCGGCGGGCCAAGAACTACCGCCAGCGGGTCGAGTCCGAGCGCGCGCGCCTCGACCAGATGCTGCGCAAGCTCAGCCTCGACAGCATGTCGATCCGCTGCGGCGACAACTGGCAGCAGCCGCTCGTCAACTTCTTCGCCCGTAGGGCCCGGAGGATGCGCCGGTGACGTTGTCCCTTGCCCACGCTCTCCTGTTCGCCGCCCTGCTCGGCCAGGCCGCCGCGCCCGAGCCTGCGCCCGCGGACCCGTCTGCGCCGATCCCCGCGCCTCCGCCGGCGCTCCCGCCTGGGCCTGCGCCGAGCGTCGCCCCGGTCCCCGCCGCGCCGATCGGCGAACCTGCCTCCGAGGACATGTCCTCAGCGCCAGCCACCGACAGCCCGGTGGCGATCAGCGCGCGCGTCACCCCCGACCCGTCGCAGATCGGCGACCTCCTCGAGCTCGAGGTCACCGTCGCCTACCCGACCGGCTTCGCGGTCAATGTCCCGCTCGGGCTCAAGCTCGACCCGCTGCACCTGGTCTCGGTCGAGGAGAGCGAGCCCGAGAGCACCGGCCAGGGCCTGCGCAAGGTCTTCACCTTCACGATCCAACACTTTGGCGTCGGCGAGGCCAAGACCCCGAGCTTCCCGATCACCTACGTCGCCCCCGACGGCGCGGTGCAGACCGCCCAGGTCCCCTCGCACAGCTTCAGCGTCACCGCCCTGCTCGCCAACGAGGCCGAGCCCAAGCGCCAGGGCGAGGACCCGCCGATCTCGCTCGAGTACCCCAACAACACCGCCGAGACCGCGATCTACTTCACCGCCGGCGCGCTGGTGGCCGGCTTCGTGTCGGCGCTGCTGTGGCTGCGCTGGCGCCGGCGGCCGCGCCCCGTCGTCCTGCCGCCGCCCGAGCCGGCCGACCGCGTGGCCCTGCGCGCGCTCGATCGCCTGCGCGAGGCCGACTACGCCGGCCGCGGCGAGTTCCAGCTGCACTACCTCATGCTCACCGAGATCCTCAAGGGCTACCTCGAGGGTCGCTTCGGCATCGACGCGCTCGAGCGCACCACCGACGAGCTACGGGCCGCCCTGCTCCGCTCCGAGGCCGCGATCGCGCCGCTCAAGCCGACCGAGGTGATCCGCTTCCTGCAGCAGTGCGACCTCGTCAAGTTCGCCCGCTTCGCCCCGCCGCCGAGCGAGGCCGCCGCCGCCGTCGAGCAGGCCCGCGGCATGGTCGTGGCGACCACCCCGGTCGCGCCCGCCGGTCCCAAGGACCAGGCTCCGAAGGACAGGCCCTCCGAGACAGGGCCCAAGGAACAGGTCGTGAAGGACATGTCCTCGCCCGCAGCGCCGAAGCTGGTCCCGGAGGCGGACATCCCGACCGAGCCGGTGCCGAAGTACAAGAAGGAGGAGGACGAGTGAGCGCCTCCACCCAGCGGCTCGTCGCCGTGCTGCGCAACCTCCTGCCGATCCTCGGCTTCGCCGGGCTTGCCATCGTCCTGACGCTGGCGGGCCTCGCCGCCTACCTCGGGGCCGACCTGCGCCACGTCGTCATCGCCTCGCCGTGGTGGCTGCTGGCCGCGTTCATCCCGCTGCTGGCGGTGGTGATCCGCGGCGTCGTCTCGCCGCGCCCGGCCACCCTCAAGTTCTCGCGCGCGACCTCGGCCCGCCGCCTCGGCCCCGGCCTGGCCGCGCGCCTGGCCCACCTGCCCGACGGCCTGCGACTGGCCGCCGCGGTCCTGCTGGCGCTCGCGCTGGCCCGCCCCGAATCGAGCCGCGCCACCGACCGCGTCGAGCACAAGGGCATCGACATCGTCGTCGCGCTCGACCTGTCCGACTCGATGGAGGCCGACGACCTCTACCCGAACCGCCTCGAGGCGGCCAAGGACGTCATCGACAGCTTCATCGCCCGCCGCCGCCACGACCGCGTCGGCATGGTCGCCTTCGGGGCCACCGCCACCACCGTCTCGCCGCTGACCGTCGACCACGGCGTCCTGCGCCAGCTCGTGCGCCGCCTGCAGCTCGGCAGCATCGACGGCAGCAAGACGGCCATCGGCGCCGGCCTCGGCCAGGCGCTGAACCGCCTCAAGGAGTCCGAGGCCGACAGCAAGGTCGTCGTCCTCCTCACCGACGGCGTCCACAACGCCGAGGGCGTCGACCCCGACTCGATGGCGCGCGAGGCCGCCGACCGCGGCGTCCACGTCTACACCGTCCTGATCGGCCGCCAGGCCGCCTCCATCGACCCCGGCCGCCTCGAGCGGATCGCCAGCACCACCGGCGGCTACGCCTACACCGCCGTCGACCAGCAGGCCCTCGTCACCACCTTCCAGGACCTGCTCAACAAGCTCGATCGCTCGACGATCCTCGGCGAACACATCCGCGCCCAGCTGTTCCACCTGGTCCTGTGGCCGGCCCTGCTCCTCCTCATGCTCGACATCGTGCTCCGCTCGACCCGCCTGCGGAGGTTCCCATGAGCCCGACCAGCCGCCCCCAAGGACATGCCCGCTCGGCCATGTCCCAACGGCCATGCCGCCGCCGACCCCGCGGGACCCAGCCCCTGAGCCCGGCAATCCAGCAACATGCCCCAAAGGACATGCGCGAACGGCCATGCCGCCACGAGCCCCTCGCGCGCTGCTGCGCCCTCCTCGCGCCAGTGCCCCTGAGCCCGACGCTGCCGCGACATGCCTGCTCGGACATGTCCGCAGGGACATACGGTTTTGACAACAAACACCGCCCGCGGCAGCGCCCGTCCGGCCCCGCCTCGCAACGCTCGCGGAGGTGCGCATGAGCCCCGCAGAAGCGCTCCGCGACCTCGCCCAGGACGCCGAGGCGAAGGACGTCCTGACCCTGTTTGAAGAGGTGGTGATCGCCCGCGAGGACCTGCTGTGGCTGCTCGTGCTGGTCCCGCTGGCGGCTGCAGCCTACATCTGGGCGGCCCGTCAGCGCCGGCGCGGCTTCGCCAGCCTCGGCAGCCCCGTCCTCGTCGAGCGCCTCGTCGGCAGCGTCAACCACGCCAGCCGGGTCGTCGCCGCCGTCGTCTCCGTGCTCTCCGTCCTGCTGCTCTGCGCCGGTCTCCTGCGCGTGCAGTACGGCGGCGAGACGACCATCGTCCCCGCCACCGGCCTCGACATCGTGCTCGCCGTCGACTACAGCAAGTCGATGCTCGCCCGCGACGTGTACCCGTCGCGCAGCGAGCGGCTCGCGGCCGAGCTGCAGCGCTTCCTCGACGAGGCCGATCGCCGCGGCGACCGCGTCGGCTTGGTCGTGTTCGCCGGCGCCGCGCGCGGCCTGCCGGTCAGCCGCGACGCCCGCGTCCTCAAGCTCTACCTCGACAAGGCCGACCCGCGCACCGAGAACCCCGGCGGCACCGCGATCGGCAAGGCCCTCAAGCTCGCCCTCACCTTCCTCATCGACGCCCGCCGTGCCGCCGCGGCCGGCCCCGAAGGCGGCCCCACCAAGTCGTTCCCGACCAAGGACGGCAAGGCGGTCGAGGACATCCCGCCGTCGGAGTCCGATCAGGTCGTCATCCTCCTGACCGACGGCGAGGACACAGTCTCGCGTCCGCTCGAGGTCGCCGCCGAGGCCGCCAAGCTGGGCGTGCGGATCTACGCCGTCGGCATCGGCTCGAAGTCCGGCGAGCCGATCCAGAAGTTCGACGCCGAGGGCAACCCCGACGGCTTCGTCACCGACGAGCAGGGCAACTACCTCATGACCCGCGTCGACGAGGCCACCCTCAAGGACATCGCCAAGACCACCGGCGGCGACTACGTCCTCGTCGAGCCCGACAAGTTCGGCCTCGACAGGGTGGCCGAGTGGATCCGCGACCTCTCCAAGGGCCAGCGCGAGGACACCGTCACCGCCCACCGCGAGGAGGGCTACGCCTTCCTCGTCGTCCCCGCGCTGCTCCTCCTCGCGCTCTCGCTCGCCCTCCCCGAGCGCAAGAAAGGGCCCTGATCGATGCAGCCCGGGTCCCTCCGCCAGTCGCCACACGCGACGAGCCCCGTCGCGGACATCTCCTTCGTGTCGCCCCTCGTCGCCGCGCCGCGCGAGGGACGACGCATTCACGACTTCGTATCGACTAGCGAACCCCTCGCCGCCCCGCCGCGCGAGGGACGACGCAGTCACGACTTCGCATCGACCCGCGAACTGCTCGCCGCCCCACCGCGCGAGGGACGACGCAGTCACGACTTCGTATCGACCCGCGAACGCCTCGCTGCCTCGCCGCGCGAGGGACGACGCATTCACGACTTCGCATCGACCCGCGAACGCCTCGCCGCCCCGCCGCGCGAGGGACGACGCAGTCACGACTTCGCATCGACCCGCGAACGCCTCGCCGCCCCGCCGCGCGAGGGACGACGCATTCACGACCTCGCATCGACCCGCGAACGCCTCGCCGCCCCACCGCGCGAGGGACGATGCAGTCACGACTTCGTATCGACCCGCGAACGCCTCGCCGCCGCGCCGCTCGACAGACGATGCAGTCACGACTTCGCATCGACCCGCCTCGCCGCCCCGCCGCGCGAGGGACGATGCAGTCACACCTTCGTATCGACCCGCGAACGCCTCGCCGCCCCTCCGCGCGAGGGACGATGCAGTCACGACTTCGTATCGACCCGCGAACGCCTCGCCGCCCCTCCGCGCGAGGGACGATGCAGTCACGACTTCGTATCGACCCGCGAACTGCTCGCCGCCGCCCCGCCGCGCGAGAAAGGACGCTGAGACCGTGCCGCTCGTATCGACCAGCAAGCTACTCACCGCCGTGCTCGCCGCCGGCTGGCTCGCCGAGGCGCTCGCCGGCAAGAACAGCGACGTCGAGGCCGGCATCGCCGCCTACAACAGCGGCGACCACGAGGCCGCCCTCACGGCCTATGCCGCCGCCGAGGCCGAGCTCGGCGAGCGTCCCGAGATCTTCTACGACCGCGGCCTGGCGCTCGTCGCCAAGGGCGACAAGGACGAGGCCCGCAAGGCGTTCGAGCGCGGCACCGAGTCCACTCACCCCGACGTCCACGCCAGCTCCGAATACGAGCTCGGCAACCTCGACCTCGACGCCGAGGCCTTCGACCCCGCCATCGAGCACTACATCAAGTGCCTCAAGGCCAAGCCCGACCACGCCAACGCCAAGTGGAACCTCGAACTCGCCCTGCTGAAGAAGAAGCAGAAAGAGGAAGAGGAGAAGAAAAAGCAAGAGGAAGAGAAGAAGGACGAAGAGAACAAGGACGAAGAGAACAAGGACGAGCAGAAGCAGGACGAAGAGAAGAAGGACGAGCAGAAGCAGGACGAAGAGAAGAAGGACGAGCAGAAGCAGGACGAGCAGAAGCAGGACGAGCAGAAGCAGGACGAGCAGAAGCAGGACGAGCAGAAAAAGGACGAGCAGAAGCAAGACGAGCAGAAGCAGGACGAGCAGAAGCAGGACGAGCAGAAGCAGGAGAAAGGCGAACAGCCCCAGCCTCAGCCCCAGCCCCAGCCCCAGCTCGACAAGGCCGACCTCGACAAGGCGCTCGAGCAGCTCGACGCGGAGGACAATTTCCAGCTCGACCGCCCGGCACGCCAGATCCGGGTCGAGAAGGACTGGTGACCGTGGCAGCGCACCGACCAGCCTCGCCCGCTCGGCTGTCCCCTCGGACAGAATCGGATCCTCACGGCCTCACGGCGCCCCATCACGCCCCTTCTCCCGAGCTGTCCCCAAAGCCATCCTGCGGACTCACGGCGTCCTCCATCGTCCAGTCTCTTGACCTGTCCCCAGAGACATCCGCCTTCGCTCCTACGCGCGTGTCCTTGAAACCAGCCACCCTCTCGTCAGCCGCGAAAGATCCCACTTCCCTGTCCCTCCGGCCAGCTCGCCCCGCTCTCCTCGCCCGGCGGCGTCTGCTGCAGCTCGCCGGCGCCGCCGGCCTCGGCCTCTACCTGTCCCCGAGGGCAGCTCACGCCGACACCAAGTCGCGCATCGTCGCCGAGATCGACCGCGACCGGGTCGAAGTCGGTGAGGCGTTCGAGCTCACCGTCCAGGTCGACAGCGAGGGCGAGCGCGGCTCGGAGGTCCCGGAGCCGGTGCTGCCCGACCTGGCCGCGCTCGGTCTGCAGATCGTGGGCATGCCGGCCACCTACCGCAGCACAAGCAGCTCGTTCAGCTTCGGCACCGGTCGCGGGTCGACCATGACGACCCGCACCACTCTGACCAGCGTCTACACCCTCATCGCCAGCAAGCCTGGGCGCATCGAGCTGCCGGTCCACATCATGGAGGGCAAGACGAAGGTGACTCCGCCGCGGACCCCGGCGATCGAGGTCACCGGTCAAGCCGCGCCGACCGAACCGGTCCCGGCGGCCGCCGACGGCCCGACCGAGCCGCAGGGCGACATCTTCCTGTGGACTCGCCTCGACAAGCCGACCGTCTTCGTCGGCGAACAGCTCACCTACACCCTCGAGATCTACGAGCGCCTGCCCTTCCTGCAGATCCAGCTGCGCCAGCTCCCGGGCTTTCAGGACTTCTGGAGCGAGGAGCTGCCGCAGGGCCAGATGCGCCAGGCGGTCGTCGGCAACACCGCCTACCGCGTCCACCCCGGCCTGCGCCGCGCCCTGTTCCCCCAGCGCGCCGGCACCCTCACCCTCTCGCCCGCCGAAGTCGGCATCGGCATGCGCCGCCGGATAACCGGCCGGCCCGTCACCGTCGAGGTCAAGCCGCTGCCCGCCGGCGCCCCGCCCGGCTTCTCGCCCAACAACGTCGGCGTCTACACCATCCGCGCCCAGGCCGACCGCACCAACATCAAGGTCGGCGAGCCGTTCACGCTCACCATCGCCATCCAGGGCACCGGCAACGTCCGCGTCATCGACCCCGGCGCCTGGCCCGAGATGCCCGGCCTGCGCCGTTACGAGCCCAAGATCGAGACCGACGTGACGACCGGGGCCCAGCTCGGCGGCGAGCGCCGCTACGCGTTCCTCGTCATCCCCGAGCGCGGCGGCAAGCTGACCGTCCCCCCGCACACGTTCCACTACTTCGACCCGGCCACGGCGAGCTACCAGACCGCCACCAGCGCCCCGATCGAGCTCACCGTGGCCGGCGATCCCAACGCCGCCCCGACCCCGACGACCGACGCTGCTCCCCCGCCGACAGCCGCCGAGGAAGAGGGCATCCTGGCCCCGATCTCCGAGCCGGCCACGCTCCCGCGCGCGACGCCCTCGCCCTCGTGGCTGACGCCCTCTCGCTGGGGCTGGGCCATGGCCGGGGCGCCGGTGCTCCTGGCTCTCGGGACAGCCGCCAACGCGCTGTGGCGCCGCTTCGGCCCCGACGAACACAGCCGGGTCGCCGCCGCCCGGGCCACCAGACAGCGCGAGCTGCTGGCCCAGGCCGAACGCGGCCTCGCCTCCGGCGACGGCTTCTACCCCGCCCTCGCCCAGCTGCTGCAAGCCGCGGCGGTCGAACGCGCCGGCTCCGAGGGCGAAGGCTTGCCCCGTCACGCCCTGCTGGCCCTGCTCGCGCGCAAGGGCGTCTCCTCCGCCGACTGCGACCGCCTGCGCGACCTGCTCGATCGCTGCGACGCCGCCCGCTTCGGCGCCCGCGGCGAATCTGCCAGCGAACGGGAAGCCGCGCTCCGAACCACGCGCGAGCTCCTGACCAGCTCGACGGCCTTGAAGCCGGGCTCGCCGACCCGGCCCCCCGCGTGACCCCACGGCCCGTGAGCGTCCCCACCGGCCACGACCCGGCCCCTGCGGATCCCCTCGCCCGCCTCCGCCCTGCCGTCTCCTGATGCCCGCCTGAGCCGTCCTGACCCTGCCCCCTCGCCCGCCCGAAGTCAGCACCCCTCCGCGCCCCCATCGCTCGACCAGCCCCGGCCTCGCCCGACCGAACTCATGACTCGCATGCGAATCCGCGCGCTCTCGATCTTCGCCCTGCTCGCGCTCTCGGCCACCTCTGCCCGCGCCGACGTGGTCGACGACGCCTTCGCGCGCGGCAACGCCCTGGCCGCCGCCGGCGACTACGCGGGCGCCGTGCGGGCCTACGAGGACGCCGAGGCGCTGCTCCCCGGTCGCAGCGCGGCGCTGTCGTTCAACCTCGGCACCGCGTACGCGCAGCTCGGCGAGCTCGGCCCGGCCACGTATCACCTCCGCCGCGCCCTCCAGCCGCAAGCCGAGGCCAGCGTCGACATCGCCGAGGCCGCGCGGCGCAACCTCGGCGTGGTCCGCCAGCGAGCCGAAGTCGCCGCCGCCGCCGCCAACCTGCAGATCGATCGCCCCGAGACGTGGCGCGACGCGGCCCTGTCGGCCCTCCGTTCGCCCGCGTTCGGCTGGCTGTCCGTCGTCGCCGGCTGGCTCGCCCTGCTGCTGTGGATCGCCCGGTCTCGCTATCGCGAGGCCGCCCGCAGCGCTCTCGCCGGCCTCGCCGCAGTGCTTGCGGCGCTCTACTTGCTGATCGGCGGCCTCCATGGTTACGCCCTGCGCACCGAACTCGGCGCGCCGCAAGCCATCGCCCTCCCGGCCAAGCTCGAGGTCCGCGAAGGCCCGAGCATCCACCGCAAGACCGTCTTCACCGTGCAGGGCGGGAGCCGCCTCAGCCTCGTCGAGCGCGGCTCCGGTTGGGGCCGCGTCCGTCTGCCCGGCGGCCTCGAAGGTTGGGCCCCGCTGTCCGGACTCGGCGAACTCGCAGCACCGCCGCGACGCCTGGCCAGCGAACCGTGACGCTCTTGCGCTATCGCTCGCACCGACGCGGTGCGTACAGCCGTCCGAGCGCACGCGTCGCGACACCGACGCATGGGGTGGGTCCCTCAGAGCACAACCGTGGAGGAGCGAGCCGCGCAACGCCTGCCGCCCGCGCGCTCCGCGTGTCGCCCGCCGCGCGCGGGTCGAAATTGGGCGTAGCGTTTTTTCACTGCCACGATACTGTAAACGTGTCGTGCTCGCGGTCCTCGCCACCAAGATTCGCAGCAACGGTGAAGGGTCGGTCGCAACCGCCATCAAGAAGCCGTACGAGGGCTTTCTGATCAGCGAGCCGATGGTGGGGCGAGGCATGGTGATCTTCCGCGACCCCAACGGACGTCGCATGGTCACCACCGCGGTCCGCCGAATCTTGACCACCGCCGAGACCGAGGGCCGCGAGGACGTGCGCGAGCGCCGGCTGATGTACGTCGAGACCGAGAACTCCGTGTATCGCCTGGCCTTCCTCGACGCCTCGCACCACGCCGTCACCGCCGCCAGCGGTTGAGCCCCGCCCGCGGCGCTCCACCCCCGCGACGACGTGAGCCGCCTGCGACGCTGCGGCCTCTGTCCAGTTCGACGCACCACGCAGGAGCTCATGGCTGCCTCGTGACGAGCAGGGTGGTCCAGGCCGACGTCGTGTCCGTGGGCATCGGGCAACTCTGCCAGTAGACCGCGCCGGAGCGCGGCACCCGAAGCTCGAATTGCCCGGCTGCCAGCTGCCCGAGGTTGCTCTCGTATACGCGGACGACCTCGTCGCCGAGCGTGAAATCCACCGCCCCGCGCTGGCGACACGGACACGAATCCGGCCCCGACTCGCACGATGGCTCGCAGGGCCAGACGCGGTCGAAGACGAGCGGCGCATAGAAGTCGGACTGCGGGTAATACTCTGACCAGTACTCGTCGGTATAGGCGTCTGGCAGCGCCTCGGCCGACAACAACGCCAGCAAGGGCGCGCCCTCGGCATCTCGCACGGTGAGGAAGGTATTGGCGTAGAACGGATTGTCGTTGTGGAGCCGCAGCTGCACCGCCTCACCGACCGTCACCGGCGCGACGCCGGGAGGTTCGAGCGTCAGCGCCAGCGTATGGACGACCGGCTGTCCCATCTCGTCGGTACAGTCGAAGCCGAGCGCGTAACCCCCGGCGCCGTCGTCCTCGACCTCGGCCACCTCGCAGGCCTGGTCGAACCGCACGTCGCCGAGCGTGAACGGGACCTCGCCGTCGAGGGTGATGTCCAGGGTGGCGCCCTCGGGCGGCGGACCACACGCCGGCGCAGGCTCAGGCTCAGGCTCATCCGTCGTCGACGAGGAAGTGCTCGAGCTCGTCGGCTCGCTCGCGGTCGTCGTCGATGAACTCGCGCCGCCGGTGCTCGTCCCGCCCACGTCGCTCGCTTCGGAGCTCGACTCGCCGTGCCCCTCCGGGCCGCAGCCCAGCGTCACGAACCCGAGAATTGCCGATACGCCGATCGTTCGAATCATCGCTCGCCAGGCTAGTCGCTCCGCGCCACCGCGCAAGCAGCAACCCGAGTTGGCGCTCACGAACTCGCGTTGGGGGTCTCGGCGCCATCGCCCCGCATGATGTCTTATCGAACATGTTCTAAAGGACATCCATGAACCATGCTCGACACGCTTCGCCAGGCAAGACCCCAATCGAGCTTGGTGCGCACGAACTCGGCTTGCGAGTTTGTCTCACACCGACGCGCACCAGAAAGCACTGGTTCGCGTCGACCCGACCACTACACCTCTCGACACCATGACCGACCGCTCGCGCGCTTCACCCGGCGACCGTCTGCCTCGCAGTTCGCAACTCGCGTCGCCTGCGAGCGCGTGCGTCTCGTCCCCGTCTTGGCGCACGCGCCCGGGCACGCCCACGTCCGGCGGGTCACGCCTCGGCCGCGAACTCGAGCACCACCGTCCCGGCCGGCGTCGCGGGCGAAGGCGCGAGCAGCCGCCCGATCGTCCACCCCTGTCCGCCGCTCTCCCGCAGCGCCGCCACGAGCTCTGCAGCACGCGCCTCGGGAACGGTGAGCAGGAGCCCGCCGCTCGTCTGCGCGTCGGCGGCGAGGAGCGTGCGCAGCGGATCTTCGCCGCCCTCGACGATCAGGTTCGGCCGCACGAACGCCAGGTTGGCCTTCGTCCCGCCGGGCACCCGTCCCGCGGCTGCGTGGGCCAGCGCCCCGGGCAGCGCCGGCAAGGCCGCCATGTCGAGCCGGGCCGCCAGCTGCGAGCCGCGGAGGATGTTGCGCAGGTGACCGAGCAGCCCGAAGCCGGTCACGTCGGTGCAGGCAGTCACGCCGAAGCCGCGGGCGATCGCCAGCGCCGGTCCGTTGAGCGTCGTCATGCTGGCGATCGCCGCCGCCACCTCGGCCGGCTCGGCGTGGCCGTGCTTGATCGCCTGCGCGATGAAGCCGGTCCCCAGCGCCTTGGTCAGCACCAGCGCCTGGCCTTCGTGACCTGTCCGATTCGACAGGATCTCCGGGACAGCCACCTCGCCCGTCACGCTGAGCCCGAACTTGAGCTCGCCGTCGCGGACGGTGTGGCCGCCGACGATGGCCACCCCGGCGCGGGCGCAGGCCCGCGCCGCGCCGCGCAGGATCGCCTGCAGCACGGTCAGCGGCAGCTTGTCGTCGGGGAAGCCGACCACGTTGAGGGCGAACAGCGGCCGACCCCCCATGGCGTAGACGTCCGACAGCGCGTTGCAGGCGGCGATCTCGCCGAAGGTCTCGGGGTCGTCGACGAGCGGGGCGATGATGTCGACGGTCAGCACGGTCGCCCGCGTCGGGTCGTCGCCGATGCGCACGACGGCCGCGTCGTCGGCGAACTCCGTGCCGACGAGGACCCGCTCGTCGCCCCGTTCTTCGGGCGGGGGCATGCCCTCCAGGACCTGGACCAGGTCACCGAGCCGCAGCTTGGCGGCTCAACCGCCGCCGCGGGCGAACTCGGTCAATCGGAGCGGTCGGTGGACGGTCCGCGTGTCGTCGGGCTCGCCGGGCTTTCGGGGCTCGCTGCTCATGCGCGAGGAGTGTATCGCAGACCCCGGGCCGCTACACTGCGGCGCATGGCCAAGCCCGTGCGTGACCTGGTCCTCGGGACCGCCGGCCACATCGATCACGGCAAGACCGCCCTGGTCCGCGCCCTCACCGGCGTCGACACCGATCGCCTGCCCGAGGAGAAGCGCCGCGGGATCACCATCGACCTCGGCTTCGCCGCCTGGCAGCTCGGCCCCGGCCTGGTCGCCAGCGTCGTCGACGTGCCCGGGCACGAGGCCTTCGTCCGCACCATGGTCGCCGGCGCCGGAGGCGTCGACGCCGTGCTCCTGGTCGTCTCGGCCGAAGAGGGCGTGATGCCGCAGACGCGCGAGCACCTGCTCGTCTGCCGCCTCCTGGGCATCACCCACGGCGTGGTCGCGCTCAGCAAGATCGATCGCCTCCACGGCGACGTCGAGGCGCTCGCGCTCGCCGAGGCCGACGTACGCGCCGCCCTCGAGGAGCTCGCGCCCGGCCTGGCCGGCGCCGCGGTCGTGCCGTGCTCCGCGCACACCGGCGTCGGCGTCCCGGAGCTCGCCGCGGCCGTCCGTCGCGTCGCCGCCGCGCTGCCGGCCCGCCCGTCGCGCGACCGGCCGATCCTCCCGATCGACCGCTGCTTCGTCCTCAAGGGCCACGGCACCGTCGTCACCGGCACCTTGCTCGCCGGCCAGCTCGAGATCGCCGGCGA
This sequence comes from Nannocystis sp. RBIL2, assembly GCF_026626745.1. GTDB lineage: Bacteria > Myxococcota_A > Polyangia > Nannocystales > Nannocystaceae > Nannocystis. Next base: position 3,432,526 of record NZ_JAPNJW010000002.1, read on the forward strand.
ACCCTATTTCACCCTCGTCCCCGGCGGCGAGCAACGCCCCGCCCGGGAGCTCCGCGCCCGCGCCCTCCATGTCCGCGGCGCCGCGGCCACGCGCGTCCCTGCGGGCGCCCGGGCGGCGGTCAACCTCGGCGGGGTCGCCGTCGCCGAGCTCGCCCGCGGCGACGTGCTCACCCGCGGGCACCGGGTCGTCGCCGCGCCGTCCGTTCACGTCTTGCTCGAGCACCTGCCGCACGACAGCCGCGCCTGGCGCAGCGGCACGAGCGTCCAGGTCTGCGCCGGCACTGCGCACACCACTGGCCGCCTCGATCCGCTCGGGCCGCTCGCCGGCGACGAGGATGCCCCGAAGACCATGTCCGTTCCGCCAGGTACTTCGGCGCTGGTGCGGATCCGCCTCGACGCGCCGCTGCCGGTGTGGCACGGCCAGCGGATCGTCCTCCGCAGCGACGGCGGCGATCTGGTCCACGGCCACACCTGCGGGGGCGGCGTCGTCGTCGACCCCGGGCCGCGCCCCGGCCGCGGCCAGCGCAGCCGCTGGCTCCGGGTCGCCCGCGCCCTCGCCGGATCCGACTTGCGCGCCCGTGTCGCCGCGCTGCTGACCGACGCCGGCGCGCTCGCCATCTCGCGCGACGAGCTCGAGCTGCGGGCCGGCGCGCCCGACCTCGATGCTGTCCTTTCCGACATGGTCCAAAGCGCAGACGCAGTGCGGCTCGGCGACAGCCGCCACGTCGCCGCCGCGGTGCTGCCCGAGCTGGCCGCCGCCGCCGTCGCAGTCGCCGTCCAGTTCCAGGCCGCCCACCCCGATCGACCGGGTCTGTCGCGCGCCGCCCTGCTCGGCGGCTTGCCCGGCCGCGTCGCGCCCGACGTCGCCGCCGCCGCTCTCGAGCACGCGCACGCCCGCGGGCTGCTGGAGCTGCGCGGCGACGTGCTGGTCCGCGGCGGCACCGAGCCGACCCCCGGACTGTCGCCGATCGGGCACAAGGTGCTGGACCTCTACGTCCGTGCGGGCGTCGCCCCGCCCACCCTTAAAGAGGTACAGACCGGCGCCAACCTCAGCGAGCGCCAGGCCCTCGACGCCCTCACCGCCCTGCAGAAGGCCGGCGCGCTGGTGCGGGTCTCCGCCGATCTCTCGCTCGCCCGCGAGCACCACGCCTCGCTGGTCGACAAAGTCCGCACCCACCTGCGCTCGAGCCCGCAAATCGATGTTCAGGCGCTCAAGGCGTTGACGGGCCTGTCGCGCAAGTTCGTCGTGCCCTTCCTCGAGCACCTGGACCGACTGGGCATCACCCGTCGGCAAGGTGAGGTCCGGATCGCCGGCCCCAAGCTCCATGGCACCTGAGCTCGACCCTGAGGCCGTCGGCTCGCCGTTCCGGGCGCCCTGGCGCCCCACCTCGGACCGCCGGCGGGTCCCGATGCCCATGGCGCCCGACTCGCGCCTCGGGCGGCCGGTCAGCCGTGAGACTTGTGATCGCCAGGCCGACACGCGCCCGAGGATCGGCGTCCCGACCGACGCAGCCGACCTGCGGCTCGCTGCCGCAGGCGGTCCCGACCGATCCGACCGACTCCCCTACGGCTCGCATTCGCTGGCGGTCCCGTCCGACCACCCTCTCGCACCCCGGCACGCATCGCCGCCGCAGCGACATCCTGCGCCGCGCTCCTTCGCGCGGTCCCTTCATACATGTCCCTTGCGCAAGGTGTCGCCGAGCCGTGACGAGCCTCGCGCCCCTCGCTGGACGGCCGCCTGTACAAGCCGCGGGCGAGTCGATACCGTACGCGCCATGCATGCTGTCACCTCGGCCTGGCCGACGGCCCCGCTCGCCGTCTCGCCGGGGGATGGCCGCGCGCAGTCAACCTCAGCTCCGTCCCGGTCCTAGCGGGACAGGAGGTCCAAGTGGGTCGCCTCAAATTGTTCTCGTTGCTCTTCGGCGTCGGCCTGGTGTCTGCGCTCGTCCCGGTGCTCACGGGCGGCTGCACGCACTGCGACGAATTCCTCGAATGTACCACCAAGCCGGGGCTCCGCTACGTCGAGTGCGGCAACAAGCAGCACGAGTTCAACGACGGCGTCTCCCTCGACGACGAGGACAGCGCCTGGGATTATTGCTTCTGCAACCGCAGCCGGCTGCTGTGCGAGAACGGCACCAGCCTGCGGATGTGCAATTACATGACCTACGACGGCAGCACCGCGGCGCAGTTCAATGACGGCACCTACGCCGAGTTGACCAGCGCGGTCGCAACTTGCCTCGAATACGACGGCTGCGCCGTCGCCAACGCCCGCTGCAACTTCGGCGGCTGGTACCTCAGCTGTGCGCGCGGCGACGAGCGGGTCTACATCAGCGGCGAGGGTGCCATCTTCAAGGACGAGAAGAACGCCGTCGATACCTGCGTCGCCCGCGGCTCCGGCGGCTACGCCTGCGAGCCTATCATCGACGACTGCGAAGACCTCGACTCGTGCGCGAGCAGCAAGGCGTGCAGCGAGTTCTGCTCCTCCCCCGCCTGCTTCAACAACAAAAACGCCGCGGCCTGCATCGCCGATCCCGCGTGCCGGTGGACCCCGAAATGACCGCGCTCCGCACCCTCCTCGCCGCCGCGCTCTCGACCGCGCTCGCCCTCCCGACCCCCGCCCTCGCCGCGCCCGCGCCCGCGCCCGTGGCCGCCGCGCCCGTGGACTGGTCGGCCACCTTCCCGCCGGCCGGCGTCAGCGCCCACCTCGGCGACAAGAGGCCCAACATCATCGTCATCGCCGCCAACCCCGGCTCGCAGGCCGCGGCTGCGGCGTTCCGCGCCGCGCTCACGGCCTCGAAGAAGGCCGGCGTGGTGATCGACGGCCAGGCGCTCGGCGCCGTCGACAGCCTCGACGATCGCGGCATCGTCGAGCGCGCCAAGGTCCTCCCGGTCCAGCAGATCGTCATCGTCCGCGTGTTCGAGGGCAGCCCGGGCGACCCGCCGAGCTTCATCGCCATGGCCTACGGCACCGACGGCGCCGTCGCCGTCGCCCTCAGCGGCACCGCCGGCGTCCCTCTGCCCGAGCCCGAGCCGCCCACCGAGGTCAGCGTGCCCGACCCGGTCGCCGACACCGGCGATGAGGCCCCGAAGGCGCCCGAAGAGCCCGCGGAGGCCAAGCAGGCGCGCGAGGCGGCCGAGCAGGAGTACGCGACTAAGCGCCTCGACGGCACCTGGGGCGCGCTGCGGCAGGGCACGCCGGGCACTTTGATCAGCCCCGCGCAGTTCTACGCCGCCCTCGGCCGCGACGACCTCGCGCGCCAGGTCGACAAGCGCAGGAAGACCCGCCTCGGCGTCGCCCTCGGCGGCGGCATCGCCGGCGGCGGCCTGCTCGCCGTCGGTCTCACCTTCCTGATCCTCAACGCCACCGCCGCCAAGTACGGCCCCGACTTCGGCCCCGACGACCCGCTGCGCGGCGGCACCGATCGCGTCCGCTACCCGCTGTCGATGCCCGTCTCCGGCGCGCTGCTCGGCGTCGGCGCGGCCCTCCTCCTCGGCATGGGCGTGTTCCTCGGCGTCTACAAAACCCACCCGATCGGCCGCCGCGAGACCCCCGGCCTCATCGACGGCCACAACCGGGAGCTGCGTCAGAAGCTCAATCTGCCGCCCGAACAGGCCAGCGTCCGCCTCGCTCCCAGCCTCGGCGCCAGCAACGGCCTCGTGCTCGTCGGCCGCTTCTGAGGCGAATCGGCCTGCACCCAGGGACATGCTCCTCGGAGCATGTCCTCACGGTCAGCCTCAAATCTCTCCCGAAGACATGCGCTTCGGGACATGTCCGTTCAGCCACTCACGACCGCCCGCACTGCGGCCGCCAGCGCCTCCTCTTCCTCCGGCGTCACCGTCCGCAGGTCGAGCAGCAGCTCCCCCGCGCTGACGCGGCCGACCACGCCGGCCCGGCGCAGCGCGGCCGCCGTGGCCGTGGGATCGGCAGTAGGCACCGCCAGCGCCGCGCTCGCCATCACGTCGCCGGGCAGCGAGCCGCCGCCGACGGTCGCCTCGCTCGTCCGAATCTGTCCCGCAGGCCAGCCGATTCGCAGCGCCAGCGCCTCGGCCCGCGCGCGCAGCTGGCCCTCCGACCAGGTCATCATCCGCCGCAGCGGCAGCGTGTCCGCCCGCCCGCTGGCGTACGCGATCGCGGTCGCGTGCAGCGCCGCCACTGTCGTCTTGTCCGGCCGCAACGCCCGGGCCAGCGGGTGCCGGCGGCACTTTCCGACCAGCGCGGCCGTCCCCGCGAGCAGCCCGGCCTGCGGCCCGCCGAGCAGCTTGTCGCCGCTGCACGTCACCAGATCTGCCCCTTGTGACAGGTACTCCTGGACAGTCGGCTCGTCGCCCGCGATCCCGCCCAGCGAGCCCGACCCGAGGTCGGCGATCACCGGCGCTCCGCGCTCGCGCCCCAGCGCCGCCAGCTCGGCCAGCGTCGGCTGATGCACGAACCCCGCCTGCGAGAAGTTGCTGAGGTGGACCCACAAGATCGCCGCGGCCCCACGCGGCTGCCCCGGCAGCTCGCCCGCGAGCCCGGCCGCGTAGTCGGCGAGATGCGTCCGGTTGGTGCTGCCGACCTCCCACACCTGCGCGCCGCCGGCCGCCGCCATCTCGGCCACGCGAAAGCCGTCGCCGATCTCCACCATCTGGCCGCGCGACAGCACCACCCCGCCCGGGCGTCCCACGGCAGTACACGCCAGCAGCAGCGCCGCCGCCCCGTTGTTGACCACGTGCACGTCCTCGGCCCCGAGCAGCGCCGCCAGCAGCGGCCGCAGCCACGTCAGTCGCGACCCTCGCCGACCGGTCTCGACCTCGAACTCGAGCTCGCAGGTGCCGGCCGCCGCGGTCATCGCCGCGACTGCCTCTCGGGACAGGGGCGCGCGCCCGAGGTTGGTGTGCAGCAGCACCCCGGTCGCGTTGATCAACGCGCGCGGACGCGGCGACATCACCTCGTCCAGGCGACGGGCGACCTCGCGGGCGATGGCCTCGGCCTCGGGGGCCTCGGAGATCTCGCCGGCCTGGGCCCGCCGCCGCAGCTCCGCCAGGACGTCGTTCACGTGGCGCTTCTGGATCGCGCGCAGCGCCGGCGACGACGCGAGCGCGGGGTGGTCGAGGATCCGATCGACGCGAGGCAGGCGGAGCGACATGCCCTCTACTGCTGCCACAAGAGCAGCGCGGCGACGAGCGCCGCGAACCCGAGCGTGGCGACGGCCGGCAGCAGCAGCGACTCGCCCCGCTCCGCCGCCGCGACCTGGCGTCGGCGCGTCACGGTCACCTCGCCGCCGCGGCGCAGCGCCGCGTCGACCTGCGCGCCCGGGTGATGCACGCGTAAGGAGATCCCCCCCACCACGATCACGTCGTCGTGAGCCAGCGGCGTCGCCCCGACCAGCGCCGCCCCGTCGCGATACACCCCGTTCTTGCTGCCCAGGTCGGTCACGGTCAGCCCTTCGGGCGTCACGTCGAGGGCGGCGTGCACGCGCGACACGTCGTCGCCCGCCAGCATCACAGTCACTCCCGCATCGCGGCCGATCACCGCCCGCCCCGAACTCAGCGCGTGCGTCCGTCCGCGCCCCGGCCCGCTCTCCTCGCGCACGAAGATGTCCGGCTCACGCGCCACGCCGCGACCATAGCCTATCTCTCGGGACCGGTCGCCCCCACGAACACGCCGCCGATCCAGCACTCCGCCCCGACCCCCTCCGGCCCCGCCCGGACCACCGCGCGTCGCAACCGCGTCCGCGCCTGACACCCCTCGAGGTGTATCCGCAACGACTTCAGAGCCGGTCCTTCGGGACATGTCCCTTCGAACATCATCCCGGCCCGCTCGAGCTCCGCCTGCACCACCGCGGCCGCGGGCGGGCTGCGGGGCGCGACGACTGCCGCCGCCCCGCGGAAGCCCAGCGCCGCCAGCAGCTCCGGCCACGCCTCGGGCGCCAGCCACGGGTCGCGCACGCACGCCAGCGAGCGATCCGCCGGCGCCGGCACGATGATCGCCGCGCTGCGCGACCCGCCGATCGCCACCCATTCGCGCGGCGGCTCGGGCGATCGCTCGCGCCCCAGATACGCCAGCGCCGCCAGCACCCCCACGCACGGCAACATCCCCGGCACCCAGCGCAGCACCTCCGGCCGCCGCACCGTCAACCGCAGCGCCAGCCCGACCACCGCCATACCCGCCAGCAGCCACCACGGCGGCTCCGGCACGCGCGCCGCCAGCCCGGCCAGGTCGATGATCACCTGCCCGCCGAGCGCCGCCGGCCGCAGCGCCTCCGGCCCCCACCACTGCGCCGCCACCATCCCGGCGATGCCGAGCGGCAGCACCCACAGAGTGAACACCGGCACCGCGATCACGTTGGCCGCCACCCCGATCAGCGACGCCTGGCCGAAGTGGACCAGAACGATCGGCAATGTCCCGAAGGACACCCGCCAGCTCTGCGCCACCAGCCCGCGCGGCGCCGACGGATGGACCAGGATCGCCATCGCGGCCAGCGACAGGTGCAGCCCCGGATCGAGCCCCCACGCCGGTCGCCACGCCAGCATCGCCGCGGCCGTCCACGCCAGCGCAGTCAGCCCGTGGCCTGGGCGCCCCGTCAGCGTCGCCAGCTGGGCCAGGCCGAACATCACCGCCGCCCGCAACGCCGGTGGTTCGCCGCCAGTCACCCCCAGGTACGCCAGCACCGGCAGCCAGGCCAGCGCTGCCGCCAGCGTCAGCGAACCGCCGAGCAGCAGCCCGGCCCGCAGCAGCGGCCCCTGGACCAGCGCCGCCGCCACGGCGACGTTCATCCCGCTGACCGCCACCACGTGTCCGAGGCCGGCGCGTCGCAGCTCCGTCCGGCGTTCGGGCGCAAGGGCCGCGGGCTGACCCAACACCGACGCCACCACGAAGCCCAGCGCCGCATCACCCCGCGACGCGCGCGTCGTCGCCTCGCGCAGCTCGGCCACGGTCCGCCAGTAACCGCCATTCGCCGGCCCGGCCCGCCACGCGCTCTCGACCGAAAACGCCGCCACGGCCCCGTCGCGGCCTGGATCGCGGCTTCCGGCGCCCGGCCACGGCGGACCCTCGCGACGCGCGAGATCTCCGGCCCTGAGCCAGATCGGATCGCCCGCTGCAAGTGGACAAATCGCCTCGGGTACGTGGAGGGACCACACTGACGAGCTCCCGCTCGGGCTCGCAAACACGGCACAGCTCGCCGTCGCCGGGGAGCTCGCGCCGTGGACCGTCACGCGGACCAGCCCTGGGCCTGCGATGTCCGGCGCGGCCCGCTCCGGCAGTCGACCACGGGCTGCTCCGACCACGCCTGCGGCCAGCACCACCGCCGCTGCTGCGATCCTGCGCGATCGCAGGGCGGCGCCTGCGCATCGAGCCGCCGTCGGTGGTCGCTACCCCGGGCCCGGCCGAGGACGAGGCGCCGACCATGGCGCACCCGTCGGTGCCGTCCTCGTCGCAGCCGGCCGCGGGGCGCGGGCCTGGCTTCTTCACCATGCCTGCGACCAAGCCGCTGCGCTCGCGCGAGACCGTCATCGGCAACCTGATGACGATGGACAACGAGGCCCAGGGCAGCGGCCCCGAGCCGGCCAAGGACGACGCCGTCCGCGAGGCCTACTACCAGGAGGTCTTCGAGGAGTTCGTGAAGTTCAAGCTCGAGAACAACGAGCCGATCGACAACTTCACGTACGAGAAATTCGCCACCAAGCTGCGGGCCAACACCGCCGAGCTGATGAAGCGGCCCGACGTGAAGGACGTCCAGTTCTCGGTCTACATCAAGGACGGCAAGGTCGCGCTCAAGGCGCGCGTCGTCCGCGGGTAAGCGCACACCACCGCGCGGCCCGAAGGGCTGCGAGCGCCGAGGCCCGGGCCGGACCGTCATGGTCCCCCCGGGCCTCCGCATGTCGCGTGCATTACACTGGGCCCGATGCCGATCCTCAAAGTCGCCCAGATCGGGCACCCCGTGCTGCGCCAGAAGGCCCGCGAAGTCAGCCGCGAGGAGCTGCTGACCCCGGCGTTCCAGGCGTTCATCGACTCGATGATCGAGACCATGCGCGACGCCCAGGGCGCCGGGCTCGCCGCCAACCAGGTCCACGAGCCCGTGCGCGTGTGCGTCATCGAGGTCAAGGACAACCCGCGCTACCCGTACAAGCCCAACATCCCGCTGACGATCCTCATCAACCCCGTGCTGACCCCGCTGTGCGGCACGCGGTTCGAGAACTACGAGGGTTGCCTGTCGGTGCCCGACCTGCGCGGCATCGTCTATCGCTCGGTCGAGATCCGCGTCGAGGCCCTGGACCGCTTCGGCAACCCGATCGACAAGGTCGTCCGCGGCGTCACTGCCGGCACCTTCCAGCACGAGTGCGACCACCTCGACGGCATGCTGTTCGTCGACCGCGTCGAGGACCCGCGGACCTTCTGCACCTGGAAGGAGTTCGCGCGCCAGCACGAGAACCGCTTCCGCGAGCACATCAAGGAGCTCGTCGAGCACTACGGCTCCTGAGCGCCGCTGAAAGGCCCTCCCGCACGCTCACGGATCTCCGCGCCGTGCGGCCCGGGCGCTTCATCTCCGCTCTCGTCCTTCGGCCAGCTCTGTCCGGGCGCCCCGCCCGCTCGCGCGCGGCCACGCGAGCGTCGTCCGTGTGCCAGATTGACATGCATTTTAGAACATGCCCGAACGGGCATGTCCCTTACGCCAGGTTCTGCTCGCGATCGCCGCGGTCCTGCCGGCGCGCAGCGGCGCCCGCAGACGCTGGCCCGCGGACCCGGCCCTCCCCGGTCCGGAGCGGCGCGGGGCGGCGCGGGGTGCGGGTTCGGGCGGGCGCGTGCGGCCTTGCGATGGTACACTCGCGGCGCTCGTGACCCCCACGCGCCGCATCCTCGCCGCCGCCCTCGGCTCGCTGGCCCTGCACCTCTCGCCGCTCATCCCCGGCGGGTGCGGCCTCGACTTCAAGCTGGAGATGCCGGAGCTCGAGTTCGAGGTCACACAGTTCGAGACGGTCGAGCTCGATCAGGAGCTCAAGGGCGCGCAGCCGCCCGAGCCGCAGCCCGAGGTCCCGCCGCCGCCGATGGGCCCCGACAAGCCGCCCGAGGCCGACGGCCCCAAGCCCGAGGAGAAGCCTCCGGAGCCGCCCAAGCCGAAGCCCAAGTTCGGCGAGAAGACCTCGCGCGTGGCCGAGCTCGGGCCCGGCAGCAGCAACTTCTTCATGTTGTTGTCGGCGAAGAAGGTCTCGGGCCTGCCGTTCGCCGACGCCATCGTCGAGATCATGTCGCCGCTGCCCGACTTCGACTTCATCGTCACCGGCGGCGGCTTTCATGCCCTCAAGGACTTCAACTACATCGTCATCGCCAGCCCCAACCTGCGCGACCTGACCCAGACCTTCCTCGCCGTCGAGTACCGGCTGACGCAGGCCGAGGTGCAGGCCGGCCTCGAGCGCGCCGCCGCGGGCGAGGGCGAGAAGATCGAGTGGGAGGTCCGGGACGGGCGCACGATGGGCAACCCGCGGCCGATCGCCAACCCCGACCAGGACGACGACCCGCGGTGGTTCGTCTTCCTCGACGAGGACGTCGCGGTCTACGTGCGCGAGGAATTTTTGCCGGCGATCCTCGCCGGCCCCGACGAGTCGAAGGGTGAGACCGCCGGCAACTTCGTCGCCAACCTCACCAAGCTCAAGACCTTCGCCGCCCGCGAGCCGCGGGCCGGCCTCCAGCTCGTCCTCAAGGACCTGCGCGCCAGCATCAAGCTCAAGAGCGAGCCGCCGTTCCCGATCCCCAACAACCTCGAGCTCATGGCCGAGGCCTCGACCTCGCCCGAGCTGGTGATCAAGAGCGAGTACCTCGACGCAGTCGACGCGACCAAGATGGAGCGGCAGTGGAGCGAGGACCTCCCGGCCTTCATCGACGACAAGGTCCCGTTCTACGCCCGCTTCATGGTCCGCAGCTTCTACGAGGCCACCGAGATCGCGCGCGACGACAAGTCCCTCAACCTGCGCGCCGACTTCACCAAGGACCAGGCCAAGTTCATCCTCGAGCAGATCGCCGAGGGCGCGCGTCGCATGCTCCGCCGCACCCCCGAGCAGATCGAGGCCGCCCGCAAGCAGCGCGAGGAGATGTGGGCCGCGCGCAAGAACGGCAAGCTGACGCCGAGCGAGGCCCTCACGCCCAAGGACGGCAGCAAGTCGGGCAAGCCATCCGGCGAACCGCCCCTTGGCCAAAATGCCCCGCCAGACGGCGGCCCCGCCCCCGGCGTCCCTTCCGACGCGCCCCCGATCGTACCCCCGCCGGCGCCTGCCCCCGCTCCTTCGCCCTGAACCGCGCGCCGAGGACTGCACGCGCTCGCGCGAGTGCTCGCTCCATCGAGCGCGCCCTCTCGCGGACTCGAACCCACGAGCGCGTCGCTGCCCCCGAGTCCCGCGCTCTCGGGCAGCAGAGCTCGCAACCATCGAGCGCGCCGCGGCCCGCCGAGTCTTGCGCTCTCGGACAGCCGAGCTCGTCGTCGCCGAGCCACGCCCGAGCTCGCTACCGCATCCGCCGCCAGCCCGCGCCGGAGCCCGCGCGCCGCGAGTCCACGCCCTCTCACACGCCGCGCCTGCATGGGCCCGCTCCGGCAGCGCGTGGGGCCAGCAGCCCGCAGCGGCCGCTCCACCGACATGTCTTTCAAGACATGTCCCGAACACCTCCTCGCGCTCCGCCGGCCCCGTGGAACCGTGCCGGCCCGCGCGCTATCGTGGCGGCATGGCCTACCGACTCACCCGCAGCGAGTCCATCCATCAGGCCGCAGTGCGGATCGCAGACGAGGAGCTGGGCGAGGCGATCGCCCGCCTGCGCGAGGGCCACCCCGACGCCCCCGACGCCCACACCCGCGTGCACGCGGCGCGCAAGGCCATCAAGCGCACGCGGGCGCTGGCCCGCCTGCTGCGCGACGGCCTCGGCGCCGGCTTCCACCGCGACAACCTCGACCTCCGCGACGCTGCCCGGCGCCTCGCCGAGCGCCGCGACGCCGCAGTCGCGGCCGACGTGTTCGACGACCTCGTGCCGGCGCCGGAGGGCGCGCTGACGGCCGTGCGCGACCGCCTCGCGGCCGTGCGCGACCAGGTCGTCGCCAGCGAGGACGCCCTGCGCGCCGCCGCCGACGACCTCGCCCGCGTGCGCAGCCGCAGCGCCGACTGGCCGCCGCTGGCGCGCGGCTGGAGCGTCCTCGAACCTGGCCTGAAGACCAGCTACGCCGAGGGCCGCCGGGCCATGCGCAACGCCTTCGCCGATCCGACCCCGGCCGCGTTTCACGCGTGGCGCAAGCGGGTCAAGGACCTCTGGTACCACACCCAGCTCCTGCACAACCTGTGGAAGTGCGTGCAGGCGGCCTGGGCCGACGCGCTCGAGCAGCTGTCGGACGCGCTCGGCGAGGACCACGACCTCGAGGTCCTGCGCGTCGCCCTCGGCCAGCACCCCGACCTCGACGCCGCCGCCCGTCGCGACGTCCTCGCCCGCGCCGAGGCCCGCAGCGCCGAGCTGCGAGCCCGCGCCTGGTCGCTCGGCCAGCGCCTGTACGCCGAGCGTCCGCGCCGCTACGTCGCCCGGATCGGTCACTACTGGCAGGTCTGGCGCGACGGCGAACGCCCGGCCGCCGAGCCCCGCCCGTGCGGCCAGGCCGGCGCCCCGCCGACCTCCCTGTCGCCCGACTTCGAGCTCATCTGCCCCGGCGACCTGGTCGCGGACGACCTGGCTGAAAAGCCAGACAAGAACGGGTGATCGGCGATCTGTCGGCGGCATGGCTCGAAGGCCATGCCCAGGAGCTGCTCCGCCCGAGCCTTTGTCCCGCTGGGCATGCTCGGAGGACAGCTCGCCCGCAGCGCGTCGTGCCGTGAATGTCCTTTCAGACATGCTCTTTGGAGCATGTCCCGAGAACCTCCTGCCTTCAGCGCTCGGCCGCGCGGCGCAGGCGGTCGGCGATCGCCCGGCCCAGCCCGACCTCGGGCACGGTCTCGACCACGATCGTCTCGACCTCCGGCGCGTCGAGCTCGCGCAGCGCCGCGAACAGCCCCTGCGCGTAGCCCTCGAGCGCGGTCGGCATCACCTGCCAGCGGCCGACGAATCCGGGCGGCCGCGGCTGCTGGCTCATCACCGCCACGCTCGGCCCGCCCCACGCTGCCGCCTCGCCCGGGGCCACCAGCACGACGCGGGCGCGCGGCGCGTAGTGGCGGTGGCGCAGACCTGGCGATCGGGACATGGCCTCCGGGTCCTGTCCCGAGAGCATGTCGATCGCCCCGACGACCGTCCGCAGCGCCTCGATCGGCAGCCCGCCCATGCGCAGCACCATCGGCACCGGGCGCGTCGCGTCGACCACCGTCGACTCGAGCCCGACTGCGCACGGACCCCCGTCGAGGATCACCTCCACCACCCCGTCGAGGTCGGCGAGCACGTGCTGGGCCGTGGTCGGGCTCGGCCGGCCCGATCGGTTGGCCGACGGCGCCGCCAGCGGTCGCCCGCACGCGCGCAGCAGCGCCAGCGCGGCCGGGTGCTCGGGGATCCGCACTGCCACGGTGTCCTGTCCGGCGGTGGTCGCGTCGGGCACCACCGGCGCGCGCGGCAGCACCAGAGTCAGCGGACCTGGCCACAAGGACATCAGCTGCTCCGCCGCCGGCGGCACCGCCCGCGCCAGCGCGCGCGCCTGCTCCGGCGCCGCCACGTGGACGATCAGCGGGTTGTCGGCCGGCCGCCCCTTGGCCGCGAAGATCCGCCCCACCGCCGCCGCGTCGAGCGCGTCGGCACCGAGCCCATAGACAGTCTCCGTCGGGAACGCCACCAGGCCGCCGCGCTGCAGCACCTCGGCCGCATGGGCGATCGCCGCCGGATCGTCGGCGGGCAACACCGCCGTCTTCACGGTCATGTCCCCTCCGCCCTCGGCGCTGTGCTCTCGGTCATCGCTCCTCCGCCTCGGCGTCGGCCGGCCGCCGGCGCACCCCGAGCTCATAGCACGTCCGGCCGCCGCGACCGCCGGCCTGTCCGCCCGGACAGGTGCGGTCGGCGCCGGCCGGACATGTCCCCGGGGACATGTCCGTTCAGATCATCTTCGCCAGCTCGACCAGCGCTTCCTTCATCTGCAGCGCGTCGGCGAAGCGGTGGTGGACCTGCTTGCCGCACGCCTTGGCGAAGAACGCGTCCATCGCCCGGGCCTTGGCCGCGGGCACGCTGTCGGAGATGAAGTGGCTGACGGGCAGCGGCTCGCGCTCGCGGTGGGCCTGCAGGAGCGCGCGCGGGTGGGCGTCGAACAGGTCCTCGAACGGGTGGCGGCCGCCGGTGACCAGCTCGAAGAACGTCATGCCGAGCGCGTAGAGGTCGGCGCGGTGGTCGATGTAGTTGCCGGGGATCGTCTGCTCGGGGGCGATGTAGCGGGGGTCGCCCATGATGTGGTGCGTGTTGTGCGACGACAGGTCGGACAGGTCGCGGGCCACGCCGAAGTCGAGCAGCTTGACCACGCGGAGCAGCGGGTCGTGCGAGTCGCGGGTGACGAACACGTTCGACGGCTTGATGTCGCAGTGGACGATCCGGCGCAGGTGGACGTAGCGGAGCGCGTCGAGCACCTGCGAGAAGATCTCGAGGATCACCGGGATGCCCATCGGCGTGCCGCTCTCGATGAACCAGCTGACGTCCTTGCCGCGCAGGTACTCCATCGCGAACCACAGCACGTCGAACTCCTCGGCCGTGCCGACCTGGCTGACGTGCACGAGGTTGTGGTGCATGAAGCTCGCGCACATGCGGGCCTCGCGGCGGAAGTGGCGATGCGCCCACTCGGGCACGTCGTTCTTCATCACCTTGAGGGCGATGTAGCGGTTCATCAGGCGGTCGAACGCCTTGTAGACCTTGCTCATCCCGCCCTCGCCGAGGCGCTGCACGATCTCGAACTGGCTCGTGCCCGTCACCACGGTGCCGGGCGGCAGCTCCGTGCCCTGGTAGCCCTCGTACTGCGAGGTCGACGTCGGCGTGATGCCAGTCATCCCGGCGTGAGGCCGATTGCCGGAGTTTTGATCCTCGTTGGACACGTGGGAAAGCGCGGCGGGGGGTGGGCTAGGTTATGCAACCTACACCACCTGGTCCCGTCTCGTCAGCCGTCCTCGAGGGGGCCTTGCAGGCGGGTCCGATGCAGGTCGCGGCGCGCACCTTAGCCGCTAGTGCGGGTGAAGCACAAAAGACAGGCGGGCGGCGCAGGGGGCGTTTTCGCCACCCTCGCGCCGCCCGCCTGTCCCGGCGCCCGAGGCGCCGAGCGAACAACGTTCAGACGCCGAGCTCGAGCGCGACGGCGACGCCGTGGACGACCGCGCCGGTGCGCACTGCGTCGTGGATCTGCTCCGCCGTGCCGCCGGCCTCGCGGATCGTCTTCTCGTGGGAGACGACGCACCGCTCGCAGCCGAAGACGGCGCTGACGGCCAGGCAGAACAGCTCAAAGTCGAGCTTCGAGCTGTGCGGCTTGGCGATCCGGGTCATGCGCAGGCGGGCCGGCAGCTTCTCGTAGTCCTCGCTGCCGACCATGTGCTTGAACCGGTAGTACACGTTGTTCATCGCCATCAGCGCCGCGGCCGCGCGGGCGTCCTCGATGGTCGTCGCGTCGACCTGTTCGCGCGCCGCGTCGACCAGCACCTGGGTCAGGGTCGCGTTGCGGGAGGCGATGGCGCACGCCACCGCCGTCCCCCAGCGCTGTGCCGGGGTCAGCGACGACTCCTGCAACACGTTCTGCAGGTTCACCTTGAGGTCCCTCGCGGCCTCGGGGAGCTGCTCTCGCAGTGATTCGACGGTATTGGCCATGGTGTCCTCCTCTCCTCCTTCGCGCGACTCGCCCTGCCCGCTTACGGGTTGAGGGTCGCCTCGCCCTTCTGCCAGTTGCACGGGCACAGCTCGTCGGTCTGCAGACCGTCGAGCACGCGCAGCACCTCGGCCACGTTGCGGCCGACCGACAGGTCGTTGACCGACACCCAGCGGATGGTGCCCTGCGGGTCGACGATGAAGGTCGCGCGCAGCGGGACGCCGTCCTTGTGCAGGATGCCGAGCGCCTGCGACAGCTCGCGCTTGGTGTCGGCGACCATCGGGATCTTCAGGTCCCGCAGGTCGTCGTGGTTGTTACGCCACGCCAGGTGGACGAAGTGGGTGTCGGTGCTGACGCCGAGCACCTGCGCGTCGCGGTCGGCGAAGTCGCCGCTGCGGCGGCCGAACTCGGCGATCTCGGTCGGGCAGATGAACGTGAAGTCCATCGGCCAGAAGAAGAACACCCGCCACTTGCCCTGGTAGCTCTTGTCGTTGATCTCGGTGAACTCTTTGCCCTTGTCGCGGCTGACGACGGACTGGAGGGCAAACTGGGGGAACTGATCGCCTACGGTCAACATGGTCTGGTTCTCTTTCCTTCGTGCGAGCGGTGACGCTCGCGGACATGGGTGCAATAGCAGGGGCCGAACCAAAGCACAGACTCAACGATTCTCGACACTTGTCCGCCCGCTCACGGCCGCGCGGCCCCGGCCCGTCGTTGTTCACCGACGCATCGGTACCTCAACACTGGCATTTCGGTGCCGGGCGATCCACACTCGCGCCATGGACACCGACGACCTCCTGCGTCGCGGCCTCGACTGGGTCGCCCGGATCGCGCCGTACGACCTCGCAGCCGTGTTTACCCTCGACGAGGGCAGCCTGGTCGTCCGCGCCGCCCGCGGCCACCTCGCCAGCCAGGTCCGCGGCCACCGCATCGACCTGGCGCGCTTCCCGACCCTGCGCGAGGCGCTCGAGACGCGCCGGGCCCGCGCCTTCACCGAGGACGATCACCGTCACGGCGACGGCGATCCCTTCGACGGCGTCCTCGATCTCTCGCCGGGTCACGCCTGCATGGTCGTCCCGCTGCACGCCGCCGGCCGCTCGCTCGGGGTCCTCACCCTCGACCGCACCCACTGCGAGAGCTACCCGCAGTCGGTCGTCGACCAGGTCGAGACGTACGGGCAGATCCTCGGCCTCGCGCTCGACAACGCCGAGCGGCGCGTCGTCCTCGAGAACCTGCGCGAGGAGGAGCTCGAGCGGGCGCGCGAGCTCGACGAGGTCGCCGCCGGCTACGGCGTGCTCGAGCGCAGCGTCAGCCCTGCAGTGCGGGCCGTCGCGGCGCGCGCTCGCCAGGTCGCGCCCACCGACACGCCGGTGCTGATCCTCGGCGAGACCGGCACCGGCAAGGAGCGGCTCGCCCGCGCCCTGCACCGCTGGAGCGCGCGGGCCGACCGCCCCTTCGTCGCCATCAACTGCGCCGCCATCCCCGCCTCGCTCCTCGAGAGCGAGCTGTTCGGCCACACCCGCGGCGCCTTCACCGGGGCCACGCGCGATCGCCTGGGCCGGTTCCAGCTGGCCCACGGCGGCACCCTCCTGCTCGACGAGATCGGCGAGCTGCCGATCGAGCTGCAGGCCAAGCTGCTGCGCGTCGTGCAGGAGGGCGTGGTCGAGCCGGTCGGCAGCGACAAGAGCGTCAAGGTCGACGTCCGGCTGCTCGCCGCCACCCACGTCGACCTCGAGAAGGCGATCGCCGGCGGCCGCCTGCGCGAAGATCTCTACTATCGCCTCGCAGTGTTCCCGCTGCGCCTCCCGCCGCTGCGTCAGCGCCTCGAGGACCTGCCGCTCTTGTGCGCCGCGATGCTCGCCGAGCAGAGCCAGCGCACCGGCCGACGCGGCATGCGGGTCAGCGAGGCCGGCCTGGCCCGCCTGCGCGCCCACGCCTGGCCCGGCAACCTGCGCGAGCTCAGCAACGTGCTCGAGCGCGCCACGATCGTCACCACCGGCGAAATGCTCGGCCCGGAGGCGTTCGAACTCGGGGACATGCCCAACGGGACAGGTCCCATCGAACCTGCTCCCAAGGCCACGCCCGCCGACACGCCGCTGCAGCACGACGGCCGGATCGCCACGCTCGAAGAGGTGACCGCGCTGCAGATCCAGCGGGTCCTGACGCACACGCGCGGCCGGATCTACGGGCCCGGCGGCGCCGCCGAGCTGCTCGGGGTGCCGCCCTCGACGCTGCAGAGCCGGATGAAGAAGCTGGGCGTCGCCCGCACCGCGTGAGGCCGGCAATTATCGGCCCGCAGCCGCGTACCGACCGCCCGCGGTCATCGCCCGGGCCGGCGCTGCGAATGTGACCTGGCCTATCGGGCATGACGATTTGGACATGCCCTCAAGTTCGTTCTGACCTCAGCGGGAGTCCAGAGCGAGCGCGTGCCGGGCTTTCCGCTGGCCCTTCGGACATGCCCTTTAGACCATGTCCTTCACGACACAAGAGCGCCCTGCCCTCAGCGGAAGAACAGGTTCCACAGCAGGTCGACGGCCGTCTCGGCCACGACCTCCTGGCGCCCGGTCCGTGGCGTCTCGAGCTGCGGCGGCGGGGGCGGCATGCTGCGGGCGGCTGCGCGGGCGCGGGCGGCTTCGCCGACGGCCCTTCCGCCGGCGCGCAGGAACGCCTCCACCTCTTCGAGCTCCCCCGCGTCGAGGAACAGGCCGTGGTGGCGGCACTCGTCGACGATGACCCCGCTGATCGTCCCGAAGTTGCGGCGGTTCATCACCTCGCGGCAGCGCGGGCACTCGCGGTAGCGGACGTCCGACTCGCGGGAGGCCGGCGCTGGCACCCTCGCCCGCAGGTCGGCCTCGTTCTGGGCCCCGGCGCCCGGGGTCGGGTCGAGGCCGGAGGTCAGCGTCTCGAGCTCCCCGGCGTCGAGCCAGATCCCCCCGCAGCCGCCGCAGGTGTCGAACTCCACCCCGTGGCGGACGGCGGTCGCCACCAGCGGCTCGCCGCAGCCCGGGCAATCACCGCCCCGGGCCGCGCGGCGACCTGTCGAGGTCGCTTCGGACGGTCGGGCGGGCAGCGGCTCGTCGGGCAGCAGATCGGAGAGGGCCTGTGTGATCCGGGCCGCGCGGGCGCGCGACTCCTCGGTCGGGCGGGGGCGACGCATGACTGCACGATACCAGCGATCGCGCGGTCCCGTGGTAAGAAGCCCACGAGCGCTCATGAGCACGACGCGAACATTCCGCCGGATCTGCCTCTTCTGCGGCTCGAACAAGGGTCTCGACCCCGCCTTCGCCGAGGTCGCGCGCGGCATCGGCGAGCACCTCGCCCGCAGCGGGATCGGGGTCGTCTACGGCGGCGGCAAGATCGGCCTCATGGGCGAGGTCGCCGACGCGGCCCTGCGCGCCGGCGGCCAGGTGTTCGGCGTCATCCCGCAGAAGCTGTGGGACGTCGAGGTCGGCCACGACGGCCTCACCGAGCTGTTCGTGGTCGACAGCATGCACGCCCGCAAGATGATGATGGCCCAGCTCAGCGACGCCTTCGTCGCCCTGCCCGGCGGCTTCGGCACCCTCGAGGAGCTGTTCGAAGCGACCACGTGGATGCAGCTCGGCTACCACCGCAAGCCCGTCGGCCTGGTCAACGCCGGCGGCTACTACGACCACCTGCTCGCCTTCCTCGACCACGCCGCCGCCGCCGGCTTCGTCCGCGCGAGCCACCGCCCGCTGATGCTGTCGGCGCCCGACATCGTCGCCCTCATCGAGATGATGTCGGTGGTCGAGATCCCCCACTTCAGCCTCGGCCACGCCCCGCCGCGCCTGTGAGCCGCGGCCTGCCTGGGCGCGGCGATTCGCGCCCGGCTCCCGCGGCCAGAAATCGTCGAGGCCGCCGCCTCGCCCTCGACGAGGCCGTCGCCGCGCCGCGTCGGCGCCCCTTCGCGGCCAGCGCCCGTGCGTCGCCCTTCGGACATGTTCAGGAAAACATGCCCGAAAGAACATGCCCCCGTGGACATGCTCTTCGCGACATGTCCCTTGGAAAGGATCCTACTTGCCAGCCAGCCAGGCGTCGATCTCGGCCCGGTCGGCCGCCGCGCCGAGCGCCGTGAGCTCGTCGGCCGCCGCGCGGGCCAGCGCGCGGGCCTCGGCCTGGGAGGCCTTGCGGGTCCAGCGGGCGCGGGCCAGGGCGAAGCGGGCCCACGCGGCGTCGCGCGGGCGTTCGTTGGCGGCGTAGAGCTCGAGCGCGCGCTCGAACTGGCGGACCGCCTCGTTCACGCGGTTGCGGGCGAGGGCGACCTCGCCGAGGCCGACCACGGCCGGCGCGACGTCGAGGTGATCGGGCCCGCGGGACGCCTGGAAGATGCCGAGCGCGCGCGAGTAGAAGCGGGCCGCCTTGTCGAGGTCGCCGCGCTGCAGGTGCAGCTCGCCGAGGCTCAGCAGCGCGTAGCCGACCTCGGGGTGCTCGGCGCCGAGGGCCTTGGCCGCGCCGACGGCCGCGCGCTCGAGCAGCTCGAGCGCCTTCGCCGACTCACCGCGGGCGCGGTAGATGTTGCCGAGGTCCTGCTGGGCGTGCGACGCCTCGAGGCTCTCGGGGCCGTTGGACTCCTCGCGGATCGCCAGGGCGCGCAGGCCGAGGCGCTCGGCCCCGTCGAGGTCGCCGCGGTCGAGCGCCAGGCGGGCGAGGTTGCCGAGCGCCAGCGCCACGTCCGGGTGCTCGGGTCCGAGGATCCGCTCGAACAGCTCGAGCGCGCGCTGGTAGCAGGCGCGCGCGTCCTCGAGGCGGTCGCGGCGGTAGTGCAGGTTGCCGCGGTTGTTGAGCGGGCCCGCCATCTCGAGCTCGTCGGCCCCGAGCTCCTCGCTGACGATGGCGAGGATCTGCTCCATCACCTCCTCGGCCTCGTCGAGCTGGCCGCGGTCGAGGTAGATGAGCCCGAGGATGTTGAGCACCCACGTGCCGCGCACCGTGTCGGCCTCGCCCAGCGACACCGTCAGCGCCTGCGCCAGCTTGGCCCAGCGCAGGCCCTCCTCGTGGCGGGCCATGCGACCGCCGACGACGTCGGCCATGCCGGTGACGATGTCGGCGAGCAGCGAGTCCTGGCCGGTCTCGGCCGCCAGCACCATCGCCTCCTCGAGCCACGCCTCGGCTTGTTTGAGGTCGGTGACGTCGCTGGCGAACATCGCCGCGCGGAAGCGGGCCAGCGCCGCCAGCGGTCGCCAGCCGACCGCGTCGGCCTCGGCGATCAGCTTCTTGCTCTGCTCGAGGCCCTCCTGGAACCGGCCGGTCGCGCCGAGCGAGCGGACCTGGCGCAGCGCCTGGCGCACGCGTAGCACCTCGGCGCGCACCTGCTCGTCGGCGGGCGGCGGCGACTGACGCGCGAGGTACGACAGATCGAGGCAGGTCGCCGGCGGCGGCAGATCGGACACCGCCGCGACCGCGTGCTGCACCGCGACCGCCTCGAGCGCGGCGAACCGCTCGAGCGTGCTCTCGAACGACCAGCGCGCCTCGAGCAGGCACTCCTCGGCCCGGCCGACCAGGTCGCTCGACCAGCGCGGGTCGATGCGGGGCATCATGCACAGGCGCGACCGGGCGCTCGCCCACGCCGCGGTGAACTCGTCGACGATCGCGTCGACGCGCCGGAACGTGCGCTCGCCGATCGCCGGCGCCACCGCCACGAACGCCGCCTCCGCGGCCGGCCGCGCCGCCTGCCACTGCCGCACCAAATCCTGGCCGCCGTCCCAGCAGGCCTCCGCCTGCCAGCGCGCCTGCACGCTCTCGTACGCGACCGAGCCCGCGACCAGCCCGCCGAGCCCGAGGAACGCCGCCGCCGCGAACCGTCGCCGGCGTCGCGGCGTCCCGCTCTCGAGCTCCGTCAGCAGCGCCGCCATCGACGGCCAGCGCTGCGCCGGGTCGCCCTGCATCCCGCGCTCGATCACCTGGCGCAGCCACGACGGCACCTTCGCCTTCGCCGGCGGCTCGCGTCGCTTGTTGCCGAGGATCGCCGCGCGGAAGTCCTCGGTGCTCTTGCCCGCGTACGGCCGCTCGCCGTACAGGCCCTCCCACAGCGCCACGCAGAACGCGAACTGGTCGGTGCGCGCGTCGACGACCTCGCCCTTCCAGTGCTCCGGCGCCATGTAGGCCGGCGTGCCCATCAGCGAGCCCGCCTCCGTCACGCCGCTCCACAGCACCGCCGTCGGCGCGCGCATCACCGTGTTCTCCTCCGGGCTGCGCGTCGCCAGCTCGCCGCGCGCCAGGCCGAAGTCCATCACGCGCACGCGGCCGTCCTTGCCGACCATCGCGTTGAGCGGCTTGAAGTCGCGGTGCACCAGGCCCGCGCTGTGAGCCGCCGCCAGGCCGCGCCCGGCTTGCAGATAGGCGCCGAGGATCTCCCGCTGCGAGTGGTGCTTGATCCACGTGTGCAGCGTCGAGCCCGACACGTACTCCATCGCCAGGTACAGAGTGTTGGCGTACTCGCCGACCTCGAAGACCTGGACCACGTTGGGGTGGGAGAGCAGCGCCAGCGCCTGCGCCTCGCGCCGCATGCGGTCGCGCTCGTCGGGCCCGCCGGTGCCGCGCAGCAGCTTGATCGCCACCCGGCGGTTGAGGTCGGCGTCGTAGCCGAGCAGCACTTGCCCCTGCGCGCCGACGCCGAGGCGACCGAGCACGTGGAAGCGGCCGATCCGGCGCGGGAGGTCGTCCCCCTCGTCGCGCGGCGCGGCCTCCACTCGCGTCTTGTCGTCCTGGGGAGCGCCGGGCATTGCGGGCCCCGCGAGCATAACCGGCTTCCCGGCGCGGCCCCAAGAGGTCTCGCGCCCGCACGCCCGCGAACGCGAACGCGCGTGAATCTGCGCAGGAGCCCGCCGGCGCCGCCGCGGAGGCCCACGAGCGGCGCGCGACGAACCTGGCCTTGCGACCAGGTCAGTTCGCGCCCTCGCCCCGCCGCGGCTAGGCCAGGCGGGCCACCTTGGCGCCGAACAGGCGCTCGAGCGCCGCAATCAGCTTGTCGTCGGCGCGCACGCCGAACTTGTCGCCGAACACCACCTGGCCGGCGTAGCGCTCGGACACCACCTCGAGCTCCATCGAGCAGGTCCCCGCGTTGTCGGACACGATCTGCTTGAGGCGGAGGATCCGCTCGGGCGTCAGCAGCTCGAGCGGGACCTTGAGCAGCACCTTGCGGGTCGACTGCTCGCGGAGCGTGCGGATCTCCTGCACCGACTCGACGAGGATCTTGAACTTGTTGGCCTCGCCGTCCTCGCTGGTCTCGACCTCGCACTTGCCGGTCACGAACACCGGCTCGCTGCCGATCTGCGCCAGGCGCTCGCCGAGGCTGAGGCCGGTCGCCTCGTCGGCGCGCGCGTAGGTCTTGGGGAACACCACCGACTCGACGCGGCCGAACTGGTCCTCGAGCTGGAAGAAGCCCATCGCCCCCTTGCCGCTGCGGGTCTGGACCTCGCGGAGGTCGCAGATCACCCCGGCGATCGTGACCTCCTGGCCGTTGTGCTTGGCCTCGATCTGTCCCGTGCGACAGGTCGCGTGCTTGTCGACGTCCTGCTGGTAGCGGTCGAGCGGGTGGCCCGTGAGGTAGAAGCCGAGCGCCTCGCGCTCCTTGAGCAGCTCCTCGCGCGGCTCCCACGGCTCGACCTCCGGGTACTCCTCGGTGTAGACCGGCGCCGAGTCGGCGATCGCGTCGAACAGGCCGAACTGGCCGGAGTCGCGGTCGCGCGAGGCCCCCTGGCCCTGCTCGATCGCGCGTTCGATGGCCGCGTGGAGGCACGCGCGACCGCGCTTGGCAGCGATCGCATCGAGCGCGCCGGCGCAGACCAGGCCTTCTTGCGTGCGCTTGTTGACCTTCTTGAGGTCGACGCGGCGGCACAGCTCGAACAGCGAGGTGAACGGGCCATCCACGCCGCGCGCGGCCAGGATCGCGTCGACCGCGTTCTCGCCGACGCCGCGGATGCCGGCCAGGCCGAAGCGGATCTGCTCGTCGAAGCCGTCGCCCTCGCGCTTGCGGCGGATCACCGAGAAGTCGCGGCCCGACTCGTTGATGTCGGGCGACAGCACCACGAGGCCCATCGCCCGCGCCTCGGCGATGAACTTGACGACGTTGTCGTTGTTCGACTTGTCGCAGGTCATCAGCGCCGCCATGAACGAGGCGGGGAAGTGGTGCTTGAGGTAGCCCGTCTGGTAGGTGATGAGGCCGTACGCCGCCGAGTGCGACTTGTTGAAGCCGTAGCCGGCGAACTTGTCGATGAGGTCGAAGATCTCCTCGGCCTTGGCGTTGGGGATGTTCGACGCCGTGGCGCAGCCCTCGACGAACAAGGCGCGCTGCTTGTCCATCTCCGACTTCTTCTTCTTGCCCATCGCGCGGCGCATCATGTCGGCCGCGCCGAGCGAGAAGCCGGCCAGCACCTGCGCCGCCTGCATGACCTGCTCCTGGTACACGAACACGCCGTAGGTCTCCTTGAGGACCTCGGTCAGCAGCTCGTGCGGGTACTCGATGGCGCGCCGGCCGTGCTTGCACTCGATGAACTGGTCGACCATGCCGCCCTCGAGCGGGCCCGGGCGGTACAGCGCGACGGCGGCGACGATGTCGCCGAAGCAGTCGGGGCGCAGCTTCTTCAGCAGGTCCTTGAAGCCCGAGGATTCGAGCTGGAACACGCCGGTGGTGTCGCCGCGGCTGATCATCTCGTAGACGCCGGCGTCGTCCATGGGGATCGCGCCGAGGTCGAACGGGTCGTCCGCGGGTCGGAAGTTGTTGATGAGGCGGACCGCGGTGTCGAGCACCGTCAGCGTCTTGAGGCCGAGGAAGTCGAACTTCACCAGGCCGGCCAGCTCGACGTCCGTCATCGTGAACTGGGTGACGATCTTGCCGTCGGCCTGGAAGCACGGCACGTGCTCCCACAGGTCGCGGTTGCCGATGACGATGCCGGCCGCGTGCATGCCGGCGTGGCGGTTCAGGCCCTCGAGCGCCTGGCCGATCTTCAGCACCTCGGCGACGCGGCCGTCCTCGCGGGCCCGCAGGCGCAGCTTGCTGGCGGCCTCGGCGATCATGATCGCGTCGGACAGCCTGGCCGCCGCGTCGGCGCTCTCCTTGGCCTTCTCCTTCAGCGGCTCGGGGTCGGCCATCGCCATCGACAGCGTGACCTTCGGCCCCTCGGGCACGTGCTTGGCGATCTCGTTGGCCTCCGACGGCTGCAGGCCCATCACACGGCACACGTCGCGCACCAGGCCGCGGGCCTTGAGGCTGTGGAACGTGGCGATCTGGCCGACCCGCGCCGCGCCATAGCGCTCGGTGACGTAGCGGATCACCTCCTCGCGCCGGTCCATGCAGAAGTCGATGTCGAAGTCGGGCATGCTGATGCGCTCCGGGTTGAGGAAGCGCTCGAACAGCAGGCTGTACTGGATCGGGTCGAGGTCGGTGATCCGCAGCGCGTAGGCGACCAGGCTGCCGGCGCCCGAGCCGCGGCCGGGGCCGACCGGCACGCCGATCTTCTTGGCGTGGGCGATGAAGTCCCACACGATCAAGAAGTAGCCGGGGAACTTCATCTGCGCGATGACCCCGAGCTCGTAGTCGAGGCGCTGGCGGTACATGTCGGGGTCGAACACCTGACCGCGCCGCTGCAGCTCGCCGAACCGCTCCTCTAAGCCCTTGTGGGCCACCTTGCGCAGGTAGCCGGGCAGGTCCTCTTCTGTCCCTTCGGGCAGCTTGAAGTCCGGCAGCTCGGGCTTGCCGAGCTTGAGCTCGACGTTGCAGCGGCGGGCGATCTCGCCGGCGTTCTCGAACGCGCTCGGGTAGTTCGACCCGAAGTAGCTCAGCATCTGGTCGGGCGTCTTGATGAAGAACGCGTCGCACTCGTGCTTCATGCGCTTCGGATCGTCGAGCGTGCGCCCCTGACCCATGCACATCAACACCTCGTGCGCGTGGGCCTCGTCCTGGTTGACGTAGTGACAGTCGTTGGTGGCGACGAGCGGCACGCCGCAGTCGATCGACAGCTGCGCCAGCGCGGCGTTGACCCGCTCCTGGTCGGCCATGCCGTTCGGCTGCAGCTCGAGGTAGTACGAGCCCGGCTCGAAGATCGACTTGTACTCGAGCACCGTCTGGCGCGCGGCGTCCATGTCGCCGCCGTTGATGAGGCGCGAGATGTGACCGCCCAGGCACGCCGACAGCCCGATCAGCCCCTCGCTGTGCTCCCGCAGGATCTTCCGGTCGATCCGCGGGTTGTAGTAAAATCCCTCGAGGTGGCCCTTCGAGACCAAGAACTGCAGGTTCTTGTAGCCGACCAGGTCGCGGGCCAGGAGCACCAGGTGGTAGTTCTTCCGGTCCGCCTTGGCGTTCATGTCGCCGTCGGACACGTAGGCCTCGCAGCCGAAGATCGGCTTGACGCCGGCGGCCTTGGCCTCCTGGTAGAACTGCAGCGCGCCGAACATGTTGCCGTGGTCGGTGACGGCGACGGCGCTCATGCCCCGCTGCTTGACGACCTTGCACAGGTCCTTCGTGCGGATCGCTCCGTCGAGCAGGCTGTACTGCGAGTGCAGGTGCAAGTGGGCGAAGTCCGCGCTCCCGCCCTGGATGCTGCCGTCGGCTGCCATGGGCGAAGGCTTACCACGCCTCGCGCCGCGCTCGCGTGCCTCGCCCTCACGCTCGTCGCATGCTCTCGTCACACCGAGGTCGACAGCGGTAACGGCGCAGAGGGATCGACCGCGCAAACCCCCGGCGGACGCACGGTTCACCTCACCCTGGAGACCGGGTTTTATTCCTTGGATCCAGCCGACGCGACCGACGCTGTCAGCCGCCGCCTCACCTCACAGATCTACGACACACTCCTCGACTGGGATCCCCACGCCGATCCCCCGCGCCTCGTGCCCGAGCTGCTCGCCGACCTGCCGGAGATCAGCGCGGACGGTCTCACTTATTCCTTGCGCATGCGGGAGGGTCCGCGGTTCCACGGCGACACCTGTCTCAAAGACCAGGCGCGCCCGGTCCGCGCCGGCGACGTCGCCGCCTCGCTGCTGCGCATCACCCCCGGCAAGCACGCCGCCTGGTCGCTGCTCGCCGGCCGGATCGCCGGGCTCGACGACTGGCACCGAACTCCGACCGCCGCGCCGGCGCCGATCGCCTTCGACGACGCCGCGGGCACCGTGACGATCCGCCTCACGCGATCGCAGCCGGAGTTCGCGGCGATCCTCGCCCACCCGGCGCTCTCGATCGTCCCGCCCGAGTGCGCCGACTACTACGACGGCTCCGACCCCGAGCGCCCGCGCTTCGCCCGGCACCCGGTCGGCAGCGGCCCCTACCGCTTCGACCACGCGACCAGCGAGTTCCCGCGCAGCGCGGTGCTCGTCGCCGCCGACGACCGCGCCCCGCGCCCGTACCCGCAGCCGCCCGATCGCCCGCCGCTCCCGTGCACGCACGCGCCGGCGGCCGCGCGCGTGGTCCTCACCCACTTCCAGCACGGCGAGCCGGCCCTGCGCGCGTTCCAGGCCGGCGAGCTGGCGGCGCTGGTGCCCGGCCAGGCGCAGTTCGCCGAGGTCGTGGCGCTCGGCCGACCTGTCCCCGGGGCCCTGCCCCCAGGGACAGGTCTCGAAAAGTTCCCGGTCGCCGCGGTCGACCTGCTCTACTTCAACATGGCGAGCCCCGAGATCGGTCACCACCCCGACCCGGCCCGCGCGCGCGAGAACCTGGCGCTGCGGCGAGCGATCGCCCGCGCCTTCGACGTGCCGCGCTACCTCGAGGTCGTGCGCAACGGCGCGTGGGCCGAGGCCAGCGCCAGCGTGCTCCCGCGCGAGGTCTCGCCGCGCCTCGATCTCGCGAGCGCCCCGCCGCAGCGCGACCTCGACGGGGCGCTGCAGATCCTCGCCGACGCCGGCCTGTCCGGAAGGACATTTTTAATGAATTACTGGGGCGGCCCCAGCGAGCCCGAGCGGCAGGAGGCGGCGCTGCTGCGCGAGTTCCTGCGCCCGCTCGGCATCGACCTCCGCTTCACCGCGCGCGACAACTTTCTGTTCGACCCCGGCCTGCGCGCCGGGGCCCACCTGTTCGGCCTCCGCTTCGAGGCCGACTACCTCGACCCGAGCAATTTTTTGTCGTCGCTGACCTGCGCCGCCGCCGACAACCTGGCCGGCTTCTGCGACCCGAACTACGACGCCGCCTACGCCGCCTTCGCCGCGCTGCCGCCCGGCCCCGCCCGCGACGACGCGGCCCTCCACCTGCAGGCGATCCTCGGCGAGCAGCTGCCGGTGCGCCCGATCGATCAGCCGAGCGCGTGGTACCTCCACCAGCGCTGGCTCGGCGGCCTGGTCCGTCACCCGCTGGCCGGCCTGCGCGTCGAGCTGCTCTGCCCCGACATGCCCTGAAGGCCATGCCGTTCAAGGCATGTCCCATGTGACATGTCCGTTCGGACACCTGCTATAGCCACGAGCCGAACGTCAGCGACAGGAACAGCGTCTCGGCGACGCCCTTGCCCTTGAACTGCACCAGGTCGAGCGCCCCCTCGGCACCCAGCAACAGGCGCTTGCCGACGCGGCCCCAGATGCCCACTCCGAGCCCGTAGTGATAGGCGTCCGCCGGACCGCCGAACTCGGGGCGGGGCCTTGGGATCTCGAAGCGGTGGCTGTAGCCGCCGCGGACCAGCACGTAGCCGAACGCCCGCTGGTTGACCGCGCCGAGCCGCAGCTCCGGCGACAGGTGGAGCGTACGGTCGAAGCCGCTGGCCCGGCGGTCGACCATGGCGTAGCCGACGCGCCCGCCGAACGCGACGGCGAACGCGCCGCGGGCCCGGAACACGCCGATCGAGCCGCCGATCGCGGCCCCGGGGCGGTCCTGGGCGAGCACGAACGCGGCCGGGTCGGCGCGCACGTAGCCGCGGAAGCAGCTCATCGCCTGTCTCTCGTGCCAGTCCGGGCACGGCGCCTGAGCCCCGGCCGGCGCCGGCAGCAGCCCGATCGACAGCCCGAGGAGTGCCGCCCAGCGCATCGACCGGCTACTGTGACCGCACTCGTGAGCGCGGCAATTCGCCGCCGCGGGCCCGGCGACGCGGCGCACAGGCGAGACTTGCGCCCCGTCACGCGCCCGCCTCTTTACGCCCCGCGCGCCTCTGCTAGCCTCCGCGCCACGAATCGCATGCAACGCACCTTCGCCATCATCAAGCCTGACGCCGTCGCCGCCGGTCACCAGGGCGGGATCCTCGCCGCGATCCAGGAGGCCGGCCTGCGCCTCGTCGCGATCAAGGCCATCCGCCTCTCCACCGCCCAGGCCGAGGGCTTCTACGCGGTCCACTCCGCCCGCCCGTTCTTCCGCAGCCTCGTCACCTTCATGACCGAGGGTCCGGTGGTCGCCATGGTGCTCGAGGGTGAGGACGCGATCGCCCGCTGGCGCGGCCTGATGGGCCCGACCGACGCCACCAAGGCCGGCAAGGAGACCCTCCGCGGCCGTTACGGCACCAGCATCGAGCGCAACGCCACCCACGGCTCCGACGCGCCCGAGACCGCCGCCTACGAGATCGGCTTCTTCTTCAGCGGCCTCGAGCTGGCCGGCCTGTGAGCCGCGTCCGCCACTCACCTGTCCCATGAGCCAGCTCGTCGCCATCCGCGGTCCTGCGCGCGGCATCCCCAAGGAGGGGCCGCCGAACCTGCGCGACCTCGATCGCTACGGCCTGGCCGCCTGGCTCTCGAACCACCTCGAGAGCGCCCCGCGCCACCGCGCCGGCCAGCTGTTCCGCTGGTTGCACGGCCGGCGCGTCCCTGACTTTTCGGCCATGTCCGATGTGCCAGCCGCCGACCGGGCCCGCCTGGCAGCCGAGGCCAGCCTGCGGCGGCTCGACGTCGGCGCGGTGCTGCACGCCCGCGACGGCACGCGCAAGCTGCGGCTCGTCACCGCCGACGGCCAGTCGATCGAGAGCGTGCTGATCCCCAACGACGAGCGCGGCTACACCCAGTGCGTCTCGTCGCAGGTCGGCTGCGCCCTGACGTGCCGCTTCTGCGCCACCGCCAGCCTCGGCTTCCAGCGCAACCTCGCCACCTGGGAGATCGTCGATCAGGTCTACCAGGCCCAGGACCTGCTGGCCCAGGGCGGGGGCGAGTACGCGCCGCGGATCACCAACATCGTCTTCATGGGCATGGGCGAGCCGCTGCACAACTACAACCAGGTGCGGCGGGCCATCGAGCTGCTCACCGACCCCGACGGCGCCGGACTGGCGGCGCGGCGGATCACGATCTCCTCCTCGGGCCTGGTCCCGGCGATCGAGCGGTTCGCCGGCGACCCGCTGGCCAAGGAGGTCGGCCTGGCGATCAGCCTCAACGCCACCACCGACGCGGTGCGCGACGAGGTCATGCCGATCAACACCCGCTGGAACATCGCCGCGCTGCTGGCCGCGGTCCGCTCGGTCCCGCCGCACCGGCGCCGCTACGTCACCTTCGAGTACGTCCTGCTCGCCGGCGTCAACGACAGCGACGACGACGTGCGCCGGCTCGCCGCGCTGGTCGGCGACATCCGCTGCCAGATCAACCTGATCCCGTTCAACCCGCATCCGCACGCCCCCTACGGCCGGCCGAGCGCGGCCCGCGTGCGCCGCTTCCTCGACCTGTGCCGCGCCGCGGGCCTGCGCGCCTACGTCCGCACCCCGCGCGGCGACGACATCGGCGCCGCCTGCGGCCAGCTGGCGCTGTCCGGCGGCCAGCCTTCGGGACATGTCCCTTCCGACATGTCCCAAACGCCATAGCCCACGACCGCGCCGGCCGAATCCGCGCGTGGGGCCCGGCCGGCGGGCGTGGTAGCCTGCCGCCCGACGTGGCCGGCCTCGGAGACACCCAGGCGCCCCGCTTCGGCGCGCCGGAGCTGGACGAGACCACCGCCCCGCCGGCGCGGCCCGAGCCCGACCCGCTGGCGACGGTGGTCAGCGCCGAGCCGCAGTGGGACAGCCCGGCCGAGCGCGAGGCCGCCGGGCCGCTGCGGATCGGCCGGTTCGTCATCTTGCGCGAGGTGGGCCGCGGGGCGATGGGCGTCGTCTACGCCGGCTACGACGAGGAGCTCGACCGCCGCGTCGCCCTCAAGCTGGTCCAGACCAGCCGCCACGACGACCCCTCGTTCGGCCGCGCCCAGCTGCTGCGCGAGGCCCAGGCGCTGGCCCGCCTCGCCCACCCCAACGTCGTCGCGGTCCACGAGGCCGGCGAGTTCTCGGGCGCCGTCTTCATCGCCATGGAGTACGTCGACGGCGTCGACCTCCAGCGCTGGCTGACCTACGCGCCCCGCAGCTGGCGCGAGATCGTCGACGCCCTGCGCCAGGCCGGCGAGGGCCTGCGCGCCGCCCACGACGTCGGCCTCGTCCACCGCGACTTCAAGCCGAGCAACGTCCTCGTCGGCGCCGACGGCCGCGTCCGCGTGGCCGACTTCGGCCTCGCCACCCGGCGCGGAAGGACAGGTTCTTCAGGACATGTCTCGAAGGTCATGGTGCCGTTGGCCACCGCCGACGCGCTGGCGACCCTGGCCGGCAGCGGCGCGCTGATCGGCACCCCGGCCTACATGGCCCCGGAGCAGCTGCGGCGCGAGCCGGCCACCGCCGCCAGCGATCAGTTCGCGTTCTGCGTCACCCTCTACGAGGCGCTGCACGGCCGGCGGCCGTTCACCGGCGACACCCTCGAGGTCCTCGCCGAACACGTGCTCCACGCCGAGCCGCCGCCGGTCTCGCCCGACCCGGGCGTGCCGCAGTGGCTGCACGCCATCTTGCTGCGCGGCCTGGCCAAGGATCCCGCGCGCCGCTACTCCGGCATGGCCGAGCTGCTCGCGCTGCTCGCCCACGACCCCGAGGCCGAGCGCCGGCAGCGACGCCGGCGACTGCTGCAGATCGCCGTCGCAGTAGCCGCCACCGTCGTCGTCGTCCTCGGCGGCGTCGCGGCCACCCGCGTGATCGTCCGCGCCGCCCACGAGCGCCGCGCCGACGCCCGCCTCGACGTCCTGCGCGAGCAGCTCGCCGCGCTGACCGTCGCCCGCAAGCGCGACGAGGCCGCGCGGCTGTTCGCCGCCTTCGCCGCCCTGCCCGACAACCGCGGCACCGCGGCGCTCGCCCGCGCCTACCGCGAGTGGGGCGAGGCCCAGACCGACCCGGCCGCCGCCATCGACGCCCACGCCGGCGCCTACATCGCCGCGCGCACCCACGAGGACCAGGCCGCCGCCCTGCGCAACCTCGCCCTGCGCCTGGCCGACAGCCGCAACTTCACCGCCTCGGCCGCCGCCCTGGCCGCCCTCGACGCCCACGCCCCCGAGCTCGCCGGCGACCCCCAGCTCGCCGGCCTGCGCCTGGCCGCCGCCCTCGACCGCCGCGACTTCCCGGCCGCCCGCGCCGCCCTCGACCGCCTCCCGGCCGACGACCCGCGGCGAACTTACGGACATGCCCTGGAGAACATGTCCTTTGGAACATCCATCTCGCAGGCCGCGATCGGCCAGACCCCGGGCAGCGACCACGAGTTCATCATCGGCGACTTCGACGGCGACGGCCGCCGCGAGCTGACCACCCACGCCGACCAGCGCCGTGCGGCGGTGGTGCTGCGCGCCGACACGAGCCTCACGCGCGTGGCCGAGCTCCCGACCGGCCCCCTCGCCACCAGCCCGCGCATCATGCCGCCCGCGCTGGCCGGCTCCCCCTTGCTGCTGATCGGCGTCGACAACCCGGGCGCCCCCGGCGACGCCTTCGTCCGCTACGGCCTCCACCCCCTGGACGGCGGCGCCCCGGTCTACGAGTGGACCGAAAGCAGGATCCTCGGCTCCGCGGTCGCCGACCTCGACGGCGACGGCCGCAGCGAGCTCTACACCGGCAGCGGCCCCTACGCCCGCCGCTTGCGGCAGATCGCGCCGGACTCCACGGGCCAGTGGCAGTCCCGCGCCGCGCACCCGCCGACCGACGCCGCCGGCTCCGACCTGCAATCGGTCGAGGCCGGCGACCTCGACGGCGACGGCCGCCCCGAGCTCGTCGTCGTCGCCGGGCCGTGGTCGGCCTACGACCTGCGCGTGCTCAAGGCCGACGACGACGGCCAGCTGCGCCTGCTCGCCCGCCGCAGCCTCGGCTTCATCGAGTCGATGGTGCTGCTGCGGATGGGCGGGGAGCTGCGGATCGCCGCTGCCAAGCGCGACGAGTACGCCGCCCCGAACCGCTTCTCCGAGACCCGGCCGTACGGCGAGCCGGCCGGCCTCTACATCCTCGCGCTCGACGGCGACACCCTCGCGACCCGCCAGTTCATCCCCGTCCCCGAGGGCGCTCCGCGGGGCGCCGGGGCTCGCTGGCTGTACAACGGCGACTTCGACGGCGACGGCGTCGACGACCTCCTCGCCCTGACCCCGCCCGAGCTCGTGCTCTACCGCAGCGACGGCGAGGCCCTGATCGAGCCGCTGCACCTCAGCGGCCTGTACCTGCGCGCGGTCACCAACTTCGACGCCGACCCGGCCGCCGAGCTGTTGGTCTCGCTGCCCGGCGTCTCCGACAGCTACTTCATCGTCGGCGCCGGCGACGTCCCGCTGCCCCCGCTCGCCCGGCCCGCCCCGGAGGCCCGCCCGATCGGCGACGTCGACGACCCCGCGCTGATCGACGCCTGGCGCCACGCCGAGGAGCTGGCCGCCCTCGGCCTGCCGCGGCGCAGCGCCGACGAGCTGGCCGCCATCGCCCGTCTCTCGGGACATGCCCATGAGGACATGCTCTTGCGGGCAGCCGATCTCTACGCCACCGCCGGCGAGCACGCCGCGGCCGCCGAGCACTACCTCGCCGCCGCCGCGCGTCCCGACCAGGCCGCCGGCGCCCTGGCGGGGGCGATCGCCAGCCGGCGCGAGCTCGGTGACTACGCGGCGGCGCTGGAGCTGGCGATCCGGCGCGCCGCCCTGCCCGGCCTCGACCTGCGGGTCCGCCGCGAGGCCGAGGCCGAGCTCGACACCCTCCGCCGCGCCACCGCCGAGCGCCCCCAGCTCGCGCTCCGCTTCGACCGCCCGCTCGACGCCGCCTGGCGGATCTTCGACCCGCTGTCGTTCGCCCGCAGCCCCGGCGACCAGAGCCTGTCCCTTCAGACATCCTCGGAGCAGCTCATCGCCGAGTACCCGCTCGAGTGGGACGGCGGCACCGCGGCCCTGACCGTCGACGGCGCGCTCGGCGACCTCGAGTGGGGCACCAGCCTGGCGATCGCAGTCACCCCCGTCGACAGCGACGACGTCTACCTCGGCGTCCGCTTCGAGTCGCACAACCGGTCCGAGCGGCCCGACCAGGAGGTCTTCCCGATCACCGGGCCGAACGGCGCGACCGCCTACTGGGCCGGCACGATCCAGCCCGGCGAGGCGCGCCGCTTCCGCCTCGGCATGCGCCACTTCCCCGACCTCGGCACCACCCACCTCGAGATCACCCAGGACGGCGGCGAGCCGCGGCGGGTGGTGACGAAGCACCCGATCAAGTCGCCGCCGCCCGGCCCGCTGCGCCTGCGGGTGATCAATCGACCTGTCCAACCGGACAGCGTCGCCGACCTGCAGGTGTTCGCGGTCGAGCTGTCGGGTCTGCGCCGCGCCGACCCGCTCCCGGCAGATCCGTCGCTCGCAGTCGCCCGCCTCGTCGCCGAAGAGGAGATCGAGGCAGCGCTGGAGCGCCTCGCCGCCGCGCCGGCCGCCGGACCCGAGGCGCTGTGGCGCATCGATCTGTTGGCCCGCGCTGGCCGCCTCGACGAGGCCGCCGACCACCTGCGCAGCTCACTCGCCGGGCTGCCCGAAGACCACCCGTTCCACGCGCGCCTGAGCCAGCGACTGATGCGCGACCCGGACAACTTCTTGCTCGCGGCCAAGCGCGCGCTCGGGCCCGCGCTCTACGACATCTTCCTCGACCCCGGCCGCAACGAGATACTGTGGCGCCCGGCGCGGATCCGCCATCACCTCGCCGACCTCGCCGACCTCCCGCGCGAGCCGCCCGCGCGCGACGGACCCGAAGCCCTCCGTCACCACCGCAGCGCCCTGCTGCTGCGCGGGCTCGCCTGGCAGCGCGCCGGTCGCGACGACCTTTCCGTGCGCGACCTCGAGGCCGCGCTCCCGCTGTTCGAGATGGCGGAGGACCAGCACATGCGCAAGTACGTGCTCCGCCGCCTCGTCGACGCCAGTATCCGCCTGCGCGACCCGACCCGCGCGCGCCGGTGGATCACCCTCGCCCTCCTCGAGTCGACCACCGCCGAGCTCCTGCTCGAGGGCCTGCGCCAGCGCCCCGGCGTCGACGCGATCTTCACGTCCGCCGATTGGGCCCGCTTCGAGGCGCTCACGCGCCGCTGACGGTTGCCGGCCGCGCTGTCGGCCGGCTAACGTCGGACCCCAGGAGGAGACCGCGATGAGGAAGGTTCGGGCGAGCGGCCCGCCGAAGCTGGAGACCGAGTCACCGCTCCTGACCGCCGACGACCTCGCCGTGTGGTTCCACTGCTCGCGGCGGGCCGTCTACGACCGCGTCTTCCGCAACCAGATCCCCGGGGTCGTCCGCCTCGGCCGACGTCTCTACTTCGACCGCGTCACCATCCAGGAGTGGCTAAAGCGCCGCCTGCTCGGCGCGCGGCCCGACGACCTCGAGATCCACTGACGCGTCAGTGGAAGTAGCGCTGGATCTGCCCGCCGTTCTGTTCGAACTCGAAGGCGAACCCGAACTCGATCAGGTTCGTGCGCGGGTCGACCAGCTGCGCCGGCGGGTTGTTGAACGGCGCCGCCGCGCGCACCGCCCGGATCGCCTCCTCGTCGAGGTAGCCGAGCCCGCTCGGCCGGTCGATCGAGATCTTGTGGACCGATCCGTCGGCGTTGAGGCGGATGTAGAGCGACGTGACCCACGACTTGGTGCCGACCTTCATGCTGTCCGACGCGCGGCGCTCGTGCAGCGGGCCCGGCTGCCAGTGTTCGGCCACGCTGTCGCGCACGCGGTTGAAGAACGACGCGTACTTCCACCGCCGCGAGTTGAGGGCGTTGTCGGGGCCCTCGGGCACGTTCTTGTCGATCGAGTCGAACGTGCCGGCCTGGCCGAGCGCCCGCTCCATCGCCCCTGGGTTGCCGCGCAGCCCCGGGTTACCGCCGGCCGCGGGCCGCCCCGGCGACAGCGGCAGCGGCCCGAACGCGCCCGGGTCGACCTGCGGGCCCTCCGGCTGCAGCCCCTCGCGCACGCTCGGCGCCTGCTGCGGCGACGGCTGCTTGCGGGGCGAGTTGTCGGCGTCGGGCGAGTGCCCCGGCAGCATCGGCAGGCCGCCCGGCGTCGGCCGCACGTTGGGCGCGCGCGTCTCCTTGTCGACCGACTGGTCGAACTCCGACAGGTACTTGGCGTCGTCGGGCGCCTTCTCCTTGTGGACGCGGTCCTGCTTGATGAGGCGCCCCTTCGGCGTCTCGCGCGGCTGCGCCTCGGACTCCGGCAGCGGCTCCTCCTCCGGAGGCACCAGCGCCACGTCCATCCAGCCGTCCGAGCGCGGCAGCGGCGGCGTGTCCCAGCCGATCCCGATGATCTCGTCGCCCAGCGGCCACATGAGGAGATGCACCAGCAGCGACGCGAGCAGCATGAAGCCCACCAGGCGGAGCCCCGAGTTGTCGCGCGCGCGTGGCATGGGACGCCCCCAGTATAGCCGCCTCGGGCGCCACCGGCTGGGGTATACCCTGCGGCCGATGACCGTCACCGCCCGCCCGCTCTCTCCCGGCGCCGAGGCCCTGCTGGGGCGCGAGGTCCCCGTCCTGGACCTGGGGTTCGTCCAGCCGATCGACTACATGGGCAACGACATCGATATCGTCCAGGCCGCTCGCGTCAGCTACGGCCCGTCGACGCGCAAGGTCCACGACGACCGCGGCCTGCTGCGCTACCTCATGCGCCACCGGCACACCACGCCGTTCGAGATGTGCGAGGTCAAGTTCCGCTGCAAGATGCCGATCTTCGTCGCCCGCCAGTGGATCCGCCACCGGACGGCCAACGTCAACGAGATGTCCCTGCGCTACAGCGAGGCGCCCGACGAGTTCTACGTGCCGGCGCTGGAGCACGTCACCCTGCAGTCGACCACCAACCGCCAGGGCCGCGACGGCGACACCGAGGTCCCGGTCGAGCTGCGCGAGCGGGTGCGCGCCCTCTTGCACACCCGCCACGAGCAGCTCTACGCCGACTACCAGACCCTCGCCGGCGAGCTCGGGATCGCCCGTGAGCTGGCCCGCACTTTGCTGCCGGTGTCGCTCTACACCCAGTGGATCTGGAAGATCGACCTGCACAACCTGCTGCACTTCCTCGACCTCCGCCTCGACCCCCACGCCCAGGTCGAGATCCGCCTGTTCGCCGAGGCGATGGCCGAGTTCGTCCAGGCGTGGGTCCCGCAGTCGTGGGAGGCCTTCGTCGACTACCGCCGCGAGGCCCTGCCGTTCACCCGCGTCGAGGGCGTGGCCCTGTCGCACCTGCTCCGCGGCGCCTCCGCCGACGAGGCCGCCGCCACGCCGGCCTGCAGGGCCGCGAGCTGCGCGAGTTTTTTGACAAGCTGGCCCGCGTGCGCGCGCTGACCGAAGAGTCAGGTTCTTGAAGACATGCCCGTGAGGACATGTCCGCAAGGGCATGTCCCTTCGCGCAGGCGCATCCGCGGCAGCCCAGCGAAAAGCTGCGCCCCCCGGCGCTCCTCGCCCTCGGCTCGTGTGCTTCATCGAACAGCGGGACACGCCGCCCGCGCCCGCGAGCATGAGCGCCGTGAGGTGCTCGTCCGTGTCCGGTCGCGCCGCCCGTCGAGCTCGCCGCGCCAGGTCGCGCCCGGCCACTCGGGGGGTCGTCCATGCGGCCGGTCGCGCCGCCCGTCGAGCTCGCCGCGACGGGTCGCGCTCGGCCCCATGAGATGGTTTCGCAGCCCAGCGCGCCGGGCCGAGGACCGGCAGCTCGGCGCCGCGCGAGACAGCGGCGCCGGCTGTCCCGCAGGACAGGCGGCACCTCGTGGCCTCGGCGTCCACGCCCGCGGCCTCGAGTGGCCTGCCAGTCGACATCGCCGCCGCAGCTTCGCCGCAGAACGACGTTCGCAAGCCCGTCGATCCGCGCGGCCCGTGGCACGCCCGCTGCAGAAGGGGGCCGCGAGGCGCGTCCTTCGGCGCGCCCCCAACCACGGACAGCGAACGATCCATGACATTCCTTCACCGCACCACCACCGCCTTCTCCGCGCTCCTGACCGCCCTCGTGGCCGTGACCGGCTGCAACGAGGCCGAGACCGTCACCGCTCGCTACGCCGCGTTCACCCCGGGATCCGGCATCGTCCTCGCGCTCGAGTCGCCCGAGCGCGCGGCGCTCGAGCTCGCCGACGGCGCGGTCGTCGACCTCGAGCTCGGCGCCCCCGAGGGTGACGATCTGCTCGGCGCCTGCGACCAGGCCTTCAGCGACGGCGACCGCGCCGTGATGCCCGTCCTGACGCGCCCGCTGGCCGTCGGCGACCTCGCCTTCGACGCCCCCGTCCTCGAGGCCAGCTGCGACGCCGAGACCGCCTCGAACGTGCTGGTCCTGCGCGAGTCGACCGACGCCGACTGTGCTGCCGGCGAGTGCCTCGAGTTCGCCGCCCCCGAGGCGGTCGACTTCATCGGCGACACCCCGCGCACGCTCGCCGACAGCGAGTCCTCGCCCGAGGCCGCCTGCCTCCCGGTCGGCTACCGCACCTGCGTGAGCTGCGGCGGCGGCCTGCTCCGCCCGAAGACGATCACCAGCGTCACCGTCGGCCCGACCTCCTGCAAATACACCTACAGTTACGGCGACTGCACGCCGATCTGCGCCGAGTGAGCGCCGGTCCGCGCCGACATGTCCGAACGGACATGAGCTGACGCAGAGGGCGTCGAGCGGCTGGCTCGGCGCCCTCGCCACTTTCTGTCGAGAACATGCACCCGAGCCCTCGAGCGACCCGACTCGGCGACGCCCTCGCACGACCGCCGTGGACACGTGATCGCCCGGCGCGAGCCCGCCGCGGAGCGGCATCGCTCCGAAGCATGTCCGATACGACATGTCCCTCAAGACACGTCATCGTATACCGCGCCCGTGGCGACCTGCCCCAATTTCATTCTAAAAAATGTCCGGCGCAGCATCGCCCCGGTCCCCGGTCCCGGCCCCCGAGCGCCCCGGCGTGACCGCCCGCCCCGCGCCACGGACGCTCGTTTCGCGCCCCGGCCCGCTCACAACCGCCTCGCGCTTGCTCGCCGACGCCCGGCCGTTCACCCTGTGCGGACTGCATGGCACCGCCTCGGAGCTCGGCCCCACGGATCCTCGGTCTCGCGGCGCTCGGCCTGCTCGGCGGCATCGCCTGCAACGAGGACCCGTGCGGACCGCACGCCTGGTGGTGCGACCGGCCCGACGACGCGCAATGGCAGCAGCGAACGACCCCGGTCGAGGACGCGGTCCTCGTCGACTTCGACGGCGACGGCGCCGACGAGGCCGTCACGCTCTCGCGCGACGGCATGAAGCTCACCCTCGCGCGCGGCCCCGACTCCTCCAGCTTTCGCTCGAGCCTCGTGCTGACCGAGAGGCCGGTCGCGCTGGCGGCCTTGCCCGGCGAGGTGGCCGTCGCGCTGGCCTACCCGCCGCAGGTGGCGATCTTCGGCATGGACGCCGACGGTCGGCTGGCGCGGCGGCGCGACATCCCGCTGAGCGACGACCCGACCCGCCTCGACGCCGCCGACCTCGACGGCGACGGCGCCCCGGAGCTCGTCATCGCCGTCCGCGACGCCCGAGCGATCGCCGTCGTCGATCCCCGGACCGGCAGCCTGCGCACCTACCCGGCCGGCCAGGACCCCGTCGACCTCGAAGTCGGCGACGTCGACGGCGACGGCCGCCTCGACGTCGTCGTCATCGATTTCTTCGGGGAGGCGCTGCACGTGCTGCGCGGCGCGGGCGACGGCACGCTGAAGCCTCCCGTCGCCAGCCCCTCGTCCGCGGGCGAGTTCTACCTCGCGCTCGTCGACCACGACGGCGACGGCGACCTCGACGCGGTCGCCCGCAACGTCAGCGCCCAGACCATCCTGTTCCACCGCAACGACGGCCGCGGGGGCTTCTCGAGCCCCACCGCGCTGCCGATCGCCCTCGCCACCCAACCGACCGCCGGCCTGGCCGCGAGCCCCGCCACGGCGAGCGGCCTGGTGAGCGTCAGCGTCCCGCAAGGCGACGCCATCGCCACATGGGTCGGCAAGGGCGCGGCCTGGCTCGGGCGCGTCGAGGGCTGGCTCGCGGACACCCGCTGGGTCGGCAAGGGTCCGGGCGATCTGCTGCTCGTCGGCCTCCGCAACTACCTGGCCGCCCTGGAGTGGGAGTCCGGGACCACGCCGATCGAGGTGTGGCGCAGCGGGCTGCTGCCTCCCCCCGACAACGCCCGCGCGCTGGCCACCGGCGACCTCGACGACGACCACCTGCTCGACTTCGCCGCCGCCTCCGGCAAGCTCCTGCACGCGTTTCACGGCCGCGCCGATCGAGGCTTCGATCAAGAGCTCCTTCTCGAGCTCGAAGCGACCCCGACCGCGATGGTGATCGTCGACGTCTCGGGCGACGGGCGCGACGACATCGTCTTCAACGAAGCCGACGAGGTCCGCGCCCTGATCGCCGGCGAGGACGGCCCGTTCCTCGCCGGCCCGCGCGTGCCGCTCGACATCCCGGCGCGCGCCCTCCTGCCGCTGCGGGTCGGCCCCGACCTCCCGCTGGCCCTCACGGTGCTGCCGCTCCCGCGCAACTACACGGAGGACGAGGTGCCTGGGGCGCGGGTGCTCCGCTTCGGCCCCGACGGCTCGCCCACGACCACGGCGGCGATCGACGACATCTTCGTCGACGCGGCGGCGGCCGTCGACTTCGACGCTGACGGCGTCGACGAGCTCCTCCTCCTGGGCCGCCGCGACGAGGCCCTGGTGGTCACCCACCTCGCGCCCGCGGGCGACGCCTACGAGCCGACCTTCGAGTACGACCTCGAGGAGCTCCTCGGCCGCTTCCCCTCCCGTCCGCGCGACCTCACCGCCGCCGACCTCGACGGCGACGGCGACCTCGAGGTGCTCTTCGGCTTCAATGAGTCGCGCGCGCGCATCGACGGCCTCGCCGACGGCGCGCCGGTCGCGACCGTCGAGGAGCAGCCCGCCCCGACCCACCTCGTCGACTTCGACGGCGACGACCTGCTCGACGCGGTGCGGCTCGACTTCCAGAACCTCGACTACCAGCGCGGTCACGGCGACGGGACCTTCGCCGCCGAGACCGTCCGGCACTGGTTCTCGCGCGGCGTCGAGTTCGCGCTGGCTTCGCGGCCCGACGGTCAGTTCGACATCGCCGAGCTCGCGTACGACACGGTCGCCAGCCACATCGTGCGCGAGGTGATGCGGCCGGTCGCGACCGACATCACGTTCGCCATGAACGGCGCCGCCCTCGACCTCCTCGCCGCCGACCTCGACGCCGACGGCGACGACGACCTCGCGCTCCTCACCGAGCACGGCATCGCCTGGAGCTGGGGCAGCGAGACCGAGCCGCTCGCTCGCGGCGAGGGCGTCACCTTCCTCGGCTGGAGCAGCGGCCTCGCAGTCGGCGACCTCGACGGCGACGGCTCCGCCGAAGCGCTCACCGTGGACAACTTCATCGGCGAGCTCCGCGCCTTCCACACGCATCCGCGGCTCGCGGAGCAGCCGCTCCTGTTCGAGACGCCCCGCAACGCGGCGTTCAGCGGCCTCGCCGTCGCCGACGTCGACGGCGACGCGCACCCCGATGTCCTCGCCTTCTCCATGGGC
Source organism: Nannocystis sp. RBIL2 (assembly GCF_026626745.1). GTDB lineage: Bacteria > Myxococcota_A > Polyangia > Nannocystales > Nannocystaceae > Nannocystis. The sequence goes on from NZ_JAPNJW010000002.1 coordinate 3,472,975, forward strand.
GACGTCATCCGGCTCGACATCGCCTACGGCACCGCCACGCCGTTCGCCTTCGCCGCCTGGCAGACCGCCTTCGAGCTCCCGCTCGAAGACCAGGCCAGCTTCCAGCTCGGCGACATCGACGGCGACGACGACCTCGACGTCCTGCTCGACCCCTGGAAGCTCCCACCCGTGCTGGTGCGCAACACGGGCGCGCGCGCCTGGGCCGACGCGGTCGGCCTGCGCGGCAGCAGGGCCCGGTTCGCGCCGCTCGGCGCCGACGCTCGCGTCGAGCTGGTGACGCAAGATGGCCCCACGATCTACCGCCACGAGGCCGGCGACCCCGAGCGGCGCGTCGCCCTGGTCCGGGACGACGCCGCGATCTTGCTGACCGCCGCCGACGCCGACGGCGACGGCCGCTACGACCTGACCGTCTCCGAGCCGAAGGCGACGTTCGTGTGGCTGCGCCGCGACGACGGACCCGTGCGCATCGAGCTCGCCGCGGGCCCGCTCGCCGCCGTCACCTACCCCGACATCGACGGCGATCGCCGCCCCGACCTCGTCGCCCTGCCTCCGAACGGCGAGCACCTCTTCATCCGCCGCAGCGGCCGCTGAGCTCGAGGACATGTCCCCGAGAGCATGCTCTGGAGAGCATGCCCATTCGAGCATGTTCTTGAGAACATACGGCATCCCTGCCGAGACGCTCAGCCCTCGCTCGGCGCGCCTTCGGCGTCCGCCTCCCACTCGTCGGGGTCGAGCTCCACCGCCTCCGCCATCTCGCGCCAGTCGAAGTCGAGCGCCTCCGCGGCGCGGAACCACTCGCGGGCCCGCTCGGGCGAGCGCGGGACGCAGTCGCCGGTCGCGTACATCGTCCCGAGAGTGGCCGCCGAGCGGCCGTGGCCCGCCTGCGCCGCGCGCTCGTACCACGCCAGCGCCTGCGCCGGGTCGCGCTCGACCCCGCTGCCCGTCGCATAGAAGCCGCCGAGGTTGCCCATCGCTCGCAGGTTGCCGGCCTCGGCCCCGCGGCGGCACCACGCCAGAGCGAGCTCCTGGTCTTCGGGACAGCCGATCCCGCGCGCGTGCATCACGTACAGCTCGAACATCGCGTCGGCGTCGCCGCGCGCCGCCGCCTCCTCGTAGCACGTCCGCGCCCGCCCGTAGTCCTGCGCCCCGCCGAAGCCGAGGCTCGCGTACAGCCCGAGCATGAAGTGGACCCGGCCGTCCGCGTCGAGCTCGCGCGCGGCCGACAACCAGCGCAGCGCCTGCGCGTGCCGGGCCTGCCCCCACGGCCGGCCGGCGATCTTCGCTGCCAGCACCGCGCTGGGCCCGTGCCCGGCCTCCGCCGCGACCGCGACCGCCGCGAAGGCTGCGTCCGGATCGCCGTCGGCGAACAGCAGCCGCCCGAGCTCGCACGCGGCCTCGTGAAGGCCCAGCCCGGCCGCCTCCCGCAGCGCCGCCCGGACCGCCTCCGCCAGCCGCGCGACCACGTCATCGTTCACCGGCGTGAGACCGAGCATCGCGTCGGTGGCGCGAAACTCGAGCGCGACCCTGGCCGCGCGCGCAGCGTCGTACAGGCCGCGCGCGTCGCCCGAACCGAGCAGCGCGAGCAGCTCGTCATGCTTGAGGACGGCGTCGAGGGTGCGGGGCATGATGCGGACTTGTCCGAAAGGACAGGCGAGTGCGCGATTGTACCTCGCCGCCTGCCCCCGCCGAGCGGCGCGATCGTGTCCTCGCCCTCGACTCTCGAGCCGCCCGCGCACGCAGCGCGACCGGACACCGAGCTCGACGGCAGCGGCCTTCATGACCCCGCTGGAACGCCCCGGGCACGCCGCTCCGGGCCCGACAGCGCCGCGGACAAACCCCGGCCCGGCTTGCGGGCCCGGCGGACGGTCGTAGACAGCGGCACGCGAGGGGTACGAGCCATGCTGACCAAGATTCCGTTCACCGAGCTCCTCAAGTCCGTCCCCGGGTTCTTCGGGATCCGCCTCGAAGAGCAGCCGAAGTACGAGGTGGTCGAGACGATCGACGACGTGGAGATCCGCCACTACAAGCCGGCGCTGCTGGCCCGCCTGACGGTCGAGGGCGAGCACGACAAGGCCGTCGACGAGGCCTTCGACCGCCTCGCCCGCTACATCTTCGGCGAGAACAGCAAGCAGGTCCGCATGTCGATGACCGTCCCGGTCGAGCAGCACGCCGAGGGCGAGCGCATGGCGATGACGAGCCCGGTCCTGCAGAAGCCCGGCGGCCACGGCTGGACCGTCGCCTTCTTCCTGTCCAACGACCTCTTCACCTCCGAGGCGCCCCGCCCCGACGACCCCGCAATCGAGCTGATCCACGAGCCCGCCCGCACGGTCGCCGCCCTGCGCTACCGCGGCAATTCTTCGGAGAACAAGCGCGAGGACTCGCGCCAGCGCCTGCTCGCCGCGCTCGCCAAGAATCCGCGCTGGCGGATCGCCGAGGACGTCTACTGGGCCCAGTACGACGCCCCGTTCACCCTCCCGTTCGCCAAGCGCAACGAGGCGCTGGTCGAGCTCGAGCCGCGCTGAGCTCCGCACCAACCGGTCCTCGAAGACATCCTCGCTCGAGGATGTCCCGCGGCGACCTGGAACCAACGCTGCCGGGCCGGCCCGGATGACGGCGCTGCCCTGCGCCGGCGGCGACACCGTCTTCCTGTCCCTCGGGACGTCTCACCTAATGCTCCTTCCGACATGCTCCAAAGGACATGTCCAGCGCCCTCACCCGCGCAGCAGACCTAGGCCCGGCACGAAGCGCCCCACGCGGCCCGCGTAGCTGCGGTACTTGCCGCCGTGGACGCGCAGCAGGTGCGGCTCCTCCACCACGCGCACCTGCAGCTCGACCGCCAGCAGCAGGCAGGCGAACGCCGCCACGGCCACCGCGTTGGGCAGCAGCACCACCAGCGCCGCCGCCGTGAACAGCATGCACGAGAAGATCGGGTTGCGAACCAGCGCGAACGGCCCCTCGGTCACGAGCTCGGTCCGCTCGTCGCTGCGCACCCCGACCCGCCACGAGCGGCCCATCGCGGTCTGGGCCGCGTAGGTCGCCGCGATCCCGAGCAGCACCGCCGCCCCGCCGAGGATGAATTGCCCCGGCCCGATCTGCGGCGACGCCACCCACCCGAGCAGCCCGGCGATCGGCGCCAGCAGGCTGAGCACCACTCCGGCGATGAACAGCGCCCCGCCCCACCACTCCGCGGAACCTGGCCTTCCGGACAGCCCGTGGAAGCCCGTCGAGCCGGTCTCGCGCAGGTGGCGGTAGGTGCGGAGGCCGAAGGCGACGGCGTAAAAGCCGAGGATCATGAGCAGGGCGACGACTTCGAGACGCATACGAATTCCTGCCCGCCAATGTGAACCCTGCACTCGCTACAGGGTCAAGCGGAGTTCGTCACGGCACGCGCACGCGCGGCCCGAAGCGGGCGTACACCGCCGGCAGCACCAGCAGGGTCAGCAGCGTCGCCGACACCAGCCCGCCGATCACCACGGTCGCCAGCGGCCGCTGGACCTCGCTGCCCGGCGCGCTCGACAGCGCCATCGGCACGAAGCCCAGCGCCGCCACCAGCGCCGTCGTCAGCACCGGGCGCAGCCTCAGCTCGGCCGCCTGGGCGATCGCCTCGACGTGGCCCTCGCCGTCGGCTTGCAGGCGCTGGGCGAAGGTCACCAGCACCAGGCCGTTGAGGACCGCCACGCCGAACAGGGCGATGAAGCCGACGCCGGCGGAGATCGAGAACGGCAGGTCGCGCAGCCACAGCGCCACCACTCCGCCGACCACCGCGAACGGCACACCGAGGAAGATGATCGCCGCCGAGCGCATCGACGACAGCGCCGTCCACAGCATGAACACGATCAGCGCCAGGGCCAGCGGCACCACCATCATCAAGCGGTCGCGCGCGGCCAGGTAGTGTTCGAACGTCCCGCCGTACTCCACGCGGTAGCCGACCGGCAGCGTCACCCCGGCGGCGAGCGCCGCCTGTGCGTCGGCCACAGTCGACCCGAGGTCGCGCCCGCGCACGTTGAACTCGACGATCACCCGCCGCGACTGCTTGTCGCGGTTGACCAGCACCGGCCCCGTCGTGTGCTGCAGCGTCGCCACGTCGCCGAGCGGCACGATCTGCCCGGTGTTGGCGCGCAGCGGGATCGCCGACAGCGAGTCGAGGTCGCCGGTGATCGGCTGGTCGAACTTCACCATCATGTCGAACCGGCGCTCGCCCTCGAGCACCTGGCTGACCTTGTGCCCGACCGCGATCGCCTCGGTCGTGATGTTGATGTCGGCGATCGTCAGGCCGTAGCGCGCCAGCTTGGTGCGGTCCGGATCGATGCGCAGGTACTGCAGCCCCTGGAGCTGCTCGACGCGGGCGTCGACCACCCCGCGCACCCCCTTCACGCGGTCCAGCACCGCCTGGCCGAGCGTCCGCAGCGTCTCGAGGTCGGGCCCGTAGATCACCACCCCGACGTCCGAGCGGATGCCTGCCACCAATTCGTTGGTGCGCATCTGGATCGGCTGCGAGATCGCCCCGGCAATCTCCGGCACCACCTGCTCGACCAGCTCCGACATCTCCTCGGCGATGTCGTCCTTCGTCAGCCCCGGCCGCCACGCCTCGCGGTCCTTGAGCTGCACGTACACGTCGGACTGCTCGACCCCCATCGGGTCGGTCGCGATCTCCGGCGAACCTGTCCTCGAGACCACATGGACGATCTCCGGGATCTCCCGCAGCGCCCGCTCGATCCGCTGGCTCGTCGTCACCGACGTCGACAGCGCCGTCCCCGGCATCCGCCGCGCCTCGATCAAAAGGTCGCCCTCGTCGAGCTGCGGCACGAACTGCGCCCCCAGGCGGCCGAACAGCGCCACCCCGGCGGCCAGCGCCAGCACCCCGACCATCATCGTCAGCCAGCGCCAGCGCAGCGCCGCCCGCAGTGCCGGCGTGTACAGCCTGTGGGCCGCGCGCAGCAGCAGCGTCTCGCGCGCGTCGGGGTGCGGCCGCACCAGGTAGCTCGTCAGCACCGGCACCAGAGTCAGCGAGAAGATGAACGCCCCGGCCAGCGCCAGCAGCACCGTGTAGGCCATCGGGTGGAACAGCTTCCCTTCCATCCCGGTGAGCGCGAGGATCGGCAGGTAGACGATGGCGATGATGATCTCGCCGAACACCGCCGCCCCGCGGACCTCGAGCGTCGAGTCCTGGATCACCTCGATCCGCTGCTCTACCGACAGCTGCGTGCCTGCGCGGCGGCTGGCCTCGCCGAGCCGGCGCGCCGCGTTCTCGACCACGATCACCGCCCCGTCGACGATCAGGCCGAAGTCGATCGCCCCCAGGCTCATCAGGTTGCCCGACAGCCCGGCCGCGTTCATCACGATCACCGCGAACAGCATCGACAGCGGGATCGTCGTCGCCACCACCAGCCCCGCGCGCAGGTCGCCGAGCAGCAGCAGCAACACCAGGATCACCAGCGCCGCGCCCTCGGCCAGGTTGGTCGCCACGGTGCCGATCGTGCGGTCGACCAGCAGCGTGCGGTCGTAGAACGGCTCGACGTACACGCCCTCGGGCAGCGTCGGCGCCAGCTCGGCCAGCTTGTCCTTGATCCCCTGCGTGACCGTGCGCGAGTTCTCGCCCATCAGCATCAGCGTCACGCCGACCACGACCTCGCCCTCGCCGTCCTTGGTCGCCGCGCCGCGCCGCAGCTTGGGTCCGAAGCGGACCTCGCCGACCGAGCTCACGGTGATCGGCACGCCCTGCGGCGTCGCCCCGAGCACCACGCGCTCGAGGTCTTCGCGGCTGCGGACCAGGCCGTTCGAGCCGATCACCACCTGCTCCTGGTTGCGCTCGATGTAGCCGCCGCCGGCGTTGGCGTTCGACTGCGCCAGCGCCTCGGCCACCTCCCCGATCGACAGGCGCAGCGCCTGCAGCCGCTCCGGCCGCAGCACCACCTGGTACTCGCGGTTCTCGCCGCCGAAGCTGTTGGTCTCGACCACCCCCGGCACCGTGCGCAGCTGCGGCCCGACGTACCAGTCGAGCAGCTCCTCGAGCTCCATCAGCGAGTGCGTCTCGCTGCGCAGCGTGAACTGGTAGATCTCCCCCAGCCCGGTCGAGATCGGCCCCATCTCCGGCGTCCCGTAGGCCGCCGGCACCGCCTCGCTCGCCTCGCGCATGCGCTCGTTGATCAGCTGGCGCGCGAAGTAGATGTCGGTGCCGTCCTTGAACACCACCGTCACCACGCTGAGCCCGTACTTCGAGACCGAGCGGACCTGCGTCATCTTCGGCAGGCCCGACATCGCCCGCTCGACCGGGATGCTGATGTACTGCTCGACCTCCACCGGCGACAGCGCCGGCGCGGCCGTGATCACCTGCACCTGCACGTTGGTGACGTCGGGCACCGCGTCGATCGGCAGCTCCAGCGCCGACCGTACCCCGACCACGACGAACAGCAGCGTCGCCACCAGCACCAGCGCCCGGTTGCGCAGCGACCACGCGACGATCACGGTCAGCGCGTGCATGGCCTAGTGCCCGTGGTCCTCGCCGAAGGTGCCCTTGAGCAGCACGCTCTTGAGCGTCCACGCCCCGCGCGTCACCACCGACTCGCCCTCGCGCAGGCCTTGAAGGATCTCCACCACCCCGGGGCCCGCCGTCCCGAGCACCACCTCGTGCAGCTCGAACGCCCCGTCTTCGCCGCGCACGAACACCACGGTCTCGCCCGCGACCTCGATGATGGCGTCGCGCGGCACCGCCAGCACCGGCTCGGGCGCCGCCCGCGGGTCGCTGATGGCGATCCGTGCCTTGCCGAACAGGCCGATGCGCAGGATGTCCTCGCGGTTGTCGATCGGGATCCTCGCCACCACCGTCTGCGCCTCGACGTCGACCTTCGGCGCCAGGTACTCGATCGTCCCGTGGAAGGGGTGATCGGGGTACGCGTTGAGCTCGACCTCGACCGCCGCGCCGACGCGGATCTTCGCCAGCAGGTGCTCGAACAGGCGGGCGACGAACCACGCGCGGTCGAGGTTGACGATCGTCGCCAGAGTCTGCTCCGGCGTCACCGGCTGGCCCGGCACCGCGTTGCGCTGCATCACGTGGCCGGAGATCGGCGCGCGCAGCGAGAACACCGTCGCGTTGCCCTTCGACCCGAGACCGAGCGCCTGCAGCCGCTGCTTGGCCGCCTGCGCCTCCGCCTCGAGCGCGGTCGCCTCGGCGCGCGCGGCCGCCAGCTCCTGCTGCGACGCCATGTTGCGCTCGGCCAGCGCCTGCAAGCGCGTCAGGTTGGTGCGGGCCGACGTCGTCCGCGCCTGCAGCGACGCCAGGTCGGCGCGCAGGCTGCCGAGGCTCGGCGCGCGCACCGTCGCCAGCACCTGACCCTCCTTCACCAGGTCGCCCTCACGGAACAGCACCTCCTCGACGATCCCGCCGACCTTGGCCGGGACCTGGGCCGTGCGGCCCGGGTCGGCCTCGATGTGCCCGGTCGCGAACAGCACCGGCGCGACCACCTGTCTCTGCACCGGCTCGCTCTGGATCTGCGCCTCCGTCACCACTTGCGGCGACAGCTCGACCCGCCGCGGCAGCGCGTCGTGCTCGTGACCCTCGCCGTGCTCCTCGTGCTCCCCGTGCTCACCGTGCTCGTGCTCGTGCGCGTCGCCCTCGACCGCTCGCGCCCCGCACCCGAGCAGCGCCAGCGACAGTGACAGTGACAGCGCCCGCCTCATCGCTGCGCTCCTTCGGGCAGCAGCCCTGCCACTCGCGCCAGCTCGACCGAGCCGAGGGCCAGCGCGCGGCGGGCCTCGATGTGGGCCGCCAGGTACTCGAGCAGCGTCTGCTGCAGCACCACCGCGTCGCGGATCGACACCCGGCCCGTCGCCATCTCCTGCGCCAGCGCCTCGAGGTGGCCCTCGGCGCGCTGCAGTCGTTCGGCCTCGAACAGCTCGAGCTCCGCCTTGCGCGCCTCGACCTCGCGCAGCGCCACCTCGACCTCCGCCTGCACCACCCGGCGCCAGCGCTCGACCTCCGCCTCGGCGCGGCGGGCCAGCGCCTTGCTCTCGGCGATCTCGCCCTTGTACGTGCGCCCGAGCGGCGCCGGCAGCACGATCGGGAACGCCAGCCCGCCCCCCAGCACTTGCTCGGCGAACCCGTCGCGCTGGGCGTACAGCACCACGCTCGGGTTCGGCGCGCGCAGCCGGCGGAACACCTCGACCTGGCGCAGGAACACCTCGCGCTCCGCCTTCGCCAGCTCGATCTCCGCCCGCCTCGTCAGCGCCGACGTCAGCAGCGCCGACAGCTCCTGCGGCAGCGCCAGCGGCTTCAGCTCGCCCTCGACCTCGAGCCCCGCGCCGTCGCGCCCGAGCAAACCTGCCAGCACCGCGCGCGCGGCCGCCACCCGGCGGTCGGCCTCGATCTGCTGCCGCCGCACTCGCACCGACGTCGCCACCACCACGTCCGCGTTGAGGCCCGAGCCGAGGCCGGTGCGCTCGCTCGTGCGAGCCAGGTCGACCAGAGTCTCCGCGGTCTTGGCGATCCGGCCGATCATCGCCTGCTGCTCGCGCGCCGCGATCCACTCGAAGTACGCCGACAAGGCCGCCGCCGCCACGTCGCGGCGGCTCAGCTCGACCTGCCGGTCCGCCTGAGTCACCTCGGCGTCGGCCATCGCCATCCGCTTGCGCCGCTGGCCCGCGATCTCGAGCTCCTGCGCCACCCGCCCGTACACATTGATGTCGCGCTCGCCGTTCCACAGGCCCACGCGGCGGCCCGCGGTCACCTCGACCTGCGGGTTGCTCGGCAGCAGCGTGCGCGCCCCCAGCTTGCGGCCCTCCGCCGCCGCGCGCCCGGCCTCGGCCGCGCGGATGCTCGGGTGCTCGGCCAGCGCGCAAGCGACCACCGCGGCGCGTCCGAGCGGCCCCTGGCAGCCGGCCGAAGGCGGCGGCGCGGCCAGCAGGACGGCGGTGAGCAGCGCGGAGAGGAGCGGCATCTGGCCTCGACACGGACCCGCGGCGCGACGCACCGCGCGACAGGCTTCGGCGTCGAGGCTAGACCTTGTAGCCACTACAGGGTCAAGCGAGCGCGGCGGGCGGGGGCGTGCGAGGTGACGCACGCACCGCCGCGTGGTGACAGGCGGGCGGCCGCGGAGCAAGCTCGGGCGGTGACCCGAGACGACGAGCAGATGACGATCGGAGCGCTCGGCCAGGCCACGGGCGTCGGCGCCGAGACGATCCGCTACTACGAGCGCATCGAGCTGCTGCCGCAGCCGGCCCGCACCTCCGGGGGTTACCGCGTCTACCGGCCGGAGCACGTCCGCCGCCTCAACTTCATCCGTCGCAGCCGCGAGCTCGGGCTCAGCATCGAGGCCGTGCGCGAGCTGCTCTCGCTCGCCAGCGACCGCCTGCGCCCGTGCGCCCGCGTCGACCGGCTCGTCCGCGACCACATCCACGACCTCGACCACAAGATCGAGAGCCTGCAGAAGCTGCGCGGCGCCTTGCAGCGGCTGGCCGACTCGTGCCGTGGCGGCGGGCGCGTGTCCGAGTGCCGGATCCTCGAGGCCCTGCAGGAGGCCGAGGAGACCCTCGCCGGGCCCGCCATCGAGTGCGGCCAGGAAGACTGCCAGGAGCGCCGCGCCAGCGAGAAGCAGCCCAAGCCTCGCCGCGAGCGCCGCGCCTGAGAAGTTTCTCAGGATCGTCTCAATTTCTCCCCACCGCCCCGCGCTACCGCTGGAGGCATGCTCCGCCGCGCGCTCGCTACCGGCTGCCTCGGCCTCACGCTGACCTCGTGCATGTCCGAACAGACATGCCCTGAGAGACAGCCCAACCATCAGCCCGCGAGCACCGCCAGCGCCTGGGTCGAGGTCACCGCCCCGCGCGACGTCTCGCTCCTGCAGGCCGCCGCGCGCGTGGTCCTGCCCGGCGATCGCCAGGGCGTGATCCGCCCGATCTACCGCGCCCGCATCGCCCGCTTCCACGTCCAGGCCGGCGACCGCGTGCGCGTCGGCCAGCCGGTCGTCGACGTCGTCATGCCCGAGGTCGTCGTCGCCGCCGCCGACTACCGCGGGGCCCAGCTGCGCAGCGCCACCCAGACCGCGCGGCGCGACAAGCTCGGGCGCATGCGCGACGAGGGCCTGGTGGCCGAGCGCGACGTCTTCGAGGTCGCCACGCGCGCCGCCGAGGTCGAGCAGCAGGCCCTCACCGCCGCCGCCACCTTGCGCGCCGCCGGCATCGACCCCGCGCGCTCGCGCGAGCTCCTTCACAAGCCCGAGGTCACCCTCACGAGCGACATCGACGGCGTCGTCCGCGAGCTCCACGGCCGCCTCGGCGAGGTCGTCGAGGGCGGAGCCCTGCCGATCGCCGTCATCGTCGGCGAGGGCGTGCCGCGCGTCGAGGCCCGCTTCCTCCACGCCCCGCCGGCCCGCACCACCATGCGCTTTCACGCCGTCGACGGCAGCGTGTGGGCGCTGAAGCCCGAGCCGCTCGCGCGCACCGTCGAGGCCGACGACGGTGCCGTCGTCATGTGGTTCGAGGCCGAGGGCGACCGCCTCGCCGCGCCCGGCCTGCGCGGCACCGTCGAGGCCTTCAGCGACGAGGCCGGCGTCGTCCAGGTCCCCGCCGGCGCTTTGCAGCGCGAGGGCGACGACCTCGTCGTCCACCGCCGCCGCGACGGCACCACCGCCGCAATCCCGGTCGAGCTGCTCATGGCCTCCGGCGCCTCCGCTCTCGTGCGGGCGAAAGATCCGTCGCAGCTCGTCGCCGGCGATCGCGTCGCCGAGGACGCCCTCGCCCACCAGCGCGCCAACGCGGGGGCCGGCGCGTGATCGAGGCCCTGGTCCACGCCTCGGTGGTCCGCCGCCGCGCCGTCCTCCTCGTCACCCTCGTCGCCACCCTCCTGGCCGCGGTCGTCGCCGCGCGCCTGCGCTTCGACGCCCTGCCCGACGTCACCACCAACCAGGTCCTCGTGCTCACGCGCGCCGGCGGCCTCACCCCCGAGGAGGTCGAGCGCCTGGTGACGCGGCCGATCGAGATCGGCCTCGGCGGCATCCCGGGCATGGTCAAGCAGCGCAGCGTCTCGCGCTACGGCATCTCCTCGATCACCGCGGTGTTCGCCGACGACGTCAGCCCCTTCCTCGCCCGCCAGATGGTGCAGGAGCGGCTCGCGCTGGTCGGCGATCGCCTGCCCGACGGCATCGACGCCCCCGAGCTCGGGCCGCTGACCGGCGGCCTCGGCGAGATCTTCCACTTCACGATCCGCTCGCCCGAGCGCACCCCGGCCGAGCTGCTCGAGCTCGTCGAGCTGCGCCTCGTCCCGCTGCTGCGCGCAGTCGAAGGCGTCGTCGAGGTCAACACCTGGGGCGGCGAGCGGCGCACCCTCGACGTCGTCGGCCGGCCCGACGCCATGGCCCGCTTCCACCTCACCCTCGGCCAGCTCGAGGCCGCGGTGGTCGCCGCCACCGGCACTGCCGCGGGCGCCAACCTGGCCGATGGGACATCTCAGGTCCTGCTCCGCGGCGTCTCGCGCCCGACCACCCCGCACGAGCTCGGCAGCGCCCTCGTGCGTCCGGCGGTCAGCGGCGAGCCGGGCGTGCGGATCGCCGACGTCGCCGACGTGCGCTGGGGCAGCCTGCCGCGGATCGGCGCCGCCACCTCCAACGGCGAGGGCGAGACCGTCTACGTCATGGCCCAGATGCTGCGCGGCGCCAACGCCCTCCAGGTCATGGAGCGGCTGCACGCGCGCATGGCCGACGTCGACGCCGCCCTGCCCGAGGACGTCAGCGTCGACCTCGTCTACGACCGCTCCAAGCTGGTCGGCGCCACCCTGGCCACCGTGGCCAAGAACCTCGCCGAGGGCGGCCTGCTCGTCGTCGTCGTCCTGTTCGCCATGCTCGGCAGCTTCCGCGCCGGCTTGCTCGTCGCTCTGGTGATCCCGCTGTCGATGGTGTTCGCGCTGGCCGGCATGGCGCTGCTCGACATCCCCGGCAACCTCATGAGCCTCGGCGCGATCGACTTCGGCCTGCTCGTCGACGGCGCCGTCGTCATGGTCGAGGCCGTGTTCTGCGGGGCCGTCGGCGCCGCCCTCAATCCGGACAAGGTCGCAGAGTGGACCCGCGGCGTCGCCCGCCCGGTGTTCTTCTCGGTCCTCGTCATCCTGCTCGTCTACGTCCCGATCGTCACCCTCACCGGCGTCGACGGCAAGATGTTCCGGCCGATGGCCGCGGCGGTGATCATGGCCCTGCTCGCCGCCCTGATCCTCGCCCTCACCTTCGTCCCCGCGGCCGCGGCCGCGGTCCTGCGCCCGCGCGACGTCCCGGCCCGGGAACCATTCGTCGTGCGCCTGGCGGAGCGCGCCTATCACCCCGTGCTGCGCGCGGCCACCCGCGCCCCGCTCCTCGTCGCCGCCCTCGCGCTCGCCTCTCTGGTCCTCGGCGGCTGGCTGTTCACCCGCACCGGCGCCGCCTTCGTGCCCCAGCTCGACGAGGGCGACCTCGTGATCCAGACCGAGCGCGCCCCCAACATCTCGCTCGACTCGGCGGTGCGCGAGGCCACCGCGATGGAGCAGGTGCTGCTCGCCGAGGTCCCCGAGGTCCGCGCAGTGGTCGCGCGGATCGGCTCGCCCGCGGTCGCCACCGACATCATGGGCATCGAGCAGGCCGACGTGTTCGTCGAGCTGGCGCCGAAGTCCCGGTGGCGCGACGGCCTCGACAAGGACGCGCTCGTGCAGGAGATCGATACTCTCCTGGCCGCCAAGGCCCCCGCCGACGTCGTCGTCTTCACCCAGCCGATCCAGATGCGCTTCAACGAGCTGCTCGGCGGCGCGGTCACCGACGTCTCGCTCAGCATCTTCGGCGACGACCTCGCGCAGCTGCGCGACCTGGCCGAACAGACAGCCGAGGTCATCGCCGGCCAGCCCGGCGCGGTCGACGTCCGCATCATGGCCCCGCCCGACGTCGCGGTCGCCGAGGTCCGCCCGCGCATGCTCGCCGCCGGCAGCCACGGCATGGTCGCCGCCGACGTCCTGCGCGTGGTCCAGGCCATCCGCACCGGCGTCACCGCCGGCTACACCTACGTCGGCCCGCTGCGCCTGCCCGTGCGCGTGCGCCTCGGCGAGCCGCCGCCCGCCAGCCTGCTCGCGCGTGTGCCCGTGCCCACCGCCGACGGCGCCCTCATCGAGCTCGAGCACCTCGCCACCGTCGAGCAGCACCCGGCCGCCAGCCTCGTCAACCACGACGACGCCCAGCGGCGCATCGTCGTCGGCTTCAACGTCCGCGGCGCCGCGCTCGGCGACGTCGTCGAATCACTCAAGGCCGAGCTCGCCGCGCGCGTCCCGCTGCCCCGCGGCACCCGCTCGGTGTGGGGCGGCCAGTACGAGTCGCTGGCCGAGGCCCGCGCCCGCCTGGCCTGGGTCATCCCCGCGGTGGTCGTGGCGATCTTCGCCGTCCTCCTGCTCGCCTTCCGCCGCCTGCGCCCCGCCGCGCTGATCTTCACCCACGTGCCGTTCGCCTGCGTCGGTGGCATCCTCGCCCTCACGTTGCGCGACCTCCCCCTGTCGCTGTCCGCCGCGATCGGCTTCATCGCCCTCAGCGGGATCGCCGTGCTCAACGGCGTGGTCCTGCTGTCGCAGATCGATCTGCTGCTCGCGCAGGGCCTGGGGCCGCGCAAGGCCGCCTTCGCGGCCGCCGAGTCGCGCATGCGCCCGGTGCTGATGACCGCCTCGGTGGCCGCGCTCGGCTTCGTGCCGATGATGCTGGCCACCGGCACCGGCGCCGAGGTCCAGCGCCCGCTCGCCACGGTGGTCGTCGGCGGCCTGGTCTCGTCGACCTTGCTGACCCTGGTGATCCTCCCCGCGCTCTACCCGTTCTTCGCCGGCAGGAGCCGCGCGGCATGAGGCTCCTCGTGGTCGAGGACGACGAGCGGCTGCTGCAGCTGCTGCAGCGCGGCCTCGGCGAGGAGGGCCACCTCGTCGACGCCTGCACCACCAGCGCCGACGCGCTCGGCCAGGCGCAGACGATCGCCTACGACGTGGTCCTGCTCGACTGGATGTTGCCCGACGGCGACGGCCTGTCGCTGCTGCGCGCCTGGCGGGCCCGCGGCGTCGACACCCCCGTGCTCATGCTGACCGCCCGCGGCAGCGTCGGCGAGCGCGTGCTCGGCCTGCGCACCGGCGCCGACGACTACCTCGTCAAGCCGTTCGACTTCAGCGAGCTGCTGGCGCGCATCGAGGTGCTCGCGCGCCGCCGCGGCGGCGAGGTCGTCCACCTGCGCGCCGGCGACGTCGGCCTCGACACCCGCCAGCGCGCGCTCGTCCGCGGCGATCGCGAGGTCGCCCTCACCGCCCGCGAGTTCGCCCTCTGCAACCTCCTGTTCCGCCGCGTCGGCGAGGTCCTCACCCGCAGCGAGCTGCTCGCCGCGGTGTGGGGCCCCAACTTCGACGGCGAGCCCAACGTCCTCGACGTCTACGTCGGCTACCTGCGCAGCAAGCTGGCCCAGCTCGGCGACGACGCCCCCACCATCCGCGCCCAGCGCGGCGTCGGCTTCCGCCTGCTCCCCGGAGGCGAGCGGTGAGCGTCGCACGACATGTCCCCGAGGGCATGCCCCTTCGGCCATGTCTCTTTAAACATTCCTCGCCGGACATGCCCTCCGGGACATGTTCCGGAGTCCGATGACCCTGCACCGCCGGCTGCTCCTGTTCGGCGCCGTCATCCCGGCCGGGCTCATCGCCCTCGCCCTGTTCCTGATCGGCCTCGTCCTCGACCACCTCCTGCTCGAGTCGGTCGACCGCGGCCTCACCTTGCAGGCCGCCAGCGAGTCGGTCAGCCTGTTCGATCGGCCAGGTCAGGACGCGCACCTCCACTTCGGCGACTCGGCCCTGGTCGCCGACCTGCAGCGCCTGCACCACCAGGGCGCGCTCTACGGCCCCGACGGCGCCCGCCTGCTCGCCTACCCCGCCGAGACCTTCGCCCCCGAGCGCCTCACCGCCGCCGACGTCGCCCGCGCCCCGGCCCTGCAGACGCGTGCGCTCGCCAGTGGAGAGCGCGTCCGCGAGCTCTCCCTCGCCATCGACTCGCCGCGCGGCGAGCCGCACGCGCTGTGGCTGGCAGTCTCGCTCGCCTCCAACGACGCCGCCCTGGCCGCCTACGCCCGCGCCGCCGCCCTGATCGGCGCGGCGGTCACCCTGCTGATGCTGCTGCTGCAGGTCTCCCACGCCCGCGGCCTCGTGCACCGCGTACAGCAGCTCCACGTCCACATGCAGCGGCTGCAGACGGCGACTTCTCGACCTTGCCGCCCGCCGACCCTGGCACCGACGTGGTCGCCAGCCTGCGCGACGCCATCGCCGACGCCACCGAGAAGCTGCGCACCGCCTCCGAGCTGCAGCACCGCCTCGTCGCCGACGCCGCCCACGAGCTGCGGACCCCGCTCACCGCCATGCGCATGGAGATCGACGTCACCCTGCGGCGCGAGCGCTCGCCCGAGCAGCTCGTCGACGCCCTGACCCGCGTACGCACCGAAGTCGACCGCCTCGGCGAGCTCGCGACCAAGCTGCTGGCGATGGCCAGCCTGCGCCGCTCCGAGTGGGAGCGCGTCCCGCTCGACGCGGTCGCCAGCGTGCGCGACGCCATCGCCAGCCACAGCGTCGTCGCCGAGCGGCGCGCCATCTCCTTGCACCTGCACGCCCCCGAGGCCGCGCCGATCCGCGCCAACCCCGGCCCGCTGCGTCAGGCCGTCGACAACCTGCTGGCCAACGCGATCAAGTTCGCCCCCGTCGGCAGCGCAGTCGACCTCACCGTGCGCGACGGCGAGACCGCGCTCGAGCTCCTCGTCGAGGACCGCGGCCCCGGCGTCCCTCTCGAGCACCGCGAGACGATCTTCGCCCCCTTCCGTCGCCTCCAGCGCGGAGTCGACGGCGCCGGCCTCGGCCTCGCCATCGTCCGCGAGGTCGCAGAGGCCCACGGCGGCCGCGCCTGGGTCAGCGAGCGCCCGGGCGGCGGCGCCTGTTTTCATCTCGTCATCGCCCGCGCATGACGCCGGCGCATGACGCCGATCGCATCAGCCCTGCGTCTGCCCGCGACTGCCTGCCGAGCCCTCGGCGCGCCGCGCCAGCGCCTGGCGCAGCCCGTCTTGCAGGCTCGACGCAGTGGTGATGCGCGTGAAGTCGACGTCCAGCTCGACCAGCGTCTGCGCCATCTTCGGCGAGATGCCCACCACGATGCAGTGCACCCCGAGGAGCCGCGCCGCGCCCACCGTCTCGAACAGGTGCGACGCCGCCGCGGTGTCGATCACCGGCACGCCGGTCACGTCGAGGATCACCTGCGACGCGCGCTGCTCCACGACCGCCGCCAGCAGGTTCTCCATGATCTGCGCCGCCCGGTCGGCGTCGATCACCCCGATCAGCGGCAGCGCCAGGATCCCCTCCCACAGCCTGATGACCGGCGTGGAGAGCTCGCGGATCGCCTGCTGCTGCGCATGGAGCAGGCGGATGTGCTCCGACAGCGCCGCAGTCCGCTCCGCCACCGCCGCCTCGAGCGCCTCGTTCTGGGCCCGCAGCTCCTCCTCGCTGCGTGCCAGCTCGCCGATCTCGTAGTGCATCACCACGGCCTCGACGAGCTGGCCCTCTTCGTCCTTGACCGGGTAGATCGACGACGCCACCCACCCTGCCGATCCCGCCGACACGCCTTCGGTGTGCCGCGGGTCGTAGCGGAGCGCCGGCAGCCGGGTCGCCTCTCCCGTCGCGTAGGCCCGGCGCACGCCCGCCAGGCTCCCCGACGGCTCGAGCTGCAGGTCGTCGAGGATCACGTGGCCGCGCACCACATCGAGGTTCAGCTTCCACAGCTTCTCGAAGCCCTGGTTGACCTCGACGACCCGCCCGGCCGCGTCGCACACCTGCACGCTCAGCGCAGTGTTGCCGACCATCGCCTGATACCTGCGCGCCGCGACCTTCAGCGCATCGACCTGCCGGCGCAGCGCTTCCACCTCGCGAACGAGCTCCTCGTGCGACCTGTCGTCCGCGCCCATCGCCGGGACTGTACACCGCGAAGCCTGCGCGAAAAAGCAGGGCGAGCCGCCTCCTCTGGAGCTACGCGCACGCTGCAGCGCAGCGTCCTCGGACGCACGAATTCTCGACGCACGAGCGCCTGCGGCCGCGCTGCACCGATCGAACAAACCCGCGTCTTCACCGCGCAGCCATACGGTCCTCACCCACGAGACGTTCCTGTCCCTATCGCCAGGTGAAGCCCGAAGCGAGAGCGCGAGCGGCGGAGTCGCGCCGACCGCGAGAGCATCACTCGTGCCGCTCCGTCGACGTCCGCGATGGTGGGCCGCGCTCGCGGTCCACCTCGCAGATCGTCCTCGTTCACCGCGCCGGCTCAAACCTCGTCGCGGTAGAACGTCAGCTGGTACTCCATGCGCGCCACCTGCCCGTGCGTGAAGTGGTCGATGCACGCGTCGTCGCCGTAGTCCATGAAGTTGTGGATCGGGTCCTTGCCCGGCAGCGGACACGAGTCGAGGTCCTCCGGGCAGCCATACGCCGGGTACGACTCGGACGGCGTGTCGGCCACGCGGTCGCCTCCGTCGTCGAGATCGCCGCCGCAGCCGCCCTGGAACGTGTGATAGAGGCCCGCCCAGTGGCCGACCTCGTGGACCGCGGTGTCGCCGAGGTCGTACGGCGGTGACGCGCCGCCGGGCAGGCTCTCGTCGAGGATCACCACCCCGTCGTCCTCCGGCGCCCACGCGTACTCCCACGGGAACGTCGCCCAGCCGAGCAGTCCACCGCCGATCCCCGCCGTATAGATGTTGAGGGTGCCGGCTCCGCCCACGCGCAGCGCCGACTTCGCCTCCGTCTCCGCGGTCGTCCCGTAGTCCATCGCGTACCACGAGTCGTTCGCGGTCACGTCGACCCCCGCCAGCGAGAACGTGATCCCCGCCGGCACGAACGCCGCGTTGAGGATGTCGAGCTGCTGCTCGATGCGCTCCGACGCCACCTTCCCGTTGCCGACGCTGTCCGTGATCACGTGGAAGTACGTCGGGATCACCCGCGGCACGAACCCGATCCGGGCCGAGGCGGCCCGCCGCGCCTTGAAGTCGAGCTCCATCACCTCGACCTCGTCGTTCGTCGGGTGCGTCCCGCAGCGGCCGTCGACGCCCGCCGAGGTCAGCGATTCGAGCCCGCCGCAGGCGACTGCGTCGTCGTCGATCATGCAGGCGTCGGCCAGCACCTCGGTCTCGGGCCGGGCACCCTTCATCTCGCGTCGCGGCTCCGGGTCGTCGCAGGCGGAGCAGAGGGAAGCAGCAAGAATTGTCCACACAGTGTTGATCGCACGCATTCTCATTCATCCCGGGCGCTCCATCTTCGAGCCCCCCACGCCATCATACGGGCCGACGCTCGGGCTCGCCGTTACGACGATCTTACATTCGCCGTCACGGTCGACCGCAGCCGGATCACCGCTCCTGCCCCAGATACCGGGGCGGGCGCACCGCCGTCCGCCTGCTTTTCTGCTTTCTTTATTAAAATCAAAGGACATGTCCTGAAGAACGCCCGCGAGAGTGACAGTCCTTGCGCGCGTGGGAGCGCCGCATCGCAAGGCACCGCAGCCCCGCGAGCCACCTGTCCTTTTCGCCAGCCTCGATGGGGGAGAAACGGCCCTGGCCTTTCCGCCAGCTTCGCTCACGACAGCGGGCCGGGCCGAAGAGGTTTGTGGCCTCCTGGTCTCTCGTCGGCTTCGATCGGCAGCGAGCCGCCGAGAAGTGACAGTCGTACCGGCCCGCGTCTGTCTCGCGCCTCAGCCTTCGGGCCCGATCGTCAGCTCTGTCTGCAAGTCGACATCCGAAAAGCTGCGGATCGTCACCACCCGACAACCCCGCACGACCCCTCGCACACGTCGCACCTCCTTCGCGTCCCCGTCCAGCCGCTCGCTGACCTCGAGCGGCTCCTTGGGCCGCTTCATGCCCGGAGTCACGAGCAGCCGATCGGACACGTACACGATGCCGGTGTCGAGGTCGGTGATCACCGGCTCGTGCGGCCGCTCTTTGCGACTCGTGCCGAACAGGCCGTCGACTACGACCTCGTACCACACCAGCTCCACGCGATGACCGACGGGGATGGGCGCCTGGAAGATGACCACGTACTTCTGCATCCGCGGCATCGTAGCCCGCATGCACCCCCGCGGGCTGCGCGGGTCGACGCGGCGACGCGCATCGGCGCTCAGGATCGGATCGTCTCGCCCGGCTCCGCGAGCGGCCGCAGCGACAGGTCGGCGCACAGCTCGAAGCGCGGCCATCGCTCCGGCGTCTCGGCCCAAATTTCTTCCTGAAATTCGCCGCGCAAGAACTCGATCATCGCGAACGCGCCCCACAGCCGCCGCACCCGCGCCGCCCCCCACGCCGCGAGCTTGGCCGCCCGCGCGCTCGGCCGCGGCCACCCGCGCACCTCGACCTGGCTCGCCAGCATGCGAAATTTCTGGGCCTGATGGGCCATCCGCTCCGGCCGCAGCACCGCCTCGAAGAACCATCCCGAGCGCAGGCTCATCCGCGCCAGCCACTGCGCCGCAGTCTCCGGCTGCCGCATCATCGCCTCGTACGCCTCGCGTCCCTCGCCGATCACGTGTTTTATTAAAAGATTCAGGTGCAGGTGGGTCTCGACGTCGAGCGGCGCCGGCCTGCGGCCGAGGATGGCCCGCAGCCCGCCGGCCACGAACAACCGCTCGCAGCGGGCCATCCCCAGCAGCGCGTAGCGGCCCAGCAAGCGCTCGAAGCGATCGATCTGCGGCCCGCTCCAGCGCCCGCGTACCCGCTCCACCAGCGCCGGCAATTGCGACCAGTCGTCGCGGTCCGTCGCCGCGAACATCGGCACGAACTCGTCCCACAGCGCGTCCACGTCTGCCCGCGTCAGCTCCGTCGTCTCCAGGCACACGAGCGCGTGCGGGTCCTCGCCGGCAGCCGCGCGGCGCAGCAGCGGCCCCAGACGCGAGCGACCGATCCACCGCCAGTCCTCCGGCGCCCACAGCTCCGGCGGCGGCGGCTGGCCGTCGAGCCAGCGGTCCTCCGCCCGCGCGCGCGGCAGGTGCGGACCGACCAGAGTCCGCCGCCACCACGCCCCGCTCGCGCGCTGCTCCGCCGGTGTCGTCGCCTCCAACATGTACATTCGGACACGTGCGGCGACCGGCGCCTCCCGCTCCGCCGGCAACGAGTCGCCGAAGAACAGCCGCGAGCGCAGCTCGCCTCGCAACACCCGCCGCATCAACCGCCCCGCCCCCGAGCAGCGCGCGTGTCCGTAGGGGTCCCAGCGGCCCGTCAGGTTGCGCAGCACGCTGGCCTCGTGGAACCCCGTCGCCTCGTACACGATCGCGTGGTCGAAGCGCGGGTGATGCGGCGCCACCCACCGCGGCGGCGAACCCTCGAGAGTCGGCCACCAGCGCGGCGTCAGAGTGTGCCACCGGGCCTCGTCCCACGTCACCTCGAGCGCAGGGCTCATCTTGATCGCCGGCGCCGAGCGCGGCGGGAACACCCCGTACGCGTGCAACCACCGCAGCGGCTGCAGCCCGCGAAACACCGCGATCGGCCAGCGCAGCGCCCCCGGCAGCACGCGCTCCCACCACGGCCACAGCGTCCACGTGAACGACGCCCACGTGTTGAGCGGCAGGCACAACAGCGCCCCGAACGTGTGCAGCACGATCAACGCCTGCAGCGCCAGCGTCGTCGCCGGCAGCGACGGCGCGAACAGCTCGAGCGGCGCCACGGCCGTCGCGCTGTCGAAGCACACCCCGCACAGCGCGATCGTCAGCACGTTGAAGAACCCGTAGTTGCCGGTCGCCGCGATCGCCAGCATCAGCCCCGCGGTCGCCAGCGCGAACACCACGCTCGCCGGCCCCGGGACGAAGATCGCCAGCGGCAGCACCACCTCGACCACGAACAGCAGCGCCAGCGCGGCCTTGTGGATCCACATCGGCGCGCGGTGGGCCAGCCACCCGAAAGGCGTCGGCAGCGGCTGGCGGATCGTGAACCCCTGCAAAAAACCAGCGTCGGCCCGCGTCGAGCCGGCGAACTTCTGCTTGCCGAAGCCGAACATCACGCGGAACAGCAGCAGCCGGAACACCCACGCCAGCGCCGGCGTCGGCGCGCCGGTGGCCGCGACCGCCGGCGCCCACGCCAGCGCCGGCAGGAACATGGCCCAAAAGCCAGCCTCGAGCAGCAGGCTGTCCCACGGGTACACCAGCACCACCGCGCGATCGAGCGACAGGTACAGCGCCCAGCACAGCAAGAACGCCAGCGGCGTGTGCGGTCCGCCGGCCACGATCGTCAGCGCCGCCGTAAGCCCCAGCCACGGCAGCGCCCGCAGCCAGCGGTCGCCCGCGTGCAGCCACAGCAGCCCGGGGAAGTACAGCCAGCGGCGCGGCGCCGCGAAGTCGCGCCGGATCGCCGCCATCAGCTCCGCCACCGGCGCGACCCCCTCGCGCCCCGCGATCGGCCCGACCTGGAACGTCAGCGACGCGAACGCGATCGCATAGACCACCGCGATCCCGCGCGCCACGAGCCCCCACACCAGCTCCGGCGGCGCGTGAGCGAGTAGGTCGAGGACTTCGATGCCCGCGAGGCTCGCACGGACCCCGTCGGCGAGCAAGCCGCGCCGCGGCCTAAAACATGTCCCAAAGAACATGTCCTAAAGCACCGCCACGAGCGACCGCCCGCCGCGCCGAGGGCCGCGACGCGTCGGTCGCCGCGCGGAACGCCACCTCGGCGACGTCGGCCCTCGGTCGTCACCGCGGCCGGCCGGGTGAACGCCGCGAACACGCGCTCGGCGAACGACGCATGGGCCTCGGGGATCAGCGTCGCCCGGTTCGGCCCGGCTTTCTCACCGCGCGGCCAGGCCGAGCCGCTCGGCGATCCGCCGCAGCTCGGCCTCCACCTCCGGCGACGGATCGCCCTCGGCCAGCCACGCCGCCAGCTCCGCGCGCGCCGGCTCCCCGTCGAGCACCTCGAGCGTGCCGGCCAGCGACTCGCGCAGCGCCGGGTCGGCGTGCCGCCGCGACACCCGGGCCAGCAGCGGGGCGACCGTGGACGCGAGCCCGGTGTCCCCCAGCGCCTCGATCACCTCCGGCGGTCCTTCCCCGTCCAGGCAATCGAACAGCGCCCGCGCCACCGGCTCCGGCCGCTGCCTCGCCAGCACGACGAGGAGGCGCGCGGCGTCATTGAAGACGAACTGGTCGAACAGCGAACGACTGCCGCGCAGGCGGCGGAGCGCCGCCACCAGCAGCGGCACCGCCGTCTCGTCCATGCGCGCGGCGAGGGCGACGTCCTGCGCCTCGCATTCCGCCAAGGTCTCGGGGAGATCGGCCAGCGGCCCGTGCGTCGACGCCAGCGCGTCGTACAGCTCCTCCACGTCGCGGAAGCGCAGCGGCGTCGCGGTCATCGCCCGAGCTTGCTACGCCCGCGGCGCCACGACCACGCCTATACTCTCGGCGATGCCGAGCGACCTCGAGCGCGTCCTCGATTACCACGAGCGCACCGCCCACCGGCCTGGTCGTTACGCCGCCTCGCTCGGCTACCTCGACTGGGACACCCAGCCGAACCCCTTCCGCCTCTACGACGGCGCCGAGCGGTACGCCCTGCCGCGCGTCCACCCACATGTCTCGGAGGACAGGCCGACCTGGGCCGACCTCTTCCGCGACCCGGGCCCCGCCCCTGCGGCTCTCGACCTCGACCTGATCGGCTCGCTGTGCTTCCACGCCTTCGCCCTCTCCGCGTGGAAGCAGGCCGGCGCCTCGCGCTGGTCGCTGCGCGTCAACCCCTCGAGCGGCAACCTCCACCCCACCGAGGTCTATCTGCTCGCCGGTCCGCTCGCCGGCCTGTCCGAAGGGCCAGGTCTCTACCACTACTCCCCGCTGCTGCACGGCCTCGAGCGGCGGGCCGCCCTCGAACCCGGCGCCTGGCAGGCCCTCGGTTTCCCCGGCCTGCTCGTCGGCCTGTCGTCGATCGCCTGGCGCGAGGCGTGGAAGTACGGCGAGCGGGCCTTCCGCTACTGCAACCATGACGTCGGCCACGCAGTCGCAGCGCTGGCGATCGCCGCCGCGCTCCACGGCTGGCGCGCGGTCCTCGTCGATCCGCTGCCCGACGCCCGGCTCGCCGCCCTCCTCGGCCTCGGCGCCCTCGGCCTGGGCGTCGAGGCCGAGCACCCCGAGTGTCTCGTCGCCCTGCTGCCCGCGGGCGCACCGCCGGGGCTCGACGTCGCGGCCATCCTCGACCTCGCCCCGACCGCCCTCGAGGGCCAGGCCAACCTGCTCAGCGAGAGCCACCACGAGTGGCCGATCTTGCACGAGGTCGCCGCGGCCACGACGAACGAACTAGCGACCCCGCGCCCCTGGCCGCCGCCGCCGAGCCCGCGCGCGTGCGACCTCGAGGTCCCGGCAGCGCCCCTGGTCCGCCGCCGCCGCAGCGCGGTCGCCATGGACGGCCGCACCGGCATCACTGCAGCTGCCTTCTACGACATGCTCCTTCGGACATTACCCGGAGGACAGCCATTCTCGGCGCTGCCGTGGCGGCCCGCGGTCGACCTGGCGCTCATGGTCCACCGCGTCCAGGGCGTCGAGCCCGGCCTCTACCTCCTGGTCCGCGAGCCCGGCCGCGTCGCCCGCTGGCGCGCCGCCCTGCCCGACGCCTCGTGGCGAGCGCCGCCCGACTGCCCGGCCGAGCTCCCGCTGGTGGGCCTGCGCGAGGGCGACGTCCGCCGCCACGCCGCCCTCGTCAGCTGCGCCCAGGACATCGCCGCCGACGGCGCCTTCGCCGTCGCCATGTTCGTCGACCTCCGCGCCGAGCTGGGGCGCGAGGGCCCGGCCCACTACCGCCGCCTGTACTGGGAGACCGGCGCCATCGGTCAGCAGCTCTACCTCGAGGCCGAGGCCCTCGGGATCGCCGCCACCGGGATCGGCTGCTTCTTCGACCAGCCCACCCGAAACCTGCTCGGCCTCCCCGAAGCCGACGAGCTGCGCAGCCTCTACCACTTCACCGTCGGCGGCCGCGTCGACGACCCCCGCCTGCGCACCCTCGACGCCTACTACCACCTCGACCGACCCTGATTTTTTTCGGTGCTCCGCGGCAGCTACGTCAGACGAAAGGACATGTCACGAAGAACATGTCCTCCCGGCAAGGTCCTAGCGGACATACTCGATGCGCCAGATGTGCCAGCTCTCCCCGCCGAGCACGTCGACCACCCGGACCGAGGCCGTCCACGGGCCTGCGCCCTCTAGCTCGATCCACCCGCTGTCGGCGTCGAGCTCACGCCGGCTCCGCGTCCGCGCCGCCGCGAACGCCGGCCGATGCGGCGCCATCCCGCCGGCCCCGCCGCTCGCGCCCGGCCGGTCGCCGCTTGCGGCCGATGACGCCTCACCGCCAACGACCGCCGAGCTTGCCGCTCCTACGCGTACGACCCGCGTGATCACCTCGCGGCCATCGGCCCCGGAGCTGCTCGCGGCTGGCACGGACTCCCCACGCGCGTCCGCGGGCGACTCGCCACGTGCTGTCTCCGCCCTCGCCTCGCTCCCCAGCGACGCCTGGGCCTCCGTCTGCGCGCCCGCATCGCTCTCGCCCGCGAGCGACGCATTCACCGTCCCTGCGCTCGCCTCGCTCCCGCCCGCGAGCGACGAACCACTCGCTGCTGCCGCGCTCGCCTCGCTCCCGCCCGCAAGCGACGCAACCGTGGCTGGCTCCGCGCTCTCGCTCGCTCGGGACGCTGTCTCCGCGCTCGCCTCGGCTGGCGACGCACCGCTCGCGGATCCCACCCTCGCCTCGCTCTCGCCGACCCGCGACGCAGCTGTCTCCGCGCTCGCCTGGCTCCCGCCCGCAACCGACGCACCGCTCGCTGTTCCCGCGCTCGCCTCGCTCCCGCAGCCTCGCGCCTCACCGCTTCGCCGCGCGCTCGTCTCCGCCGTCGCCTCGCCCGTCACGCCTGGCAGCGGCTCCTCGCCTACGCTCGCTGCCAGCGAGGTTCCCTGCTCCCCCGCAGCCTGCGACGCCCCATCGCACCCGCCGAACGCCAGCGACCACGCCTCCACGGCCGCGCGGGCGTCGCCCGTCGCCTCCAGCGCCGCCGTCGCCCGCGTCGGCGCCGAAAACCGCGCCCCCACCAGCGTCGCGCGGGCGCGAAACCCCGTCTCCGTCGCCGCGAGCGCGAACGTCACCTCCACCACCGGCCGCTCGCTCCACGGCAGCTCCCCCGTGTTGCCGCGCGGGTCGAGCAGCGCGCGCCGAAGTTGCAGGCAGACCACGGACACACCTGTCCCTCGGGCCAGCTCGCTCCCCGCCGGGAACGCCCACGCCCACGCCAGCACCTCGAGCCGCCGCAGCCCCAGCTCCGCCGCAGCGGCAGCCGCCGCGCTCAACTCAGCCTCAGTCACCGCCCTGTCCGGCGGCCCGACCCATACCGCGGTGTCGCCGACCACGCCCGACAGCGGCCCCTCGACCGCCCGCGCCCCGCGCAGGCGCAGCACCGCCGCCGGCCACGGCTCGGCCTGTCCCGAGAGCCAGATCTGGCGCTCCTCCGCTCCGAGCCCGGCCCGCACGAATTGGGAACCTGTCTTTTCGGCCATCCGCGCGTGAGCCAGCTCGATCGCCGCGGCCGCGCTGTCACAGCCGATCCAGCGCCGCCCCAGCGCCTGCGCGGCCGCCAGCGTGGTCCCGGCGCCGCAGAAGAAGTCGGCCACGAGCGCGCCGGGATCGGAGCTGGCCGCGACGATCCGGCGCAGCAGGCTCTCGTTCTTCTGCGTCGCCCATCCGGTCTTCTCGCGCGAGAAGCTCTTGATCTGAATCGAGTCGAGCGAGTCGACCCCGCGCAGGCGCCACTCGGCCGGACTCGCGTTCCACACGTCCTCGACCGGCACCCCGCCCTGCTGGTCGGCCTCGCCCTTGCGCCGGCGGTACTCCTCCGG
This sequence comes from Nannocystis sp. RBIL2, assembly GCF_026626745.1. Taxonomy (GTDB): domain Bacteria; phylum Myxococcota_A; class Polyangia; order Nannocystales; family Nannocystaceae; genus Nannocystis. The sequence goes on from NZ_JAPNJW010000002.1 coordinate 3,498,828, forward strand.
GTGCGGGTTGACCTGGCGGTGGAACACGAACCGCTGCGGGTCCTTGACGTAGAAGTAGATCAGATCGTGGTTGCGGATCCAGTTGTTCGCCCGCGCCTTGAAGCCGGACACCCAGCCGACCCGCCACACGATCTCGCGCTGAAAACAACCTGGCCCGAAGATCTCGTCGAGCAGCAGCTTCACCGCGTGCCCGACGATCGGGTCGACGTGCACGTAGAGGCTGCCGTGCGGCGCCAGCAGCCGGTGGATCCGCCGCAGCCGCGGGTCCAGCATCTGGAGCAGCCCGGCGACCCCGCCGGGCCAGCGGTCGCTGTAAGCCCGCGAGCGCAGCTCCGGCCCCTCGGCGTCGGCCCCGACCCGCGTCGTCCGCTCGAACTCGTGGCCGGTGGCGAACGGCGGGTCGATGTACACCAGGTCGATCGCCCCGGCGTGCGTCGCCATCAGCGCGTCCATCACCAGCAGGTTGTCGCCGCCCACCAGGAGCCCGGACGCCCGCGTCGGCTCGGCCTCGCCGCCGCCGATCACCTGCTCGACCCGCAGCCCCAGCGTCCGCGCCGGCACCTCGACGCGCGCGCCGTCGGGGCCGTACTTGCCCGGCCACACCACCTCGACCGCGCCGCTCGCCGATCGTGGACGCGACATGTCTCAAGGGCCAGGCGGTGGCGGCGGCGGCAGCTGCAGCTCGGGCTGCGACAGCGCCCGCACGTAGGCGACCAGCACCTTGAGGGTCGGCTCGCTGAAGTGCGGGAAGCTCGGCATGGTCGGCGGCCGGCCGCCGCGGATCGATCGCCGCATCCGCTCGTCGCTGATGGTGCTCATGAACCCGGGGTCGGTCAGGTCGCGCACGCCCGCCACCTCCGGCAGCCCCTTGCCGTCGAGCCCGTGGCAGCGCGCGCAGTTCTGGGCGAAGATCTTGGCCCCCGAAATCTCGCGCTCGGGCCCGGTCGGCTCCTTGCAGCCCGACGCCAGCAGGCCAGCGAGCAACATGGCCGTTCGGACATGTCCGAAGAGACCGCCGCGCGCCCCGGACGGCGAGGCGAGGGCGTGCGCGCGCGAGTCGGCGGTGGCGGACATGCGCCGCGACCTTAGCAGAGTCACCGCCGCAGCGTGCCCGCCTTCGACCTGCGACAGCGCGTCCCTGCGACGCACCCGCGCCCGCCGCGAGAACAGCCGCGCCGCGGTCCGCCGCAGCAACGGCTGCGCGTCCGTCCCCTACGGGGCGACAGAGTCGCTGCGACGCGCTCGACCCCAGGGGTCCTCCGGGCACCTCCGGTCACCCGGTCTGCGGCCCAATCTGCCGCAATCGACCGCCTCCAGCCTCTTCCAGGCCCCGCTGCAGCGCTCACCGCCGCGGCAGCAGCGTCAGCGCTCGCCCGGGCTGCAGCGCGTCCACCGGCTCCTGCGCCGCGGGCCGCGGCACCAGGCGGGGTCGGAACCCGGCCTGCTGCGGCGCCGTCGTCGGCGGCGGCAGCTGCGGCGGCTGCGCGGTGGTCGGCGGCGGAGCGCTCATCGGCGGCGCGGTCGTGTCCGGCGCGGGCGCCGTCGTGTTCGGCGCGGGCGCGGGTGCGGTCGTGTTCGGCGCCGGCGCGGGCGCGATCGACGGCCCGGGCGCCGGATACGGCTGCGCCCCCTCGATGCGCGTGTTGGCGTCCTCGGTGAGGATGTAGCCCTCGGCGTCGACCGCGGCGTCGGCCGGCGGGATGTAGTCGCCGTTGGGCGTCAGCAGCCCGAGGCGCATCCCGAGGCTGTCGTTGTAGATGTTGACCGCCCGCGCGTAGCCCTTCTCGGCCCGGCGGTAGTACACGCCGGCCGCGATCGCCAGGCCCACGGTCGCCAGGACGCTGCCCAGCATCACCCCGTTGGCGCCGTTCAACTTCTGGAAGTCGAAGCCCTCGCGGGCGGTCGCCGCCCCGCTGGCGATGAACAGCAGGCCGGTCACCGCGCCCAGCGCGGCCAGGATCCGCGAGCGACGCAGCTCCTTGTAGGGCAGCGCCTCCGCGCTGTTCTTCTCGGAGCGGAGGATCGCGTCGAGCGACTGCCAGCTGCGCTTGGTCGAGAGCGGGTGCAGGCCCTTGGTGTAGCGGGTGCCCTGCGGCTCCTCGTGGCGGAAGATCCAGTTCTCCTTGAGCGCCTTCTCGCGCTCGGCCCGATCCTTGATCGTCTCGAGCTTGGCGAAGTCGGTCGGCTGGAGCTGCGGCGTCAGCGACATGCACCCGCTCACGCAGAGGCACAGCGCGAGGACCAGAGGCGAGGGTCTGCGGGCGGGATTCACGTCGGCACTCACGCTAGCACGGACCGCCGGCGCTGCTAAGAGCCCGCAAGCCGCGCGAGCCTGCCCGGGGGTCCGTTCGCTGCACCCACGCACGGCGCGACGCGAACTTCGGGTCTCGGCGAGGCGTGCGGGTGTCACGACCCCAGGTGCGCAACTCGCCGCAGATCCGCGTCCTGGGCCGTCCTGGCGGCGGACGACGCATCGACCACCGGCTTTGGGGCGGGCGTCGCGGCCCGGCCGGCCCCATGCAGCGCTGCCGCCTTGCGGGCCCGACGTCCGATGGCGTTCCGGTGATCGACCGCCCGCTGGACGAGCTCCGGGTCGCCGGGCGCTGCCAGCGTCCGCGCCATCGCTCCGGCCAGCGCCGGCATCGTCAGCACGTCGACGAGGTTGTGGCCGACCACGCGGCGCACCGCCTCGCGCGCTCGGGCCTCGTGGGGCTCGCGGAGCGCCGTCCAGAACACCTCCGGGATCGCCCGCCCCGCGATGTCGCCGTACCGCTGCACGCCGAGCTGCGTCCGCTCGAGCGTCGTCAGGCGGCAGTCGGGCCCGCGCCCGCGCCACAGCCGGCGCGCGACCGGCAGCAGGTCGAGGTGCGTCCCCGCGAACGCGTCGGTCGCAAGCCCGCACCGCCGCAGCCGCCCGCGCAGCAGCGGCAGGTCGAAGCTGGCGCCGTTGAACGTCACCAGCGGCCCGCCGAGCGCCCGCACCCGCGCCTCGAGGTCGGCCAGCAGCGCCAACTCGCCCGACAGCTGCGTCAGCAGCCACTGCTCGATCTGCCAGTGGTCGCCGTCCAGCGTCGCCAGCCCGACCACGAACGCCACAGTGCCCGCCCCGTGCCCGAGCCCGGTCGACTCGAGGTCGAGAAAGACTGCCCGTTCGGACATGTCCATTTCGACATGTCCATACAAACACGTGAATGCCGCCCGCCACTCCGCCGGCCCCGGCAGCTCGAGCCCGCGGCCGACCAGCAGCGGCGGCCGGGCGCCGCGACACGGCCAGCGCGTCACCTCGTGCACGAACCCCCTCCCCGGCTCGCCCCGCGGCAGCGCCGGCGCCACCCGCTCGCCCTGAAACCGCACCATCCGCCGCCACAGCGCCGGCCGCTCGCTGGCGGACCCAGGCTCAGGCTGCGCTGCCCCGACCTGCACCTCGCCCTCGTCACCCGGCGCATGGCCGAGGGTGCCCGCCGGCCGCGTGCCCCCGTCACCCCGGACCTCAGCCGCCTCCTCGCCACGCTCCAGCCTCGCTACCCCGCTCACAGCTCGCCCCGTCACTTCGCCGCGCACGCCGAGGTCGACCTGCGGCTCGCCGCTCGCCCTTACCTCGCTCGCTCCTCGCCCCTCACCCGCCACCCCTTCGCTGCGCGCCGCTGTCTCGCTCACCCGTCGCCCCGCGCCCACCCAGCGCTCGCCGCTCGTTACCTCACTTGCTCCTCGCTCCTCGCCCCGCTCCAGCCGTGCTGCTTCTCGCCCATTCACCTCGCCCCGCCGGTCGACTGCTCGCGGTTTGCCGCTAGCCGCAGCCTCGCTCGCTCCCGGCCTCTCGGCCGCGACGCTGCTCGCGCCTCGCGGCCAAACCTCGCTTCGCCCCCCCGCACCAGCCCGCGGCTCGCCGCTCGTCGCTATGCTGCTCGCACCTCGCGGTCCGGCCTCGCCTCGCATACCCGCACCCGCCCGTGGCGGCTCCGCGCTCGCCGCTGCCCTGCTCGCTCCTCTCGGCCCGAGCTCGCCCCGCGCGCTCGCACCGGCCGAAGGCCCCGGCGGCCGGGCACGCTCGCCCTCGGCCTGCGAAGCACCCCCGACCGCGCCCCGCCCGGCCAGGCTCGCTCGCGGCTCGGGGTACGTCACCGTCGACTCCGCGAGGATCTGCCAGTCACTCGCGGACGCCTTCGGCCGGGTCGGCCGCGAACGATGCGACCACAACACGTAGACCCCAGAGACCCACGGATCGACCCGCCGCGCTTCCTGCCCTGCTTCTCGAGTCCGGCTCGAGCCCCGACCCGCGGCAGAGCTCGTCGGAACATCCTCCGAAGATCCGCCCGCTCGCGGACCAATCCGCGACTCCGTCCCGGTCCGCTCAGGCAACCCCGCCGAGCGCGCCACCAGCGACGAGCGCCCCGGTCCTGGCGAACCCCCGCCCGTGACCAGGCCCTCCCGCGGCGCCTGCGCCCGCCCACCTGCCTCTCGAGACAGGTTCGTCTCCCGACTCGTGGGGCCCTCCTCCGAAGACCCGCCCACCCCGCGCGAAGCACTCGCCGCGGCTGTCCGATCGGACAGCCGCCCCTCGCCCGAGCCCGGCGCTCCCGACGAGCTCGGCGCCGCAGCCTCGTCCGGCCCACCGCCGCTCCGTGCCTCGCCGGCTGCCTCCTCGCCGTCCTCTCCCTGCCCGCGACCGCCGAGCGCCCGCTCGAACCGCCGCAGCAGCGAGCTCACGCCGCGCCTCGCAGGCGGTCGCGCAGCGCCATCAGCAGCGCCATCGCGTCGGCGCGGAGGCTCTCGCGCGGCTGCGGGGTCGGGCGCGGCGGCGTGTGGTTGGCCCCCGGGAGCGACTGCATCGCCGCGATCCGGCTCGCCAGCCCCTTGAGGCCCGGCGGCTCCGCCGGCACCGTCCGCACCGCTTCACCGCCGTGGCTCCCCAGCGGCTCGCCCGCGCCCTGCACCCCCAGGCAGGTCGGACAGCCCCGCGCGCAGCGGCAGCCCGACACCGCCGCGATCACCCGCTCGAACAACTCGGCCCCGAGCGCGTACGCCTGCGACGCCAGCCCCGCCCCGCCCGGCAGGTTGTCGTAGACCAGCAGGCACGGCGCCGCCCCGGCCTGCATCACCGCGTCGGTCGACACCCGGCCGCCGCGGCCCGCGATCACCGGCGCCCACGAGCCGGCCTCGGCCGTGCCCGCCACCACCGCGTGGCCGAGGTCGTGGACGTCGCACATCAGCAGCATCGCCGCGCAGTGGTGGACCGCGTGGCCGATCGCCAGCGCCGCCGCCGCGCGCCGGCCCGGGTCGGGCACCAGCGACAGCGCCCACTCCCCGAACGTGAAGTGGACCGCCAGAGTGTGCAGCTCGAGGTCGGGCAGGTGGACCGGCCCGGCGCCGACGTTCTCGTGGGTGCGGAAGCGCAGCTTCTTGAAGCCCGGCACGGTGCGGACCAGGTGGGCGTAGCCGAGCCCGCGGCCGCGCGGCGGGTCGGACGCGATCGGCTCCACCAGGCGCACCTTCACCTGCGAGATCGCCTCGGTGTAGTAGGTCGCCTTGACCTCGCGGACGTACGCCTTGCGCGGCTGCCAGTCGAGGCGCAGCACCTCGTAGGTCGTGCCCTCCACCGAGTAGATCGCGCCCGGGTGGAGGTAGAGCGGCCCGTCCTCGAAGTCGACCTCGGCGAGGAGCCGCCCGTCGCTCGCCAGCCCGGGGGCCACCTCGAGCACCGTGAAGTTCTCCTCGAGCCCGCCGCGGAGGTCGACCTTGTCGGCCGGGAACGCGTCGCCGATCGTGAAGTAGCGCGCCGCCCCGTCGGCCCCGCGCTCGCCGTGCAGCGCCCCGCGCTCGGCCAGGTACGCCAGCGCCGGCCCGATCTCCCCCGCCGCGATGCCCGGGTACACCACCGTCTCCAGCGCCTCGCCGGGCGGCAGCGTGATCGGCAGCTCGTAGGCCGCGCAGCGCAGGTGCGGGATCAGGATCTCCGGGTTGTCGGGGTCGACCTGCGCCCGCTCCGGCGGCTCGTCGAACAGGAACGCCGGCGTCGCCGCGATGAACTGGTCGAGCGGGTCGGACGACAGCACCAGCGCAGTCAGCGACGGCGACAGCCGCCGGCCCGCGCGACCCGAGCGCTGCAGCGTCGCCGCCCGCGTGCCCGGGTAACCGGCCAGCACCACCGCGTCGAGCCCGCCGATGTCCATGCCCAGCTCGAGCGCGTGGGTGGTCGCCACCACCTGGGCCTCGCCGTCCTGCAGCGCCTGTTCGACCTCGCGCCGGCGCTCCGGCAGGTAGCCGCCGCGGTAGCCGCGGATCTTCTTCTTCGCCAGCTCGGCGCGGGCCTGCGCCGCCGCGTCCATCCCGACCGGCTCGCCGGGCGTCACCCCGGCCTCGTCCTCGCGGAGGTAGCGGGTCAGCAGCTCGACCGCCTTGCGCGTGCGGCAGAACGCCAGCGTCGCCACCCCCGCCTCGCGGAACACCGACGTGACCGCGCGCGTGACCTTGAGGTAGTCGCGGCGCACGCCGGTCGCCGGGTCGACGACCTTCGGGTTCAGGACCACGAACGTGCGCGGCCCGGAGGGCGCCCCGTCGCGGTCGACCAGCACGAAGTCGGGCCGGCCGGTGACCGCGGCCGCCAGCTCGCGCGGGTTGTTGATCGTCGCCGAGCAGCAGATGACGGTCGGCCGCGCCCCGTGGTACGCGCACACCCGCCACAGCCGGCGCAGCACGTTGGCCACGTGGCTGCCGAACACCCCGCGGTACATGTGCAGCTCGTCGAGCACCACGTAGCGCAGCTCGGCCAGGAGCGGCGCCCAGCGGTCGTGGTGCGGCAGCACCCCGCGGTGCAGCATGTCCGGGTTGGTCGCCACCACGTGCGCCCGGGTGCGGGCCGCCTTGCGCTCCTCCGGCGGTGTGTCACCGTCGTAAGCGCCGGCGCCGATGAGCCCCGGCCCCACCTCGGCCGCCAGCGCGCGCAGGCTCCGGACCTGGTCGCGCGCCAGCGCCTTGGTCGGGAACAGCAGCAGCGCCCGCGCGCGCGGGTCGTCGAGCACCGCCTGGACGATCGGCGCGTGGAAGCACAGCGACTTGCCCGACGCGGTCGAGGTCGCCAACACCACGTCCTGCCCGCCGCGGGCCGCCGCGATGGCCTCGGCCTGGTGCGTGTACGGCCGCGTCACGCCTCGCTTGGCCAACGCCGAGAGCAGCCGGTCATCAAAGCCCGCGGGCCAATCGGCGTAGCTGCCGGCGCGCGCGGCGACCTCGTGCTGGGCCACGACGTCGGCGTGGCGACCCTGACAGAGCTGCTCGCGAATCGCGTTCAGCCGGGCGCCATCCATCCCAATCGGTAAAACATCAGGCTCCCCCGCGGCGGTTGAGGTACGTTCTAGACCGCTCGAACGTGCCTCTGTCTGAAGGAGGGAGCGCGCGCGGGGAAAGCCTGAAGAGTGCTCTAGCATCGTTGCCCAGGAAGCGTTGCACTGAACACTTGCTGGGTAGCTACATCCGTTCAGGATCCCCGTCAAGCACTTTGCCGGCCCGCAGAGCGGCCGCTATGCCGAGCAGAAACAGCTTTTGGGCGCGTGCGGCGCTCACGCAGGCCGATCCGGCCCCACTGGCGCAGAGGCCGCAGAGCACGACATGCGGGCGAATCGAGCAGATCTCTCCCGCATCGGACACGGCGCCGCGAACAGCGCGGTGATTTCTGTACCGTGCCGATGGGCCTCGATGGGGCGCTCCCATTGGGAGTCACTGGCTGATTCGCATCGTCTCGTCCGGGTGTCCGCGAAAGCGATGGACCGGGACCGAGACTGACGCGGCTTCTTCCGACGTCTTGCGCGAGCTTCTGCTGTCCTGCTTCCGCGACTCCCTTCGAATCTCCTCCGAGCTTTACGAGCTTCGAGTGCGTTCCGCCGTTCGTCTCGTTCGCTTCACCGTTCGGTTCCTCCTCGGAACCGCTTCCTTTCGGAAGCTCGCGGCGGCGACGATCGGTGCGCGCGCCGAAAGACGACCGCGCCTTCAGAGGATCGATCACCTCCCGCACTTCGTCAAGGCGCGGAGAAAATTTCCAGCGTCGAATTTTTCGCGACTCCGTGAGTCCGGTGACTCGGGCGAGCTCGGGCGACGACACCTCGCGAGCGTCGCCCTGACTTTCCGAGAAACTCTCTACAGGTGGTCGAGGTCGAGGCCGCCGACCACCCAGTAGCTGCCGAAGTCCTGCAGGCCGTAGACGCCGATGCCGACGCGGTCGCTGCCGACGATCGTGTGGTTGCCGTCGCTGAGCGGGCCGGCGTCCAGCTTCACGCGGGCCAGCGAGTAGCCGGTCATCCCGATCTGCACCGGCGCGAGCACCGGCTGGCCGTCGACCGACACCGTCGTGCCGTTCTTGAGGATGATGTCGACGAAGTTGCTCTCCCAGGTCGGGGGGGCGTGGAACAGGTAGTCCTTGCGGTACTGCTCGGTGGCGGGCGCCAGCAGCATCGACGGGTCGGCCTCGCCGAAGCCGCCGCCCTGGCCGACCATGTACTGCGCGACCATGAACCGCTTGTCGGCCGACACCTTGAAGCGGGCGGTCGTCGACACCAGCTCGACGAAGTCGCCGGCCTTGGCGAGGACCTTGGGCACCCCCTGGTCGGGCACGAAGGTCAGCGTGGTGTTCGGCTCGGCCGCGATAAACCGCACGACCTGGCCGTGGTCGGGCGTCCCGTTGGGGGACTGTCCCGGCGGCACGACGATGTACTCCTTCGCCAGCGCCTCGTAGGGGAACATCGCCTCCTCGAGGTGATCGCAGGCGTCGACGTTGGTGGGCACGTTGGTGCACTTGTGCCCGGCGATGACCTGGACCGGCTTGTCGGCGCTGACCCCGGTGCCGGTGAGGTCGCCGCCGGCGGCGGTGGCCACCTGCAGCACGTCGCCGGCGTCGAGCACCACCACCCCGGTGCCGTCGGCCGCGACCCCGCCGCCCGCCTGCACCTTGTTGCCCGTCGCCGACGGCGCCAGAGTCACCGTGGTCCCGTCCTCGCGCGCGGTCACGGCGTAGAAGCCGGGGTAGTTCAGCTGGGGGAAGTGCGGGTACGAGGCGACCACGTAGTCGCCGGTCCACGCGTTGACCGGCAGCAGCAGCGACGCGTCGTTGGTCGCCGACGCATAAAGAAGATTGTACTGGTAGACCGTGACCGGGCGGTCGCTGCGCAGGCGGTAGGCCCCTTCGGCGACCACCGCCGAGGGCCCGAGCCCCTTCGTGAGCTCCGGGATCCACGGCAGCGTGATCGCCTTGACGCTCTTGGCGGCGACCGTCTCCTCCTTGATCAGCATCGCCCCGCGCGTGATCGTGATCGCCGCGGGCACGTCGGCGGTGTTGGCGACCACCGCCGCGAACACCTTGGTGCCGCTGTTGTAACTGTCGTGCTGTAGCGTGATGGTGGGGTAGTAGTCACAACCGATGTAGTTGAGCTGCAGGTTCTCGATGACGCAGGCGCCGTCGCACAGCCCGATGTCCGGGTTGCAGGAGATCCCCTGGAGCTCGTCGCAGTCCTCGACCACCTCGCTCGACAGGCCGTCCGAAGCGCACTTCATGGCCACGTCGCCCTCGCAGAACGGGGCGTCGGGCACGCACGCCAGACAGCCGACCCCGGGTTCGCAGGCGGCCTCGCACGGCTCGCTGCTCTCGAACCCGCCCATCCCGTCGCACACCTTGGCCTCGCCGCCCTCGCACACGACCTCGCCCTGCATGCACGGCGCCGGCGGCTCGGTTCCGCTCTCGCTGTCGGTCGCCGTCTCGCTGCCCGACATCGTCTCGACGCCCATCGTCGTCGTGCTCTCGGTCGAGCCCTCGGTCGTCGTCGACGTCGGCGCGCTCGTCCCGGTCATCCCCATCGTCGTGATCGTCTCGCCGCCGGTCTCGGTGGTCGTCGGCGGCGCCTCGCTCGTGCCCGTGGCGGTGCCCGTGTCCGTCGTCGCCGCCGTCAGCTCGACCGTCGTCACGCCGGTCGTGGTCGCCGAGGCCATCATCCCCTCCGACGAACCGCACCCCGACACCACCGCACCCAACCCCACGATAATCAGCCCAGACCGCAGCATAGCGGCCACTGTATCACGACGTTTGCATTTGTACGCGCGTACAAATTCCGCTGGACCTGCTTACACAGGTGTGCAAATTATCTGGAGTGCGCATGGCGAGCTCGGGCGAGGCGAAAACCACCCCAGACGGTCGCGAGGAGCGGGGCGACCGAACCGCGCAGGCGCTGCTCGCAGCGGCGCGCTCGGCGTTCTCGCGCGGCGGCTACGCGGCCGCTTCGGTGCGGGACATCGCGCGCGCCGCCGGCGTCAACCCGGCGCTCGTCCGCTATCACTTCGGCAGCAAAGAGGGCCTCTATCGCAAGGTCATCGACGAGGCGATGAGCGGCCTGCGGACGCGGCTGCTCGCGGCGTTTCACCAGGCCGGGGCGCCGCGTGAGCGGATCCATCGGGTCATCGGCGCCTACCTCGACCACCTCGCGCAGGAGCGCGACTTCCCGCGGCTGATCCAGCGCGCGCTCCTCAACAACGACCCGCACCTGCGCCGCGTCGCCCACGAATATCTGCACCCGCTGGTCGACACCCTCAAGCCGTTCGTCGGCCGGCGGGTCGCTGGCACACTCGGCAGCCTCGAAGAGGTCATCGTCTCGGTGTTCGGGGCCATCATCGCCCCCTTCCTCTACGAGCCGCTGCTCAACGACCTGTTCCGCCGCGACGTGCTGTCGCCGGCCGCGCTCAAGCGGCGGCGGCGGCACATCGAGGCCCTCGTCGAGATCACCCTGGCCCAGCTGCTCCCGGAAACGGTCTAATTTTATGTCCACCGTCCGCCTCACCGACCCCATCGACCTCGGCAACCTCCGCCTCAAAAACCGCCTCTACCGCGCGCCCGTGCTCGAGGGTGCGGGCGGCGCCGAAGACCCGGCCGCCATCTACGCGCGCCACTTCGTGCCGAACGCCGCCGCCGGCGTCGGACTCATCATTCAGGGCAACACGATCGTCTGTCCCGAGGGTCGCACCTCGCCGGGCATGTCGGCGATCGGCGAGCGCGAGCGCATGCTCGCCCTCGCCCCGCTGACCCGCGCGGTCCACGAGGCCGGCGGCAAGATCGTCACCCAGCTCGGCCACGGCGGCTTGTTCGCGCTCGAGGCGTGGCACACGAAGTTCGCGCCGGTGCGCAGCTCGCCGCCGTACGCCCCGAGCTCGCTGCCGCTGTGGCTGCGCGCGCTGCACCGCAGCCAGACCCACGTCCTCAGCACGAGCGAGGTCCAGCAGCTCATCGCCCGCTTCGGCCTGGTCGCCGCGTGGGCGCGCGAAGCCGGCTACGACGGCGTCCAGCTGGCCGCCAGCAACGCCAAGCTGCTGCATCAATTCCTCAGCCCGATCTTCAACCGCCGCCGCGATCGTTACGGCGGCGACATCCACGGGCGCATGACCTTCGTCCGCGAGATCCGCGAGGCCATCGCCCGCGAGGCCGGGGCCGACTTCCCGGTCCTCCTCAAGTACACCGCGATCGAGCTGACCCCGATCGGCCGCGGCATCGACCTCGGCGAGGGCGTCGAGATCGCGCGAATGGCCGAGGCCGCTGGCTTCGCCGCGCTCACCCCGGTGATCGCCGACGCCCTGCCGAACACGTCGATCGCCCGCGGCGAGTTCCCGCGCGCCTCGTTCGACAACGCCGGCCTGCGCCGCCGCCTGCTCGAGGCCACCGGCAGCCGCATGCGCGCCGCGCTGGTCCACGTCGGCATGTTCCTGGCCGCGCGCAAGTACCCGTTCGCGCCGGTGTGGAACCGCGACGTCTTCCGCGCCGTCAAGGCGGCCGTGAAGCTGCCGGTGTTCGCGGTCGGAGGCATCCGCACCCCCGCCGAGGCCGCCGAGATCCTCGCCCGCGGCGAGGCCGACATGATCGGCATCGGCCGCCCCTTCTACGCCGAGCCCGACCTCGCCCGCCGCTTCCTCGCCGCCGCCAGCCCGTCCGACACCAGCGCGACCGCGTGCGAGAGCTGCAACCGCTGCATCGTCCCGCAGATGCTGGGCATGCCGGGCGTATGCTACAACCCCGGCAGCATCCGCGCCGCTCGACGAGGCTCGCCGCTGCGCGTCTTGTCCGATGCGGCGTGAGCACGGGACCTCGAGATCGACCCGGGCGACAGCGAAGTCTCGCGGTTCGTCGACCATCGTCTGCGCTCCCGCGCCGCCGTCGTGCTCCAGGCCTGTGGCAGCGCTTCAAGGCGGCGCGCGCCTGGCTAACCGCGCCTCCTTTGACGCGTCGCTCCCCACCGGTGCGCGGTGTATTCGCGCGAGAGGCCGACGAGGCGCTCGCCGAGGTCCTGGCGACACGCCCAGATCTTCGCGCCGCGTTCGCCGCTCTGCTCGGCAGTCAGCACACTGCGCTGCGTGAGGCCGCGTGCGGCAGCAGGCGCGCTTCTTCGTCGGACGCGCCTTCACGCTGGCGAGCCGATTTACTTCAGTCGAACCAAGCGTCGTGCGACAGTCGCCCTCATGAACGGCGTCGTCCTCGTCACGGGCGCGACTGGCAACGTCGGTCGGTGGGTCGTCACGGGTCTACGCGCGCGAGGCTTGCGGGCCCGTCCAGGTCTGCGCGACCCCGCCGGCGATCCCGACGCCGTGGCCTTCGACTTCCGCCGGCCTGAAACCTTCGCCCCCGCGCTCGCGGGCTCCAGCGCGCTATTCCTGCTGCGACCGCCGGCGATAGCGGACGTGGACCGGACGCTCAATCCGCTCGTCGACGCCGCGATCGCAGCCGGGGTGCGGCGCATTGTGTTCCTGTCTGTGATGGGCGCCGATACCCGCGGCTACATCCCGCATGCGAAGGTCGAGCAGCACCTGCGCCGCGGCCCGAGCGAGTGGACCTTCCTGCGCACCGGATTTTTCGCGCAGAACCTCGGGGACGCCTACCGCATCGACATCCGGGAACACGACGAGCTGTTCGTGCCCGCAGGGCACGGCCGCGCGGCCTTCGTGGATGCTCGCGACCTCGCCGATGCTGCCGTCCGTCTCCTGGCCGAGGACGGCCACGCCCGTCGAGCCTACACCGCGACGGGATCGCAGGCGCTCGGGTTCGCGGAGGTGGCGGCGCTCCTCAGCGCCGAGCTCGGACGACAAATCCGCTACCCGCGACCTGGCGCGCTGCGCTACGCCCTACGCCTTCGCCGCCGACAGTTGCCCTCGATGCAGGTGCTCGTGCAGACGCTGCTGCACGTCGGCCTGCGGTTCGGTCAGGCCGAGCTCGTCGACCCGACCCTCCCTGCTCTACTCGGCCGGCCTGCGCGGACGCTGGCCCACTACATCGCCGATTACCGCGGCCTGTGGCTGCGGTGAGGGCGTGACGTCGCGGGGCACCTCTGCCCGTGAGCTCGTCCTGGCGAATTCCTGGTCCCTGCGGCGGGCCCCGAATCTGGCTCGCCGCCGTCACGCCCTCGTGTCCCGTGATGCCCGCCAGCGTCGGGACCTGCTTGCGGCGCCGAGAAGGCCGCATGACCTTTCGGACATGCCCCTTCGCACAGCCGCCACGCGCTGACTCGTGAGGGCAGTCCGATCGCGTCGGGTCCGAAGGACGTCCGACGCACCGCCGCTCGCCTCGTGACCGCGCGGCCCGTTGCGCCACCGATCTACTTTAAATCGGCCGTCTCGCTCGAGTGCGGAGCGAGCGCCCCCACGTCTGCGATCGCAAGACCGTCGAGTCGCAGCACGAAAAATTTTTGGAACGGCGTTGACGGAACTCGTGACGACCGGGGACGAGCCTCGTGGGAGGTAGAGAACTCTTGTCCATCCCCGCTCGCATCCTGGCCTTCACCGGCCTCGCCTTATCCGCTTGTTTTCCCTCGGTCCTCGTCGGCGAAAATCCGCTGGGCACCGACGGCCCCGACTCCTCGACCGGCCCCGACTCCTCGACCGGCCCCGACCCCTCGACCGGCGCTCCGACCAGCGGCGACCCCGGCACCGGCGAACCGTCCGAGGCGGTCTGCGGCGACGGCGTCGTCGACGGCGGTGAAGCATGCGACGACGGCAACGACGAGCCCAACGACGGCTGCGGCGTCAACTGCACGCGCACCGGCGAGGTCGTCTGGACCGTGAAGGGAGCCGGCTCGATCCGCGGCTTCGCCACCGGAGCGGACGGCACCATCTACCTCTGCACTTTCGGGGTGGTGAACGAGCCCGCCTTCGTCAGGGCGTTCGCACCCGACGGCACCGAGCTGTGGAGCACCTCGGCCCCGCACTTTGGCGAGCTCGCCGTCAGCCCTGCGGGGCCGATCTTCCTGGCGAACCCGTTGACGGGCATCCACTCGTTCACGCCCGACGGCGCGCTGGTGGCGACGTGGGACCCATTCCCGGAGCTCGGCATCTTCGGCCTGGCCGCCACCGACGACGCGCTCTACGTCGGCACCGGCGATCCCGAGATCGAGGGGCAGCTCGTCGTTCACCGCCTCGACCTCGCCACGGGCGCGCCCGTGTGGGAGGGACGCACGCCGGAGGGGATCACGACGATCCCCGAGCAGCTCGTGATCGCCGGCGACCGGATCCTCGTCCCCGGCTACCTGTTCACCGACGAAGGGCGCGGGTCGATGCTGGCCGCCTTCGACAGCGGGACCGGCGAGATGCTGTCGCTCGAGCTCGAGGACCCCGCCGCCCCGGCGTGGTCCTCGCTCGCCGTCCTCGGCGACGGCGACCTCGTCCTCGCCGGCCTCGCCACCGACCCGGACGGCCTGCTGGTCCGCCGATTGAGCGCTGACTTCGCCGAAGCGTGGTCCGACCTCACCCCCGCCTCAGCCGGCACGTCGCCCAGGGCCGAAAGAGTGGCCGCTGGCCCGCAAGGCCACATCGCGGTCGCCGGCTTCGATCTCGCCGACAACAGCTCCGCCATCGTCCGCCTCCTGGACGGCGCGGGCGCGACGCTGTGGTCGTCGCGGTTCGCCAGCCCGCAAGACGACGAGCGCGACGGCGCCGTCGGCGTGGCCTTCGGCCCCGACCACCTCGTTGCCGGCGGTACGGTCGACACCCAGACCGAAGACGGCCACGGCACCAGCGAGTGGTGGCTCCGCCGCTTCGCCATCGACTGAATTTTTCAAAGGGACATGCTCTTTGGAGCATGTCCCGAGTGACATGCCGATTCTCCTGAAGGACATGCCTCGACGGGCATGTCCCTTCGGACATCCGCAGTTCAGCGCCGGCGCCGGCGCATCAGCCCGACGAGCGCGAGCAGCCCGAGGGCTGCCCCCGGCGACGCGTCGCTGCGGCAGCTGCAGCCCTCTTCCTTCTTCGGCGACGTCCCGTCGGAGGTCCCGCCGTCGCTCGAGCTCCCGTCGGCCGTCTCGCTGCTGCTACCGGAGGTGTCGCCGGTCGTGCTGGTGTCGGCGCCGGTGGTCCCCGTGCCGGTGTCGGTGCCGGCGCTGGTCGTCGCAGTCGCCTTGGGGTCGCAGTAGCCGCACTTCTTCCCCGGGTCGCCCGGGCAGTCGGCCTCGACGCAGAGGCCCTCGCCGAGCTCGGACACGCAGGCCGTGCCCAGCGCCTGCGCCTCGCAGGCCATGTACGGATCGAGCTCGGGCGGCAAGGCGTCGGCGCGGGCCGTGGATCCGAGGAGGCACAGCGGCGACGCGAACAACAAGACAAGGACTCTGCGCATGCGCGCAGCATAACGGAAGTTGGCCCGCCCCGAGACGGGCACTCACGCGCCTCCCCCTCGGGAGATCCCCTCACCCACCGCGTCGACGAGCTCGGATCACATCCCGATCGAGGACACACCCCACGCGCTCGGCGGTCCCCCGCGCACCCGAGAGCCGCAGCCATCGTCATGCGGAGCTTCTCGTCATCCCCGAGCGCGAGGGCCCGGACACCGAAGCATCGCCGATCTTCCCACCTCGCCCGCCCGGAGGAATCGCCGCCTCCACTCGCGCGTTGCCGGTCGAGGATGACGACGCCTCGCCCGGGTCTCGCCCTCGCCACGCCGCTCCTGCTCGCCGCCTGCATCGAGCGCCCTCCGCCCGAACCAGTCGAAGTGCCGAGCGTCACCATCCCGCTGGCGGGCAGCCAGGGCCACGAGCCTATCTGGATGAGCGCCAACGCCCGCTTCGTCGTCCTCGAGGATCGCTCCGAGGCCCGGGCCGGCGAGCTCGCGGTCACCTTCGTCCCGCGTCACGTCCTCCACGACACCGTCCTCGGCACGCGCGAGCCGATCGACGAGCTCCTCGAGTACGACCGTCGCAATCGCCGCGCGATCGTCCAGATCGGTCAACGCTGGTGGCTCCTCGACAGCGAGTCCGACCGCCGCGTCGAGCTCGCCAGAGACGTCCATGACGACGATCCGCTGCCCGCATTCCGCTTCGATCGCCGCGGTCGCACGCTCGCGTACACCCGCGCCCGCCCGGACCGCGTCACCGTCCACGACCTCGCCAGCGGCGACGAGCACGACGTCTACGTCCCGTCGAACCTGCTCGGCAGCGTCGATGCCCTCGCCGAGCCCGGCTGGGTCCACTTCCAGGGCATCGTCGCCGACGAGCCATCCCCACCTCGAGGCCCGCACCGCTGCCCGCTCGAGAGCGACGCCCGCTGCCGCGACGACGTCGCCTGCCTCTCGGACACCGACCTCGGTCCGGTCAACGCACTCCTCCACCGCGACGGCGCCCAGATCTTCATGGTGGAGGGGCTGGACGACGCACAGCCGATGCTGCAGGTGCGCGACGCCTGGGCCTGGGAGGCAGTGCGGCCGCACGACGTCGCCGCGCAGCACTGGATGTCCGCCGACGGCTGCGAGCACGCGCTGCCCCGCGGCTGCGCCCTCCAACCCCGCAGCATCGACTGGATCGGTCCGGCCCTCCTGAACTGCGGCGAGCGCGGCTCGTTCCTGTGGGCCTCGACCGGCCTCGCGCCCCTCCTCTACTTCCACGGCTGGCTCGCCGAGGGCGCCGCCGATCGCCGGGGCGGTCTGTGGCGCGCGGCCGGGGTCGCCAGCCCGGAGGGCGTGCGGATCGCTCGCGTCTCGCTCGACGACGGCCACATGGCGTTCGGCCCCGTCCTGCCGGTCGACGGCCGCGAGAGCCAGACTCCGCGCGGCTGGTACCTCCGCGACGCCGGCCCCGAAGCGCCGCGCGTCCTCGCCTACGACCTCACCACCGGGCGCGCCTGGCAGATCGATGGCGCCAAGCTCGGCCACGCCGGCGAGCTCGTGGTCGGCGACACCTGGCGCGCCCTCGATCTCGACGCCGGCCGGCACATCGTCCTCGACGAGCGACCCGCCGCAGTCGCCGCCAACGGCTGCGCCCTCATGCCGCCCGCGAAGCGCCGCGAGTGGTCGCTCCGCTGCCCCGAGGACCGCCGCCTCGACTCCGATGAGTGATCACGGACATGTTTTTCAAGACATGCCCGATTGGGCATGTCCGATCCGACATGCCTCATCGACCATCCTCGCTCCCCACGAGCGCGCGCACGAACCTCGCCGCGGCCGCCAGCGTCTCTTCCGGCCGCTCGCGGTACGGGCTGTGCCCGCAGCCCGGCAGCAGCAGCGTCTCGACCGGCCCCGCGGCGCCGCGGGCGATCGCCTCGAGCTGCGCCGTCGTCCCGTAGATGTCGTCCTCGCCCTGGATCAGCAGGATCGGCGCGGTCACCCGCGGCAGGTATGCCTCGATGTTCCAGCGCATGAACGCCGGGTCGAGCCACGCCTCGCACCAGCCGCGGAACGCCGCGTCGACGTTGTCGCCGTGGTGTCGCTGCAGGCGGGCGCGCAGCTCGCCGGCCTCGTACTCGCGCTTCGCTGCGGCGATGCTGCCCACCGACACCGCCTCGCAGAACACGTGCGGCGCCAGCAGCGCCAGCCCGGCCACGCGCCCGCGCGGATCGGTCGCCGCGTGGACCAGGGCGATCGATCCGCCGTCGCTGTGGCCGACCAGGATCGCCGACTCCACCCCCAACGCGTCGAGCACCGCCCCGACCACCGCCTCGCCCTCGCGCTGCATGTAGTCGAGCGGCCGCGGCAGCGCGATCGTCTGCGAGCGGCCGTAGCCGGCGCGGCTGTACACCAGCGCCCCGCACCCGGTCGCCGCAGCCAGCCTGTCGGGGAAGTCGCGCCACAGGCTCACGCAGCCGAGCCCCTCGTGAAGCAGCACCAGCGTCGGCGCCGCCTGCGGCCCCGGCCCGACCCACCGGTACTCGAGCCGCTGACCCGCCGCCGTCACATAACCTGTCTCTTGCGACATGTCTTCTAAAAAATGTCCTTCAGAGCAGCTGGCCGTGGTGCGGCTGAGCCGGGTCGGGCAGCTCGGGCTCGCCCAGGCGCTGGCGCAGGTCGATCTCGATGGTGCGGCACAGCGCCGACAGCGGCAAATCGTTGGGGTCGCTGCCGAACGGCTCCTGGATCTCCTCGCCGAGCGCGTCGAGCCCGTAGAACGCGTACGACATCATCAGCATCACCACCGGCGTCAGCAGGCCCAGCGGCAGCAGCACCCCGAACGGCAGCGCGTAGCAGTAGGCGCCGACGATGTGGCGCAGCAGCACCTGGTAGGCGAACGGGATCGGCGTGTTGGCGATGCGCTCGCAGCCGCCCTGGATGTCGGTCAGCGAGGTCAGCGACTGATGCAGCAGGCTCAGGTGCATCGGATGGACGAGCCCTTCGCGGTAGGCCTCGTCGAGCAGCTCGGCCATCCGCTGGACCAGCGCGTTGGGCCGGTTGCGCTCGCGCATCAATTGGTCGAGCTCGCTGGCGGTCACGAACGGGCCGAGGTCGGCGACCATCGCCTCCTCGCCGCGCAGGCGGATCCGCAGCGCGTGCGGGAACGCCATCACCAGGTAGATCAGGCGCCGGCGCCGCTCCGCCACCGCCGGTTCGCCGGGTCCTGCGCCGACCAGCGTCTGGATCTGCCGCGCCAGGGTGCGGCTGGTGTTGACCAGCTGGCCCCACAGCCGCCGGCCCTCCCAGTAGCGGTCGTAGGCGGTGTTGATGCGGAAGCCGAGGAAGATGCTGAGGACGAAGCCGATCAGGGTAAACGGCAGCGGCGTCACGTCCCGGCCGTCGAGCCAGCCGTACTGCATGTGGCCCAGCGTCATCACCAGGGCGAACACGACGTTGACCGTCAGTCGCCGCCAGATCCGCGACAGCGTCGTCCCACGCGCCGCGAACATGAAGTACAGCCAGGAGTCCCTGGTCGTGACGATCATCCGCGGCGAAGGTAGCCGTTCGGAGGTCGAGCGGTCCACGTCGCGTGACGCGCGGCCCCGCCCTCGCTACCCTTCCGCCGCATGCCGGCCCACGATCGCCCCGTCGCCCGCGCCGACCTCGCGGCAGCCCTCGACATCCTCGGCAAGCGGCACCTCGTGCTCGCGATCCACGACGTCTCGTTCCCCGGACGCGACGACGAGGACCTCGGCCGCGGCTCGCCGTACAGCGGCGGCGGCCGGGCCTTCCTCGGCTTCGTGCGTCAGCTCGGGTTCACCGGCGTGCAGCTCGGTCCGCAGGGACAGACCTCGCGCTACAACCCCTCGCCGTACGACGGCGCCCTGTTCGCCCGCGACATCCTCTCGATCGCCCTGCGCCCGCTCGCCGACGATCCCTACTACGGCAACGTCCTCCCGCGCGCCGACCTCGACGACCTCCTGCGCGGCAGGCCGGCGCGCCAGCGCCAGGGCGTGACCGAGCGGGCCGACTACGCCGCGGTGTGGCCCCGCCAGCTCGCCGCCCTCGCCAGCGCCTGGCACGGCTTCGCCCGCCGCCGCGCCGCCGCCGACCCGTCGGTCGCCGACCTCGCCGAGGCCTTCGACGGGTTCGCCCGCGAGCACGCCGGCTGGCTGGCCCCGGCCGGCCTGTACGAGATCCTGTCGACCGCCTACCGGACCGGAGGGACATGGTCCGGAGCACATGGCCTGAGGGTCAGCTTCGACGGATCGCACTGGAGGACATGGCCGAGAGACCAGGAACTTTGGGTCAGCAAGACCCAGGCCGCGGCGGCGCGGCGGGCCGGGCTCCAGCGGACCTACGCGCGCGAGCTCGAGTTCCTGGCGTTCTGCCAGCTGCTCGCGGCCCGCCAGCACGCCGCCCTGCGCGCCGAGCTGGCCGCGCGGCCGGGCCTGCCGGCCCTGCGGCTGTTCGGCGATCTCCAGGTGGGGATCTCCGTCGGCGACACCTGGGCGCTGCACGACCTGTTCCTGTCCGGCTACGCGATGGGCGCGCCGCCGAGCCGCACCAACCCCGACGGCCAGCCGTGGGGCTACCCAGTGCTCGACCCGCGGCTTTACGGCGGCGGGGGCGGCGAGCTCGGCCCGGCCCTGCGCCTGGTGGCTGCGCGCACCGACGCGATGCTGCGCGACTACGACGGCCTGCGCGTCGACCACCCGCACGGCCTGGTGTGCCCGTGGGTCTACCGGACCGACGAGGCCGACGCCTACCGCGCCGTCCAGGGCGGCGCGCGCCTGTTCGAGTCGCCATGTCTCTCGGACCATCCGCGCCTGGCGGCCTACGCGATCGCGCGCCCGGACCAGCTCGACCTGGCCCTGCCGCGCCACGCCGACCGGTGGGTCCACACGCTCGACGACGCGCAGGTGGCCCGCTACGCCGCCCAGCTCGACGTCGTCCTCGCGGCCGCGCGCGCGCACGGCCGCGCGCTCGAGGACGTGTTGTGCGAAGTCCTCAGCACCCAACCCTACCCGCTGCAGCGGGTGTTGGAGGGCCACGGCTTGGGGCGCTTCCGGGTCACTCAGAAGGCCGATCTGACCAACCCGAACGACGTTTACCGCAGCGAGAACGCCCGCGCCGAGGACTGGGTGATGCTCGGCAACCACGACACCCCGCCGATCTGGCGGCTCGCGGCCTCGTGGCACGGCACCCCGCTCGCCGCCGCGCAGACGGCGTATTTGTGCGGACGTCTGGGGTCGCGCAGCGACGCTGATCCGCTGCGCGCGCGCATGCTCGCGGACCCCGCCGCGCTGGTGCACGCCAAGTTCGCCGACCTGCTGGTGTGCCCGGCGCGCCAGGTGGCCGTCTTCATGAGCGACCTGTTCGGCGCCCACGACATCTACAACGCCCCCGGCGTGGTCGATCCGTCCAACTGGACGCTCCGCCTGCGGCCCGGCTGCGAGGCCGCTTACTGGCCGGCGGCGGCCCGCGGCGCGGCGCTCGACCTCGGGTGGGCCCTGGCGATCGCGCTGCGGTCGCGCGGCCCCGCTTGCGCGTCCGAGCACGCCGATCTGATCACCAGGCTCGAGCGCGGCCTCGGGCGGCCGTGCTAGCCTGCAAGCGGCTCCCCCGCCATGAAGCTCCCCGTGCAGGTGCAAGCGCCGCCTGAGCAGCCGCGCACCGAAGTCGGTCTGCCACGCGCGGCCGGCGACCGTCTTCGCGAAACGATGGCGGTGGCGATCCAATTCGCGAACACGGCGATCCTGCCGGACCTCGCGCTGTCGCCGACGATGAGCACCCCGCCCGAAGAGGGCGTCATGGAGCGAACCGGCCCGCAGCCGCCGCCGGCGACCGCACTGGCCGGCCAGGTCGGCCCGTACCGGATCTTGCGCCCGCTCGGCGCCGGCGGCATGGGCGCCGTGTACGAGGCGACCGACACGCGCACGGGCCAGCGCGTCGCCGTGAAGTCGCTGCTCCGCATGGGCCCCTCGGAGCTGCACCGCTTCAAGTATGAGTTTCGCAGCATGGCCGAGGTCGGCCACCCGAACCTCGTCACGCTGTACGAGCTGCACTCGCAGGGCGACCTGTGGCTCATCACGATGGAGTACGTCGGCGGCGTCGACCTGTGCACGGCGCTCCGCGCCCTCGTGCGCGCGCCCGACAGCGACCGTCGCCTGCGCGCGCTGATCCGCCAGCTCGTGCTCGGCGTCACCGCGCTGCACGAGCAGGGCCTGCTCCACCGCGACCTCAAGCCGTCGAACGTGCTCGTCACCTCGGGCGGCCGCGTCGTCATCCTCGACTTCGGCCTGGTCGCCGCGATCACCCGCAGCAACAACAACGAGACGCCCGCCGGCACTCCTCTTTACATGTCGCCGGAGCAGTGCGCCGGCCAGCTCGCGACCCCGGCCAGCGACTGGTACGCCCTCGGCGTGATGCTCTACGAGGCGCTCACCGGCAAGCTGCCGTTCACCGGCGGCTACGCCCAGATCTTCCTCGCCAAGCAGTGCGAGGAGCCGGCCCCGCCGCGCGGCCCCGGCTTGCCGGACGACCTCGCGTCGCTGATCGGCGAGCTGCTCCGCCGCGACCCCGAGAAGCGGGCCTCCGGGGCCAAGCTGCTGGCGTGGTGCGGCGGCGCGGCGCTGTCGCCCGCGCCGGCGATGGCCAGCAGCTCGGTGTTGTTCGGTCGCAAGGCCGAGCTCGACGCGCTCGACGAGGGCCTCGCCGCCGCCGCCCGCGGCCGCACCGCCTGCGTCTACCTGCGCGGCCAGCCCGGCGTCGGCAAGACGGGCCTCGTCCACGGCTTCCTCGGCGCCCTCCAGCCGCGCGGCGACGTCGTCGCCCTCACCGCGCGCTGCTACCAGCACGAGACCGTCCCGTTCAAGGCGTTCGACAGTTTGGTCGACGCCCTCGCCGACCACCTCGGCGCGCTCGAGCCGTTCGAGCTCACGCCGCTGCTCGGCACTCACACCGGCGAGCTCGCGCGCGTGTTCCCGGTGCTGCAGCGGGTCTCGGCGGTGCGCGAGCTGGCCCAGAGCGCCCGCGCCGGCGTGTCCGACCAGGAGTCGCGGCGCAAGGCCTTCGCCGCGCTCAAGCGCCTGCTCGCCGCTCTGGCCGCGCGCCGCCGCCTGGTCCTGTTCCTCGACGACTTCCACTGGAGCGACGCCGACAGCGTGCGCCTGCTGTCCGAGCTGCTGGCCCCGCCCGACGCGCCGGCGCTGCTGCTGGTCGTCGCCTATCACACCGAGTGGCCCGGCTCGCCGCTGGTCCGCCACGAGTTCGAGCGCCTGCAGCTGCGCGTGCTGCCCGAGCTCCACGTCGCCCGCCTCGACGTCGGCCGCCTCGACGAGCGCGACGCCCACGCGGCCGCCCGCGCCCTCCTGGTCGCCGCCGGCCTGCCGCCCGAGCCGTGGGCCGCCGCGATCGCCGACGAGGCCCGCGGCGACTCGTACGTGCTCGAGGCGCTGGTCCACGAGCTCACCCACGCCGACCTCGCCAAGCTCACCCCCGAGTCCCTGTCCTTCGAGACATGTCTCCAAGCACGGGTCGACAACCTCGCGTCGGGCGACCGCGCCGCGCTCGATCTGGTGGCCGCCGCCGGCGCCCCGCTGCCGACCGGCCTGCTCGCGCGGGCCCTCGGCGACCCGTCCGACATCCACGCCCGCCTGGCCCGCCTGCACGCCGCGCGGCTGGTCCAGCTCGGCCGCCGCAACCACGCGCCCAGCGTCGAGCCGCTGCACGACCGCGGCCGCGCCCTGGTCGTCCGCGCCCTGTCGCCCGAGCGCGCGCGCCAGCTCCACCGCCTGCTCGCCGACACCGCGCTGCAGCTCGGCCGGCCCGACGCCGAGTTCATGGCCCGCCACTTGTTCGCCGCCGGCGAGCGCGAGCGGGCCGCGACCTACGCCGAGCGGGCCGGCAAGGCCGCCGCCGACGCCCTCGCCTTCGCCCGCGCCGCCGAGCTGCACGAGCTCGCGCTGCGCTGCACCCCCGAGGCCTGGCTGCGCATGGTCGCCTGCGCCCGCGCCAAGGTCGACGCCGGCCTCGGCCTCGAGGCCGCGCCGATCTTCCTCCGCGCCGCCGAGAAGGCCCCGATCACCCAGCGCGCCGAGCTGCGCGTCCGCGCCTGCGAGCAGTACTTCGCCGTCGGCGAGACGGCGAAGGGCGAGGGTGTCCTCAAGGACCTGCTCCAAGGGACAGGCTTTGCCGACCCCGGCAGCGGCCAGGCGCTGGCGGCCGCGTTCCAGAACGAGGTCGGCGCGCTGCTCCGCGGGGCCGAGCCCGACACGTCCACGGCCGCGGGCTCCGAGAGCGCCGCGCTGTCGGACGCGCTGTGGGCCGCCGCCAAGGGCCTGTTCATCCACAGCCCGGTGCGCTCGGCCTACTTCGCCGCCCGCAGCGCCGCGATCGCCCGCGCCATCGCCGACGAGGCCCGCCACGTCCGCGGCATGGTCATCGTCCGCGCGGTGTGGTCGGTCGCCGGCGAGTCCGCCGTGCTGACCCGCCTGCGCGCCATCATCGACGACTACCTCGGCCGCCGCGACGACCCCTACATCGTCGGCCTCTCCGTCCTCTTCGACGGCATCTCCGCGGTCAGCCGCGGCCGCTGGGCCGACGCCATGCGCGACCTCGAGTTCGGCATCACCCACCTGCGCCAGCGCTGCAGCAACATCGCGTGGGAGTGCAACTTCGGCGCCGTCATGCTCATGAGCCTGCTCGAGTCGCGCGGCGAGCTGCGGGCGATCGCCCTGCGCAGCGCCGTCATGAGCGAGCAGGCCCAGCAGACCGGCGACTCGATGGTCGAGTTCGTCGCCGCCTACTACAGCGCCCTCGTCCTCCTCGCCGCCGACGCCCCGTCCGACGCCCGCGACGTGATCGCCCGCGCCGTCCGCCTCGGCAACGTCGCCGCCGGCTCGGCCGCCGGCCTGCGCGCCTCGATGATCGAGGCCCTCTGCGCCCAGTACGCCGGCGAGATCGCCGTCGCCTGGGCCGAGGTCGAGCGCGTCTCCGCCACCCTCGGCGCCGGCGGGGCCGCGTTCACCAAGAACCAGCGCGCCAACTTCATCAGTCTCCACGGACAGGTCGCATTGGCCATGGCCGAAAGGTCAGGCGTCGAGGCCGCCCGCGAGCCCTTCCTCGAGGCCGCCGCCGCCGACGCCGACGCCCTGCGCCAGATCGGCAACGCCGGCGCGCTCGCGTCCGCCGCCCTCCTCGACGCCGCCGGCCTGGCCCTGCGCGACGCCGCCGCCGACGTCGTCGTCCCCGCCCTCAGCGAGGCCGCCGACGCCTTCGACGCCGCCGACATGCCCCTCGCGGCCGCGGCAGCCCGCCTCCGCCTCGGCACCTGGCTCGGCGGCTCCGAGGGCGAGCAGATGATCGCCCGCAGCGAGGCCTTCATGCGCCTGCAGGCGATCGCCTGCCCCGCCCGGTGGGTCATCACCAACACCCCCGGCCTGTCCCCGCCGCTCTGACCGCGCCTCCTGTCCCCGAAGTCATGGCCCGAACGCCATGTCCCCCGGGACAGCAACGTCTAGCCGCGCCGAACGCCTCGAGGGACATGTCCATCCCGACATGTCCCCCGGGCCACCCCGTTCACAGCAGGAACGGGATCACCGCCTTGCGCCCCGCCGGGTAGTCGGGGAACTTCTGCTTGTACCACTTGTGGTGCGACACCGCCCGCGGCACCAGGTTGGCCGCGGTGAACACCGCGAACGACAGCCCGGCGACCGACCAGGTGGCGATCGCCCAACCTGTCCATTCGAGCAGCTCGCCGAAGTAGTTGGGGCACGAGATCAGCTCGTAGAGCCCGCCGCGGGGGATCTTGTAGCCGGTCTCGCCGGGCTTGCGCAGGGCCGCCAGGACCGCGTCGGCGCGGCGGTTGATGCGGTAGCCGAGCACGAACAGCCCGACGCCGATCCACAGCCGCGGATCGAGCAGCCACGACAGCTCGTAGCGGCCGAACTCGCTGACCCAGCGGGCGTTCACGTAGGCGTTGACGAGGTTGAACATGAAGCCCATCGCCACCACGCTGACCGGCGTGTGGCCGCCCGGGCGGATCTTCAGCGGGAAGATGAACGCCCGCTGCACGTAGTGCGACTGCCACAGCACCAGCAGCAGCAGCGGCACCAGGCTCCACGCGTGCGCCCCGGCGAAGAACACCGCCAAGAACCACAGCACCGACGGCGACTCCATCACCATCCACGCCAGCCGCGTGTCCATCTGCGGCCCCCAGCCGCCGCGCGCGTGGCGACCGTACGGCGCCGAGATGAACAGCAGGGCCGGCACCGTCAGCGCGGCGACGAGGAACACTCCCTGGACCAGCAGCGTGTGAAACTCGAGCTCGGACATCCCCGCGAGTAGACCACACCGAGCCGCGCCGGCGCCGCCCTCGCCGCGTGCGCTATGGGACGTGCCTCAGCCCCCGCCCGAGCGTTCACCCGCCAGCTCCGGGCGATCTCCCTGCCCGCGCCCGTCGAGCTCGCCATGTGATCTGGCCTTCAGACCATGTCCCGAAGGCCAGCTTTTTTCTCTGCCCTCACGCCAGCGCCTGGCGCAGCGCCGCCGTCATGTCACGCAACGCCGGCCGCGCGTTCGACAGCCCGCCGGACGCGCTGATGTGCCCGTGGAACATCCCGCCATGGCACGCGTACGTCACCGGCACCCCGGCGGCCTCGAGCTTGCGCGCGTACGCCTCGCCCTCGTCGCGCAGCGGGTCGAACCCGGCAGTGAACACCGCGGCCGGCGGCGCCCCGGCGACGTCCGCGAACCACGGCGACGCCCGCAGGTCACGCCCGTCCTCGGGGCTGCGCAGGTAGTGGCTCATGAACCACTCGATCGTCGCCATCTCGAGAAAGAACCCCTTGCCGAGGCTGCGGATCGACGGGAACGACATCGTCAGATCGACCGCCGGATAGATGAGCAGCTGGAACGCCGGCCGCACCGCGTCGCCGCGGGTCTCGAGCGACACCACCGCCGACAGGTTGCCGCCCGCGCTGTCGCCCGCCACCGCGATCCGGCGAGGATCGATCCCGAGAGCGCCGGCGCTGGCAGCCACGTGCCGGAACGCCGCCAGCGCGTCGTCGGCCGCCGCCGGGAACCGGTGCTCGGGCGCCAGGCGGTAGTCGACCGCAATCACCACGCAACGGCCCTCGTGGGCCAAGATCCGGCACACCGGATCGTGCGAGTCGAGGCCACCGACCACGAACCCGCCGCCGTGGAAATACACCGTCGCCGGCGCCGGCGCCGGCAGCCCGCGGGGCCGGTAGATCCGCACCGGGACCGGCCCACCTGGCCCCGGGAACATGTCGTCGCGGACAGACTCGAGCGCCGGGGCCGACGGCGCCAGCAGCCAGGTGTTGATGTCCATCTCGCGCCGCGCCCGCTCGACAGTCACGTCCTGGAAGCGAGGCCGACGCATCCGTCGCTGCATCGCCAGCATGTGCTGCACCTGCGGATCGAGCGTATAGCCGTCGCGCTCGACCGGCCCGCCGCCGGCGAGCCTCCGCTGCAGCGGGTCGGGCAACGACAGCAACAGCCGCGCGGCGAAGGCCTGGAACCGGTGGGACACGGACGGCGCCTGCATCGCCGCGACCATACCCCAAAGCCGCCCCGGCGGACAGCGCTACCCCAGCCGCTGGCCCACGCGCACCGCCGCGCCCGCGAAATCACATGTCCCTTCCAACATGTCCTTCGGAGCAGCGATCACCACCGTCGAGCCGAACCGGAACCACCCCAGCTCCTCGCCCTTGCGCAGCCGCCGATTCCACGCGAACCCGCCCGGGCGAGCCCACGCCGCCCGCTCCAGCCCCGCCAGCTCGATCCCCCCGATCAGGCTCGCGCCGACCAGCACCAGCCAGAACACCGCCCCCGAGTCGGCCACGCAGCGCAGCGCCGCCCGCTCGTTGCGCTCGTAGATCCGCGGGATCACCCGCAGCGCGTCGGCGTTCTGCGGGAAGAAGCGCCCGCCGATCCAGCGCACCTCCGCCACCTCCGCGTCGCATGGCATGTGCAGCCGGTGGTAGCCGTCGGGCGTCAGGAAGATCGTCACGTAGCGCCCGCCGGCCAGCGCCGCCACCTCCTCCGGCCGCGCTGCCAGCACCCGCCCCAGGCGCAGCGGCGAGCCCTTGACCTGCAGGATCGTCCCCTGCTCGATCGGACCTGTCCCGACGACCAGCCCGTCGGCCGGGCTGACGAACCCCTCGCCGAGCAGCCTCGCCCCGGGCCGCAAGCGCCGGAGGAAGAACGCCTCGAGCGTCGGCCACGGCTCGTCGACGCACTCCGACACGTCGATCGCGCCGCCGCGGATCCACGCCTCGATCGCCGCTCGCACCGCCCAGCGCGGCCGTCTCGCGCGCATCAGCGTCCGCGTCGCTGCTCCCAGCAGCCGGTGCGGCAACAGCCCGTAGGCCCGCAGGAACGCACGCGTGCGGTGCGGCTTCATCACTGCAGCACCAGGTTGATCCGCTTCAGCAACCACGGAGAGACCACCGCGCCCGCTGCCCCGCGCCGGCGCCAGATCCACTCGTGGATCAGCCGCGGCGGGCCACCGGCCGCGTACACCGCCTCACGGTCGCCCACCAGCGCCAGCGGCACCACCACCAGATCGGCCGCCAGCGGCATCCCCGGCGCATAGCGCCCGTGGACGAACTCGACCCGCCCATCCGCCCCGCGTTCACGCAGGAGCTCGCGCGCGCGTCCGAGGTGCTGCGGATCGGCGTCGACGATCGTCACCTGCACTTCGGGCCAGATCTGGGCCAGCGCCAGCGCCGAGCGCGGGAACAGCCCGCCGCCGATCACCACCACGCGCCGGATCTCCCGCCCCGCCAGCGCCGGCCGCAGGCGTCCCAGCGCGGCAGCGTGGCGCTCGACCAACCATGCCTGCAGCCTGGGCCAGCACAGCGCCGCTCGCTCGAGCCCGACCAGCGCGTCCGCGATCGCCAGCCCGCGCAGCACCGGCGCGCGCCCGCTGCTCACCGCCTCCGTCACCCACAGCGCCGGCAGCGTCGTCCAGTGCGCCCCCGGGCGCGCGTGGTGCTCTGCGTGGTAGCCGTCGTTGAACCACAGCAGGTTGTACAGCCGCCCGTAGTGGCTGATCCCCGTCGCCTGCCCGTGCAGGTGCTCGCCGCGGCCCTGCAACTGACACAGCCCGAGCCCGAGCAGCCACCCCGGCAGCACTGCCCCGAAGAACATGTCCGGAAGCACAGCCGCCAGCATCAGCGCCAGGTGGGCCACCACCCCGACCTCGACGCAGCCCGCCGGCCCGAGCCGCAGCCGCGAGCGCGCCCCGCGGTGGTGGTCGAGGTGACGCGCCCGCCAGATCGCCTGCGGCACCAGCGTCAGCGCGCTGAGATACAGCGACAGCAGCTGCGACAATGCCCGCGAACTGAACACCGGCGTGTGCAGATGGACGTGCGCCACGGTGTTCGACGTCCACCACACGATCAGCGCGAAAGCACATGCCCCAAAGAACATGCCCCATGGACCCTGTCTCACGAGACATGGCCCGCCCACCGCCACCAGCGCGCCGAGCAGCAGCGCCGCCAGCACCGGGCCGGCGTCGCGGCGCGAGTGACGAAACAGCCTCATGCGCGACCGCGGCGGCGCAGCGCCAGCAGACCGACGATCGTCAGCAGCCCCGCCAGCGGCCGCGGCTCATCGCCGGAGCTGCACACGCAGCCCTTGTCCCCGCCGAGCGACCCGGTCTCGGCCTGGCCCGACGCCCCGCTCGCCGTCCCCGCCTCGTTCGTCGCAGTCTCCGCCGCGGTGCTGTCGTTCGGCTCCGCGCCCGACGTCGGCGAGCCCGTCGCAGTCGACGTCCCCACGGAGCTCTCGGACGCGAACTCGCCCGAGCTCTCGCCCGTCCCTTCGCCCGTCCCCTCTCCCGTAGTGGTGGCCTCCGGCGGATGCTCGGCCATCCACTGCTTCAGCGCGTTGCACGGCGAGAACCCCGGCACCACGCCCATGCTGATCGGGTACGCGTCGGGCATCGCCTGCGGCTCGTCCGTGCGCACCGTCCCGTTGGCCGGCAGCGAGTTGTCGCCCCACCCGCGGCAGCGGTCCTCGCCGCCGGCCACCGTCGCCAGCTCGGCCCATTCCATCTTGCACGTCGCCAGCTCGGCGTCCGCGCATTGATAATACATGTACCCGTACGCCGGCACCGAGTAGCCGGGATAACCGGCGAAGTCGGGCGTGCCCTTGGCGACGATGAACAGCCCGTCGATGCGCACCTGGTTCGGATGGTCCGCGTCCGGTTCGGGCGTGACCTCCTCGACCAGGGCCCAGACGCCCGCGGGGTAGCTGGCCGACGCGACGGCCGGGACGAGGGAGCCGAGCGCGACGGCAACGACAAGAAAGACGCGGCGGGGATCGTTCATGCGAGGAGACTCCGAAGCGGCGATGAGTGACGCGAGCACCCCGCCGATTACACGGTCGAGCTCGCTGCTCGGACCCGGGATTGTGCTCTGCGATCGTTGCGGCCCCTCGTCCCCAGGGTCGGCCTACGACGGCCCGGTGCTCCCCGACTCGCTCGCCAGCAGCTCCTCGAGCACCTGCATCGCCCCGCCGATGCGTAACAGCGTGTCACGCACTTCCATCTGCTTGCTCTCCAGCTCGCGCAGCAGCTTCTGCCCGCCTTCGAATTCGCGCCGGAGGTCGGCGAGCCGCGCCTCGATCGTGCTCCGCTCCATCTCCACCTCGTATATCACAGCCCCTCATCCCCGCGCCGGCGCCCTTCAGTCGTGCGCGCGGCCGATGCTATGGTCGCGCCGTCATGTTCCGTAACGCAGCCTTACAGACCGTGCCAGCGCTCGCGCTCGTCCTCTCCACCGCCTGCAGCGACACCGGACGCGAAGTCTCGGCGACCGCCTCGCAGCCGACCGGCGTCACGACCGCGCCGGCGACCGACCCGACCGGCGCCACCACCGACGGCCCGCCCACCGGCACGAGCACCGACACCGGCGAGCCGACCTCGACCACCTCGACGACCACCTCGACCTCGAGCCCCGCGAGCGACACCAACCAGGCCAAGTTCGACCTCGGCGCGTCCGACCTCGGCGGCGGCACCACCGGCACGGCCGAGAAGGGCTGCACGAAGATCGACTTCCTGTTCGTGATCGACAACTCGACCAGCATGGAGGACAACCAGAAAGCGCTGATCAAGAGCTTCCCGGGCTTCATCGAGGCGATCAAGACCACCCTGGGCGACGCCGACGACTACCACATCATGGTCGTCGACACCGACGCCAACGGCCGCTGCGCCCAGCCGTGCGACGAGGCCGATCCCGACTACGTCAAGTTCTGCTACGAGGCCAACTACTACGCCTGCACCGCCGAGCTCGAAGCCTGCGACACGATCCGCGGCGCCGGCGTGATCCACCCGGTCGGCACCTTCGCCAGCAACACCAAGTGTCCGGTGGCCGGCGGCCACCGCTACATGCTGCCCGACCAGCCCGATCTCGCCGGGACCTTCGCCTGCGTCGCCAAGGTCGGCACCGCGGGCAACGCCGCGGAGCGGCCGATGAACGCCATCGAGGAGGCCGTCAGCGAGGCGCTCAACGTCCCCATGGGCTGCAACGGCGGCTTCCTCCGCGACGACGCGATCCTCGTCATCACCTTCATCAGCGACGACCCCAACGACCCGGACCAGGGCACACCCGCCGACTGGAAGGCCTCGGTGGTCGCCGCCAAGAACGGCGACGACAACGCCGTCGTCGTCCTCGGCCTGATCCCTCACCCCGAACTCGGCTGCACCACCGGCAACGACCCCAACGCGATCCAGGGCGCTCACTGGGAGGAGTTCATCCAGAGTTGGGGCGCTCACGGGATCTCCGGCTCGGTCTGCGAGGCCGACTACGCCCCGTTCTTCCTCCAGGCCATCAACGCCATCGACCAGACCTGCGAGGACTTCAACCCGCCCGGCTGACCCTCAGGCCATGTCCATTGAGGCATGTCCCCGAAGACATGCCCCGAAGATCATGCCTCACCCCGCGCGACGCGTCCGCCTGCGCCCGCGCCGCTCGGGCCGGCGCGGCGCCAGCAGCCAGCGGTCCTCCGCCACCTCGTCAAACCCCATCGCCGCCACGATCGCCGGCACCTCGTCGGCCGCGCAGCCGATCCACGCCGCCAGCTCCTCGGGCAAAGCGGCCGGCCCCGCGCGCGTCGCCGCGACCACTCTATTGAACACGCGCTCGGCGATGTCGGCGCGGATCGCCCGCGGCCCGAACGGCGGGAAGCCGATCGCGTGGAACGCCGCCGGGTCGGCGTCATCCGTCAGCGCGATCGATCGCGCCTCGCCGGGCGGCGTCACCCGCGAGCCCGAGCGCGCCGCCCACAGGGCCGCGCGCCGCTCCACCGACCAGGTCGTCAGCAGCTCCGGTGAGAACACCACCAGCTCGCCGATCTTCAGCCCCAGCCGCCCGAGCAGCCGGCGGTCGTCGCCGGTCAGGTGGCGCACCTGCGGCTCGGCGCGGGCCCGCAGCACCGACCCCAGCCCCTGCTCGAGCTGGTAGAGCAGCCCGCGCGCCGCCGGGCTCGGCGGCGGCCCCTCGGGCAGCGCCCGCAGCGGCGCCAGCAGCTCGGCCACCAGGTCGCGGGTCCACGCGACCATGCGCCGGCGGACCTGCGCGATCGAGCCTGCCCCCATGGACATGTCCGCGAGGACCTGTACTTCGGGCCGCAGCAGATCGGGCCCGCGGGTCATCTGCGCGGCCGGCCGGCCGGCCAGCGAGACCCGCCCGCGCGCGTCGACGGCGAACGCCCCGTGCGGCGCCGCCACGATCGCCTCGGCCGCGCTCGGCGGCGCCGGCTCGTCGGCGTCGGGCAGCTGCAGCGCCCGCAGGCGGCCGAACGGGCTGTCCTTCGGGACAGGTTTTTTGCGCGCCCGCGCGGTCGCCCGCGGGTCGACGAACGCCTGCGTCAGCCGGTCGTGCAGCGCGTCGGACAGCCGATCCTCGATCGCCCGCGTCCACTCCTGCCAGCGCGCCGGCGCCTCGATCCACCCCGGTCGGTGGCTGATGTACGTCCACGTCCGGACCGCCGCGATCCGGCTCATCAGCGCCTCGATGTCGCCCTCGGTGTCGTCGAGCCGACGCACGCGCCGCTCGATCCACCCCGGGTCGAGGCGGCCGTTCTTGGCCAGTTGCAGGTACACTGCCGCGAGCAGCCGCGCGTGCGAGCCCTCGAGCAGCTTGCGAAAGTCGGGGATCCTGCACACCTCCCACAGCAGCTCGACGGCGCCGGACTGCTGCGCGAGGGCCCGCACCTCGGACATCCCCGCCAGCTCGACGAGCACCTCCTCGTCGTCGCTGCGCTCGAGCAGCTGCAGCCCCGGCCGCGGCGGCCGCTGCCGCAGCGAGCGCGCCAGCGCCTCGATGCTCGTGAAGTCGAGGTCCGGACTTCGCCACACCAGCCGCTCCACCGGCGGGAATTGATGGCGCTCGATCGAGATCACCAGCCCCTGCGGCAGCGGCCCCAGCGTCGCCAGCGGCCCGAACGTCCCGTCCTTGGTGTAGCGCCCCGCTCGCCCGGCGATCTGCGCCAGCTCGGCCGCCTCGAGCGGCCGGTTCGCGCGCCCGTCGAACTTGCCCAGCGCCGCGAACGCGACGTGGTCGACGTCCATGTTGAGCCCCATCCCGATCGCGTCGGTGGCGACGATGTAGTCGACCTCGCCCGCCTGGTACATCGCCACCTGGGCGTTGCGCGTCCGCGGCGACAACGCCCCCAGCACCACCGCCGCCCCGCCGCGACGCCGCCGCAGCTGCTCCGCCAGCGCGTACACCTGGTCGGCCGAGAAGGCCACCACCGCCGAGCGCGGCGGCAGCTGCGTCAGCTCGAGCGGCGCCACCCCGCGCAGCCGCGAGAACCGCGGGTGCCGCTCGATCCGCGCCGTCGGCACCAGCGCCTCGACCGCCGCCGTCATCGTGTCTGACCCGAGGAACATGGTCTCGGAGACACCTCGCGCCCGCATCAACCTGTCCGTGAAGACATGTCCGCGCTCGCGGTGGCCCGCCAGCTGGATCTCGTCGACCGCCAGGAACTCGACGTCCTTGCCCTCCGGCATCGACTCGACCGTGCACACCCAGTAGCGCGGCCGCGCCGGCACCCGCTTCTCCTCGCCGGTCACCAGGGCCACCGCCGCCTCGCCGACCTCCGCCGTCAGACGATCGTAGACCTCGCGCGCCAGCAGCCGCAGCGGCAGGCCGATCACGCCGGTGCGGTGGGACAGCAGCTGCGTGACCGCGCGGTGCGTCTTGCCGGTGTTGGTCGGCCCGAGCAGCGCCGTGATCGTCGACATGGCGAGGTCTCTCCGGGGCGACGGCCCCGCGTAATGAAGTCAGCGGCCCGAGCTGCGGAAGGCGCGGAGCTGGACCCCGAGGCCGAGGTGGATCTGCGTCCCCGGCAAGCGGAACGTCAGCCGGGGCCGCACGATGCCGACCCCGCTGCCGAACGCCGGCAACGACTCGACCACCAGCGCGACGTCCCTGAACCTGCGCTGCGTCGGCCGCAGCTCGAGCAGCCAGGTCGGCCGCGAATCGCTGTACAGCCCCTTGTAAGGATGGGTCGGATCGACCACCGCCTGCCAGCGCAGGTGCTTCTCGTGCTTGAGCGTGAACCGCCCCGCGAGGTTCCACTCGCGCGGCGGCGTGGTCGCCGGCAGCGACGGCCACGGCGGCGCCTGCATCAGCCACAGCGCGAGCATCGCGGACGACATCACTCTCGGACGATACGCCGCGCCCGCCGCCGCGGCAACTCGCGCACGCCCACCACCCGGTCGCCCGGCGAGCGCCCCGGCGAGCCCCGCGGACGCCGTTCACGGCGGGATCGCCGCACCCAGCCCGGCAGCCCCTCGCCCGGCCCCGGAGGTCGGGCGACCCGCGCAGCGGCGCCGCGCATTCACATGGCCGTGAGGACATGCTCCAAAGCACATGTCCGTTCGCTCATGTCCTCACGAGCATGCCCCGGAGGACATCTCGCCCGGCGCCTCAGAACCGCCCGGACACGAACCCCATCGGCCGCATCACCTTCCCGCCGCCGGCCATCGCCGAGGAGAAGAACGACAGGATCGTCGTCTGCACCCCGACCCGCACCTCGGTGCCCGGCACGCGGTACTGCAGCTTCGGCTGCACCAGCCCGATCGCGGGGTCCGACCCCGGGGCCGACAGGACCGCCAGCGAGAAGCTCGACAGGCGCCGGTTCGTCGGCGTCAGCTCGAGCGCCCACACCGGCCGCAGCTCGTACTCCCAGCCCCGAAACGGCCGGTTCAGGTCGATCCGCGGCACCCAGGTCAGGAACTTCTCCTGCTTCAGCACGAACACGCCCGCGAGGTTCCACTCGCGCGGCGGGGCGGTCAGCGGCGGCGCCCCGATCGGCGGCGTGACGATCGGCGGCGCCTGCACGAGCCACATCACCAGCGACGCGAACGTGATCACCCTCGCACGATACGCCGCACCCTGCGCCCCGGCAACTCGCGCCGATCGCTCGCGCGAAGGCCCGCGCCGCAGGCCGCCCAATCATCGTTCACGGCGGGATCTCCGCGCTCGTGCTATCGTCCGCACGTGACCGCCAATCCGCTCCTGCGCGTGCAGTTCCGCGTCCCCTTCGACCAGATCCGGCCCGAGCACGTCGAACCGGCTATCGCCGAGCTCCTCGCCGACGCCCGCACCGACATTCAGGCGATCGTCGACGCCCCCGGGCCGCGCACCTTCGACAACACTCTCGGCGCGCTCGAGGCCGCGACCGAACGGCTCGAGTTCGCCATGACCGTCGTCGGCCACCTCGAGAGCGTCGCCACCACGCCGGAGCTGCGCGCCGCCCACAACGCGGTCCAGGGCCCGATCGCCGAGTTCTTCGCCCAGATCCCGCTCGACGCCGGGCTGTGGCGCGCGCTGCAGGAGTTCAGCCGCACGCCCGAGGCCGCCGCGCTGACCGGCGCGCGCAAGCGCCTGCTCGAGCGCACCCTCGACGACTTCCGCCGCCAGGGCGCCGAACTCGACCCCGCCGGCAAGGCCCGCCTCGCCGAGCTCAGCGCCGAGCTGGCCCAGATCACCACCCAGTTCTCCGAGCACGTCCTCGACGGCACCAACGCCTACGAGCTGTGGCTCACCGATCCGGCCGACCTGGCCGGCCTGCCGCAGTCGGCGATCGACGCCGCCCGGGCCAGCGCCGAGGCCAAGGGCCGCCCGAGCGCGTGGCGCTTCACCCTGCAGCAGCCGAGCTTCGTCCCGTTCGTCACCTACGCCGACAGCCCGAAGCTGCGCGAGGAGATCTGGCGCGCCGCCAACATCTGCGCCGCGGACGGCCCGCACGACAACCGCGAGCTGCTGCGCCGGATCTTGCTGCTGCGCCGCGAGCAGGCCGAGCTGCTCGGCTTCCGCGACTTCGCCGACTTCGTCCTCAAGCCACGCATGGCCAAGGACGGCGCCAGCGCCCGCGCCTTCGTCGACCGCCTGTCCGCCCGCACCGAGGCCGCCTTCGCCGCCGAGGCGCGCGACCTCCACGTGTTCCGCCAGCGGCTCGAAGGCCCGGACGCCCCCGAACCTGCCCCTTGGGACCTGGCCTATTATGCAGAGAAGCAGCGGCGCGCCCTGTACGACTTCGACGACGAGGCGCTGCGCCCGTACTTCCCGGTCGAATCGGTGTTGAGCGGCCTGTTCGAGCTGGTCCACGACCTCTACGGCGTGCGCGTCGAGCCGGTCGCGGACGTCGAGACCTGGCACCCCGACGTGCGCACCTACGCGGTGCGCGACGGCGACGCGCTGCTCGGGGTGTTCTACGCCGACCTGTTCCCGCGCGAGCAGAAGCGGTCCGGCGCGTGGATGAACGCGCTGGTGACCGGCCGCCCCGACGGCCGCGGCAGCCTCGGCCCGCACCTCGGGCTCATCTGCGGCAACCTGACCCCGCCGATCGGCGACCGCCCCGCGCTGCTCACCCACGACGAGGTCGAGACGATCTTCCACGAGTTCGGCCACCTGCTGCACCACCTGCTGACGCGGGTCGAGCTGCGCAGCCTCGCCGGCACCAACGTCGCCTGGGACTTCGTCGAGCTGCCGTCGCAGATCATGGAGAACTGGTGCTGGGAGCGGGCCGCGCTCGACCGCTTCGCCCGCCACGTCGACACCGGCGCGCCCGTCCCCGACGACCTCGTGCAGCGCATGCTCAGCGCCCGCAACTTCCGCGCCGCCTCGGCGATGATGCGCCAGCTCAGCTTCGCCACCGTCGACCTCGAGCTGCACCGCGGCGCGCTGCCGGCCACGCCGGCCGAGATCCTCGCGCGCGCCCGCGAGGTCATGGCGCGCTTCACCCCTGTCCCGCTGCCGGCCGACTACGCGATGGTGTGCCGCTTCGGCCACCTGTTCTCGAGCCCGGTCGCCTACGCCGCCGGCTACTACTCGTACAAGTGGGCCGAGGTGCTCGACGCCGACGCCTTCACCCGCTTCCAGGGCGAGGGCCTGTTCAGCCGTGACGTCGGCCTCGCCTTCCGCCGGGCGATCCTCGAGCGCGGCGACAGCGACGACCCCGCCGCCCTGTTCCGCGCCTTCATGGGCCGCGACCCCGACCCCGAGGCCCTGCTGCGCCGCGCCGGCCTGGCCGCCGCCGCCTGACTTCCGGACCTGACCGCCGGGACATGCTCGATCGCGCATGTCCCCCGGGACACCCGATCTCACCCCACCCGACCCCCATGCGACCCGTCATCATCGGCATGTCCTGCGGGACATCCTACCCCGACCCCTCCCGCCTGCTGTTCCTCGGCAAATCGCTCGACTACGGCGAGCAGCGGCTGTCGGCCGCGCTGGCCCGCGCCGGCGCGCTGCCGTTCCTGTTGCCTGTCCTTCCGGACACCTCGCTCCTGGTCGCGCTGGTCGAGCGGGTCGACGCCCTGGTGCTGAGCGGCGGCAGCGACGTCGCCCCCGGGGTCTACGGCGAGGCGCCGCTGCGCCCCGAGTGGGCCGGCGACCCGGCGCGCGACGCCTACGAGCAGGCGCTGCTGGGCGCCGCGCTGGCCCAGGGCAAGCCGGTGCTCGGCGTCTGCCGCGGCGTCCAGCTGCTCAACGCCGCCCTCGGCGGCAGCCTCTACCAGGACATCGGCTTCCAGGTCCCGGGCGCGCTGGTCCACCGCGACGCCGCCCGCTACGACGACAACGAGCACACCGTGCGCCTGCACGAGGAGTCGTGGCTGGCCCCGCTCTACGATGCGCGCGAGATCCTCGTCAACTCGGTGCACCACCAGGCGATCAAGGCGCTCGCGCCCGGCCTTCGCGCGTGCGCCTGGGCGCCCGACGGCATCGTCGAGGCCGCCGCCGACGAGCGCCGCGACATCTACGGCGTGCAGTGGCACCCCGAGTGGCTCGACCCGGGCAGCCCGCACTACGACCGCAGGTCCGCCGGCGACCCGATCTTCGCCGCCTTCATCGCCCGCGTCCGCGTCCGCGCCGGCCTCGCCTGAGCCTCACGGGCACACGCAGCTCAGGTTGTTGCCGACCGGCGGGGCCACGTAGGTCCCCTCGACCTCGCACCCCTCGGGGCAGGCCTCGACGAGCTCGAAGTCGTAGCGGAGCACCGTCGTGCAGGCCGCGCTCGGGACGTTCTCCGCGTCGGGGCACGCCTGCGCGGGCTCCCAGTTCACGCTCGCCTCGACGCTGATCCGGCCCGCCTCCACCAGTTCGATGTCGCCGAGCTCCCCCCGCCAGCCTCCGCACTCGCCCTCGCCCGAGACGATGTGGGCCGCGGGGGCGTAGCGCCCGGGCTCCCCGGCGATCGCCTTGAACTCGTGGGCCGCGACGACGTACGTCCCGAAGCTGTCCGGGCCCCACATCAGCGGCAGGCGAAAGCCATCGGCGGTCATGGTCACGGCCTCCTGGTCCGGGCCGGTATAACGCGGCGCGTCGCAGCCCTCGTCGACCGCGGAGATCTGCACGTCATA
This sequence comes from Nannocystis sp. RBIL2, assembly GCF_026626745.1. Lineage (GTDB taxonomy): Bacteria > Myxococcota_A > Polyangia > Nannocystales > Nannocystaceae > Nannocystis. The sequence continues at coordinate 3,537,335 of NZ_JAPNJW010000002.1, forward strand.
GATGCCGCGTATCACCTCGAGGTCGCCCGGCGCCTGGGTGTCGCTCGAGCTGTCGCTGTCACTCCCACTGTCGGTGTCGCTCGCCGACTCGGGGCCGCAAGCGATCGCTACGCTCACCAGAGACATCCACAGATATCGCTTCATGCATGAAGCTTACTCACCGAAAGCCTCGCAGCAAGCGCCGCACCTGCCCGGCTGCACCACCCGCGGCCAGGAATAATTCATCGCGCCAGCGAGTCGCGCCCCACTGGCACACTCTCCCGCCGCGGTCGCCCGTCGTCGCTCGAGTTCAGCCATCGCCCGATGTCGTCACGCTCCGCCTCGGCGACTCATGGCGGGCTGATGTCGTCGCGCTCCTGCCACTTCGACTCGCACCTCACTGGCACAGGCCCCCTCGGCGACTCGCTCGACGCTTCGACTCGCATCTCCGCGAAGGCCAGCTGCTCGCGCTCCGCACCCCGACTCGCCGATGCTTCACGCGGCACATCCTTGCGGCGAGCAGAGGCCGAGGCCGAGGCCGCTCGCTAGCCCAGCTCGCGCGGTCCCTCGCGTTGCCCCGCTCGACCGTGTCGACGTCCTCTGCTCGCCCGCGCGCGGACGCGTCACCTCGTCTCACGGACGTCCGACCCCGTCGATCCGCCGGGCCTGCCCCCTCCAGCCGCTTCACGGCCCCCGGGGTGATCGCCGCTAGTCCGCCCGATCGCCGGGTCGCTAGATCTGCCGCCGCCTTTCCGATAGCCTGCGCGATCATGCGCGCGCGGCCGATCGCTCTGCTCTCGTCCTGCTTCCTCCTCTCCCTCGGCTGCGGCGAGGACCCGCGCCCGGGCGCCGACACCGACACCGGCGCGCAGACCACGATCGACTCCGGCCTCACCCCCGGCTCCGACAGCGACGACGCCACGAGCGCCCCGACCACCGGCGGCGGGAACTCCGGGACAGGTACCACGGGACAGGACCCTACGGGCATGTCCTCCGAGACATCCGCCGACATCACCACCGCCGACCCGCCGGGCACCACCACCGAGGAGCCGACCGGCACCACCGGCGGCGGCGATCCTGTCCCCGGCGCCCTGTGCGAGCCGATCCCGAAGTGTGACGCCGCGCCGCCGACGATCCCCGGCCAGGGCGCCCCGGAGAGCGACCTCTCGCGCGGGCGCGACATGTTCTACGTCGAGGGCGAGCAGCAGTGGGTCCTGGCCAAGTTCACCAAGTGGGGCTTCCCGGCCGACAAGGACATCGAGGGCGGCGCGGTGCACCTGTTCCTCGACCGCGGCTGCGGCGGCGTCTGGGAGGAGCTCGGCGTCGCCATCACCACCGTCGAGGGCGAGCACGCCCCGGTCCAGGGCGTCGACGACTCCGGCGGCCGCGTCTACTACAAGATCTCGCAGTCCGACCAGCTGGAGCCGGGGCGGCACCGCGTGCACGGCGTCGTCGAGGAGTTCTGGAACACCGTCGACATCATCATCGACGTCGTCCCCGCCGGCGCGCCGATCTTCGTCAGCGACGTCGACGGCACCCTCACCACCAGCGAGAACGAGGAGGCGTGGGACTTCCTGCTCGGCGACATCCCCGAGGCCAACCCGTTCGCGGCCGAGGCGCTGAGCCTGCTCGCGTCCAAGGGTTATCGCCCCATGTACCTGACCGCGCGGCCCGAGTGGCTCGACCGGCGCACGCGCGAGTTCGTGGCCCTCCGCGGCTTCCCCGCCGGGATCATCCACACCACGCTCACGTACACCGGCGGCATGGGCGACACCGCCGCGGCCTACAAGTCCGGAGAATTTCAGCTACTCAAGGACAAGGGCCTCGTCCCGACCTGGCTGTTCGGCAACAAGGACAGCGACGCCGAGGCCTTCGAGTCGACCATGATCCCGACCGACCACCGCGTGCTGTTCCAGTTCACCGACGCCGTTTACGGCGCCCGGCGGATCGACAGCTACCAGGAGCTCCTGGCCGAGTTCGAGGCCCTGCCCGACCTGTGTGACCGATGAAAGCCAGCACCTTCCTCGCCCTCGGGGCCGTCAGCCTCGGCCTGTTCGGCTACACCCTCTGTCAGCTCGCCGGGTCCACGCCCGCGAGCGAGCGAGCGGCCGAGGTCACCCGCACGAAGGCCGCCAAGACGGCGAGCGACGCGCCGGGCCGCCGCGACCTCCGCGACGAGCGCGACGCCCGCGACGCCCTCGCCATCGCCCTGCGCAGCCGGCTCGAGCGCGCCCTCGAGGCCCCCGAGGAGCTGCCGCCGCTGCCCCAGCCCAACGATCGCCTCGAGGCCGAGACCGCCTTCGAGGTCGTCATGGAGAAGATCGAGGGCCTGGTCGACAAGGGCGACGCGCTGTCGAAGGGCCGGCGCAAGCGGCTCTACCGCGCCGCCAACGACGCCTTCGCCGCCCTCTCCAACCAGCTCGACGGCCAGAACCCGCACGACCTCGCCGCGCTCGAGCAGGCCCACGTCCGCCTCAAGGTCATGCTGCGCGAGATCGACGCCGGCCCGCCCGGCTCCTGAGCGAAGGGGCATGTCCCTGAGAACATGCCCCTTTCACCCTGTCGCTCACGACATGCCCTTGGGGCCAGGTACCAGCGCCGCCCGCAGCTCAGCCGCCAGCGGCCCGCCGAGGTGGACGTCGTGGCCCGAGTGCGCCAGCGCCACCCCGGCCGCGCGCAGCGAGCGGAGGATGTGCGTATTGGCGACGTCGAGCCCCTGGCTGCGGCGGGACGGGTCGGCCAGGTAGACCAGCAGCGCGAAGCGCAGGCCCGCCGCGGTCGGCCCGCGGAACTGCAGCTCGGCCGGCAGGTCCGGGCGCAGCTCCGGCAGCGCCGCCGCCCCGGGCAGCACGATCGCCCGCAGCTCCTCCGCGGTGCGCCCGAACTCGACCGTGAACTCGCAGGCCAGGCGGACCGCTCGGTCCGGCCCGGCCGACTCGTTGACGATCCGCCAGGTCCCGAGCAGCGCGTTGGGCAGGTTGACCTCGACGCCGTCGTTGGTGAGCACCCGCGTCGAGCGCCAGCCGATGTCGGTGACCCGCCCGCGCAGCCGCTTGTCGACCACGATCACGTCGCCGATCCGCAGCGGCGCGTCGCCGTACAGGAGCACCGCCGAGACCAGGTTGCGCAGCGAGTCCTGGGCCGCGAACCCCAGCACCGCCCCGGCCACCCCGGCCGACACCTGCCACGCGCGCACGTCGAGGCCCCACAGCACCATCACCAGGTACAGGCCGGCCAGCAGCACCACCACGCGCACGAGGAAGTGGACCAGGCCGGTCGCGCGCCCTGCCGCCGGCCCGGCCTGCCCCGCGCTCGTCCGCCGCACCAGCGCCAGCAGCACCTCGTCGGCCACGCGCACCAGCGCGGTCACCCACACCACCACGATCACGGTCCCGAGCACCGCGTCGAAGGTCGCCTGATCGACCAGCTTCAGGCGGTCGCCGGCCCACTCGAGCGCGACCACCACCACGGTCGTCCACACCGGCCGGCGCATCAGCGCCAGCAAGTGCTCGCCGAGGTCGCCCTGCCGGCGCGCGGCCGCCCGCGCCAGCGCCCCCGCGAGCGCGGTGCTGATCGCGTAGCCTATCACCAGCGCCAGGATCAGCCCGCCCGCGGCCTGCAGCTCCGGGCTCGCCAGCAGCTTGTTGAGGTCGAGCTCCTCCACGCGCCCGACGAGCATCACCCGCGCGCCGCGGCCCGTCAACTCCCGGACCGTCACCGGTCCCCTGCGCCGCGGCTACCGACATGCACGTTTGGACATGTCCCAACGTACACGTGAGACCGCCCGCGGCGCGCGGCGGCCTCGCGCGGGCCCCGGCCTGGCGGTCGAGACACATCGCCACGGCACCTCCCGCGGCCACGCTCTCGCGGCCCTCCGGCCGGACCGCCGCGTTTTCGCGCCGGCCCCTCGCGGACGCCGCGTGCTATCGTGGCTGGCGTCGTGCAGCCCCGCGCCGCGCTCTTGGCCGCCGTCGTCCTCGCCTGTCACGAAGACCAGGTCGAGGCCGACCCGCACCCGGTCGAGTACGGCGAGGCCTGCGCCGAGTCCGACTGCGCCCCCGAGATCCCGATGACCGGCCACGCCTCGCCTGCGTTCGCCGAGCTCGACATCGCCATGCGCCAGTTCGTCAAGGCGCGCTGCGTCGGCTCGGGCGTGCTGAGCGTGTCGCTGCGCGGCCGTCGCGTCTACAAACGCGGCTTCGGGCGCATGGTCGGTCCGGCCGCCGCCGACCTCCCCGGTTGCAACGACGGCGCCATGGCCGGGGTCGACCCGTTCCGCCCCGACGCCGCGTTCGTCCAGCCCGACGCCGCCCTGCGGCTCGGCAGCGTCTCCAAGTTCCTGACCGCCGCCATGGCCCGCCGGCTGGTCGCCGCGCGCATCGAGGAACGTGGCCTTTCGGACATGGTCCCGACGCCATCTCACGCCCGGCTCGCCGACCCCGCGCTGGAGCTGCTCCCGCCGGCCCTGCTGGCCGCGCTCGCCGGCACCGGCTGCGGTCCGGTCACCGTCGACGACGTCGCCGCCGGCTGCACGCGCACCTGCGGCGACGCCGGCGTGGACGTCCGCTGGCGCGACGTCACCGTCGGCGACCTGCTCGCCCACACCAGCGGCCTGCCCGGCACGGCCGCCAACTGGGGCGCGCACGTCGTGCCCAACTTCGGGGCCCTGCGCGGCTTCCTCGGCGAGGCCGACTGGGCCGCCGAGGACGCCGCCCTGCGCGCCCGCTACCCCGAGTTCGCCGCCGGCATCGAGCGCACGCGGACCTGGCTCGAAGGCGACGCCGGCGTCGGCGGCCCGGTCTACTTCGTCAGCCGCTACGACCGCCGCGACAACGACCCGCAGCTCGAGTGGCTCGGCGTCTACCTCACCCGCTGCCTCACCCGCGACCCCGAGCGCGCCAGCGACGACGGCGAATTCAAGGGCCCCTACTCCAACACCAACTTCGCCGTCCTCGACAGCGTCGTCGCCCACCTGTCGTCCACCGGCCGTTACGCCGCCGAGGCGGGCCACCCCGAGCAGCACGCCGACTCCGCCCTGGGCCGCTTCCTCGCCGACCTCGACGTCAGCGGCGTCACCAGCGTCGAGGGCATCTTCCGCACCCCCGCGGCAATTGGCTCACCTGCCCTTTCGGACATCCCCGAGCTGCGCGCCTGGGACGGCCGCACCTACCGCCCGCTCGACTGGGAGGACAAGCGCCCGTACTGCGTGTGGCGCGGCGATCGCTGCGATTTCTCGCCGTGGCTGGAGCGCCGGTCGACCCGCCCGCGCTGGGACTTCGCCGGCCTGCCCGAGCGGCTCGACGTCCCGCTCGCCGGCCAGGCGCTCACTGCCGGCACCGGCGCCCTGTCGGCCGAGGCGCCGGCGCTGCTGCGGGTCGTCCACCGCTACGCCCTCGGCGACGACGACATCCTGCAAGGTCGCCCGCGCGACACCTGCGGCGAGGCCTGCGACTTCGTCATGGACAAGGGGGGCGCGCTCGCCGGCGGCAAGGCCTACGCGATCAGCCTGTCCGGAGGGACACGACAGGTCCTGCTGCCCGGCCTCGCGCCCGACGGCCGGCTGTCCGACCTCGGCCCGCGCGTGCACCTCGAGATCGCCGAGCCCGCGGACGTTGACGTCGTCGTCATGGTCGGCCAGAACGACGACGGCCGCGAGGCCGGCAGCGTGCGTTACAGCGACCTCGACGAGATGGTCCGCTTCGGCCTGTCCCGCCTCGACTGGGCCGCAGTCGAGGCCGAGCTGGCCGCCCAGGCCACGCAGGTGGTCGGCCTCGCCGTCGACGCGCGCGGCGACGCGATCTACTGGTGCGCCGACGACCGCTTCACGCTCCGCCGCGGCGACCCGGCCGGCCTCGAGTCGGGCGAGATGCTGGGCCGCGGCCGCTACCGCCTGCCGGCCACCCGGATCGGCGTCGACGTCGTCGCAGTCGCCCGCGCCCTCGACCGCCCCGGCGCGCAGGTCATCGCCTGGTATGACGACGGCCACGTCGGTCGCGGCGAGCCGGGCGACCTCCGCGGCGCCGCGCGGCCCGAGCCCTACCGCCCCGCGCCCGGCCGGACCTATGCCGACCTCGCCGGCGTCGTCGTCACGCAGGCCGGCGAGGCGATCGCCCTCTATCACGACGGCGCCGCCAGCTTCGGCACGATCACCGACCTCGCCGCCCACGGCCACGGCCGCTTCACCGGCCGCGACCCCGCCGCCGTCGACGCGCTCGCCCTCGCCCCCGACGGCCGCCTGTTCATCCTCTACCGCGACGGCAGCGTCGAGGTCGCCGACCTCGCAGCGTTCGAGCGCGCCGAGTGAACGGCGTTGTACGCAGCAGCCCGCGCGACCCCCGAAGTCGAAGTCCAGCCCTCGGCGCCGCGCGCGGGCGCCCGCCGCGAAAGTTTCTCTCCCTCGCAATTTTTCCGGCGGCTGCGGCGACTCCACGCCAGGACGGTGACGCCCATCATGTCCGGCCCTGCGAACACCACCGCGACCGCCTCGCCCCGTGACACGCCTGCCATGGTGGCGCTCGCAACGTGCGGCTCGGGACCCCCTCGACCGGACCCTGGGACCGCCCTATCATCGAAAAGCCGGCCCGCGGCCGGCCGTTTGCATAGGAATAACGCCATGACCCGACGCTGGCTCGACGAAGTGTTCTCTTCACGCCGCGAGCTGCGCCCGGCTCGCGCCCTGCTCTCGCCGACCTGGCTCGGTGCCCTCGCCGTCCTGGCCGTCAACGATCACCTGCTGAAGGGCGCCGGCCTGCTGCCGGGCGTCCTCACCGGCAAGCTGAGCGACTTCGCCGGCATGCTCGTCGCCCCCGCGCTGCTCGCCGCCTTGCTCGGCGTCACCAGCCGCCGCGGCCTGCTCCACTGTCACATCGCCGTCGGCCTGGTGTTCGCCCTCATCAACCTCTCGCCGGCCTGCGCCGACGCCTGGAGCTGGCTGATGGGCCTCGTCGGCTTCCCGTGGACGATCACCGTCGACCCGACCGACCTGCTCGCCCTCCCCGCCCTCGCGCTCGGCTGGCGCGTCCTGGTCCCGGCCATGCGGCCCGCCGCCGCGCCTGTCTCTTCGGTCAGCCTCTCGCGCTGGCCCACCCGCCCCGAGTTCGGGGTCGCCGCGCTCGGCTCCCTGCTGTGCGTCGCCACCAGCGACACCGACGACGGCGGCGAGGGCGACTGGGGCGACGAGGGCGGCCTGCTCTACCAGGACTTCGAGGGCGACGTGTACCTGCACAACAGCCACGCCGAGCAGGACATCGTCGTGCGCGTGCGCGACCTCCTGCCCGACGTCGAGATCGACTGCTTCAACGTCCAGAGCAAGCCCGGCGTCCTGTTCTCCGAGGCCCTGTTCGGCGAGGGCCAGACCTGGTCGATCCCCCCCGGCGCCAACGTCCCCGCGCGCGGCGACGTCGACCGCGTCACCCGCGAGTGTTACGCGGTCCTCGTCTCCAGCGACAGCATCGCGCCCACCGTGCTGTTCTGGAACGCCGATGACGTCTCGCTGCAGTGGATCCCCGGCCAGCACGGCGCCGCGGGCGAGTACCTCGCCGGCGCAGTCGAGCTCACCGCCGACGACGACGGCCGGGCCGCGATCGCCGACTCGCAGCGGCCGATCGTCTTCCCGCAGCGCGACCCCGGCGAGAACGCCTACCTCCCCGGCTCCGACGCCGCGCGCGTGGCGTGGAGCGACCCTCCGAGCGGCGTCCACCGGATCACCGAGCTCGAGCTCGGCAGCGACGGCTGCGCCGCCTTCGACCTCGACGACGGCCTGCTGCCGCGCTTCTACTTCTGCACCCCGCTGACCGAGCTGCCGTTCGAAGCCGGCCAGTACCTCTCGGTCGAGGACCAGGGCGACCTGCTCGTGCTCTCGCGCGCCCCCGACCCCACCGATCCGACCCCCGTCGGCCAGGTGCAGGTGGCCGCCTCGCGCGGCAACAACCTGCCGAGCATCAGCGGCGCCACCGTCGCCGCCAAGCCGGTGTTCGACGCCGAGCTCGGCCCCGAGCTCACCTGCGGCACCGTGGCCCAGCCGCAGGAGTTCAGCGCCGAGTTCGGCGGCGAGATCGTCCGCTTCGAGCCCGGCGACCAGGTCGAGCTCGACGACGGCGCCCACCACCTCACCATCTTCGGCGTCCACGCCGAGCGGCGCGTCATCCTCCTGCCCGAGTGCGCCGAGGGCCCCGACACCCTCGGCGACGACCTCGAGCTGGTCTACGTGTGGACCGGCTCGCAGCAGCAGCCCTGACCTTTCTTACATGTCTTAATCCACAGGAACCAAGAGCCATGTCACGACTCGACCTCCGCCTCGGCCTCTCTCTCCTGCTCCTCGCCCCCGCCTGCGGCGACAGCGGCGCCGCCCAAGACGCGAGCGCCTCGGGCGGCGAAGACGGCGGCAGCCTCGGCGCCGGCCAAGGCGGCGCCCAGGACTTCGGCCAGTTCAAGCAGATCCTCGAGCAGGGCGGCATCCCCGGCCCCGAGACCCTCGACGACGTCGGCTTCTTCAACGAGCACAAGATCGACCTGCCCAAGCCGACCTGCGCCGGCGACGTCTGTCTGCACGGCCTCTACGGCGAGATGGGCAACATGATCTCCGGCACCAACTGCATCACGGTGCTCGTCGGCCTCAACACCGCGATCGACGTCACCAAGCTCGAGCGCCCGCCGCTCAACCTCGCCCTCGTCATCGACAGCAGCGGCTCGATGGAGGGCGAGCCGATGCAGTACGTGCGCGAGGGCCTGCTGCGCATGGTCGACGCCCTCGACCCCAGCGACCGCATCACCCTCGTCGACTTCGACAGCGACGCCGAGGTCAAGGCCGAGTACATCACCGGCGCCGACCCGGCGCTGGTCCAGGCGATCAACAACCTCGAGGCCGACGGCGGCACCAACATCTACGACGGCCTGCGCACCGGCTTCGAGCTCATGGCCGCCCACGCCGACCCCGGCCGGCAGAACCGCGTCGTCTTCCTGTCCGACGGCATGGCCACCGAGGGCATCACCAACGACGCCAAGATCCTCGCCATGGCCAAGGGCTACAGCGAGCAGGGCTACGGCCTTACCACCATCGGCGTCGGCGCCGACTTCGACGTCGCCCTCATGCGCACCCTGTCCGAGCAGGGCAGCGGCGCCTTCTACTTCCTCGAGGACCCCGCCGCCGTCCAGGAGGTGTTCGTCGAGGAGGTCACCGCCTTCCTCGTCCCGCTCGCCGAGGACGTCACGATCACCGCCGACATCGTCGACAACTACATCCTGCGGGCCATCCGCGGCACCAAGCTGGCCACCGTCGAGGGCAACCACGGCGCCATCGAGATCCCCAACCTCCAGCTCGCCCACCGCGAGACCGTCGACGACAACGAGGACGGCCGGCGCGGCGGCGGCGGGGCGATCCTCCTCGAGCTGCTCCCGCGCAGCGGTCAGCCGCGCGTCGCCGACGTCGGCGAGCTCAAGCTGCGCTACCGCCACCCCGTCGACAAGCAGTACGTCGAGGAGGTCGCCGCCATCCAGACCACCGTCGCCCCCGACCAGATCGACCTCGAGCAGGGCGTGTTCGACAACCCCAGCAGCGAGAAGGGGTTCGTCATGCTCAACATCTACGTCGGCTTCGACATGGCAGCCACCCGCGCCGCCCAGGGCGACCTCGCCGGCGCCCTCAACATCCTCGACGGCCTCGACGCCGCCGTCGACGGCTGGCTCGCCGACAACCCCGACTTCGACATCGAAGACGATCTCAAGTACATCCGCATGTTCGCCGACAACCTCGTGGCCAAGGGGGCGAGCGCCGACCCCGACGCGCCCCAGCCCGAGCCCTGGCCGCAGGACTGAGCCGACCTGTCCTCGAGGGAATGTGCATTCGCCGCCGCCGCGCCCCCACGCGGCGCGCGCGAGCGTAGTCGCGCGGTTCGGAGGGCGCTGGCGCGCGAGGTGACACGCGGCCCGCGATCCGGCGACACTCTGGCCTCGCGCCCATGGTCCCCTTCGATCGCCACCGTCTGACCAATCTCGCCTTCGGGCGCAAGCTGATGACCTCGGCCGCCCTGCTCCTGGGCCTCGGGCTGTTCTTCGGCGGCTGGATCGTCAGCGTCCAGCTGACGCGGTGGGAGACCACCACGGTCGCGCTGTTCCAGTGGGGCGAGCGGCTCGAGATCTTGCGCTCGCGCCGCGCCGACGTGTTCTGGGTGCTGTTCCTCGGCCACGCCGCCTCGCTGGCGCTGGTCACCACCGTCTCCGCCTTCCTGCTGCGGAAGGTCGCGCTGGCCCGCGGCGCCCGCAAGGCGCTGATCGGCGGCCTCGTCATCCTCGGCACCCTCGACCTCGTGTGCTGGCTGCTGCTGCCGATGTGGGGCAACGCCTCGGTGCTGCTCGGCGGCGCCATCATCCTCGAGTCGATCCTGCTGCTGTACGTCGCCCTGCACCCGCTGCGGGACATGTGGATCTACCGCCGCTGGAACGGCACGGGCGGCCCGCCGGTGCGCGTCGCCATCGTCGGCGGCGGCTTCGCCGGCCTCTACACCGCGCTGCACCTCGACCGCCGGCTCGGCTACCACAAGGACCTGAAGATCAGCGTCATCGATCGCCGCAACTACTTCCTGTTCCCGCCGCTCCTGCCGAGCGTCGCCGCCGGCTCGATCGAGACCCGCCAGGTCACCTACCCCTTCCGCCGGATCTTCGAGGCCGCCAACGTCAGCTTCAAGAAGGAGAGCGTCGAGGCCATCGACCTCGACAACAAGGTCATCCGCGCCCGCGTCGACGTCGACGACAACCCGGTCACCGGCGAGCCCGAGACCATCTGGTGCGAGACGCACTACGACATCCTCGTCCTCTGCCCCGGCTCCGACACCAACACCTTCAACACGCCGGGGGTCAAGGAGTACGCCTTCTTCATGCGCGAGCTCGGCGACGCGATCGCCGTCCGCAACCACATCATCGACAACTTCGAGCGGGCCGCGCGTGAGACCGACGCCGACCGGCGGCGCGAGCAGCTGACCTTCGTCGTCGTCGGCGCCGGGCCGACCGGCGTCGAGCTGGCGGCCGAGACCCGCGACCTCATCGACCACATCCTGATGAGCCGCTACCCCGAGATCGACCCCGCCGAGGTCAGCGTGGTCATGATCCAGTCCGGCGACCAGATCTTGCCCGGCTGGCACAAGGAGGTCGTCGGCAGCGCCGAGGGTCGCCTGCGCAAGCTGCGGGTCGACCTCCGGCTGGGCCGCCGCGTCGTCCACGTCACCCCGTTCGCGGTCACCCTCGACGAGGGCACCAAGATCGCCACCCGCACCTGTGTGTGGTGCGCCGGGGTCAAGCCTGCGCCGCTGCTGGCCGCGTGCAACCTGCCGCTGCACAAGTCCGGCCGCGTCGAGATCGGCGACGACCTGCGGGTCAAGGGCCGCGACGACGTGTTCGTCCTCGGCGACGCCGCCTTCCTGCTCCACGAGGGCAAGCCCTTGCCGCCGCTCGGCCAGGTCGCGTTCCAGCAGGGCCAGCACGCCGCGACCAACATCGACCTGCTGCTCCGCAAGCAGCCCACCAAGCCCTTCAAGTACTTCAACTTCGGCGCGCTGGTCTCGGTCGGCGACAAGTTCGCGGCCGTCGACCTGTTCGGCGTGCGCATGTCGGGCTTCATCGCCTGGTGGGTGTGGCGCACGCTCTACCTCGCCAAGCTGGTCGGCTTCGGCAACAAGGTCCGCGTCGTCATCGACTGGACCCTCGACCTCATCGTCGAGCGATCGATCTCCCAGATCGCCGCCGACCGGCAGGACTTCTCCGGCAACAAGTTCGCCGACAACGCCCCACTCGCGGCGCGCCCGCGCCCGCAGGACGGCGTGCCTGACGGATTGTCAGCGCCTCCGCCCGCCCGCGTGCCAACCCAACAAGCGCCGGTCGCCCCGACCGCGCCGCCGGCCTGAATTCGCCGTCCTCTGGCGCGAGGAGCCGCTGGCATCGCCCTTGCTCAAGGGCTCGGCATGGTCCTCGCGCGCTCCGCCCTCGCCGTCACTCTGCTCTCCGGCTCGCTCGCCCACGCGGCCGCCCCCGCGGCCAAGCGGCCGGCCCCGACCGCCCCGGACGCGCGCGCCGACGCCGTCGTGGCCGCGCGGATCGTCGTCGAGTACCACGACGTCCGCGCCCTCGCGCGTGTCCTGAAGGACATCTTCGCCGTCCAGCCCGACCGCGGTGCGGTGCGCGCGATCCTCGACGACTCGCGCGACGCCACCCTCGTCGTGTTCGCCACCCCGGCGGGCCACGCCGACGTCCGCCGCGTCCTCGCCGACCTCGTCGCCGGCACTCCCTGAGCCGCCGCCGGCTCGTCCACCCTCTCCGGCCGCCCCGGCGGCCCGCGCCTCGAAACTGACCCGACCCAAAGGACATGTCCCCATGCGCAGCTTCCTCCGCACCCTCGCCTTCCCGATCGCCTGCGCCTTCACCGGCGCCGCCGCGGCCCTCTTCGTCGTCTCGCTGAACCAGGCCCCGGCGCCCGCGTGCCCAGCAGCGCCGACGATCCACATCAAGCACGAGATGGCCCCGCTGGCCCCGCCGCCCCGGCCGACCGTCGCCCCGATCGCCATCATCCATCCGCCGGTCGCCGCGCCCGCCCGTGTCCCGGGCCCGCACCAGCCCCGGCTCGTGGTCCCTGAAGGCGCGGTGCGCTGCACCGAGCCCGGCCGCTGCGTCGTCGACCTCGGCTTCTACCAGACCCTCCGCGACAACCCGTCGCTGCTGGTGAACGAGGCCCACATCCTGCCGTCGATGAGGAACGGCCAGCCGCGCGGCCTCAAGTTCTACGGGATCCGCCCGAGCAGCCTGCCCGGCCTGCTGGGGCTCAAGAACGGCGACCTGCTGACCCGCCTCAACGGCGTCCCGATCGACGGCGAGGGCGGCCCGAGCATCGCCGAGGCGGTGGTCCGGCTCATCCAGGACCGCAACCATCCGATCATCCGCATGGGCATCGAGCGCAAGGGCCAGCCGATGGAGCTAGCGATCGACGTCGCGGCCCTGCAGGACGCCGCGCCCCGGCCCAGGCCGATGCCGAGCTGACCCGCGCGATCGGACATGCTCTCAAGAACATGCTCTCCACGACAGGTGCGTAAGAGCATGTTCTGTAAAACATGTCCCGAACGCTAGCCGATGCTCGCGCGCGGTCGGGCGCGCGAGCACGGTGCCAAGGACAGGGCCGGGCGCTAGCCAGTCCGCGTGCGTCGGCGCCGGCGCGCGAGCAGGCCGAGCGCGGCCAGCCCCCACGCCCCCGACGGCCCCGAGCCGCGGCAGCCGCAGCCCTCGTCCGCGGCGACGCCCGCCGTCCCGCTCGCGCTGCCGCCCGCGCTCGCGTCCGGCTCGCCCGCGCCCGAATCATCGCCGGACGACGAGCTCCAGCTCGACTCGCCGCTGTCCGACTCGCCGCCGCTCTCGCCGGTGGTCCACGTCCCGGTGGTGCTCGGCCCGGGCGGCGGCGGCAGCGGCGGCGGCTCGGGCGGCGGCAGCGGCGGGGCCGGGTTGACCGCCAGCACGCGGACCTCGAGCTGGTCGTCCGAAGGACCGCCGCCGAGCGGCTTGTCGGCGAACCACGTCGTCCCCTCCTGCACCAGCGAGAACGTCTGGAACACCTCGCCCGGGGCGGACGCGCACAGGCGGAACTCGAACCGGCCGACCGCCCCGGGCGCGACCTCGCCGGCGGTCGCGACCCGCGTCGGCGACAGCCACGTGTTCGGGTCGTGCAGCGGCGACGGCTGGTCGCGCGGAGTCGGGGCCAGGCGCGTGTCGCCGTTCCAGGTCGCGTCGCCGGTGTTGCGCAGATCGATCCACGCGTCGACGCACTCGCCGACGATCAGCAGCACCGGCGGCTGCGAGGCCAGCGGGAACGACTGCCCGGCGTACTCCGCCCGGTAGTCCGGCGTCCCGCACGGCCCGGTCGTCGCCGGCCCGCCGCCCCACCACTCCCAGTGCCAGTCCTCGCTCGGCACCGTCGCCTCGAACCCGAACTCGTCGCCGTGCGCCTCGAGCCACGAGAGCACGCCAGCCGCCGCGGTGTTGAGGTCGAGGGCGTGGCCGCTCTGGTGATTGCTGTAACCTGGCTTGGCGGCCAGGTTGCAATTGTTGCAATTGCAGTTGATGTAGCAGTTGTAGAGGTACTGCTGCTCCGCCATCGTGCGGAAGCCGCTGACGACCTTGATGCCGACGCCATCGGCGGCCGCGGCCTGCTGCATGGCGTAGTAGGCGTTGGCGGTCTCGACCTCGACCGGCTTGCCGTCGACGGTGACGACGGTGATCGTGAACGAGTTGCCCTGGACGTAGCCGACGTCCTCGTGCTCGTCGCAGTCGATCGCGTACGTCGGCATCAATGAGCCGTCGAAGTAGACCGCGTCGTCCGGCTCCGGCTCGTGCGGCCCCGCGTGCAGCGGCTCCGAGGAGCCGGCCAGATCCACGGGCGCATCCTCGTGCGAGCCGGCCCACGCCGGTGTCGCGAACATGATCGAACCGAGCGCGACGCCGACCATCCGTGGTGCTTCGTGCATTTCCGCCCCCTCATACCGCTATTAGCCCCGGCCTCGCAGACGCGCAAGCCCTGCCTCTCGCGGCGCACCTCCTCGCTCGCGCCCCTGCCCGCGCTCGCGCCCTCTGCCTCCGCGCTCGCGCAAGCCTGCCTCCTCGCGCCTTCTGCCTCCGCGCTCGCCCCCTGTCCGCGCAAGCCCTGCCTCCTCGCGCATCCTGGCTTCACGCTAGCCCCCTGCCCGCGTCAGCCCTGCCTCCTCGCACCATGCCTCCGCGCTCGTCCCTGCTTCCTCCTCGCGCACCTCCTCGCTCGCGCACCCGCCTTCTCGCTCGCGCACCGCGGGCGTAACGTCGGGGCCTGTGACCGACACACTCGACGTCGCCTTCGCCTCTCCGCCCTCGCCCGCGCTCGCGGACCGCCGCGTAAGCGTCCCCGCGGGGCCGGCGTTTCGCAGGCCGATGCCCGCCTCTCGCCCGGTGTCTCGCGTCCTCGGTTTCAGTCTCCTCCTGTGCGACCTCCTCGCCTGCGCTCCGACGATCCGGACACCGCTCAAGCAGGCCCTCCCCTCGGTCACCGGCGACAAAGCGGTCGCCGCCGGCCCGTGCCTCGGCGAGCCCGCGCGCGTCGATCTCGGCGGCCCGGCCGTCGGCGGCGCCCTGGCCGACCTCGACGGCAACGGCGTCAAGGACGTCGCGCTCGCGGTCGCAGGTCCCGGCGGCGGCGCGGCGGTGTTCCTCCTCCACGACGGCCAGGGCGGCCTCAAGCAGTCGATGCGCGTGCCGATCCCGCAGACCCCCACTGCGATCGCGGCCGGCGATTTTAATAATGACGGCCTCGACGACCTGGCGATCGGGGCCGCCGATCCGCCGGCGTTGCACGTGCTGCTGGCCCGCGGCCGCGGCGAGTTCATCGCCGGCGCGACGCCGCTGCGCGCCGCCCCGGCGGCCCTTTGGGTGGCGAAGCTCGACGGCAACGACAGCATCGACCTGCTCGCGCTCGATCAGGGCGGCAAGGCGGTCCGCGCCCTGCTCGGCGACGGCCACGGCGAGTTTCTCCAAGGCAAGCGCAACGGCCTGCCGACCGCCGCGCAGCCGGCCGCGCTGACCCTCGTCGACGCCGACCGCGATCAGATCCTCGACCTGGCTGTCCTCGGGGACAGCCGACGCGAGGCCGCGATCACTCTGGTCCGCGGCGACGGCCACGGCAATTTCAAAAAGACGATCCAGCGGCGGGTGGTCGGCAGCGGGACGCGAGCGCTGCTCGGCGCGCCGCTGGCCGGCGACGACGGCCACGACCTGCTCGCCCTGGTCGACTCCGCGGGCGGGGGCGCCGGCAGCCCGGTCGCTGCGGTGCTCATCAACAACGGCCCGCGAGACTACTCTGCCGTCGGCTACTTCGTCCCCGGCCCGCTCGGCGACGCCACCCTCGCCGACCTCGACCTCGACGGGGACCTCGACCTCGTCGGCACCGCCGCCGACGGCAGCGCCGTCCACGTCGTCCCCGGCGACGGCCGCGGCGGCTTCGGCCAGGCCCAGTCCCGCCGCGCCGCAGGCCTCGGCGCCTCGGTCGTGGTGCTCGACGCCGCCCGCCCCACGGTCCTCAGCTTCGGCCCTGGCTCACAGCAGCTGCACGCGTTCCCCGTCACCCGCTGCGGCGGCTGACGCCGAGCGACCTGCGCTATCGGTCATGTCCAAACCGACATGCTCCGAGGAATGTCGGCCCCCGCTCGCAACGTGGCTCCCCCGTCACCTGCTGGCAGGGCCGGGTCGGCCAGCCTGCTCTCTCGGCCATGTTCGAACCGACATGCTCTGAAGTATCGGGCCGCGGCTCGCAGCAACGTTTCGCGTTCCCCGTCACCACCGGGCGGCTGAAGCCGAGCTGTCTGCTCTCTCAGAGCTGACCCAATCAACATTCTCCTTCAGACATGTTCTTTAGAGCATGTAAAGGTGCATTCCACGCCGTCGCTCGCTCGACGGCCTGCAGCGGTCGGAAGGCGCGAGCAGGCGACCGGAGACCGCACAGTCGACCTCGCGGTGACCGCTCATGCAGCAGCCTCCAGGCGCGGCGGTTGCGGACGTCGCGGCTGTTCGCGCGCGAGGCGGCCGACGAGCCGCGCGCGACCTGTAGATCCCGCGGCGCAAATCCGATCGCGGCGAGCTCGTGCGACGCGCGACCTCGCGGCGATCAGCGCGGCTCACTGCGTCCAGCGCCCCGCACGCCGAGGTCCACAAGCCTCGCGGCGCCCCTGCGACGCGAGAGCCAGCCGCTCGGCCGGCAGCGGAGTCTTTGCGACGAGGTGGGACTCGCACGCCGGTGTCGACGTCGATCCGCTGCACACGCGCCTCTTCGCGGTGATCGATCGGCAGCCCTCGGCCCCGCGACTGCGAGGCAGCGCGAGCGCGGCGTCCTTCGGTCGATCTCGACCGTGGCTCAGATCGCCGACGGCGCACCGTCGGCTTCGCGCGTCGCCACCGATCGGCGACGTGCCCGGCGCGGGATCGATCCATTCGCTGCACTGCGCGGGCGCGCCGTCGCCGAGGCTCGTGTTCGTGCCTTCGCGGTCGACCGCGCGCCCTGCAGTCGGGCTCGCTGTCGCAGCGTCCAACGTCGTGGACCGCGAGGGCGAACCCGCGAACACAACAAACATCGAGAGCACCACAACGCGGACGACGAGTGTGGCAGCGAAGGAGTCATATCGCGCCGCCACCGCCTGCAGCACCGGTTTTCGCGCATAGTTGCGTGATCACCACCAGATTCTCCGCGGCGATACAGTTTCTGCGATGCGGTTCGGGCGGCTGGTGGCGAACGTGGCGGGCGGCGGCGTGGCGATCCTCGGAGCGCTCGCTTGCGGCGACGATTCGTCGCCGGCGATCACGACGCCGAACGAGAGCGCGACCGAGGTCATGGGCTCGACGTCGGCGCCCGCGCAGACCACCTCGACGTCCGGTGATCCAACACCGACCACCACGGACGCGCCCACCGGCGAGCTTGTCACGGACAGCACGAGCGGACAGATGACCACCGGCGAGGTCAGCGGCACCACCGAGGACAGCGCCGACACGACGGACGCGAGCAGCACCGGCACCACGGGGCCGCAATGTCCCGCCGGCGAGCTGGCGTGCGACGGCGACGTCGCGCTCACCTGCGATGAAGAGGGCAACATCATCGAGACGACCCCGTGCCCGGACGTGTGCGTGCCGACCCTCGGTTGCGTGCTGTGCGTGCCCGGCACCGACGTGTGCGACGGCCCGGTGTCGAAGCACTGCCGCGCCGACGGCCTCGGCTACGAGGAGAACCTGTGCGATCCGCTGCAGGGCCTGGTGTGCGAGTCCGGGAGCGGCCGCTGCATCGGCGACTGTGCCAGCGACGCGCTGGACGCCAGCTACATCGGCTGCGACTATTACCCGACGGTCACGCCGAACATCGTGGCCGCCAGCTTCGACTTCGCGGTCGCCGTCTCCAACACCACCGGCGAGCCGGCCCAGATCACGATCACCCGCGACGACGTGGTCGTCGACAGCTTCGAGGTCGGACCCGGCGAGGTCGAGGTCGCCCCGCTGCCGTGGATCGGCGCGCTCAAGGATCCCAAGGCGAGCACGATCGTCCAGGCCGGCGCCTATCGCCTGCGCTCCGACCGGCCGGTCTCGGTCTATCAATACAGCCCGCTCGAGTACGACAAGCGCGAGCAGTTCTCCTACTCGAACGACGCCAGCCTGCTGCTGCCGACCAACGTGTGGGGCGCGACGACGCGGGTGATCGCCCGCAACACCTTCGGCGCGCTGCCCGGCGCTTACGTGGTGGTCGCCCGCCTCGACGGCACTATCGTCGAGGTCGTGCCGTCGAAGACCGGCGCGCCGGTGCTGCCCGGCGGAGGCATCGGCGCCGACGGCCACGGCAAGGCGCTGCTCAACGCCGGGGATGTCCTTTTGGTCATCTCGGGCGTGGCCGGCGGCACCCCGGACCAGGCCGACCTGACCGGCACGCTCGTCAGCGCCTCCGCGCCGGTGCAGGTGATCGGCGCCCACGCCTGCACCAACGTGCCGTTCGACAAGCAAGCCTGCGACCACCTCGAGGAGAGCAACCTGCCGCTGCAGAACCTCGCCAGCGGCTACTACCTGACCACGCCGCTGATCAAGCCGCCGAAGATGCCCGCGGCCAAGAAGGCGCGCATCGTCCGGATCGTCGCCACCGCCGCCGCCACCACCCTCACCTACGACCCGCCGCAACCTGGCGCTCCGACCATGCTCGAACAGCCAGGCGACTACGCCGAGTTCACCTCGTCGCAGGACTTCTGGATCGGCGCCAGCGCCCGCATCGCAGTCGCCGAGTACATGCTCGGCCAGAAGGCCGGCGGTGACACCGGCGACCCGGCGATGACGATCGCGGTGCCCCCCGAGCTGTTCCGCACCGCCTACGCAGTCCACGCCCCCACCAACTACGAGAGCAACTACGTCAACGTGATCGCCCCCACCGGCACGACCGTGACCCTCGACGGCGCGCAGGTGCCCGTCCCCGGCTGGACGGCGATCGGCAAGACCGGCTGGTCGGTGGCCCGCCTCCCGCTCGACAACTCGGGCGACGGCGACCACCGCCTGACGGGCAGCCACGCCTTCGGCGTGCAGGTCTACGGCTACGGGCAGTACACCAGCTACTGGTACCCCGGCGGCCTCAACCTCGCGCCGCTGTGAGCGCGAGGCGCGGGGCGGTCCGAAAGGACATGCCCCGAGAATCCTGTTCAAAAGAACATGCCGCCCGGGACATGTCCCGAACGGCATGCCGCTGCGGCGCCCCGCTCAGCGCGAGGCGATCGCCCGCACGCCGCCGGCCAGCAGGTGCAGGCCGAGGCCGTGCTCCGGCAGCGTGCCGGCCTCGCGCTGAGCGATCCAGCGCGGGTGGTTCTCGGGGTACAGGTAGGCCTCGGGGTGCGGCATCAGCCCGAACACGCGGCCGCTGGGGTCGCACAGGCCGGCGATCCCGCCCGGCGAGCCGTCAGGGTTGTCGGGCCAGCGCTCGGTCGCGGCCCCGGTCTCGTCGGCGTAGCGCACCGGGATCAACCGCCTGTCCTCGAGGACCTGTCGCAAGGGACCTTGCTCGAAGACCAGCTTGCCCTCGCCGTGGCGGCTCGGCAGCTCGATGGTCGGCGGCAGGTCGCGGGTGAACACGCACGGGCTGTCGCGGTCGACCGCCAGGCGGACCCACGCGTCCCAGTAGCCGAGGCGGTCGTTCATCACCAGCGAGACGCGCTGGGCCAAGCCGGCCTCGAGGCCGGGCAGCAGGCCCAGCTTGACGATCGTCTGGAAGCCGTTGCAGATGCCGAGCACCAGCCCGCCGTCGTCGACGTGCCGCAGCAAGCGCTCGCCCATGCTGAAGCGCAGGCGGTTGGCGAACACCCGCCCGCTGGCGATGTGGTCGCCGAAGCTGAAGCCGCCGATGAACACCACCAGCTGGTGGCCGGCCAGCGCGTCGGCGTCGGCGATCGCGTCGGCGACGTGGCGCGCGGTCACGCGGGCGCCGACCATCTGCAGCGCCGCGCAGGTCTCCGCCTCGCAGTTGAGGCCGTAGCCGGTCAGGACCAGCGCCCGCACCTCGGCGGCGCCCTCGATCGCCAGCGGCTTCATCGTGCCACCTCCTGCGCCTGCGCCGGCAGCGGCGCCGGCGGTCCGTGCAGCGCCCCCGGCCGGAACCGCTCGCGCAGCGCCGCCGCGCCGAGATCGACCAGCGCCTGCTCGCCGCGGCGCACGCGGAGCCAGCCGCCGCCGTCCGGCCCCCCCGCCGCGACCTGCCCCAGCGCCTGCAGCCCGTGCGCGCCGAGGCGGGCCGTCAGCTCGGCCGCGGCCGCCGGCTTGCAGGTGAACACGACGCGCCCGGTGCTCTCGCTGAACAGGAACTCGGCTGGCGTCAAGGGCATGTCCTCCGGGACAGGTCGCAAGAGACCGTCGGTGAGCGCGACCTCGAGGCCGAGCTCGCCGGCCATCGCCATGTGGGCCAGCGCCACCGCCAGGCCGCCGCGGCCGGCGACGTGGGCCGAGCGCACCAGGCCTGCGTCGCGCGCGGACGCGAAGGCGGCGTAGCGGGCGGCCGCGACCGCGAGGTCGGTGGTCGGCACGCCCGGCAAGGTGAGCCCGCGCTGGCGCGCCAGCTCGCTGCCGCCGAGGTGGCGGCCGGTCGGGCCGAGCACGAACACGAGGTCGCCGGCGGCGATCGGCGCGAGGTCGAGGGCGCGGCGGACGTCGGGCATCTGGCCGATCACCGAGACCAGCAGGGTCGGCGGGATCGAGATCTTCACGCCGCCGAGGTGGGCGTCGTTCTTCATCGAGTCCTTGCCGCTGATGAGCGGCACGCCGAACGCCTCGCAGGCGGCCCGCAGGCCCTCGCAGCAGCGCACCAGCTGGGCCAGCTTGTGCTCGCCGTCGGGCGTCTTCTCGCTCTGCACCGGGTCGGGCCAGCAGAAGTTGTCGAGCGCCGCGAGCCGATCGAGCCGCGCCCCCGCGCACAGCGCCCGCCGCACCGCCTCGTCGACGCACGCGCGCGCCATCGCGTCGGTGTCGAGGTCGCCGTAGTGCGGGTGCACGCCCTCGGCCAGGACCACGCCCTCGGGCCGCAGGTGACGCGCGCGCATCACGGTCGCCGTCGACGGCACGTCCTGGCGGGCCCCGACCCACGGCTTGACCACCGACAGGCCCTTGACCTCGTGGTCGTAGCGGCGCGCCAGGTGCTCGTTCGAGGCCATGTTCGGCCGCGCCAGCATGTCCAGGAGGTCCTGTCCGATCGCTCCTGGCGCATCGGCCAAGCGCTGCTCGCCGAGCGCCGCCGCCACCGCCTCGGCGGAGCTCGCGGGCCAGACCGGCGGGCTCCAGCGAGCGCGCAGCGGCACCCGCGGGGTGCCCTCGTGGAGGAACTCGAGCTCGAGGTCGACCACGGGCTTGCCGACCCAGGTGGCGCGCAGGCGGCCGCTGCTGGTGAACTCGCCCAGCGGGGTGGCCTCGACCTCGCGCCGGCGGGCCAGCTCGAGCAGCGCCTCGAGCCTGTCCTTCGGGACAGCCAGGGTCATGCGCTCCTGGGCCTCGGAGATCAGGACCTCCCACGGCATCAGGCCCGGGTACTTGAGCGGGGCGAGGGCGAGGTCGATGTCGGCGCCGCCGGTGAACGTGGCCATCTCGCCGATCGACGACGACAGGCCACCGGCGCCGTTGTCGGTCAGGCCGCTGTAGAGCCCGAGCTCGCGCGCCTCGGTGAGGAAGTCGGCGACCATCTTCTGCGTGATCGGGTCGCCGATCTGGACCGCCTGCACCGGCGACGACTCGTCGAGCTCGACGCTCGAGAAGGTGGCGCCGTGGATGCCGTCCTTGCCGATCCGGCCGCCGAGCATGACGACGACGTCGCCGGCGCGCACGACCTTCTCGGCCGTCGGGCGCCCGGCCGAGGTGATCGGCATGACCGCCACGGTGCCGCAGTAGACCAGCGGCTTGCCGGCGTAGCGGGCGTCGAACAGCTCCCAGCCGCGGCTGTAGGGGATGCCGGACTGGTTGCCGCCGTCGATCACGCCGCGGTGGACGCCGTCGCGGATCTTCCGCGGGTGCATGAGGCCAGTCGGCAGCTGGCCGGCGAAGTCCGGCTCGCCGAAGCAATAGCCCCACACGTTGGTCAGGAGATCGGCGCCGAGGCCGGTGCCGAGGCTGTCACGATTGACGCCGACGATCCCGGTCATCGCCCCCCCGTAAGGGTCGAGCGCCGACGGCGAGTTGTGCGTCTCGACCTTGTAGACCAGGTGATCGGCGTCGCTGAAGCGGACCACGCCGGCGTTGTCGTGGAACACCGAGACGAGGAACGGCGAGGCGCCGTCGGCGTCCGCGCGGGCCGCCGCGACCGCCTCGGTGGCGCCGCGGATGTACGTGCGGAACAGGCCGCGATCGATCGTCCGCGTGCGCCCGTCCGGGTCGGTGTACTCGATCGGCGCGGCGAAGATCTTGTGCTTGCAGTGCTCGCTCCACGTCTGCGCCAGGCACTCGAGCTCGGCGTCGGTGGGATCGCGGCCGATCGCCGTGAAGTGGCGCTGGATGGCGCGCATCTCCGTGAGCGACAGCGCGAGCACTCCCTGCGTGCTGATCCGCATCAGCGTCGGGTCGTCGGCCGCGCGCAGCGCCACGGTGGCGACCACCGCGTCGTGGGCCCCGCCGACCCGCGGCAGCGTGAACGCGTGCGGCCGCGGCGAGCGCTCGAGCGTCGCCCGCTCGATCAGCGGGTTGTGCAGCTCTCGCGCCGCTCGCTCGGCCTCGGCGGCCTCCAGGCCCCAAATCGCGTACGTCGTCGCGGTGTAGACCTGTCCGCGCAGCGGGCGGCCGAGGCAGTCCTCGACGGCTCGCTTGACGCTGGTGCCGACGCTGTCGGTGACGCCGGGTCGGAAGCCGATCGTGAGCAGCCACGGCTCGCCGGCGGCGCCCGCGGGCGCGCCGAAGTCGTCGGGCAAGGCGCCGACGGCTCCGACCTCGGCGACCGGATCGGTGAGCGCCAAGAGCACGCGTTCGGCCTCGGCCGGGCCGATGTCGAGATCGAGGACGTAGACCTTGCGCGTCCGCAGGCCGCTGGGGCCGAGGCCCGCGAGCTGCGCACCGGTCGCCGTCGCCAAGGCGTCGCTCAGGTCCGGCCGCACGGCGATCTCGAGCCGGTACGTGCAGAGCTCGGGGACCGTCTCGCGTGGATGCTCCGTAGGTCGCAAAGCCACGGGGCCTTGCTTGGCGCAGGACCACTCCGCTGTCAATCGCGCGTTCGGCTGGCTAGAGCGGAGTTTCCGCAAGGTCGAGCCTTGACAACCGCGATCCCGTCATGCAAGAGTTGTCAGAAGGCTGACGCTTGGAGTGTCTGGTCTGGCGACACTCGTCGCCGTGACGAGTCGCTCGCTCGTTGTGATCGTGTGGCGTCGGCATGGCCCGTATGGGCTTCGCATACCGCCCCGAGGTTCATCTGTGAACAATCTGCCCCCCGGCCCTTCCGGCCTTGTGGAAGAGCGGCACGAGCCGCTCCGTGACGCGTGGGCCGAGTCCCTGCGCGAGGTGTTCGTCGACGTCATCAAGCAGCTCCC
The DNA here is from genome assembly GCF_026626745.1 of Nannocystis sp. RBIL2. Classification (GTDB taxonomy): domain Bacteria; phylum Myxococcota_A; class Polyangia; order Nannocystales; family Nannocystaceae; genus Nannocystis. The sequence continues at coordinate 3,560,866 of NZ_JAPNJW010000002.1, forward strand.
GAGCACCGTCACGCTCGGCGAGCTGGTCGAGGTGACGCGGCAGAACCAGGCCCTCGCCCCGGTGCTCGACCACTTCACCGTCCAGGAGCTCATCGACCTGATCAAGGACCGCCCGCGCTCGGCCGACCCGCTCGGCGCCGCCGCTGCTGCCGCCGCTGCCGCCGCCGCCAAGGCAGCCAGCGAGCCGCAGTACGACGAGGACGGCAACCCGCTGCTCGACATCGACGCCGGCACGGCCGTCATCCGCCGCCGCGCCGACGCGCCCGACGGCGATCTCCGCCTGCTCCGCGCCCTCGTGCGCCAGAAGACCGGCCGCCGCGAGCCCGAGCTCGTGCAGGCCACCGGCCTCGCCTCCGACCAGGTGCGCCTGATCCTCCGCAACCTCCGGACCCGCGGCTACATCCACATCGAGGGCACCGGGGTCAAGCGCCGGGTCAAGATCACCCGCCACGGCGCTGGCTACCTGCGCAAGCTCGACCCCACCGCCGTGATCGCCTGAGCCGACACCTGGCCCGCGGAGCATGTCCTCCGCGCCATGTGTCGCTCCCAATGTGTCTCTCCCATGTGTCTATGGGACGAACCGCTCGGAAAAGCACTGGCGCTTTCGGGGCGGGTCCGAATCGGACACCCGCTCGCTCGTACGGCCGGCGCCGGTCGCGACGAGAGCCCCGCCGCGTCGCCGCGAGCGGGGCTCCTGTCACGCCCCCACAGGGCGGCGGCGCGGGCTCAGCCCGGCAGCTCGAGGGTCTCGCGGAGGATGCCGGCGAGGCAGTTGATCGCGTCGGAGAAGTCGTCGTCGCAGATCGACTCGATGCAGCAGCGGACCTTGTTCTCGTCGGGCTGGTCGAGCGACTGGCACACGTCGATGACGCGGGTGTTGGGGATCGCCTGGCCGGTGGCCTGGTCGGTGCAGCCGGGCCCGATGCCGAAGTCGTACTCCTTCTGCGCCGGGGTGTCGGTGTCGCCCATCAGGATGTCGCCCTGGTTCCACACGCGGTAGACGAGGTCGAACACGCCGCCGGCGGTCGGCTGGAATGGCGGCGCCTCGTTGTGCGCGGTCACCTTCGGCACGCCGAGGATGCCGAGCATGATGACGTCCTTCTTCTGCTGCTCGACCAGGTTGGTCTTGAGGTAGCCGATGTAGCGCGACAGCGGCTGCAGCACGCCCTTGTCCTCGGACATGCAGCTCTCGTAGACGCCGTCGGCGTTGGCGTCGACGCACGACACGCCGGCGTTGAAGCACACCGCGCTGGTCGGCTCGTCCTTGACGCCCGGCTGGCCCGGCGTGTCCTCCCAGTACTGGTTGAACATCGGGTCGCTGGCGAGCTGCGGGTCGAAGTACTTGTAGTCCTTGACCGAGCACTCGGCCTCGTCGGTCATGACGATGATCGCCAGCACCGCGCCGTCGCGGAGGAACGGCTTGGCGCCCTGGTTCCACGGCTTGTTCGGGTCGAGCGCCTGCAGCATCGTCTCGAGCGGCGCCTCCATGCCGCAGCCGTCGATGCCCTGCGGGCCGATGCACGACAGCGCCTGCGCGACCGGGTCGCCGCCGTTCGGGTCGGCGTTGAGGATGTTGTTCTGGTCGAGCTGGAAGTTGATGAACGGGTCCTCCGGGACCACTGAACCCTTGCAGCCGTTGGTGCAGGCCTGCTCGATCACGGCCGGGTTGGCGCCGAGGCCGGTGAAGCGGGGCAGCCGGTCGACGCACGCGGTGTTGATCGGCGCGCCCTTGGCCGGGTCGTAGTCGGGCTTCTCGAACGGCGAACACAGCGGGTGACCGAAGTCGGTCGTGGTCACCATGATGTTGATGTTCGCGTTCACCGGCATGTCATTTTCGTCTTTGACATTGCGCAGCTTGTCGATCAGGTACGGGAAGTTGGCCGCGAGGTTGGTCTGCTCCTCGCCCATCGTCCCCGAGTTGTCGATCACGAACAGCACGTCGAGCAGGTTGCACGCCTGGTCGGTCCCGCAGCTGCTCGCCGACGAGTCGTCCGGCGGCAGGTCGAACTTCATGCCCGTCGTCGTCGGCGGCGTCACCGTCGTCATCCCCTCGGTCTCGTCACCGCCGGTCAACGTGATGTTGCTGGCGATGCCCGTCGGGTTCGTCGTGACGTTGTCGGTGTCACCCTTGCTGTCGTCGCCGCAACCGGAGAGCGCGAGCCCGAGCGCGGAGAGGACAGTGAGGCGCTGTAAGTGTGAACGCTGAATGGTCATGTGAGCTCCCTGGCGGGCCGTGCCGCGCGAGCAGTCCTTCGTGCCACCATCGCACATGCACGCAGCACAGCGCCACGGAAATTCGTGGCGGCTTTGCGTGAGGCATTCCGTCCCCACGCCCACGAAGATGGGCGAGAGAACTCACGGCTTTACGCAACGCAATATCGCAATACCGCCACGGGCGGCGCCGACGCCGGCCACTTCACGCAGATCGGAGCGCGCGTTCGTCCGCGCGTACGCACGTGCTCAGAAGGTCGCCTGCAGCTGCAAGCGCACCTGGTCCATGGGCCCGGTGAATGCCGAGCTGTAAAGGCGCAGATAGTCGAGCTGCAGCTTGAGGAAGTGGCGGGCGAAGAACACGTTCATCACTCCGCCCACCTCGGTCTGATCGGGCAAGCTCGTACCGTACCGCCCCGCCATCCCGCGCGAGCCGCCGTAGCGCACGCCCAGCTCGAGCGGCGTGTACGGGATCAGGTAGCCCGCCTGCGCGAAGTAGCCGATGCCGTTGCGCGCGGCGATCGGCGTGATCGGCTGACCCATGAGATCGACGGCGTTGCCGGGGATCCGCCAACCATTGCGGTAGAAGAACGCGCTGTCGAGCGAGAAGCCGGCGATCCGGAAGCTGAGATCGGCGGTCGCGTTGTGCGTGCTGGTGAAGCCGCCGTCGGCCGGGATGGCGCCGGCGAAGCCGTGGGTGTCGTGCGGGTCGCGATCGATGAAGCCGTAGGCGGCGCCGATCAGCATGCGCGGCTTCATGCTGCGGTCGAGGTCGGACTCCTCGAGGTCGTCGTACTGGCCGAACGGCAGCACCTCGAAGCGGCCGAGGTACATCAGGCCGAAGTTGCTCGGGCCGTACTTGGCGATGCCGTCGCCGAGGTAGACGCCGAGGTAGTAGCGCAGCTTGCCGAGCCCGGCGATGTCCTTCGAGCGCAGGTCGAGGCCGATGTCGCGATCGAAGGTGAACTCGTTGTTGGCCAGCGAACGATCGACGAACTGCAGGCTCGTGATCTTGTTCATGCGCTGGTGGTTGTAGGGGACCTTGTACTGGCCGACGACGAGGGTGAAGTCGCGGAAGCGGTCGAGGGTGAAGAACCAGTCGAGAATGGGCGAGCGGTGCGGGACGCCGTCCTTGAACCCGAGCTCGACCGGGGCGAACGTCAGGGTGATGCGGTACTTGATGTTCTTGGTGAACACGTTGCCGCTCATCCACATGCGCGCGCGCCGGAACTGCAGCGTGAAGTCGGTGTGATCGGCGGTGCCCGGGCTCTGGTCGGTGCCGGGCGTGCCGGGCACGTGCAGCGCGGTCGCTTGCAGCTGCATGAAGGCGTTGAAGGCCAGCGAGAAGCGGCCGCTGGCGCTGGCGACCTCGACGCCGACGCCGGGGCGCCACTTCGTGCGGCCGTCCTGCGAGATCGGGTCCTCGGCCAGCCGCGCGGCCTCCCACCGCGGCGCCCACTTCGACGGCTTGGGCGCTGCAGGGGCAGGCGCAGGCGCGGTCGCCTTGTCCGCGGGGGCCGGGGTGGCCGGTGTCACAGGAGCGACTGCCGGCGCTGTCGCAGTCGGCGTGCTCGCGGCCGGCGCCGGCGTGCTCGCGGCGCTGCTCGCCTCTCCAGCCGGAGACGCCGTCGCTGCCGGCGCCTCGACGTCGGAGCCGCTCGCGGGGGGCGGGACGTCCGGCGCCAGCGTCGGCTCCCAGGGGCCGGGGGACGCGAGGGCGACGAGCCCGCAGAGAAGCGTGACCTGCATGCCGGGTTTGTGCGGGCACAGGCCCCGACATGTCCAGTGAAGTCAGGTTCACCGGAGCACGCCGGGCGATGCGGGCACAGGCCCCGCACGCCCGGTGAACGCGGGTTCGCAGAGGGCTCAGAGCACGACGTTGACCAGCTTGCCCGGGACGTAGACGATCCGCCGCGGCGTCTTGCCCTCGAGGTAGCGGGCCAGCTCGGACGAGCTCATGACCAGCTTGACGACGTCGGCTTCGCTGATCCCGACGGCCACCTGCAGCTCCGCCCGCCGCTTGCCACCGATCTGGACGACCAGCGGGAACGTGTCCTCGGTCAGCCAGGCGTCGTCGGCGGCCGGCCACGGCTCGTACGCCAGCGAGCGGACGTGCCCGAGCGAGCGCCAGATCTCCTCGGCCAGGTGGGGCGCGAACGGGGCCAGCAGCAGCACGAACTGCTCGAGCGAGTCGCGGGGCAGCGGCTCGTCGGCCTGGGCGATGTCGCGCACGTAGACCATCATCGCCGAGATCGCGGTGTTGAAGGCCAGCCGGTCGATGCGCTCGCTGACCGCGGCGATCGTCTTGTGGAGCAGCCGCCGCTGACGATCGGTGCCCTCGCCCGGCGCCATCTCACCTGACTCGAAGGCCAGGCGATGCACGCGCTGGAGGAAGCGGAAGCAGCCGGCCACGCCGTCGGTCTGCCACGGGGCGCTGTGCTCGAGCGGGCCCATGAACATCTCGTACAGGCGCATGGTGTCGGCGCCGTACTGCTGGACCACGTCGTCGGGGTTGACGACGTTGCCGCGCGACTTGGACATCTTGTCCCACTGCACGCGGACCGGCTCGCCGGTGCCCTTGACGCGCCAGCCGTCGGCGCCGGCGACCTGCTCGACGAGGTCGGGCAAGAACAGCAGCGGCTTGCCCTGCTCGTCCTTGCGCGCGTCGAGCGGGTGGTAGGTCGCGCCGAGCACCATGCCCTGGTTGACCAGCTTCTGGAACGGCTCGCGCGTGCCGACGTGGCCGAGGTCGAACAGGACCTTGTGCCAGAAGCGCGAGTACAGCAGGTGGAGCACCGCGTGCTCGGCCCCGCCGATGTACAGGTCGACCGGCAGCCAGTAGTCGGCGGCGCGCTTGCTGAACGGCGCGGCGTCGTTCGTCGGGTCCATGAAGCGCAGGTAGTACCAGCAGCTGCCGGCCCACTGCGGCATGGTGTTGACCTCGCGCAGGCCGCGGCCGGTCGGGCCCTCGTAGCGGCGCCACGCCTCGGCCTTGGCCAGCGGCGGCTCGCCCGACTCGCTCGGCTGGTAGTCGTCGATCGTCGGCAGCGTCACCGGCAGCTCGGCGTCGGGCACCGGGAACACCACCCCGTCCTCGCCGTGGACCAGCGGGAACGGCTCGCCCCAGTAGCGCTGGCGCGAGAACAGCCAGTCGCGCAGCTTGTAGGTCACGCGCCTGGTCCCGAGGCCATGTTCTTCGAGCCAGGCGATCATCTTGCGCTTGGCCTCCGGCGTCGCCAGGCCGTCGAGCAGCCCGGAGCCCACCGCCACGCCGTCGCCGACGTGCGGCGCCTCGGCGATCGGCTTGTCGCCGCCGGACACGACCTCGACGATCGGCAGGCCGAACGCGGTGGCGAACGCGTGGTCGCGCTCGTCGTGGCCGGGCACCGCCATGATCGCGCCGGTGCCGTAGCCCATCAGCACGTAGTCGCTGATCCAGATCGGGATCCGCTGCTTGTTGACCGGGTTGACCGCGAAGGCGCCGGTGAACTCGCCGGTCTTGTTGCCCTCGGCCGCCTCGGCCTGGCGGTCGCGCTCGCTGCGGGTGGCCGCGCGGGCGACGTAGGCGTCGACCGCGTCGCGCCGCTCGGGCGCGGTGATCGCCGCGACCAGCGGGTGCTCGGGCGCCAGCACCATGTACGTCGCGCCGAACAGGGTGTCCGGACGCGTGGTGAAGACCGTCAGCTTGCCTTCGAAACCTGCCCCTTCGGCCAGCTGGAAGTCGACCTCGGCGCCCTCGGAGCGGCCGATCCAGTTGCGCTGCATCTCGAGCACGCTGGTCGGCCAGTCGAGGCCCTCGAGGTCGGCCAGGAGGCGCTCGGCGTAGGCGGTGATGCGCATCATCCACTGGCGCATCGCCCGACGGACCACCGTGTAGCCCTGCTCGACGTGCTCGGCGACCTCCTCGTTGGCCAGCACGATCCGCAGCTCCGGGCACCAGTTGACCGGCGCGTCGTGCAGGTAGGCCAGGCGGCGCGCGTCGCGGTAGGCGCGGACCGCCGCGTCACCGGCCGCGGTCACCTCGGGCGGGATCGGCAGCTCCGCGATCGAGCGGGCCCGGCCCGCCTCGGCGTCGTAATACGAGTCGTAGATCTGCAGGAAGATCCACTGCGTCCACTTGAAGTAGCGCGGATCGGTGGTGTCGATCTCGCGCTCCCAGTCGTACGAGAAGCCGAGCGTCTTGAGCTGGCGCTTGAAGTTGACGATGCACTCGGCCGTGCGCTTGGCCGGGTGGGTGCCCTTCTTCATCGCGTAGCGCTCGGCCGGCAGCCCGAACGCGTCCCAGCCCATCGGGTGGAGCACGTTGTAGCCGCGCATCCGCTTGTAGCGGGCGACGATGTCGGTCGCGGTGTAGCCCTCGGGGTGGCCGACGTGGAGGCCGTCGCCCGAGGGGTACGGGAACATGTCGAGGACGTAGTACTTGGGCCGCTCGGGGTCGACCTCCGCGGCGAAGGTGCGGTGCTCGTCCCAGTACCGCTGCCAGCGGGCTTCGATCGCGCGAAATTCGTAGGTCATGGCGCGCCGCAACGCTAAGCCGAGCGCGCGCGATTGCCAAGAAAAACCCGCGGGGCCCGTCGCTCAGGTCGCTCGCCGCGGCCGCGACGGCCCCGACCCGCGCCGCGGCCACTCCTGCCGCGGCGTCCTGCTCTCTCGGGGCGGCCGACGCTCGGCGCTCAGGGCGGCGGGCAGGGTCCGGAGCGGCCGTTCACGGCGATCGTCGTCCCGGCCTCGACCTGGGCCTTCGTCACCAGAGTGACCTCCTCCGTGCCCGGGCCGAAGCACTTGCCGACGTAGCCGGAGTCGGTGAGCGCGCGGGCCTCGACCTGCCAGCGCCCGGCGGACTTCACGACCACCCGCATCTCGGCGGCGTTCTGGCTCGCGGGACAGGTGGCGGCGTCGCCGACCACCTCTTCGAAGGGATCGACCTTGATCGTGCACGGGGCCGGCTTCGGCTGTTCGCAGCCGATCTTGGTCGCGCGGAACGACACCGCGGTCGCGCCGCTGGTGCCGCACAGGTCGATCACGTCGACCTGGCCGACGAGCTCGACCTCGCCCGGCGTCGCCCCGGGCGTGCCCGTCGTCGAGCCGCCGCTGTCGGTGGTCGCCTCGCCGTCGTCGCCGCACGCGACCGCCAGCACCAAAGCACATGTCCCAAGGAACCTGCCCCGAAGTCTCATCGATCCTCGCCTCCGTGCGCGGCCTCAGCCCGCCTTGCCCTTGCCCTTGCCGGTGTTGCTCTTCGGCTTGGCCTGCGGCTCGACGTGCTTGTCGCCGCGCGCGCCCTTGCCGGTGGTCGCCGCGGCCCCGCCCTCGACCGCCGACTTGCTGGCCTTGAGGACATCCTTCCACTGCTTCTTGCGCGCCGCCGGCAGCCCGCCGAGGCGCGTCGACACCTCGCCCTCGACCGCCGGCCACGTCTTGCCGGCGGCCAGCACCGCCCCGAACGCGCCCTTGATCGCCTCCCCGTACAGCGCCGGCAGGTCGACCTTGGCCACCGCGCCGGCCTCGCTCAGCAGCTTGCCGCTGCCGACGAACTTGTTCTTGCAGGCCGCCTCGACCTGGGCCCGCGCCGCGGTGGCCGCCGCGACCTCGGCGTCGACCTCGGCGAGGCCGGTGCTCGCGTCGCTCGCGGTGGCCGCCAGCGGCAGGCCCGACCACAGCTCGCGCAGCTGCCCCGCGAGCGCCTGCATGTGCTTCTGGCTGGCGCGCAGGTCGTCGCCGAGGGCCGCGTTGGCCTCCGCCTGCGCCTGCGTCTTGCCGGCCGTCATCTGCGCGCACAGGGCCACCTGCGCGACCGTGAAGCGGCGCAGGTCGAGCGCGATCTGCCGGCCCACTGCGGCGACTTCCGCCTGTCCTTCGGGACTGGTCGCCGCCCGCCCGAGCGCCTTGAGCGGCTCGGCCCCGCGGTCCGGCTGGCGCTGGCTGACCGCGAGGTCGGCCGCGACCGCGCTCGCCGAGTAGCCGGCCCCGCCGGCCGCGAGGATCTCGGCGAGCCGCGCCGGCCCGGCGCTGTAGCCCCCGGCCGCCCCGTCGACCGTCAACGCCGGCCCCTTGTACTTGCCGGTCTTGGCCTGCAGCGCCTGCTCGGCGGCCTTCGGCGCCTTCGTCAGCGCGAACGTCACCCGCGTCGGATCGACGAACGTCGTCTTCACGCTCTTGCCCGCCAGGGTGAACTTCGTCTTGTCGGTCAGCTCGCGCCCGCGGATCTCGCCCTCCACCCCCTTGCCTTCGGGACCTGTCCAATAGGACATGGCCTCCACGACAGGCGTCTTGATCACCGCGACCGGCTTCTTGCTGGCGAACTCGCGGCCCTCTGACACCGCCACCAGCGGCTGGTCGGTCGGCGCGCTGTCGGGCAGCGTCAGCGTCACCTTCGACTTGCCGGCCGGCGCCTCGGGCACCAGAACCACCTGTCCCAAACGCCAGGTAGCGACCGCGTCGAGGTTCTTGCCGCTGATCTTCAGCGTCCCCGGCGCGCCGACCTCCTTGGGCACCGTCGTCAGGAGCGGCGTCGGGTACACCGTGAACGCCACCGCCGAGCCCTTCTTGCGCGCCTCGGCCTTGAGGTCGCCCGACTTGGCGCCCTTGGCGATCGTCACTGTCGCCTTGGCGTCGGCCTGCTCGGACGCCTTGAGCGGCTTGCTGCCGAGCTTGAACTTGGCCGCCTCGAGGTGCTTGCCGGTGAGCGTCACGCTGTCGCCCTCGAACGCCGCCGCCGGGCTCGCCCCAGTCAGCGCCGGGGCGTAGAAGATCTCGTAGTTCTGCTTCAGCGCCGCCTCGCCGCCGACGCTCTTCACCGCCAGCGGCCCGGTGGTCCCCGCCGGCGCGGTGAAGCGGAGCGACGTCGCGCCGAGCTCGTCGACCTTCACCGGCGCACCCGCGAGCGTCAGCGTCGTCACGCGATCGAGGTTCTTGCCCTTGAGCGTGACGACCTCGCCGGGCGCCGCGAACTTCGGCGACGCCGACGTCAGCGCCGGCGCCTTGACGAAGCCGGTGATCGCCAGCTCGGCGACCTTCTTCTTCGCCCGCTTGAGGATCAGCTTCTTCGCGCTCTTGGTCTTGAGCGGCACCGTCGCGGTGATCGAGCCCGGCGCGATCGTCACGCCCTCGAGCGCGATCGCGTCGAACAGCACCACGTCGCCTTCGGCGAAGTTCGAGCCGGTGATCGTGATCGTCGCGCCGGCGCCGAATTCGGCCGGCGTGACTGCCTGCAGCGTCGGCGCTGCAGAAGCCTCTGCGGCTGGCGGCTCGGCCTGCAACGGCGCGGCGTTGCCGAGCCAGATGGCGACGCCGATCGCCGCGCCGATCACGTTCGCTCCAGAACCCGACCACGTCGTGACGCGCACCGGCGAAGATTCGCCCCGCGAGCCGGCGATCGTCAAGGTATCCTCGCCGCGCCGTATGACGCGTCGACTCTCGCTGTGTACCGCCTCGCTCGTGTCCCTCGCGATGCTCCCGCTGGCAAGCGCCGCCGAGCCGACCGGCAAGGGCAGCGGCGGTCCCAAGCGGCTCGGCAAGCCGCTCGCGCGCGTCGTCGCCGCGGATCACCCGGCCGCGCGGCCCCGGCCGTTGACCCTCGCGCAGGCGGGCAAGGCCGCCGCCCCGGCGCCGTTCGTGCGGACCGCCCTCGTCGACCTCGCCGCGCGCTCGAGCGAACCGGCGCAGGTCCGCCTCGACCCCGCGCACGGCACCTTGCGGCGGTTCGACGGCCGCGTCGCCAACCCGCACGGCGTCGGCGTGCGCGCGGCCCAGGCCATGCTCGCCGAGCACCGCGACGTCCTCGGCCTCGCCGGCGCGTCCGGGGACGTCGAGCTCGTGCAGTCGCAGGTGATCCACGGCGACGCCGGTGACCTCGCGCTGCACCACGACGTCCGCTTCCGCGGCCTCCCCGTGTGGGGCGCCGAGGTCAAGGCGCACTTCGACGCGGCCGGCGCTCTCACCTCGATCGCCGCGCAGAACCTCGGGCGCCTCGATCCGCCGCTCGTCATCAAGTTCGGGGCCGACGCCGCCCGCGCCCGCGCCCGCCGGCACAACGGCCCCGAGGCCGCCGATCGCCGCGCGGTCGATCGCGGCCCCGCCGAGCTCGGCGTCTGGCCGCAGAGCCACGACCGCGGCGGCGTCCTCGCCTGGCGCCTGATCCAGACCGTCGACCTCGCCGAAGGCGGCTATCAACACTTCGAGACCTACGTCGACGCCGAGCACGGCAGCGTCCTCGCCCGCCGTCCGCTGGTCGCCACCGAGACAGTCACGCCGACCACCGGCACCGCCACCGATCACTTCGGCAAGCAGGTCACCCTGCGGCTGTCGCACTACCAGGACAAGGCCGAGTACGGCCTCTACGACCGCAGCAAGGGCCTCGCCGCCGCCACCTTGCAGACGCTCGACGCCGGCAACAGCGATCTGCCCGGCAACGCCGCGCTGGCCACCAGCAAGACCAAGACCGCGTGGACGGCCGCCGAGGCGACCGCGCACGCCCACATGCAGAAGGTCATCGACTACTTCCAGGCCACCCACGCCCGCAACTCGTGGGACGGCAAGGGTGCCGCCGTCGAGCAGCTGATCCACTACGGCAAGGCCTACAACAACGCCTTCTGGGACCCGTACAACAAGCTCATGGCGATCGGCGACGGCGACAAGCTGATCTTCAAGGAGTTCACGCGCTCGCTCGACGTCTCGGCCCACGAGTACAGCCACGCCGTCATCACCGGCACCGCCAACCTCGTCTATCAGAACCAGCCCGGCGCGCTGAACGAGAGCTTCGCCGACGTCATGGCGATGATGATCGACCGCGACGACTGGACCCTCGGCGAGGACGTGGTCGGCCCCGGCTTCGGCGCTCCGTTCGCGCGCAGCTTCGTCGACCCCGAGCTCGGCCAGCAGCCCAAGCACATGAACCAGCTGTACAAGGGCGCCGACGACTTCGGCGGCGTCCACATCAACAGCGGGATCCCCAACCACGCCGCCTACCGCCTCGCCACCGCCCGCAGCAAGGAGCTGGTCGAGAAGGTCTGGTACCGCACCCTCTACAAGGGCCACATCGGCAGCCAGGCCAGCTTCGTCGACATGGCCCAAGGGACAGTCGCCGCCTGCAAGGAGCTCATCGCGCTCGGCCAGGCCACCGCCGGCGACTGCACCGCCACCGCCGAGGCGTGGGTCGCGGTCGGCGTGCTCGCGGCCAGCGACGTGCCGATGGACGGCTGCCCCGACGACGCCTCCGAGAAGGACGGCCTGTGCTACTGCGACCCCGGCTTCGTGCCCAGCGGCGACGGCACCGCCTGCGTCGCGCTCGGCGGCGTCGAGTGCCCCGCCAACGCGATCGAGGCCAACGGCCTGTGTCTGTGCCAGGACGGCTTCAAGCCGAACGCCGACGGCAGCCAGTGCGTCGCCGAGGAGAACGGCTGCCCGCTCGACTCCGGCTGGAGCGCCGCCAAGAAGCAGTGCGTGTGCGACCCCGGCTTCGAGGGCGCGCCGAACGCTCCCGACGGCGAGTGCGAGCCGGTCGACAGCGACTGCCCCGACGACGCGCACCCCGAGTGGGCCGACCCGCAGAACCAGGCCGACTACACCTGCGCCTGCAACGACAACTTCGAGGACGACGGCAACGGCAACTGCGTCGTGATCGCCGGCACCTGCGGCAACGAGTCGTTCTTCGGCCGCTGCGACGGCGACACCCTGGTCTACTGCCAGGTCGGCGCGCCCGACGACGAGATCGTCAGCGTCGACTGCGGCGGCGACGGCCTCGAGTGCGGCAAGTTCGACTCGATCGTCGGCTACGACTGCCTCAACCCGAACGGCAAGGGCGCGGCCGCCACCTGCGACGCCGACGGCTACCAGGAGTGCGGCGCGAACAACCCGTTCTGCGTGTCCGAGCAGGACGCGCCGACCGGCTTCTGCTCGCACGAGTGCAAGGCCGGCGGCGACTGCGAGAGCGCCTACGACTGCTGCGCCAGCGTGTCCGACGGCACCCGCGCCTGCCTCGTCGACCCCTACTGCGCCGAGAACGTCGACACCAAGGCGACCTGCAAGGACGTCCCCGGCGGCAGCACCTACCACGGCAAGTGCGTCGGCGACGTCCTCGTCTACTGCGACGGCTCGACCGGCGTCACGCAGGAGGTCTACTGCGTCAAGCAGGGCAAGGAGTGCGGCTTCGTCGACGCGAAGACCGGCTACAGCTGCGTCGACCCCGACTCCGGCGCGCTGCCGGAGGCGCCGGCCGACTGGTGCCCCTACGAACACGACGGCAGCTGCGACGTCCCCGACCTGTGCCCCGAGGGCTCCGACGGCGCCGACTGCAACCCGTGCGGCGACGTCGGCGAGGCCGGCGCCTGCGACGGCGCCGTCCTCAAGTTCTGCGACCCCGACGACGGCCTCGTCACCACCGACTGCGAGGCCACGCCGATGACCCCCAGCTGCGGCGCGAGCGACGACGGCGGCTTCGCCTGCGTCCCCGGCCCCGGCCCCGACGACCCCACCACCGGCGGCCAGTCGAGCGGCGGCGAGGGCACCGACGGCACTGGCGGCGAGCCCAGCCCCGACACCGCCACCGCCGGCGAGGTCGGCACGATCACCTGCACCTGCCGCAGCGACGCCCCCGTCGACTGGCGCCAGCTGCTGCTCGCCGCCCCGCTGCTGCTCCTGCGACGCCGCCGCAAGCATGGCTGATAGAACATGTCCTTCGGGGCATGTCCGAACCGGCTCGCGGACCAGGCCGGTGAGACATGACCCCTAAGACATGTTCTTCCAGGCTCTTCGTGCATTCGCTCGGAGCACGTCCAAACCGGCTCCGCGCGTCGACAGGCGCACGCGTCATCGGGACTCAGGTCCCCGATGTCGTCAACCCTCGTCGCTCGGACCTACCTCGCCGGACGAGCGCGTGCGCGGCTCGTATGGCTACGAGCCGCGATTTCCGTTCAGCCCCACGGTTCTTCTGCACCGCGCGCGGCGACGCCGGCCTCACGCGCGAGGCCGATGGACATCGGCGCGGCGTCCTGCTCTCATGCAAGCTGGCTCGATGTGGATGGAGACCCGCCGATGAGACACCGTACGCCCCGCGCTCCGCAGACGACCGCCCTCCGCCCGGCAGTGCTCGCGGCTGGCCTGACCTTCTTCGGCGCCGCGACCCCCGCCGCCGCGGCCTGCGTCGACGAGGCCACCTGCGCGGTGAAGAAGCCGCTCCTCCTGTTCGTGCTCGACTACTCGACCTCGATGAACAGCCCGTTCAGCGGCAACCAGACCCGCTGGGAGGCCGCCGTCGATGCGCTCGTCGACACCCTCGCGGTCGACGAAGACCTGCTCACGGATCAGCTGCAGATCGGCGTGCTGCGCTTCGGCCACGACCCCGACCCGGGCGCTCCCGGCACCGCGATCGCCGGCGACGCCTCCGGCCTGCTCGACGGCCAGCACCTCGACCTCGGCTTCTACGATCCGCTCGCGCCCGACAAGGCCTACCTGCAGTGCAACGGCGACGCGGTGAAGGACGCGCTCCTCGCCGTCCAGTCGCCCCTCGGCGGCCAGCAAGACGGCATCGAGTCGTGGACCGGCGGCGCGCTCGCGCGGGCGCAGGCCTACCTGCAGCAGACCGCCGCCGACCACCCGCTCGACCTCGACACCCGCGACGCGGCGATCGTGCTCGTCACCGACGGCCCGTGGACCGATCCATCCGGCACCACGCCGCTGGCCCCCGCGACCGCCGACCCCGCCCTCGTCGCCGCCGACCTCTTTAATAATAGTAATATGTCCGTTCGGACATACGTGCTCGCGCTCGGCGAGGCGGCCGACGAACCCTGGGCCGACGCGATCGGCGTCGCCGGGGGCACCGGCCCGGCGCGCCTCGGCCTCTACCCGGACGGCCTGCGGAGCGCGCTCGGAGCGGTCGTCGACGACTTCTCGGCCCAGGTGCGGCTGCCGCGGTGCAGCCCGGCGATGGCGCGGGCGATGGTCCTGCTCGACGCCTCGTCGTCGATGCTCAACATCAACGGACTCACCCAGGCCGGCCCGATGGGCACGACCGGCTGGGACCAGGTGCGCGACGCCCTGAGCGGCTTCCCCGTGCCGCTCTTCCAGCGGCCCGTCCTCGCCAGCACGCGCGAGCACTTCACCCTGTTCGGCCTGGCAGTGTTCGGCCACCACGAGCCCGCCCCCGGCGAGCAGAAGCTGCTCGTCGACTACGGCCTGTGCCACCGGTCCCAATTCGACTGGGCACTCGATCCCGAGACCTCGTGCGAGCCGCCCGGCTGCCTCGATCCATGGGGCGGCCCGCCGCTCACCTGGACCTTTAAAACGGGCGACCAGGCCGAGCCGCCGTTCACCGAGCCGGTCGTCAGTCACATGCCGCGCTGCGACCACCACCCCAACAACCCCGAGGCCTGCACCGGCTCCGGCACCCACTTGCACCTCGGCCTGCAGCTCGTGCAGGACCACTTCACCGCCTACAAGGCCGCCTGCCTGGCCGACGACGCCGCCATGCCGTGCACCGAGGCGACGCCGTTCATCAACATCCTCATCGTCGACGGCGCCTACAACTCGAGCGACGCCGCGGTCCAGGCCCCGCTCGAGGCGATGCACGCCGTCGGCGTCACCACCCGCGTGATCGGCTTCGGCGACATCGTCAGCACGCCGCAGGCCCAGGCCCAGCTCGCGGCGATGGCGAGCTGGGGCTCGGGCGGGCTCCTCCCGCACTTTCACGCCAAGAACCAGATGCAGCTCGAGCTCGCGCTGGCGGCGATCGCCGACCCACTGCCCGCGGACCCGTGCTGTGACACCCGCGTGTGCGTCGTCCAGAGCCGCTGCGGCGACGGCATCGTCGACCCCGGCGAACAGTGCGACGACGGCAACAACGCCGTGAACGACGGCTGCAAGCCCAACTGCTTCCTCGAGCCGCCCGACGAGACCACCGGCGACGAGACCACCACCACGGGCGACGAGACCACCACCACCGGCGACACCTCGACCACCAGCGACACGACGACCGACGCGACCTCGACCTCGACCACCTCGACCACCGACGCGCTCACCGGTACGACCTCGACCTCGACCACCACCCTCGACCCCACCACTTCGACTTCGACGACGTCGACCGCGACCACCCTCGTCCCGACCAGCGACGGCCCACCCACCACGCAGGGCCCCGGCGAAACGTCGGACGCGAGCACCGGCAGCAGCACCTCCACCACCGACCCCGCCGGCACCGGCGGCTCCGAGCCGCCCGAAAGTTGCAGCTGCACGAGCGACAGCTCCCGCACCCCCGGCCCCGCGCTGCTGCTCGCGCTCGCAGCCCTCGCTCGCCGTCGCCGCCGCTGCTGATCGACGCACGCGACCCACCGAGGTCAATCGCGGCGTCGTGCTTGCTGGCCGAAACAGTCGAGCCAAACGCCCCGCGACCGACAGCGGCGCTCACTGCGGAGGCTCTACCAACACGCGTTGGTGCCCCACGACGAGCGTTGGCAACTTCCTTGGAGAGCAATAACCCACCTGTAGCGATTGCCGGGGGAGCTCAGCCGCCGTATGCTCCTTTGCATGCGTGCCCCTGCGCTTGCCCTGTTTCTCTGGGGGGTGAGTTCTGCTCCGCTCGTCGTATCCGCGAGCGTTACGCCCCCCGCCGAGGCGGAAGAATCGCCGATTCTCGAGCAGGTCCGCGAACTCGACGCCGTCATGCGCCCCACCGCCGAACGGCTGCTCGCCTGTGGTTCGGAAGAGTCCTTCCTCGCCGCACTCGACACCGAGCTGTGTCGCACCGAAGGGTTGGCACGACTCGTCGCTATGATGCGCGAGCTCGACGGTGAAGCCCTGACGGCCGCGCTCGCCGACTTCTCCGCTCGCACCGACGAATCGGTCGACGCCTCCGTTTTGGTGACGACAGAAGAGCTCCGCGACGAGCTCCGGCACGGCTTCGAGGACGCGGCAAAGCTCGCGCGACTTCTGGTCGGCCCGACTGACTCGGAATTCGTCCGCCAGACTCAGGCGCTGTCGCAATACGACCCACAGCAGCTGGCGGCCGCGGGCATCGCGGAACTGGGCGGCCCCCGACTCTCCCCCCAGGACCGTCGCGTAGGGCTCGCTGTTCTCCGCTCCACCGGCGCCATGTTCGTGCTGGCCGTCGCCGCCGACACAGGCAGGACGATGCCTCTCTGGATGGCGGAGCTCGCCGTTCGTTTGTGGCGCCAGGGCCACGAGCAACTCCTCGCACACTACGAGCACCGGTCCGCACCAGCGCTGCGAGAAGAGCGCTCGACCCCCATCGCATCGCTGCTGTTCTCGTTCGTCTGGCTGGAGCCCGACGCGTTGGCCGACATCTTGACGCGCGAGCCGGCAACCTTGCCCTTGCTGCGAGAGATCGCTACCAACCTGCCCAAGTTCTTCGGCGGCAGCATCGATCACCTGCGCCTTCGCCCGAACCTTCACACCGACGGGGCCAGGGACGAGCTCGCAGTCGACGTCTGCGTCACCGCCGACGCACAGGGCGCCCCGGAAGCCCTGGAGCGCTTCGACGAAGCGTGGTGGTTCGACGCGGCGCGAGCGTCCAACATCGAGATCGTGGTCGATCTCCGTCGAGTCTGAGCTTGAACTCCATGTTCGACTGGATGACATTCCATGGGCTGGCCGTCGAGCTCGCCACTCGAGAGGATGTAGCCGCACACCGCAGCGCGGTCAGCCGTGCCTACTACGCCGCATTTCACGCCGCCCTCACCCACGCGGAGCGACGCGGCGCGTCCCTGCCCAAGGTCGAGAAACACGCCGCGCTGTGGCAGTGGTTCGACCCGCCCCCACCCATTCCCGGGCGCACGCGGCTGGAGACGCGGATCGGCAAGAACGGCAGGCGCCTCCGCGCGAGCGCGAGTGTCAGCAAGCAGCTCGCGGAGAGCATGCAGCTCGCACAGTCGCTCCTCGTCGATCTCGACGAGCTCGGGGGCATGCCGCGCCCTCGGTAACTCCGCCTTTTTAAAATCTGGCTACAAGGCTCGCATGATTCGTCGTTCTCGCCGCGCGGCCCCGCAGAGTCTGGCTACGAGATCCGCATGAGCTCGCCGAGCTAGCCGCGCAGTGACGCAGTGTCTGGCTACGAAGCCCGCATGAACTCGCCGATCTCGCCGCGCAGCCACGCGGTGAAATCTGCAAACTCATGGGCCTCCGCCGACACTCGCCCGCCGCCCTCGCGCTTGCGGGCGAACAGCGGCTCCTCCGGGTGATGGCAGCACACGGCGTGCTCGGGGCCGGGCGCGCTGGTGTCGAAACACCAGTGCCCGCCGCCGCCCGCGTCGGCGAACGCGACCAGGTGGTCGGTCGTGATCGCGTGCTCGCTGCCGTCGTCGTCGACCCACCGCACCTCCGGGCCGACGCGCACGTGCTCGCGCGTGTGCGCGGCCGCCTCGCGCGGCGTGTACACGCAAAGGTCCACTACCTCGCCGGCCGCGTCGAGCACCCGCAGCGAGCCGAACGCCGCCATGAACGCGCGCCAGCTCGGCGGCGGCACGAACTCGACCGCCGGCCGCAGCGCCGCCACCAGCTCGTCGATCGCGGCCGCCGGCGCCGCGCCGTAGACGGCCCCGAGGTCGCGCTCGGCCGCCGCGGCGATCAGCCCGTACACCAGCGCGTCGAGGCTCTCGGCGCCGCCCTTCCCCTTGGAACCTGTCTTCCGCGCCATGTCCTTGACGCCCTTTCCCTTCGGACCTGTCCTGTCCGTCATCTTCTTATAATCTCAAAAGATTCGTCAGAAGCGGAGCCGCACCCCGGCCCCGCCGGTCCACTGGAGGCGGGTCTTGCCAAGGGCGATGCTGTCGAGCTTGCGCTTGGACTTGACCGACTGGACCAGCAAGCCGACGCCGACGCCGGCCAAGATGATGCCGAACAGCCCGATCCAGTAGCCGCCGGCGACCAGCGCGCCGCTCGGCTTCTTCGCGTCCATCAGGGGCCCCATCAAATGCATCGTGTTCCAGGCCTGCGCCTCCTCGTACGCCTCCTTGCGCTGTACGTGGATGACGAGCATCGCCACGCCGCCGCCGAGCCCGCCGAGTCCCAGCGCCAGCGTCCCCGCGCCGAGCCCCATCTGCCGCTTGTAGGCGCCGGCGATCCGCATGCGCCGCCGGCCGAGCTCGTCGATGCGCTGATCGACGACCAGCTGCTCGTCCGGCGAAGCGTGCGGGCGGAACGCCTGGTACTCGCTGACGGCGGTGCCGAGCTTGCCCTGCGCTTCCGCCAGCACCGCCAGGTTGAAGTGCATCGGTCGCCAGTTCGGCGCGAAGAAGGCGACGCGGCGGAACTCTTCCTCGGCGTTGACGTAGTTCCCCTTATTAAAATGGTCGACGGCTCGGGTCGCGTGCTTCTGGGCCTGGTCGTTCAGCTCGTCCGAAGTCTCCGCGGTCGACGGCGCCGGCCCCTCCGGCTCGGCCGCGCGGACGCTCGCCGGCAGCGCCAGCGACGCCGCGCACGCGCCCGCCACGAGCGCGCGGCCGAAGCGGCGACATGTCCCGGAGAACATGTCTGAAAAGACCCACATTCTCATTCCGGAGGCGCGCAAGGCGGTCTGCAAGTCGGCTTCCCTCTGCATCATGTCCTGCACGCCATGTCCCGAAGGTCAGAAGCGGAGCGTGACCCCGGCCCCGCCGTTCCACTTGAGGCGAGTTTTGCCGAGGTTGATGCCGTCGAGCTGCCGCTTCGACTTGATGGCGTTGCGCAACGGGATGATCGAGTACGCGACCAGGAGGAGACCGAAGATCGCCAGGTAGACGCCGCCGTAGAGCATGCCGGTCCGGCGCTTGGTCAGGTCGGTCGCCTCCGCGCGGAAATCGTTCGCCTGTTGCTGCAATGCAGTCTGGTAGTCGGGGTTGGCCGCATAGTCCGGAATCATCGCCTCGGCTTGATCAGCCGCGTCGTTGTATTCCTCAGCCCGGTTGCCATTGCGCGCCATGATGGCGAACAGAGCTCCCGCCCCGCCGAGGCTGCCGAATCCGAGGATCATCGCACCCGCACTCAATGCGATCTGCCGCTTGTACGCCCCCGAGATCTTCATCTTCCGCCGCCCCAGCTCATCGAGCCGCTGATCGACGACCATCTGCTCGTCGGGCGACCCGTGCGGCCGGAACTCCTTGTACTCGCTGACGGCAGTCCCGAGCTTCCCCTGCGCCTCCGCGAGCACACCCAGATTGAAGTGCAGCGGCCGCCAGTTCGGCGCGAAAAAGGCCACCCGGCGGAACTCTTCCTCCGAGTCGACGAACGCCCCATTTTTAAAATGTTCGACCGCCTTGGTCGCGTGCTTTTGCGCCTGCGGGTTGAGGTCTTCCGAAGTCTGGGCGGTCGACGGCTCCGGCCCTTCCGGCTCCGTCGCCATCGCCACCGACGGCATCGCCAGCGTCGTCGCACAGATCGTCGCCACCGCCGCGCGGCCCAGCTTGCGTCCTGTCTCTTTCAGAAAAGAAGAGTGCATGTCCTTGAGCACCTGCAGCAGCATCACTCGCCATCCTTCGGCACGATCTCGTACGACTTCGTCACCCGCGACCAGCGGGAGATGGGCACCTGGGACAGCGCCTTCTCTAGTTTTTCGGCGTAGGCCAGACCTTCGCCCGCGTCCATCGCCGCCGGCTTGAAGCGGTCGAAGTCTTCGCGGTGCGTGAACGCGTAGACCACCAGCGTCTCGCGGGCGGCCGTCTTCGGATCGCGGAGCTGGGCCTTGAGTCCCTTCTCGTCGGGGCTCGGCAGCACCAGGTTGCTCTTGCCCTTCACGGTCGCCAGCGGCACTGCGTCGCTGGGGTACACCACCGCGCCCATCCCCGTCTCTTCGAGCACGATCGCTATCAGGTACGCGGTCTCGTTGGCCGAGAACTCGAAGTGGATCGGCTCGCCGTCGGTCAGCTTCTCCGGCATCTTCACCCAGAAGTCGAACTGCTTCTGCTGCGCCGCGCGGTCGTAGCTGAACGCGTAGGCCTGCGGGTCGCCCCACTCCATGCTGTCGAGCGCCTCGGTGGCCGCCTCGCGGCCGCCCTCGACGCCGATCCCTCCCTTGCCCACGCGGCCCTTCGCCGCGCCTTCGGCCGCGCGGACCAGCTTGCGGAAGCCGGAGCCGACGCGGACCGACTTGACGATCACCTCGCCGCACGGCCCTTCGGTGTCGGCGGTCAGCGTCTTGACGTTCTGGATCTCGTACTCCGCCTCGACCGAGCGGCCGTAGCGGGCCTCGAGCTTCAGCATGTCCTTGTAGCCGCCGGCGAACGCGGTCAGGTCGCCGAGGCCGACGCGGTACTTCTTCTTGTAGCTCGACGACGACTCCTTGACGCGCACCTCGCAGCCGGGCGCGCGCTCGTCGGCGATCGTCCACGCCCCCGCGGAGGTCACCCGCACCTGGCGGCCGAGCAGGTTCTCGGCGTCGCCGGTCGGCTCGAGCAGGAAGTGGGTGTCGGACGAGAACCCGCCGATCTTCTCGGCCACGTCGCTGTCGGCCTTGGGCGCGGCGAGGAAGCCCTGCTTCGTACATGCCCCGAGGGACATGCCCCAAAGTACAGTCACGGTCAGCAGCGCGGCGCGGCTCATCGCGAGTACCCCCAGGAGACGATGAACTCGTCGGCCGCGCTGAGCTTCTTGCCCAGCGTCAGGTGCGGCGTCTGCTCGCGGTTGGCCTTCTTGGCCTCGCGCTTGACGCGGGGCCCGATCCACTCCGCCAGCTCCTTGAGCGAGATCTGGCCGTCGCCGTTGATGTCGCCCTGGCCGCTGCCGATCGCCTCGATCAGGTACTTCGAGAACAGCCCGCCGGAGCCGTCGGCGGCGGGGCCGGAGATCTCCGCGCCCGACGAGGCCGACAGCATCGCCACGCGGGTCTGCGGCTTCACGTCCTCGACGCGCACCAGCGGACGTGTCCCCGGGGCCAGGACCGATCGGCCGCCCGCGCCGGAGAAGCACGAGTCGGCCAGCGCCAGCACGTCCTTCGCCTTGGTCTTCTCGAGGTCGCCGAGGACCTCGGTCATCGGGATCGCCGTATCCTTCAGGTACTGCGGGTCGCCGTCGAACGGCACGATGTAGCTGACGCCGGACGTCGGCTCGGGCGCCCCGTGGCCGCTGAAGTAGAAGTACACGCGGCCGCCGCTCGGCACGTTGGCCTGCAGCCAGCGCATCTGCTTGGCGATGTCCGTGCGGCTGGCGCGGTCGTCGAGCAGCACCTTGATGTTGTCCTCGGGCACGCCGAGGGTGACCCGGGCCAGCTCGGCGAACTTCTCGGCGTCCGTGCGGGCGCCGCCGGCCGGCGTCACGTCGCGGTACTTCTCGATGCCGACGATCAGCGCGTACGCGGTCGGCTGGGGCGACGCCGACACCATCGCGCCGCCGCTCGCCTTGCCGCCGCCGCCACCGCCGCCGCCGCCGCCGTTCCGCTGGCTCGGCTGATCGGCCGCCGACCGCCAGTCGGAGCCGCCCGAGCCGCGGTCGTCGCGGTGGTCGTTGTTGGCGAGCTGCGTCTCGCTGCCGCCGGAGCCCATCGAGCCGGCGTCGACGCGCAGCTCGCTGGGGATGATGAGCGGGGGGAGCTCATCGATCGGGGTGGCGGTGGCGATCTGCTGTTGTTTGCAGGCCGGCGTCAGGAGCAGCGCGGCGAGGGGTAAAACGATGCGACGCGACACGGGGAGTATCCATATCCGTGCCCCGCTGCTACAGTCAACGAGCCCCCGGATGATCGAAGTCGTCGATCTCACCAAATCCTTCCCGATCTCGCGCCAGCAACGGCGCGAGCTGGCTGCCGCGGGGTCTCCCGCTCCCGGCAATACTCCTGCTCCCGCTCCTGGAGCCGCGAACGCGTCGAGCCTCCAGGCGGTCGCCGGGGCCAGCTTTCGCTGCTCGCCGGGACGCGTATTCGCGCTCCTCGGGCCGAACGGCGCCGGCAAAACCACTGTTTTGCGCATGATCGCCACCCTGCTCCGCCCGGACGGCGGGCGGATCTCGATCGCGGGCGTCGACGCCCTCGCCGACCCGGTCGCGGCCCGCCGCAAGCTCGGCTTCCTCACCGGCTCGACCAAGCTTTACGAGCGCCTGACCGCCGAGGAGAACGTGCGTTACGCCGCCGACCTGCACGGCGTCGGGGCGGCCGACTACAAGCGCCGGCGCGACGCCCTGTTCGGCGCGCTCGGCATCGACGCCTACGCCGGCCGGCGCGCGGCGCAATTGTCGACCGGCATGAAGCAGAAGGTCGCGATCGCCCGCACCATCATCCACGACCCCGAGGTGGTGGTGTTCGACGAGGCCACCTCCGGCCTCGACGTCATCGCCGCGCGGGCGATCATCCAGCTCATCCAGAACTGCCGCACCCAGGGCAAGACCGTCCTGTTCTCGACCCACATCATGAGCGAGGTGACGATGCTGGCCGACGACCTGGCGGTGTTCCACCGCGGCCGCGTCCTGGCGATGGGCGGCCTCGAGGAGGTTTTGGCCCGCGCCGTCGACGAGCGCGGCCAGCGGCGCACGCTCGAGGACGAATTCGTGCGGCTCATCGACGCCGCCGAGGGGGTGCGGACATGAGCTCGCCGGCCTGGGTCGTCTTCCGCAAGGAGCTGCGCGACACCCTCCGCGACCGCCGAACGCTGGTGGCGATGGTCGTCGTGCCGCTGCTGCTGTTCCCGCTGCTGATGGTGGGGATGGCCAAGTTCTCGCAGTCGCGGGCCGCCGAGGCGCGCGACAAGACGCTCGCGGTCGCCGTCGCCGACACCGAGGCGAGCTCCGGCCTGGCCGAATTCCTGCGTCAGGAGCCAGGTCTGGAGATCTCCGAGGTCCAGGACGTCACCGCCCTGCCCGAGCGCGTGCGCACCGAGGAGCTCGACGCGGCGATCGTCATCCCCGCCGGCTACGGCGCCCTCCTGGCCTCGTACTACCCGGCGCCGCTGCAGCTGCTGCACAAGTCGAGCGACGACTTCGACATCCCGCGCACGCGGCTCGAGCAGGCGCTCGGGCGCTTCGAGCAGAAGCTGCTCGACGAGCGCCTGCGGAGCTTCGGCGTCGAACCGCGGGTGCTCGACCCGCTCGACATCCAGCGCACCGACGTCGTCAGCTCGCGCGAGCTGTTCGGCAAGCTGCTCGGCGGCCTCCTGCCGTACATGTTCATCATCTTCTGCTTCACCGGCGGCATGTACCCGGCCATCGACCTGGCCGCCGGCGAGAAGGAGCGCGGCACGCTCGAGACCCTGCTGTCGTCGCCGGCCAGCCGCCTGCAGATCGCCCTCGGCAAATTCGCGGTCGTCACCCTCACCGGCTTCACCTCCGCGCTGCTGGCCACCGTCGGCATGTACGTCAGCGTCGCGCAGGGCGTCGAGGGCATCCCGCCGGCGGTCCTCTCGGCCATCCAGAGCGTCCTCGCGCCCGGCACGATCGCCCTGGTGCTGGCGCTGCTGCTGCCGCTCAGCGTGTTCTTCGCCGCCGCGCTGCTGATGCTGTCGCTCTACGCCCGCTCCTACAAGGAGGCGATGAGCGTCATCAGCCCGCTGATGATCGTCGTCGTCGTGCCCGCCGCGATCGCCCTGGCCCCGGGCGTGCGCCTCGGCCTCGTCACCGCCGTGGTGCCGGTCCTCAACGTCTCGCTGGCGACCCGCGAGATCATCGCCGGCACCGCCGACCCGCTGCACCTCGCGCTGGTGTTCGCCTCGCTGCTGCTGCTGGCCGCCGGCGGCATGGCGGCGTGCGCCCGCTGGTTCTCCCGCGAGGACATCGTATTCCGCTCGTGAAGCGCACGAAGGAGATCCCCGTGCCCGCATGGGCGGGGGATTCGTCGTTGTGAGGCCCGCGCGAACGGTACTGCGCAGGCCGTGAGCGGGTCGGTCCGTGTATGCACATAGAGGCGCGGGGGGCGAGAGTCTCGCCGCTCCGTTCGCTGCAGCCGCGACGATCGCGCGGCGCAATCGTGGCATATACGAAGAACCCCCAGTCGTGAAAGGTGCGTGTGGGGGCGGAGAGGTCCGGGCTGCCCCCCGCTGGGCCGACCGTCGGCGGCGCCGGAATGCGCATGAGACCGCTGCGAATGGTGCCTGTCGCCCCCGAATGGTGATTCGGCGAGACACATCAATGGCGCGAGACTACGGACATATGTCCGCCGGACAATTGCCCACTCATGCCATTCTCCTCCGCTGGAGCAACCTTCGTTCACATCACGCCAATGTTGCAGGCATGCGGCTGCGCGGTCGACTCTATGCATATGTAAGACACGCCGCCCGGCGCTGACCGCGAAAAACCATTTCCTGGCGTACTCGCCGGCGTGGTAGTGTGGCTGGGTGAATGGGAGGGGCGTTATGAAGGACTCGAATCGCGTAATCCTGGTGGCTTCGATGCTGTGTGTCGGGGCGTCCTGTTATGACGGCACCGACGGCGACGCCGATGCGTTGAGCGCGCGCGAGCTGGAGTACAACGCCCCCGTGCTGAACGGGCCGGTGCTGCAGGGCCCGGTCCTCAACGGCCAGGTCCTCCAGGGCATCATCCTCAACGGCCCGGTGCTGCAGGGTCCGGTGCTGCAGGGCCCCGTTCTTCAGGGCCCCGTCCTCCAGGGCCCCGTCCTCCAGGGTATCAAGCTCAACGGCCCCGTCCTCCAGGGCCCCGTCCTTCAGGGCATCAAGCTCAACGGCACCCTCTTCTCCGGCAAGATCGTCAAGAACGGCGCCCAGATCCCCGTCAGCGGCAAGGACTTCATCGGCTCGGAGTGGAGCCTCCACGTCGGCACCGTCATCGACGGCGTCGACCACTACGAGGATTACGTCCTGCGCTTCAACAACATCTACCAGTCGGCCGAGCAGGACGACGTCTACCTCTACGATATCGTCCACCGGCCCAAGAACGGCGGCCAGTGGAAGTCGCTGTGCGTCGACGAGAACAACCTGCCGGTCCCGGCGGTGCCGCTGCGCAACTACTGGAACCTCGAGACCGGCGATCGGGTCGACGACGACAACGTCATCACCTTCGCCTGCAAGAACGCGGTGCTGGCCAAGTGTACCCTGTGGGGCTACCGCCCGTGGGCGTCCGCGACCCGCTGCAAGGACTGGGAGAAGGGCAAGAAGTGCGGGCCGATTTCCCTGGTCGATTACCACCAGGCCTGTACGCGCATGGCCCGCGCCGACTACTGCGGCAACGGCGAGCCGTGGACGATCAACGGCAACGCGATCGACCTGTGGGACCACCTGTCGCCGCAGATCGAGTCGCCGACCACCGATTGGTTCATCGAGGCCGAGTGGACCCCGGACGGCGCCTACTGCCTCAACGACATCCGCATGCAGTCGCTCAAGGCGGAGGGCCACTACCCGGCCTGCTTCCTCGACAAGAAGGGCAAGCCGAAGACGATAGGCGACTGCGGCTCGCTCAAGAACCACCGCGCCCTCATCACCAGCACCTTCAACAAGGACGAGAGCGACGACGACGACGACGACGACGATGACGACGATTGCGGCAAGGGCCACGGCAAGGGCTACCACGATCACGACGATTGATCATACCCGCCCCCTGCCCCTGCACCCGGCCGTCGCTGGCGACGCGCCGGGTGTCGTCATTCGCGAATCACCACAGGCGCCGACACCCGTGATTCGCCGGCCCGGCGCTCACGACGCGCGCGCCTGGGCCCGGAAGCGCGACGGCGTCGTCCCCGCCCAGTGCTGAAACGCTCGCGTGAACGAGTTCAGCTCCTCGAAGCCGAGCAGGAACGCGACCTGGCTGGCGTCGAGGTCGGTGCGCGTGAGCAACCGCCGCGCCGCCTGGTCGCGCACCTCGTCGAGCAACCGCTGATAACTGGTGCCAGCCTCCTCCAGGCGCCGCTGCAGCGTGCGCGTGCTGACCCGCAGGTCGCGGGCGACCTTGTCGACCGAGGGTCGCTCGCCGCACATGCGCCGGCACAGCGCCAGCCGCACATCGTCGGCCAGCGTGCGCCGGCGGTCCTGCGCCGCCAGCTCGGCGTCGAGGCCCGGCAGCAGCAGCGCCAGCAGGTCGGCGTTGTGAGTGACGAACGGCTCGGCCAGCGCGGCCGCCGGCAGCACCAGCAAATCGACGGGCGCGTCGAAGTGGACCGGACAGCCGAAGTGCCGCGTCAGCAGCGCCGCGTCGGCGCGCCGGCGCGTCAGCTCGACCCGCAGCGGCGTGACCGGCTTGTGCGCGCCGCGCCGCAGCATCGCCAGCACCGACGCGAAGGTGCCGTCGACGAGGAAGCGCGGTGGGTCGCCCTCCGCCAGCAACCAATGGAAACGCACCCGCGCCTCGCCCTCGACCTCGCTGACGATCACCTCTTCGGGGCACACCAGTCGCTTGTACTTGCCGAGCTTGGCCAGCGCGTCGCCGACGCTGGCCGAGTGCAGCGCCGCCTGCGCGGCGATGTCGAACTTCTGCGGCATCGCCTCGGCCCCGAGCCGCAGCCCGAGGTCGCGCGAGCCGGCCAGCGCCTCGATCGCCTCCCACAGCGCGAAGAACTCGGCGGTGGTGAGGCGCCCGCGCGGCGGCCCGAGCACGGCCGGGCTGACGCCGGCGCGGGCGAGGATCTGCGCGACGTCGAGGCCGAGCCCGCCCAGCCGCTCGAGCATCACGCCAGGGACGGGGACCAGGTCCGCCATCGCCCTCATTGTCGCACGGCCAGCAGCATCTTCGCCACCGGCGTGTCGGCGAACGGCGGCAACCCGTCGAAGTCGGTCGAGCCGCCGAGCGCGGCCCACCGCTCGTCCTCCGCGGCCCGCTGCGCGGCGACCATCCTGGCCAGGAACTGCGCGTCGGTGCCGAGGAGCAGCCGCAGCGGCGGATCGGGCAGCTCGGCCAGCTGCACGATGGCCCGCCCGCCGCGCGCCGGGTCGCCGCGCGAGCCGTCCTGGCCCTGGCGCACGCGCTCGTTGAACGCGCCGACGGTCTGGCGATAGTCGTCGTGGATCGGGTCGGAGCGCATCGACGAG
Source organism: Nannocystis sp. RBIL2 (assembly GCF_026626745.1). GTDB lineage: Bacteria > Myxococcota_A > Polyangia > Nannocystales > Nannocystaceae > Nannocystis. The sequence goes on from NZ_JAPNJW010000002.1 coordinate 3,587,946, forward strand.
CCGGCCCAGTCGGTGCGAAAACCGCCCGGCTCGACGATCGTCACGCGGACGCCGAGCGGGCGCACCTCGGTGTGCAGCACCTCGGAGAAGCCCTCGAGCGCCCACTTGGCCGATTGATAGGACCCGAGCCCCGGGCTGCCCCTGCGCCCGCCGATCGACGACACCTGAATGACGTGGCCCGACCGCTGCGCCCGCAGCACCGGCAGCGCCGCCCGGGTCACGTGGAAGGCGCCGAAGAAGTTGGTCTCGAACTGGGCGCGGAAGTCGGCCTCGCTCACGTCCTCGATCGAGCTGACGTTGGCGTAACCCGCGTTGTTGACGACGACGTCGAGCCGCCCGAACGCCTCGACCGCCGCCGCGACCGCGCGCTGCGCCGCTCCCGGATCGGTGACGTCGAGCGCGACCGCGCGCGCCCGCTCCGGGTGCGCTTCGACCAGCGCGCCCAGCTGCTCGGGCTGCCGCGCGGTGGCGACGACGCGGTGCCCCGCCGCCAGCGCGGCCTTGACGCTCTCGGACCCGAGCCCGCGCGAACCTCCGGTGATGAGCCAGACCTTGGACATCTCTCTCTCAGCCTTTCGGAGCCGGCGTTCGGCTCACGAAGGCAGGATGCGCCCGGCCGGCCGGGGCGGAAAATCCGATCGCGCCAGAGTTTTATCGGATTGCGCCACGCGGCCAGGTCGGCGAATTTCGCCTTCCAAACAACGTTCTTACGGACACCGAGGACTACCGCGACCCCGTCTTGCGGCTCTGGGCCTGGCGCTGGCACACCTGACCCGAAGACCCTGTCACCGAGCTCGTCCCCGGCAACCAGGTGGCGCTGACTCTTTGCGCCTTCGGCTCATCTGGCCCCAAGACCAGGTCCCAGCGCCGGCGGAGAGACGCCCTGCTGCCCGCGACTTCTCTTTAAAAAATGTCCCTGAGGCCATGTTCATGAGCGACCGGGACTCGAGGTTCCCTGCCGCCTGCGGCTTCGCTATCCCATGTCCCCAAGACCATAACCCGAAGTCCCTGCCGCCCGCCGCTTCGCGCTCATCTGGCCCGAAGACCAGGTCGATCCACCAGGCGGCGAGATTCCGCGCTGCCCGCGGCTTCGCGAGCAGCTGTCCCGAAGACCAGATCACCACGAACGCGAGCTGTGCGCCCCGCGGCTTCACGCCGGCGCGCACAGGTGCTCGGCCAGGACCGCGACCGGCTGCTCCCACAGCGTCTCGTAGGCCACGCTGAGCAGCTCGCGCGAGCGGCGGCCGCGGCCGTAGGCGGCGCGCAGGCGCGCGAAGTAGGCCCCAAGCCCGCGGACGCCGTCGCGGCGGACGCGGAGCGCGGTCGAGAACACCAGCACCAGCGCGGCCGACGGTATCCCGAGGTTGCCGAGCACGAACGCCTGCAGCTCCATCTCGCCGAGCTCGTCGGTGGCGTAGCCGGTGATCACGTGGAACAGGTCGTGGGTCTCGCGGTAGCGCTTGCCCAGGTAGTCGAGGTCGTTCTCGACCAAGAACTCGGTGACGAACGGCTGGATGCCGTTCGCCCGGAAGTAGCGGACGAACTCGTGCCCGAGCGTGCCCGCGGGCAACTGCGCCAGCGCCTCGAGGTCGAGCTCGCGCCCCTGCAAGGTGGGCCGCTCGGCCAGGAGCCGGCGCCCGGCCTCGCTGCTGCGCCAGGCCCGGGCCAGGCCGCGATACACGTCGCTGTCCATGCACACGTTGAGCAGCGGCCCGTAGATCGGGTGCCCGGCGTCGTGCTTGAGCACGTTCAGCGCCTGTAGGCCGAGGCGGATCCGCGTCGCCAGGGACGCCCCCTCCGGCACGCTCGGGATCGCGGCGGGCTCCTGCGGGCGCACGGACGGCTGCTGCATGGCTTTGGCGTAGCAGAAGTGGACAGTGGTGTCCACTTACGGATCGGCTTACAGTCCCGCCGTGGCCGCCGACGCCCAGGACGACTCCCCCCGCCGCCGCGACGCCCGCGACAACCGCGAGCGCCTGGTCGCCGCCGCCCGCGAGGTGTTCGCCGAGTCCGGCTTCGACGTCCCGCTCGACGCGATCGCCCGCCGCGCCGGCGTCGGCCGGGCCACGCTCTACCGCAACTTCCCCGACCGCTACGCCCTCGGCTCGGCGATCTTCGAGCACAACCTCGCCACCCTCGAGGCGCTCGCCCGCGCGCACGTCGGCCGCGCGGACGCCTTCACGATCCTGCTGTCGGCCATCATCGAGCAGCAGATCGCCAGCCACGCCCTGGTCCCCGCGCTGATGACCGGGCCCACGGCCCCCGACCTCGAGGCGCTGCGGCGACGCATGACCCGCCTGCTCGCGGCCCCGCTGCGCCAGGCCCAGACGGCCGGGCAGATCCGGCGCGACCTGGTCGCCGCCGACGTGCTCTCCGTGATCGCCATGGTCTCCGCAGTGGTGATCCACGCCCCCTCCGTCGGCGCCCGCCGCCGCCGCGCCGCCCGGGCCCTGCAGCTCGTCTTCGACGGCCTGGTCCCGCGCAGCTGAGCGTTTCTGGCGGATGCTCGAAGGGACATGTCCAAGAGGACATCAGCGTCCTCGCGGCCTGGACTCTCGCCTACGCCTCGTGTCCGAGTCCGCCGAGCCGCGGCCCAGCCGCCTGGCGCATCCGCGAGCGCGCTCAGGCGCATGACCTCGAGAACATGTCCGATGCGCCATGCAGCGCGTCACCGCGCGCGCCGGGCCGGCGCCGCCAGCCAGCCCGCGAGCTCCTCGGCCACCGCCGCGAACTCGAACGCCTTGGCGTTCACCCCCAGCTGGATCATCGCCCCCATCACGAACGACGTCACCACGCGCCCGCCGGCCCGCGGCTCGAGGTCCTGCCGCAGCTCGCCGCGCGCCACGCCGTCGCGCAGCAGCGCCTCGATCATCCCGGCCCAGAAGTCGTGCAGCGAGCGGAAGGCCGTCCGCGCCGCGCGGTCGCGCTGGCCTCGCAACACCAGCTCCAGCATCACGCGCCCGAGCTGCGGATCGTCGCGGAACAGCTCGCCTGCGGCCGCCAGGTGAGCCGCCACCCCGTCGCCGCCGCCCCGGGCGCCGGCGGCGACGAACCGCTCGCGCACGTAGGCGATCACCGCGACCACCAGATCTTCCTTGCTGCCGAAGTGGTAGTGCAGCGTGGCGATGTTGACCCCCGCCCGCGCCGCGACCTCGCGCGTGCGCAGGCCCTCGAGCCCGCGGTCGGCGATCGTCGCGTAGGCCGCCTCGAGCAGCGCCGCCCGCCGCTCGTCCGCCCCGGGTCGCGGGCGCCGCGTGCCCGCGTCACCCTCCTCGCCGACCCGCGCGCGCGAGCCGGCCACCACGCGAGCGCCCGCCGCCGTCCCTCGCCCACGCTCGCTCCCCGCCCGCACGACGCGTTCGCCGGCCACCTTGGCCCGTCGGACCTCGTCCACTTCGCCGACCCGCCGCTTCTTCGGCCCGCTCGCCTCGGCCCGTCGGACCTCGTCGGCCGGTCCCGCAGGCCGTTTCTTCGGCCCGCCCGCCTTCGCCCGTCGAACCTCGTCGGCCGGTCCCGCAGGCCGTTTCTTCGGCCCGCCCGCCTTCGCCCGCTGCTCCTCGCCGGCCCCGGCCGCACTCCGCTTCTTCGTCTCGCCCGCCTTCGCCCGCTGCTCCTCGCCGGTCCCGGCCGCGCCCCGCTTCTTCGGCCCGCCCGCCTTCGCCCTTCGGACCTCGGCCGCCTCGCCCACCCGCCTCTTCGGCCCGCCCGTCTTCCCGGCCGCTTCGTGCCTCGCCCGCGCCATCTCGCCGCTCGACGGTAGGCGCGGGCGCGCTCGCGGTCAAGCGACTTGACCGCCCCGCCGGGCCGGCGTAGACGTCCAATCAATTGATTCAATCATCTGATTGAAACCACAGGAGGACCCCATGCTGACAGCCCTGCGCAACCGGACGATCGCCGCCGCCTTCACCGCCTGGACCGCCGCCGTGCGCGCCCGCCGGGTGCTCGGCAGCCTCGGGCGACCGCGCCTGCGCCTGCTCGACCACGTCACGATCCCGGTGACCGACCTCGCCGCAGCCCGCCGCTTCTACTGCGACGTGCTCGGCGGCGTCTTCCTCATGGAGGTCGACGCCGCCGCCCTGGCTCAGTTCGGCCGCCCGCCCGCGCCCGACGACGGCGACGGCACCTTCCACGTCTCGCTCTACCTCGGCGGCGCCACCCGCATCGACCTGTTCCTCCAGCGCGACGGCCAGCGCGCCCCGCTGCGCGGCCACCCGCACCACGCCTTCCGTGTGGCCCCGCGCGACCTGCCGCGCTTCCAGGCCCGCCTCCACGCCCACGGCGTGCCGACCGAGGGCCCGCTGCAGCTCGGCTTCCCCGGCCAGGCCTCGCTCTACTTCAACGATCCTGCCGGCAACCTGCTCGAGCTGACCTGCACCGGCTACTCGCGGCCGATCCCGGTGCGCCCGCCCGACCTGTCCGGCCTGGCCTGGACCCCATGACCCGGACGCCGAGCGCTGGCGAGGTCTCTCGAATGTCCCGAAAGACATGCCCTCTGAGACATCCCACTCGAGCCGCGGCGATCGCCGACCTGATCATTCAAAAAAGTCCCGAAGGACATGCCCTCGGAGACACCTCCGAAGCTCATAAGCCAGCTCCCAGAGACATGCCCCGAAAGACATGTCCCTAGTTAGAGGAAGAAGATCTCACCGCTTCTTGAGCCCGCGGTACTTGAAGCCGATCGTCAGCTCCTCGTCGAGCGCCAGCAATTTTTCAAAGTGGACCTCGTGGCCCTGGAGCGGCAGGCTGACCGGCACCGGCATCGCCCCGTCGCCGAGCGACCCGCCGGGGGCCGCCTGGTTCTGCGCCGCCTCTGCCATCTGCGGCGTGGCCGTCTGCACGTAGTTCATGTCCTCCGCCGGGATCGGGTTCGACAGGTAGCGGACCTTGCGGAGGTTGCCGTCGATCGACCGGCGCTTCACCTTCGCGTCGTCGGGCGCGTACACCGTCCAGGCCACGTACGTGCACGGCGCGTCGGCGCGGGGCAGCGTCGCGTTGAACTGCCCGCGGCCGTTGTCGGACGGCGGCGCTCCGTTCTCGACGTACACGATCTCCACCTCGAACGCCGCCAGCTCCCCGCCTGCCGCCTGCGAGCGGACCAGCGGGATCATCACTCGCTTGTCGGCCGCCAGCGCCGGCTGGACCGCGCGCCCGCCGACCGACGCGCTCCACAGCTCGCCGCCCTTCGGCAGGGCCAGGCGCAGGAACTGGCGCCGGTTGTTGCGGATCCGGTACTTCACCGACGTCAGCCGCCGGCCCTCCCGGGTCCACATCGTGCGCGCCCGCGTCTCGTCGAGCAGCGTCACCAGCACGTCCGCGTCGACGTGCTGCCACGCGCTCAGCGGGATGCTCACGTCGGTCCCGAGGTACTTGTAGCCGAGCAGCACCGGCTGCCCGGTGATGCCGAGGATCGCCGCCGGCAGCGCGCGCACGTCGACCGGCGTCGCGCCCTTGACGTCGCCGGCGTCGACCTCGAGGTTGCCGCGCGACTCGACCCCGACGAACCCGCGCGCGCGCTCGACCCCGACCGGCACCGGCACCGGCGCGGCGACGTCCTTGATGTCGCCGCGCACCACCTTCTCCATCTCGATGCGCAGCGAGTAGGCGCCCTTGGCCGCGTAGTTGAGCTGCACGCCGAGGTTGCCCTCGCCGTCGACCTTCCACTCGCGCACGCCGGCGCCGACCACGTCGAGCACCGTCATGTCCTTGGGCACCTTCAGCGCCAGCTTGTCGACGCCGGTGAACAGGATCGTGTACTGCGCGGTCGTGGTCGCGCGCATCAGCCCCTCGCCGAGGCTGACCAGCGTGTAGACCTCGCTGAGCACGCGGCTGGCCTGCTGCGCCGCCTTCGGCAGCTCGCGCTGCCACTTGACCTCGAGCGCCCCCGTCGACGGCAGCACCGCCTCGACCACCCGCTTGTCGCCGACCACCTTGTCCGACTGCAGCTTGGCCCCCGCGACCGTGAAGTCGAGGTCCTCGCGGGCCGGCACCGACAGCACCGCCGACGTCGCCCCCGCCGGCGACAGCTGGAACGACACCCCCGACGACCCCTCGGCCGTCGTCACCGCCGCCGCGAACGTCACGTCGAGCGTCAGCGCCCCGCGCTGCTGCGTCACCAGCACGTAGTGCCCGTCCTCGATGACCACCGCCGCCTCGCTGTTGCCGATCTTCGCCGACTCGAGCGCCACCGTCGCCGGCAAAAACGGCACCTTGGCGAAGCCCTTGGCCCGCAGCACCTCCACCCTGAACCTGGCCTTGAAGACAGCCGCGTACGGCTCGCCGTCCTTGAGCTGGACCTCGCCCTCGTAGCGGGCCGACGACAGCGCGTAGTCGAGCGGCGCCGTCGTCTCCTCGGCGCGGGTCTTCTCGTACAGCTTGAGGAACTCGTCGAGCTTCATCACCACCCGCTCGGGGTCGTCGGGCGCGGCCGCGGCGGTGACGGGCGACAGGGACAACAGGGTGACGAGGGCGATCGCTGCGCTGCGCATGACTGGTTTCATTCCTTGGCGATGAGCGGCTCCTTCGCCGAGATCTCGACCGCGTACGCGGCCCCGGCGGGGAGCAGGAGTCTTTGGTAACGGACGGCCTCGCCGACCGCGGGCACGACCACCGACAGCGCCGAGGCGTGGACCTCGGGGGTCGGCATGCCCGCCGCATTGGGGCTGTCCTTTCGGCCATCTGCCTCGCTGCGCGAGCGCTCGGCCTTGAATTTGGCGTCCAGCGCCCGGCCCGCGCGGCGCGCCGCGAGTCGACCGCCGGCCCGCCGCTGCACTGCCACGACCTCGACGGTGGCCAAGGCCTGCGCCGCCCGCGGCTCCTCCGGCGGCGGCGTCGGGCCGAGCGTCCCCGGCACGGAGCGCAGCGGCACGACGTCGACCACCGCCGTGAAGTCGCGCGTGGTCTGCTCGTCGGCGGGCGGCCTGGGCGTCGTCGCCGGCGGCCGCTTCTCGACCACTTCGCCGTCGAGCGCCGGCGCGTCCGCGACGCCGCTGTCCGCTGCCGAAACGCTGTCGACCTCGAACTCTTTCTCGACGTTCGCCGCATCGACCGGCGCCTCGACCGGCTTCGCAACCTCGCCCGCGGCCGGCACGTTCTCCGCCGCCTGGGCCGGCAGCCCAGCGCTGCCGGTCGGCGTCATCAGCGACCCCGACAGCGCGTCGTCGTCGAAGTCGTACACGCTGGACCCGCTCGACTTCGCCTTGCCGCCGATCTTCTTCGTCCGCTTGCGCCGGCCCTCCGACGATTTGGTCTGGACCTGGCGGTACTCCTCGACCAGCGCCGCGTTGGTCATCTTCTGATCGACCACCTCGGTCTGCTCGAGCTGCGCCAGCTTGTCGCCGACGGCGATCGCCTGCTGATAGCTCGAGGCCGAGGCCGCGTAGTCGCCGCGCGCCCGCTCGTCCTCGGCCTTCTTCTTCAGCTCGGCCTGCGCCTGCACGTCGGCGTACGCGCGCGCCTTGGCCTGCTCGCGCACGCGACGCTGAAGGGACATGTCCTGAGAGACAGCCGATTTGCCCGCCACCACGTCGAGGTTGCTCTGCAGGCGGGCGATGTTCTCGTTCTTGGCCCCCATCCCGCGCAGCGCGTCGAGCTTGTCCTGGGCCGCGCTGAAGTCGTTGCGCATCCACGCCTGGACCGCGTCCTGGAACACCATGTCGGCCTGGGCCGCCCCGACCTCGCCGACCCCGAGCCCGTAGGTGATGCCGTCGCCGCGGGTGAACGCCGCCACCACGTCGCCGTCGCCCGCCCGCTTGCGCGAGCGGTAGCCCGGCGGCAGGTGCAGCGTCAGCCGCGACACCGCGATCGGGGCGTCGAGCGTCGGCAGCCGCAGCTCACGGATCTCGCGGCGCCGCCACTCGCTCGCCTCGCCGAGCAGGATCACCTCGACCGGGAACGACAGCAGCCCCGTCACCGTCTCGACCGAGCGCAGGAGCGGCACGATCCAGCTGCCGTCCTTGGCCCGGGCCGGCGCCGCAGTCTGACCGCCCACGCGCACCCCGATCACCTTGAAGCCGGCCGGCGGCGTCAGCCGCAGGTGCGCCGCCCGCTCGTTGCGGACCTCGTAGTGCGCCCGCACCAGCGCCCGGCCCTCGCGGCTGGTGGCGATCGTGTAGGCCGCGACGTCGACCACCACCGGCGGCCCCTCGAGCGGCACGAAGCGGAGCAGGCTCAGGCTGCCCGCCCCGGATCCGCCCTGCTGCACCAGCGCGGTCGTGGCTGTCCCTTCGACCAGGCCCTGGGCCCAGCCCGGCAGCGTCGCCGAGGCCACGTAGCTCCAGCCCGGCGCCTCGGGTACCGCCTCGACCTCGCCGTCGCGCGCCAGCTGCAGCGCCACCTCGCTGTGGAACACGTCGACCGGCGCGATCTTCGGCAGGCTCACCCGCGACTCGGCCGCCTTGCCGATCGCCTGCGACCAGCGCAGCTCGAGCTCGACGCGGTCGCGCACCGGCGCCTGCAGCTCGACGCGCACGCGGTCGCCCTCGCGCACGAAACTGCGGACATTGCCGCCGACCACCTCGAGATCCGCGCCGAGCCCTGCAGTCTCGAGCGCGAGCGTCGACACCTCGCCCTGCCGCACCTCCCACACCGCGCGGGCCCGGCCGCGCAGCTCGGCGTCGCCGACGGTCACGCCGATCCCCACCTTCGCCACCACCACCGGCGGGCGATCGGCCGCCGGCGCCGGCGGGGTCACGAACGACAGCGCGACCTCTCGCGCCCCGCTCCACTGCTTCTCGCGCACCGCCAGCGCCGCCTCGCCGTCGACTCGCAGCGCCGGCGCCAGCCCCGACGGCGCCGCCGCCTCGATCGTCCCACGCACCGCCGGCAGCAGCTTCAGCGCCACCGCCTCGCGCGTCGGATCGCCGGGCACGAACGCCTCGACCGTCAGCTCCACGCTGCCCGCCACCCGGCCCGTCACCGTGATCGCGCCCGCGGCGTCGACCTTCAGCGTCGCCGGGGCCGCGCCCCAGCGCGCCGACACCACCCGCAGCTGCGGCGCGTCGGCGAACAGCTCGCCGCTGAACCAACCTGTCCCGAAGGACTTGATCGTCCAGCGCCCGCGCAGCTGCAGCCCGCCCTCGACTGGCTGAAAAGACAGCTCGCGCCGCGCGACCCACGGCGCCGGCGCGGCGGCCTCGGCCGGCGGCTTCGTCCATTCACGGTAGCGCTCGCCGGCGATCTCCGCCGACCCCGAGGGCGGGGCCACCAGTGCGAGCACGAGCGCGAGCAACACGACGGGGCGACGCTACCCCCGGGGCCGCGGCCCGACAACCGGCCGAACATCGGACTTCGCGGGCTTCAACCCTGCGCGTACATGTCCCAAAAATCACACTGCTCCGTGCGTACACCGTTGAATAGATCCGGCGGCTCGTCGAGCAGCGCGCCGTCGTCGTCCGCGGCCACGTACGCCGGCCAGGTCAGGTCCGCGCCGGCCGGGTCGCCCGTCGCCGCGAAGCGGGCCCACGCCCCCTGCAGCCGCTGCGAGATCGCCAGGTCGTCCGCGTTCGGCTCGTACTGCAGCGGCTCGGGCAGCACCGCCCCCCAGGCGGCGAAGATGTAGATCAGCTCGAGCCCGTGGAACGCCGCCGTCTCGGCCTTCGGCTGGGCGTCGTAGCCGTCGTAGGCGAAGTGGTAGCGGAACACCGGCGCGTCCTGCCCGGCGTCGGCCGCCCGCGCGGCCCGGCGCGCCCCGCAGATGAACTTCAAATCGGAGGTGAGCGCCACGTAGGCCGCCTGCCCGTCGTCGCCGTAGTCGGCCGCCGGATACTGCGCCAGCACCATCGCCGCCAGCGGCCCGAAGGTCGCCTGCACCAGCGCCTCGTACTGCGCCACAGTCAGCGGCGGCACCCCCTTGGCCGTCTCGTCGGCGTTGGCCCCGAACATCAGCGGCATCGCGTTATGTGTCCCTTCGGACATGGCCTCGAGGGCAGGCTTCGGAATCACCGCCCCGTCGACGTGCGGCCCCCAGCCCTGCCCGAGCGCCGCCACGTCGGGGTAGCCGTCGGGCTGCAGCGTCAGGATGTCGGCGACCGCCAGGCCGCGCAGGCACGCCGCCGGGTCGGGCGCCTCGGCGCAGCCCGACGCCTGCAGCCACGGTGCGGCGATGTCGGCCTCGTACTTCGCCAGCGTCCGCTCGTTGCACGATCCGCTCTGCACGATCGCCCGCTGGAACAGCCCCGCCGCGCGCGGCGAGCCGATCAGGCTGCACGTGTTCACTGCCCCGGCCGACTCGCCGAACAGCAGCACGCGCTGCGGATCGCCGCCGAAGCCGGCGATGTTGTCCTGCACCCACCGCAGCGCCAGCACCTGATCGAGCAGCCCGTAGTTGCCCGAGACCTGCTCCGGCGACTCGGCCGCCAGCGCGTCCGCGGTCAGAAAGCCGAGCGCGCCGAGCCGGTAGTTGAGAGTCACCACCACCACGTCCTGCGCGGCTGCCAGCGCCGCTCCGTCGTACAGCGGGTCGTCGCTGCCGCCGGTCGCGTTGCCCCCGCCGTGGATGAACACGAGGACAGGTCGCTCCCCGCCGCCGGTCGCCGGCGTCCACACGTTGAGCGTCAGGCAATCCTCTTCGCCGAGCATCGCCACCACCTGTCCCTGCGCGCTCTTCTCGACCTGCGGGCAGCGCGGCCCGAGCTCGGTCGCCGGCGTCAGTTCTGGTACGCACATGCGCGGCTGCGGCGGGCGCAGGCGCAGCTCGCCCAGCGGTGGCTCGGCGTAGCGGATCCCGCGGAACGCGACCACGTCGGCCAGCTGCTGGCCCTCCAGCGCCCCGCCGGTCGTCTGCACGATCGTCGGCCTCGGGGCGACGTCTGCCCCGCAGCCGCTCGGCCCGACGCTCGTCGGCGCCTCACCGGTGGACTCCGGACCCGTCAGCCCTGTCGTCGATCCATGCGTCGTCGGCTCGGCGGTCGTCACCGGGCCCGACGCATCGCCGGTCCCGCTCGTCGTCATCGTCGACTCGATCGCCGACGAGTCATCCGTCCCGCTGCTCGACGCCGCAGTGCTGCAGCCGAGCACCGCGGTCGCCATCCACACCGCCAAACCTTCGCGCATCGCCATCGCCCGCAGGATGGCCGGCCGCCTCACCCCGCACAAGCGCGACGGCCTCGCGCCGCGTCACGGAGCACACGACCACGCGCGCGGACCTCCGCGCCCGCGCGGCGCTCCGCTCACAACAACGAGCCCGAGCGCGCCGTACACGACCACGCGCCGAAGAACGTGTACTCGCGCTTGCACTCCGCCAGATACGACCCGCCCTTCGTCTGGAACTGGTAGGTCCGCCCGGTGACCCCGGTCTGGTGCCCGTTCGGCTCGGCGTTGCCCGCCAGCTCGCACGCCTCCGGCGTCTGGTTCAGCGCCTTGCACACCGCGTTGCGCGCCTCGCCCTGCGTCTCGCGGAAGTTCTGCGCATTCACGTACCCCTGGTAGCCGATGAACAGCGAGATCGCGAAGATGAGGTACCAAATGAACTGGCGCATGACGGGCATGGTCGCACATCGCTCGCGCCCGCGACAGCCCCCCGAACCGCGTTCGAACCCGACGCGGCCGCAGCGCTGCGGCCCGCGCCACCGGACTCAGAAGCGCACCGTCAGGCGCAGCGTCCCGAGCAGATAGCCCGGCGTGAGGTTCAGCGACTTCAGCTCCGCGAAGCGGACGTTGTAGCGGAACTGGGCCCCGAAGCTCAGGTGTCGCCGCACCAGCAGATCGACCGCCAAGCCGAGGTACATCTCGCCGATCGTCGTGACCTCGCAGATCCGCGCGCTGTTGCACTTGAGCCCGACGTCGCACGCACCGTTGGCCATACACGCTTCGCCGCGCTGCCCCGTCACCCCGCCCGTGGGCGTCACCACCCGCAGGCCCGCCACCCCGACCTCGATCAGCGGCAGGAAGCGCCCCAGGTCGAGCGCGAACACCGGACCGACGCCGTAGCTCATCACGTGAATCATGCCCGGCGGCGCCGTGCGCACGACCTCCATGTCCATCTGCGCCCGCTCCTCGCCGACCGGGTGCCCCGAATAGACCCCCATCGCGCGGACCCAGATCCAGCGCCACGCCTGCACGTCGAACTCGGCGCCCACGCCCGCCCCGTGCAGCCGCGGCACCTGGTTGTTGCCCGTCGTACGGCCCTGGAACGGCAGCCGCAACATCGCGTAGGTCGGCGCGACCGTCAGCGCGAACCGCCGCCGCGCCGACCACCCCTGACGAATGTCGGGCCGCGTGCGCGGCGGCGTGGTGCCGATCTGATTGTTCGGCGGCCGCATGAATGGTGCGTCGTTCGGATCGATCGGCGGCGGGGGCACCTCATCACGCGCCAGACTCCGCACATTCGCGGTCCCACCATTCGCAGGGCCCGAGGCCGGGGCGACCTTGGGCTGCGGACCCGCCTCGACAGGCTTCGCCTCGCCCTGCGGCACCGGCTTCGCCTCGCCCTGCGGTTCCGTCCCGGTCGACTCCGCCGGACCCGCGTCCGCCTGCCCCTCGGCCTCGGTCGTCGGCGGCTCCCATGGCGGCAGCTCGGCCGCCTGGGCCACCGCGGACATCCCCAGCGCGAAGACCAGCGCGACGAGCGAGAGCTGCCCGGATCCCTGTGTGCGCACGCCGGGCAATCCTGCCCCAGGCTACCACGTCGCCGCTCGGCGCGTGAACCGCTCGCCCGTCCAGATGTAGGCAAATCGCCCACCAGCCGCAGCGAAACCCCTCTCCAACCCCGTCCAGCAGCGAATTCCACGCCACACGTCCCGCCAGCAGCCCCCCACCCGAAAACCCGCCGCCCCGCGCGCGCCCCTCGAACCCGCCTCACCCAAGCCGCCGACGACGAGCCACTCTCTCCCGAATGTCCCCGAGGACATTTCCATTGGGACATTCTCTTAAAAACATGCCCTTTGAAACATGTTCATGAAGACATTCTGTGTTGCTGCCGAGTGCTCTCGGAGATGCCACCGCGTCCGCCATCCATCTTCTCGAGAAACAACACTATCCCGCGAGTCCACCGATCTCTGCGAGAGACGATGCCGGCCCGCGTGCGAGTCAACTATCACCCGCGCCCATGTTCCGAGAAACAATACTATCCCGCGAGCCCGCCAATCTCTGCGAGCGCCGATGCCTTGCGACCTGCGAGCCCCCTGTCACATGCGCCCGTCAGCCATCCATCTCGCTATGAGGCGAGCAAGCCGCCCGCGCATTCGCACCGGCGTTCGGCCTGCCGGCCTCTGCCGAGCCGAGCGCCGCCCTCGCCTCCGCTCACCCTCCGCTCACGCAAACCGCAGCCCCGTGCCAGGGCGTGCAGCGTCCCTGCGCGCACGGGTTGTCCTCATCACACGACATGAAGCAGGCGTTGCTCGCGAACGCATGCACCTGTCCCTCCGGACATCCCGGTGCGAACAGCGGGTCGTGGCGCACGCACCCCAGCAGCGCCTCGCACGCCTCCTCTCCCGCCCGGGAGTACGCCGCCTCGCACGCCGGGAACAGCGCAGGGTCGCCCCACATCTCGTCGCAGACATCGCAGCGGCACAGCGCGTCGGGCGGGCGCGTGAACGTCAGCGTCCGCTCCGGAGCCTCCGGCCGCGCCGTCACCTCGACCTGCAGGCGCTCGCCTTGCCAGCGGATCTGCAGCTCACCGCCGCCGTCGAGCCGATACAGCTGCGCCCTCAGCGGCGAACCGCTCGCCAGCGGCGTCACCAGAGTCATCCCAGTCGCCGTCGTCATGCGCATCGCCGCCGGCGAGCCGCCCTCGACCACCTCGATCTCGCGGACCGGCTCGACATCGTCGGCCGCCGACAGCCGCAGCTTGAGCCAGCCGCCGAGGTGCTGCGCCGTCCCGGTCGCCCACCCCGAAAACGGCACCGCCTCCACCGCCTCCCACGCCCGCTGCGTCGGCGCATGACCTGTCCCTTGGGGCAGCCCCGACTCCGGCGCCCGCGGCGGCAGGGGTCGCGCCAGCCGCTCGGCCAGCGCCTCGGCGACTGCAGCGTGACCGCGCGCGGTCAGGTGGGAGTCGCCGTCGAGGAACGCCCCCGGCTGGGCTGCGCGCAGCGCCGCGGTCGCGTCGACGCTGCGGATCCGCAGCGCCTCCGCGTCGGCCACCAGGTCGGTCAGCAAGATCTGCGACGGCCGCATGTCGGGCCCCTGCGTGACCCCGTACTTCGCCCACTCCCCCCCGTCGACCTGCACGTCGAGCGGCAGCAGCACCACCACCAGCTCCGCCCCGTGGCTCGCGCACAGCGCCTGGAACTCGGCCAGGTACGCCGCGAACACCGACTCCGGCCGCTGCCTGGGCGCGCTGCGGGCCAGCTCGGCCATCACCGCCTCGCGCGACTCGGTCAGCGTCGCCGCGGCCGCCTGCAGCTCGCGCAGCCTGGCCGCCTGCGCTCTGGCGAGCTTCCGCTGCTGCTTCTTAAAATTTTCACGAAGACCCACCGCGTCGCGGATGAGCTCCGCAGTCAACGCGATCGACCGCCCGCTCACCGCCATCCGACTGTCGACAATGTCGCCCGGCCGACCCGCTTCATCGCGCCAGAACTGTTCCGATTCGCCGGACCGCAGCACCTCCGCGCGCTCGCCCTGCCCCTCCTGCTGCGCCTTCAGCGGCCCGCCCTGCTCCTCGTGCGCCGCCGCCCCGGCCTGCTGCGCCTGCGTCCGCAAGCTCGCGTGCACGAGGTCCTCCCAGCCGCCCTCCGACGGCGTCCCCGGATCGAGCAGCCGCTCGCCCGCCTCCTCACTGTGAACCGCGCCCACCGAGCTGCGCACGTGCAGCCACCGGCGCAACGCGTACACCGCGTGTGACCGCGACATCAGCCACCCTCGCCCCGGGAACTGAGTCACCTCGGTCGGCGCCGTCTCGCGCCGCACCGCCCAGCCGTCCCACACCGCATGGCGCTCGCTGTTGGGCCGCCCCAGCTCGAACGGGTCGTCGACGAAGTCGAGCACCACCACCACGGTCTCGGGCCGGCGCCTCACCAACAGCTCGCGCGCGACCTCGAGGTACTCGCGCGGTCCGTAGGTCGGCACCCCCGCGCCGATCACCGGACGACCTGTCCTTTCAGCCAGCCTGTCCGCCAGCGTCTCCTCGTCCTCGACCCCGAGCCCGAACACCTGCGAATCACCGACCACCACGATCTCGCGGCTCTGCGGCGGCTCGGGCCAGTCGGCCCCGCGATAACCGCTGGCGTTGACGTGAATCGTCGTCCGCGGATTGCGACCCAGCTTGAACCGCATCGACGCGCCCGGCTGCAGCCGCACCCCGAGCTGCGGATCTTCCACATAAAAATTCACGTGCGGAAATGCCCCCTCGTCGCGCGCCCGGAATGCGCACTCCGTGGCCGCCAGCTTGAGCCCGAGCCCCGCCACGATCAGCGCCGCGATCCGTCGCCGACGCCGGCGACGATCGGCAGCGGACTTCGGTGCGCGCGGACCTTGAGGCATGGGCGGAGGCCGCGCGGACCTTCGACGCCGCGAGGACTCCGCACCTTAGCACCGCTACCGCCGACCCGCGAGCCGCCCGGCGCCGCGCCCGCTGCCCTCATTGCTGCTACGGGCAATTCATCGACGTGACCGTCTGGCCCTGCGTCGGCACCCCGCACTCGACGAAGCTGAGCTCGATCGACTGACACTTGGCCTGCCCGCAATTCTCCTGCCGCATCACGTGCGCGTGCGGCCCCGTCGAATAGCCGGTCGAACCCGACAGCCCGATCGTCTGCCCGCGCGTCACCACCTGCCCGAGCGACACGTGGACCTCGTTGAGGTGCTTGTAATAGCTCGACGTATTGTCGCCGTGCAGGATCACCACCAGGTTGCCGTACGGCCCGCACTCCGGCCCGCCGCCGTTGTAGCAGGGGTCGCCGGGCCCGGTCTCGTCGAAGATGTGGTGGACCGTGCCGTCGGCCATCGCCAGCAGCGGCGTCCCGAGCCCGAGCCCGAAGTCGAACGCGTAGAAGTCCTTGCCCTGGTGGCTGACCCCGCCGTCGTTGCCCTGCGTGACCTTGGCCGACATCCCGCACGCCAGCGGCAAGAAATAGCCCTCGGGCGGGGCCGGCGGCTCGTCGAGCGTGCAGGCCACGAAGCCCGAGAACACGAAGCCGTCGGGTCCGGCGATCTGGTACCACAGCGAATTGCCGTCGATCGCCTCGCCCGCGACCGCCGCCACCGTCTCCACCAATTGACCGTTGGCCAGCGTCGCCACCGGCTCCTCGGCCGTCGACGGCGACGGCCGCACGTTGAGCACCTCGCCGGCCGGCACCATCACGCGCAGCCGCGGGCAGTCCGCCAGCGGATCGCCGGTCGTCGACGACGTCGTCGACGCGAGCCCGCCGTCGCTCGTGGTGGTCGTCGCCTCGCCGCTCGTGCTCGAGGTCGGCGAGCCGGTCATCCACGCGTCGCTGATCGGGCCCGGGCCCTCGCTGCCGCTGCTCGTCGTCAGCGCCTCGGCAGTGGTCCCGAGCGGGCCGGGGAACGTCGTCGTGAGCGGGCCGGCGCTGGTCAGCAGCGGCTGAGAATCGCCGCAGGCGACGATCGTGAATGCGAGCAACCAGCGGCGTTCGAGGCGCATGCTCTCGGGTTACCGGATCGCCCGCGCGATTTCAAGCGTCGATGCATCCGCATCGACCTTTCAGCCGCGCGGCCGGTCATCGCTCGCGGTCCTCACCGACGCGGGGTCCCCGGGCCCCGTGTTAGGCTCCGCGGCTGAACGGGATGCTCGCACCACAGCGATTTTTCATCACCGGATGTGCCAGCGGCATCGGTCGTCACGCCGCCGACGTCCTCCTCGCGGCCGGCCACACCGTATTCGCCACCGACGTCCGGCTGGAGCCGCTGCGGGACTTCGCCGCCGCGCGCGAGTGGCCCGGCGAGCGCGCCCACTGTCGCGGCCTCGACGTGCGCGACCCGGTCGCCTGGGAGGCCGTGTTCGACGAGGCCACGCGGGTCATGGGCGGCGTCGACGTCCTCCTCAACGTCGCCGGCTACCTCAAGCCCGGATACTGTCTCGAGGCCGATCCACTCGAGGTCGATCGTCACTTCGACATCAACACGAAGGGCGTCGTCCACGGCACCCGCGTCGCTGCCCGCCACATGGTCTCGCGCGGCCGCGGCCACATCATCAACGTCGCCTCGCTCGCCAGCCTCGCGCCGGTCCCCGGCATCGCCCTCTACAGCGCCTCCAAGTACGCCGTGCGGGCCTTCTCGCTGGCCGCCGCCCAGGAGCTGCGCCCGCGCGGCGTGGCCCTCACCGTCGTCTGTCCCGACGCGGTGCAGACCCCCATGCTCGACCTCCAGCTCCACTACGGCGAGGCCGAGCTGACCTTCTCCGGCTCGCGCCTGCTCACCCCCGACGACGTCGTACGCGCCATCGTCGACGAGGTCCTGCCGCGCCGCCCGCTCCTCCTCGCCCTGCCGCGCTCGCGCGCCCTGCTCGCGCGGATCGCCGACCTGTTCCCGCGGACATCCCACTGGATCGAGCCGCTGCTGCGCAAGATCGGCCGCGCCCGCCAGCGACGCATGCGCGGCGAGCCCAGCTGAGCCCACCACATGTCCCGAGAGACAGCCACGTCGAGCTGCCTCTCGGGACATGTCCTTCGCGACATGACACCCATATCTGTCCCATGAGCCAGCTCCATCGCCTCCCGTGAGCCCGTCATGAGCACCGACAAGCCCCCGCGAAAGACCCCGATCGTCGCCGCCGAAGCCCCGACGCGCGTGCGGCCCAGCGTCTATCCCCCCGAGTTCGCCAGCAGGGTCGAGGGCCGGTCCAAGCGGCCGCTCGGCGACCTGTTCGGCCTCGTCAACTTCGGCGTCAACCACACCCGCCTGGCGCCGGGCTCGTGCAGCGCGCTGCGCCACGCCCACACCCGCCAGGACGAGTTCGTCTACGTCCTCGAGGGCCGCCCGACCCTCGTCACCGACGCCGGCGAGTTCGAGCTCGAGCCCGGCATGTGCATCGGCTTCCCGGCCGGCTCCGGCGAGGCTCACCACATCCTCAACCTCACCGACAGCGACGTCGCCCTGCTCGAGGTCGGCGACCGCACCCCCGGCGACGCGGTCAGCTACCCGGCCGACGACCTCGTCGGCATCTTCGAGAACGGCCGCTGGCACTTCACCCGCAAGGACGGCTCGGCCTACTGAGCCCCGCGCCGGCGGCCGACCTCGGCCAGCCCGCACGCCCCGCGCGCACCCGCTCTCGGGGACATGACCCGACGCACATGTCCCCCCGGCCATCCCGCGTCGGCCGCGCTCCGCGAAGCGCGCGGCGCCGCGGGACGGCGAGCCGCGCGCCGCGAGAAAGCTCGAAGGCCGTCCGACCCGGGGAGCGGGAGGACGGCCTCGAACGTTGCGGAATGGGAGGGATTCGAACCCTCGGTAGAGTTTCCCCTACACAGGTTTAGCAAACCTGCGCCTTCAGCCTCTCGGCCACCATTCCATGCGCAGTCAGGTTGTCTCGACGCCGCGTCCCGGGGACCCGCGGGGCCTCGGAACCTAGCCGCATCGCTCGCCGGTTGCAAGGGTCCAGGCACGGGCCAAGGTCACACCCCGACCGACAGCACAGCGTCTCCTTGTAGGACCTGGCGCCCCCGGCCACACTGAGCGCAAGTGTCCGCCGCCGTCAGAGATCGGATCGCCGTCGTCACCAGCGAGATCGTCACCGCGGTCGGCTGCTTCGCCGCCGGTCTGGTCGTGATCCTGGGGATCCCCGGGGTCGCCGACGGTCTGCGGGCGGCGATCCAGGCGCTGTTCGGCCGCCCGGTCCTGCCGCCGGACCAGGCCAAGGTCGCCCTCTCGCTGGCGCTGACCCCGATCGCCACCCTCTTCGGCGCCCTCCTCTACGACCGCCTCGGCCGCATCATCGAACCCGGGCCGCTGCCGCCGCTCGTGCCGGCCGCGCAACTGCCCCGCCTGCCCCGGGCGGCGACGATCTCCCTCGTCTACCTCGGCGCCGCCGTGGTCGGCAGCTACGCCCTCGGCTTCCTCATGCAGCTGCTGGGCGCGCCGATCGCCGAGCAGCCGCTGGTCCTCGAGCTGGTGGCCGCCGGCGGCCCGGCCCTCAGCAGCCTGGTGTTCTCGGCCCTGGTGCTGGCCCCGCTCGGCGAGGAGCTGTTCTTCCGCGGCCTGCTGTTCCGGCGGGTCGCCCACCGCGCCGGCATGTGGCCGGGCCTCGCCACCTCGGCCCTGCTGTTCGCCGTCTTCCACGGCAACATCCACGGCCTGGTCATCTATCTGTGGCTGGGGCTGGTGTTCGCCGGGGCTTACGTCGCCACCGGCCGGCTCGCGTGCGCCATCGCCGTCCACTTCGGCAACAACGCCATCACCCTCCTCGCCCTCATGACCGAGCGGTCGACCGGCGGCCAGGGCTGAGAAACTGTGACCTAGCGCTCGTTTTTATCGCGCAAAAGGGTCTTGCTGCCGACCCCGGACCCTGTTAGGTTTCGCCGCCCCTGCACCAACCCTGCAGGGTTTTGCATCCGTAGCTCAGCTGGATAGAGCGTCGGTCTACGGAACCGAAAGTCGGAGGTTCGAATCCTTCCGGATGCGCTGCGAGAGAGGCCCCCAAGCGGGGCCTCTCTCGCTTTCTGCGCGCGCAGATCTCCCGGCCCGACCTGTCCGTCAGGACAGGTCTCGCCGGTCGATCGTCCGGGCGCGCGCCGCGTCCGCAACCGCCGACCTTCGCGTCGCTCGGGTGCATGACTCTTCGGACATGTTTGAACGAACATGCCCGAACGGTCATCTCGCTTCGCTCCAGCACGCGTCGCGACGATGTCACCTGCGGGCGAGGCTCGCGCGCCGCGTGGGGCCACTTGCCCACTGGCGCGCGCCGCCGCCGCGGTGGTAGATTTTCGCGCACACCGCCTATGCTTCGTCCTCGCGCGCTCATCCCCAGTGTCACCGTCGGCCTCGTCCTCGGGGCCGTCGCCTGCAACCTCACCCCGGACGCGATGACCACCGACTCGGGCGGCAGCGACACCGAGGCGAGCACCGACACCACGGGCACGACCGACGAGCCGACCACCGGCAGCCCGACCACCGACGAGCCGCCGACGACCAGCAGCCCGGCCACCACCGACGAGCCCGAGACCAGCACCTCGACCACCAGCGTCGACACCGACACCACCGCGGGCCCGACCACCGAGACCGGCACCACCGGCCCCGACCTCGACAACGTCACGATCTACGACATCCAGGGCGGCGCCGTCCCCGAGAACACCGTCGTCACCGTCAAGGGCGTCGTCATCACCTCGCCGGTCCACATCGACGGCGACGGCAAGGGCACCATCTTCGTCCAGGACCCGAAGGGCGGCGAGCTGTCGGGCATCGCCGTGTTCCTCTACTCCGAGGTGGCGATGAACTTCGGCGTCAAGCCGGGCGTGGTCGTCGACATCACCGGCGAGTACACCGAGTTCTTCGGCGAGAGCCAGCTGCAGGTCACCAGCGTCGACGCGATCGTCGAGGTCGGCCAGGGCGAGCCGCCCGAGCCGGCCGTGGTCGCCGCCGCCGACGTCGCCACCGGCGGCGCCAAGGCCGAGGCCTACGAGGGCGTCCTGGTCCAGGTCGAGAACGTCACCGTCACCAACCCCGCCGTCGACATGAGCGACTTCCAGGTCGACGGCGCGCTGCTGATCAACGACTTCTTCCTGTTCCCGCAGATGGAGGAGCCCACGGTCGTCAACGGCCAGGAGTTCCAGAGCATCGCCGGCCCGCTGCGCTTCAGCTACGACAACCACAAGATCGCCCCGCGCGCCGCCGCCGACCTCGTCTCCGGCATGGTGCCGCAGGCCGAGGAGCACACGATCTACGAGATCCAGGAGGGCGCGCTGCCGGTGCAGACGCCGGTGCTGATCAAGGGCGCGATCGTCACCTCGCCGCTCACCTTCAAGAAGGACGGCTTCTTCATTCAGGACCCGATGGGCGGCGAGCACTCGGGCATCTACGTCTACATCGGCGCCAAGGCCGTCACCGTCAAGCCGGGCGACGTGGTCGACGTCGAGGGCGTGTACGACGAGTACTACGAGAACTCGCAGATCGAGGTCGCCGACGCGGCCAAGGTCGTCGTCACCGGCAACGGCGCCGTCCCGGCTCCCGAGGTCGTGACCGCGGCCGAAGTGGCCACCGGCGGCCCGCTGCAGGAGAACTGGGAGGGCGTGCTCGTCACCGTCGAGAACGTCACCGTCGCCGCGGCCAACATGATGTTCGGCGACTTCGAGCTGACCGCCGGCCTGTTCGTCGACGACATCTTCTTCGCCAAGGCCGACTGGAAGCTGCCGATGGTCGGCGACACCTTCACGTCGCTGACCGGCCCGCTGACGTTCGGCTTCGACGAGGCCCGGCTGCTGCCGCGCACGCCCGCCGACATCGTGCCCTGAGCCGCGCGGGAGATCTTCGTGGACGACAGCGCGCAGCACGCGCTCGACCTTCGATACATGCGCGCCGCCCTGGCGATCGCCGAAGCGGCCGCGGCCGCCGGCGATGTCCCGGTCGGCGCGCTGGTCGTGCTGGACGGCGTCGTCCTCGGCACCGGCGGCAACACCCGCGAGCAGGGCGCCGACCCGACCGGCCACGCCGAGATCGTCGCCCTCCGCGAGGCCTGCGCCGCTCGCCGGCGCTGGCGCGTCGACGGCGCCACGCTCTACGTGACCCTGGAGCCGTGCCCGATGTGCGCCGGCGCGATCGTCAACGCCCGCGTCGCCCGCCTCGTGTACGGCGCCGCCGATCCCAAGGCCGGGGCCGTGCGCTCGCTCTACAACCTGTGCGACGACCCGCGGCTCAACCACCGCCTGGCGATCGTCCCCGGCGTCCTCGCCGACTCCTCCGCCGCGCTCTTGCAAGCTTTCTTCCGCCGCGCCCGCGCCCGCGATAAAACCGGGCGGGGATCGAAGCCGCGTGTCTGACCTCGCCGCCGTCCAGCAGCTCCTGGCGCACGGGCGCCTCAGCATCGACCGCTGCGAGCGCGGCCGCACCACCTTCCTCTCGCACCTCGGCGCCGCCCCCAAGCTGGTGCCCGGCGCCTGGCTCGGCCACCGCGACCTGCTCTACGCCCTCGCGCTCGCCAACCTCAGCCCGAGCCAGCGCCAGAGCCTCGCCCGCGCCGTCCTCGTCGACCACGGCCGCGAGTTCGGCGTCGGCCGCCTGACCCTCCTGACATGTCCTTCGGGACTGCCGCACGGCGGCAGCTCGCTCCTGCTGCGCCCGCGCGGCGGCGGCCCGACCTGCCTCTACACCTGGGCGCTCGGCCCCGGCGCCGGCCTGCCCGCGTGCGAGTGGCTGCTCCTGCGCGCCCTGCCGAGCTGGGCCCTCGATGCGCCGCCGGCCCCGCTCGCCCACGCCGGCCTCGCCACTTTGCACGCGCTCGGTTTGCACGTCGAGATCCTGTGCGCCACCGCCACCTGCGCCCGCCAGATCCAGGAGCACACGCTCGGCGACCTGCCGTTCACCGCCCACCCGCGCTTCGCCCCCCACCTCGACGGCGTGGTCCGCCCCGGCGGCGAGGAGCCGGCCACCATCCGCCTGAGCCCGCACGACGCCTTCGACCCCCGCACCTTCGGACAGGTCGCAAAGAACAGGTCCCAGGAGCCAGACCCGCCGCTCGCCTTGGTCCTCGTCGACGCCCCCCCGGCCGTGCGCGCCGCGGTCGACACCTGGCTCGTGGGACAGCCGGCCCGCCGCAAGGTCGAGGTCGTCACTGCCGGCTGCCCGGGCCGCCTCGGCCGCGACGCCTTCGCCACGCTGTGGCGCAGCGGCGGCCAGCCCAAGGTGCTCCTGCGCGGCGACCCGACCTGGACCGCCCCCGCCCTCGCGTGGCTGCAGAGCCTCGGCGCCACGGTCGCCGCCCAGCACGACGACGGCACCCAGCTCGGCCTGTTCTGAGCGACGACGCCGACGCCGCGAGACCGAGCGCTGCGACGGCCCCGAAACTCGCGCCGCTCTCCTGCCGCCGATACATCCCGCGACGAGCATCGCTCGATCGGCGACGCACCCTCGTGCCGCGGCCGAGGCCCGCGACGGCCCCGCAGACCCTCGCGCCATCTTCCTGCAGCGGACGCACTCCCGGCCGACGACGGACCTCGCGTCACACTCCTGGCGGCGATGCACGCGGCGGCATCCCGATCTCGCCCCCCTGTCCTGCTGCCGAGACATCCCCGCGACGACCCTCGTCGCCACGAATTCCGCGCCGGGGCCCTGAATCGGCGCCGATCGGCGCTGCCGCCCAGCGTGGCCGGATCGCCTCGCCGCTCCCGATTCACCGGGTCCGCGACGCTCGTGGCCCCTCGCCGCCGCCGGCCGCAGCATCGGCCTCCGGCGCGGGAATTCAGCCTCCGCCCGCGCTTCGCGCCGCCCCCCAGAGCGTTTTCGCGCATACCATCGCCGCGACCCGGCCTGGAGGCTCGCCCGGCCTTTCTTTACAATCGCCGCCAACGCGCGAATGGACAATCGACTCCCGCTGCCGCCCTGGTTGCCGCTGATCCTCGGGCTTCTCGCCGGCATCGCCGTCCTCGGCGGGCTCGAGCCCATCTATCCCGGCGCCATCGCCTTGCTGACCGGCGTCGCCGGCTACGTCCTCGGCGCGCACGCCGACAAGCAGCTCGCGCGCGCCGGCGACGAGCGCCAGGCCCTGCGCGAGGTCGAGGCGCGCAGCCACCAGTCCGAGCGCGCCCTCCACGACACCACTGCCCACGCGCAGGGGCTCCAGGCCCAGGTGCAGGACTTGACCGCGCGGCTGCAGAATTGCCAGGCGCACGGCCAGGAGCTGGCCGCGCGGCTGCAGGCCGACGCGCACCAGCTTCGCAACGCCGAGCTCGAGCAGCGCAGCCTCGGCGCGCGCCTCCAGGAGGTCACCACGCGGGCGCAGGAGCAGGCCGGCCGGGCCCAGGCCGCCGAGGTGCGGATCGCCGACCTCGAGACGCGCCTGCACGACGCCCAGACCGAGTCGCGCGCGCTGCAGCAGAGCGTGCGTGGCGGCGTGCCCGAGCTCGACGTCCTGCGCAACGAGCTCGAGACCATCCGCCGCGGCGCCAACGAGACTCGCCACCGCCTCACCAGCGAGCTCGAGTCGGCGCGGCGCGAGCAGGAGGCCACCGCCGCCGATCTCCAGCGGATCCAGGGCCGTCTCGCCGAGGCTCTCAACCAGCGCGACGGCGCCGTGCGCGACGCCGAGGAGCTGCGGCGCATGCTCGACGAGGGCGGCATCAGCAGCCGGGGCATCGACGCCGAGGCCGCCGCGCTGATGCAGGAGCTCTCGGAGGGCCTCGGCACCACCGCCGGCGCGCTCGAGGAGACCTCGCAGGCGCTCAACAACGTCAACGGCGGCCTCAAGGGCATCGCCGACAACGTCGAGCTGCTGGCCAGCAACGCCGAGGAGAGCGCCAGCTCGATCCTCGAGATGGCCGCCGCCAACGACGAGGTCGCCGAGAGCATGCTGAACCTCGCCGCCAGCGTGCAGGAGACCGCCACCTCGATCGAGGAGATGACCTACTCGGTCAAGGAGGTCGCCAAGAACATCGAGGCGCTGAGCTCCACCGCCGAGGAGACCTCGCTGGCGATGACCGCGATGGACACCTCGATCCAGCAGGTCGAGAACAACGCCAACGAGACCGCCGGTCTGTCCGAGGAGGTGGTGTGGGCCGCCGAGGGCGGCGTGGACGCCATCAACCAGACCATCGAGGTCATCAACCTGATCAAGACCTACTCGGCCGACGGCGTCGCCGTCATCAGCCGCCTGGGCGAGCGGATCAGCGAGATCGGCAAGATCCTCAGCGTCATCGACGACGTGTCCGAGCAGACCAACCTGCTCGCGCTCAACGCCGCCATCATCGCCGCCCAGGCCGGCGAGCACGGCAAGGGCTTCGCGGTGGTCGCCGACGAGATCAAGGACCTCGCCGAGCGCTCCGCCAGCAGCACCAAGGAGATCGCCGACATCATCAAGGCGGTCCAGCGCGAGAGCCGGAACGCCGTCGAGGCGGTGCAGCGCTCGAGCAAGTCGGTCGACGACGGCGTGCGCGTCAGCCATCAGGCCGAGGACGCGCTCAAGCGGATCTCCGACGCCGCCCGCCGCTCCACCGGCATGGTCCGCGAGATCGCCCGCGTCGCCGTCCAGCAGACCCAGAACTCCAAGCAGGTCACCGACGCGATCAACGTCGTCGCCACCACCGTGCAGCAGGTCGCCACCGCCACCAGCGAGCAGGCCCGCGGCGCCGAGCAGATCATGCGCTCGGCCGAGAAGATGAAGACGATCACCCGCCACGTCGAGCGCTCGACCCAGGAGCAGACCCGCGGCTCGCGCCAGATCACCCGCGCGATCGAGACGATCAGCGAGATGGTCAGCCAGCTGAGCAAGGCCCACCGCGCGCAGACCCAGGGCGCCGACCAGATCGTCGAGGGCCTCAAGTCGGTCAAGGAGGGCATGACCTACCAGCGCAGCCTCTACGAGCAGCTCAGCTCGAGCGTCGGCGTCACCCCGCCGCGCCGCCAGCCCGCGCGCACCATCAAGCCCGGCCCCGCCCGCATGTGACCCGCGGGGCATGTCCCCCGCGACATGTCCGCGCGAGCCTTGCCCCGCGGACATGCTCTGAAGGTCAGCCGCTCGCCGCGGCGCCTCCAGCTGTCCCTCAGGACACCTCATCTCCCGGCCCTCGTCCGCCTTCGCCGCGCCCCGCCTGCCGCGACCTGAGGTGTCTCACCTGTCCCTCCGGACACCACCTCCCTCCCGACCCTCGTCCGCCTTCGCCGCGCCCCGAACACGACCCGAGGCGCCCCACCTGTCCCTCCGGACATCTCACCACCCGGCCCTCGTCCCCTCTCCGTGCTCGCGCCCTCGCTCGGACCGAGCCGGCTCACCTGTCTCTCCGGACATCTCGCCTCCCGCCCCGCCCGCGAGCGCGACACTCCGCGCCCGGCCGCCTCAGCACCTGTCCCTTCGGACACCCACGCCGCCCGCGCGCGCAGGTGAGGCTGCAGCGGCCGGCGATCGCTCGCCTGGCCGGGCGTCGCCGCGCCGGCGCGTGCGGGACGTCCTGGCCCGTGCGTGCGCGGCCGCGGAGGGCCCCCAGGCGGCCCGTCCGCTCGCTCGCGCGGACTGCGCCGCCGGCCCGCTCGCCCGCGCGGCGGGACACTGCTATGGTCTGCCCGTGTTCGGCATCGGCCTCACCGAGATGATCCTGGTCGGGCTCGTCGCCTTGATGCTCTTCTCGCCGCGCGAGCTGCCCAGCCTGATAAAGACGCTGGCCGGCATCTACGGCAGCATCCGCCGCACCGCCGAGCAGTTCCGGGCCCAGGTCATGGAGGCCGACGAGCTGCGCGAGCCGATCGAGGAGATCCGCGCCGCCTACCACGGCACCAAGGCCGAGCTCGACGGGGCCCGTGACATCGCCCGCCGCGAGCTCCAGCGCGCGCGCATGGAGGTCGTCAAGGCCCAGCAGAAGATGAACGAGATCGCCCGCGAGGAGGCCAAGCGGGCGCCTGCTCTCGGGGACAGGCCCGTTGCGACAGGTCCTTCGGAGCAGGTCCCTCCGGCCAGCCAGCCCGCGCCCGCCGCCGCCTCCGCGACCGTCTCGACCGTGGCCGCCGAGGCCGCCCCGCGGGCCGTCCCGGTCGCGGGCACCGTGGTCTCCGCCGCCTCCGAGGCTCCGCGGCCCGTCCCGGTCGCCGGCGCCGTCTCCTCCGCCCCGCCCGACGCCGTCCCGCGCCCTGTCCCGGTGCCCGGCGCCGTCCCGGCCGAACCCGCCTCGCGCGCCGGCGTCTCGCCGGCCCGCGCCGCAAACGAGTGACGTCGCATGAGCGCCGGCCAGACCCCACCCGTCCCAGCCCCGGCGCCCCTGCCGGCGGTCGTGCCCCTGCCCCCCACCAACGGCCTCGATGGCCTGGCCGAGGGCCCCGAGGGCGACCAGCCGATGTCGTTCTGGGACCACCTGAGCGAGCTGCGCAACCGCCTCGTCAAGGCGTTCCTCGGCCTCGTCGTCGCGTGCATCCTCTGCTTCGTCTACGCCACCGAGCTGCGCGAGTTCCTGGCCGCGCCGCTGCACACCGCGTGGGCCGCCGCCGGCATGGCGGGCAAGCCCGAGCTGCAGGTGCTGGCGATGATGGACGCCTTCATGACCGACATGCGGGTGGCGGTCGCGGCCGGCATCTTCCTGGCCGCGCCGATCGGCTTCTACCACCTGTGGATGTTCATCGCCCCCGGCCTCTACGCCCGCGAGAAGCGCTACGTCATCCCGTTCGTGGCCACCTCAGTGCTCATGTTCCTGGCCGGCGCCGCCTTCTGCTACGTGTTCGTGCTGCCGTGGACGATCCAGTGGCTGCTCTCGTACACCCAGAGCACCAGCGGCGCCGAGACCACCGTCGCGTACCACCTCACGCTCAACGACTACATCCGCGACGCCACCAAGATCCTGGTCGCCTTCGGCGCAGTGTTCGAGTTCCCGCTGCTGATCGCCTTCCTCAGCTTCGCCGGCGTGGTCACCCACCGCAGCCTGCTGCGGTTCTGGAAGATCTCGGTCATCGCCATCTTCGTCATCGCCGCCGTGCTCACCCCGCCCGAGCCCGTCTCGCAGCTGATGATGGCCTTCCCGATGGTCGCCCTGTTCTTCCTCAGCGTCGGCGTCTCGGCCCTCATCACCCGCAGCCGCGAGCGCGCCGCCGGCCTCGCCGCGCCCGAGCCGGTCCCGCCCGCGCCCGACGACCCCGAGGCCTAGGCCCCGCGTCCCCAGGTCGCGCCAGCCGCGTCCTCGCCGGTGCGCTCGCCCGATCGGCCTCGCAGATCGAAGCGCCGGCGCAGCCCGCGATTCACGTCCGAGTTGCCGCGCAGCGACGGCGCTCGGCGTGCACGTCGACGCGTCGCAGCGCCGAGCCACGCAGCACGTGAAGCAATGCCTCGGCCGAACCCTCGGTCTGCCCGGCTCTTCCGACCACGGCGAGCGGACGCCTCGTCCTCGTCGACGCGTCGCGCAGCGCGTCACCCGACGTCACGATCGCCGGTGCCGCCGTCGCGCCCGCGATCTCGCGTCACGGCAGCATCGCAGCCGACGCGCTCGCCGATCTCGGCTCCGCTCGCGGCCCGCGGACGCGCCCGCCGCCTGCGTGCGCGCCGGCCTCGCCGCGGGGTCGACCCCGGCGAGCGCGGCCCCGGCAGCGCCGGCCGGCGAGGTCGGCGAGGCGAGTTTGCGCAATTTTTCGCGGTCTGCCGCCGCGGCCAAAACCTTCCCCACGGCGCGCAACTCGCCTATTCTTTGCGCCCCATGTTTCAGCTTCGCCTCTCGCGGCTCCTGGCCGTGTTCCTCGCCGTACCTGTGCTCCAGTCCGCCTGCGTGTGCGGCCCCGGGCCCAACGTGGGCGGTTACGACGACCCCTCCGGCAAAGACCCGCCGCGCTCGCTCCAGGGCGTGAAGTTCATCGAGAGCGAGAAGGGCGAGCCCGAGGTCATCGGCTGCGCCGACGGCCAGCGCGAGGGCTTCGCCGACCTCACCCGGCACAAGCGGGTCGCCGGCTGCCTCGCCACCTGGGAGGGCACCAAGAGCCTGCGCGACAAGCCGACCGGCAAGGCCTGCGGCGACGACAAGGGCGTCTGCACCTCGCCTGCCGACGCGTGCTCCAAGGGCTGGCACGTGTGCGGCTACCAGGGCAAGCACGAGGACCTCAAGCGGCACACCACCGCCAACGCCTGCAACAAGGAGGCGGGCCCGGGCAAGTTCGTCGCCGCCATGAGCCACGGCCAGACCGAGGACCTGTGCCCGCCGCCGCCGACCGCCGAGACCGTGTTCCCGTGCATGGACTCCGGCATCTGCTCCGAGCCGGTCTGCTGCGGTGACGGCTGCGCGTTCGGCAAGTGCCGCGACGCCATCTGGCGCGGCCAGACCAAGATCTCGCTCGGCAAGGCCGAGGGCTGCGGCTCGGTCACCTCCGAGCGCAACGGCGGCGTCCTGTGCTGCTACGACGGCGACGGCGACCCCGCCGCGGCCGCCGGTGGCGACACCAAGACCGACGCCCCGCCCGCGACCACCGACCCGACCGCCCCGACCGGCACCCCGCCGACCGGCGCCGCCCCGACCGGCACGCCCTCGTCCGCCGTGCCGCCGACCGGCGCCGCTCCGACCGGCGCCGCCAACCCCGCCACCGGCCCGGTCGACTCGACGCGGACCCCGTCGACCGCCGCGCCCGTCGACAGCGTCGCCGTCCCGACCGGCGGCCCCGACCCGACCCGCGGCCCCGCCCCCAAGAAGGCCGGCTCCAAGTAACCGCGCCCCGCGGCCGGCACCCGCTCGAGAGGGCATGTTCGCAAGAACATGCCCTTTTGCGCATGCGCCCACGGACATGTCCGATGCAACATGCCCGATCGAGCAGCCCACCGGCTCCGAATTTCGACCTGCCCCCGAGGACAGCCCACTCCCCCGCGTCCAGCGAGCAGCCGCCCGCCTGCCTCTTCAGACCTGCCCCGAAGGACAGCAGACTCCCTCGCCCGCCGCGCGACCTGCGACGCCGCCTTCAGCCCGCCTGAGCAGGCCGCCGCGCGTGCCTCCCCAAGCCTGTCCCGAAGGACAGAAGACTCCCTCGCCCGCCGCGCGACCTGCGACGCCGCCCTCAGCCCGCGCTGAGCAGCCCGCCGCGCGTGCCTCCTCGAGCCTGTCCCGAAGGACAGAAGACTCCCTCGCCCGCCGCGCGACCTGCGACGCCGCCCTCAGCCCGCGCTGAGCAGCCCGCCGCGCGTGCCTCCTCGAGCCTGTCCCGAAGGACAGAAGACTCCCTCGCCCGCCGCGCGACCTGCGACGCCGCCCTCAGCCCGCGAGCTCACCGGCCTGCGGCCTCCGCAGGCCTCTGCGTTCACGCCGCGATCTCGCCGCTGCGCACGCCGCTGACGTAGTTCGCGAGCGCGTGCAGCTCGGGGCGCATCACCTCCGTGACCGGCGACGTCGTCACGTCCGTCGCGTGCCCCCAGAACTGCAGGCGGCGCCCGATCCACTCCGCGTCGGCCCCGAGCGGCGGCAGCTGGACCGCGCGCAGGCGCAGCGCGGCGTGCTGCCGCAGCCACGCGCCGGTGCTGCGGTCGCGGACGGCCACGCACTCGTCGGCCCGCAGGTGGTACTCCGTGTGCTTGGTCGCAAACACGCGATGACGGCGGCGGTTCTTCGGGTCCATGCGCCGGAGCGTGCCAAACCCGCCCGGCGCACCGCAAAAAACCGGCGTACATCGGCGGGCGCGGCCGACGCACCTGCTACACTCCCCGGACGTGTCGACCTCGCCGTTCGCCAACTTGCCGCGCTTCCGGCCCGGCAGCTTCTGGCTGCTGGTGGCCGCCACGGCCGCCAGCGCGTTCGTCTCGGACCTGCCCGTCGCCCGCCTGCTCCTGCTCGGCGCGCCGTTCGTCAACGAGCCTGCTCCGTGGCAGCCGCTCACCGCGCCGTTCATGTTCCCCGAAGGTCAGCTCGCCGGCCTCATCGGCACCGGCCTGTTGCAGTGGCTCGTCGGCAGTCGGGTCGAGGCGCGGTTCGGCACCGCGCGCTACCTCGGCCTCGTCCTCGGCGCCGCCGTCCTCGGCTACCTGGTGCTCGGCCTCGTCGGCCTGGCCGTCCCGGACGCCCTGGCCATGCCGCACGGGGGCACCACCCCGGTCGACATCGCCGCGGTCGTCGCTTTCGGCGTGTTGTTCGCGCGCGACCCCCTGGCCCTGTTCGGCGTCCTCCCGATCACCGCGCGCAGCTTCGCCGGCGTCGCCGTCGCGCTCCTGCTCCTCGGCCCGCTCCTGCGCCACGGCTGGCCGGCCATCGTCCCCGGCCTCGTCGCCGCCGGCCTCGCCCTCGTCCTCGTCCGTCGCTGGCAAAAGCGACCCGCCTCCGGCAAAGTCGGCCCGCGCAAGCGCGGCGGGGGCAAGCGTCCGCGCCACCTGCGGATCGTCGACGGCCGCGAGCAATACCTGAACTGAAGGACATGTCCCCTTCGCCCTGTCCGCGCCGCCGCCGCGTCCCCGCTCTCTCGCCGCGCACCCTGGCGCCCCGCGCTCCTCTCTCTTCGCCGCGCCTCCTGGCGCCCCGCGTCCGCGTCTTCGCACCACCCGCTCACGCCTCGCGCCCCGCGTCCCCGCTCCGCTCCTCCTCGCCGCTCCTCCCGACGCCCCGCCTCCGCGCTCCGCTCCTCCTCGCCGCGCGCCCTGACGTCCGACGTCCGCGCTCCGCTCTCCCTTCGCCGCGCCTCCCGGCGCCCCGCGTCCGCGCCCCTCGCTGCCGCGCCTCTCTCAGCGTGACCCACCTCGCCTGTCCGATCAGCCCTGTCCTCAGCGACCTGTCCCGAGCGACCTGTCCTTTCTCTCCTCCTGCGATGACGAGCCAGCCGTGACCTTCCGAAGCGACGAGCCGCGCGAAGCGGCGATGACGACCAGCGTGGCCCGACCGTCGCCGTCGCGGCCGCTGCGTCGCGTGATGCTGCGGGTCACCGACGGCCCCGACCGCGACGCCCAGGTCCAGACCGCGCGGCCGCGGCTGACGATCGGCCGCAGCGCGGTCAACGATCTGGTGCTGACCGACAGCTCGATCAGCGGCCTCCACGCCGAGCTGCAGCTCGGGTCCGGCGGCCCGCACGGCGCGGTGCTGCTGCGCGACCTCGGCAGCACCAACGGCACGCACGTCGGGGGCGTGCGGATCCGCGAGGCCTGGATCGAGCCGGGCGCGACGATCCACGTCGGCAAGACCGCGATCGCCTTCCTCGCCGAGGACGAGGTCCAGGTCCCGATCTCGCGCCAGACCCACTTCGGCGCGCTGCTCGGCCAGAGCCCCGGCATGCGCGAGCTGTTCGCCGTGCTCGAGCGGATCGCCGACACCGACATGAGCGTGCTGGTCGGCGGCGAGACCGGCTCGGGCAAGGAGCTCGTCGCGCGCGCGCTGCACGACGAGTCGCCGCGCCACAAGGGCCCGTTCGTGGTCCTCGACTGCAGCGCCCTGCCGCGCGAGCTGGCCGAGGCGGCGATCCTCGGCCACCGCAAGGGCGCCTTCACCAGCGCGCTCGAGAGCCGCGCCGGCGCGTTCGAAGAGGCCCACGGCGGCACCCTCTTCCTCGACGAGATCGGCGAGCTGCCGCTCGAGCTGCAGCCCAAGCTGCTGCGCGTGCTCGACCGGCGCGAGGTCCAGCGGATCGGCGAGACCCAGGTGCGCAAGGTCGACGTCCGCGTGGTCGCGGCGACTCACCGCGACCTCAAGACGATGGTCGGCCAGGGCCTGTTCCGCGAGGACCTCTACTTCCGCCTGTCGGTCATGACCGTCGAGCTGCCGCCGCTGCGCGAGCGCGGCGACGACGTCCTCCTGCTGGCGGAGAAGTTCGTCAGCGACTTCACCCGCCCGCGCGGCGGCGGCGTCGTCCTCAGCCCGGCCGCGGGTCGGGCCCTCGTCGCCCACCCCTGGCCCGGCAACGTCCGCGAGCTCAAGAACACCATCGAGCGCGCGGTCCACTTCGCCAGCGCCGGCGTCATCGAGCCGGCCGACCTGTTCCTCGGCCGCCCCGGCCGCCCCGTCCCCGCGCCCGCGCCCGCGAGCGACCCGCCGCCCGCCCCCGGCGACGAGACCCTGTTCGCCCAGCCGTTCAAGGAGGCCAAGCAGGCCACGCTCGACGCCTTCGAGCGCCGCTACTTCGCCCGCCTGCTCGAGCAGCACGACGGCAACCTCAGCCGCGCCGCCGCGGCCGCCGGCATCACCCGCTACTACCTGCGCGAGCTGCTCAAGCGCCTCGGCCTCCACC
Organism: Nannocystis sp. RBIL2; assembly: GCF_026626745.1. Classification (GTDB taxonomy): domain Bacteria; phylum Myxococcota_A; class Polyangia; order Nannocystales; family Nannocystaceae; genus Nannocystis. Next base: position 3,620,631 of record NZ_JAPNJW010000002.1, read on the forward strand.
GCGTGAAGGACGACGAGCCATGACCGAAGAGACCTGTCTCGAAGGCCAGCCCCCTCGGGCCGCCGCGCCCACCTGCCCCGAAGGACACGCCGCCACGCCCGGCCCCGAGCAGCCCTTCCTGGCCTCCGCATCGACCTGTCCCGAAGGACACGCCGCCGGTCCCGCCGAAGCGACCCGCCCCGCAGACCACGCCGCCGCGCCCGTGAGCCCGACGCTCGCGCACCTCACCCCGCTCCGCGGCGGCCTCTCGGCTGTCCTTCGCGCCATGTCCCCCGAGAAATGTCCCAACGGACACCCGCGCCCGGCGATCCCCGCGGTCCTGCGCACCGCCGCCCTGATCTGCTGGGCCGCCCTCGCGGGCGCGTGCGGCGATCGCAGCGGCGATCCGGTGCGCGCCGCCCAGGCCTTCACCGCCGCCGTCCAGCGCGGCGACATGAACGCCGTCTACCCGCTGCTCGAGCGGGCCGCCACCGAGCGCCTCACCGCGGCCGCGGCCCAGGCCTCCGACCAGGTCGGCGGCCGCCGGCGCATCGAGCCGGCCGAGATGCTGCAGATCGTCGACGTCGACCCCAACTTCGAGCTCGCCAGCGCCGAGCTGGTCGGCGACGCCGACCCCTCCGAGGCCAAGGACGGCGAGCTCGCCCAGGTGCGCCTGCTCGGCAGTCAGCAAGAGAGCCACACGCTCACCCTCGTGCGCGAGGAAGGCGCCTGGCGCGTGCGGATCCCCTTACCCCCTCTTACCCCTACGGCCACTACCCCATGAACTCGACCGAACCACGCCCCACCGGACGGCCGGCCCTCGTCGGCTGGCTGCTGCCGTTCCTCTGCGTCAGCGCGGCGCTCGTCGCCCACTGGTCGCTCAGCGTCCCGCCCGGCCCGCTGCCGCCGCCGGTCGCCAAGGACCCGCCGCCGAAGCCGAAACCGGCGCCCGCCGCCGGCGGCGACGAGGACGACGACAAGGACAAGGACGGCTTCGAACCGTTCACCGCGCCGCGCGCCGCCAACCTGCTCGTGCAGCTGCACGAGGCCTACGACGGCGCCGCGTTCAAGGCCGAGCCGACCTTCGAGGCGTGGAGCGTGGCCCACCGCCCGCTCATCACCCAGATCATCACCGCCACCCGCCTGCAGACCTTCAAGGGCGTGGTGCCGTCGCCGTCGGTCTCGACCTCGAACGTCGAGTGTCACACCGTGCGCTGCCGCTTCACCCTGTCGAGCAGCAAGCAGGAGGACCTGCAGCTGCTCCTCGACGCGCTGGCCGGCCTTCAGTTCGAGGGCGCCCCGCTGTGGCACACGTGGAAGCCCGACGAGATCGCCGAGGAGCCGGCCAAGCGCGCCAACGCCAAGCCTCGCATGCGTACGCAGGTGCTGGTGTCGTTCGCCCGCGACCTGCCCAAGGTCGACCAGATCAACCTGCAGTCGGGCGCGCCGCTCAAGCCGGCGACGATCACTCCGGTCAAGGTCCCGGGTCCGAGCGCGGGCGCCCCGACCAAATCGCCGTCGACCGCGACCCCGCTCGTCCCCGGCGGCCCCACCACCGGTCCGCGCCCGTCCACGGCCCAACCGAGCAGCACCGCCCAGCCGAGCAGCACCGCGAGCCCGAGCACCGTCCCCGGCAGCACGCCCGGCGCCAAGGCGCCCGCGCACACGCCCTGAGCGGCCCGCGACCGGCACCGACCCTCACGCAGCGTGAGCGCGAAGTCGCGTCGCGCCGCGAGCCGCTGACAGCCTTCGCCAGCGACGCCGCTGCTCCCACCTTCGCGGGCACCTGCAACATCGCCCCGCCGCGCGCCCGGCCCGCAAGCCGCCGGCCGCGGCTGCTACGCTGCCTCGCGTGCGACGCTCCTCGCTCGGCCTCCTCCTGTGCTTCGGCAGCCTGTCCGCGTGCGGCTCGGGCGACGACCTCGGCGGCATGTTGTCGGTCGACAGCGAAGAATATGGCGCCTGGACCATGTCCCCGACGACCTGCGTCTCCGGCGAGCACCGCCAGTTCTTCGGCGTCGACCTGACCGAGCGCGGCGACGTCGGCAGCGGCGTGCGGATCGTCGACGACCCGGTCGACGGCTACTCGCTGGCGATGAACATCCCCGACCACGACCTCGCGCTCCTCGTCACCGCCTCCAGCGAGTGCGAGGTGTTCGACATCTACCTCGAGCGCGGCAACGTCCGCGTCAACAACATCTGGGCCATCCAGGGCCACGCGACCCTCGAGTGCCGCGCCGCCGGGCTCGAGATCGTCGCCGACCTGCAGTTCTCGGGCTGCACTTGAAAAATGACTGAATCGGCATGTCCCCACGGGCATGCCCGATCGGGCATGTCCCCTGAGACAGCCATTTCTCAAAAGGCCAGCCGCAGCCCGAGCCCACCCCCACGCGGGAGCACGAGCGGACCGACGATCGGCCGGCCGCGCGTGGCCAGGCCGGCGTCTCGCAGGTCGCGCAGCGGCGCGGCCCAGCGGCTCCACAAGATCAGGCCGGTGACCAACGCCCCGATGCCGCCCGCCGTGGTCGCGGCCGCCGCGAAGCCGAGGATGCCCTGACCCCGGAATACCTCGGCGCGAGCGGTCTCGACCCATAAGTACGAGCTGAAACCCAGCGCCACGACCCCCCAGCACGTGACACCGATCCCGAGCGCCCGACGAAGCTTGAACCGGCGCCGGGCGAACGCGAGGAACGTCTCCGTCTCGCCTTCCCGGACATCATCCTCGTAGGACTCCCACGCGCCGCTCAGATCGAGCCCGGTGATGGCCTCGAGCTTGCGATACTCGCGGAGCTGCTTCCCCATGCCGGCCGGCTCGGGCACCTCCGTGTCGACCGGCGTGAACGGGTCCACCACCGCCGCAGCCTCCTCCGCGCTCCCGGTCCCAGGACCCGGCGCAACCTCCTCGACCCGCGCAGTCTCCGGAGCAGCCGCGACCTCCTCCGCCCGCGCGCCAGCGACTGGTTGCACCGCTGCCCCCCACAACAGCACGGACACGACGCTCACCATGTCCCGGATCGTAACTCGCTCGCGCCCAGGCCCGCGATCCTGTCTCCGGGTCAGGAAAGCATGCGCTGCAACGCGTTCCATCGCGGTTCGCGTCGAGCGACGATCGATCACCGACATGCCGACGCGAGCGATGCGGCGGAAGACAGCGTTCCGCCGCGAGGGTCGCGCGAGTCGATCACAGCACGTGCATCAGAGCTTCAAAGCCGTCGGCGCCGATCACCTGCGCACGAGAACTCGACGGCGAAAACGTTCCGCACTGCGGTTCACGAAACCGACCGGAGTAAGAGCCGACCCTCTCCCCCGCTCTGCCCGTCACCGACACAGCCCGTTGCCTCGGCGGCACATCCGTCGAGCCATCTTAAAACATGACCGCAAGCGCATGTCTTTCAAGCCATTGCTGATTGAACATGTTTAAAAAGTCATTCTCGAGCGATCGATCGCGCTTTGACCGACTGCTAGCAGCGAGCGCGGAGCTCGTCCCCTCCGCGTCGCAAGCGACGGGCGGAGCGAGCTCGGCGCACGTCGTCACGACCGTGCACTGTGATCACCGCCGCTCGAAGACCCGGTTCCGTGCGCCCCGCTTCGGCGGCCACTGACGACCGTGCATCCTGATCATCCGCCGCTCGCGACGCGGCCGGAGGCGACGGGTGTCGCGCTCCGGCCGGCGGCTGTCGAAGCCCGCGGCGTCTAGCCGCTGAGCTTCTTCTTCAGCTCTTCGAGCTGGGCGTCGATCTCGGCGGCCTTGAGGTCGTCGGAGCTGAGCTCCTCGGCGGGGGGCGCGGCCGACTTGGCGTCGGCGCGGCCCGAGCCGAGCTGGCGCGGGTCTTCGGACTTGCCGGCGGTGAGGGCCATCTTGCGCTTGAGGGCCTCGAGTTGGTCGTCGACGTTGCCGGCCTCGAGGGCCTTGAACTGCGACTCGAGGCTGCCTTCCTCGAGCACGCCGCCGATCTCCGACGTCGCCTCGGCCTCGGCCTCGAGCTGGGTGACGCGCTCGGACATGCGGCCGAAGGTGTCGAAGGCCGACGTCGAGTTGATGCTCGACAGCGTCTCGTTGATGGTGCGCTGGGCCTCGGCCCGCTTCTGGCGCGAGACCAGCAGGTTGCGCTTGCGCTTGGCCTCCTCGATCTTGGCGTCGAGGCCGCGGAGGGCGACCTTGAGCTGCTCGACCGAGTTCTTCTGGGCCTCCCACTGGTCCTTGAGCTGGGACGCGACCTCGTCGTGGTCGCCCTTGCGCTGCAGCGCGGCGCGGGCGAGGTTCTCGTCGCCGGCCTTGAGGGCCAGCATCGCCTTCTTCTCCCACTCGGCCGCCTTGGCGGCCTCCTGCTCCCACTGCTTCTTGATGCGCTTCTCATCGGCGATGGCGATGGCCACCTGCTTCTTGGCCTCGATGAGCTGCTGCTTCATGTCGACCAACACCTGATTGAGCATCTTCTCCGGGTCTTCGGCCCGGTTGATGAGCTCGTTGATGTTGGAGCGGATGAGGGTGCCGAGGCGTGAAAAAAGTCCCATCTCAGTTGCCCTCCTGGATGTCGCTGTGGGTCGGCGCCGGGCGCCACGGGGTGAGCTGTTCCAAGTGACCGTCGAGCGCCATGGCCATGTCCTCGACCATGGCCTGGAACTCGCTGAAATCGAGGTCGACGAGCTGGTGCGCGCCCGTCAGCAGGATCTGGTCGCCGTCGAGGGCGTAGGCGCAATGCAGCGTCGTGTCGTTGAACTCGAGCAAGCGGCGGAACAGGCCCAGGTGGTCCGGCGTCCGCTCGGTGACCGCGAAGATCGGCGACGAGTAGAGCACGATCGGCTCGTCGATGCGGACCACGATGCGGATGCCCGAGTGACTCTCCGGTCCGACCACCCATGTGTCGTCGGAGACCTTCTCGTGGGGCAGCTCCATCCGGAGCATGTACGATTCCAGCGTTTCTGCGTGACTCATGGAGGGTTCGTCGGGCGCGGGTGCCGGGGGCGGCGGCAGCGGCCAAAGCGGTCGCACGGGCCAGTGAGACAAGTCTGTGGCACGTCTGCGGCGCCTGAGCCCGGCAGCACGCCCGAGGTCAGCCACTATACGCGACGGTCCGTGGGGGCGGCAACCCAAACTCCGTCAGGCGCGCCGCTTTGGCCGCTTTGCCCCCCTTTGCCACCTTTGCAGGCGCGCGGGGCCGTGGTATCCGGGGGGGCCCGCACAAGCGACGAAACCCCTGTCGGGGCCGCGCCAGTTTTACGGTCGCGGGGGCCTGAAACACCCGGGCCGGGCCCCACGGAGCGCCTCCTACTCATGACATACCCTGCTCGGCGTCCTCATCGGCCTCGCTCTTTCGCTCCCTGCTGCCGCCGAGGGCCCGGCCGATGAGCGCGCGCGGAGCGGGCGCGGGCGAGGGCCGCCGGCTGCCGCGGCACGTCGGCATCATCATGGACGGCAACGGCCGCTGGGCGCAGCAGAAGGGCCTGCCGCGCGAGGTCGGCCACGAGCACGGCGCCGACGCCGTCCGCCGGGTCGTCCGCGCCGCGCGCGAGCTCGGCGTCGAGGCGCTGACGCTGTTCGCCTTCTCGAGCCAGAACTGGGACCGGCCGCCGCAGGAGGTCTTCCACCTCATGCAGCTGCTCAACCGCTACCTGCTCGAGGAGCGGGCCGAGATCCTCGACAACAATATTCGGCTCATCACCGTCGGCGACACCGAGCGCCTGCCGAGCTACGTCCGCGACCCGATGCGCGAGCTCATCTCCGCCTCGGCGAACAACGAGCGGATGACGCTGTGCCTCGCGCTGAGCTACGGCGGGCGCGAGATGATCACCGAGGCGGCGCGGCGCATCGCCCGCGCGGTCCAGGCCGGCAGCCTGCGGCCCGACGAGATCGACCCCAAGACGTTCTCCTCGTACCTCGACTCGAGCCGTCACCTGCCGCCGCTCGACCTCCTGATCCGCACCAGCGGCGAGCACCGGATCTCCAACTTCTTCCTGTGGGAGGTCGCCTACGCCGAGCTGTTCTTCACCGAGGTGCTGTGGCCCGACTTCGCGCGCGAGCACCTGATGGAGGCCCTCGACGACTTCAATCGCCGCGAGCGCCGCTTCGGGCAGCTCCCCGGCGAGTCCGACGCCGACGCGCTCGACGAGCCGCCGGCCGTCGGGATCTTCCCCGCGCAACGAGGCAAGGGCTGACGTGGCCGATCTGATCAAGCGCTTGTGGACGGCGATCGTCCTCGTCCCGATCCTGGTGATCGCCCTGTTCGTCGACCGCACGCCGTGGAGCATCCTCGCCTTGGCGGTGCTGTTCGGCGGTTTCGCGCTCGACGAGTACCTGCGCATGGCCCTGCCGCAGCGCTCGCTGTCGGGCCCGGCCGCCACCTCGGGGCACGAGTACGGCCTGCGCGCCTTCATGGCTGTCATCGGCGCGGCCGTGGTCGCGCTGCCGATGGTGTTCGGCGCCGGCCGGGTGCTGCCGCCGCTGCTGATGTTCTCGGTGATCGCCGTCGCGCTGGTGCTCTTGTCGCGCAAGCACGCGCTCGAGCAGGCCGGCCGGCACATGTCGGTGTGCCTGGCGGCGCTGCTCTACGTGCCGCTGCTCGCCTCTCTGTGGCCGCAGATCAAGCACCACTTCGGCCCCGGCTGGCTGTTCGTGACCCTGGCGATCGCGTTCCTGTCCGACACCGGCGCGTACGCGTTCGGCCGCCTGTGGGGCAAGCACAAGCTCTACCCGGCGGTCAGCCCCGGCAAGACCTGGGAGGGCTCGCTCGGCGGCCTGGTCGGCGCCAACGTGGCCACGGTCGGCTTCGGCTCGGCGTTCCTGCTGCCCGAGCTCGCGGTCGGCCACGCGGTCGTCCTCGGCATCCTCGGCTCGCTCGCGGGCCAGGTCGGCGACCTGTTCGAGTCGATGCTGAAGCGCAGCCACGGCGTCAAGGACTCCGGCAACCTGCTGCCCGGCCACGGCGGCATGCTCGACCGCGTCGACGCCCTGCTGTTCGTCGGCCCGGTCGTCTACTACTTCGCCGCCAACGTGGTGTTCGCCCACGGCATGCCCACATGAACCAAAGGGCATGCCCGTTCGGGCATGCCCTTCGGCACCTGCACCGAGGGCCATGTCCGCACGGACATGGCCCTTCGCATTACTGGCAGCGCGGGGCGGTGAACTTGCCCTCGAGGTTCGGGTTGGTGTCGAAGAACGGGAAGTCGACGTGGCACAGGCGGCCGACGACCTCCTTGTCGTCGATCGCGATCAGCTCGAAGGTGGCGCTGAAGCTGCCGCCGCCGAACGGGCACACGTCGGGCTCGTCCTCCTGGCCGGCCTCCATCGCGGTGCCGGTGACGTCGGGCCCGAGCAGGTGGTAGAGGCCGGGCGTCTGGTAGGCCGTCGGGATCCGGATCGACACCTGCCAGTTGTTGCCGCACTCGATGCCGGCGTTCGGGTCGGCGCAGGTGGCCACCTGGTTCGACAGGCGCACGTGCAGGGTGTTCGGGTCGGACGGCTCGCCGCCGCTGGTGCCGGACGACTCGCCGGTCGGATCGGGGTCGGGGGGCACCTGCGCGTCGGTGTAGGCCAGCGCGGCGGCGTCGATCTCGATCGCCTCGCCCTCGCACGGGGTCGGCTCGGGCGGCGGCGGGCCGTCGGTGGTGACGTCGGAGGCCGAGGTGACCTCGCTCGAGGTCGCGGTCGCGGTCATGCCGGTCGGGTCGTAGCCGCTGGTGCCCGTGCTGGTGCCCGGATCGGTGTCGCTCGCGCTCGAGGAGTTGGTCGAGTTCGTGGTCGGGTTGGTGGCCGAGCCCGCGGTGGTGGTCGCGGGGTCGCCTCCGCTGGTCCCGCCGGTCGAGCTCACACCGTCGGTGCCGTCGGAGGTGCCGTCGGTGCTGGTGCTGCTGTCGATGTTGGCGGTGTCGGAGTCGTTGGGCTTCGAGTCGCACGCGAGCGCGAGCACGGCGACGAGGCTGAGGCAGGGGAAGCTGTAAGAACGCATGCCGGGGAGGTAGCACGCGCCGGCGCGGCGCGCACCGGGTGGACCCCGCGTCGTCGATGTGCGCGCAGCCTCTGACAGCGACGTCGCAGGCGGCCACGGGCGCGCGTGTCAGCGGTGATTCTTCGTTCGAGCCGCGCGCAGGCCCGCGTCACGCGAGCTCGCGCGCGTGAGGGCGCGGCGCGACATGACCGTGATGTCAGGGTCCGAGATCGATCTGCAGCGTTCCGCCCTGCGCGATGTCGCCGTGCAGCAGTCGCGGCCGCGCGAGCGGCTCGCCTTGCCAGCTCGCTGCGGCGCTGTGAACGGCCTCGTCGGACGTCACCGGCGCGACGATCCGCAGGTCGCCGCCGGCGAGGTGCAGGATCGTCTCGCTGAAGATCGGGCTGCCGAGCAGGTACACGTCGGTGCCGGCGATCGGGAACACGCCGATCGCCGCGAACGCGAGCCAGGCGCTCATCGTCCCGCCGTCGTCGTTGCCGGGCAGACCCGACGGGGTGGCGCCGTAGCGGTTGCGCAGCACCCATCGCGACCAGCGCGCGCTGCGAGCGTGATCGTCGAGCGCGCTGAACACGAACGGCGCGTGGATGTCGGGCTCGTTGCCCTGCCAGTAGTACTCCTGCGGCATGAGGCTGATGACCTCTTTCTCGGAGTCCTCGAAGAACTGCTGCAGCCGCGCGAGCGCGGCGTCGCGGCCGCCCATCGCCTCGGCCAGGCCCTCGATGTCGTGCGGGGCGTACCAGGTGTACTGCAGCGCGTTGCCCTCGGCGTAGAAGTCTTGCCAGGAGAACGGATCGGGGACCGGGACGAAGTCCCCATTCTCGGAGCGCGCGACCAAAAATTGCTGCGCCGGGTCCCACACGTTCTTCCAGTAGCCGGCCCGCTCGGCGAACATCGCCGCGTCGTCGTCCTCGCCGAGCACCTCGGCGATCTTCGCCAGGGCGAAGTCGTTGTAGGCCGACTCGAGCGTCCACGACGACGAGCTGAAGCCGGCCTCGACCGGGACGTAGCCGAGCTCGATGTACTTGTCGACCGCCATGCGCCCGCCGTACGGCGAGCCCGGCGGCACCGGGGCCATCGCAGTCTCGCGCATCGCCGCGTAGGCGGAGGCCAGCCCGACCTCGTCGGGGTCGAAGCCCTTGACGATGCTGTCGGCGTACACGACCGTGGCGCTCTCGCCGTCCATGCCGTTGGTGTAGCCGTGGCCGAGCGGCCAGCGCGGCATCCACCCGCCGTCCTCGGCCATCCGCGTCAGCGAGCGCAGCATGTCGCCCTGGTACTCCGGATACAGCAGCGTGAGCAGCGGGTGCAGCGTGCGGAACGTGTCCCACAGCGAGAAGTCGGTGTAGTACGGCCCGTCGGTGGTGTGGACCGCGTCGTCGAGCCCCCGGTAGCTGCCGTCGACGTCGCTCGCCAGGGTCGGCATCAGCAGCACGTGGTAGAGCGCCGTGTAGAACAGCTCGAAGTCGCGAGCGCTCTCGCCTCGCACCTGCACGCGCGCGAGGTCCTGCTCCCACGCGGCCTCGGCCGCCGTCTGCGCGGCCACGAAGTCGAGCGCAGGCGCCTCGGCGTCGAGGTTCATCGCCGCGTGCTCGGCGTCGACGAACGACAGACCGATGGCGATGACGACCGGCTCGCCCGGATCGAAGCGCAGGTAGGCGCCGACCGCCTCGCCCTCCTGCGCGCCGGCGCCGGCCGTCGGCGCGCCGTCGTTCCAGCTGCCGAACTCGGCGAACGGCCGCGAGGCCCGCAGGGCGTAGTAGACCTTGACCCCGCCGAAGCGCTCGGAGTAACCGCCCGACACGTGGTGGTGGCCGCGGACCTCCGCCGCTTCGGCGTCGACCTCGACCTGACCGCTGACCGTGTCGACGTCGGGCAGGCCGTGCGCGAGGTCGAGGATGACCACTGGTTCCTGTCCTTCGGGGAAGGTGAAGCGCTGCAGGCCGACCCGAGCAGTGGCCGTCAGCTCGGCCTGCACCCCGTTCCCCAGCGTGACCGCGTAGTAGCCGGGGCGGGCCGTCTCGCTCGCCTTGTCGAGCGCGACTCGATAGCCGGCCGGCTCGGTCTTGTCGGGGCTCATGCCCAGCGTCGGCATCACTCGCACCGCGCCGTAGTCGACGATGCCGGTGCCGTGCATGCGCGTCTGCGAGAAGCCCTGGACCTCGGTGTCGTCGTAATGGTAGCCGGCGCAGTGCGAGAACGGCAGCGCGAAGCCGCCGGCGAGCGTGGTGTCGGGCCCCGGCCGCGCCAGGCCGAACGGCACCTGCGGCCCCGGGTACGAGCTGCCCACGCCATAACCGGACCCACCGGTGCCGATGAACGGGTTGACGTGCTGCACCAGCGGCGCCGGCGCGAACATGCCCGGAAGTTCAGGTTCTTCGGGACCTGTCGTCGGGGACATGCTGGTCCCCTCGCTGGTCCCGCCGGTCGTCGGCTCGGTGGTGCCGCCGGTCGTCGTCGTCGAGCCGCTGCCGGCGTCGCTGTCGGTCGCCTCCGCCGGCGGGTCGGTGCAGGCAGCGAGCAAGAGCGCGGCAGGGAGCAGGCGCAGACGCGGGATCATGATCGCATCCTACTCCCGGCCGCGGGCGCAGCGCCGGCCGCGAAGAATGAGTTATGTGGGCATGCCCGCCCGGACGCCGGACCCGCGGACGGGCCGGGCGTCAGGCCACCGCGATCGGGGAAGCCCGGGACCGTCGTCGCCGACGCGCGAGCTCCGGGGGTGCCAGCCCTCCCCCGCCCGCTCGCGCAGGCGTCACAGCTTCTCGTCGTAGCTGTGCGGGTCGTGATCGAAGGTCGACCTGCAGCCGACGATCTGCGTCACCGGGACGCGCTCGCGGTCGGGGAACAACACGTAGTCCTCGCCCGACTCGGTGACGACGTCGAGCACCTGGGCCTGGAAGCTCTCGCCGCTGCGCAGCTCGACCTGCACGGGCCGCTTGAAGTGGGCCGACTCCTCGAGCATGTCGATGAAGTCGCAACGTCCGGTCGGTTCAGTCTGCTGCATGGGGTCCTCCGAAGTGCCTCAAACATGGTCGCGGCCGTCGATGCAGGCAAGCTCGACCGGGCGCGCCCGACCCGGGCGACTCACGCGTACGCGCCGGGCTCGGCCCGCATCCGCGCGACGAGCAGCTCCGGCAGCTCGGCGAAGTCCCCGGCGACCAGCGCCTCTTGCAACGCGGCGATCGCCCGCGCCGAGGTGAAGCACACCTCGGCGGGGATCTCCCGGTGCCACGCGGCGAGGTCCATGCCGCGCGTGGCTTCCTCCCACAGCTCCGCCAGCCGCCCGAACCCGAGTCGCACCAAGGACTCGCGCATGCCCCCGGCGATCCACGGCGGCTCCTCGGCGACCAACGAGCCGAGCCCGCTACGACAGGCGACACCGTGCAGCAACCAGGCCCGAATGAGGTCGCGCTGCGCCGGGTTCAACGCGGCGAAGGCGTCCTCCCGCTGACTGGCGAGCAGCCACGGATCGATCACGCCCGCCCACACCTCGTGAAAGCTCGCGCCCCGCAACCACTCCGCGCTGACCATGCAGCCCAGGATGGCACGCCGGGCGGGCTGCGCACAAGTCGCGGAACACAAGTCTACCTGTCCCCAAGGACACTCCGAAGGGAGCTCCCCGCCAGCATGATCGAGCTCGCTCCGCAGCCGCTCACCCGCCGCCCGCTGAGCCCACGCGCGCCCGGCTCGCACACAGGTCGCCACTCCGAGGGAAGACATGTCCCGAAGGACAGACAAGAAGGCCGCCACGCGTGTCTGGCTCGATGACCCCCGGCATGACCGAGCCCGACCACGCTCTCGTTTGGGAGACGGTCGCACGCCCGGCGGTCCGCACACAGTGGCTGATCTGCGGGATGACCCGTCCTGAAGAACAGGACGTCGGCGCCACGCGTGTCTGACTCGATACCGCCGAATAATGGGGCCCGCCCGCGATCTGGCCCATAGCTCGCCCCATGTCGAGACCTCACGCCCTGCGATCCGCGGACGAGTCGCCGGCAGCGCAGATCACCTGTCCCGAAGGACAGTCCGACGGAGCTGCCCGCGTGTCATACTCGAGCCACGAACGGCATGACCGAGCCCGACCGCGATCTCGCTCCGGAGACGCCCGCCGCCGCCGCGCGGCTGGTCGCCAACCACCGCCGGTTCCTGGCGTTTTTGCAGGCGCGGGTCGGCAGCCGCGCGCTCGCGGAGGACATCCTCCAGGAGGCGTTCGTGCGCGGCCTCGGCAAGCTCGACGGCCTGCGCGACGAGGAGTCGGCGGTCGCGTGGTTTTACCGGGTGCTGCGCAACGCGGTCATCGACCACCAGCGCCGCGACGCGGCCGCCTCCCGCCGCCTGGACGCTCTGGCGGCCGAGCTGGGCGCCGCGGCCGAGCCCGACAGCGAGACTCGCGGGGCGGTGTGCCGCTGCGTTGGCGAGCTGGCCGACAACCTCAAGCCGGAGTACGCCGAGGCGCTGCGGCGCATCGAGCTCGACGGCCTGGCCGTCAAGGACTACGCCGCAGAGGCCGGGATCACGGCCGGCAACGCGGCCGTGCGAGTGTTCCGGGCCCGCGAAGCGCTGCGCAAGCAGGTGATGCGCTCGTGTGGCACCTGCGCCGAGCACGGCTGCCTCGACTGCACCTGCGCCGGTTCGTGCGGCGACGCCAAGACGCCGACCTGACCTCCCCGCAATGCGCCCTCGGCTCCTACGGCGCGAGCTTGACTGCGGCCTCCGCCGCGAACGCGGAGCCCCAGTCGTAGAGCGACTGCAGCACGGCGCTCAGCGACTCGCCGCGGTCCGTCAGCGCGTAGTGCTCGTGGCCGCCCAGGGCCGCGCGCCGGACCAGCCCGATCTGCTCGAGCTCGTGAAGCCGCTGCGTCAGCATCTTGTCGCTCAGCCCCGGGACCTGGCGCCGCAGATCGCCGTAGCGCAGCGGGCCCTGCTTGAGGCGCGCCAGCAGCACCGTCTTCCACTTGCCGCCCAGCACCTCGAGGGTCAACTCGACCGGGCAGCCGAAGGTTCGCGTCAAGTCGGTCACGCCCTCGCATCATGCCCGTCGCGGCGCGCGCACGCACCATCTGGTGCGTTGAACTGCGACGCCGCCGGCCCGATCCTCGCGGCGCATGATCGTCGAGTACATCCGCTACCGCGTGCCCACCGACCCCGCCGCCTTCGAGGCCGCCTACGACCGCGCCTGCGCCTCGCTGCGCGACTCCCCGCAGTGCCTGGCCTACGAGCTGACGCGCTGCGAGGAGGCGCCCGAACACTACGTCCTGCGCATCGAGTGGCTGTCGACCGAGGCACACCTGCAGGGCTTCCGCCGAGGCCCCGAGTTCGGCCCGTTCTTCCAGGCGATCCGCCCGTACGTCGCGCAGATCGAAGAGATGCGCCACTACGCCCCGACCGCGCTGGTCTGGCGCCGCTGACGAGTGAATCACCGCCCATCCTCGACATGACCTTTCGGACGTTTTCTTAAAATAAAGAAGATGTCCGAATGGGCATGTCTTTCAGAACATACGGGTCTCGCTCCACCTCCTGCTCCTTGCCCCGAGCTCGGGCCATCCTCGCGGCATGGAGCTGCTGGCGTCATCGCCGAGCGCGACGGGTCGGCGGCTTGCGATCGGCGCCGCCGCAAGATCCTCCAAGTACCTCGCGCCACCGGCGTGCCAGCCTGCCCGTGGAGGCAATGAGCCATGGCGACAATTCATCGAGAGATCTTCGTCGACGCCGACGTCGACGCCAGCTGGGCCGCGCTGTGCGACGTGGGCGCGATCCAGGAGCGGCTGGCCCGCGGCTTCGTGGTCGACACCACGCTGGAGGGCGACCATCGCACCGTCACCTTCGCCGGCGGCTTCGTCGTGCGTGAGCGCCTGATCGCCCGCGACGACGTCCGCCGGCGCCTGGCCTACGCCGTGGTCGACAACCCTGAGGTCCGCCATCACGCCTCGTTCCAGGTGTTCCCCGGCGACCGGGGCGGCAGCCGGATCGTGTGGATCACCGACGTCGCCCCGGACTCGGCCGCGCCGGGGTTCGCCGGCATGATCGACACCGGCGTGGCAGCGATCCGCCATACCCTCGGCGCCTCGCGGCGAGAGTGACCCCGGCCCCGACGGCAGCCACGTTGGCGCAAACTTCGGCCAGGCACACCTCGGCCACGACGACCCTGCCGCGCGCATCATTTCACCATGGAGGTTCTAAAGGACATGCCCCATCGGGCATGTCCTTCAAGACATGCCTCCGAGGCATGCCATGACAAACAATCCCTTTTAAAAACTCAGCGGGGCCGCGTCTGCTCGCGGCGGGTCGTCAGGCGCCAGCGCAGGACCGACTCGATCAGCAGCAGCAGCGCGACCAGCAGCACCAGCGGGCGCCAGCGTGGGTAGCGGGCGGCGGCCACGACCTCGTCGCCTTCGATCTGCGGCCCCGCGACCGCCTGCAGCGTCGTGTCGCTCTCGGCCGGGTCTACCTGCACTGCGAAGCGCAGCGGCGGCTCGTCGTCGCCGCGCTCGACCGTGTAGTGGCCTGGCACCCACGTGTCTTTAAAAATAGCTTCGCCGTGGCCGTCGGGCACCGCGGCCAGGCGCTCCCCGCCGGGCGTGATCACCGTCGCGGGGCGGTCGCCGGGCAGCACTCGCGGCTCGCCGACCCGCAGCACCGCGCCGGCGGCGCCCTGCTGGCTGGCGTCGAGGTAGGCGACCAGGCGCTCGACGAGCGGGACGAAACCTGGCCGAAGGGGCAGGTCGGACCAGTCGCGGTCGACCGAGGTGGTCAGCAGCGCGACGCGGCCGCGCCCGTGGGGGCGGGTGAGCAGCGCCGGGGCCCCGCTGGTGAAGCTGAGGGCGACGTCGACCGCGCGGGCGGCGTCGGGCTCGAGCAGGAACAGCCGGCGGGTACGGGCGCCGAGCAGGCCGAGGTCGTCGCCGAGGCCGCGCAGGGCCGGGTGGGCCAGGTTGGCCGGCGCGAGCCCCTCGGTGCGGTTCTCGGTGCGGCCCGGCGCGGTGCCGACGACCTGGGCCTCGCGCAGGCGCAGCGGCAGCAGCTCGCCCAGGCGGTCGTTGTAGGCGGCCGCCTCGACGCGCTCGCCGACGGTCACGAACAGACCGAGGCCTTCCTCCACTCGCCGGGTCAGCGCCGCCGCCGCGTCGGGCGCGGGGGCGCGGACGTTGGCGAGCACCACCACGTCGACCCCGGCGAGCGGCCTCGGCTCGCGCAGACGGGCCTCGAGCTGGTCGGGCGCCAGCCCGTGGACCCGCAGGCGCCGGCCGGGCGCGGCGGCCAGCGCGGTGGCGAGGAAGAACACCTCGTCGTGGGCCCGCATCTCGCTCGGGTCGCCGTTGACGAGCACGATGTCGAGCTCGTCCTCGCCGGCCAGCCAGAAGTGCCGCACCTCGTCGCCCGGCAGCGGATCGTCGGTGAGCTCGACCAGCGCCAGCGCGGCCGGACTCGGCCCGTCGCCGATCAGCGTGTGCGTGAACTCGACCCGCGCCTCCCCGCCGCGCGCGACCATCACGTCGGCGCGCGCGACCTCCTCGCCGCCGAGCTGCATGGCCACGGCCACGCGGCGCAGGTTGTCGGGCTCGGCGGGCCCGGGCGAGTGCCGGCGGACCACGCCCCACACCCGCACCGCCCGCGGATCGAGGTCGCGCGCCGGCTCCCAGCCGACTGAATCGAGGGACAGGTGCTCGGGGACAGGCGGCAACGCGTCGAGGCTGCCGAGCGCCGGCACCGGCAGGATCGGGACGTCGGGTCCCGCAGTCTCGGGCAGGCTGCCGAGGCCGCGCGCGGTCGGGTCGCCGATCGCGTAGACCGCCCGCCGCCGGCCCCCGTCGCCGCGCAGCAGCGCCGCCGCGACCGGCAGCCCGCTGTCGAGCGGCCACGCCCCGGCCCGTGGCGCGCCGCCGGCCAGCCACTCGCCGATCGCCTCGCGCACGCGCCCGAGGTCGGCCGACAGCTCGAGCCGCGGTCCGGACGGATCGCTGGTGACGAGCCCGACCCGGCTGCCCGGCGGCAAGGCGTCGACCACCGCGGCGGCGGCGTCGGCGGCCCCGTCGAGGGCCCGCACACCGTCTGTCCTCAAGGACATGCTCAAAGAGCCATCCACGAGCAGGATCGCGTCGTGCGGCTCGCCCAGGACCGCCACGCGCGCCCGCCCCGAGCTGACCGGGCGCGCCAGCGCCAGCGCGAGGAGGGCCAGCGCGGCCAGGCGCAGCCCGAGCAGCAGGCGGTCGCGCAGGTGCCGGCGCATGGTCACGACCTCGTCGCCCGGGCGGACGAAGCGAAGCGCTGCGAAGGCGATCTTGCGCGGCTCCTCGCGCCCGCGCAGGTGCGCGACGAGCGGCGCGGCCAGGCCGAGCAGGCCGAGCAGCAGGAGCGGCGCCAGCAGGCTCACGTGCAGCCCTCCGTCGAGCGCCCCGGCCGCGCCTCGCGCATGTCCCCGAGGACAGGTGCGGAGAAGCTCACGTGCGCGCCTCCTCCGGCGCCGGCTCGCCCTGCAGCGCGCGCAGCAGCCCGAGGAAGGCGGCGGTCACGGGCGTGTCGGTGACCACGCGGTGGCAGACCAGCCCGCGCCCGAGGCAACCGCCTTGGAACGCCGCCAGATAAGAGCCCAGGCGCTGCAGGTAAGCCGCGCGCAGGCTGGCGCCGAGGCCCTCGACCTCCGGGCGGACCCCGCGGACGTCCTCGAGGCGCAGCAGCTCGCGCCCCGACCACGGGAACTCGAGCTCGTCGCGGTGCAGCACCTGCAGCAGCACGACCGCGTGGCCGCGCCCGGCCAGCGCCGCCAGCTCGTCGAGCAGGCCGGCCTCGGCCGCGGGCAGGCCTGTCTCTTCCGACATGTCCCCGGGGACCTGTCCCTCGGCGCATGGGTCGAGGAAGTCGGACACCAGCACGACCAGGCTGCGCCGCGCCAGCTGCGGCCCGACGGCGCCGACCAGGCGCGGCCACGGGCAGATGCCCGCCGGCGGGCGGGCCAGCGCCTCGGCCAGCGCCAGGAGCCGCCGCGCCCCACCTTGCGGCCGCGCCTGCTGCAGCTCGACGCCGCCGGCCCCGCCGCTGGCGAGCCCGAGCCGGTCGCCCTGGCGCGCCGCCAGGCTGGCCAGCCCGGCCACCAGCGCCGCCGCGTAGGTCGACTTGCGCTCGATACCTGTCCCGTAGGACATGCCCCCGGAGCCATCCAGCAAGAACACCGCCGACAGCACGTCCTCGGCGTCGTGCTGGCGCAGCACGAAGCGGTCGTCGCGGGCCGCGGCGCGCCAGTCGAGCCGGCGCAGGTCGTCGCCGGGGACGTACGGCCGGTGCCCGCGGAACACGTCGCCGGCGCCCGCCCGGGCCGCCAGGTGCCGCCCCGGTCGCCCGCCCCACACGGCCTGGCCGACCCGCAGCACCCGCCCGCGCAGCAGCTCGCGCAGCTCGGGCGGCAGCACGGCGGCGAGGGCGGTGTCCGGATCGGCGGAGGTCATGGCGAGCCCGTCAGGCGGAGTGAAAAGCGGCTTTGAAGGACATATTGAAATGAGGCCGCGGGCCGCGGGCCGTCACGGTGAGGCAGCGCCGCGAGTCGCCCGGGCGGCGCTCACACGATGCTGTCCTCCAGGACATGGCGCGCGGAACATGTCCCGACTCACCTGTACCGATGGCCATGCCGCCCCAGCCCGGCGCCGAGCTCACATCATTTAAAAAGGGATCTGGCCGCGAGGACATGGCGAAACGTTCAGGCGCGCACCGCGGTCAGCACCTGGGCGACGAGCTCGTCCGCGCCGACGCCCCGGCTCTCGGCGATGAAGCTGCGGACCAGGCGGTGGGCCAGCACCGGCGCGGCCAGGGCTCGCACGTCGTCGGTGGTGACGGCGGGGCGGCCGTCGAGGGCGGCCCGCGCCTGAGCGGCGGCGACCAGCTGCTGGCCGGCGCGCGGCCCGGCGCCCCACTGGATCAGCTCGCGCAGCCCCTTGGGGCAGGTGGCCTCGCTCGGCCGGGTCGCGCGCAGCAGGGCGACCGCGTGGGCGACGACCGAGGCGGGCACGGGGATCCGCCGCACCAGCGCCTGGTGAGACGTGAGCTCGGCGGGCGTCAGCAACGGCTGCAGCTCGGGCGCCTGCTCGGCCCCCAGCGCGACGATGTGCCGCTCGTCCTCCTCGCTCGGGTAACCGACCACGATCTGCAGCATGAAGCGGTCTAGCTGGGCCTCCGGCAGCGGATACGTGCCCTCCTGCTCGATCGGGTTCTGCGTGGCGAACACGTGGAACGGCAGCGGCAACGGGTGCGTGCGCCCGCCCGCGCTGACCCGCGACTCCTGCATCGCCTGCAGCAGCGCCGCCTGGGTCTTCGGCGGGGTGCGGTTGATCTCGTCGGCCAGCAGCAGGTTGCAGAACACCGGCCCCGGCACGAACCGGAAGTTGCGCCGCCCGCTGACCGGATCCTCCTCGAGCACGTCGCTGCCGGTGATGTCGGCGGGCATCAGGTCGGGCGTGAACTGCACGCGGGAGAACTGCAGCTCGAGCGCCTGCGCCAGGCTGCTGACGAGCAGCGTCTTGGCCAGGCCGGGCACGCCGACGAACAATCCGTGGCCGCCGGCGAACAGGCACACGAGCAGGTGATCGATCACTCCCTGCTGACCGACGATGCGGCGGTGCAGCTGCTCGACCAGGCGCTCTCGGCTGCGGGCGAGCGTCTGCAACGCTTCGCGGTCGTCAGGAACGGCGGTCGGTGAGGCAATCGCGGGCACGGGGCGCGGAGTATAGCGCGTCAGCGCGGGGCCACCGGCCGCTTCGTCGCGCGCCGGGCCGCGAACAGCTCGTGCGCGCTGGTGACGGTGGCGGCGCGCTGCACCCAGCGCAACAGCTGGGCCCGCTGCCTGCAGTCGGTGATCGTGCGCCGCTGCGTCGCGGTCAGGGCGATCGATCGCGCCTCGAGGATGGCGAGCAGCGCCTTGTGCAGCCCGGCCAGCTCGCCGTCCGTCTTCGCCTGTCGCGCCTCGCGGCGGGCCCGATGCAGCGGGGCCATGAGCTGGCCGAAGATCGAGCGCCGGTAGAGGTACACGAAGGGGCGGAGCAGTTCTTCGTCGCTCAGGGGCTGCATGGCGTCGACTCCGAGTTCGGCGCGCGCGGCGGCGCCGAGAAAGACACGGACGAGATCAGTGTAAAGAGGGCGACGCGCGCTGTCGAGCATCGTCACGCCAGCGAGCGCGGCGCGGCCGATAGCGACCGCTCGCGGACCGCGGCCGTGGGCCACCACCGACAGGACCGCGAGCTCCGGGCGACGCCGGGCCTCGCAGGCGCGGGTGACTTGCGGGATCTGTTCCGGCCCGAGCACGTCGGGCACCAGCACCCAGCGGCCGTCGCCCATGTCGATCGGTCGACTGCACCAGCGAGCCACCGCCGGCTGGGTCGTCAGCACCAGGAGGCGCACCGGGCACTGCAGCCGCCGGCGCAGCGACGCCAGGTAGACCGGCCAGACCCAGCGCTTGGCGGGATCGCGTCGCAGCTGCGCCTCGACCACGATCGCCAGCGCGGGCCGACCGCCCTTGCCGGTCAGCGCCAGCACCAGGTCGGCGCGCACCTCGGCTGGATCGATCTCCGCGAACTCGCCCTCGACCACCTGCGCCGCGGCGAATCGCGGCAACGGCGCCGCGCAACCCTCACGCAACAGCGTGGCGACGAGAGGCGGCGCGCGGCGCAGCAGCTCGAGCAGGACGGTGCGGGAGCGAGGGCATGCCGACCTGGACAGGTCGGTCGGCGCGACGTCGGTTTTGCACGCGCCGGCGGTGAGTCAGCGCACTGCCCTCACCTGCACCGGCGGACATGGCTCGAAAGACAGCCGTCAGCCTGTCGGCTCGGCGACGACTTCGGCTAAAACCCGTGGACGGGGCGACCGCGAATTTCCCGCCCCGCACGGAGAGTGGCGATGGCGAGCTTCAACGAGATCTTGAGCCAGGTGAAGCGCCAGGTCCGCGAGGTGTCGGTCGAGGACACCCGGGCCCGCGTGCACGGGGCGGGCGGCGAGCCGCCGCCGGTGCTCGTCGACATCCGCGAGCGCGACGAGTACGAGCAGGGCTTCATCGGCAAGGCCGAGTGGATCCCGCGCGGCTTCCTCGAGCTGAAGATCGAAGACCTGGTGCCCGACCGCAACCGCGAGGTCATCCTCTACTGCGCCGGCGGCACGCGCTCGGCGCTGGCGGCCCGCTCGCTGCAGGAGCTCGGCTACGAGCGGGTCTCCTCGATGGCCGGGGGCTTCCGCGCGTGGAAGCAGGCCGGCCACGCCTTCGACCGCCCGCGCAACCTCTCTGCCGAGCAGGTCAAGCGCTACAGCCGGCACATCATGCTGCCGGAGGTGGGCGAGGTCGGCCAGGGCAAGCTGCTCGACGCCAAGGTGCTGTGCCTCGGCGCCGGCGGGCTCGGCTCGCCGTCCAGCCTCTACCTCGCCGCTGCCGGCGTCGGCACCATCGGCATGGTCGACGACGACCTCGTCGACGAGAGCAACCTGCAGCGCCAGATCCTCCACAACATGGAGCGCCTCGGCCTGCCCAAGGTCGAGAGTGCCCGCAAGACGCTCCAGGCGCTGAACCCCGACGTCAAGGTCATCGCCCACCAGACCCGGCTCACCTCCGAGAACGTGCTCGACATCATCGGCGGCTACGACCTCATCGTCGACGGCGCGGACAACTTCCCGACCCGCTACCTCCTCAACGACGCCGCCCTCAAGCTCGGCAAGCCGGTCGTGCACGCCTCGAT
Source organism: Nannocystis sp. RBIL2 (assembly GCF_026626745.1). Lineage (GTDB taxonomy): Bacteria > Myxococcota_A > Polyangia > Nannocystales > Nannocystaceae > Nannocystis. Next base: position 3,641,257 of record NZ_JAPNJW010000002.1, read on the forward strand.
CTTCCGCTTCGAGGGCCAGCTGACCACCTTCCTGCCCCACGAGGGCCCCTGCTACCGCTGCCTCTACCCCGACCCGCCCCCGCCCGGCATGGCGCCGTCGTGCCAGGAGGCCGGCGTCCTCGGCGTGCTGCCCGGCATCGTCGGCACCCTGCAGGCCAACGAGGCGCTCAAGATCATCCTCGGCGTCGGCCAGACCCTGTCCGGCCGCCTGCTCGTGTTCGACGCCCTCGGCACCAAGTGGCGCACGCTCAAGCTGCGCAAGGACCCGGAGTGCCGGGTCTGCTCGAAGAAGCCCGAGGAGATCGAGCTGATCGACTACGAGGCGTTCTGCTCGATCGCCGGCTGAGCCCGGCGCACCTGCTCGTGGGGGCATGTCCGCTCGGACATGCCCCTTCGCACATGCACGAGTGAACATGCCTGTTGGGGCATGTCACGGCCGGCCTTGCCGAGGCGAGACGGCGTCGGGGCCGAGACGGAATCGGAACGGCGCCGCGACTTTCGCAGAGAAGATCGCGTCGGGCGACGGAGAGCCGCAGCTCGCCTCGTTCCTAGCGGTCTTCCTTGATCCGCCGCGCCAGCGCCTCGTGCTCCTCGTACGGCGGCCCGAGCACCTCTGGCTCGGGCGTGCGCAGGGCCTCGGGCGCCGCGAACAGGTCGGCCACCAGGCCGGGCGCCGCCTTCGGCTTCGGCGGACCGAGCACGCGGTCGCGGTGGCGCGGCGCGTACTGCTGCTTGAGCGCCACCACCCGCCGCAGGGCCGTCTCGAGCAGCGTGTCGGGCAGGTGCTCGAGCAGGCGCAGCGACTCGTCGCGGAGGTCGGCCTTGCTGCACACCAGCAGCGCGTCGAGCCCGGCCTCCAGGCTCCAGCGCACCCGCTGCTCCGGCGTGAAGTGGTCGGCGACCGCCTTCATCTCGAGGTCGTCGCTGAAGACCACCCCGTCGTAGGCCAGCTCGCCGCGCAGCAGTTGCATTACCGGCGGCGACAGCGTCGCCGGGCGCTTGCGGTCGAGCGCCTCGAACAGCACGTGGGCCGACATGACGCTTGCCACGCCGGCCCGCGCCGCCGCGGCGAACGGCACCAGCTCGATCTCCCGCAGCCGATCGAGATCGTGCGGCAGCCTGGGCAGTTCGAGGTGGCTGTCGGAGCGGGTGTCGCCGTGGCCGGGGAAGTGCTTGGCGCACGCCGCCACCCCGGCCGCCTGCATCGCGGTGATGAAGGCCGCGGCGTGGCGGGCCACCCGACCCGCCTGGGACGCGAAGCTGCGATCGCCGATCACCGGGTTGGCCGGGTTGGTGTCGACGTCGACCACCGGCGCGAAGTCGAGGCCGATCCCCAGGTCGGACAGCTCACGCGCCAGCGCCTCGGCCACCGCCCCCGTGGTCGTCGGCTCGTCGCGGCGGCCGAGCGCCCGCATCGGCGGCCAGACCGTCCAGGGCGCCTTGAGGCGCTGAACGCGCCCTCCTTCTTGATCGATCGCCACCAGCAGCGGCACGTCCGGCGGCGCCGCCTCGTGGAGCGCACGCACCAGCCCGCGCAGCTGCGCCGGGCCTTCGATGTTGCGACCGAAGAGGATCACGCCGCCGATCCGGCCTTGACCGAGCAGGCGGGCGAGGTCCGGCGGGACCGAGGTCCCCTCGAAGCCGACGAACAAGAGCTGACCGGGCTGCCACCACGACGCCATCGCCGCGAGGGTACGAGGCCGGGGCGCGCGCCGCAAATTGGCCGCCGGCCCCGAAAGGGCCGCACGACGATCGACGAGACTCCAGCCGCGAGTGACTTGTTCCCGAGTTTCGTGCGACCTGGCGGGCCCCACTGGTTGACGCACCACCGCCTGGTTGTTAGCGTCCGGCGCCTCGCCGATGCCGACCTCTCCGCCCCCGCGGCCACACCGCCTTTTCTGGCTGATCCCGGCCTTCGGCCTCGTCAACCTGTTCGCTGGCTCTTCCACCGCACACGCGCAGGCCCCCATGGGCGGCGGCATGGGCATGGGCGGAGGAGGCATGGGCGGCATGGGCCCGATGGGCGGCGGCGGCATGCCGGGCCAGGGCGGCCAGGGCGATAAGAAGAAGGAAGGCCCGGCCGAGGCGGCGCCCAAGGACAAGAAGGCGCTGCAGCCGATCGAGCCGGTGCCGGCGCAGCCCCGCGGCCTGCGGCAGCTGCAGCTGTTCGAGCTGCACGGCTACATGCGCATGCGGGCCGACTACTTCCACCGGCTCGACCTCGGCAGCGGCAAGAGCAACCAGTCGACGATCGGCACCAACTACGCCGACAACTCGCAGCTCGAGAACCCGTACTTCGTCCCGCCTTCGGTCGCGGCCGAGACGGTCGGCGGCTTCGGCGAGACCTCGGGCGCCAGCGACGTCAACTGCGTCGGCGGCCTTACCGGCCTCGGCATCAATGCCAGCAAGGCCAGCCGCCGCTGCGGCCGCCGCAACGGGTTCGCCAGCGCCAACATGCGCATGCGCATCGAGCCGACGCTGCACATCACCGACACCGTCAAGGTGCACGCCCAGCTCGACGCGCTCGACAACCTCGTCCTCGGCAGCACGCCCGACTCGCTGCTCGCCGACAACCCCAACGCGCCGATCGACCTGTTCACGCGCACCCAGCTGCCGCCGTCCGACATGCGCAACAGCGGCCGCGACAGCATCGTCGTCAAGCGCGCGTACGGCCACATCCGCTTCGGCTGGGGCCTCGACATCAAGTTCGGGCGCATGCCGCACCACTGGGGCATGGGCATCGTCGCCAACGACGGCAACGGCTACTACCGTGGCGAGGCGGCCGACATCGTCCGCATGCTCGACATGGACTACGGCGACTCGGTCGACTCGCTGCGCCTCGGCTTCGACTTCGGCAAGGACCGCCGCAGCACCCACACGCTCGAGTTCTCGTGGGACTGGGCCTCCAGCGGCCCGACCACCGCGCAGATCTTCGGCCCCTGGTACGGCCCGTACCAGCAGGACTACACCACCGGTCAGACCTTCAGCGTCGAGAAGTTCGACAACGTCTATCAGTGGCGCATCTCGATCCTCCGCCGCGACGACCCGGCGATGCTGCAGCGCAAGCTGTCGCTTGGCCGCCCGGTCATCAACTACGGCGCGATCGTGTGGGCCCGCTACCAGGCGATCGACCGCGTCACCGGCACCCCCGGCATCGGCATCGACCCCCTGCTCAACGAGCAGTACGGCTCCGAGATCGGCAGCTCCGGCAACCAGTACTACGACCAGCTGCAGGACTACGCCAACATCCTGATCCGCCGCCGCGCGCTGGTGTTCACGCCCGACGTGTGGTTCCGCGTCAACTGGAAGACCCTGCGCGTCGAGCTCGAGGGCGCCGCGGTGCTCGGCCGCTTCAACGAGATCAACGACAGCAGCGCCTTCGACGCCTCGCAGGGCAACGACCGCGACGACGTCTATACGATCAAGGACACCACCGACATGGGCCGCCGCTGGCTGACCCAGTTCGGCTACGCGCTCGAGTTCAAGTACGGCCTGTTCAAGGACAAGTTCCACCTCGGCCTCGACCACGGCTTCGCGTCGGGCGACAACGACCCGCGCTTCCGTTACAACACGCCGTGGAACTCGAACCTCGACGATCGCACGTGGTCGAAGTTCCGCTTCAACCCGGCCTACTTCTCCGACCTGCTGCTGTTCCGCGAGCTGCTCGGCACCGCCAGCAACGCCGCCTACTTCAAGCCCTGGCTGGCGTTCTACTTCTTCGACAACAACTTCTCCGGCCGCCTCGACATCGAGTACGCCGTCGCCCCCCAGCGCACCAACACGTGGGGTAACAAGGCCAACTACGGCCTCGAGATCGACGCCGCCTTCCGCTACCACGACCGCCAGGAGCCGATCTTCTTCCAGCTCCAGTACGGCGTGATGTTCCCGTTCGGCGCCTTCAACCGCGGCCTCGAGTACAGCCCGGACGGCACGGTCGCCGGCCTGCCCAACAACGGCGACCCCAAGGCCGCCCAGACCGTCCAGGCCCAGCTCGGCATCCGCTTCTAGCCGCGCGGCAGTCGCCCCGCGCGAGCGCTCGCTCCGGCCGCGCGGCGGTCGGCTCGCCGGCTCTCGCGCGAACCGCCTTGCTCCGGGCCCGCGGGCGACGTAGACCTTGAGCGGACCCGCGCGCTGGCCGGAGCTTTCAGCCCTGTCCGGCCGCCTGTCCCTCGCGCCATGTCCCGGGCGCCATGCTTTATTGAACAGGTCCCATGAGCAAGGTCAAGAAGCCCCAGCAGCGGTGGGTGTGTCAGGCGTGCGGCGCGGTCACGACCGGGTGGTTCGGCAAGTGCCCGAGCTGTGACGCCTGGAACTCGATCGAGGAGGAGGTCGCGGCGCCGTCGCCCGGCGACCGGCCGGCCGGGCCGGGCAAGGTCGTGGCCTCGACCGAGGCGCAGACGATCGTCGACCGCCAGCCGCGGCGCCCGTGCGGCATGGGCGAGGTCGATCGCGTGCTCGGCGGCGGCCTCGTCCCGGGCAGCGTCGTGCTGCTCGGCGGGCCGCCGGGCATCGGCAAGTCCACGCTGCTCCTTCAGGCCTCGGTCGGCCTCGCGCGGCGCAACGGCGTCGTCCTGTACGCCAGCGGCGAGGAGTCGGTGGCCCAGGTCGCCTCCCGCTGCGGCCGCCTCGGCGCCAGCCACCCCGGCCTCCTGCTGATGGCCGAGACCCGCATCGAGGAGGTCTTGAGCGCCGCCCAGGAGCGCGCCAAGACGCTCGCGGCGCTGATCGTCGACTCGGTCCAGACCGTCCACAGCGGGGCCCAGGACGGCCTGCCGGGCAACATCAGCCAGATCCGCGCAGTCACCTCCGCACTGGTCGGCTTCGCCAAGACCCACGGGGTGCCCGTCGTCGTCGTCGGCCACGTCACCAAGGACGGCCAGCTCGCCGGACCGCGCCTGCTCGAGCACCTGGTCGACGCAGTTCTCTCGTTCGAGGGCGACGAGGAGCGGGCGATCCGCCTGCTGCGGGCCACCAAGAACCGCTACGGCAGCACCCAGGAGCTCGGCGTGTTCGAGATGCGCGGCGACGGGCTGCGGGAGATCGTAAACCCCTCCGAGGCCTTCATCACCGAGCGCGACGACCCGGCGATCGGCTCGTGCGTGACCGCCAGCCTCGAAGGCTCGCGGCCGCTGCTGCTCGAGGTCCAGGCGCTCCTGGCCGCGGCGTTCGGCAACCCGCGCCGCACCTGCGTCGGCGTCGACCCGGTCCGCCTCGCCATGCTCCTCGCAGTGCTCGACCGCCACGCCGGCGTGTTCGCCCTCGACCAGGACGTGTTCGTCAACGCCGTCGGCGGCATGCGCCTCGGCGAGCCCGCCAGCGACCTCGCCGTCCTCCTCGCCGTCGCCTCCTCGCACCGGCGCCAGCCGCTCCCGCCGGGCCTGTGCGTGTTCGGCGAGGTCGGCCTCACCGGCGAGCTGCGCCCCGCGCCCCGCTCCGACGCCCGCCTGTCCGAGGCCGCCCGCCTGGGCATGAAGCGGGTGCTCCTTCCGACAGGTCCCAAACAACATGCTCTTTCGGCCAGGAAGCTGAAGGACCAACTCGGCGTCGACGTCCGCCTGGCCCGCAACGTCGGCGAGGCGCTCGAGCTGGCGTTCGGCTGACCCATTCGCGCGAGCCGGGCTCGCGCCAGCGACGACGGCGGCGCGCCCCGTCCTCTAGGGCTCGCACACGCGGGCGACCAGCTTCGGCGGGGCGCCTCCGTCCAGCGTGTGGAACTCGATACCCGGCGCCGGAAACAGCTCGTCGTACTTCGTCCCCTTGTAGACGGCCGATCGCGGCACCACCACCAGGCTGCCGCCGACGATCGCCGGCACCCAATCCTTGGGGGTCCCGAGCGGCGCGAGGTCGATGGGCTCCAGCCCGCTGTTGATCGCTACCGCGTCGACGACCCCGAGCGGCTGCAACACCTCCGGAATGGACTTCCCGGGCTCGCCGCCCCACCAGGCCGTGCAGTCGGCGTCGTACGTCGCCCCGCACTGGCGACAGGCGAACGAGGGCAGGCCGTCGACGCACTCGGTCGCTGCGTCGCCGCCGCCCTCGACCCACTCGAGGCCGGCGTCGAGCGTATGGAGGTCGAACTTCATCTGCTCGCCGTAGAGGATGTCGTCGTACTTGGCCAGGACCTCGAGGCGGATCGCCTTGATCGTCTCGGTCACGATCGGCCCCTCCGTGGACACCAGCTGGCCGTCCTTCGTCGGGAACCGCAGCAGCATCATGCTGACGCCGAGCACCGCGGCGTCGACCGATCCATCGTCCTTCAGCAGGTGCCCCGACTTGGCCGCGCCGAAGCTGAGGAACTGGCAATCGAGGTCCATCGGCCCGGGCGCCACCGGACAGCCCGGGACGACGAAGTTGAGCGCGTCGCTCAGGAACGTGTCGGCCTCGACGATGACCTCGACCTCGCAGCAGCCGTCCATGTCGTCGTCGAGGCCGTCGCACACGAACCCCTCGCCGGTGGTCTCGGTCGTCGGGTTCGGCCCGGTCGTCGACGTTGTCGTGTGGTCGGACGAGCTGGTGATCGTGCTCGGCGAGGTCGACGACGAGGTCGTCGTCACCGGCGGATCGGAGGTCGTCGTCGGCGGCTCGATCGTCGTCGTCTCCAGCGTGACCGCGGAGGTCTGGCTGACGGAGCCGCTGTCGGTGATGACGTCCCAGGTGTCGAGGAACAGCGGGTTCGGCTTCGAGCAGCCGCCTGCGAGCGCCCCGCCCAGGAGGATCGCCGTGAACGACTTCCGGTTCATCGAACACCCACCCTAACACAAATGGCGCGCGTTCGCCGGTGCGGCGGGGCCGGCGACGCCTGAGCGCGTTTTGACCCCCGGACCGCCTCGCAATTTGCGCCGGCCTCGTCTACATCGCCTGGCATGTCCGCCGCACCCGAGCTCTACGACATCTACGAGCGCTCCAACGAGGCCGTCACGGAGGAGTTCGACGTCCGCCTCCCCTTGCTCGAGGGCGCCGTCCCTGAGCAGCTGCGCGGCGTCCTGTTCCGCAACGGCCCCGGCCGACTCGAGCTCTACGGCCACCGCTACGGGCATCTGTTCGACGGCGACGGGCACATCAATCGCTTCGCCTTCGACGGTCGCGGGGTCACCTACCGCAACCGCTACGTCCGCACTCGCGAGTTTCTCGCCGAGGAGTCGGCCCGGCGGATCCTCTTTCGCAACTTCGGCACCAACATCCCCGGCGGCCTGCTGAAGAACCTCCTGCGCACCCGCTTCAAGAACGTCGCCAACACCAGCGTCGTCCAGCACGGCGGCAAGCTGCTCGCCCTGTGGGAGGCCGGCTGGCCGCACCGGCTCGACCCCGGCAACCTCGACACCCTCGCCCGCGACGACCTCGGCGGCGCCCTGCAGAACCCCGGCAACGTCATCGAGCGCATGGTCGCCCCCGAGCTGCCGTTCAGCGCTCACCCCAAGGTCTGTCCGGTCACCGGCGAGCTCTTCAACTTCGGCCTCGCGGCCACCGGCACCCGCTCGCGCCTGTGCCTCTATCGCGTCGACGCCGGCGGGCGGGCCGCCGCGCCCGAGTTCATCGACCTGCCCGGGGGCTACTTCATCCACGACTTCGTGCTGACGGCCCGGCACCGCGTCTTCTTCCTCACGCCCACCAGCTTCGACCTGCGCAAGATGTTGCTCGGTCTGGCGCCCCCGGTGCAGACCATGCGCGCCCTGCCAGGGCCGACGCAGATCCTCGTGGTCGATCGCGACAGCACCGCCCACCGGCGCACCGAGACCGGCGCCTGCTTCATCTTCCACTTCCCCAACGGCTTCGAGGACGCGCAGGGCGTGATCTTCGTCGACGGCTACCGCATGCAGCGGTTCCCCAATTTAAACCCGCGCCCGGACCGGCCCGAGGAGCACGTCAAGCCGTACCTCACCCGCTACCGCATCGACCCCGCCGGCGGCGTCAGCGAGCAGACGCTGACCGACTACACCGGCGAGCTCGGCACGATCCGCCAGGACCGGATCAGTCAGCGCCACCGCTACGTCTGGTCGATCGGCTCCGCCCCCGATCGCAAGGCCCCGTTCTCGACCGGCCTCCTCAAGATCGACTGCGACAGCGCGAGCACCCTGTTCCGCGACTTCGGCCCCGCCCTCACCGGCGAGCCCGTGTTCGTCCCCCGCCCCGGCGGCACCGACGAGGATGACGGCTGGCTGCTGTCGATGCACTACGTCGACGCCGAGCGAGCCAACCATTTGCTCGTCCTCGACGCCCGCGACCTCGGCACCCTCGCCCGCCTGCGCCTGCCCCACGCCACCCCGCTCGGCTTCCACGGCGCCTTCGTGGCCGAGCCCCAGGGCTGACCCTCGGGTCATGCTCCAAAGAACATGCCCCTCGAGGCATGTCCTTCGGAGCATGTCCAATCAGCGTCCAGCCGCGCGGCAGCCGACCTCGTGCGCGCGAGGTGTCCTTCCGAGCTTGTCGCGCAGCGACGGACACCCCGACGTTCCACCTCGTGCGCGTGAGCCGGTCGTCCTTCGCGCGCGTCTCGAAGACACGAGGCTGCGGCCCCGACGCGACAGCCCGCCTCGCGCCTGCGAGGCGGGCTGCTCCGCTACGCCCGCTGCGAGCGGCTCACTTCGCGGCCTTGACCGGCGCGCCCTTGCCCTTGCCGGGCTCCGGCTCCGGCTCGGGCGGCTTGCGCGGGCCGCCGCGGCCCTTGCCCTCGTCGGGGTCGCTGGCCGCCGGGACCATCTTGATCGGCCCGCCGCCCTTGGACGGCGGCACGTCGCCGTCGCCCGGCGGCTGGGCGACCGGCACGGACGCCTGGTGCGCCGGCGTGATCCCGTGCTTGGCGAGGATCTCGGCCTCGATTTTATTAAAGATGTCGGGGTTCTCTTTGAGGAACTTCTTGGCGTTCTCGCGGCCCTGGCCGATGCGCTCGCCGCGGTAGCTGAGCCACGCGCCGGCCTTCTCGACCACCTTCGCCTCGACGCCCATGTCGATCACCGCGCCCTCGCGGCTGACGCCCTCGCCGTAGGTGATGTCGAACTCGACCTCGCGGAACGGCGGCGCCAGCTTGTTCTTGACCACCTTGACGCGCGTGCGGTTGCCGACGACCTGCTCGCCCTCCTTGATCGCGCCGATGCGGCGGATGTCGAGGCGGATCGACGAGTAGAACTTGAGCGCGTTGCCGCCGGTGGTCGTCTCCGGGCTGCCGAACATCACGCCGATCTTCATGCGCAGCTGGTTGATGAAGATGACCATCGTGCGGCTGCGGGCGACCGCGCCGGTCAGCTTGCGCAGCGCCTGGCTCATCAGGCGCGCCTGCAGGCCGACGTGGCTGTCGCCCATCTCGCCCTCGAGCTCGGCCTTCGGCGTCAGCGCCGCCACCGAGTCGACGACGATGACGTCGATCGCGCCCGAGCGGACCAGGGTCTCGCAGATCTCGAGCGCCTGCTCGCCGAAGTCGGGCTGCGAGACCAGGAGGTCCTCGGTGCGCACGCCGATCTTGCGGGCGTAGCTGACGTCGAGCGCGTGCTCGGCGTCGATGAAGGCGCACACGCCGCCGCGGCGCTGCGCTTCGGCCACCACGTGCAGCGTCAGCGTGGTCTTGCCCGACGACTCCGGCCCGTAGATCTCGACGATACGGCCGCGCGGGAGCCCGCCGATCCCGAGCGCGATGTCCAGCGGGACCGCGCCGGTCGAGATGACGCCGACCTCCCCGGACGGCATCTTTCCGTCCTTGAGCCGCATGATCGAGCCCTTGCCGAACTGCTTCTCGATGGTCTGCAGGGCCAGCTCGATCGCGGAGTCGCGCTGGCTGGGAGCGGGAGTGGTCGGGGGTGTCGTGGCCATGAGCGTTTTGAATCCTCAGTGCGCGGTCTAGCGCCCGCGCGTGATCTATAGGAGAACAAGTGCTCAGTATCAAGCGCTTTCCGGCCCTCGACGTCCGCCGGATCGGCCCGCGGGAGGCCTTTTCACCGATTTTGCCGCGCCGCCGGCCCCGCTCCGGCCGGCGATCCCCCGCTCACAGCGGGCCCGCGGGGACCCGTCCTTCCAGCATGTCCCGCTCCTGCGCCGCGGAGAACGGCGACGCCAGCAGGCTCTCGTCGCGCTGGCGCGAGCGGAAGTACTCGAAGATGTAGCGCATGCGGTCGCCCAGACGCGACCAGTCGTCGGCCCCCGAGCCCTGCACCTCCTGCCCGCCGAGCCGCAACCAGTCCTCGACCCGGTCGGCCAGCCCGAGCCCGCGCTCGCGCGCCTCGTAGGCCCCCAGTTCCTCCGTCAGCTGGAGCAGCCGCGGATGCTCCAGCCGCGCCAGCTCCTCGGGCCACAGCGGCCGCCCCGGCGGCGCCGGCAGGTCGAAGCCGAGGCGCAGCACCTGCCCCGGCAGCGCCATCGTCATCATCAACTCCGTGGCCGCGCGCCGCACCACCGTCGCCAGCGCCGCGCCGATGAGCCCGCCTTCCGCGGCCGGCAGCTCGGTCAGCGGCGCCGCCAGCGCCCCGGCGATGTACGGCTGCAGCCGCGTCTGCTCGTGCAGCCCGCACAAGCCGTTGGCCAGCAGCACCAGCTCGGCGCGCACCGCCGGCCTGCGCTCGTGCAGGGCGCTGAAGTAGTAGACCAGCGCCTCGCGGACCATCGTCTGCCCGCCCCGCTGCCGCCGCTCCAGCGTCCCGTCGGCCGCCACCATCAGCTCGTCGGGCAGGCTCGGCCCCTCGCTGAACAGCCCGACCACGTCGGCCAGCCGCTCCTCGGTGCGCCCCGCCGGCTCGGCGAAGGCCGCCGAGAACGCCGCGAACGCCGCCCCCAGCTCCGCGAACACGGTCGTGTTGCCGCCCATCACGTGGCGGGCGATCTGCGTCAGCGCCCGCCGGATCGGCGCGCGCAGGGCCAGGCTGTCGAGCGCCGCGGGCATCCGCGCGGCCAGCAGCGTCGACACCCACGCCCCGAGCTCCTCCTCGCGGATGAACTGCCCCGCCTGCTTCGAGGCCCAGACCGCGAAGATCGGCCACGCGAAGTCGGCCGAGCCCAGCACCCGCGCCATCGCCAGAGTCAGGCGGTGATACCCGCGCGTGATCAAGAGGTTGCGCAGGACCGGCCGGTCCGCCATCGCCACGATCTCGCGCACCCGCTCCGGCGTGATCCCATCCACCATCGCCCGATCTTGCAACCGATCAGCCCGGTCGCGCCCGCCCGCTCCGCGGAGCGCCCGCCGCCGGCCCGCCCGGGCTATCTTGACCGCCGTGCCGATCCGCCCCCGCCGCCCCTCGCCCCGCCCCCGCGGCCTGCGCGTCGCGGCGTCCGCGAGCGAACCTGCACGACCGCGCGCGCCCGACCGCGTGCTCCAGGCCTGCGCCGCCCTCACGCTCCTCCTGTCCGGCGCCTGCCGCCCGCGCGCCGACGACCCGCCGGCCGAGGACCGCGTCACTCTCACCATCGTCGGCACCAGCGACCTCCACGGCCACCTGCGCGCCCTCCCGCTGCTGGCGGCCCACCTCGGCGCGCTGCGAAGCGAGCGGGCCGCGGACGGCGGCGGCGTGGTCCTCGTCGACGCCGGCGACATGTTCCAGGGCACCCTCGAGTCGAACCTCGTCGAGGGCGCCAGCGTCGTCGACGCCTACGCCGCGCTCGGCTACGACGCGGTCGCCGTCGGCAACCACGAGTTCGACTTCGGCCCCGTCGGTCCCCGGGCCACCGCGACTGCCCCGTTCGGCGACGGCGAGGCCGACCCGCGCGGGGCCTTGCAGGCACTCATCCGCCAGGCGCCCTACCCCTTCTTGACCACCAACCTGCGCCGCAAGGGCGGCGAGGCGCCCGGCCTCGGCGTGCCCTCGACCCTGATCGAGCGCGCCGGGATCAAGGTCGGCATCGTCGGCGTCACCACCGAGGGCACGCCGCACACCACCATCGCCGCCAACATCGATGACCTCGAGATCGCCCCGCTGGCGGCCTCGATCGCCGGCGAGGCCGCGGCTCTGCGCGCGCGCGGGGCCGCGGTCGTCGTCGTCGCCGCCCACGCCGGCGGCCGCTGCACCGGCTTCGCCGACCCCGACGACCTCGCCAGCTGCGAGCCCGACCACGAGATCATGGCGGTCGCCCGCGCCCTCCCACCCGGCGCAGTCGACGTCATCGTCGCCGGCCACACCCACCAGGCCATGGCCCACCGCGTCGCCGGCATCGCCGTCGTCCAGTCGTACGCGCTCGGGGCCGCGTACGGCCGCGTCGACCTCGTCGTCGACAGAACTTCCGGACATGTCGTTTCGAACATGGTCCATGCGCCACGTCGATTGTGCTCCGCCGCCGACGCCGACCCCGACGACCCGCCGGCCGTGTGCGACCCGCGGGACGCCGACGGCCGCCCGCTGACGCCCGACCCGGCCGTCGCCGCGGCGATCGCCCCGGCCCTGGCCGCCGCCGACGTCGTGCGCGAGCGATCTCTGGGCCCGGCGCTCGCCGCCCCGTTCGTCGCCCGTCGCAAGGGCGAGAACCCGCTCGGCAACCTGCTGGTCGACCTCATGCTGCGCGCCCGCCCCGACGCCGACGCCGCGATCATCAACGGCGGCGGCGTGCGGGCCGACCTCCCGGCCGGGCCGCTGCGCTACGGCGCGCTGTACGAGACCTTCCCGTTCGACAACCGGTTCGCCCGCGTCAAGCTGCGGGCCGGCGACTTCGCGGCGATGCTCGCCGGCAGCCTCGGCGGCGGCCCGTTCTTCTCGCTCGGCGGCCTGCAGGCGGTCGCCACCTGCGACGGCCCCGACCTCCGCGTCACCCTGCAGCGCGCCGGCGTCCCGCTCGACGCCTCGCAGGAGATCGTCGTCCTCGCCAGCGACTTCCTCGCCACCGGCGGCGACCGGGCCTTCGCCGGTCTGCAGGAGCGCGGCCTGGCCACCGTCACCCTCGAGGACGACCCGCCCCTGCGCGAGGCCCTGGCCGCCGAGCTTGAGAAGCTCGGCCCGGTGTCGCTCGCGCCGCTCGCCTACTACGACCCCGAGCACCCGCGGATCCGCGCCCCCTCCGAGCCCCCGGTCCGCTGCCCCTGACGCGACCTGTCCCTCGGGACATTTTTTAATGTTCAATGAACCACCGACGCGACCTGTCCCTCCGGACAGCCTCGCCGCCTGTCCCTTCGGTCACTCGCACCGACCGACCTCGAGCGACGCGACCGTCCTCACGGGTGCGCCTCCTGATGCCTGCGGCGCTATCTGTCCCTACGACCTCTCGCACCGACCGACCTCGAGCGACGCGACCGTCCTCACGGGTGCGCCTCCTGATGCCTGCGGCGCTATCTGTCCCTACGACCTCTCGCACCGACCCGACCGCGAGCGACCCTCCATACCGACGCGCCTCCTGACGCCTGCACCGCGCTCTGTCCCTTCCGCCGCTCACGCCGACCTCGAGCGGCGCGACCCTCCACACCGACGCGCCTCCTGACGCCTGCACCGCGCTCTGTCCCTTCGGCCGCTCACGCCGACCTCGAGCGGCGCGACCCTCCACACCGACGCGCCTCTGACGCCTGCGGTGCCGCCTGTCGCCGCGAGCTCTCACGCCGAACCGACGCCGCGGCCCGACCTGTCCCTCCGGACATCTCCCATGACCTGACCCGAGAGACATGCTGAAGCTCTCTCGACACGCCGCCCCATGTCCTCGCGGACCTGCCCCAAAAGACACGCACGAACCGCCTCGGCCTCGACATTCCTCTCTCGCCGCCGCCGCCACTACCCCGCGCCGCGAGTCCCGGCGATCGCCTCTCGCCGCCACGAACCGCCGTTCCGGCCCGCGCGAGATCTTCCTGGCGTGAAGCTCCGTTGCCGTCGCGAATTATTCGGCGCCCCCCGCTAAAAACTCTCAGTCGTCGAGCGCCTCGACGCGGGCGAGGCCGCGGGCCACCAGGCGGTCCCAAACCAGCTTGAGGGCCACGATCCCCGCCGTGTGCTGGATGAGCGCCCGGTCGCCCCACAATTGCACTCGCTTGTGCGTACACGTCTCGGCGTCGGCGACCGCGAAGTCGACGGTACCGACCGGCTTCTCGGGCGTGCCGCCGCCGGGGCCGGCGACGCCGGTGATGGCCACTGCCAGGTCGGCGCCGAGCGCCCGCCGCGCGCCCTCGGCCATCTCGCGCGCGACCGGCTCGGACACCGCCCCGTGCGCCGCCAGACTGTCTTCGCGGACCCCCAGGATCCCCGTCTTCACGCTGTTGGCGTAGGCCACCACCCCGCCGGCGAACACGTCGGAGGCGCCGGCGACGGCGGTGAGGCGGCCCGCCACCTGTCCTCCGGTACAGGACTCGGCGGTGGCCAGGGTGAGGCCCGCGCCGCGGCAGGCGGCCAGCACCCGCACCTCGAGCTCGGCCTCGCCGATGCCGTAGAGCGAGCCGCGGAGCGCCGCCTGGAACGGGGCGTCGAAGCTGCGCAGCTCCTCGTCGGTGGCCCGCGCTCCGCCTTCGCCGGCCAGGGCCTCGAGGATCAACAGCACCTGCGGCGTCGCGGCCCGGTAGTGCAGATAGACGGCCGCGAGCCCCGGCGAGCGGGCCCGCGCCGCGGCCAGGATCGGCTCGACCTCGACGGCCACGGCCGACTCGCCGCGGCCGATCAGGCGATAGACGCGCCGCGGGATGTCGGGCAGCGCGAACCGCCCGCGCAGCCGCGGCTCGATCTGCTCGGCCATCATCTTCTTCATCTCGCGCGGCACCCCCGGCATGCAGGCGACGTAGCTGCCGCGCGGCAGGCCGACGGCGAAGCCGGGGGCGGTGCCGACCGGGTTCGGCAGCACGTCGCAGCCCGCCGGCAGGTCGGCCTGTTTGCGGTTGATGTCCGGCATGGGCCGGCCGAAACCGGCGAACACGGCCGCGATGGCGGCCTCGGAGGCGGCGTCGCGGACGAGCGGGACGCCGGCGGCGAGCGCGACGGCCTCGGCGGTGAGGTCGTCCGACGTGGGGCCGAGGCCGCCGGAGACGAGGCAGAGATCGACCGTGACGTCGGCGACTGCGGCCACGATCTCGGGGATGCGGTCGCGGACCGAAAGCGCCCGGACGACCTCGAACCCGAGGCGTCGACAGCGTTCCCCGAGATAGGCCAGGTTGGTGTTGACCGTGTCTCCAGACAGCAATTCGTCGCCGATGGTGAGGATCTGGGCCGTGGGCATCGCCCGGGCACCCTAGCACCCCGCGGCGCGGGACGGTCCGGCGGCGGACGGCTCGCCCATGCGGGCCGGAGCGCCCTCCGCGCGCCCGGTCGGCCGGTCTTTCCGCCCTTGCGAGGGTCCGCTAGGATAAACGCCACCGTGCGACTTCGTTACGCAGCCAAGACCGATGTGGGCATGAAGCGCGCCCACAACGAGGATTACTTCTCGCTGATCGAAGACGAGAAGGTGTTCTTGGTCGCCGACGGCATGGGTGGGCACGCCTGTGGCGAGGTCGCGAGCAAGCTCTCCGGCGACGTCATCAGCGAGTTCTACATGCACTCGAAGGACATGGACGCGACGTGGCCGTACCGCTACGACCCGAACCTGTCCTACCCGGAGAACCGCATGGTCGCCGCTGTAAGGCTGGCCAACGCGCGCATCTACGACGCCGCGCAGAAGAACCCGAACCTGCGCGGCATGGGCACCACGATCGTCGGCTGCATGTTCGTCGGCGATCACGTCTACATCTCCCACGTCGGTGACTCTCGCTGCTACCGGATCAACTCCGAGATCAAGCAGCTCACCCGCGACCACTCGCTGCTCGAGGATTACAAGGACGCGCGGCCCGACATGAGCGAGGAAGAGGCGCGCAACTTCCCGCACAAGAACGTCATCACGCGCGCGCTCGGCATGCGCGA
This sequence comes from Nannocystis sp. RBIL2, assembly GCF_026626745.1. GTDB lineage: Bacteria > Myxococcota_A > Polyangia > Nannocystales > Nannocystaceae > Nannocystis. The sequence goes on from NZ_JAPNJW010000002.1 coordinate 3,657,024, forward strand.
CACGGTCCAGGTCGACATCACCAAGCACCAGGTGAACGACGGCGACCAGTTCGTCCTCTGCTCCGACGGCCTGTCGGGCATGGTCGACGACAAGACGATCTACAAGATCGTGCGCGAGGCCAGCACCCTCGAGAACGCGGTCGCCGAGCTCATCGAGCAGGCCAACCGCGCCGGCGGCACCGACAACATCACCGCCATGCTGATCCAGTGCAACCTCTAGTCTCGCTCTCTCCTCCGTGACCGCCGACTCTCCCGCCAATCGCCGCGCCGAGCCCCGGCTCCCCGTCCACTTCGAGGTCGACTGCACCTCGGGTGACACCTTTCTCTACGCCCACATCACCGACATCTCGTCGATGGGCATCTTCATCTCGACCGACAAGCCGCTGCCGGTCGGGACGGTGCTGCAGCTGGCCTTCACGCCGCGCGCCGAGGCCGGCGAGGCCGCGCCGCAGCGCCTCGAGCTGACCGGCGAGGTCGTGTGGAACACGACCGGCCAGGTCGGCCCCGACAAGCCCGGCATGGGCGTGCGCTTCCATCACGCCGCCCCCAAGACGCGCAGCCGCCTGCTCGAGCTGGTGCGCGCGATCGCGTATCTCGACGTCACGACCGATATCAAGCCCTAGGTAGTCCGCTCTCTGCCCGGGCGTCGCTGTCGCCCGGCTGGCCCGTATGTCCCTTCGGACACCCAACGACCGTCCCGGCGGCGAGGCCGGGGACGACGAGCCGGCCGTCGAGCCGCGACGGATCGGTCGCTTCGCGCTGCTCCGCCGCCTCGGCGCCGGGGCGATGGGAGTGGTCTACGCGGCCTACGATCCGCAGCTCGACCGCAAGGTCGCGGTCAAGCTGCTGAAGCGCGGCGACGGCGAGCCGAACACGCGCTGGCAGGATCGGCTGCTGCGCGAGGCCCAGGCGCTGGCCAAGCTGTCGCACCCGAACGTGGTCCAGATCCACGAGGTCGGCTTCCACGGCGACGAGGTGTTCGTCGCCATGGAGTTCGTCACCGGCATGACCCTTCGGACATGGCTCTCGGAGCAGCGTCGGGGCTGGCGCGAGGTCGCGGCCGTGTTCGCCCAGGCGGCGCGCGGCCTGGCGGCGGCACACGCGGCGGGCCTTGTCCACCGCGACGTCAAGCCCGACAACGTCCTGGTCGGCAGCGACGGCCGGGTCCGCGTGGTCGACTTCGGCCTGGTCCGCTTCGGCGACGAGGACGACGACGAGCACACCGACGAGGTCCCGCTGGCGCGGGCGCAGGCGACCCGCACCGCCTCGGGCATCCTGCTGGGGACGCCGGCGTACATGTCGCCGGAGCAGTTCCGCGGCCGCCCTGCCGACGCGCTGTCGGACCAGTTCAGCCTGTGCGTGGCGCTCTACGAGGCGCTGCACGGCGAGCGGCCGTTCGCCGGCGAGACCGCCGACGAGGTCGCGCAGGCGGTGGTGCGCGGGCAGCTGGCGCCGCGCCTCGAGCGGCCGGTGCCGACGTGGCTGCAACGATTGGTGCTGCGCGGCCTGGCCCACGACCCCGGGGCGCGCTGGCCGAACCTCGACGTCCTGGCCGCCGAGCTGGCGCGCGACCACGGCCGGCGCCGCCGCGTCCTCGCGCTCGCGGTCGCCGCCACCGCCGCGCTCGCGGCCGCGATCGTGGCTGTCTTTTGGGTCAGCTCGTGGCGCGACCGCGAGGCCCGGACCCAGTCGGAGGCGCTCGCGGCCGGCCGCCTGCGCGCCGCCGAGGAGAGCATCGACGAGTTCCTCCGCGCCGGTCGCCAGGCCGACGCCGCCGCCGTGCTCGACGCCTTCGTCGCAGTGCCCGAGCACCGCACCACCCGCGCCCTCGCCGACGCCCTGCGCGGCTGGGGCGACCGCATGCGCGCCCGCGACGACATCCCGGCCGCCCGCACCGCCTACGCCCGCGCCTACGCGGCCGCCCTCGACCCCGCCGCCGAGAGATCGATCCTCGGCGACTTCGTGCGCCTGTTCCACGAGCAATGGTCGTGGGACCAGCTCGGCACCCTGTGCGAGCTGCTGGCCCGCCAGGACCCCCAGGGTCCGTGGTCGGGCCGCTGCGCCGAGGCGGCGTTCGCTCGTCGCGACTTCCACGTGGTCACCGCCGCCCACGCCCGCAGCCCCGGCGATCCGACCCTCGCCGACCTCGCGCCGCTGGCCGCCGCCTGGGCCGAGGCCACCCCGCTCGGCCACGACGTCATCGGCGCCGGCACCCTGTCGGCCCCCGGCGCGGCGCAGCGCGAGCTCTACCTCCACGTCGACAGCCCCGCGCCCGGCCGCCTCGACGTCGTCCGCCCGACCCCCAAGCTGCCGGTGCTCCGCAGCTACGCCCTGCCGAGCCGGTTCGCCCCGCGCCTGCGCCCCCTGTCCCTCGGGCCAGACAAGCCGCCGCTGCTGATCACCTGGAGCGCCACCCACCGCCGCGTGTCGCTGTCGGCCGCCGGGACCGAGCGCCTGGCCGAGCTGGTCAGCGTCACCGCCGACGAGCCGCTCGGGGCCGACGTCGCCGACCTCGACGGCGACGGCCAGCAAGAGGTCTACGTCGGCACCGGTCCGTACGGGCGGGTGCTCCTGTCCTTTCGGCCACTGTCCGATGGGACATGGCGCATCGACCATCCTCACCCCGAGACCGACGCCACCAACTCCGACATCTCCGCGGTGCTCGCCGCCGACCTCGACGGCGACGGCGCCCAGGAGCTGGCCCTCGCCGCCGGCCCGTGGCGCGCCTTCGACGTCCGGGTGCTGCGCCCGGGCAAGGGCCGCACGCTCGAGCTGGTGGCCCGCCGCAAGCTCGGCGCCGTGGTCGGCCTCGCGACCCTGCGCGCCGCCGACGGCGAGCGCCTGCTCGTCGCCGCCAAGACCGACGGCTACCCGAGCAAGATCGCCTTCTCCGCCAGCGATCCCGGCGGGCCGCCGGCGGGCGTCTACCTGCTGCGCCTCAAAGGCCGCGAGCTCGAGACGGTGCGCTTTCTGCCCGCGCCGCGTCGCGCCGGCGCGGCCGCCCCGGTCGACCTGCACCGCCTCGACGTCGGCGACCTCGACGGCGACGGCCTCGACGACATCATCCTCGGCGTCCACGACCCCGAGCTGCAGCCGGGCTTCACGGTGATCCACCGCCAGCGCACGGACGGCAGCTTCGGCGTCGCCAGCCTGGCGGGCTTCCGCCCGGTCGCGCTGGTCGAGGTCGACGGAGACCCAGCAGCCGAGCTGGTCGCGCGCACGACGGTCGCGACGCTGAGCCAGGAGACCTGGTTGCTCGGCGCGGGCGCCGAGGCGACGCCGATGCTGCAGGTCGCCCGTGCGCCCCAGTCGGCGCCGCCGCCGGCGCTGACCGACCGACTGCTCGCCAGCGCGTGGCAGCGCGCCGAGCAGCTGGCCGCGCTCGACCTGTCCTCCGAGGCAGCTCGCGCCCTCGACGACCTCGCCGGCCTCCTGCCTGACGAGCCGCGCGCGATCGCCCGCCTGCGAGCCGCCCAGCTGCACGAGGCCGCCGGCGACCACCTCGCCGCCGCCGAGCGGTTCGAACAGCTCGGCGAGCAGACCCATGCCCTGCTGGGAGCGGCCCACGCCTACGAGCAAGCCGGGCGGTTCGCCGACGCCCTGCGGGTCGCGCGACTCCTCGCCGAGCGCGCCGACCTGCCGCGCTCCGAGGCCGCCCACGTGCGCGACCGCGTGGCCCAGCTGGCCGCGATCGTCGAGGACGTCGACGTCATCGCCCTGCGCTTCGACCAGCCGCTGCCGTCGCCGTGGCAGATCGACGACCCGACGGCCGCCCACCAGGACCTCGTCGGCCAGCACCTGCAGATCGACGCCTTCGCCGGCCGCGGCCCGATCGCCCGCTTGCCGTTCGAGTGGTCGACCGGCCCGCTCGGCCTCCAGGTCGACCTCGTGCTCGAGCGCGGCGAGTGGGGCTCGGGCCTGGTCGTCGGCGTGCGCCCGCTCGGCAGCCCGACCCTGCTGTCGGCGGTCCGCATCGACGTCAGCGGCGGCGGCGGCATGTTCCGGCGCCGCCACTCCTGCCAGGTCGGCGGCTCCGAGGAGTACATCCTGACCCAAGAGCCAGGCGAAGACCCGGCCCGCCCCAGCCACCTCCACTTCACCCTCGAGCTGCTGCCCGAGCTCGGCCAGATCGCCTGCAGCGCGGTCGTCGACGGCGTCCGCCACGAGCGACGCACCCGCCTGGCGGCCGACGGCCTGCCGCCGCCCGGCCGCTACGAGCTGGTCGTCATGCCGAGCAGCTTCGGCACCATCACCGGCCTGTGGAGCTCGGCCAAGCTGCGCGCGCTGACCCTCCGCGGCGCCCGCTTCGGCGCCGCACCGACCGAGGAGCCGCCGGTGGCCTACGCGGCCCGCCTGCTGGTCCAGGGCGAGGCCGAGGCGGCGCTGGCCGAGCTGGAGCGGGTGGAGGACGAGGCGCCACAACCGGCGATCTGGCGCGCTCTGGCGCTGTCGGAGCTCGGCCGCTGGGCCGAGGCGACCGCGGCCCTGCGCCCCGGCTTGCTCGACGACCCAGCGGCGCGCGCCACCTTGCTCGGCCTGATGCGCGCGCGGCGACAGACGATCGCTCCGCTGGTGCGCGCCGCGTACGGCCCCGGCTACTTCCGCCTGTTCTGGGACGCGATGTCCGACGTGGTCCGCCACCACGGCGATCCGCTCATCGAGCGCGCGCTGACCACCGCGCTGTCGGACCTCGGCGAGTTCCGCCCGGCCGCCGGCGACGTCGAGGGACATGTCCTCAAGGTCACGTTGCTGTTCGAGCGCGGCCGGGCCTGGGGCGCGCTGCGCCAGGAGCAGCGCGCCCGCGTCGACCTGGCCGCCGCCGCCGCTCTGGCCGAGCTGCTGCCGCCGGCCCGCCGCACCGACCTCGACATCGACTACGAGCGCGCGGCCCTCGAGGCGGTGTCCGGCCGCCGCGATGCCGCCCGCGAATTCGCCGCCCGCGCCCTCCTCCGCGCCCCCAGCCGCGAGCTGATGGCCGACCGCATCCGCTTCGACCCCCGCTTCGCCGCCCTCGTCGACGACCCCGCCTGGCTCGAGCTGCTCAAGGGCTGAAAGAGCATGTCCCCGAGGACATGTCTTGCAGGGCTTGCTCGAAAGGGCATGCCCTGGCGGACATGCCCCTCACGCCTGGCGATCACTTCGGCCCGACGACCTCGCCGCCGACGATGGTCGCCCGGATCGCGGCAGTGCGCAGCTCGAGCGGCGGCATCTTGAAGATGTCGCCCGTGAAGCAGGTCAGGTCGGCGAGCATCCCCGGCGCCAGCGTCCCGGCCCACTGCTCGCGCCGGCTCGCGTACGCGGCCCCGCGGGTGAACGCCGCCAGCGCCTCGTCGAGCGTCAGGCGCTGGTCGGGCAGCCAGCCGCCGGGCGGGTTGCCCTGCGGGTCCTGGCGGGTGATCGCAGAATACAGGCCGAAGGTCGGCTCGACCTCCTCGACCGGGAAGTCGGAGCCGAACGCCAGCGGCACCTTCGCGTCGAGGAAGCGGCGCCACGCGTACGCCCCTGCCAGCCGCTGCGCGCCGACCCGCGCCTCGGCCCACGGCATGTCGCTGGTCGCGTGGGTCGGCTGCATGCTGGCGATCGCGCCCAGCTCGGCGAAGCGCGCGATGTCGGCGAGGTCGACGATCTGCGCGTGCTCGACCCGCAAGCGGTGGTCGGCCGACGGCCTCGCGCCGGCCATCGCCTCGAGCACCGCGCGGATGCCCGCGTCGCCGATCGCGTGCGCCGCCACCTGATACTGGTGCGCCACCGCCTGCGTCACCACCGTCGCCAGCCCGCCGGGCTCGTGCTGGAACATCCCGGTGTGGCCCGGCCGATCGCTATACGGCTGCAGCAGCGCCGCCCCGCGACTGCCGAGCGCCCCGTCGACGTAGATCTTGACCCCCTGCAGGGCATAGCGATCGTCGGGACCTGGCCGATCGGCCAGGTCCGGGACGCCGTCGCCGCGGCGGAACCACCGCTCGTCGGCGTACCCGACCATGCGCAGCTTCAGCAGCCCCTCGGCTGCCAGCTCGCGCAGCAGCCGGTCGACGTGCGGGGCCACGCCCATCTCGTGCACGCCGACCAGGCCGCGGGCCAGCGCGTGGTCCTGGGCCAGCAGCAGCCGCCGCCGCAGCTCCGGCGCGGGCGGGGGCAGCAGCGGTATCAGGTCCATCGCCGCGTCGATCAGCACCCCCGTCGGCTCGCGTCCTGAAAGCCCGTCGCGCAGCAAGATCTCCCCGCCCGTCGGCACCTCCGTCTCCGCAGTGACGTCGGCCGCCCGCAGCGCCGCCGCGTTGGCCCAGCCGGCGTGACCATCGACCCGACGCAGCCACACCGGGCGCTCGGGGAACGCGGCGGTCAGCGGATCGTGGGTCGGCATCGCCGCGCCCGGCCACAGGTTCTGGTCCCAGCCGCGGCCGTGGATCCAGCCGTCCGGCGGCGCGCCGCGGCGCACCCGGTCGACCACCTCCTCGATCGACCGCGCCCCGCGGAGGTCGACCTCGACCAGCGCCGAGCCGAGCCCGACCAGGTGGGCGTGCGCGTCGGTGAGGCCCGGCACCGCGCTGCCGCCGGCGAGGTCGACGACCTGTCCCCGAGGACAGTCGCGCGCCAGCGACTCGGCCGCGGCCCCGCGGGCGATCACCCGCCCGTCGACGGCCGCGAGCGAGCGGGTGGTCGGCTCGGCCGGGTCCCCGGTCCAGATCGTCCCGCCCCTGACCACGAGCAGACCTTTTCCCTGTTCCGGAGGACAGGTGGCGGCGGACCTGCGCCCGCCCGTTCGGCACGCGATCAGCGCGGATGCGCCGACGAGCCAGCTCCGGCGGCTCAAATGACGGGCGCGCACGTCGCCCTCCGTCGCTGTGGTCCAGTTCGGTTGCGCAGCATGAGAGGCGCAGCATAACCACCGCGCTCGCGCCGAACCACCGGCGCCAAGGAGACCGCGATGACCTCCCTCAAAGACACCCTGGAAAACAGCATGCAAGAGCTGCGGACGCTCCGCGACGAGATCCGCGTCCGGCTCAACCTCGCCGGCAAGGAGGCGCGCGACCGCTGGGAGCAGCTGGAGCCCAAGCTCGAGCAGCTCGAGCAGCAGGTCCGCAGCGCCACCGACGCGACCCTCGAGTCGATCCGCGACGCCATCGAGCGCGCCCGCACCTCCTTCCACGAGTACCGGGCCCAGCTGACCCAGGGCAGCGCCGGCGGCGTCACCGGCAGCGGGTCCGGCGACGAGCCCGACTTCTCCAGCGTGGAGCCCCAGAAGCGCTGACCGGCGCGCCGCTCGCCGCGCGCGAGGGCTGGGCATGTCCGTCAGGACATGTTTTAATGGAAATGGCGCGAGGGACATGTCCCTCGCGCCATTTCGTGCTTCACAGGTGCGGCTCGCCGTGCAGGTCGTCGAGGCCGAACAGCGCCTCCTCGAGGCCGAGGTCGAGCGCCTCCCACTCGAGGCCGGCGTCGGGCGAGTGGAGGACCACGCCGTGGTCGCCGACCGCCTGGCCGTGGCCGTCGAGCGACAGGTGCAGCGCCCGCAGCGCGAGGCCGGGCTCGAGCAGCTCCTCGGCGGAGGCGCCGAGGGCGTCGTCGAGGCGGAGCACCACGCCTGCGGCGCCGACGGCCACCACAAGGTCGGCGGTGCGGGAGATGCGTACGGCGTGCAGGTCGCGGCTGGTCGGCGTCGTCACGCTCGCCCACTTGGCCCCGCCGTCATCCGAGCGGAGCACCAGGCCGCCGGCGCCGACCGCCACCAGGCTCTCGCCGTCGGGCGTGACCGCGATCCCCGACAGCGGGCCCTCCGACGTCGTGAACATCGGCCGCAGCGTCTCTCCGTCGAGCTGCCAGATCTCCCCGCTCGCCGTCGTCAGCCACGCGTAGGTCCCCTTCGCCGTCGTCGTCACCGACGTGAAGTCGCCCTCCGCGTCGGGCACCGGCCGGAAGCTGTGGCCGTCGTCGTCCGAGCGCAGCACGATGCCGTCGCCGGCGATGTACGCCGGGTCCGTGCCCGACAAGATCACCGAGCGCAGACGCGCCCGCGTGCCGACGTCGATCTGCTTCCAGGTCTCGCCGCTGTCGTCGGTGCGCAGCACCACTCCGTCGTCGCCGACGGTCACGCCGGTCGCCTTGCCCTTGCACGCGATCGCCAGCAGGTCGCCCTCGACCTCGAGCGGGTAGTACCAGACGTCGCCCTCGGGGTTGAGGCGGACCATCGTCGCGTCCTCGCCGACGGCCCACGCGCCCGAGCCGCCGGAGGTCGACGAGGTGGTCTTTTTCTCGTCGTTGTTACAGCCGGCGATGGGCGCCATCAGAACGACGAGGAGCGGGGTGAGCGATCGGAGCTTCATGATCGCGACGCTAACCGCCCGCCGGTAGCCTCACAAGAGAAAACGCGCGGATTCGCCAGGCCCCGCAGGTGTCCCCTTCGGACCCCATGTCCCGCGAACCGCGTTCATCGGCACGTCATGGCCGATCGACGTCGCTCGCGTCCACGAGCGTGGCTCTTTGGACATGTCCCCAAAGACATCCGCAGGCACCAGCGGCCTCGACTGTCGACGAGGCGCTCATGCAGCCCGGAGTCACCGACCGTGCGGCGTCACTGACACACCGGGCCGGGCCCGTCGGAGATCGTGATGCACTTCTTGCCGTCGGCGCACTTGCCGTTGGGACAGGGGATCCCACAAGTCTCGAACTTGGGGCCGCGCGGGCCGGCGATGCCGTAGTACTCGATGCAGGTCTCGCCGGCGGCGCAGGTGACGTCGCCGCAGCGAGGCCCGGGCTGCTCGGCGGCGGCCGGCTTCTCGGCGGCGGCGGCCAGGGTGAGGTTGCCGTCGGAGTACCACACGCACTCGCCGGACACGCAGCCGCAGTTCGCGGCCGAGGGGATCTGCACCTCCGGGACATCGCAGGTGCCCGGCGCCGAGTCCCCGGCCGCGCACACCTCGTTGGAGCAGCCGCCCTTGTTGCAGGCGGAGTCGTCGCTGCAGCCGTTGTCGAGGGATGTCCCTTCGAACCTGGCGTAAAGGGCATGGTCCTTGGGCACCAGGGGGACCCGCGTGGGCTCGCCCCCGCCGACCTCGCCGGCCGGCAGCGCCGATTCCGAGCCCTTGCAGGCGGGGGCGGCCGCGACAGCGGCCAGGACGACGACGACGAGTGCGCGGAGCATCGGCGAGGAGCTTAGCACTCCCCCCGGGCGAGGATCACAGCGGCTCGCAGAAGCGGGCCAGGATCGTCTTCACGCCGACGCCGGAGAAGTTGATGGCCAGCTTGAGGTTGCTGCCGCTGCCGTCCCAGCCGACCAGCGTGCCCTCGCCGTACTGCCGGTGACGCACTGCCATGCCCTTGTACAGCGCCGGCGCGTCGCCGTGGACGGCGGCGGGCCCGCGACGGGCCGGCGCGGCCGCGGCACCCTCGTCGTAGACGATGTCGCTGTTCCACGACGCCTCGCGTGCGGGGGGGGCCGGCGCCCGCGGCGGCGCGCTCGGCAGCGACAGCCCCTGCGGCACGCTGACCGCTTCGCGCCGGATGACCCCGGGCACGCGCCCCCGCACCGAGTCGGGCGGCAGGTCGCGCACGAACCGCGACGGCGTGCCGATGAACTCCTGGTTGTAGAGCCGCCGCCGCTTGGCCCACGTGACCACCAGCTGCCGCTTGGCCCGCGTCACCGCCACGTACGCGAGCCGCCGCTCCTCCTCGATCTGCGCCCGCTCCTCGGGTCGCAGCCGCCGGCCCTCCTCGCGCGCCGCCTCCTCGCCCGCGATCACGCGCGAGTGCGGGAACACCTTCTCCTCCATGCCGGTGAGGATGACCTTCTCGAACTCGAGCCCCTTGGCGCTGTGGATCGTCATCAGCCGCACGGCCCGGACCTCGCCGTGGCCGCCGCCGTCGGCGTCACTGACCAGGCTGACCTGCTCGAGGTAGTCGGCCAACGTCTGGTCGGGGTGCTCTTGCACGAAGTCGGTGAGCGCGCCGACGAACTCGTCGAGGTTCTCGACCCGCGCCTCCGACTCCTCGCTGCCCTCGTGGACCAGGGCGTCGCGATAACCTGTCCTTTCGAGCACCTCGGCGGCGAGCTGGCCGAGCGGCACCCCGGCGCGCAGGCGGGCCGCGAGCTCGTCGATCATGGCGACGAAGCCCGCGAGGCGCTTCGTCGCCGCGCCGCTGACCCCGGCCTCCTCGGGGCTGCGGGCCACCGTCAGCAGCGAGACGTTGCGGTTGGCCGCGAGCGCGGTGAGGCGGCCGACGGTGGTGTCGCCGATCCCCCGGGCCGGCTCGTTGACGATGCGGGTGAAGTCGAGGTCGCTGTTGGGGTTCTGCAGCAGGCGCAGATAAGCCAGCGTGTCCTTGATCTCCTTGCGCTCGAAGAACCCGAGGCCGCCGAAGATCGCGTAGCGCATGCCGTTGTCGGTGAGCTGCTGCTCGATCACGCGGGACTGCGCGTGCGTGCGGTAGAAGACCGCGATCTCCTCCGGCGGGATGTCTTCGTTGAGCGCGTCGAGGATCTCGTTGACGACGAAGCGGGCCTCCTCGCGCTCGTCCTCGCAGGCGCGCAACGTCACCAGCGCGCCGTCGCCGAGCTCGCTCCACAGCGTCTTGCCGAGCCGGCCCTCGTTGCGGCGGATGATCGCGTCGGCGCAGCGGAGGATGTGGCCGGTGCTGCGGTAGTTCTGCTCGAGGCGGATCAGCTCGCAGCCGGGCTGGTGGTCGGGGAAGCCGAGGATCTGCGACACGTCGGCGCCGCGCCAGCCGTAGATCGCCTGGTCGTCGTCGCCGACCACGCACAGCTGGGCCCGACCCGACAGCAGCTCGACCAGCCGCGCCTGCACCGGGTTGGTGTCCTGGTACTCGTCGACCACGACGTGGAGGAACCGCCGCTTGAGCCCGATCACCGGGTCGACGTCGACCAGCTGCGCGCCCGGCCGCGCCTGCTGCTCCATACCTGCCTTTTCGAGCAGCTTGACCGCGAGCACCAGCAGGTCGCCGAAGTCGGCCGCGTCGGCGGCCCGCAGCAGCTCCTCGTAGCGGCGCCCGAGCAGCGCGACCAGGCGGGTCATGAAGCCCTCGAGCCCGAGCTGCTCGACCTGGGAGATGGTGAGGCCGCGGTTCTTGAGCTGGTCGAGGTGGCCGAGGATCGCCCGCGGCTTGACCTGGTCCTCGTCGCGGTTCAGCTCCTTGAACACGCGCTTCATCAGGCGGGTCTGGTCGTCGGTGTCGTAGATGGCGAAGTTGCGCGACAGGCCGACCGACTCGCCGTGGCGACGGAGGATCCGCGCCGAGATCGAGTGGAACGTGCCGACCCACAGCTGCGACACGTCGACCTTGCCCTCGCACATCTTCTCGATGCGCGCGCGCATCTCGGCGGCGGCCTTGTTGGTGAAGGTGACGGCGAGGATCCGCCACGGCGGCACGCCCTCGTCCATGAGCGCGGCGACGCGGTGGGTGATCACGCGGGTCTTGCCGGTGCCCGCGCCGGCGAGCACGAGGAGCGGCGAGCCGCGGTGCTCGACCGCCGCCTGCTGGGCCGGGTTCAGCTGCACGATGCCGGGCCTATACCACGGCTTCGCGCACGGGCGCGAACGCGAACTCCACGCCGCGCGCGTCGAGCTCGACCCGCACCTCGCGCCGCCGGTTGTCCCCGGCCTCGCCCGGCTCTTCCACGATCCGCGCCGGGCGCACTTGCTGCAGCACCACCGTGAACCCGACCGCGGGCGCGCCGAGCGTCAAGCTCGCGGCCCTGCCGTTGCTGCGCCCGGCCTCGACCGCCTCGAGCCAGCGTGTGAACCCGAGCGCCTTGTTCTCCGCCAGCACCAGCGCGAGCCGCCCGACCACCGGCGGCGCGACCCTGCGGACCGTGTACATCCCGTCCTCGCCGGGCGGCCGCTCGATGCGCTGGCGGATCGTGAGGCCCTCGATCCGCCGCACCTGGCTGCACGCCTCCTCGAGGCCGTCGATGTGCAGCTCCGGGTCGGTGGCCGGCAGCGGCCGCCGGGCCTCGAGCACCTCGACGCCGAGGAGCCCGCCGGTATAGGTGCGCCGCGAGCTGTGCGGGCTGAACTTCAGGTTGAGCTTCAAGCTGTCCCGAAAGCCATATTCGTAGGAGGCCAGGGCCAGCTCGGTGATCACGCCGCCGGCGAAGCTGAGGCGGCTCATCTCGGCGTTGCCGTCGTCGGCGAGGATGACCTCGCCGCGGGCGGGCGTCGGTCGGTTCGACATCGACGCCGCGACCCACGCGTAGAACTCATGCGGCATGCCCGGCCAGCAGCGCAGGGTCAGCTCCTCGTAGCGGTCGGGCCGGCCCTCGCCGCCGAGCTCACCGACGGCGAGCGCGCCCGAGACGTCGGTGATCCATCCGCAGGGCTTGCCGTCCAGCTCGAGCGCGTACTTGTTGGACGTCGGCCCCCGCTTGCTCGGCGCCGTCTTCACCGATCACCGTCCCCCGGGGGCGACCTTAGCACGGGGACGACGCGAGCCGTCGAGCCCCAAACGACGCGGACGACTGCCCAGCGGATCGCGGGCCGGGCGCGGCTTCGGGCCCCGGGACCGACTCACGACCGGCCGATCCATGAGAACGAGCTGCTGGCGCTGGCCGAGTAAGAGGCGCTGACGGGCGCGACCTGCGAGCCGGTGGCCGTCTGGGACCCGCTGCCGCTCGAATTTGCCAGGGTCGCGTGAGCGGGGATCCGCACGGTGAAGGTGGAGCCCATCCCCGGGGTGCTCTCGACGGTGATGTCGCCGCCCATCATCCGCACCAGACGTCGGCTGATCGCCAGGCCGAGCCCGGTGCCCTCGTACTTGCGCGACGACTCGAGGTCGCCGCGCGAGAACGGCTGGAACAGCTCGCGCACGATCTCCGGCGACATGCCGATGCCCGAGTCGCTGATCTTGAAGGTCACCCACTCGTCGATCGCGTCGCCCTGGCGCCCGGGCTCGCGCGCGACCGCGAGCTTGACCACCCCGGCCTCGGTGAACTTGCAGGCGTTGTGCAGCAGGTTGACCAGCGCCTGGCGCAGGCGGGTCTTGTCGACCGTGACCGCCCCGAGCCCCGCGGGCGGGCGGACCAGCTCGAGCCGGTTGCGCCGCGCCTCGGCCTGCGGGCGGATCATGCCGGCGACGTCGTCGACGAGGTCGTCGAGCGCGAACGTCTCCCAGAACATGTCGATGCGCCCGGCCTCGATCTTCGACAGGTCGAGCACGTCGTTGATGATGTTGAGGAGGTACTTGCCAGCGCCGCGGATCTTCTCGAGGTCGACGCTGGCCGCGCGCACGCCCTCGTCCTCGAGCTCGTCGCGCAGCAGCTCGGCGTAGCCGATGATCGCGTTGAGCGGCGTGCGCAGCTCGTGGCTCATGTTGGCGAGGAAGAAGCTCTTGGCCTGGTTGGCGCGGATCGCCTCGTCGCGCGCGCGGTTGAGTTGATCGTTGACGCGCTGCAGCTCGGTGTTCGAGTGGATGAGCCGGCCCTCGGCGCGGTGGCTGGCGAGGAAGAACAGCAGCGTCGGCCCGAGCGTCAGCGTGAAGGTCGTCAGGATCATCAGCAGGTAGACCCAGTGCTGGGCCGCCGCGGTGACCGACGAGCGCGGCGCGAGCGAGTAGTCGGACAGCTCGCCGACGAAGAAGCTGACGACCACGACCACCATGCAGAACACGATCTGCGTCCGCTCGCGCGCCTCGAAGCAGACCAGCGGGAAGCTGATGATCGGGAACATGATGAACTGCAGGCCCGACGGCTCGCCCAGCATCGAGGCGAAGAACACGATCGCGGTGCAGCAACACACGCACAGGCCGATGCGCGAGACGTTGAACCACCCGAACTTGTTGGCCGCCATGCAGGCGAAGTAGGCCAGCCAGAACGGGATGACCGTCAGCGCCTCGGTGTACAGGCCGAGCGCGACGAACAGGCCCATGTAGGCGAGGATGACCGCCAGGCAGACGACGAAGACCTGGTTGGTCAACATCACGCGCGCTGCGAGGGCGGGAGAGCCCGTATAAGGGACCCCCCAGAGCATCGCGGCGCGGAGTCTGTTCCAGAGGGAGCTCGGCACAGCCTGAACGACCGGTCCTCTTTAGCACGACCCCGCCGTTCTAGCGAACCCGCCGCCGCGAGCGCCGCAGGCCCCCCAGGGCCCACCACGCCTGCGGCAACGCTGGTCCTCCTGCGCTGGTGAGGTCGTGTGCGCCACGCCCCAGCGCGCGAGCTCCTTGCGCCGATCCCCAGGCCCGCTGCCGCGGACGCGCAGTCGCCTGCCCCTCGTCCCGGGTCGTCCGCACGCGGACCCGACGCGGCACGAGCTCGCGGCACACCGACGCACCGCGGCCGCGAGCTCGCGCGCCGCGGACTTCGCAGGTGCAGCAGCGCGGCCGCGACCACCCGTGAGCGCCACGACCTGCGAGGTCGCGATGTTCTCGACCGGCCGCTGCCCGCGAGCCGCGGCCTCTCGTGTCGCACACCGACCTGTCGGTCACGCCTCTCGAGACGAGCCGCCCGCGGTCCTCTCGTGGCGACCCTCGAGTCGCGACGTCGCCCGCGAGCGCGAACCTCGAGTCATCGACCTCGAGCCCCGCCTCGCTGCGTGTCCCGCGAGCACTTCGCGGCACGCATCGCAAGCACCGCGCGACTCTCGAGTCGGAACGCTTCGAGCCCCGCGCCTGCGCCGCGCGGCCCTCGAGCGCCGCAGCTCAAGCCGCGGCGCTGCCGTAGCTGCGCATGCTGAGGCGGGCGCGGTAGCGCATCGTCTCCTGCATCCACACGAAGTTGCCGCGGACGAAAGACCCCAGGTCGGCGACGTAGCCGAGGACCGCGGGCGAGGACAGGCCCGCGTAGTCGCGCAGGCTGCCGGCCAGCGCGTCGAACGCGTCCTCTTCGGCGCTCTGCATCGCCACCGCGCGGGCCAGCGCCTCGTCGAGGGCGAGGTTCTGGTCGGCCTGCAGCACGAGCACGAGGTTGTGCGGGTTCTGCTCGACCATCTCCTTCTCGAGCGAGCCGATGTCGTTGGCCCAGCAGATCGCGTTGTTGGCCAGCAGCTCGAGCTGTTGCACCACCACGTGCTGGCGGACCTCTTCGAGCGACTCGTGGCGGATGAGCTCGATGAGCGCGAACACCACCCCGGCCGCGCCGGTGAAGGGCCGCATCTTCAGGTAGATCGGCAAGGCGGGGCGGAGCTGGTGCAGCAGGTTCCGCAGCTCCCACACGTTGCTCTGGAAATACTTCTCCACTTCGGCGACAAACCGCGGCATGAAGCCCCGCGCCGCCCACGCCGCGGTGCGTGCGCCGAGCTCCGCGAGCATGTGGACGAGCGGCTCGTCGTCCTCGAGCGCCGGGCTGCCGCGCAGCACCGCCGACATCCGCACCTGCGCGTCGTGCAGGCGGCGCAGCGGATCGGGCGCGGCGGCGACGTCGTCACACAGCGCGTCGTCGTAGAAGAAGAGCCAGGTGATCCAGTCGCACACCAGCCGCAGCTCGGCCAGCGGGGCCCGCGGCAGGCTGCGCGCCGCCAGGCGGGCGAACTTCGCGGCCTGCAGCTTGCGCAGGCGGCCCGGGCTCAGCGCCACCGAGGGGAAGAACCGCAGCACCCACGCGATGCCCTCGCGCTCCACGAGCTCGGCGTAGCGGTTGATCGGGGCGGCCTGCGGCTCGAAGATCGACGGCTGTAGCAGCGAGGACATCTTGGTTCCGAAGAGCGGTCCCTGCGGTGATCCATCCCAACCCATTCCAAGCTTATCCCGTGATGATGCCACTTCATGGCACGACTCGCAGCCGCTTCAACCTCACCATTCGGTGGTGATATACTTCTGCACAGGTGTCCAGCCGCTCGACCCCCAGAGCCCTCGCGTGGCTCGCTGTTTGCGCCGCGCTCGGACTCGTGGCCGCGGCTCGGGGCTCGGAGACACAGGTGTGGGGTCTGATCCCCGCAGCGCATCGACTTGTGATCGAGATCGACTTGCGGCTGCATCTCGACGACGGTGCGCCCGATGAGGCGCTCGAGGCCGCGGTGCTTGCACTGGAGCCCCTCGCGGGTCGTTGCCCCCTGACGCCACCGCCGGCCGAGGCGAGGCGCTGGCTCGATGCGCACGCGCTCTCACTGTTGCCGCGCGAGTACCACTCCGCGCTCGCCGACCGGCTCGCTCCCGAGGCGTTGCGTTCGGCGATCGCCGGTGCGAGGGCGCGGCTCGCCAGTCCGTTCGCCGGGCTCGTCGGTGACGACCTGCGCCGCGACCCGCTCCGCCTCGCCGAGCTCGCTCCGCAGCTGGCCGGTCGCCTCGGCTTCCTCGCCGCCGCCGGGCCCGAGGCGTCGGTGCGCGGCGATCTCGTGGCCCCCGACGGGCGCAGCGCCTTGCTGTGCTTTCACCACGAGGGTTCTGCCCAGGACCTGCGCGCCAGCGCGGCCGCGCTCCTCGCCGCGCATCCGGTCTCGCTCACCGTGGTCGGCGCACCGGCTCGCGACGACGCCGCAGCGGCCGCGCTGTCCGCCGCGCCGCGCGTGCTGACCACTCTGGCCGCGGCGCTCACCCTGGTCCTCGCGCTCGCGTTCCGCAGCGTGCGGCCGGTGGTCGCCCTGCTGCTGGCGATCCTCGGACCCGCGGCCCTGCTGGCCGCTCTGGTCGCGCCGCTGGGCCTGCTCGACCTGCCGCTGCTCGCGCTCGCCGTCGGCATCTCCGCCGCTCCGGCGCGCCCCGATTGGACGGTCACGGCGCTCTCTGCCCTCGCCCTGACCCCACTCCTTCTCACGCCGTATCCGGCCTGGCAGACCTGGGGTCTCGCCTGGGCCGCCGGCCTCGCCGCCGCCGGCCTCGCTCGCCGCCTGGTCCAGCCCGCGCTCGCCGCGTGGCTCGGCAAACCGGCCGCCGAGCGGGCCCCGTTCGGCCGCCCCGACCCGCCG
This sequence comes from Nannocystis sp. RBIL2, assembly GCF_026626745.1. Taxonomy (GTDB): domain Bacteria; phylum Myxococcota_A; class Polyangia; order Nannocystales; family Nannocystaceae; genus Nannocystis. The sequence continues at coordinate 3,673,871 of NZ_JAPNJW010000002.1, forward strand.
CCGCTGCGCCTGCGCGTCGCTCTCCCGGCCGCGGCGGCGTGCGCGATCGTCCTGTCCCTCGGGGCATGGTCTTCACGACATGTCCGTTTCGACAGCCCCAGCCCGCTGCCGCTGGCCGACCCCGAGCTGACCGCGGCCGAGGCGGCGGTGCGGGCCGAGTTCTTCCGCCCCGAGGACGTCGCGGTGCTCCACAGCCCCGGCGCCACCCCGGAGGAGGCGCTGGCGCGGGCGGCCGAGGAGCTGCCGGCGCTGCTGTCGCTGGTGCCGACCCAGGTCGAGCGGGTCGACGCCCCGGGGGCGTTCGCGGTCGCCGAGGCCGAGCTCAAGGCCCGCCTCGACGGCCTGCTCGCGCTCGACATCCGCGGCCGGCTCGAGCTGCTGCGCGCGACGATCGCCGAGTTCGGCATGCGGCCCGACGCGTTCGGCGAATTCATCCGCGCCGCCGGCGACGACCTGCGCGACCCGCCGAGCCCCGAGAGCGCGCTGGCCGGGCCGCTCGGGCCGTGGCTCGCCGGCAAGTTCGGCCCCGACGGCATGGTCACGCGCGTCTACCTGGCGAGCGAGCAAGGCGCGCTGCCAGCGTCGCTCGACCTGCGCGGCCCCGGCGTGTTCGCCCGCGCCGAGCACGACCGCTTCTCCGCCCGCGCCGGCGCGGTCGCGGCGGCCGGCGCGTGGCTGTCGGCGCTGGTGGTGTGGCTGGCGACGCGCCGCCTGGCCCTGGCCCTGGCCCTCGCGCTGGCGGCGATCGTGGCCCAGTGCGGCCTGCTGGTCCTGCTCCACCTGCTGGGCCGCTCGTTCGGCCCGCTCACCCTGCCGGTGCTCCTGCTGGCCGGCTCGGCCGCGGTGGTCGCCGGCCTGCGCGCGGTCCGGGCCCTCGCCGCCGGCCGCCCGTGGATCGACCCCGGCCGCTTCGCCAACGCCCTCGGCCCCCTCGCCGCCGCCCTCGCCCTGCTGGCCGCGCCGGAGCCGGTGTGGCGCTCGCTCGGCATCGCCGCCGGCCTGGCGATCCTGTGCGCCCACGGCGTCGGCGGCCTCGTCGGCCCCCTGCTCTACGCCCTCACCAGCCGCGCCGCCGAGCGCTTCTACCGCCGCCGCGAGTGAGATGTCCGATGCGCCATGTTTTTAAAGGCATGTCTCTTGGCGCAGATGATGGTGGGTCGCGCTGCGGACGAGCGGCCCGCGCCAGATGTCCGCGGCGCCAGGTTTTTTCACGCATGTCTCTTCGCACGGACACGACCGCGCCCCGCCGCGGACGAGCGGCCCGCGCGACCTCCCCCTCGCCGCAGCTGAGCCGCTCCCGGGCTCGCAACGGGCCTCCAGCGACATGCTCCGGAGGACATGTGCTTCGTAGCATGTCCGAGAGGACCTGTCTCGTTCACCCTGTTCGATTCGACATGTCCTATCCACCAGGCTGACCCATGCACCCGCGCCGCACGTTCCTCCGCCTCGCCGCGGGCGCCCTCGCGCTGGCGCCCGGCCGCGCGCGCGCCCAGGCGCCGGTCGTCGACCGCCAGCTCACGCGCCGGCTCGAGCTGTGGGCCAAGGCCGCGGCAGGCACCCGCGTGCTGGTGGCCCGCTACGCGCTGACGCGGCAGTCGACGCTGCTGAAGGAGCCGCTCAAGACGGCGGGCACGCTGCTGGCGCGCGCCCCGGACACTCTGGTCATGCGCGACGACACCCGCGACGGCGCGACCACTCGCCTGGCGCGCGGGCGGCTCGAGATCCGCCCCAACGACCCGGCCCTGCCGGCCCTGGCCGAGGCGCCGAGCCCGACGGTCACCTGGCTGTTCGAGCACGTCCTCGCGCTGTTCTGCGTCCCCGAGGGCGCCGGCGAGCCGACCGCCGCGCTGCAAGCGGACGCCCGCCTGACGGTGCCGCGCGGGCCAGGGCACCTGCTGGCGATCACCCCGCGCCGCGATCACCCCGCGCGCCGGGAGATCCGCGACCTCGTGGTCCACCTCGATCCGCACACCGGCGACGTCGACCAGCTCGACCTGGTCGAGGCCGGCGGCGACAAGCTCGTCATCACCTTCAGCCAGCGCCGCCGCGACGCCGGCGAGGACGAGATCGCCGCGCTGCTGCAGCCGACCTGAATCCTCGAATTTACCTGTCCGCAGGGACAGGCGGCCCGAACGAACAGCTCATGCCGCCCGGCGCCGGCGGCCGCGCCAGGCGAACCCGAACACCACGCCGAGGCCGAGGGCGGCGCTCCACGAGCCGCGGCGCAGGGCGCAGCTGACCCCGTCGCCGTCGTCGTAGTCGTAGCGGGCGTTCGAGGCCTTGAGGCTGGCGACGATCTCGGGGTCGAAGTCCTGCAGCAGTTGCGGCGCGCCGGCCGGGGCGATCTGCTCGACGCGCTGGGCGGCCGGCATGTCGGTGAACTCCGGCCACAGGCCGCCCGCGTCGAGCAGCACGCCGCGGCCGTTCGGCATGAGCATGCGGTTCGAGCCGGCGCACGGCACCTGCATCACCGCCTGGCGGAGGTTCGAGACCTCGCCGAGGTCGGGGTTCTGGACGAACTCGGGATCGACCGTCATCTCCTCGGGCGAAATGATCGTCAGCATGCGCGACAGGTACGGCCAGCGGGCCAGCAGGTCGACCGCGCGCCGGCCCGGGTCGACGATGCGCTCCTGCATCGCATTGGCGAACGCCGGCCCGCTCCACGCGTCGAGGTCGATCATGCCCTCGTAGGCCTGCAGATCGGCGTAGAACGCGTCCTCGGAGATCTCCGGCGGCGCCGGCAAGTACGTGCGCAGGAGCGGCAGCAGCTGCGGATGGTCGTACGCGCACGGCTCGAACGAGCAGTCGACCAGGCCCTGGCCGGCGAGCGCGTCGATCACCGAGAAGCCGTCGTTGAGCGGCATCAACTCGACGAAGGCGTCGGCGTTCCAGCGGTCGCTGAAGACGCCGTCGGTGCTGACCACGTCCGAGCCGCCGGCGTACTCGGTGACGAAGCCGTGGCCGTCGGCCATCGGCACGTCGATCGCCCGCCGCACCACCTCGTTGTAGTTGCCCGCGCTGGTGGTCCAGTCGATCGCCACGTCGTTGATCTCGACGTGGCGGTAGTTCGACGGCGCGTAGCGGCTGTGGCCGAGGCCGAACACCCGCACGCCCATGTCCGGCACCGCCGCGATCGCAGTCAGCCGCAGCGGCACACACGGCGTGGTGCCGGCGTAGGTCATCACGATCGGCTGCAGCTCCTCGACCCCGGCCCCGTGGCGCAGCTTGGCCGCCGCGAAGTAGAAGCCGTCGTCGAGGTACTCCTGCATGATCGGTCCGGCGGCGGGGTCCTGGTAGTAGCCGGCCGCGTCGAGCCACTGCCACACCTCGTCGGCGGTGCCGCCCTTGAGCACGACGATCTCGAACGGCCCGACGATCTCGCGCTTGACCACCTCGAACCCGCCGGTGCCCTCGGTGCCGCCGTCGCTGCCGAAGCCGTCCCCGTCGCCGGCGCTCTGGGCGAGGCTGACGACCCCGCAGCCGTACGACGGGTCGTCGTCGTCGGCGCAGTCGCGCGTGACTGTGAAGTTGTAGGTCGGCACCGTCGCCGCCAGCAGGTTGGTGAACAGCACCTCGGAGCCCACGGCGAAGTCCGGCTCCGCCGTCACGGGGATGACCCACCCGAACTTCAGTGGATCGCCGGTGTACTGGATCTGGATGTGCGCCTCGACCGTGCCCGCGGCCTCGTCGATGGCGAACAGGATGTTCTCGCCGGTCTGGTCGACGGGGGTCGGCTGGTTGTCGACCAGGTCGCAGAAGAAGCCGCCGCACGCGCGCGCTGGGGTCGCCGGCAGCCATGACGCGAGCCCGACGACGAAGCCGAAGGTGACACCCAGAGGACGAAAGCCGCGCGACATCGACTCCCATCACAGGCGATCGCCGACGCGCCGTCCAGGGGGCCCGGGAGCCCCGAGTCGCCATCCGCATCATGGCGACGGGCGGCCGATCGGCGAACCGCGCTTCGCAGCCCGAACAGGACGAACACTGCCGGCGGTGAGATCTCGACGGACGAACGGCGCACGCCTCACAGTTCGTTCCGCGGTCGCGCAAGCGCTTCGCGCAGCCGCTCTCACCGGCGAGAACCGGCCTGCGCGGCAGATCCGCCGCAGCTCCGCGTCCCCCGCCGGACCCGCTCACGACCACCGGTGCGAGCGCGCGACATTTTCCGACAGGCCGTTCGCCACCGGCGCCTGAACAGCTGACGGCGCCCGCTCTCGCGGTGATTCTCGCGAGTGACAGCTCGCCGGGGAGCGCCGTTGCTGCACCGACACGAAGCACCCGGGCCCGAAAAGATCGCGTCCCGTTTCCGCGTCGCGGATGGAGCTCACGACCTCCTGCGCGCAGCAGCGGGACCGCACTGCGGACCGAGCTCACGATCTTCCGCTCATGCGCGCGAGCAGCAGCTCGGTCGCGTTGCGGACCGAGCTCACGGCGCCTGGTTCGCGCGGCGTCGCCGAGCATGCAGCGAATCACCGCGCGCGCTCGCCTGCGGGCGCGGGCGCGGCTCCCGATCGCGCCATGAACAACGTCCTTGCGCGATCAACCGCTACCGGGGCCGAGCGCCTTCGGGCCCGAGCCGCGCATCCACAGGTAACCGACCCCGCCGAGCAGCACGAGCGGCCAGAACACCAGCGCTGCGTAGGCCACCGCGGCCGAGCTCACGCCGGTGAGCGCTGCGGCGCCTGCTGCGGCCCCGTTGGTGGCTTGGCGCTGCTTGCTGTAGGCGTAGGTGGCGCCGGCGGTGCCGCAGCCGATGAGTAGCGCGAGGAGCATGAGCGGGACCTCCGGAAAAAGCGGTGTGCCGCAGTATAGTGCTTTCGCGGGGCGGGGCGAGCGGACTGGACGCCGGGCGGACGGCGGCTGATACTTCCGGCCGTGACGGACGACCGGAAGAGCAACAGCGCCCGTGATTCGCGGCCCAGGGCTGCGGGCCCGGGCCCCGCGGGCGGACCGCAGCAGGACCGCTCGAGGCGAGAGCGCGGCAGAGGTCCGCGCGAGGGTGGCGAGTCGGCGGGGAACGGCGCGGCTGGAGCCGAGGCTCGCCCGCCGCGCGACGGCGGAGGCGAGGCTCGCCCGCCGCGCGACGGCGGAGGCGAGGCTCGCCCGCCGCGCGACGGTGAGCGTGGCGAGCGGCGACCGGGCGGCGATCGCCCACGCCGTGACGACGGCCCGCGCGGCGACCGACGCGATGACCGACGCGATGACCGACGCGACGATCGACGCGGCGCACCCCCGCCGCGGCGCGACACCTCGTCGCCGCTGACCGCCTCGCTGTTCAGCGCCGTCCAGGACAAAGAGATGCCGTGCCGGATCGCCGGCTGCGAGAACACCTGGACGTGGTTCGCCGCCCAGCAGATCCGCGGCTTCGGCCAGAGGCCGCCCGACCGCATGTGCGACCACCACCTAGCGCAGTTCAGCGAGCTCGCCGACCGCGAGGTCCACTGCCGCACGCCTGGCTGCCCCAACACCTGGCTGTGGAAGCGCGGGGCCCAGCTCGCCGAGCTGCAGCGGCACGGCAAGCTGCGCAAGCCCGCCCGCCTGTGCAACGAGTGCGTGGCCGCCGAGCACGACACCCACGACGCCGAGATGCCGTGCAAGGTCGAGGGCTGCCGGCGCAAGTGGATCTGGTCGCGTGACGCCCAGCTGCGCCACCGCCTGTGGGTCCTGCGCCAGCGGGCCCGCGCTCGCGCGCTCGAGAACCGCGCCCACGAGTCGGCCGCCGCCGAGGCCGCGGCGGTCGCCGCCGAGCCTGCCCCTTCGGACCTGTCCGCAGAGACAGCCGCCGAGAACACCGCGCCGATCGCCGAGGCCAGCGCCCCGGCGACCGACGAGGCGACGCCCGCGGGCGGCGAGGCCCACGAGGCCGGCGAGGGCAAGGCCGGGCCGGGCAAGAAGCGCCGGCGCCGGCGCAAGCAGCACGTGCGCGCCGTGCCGGACCCAGAGGGCCCGCCGCAGCGCATGTGTGGCCTGTGCGCGCAGAAGCTCGGGCGCCTGGTCGCGCGCGAGGTCCCGTGCAAGGTGCACGGCTGCGTGCGCACGTGGACGTGGGACCGCGCCGGTCAGCTGCGGGCGTGGGTGCAGTCGGGCAGCGACGACGTCGACTTCGACCCGCCGGCGCCCAAGCGCATGTGCGAGACCTGCCGCGAGTTCTGCCGCAAGCACCCCGACCGCGAGATCCACTGCGGCCGCCCCGGCTGCGAGTCGGTGTGGATGTACAAGACCGGCGCCCAGCTGCAGGCCTTCCTGGCCGGTCGGCTGCAGGACCCGCTCAAGCTGTGCGACGAGTGCGCCAAGGGCGAGTTCGCCAAGACGATCGAGGAGGCCGGCCTGCCCGAGGGCGCCGAGATCATGCCGTGCGTGGTCCCGGCGTGCGAAGGCACCTGGGTCTACATGCCGGGCCAGAAGTTGATGCACGTGCCCGACGGCGAGCTCGCGCCGGACCGCATGTGCCTCAAGTGCAAGCGTGAGCGAGGCCTGGCCCCGCCCGAGGAAATCGCCGCCGAGCCCGCCGCCGAGCTCGAGATCTCGCCGGAGGACACCGAGGCGCCCGAGGACGACGGCGACGAGCTGCTCGCCGACGACCCCGAGCCGGCGTCGCACGACGACGGCGCGGCCGACGACGGCGCGCACGCCGACGACGGCGCGCACGCCGACGACGACGAGCCACTGACGGACGAGGAGCCGGCGGCGGACGACGAGGCCCCGGTCGCGACTTCGGATTGACGAGCCGCAGCGTCGCGTGCGAGCCTCCGCGGGCGCACGCGACGCTGCTCTCTCGACCGCGTCTTCCCGCTCCCGGGCCCTTCGGGTCCGACCCTCGCACCAGCGACTCCGACCGCTCCCGCGTGCGCGCCCTCTCCGACCGGACCTCGAGCCTCGCGCCCGGATCCGGTCCTCGACCGCCCCGTGACCGTCACGGGGCGCCTGTCGTTCGGTACAGGTCCGAACGCGCAGGTCCTTTCGTACAGGCACTTCGAGACAGGTCCGATCGGCCATGGCCGCCAACCCGCCCCCGCGCTCCTTCGCCCTGGCCGAGACTCGGCGCCGCTACGAGGCCACCCCGCGCAACCTCGACGACGACCTGCAGCGGATGGCCCGCGGCGACCGCGGCTGCCTCGGCGACGCGATCTCGGGCTTCGGCGCGCTCGGGGTCCTGGTGTCGGGCGTGCTCGGCTACCTCGGCTACCTCGGCATGGGCTTCATGGTCGTGTTCGCGGGCCTGCTGATCGGCGGCTTCGTGCTCAGCGCGGCCGCCCAGACCCGCAGCGGCCCGGCCCGCCTCAAGGCGCTGACCGAGGGCCCGCTGGCGCTCGGCCGGGTGCTGCGGGCCGACCCGGCCCTGTTCGAGCCCGGCGACGTGCCGCACCCGGCCCTCGTGGTGTTCGCCGTCGATGCCCCGCACCGCTTCGACACGACCTACCTCCACGCGGTGGCGACGGCGCTGCTGACCCTGCGCGACGCTCCCACCGCGCCCGCCGATCAGGCCGCGATCGCGGCGATGCTGCGCGACCCCAACCAGATCGCCCCGTTGCGCCTGCCGACCGCGCTCGCGGGCGCGGGCGAGGCGTGGCTCGGGGTGGTGAGCGTCGACCCGCGCCGCCTGCCGGCGCGCCGGGTCGAGGATCATCTGGTGCCGGTGATCGCGGCGCCAGGCCTCGGCTTCGTCGAGCACGTATAGCCCGCGCGCACCCTCGCAGCGGATGCGGTCGTTCGCGCTGCTCAGCGTCGCTCGAGCAGCTGCGGGACCAGCACGAACGGGTAATCCACCTCGACCGAACCGCCCTCCGGCCGCGGGAACAGCCACCCCTGCACTGCCGCGAGCACGCACCCGTGCAGCGTCTTGTCGTCGATGTCGCTGGATCCGATCTTCGCCGCAGTCACCTCGCCCGAGGTCCCGATCGTGAACGTGACGAGCACGATCCCGTTGGCCTCCGCGTCGCGCTCCAGCGCAGTCGCGTAGCACGCCTCGATCTCCGGGCTGTGGGCGCGCACGACCCTGCCGATCAGAGCGTCGTCGAGCGAGCCCTGAGCCGCAGGCGCGCCGCCGCAGGCCACACACATCGCGGCCGTGAGACCGAGGAGGATCTTGCTGGTGTTCTTTCGCATGCCCCGTGACACGGACGCCCGCGCCGGAGGTTCCCGAAATTCGTCATTGTCTCGCACAACCCCGTCCACGCCACGATCCGCGAGCTTTTTTAAAATAACCCGAGGTCCGGACGCCCCGACGACCACCGGCCTCGCGGGTCGCGGCTCTTCCTTCTTCATACTTCCCCGACGCGACCTCATCGGCTCCTCACCATCGCCGCCGCGCCGGAAGCCGCTCGTGAATCACCCGAAGTCGCCTCCTCGTCGGTCTCGGCCGCGGCCCGAGACCTTCGTGAGTCGTGCGCTTCGCCCGGCTCTCGCCCCATCCTCGCCCGGCGGTCCCGGCGGATTCACCGTGCTCCGCGAACGCGACGTCGGGTGCCCGCGTCGCGTGCATTTTTTCTAAAAAACCACCTGTCGGTTCTGACCTGTCCTCTCGCGCAGTCGGGCCTCGCGCGAGGGCGCGCGCCCGGCCTCGACAACCGCGCGAGGCCCGGGGTATGAAGGCGACAGGGCGCCGACGACGCACGACGCGCTCGCCGAGGATCTGATGAAGCAACCTGTCCGAATCGCCCTGTCCGTTGCGCTCTGTCTCTTGGTACCTGGCTGTAAGACCAGCCAGACCTCGGCCCAGCCCGAACCGAGCGCCGCCGCGCCTGCCCCGGCGCCCGCCCCGGCCCCGGCGACCAGCGGCCCGGAGACGTGGGTCGGCGCGGTCGAGCTGCCGGGCGACGGCAAGCTGCGGTTCATCGCTCGCCTCGATCCCCCGCGGCCCGACGATCCGAAGTCGGCGTGGAGCGGGCGGCTCGACATCCCGGCGCAGAGCGTCAAGGACTTCCCGTTGCAGGACGTGCGCGTGGCCACCGACGGCCTCGACTTCGTGCTCGCCCCGCCCGGGGCGCCCGAGAATCAGTGGGCGATCTTCAGCTTCGACCGCGAGAGCGGGGCCGACGACGTCAAGGGCACGCTGAGCCAGGCCGGCCGCAGCCTGCCGGCCACCGCCCGCAAGCTGAAGCCCGGCGAGCCGGCCGACGTCGCGCCGAAGCGGCCGCAGGAGCCCAAGCCGCCGTTCCCGTACGCCACCCGCGAGGCCGCGTTCGTCAGCGCGGCCAAGGACAAGGTCGCGCTGGCCGGCAGCTTCACCCTGCCCGAAGGGCCAGGTCCGTTCCCGGCCGTGGTCCTGCTGACCGGCTCGGGCGCGCAGGACCGCGACGAGGCGCTGATGGGCCACCGCCCGTTCCTCGTCCTCGCCGACCACCTCACCCGCGCCGGCTTCGCCGTGCTCCGCTTCGACGACCGCGGCGTCGGCGGTTCGAAGGGCGCCCTCGATCAGGCGACCCAGCTCGACCTCGTCGGCGACGCCCGCGGCGCGCTCGACTGGCTGACGCAGCAGCCCGAGGTCGACAAGAACAAGCTCGGCCTCGTCGGCCACAGCGAGGGGGCATGGATCGCGGCGAGGGCCGGCGGGCTCGACAAGCGCGTCGGCGCGATCGTGATGCTGGCCGGCCCGGGCGTGGGCGGCAAGGAGATCCTGATCCAGCAGCTCGTCGCCATGGCCCGCGCCCGCGGCGTGGCCCAGGCCGACATCGACGCCCAAGTCGTGCTGCAGAAGCAGCTGCTCGACGGCCTGGCCGCCAAGAAGAAGCGCGCCGATCTCGAGCCGATCTTGCGCAAGCTGGTGACCCTGCAGGCCGAGGGCGCGACGCCGGAGCAGGTCGAGGCGCTGGTCGGCGCCTCGCTGTCGTCGCTCGCCACCCCGTGGTTCCACGACTTCCTCAAGGCCGACCCGCGCGCCGACCTGCGCAAGCTGAAGAAGACCCCGGTGCTGGCGCTGATCGGCACGCTCGACCTGCAGGTGCCGGCCGAGAGCAACATCCCCGAGCTCGAGCAGGCGCTCGCCAAGGCCGGCAACAAGGACGCGACAGTCAAGTCGCTGCCCGGGCTCAACCACCTGTTCCAGCACGCCAAGACCGGCTCGCCCGCCGAATACGGCGACATCGAGGAGACGATGGCCCCTGAGGCGCTCGGCGAAGTGTCGGGCTGGCTGCGCACGCGCTGGCCCGCGGCGCAGTGACCGGCGCCGCGCGCTGCATCACGGACATGTCCAATGGGCCATGTCCGAAAGACCGGTCCGCTCGCGGATCGTCACCATCGCGGAGACGCTGGCCCCCGAGGCGCTCGGCGAGGTGTCCGATCCGCTCGCGCGGTCGCTTCGTGGATGTGTCCGACGGGACATGTCCGAAGGCCGGCTCTTTCTCGAAGAGTGCTCCGACATCGAGGAGACGAGCAAGGCCGAAGCGCTCGCCCGCCCGCCCGCTGCTCGCGCGATCACGCCGGGCCTGCGCGCAGCTCAGAACGAGAACCCGACGCTCGCCCCGTACGTGCGGAGCTGCGGGTCGTGCAGCGGCGCCAGTCCTCGCCAGCGCAGCCGCGCCCCCGGCCCCAGGGCGAGCCCGGCCTGCACGTCGCGGAGGCGACGCAACTGCGCCCCACGGACGCCCAGAAGCACCGCGCCGCTGATGATCAGCGCCCCACCGACGCCCGCCACACCCAGCATCACGTCGCCGCCCTCGCCCAGCGTGAGGCCGATGTAGAGCCCGATCCCGAGCGGGCCGACGCCGACGCCGAGGAGAATGCCCCCGAGCTTCAGCCGCTGGCGATACTTGTCGTCCATGTACCGCGCGAAGCTCTGCACCTCGCTGTCCTCGTCGTCGTCACCGTCGGCGCGAGCCTCGGCCCGGTCCTTCTGGTCCTCTTGATAGTCGGCCCAGTGCCCGCTCAAGTCCTTCCCGAGCGCCCGCCCCAGTCGATCCGCGTATTGCTGCTCGCCGGCGAAATACCGCGCCAGGCGTATCCCCTCGTCGCCGCCCCCCGCCGCCACGACCCCCTCCGGCACGGAAGCGGCCGCCACGACTTGCGGCTGCGGCCCCTCCGGCACGGGAGCGGCCTGCACACCCACCGCGAGCAATAAGCACAAGTAGTTCATGCTCGACAGCATGCACGGCGCCGGGACCTCGCGCGAGTGCGATCTCGCCGCGCCCGCGAGAAGCGCGTCGCAGCAGCGCCGTACGTCACCAGGACGATCTCGGCCTCCTGAACGGCGCCGACCAGGGACAAAAACCGGACATCCGCGTCGGGATGGTCGTGCTGCCGCGGAGCGTGGCCTCCCCTCCGTCGCCACGCGACATGAGCGGCCCGAACCGCGTCTCGGCTCCTCCCTCGCAGGTACGCCCCACGGCGACATCACAGCGCACACGTGGGCATCGCTCGCAGCTGCCCCGATCGGTCCGCCCGTGCTCTCCTCCTCGAAGTCACTGGAAGGCGCCATCATTAAAATTGACAGGTACCTGTCAATTTTGAAAAATCGCCGCCGTGGCACGATGGACGGAAGCGGGGCGGTCGTTCACCGACCTGATCCTCGAGGTGTTCCGGCTCAACGGTCTACTGCTCGAAGCGGGCGACCACCTGGCGGCGCCCTCGGGCCTCACCAGCGCGCGCTGGCAGGTGCTCGGCGTCGCCGATCACGGGCCGGTGACGGTCGCCCAGGTCGCGCGGACCATGGGTCTGCGGCGCCAGAGCGTGCAGCAGACCGCGGACGCGCTGGCGCGCGACGGCTTCCTCGCGTTCGTCGACGACCCTGACGATCGCCGGGCCCGACGGATCGCCCTGACCGCGGCCGGGCGCCGGGCCCTGCGCGCAGTCGAGGCTCGCCACGCAGTGTGGGTCGAGGGCCTCGCCGCGCGGGTCGACCTCCGCGCGCTGCGAGCCACCGTCGCCGCCCTGCGCGACGCCACCTCCTTGCTGCAATCACCCCCGCCGCGCGGCCGTCGCCGCCGAAAGGACTAGAGATCGCATGTCATCCGAGACGATGATCCCCGTGCTCCCGAGCGTGTCGCTCCCGGCCACGCTCGCCTTCTACCGCCTGCTCGGCTTCGAGGTCACCTACGAGCAGAACAAGCCCTACGTCTACGCGGCCACCCGCCGCGGCGGCATGGAGGTCCACTTCATGGGCATCAAGGAGCTCGACCCGAAGGACGCATACAGCACGTGCCTGGTGCTGGTCCCCGAGGTCGAGCAGCTGCACGCCACCTTCGCCGACGCGCTGCGCGGCGGCTACGGCAAGCTGCCGATCGCCGGCATCCCGCGGATCACCCGCATGAAGCCCGGACAGACCCGCTTCACCATCGTCGACGTCGCCGGCAATTCCCTGGTTTTCATCAAAAAGGACGCGGGCGGCAGCGAGGACGAGGAGCCGCTCGAGGCCGTCAAGCGCCGGCCCGGCGAGTCGCGGCTGGCCCACGGGGTCCGCTTCGCCGCGCGCCTGCGCGACTTCAAAAATGACGACGAGGCGGCGGCCCGCGTCCTCGATCTGGCCCTCGCCCGCCCCGAGCCCGGCGACCCCATCGAACGCGCCCGGGCCCTCGCCGCCCGCATCGAGCTGGCCATCGCCCTCGCCGACCCTGCCCGCGCCGACGCTCTCGGCGCCGAACTCGCCGCGCTGCCGCTGTCCCCCGAACAGCGCGACGAGCTGGCCGCCGAGCTCGAGCGAGCCCGCGCGCTCGCACGCTCCCAGGAGTGATCCTGGCCTCGGGGACATGTCCTGGGAGACCTTCGCTCCGACGCGTCCGACACGACGAACCAGTCGCAGCCCTGTTCTCGGGGACATGCCCCTCGATACATTCTCCCCGCCAACGCGGCCGGCCGAAGCCTCGACGAACCGGCCGCAGCCGCGAGCGGCTGTGGGCGCTCGCGCGCTCGCAGGGCGCCCTCGGAGACAGGGCCCTGGTATCCTCGCCTCGGGTCACTCGACGCTGGACGGGCCCACCGGCACGGAGCAGGGCGCCGAGCTGGCTGCGGCGCTCGAGCGAGCCCACCCGCTCGAGCGAGCCCCGAACAGCGCGACGAGCCGGCGCTCGAGCGAGCCCGAGCTCGCTCGCGCGGCGCTGTTCCTGGGGACATGTCCTTCGGTACACACGCCACCCCGCGATCGCCCCGTCCCAACTCCGGCGCCGCCCTCGCCGGCCAGCGGCCTCCTCCGCGCGCCCGCCTCCGCGAGTGACGATCGCCCGCGCAGCTCCGCGGCCGACGGCCCATGCCCGTTCATCCTGCAGGCGTGGCGCGCCCCTTCTCCTCGTCGCTCGCGCTCGCCGGCCTGCTCGCCGCCTGCGCGCCGTCGGCCGACACGATCGCTCCGCGCGACGACGAGTACCCGCCCACGGTGCAGCCGTACGACGACGACGATCCCGAGCCGGAGGCCGGCCTGCCCGCGTGGCACTCGCTCGGCGGAGCGATCGCCGATCCGGCCGTCACCCTGAGCTCGGACGGCCGCCTCGAGGTGTTCGTGCGCGGGCGCGACGGCGCAGTGTGGCACATCCATCAGGTCGACCCGAACAGCGGCTGGTCGCAGTGGACCTCGCTCGGCGGTAAGCTGGCCGGGGGCGTGGTCGTCGGCGAAGACGGCGACAGCCACATCGATCTGTTCGCGCGCGGCAGCGACGGCGCCCTGTGGCACCTGCGACAGAGCGGGCCGAAGCACGGCTGGCCGGCGTGGACGCGGCTCGGCGGACAGCTTCACCCCGGCGATCGGCCTGCGGTCGTGCGCGGCCTCGACGGTCACCTCGAGATCTTCGTCCGCGCCCCCGATCGCTCGGTGCATCACCTGCGCGAGCTGCCCGGCCCCGCGTGGAGCACCTGGCAAGCGCTCCCAGGCCCCGTCGGTCCTGTCGCTGCCGCGCGCGACGGCGACGGCCGCCTCGTGCTGTTCGCCCGCGGCGACGGCGGCGAGCTCGTGCAACTGCGCCAGCTCGCGCCGGGCGGCGGGTGGGGCGACTGGACCGGGCTCGGCGGGCGCCTGCTCGGCGCGCCCGCGGTCGCCCGCAACCGCGACGGCCGCCTCGAGGTGTTCGTCCGCGGCGAGGCCGGCGACCTGCGCCACCTGTGGCAGACCGCGCCGGGCGGCCCGTGGTCGCGGTGGACCTCGCTCGGCGGCGCGCCCGGCGATCTGGTGGCGATGGCCGCGCCCGACGGCCGCCTCGAGGTGTTCACCCGCGGCCTCGACTTCGCGCTGTGGCGGATCGCCCAGGTCACCCCGGGCGGCGGCTGGTCGCCGTGGACCGCGCTCGGCGGCCGCTTCAACGACCTGCCGGCGATCGGCGCCAACCAGGACGGCCGCCTCGAGGCGTTCGTCCGCGGCACCGACGACGCGCTGTGGCACCGCTGGCAGGCCCGCCCCGGCTGCTGTTGGTAGAAAAAACTTCGGGCCATGTCCAGAAGGACATGGCCCGAAGAACACCTCGATGCGAGGCCTCAGGCCCGGCGCGCGCGCCGGCGCTCCCACAGCGTCTTGCCGTGGCGCCACAGCCAGGTGCCGGCGACGACGTAGACCTCGAGCGCGAGCAGCAGCAGCAGCGGGTCGTAGGGCGCGCGCAGGCGGGTGTCGCCGAAGTAGATCGCCGCGGTGATCATCAGCGCCAGCACGTGCATGGCGATGAGGCCGTAGTTGGCGATCGTGCGGCGCATGAACAGGGTGACGAGCCCCAGGACGACCGGCAGGGTGACGAAGGTGGTGTAGAGCCCCTGCCACCAGATCGCTCGCGGCCGCCACATGTCGCGGCCGGAGTCGGGCCACGGCGTGTTGTAGCCGGCGAGCAGCAGCACGTTGACGATGGCGTACTTGACCTGGCCGAGGAAGCCGGTCTTGCGGATGCACTTGGCCATCAGCGCGTCGAGGGCCTTGGCGTCGGCGATGTAGCCGCGGTAGTCGAGCTCCGGGCCGAGCGCGGGCTCGAGCTGGACCCACGAGCGCGGCGCGGTCTTGGCCCGCTTCTCGAGCTGGATCAGCGGCGGCGGCCCGAAGCGGATCTTGCCGCGCCCGGGCTCGGTCGGCGTCGCGGTGGCCTTCTTGTTGTGGCAGCGGCCGAACAGCTGGTTGAACTTGCCGTTCTCGCTGACGAGGCCGACCCGTCCGGTGTGATGGTGCATGCGCGCGGCCGAGAACCCGAGCACCGCGATCAGCGGGATGCCGGCGAACACGAGGTGACGCCAGCGCACGTTCGGCAGCGCCTTGCGCCAGACCAGCCAGATGAGGCCGAACAGCGCGATCGACAGCAGGATCTGCGGGCGGCAGGCCGTCGCCAGCGCCGCGGTGACGCCGGTCAGCCAGGCGTCGCGGGAGCGCCCCTCCTGGACCAGGCGCACCAGGTAGAACATCGACGCCATCATGAACACGCCGAACGGGATCTCGCTCAGCGTGTAGCCGCCGAGCGAGATCAGCGGGTAGTAGAACACCAGCAGCGTGCCGAGCAGCGGCGGCACCCACTTGCGCGGGCTGAGGCGCGCCGCGATCCGGTAGGCGTAGGCGACGATGCCGGTGCCCATCAACGCGTAGGCGATGCCGATCGCGGTGAAGTTGTCCTTGCCGAACAGGTACTTGATCAGCGCCAGGATGAAGTGCGTCCCGTAGGGGAAGAACGCGTGGTACTCGTTGGGCGCGCCGAACTTGTCGATCATCTGGTCGGCGCGCGAGACGTAGCCCTTCATGTCCGAAGAGACATAGTCGCCGAGCGGGTGGACCAGCAGGTTCCAGTGCAGGCGGACGAGGAAGGCGCCGAGCACGATGACGAGCGGCCAGCGGTTGCGGTAGAGCCAGTCGAGAGCGCGTTGCACGGGAGGGAAGGGGGCGGAGAGTAGCAGCGTTCCGCACGCTGCGGAAAGGCGCGGGCGGGCCCGCGATGCGGGCGCGGGCGCGCCCGACACGAAATGCGCAGCCTCACGGGCGCCCCGGGGACGGGACGCCCGCGAGCCGGCGAGCGCGCTCAGTTCTGCGGGAACTCGACCCAGTGCGCGTCGCTCAGGTCGGCGAGCGCGCTGGCCTTGAGGCCCACGTCGGACAGCGTGAACACCTGCTCGCCGATGACGATCGAGCGGCGCAGCATCGGCGAGTAGTAGCAGCCGTAGTACTCGTCCCAGCACTCGTCGACGATCGGCTCGGGGTGCTGGACCTCGCCGACCAGCGAGATGCCGTCGGCCTCGTCGACGCGGAAGCCGAACGCGCCCTGCTCCCAGGTGTAGCCGAGGTTGTCGTCGTAGCTCGACCACTCGAGCGGCAGCATCGCCAGGCCGGTCTTGCCCCACCACAGGAACGCCTTGTGGTCGAACAGCGCCTCGGACCAGCCCCACTCGGAGCCGATCGAGGTCTTGTGCAGCTGCTTCGGCGCGGCGTCGTCCGACACGTCGAACAGGCTGAGCTGGATGCCGAGCAGCTGGCCCTCCTCGGTGCCGTCGCGGCCGACGCCGAGGATCAGGTCCTCGCCCACGGGGTGCAGGTAGGCCGAGAAGCCGGGGATCTTCAGCTCACCGGCGACGACCGGCTGCGCCGGGTCGCTGACGTCGACGGTGTAGAGCGGGTCGGTCTGGCGGAACGTGACCACGTAGCCCTTGTCGCCGATGAAGCGCACGCCCTGGATCTGCTCGGTCTTGCCGAGGCCGCCGACCTGGCCGATCTGCTGCAGCTCGTCGCTCTCCTGGCGCAGCACGCTGACGAAGCTCTCCGAGGTCGCCTGGTCCCAGCCCTGGATGTCGGTGCTGGCCACCCGCAGGTCGCCCTCGTACTCCGACATCGCCCACTGGCTGAGCAGCCAGCCGCGCACCGAGCCCGACGCGACGTAGGCGGCGCGCGAGCGGTCCTGGATGTCGAACTTGTGGATGTACGTGGTGCGGCCCTGCTCCTCGGCCGAGGCCTCCGGGTCCGAGTCGGCCGGGTTCCACGGGGTCGTCGCCACGTAGAGGTTCTGCTTCGAGGCGTAGACCGTCTCGCCCTCGGAGAACACGCCGACGCCGCCGGTCGGGCTCAGGTGGCCGTCGAGGTCGACCGTCAGCACGCCGAGGGTCGACAGGCCGGAGTAGACGCCGGGGTGCATGACGTCGTCGCAGGCGAGCAGCACGCCGGAGCTGACCTCGGCTTGCCCCTGGGACAGGTCCTCTCGGACATAACGCGGCAGCCAGTTCTCGATCGTCGAGCCCTCGATGACCGAGGTGTTGAACACCTTGGACTGCGACAGCGCGACCTGCCACAGGTGGTCGTACAGCGCCTCGCTGGCGCCGCCCTGCTCGTACGCCTCGTAGTCGAAGAACTCGTACGGGTCCTTGAGCTTGAGGCCGTTCGGCTGCGAGCGCACGACCACGCGGGCGACGCCCTCGACCATGCGGGCGCTGACCAGGTCGCCGGTGATGTGGAGGTTCGACACGATCTTCATCGCGTCGGGGTTCGAGATGTCGACCTCGATCAGGCGGGTGATGCTGTTGTAGTAGTCGGGGCCGAAGTACTGCTGCAGGTCGATGCCCGCCGGCTCCGGCGCGCCCTCCCAGTCGCCGTAGTAGTACGACCAGCTGCGGACCAGCAGCAACGCGCGGTCCTCGTGCATGAACAGCTGCACGTCGTAGAGGTCGGCGCCGATCTCGAGCGAGCTGCGCAGCGTCGGCGACGCGCCGGACGCGTCGACGAAGTGGAGCTTGCCGCGCGCGAACGCCAGGATCCGCTCGCCGTCGGTCTTGACGATGTCGGGCTCGTCGACGCCGGCCTCCTGCACGTTGGTGCCGGAGTAGTCGTCGCCCGCGCCCTCGCCCTCGCCATTGCCGTCCTGCGGGGGGGGCGAGCCGTCGCCGCCCGAGTCGCCGCCGTCGCTGCCGCTGCCGGTCAGGCCGCCGGTGCTTTCACCGCCGGCGGGGTCGCCGAACCAGCCGCCGCTGTAGTCGTAGCCGTTGAGGTTGCCGTACTTCTCGATCAGGCCCTTGGCCTCGCCCTTCGTGTAGCTGAGCAGGTCGTCGCAGCTGTCGAAGGCGTAGAGGACGCGCGGGTCGAGGTTGCCGCCGCCGGGCTGCTCCTGTTCTGAACAGCCGGTGGCGAGGGCGCCGAGGAGCAGGAAGGCGGGGAGCGCAAGGGCGAAGGGGCGGGACATAAGGAAGGTCTCCAGATGAGACGTGGCCGGGGGGGCCGCGTCTTTGACAGGTCATGGGCGCCGGGGGGTCTCCGCGGCGATGCGGCCCCTTGAGCACGGCGCGTGCCAACCGGCCCCGGGCGGCCTCCGGCGGCCTTGCCGACGCTTTCGGCCCAGGCCGCGCCTTCCCGCCCCGGACACTGCGACCCCGGCGCCCGGACGTCGGCGCCAGCCTGCGGCGCCGCCGCTGCGACGATTTTTTCACGAGTTAACACACACTGCGCAAACGGCTACTCACCCCCTGCGCACACGGGGGTCACAGTCGGCGCACGATCCGCCGCCTCAGAGCCGCCCTGATGTTCTGTTAACACATCAGAGAAACATAAAGACATGTTCCAAAAGACATGTCTAATGGAACATATGTGCATTGAGCGCCAAACCAGCTGAGTCCGCAGCGGGCGCCTCGCCGCGTTGACATGTTCTTGATGTTGACGAAATCTTGACGGCAGAGGTGCTCGCATGAATTCCGCCAAGATCCACACGATCGCCGTCATCACTATGCTTGGGCTCGGTATGACCGGTGTAAAGACCGCATACGGGGCGGAGCCGTCGCAGACCGGCAAGACCGATGATACCGGCAGCTTCGTCGAGATCGACGGCGAGGCGGCCGCCCCGGAATCGGTGGTGGAAGAGGACATCGTCCTGCCGGCCGCAGCGCACGCGCAGAAGCTCGCCGTCCCGGCCAAGGTGTTCAAGCCGAAGTTCAAGAAGGGCGTCGGCCCCGGCCCCGCGATCCTGGTGATGCACGGCTCGGGCGGCCTGCACAAGATGCCGAACGGCAACGACGCCGGCGCGTGCAGCCGCGACCTCGAGGAGCAGTACGAGCGCTGGGGCAAGGAGCTGGCCGAGCTCGGCTACGTCGTGATGATGCCGGCGAGCTACACCGCGCGCGGCTTCTGCGACATGCACACCGACGAGGGCCGGATCCCGAAGAGCTACAAGAACCGCTCGGCGGCGATCGTCAGCCGGCTCTACGACATGGACGTGGCCGCCAACCACCTCTGCAAGATGGACGAGGTCGACTGCGAGCGCATGGGCGTGCTCGGCTTCTCGCACGGCGCGACGATGACCATGCTCGCGCTCCACTGGCAGATGGATCACGCGCTCAAGACATTCCGCGGGTCGGACAAGGGGAAAGAGGTCGACTTCGCGATGCCGGACCTCTCGGACGCGCGCCCGAAGTTCAAGGTCGGCGTGGCCTACTACCCCGGCTGCGGCACCGACGGCTTCCTCCCCAAGGAGACCGGCGAGGGCGTCGACATCAAGGACAAGTACTTCCCGAGCGCCGACCTGTTCGTCCTCCACGCCTCGCGCGACGAGCTGGCGCGGATCTGCACCGTCGACGCCTCGGTGGAGGACGCCAGCGGCGAGCGCGAGATCCAGTCGGCGGAGGTCGCCGCGACCAAGGGCATCGACGACCGCTACAACATCGAGGTCTACGATCGCGCCGGCCACGGCTTCGACTCCGACGAGAAGGAGGCGAACGAGCCCGGCAACTTCGAGGCTGCCGATCACGCGCGCTCGGTCGCGCTCCAGCAGATCCATTCGCACTTGAACTGAGCGCATTCGCCCTGCCTTAGCGCCTTACGCGCACCGTACACCTGTCCTTTGTGACAGATGCATCAATAGCCCATCAATGCCCCGGGACGCGGTACTTCGACCGCTCCACCGCACACGAGGCCGCCGGCGTGACGCAGATTGCTTGTCGCGTGGGCGGCCTTTCCTACGCTCGGAGGCGGTACAGGGGGGGCATTGTATGCCGTCAAGAGTGGGAAGCACGGTTGCGTATACTCGTAGGATTGCGTCCTGGGCGACGCTGCTGACGGTCGTCGGCGGCTGTCCCACCGACGACACCGGGATCGGCAGCGCGACCGACGGGGGCAGCGGCACCGGCGGTACCTCGACGCCGGCGACCGAGACGGCCGCCGAGCCCACCACCCATTCAGGGGTGTCCGGCTCGATGGGCGACGACCTCACCGGCTGGCAGACCACCGGCACCACCGACCCGGTCGGCCCGTGCGGCGCCGACCCGCTGTGCGGTATCCCGCCCGAGGAGCACGAGCCCACGCCCAAGCCGGACGGCCTGCCGAGCCCCCTACCCGGCGTATACGACGACCAGGGCCCGGCGCCGCTCGACAACGGCTTCCGCTCGCTGATGGGCTTCCCGAACCGCCAGCGCGAGCTGCTCGAGGAGCGCGTGGCGCGGATCTACGACCCCGACAGCCCCGAATTCCGCGAGTACCTCAGCGTCGACGCGTGGATGGCCGAGCACGCCCCCCTGGACGCCGACGTCGAGGTCGTCAAGGCGTGGCTCAAGTCGCGTAATTTCACCATCAATTTCGAGGCGAAGAACCGCCTCCTCATCCACTTCTCCGGCACGGTCAAGGACTTCAACGAGTCCTTCGCCACCGAGCTGCACATCTGCATGCGCAAGAACCCGCTGCACAGCGGCGACCCATTCCCGGTCTATTGCACGCTGGACAGCTTCACCCTGCCCAAATTCGTGGCCGAGCGCACCAACGGCCTGGCCACCGCGGACCTGCCGGCCGAGACGGGCACTCTGGTCAAAGAGGTGGGCGAGGTGATCGAGGACTACCCGGGCGACCAGGCCTACGGGCCGCCGGCGTTCTTCGGCGCCTACAACATGCTGCCGCTGTTCGAGCAGGGCATCACCGGCGAGGGCTCGGCGGTCGGCGTGGTCGGGGCCGGCACCTACCATTCGATCGACCTGCAGATCTTCTGGAAGTCGTTCGGTATCGAGCGGGCGCTGCCGACCCGCGTCAACCTGATGGAGCCGGTGTTCGAGCGGGTCACCGAGACCGTGCTCGACACCCAGTGGTCGTCGTCACTGGCGCCCGGGGCCGACGCGTACGTCTACGAGGGCCCCGACGCGCGCAACACCGCGCTGCTGTTCGCCTGGAACGAGGCGATCGGCGACAACAAGGTCGACGTGCTGTCGACCTCGTTCGCCCACCGCGAGGACGCCGAGGCCAAGACGCTGCGCCACCAGTACGACGAATCGGCGCTGATGGGCGCGGCGATCGGCATGACCCTGCTGTCGGCCAGCGGCGACTCGGCCGGCGCCGACACCCCGTGCAGCAGCCCGTACGTGACGTGCGTCGGCGGCACCAACCTGGTCGCCAGCGTCGACGGCAAGATCGAGTCGGAGGTGGCGTGGTCGCTGTCCGGCTCGGGCCAGTCGAAGTCGTTCGCGCTGCCCTACTGGCAGGCGGCCGACGTCGACAGCAAGTCGCGCTCGATGTGCGACCTGGCGCTGTCGTCCTCGCCCGAGAACCCGATGTGGATGCGCCGCTGGACCAACTGGGAGGCTTATGGCGGGACGTCGTTTGCCTCGCCCGCGTTCGCCGGGATGGTCGCGGTCATCAACAGCTACCGCAAGGCGCACGGCAAGCCGCGCGTCGGCTACCTCAACCCGCTCATCTACCTCCACGGCCCGACGCGCGCGACCTTCCGCGACATCACCAAGGGCGCGACCAAGTTCTGGCCGGCGGGCGTCGGCTGGGACTACCCGACCGGCCTCGGCGCACCCGACATCGCCGCCCTCGCCGCGGCCATCCCCTGAGGCCGCGCGCGGGCCTAAAGCCCGCGCGCAGCGCTGAGGCAGGTCGACTTCGGCCTGTCTTGTGGAACGTGGACTCCGGGGAGATGCGTGATGACACCCTTCGAAGTGCTCCCGCACGGCGGGCTCGACCAATCGATCCTCATCCCGGTCCTGGTCGGGGTCTACGTCGCCCTGTTCTTCACCGAGACGTTCGGCTGGGTGTTCGTCGGCCTGGTCGTGCCGGGCTACCTGGCCTCGGTGCTGGCGCTGCAGCCGACCACCGCCGCGGTGATCGTGCTCGAGGCGATCGTCACCTACCTGCTGGCCCGCGGCCTCGCCTACGCGCTGGCGCCGACCGGCGTGTGGGCGCCGTTCTTCGGCCGCGACCGCTTCTTCGTGATCGTCCTCGCCAGCGTGCTGGTCCGTCAGCACGACCAGCTGTGGATCTTGCCGGCGCTGTCGTCCTGGCTCGAGCTGCAGCTCGGCAGCGAGCTCCCGCCCGTGCGCGAGTTCTACAGCATCGGCCTGGTGCTGGTGCCGCTGACCGCCAACATGCTGTGGAAGCCGGGCCTGGTGCGCGGCCTCGGCCCGCTCGCGGTCGTCGTCGGCCTGACCTACGCGACCCTCGAGCTGGTCCTGCTGCCGCTGACCAACCTGTCGCTGTCGTCGTTCGAGCTGCTCTACGAGGACAGCGCGATCGACTTCCTCGGCCACGCGCGCGCCTACGTGCTGCTGCTGACCACCGCCACGCTGGCCGCCCGCTTCAACCTGCGGTTCGGCTGGGACTTCGGCGGCATCCTCGTGCCGGCGCTGCTCGGCCTGCTGTGGTTCACGCCGATCGAGATGATGGTGACGCTGGCCGAGGCCTGCATCCTCTGGAGCATCACCAAGCTGCTGCTGCGCTACACCCCGCTGAAGCGCTACAACCTCGAGGGTCCGCGCAAGCTGGCGCTGGTGTTCAGCCTCAGCGTCGCGCTCAAGTGGATGCTGTCGCTGATCGTCAGCGTGACGATGCCCGGCATGCGCGCGCGCGAGCTGTTCGGCTTCGGCTACCTGCTGTCGACCCTGCTGGCGATCCGCATGCTGCCGAAGAAGGCGACGCGGCGGGTGCTGCTGCCCACCATCACCACCGCGTTCGCGGGGTGGCTCATCGGCAGCGCGCTCGGCCTCGGCCTCGACGTCGCCGCGCCGGTGCCGACCCCGGTGCCGGCCTTCAACCCGCGCAACACCAGCGATCGCCTGCTGCGCAGCGAGGCGGGCGCGCTCGCGCTGGGCCACGTGCGCGCCGAACTCGCCCCGCCGCGCCTCGAAGCGCCACCCGCGTCCGCGCTCATCGCCCACGCTGAGGCCTGGTCCGCGCTGGCCGCCTGGATCGCCGCGCCGACCGACGACGCGGCCGCGACCGCTCGCGACGCGGCCGCGCGCGCCGACCTCGGCATCCACGCGATGAGCGCTCCGACCGGTCTCTTCCACCATGTCTCTTACGCCATCTCACCGATCGAGCGCGGCGTCGTGCACACCAGCTGGCCCTCGGCCCTGGTGGTGCCCGGCGCGAGCGGGCCGGCGATCGTGGTCCCGCGGCCGGTCGCCGAGGCCCCGGCCGCCGAGGCCGCGGGCCCGCTGTGCGCCGCGCTGTCGTGCCGCCTGGTGCTGGTCGCCGGGCGCGATCAGGTGCCCGGCGTGATCGACACCACCTTCTCCGCCGCGCTGGCGCGCCTCGCCCCCGAAGGCGCGGTCGAGCTGCGCGCCGACTTCGACGCCCCGCCCGGGCGCCCGCTCGTCCACCTCGAGGCGGCCGCGCCGATCGGCCTGCCCGCGCTGCAGCCGGCCACCCCGCGCGGCGGCGCCGGCCTGCCGCCGATGGCCCTCGCCGAGGGCGCCCCGCCGCTGCTGCTCGGCGCCCCGTGGGGCGAGGGCCGCCGCGCCGTCGTGCGCATGCACCCCGAGACGATGCGCGCCAGCCTGCTGCAGGGCGCCCCCGAGATCCGCAGCGCCCCCGCGCTGATGCCGTGGCTCGCCGAGCAGGTGCGGGCGTGGAGCGAGCGGCCGGACAGCGGCCTCGCCGCGCCGTCGGTCGCCGAGCTGACCTTCCTCGAGCGCCACGTCGCCGAGCCGCTGATCCACGGCTTCACCGAGGACCGCGCGCTCGCGGCCCGCTTCGCCCGCCTGGTCGACGCCGAGGTGTGGCAGCTGCGCGACTGCGGCTCGCGCCGGCCCTGCCGCGCGCTCGTGGCCGGCGGCGAGATCCTGGTCCTCGGGACAGGTCCCTCCAAGCTCGTGATCGAGGCGATCCGCGTGCCCGAGGAGGCCGGCACCTGGCGTCTGGCCGCCGAGCTGTTCAGCGCCGCCAGCGGCCGCGCGCTGCTGATCGCCATCAGCCGCTCGGGCGCCGGCATGTCGGCGTTCACCCCGGCGCAGGCGCTGCACCAGGCGCTGTCGGCCGACGAGGCCGGGGCCCCGCGCACGATCGTGCAGATCCGCGGCCTCGGGGCCCGCCCCGGCGCGCCCGCCGACGCCCTGGCGATCGGCCGCCCGCGCGCCGGCGTCGGCGAGCTTCCGCCTGTCCTTTCGGACATGCTGACGATGTCCGGCCCGCTGTCGTTCGTGCCGCGCTGGCGCCTGCTCGAGGACGCCCCCGAGCTGGCCGCGCTGGTCGGCGTGCGCGACGCCCTGATCGCCTTCTCGGCCGCCTTCACCGCCGACGCCGCCGCGATCCTGTGGTTCCCGCCGGCCCTGCGCCGCGTCTACGCGCTCGGCGACCCGTGCCTCGACCTCCGCCGGCTGTCGGCGCTCGACCTGGTCCCGACCGGCCGCAGCTGCGGCGCGTGGGTCCGCGACGAGGCGGCGATGGCCCTCGGCGGCGTCGCGCCCGGCGTGGTGGATGTCCGCACGGTCATGTCCAAAGGGACAGTCAAAGAGGAGCCGTCGGCGCGCAAGTCGGGCCGGGCGGCCGCCGAGGCGCGCGAGGCCGAGGCGCGCGGCAAGCAGGGCACCGCCACGGTCACCACCGGCGCGGCCGACTTCATGACCGCTCTGGCGCAGGTCGAGGCCTACGCCGAGTCGAACAACCTCCACTGGCTGCGCCTGGTCCTGGCAGGGCCCGGGCTGCGGCTGCAGGCCGGCCTCGGGCGGACCACCGGGCGCGGCTTCTTGTCGCTGTGCGAGACCGGGGCCGACCGCCGCTGCGCGCTCGTCTGGCTCGGCCCGGCGCTGCCCGGCCGCACCGTCGTGCCGAGCAAGATCCGCGCGGTCGGCCCGGCGCTGTGGCGGCGCAACCGGACCCTTCTGGTCGACGGGGAGGAGCGATGACCCATCTCGACCCCGCCCTGCGGCGCCCCGGCACCGCTCACGCCAGCCGTCGCCTGGCCCTGCCGACCCTCATTGCCCTGCTCAGCGCGGTGGTCCTCGCCACCCGCGGGCCGGCCGCGGTCGAGAACGAAGCCGCCGACGACATGCTGACCGCGACCAGCGAGCGCATGATCGCCTACGTCCTGACCCCCGAGCACGGGCCGCGCTTCCGCCTGCCCGGGGGCCCCGAGCTGGTCCGCGTCTCCGCCCACCTGGTGCTGCCCAGCGGCCAGACCTACGTGCCGACCCGCCGCTACGCGTTCGGCATCGAGGCGACCCTGCGCGCGCCCGACGGCGAGGTGCTGTGGCGCCGCCACCTGTCCGATCGGACCGATCAGACCAAGGCCGGCTACAGCGAGGGCGGGTGGATCTACGAGGCCGCGTTCGCCGCCGACCACCGCTACGAGCTGTCCGACAGCGCCGGCCTCGAGCTGTCGCTGCCGAGCTGCCCGCCGTCCTCGACGCTCGAGCTGAGGCTGTCCGAAGAGACAGGTATCCTCGGCAGCGACGGCAACAAGATCGCGGTGCCGTTCAACAACCCGAGCGCGCTGGTCCGCGTCCACCGCCGCGTCGACCTCGGCCTGGCCGGCGAGAGCCTGCGGCGCAGCACCACCCAGGCCGCTCTCGGCAAGGCCCGCCTGGCCGCCTCCACCTTCCTCCCGTGGCACGCGCTGCGCGAGGCCCACCGGGCCCACGCCGAGGCCGAGGCGTGGGAGCGCATGCCCGCCGAGGGCCGCGCCGGCGTCGACTACCGTGGCGAGAGCATCTACGTCGCCGCCGGCCCGCCGCCCGCCCCGCCGCCGCCCGAGCCGCCGGCGCTGGCGATCGCCCCGGGCCAGGCCGCGGTGGTCCACCTGCTCGGGCCGGGCACCGCGACCGTGCGCACGCGCGGCACCGCGACTGTCTCGACGGACATGCCCCAAGAGATAGCCGTGCGCACGCGCTGGCTGGGCCCGTTCCCGGCCGGCCCCGACCCGGCCCCGCCGGCCCCGCCGGTGTCGCTGATGTCGATCCCGATCACCGACGCCTGGCAGGAGCAGGCCGTCCCGCTGACCGCCGGCTGGACCGCGATCGAGCTGTCCACCGCCGTGGGGGCGGCCGACGTCCAGGTCGTCGCCAGCGACGGCGCCCGCCACCCGACCGCCGAGGAGATCGGCCCCGAGGCCGCGCGCGAGTCGACCTTCGCCGCCCTGCGCCTGCCCGCCGAGACCGAGCGCAGCGGCTGCGCCAACGCGCGCCTGACCTACCGCGCCGCCTGCACCTTGACCGCCCCGCCCCCGCCGCCCTCGGCGCTGATCCCCGTCGACCTGCGGACCCTGCCGCTCTACCGGATCGGCCCCGACGTCGCCCCGCTGTCGTTCAACCTGACTGGCCCGAAGGACATCTACACCCGGACCCTGCGCTTCGACGTGCGCTCGTTCGGCGTCGTCGCCCCGGTCCGCCTCGGCCTCGAGTTCCTCGACGCCCGCGGCCACGTGATCCTCGTCGAGGAGCTGCTGGCCGAGCCGACCGGCCTGTCGCTGTTCGAGCGGGTGCGTCCGCCCTCGTCGTTCTTCGCCGAGTCCGCCGGCGGCGGCGACGAGGACGACGCCCAGGTCCCCTCGCTGTTGCCCGCCCTCGGCCTCGCCCTCGCCGAGCGCCCCGTCAGCGAGCCGGTCTCGCTGCGCCTCCTGGCCCCGCCCGAGGCCGTGCGCCTGCAGCTGACCGGCGGCTCGCTGGCCCTGCTCGACGTCCGCACCGTGCTGCCGCCGCCGGCCGACGAGGTCGGCGGCTCGCCGTGGGTCTGGCCTTACGACCAGGTGGTGGTCGACGACGAGCGCTGGCGCTACGCCCCGCGCCGGCGCGACCGGTGGTTCCCGCTGCGCGCCGAGGACCACGCGCTGCGGCGGGCGGCCGGCCAGGTGATGCCGCTGCAGGCGCAGATCCGCCGCGAATACGAGCCGCCGCGCCCGACCACCGAGGGCCCGTGGATCACCGCGCACCCGCGCGGCGGGGCCCAGCGCCTCGACATCCTCGAGCTCGTGCCGCCGGGCCGCCGCGACGAGGCGATCGCCAACTGGGGCGCGGGCGACGTCTCGGTGCTGCGCCCCAATGTCGTCGAGAAGATCGACCTCCGCCGCGGCTTCGCCCGCCCGACGCGCATGCGCTACCACGCGATCGGCGCCGGCGTGCGCGCGCTCGGCCAGGACATCTTCCTGCGGATCAACGACGTCGACGACGACTGGCTGATCACCGCCCGCGCCGAGAGCCGCCGGATCGCCCGACCCAAGGGCGGGCTCGTATCCCTCCTGTGGAACTCGGAGCCGGAGCCGGTGCGCATCCTCGTCAACCGACCCACCCTCTCCGGCGCGCCGATCTACACCGCGCGCCAGATCTACCGCCTCGCTGACAACTCGCTGACCGTGGACGTGCCCAAGCGCGCCGGCGTCGTCGAGGCGCTGCACGTCGTCGTCTACTGGCTCGAGGGCCCGCCGACCACCGCGACCTCGCTGCGGGTGGCGATCGACGGCGGCGCGCCCAAGCGCCACTCGGCCCGCGGCGTCAACGTCTCGCAGGCCGAGCTCTCGGTCGCCCTGATCCCCGACTCCGGCGCCGAGCTGCTGCGGACCGACCGCGACACCCCCGTCCGCGCCCAGCGCACCACCTTCACCATCCGCCTCGGCGACGACCTCTCGCCCGGCCGCCACTCCGTCACCTTCTCCCGCGACAGCGGCGCCCCCGTGTGGCTGCGGCTGTTCCGCGAGGCCCCGAAGAGCCACGGCGCCGCCACCGACCTCGAGCCCGGCCATGACGACTGAACCCCTCGCCTCCAAACCAGGCACCGCCCCCTGTCTGGCGGAACATGTCCTGCAGGACACGCTGATCGCGCCGCGCCGCACATGTCTCTATGGACATGTCGACACCGCGCCAGCCCCGGCAACGACATGTCCCTCGGGACCTATGAACGCTCCTCCCGCGGCCCCCGGCGCGCCGCCGATACCAGCCGCGTCTTCGGCAATTACCTGTCCCTCAGGACATATCTATCCCCCGCCTGTCGCTGCGGATCCGGCCGCTCGCCCGCGCGAAACATGTCCCTCGGGCCATATCATGCCTCGCGCCGCCGCGGCGCCCGTCGCCCGCCCGCCGGCGCCTCCGGTCGCGGCCCGGCACGCCCGCTACATCCACGCACTGTCGGCCGCCGCCGCCGAGGCCCCGCGACCCGCCGCTCGCCCGCCCGCGTCTCCGGCCGCGGTCCGCCACGCGCGGCAGATCCTCGCCCTGGCCCTGGTCCCCGCCGAGGCCCCGCGCCACGTCCCTCGCCCGCCCGCGCCCCCTGCGTCCACCTGTCCCCCGGGACACGTCAATGCCGACGCCGCCAGTGCGTCCCGACCCGTCGCACCTCCGGTCCCTGGCGTCCCCTCAGCCGCCTCGCGCGCCCACTCGAGAGGAGCCGCTCGACCGCCCGCCGTCCCCGCCGCTCCCTCCCAGGTGTTCACCCGCACGCCCACGGTCCCCGCATGTCCCTCGGGACAGGCCCCGCGTTCCGCCGGGCCAATCGCTCGCCCGCCTGCCGCTCCCAGAGCACAGGCCGCCCGCCCGCCTGCCGCTCCGGCATGCCCCAAAGGACAGACCCTGCGCTCCCCCACCGCTCCCGCCGGTCCGGTCGCACGCCTGCCTGCGGCCCCGGCATGTCCCGAGGGACAGGCAACTCCTGCCCACCCCTCGGCCCAGCTCCCCCGCCCGCCCGCATCCCTCGCCGACCAGCCCCCCGCCCCGGAGCCCGCGTCCGCCGCCTCTCTCGCCCGCGGCTGGGCCATCCTCCTCGCGCTGTCGGCCGGCTGTCAGGGCCGCGCCTGCGACTGCGCCGACCCCCAGGCCGACGACCCCCGCTACACCGCCCGCGCCGGTTCGCCTGCCCGTTCGGACATGCCCCCCTGGGCAGGTCCCGAAGACCAGCCGGCCTCGGCCGCGCTCACGGGCGGGCGCCCGCGGCCGCCGGCCCAGCCGCTCGACGCCTTCACCATGATCGACCCCACCGAGCTCCGACACCGGCTGTGGACCGAGCCGCCGCCGCCCTTCTACGTCCCTCCGACGCCCGAGCGGACGGCCGCCTTCGAGGCGCTGATGCGCGGCCTCCTGGCCACGCCGACCCCCGAGCCCGAGGCCCTCGGCGAGGTCGCGTGGGCGGCCGGCTTCGAGGTCCACGCCTGGTACGTCTCGGGCCAGCGGCTGCTCGCCGCAGTCGAGCCGCGGACCGGGCAGACCGGCGGCGGCGCCTACCTCGTGCGCGTCGCCGACGGCGCCGTCGTGACCGACGAGCGCCCGGTGATCTTGCAGGCCCCGCACGCCTTCCACGACCTCGGGACCGAGCGGATCGCCCTCGCCCTCGCCCTGCGCGGCGACGCCTGGCCACGCGCCCTGTTCGTCAACACCGTCCACCGCTACCTCGACACCGACGGTCAGCGCCGCGAACGCGACGCCGCCCCCGCCGACCCCTGCCACAACCCCGAGCACCTGTTCTCGATCGCCACCGCCGCCGCGCTCGACGTCATGCCGCGCGCCGAGGTCGTGCAGATCCACGGCTTCAGCGAGGACGACGACCCGCTCGGCCCCGCCGCGGTCGTCAGCGCCGGCGACCGCGTGGCCGCCACCGGCCGTACCCGCGAGGTCGCCCAGCGCCTGCGCGGCGCCCTCGGCATCGCGGTCGCCCTGTTCCCCGACGACCGCACCCGCCTCGGCGCCACCGCCAACGCGCAGGGCCGGCTGATCCGCGCCCGCGGCGGCGCGGCCCGCTTCGTCCACCTCGAGCTGTCGCACGAGCTGCGCCGGCGGATCCAGCGCGACGCCAGGGCGCTCGCCAGCCTGGCCGAGGCGCTCCGCCCCGACCTCCGCGACCCCGAGGAGATCCTCGGCCTCGCCCCGCCCGAGCGCCCGCTCTAGACCTGTCCTTTGGGACATTGATCAATCTTTCATCAACATTCGTGTCGCTCTGGGCCCCTCCCCTCCAGGAGCACCACCGTGTCCACCCCTCTCCGCATCGCCTCGTGGCTCCTCGCCGCCGTCGCGCTGTTCCCCCACGGCGCCAGCGCCCGGCCCGGTCGCGCCGCCGCGCCGCTGGCCGACCCGGCCGTGCGCGCCGGCATCGAGTGGCGCCCGGTCGAGGTCGTGCCGGTGGCGCTGGCCGGCGCCGCGCCATGGATCGCCTCGCCGACCCCCGAGGCGGCCACTGCCACCAGCGCGGTCGTCGGTCCCGAGGCCGGCGCGATCATCCGCTTGGGCTCCCTCGCGGTCCTGCAGGTCCGCGCCGAGCCGGTCCGCGGCACCGGGCGGCCGGCGCCGCTGAAGTTCTGGCGCCGCTCCGGCGCCGAGGAGGCCGGCCGCGCCGCGGTGCTCGAGCCGGCGCTGGAGGTGGCCCCGGGGACATGGCTCTTGGAACATCCTCCGGGCGGCCCCGGCGAGTGGCTGGTCAGCGCCGGCGAGCCGACGCGGATCGTCGCCCTCGCCCCCGCGCCTCGCACCGGCGAGCTGATCTGGGAGCACGTGCTCGGCGCGGTGCTCGAGTGGATCGACCGCGGCGGTCCGCCGCCGCCGCTGCCCGATCAGCCGAGCTTCGCCGACCTGCGCCGCGAGCTGCTGGCCGACGCCGCGGTGGCCGCGGCCCTGCGCGCGACTGACCCGAAGGACATGTCCCTCCAGGCAGCCGTCAAGGCCTGGCGCGGCGCCGCCGCGGTCCAGCGGATCACCGCCATGCGCCCGCCCGGACGCCCCGCCTTCGCCCTCGAGACCTCGCCGCGCCCGCTGCCCGGCGCCGCCGCGGTCGACCTCGACGGCCGCCCGTTCCAGCGCACCGCCGGCGGCCGCAGCTGGGACCTGCGCATGACCGGCCCCGGGGTCGCGTGGATCTCCGCCAGGCTCTTGGGACAGGACCCGAAGGCCAGCATCTCCGTGCACGCCGAGGGCCGCCGGCTCGTCCGCGAGCGCCTCGCCCCCGAGACCCCGTGCGCGCCGGAGGCCATCGAGTGCCGCGTCGGCGGCCCCGAGCGCGACCTGGCGATCCCGCTGGCCCCGGGCGAGCACACCTACCGCCTGCAGGTCGAAGGCGACGCCGCGCTGCTGCAGGTCCGCGTCGGCCAGTCGCTCGAGCGGGTGGCCACCGCGTTGCGCCGCGAGGGCGCCGACGACCTGCTGCGCGCCGGTCACCGCGCTCTGGCCCGCTCGCGCTCGCCCCGGGCCGCCCTGGTCGGCGCCTTGCTGGCCCAGGTCGCGGGCCGCCCGCTGCCGCCAGTGCGCCGCCCCGCCCCGCCGCCGCTGGCCCTGACCTTCGACTGGTTGCAGGCGCAGCAGGACGGCCTCTCGCCGGCCCGCCGCCGCCAGCTCGCCTGGTCGCTCGCCCGCACCGCCGACATGGTCAAGGACCGCGAGCTGGCCGCCCGCGGCCGCGCCGCCGGCATCAAGCTGCTCGAAGGGACAGGTGACGCCGGCCTCGCCCGCCGCCTGCTCGGCCCGCGCCCGAGCGAGGCCCCGGCCAGGGCGCTGGCGGCCGCCGCCCGCATGCTCGACGGCCCGCCGCTGCCCCTGGCGAGCCCGATGCTGGCGCTGTTCGAGCGGGCCCGCCGGCTCGACCCCTACGACGCCGAGCTGCGCGCGGCCTACCGCGACCACTGGCAGGCGACGCGCTGGTCGACGCTGCTGCCGAGCCAGGAGGGCCCGTCGCCGCTGGTGTGGATCGAGCACCTCCCGCGCGACCCGCTGCGAGCGCCGACCAGCGCGTCGCTGTGGACCTGGCCGAACGCACATGTCCAAACGGTCACGGCGCCTGCGCTGCCGGAGGCCCCCGGCCGGCCGGCGCTGCTGCGGCTGTACGCCCGCACCGACGCCAGCCTGACCGTGACCGTCGACGACGAGCGCTGGCGGACCCTGCCGCTCGCCCGGCTCGAGCTGCTCGAGCTGGCCCTGCCACCGGGAACGCACGCGCTGACGGTCGCCGGGGCCAGCGGCAGCGAGGTGTGGTCGTCGCTGGCGCCCACGCCCCCGCGGGCCCCCGACGCCCGCCTGCTCCGCCTGTGGCGCGCCGACGCCGAGCAACCGGCCCGCTTCGTCCTCCCCGGCGAGCCGGCCCACGCCCGCGTCGACATCCGCGCCTTGGGCAGCGACGCCCCCACCCGCGTCGACCTGACCCTCAAGACCGACACCGGCCTGCGCCGCCAATTCAGCGTCGAGCTGCGCCCCGTCGACTCCAACGCGATCCCCCTCGACGGCAGCCCCCGCGTCGGCCCGCCGACCAGCGTCCTCATCCCCCTCGACCTCCGCGCCCGCGCCCTCGAGGTCCTCGTCGCCAAGGGCGGCCCCGCCGTCGCAGTGTCCGCCGCCGTCCGCGCCCCCGGCCTGCGCGAGCCCGTACCGGCGAACGAGACCGAAAGCCATGCCCCGAGAGACACCACGACCTCCGCCGAGACAGGTCCCGAAGGACATGCCCCGAAAGACACCTCCGCCGCGCTCAGCACGATCGTCGCGACAGGTCCCGAAGGACATGCCGCAAAGGACACCTCCACGGACCCCATTCCCGGCAAGCCTGCCCCCCAGGACAGCCCGCGCCCCGAGAGCCCGGCCGTCACGCTCGAGCGGGCCAGCCGCGGCCTGCTCGAGCGCCCCAACGACCCCGAGCTGCTGATCGTCCGCGCCGGCGCCCTCCTCGACCTCGACCAGCGGGCCTACGCCCTGTCCGACTGGGCCCGCGTGGCCGCCCACCCGCTGCCGCCCGGCCTGCAGGATCGCGCGCTCGCCCTCGGCCGCCGGATCGAGGCCCTCGGCGCCCCCAGCCACGTCGACGTCACCACCGACGTGCCCGCCCTCATCGCCCCCCCGCTGGCGGCCGCCGGCCTCGATGACCTCGCCCTCGCCCGCCTCGCCCCCGCGGCCGCCCGCGCCCGCGCGGCAGGGCCCGCCGCCGGCCTCGCGGTCCTCGACGAGCTGGCGCCCGCGTCCCCCGCCGAGGTCGGCGCCGCGGTCCTCGGCGCGCCCGCCCCCGGCGCTATGTCCGAAAAGACAGGTCGAAATATCCCCGGAGACATGTCCGAAAAGACGAAAGAGTCCGGTCCCTCCGCCAATAACCAACCTGCCCCGAAGGCCCTGTCCCTCAAGACACCCGCGCGGCTGCCCGCCGACCCGGCCGAGCTGGCGCTGCGGGCCGCCCTGCTCGACGCCGCCGCCCGCCCGGCCGAGGCGTTCCGCGCCTGGCACCGCGTCTACGCCGCCACCGAGCGCTGGCAGGTCGGCCTCGCCGGCATCAAGAGCGCGCTCGCGGCGCTCGACGAGCCGACCACCAGCCCCGAGGGCGCCGGCCTCGCGTACGGCCTCGCGCTGCGCGTCCGCCCCGCGATCCGCACGCCCTACCTCGACCGCCTCGCCAACATCGCCGGCGAGCGCAGTCGCTGGTCGCACCTGATCCTCAGCGAGGAGCGAGGCAGCCGCGAGCACGTCGACCTGGCGAAGCAGCCCGCGCCCGCCACGGTCACCGCCGACGCCCGCGCCGCCTTGCTCGCCGCCCCGTTCCCGACCAAGGGCGCCCTCATGCTGCGCCCCGGCCAGCCCGTGCTGATCGACCTCGCCCGCGGTCACGACGCGCTCGGCTTCGAGCTGTGGTGCCGCGAGGTCCGCCCCGAGCTCGGCGGCGTCGCGCCCACCGTGCGCTTCTGGATGGGCGAGGAGCTGCTGCACACCCAGGCCGTCTCCGCCGACACCCTCACCCTCGCCGAGTTCGCGGTGCCCGCCCGCGACGCGGTCACCCTCGAGCTCGACGACGCCAGCCACGCCTACCTGTGCCTGGCCCGCCTGCGCCGCCCGGAGGCCCGCCAGGTCGCGCGCACCGACCGCTGGCACGTCGCCCGCCCGCGCCGGCCGGTCGAGTTCATCGTCCTGGGCCCCACCACCGTCCAGATCGAGGTCCACGGCCGGCCCGCCTCCGACGTCAGCGTCGCCATCGCCCGCGGCAGCGAGCCGTTCGGCCCGGCCCGCTCCCTCGGCAGTCCCTCGGGACATGTCCCATCGGACCTGTCCCCGAAGACCAAGAACGACCTCGCCGTCCACCCCCCGATCCAGGTCCTGACCCTCGCCGACTCCGGCCCCCTGCGCATGCGCCTGGCCCCCGGCGTCGGCCCGGCGCTGGTGCGCGTCCACCAGCGCCTCGACGCCGAGGCCGAGCCGGTCCCGCCGCGACCGCCGCGCCGACGCGTGCCTCGCCTGGCCGAAGAGACAGCCCCGCTCGCACCGGTCCCGCACCCGCCCGCCGCGGTGCCGCCGCGCGACCGCCAGGTCCAGAAGTTCGGCACCCCGTACGTCGACCTCCACCTCGGCACCGACGACCTCGAGGACAGCGACGACCTGCGGCCGCGCGCGTCCGGCATCGTCCGCCTCGGCTATGCCCGCGAGCTGCTGGCGCGCCGCCTGTGGATCGAGGTCAACCCGGAGCTGCGCCCGCGCGAGGACACCGCCCTGGTCGCCGGCGGCCGCCTCAGCTTCCAGGCCTTCTTCCCGCGCGCCGGCCTGCGCGCGTGGGTCAGCGCCGCCAGCCTGGTCCAGACCGAGCACCAGGTCCAGCCGTGGAGCCTGCGCGGCGAGGGCCGCATCGATCGCCCGACCTGGCTGGCCCCGCGCCTGCAGCTGCTGCCCGGCCTCGACCTCGCCTACCGCTACCAGTCGCTCGACAGCATGAACGCCTTCCCGCGCGGCGAGCTGCACCCGCGCGTGTACCAGTGGTACGTCGAGGATCATCCGCTGGTGTTCCGGCCGACCCTCGACCTGCGGGTGGTCGCCTGGCAGGACGCGCGCGTGGTCGTCGGCGCCGACATGATGCCGAACAGCGACTTCCGCAGCGTCGACCAGGTCAGCATGCACGCCGGCATCGCCGGCGCCCTCGCCCTCTACGGCCGCGTCGTCCCCGAGTTCGCGCTCGACTACGAGGCCTCGATCCGCCTCAAGGATCCCGACCGCGACAAGACCTACTTGCGCAGCCGGATCCTCGCCGGCCTCGGCGTCGGCATCTGGCTCACCGACGGCGTCCGCATGGCCTTCGGCGTCCGCAACAACCTCTACCTCTCCACCCTCTACCCGGCGCGCAACGGCCTCGACTTGTGGCTGCGCCTCGACCTGCCCCTCGGTCGTGGCCTGCGCGACTTCGGACCGCTCGAGATGCCCTTCCGCGCCGCCCGCGAGCACCGCATGTGGCGCCAGGAGCCGACACCATGACCGCCATCATCGACGCGATCACCGAGGCCATCCTCCGCCCCCTCGACCCCCTGACCGCGCGTCTGCGGGCGCGTGCGGCCGCCGCCCTGGCGGCCCGCCTGGCGGCCAGCGCCGACGTCCCGCCCGAGCTGCGGCCCGACCTGTTCGAGCTCGCCGGCCTGCGCCGCGCCCCGGCCCGGCGCGCCCTCGTCGCCGAACATGCCCTCAAGGACATTATCCCGCGGACATGTCTGTGTATCACCGTGCTGCGCCGCGAGCACGCGCTGCTGCAGTCGCGCGAGGCCGAGCTGGTGGCCGCCGCGCTGGCGGCCAAGGACCCGGGCACCCAGAAGGCGGTGCTGGCCGCGGCGATCCGCCGCCACGCCCGCGGCTGGCGCGAGCGCCAGGCCGACCTGCGCGCGCTCGGCCGCTGGCTCGACCACGACGCCCTGCGCGAGCGCCTGGCCGCCGAGCAGGCCCTGCTCGAGGAGCAGGTCGAGCTGGCCGTGCGCATGGTCGGCGCCGCCACTGCCGAGGTCGCCTACGACGAGCGCGCCGAGGTGTTCCCCTGTCTCATCAGCCAGCTCACCTGGCTGCCGCGCTTCACCCTGCGCCTGGCCTGTCTCGAGGCCCTGTCGGCGATCCTCGACCGCCTCGCCGAGGCCGGCCAGGCCCACGAGCTCGACCTCGACCTCGACCTCCGCCTCGCCACCGCCGCCCGCGGCCGCGCCGGCGACTCCGCCGAGCACCCGTGGGTCCAGGCCGCCGCGCTCGCCCTGCTCGACCGCGTCTCGCTCGACGCCCCCGAGGGCTCGCGCTTCGCCATCCCG
This sequence comes from Nannocystis sp. RBIL2, assembly GCF_026626745.1. GTDB lineage: Bacteria > Myxococcota_A > Polyangia > Nannocystales > Nannocystaceae > Nannocystis. The sequence continues at coordinate 3,709,894 of NZ_JAPNJW010000002.1, forward strand.
CAGCTGCGCCTGCGCGCCGGGGCCCGCCGCGAGCACCGCGGCTACGCCCCCACCGCCGAGGCGCTCGAGCTGGCCGAGGCGCGCCTGATCTCCCCGCGCGGCGGCCCGCGCGACTTCCTCGTGCGCGCCCTCGTGGTCGAGTTCCTGGCCCACCGCGCCGCCCGCGGCCGCGACCCGATCCGCTGCGTCGACATCCTGTTCAACGCCGTCGACGACGCCAGCGAGCACGTGCGGATCTCCCTGTGCTCCGCCGCCGTCGAGGTGCGCCCGATCGACACCCGCGGCGCCGCCCTGCTGACGATCCTCGCCAGCGACGGCAGCGCCCGCGTGCGCGCCGCGGCGGTCCGCGGCCTCCTGCGCGGCCCCACCGACGCCCCCGCCCTCGCCACCATCCTCACCGACGAGGCCTCTCCGCTGGTGCTGCGGATCGCCTGCGCCGAGATCGTCAAGATGGCCGAAGGGACATGGCACGCCGACCCCGGCAACTTCGTCCAGCTCAGCACGGTCCTGGCGCGGATCGCCACCCGCGACGATCATCCGCCGGTCGTCCACGAGGCCGCCGCCGCCGCGCTTCAGGCGATCGACGGCGCCCTCGACCCGGCGCGTCGGGCCTGGACCGGCGTGTTCGCCGAGGCTCTGGCCCGCACCCCGCCCGGCAAGGCCGTCCGCGTGTCGCTGCGGCGACCCGACCTGCCGCCGCCCGGCGACGCCGCATGGCTAGGACGGATCCTCGCCGCCCTCACCCGCGAGGACTGGGGCGTCGACGCACATGTCCGCAAGGACAGCATCCTCCTGCGCCGCGGCGACCGCTGGGGCGCCCGCCTGTGGCGCCTGTGGCACGAGCTGCGCCACCCCGGCCCCAACAAGCGCCAGGGCTTCTCGCACGTGCGCGGCCGGGTCCTCCGCGGCGACCTGCGGGCCCACTCCGGCCGCCTGCACGAGGTCGTCGCCACCGAGGTCCCCGGCGAGCGCGTGCACAGCGAGCGCGAGGGCGGCTGGGGCCGACACCTCCCGCTGGTCGACGACCTCCTCGGCCTGCCGGTGCTGCGCCCGCGGCTCGTCCGCATCGTCAGCAGCCAGGGCACCACCGAGCTGCGCTGGCACCGGCCGCTGTGGCAGCGGGTCGCCGCCCACCTGCGCCTCAGCCTGCGCTACGCCCAGCTCGCCGAGCTGCGCCGCCAGGCCCTCGACGCCCAGGAGCCGGCCGCCCGCGCCGCCTACGCCCGCGTCCTCCGCGAGCAGTACGGCGTCGAGCTCTACTTCGTGCCGCACCCGGCCCCCGGCGCCTCGCTGGCCCGCACCGCCCCGTCGCAGCTGCTGCAGCTGTTCGGCGCCAACGAGGCCCGCGGCGAGCCCGTCTACACCAGCGTCGACGTCCCCCTCGGCCAGTCGGTGCGGATCACCGCCGAGGTCGCGCGCGCAGTCTCGGCCCCGCAGCCGGCCGCCGCCTCGGCGATGACCGGCCTCGGCGCGCTCCTCCTCGGCGTCCCGCTCGAAATCCCCGACCTCGGCGAACCTGTCCTCGCGGACATCTTCACATTGAGCGGCTCCAGCCAGACCGCGCTCGCCCTCTTCCTCGCCGCCCTGGCCGCCATGCTGTTCATCGGCACCTACCTGCGCACCCGCTCGATCGCCCGCGACCGCGCCGCCATCCCGCTCGTCATCGGCGGCTGGGGCACCCGCGGCAAGTCGGGCACCGAGCGCCTCAAGGCCGGCCTGTTCCACGGCCTCGGCTACCGCGTGTTCGCCAAGACCACCGGCTGCGAGGCCATGTTCATCCACGCCCAGCCGCGCGGCCAGGCCATGGAGATCTACACGTTCCGCCCCTACGGCAAGGCGACGATCTGGGAACAGCGCACGCTGCTCAACCTGGCCGCGAAGACCGGCAGCGACGTGTTCCTGTGGGAGTGCATGGCGCTGAACCCGGCCTACGTGGAGATCTTGCAACACCACTGGATGCGCGACGACGCGGCGACGATCACCAACTGTTACCCCGACCACGAGGACATCCAGGGCCCGGCGGGCATGGACGTGGCCGAGGTCATCTCCCGCTTCGTGCCGACCGGCGCGCGCACGGTGACCAGCGAGATCAACTTCCTGCCGGTCCTGCGCGACGCGGCCGGCCGCCGCGGCAGCGACCTCGACGCCGTCGACGAGTTCGCCGGCGACCTGCTGCCCGCCGACCTGCTCGCGCTCATCCCCTACGAGGAGCACCCGCGCAACGTCGCCCTGGTCGCCCGCCTCGCCGAACACCTCGGCCTCGACCGCACCCTGGCGATCGCCACCATGGCCGAGCACGTCGTCCCCGACCTCGGCGTGCTCAAGCGCTACGGCCCCGCGCGCATGGCCGGCCGCACGCTCGAGTTCATCAACGGCTGCTCGGCCAACGAGCGCGCCGGCTTCCTGTCGAACTGGCGCCGCACCGGCTGCGACCGCCTCGACCTCGAGAAGGAGCCCGACCGCTACGTCATCACCGTCGTCAACAACCGCGAGGACCGGGTCGCCCGCTCGCAGGTGTTCGCCCGCCTGCTGGTCGAGGACGTCGCCGCCGACCGCCACGTCCTGATCGGCACCAACACCCAGGGCCTGGTCGGCTACATCCGCGAGGCGCTCGAGGGCTTCCTCGCCGCCCAGGAGATCGTGTCGCGCGACGACCTGTCCGATGGGCCAGCCGGCCGCGCGCGCGCCCACCAGCGCCTCGCCCGCCTGCTCGCGCGCGTGCGCCCCGTCGCGCCCGAGGCCCTGCCCGGCCAGCTGGTGATCTACGGCCACGGCGCCGGCCGCTCGCTCGCCGGCGTGCGCGACGAGATCGCCCGCCGCTGCGCGCCCTACCTCAGCGAAGACCCGCGCGCCAGCATCAGCCTCGACGAGGTCCTGGCGGTGGTGCGCAACGAGCTGAGCCCGTGGCTGGTCGGTTTGGTCGAGTCGGCGGATGTCCTCGAGGACAGCGACCCGCCCGAGTGCGTGCGCCTGGCCAGCCCGCAGGAGGTCGCGGATCACTTCCTCCGCCAGCTCGCGCGCACGGCGGTGTGCGTGCGCCTCAAGGCCCGCGTCGAGGCCGCCTTCGCCGAGGGCGGCGGCGTGCCGCACGGCCTCGTCCACGCCGCAGTGCGCGACGCCTATCGCTCGCTGTTCATGGACCTCATCGACGTCGTCGTCGACCCGCTGACCACCGGCGACCAGGTCATCCTCCGCTGCGCCCTCGCCGTCCCGCCCGGCGTGCGCGCGATCCTCATGGGCACCCAGAACATCAAGGGCACCGGCCTCGACTTCGTCTACCGCTGGACCGCCCTCGACATCGCCCAGCAGGGCCTCGCCGCCCTCGCCAGCCCCGAGCCCGAGGTGCGCCGCCAGGCCCTGCAGCGGCTCGCCCAGCCCGCCGATCCCGGCCTCATCGACTCGGGCCTGGTCGCGGCCCAGCTCGAGCAGCGGACCCCCTACGACGGCGAGGCCGAGCTGCAGAGCTTCGCCGCCGGCCGCGCCCGCGCCCTCCATCAGACTCGCGTCTCCGACCTGTCCGCCGGCCCCGCACGCGGCGGTCGCCACGACAAGTGGCTCGGCTGGCTCGAGAGCTGCGTCGAATTCCTCGACGGCGCCCGCCGCTATTACATCGCCCGCCAGGTCATGCGCGACCTCGTCTGCCTCCGCATCAGCCACGCCCGCGCCGCCGCAGTGATGCGCGAGCTCGACAGCCGCGCCAAGGGCGGCTGGCTCATCCGCGGCCTCCGCCAGCGCAGCGGCGCGCCGTGATCCCTTCGGCGTCGTCTCTCGGGGTCTCGTCGCCCCGCCTCTCATCACATGTCCTTTGAGACATGTACCACCATACTGCCATCGCCGGCCCCGCTCGTGATTCGCCCGACGACGGGGGTGTCGCGGTCGGCCCCGTCGCTGCGGCTCCGGCGTCACGGGGAGCCGCAGATCCGGCTCTTTGCCGCGGCGCAGCGGCAAATGGTCGTTGGCACATGGCTTGCCATTGGCACGCGACCGGAGACAGACCATGCGCGATAACTTCCTTTACCGTCACTTCACTTCGTGGACCCTCGCCCTCGGCGCGACCGCCTGCACCATCCAGGGCCCTGGCGGGGCCGAGACCGGCACCGAGACCGAGACCACCGACCCGACGACGACCACGACCACCACGACCACCACCGCGACCGAGCCGACGACCGCGACCGGCGAAACGACGACCACCACCGAGGGCGCCACCGAGCCCACCGGCGATCCCGACACCACCACCACCGGCGAGCCGTCCGAACCGCCGGGCGAGGAGGCCGGCTCGGACAAGCCGCGCGACCCAGATCCGGACGCCAGCGCCGACGAGCTCGCCACCATGGCCGCCGACGAGCGCAGCTTCGCCCTCGAGCTGTTCAAGGCCCTGCCGCCCAGCGCGGACAACCGCGCCATCTCGCCGCTCAGCCTGCGGATCGCCTTCGGCATGCTGTACGAGGGCGCGCGCACCGTCTCGGAGCAGGAGGTCGCCGACGTGCTGCACTTCTCGCTCGCCAAGCCGCGCCTCCACACCGCGTTCAACCGCATCGACCTCGACCTCGAGACCCGCAACCTGCCCGCCTCGGGCGAGGTCGAGGGCGACGACTCGGTCCGCCTCTCGCTCGTCAACCAAGTGTTTGGCCGGATCGGCATCGAGTGGTCGGCGCCGTTCCTCGACGCGCTCGCCATCCACTACGGCAGCGGCATGCGCCTCCTCGACTTCGCCGCCGACCCCGAGGGCGCGCGCGTGGCGATCAACGGCTGGGTGGCGGACCAGACGTTCACCAAGATCGACGAGCTGCTGCCGCCGGCTTCGATCTTCCCCGACGTCACCGCCGTCCTCGTCAACGCGCTCTACCTCAAGGCCCCCTGGGATCACCCGTTCGAGAACGTCGACGAGAACGGCGTGTTCCACGACAAGGACGGCGTCGAGCTCACTGCGCCGATGATGTACGGGGTGTTCGAGAGTACGTCGTACTTCAAGGGCACCGGTGTCGAGGCGGCCGAGCTGCCGCTGCGCGGCGGCGAGCTGTCGCTGGTGTACATCCTCCCCGACGCCGGGACCTTCGACGCCTATGTCGAAGGCCTCGACGGCGTCAAGCTCGGCGAGGTCCTCGGCGGCCTGGCGCCGACCAACCTCGAGGTCCGGGTGCCCCGGTTCGAGTTCGCCAACGCGTTCGCGCTGCGCGAGGTGCTGATCGCGCTCGGCATGGAGAAGACCTTCCAGCTCGGCGCCGCCGACCTCTCGGGCATGACCGAGCAGACGCAGATGGCGATCGCCGACGTCTATCACAACACCGTCGTCGCGGTGGACGAGAAGGGCGTCGAGGCCGCGGCCGCCACCGCGATCGTGACCTTCGACTCCAGCGGAGGGATCTTCGCCGAGACCGCCTTCACCGCCGACCGCCCGTTCCTCTTCGCCATCCGCGACCGCGGCACCGACTCGCTGCTGTGGTTCGGCCGCGTGCTCACCCCGGGCTGAGTCTCTTCTAAATCTGTCCTTCAGGACATCTCACTGAAGATGTTCTGAAGGACATGTCCGAGGGGCCACGCGATGGTCGCCACCCCACCCGCGGACCCGCGCCTCCGCGAACCCGCGGATGAGCGGCGCCCGAACCTTCGCGCCACGTCTCGGAGCCCGAGAGCGCGCCGGCGCCTCGAGAAGCCGCCGTCAACCGCCCGCAGCCGCCATTCTTTTTAAAATTTCGGATCTCCGCCGCAATTTTTCGGCTCGCCCCGGCGACTCCACGAGCGAGCGGGACGCCGCCGCGCTCTCGCATCGACCCGAGGCGACCATGACGACACGTTGGCTCCCTGCTCTGTGTACCCGCCCCGCGCTGCGCTCGGCGCGGGCGTTCTTGACCCGCACCTGCCTGGCCGCGCTGGCCATGACGGCGAGCGCGTGCGAGGACCCGTCCGGGCCCGCCACGGGCATCTTCGTCAGCCAGGCGGGAGACGTCCTGCTCGCGGTCGTCGCCGCCGACGACCTCGTCACAGTCTTCGCCTGCGACGGCAGCTACGACTGGCTCGGCGTCCGCGCATGGTTTTACGGTGCGCTCGACGACGGCTCCGGCACCCTCACCAACGCCGATGGTGCCACCGTCGACCTCGAGATCCACGGCGACCAGTTCAGCGCCGCGCTCCGCGGCGAGCTCGTCACCAACGGGCCCTACGACTTCACCGGGACCGCAGTCGCGGGCGCTGACGCGGGCCTCTACTGGGGCCAGGTCGACGGCTGGATCGGCGGCTGGATCCTCGACGAGGCCGGCGAACAACGCGGCGCCGCGATCAAGCGCAGCACGGACGACGCCTCGCTCGTCTATATCGAGCCGGCCCAGACCGAGGTCGTGCTCGACGATGGGACCGTCCTCCCGCTCACCCGCATGACCGCTCCCACCAAGGTCGAGTGACCGCCTCCCATGGACCCGAGCGATGAGCCTCGCACCAGCACCTGCCTGCTGGGCGGTACGGTCGCGCGGAAGCTCGTGACCGGCGGGGACGTCCTGCGCTAACGTCGGCGCATGGCGAGCGAGTACACCACCGACACGATCGAGGTCCTCACGGGGATCGCGGCAGTGCGCAAGCGGCCCGGCATGTACGTCGGCTCGCTCGACGACGGCATGGGCCCGCTGAAGTTGCTGCTCGCGGTCGTCACTTATGCCATCGATCCGCGTCAGCCCGGCCGCTGCCCCCGCATCGACGTCCGCGTCGACGCCGACGACTTCGTCACCGTCGCCGACGACGGCCCGGGCATCCCCGGCGGCTCGCTGGTCGACCTCCTCGAGCACCCGCCGTACCGCTCGAGCGCCCACTTCGGGTTCCGTGAGTCCGGCCTGCTGATGACCAACGCGCTGAGCGATCCGCTCGAGGTCGACACCGTGCACGCCGGCGAGCAGGCCACCGTCGCGTACGCCGGCGGCGTGCAGCGCGTTCCCCTGCGCGTGAGCGCCGCGTCGCGGCCGTCGGGCACGCGCATCCGATTTCGCCCCGATCCGCAGATCTTCCCGAGCACGCGCGTGCCCCGGCTCGAACTGACGCAGCGCCTCGAGGACCTCGCGTTCCTGCTGCCCGCGACGACGCTGACGTGGAGCTTCGCGGGTGAGCGCGCGACGGGCCTCGTCGAACGCGTGCGCGTCGAGGCCCGCGGACCGCTCGAAAACGTCGCGCACCATCAGGGCGAGTATGTGACGGACGCCGGCCCGACGACCATCGAGGTCGCCCTCGCCTGGCGCACCGAACCGTACGGACAGCCGGCGCGGATCCTCGGCTACACCAACTTCGAGCGCGACGAGGACGGCCCGCACGTCCCCGGCCTGCTCGCGGCAATCCGCGATTTTTTGAAGATCCGCAACGACCGCGGCTACGAGGGGCTCGTGGCTGCGGTCAGCGTGCTGCACGACGATGCCCTCTACCCCCTCCATACGAAGGAAAGGCTCATCCACTCGCCCCTGTTGCCCGCAGTGAAGGAGGCGACCGCGACCGCGCTGCGGCGCTGGGCCGGGCAATGCCCCGAGGCCGCAGACGCGCTGCGCAACCGCATGAAGCCGCGACGAGGCCAACGTCGATGACGGCGATGCGCTGGCACTCTGACGCAGATCCGCAGATCATTCGAACTACTTCGCGCCCGGCATGGGCGGCGCTCCGACAGCCCACCAGCCATCGGGCACGAGCGCCCAGAACGTCAGCGAGAGGGCCACGAGCGCGAGCAGCGTCGCCACGGCCAAGCGTGAGTTCGCCCGGCTTCCGGCGAGCGCTCCGAGGCCCGGGCCGACCAGCAGGAGCGGCAACATCACCCGCGCCGGGCCCTGCGGGAACACATCGCCATTGTTACCGAGGCAGACGACGATCCATGCGAGCGTGAAGCCGGCGAAGGCGCCGGCGGAGGCGAGGAGCGGGCTGCGAAGGCGCGGCGACAAGGGGACTCGTCGGAACGGCGCGCCAGAGGCGGTATTCAACGCCCACGCGCCCGGACGCGGCCACGCCGATCCGCACGCCGTGCTCCGACGCACGGCGGCTCGGGCGAGCCCTCGCTCGGACCCGCGACGAGCGCGATATTCGTGCTCCCCGAAGAAACCGACGATGTCACGCTGATTCGTGTGTGCGATGTCGCCAGCGGGCTCAGTGGCGGAACGATCGGGGTCGCCACCGGCGCCGGCTGCTGGTGGTTCTTCAAGAAGTTCAAGACGTGTAAAAAGGTTGGGGTCGGTGTGGCCACATCCGTCTTCGGCTACATCAAGGACAAATGCGAAGGCGCACAGAATTAGTGCCGCTCAAGGCGCCTCTACCGCCGCAGCGATTCGGTTTCTTGCCGACCCGGGAATTCTGCGAGCTCGCGTTCTTCACACCATTCTGGCCGCTGTGCGTTATAGGCTACATCTGCCTGATCGCGGCGCTCGCCTATCTTCTAGGCGTCAGCGTCAGCGACTTCCTGTGGTGGCACCATGTGTTGCTAGCCATCGCCCTCACCGAAGTTTGGAGCGGCATCGTTGAGCTCTGTTGTCGGCGAGCGTTGCGACGATGGAGTAGGCCCCGCGCGTTGCGACGCGCGCGGGACGAGGTCTCGAGCGGCGGCGGATGAGCGCCAGCGCTCGAGCGACGGGAGCACGTCCTCGAGGTCGACCGCCTCGTGTTCGGTGCGGCGGTGGGCCTCGGGGTGAGCGCGGATGCCGTCGCCGCCCTGGGCGTCGGTCTGATCGTCCCCGCCCCGGCCGGGGACCACTCTCCCGGAGGTAGTCCCCGTGTCCGTCCCTGCCCGCACCTCAACCCTCACCCTCATCGCTCTCGCCGGCTGCATCCCGTCGATCGTCATCGGCGACGCCCCCCAGGCCACCGACACCGACCCTGGCGAGCCGGGCTCATCGTCCTCCGATACGAATGATGCCACCACCGCTCTCCCGACCCCCACCGATTCCATCGCCGCATGCGGTGACGGCCAGCTCGGCCCGGGCGAGGTCTGCGACGACGGCAACGACGAGCCCAACGACGGCTGCGACGACGCGTGCGGGCGCAGCGGGCGGCTCGAGTGGACCATCGAGCCCGAGAACGCCGACTTCGTCACCGACCTCGCGGTCGGCGGTCAGGGCCAGATCGTCATCAGCGGCGTGAGGGCGACGGCGCCGAGCTGTGGCGGCAGGCCAGCGAGTTGCACAGCGTCGGCGAGGACCTCGTCGTCGTGGACGACCGCGCGATCGTCATCGGTCAGGCGCGCGTCCAGGGCGTCGACGACAATCAATCCTTCCTCGGCGTCATCGACGAGGACGGCGTGTGGATCAAGGCCGAGCTCGCCGGCCAGCCCGCCCACGCCAACGCGACGGCCGCCTCACCGGGCGCCGGCGGCCTCCTGCTCGCCAATTTCGGCGCCGACCCCGAGGTCCTGCTGCAGCGCCGCGGACCCGACTTCGCCGCGCTCTGGAGCGTCCCCAGCTCCGACACCTTCGCCTCCGTCCACCTCGCCGCCGGACCCGACGAGCGCATCGCTCTCACCGGCATGGACCCGAGCGACCATCACAGGAGCGCCGTCCACCTCTACGACGGCGGCGGTGTTCTGCGCTGGAGCTCCGAGTTCGTCCTCCCGAACCCCGAGCTGTCCGACCTCCCGGCTGCCGCCGCCTTCGGCCCCGATTTCCTGGTCGTCGCCGGCTCGGTCCTCGACGAGGTCGAGGATGCCACCCACGGCCGCATGTGGGTCCGTCGCCTCGCCCTCGACTGAGCGCACCGACGTCTCCTGCCATCATTTGCAGCAGCAATACCGCCGAAGCGAACGAGGCTCGGCGCCCGCGATCGAGGGGCCTCCCGGGCCCATGGTCCCCGACTGCCTACATTGCCACCAGCCGTCTCATCCAGCCCATCCTGCCATCTGCCCCTCTTTCACAGGGCTGAGTCCGCTGACAGCGGACCCACACTTATTATTGATGGACCGCCCATCGTCCTCGCGTGTGGGTTGGCGCCCGCGGCTCCACCTCGGCCTCTCCGCCCGCGGACCCCGATCGCCGCCCCGCGGCGCGAGGCGCGTCCAGAACATCGTTTACAACCCCTGACTCCGGTGCCTTCCCGCCCGCGGAATGTGCGCAGTCTCAACATTTGTCGCACTTCGCGCATCCTCGCGGACACCTGTCCAGGAGAAAAGCGCGCGCGGCCTCGCCCAGGTTCGCGGCCCCCAAGTTGCCCCAGAAGCCCTTCTAACCCCGTTTCCGCCGCGCTCTCCGAAATCCCTGCACATTCCGGGGAGTGAGCGGCTTTGGCCCTCTGACGATTTTTTCGTTGCCGGTCTTGCGGGCCTGGATCAGCCAAGGTTCATGCAGCCCCGCAACAAGACCCTCTACATGCTCACCTTCGTGTTCGCCGCGGCCTGCTCGCGCACGTCTCCGGACACCAGTTCGCCGGAGCCGGTCGTGGAACCCTCGCCGGAAGCGACGGCGCCGTCGGAGCGAAACACCGCCGACGACGAGATCTTCGGCGTCCTCGACGTGATCAACCAAGAGGCGGTCGCCCACGGCGAATACATGAAGAAGTGGGCCAAGACCCAGAAGGTCAAGGAGTTCGCGGCGATGATGATCAACGACCACGAGTTCGTGCGCGAGCGCGAAAAGAAGGTCCGCGACGCCCTCGACCTCTCGGCCACCAGCAGCCGGCTCGCCAGCGACATCGAGCAGGATTCGCGGCAGAAGCTCGACACCATGGGCAAGATCGACAAGGGCGATCCGCTCGACAAGGCCTACCTCGACATTCAGGTCGACGTGCACGCCACCTGGCTGTCCGCGCTCGACAACAAGATGATCCCGTTCGCCCAGACCGACGAGCTGCGCGACGAGCTCGAAGAGGTGCGCAAGATCGTCGAGAGCCACTACAACCTGGCTGTCGAGATGCGCACCAACCTCAAGACGGCCGACAAGTAACGGCCAGGCGATCCTTGGACTTGATCTGACTTCGATTGCTTGGACTGAACCGACCCTCGCACGCTCGCCTGGGCCCGCAGTGCGGCCCGGAGCCGGGCAGGATCCGCAAACCCCCTCTGACACCGACCCCTTGACCACTCTGACACGAGCCGCGGACGGACACTCCTTACGGTCCACGGCCCCCTCCATGCGGATCCTGTCCGGCCCTGAAACGGAGACCACCATGCTGCGCGACCTCACCGCTGATTCATCGAAGGCCCCGGCCCAGGAATCGGGCTACCGACCCCTCACGGCCTATTTCCGCGACCTCTCCGAAGTCAACGTCATGACCAAGGACGAGGAGACCGCCGCGGCCCTCAAGATCGGCGAGCTCCGCAAGGGCCTCTGGGTGGCGCTCCTCAACTATCCCCCGTTCGTCGAGCCGATCTGCGCCCTCATGCGCCAGCGTCTGGGCGTCGACGTGTGCCCCGCCGCCGCCGTGAACGCGCTGGAGCAGACCTCGCGGACCCTCCGCGACCGCGACCTGCGCTGCCACCACGACGCCTTCCAGGCTTCGCGCGACGAGCTGGCGAAGGCCATGCTCGCCGCCGACGTCGACAGCGAGCTGGCCGACGCGATCCTCGCCGACCTCACCAGCCTCGAGGGCGACCGCAAGGCCGAGATCTCGCTCGCAGTCAATCCGCCGCGCCGCGGCAGCGTCCCGTTCGCCCGCTACACGGCGGAAGTCCGCAAGCAGCACGCCGCGCTGATGGCCGCCAAGAACGCGTTCGTGCGCGCCAACCTGCGCCTCGTGGTCGCGCTGGCGCGCCGCTTCCACCGCGGCAACGTCCCGCTGCAGGACCTCATCCAGGAGGGCAACCTCGGCCTGATGAAGGCCGTCGACCGGTTCGACCCGGCCCGCGGCTGCCGCTTCTCGACCTACGGCTCGTGGTGGATCCGCCACGCCATCAGCCGCTCGATCGCCGACAAGGCCCGCAGCGTGCGCCTGCCGGTCCACATGATCGACGCCTGCAACAAGGTCACCAAGGCCCGCCGCGAGTTCGAGGCCCGCGAGGGCCGCGAGCCCACCGATCAGGAGCTCTCGGCCGTCAGCGGCGTCAGCGTCGAGCGGATCGCCCGCATGGGCTGGTCGCTGATCGAGACCCCGCTGAGCCTCGCCCTGCCCGCCTCGCGCGACGGCGAGGCCAGCCTCGTCGACACCGTCGCCGACCCCGACAACGAGTCCGCGTCGGACGTGCTCGACCGCGAGCTGCTCCACGAGAAGCTTCAAGAAGTTTTCGCCCAGCTCTCCCCGCTCGAGGCCGACATCCTGCGCAAGCGCGTCGGACTCGACGGCGAGGAAGAGATGACGCTCAAGGAGATCGGCGCCGGCTACTCGCTGTCGCGTGAGCGAATCCGTCAGCTCCAGGAGGGCGCGCTCGCCAAGCTGCGCGCCGAGTTCTCGCGCCGTCACTTGATGTGACACGGCGGTCGGCGGCGCGGCGCGGACCCCAAGGTCTCCCGCTCGCCCGCCACGCGAGGTCGATCTTCGCACTCAAACGGGCCGAGCCCCCGATGCTCGCCCGCAGGACGATCTCCCGCTCGCGTCGCCGACCGATCTTTTTAAGAAAAAACAAACAATCAGAATCCACGCGCTTCGACCGGGCCCTGCGCAGCCACTGGACCCGGTCGGAGCGCCATTTTTCAGTTTAAACGAATGTCCCCGGGGACAGCCGTGCTGCCGAGTGCGCCGACGCACTGTCCGCGAACGCACACCGTACGCGAGATGTCCCTTGAGACACCTGGGCCCCCGGCGCTCGCCTACGCGCCCTGGCCCGACATGTCCCTTCGGTCATCTCCCTCGTGCTCGCGCGCGGATACCACCACCTGTCCCTGGGGACACTCGCATCGCACCCGCGCCCACGTCGTCGCCGCGCGCTCGCGCATCCGGTGATTCCTGCTGTTGCGATCTGCCACTGTCGCGATCCTCCACACTTTTCATACTGCCCCGGAATTCCCGCTGAGAGCCCCTCGCAGGCGCAGCGGCGCCGCGTGCAGTACCGTCGAGGCATGCCCATGAATCGTTCTCCTGTCGCCGCGTTCGCCGCCTCGCTCGCGCTCGCTGCGCCCGCCTGCGGCGACGACGCCGGCGACTCGCAGTCTTCCACCACGGACGGCAGCACCACCGCCGCCACCACTGACGACACCACTACCGCCGCCACCGATGACACCACCGCCGCCACCGACTCGCCGACCACCACCGGCGACCCTGACGGCGCGGCGATCGACGCCCCCGCCGAGACCTGGACCTGGATCCCGTTCGCCGACGCGCATTGTGCCAATGGCGAGACCACCGGCATCGGCGTCAACCTCACCACCCGCAGCGATCGCGTCGTCCTCTACCTCGAGGGCGGCGGCGCCTGCTGGGACGAGGCCACCTGCTACACCATGAACGCCAGCGCCCACGTCGCCGACGGCTACGGCGAGGCCGAGTTCGCCGCCGAATTCGACCCGCACCTGCCCAAGGTCATGACTGCGCAGATCTTCGACCGCGACGACCCGAACAACCCGTTCCGCGACATGAGCTTCGTCTACGTCCCGTACTGCACCGGCGACATGCACGGCGGCGACAACGTCGTCACCTACGGCGAGCGCACCACCATGCACGTCGGCGGCGCCAACCTGGTCGCCTACCTCGCGCGGCTCGTCCCGACCTTCCCCGCCGCCGAGCGCGTCTACCTCGTCGGCGCCAGCGCCGGCGGCTACGGCGGCACCTTCAACTGGTGGCGCGTGCAGCAGGCCTTCGGCGACGTGCGCGTCGACCTCGTCGACGACTCCGGGCCGCCGCTCGATCCGCCGTACCTCGCCAAGGAGCTGTCCGACACCTGGCGCACACAATGGAACCTCGCCGCCTCGCTGCCGCCCGACTGCCCCGAATGCCTGGAGACGTTCGGCGCGATCTACGATTATTACGGCGCGAATCACACCACCCAGCGCTGGGCCCTGCTTTCATACACCCGCGACTGGATCGTGCCGATCTACTTCGGATTCACCCTGGAAGAGTTCCCGCAGGCGATCGCGGAGATCGTTCAGACCCACGTCGCCCCTTATGAAAACGCCGGCTACTTCCTGCTCGACGCCGTCGGCCACGTCCTGCTGACCGCGCCGCTGCCGATCACCAGCGGCGGCGTCGACCTGCAGGCCTGGCTCGGCCAGATGGTCGCCGACGACCCCGCGTGGGCCAGCGTCGATCCGTGACGGCCTGCACGAATCACTGCAGGGCGAACACTGCGATGTTCGCCTCGTAGCCGGTCAGCAGCGTCGCGCCGGCGTTCATCAGCAGCACGTCGTCGGTGAAGAAGAAGCTGCCCGGCCCCTTCATCGCCAGCGGCGTGCGCCACTGCGGCCGACCCGCGAGGTCGAGCGCGTACAGGGCCGGCGGGTCGTCCTCCTCGAGCCCGCCGCTGAAGCCGAGCACCCGCTCGCCGACCTGCAACACCGCGCCCAGGCCCCCGGTGTTCGTCGTCCACGCCTGGCGGCCGTCGCGGATCGCCCGCGTCTCGCCGTCGACGTGGACCACCACCGCCTTGTCGGGCAACAGCACCAGCGCCTCGTTGTGGACCCCTTCCTGGTACGAGCGCCAGCGCCGGCAGCCGAGCGGCGGCCCCGGGCAATCGGGGCACTCGTCGAGCTCCCGCGAGTACAACCGACGCGGCTGCGGCCATCCGGACGGCGCGAACTCGGGGCCCTCGCAGGCCTCCGGCGCCAGCAGCACCACGTCGTCGTCGACCACCAGCGCCAGCCCGGCCGGTCCGAGCGCCGACCCGCCGAGCGAATCGTGGGCCCGGACCGACAGCAGAGTCTGCCACTCGCCGTCGAACACCCGCACCGCCCTACCCTCGCGCAAGACCCGTCGATTGTCTGGCCCGAAGGACAGCTCCGCGTCGGTGTCGAACATCTCCTCCGGCAGGCGCCCGGCCGCGCGCAGGCAGCCGTTCTTGACGCAGCGGCCGGGCGTCAGCCGAAACCACCGCGCCACGCTGTCACCGACCAGCAGCCCGTCCTGGTCCGGCTCGACGATGGCAGCCCGGATCGGCTCGGCGAATTCGTCCTGCTCGCCGTCGTCGGGCAGGATCGCCGCGCCGAGCTCGTGACCGTCGGCGAGGGCCAGCATCACCAGCCGATCGCGCCGCATTGACGGATCTCCCTGCGCCACCACCACCACGTCGCCGGCCACCGCCAGCACCTGCCGCAGCTCCGCCCCGAACTTCCACGCGATCGCTCCGGCCCGCACCGCGACCAGCTCGTGATTCACCAGCGCCAGCACCGTGCCGTCGCCGGCCAGCTTCAAGCGCGACGGCTCGTCGGCGAACGTGAACGTCCACTGCGCCTGCGGCCCTGCCTGCATCGTCGGCGGCTTCGCCTCCGCGGCCACCGGCGCCTCCGCGATCGCCTTCGCCTCCGCGACCGCAGCGGCCTGCACCGCGTCCGCGGCCTGCCCTCGCTCGCCCCCGCAGGCGGAGCCCATCAAGACGATCGACACCACCGACCCGGCGAGCGCGCGCAGCGACATGCCGGCCGACTATCGTGATTCGCCCCGTTCCACCACCCCCGGGCACGACCGAAAGTCCCTCGATCCGCCTCGACCCACGCCCCCGGTTTCCCACCGCCGCACTGCCGCGTTCTCCCGCTCACGCCTCGCGGGGAATCCGGCCTCACCTCGCGCCACTGAAGTCTCCCGCGCTTCGCGGTCGGCCCGACCTCACCGCCGCGGTCTCTCGCTCACGCCTCGCGGCGGGTCCGGCCTCGTCACCGCGCTGCCACGTTCTCCCGCTCGCTCCTCGCGGCTGCCTCACCGCCGCGTCCTCCCGCTCACTCCTCGCGGTGCGTCCGGCCCCACCGCGATCGCATCTCCGAGCGGGTCACCGGCTCGAGCTTGCCCGGCGCGATCGACCACATCAGCGTCGGCTCGCCGAACGGCAGCGGATCGACCTCTGCGTTCCACGTGCGCCAGCCCTTGCCGTACGTCGAGCGCAGCTCGCCCATCAGCGCGGTGTGGGCCGCGTCGGTCAGCCCGGGCGCCACCAGCACCCCGCTGTCGATCTCTCCCGTGTGCGCGTGCCAGTACTGGCGCTCCGCTGCCGGCAGCGTCGCGTACAGCGACGCCGAGATCACGTACTCCACCCCCGCCAGGTGGGCGCTCTCGTCCGAGCCGTCGAACAGCACGCACTGGCTGAAGTCGGCGTTGAGCTGGGCGCAGTAGAACAGCGCCCGGTCGGGCCGGCCGTCGCCCGGCGCTCCGGCCGCCTCGCGCTTGGCGCGGGTGTAGCCGTCGAGGACCAGCAGCAGGCGGTCGACCGGCGTGCGGTCCTGCGGCCCGAGCGTACCTTCTTCGAGCGCGCGCACCGTCGCCGAGCGGCCCTGGTCGTCGCGCCGCGCCGGCCCGTCGCTGGCAGCCCCGCGGCTGGCCACGGCCGCCCCGGGCGGCGCGCTGCGGCCGTAGCAGTCCGCGAGCCCGAGCAGCGCGAACAGCGACAACCCGGCCCGGGCGGGGAGCACCCCTCGCATGCGGTGGGCATGGCCTCGGCAGCGCCGGCGCGCCAGCGAGCCGGACCACGCGAGGAGACCCGCCCGCCTCTTGGGACATGTCCCCAAAGACATCTTGCCGCGATTGCGGTCGGCCGCGTCGCTCGCGCTCGGTCGCGTCGACCCGCGGCGGGGCGAGCGGGCCGCTCGGGTCCGCTTCGGCTATCCTGCCGACCATGCCCGACCCCGGCGACGACCCGGACGACGCCTCGCGCGCGCCGCAGACCGCCGCGGCGCGCGAGGTCCGGCGGATCAAGTCCGCGGCGCACGCGAAGCTGTTCGGCAAGGACGCCCGGGCCCAGCCGCAGAAGATCGCGCGCTACGCCGTCCTGCAGTCGCTGGGCGTCGGCGGCATGGGCGAGGTCTACCTCGCCTACGACGACAAGCTCGACCGCAAGGTCGCCATCAAGCTGGTCCGGCTCGACCGCGACAGCGGGCTCGAGCGGGCCTCGTCGCGGCTGATCCGCGAGGCCCAGGCGCTGGCCCAGCTGTCGCATCCCAACGTCGTCCAGGTCTACGAGACCGGCAACTTCGAGGGCCGGGTATTCATCGCCATGGAGTTCGTGCGCGGCGTCCACATGCGGCGCTGGCTCGAGACGGCCCCGCGGACCTGGCGGCAGGTGCTCGACGCCTACCTGCAGGCCGGCCACGGCCTCGCCGCCGCGCATCGCAGCGGCATGGTCCACCGCGACTTCAAGCCCGAGAACGTGCTGGTCGGCGACGACGGCCGGGTCCGCGTGGTCGACTTCGGCCTGGTCCGCAGCGCCCCCGACCCTGACGCGCCGCCCGACGTGGGCGAGAACGTGTCCGCCGAGGACCTCGAGCGCAGCTCGCGGCTGACCCAGAGCGGCGCGCTCATGGGCACGCCCTCGTACATGTCCCCGGAGCAGTTCCAGGGCCTGCGGGCGACCGACAAGAGCGACCAGTTCGCCTTCTGCGTCGCCGTCTACCGCGGCCTCTACGGCTGGCACCCGTTCGCCTCCGAGACCCGCGCCGAGCTCAAGCGCCGGATCATGACCGGCCTCATCGCTCCCCCGCCGCGCGACGCCAAGGTCCCGCCCGGCATCTACACCGTGCTCGTCCGCGGCCTGCACGCCGACCAGGACCAGCGCTACCCGTCGATGGAGGCGCTCCTGGCCGCCCTGGCTGCCCCGCCGCGGCGCCGGCGGGTCGGCGTGATCCTGGCCGCCGGCCTGGCCGGGATCGCCGCCGTCGCCGTCGCCGCCGCCCCCGCGCGCTTCGACCACAGCTGCGAGTTCGCCGGCGCCGCCGAGCTGCCGCCGCCCGGCGCCGGCCTGGCCAGCGCCTTCGCCGGCGTCGACGTCCCGTTCGCCGCCGTCACCGCGGAGCGCGCCGCCGCGCAGATCGACCGTTACGCCGCCGTCCTCGGCCACGCCCGCGCCGCCGCCTGCTCGGGGCCGCTCGCCGCCCCGCCGCTGCGCGAGCGCCACCGCGCCTGCCTCGACCGCCGCACCCGCGACCTCGCGGTCGTCACGCGCGCCCTCGCGCGCCTGCGCCCCGAGCAGCTCGGCGACGCCGAGCGGATGGCCGAGTCGCTGCCCGACATCGCCCCCTGCTTCGACCCCGGCAACCTGGTCGGCCCTGGCCCTGCCCCGCCCGACCTCGCCGCCGCCCTCGACGAGGCGCGCGTCTCCGCCCTCGCTGGCCGCTTCAACGACGCCACCCGCCAGGTCGACCGCGTCCTCAAGGAGGTCGGCGGCGACCCGCTGCGCGCCGAGGCGGCCGCCCTCCTCGGCCACATCTCCTGCGCGCGCGGGATCTCCCACCAGGGCCGCGACCAGCTCGCCACCGCCCTCCAGCTCGCCATCAGCCACCGCGACGACGACCTCGTCGCCGACGTCCAGCGCTTCCTGGCCGAGTGCACCGACGACGAGGCCACCGCCCGCCTCGCCGGCGCCGCCGCCGAGCGCCTGCGCGACCCGAGGCGGCTCACCGAGGTCGCCCTGCTGCGCGCCGAGCTGCTCGCCGCTCACGGCGACCCGACCAGCGCGCAGATGCTGCTGCGCGACACCCTCGCCCGCGCCACCGACCGCCCGGCCACCGCCGCCCGCATCGAGATGCTGCGCGGCCGCATGCTCGCCCTCCAGGGCGGCAACCACGAGGCCCGCGCCCACCTCGACCAGGCCATGAGCCTGCTCGCCGGCCTCCCGCGCCACCCGGCCGTCGCCGACGTGCTGGAGGAGCGGGCCCGCCTGCACCTCCGCCTCGGCGAAAAGGCCGACGCCCGCCTCCGCTTCGGCGAAGCCCTGGCGATCCGCACCGCCCTGCCGGGCCAGGAGGCCGCCCTCGCCCGCCTCCACCTCGCCCTCGCCGACCTCGCCGCCGCCGCCGACGAGCGCAGCCGGGCTCACCGCCACTACGCCGAGGCCGTCGCCCTCGCGGGCCGCCTCCCCGACCTCCTCCCCGGCCAGGACCTCGCCCGCGCCCAGCTCGCCCGCGACACGGCCACCGGCCGCAACCTGGCGAAGCCGCCGCGCTTGCCTTGATGAGGTCTTTCAGACATGTCCACAGGGACATGTCCGCAAGCGCGAGTCGATCGACCCCGCCCCGTCATGTCCCCAAGGACATGCCATGCCAGCGCCGAATCCACCTGTCCCTTCGGACAGCACACCGAGCACCCCGGAGCGGGACCGGCGTCATCCCCGAACCAACCTGTCCCTTCGGCCAGCCAGACCGCGGCCGCGTCAGCCCGGGCCTTGAAAGTCGCCGGCGCGGAACGTCAGCACCAGCGTGTCGCGGTGTCCGCCGGGCTCGCCGAGCGGCTGGATCGGCGTGGCCTCGTGGATCACCCGCGCGTCGTCGAGCAGCAGCAGCGTCCACGGCTCGCTCATCATGAAGCGCAGGCCGTGCGGACCCTCGGCCTCGAACACGCGCGTCTCGCCGCCCTTGATCGCCTCGCGCGCGACGAGCAGCACCGCGACGAAGTCCACCCCGTCGCGGTGCGCGCCCTCGGGGGTCGGGCGGCCGATGCCGTCCGCGGTGTCGATGCGGAACTGGTGCGCCTCGACGTACCAGCGCGGCACGGCCGGCGCCGCGGCGCTGCACACCGCGCCCAGCCGGCGCAGCAGCGCCGACCACACCGGCAGCTCCGTCACCTGCGGCGGCATCGGCTCGAACCACCGCTCCAGGCCGCCGTGCAGCGCGTTGTACTCGAGCGGCTGCCAGTGCGCGCGGTGGGGCGTGGCCTCGACCCGCGGCCCCTCGACGACGAAGCACGAGTGGCGGCGCCGGCGATAACGCCCGCCGTCGCGCAGGTAGGTGTCGGGCGGGAGCTCGTCCCACGACGGCTCCAGCGCCTGCAGCCCGCCGAGCCCCTGGGGCAGCCAGGACGCCAGAGTTCGGGCAGCCACGATCGCGTAACCGTCGCGGCGGAGGGCGGCCTCGACGTCGCCCGGGTCGGTGTAGGGAGGGGTCAGCGGGGTCATGCGGGCGGGAGCGGCGAGCGGGAATGTACCAGCATCGCGGCTCCTCCGCGGAGCAGCGCATGCCACGGCGCCCGGCCGTCCGTCGTGAGCGTCCTGCGAGATCGCTCCGACGCTGCGCCCGATCGTCGCCCGCGAGCAGAATAAGCTGGCCCGAAGACCAGGTTGACTGCGAGACCCGGCGCCCGCTTCCGCGACGGCGCCGCCATGAGCGCGACCGACTCGAGGCGAGCCGCGAGCGGGACGCCGCGGCTCACGGCGACGCCGAGGCGTGCACCTCGCCGATGCTCTCGGCGCGAGCCGCGAGCTCGAAGCCGCGGTCACGGAGACGCCGAGGCGTGCACCTCACTGGCGAGCCGCGAGCGAGCTGCCGCGGCTCACGGCGACGCCGTGGCGTGCACTTCGCCGAGGCTCGCGGGGATCTCCGTGCAATCTTCCATCTTCTCGCCGTCCCACACGCAGTCCTGGGCCGTTCCCCAACACAGCACCCGACCGTCCTCGCGCAGCGCGCAGGCGTGGCCGCGGCCGACCGCGAGCCGGGTGAAGCGACCCGGCGGAGAGTCCAGCGCGGCCCACCGGTCCTCGCCCCAGCAGCGGACCGCGCCCTCGAGCGTCAGCGCGCACGAGAGGCGGTGGCCGACGCTCACTGCGGTGAACTCCCCGGGGGGAGGGTTCGCCTCGGGATCGTCGTCGTCCGTGCCCCAGCAGGCCAGCTCGCCGGATTTGGTCAGCCCACAGGCGTGCGAGTGGACGTCGAAGTCGACGACCGACACTGGTACGGGCGTGAGCCCTTCGCGGCCCGCGGCGTGCCAGCAGACCACCTCGCCGTCCAGGTCGAGCCCGCACACCGCGTACCGGCCGCAGACGAGCCGCTGGATCGGCACCGCGAACGGAGTCGTCGGCGGCCCGGGCTCGTGGTCGCCGCCCCAGCAGCGGACTGCGCCCGCCTCATCGCGCCCGCAGGCGAAGCCCGAGCCGCCGCAGAGCTCGACGAAGCTCGAATCGGTCGGCGCGCCCCAGTACCTCTGCCCCCAGCAGTGCGGGCGACCGCCCGCCGCGATCCCGCAGGTGTGGTACCCCCCGGCGGCGATCGACGCGACCGACTCCATCGCGTTCGTGCGCCCCGCCTTGCCTCGCCCCCAGCACCACGCACGGCCGTCACGGTTGAGGGCGCAGCTGTGCTCGTCACCGGCGACCACGTCGACGAGATCGACCTCCGCGGGATCCGGTCCCGCGCTGGCCACCGGGTCCTCACCGCACGCGCCACCGAGCCATACCAGCAGAGCCCAGCGCGGGGTCGAGACGATCCGCATCCTCGTCCCAGAAGATGCCACGGGCGCATGGGCGGGTCGAGCGGCCGCGGGACGGCGCGAGCGAACGCTGGTATCGTGACAGGGTGGACGTTTGGCCCCTCTGGCTCGTCAGCACCGCTCTGGGCGCGGCGCTGGCCTGCGGGCCGGAGCCCGGTCCCGAGTCCGGCACCGGCGAGAGCACGACGGCGCCCGGTTCGAGCGGAGCGGCGTCGATGACGAGCGCGCCATCGCCGACCGAGGGCACGGCGGCGTGCGAGGCCTACCAATCGACCGCGGACGTCGGGCCGCCCGTGACCATCACCCTCGAGAATCAGAGCGGCGGACCGGTGTGGCTAGCATCCGCGGTCGAGACCTGGGGCTGCGATCCGCTGCCGGCGATCGAGCTCGTCGACGCCGACGGCCTCTCTCTCGAGTTCCTCGGCTCGCACTGCACACCGTGGGATTGCGACACCCTCATGAAGCTCACCGACTGCACCCCGAGCTGCAATAACTGCGGCGTGGCGGACATCGTGCGCATGGAGGCGGGCGCGAGCGCGACGGTGAAGTGGCCCGGCAATCGACTGACGGCGCTCGACATGACGGCCGAGTGCGCATCGGGGCTGATGTGTCAGCGCGGCTGCAAGCGCGTCGATCAGGCCGCCGCCGGGATCTACACGATCTCCGTGGCCGCATATCGAGCGTGCGAGGGCGAATGCGTGTGCCTCGGCTCGCATCCCGAAGAGCTCTGCCAGGTGCACGCGGGGCAGGTCCTGGATCCGTCGACGACGTCGGCGCAGCTCGACTACCCCACCCAAACCGCAATCACCGTGGTGATCTCGCCGGCCTGAACCTGTCGTGATTCAGCGACTCGACGCTCGCACGCCGGCACCGACAAGCTCGGAGACGCAGATGGTGCGCGGCCCGTGGTCGCCCCGCGGTCGTCGCGTACGCGGCAGCTCAGAAACCGGCGGCGTCGTGCACGATCATCACGTCGATGCGACGCTGCGCGACCTCGTCGCAGTCGTTCGGCTCGAGCAGCTCGCTCGCGTGCTCGAGCCAAATGTCGGTCCGTACCGGAAAGCCGAAGCTGCTCTTCTCGCCGTTCTGGACCGTCACATAGGCCGGCCTGTCCCCGACCCAATGCTCGTAGTGCAGGTCGAGGGGCTGGCGCGAGCCGCACGGATCGGGCTGCGGCTCGCAGGACGGATTGTTATCCAAAAAGACGTCGAGCCCGAAGTACTCCTCCGGCGAAAGGCCCGGCGGCGCCAGCTCGTCGGCCCGCACCGCCTGGAAGTTGGTGAGGCCGCCGGTGATCTGCAGCCACTTGCGGCCCC
Organism: Nannocystis sp. RBIL2; assembly: GCF_026626745.1. Lineage (GTDB taxonomy): Bacteria > Myxococcota_A > Polyangia > Nannocystales > Nannocystaceae > Nannocystis. The sequence goes on from NZ_JAPNJW010000002.1 coordinate 3,732,411, forward strand.
ACGGCGCCAGCTCGGCGTGATAGACGATCTTCACCTGGCTGCCCTGAAGCCACGTATAGTTCCAGAATGGCAGCAGCGCGTAATGCAGCACGACGGTCTCCTGGACCCCGAGGACGAGGCAGGAGAAACTCACGGCGACTTTCGGTTCGATCCCCTGCGAGGAGAGGATCGTGCACGTGAGCGTCAGATTCATGTTCGCCGCCTGCGGCGGGACCTCGAGGCTCCACTCGGCGCCGACCCCGCCCTGATCGAGCTGACACGGACCGCCGCCAGTGTCCATGTCGCCGGAGCTCGAGCCCATATCGGTGGTCGTGCCGGCAGTATCGAGCCCGGTCGTGGTCAGCCCGGTCGTGGTCAGCCCGGTCGTGGTCAGCCCGGTGGAATCGATCGGGTCCGTCGCGCCCGTCGTGGTGAGGTCGCCCGTCGTGGTGACGTCGCCCGTCGTGGTGGTAGCGACGGGCCCCGTGGTCCCGGAGCTGCCCGTCGTCGGCATGGCCTCGTCCGTGGTCGAACCCGACGCACCGCTCGAGGTGTCGGGCCCGGCCGTGGTCTCGGTATCCTGGCCCTTGGACGGACACCCCGCGAGCAAGGCGAGCGGGACCACTGCGAAGCGGCGCGAGAAGCGATGCATGACCAGGCCCAGTTTCACCGCCGCCGACGAACCCCGCAAGCGCCGACGCTCATCACGAAGCCGCACGCTCGCGGGCCGCGAGGCTCGTGGCTCCACGCCAGGCGGCGCAGACGGGCGATTTCGCGGGCGGTCCCTCGGACGTGGCCTGGGGCCGCGGAGACCGCCGAGGCGAGAAACCTCCCGCGACGCGCCACTCCGGCGGCGATTCCGATGCCGCGGTTCGACCCTGTCGACAGACCGCAGAGCCCTGCGCCGGCGCCACGGCGCCAAGAATGCCCAAGTCACCGCTGGCCGTCGCGGTACACTCGCCGCATGACACCCGCGCCGACCCAGCGCATCGAGCCGTTGCCGGTCGCGGCCCCCGGTGTCGTCGCGCTGCGCTCGCACAGCGACCAGCCCTACACCGGGCTGAAGGACGCATACTTGATCAGCCGCTTCGAGGCGGGCACCTCGGAGTTCTGGACCCACGGTCGCGAGTGGCAAGGCCGGCCCGGCGCAGTCGTCGTGCATGAGCCCGGCGATGTCCACCGCGACGTGCGCCGCCACGGTGTCGTCACGTACCAGATGATCCGCCTGTCGCCCGCCGTCGTCGAGCAGGTCACCTCGCGCGTGCGCTTGCAGGCGTGCCTCGAACCGGGCGATCCACGCGCGGCCGCGCTCCATCGCCTGCACGACGCCGTCGCCGGGGGCGCCGATCGCTTCACGCTCGAGTGCGCGATCGCGGAGGCGATCGACACCATCGCCGACGTGGCAGTGACGAGGGAGCGCGCCCACATCCACACGCGACCGGTACGCCGCGCGCTCGAGCTGATCCGCGAGCGCCTCGCCGAGCCGCTCACGCTCGACGAGCTCGCGCGTGAAGCCGGCCTCGACAAGTTCCACCTGTGTCGCGCCTTCCGGGCCCAGGTCGGCATGCCGCCGCACGCCTATCTGACCCAGCTGCGAATCATGCACGCCAAGGAGATGCTCGCCGCCGGCGCCAAGCCGAAGGACATCGCCCCGCGCGTCGGGCTCTACGATCAGAGCCAGCTCAACCGTCACTTTCGTCGCATCGTCGGCATGACCCCCGGGCAGTTCGCGCGCGGCCTGTAAAAATCGCCAAGAACTGCCAAGCCCCGGCCACCTGCGCCTCGCTATGGTGGGCCCATGAAAATCTTCGTCACCGGTGCCACCGGCTTCATCGGGTCTGCCATCGTGCAGGAGCTCTTGCGTGCAGGTCACCGCGTCCTCGGCCTCGCGCGCTCCGACGCCGCCGCCGCCGCCGTCACCGCAGCAGGCGCCGAGGCCCATCGCGGCGACCTCGAGGACCCTGCTTCACTTCGAGCGGGAGCAGCCGCGAGCGACGCAGTCATCCACACCGGCTTCATCCACGACTTCACCCGATACAAAGAAGTGTGCGAGACCGATCGCCACGTCATCGAAGCTCTCGGCGCCGCGCTCGTCGGCACGCAGCGGCCGCTGCTCGTGTCCTCCGGCGTCGTCCTCTCCGGCGGCAAGACCGGCGTCACCGAGGACGACCGCGCCACGGCCAGCCCCGACGCGCTCCCACGCGTCGCCACCGAGCTGGCCTGCGACGAACTCGCCGCCCGCGGCGTGCAGGTCGGCGTATTGCGCTTCCCGCCCACCGTCCACGGCGAAGGCGATCACGGCTTCGTGCCGATGCTGATCGACCTCGCCCGCAAACAGGGCGCCTCGGCGTACGTCGGCGAGGGCCAGAACCTGTGGCCCGCAGTGCATCGCTTCGACGCCGCGACCCTCGCCCGACTCGCCCTCGCGCAACCGTTCGCCCCGGGCTCGCGGTTCCACGTCGTGGCCGAGGAAGGCGTCCCGTTCAGGGCGATCGCCGAAGTGATCGGCCGCCGCTTGCAGGTCCCCGTCGTCAGCAAGTCCCCAGCCGACGCAGCCGCCCACTTCGGCTGGTTCGCCCACTTCGCCGCGCTCGACTGCCGTGCGTCGAGCAAGCGCACGCGAGAGACGCTCGGCTGGGCGCCAGTACAGCCGGGCCTGCTCGCAGATCTCGATCGCCCGCCGTACTTCGCAGGCGGCTAAGACGCTACGCGGTCGCCAGCGCCGCAAACACAATTGGACGCGTTCGACCATTTCAACGGCTACACTGTTGCTGCTTCGTCGCATCGGGGTCTTGATGGCTTCGACAATCGTGGCGGCCGTCACATGTGGCGTGATGGGCATGCGCCGGCCATCCGAGACTTTGATGCGCGACACGGCGTATTCGCCGACGCGGGCTCTCGCGTGAGGGTCATCGCCCTCGCGATGAAGGGCGCGGCTCGGGACGCGCCGAAGCAAGATAGCGCCCCTGCTTCGAGGCTGGCGAGTTCACGCTCCGAGATGACGGCGACGGCCTCACCGTCATCTCGGCGTGCGGGCAGTTCCCAAGCCTGCCCCCAGTGCGCTTCACTCCTCGTAGACCTGTCGCACCTCCGCTTCGAGCTGCATCAACGCCCTATCGGTCGAATCCAGTTCTTGCCGGGCTTCGCGGATCCACCCAAGCGCGGCATCGCGCTGGATCGTTCTCTGGTGGGAGCGAAGAACGTCCTGCAGGTCTTCCATCAACAAGTGCGGACTGGCATCCCCTTCGATGCGGCAGATGGCGCGTCGCAGCGCGGTGTCGATGACGACTCTGATATCCGCAGGGGTGTAGAGCGGCGTCGATGCGGCAAGCACTTGCATGTCCAGCGAAGTCAGGCCGTCGACTCCGCGGAGACGCTCGGCCCCGAGGTAATGAGCGAAGATCTCGCGGCGGTCGTTCATCGTCGGCGGGAACACCGGGATCTTCACGTCGAAACGCCCACTTCGCCGAACGGCTGCGTCGATGCCGGTCACGTAGTTGGTCGTGGCGACCACGGCAACTCGCTTGTCGGCGATCCGGTCGAGTTGTGCGAGCAGCTCGTTCACCTGCCGCTTCTCGTCCGAGTGCATGTTGTGCTCGCGGCGCTGCGTTGCGATCGCGTCGAATTCATCGATGACGATCAAGCATGGTGCCTGTTTCAGGGCCCAGTCGAACAGCTCACGGATTTTACCGACACCTTCGCCCAACCACATCGAGGTCAGATCGCTCGGGGCGATCATCCGGCAGGCGAGATCTGCCTCGCCGGCGAGCACCTTGCCGATCAGGCTCTTTCCGCACCCCGGCAGCCCGTACAACAGTAGGCCGTTTGGCGCGCTGATGCCGTACCGTGAATATTTCTCGGGATCACGAAGGGGTTCGAGTACGTCGCGGCGGATCCGTTCCTTGAGATCCGAGTATCCGGCGACGTGCTTCCACGTGAACTTCTGCTCTGCGGCAGGTTTACGGCTTTCGCGCCAGGAAGCTCCTCGGATTGCCGGCTTGCTGCGGGGAAGCGGCTCGTGGTGGAGGAAGACCGGTAGATCTTGTTCAAGATCGACGCAGGCAAGTCGCAATATCGGCCCCCGTTCGGAACGTTCAAGATTGCGGACGATACAGGCGAGGTGCTCGGCGCCGAGCAAGGCCACGTCGCTGGGCACGATCAACCACACCTCCTTCAGGTCGGTGAAAGCCCGGAGTTTCCGACGGAGCTTGTTCTCGAGGACAATGAAGGCGGTGGTATCGGGGCGGGCGAGCCCCCGGAGAGTCTCGATCTCGATGGCGATTCTCGAGCCGACGCACACGTCCGGCCGAACCTGCAGCTCCGTGTCGTCCGGTTCCTGATGCTGGTCCTCGTACTCACTGTCCCCGTCGTTCAGCGGCTTCAGGCGCGCCTCGACGGAAATAGCGTCCGCCGAATAGGCGCGCCGCACGAAGCGCAGCATGCTGTGCTTGAGTACCATGTGCTCGCTGCTCTCGAAGCCGGCGCGAAACGAGCGATCGCTCTCGCGCTGAGCGGACGTCTGGAACAGCGAGTCGCCCGCCCGAACGGCGTCGGCGAGCAAGCTCGCCAAGTCGACGAAGTGATCGGCCGCGCCGGTGCCAAGCGCGGGCGCGCCCGCGAAAGCGCATAGCCACTGGCACACGTTCGGAAACTGAGGATCATCGAAGGCTCTGTGTCCGCCGGGGCCGGGCTCCGCCGTAGTCGTGGCGAAACGCGCCTTCAAGCGGTAAGTGTGCGGGACGCATCGCTCTCGGAGCGCAGCAATGAGTTCGTCGTCGCGGATGTCATCCGGCACATCCTGAACGAGGTAGACCGCACCGCGAGCCGGGAAGCCATGGTTACGCTCGGGCGTCTGAAGCCGCTTGAGCTCGTCGAGCGAAAGGATCTCCGGAGCGAGGTAGTCTCGGAGCCCCCAGTCGGTCGAGCGCCGGCTCATCACCGCCCGCCGACGCAACATCGTCGAGATGAACCCTGCCGCGAACGAGAAAAACTCGTCCGAGGCCTCAATATGCAGGCAGACGGGTTGGCACGACCAGATGGCCGTGAAGATGTCGTGGCAGATGGCGACTGAGCGCTCGCGGTCGGTGAGGTCGGACGTCTCGAACGCGAAGGCGAACGGGTTGGCATGCGGGTCGATGGCCAGGCTCTCGTCGGCTCGCTGATTCTCCTCGGCTTTTTCCTCTCCGAGCATCGTAGGGGCCCGCTCGACGTGATCCTCCGGGCTGGCGAGAGAAAGCGAAATGCGATCTGTCGCGGTCGCATAACCTGGGAATGATGCAGAAATTCCCCATCCCGCGAGCTTCTCGAGCACGGCGCTAAGGGAGGACTGTCGGAGACGCTGGACGGCTCGATAGCCGAACATCTCCATGAGCCGGCGGATCGTCAGAGTATACTTGCCGCGGACGTTCTGCCGGATGTGCTCGACAATGTCGGCACGGATCGCGTCGTAGAAGTCAGCATGGAAGTCGTCGGTCATAATCCTCCGGCGACTAGGGTACACTCCGGCGCCCAAGCGAGCCGCGCCTCTAAAGAAAATTCCGTCGCGCCCCAGCCCCCGAGCCCCGGAACAAGTCACCGTGGCGCACGAAGGACGATGCCATCCTGCCAAGGCACCAGCCGCTGTCGCTACGACCAGCGACCTCGTCGAACCTTCGGCCGAAGCGCGACGCCGCGCACTGGAAGAGGAAACCTGGCCCATCACTCGTCGGCGGCGCTCTGGCTCGCGTACACTCGCGCTGAGGTCGCCCGTGCTGCCCTGCCCATTCTGCGCCATCCCCGACAGCCAGATCGTGTGGTCGGACGAGCTCGTGATCGCGGTGCGGGATCTCCATCCGGTCTCGCGCGGCCACACGCTCGTCATCCCCCGGCGCCACGTCGCCACCTGGTTCGATGCCAGCGCCGCCGAGCGGGAGGCCATCTGGCGAGCCGTCGACGCGATCAAGCACATGCTCGACGCCAGCGACACGCCGGCCGGGTACAACGTCGGCTTCAACGCGGGGGCTGCCGCGGGCCAGACCGTCATGCATCTCCACGTGCATGTCATCCCGCGCTACGTCGGCGACATGGACGATCCGCGCGGCGGGATTCGACACGTCATCCCCAGCCGTGGCAACTACCTCCGCCACACGCCGTCGCTCGCCGCTGGCGGCGAGGACGACCCGTTCGCCGCGCACGTCCTGCCGCTCCTGGCGCGTGCCGAAAAAGTCGACATCGTGTCCGCATTCGTGCAGGCAAGCGGCCTCGAGCGGATTCAGCATCCCCTCGAGACCGCTCTGCGCGAGGGCGCTGTCATCCGGATCATCACCGGCGATTATCTCGAGATCACGCAGGTCGAGGCGCTCGAGCTCCTCCTCGACTGGCAAGCCACCCGGGGAGAGCGGGGGACGCTCGAGGCCAAGGTCATCGAAGTTGCGGGGCTGCCCGGTCGTACGCGCTCATTCCATCCCAAGGCCTGGCATCTTGAAGGCCCTGATTTCGGCGTCGCGTTCGTCGGCAGCTCGAACCTCTCGCGTTCGGCGCTCGACACCGGCATCGAATGGAACCTCCGGGTCGAACGCGACGCCGACGCTCGCGCGTGGGGCCGTATCCGCGACGCGTTCGCGGCGCTCTGGTCGCTCGCCAAGCCACTCGACGCCGCCTGGATCGCGGCCTATGCCGCCAGGGCCCGCGCCCGTCCCGCCGCGCTGCGGCCGGGCGAGGTCGAGGTCGATCCGCCCATGCCGCTGGCCACGCCGCACGACGTGCAGAAGGAAGCGCTCGCGTGTCTGCGTACGACCCGCGAACAGAGTCGACGCCGCGCCCTGGTCGTGCTCGCTACCGGCCTCGGCAAGACTTGGCTCGCCACATTCGACTTCGTCCAGCTGTGGGACGAGCTCGGCCGTGTACCGCGCCTCCTGTTTCTCGCCCATCGCCGCGAGCTCCTGCGCCAGGCGGCCGCCACGTACCGGGCGCAGCTGCGCAGTCGCAACGTCACCGCCCTCGTCGGCTGGTGCCTCGAAGATCAGGCGGACATCGGCGCCGATCTGGTGTTCGCCTCGGTCGCCAAGGCCTCACGCGCGCCGTGGATCGATCAGCTCGCCGCTGAGCGATTCGACTACGTCGTCATCGACGAGGTCCACCACGCGGCTGCGGAGTCGTATCGCAAGATCCTCGCGCGTCTCGATCCGACGTTCCTGCTCGGCCTCACCGCCACCCCCGATCGTGCCGATGCGGCCGATATCCTCGGCTTGTTCGACGACCACGTCGCCTACCGCGCCGACCTCGCACGCGGGGTCCAGATCGGCCGCCTCGTGCCGTTCCGTTACTTCGGCGTCCGTGACGAGATCGACTACAAGAACATCCCCTGGCGCAACCATCACTTCGATGCGGAACAGCTCGCCGCTGCGGCGCAGTCCGAGCGCCGCATGCAGACGCTGTGGGCGGCCTGGCAGGCCCACCCAGGCACGCGCACGCTCGTATTCTGCTGCAGCGTGGCACACGCGGACTACGCCGCCGCCTGGCTGGTTACACGGGGCGTGCGGGTTGCCAAGGTTTACGCGGCCCCGGGCTCGGATGACCGCGACCTCGCGTTGACGGGATTGCAGCGCGGCGAGCTCGACGCAATCTGCGCGATCGACATCTTCAATGAAGGCGTCGACGTCCCCGCGCTCGACCGCGTCGTCATGCTACGTCCGACCGAATCAAGCGTCGTCTTCCTGCAGCAGCTCGGGCGCGGGCTCCGGGCCGCTCCGGGCAAGCAGGCGGTGACGGTCCTCGACTTCGTCGGTAATCACAAGATCTTCCTCGAGCGTCTGCGAACCCTGCTCTCGCTCGGAGACCGCGCCGCAGCGCTCGCCACACTACTTGCCACCGGCCGCACCGAACTACCTCACGGCTGCACGGTCGAGCTCGAGCTCGAGGCCAAGCGGCTCCTCGAGAGTTTGTACCGCGTCGGCGGGGCCGAGCGCGTCGAGCAAGCCTACCGGGAGCTACGCGACACTCGCGAACATCGCCCGACCGCCGGTGAGTTGCAGCGTCTCGGGTATGCGCCCGCCACTCTGCGCGCTCGCCACCGAAGCTGGTTCGCCTTCGTCGCCGCGGAGGGCGACCTCACACCCGAACAGCTGCGCGTGCTCGACAGTGGCTTTCTGGACGACCTCGAGACCACCGAGATGACGAAGAGCTTCAAGATGGTGACGCTCGACGTGCTCCTCGACGCCGGCGCGCTGTTTTCCGGTCTCCCGATCCGAGACCTCGCCCTCGGTGCCTGGAGTCGTCTGCGGCGCTCGCCTGAACTGCTCGCCGATGTGCTCGAGCACGATCGCCTGCCCGACAATCCCGACGAGGCCGCCGTCCGCCGCTGGGTCGCCTATTGGCGAGACAATCCAATCGCGGCGTGGGCGAACGCGAAGAAGAAGAAGCGGACGTGGTTCGTGGTCGACGAGGACGACCGCTTTCGTCTCGCGCACCCTCCCGATCCCGCACTACCCGGGCTCGTGCGCGAGCTCGTCGACTACCGTCTCGCGCGCTACCGCGTGCCGATCAGCGACGACAGCTTTGTTTGCCGGGTAATCTGGAATAAACGCGACCCGATCATCAGGCTGCCCCAGAGTGCGACCGAACGCGTATCCGGGCAAGAACTCCCGGTTCGTCTGCCCGATGGCTCTGTCTGGCTATTTCGCTTCGTCACGGGATTCTGCAACGTCGCGCGGCCCGTCGGGTCGGATCGCAACCAGCTGCCAGATCTGCTGCGAAGGTGGTTCGGGCCCGCCGCAGGTCAACCCGGCACCGCGTTCGACGTGCGCTTCGTCGCCAGCCCCGACGGGCTGTGGTGCGAGCCGGTGCAGAGCAACCTGATCCCGTTCACCCGACGCGCCGTCGTCGCTTATCCGGACCTGCGCGCTGCGGCTGGTCCCGCGCTCGGTGAGGCCGAGCCGCCCGACTCCGAGCTCGTGCTGCTGCCGGTCGAGGGGGAAGCGCCGGAGCGGTTCGCGGTGCGTGTCTCCGGAACATCGATGGACGGCGGGTCGCATCCACTCCGCGACGGTGACTGGGCCATCCTCCGCTACTGCCGCAACTTGCCGGCGAGCGCGCTCACCAACCGCGTCGCGCTCATCCAGCTACCCGAGGGCGGCTCGTGGCAGCTCAAGCGCATCGTCCAGCGCGACGGCCACTGGCGTCTGATCTCCGACAACCCCCAGGGTCCGTCGTACGAAGCTACAGAGGACATGCTTGCGATTGCCCGGCTCGAGGGGTCGGTGCGGCCCGAAGATATCGCGCCTCCCGTCGGTACGACGATCACAGATCTCGAAGCCACCTTCGGCATCGACCGGCCTGCCACCGGCCGATCGGGCGGCCATTTGTTTGTGTTCATCGACCGTCCCGGTCAGCTCGTCGCTCCCGACAGGGTGCGAGTGTCCATCACGCGCCGGCCAGCCGAGACGGCCTTCGTCCTGGCGCAGACCGACGGCGGATTTCAATACCTGGGCGTCGGGCGCTGGCAAGACGACGGGTGGAGAATCCCCGACGTCGACTACCGGACGTGGCAGCGCTGGGGCGACGGACGCACCGTGTCCAGGGCCCTTCCAGATGGCAGCCTCGCCCGGGCGCAGCGAGTTGTCGACGTGCTCCTCGCCATGCCGAACGCGATGCTTGTCCAAGGAGGGCGGCGTGCCCGCGTGCTCGGTCCGTCGCAGCGCGGTGGGCTGCGTATCGACGGCGGCGACGAAGGCTTTGCCGAGCGCTCCATCTCGCTGACCGATCTCGCATGGGTCGCCGTCGCAAGCGACGACGTGCAAGCTCATGGCGGCGTGCTCGACGAGGCGCGGGTCAACCGCGCGCGCTACCTCGACGGCACGCCCAAGGGCTCGACCCGGTGGATCGACACCGGCTGGGCGCTCGCCGCCTGGAAGCTCACCGAGCCTCGTCTGGGCTCGTTCGGGCCCCATCGTCCGGTTCGCGCCGACGGCTCGACGATCGACGCGACCTTTCGCCTGGAAGACGTCGACGGCCGGCCGACCATCGTGCTTGAGGCGCGCGGCGGAACCCGCGGTTCAGCCGACGCACGCAATACCGAATATGCTGCGGGCCTCGAGTTCATCCTCGAGCGACTCGCCCAGGCCGGGTTGACTCTCTCCGATGCAGCGATCGATACGCGCGAGACGGCCCACCTCCCCATCGCGGCACGACGCCTCGAACTCGGGGGGTATCCGGTAAAAATCTCCGACCCGGCCGAGCTTCGGCGTCGCCTGAGTAACGCTCAAGCGAAGGTCGGCAAGGCGCCGGGTGCCCGGGCGGGCAATCCGACACGGCGGCTGCGCCTGTGGCCCGGCGGCGCTGAGCTCGACCTGCCGGCACTGGCGGCGCTCCTGAGGCCTGGTTCGTAGCCGCCGCCCGCGCGTCCACGGAAGGTGATCACCGGTCGTTAAGATAAGCCCGGGCCGAGTCGGGTGCCGATGGACGAACCACGGACGCTCAGGCGTGGCGGCGGGCGCCTGGTTTCGTGCCGTTGTAAGCGGAGTGGGACATGCAGGCGATCGGACGCAGGCGGGCGCCGTCGTCGTGGAAGATCAGCCGGTAGTGCCGGCCGAGCGGGACGCTGATGCGGGTCCGGTCGTGGCGTAGGCGCTTGCCATGGAAGCGGACGTAGGGCTCGCCAGCTGCGATCCGGCGCAGGATGTAGCGAGCCCGCCGCACCATGCCACGGTGCGGTAGGCTGGCCAGCGAGATGGGGTCCGCGTCGGCGAGGCGGGTCATGCGAGCTCCTCCGCGGCGAGGGCCGACGCGATGGTGCGGTGGAGCTGACCGAGGTCGCCGTCGTTGCGGATACAGCGGTCGAACTGGTCGTCGGCGAGCTCGGCGAGGGCGCGCTCGGTGGGGTGCTCGCCGGCGCGGCCGGGCGCGCCCGCGCCGGGCCGGAAGATCCGCCAGACGCGGGCGCCCCGGGCCCGCGCGGCCTGCAGCTCGGGCAGCGTGCGCAGGTCGGTGCAGACGACGCTGCGACCCTCGGCGAGGGCGATGCGCACCGCGTCGCACCACAGCCGGATCCAGATCTCGGGGTCGAGGCTGCGGCACATGTCGCCGAACACCTGGTAGAGCTCACGCGGGGTCCGGCCGAGGCGCGCGTGCGGGGTGTTGCGCTGCTCGCCCCACAACTGCTCCTCGCGGAGGTCGAACAGCTGCTGGACGTGGCGCTTGAGCGGATCGGCGATGGCGACGCGGTGAAAGCCGTGGCCGCGCTCGAGGTGGTCGCCGACGGTATCCTTGCCGGCACCGGACAGGCCGCACAGGCACAGGTAGAGCGGGTTTCGGGTCGTGGTCACCACGCGTATACCCCCCCACGACGGACGAGGCGGTGCGGCATGAAGCGCGACTCCTGGAGGGCGGTCGCCCCGCCGACGTCGAGGATCGGGCGGCTGTAGGTGTGGTGGCCGGCGACGTTGCTGAAGAAGCGGCCGAGCGGATCGATCATCGCATAGCTGCCGGTCATGGCAGCGTTGTCCTCGACGATCGGGGCGAGCGGCGCGGGCAGGTCGGCGTGGCGCGCGACGAAGCTGGCGAACTGGGCGGGGGTGATCAGAAGAGGCTCGACCTTGTGGTCGTTCTGGCCGCCGACGGGCAGGACCTGGAACACCTTCCAGCGATGCGGCCGGAGGGCGCGGATCAGCGGGCGCATGTCCTCCTGCCAGGTGCGCGCGGTGACGACGGTGTTGAGCTTGAGCTTGATGCCGGCGTCGCGGACGGCGAGGGCGAGCCGGCGGCTGGTGGCCACGTGATCGCCGCGGCCGCGGCCGAGGCTGGCCTGGACCTCCTCGTCGGCGGAGTCGACCGAGAGGCCGACCCAGTCGAGGTCGTCGCTGTGAGAGTCCAATAATGGGGCGAGGCGGGCGCCGTTGGTGATGATGGCGGTGACGAAGCCGAGGTCACGGGCGGCGTGCAGGAGCTCGCCGAGGCCCCGGTAGAGGGTCGGTTCGCCGCCGGCGAAGTTGATCTTCTCGCAGCCGGCTTCACGCAGGAGACGCAGCAGACGGAGCTGCGCCGCGAGATCGAGGGAGCCCTCGATGTCGGCGAAGGTCGCGAAACAGAACTGACAGTGGTAGTTGCACGGTTTGTACAGGTGATAGTTGACGCTGATCGGTCCCTCGATGGTCATGGCGGGGCGACTCCTTTTCATGGCTGTGCCAGCGCCCCCTCCGACAGGAGCGTCGGACGGACGATGCGATGGCGGTTGCTGCTATGGATGAGGGCCGCGCAATTGCGGCCCTGGGTGACTAGTGCTTCGACCGTAGCTTAGCGATCCGAAAAGGATGCGCGAATTTGCGCTCTGGCCCGGAACCTGATCTACAGGTTCCATGAGGCAGAAGAAGCCACGGCCCCGGTTCCCCGGTCTCAAGCTCAAGGCCGAGGACCGAGAGCTGCTGCGGCGAAAGGCTCGGGAGCGGCTCACGGTGCGGACCTGGAAGCGAATCCGCATGCTGCAGTTGCTGGACGAGGGGAAGACGCTGGCGGCGACGGCGGCAGCGGTTGGATCGGCGGTCCCATCGGTTCGGCGGGTTGGAGAACGGTATCTCGCCGCGGGCGTCGAAGTCGCACTCAAGGACGCGAAGCGGCCGGTCCCACCGCGGAAACTCGATGCTCGGCAGGAAGCGGCGATCGTCGCCATGGTCTGCGGTCCACCTCCCGAAGGACGCGCTCGGTGGACAATCATGCTCATCGTCGAGGAGTGCATGAAGCGCAAGCTTGTCGACCAAGTCGGCCGGGAGACGATCCGGATTTTGCTGAAGGACCACGAGCTCAAGCCCTGGCGGGAAAAAAATGTGGTGCGTTCCCAAGATCGACGAGGAATACGTGGCTCGGATGGACGACGTGCTCGACACCCTGGCCCAGCCGGCCGACGTGTCCGAGCCCGTCGTCGCGCTCGATGAGCGCCCAGTCGTGCTGCGGGATGCAGCTCGACCGGGACGCCCCGCTTCTCCGGGCCGTATGGCGCGGCAGGACTACGAATACGTGAGGCGCGGTACGGCGAATATCTTCTGCATCGTCGAGCCCAAGACAGGGCGACACCTCACCCATGCCACGCCCAACCGAACGGCGAAGCAGTTCGCTCGGGCTCTTCGTCGAATAGCTCGGCGGTATTCGTCGGCGAGGACGATCCACCTCGTCATGGACAACCTCAATACGCACTGCCAGAACTCCCTGTGCACGACATTTGGCCGGGAGGCGGGACAGGAACTCTGGAGTCGTTTCACCGTGCACTACACCCCGAAGCACGGCAGTTGGCTCAATCCAGCAGAGATCGAAGCGAGCCTATGGTCCCGCGAGTGCCTCGGGCGCCTACGGATCGGCTCGCTCGCCGAACTACGTCGGCGAACATCTCTCTGGAACTCCGATGCCCATCGGCGACGCCGCAAGATCACCTGGCGGTTCACCAAAGAGCAGGCTCGATCCGTGTTCAGGCTCCAGCAGATCACTACGCCACGGTCGCGGCACTAGCTGGCGCGGTAGGCTTCGGAGACCGCGGCCCCGGGGTCACCGGGCACGATGCCACCCAGCGACGTGCGCAGCTGCTTGGTACCGGCTTCGATGTAGCGTTTGACGGTGGCGAGGCCGCGCTCCATCATCTCGGCGATCTCGGTCAGCTCGAGGTCCTCGCACAGGCGCAACTCCACGGCCTCCTGCTGGGCCAGGGGTAGCGAGCGCAGGGCGTTGAGGATGCGGTTGCGCTTGTCGAGGCGGGCGCTGAACGAGGTCTGCGGGCCCATCACGCTGTGCACGTCGCTGTCGAAGGCGACCGTCTTGGCCTTGTGCTCGTCGATGTAAGCGACGAGCACGTTGTGGGCCACGCGCATGACGTACGTTTTCATGTTCCGGACGGCCGCGAGGTCGCACTTCACGAGCTCCGCGAGGGTCTGCTGGACGAGGTCGTAGCAGTCGGGCTCGGGGACCTTGCTGCGGAAGTAGCTCTTGAGCCGCGCCCAATGGTCGCGGACGACGCGGGCGTGCAGGGTCATGGTCGGGTTGGTGGTCATCGGCTTCGCTTGCCTTCCTGCTCGCCATAGTGGGAAAACCGGCGGCGAACGGCTCACGGATCGCAAAAAAGCCGAATGAACGCTGTCCGCGTGGGTTTCAGCCGTCGCGCGGGGCGCACGGGGAAACGAAGCACTCGGTGTGCTTGCGGGTGGTTTCGACCGCGATCTTCCAGACGCCGTCGACCTTGCGCATCACGATCGCTTTGCCGTGGCGGACCCGGCCGCGGCCCCGCTCGTAGTCGAACAGGCCGCGCTCGCAGAAGGTCACGGTGCCGGCGCCGTCGGTCGAGATGAGCTCGAGGACGGACTCGCTGACCTCGATGTAGCCGGCGAGCTTCTTGCGACGAGCGCGGACGTCGGCTCCGGCGACGCTGTAGAAGCAGTCCATCGGCGAGAGGAGCCGGCGAAGTAGCGTCCTCGTCGTGGCGGTTGTAGGCGCGGATGGTGGCCAGATACGCGAGGAAGGCCTCGCGCGCGACGGCGGGGATCGGGGCGGAGGTCGGGGTCGGAGCGGGCGGGTCGATGCTGGCGACGGCGGTGGGCGACGGACGTGCGGGCTCGGGGTCGGCGGCCGCGGGGCTCGACTGCCAGACCACGACGAGCACGGCGACCGTCGCAACGGCGCTCCACGCCAGCCAGGCGATGCGGCGGGCCTCGGCTCGTCGGAGGGCGTCGAGCAGGGCCGCGAGGTCGCGGTGCCTTCTTCGCCGCCCTGCTGGCGGCCGTCTGCTCGGCCTTCCTGTTCCGAAGCCGACCGCGAGCAAGCCCACGAGCCCGATCGCAGCCCCGCGCAGGGCGGCGGGGCGGACGCCTCGCCAGTGCGGTTCGCTGCTGCAGGCGCGGGCGCCCATCCGCGAGCGGCTCGGCGGCCTTTGATGTGCGTCACAGAACCCCTCTCGCCGTGCCCTTCGCATCGATCGATGCCCCCTCGTCCCAAGACTTCCCGGCAGAGCGAGGACGGTGACGACGCTGGATGCATCGAGTCGTCCTCCGACTGGAACACCCATCAACGGTCCACCTGTCGAGGCGACAGGTCGAGCTTACTGCCAGAAAGCAGAATGAACGATGACGACATGGAACAGGCTGATCCCCGGGTTGCTGACCGTGATCTTGAGCCCTCTGCTGCTCGCCGGCTGTGGAGCCGACGATTCCGACGAACGGCGCGAGGCCGATGTCCTCGACGTGACGGGAATGTCCGCTCTCGCCGCCGTCGAGGTCGACCGCATCGCGGGAGACCTGCTCCCCGAGCCCGTCACGCTCCTCGTCGAGACTGACGACGCGCTCACCCACAGCCGTGACGACGATATCGCGCTCGAGATCCCTAAGGATCCCGGCCGTCCTATCGCGCTGCGGGATCCGACCGGACGCGCGATGTTCAGCTTGCACCTGCCCGAGGCGATCGCCGCCGGCCCCGGCGCCGCAGCGGCGCCCGGACGCGTCGTCTACCGTGGCGCTGCCCCCGACACGTCGGCGCTCGTGCAGGTCAATCAGACCGAGGCCATCGCCTCCTTCTCCGTGCTGACGATCATCGACGGGCCCGCCGCTCCGGACGCCTTCACGTTCACCCTCGAGGTGCCCGAGGGCATCACTCTGGAGCTGCTGGCCAGCGGCGCGATCGAGCTGCGCGAATCCACCTCGGACGCGACCACGGCCGACGACACCGCGCTGGCAGTCATCGATCCGCCCTGGGCGCGCGACGCCGAGGGTCAGGCGGTGCCTGCTCGCTACACCCTCGATGGCCACGAGCTCACGCTGCACGTCGATCACCACGGCGCCTCGTATCCGGTGATCGCAGATCCGGCTGTGACGACCAACTGCGGCTTCGCCTCGTGCTCGATCTACTGGTCGCGAGTGACCACCAAGGAGATCTTCAACCACATGGACTCCATGGGTCCCGGTGGAGCGCTGGCGGCGTTCGGCTGTCCACACGCGCCCAGTGGCGCCGACAGGGTCGCGTGCCTGGCCGTCGCGGTCGGGGGCGCCGCCAGCCCGGTCTCGCTGGTGGCGCTGGGGCATATCATCGCCAACGCCGCCATCCACAACAAGTGCCTCAAGATCACCCGGACCCGCGGTGCGGGGGTCCCGACCTACGTGTCGACCAACAACGGCAAGTACTGCCATGACTGCTCGGTCCAGGGCAACGGCGACCGCGGGCTCGCGCTGCTGATGCTCGGCGGGCTTTTGTACATGCGCAAGCGCCGTCGCTGCAGCTGACCCGCATCGAACCGCGCCCGCGCCACGCGGGCGCGTCATCCCGCCGTCCACGAACCTCCATCACGATACCCCCATGCCCGACGCCACCCGGACCTTCGCACTATGCTGCCTCCTCGCCGCCTGCACCGACGAGGGCTCGTCCGCGAGCGTCGCGGCGTCCCACGACTCCGAGGCCGAGATTTCCGCCGTGACCTACCACGGCGCCGTCAAGGCCATCCTCGACGCCAAGTGCGTCCAGTGCCACGCCTCTGGCGGCGTCGGCCCGTTATCCCTGCAGACATACGAGGAGGCGCGCGTACTGGCACCTGTCTTGGCGGACATGCTCGCCGCCCGCATCATGCCGCCGTGGCCGCCCGACGACTCGTGCCGGGCGTACCGGCACGATCGCTCGCTGAGCGAGGAACAGGAGCGACTGTTGCTCGAATGGGTGGACCAGGGCATCGCCGAGGGAGATCCGACCGAATCCCTCGGATCGCCCTCGGGCTCGCAAGACGAGCTCGAGTACGACATCACCCTCGCCCTGGACGAGCTGTACACGCCGGTCCTCTTGCCTGACGAGTACCGCTGCTTCCTTTTACCCTGGCCCTCGGAACAGGGGCGGTACATCACCGGGCTGGGGGTCGTCCCGGGCGACCGCCAAATGATCCACCACGTCGCCGTGTACGCGATCCCGCCCGCCGACGTCGCCGTCTATCGAGCCCTCGACGACGCCGATCCCGCGCCGGGATACGTCTGTTACGGCGGACCCGGCGGGGGCGACACCGGCGCGGGATGGCGCGCCTCCTGGCTGCGCGTCTGGGTGCCTGGTAGCACCGACGACGCGATGCCGGAGGGCACCGGCATTCGCATCGAGCCCGGGTCCATGATCGCCGTGCAGATGCATTACCACACCCCAGCGAGCGCTCAGCCCGGCCCTACGCGCATCGCCTTCAGGACCGCGGCCGCGGTCGCGCGTCCCGCGGTCGTGCTCCCCTTCACCAACCCGTTTTGGGTCGACGGAAGTCAACCCATGCGGATCCCCGCAGGAGACGCCGCCGTCACACACAGCTTCGAATTCGATGTCGCACCGTAGCGGATCGTCGCGGAGAACCCGGGGATCGCAACGAAGGAGCTGATCTCGAAACCGAGCGGGATGCCGGCCGCCAACGGCTCGCACGAGTCCGGGACCATTTACAAGGCGTGCCTGACGTTCGTCCAGCACATCACGCAGACCGCCCCGTACGCCCGCCAGCTGCTCGTCGAGGGCTTCAAGGGCAACATCGCGGAGTTCATCCTGTTCATCCATTTCGTGTTCAGCTGCCTGCACCGCAGAAGCGACCTCCTCGATCGCTCCCCCGAGCTCGACGGCGAGCGCGACCGTCCGTTCCCGTTCGCGCTCGACCGAACGTCCCGCGATCCCCGTGCCACCGCCCAGGCGCTGCACCGCGTGCGCGACCTGCGTCGCCTGTTCATCACGAACGCGCTCCGTGACATGCTGGCCAGAGCTGAAGACCTGCCGAAATACCTGCCAATCTCGCAGGCCGAGCTGATCCTCGAAAAACAGCGCCTGGAGCTCGAGCTCAACCGCGTGCGGGCCGACGGCAAGCACCAGAGCGCCAGGCTCGACAGCCTGCAACAACAATTCCTGCAACAGACCGCCGAACGCGACCACCTGAAGGCGGAACACGGCCAGTTGAAGGACGAGTGCGCCCGGCTGGAGCACGAACGGGCGCTGCTCCAGCAACGGCTCGACTCCAGCAGGCTGGAGCCCGTCGTTCGTCTGTGGAAGTTGGCCCTCTCGGCGCTCAGGTCGTTGAAGCAGGCCAGCTTGTCTCGATGGCACAACCTTCAGAGTACGCTGAGAGCGTTGGTCTCCGCGAATGGGCGCGCCAGGCCACAATTGCCGGAGTGCGTGAGCGACTCCGCGGATACCATCGTCAGGACCGTCAACACCGAACCGCGCCAGAAGCCCCGGAACGTCGCAGCGTCCCCACGCATTCCTCCTCCGCTCCGCGCGCCACACTCTCCGCCCGGTGTGCGACCGCCGCAATGAGCGTCCCCGCCGCCGGCACCCTCGACCTCCGCGATGCGTCCGATGACCCGCGTGCTCCTGATAGGCAGCGCCTACGGCGGACTCGCCGTAGAGCCCAGCGTCGACAGCATGCACTCCTGGCTCTTGGGGAGGCTCTGCGGCGAGGACGAGATCGATCGGTTGGTCGGCGCACGGGCCAACCGCGCCGAGGTCCTCGCGGGTCTCCGCCGCCTGGCAGACGAGGACCACGGCGACGCGCCGGTCATCGTCTACTACGCTGGCCACGGTCACCTCTATCGCAGCGAGCTCGGCGCGTCCGAGCCTGGATCTCACGTCGCCTACCCGTTGCTGGTGACGATCGACCTCGACCGCTCGACCGGCGGAACGCTTCGTAGCGTGTTCGCCTCCGAACTGAGCCGGGAGCTCCGACGGATCGCACGGCGCGCACGCAACCTGACCGTTATCCTGGACTGTTGCCACGCGAGCGGCATGGTCCGCCTCGACGACGATATCGACGAAGATGTCGCGCGCAACTGCGAGCAGGCGCTCCACCGCGAAGCCTGCGCGCGTGTCGTCGAGAAGCGTCCGCTTGCGGTCCGCGGCCCGCGGCCCGACAAGCCGCCGACGTTCGCCGATCACGTGGTGGTTGTCGCCGCGAGCTCAGCCGGCGGCCGGGCCTACCCGCACCCCGCCACCGGGCGCATGCTCTTCACGGATGTCTTGCTCGCCGCGCTCGAGTCGCACACGACCTGGGACGCCGTGCTCGCCGCTACCCGCGCGGCCGTGCAGGAGGTATGGCCGATCCAGCAGCCCGCCGTGTTCGGCCCGCGCTTCCGCAGGCCGTTCTCGCTCTCGGAAGACCTCGCCGGACAAGACATGTATCGCGTGGAGCGCGTCGGTGGCGACGTCGTCCTCATGGCCGGGGCGCTGCACGGCATCGACCGCGGCGATCGCTTCGAGCTCCTCTCGAGACCCGGCGCGGCAGGTAACGGCCCGCTCGTCGCCGTGGCGCGGCCCGCCACGATCGACCCCGATCGCACACGCTTGCGAGTGCCGCTCGCCGTCGAGGCCCTCCCCCGGGTGTGTCATGCGCATCGACGCCGCGGCGGAAGGCTACCGGCGGTCATCATCGATTGCGACGCTCCTTCGGTACGGCGTCGACTCACGGAGCTCGTCACCGCCGCCGAACTTCGGCTGGTAGACCATGCGCCCGACCTTGCCGCCCGCCTCGAGGTCCTCGAGCGGACGCTGCACGTCCGTGACTGTCTCGGCGATCTGGTCCATCTCGCGGCTCTCGACAGACTCTGCGAGGATCGACTGTCTCGTTGTCTCCGTCGCCTGGGCACCTGGCAAGGCGTGGCCCGCTGGCTGCTGGGAGACCTCAGCAGCCAGCCGCTTCGCCGCTGCTATGAGCTGCGCTGGGGCACCGCGACCGGATCCGGCATCGTCTCGGTGCCCGGCCCGATCCGGGCTCGTCCCGGCGCTCTGCTCGGCGTGTCCCTGCACAACCTCGACCGGGGCGCTCCCGAGCTCTACGCCCACACCTTCCGGATCCGCGCAGACCGTGAGATCGAGGCGTGGTCCTCGGGGATCGGCGCGCAGTGCTTCGCCGCGCGTCAGTGCGTCACCGTCGCCGACCAACTCGCCGATGGTACGCGCGCGTATCGTATCTGCGCACCGCCGGCGCTGCCCCCAGGCTCCTATCGCGAATGGACTCTCGTGTGTGTCGCTGGCGAGGCTTTCGACCCTGACGCCATGGTGACCCCACCTGCTTTCCGCACGCTGTCATCCGGTCTTCGCCGCACGCCGAAGCCGTCGGCGCGCGGCGAGCCGCGCCCGCGAGCGTTCGATGTCCTCGTATTCCCCTATACCCTCGACATCCCCGGAGCTGACGAAGACGCGTGACATACGAGGGCGAGCCTCGTATGTCACGCGAGCGCGCACAGACGAACGCTGCGCACAGACTCCTCGAGGCGGCAGAGAGCCCGGCCCCGCCTGCTCTCACTTATCGTAGCACTTACACTTGAGATCGAGGAATCCTTCGCAATACCCGCCGTCGTAGTCGACGCTCTTGCAATGCTTGTGGCACTTGCCGTCCGACGGACAACCGAAGCCCTCGGCCGTCTCCGGAGGGTTCGTCAAGTCGTCGGTTGCGCCGTCCCGAGGCTCCCTGTCCTCGGTTCCCGCGCCCTCCCCGGCACCAGGCACGATGGAGGCGGCCTCGAGATCCGTTTCCCCGAGCTCGTCCACCGGCGATTCGAAGCGCTTGCCCGGGCCTGCGGGCAGTTCGCTGGTGGGGCCCTCCCGCGACTTCGTTATGCTTCCCGTCCCGAGCCCCTCGCTCGTCGTGCCGCCTCGCTCGAGCACCTCGAACTCGTTGGGATCGTCGCAGCCGGACAGCAGGGTCAACCCGACCAGGATGCTGGAAAAATGCTTCTTCATTGTCATGCATCTCCTTCGCCAGGTAGGTGCCGCGCTCGGCCTGCCTCGATCGGCACAATGAAGCGTTTGCACGATAAATTTGCCGCAAGGAGCACCCCCCGCCGCAGCGTGCGGAGCGAGAGAGGCCGGTCCGCCGACCAGCTACGTCGTCCGCTCGGGCTCGGACACCGGCCGCGCACTCGGCGCACCCGAGGGCGCATCCTCCCGCCCTAAAGCCGAACGTCGGCTCTGGTCACGTGGACCACGAAGAAGTTGGTCTCGAACTAAGCGTGTAGCCGGCGTTGTTGCGCCCTCGCCCTCGTCGCCCAACCGGGCGCACGCGCTCGCGGCCTTCACCAGCGCCCTGCCCGCCTCAGCCGCGGCCCCGGTGTTCTTCGCGCGCTCGGCTCGCAGGCGCGGCTCTTCCCGATCTCCATCCACCGGCGCAGCTCGTCGCCGGCGACGCCTCGCCGCGCTTCTTTGGTGATGATGGCCGGCGTCGCGGTACTCGCGGTCGGCGGGATCGCGTGGAGCATCAGCGGCGCGACGAGGCGATCGCCCGCCGGCAACGGCGGCGCCACGCGACGATCCACAGCAGGAAGAACAGGCTCGGTGGCGGCGTCGACGAGGAGCGGCAGCCGCAGCCGCTCGCGTCGTCG
The DNA here is from genome assembly GCF_026626745.1 of Nannocystis sp. RBIL2. Classification (GTDB taxonomy): domain Bacteria; phylum Myxococcota_A; class Polyangia; order Nannocystales; family Nannocystaceae; genus Nannocystis. The sequence continues at coordinate 3,753,701 of NZ_JAPNJW010000002.1, forward strand.
TCGTCCCCTTCCGCGGGTGACGAGCCGCCCGACGTGTCGCCGGCGCTCGCGTTCGACGTCGCCGTGTCGTCGGCGTCCATCGAAGTCGCCGACTCGGTTGGGGTGCCGCCTTCGTCCGCGCCATGGCTTCCGCCCTCGCCCCCGCCCTCGCCCCCGTCCGCGCACGTGCACGCGCCGGGCTGGCCCGGCGCGATGCAACCTTCGGCGCAGCTCGCAGCGTCGTCGCCGTCGCACGTTTCGTGCGGCTCGACGATGCCGTTGCCGCACATGCTCGCGCTCTTGCACGATTGCCCCGGGCACGAGCAGTCCTCGGCGCAGGCGCGAAAGCTCTGCCACATGCACTCGCCGAACGGGCGCGAACGATTGCCTCCGTTCGCGTTGTTGCCGTCGAGCTCGGGCACGCGGCCGCCCCCTGCGATGCAGCCGCCCATGCCGTCGGGACCGTAGTCGACGCCGTACTCGCCGCCGATCGGCGCGCAGTCATCCGGCTGCGTCAGCGCGCCGTGCTCGACCCAGCGATCCGCATACGCGAGCACGACGTCGCCGTTCACCGGCCAGTTCGCCTGCAAAGCCGGCATGATCCGCATCAAGAGCGCGGTGTACTGCGTCGGCTTCGCCGTGTTGTCCTGATACCAGCCGCCGGGCTCGAAGCCGCCGTCGATGGAGTGGTACGGATCGCGGATGGTCCGCGTCGACTGATCACCGAAGTCGTTCCAGTACGCCGCCTCGTCGCCGGTCGGCTGGCCCCACAGCGCGACGCCGCCTTCGCCCGCGTAGTAGCTCGCGCTCTCGAAGAAGCGCTCCTCGTCGATCGCCGCGAGATCGGCGAGCATCTCCGCGTCGGCGAGCATCGTCGCCGCGAACACGTACGCGTGCAGCTTGCCGCCGCCGTTGCCTCCGCCGCCGCGGAACAGGCTCGCGCCCTGCCGGTCGACGCCCCACACGTCGATGCCGTGCTGCACGTAGCCGACGAGCACGGGCATCTTCGTCGCGAGATCCTGCTCGGGCGTGCACGGCGGTGCGTCGCAGACGTCGGCCAGGTGCAGCCACCCATGCACGTCGGTGTCGTCGGCCCAGATGTCGGTCGACCACGGCCGGCCGTTCGGGATCGCATCTTCCGGCGGCATCAGATCGCACGTGACCGAGTCGCTCGTGTAGTCGAGCCGCAGGTGCCGCGTCCACGCCTCGGCGGTTGCGAGCGTGGGCACATCGGCGCAGTCGGCCGACAGCCGCGACAACAATTGCGTCTGCAACGTCGCCGCGGACAACGTCGGCTTGTCCGCGCCGACGAAAGGCGGACGAAACGCGGTGCTCGGATCGTCGGGCGCCGCGTCCACGATCGTCACCACCGCGGCGAACCGTCCGCATGATTTCTCGTCCGCATCGCCGTCGCAATCACCGACGGGATTGTCGGACACGTACTTGACGACCGAGCTGTTCGCTTCGACGTCGAGCGGCAAGCCGACCGCGTCGGCGTAGTCGCCGAGGCGATCGTCCCAGCGCTGCGGTCCGTTCGGATCGGGATTCACGTCGGCACCGTGACGACCCGGCGCACCGTCGGGCGTGATCGCGGCGATAGTGATCGCTGCGCCCGAGGCGACGACGAAGAACTCGCCCGTCACGTACTGCCCGCACTCGTACGCTTCGGCGAAGCGGAACGTGATGTCGTTGCCGGGGCCCGACGGGGCCGCGTAGCGCAGGCAGGGTCCGTCGCCGTCGGCGGTGATCGTGCCGTCGCACCCGCAGTCGGCGTGGGCCTCGGCCTCGGGCAACGCGATCGCTAGCACCGTCGCCAGCACGAGGCCCATCTGTGCATGAACATTCGAAGCGAATCTCGGAAGCAAGGGGGGCCTCGTCTCGGTGTACCGTCGGCCGGCGAAGGGTTGGCAGCGTCTACTGAGTGCGCTTGGGAAATTCCAAGCCACAGTACTCTCGCCGGGTCCAGTGCCAGAACACCGAGGGTCCGCGGATGAGGGCCGGGGCGGCACCCCCGTCGACCTTTGGGATCGTCGGACCGACGATCCCGCGTGAGCGGGGTTAGGGCGTGATGCGACAGCTCCCGCACCTTGCGCTGGCCGGACAGCGCGACCGCGTTGGTCAGCCAGATGAGCAGCGAATTGCTGCCTTCGATTAGGCCAGGGCTGCCGAACCAAGCGGAGGCGAGCGGGGGGTCAGTCACAGCTCGCCAACTTGCGTCCCCGGCAAGCCCTGCGGACGCTCCCCGAACCACCGATCGCCGAACCGACCCCCGAGCCAGCGGCCGCCGCCATCGGCTGACCGAGGCGGCTCAGCGCGCAGGCGCGGTTGAAGTGGGCGAGCCGGTGTAGTCGCCCTTGCGGTGGAGCTTGAGGGCGTCGCTGTTGTGCTTGTGGGCGGCCTTCGGTTGTTCGCGCAGGTCGCTGGACACCGCCCTGCCCGACCACGTCGTCGTGCTGGCCGACGACTTCCTCCACCTCACCGGCCACGACCCGCTCACCGGCGCCGAGCAGGGCATCCATCGACGGGAAGCGCTGCCCCTGGGCCGCCCGGAGGCAGCGCTCAGACCCGCCGCGGCGCTGACGGGTCTCGCGCGCATGGTGCAAGAAGCGACCGGACGGCACGTTCAAAAAAATCGCAAAAACCCGCAACGGTTCCCGTCTCCTTGTCGGCCTGGGCGATCGCGCCCGGTTCAGGGAGGAGCGCGCATGCAAACGGGATCGTAACGTTGGCCATCGCTGCCGGGGGCGGGCTCGTCATCCATGCGGTGACATTCACGGCCAACTCCGTCTGCGCCAACGTACAGCTCACCGAGACACCGGCAACGCCGCGACAGACGCCGAGAGGAACCCTCGACGACACCGGCGCGGACGAGGTGATGCGCACCAAGACGGCCGCGATGGTGCGCATCATGACCCTGCTTCACGGCGGCCCACTCCCTGCGCGCTCCCGTCGTCACCCGATGGCCCGGCGATCGTCGCCGGCAGAGTTCACGCGCGCGTGAACTGCAACGCTCGAGGGCACAGCGTCGTGCCCACTTTGTCTGAAGGTCGAACACATGAACAAAATCATCGTCATTTTTGCATCCCTGTCACTCGGGCTCGGAGCGGGCTGCGCGGGCGGCCTGAAGCTGGACAGCAATTCGCTGTTCAAGAAGAAGGCGGACGAATCGTCGGCTGCCTCGCCGGAGGCCGAGGTCGCCGCGGCGGGCGCGTCGGACAAGCCCACCGCGACCCCGCCCGCCGACCCCGCCGCGGAGCGGCGCGCGTACTACCAGCCGCTGATCGACGACGTCGATAAGCTGCAGCAGCTGCTGCCGGCGTGCTGTCAGAGCGAGGACTTTCTGCTGGAGCTCACGTCGCCGTACCCGAGCCATGAGTTCGTCAAGCAGTACAAGTCCGCCTGGTCGCACAAGTCGATGCGTAAGGCCGAAGACCTCGAGACGCCGGAGTGGAAGGCCGTCGAGGCGAAGTACGCGGAGCTCGACGAGGCGCTCGCCGCCGCGGTCCGCCTGCCGAAGGACGTCTACAAGGCCAAGGACGCGAAGCAGCTCAAGCGGATCTTCTCCGACTACGCCGCGAGCCACACCAAGAAGCCCGTCGTCGACGTCGTGCTGCTGTACGACGACTGGGGCCGCAAGTCGGGCAGCGAGTGGCACGGCGACCAGTTGGTCAACTACGATCAAGGGTTCATGCGCGGGTTCGTCGTCGTCAAGGGAGACTCGGGCAAGGGCGAGGTCTGGGAATTCACTCCGCGCAAGGATTTCCTGGACGGCGGGAAGGTCAAGTTCGACGTCTACGTGCCGGCCGAGGTCACGGACATCGCGCTCTCCTCCGTCGCCGCGAAGTAGGCGGAGCGCCGCGCGGCGCTCGCCTCGTTCCGCAGGGCGCGCTCGAGAGCGTCGCTCTGGCACGCCGCGGCCGCCTCGGCAAGGCCGAGGACGGCCTCGCCGGGCTGCACGCGCCCCTCGGCCTGCGCGCCGAACCGCGTTGCCCTGCGAGCACCTCGCGCTGGTGGAGCGCGCCTGAGTACGTCGTCGCCTGTGATAACGTGGCGACGTGCCCCGGCTCGCCCTCGCCGTCCTCCTCGTCGCCGCCTGCGGCCCGGCGACCGCGAACAGCGACAGCGACGCGACGACCGACCCCGCCACCATGGCCGGCACCTCGGGTGATTCGCCCACGCCGACCCCATCGACCACCACCGAGAGCACCACCCCGACGACCTCGGGCACCACCCCCTCGGGCCCGTCCTCGCAGTGCGGCCCGCCGTGCGAGCACACCTGGGAGTACGACTCGTTCCTGATCCCCGGGATGGTCGAGCCCGACTTCCGCTGCCTGACCCGCGTGCGCGGCGACCTCACTATCCCCGGGAACGCAGCTCACCAGCCTGATCGGTCTCGGCGCACTCGAGCACGTCGAACACATGTTCCAGCTCAGCGATTGCTCGGCTCCGTCCCTCCCCGGCCTCCACGGCCTCCACGGCCTGGATTCGCTGGCCCGCGTCGAGTCGCTGAACTTGCTCGGCCTCACCGGTCTCACCACCCTCGCTGGCGCACCGCTCCTGACCGAGCTCGCTCACCTCGACATCGTCGACAGCCCCGCGCTGCCGCAGGCCGCATTCGACGCTTTCCTCGCCCAGCTCACCGCCCCGCCGCTCGCCTGCCTCGGCCCGGAAGGCGACTGCATCTGCGTCACCCGCCCGTTCTGAGGCCGTCGAGCGCCACATCCGCGGTCCCCAGTGGGGTCCCGATCACCCACCCACGCCCCGTCTCCGTAGCTCGCCGCCGCTCCGCTCCGACGCCCCAAGATATTTGAGCCGTGCCGGCGCCGCGCGGGCACTTGACCCTGGGCACCTCCCATTGACCGCGCACTCACGACGCAGCGGCGTCGCCACGGGCACGCTGCTCTCCACCACTCGCTTCCTCGAAGAGGACGAGGCCTTTCTGCACGCGCTGCGGAGCGGCCACCGTGGCGCCGCGGCGGCCTTCTTCGAGCGCCACGCCGATCACGTCGAGCGGGTGCTCGTGCGCGTGCTCGGGGTCGATGCGGAGATCCCCGACCTCGTGCAGGAGGTGTTCCTCCGCGCGCTGCGGGGCATCGGGGACTTTCGCGGTGGACCCGACAAGCTGCGCGGATGGACGACCCGGATCGCCGTGTTCACGGCCCGCGGTTGCATTCGGCGTCGGCGGGCGCGATGGTGGCTGCGATCGATCGCGCCGGAGGAACTGCCGGAGCCACAGGCCGACGACGCGTCGCCCGAGCTGGCCCACGCGGCCGCGGGAGCGTTGCGGCTCTTGCATCGGCTGCCCGTCGACGAACGCATCGCGTTCTCGCTGCGGTACCTCGAAGAGATGGAGCTGCGCGAGATCGCGGAGGCCTGCGACACCTCGCTCGCCACGATCAAGCGCCGACTCGCCCGCGCCCAGGGTCGCATCCAGCGGCTGGCGGCCCGCGACGCCACGTTGAGCTCGTGGCTGCAAGGAGGGGACGGATGACCGATCCAGAGACCCCACTCGAGCGGTTGGGCGTCGCCATGGCGCGGATGCAGGATCACGGGCGCGCGGCACTGCCGAAGGCCAGGCTCGCCGACGTGCTGGCCGCCCTCGATGCACCGCGTCGCTCGAGCCGCCCCTTCCTGGCCGCGTTCGTGGCCACCGCGGCCGCGGTCTGTGTGCTCGCGCTGGTGTTGTTGCGCAGCCGCGAGGACGGATCCGCCGTGGTCGCGGGCGAGCCTGCGGCCGATCCGGTGGCGATGATGGGCGCGTACGTCACCGCACCGGCCGAGCAGGAGCTCGTGATCGAGTTCGCCAGCGGCGGCGAGTTTCGCCTGCATCCCGGTGGGCGCGCACGCGTCGAGCGGGCCGATGCCGACGAGGCGCGTGTCGTCCTCGTGTCCGGCACGGCGACGGTCGCCGTCCCCGTCGATCTCGCGACCCCCTGGCAGGTGAGCGCCGGACCGTTCACCGTGAGCTGTGCGACGTCCACGTTTACGATCACTTGGCGGCCGGACGAAGCGAGCTTCGCGGTCCAGGTACAGCAGGGTGAAGTCACCGTGCTGGGTCCGATGGCGGGGGAGACCCATGCCCTCGAGACGGGGCAGTCGTTGCGCATGGATCTGCACGACACCGCCGTCGTCCCGACCTCCCAGCCCGCGCCGAGCCCTCCTTTGCCCACCGCCGTGCTCCCCACCGCATCCGAGGCTCCGCCGCCCGAGCTCGAACCGCCGCGGCGCACCACTCGGTCGGCCAAGCCCGAGGCCGCGCGATCGATCGCACCGACGCCGCCGACTCCCCCCGAGGCCGCCGCCGAACCCTCGTGGCAACAGCTCGCGCAGCTCGGCCGCTATCGCGACGCCCTCACCGAAGCCGAACGCATCGGATTTGCCGACCTCGTGAGCTCCTTGCCGGCCGCGGACCTCCTGCGTCTGGCCGACACGGCTCGCTTCGCGCGCAACTCCGGGCGAGCTCAGAAGGCGCTCACCGAGCTGCGCCGGCGATTTCCCGACGCGCCGGAGGCCGGCACGGCCGGGTACATGCTCGGCCGCATCGCCTTCGATCTCGCGGCCGACTACGATCGCGCCACGCACTGGTTCTCGACCTACCTGAACGAGCATCCCGAGGGCCCGCTCGCGAAGGAGGCACTCGGGCGCCTGATGGAGTCGCAGGAGCGCGCGGGCCGGGCGAGCGAAGCGCAGGCGACCGCAAGACGATATCTCGCGCGCCATCCCGAGGGTCCACACGCTGATCTCGCGCACCGGCTCGGTGCGCCTTGAGCCTGTCGGTGCCGCTCGCATTCGCCTCCTTCGCGCTCGTCGCATCGCTGCTGGGCACCGGGCCGGCGCCGGGCGGTGCAAGCGATCGCGTCGCGGTGGTCGGTGGTGCCGACGACGAGACGATCGTCCGTCAGCTTCGCGCCGAGCTGTCCGCCCTCGGTTTCGAGGTGCTGGCACCGGAGGCCCCCGCGGAGGACGACGATGAGAGCTGGGCCGACGACCTCGGAGCAGTCGCCGCGATCCGAGTGGTCGAGCACGAGGCGCTCGAGATCCGCATCGTCGATCGTGTCGCCAGCAAGTCGGTGCGGCACCGCGTAGCGATTCCACAGCCGCACACGGAGGAGGACGCCCGCATCGTGGCCATGCGTGCGATCGAGCTCTTGCGGGCCAGCCTGCGCGAGCCGCAAGAGGTGCCCGTGGTCAGCCCGCCTCCTCCCAAGCCATCCACGCCATCGCCGACACGCCCCGCGGCCCCGCGCTTCTTTATCCATCTCGCTCCGGCGGTGGCCGGTAGCCCGGGCGGCCTCGGCCCATCGCTTCATGCCCTGCTCGGGCTGCGCTGGATGCCGCATCCGCACCTGGGGCTCGCGATCCAGGCCCTCGCACCGACCGTGGGCACCGTGGCGCGCGGCCCTGAGGGCACCGCGCAGATCCACACCGCGCTCGTGCTCGCCGGGTTGCACGTGTCGTTCGTGCCCCCGAGCGCACGCTGGCAACCCGACGCAGGCGTTGGGATCGGTCCCGCCTTCCTGCGCATGCGAGGCTCGGCCGCCCCGGCGTACGGCGACGCTACCGACGTCGTGACGTCCGCCGCACTCGTGGCCCGGTTAGGCCTGGCCGTCGCGCTGCGCCCACGGATTCGTCTCCGCCTCGACGGCCACATCGGGGCGCTCGTGCCTCGACCACTCGTGCGTTTCGCCGGTCGCACGGTTGCAGACTGGGGGCGACCCTTTGGCATCGGTGTCTTGGGGGTCGAAATAGTGCTCCCGTGATCGCGTGATTGTTGAGCCGCGGTGGGCGGGTCGGGACACTTCACGGTCCGGAGGAGTTGACGTGCGTCCCACCATTCTTTTGCTGATCGGTTCCGCTCTCGCCTGCCAAGCTTCGAGCGCAGGTGATCCCATCATTACCGGTAACGGCTCCACGACCGGAGATGCGAACACGACGGAAGGTACGGGCGCGACCGGGCCTGACGACGGTGACACGAGCCCGACGGGGCCCGGGCCCGACGACGGTGGCACGAGCGTGGGCGGCACCGACGGCGAGCCGGTGGACTGCGAGGCCCTCACCTGCGAGTCGTGGTGCGACGAGGGCACGTGGGGCGGACCGATCCCCACGGCCGAGACCGACGTCGTCGTGCCCGACGGCAAGGTCGTCCTGCTCGACTGCGACGCCGAGGCGAAGACCTTGACCATCGAATCGGGCGGCGCCGTCAAGGCCTCGCGCTCGACCTCGTCGACCTTGACCGTGCACGGCAACGTGATCGTGTGGGGCCGGCTCGATCTCGGCACGGAGGACGACCGGGTTCCGGCCGACGTCGTGGCCGAGCTCGTGTTCGCCGGCATGCACGACGACGACTACGTCGGCACCCCGAGCACGGTGTTCGGGGGGGAGGAATTCACGCCGCCCGTCAACACGCCGCTCGAGATCCTCGACACGGACGTGGGCCTGTGGGTGATGGGGCGTGGTGTGTTCTCTGCGGCCGGCGCCCTCAAGCAGTCCTGGTCGAAGTTGACCGACGGCACCGCGCCGGGCGATCCGACCCTGTCGGTGGAGGATGCCACGGGATGGCAGCCCGGCGATCGCGTGCTGCTGACGCCGACAACCGAGATCGCCGAGGCCGACTTCGCCGACCAGTTCGACGAGGCCACGATCGCGTCGGTGAACGGCCCCGAGGTGACCTTGGCGAGCGCGACCGCGTTCGAGCACGCGGGCTGCACGGATTGTGTGCGCCGCGGTGAGGCGGCCAACCTCACGCGCAACGTCGTCGTGCGTTCGTTCGACGCCACCGCCCACGCCCACGTGATCGTCGGGGAGGAGGGCGTCGCGCAGCTGGACAGCGTCGAGCTGCGCTGGCTCGGACCGCTTCGCGACTGCACCGCCGCCGACGAGCCGGCCCGCAGGTCGCCGCTGCGGTTCCATCAGCAGGCAGATGCCTCGGAGACCTCGTTCGTGCGGCACACCGCGATCTGGGCCAGCGGCAAGGACGGCATCGCCATCGAGCACAGCAACGGCATTGAAGTGACCGACGTCGTCGTCTACGACACGCAGGAGACCGCCGTGGCGCGCACCTACGACAACAGCGCCTGCGGCCTGCGCTGCACCGAGCGCGAGAAGTTCGAGCCGCGCGACAACGACTTGACCCACGTGCTCGCCGCGCGGGTGGCCGTACCGAACCGCGCCGAGGGTTGTGCTGCGATCGGCGGAGCCATCGCGATCTTCGCCGGCGGCGGAGACTCGCTGGACTGTGTCGTCACCGGTACTGCCTACAACTATGGCACTTTCGGCAACGTGGCCGCGTTCCACTGGTCGGAGACGGGCTCCGGCATGGCCCCGGCCGACCGCTTCGAAGGCGTCGTCGCGCACAACAATGCCGGCAACGGCATCTCGAACTGGCAGAACAACACGCGCAACGACACGCCCTACACCGCCAGCGCGTGGTCGAACGGAGCCCACGGCATCCTCCACGGGGCCTACGGCAACAGCATCTCGTACCAGAATATCGTCGCGATCGACAATGCCGAGCTCGGGTTCGCCATCAAGGGCATCAACCCGGACGAGGTCCCGCGCATCGAGGGCGCGACCTTGGACAACGGTGGAGTCATCGACTACACGTTCGTGCCCGAAGTGGCGCTCGTTCTCCGCGACTTGACCTTCACCGGCGAGCGCTCGCCCGCGTTCACGCAGATCCACGACGCGTGCAGCGGCGGCGACGAAACGGACCCCCAGGACGGCGAGTGCATCTTCGCCTGGCTGCGCATCGAGAACCCGGTGTTCCCGGCCGGCGTCGTCCCGTTCGACTTCGGCTGGCACCAGAACCTGCACACCGTGTGGGAGGTGCGCGGATTCTCCCATCCCGACTATCCGGACTTGCCGGCGAACTTCGACCTGTATCGCGCGGACAACATGGTCGCGGGGGGCAGCTACCACGCGGACTTCGACGCCTGGCTGGTGCCGCAATGAGGCGCGCGGTCTGGATGCTCGGATTGCCGTGGATCCTGAGCTGCACCGCGGGATCCGACGACGAGCTGCAGGCGCCGCTGGTCCTGCCGCTCGAGATCCTCGGCCCGGCCGGTACGGAGCGGATCGCCGACGTGTGGCTCGACGAGACCCAGCTCGCGGCGGCCGACTCCGCGGCGCTCGTGCTCACCCTGCACAACGTCGTGCAGCCCGGGTCGGCGGAGCTGGTCGTCAACGAGGGCGAGGCCATCGACGTGAGCGAGCCGTTCGTGCATCCGGACGGGCGCGTGGGCACGGCCGAGATAGCGATCGACCCCGGGCTCCTCGTACCGGGGGTGAACCACCTGGCCTTTCGCTACCCGCGTCAGGTCGTCGACGCGGGGGCGGCCGTCTCCGGGTATCGCGTCCTGCACGTGGCGCTCCGCATCGGCGACACCACACACGTGCTCGGCGAGCCCGACGAGGCGCCCGAACGGTGGCGTCCACTCCGAGACGACGCGGCGTCCATCGAGCGGGGCCGCTCGTACTTCCAGGACGTCGCACGCGACGGCGGACCGACGTGTGCGCGTTGCCATGCGGACTCGGGCGCCGATCTCCAGTACTACGCGTTCTCCGATCGCAGCATCGTCGAACGCGCGATGTTCCACGAGTTTTCGCGCGCCGAGGCCGAGGACCTAGCGAGCTACATTCGCAGCCTGCCCGTGCCCGCGGAAGGGCGACCGTATCGGCCAGCGTTCCAACCGGGCTCCGACAACCACGGCGCCGCCGGAGCGGGGCCGGAGTCCATCCTGCCCGACGACGCGAGCTTCGGCGAACACCTCTGGGGCGCCGCGAGCTTGCCCGCGGATCTGCCCTGGGACTGGCCGGAGACCGTCGACACGTTCGTGCTGCCGACGTCGATCGCGGTCCCCACCTTCGGGCGCTGGCTGCCGCGAAGGATCGACGAACGCTGGTTCACCCGCCGGGACGGAGAGCTCGCCGTCGCCGAGGCCGCGCTGGCCGACAATCCTTCTCTCGAGCACGCGCAGGCCTTCATGACCGCGGCCATGGCCGTGGGTCGGGAGCTCCTCGTGGAGGAGGGCGATCATCTCGCGCGAATCGACTTGCTGCGCTACGCGGCGGTCAAGCTGTGGGACTGGTCGCGACGCAACGGCTTTGACGATCTCGATCACGGCATGCCGGACGGCAGCCCGGCATTTCCGTACGAGGTCGGGTTCGCGTTCTTCGAGGCCGCCGATGCCCCGGGTGGGGTGCCCGCACCCATGGCGCAGACCCTGTCGTGGTGGTGGGCCCAGCTCGCAGCCAATCCCGGGCGCGGCCTCTCGACCGGTCAGCGCCCGCTCGACTACGAGGACGTGCTGACGGCGGCCGAAGCCGGCGGCGCGGGGCCGAACGAGATCGCGTTCCTGCACCTGTACGGAAGCTGGGAGGAGTCGCGCGGGCCGGTGGCCGACAAATGGGGCACCGAGCACGGCCCCGTGCGGCTGCTGGCGGTTCCGATGCGACGCCTCGACCCGGCCGGCCGCGCGACGATCCTGCGCCGCTTCTTCGCCAGGCAAGCCGAGTTTGTCGCCGAGGGCGGCGTGCTGACGCAAGCGCACCACATCGCCCTGTCCCAGGCGTGGAATCAAGGCTGCGCCGAGCTCTCGGCCGCGCAGCGCGATGCCCTGCGCGCCGCGGCCCCGGCCGAGATCCGACCGGACTTGGCCGGCTGTCCCTGAGCCGGCGACGGTCGCTCCGCCTGCGCGGCGTCGCGGACGTCGAGCAGGTCCCGCAGCTCGTCGGCGTGCGCGAGGTACTCGTGCAGCCCATCCGAACACAGCAACAGCCGGTCGCCGGCCATGAGTAGCCGGTGATCAGCTCCCTGGTCGTCCACCCGAAGACGGTAGGATCTCGACGCACCGAACGACCCGCGCACCGGGCCACTCGAGCTCGAAACCCGCCTCGGGACTGCCGAAGTCGGGTTCCTGTGCGTCGAGCCAGATTTACTTAACCAAAATCTAACTCTCTTTGCGGCCTGGAGTGGCAACCAGGGGCAAGGGGTGGCAAACCCTCACCTCCCGAAACGTATATATCGGCACCATGCGGTCGAATAGTTCTTCCGCGTGGCCGGCTTCTGCTGGGAGAGGTACTCTGCCTCGAACCTCTTCCAGAACTCCTTCAAAGTCTGGACGGTCCCCTGGGTCTTCTTGACGATCCTGTGCGCGGGAGCAGGTGCAACGATTGTCTCTTCTGCAGATGCAGCGACTCTCTCCTTTCTGGTCTCACAACCCAAGAGCTCGCTCCACACATCGCGTTTGCGGGTCTCCGCCCATGCAAACGCGCCAGCCTTATCCAGTCCCTCCGGCGCGACGCGTTTGTGACGCAGGCGCGGGAGGCCTTTGGACTTGTCGGCGGGGATGGTGAAGGTGACGAGCATTCGAGCGCTGTTCTTGTAGTTGTAAGGGCTGACGTTGATGTTCACGGCGCGGCGCTTTCCGCCGCGGGTCTCCGCTCCCAAGTCCACCAGAGGATGGGTGGCAAGTTCAGGCGCGAACTCAGATCGCCGGAGACCGCTCCATTTATGTCCGAAGAGACATGCTCGCTCGGCGGCCCCTCTATATTGTAAGGATAGGAGTCGTTGACGAACCCACCCGGTCTTTTCACCCTCGCCACGTCCCACCTCCCAACCTGCTCTATCTTCTTCGACGCCCGTCCGCGATGCGGAGCCCGCAAGTCCGCCCGGGCTCTCCCTATCGATCCGGTCGCACCAGCACGGCGTGCGACGTGCACAGGTTTCGTCTGGATTCAGCGCGCTCGCCACCCGCCGCGTCGCGCATCGACGTATTCCGACCAGCGCCCTTCGGCGGCGCGGACCGGCAGACCGAGCTCGATCAGCTCGGGCCCGTAGATGGGCCACTCGTGCGGGGCGTTCTGGCCCATGAAGACGGCCATCGCCTTCTCGACGCCCGCGGCGCCCTGGGTGGCCTGAAGCCGCGCCCGCAAGGTGCTCTGGAGGTGCCGCCGCATGGCGTCCTCGTACTCGCGGGCGGTCGCGTGGAGGCCGTCCTCGTCGCCGGCCTCGATGTGCTTCGCGCGCCGTCCGAACAACACCGGGTCCACTGCCGAGAGCGCCGCGTTCCGGCCGATGGCGATCTCACGGGCCCCGAGCGCGATCAGGGTCCCGCCTGAGAGCGCCATGTACGGGACCAGGCGGACCTACGGGAGCCCGCGAGTCCGCAGGGCGGCCGCAACATGTATCGGCACACCCGCTCGAGCTGCTTGCGGTCGCGACCGTCGACGGTCGTTGCGGCGTGCAGATGCATGCTGAACGCCGTCACCGTCAGGGGCGGTCGGGTCACGGGCTCGCACGGCGGAGCCAGGTGCTCGAGGTCGGCACCGACGACCCGCGGGACCAGGCCGAGTACCCCGACATCGACCTGCGCGCGACCCCCGAGGGCTACGTGCACCGCGACGGCGCGCCGTACCCGCGGCGCGAGGGCTGAGCGGCGTTCGCGGGCGAAAAAAATCTGCAATTGAAACGCGGCTCGCCTGGAACGACGCGGCGCCCGTGTGCATGCGGGGCGCGACCCTGATGGACTACCCCGACGCGTGCGCTCGACGTGCCGGTGCGAGACCGCTGAGGCGAGATCGATCCGCGCCGCGATGGAGCGCGCTCCATCGCGGCGGCGGGCCTCGCCGGCGGCGAGCTCACTCGACGTCGATGTCGGTGAGGGAGTCCGGCAGCGGGCCCGAGGGCTGCGCGGCGCGAGGCTTCATGAAGTTCGCCTGCGAGGGCTCGCGCATGAAGGCCGGCGGCGGGACGTCGCGGCTGTTCATGGAGTCGCCGAGGCCGGGCTCCTGCCGGGCGAAGAACGCGAGGATCGGCTTGACGCCGGCGATCTGCTCCTCGGTGGCGGCGTCGCGGATCGCCTGGTCGGCCAGCGCGGCGGCCATCGACTCGCGGATCTCGGCGATCTCCGCGTCGAGCTCGGCGATGCGTGCGGTGCCGTCGTCGATCACCTTCTGGGCCCGCGCGCCGCCCTCGCGGATGAACGCCTGCAGCGCGTCCACCTCGGCGCTCGCGGCCTGGATGATCTTCTGCGTCGGGACATCGAAGGCGGTGAACGCCGCCTCGACGATCTGCCGCTTCAGCGCGGCCGGCGAGTTCTCCGGCAGGCTCCGCAGCAGGTCCTGAGCCTTGGTCACGCGCTGCTGCTGCTCGACCTCGACGCCAGCCCGGCGGAGCACCGCCGGGAAGTCGATCTCGGTCGGGTAGCGCTCGGCGAGGCGAAATTGGGGCGGGGGCGGGGGAGCGGGTGGCTGGATCGGCATGGGTGCGGGTGCGGGTGCTGGTGCGGGTGCGGGTGTGGACGCGGGGACGGGTGCGGGGAGGAGCGCGGGCATGTCGTCATCGACATCGATCGGGCGGCTCCCGAACAGGCCCTTCAGGAAACTCATCAAGCCCATGGTCTGGCCCTCTCTGGCATGGGACCGACTTTACTCCATTTTTTGAGGGGGCGCGCTTAAGCGGTTCGAAGGGGGAATTTCGTCGAAGTGTCGAGTACGAGAACGCTTGGAGGTCCACGGAGCAGGGTCAGTTCGTGAACCACGATGCTCGACCTCGAACAGCTCTACAGAGCTCTCGGTCGGCAGGTATCGTGAACCTGGGCCCGGCGGGCACGCCGAGACGGACTCCTCGTCGGGCAAACGACAAGGGGCACGCCGAGACGAACTCCTCGTCGGGCAAACGACAAGGGAGGCCGAGCGCGGCGCTGGAGGCCGGTGCGGTCTACCGGTGAACAGCAAGAGCGGCGCTGGAGGTCACGACAAGGAGGCCGAGCGCGGCACTGCGTCCGCTCGGCGTCGCCACCGCCGGGACCGCCGCGCGCTTCCTCGCCGCCTTGCTGGCCGCCTCCCCGGTCGCCTGCCTCGTCGACGGCAGCGCCCGCATGCGCGAGCGGCCCATGGAGGGCATCCTGCAGGCCCTGCGGGCCCAGGGCGCCGACATCGTCTGCCGCGGCGCCGACGACATGTTGCCGTGCGAGATCAGGGGGCGCCCGCCTGATGACGTCGGCGCCGCGGCCGCGGCGGCGAGATCCGCCTGGCCCGTCCGCCGAGCTCCCGGTTCATCTCCGCCCTCCTGCTGGCCGCCCCGCTCGCCGCCGCCCCGCTGCGCATCGTCCTCGAGCAGGGCACCCCGGCGCGGCCCTACGTCGACATGACCCTCGCCTGCCTGCGCGACTTCGGGGCCGAGGCCGCGTGGGTCGAATCAGATGTCCTTCAGGTCAGCCCGGCCGAGCTGCGCGGGCGCGACTCCTGGTCGCGCTCGCTTCGGCGAGGTGCTCGCGCGCATGGGCGCCGCGGTCGAGCAGGGCGAGCACGACACTCTGGTCCGAGGGACAGGTTCGCTGCGCGGCGTCGACCTCGACCTGGCCGACATGCCCGACACCACCTTGACCGCCTGCGCGCTTGCGCTGCACGCCGCCGGGCCGACGCGGATCCGCGGCGTCGACGTCCTGCGTCACCACGAGAGCGACCGGATCGCCGCCGCCGCGACCGAGCTGCGCAAGCTCGGCGCCGCGGTCGTCGAGCACGACGACGGCCTAGACATCGCCCCGCCGGCCCGCATCACCGAGGGCGCCGCGATCGACACCTACCGCGACCACTGCGCCATGGCCTTCAGCCTGGCCGGCCGCGTCACGATCCGCGACCCCGGCCCGGCTGTCGGGGAGCGCCTGGACGGCGTCATGGGCGAAGGGCGGCCGCAACATGTATCGGCACACCCGCTCGAGCTGCTTGCGGTAGCGACCGTCGACGGTCGTTGCGGCGTGCAGATGCATGCCGAACGCCGTCACCGTCAGGGGCGGTCGGGTCACGGGCTCGCACGGCGGAGCCAGATGCGGACCCTGTAGTCCGAGCTGTACGCAGGCAGCAAGCGCCGGGTCCACGTCGCGGTCGTCGTCCTCGGCGACAGCGGCGACGACCTTGTGGACCTGCGCGAGCACGGCCGTCAGCCGCACTGGCGTCGGCGTCGCCACGGGCAAGAAGCGCACGTCAGCGCCGAGCTCCTCGAAGGCGTCAGTGACGAGGCAGTGCAAATACACGTAGAGGCCGAGGTCGCTGCGGAATCGCTGGACCACCGTGAACACCCCTGCGGAAAGCGGCCCTACCGAGCACAGCCCGTGACTCTCTTTGACGGACCACCGCATATCGTGCATCACCGCTCGCGCGAGGCCCTCAGCGACTTTCGCCAGGAGCACCTGGTCGTAGCCCAAACGCACTGCCAGCGGTCCCTCGAAGGAGAGGACCCATTGCCTGTCGCCGACCGCTGGCAACACGTGGTCGACCAACAACGCCGCTCCTTCCGCCATCCGCCGACCCATGCACGACGGGCAGAATCCCCGGCCCTTACACGAAAACGGTACGAGCAGCTCGTCGCCACACTGGCGGCACGCCGTCCGCACGAAGCCCTTCTCGAAGTCGCCGCACTCCGCGAACGCTTCGAGCTCCGCATTGACGAACTCCGGTAGCGCGCGCCCGCCCTCCTCGAGGCGCGCGAGGAAACCCGGCAGGTGGCGCCGGACGAGCACGGCGGCATCGCTGTCGTGGGTCTGCCGCGGGACGTAGATGCCCGGCCTCGCGCAGGCGGGCATGACGCTCGCCCCTGCACCCGCGCTGCCGCGCGCGACCCGCTCACCAAGTGGGCGAGATTCCTACCGAACCCCCACGCCTCGTCGTGACGTCCTTGGCCTGCAGACCGGCCGGGTGGCCCGCCCACTGGACGGCCGCCACGGGGCTGCCACCCATCCACCCAAGAGCGACGACAGCAAGGACCGCCGGCCGAGACGATTACCCGACATCGTCCGGGTTTTGGGGCAGATTTGTGGCAGCCAGAGGCACCCAGAGGCAACCCGTGGCAAGTCGCCCTCCCCGCCAAAGCGCCTCCGGGTGGAGACCCGCGGCGTTTTGGCAGCGGAGGGGCATCTGGCGAGGATGGGTCAGAACTTGTTCCACAGGTACTCAGTATCTCCCCGCCGGCGTGGAGATACGGGCATTTTGCGCTACGAACTTAACACTCGTAACCTCGGCCTAACCCTTTCGGGCTCGGGCGTTGGCGTTGGGGCCGGAGCAGGGACCCCTTCGTCCAGGCGGGCGATGCCGGCCTTCATGGCCTTGGCCGCGTTGCGGACGTGCATGTAGCCCTCGGTCGTGCTGGCATGCTTGTGGCGCGCTAGGAGCTGGAGCTCGTTCAGGTTCGCTCCCTTCTCGAGCAAGAGCGTGATGAAGGTGTGCTTCCCCTTGTGAAAGCCCCTCCAATCGACTCCCGCTCTGCTGGCCAACTCGATCATGTGCTTGCGGAACGCGCTCTCCGACATCCAGGCGTTCCGCTCACCCGGGAAGACGTGGTCGGTCAGCTTGCGATCCTTCCGCGCCTTCGCTAACTCGGAGCGGAGCCGAGTACGCATCGGCACGGACACCGCCTTCTTCCCCTTCGGGCACTTGAGGCCGGTCCTGTGCGCCGAATGCCTGACGTGGATTTCGCCGTTCCTGAGATCCACGTCGCACCACCGGAGGGCCAGCATCTCGTTCCGCCGGAGCCCGGCATCCAGACTCAGCAGGAGCGCCAGCACCCCGAGCTCATCCCCTTCCGCGGCGGCGAGGAGCAGTTCCATTTCCTCGTCCGTGTACGGATCCTTTTCGGCGGCATCCTGTGTCTTCAGCCGCTTGATCGTGGGAACCCCGGCTAGCTTCTCCTTCTCGACCTGTTTTGGCTCAGCTGGAATGGGACACGCCCCGGCCTGGTAGAAGGAGCCGGGGCAAGGACCGCCCATGAGCAAGAAGACACGTCGTCACCACACCCCTGACCAGAAAATCAACCTGCTGCGTCGACACCACCTCGAGAAGGTGCCGGTGTCGGAGGTCTGCGAGGGCGCCGAGCTGCAGCCGAGCGTCTTCTACGGCTGGCAGCGCCACCTGTTCGAGCACGGCGCCGCGGCGTTCGGGGAATCTCGCAAGCGCGTCGAGACTAGCCGGGAGCAGGAGCTGCTCGCGGAGAACGAGCGGCTCAGGGCTCGTCTGGCCCGCAAGGACGAGGTGATCGCCGAGGTGACCGAGGAGCTGGTCCGGACAAAAAAATCTGTTGGGGAGCCCTGACGGACCGCTGGGTTCCCCACGACGAGCGCGACCAGGTCGTCGACTTTGTGCACAGGCTGTCCGAAAAGACAGAGGTGCCGCTCGTGAAGTTCGTGGAGTGGCTGGGCATCGCCCGCGCCAAGTTCTACGAGTGGCGCCGGCGATACGGCAAGCTCAACGAGCACAATGGCAAGACCCCGCGCGACCACTGGATCGAGCCCTGGGAGCGTCAGGCGATCGTCGACTATTTCGACACGCACCCGCTCGAGGGCTATCGGCGGCTGACCTTCATGATGCTCGACGACGACGTCGTTGCCGTCAGCCCCGCGACCGCCTACCGCGTCCTGCGGGCGGCCGGTCGCCTCGATCGTCATCGACCGAAGCCGAGCAAGAAGGGCACCGGCTTCGTCCAGCCCCTCGGCCCGCACGTGCACTGGCACATCGACATCGCCGTCATCACCATCGCCCGCGTCTACTACTACCTGTGCTCCGTCCTCGACGGCTACAGCCGATACGTCGTGCACTGGGAGTTCCTCGATCGCATGACCGAGGCCGACGTCGAGCTCATCCTCCAGCGTGCCCTCGAGGCCCACCCTGGCGCTCACCCGCGGGTCATCTCCGATAACGGCTCGCAGTTCATCGCCGGCGACTTCCGCCGCTTCATCGACCTCGCCGGCCTGACCCACGTCCGGACCTCGGTGAACTACCCGCAGGCCAACGGCAAGATCGAGCGGTATCACCGGACCCTCGACAAGAACACCATCCACGCCGTCACGCCCGACGGCGCCCACGCCACCATCGCCACCCGCATCGACCACTACAACAACCACCGCCTTCACAGCGCGATCGGCTACGTCAGCCCGCGCGACAAACTCCTCGGACGCGAGACCGAGATCTGGGCCGGCCGCGATCGCAAGCTCGAGGCAGCCCGAGAGCTCCGACGCAAGCGCCGAGAATTGGACCACCTCGGCACCGCCGCGTAACTTCTCTCGACCCTCCACTTCACCCTCAGCGTCTCCGTTCGTCAACCCACCCTCTGTCCCGTTCACGCTGAGCCAATACACCGGAACTGAACCACGACTATCCGGCCCTCACCGCCGCTCGCCCGTATCCCCACGGTACCGCCGCTCGCCCGTAGATTTTTTCTTCGAGTCGCCATCCAGGCCGACCTCCTGCGTCACCTTAATACAGACGCTCAAACTTCCCCGAATCGGGAGAAGCCCAACTGAACGTCGCCGTCGATGTGTCGCTACTACGAGCGATGCCCGACATCGAACCAAGACAGGAGGATCATCATGTTGAGCACCATCTCGATGTTTTTCACGTTCGCACTCGTGATCTCCGGCCCCGCGCTCAGCGACGCCCCGGAGATGGACGAGCCCGGACGCGGTCCGGCCGTCCTTGCGGACCAGAGCGCGGAACAGGCTCGCGCGGAGTGCCTTGAGGTCGACCAGTCCAGGCAATACGAGGCGGGCATCTTCGGTCGAAGCGGCGACGACCACTACCCGATGAACGGGAAGACCATCACCCGCGTCGACCTCCAGGTCGACACGGGCGGACACGCGAGCGCACAGATCAACAAGCAGGACAGCACCGAGGTGGTGGTCCATTGGTGGGTCGATCTATTCTCGAGTGTCAGCTACACCCTCAAAGTCTGGGTGGAGTGCTGAGGTTCTGGGTGCCGGCGGCAGCGCTGCAGCGCCGCCCACGGCGGGTTTGACGACCTGGCCGCTTACGCATTCGGAAACTGCGCAGATGGGCCGCGCACCGTCGACTCGGCGTCGAGGTGAGCGGGCCCATCTGCCGGTGAGGGACCGCGCCCTCGTCCGGCTCTTGTAGCTCGCCACAATGGTGTTGCTGTTCCGGCGGCGCCAGGGAACAATCAGCCCGCTCAGCCGGGCGTGCATGCAGCGATCGGCTGCGCGTCCCCGATCTGCAGCGCCTCGACGGACGGAGCGAACATGTCACCGAAATCCTCGCGCTTGAGCGCCCCGCCGTCATAAAGCAGGGCGATGTCCGGCACCGTCTGCTCGATGGACAGCAGCTTCTCCGGGGAGGTGCCGATCTCGGCCGCGGCGAGCGCGGTGGTCAGCTCCACGCGGAGAAACGCGAAGTCCGCGATCCGGATCGGCTCGATCAGTCCACCGTCGTCCGCCTCGATCACGACCGGAACTTGGACTTTCTCGAGCGCCTTCATGAAGCTGTCCGAGTCCGTTTGCTGGAGGTCCATCACGTTCCCCTCGGGGTACAGGTTCTTCACTCCGACGATCGATTGTGACACATAATCCTCCATGTTGCTCATGATGTGAGCGCGGATCTCGTCGGCCCTGACGATGATCCCGGACACGTGGCAACCCATGCAGGAGATCCCGTTGACCACCGCGATCTCGTCTTCCTCGTTGTCGAGGTCCTTTACGATTTCAATCGGTGCCTTGTCGAGACGCTGCCCGAGATGGTTGACGATCGCGTAGGCCTGGAACCCGTTCGGCAGCGAGAAGATCACCTCGCCGCCGTCCGCCTGGAAGTCGAGCGGGTGCGCGAAGATGTTGCGCAGACCGTTTCTGTCAGCGAAGTCGAAGCTATGCCAGAAGTACCCGTCGCTCGAGATTTCCTGCCGCTCGACGATCCGGTTCACCTCCGCCACCCCGGAGCTGTAGAAGCCGGCCCGGGCGACGAGGTCCAGCGCCTGGTTGTTCTGCTCCGCGAGTGCATTGGCGGCCAGGTCGTCGATGCCGCTCTTGGCCGCGGCGAGTTCGGCCAGGGTCGCCGGGATCCGGAGGATCTCATGGTACAGCGGCGGACGCGCGACGATGTTCATGAACGACCGCCCCGGCTGCACGAACAGGGTGACCTTCCTGCCTTGTTCGTTCTTCAGGGCGTCCTGGATCGCGGCGGCGACGGGGTAGGCCTCGTTGACCCCATAATCGACCGAATACGGGTTGGCGCAGGCGATCTTGTCCCACAAGTCGGCGTCCCAGCCGAAGAGGCGCAGGTCGATGCGAAAGATGGCATCGTGGCTACCGGCGATCTCCACCGGGAAGGCGGGTTTCGACTTCTCCGACAGGCTGTTGAGCAGCTTGGTCAGCGCCTGGCGGTAGGTCTTCAGCTGAGCGGGGCAGTAGCCGGCGTTGTAGACGTCGATGAAGGAGATGTAACGCTGGAACTGCCGGTCGTTGGGATCGAGTTTCGACAGATCCGAATGGATCATGTCGAGCCACTGCTCCATCGTCACGGGTGCCTCCGGCGCGCACCGCGGCTCGCTCTGAGGGTCGGGACTTCGGCCGCCGCCCGGAGCGCTGCATTCGCCGATCCATGCCCCGAGGACCGCCATCTCTTCCGTGGACACCCCAGCCTGCGACGGGGGCGGCATCTCGCCCAGAACAATCCTCTGATAGATGAGCGAGTTGGCCGGATCTCCGGGCACGATCTTGCCGGTGGCCATCATCGCGTCGAGGTCCGTGATGTTGCTGAATTCCTCCTTGCCCTGCTCGCCGTGGCAACTTCCGCAGCGCGTCTGCAAGATCGCCTGAGTTTCGAGGCGTCGAGACTCGCATTCGGGTGCCGGCGGCTCATCGGTGGTCGAAGAGGCATCCATGCCGGTGCCAGAGGTGCCGGTCGTATCGCCCTCTGTGGCCGAGGTCTCCGGATTTACGCCATGGCTGCAGCCGTCGCAGCCGACTGCAGAGATCGTCAAGACATGGAACGACACGAGCGTGGACAGTCTCGTGGTCGACTTGAAGGAACAACGCATGATTCGCTCCTGAAGGGTCGGGGTTGGACTGGGTTCGACGATTTCACTGAACCGACTTCGTGACGAAGGCTCTCGCTGAACCTCGACGAGGTCCTAGGAGTCCCAGCAGTTGCTGGGCTGATCGTTGATATGCACCCAGAACCGTGTGTCGGGGACGTCGCCGAACGCGTACCAGGTCCAGCCGCCGCCTCCGTCGTGAAACTCGGCCATCCGCCAGCCGGGGCCGTAGCTGTCCGTGCAGAGCAGATCGGCGGCCCCAAGGCTGGTGAGGGCGGTCCCCTGGACAGCTACGGTCGTGGCGATGGTTCCGCCGGTCCATCCGTTGTAGAAATCCGTCTGCAGACCGTTCGGCTTCGCGGCCGCGCTCGGCTTGATGCACAATACAGGGAGGGCCGTCATGCACGACGTATCGCCGGAGTAAGGGTCGCAGCTCGAGCAACCGACGTGGGCGATGCCCCACTGTGCGTCGTGGTCGAGCTTCGCCCACGTCATGCCCTGGCGCCCCGAACATGCAGGGTCGGCCGCGAGCGGGGAGGCCCTCTCCACGCTCTCGTCGCTTCCCGCGTCGCTCTCCTCGCTGGAGGCGGACGACATGGCCTCGTCGCATCCCCCGCCGAGCAGGGCCAGCATGAGCATGAACTTACACATGGCTGAACTTCGCATTTGCGCGCTCCGTTTCGCGCCGGGTTCCCCCGGCTGTTCGTCACCGTCGTAATGTTCAGTGACCGAGCTCGACGGGGCGGATGGTTGTCCGCGTGACGCAGGGAATGACCGGTAGCGCAGGAGCGCGGAGGAGACCGCGACCCCGACGCGGCGCCCGCCGCGGCGACGGCCTGCAGCGCCGGCGAACACGCCGTTGCCCGCCCTGCGGCCTCGTCCATAAGCAGTCGTACGGGAGGGACCATGCACCGCGACCTCAAGGAGTTCTCTGACGACATCGAGCTGGCGCGGGCATGCGCGAGCGGCGATCTCGACGCGCGTCGCCGCCTCGTCCGCGAGTATCACCCGCACTTGCTGCGATTCTTCGGCAACAAGGTGGCGCGGGCACATGTCGGCGATCTCGTGAACGACACCTTCATCCGCCTCTTCGAGCGAGGCCTGGGCGCCTACGGCGGCCAGGGGCGGCTCCGATGCTTCATCCTGGGAGTCGCCTATCGTCGTGCCCTGGAACACTTTCGCGACGACGAGCGCGTCGCCCACCGCGACTCCTGGTCCGGCGACCCGTCCGATCGCCGCCCCTCTCCCAGCCGAATGTCCGCGCAGAAGCGTCGACGGCAGGACCTGTGCGCCGCGCTGCAAAGACTGCCCGCCAAGCTCCAGACGTCTCTAGAGCTCTACTACTGGAATGGCCTCACGACCGACGAGATCGCGGCGGTCGTGGGTCGGCCGACCGGCACCGTGCGCTGGGAGCTCCGGCGAGCCCGCGAATTGCTCAAGGAGTCGCTCGAGGCCGCCGACTTCGACGCCTCCGAGTGGCTCGATACGCTGTCGACGAGCTCAGCATGAGGGAGCCGAAGATGCACATCGATTCGTTGTTCCGTGCAGTGACCGGCCCGTGCTCGACCGACCGGCTCGACGTCGAACTCGTGGAGGCTCGACTCGTCAGTCCGGGCTGCGCGCCGCGGATCGGTCGCTTCATCCTGATCGAAGAGGTCGGCCGCGGCGGCATGGGCGTCGTCTTCGCCGCGTTCGACGCAGAGCTCGAGCGCAAGGTCGCCGTCAAGCTCTTGCACGCGGACGTGCCCAGGGAACGGCTCCTGCGCGAGGCCCAGGCGCTCGCAAAAATGGATCATGCGAACCTCGTCACGATCTACGAGGCCGGGGAGGACCACGGTCAAGGCTATATCGCCATGGAGTTCGTCGACGGCCGCTCCCTCGCCGAGCTGCAGCGCCAGTCGCCGGCTCCCTGGCGCCACTGGCTCCGGATCTATCTCGAGGCCGGCCGGGGGCTCCATCACGTCCACCTGGCGGGGCTCGTGCATCGCGACTTCAAACCCGACAACGTACTGGTTCAACGCGACGGCCGGGTGGTGGTCGCCGACTTCGGCCTGGCCAAACTCAGCGCTGTGACCGCCCCAGGATGCGCCGATACGGACCCGGGAGACGCGACGGACGACCGCTTGACCCACGCCGGCGCCAGGCCCGGGACGGTCCGCTACATGGCGCCGGAGCAGCTCATGGGTGACGACTGCGACGCGCGCAGCGATCAATACAGCTTCTGCCTCGCGCTCTGGCAGGCCGTTCACGGCGAGCTGCCGCTGGGGATCCATGAGCGCGACCAGATCGACGCGTGGCGCAGCCTCGGCCACAAGCGACTGAAGACGCCGATGTGGTTCCGGCGAATCTTGCTACGCGGCCTCCACCCGGAGCCTCGCCTGCGCTGGCCGTCGATGGAGGCCCTCCTCGACCGGTTACAGCAGGACCCAATCGCGCAATTGCGGCGAGCTGCGCTCGGGGTATTCGCCGGACTCGCCGTCGTCGCAGTCGCGTGGCTCGTGCGCGAGTACCTCGACGCGGCGGCCAACGAGGCGCTCGCCGAAGCGGCCGTGAGACAGTCCCAAAGCGAACTCGCGGAGCTCGTGCAGCACCGGCTCGACGACGTTCTCACATGGGCCACCTGGCGCGAACGAGACCCGGCGGTCAGGTCGAACTTCCTCGTCGACGTCCGCGATCCCGACGCGACGACGGAGTGGCGCAATGCCGCGATCGACACGCTCCTGCGCCCGAGCAGCCTGGCGATCCTCCGTGGGCACTCCGGCGAGCTCCGAGGGGTGGCCTTCTCGCCTGACGGCCGGCTCGTGGCGACTGCCAGCCTCGATCACACGATCCGCCTGTGGCGATCCGACGGCCAGGAAGAGCCTCAGCCTCCGCTTCGCGGGCACACCGACGCGGTGCATCTCGTGGCCTTCAGCCCCGACGGTCGGTTGCTGGCCTCGACCTCGCGTGACAGGACGGTGAGGCTATGGGACCTCTCCCGGCCAGGGACAGCGCCGCAGGTCCTCGTGGGCCACCAAGGTCCTGTTTGGTACGTGGCCTTCAGCCCTGACGGCCGCTGGCTCGCCACTAGCGGAGATCACGGCCAGGTGCTGCTCTGGCAGCGGAGCGACGACGGCCTCGACTTTCGCTCGAGTGGTGCTCTCTTGGGGCACGAGGGCGACGTCTGGCAGGTCGAGTTCAGCGCCGACGGCCGCCAGCTCGTCTCGGCCGGAGACGACCACACTGCGCGGATCTGGTCGCTCGAGACGCAGACCCTTCTTCGGATCCTCCCACATGACGGCAACGTCCTGCGCGCACACTTCAGCCCTGATGGCACGAAGGTGGTCGCCGCGTCCCAGACCGCGGCGCCGCGCGTGTGGCGGGTCGCGGACGGCCAGCGTCTCCATACTCTCGCCGCCGATGGCCAGGGGGTGCAGGATGCGAGGTTCGATCCCTCGGGCGAGCTGATCGCCACTGCAGGAAATGATGGGTCTGCCAAGCTCTGGTCCGCCGCCTCCGGCCGGCCGCTCCGCAGGCTGAAGCTCGGCCCTGGAACCTCGGCGATCGCTTTCTCGCCCACGGGCGATCTGTTCGCGGCGGCGTCCCCCTCCGGAGACGTCCGGGTGTGGCGAACCGAAGGGTACGGCGGCGCATACGAACTCATCGGTCACCAGGCATCGGTGTTTCAGCTCGAGTTCTCCGCCGACGGACGGTACCTCGTCGCTTCATCGTACGATCGCACCGCGCGGGTGTGGGACGCGGACGCGCTCCGCCACGGGCCCTCGCAGCCCATCCTCGAAGATGTACCGAACCGGGGGCTCGCCTGCGCCAGCGCGACTCTGTTCGCGCTGGCCAGGGAAGATACGATCGAGCTGCACGACCGTGAGACCGGTCGACTTCGACGACGATTGCACGTCCCCGCCGGAACTGCGAGGTGGTGCGTCCTCAGCCCGGACTCACAGGCCATGCTCGCGCTCGCCACCGACGGCGCCTTGTACCGCTGGGACCTGTCCCGCGACGATCGCGAGCTCCTCGTGTCGACCGACGCGAACGAGTTCATCTTCGCCACCGGCGGTGACGCGCTCGTCGGCCATCAGGACGGCAGCATCTCTCTGTTCAACGGTACCGGTGAGCGCATCGATCGCGTGAAGGCCCACGCCAAGGCGGTCAACAGCTTCTCGGAGCTCCTCCAGGGGCGATACATCGCCTCGGCGGGCGTCGATGGAAGCCTGGTGCGTCTCGACGTCTCGGACGGCCTGCGCCCGCAAGAGCTCTCGCCGCCGACCGGATTTCGCCTCGCCGGCAACCGAGGATGCGCCGACCGCGGGCTGCTGCCCGTCTGGAATTCGCGCAACGGCAGCGTGCTCCTCTGGGACATCCCGCGCGGCGTCATCGCGCATGAGTTCGGCGGCAAAGTCCCCAAGTGGGTCGACCTCGATTGCAAGCGCAACCTCCTGGCGATCATGCCCCGGAGCGGGGGTATACAGCGATGGACACTCGGCGGCAGCAGGCTCTCGCCTCAGCCGCCCGGCCTCGGCGGAGGTGCGTGGAGCGCCGTCTTCAACGACGAAGCGGCGCTGCTCCTCTTGAGCGATCTTCACGGCGGCTTGCGGATCTTCGAAGCCACCACCTTCACGGAGAAGGCCGCGCTAGAGGACGTCGGGACGCCGCTCCAAGTCGGCGGGGACGACGGGGCCCTGCTTTTGATGAGCCCAGCGGGCGGCGTCACGCGGATCGAGCTCTCCGCGCTCCTGCGCCCGAACGACGAGCTGCGAGTCGAACTTCGCCGGCGAACGACGGCCTGTCCTGACCTCGAGCAATGGCGAGCGGTGTATTCACAAGACGAGGCGGGAGCCCGCCGAGCGGCGGAAAAATGCGCCGCCCGTCACGGCCGCGGCGCGCCGGGGCTCGCTTCATGGTAGGCGCAGGGGCGGTCAACATCCCCCCGGCACAGGGTCACTTTCAAGGTTTCTGCTTCCTTGCTTCCTCCTTGGCCAGGCTTTCCTTGGCGCACCACGACGCGGTTCGTCGCACGGTTAGTGCGCCGGGATAAACCGGCAGAGAAGGAGGAGATGAGAGAGCTCCACATCGAAGGAGTAGCGACCCACGATGACCCCGAGTCCTGCGCCGGCACCCGCGAGGGTGCAGGTGAAGCGTCGGACAGGGGCACGTGCAGGCCGGGTATTGAGCCGCGAAATCAGATTCTTCAGGGCGCCGACGCTGTTAACTGGAGCGGAAGGCAACACGCACCGAACCGAGAGCGCGAGGCGCGGTGCGGCCCTGCGCGGTCGGAGACCCCGTGCATGCACGGAACCTCTCTGCGCGAGAACCGGGAGAGCTCCGGGGCGCCCATTGCGATGGCGTCGCTAGGGGACGCGTCGGGGAAGGCCATGAGCCGCAAGCCGACGATGCACGGCCCGGAGAAGTCAGACGGGCTCGTAGTACCTACGAAGTCGCCGAATAAGGCCGGTCCGGCGGCGGCGGAGGTGATGGAGGGAAGGAGCCCGGCCAAGGGGAACACGGAAGGGCAAAACGCGCCCCGGACACAGTGCCGGACCAGCGTGCCCAACGCGGCGCGGATCAGACGTGCGGCGATGTCGGCGCTCTCGCGGCGCGCCAGGGTCCAAAATCTCTCGCGCGGGCCGCGTCTCATACGACATTGTCAGGTAGGGGATCGGAGGGAGATCTCGCGCCAACCGTGCGTCCCGTACTCGCGTCGGATCAGTAATCGCAGGAAGCGACCTTCGTCATGGCACAGATCTGGGCGGTGCCATCGACGAGGTTGGGATTGTACACGCTGCTGATCTGCAGCTCGCCGACGGTCGCGTCAGTCGTCGAGGCTCCGTTGTTGTTCGAGGTCACCCGGGGGCTCGTGAAGATGCCCGTGGCCTGCCCATCGCTGTGCGACCTGCTGAGGTCAAACCAGAAGACGCTGGTCGGCGATGCGCAGCGTTTCGGCACGTTGACGCAGATCTGCGTGGTCGGGATCTCCATGCGCACGGCGAGCGACGTGATGCTCGCCGTCTGCGGCACCTCGATCTTGCAGTGGACGACTGGTGTGACGAGGCGCTGCCACATTGTGTGGGAGAGCAATTTAATCCACGCGCACTCTGCGGTGTCCAGCCATCCTGCCGCGGTCACCGAATCGGCGTTGAAAGACAGGCTGACGTTGGACTGGTGTCGATTGAGGGCGCCCGGTCGATCCTCAAGCCGGATGATCGAGCAGCCGTCCGGGAGCGGCCACCTCTCGGTGAGCGACACGGGCTTCCTGTCCTCGCACGAGGTGTTCTCGAAATAGAAGATCCGCTGCTCCAAGCGGCGGGTCTCGGCCTGGGGACAGGCGTACGAGATCGAGCCGGTGAGCGCCAGTCGGGTCGAGAACGCAGGTGGCACGCACATCGGGATGAACAGGTCCGATACGACCTTTCCACGGCGGTCTCGGGGCCGCACCCGGAGTTGCAGGCAGCGCCCGGCGTTCTCCGAGATCAGGGCAACATCGAAGACGACGGAGACCGAATTGGCGCTACCCCCCGCCTGCGCCTGCAACACCTTGAGCCGGGACTGCCGATTATCGTCGTATAGTTCGACCGTCGGGGCGCTCCTGTCCCAGAGTCTGAAGCCATGAAGGGTCGCACGCCCGCCGCTGGGTGGAACGACGCTCGGTGAGTGGCCGTCGAACTTCAGGTAGTCGAGCCGTGGTCGCCCCGGCTTGACGAATGGTACGCCGGTGCGCAGCTCGAGCAGCATCGTCTGTAGCCCGGCCGAGAACGATTCGATGTTCTGAAACGCACACCGCTGCTGGGTCGACAGCAGATTGCTAGCCCGCTCCGTGACTGAAAGTAGCCTCCTGGCGACCTCTTGTACGTCCAAACCAAGCCTCGTCAGCGGTACGTTCAATTCATCGTGAAGGAGTCGTCGGAGCTGTTCCGTCGTGATCCCGAGCTGCGTGGCGAGCTGTCCTGCCGTGATCCCTGCATCTCCGAATCCCGTCGCAATGACATTCCTGAGCGACTTCATGACTAAATCCACGGCGCCGAACAGCGCCGCCCCGGTGAGTCCGGGCGGCACCAGCGCGATCGCACTTGCCGGCTGGGCCGTGCTGGAGGCCGCCGAGCCGGACGGGCTCGTGGGCTCCGTCGGTACCCGAGGAGTCGACGCTTGCCCAGCGCATCCGAGACCGTGCGTCTGGGAGAGCAGAGCGGCGAGCACCACGCCGAACTTCGATCCTTTCCTACGGAACACGGACGAGCGCGACAGGTCGCCGGGGCGCACGAAGGGACAGCTCGAGGGGGCGATGATCATGACGAGATCCTGGAGGGGATGCGGGATGCCGATGCGCGCAGGAGCGACTGAAGACAAGGTCTCCAGTGCGTGCGGCCTCGCCGCGCCACCTCGGGCCGCGTTGCTGTGCAGAGCGTGGGTGATCGACCGCCACTGAGGCGGGCGTCGTCCATGATGGCGCGGGGCGCACCGAGTTCGAGGGCGTCGTCGTCGCCGGCGACGCCACCCGAGGCACCGGCCGCTCGGCCGTCGGGGTCGGTGAAGGCGTCAGCGAACAGGCTGCGGCTCGTCCTCGCCGGCACGTTGCTCAACGAGGATACGCCGCCGGTGAGAAGAAGGTGAGCGCCAGGTATTTGGGACATGTCCATGAGGACACCAAGGGCGACCCGTGAAGCGCGGCGCGGCTTACAGCATGTAAGCGTCGGTCATCAGGCAGAACATCGGGTCGCCGGGCTGCCCGATGTAGGCGCCGCGACCGTGCGGTGGATGATAGCGCGAGCGCTCAGTCGATACTCATGTTCGCCAGCGGACGCAGAAACATGTCCTCGGCTGGAGTGGCCGCGTGCTCGCCGGCCAGGTGTCGGCGGAACGCAAGCCGGAGCTCTCGCGCGTCCGTGTGACGGAGGCTCGTCATTTATTGCTCTTGGCTCGATTACACTTGCGGCACAAGATCTGAGCGTTGGCTGGAGTTCCATCGCCTCGGCTTGAACGCGCGATAATGTGGTCAAACTGCCACTCGTTCTCAGGCGGGGTCACCTTTCGCAAAGATCTCGAGGGCCTCACCGTCACGACTCCGCAATGCTCACATGCGACATTGCCGCCGTGCCTGGAACGATTCTCTTGAAGAATCCCTGGCTTGTCTCTAGAGAGAAACTTCATCCCAGCCCTTGCTCCTCCTGCGGATCCTGGGCTGCGAGAGCTTGGTTCGAACGATCGATAGGGCTTCGAGGGATGCTGGAAAGGCATCCCATCCCTACGCTCGCGCGTGGTTTAATTTTGCTCTATTTTATTTTCATAGGTTCAAAATAGTCAGAACGTTGTCTGTTCTGGGGCCTGCACCATAGCCAACGATCGATGCTGAGCTCGAGATCTTGTCTTCAGCTATCGGGTAGCAGTGGTTTTTGAAGACGGGCAAGTTGCTACAACTCCAAGTTCTTCAAGGATTGCCGTCGACCGCCGTCAAGATTCCATGCGGCGCGAGATTGGCGGCGGAATCCGGGGTGAATCCCCGACGAACTTCGGTTTGCTGTCGTAGCTGCGGAAAACGGCCCATCGTGATCGCCCAGATCGGTCCATCGTGATCGCGTAGATCGGCATCGTGATCGCGCCGATCGGCATCGTGATCGCGTAGATCGGCATCGTGATCGCGCCGATCGGCGTCGTGATCGCCCGGATCGGTCCTCGTGAGGACCGGCGGCGAATGCGCCTGCCGGCCAGGGCACGGAGATACCTGGCGTGGTACGCGCAGCCGCAAGCGCGAGGGGCGAGGTCGACGCTGAATCACCGGCCATTTCGCGTGGGAGGCGAAATGGCGACGCAGCGACTGACCATGAAGAACATCCGCGAGATCCTGCGCCAGAAGTGGGCGCTGCAGCGAAGCCACCGGGACGTGGCTGCGAGCCTCGACGTCAGCGCCGGCGTCGTCGGCAAGGTCGTCGGCAAGGCCAGCGAGGCTGGCCTCACCTGGGACGCGGTGCAGGCCCTCAGCGACGAGGAGCTGGAGCGCGTCGTCTACGACGGCGAGCCGGCGTCGCAGGCGCGGCCGCTGCCGGACTTTTCGTACATCCACACCGAGCGGCGGCGCAAGGGCGTCACGCTCGCGCTGCTGCACATCGAGTACCTCGAGAAGCACCCGAACGGGTACCGGTACACGCAATTCTGCGAGCTGTACCGCGCGTGGCTGAAGCGGCGCGGTCTGACCCTGCGGATCGACCATGTCGCCGGCGACAAGGCCTTCGTCGATTACTCCGGCAACAAGCTTCACATCGTCGATCCGAACACTGGCGAGTGCATCGCGGTCGAGCTCTTCGTCGGCGTGCTCGGGGCCTCGAACCTCACCTACGCCGAGGCGAGCATGACGCAGCGCGGCCACGACTTCATCGCCAGCAACGCGCGCATGCTCGAGTACTTCGGCGGCGTCCCGGCGGCGCTGGTGCCCGACCAGCTCAAGGCCGCGGTGACGAGGCCGTGCTGGTATGACCCGAAGATCCAGCGCACGTATGCTGCGCTCGCGGAGCACTACGGCACCACCGTGATGCCCGCCAGGCCCGGCAAGCCGCGCGACAAGGCCAAGGTCGAGAACGCCGTGCTGATCGCCCAGCGGTGGATCGCCGCCCGCCTGCGCGACGAGGTCTTCCACTCGCTCCCCGAACTCAACGCGCGGATCGCCGAGCTACTCGAGGACCTCAACACCCGGCCGATGAGGAAGTACGGCAACATCAGCCGGCGCGCGCTCTTCGAGCGGATCGAGCGATCCGAGCTATGCCCGCTGCCCGCCGTGCGCTTCGAGCACTGCGAGTGGAAGACCTGCCGCGTCAACATCGACTACCACGTCGAGATCGATCGGCATTACTACTCGGTGCCGTACACGCTCGTCGGCGAGGCCGTCGAGGCGCGCTTCACCGCGACGACCGTCGAGCTCCTGCACCGCGGCAAGCGCATCGCCTCGCACCCGCGCAGCTTTGTGCCCGGGCGCCACACCACCGATCCCGAGCACATGCCCAAAGCCCACCAGCGGCATGCCGACCGCTCGCCGAGCCGGATCCTCGCATGGGCCAAGCAGATCGGTCCGAAGACCGTCGAACTCGCCCAGGCGCTCATGAAGGAGCGCAAGCACCCCGAGCACGGCTATCGCGCCTGCCTCGGCATCCTGCGCCTCGGCAAGACGTACGGCGACGCGCGTCTCGAGGCCGCGTGTGCCCGCGCCGTCGTCGTCCGCGCGCGCTCGTATCGACACGTCGAGTCGATCCTCAAGAACGGCCTCGACCGCGCCCCGCTGCCCGACCTCCCCGCCGACACACCGGCCGACAAGCCCGAGGTCCACGAGAACATCCGCGGCCCTCGCTACTACAACTGACCGAAAGGATACATCGATGATGAATCAGCAGACCATGGAGAGGCTCAAGGAGATGCGGCTGAACGGCCTCGCCGCCGCCTGGCTCGAGCAGCAGTCGCGCACCGACTACGCCGGCCTCGGCTTCGACGAGCGCCTCGGCCTCCTCGTCGACTCCGAGTGGATGAGCCGGCAGAACGCCCGCCTCAAGCGCAACCTCAAGGAGGCGCGCCTCAAGCTCGGCAGCGCCTGCCTCGAGGACCTCGACTACGACGACCGCCGCGAGCTCGACAAGCCGCTGATCCGCCAGCTCGCCACCTGCAACTGGGTCGCGCAGCACCAGAACATCGCCATCACCGGCCCGACGGGCACCGGGAAGTCCTTCCTCGCCTGCGCCCTCGCCCAGCACGCCCTCCGCCGCCGCTACCGCGCCATGTACCGCCGCACCTCGCGGCTCTTCGACGAACTCGCGCTCGCCCGCGCCGACGGGACCTATGCAAGATTGCTCGCCAAGCTCGCCCGCGTCGACGTCCTGATTCTCGACGACTGGGCCATGACCCCGCTCGGACCGGCCGAGCGAAGAGACATGTCCGAACTGATGGAGGATCGATTCGGTGAACGCTCCACCATCCTGACCAGCCAGCGCTCGCCCGAGCTCTGGCACGACCAGATCGGCGACCCCACAACCGCTGATGCGATTTGCGATCGCATGCTCTCCCAGTGCCACCGCCTCATGCTAAAAGGCCCATCACGCCGCAAGGAGGTCGCCTCCCAGACCTGAACACCCCATCAGCGTCGCTTCGCTCCGTCCGCGCCGAGCCCGCAACCGCGTCGCTCCGCTCCGACCTCCGGAGTGATCACGATGACCGATCCACGCGATCACGATGGCCGGAATACGCAGTAGCTGCCGACCGCACCGCATCGGCCAGGAGCAGCGGTGTTCGTACACCGGCTCGCGGTCGAGTTGCGCGAGCGTAAGAGCCTATCGGGGAGGTTCAGCTTAAGTTTCGGATGGTGTTACGAGCGACGATGCGCGCCCGAGCCCGGCGGCCAGGCGGCTGCAAATCTTTGCGATCCGCTCCAACCCCTCGCGGCGACGGCACCTCGAAGACGGGCGACTATGTGGCCGTCGGTTACGCCAACGGCAGCGAGCGCTCGGGACACACCATGGAGGTCGGCGAGCGCCGCGGGTGCCGCGCCCCGTCTGCGTCCGAATGCCGAGTTGTTGCTGGAGGAGCGGCCGTCGGGAGCCTGACATCCACGTCCCTGCGCGGCCCCTGCGCGATCGGCCCTCGGAAGGAAGAGGGGTAGTCCGGCAGAGATGCGGCTACTTGCGCCTCGATCCCCCGCAGGCGGGGCTACACCCGCGCACTCGGCGCGGTGCCCCCTGACGTCTCAGCTCGAAACCCGCCTCGGAACTACCGAAGGCGGGCTCCTGTCTGTCGAGCCAGATTTACTTCACCAAAATCTAACTCTTTTTGCGGCTTGGAGTGGCAACCAGAGGCAAGGGGTGGCAAGACCCCTCCTCCCGAAAAACCCCGTGGACAGCAGAAGCGCGGGCGTTTGACGGTTGCCGGGTTTTTGCGGGAGGTGGCCGGCGGGTCAGAACTTGTTCCACAGCTACAAGCTCTCCAACCTTTGGGTGCCCCTATGCACGGGCGATTCTCCGAATAGCCTGGAAGATGGATGGCTAAGGCTTTTGCACATTATCTGGCACCACGTGCAAAGTGGTGCCAACGCGGTGCCAGGTTCGTTCTTGATGAGTGTCGACGTCGAGATTTGGCTATCGACGTCTTGGCGGAGGCATCGGCTCCACCACACGATGTCAATCCTTGCCCCCATTTGCACAAATCTGACGCAGGGTCCGCCGGAGTGGGCCTCGCGGAGTTCGCGCCAATTCCTCACGAAGGCCTTCCTAACCGGCTGTAGCGGTCATCCCGCCAGGGGTGCGCAGTACTCGAATAACCGTTCATCTCCCAGAACCCGAGCTTCTCCCGCGTCAGTAGCTCGATGCGGCTTATCCACTTCGAGCCTTTCCACGCGTACAGCTGCGGTGTGATCATTCGGACCGGTCCGCCGTGTTCGACGGGCAGGTCGTGGCCGTCGACCGTGTGGGCCAGCAGCACGTCGGGCTTGAGCGCCTCTTCGAGCGCCACGTTGGTCGTGTAGCCGTCGTAGCCGTGGCACATCACGTGGACCGCCGCCGCCGTCGGGTGCACCAGCGCCATCAGCTCGGCGAAGCGCACGCCGACCCATTGCATGTCCATCTTGGACCACGACGTCACGCAGTGGAAGTCGCTGGTGTCCGTGGTCTGCGGCAGCGCCATGAAGGCGGCCCAGTCGAGCGTGATCGGCTGCTCGACCGCGCCGTCGATCTTCAGCTGCCACTTCTCCTTGGGGACGATAGGCTTGCGCCCGAGATCGAGCACCGGCCACTTCTTCGTCACCGTCTGGCCGACCGGCAGCTTCGGCATCCCGTGGCGGTTCGGCGGGCCCGAGCCCTGCGGGCGCGCATCGGACAGCGCCGGCGTGTCGCGCATCCGCTGCTCCCAGCGCTCCATCAGCTTGCGCCGCGCCTCGACGATCCGCCGCTCCTTGTCTTCCGCGTCCTCGCTCATCCCCCACATTCTACTCGAGCGCGCCCGCGCGGCCGAGCGACCCCCGCCGGTACGGCCCCCCGGCCGGGCTTAGCGGATCGCCGGGCCCAGGCGCACCCCGGCGAGTCATCGACGCCGCCTACTCTCGCGCCCTCGCCTGCCCTGCGCGAAAGGGCAGGCCCATGTCCAACATATGCTCGATGGGACATGCCCGATCGGGCATGTCCCTCGCGCCATGCTCACTCGAGCGAGCCGACCATCACCAGGAACTCCTCTTCGCTGAGGATCTTCAGCGGGGCGCCGGCGGCGATCAGGTCCTCGGCCTTCTTCTGCTTGCTCGACTTGGCGCCGCGGCCGGCGCCGACTACCAGGAAGGACAGCGCCTTCGTCACGCCGGAGGGCACCTCGCCGCCGAGGGCTTGCACGCGGGCCTGGGCGACCTCGCGGGTGAACGCCTCGAGAGTGCCGGTGAACACGAAGCTCTTGCCGGACAGGGCCGCGCCCTCGACCGGGGCCGGCGCGGCCTCGCCGGGCAGCACCGTCACGAACTCGAGCAGCGCGTCAATCAGCTCCGCGCGGGCTGCCAGGCCGTGGACGATCGCGTCGGCGATCGCGTCCTTGATCCCGCGGACTGCCGTGAGGTCGGCCTGGTTGAGCTCGCGGATCCGCTCGAGGGTGCGAAACTCGCCGGCCAGCAGCAGCGCGTTCTGCTTGCCGAGGTGCTCGATCCCCAGCGCTTGCAGGAACACCGCCAGCGGCAGCTCGCGGTGCGCCTCGATCTGGTCGATCAGGTTCTGCGCGCTCTTCTCGCCCAGGCGCTCGAGCTCCTGCAGGTCGACCGCGCGCAGGCGGTAGTAGTCGGCCGGCGTGCTGAGCAGCTCCGCGTCGACCGCCGCGCCGATCACCTTCGGACCGAAGCCCTGCAGGTCGATCACCTTGGCGAAGTGCTCGAGCTCGCCGAGGCGGGCCTGCACGCACTTCTTCGGCTCGGCGCACCACAGGTTCTCGCCGTCGCGCTTCTTGCGGCGCTCGATCGGCCCGCCGCAGGCTGGGCACTGCGTCGGCAGGTCGAACGGGCGCGACGCCGGGCCCGACTCGACCACGCGCTCGACGTTGGGGATCACCCCGCCGCGGCGGGTCACCTCGACGCGGCAGTTATGGGTCAGGCCGAGCGACTCGAAGATGTTGAGGTTGTGCAGGCTGGCGCGGCCGATCCGCGCCCCGCTGAGCTCGACCGGCTCGAGCAGGGCCACCGGCGTGATCACGCCGGTGCGGCTGACCGACCAGAGGATGTCGAGCAGGTCGGTCACGCCCGAGTCGCCCTGGAACTTGTAGGCGATCGCGTAGCGCGGGTGATGGCCCGTGAGCCCGAGGCGCCGCTGCTCCTTGACCGAGGCGGTGCGGTAGACCACCCCGTCGATCTCGTAGTCGAGCTCCGGCCGGTTGCGGGCCCAGCGGTCGTAGCTGGCCTGCAGCCCGGCGCGGTCGACGAACTCGTGGTCGATGCCGCCGAGCCCGAGCTTCTTGAGCAGCTCGAACTTGTCGCGCTCGCTGTCGAACTCGGGGCCGATGATGTCGTAGGCGAAGAAGCTCAGGTGCGCGTTGCGGGTGTTCTTGCGCTCCTTCTGCTTGATCGACCCGGCCGTCAGGTTGCGCGGGTTGGCGAAGTCGCCCTTGAACTTGGCGAAGTCGCTGAGCTTCATGTACAGCTCGCCGCGGACCTCGAGCTCGACTCCGTCCGACGCGACGGTGCGCGGGATGTCCTTCACCTCGAGCGCGTTCATCGTGATGTCCTCGCCCTCGGTTCCCGAGCCGCGGGTGGCCGCCATTACCAGCTTGCCCTTCTTGTCATAGCGCAGGCTGCAGGCCACGCCGTCCATCTTCGGCATCACCAGGATCTCGCTGCTGAACTTGCCGGCCCAGCTCTGCAGATCGGTCTCGTTGTAGCACTTCTCGAGCGACAGCATCGGCCGCTGGTGGCGGACCGCCGCGCCGAACCGCTGCTCGGGCGCCAGCTGCAACGCCTCCTCCGCGTCCATCGCCGGCGCCTCGGCCGCCTGCGGCCCCATCTCGTCGAGCACCGCCGCGTCGGGCCGCAACCGCTTCAGCCGCTCGATCAGCTGGTCGTACAGCGTGTCCGGCAGCGTCGGCACGTGGTCGTCCCAGTACTCCTTGTTGGCCCGCCGGATCAGCACCTCGAGCTCGTCGGCCGTGAACGAAGGCAGCCGGGCGTTCACCGCGGCGGCGTCGAGGGTCTGCAGGTCGGAGGCGGGGGTCGTCGAGGCGCTCATGAGCGGCCGGGATGCTAACAAACCCGCGCCCGCCCGTCGCCCGCTCGCTTTCGCGCACACAGCGGGAGGCTGCAGGGGGCCCTGCAGCGAGTCGGCCAGGCCTGCAGCGCCACGAGCGAACGAACAAGCGTCCCCATCTCGGCGACTTGGCCCCCGCGACCCGCGAACGCCTGCCACCCGTGGTCGCCGCGCCGCTTACTTCTGCACGGAGCTCTGACTTCAGGCATCGCTGGGATGACTTCGCTGCCCGGCCGGCCCAGCCAACGTCATGTTAGGGTCGCCGTACATGATCG
This sequence comes from Nannocystis sp. RBIL2, assembly GCF_026626745.1. Taxonomy (GTDB): domain Bacteria; phylum Myxococcota_A; class Polyangia; order Nannocystales; family Nannocystaceae; genus Nannocystis. The sequence goes on from NZ_JAPNJW010000002.1 coordinate 3,790,984, forward strand.
AGAGGATCGAGTTCGACCCCGAGATTTGCCGAACGCTCGGCCTGCAGAGCACCGAACTGCGGGGACTGAAAGATCTGGTCGTGCTCGCCGGTCCCAACGGGCAAGGCAAGTCGCGCTATCTCCGCGCGCTGGCGACACAGTGGTCGACGATTGACATGTATATTGGCAGGCTGCTGGCCAACCTCGGCTTCCACGATCGCTCGATCGACGAAGCTACGCCCGAGGAGCTCGGAGCCTTCTTTGTGGAACTCAGCACCGCATTTGCCGCAGAGATGCCCGGCGAGAAGCGACAGCAGCTCGAACGATACGCTGCGACCCTCGAATCCAGGGCTGAAAGCCATCGGCGCATCACCATGAGCGCCACGATGCTCGATCGAATACGCGTGGACCGCCGCTTGCCCAGACTCGTGCATGTCGGTCACCAGCCCTTCAAGAGCTCCGCGCAGGATTTTCCGCTGTCCACCCTGACGCAAAGAGCCGTGGATCACCTGAAGACGATGGCGACCTGGCTCTACCTCAAACAACACCCCGAGTACCAGACCTCGCGCGCGGGGAACATCGCCGAGCTCGACGCCTTTCAAGCGATCCTAAAGGCTCTCCTGGATACCGAGCTCGAATGCGGCGGTCTCGAAGAACGTTCTTCGTCGTTTTCGGGGCAGCCGGTCCTGTTCGGCCGACCTCTCCAGTCTCAGGAGCTCTCGGAGGGCCAGCGCATTTTGCTAGGTTGGGCGATCCTGATCCATCAGGAGGCGGGACAGATCCGCGGCGCGATCCTGCTGTTCGACGAGCCCGAGTCCCATCTTCATCCCGAAGTTTGCATCCGGGCGATCGATCGCCTTCGCGCCTCGGGTCCGGCGCAGATCTGGGTAGCGACGCACTCTCTGCCATTCCTCGCGTACGCCGGGGCCGAGCGTATATTTTCGGTGGTCGGCGGGAAGATCGGGTACGCCGGCAATGCGGTGATCCAGGTGCAGGACGCGCTACTCGGGGGGACCGAAGGCCGTGCGCGCTTGCGCAGCTTTCTTGCCGACGCGGATGCGATCGCTATCGCGGCCTATGCCCAGCAGTGCCTCGTACCCCCGGTGAGCGTGCCTGGCCACGAGCGCGACCCGCAACCGGCAATGGCCCTGGCGGCGCTCCGGAGGCGCATCGCCGCCGGGGAGCCCGTGCGTGTCCTCGATTATGCGGCCGGTCAGGGCCGCATCGCCCAGGCGCTGGCGAATATTCCCGACGCCGAGCGCTCAGCGCTTCGCTATTACGCCTACAACGACGCGGAGCACACGAGCCCAGCCGAGCACGAGCTTTGCCGTCAACGCGTCGCCGCGCTGGGGCAGGGGCCCGACGATGTATACTATGTCGACGACATCCGCGCGTACCAATCGCCTGCGACCGCCCACATGGACGCGGCATTGATGTGCAACGTCCTCCACGAGATTCCCCCCGACGCATGGATCCACACCTTCAAGAGCATCGCCCGGGTGCTCGCGCCGGCTGGGCAGTTGATCGTGATGGAAGACCAGCGCATCTCCGTCGGAGAGATGCCGCACGCCAAAGGATTCCTGGTGCTCGACGTGATCGAGATGGGGGCGTTGTTCAACGTGCCCCAAAACGCGCTGCGCACGTTCGACGCCTTGAACGGTCGCCTCACGCTCATCGAGATCCCGCGCGACGTCCTGCTGAACGTCTCTCCCGCGACGATCACTGCCGCGCTCGAGCGAGTGGCGGATCGAGCTATCAAGGGAATAGAGCGCTGCCGCCGCCAAGCCGATGGAACACGGGCTCACGCGCGAGGCCGAGAGCATGCGTTCTATACCATGCTGTACGCCAATGCGCATATCGCCTTGAAGACGTATCGCTGACTCGGCACGCCGCGAAGAAGCGCCGACCCTCGCGCGCGGAGCATCCGACTTCGCCACACGGATCGCGTCGCGGCGATCGACCTGCCGCCTGACAAAAGAAGCCCGACCACGCCCGCCCCGCTCGCGGACGCGAGCGCCCGGGTGCCATGATCGGCGAGGCGACCATGACGGCGGTGTCGTGCGGGTGCGCGGGTTCGCCCGTCGGAACGCCCGCAACCCTGCCGTGGCCCTCATCCGGCCCGTGGCACGCCTCTTGAAGAGCTCGGGGAACCTATGACTTCCCGCGCCTGTAGTCCCCTGCGTCTGGCTCTCCTCGCTCTTCCGCTCATGACTCTGGCCGTCGGCTGTGGCGACGATTCGGGCAGTGATTATGGTGGCAGCGCCACGAATGCGAGCTCGCCGAATTCGGGCAGCGGCAGCGACGGTGGCACCGGCGACGGGCCGGGCGACAGCTGGGACCCGGGCGATTCGGGCGGCGCCGGCACCGACGCTCCCGGCGACACCGGCGCTGGCTCGAGCGCCAGCGATTCGGGCGCCGATCCGACCGGTGCCGGCACGGGCACCGGCGAGGCCGAGAGTGACAGCGACACCGGCGGCGAGGAGCCGATCGATCCCGGCCAGCTGACGGCCGGCGAGTGGCGAGACCTCGACCACTGGGACTTCTGGATCGGCCTGCTCGGCGACGAGACGTGGTCGTCGATGGAGAAGCTGTGGAAGCTCTATACCAGCCAGCGCTTCGCAGTGGTCGCGGTCGCCGACCAGGTCCCGGTGGTCGACGCCGACGTCGTGCTGCTGGCCGGCGACCAGCAGACGGTGTGGACCGCTCGCACCGACGTGCGCGGCCGGGCCGAGCTGTTCAACGGCCTGCTCGGCGCGCCGGCCGAGGGTCCGTTCACCATTCAGGTGACCTCGGGTGAATCGACGGTCTCGATCGCCGATGCTCAGCCGTTCGCCGGCGATCCCGCGATCGCCAGCCTCGACGGCGCCGAGGCGCCGGCGAAGGTCCTCGACCTGCTGTTCATGATCGACACCACCGGCTCGATGGGCGACGAGCTCGAGTACCTGCAGGTCGAGCTCGCCGACGTGATCGCGGAGATCCGCGACAACATCGGCCAATCGTTCAAGATCCGCCTCAGCGTCAACTTCTACCGCGACCACGGCGACGAGTACCTGGTGCGCGAGTTCCCGTTCACCGAGGACATCGACACCGCCCTGGCCGACCTCGCCGCGCAGAACTACGACGGCGGCGGCGACTTCCCCGAGGCCGTCAGCGAGGCGCTCGATTCGACGATCCACGGCCACGACTGGAGCCCCTCGGCGGTGTCGCGCCTGGCGTTCCTGGTGCTCGACGCCCCGCCGCACGACAGCGCGCCGGACCTCTCGCTGATCCACGAGAGCGTCGGCGACGCCGCGGCCGCCGGCGTGCGCATCATCCCGGTCGCCTCCTCCGGCATCGACAAGAGCACCGAATTCTTCCTCCGCTTCGTCGACATCGCCACCGGCGGCACCTACGTGTTCCTCACCAGCCACAGCGGGATCGGCGGCGAGCACATCGAGCCGACCATCGGCGAGTACCAGGTCGAGCTGCTCAACAAGCTGCTGGTGCGCCTGATCAGCCAGTCGGTCCAGGGCGTCTGATTCGCCGCTCCGTGCGTTTCTCGAGACGAGAGCACGCGCTCTGCAGCGCGTGCTCTCGTCGTCGCGCGTTCCAGGGCCGGGGTGGGCGGATCGGCGAGCATCGCTGGGCCGGGCCAGTGATCGGCCGCCTCGAAGAGGCGAGGATCCGATCGAGCGTGCGCGGGGCGACGAATCGCGCGAGCGCGCCAGCGACGGGCCGGTTGCACGTTCGCGCGGATGAACGACGTACGCTGCCGGGATGCCGTCGTCCGACCCCTCGTCGTCACAGAAGACGCGACCTCGTGCGGGTGGGCGGCCTGTGCCATCCTCGGCTCTCATGCCAATCTCGCCTCGCCTCGCCGCGCTCGCGCTCTTCTCGGCCCCTCTGGCGAGCTCGGCTTGCGACCGCCCCGGCGATCCGACGAACGCCGCCGGGGCAGCGGAGGCGCCCGCGACCGACCCGTGGACGCTCGCGACCCTCGAGTCCCTGGGCGAGCGCGCCGCCGTGGTCGCAGTCGTGCGTCACGACGCCTGGCCGGCCGTGAACGCCCGCCTCGCCCCGCTCACGCCGCACTTCGGCGAGCAGCAGCTCTCGCGTACGGCCCTACTGCTGGCCGGCCAGTTACCTGTCTTTTTGCACATGCTCTTTGGACCAGCGGCATCAGCCGCTCCCCCGCTGACCGGCCTCGATCCGGCGCGCCCCCTCGTGCTCGCGCTCGACGAGCCGGCCCTCGCCGCCCCGGCCGGCCTGCTCGCCGCCGAGCTCTCGCGGCACCCGGGAGCGCTGCCCGGTCTGCGGCACGAGCTCGTGCTCCCGGCCGTCGATCCCGCCGGCCTCGCCGACGCGCTCACGCGCTGGTTCGACGGCCTCGGGCGCCAGGAGCCCGCCCTGGCCGCCGCCACGCCGGGGGCGCGGGCGTGGGTGCTGGGACCCGGCGATCTCGCCGCGGTCGTCCCCGCCGCCGACGCTGTCCGCGTCGTCGGCCTGCAGCGCGCGCTCGTCCCCGCCGGTGCCTCGATCGAGAGCGTCCCGCCGGCGCTGCGGGGCGAGCTCCTGCGGGCGAGCCCACCGGCCGCCGCTCGCACCACCGGGCTCGCGCTGGCGGCCGCGAGCGGCGAGCCGCTGGCCGTGTTGCTCCGCCCCCGCGTGTTGCCGGCGCTGCTGCAGTGGCAGCGCGCCCGTGCGGCCGCCGACGCGCTCGCGCTGGCTACCCACGTCGAGGGCGCCCAGCTCCGCCGCGCCTCGCTGGCCGCGCTGCTGCGCTGCGAGAGGGCGTTCGGCGACGGCGCCGTCGACCTCGACGACTGGCTGCTGACCGCCGCTGACGACCCGCACGGGCTGCGCCTCCGCGTCACGGCCGGCCTAACCCCGGCGGGCGCGCAGGCCCTCGGCGATCCGTCGGCCCGCGAACCGCTGGCGCTGCGCGGCCCCGCGGTCGCCAGCGCCGCCGTGCGCCTGACCCTCGTCGATCGGCCGGACCCGGGCGACGGTCGGTCGCTCCGGCTCGACGCGGCCGAGGCCCTGGCCGCCTGCGAAGATGTCCTTCCATACATGCTCTTTGGGACACCTATGTCCGCGCTCCGGGGCCCACGCATCAACATTCCCGCGACCCTCACCGCGCAGGTCGCTATCACTGCTCTCGCCGGCGACGACCTGCGCGGCGCGGTCGCCCTCGACCTCCCGGCGACCATCGCCATCGCGCCGCTGCAGGCCTTCGCCCGCCAATTCGTCACCGGCCTCGGCCGCGAATTCGTGCTGCACGACGAGCTCGCGGGCGAACGCCAGCGCGTGTCTTTCGGCATCGGCGTCGATCCGACGACCGTGTTCGCCGACACCACCGAACCAGTCGGGCTCGCCGCCGCCCGCGTCGACCTCTCCGTCCTCGCGCCGGCGCTCCGTCCCTTCGCCCCCGATCTCGTCGCGCCATTGCAGACGTATCGCAGGGCCGCCCTCGACCTCGGGCGCGAGGGCTCGCTGCTGCGCGGCGAGCTCGTGCTCGACGACGGCGAGCCGCTCGCGGCGCGCCCGCTGCCGGATCCCGCGAGCCTCGTCGGGCCGGCCCGCGCTGCCGCTGCGTCCTCCCCGGGCCTCGATTGCGCGCGCTCGTTCATCGCCCAGGCGATCGATACGCTCGACCTGGCCCGCCCGCCCGCTGCCCCGCCCGCGGGCGAGGCGCTCGATCGATCGCTCGCCGCGGCCGAGCCGGCGCTGCGCTGCGTCGAGGCCGATCCCGCGACCGCCGCCCACGCCCCCGCGCTCCGGCGCATGCTGCCGCTCGCGCTCGCCGACCTGCTCGCCGACGCCTTTCGCCCCTCCGAGGCCGCGCGCGTGCTCGCGGGCCCGTGCGAGGCCGGCGACGCGTTCGCGTGCCGGCGGCGCGCCGAGCTCGCGCAGCTCCCCGACGTCGCGCTGCCCGGGCTGCACTCCAACTGTCCCACGCACCACGCTCGCCACGCCCATCGCCTCGCCCTCGCCGGCGACCGCCTCGCCCTCGACGACCGCCCCGTCGCCGACCTCGCCGCGCTGACGCAGCAGCTCGCCGCGCTGGCGGAGGAGCGGGACCCCAGCCTCGAGCTGGCGATCGACAGCGCCACCACGTTCGCGGCCCTGCGCCCGCTGCTCGCCGCGCTGTCGCTCCGTCGCGACCTCCGCCTCGGCATCGTCGCCGGCCACGACCGCGGCATGACGACGTCCTATCAGATCCCCATGGCCGCGCCGCAGATCGCCGCCAGCCCGCCGACGTCCTCGCAGCTGGCGCCGATGCCGGCCCACCTGCGCGTCGGTGCCCTCGTGCTCACCGGCGACGGCACCGCGCTGCGCATGCGCACCGGCACGACCGCGCTCGGCAGCTATCCGTACCTGCACGCGACCACGATCGAGGCCGACGCGCGCGAGCGACCCGACAATCACCTGCCGCCGATGGTCGTCGCCACCGAAGAGACCCCGTGGTCGACCGTCGCCGTCGCTCTCGCCGGCACCTGCGACCCACACGCGCTCGCCGAGGACGTCGACGTGCAGGCGCTGCTCGGCCCGCCCGATCGCAGCGTATCGATCTTATGGGACCCCCACGGCCCCAAACCCCTCTCGGTCAAGCCGAAGGCGCGCGGCCCGAACAACATCAACTCCGGCCTGTTCAGCGCCAAGCCCCGCGTCGAGTACTGCTACGCCCGCGCCCTCGCCGACGCGCCCGCGCTCGCCGGCAAGGTCGTCGTCGAGTTCGCGGTATCGGCCGCCGGCGAGCTCGGCGCGGTGACGGTCGCGTCCTCGACGCTGCGTCACCCCGAGGTCGAGCGCTGCATCGTCGACGCGATCGAGCGCCACACCTCCTGGTCCTCGGCCGACGCGGACGCGGTGATCCGTTGGCGGTTCGACTTCACCCGCCGATGAGATGTCCCCGGCGGGTTCGGCGGCGAACCCATCGAGCCGACCATCGGTGAGTACCAGGTCGAGCTGCTCGACAAGCTCGCATCATGACATCATTCGGCGCACAGGCCCGCGACCGTACGCGCGTGCGGCGAATCGGGGAATGCTCGCACCAGCTCGGCCGCCGCTGCGCGGGCCTCTGCGCGCCGGCCGAGCTCGCACTGCGCCTGCGCGGTGAGCAGCATGCGCTCTTCCACCAGGTGGCCGTTCGGGAACTCGCGGGCGTGCTGCTCGAGGGAGGTCAGCGCCGCGCCCGGATCCTTGCGGCCGAGGGCCCCGCGAGCGGCTCGCAGCAGCGTCAGCTCCGCGTCCAGCCCCGGCATGTCCTTCGGGACATCTGCCGCTCGCGTCCCCGACTGCCGCGGCCGCTGCTCTTGCGGCGCGACGGTCGGCGCCGCCTCGGGAGCGGCCGACGAAACCGCCTCGCGCACCACCGGCGCCCCGCCGCGGGCCTGCGTCGCCTCCGCGCTCGTGTCGGTCGCCGCCGCCTCGTGCGCCGCCTGGCTGCCCGCGTCGCCGGTGTCCCGCTGCAGCAGCCGCGCGCGCGCTCCGACGACCAGCAGCAGCACCGCGGCCGCCACCAGCACCGCGCCCCACATCAGGTCGCGCCGGCGCGTCGAGGGCCGCACCGGCGGCGCCTCGTCCTCCTCGCCGATGGCCGCCTGCAAGCGGGACCACGCGGCCGCGCGCGCGTCGGCCGGCATGCGCTCGCTGCGATAGGCGGCGACGATGTCGCGGCACTTCTGCTCATTCAGACTCTGCGGATCCATCGCGACCTCCGGCGACGAAGCTGGCGAATCGCCTGCGCGCGCTGTTGAGACGGGAATAGAGGGTGTTGAGATTGACGCCGAGCTGCTCGGCGATCTCGGGCACCTTGAGGCCCTCGAGCTCGGCGAGCATGAACACCAGGCGGTGCTCCTCGGACAGGGTGGCGAGGAAGCGATCGACGAGCGCCCGCGCCTCGATCGCGGCGACCACCTCGTCAGGCGCCGGCCCGGAGCTCGGCTCGGGCGCGACCGTCAGGCGGCGCAGGTGACGGGCGTGGCTGCGCCGGTGGTGCAGCACCACGTTGCGGGTGATCCCGAACAGCCACGACGGCAGGCTCGCACGCCCGTCGTAGTCGGCGAGGCGGCGGTGGACCACCAGGAACACCTCGTGGAACGCGTCGTCGCGGCCGGCCCCCTCGACCCCGAAGTTGCGGAGCAGGCGCCACACGAAGTCCGCGTGGTCGCGGTAGACCTGCTCGAGCGTCGGCGTCGACCTCGGTCGGGGGCTGGGTTCGTGGGCGGCGGTCGGCTTCACGGCGACTTGTTGTGGTTTCCCGGCTCGCCGCCGATCCGTGAGCTCAGCCGGCCCTGCCGCGCCCGAACCGGAATTCGAGCCCCAGGGCCGCCCGCAGCGACACCGGCGCGATCGTGAACATGCGCCCGAGCCCGGCCGCGCTGAACGTCCCGCCGAGCAGCGGCACGCCGACGTCTGCGCCGAGCCAGAGCGCGAGCCAGGGCCGCGGCGCCCACGCGACCGCCGGCCCGAACACCACCGCCAGCCACGCGATCCGGTCGGTCCGCCCGCCCTGGAACCCGACCCCCTCGCCGAGGGCCTGCCCGCCCTCGAGGCCGCCACACAGCGGAAACTCGACCTGCCGCGCCCGCAGCACCCCGCAGCCGCGCGCGCCCACGGCCCACAGCCGCACCCGCGCCCCCGCCTGCGGATCGATCTGCGTGTACTCGGTCGTCGGCGCCCGGTACAGCCCCGTCACCTCGACCCGCCAGCGCCGGCCCAGGAGCCCGCCCGCGAGCCCGACCGCCGGCCCCACCCGCGGCGTCCCCAGCGCCTCGAGCCCGCCCGTGACGCGCACGAACCCTCGTAGCCGGGTCGCGCGAGCGGCTGGCTTCGGGGACATGTCGGAAGAGACATTCCCTTGGATGGGGCCCGGCCGAGTCACGCCAGTGCCCGCCGCGGGCTCCGGCGCCCGCTCGACCGGCGCGACTTCCGTCCCCGGGGGCAGATCGGACGCGCCGACATCGCCTGTCCCGAGGGACATATCACTCGCGCCGACCTCGGCCGAGGATGTCTCGTAGGACATGTCCTTCGGAGCGAGTTGGCCCGGCTCGGCGCTCGGCGCCGGCACGATCGCCCCTTCGGCCGGGCGCGTGAGCACGCCAGGGTCGACCACCACCGCGGTCACGAACGCGGCCGCGTCGCCGATCTCCGCGCACGAGCGGCCACGCAGGGTCCGCTTGCTGCGGCCCTCCGCCGCCTCGAGGTCGAGCGTCGCCGACCAGCGGCCCTCGGCCTCGCGGCGCACGTCGACGCTCACCCGGACCGGCCGCGACTCGGTGGCGCCGGCGAGGTAGCGCGCGAGGCTGTCCTGAAAGCCATGTTGAGCGCAGCGCGGATCGCCGCGCCAGGTCACTTCGATGTCTTGCGCAGGCAGCGCGGCGACGAGCGCGAGGACGAGGGGTCCCACGGCCGGGAGACTAGCGCGCCCGCGGCCCCGGCCCGGGGAGAATTTTCGCGACCCTGGCTCACGGAACTCGACCCGGCCGGGAAACCACCCAGCGCATGTCTATCGACTCCGACCTCGCGTGCGATCGATTCGCCGTCGCCACCATCCTCTTATCGACCGCTATCCTGGCCTGCGCCCCGCCTCGCGGCGACCTCGGCGTCTATACCGAGAACGACCCCGCGGACAGCACCGAGAGCGCCGGGACCACCAGCGGCGCGCCGACGTCGAGCGGCGGGCCAGACGCGCCGGAGCCGGCGAGCGAAGCGGCGTGCGCCGAGCAGACCGATCTGAGCGCCGCCTGGCACAACGTCGTGTTCGACCCGGACATCACCGCCGACGACTTCGCCGCCGCCTGCGCGGTCACCGACCTGCAGCTCGATCCGGCGCACCTCTTCCTCGACTGTGCCGGTCAGGGCGTGCGGATCGCCCTCGGCGACGCCCAGCTCTCGCCGCTCTTCGCCGTCGGCGACGCGGTCGCGCTCGACTACCGCTCGCTCGGCAACCGCTACGAGACATGGTTCACCCTGCGACGGCCGGACAGCGAGGCCACGCTCCTGCTCGCCGGCGTCCGGGCCGTCACCCTCGCCCCGGCCGGCGCCCCCGACTTCTTCGCCCCGTGGACCATGACCTCTGGCGCGGGCGCGTGCCCCATCACGCCCACCTGCGAGTCGCCGCGCGAGAAGCTCGCCGTCGAGTTCAGCCACGCGGACGGCGCGACCACCGTGCTCCCGCCGTCGCGGACGATCTTCGGCGCCTCTGCGCGCTACGAGCTGAACGTCGGCACTGCCCTCCTCAACTACCGCGAATTGCCCGGGTGCGACCTCACCGATCTCTCTCCGCACAACTTCGCGGCGCGGATCGTCCTCGCGCCCGCCCCGTGATCCAGCCCCTTCATCCATCATTACACCCACTCGAGAAATAACACTACCATGCAGACCCTCCCCCGCATCCTCGTCATCCTCCCCGCCCTGCTCATCCTTGGCTGCCTCGCGCCCAAGGGGAACCTCGGGCAATACACCGACTCCGACGGCGGAGAGACCGACGGCGCCACGACCGGCGGCGACGAGACCACCACCGCCGACGCGGGCACCACCCTCGAGAGCGAGACCAGCCCCGACGATCCGCCGCCGGCCTGCGCCGGGCCGGACGAACCGACCTCGGAGTCGGCGGAGTTCCTCTTCGACCCCCCGCTCGGCGGCGAAGGCTTCGCCGGCGAATGCGAGGTGAGCGCGATCGAGACGAATCAGGACGTCACCCAGGTCGCGCTGACCTGCGGCGAGCAGGCCGTGCAGCTCCGCCTCCAGCTCGACGAGCCGCTGGCTCAATTCGCGGTCGGAGACCCGCTGGTGCTCGACTATCGCGTGCAGATGTCGTTCGGCATCAGCGAGTGGTTCAGCCTGCGCTCGCCGGCCCCCGACGGCGCCCTGTTGCTCGGCGGCGTCGCGGCCGAGGCCCTGGTGCCCCCGAACGCCGACTCGTTCTTCGCCCCGCTGACCATGACGCGGCAGGACGGCGTGTGCCCGACGACGATCGATTGCGACAACCTGGAGGAGCCGATCGCAGTCGAGTTCACGCACGGCGACGACACTGCCGTGGTGTTCGCCCTGCACAGCGCGGTGATCGGCGAGTCGTACCGCGTCGGCGCCAGCACCGCCCGCAAGCACTACAGCGAGGCGAACGACGGCCTGGGCGGCTTCTGCGAGGTGTTCGACGTCCCCGAATACTACTACCGCCTGATGTTCCACCGCCTGGGCGAGTGATCGACGACTGCCCAGGATCCGGACGCGCGTCTGAATGTCCCTTCAGGACATGCTCTTTCAGGCATGTCAAGACGCGGTCCGGCTCGGCCGTTTGCCCCGCACCCTGTTCACGATCTCGGTCAGCGACGCGATCAGCACCTCGGGCGTGTACTGCGGCGGCGGGCGCAGCACGGCCTCGAGCACTGCGGCCCCGGTCATCGTCGCCAGCAGGTATATGGTGGCGTCGGGCACCATCGCGGTCTTGACCGCGCGCGCGCGCAGCTCGCGAGACGCGAACGCGATCTCGAGCAACAGCTCGCGCGCCTGCTCGACCGCGGGGATCTCCCACAGGAACGGGACCTCGCGGACGAGCACCGTGACGATCGAGCGCCGCTTGTGCACTGCGGTGAATATCGCCGTGATCCAGGCCCGCATGGCGTCCTCGTGCGGCGAGTCCACCAGCGTCACGTGGGCGCGCAGGTCGGCCACCAGCTCGTCCAGCACGTGGCGGACGACCTCGGCGACCAGCGACTGCTTATTGGGGAAGTACTCGTACAGCGAGGCGATACCGACGCCGGCGAGGTCGGCCACGTGGTTGGTGGTCAGCGCCTCGTAGCCGTCCCGCTCGAGGATCCGAGCACCGGCTTGCACGAGCGCGAGGTAGGTCGCCCGCGCCCGCGCCTGCGTGGGACGCTTGCGCGGCGAGAGCGAGGGTGGGGTGCGTTTCTTGGCCATGCGTGGAACCCGAGTCGAGCCGAGCGGTGATTCTGATACAGTTGTGGCTTCGAAACCGCACCGCCGACCGGCGCGCGCTGGCGTCATCCGCTCGCGCCGGAGCCGTGGGCCGGCGCGTACGACGAGGCGCGCCGGACCGCGCTCGGGGTCGAATGGGGTCCATCACCCTCATGGGCCGCATGAGGGCCGATGTTCGCCCGGGAAACCGAGTACCTCCATTCAGGCGTGGTGAGCGACGACCATGGTGACGGCGCCCGCCAGGCGAGAAAATGACCTCCAGCGGGCGATTACCGGCTGATCTCCCGGGGGCGACGCGCAGACCGCACGGTCTTACGGGGATCCGAGTATGATCGAGCTTTGCACGGGACTATCCTCGTGGTGAGGCGAGAATTCGATGTCCATTGCCACCCGCGTCGTCGCGTTCGCGTCCTTGATGATGTCTCCCTGCGTGGCTTGCTCCGACGTCCCCGCCGCGGGTGGAGACGGCGGCTCGTCCGCCACCGACGAGGGGGACGACTCGACGACCACGGGTGTCGACTCGACGGCCACGGGCGTGACCCCGACGACCACGGGCGTGACCCCGACGACCACGGGCGTGGACCCGAGCGGGACCGACTCGGAGAGCAGCGGCGACGAGCCGCCGCAGGGCTGCGTCGATTCCGACGCCCCTTGGCTGCAGGGCTACCCGATCCCTCGTGAAGATTCCCTACCCGGCGATCCGGTGCTCGGGCTCGATGCGCTGCTCACCGAGGACTACGTGTCGTGCGGGATCCCCTGGGAGCTGTTCCCGATCGCACAGCCCCTCCTCGGCACATACGCCGACGGGCCGAGCCTCGCCTGGCGCCCGGGCAAGAACGCCCAGGTCCCGGCCGGGTGGAACGTGCTCGAGATGAAGGACGGCTCGGAGCTCGTCTCGCCCAATTGCTTCAACTGCCACTCCGCGAGTTCAACGGCGAGCTGATCCTGGGTTTGGGTCGCCACGACGCCGACTTCACCAGCGACCTGTTCGCGCTGATGCAGCTCGTGCCTCCGCTGCCGGCCTTCACCGACGCGGGCAAGGCGTTCAACAAGTTCCTCCAGCGCTTCGCGGTGGTCGGTCCGGCTTCGATCATGCTCACGGCCGGGACCAACCCGGCCATCGAGTTCGCGTTCATCCTGCTCTCGCACCGCGACCCGGTCACTCTCGAGTGGTTGGACGAGCCGATCCAGGATCTGCCCGAGGACATGATGATCCCCGCCGATCCTCCGCCGTGGTGGCATTCGAGGAAGAAGGCCACGCAGTTCGCCAATGGCATGTCTCGCGGCGGCGACCACCGTGGCACCATGATCCTGGCCTCGTCGCTGTGTACCGACACCACGGCCGAGGCGGCGGTGATCCTCGACTATTTCATCGATGTCGTGGCCTACCTCGAGTCGATCGAGCCGCCCCAGTACCCCTATCCCGTCGACACCGAGCTCGCGGCTGCCGGGGAAGAGGTGTTCCTGTGTCACTGCGCGGGCTGCCATGGCAACTACAGCGCCGACGGGGAGAACGACTACTACCCCAACATGCTGATCCCGCTCGAGCTCATCGGCACCGATCCGGTGTTCGCCGCCTACGGCGCGGGAGAGTTCAACTACCTCGAGGAGTGGTTCGAGTCGAGCTTCTTCGGGGCAGTCACCCAGCTCGGGGTCACCGAGCCGTTCGTCGGCTACGTGGCGCCGCCGCTCGACAGCGTGTGGGCCAGCGCGCCCTACTTCCACAACGCTTCGGTCCCCACGCTCGACCTCGTGCTCGACAGCGGCGCGCGCCCGACGTACTGGAAGCGCGTCGACTTCGACAGCACCCACTACGACTGGGGCGCCCTCGGCTGGCCGTACGAGGTGCTCGACCATGGTCAGGACCAGGCGGGACCGCTCGAGCAGCGCAACCTCATCTACGACACCACCAAGCCGGGGCACAGCAACGCTGGCCACCCCTTCGGCGACGCGCTGACCTCCGAGGAGCGGGCAGCGGTGCTCGAGTACCTCAAGACGATCTGAGCGGCTCCTGTCCGCGAGTCAGCGCCCGCCGCAGCGACGGCTCGCACGGCTCGCGTGCGAGCCGTGAGACGTCCGTCAGCGCCCGTCGCGGCCGGCGAGCTCGCAGATCGCGGTGACCAGGTCGAACGGCTCGCACGGCTTGCCGAGGTGCTTCTGGTAGCCGGCGAGCAGCGCCCGCGTGCGGTCCTCGAGCCGCGCGTAGGCGGTCAGCGCCAGCGCCGGCGTGCGCCCGCCGTCGCCGACCGGGCGCTGACGCAGGCGGCGCATCCAGTCGTAGCCGTCCTCGCCGGGCATGGCGATGTCGGACACGATCACGTCGGGCCGCTGCTGCGTGACCAGAGTCAGCGCCTGCTCGCCGTTCTCGGCGGTCAGCACCACGGCGCCGGTCGGCTGGAGGAACGCGGCGACCAGCTCGCGCGCGTCGCGTTCGTCGTCGACGATGAGGATCTTGAGCCCGCGCAGGTCGGCCTCGCGCGGGACGGCCTCGCCGACGGCCGGGCCCGCGGCCGCGCCGGAGGCCACCGCGCTGACGCGGCCGGCCTGGCTGGCGCGGGTCGGCAGGCGCACCACGAACTCGGCGCCCTGGCCGACCCCGTCGCTGTGGGCGGTGATCGTCCCGCCGTGGCCCTCGACCAGGTGGCGCACGATCGCCAGGCCGAGCCCGAGCCCGCCGTGCTGGCGCGTCGTGCCCGAGTCCTCCTGGCGGAACTTGTCGAAGATGTGCGGCAGGAACTCGGCCCCGATCCCGCGGCCCGTGTCCTTGACGGTGATGACCACGAGGTTGCGCCCGGTCAGCTCGAGCGCCACGTCGACCTTGCCGCCGCGCTCGGTGAACTTGACCGCGTTGCTCAGCAGGTTCCACAGGATCTGCTGCACGCGCTCGGCGTCGCAGACCAGCGGGATCACCGGCGGCTCGGGCCAGAACGCCAGGCGCACGCCCTTCGCCTCGGCGGCCGGGCGGACGATGTCGAGCGCGGCCTCGGCGATCTGGACCAGCTCGGCCGGGCCGACCCGCAGCTGCAGCTTGCCGGTGATGATGCGCGTGGTGTCGAGCAGGTCCTTGATCAGCCCCGCCTGCGCCGACGCGTTGCGGTCGATGGCGTCGATCGCCTTCTGCCGCTGCTCCTCGCTCAGGCCGGTCCGCCGCAGCACCCGCGACCAGCCGAGGATCGCCTGCAGCGGCGTGCGCAGCTCGTGCGACACGACCGCGAGGAACTCGTCCTTGGCCCGGTTGGCCGCGTCGACGCGGGCGCGCTCGCGGCGGGACAGCTCGAGCAGGCGGGCGTTGTCGAGGGCGAGGGCGATCCGGCGCCCGAGCTCCTCGGCCAGGGCGAGGTCGTGGTTGTCGTAGAGCCGCCCCGAGCCCTTCCACGTGCCGACCGAGAGGGTGCCGAGGATCGCCCCCTGGACCGGCAGCGGCACGATCGCCGACGAGCGGACCGCCAGCGCGGTCAGGGCCTCGTGGTGCGCCGAGTCGCGGGCGATGCCGGCCAGGATCGCGTCGCTCTCGGGCACGAACAGCGAGCGCCCGCTCGCCATCACCCGCGCGTAGGTGTGCTCGCCGTCGCGGTCGAGCGGCAGGCGGCCCTGCGCCGCCACGTAGGTGCGCAGGCGGGTCTGCGTCGCCGGGTCGATGTGGGCCACCGCCGGGACCGCGAACGAGCCGTCGTCGCGGCGCAGGTGGATCACGCACCAGTCGCCGAAGCTCGGCACCACCAGGTCGACCACCCGCGCCAGGGTCGCGTCGCCGTCGAGCGACTCGGCCAGCACGCGCCCGGCCTCGGCCAGCAGCGCCATCGCCTCCTCGGCCCGCTTGCGCCCGGTGATGTCGAGCACCGTCTCGACGATGCCCTCGATGTTGCCCTCGAGCACCCACGGGTAGTAACTGACGAGGAAGTGCCCCGGCAGGCCGTGGCGCTGCGGCAGCATCACCGACACCTCGACGTCGCTGATCGTCTCGCCGCGGTCGCGGACCCGCTCGAGCATCGGCTCGATCAGCGGCGCCACCCACGGCACCACCTCCGACAGCCGCGCGCCGAGGTGGACGTCGACCGGCTGGTCGTTGATCGTCGCCAGCGCGCGGTTGATCCGGCGGTAGCGGAGCTCGCGGTCGAACACCGCGAAGCCGATCTGCGCGCCGTCGAGGATCGCCGTCAGCTCGGTCTCGGCGCGCCGGTGTTCGCTGACGTCGAACATCGACGCGACCATGCGCGTGGGCCGGCCGACCGTGTCGCGGGCGATCCAGCCGCGGTCGAGCACACGGACGAAGTTGCCGTCGCTGCGGGCGAACCGGTACTCCTCGACCCAGCGCTCGGCGCCGTCCTTGATCGCGCGCTCGACCCCGACCGCGACCCGCTCGCGGTCGTCGACGTGGATCCGCGCCAGCCACCAGTTCATGTCGTCCTCGACCTCGTCGGCGCGGTAGCCGAAGCGGGTCGAGATGGCCGCGTTCCAGCGGGTCTCGCCGGTCTTCACGTCCCAGTCGCGCAGCGCCTCGTTGGTGGCGCGGTTGACCAATTCGTAGCCCTGCTCGGCCCGCACGCGCTCGGTCAGCTCGAGCACCGTCGCCGCCACGCCGGTGACCGACCCGCGCGTGCGCACCGGGTAGAAGCACACGTACCAGGTGCGCTCGCCGTACAGGTTGAAGTGGTCGGTGGCGTACGGCACCCCGGTGCGCAGCACCTCGGCCAGCAGCGGCATCGTCACCGCCAGGTGCGGCGAGATCTCGCTCGGCGTGCGGCCCAGGTGCGACGCGGGCGACGCCCCGTTGAGCTCCGCCAGCGCCCGGTTGACCCGCACGTAGCGCAGCTCGCGGTCCAGCAGCGCCAGGCCGACCGACGCGCCCTCGAACAGCGCGTCGAGCTGCGCCCGCACCTCGTCGTCGCCGTGGAACGCCGCCAGCGCCGACGCCAGCTCCCGGCTCGGGCCGATGCGCGGGCGCATCGCGTGGATGTCGGTGGCGGTGCCGACCCACCGCTCGACCGGTCCGGCCGCCAGGCGGACCGGCTCGACGCGGGCGCGGTGCCACCGGAGGTCGCCGTCGCGGCGCCTGACCCGGAGCTCGCACTCATAGGGTTCTCCCCTGCCGAGGGCCTCGGCGTGGCGGGCCGCCAGCGCTTGCAGGTCGTCCGGGTGGATCACCCGGGCCATGACCTCGACCGGGGGTAACTGCTCGGGCACGCCGGCGTAGCGGAACCAGGCGGTGTTGACGAATTCGAGGTCTCCGGCGCCGCCATGGGCCCAGAGCAGGTGCGTCACCGCGTCGGCGAAGCGCCGCAGCGCAACTGTATTTTGAGACAGGTCCGACGCTGATGGGGGTCCAGCGGCCCCCGCTCGCGGCGGATCTCCCGACTCGCGCTGCACTGGGCAACCGTAGCACGAACGCCCCGCCGCCCGGCTGCGGCGGAGGGGCCTCCGGCGGCCGACGCGGACCGGGGCTTGGGGGCGGCAGGAAACTCGCGGCGCCGCGAGCGTCCGTGTACCGTTGGCGCGGGAGCCGAAGCATGCCCTCGCAGTTGACCGACGCCGAATGGAGCCAGCTTCTGTCGCGGATCGAGCGAGGCGAGTGTACGCCCTTCCTCGGGCCCGGCGTCGCCCTCGGTCGGCTGCCGCTGCCGGGCGACCTGGCGATGCGGTGGGCCGACGAGTATCAGTACCCGCTCGAGGACCGCTGGAACCTGCCGCGCGTGGCCCAGTACCTCGAGCTCGAGAAGGGGCCCCGGTGGCTGCGCGAGGAGCTGGCCAAGGCGCTGGCCGACGCGACCGCGGCCGAGGCCGGCGGCGACGTGCTGCAGCTGCTCGCGGAGCTGCCGTTCACGACGTACGTCACCACCGGCTACGACGACCTCCTCGCGCAAGCCCTGCGCGCCGCCCAGGTCCGCCGCGACGACCGCCGCACGCCGCGGAAGCCGCGGCTCGACTTCTGTCGCTGGCACGAGACGCTGCGCTCGGCCGCGATGCCGACCCCGTTCGAGGCCGACCCGCACTACCAGCCCTCGGCCGACGAGCCGTTCGTGTTCCACCTGCTCGGCCAGGCCGCCTTCCCGCAGTCGCTGGCGCTGACCGAGACCGACCACTACGACCTGTTCGTCGCCACCGCGCGCCACCCGAACACCGTGCCGCCGTCGGTGCACCGGGCGCTGCGCGGCGGCCCGCTGTTGTTCATCGGCCAGCCGCTGACCGACGCCAACTTCCGCGCCCTCGCCCGCAGCCTCGGCGGCGCTCACTACGGCGGCCTGCAGGACGGCACGCTCTCGGTCCACGTGCGCCCCGAGGGCAACGACGCCGCGATCCGCTACCTCGAGCGTCACTTCGGCGAGCAGCGCATCAAGCTGTACTGGGGGACCCCGCTCGAGTTCCTGCAGGAGCTGCGCGAGCGCTGGCTCCGCGACCACGAATAGCGCCCCGGAGGTCCATGTCCGCACCCAAATCAGGCCCGCAGAGCCCCTTCCCCGGACCCCGCCCCTACGAGGCCGGCGAGCGCGACCGCTTCCACGGCCGCGCCGGCGAGCGCCGCGACCTCGCGGCCCTGGTGGTCGCCAACCGCCTCACCGTGCTCTACGGCCCGACCGGCGCCGGCAAGACCTCGCTACTGGCCGCCGGCCTGGTGCCCGAGCTCGAGCGGGCCGGCTTCATGGTCATGCCGCTCGCGCGCCCCGGCGGCCTTCTGCCCC
Organism: Nannocystis sp. RBIL2; assembly: GCF_026626745.1. Classification (GTDB taxonomy): domain Bacteria; phylum Myxococcota_A; class Polyangia; order Nannocystales; family Nannocystaceae; genus Nannocystis. Next base: position 3,809,562 of record NZ_JAPNJW010000002.1, read on the forward strand.
CGGGCACCAACCCGATCCACCTGCGCAACGTCTACAGCGCCAACGTGCTGATGCACTGGCACCACGGCGACCTCGACGGCGTCGTCAAGCACACCATCACTTCGTACCTCGAGGCGATGCAGGACCCGCGGCCCGAGCGCCCGCTCGCCCTGATCATCGATCAGTTCGAGGACCTGTTCGCCACTCACACCACCCAGTGGGAGCAGCGCGAGGCGTTCCTGCGCGAGCTGGTCGAGTGCCTCGCCAAGCCCGAGCGCGGGGTCGAGGAGCGGCCGGTGCGGGTCTGCCTGGCGATCCGCGAGGAGCAGCTGGCCGAGCTCGAGCGCTACGCTCCCCTCCTCCCCGACCTCTTGCGCGTCCGCTTCCGCCTCGACCCGCTGCGCCGCCCGGCCGCGATCGAGGTCATGACCCACGCCGCCGGCGGGATGTTCTCGCGGCCCGACGCCGAGAAGCTGGCGACCGACCTCGGGCACCGGCGCGTGCGCACCTTCGGCAAGCTGGCGCTGGTCCCCAGCGAGTTCGTCGAGCCGATGCAGCTCCAGCTCGCGTGCGACGAGAAGTGGCGCCGCGGCGGCAGGAGCGGCGCGATGGCCAAGCCGCGCGACCCCGACGAGGCGCTGATCCGCTACCTCGACGCCGGCATCGCCCGTGCCCGCGCCGGCTGGAACTCGGAGGCGAAGATCCGCCGCTTCATCGGCGACAAGCTGCTCACCCCCGAGGGCGCCCGCAGCGCGGTGATCCGCGGCAAGCGCAACACCGGCGGCCTGAACAACAAGCTGGTCGACCGCCTCGAGCAGGAGCGGCTCGTCCGCGCCGAGGAGCGCCTCGGGACCCGCTGGTACGAGCTCGCCCACGACCGCCTGCTCGAGCCGATGCGCCTGTCCAATGCGACATGGTTCGAAAGCCAGCGCCGCCGTCGCCGCGCCCGCCGGATCGCGCTGCTGCTGCTGCTGCTCGTCGGCGTCGGCGTGGCCGGCTGGTTCGGCGCGCAGTGGGCCCTCGCCCGCTATCAAGGCCTCGAGGGCGAGAAGTCCGGGGTCGAGGAGCAGCTCGCGGACGCCAGCCGCACCCGCGAGGCGCTCGAGCAGTCGCTGGCCAAGGCCGAGGGCGCCCACGCCGTCGAGCGCCTGCGGGCCCAGGCGCGCGGCCTCGACGTCGACCTCGTCGGCCTCGCCGACGACGTCCAGGCCGCCCGCGGCGTGATCGCCGAGATGGCCAGCTTCAGCCCGCGCGGCCGCGACAACGAGCCGGCCGACCTCACCAACTTCGTCGCCGTCGCCGCCGAGCTGCCCGGCCTCGGCGCCCGCCTCACCGGCCTGGTCCAGCGCCACGGCGAGCTCACCGCCGAGCTCACCGCCGCGAGCGCCGCCCGCCCGGTGGTCGAGGCTGACCTCAAGGCCCTGGCCAAAGAGACAGCCTCGCGCGGCCCCGAGCTCGAGCGCCTGCGCGTCGAGCTCGACGCCGCGGCCGCCGAGCAGACCCGCCAGCGCGCGCGCGTGCTGGCCGAGGTGGCCGGCTTCGAGGCCCCGCAGCGCGGCGCCAGCGGCGACGCCCGGGCCCGCGAGATGGCCCGCGAGCTGTGGCGCGACGCCTTCTTGCTGCTGCAGCGCGGCAGCACCGAGGACGCGCGCGGCCGGTTCGAGCGGGCCCACCTGCGCGACCCGGCGAGCGCCCCCTCGTGGGACATGCTCGGCCGGATCGCCCAGACCAGCGGCGACCTCAAGACGGCCGAGCAGTCGTACCGCAAGGCCCTCGCCCAGGCCCCCGACTACGGCCCCAGCCTCGGCAGCATGGCGTCGCTGTACCTCACCAAGGAATGGTTCCTCGACGCCGAACGCTGCGCCCGCGAGGCCCTGGCCGTCCAGCCGGACCTGCTGAGCGCCCGCATCGTCCTCCGCGCGGTCCAGCAGCGCGGCCAGAGCGAGGTCGAGAGCGACGAGGAAGGCCTGAGCCCGAAGAACCCGTGCGTCCGCGGCACGGCAGCCCCGGCGACCGCCCCCGCGGGCCCGCCCGCCAGCCCCGAGCCCGCCAAGCCGGCCGAGTGAGCCCGGCTTCGCGCACCCAGCCGCTCGCCCGGGCGGCTCGGCGCGGCCGCAGATCTGCGCCGGAACGCCCGCGAATCGTGGCACCGCGCGCAGTTCCTCGCCCCTGACCGAGCCTCCGCCTATGCTCGATCGGGCACCGAGCCCTGCCGTCCTCGATGACGAACGAGCCCGCCCCAGACCGCCCAAAGCGCAACGCGCCCGTCGTCCCGGTCCCGACCCCGACCGCGCTCCAGCCCGCCCCGACGACGCGACCGGCCCCGCCCGCGCCCGGCGCTCCCGACAGCGAATGGCAGGTGTGCGAGGCCGACCTGCCGGCGGTGATGGACGCCCTCACGCCCCTGTGCAAGCAGCTGAAGCTGCGCGATCGCTCGTCGCGCGACCAGGTGCACTGGCACCTCGAGCTCCTGCACCTCGAGCTCTGGATCGACGTCACTGCCGTGGCCGACGGCGAGCGCACCCTGGTGGGCGTGCAGATCCGTCCGGTCCGGGGCACCTTCGTCCGTCCGCCGGACACCTTCCTCCGCGATTACCTCGCCCTGATGGCGGCCCTGTTCGTCGTGCTGTCCCTCAAGAGCGGCGAGCCCGGGTCGATCGCGCTCGCGCTCTCGATCTTGAACCTCCCCCTCCTGGTCATCGCGCTCGCCGGCGGCGGGCCTTGGCGACGCCACTTCCGCGCCCAGGAGACGTGGGCGAGCGAATGGCGGCGCGAATTCTGGGCGGCTCTGCATGGGCGAGTCGGCCCGCGCGCGCTCTATCGCTGAACGCGTCCCCCCGAACGAGCAGACGGGGCTCATGTCACGAACCAGCGGCCTGGGCGAGCCGCCGACGATGACGCGACCTGCCGTCGCGGTCCTCGCATTCTCGAACGCGCGCGACCCATGCCGCACATTTTGCGAATGTCCACAGTCGCGCCCTCGGCCGCGCGCGCGGTCGTCGTCCGCCGCCCCCGGCCGACGCGCCCGCAACCCTCATTCCGCAGCGTGCAGTCCATTAAGGACAGCGCGTCGCCATCGGCCCACCCGGGCGTTTGTGCGCGGTTCGTCCGCCTCCGTCGACCTCGCCGTGCCCGCGCCTGCTGCGCATATCCTCAGGGCTTCTCGCATGTATCGATGCTTTGCACGCTGCCGAAGAGCGGCCGCGCGCGCCGGCGGTCCAGATCGATGCATTACCGAGCGGGCGCGCCGACGACGAATGCTGTTCCATCGCCAATCCATGGCGAGCGGAGCCGCCCATCGATACGCCGCCGTGCGAGATAACAATGAGTAGAGGCGCGTCGGGTGGCACGAACCCGTTCGGCGGACGAATGAGCGATCTCGCCGCGCCCGGTCCGCGGCGACGATAGCGACCTTCAGCCCGGTTCCGCCCCTGTTTGACGCCCTGCTCAGTCCGGTCCATCTAACCGGCGCGCCGGTCATGGGCCAAAAGGCGGACTGCGCACAATGGACTGCCCGTCGGGCAATCGCTCGATCACCACACAGCAGCGGCGAAGGCATCCGCAGGCCCCGAGGAGCCGGCGAGACGCCTCGTCATGCCGCACGCGATGCCCGGGCAGAGCGTCGCGAGACCGAAGCACGACGAACACATGCGAGAGTGAGGAGACATGGGAAAGCAGCAGATGGACAACAATGAGATGCAACTGCTCAACCAGGCGATCCAGGCCGCATTGCAAGGCGGATTCGGGCAGCAGTTCGGCGGCTTCGGCGGCCAGCTCCCCGAGGGCCAGTTCGAGAAGCTCGGCGACCTGATGCACGAGCGGGTCCGCGAGGCGATCCGCGAGAAGGTCGTCGAGGCGTTTCACGAGCGGCTGATGGAGGTGATGAAGGATCGCGTCCGTGACCTCGTGCGCCAGCGCCTGGGTCAGGAAATCCGGAACGCCCTCCTCGAAGGCCATGGCGCACCGGGCGGCTTCAACCTCGACACCGTCACCACTCGCTTGAGCGAGCGCTTCAGCGAGATGGTGCATGAACGACTCGTCGAGGCCATCCGCGAGCGGGTCGGCGACGCCCTCCGCGAGCGACTTCACAACACGATCCGCGAGGCCGTCAGCGAGGGGCCGACCGCGCAATTTTTGGACTGGAACGCGACGGAAGGCATCGCCTTCAAGATCCGCGAGCGCATCGAGACCGAGATCCGCGAGCGCGTCGTCGACATGGTCCGCGAGCGGCTCCGTGAGGCGATCCGTGAGCGCGTGCAACAGGCGTTCCGCGAGCGGCTCCCGGAGGCCCTGAACGCGGCCCTCTCGCAGAAAAAGGCGAAGGGTGGCGATCTCGAGGTCATCGTGATGCTCGTCCGTGACAAGCTGATCGACACGCTCGAGAGGCGCCTGGGCGAGGGCATGCGGGACCGCCTGCGTGAGATCATCCGCGACGGAGTGGAAGAGATCGTCCGCGACCGCCTGCGCGAGGCGGTCCGCGCGGCGCTGGCCGAGAAGTTCAGCGGCGGCCAGCTCGGCGGCAACGCAGGTTACTACCCCGGCTTCGGCGGGCAGAACGGCGGGCAGCAGGGCGGCTTCGTGATGGAGCAGCTCCGCGAGCGGATCATCGAGAACGTCCGCGACCGCGTCGGCGAAGCGGTGCGCGAGCGCCTCGAGACGCGCATCAAGCAGAAGATCGAGGACACCCTCCGCGAGCGGCTGGGCGGCGCCCTCCAGTCCGTCCTCGCCGAACAGACGACGCTCGGCGGCGGCTTCAACCCCGAGTATATCGTCGAAGCCCTGCGCTATCGCCTGGCCGAGAACCTCCGGTACGACGTGTCCGGCGCGGTCTTCGAGAGCGTCGGCGACGCCGTGCGTGAGCGCTTCGGCGAGGCGCTGCGGACCGCTCTCTCGCAACGATGAGCGGTCGCTACCCGGTCGGCCGCTGGCGCTCCACCACGACGTGAGCGTCCGACCGGCTCGATCGTATGATTCGAGCGAATGGGGTCGTCAGGCAGGCCGCGGTTCCGCGGCGTGCCCGTGCGGCGCGTGTGCCACACCATCGGCCGCGCGTCGCGCCTGCGTGCCTCGGGTGGACGATGAGCCGCCCGTCGCCGGCGCTCGCGTGCCGGCGGCGCCGTCGACCGCTGCCCCGGCCAGCACCACGCGCGGGCCTCGTGACGCACGTCAGCCCGGAATCACCTCCGTCTTGCAACCGAACAGCAGGTTGATCTTGCTGCCCTGCGGGGCCGCCGAGACCTTGTCGCAGCTCACCGGGCAGAGGATGATGTTCTTCGGCGCGGCGTTGTCATCATAATACCAGCCGCCGAGCAGAGGATCGCAGGCGACGGCGCCGTCCACGTGATAGAGGGTCTCGGGGACGCCGACGTTCTGGTCGATGAACTCGACGTTGACGTAATCGGGGTCGAGCGTCTCGCCCATCGGAGGTTCGGGGATCTGCCACTGGCACGCGAGCGGCTCGCTGCCCTGGATGATCTTCGTCGCCAGATCGTCGAACAGCGCCTGGAAGGTCGGCGTGCAGGCCGGGTTGCCGAAGCTGCAATTGCAAATATCGCCGCTCACGCCGCCGGTGGTGTTGACGATCTGCTGCCACACCTGGCCGACCTGGGCCGAGTTCGGACACGCGGAGTAGGCGTAGATGCCGGACATCCGCCAGGTGCGATTACCCATGCCGTCCGACATCATCGGATCGATCGCGGTATAATCCGCGATGAACCCGTTCGGGTTGTTGTGGTACTTGCCAGCGTCGCCCGAGCTCTCCTCGGCGTTGCGGGAGTCGTCGTCGGTGACGATGACGATGTATTTGCGCACGCCCGGGCGCAGGTGCGGCTTGTACACCGGGAACAGCTCGACGAGCTTGCGCGCCCCGTCGACGCTCTCGATCGGCCCCGGCGGGGTCGGCTGCGAATAATGGAAGTAGTTCGGCAGCTTGGTGTCGGCCGGGCACACCCCCGAGCCGAGCGGCGCCGGCACGCAGATGCCCGGCAAGATGAGGAACGGATCGCCGGCCAGCATCACCACGTGGACGTCGATGCCGCTGTTGATGATCTGCTGGCTGAAGCTGTTGATGTTGGCCTGCACCTGCGCGGCCTCGTCGACCATGCTGCCCGAGGTGTCGACCGCGAACACGATGTCGACCGGCTCGTAGGTCTGCTTGGCCTCCTCGGAGATGGAGCGGCAGATCTCCCCGGTATCGTCGGGGGGCGGGCCGCTGGTCTCGACAGTGCCGACATCGAGCTTCGGGGCCCCACCCGAGGTCGGGTCGCCGGGCGTGGTGCCGGTGCTGCCGTCGCTCGTGACGGTCGAGGTCGGACCGCCGTCGGTCTCGCCGCCGCTGCCGGCCGACGAGGACTCCGTGCCGGCCGACGAGGGAGCGGTCCCGGCCGAGCTCGTATCCGCGGTGATGGGCCCGAGCGAGTTGATGCCGGAGGCGGAGGTGTGCTCGGTCCGGCCGCCGTCGTCGCCACACGCGGACAGACACACGAGCGAGGCCAGCAGCGGGATGGCACGAGGACGCGAAGGCATGGCCCGCATCGTCGCACAGGTGGCCGCTGCACGCACGCGAGCCCGGTTCGCCTACCGGGGGAGCCAGCGTGGGGGCTGCTTGCCACGCCGACGAACACGCGAAAATCACGAATCCGAGGGACACCGTTTCATCGAATCACCCCGGAATCGCGGGTCGGGTCGCTACGGCCGCCCCGACCAGAACCCCTCACGCGCCCGGTACGTAGGTGACCCACTCGCCTTCTGCCAGTGAGAACGTGTCGCAGGCCGGCAGATCGCAAGCCACATCGGCGCCGGCGAGGCGCTGGGCTTCGAGGCAGAGCGCGCCGCCGGCCGACCACACCGCCTCCATCACGCCGAGCTCGCCGGGGCTCACCACCGTGCCGGCCGCGTTCTCCCAGTGGAGGGGCGTGCCGTTTTGCGTATAGCTGTGGCCGTCGCCGCAGTAATCGGCGGTGATCATGCGCAGCGTCGCCTGCCGCTGCGCCAGGCTGGCGGCGTGGCCGGCGCCGTCGAAGTCGGACTGCGGGCCGTAGTTCATCAATTGCAGCTTCGCCGCCGCCGAGCCGGCGCAGGCGAACGTCAACCAGCGGGGCTTGTCGGCCTGGATCGTCTTCGTCTCGAGGTCGTAGGTCTCGCCGCCGATCACGGTCACCGCGCTGGTGAGGACGTCGAGCAGGTCGCCGGTACACACATTGCGCACACCGATGAGCGCGTCGAGGTCGGGGTACACGAGCGTATAGGTAGAAACCTGCGGCGCGCCCTCCGCCCACGAATCGATCTTCTGGTGCCCGAGCACCGTGATCGGCAGCGGCAGCAACGAGCCCTGCGACTGGACCAGGATCGTCGCGCCGATCAGCTGGGCTCCGCGCAGCGTGGTCCCCTGCGCCGAGCGGGCCACGAGCGCGCCCTTCTCGACCCCGAGCTCGAATTTCTGCAGGCTGAGCAGCCCGAGCGCCGGCGGGACGAAGCCGATGATCCGCACGCCCTCGGCGTTGGCGAGCCCGTCGAGGTTGAGCTCGCGGATGGCCTTGCCGTTGACCTCCGCGGAGTTGAAGCCGCAGCGCCACACCGGGCAGGTCGTCGAGCCGCCGTCGCGCGCCTCGATCGCCTCATCCACCCATTCATCGTCGGGGAGCGCCTCCACGCATCCGCTCGCCAAAACACCTACACCCGCGATTATGCCGCCAACACCCCGAACCCGCATAAAACCTCCGCCCCCGACGCCGTCGGACACTAAACCCCAGCGCCCGTCTTCGTCAAGCACAATGTGATGATCCTATGCGCTGTGATGAATCCGCGTGCAACCCCTACTCGCACCTCCAGCGATGATTCGCCGTTCAGCGACCGCGGGCCTTCACGCGGAGGCCCTCGATCGCCGCCACCCGCCAGGCGAACGCGTCGCCGGCCCCGCGGAACCACTGCTCGGCAGCGTCGAGCTCGGCGAGCGCCCGCTGCCGGTCCTCCTGGCCCTGGCCGGCCAGCAGCACGCTCGCCAGCTCGACGCGGGCTCGCGCCAGCAGCCGCGGCAGCGACACGTCGCGCGCCTGGGCGGCGACGGTGATCGACGCCAGGCCGGCGACCGCGTCGGTCAAATGCTGGCGCGCCTCGGCGAGCTCGCCCTGCGCGGCGAGGTTGAGGCCGAGGCACAAATGAAGCTCGGCCTGCTGGACCGCGAGCCACCATTCGCCGCTCGCGCCCGACGGCGCAAAGGCGGCCCGCAGTTCGGCGATCTCGTCGCCGACCGGGCCCAGGCGCAGCGCCGCATAGCCGCGGATCAGCGCGATCTCGGGGCGCGTCAGCGCGGTGTCGTCGGGCGTCAGCCGCCGCACCAGCGCCGCCGCTTCGCGCCAGGCCGAGCGAGCCGCCGCCGGCTCGCCCGCCTCTTCGTGGCGCTGGCCGAGGTGGGCCAGGCACATCGCGCGCTGGGCCACGCGGTCGGCGGCGAACCGCTCGAGCACCGAGCAGCCGCGCTCGAGCACCTCGGCGGCCATGCGCGGATCGGTGAGCGAAACGCTGGCGACGATGCGAATCACCGCGCTGTGCGGGTGGGCCGGCCCGAGCTCGGTCTCGAAGATCTCGAGCGCCCGCAGCACCAGCATCTCGCGCTCGGCCGTGCCCGAGACCACCAGCGCCAGGTTGCTCAGCGTGAAGCCGACGTCGACGTGGCGCGGGCCCAGGGCCGCCATTCGCACCGCCAGCGCCTCGCGCAGCGTGACCTCGGCCTGGTGCAGGTCGCCGATGGCGAGCAGCGCCGAGCCCATGCTGTTGAGCACCTGGCCCGACAGCCGCGCCGGTCCCTGCAAACGCGCCGCGTATTCGCGGGCGAGGGCGATGTCCTCGCGCGTCTGCTCGGCCTGCCCGAGCTCGCGGCTGCGCCGGTGGATCCGCAGCGCCAACGCCTCGAGCGCAGTCTCGTCGACCTTGGCCCCGAAGGCCGTCAGGTAGGCGCGGGTCAGCAGCGCCTCGTCGTCGGCCCAGCGGCTGTTCATGTGAATCGTCAGCCGGGCGCGGGCGAGCAGCGCCTCGGCCAGGGCCGGCCGTGAATTGCGGGTATGGGCGGCGGCCAGCACCTCCTCGGCCAGCTCGATCGCCGCGACCTCGCGACCGGCGCGGTCGAGCGCGCCGACCCGCTCGAGCCGCGCGCGTTGATCGGCCAGCGCCGCCCGCAGCGCCGGGTCTTCGGGCAGCGGCGCCTCGCTGGCCAGCGCGCGCAGGTCGGCGCAATCGTCGACCGGCTGCAGGCCGCGGATGATCTCGAGCCCGCGCGCCGCGACCTCGCCGTCGGCCGCGCGCAGCACCGCGATCGCCTCGCGCAGACCGGCCTTGCGCTGCGCCAGGCACACCATTCTTTGATCGAGCAGCGCCTCCGAATTCTCACCGCGGCGGTGCGCCAGACACGAATCTTTGTGCGCGGTCATCCAGCCGCCGGCGTAGCCGTCGAGCGCGGCGGCGATCGGCGGCCACAGCTCGGTCGAGTGATACGGGCCCAGGCCTGCGAAGCGGCGATCGATCTCCTCGCGCTCGCTCGCGCCCCAGATCGCCGCGATCTCCTGCCCCGAACCATTGCAGGTCTCGTCGACCGGCGCCGGCCTGGCCGCCAGGTAGCCGCCCGCGCCGGCCAGCAGGGCCGCCAGCGTCGTGGCGGCCAGGGTCGGTCGCACGCGCGAGCGGCTGCGGTCGAGCGCTCGCAGCAGATCTTCCATCGAAGGCCAACGCGTCTCGGGCTCGGGCCTGAGGCCGCGGGCGATCACCGCGAGCAGCCAGGCCGGCACGTGGGTGCCCGCCGGCGGTGCCCGCAATTCGCCGTACCCGACCGACAGCGCGATGCTCTGCGTCGTCTCGCCGGCGAACGGGCGCTGGCCGTACAGCGCCTCGTAGAGCGCCACGCAAAAGCTGAATTGATCGGAGGCCGCGCTGACGACCTCGGCGCGGAACTGTTCCGGCGACATGTACGCCGGCGTGCCGACGAACTCGCGGCCGACCCACAGCGGCAATTCGGCGCCTGAACCGGCGCGCAGATGGGGCTCGATGCGGGCGGTCGTGGTGGCACACAGGCCGAAGTCGAGCACGCGCACCCGGCCGTCCTCGCCGAGCATCGCGTTGGCGGGCTTGAAGTCGCGGTGGACCAGCCCGGCCGCGTGGGCGGCCGCCAACCCGGCGCCGGCCTGGCGATACACTGCCACCACTTCTTGCCAGCTGCGGGAGCGCTCCTCGGACCAGGCCTGCAGCGTCTTGCCGCGGATGAATTCCATCGCCAGGAACACGTCCTGCCGGTGCGTGCCGACGTCGTGGACCACGACCACGTTCGGGTGGGACAGGCGGGCCATCGCCTGGGCCTCGCGCAGCAGGCGGGTGTTGCCGCGGGACGAATTGTCCTGGCTGCGGGTGTGCAAGATCTTGAGCGCGATCTTGCGGTCGAGCTCCGGGTCGTAGGCCGAATACACCGCCCCCATCGCGCCGCTGCCGAGGCGGTCGAGCACCGTGAAGCGCCCGATCGTCTCGCCCGGCTGGACCGAGACGTTTCGCGTCGACACCCGCACCGTCTGGCCCGACTGCGAGCTCACGGTGCTGCGCGTCGGGCCGCGGCCGCCGGCGCCGACCATCGCCGCGCCCTCGACCAGCAGCGCCCGCGTCGTCTCGGCCCGCCGCCGCAGCGCATCCGGGTCGGCGTCGCCCTCGCCCGCGTCGGTCCATACCTCTTTATCTCGCTCCACCGCGAGCGTACGCGCCAGCGCGTCCAGCAGGTCGCCCCATCCGTCGGTGTCGGACACGGTCACACGAGGCGGCCCGGCCGACAGCCCGCGCCGCAGCGCGCGACGGATGCGGCGCAGCGTGGTGATCCCGACCCGCTGCCACGGCACGTGGCGCAGCCACCCGCGGACCAGCGCGGCGTCGTCGGGGTCGCCCAGCGCCTCGAGCAGCCGCGCCGCGTGCTCGCGGATCGTCGCCTCGCCGGGCTCGTCCTCCGAGGACACCGCCGCCGCGCTGAGGCGGATGAGCACGGCGATGGCCGTCAGCACGCTGGCCTCTTCGGCCGAGCGCGCCATCTCCTCCCCGGCCTGGACCAGCAGGTCGCGCGACTGACAGGGCGCGGCTTTGCGCGCCAGGATCCGCGCCGCCAAATCGAGCCTGTGCAGGTCGAGCTCGGAGAAATGATCCCAGGCGCCGGGAATCGGGCGGTGAGGTGAATCCACGGCGACTTCGTCCGGCGGCGCTTCGGTGTCTTACAAGACGCGCTCCAACCGATCAAGCGAGCCGCGGACCGGGCCGCGGATCTCGACATTAATTGTGGTGCAGGCGAACTTCACCCGCCGCCGCTCCTGGTTCGCGCTGATAGAACGCGTTCCGGGGCGCAATGGAACGTCGTTTCCGTGGCAATACGTTGTTGCAGACGGCGAACTTTGATTCATCTTTCCGAGCGACTGCAGTTCGTGGCCGCGCGCATCGGTGTCGGACAATTCAACACCACCGCGAGTCGCCGGCGTTCCGGCCCATTGCGGGCAACGGTCGCCCGTCCGCACAAAGGTCCGCAGCGCCGCGGACACGGACACGCCGTCGGGCCGGCTGCGCGTTCGGGTCCGCCAGTCGCCAGTATAACGATTGTCGAGCCTTTGTTCGCCGACCGAGATTACGGTGAATGCCTGTTCGCCGCGATGTATTGTCGAGTCCGCTCTGACCAATTCAACTGACGGCGAGTGCGTCTCTCTCGTCGCAGCAATGATAACAGTGTTAGCGAGAAACAATTCTCGGTCGGAATGTACGCCGCCGCGTGAACACTGGCAGAACGCCTACTGACGAGCCCGCGTGGGGCTCTATCGGCGGGCGCCGCATCTTGCGCCGCCGGGTCGGAGGTGGTCGCTGATGCGCACCCTGCCGTTACGCCGCGACGGCGTTCGATCGCCGTGAATCCCGGGAATCTCCGGTGCTTGTGGCCACCCGCACATCTGCGGACCGGGGCGTCGAGGGTCATGGGATTGGCGCTTGACCGAGGATATGGGCCATGAGAGTTTCGACCCGCGAGAATAGTGAGAGCGCCGCCTGTGCGCGGCGCGTGGGAGGATCGAGGTATGGACATGCGACGCAATGAATTACGTCTCTTCGCACTGGCGACTGCGCTGACGTTCGGTGGGTACGCCTGCAATAGCGATCAGCTGATCGACACGGCCACCGACACCGCGTCGGACTCGGCCTCTGCCGGCCCCGCGTCCGCCACCGACACGGCGAGCGCGAGCGCCAGCGCCAGCGCCAGCGCCAGTGTCAGTGCCAGCGCCAGCGCGTCGGCCACGGCCACGGACAGCCAGAGCGGCTCCGATTCCAACTCGGACTCGCAGGCCACCACGCCCACCGAAGGGCAGGTCTCGGCGACTGACTCCGACGGCTCGGATTCGATCACCGACTCCAACGGTCCGGCCAGCAATTCCAACACCGACTCCGTCGGCACCGTCAGCGACAGCGACGGCACCGATTCTGTCGGCACTGTCAGCGACAGCAACGGCACCGACTCCGTCGGCACTGTCAGCGATTCCAACGGCACCGTCGGCACCGACTCCATGGGTACCGTCAGCGACAGCAACGGCACCGTCGGCACCGACTCCATGGGCACCGTCAGCGACAGCAACGGCACCGTCGGCACCGACTCCATGGGCACCGTCAGCGACACCAACGGCACCGACTCCATGGGCACCGTCAGCGACTCCGACAGCGACTCCGACACTGCAGGCCTGTGCGAGCCGGGACCGGGCGACAGCAACTGCGACGCCTGTCTCAAGGCCAACTGTTGCGACGCCTGGATCGAGTGCAACGAGGACGTCGACTGCCTGTGCCTGCTGGGTTGCGCGGAGAACGGCGGCAACGCGGTCTTCTGCGGGCTTCAGTGCCAGGTCAGCATCCCCACGCTGCTCAACACGGTCAACAACGTCCTGGGCGAATGCGGCCTGCTCGGCGAGTGCGGCCTGGCAGTGTGCCCGATCTTCGGGTTCGTGCTCTGATCGCCCGCGGGCGCCCTCGGCCCCGGACCGAACGTGACTCGACCGCCGCGCCTGCGGTCGAGTCCGCCAGTGTGGTTTTCTCGTGACCCAGTTTGATTCCAAGGAGAATGGCATTGAAGACACTACGCAGGAACACGCTCCTGGTCGCGCTCGCGGTGGCCGGAGCTCCATTGACCGAGGCCAGCGCCGCCGAGAAGGATAAAAAGACGGCGAGCGAAAAGTCCGGGATCCGGCGGTACCACCCCGAACGCAACACCGCGGAGATCGGCATCTTCCTCGGCACGGCGGTATTCGCCCGCTACCACGATTTCTACGACCCCGCGACCGCTCCGCAGGAGCGTCTGCGACGGCCGTCGTTCGAGGGCGGCTTGCGGGTGGCCTACTTCCCGCTGAGCTTCCTCGGCCTCGAGCTCGAGGGCGGAGCACTGCCGGTCACCTACGACCCCGGCGGGAGCGCCCTGCTCTACACCTTCCGCGGCCACGGCATCCTGCAATTGCCGTTCTTCCGCGTGGTCCCGTTCATCCTCGGCGGCTACGGCTTCATGGGCCTGCGCTCGAAGCCCGAGGTCGCCGGCAACGACATCGACCCGATCGGCCATTACGGCGTGGGCGTGAAGTTCCACGTCACGCGCATGTTCACCCTGCGCCTCGACGCCCGCCACCTGATCGCCGCCCAGGCGGCCCAGCAGACCGACGGCACCAGCCACCTCGAGGTCCTCGCCGGCGCCTCGCTCACGCTCGGGCGCAAGAAGCCCGCGCCCGCCGCGAAGGAGGATCCGGACCGCGACCACGACGGCGTGGCCAACAAGGACGACCAGTGTCCGGACGAGCCCGGCGACCTGCCCAACGGCTGTCCCGACCGCGACTCCGACGGCGACAAGGTGTTCGATTCGAAGGACCAGTGCCCGACCGTCCCGGGCATCGAACCCGACGGCTGTCCGCCGCCCGACCGCGACCGCGACGGCTTCCTCGACGCCGACGACAAGTGCCCCGAAGAGCCCGGCGTCGCGCCCGACGGCTGCCCGGTGCGCGACAGCGACGGCGACAAGCTCCTCGACCCCGACGACAAGTGCGTCGACAAGCCGGAGACTCGCAACGGCTTCGAGGACACCGACGGCTGCCCCGACGAGCTGCCCGCGGCAGTCACCCGCTTCACCGGCGTCATCAAGGGCATATACTTCGACCTCGGCAAGGCCAGCATCAAGCCGACCTCGAAGAAGACGATGGACGGCACGGTCAAGGTGCTCAAGGACTTCCCGGACCTGCGCGTCGAGATCGTCGGCCACACCGACAACACCGGCTCGCGCGAGGTCAACGTCGACCTGTCGCGCCGGCGCGCCGAGTCCGTCCGCGACTACCTGGTCGGCGCCGGTATCTCTCCCGAGCGCCTGCAGACCCGCGGCGCCGGCCCCGACGAGCCGATCGCCGACAACGGGACCGCGAAGGGCCGCGCCATCAATCGCCGCATCGAGTACAAGCTGCTCACCGAGTGAACCGCGAGCCGACCATCGCCGAAAGCTCGCCCTGCGGCGGCGAGCCTCGGCGAGCTCCGGAACACCACCGACCCGTGGCCGCGAGGCCTCCCTCCCGGCACACGAATCACAGCTCGCCGTCGACCTGGAAGGCGGCGGGCTCATCCCCCAAGCTGCTGGCCACGTAATCGCTAGGCGCATACGACGCCGGGGCGCGCCGTCGACCTTGAGACGGCAGACTTCGGCGTGCTCATCACAAGCTGTCGACGAGGGATACGCGAGACCTCCCTCGGCCGACGCCCGACGCCGGAGCTCGCCGTTTGGCAAGGCGGTGAGCTCCGGCGTGTTTTTCATGAATTGCCGACGAGCGCCTGCAGCCGATCGATCAATTGCGCGACGAGCTCGCCAGGAGCGGGCTCTTGTCCGCGCCCTGCACGACTGACGGGATCGTCATCGGCGCGGCGCGCCTGCCTGCCGCCGGGGCCGACGTCATGGTCAACGTCGACCCCGAGCTCGAGGAGCAGCCGGAGCTGGACGCGGGCGCCCTCCTCGCCGCTGTCCGACGGATCCTGACGATCACGACGGCGCAATGGCGGCAGATCGTCGACACGATCGCCGAGGACATCGAGGAGGCGGTCGGCGGCGAGGAGGTGATCGAGACCACCGACCTGCGCGACGATCTGGCTGTGCGCTCCGTGGTCGTCCTCCCCGACGCCGTCCTGCTGTCCTTCGCCGCGCCGAAGCAGTTCCCCGACAGCTGGATCCGGGCGCAGCTCGGCGACGATTTCGAAGTCGTCGAAGTCATCGTCGACGAGAAAGACGACGGCATCGAGACGGTCCAGTTCGAGTCCGCCGACGACCTCCTCGATCATCTGAGCTCGAGCGACGAAAGCTGAGCGCGTCGCTCGTTTTCAACGAAACGCAGGATAGAGCGGCAGCGGCAGCGCCTCGGGCCAGCGCCGCTGCAGCGCTTCCAGCAGCGCCTCGGCGGTGCCGCGCAGGGCGGGCAGGCGCTCGGAGGTAGCGGCGGCGACGAAGGCCTCCAGGCGCGCCAGGATGCGCGACCGCGTCGAGGCGATGCCCCACGGGGCGTCCTCCGCGATCGCCCGCTCGAGCAGCCACCCCAGCGACACGATCAGCCAGTAGCCGCCCATCGCCGCCAGCGCGGACTCGAAGCTCCGGTCGTCGTGCGCCGCCGGACAGCCGCGCGCCAGCTCGGCGCGATAGGTGCGCTCCACGCGGCTCAGCACCGCCTCGGGCAAGCGGTTGGCGCACCAGCAGGTCGGGAACTGCAGCCGCGCGTGGGCTCCGTCGCGCAGGGCGTGGCCGAAGCACCCGAATTCGAAGTCGATCAGGCGCAGGCGACCGCCGCCGTAAAAGACATTGTCGGGACAGGGGTCGCCGTGGATGTAGGCGAGAAAGGGCCCGGGGTGCGCGATTGCCTCGCAGATCGTCGCCACGTCGTCGGCGACGCCCGCGGCGGCCGGCGACCCGAGCCGCTCGAGCTGACCGCTTACACGATCGGCCTGCTCGCGCAGCTCGTTCGCCTGCCGGAGGCACGTCGCAGCGACGCCCGCGGACTTCGGGTCGACCGCCCGCGCGATCGCCTCGAAGCGAGCCTCGTGGCCGATCGTATCGGCATGCATCGCGCCGAGGCGGCCCGCGAGGGCCAGGAGCCCTGCTCGGCCCCGGCCGCGTCGCCTTCGAGCAGCGGCTCGACCAGGCTGTGATGCTCTCCGAGATCCTCGAGGACGATGAGGCCGCGGGCCCGGTCGCCGCCGTAAAAGCGCGGGCCGTGCGGCGATTCCCCGGCGACCTCGCCGAGGAATTCGGCGCCGGCCCAGTCGCCGAAGAACCGCCGGACATCCCACGAGTCGACCGCGTCCGGGTCGTAGGCGTCCGCCACGACCTGCTTGACGATCACGCGGGTCGGGCCGTCGGCACCGGCGACCGTGCAGCGCAGGAGCAGGTTGCGGCGCCCCTCCTCGCTCACGCGTTCGGCCGCGGTCACCCGCACCGGAGCCTCCAGGCCGGCCGAGAGCAGGGCCTCGACCGCTGCGCGCTGCCCCGTGAACGGATCTGCGTGGTCCGGGTCGGCAACGCTCACGCGAGTTTTTTTAGCATGGCGACGATCCCGAGGTGCCCCCGCGAGCACTCCCGAGCACAGTCCACACCCGCCGTCCTCTGCGCAGAAACTGCGCCAGCGCATCGACCTGCGCGCCACCTCCTCTTCACGGCGAGCCGTCCTCGCCGCAGAAGCTGCGCAGCACCTCCGCCGAGCCGCCGTGGCGTGGGCGGGCGCCCGCCCACGCCCGCCCACACGGCCCTGCGAATTTTTCTTGTGACCCCCGTGCCTCGAGCCGTGTGTATAGGTCAGCCCCTCCGCGGCGGGTCGAACACGGCCTCGGGTCTCGGGGCGAGCGTTGCCACACGACCCAGCCTCGCCTCGACCTCGATTTTTCGTGTGACCCCGACGACCCGGCCCGTGTGAGTACGGCAGACCCTTCGACGACTGACTTCAGCTCATGACACGCGTCCTCGTATCCCTTTTCACCGCTGTCCTCCTCTCGACCTCCGCCTGCGCCACGACCGTCCAGGCGCCCACCCACGCGCCCGCGCTCGGCTCCGACGCCAAGATCGTGGCCAAGAAGAACAAGACCGGCACCTACGCCGTGACGCTCGACGTCACCAACCTGGCGCCGCCGTCCCGCCTCGACACCGAGGCCACATCCTTCGTCGTATGGCTCGTGACCGGCGATCTGCCGGCCGTGCGGGCCGGCGCCCTGGCCTACGACGAGGGCGACCGCCGCGGTCAGCTCGAGGCGAGCTCGCCCAGCTCCGCGTTCAAGGTGCTGATCACCCTCGAGAAAGATCCGGCCCCGGCGAGCCCCAGCGGCAAGGGGATCTTCAGCGCCGACGTGGTGGCGCGCAAGTGAGTCCATGTTTCTTCGAATATGAGGCCGGCCCCGACCGGCCCATCTGCTGACACTCTCTTTTGAATAGAGAGTCTATTGAAAGATCGCCCGCCGCGCCCGCGAGGACGCGCGGGCAGCCGCGCCCTCGCGTCCGGCCGCGACGCGCCGCTGCCGACAATGGACAGAAGACATGAGACACCAATATTCACAGCGCCGCGCGCCCCTGTCGCCGCTCGCCAATCACGCCACCCGCGCAAGCAGGGCCGGCGATCGACGCGAACCACGATGACCCCATGAAGCCATCCTGCGGGGCGCACCTCGTGAGCCCGCGCCCTCTCACGACCGATTCGAATGCGGAGACCCCAGCATGTCGCTGCACCTCACGCCGCTGCCCTCCGGCGCCGCGGCCGGCCCCACGCGGGCGCTTGACCTCGACCCCGCGTCGGGGCCCGGAGCCCATGTCTGCCGCGACGTCGGCCTCCCGGCGCCCGTGCGAGAGCTCGCGCGCCACGGCCGATTTGCCGCCCCTCGCCGTCCGGGCGCCGCGCTCGCCGTCGACGCGAACGACCCCGTCCCGGGTCACCCCGTGGCGCCCGGCGCCGCCGCTGCGGACCCCTGCGACGCGCTGCACGAGACTCACGAGGCGCCGCGCGGCCGCCGCGAAGGCTGGTGGAGCGCTTGACATGCCGCGCTCGCAGGGCGAAATCGGGGCCGCCGACGGACCCCAGGGCGAATTCATGACGATCGAGCCCGACGACGCCTCGCTGGTGCGAGCGGCGGCCCAGCGCGGCCTCCCCGGTCAGCTCGCGTTCGAGACCCTCGTCGATCGCCATCAGCAGTGGCTGGTCCGCCTGCTGGCGCACCTGCTCGGCAACCAGAGCGACGCCGAGGACGTGGCCCAGGACGCGTTCGTCCGCGCCTTCCTGGCGATCGAGCAGTGCGGCGACGGGACCCGCTTCCGCGGCTGGCTCCGCGTGATCGCCCGCCGCCTGGCCTTCAACCACCGCCGCGACTCGCGGGCGCGGGCCCGCTACGAGGAAGAGAGCGGCCTGCCGATGACGCTCAGCGGCGAGTCGATGACCGGCCAGCTCGGCGAGCGCGACCTGCTCAAGCGGGTCCTCGGCGAGCTGGCCTACCCCTACCGCGAGATCATGGTGCTGCGCTTCGTCGAGGAGCTCCCGCTCAAGGAGATCGCCGAGGTGCTCGAGATCGGCGAGTCGGCGGCGAAGATGCGGCTCACGCGGGCGCGGACCGAATTTCAGCGCGAGTACGCGAAGCGAGGAGGTCGACGTGGCGACACCGGACTTGCTTGAGTCGGACTGGATCCACGGCGTCTTCGAGGTGCTGCGCGAGGAGCTCGTGTCGCTCGCGGCCGACTTCGGCGACCGCGTCAAACACGAGATCGATCAGGTCGCGGCGGTCGAGGCGGTGCGGCCGCCCAGCGCGGTCGCCCTGCTCGCGTCGGTCGCGGTCGAGACGGGCAACATCGCCGGCTCGCTGCTGACCGCCAGGACCACCGACGATTCACACGACGAGGAGGACGAGTGATGTTCAATGATCTTGCTCAAGAGGTCAGCAGGCTGTTGCCGACGGCCGCGCTGTTTGTCGCAGTCGTGATCGGCGGACTCGTCGCCTCGGCGATCGCCAGCCGCATGGCGCGCTGGGCCATCGAGAAGTCCGGGCTCGACGCCCTGGCCGAGCGCGCCGGCGCGGCCCGGCTGCTCTACGCGATCGGGGTCCGCAAGGGCGTGGCCCACCTCGTCGGCGGGCTCGTGTGGGCCGCCGGCCTGCTCGCCACCGGCGCCGCCGCGGCCGACATCCTCGGCCTCGAGGCGCTGTCCGCCGGCGCCGCCGCGCTGATCGCCTTCTTGCCGCGCCTGGCCGCCGCCGGCCTGGTGCTGTGCGTCGGCGCCGGCGTGGCGGGGGTGGTCCGGCGCGCCGCGATCGGCTTCGGCCAGCGCCGCGGCGACGTCGACCGCCCCGAGCTGCTCGGCAACCTCGCCTACTACGGCGTGATGACGGTGGCGGTGATCGTCGCCGGCGATCAGGCCGGCCTCGAGACCTCGCTGATCGAGACCCTGCTGATCGTCCTCGCCGCGATCACTGCCGCCGCGATCGCCCTGGCGTTCGCGCTCGGCTCGCGCCATTCGTTCCACAACCTCGTCGCCGGCCACTTCCTCAGCCGATTGGCCCGCCCCGGCGACACCCTCCGCGTCGGCGACGTCGAGGGCGTGGTCATCCGCTACTTCGGCGTGTGCGTGGTCCTCAAGACCGCCGAGGGCGAGGTCGCGGTGCCCTGCAAGGTGCTCCTCGATCACAACATCGGCCTGTCGCGCCTCGGCGCCAAGGCCCGCGCCGACCTCGACAGCCGACCTCCCGACGAGGTCTGAATCGCCCGCAGCGCCGCGCGGCGGCGCTGCCCGAGAGTGATAGCCGACCGCAGCGGACAGGCGCCGCTGCCCGGACGAGTGACACCGCAGCGATCGTCGTGACGCGCCCGTCAGGCGCGGCACCGCGGCCTCGTCTGCCCACGACCGGCCAATGTGCCAGTGCGTTCGCGGCGCCGCTGACGCTGCGATCAGGTCCCAACCCTGGATGGAGTAGTGCGATGCCCTCTGAGAACCAACAGCGAGGCTGGCATACTGGCGACGTGTCGGGCTCCGAGACACGGGCGGCGAGCGCCAGGGCGGCCGCGACCACCGTCGAACAGAGCGGGGCGGGCCCGGGTGCGCCGCCGCCCGCGTCGAACCCGGAGGCCACCCTCGAGGCGACGTACGACGACCTGGCCCGGCACACCCCGGAGGAGCGCTCGCCCGTCGCCGAGGCCGACGCGCCCGGCGATCGACTCGGGCGCTACCGCCTGCTGCGCGTGCTCGGCCAGGGCGGCATGGGCGTCGTCTACGTCGCCTACGACGAGCAGCTCGACCGCCGCGTCGCCATCAAGCGCGTCCGCACCGACTCGCGAGGCAGCAGCGCGCACGGGCGGATCCTCCACGAGGCCAAAGCGCTGGCCCAACTGTCGCACCCCAACGTGGTCCAGATCTTCGAGGTCAGCGCCTCGGCCGGGCGGATCTTCATCGCCATGGAGTACGTCGCGGGCCGCACCCTGCGCGCGTGGACGACCCGCTGGCGCGCCGCCGGCGGATCGCAACGAGAACTCTTGGACATGTTTGTTCAGGCAGGTCGTGGCCTGGCCGCCGCGCACGCGCAGGGGCTCGTCCACCGCGACTTCAAGCCCGAGAACGTGCTCGTCGGCGACGACGGCCGGGCGCGCGTGGTCGACTTCGGCCTGGTCACCTGGGGCGACGAGGGCGACGAGCCCGCGCCCGCGCCCGCCGCCGACGAGCGCGGCCCGCAGCTGCGACTGACCGCCGCCGGCGTGCTCCTCGGGACGCCCGCGTACATGTCGCCCGAGCAATTCGCCGACCGCCTCGCCGACCCGCGCTCCGACCAGTTCAGCTTCTGCGCCGCGCTCTACGAGGCGCTGTGCGGCGCGCGGGCGTTCGCCGGCGAGACCGTCGCCGAGCTGCACCGGGCGGTCCTCGCCGGCGACCTGCGCGAGCCGGGCGAGCGCGTGCCGCCGTGGCTGGCCGCGGTGCTGCGGCGCGGCCTGTCGCGGCGGCCGGAGGACCGCTTCCCGTCGATGAGCGAGCTGCTCGACCGCCTCGCCAGCGACCCGCTCGCCGCGCGCCGTCAGCGGCTCCGCGTCGCCGGGCTCGCCCTCGCCAGCGCCCTCGCGTCAATGCTGTTCGTGCTGCTGGCCGTCGAGCTGCGCGAGCAGTGGCTGCGGGCCCAGGTCGAGCGGGCCGCCGAACGCTCCCTGGCCGCCACCGAGGCGCGCATCGCCGAGGCGCGCGCGGCCGGCGAGCCGGGCGCGGGGGCGCGGGCGTTCGAGGCGTTCGTCGCCGACCCGCGCCACGACGGCACCCCGGCGCTCGCGCGCGCGTGGCTGCACGAGGCGGCGCGCCGGCGCGACGACGGCGACAGCGACGCCGCGCGCACCGCCTTCGCCTCGGCCTACGTGCGCGCCGCGGCGCCCGACCAGCAGCTCTTGGCCCTGGTCGGCCTGGCCCAGCTGTTCCGCGCCCGGCTCGAGTGGGACGCGCTCGCCAGCCTGTTCCGCCAGCTCGACCACGAGCACCCCGGCGCCGCGCCGGAGCTGGCGGAGCTGCGGCGCGACGTCGCCTTCGGCCAGCGCGACTTCGCGGCCGCCCGCGCCGAGCTGGCCCGCGGCGGCCCTGCCAGCGTGCGCGCCCTCGCCGAGGCGCTGGTCGGCGCCAGCGCGACCGGCTACCGCGACGTCGAGCGCGTCCACGTCGAGGCCGACCGCGTGGTGGTGCTGCCCCTTCACGACGACCCGCGCGCGGTCCACATCGCCGCCCGCGCCCCCGGCCTGCCGCCGCTGCGCGCCTTGCCGGCCGCCGCCGGGACCCGGACGCTGCAGGTCGCCCCGGGCGAGCCGCTGTTCGCGGTGGGCCGCGGCTACGAGAGCGGCCTGCCGGTCACCCTCTACCGCGCCGACCCGGACGCCCTCACGCCCCTGCTCACCTGGGACGAGGAGGTCCCGACCGCCATGGCCGCCGCCGACCTCGACGGCGACGGCGTGCGCGAGCTGTACGTCGGCACCAGCGCCGGCCGCGAGCTGATCTCGCTGACCCCGCGGGAGGGCGGCCAGTGGGAGCGCCGCGTCGTCTACTCCGAGACCGACACGCTCGAGTCGAGCCCCAGCGGGCTCGCGCCGGTCGACCTCGACGGCGACGGCACCCTCGAGCTCGCCGCCAGCTTCACCGGCTGGCGCGCCTACGACGTCCGCCTGCTCCGGCTCGACCCGGCGACGCGGACCCTGCGGACCGTCGCCCGCGACAAGCTCGGCATGGTCCTCGGCCTCACGCCGCTGCGCGGGCCCGGCGGCGCGCCTTTGCTGGTCGCCCACAACATGCACGTCGACGCCAGCTCGCTGGTGTTCCCGCCCGACCGGCCCCACGGCGACCCCGCGGGCCTCTACGTCTACGCGCAGGCCGGCGATCGCCTGGTCCGGCGCGACCGGCTCGCGCACCCGCTGCCGCCCGGCGCGGTCCGCTTCGACTCGTGGCCGCCCAAGGTCGGCGACGCCAACGGCGACGGCCGCGACGACATCGCCCTCGAGTTCGCGCGAGGCGGCCGCACGCACACCCTGTTGCATCTGCAAGAGGACGACGGCCGCTTCACCCCGGTGCTGCTCGGCGAGCTGCAGGTCCTCGGATTCGCGCAGCTCGACGACGACGCCGCCGACGAGCTGCTCGCCAACGTCCCCGAGCCCGATGGCGGCACCCGCCTATGGGTCGTCGGCGCCGGCGAGGAGGCGCTCGCGCCGGTCCCGACCCCGCCGGCCCCGACGGCGGCGCCGGGGCTCGACGACCCGGCCTGGAACCGCACGTGGCGCCACGCCCAGACGCTGCAGAGCCTCGGCCTGCTCGACGACGCCGCCCGCGAGTTCGCCGACCTCGGCCGCCGCGCCTCGCGGCCGACCTCGCGCGCCACCGCCTACTACACCGCCGCGGTGCTGCGCGAGCGCTCCGGCCGCGAGCGCGAGGCCCAGGCGCTGTTCCGCAGCGCGAGCGAGGCCCCCGAGCTGGCCGCCGACGCGCTGCAGGGCGCGATGCGGACCCAGCTCCGCCTCGGCGACTACGAGGGCGCGCAGCAGACCCTGGCCGCGCTCGATCGACTGCCCGCGCTCGCCGGCGCCGTCCGCCAGGCGCTCGCGCAGCGCTGGGCCCCGCTGGTCGCCGTCGGCCGCGAGCGCGTCGACATCGGCTTCGACCGCCCGCTCGCGCCCGCGTGGACGCTCGACAAGCCGCTCGGCCTGCGTCACCGACCCGGCGCGCGCAGCCTGGCGCTCGCCGCCGACACCGCGGGCGCGCTGGCCTCGCTGCCGGTCGCGTGGCGGGGCGAGATGATCGAGCTCGCCGCGGACATCACGGTCGCCGAGACCGAGTGGGGCAGCGGCTTCGAGATCGCCCTGGTCCCCGAGGCCGACGCGCCGACCGCCACGCCGACGGTCTGGCTCGGCGCGCACACCCTCGGCACCAGCCGCGGCGGCGTCGAGGTCGCGCGGGTGTTCATGTGCGGCCTGGGCGAGCGGCGCCTCGGCGACTTCCAGCAGCCCCCGCTCGCGCCGCGCAGCACCGCGGTCGCCACCCGCCTGACCATGCGCGTGTCGGTGATCCCGGCCCTCGACGAGATCGCCTGCGAGCTGACCCTGCCCGACGGCACCTCTCGCACCCTGCGCGAGCCGCTGACCGGCGAGCTCCCGCCCGCGGGCCGCCATCGCCTGGTCCTGCGCACCCACGACCAGGACAATTCGTGGCTGACCGCCGAGGTCCACGCGGTGACCCTGCGCGGCTTCGCGGCCATCGACGCGCCGCCGGCCGACCCCGCGCGCGCGAGCCTCACGCGCGCGCTCGTCCGCGGCGACCCGGTCGAGGCGCTGGCGCGCTTCGAGCAACTCGGCCCGCTCGCGCCGCCCGAGCAGGTGTGGCGGGCCCACGCCCTGCTGCAGGTCGGCCGGATCGCCGAGGCGCGCGCCCTGCTCGGCGCCTTGCTCGCCGCGCCGGGGCCCGTGGAGCCGACGCTGCTGACCGCGCTGCGCGCCCGCCCCGAGCTGCTCGGCCCGCTGCTGCGAGAGCTCGACCCGGAGCGCTTCCTCGCCGAAACCCACGCCTTGTGGCGCAACACCGCCGTCAACCACCTCGCCGATCCACGGGCCAGGGACGCGCTGCTCGCCGTCCTCGCCAGCTTCGACGCCGAAGCGCTGACGCGCCCGACGCAGCCCCCCGACCGCCGCGCCCGCGCCTGCGACCTGCTGACCTGGCGCGCCCGCGCGTACCTCCAGGCGGGTGAACCGGACCACGCCCGCGCCGACTTCGAGCGCGCGCTGGGCCTCGCCGCCGCGCTCGCCCCCGACACGCCGCAAGCGGCAGAGCGCTGGCTGCTCTGGCTCGACCTCGCGTCGCTCGCCGCCGCGGCCGGCGACGTCCCCCGCGCCCGCGGGGCGATCGACCGCGCCCTCGCGGAGAGCGAGATGCCGCTCCTCGTCGCCGACGTCGTGCGCGCCCGCCCCGAGCTCGCGCCCCTCGCCCGCGAGCAGTCCACGCCATGAGTCGACGACGTCGCCCCGCGGCGGCGACATGTCTCATGAGCCAGCTTCGCCTGGTCTTCGAGCCAGCTCGAGAATCAACGCGAGCCTGCGCCGCCGTCGCCGACGACCTGGCTCCGTCAGGACGTATGGAAGAAGAGCCCGTCCTGGGTCAGGCCGCCGGCCGCTTGAAGCAGATCACGAGGTCGTTGGTGTTGCCGGCGTAGAGAGAGAGCGCGGCGATCTCGAAGCCCTGGGCGCCTGCGGCCTGGGCGCGCTCGCTCGCCTCCTCGTCGTCGTCGACGTGCTCGCAGTATTGTTGCCACTTGGTGGCTGCGGGGTTCGGCGGGAACGCGGTCTGGGCCTGCGCGCCGCGCATGGCGTTGGCGCTGCATCCGAGGATGATACCGGCGAGGACGAGGGCGATGGACTTCCACGAGGTCGACTGCATGTTCGCGGGCAATCTGTCACACGGCCACGGACCTGTCGAGACGGTCCCGAGCATCGGTCCGTTTCGTGATCACAGGCGCTGCAGACCACACGCCATGGCGTCGTAGATGGCGTGGGTGACGGCCCGGAAGGTGAATCCCTCGGCGGCTCGGTCCGCCCGCCTCATCGCGCGGAGCGGTTCTCCGACGCCGCGGCGCGGAGCTCGTGCCCAGTGATGCCCAGTGATGCCCAGTGATGCGGTCGATCCGACGATTCGCTGCGGCGCGGGACGGATCGTCCGATTCCCCGCTCGGCCAGCGAGGCTGTCGGCCCGTCACTCCAGGCGCATGAGCTCGACCGCACACGTCTTTTCGCCCGAGTACGTCACCGTCCCGGCCAGCGCATCGTCGCTCTCCAGCGCGAGCTCCACCTCGTAATCGATGCGGCGCCCGTCGTCGCAGGTGATCGTGCGGGCGAAGCTCACGCTGTCCTGCCAAGCGTCCACGATGGGCGGGTCGCCCCCGCACAGCGCAGCGTCCGGTAGACCCAATGATGTGAAGAGCAGCGCCGCCTCGTCATTGGACGAGCCGGCGACGACGATCGTGAGGAGCACGGAGGTGTCGTCGTCTTCCGCGACCTCGCACGCCTGCGTGTGGCCCTTCCATTTGCCCATGAGCGGCGGCTGTCCGCAGCCGCCCAGCGCGAGGCTCGAGATCGTGAAAACGACGAAAAGAACGAACTTGTACATGACGCACTCCTCACGAGTCTTGCTGCCGCTCGTGTCGATGACACCGGCTATCGCAGCCAATGGCATAGCCGCCCGCCATGCACTGTCAAGGCCGCGGCGGCAAGGACGATCTGCGACCGGCGTCACAGGCACGGCCGCGTCCGATCGGCGTCCGCCTGCCATCTCGAACACGCGCTGTCGCCCATTCGTCATGGTTTTGAACGTCGAGCCGCCGTCGCAGCAACGCCGCCCCCAGCGGCCGCACAGGCGCTCCGCCGGCGACCGCGACCACGGGCTCTCCGAGTCGGCGCACGCGAGAATGCGATTCGCACTGTGAATATCGATCAGGCCATCCGGGCAGACGGGTCCATGCGCGAATCCCACGAGGTGGCTCGGCGACGCCTCGACGCCGTCCGAGTTGCCCCCTCGACGCCGCTCTTGCGGCGAGCGCATCGGCCCCGTCTGCCGCCCCGAAGAACCTGTCCCAAACGCCAGGTTCTTGCGAGGCTTCTCGAGCCATGGCTACTTCGCCTG
Source organism: Nannocystis sp. RBIL2 (assembly GCF_026626745.1). Taxonomy (GTDB): domain Bacteria; phylum Myxococcota_A; class Polyangia; order Nannocystales; family Nannocystaceae; genus Nannocystis. The sequence continues at coordinate 3,835,727 of NZ_JAPNJW010000002.1, forward strand.
GTCTTCGAGCCAGGTCTTCGCCACCGCCAGGGCCGCGTCGGCCTCCGAGGGCACCGCGTCGAGCGGGTCGAGCTGCACCTCGGCGACCACCGGCACCGGCAGGTGCGGCTTGACCCCGCGGCCGGGCAGCGGCTCGCCGCCGGCGCCGACGAAGCGGCCGGTGCTGAGCTTGATCGCCCAGCCGTTGCCGAGCTCGTGGATGCTCTCGACCGTGCCCTTGCCGAAGGTCGGCGCGCCGATCAGCGTCGCGCGCTTGTGGGTCGCCAGAGCGTCGGCCAGGATCTCCGCGCCCGACGCAGTCTCCGGCCCGATCAGCGCCGCCAGCGGCAGGTCCTTCCAGCGCCCGTCGCCCTTGGCCGCGGCCGCCTTGCCGGGCTCGTCGCGCCCGGTGGTCGTCACGATCGCCTGGCCGTCGCGCAGCAGCGAGCCGGTGACCTTGATCGCCGCGTCGAGCACCCCGCCCGGGCACGCCCGCAGGTCGAGCACCAGCGACTCGGCTCCCTGGGTCTGCAGCGCCGCCACTGCCGCGTCGAACTCGGCCGGCGTCGTCTCGGCGAACCCGCGCAGGCGCAGGTAGCCGACCTTGTCGCCGATCAGCTTCGACTCGACGTTTTGGATCGCCACGGTCTGGCGGACCAGCTTCTCGTGCCACTCCTCGGTGTCGCGCTGGACGAACAGGTCGATGGCGGTGCCGGCGGGGCCGCGGATCTGGTCGACGATCTCGACCATCGGCTTGCCCTTGATCTTCGCCCCGTCGATCTCGAGGATCCGGTCGCCGCGCTGCAGCCCCGCAGTGGCCGCCGGCCCGCCGGCGATGGTCTCGCGGATCACCAGCACCCCGGCGACCTGCTCGATCATCACACCGACCCCGACGATCGTCCCGCCGGTGCCGTGCAGCAGCTCGGCCAGCTCGCGCGGCGCCAGCAGCTCGTTGATCGGGTAGGTCGTCGGCTGACCGAGCCGCGCCAGCATGCCCTCGACCGCGCCGGTGTAGAGCGTGCCAGGGTCGATCGCCGCGTCGACGTAGTGCTCGGCGATCAGCTGACGGGCCTTGGCGAACGCCTTCTCGGCGTCGGGCATCGCCTCGGCCCGCGGCTTGGCCGGCGCCTTCGTCGACGTCGTCGCCGGCGCCTCGACCAGCGCGGGCCCCTCGACGGGCGCCTCCTCGGCCGCCGCCGCCGCGTCGTCGGTCGCCGGGTCGCAGGCGAACAGGGCCAGAGTCAACAGCGAGAGCGGTCTACGCATTTTTCTCATGAGATGTCTCCAGGGTCAGGTGCATTGGATTTTTTGAGAGCAGGCCGATCGTCGCTCGTCGGAAGCTCGGCGTCGCTCGTCGAGGTTCTGCCGGATGCGTCATGAAGCCTCGATCGTCGCTCCTCAGAGGATCGGTCGGTGGATCAGCGGCGGCGCGGCGGCGTCGTAGCCGCGGACCCGCGGGGACGTCGAGGTCGCCACGTCGTCGCGCCCCGACTCGCGCACCAGCCACAGCGCGGCAGGCAGCACCAGCGCCGCGACCACCGCGTACGCGGGCACCGGCCGCTGCACCAGCGCCAGCCCGCGGCGCCACCAGCTCGGGCGGAACTCGCGTTCGACGGCGGCCCGCAGCCGCTCGCGCACGGCCGGCGGCGGCGCCTCGTGGGCGGCCTGCAGCGCCCCGTCGAGGTCGGCGCGCAGGCGGCAGTAGGCCACCGCACAACCGGCGCATTCGGCCAGGTGCCGCGTCACCGCGCGGCGCGGCTCGGGGGCCAATTCGTCGTAGGCGTAGTCGATCAGCGACGCGTCGCACTCTTCACATTTCATCGGCGGAGCCTCCCTCCGTCAGCAGGCGACGAAACGCCTGGGTGGCGGCGTGCAGCCGCGATTTGATGGTCCCCTCGGCGACCCCCATGAGCCCGGCGATCTCGCGGTAGCTGAGCTCGCCGAGCTGCTTGAGCAGGATGAGCTGGCGCTGCGCCTCGGGCAGCGCCGCCATGGCCGCTTGCACTCGCGCGGCCTCGCCGATCCGCACGTCCGGCGGCGCCGCCTCGGCCGGCCGCAGCTGCACCTGGGCCCGCTCGCGCAGCGACGCGTGGCTGCGTTCGCTGCGCTGGGCCATGAGACAGGCGTTGCGGGCCACCGCGAACAGCCACGGCGCGAATCGCCCGCGCCCGGGGTCGTAGCTGCGATCGCGCAGCACTTTTAAAAAGATGTCTTGAAACAGGTCGTCGGCGACTGCGGACTCGCCGACGATCCGGCGGATGTAGCCGTAGAGGCGCCGCTCGTAGCGCCCGTAGAGCCGGTCGAAAGCCGCCAGCTCCCCGTCGCGCAGCGCGACCACGAGCTCTTCGTCGGGGACCTCGGGCATCCTCGTCGCCAGGTATGCCCGAGCCGGGCGATTCGTTCGCCGGTTCGCGCCGCCCCCGACGACCCGCTGGTGCGAGATCGCACAGCCCCGCGCGCCCGCGCTCCCACCGCGCGCTCCTGCTACTGTCGCCGCCGATGCCCGCGCCCGCGCTCGCCCGCCTGCTCGCCCGCCCCTCGTCGCTCCTGGCGCTGCTGCTGGCCTGCGGCGGTAGCGGCGGGACCACGACCACGGAGTCCGCCAGCACCGGCGACTCGAGCTCCGGCACCACCGCCGAGACGACCTCGACGTCGTCGCCGACGACCTCGACCTCGACCGCGACCTCGGACGAGCCGACCTCGAGCTCGACCTCGACCACCACCGGCGAGCTCACCGACACCGGCGTCGGCCCGACCAGCGAGACGACCACGACGACGGGCGACCTCACCACCGGCGAACTCTCGACGACGACGACCACCACCTCGTCGACCTCGACCACCGACGACACCACGACCACCGGCGACACCACCACCAGCACCTCGACCGGCGACACCACCACTGGCGACACCACCACCGGCGAGCCCGGCGAGCTCGGCGAGCTCTCGGGTGATTGCGGCCTCATCGATCTCATGGAGCTCGAATCACCGGAGCCGTTCGTGTTCACCGGCGCGATCGACTTCGGCGTGGTCGGCTACGACTATGACCTCTTGACCGCGGGCGGCCAGCAGATCTACGACGAGGGCAACCTCAACCCCGGCTCGCTGTACTCGGAGATCGTCGCCTACGAGGTGCTCGCGCGCTGCGAGACTGCGGCGCTGCTCAAGACCGAGGCGACGATCGTCTACACCAACCCGATGGGCAAGAAGACCGACTTCCTGGCCGAGATCGACGGCCTCAAGGTCGGCGTCAGCGTGGTGCGTGCGGTCGGTTTTCCCAAGGACGCCCCGTGGACGGTCGCCCAGGCCGACACAATTTTAAAGGGCAAGCTCGGCGACATCAAGCTCAGCAGCGCCAACGTCGCCCCCGCGGACGCGTGGGTCAAGCAGATCTTGAGCGTCGTCGCCTACGGGCCGATGCACAAAGAGAGCCTGCTGACCGCATACGCGGCCCTGGACCCGGCCCTCAAGGCCGACACGATCCTCGTCATCACCGTCACCGACGGCGACGACGCGTTCATCTACAACTGAGTTTCCTTAACGAAAACTGCCCTGAAAGACAGGTGCAGGAACCGGCAGCGAATGGGCGCCCCGTAGCTCGAGAGCGCCGCCCCCTTGCTCCTTCGCTAGCAGCGCCAGCGCCACGACGTCGTGCTCGCTCGCAAGGCCCGCCGCCGACCTCGGCGACCCGACAACTGCGGCGTATCGGACCTCGGCGGCGAGCACTCCGCCCCGGAAGCGGCGGGGCCGACTGCTCGCTCGGCCGCGCTGAGGCCGCTGCCCGTCACGCCGAGTCCGCTGGAAGAGTTGCCGCCGCCGCTTGCTCGAAGTTGCCGCGTCGGTGCCCTCATCCACGCTGCCCGTCATGGTCCTCCCCTCGATCCCCCTGCTCATCGCCGCTTCGCTCTCCACGGCGCCTGCTGCCAGCGCGGCGCCCACGACGCCCGACGAGTTCCTGGACAGCCTCCAGACGCCGGTCGGATTGGAGAACGTCCGGCCTGTCGTGGAGCTTCAGAAGGTCGGTCGAGTGTCCATCGCCGTGCATACCGACGACGACGGTTCGGGGGTGGGTCTCGTCGCCGTCGGCGAGACGGTCATCGCCGAGTTGAGGTTCGCCGAGGGGTCGACGGCCTGGGAGACAGCGGACTTCTCGGCCCTCAATCTTGCGCAGGTGCACGGGATTGCCGCCAGCATCATGCAGGTCTGGCACGAAGATGCGGTGATCGAGGCGTTCACGGCCGCAACGGTCGACGACCGGGACCTCAAGTGTAAAGTCGCCGGCTCGCTCGTTGGTGCCACTGCAGGCATCCTGGTCGGCGCCGGTTGCGGGATCTTTTTCAAGAGTCCGGTCGGATGTGGCAAGGCCGCAGGAACCGCCTTCGGTTACGCTTCTTTTTACATCACGGACAAGTGCAACGGCGCGCAGAATCATCGAGAGTGAGAAGGCTTTGGATCCGCAAGACATCGCGCAGTACAGGCCCCTGCCGCCGCAGCGGTGGGGTTTCCTGCCGACGAATCGATTCTGGTATCACGCCTCGCTGACCCCCATCTCCCTCGTCTTCTGGGCCGGCGCCGCCGTCTTCTTCACCGGCTTCGATCTCTTCGCCCTGGTGTGGTGGCAGCAGTCGCTCGTGTGGATGGTATTTTGGTGGGTCTGGGGCGGGTTGGTGGAGCGATTCACCAGGAGGTACCTGGCGCGCCGGCGGATGCGGGCGCTCGCGGGTCCACGAACGGCTCTCTCGGAGAGCCTCGAGGAGGTGGCCGTCGAGGCGCCTGCGGGCGAGCTGGCGCCCCTCGCAGAGCGGCCCGTTTTGCCGTCGCCCGCTCCTGTGCCGCCCCGAACTCTGGAATCGAGGTTGGCACTCGTGCAGCAGGTCGAGTCGTGGGACCTCGCGTACGAGAGGCTGTTCGGCCGCGGCGCAGAGGTCGCCCAGTTCGCGTTCAACCTCGCGTTCGGGCTGGCGATCTTCCATCCGAGCTGGTTCGTCAAGTTGCTGGGAATCCTGGCGCTGCTCGCTGCTGCACGCGGCGTCGGCTCGTGGGAACGCCGGGCACTCGGACGCGTGCGCGCAGCGCTCCCACCGAGCTCGGTATCCGAGTAGCGTTCGCTCTCTCGCCGGCCACGCACCGACATGTCCTTCAGGACATCTCACTCGCCGCGCAGGCGCGCGCGGTAGCCTTCCGGCGTCTCGCCGGTCCAGCGGCGGAACGCCCGGAAGAACGCGCTCGGGGCCGAGAAGCCGAGCAGGTACGACACTTCGGAGAGCGCCTGCGGGCCCGCCAGCAGCTCGGCCGCTCGCTCGCGCCGCACCGCGTCGACCAGCCCCGCCAGCGTCTCGCCCTCCGCTTGCAGCTTGCGCTGCAGGGTGCGCGGCGCCAGGCCGAGCTCGTCCGCCAGCTCGAGCAGCGTCGGCGCCCCGCGGTGCAGCCGACGGATGATCTGCAGGCGCACGCGCGCGCGCAGCGAAGCATCGGCCGGCAGCCGCGACAGCTGCCCGCGCGCGAACCGTTCGAAGAACGCGTGCATCGCCGCGTCCGCGCCCGGCATGCGCAGCGCCAGCTCGGTCCGCGGCAGCACCAGCTCGTCGCACAGCGCCCCGAACTCGACCGGCCCGAGCGCGCGCCGCAGCGCCGCGTCCTCGGTCGGCCCGCGCCGCAGCCGGACCGCCTTCACCGCCAGGGCGCGGCCGAGCCAGCGCGGCCCGTTGACGAGGAAATCGAGGAAAGTGACCTCGGCCATCCACGCGTGCGCGCGGCGGGGCGGACCGAACGGGGTGTAGCGCAGCGCCACCGAATCGTCGCCGAGCCGCACCGCCTCGAAGCGCTCGCCGTCGGTGTACAGCGCCTGGAACGCGACGAAGCGCTCCAGCGCCGCGCCGAGGTCGGGGCAGGTCTGCAGCAGGAAGCCGAGCGCGTCGAGGTCGCCGGCGTCGAAGGCGGCGACGAAGCGCAGGCTGGCCGCGTCGCCGAGCCGCTCGCACACCGCCTCGATCAATGCGTACACCCCGAGCAGCGGCACGCGAGCGTCGGGGTCGGCGAGCGCCGCCGCGCCGAGGCCCGAGCGCGCCAGCAGCTCGTCAGCCAAGAGCCCCCCGCTCTCCGCGAACGCGAGCAAGCGCGCCGGGAAGTGCGAGCCCATGGTCGGCTCGGTCGCCGGGTGGCGCGCTCGGTCAGTCGTTCTGGCGCGGTGCATGAATGCGGCCCCGGGCTCGCTGCGCCACTCTTTCCGACGCGCCGGGCCCCGCACAGGATAGCCGGCCCGCGCGGAGCCGACGACGATGCGCCACGAACCTCTGACCCACATCCGCCGCGACCACGCGGAGTCCATCGAGGACGCGTGGTACGCGGTCGCTCGCGCCCGCGCGGTGACGCGAGGTCGCCCGCTCGCCCTGCGCCGCTTCGGCCGCGCCCTCGCGCTGTTCCGCGGCGCCGATGGCCAAATCGCCGCAGTCGACGCCGCCTGCCCGCACCGCGGCGCCGACCTGGCCGCCGGCCGCGTCGTCGACGGCGCCCTGCAGTGCCCCTATCACGGCTTCCGCTTCGCCCCTGACGGTCATTGCGTCGCAGCTCCTTGCGAGGGTCGGGCCTTCCGGATCCCCGCCGAGCTCGCCGCCCGCACCTACCCCGTCCGCGAGGCCCACGGCTTCGTCTGGCTGTGGTGGGGCGCCCCGCGCGATGACTACCCCGAGCCGTTCTGGCCTGACGGCATGCCCGACGGCGAGGGTTGGCGCACCGCCACCGGCGCGCTCGAGTGGGACGTGCCGCTGACTCTGGCGATCGAGAGCAACCTCGACATTCACCACACCCCGTTCGCGCACCGCCGCGTCACCCCAGGCCTCGGCCACCGCCTCGATCCGTACGAGGCCCGCCTCGACGGCGACACGATCTACAGCGGCGGCACCCTGCGGCGCGACGACGGGCGCCCGTGGGACGGCCGCAGCGGCCTCGGCATCACCTTGAACTGTCACTTCCCCGCGCTGATCTTCGGCGAGTTCCGCGGCGGCCGCTTGCTCGTGGCGTTGGCCCCGATCGACGCCACCCGCACCGCGCTGCTGTTCCGCTACCACCTCGACGTGCCTGTGATCGGCGGCCTGCTGGCGCGGCTGATGGTGCGGGCCGAGCTGCGTCTGGTCCAGCCCGACGATCTCGCCCAGCAGCGCGCCGCGGCCCGCTCCGGCCTGCCGCTGCACGCCTGCCGCTTCGTCCCCTCGGACCGCGCGATCGTGCTGTGGTACAGCCTCTACCGTCGCCGCCTCGCGGCCCAGCGCGCCGCCGTCGCCCAATCATGACAGTCGGCCGACGCCGGCGAATACCCTGACTGCCACGAACGCCGCACACGTCGCATTAAAAAACGATGACGCGGGCCGGGGTCCGGCGCCCGCGTCATCGTCGATCCACTCCGCGGATCGGGCCCTACGGGGGAATCAGGCCCGGGTCGCGGCGAAGCGGCGGATCTCCTCGCGGAACCACGAATCGGCCTCCTCCGTGAACTTGTAGTTCTCACGGATGTACGCCATCGTGTCCTTCTCGACATCGGTGTACTTGCCGCCGTCGGTGACGGCGCCGATCAGCTGCTTGGCGTCGGTGAGGGAGATCCGGCCGTCACCCTTGCCAGCGGTGGTGCGCTCGGCGATCTCGAGCATCTGCTTGTCGAACTTCTTACCGTCGATGATCTTGTAGTACGTCTCGGACATGGTGCCGGGGACGATACCGAACATGGCGGGCTCATGCATGTCCGCTCATCGCCGGCGGCGACGGGCGAATGCGAGCAGGACCAGGAGCATCGCCGCCGGCGGGCGCGAGTTCGCGCGGCAGCCACAACCATCGTTCGTGCCGTCCGAACCGGCGGTCGCGCCCGAATCGCTCGCACCATCGCTGCCCGACGCGTCCGTCAGTCCCCCGCCGGTCGGGCCGTCACCGGTGGTCGCGGTCGTGGTCGGACCCGAGTCGCCGCCCGACGGGTCGGGGCCCTCGGTGGGATCGCTACCGCTCGTCGGACCGTCGCTGGTCGGGCCGCCGCTGGTGTCGGGGCCCTCCGACGTCTCGCCGTCCGACGTCTCGCCGTCCGACGTCTCACCGCCCGAATCGCCGCAGGCGGGCGCGGGCGCGGTCTCGTCGACGTTCTCGGGGCGCGGGCCGTAATGCGGCGCCTCGCACCCGGCCTCGAGCGCGCCGAGGTCCGGGGCCGCGCCGAGGAACCCGCCGAAGCCGGTCAGCGGCGCGCCGGCGTCGACCGCGAGTGAACTTTGGGACAGGCTCACGTCGACCTCGTCGACCACCGGCATGTAGCTGGCGGGCGCGACGTAGCCGCTGGCGAAGATGTCGTCGCCGAGCAGCGTGCCGTGGGCCTCGAACACCCCCGCGGCCTGCATCGCCGCGAAGTCGGGGTAATCGCCGATCCCCTCGAACTCGAACTGCCCGTCGGGCCAGTAGCCGTTGTAGTCGATCTCGCCGTTGGCCGACGGCGCGCTGAACAGCACCGTCTGCCCGCCCTCGGGCTCGGCGCGGGTGACGTAAAGGTTGTTCAGCAGGCGGAAGTCGTGCGCGGTGTCGGTGGTCTGGACCTGGTTGGCGCGGCTGGGGCTGACGAAGGTGTTGTGGAGGATGACCGCGCCGACGGTCTCGCCGGTGTCGCTGTTGGCGTGCAGCTTGGTCTGCTCGTCCTTGACGTTGACCACCACGTTGCGCAGCGCGTAGGCCGGCCCGCCGAAGATCGGCTGGAAGCTGAGCGGCGAGTACGAGTTGAGCAGCAGGTTGCGCATCGCCCGGGTGTTGCCGGTCGAGCCGTCGAGCTCGATCGCGTTGTCGTAGGCCGAGCGGGTGATGTTGCCGTAGATGTCGATCGCCCGCGCCCCGTCCTGCGCCGTCTTGATCGCGTCGCCCCAGCCGACCATCTCGTTGTGACACACGACGTGGCCGAAGCCCTGGACGACGATGCCGTCGACGTTGGCGTTGACGCCCCCGTCGTCCGAATAGACGTTGGGCCATGCCAGCGGACCGACCAGGGTGTTGTCGCACAGGTAGAAATCGAGCTGGTCCTCGCGCGCGCCGATGCCGAGGTTCACGTCCTCGATGTGGACGCGCCGGACCACGTTGCCCTCGGCGCCGGCGGTCTGGAAGCGGATCGCCCGGTTGGCGTTGCGGATCGTCAAGCGCTCGATGTGGACGTGGCTGCCGTAGACCTCGATGACGTTGCCGCCCGCGCCCTCGCCGTCGAGGATCGTGCCGTCGCTGCTGGCGCCGCGGACGACGATCGGGTCCTCGGCGGTGCCGCTGCTCTCGATCGACCAGGTGCCGCCATAGGTCCCGTCGGCCAGCTCGATGACGTCGCCGGGCTGGGCCGCCCCGAGCGCGTCGCCGAGCTCGCCGGCGTCGCTGACCTGGATCACCTTGGGCGCGGCCGGGTCGCCCGGCACCGGCCGCGTCGTCGCGGTCACCGTCCACGTCTCGTCGAGGCCGTCGGGGTCGACCGCGTGCAGCTCGAGCTCGTAGGTCGTGTCGGGCCGCAGGTCGAACACGCTGCCGGCGAACTGCTGCGGCACCTGCAGGTTCACCACCTCCGGCCGCACGCGGAACAGCGGCACGCCGACCTGCCATGCGGCCTCGCCCATCGGGCGGTAGCGCAGCTCGATCGCCGCGTCGCGGTCGTCGTCGTCGCCGATCAGCACCTGCACGCCGAGCGTCACCACAGTCGGCCGGTCGAGCACTGTCTCGACGATCGTCAGGTTCTCGGCCGCGAGCGCGGGCGCGGCGGTCAGCGTCAAAGTCGTAATCGTAAGGAGCGGGAGCGTACGCATGCCCGCGCAGCGTAGACAAAAACCGCGGGCGGTTGCGCCCGGGGCCGGGCCGCGGCGACGTGGGTAAGCCCGGGGCCTGCGCCCGCTCGCGCCGGCAGTCGCGGGCCCACACGCGCGATCATTTGACGTCGAGCTCGATCGTGAACTGCTGATCGCTGCCGAGCAGGTAGCGGTCGAACAGCGGCGAGTAGCTGCGCACGTGCATGGTCTTGCCGTCGGGCAGCAGCTCGAGCAGGCGCAGGTAGCCCTCGCCGCCGAGCTCGCGCATCTGATAGTTGGCCAGGATCTGATGCACCACGTTGCCGCGGTCGGTGATGCTCTCGAGGTAGCCGGTGCCATCGCCGAGCACGTGGCCGTTGAGGGTGAGCACGAAGCGGTGGCGGCGGATCAGCTTCTGCCACAGCTCCTCGCCGTCGTTGACCCCGCCCGGCGTGTCGTACTCGTGCGGGTTGAAGTCCTGCGGGAACGCAGGGTCCTTGTGGTCGTAGCGGCGATCGTTGTTGTTGAGGTACGCGTGGGTGACGAAGATGCCGAGGCGGTCCGGGTGCTGCTCCATCACCGCGTTGGCCCAGTCGATCACCGCGTCGCGCGGGCCCCACTCGAGCATGACAGCGATCCACTCGTGGCCGCCGGCGGAGAACAAATGATAGGTGTTGTCGAGCTTGCCCTTCTCGAAGGCGCCGCCGAAGCTCGGGCTCAGCGCCGCGTCGTCGAAGTCGAACCATTCGTTCATCTTCGTGTCGCGGGTCGACGCGTCGCCGGAGGGGCCGTAGTCGTGGTTGCCGGGCACGATCCCGTACGGCACGATCCCGTCGAGCAGGCTCATCGAGCCGCTGGCGCGCCGCCACTCGAGCTCGGTGTTGTTGTTGACGATATCGCCGAGGTGGAACGCGTAGGCGATGTTCAGCGCCTCGGCGTTGCGGGCGATCCACGACGTCTGGGCGTCGAATACGCCGGGGTAGCGCAGCGAGTAGACCTGGGTGTCGGGCAGCACCGCGAACAGCGTCGAGTCGGCGGTGAACGGCAGCGACTGCGGCGGCGGGGTCGGCTTGATCGGCATCGTCTTGCGCACGCACACGCCCTCGACGTGGGCGGCGAGGTTGGCGAAGAAGTTGGTGATGAAGGCCTCCTGCTGCAGGTCCGAGCCCATCGGCGCGTCGAGCGGCAGGCTGGCCAGCACGATCCGCCCCTGGCCGTACGCGCCCTCGAGCAGCGCCCCGTTCGAGCCGTCGCCCGCGCCCGCCAGCACCACCTCGAAGCCGCCCTGCTCGACGAAGGCGTCGCGTCCGAGCTCGCCGCGCCACGCCAGCCGGCCGCCGTCGATCTCGATGCCCGCGAGCAGCGGATGATCGGGGTCCAGCACCTCCAGCTCGACCAGCTTGGCCGCGCCGCGCCGCGCAGTGTGGGTCGTCGGCAGGAACGGCGGCACCGCCTCTGCGGCGGCCGACTGCGCCAGCTCGAGCACGACGTTGGCCTCGTCGACGAAGAAGTACAGGTCGTCGGCGTAGCTCTGCATGTACTCGGCGTATTCGGGCAGCTCGCTGGCGCCCGAGCCGAGCACGATCAGGCCGTCGAGGCCCCACGGGGACTGGTCGAGCGGCAGCGGACCGACAGTGAAGCCGGCCGCCTCGAGGCGCGCGCTCACGCCCTCGTAATCGGGGGCCATCACCCACGCGCGCGGCTCACCGTTGCCGCACGGCACGTGTTCGGCCTCGCCGAACGGCGCCGGCGTCGCCCCGTGACAGGCCGCCGAGAAGACGTATCCACCGAGGAAGATGCCCGTTCGCCCGCTCCGCCAAAACGCCATGCACCGAGCGTATCAACCGGGTGCATCAGCCTGGCGGAGGCGCGGCAATTTTTCGTGCGCGATTGTCACGACCAAGTGCCAGCGCGGACAGCCGGACCGCGCGCCGACCTTGCGAAGGTGGAAGCCAATTGTCACGACCGCGTGCCGGCGCGGCGAACCGGCTCGCGGGTCGACCTTGCGACTATGGAAGGATCGGCTTGGTGTCGCCCGACAGCGCGCGAATGACCCCACACGCCAGCCGGGCCCCGGAGTTACCGGCCGGCTCGGTCATCAGATCGTCCGGGTCGGCGTGGACGACCACCGAGCGGCCGAGGACCCCGCGCGGCCCGGTGTCGAGGGTGATGATGTCGGTGGTCATGGCGATCGCGGCCCGCCCCCCGGCGTCGGCCTCGATGTTGCCGAGGTCGCCGAGGTGGTGCTCGGGCCCTTCCGGCCCGCCGTGCATCTTGTGCTCGGGGTTGAAGTGCGGCCCGGCGCTGCTGCCGTCGGCCGCCGAACAGTCGCCGAACTCATGAATGTGGAAACCGTGCAATCCGGGCGTGAGCCCCTGGATCTGCGCGCGCACCCGCATGCGATTGGCGGTGACCCGGGTGAACTGCACGGTGCCCCGCACGCCGCTGCCGGCCAGCGGCTCCAGCGTCGCCAGCGCCGCGCCCTCCTCGCCGGACGACGAGGAGAAGCAGGCGAGCGGCCCCAGCAGCGAGAATAGCGAGAGCGCGGCGATGAACGAGGTCAATGGGCGCATGTGTGGACTCCTCGATCCGCAAGCGTGGGCCAACCCCCGACACCGGCAACCACGCGCACGCGACGACTCGCCCCCGGACGGGCCATTCGCGGCGACCTTTCAGCGATGAATCCTGTAGGGCCCGTCAGCTCGCGCTCCAGCGGCCCCGCCGCGAGGTCCGAAGCGCGAGGGGTCGATCTCCGCCGCCCGCCTCGCCCCCGGCGGGCCCTGCGACGCCCGCCCAGCCGTCCGCCCGGCAGCCGCGACGGACGCCGCGCGCAGCTCGATATGCCTCAAGGGACATGTCCATCCCCCCCGATGACTTTGCGCCGCGGGCGCCGCGGATCTGCCCGAAAGGACATATCCGCGAATGCGTGGCCTTGCCTCAGCCGATCAGCTCGCCCCAGAACGGAATCGCAGCGGTATCGACGGTCGCGGGCCGCTCGTACTCGGCGTCGACCAACTCTTGCAGGAGATAATCGCGGAGGTCTCGGCCGTAGACGATGATGTCGCTCTGCCACACCGACAGCACCAGCGTCGGGCCCTCGGCGAGCACGTAGCGATGGCCGTAGATCGGCAACAGCCGCGGCGCGCCCGCCACCAGCGTCTCCACGCGGGCGCGCCGCTCGTCCGCTTCGCCGGGCCGCGGGCCCCAGCTGTCGGGCCACAGCACATTGTTTTCGACGTCGAATACCAGCCCGTCGACGAGCTGGGCGAACGCCGCGCGGATCGCCGCCTCGTCGCGCTGCCAGTGGTAGAAGCCGGGTGCTTCGTCCGCGACCAGGCGGTCGTCGTCGTCGAACCCCGCGCAGAACATCCGCGGCTCGGTCGCGTGCAGCACCTGCAGGAACAGGCGATGCTCGGCCGGAAAGCGGACGTCGAATCGCTGCTCGACCTCCGCCAGCTCGGCGTCGGACAGCCCGCCCGTCCACCGCGTCCCGCGGCGCCAGTCGCAGCCGCCCGCGCCGTTTTTCTCGAAATCCGCGAGCGTCGGCTCTGCGCCGCGGCTCCACGCCTCCTCGGTCTTGGCGCCCAGCCACCGCAGGAACGGCTCGCCGAATTCGCCCGGGACTGTCTTCGTGGGCCGCTTCTTCGCCATGCGAGACTCTGGCGACAGCCTATCACACCGCGCCGCTTCGCCGGTGCTCGCCACGCGGACTGCCGGCCTCGAATCAATCGGGAACGCGCCCGCGCGGCCTTCGACGCGACGGAGTCAGTCCGAGGTCGCCGCGCGTACGCGTCGAGCAGCGATTCGTCGGACCAGCTCGACCCTCGGCGCCTGAGTCCGAATCGACATGTCCGTTCAGACATGTCCAATGAGCGCCGCGAACCTCCCCGACCTTCGCCGCCGCCCGCGCCGCTGCCCGCTGCCGATCCGCCTGCGTCCGCACATCCGCCTCCCGCGCCGTATCGGCCCGTGCGCGCGGCGCCCGGCCGGCGCGTGCGTCACTCACGGGTTTGCCATGTCGACCGGCCGGGGCATCCGCCTGCGCACGCTCTCGTGGGCCGTCACCCTCGTGGTGCTCGGCGTGGCGCTGGCGGTCACTGCGGCGCTGGTACTCTTGACCAGCTACATTCATCAGACCAATGACAGCCTCGCGGCCTCGGTCGAGAGCGTGCGATTGACGCGGGAGATCGAGCTCACCCTCGACCTGCTGGCCCACGTCGGCCCCGACGACCTGACCGCCCGCCACCTCCGCGGCGACCTGCGCGAGCTGTTGCAGGAGGCCGGGCACCACGTCCTCACCTCGCAAGAGGCCGCCACTCTCGTCGAGGCCGCCAACCAGATCGATCTGTATCTCAACGCAACCCGCGACCACCTGATCGCCCCGATCGAGCTGACGCGCCTGCGCGGCGCGGCGCTCGACGCCACCGATCGGTTCGTCGCGGTCAACGTCGCCCAGTCGCTGATCGCCCGCGAGCGGGCTGACCATTGGGACAGGCTCGCCAACCGCATCGGCCTCGGCTGCGGCGCCTTCTTGCTCGGCGCGGCCGGGCTGCTGGCCTGGTGGCTGCGGACGCGCGCGTTCCAGCCGCTGATCGGCCTGGCCGCGACCATGGAGGCCTTCGCCCGCGGCCGCCGCGACGCCCGCGCCGACGAGGTCGGCCCCCACGAGCTGCGCGAGATCGCCGGCCGCTTCAACGCCATGGCCGACGTGCTCGCGGCCCAGCGCGCCGCGCAGATGACCTTCCTCGGCGGCGTCGCCCACGACCTCAAGAACCCGCTCGCCGCCCTGCGCCTGGCCCTCGCCGCGCAGGCCCGCGATCCCGACTCGGCCGCCCGCACCCGCCGCACCTCGAGATCGTCGAGCGGCAGACCAGCCACCTCGGGCGCATGGTCGGCGACTTCCTCGACATCGCCCGCATCGAGGCCGGCAAGCTCGAGCTGCGGCCGGTCGACGCCGACCTGCGTGAGCTCGTGCGCGAGTCGGCCGCGCTGTTCGACGGCTACCCGCACCACCAGCTCGCCCTCGAGCTGCCGGACGAGCCGGTCGCCATCCGCTGCGACCCGCTGCGCGTGACCCAGATCGTCGTCAACCTGATCAGCAACGCCGTCAAATACTCGCCGCAGGGCGGCCCGGTCGGGATCGCAGTGAACGCCACCGACGAGCTCGCCACCGTCGCCGTCCGCGATCACGGCATCGGCATGAGCGAGGCCGAGGTGCGGCGGATCTTCGAGCCCTTCTCGCGCGTGGGCCTGTCGCGCGACGCCATCCCCGGGGTCGGCCTCGGCCTCCACGTGGTGCTGCAATTGGTCCGGGCCCACGGCGGCACCGTCGACGTCGACAGCGCCCCCGGCCGCGGCTCGACCTTCCGCGTCCACTTGCCGCGGCGCGGGCCCCCAGGCTGAGCGCCGGCGGAGGGCCATGCCGGGCGACGCCAGATCGCGCGCGCCGTCACGACGCCGCGGGTCGCGATGATGACGAGCGCACGACCTCGCCGTCATGTGGGATACCCCGGAACCGGCCCGATTTGCCCGCAGCCGCCCTCTTGCCGCGAAAGACGGCGTGGCCCGGGACTTGCTCGGTACACCGGTCATGCACAACCATCGCGCTCTTCGCGGCCTCGCTTGCGCCCTCTCCCTCCTGCTCGCCTGCACCGACAAGGGCGGCGACACCACCGAGGAGACCGGGACCGAGGGCACGCAGACCACCGACGCCGCGACCACCGACGCGCAGACCACCGAGACCCAGCCGACCGACGCGCAGACCACCGACGTCGAGACCGGCGCGCCGGTGGCCGGCTGCGAGTGCGCCGACGGCGATCCGTGCAGCGTGGAGCTGTGCGAGACCGCCTCGCTCGTCGAGGACGAGGACACCGGCGGGCAGGACGAGACCCAGCTCGAGCTCGCCCTGACCTGCGCGCTCGAGGCCCTGCGCGACCGCAAGGTCGGGCACATCGGCTGGCACGTGCGCAGCGGCGCCGGCCAGATCGACGAGCACGGCCACTTCGAGATGTTCGGCGACGGCACCGCGCGCTCCACCAGGGGCGGCGTGGCGGACCTGTGCGAATGGATCGTCGACGACGTCACCGTCGTGACCTTGAAAGATCCGTCCGTGTTCGCCGGCTGCCTCACCGAGCCGGCGATCGAGAAGCGCTTCTCCTGCCTCCGCCAGGCGGAGCTGGACTACCAGTCGACCTGCGTCGAGGGCGAGACCGACTGCAGCGGCGTGTGAGCCCTGCGCGGGCCACCGGGCTCGCGCGTGCACTCGAGCAGCTCCGCTCGACGCGCCCATCACAGAAGGGCGCGAATCACTCCTGTCGGCGCCCGCGCGAATCACTTCGGGCGCGGCTCGATCTCGGCGCTGGTCGTGCGCGTCAGCGTGCCCGTCTGGCACGTCAGCGCGACCTCCGGGAAGTGGAACACCCCCGCGTAGCCGCGCTCCTTCGCCTTCGGATCGTCGACCGCCTTGAGCGTGCCGTGGTAGAGCGTCTGCTGGTCGCGGCACACCTCGGGCACCTTGCTCGCGGTCAGCTCCTTGCCGCCGTTCTGCATCGGCGTCGGGTCGGCGGCCTCGCCCACCGGGCAGGACAGGAGCGCCAGCACCATCTCGTTGCTCGGCGCCGAGTCCAGGACCCCGAGGCCGAGGCCCATGCGCTCGCCGGCGAGCGGACCCTCGCCGAAGCTGTCGCCGGACTTGTAGACCCAGCGGACCTGTTCGGCGAAGCCGCCGCGCAGCTGGCCGTCCGGGACCTTGCAGTAGGGCACGTCGATCACTTTGTAGGCCGACGGCTGGCCGCACGCGGCGACGAACAACGACACGAGCACGAGGGAGCTGGCGCGCATGATGAGCGAGGTCTAGCACCGGCGCGCGGCCCGCCGCAACGCTCGACGAAACCGCCCTTCAGCTCTTCTCGGCCTCGGCGAGCAACTGAGGGGCGAACAGCTGCTGCAGGTCGGCGCCCTCCAGCTTGACGAAGCCGAGCTTCTGCGCGTCCTCGGCGTTGCGGATCAGCGCCGCCGGCACCGGGTCCGACGTGAATTCGAGGTTTTGCCACGCGCGGTCGATCGTCGCCGGGGCCAGGGCCTTCCCGGTGACCTTCTTGATCGCCGCGTTGGCGACCTCCCGGGCCTCGCCCGCGTGCTCGGCGATCCACTTGTTCGCGGCCGAGTGGCCGCGCAGCAGCGCCAGCAGCGTCGGCCGGCGGGCCTCGATCTGGCCCTTGCGGGCCAGCAGCACCGTGGTGGTGTAGCGGCGGTCGGGCCACAGGTCGCGCTCGTCGACCAGGACCTTGCCGCCGCCCTCCAGGATCAGGCGGGTCGCCCACGGCTCGGGCACCCAGGCGCCGGCGATCTCGCCCGACTGGAAGCTCTCGAGCGTCTGTGCGTTCTCCTGCGGGGTGACGCTGACGTCGCCGCCGCCGAATTCGTCGACCTTGAAGCCCTGGCCGATGAGCCATGTCCGAAGGGCCACGTCCTGGGTGCCGCCGAGCTGCGGGGTGCTGACCTTCTTGCCGCGGAGGTCGTCCGGCCCGCCGACCTCCGGGCGGACGACGAAGAACGCCCCGCCCGTGGCCGCGCCGGCGATCACCTTCACCTCGCCCTTCGACTTGACGTAGGCGTTGACGGCCGGGTTGGGCCCGACGTACGTGGCGTCGAGCGCCCCCGACAGCAGCGCCTCGATCGCCGCCGGCCCGGCGTTGAACGTGAACGTCTCCAGCGCCGTGCCCTGGGCCGCCAGCGCCTCGCGGAACAGCCCGCGCTCGACCCCGACCAGCGCCGTCGCGTGGGTGATGTTGGGGAAGTAACCGAGCCGCA
This sequence comes from Nannocystis sp. RBIL2, assembly GCF_026626745.1. GTDB lineage: Bacteria > Myxococcota_A > Polyangia > Nannocystales > Nannocystaceae > Nannocystis. Next base: position 3,853,291 of record NZ_JAPNJW010000002.1, read on the forward strand.
GCGCCCCGGTGTTCTCGCTCGACGGGCGGCACGCGCTGGCGACGGCGAGGGCGGGGAGGCAGGCGGCGAAGCGGCGGCGAGACAGCGTCATGGCTGGGAGGGGTTTACCATAGTGGATCTCCTCCAGCATACTGAATCTCGCCGGACCTGGCGTCCTCGGCCGGTCCTGGGCTACCTCTCGCCCCGCGCGCCATGCTCCATCTGCTCCTGTTCGCCGCGCTCGCGCCGGCGCCGCCGCCCGCAGCGCCGCCCGCCGACCCCGACCGCTTTTATCCGCCGGCGCGCGAGCACCTGCTGCTCGCGCCGGCGACCGTGGGCGACGGGCCGCTCAAGTTCACCCCGGGCAAGGGCCTCGAGGTCAAGAGCAAGGACGGCCGCTACAGCCTGTCGCTCAGCCTGCGCACCGGCTTCATGTACAGCGGCCGGCGCCAGGGCGGGGCGGCCTACGACCACGCGTTCGAGATCCGCCGCCTGCGCCTGGTCTTCTCCGGCAACGTCTTCAGCAAGTCGATCAAGTACTTCGTGCAGCTGGCAGTGGCCCCGCGCGAGCTCAACTTCGTCGACGGGACCGCGCGCAACGGTCCGCTGCTCGACAACTACGTGGTGTTCGACCGCCTGCGCGACGCCAACCTGCGGATCGGCCTCTACCGGGTCATGTACACCCGCGAGCGCAACATCGCCGACATCAACCCGCTGCTCATCGACCGCTCGCTGGCCAACGCCGAGTTCAACGTCGACCGCGACATCGGCCTCGACGTCCGCTCCGAGGACGTCGGCGGCCTCGGCAAGCTGCGCTACTACGCGGGCGTCTTCATGGGCGACGGTCGCGACCAGAACCGCTTCAGCGACCCGGGCCTGATGTACACCGCGCGCGTCGACTTCCTGCCGTTCGGCCTGTTCGACGACTACGAGGCCAGCGACCAGACCCGCCTGCGAAGGCCGAGGCTCAGCCTCGGCTTCGCCTACGCCTTCAACGACCGCGCCCGCAACAACCGCGGCGTGCTCGGAAGCCCGCCCTCCGACGGCGGCACTACCAACTATCACAACCTCACCACCGACATGATGTTCAAGTGGGCCGGCTTCAGCCTCGAGGCCGCGTTCCTGTGGCGCCAGGGCCGGCGCAACCCCGGCCACGCCGTCGACGACATGGGCGCCCCGCTGCCCGTCGAGGCGGCCCGCAACGGCCACGGCTGGATGGTCCAGGCGGCGTTTTTGATCCCGCGGACCGGCCTCGAGCCGGCCCTGCGCACCAGCGGGATCCGCGGACTCGGCCTCACCTCGATGCCCGACCGCAACGAGCTCGGCGGCGGCCTCAATTATTACTTCGCCGGTCACAACCTGAAGCTGCAGCTCGACTACTTCCGCACCTGGGACCGCGACGCCGCCGATCTGGCCGGCGACCTGGTCCGCCTGCAGCTGCAAGTCGCGCTGTGACTCGGCCCGCAGCGCGCCGCTGTGGGCCCGAGAACGCTGTCAGATTATCGCTCGGGCGCGGGCGCGCCTTGCACGACGAGAGGGGCTTGCCCATTACGTTCGGCGTGCATGGTGTGCCGGTGGAGCCGCACGACCGGTTATTCGCAGCAGCTGTCCTCGGGGACAGCTTGCGAAGGAGCGCAGACGCGGGCGACCGGCCGGGCTCCGCGGCCGTCGGCGGCCAGGACCCGACCCTCGTCGCCACCCTCGAGACGCGGCCTCGCCGCCGCCCCCGCTCGCTGTGGCCGCCGACCGAGGCGCCCTCGACCGGCGAGACCCGCTACGTGTTCGGCGAGGTGTTCGCCGCCGGCGGCCTCGGCGTGGTCCGGCGCGCCCACGACCGCCGGCTCGGCCGCGTGGTCGCCATCAAGGAGCTCCTGCGCGACAGCCCCGACGCCCAGCGCCGGTTCGCCCGCGAGGCGACGATCACGGCCCGCCTGCAGCACCCGAGCATCGTGCCGCTGTACGACCTCGGCCGGCGGTCCACCGGCGAGCCGTTCTACTGCATGAAGCTCGTCGACGGCGCGAGCCTCGACGCCAAGATCCAGCAGGCCCGCGACCTGGCCGAGCGCCTGCGCCTGGTCGAGCACGTGATCGCGGTGGCCGACGCGATCGCCTACGCCCACGACCAGCGAGTCATCCATCGCGACCTCAAGCCGGCCAACGTGCTGATCGGCCGCTTCGGCGAGACCGTGGTGATCGACTGGGGCCTGGCCAAGGACCTCGCGCGGCCCGCCAGCGACGTCGAGGTCGATCAGACCGTGCGCTCGGGCGAGCGCAGCCGCATCGACGAGGACCTCACCGAGGTCGGGGCGATCGTGGGCACGCTGCGCTACATGCCGCCGGAGCAGGCCCGCGGCGAGTCGGTCGACGCCCGCAGCGACGTCTACGCCCTCGGCGCCCTGCTCTACCACGTGCTCGCCGGCCACCCGCCGTACGCCGAGGCGAGCGGCCCGGCGCTGGCGGCCCGGGTGATGGCGGCTGACCTCGAGGACCTGCGCGAGCGGGTCCCGGGCGTGCCGCGCGAGCTGGCCGCGATCGCCCACCGGGCCACCGCCGCCCGCCCCGAGCTGCGCTACCCCAGCGCCGCCGGCTTCGCCGAGGACCTGCGCCGCTTCCAGGCCGGCCGCATGGTCTCGGCCCACAGCTACACCCTGGCCGAGCGGCTGCAGCGGTGGATCCGGCGCCAGCGGGTCCTGCTGGCGTTCGCCGGCCTCAGCGCGGCCGCCAGCTTCTTCGCCTTCAAGGCCCACGAGGCCAGCTTCGACGTGTGCAGCGGCGGCGCCGCGGCGATCGCCGGCGCCTGGGACTCGCCGCAGCGGCGGGCCGCCGCCGACAACTTCAGCGCCGCCGGCCCGGCCTTCGCCCTCGAGGTGTGGCCACGCGTCGCCGCCTCGCTCGACGCCTACGCCTCCGCCTGGACCGCGCAGCACCACGAAGCCTGCCTCACCCACCGTCGCGGCGAGCAGTCCGATCATCTGTTCGACCGCCGCATGGCCTGCCTCGCCCAGCGCAAGGCGGCCCTGGCCGAGGCGGCCACCTTGCTCGGCGAGCGCGACCCCGAGGTCTCCCTGCACGCGCTCGAGCTGGTCGGCGGCTTGCCGTCGCTGGCGCGCTGCCACGACGTCGCCGCCCTCGACGCCGCAGTCGCGCCGCCCGCCGATCCCGAGGCCGCAGTGCGCGTGAGCGCGGTGCAGGACGGTCTGGTCAAGGTCGCCGCGCTCGACCGGGTCGCCCGCACTCCGGCCGCGCTCGCGCTGGCCGACGAGCTCGTGACCGAGGCCGAGGCGATCGGCCACGCGCCGACCCTCGCCGAGGCGTTGCTGCGGCGCGGCGAGCTGCGCCTTCACGATGACGCCGACGACGCCGCCACCCGCCTGCAGCTCGCCCAGCTCACTGCCGTGCGCGCCGGCGCCGACGAGATCGCCGCCGAGGCCGCCGCCCTGCTGGTGTTCGTGCGCGGGCGCCAGGCCGGCGGCACCGAGCGCGGGCTGTCCGAGCTGCCGATGGCCGAGGCGCTGGTCGCCCGCCTGCCGCCCCACGATCCGCTGCGCGGCCTCCTCCTCAACAACTCCGCAGTCCTGGCCCGCTCCGCCGGCGACCACGAGCGGGCCCGCCGGTTGCTCGACGAGGCGCTCCGGGTCCAGCGCGCCGCGCCCGGGCCGGCGCGGGTCGAGGTCGCGTACACGTTGACCAACCTCGCCATGCTCGTCGAGGACCCGGCGCCCCGCGAGGCCGCCCTGCGCGAAGCCCTGGCGATCCTCGAGCGCGAGCTCGGCCCGGCGCACGCGCGGACGATCGAGCTGCGCGTGCTCGTCAGCGTCTACACCCTCGATCCCCGGGTCGCGCACGCCCTCCTGCGGCCCGGCTGCGACGCGCTCGAGCGCTTCTCGCCCGGCGCCTCGCCGGTGCGCATCCGCTGCCTCGCTCACCTCGCCCATCACGCCGACGAGGCCGGCGACGAGGACGCCGCCACTGCCCTGCGGATCCGCGCCCTCGGCCTCATCGACCCGCGCTCCACTCTGGTCGAGGACATCGTCGTGCGCGCCCACCTCGACCTCGTCCGCGGCGCCCACGACGACGCGGTCGTTCGCCTGCGCGGCGTCCTCCTGAGCGACCTCGCCGGCGACACCTGGTGGGTGCGCGAGCGTCGGGCCGGCGTCCTCCTGTTGCTCGGCCTCCACCTGCGCGCCCGCGGCGACCTCGCCGCCGCCCGCACCGCCTTGCAGGCCGCGATCGACGACTTCGTCGCGGTCGCCGCCACCACCAGCAGCGTCGTCAGCGATCAGCAGCTCGCACGAGCCCGCGTGGCCCACGCCGAGCTCGCGATCCTCGGACCCCCCGATCCCGAATGGCAGGCTCAGGCTTTACGCGACCTCGACGAGGCCGACCGCTGGTACGCCGCGGCCGGCGTGGCTTACGCGTGGCGCCGGCACCAGCTCCGCGCCCTCCGTCGCCGCTTGACCGACCCCGCCTGAGATCGCCCGCGGACTCGCATCCGACCTCGGAACCCGGAGTTCCCCTCGTCACCGACCTTACGAGCAGACTGCTGCAGCGCCGCGCGCCTGAGTTCGCTCGCCCCCAGGGGGTCTGGAGGCCCGAAAAGCCGCGTTCGCCGGCCGCGCAGATCCGCCCGCCCTCGATCTCGGCCACAGGGCCCGCGCCCGAAATAAACATTCGGCGCTATAGTTTGAGCTCGATGACCGCCGCTCGCGCGACAATCCTCCCCGCCGGTATCACTCGCTGGGCGCTGTCCGCCGTCGCCGCGGCCGCGATCGTGGCCGCCTCGACCGCCGACGCCGCCGCCGACGCGCCAAAGATTTCCACCAAGATCACCGCCAAGGGTGAGGTCGTCGCCAGCGTGACCCTCGCCGCCGCGCCCGCCGCCGTGCGCGAGGTCCTCGGCAGCGCCGAGCGCTCGCACGGCCTCTCGCCCTTCACGGTGTCGGCCAAGGCCTCCCCCGACGGCAGCTGCGAGCGCGTCAAGCTCAAGACCCGCGGCCTGCTCTCGCCCTTCGAGCTCGAGACCCGCCGCTGCCCCACCGCCCACGGCTGGAAAGAGACGCTGATCGCCTCGGAGCACTTCGTCGAGTACTGGAACGAATGGGTGGTCGAGGACACCGGCGCCGGCGGCTCGAACGTCACCTTCAGGACGCGCACGATGCCCAACGTCGCCGTCCCCGAGGCGATCATCCAGTCCGAGACCCGGCGCGTGCTGGCCAAGCTGATGCACAACCTGTCCGCAGCGGTCGGCGGCGGCTGAGCGCGAGCGCCCCGGGGGCGCTCGAGCTTCTCGCCGCCGCACGCCCGTGCGACCCTCGCCGCGTGCCGCAGTGGTCGCTCGTCTGGCGCCTCGCGCCGTGTCTCCTCGCAGTGCTGCTCGTCGGCTGCATCCGCAGCCAGATCACCGAGGTCGAGCAGCAGTCGTTCGGCACCCGCACCTTCGCCGCCGGGTACGAGGCGACCTTCGCCGCCGCCCTCGACGGCCTGCGGGCGCTCGGCTACCAGCCCCTGTTCGTGAGCGCCGCCCAGGGCCGGATCACCACCACGCGCCGGCAAGCCGGCGCGACCGCCGGCATCGGCCTCGCTGGCACGTTCGCGGCCCCGCTGTTCCGCCAGTACGACCTCCGGCTCGTCCGCGTCGATCCAAGTCACACCCGCGTCATCGCCCACCCGCGCTGGTACGAGGGCGAGCGCGACCGCTCGCACGAGGCGGTGTGGCAGATGAGCGGCCGGGACGGCGAGTACGAGCACTGGCGCGCCCTGTTCGCCGAGATCGAGCGCGGCTGCAATCGCCAGGGCAGCAAGCTCACCGAGGCCGAGCTGCAGTCGCTCGGCACCCGCACCTTCGCCGCCGGGTACGACGCGACCTTCGCCGCCGCCCGCGACGCCCTGCCGGCGCTCGGCTACCAGCTCCAGTTCGCGAGCGCCGCCCAGGGCCAGATCACCACCGCCCGCCGGCAAACCGGCGTGAGCGCCAACACCACCCTCGACAGCGTGTACGTGCTCGCGGAGTTCCGCCAGTACGACCTCCGGCTCGTCCGCGTCGATCCGGGCCACACCCGCGTCGTCGCCCGCCCGCGCATCTACGAGGGCGAGCGCGACGTCTCGCACCTGGCGGTGTGGAAGATGAGCGGCCAGGACGGCGAGCCAGAAAACTGGCGCGCCCTGTTCGCCCAGATCGAGCTCGGCCTGTGAACATTTCCCAAAAGACATGTCTGTTTCTACATGTCGATATGAACATTGTATTTCGAGCATGTCCTTGGGGTCATGCAATTGGACGCGTCCAGCATCGCCGCGGGCGTTCACGATCACGTGCTCGCCACGCTCCGCCCGCGCCCTCCTCGCCGCAGACACCACGGCGTGAGCGCGGGCATCCACCATCCCGCGCTCACCATGAACCGCGCGCCCCGTGGGCAGCCGGCCGCCCACGGCGGGCGGTGAGCGCGGAGCGACGAGCCGGCGCGGGCCGGCGCGTCACGAGCGCGGCACGGTCGCGCCTCGCTGCAGCCGGGCCGCGATCGCCTGCAGCGGCGCGGCGAGCTCCGCCGGCTCGATCAGCGTGAACTCGACGCCCGCATGGACGATCAGCGCGGCCAGGGCCTCGGCCGAGTCAGCGCCGATGACGAACACCGAGCCGCTCGCGTCGGACGACTCCCGCAGGCCGATCCACGGCGGGACGCGCTCGGCGATCGCCTCCGGCGACGCGTGCAGGCGCACGCGAGCCTGCTGGCGGTACGGCGCCACGGCGATCGACCGCGACACGTAGGTGGCGACGTCCTCCGGCAGCTCGCGCGGCGAGAACCGGGCGCCGCGCGCCAGCTTCGGCGCCACGCGGTCGACGCGGAACGTCCGGAAGCTCTCGCGGCCCTGGTCCCACGCGACCAGGTACCAGACGCGACCGGTATGCACGAGGCGCAACGGCTGGACCTGGCGCGTCGTCGACTGGCCCTGCCGGTCGCCGTATTCGAAGCGCAGCTCGACCTCGTCGCGGCACGCAGCGGCGATCGTCGTCAACACACCGAGGTCGACCGCGGTCCCCCTGTCGAGCAACGACAGGGTCACTCCCGCCAGCGCGCCGAGGCGCCGGCGCAGACGCGACGGCAGGAGCTGATCGAGCTTGGCCAACACGCGCAGGGCGACGGCCTGCAGGTTGGCCACCGTCCCGGCGGCCCCGAGCGCGACGGCCACCGCCAGCGCCTCGTCGTCGTCGAGCAGCAGCGGCGGCGTCCTCGTGCCTGGGCCCAGGCGGTAGCCGCCGCCCGGTCCCGAGGACGCCTCGATGGCGTAGCCGAGCTCGCGCAGCCGGTCGACGTCGCGCCGGATCGTGCGGACATCCACCTCGAGCCGCTCGGCGAGCTCGTCCCCGGGCCACTCGCGCCGGGCCTGGAGCAGGGAGAGGAGCCGCAGCACCCGCGTCGAGGCCTTCACCGACCCAGGATAATCGAGGACCGATCCTGTCCTCAACCCCGGCTATGACTGGCGGCGCGTCGCAGACGCGAGAAAGGCAGCACGATGAGCGACACGACCAAGGAAGCGGGAAACGGTTCGAAGCGGACCTACCACGGGAGCTGCGTGTGCCGCAGGGTGCGCTTCGAGGCGGACATCGACCTCTCGCAGGGTACCGGCAAGTGCAACTGCACGAGCTGCTGGAAGCGACGCTGGTGGAGCGTCAAGGTGCGCCCGGCCGACTTCCGCGCGCTGGGCGGCGAGGAGGAGCTGAGCAAGTACCGGCCGGGCGCCGCGAGCGGTCACGGCGGGCACTGCAAGCACTGCGGCGTCACGCCGTACGGCTTCGTCGACGCGGCGGAGTGGAACGACGGCGAGTACGTGTCGGTCAACGTCGCCTGCCTCGACGACCTCGAGCCCGCCGACCTCATGGCGGCGCCGATCCTCTTCATGGACGGCCGCAACGACGACTGGTGGCACCCGCCTGCCGAGACGCGGCACCTGTGATCCTCGCCCTCACGGCCGGCGCAGCAGCAGCAACTTCAGCCACGTGCGTGGCATGGTCGCCGGCTCGCTCAGGCCCAGCGTCGGTACGCTCGACCCGGGCGGGACGTACGTCCCGCCGACGTGGTCCCACAGCGTCAGCAGCAGCGAGTGATTGCCGATCTGCGTCGGGTCGGCGCTGTGGTGCAAGCGATGCACCTCCGGCGTATTGAAAAACCGGGACAACCACGGATTGCGCGTGTCGACCCCGGTGTGCGACGACAGCCCGAGCGCGGTGTCGAACATCGCGTAGGCGAAGATCACGTCCGGCGCGAACCCGCAGGCCACCAGCGCCAGCACCGGCAGCGTGCGGAAGAAGAACACCAGGAGCGGCGCGTTGACCGTCGACATCAGCGCGTAGAGCTCGCGCGGGTAGTGATGCAGCGCGTGCATGCGCCACAGCAGCGGGTGCTCGTGCGACACGCGATGGATCGCGTAGGCGGCCCCGTCGGCGACGACGAAGCCGAGCGGCGCCGCGATCGCCAGCGGCAGCGACGCGGCCGGCCCGAAGCCCTCGGCGCCGAGCCACAGGGCCAGCTGTGCCGCCACGATCCCCCCGGCCCCGTCGAGCACCCCGCCGAACGCGAAGAACAGCGCGTCGCGCGGCACCTCGCGCAGCCGCGGCCGCCAGCGGCCCACTGTCAGCTCGAGCGCCGTCAACACCACGAGAAAGCCGGTCGCAGTCGCCCCGATCATCGGCCCCCGCGGTGAATCGGTGACCACCGTATAGGCCGTCAGCGCCGCTGCCACCAGCAGCGCCGTCGGCATCAGCCCCCGCCGGACCGCCACCTCCAGCCCACGTGCGACCTCCCATTTGCGCCCCGAAGTCATCTCCGCATCGATTGCCCGCATCGTCATTCGCTGACCCTCCTGCAACGTCATCGTCCAGCCTCGCGCCCATGTGCGCGTCGCCGCCCTCTCTCATGATTTCGCGGCGCAGCTCTCCACGTTCATCACACCGCCGAGGCCCCCGACGAGACCGGCGCAGTTCGGCTCGCACATCACCCGGTCTCTGTCAGCTCGCCCATGCCTCGCGCTCACGCGAGAGTCCGCGCTCCTCGCAGCCGCGCTCGCGCAGCTCGCCGTTCGCCGGTCTTTCCGCGTCGTCGGCTTTTTTCACCTCGAACTGCGCTCCTCCTCTCGTGCGACCCTCCGCGGCGCTCAGGCGTGGACCCGCCGCCAGTAATCGACGATCGCCCGCGCCCGCTTGCCCGTCGGCTCGGCGTAAGGGATCAGGCGCTCGAGCGGGTAGTCGGCCGGCAGGCAGCGGGCAGGTAGCGCAGGTTCGTCGACGAACGTCACCCGGTAGTGTGCCGGGCCCGCGGCCAGCCAGCGGCGGGCCGCCTCGTCGCCGTCGATTCCCGGCGCGTGCAGGTACCCCTCCAGCTCGCGCTCGAATCGCGCCAGCACGCGGGCCCGCTCCTTGACGTCGAACAGCGCCACCAGCCGCCGGTCGAGCGATGGATCGGACTGATCGGGGCAGCGGAACAGGAACAGGTGCTGCGACAGCCCGTGCGCCGCCACGGCCTCCTCGATCGGCGCCGTGTCGATCTGCCCGTTGATGTACACGTTCTGCGCCAGCTTCTGGAAGCCGTAGCTCTTGAGCGCGTCGCGCACGACCTGCCGCTCGCGCGTGTCGCCGGCCTCGAACGAGAAGATCGCCAGCACGTAGCCCTCGGGCCGCGCGAACCGCTGCTGCACCGCCAGCCCGATCGAGCTGCCCGGCGCCCCGAGTCGGTAGCGTGTCGCGCCCTCGTCGTCGAACGCCTCGATCGCCCCGCTGCTGCGCAGCCGCGACAGCGCCGTGCGGATGGCCCCCGCCCCGTGCCCGGCGAACTCCGCCAGATCGCGCATCCCCGCGGCCGTCGCGTGCGGCAGCCCGGCCAGCAGCGACGTGGATCCGCGAAACACCAGCGGCGCGATCAGCAGCTCGTTCAGGGACACGGCGTGGCGTTCGAGGAAGGACATGGGGCGCGTTACACGTTCGACTGCAAGTATCTGCATCTGTGTAACACGAGAAATCGGCCCACACAAGCCCCCACCGGGCGCAGTCTCGCGCAGCTCGGGCGCGACCTGGTCGCTATGGCCCGATCTGCCCGCTGGAGCTGCGCTCGCCTCCTCATGAACGCGGTCGTCGACAACTCATGGACATGCTCCGAGAGACATGTCCATCTCGGCACCGCGCCGGGTCGGGCGCCAGGCCAGCCGCCAGACTGGGGATCGTCAGACCCCGCCGGACGCGAGCATCCCTATATGCTCGAAAGGACATGCACCCGAGAGCATGCTCTCCAGTACATGTCCTTCCGGACCTGTCCGAAGGAGCCTGTCCCTCGGACCACGCCTCCGCGGCCTACTCGCCGGCCTTGCGGGCCGCCTCTTCGATGCGGCGCTGCTCCTCGGCGTCGATCACCCCGTCGCGCAGCGCTCGCTCGACCTCGCGGCGGACCGCCTCACCGGCGCGGACCCGGGCCTTCTGGACCCGCTTGGCCTCCTCGCCCGCGCGGCGGGCCTCGGCCTCGGCGCGGCGGCCCTCCGCCTGGATGCGGCGGCCCTCCGCCTCGATCTGCAGGCGCTCGCGCTCGACCCGGCGGGCCTCGTGCTGCGCGTCGCGCTGGGCCTCGCGCTGGATCCGCTTCGCGTCCTCCACGACCCGCTTGTGGTCGCGCTCGAGGCGACGCTGCTCGCGCTGCAGCTCGGCCTGGGCCCGCGCGCGCTCGCCGGCGGAGGCTCGCAGCGAGCGGGACACCTCGCGCTCGACCTCGTCGGCGATGCCGTCGACGTCGAGGTGCTCCAGCGCGTCGGTGAGGCCGGCGAGGTCGAGGTGTTCGACCTTGCGCTCGACCTCCGCGGCGATCTTCTCGGCCCGCCCGGCCAGCTCGGCGAGCTGCTGCGGGCTCAGCTCCGGCGCGCGGCGGGCCAGCGCCTCGGCGCGGCGCTTGAGCTCCTCGATCTTGGCAGCGTCGAGCTTGCTCGCCTGCTTGGCGATCGCCGCCGCCGCGCGCTCGAGGTCGCGGAGCTGCTTGGCGTCGATCACCTTGGCCTGGACCGCCAGCTTCCCGCCCTCGCGCACCAGCTTCTCCGACACCCGCGGCACCACGACCACGCGCCGCTGCGACCCGCCGTGCTCGTCGGAACAGCTGTCGTCGTCGTCGTCGTCATGGTCGTGCTCCACTGCGATGCGGAACGCGGGCGGCGACGGCGGCGTCGGCGGCGTCGGCGGCACCGGGCGCACCGGACCCACCGCGTGCGGCGGCCTCGGCGGCGGCACCACGTACTTCACCTCCGGCACGAACACCTGGACCGACGAGCCCGGCCGCCCCTGCTCGCGCAGCTCGGTCGCCTTCCGCTCGTGCCGCTCGGCCTTGCGCAGCGCCCGGCGCTGCTTCACCGACCGCGGATCGGCGACCACCTCGGGCGGCGTCGGCGGCGTCGGTGCGACGCCCAGCATCGTCGGCGTCGGCGGCGTCGTCCAGGCGCCCAGCGCCGTCGTCGGAGGCGGCGTCCAGGCGCCCAGCGCCGTCGTCGAGGGCATCGTCGGGGCCACACCGAGCACCGTCGCGGCCTCGGGGGCCGCCGACGCGAACACCGGCTCGGGCATCAGCTCCGGATCGGGCGCCACCGGCGGTTCGGGCACCTCGGCGCGCGCGACCGACAGCGACAGCCCCGGCGCGCCGAGGCCGACCATCGCCAGCAGCGCCGCGCCCAGCAGCCCGCGCCAGCGCTGGGCCCAGCGGCCGCGCTCGCGCTCGCGGGCGTCGAGCAGGCGCTCGACCCGGCGCACCAGCAGCGAGCTCTTGCCCGCCATCGGGCTGGCGAACTTTCCAGCCATGTCCGTGCCGCCGGGCCACTGCGCCACCTCCGTCAGACAGCGCGCCAGGTGCAGCCCCGACCCGGTGTGGCGGACCGCCCAGTCGTCGCACAGCTCCTCGGCCGCCTCTTGCATCCCGCGGCGGGCCACCCGGTTGAGCGGCTGGAAGAACAGCGCCGCCTCGAGCACCGACGCCAGCACCTGCCAGGCCGGATCGCGGCGCAGCACGTGGGCCAGCTCGTGGGCCAGCATCGCCTCTTGCTGGCGCGGCGCCAGCCCGTGCGCCCGCGCCGGCACCACGATCTCGCGGCTCGCCAGGGCCATCGGCGAACCTACCCGTTCGGACATGGTCAAACGGACACTGTCCTGAGGGACACGTACGTGCGCCATCAGCCGCAGCAGCCGCTCGCGCAGCGGACCCTGGCGCAGCGGCGTGCGCCCGCGCAGGCCCCGACGCAGCCGGACCGCCGTCATCCCCAGGCGGCCGAGCGAGGCCGCCGCGCCGAGCCCGAACAGCCCGGCGAAGATCCACGCGGTCAACCCGGCCTGCGACTCGCCGGCCGGCGGCGCCCCGGGGGCCAGCGGCGGGGCGGGCGGGACCATCGGCGCCATCATCGGCGGCGCCGTCGTCGGCGCGCCCAGCATCGCCGGCTCGATCACCGCCGCCGGCTCGACGAACACCGCGTGGTCGATCCGCACGTGCGCCGGCGCGGCGAACACCGCAGTCACGCCCTCGTCGGAGACCATCACCACCTGCGGCTCGCAGCCGACGCAGCCGTGCAGCTGCGGCATCATCACCGGCGCCGCCAGCTCGACCACCTGCGGAGGCGGCGGCGCGGTCGCGGTGTCGGGCGCCAGCGGCGGCTCGCCCGGCGCCAGCGAGCCGGCCTCGACGTGCATGCTGCCGAGCAGCGGCTCGACCCCGAGCCCCGTCTGCAGCGTCGCCGTGAACAGCCCCCCGACCAGCGACATCTTCCACAGCAAGCTGCGGGTCAGCGAGTCGAGCGGGAGGAAGCGGGTGAACGCCCACACGCCGCCGATCAGCACCGAGCTGTGCACGAAGTACGTGCCCAGCCAGCTCACCACCGTGTGCACCGCCGGATCAAACATCGTCGTCGTCCTCCGCGTCGCCGGATCTCTGGGCCAGGAGCTGCTTGAGCCGCGCGACGTCGTCCGGATCGACGTCCCTGTCCACCACCAGATGGCTGACGAGCGCCGACACGTCGCCGCCGAAGAAGTAATCGGTGACCCGCGACAGCATCGAGCGCCGAATCTCGTCTTCCGTGACGAGCGCGCGGTAGATGAACTGCCGCCCCTCGACGCGGTGCGTCACGGTGCCCTTCTTCTCGAGCCGCGACAGCATCGTCGACACCGTGGTCGGCGCCAGCTCGCGATCCTGCTCGAGCAAGGCCGTGTGGACATCGGTCGCGGTCGCCTCGCCGCGGTCCCACAAGATCCGCAGCAGGCCGAGCTGCAGATCGCTGAGTTGGTGTGACTCGCTCATGAACGACAGCCGTAGTACTACACGTGTAGTAGGGCGTCAAGCGGCCGCACCGCCGACTTCTCGCTTCGACCCCACGAGCTTGCACCCGGCTTCCTCGCGCGATATGCGCGAAGCCGCCGGGACTCCTCTCGACTCACCGCGCTCTTGTGACGGTCCAGCCCTTCGCGTCGCGCGATCCGATGTTTCTGGCGCTCCGGTTCATCGGTGCGCCAAGCGTCGAGGTAGGCCTCGGTAGCAGACGGCACTGAAGCGATCTGCCCCGCGATCGACGTCGACGCCCTCCATCCAGCCCGGAGGACCCATCTACAATGGCCGCGGAGGTCGCCGTGCCGCGTCGCTCGCTCCTGTTCGCAGGGCTCTTCGCAATCATCCCCTCGTCCGCCGCCGCGGCGCCCTGGCAGATCGATCCATCCCGCCTGCTGCCCGGAGTCGAGGGCGTGTCGCAGAAGGTCGAGCTCGTCGACCTCGACGCCGACGGCTTCGTCGACCTCGTCTTCGCCAACAGCCGCGGCAGCGCCACCGGCAGCGACGCCGACGCCCAGCCCAATCAGCTGCTGCGCAACGACGAGGGCCAGGGCTTCAGCGAGTGGCCCGGCGTCTTCGAAGAACCCGACAACGCCTATGTCATCAAGGCCGGCGACATCGACGGCGACGGCGACTCCGACCTCGTCGTCGGCGTCAACTTCCACGGGCAGAGCCACCTCCTCCTCCACGACGACGGCGCCTTCGTCCGCCACGACATCCTCCCCGGCACGCCCTGCAACATCGGCGATCTCGAGCTCGGCGACCTCGACGGCGACGGTGACCTCGACATCCTCGCCGCCGACTGGGGCATCCATCCACCGTTCGGCCACCCCGACGACGTCGGTGGCCCGCTGCGCCTGTGGCTCGGCGACGGCCACGGCGACTTCAGCGACGGCCAGGCCCAGCTCCCGCTCGGCACGGAGGCCTTCGTCGCCTGGTCCTTCGACCTCGAGCTCCTCGACTTCGACGGCGACTTCGACCTCGACGTCGTCCTCGCCTCGCGCGGCCCGGGCAAGGCCCTCGCGCTGAAGAACGACGGCGCCGGCAACTTCACCGTCCACCCGATCGCCGCCCTGCAGCCGGCCCTCGGCAAGGACATCAACACCGCCTTCGCGTCCGCCGACCTCGACGGCGACGGCGACCTCGATCTCGTCACTCTGGCCGACGGCCGACCTCCCCGAGCTCGACAACAGCGTCGGCGTCCTGCTCGCCGACCTCGACCACGACGGGCGCGACGACGCCGCGGTCGCAGTCGCCGACCCGAACGTCGCCAACGCCGTCCTGTTCGGCAGCGACGACCCCGACGGCGTCCCGGAGGACCTCGCCCCGCCGCACATCGCACCGATGGTCGTCCCCTACGATTTCGAAGTCCACAACGGCGACACCATCAGCCTCCGCGCGCGCGTCCACGACGCCAAGATCCCGGCGCGGTGGCACGATTTCCGCTTCGACCCCGAACGCGGCGATCCGGTTCACCACCGCCGTCTTCCCTACCTCGAATTCGCGAGGGTCGGTTCCCCGGACGAATTCCTGGCGCTCGCCGAGGACGACCCGCAAAAGCACGTCGTCGCGGGCGTGTGGTACGGCGAGGCCCTGTGGCGCTTCACCATGAACGTCCCCCCATGGGAGCCCCTGGCCGGGCGCATCTACTGGCGGGTCTGCGCGATCGATGCCGCCGACAATCAGCATTGCGCCGAGCCCTCGCAGCTCTCCGTCGATCCACCGGCGACGTGCGGCGACGGCGTCGTCGATCCATGGGAGCTGTGCGACACCGCCTTGCCTGGCAACTGTACCCAATGCCAGGCGATCTGCGGCAACTGCATCCGCGAGCCGATCGAGGACCCGCTGAGCTGCCCCGAGGACGGTGCGTGGGGCTTCCCCTGCAACCCCGACACCGGCCTCGCCAGCTGCGGCGACGGCGTCTGCGAGCCCGACGAGGAGGATTCATGCCCCCACGACTGCGGCCCCGACGGCAGCAGTGACAGCGGCGCTGGGGAGAGCGACAGCGCCACCACCGGCGGCGCCGAATCCGAAGACGGCTGCGGCTGTCGCGGCGACGCCACCGGCAGCGCGCCCGGCCTCGCCCTGCTCCTCCTGCTCGGCCGCCGGCGAGCGCAGCGAGTCGTGTGATTCCGCCGAGCCCGGGCGCACCCGTCACCTCGGGCGCACCGCAGTTCGTCCGATCGTCACCGCGCGGCCTCGCGTTCGCTCGCGCGCGCAAGCCCGCGCTTGTCGGCCTCGCGGCCGGCGGATACGCTGGCGATCGTGAACCCTCCCGGCACTGAATTCGACGAGGTCGCTCTCGGGCTCAAGGCCTCCACCGGTCACCGGGTCGCCGGCGCGTTGATGATCGTCAACGCCGCTCTGGTCCTGCTCGAGACCTTCATGATGCCGGGCTCGGGCAAGTCCGATCTGCTGCTGACCCCGAGCTTCCCCGTCACTGCGCTCATCGACATCGCCCTCGGCGTCAGCCTCCTGAGCGGCAGCGCCGGCGCGG
Source organism: Nannocystis sp. RBIL2 (assembly GCF_026626745.1). Classification (GTDB taxonomy): domain Bacteria; phylum Myxococcota_A; class Polyangia; order Nannocystales; family Nannocystaceae; genus Nannocystis. The sequence continues at coordinate 3,869,089 of NZ_JAPNJW010000002.1, forward strand.
TGCGGCTCAGCGTCATCCGCGTCGCTCTCGGCCTCGTGCTGTTCACCCTGATCCGCCTGCTCGCCGGCGAGTGGCTGGCCGCGGGCATGCAGCTCGGCGTCAGCGTCGCCTTCCTCCTGCTCCTCCTCGGCCACCCGCGCAGGCTGCGGATCGGCGTCGCCGCGGTGCTGTTCGGCCTCTACCTCGCGCTCGAGGGCCTCGGCCTCTACATCGTCCTGTCCGGCCAGAACCCGCTCGCCCGCGCCGTGCTGAGCGCCCGCGGCGAGCTGACCGGCGAGCCCGCTGGCGACGTCGTCGGCGAGCTCGTCGACTACCGCCTGCGCGCCCCGTCCGACCGCTGGTACCTGCGCACCGGCGAGGCCGCGCGGCGCGACAACCCGCTCGCCGATCGCTGGCTGATCCGCCCCGACCTCGACGCCCACATCCTCGTCATCGCCGAGCGCGTGCCCGACACCATGGTCCCGCTGGCCCCCTTCGTCGACACCGTCGTCGGCAACATGCGCAGCGCCGCCACCAGCTTCGAGCTGCTCGACACCGCCCCGCTGCCCGGCTACCCCGACACCGGCAAGCTGCTGCGCATGCGCGCCACCGTCGACGGTCAGAACATCGACTACCTCGCCGGCCTCGTCACCGCCTACGGCTCGGCCTATCAGCTGATCGGCTTCACCGGCGCGTCCAACTTCGCCGCGGTCGAGCCCGAGCTGCGCGCCGCGATCGAGTCGTTCGCCCTGCCGGCCAGCGCCGCCCTGCCGCAGGGCGCGGGCCGGGTGGTCGGCAACGCCGCGCCCTACGCCATCACCGCCCCGAACGAGCGCTGGATCACCGCCTCGCCGGAGATGCTGGCGCAGCAGAACCCCGACAGCGACCGGTGGATCGTGCGGCCCGACGTCGACGCCCACCTCACCGTCGTGCTGGAGCCGCTCGGCGAGGAGACCACGCCCGCCGCGCTGATGCAGCAGATGCCCGAGCGCATGCGCGGCAGCTGGCCGACCGCCAACTTCCACCCCGACGAGCCGCTCGCCGGCACCCACGCGAGCGGCCAGATCCTCCACGCCAGCGTCGCCGGGGCCCAGGGCGCGTTCGAGATCGACTACGCCCTCTACGTCGTCGGCCTGCGCGCCTTCCACGTCATCGCCATGGCCCCCGCCCCCGCCTACCCCGGCGTGCGCGACGAGCTGCGCCGGGCCCAGCTGTCGTTCGACCCCCCCAACGACTGAAGCGCGCGCCTTTCCGTTCGGACATGCCCCTGAGGACATGCTTTATCGAGCATGTCCCTTGAAGCATGCCCCGAAATACAGGCCGCTGCCCGCGCGCGGACGTCTGCGGGCGCGCCCGTGAGGCTTGAATTCGTGCGCGCTTTCGAGTACCTCCGAAGGATGCACCGTCGTCCGCGCCCGTGGCTCGCGCTCGTCGTCTTCAGCACCGCTTGCGCCGGCGGAGGAGAGCCGCAGGCGACCGACTCGGCGAGCTCGCCCTTCGTCACCATCGGGAACGGCGACAGCGACACCAGCGAGGGCGAGACCGACACGACCACCACCACCGGCCTGCCCGACCCGACGACCACCACCAGCACCACCGGCACCACCGACCCGGGCGAGCTCTCGACCACCACGGGAATCGGCCCGACCGGCCCCGACACCACCGGCGACCCCGACACCACCACCGGCACCACCGGCGAGCCGCTCGACCCGTGCCCGCAGATCCGCACCAACACCCCGAACGACCTGCTCAACGTCCGTCCGACCCCGTCGACGGCCATGGCGACGATCGCCACCCTGCCCGACGGCACTGTCCGCGACGTCCTGGCGATCGTGCAGGGCGAGAGCATCAACGGCGTCGACACGTGGTACCAGATCGAGGGCGACTGGCCCGCGGGCTACGTGTTCGCCAGCTTCGTCCAGTGCATCCCGGAGCAGCCGCCGCCCGACGAGAGCGGCTTCTTCTTGCCGCTGCAGTGCGGCACCAGCACCACGATCACCCAGGGCAACAACGGCGACTTCAGCCACATGGGCAACTCGGCCTACGCGTTCGACTTCTCGCTGGCCTCGGGCACCCCGCTGGTGGCGATCGCCGACGGCACGGTCAGCAAGCTGTACGCCGAGACCATGCCGGGCGACCCCTGCTACAACGGCGGCGGCCAGGAGTGCAACCCGTACACCAATTTCGTGACCCTGCTGCACAATGACGGCACCGGCTCGGTGTACGCGCATTTGAGCGCGGTCCAGGTCAGCATGGGCCAGGTCGTCCCGCGCGGCGGCGTCGTCGGCCTGACCGGCTCGACCGGCTGGTCGACCGGCCCGCACGCCCACGTCGCCCGCCAGGAGAACTGCGGCAGCGGCTTCTGCCAGTCGATCCCCGTCTCGTTCGAGGACGTGCCCGACGACGGCGTGCCGGTCACCGGCGAGACCGTCACCTCGCAGAACTGCCCGTGAGCGGCCGTTCATGTACCCGCTCGCGCCGTTCCAGTCGACCGACCGCGCCAAGCTGCACGCGGTGATGCGGGCCTTCCCGCTCGCCACCCTGATCTCCGCCGGCGCGCCCTGGCCAGCGGTGACGCAGGTGCCGCTCGTCCTCGACGACGCGCGCGGGCCCCACGGCGTGCTGCTCGGCCACTTCGACGGCAACAACCCCCACGGCGCCGCGCTGCGCGCCGACCCCCGCGTCTACGCGCTGTTCCACGGCCCTAATCATTACATCAGCCCGTCGATCTACCCGACCGAACAGTACCCCGGGTGGAATTACGTCACGGTCCATGTCCACGCGCTCGCCCACCCGCTCACCGACCGCGAGCGCGTCGCCGACATCCTGTTCCGCCTCGCCGAGCTGCACGAGCCGAAAGACTCCGGCTATCGCCTCACCCGCGAGCAGCGGAACTTCGAGCGCTTCCTCGACATGGTGTTCGGCTTCGAGCTCGAGATCGCCAGTATGCGCGCCATTTTTAAATTGGCGCAGGACAAGGGCGACGCGCAGGCGCAGATCGCCGCCGATCACCTGGCCGAGGTGACGCAGACCGATCTGCGGCCGCTGCTCACCGCCCTGCTCGCGCCCGAGAAGACCTGACCTCCAGGACATGTCGCCGTTCACGGCGAGATCAGCTCGCCGCCCTTCATCACGCCGCGGACCCCGTGGAGCAGCACGCGGATGTCGGTCAGCGGGTCGCCGTCGACCGCGACGATGTCGGCGAAGTAGCCGACCACGACCCGACCGACCCGGTTTTCGACGCCGATGCTCGCCGCGCCCCGGATCGTCGCCGCGCGCAGCGCTTCGAGCGGGGTCATGCCGGCATCGACGAACCACTCGAGCTCGCGCGTGTTCTCTCCGAACCCGGAGAACACCGCGTCCGAGCCCATCGCAATCTCGACCCCGGCGAGGTGGGCCAGGTTGGTGGTGGCGAGGTTCAACGCGATGTATGCGTCGAACTCTGCCCTCATCTCGGGGTCGTACTGGAAGTAACCGAGGTTGTCCCGGTAATAGCGGTTGTGGTCGATCGTCGGGACGTAGGTGATCCCCGCGGCGATCATGTCCATGAAGTCGATGGCGTCGAGGCCCTCGGGATGCTCCATGGCGTCCGGCCCGGCCATGATCACCAGCCTCGCGGTGTCCGCGTGGTACGCGTGGATGGCGATCGGCTTGCCGAGCAGGTGCGCCTCGTCGACCGCGGCCGTGAGCTGCTCGAGGGTGAAGGTCGAAGTGCAGACGAGCGTGTCATCGCTACAAGTGTCGGCATACACCTTGATCAGATCGGCGCCCTCCGCCACGTTTTGCTGGATCCGGGTCTTGATGGGCTCGATCGAGGGCACCGGCCCGGAGATGCCTCTCCCGGCGGTGTAGATCCGCGGGCCGACGAGTCTCCCCGCAGCGCTGTCCTCACGCATCCGGGCGAGGATCGGCGCCCCGGCGCCGGCGCCCTTGTCGATCACAGTAGTCACGCCGAGCTTGACCGTCTTCTCCGCCGCCTGGCGTGCCAGCACCTCCACCACCGCCGGTTCTTCATTGAGGAGCCACCATCTGCGCGACCATGGCTCGGTGCCGGGCTCGTCGTCGGTCTGAAAGGAGAAGTGGGTGTGCGCGTCGACGAGCCCGGGGACGCCGCTGTAGGCGGACCAGTCGATGATCTGCGCGCCGCAGGGAATTTTCGCCTCGTCGGTCTCGATGGCGAAGATCCGATCGTCGCGCACGATCACGATCGCGGGCGCGAGGACGCTGCCGTCCAGCGGATCGATCAAGCGCCCGAGCTTGACTGCACGATCGGCGCTGTCGCAGACGCCGGTCAAGTTGCTGCCGGCCGAGCCCCCGAGGCAGCCGACGAGCGCGAAGATGAAGCATCCGAGGCTGCCGAGTCGGGCCGCCGTCCCCAAAAGATCACGCGCCATTTCGACCCGGCGCGGACACTGCGCAGAATGAAAGGAGACGAAGACAAGAGCGGTGCATCCTCCTGCATACGATATAGAAAGACGAGCCGTCGATCCCCCGCTCCGACACGGCCCTCGACGCATGACTTGTCGCACGGAGGCCGCGTCCGGACTCGCGAAACCTCCCAGGGCGGCTCGAGAGACGACCGCCGCGAACCGCTCACGGGCAACAATTGAGGCGATTGCACACGTCGGCGTTCGGGTCCGTCAGTCCCGGCGAGCAGTGGTTCTCCACGATGCCATTCGTCAGACAATCGCAGGACCAGGGGGCCTCGCTGGCGAGCGTGCACTGGACCCGCCGCTCGCCCCTGTCCTGAGCGCACACCGCGATCACGTCCTCGTCGTCGCCCGGATCGCCGTCGCACACGCGCGGCTCGCCGCACTCGCCCGTGCCGAACACCGGGGCGCTGCAGCCGTTCGACCGGCACTCGCTGGCGGACACGCACGGCTCGCCGTCGGCGCTCAGCGCCACGCACAGCGGCTTTTCGGCCGACCAGTCGCAGCGCGTCCCGGCCTCGCAGCGATTGTCGGGGCACTGCTCGCCGACCGCCGGCAGCATCGCGCAGGTGCCGTCCTGCCATTGCGACGCGCCGCGACAGAACCCGCGGATGCACTCGCCGTCGCCGCGACACTTTCCCGCGGGCGACACCTTGCCGGTCAGGACCCGGCAATCGCTCAGCCCCGCGTCGGGCGGCCGATTCTGCACCGCGTACTCCTGGCAGCTCATCGCATTCAGCCGCTCGACGCAGGCCGCCGCCGCCTCCCCGTCCCATGCCGACCGCCCCGCCAGCGCCGAGCCCGCGACGCCGCGCTCGAACTCGACCAGCCGAGGCCCGTAGAACTCCTCGCAATCGGTCGCGTCGGCGACCGCCTCCTGCGGGAACGTCAGGAACAGCCGCCGCCGATCGACGGGCGAGCAGCAGTCGAACACCTTGGCGCAGGCCGCCTGCGAGAAGCGCCGGCCGAAGCCCGCCGGCGACAGCACCGCCGCGCCCTCGGTCTCGCCGCCGGTCGTGTCCACCACGCCGGTCGTGTCCACCCCGGCCGGCGAATCGGTGTCTTGCGTCCGCTCGGCGCAGGCGGACGACAGTAAGAGCATTGCGCCGACGAGCGAGCTTCGGATCATCACCCGGCAACGCTACGGCGCACCGTCGGCGCAGCAACGCGACCGTCGGCGATCGCTCCCGGGCTCGCCTGCGCCGGCCTCTACCGAATCAGCGGACTCTGCTGAACCATCGCCCGGCGCGGGCGACGTTGCAGCGAGCAAGCGACGGCGCTCGCCGCGTCACAGGTCGAACACCTTGTCGAACCGCAGCAGTTTGAAGATTGCCAGCGGCTGACCATCGATCCCGGCGATCCGCACCTCGCCGCCGAGCTCGCGGGTGTGCTTGTAAAGCGCGACGACTGCGGCCACACCCGGGGTCTCGATGTTCGTCAGCTCGGCCATGTCGAGGACGACGTGACGCCGGCCTTCGGCGACCAGCGCGTCCGTCAGCGCCGCGAATTCACGGACCGAAGTCCCGTCGAGGCTGCCGCTGAGAAAGAGGGTGCTCTGTTCGCCGTCGTCGCTGCGGGTGAAGGCCATCGCGCCCAGGGTACCCCCACGGCGGCGCGAACGCGACGCCGTCAGCGCGCGCGTCCGCGATCGTACCGCGCGCCCGCGCGCGGCTTTCAGCCCTCGCGCGGCACGAAGGCAGTGTCGGCCAGGTCGCCCTGCTCGAAGCCGAAGAAGATCCGCATCTGCTTCTCGAGGAAGTCGCGGCCCTCCTTCGACTGCAGGTCGAGGCGGTACGTGTTGATGAACTTGGGCGACTCGCGGATCCACATCTGCCACGCCTGGAGGCTGATGTTTTCGTAGAGCAGCTGGCCGAACTCGTTGGGGAACGGCTTGAACGGCAGGGCCGGCAGGTCCTGGTCGAGCTTCTTGCAGTGGACGATGCGGGGCGTGTTCATGTCGTCTCCGTCAGGGCCTTGCGGACCGTGTCGACCGCGTCGGCGATCTTGATGCGCTCCTGGCGGCGGTCGTCGCGGTAGCGGATCGTGACCGTCTCGTCTTGCAGCGTCTGGGTGTCGACGGTGAGGCAGTAGGGCGTGCCGACCTCGTCGTGGCGGGCGTAGCGGCGGCCGATCGCGTGCTGCTCGTCGTACTTGGCGTTGACGCCGGCGCCGAAGAACGCCTCGACCACCTTGCGCGCCACCTCGGGCATGCCGTCCTTCTTGACCAGCGGCAGCACGCCGACCTTGATCGGCGACAGGCGCGGGTGCAGGCGCAGCACCGTGCGAGCGCCCTTGCCCTCGGCGTCGGCGGGCTCCTCGTCGTAGGCGTCGCACAGCGCGGCCAGCACCCCGCGCGTGGCCCCGGCGGCCGGCTCGACCACGTGCGGCACGTAGTGGCGGCCGGGCTTGCCGGTCTCGGGGTCGACTGCCTCGGGGTCGAAGTAGGTCAGCTTCTTGCCCGAGCCGGCGGCGTGGGCCTTGAGGTCGAAGTCGGTGCGGCTGGCGATGCCCTCGAGCTCGTCCCAGCCCCACGGGAACTTGTACTCGACGTCGTAGCAGCCATCCGAGTAGTGGGCGAGCTCGTCGTCGTCGTGCTTGCGGAAGCGCAGGTTGTCGACCTTGATGCCGATCGACTTCCACCACTTCATGCGCTCGTTCATCCAGTAATCGAGGTACTTCGGGCCCTCGCCGGGCGGCACGAAGTACTCGCACTCCATCTGCTCGAACTCGCAGGAGCGGAAGATGAAGTGCTCGGCGGTGACCTCGTTGCGGAAGCTCTTGCCCATCTGGGCGATGCCGAACGGGACCTTGAGCGACAGGCTCTGCTGCACGTTCAGGAACTGCACGAACATCGCCTGCGCCGTCTCGGGCCGCAGGTACACCGACGACGCCGCCAGCGCGCCCTCGACCCTGGCCCGCAGCGCCTTGTCGTCGGCGCCCTCGGCCATCGCCTTGCGCACGATGTCGACCACGTCGCCGATCGGGTCGACCGGGCCGAGGCTGGTGCGGAACATCAGGTTGAAGCGGCGCTCGTCGCTCAGGAACGGCGAGCCGCAGTTCGGGCACACGTAGCCGGCCGCCCCGGCCTTGGCGCCGTTGAGCGTGCTGCCGTCGCGCTGCAGCTTGACGCCCGCCTCGGTCAGCTTCTCCTGCGCCGCCTTGGCCCGGCCCTTGTCGCCGAGGGTGATCGGCGCGTCCTCGCCTTCGGCCTTGCGCGGGGCCTTGTCGGCCCGGAAGCGCTCGCCGCAGACCTTGCAGTCGACCAGCGGGTCCGAGAAGTTGGCGAGGTGGCCGCTCGACTGCCACACCTCCGGCCGCATGATGATCGACGCGTCGATGCCGACCACGTCCTCGCGGCTGTGGACCATGAAGCGCCACCACTCGCTCATCAGGTTGCGCTTCAGCTCCGAACCCATCGGGCCGTAGTCGTAGGCGGAGCGCAGGCCGCCGTAGATCTCGGAGCTCTGGAACACGAAGCCCCGTCGCTTGCAGAGCGACACGATCTTGTCCATCAGGTCCGGTTTCTGGCTGTCTTCCATGGCGGCCGCGAGGTGTAGCACAGGGCTCCGGCCAGGCGCTACGGCCGGCCCGGGACCTCGCCGGGGCTGTCCGCGGCGGCGGCGGCCTGGCGGGCGACCAACCTTGCGTAGACCCCGCCCCGCGCCAGGAGCTCGCCATGGCGCCCGGTCTCGGCGATCCGCCCGTGGTCGAGGACGACGATCCGGTCGGCGTCGCGGATCGTGCTGAGCCGGTGGGCGATGACCAGGGTCGTGCGCCCACGCTGCAGCACCTCGAGCGCGCCCTGGACCAGGTGCTCGCTCTCGGCGTCGAGCGCCGAGGTCGCCTCGTCGAGGATCAGCACCTTGGGGTCGCGCAGCAGCGCGCGCGCGATCGACACCCGCTGCCGCTGACCGCCGGACAACTTCACCCCGCGCTCGCCGACCACCGTGTCGTAACCTTGAGGGAACTCGCGGATGAAGCCGTCGGCGTTGGCCGCCCGCGCCGCCGCCTCGATCTCCGCGTCGCTGGCCTCGAGCCGTCCGTAGCGGATGTTGTCGCGGACAGTCCCGCTGAACAGCACCGGATCCTGCGAGACCATCGCCATCGACCCGCGCAGGTCCTCGAGCCGCAGCGCCCGCAGGTCGTGGCCGTCGAGCAGGATCGCCCCCGCCGACGGGTCCCAGAAGCGCAGCACCAGCCGGCCCAGAGTCGTCTTGCCCGAGCCCGACGAGCCGACCAGGGCGCACACCTCACCTGGCCGAATGTGCAGGTCGATGTCGCGGACCACGGCGACGTCGCGGTCGCCGTAGGTGAAGGACACGCCGACGAAGCGGATCTCGCCGGCCAACGCGGGGTTCGGCACCGGCGCCGGCGGATCGGCGATGTCGGGCGGGGTGTCGAGGATCTCGAAGATCCGCGCGGTCGCGCCAAAGGTCGACTGCAACCCGCCGAGCAGCTCGGCCAGCGCGCCGACCGAGCCGGCCACCATCAGCGTGTAGAAGATGAAGCTGGTCAGCTCGGCGGCCGTGATCTCGCCCTCGATGACCATGCTGCCGCCGAGCCAGAACAGCCCCGCGATCGCGGCGAAGGCGAAGAAGCTGATCACCGCCGCGAACCAGCTGCGAGCGATCGCCCGCCTGATGAACAGCCCGAAGGTGTTCTCGATCGCGCCGCCGTAGCGCCGCACCTCGTAGTCCTCGCGCGTGAACGCCTGCACCGTCTCGATCGCCGCCAGGCCCTCCTGCAGCGCGCCGCTCGCGGTCGCCAGCTCGTCCTGGGCCTTGCGGCTGAGCTCGCGGATGATGCGGCTCCAGTAGTTGGCGGCGATCATCAGCGCCGGCACCACCGCCAGCATCGCCGCGGTCAGCTTCCAGTTCATCCAGAATAGCACCGCGATCCCGCCGACCAGCGTCAGCACGTTACGCAGGAAGATGCTGAGGTCCTGGCCGACGGTGCTCTGCAGGCGCGTGACGTCGTCGGACAGGCGCGACAGCAGCTCGCCGGAGCGCGTGCGGTGGAAGAAGCTCTGCGGCATGACCGCCAGGTGGCGGTAGAGCGCGACCCGCAGGTCCGCGACGACCCGCTCGCCGAGCCAGGTCATCAAGTAGTGGCGGAAGAACACGAACACCGCCTGCGCCAGGAACACCACCAGCAGCAGCACGGTGTTGTCGCCGAGCTCGCGGTAGGCAGCCTCGGTGTCGGCCGCGGCCGCGTTGGTGAACGCAGCCTCGGCCAATGCGCCGAAGTAGTACGGGTACACCAGCCCGAGCCCGGAGGCGATCACGAGGCACACCAGCGCGGCGACGAGCCGGCCGGTGTACGGGCGCGTATACGAGAAGACCCGCCGCAGACGCTCGACGGGCTTGATCTTCTGTTCTGGGGCGCTCTCGACCACACTCGCGGGCGGCTGGAGCACGAGCGCGGGGCGCGGCGGCTGGGCCATGGGGGACCGCAGCCTAACACGTCACTCGGGCCGCCTGACGGTTCCAGCCGGCCCGCGCGTCGGGGCGACTCACTGGCGCAGGCGGAGCTTGCCGGTGAGACCGGTCAACGTGATCTCCAGCCCGCCCATGGTCGTCTGCTGGAACACGATGTGGTCGTCGCTGGCGAAGTCGAGCGTGATCTGCTCGCCCGCGTTGCCGACGCTGATGTTGCCGGCCGGGAACGAGCCCGGCACGTCCTCCAGCGGCGACTCACCCGGCATCGCCAGCGCCTCGTTCGACGACTCGGTGATGTTGAGGATGCCGTTGACGAGGATGTTGTGGACCATGTCCATCATGCCGGTGAGCGTGCCGGCGTTGTGGTCGGAGACCGTGAACGGGAAGCCGACCGCGAACGGGTCGACGCCGGTGATCACGAGCTGCTGGATGACGAGCTTGACCGTGAGGATGAGCGGGATCTCGCAGGTCAGCTCGGGGGTGTCGGCGAAGTTGAGCGCGGCCGCGAAGACCTTGGCGGTGCCCTCGTCGTCGATCGTGACCTGCACGTCGCCGCCGGTCGCCACCAGGCTGACCGGGAACTCACAGCCGATGCCCATCTTGGCGCTCGCGGTCGAGTCGAGCTTGTTGAACTCGGGCGGGGCGCCGTCGGCGATGGTGAAGGTCAGCGGCGCGTCACACACGTTGCCGACGCTGTTGCCGTCGAAGTCGAGCTGATTCGGGTTGGCGTCGCAGCGGCAGTTGTCGTCCTTGTTGGCGATCGTGTCGCCGTCCTCGTCCGCGTCGTCGGCCGGCGCCGCGCAGTCGCCCGGCATCACCCCCGTGGTCGTGCTCGTCGTCGGAGTGGTGGTCTCCGTCTCCCCCGTGGTGGTGGTCGTCGTCGTCGAGTCGTCCGTCGTCGTCGGAGTGGTGGTCTCCGTCGTCGTCGTCGTCGTCGTCGGTTCGGTCGACGTCGGCTGGTCCGTCGTGCTCGTCGACGTGTCGGTCGCCGAGGTGTTGCCGTCGTCGCCGCACGCGGCCCCGACGAGGATCAACGAGGAAAGCAAGGAGGTATGCAGACGGGAGAGCATTCCTGCCTTTTATCACAAGCCCGCCGCGCGCGAAATTTCTCCAGGGTTCGCCCGGGCCCCCGGCAACGGCTGCGTGGGCGGTTTTCCGGGCCCGCTGGCGCCAGGGGCCGCTCGCCCTCGCCGGTCCGAGGGCGACCGCCGACGTGGATCCATGAGGCGTCTCGCTCCGGAAGAAGGGCTCGCGACCCGCGGCATCGGTGGTCGAGCCGCACGCCGGACACACCTCGGGTCGTCGACCTTCGCGGGCTCGGGCCGACCACTTGCCGCCGGCGCAGTTCTCCTCGACAGCGTCGGCCGCCGATCTCCCTGACCCACACTTTCTCCAGACGACCGGCTTGCGACAGTCGCTACTCGGAGCCGCGGCTGAGCGTGCGAGCTCGCCGACGCCGCCGACCGCGCCGCGCGACGACGGCGCATGATCGCCTCGCTCGCACGTGTCGGACTGCGACGACGTCGACGCGAGGTGTGGACTGGTTCGCACGGCTGCTTACATTCGCGACGGGCCGTCTGCGACGACGCTGCGGCCCGCGCCGACCCGGCAGAAGCGCTTCGCACGGCGCTGCGGGCGGCGCGGCGGGCTTTTGCGGTTTTGTGGTTCTCCGACCCACTGGCTACGGCCGATACGGTCGCCAGCAACTCGAGTAGCCACCTCTCCTGCCGCTCGTCACAACCCGTGTAATTTCGAAACGTTGCCGGTCGCGAAACCTGGCACATACTTCGCTAGTCGAAGAGTCAAGTAAGAAGGAGCCCTGTCATGGACGCACTCGCTTTTATCGCCCTCTTCGGCCTCATCCTCCCCGCGGTCGCGGCCGCGACCACCGAGGTCCGCGACCGGATCGAGAGCAACCGGCTCCACCGCGAGGTGCTGCGCACCTTCGCGGTTGCGAAGTCCGAGTGAGGCCGAGAATCTTTTCCACCCGCACGGGTGACTTCGTCCCCCCCTGAACGTCCCCGTGCATCACCGACGCCCGCGAGCCCCACGGCTCGCGGGCGTCGCCCTTTTTTTTAGAAACTCGACGCCCGCGAGCCACACGGCTCGCGGGCGTCGCTGTTTGCTCGCTCCGCGTCAGCTGGCCTGGCGCGCCGCGACCTCGCGCCGGTTGTCGCCCAGCACCGTCGAGATCGTGCGATCGATCCACGCGCCGATCGGGCTGTGGACCAGGCGGTCGGCCATTCGCCGGACTTGCGGGACCTGCACCCCACGCGCGAGCGCCTCGCCCGCCCAGAACTTGGGCAGCATCGACGCCGCCAGGCGCGCCCGGTAGCTCCCGGTCGCCAGCATCGACAGCCCGCGCTCGCTCTGGAAGTGGCGCGTGACCACGTCGGCCGCGATGCAGCCGCTCTCGAGCGCGAAGCCGATGCCCTCGACCGTGCCCGGCGAGACCAGGCGCGCCGCCTCCCCGACCCACATCGCATGCGCCTCGGCGACCGGCCCGACGCGGTTCGTGATCACTGCAGGGTGACCCATCCACTTGCCGACCTGCTCGGCGTCGCGGAGGCCGTCGCCCCAGTGTTCGTCGAGCAGCTCCTGGAACAGCGCCTTGAGGCGACCGGCCTCGGGCGCGTTCTCCGGGATCGTCAGGCCGATGTTCACCACCTCGCCGGGTTCGGGGAACATCCACGCGTAATAGCCGGACAGCCGGCGGTCCCACACCATGTGAGCAGTGCGACCATTGTAGGGCGTCCCGCGCCACCAGCCCATGATCGTGCGGATCGTCGTCTTCGGCTGCTCGTCGCGCGAGAACCGCGACGGCGAGCCGTCGGCGCAGATCACCAGATCCGCCTCGATGTCGCCGCTCTCGGCCTTGACCCCGCGGACCTGGCCGGACGGATCGCGCAGCAGCTCGAGCACCTTGGTGCCCTCGCGCAGCTCGGCGCCGTGCTCCACCGCAGTGCGCACGATGCCGTGGTCGAGCTCGACGCGCGGCACCACCCACGCCTCGATCCCCGCGTGCAGGCTCTGCTCGCCGCCCTGCGGTCCGCGCACCAGCATCGTGTCGATCACCCCGTGCTGCGGCGCGAACCGCTCGCGCAGGCCCAGCTTGACCAGCACGTCGAGCGCGTGCGGCGACAGCCCGCTGCCGCACACCTTGACGCGCGGGTACTGCGACTTGTCGAGCACGAGCACCTCGAAGGCGCCCGTGCGCGCGAGCGACAGAGAACAGGCGCCTCCCGCGGGACCGGCGCCGACGACGATGACTCTTGGTTTTCGCATATGCATGGACCCTAATCCAACGACGCGCACGGTGGACGACCACTCGCTGCGTCGAATGCGATCGACGTCACGTCAACGAGTCGACGATCGATTGTCAGATCGGTGCGACGACGTGCACCGCTTGCGAACTCCCGGGTCGCGTGACCCCGGGGATCGCCGCGGCTCTAGCCCTGAGTATCGAGGCCCAGCGTCGGGGGTCCGCCTGCCGGCGACTCGGGAGTATCAGGGGTGGAGAGAGCCTCGCGTACCCACAGTCCGACATCGCCGGGACCCACGGGTGGGAGTCCGCGACGCGCCGCGTGCAGCCACAGGGACAGCTCCGTGAGGTCGACGAACCGCTCCGCAGGTTGCTTGGCCATGCTGCGGCGGAGCAGCTCCGGCAGCGGGCTCGGCAGCGCCGCGAGCTCGGGGTCCTCGGGCAGCGGCATGCGGCGGATGTTCTCCATCGTCGCCAGCGGCCCGGGGCCGTCGAACGGCCGCCGGCCCAGCAGCAGCTCATGGAGCGTCACCCCGAGCGCGAACTGATCCGAGGCCGCAGTGACCGCCTCGCCGGCGACCTGCTCGGGCGACATGTACGCGAACTTGCCCTTCACCATGCGCCCCCAGGTGATGTCGCGCAGCGCCGTCGCCTTGGCGATCCCGAAGTCGGCCAGCTTGATGTCACCTGTCCTCGAGACCAGGATGTTGCCCGGGCTCACGTCGCGGTGCACGAGCCCCAAGGGCCGACCGAGCTCGTCGTTCAGCGCGTGGACGTAGACCAGCGCGTGGGCCACCTGCTCGGCCAGCCACAATGCCAGCCCCAGCGGCAGCGGCCGGCGGGCCAGCAGGGCCGCCAGGTCGGCGCCGTCCACGTAGTCCATGACCACGAAGTAGGCCCCGAAGTGCAGCCCGAGATCGTGGACGTGCACCAGGCCCGGGTGGCTGAAGCGCGCCCCCATCTTCGCCTCCGCGATCAGCAGGCGCTCGATCTCCGCGCGGCCGCGGTGCTCCGGGCGCAGCAGCTTGAGCGCCACCTGCTTCTCGAACCCGCTGGCCCCGTAGCGCAGCCCGAGCAGCACCTCCGCCATCCCGCCCCGGCCGATCCGGCGCACGACGCGATACGGCCCGAGGGTCGCGGGGAGCGGTTCGCTCACGAGGGGCCAGACTACGCGCTGTCGCGCGCCCTGTCTCCTCGTCCGCCGGCCCGCGCTTTCCCGCCGGGGGCCGCTATGCTGCCGCGGTGAGCTCGACCGTCGCCACCGTCGCCCTCGGCCACCCCAACTTCCCGGCCGCCGACGCTCGCCCCGCGCGCTGCCAGGTGGTCGTCGTCGAGGGCCCGGACATGGGCCGCGCCGCCGCGCTCGCCAGCGCCCCGCTCGTCGTCGGCACCGACCCCGCCTGCGACCTCGTGCTGCGCGACCCCCGGGTGTCGCGTCGGCACCTGCGCATCGAGACAGGTCCCGAAGGACAGTTCATGCTCGCCGACCTCGGCAGCAAGAACGGCACCCTCTACCAGGGCGCCGCCGTCGGCCAGCTCAGCGTGCCGGCCGGGGCCGTCCTGCGGCTCGGCCACACGACCCTGCGGATCCAGCCCGAGCCGGCGGCGCTGGCGATCGAGCCCAGCCGCAGCCGCCGCTTCGGCGACCTGGTCGGCGAGAGCCTCGTCATGCGCGAGGTGTTCGCGGTGCTCGAGCTGGCCGCCGCCAGCGACGTGTCGATCCTCCTCGAGGGCGAGACCGGCACCGGCAAGGAGGTCGCGGCGCGGGCGATCCACGGCGCCAGCGCCCGCGCCCGCGCCCCCTTCGTCGCCCTCGACTGCGGCGCCCTGCCCGAGTCGCTCGTCGAGAGCGAGCTGTTCGGCCACGTCAAGGGCGCCTTCACCGGGGCGATGCAGGCCCGCCGCGGCGCCTTCGCCCGCGCTCACGGCGGCACCCTCTTCCTCGACGAGCTCGACAGCCTGCCGCTGGCCCTGCAGTCGCGCCTGTTGCGGGCGCTCGAGGCCCGCACCGTGCGCCCGGTCGGCGGCGACGACGAGGTCGCGGTCGACGTCCGGGTCGTCGCCGCCAGCCAGCGCGAGCTGGCCGCCGCAGTGGCCGCGGGCGCGTTTCGCCCCGACCTCTATTATCGCCTCAGCGTCCTCCGCGTCGCCCTCCCGCCGCTGCGCGCCCGTCGCGAGGACCTCGCAGTGACCGCGCGCGCCTTGCTGGCCGCGCGCGGCTTCGAGGCCGGCGACATCGAAGGCCCCGGCCTCGCCCGCCTCGCCGCCCACGACTGGCCGGGCAACGTCCGCGAGCTGCGCAACACCCTCGACCGCGCCCTCGCCCTCTCCCCCGCCGCCCGCCGCTTCGCCGACCTGCGCCTGGATGTCCCCGGGGACAGCCAGGCCCAGGACGAGCTCAGCGTCCGCGCCGACCTCCCCTACGCCGAGGCCAAGCAGCGCCTGCTGCACGCGTTCGAACGCAGCTACCTGCGCGACCTGCTGGCCCGCAGCGACGGCAACATCTCCGCCGCCGCCCGCACCGCCGCGGTCGACCGCAAGCACCTGCGCACCCTCCTGCGCAAGCACGGCCTCGTGCCCGACGGCAGCAGCGACGATTGATCATATGTCTGTTCGTACATGTCCTGTCGCGCATATCCGATCGGACATGCGCAAGAGGACACCGCTCTCACTCGGTCATCGCAACCACGATCGCCGTGATGTTGTCGCGCGACCCGGCCAAAAACGCCTCGTGGACCAGCCGCTCGCACACCTCCTCGACCGGCCCGGCCGCGAGCAGCGCCGCGATCGCCTCTGGCGCGAGCGGCCCGGTCAGCCCGTCGGTGCACAGCAGCAGGCGATCGCCGGCGCGCAGCTCGACGCGGTGCAGCTCCGGCCGCTCCTCCTCGTGGGGCCCCAGCGCCCGCGTGATCACGTTGGCGTAGCCGAACTCCGCCAGCGGCGGCACCGCGACCCCGCCCTCGCGCAGCTGCTCGTACAGCGAGTGATCGCGGGTCAGCTGCACGAGCGCCGGCCCGCCTGTCTCTTCGCGCAGGCGGTACACCCGGCTGTCGCCGAGGTGGGCCACGATCGCCGAGCTCCCGAGCAGCGACACCAGCGCGATCGTCGAACCCATGTCGCGCAGCGAGCCCTGGCGGCCCGCGCAGATCCGCCGGTTCGCCAGGCGGATCGCCGCGTCGACCCGGTTCTCCGCCAGGCTGAGCGACGGGTCCAGCCCGTAAGGCCAGGTCGCCTCGGAGTCGGCCGCCACGTGCTGAAAAAATTCAGCCAGCGATTCGACCGCCAGCCGGCTCGCCACTTCACCGCCCGCGTAGCCGCCCATACCGTCGGCGACTGCGAACACGCCCTCCACCGGGTCGAGCAGATAAGCGTCCTCGTTTTGTTTGCGGCGGCCGACGAACGTATGCGCGCTGGCGATGAAGGCATGCATGCCCTCCCTCTTCCAAGCCGCGCGCCGCGGCCAACCCCGCGAAACTCCGCGCCCGCCTGGTGACCGGCCACCCCACCCCGCGCGCCCCTGCCCAGGAGAGGTGGAGACTCGCCACCTCAGCGCGGAGGACGCAGCGCCAGCGCACCGCCCTCGACGAACCTTCGCGCCCCAGGATCGCCCGCATCACCGCCGCCGCGGACGCCTCACGCGAGTCGTCGCCGGCGCGCCCGTGCGCCGCGATCGCCGCCATCCTCGTCCTGTTCCCGAGTCGATCCAGCGCACCCGTCCGCGCGAGCATGCGAAGAAATTCCGGCCACCCCACGGTTCTGAATCCTCATCGGTGGCGTCACGAAGTCGGCCGTCCTCCTTTCGTCAGCGACGCCCCGATCCACCCCAATCACGACCACGCCTCGCGCACAGCAGATCACCACGGCGAGCGTGGACATCCGCGGACGATCGGCAGCGCCGCCGACTCGCGTGTGACGGCCACGTCGCGAGAACGCGGACCGCCGATGTTATCTTCGCACCCCGTGGCTCCACCTCGCATCGTCCTCGCCGCCGCGTCCCTCGTGCTCGCCTGCAACGCCGGCCCCGCCGATACGTCCGCGAGCAGCACCACCGGCGACGCGACCGCCACGACCTCGGTCGACACCACTACCACTACGACGACCACCACCGGACCCGTCACCACCGGCGCACCGCTCACCACCGGCGACAGTGACACCAGCACCACGACCACCGGCGACGTCACCACCTCCTCGACCACCACCACCGGCGACGACACCACCACCGGCGGCCTCACGCGCTGCCCCGTGGTCGCAGCGCCGGCGCAGCTCAGCATCGTCGCCGACGACCAGATCCACGAGACCTCCGGCCTCGTCGCCAGCCGCAGCCAGCCCGGCGTGTTCTGGCTGCACAACGACTCCGGCGACGGCCCGCGCTTCTTCGCGGTCGACGCCGACGGCGCGCGCCTCGGCACCTTCGAGGTCGAGGACGCGCTGGCGATCGACTGGGAGGACATGTCCTCCGGGCCAGGTCCGACCCCGGGTGAATGGTTGTACTTCGGCGACATCGGCGACAACCCCGAGGCACGCCCCTCGATCACCGTCTACCGCCTCCCCGAGCCCGACGCCGCGGCCGCCGGCGGCGGGACCGTCACCGTCGAGGGCGTCGAGGCGATCGAGCTGGTCTACCCCGACGAGCCGCACAACGCCGAGACCTTGATGATCGACCCGCAGACCGGCGACCTCGTGATCGTGGCCAAGGGCGATCCGACCCGGATCTTCCGCCTCCCCGGCCCGGTCGCCGCGGGCGGCCCGTACACCCTCGAGGAGGTCGCGCCGATCCAGTTCCCGGCCGTCGTCGCCACCGGCGGCGACATCTCGCCCGCCGGCGACTTCATCGCCGTCCGCACCTATTTTCAGGCGTTCCTGTGGCTGCGCCCGCCCGGCGCCAGCATCGCCGACGCCTTCGCCGGCGAGCCGTGCACGATCCCCCTCGCCCTCGAGATCCAGGGCGAGACCCTCGCCGTCGCCCCCGACGCCTCCGGCTACTACACGTTGAGCGAGGGCGACGCGGTCCCGCTGTGGTGGTACGCCTTCGAGTAGCGCGTCATCTCATGCGCTTCAGGACATGCTCTCATGAACATGTCCCTTAGGTCACCCTTTGCGCCCCCTCTCATTCGCGCGCGAGCACGAAGATGCGATCGATGCAGTGCTCCCCGCGCCAGATCGTCTCCACCGCCGCAACCTCTCGCCATCCCAATCGCCGCACCAGCGCCAGCGAGCGCGTGTTGCGATCGTCGACGGTCGCCTGGATTCGCCGCGCCCCGAGCTGCGAGAACGCGTAATCACAGACCGCGCGGACCGCCTCGCTGGCCAGGCCGCGGCCTTGCTGGCGCGTCATCAGCGTGTAGCCGATGTCGGCGGTGGTCGGCTCGCCCGCGACCAGGCGCAGGCCCACGTCACCGATCAATGTCCCTTCGGACAGCAGCGCCAGCGCGAATTGATACCACACGCCCGGCACCCCCGGCCGGCCCGCGCGCAGCCCGGCGATGAATTCACGCGCCCCGGCCTCGTCGAATTCCGTCCACCCCTGATAGCGCGCCACCTCCGGGTCGGCGCGGTACGCTGCCAGGATCGCCGCGTCCTCGGCGCGGAACCGGCGGATCTGCAGGCGCGCCGTGGTGATGAAGCAATCTGTCTCTTCAGACATGTTCATCCCCCGCCGCGAAGAACAGCCCCGCGCCGCGGAACAGCCGCTGCGCCTCGTCGGTCGCGCACACCTGGCGCGCGCTCGCCTCGTCGACCGGCGCCGGCAGCCGCGCGTCGCGGCCGATCGCCAGCAGCGCCCCGTCGAACGCTCCGGCCAGGCGAGCCGCTGCCACGCAGTGGTCGCCGCGCAGCAGCGTCGCCAGCCGCGTCACGCTCGCCGCGTCGGTCCGCCAGCTACCCAGTTGCCCGCAAAGCCGCGCCCGCAGCTCCGGCGTGAACTGCTCCGGCGACACCCCACGCTTTTGCCATAGCCGCACGATCGTCTGCGCCCCGGGCAAGGTCGGCGGCTGCGACGGTTCGCCCAACCACGCCAGCGCGGCCAGCAATTCGTGAAGCGAAGCCCCGGCAGGGTCGAGCACGATCGCCAGGCCGCCGCGGACCAGCTCCGCCGCCAGCGCCAGGCGGAACCGCCGCTCGCGCTCGGCCTGGCGCTCGATCGCCGGGTAGACCACGATCGCCGGCTCGCGCTCGTTGCGGATCGCCACGCCCCCCTCCGGCCCGCCGCGGCCGACGCGGACCGGCAGCCGCAGCCCCGTCGCCGCGCGCAACCTTGCGACCTCCGGCTCGACGATCGCCTGCATTCGCATCGCCTCGGACAGATCCAGCAACGTCAATTCACGGGCTGCCCGGATCCCCGCAGTCGCCGTCACGAGCTCGCGCAAGCAGCCACGAATCGCCTCGCGCGGCTCCCCGCCCTCCTCGCCCGCGCCCCACGCCTCGCGCGGCGAGCCCTCGCTCGCCGCACACGCCTCGGGCTCATTTTCATCCTCCACGCGGCACCCCGGAAGCAGGAAGCCCGCGACTTGCCGCAGCGCTCGCGCGCGCCCCCGCTCACCTGTCTCTTCGACCATCTCCGCCAGCGCCAGCATCGCCCCCGCGTCGAGCGAGCGGGCCGCGCGCGTCTGCAGCTCCGTGCGCACCCGCCTGCGATCGGCCCGCCCGATCTGCCCCACAATCACCGAGCCGAGCTGCGTCAGCCGCTCCTCGCGCGCCAGTCGCAGCGCCGCCTCCACGATCTCGCTCGCCGCGCGCTCGGCCTCCGCGACATCACGCCCGCAGCGGCGACCTGCTGCCGCCACCCGCGCGTGCAGCTCGGCCGCCTCGCACCACGCCCGCTCGCACCGCACTCCGGCATCCAACGCCGCGCTCACCGCCGCCTCGACCTGCTCGCCCGCCACCTGCGGATCGCCCGCCCGCGCGATCGCCAGCGCTCGCCAGCCCTCCGCCTGCGCCGCCGGCCCTCCGCTCCAGGACATGTCCTCGAGGACAGCCCGCGCCCGCCCCCCGGCGCCCAGCTGCTCCGCCTCGACCAGCGCCCGCGCCACCCGCCGGCGCTGCCGCACCGCGGGCGGGCCGGGCACCCGCTCCAGCGCCGCCAGGCCGCGGACCACCCCCTCCGGCTCGCCCGCCCGCGCCTGAGCCACGATCACCCGCCACCACGCCTCCGGGTCGTCGGGCGCCGCCGCCAGCCACGCGCGCACCGCCGCGGCCGCCCCCGCGCGGTCGTGGAAGCGCAGCAGCTCGGCCTGCACCTGCGCCAGCGCCCGCGTCAGCCGGCGCGCCCCGGGATGCGTCGGCGCTGGCGCGTAGCTCAGGGCAGTCAGCGCCGCCGCGCGGTCGCCCGCCCGCAGCGCCGCCCGCAGCTCGGCCAGCGGATCCTCGGGCCCATCGGACATGTCTTTAAAAACATGCCCCTTCATACCTGTCCGTTCCGACATGCCCTGTCGCGCATGCCCTTCGGAACCTGTTCCTTGCGCCACGTCCGCGAGCACCACCCGCAGCCCGCGGCCTTCGCCGCGCACCCGCGCCACCTGGAGCCCGCGCGTGCGCGGCGGGACTGCCCCGGCCGCGCGGAACGCCCGCCGCACCAGCCACTCGGGCGCCAGCCGCAGCGTCGCCCCGTCCAGGCGCACCGCCCCCTCGCGCCCGCGCGAGAGCCCGCGCGCCGCCGCTTGCCACACTGCGGTCGCCGATGGCGCCAGCGGCCCCGTCGCCCACACCCGGCGGGCGCGCACCGCGATCTCCCCGGCCTCGACCGCCACTCCGAGCTCGATCTGCGCCAGCGCCGGCCAGCCGTCGTCGCGCGGCCCGGCCAGCGTCAGCACCACCGACTCGCCGGCCGCGTCGACGCTCACATGACCGATCGGCCAGGTCCCGATCGTCACCCCGCACAGCGCCCGCGCCGCGCCCTCGAGCGCCTCCGCGCTCACCTCGAGTCGGGCCTCGAGCGCGCGCCAGGAGCCCTCGCGCAGCGCCGCGGTGGAGCGCGGCCGATCCTCGCCGACCGGCTCGGCCACCAGGGTCGCGAGGCGCAGCCCCGGCGCCAGGTCGGCCGGGCCGGCGTGAAGCCGGACCCGCGGGCCGCCTGGCCCCTGGGCCAGCTCGAGGCGGAGGCCGAGGCCGCTCGCCTGTCCGTCACGACCGGTCGCCGACGCCATGGCCGTTGCGACCTGTCCCTTCAGCCAGCTAGCGGCCGCCGCCGCCCGTCAGGGCCGCCAGGTTGAGCATGCCGCCGCGGTTGCCGACGCGGTCGCACATCACGTACGGCCGCAGCACCCGGTTGCCCTTCTCGTCGAAGGCTTCCTTGGTGTCGTAGGTCATCGTCCGCGACACCCGGTCGGCGTAGGGGACGATGTCGCCGCGGGCCTTGTCGCCGAGGCAGGTGTGATAGGCGTAGCGGGCCGTGACCTTGGCCGCCTTGGCCTCGGACAGCTCGCGGTACAGCCCCGCGCGGGCGGCCGCGAAGCCCTCGTCGGTGGCCGTCTCCTTGCGCTCGACCGCTGCGAGGATGAAGCCGTCGGGCGTCTCGAACACCTGGTCGATGAACTCGGCCTTGGGATCGGCGGCCCACGCGGCCTTGGTGATCTCGGGGTTCACGCCGAGGCCGGGGATCGGCTTCTCCTTGCTGAACAGGCCGGTGACGCGCAGCTCGGGCTTGTCGTCGCCCGGCTTCGGCGCCGGCGGCGGGTCGGTCGGGAGCTCGAGCTGGTCGATGCCGCCGGCCGCCGGCCCGCCGAGCGCGTCGGGCGAGCGGAACAGCTGCTGCATCGTCGACCCGTCCTTGAGCGCCTGCAGCGCCTCGGCCGCGGCCTGCTTGGCCAGCGCCTTGCCGCGCTCGCGCATCAGCGCCTCCTCCGCGAGGTCGAGGATCGCCTCGTCCTGCGGCACGTCGCCCTCGCGCTGGCCCTCGACCTTGACGATGTAGAACGCCTCGTCGCTCTCGACCACGTCGGAGCGCGCGCCGACCTCGAGCTTGCGCGCCGCCTCGTCGACCGCCGGATCGAGCCCGGTGCCGGTGCCCTCGAGCGTCACCCACCCGTAGTCGCCGCCGCGGCGGCCCGTGTCGGCGTCCTCGGACGTCGCCCGCGCCACCGCGCGGAAGTCCTCGCCCGCCTGCAGCTTGGCCAGCGCCGCGTCGATCTTCGCCCGCGTCGCCGCCAGGTCGGTCGCGTACTTCTGCTGCGTCGCCTTGTCGGCGTCGACCGCCGGCGGCTGCGGCTTCTCGACTTCGATGAAGCGCAGCCGGATCTGCTTCGGCAGCTTGAGGAAGCGCGTGCCCTGCGACTCGAACTGCTTGACCAGCTCGTCCTTGTGCTCGGCCACGTACTTGTCGAGGTCCGCGCGCGACGAGTCGACCAGGTCGGCGAAGCGCCCGGCCTCGAAGCGGGCGTAGCGCAGCGACAGCTGGTTCTGCCGCTGGTCGTAGGCGTTGCGGACCTCGGCCTCGGACACCGTGATCACGCTCGCCAGCACGTCGCGCACGGTGCGGGCCAGCACCTCTTCGCGCTGGTACTCGAGGTAGCGGCGCTCGCCGACGCCGAAGCGCGGCAGCCAGTTGCGCTCGAACGCGGCGTAGTTGAACCCCTGACCGGCCAGCCAGTCCCACGTCTTGCCGAGCACGATCATGTGGCCGTCGGCCGTGAGATCTTCGGCGTCGCGGAGGTCGGCCACCAGGCCCATCCGCCGGCCCAGCTCGCCGAGCACGCGGCGCTCCACGATCGCGTCGAGCACCTCCTCACGCAGACCGAGCATCTCCTGCATCTTCGGGTCCTCGGGGATCCGGGTGGTCAGCGAGATGGCGCGGAACTCGTACTGGAAGTCCTCGTCCACCACGTTGGAGCCGTAGGTCTTGGCCAGCGGCTCGAGCCCGCAGGTGATCGCGTCGCTCGGCAGGCCGAAGCTGAGCCCGAAGGCGAGCGCCAGCATCCCGAGCAGGAGCCATGCGCCGATGGTCTTCATCGCGGTGCCACGGGGGGCCGCGCTCGTCTCGTCCGTCATGTCCCGGCGAAGCTAGCGGTAAGACGGCCCCCGGGAAACTCCGGGCCGCCTGTGGGCCCGCGGAATACGCCGGTCGGCTGCCGCGTTGGCCGCCGCGGAGCCGGCGCTCCGCGCTCCTGGGCCCGAAGCCGGCGACCGGCCGCCTATTGTGAGAAAAGCCGCAAGCCTCCCGCACAACGCCGCTGACTTGCCGTCTCCTGCTTCGGCGGGTACACCCGAACGCCGCGCGCAGCATGCTCTTTGACTGGGTATACGGCCTGTTCTCCAACGACATGGCCATCGACCTCGGGACCGCCACGACCCTGACGTACGTCAAGGGCAGGGGGATCGTCGCCCACGAGCCCAGCGTGGTGGCCGTGCAGAAGAAGGGCAGCACCAAGCGGGTCGTCGCCGTCGGCAAGGAGGCGAAGGAGATGTTGGGGCGCACGCCCGGCAGCATCACCGCCATCCGGCCGATGAAGGACGGCGTCATCGCCGACTTCGAGGTCACCGAGGCGATGATGCGGCACTTCATCAACCGGGCCCACAACCGCCAGACCCTGGTCAAGCCGCGGATCGTCATCTGCGTGCCCTCGGGCATCACCGAGGTCGAGAAGCGGGCGGTCAAGGACTCGGCGCTGGCGGCCGGGGCGCGCGAGGTCTTCCTCATCGAGGAGCCGATGGCCGCGGCGATCGGCGCCGGCCTGCCGATCACCGAGCCGGGCGGCAACATGGTGGTCGACATCGGCGGCGGCACGGCCGAGGTCGCGGTGATCTCCCTCGCCGGGATCGTCGCCTGCAAGAGCATCCGCGTCGGCGGCGACAAGATCGACGAGGCGATCGTCCAGCACGTCAAGCGCAAGTACAACCTCTTGATCGGCGAGCGCACCGCGGAGCGCATCAAGATCCAGATCGGCACCGCCGCCCCGACCCGCAACTTCATGACGATGGAGGTCAAGGGCCGCGATCTCGTCGGCGGGATCCCCAAGACCATCGTCGTCGACAGCGAGGAGATCCGCGAGGCCGTGAGCGAGCCGGTCGCGGCGATCGTCGAGGCCGTGCGCCTGGTGCTCGAAGCCGCCCCGCCCGAGCTGTGCGCCGACATCGTCGACAAGGGCATCGTCCTCACCGGCGGCGGCTCGCAGCTGCGCAACCTCGACGTCCTCCTGTCCGACGAGACAGGCCTGCCCTGCTTCGTGTGCGACGAGCCCGAGTTCGCGGTCGTCCTCGGCACCGGCGCGGTCCTCGACGAGCTCGACCTCCTCCGCGAGGTCGCGCTCCAGTAAGGAGCCCCGGAGGATGGCCGGCCTCCGCAGCGCCAAGAACGCGGTCCTGGTCGCGATCCTGCTCGGGATCCCGGCGCTCCTGCTGCGCTCGAGCCTGCAGGACCCGCGCGCGCTGGGCGGCTTCGACCGCATGGTCGTCAAGGTCGGCGCCCCGCTCGAGGCCGGGATCAGCTACGCCGCCGGCAACGCCGGCCGGTTCTTCGAGCGCTGGCTGCTGCAGGCCCGCCTGCAGGACGACAACGAGGCGCTCGCCGCCGAGAACCGCAAGCTCCGGCTCGACCTGCGCGGCCTGCAGCAGGTGGAGGAAGAGAACCGCGAGCTGCGGCGTTCGCTGCAGATGCGCGACAAGGTCGCCGAGGACATGATCGCCGCCGAGGTCGCGGGCGTCGAGCAGTCGCCGTTCTTCCGCGTCGTCAAGCTGCGGCTCGACCGCGGCGACCGCGTGGTCCGCCCTGGCATGGCAGTGATCGCCGACGCCGGCGTGGTCGGCCGCGTCGACCGCGCCGCCGACGATCACAGCGAGGTCATGCTGATCACCGACCCGCGCAGCAAGGTGGCGGTGGAGATCGCCAGCACCCGCGCGCCCGGCATCCTCGAGGGCATCGGCGAGGACCGCTGCGTCGTCCACGTCGCCGCCGACCTCGGCGTCAACGTCGGCGACATGGTCCAGACCTCCGGCGTCGACGAGCTGTTCCCCCGCGGCCAGCCGGTCGGCCAGGTCATCCGCGTCGACGACGTCGTCGGCGCCCAGCAGCGCGTCCACGTCGTCCCCGCAGTCCGCTTCGACCGCCTCGACATGGTCTGGGTCGTGCTCGCCAGCGCCCCCGCCCCCGACCCGAGAACCCCAACAAGTCCCCCGCGGCCGCGCACGGCCTCGGCCCGCTGCAGTAACTCACCTGTCCCGAAGTCCATGTCCTCAGGTTCATGCGTCCCCTGATCTACATCGCCCTCGGCTGGCTGCTCCTGGCCGCCGTCGGCGCCCTCGGGCAGACGTTCGGGCTCACGGTCATGCTCCCGGCCACCTCGGCCGCCCTGGTCTCCCACGTCGTGTTCGGGCGCGAGCTGTCGCTGCCGAGCGGCCTCCTGGTGGCGGTCACTCTGGGTTACCTCGAGGACATGGCCCAGGGGACACCCATCGGCCTGTTGTCGCTGGCCTACGGCCTGTCGTGCTGCGCCCTGGTGTGGTCGAGCCGGCGGCTCGCCGTCGAGGGCCCGATCGCCCGCGCCCTCGCGGCCGGGGTCGCCGCCGCGCTGATCGACCTCGTCACCTTCGCCCTGCTGCTGGGCGCCCGCCGCCGCCTCGGCGTCGAGACCGAGGCCCTGGTCGCCGGCCTGCTGCAGGCCCGCTGGCACGCCCTCGCCACCGTGCTCGCCGCCCCCGGCGTGTTCGTCCTCGCCGAGCTGGCCCTCGGCGCCTGGGACCGCGCCTTCGGCCGCCGCCCGCGCCCGGCCCGCCGCTCGCCGCTGCAGACCCGCAACGCCGGCCCGCCGCTCGAGGAGTCCGACCCGTCCGATTGGACATGAACCAATGGACATGACCTCATGACCAGCTTACGCGAGCCCGACGACCTGCGCGCCCTGCGGCCCCGGCTGCAGGCGATGGTGCTCGTGGTCCTGCTCGCGCTGATGGTCCTGCTCGGGCGCCTGTGTCAGCTGCAGGTGCTCGAGGGCGAGCACTACGTGCGCCGGGCCGAGCGCAACTTCATCGACACCATCGAGGCCCCGGCCCTGCGCGGGCGGATCTTCGACGCCCAGGGCCGGCCGCTGGCCAGCAATCGCCCGGCCTACACTCTTTACGTCACCCCGCGGCCGCGGGTCGTCGTCGAGACCGACGACCCGGGTGCACGCTCGCAGACCGGCTCGCGCGTGCCGCTGTCCGACGCCCAGATCGACGCGCTCGCCGACCTGGTCGACTTCGTCGACGCCGCCGACCGCGAGCAGTTCACCGCCGCGATCGTGCGCCGGCGCGACCGCGACGAGGGCATCTATCCGTTCGCGGTGCGCGGCAACCTGACCTGGCAGGAGTTCGCGCGGATCCAGACCCGCAAGGACGCGCTCGGCGACTGGCTCGAGATCCGCGAGAGCGCGCGCCGCTTCTACCCCGCTGGCGAGCTCACCGCCTTCGTCACCGGCTACGTCGGCGAGATCACCCCCGAAGGCCTCGCCAACTCCGCCGGCTCGTACCGCCCCGGCGACCGCGTCGGCAAGACCGGCATGGAGCGGCAGTGGGAGAACTACCTGCGCGGCCGCCCCGGCAAGCGCTCGCGCGTCGTCGACGTCCACCACCACCCGGTCAAGGATCCGCCGCGCGACGCCCTCGCCGCCCTGCCGCCCGACGAGGACCCGATCCCCGGCCAGGACGTCTACCTCACCCTCGACCTCGACCTGCAGCGCGTCGCCGCCGAGGCGTTCGCCGACAAGCCCGCCGGGGCGCTCGTCGCCATCGAGCCCGACACCGGCCGGATCGTCGCCATGCTCAGCGTCCCGGCGATCGACCCCAACCGCTGGCAGCAGCCGATCGGCCGCGACCAGTACAAGGCGTGGTCCGAGAGCCTGCTCAAGCCCTTCATCGACCGCACCGTCCAGGAGCACTACTTCCCCGGCTCGACCTACAAGGTCGTGTCGGCCCTGGCCGCGCTCGACGACCCGACCTTCGACCCCGAGAAGACGATCACCTGCGACGGCTACGTCAATTACGGCGGCCGCCGCTTCAAGTGCACGCACAAGCACGGCCCGGTCAACCTCGAGCAGGCGATCGTGCAGTCGTGCAACGTCTACTTCTACACGCTGGCGATCGACACGGTCCTCAGCCTCGAGCGCATGGAGCTGTTCGCGCGCCGGCTCGGCCTCGGCGAGCGCACCGGCATCGGCATCAACAGCGAGGCCAAGGGGCGCATCCCGACCGAGGCCTTCGAGGCGCGCGAGGGCACCTACCAGCGCGGCGTCCGCCTCAACAGCGCCATCGGCCAGGGCAACGTGACCGCCACGGTCCTGCAGGTCGCCGTCCTCTACGCCGCGATCGCCAACGGCGGCCGCGTCATGACCCCGTACATCGTCGACCGCATCGAGACCCCCGACCGCCGGCTCGTGCTGCAGAACAAGCCGCAGGTGCGCCGCGACCTCGAGCCGGTCCTGCCCGCCGACCGCGACCGGATCCACGCCGGACTCACCGGCGTCGTCAACAACGAGCTCGGCACCGCCTACAGCGAGCGGCTCGGCAGCGTCGTCGTCGCCGGCAAGACCGGCACCGCCCAGGTCGGCGCCCTCGACAAGAAGAACAAGAACCCCAAGCCCGGCCCGATCCCCGGCTTCGACTTCACCCAGGACCACGCCTGGTTCGCCGCCTACGCCCCCGCCGACGCGCCCAAGATCGTCGTCGTCGCCTTCGTCGAGCACGGCGGCGTCGGTGCCGACGCGGCCGCGCCGATCGTCATGAAGGTCATCGAGAACTACCTCGGCAGCCGCTCCGAGACCCCGCAGCCGCGCCGCCCCGGCGGCGTCCCCCCGCCGCTGCCCGGCCGGCGTGACAAGCAAGAGGTCCTCGGCGACAGCGGCCCCGCGCCCGACCGCACCGTCGCCCTCACCGGCGCCCGCCTGCCCGGCGACCGCCCGCTCGGCCCCCCGCCGCCCAAGTCCGAAGAGACAGGTCCTTCCGGACATGTCGCCAAGACCAGCCCGGCGCCGAGCCCCGGCCGCTCCGGCAGCAAGAAGAAGGCCGACAAGCCGGCGAGCAAGAAGAAGCACGCGTCCAAGAAGAAGCCCGCCGCGAAGGAGGTCCTGCCGTGACGTCGATCGGTCGCCCGCGCTCGCTGTTCCGGCGGATCGTGCAGAACATCGACTGGGTGATCGTCACCCTCGTCGCCGGCATCGTCGCGCTCGCGCTGATCAACCTCAACAGCGCCGGCACCGGCGACTGGAGCGGCAAGATCCAGGTCCAGATGCGCTGGCTCGGCCTCGGCACGATCGCCGCCGTGATCGTCGCCTCGCTCGACTACCGCGTCCTGCACCGTATGGCCTACGCCGCCTATCTCGGCGGCCTCGGCCTGCTCGGGCTCGTGCCGCTGATCGGCGTCATGCGCAACGACGCCCGCCGCTGGCTCGAGCTCGGCGACTACCAGTTCCAGCCGTCGGAGCTGATGAAGATCCTGCTGATCGCCGCGCTCGCGCGCTACCTCAGCGACCGGCCGAGCAAGGCGCCGCGCAAGGTCCGACACCTCATCGTCCCGTTCATCATGTTCCTCGTGCCGGTCGCGCTGATCGTCAACCAGCCCGACCTCAGCACCGGCATCATCTGCAGCCTGGTCGCGCTGACGATCCTCGCCCTCACCGAGCTCAGCCTCAAGAGCATCCTCGCCCTGATGACCACGGGCGTCACCCTGTTCATGCTCGGCTGGGCCTTCTTCATGCACAAGTACCAGCGCTCGCGCATCGACGTGTGGCTCAACCCCGAGGCCTACGCCGACAACGAGGGCTACCAGACCATCCAGGCCATGATCGGCGTCGGCAACGGCGGCTTCTTCGGCCGCGGCGTCCGCCAGGGCACCCAGAACACCCTCGACTTCCTGCCCTACGGCGACACCGACTTCCCGTTCGCCGTCTACGCGGAGGAGTGGGGCTTCCTCGGCGCCGCCATGGTCCTGATCATGTTCGCAGCCCTGGTCCTGTGGGGCCTCGGCCTCGCCTCCCAGGCCCGCGACCGCTTCGGCGCCCTGCTGTGCGTCGGCGTGTCGTCGCTGTTCTTCTTCCACGTCTGCATCAACGTGGGCATGGTCCTCCAGCTCCTGCCCGTCACCGGCATCACGATCCCCTTCTTCAGCGTCGGCGGCTCCAACGCCCTGGCGATGATGCTCGGCATCGGCATCCTGCTCAGCGTCAGCCGCTCGCGCCATCAACGAGGCTGACGCAGCACCAGCAGCGGCGCTCGGCGTCCCCCGAGCGCCTCGCATCGCTCACCGCGAGCGACCCGCGCTAGTCCGCTTCGCTCGCCGCGAGCGCCTTTTCGTAGCGGCCGCGGAACGAACACGACCCCGCGAACCAACCTCGGCGAAGCAGAGCACGCTGCCGCCTCGTTCGACTCCTCGCAACCGGGCCAGACAGCGCGCGTCAACGACGTCCAAGCCGCCGAGGTCGCCGAGGTCGCCGATCAATCCCCCTCGAGTCATCCAACGCCAGGCCGCATCCGTCACGCGCTCGCCTCACATGTCCGATCGGACACCTCACCGCGCCACGGCCCGCCTGCCCGGTCGCACGCGCCACGGCCCGCACCTGTCTCTCGGGACACCCAACCTCGAAATTGGCGCCCGCTCCCCGCAGCAGGTAAACCCTGCCCATGCCGCCCCGCCTCGCCTGCGTCCTCCTGCTCGCCAGCGCCTGCACCGCCCCGAACGGCCCGCCGGCGCCGGGTCCCGAGGCCGCGCGCGAGGAGGCGCCCGCGCCCGCGGCGGAGCGCCTGAAGCCGGCGACGCTCGGGGCCGCCTTCGAGCAGCCGGGCGATCCGCGCCAGCAGATCGATCACCTCACGGTCTGGGGTTGGTCGCGCGACGGCCGCTACTTCGCCTTCGAGACCTTCGACGCCGGTCCGGGCGCTGCCACCTGCGAGGGCGCGGCGCGGCTGTTCGTCGTCGACGCCGACAGCGACATCCTCGTGCCCGACGGCTACGTCGAGGTGCGCCCCAAGAGCCCCGACGCCCAGCCGTGCGACCCGCCGGACCTGCGGGCCGCTCTGGCGCCCAAGCGCACGGCCCTGCTGCAGGCGCGCGGCATCGAGGTCGGCCACCTGCTCGCGCCGGCCGAGCCGCAGGGGGCCGCCGCGTCGCGCCCGGGCACCAAGTCGTACGCGTTCGTCCTGCCCTCCGGTCAAACCGCGACCGCCACCCTCGAGGTCCTCGGCGGCGACCGCGAGCGCGCCCACGAGGGCAAGGGCGCCGGCTTCAAGCTCGACCTCGTCCGCGACGGTCAGGCCCCCCTGCAGCTCGAGCCGGGCGTGCGTCGCCGGCCCTACCTCTGGAATTACGACCTCGACCGCGGCCTCGTGTTCACCAGCCCCGACGGCTCGCACATGGCCGTGATGACCGCGACCACCGAGCTGAGCTTCGAAGGCGACCGCACCTCGTGGATGACGAACGCCTTCCGCCTGCCGGCCGGCTGGTGAGCCCGCGGCCCCGACAGATTCAGTAGGCGGCTCGGCCGTACGAATCATGCCAGTCGGGCCACCTCGCCGCACGAGGTCGGTCGCCCGACCTTCGGCCAATCATGCCAGTCGGCGCTGCCGCAGCCGTTCGCCCGTCTCGACGACTGCGGCGCGGGTGCTATCGATCGATCGGAGGCCCGGTCGATGCATCGCCTCGTCCCGATCACCGCAATCACAGTCGCGCTGCTGTCGTGCAGCTACAGCTATCACTCCGGCAGCGCGCCGCAGCCGAGTCACGGGCGGCCGACCGCGGGCAAGCCGGCGCGGCCGAGCAAGGGCAAGCCGGCGCGCCCGGCGAGCGCCGCCAAGCAGCCGACGGCCTCGACCTCGCCCGCCACGCGGCCGCCGACCCGCTCGCCGCGGCCGCCGACCCGACCGGCCGAGCCGACGACCGCCCCTGACCGCGTCTTCTACGGCGGCCCGGTGATCACCATGCGCGTCGACGGTGCCGGCAATCCGATCGTCGCCGAGGCGCTGGCGATCCGCGACGGAGAGATCGTCGCAGTCGGCGCGCAGGCCGACATTATTAAACTCGCCGACGGCGGTACCGAGAAGATCGACCTCGCCGGCAAGGCCTTGCTGCCCGGCTTCATCGACGGTCACGGCCACCTGGGCGTGGTCGCCCAGCGCAGCGAGCAGGTCCAACTGGCCCCGCCGCCGCTCGGCACGGTCCGCTCGATCGCCGACATGCGCCGGGCTCTGCGCGCCGACATCAAGCGGCGCAAGCTCGCCGGCGGCCAATGGGTGGTCGGCTGGAACTACGACGATTCGCGGCTCCGCGAGGCGCGGCAGCCCACCCGCGACGACCTCGACGAGGTCTCGATGATGCACCCGATCGCCGTCTATCACAGCTCCGGCGCGGTCGCGGTCGTCAACACCCCGGCGCTGCGCCTGCTCGGCATCGACGCCGACACCCCCGACCCTGCGGGCGGCCAGATCGGTCGTCAGCCGCGGTCGCGCGAGCCGAGCGGCGTGCTCGCCGACAGCGCAGTCTTCCTCCTCGAGCGCGCGCTGCCACGACCGAGCGACGACGAGTTGGCGACGCGGCTGGTCCAGGCCGAGCGGCAGTACGCGCGCCGCGGCTTCACCACCGTGCAGGACGGGGCGGTCGACGCCGACCAGCTCGAGGCCTTGCGCCGGCTCGCGCGCGCCAACAAGCACGAGGTCGACGTCGTCGCCTATCCGGTGGTCGCCAGCATGGCCGACGCCGAGCGCCTCGTCGGCCAGCGCTTCGGCGCCTGGGAGCGCGGCCTCAAGCTCGGCGGCATCGAGCTCGTGCTCGACGGCGGCCTGCAGTCGCGCTCGGCCTGGCTCGACGTACCGTACACCACCCCGCCGGCGGGCAAGCCTCGCGGCTGGCGAGGCGTCGCGCGCATGGCCGCCACCGAGGTCGAGCAGATCCTCGAGCTCGCGGTCGACCAGGGTTGGCAGGTGCTCGCCCACGCCGACGGCGACGCCGCGGCCGACCAGTACCTCGACGCGTGGGAGCGGGTCATCGAGCGCCGCCGCGTCGACGATCGCCGGCCGGTGTTGCTGCGCGCTCAGACCGTGCGCGAGGACCAGCTCGACCGCATGCGCGAGCTCAAGATGGTGCCGTCGTTCGCCAGCGCCCACCTGTACTACTGGGGCGACTGGTACCGCGACACCGCCCTCGGTCCGGCCCGCGCCGCGCGGCTCGACCCGGCCCAGTCGGCGCTCGCGCGCGGCCTGCTGTTCACCCTGCAGACCGACGCCCCCGCGATCCCTGCCGACCCCATGCTGCTTTTGGCCAGCGCGGTGAACCGCACCACCCGCAGCGACAAGGTCCTCGGTCAGGCCCAGCGGATCCCCGTGTTCGACGGCCTCCGCGGCCTCACCAGCAGCGGCGCGCACCAAGTGTTCGACGGCGAGCGCAAGGGCGAGCTCGCCGTCGGCCGCGTCGCCGACCTCGTGATCCTCGACCGCAACCCCCTGTCCGTTCGGACAGGTGACCTCGCGGCCTTGCGCCCGCTCACCACCTACCGCAGGGGCGCGCCGGTCTACCAGGCCCGGCCGCCGCGCTGAGGCTCATGCAGCCGGCGCGTCGGCCCACTCGACCAGCTCGATCACCACGCCGTTGGGATCGGTGACCATGAACAGCCGCTCGCCCCACGGCTCCTCGCGCAGCGGCAGCGTGATCGGCACCCCCTCGGCCCGCAGTCGCCGCTCCTCGCCCTCGAGGTCCTTGACCACGAAGGCGACGATCACCCCCGCCGCCCGCTGCTCGCGGAGCTCCGGCGGCAGCACCTCGATGCCGCGGCGCAGCAGCACCACATGCATCCCGGCGTCCTCGCGCTGCAGCGACGCGAACCCGTCCGCCGCCATCGCCTCACGAAACCCCAGATGTTTAATAAAAAAGGCGCTCGACGCCGCGACATCGTCGACGGTCAGCGACACTGCACTACCAGTGATCTGCACGGACAACTCCTCGAAGGGGAACACGACGGCCCTCGCCGTCTTTTTGATACGCCGTATACTATACGGTGTACAAAATTATTTCAAGACGAAACCGCCTCTTCTCGGACAAGATCGACTTCGAGCGAATCCGAGCGCCCGGCAATTCGCGCGGACGTGGCCGTCCGGATCGATCTCCGGCTTCGCCAACCCGGCGCCGTGAAGGCGCGCGAAGCTGACCCGAAGGACAGAGAGGGCTGGTCCCGACGACCCGCCTCTCTACCTTTCGCGCGAGACGCCCCGACGGGCGGTGCGCTCAGCTCACCTCTTTTTGGCGCAGCTGCGGCGAGGTCACGGACACGGTCACCTCGTAGTCGGCGGAGATCTGCAGCTCGTAGCGGCTCGGACTCCACCCGCGGCCCACGTTGACCCAGAACACCAGGGTCGCCGCGCCGCCCTGGCGCACGAGCTTGGGGGGCGCGAGCTCGTCGCCTTCGTACAGCGCGCTGATCCGCGGATAGTCGCGCTGATCCAGCAACTTCACGTCTCGCGACAGCAGCGCGACCGCGAGCCACGCCAGGTCCTCCGGGCTCGCCGAAGGATCGGGTCCCACGGCCTCGAGGCTGCGATAAGCGTGGGACAGCTCCACGAGCGGCTCCCCGGTCACCACGCTCGCGTCGGCCCGCACGACCCAGTACTGCAAGCCGCCGTGGCGGACCTCCCGGTCCTCGCCCGCGAACACCGTCCAGCCGGGCGCAGATACGCGGAGCTGCTCGAGATAGAACTTGGCGCCGGGCAGCCTCGCTCGCAGGTGCCGCTTCAGCACCCGCACGGCGCGCTTGGACTCGGCGTCTCGCGGCGGGTCGACGCTCATCGTGTAACACCCGGCCGTGCTCGCGGCGGCGCTCAGCCACGCGCCCAGCGCGAGCACCGTCAGACACCAGTGTCTACGTGCGGAGCTCGATCCGGGCGCGGCCATGCCTGTCCTCATGGACATGTCCCTCAGAACATCCCGCTCAAGCCGCCGCCAGCAGCCGGCCGAGGCGCGAGCCGAGCGCCACCATCAGCGCCCCGCCGCCGACGTGCAGCCCGAGCTGCCAGGCCAGCGGCGCCCAGCGGGCCTCGCCGGCCAGCTCGACCGTCAGCAGCGCGAACGCGCTGTACGTCGTGAAGCCGCCGAGCAGCCCCGCCACCGCGATCGTGCGCGGCGGCCCCTGCGGCATCAGCGGCGCCAGCACCCCGATCGCCAGGCAGCCGATCAGGTTGACCACCAGAGTGCCCGCGTGGGGCAGCGTCGCCGCGGCCCAGCGATCGACCCGCAGCGCCAGCGCGAACCGCAGGCACACCCCGCAGCCGCCGGCCGCGAACAACCCGAGCCAGTGCCACGCGGAGCTCAGCCGGCTCTCCCGCTCGCGCCGACGGCCCCCGAGACCGACGCGCTGGCCTTGAACGACACGTTGATGCTGATCGACGCCGTCGCCACCGCCGACGCCGCCGCGGTCACGCACGCGATCGCCTGCTCGCCCGCGCCCTGCAGCTTGCCGCGCAGCTCGCCGCCGAGGCGGACCAGAGTCTGCACCTCGCCGGCGATGTCCCGCCCCAGCTTGACCTGCGCCGCGATCAACACCGGCAGGTTGGCCGACAGCGACGCCACCAGCTTGCCGAGCGCCTGCGCCTCGCTCGACGTCTTGACCTCGAGCCGCGGCTTCGAGCACTGGGCCGAGAACTTCACGCTCGCCTCGCAGCTGGCCTTGCAGTCGGCGTCGACCTTCGGCGGCGTCACGTGGCCCTCGCACTTGGGCGCCTGCCAGGTGCCCTGGCACGACGCGTGGCACGTCGCGTCGCACTGACCGGTGCAGGTGCCCTCGCACTTGCCGGCGCAGCGGCCCTGGGCGTCCTTGACCGCGCAGTTACCCTGGCACTGGCCCGAGCAGCGGCCGTCGCACTGGCCCTTGCACGTGCCCTGGCAGCGGCCCGACAGCTTGGCCGGCGTGCACTGGGCCACGATCTCGCCCGGGTCGACGTCGACCTTGCAGCGGCCGTCGCAGCGGGCCCGCGCCGACGCGTCGACGTCGCACTTCGGCGGCGTGTAGCTCGCCTCGATCTTCACCCCGCCCTTCAGCAGCCCCTGCACCTTGGCCGCGACCGCACCGCAGGCGGCCTGCGGAGCCGTGGCGTTCTGGTTCGGCTGCATCGCCGCCGGATTGACGCCGATGTCGCCGCCGATCTTGCGGCACGCCGAGGTGACCTCGGCCTCCCACTTCGCGGACAACCGCTGCAGGTCCTTGGCCGCCTGCACGAAGGCCCCGACCTTCGCGTTGAGCTCGGCCTTGGCGGTGTACTTGACCCCGAGCGCGTCGCCGCCGCTCGTCAGCGCCGGGCAGGCGATCGCGCCGGCGACGTCGGCGATGTTGGTCGTCGTCTGACCTGCCCCCGAGGACAGGAAGTTGCACGCGCCGGCCACGGCGGCCGCGGCGAAGGTCACGGTGAGGGCCCGCGAAGTCTGCGACATGAACCGAGTGTCCCAGGTCGGCCCTGACCGCGCAATCGCGCCGCTCCGCAGAACCGGCGTTCCGCGGCGGGGACTCAGCACGAACCGACCGGGCAGCTGTAGCGCCCGTCGCCGCAGTCGGAGGCCGGCTCGGTGTTGCCGTCGGGCAGGGCGCAGCGGATCTGGCAGTTGCCGACGCCCTCGCACGAGGCCTCGCCGCTGACCATCACGACCTCGCAGTTCGACAGGTTGCGACAGTCGACCGCGCAGTCGGCCCCGCAGGCGACGTCGCAGTTGCTCACCGACTCGCAATCGACCGCACAGGCGTCGCCGCACTCGAGGTCGCAGTTGGAGTTGTTGTGACACGACAGGTTGCACATGTCGCCGCAGCCGGCGTCGCAGTTGCTCACGTCGTGGCACTCGGCGTCGCACCCGGCGGCCGGGCAGTCGAGCACGCAGTTGTCACCGCCGCTGCAGCCGCACACCGGGCCGGCGCAGTAGCCCGGAGCCGGCGGCGGTCCGCACGACCCGAGGGCGAGCGACGAGACGAACACGAACGAGCTGAACAGCGAGGCGCCGCGCATGGGCGGACCCTACCACGACCGCCGGGGCACGTACGCCCGCGTCCGCTCGCCTCGCGCCGGCCACGCGACCCGAGCGAGCGCCCGCGTCGAGAGGGTCCCGCGAGCACGCTGCAGTCGACCGCCCCCGGCCCGCTCGCCAGATCCCTGCGGAGCGCCCTGAGCAACGCCCCCGGGCTGCGCGCGAGCCCGCCTCGCCGGCCCCGGCGTGCGCGCCTGGCCCGTCCGCGACGGTGACCTCGAACCTCGCGGCCGCGCCTCGCAGGTCTCGCCGCTTGCGTCGCCGTGAGGCGGCGGCACAAAGCGTCGTCCCCCCGCGCGATCGATGACCTGTCCCTTCGGACATCCTCGCTCGCCGCTCCAGGAGATTTCGCCCATGAGGAAGTTGACCGTGGCCGGCGCGCTCGCCGGCCTGATGCTGCCGCTCACCGCCGCGCCCGAGGCCCGCGCCGCCGGCTTCGCCGCGCCCGAGGCGTGGTCCGAGGGCTTCGGCGTCGACAGCGGCTGGCGCGTCGACAGGCACCTGCGCCTGCTGGGCGACGTCGACGGCGACGACCTGGCCGACATCGTCGGCTTCGGCGAGCAGGGCGTCGTCGTCGCCCTGTCGACCGGCGAAGGCTTCGGCGAGCCGGCGACGTGGGTCGACAATTACTCGTACAGCAACGGCTGGCGGATCGACAAGCACCCGCGCTTCCTCGTCGACATGAACGGCGACGACATGGCCGACGTCGTCGGCTTCGGCAACGGCGGCGTGTTCGTGTCGCTGTCGACCGGCAGCGAGTTCCAGCCGCCCAAGCTGTGGCTCGACGACTTCACGATCACCCGCGGCTGGCGCGTCGATCGTCACCCGCGCTTCCTCGCCGACGTCGACGCCGACGACCGCCTCGACGTCGTCGGCTTCGGCAACGGCGGCGTCCACGTCGCCACGTCGACCGGCTCGAACTTCAGCCCGCGCGAATCGTGGCTCGAGGACCTCGGCTACGAGCAGGGCTGGCGCGTCGATCGCACCCCTCGCCTCGTCCGCGACGTCGACGCCGACGGCCGCGCCGACCTCGTCGGCTTCGGCGACGACGGCGTGTTCGTCGCCCGCGCCGCCGAGGGCCGCTTCACCGCGCCGAAGATGTGGCTGTCCGACTTCGGCTACGACCACGGCTGGCGCCCCGACAAGCACATCCGCCTGCTCGGCGAAGTCGGCGGCAACGACCGCCCCGACATCGTCGGCTTCGGCGACTACGGCACCCTGCTAGCGAACGGCCGCAGCGGCGAGTACGGCGAGCCCGAGCCGGTCCTCAACAACTTCGGCTTCAACCAGGGCTGGCGCGTCGACCGTCACCCGCGCCACCTCGCCGACATCGACGGCGACGCGCGCGACGACATCGTCGGCTTCGGCCAGACCGGGGTGATCATCGCCACCTCGAAGCAGACCGGCTTCCGCCCGCCGGAGCGGGCGCTCGAGGAGTTCGGCTACGCCCAGGGCTGGCGCCTCGGCGTCCACGTCCGCACCCTCGCCGACGTCGA
Organism: Nannocystis sp. RBIL2; assembly: GCF_026626745.1. Taxonomy (GTDB): domain Bacteria; phylum Myxococcota_A; class Polyangia; order Nannocystales; family Nannocystaceae; genus Nannocystis. The sequence goes on from NZ_JAPNJW010000002.1 coordinate 3,906,636, forward strand.
CGGCGACGGCCGCCTCGACATCATCGGCTTCGGCGACGGCGGCGTCCTCGTCGCCCTGGCCCGCGACTGACGCTCACGACTTCGACCAGTGGATCAGCAGGTCGGCGAACTGGTCGACGAGCGCGGCCATGTCGGGCCCGAGGGAGTTGGTCTCCTCGTAGTGATTGCCCTCGGCCTCGTTGATCCACGGCATCGTCTCGGCCAGCTGGAAGTCGTACTCGGGGATGATGTAGCCGAGCTCGTCGTTGCCGAGGCCGACGATCCAGCGGTACGTCAGGCCCATGCGGTCCTCGATGTACGGGCCCTCGGGCGCCGCGCGGAGGTCGGGCGGGTTGACGTTGTCGGGCTTGAGGAGCGGCACCCCGTCGGCGTTGATGTGCGAGCCGTCGTAGCCGCCGATCGCCAGCTCCGGCAGCAGCTCGCCGGGCACCGTCAGCATCTGGATCGGCCCGAGCTCGACCAGCGCCATCTCGGTCTCGATCTCCTCCTTGCCCGGCATGTCGGCGTTGAACACCTCGCGCTCGAGCACCTGCAGGTCGAACATCAGCTTGAAGTTGGTGTTGCGGACCCCGGCGCGGAACCGCTTGGCCGCGAAGCGCAGCGCCGGCCCCGTGATCTCCTCGCCCATCGCCACCGCGTCGAGCGCCATCTCGCCGAGCATCTGCCCGACCGAGTCGGCCTTCTCGAAGCTCGCCGCCTGGTAGGTCTCGCCGTCCGGGTTCTCGACGTTGACCCCGAGCGTCGTCATCATCCCGCCGACGGCCCCGTTGATGTAGATCGCCGGCCCGCCGAGGCCCGGCTTGCCCTCCGCCGTCTGCCACTCCGAGCCCGACTCGACGGTCCGGCGCAGCGCGTGGACGAAGTCGGACGTCACCAGGTAGTTGTCGTTGGCCAGCGTCTCCGGGTGACAGCCGTAGTTGACGAGCGTGGCGATCGGCATGCCCTCGGCGTCGACCAGGTGGGCCGCCGAGATGGTCTCGTCGGCGATCCACGGGTCGCGCGAGTCGCGGAGCAGGTTGCCCATGCCCTTCGGGTGGTAGGTCGACACGTCGACCTCGCCGACCCGCATCGACCCGACCTCGCGCATGTCCTTGAACGCGCCGACGATCGCCTCGACGATGGTGTCGCGGACCTGCTGGCGGTACTCCGGCGTGTAGCCCGAGGTGAACAGGTCCTCGCCCCACAGGCCCATCGTGTCGGGGCCCTCGTGGTTGTGCGTCGCGTGCACGATCAGGTAGTCGAGGTCGATGTCCTGCGCCGGCAGCAGCTCGCGGATCGCCTCGACGTCGTTGTTGAAGTAGCCGACGGTGTCGATCGCCACGATCGCCAGAGTCGACTCGCCCTGGCGGAACGCCACCGCCCGCGCCCACAGCCCGTCGCCGCCGCCGACCAGCCCGTGCGTCGCGTCGCGCACCCCGTAGGCCGGGCGGTCGTGGCCGAACCCGGCCATGAACAGCGGCTGCAGCTTCCCGTCGCCCTCGCCGGCGTCGGGCCCCGAGTAGCCGGGGTCGCCGGGGCACTTCTGGTCGCAGCCGCAGTCGAGCAGCATGTCGTCCTTCGGCTTCCACTCGTTGTCCATGTCGACGTCGACCCACTTCTCCCAGCAGTTGGGGACGATCGACAGCACCGCCGCGCCGGCCTCGAGCGGCGCGTCGGGCTGCGCGGCGCAGCCGCCCTGCGGGCCGTCGGGGCACCACAGATCCGGCGGCTCGGGCGGCGGGTCGCCGGTGGTGCCGTCGGTGGTCGTCGGCTCGCCGGTCGACGTCGGCGAGGTCGTGGTCTCGGTGGTCGTGATCGTGGTCGGCGGGTCGCTCGTCGGCGCCGCAGTGCCCGGCGAAACGGTGGTCCCGGGGTTGGTGGTCGCGGCGGTCGCGGAGGCGTCGTCGCCGCCGGCGGTCGGGTCGAGGCAACCGACGAGCGTGAGGCTGGAGAGGGCGAGAATTCGGCTGCTTCCACGCACGGTCATGGGCGCTCCAGGTCGATCGTCGCCAGGGTACAACAAGCGTGGGCGCGTTCCCACCGGCCCGTGCTAAGGTGCGCCGCCATGGCGACGCGGCACTACGGCTACACCGACGTCGGCCGGGTGCGCAGTCGCAACGAGGACGCGTTCCTCGCCGACGCCCAGCTCGGCCTCTTCATCGTCTGCGACGGCGTCGGCGGCCGGGCCCGCGGCGAGATCGCCAGCCAGGAGACCGTCGAGTTCATCGTCGACTTCGTCAAGGGCGACGCGACCGACATCGAGATCGCCCGCCACGGCGGCGAGCTCGATCAGGCGGCCCGCCAGCGCCTCGCGGCCCTGCTGCGCGGGGCCATCCAGAGCGCCTGCTACATGGTCCACACCATGGGCGAGATGGACCCTGACCGAAGGGGCATGTCGACGACCGCCTCGGTGGTGCTGGTCGCCGGCCAGGTCGCCACGGTGGCGTGGGTCGGCGACTCGCGGGTCTACCTGTGGCACGCCGGCGAGCACGTGCAGCTGACCGACGATCACACTCTGGTGAACGTGCAGATCCGCCAGGGCACGATGACGCCCGAGGCGGCCAAGCTGTCGCACCTCAAGCACGTGATCACCCGCGCGGTCGGCCACCGCGAGTTCGTCGAGGTCGACGTCCGCCAGCTCGAGCTGGCCCCCGGCGACAAGCTGCTGCTGTGCAGCGACGGCCTGCACGAGTACCTCGACGAGACGGGCCTCCTCGCCCGCCTGTTCCAGGCCGACCTCGCCACCGCCGCCCGCGAGGCCGTCCGCCACGCCAACATCAACGGCGGCCGCGACAACATCACCGCGCTGTTCGTCGAGTACACCGGCTGACCTTCCGGACATGCCCGAAAGGGCATGCCCCCACGGACATGCCCTATCGCACATGTCCCTTCAAACATGAGCGCGGCGGCTCGCTTGACGGGCAGCTCGAGCGAGCTCGGCTCGGCCGAGCGTCACGCCCTCGCTTCGACCTGCCCCGCGGGCTCACTGCGTCGTGCGCACGCAGCGGGCCGCCAGGGCCGTCTCGCCGCCGACCATCAGCTCGCGCCACGGCGCGTCGGGGGCCGGCGGCGTCGTGTCGTCGATCTGGACCGCCGCCCCGTCTTCGGCCCAGAACGGCCCCGGACCGCGGAACACGTCCGCCAGTTGCTGGATCTCCAGCAGCGTCGGCAGGCGGAACCCCGTCAGCGCCTCGCTGCCGTACGGCACGCGCAGCCCCGCGCAGAAGCGGCGCGCCTCCTCCTGGTTGACCGCCTCGACCACCCCGCCGAACAGCTCGAGCGAGCCTTCGGAGCGGACGATCGGGATCGGCGCCACCGAGGCCGGCACCTGCAGCGGCTTGTCTTCGGCGCGCAGGTCGGCGGCGCAGCGGAAGCCGAGGCGGGCGTCGGCGGCGACGACGTCCCAGCCCTCGAGCTCGACCCCCGGGAACTTCGGCGGTCGGGTCTCGCGGGCGGCGCGGCGCTGGCCGACGCTGCCGTACTTGTACACGTGGCGGACCGGGTCGCCCGCGGGCGGCTTGCAGGCCGCGTCCTCGCCGCAGAACGCCGACTGCTCGAAGATCGCGCGGGCCACCGCGAGCGGCCCGTCGGCGGCGCGGAACGCCTCGCCGACGAACGGGCGCAGCGCCGCGTCGGCGTCGTACGTGTCGGCCACCCACTCGAGCGCGTCGCTGCCCATCCCGCGCACGCCGAAGTACGAGCTGTCCAGACGGACATGTCCTGCGGGATAGAGGCCCTGCGGGATGTCGTCCTTGATCTGGTTGCCCCACGGGTACACGCGCGCGTCGGGGCCGCGGGCCGCGTACTCCCACTCGGCCTCGCTGGGCAGGCGAGCGCCGGCGTGGCGGCAGTAGGCCGCGGCCTGCTGGTGGCTGACGCAGGTCTGCGGCAGCGCGGCGGCGACCTCCGCCTGGAGGTCCGCGATCGGATCGGCCTGGCCTTCGGGGCAGGTCGCGGCCGTGCAGGCGCCGGCACTCACGCACGCCGCGTAGGCCCCGCGGGTGACCTCGTGCAGGTCGATCCAGAAGCTGCGCAGCGCCTCGTGGCGCGGCGGGTTGCCCGACCAGCGGACCGCCGGCAGCTCGCGCGACGGCGACGAGTTGAAGTGGTCGGGCACGTTGCCCATCACGAACACGCCGCCGGGGATCTGGACCCGCTGCACGTGCGGGGTCTCCCACAGGCCGATCGGCACGCACTCGCCGTGGATGTCGCGCCCGCTGCCGCGCCCGCACTCGGGCATCTCTTTCTCCTGCTTGGCCTTTTCGGCCTCGGACAGCTCGGTCACCTTCGCCAGCTCGGCCAGCGGCCGGGCCTCGCCGACGGCCACCGGCGCGGGCGGCGGGGCGTCGAGCGCGGCGAAGCGGCGGCTCGTGGCCTCGCAGGCGGCCAGACACAGGGGGACGACGAGGAGCGCGCGGGACATCATGGGCTGCGGAACTCGAAGCGTTGCAGATGGGACTGTGCCATGGGCGGGGTCGTCAGCGACAGCACGAACATCGCGATCGCGTTGAGCACCAGCCCGACCGCGCCGATCTGCAGGTCGAGCGGGTTACACCACGCGTACAGCCCCGGCGCCAGGATCTTGGCCAGGAACAGCGCGAACGCGACCCCGAGCCCGACGAACAGCCCGGCCTCGGCGGCCACGCGGTTGGCCCGCCGCCAGTACAGGCCGAAGATCACCGGCGGCAGGAACTGCACCGGCACCGCGTAGGCCAGCAGCAGCAGGTCGACGATCGACACCTTGCTGGCGACGACCAGCATCCCCAGGCCGAGCGCGAACAGCACGACCACGCCCATCCGCATCAGCCGCGTCTGCGCCTGCTCCGACAGCGGCAGGCCGAGCCCGGACACCAGCACGTCGCGGACGAAGATCGACGCCCCGCCGTGCAGCAGCGAGTCGCCGGTCGACATCGACGCCGCCAGCACCGCGGTGCAGAACGCCGCGAACACCCACGGCCCGCCGACCTCCGGCCGGCTGACGAGCCACAGCAGCACCCCCTCGTCGCGCGGCGCCCCGGGCAGCAGCAGCGCCGCGTAGCCGAGGAACAGCAGCGGGATCAGGAACACGAGGAAGCTCGGGTAGGTCACCGCCGAGTACTGCACCGCCCGCGCGCTGCGGGCCGTGAAGCACTTCATGAACACCTGCGGCCACATCGCGAAGCCGAGCGTCGACATCACGATCTCCGCGGTGTACTGGAACGACGACGTCCCCGGCGCCGGCCCGGGCAGCGTCAGGTACTCCGGGCGCTCGGCGATCACGCGGTCGAACATCGGCGCGATCCCGCCGAACAGCTGGCCCGGGATCGCCAGCCCGAGCCACCACACCACCGCCAGCATGGCCACGCCCTGCAGCACGTTGGTCCAGCCGACCCCGCGCATGCCGCCGAACATCACGTAGACGGCCACCACCGCGTAGACCACCGCCGCGCCGAGCAGCGGCGACCAGCCGAGCGCGTGGTGCATGACGATGCCCGCGCCCTTGAACTGGATCGCCAGGTACGGGATGAACGCCAGCAGCGACGCCGCGCCCATCACCGTGGTGATCCTGCGGCTGTCGTAGCGGGCCCCGATCAGCTCCGCCTGCGTCACCAGGCCGAGGCGGGCGCCCATGCGGCGCACCCGGGCCCCGAAGTAGAACACCGGCACGAACGCCGCGGCCCCGTAGGCCAGCATGTAGAACGCGTCGGAGCCCTTGCTGATGACCCGCTGCGGCGTGCCGAGCAGCGCGTAGGCGCTGAAGATCATCGCGCCCATGACGAAGTACATCAGCACCGGGCCGAACGAGCGCTCGCCGGTGACGAAGTCGTCGGCGCCGCCCGAGCCGCGCCTGCCGGCGACGAGGCCGATCGCCAGCGAGGCGGCCAGGTAGGCGAACACCGCGTACGGCGCGACCGCGCCCAGGTCAGCCACGGGGCTCGTCCTCGGCCTCGACGGCGTCGACGGCCCGGCTCAGGTACAGCCCCACCAGCACCGCAGTGTTGGCGAGGATGACGAGCAGCACGTACGTCAGTGACCACGGCACGCCGAACACGCGCGGCTCGATGTGGTCGCCCAGCAGCGGGTAGAGCGGCCACACCAGCATCGCCGTCGAGGCGACGAAGTACAGCGGCGACAGGCGAACCCAGCGCATGGCCTTCACTGATACGAGAAAATTCGCGCCGTTTACAGGCCCTTCCGGGGCTGCGCGGCCGGCGGTACACTCGCGGGCGCATGAGTCGCAGCACCCAGCTCGCCGTCGGCGAAGTCGCCCCCGACTTCAGCCTGCAGGACCAGGACGGCCGCACCGTCGCCCTCGCCGATCTCCTCAAGGAGCGCTGCGTGGTCCTCTACTTCTATCCGAAGGACGACACGCCCGGCTGCACCGTCGAGGCCTGCAGCTTCCGCGACAGCTACACCGTGTTCGCCGACGCCGGCGCCGAGGTCGTGGGCATCAGCAGCGACGGCGTCGAGGCGCACAAGGCCTTCGCGGCCAAGCACAACCTGCCGTTTCGCCTGCTCAGCGATCGCGGCGGGGCGGTGCGAGGCAACTACGGCGTGAAGAAGACGCTCGGCCTCATCGACGGCCGCGTCACCTTCATCATCGACCGCGGCGGCGTGGTGCGGCACGTGTTCTCGTCGCAGGTCCGGCCCAAGAAGCACGTGGCCGAGGCCCTCGAGATCGTGCGAAGTCTCGCATCCGCTTGAGCTCGGTGAGCATGCTCCACTCGAGTCGTTGCCTTTAGCCCCCACCCCCTGGGGCCCCCCTGGCGAACCGGGGAAGGTAGGCTGTACGGGGTGTAGGGGTGGCCTGGAACGATGTCCGGCCATCCCTCAACAAACCTTCAGTGTGATGCATGCCCGCAGGGCGCCGGTGGCACCGTCCCCCAAGACGGACCATGGTTGACCGAACGTCGAGCGCGGCGCCCGCAGCCCAGCGCGGCTCGACGCAGGAGACACAGCCATGAGCCTCTTTGCCAACATCGAACACCTGGCGGCCGCCCCGGGCGTCGTCGCCGTCACGATCGACTCACCCAACCACCCACGGGGATTCCGGGGCGTCGACAGCTGGTCGCCCGTCCTCGACGCCTCGCTGCAGCTGTTCGGCCAGACCGGGGAGGACACCATCCGCCTCGTCATCGGCCAGCACACGGTGATCATCCAGAAGGAGCACGGCGACACGGTCGCCGTCGTGTTGCCCACCGGGCACGCGATCGCCAAGTCGCTCCGGCGGATGATCCGCCGCCTCGCGAAGAAGGAGCGCGGCCCGGTCACGACCGCGCGAGCGCCGCAGGCGCCGACCGAGCAGCCCTCGGCCGGCACTTCCGAGCCCTCGCCGCTCGATCGACCGGAGGCGGCCTGACAGAGGCCCTCTGGGCCTTCTGGACCCCACCGCGCGGGCCTTTTGGCGCGCGCCTCCGCTCGGAGTGCGTGATGGGCGCACCTGGAACGAGTCGCCCTCCGAGCGGCGATCACGTCTGACGTGTCTCTTTCGACAGGTCGCGTGACCTGTCCTCAAGCACCACCGGACGCTCCCTGGCCGTCTGGTCCCCGAGCCCATCGGGCCAACTTCACCCTCCCGACGCGGCGCAGCCCACGACCTCGTGGCCTGCGCCGCGCTGCTATCATCCGCGCGTGCGATTCGCCGTGCTCGTCCTCGCCGTGCTCGTGTGCGCCTGCGGTGCGCACGACGACGCCCCGCCGATCGAGGTCAAGCCGGACCCGAGCTTGACGCTGCCGCCGATCGCCCGCGACCGCGACCCGACCACGCGCCCGCCCGGCACCGACCCGGCCGACGCGATGACGCTGCACTTTATCGACATCGGCCAGGGCGACGCGACCCTGCTCGAGTTCCCGTGCGGCGCGGCGCTGATCGACACCGGCGGCGAGAAGAACGAGCTCTACGACGGCGAGGCCGCGCTCTACGCCTACCTCGACGCCTTCTTCGCCCGCCGCGCCGATCTCGATCGCACCCTCGACCTGCTGCTCATCACCCACCCGCACATCGACCACAACCGCGGCGCTGTCGGCGTGCTCGAGCGCTACACCGTCAAGAACGTGGTCGACAACGGCGCCGACGCCCCGCACAGCCACAACGACGGCACCGAGGACCCGGGCGCGACCCAGCAGATGGCCGTGCACGCGTGGCTGCGCAGCCACCCCGACAAGAACGTGCAGTACCTCGCCGTCGGCGCCGGCGACGTGCCCGCCGAGGGCCTGCACAGCGCGATCGTCGACTCGATCGGCAGCTGCGCCCGCGCGCCCACCGACCCCAAGCTGACCGCCCTGTGGGGCACCGTCACCCACGACGTCGAGACCTACGGGGACAACCCCAACAACCACAGCGTGGTCGTCCGCGTCGACTACGGCGAGGCCTCGGCGCTGTTCACCGGCGACCTCGAGCTCATCGGCCTGAGCCGCCTGGCCGACCGCTACGAGAAGCACCCGGAGCTGCTCGACGTCGACATCTACCAGGTCGGCCACCACGGCAGTAAGAACGCCACCATTCACTACCAGATGGCCCTGATGAGCCCGCGCGTGGCCGTGATCTCGATGGGCCCGTACGAGCGGAATATTCCGTGGACCGCCCGCAAGTACGGCCACCCGCACATCGTCGCGCTGGAGCACCTCGTCCACCCCGAGTACGGCGTCCGCGGCCGCCGCGCCCCCACGCAGGCGATGGTCGGCTTCCGCGGCGCCTATCAAGACAAGGTCACCGAGATCTTCCAGCGCCGCACGATCGACCGCGCGATCTACGGGACCGGCTGGGACGGAACCGTGGTGATCGCGGCCCACGCCAACGGCTGGCTCGACGTCAAAACGCTCGGTCGCTGACCGCGCCGGGGTCGTCACCCCGGCTTTCGGATCGCCGCCCCCACGCCGGCCTATGCCGCAGACCACACGCGGGCGGACGCTCGCCGGCCGCGCCGACGCGCCTTGCCGCCCGCCGGTCCGCTCGCGCATAGTCCCCCGCATGCCCGGCCACGAGCACGTCCACGGCCCCGACTGCGACCACGACCACGACCACGATCACGCCCACGGCCACGTCCACGGGCCCGACTGCGACCACGACCACGGCCCCGCGCCCTACGTCCGCACCGCCCCGAAGATCGGCCGCAACGACCCCTGCCCGTGCGGCAGCGGCAAGAAGTACAAGAAGTGCCACGACGCGTGAGCGGCTGCGCCTGAGGACATGCCGCCTGGCGCATGTCCTGAAGGACACCCTCCTCGCCAGCCGCCCGCACCGCGCCGCGCTCGCTTCGCGCCAGGGTTTTGCCCCGCCGCGCGGGTCGCTGCCCGCGGGCGGCGAGCACGGCGACGTCGCCCTCTCCGACAGCTCGATGAAGGCGACGACATCGCCGCGGGCACCGGGGCCACCTGTCCGATCGGCCAGCCGCTGCGTCGTCCGTCCGCCTCGCCGCCGACGACCGCGCCGCGCTCGCTCCGCGCCGAGCTGCCCGCCGGGCCCGCTGCGACATGTCCCTCGTGACATGTCCCAAGTGCCATCCATAGGAGCGCCGCGCTCGCTACGCTGCCCGATCGCCCGGCTCCGCGCCGCGCTCGCGTCGCGCCAGGCCTGCGCCGCGCTCGCTTCGACATGTCCCCCGCGACATGTCCCGTCCGCCAGCATCGCCCGCGCCGCGCTCGCGTCGCGCCCGGGTCGCACCGCGCCGCGCTCGCCTCGACAGGTCCCTCGTGACAGGTTCCGTCCGACCGCTCGCACGCTCGCATCGCGCCAAGAATTTGGCAGCTCCGCCGCGCACCCCACTCACCCGACGTGTCCTGCGGGCCAGGCCCGCGGCGCCCCTCGGCCGCCCTCGCATCGCCCCGAATGTGCCGCTCTGCCTCGCGCTCGCTTCGCCCCAGGGTTTGTCGCCCCTGACCGGGCTCTCGACGCCGCGCCTCGCCGGCCGGAGGCCGCAGGTCCCATCCGACATCCGCGGCCGCGTCGCCTTCGCTTCGGGTCGAACCGCCGCGTCTCTTCCCCACAGGACATGCCCCCCAGGACATGTCCTTTCTACCAGCATCAATCCAGCGGCTCGTCGTCGCTCGGCGGCTCGAACAGCATCGGCGCCTCGTCGCCCTCGATCACCGCCCGGCCCCGGCCGCCGCGCTTGGCGTCGATCAGCGCCGCCTCGGCCTCGGAGAACAGCACCGACATCTCGTGGTTGTCGCGCGGCCACAGCGACCCGCCGGCGCTGAGCGAGATGCCCATGCCGAGGCCCAGAGTGCCGACGCGGCGGGCGATCGCCAGCACCTGCTCGTGGGTCGTGTCGGTCACCAGCACCGCGAACGCGTCGCCGGTGAGGCGGGCGACGATGTCGTGCGAGCGCAACGTCGAGCGCAGCATGACCCCGACCTGCTGCAGCAGCTCGTCGCCGGCCTTGTGCCCGCGGGCGAGGTTGACCCGCTGCAGGTAGTCGACGTCGAACAGCAGCAGCGCGCACTGCGAGCCGAGCCGCTGGGCCCGCGACTGCTCGTCGGCCATGCGCGTCTCGAACTCGCGGCGGTTGAACAGCCCCGTCAGCTCGTCGTGGCGGGCCAGCGTCTCCACGCTCTCGCGCAGGCGCAGGTTCTCCGACGCCAGCGCCGCGGTGTCGAGCAGGAAGCCGATGAACTCGCGCGCCTGCGGGTCGATCGGCGCGCGCCCGTACGGGTCGTCGGCGACCACGATCCCGAGCACCTTGTCGCGCAGGCGGATCGCCGCGACCAGGAACTCGCCCGGCGGCTCCAGGGCCGCCAGCGCCGGGTTCATCGGCCGCTCGCGGGAGAAGAGCAGCGGCCCGCTCGCCGCCAGCGCCTGCCCGATCTCGTCGCGCGGATCGGTCGTCACGTCGACCGCGATCGTGCGCACGAAATTCTCGTAGCGCGGCTCCGTCGTCTCCACCTCCGCGATCCGCTGCTCGAGCGACAGGCCCGTCGTCGCCCGCCCCGCCTCGGCCGCGTCGGCCGGCCCGATCGCCGACTCCCCGACCAGCGCCCGCCCGTCCTCGTCGTACACGAACAGCGCCGCCCGGCTGAACCCCAGGGCCAGCCCCGAGGTCATCCCGATCAGCAGGATCGTCCGCAGCCGGTCGATGCTGCCCGTCTCGAGCATCGCCCGGGTCAGCCGCCGCAGCGCCTCCTGCCGCGGTGACTCGCGCGCGAAGCGCTCGAGCGCCCCTGCGGCCTCGTCGACGTCGAGCAGGCTCTGCGCGACCCGCCGCGCGAGCGCGGGGATCCCTTCGGCCAGCTCGGCTGTCCCGAGGACCAGGTCCTTCATGCCATGGATGAAGCGCACCTTCGACCCGGCCGCGCTCATGCGGGCCCCGACCAGCCGCAGCGACGAACCGTGGCCCGCGAGCCGCAACAGCTGCAGCGCCAGCGGGGGCGCGTCCTCGGCCGGCGCCTCGACCTCGAGCGCGAGCGGCACTGCCAGCCGCTCGAAGAGGGTCCGGAGATCGTGCGGCACGTCGACCGCACGCACGGCCGTCGCCAGAGCCTCGGGGATCCCGCTGAACGCTGGGTCGGACATCGGCCCCGCGATGCTGGCAAAAGCCCCGCAGGCCAGCAACGGGCGCCGACGCGCATCCGCGCGCTTCAGCGGCCCGCGCGGCCACCGGCGCGGATTTGTCCGCGCCCGGCGCGGGCCGATCACCCCGCGTGGCGCGCGCGCGCGAACGCTCGCAGGGCCTCGGGCGCCGACCCCGTGATCACCGCGTCCGCCACCAGCTCGCCGATCGCCGGCGCGAACTTGAAGCCGTGCCCGGAGAACCCGCCGGCGACCCACACGCGCCTGTCCCCGGGGACATGGTCGATCACGAAGTCGGTCGACGGCGTGCAGGTGTAAAGGCACACCGTCGCGTGGACGAACTCGCCCCGCCCCGCCGGCAGGTACTCGGCCAGGAACGCGTCGAGCGGCGCGAGATCGGCGGGGTGGATCGCGCGGTCGACCCGCTCGGGGTCGACCGCCGCCTCGGCAGCCCCGACCTCCGGCGGCGGCACGTGGCACGCCAGCTTGAAGCCGGTCACGCCCTCGTGCCCGTACGGGAACCCGTACACGAAGCCCCCCGGGCCGAACGAGGCCCACACCGGCATCGCCGCCAGGCGGGCGATCGCGTGCGGGTCGGGCCGCGTCCACGCCAGCACCCGCCGCAGCACCTTCAGCTTGCCCGGCATGAACCCCGGCAAAAGCCCCGGCAGGTACGCCCCCGCCGTCACCACCACGTGGTCGGCCGGCAGCAGCGTCCCCTCTTCGAGCAACACCCGCGGCCGCTCGCCGAGCGCGACCTCGCGGACGCGCACGCCCGTCCGCCACACTGTCCCGAGGGACATGGCCTCTCGTTTTAGCGCTTCGAGACATGGCCCTACGCGCAGGTAACCGCCCGACGGCGTGAAGCAGGCCGTCCACCCCTCGGGCACCGCGATCGGGAAGCGCTCGCGGGCCGCGGCCGCGTCCATCCGCTCGTGCTCGACCTCCGCCGACACGCAGGCCGCGATCGCGTCCTGGTAGTCGGGGTCGTCCTCCGGCCCGAACTCGACCATCCCGGTGCGCACCAGCAGCGTCTCGCCGGCCTTCTCGCCGAGCGCCTGCCACAGCGCGTCGGCGCGGCGGACCAGCGGCACGTAGCCTGCCCCCTCGTGGTACGACTCGCGGATGATGCGGGTGTAGCCGGAGTGGCTGCCGTGCTCGTGCACGTGCGAGAAGCGCTCGAGCACCGTGACCTCGGCCCCGCGGGCGGCCAGCGCCCACGCGGTCGCCGAGCCCATCGTACCGCCGCCGACGACGATGACCTTCGGCCCGCGCATCGCCTCACTCCTTGGCCACGAAGCCGTACACGTCGGGCCCGCGCAGCGGCGGCAGGGCCGTCTTGCGGATCATCAGCGTGCGCACCGCCCACAGCTCGCGGAACACCCGGTAACGCAGCGCCGTCTGCTCGAGGTAATCGACGCCCGCCGAGCCGCCCGTGCCGGTGCGGCGGCCGATCACCCGCTCGACCATCCGCGCGTGTCGCTGCCGGAAGATCACGAACGCCTGCTCGAGCTCCACCAGCCCGTCGAGCACCTCGCGCGGCCAGGCCAGCAGCGGCAGCTCGCGGTAGCTCTCGATGAACAGCAGCGCCGCCCGCACCCGCGCCACCCGCAGGCGATCCTCCTCCGGAACCTCTTCCGCCAGCAGGAACTCGCGCGCCTTGACCCGCTCCTGCTTGTAGCGCTCCTCGATCCGCCGCCGGTCGGCCTCGCCGGGCGCCGAGTCGCGCACCAGGATCATCGCCTCCTCGGCCTCGATCGCCTGCGCCTTGAGGTAGTTCTCGACGAACCGGCGCACGTTCTCCGTGTCGCCCTCCTGCTCCGGCGTCGAGCCCTGGATCGGCGTGCGGTGCAGCCACTCGTTGATCGACTCGAGCAGCGTCGGCACGTCCTTCAGCCGCGCCTCGACCCGCTTCGACGCCGGCGACGGCCGCCCGTCGGGGTAGCGGAGCGCCCGCAGATAACTGTTGTCGTGGCCGAGCGGGATCCGGTCGTCCACCTTCAGACCCATGATGATCTCGATCTCCCGCAGCTGCGCCGACTGGAACCCGCTCGCTGGGCTCAGCTTGTCGCGGAAGCCGAGATAGTCGCGGGTCGTCATCGTCTCCATCAGGCGGAAGTGATGCGCGACCTGGTCGAACAACAAGGCGGTGCGGCGGATGCCGCGGACCGCGTCGGACAGCGACTGCTCGCGCACCTTCTCCTGCGCGAACAAATTCCGGACGCGCACCAGCTCGCGGATCGCCAGCTTGAACCACAGCTCGTCGATCTGGTGGATGGTGATGAACATCACCTCGTCGTTCTCGAGCTCCGCCTCGTCGGGTTCGACGCCCGTCTGCAGCGAGAGCAGCTCCTCGAGCTTGATGTAATCCCAGTAGAGGGTCGCCTTCTCGGCCATAGGCCGCGAAAGCTACGCCGTGTCACGCTCGCCCGGCAACGTCCGGCCGCGTGAGGCGCCGCCCGCGTGCTGCACGGGCGCCTCGAACCACCGCACCGCAGGTCCGTCTGGATCTCCGGGCACCGGCAGCTCCGCCTCTTGCAGCTCCACCGTGCTCAGCACCGTCACATGCGGCGTTCCGCGGGCCAGCAGCAGCGCGAACACCGGCCGCGCCCGCGCTGAACAAACGACGATCGGCGGCGGCCCATCCTCGTTTTTCCCGCCGACAACATCGTTCTGCAGCACGCGCCGGCGCCACGTCTGCCGCGAGCGGGCGTCGAGCCCCAGCCGCAGCCCGCGCTCGCCGCTCACCGCTCGCGACAGCAGCGCCGCCTCCGCGTCGCTCACCGGCCGCGTCCACGTCACCGCCCCCACTCGGGCGTGCGCGGCCACCACTTCGTGGACCCAGTGCGGCGCCAGCCGCTCGCGCAGCGCCGCCAGCCAGCGGCCGCGCTCGCCCGCCTGGCGCAGCAACGGCTCCGACGCGACCGCGTCGAGCAGCGCCGCGAACTGCGGCAGCGGCACCCGCTCGCGCAGCAGCCCGCGCGTCAGCTCGAGCAACGCCGCCGGCCCCACCGCCGCCAGCACCTCGCGGGTGACCGCCGGCTCGCGCGCGTGGTGGGCCTCGAGCACCGCCGTGATCGTGTCCAGATCGACCAGCGCGTCCGCCCCCCGCATCACCGCCCGAAACACCGCCGTGACGATCCTGTCCTCCAGGACATGCCCCGAAGAACCTGCCCGATCGACCCTACCTCTTCGATCATCTTTAAAATCTCCGCCCCTTTCCGACTCGCCGCCGGCCGCCCCCTCCGAGGATGGACCTGCCCGAACAGTCAGGTCACTCCCCCGCTCCGCTTCGCCCGCGGCTTCCCCCGACCACGGACCTGGCCGAACAGTCATGTCACTCCCTCGCTCCGCCTCACCCACTGCGTCCCCCGACCGCGGACCTGCCCGAACAGTCAGGTCACTCCCCCGCTCCGCCTCGCCCGCGCCCTCCCCCCATCTCTGACCTGCCCGAACAGTCAGGTCACTCCTCCGCTCCGCCTCCCCCGCTCCTTCCCCCGACCGCTGACATGCCCGAACAGTCAGGTCGCTTCCCCGCTCCGCGAGGCTCCCTACTCCGCCCAGATCCTCCGGCCCGCTCAGCACTCGCTCGCCGAGCCGCACCGCGAAGCTCGGCCCCGCGGTCACCACGATCGGCGGCACCTCCACGCCGAGCGCCCCGCTGCAGCGCCGCCGCAGCTCGGCCAGCGGCCGGCGCAGCGCCTGCATGTCCTTTTCGTCATGTCCCGAGAGACAGACCACGATCCGTCGGGCCGGCCGACCTCGGCGCCGCCGCGTCCACCACGCCAGCGCCCCCAGCCCGATCGCAGTGAGCCCGAACGCCGCGGTCGGCATCCCCGGCGCCAGCGCCAGCCCGGCCAAAAGCCCCGCCGGGGCCGCCAGCAGCCCCGGCGACCCCCACGTCGCGCGGCGCGGCGCCGGCTCCTCACGGTCGACCCGCGCCACCAGCAACGCCCCCGCCAGCCCGACCAGCAATGCAGGCACCTGGGCCAGCAGCCCGTCGCCGATCGCCAGCCGCCCGTACAGCTCGAGCGCCGTCGTCAGGCCGAGCCCGTCGCGCAGCCCCACCGCCAGCCCGCCGACGATGTTGATGCTCGTGAGCACCAGGCCGAGGATCGCGTCGCCGCGGATGAACTTCGCGGCCCCGTCCATCGCTCCGTAGAAGTTCGAGCGCTCGCGCAGGCGGGCCCGCAGCCGCGACGCCTCGGCCGCCGAGATCGCCCCGGCCCGCAGATCGGCCTCGATCGCCGCCTGGTGCCCCGGCAGGCCGTCGAGCGCGAAGCGGGCCGCGACCTCGGCGATGCGTTCGCCGCCGCGGGCCACCACCACGAACTGCACCACCGTCACGATCGCGAACACCACCGCCCCGACCAGCAGGTCGCCCTGAATCACCAGCGTCGAGAACGCCGCGATCACCTCGCCCGCGTCGGCGTCGCGCAGGATCAGCCGCGTCGTCGTCACGTTGAGCGCCATCCGCGTCAGCGTCATCAGCAGGACGAGCCGCGGGAACCCCAGCAGCTCCGCGCTGCGCCGCGCAGTCACGCCCGCCACCAGCGCAGTCACCGAGCCCGCGAGGCTCAGCGTCAGCAGCAGGTCGACCAGCCAGCGCGGCAGCGGCAACAGCGCGCACACGACCGCCGCCAGCACCCACAGCACCAGCCCGTAGCCCGGCAGAACCGCCCAGAAATCCTGTCCGGAGCCCACGGCTCGGCCGATGCGCATTGTCGCACAGGCTAGCCGCGCGCGAACGCGCGCCAAGATCGGCAAGTGTTCAGTGCGATTTCGCCCCTCGCTCGCCGCGGATCACACCGTGCTCGCCGCGTCGCTCCGGTCGCCATCGCCGCCGCGAAGCTCGCTCGACGAGCACGCCTCGGCTTCTCCGCGCTCGCGCAACGACACCCGCGCCGTCACTCGACTTCGATGCAGTACAGCCGAAACTGGCTGTCGCAGCTGCGCGGCGAGCAGGCAGTCCAGTTGCCGTCGACCGCGCCGAAGGCCCCCATCAACCCCTGCCCGCGATCGGCCTGCCAGTTGTTGCAGTTGGCCGCGTCGGCCGTGCCGTCGACGTGGGTGCCGGTCCACACGCCGTCGCTGCTGGTGGCGCACGACTCCATGAGCCACGGGATCGGCGTGCCCTGCTCGGTCACGTTGATCATGCCCTTCAGCGCGCCGGTCTCGAACGCCGTCGAACTGCTCGCCACCGGCGTGCCGCCGACCATCACGTACTCGCCGGTGTAGCTGCCGATGCGATCGATCGCGTTCGCGCCGCCGTCCGACAGCCACGCCCGGTACGTGCGATCCTTGACCGTCGCGACCTGCGACGCCTTCGCCAGCGCGTTGCAGGCGTCGTCGGCGAGGTCGAGCGAGCCGACCTCGATGCCCGTGTACGACGCGCTGGTGAGGAACACGAACCGCTTCTTCTTGTTCGGCATCTCGACGGTGCACAGGGCGCTGCAGCCGTCGCCGTCGGTCAGGTTGCCGTCGTCGCACTCCTCCACCGGCGGATCGATCGTCCCGTCGCCGCACACTGCCACGCCGGTGTCGTCGGTCGTCGTCGTGCCAGGGGTCGGGTCGATCGTCGACGTCACCGGCTCGGTCGACGTCACCGGCTCGGTCGTCGACGTGGTCGTCGTCTCCGTCGTCCCGAGAGACGTCACAGTGCTCGTCGGCTCCGTCGTCGGCGCGTCGCTCGTGCTCGTGCTCGTGCTCGTCGCGGACGCGTCCGTCGTCTCCGGCGCGGTCGTCGTCCCGGTCGTCGCGGCGCTCGTCTCGCTGCTCGTCGCGCTGCCGTCGATCCCGGACGGCGAGAAGCACCCCGAGGAGGCGAGGACGACCATCAGGACCTGCGACCGCGCGAAGGGCATCGGCCGCACTCTACTCGACGCGCGTCGCCCCGCACCAGTGGACCGAGCGTGACGCATCACCGACGAGCCACGCTCGTGGCGGACCCGCGCCCGGACCTCAGGCGCGCGCGCGCCAGACCCCGCGCAACGCCAGGGTCGCCGGCGGCTGCACGGCCTCATGGTGCAGCTTGCCGAGCAGCTGGAACAAGTTGAACACCACCAGAGTCGCGAACGCGCCCAGCTTGCTCACCGTCCCGAACACCGGCGGCCACAGACACAGCGCAGTGCAAGCCGCCGCGATCACCGGCAGCCCGACCACCAGCCCGGCAGTCAGCGCGATCGCCTGGCGCCGCCACCGTCGCGGGTCGAAGTCGGCGATCAACGGACCACCTGGCCCTTGGGACAGCCACACCCGATCACCTGTCCCGATGGACACCTCGACCGCGCGCGTCCACCCGGCCGCGCGCGTCGCCGGGGCCCGCGCGGCCGCGAACGCCTCCGCGCCGGCGCAGGCCGCCGCCGCCCGCTGACGCGCCCGGCCGACCCACACCGTCCCGCCGGCCAGCCCGACCCGCTCGGACCCGACCGCCACCACCCCGCCGAGCACCTCGGCCTCGTACGCGCGGTCGTGGAACCAGATCGCCGCGTCCCCCTTCGAGCGCCCGACCTGGCGCACCCGGTGGATCGCCGCCTGTCCCTCGGGACCTGTCCCTTCGACCACCACACCGGCCCGCGCCCGCGCCCCCCAGCGCCGCACCAGCCGGGCGCACTCGCCCCAGCCCGCCGCCGCGATCAGCAGCGTGTTGAGCCAGAAGATCGCCAGCGCCGCGTACGCCAGCAGGGCCGGGAAGCCGGTCACGCTGGCGCCCCTTCCGGTCCCGACTGCTCGCGCGCCGCCTGCTGCTCGGCCGCCGCCCGCCGCTCTACGCGGGCCAGCTCCTCGACCTCGCCGCCGTCGCGCACGCGCATGACCGGCCGCCGCCGCGGCAGCACGAACGTGCGCAGCAGGTACAGCACCATGCTCGGCTCGTCGAGCCGCGGCTCGATGCGCGGCGCCACCTCACGGCGGTGGGCCTCGGCCAGCTCGGTCCAGTGCAAGCCGGCGCGGTTGTGGTGGATCGTGTGGTAGCCGTTGTTGCACATGATCCAGTTGAACCACCGGCCGACGAAGTTGCGCGAGTGGTTGTACTCGCTCGACGGGTCGGTCGCGTCGTGCTGGATCAGGTTGATGCGGAGGATGCAGCGCGCGCCGTACAGCTGCGGCAGGGCGATGAACAGCAGCGCGCCCCAGAAGTCGTACAGCAGCGCCGCCCCGGTCAGCCCGAACGCGACCACGAGCTCGGTCATGTACTGGCGCACAAACCCCTGCTGCTTCGTCACCTGGGCCCAGCGGCCGACCCCCGCGAACGTGTTGGGCCCGGCGATGTTGGGGAAGTGGATCAGGTTGAGCAGGTGCCAGCGGAACGCCACGTGCGACGGGTCGGCCCAGTCGGGCTGGCCGTCGTCGGCGAAGTGGTGGTGCACCAGGTTGTGCGCCGGCACGTTGGCCGAGGCCGGATAGAGCGCGCCGAAGCTGAGGACGCTGCGCCAGATCAGGTTGAGCCGCTGCGAGTGGAAGATCCCGCGGTGCATGTGATTGTGGATCACGACCGCGTTGAGGAAGCTCAGCAGGCACGTCAGCGCGAACGGCAGCGGATGGCGCCAGGCCGGCGCGAAGTACATCAGGCCCATCAGGCCCAGGTACGCGCCGACGATCCCGACCTGCCGCCACTCGGCCGGATGGCGCACGAGCCAGGTCCCGTGCTCGCGCTCGCGCTCGTGCGCAGCCGGCTTCGCACCGGCGGCTTCGCCCTGAGAGACCATCGCCGCGGCACCATACTGCGCGCGCCGGACGGCCTCAATCTCCGCGCGCGTGGGGACAATCTCGACGCGCCCCGGCGCGCGTGATATCCCTGCCCCGCGCCTGTCCGCGCCCGTCTGCACCGTGACCGCTCACACCGGCATCGCCACCAACCTGTCCACGTGGCTCACCGCGCAGCCCTCGGTCCAGTACCGCAGGAACCCGTGGTTTTACTTCCTGTACGACGGCGCGTACCTGCTGGCCTTCCTCGCCCTCGACGCCTGGATCCTCGCCACCGGGCAGGGGCCGCTGGTCCAGTGGCAGTGGTGGTACCTGGCCCTGCTGCCGCCCGTCATCTACGTCCACATCCTGCTCAACGTCTTCATCCACAACTGCTGCCACGGCAACTTCCCGCGCCCGATCAACCGCCTGATCGGCGAGATCGCCGGCGTCCTGGTGATCACCCGCTACGCCTCGTGGGAGATCATCCACCAGCGTCATCACCGCTTCTCCGACGACCCCGAGCGTGACCCGCACCACGTGGTGCCGAACTTCTGGCGCTTCCTCGCCCGGACGATGCTCGTCAACGTCGAGAAGCAGCTGCAGAACCAGGCCTACGACCAGTTCGGCGACACCCCCGAGATGCGCCGCCGCGAGCAGCTGCGCAGCGTGCTCAGCTTCTCGGTGATGATCCCGCTCAACCTCGCGTTCTGGCTGCTGCTCGGCCCCGAGGCGTTCTTCTTCCTGTTCCTGCCGGCCCAGGCCGTCGGCTGGGTCCACGTCGCCCACTTCAACTGGGCCACCCACAACGCCCACTCGCCGACCGGCGACTACAAGCCCGTCAACCTCGACCACGGCCTCTACTGGCTCGGCAACCGCATCTGGTTCGGCCTGTACATGCACGCCAACCACCACAAGCGGGCCAACATCTTCAACCCGGCCAAGATGGACGAGGTCCTGGCCCGCCGCGCCGCCGCCCGCGCGCAGTGAGCGGCTGACCCCGCGGGCATGCTCTCCGGAGCATGCCCGTTCGCGCATGTTTTTAACGACATGCCCGTTCGGACATGGCCCTCAGGCCACGACGGGCACGCGGTGGCCGGCCTCGTCGGTCAGCACCTCGAAGGCCGCGCGATCGCTGCGCAGCTCGATCATCGGCCGCCCCGGCCGGCGCAGGCGCAGCTCGCAGCGGGCGATCTTGCTGTTGAGGCAGGTCTTGACCCCGCCGGGCGGGTTGCCGTACGCGAGCCCGACGAAGGCCGCGCGCGGGGCCCAGATCCGCGCCTCCACCGCGACGTCGCGGGTCTGCGACGCCAGCCGCCACTCGAACTCGGGCCCGCCGATCGCAACCTCGCCGCGGGCCCGCACCGCCTGCCACAACGAGTTGAGCGCATACTGCTCGCCCCCGTGGCGCAGCACCAGCAGCGTCATCGGCGGCGTCCACAGCGGCCCGAACTTCAGCCGCGCCGTCGCGCACTCGAGGAAGCTGTCCGGCGCGCCGTCGAAGCCGGCGACCTGGCCCCACGCATAGCGGTCGGTGTGGCGCGCGCCCCAGTTGTGCGACTGACTGCCGACCCACCCGTCGATCGCGTGCGCCTCGCCGTCGACGGTGATCGTGCCGGTGAACGCCGCGTTCGGTGAACCCACCAGGGACTTGGCCTTGGGGAACCCGCCCGCGTAGAGGTTGGCCGGCAGCAAGAGCAGCGGCGGCTCGGGGCTGTCGTAGGTCAGCTCCCACGCGAACGCGTGCGCCGCCCCGACGGCCGCGCCGCGCAGCCCATGGTCGTCCAGCGTGGCCTCGCCGACGCGCACGTCCAGGCGATCGCGGGCGAACGCGCAGCGCTCCCACGGCACCACCTGCTTGGCCGCGGCGATGACCCCGCGCTCGCCGTCGAACCAGATCGCCCACAGCTCGCCGACCGCCTTCTCGGGCTGTCCTTTGGGACAGAACACGGTGTAGCGGATCCACCACGCCAGCGGCCGCGTCGGATGGTTGGCCCGCTGAAAGTAGCTCTCGTAGTGCCCCGCGTCCGAAGCGGGATCGAAGCGGCAGGCGTTCCAGCGGTCGCGGTCGACAGGCACGGCGCGAGCGTGCCGCGAGCGCTCGCCGCTGTCCACGACCGCAGCACGGGCTCGCGCTCCGACAGCGAGGTCGACCGCGCGAGCATCGCGTGTCGCCGCGTCGCTGGCATCGCGTCGCCGACACGCGAACGCCCAGGCGTTCACCGTCCGCGACCCGCTCGCAGGCATCGGTGTCCGCCTCGCCGCTCACGCGACTTGGGTCGCCCGCGGACTGCCGCGTCGCTGGTCAAACGCCGCGTTTTTTGGCACTCCTGCGACCCGTGGCCCTCGCGCCTCAGCTCGCGGTCGTCGCCTGGCTCGCCCTCGCCGCGGCACCGATCGAGCTGCACACCGCCGCCGTCGATCCTCGCCTCACCGAGGCCGGCCTGCGCGCCCGCGTCGGCGACGAGCTCGACGCCTGGACGATCGACGTCCGCGCCGGCGCCGGCGAGCGCGAGCTCGACGTGCGCCTCCGCGGCCCCGACGGCGCCACGCGCACGCGCCGGCTGACCCTCTCGAGCGACACCCGCGAAGACCGCAGCCGCGAACTCGCCGCCAGCCTCGCGCTCCTCATGGATGAGGCTCCGCCCCCCCCGCGTGGGGGCAAACCTGCGACACCTCCCGCGCCCACGCCACGCCCTCCTTATCAAGGTTGGCTCGGCCTCGGCCCGCGCCTCGAGGCCGGCCCCGGTCTGGTCGAGGGCGGCGTCGACGTGATGGGCGGCGCCTGGCTCCTGCGCGATCACCTGCAGCCGATCGCGAGCCTCGGCCTCGGGGGCGCGGCGCCCGAGGACGTATCTCTGTTCCACCTCCGTTTCGGCGGCGGACTGGCCGCCGGCGCGTCGCTGCTCGATCGGCGGATCTGGCTCGGAGGACATGTCCTCGTCCACGCGCTGCGGTCGCGTGTCCGCGAGCGCGAGCGCATCGACGTCGACTGGATGTCGGCGACGGAGATCGGCGCCACGGTGCAATACCGCGGCCGGCGCCTGTTCCTCGGCGCTCGCACCGGGGTCGATCTCGTCCTGCCGTCGCGGCCGGTGCCCGGGCACGGGGCGCGGATCCGGCGCGGCCCGGCCCAGTGGATGCTCGGCCTCGTCATCGGCGTCGTCTTCGGCTGAGCGGCCTTGGATTCGCGGCGACCGACACGGTCTATAGCTACGTGCTCACCTCCGCTACACTCTGGCCGGCCATGACGTCGCGGGCCGCAGTCAGGGACGTGGAGAGCGCTGCCGTCCTTGCGGCCGCGCAGGACGGCGACAGGGCCGCCCAGGCCGCCATCTTCGAGGCCTACAAGGATCGCGTCGCCCGCCAGGTGTTCCGCATGACCGGCGACGCCTCGTCGGTCGACGACCTGGTCCAGGAGGTCTTCATCTCCGCCTTCTCGGCGATCGGTCGCTTCCGCGGCGACGCCCAGCTCGGCACTTGGCTCTACACCATCGCCGCCAACCGCGTGCGCAACTGGTGGGACTCGCAGCGCCGCCGCCGTCGTCGCGAGGACATCGCCTCGGCCAGCACGGGTGAAGACCCCGTGGCCACCCCCGAGGCCGACTTCGAGGCCACCCAGCAGCGCGAGCGCCTCTATCGCGCGCTCGGTGAGTTGCCTGACAAGCTGCGCGAGTCCTTCGTCGCCCGCGCAATCGAAGGCATGAATTTGCACGAGGCGTCGGCAGCTCTCGGCGTCCCGATCAGCACTGTCTCTTACCGCACCCGCCGCGCCGAGCAGCTGCTCTGCGCTGCGCTGGGGATCCCCTGGAGGGACGAATGACCCCCGAGATTCGCCCTCCCGACCTCGGCGAGCCCGCCGTCCGTTCGCCCGAGCTGCTGCGCCTGGTCCAGGCCGCCCGGTCCGCGCCCGCACCTGTCCTCAAGGTCAGCTCCGACGCGGTGTTCGCCGGCTTCCAGGCCCGCCGCCGCGACCATCGCCGCCTGTGGGCCGGCGTCGGCCTGGCCGTCGCCGCCGCCGTCGCGCTGGTCTGGGCCCGCCCTTCGTTCATGTCCTCCAGGACAGGTCCGTTGGAACCTGTCGCAACGAACAGCAGCGAGGCCGCCCACGTCGCCGCCCCGGCGCTGGCCGCCGCCGTGCGCGTGGTCGCCGAGGAGGGCCCGCCCGCGGGGGTGCGCGACGCGTGGCAGGTCGAGCTCCGCGACGGCCGCTACGACGTCACCGTCGCCGCGCACGCGGGCCCCGAGCTGCTGCGCGTCGACACGGCCGGCGGCACCGTCGAGATCGCCCAGGGCCGGGTCGTCATCGTCGTCGCCGGCACCCGCACCGAGGCCGAACTTCGCACCGGCGTGGCCACGTGGATCGCCCCCGACGGCGCCCGCACCCCGCTGGCCGTCGCCCCCGCCGAGGACGACGCACCTGACCCGAAGGCCAGCCCGTCCGACCTCGCCCGCCAAGCCGACGCCCTGCTGGCCGCCGGCCGCCGCGACGCCGCCATCCGCGTGCTCGACTTCCTCGTCACCGCCCACCCCGACAGCCCGCCGGCCCGCGCCGCCCTGCTCGACCTCGCCCGCCTCCTCAAGGCCGCCTCCCGCACCGACGAGGCCCGCTGCGCCTACGCCCTCTACCTCGAGCGCTACCCCGGCAAGGAGCAGCTCGCCGACGAAGTCGAGGGCGCCCTCGGCCGCCTCGGCCCCGGCCCCGCCTGCACCGGCCTGCGCCCGCGCTGACGCAGCGCTCGGACATGTCCGTGAGGACATGTCTCTTCAAACATCCGAAGCACTCGCCGACGAGGCGAGGACGCTCGCGCCGCGATCGGTGCACCACGTGCGGACCTGCCCGACGCTCAGGGCGACGCCGCTGCACGACCGCTGCCCAGCGGCTCCGATGCCGCGACAGAGTCGCAGTGCGCCACGAAGTTCAGAGCGACCTCCTCGTAGACCGAGCTGCCGGTGGCCCACGACACCGCGGAGCCCGGCTCGCGCCGTGACCCTCGTCTCAGGCTCGTCTTGCCACCGCGGCGACCGGCGGCAAGCTCCCTTGGACAGGCCCATCTTCCGCTGACGGAGCGGAGGGTGCCTCCACGCGCAGCAATTCAGCGGAGCCACTGCGATGCCTCTCACTCCCCATCCTTCGTTCGCCCGGTTCTCGCGTCGGCGTTTCATGCGTGCCGCCGGCACCGCTCTCGGCAGCGCTGCTCTGGTCGCAGCGAACCGCGCCTTCGCCGGGCCGGCGATCCAGCGGCCCATCACCGACTTCCTCGACGCCCAGGGCACGACCTCGATCTTCTTCCCGCCGGTCCCCGACCAGATCGGATGGGCATCGGCAGCCGCCGACCCGCCGGTCCTGATCGCCCTCGTCGACTACGCCGGGCTGGCTGCCGAGTTCCTGGCCGGTCTCGAAGATCCACTCATCCTCGGGACCACGATGACGGGCCACGTCCTCGACCGCCCGCTCGCCGACGGCCGCTCCGAGGTCACAGTCGTGCTGCGCACCACGAATGCCCTCACCTTCGTGCTCCTCGCCGACGACGACACCGACTTCACCAACAACCCGGTGCTGTTCGGCTACAAACCATCGGAGCTGGCCGCCGACCCGACGCTGACGCCGGCGCTCTCCCAGTCACACCTGAAGGTCGTCTTCACCAACACCGCCCCCGGTGCCGACCTGCCGGACCTGGTCGACGCCTTCATCCTCGGCAACGCCGCGGACGGGCAAGAGCTGCGCTCCCTCGCGTTCCGCGCCAACGGCAGCGGCCCGCTGCGCGAGGCGTTCGGCGTGCCCGAGGGGACGCCCGGCCGCAGCGTCGTCAGTCAGACCGGCCTCCTCACCACCGGCTTCCACGGCGCCGTCGCCGACGCCTTCCCCGTCGAACTCGTCAAACTCCACGTCGTCGGCGGTTGAGCCCCGCGAACCGGGCCCGTTACTCCTCGAGCTTCTCGAGCTTGCCCCGCACCCCGTAGGGCACGCCGAGCCGCACGCGGAAGCCCTCGACCTGGAAGAAGTTGCGGATGATCCCCTCGTTGATGCTCGCCGCGCGGTGGGCGATCGTCGCCAGATCTTTGAGCATCGGCATCACCGCCTTGCCCACGCCCTGGAACTCCTCGCTGAGCTTGCGCAGGTTCTTCAGCGCCGCGCCGCCGTCGGCCATCATCGTCTCGACCTTGCCGGGGTCGACCGCGTCGATCAGCTTCTCGCCCTTCGCCAGCAACTGCGAGGTGTCGTTCATCAGGGCATCGACCTTCGTCAGCAGCCCTGGCGTCTTCTGCTCGACGGTCGTCACCAGCGACGCCCCGCGCTCGATCATCCGTCCCACGTTCGGGTTCTCGAGGTGCGCCCGGGTCGCCTTGACGATCGCGCGCAGGTCCTCGCGGTTCTCGGCCAGCATCTCCTTCGTCGTCGTCAGCATCGTCTCGACATCGCCGAGCATGCGGTCGAGGCGCTCGCTGGGCAGCCCGCCCTCGTCGAGCGCCTTGGTCAGGGTGTCGACGCGCTTGACGATCCGGACCACGTGGCCGTAGAGCGCCTCGTCGCCGTCGACCACCCCGTTCATCGCGTTGAGCGCCTCGCCGATGTCGACGCTCGGATCGACGCAGGGGATCTCCGAGCCGGCAGGCAGCGGCGTCCCTGCCCCGGGCTGGCGCAGCTGTAGAAATTTCTCGCCGAGCAGGCCCTTCATCTGCGGTGATGCGCACGTCTCGGCGAAGATCGGCACGTCCGGGTCGATCCGCAGCTCGAGCAGCGCTCGGTTGCCGTCGATCCCGATCTTCTGGATCTGCCCGATCTGCACCCCCGCGATGCGGACCGCGTTGCCCTCGACCAGACCGCCGGCGTCGTCGAGGTGGAGGCGGTAGTGGTGACCAGACTTAGGTAACGCGCCGAGCTTCCACGCGAGCCCGCCGAGCGCGGCCAGCGTCCCCATGATGAAGATGGCGAGGGTTAGGTAGCGCGTGTTCATGGCTTCACCTCACAGGACCTGGATCGGCCCCTCCGTGGATCGCTCGAAGAACTGATTGATGGCCCGTTGATTGGAGCGGAGCACCTCGTCCTTGGGCCCGAACGCTTGCAGCTCGCCCTTATAAAGCAGCCCGACGTAGTCGGCGATCTTGCGCGCCTCGGCCGTGTCATGGCTGATGACCACGAAGGTCATGCCGAGCGAGCGGTGCAGGTCGAGGATGAGCTCGTCGAGCGTCGCCGACATCACCGGGTCGAGCCCGGACGACGGCTCGTCGCACAGCACGATCTTCGGCCGCAGCGCGATCGCCCGCGCGAACGCCACCCGCTTGCGCATCCCGCCGCTCAGCTCCGACGGCATCTTGCTCTGCGCGCCCTTCAGGCCGACCCGCTCCAGGTCGTCCGCCACCCGCGCCGCGATCTCCCGCTCCGACAGCTTCGCGTGCTGCCGCAGCGGGAACGCCACGTTGTCGCCGACGGTCATGTCGTCGAACAGCGCCCCGTCCTGGAACAGCATCCCGAACTTGCGGCGCAGCGCGAACAGCTGCTCGCGGCCGGCCGAGCGCCGCTCGTCGAGCCCCGTGATGTCCTTGCCCTCGATGAAGATCCGGCCCGAGTCCGGCTTCATCAATCCGACCAGGCAGCGCAGCAGCACCGACTTGCCCGTGCCTGACGGCCCGAGCATCACCATGATCTTCCCGGCCGGCAGCGTCAGCGACACCTCGTGCAGGACCCGGTTGGTCCCGAACGACTTGCAGACCTTGACGAGCGTGATCGCTGCTTGTTGCTCGGCCATGATCACCTCACGTACAGCAGCGCCGACATGAACATGTTGAGGACGATGCACAGCACCGCCGAGTGGACGATCGCGCGGTTGGTCGCCACGCCGACGCCCTCCGCGCCGTCGCGCTTGAGCGCGCGGTAGCCGTGGTAGCAGGACACGATCGCCACCAGCCAGCCGAACACCATCCCCTTGAACACCCCCGCGGCCAGGTCGCCGAGGTGGACGATGTCGCGGACCTGTTCCATGAAGGTCCCGCCGTTGACCCCCATCTGCTCGGTCGCCGCGTAGTAGCTGGCCGCCAGGCCGACCACGTCGGCGTAGCCGCACAGCAGCGGCAGCATCAGAGTCACCGCCCACAGCCGCGGCGCCACCAGCAGGCGCATCGGATCGACCGCCATCACCTCGAGCGCCTCGACCTGTTCGCTGATCTGCATGTTGGCCAGGCTGGCCGCCAGCGTCGCGCCGATGCGGGCCCCGCAGATCACCGCCGCCATCACCGGGTACAGCTCGCGGATCCCCCCCACCCCACAGAACAGCCCGAGCAAGTCCTGCCCGCCGAAGCGGACGAACGTGCCGTAGGCCTGCACCGACAGGTTCATGCCGGCGAACACGGTCAGCAGCGTGAGCAGCGGCAGGCTGCCGACCCCCGCGTCGAGGGCGTGGCGCACGAACTCGTCGCGCGGCGGCAGGCCGCTGAACTGGGCGACGAGCGCGCGACGGACGAAGTGCAGGAACTCCACGCCTACACCCCCAGCCTCAGCAGCAGCATGCTGACGAAGTAGTCCGCGACCAGGATCAGCACGATCGTCAGGGTCACGGTGTCGTTGGCCGCCTTGCCCACCCCCGTCGCGCCGCCGCTGGTGCGCAGCCCGAGGAAGCCGGCGATCAGGCCCACGGCTGTCCCGAAGGCCATGCACTTGCCCATGCCCACCCACAGGTCGACCAGCGACACCTGCGCGTACAGGTTGGCGAGGAACGACCCGTGGTCGACGCCCATCACCGGCACCGCGAAGAACCACCCGCTGACCAGCCCGAGCAGCGTCGTCAACACGCTGAGCAGCGGCGTCACGATGATGCAGGCGATGAGGCCCGGCACCACGACGTAGCGGATCGGGTCGACCGACATCACCGCCAGCGCGTCGATCTGCCCGCGCACCTTCATCGTCCCGATCCGCGCCGCGATCGACGAGCCCGCCTGCGCCGCCACCATCACCGACGCCAGCGCCGGGCTGTACTCGCGGAAGATCGCGGTCGCCAGCAGCGACGACAGCAGGCTCTCCGCGCCGAACATGCGGAACAGCCCCGCGCCTTGCAGCGAGATCACGGCGCCCACCGGCGCCACCGCCAGACCCACCGGGATCAGGCAGCGCCGGATCAGCAGGTCCATCACGCGCAACGTTTCAAACAGGTAACGCGGACCCGTCACCAGACAACGACAAACAGCACAGAGGAACTCGACGAACGCGGCGCACGCTTCAAACCAGCGGACCGACCGGTTCGTCACGGCCGCCTCCCCGGTTTGTGATGCTTTGGCGACATGGTCCCTCGTGCCTTTTAACCGTGGACCAGGTCCGGAGCGCAACAAAATTCTCGACACGACGGGCAGGCGCCGACGGCTGTGCAGCAGCGTGCACGACCGCTTGCGAGGCGGCCTCGCTGCCCCCTCGCCGGCCTTGACGGCCTCGCCGCGACCCTCGACCTGACCCGAGGGCCCTGCTTTGACTGCGGAGAATGCGACCGGGCGGCCCGCGCGATTTCGCGCAGAACCCTCCTAGCCCCCCCGGGGCGCCCGTTTCCGGCAAATTTGACTCCCTCCGCCCGAGCGGCCAATGTTCCCGGGTGAGGCCGGTGAACATGCGGCTCGTAACGGCAGCCGTCGTCGCATCCCTGGGCCTCGCTTGCGGCCCCGGATGCGTCACGCCCGGGCCTGCGCAACAAGCACAGGCCGTCCCGCCCCCCGATTCCGCGCCTCCGTCCGGCGGCGCGCCCGAGCCGGTGCAGGTGCAAGTACCGCCGCCGGGGCCGACTCCCGCCCTCACCGACGCCGCGCGGGACGCCCGGCTGTGGGCCCAGCGAGCGATCCTCGGCGAGCGAGCGGCCTTGCTCGAGGACAGCGCCGGTCAACCCTTCCCCGTGATCCCCGTCGCAGCCGGCACCGAGCTCCAGGCCGCGATGATGCCGGGCGCGGGCCCCGGAAACCTCGACGCGCTGCCCGGCAGCGAGGGCACCGGGCCGGCCGGCACGGGCGTCGCTCCGGCGATCAACGGCAACGCTCTCGGCCAGTTCATCCTGCTCCAGCGCGGCGCCGACGACCCGCTGCGCCACTTCCACGAGGCCCTGCGCCGCCTCGACCAGGGCCTCGACGAGGACGGCAAGGTCCGCGTGCTGCTGTACGGCGCCTCGCACACGGCCGCCGACATCTACCCGACCTACCTGCGCGCCTACCTGCAGAAGCGCTTCGGCGACGGCGGCCTCGGCTTCTATCCGCTGGCCAAGCCGAGCAAGTACACCCGACCTTTCGGCTGCACCCTCGACAGCTCGCGCGGCTGGAAGGTCGAGCACGCCCAGCGCTCGGAGGCGCGGGACGACGGCTTCTACGGCCTGCTGGGCGCCAGCGCCTCGGCCAGCAAGAAGCGCGACGTGACGCGGATCTCCTTTAATCCGCCGCTCGATCGCAAGGCCGAGCCGCCCACGGCCAGCCGCTACGACCTCTATTTCCTGCGCCAGCCCGGCGGCGGCAAGTTCCAGGTGCTGTTCGCCGGCAAGAAGGCGTTCACCGTCGACACCAAGGCCAAGCAGCCGGGCCCCGGGTACCACAGCTTCGAGCGCCCCGGCCCGCCCGAGTCGATCGAGATCCGCCCGGTCGGCGACGGCGAGGTGCGCCTGTTCGGCGTCACCGTCGAGAACGAGGCCAAGGGCGTGGTCGTCGACACTCTCGGAATCGGCGGCACGCGGGCCTCGAACCACCTCAAGTGGGACGAGTTCGTGTGGGCCGACAACTACAAGCGGCGCGACCCCGACCTCGTCATCCTCGCCTACGGCAGCAACGAGTCGGTCGACGACGACCAGCCGATCGGCGTCTACAAGAACAACCTGCGCGAGGTCCTCGCCCGCCTGCGCCGCGCCTCGCCCGACACCAGCTGCGTGCTCGTCGGCCCCGGCGACTTCCCGCTCAAGCGCCCCGACAACTCGCTCGGCCCGCGCCCGCGCGTCGCCGACATCGTCGCCGCCCAGCGCGAACTGGCCCAGGAGGCCGGCTGCGCCTTCTGGGACACCGTGCAGTTCATGGGCGGCGAGGGCTCGATGGCCTACTGGGCCGCGGCTCAGCCCGCCATGGCGATGTCCGACCACCTCCACCTCAACCGCCGCGGCTACACCCGCATGGGCATGGCCCTCGCCGACGCGTTGATGTTCGACTTCGACGGCGGCGCGCCCACGCCCGCGCCCGGCGGCGACCCCGTGCTCGCCCGCGAGGCCCCGCAGCCCGATCCCACCATGCCCGCCGGCGCAGTCCCGGCCGAGCCCGCCAAGCCCGCGACCGAGGCCCCCGACGCCCCGCCCCTGGCAGTCGTCCCGGCCTCCGCGCCCTGACTACCTCGCACTCGCTACCACGTCCGTCCCCGCGGCGACGCGCGCGACCACGACGTCGCACTCGCGACTTCGTCATCGCCGCCGCGACGCCGGCTCAGAACGCCAGGCCGAACGTCAGCCCGAACTGCGTCTGTCCGTTCGACCATGGCCGAACGGACATCTTGTTGTTCGCCCCCGCCTTCCACGCGCGTCGGGTGGCGATCCCGCGGCGCAGCAGGAACCCGCTGGCGACCGCGATCGGCACCGCGAACGCGAACGACAGCGAGCTCGACACGACCGCCGCGACGAACGGGTCGCCGCCGAGCGGACCCGTGCAGACGATCGTCGGATCGCGCTCGGGGTCCGCGCTCTGTCCCGTGCAGATCGATCGCACCCGAACCGCGCGCACCGCCTCGTATGTGCCCACACCGACCAGCGCGCCCGACACCGCGGCCGTCACCGCGCCGAGCCCGATCTCGACGTCGCCGCGCTCGCTCAGCGGCGCCAGCGAAGGTGGGGGCTGCCGCGGTGGTACGACGACCGCAGTCCCCTGCGCGCGGGCGCACCCGCACAGCATCGCCACGATCGTCGCGCTCGCTCGCATCCTCCGAGGTTCTACCCGAAAGCCCGAGGCCAAGGCCACCGCGGATCGCGTAGGATCGCCGCATAGGAGAGTCCCATGGCTCAACGCGCCGAGCGCATCGCCTTCGCCTGCCTCGCTTCAACCTTCTTGACCGTCGCCTGCGGCGACTCGTCCCAGAGCAGCGGCACCGACACCGCCCCGACCTCGACCGCCCCGACCGGCATCACCGTCGACCCGACCACCGGCACCTCGACCGGCACCACCGACACCAGCACCACCGACGACACGACCGGCACCACCGCGACGAGCACCACGGTCACGCCGACGTCGACGACCACCACCACCGATCCATCGGCCACCGACACCGACACCAGCACGACCGCGCCGCCGTGCATCGGCCTCGAGTGCCAGATCGATCCGTGCGACGGCAACAAGGACAAGACCACCCTCTCGGGCATCGTGTTCGCGCCCGAGGGCACCTTGCCGCTCTACAACATCACCGTCTACGTCCCGTCCGGGCCGCTCGATCCGGTGGCCGAGGGCGTCGCCTGCGACACCTGCGGCGGGGCCCTCCCGGGCGACCCGATCGTCGCCACCCTCACCAACACCAAGGGCGAGTTCACCCTCACCGGCGTGCCCGCGGGGCAGAACATCCCGCTGGTCGTCAGCGTGGGCAAGTGGCGCCGCGAGGTCGTGCTGCCCGAGGTCGTCGCTTGCGCCGACAACCTCGCCCCCTACGACCTCACGCGCCTGCCCAAGAACCAGAGCGAGGGTCACATCCCGAAGATCGCCATGGTCACCGGCGGCGCCGACCCGCTCGAGTGCCTGCTGCGCAAGATCGGCATCGAGGACGGCGAGTTCACCCCCGAGGACGGCAGCGGTCGCGTCAACCTGTTCGAGGGCGAGGGCGGGGCCGACCAGTACAGCAACGACCTCAACGGCGGCGCCGACTTCAGCGGCGCCAGCAACCTGTGGGGCAGCCTCGACACCTACAAGAAATACGACATGGTCCTGATGGCCTGCGAGGGCGGCCAGAACGGCGGCGCCAAGTCGAACGCGATGCGCCAGAACCTGGTCGACTACGCCGGCCTCGGCGGGCGCATCTTCCTGTCTCACTGGCACAACATCTGGATCGAAGACGGCCCCGACCCGTGGCCGAGCACCGCCGACTTCGTCAGCGAGCCCGACCTGCCCAACCCGGTCACTGGCAAGATCGACACCAGCTTCCCCAAGGGCCTGGCCCTGGCCGACTGGATGCTGCACGTCGGCGGCTCCGAGGTCCACGGCGAGATGGAGATCAAGGAGGCCCAGTACACCGTCGACTCGGTCAACGACATGACCTCGACGCGGTGGGTCTACACCGACTCGCCCGAGAACACGGTCCAGTACTTCACCTTCAACGCCCCGGTCGGCGTGCCCGCCGAGCAGCAGTGCGGCCGCGTGGTCGACAGCGACATCCACGTCTCGTCCGGCGACAACATCGGCGAGCCGTTCCCCACCGGCTGCGAGACCCAGGGCCTGTCCCCGCAGGAGAAGGCGCTCGTGTTCATGTTCTTCGAGCTCTCGGCCTGCCTTATCCCCGACGACGAGGACCCGATCCCCGGCTGACCCTCGGGACATCTCAGATGTCCTTCGAGACAGACCCTCGCCCTCGCGGCGAGGGTCTCCCCCGGGCCGGAATCACTCACCACATGTCCCCGAGGACATGAGAGAACCCGGCCGCCTCCTACTGCCCCCAGCCGCGAAGTCCGGGCGGACAGCCTGTCGCAGAGCCCGGCGCGCGATTGCGGCTCCTGGTCGCGCCGGGCTATGACGACGCATGCCCTCGTCTCGCCCGGCGCGCTGGTCCCTCTCCGCTGCGCTCACGCTAGCGACTTGCGGCGCTCCGGCCCCTGACGCGCCCCCTGTGGCCCTCGCCGAACCAGCCCCCGCCCCGGCGCCCGCTCCCCCCGCCGCGCCGACCGACCCGACCTACGCCAGCTACCTGCGCGCCCGCGGCCTGCTCGACCAGGCCCTCGCCGCCCACGGCGAACTCACAGGCCCGCTGTGGTGGCGCGCCCGCGGCACGATCGCCATCGAGGGCCATTATAAAAAACCTTACGAGGTCCACAGCAAGGCCTGGGAAGAGGTCGTCGAGCGGCGCGACGACGCCGTCCTGCGCCGCGTCAAATTCGACGACAAGCGCGAGGGCCTGACGATCTGCAACGGCGAGCGCGGCTTCTTCCGCGACACCGGCGATCCGCCCACCGACCAGCGCAGCGACGTAGTGCGCCAGTGCGACGCCCTCGCCCGGGCCCTGCCGCAGCAGCTCCTGCGCCGCGTCCGCGCCCACGCGAGCTCGCTGCGCTGGCTCGGCGAGGGCGACGACGGCGGCGTCGTCCACGACGTCCTCGCCTACGCCGACGCGAGCGGCAGCGCCTCGCTGTGGCTGCGCCGCGACGATCACCGGCTCGCGCGCTGGGAGCGGCTCGTCGCCCACCCGCAGCTCGGCGACGCCGCCGAGTCGGTGCGCTACGCCGACTACCGCGAGTTCGCCGGCGTGCTGCTGCCCGCGCGGCGGATCGAGCGCTGGCTGCACGAGGACGCCGCAGACACCCGCGACGTCACCCTCGAGCTCGTCGAGCGCGTCGGCCACGAGGACCTCGCCCCGGCCGAAGCCGAGGCGCACTGGCTTACGCTCGCCGGCACCGACGCACCGCCCGCACCACGCCCGCCGGCCCACGTCGTCGCCCTCTCGCCGGCCCTCTTCCTCGTCGAGCTCCCGGTCGAGGACTCGCGCGCCGCCTTCGCGGTGTTCGACGACTTCGTCGTCGTGCTCGACGCCCCGCTGCGCAGCGCCGCCGGAGAGGATCTCCTCGCCGCAGTGCGTGCCCACGCGCCGGACAAGGAGATCCGCTATGCCGTGTTCGGACATCACCACCCGCACTACAGCGGAGGCCTGCGTCCGCTGATCCACGCCGGCGCCACCATCGTCACCACCGCCGGCAACGTGCCCCTGATCGAGGACCTCGCGCGCCGGCCCCACGCGCTCGCGCCCGACGCCCTGGCCCGCGAGCCGCGCGCGCCGAAGTTCCTCGTCGTCGCCGGCAAGCACGTCTTCAGCGACGCCTCCGGCCACGCGCTCGAGCTGCACGATATCGGCGCGTACATCGAGCACACCGACTCGTACCTCGTCTATTACTCCCCGCGCGAGCGCCTGCTGATCGAGGGCGACCTGGCTTTCTTCCCTGTCACTGGCGAGGTGCCGCGCGCGTGGCCGGCGGCGCTGGGGCTCGCGCGAGCGATCGACACGCTCGGCCTCGACGTGGCGAAGATCGTCCAGACCTGGCCGCTCGCACGCCAGGTGCAGGTCGCCGAACGAGCGAAGTTGGATGCGATCGTCGCCGGCGCTCGGCCCTGACGAGCGTCTGCACCTGACCTCCGGGACATCCACCCGGACGCCGCCCGCGCACCCATGGACGCGCTGCCCTCGCGGCGCCGCCGGGATCTCGCCGCAAACGCTTCGGCCCGCGCGAGCCCGTCGGCGCGCGGCTGGACCCGCGCGCGGACCGGCCCTCGGGCCGGCCCCCACCAGTTCCCGCGCGTCCCCTCCCGTTGTGCGGCAGATCGCCGGGACCAGCGTTGACATGTCCGAAGAGACAGATCGCATCGCGCGATCGCGCCCGCCCTCGCGATCGTTCACGCGGGCGTGATCGCGCCGCGCGGCATGGCCCTTCGGACATCTTGCCGGCGCGGCGCACACAAGTAATCGCCGCGTTGTCGCCGTCGCGCCTCAGTGTCCTGTAAGATGAGACCCCTGATATGCCGCCCAACGATCCCAGGCCGCCTGCGAAACCGGCGCCGCGGCCACGTACCGCCGCCCCTGCCAGCACCGGCGAGATGAGGGCGCCCAGCAAGCAGTCGGCCTCGCTGCCCGGCACCGCCGCGGTCCCGGCCAAGCCCGCCCCGGGCAAGACGCCGCCGGCGCGCACGCCCACCCGGCCTGGGACCGGTTCTCTGCCCGGCGTCACCCCGACGCGACCCGGCAC
Source organism: Nannocystis sp. RBIL2 (assembly GCF_026626745.1). Lineage (GTDB taxonomy): Bacteria > Myxococcota_A > Polyangia > Nannocystales > Nannocystaceae > Nannocystis. The sequence goes on from NZ_JAPNJW010000002.1 coordinate 3,941,706, forward strand.
CGCTGCGCCCGCCGGCGCCACGCCCACGCGACCCGGCACCGCCGCGCCCACCGGCAACACGCGGCCCGGCACCGCCGCGCCCACCGGCAACACGCGGCCCGGCGTCGCCTCGACGGGCAGCGGCGCAGCGCAGGCGCGGCCGGCCCCGGCCAAACAACCGCCGGCGCCGATCGGCCCCGGCTCGGTGATCGACAGCCGCTACAAGCTGGAGCAGCCCCTTGGGTCAGGTGGCATGTCGACGGTGTACCGGGGCACACACGCCCGCACCGGCGGCAAGCTGGCGATCAAGCTGCTCGACCCGCGCCTGTCGGGCAAGGCCGACATGCAGCAGCGCTGCCTCGCCGAGGCGCGGGCGATGATGGACATCTCGAGCAACCACGTCGTGCGCGCCTACGACGTCGGCCAGACCCCGTCGGGGCAGGTGTACATCGTGATGGAGTACCTCGAGGGCGAGGACCTCGATCACATGCTCCAGCGCGAGGGCCCGCTGCCGTGGGCGCGCCTCGCCAACATGGCGATCCAGATCTGCAGCGGCCTCAGCTCGGCCCACGCCAAGGGCACCTACCACCGCGACATCAAGCCGCAGAACTGCTTCCGCGTCACCCTCGATCGCAACCCCGATCACATCAAGCTCATCGACTTCGGCATCGCCAAGGACACCAACAGCGGCCAGGAGCTGACGCAGGACGGCGTCCTGCTCGGCACGCCGGAGTACATGGCCCCGGAGCTGATCGCCACCAACGCGACGCCCGACGCCCGCTCCGACATCTACGCCGTGGGCGCGACGCTCTACAAGCTCATCACCGGCACCCCGCCGTTCTCGAGCAAGAACGTCCTCGACCTGCTCTACCACCAAAAGCACACCGCGCCCGAGGCCCCGAGCAAGCGCGCGCCCGACCGCAACATCCCGAAGATCGCCGACGACGTCCTGCTCAAGACGCTCGAGAAGGACCCGGACAAGCGCTACCAGAGCGCCGACGAGTTCGGCCAGGCGCTGCTCGAGTCGTTCGAGGCCGTGGTCGGCGCGCCGATGGTGCGGCACATGAGCCAGCCGTTCTTGATGGCGATCCCCGAGCGCTCGCGGCCCGGGACCACGCCGATCGGCACCGTCGCGCCGAACCCCACCCCGCAGGGCACCCCGCGGCCCGGCGCCACGCCGCTCGGCACGCCGACGCTCGAGGACGCCGAGTCTGCCACCCACTCGAGCGATCCGGTGGTGCGCGACGAGATCTCGCGCTCGCAGCAGTTCGACACCGACGCGCCGCGCCCGATCACCGGCAAGGACGTGGTCGCCCGCGGCGGCACCTTGCTGTCGCTCGCGCTGATGTTCGGCCTCGCCTCGTGGCTGGCCGCCCCGGCGCCCGGTCCGAACGACGCCGTCGCTGCTGCTGCTGCCGCCGCGGCCGGCGACGACCTGCCCGAGCCCGAGCCCGCCAAGGTCGAGGAGCCGCCGCCGGTCGTCAACCCGCCGCCGGTCGAGCCGCCACCTGTCCCTGAGGACAGCACGCCTCCGCCGGTCGAGCCGACCAAGGTCGACGCCCCGCCTGTCCCCGAGGCCACCAAGGTCGAGACACCGCCTGTCCTTCCGGACAGCAAGGTCGAGACCCCGCCGCCGGTCGCCCTCACCAAGGTCGAGGCCCCGCCCGAACCGACCAAGGTCGAGCCCGTCGCCGACAGCAAGCCGCCCGAGCCCGCCACCCCGCCGCCCGCGGGCACCGGCGTGCCCGACCCCGACTTCGCCTACCGCAGCGCCGAGAAGGAGCTGCGCGACCAGCACAAGTTCTTCCAGAACTGCCTCGACGGCGCCGGCCAGAGCACCGCCAAGCTGAAGTTCACCATCGAGGTCCGCAAGTCGGGCATGCCGCCGCACAAGATCAAGGTCATCTCGAGCAACGCCTCGGTACGGACCTGCGTGCGCAGCCTGTTCGAGCAGTTCCCGTTCGACTCCAGCCCGCGCGGCGGCGCCTTCGCATACACCTACAACAACGGCAAGGCGACCTTCGAGAAGCTGCCGCTGTCGACCCCCACTCCCTAGAGGTCTTCGGGACATGTCCTCCACGACATCTCAAGACAAGCCCCCGGGCATCGCCCGCTTCGGCGCCGGCGCGGCGCTGCTGCTCAGCCTGCTCGGCATCGGCGTCGGCGCGTACCTCACGGTGCTGAAGTTCCGCATGACCTTCACGCCGTGCGCCTCGACCAAGGGCGCGTGCGCGATCGGGGGCATGTCGTGCGAGGACGCGCTGCAGAGCAGCTGGTCGACCCTGTTCGGCCTGCCGATCTCGCTGTGGGGCTCGGCCTTCTACCTCGTCGTCGCAGTGATCGCCGGCGGCCTGTTCCTGCGCTCCGACTTCCTGCGCGGCGCGGCCCGCCCGCTGCTGCTCGGCCTGGCGCTGTTCGACATCGCAGTCAGCGCCGTCTACGGCAGCTACGCCTTCCTGATCCTCAAGGCCCCCTGCCCCTACTGCCTCTCGCTCTACGTCATCAGCGCCCTGCTGCTGATGTGCTCCCTGTTCGCCGTCCACGGGGCCCCGCGCGGCCTGTGGAAGCGGCTGACCACGCGGCGCCAGGCCGACCTGCTCGACGCCCTGTTCGTCGCCGGCGTCGTGTTCGTCGTCGGCCTCGGCGTGCAGTCGGTCGGCTTCCAGACCACGCGCCGGTTCGTCGACGCCAACACCGGCTGCGCCGCGCCGACCACCGCGCTGCCGGCCACCGCCATCGTCACCGGCGCCGCCGAGCCCAAGGTCGGCATCGCCCTGTTCCTCGACCTCAGCTGCCCGCACTGCTCGAACGAGTTCCGCAACGTCGGCCGGGCGATCCGCAGCAAGGAGCTCGACGTGCCGACGCGGGTCTACGTGTTCCACACCCCGCGCGCCGCCTGCGACACCGACGCCTTCCCGGCCGGCTACCCCAAGCACCACCCCGACGCCTTCAACGGCGGCGCCTGCCTCGCGGCCAAGGCCGCCGAGTGCGTCGAGAAGCTGCGCCCCGGCGCCGGCTTCGACATGATCGCCGCCCTGTTCGCGCTGCAGGCCGACCCCGACCCGAACGGCGGCCCGCTTTTCAGCCCCGTGCGCGTCGCCAGCAAGGCCGTCGACATCGGCCTCGAGATCGACCCGGACGACGCCGACAACGAACTGTTTCAGTGCATCAACAACGACAAGGACGGGCCGACGCGGATCACCGCGCACCAGAAGTTCGCCGTCGATCAGGACTACAAGGTCCCGACCGGCTACGTCTTCCCGATCGAGAACGGCGCGCCGCGCCTCGACACCGTCAACCACCTGCAGTCCGACTACACCGCCCGCGCGATCATCAACATCGTCCGCGGCATGGTGAAGGCCCCCTGATCCGAGCCGGCACTCATGGCCTCCGAGTTCGACACGACGACCAAGCTCCTGCTGGTGCTGACCGGCTTCATGGCCCTCATGGTGCTGCTGATCGCCTACGTGGCGCTCTTCCGCACCGAGGACCCGCTGCTCGCCCAGGCCGCCGGCGAGACGGCCAAGACCGCCCAGGTCGCGCCCGCGGCCGACTGCGACGCCAGCACGCCCGAGGGCTCCGCCAAGTGCCCGCCGGGGCAGTACTGCATGGGTGACAAGTGCGCCCCGATCGACGACCTGGCGATCTGCGGCGAGGGCGACAGCTGCCGCGACTGCGACTGCGAGATGCCGCTCGTGTGCCACCAGCTGCGCTGCCAGGACCCGGGCAAGCTCGAGCGCGCGCCCCTCGAGTGCGCCCGCAACGAGGAGCTGGCCAAGGCGGTGCGCAACCTGCAGAACAAGTGCGCCAGCCGCGACAAGAGCCTCGGCGACCTGGTCTCGACCCGCTCGTGCACCCCGTCGGACTGGGAGCAGCTGGCGATCGACGACCCGCAGTTCGACCTGATCCTCGCCGCCTTCCCCGGCCGCTTCTCGGTCCACTACCCGACCGGCCTGCCGAAGAAGGGCACCAACTGGCCGACCAAGACGGTGCGCGAGCACTACAAGCAGCAGATCCGCCGCTTCAAGGAGCAGCTGACGCGGGCCAAGCAGGTGTTCGTGATCGGCCGCGCCTCGCCCGACGGCGACCGCCAGGAGAACCACGACCTCGCCGTGCGGCGCATGGACATGGTCACGCAGATCATCGGCGAGGTCGTCAACGAGGGCCTGGCCGAGACCGAGCGCAAGCAGATCCCGATCCAGCCGTTCGCCATGCGCGACGCCAAGCCGCTGAACCCCGAGCGGTTCAAGAAGAGCTACCTCGACGTCCAGGACAAGCCGGGCGAGAAGACCCCGTCGCCGGTCGTCGCGTGGGACGAGACCAACCAGAAGCGCATGCAGAGCCTGCTCGACGGCGCGATCGACCTCAAGGACCAGAGCTCGCGCGACTGGACCGAGCTGTTCAACGCCATCAACCGCGTCGTCCTCGTCGTCCCGATCCCCTGCGACGGCACCGAGTACAAGCCGCCCAAGACCATCCTCGACGAGTCCGCCGGCTGATACCGCCATGTCCAGCGCCCCGACGCCGCCCCTGCTCGCCTACAAGCTGGTCGCCATCCTGACGACCTTCATCGCCGGCGTCAGCCTGTTGGTCGCCGTCATGCTCGTGCTCCGCCTCGGCAAGACCCGCGACCTGCTGCAGAGCAAGCTGCAGGCCTGCCCGTGCTGCCAGGAGGCGCTGGCAGGCCCGCCGCCGGCCGCCCCGCAGCCGGTCAACATGCCGGTCAACCAGCCGGTCAACCAGCCGGTCAACGCGCCCAAGACCTGACCGAAAGACCATGTCCGAGCCGACCCGCCTCGACCTCAAGGACACGGACCCTGCGCGGGCCAAGGCCCGGCTGTACGTCCGCTGGGCGGTGGTCAACGTCATGCTGACGACGCTGGCCTGCGGCCTCGCCATGCTGATCTGGCTCAAGGAGAGCGACGTGCGGCGCCAGCTCGCGCGCGTCCTGCAGCGCGAGAAGCAGGGCTGCGTCGACACCACGCGGGTGCTCGAAAGCAAGACCGCGCTGATCGTCGACCCCGAGGAGGTCGCCCCGCCGCAGGACCAGCCGCGCAGCGGCTACGTCGGCAAGTTCGGGACCCAGATCTCCCCGGCCATGCTGGTCAAGCTCGAGGCGATCCGCGACACAACCAAGCCTGCCGTCGAGGTCCGCTTCGGCGCGCAGGAGGTGCTGCCGTCGCAGGCGGTCCACGTCGTCAACCTGTGGGCGACCTGGTGCGGCCCGTGCAAAGCCGAGATGCCTGACTTCAAGGCCATGTTCGCCCGCAAGGCCGAGACGTGGAGCGACGCGGTCAAGTTCGTCCCGGTCCAGCTCAAGGACAACACCGACCCGCGCAAGTCCTACCAGGACTTCGCCGACGTCATGCCGCCCGCCGCCGTCAAGCTGGCCGACCGCAGCTACGACGAGAAGTTCGTCAAGGTGCTGGAGGGCGAGCAGGCGCGCCAGCTGTTCCGCGGCAACCTGCCCGTCACCTTCGTCCTCGACTGCAACCGCCGCGTGCGCTGGGCCAAGTTCGAGCAGCTGACCGAGGCCGACTTCGAGGACCTCGAGAAGCACCTCGACGAGCTGCACGCCGAGCTGGCCGACGACTCGCCCGACGCGTGGTGCAAGAAGCCGTGGCCCGGCAACGGCCGCTGCGAGGGCAAGGAGAACACGGCGGCCCACCACAGCCCCGAGGACTGCGGCGAGCTCAAGAAGCGCGGCCCCGCCGTCGAGACCCCGGTCCTCCCGCCCGTCGAGACCCCCGCCGACGCCTGTCCTCCGGGCCAGTTCCGCACCGCCGACGGCCGCTGCTCCCGCCTCAAGGGCGCCCCCGTCACCCCCAAGGTCGAGAAGCCCCAGGGGCCCAAGACCTGCGGCAACGGCGTCTGCGAGCCCGCCCGCGGCGAGAGCAGCCAGACCTGCTGCCAGGACTGCCCCTGCGACGCCCCGCTGGTCTGCAAGCTCGACGCCAGCGACCGCCACACCTGCCAGGCCAAGGGCCTCAAATAGCCCTGCCCGCTCGAGCATGTCCATCGAGACATGCTCGAGCGCCCGGCGAAGGGCCACCGCCTCGACCCGACCGGCACACCGGTGAGGCCGAGTCGGCTAATGTCCTTTCGGACATGCCCGTTCATACATCTTCAAACAAACATGTTCATCAGGACATGCCCCTGGGGGCATGCCCTGAAGCGAGCCTGCCGCTCGCGCTCAGAAGCGTCCGCTGAGCGTGAGCCCGAACGCCGAGCGCCCGGGTGCGCCGCCGACCCGCAGCGCCTTCGCGTACTGCGAGCTCTTCCCGCGCGACAGCCCGAACGCCAGCCCCAGCCCGGCGCCGGTCACCACCCCGACCCCGAACCCGGTGATCGCCGTGGCCGCCGCGTAGGTCGTCGCCGGCCCTTTCACGCCCTCGGACACGCTCTGCCAGGTCGCGTTCGGCGTCGCGTTGGCCTCGTTGAAGCCTCTCGCGGAGAGGACCACCCCGACGATCCCGCCGATCAGCGCCGCCCCGCCCAGGCCGGTCTCGACGGCCCACGCCACCCGCCGCGCCTTCTCGTTGCGGGCGAACCAGATCGGGGCGGTCGCGACCAGGCCGAGCCCTGCCCCCACGAGGCCCGTCCCGACCCCCCGCAACTCCGCCCCCGAGCGCAGCTTCGAGGAGCATTCCACCAGAGTGGGCCAATCGGCGCAGTTCATCGGATCGGTCTTCAGCGCCGGCCCGAACCTCGTCGCCTGCCCGACCGCCGTCACCACGATCCCGACCGCCGCCAGGCCCAAGCCGTCGCCGAGGGCGACGAAACCGGCCGTGCGACGCACCAGGGGGCTGTTGTCCGGTCCCGGCTTCGTCGGCGTCTCGGGACTTGTCTCCTTCGGCAGCGGCTTCAACGCCAGCTCCGCCGTCACCGGCGCGCCCGCGGCCACCTTGATCTGGACCTCCGCGGGTTCGGCCCCGGGCGCCTCGGCGCGGACCACCCACGTCCCCGGGTCGAGCTGGATCACCCCGCTCTGCGCCGCCCCGCTGGGCGCCACTGCCACCGGCAGCTGCGGCCGCAGGTCCGACGCCAGCTCGCTGACCCACCGCGCAGTCACTGTCGGTACGCCCGCGACCCCGTTGGCTTGCACGCGGACCTGCACGCTCGACACCTCGCGTCGCGCGACCTCGAGCTGCGCCTTCGCCTCGTCGCGGTCCGCCCCCTTCACCTCGGCCAGCGCCAGGTACTCGTTGAGGTACGCCACCGCGTGCGCGTAGTGGCGGGCCGTGTAGCGGGTGACCGCCGCGTTGAACAAGAACCGCGGCTCCTTGAAGTCCCGCCACAGCGCCTCGAACTCGAGCGCCGCCTCGACGTGCCGCTGCTTCTCGAACTGCTGGTACGCCGCTGCGACCCGCTGTTCCTTCGACGAAGCCGACGCCGCAGGCGCGTCCGCAGTCACCATCGCCATCGCCAGCGCGACACCTTGCACGATCAGCATGCGCCCTCGTTCCCCGACCGGGCCGCGAGTATAAGCCCCACCGGCCCGCGGGCCAAGCGACCCGCCGCCGCTGCGCGCCCGATCGCACCACCTGCTTCAACGGCCAGGCTCGCCCGCGCGCATCCGAATCTCGCGCAGCGTCCGCCTCCTGACGGCGACGCCGGGCATCGCCCCGACCCGGGCGCGGCCGCTCGAGCGCGCAGGCCTCGAGCTCGTAACAGTGGTACGGGCGCGCCTTGCAGCCGCGACACACGAGCCTCCCCGACCTTCGCAGGCTGCCTGTACGCGACCCACCGAGCTCCGCCGCCTCGTTTTCGCTGGTTTTTCAAAAAATGTTGCGCCCGGCGACCTGTGGGCCCGCGGTCGCGTCGCCTTGCGACTCGACCTCCGCTGCTCGCGCGCCAAGGCGCCGGGCGCCATCGGTCGCAACATCGCCGGAATTTCGCGTCGTCGGGACCGACGTTCTGCGAGATCTGCCTCGGCCCCTCGCCGCACCCTTGCGCTCGGCGGCCTCACCGTCGACCATGTCCACAAGCGCACCGCCATGCTCGCCCGCTCCTCGCTCGTCGTCCTCGTCCTGCTTCCTGCCGGCTGCCTGAAAGATCTCACCCAGATCGAGACCGGGACAGGCGGCGTCGTCACCGAGACCTCCACCGACACGACCGAACCGACCGAGACCACCGCGACGTCGCCCGCGACGACCGACGACAAGCCCGCCTGCGGCAACAAAGTGATCGAGCCCGGCGAGCAGTGCGACGACGGCAACGCCACCCCCGGCGACGGCTGCGAGGCCGACTGCACCAAGACACCCGGCGAGCTGTGTGGCAACGGCGTGGTGGACGAGGGCGAGGAGTGCGACGACGACAACGACGTCGCCATGGACGGCTGCGAGAACAACTGCACCGAGACCGTGATCCCCGCCTCCTGCGGCGATGGCAAAATGGACGCCGGCGAGGAGTGCGACGACGGCAACGACGACAGCACCGACGCCTGCACCAAAACCTGCAAGAACGCGGTCTGCGGCGACGGCGTCATCCTCGCCGGCACCGAGGAGTGCGACGACGGAGCGCCCACAGCGTCGTGCGACGGCGACTGCACGGCGGTCGAGTGCGGAGACGGGGTCATCAACGCGGAAGCCGGCGAGGAGTGCGACGATGAAAATTCGGACGACACGGACGCGTGCATCGCGTGCAAGACGGCGGTGTGCGGGGACGGCTTCGTCCAGGCTGGCGTCGAGGAGTGCGACGACGGCACCCCGGACGGCGACGATCTCTGCAACAAATGCAAGGACACCCCTTACCGCTACGTCTTCACGACGAACGCGACCTTCACTGGTAAATTCGGCAACATCACTGCGGCTGACAGCGCGTGCTTGAGCGCGGCTATGACGGCAGAGCTTCCTCTGACTGACACCACGCAGTGGGTCGCTTGGTTGAGCGCTAACGCGATCCAGGCTGTCCAGCGGCTCGACACCAATTTTACCGGCTGGTACGTCCTACCCACCACGCCGCCCACCCTCGTGACTCGAGGCTGGGCTGGGCTGACCTCCGGCACCCTTCAACACGCAATCGACGCAACGGAGACCGGCCAGGCGATTCCGGCACCGGAGACGGTCTGGACGAATACGGACATCGTCGGCGAGCTGCCTGCATCGAATCTCCATTGCAAGAGCTGGAACTCTTCAATGCCCGCGGACTCCGGCCGTGTAGGACTTTCTACCGCGACGAACAGCGACTGGACCGATCCGGCGTCCCCCGCATCTGCTACGTGCGATACCAAGCATCACCTCTATTGCATCGAAGACATTCTCTAGAGTCGCAAACGAGCATCTCGAGCCCTCGTCGTACAGGGCCAAGTATGGCCCCGCTCTGCCCGCCACCTCGGCAGCTCCTGCCGAGTACAGCTACGCGTCACGCAGTTCCAGGGGACCCATGCTGAACCGTGCCATCGTGCTCCTCGCCCTCACCACCGCCCACGGCTGCTTTTACAATCCGAAGGGCAGCACTGGCGATTTGACCGGAAGCACGACCGAGAGCACCACTTCCAGCCCCATTCCGACCCCGACCGCGACGACCGACGACAAGCCCGCCTGTGGCAACGGCGCGCTCGAGCCCGGCGAACTGTGCGACGACGGCAACGCTACCCCCGGTGACGGCTGTGAGGTCGACTGCACCAAGACGCCCGGCGAGCTGTGCGGCAACGGCATGGTCGACGAAGGCGAGGAGTGCGACGACGGCAACCACGTCGCCATGGACGGCTGCGAGTACAACTGCACCGAGACCGTGATCCCCGCCTCCTGCGGCGACGGCAAGACGGACGTCCGCGAGGAGTGCGACGACGGCAACGACGACGACACCGACGACTGCCTGTCCTCCTGCAAGAACGCGTTCTGTGGCGACGGCCAGCGCCACGACGGCGTCGAGGCCTGCGACAACGGCGGCGACAACAGCGACACCGCCTATGGCGGCTGCACCACCCAGTGTCAGTTAGGCCCGCGGTGCGGCGACGAGGCCGTCGAGGCCCCCGAAGAAGAGTGCGACGACGGCACCCCGGACGGCGATGATCTGTGCAACGCCTGCAAGAACGTTCCCTACCGCTACATCTTCGTCACCTCGGACACCTTCAAGGGCGACTTCAACAAGCTCCCTGGCGCTGATGCTCGTTGCCTCATCGCGGCATCCGATCTCCCGGCGGCGGAGGCGGCGGGATGGACCGCCTGGCTCAGCGATGACGAAACGAGCGCCTCTACCCGCATGGATACGACCTTCGTCGGTTGGTACGTCCTCCCCGGCCCCGAGCAAACTCTCGTTGCCAGGAACTGGGCGGGTCTCACATCGGGCAAATTACAGAACCCGATCAACCGGGATGAGGCCGGCGATCAGGTTCCGGCGAACGCGACCGCCTGGACCAACACCAAGGCCGACGGCAAGATCCTCTCGCTCGACACGGCCTCGCACTGCAACATTTGGGATTCGAACACCGGAACCGGCAGCGTGGGCAGCCCGAACGCCACCGACGCGATGTGGGCGAATACCGGAACCGTTGAGGACTGCAGCACCATGCACCACCTCTATTGCGTCCAAAACTGAGCTCAGGCGGTCCGGTCACGACCTCCTCGGAGCTCCCGCCGCTCGGGACTACGCCTATCGCAGGCCCCAGGAGACCCATGCCCTCTCACTCTTTGGCTCTTCTCACCGTCTTGGCCGCTCACGGTTGCTTCTATAACCCCGAAGGCACCCTGGTCCTCCCCGGCGAGACCACGGGATACGACACAACCGACCCCACGGCGACGACGACGCTGACCCCGGGCGACAAGCCCGCCTGTGGCAACGAAGTGCTCGAGCCCGGCGAGCAGTGCGACGACGGCAACGCCACCCCCGGTGACGGTTGCGAGCCCGACTGCACCACCACGCCCGGTGAGCTGTGCGGCAACGGCACGGTAGACGACGGCGAAGAGTGCGACGACGGCAACAACGTCGCCATGGACGGCTGCGAGAACAACTGCACCAAGACCGTGATCCCCGCCTCCTGCGGCGACGGCAAGACGGACGCCGGCGAAGAGTGCGACGACGGCAACGACGACAACACCGACGCCTGCACCAACACCTGCAAGAGCGCGGTCTGCGGCGACGGCGTCATCCTCGCCGGCACCGAAGAGTGCGACGACGGAGCGCCCAGCGCATCGTGCGACGGAGACTGCACGGCGGTCGAGTGCGGAGACGGGGTCGTCAACGCGGAAGCCGGCGAGGAGTGCGAGGATGAAAACTCGGACAACTCAGACACCTGTGTATCGTGCAAGATAGCGTTCTGCGGCGATGGCTTCGTCCAGGTGGGCGCCGAAGAATGCGACGATGGCACGCCAGCAGGCGATGATCTTTGTAATAGCTGCAAGATCAATCCGTCTCGACACATCTTCATCACCACGAGCGTCTTTAGCGGTGACCGTAACGGAATCGCCGGTGCCGATGGAGACTGCGTCGACGCGGCCAACGCCGGAAACATTCCCAACGCTGGTGATGTCGCCTGGACCGCTTGGCTCAGCTCAGGATCGAATCAAGCAGCCGAGCGGCTGGATCAGACCTTTACCGGCTGGTACGTGCTGCCGACAAATCCTCCCACCCTGGTGGCCAAGGGATGGGCAGGTCTGACCTCCGGCCAACTCATGCATGCGATCGACCACACCGAGAACGGAGAGGCCGTCCCGGAGCCGCTGACAGCGTGGACGAATACCCATATCGCCGGTGACCTGCCCGCGCTGAACTTGAATTGCTCGAACTGGAACTCGATGGACGGTGGAGCGTCAGGCCGCGTCGGCCTTTCGTCCGCCACGGACAAATCCTGGACGGATCCAGCCGAGCCCGCATCTGCGCCTTGTAACACGCAGCACCATCTCTACTGCGTCGAAAATCTGCCTTGACAGCTCATCAAAAACGTCGTCGCACTTACAGAAGCCGTGGTGAACTATATGATGGGCCCATCTACCGCCGTCTATGACAGGAGCAGTTGTCACCCCTTCCCGGAACCAGGCGCGCCTGGACTCCCGTGAAACCGCGGCCCAGGTGCGCAGTCCTCGACCAGGACAGAGGTGCCCCTTCGCAGCCCAAGGATCCGATGGCGTACCGCACCTCCACGCTCCTCGCCCTCATCGCCGCATCTGGCTGCTTCTACAACCCCCAGGGCAGCACGGGCCAGCCGGACCCGTCGACGGGCACAGGCGCGACCTCGAGCACCCTTCCGACCACGACCGACGACAACCCCGCCTGCGGCAACGGCAAGCTCGAGCCCGGCGAGCAGTGCGACGACGGCAACGCCACCCCCGGTGATGGCTGCGAGGTCGACTGCACGACCACACCCGGCGAACTGTGCGGCAACGGCACGATAGATGAGGCCGAGGAATGCGACGACGGTAACAACGACGACGGTGACGGCTGCGAGGGCAACTGTCGGCTCTCATTCACCACGGAGTGCGGAGACGGCAAGCTCGACCCTGGCGAGCAGTGCGACGACGGCAACAAGATGAGCGGCGACGGCTGCGAGAGCACCTGCACCATCACGCCGGTGTGCGGCGACGGCATGCAAGGCCCCGGTGAGCAGTGTGACGATGGCAATGAAATGGACGACGATGGCTGCCTCTCCACATGCGTGGCGGCCAAGTGCGGCGACGGCATCCTCTGGGCGGGCAAAGAGACGTGCGATGACGGGCCGATGAACGGCATGTATGGCCAGTGCAACAACGACTGCAGCGACCTCGGCGAGCGCTGCGGTGACGGCACGCGCAACGGCCCGGAAGAGTGCGACGACGCCAACCAAACGGATGACGACGAGTGCTCCAATACTTGCATCGCCCCCCGTTTGGTCTTTGCTACCGCAAGCAGTTTCAATGGCAACCTTGGTGGGCTCGTAGGCGCTGACGCGAAGTGCACTTGTACCGCAGATCGTCGCTCCAGCGTCATTCTCAAGCTGCAGGGAATCCCCTTCAAGCCCGCTCTCCATGCTCCCTCGTCTCCCAGCCCTGCTCGCTGTCATCACCGTCCACGGCTGCTTCTACAATCCCGAAGGCAGCTCGAACCAGCCCGACATGACCTCGGGCTCAAGCACGACATCGAGCGCCACTCCCCCCACGACCGACAACACGCCCCTCTGCGGCAACGGCCAGCTCGAGCCTGGCGAGCTGTGCGACGACGGCAACGCCCTCGACGGCGACGGCTGCGAGGCCGACTGCGCCTTCACGCCCGCCCCCGCTTGCGGCAACGGCGAGCTCGACCCGGGCGAGGAGTGCGACGACGGCAACGACGACGCCACCGACGCCTGCATCAACGACTGCACCCACGCGCACTGCGGCGACGGCGTCGTACAGGCTGGTGTCGAGGCCTGCGACGACGGCAACGCCATCGAGACCGACGACTGCCTGCCTTCCTGTATCGCCGCGGCCTGCGGCGACGACCGAGTCCATGTCGGCGTCGAGGCCTGCGACGACGGCGACGCCAACAGCGACACCGCCTATGACGGCTGCACCACTCAGTGCCTGCTCGGCCCGCGCTGTGGCGACGGCCAAGTCCAGGCCCCCGACGAGGAGTGCGACGACGGCACTCCCGAGGGCGACGACCCGTGCAACGCTTGCAAGAACGTCCCCTTCCGCTACGTCTTCGTCACCTCGAAGGCTTACACGGGCGACCTGAACAAGCTGAGCGGCGCGAATATCAAGTGCGCGGCCGCGGCGGACAGTGGCGACATTCTGGGCGACGGCTCCACGTGGATCGCCTGGCTCAGCGACGACGCTGGCTCTCCTGCCCTCGGCATGGACACCGCCTTCGACGGCTGGTACGTCCTCCCGGGAGCCCAGCCCGAGCTCGTCGCCCGCGGCTGGGCGGGCCTGACTGCGGGCTCCTTGCAGAACCGCATCGACAGAGACGAGTACGGCGCTCCGGTCCCCGCGGACGCGATGGCCTGGACCAACACCGGGGCCGATGGCGAGACTCTCGCGGCCGACACGGCCTCACACTGCAACCTCTGGGATTCGAATTCGGGCACGGGCAGCGTGGGCAACCCGAGCGCGACGGACGCGACGTGGACAAACGCAGGGGCGTTGTCCGACTGCAATTCATCGCACCACCTCTACTGCGTCCAGAACTGACCTCACCTCCCCCACTGCAGCCGGGCGCGGCCGCGCCTTGCTCGCACCGGAGCCGATGCTGTACCGTCGTTCGTCTCCCCCCTTCCCCGAGCCCGGCGCACTCGGACACTCGTGAGGCCGCGACCCCGGTGCCGAGTTCATGACGAGGACAGAGGCGCCGCTTCGCAGCCCCGGGAACCGATGACGTACCGCACCGCCACGCTCCTCGCCCTCCTCGCCGCTTCTGGCTGCTTCTACAACCCCCACGGCAGCGTGAGCCAGCCGGACTCGTCGACCGGCACGGACGCGACTTCGAGCACCCTCCCGACCACCGGCGACGGTGCCCACGCCTGCGGCAACGGCGTGCTCGAGCCGGGCGAGCAGTGCGACGACGGCAACCTCGTCGACGGCGACGGTTGCGATGCCGACTGCGGCTTCACGCCGGTCGAACTGTGCGGCAACGGCATGCTGGACGACGGCGAGGAGTGCGACGACGGCAACGCCGACGACAGCGACGCCTGCCGCGATAATTGCAAGAATGCCGCGTGCGGCGACGGGATCGTGCATGTCGGCGCCGAGGCCTGCGACGACGGCAACCTCGTCGACACCGACGACTGCCTGTCCTCCTGCGAGACCGCGACCTGCGGTGACGGCCTCGTGCACGAAGACGTCGAGCTCTGCGACGACGGCCGGGACAACGACGACACCGCCTACGACGGCTGCACCACCCAGTGCGAACCAGGCCCGCGCTGCGGCGACAGCCAGGTCCAGGCCCCGGAGGAAGAGTGCGACGACGGCACCCCCGGCGGCGACGATCTCTGCAACGCCTGCAAGAACGTCCCTTTCCGCTACGTCTTCGTCACCTCGCAGACCTACAAGGGCGACATGAACCAGCTCAACGGAGCCGACGCTCGCTGCGGCGTCCTGACGCTCGACTTCCCGGCCTGGGAATGGACCGCCTGGCTCAGCGACGACGGCCAGGGCGCTGCCGCGCGCCTGGACACCCAATTCGTCGGCTGGTACATCCTCCCCGGGCCGGAGCCGGTCCTGGTCGCTCGCAACTGGTCGGGCCTGGCTTCGGGGACGCTGCTGAACCCCATCAACCGCGACGAGACGGGCAAGCTCGTGGCACCCGACGCGCTGGCCTGGACCAACACCACGCCCGACGGCTCCATCCTCTCGCTGGACGCTCACTGCAGCATTTGGGACGCCCTCAGCGGCACGGGCAGGGTCGGCAGCACGAGCGCCACCGACTCGACCTGGACGGACGCCCAGACCGCCGCCGATTGCACCACCATGCACCACCTCTACTGCATTCAGAACTGAAGCTCGGCACCCGCGACCTCCGCGAAGCTCCACCCACATGCGCTCCCGCGAGTCCAGACTCCTCCCCCTGCTCCTCGTCGTCGGCGCCTGCTTTTATCATCCGACCGGCTCGACCCCCGCGACGGACAGCGAGGCCCCGCAGGACACCTCCTCCGGCAGCACCTCGAGCAGCGCCGCCGAGTGCGGCGACGGCCAGCTCGACCCCGGCGAGGCGTGTGACGACGGCAATCGCACCCCTGACGACGGCTGCGAGGACGACTGCAGCGTCACCCCCTCGCCTCTCTGCGGCAACGGCCAGCGCGATCCAGGCGAGCAGTGCGACGACGGCAACACCGTCGACGGCGACGGCTGCCAGGCCGACTGCACCGAGCCTCCCGTGTGCGGCGACGGCGTCGAGGATCCCGGCGAACCGTGCGACGACGGCAACGCGGACGACGGCGACGCCTGCCTCGCCGGCTGCGTAACTGCGACCTGCGGTGACGGCAAGCTCTGGGCCGGCAACGAGCCGTGTGACGACGGCGCGCTGAACGGCGCCTACGGTTATTGCGACACCGAGTGCAGCGGCCCCGGCCCGAGCTGCGGCGACAGCCTGCGCAACGGCCCCGAGGAGTGCGACGACGGCAACCTCTTCGACGACGACGACTGCTCCAACGAGTGCCTCGCCCCGCGGATCGTCTTCGCCACCGCGACGACCTACACCGGCGCTCTCGGCGGCCTCGACGGCGCCGACGCCAAATGTGCAGAGGCCGCGCAATGGCTCGACCTTCCGCCGGACGTTCAGTGGAGCGCATGGCTCAGCGACTCGAGCGCCGATCCAGCCACCGGCGGGCGCTTCGATACCCTCTACTCCGGTTATTACAAGCTGCCCACCGGCCCCATCGTCGCCCACGGATGGGGCGAGCTGACCACCTTGCCGCTCATCACCGGGATCGGCGTCGACGAGACCGGCAACACGCTGGACATCCCCGCTCCGGTCTGGTCCAACACCTTCCGCAACGGTACCCGCATCGGCGCCGATCACTGCGACGACTGGACCTCCGAGGCCGCCGAGACCCTGGGCCGCCTCGGCGTCGCCGGACCCACGAACATGACCTGGAGCGACGCCCCGGCCAACAACCCCGCGGCCTGCTCACAATTGTTCCACCTCTACTGTTTTCAGCGGACCGCCCCGCTCTGAGCGTTTTTTTGCGCAGCTCCGCCGTCTACCGTCGGCTCGCCCGCGAGGCCAGCGGCGGGTTCCACTCCATGACATCCAGCGCGAGGTCGGAGCCCGTGGCGAGCTCTCCGAGCACTCGCCGCAGATAGCTGGGCCACGAGGCCCTTCGCATAGGCCGCCAGCACCGTGGACGCCGAGAAGTCGATCGTACGATACGCGATCGGCCCCATGCTGACCCCCATGCGGGCCAGGAACCAGCGATAGAAGCGCGGCAACGGACGACCCGCGCGCAGCTCGATCTGCTCGATCTGCTGGGCGGTCGCGCCGCGCCACCCGGCCGCGAGGTCGGGCACGATGCGGCCGGGTGCGGAACGCCGGCGAGTTCTTCAGGTGCGCCCGCATCCGCCCGACCATCGCCGCTTCGGCGGTGTTCTTCGCGGCATCGCGCGACGCTCCGTCCTTGTAGGACGTCGTCACGCCTGACGGGTGCTTCATCCCCTTCGCCGCCTCGCAGAGCTCGACCGTCGTGAGGCCGGACTGGTCGGCGTACTTCTTGCCGCACTTGCAGTGAACGACCCCGAGCATCGTCTGCGGAGACGACACGCCGCTCTGCACGGCCGGCTTCACCGCCGCCTTGAAGTTCGTCGCCAGCGTACTTGCGTCCGCCGTGGTCGCCTCGCTCTCCTGGAACGCCTCGTGGGTCTTCTCGCAGACCGGGCAAACGTCCTCCGGCACCGCGATCACCGGGCCGCAATTTTGAATCACTCCCAGGAGCGTCGCGGCGTTCGCAGGTTCCCGCCGCCGGCGCAGTTGTTGAGCATCGGGTCCCCCAGCAAGTGGACGTTCTCCCCCTCCATTTTGACGTCCATCGCGCCCGGCCCCACGAACTGCGTCGGCCCATGCGTGTTGGCGGAGACGATCCCGCCGCCGGTGGCCTTGCTGGCGATGTCACCGACCGACTTGAAGCTCGCGCCCTTGATCGCCACGGCCTTGCCCTCGATGCGGACGTTCTTCGAGTAGCCTTTCGGCGAGTCCTCGCTGCGGCCGATGTTGGGCAGCGGCGTGGGTACGAACGGCGCCGGCGGGCCGGGCATCTTGCAGACGTTGGGCACCGTCGCGGCAGCGACGCCATGGCTGCCTGCCGTGACCGGGGTCTTCGGAGAATCGACGGTGACGCTCAATTCGTGCCTCCCAACGCCTCGGCCGCCAGTGAGCCGCGGGTGACGAGTATACCTGCAGCGACCGTGGTGCGCACCGAAGCGCGCCTGGGGTTCGAGGCCACCATTTTTTGGCGGGCACGGCGACGATCGACCAGCGATTCGCGCGCGCGCCATTCGCCCTCAGCGCGAACTCGGTTCGCACCGCGTTCGCGGTTCGGCCCGCTCCTCGGCGCTGGGCGCCGGCAGCTCGCTCGCCGACACCATTTCCCCGCCCACGATCTGTCCAAAGATCTCCGCCTGCGCGCGAGACAGCGCCAGCGACCGCTCCACCACCCACAGCAGCTCGAGCAGCTCCGCCGTCAGCGCCTCCGACCACGCCTCGGGTCGCAGCGCGTCGAGCGGCGACGACGTGCGGCCGCGGCGCTGCAGCATCCTGCCGGCCAACCACGACTGCACGATTTTCAAACCCGACACCTCGTAGTTCCACACCGCCGCCGACACCGGCGCGAAGCTTCCTTCTCCGACCGTGAGCACCTCGTCCGCGTACGAGAATCTCTCCGGCATCGCGCGCACGGGCGCCACGCAGCGCGCCGCCCCGTCTATCAGCCGCACCCGAAACGTGTGCAGCCCCAGCAGCTCCGCTCCGACCTCTGCGCAGCGCGTGAACAACTCCTCGTCGCGCGTCAGCGGCACCCGCGGCCCGGGCTCCGCCAGCTCCTCGCGCAGCGACTCGACGTACCCCGGGTGTCCCAGGCAGCCATACACGTACGCGAACAGCTCCTGCGCCGTCACTGTCCGTGAGAACATGTCCCTTAGCACATTGAGTACACCACGCGTCACGTTGGCCTGCGTCGCCGCGCGGTCGCGCCACAGCGGGATCACCCCCTTGTCGCCGAACGACCCGCGGAAGTGGTGCAGGTCGGGCACCTCCGCGCACGCCGTCACCGCCGGCCCGCGCGACAGCCCGCTCGACAACATCGTCGTCAAATAGACTTGCGACGGCCCGTGCGTCCGCCACAGCGCCGGTCGAAGGCGATCGCCGAGGCGGCCATCCGCCAGACAGAAGCGGCGGTCCAGCGAGCGCCAGGCGATCCGCGCGACCCGAGGCACCGGCGCCTCCGCCGGCAACGACGCCAGCGCCGGCAGCGGCGACCCATCGAGCAGATCGACCCCCGGCCGCGCGATCGTCCACGCCTCCGTCTCGCGGAACGCGGCCGCGCGATCGTCCGCCCGCAGCAGCGCTCGCCAGCGGCGCTCCAGCAGCTCCGGCGTCTCCGCGATCGGCCACGTTCGCTTCCACTGCGCCCCCGCGTGCTGCCACGGAAACAGGTCCACCAGCCGCGGCCAATCACCGTAGTCGCCCGACGCCCCGGGCACGAACGGCGCGTCCCACCCCTTCGGTGCGCGTGCCCACTCGAGCTCCTGCAACGATTGCAGCGCCCCGAGCGTGCGCAGCTTCTGCTCGCGGCTGTCCCCGTCTGCCAGCCGCGTGTACCAGACCTCCGCCGGCCGCGATCGATCCCCCTCCGCGCGTCGCACCCCGACCGCGATACACACCGGCGTGCGAATATTTTTGAAGACGTTGGCGGAGCGGCGCGGGCCGAGGGCGTCGCCGCCGAGGTCGACGATCCACAACGCGTCGAGCACCGCGCGCAGTCGGCGTCGCATCGCCGCGAAGCCCGGACCGCGCAGGTAGCTCGACGGCGTGATCAGGCACACCACCCCCGGCCCTTCCTGCTCGCAGCTCCACCACAGCGCCCAGCGCCAGAAATAGACATAGGCATTATAAAGATTCTTCGCGTGCTTGCCGACCGCGGCGTCGGGCAGGAAATCGGCCAGCAGCGGCCGCTCTCCGCGCTCAGGATCGCCGTGGCGGATCCACCCGCCGCGATCGCTCTCCGACAATTCGCGCCGGTCGTACGGCGGGTTGCCGATACACACACGAATGCGCCCCGCCTCGACGTCCTCCCCCTCCGCCCTCGCCAGAGTGTCTCGCAGCCTCACCCGCACTCCCGCCGCCGGCAGCCGCGCCCCCGCGACCCGCAGCGCGCGCGTGAGGCGAGCGTGCGCCGCCGCGAACGGCCCCGCGAGCACCTCGTGGGCCACGAGGTTGGTCCCGAGTCGGCTCGCGCACGCCGCGACGTCGCCGCCCGTCTCTCGCGCGCCACGCAGCGCGTCCGCCACGATCGCCAGCGGGTACACGCCGGTGCCGCACGCCGGGTCGATCGTCACCACCTCGGGCGCCGCGAACTCGAGCGGCGCCGCGAGCTCGCGCGCCAGCAGCTCGCGCACTGCCACGATTTGCGCGTGCACCACTTCCTTCGGCGTGTAGTAAGCCCCGGCCTCGCGGCGCAGCCGGCCGTCGTACGCCGCCAGGAATTCCTCGTAGAAGTACGCCCCCTCGCCCTCGCGCAGCGCCGCGAGCGACGCCTCGTCGAGCCCCGCGATCGTCGCCTCGAGCTCCCCCAGCGCCATGCCGATCTCCGCGCGATGCTCCGCCGCGGCTCGCAGCGCGCGCAGCAGCGGACCCGGCGTCTCCCCCAGGCGCGCGCACGCCCCCGCGACCTCCGGCACCGCATCGGGGAGCCCCAGCCGAGCCGTCCACAGCCCGTACGCGATCGTCTGCGCCATCGCCTCGGCGAACTCCGCTTCGCCGCCGCAGGCCGCCAGCGACCACTCGTCCGCGAGCGTGCGCAGCCGCGAGTTCGGCGCGGTCACGGCAGCCCGCAGCGCGTCGCGCAGCGCCCGACAGCCTGCGGCCAGCAGCGTCGCCACCTCGCGCGAACTCCTCGGGCCCGGCCGGCGCACGCGCGGAAACATAGCAGAGCAACATCGCGCAGGGCGGCCCGCGATCGCGCGGACGGCGGCCTCGCGCGAGGTGCGTGCATTCGCGCCCGCGGGTCGGCCGGCCCGCGGTGATATCCTCCGGACGGCTCATGCTTCATATCGCCGTCGAACGCGAGGGACAGCCGCGCAAAGAGCTCCGCTTCGCCAAGGACGTGGTCGTCGTCGGCCGCGAGGCCGAGCACGACCTCCAGCTCAACTTCGAGGACGGCGCCTCGCGGCAGCACGCCCGCCTGAGCCACGAGCGCGGCCAGCACTTCGTCGAGGACCTCGGCTCGCGCAACGGCACCAAGGTCAACGGCAAGCGGATCGCCGCCAAGACCCCGATCAAGGCCGGCGACGAGGTCGAAGTCGGCAAGGTCAAGATCTACCTGGTCGGAGAGGCAGGTGCGGCCGGCAGCCGCGGCACCGCGCGCGTCCAGCCGCGGACCGACGACGACGACGCAACCGTCCAGCGCACCGTCAAGCAGGCGCCCAAGCCCGCCAAGGCGGCCGCGCCCGAACCTGCCCCGAAGGCCAGGCCTGCTCCCGAGCCCGCCAAGCCCGCGCCCAAGGCCCCGCGGCCGGCGCCCGAGCCCGAAGCTGGCCTTCCGGACAGCAGCATCCGCGTCAACCTGCGCCAGCCCGAGCCCGAGCCGGCGGCCGCGCCGGAGCCCGAGGGCAAGCCGACCGGCCCGATCAACGACGAGAACGAGGCCTGCCGCAGCCAGATCGATCCGCTGGCCCGGCGCTGGCGCGACCTCGGCAAGCCCGAGGGGCTCCTGCTGCACGGCCCGCTGCTCAAGCGCGGCCTCGCCTGGGCGGGCAGCGACCGCAAGCTGCGGCCGCGCCCGTCCGAGCTGCACCGCGAGTTCATCTACGCCAGCCGCGGCGACCGTCGCCACCGGATCCGCGACCTCGGCCTGCGCGCCGGGGCGCTGACCGTCGCGCTGGTCGGCGGCAACGTGGCGGCGCACGTGCTGCACGACGACCTCGTGCTCAAGGACGCCGCCGCCGGGCGTGAGGCCGGCGCCGGGCAGTGCACGCCCGACAACCCCGCGGTGCAGCGCGCCAACCTCCTGGCCCAAAAGGCAGCCGAGCAGACCGACCTCGAGCTGGCGATCCTCGCCGGCACGCGGGCCGTGAGCGCTGCCGACGGTCCGTGCGCGCGCCAGTCGGACGCCGAGCGGGCCCTGCGGATCGCCCTCTCGCGCCAGCGCAGCCGCGTCATCGGCCGCGGCAATTCGCCGATCCGCAACGCCGACGTCGCCCGCGACGAGCGCGACGTCGTCACCGTCGACGACACCGGCGCGGTGCTCCTCTACGACCGCACCGGCGCCACGCAGCCGAAGACGCTGCCCTCGAGCAGCGGCGCCGGCAAGGTCGCGGCGCTCGGGCCCGAGGGTCGCTGGCTGGCCGTCGGGACAGGCAAGGGCACCGTCGACCTGTGGGACCTGCAGCAGCGCACCGCGCCCAAGCTGACCAAGCAGCTCGAGAGCCACCGCGACCCGGTCACCGCGATCACCTTCAGCGAGGACGGCCGCTTCTTCGCCACCGGCGACCGCCGCGGCAACGTCACCGTGTGGGACATGCGCGGCACCGACGCCGGCGCCAAGCTCGGCGAGCTGCGGCAGCACACCGGCGCCATCGAGCAGCTGGTGTTCCGCGACGGCGGCAGCCGCCTCTACTCGTTCGGCGGCAAGACTGCGGTCGCCACCGACCTGCAGGACGGGCGCAAGAAGGGCAAGCAGCTCAACCTCGCCATCGGCGGCGACGCCACCGCGTTCGCGGTCAACGGCGAGGGCGACGAGGTCGTCGTCGGCGACAGCATCGGCCAGGTCGTGCGCTGGCGCGTCCGCACCCTCGCGCGCGCCCAGCAGGACGCCCTCGCCAGCCACACCGGCGCGGTCGTCGACCTGGCGTTCCTCCCCGGCGCGCGCGCCGTCCTGTCCCTCGGGACAGACAAACAGCTCATCGTCACCGAGCTCGATCAGATGATGCGCGAGGGCAGCGAGCCGCTGCGCGTCGGCCTGCGCGGGCTGCAGTCCGAACCCAAGGCCCTGGCCGCCGACCCCACCGGGCGCCGGATCGCCGTCGCCGCCCAGGACCACAAGATCTACGTGTGGGACGCCGCCCAGCGCCACACCTCGGCCCAGCCGGTGGTCGTGTTCGACGAGCACGTCGACACCATCGAGTCGGTGCTGCCGAGCTACGACGGCAACTCGCTGCTGTCCGCCTCGGCCGACGGCACCTTGCGTCTGTGGCCGCTGCAGAACGCCGACGCCGGCGGCGCCCTGGCGGTGCTCAGCGATCACCGCGGCCCGATCACCGGCCTGGGCCTCAGCAGCGACGGCGGCCGTATGGCCTCGCTCGGCCAGGACAAGGCCCTCCGCGCCTGGCGCCTCGACAACCGCGGCACCCCGCGGCGGATCCTCGAGCGGACCTTCGAGCAGGCCCCGCAGGCCCTCGCAGTCAGCCCCGACGGCCTGTGGGCGGCCGTCGGCGTCGAGCGCCAGCTGCTCGTCTACAGCCTCAGCGGCGGCGAGCGCGAGCCCAAGCCGATCGAGCGCGCCCAGCACGACGACCTGATCAGCCACGTCGCCTTCAGCCCGGACAACCGCTGGCTGGTCAGCGCCGACTTCTCCGGCGCGATCAACACCTGGTCGATGAAGGACAACGGCCCCGAGGACAGCCCGGCCCGCAACGTCGCGCTCGGCCGCTCGGTCACCGCGCTGGCGCTGTCGCCCAGCAGCCCGTACTTCGCGGTCGCGGCGGCCGACAACCGCGTCACCCTGTGGCCGATGACCGGCAACGGCGGCGAGCAGCAGGTCGTGCAGCACGAGAAGTCGGTGCTGTCGCTGACCTTCAGCGGCGGCGGCGACTACCTGGTGTCGACCAGCGACGACGCCCGCGCGATCCTCCGCACCGTCGACAAGGGCAAGACCGCCGAGCTGCCCGAGCGCTCCGCGGTGGCCCACGACTCGCGCGTTCGCGCGGCCGCCTTCAGCCCCGACAAGCGCTGGCTGGCCACCGGCAGCGACGACGGCGTCATCAACATGACCGACCTCAAGAAGACCACCGAGCGCAGCAAGCCGCTCAAGGGTCACGAGACGGCCATCACCGCCCTGTTCTTCGAGCCAGGTAGCGAGCTCCTGGTGTCCGCCAGCGCCGACAAGTCCTTGCGCCTGTGGCTCGTCGACGACCTCGACCGCGGCGGCGAGGTGAGATCGATCCCCCTCACCGGCCACGCCGGGCCCGTCAGCGCCATGCGCGTCGACGGCAGCGGCCGCCTGCTCGTCAGCGGCGGCGCCGACGGGGCGCTCCGCGTCTGGCCGCTCAAGCACGACCTCCTGATCGCGCTGGCCTGCCGCACCGTCGGCCGCGACTTCAGCGACGACGAGTGGAGCACGCTCTACCCCGGCGAGCCGGTCGAGCCGCTGTGCGACGGCAAGTAGCCGGGCGCTGCGCACATTCGTCGGCGAATGAGGGCACCCTGCCGGTGACGTCATTCGCCGCGCTCACACCAACCCGCCGTTGGCGCGCAGCGTCTGGCCGTTGACCCACCCGCCGTCGGGGCCGGCGAGGAACGCCACCACGGCCGCGATGTCCTCGGGCTGGCCGAGGCGCCCCAGCGGCGTCGCGGCGACCATGCGATCGATCAGCGCCTGCGGCTTGTCCTTGAAAAACAGGTCGGTGGCGGTCGGCCCGGGGGCGACCGCGTTGACGGTGATCGAGCGGTCGCGGAGCTCCTTGGCGAGCACGCTGGTGAGCGCCTCGACGGCCGCCTTGGTGGCGACGTAGACGCCGTAGAGCGGCTGGCGCAGGCCTACGGTGCTCGACGAGAAGTTGATGATGCGTCCGCCGGCACGCAGGCGACGGCTGGCCTCGCGCAGGGTGTTGAAGGTGCCGCGCAGGTTGACCTCGACCTGGCGCTCGAAGGTCGCGTCGTCGGTCTCGGCGATCGTCGCCATCGCCATCACGCCGGCGTTGTTGACCAGGACGTCGACCCCGCCGAAGGCCGCCTCGGCCGCGTCGAACAGGTAGCGCACCGCCCCCGGGTCGGCGACGTCGGCCTTCAGCGGCAGCGCGCGGCGGCCCGCTCCTTCGAGCTCGCGGGCCAGCGCCTCCGCCGGCGTCGGGTCGCGCGAGTAGTTGACCACCACCGCGAAGCCGTCGGCCGCCAGGCGCGCCGCCACCACCGCGCCGATGCCCCGCGACGCCCCGGTCACGATCGCCGTCCGCTTGTTGCTCTCGCTCATGCGCGACTCGTAACACCCGCTCGCGCGCGCACCGGGAGGCGAGCCGACGCGCGCGCGAATCGTCGCTTCCACTCCGGCGGCTCGCCCGGCGGCCTCGCCTGCGCGGGCGGGGCGCCGGCTCACTTCGCGTTGCTACACGCGGTGTCGGTCGGGTCGCACTTGAAGCGGACGTGGATGTGATGGATGTGCCCGTCCGAGTGCATCACCAGCGCGGGCGTGCCCTTCGGCCGCGGCCACTGGATCAGCTTCTTCAGCTCGGCCGGCGTCTCGCCCTCGGCGACCGCAGCCTTGTGCAGCTCTTCTTGCAGCCAGTGCGACAGGAAGATCTCCTGGATCGCCCCGGTCGAGTGCAGCGCGCGGATGAACCGCCACGTCGTGCGCCAGTCGACCTCCTCGGGCTCGGGGCGGCAGCTCGTCGTGCTGCAGTTCTTGCAACCGTCGAGGTAGCGCTTGCGCTTCACCTGCAGCCAGATGTCGGCGTCGCGGCCCGACTGGTGCGACTTGTGACGTCCGTAGCCGCCGCCGTCCTTGAGGCTGAGGTCGGCGATCATGACCTGGTTTATGGTGAAGCCCTGGGCGCGGAACTCGGCGATCCCGCGCAGCAGCTGCGACAGCGTGTGGTTGGTCGCGTAGGCGTGCGAGGCGCAGCGGACGTCGGCCAGCCCCGACGGCAGCAGCTGGACCGGGTTGACCAGCGTCCCGCTGGTCACGCCGCCGACCGAGCTCGCGCCGGAGGGGACGATGAAGATCGGCAGGTCGTCGGGGTTCGGCGTCTTGGCCCCGAACTGACCGGCGTCGATCCACAGCGTCAACTCCTCGCCGCCCTTCAGCCGGTCGGGCGCCTTCGGGTTGAACTGGCGCAGCTTGTCGACGCTCGTGCTGTACAGGTTGGCCACCGCCAGCCAGTCCTCGCCCTCGCCGACGGTGTAGTACTCCTGGACCAGCGGCGGCCGCGGCGGACGGGTCGTCCGCACCTTGAGCTTCATGTCCGGCAGCAGCGTCGTCACCCCGCCGTTCCACTGCTGCAGCAGCACCGGCGACACCTCGTAGTAGCGGGCGATGTCCTCGAACGACTCGCCCGGGCTGACCTGGTGCTCGATCCACTCCTCGCGCGCAGTCGGTCCCGAAGGACCTGTCCTCTCGGCCACCTGATCGTCGACCGCAGTCGGGCTCGGCGGCGGCGGCTCGGGCTGCGCCGCCTCGGGCCGGCGGAACAGGAAGATCGCCAGCGCCCCGAGCAGCACGCCCGCGGCGGTGAACTGCAGCGCGCGGCGGATCATGTGCGCCCGCATGCTCGCGCCGACGAACTCGCGCAGCAGCGGCTCCGCCTCGACCTCGGCCCGCTGCGCCGGCACGGCCATCCAGCCCTCGGCCAGCCCCAGGTCGCGGCCGTGCAGCAGCAGCCGCCGCGCCCGCCCGTGGTCGACCCACTCGCGGGCGTAGCGGGCCAGCCGGCGCTGCTCTGCCGCCCGCTGCTCGTCCTCGCCGCGGGCCAGCGCGACCGGCTCGAACTTCAGCTTCTGCTCGATCTTCCGGTCGCGGTCGTCGTCGGCGATCTCGAGCACGTAGGCGCCGACGCTGAGGCGATCGCCGGGGCCGAACTCGGTCGGCTCGATGCAGCGGCGCGAGTTGATGAAGGTGCCGTTGCGCGAGCCGCGGTCGGTGACGATGAGCTTGTCGCCGCGCGCGGAGATCCGGCAGTGCTTGCCGGACACGCCGTGGCCGCCGAGGACGAGGTTGGAGTCGACGCTGCTGCCGAGCTGCATCTCCGGGCCCTTGAAGGCGACCCGGCGCTCGTCGCCGTCAGGTGATATGACCTTGAAGACAGGTCCGTCGACCACGGAGTCCTCCTCAGCTGGCCAGCAGCATGACGAGCAGGCCGACCAGGATCAGCAGGCCGCAGGCGACGTTGACGATGATCAGCGTCTTCTGCAGCGACCACTCGGCCGGCTTCTTGGCGACGGCGGCGGCGGCATGGCCGTCGAGCGCCATCGTCGCCTCGGCCGGGCGCGCCCGCGACGACACCGCCGACGCCGCGTCGGGCAGCGCCATGGTCGTCTCACCCTGCGGGATGTTCGGGTCGGGCAGGATCATCGTCGTGTCCTGCCGCGCCGGCGCCCCGCCCTGGTCGGGCAGGATCATCGTCGACTCGCCCCGCGGCCCCGACGGGTCGGGCAGGATCATCGTCGACTCGCTCGGCGGCGGTGGCTTGGTCTGCCCGAGCACCACGGTGCCGCCAGCGCCGACGGCCGGGTGGCTGTCGGTGCGGAACACCACCGTGCGATCGACCGGCGCCTCGTCGCCGCCGGCCCCGGTGGTCGGCGCCACGACGGTGCGCCCGGCCCCGGTGGTCGGCGCCACGATCGTGCGCCCCGGCGCCTGCGGGTCGACCACCGTCGCGCTCACCGGCCGCAGCGTGGAGAGGTTGTTGTTGGGACCGGTGATACCTGTCCTCGGGGACAGGCTCGGCGCGACCACGGTGCGGTCGGTCTGCGGCATCGTCGCCCGCTGCGGCGTCGGTGCCTTCTGCATCAACAGGTTGGCGCCGCTGCGGCCGGGCCGCTTGGTCGACATCAACGTCGTGGTCGTGTCGTCCTCGTCGTCCTCTTCTTCGGTGACGGTGCCTGACGGCCGCGGCGTCTGGCCGCGGACCTCGATCATCGTGCCCGCGGCCGTCACCGGCGCGCCGGGAGTCATCCCCGGGAAGCGGCGCACGTGGGCGATCGCGTCGGCCATCGCCTTGAGATCGGCGAAGCGCTCTTCGGGCTGCTTGCCGAGCGCGCGGCGGATCAGGCCCTCGACGCCGACCGGCACGCCGGCGTCGGGCGCCGCGTCGGCGAGCTTCGGCGGCGGCTCGCCCATGATCTTGCGGGCGATCTCGTAGTACGACTGGCCCTGGAACGGCAGCTGGCCGCTGACCAGTTCGAACAGCACGACCCCGAGCGCGAACACGTCGGTGCGCTCGTCGGTCGGCCGGCCCTCGAGCTGCTCGGGCGCGCGGTAGTCGACGGTGCCGAGCGCCGAGTCGACGCGCGTGCTGTCGTTCGAGACGATCTCCAGCTCGGCGGTCGCGTAGTCGAGGATCCGTACCTCGCCGCGGTCCGTGACGAAGATGTTGCTCGGCTTGATGTCGCGGTGTGCCGTCCGCGTGCTCGCATAGACCGCGTGGAGGATCTCCGCCGTCTGGCCGCACAGCTCGAGCGCGCGCATCCACGGCATCCGCCCGAGGCGCGCGCGCAGCTTGCCGACGTCGTCGCCGGTCAGAGAGTCCATCACCACGATCGGCGGGTTGCGCGAGGCCAGCCCGAGCCCGCGCGGCAGCACGAGCCCGGAGTGGCCGGCGCGACCGGCGGTCGCGACCAACTTGGCGTAGCGGTCGAGCGCGTCGTCGCCGGCGCGCCCGGGCTCCAGGACCTTGAGCGCGACGGCTCTCTGGCCCTGGGTGTCCCAGGCGCGGAACACCTGCCCGACTCCCCCGCCTCCGAGGGACTCGCGCAGCTGGTAGCGACCGCCGACGACGGTGCCGACCCGATGTGACGAAGTGACTGTCACCTGGCTAGGACTTGTCCAGCTTGCCGACGAGCGACAGGGTGAACTCGGCGCCCTCGAACTTGAGGTGCGGCTCGATGGCCAGGTTGCAGCGGAACCAGCCGACCTGCCCCTCGACCTCCTCGACGATCACCTTGGCCTTGCGCAGCGGCTTGCGCGAGCGCGTGGCGGCCGGCGGATCGGGCATGTCCGACACGTACTGGCGGATCCAGTTGTTGAGCTCGCGGTCGAGGTCCGCGCGGCTCTTCCACGTGCCGATCTGCTCGCGCTGCAGGACCTTCATGTAGTGGGCGAGGCGCGTGATCACGAACATGTACGGGAGGCGCGTCCCGAGCATGTAGTTGGTCTGCGCAGCCAGTCCCTCGGCGGTCTTGGCGAACACCTTGGGCCGCTGGATCGAGTTGGCGGAGAAGAACGCCGCGTTGTCGGAGTCCTTGCGGAACACCAGGCCGATGAAGCCCTGCTCGGCGAGCTCGTACTCGCGGCGGTCGTCGAGCGAGGTCTCGGTCGGGATCTTGCTCTTCAGCTCGCCGCCCTGCTCGTACTGGTGGAGCGGCAGGTTGTAGACCGCGCCGCCGCCCTGCGGGCCGATGATGTTCGGGCACCAGCGGTACTTGGCGAAGCTGTCGGCGATCTTGGCGGCCATCGCCAGCGACGCCGGGCCCCACAGGTACGCGTCGTGGTTGTCGATCACCTCTTCGGTGAAGTCGAACTGCTTGACCGACAGCTCGCTCTCGCGCTTGCCGTACGGCGCGCGCAGCATGAAGCGCGGCGCGCACATGCCGAGGTAGCGGGCGTCCTCGGTCTCGCGCAGGCTGTTCCACTTGGCGTACTGCGGGCCCTCGAACAGCGCCTGCAGGTCCTTGAGCTTGGGCAGGTCGGTGAACGACTGCACGCCGAACATCTTCGGCGAGGCGTTGCCGAGGAACGGCGCGTGCGACATGGCGCCGACGGCCGCGAACTGCTTGAGCAGCTGGATGTCTTCGGTGCCCGTGCCGAAGTCGTAGGTCGAGCAGATCACCCCGTAGGGCTTGCCGCCGAACACGCCGAAGTTGTTGCGGTAGATCGTGTTGTAGAGGCCCGACTTGGTGATGTCGGGGGCGTCCTCGAAGTCGACTCGGAGGTCTTCCTTGGTCGCGTTGACGATCTCGAGGCGGACGTTCTCGCGGAAGTCGATCTGGTCGACCAGGTACTTGAGGCCGCGCCAGGACGACTCGAGCTGGCGGACCTGCGGGTGGTGGAGGACCTGGTTGACCTGCGCGGTGAGGCGGCGGTCGATGTCGGCGATCATCTCGTCGATGAGGCCCTTGTCGATCTTCGGCGCGACCTCGGTCGAGCGCAGGAGATCGTCCATCAGCTTGCGGGTACCGCGGCGGACCAGCTCATAGGCCTCGCCGTCGGTCGGGCCGAGCTTGGTCTCGGAGAGCAGCGAGTCGAGTAGCGAGTCCTGAACCTCGGTCTGCCGCTGCGACGCTGTCTGGGAATTCGTGTCCGTCATGTCCTAAAACTCCTTCTGATTCCAGCGCGGGCGCCTCACGACCCCGGCTTGTCCTCGATCCCCAGCTCCTTGATCAGCCGCGCGCGCTTGTCCGGGTCGCGCAGCGCCTCGACCAGCTTCTTCTTGAACTCCGGCACGTTGCCGCCGACCAGCGGGCCCTTGAGGGCCGTGAGCGCGTTGCGCAGCTCCATCAGCTCCTTCAGCTCCGGCACCTGCTCGACGATCCCCTCGGGGCGGAAGTCCCTCAGCGTGTCGAACTTGAGGTTCAGCGAGAGGTCGCCCTGGTCGCCGTCGGTCAGCTTGTTGCTCACGCTGATCGAGGTCTCGAGCTTCTGCGCCGCCATCACCTTGTCGAAGTTGTCCTTGTCGACGTTGATGGGCACGCGCTCCTCGACCGGCCTGTCGTCCTGCCGCCCCGTGAAGTCGCCCAGCATGAGGATCTTGAGCGGGAGCTCGACGTCCTCCGCTGCCCCGTCCGTGGCCGGCTTGTACGTGATGTTCACGCGCTCCTTCGGCGCGACCGATCCCTCTTTACCCTTGCTCATGAAGGCACCATCCTCGCGGACACTACTGTTTTCCTCGCCCCGTCTGTCCCCGCGGTGCGCCAGACAGCGGCACCTCTGCGGCATGGACCATAGAACGGCCGACCGTCCGACGTCCAGAGCGTGCGACGAGCGCCGCGATCGCGCGCGCGCGAAATCACCGCACGCTGACGCCGACGTAACGCAGATAAGGGCGCAGATAAGGGCGCTCCGGACGTCGACTCGAGCTCGCGCGAAAGTGACACCGGCGCGTTTTCGAACCTGCGCGATTCTGCGAGCCAAAGTCGCGTTGAAGGCCGCGCAGGCGCGAAAATACCGGGGTTGTCGCCGTAGCCGGCCCCGGGGCCTTTGATATGGTGTCCCGCATGGCTGAGACCGTCCATCTGTACCTGAAAGCGAATGGCCAAGACATCCAGGGCGAGAGCTCGCAGACCTCGCTCGGTCGCGAGAACTCCATCGAGTGCGTCGAATTCCAAGACAGCGTCCGCACCGCGCGTGAGCACGGCAGCCGCGCCGCCGTCGGTCGCCGCGTGCACGCCCCGATCCGGATCGTCAAGCGCATCGACAAGAGCTCGCCGCTGATCGCCAAGGCCCTGTGCCGCAACGAGAGAATCGACGCCGAGTTCAAGTTCTTCCGCCCCAATCCGAACGGCGACGGCACGACCGAGCAGTTCTTCACCGTCAAGCTGGAGAACGGCCGCGTCGACTCGATCGAGCGCCTCTCGCCCAACGCCCTCGACCCGGCCGAGGCCAAGGCCCCGCCGCTCGAGACGGTGAGCATCGTCTACCACACCATCACGTGGGTCTTCGTCCCCACGGGCGCCGAGTTCGTCGACTCGTGGTCGAACAGCGACGGCGCGTAATCGACGTTCGTTGCACATAAAACGGTCTGGCGCGTGAGTTCGTCTCCGCGCCTGACCGGCTCGCCTTTCTACTATAGCTGTCCCCCTCCATCCCCAACCTTCCCCGCGAGAGACCCCGCATGCGCGTCGACCCGAAAGCGATCGTTCGAAGGCTCAACCCGACCTGCACCTCGATGCTCGAGGCCGCGGTGTCCCACGCCGCCAGCTCCCGCTACTACGAGATCGTCCCGGAGCACCTGCTCGCCGCCATTTTGAACGGCGAGGACACCGACGCGGCGAAGATCCTCTCGCACTTCAATCAAGACGCGACGCGCCTGCGCCAGCGCGTGCAACGTGTCCTCGAGACCATGCGCACCGGCAACGCCGGCCGCCCCGTGTTCGCCGAGACGCTCTTCCAGTGGCTCGAGGACGCGTGGGTCGTCGCCTCGCTGCAGTACGGCGCCACCGAGATCCGCACCGGCCACCTGATCCAGCAGTGGTGCGCCCGCGGCCACCGCTACAGCGCCGAGACGCTGGCCGAGCTGGCCGCGGTCGACCTCGAGACGCTGCGCAAGGACCTCGACGGCATCACCGCCGGCTCGAAGGAGGCCGTGCGCGCCGCCTCTGCGCCCGCCGGCGGCACCGGCGGCGGCGGAGCAGCCGCCGCGACCCCTGTGGCCGCCGGCGAGCAGGCGCTGCGCCGCTTCACCTCGTCGTACACGCAGAAGGCCCGCGAGGGCAAGATCGACCCGGTGTTCGGTCGCCACCAGGAGATCCGCCAGCTGGTGGAGATCTTGATCCGCCGGCGCAAGAACAACCCGATCATCGTCGGCGAGCCCGGCGTCGGCAAGACCGCGCTCGTCGAGGGCCTCGCCCGCGCGATCGTCGAGGGCGACGTCCCGACCGCGCTGCAGGACGTCGAGCTGCTCGAGCTCGACATGGGCCTCATGCAGGCCGGCGCCGGCGTGCGCGGCGAGTTCGAGAAGCGCCTCAAGGCCGTCATCGAGGAGGTCAAGTCCTCGCCGAAGCCGATCGTCCTGTTCATCGACGAGGCCCACACCATCGTCGGCAACAAGGACAACGACGCCACCAACATCCTCAAGCCCGCGCTCGCCCGCGGCGAGCTGCGCACGATCGCCGCCACCACCTGGTCCGAGTACAAGAAGTACTTCGAAAAGGACGCCGCGTTCGCCCGTCGCTTCCAGCTGGTCAAGGTCGACGAGCCGTCCGAAGAGCAGGCCCTCGTCATGCTCCGCGGCCTGCGCGACACCTACGAGCACACCCACACCGTGACGATCCGCGACGAAGCGCTGATCGCCGCCGTCAAGCTCAGCCACCGCTACATCTCCGGCCGCCAGCTGCCCGACAAGGCGGTCGACCTGCTCGACACCGCGTCGACGCGGGTGAAGATCGAGCAGGCCTCGCAGCCCGAGTCGATCCTGCGCCAGGATCAGGAGCTCGCCGCGCTGAAGCGGGAGATCGGCGCGCTCGAGCGAGAGGACCGCGAGGGCAACCTCGTCGACCTGGCCCGCCTCGCCGAGCTGCGCGACAAGCTGCGCGCCGGCGAGGACGAGCGGGCCGCGCTCGACAAGCGCTGGCAGGAGGAGAAGGAGGCCCTCGTCGCCGTCGACAAGGCCCGCGAGGCCCTGCGCACCGCCGGCGACGCCGCCACCGAGGAGCTCCGCGAGGCCAAGCGCACCGCCGACTCCGTCCTCATCGCCGCCGGCGGTGAAGAGCGCCTGATCCACGCCGAGGTCGACAGCGACGCGATCGCCCGCGTCGTCTCCAACTGGACCGGCATCCCCGTCGGCAACATGAAGCGCGACGCGATGGAGAGCCTGCTGCGCCTCGAGGACACCCTCACCGAGCGCGTCAAGGGCCAGCCCAATGCGGTCAAGGTCGTGTCGGAGACGCTGCGGATCGCCCACGCGGGCATCCGCAACCCGAGCACCCCGATCGGCGTGCTGCTGTTCGTCGGCACCAGCGGCGTCGGCAAGACCGAGACCGCGACAGCCCTCGCCGACCTGCTCTACGGCGGCGAGCGCTTCATGACGACGATCAACATGTCGGAGTTCCAGGAGAAGCACACGGTGTCGCGCCTGATCGGCTCGCCGCCGGGCTACGTCGGCTACGGCGAGGGCGGCGTGCTCACCGAGGCGGTCCGCCAGCGGCCCTACTCGGTGGTCCTCCTCGACGAGTGCGAGAAGGCCGACCTCGACGTCATGAACCTGTTCTACCAGGTGTTCGACAAGGGCATGCTGTCGGACGGCGAGGGTCGCCTCATCGACTTCAAGAACACGATCGTGATCCTCACCAGCAACCTGGCCTCGGACGCGATCATGAAGCTGACCGACAACGGCCTGACCCCGCGCTCGCCCGAGGAGCTGGTCGAGGCGATCCGGCCGACGCTGTCGAAGCACTTCAAGCCGGCGCTGCTGGCCCGCATGTCGATCGTGCCGTTCCAGCCGCTGCCGCCGCCGGTGCTGCGCGAGATCACCGAGCTCAAGCTCAAGGGCCTGCGCAAGCGCCTGTGGGACAGCCACAAGATCGAGGCCGTGGTGCTGCCCGAGGTCTACGACGCCATGGCCGCCCGCTGCAACGAGGCCGAGACCGGCGCACGCAACGTCGATCACATCCTCCGCGGCTCGCTCATGCCGGTGCTCAGCCGCAAGCTGCTCGAGACCTTCGCCGCCGGCCAGCAGCCGAGCAAGGTCCAGATCGGCCTCGGCAAGGAGGAAGGCGAGGCCTGGGACATCACGTTCGATCCGCTGCCCGCCTGACGACGATCGCCCGCGCTCGTCCGCGGGCGACGAAGTAGCTCCACCCCCGAGGATGCTCCATCCTCGGGGGATGTCGTTTAAACAACGTGCCCAAGTCTGCGTCGTCTTCCTGGTCGCTTGCGGCGCTCCGGGCGACAAGAACACCTCCGCGTCGACGAGCTCGACGACCGGCGTGACCGGCGGCAGCGACACCGGCACGCAGGGCGCGAGCACCTCGACCAGCGCCGCTGCGACCTCCTCCGCGGCCACCACCGACTCGACCAGCGCCACCGCGACGTCGACCGCGACGACCAGCGCCACCACCGGCCCGACCAGCGGTGACTCTGGCAGCACCGGCGGCGCGTGCTCGAAGCAGACCGAGCCGTGCAACGCCGGTCAGCAGTGTTGCGACGGCCTCACGTGTTGCTCCGGCGTGCCGGTCCCGCGCGGCGAGGAGTTCTGCAGCGACAATTGCCCGATAAGCGATCGCAACGCCAAGACCGACCTGCGCCCCGTCGACGCCAGCGAGGTCCTGAGCCGCGTCGTCGCCCTCGACATCACCACCTGGCGCTACAAACACGACGGCGCCGAGGTCCGCCATCTCGGCCCGATGGCGCAGGACTTCAAGGCAGCGTTCGGGCTGTGGAACACCGATCGCATGATTTTCCCGCTCGACGCTGCAGGCGTATCGCTGGCGGCGATCCAGGGCCTGCACCGCCGCCTCGTCGCCGCCGAGGCCGAGAACGATGACCTGCGGGCGCGGCTCGATCGCCTCGAGCGCCGCCTCGCCGCCCTCTCGCCCGCGCAGCCCTGAGGTCCGCAGGAGACGTGTCGGAGCTCACGGCGATGGATCCTTCGGACATGTCCTGAAAGATCGGCGGCGTGGAATCTTCGCGGTACCTCGCACGTAGGGCCCCGTCAGCATGGAACCGAGCAAGCACTCCGCATCCCTCGATCTGCGACCCTTCGGCCTCCTCGGCGTCGGCGTCGCGCTGGTCCTCGCCACGTACATCGCCAGCAGCACCTGGGAGCGAGTCCGCGTGCGCCCGCAGATCCACACGATCCAGGTCACCGGCTCGGCCAAGAAGCGCATCGTCTCGGACTTCATCGAGTGGACCGCGACCGTCGAGGCCAGCGCCGCGAACCGCACCGAGGCCTACCGCGCGCTGCACGACCACGCCAAGCGCACCGAGGAGTTCCTGATCAAGGGCGGCGTGCCGAAGGACCAGATCTGGCTGTCCTCTGCCAGCGTCGATCCGTCGTACGAGACGCAGTACCAGGGCACCGGCGACAACCGCATCGAAAAACAAGTGCTCACCGGCTACGACGCGCTGCAGGAGATCAAGGTCCGCTCCAACGACGTCGCCCTGGTGGAGAAGATGTCGCGCGAGGTCACCGAGCTCCTCGAGCAGGGCGTGACCATCAGCTCCGACGCACCCGAGTACTTCTACACGAAGCTCGGCGACGTCAAGATCGAGCAGCTCGCCGAAGCCTCGCGCGACGCCCGGACCCGCGCCGAAAACATCGTCGCCTCGGCCGGCGGCGCCGAAATCGGCGCCCTCCGCACCGCCGACATGGGCGTCATCAACGTCAACCCTGCAAACTCCACGCAAGGCTCGTGGGACGGCAACAACGACACGTCGTCGCTCGAGAAGGACATCATCACGATCGTCCACGCTACGTTCGAGCTGAAGTAGGGCTACGCGGGCTTTGGGTTTTTTTGGGCTGGTTTTTGGGCAAGCGGTCCGCGAGAGGCGAGACCGCTTGCGGCACGTGCGCGCCTCCGTCGAGCGCGGACGCCGCACGACGAACCGGCGCCCTCGACATCCCGCGGCCCGGCATGCCGATGTCCCAGACCGCGGCGGCCTCCCTGGCTCGCTTCTGCTGCTGCAGGCGCTTAATATAATCCTCCGTCGTGGAGAAGTGCTTGTGTCGTGCGTGGGCCTGTAGCCGCAGCGGATCGAGCCCGCGATCCGCGAGGATCGTCAGGCACGTGTGCCGCATGACGTGCGGCGACGTCACCGGCACGCCGGCCTGATGCTGCAGCCGGCGGAGCCACCTGTCGACGATGGCCGGCGTCAACGCCCGGCCGTTCGGTCGCAACAGGACGTGGTCGTCCGGTCCCTGCGGCAGCTCCTCGAGAGCTTCCCGCAGATCTGACGACATGCCGACGGGCGCTGCTTCGCCGCCCTTCGGCGACGCCTCCTGCCCGTCGGACAGGTTGTGCGCGACGTTGATGACCCCGAGGTCGAGGCTGATGTCACCCCACCGCAGCGCGCACACCTCGCCAGATCGAAGCCCCGCGTGCGCCAGGAGGAGCACGAACACCCTGTCTCGCGCTTCCCCTGCGCAGCGGGTGTGGTGAATCAGCGTATCGAGCTGGGCCTCGGTGTAAGGCTCCCTCCCCATCCGCTTGGGCTCCTTCTCTCGATCGAACTTCGGCCGCTCTGCGATCACCCCCCAGATCTTCGCCTGCCGCAGCATCACCTGCAGCAAGTCGATCACGAAGTTGCGCGAACGCGGCGACAACCGGGCGACCCGCGCTCTCAGCTTGGCCATCGCGTGGCGGTCGATGTGATCGATCGGCGTCGTACCGATCGCCACATGCAAGTCATGCTGCCACCGACACCGGTAAGCCCGACGCGTCGCGGGCTTGCAAGTAGGTAAATATTCGCTCTCGAATCGCACCCAGAACTCGTCGACCGTCGGCGCGCTGTCTTCGAACTCTTCTGCGACTTTCTCGACTTCCTTCCGGTGACGGACCACCGGTGCCGGAGCCGGGACGCTCTCCTGTGATTCGTTCTTCCTCCTGTCGCCGAACACTTCGGCCATGACCTCATTCCGCTGCGCCTCACCCCAGGCAAGGGCTCCCGCCTGGTCCAGCCCCGCAGGCGCGACCTTGCGGACGCGCCCTTTGTCGCGGGACAGACCCGGAATGGTGAAAGTGACCATCATGCGGCTCTTGTCGTAGTTGTAAGGGCCGGCAGAAATTTTCACGTTCCGCTTGTGCTTTCTGCCGCGGATCTCCGCCCCCACGCTAAGCAGGTCCTCCCTGAACCAGCAAGCTCGGCCGCCTACATTGCGCAATGGCGGCAGCGTTCCCCTGGATACTGCGCTACGCACCGCCTTCTGGCTTCTACAGAAGATCTGCGCGATGTCGCTCACATACAGGATCCTAGGCAAATCGCCGACTTCCGGCGGCGCGATCTCCCAACCCATATCCACCCCTAACGACAGCGATCGTTCACCAATTTTGCCTGCTCGCCCGGG
Organism: Nannocystis sp. RBIL2; assembly: GCF_026626745.1. Classification (GTDB taxonomy): domain Bacteria; phylum Myxococcota_A; class Polyangia; order Nannocystales; family Nannocystaceae; genus Nannocystis. The sequence continues at coordinate 3,978,935 of NZ_JAPNJW010000002.1, forward strand.
AGTCGGACATAAGGTCCGCCCGAGCTGCGCCGCGCTACCATGCCGCCTGAGTGATCAAAACCCGGCGACGCCGACATTATCGAGGCCCCGAACCGAGCCGAGCAGGTCGATTACCGTGCTCGTCTCGGTCCGCGAGAGCCCGCAGACCTGCCCCGATAGGCCGCTCTCAACCTGCAGAAGGCGGGAGAGCCTTGACCTCGACGCACACGGTCCCTCGCGCATCAACGTAGCTGCGGAGCCGCCAGCCGCTCCGAACGGCTTGATGGCCCTGGATCGCGCCCAACACAGCGCCGAGACCGGCGCCGACGACCGTTCCCCAGCTTGCGCGATTGGTCATACCGCACAGCAACAGACCCGCGGCTCCGCCGGCGATCGCCCACCGCATCGCCGACAAGGACGTGATTCCGAACCATTCCCTCAAGTCGACGCTCGAAGACGGATCCCACTCGACGACGATACCCGCCCTCTGTTCCGCCCGATCAAGCGCGCCTCGCAGAAGACGCAACGCTTGCACCCCCTGGAAGATGAGCCGTCCCCGCTCCACGAGGATCTTGCACATCTCCTGGACCTCCGCCTCCCGGGCGGCATCCCAGTCTCGTCTCATGACCTAACCTCCCTGCATCACTCGATCGGTGGACCATTTCCACGTGGTCGCGAGGTGAGCCCCTCGACCATTCTTCCGAACGATTCGAACGTGCGCTCCAGCGCCGCGACTCGCCGTTCGTGCGTGTCGTAGACGCTAGCCGGCTCGCTGTGAGGTTGGGCAACGGCGCCTTCCGCATCATCGGTACGCGCCGTCGCCCACGGACCCTGCACGACAGTCTTGAGCTCGCCCTCTGACTCCTGCATCACATCCGGCGTATCGTCGGCCGCGGGTGCAACCTCAACCGTACTGACGCTCGCCTCTCGATCTCCGGCCAACTCGGGGGCCGCCGAGATCGCTGCCGGCTCGCTTGCTGCTTCAGGCCTGTAGGTGAATTTCGGATCAGCGACGGCGAGAAGCATCGTGAGGTCGCGGCATTTCGCCTCGAGCGCCGCGACGCGCAACTCCATGTACTCCGCATCGGGATCGGGCTTCCTTCGTTCTTTGCCGGAGCCGGACGGAGCCGGCTGAGGAGGCTCCGCCTGCGGCGGCGGTGGAGGCGTTCGAGCCGAACCGAGCTGGCTCGCGGCTGCAGCGGCAAATTCCTCAAACGACAGCGTCGGGACGGAAGCACCCTCGTGGCTCTGCGGTGGTGCCGATGGAGTTGCTGACGTCCAGCCGCTTCGGATGACATCCGCCAGGTCGGTGCGGATTCCAAGGCCCTCGAGCCTCTGGCGGATATCCCGCTCACCCGCCCGCTCGGACTCTCGCGGCTTTGGGGCTGACTCCTGCTCGTGAAGCGCGACGAGCCCGCCGCCGACGAACTGCAGCAACCCCGTCATGATGCGCACCCAGGGCTGCTCTTCGGCCGCTGGGATTGCCCCGAAAAAGTGGACACTTTGCTTATGCCGCTCGAGTCTGCGCCTGCTCGGCGTAGAAGCTCTCCTCGTAGGCGATCGGGGTCGAGTAGCCGATCGACGAGTGGCGACGCTGGCGATTATAGAACACTTCGATCCACTCCGATATGGTCGTCCTCGCATTCTCGCGGGTGAGGAAGATCGTGCGGTGGACGAGCTCGGTCTTCAGCGTGCTGTTGAAGCTCTCGGCGACCGCGTTGTCCCAGCAGTTGCCCTTGCGGCTCATGCTGCACGTCATGCCTGCCTGGCGTAGGGCCTCGCGGTAGTCGTCTGCGGCGTACTGGGAGCCGCGATCGGAGTGGAAGACCAGCCCCTCGTCGGACGGCTCACGGTGTCCCAGAGCGGCCCTCAGCGCGCCGAGGACCAGCTCCGTGCGCATGTGGTCGGCCATCGACCAGCCGACCACGCGGCGCGAGAACAGGTCGATGATCACCGCGAGGTAGAGCCAGCCCTCGAGGGTCCACACGTACGTGATGTCGGCGACCCAGGCCTTGTCGGGCTTGCTGGCGGTGAAGTTGCGATCCAGGACGTTGTCGGCCACGGGGAGTCTGTGGTTCGAGTCGGTCGTCCTCGTGAATTTCGGCCTACGACGGCCCTGGATCCCCTCTTCGCGCATGATCCGGGCGACTCGCTTACGACTGACCTTGCGGCCACGTCCTCGTAGTTCGCTGCGGACTCGCGGGCTCCCGTAGGTCCGCCTGCTCGCGGCATGGATCTCCGCGACCTCCTGGGCGAGCGCCGCGTTCTCCTGCGCTCTCGCCGATGGTTCACGTGTCTTCCATGCATAGTAGCCGCTCATGGAGACCTCGAGGCTCTCACACATCATACTGACCGGGAAACTGGCCTCCTCCGCCGCGATGACCTGGAAGACGGTCACGTCTCCCTGGCGAAGAAGGCCGCCGCTTTTTTTAAAAAATCGCGCTCCATCTCGACCCGCTTCAATTCCTTGCGCAACCGGACGAGCTCGGCCCGCTCATCCGTCGTCAGCGGTCCTCGCGGGGCCGGGCTCTGGTTGATCTCTTCCTGCCTTGTCCAGTTCCTCAGCGCGCTCACCGTCAGGCCCATCTCTTGGGCCACCTGCGTGACCGATTTGCCTGAATTCTTCACGATCTTGACCGCTTCCGCCTTCTGCTCCGGCGTGAATGCTCTTCGCTTCTTCTTGCTCATGCCCTTCAACCCTCTCTACTCCGGACTCATCGAGGGTGTCCACGAGATCGGGGCAGCTTCACGCTGCCATGGGCGTTTTTACGTCCTCCATGCTGTACCTCCCTCATCCCTCTCGCTGACGCTATGCGTCCTTCACGATCTTCGTCGCCTTCAGTCCGCCGATCACGAACCGCTCGAACTGCTCGTTTCGCCACGAGCGCCGCTCCTCCCCCTCGACCCGTCGCGGGCCCGCGTTCATGGCCTGGAGGCCGCGCACGTACTCCTGGAACTCGATGACGCGGGCGCCGCGGGTCATGAGATCGATCTCCTCGAGACTCGTCCGGACCTTGCTGTACTGCTGCATCATCTCGTCGGTCAGCCTTCGCTGGCACTCCAGATGCTCGGCGAACATCATCGAGCCGAGTTTCAGGATGGCCGCCATGGGCGCGAGCGTCGAATCGGCGGGGCGGACATCGGGGGCGCTGGCCGGCGACGGGCCAGCGCCGGACACGTTGTCGCCTCCGAGCTGCACGATCGTGCCATCGATCCAGAGCCGCTTGCCCGGGTAGAGCCGAAGGAACAGCTCTACCGACTCCTGCAACTTGTCCTTTGGAACATGCACTTCAAGACACGCGCGGTCCTGAGCGTCGAGCAACCTCACCACATGCACGGCAGCAACCTCCGCCCGAACACTGGCACTCGCGAATCGGGTCCGCAAGTGCCTAATTTCGACCACCAACGCCAGTTGGGTGTCGCTTGAGCATCTCCGAGCAGGACCGTGGAGACGCGGTTCATGGCAATTTTGTGTACGTATTCCTGTGTCGATCGATAGGCTGCCTTGCGCCGATTGCTGCACGCATTGCTACAGCAGAGCTGTACGCGTTGCCTGGCGCATCGCCCGCTGGACGCTGTACACGTTGCAGTACACAGTCACCTCGCTCGTGCTACCCTGAGCCGTCGATGAGGGCGATGGCGTTTGACGAGCAAGGGGGGATGCGGGACGTGCTCGACATGTTCAAGCACTGGCACGAGTTCTGTCGTGCCACGGCCAAGGGCTTGGCGAGCACCCCGGACGACGAGCTCTTCGTGGTCCGGCAGCTCGGGCTTCCGAGCAGCCGGGTGCTCGCCGTCGTCGATCCCGACACCCGGCACATCTCGGTGCTCGGGGTCGGGGTCTATCCGCAGCTCCGCGAGCTGCATCGGCTCGCGCTCCACGCGTTCCGGAGCGGCATCGGCGACGTACTGTTTCCGCCCCTCACGGTCCAGCTCGGAGGAGTCGAGACGCGCTTCCGCTATGCGGGGCACGCCAGCATCTTCGCGTTCGCCGATACCGGAGCATCCCCGCGTTCAAAGGAGCGAGCCGTCGTGCTCGCGGTACTCCCGGGCGGCTTCACGCTGGCGGCCATCCAGCACAAGCGTGCGCTTGTGATCGCGCAGGGACGACTGAACGAAATCGCAGGTCTCGACCTCGATCGAATGAGCATCTGGGACAAACTCCCTGTGGCCGACTACGAGGTCGCGCGCTTGCCGTCGAGCGATTGGATGTACGTGCCCGCCACCTTCAGCCAGCGGGGACAGGCCGGCCGCCTCCAACAAAAATCGCGCGGCATCCCGGCGACCGAGGATCCGGCCCGACTCGAGGCCACGCTGGGGGCCGCGCTTCAGGCATCGATCATCGAGGAGATACCGATCGGGACCCGCGGTCGTCGAGAGCTCAGCGACTTCCTGGTGGACGTGGCGCGCCTCGCGGTGCAAGGCGAACCCGACATCACCGGCTCAGCCAGGGAGATCGCCGTGCGGCTGGGCAAAGCCCTGGGCCGCCCACCGCGCTCGACTCGGTCCACCAACACGAGCCTCGCCCTACTCGTGGAGCACAGCGAAAAACGCAAAGGCGAAGCCTTGGTGTCACGCCTGACGCCGCATCGATGGGCCATCCATCTCCGAGAGCTCGTGGACGAGGATGGCACGGTGCGTGGTTCGCTCTTCTCCCGGTGGTCGGCGTTGCACGCGGTCCTCGTCGGGGAGCACGAACCCGCGTCGGAGAGCGAAGTGACGCGCTCGCGGATCCGCGGCGGTCTGGGTGGCGCCGTGGTCAAGAAGCGGAACGAGATTCCTTACATGTTCGATTGCGGCATGGTGGACGAATACAACCTCCGACGGCAACGCGAGAGCGAGATGATGCAGCTTCGCGTCCGCCATGCAGAGGAGCTCCGCGTGCTTGCCGAGGAGCTCGCCCAAGCTCGCCAGCAGCGCGACCAGGCCATCGCGGAGAACGCCCAGCGGGCTGCACAAGTAGCAGAGACCGACGGCCGGCTCGACCGCCTCCAGCATCGCTTCGCGGCCGAGTTCCAACGAGTGACCAAGCTCGCAGCCCAGGCGGGCATCCTCGAGCGCAACAAGGCGGTGGTGCGGGCGCTGCAGGAGGCCGTCGACCGGCGGGACTGGCCGGCCGTCGAGGCGCTGCTCGCTCCAGGCTTCGTCCAGCACGATCCTACCGACAACCGGGCGCCGGTCGACCGCGCCGGCTTCATGAATCGCTTGCTGCTCGACGCGGAACAGAACCCGGCCACCCAGGAGCACGTCGACTTCCTTGTCGCCGAGGAGGACCTCGTGGCTGTCCACCTGCACCACGCCCGCTCGTCGACAAGCATGCGGCTCTTCAGGATGACAGGCGGCCAGATCACTGAGGCATGGGGCGGGGACCTCGCGTGTTCGGGCCGCGCGGCGAACCTTCGGTCGGTCGCGGACACAGCCGCGAATGAGGCCGCCGTGCAAGCTAGCAGCCCGAGGTAGAAGTCGTTGGAACGAAATCGCTCAGGCGAGCCTCGGGTAAGCGAAGCGCTCGGGAGGTCGAGCCTTCGTCGGAATTTGCTGCGAGCCGCGTCCGAAGAGTGCTCGGAGCCACCGCAGGAGCGTGAGGACAGCCACGATTACGGCAGAAAGTGCGGCCCGAAGGCCCTGGAGGGCCTTTGGTTTCCCGATTCCGTGGACCATTCGCATGATCAGACTCAAGTTGAATCCGGCGGCGTGGATGACCAGCCGCTTGAGGATATTGTCGTGACCCCGCACGTGGACTCTGCGCATGCCGCCGGAGTCGAGCATGTGTGCGAAGGGCCGTTCGACCAGCTCGCTGCGCTTCTTCTGCAGCTCCTTGCCCTTGCTCCGTTTCATGCGGCGGCGGTTCCGGCGGACCGCGTCGCGCTCGGCCTGCTTGCCCTCCCACCGCCGACGACCTCGCGCGGGCTCCGGAATATAGCTGCGCACGTCGACCCCCTCGAGAGAGGTCATCACGTCGTTGCTGTGGTAGCCCTTGTCGGCGACGACCTCCTCGACGCGCTCGGCGATCTGCTCCCTGGCCTTCTCCGAGCCCTCCTGGCGCACCTCTGCGAGATTGGCGTCGGCGACCTCCAGCGTCTTTTCGAGGGTTTTCGTGTCGCCCGCAGCGCCGCCGTGCACCGTCACGCCGACGATCGCCCCGGTCTCGAGGTCGACTGCCTGCTCGTGCTTGTGCGCGAGGTGAGTGCTGCCGTTCTTCATCTTCATGATCTGCGCCTCGGGATCGTGCGGGTGCACCCACTCGTCGTTCGAGCCCTTCTTCGGCCGCTTGCGGTCGAGCCGCGCCAGGTCCTCGCGCGTCGGTTCCTCGATCCCCTCGGCCTCCGCCAGATCGGTCAAGTACTCCTTGTACGCGCGCCCGTCGTCGCGCCGAACAATCGAGCGCAGCGCCGCGTTCGCCTCGAGCGTCGTCGCGTCGATCCCCAGCGTCTTGCCGCGCAGCAGGCCGTGCTCCGCCACCAGCTCGAGCACCCGCGTAAAGACTCGCTCGTGCACGTCGGTGCTCAGCCGGCGTCGCGTCCGCGAGATCGTCGAGTGATCCGGCGGCTGCTTCTCCAGCCCGAGCCCCAAAAACCGCCGCAGGCTCAGCGAGTCAGCGATCCGCCAGGCGATGCCCCGCTCGCTGCCGATCCCCTCGAAGTAACCGATCAGCAGGCACCGGAAGTACACCCCCGGCGCGAGGCCCGGTCGTCCCATCACCTCGGCGTAGAACTGCTGGCACTGCTTCTCCGCGAAGCGGTCGAAGCCGTGCTTCCGCAGCAGCTTGTCGAGCGCTTCATAGAACGGGTGCCCGAGCCCCTGCAGCTTGTCATACGTGATGAACAGCGTCGGCTGCTCCCCGTTGTCGTGCCCCATCGCCATGGCAAAGCCACTTTATCAGCTTCCCGAGCGGCGCGCGATAGCGCGCACCTCTCTGCTGTTCGCGAGATTCCTCGCAGCGTGGTTACCGCGACTTTCACCACGGGCTGCTAGGGAGCAGGCCGCCCACCGCGGCGAGGCATCCGCCGAGGCGAGCCGTCCCCTTCGTGACCGTTGAGCCTGTCGTCTCGTCGCGCCCAGGCCGTCCGGCTCGACTCCTGCGGAGCTCACCGAGCGGGCGAGCCAGAGGTCTGCCGCCGACACTTGTGAGCGATAACGCGCCGTGCGATTATGCGCTTCCCAAGCCACGCCGATCCTTGTGAGCGTCTCCGCGCTGTGCGAGGATGCGCGCTCTCGCCACGCCGGAGCCCCCCATGAGCCATCGCCGCCGAAAACTCGCTCTCTTCCCCACCGGCGAGGGGCTGCCCCAGGGTGATGACCCGGCTCTTCCAGGCCCGGTGTCCGGCGCTGCGCACTCGGCGCTCAGGTGGCCGCAGGCTTCGGCGTTGGTCGGCTCGACCTGGTCTACCGCGCATACAGCGCACTCCGGCATGACCGACCCGGGAAGGCTGCGCGCCCTCAACGAGGATGCCTTCCTGGCGGATGGTCGCCTCGGCCTGTTCATCGTGGCTGATGGCGTGGGTGGAAGGCCCTTTGGGGGCCTTGCTGCTGGCGAGGCCGTGTCCGTGCTCTGGGAGCGGATCTGGCGTGAGACCCAAGCGATCGGCGCCTTGATGCCCGGCCGAGGTGCGGACTGGGTGGGTAGCGAGGCTGTCGTGCAGATCGGAGGCGTCGTTCGCACGGCGATGCAGGACGCTTCTCAAAAGCTCCGCGCGATGGCGAAGATAGATAGCCGATATGGAGGGATGTGTACGACGGCCTCGGTCGTCCTCGTCGCCGGCGAGGTCGCGGTGGTGGGACAGGTCGGAGACTCGAGGGTGTATCACGCGCGCGGCGCTACGGTCCGGCAGGTCACTGAGGACCACACGCTGCTCAACCTGCAGGTCAAGCAAGGGCTCGTGATTCCGGAGCAGGCACGCGGCCGTAGATCGCCTATCACCCGAGCGCTCGGCTTGGCTGATGAATTGGAGGTCGACATTTACGCCGTGCCCGTCGCGCGAGGAGATCGGCTGCTGCTGTGCTCCGATGGCCTGCACGAATACTTCGAGCGCGGAAAGGTCCTGCGGCACCTGTTCCAGCTCGACATCCGAGCCGCCGCTCCCGCCGCCGTCCGACACGCCCGGCGGCGCGGGGGGCGGGACAACATCACCGCGCTCTTCGTGGAGATCCTCGGACCGGGTTAGGCGCCGCGACGCCCGCCCTGTAGCGCGCTTGATGCGTATGTTGAACTCGCTATAGAGGTAGGGCATGCAAGCTTGCAGAGGCCCGTGGCGCTTCACGCGGCTGAAGCCGTCGCGAAGCTGGGAGGTTGAACGGCCGTGATAGGCACCGACACCCCACAGGCCACGGGCTCGTGGGACGCGGCGTGGTTGTCGTTGGGCTTACTCGATCGGATCGCGGATGCGCGCAGTCGCGCAATCGAGAAACGCGTCCAATGGGGCCCAGGGATCCCGTTCTCGACGGGTGTTGAAATGATGGGGGGTCCAGCTTACAAAAATATCAACCTCAGCCGCGGCTAGCTCGCCTGGGCAGCGCTTCAGCCGGATGGCACGGTTTGGTATGGTCTCGTCGGCTACGAGGCGCCGATGGACACGGACCTACAGGGACAGCACGACGAGGACGAACTCGTCGCGGACGGGCACGACGTCGACGAAGAGGTCGACGACAGCGACTCGTCGTGGGAACTCGACGACGATCCGGACGAGCCGGGGCTCGTGCGCGAGGAGTCGCCGCCGCCGTGCATGCTGCCGGGGAAATTCGAGGTGCGCGACCTAATCGGCGAAGGCGGCATGGGCCGCGTCCATCGCGGCTACAGCCTCACGCTCGGCCTCGACGTGGCGATCAAGCTCATCGATCCCGCTTTAAAGCTGCGGGAGGACAGCCGTGAGCGGCTCCGCCGCGAAGCCGTCGCCCTCGCCGCGATCAACCATCCCAACGTGGTCCGCGTCTACGCTTGCGACGAGACGCCCGAGAAGCAGCTCTTCATCGTCATGGAGCTGCTCGACGGCGAATCGCTGCGGAAGATCCGGGATCGTCGCCTACGCCTCTCCGCCACGGAGGTCCTCGAGGTTGGCCTGCAGGTATGCGCCGGCGTCGGGGCCGCGCACGGCCTCGGCATCGTGCATCGGGACCTCACCCCCTCGAACATCATGCTGCTGCGGGGACCGGATATCCGAGTAAAAACAATCGATCTGGGGGTCTGCCGGCTCCTGGACACATTCTATTCACGCCATCCCCAGCGTTATGAGGATCCACCGGGCTCCCGTTTGGCGACACCGCTCGGAGTGCAGTACGGCAACCCCGAGTACCTCGCGCCCGAACTCCTGCTGCGCGACCCGCCGTCGCGGCCGAGCTTCCAGACCGATGTCTACGCGCTCGGGGTGATCCTCTACGAGTTGCTCGCCGGGCGTCACCCGTTCAAGCCCGGCGACCGCTCGGAGCCGCGACCGATCCGCTCGCTGATGCCGGGGTTCACGGACGACGAGCTCGAGCGGGTCCTCCGCAACGCGCTGCGCCCTGACCCGAAGGACAGGATCCAGAGCATGGCCGAGTTCGCCGAAGAGCTCTCCATCGCGCGCGGGTTCCTGGCGCAGCCCGCTGAGCCAGCGATATCCGCAGGCTCGATCGCTTCGGCGCTCGACCTGCTCCCGCAGGGAACGCCAGCGCTGCCGGTGGACTCGTCCATTTCTGACGCGGACGATGTGGTCAGCGAGCGGCCCGCGAAGGGAGCAGCAGTCGTAGCGGCGCTCATGGCGCCCGTCCCGCTGGACAAGCTCGCACCGCCGACGGCGACCTCGGGCACCGCTGCGGCAGCCACGACGGGAGCGCTCTCGAAATCCCTCGTCGGCACGGCGATGACGATGTGCGTCGCCCTCGGGGTCGTCGGGACGAAGACCGCCGACGCGTTCCTCGCCGGCGTCAACGAGCCCACGGTGGAGGCCGCGGCGAAGGACGAAGTCGACGCGGACACGCAGGCGCGTTTCGAGCGCCTCGAGCGGAAGCTCGAGGTGCTCGAGCAACAGATCGCCGCCGGTTCCCCGTCACGCTCCGGCGCCGCCGTCCCCAACCTCGCCTCCTCGCCTGGACCCGCGCCGGAGGTCGCGGCCGTGTCGACGGCGACTCCCAGCGCTGTCGAGAAGTCAGCGACACGCGCTCCCTCGCCACGCCAACGCGCGATCGTTCGCGACCTGGGCACCGTGGCGGCCGACGTTGGCGTGTGCTTCCGGCGGCACGGCGGCAACCTCGAGAGCCAGCTCCCGGTTCGCGTCGTCATCAGCGCCATGGGGCTCGCGGAGCGCGTGACCCTGCCCAAGGAGAGCACGGGCGCGCTGATCGACTGCGTGACCCGTGTGCTCCGCTCGCGCCAGTACCCAACCGGGCCCGCGGCCGAGTCCGTGCGCCATGTCTTCAAGTTCAGGTAGGGACCCCATGCGTACCGCCCGATTTTCTCTCACCTGTGCCCTCGCGTTCGCCCTTGCCGCTCCGCCGGCGCGCGCGGAGGAGCCGATGACATGGACCCCTGAAGCCCTCGAGCTCAACGCGCGAGGGGCCGAGTTCGGCCAAGCGCAAGACTACGCAGCAGCGTACGAGGCGTACTACGCCGCGTACAAGGCGATGCCCGACCCGATCCGCTACCACCGCGCGCGCGACTGGGTATTCGGGTCGATGCGGAGCTCACTGCTCTCGCTGTACGAAACGACAGGCGAGGCTAAGTACCTGTGCCAAGTGCGGCGGATCCTGCTCGAGCATCTCGAGGAGTTGATGATCGCGTTCGGTGAGGACGCGGAGATCCCCGACGAACCCGGAATCCGTCGCCGCCTTCAGCAGGTCGACGAGGACATGCGCGCGCACGTGCCGAAGCCCGGCGAGAAAGAGTGCGTGCTCCCGACGACGCCCCGCACACCCGCACCGAAGCAGGTGGTGATCCGGACGGTGCCCGTGAAGGTCCCCAAGCCGGTGCCGGCACCACCCTCACCGCGCTCGCGCGGGATGCTCGCCGCCGGTGCGACCAGCCTCGCCGTCGGCAGCGCGCTCCTCGGCGTCATGACCTACGCGCTCGTCGCCCGTCGTACTGCGTACGAAGGCCTGCGCGAGCTCGATGCCGCAGCCGAGGGTCCGCTCGATCCCGTGGCGCAGGCCAACGCGGACGCTCTACGTCGCGCGGGCCAGATCAACTACACGGCCGCCATCGCCACCGGGATCAGCGGCGGTGCGCTCGTGCTGACGGGCATCGGGCTCGTCGCGGGTTCTCGTGGCCGCGCGCGTCGCACCGCCGCGGCGCCCGTCGTCTCCTCGGGCCTGACCGGCCTGGTTCTCCACACTCAGTTCTAGATCGAGGTCATCCATGTCGCGCCACACCTTCGCGCCTCTCACTCTTCTCGCCCTCGGAGCCTGCAACACCGAGCAGGCGTATCAGGACCTGATCCAGAACCACGGCCAAACGTGGGACACAACGGCCGCCGCGTCGACAAGCGGTGCGGTCCCAACCGCCGGCGAGACAGCACCCACGACGTCGGCGAGTGGTGGCAGCGGTAGCGACGGCGCAACCGCAGGCACCGAAGGCGACACATGGCCCACGGGCACCAGCGGCACGCAGCTCGACCTTCCGCCGGAGCTCGCCTTCTCCGTCACACCCGAGGCTGTCCAATTGGCCACGTTCGTCGAGCTCGCCGCGACGTGCGTGGATGACGTCGGGATCGCCGAGGTGCGGTTCTTCGTCGACGGCGCGCCGCTCGCCAACGTTGCTGCGCCGCCCTTCGCGGCCCAGTGGCCCGTCAAGTCGACCGACGAGGATGGGCCGCGGAGCCTTCGCGCCGAGTGCGAGGATCTCGCCGGGCACGTCGTCGTCGATGAGCGGACAGTCGACGTCGCGCTACCCCAGTCTGGCACGATGGGGTGGCCGGCAACGCATCCCTCGGAGAACTGGGCTTCCGAAGCGCTCGACGCCTCGCCCGCACCGGACGGTTCATGGTGGGTCTGTGGCTACGACAGCGACGGCGACGGGGGCGCCGCGATGTGGCTCGCCCGCTACTCGTCGAGCGGCCAGCTCCTGTTCGACAAGCTGATCTCCCGAGGTCCGGGCTTCTCGGGCACATGCTCCGGTATCGAGTCGTTCCCCGACGATCCTCACCGAGCAGCGCTCACCGGCGCCTGGACCAAGGACGGGCTATCGCCGACGCTCTGGGTCGGCGTGGTCGACGACCGTGAGACTGAGTTCCTCCGCGCCGAGCACAAAGACACCCTCGTGGGCGAATTCGGCAACGACGTCGCGGTCACGCCGAACCATCAGATCCGGGTCACGGGCTACAAGATGATGGCTAACGACGACTATGACATCATCTACCACGCGATGACCGTGGACGGGGAAAAGCATCAGCTCGCATACGCCGGAGGCGACCTGTACACATCTCCATACGACGGCATCAAGAATATGGACGTCGGCGAGGCGATCGTCATCCGACCAGATGGCACCTCGCTCATCGCCGGACGCACAAACTCGTACCAAGGCAACTCTCGGGGCATCATCGCGCTCGTAGGATCCGATCACGAGATCGTCGAGAACGACGTGTGGCCGTTCGTCCCGTCGCTTCCCGACGAACAACACCAGGGCTTCAATGACCTCACGGTCACGGATGACGGCCTTGTAGCGACCGCAGGTTGGTGGCGGCAGAAGCTCGAATTGGCAGCCCGGCCTCGGCTCCTGCATTTCCAACTCACCGATCTGGCTACCGAGCCGGATGCCTACACGCAGTCGGCCGTGGGCGAAGCCGCAGCGCGCTCGCTCGCGCGGATGAGCACCGGGTCAATCATGGTCGCCGCTGTGTGGGGCAACGAAGTCGAAGAAGACGACATCTGGCTGAAGAAATACCCTGCAACCGGTTGGGAATCTGAGCCCGACGGAGTGTGGCCGCAGACCTATTCCGGCTTCTTCCATGGTAACGATGCGCCGCACGCGATTCGTATCAATGCCCTTGACGAGATCTTGGTTGTGGGGTTCGAGACGGTGCAGGTGATCAAGAACGGCAACGCCGTGAGCGTACGGCAGGCTTGGCTCCGCGCCTTTCACGGCTGACACTCACCCGGGCGGGATAAAGCGATCACACACCTCGTCGATCTTGGTGATCGCCGCCGTGACCAGCGGCGTAAAATCGTCAGTGGATCGGCAGCCGAGGACGCTGTTGGGCATCATCTCGGCGAACGTCCGAATGCGTGTCGGATAGTTGCCGCAGGGCTCCCCCCCGACCCCTTCGGTAAGAGCCACGAGGACTACGCCGTCCGCGTAGTTGTTCTTGAGCGCCAGAAGTTCCTGTACCCACTCCGCGGGGGTCCCGGGACTAAAGCTTTCGTCCATCGATGACACCAGGACGATTACGAGCATCGCATCGTCGCGCAAGAAGCCTGCGTTACACCCCCCCTCGGCGATCATCTCGGGCTTGAGCGCGGTTATTGGGGTGATCGCCGGACGATTGAAATTCCCCATGTCGCTCCGACCGACCCGTAGTAAGCAGTCGAGCGCCTCAGAGAATTGAGGGTCCTGACTGCGCACATAGCGCCGCCCCTCGGTAGTCGGGCACATCTTGTTGATGGCCCCCACCCCCCGTGGGTAAACGGAGCCTGCTCCATGCGCATTATCACACTCATCTTCGCTGGCCGCACAGGCTAGCTCGGGGATGATGTCGCAGGGCGGATTAGGGACCCCAGTCATCCCCTTGCATTCGCTGTAACACAGTTCATCGGCTGCATTGTAGAATTGGTCCGTCGTGCTCGTGACCATGACCTGCAGGTCGTAGTTCTGCGCCTCGGTCGTGAGAGCGTTGACGAGCCCGAGTAATCTGGCAGCCTCGTGCTCCGCGAGCGTGCGGCCTTCATCCTGCTGGCTCTCCAGCGGACCCCCGATATGGTTGAGCGCGAGGAGAACATCAATCTTCTCGCACCCCTCGGGCACCGGCTCGAGCGTGTCGAAGTTTGGCATGTCCGGCGGCGGGGCGACGGTCGTGTCCGAGCCGGTCGAGGAGGAGGTCGAGGTCGACGACGTGCCCGAGTTCGAGCTCTCCTCGCCGGGCCCGCTGGACGAGCTGCTCGATGAGGGCGCCGAGGGGTTGGTCGTGATACTCGTCCCCCACCCCGAAGACTGCCCGTTCGGCGAGTTCTCGCAGGCGGCTAGCCCCAAAAGCACGAGGGCGTGGGTCAACGGACGTCGCACGGTAGGGAGAGTATCGCGTTTCACGCGCAGGATCCAGATGCAGACTGTCCCGGAAGAGGGCGCGCGCCCACCGCGCATCGCCTCCATTTTATCCAGGTTCGGGATCGTACCAGGACTGTTGCACACAGACGATACGGCGCTCGCTGGAACAGATAGTATGGGCAATTAGCATGAAGTCGCCCTCCATGTAGTAGCCAAGACGGAACCAGCCGACGAACGACAATCCCCCGATCTCTTGTTTTGATTCTGAAGTCCAGTCCGCACACATCCGCCCCTCTGGACTGGGCCAGGGCAGATCGGGGTTCCAATCCGGGGTGGGAAAGATCCCCGTCCACATGCTTGCGTCGAGATCTTCCAGCACTTCCCCCATCTCCGTGACATTGATAGGGGCGAGAAACTTCCCGTACAGCAAGTGCTCAAAGTCGTGGGCGACCTTGACAATGTCGGGCCGGATGTAGCGACCTGGGGAGTGAAAGAAGGTTTCTTTAGGCCCGGAAGTGGATGTCCAAAGCCACGCCTTGTATGTTCCGCCGAGCCCGCCTTTCGCGGCCAAGCTCTGGCACTTCAGATCTGCGCCCGCGACCCCTCCCAGATTTCCACTGTACTTCTCGCTCGAGATGAAGACGAGCATCGAAGGGGCGGTGCAGTTGGGATAGCACGCGTCGCCGTAGATGTCGTTTCCATCGTCGCACTCCTCCCCTGCAGCCTTGTTCCGGTACCCATCTCCGCACTCGACGGGAGTACAGTCGCCGTCACACGTCGGCGTGCTCCCGACCTCGTCGCATGCTTCGACGCCCTCGCGCACAAGACCGTCGCCGCACTCTGCACGCTCACAGGAGGTCAGGCAGTCGTCGGCATCGTCCGCGTTGCCGTCATCGCACTCTTCGTGCCCGGCCCAAACTTCGGCATCACCGCACGTGGCGCTCAGGCAGGTCAGCACGCATCCATCCGATGAATCGGAGTTGCCGTCGTCGCACTCCTCCACGCCGAGCCACACGACCCCATCTCCGCAGGTGGCGACGAGGCAGTTGGAGAGGCAAGCGTCGGAGTCGTCAACGTTTTGGTCGTCGCACTCCTCGCCCGGCTCGACGACGCCGTTCCCACACTCGGCGGGTGTCGGCGAGGACTCCGACTCACCCGGCGCGTAGGACGTCGAGGTCGGTGCGTCGCCATCCGTCGTCGGCGTCTCGTCCGGAGGCCCGGACGTCGTGGAATCATCGGACGTGGCCGGCGGCTGCGCTCCTGTATCGACGGCCGGAGCGTCTTGCCCACAGGCCATGACCACGGCGAGCGCCAAGGGGGGAAGTACAGGTTGGGAGATGCTGCTGATGGGAATGGGCATACCTATCCCTAACGTGTGATCAAGCACGAATACTGAGAACGGCCGCTTCGGACCGCCGCAGGAGCGAACGTTGGTGCCGAACATATGGCTGCGAGCCATTGCCCGTCAAATTGAGATTTCTGTAACGGAGAATACGAAACCCCTTGGGAACTTGAGATGGATGTGTTCCGGCTTACGCGAGTCTCACATGCTGCTCGCGGCCCAGCGCACCATCGCCTTGCGCATCTCTTCGCGGGCGCTCCGTCCGGTCGTCGACGCGCGGGACAATGCCTGGCCTACGGTCCCCGAAATTTGAAAACGTAACGGACTATCGTTGCGGTCGGCCCAGCGGAGTAGCGGCGGGCACTGATCGCTGTGGTCACGCACCTGCTCAGGCCTGGGCGGCTATCCTTCGGCAGCATGACACGCACAGCCTCGCCGGCACTGCTGAGTTGCACCCGGACGGAAAGCTCCGCGGTGAGGTTATCGCCGTGCCGCGCAAAACACACGCCAACGGCATCTCGCACAGCGGCCAGCTCGCGGCGGATCGCCCGCTCGCGCAGGCCAGGGCTCCGCGGCGTGGATTCCGGAGGTTGATGCGTCACCGCGGCACCTCGCGCCGGCTCTTGCTCCTCTTCGAGCTGCCGTGCGAGGGCCTGGACTGTATTCTCCAACCGCTCAAGGCGGTCGCTCACCCCTGCTGGAGGAGCCGGGGCGAGCGCCGAGCCGGCCTGCTCTCGAAGCGAGAGTGGCTCGGGCGAGGCCAAGGTCTCGGCGCCTGCCTCGCCCGGCCGAGGCACGGCGCCCGCGTCCGCCTGGTCGCTGGTCAGCAGGCGCGGCGCATCCGTGAGGGCCAGGATGCCGACCGCCAAAAGCGGTACCATCCCGAACGCGCGGGCTCGCCGACCACCGACCGACCCCATTCCGGCTGCGGACGAGACCGTCACGGGTTGGCCGTTGGGATACGTCGAATCCGGCGAGGTCTTTGGAAGGCACCTACGGACCGCCTCGGCCAGCTCGAGGGCGCTCGCATATCGCTTTGCCGGGTCCCGATGCAGAGCGCGTAGCACGAGTTCGTCGACCATGGACGACAGCCTCGGACCCACGTGCCCGCTGGGCGGCAGGAGCGGCACGAATTCCAGGCGATACGCGATGTCTTCCCAGTTCTGTCCCGTGACATGCGGCTTGTTGGTGAGGAGACGATAGAGCGTCGCGCCGAGCGAGTAGATGTCCGACGCGACGGACGGGCGAGCTCCGTCGATGAGAAGCTCGGGTGCGAGGAAAGCCGGCGTCCCGACGACCATGCCCTCGCTGGTCTGTTCGTCGGCGACACGTAGATCCTTGGCCACGCCGAAGTCGATCAACTTCACGAGCTCGGCGCCGTCCTCCTTGACCAGGAAGCAGTTGGACGGCTTGATGTCGCGGTGCAAGATCCCGCGCGCATGTGCGGCCGCCAGCGCGTCGCACAACTGAAGCACGATCGCGGCGGCCCGCGTCCACGGCATCGGCCCCTCGCGCTGGAGGAGCTGCGCGAGATCGTGACCGCGCAGGTACTCCATCACCATGTAGCTCTCACCCTCGGGCGTCTGACCGTAATCGAGCACGCGCGGGATGTGCCGATTCCGCCCGACGATCTCGAACATCGCCTGCGCCTCGCGCAGGAACCGACGGCTCGCGCCTGGGATCGATGCTCCGCGGCGATCCAGAAGCTTCACCGCCACAACGGCGCCCGAGAGATCCTTGTGCTCGGCGCGATAGATCGAACCCATTCCGCCGGCGCCGAGACGTTCGACCAGGCGGTAGTTCCCGGCCAGCATGCCGAGCCGCGGATCACCTCGGATGCTCGAGGTCGCCGCAGAGTCGTCTACAGGCGGCGCATCGGCGACAGGTTCGAGCTTGACGAACATCGGACAATCTCATCCAAGCAAGAGAGCGTCTGTTGTGGAGGTTCGGAGATTCGGAGCAACACGCATTGGAGCGAGCCCCGCGCCGGTTAGACCGGCTTCCTGGGCGCTGGTTGACGGAGCAGTGCGAGGAGAGGTTCGGCCTCTTCGTCGGTGAGCGTGTACTTCGGCAGCGTGCGATAGAGCCGCTCGAGCTCGCCCGTGCAGGTCGGAGCAGGGTCGGTCGCAGGCTCCACGTCGGTCTCCCGGAGCGAGCCTTCGGCCAGCGCGAGGCCGAGCCGGCCCCGACAGTTACACGGGTTGCCGGGGTCGAAGTGCTCGCAGTGGGGTCCGAGCCTGCGCTCGAGCGGCAGCCGAGCCCGGGCGCGCAACGTGGCGAGGTTGCCGGAGTTGGTGCGGAGGATCTGGGAGACCGTCTCATCGGGCAGACCCAGGACGTGCCGCAGGACGAACGCGCAGCGCGGGGTCTCGGCGATCGAGCGGAGGACCGCGGTGAAGCAGACCCGACGCAGGGCACCCGCAAGAGCGGCAGTCCGGGCCGGGTCATCCTCGAGGTCCGGAGGCAGGTTTCGCGTCTCCTCGCCGCTCCACACCGCAGGGAGCGTCTCCTCGACCGGACGCGCGCGTGTACCTCGCCGTGCGATGGTGTCGCGCACGAGCCGAAGCAGCACTTCGCGTGTGACCTGCTCGGCGTTGACCGGGATGCTGTCGACCGCGAACCTCACGACGTCGAGCGCGTCGGTGCGGTTGCCGAGGACATAGACGGCGAAGGTGAGCGCCTGGTCGAGGGCGGCGCGGAGTTCAGTGGAGTTCACGGGATTCCTCCTCGGAGTGAAGGAAGCGAGCGGCAGCGTCGGGGTCGATGATCTGCGCGTGACCGTCGGCGACGATCACACCGGCGTCGGCGAGCCTCTCGATCGCCTCGTACATGGCGATCCGCGAGCTACCGACGTAATCCGCGAGCTCGGCCATCGAGAGCGCCGGAGCGATCTGCAGGCGGCCGCAGCGGTGCGGATGACCGGCGGCGAGCTCGAGCAGGGCGCTGGCAGTGCGCTCGAGGAGCGGCGCGCGGAGACGAAGAACGAGGCGGTCTTCGGCGCTGCGAAGCCTGGCGCCGACGAGGTCAAGAAGGCGGGTGCGAAGCCGGGCGTCCGCCGCGACGAGCACGGCGAGTGCGGCGAGTGCGGCTCGCGGGAACGCGAGGAGCTTGCAGGGCAACGCCGCTTCGGCGAATGAGTCTCGGGGCATGTCGGAGAGGACAGACTCCTCGCCGAAACACTCACGAGCGTTGTGGTAGCCCAAGGTGATCGTGCCGCGTGCCGTCGATCGGTAACGACGCACCCTGCCGCCGACGACGGCGTAGAGAGTGTCGGCGGCGTCGCCGGGCTCGTAGATGGTGGCGCCCCGCTGGAACTCGAGGCAGGCGGACGCGGCAGCGAGCTGGCCCAGGCGGCGGGCCGTGAGACCCTCGAAGAGGGGTTGCTTCCGCAGGTACCAGAGGATCAGGTCGGTCACAGGCTCCCCCTCGCAGCCGCTGTGGCGGCGTCGACTCCAGCCAGGGCGCGCACCAGGCGCAGAGCCAGTGAGGCAGGCCATGCCTGGTGATTCGGGCCTCCTCGGGCGGTTTCGAGCACGTTCTTGAGTCGTCCTTGATGACACAAAATAGGAACCATTAAGGACCACAAAAATCTCTCGTCAAGGACTTTCTCGCCTTGTTACCCGGCTCCGCGGGAGGTATCTTCCGCGCGGGATGTTCGAGGACTCTTGGAAGCCGAAGCCGGTCCCGAAGGACTACGTCCTCGTCGAGGAGCTCTCCGAGGTCGCCGGCGTCGACCGCAAGTCCCTCCTCGAGTGGAGCCGCGCCGGCCTTTTGCCGAAGCCGCAGAGCAGTCGCGGCCGCGGGATCGTCTCGAAGTGGCCGAGGATTGCGCTCGAGCTGGCCAAGGTCGTCCGCAAGTACCGCGAACAGGGCTTCGGCCTGCTGGAGATCCGTCCCTACCTCATCAAGGCGTTCGGCGAGCGGATCCTCGACGTGCTACCCGAGCCGACGATCCCGACGCGCAAGCGGGGTCGCAAGACCGCAACATCGTCGGACTCCGAGCCTCCTCAGCGGGAGGACCCGAACGGCTGACAAATTTCAGCATCATTGAGATGGATGTATTCCCGCATACCAAGATTTCGTATTCCTCGTGCCTTCAACCCTCCCTAAGTTCCCCAATAGGCTCGCCATGGTTCGGCGACATCTCGGTGAGATCGGGCGTTCCCGGCGGGGACCTCGACACCCTGTTCCACGCATGGTGCTCTGGCGATGAGTGAGATCGAGAACTTCACCCCATTCGCCCACGGCTCGGCGTGTGGGTACGGGCTCGATGATCGCGCCTACATGATCCATTGTCTGGCGGCTCGCTTTCACCTACCCCCGCCCGGCAGCGCACATCACGGTCCCCTGCTACTCGGCGAACAGCGTGCGCCGTCGATGGCGGACGAGCACTGGGGAGACCCCGCGGTCACGAGCCTCAAGTTCCCTGGCCAAGGCGTCCTCGCGCGCCCGGGCGCCGAGGCCTACGTCGTCGGCTCGGCGTATGCTCCGCGGGGACGCGAGGTCACAGCTCTACGCGCGAAGGTGCGAGTCGGGCCATGTGCCAAGGCTGTGCAGATCACTGGAGCACGGACCTGGCAACGCGGCGTGACAGGCTTGCGCCCGAGCGCACCGGAGCCGTTCACGTCCATGCCGATCCGTTACGAGCGGAGCTTTGGCGGCACGCGCACGAACGCCAAGGGCGAGGTCGTCGCCCAGGAGCCGCGCAATCCGGTCGGGGTCGGGCTCGCCGCCGATGCCGCGGACGCGGTCGGTCAACCGCTCCCGAACCTCGAGGACGCCGGCGAACCTCTAGCCTCATGGGATCAGCGCGTCGCCCCGGCTGGGTTCGGCCCGATTCCTGGGAGTTGGCAACCCCGGCTCGGCTTCGCCGGGACCTACGATTCCGAGTGGGTCGCCAAGAGAGCGCCCTTGTGGCCGAAGGACTGTGACCCGCGGTTCTTCGGAGCGTCGGCCTCCGGACTCTCGGCGCCCGCTCCGTTCCGCGGCGGCGAGGCGGTGCTCCTCGACGGTTTCGCCCCGGAAGGGCCCTTCGAGTTCACTCTGCCCTCCTTCCGGGTGATCGCCAAACACACGTACACAGACCACCAATCGCGCCATGCTCTCGCATGCGACGGCGTGCTCATCGACACCGACGAGCGTGCGATCACCCTGTTCTGGCGCACTGCGGCGCCGCTCGAGCAAGGCCTCCGGCGACTGCTCCGGACCACGATACGACTGCTCGAACCGTGGGAGGAGCCGGTCGAATGAGCGCGGCATCGATCCTCGGCGTGGGAGCATGCACGCCCATCGGCACCACTGCGGCCTCGTCCGCGGCGGCGTTTCGCGCCGGCATCGTTCGCTTTCGGGAGATCGATGATTCCGCAGTAGAGTCCGCTCGAGCTTCATATCTGAGCCAGATCCCCTGGGGCCGCTCCTGCGCCGAGCGCACGCTCGAGCTGACCAGGCGCGCACTCCTCGAGCTGGCGAGATCGTTTCCGCTCGATCCGGTGAGCCGGCTCGCGGCATGGATCGGGATCGCCGAGGCGGAGCCGGAGGCCGCGGCGGTTGAGCGAGCGCTGGCGGGTCATCTGCACGCGACATTTCCCGGGCTCGTGGGACCTCCGACATTCCTGCGCCACGGCCGCGGCGCCTTCTTCACCGCGCTCGCGGCGGCCCAGCGAGCTCTGCTTGCGCGCGACTGCGACCTCGCGCTCGTCGGCGCCGCCGACTCTCTTTGCGCGTCCGGGCCGCTGGAACGCCTTACGCGAGAGCGGCGGCTGCTCGGCCCCGAGCTCGAAGGGGTCATACCGGGCGAGGGGGCAGCTTTCTTGCTGCTCGCGCGGCCGGGCCTGGTCGCTCGCGCCAGGGGGACCCTGCTCTGTTGCGCGACGGCCCGTGAGCCACGGCATCGCCGCCAGGACGCACCCAACATCGCCGAGGCGCTGACGGCAGTGTTCCACGAACTGCGGGCCCACCCGGCGACGCAAGGCCGACGCGCGGACTTGCTGCTCACCTGCGAGACAGGGGAGCCGTTCTGGACGACCGAGCTGGCGACGGCCTATCTTCGCAACGTCCCGTTGATGCCCGAGCCCTTCACCCGCACGACCGCCGCCGAGGGACTTGGCGACCTCGGCGCAGCCGGCGGTGCCGTCATGACCGCGCTCGGGCTCTGCTGGCTCGTTCGCCCGCTGCGGCCACCCGCACCGGAGAGCCCGCAGTCGTTGCTCATGGTGTGCGGCTCGTCGGACGATGGCCACGCCGGCGCTTGCCTGATCGAAGGCACGACGAAGGAGGAGGCAAGCCGATGAGCGACACGACGGCCAACGGCAAGACGATCCTCCACAAGGGCGACCGCCTGAAGCACGTCGCCATGGCACCCGACGTGTGCAAGACCCCCTCGCCGGGGGGCCCCGTCCCGGTGCCCTACCCGAACGTCGCCAAGTCGAGCGACCTCGCCAAGGGCACCAAGTCGGTGACCATCGAGGGCACCCCCGCTGGGATCGCCAGCTCGCACATCCGCACCAGCAGCGGCGACGAAGCCGGGACCGCCGGCGGCGGCATCATCTCCGGCAAGACCAAGGGTACTCTGAAGTGGCTCCGCTTCAGCCTCGACGTCAAGTTCGAGGGCAAAGGCGTAGTGCGCCACCTCGACGAGGGGCTCCACAACGGCAACGCCAACAACACCTACGGAAAACTCCAGGGCGGGACGTACCCCGGAAAGGCGCTCGAGGAGCAGGACATCCTCTGCGACAATTGCGGGCAGTCGATCAACAGCGCCGGCCATGTCCAGCTCAAGCCCTCTTCTTCTGCGAGCCAAGCCGCTGACGCCGCGAACGATCACACCGCCGCGGCCGTGGTGATCGAAGGGGTGAAGAAACCATTCCTCGGGAAAGCCGGCGACCAACGAAGCTTCGTCCTGAACACGAATAATTTCAAGGATCTCGCCAAAAATTTCAAGTCGGGCAAGAAGATTGAGCCCTGGAGCGAGACCGACAGATTCCGGGCCGGGAACTGTGCCGAACAGAAGGCACTTTTCGCCGCATTCAAGTCGGGGAACCTTCAAATCCCGCCGGGTGACGGCGTGAACCTCTCGGTGTTGCAGCAGGAGGGTGGAGGCAAGAAGTTGGTCGAATCCTGCCGCACGTGTAAGCGAGTCCTGGCCTCCATGATGTGTACGAACGACCCTCCCGAGAAGAAAGGGAAGAAGTGATGCCAGGTAACGACAGCGACGCGTACTGGGACGCCGAGATCGACGCGTGGGTCCGGTACTTTTCCGCGTACACGGAATGGTTCGGCGAGCGCATGGTGCCTGCGTCTGAGGCCGATGTGCTGCGCCTCGAGAAGCTAGCTGGCCGCAGATTCCCGGCGGAGCTTCGAGCCTTTCTGCGGCGGATGGGCCACACTCAGCGCGGTGCGCTCGACCCTTTCATGGAGGACTACATCTACGGCATCGACGCCGTCGCCAAGTTCTATCAAGCTCCTCGCGTCCCGGCCCCGCCCGAGGCCGTCTACCTGTGGACGCTCGGCGGAGACTGTGAAATGTTCCTAGACACGGCCCAGGAGCCTCCATACCCGGTGATCGGTTACGGGTGGTATTTTGGGGAGTACGGCGCCATCATCCCGGGCTCGCATCACCCATACATCTACCATGGCAGCCACAGCCTGATGCAGTTCCTGTACTGCGAGGCGTTCCGCTGGCTACGCGTTAGGATGCTCGCGCACAAGACTCGAGTACAACGATCGACGCAGGAACCCGGAGTACCGCCGACCGCAGCGCGCATCGGACAATTCCGAGAGCTCGCGGTGAAGCTAGGATTTTCTTCCGTGCCCTACATGACGGGAGAGCTCGCGTACTACAACCGCGACGACGCCTCTTTTATGCTCTACCCTGGATCCGAGGATAGGATCACGATCCACGCAAAATCCGAGCGGGAACTCGGGCGCCTGCGGGAGATCCTCGTCGATCAACTCGACATGTACGCCCTACAGTGAGAAGGTCCCGCTTGAACGATTCGGCCCAATTATCGAGGAATCGGCGACCAAATACAAAACTTCTCTGGCTCCGAACCTGCGGTCGTCGCGAGAGCTTCCGCAAGGAAATCCGCGAGCGGCTCGCCGAGCACAACCTCTCCCACTTGATGCCAGGCTCGGCTCCGACGCGACCTCCCCCGGCGCCCTCCCCCGGACTTAGCCTGCGAGACAATGTAAGATGGCTCTCCCGACGCTCAATCAATCCGAGGACACCACCCGCGCAGCCTGCCAGGCGCTCGTCGACGCCGAACTGCCTCGTTCGTGGAAGGTCGCTCAGCGCGACATCGAGATCGCCGAGGACGCACGCGATGGCGATCGCCGCCAACTCCTCGTGCGCTGGCCGGGGGGCGAGATCATGCTGCACGTCCGCGTAGCAAACCGGAACACGGAGCGGCCGAACAAGCCCGATGACCAGGGCCACACCACAGGCATCGGGGTCTGGGCCCGCAAAAGTGGCGGCGGAGAGGTACTGTGGGCCAACATCGAATGGAAGCTGCGTGATGCAATCCGTGAGAAGCAGCGAAAGCTGCCCCTCATCGCCAGGAACAGCTTCTACGAGCGCGTCGTCGACGACGATCCCGAACGCAACAGCCGTTACGGCGAGCAGGCACGGGTCATCGCCAATCACAGCGGGCTCGGGAGCAAGGCCGACGTTTTATGCGGCACATACGACCTCGAGACTCGCTCGTGGGAGCCGACGCCCGGCGAGATCCTGCGCCGATTCGTCACGCTCGGGCTGATCAAGACGCACTTCTACTCGGGAGCGCGCTACCAGATCCAAGGCGCCCCCCTGTTCGTCGTCGAGGGCGACGTCCCCGGCTCCGCAGAGTCGGCAGGCGAAGGCAGCTTGGCGGCCGACGAGCCCACAGCCGAGCCCTCTCTAGCGATGCGGATCCTGTTCCCGGACAGCTTCACCCCGCTCGCCCTCACCCCCGAGCGCGTAGCGACCCGCCTCGCCGGCTTCGAGTGCCCGCCCGGCGTCCTCGAGCGCTGCTGCGCCGCCCTCAACGCCGGTAAGCACCTCCTCCTGCTCGGCCCGCCCGGTACCGGCAAAAGCACGATTGCGGCCGCACTCGCCGCCCAGGCCCACGCCGACAGCGCCTGTGGCGGCGACGCCAAGCTCGCCACTGCCTCCGCCGACTGGTCGACCTACGACACGATCGGCGGCTGGGCCCAGCAGGCTGACACCCGCCTCGCCTTCCGCGAGGGCATCGTCACCCGCGCCCTCCGCGAGCGTCGGTGGATCGTCCTCGACGAGGTCAACCGCGCCGACATTGATAAATGTTTCGGCGAGTTGTTCACCGTTCTCAGCGGCGGCACCGTCGTCACCGCCTACACCGACGCCGAAGGTCACGAGGTCACGATCGGCCCCGGCGCCGAGCCCTACAACTTCGGCCCGCACATCCGCCTGATCGCCACCATGAACGTGCGCGACAAGGCCAGCCTGTTTCGCCTGTCCTACGCCTTCATGCGCCGCTTCGCGGCCGTGCATGTCCCCGGCCTCGACGACGACGCCTTGCGTCGCCTGGCCCAGCGGACAGGTGAATCTCGGGGGATCGCCCCCGACCGCTGGGAGCTTGCCGCGCGCGTCCTCTCGCGAGCGCAGGGCCTCGGCAGCGCCGTCGACCTCGGCCCCGCGCTGCTCCTGGACCTCCTCCAGTACGCCGCCCAGCGCCCCGGCGCCAGCCATCAGCGGGCCGTCGGCGAGGGCGTCGAGCTGCTCGTCTTCCCCCAGCTCGAGGGCGCCGAGGACAACCACGCCCAGGAGGCCATCTCCCGGATCGAGCGCCTCTTCACCGAGGACGACGTCCGCCACGAGCTGCACACCAGCCTGCGCAGCTACTTCCCGCACCTCCGCCGCCCATGACCGAGCGCACCTGGGAGACCTGGCTCGAAGGACAGTTCCCGGCGTACCTCCTGCGTTGCGCCGAGGGCCACCCGCGCCCGGCCACTGCAGTCGCCCGCGCGCTCGCCCGCCTCGCCGGCGACGCCGACAGCCTGCACCAGCTCGCCGCGCTCGCGTTCCTGCTCGACCCCGGCAGCGGCGTCGAGCGCCTCGTCTGCGACGACCTCCCGGCCTACCTGCGCCGGATCCATCCGCGCAGCGAACGCGTCCGCGAGGAGCTCCGCGGCCACGTCCGTGGCCGGATCGACTGGGGCCGTACCCTGGTCCTCCAGCAACAGACCCGCGACCCCGCCCGTGCCGTCACCACCAGCCTCCGCCGCTCCTTCAGCACGCCGGAGCTCCTGCTCGTTCGCTGGCTCGTCGAGCGGATCCGCCTCGCCGCCGCGACGCTCGGCCCGAGCGAATATGCGCGCGACGATCTCTGGATCGGACGCCTCTCGCGGATCCACAACGCCGCCGAGACCTGCCTCCGACACGCCGCGCTGCGCGACCTCCCCGAGTCACGCCCGACTGCTGACACCTACCGCGCGTGCGAGCAGAGCCGCGATGCCGCGATCCGCCACGCCGCCATCATCGCCCACGACCACGCCAGCCTCCTCCCTCGCCCCAAACTCGAGCACCTGCGCGACGCTCTCGCCCGCTACTCCCTCGTCCCATACCAACCCGAGACGCGCTTCGAGCTCTACATCCTGCTCACCCTGATCGAATCCATCGACCGCGCCTGGCCCGCGGCCACCCGCAAGAACACCCTGATCGCCGCCAAACGCCGGGCCATCGCCACCTGGCGCGAAGGCCAGGCCGTTCTGCGCCTGTTCTACAACCAGCCGGCCGAGCGCGGCGCCTACACCCTCGCCCTCCTCCACGCCTACGATGCAAGAGCCCACCTGCGCCCCGACCTCCGCCTCGTCTTCGAGGACGACCGCCGCAAGGTCGAGCTTTTGCTCGACGCCAAACTGTCCAGTGACCTCGGCTACCTGCGCGCCGCCTATCTCAAGATGCACGGCTACCTCGCCGACCGGCCCCACGCCTTCGGCAACGACGTCCACCCGAAAGCCATCATCCTCGCCGAGCGGCGCCTTGCCCGCCCGCCCCGTCCCACCGACCCCGTCGTCTACCTCGACCCGACGAGCTGCCGCGAGTCCGGCGCGCTCGACACGTTGATGACCCACTGGCTGGCCCAGCTCCTCTCCCCGGCCACATGAAGTCGCGCCGTAAAGCCCTCTTCGCGGCATTCCAAGCGGAGATGCTTCCTGCTCCTTGGGGCGAGAGCGTGAGCCTCGGTGTACTGGAGCAGATCCCCGGGAGTCGCTACAGGAGATACAAGCCATCCTGTAACACCTGTAAGCGAATCCTGGCTTCCATGATGTGTACGAACCCAGCATCGCCTGAGGAGAAGACATGATGCGAAATAAGGACGACGAGCACTTCTGGGCTGCCGAGCTCGACGCGTGGGCCCGGTACTTCGCCGCCTATGCCGAAGGGTTTGGCGCTCGTTTTGCGCCCGCGTCCGAGGACGATGTCCACCACTTGGAGGTACTCGCAGGCTTCGTATTTTCGCCTGAACCTCGGGCCCTCCTTCGACGCCTCGGTCGCACCCCGCACGGAGCCGCCGCTCCATTCATGGAGGACTATGATTTCGGCATCGACGCGATCGCCACGTTCTACGCGGCCTCCACGGTCCTACCCCACCAGGAGCCGTGTACCTGTGGACGCTCGACCGACAGTCCGAGATGTTCCTCGACACCACTCAGGGCCCCCCGTTCCCGGTGATCGGTTATGAGTGGGGTTTTGACGATGAAGACGAGCCTATCCCGGGATCGCATCGCATGTCCGTCAGACAACGGAGGCGGATCTAGGGCAACAGCCAGGCAACAGCGCGTTCAAAATTCGTCCGACGATCTCCATTTTTTACTTGACTTAGAGCGGGTCGTGCTTTCTACGGCAAGTCTCCTGGACGCACATCTTCTTCCACTGCTCGAGCAATAGGACACGAACTTCGACCTCATCGCCCCCCAGGGATCCTGTGCCACATTCCGCGTTGAGCGACGTGATACAGTGATCGGCCACGCGCAAAATTTGCGCCCAACGAAACTCGCAGTGCGCCAGGACCCGGACTAGCGCAAGAACGATCTTTTTCGCGTCCACGCGCGAACGAGTTGATCGAGCGCCTCGCGGCAACGACTGTATGTCCTGAGGGCAACTCGCGGCACTCTCCCGCAGCATGGAGCTCGACGACCCTTCCGTGTCTTCCGCTGACGCCCAGCACGTCAGCGAAGTCATGCGCGAGCATCCCCTTGGCGCCTCGCGCCTCGGGGACCTCGAGGCAAGGCTCCACAAAGAACGGCTGCGGGAGAAGCTCCTTGGATCGGCGCAGATGCCGGTGGTTGTCGGCGCTCGGTGGGTGCTGCGCGAGAAGATCGACGGCGGCGGGATGGGGGTCGTCTTCAGAGCGTTCGATCCCAAGCTTCAGCGGGACATTGCCCTCAAAGTTCTGCGCCGGGGAGCAAGCGGATCTCCCGAGGACCGACGCAAGCGACTCGAACGGGAGGCGCGCGCCATGGCGAAGGTCGAGCATCGGAACGTCGTCCACGTCTACGACTTCCACGTCGATGACGATCCCGAGGAGCTCACGTTCGTCGTCATGGAGTTCGTCGCGGGCACGACGCTCCGCGGGTGGTTGAAGGCCTCTCCACGCACGTGGCCGGAGATCGCCAAGAAGTTCCTCGACGCGGCCCAGGGGATTGCGTGCGTCCACGGACACGACATCGTCCATCGGGACATCAAGCCCGACAACATCCTGATCCGTGCCGCGGATGAATGGGTCCTCCTCGGCGACTTCGGCCTCGTGCGCGCCCCCGCCGATGACGCCCAGGACCTACGCTCGCCGGCGGTCGACGAGGCGGGGCAAACCCCGCTGCGGCTGACGCCTGCGGGAGGGGTGGTCGGCACCCTCCCGTACGTCGCGCCTGAACACTTCGACAGGGGCGAGGCGGACTCGCGCAGCGACCAGTACAGCTTCTTCGTCTCGTTCCACGAGGCCCTTTACAAGAAACATCCCTATAGTGGGAGCTCGGCGGCCGAGCTTCGGAATTCGATCAGGGAGGGGCTAAAACCCCTCGAAGCTGGCCCGCTCGGCGTACCGCGATGGCTTCGTGAGGCGCTCCACCGCGGGCTCTCCGAAGACCCCACCAAGCGCTTCGGCTCGATGAAAGAAGTGATCGGGACGCTCGAGCGCGGCCTCAACGTAGCACGCTTGCGACCCCTCGCGTACACACTCTTCACGGCCGTGCTGATCACAATCCTCGGAGCCCTGACATGGCCCGTGCGGCAAAGGCCGTGTGAAAACCTCGAGCGCAACATCGCCGGGCTCTGGGATGAGCCGGGCCGGGGGTCGGGCAGCTTCAGCTTCGACGCAGGCGAATCGTCAACTGCCGCGCATGCGCCGCAGTTCTTGCAACGCGGATTCGAGGACTACCGCGAAACGTGGCTCGAACTCAAGCGGGACACCTGCCGCCTTCGTGCTGCCCCGGATGACGACACGAACGACGAGCGAATGCGCCTGGCCTTGGCGCAAGACGCCTGCCTCGGCGAGAGCCTCGGGCTGGCTCGAGCCATCGGCAAGCGGACACAGGAGGGAGGAGCCGCAGTTGACGCGGCGACTCCGGAACTCGTCCAGGCGCTACAGGACAGCGTGACACGTTGTCGATTCCCGGGGTCGCTCGCGCCGGGAGGCCCACGTGACGTCGCCTCTTTACACCTGCTGAGCACCGCCCGGGAGCGCATCTCCGATGCCCGCGTGCAGGAATACGCGGGCAACTATGAGGCCGCTCTGCGCCTAGCCAACGAGTCGCTCGTCGTAGGTAGCACAATCGGCGATCGGGTGCTGACCGCCGAATCGCTGCTGCGCCTCGGGCGGACCCACTCCTTGCTTCGACAGCGTGAGCTGGCGAGCGCGGCCTTGCGGCGCGCGCAACGGCTCGCTCAGTCCGCCCAGCACGCGGAGCTCATCCATGAAGCGTCAGTCGAGCTCATGAAGACCCTGATCCTCGACTTTGAGGACATCACGCAAGCGAAATTCATCGCCGACGCCTTTATCCGCCCTGCCATTGAAGGATGGACGGCCCACCAGCCGCGTCGGCAGGCGGACGGTCACGAAGCTCTCGGCATTCTGGCTCGCGCCGAGGGCCGTTCGGATGCGGCAATTGAGCACCACGAGGCGGCTCTGGCGCTCCGCCGCGGGGTTGGCGGATGGGGGCCCACCGGGGACTCGTTCCGTTCCCTGCTTAACCTCGCTAACGTCCTCTCTGAACCAGGCACCACGCTCGAGCAACGCTCCCGCGCCCGCAGCCTCTACAAGGAATCTCTACAACTCGCCGTTGCTGCGTTCGGCGGCCTTCATCCGCGCACCTTGGAGGTTCGCACTACCTATGCCCTCTTCCTGGACGAAGGCGGCGAACAGGAGACTGCGCGCGAACAACTGGCGCTCGCGCTACCCGCCGCCGAGCGATACTTCGGCAAGGAGAGCTGGCGCACTGGCAAATTGCACCTGCAGCTCGGTCGCCTCGCTCTCGTGGACAACGACCGTGCGACAGCCCAGGCTCACCTCGACAGCGCGCTTCCGCTGCTGAAGACCCACGCGGCACGAGAGCATGTCCATGGCGACTTCGTGACCGCGCTGCACTTCCGGGCACTGCTCCACCGCGACGCCGGAGAATATCACGCCGCTCTGTCCGACTACCAGACCATCCTCGATCTGTTGGGTCCTGCGCCGCGTGATCGATTCACGTATCGTCAGACCCTCATTTACCATGCCGAGGCACTCCTTCACCAGGGTGCCGCCGACGACGCCATCCGCAGCTTGGAGCGAGCGCAAGCGCACGCACCGGCCAGCGGCGACGACCTGGACGTGCTCCTGCTCGCGGCCCTCGCCGACGGTTACCACCGGATGGGCCGCAAGAACGAGGCTCGCGCGGCGGCGAACGACGCCGCGGCGGCGTACACAAGACTCGGCCTCGCCGATCCCGAGCTCATCGACATGATCGAGCGGGCTCGCGCCGACGACTAACTGGGAACCTCCAACCAAGAGAGTCCCATGGCGGTCGACATTCCCAACACCTCCCCCATCCTTTTCACCGCGGGCTACGACGCGAACGGCGCCCTCCAGCTACTGTATGGCACCCAGTACCTGGCCGACGAGGACGATACGGTCCTCGCCTCCATCGTCGAGATCAGCTCCACGGCTCTGTGCACCGTCGACTTCACCCACAACGGCTCTATTCGGAACGTCTACGCGTTCACGATCGGTGCCACCGGCGGCCTCACCGCCTGGACGCGCTCGGGCTCGAACTCGATCTCCGCCACGGTCACGCAGGCCATGATCACCAGCCAGTCCTGGTACATCTTCGACTTTGTCGCGCTCGATGTGCCGAACGGCACGTCGCCCCCCAACCTCACCACTCAGAGCCAGGCAGAACAGCAAGGCGGCCGCATCATCCGCGTCAAGATCCGGAAGGATGATGTCCGCCCGATCCCCCCGATCAAAGGGAATGGCCAGTGAATCACGCCAAGACCGACAAAGAGCTCGTCCACATGTGGGCGACCGGCGACAGCCAAGCCGGCGCCGAGCTGATCGAGCGTCATAGCGTCGCCGTGTTTCGTTTCCTTCGCAATAAGGTCCCCGAGCACGCGATCGACGAATTGTCGCAGGTGATCTTCGAGGCATGCGCACGCGGCATCGAGAGCTTCCGCGAGGAGGCCTCGTTCCGCACGTACTTGTACAGGATCGCCTGTAATCGAATCGTCGACTTCTACCGCAAGCAGCACCGCGCGGTGAGCGTCGTCGATATCGACGTCCTGACGCATTCGATCGAAGACCTCGGCGCCGGCCCCTCCACGTGGCTAGCGCGCCGAGAAGAGCAGCGGATCCTCATCAACGCGCTCCGCCGGCTCCCTTTGCAGGACCAGATCGTCCTCGAGCTCTTCTACTGGGAGGACATGACCGCCGCCGAGATCGGCGAGGTCATGAACGTCGTCGAGCCGACTGTCCGTGGCAGGCTCCGAGCCGCAAAGAAGCGACTCGCCGAGCTGTACCAAGAGACAAGTGCCGCCGGGCCCCGCGGCGAGGACACCGAACAGGACGTTCAGAGCTGGCTGTGTGACATCCGCGGCCAGCTCGCCAAGAGCTGAATCGAACGATCACGGAGGCGGAGGAGGGGCACAAGCCCCTCCTCTGCGTTCACTTCTTGGGCGGGCGCCTCGGCAACGGGATCCATCCCCGCGAGTCGAAGCCCTCTTTGCAGTAGCCACGGATGTCATCGGCCCCCGGGCGATTGTCCGCCTCGACCTGTGCACGTCCCTGCTCGAGCGCCGACTCCAGGCTCTTCCCAAAAGCTAAAGCGCGGTAGAAGCCCTTGGTGAACGAGATGGCCGTCTTGTCGTTCAACGGCTGGTCGACGCCGATGACAAAGTCGAAGTAGCGCTGCAGCTCGACCGCGAGCTTGGCGGAGAAACACGCGTTGACCACGACGACGCGCACGTTCGGCCCCGCCGCACGGAGAGCTCGCACGATCCCCGCCATGGGCACCGGCCGTCCCTTGTTGGCGGGATCGACCAGACAGATGTCGCCCGCCTCGGATCCATGCGCGCTCAAATGCACGACGTGGGGGTCATGGGCGTTCATGCACCACATCAGGTCGTCGGTCGTGACCGCCGTCTCGGCGAAGAGCTCGAAGCGCGGACTGTCGATGGCATCACGCAGCTTGTGCTTGAGCTCCCGGAACTCCGTATCGATGTCGAGCCGCGCCTCATCGCGGGGGCTCGCCCCCAGCGCCAGGATTCGCAGCGTCTCGCTCTCAATCCGACGCGGATACCTCAGCGCCGGAACATACGACGTGGCCGCATAGTTCGGAAACTCGACCGGCCCGTGGATGTTCGGGTTGATCGACCGCCCGACCATCGCGGCGAGCTGCGCCGGCCCGGCGACGAAGATCACGAGCCCCGTGTGTTGGTGGAATCGGCGGCGAATCCCCTGGATCTCGCGGTCGAGCTGATCCGACGCCGAGTCCGCGTTCGCGTCCGTGATCAGGCGGCGGACGCCGTTCGTGCTGATCTCCAGGACCCCGGCGATCGCCGTCCCCTGCTCCTTCATGTACTCGCGGATCATCGCGAAATCCATGGTGTGTTCGGTCGACACGAACACGGCGACCTTCCCCGAGCCGTCGAGGCCGTCCAATTGGCGAACGGCCGAGAAAAATGGCGCCCTCGTCCCCTCGGGCGGTCGTCGAATCGGGACATGATGCCACTCGTTCTCGTAGCGGTTCAGCACGGTGATCGTCGCCCACTTCGACAGCCGAGTGGCGACGTAGGCGAACAGCGGCAACGCCGCCCGACCGGTCAGATAGTAATGCACGTCGTGGTCCGGCAACCGGCGCGCGTGCTCGGCTGCGGACTCGATCATCTCGTCGGCTGCATCGAGCCAGGCGTCCCACGCGATCTCAGTGGCACTGCGCGCGGTCTGGACTACGCCGAACTCTGACAGGCGGAGAACGTGCTGCCTCCCGCTCGGGATCTGGCCCTCGAACTGCTCGGTTCGGATCTCGTTGTCCCGCCACGGATCCAGCACGATGACGATGTGTAGTTGCTTGTTCTGCGATTCGGCCATTGTCCTCACCTCTCATGGTGCAGTGTCGTCTTGAATGGAGTCACTTGAAATCTTCACCGAAGAGCTCGCGCCAGAGCTGCCTGGACTCGCGCTCATCCTCGGTCTCGATCGCTCTGCGAGCCTTGTGAGCCCCGGTCTCGGCGAGATTCACGAACGCCGCGAAATCGATGGCAGGGACTCGAGCCAACACGTTTTGGCTCGGGACCCCGTGATTGGGCAAGACTGGGGTCTGACGTGTCCGCGCGTGCCAGGCGTACTTGTCGCGTATCGCCTCGAACGTCCCTGCGACCCCCTCCGCAACCGATCTGATACCATCCGGGCAGCAGTCGTCCACGAGCCGCTCCAGCGGATAACCCTTCGGGTGCGTCGGAAGCGAGCGATGCCTCCGGTGCCACCATTTGATCGCCTTGACGACGTTGACGAAGTGTCCGTTGCAACTCGCGTTTCGCTGCCGCGTCCAGGCGATCTGCGCTAGCGGGTGCGTTGGTTCCCAGCGCGACGTCTCGCGGCTGGGGATGAGGAGAGGGCTCAGCGTCCAGGCGGCCGTCTCGGCGGTCGTCGGTTGCGGCGCCTCGTCCAGCGGAAGCCCGGCGCATTCACCGCGCAGGACCTCGATCTCACACGGCGCCGAGGTCACGACCAGCTCGAGATGAACCCCATCCAGCTCGATCCCGAGCGAGCGCCCCTGCGAAGTCCAAACGTCTCGATAATATTGGCGCAAGAACGTCTTGAACCGGCCCAGTACATCGTTGGGCGAGGTTCGGCGCGGAGCGATATCGGTCACCACGACGACATCGACGTCGACGCGCCGGCCGTCTCTCGACCGGATCGCCGTCGCCCGGCGAAAGCTACCTTGTAAGAATATTCCGACGATGCAATGCCTGAGATCGCTATCGGCGAGGAGGCGCTCTCTTAGTGCTCGGTGCCCCGCCGTCGCAGCCGCGCGCTGACCCTCGGTCGGGCGGATGCGCTCGAGAAACTCTGAGAAGGCGCTGGTTGGTTGCATCGCAAATAGTAGTCGTCATGCGCAGCCTCTCGATCACCCGGCGTCGTGATTGCCGTGCGTGTCGTTCGAGCCTTTGCTTCGATCGACCATCGCACCGCGTGCTATCTCACGAAAATTGTGGCTGCCAGGTTGATCGGCGCCACCGGTGACGTCGACCATCACTCTGAGGGCCGAGCTCGCCGTCACACCAGCATGTCCACGTTGCCCAGCCGCTTCCGCACGTTCCTCTCTCTGATCCGACCCAGCCAGGTTCAGCTCCGCAAGCTCCGCGCCGCGCATCTCCTATTGAGCCGACACCTCCGACACAGCCCGGAGCTACAGCCGTACTTCGTGTCGACCTTCCTCCAGGGCAGCTACCGCCGCTCCACTGCCCTCGGCGCGCTCGGCGACCACTCGGGCTCCGACGTCGACCTCGTGCTCGTCACCAACCTGGATCCCGAGCGCCACGACCCCGAATCGGTGCTCAAGCTGTTACGCCCGCTCATCCGGCGGCACGGCCCCACATGGCGCGTGCAGGAGCGCTCATTTCGACTGTCCGACGGAGACATCTCGCTCGACCTTGTCGTCGCATCGGCCCCGACTCAGGTCGACCTCGCCTACCTCCGCGCAGAGGCTGCCGCCGAGCCGCTCGACGACAACGACCTCCCCAGCGCCGGCGAGCAGAATGCCTGGAAGCTTCAGCCGCTGTGGATCCCCGATCGCGGCGCGAAGAGCTGGCGGCGCACCTGTATTGGCTCAGCGTGAACGGGACAGAGGGTGGGTTGACGAACGGAGACGCTGAGGGTGAAGTGGAGGGTCGAGAGAAGTTACGCGGCGATGCCGAGGTGGTCCAATTCTCGGCGCTTGCGTCGGAGCTCTCGGGCTGCCTCGAGCTTGCGATCGCGGCCGGCCCAGATCTCGGTCTCGCGTCCGAGGAGTTTGTCGCGCGGGCTGACGTAGCCGATCGCGCTGTGAAGGCGGTGGTTGTTGTAGTGGTCGATGCGGGTGGCGATGGTGGCGTGGGCGCCGTCGGGCGTGACGGCGTGGATGGTGTTCTTGTCGAGGGTCCGGTGGTACCGCTCGATCTTGCCGTTGGCCTGGGGGTAGTTCACCGAGGTCCGGACGTGGGTCAGGCCGGCGAGGTCGATGAAGCGGCGGAAGTCGCCGGCGATGAACTGCGAGCCGTTGTCGGAGATGACCCGCGGGTGAGCGCCCGGGTGGACCTCGAGGGCGCGCTGGAGGATGAGCTCGACGTCGGCCTCGGTCATGCGATCGAGGAACTCCCAGTGCACGACGTATCGACTGTAGCCGTCGAGGACAGAGCACAGGTAGTAGTAGACGCGGGCGATGCTGATGACGGCGATGTCGATGTGCCAGTGCACGTGCGGGCCGAGGGGCTGGACGAAGCCGGTGCCCTTCTTGCTCGGCTTCGGTCGATGACGATCGAGCCGGCCGGCCGCCCGCAGGACGCGGTAGGCGGTCGCGGGGCTGACGGCAACGACGTCGTCGTCGAGCATCATGAAGGTCAGCCGCCGATAGCCCTCGAGCGGGTGCGTGTCGAAATAGTCGACGATCGCCTGACGCTCCCAGGGCTCGATCCAGTGGTCGCGCGGGGTCTTGCCATTGTGCTCGTTGAGCTTGCCGTATCGCCGGCGCCACTCGTAGAACTTGGCGCGGGCGATGCCCAGCCACTCCACGAACTTCACGAGCGGCACCTCTGTCTTTTCGGACAGCCTGTGCACAAAGTCGACGACCTGGTCGCGCTCGTCGTGGGGAACCCAGCGGTCCGTCAGGGCTCCCCAACAGATTTTTTTGTCCGGACCAGCTCCTCGGTCACCTCGGCGATCACCTCGTCCTTGCGGGCCAGACGAGCCCTGAGCCGCTCGTTCTCCGCGAGCAGCTCCTGCTCCCGGCTAGTCTCGACGCGCTTGCGAGATTCCCCGAACGCCGCGGCGCCGTGCTCGAACAGGTGGCGCTGCCAGCCGTAGAAGACGCTCGGCTGCAGCTCGGCGCCCTCGCAGACCTCCGACACCGGCACCTTCTCGAGGTGGTGTCGACGCAGCAGGTTGATTTTCTGGTCAGGGGTGTGGTGACGACGTGTCTTCTTGCTCATGGGCGGTCCTTGCCCCGGCTCCTTCTACCAGGCCGGGGCGTGTCCCATTCCAGCTGAGCCAAAACACACCCATCCCCTCGCCCAGCTCGAGCGCACGCGCGCGAAGAACCGGCTCACCGGAGGTCATTACATCAATGTCGTCAAGGTGCTCCGATTCTGGGCACTGCACACCCCCGGCATGCCGGAGCACCCCAAGAGCTACCCGCTGGAACGCCTTCTCGAAGAGTGTTGTCCCGACGACATCGACAGCGTCGCCGAGGGCATCGCGCGCACGCTGGAGGAGCTCGCCCGCCGCTATCGCAACGGCAAGAGGCCGCGACTGGCGGGCCACGGGGTCCGCGATCAGGACGTCTTGGCACGAGTCCCCGCCGCCGACTTCGCAACCTTCGTTCAGCTCGCCGCGTCGGCGGCCGTCGCGGCCCGCGGTGCGCTGGACGACGACGATGAGCAGTCCAGTGCCGCAGCGTGGCGAATACTGCTCGGCCCGCGCTTCCCGACCAGTCCGACCGTCTCCGAACCGAGCACGACGCGGTCGAACACGGACAACCTCATCGAGGAGCTCCGGCAACGCCGACACGTCGTCTTCACGGGCATCGAGGAGATCCGGACCCTCAAGCGCATCCTCGAGCGAGCCGTCGAGGTGCTTGATCTTCGGATCGAGTGGGATCCCAGCTCACCTCCCGAGCTACGCGATCATATCGGCGTGATCGGCCTGAGCGCCGCCCGCTGGGGTTTGATGGGCGCGGGTGTCGGCCTCGCCATCGGCGCCGCGACGTCTGTGCCTCGCAAGTGGATGTGGGGGGTCGCCGTCCTCGGCGCGCTCTACGGAGCGCATCGCGGCGCCACACAAGTACGCGAAGGCTGGCGCCTGCGCTGCTGGTACATCGCTCCCGACGTCCCGTGCGTCGAGGTCATCGCTGGGAGTTCCTCATGATGGTCGATCGACCACCGAGGACGGACGACTAATTCCTTGCAAGAGACAGATCATGCGAACCGTGACCCAGGCCTTTCAAGAATTTCTCTCCAGTCTTGAACTCACCGAGACGCAGCGCTCGGATGCGAGCGTGCAGCACACTTACCTTCGCTCGGCGCTACAGAAGGAGCTCGACGTGGAGGACAACTTCCTCTCCGGATCCTACGCGCGGAAGACCGCGATTCGGCCCCTGCACGACATCGACGTGTTCCTCGTCCTCAAGGACTGCAAGGCCCACAACCCGCGTTCTGCGCCAAGCACGGTGCTCGAGACCATCCAGTCGGTCTTGGAGAAAACCTACCCGAAGAAGACGGCGGTCGTGCAATCGCGGTCGGTAAACATCGCGTTCACCGGCACGGAGATCGCCTACGACGTCGTGCCGGCCTTCGGCGATGGCGACGCCTATCAGATCCCCGACCGTGATACCAACAAGTGGATCGCCACGGATCCTCGCATCCACGCCGATCTGGCGACTTCGGCCAACGAGACCGCAAACAAGCGCCTGAAGCCGTTGTTGAAGGCCATCAAGCACGCCAATCACAAGCACGGCAAGCTCGCGCGCTCCTTCCACCTCGAGGTGCTGTCCTGGAATGTGCAGAGCGTCGCCGAGGGCTCCTATCTCGACGGCCTTATCGAACTGCTAGCTGGACTCCAGGGCTCGATCTGCGACAAGTGTCCCGATCCGGCGGGACTCGGGCCGGATATCCAGCCTGAGCTGTCGCGCTGCTTGAAGACCCAGAAGTGGCTGTCCGACATGACCTCGCTCGCGCGCGACGCCGGTCGAATGGCCGCTGACGGACGCACCGGCGAAGCGCACGCCAAGCTCTTCGAACTGTTCGGCGAGCGGTGGCCCGAGCGTGGCAAGGCGGCCGCCCAGGTGGCATCTGCCATCATCTCGAGCGTCCGCAGCTCGGGCGTCGACGGTTCGGGCACCCGGTGGGGATAAGCAGATGGGCCACCTCTCGGACACACGACTTCTCGCGGAACTGCGGGCGCTTCGCGACCAATATCCGAGGATGCGCATGCTGCCGTGCGACATCGGCGCACCCACCCTCGAGGGTGCGCTGTCGATCGACGGGGAGACGTGCTGGGTTCGACTGACGCTGCCGCCCGGCTATCCCGCCCTCCCTCCAGAGCTGCGCGAGATCGACGGCGAGCGCGGCAACATCGTCCCCTTCGGTGGACGAGACAACCGTTTCCCTGACGGGACGATCTGCCTGTTCCCGCACGGAAATGACCCGCAGGCCTGGAGTCCTGAGCGTCTGGCAGTGGAAGCACTCGAGCGATTCACGTCGCTCGTCCGCCGCGATCGTGCGCGTGGTGAAGGGCGTACGCTCCACCGGATCGGCCGAGAGCGGCTGATTATTCAGGCGACGGCGGCAGCGATCTTGCGCGTGCCTCGCGGCTACGGCACCTTGCATGCGCGTCGACCGGACTCAGGACGTGGGGATTTTTTTGTGGATTGGGCGGAGTGCGAGACCCTGCCGCTCCGACCGCACCCTGAACTCAGCCCCGGCTGGCGTGCTGCGCTCCGGCACGAGGACTCCATCTTCTGGCTACGCGTCCCCATGGATGGCGCCGAGTGGGCGACGATTCTCGCCGGCAGCGCCGCTCTCGACGAGTTCCTCGGGGGACGCATCCCGCCCGCGCTGCACGACCGGCTCCGGAATGCGTCGCTCGCGGTCCTCGTTCGGGAAGAATCAGAGGCCCTCGACGCTGTCTTGGTGCACCGACCACGTGCTGCGATCGGAACGATCCTCGTGTGCCAAGTGCTGGTGTCGTCCCCGGAGGCGCTCCGCCACGCGCGAGCGGACGCCATCATTCCTCAACGAGACGCCCTGGCGAGGGTTCGAATCGTCATGATCGGCCTCGGCTCGCTCGGCGGTGCGATTGCCCTCGCCCTCGCTCGAACCGGAGTGCGCCGATTCACTCTGATCGATCCCGACGTGCTCACGCCGGAGAACTTGTCTCGCCACACTGGGACCGTCGCCGATCTCGGCAAGGCAAAGGTTGAGCTCGTCGCCGACGCTATTCGTGCGATCGACCCCGATGCCGAGGTTCAGACGATTCGGAAATTTTTGACTTGCGACCTCCCGTGGCTCGGGGCCCACGCCGAGCTCGAGACACTGCTCGAGAGCGACGAGCCTGCGCTGCTTGTGACTACCTGTGCGGCCGACGCAGTCGAACTGCAGGTCAACGCCCTCGCGCTGCGCACTCGGACCCCGGCGCTGTATGCCGCCGTTCTCGGAGCTGCGGATCACGGGCGTATCTTTCGGGTCCTCCCTGGCGAGAGCGCCTGCTACGAGTGCATTCGCGCCGCGCAGAGCGCGTCGCCAGCGCTACACCCTCGCTTCGAGCTCCCGGAAGATCCCCAGCGAGTGCCTTACCTGCACCCGGAATTGCCCGGTCTCGGGATCGACGTCGCCCAGATCGCGCTCCTGACTGCCAAGTTCGCGCTGCAGACGTTGGGCACCGTGTGGGACCTTGGTCTCGGGCTCACGAAGCAGTCCGGAGATCACTTGTTATGGACCAATCGAGGCGGTTGGGTCTTCGATCACCCACAGCAGCTACGAATCGAGCGGATCCCTCGGGACCCGAATTGCCCGGCCTGCGGCGATGCAGCGCAGGCGGAGACAATCACTCCGGCGGATGCTGAGGCGCTTGCGGCACTCAAGCTCGAGCTCACGAAAACGGGCGAAGAAATGCGTACTCCTGGCGCCGAATAGCCTTCCCGCGGCTTGGCCTACTCGATAAGACGATGACGCTCTATTCGCCGCGACTGCACTTCGAGAGGTTGTCCGGTTACGATGTCCAACCCACCGCGGCCACTGTTCCGGGTATTCGAGTGCCACCTAGCGAGAGCAGAGTTCCAGGCAACTCGACCTGGTTCGAGGCGCTCCAGCACAAACCTTCGTACCCCGCCATGATTCACGATCTCCGGTCACTCGAGCCCGCACTCAAGTACCTGCTCGACGGCCTTTCGACAACGGACACGACGTACGCAGCCGCAAACGACCGAGCCGAACGGTACGCTCGCTCCCTTGAGAACGACCGGGACTTCGGAGTGGTTGGAACGCGGATAGGCGGCTCCATTGGCAAGGGCACGGCCATCGCGCCGCTTAGCGATGTCGACTTGTACGTGTACCTGTCGCAGGAACACTGGCGGACCTCACGCCGCGAGGCTCTTTTGCCCAGCACCGTCATCGGACGCCTCCGCGCTCGAATCGTGAAGCGGTTGCATTTTGAGATCAGCGAGGGCCATGTAAGCATCCGCTCGCAGAAACACTCGGTCGGCATCCGCTTTAGAAAGCCGAATTCGGTTGGGATAGATGTCGTCCCCGCGCTCGTCGAGAACGGCGACGCGAGCGAAGCACTCATTCCGCGGCGGGGGACAGACGAATTCGTCGAAACTTCAGTGGAGCGGCAAATCGATCTTATCAAGCGCCTTGACTCCCCATTCCGGTATCTCCGACGTGGCATCCGTCTTCTTAAGTTCTGGAATCGACAGACCGATGTTGGGCTTCACTCGTATGCCGTCGAAGTCCTCGGGATGCATGCCGTGCACCGCGACTGCAAGCGTACCGATACAGGAGTTTTTCTCTCTGCGCTCCGCTTCATCGCCGCGACCGACATGCGCTCGCCTGTTTACATCGATCACTTCTTTCGCTTCTCACCCCGCGCCAGACGTTCCTGTA
The DNA here is from genome assembly GCF_026626745.1 of Nannocystis sp. RBIL2. Classification (GTDB taxonomy): domain Bacteria; phylum Myxococcota_A; class Polyangia; order Nannocystales; family Nannocystaceae; genus Nannocystis. Next base: position 4,019,768 of record NZ_JAPNJW010000002.1, read on the forward strand.
TTATTATGGACCCAGCCATGCCGAACAACAATTTGGGAGAATTGCTGGATGCTCGGGACGGCTATCGTTTGGGCGCTGCGGCTCGCAGCACCTTACGCAAGCTTGACAAGGCAGCGGATTTCGCAGATCGTGGAAATATGCGTATTTCGGCGGAATGTCTCTCCGAGGCGTTTGGTCAGCCCAGGCTATTCAGATAGATGACTCCGAATGGTCACGTGCGCTCCACAGCGAGACCTCCAAGAACAGTCTCCATGCGGCTTGGGCTCGACCGAACCCGTCTCTCGCGCGCGACGCAGCGTTCGATCGACGGTCGCTCGACCCACGCGGAAGCGCTTGGCGAGCTGCTCGTAGGTCTGCCCGTCCTGTGCGCGGGAGGTTGAGGATGATGTGGCGGACTGGGTTCATGGCGCTCTCCGATCTCCCCGGCGGCGTCCACGGTGGTCGCTCGAACCGAGGTGGAGAACTGGTCGCAGCAGCCAGCGACCCGATCACGATGGATAACGCCGTAAAGTCTCATTCATCGAAGAACCGCGGGCATGATCGGATCCGCTGGAGCGCGCGACTGCATGGAGAACTCTCCTGCATGGAGCTCGCGTGGTTCAGTCTCGAGCGACCTTCACTTCCTGGTTTCAGTCCATCACGGGGCGACCGCCCTATCCATATCAGGAGGCCTTCGCTCTCGCGCCGGAGTTGCCGGACATCCTGTCCGTCCCCACCGGCGCCGGGAAGACCGCGACCGCCGTGCTCGGCTGGCTGTGGCGGCGGCGCTTTGCCGACGAGGGCACGCGGCTCCGCACCCCGCGACGACTCGTCTTCTGCCAGCCCATGCGCACGCTCGTCGATCAGACCTGGCAGAACGCCTGCGCCTGGCTCGAGCGGGCCGGGCTCCCAGCGCGCGAGCACGTCTTCCGCCTCATGGGCGGCGCCGTGGAGCACCGCTGGGACCTCCACCCGGATCGCGACGTCGTCCTTGTCGGCACCCAGGATCAGCTCCTCTCGCGCGCCCTGGCGCGCGGCTATGCCATGAGCCGCTACCGCTGGCCGTGGCACTTCGCCCTGCTGCACAACGACTGCCTGTGGGTCATCGACGAGGTGCAGCTCATGGGCGTGGGGCTCACCACCACCGCGCAGCTCCAGGGGCTGCGCGAGCGCCTCGGCACCGCCCTGAACGCGCGCACCTTGTGGATGAGCGCAACGCTCGCGGAGGGCAGCCTCGCCACCGTCGATCTGCGCGAGCGACCACTCACCACGCTGGGGCTCGGCGACGCCGATCGGCGCGCCCCGGGCCTCGCGCGGCGCCTCCGCGCCCACAAGCGGCTCGTTCGCAGCGACATCCGCGTCACGAAGAAGGACCCCGGGACTCAGGCGCTCGCCGCCGAGGTGCTCGCCGCGCATCAGGACGGGACGCTCACCCTCGTCGTCGTCAATCGTGTCGCGCGCGCTCAGGCGCTGTTCGAGGCGCTGCGCCGGCGGGGCTCGGGGCGCGTGGCGCTGATCCACAGCCGCTTCCGGCCCGCCGATCGAGCGGCGCACCAGGCTCCCGTCCTGCACCCCGCGGACGACCGGCCATGGACGGGCATCCTCGTCGCCACGCAGGCCATCGAGGCCGGGGTCGATCTCGACGCCAGGCTCCTCTTCACCGAGCTTGCGAGCTGGTCCTCGCTCGTCCAGCGCTTCGGCCGGTGCAACCGCGCCGGCGAGTACGAGGGCGCCGAGGTCCGCTGGATAGACGTCCCCGACGAGCTCGCGGCGCCCTATACCAGGGACGCGCTGAACCACGCTCGTGCCCGCCTGGCCGCCCTCGCCGACGTCGGCCCCGAGGCGTTGTCCGGACTCCCGCACGACGTCGCCGCCCCGACGCCGCCGGCGCTGCGCCGCCGCGACCTCCTCGAGCTCTTCGACACCCAGCCCGATCTCGCCGGACACGACCTCGACATCGCCCGCTTCGTGCGCGACAGCGACGACGTCGACGTCCAGCTGGCCTTTCGCACATGGCCCGGAGACCACGACGGCGCGCCGCCCCCCGCCGACTCCCCCGCGCCCCACGAGCGCGAGCTGGTGCGCGTCGGTGTCGTCGCGCTCCGCGACTTCATGAAGAAGGCCGGGCGCCCCGCCGCCTTCCGCTTTTCCAGCGAAGACGGCGCCTGGCACCTGGAGGAGCGCCCGGTCCCCGGGATGACCCTGCTCCTGCCGCTCCACATCGGCGGTTACGACCCCGCGCTGGGCTGGACGGGCGACCCGTCGCATCACGCGAACGACCTGCGCCCCTCGTCCGGCCACCCCGAAGATCATGACGCCGCCGATCGCTGGACCGCGGGCTGCAGTGACTACGTCCTGCTGTCGCGCCACGCCCAGGACGTCGCCGAGGAGCTGCGGGCGCTCGCCGTCACGATCGGGGGCGATCACCCGTGGGAGCTGCTCGAGCGGGCCGCTCGCTGGCACGACCTCGGCAAGGTTCACCCTGTCTTCCAGCGCATGCTCCTCGCCAACCTCCCCGCCGGGGATCTCCGCCACGCCGCCGGGCCGTGGGCCAAGAGCGACCAGCTCCGGGGCGCCCGCTGCGAGCGGCGCGGGTTCCGGCACGAGCTGGCGAGCGCCCTCTCGTACCTCGTCCATCACCCCGACGACGACCTCGGCGCCTACCTCGTCGCCGCTCACCACGGCAAGGTTCGCCTGTCGATCCGGCCATGTCCCAACGAACAGCCTCCCGCAGATCCCGGCCGGCGGTTCGCCCGCGGCGTCTGGGACGGCGAGCCGATGCCTGGCGCCGACCTGGGCGACGGCGTCCGGGCCTCACCCGTCACGTTGCGGCTCGACGCGATGGAGCTCGGCGCCCACGGCGATAAGCCGAGCTGGCAATCGCGCGTGCTGGCGCTGCGCGACCGCCTCGGTCCGTTTCGCCTCGCCTTCTACGAGACTTTGATTCGCGTGGCTGACGCCCGCGGCACCATGCGCCATCTGCCCGAGGAGTCCGCGGATGCCTGAGCTGTACCTCGACGGCTGCCGCCCCGAACCGCTCGCCCACTACCTCAAGGCGCTGGGCGTCCTTCGCCTCGTCGCCGAGCAGGCCGATCCGAACGCCCGCGGCTGCTGGCGCGGCGACGCCTTCGTCCTGAGCACCGCGCTGCCCGCCGACGCGCTGGTCGAGTTCTTCCTGCAGCGATACGTGCCCACGCCCTTCGTCGGACCCTGGAACGGCGGCAGCGGGTTCTACCCGAGCGATCAACAGTCCGGGATCGAGGCGCTCTCGACCTCGACCGCCGCCCGGTTCGGCCCCTACCGCGACACCCTCGTCGCCGTACGGCGTGTGCTCGATCGGCTCGGCCTGCAGCAGAAGCCCGACAAGGACGCCAAGAAGGACCTCGTCGAGCATCTCCGCAGCGAGCTCCCCGACCCCGCGCTCGACTGGCTGGACGCGGCGCTGGTCCTGACCGACGCGGGCCTCGACTTCCCGCCGCTCCTCGGCACCGGGGGCAACGACGGCCGACTCGAGTTCTCCAACAATCACATGCAGCGGCTCGCCGAGCTGCTCCTCGCCGCGACCGTACCCTTCCCCGCGCCGCTGCGGGCGGCCCTCTTCGGCGAGCCGACCCACGGCCTTTTGCGCGACAAGGCCATCGGCCAGTTCGCCCCCGCCCAGGCCGGCGGCGCCAACGCCAGCCCGGGCTTCGACCGCGACTCGCTGGTCAACCCCTGGGACTACATCCTCATGCTCGAGGGCGCCGTGCTGTTCGCAGCCGCGGCCACGCGCAAGCTCGAGTCGGCGGGGCCCGACGCGCTCACGTTCCCGTTCACCGTCCGCGCCAGCAGCGTCGGCTACGGCTCCGCTTCCATGACGGACGAGGCTGACACGCGCGACGAACTCTGGCTCCCGCTGTGGCAGCACCCCGCCGGCCTCGTCGAGCTACGAGCCCTGTTCTCCGAGGGTCGCGCCAAGGTCGACCTGAGGCGGGCTGGCAGCCTCTCGAGCCGCCCTGCCGTCACCGGCGTCGACTTCGCCCGCGCCGTCACCAACCTCGGCGTCGCCCGCGGCATCGACAGCTTCGTCCGCTACGGCTTCCACGTCCGTAACGGGCTCTCCTACCTCGCCACGCCGCTCGGCCGCTGGCGCGTCCCCGTTCGCCCGAGCGAGCACGTCGATCTGCTCACGCCGCTCGACGCCTGGCTCTCGCACCTCCGCCGCCGAGCCACCGCCAAGGGCGCCCCCGCGTCGCTGCGCCGGGCCTCGCACCGCCTCGAGGCCGCGCTCCTCGACCTGTGCCGCAGCGCTGCGCCCTCCGACGTGCAGGCCGTGCTGATCGCCCTCGGTGACGTCGAGGCCTCCCTCGCCCGCGCGCGCCAGCACGCCGAAGCGCGGCCGGTCCCTCGCCTGCCCGCGCTGTGGATCGAGCGAGCCGACGACGGCTCCCTCGACTTCCGCCTGGCCGCCGCGCTCGCCGGCGCTGGCCTACGCGCGCGGCTGGTCCCGGTGCGCGGCGGAGCCTGGACCGACGCGGACGCCGCTCGCGTCGTCTGGACCGACGCCGATCTGGTCCGCAACCTCCATGCCTGTCTCTTACGCCAGGAGATCGAAGACGGCGGGACCGCGCGTGGCGACGACGCGCGCAGCGACGCCACCATGGGCCGGCTCGACGACACCCGTCACCCACGTCGCTTCGCCGCCCTCGGCGACCTCGCCGCCTTCATCGACGGCCGCACCGACGACGCGCGCCTCGAGGCGCTCGCGCGCGGGCTCTCGCTCCTCGACTGGGACAGCATCCCCCACCGCGCGCCGCCTGGCCTGCGAACGCCCCCGCCGTCGAGCTTCGCCCTCCTGGCCCTCGCGCTCCGCTGGTGTCCTCCGGGACAGGCCCCGCGGCGCACCCCAGGCCTACTGACCCGCGCGTGCGCCGGCGATCTCGCGCGCGCCGTCGAGCTCGCCCGCCGGCGCCTCCGCGGCTACGGCGTCGCCGTCCCGGCCAGCGAATTCATCGCCGCCGCGCCGACGCGAGTCGCCGCCGCCCTCGCCTTCCCGCTGTCTCACCGCGCGCTCCCCGAGCTGCTCTCGCTCCTCGTCCCCCGTCACGTCCGCAACCTCGACCTCTCCCCGCTTGAGCCCACCCCATGACCCGCCTCGACCTCCCCTCCGCCCCGCGCCTGCTCCTCGAAGCCGACCTGCGGCCCATCCAGGGCACGCGCTTCCAGCCCACCGGCTTCCCCGATCTCGGCGCCGCCACCTATCGCCTCCCGGACGAGCGCGGCACCGAGATGCTCCTCGTCGAGTCCGCGCAGTCCGTCGCCAATCGCCTCGAGTCCGCGGTGTGGGACGATGCCGAGGACGATCTCGTCGCCCCCCTGCGCGGCCTGCCGTACGTCAAGGTCGTCCGCGACGGCAAAGCCCTCACCAACAGCCTGCTCGAGGCCCACCGCCTCAACTCGGTATACATCAAGAACAGCGACATCTTCGAATCCATTCGCTCCGAGATCGGTAAATCTGGCGACCAACCTATCAAACGTCAATCGTTTGTCGGCACTCTCTGCAAGTACGATCCGAGCTGTCTCTTGCACGGAATTTTTATTCCCGAAAAAAGCACCAATGCCCTCCGCCTCGCGCGGGCGCTCAGCGGCTTCATCGAGGCCCGCGACGTCCGGGTCGTCAGCGGCGGGGGCGTCAAGAACGACCGTGTCCACGCCGGCAAGGACGCCTCGGGCGCCGGCGCCGACGCCGGCTTCGGCAACGTGCCCTATCACCGCGACGAGTACACCGCCGGCTCGATCACCGCCTACTTCAACCTCGACCTCGCGCAGCTCCGCAGCTACCGCCTCGGCGCCGACCTCGAGCGGCTCCTGTTCGGCCTCGCCGTCTTCAAGATCCGCCGCTTCCTCGGCGAGGGCCTGCGCCTGCGCACCGCCTGCGACTTCGAGGCGACGACCGTCCGTGTCACCCGCCTCGACGGCTACGACCTCCCCGGCCTCGGCGTTGTCGCCGAGGTGCTGCCCGAGCTGATCGCCGCCGTAGCCAGGGCCGGCCTCTTCGCCACTCCTGCGATCACCGTCGCCCATTATCAGGAGCCCGGGAAGGCCAAGCCCGAGGCCGCCGAAGGCGCGAAGAAGAAGGGCAAGGGCAAGTGATCGCCGTCGCCTTCGAACTCCTCGCCGGCCGCTATCACGCCACCGGCTGGGATCACCACGTCAACGAGGGCACGGTCGAGTGGCCGCCGTCCCCGTGGCGGCTCCTGCGGGCCATGCTCTCGGCCGCTCTCCGCGAAGCCCTCCCCGCCGATCGCGTGCGCGCGCTCCTCCTGCGATTCGCGGGCCTTCCGCACTATCACCTCCCCCGCGCCGCCGCGAGCCACCTCCGGCACTACATGCCGCTCGCCGACGACAAGACCACCAAGGTCTTCGACGCCTTCTACGCCTTCGAACGCCCGGCGGAGCTCGTCGTCACTTGGCCGGAGGTACACCTCGACGCGCCCGAGCGCGAGCTCCTCGCTGCCATTCTCGCGGCCATCCCTTACCTGGGCCGGGCCGAGAGCTGGTCCCACGCGCGGCTCTGCGACCCCCCTTCGACGAGCGACGTGATCGCCCGGCCAGCCGCCGACGAGCCGTCCGAACACCGCGCTCGTCTGCTCGCGCCACGACCTGCCGACGAGTACCGCGCCTGGCGCGACGGCTACCTCGCCGCGCTCGATCCCAAGCAACGCAAGCGCTTGTCGCTGCCGACCGACGTCTGGGAGGCGCTCCATCAGGACACCGACGCGCTCTTCAAGGACGGCTGGTCGCGCCCTCCCGGCGCGCGCTGGGTCGACTACACCTTTGACGTCGACCCCCTGTCCTCGCGCCGCACCGCCCATCGCCCGGCCACCCTCGCCACACCCGCCCCGGATATCGCCCGCTTCGTCCTCGACAGCGCTGTCCATCTCCGCGTCGAGAAGACCCTCTGGGTCGCCGAGAAGCTGCGTGCCGCGCTGCTGAGCAAGCTCGGGAACCTCGCCCCGGGCGATGCTCCCTCGCTGATCGGTCACGGTGACGACGCGGCCCCGCTCACCGGCCACCGTCACGCCTACTTCTTGCCCGAAGCCGACGCCCGCGGGTTCATCGATCACGTCACCGTCTACGCCCCCGGCGGCTTCGATCCAGCGGCCGTACGCGCCCTGCAGTCGCTGCGCGAGCTCCACGGGCTCGGCAGCCACCCGACCTATCCCACCCTCGTCGCCCTCGGCCAGCGCGATCGACTTGAACGATTGCCCGCCCTCTTCGGCCGCAGCGACACCTGGGAGACCCTCACCCCGTTCATCCCGCCCCGCTGCCCGAAGCTGCGCCGCGGCGAACTCCGCGACACGCCCGAGCAACAGCTCCGCTGGCTCTGCCGTGAGGTCCTCGGCGAGGAGCCACTCACCGTCGAGATGTTCTCCCCGGAGGAGGCCCGGCGCCGAGGTCTGCACCACTTTCGCAACGCCCGCCGTCGCGGCGCCCCCGTGCCTGGCGGCGCTGCAGCCCACGGCGCCCGCTTCCGCTTCACCGCACCGATCGCCGGCCCGATCGCTCTCGGCTACGGCGCCCACTTCGGTCTCGGCGTCTTTCGCCCGGTCGTCGACAAAAATTTTTGATCGAGCGCCGGCGACGAACGACTAGAAGGTCGACGGCCTAACCGCCGGAACCCTCCCATGTCCGACCGCATCGACCTCAGTGGGTTCGCGGACCCGTGGCTCGTCGGCTACGACGCCCACGGGATCCAGGAGCTCATCACCGCCAGCAATCGACCACTCGCCATGCTCGGCGCGAGTGGCACGATCACCCGCTTCGACAGCTACGCCGCCTCGTCCGCGCCCGTCTCGGTCTTCGCTGGCGGCGGCCGCGGGGTCGAGCTCGTCGACGGCCACGACGCCGCGATCGCGCGATGTCGGCTGCTCGAAGCGCACTACGCGGAGCAGACCTTCGGCGGCCCGCTCTCGACCGCGGCCGTGCCCCTCGACCGGCTCGACCAGGCCGCCAGCCTGCGCTGGCTACGACAACGCCTCGAGCTGCTCGCCGACGCCGCGCGTCCCCCGGGGCACGGCTATCTGGCGGCCTATACGCGCAAGAGCGATCAATGCGCCGACTGCGGCGGGTATCAGGCCACTCATGAGTCTCAACGCCGGGACGCTCGCGGCGAGCGCGTCTGCCTGCGCTGTCACGCCATGACCCAGCGCGGGCGCCTGGCGAGTGAGCGCTCCGGCGAGGAAATCCAGTCGCTCCTCGAGCTCGCCCCGCACGGCCAGTACCTCGCCGCGCTCTCCCTCGACGGCAACAACCTCGGCGCCTTCTTCGAGGATCTCCGCACGCTCGACGACACTCGCCGGGCCAGCGGCGCGCTCAAGCAGGTCTTCTCCGACGCGCACGCCGCGGCCAGTCGCGCGATCGGAAGTCGCCACGTCTCGCTCGCCACCGGCGGCGACGACATCCGCCTGTTCCTCCCGCAATCCCTCGTGCTTCGTTACCTCGACGCGCTGATCCCCGAGCTCGAACGAACGGCCGCCGCCCTCGCCGCCCGGCCGCCCTTCCGCGGCCGATTCGACCGCTTCGGCGTCGGCGTCGGCGTCGTCCTCGCCGACGCGCACCTGCCCGCCAAGCGACTCATGGAGTACGCTCACGATCTCGAGCAGTCGGCCAAGCGCCACTGCCGGACGAACGGCCCGCGCTCTGCGATCGACTTCGCAGTCCTCACCGCCGGCGACGCCTCCCGCATCGAGCCTTCTCTTCGTCGCCGGGGCCGTAAGCCGCTCGGCTTCGGCGAGACGTGGGAAGACGCCCTCCGCGACGCCGCCGCGCTCGCCCGGGTGCCGAGCTCGCAGCGCTCGCTGCTGTTCGACGAGCCGGCCGATGATTGTAAAGAGTTTGGCAATCAATGGCGCTACCAGGTCGCCCGCCACGCAGAATGGCGGGCCTGGTACGACGCGACTGGCCGGGAATGGCGCGACGCCGAGGCCGTCGTGCGCGACCGCCCGCGCGCACATCACCTCGATCTCCTGCACTTCCTCGCGCCCGATCCGCGCGCCGCGGCCTCGACGACCGCCCGTTGAACCAGGACACGTGCATGTCTCGTCCCTTCACTCTCACCATTCGCGCGCACGGCAGCCTCGCGCTCGGCGGCGTCACCGGCGTCGAGCGCGACCATCACAGCGCATCCGCCCGGGACGCCGCCGGACGACCGTTCATCCCTGCCACCGCCCTCCGCGGCGTACTTCGCAGCAACCTCGAGGCCGTGCTGCGCGGCGCGGACTGTCCGGCCTGCGCCGGTGGCACCGGCCTCGCCCCCGACGCGCCCACGGGCGCTCGCCCCGGGCCTTGCACGCTGGGTCCGGAGGGCGCGCGCTGCCTCGCGTGCCGGCTCTTCGGCGGGCACCACGAACGACTGCCTGACGGCGCCGCGTTCTTCTCCGCCCTCGTCCTCGCCGACGCCGTCCTCCCCGACGACTCGCCTCCGCCCGCCTGGACCACCCGCAGCACCGTCGGCATTCGCCGCGACACCCGCAGTGCTCGCCAGCACGTGCTCGCCCAACAGCGCGTCCCCACGCCGGACGACGCGCTCGTCTTCGTCGCACACGGGCGACTCCTCGATGCCGATCTGGAGTCGTGCCTGCACGCCGCGGTTTCGGCGACCACTCACATCGGCGCCGGCCGGAGCCGTGGCCTCGGGCGCATCGAATGTGTCCTCCGATTCGACCCCCCGGCGGAGGCGCCGGCCATCGCCGTCGAGGGCGACAGCGTCCGCCTGCGCCTGCGCCTGGTCTCTCCGGCGTGCATCGGCGTCGCCTTCGCCGACGACAACCTCCGCGACACCCGGCGGGAGATCCCCGGCTCGGCGCTCCGCGGCGCGATCGGGTTCGCCCTCGCCGAGGCGCTCGACGGCGTACACACCCGCGAGCGCCCCGACGCGGCCTTCGAGCGGTTGGTCGCCGAGGACGGCGCCCGCTTCGGCTTCCTCTACCCTGTCGACGCGAAGAGCGTCCCCCTCGACGCCGCGCCGCTCCCCATCACCACCCTTGGGTGCAAGTTCGAACGCCACGCGCATCCCGTCGTCGACGGCTTCCTCGACGCGATCGCGGCCACCCTCGCCGACTCCGCCGTCGTCGCCGCGCGCGTACACGACACCTCCCACGTGTCCTGTCAGACCTGCCGCGCCCCCCTGAGGACCCTCCGGGGCCCGCGCGAGCACAAGTCCGCCGTCGCTACCCGCACGATCACCCGCCTCGCCATGGATCGGCAGCGCGGCTCGGCGCGGAGCGAGATGTTGTTCTCGCAGGTGCTGCTCGAGCCTGGCCTCCACCTCGAGGGCTCGATCGACAACATCCCGGCGGAATGTCGCGACCGGCTCGCGCTCGCCCTGTCGCGCCCGCTCGCCCTCGGGCGGGGCCGCGCGCACGGCTGGGGCCGCGTCGAGGTCCAGGTCGTCCCCTCGCTCGACCTCCCGCCGCTGCGCCAGCGCGCCGCCGACTTCCACCACGCCCTGGGCGAGCGGCTCGCGCGAGCCGGACTCTCCCCTGCCGAAGCGGCCCGCTGGATCCCCATCACGTTGCACGCCCCCATGATCCCCGACGCGGACGAGGAGGACGGTGAGCAGGCAATCCTCCGCACATTGCCGGGCCGCGTCGCCTACAAGGCCCGCCGCTTCACGCGTGAGGGCGGCTGGGACCAGCGGGAGCACGGCCTCCAGCCGGCGCTCGCCGTCGCCGCCGGGGCCGTCTTCGCCGTCCAACTCCCCGAGTCCGCGCGGCTCGAGGACCTCTTGCCCCGCCTCGCCCATCTCGAGCGCGACGGCCTCGGACTCCGTCGCCACCAGGGCTACGGCGCCCTCCGCTGTTTCGACCGGATTCATTGCTGACACCACGATGCAAACCAACCTCGCAGACCTCCGTCCCCACCGCCAGGCGCTCGTCCAGGCCGCCGAGAGCGTCTTCAGCGATCCTCACTCGTTGGAGCGCGAGCGGGAGCTCAAGTCACAGCTCAATCACCGATCGCCGTCTGCAACGAGGCGACCTGCACCGAGGAGATCGAGCTTTACCTCCGCTACCAGTCGGCCCGCGAGGGCCGCCACATTGGCACCGACATGGTGCACGCGATCATCGAGGCCATCCACAAGGCCTTCGAAAAGGGCCTCCCCGACGAATCCCGGCTCGGCGCCTGGCGGCTCTACGCCGTCTATCTCGCGCGTGCCTATACCTATCGCGCCGCGGTCCTCAAGGCCAATCCGCGGACCGCGAGCCACCCCAACCGTGAGATGCGAGGGAGGCAGCGATGAGCGCCGCCGACTTCCACGTCTTGCGTCGTCGCCTCCGCCTCACCGGCGAGCTCGTCACTGTCACCGCGCTGCACGTCGGCAGCGGCGGCGCGGGCGAGCTCGACGGCGCCGACCTCCCGGTCCTGCGCGACAGCGACGGCTTCCCCTATATCCCGGGCGCCAGCGCCAAGGGAGTCCTCCGCGCCACCATCGAATCGCTGCTGCGTGGGGCCCTGCCCGATCGCTCGCACCCGCTCTGGCCCTGCGACCCGCACCACGAGGCCCCGCGTGAGTCTGATCGCGACGGCGCCTGCGGCTTCCACAAGAGCAACCAGCGCACCCACGCCGAAGCCAGCATCGACCGCCACTGCCCCGTGTGTCGCCTCTTCGGGTCCCGCGTCCTCGCCAGCCACGTGCGCATCACCGACGCGCGCGTCCACGCCGACCAGCGCGACGGTCACCCGCCGATCGAGATCCGTGACGGCGTCGGCATCGACCGCGACCTGCGGACCGCCCGCAACGGCCTCAAGTATGACTTCGAGGTCGTCTCCCCGGGCACGCGCTTCGCCCTCGAGGTCTTCGTCGACAACCCTGAGCCCTGGCTCATGGGCCTCTTGCTCGTCGCCTTCGAACAGCTCGACGAGGGCTTCGCCGCGCTCGGCGGCTTCAGCTCGCGCGGCCTCGGGCGCGTCCGCTGGCGCTGGACCGAGCTCCGCAGCATCGAAGCTCGCGCGCTGCTCGTCGGGAAGCCCGAGACCGTCCACACCGACGTCGACCGCGTCTTCGCCGGGTACCGCGAGGCGCTGGCGAAGCACCTGGAGGAGGGACCGACTCATGTTCAAGCGTAGTTACAACCGCGCCATCCTGCGCATCGAGCTCCGCACCGTCTCGCCGCTCCTCATCAAGGCCGGCGACTCCGGCCTCGGCCCCACCGCCGCCCAGCTCGCCTGTGTGCGCACCCGCCACGCGGACGCTGGCGTCGAGACGACCGTGTACATTCCGGGTTCGAGCCTGCGCGGGGTCGTCCGCGCCGCCGCCGAGGCGTCGCTCGCCGGGAAGACCTTCGTGAACCACCACGGTCCCGTCGACGGCTACCGCGACCCCTTCGACACGGCCTCTGGGCGCTCGATTGCAGGTGGCCCGCCGCCACCCACCGCCGAGATCCACCGCAGTCACCCGCTCACGATGCGACTGTTCGGAAGTACCAGCCTCAAGAGTCGTTGCTCGATCCGCGACCTCTTCCCCTGGTCGCCCGGCACCGCCCGCATCTCGCAGGCCGACACCTTCACCCAGGCTAACCGGACCGAGCTGCGCAACAACGTCGCCATCGATCGCGTACTCGGCTCGGTGAAGCACGGCCCCTGGGACGCCGAGCTCGTCCCCGCCGGCGTCTCGTTCTGGGGCGACCTCGCCCTCGAGAACTACGAGGTCTGGCAGCTCGGCCTCCTCGCCCGCGCCTTCGACGAGCTGAACGACGGCTTCGCGCAGCTCGGCTCCGGCAAGAGCCGCGGTCTCGGGGTCGTCCGTCTCACCGTCACCACGCTCGTGCATGAGCAGGCCGCCCGGGCCGGCGCTCGCCCGCACGGCGTCGCCCACCTCGCCGACGCCGAGACACGCCGCGCCTACGACCTCTTCTCCGAACCTCCGGACGCCCTGCCGATCGCAGACGGCGAGCCGCGCGGCCTGCATCGCCGCTTCACCGTCACCGACGCGGCCCCGTGGCTCGACGCCGGCCGTCGCGCGCTCGCCCCCCTGGAGTCACCCGCATGAAGCCCACCAGCCCCGCCCCAGGCTACGCCTTCATCTCCCTCCCCGAGCGCGTCGACCGGCAGCCGCGGCCGCCCCACGCCGCGCACGATCGTCGGCACGAGGCCACTTACTCCGGCACCTTGCGGCTCACGTGGCTCGCCGAGCAGCCCATTCACATCGGGACCGGCTTCAAGCGGCTCGTCGGCGACCGGAACGCACGGGCCATCCTCCGAGAGCACGCCCGCCTCGGCGACGTCCCCTGCATCCCCGGCTCCAGCCTCAAGGGCGTCCTGCGCGCCCGCTTCGAGGCCGTCACGCACAGCTGCTTCGACCCTCCGAAGCACGACGTCCGCGTCAAGATTCGCTCCTCGACCTTCAACGAGCGCGGCATCACCCACGCCATCCTGAACGCCGACGCCGTCCGCGGCTTCGAGCGCACCTGCAGGAGCCCGGGCCCGCTATGCCCGGCGTGCGCTCTGTTCGGGGCCCTCAACCTCCGCAGCCGCCTCGTCGTCACCGACGCGCGCCCCGCCGCGCCCACGCTCGACTCGTACACCATCCCCGAGCAGTTCGTCCCCAACCTTCATCACGTCGGGCGTCTTCGTGTCCGCGAGTCGGACAACGTCCTCGAGATCCAGCGCCTGCACGGCCGCAAATTCGCGGTCGGCCGCGACGAGCGCCCCCCGCCCTCCAACTATGCACACGCGGCGGCCCAGCGTCAGGCCCAGCCGCAGCGCCTCGAGGTCCTTCCGGTCGGCACCCACCTGCACAGCGAGCTTCGCTACACCAACCTCACCACCGCGGAGCTCGGCGGGCTCCTCGCCGCCCTCGGCCTCGCCCCGCGCAGTCGGCTCAAGATCGGCGGCGGCAAATGTCACGGCCTCGGCCGCCTCTTCCTGGCCGAGCACACGCACAGGCCCCGTGGGAAGCACGACGATGAGCCGCTCGACCTGGACGGCTGCGCCCACGCCTTCGCGCGGAGCCCGGCCTGTCAAGCCGCGAACCTCGCCCGCCTCGTCGCACTTCACGGGGAGGACTGCTGACATGCTGACCTCCGCGGAATTCGTCGAGCTCGAGCAACGCGCCGAGTCCTTCACCACCAAGAACCACCATCGATTCCTGTCGAACGCCCTGATGTGTCTGCGCCGCACCCACGATCCCGTCGCGGCCTTCGAGTTGCTGGCTCGAATGACGGGACGGCGCGACGAGGCCAGCGCCCTGCAGGACGTCCGCGGCTGGTACGAACAATTACTGGCACGGCCCGCGCGTCTGGACCCCGACAAGATCGAGCTGTGGCTCGCCTGGACCCGACGCCTCGCTCGCGTCCAGGAGGCCGAACCTCGCAATCGCCAACAGCCCGATCGCGGGCGCCCCCACGCGCGTGACGTCCGGCCCTCCGTGACCCTCGACGCCCAGCTCCGCTTCTTGCGGCAGCGATACCCCGCGCCGCCTTCCCTGCCTCCGCCTTCGCCTCCACCCATCCCAGGCGCGCCTCCCCTCGCCTCCGTCGGGCCCCGCCACGTCGAGCGCCCCCCATTACCGCAAGCGCTCACCGTCCTGTTCGCCCGCCATCAGGACGCGATCAAGACGCTCAAGGGGCTCGCCAAGCAGACCGGCCCTGGACAGCACCCGCCGAGGCCCATCCCGCTCGCACCCGTCAGCGGCAAGTTCCCGGCGGAGCTCGACGAGGTCGTCCTCGACGGCGCCAGCGCCACCGGCGTCCCCGATTACCTGCAGGCGCTGACGAAGCGCTACCACGGCAGCGCCTTCCCGTTCCACGTCACGAACCTCGCCTGGGAGGGGGACCGCGTCGTCGCCCGCGCCATCCTCCTCGCGCCGCCGCCGACCTGAATCGGGCGCGCAGCCCCATCCCTGCTCAGAAGCCGGAGACGACCGTTCGCAGCCCGAACCGGTCGTCTTCGCGTGTCCGGAACAAGGAAGCGCGTCGCTGTTGCTCTCGCCGAGATCAAGCACGCGGAGGCCACGCTCGATCGAGCTCGTTCGCGCGACTACACGTCAGCCGGCCCCCGCGGGACCGTGTGAACGCCCTGCTCAGCTTCGGCTACTCCCTCCTGATCCGCGACGCCACCGCCGCGGCCGCCCGCGTCGGCCTCGATCCGATGCTCGGCTTCTTGCACGTCGTCCACCCGGGGCGCCCCGCGCTGGCCCTCGACCTCGTCGAACCCTTCCGCGCCGCCTGGGTCGACACCGCCGTGCTGCGCCTGATCGCCACCCGCGGCATCGACCGCGACGACTTCGTCTTCTCGAGCGCAGGCGTCGCGCTCACCGACCGTGGCCGTCGCGCCCTCATCGGCGCCTACGAGCGACGCGCCGACGAGCTCACCACCCACCCTCGCTTCGGCTACCGCATGAGCTATCGCCGTCTCCTCGAGCTCGAGGCCCGCGTCCTCGGCAAGTGGCTCGTCGGCGAGATCGATCAATTCACCCCGATCTGGACCCGGTGATTTCAATGCGCTCTCATTACATCGTCAGCTACGACATCGCCGATCCGTCGCGCCTCCGCCGGGTGCATCGCACGCTGCGGGACTTCGGCGACGGCATTCAGCTCAGTGTCTTCGCCTGCCAGCTCACCGACCGCGACCGCGCCGTCCTCGAGTGCCGCCTGCTCGAGATCCTCAACCAGCGCGAAGATCAGGTGCTCTTCATCAAGCTCGGCCAGGTCGCCGAGGACGGCGATGCACCGCCGCGCTGCAGCGTACTCGGCCGCAAGCTCACGCCCGGCTTTCGTCCGCGCGCTCGTCTACTGATACAGCCCGACTCGAGGGATTTGGAGTATCTTCATGCCTACGAAACGAACCCCGGACACCGCGCTCATGCAGACCATCGACCGCGACGAACGCGTCCTCGCCTGCGACCTCCTGCGCAACCTCTGCGACCTCCTGCGCGGCGTCCTCGACGACCTCCTCCTCGGCGGTCCCCACCTCGAGGTCCAGCAGCTGCAGGAGTCGGTCGAGTATCTCGTCCTCTCCTCGCGCTACCACGGCCGAGCACTCAATAACGCCAGGATCTCCCGCCGCGGAACGATTCGTCGGACCCCATCCGACAACGTACCCGAACCGGCCCGTCCGTTCCTGCGGCTGGGCTCGTACATCGGCGCCTTCCGCTCGCACCAACTCCTCGCCGTCGAGCTCGGTCAGCAGGCTGCCGCACCGGCGCCGCCAGGCCGAGAACTGGGCGAGAGTGCTGGACCCCCCCCGGAGGACCACTCCGGCCGCTTCTCGACCTACCGTCGAGACCTCACCGGCGCCGCCATCGACGCCCACCTGCAGGGGGACGTGTGGACTATCGACATCGACGGTCAGGTCCACGCCTTCCGCCCCCACTCTGGCGACTCGAACGAACCCTGAATCGTTCGCCTGACGGCGGCAAGATCCGTTCCAGCCGCCGGCCTCGCTCCGAGAATGCACGCGACCCCCGACCGTGCCACCCCCGGGCCCTCCGTGCAAACCTTCCCAGAACGCCGTCTCCCCCGCGCTTGACGCCCCTTGACAACCCTGGTGCAGAACAGGAACCTGGGCACTGAGCCCTCGCCCATGCCACCGCGTGCATCCTCGACCGACAAGCCGAGCGATCTCGCAACCCTGGCCCCCAGACCCTCGCCGCCTCGATCTCGAGGCGGACCCGTTGAAGCTTGATCGGCGTGCCGGTGAGGCCCCACGCGCGACCGCCACGCCGCCTCGATCTCGAGGCGGACCCGTTGAAGCGGCGGGACCGGCGGCTGGCCGGGTAGGAGCATGTCGACTCGCCGCCTCGATCTCGAGGCGGACCCGTTGAAGCTTTTTCGCCATGGGGACCTCGGTGGTGCGCGCCGCTCGCCGCCTCGATCTCGAGGCGGACCCGTTGAAGCGGTGAGGGTCGCGGCGCCGGGAGCACGGGCGTGGTCGGCTCGCCGCCTCGATCTCGAGGCGGACCCGTTGAAGCCCGACACATGCAGATGGCTTGTGGGACCGGTGGCCCTCGCCGCCTCGATCTCGAGGCGGACCCGTTGAAGCGACCGACGATCGGTCCAGAATCAGAACCTCGGACGAATCTCGCCGCCTCGATCTCGAGGCGGACCCGTTGAAGCGACACCATCGATCGCGCCTTCCACGAGTGGTCCCTCCTCGCCGCCTCGATCTCGAGGCGGACCCGTTGAAGCATCGGGGAGCCCTGGTCCGACCTCGGCCTCGTCGAGGCCTCGCCGCCTCGATCTCGAGGCGGACCCGTTGAAGCCGAGCCGGCGAGCGGCGATGGGTGCTTGAGGTGCAGCCTCGCCGCCTCGATCTCGAGGCGGACCCGTTGAAGCTGCGCGACGAACACGGCGAACTGCTGCTCGGCCCACCTCGCCGCCTCGATCTCGAGGCGGACCCGTTGAAGCCGCGGAACGCCGCTCGCAGGACCCGGCCTCGCTGACTCGCCGCCTCGATCTCGAGGCGGACCCGTTGAAGCAGGATCTCGACGGCCTCGGGGCTGAACATCGACAGGGCGCTCGCCGCCTCGATCTCGAGGCGGACCCGTTGAAGCCCATGGACGTCCTCGGCTACGCCCGCTCCCTTTACCTCTCGCCGCCTCGATCTCGAGGCGGACCCGTTGAAGCCTGCACGTCGACGCCGGCCTCCTCAGCATCGGCACTCGCCGCCTCGATCTCGAGGCGGACCCGTTGAAGCATCGGCCCCTTGAAGGAGATCCCGGACCGGATCCGCGCTCGCCGCCTCGATCTCGAGGCGGACCCGTTGAAGCGTCGCGGTCGGTGGCGCGAACCTCGGCGAGAACGACCTCGCCGCCTCGATCTCGAGGCGGACCCGTTGAAGCCCCGTGGTCCATCAGTGGCAGGGCCAAGTGCGGTTCTCGCCGCCTCGATCTCGAGGCGGACCCGTTGAAGCTGCCCCCGCTCCAGCATCGGCTGTTCTCCATGCCCGGTCTCGCCGCCTCGATCTCGAGGCGGACCCGTTGAAGCAAGGCGGCCGACCAAGGCGACCCGCGGGACCTGCACCTCGCCGCCTCGATCTCGAGGCGGACCCGTTGAAGCATCGTCGCCGTGTCGATGGCCGGCAGCGAGGCGATCGCCTCGCCGCCTCGATCTCGAGGCGGACCCGTTGAAGCCTCCCCGGGCAGATCAACGCGGCCACCCTCGCTGTCTCGCCGCCTCGATCTCGAGGCGGACCCGTTGAAGCGAGGAGGCGAAGGCCGTGCTCGCCGCCGTGTTCCCTCGCCGCCTCGATCTCGAGGCGGACCCGTTGAAGCAGCACCGCGCACCCGATGAACCTCGCCGGCGAGGCGACTCGCCGCCTCGATCTCGAGGCGGACCCGTTGAAGCGCAGCGTCCGGCATCTCGTCGCGCCAGGCCTGATGGGCCACTCGCCGCCTCGATCTCGAGGCGGACCCGTTGAAGCGAGGTCAGATTGTGGGCCTCGTCGGCGACTACAATCTCGCCGCCTCGATCTCGAGGCGGACCCGTTGAAGCGCCTCCTCGGTCGTGGCGCGCGCGTAGCTGTCGACCTCGCCGCCTCGATCTCGAGGCGGACCCGTTGAAGCCCGACGACGGACGCGGGGGCCGCGACCAGCACCCGCCTCGCCGCCTCGATCTCGAGGCGGACCCGTTGAAGCCAACTGCCGTCGCTGTAGACGCGCAGGAGGTCGCCTCGCCGCCTCGATCTCGAGGCGGACCCGTTGAAGCATGCACCGGTAGTGCGAGCTCACGACCGAGTGCATCACCTCGCCGCCTCGATCTCGAGGCGGACCCGTTGAAGCACCGACAAACCGATCTGGCTGGTGCCGGTCGTCAACTCGCCGCCTCGATCTCGAGGCGGACCCGTTGAAGCGCCACGAGGCGGCCAAGGGCGGCTTTGCCCACTACTCGCCGCCTCGATCTCGAGGCGGACCCGTTGAAGCAAGCCCGGCGTCGACGGCCACGTTCACCTCGACGACCTCGCCGCCTCGATCTCGAGGCGGACCCGTTGAAGCGGTGATAGCGCGCGCGGGCGGCCGCGCTGCTCAAGCTCGCCGCCTCGATCTCGAGGCGGACCCGTTGAAGCCTCGAGCGAGTCTCTGAACCGCTTGCGCTCGTCCTCCCTCGCCGCCTCGATCTCGAGGCGGACCCGTTGAAGCTCGAGCTCGTACGCGCTGGCCTTGTCGAGCCCCTGGACCTCGCCGCCTCGATCTCGAGGCGGACCCGTTGAAGCACCAGCTCGGTGACGCGGCTCCGCGTCTGGTTGACCCTCGCCGCCTCGATCTCGAGGCGGACCCGTTGAAGCACGCCGAGCGCGCGCGCGATGCCGGGGATCCCGGCCTCGCCGCCTCGATCTCGAGGCGGACCCGTTGAAGCACGCCGAGCGCGCGCGCGATGCCGGGGATCCCGGCCTCGCCGCCTCGATCTCGAGGCGGACCCGTTGAAGCGCCCTGCAGGGCCGTGTTGGGGCGGCGCTGGGTGAGGCCCTCGCCGCCTCGATCTCGAGGCGGACCCGTTGAAGCTACGCGCTGACCTGCGACTCGCTGAGCGTCTCGTCCACCTCGCCGCCTCGATCTCGAGGCGGACCCGTTGAAGCCAGATCGCGCGGAGGTTGGCCTTGCCCTTGGCCGCCTCTCGCCGCCTCGATCTCGAGGCGGACCCGTTGAAGCGACATGGTGGCGCGGAGACGGCGGACCAACTCGCCCCCTCTCGCCGCCTCGATCTCGAGGCGGACCCGTTGAGGCCCGAGCGCCGTCGAGACGCCCGCGGCGGTCGAGAGACTCGCCGCCTCGATCTCGAGGCGGACCCGTTGAAGCCGCATCGAACCCGAGCTCGGCCAGCGGCCCGAGAACTCGCCGCCTCGATCTCGAGGCGGACCCGTTGAAGCGTTCCAGGTCCGCCGGTGCCGAAGGAGCGCGGGCTCTCGCCGCCTCGATCTCGAGGCGGACCCGTTGAAGCTGCATAATCGGGATGCAGCCCTCTCTCAAGCCACTCTCGCCGCCTCGATCTCGAGGCGGACCCGTTGAAGCTTGACGCAGAACCGGTGCGACACGCCGAGGCCGGGCCTCGCCGCCTCGATCTCGAGGCGGACCCGTTGAAGCAACGTCTGGCGCACGCTCCCCGTCGCCGCCGACGCGACTCGCCGTCTCGATCTCGAGGCGGACCCGTTGAAGCGCTCGCCGGAACGACGATGAGCGGCCGGAGGTTTCTCTCTCGCCGCCTCGATCTCGAGGCGGACCCGTTGAAGCACGAGCGCCCGCGCCAGCTCGCCGAACGGTGCCGAGACGGCCTCGCCGCCTCGATCTCGAGGCGGACCCGTTGAAGCCGCGCCTCGGCGGGCCATCGTTCGAGGTCGCGCGCCTCTCGCCGCCTCGATCTCGAGGCGGACCCGTTGAAGCTGCCGGACGTCGCCACGGATGCCCGTGCGCCCCGCTCGCCGCCTCGATCTCGAGGCGGACCCGTTGAAGCGGAGGGGGCAGCGCTGGCCACCGTGCGAGGCGATGACTCGCCGCCTCGATCTCGAGGCGGACCCGTTGAAGCGTCGCTTCGTACTTCGTGTGGCGCGTGCTGTACGGCCTCGCCGCCTCGATCTCGAGGCGGACCCGTTGAAGCAACCGGTGCCAGAAGACGCTGAGTCGACCCGTCACGACGACTCGCCGCCTCGATCTCGAGGCGGACCCGTTGAAGCTTCAACGCGCGCGGCCTCTCCGGCGCCGGCGGCGAGCTCGCCGCCTCGATCTCGAGGCAGACCCGTTGAAGCTCGTGGGCGGCGATCGACTGGGAGGTCGGGTAGCGCTCGCCGCCTCGATCTCGAGGCGGACCCGTTGAAGCACGTTCGCGCGCGGCGCGAACGTGGACAGGATTCTGGACTCGCCGCCTCGATCTCGAGGCGGACCCGTTGAAGCAAGGATGATGGTGTCGATATCGCGCTGGGGGGCGCTCCTCGCCGCCTCGATCTCGAGGCGGACCCGTTGAAGCAAGCGGGCGGGCTTCGTGTCGCGCGGCGCGATCGACTCGCCGCCTCGATCTCGAGGCGGACCCGTTGAAGCAAGGCACGGTTCGCAACCCGAGGCCGAATGTCACCTCGCCGCCTCGATCTCGAGGCGGACCCGTTGAAGCGGCAGCCGCGGGTTCACCCGCACCAGCGCCTCGAGCCTCGCCGCCTCGATCTCGAGGCGGACCCGTTGAAGCTTCTTCGCCTGTTGCCATTGCTGCAACTCTTGCCACTCGCCGCCTCGATCTCGAGGCGGACCCGTTGAAGCCGCGTGGTCGTGCTGCGGGTGCCGCGGGTCACTCATGCTCGCCGCCTCGAGATCGAGGCGGACCCGTTGAAGCGATCGCGGCCGTCGCTCGCTTCTACGCCGCGCAGGCGCTCGCCGCCTCGATCTCGAGGCGGACCCGTTGAAGCGAGCCGGTGACGTTCAGCGCGCTCCCGTACACGTCTCGCCGCCTCGATCTCGAGGCGGACCCGTTGAAGCTCGTCCACTTCGGTTGCCTTCAAGATGGCCGACCCCTCGCCGCCTCGATCTCGAGGCGGACCCGTTGAAGCCGGGGTGTGCGCCATGGCTGACGCGCCGACCCAACACACTCGCCGCCTCGATCTCGAGGCGGACCCGTTGAAGCGATGCGTCGACGCCGAGGCGCTTCGCCAGCGCGGCGACTCGCCGCCTCGATCTCGAGGCGGACCCGTTGAAGCAGCAAAGCCTCGTGCTGGCGCGTGCTGGGCTACGTCTGGCTCGCCGCCTCGATCTCGAGGCGGACCCGTTGAAGCCACGTGGAACCTCGATCTCGAGGCGGACCCGTTGAAGCGGGAGACCTCGGCCCTCATTGGCGTGGACGCGTCCCTCGCCGCCTCGATCTCGAGGCGGACCCGTTGAAGCGACAGCAGCCCGCTCATGAGCTTGCCCACCTCCGCCTCGCCGCCTCGATCTCGAGGCGGACCCGTTGAAGCCGAATGCGAACAGCGATTTCATGATTCCTCCACGACTCGCCGCCTCGATCTCGAGGCGGACCCGTTGAAGCTCGGAGCGAACCTTAGCGGACTCGCCGCCTCGATCTCGAGGCGGACCCGTTGAAGCTGTCTTCGACAGCACACATTTGAATTTCATCCTCAATACTCGCCGCCTCGATCTCGAGGCGGACCCGTTGAAGCCCGAAGAAGTCGCGCTGAACGGCCGGGCTGTCCGGCTCGCCGCCTCGATCTCGAGGCGGACCCGTTGAAGCATGATGCTGGCGAGCTGAGGGTCCAGCGCGTACACCCTCGCCGCCTCGATCTCGGGGCGGACCCGTTGAAGCGAGTGGAACACCGACTGTCTCACGTGCGAGGGCGGCCTCGCCGCCTCGATCTCGAGGCGGACCCGTTGAAGCGGCCTCTTGGCGCCCACCGCTGCCGCGCCCCCAGTACCTCGCCGCCTCGAGCTCGAGGCGGACCCGTTGAAGCCCGAGAGCGACGCCGCCGATGAGAGACCCTCCTCCCTTCTCGCCGCCTCGATCTCGAGGCGGACCCGTTGAAGCCGGACAGTTGACGGAGCGACCAGCCGCTCGCCTTCCGCTCGCCGCCTCGAGCTCGAGGCGGACCCGTTGAAGCGAGTCGGCCGCCCGAGCGAAGGGCCTCATCATCCCCCTCGCCGCCTCGAGCTCGAGGCGGACCCGTTGAAGCGACCGACTCGGCGCCAGCGCCAAGCTCGTGCTCACGCTCGCCGCCTCGATCTCGAGGCGGACCCGTTGAAGCAAGGGGTACCTCCGACGAGGCCGTGTTGCCGCTCCGCCTCGCCGCCTCGATCTCGAGGCGGACCCGTTCTCGCCGCCTCGAGCTCGAGGCGGACCCGTTGAAGCCGGTAGCCGCCGACCGTGAGCCGCAGCGCGAAGCCCTCGCCGCCTCGAGCTCGAGGCGGACCCGTTGAAGCACCGCGCCGGGTGAGGCCAGACTCTACCGGCTCGCCTCGCCGCCTCGAGCTCGAGGCGGACCCGTTGAAGCGCGGCAGCCATGCGGGGTAAGCTCGTGTGTGTTCCTCGCCGCCTCGATCTCGAGGCGGACCCGTTGAAGCGTCATACGCTGAAGCCACATGCCGCCGCCCTGGTACTCGCCGCCTCGAGCTCGAGGCGGACCCGTTGAAGCATCGCGGTGACCGCCGCGCGCAGAGACTTCGCCATCTCGCCGCCTCGAGCTCGAGGCGGACCCGTTGAAGCGTGGCGTTGGCGGCGAAGTGATGCCGCTCGGCGTACGTCTCGCCGCCTCGAGCTCGAGGCGGACCCTTTGAAGCCCGTCCTGCTAGATGGCGACCACATCACCAGCAGCCTCGCCGCCTCGAGCTCGAGGCGGACCGTTGAAGCTCTTGGCGATGGGTTGGGTCGAGCGTACTATCTCAACTCGCCGCCTCGATCTCAGGCGGACCCGTTGAAGCCCGATGTCGCCTGGTTGGTTGTGCTCTGCGAGCTGGCGACCTCGCCGCCTCGATCTCGAGGCGGACCCGTTGAAGCATGGAGACGAACCCGAACGCCGAGGTCTACGCGGTCCTCGCCGCCTCGATCTCGAGGCGGACCCGTTGAAGCATTGTCGCCGGGTCCAGCTGGATTCCGGAGAACTCCCTCGCTCGCCGCCTCGATCTCGACGCGGACCCGTTGAAGCATTCGCTCAAGGTCGGCCAGCGAGACTCCGTCCGACTCGCCGCCTCGATCTCGAG
This sequence comes from Nannocystis sp. RBIL2, assembly GCF_026626745.1. Classification (GTDB taxonomy): domain Bacteria; phylum Myxococcota_A; class Polyangia; order Nannocystales; family Nannocystaceae; genus Nannocystis. Next base: position 4,043,388 of record NZ_JAPNJW010000002.1, read on the forward strand.
GCGGACCCGTTGAAGCCAGGGCGGCGCGGTGAGGGTCGTTTCGTCGGTCGTCACTCGCCGCCTCGATCTCGAGGCGGACCCGTTGAAGCATGCCCGCCCTGCTCGCCTTCGCCAGCATCCTGGCCACTCGCCGCCTCGATCTCGAGGCGGACCCGTTGAAGCTCTTGCGAGCAGGCCTACTGCCTCGGGCCGGTGGCTCGCCGCCTCGATCTCGAGGCGGACCCGTTGAAGCTCGAGCAGGTTAGGCTCCATCGCGTCGATGAGTTCGCCCTCGCCGCCTCGATCTCGAGGCGGACCCGTTGAAGCCTGATCCACTGGTCCAAGCACGTCTTCGGTTCCTCCTCGCCGCCTCGATCTCGAGGCGGACCCGTTGAAGCCCGGCGAGCACGTTCGGCCCGCGCTCGAAGCGGACTCGCCGCCTCGATCTCGAGGCGGACCCGTTGAAGCGGCCCACCCCCGGTCGCCACGAAAGCTAGGGCGCACCTCGCCGCCTCGATCTCGAGGCGAACCCGTTGAAGCTTCAGGGGGTCACGGGTAGAGCTACGGCCTGGCATCTCGCCGCCTCGATCTCGAGGCGGACCCGTTGAAGCAGACCGCCACGGATGCCGCTGGCCTTGTTGGCCACTCGCCGCCTCGATCTCGAGGCGGACCCGTTGAAGCATGTACACGTTATTGAAGTCCTCGTAGGACAGCGCCTCGCCACCTCGATCTCGAGGCGGACCCGTTGAAGCCCCTCGTGCATGGTGCATTGCGCCATCGGAGCCTCGCCGCCTCGATCTCGCGGCGGACCCGTTGAAGCCTTCCAACTTGAGCGAAATAGCGGCGGACGATGACCTCGCCGCCTCGATCTCGAGGCGGACCCGTTGAAGCACGAAAAAAACTCGCCAGCGCGGGCCGGAACCGAAAGCTCGCCGCCTCGATCTCGAGGCGGACCCGTTGAAGCCATCCCCTTCGCGACCGGCATCGCCGGCGTTTCCATCTCGCCGCCTCGATCTCGAGGCGGACCCGTTGAAGCACGATCCCGCCCGACGCCATGACGCCGCCCGCTGCCTCGCCGCCTCGATCTCGAGGCGGACCCGTTGAAGCTGCCGGAACTCTTCGTTCGGTTCGCCGCCCTTCGCTCGCCACCTCGATCTCGAGGCAGACCCGTTGAAGCTTCGGCGGGCGACGACGGCCCTCCTGTTGTGTGCACTCGCCGCCTCGATCTCGAGGCGGACCCGTTGAAGCAAGGTCGTCGGCTTGAGCTTGTCGGCCTCGCGCTGCCTCGCCGCCTCGATCTCGAGGCGGACCCGTTGAAGCACGATAGGGCGGGTCGTCCTCGCCTCCGCCCATCACTCGCCGCCTCGTTCTCGAGGCGGACCCGTTGAAGCGAGCGGCTGGCCGGCATCCCTGTCGGCCTCGTGCGCTCCTCGCCGCCTCGTTCTCGAGGCGGACCCGTTGAAGCTCTCGTCGGGGTTGTATGCGCACCCACGGCTCCGGCTCGCCGCCTCGTTCTCGAGGCGGACCCGTTGAAGCCACATCCAGGTGCAGAAGCAAATCAGCGGCGCGGCTCTCGCCGCCTCGATCTCGAGGCAGACCCGTTGAAGCATGACTGCCTTCAACGCGGCGGAGGCCTACTGACATCTCGCCGCCTCGATCTCGAGGCGGACCCGTTGAAGCGAGATCGCGGACCTGCTGCAGCGCGTCGGCGATGCAGCTCGCCGCCTCGATCTCGAGACGGACCCGTTGAAGCTGGCTGGTGATGATCGAGACGCGCTGCAGCGCCTGCCTCGCCGCCTCGATCTCGAGGCGGACCCGTTGAAGCCACACCACCAGCGCGCGCAGGCCGCTCGATGAGCGACTCGCCGCCTCGATCTCGAGGTGGACCTGTTGAAGCTATAGCGGCGCGGTGGGCTTCGTCTCGGTGGTCATCTCGCCGCCTCGATCTCGAGGCGGACCCGTTGAAGCGTCCGTCATGCCGCCCCTCTGCACCGAAGGGGACCCTCGCCGCCTCGAGATCGAGGCAGACCCGTTGAAGCATCGTCGGCTACTCGAAGTCCGCGCGGAAGATCGTGCCGCCGCCTCCATCTCGAGGCGAACCCGTTGAAGCAGGTTCACGAGCGCAAGGAGGGTTCCGCCCACAAGCTCGCCGCCTCGATCTCGACGCGAACCCGTTGAAGCGTTGAAGCTTCTCGAGTAGCAAAGTAGCCAGGCGACCCACGCCAGGGTCGACGCCGCGGCGACGGTCAAGCAAGTCTCTTGCTATCAACAGTTCGCGCAGCAGGCGGGACATCGACCACATCTGGCCCCGCTCGCTCGGCGGGATCGACCACCCGCTCAATTACCAGGTCCTCGACGCCCACCTCAACCGCAGCCTCGGCGCCGGCATCGTGCAGAAGTTCATGACCCAGCCCCTGGCGCTCGTGCAGGGCCTGACCGTCTCGGCGCTCGCCTCCCTCTCGTGCTGACGGTGCGGCGACCCGCTGGACGCGCATTGTCCCATCATGGAGTGTCTCCCATGGCCTCCAAGGCTCGATATCTCTATCAACGATCTCGCCGAGATGATCCGCGGCGGGCAGCTCCGGCTCTCTGAAATGCAGTGCCGGTATGTGCAGCGTGCCACACGGGACGACGCCGCGCGGCCCGAGGAGGTCCTGCCCGTCGCCACACCACCGACCGTCCTTTTCTGCACCCAGGCATGAGGGCGAAAACAATCACGGCATCCGAAGCTGTTTTTGGGCAACTTTTGGGGCACCCCGAGGCCTCCCGCCGCAATCCGCGCCCTCGCCCGCTCTCCCAGAAGCGCCCCAAAGTGGAGATCCGCGGCGGTTTGCGGATTGGGGGCATTTGGGGGAGCGGGCTAGGCCATGGACATCATTAATCCTCCACGCCCCGGTCTTAGAGACCGGTGATCGCGCCGGCGTCTTCAACGCGCCGATCCGGCGCGGCGGGAATGACATTTGACGGCTGCGCGCTACATCACCTGTGCGCTCTAGAATCGGGTCGACGCCGCTCATGTCGACCGAGGTACGCTAGCCGCCGTCTCGTACGTCTACTGGACGCAGCCCGCCGCCAACAGCCGAGGCGGCGGGTGCGATAGGCGTCGACTCAGGGTTCGAAGGCAGCAACGAACAGGTCCCAGCCGCCCTTGCTCGTCTTGGGTCCGTCACCGAGGTTGATCCCGCCCTGGAACCGGCCCGAGAACGCGACGTCGCCGGCCGCCGATCCGGCGACCCCGAGGCCGCCCTGGTCCGCGTCGTCGCCGAAGTGCTTGCTCCACACGTGGTCGCCGGACGGCGCCAGCTTGAGCAGGAACGCGTCGCTGCCCCCGTCGGAGACCAGCGGGCCGCCGCCGAAGTCGCACATGTTGGTGAAGTTGCCGGTGACGAGCACGTTGCCGGCGCCGTCAGTCGCGACGTTGAGCGGCAAGGCCCCGCCGGCCTGGCCGAGCATCTTGCTCCACCGGTGCGAGCCGTCGCTCTCGAACTGGGCGGCGAAGCCGAACACCTGCGCCGTCACCAGCGGCCCGCCGCCAAAGTCGGCGCTGCCGCTCATCTCGCCGACGAGCGTCACTCGCCCCCCGCCACCGATCGCCAGGCCGCGGCCGATCTGCGACGCGCCATTGCCGAAGCGCTTGGCCCACATTGCGTTGCCGCCGGAGTCGAACCGCGCGAGGAACACGTCCTCGGCGCCCGCGCTGGCGAGCTGACCGTTGCCCGGATTGATGACACCCTGGAATCCCCCCGCTACATACACGTTGCCGGTCGCGTCGGCGGCGAGTGCGGTGACGTACTGTTGCATGCCGTCGCCGAAGCGCAGACTCCACACGTGGGCTCCCGACGACGTGAACTTGCTGACGAATGCGTCGGACAGGCCCGCCGCGTTCATCACGCCGCCGCCCAGGTCGAGCGGGCCGACGAATCGTCCGCCGAGCAGGACGTTACCGCTGGCGTCGACGGCGACCCCGCCCGTATGGACGGACCCGGGGGCAGAGTCGAACGACTTGCTCCACACGTGCTCGCCGTCGCCGGTGAACTTGACCAGGTACGTGTCCTCGGTGTTCTCATTATTCGTCAGCGGGCCGCCGCCGAAGTCGATGCTCCCGTTGAAATCGCCGGTCAGCACGATCTCGCCGGCGGGGCCCACCACGACCCGCCACACGTCCTGGAGGTTCGCGTCGCCGAAGCGCTTGCTCCACAGGTGCTGGCCCGTGGGAGAGAACTTGGCGAGGAGCACGTCCGACCCGCCCTTGGGCGCCAGCGGGCCGCCGCCGAGGTCGATCGGGCCGGCGCTCCAGGCCGCCAGCACCAGGTTGCCGGCGCCGTCGTAGGCGACATGCACGCCCTCGTCGTTTTTCTCGCCGCCGGCGACCAGGCTCCACGCTTGCGCGCCGTCGCTGTCGCACGGGTCGACGCCGTCGCAGTCCTCGTCACCCTCGATCTCGCAGCTCTCCGCGGCCGGCAGGACCTCGCCGTCGCACAGGCCCCACGTCTCGTCCGGGCCGCACGTCTGCTGCCCGGCCGCGCACAGGCCGACGCCGAGAGTGTCGGGCGGGCCGGAGTAGCAGTCCTGCGTGTCGCCAGGGCTGCATTCGCCCGGCACCCCGGTGTCGGTGCTGTCGGGCCCGTTGCTCGGGTCGACGGCCGTGGTCTCGCCCGTCGTGGCGTCGGTGGTCGTGTCGGTCGGGTCGTTCGTCGTCGGCCCCACAGTGGTCGGATCGACGGTGGTCTCGCTCGTCGCCATCGTCGCGCTGCCCTGGCTCTCGGACCCGATGCTCATGGTGCCCGGTCCGCCCGTCGTCGGCGTATCGATGGTCGTCTCGCTGCTGTTCGTCGAGTCGCTCGTGGTCGCGGTCGTCGAGTCGCTCGTGGTCGCGGTCGTCGAGTCGGTGCCGGAGGTCGCGGAGGTCGTGCCAGGCTGGTTCTGGCAGGCGGCGACGAGCGCTGGAAGGAGGACGTATCGGAATCTACCCATGCCCGCCGTATAGCCTGTCGGACCGCTCCTCGCAATCGCCGTCTCCGCGCACACGCGGCGACCGCGAGGCGCCCGGCGAGAGACGCTGCGCACGATCGGGGGCCGCTATTCATCCGCCGCGTCGACTGGCAGCAATGCGAGAACATCCCCTCATCCACGTGGCATCGACGACGGCCGACGCGCAACATCGTGACCCAGCCGGCTCGTGATACGACCGATTCGAGTCTCGGTCACCGCCCCTGGTACGGACTGCGTCGGCCCCCTCTTGCCGGCCATGTCCCTCGATTGGCCGAGTCTCACTTGCCGACGGATCTCCCTGTTCCAGTTGGCGCACCTCGGGGGCCGCCCCCCGTCGACCTGGCCTGCAGGAGTGTCGCAACTTCGCTTACAGCATCACCACCACCCAAGAAGCTCGCTTTCCGCCGGCTCCGGCGAGCGCCTGTCAGGCGCCATTTCCACCAAACCAGCGTCCGGATTGGCCCGGATGCGCCGTGGCGAGTCGCAATGTCATCACCGTGCTCGAGGCCGGATTGACCGACGCGCGCGTGTGGATCGCCATGGAGTACGTGCCCGGGACGACGATGCGCGACTGCCTGAGGTGGGCGAGCCGGGCCAGGCTCCGCGCCTCTCGCGGGGTTCGCTCGCGTTGGCTCGCAGGGAAGGCACGAGTGTCGATCAGCCTGACCGCCACCGTGCGCTCGAGCTGGGGATCGAAGGTGCGGTACACGATGCCCATGCCGCCTTCGCCGATTCGCTCGCGCAGCTCGAAGCGACCGAAACGCGGCGAGCCGGCCTTGCGACTGAACATCGCGGTCATCAGTCGCGCGAACGGGGGCGAGCCCTGCGCCAGTGCCTGCCGCACTCCGGCGACGTGTGGAGGCAGAAGAGGTCACCGGCGCCTCGCGCCGCGCGACGACCTCACAGTTTGTTCAGGTGTACGAGGTCTGCTCGAGTGTCGACAATTTCTCGCGCAGCTCTTCGGCGATCGCGTCGACCCTCGATGGCCGGAAGTCCGCTCAGGGCGCCGACAGCATGAACACCATCACCGCGGCGATGATGACAATTACGATCACGGCGACGTGCATGATCATCGCCGCGCTCGCGGCGGGTGGCGGCGGCGGCGGGGCTCCGAACTGCGGGAGAACCGGCGGAGCGGGCACCTGCGCGCCCTGCCAGGGCGAGGGCGGCGCGGCCGGCGGGGTCGCGCCGGGCACGATCCCCAGCGCGAAGACCTGCCGCAGCGCCTCGACCTTCTGCCGCGCCTCGGCCACGTGGGGGTGCGCAGTGCCGCAATACTGGCAGGCCGGCTTGTCGAGGTCGGCGGGGCCGAGGTTGGAGCCGCAGTTCGTACAACTGACTGGTGCGTTCATGGCGGCTCCGCGGCTCACGGCGTCTTCGACAGCGCGCTCGCCTTGACCCACATCTGCCGCCCGTCGTGCAGCACGACGGAGACCTGTCCCCCGCCGACCTGTCCGACCGTGCAAGGCAGGCGCTGGCCGTCGTCGAGCTGGACGAACACCTGCATGCCTGGGCCGATGCCGTTGGCGATCGAGCCGTAGCCGAACAGCTTGAGCCAGATCCGGCCGAAGAAGCCGACGTTCTTCGACGCCTGATCGTAGGCGGCGGCCGCCTGCGCCTGCGCCGCGGCCATGTGCGCAGCGACGTTCTGCTGCGCCATGTTGCGCGCCATCTGGTTCTCGATCCCCTGCGGTGAGCTGCCGAACGTCGACCCGGGCGCGGCGGGCCCAGCCGCTGCCCCGCCGCCGGCGGTGCGCATGATGTTGACCGCGCGGTGCTGACCGCCGGCGGCGAGGCGGGCCGCCTCCTGTTCGACCATCAGCCCGTAGCCGCCGTACGTGTGCGGGTTCTGGGGGATCCGCTGGCCGGTCCAGGCGCCGGCGATCTGCGTCCACGCGGCCGAGTCGAGGCCGTAGGTCGCGAGCATCCGGTCGAGGCCCCAGGCCTTGGCCGCGGCCGACAGCGCCACGAAGTCCTCGAAGGAGACATCGACCGTCCCGCGCTTGCGCGCGAGCGCGGCCTGGTAGAGCGGCTGGAACGCTTGGGCCACCTGGCCCATCAGCGAGACGTCGCGCATGCGGTCGGTCCAGCCGCGCACGGCGGCGTCCCAGTCGGAGCCCGCGACGCCCTGCGCCTGGACGATGCGGGCCTGCGCCTCGGGATCGTTTTCGTGCCCGGCGACCTCGGCGCAGAGCTCGGCGTATCGTTCGAGGGAGATTCCTTGGATGGGGCTCATTGCTGGATTCACGAGGCCCCCTCCGACGCCGACACCGTCACAGTCTTCACTCGCGATGCCAAATTGTGACGCGCTCTACAACGAGCGTCCCGGCCGCGCGCGCGCTGTCGGCCCATTCTTGCTCGTCACCGCGGTCGGATGCCCGATCGTGCGCACCGGACCGCGTCCTCGCGCGCGATCGCGTGGCCCGAATTCGGGCGAGCGCTCGGCCGCGCGGAGGATCGCGCCGACGTGCCTTTGCGCGAGGGCGACCCATTCAGTAGAACACCGGCGTATCCCCGAGCGCGGTTCGGGGTAGAGGGCGAAAGCCGTCTCCGGGCGGAGGTCGGGTACTTCGCAGGGTGGCGGGCGTGGTCGGACGTCGTGCCGGCCCCGCTCGAGCGCGTCCGTCCCCACACCGCATTGCGCGGGTGCATTGTGCAATCGGGGTTGACGGCGTCGGGCCGTGTGCGCAAGGCGGCGGGGTGGCGACGATTCCTTATCGTCCTTCGAACTCGAGCGACATCGCCTCGCCGCGGATGTTGACCACGAACGCGCGACCGTCGATGGCGAGCCCCGCAACAGCCGTGCCGAACTCCGGTGGGAGCGGGACGGAGGGAGTGGACGTCCCGCGTCGGAGGTCGACTACCTCGACCGTCTCGGTCAAGCCGCCGACGACGACGAGACGGTGGCGCGCGGGCAAGATGACGGCCACCGGTCCCAGGGAGCGCTCGTCGTGGAGCTGGCCCACGGTGGTCCATGCATTCGCCTGGGCGTCGAATCGTTCGATCTCGGGGATGCCCCATGCTTCGCGATAGTCGGCGTTTCCTCCGAGCACGAGGCCAGTCCCGGCGAGGAGCACCCCGACGTGCTCGTGCCGGGGCTGGACGTCGCCGGCGCGCCAGCGGTCACGCCAGGGATCCCAGCGCTCGAAGCGAGAGACGAGGAATGCCTTGCCCGAGGTGTCGCGCCCGTCGCCGCCGTGCACGATGGCCCCCCCGCGCGTGAGCGGAAACGCGACGGCCCCGCTGCGAGCGTGCGTCAGATCGGCTGCCTGGGTCCAGTGGTCAGTGACTGGATCGTAGACGTCGACGCGCGAGAGGGGAGCACCCGTCGCGTCCACTCCGCCCGCGACGAGGACGCGGCCGTCCGCGAGGCGTGCGGTGGCTTGCCCGAGGCGGGCGACCGGCAGCGGAGCGGCGATATCCCAGGTGTCGCGGCCCGGATCGTAGCGCCAGGTCTCGCTCGTGCTCCGATCGTAGGTGCTGGTCTCGCCGCCGCCCACGACGAGGATGTCGCCCCCACGGAGGACGACGACGTCGTAGTCGATCCGCGGTCGCGGCAGAGGGGCGCGCGGCGCCCATGCGCCGGTCTTGGGATCCCGTTGCACGAGCCCTCGCGTCGTTTCAGTCGCCGCCAGCGCGAGGACGCGCTGCTTCGAGACGCGAACGAGCACGCCTGCCGCGTCGGCGCCCGGGCCCGGTCGTGACACCCAGGAAGCCTGCTCGGCGGGAGCGGAGGCGGCGAGCAGGAGACGACCGACGAGGAGGATAGAGAGCACAACTGCCACGATATCACCTCTGTGGCCCCGGCGACGTTGAGCGTGCATTTGCCCGACGCCATCGAGGTCGCGTCGCTGATCGTTTTATAGAATTCGCGAGAAAGATCGCGGCGGCCGGGAACCTCGCGGCCGGGCGTCCGTGGGACGGGGCGAACGAAGGGTAAGGTTCTTGTTCATGCGCCACAGCCTTCTCGCGCTGCTCGTCGCCGTCGCCTGCACCCCGAACACCACCGATCCGGTCTCGGCCGGGCCGCCGGCCGCCGCTCCCTCGCCCGCTGCCGCATCGTTGGTGCCGTCCGTGAACGCCGACCTGCGCCCGCGCGACGCCGCCGCGTCCGCTGCCCTGGCGACTCCGCTGCGCTGCGATCGCGCGATCCGGTGCGGCGAGATCGGGGCCTCCGAGCGCGAGCGTTGTCTTCGCGCGACGCCGCGCGAGAGCGTCCTCAACGGCACCGAGCGCGCCCTGAAGGCGGGCCGCTATCGCTTCGATCCGGAGCTCGCGGCCGACTGCCTCAAATTCCTCGCCGAGGCGCCATGCCACGTCGCGTACGAGGCGGTCCCTGACGGCTGCCTGAGCGACGCCGGTTTGCGCCCCGCGGTGCCGCCCGGCGGCGCGTGCGAGCACAAGGACGAGTGCATCGATGGCATCTGCACCGGCTCGTATGCCTGCCCGGGGGTCTGCCGGGCGCTCACGTCCGAGGTCGGCGGGCGCTGCGATTGGGATACACCGTGCAGCGAGCACCTCTTCTGCGACGGCGGAACCTGTCGCCCGCGCGGCGACCTCGGCGCGGCTTGCGAGGGCATCGGGGGCACCGGGGAGGGCTGTCGACCCGGCCTCCTGTGTCAATACCCGCTGGACGGCGGCCACCCGCACAAGCCGCAGCCTGCACGACTCGGCTCGTGCCAGCTTCCGCGCGGCGTCGGTCAACCGTGCCGCAGAACCGTGCACGACCATGACGACTGCGCCGCCGAGTACTTCTGTGACTTCGGCCTTGCCACGCCCGTGTGCCGCGCTCGGCTGCCTTCGGGGGTCGCGTGCCCCTCGGTCGATGCATGCGCCGATGGCCTGCGTTGCGACGGCCTCTGGCTCGCCGATCACTCCACCGTCTACGACATCGTCGAGCTCCCCATAATCAAGCGCGACGAGGTGCGCGCGCTGGTCAGGCCTGGCGTCTGTCGCCCCGTCGCCGACCAGGGCAGCGCGTGCGAGTTCACCGCCGACGCCACGCACTGCCCCGCCGACATGCGCTGCAGCGAGGACAACGTCTGCGTCGCGCGCGGCGACACCGGCTCGGCCTGCGAGAGCGACCGCGACTGCGGCGACACGCTCTACTGCGACGCGGCCAGCCGCACCTGCCGGCCCCAACTCCACCTCGGCGAGCCTTGCTCGCCCGTCACGATGGATGACGATGCCTGTGGGTTCGATACCTGCGACCCCTGTTTGTTCGGCACCTGCGACCCGCGCGCCCGCCGTTGCGTCCCCGACTGCGGCCCCGACGACTGACGTGTTTCCTCAGCGACCTTCACCTTCGCCAGCCGCTCCGCTGTCCGGAGCCTGTCAATGACTTTGAGACACGGTGCTGGTCAGGTTTAGTGAATGTGAGATTTCGCCGGAAAGGCGCTCGGAGGATGGACCCGTCGTGCTGCGCCTGTCCGTAAGGACATGGACGTCGTACTCGCGAAGATCGCGGTCGGGACGCCGCGGGCTCTCGTGCTTGAGTCGCCATCAGATTCATGCCTCCGTTGACTCGCCCGATTGCAGGCCGAACGCCACCCTCGGGTGCTCTTCGACGAACGTCGATCCCGACGAAGCAAGGATTTCGACGAGACGACTCCGTTGCGGACTTGTCGCATCGGTGATAGTCGACCTCGACACGCGCTCGCCCCTCGATTGCTCCTCGGTGCAGCCCGTTTGGAAGGCATTCCTGGTGTTCCTCATCGCCGCATGCACAGCAAGATTTTCGACCGGGCTACACCGTTGCTGACTCGCCGCATCGGCGCCCGACGGCCTCGCCCCGCGCACGCCCTGCCTACTCGATGGCTCCTCGTTGCCGCTCGCTTGGAAGGCACTCCTGGTGCTCGTTGTCGCCGCAGGCACGGCAAGACTTTCGACCGGGTTACACTGTTGCTGACTCGTCGCATCGGCGCCCGACGACCTCGCCCCGCTCACGCCCTGCCTACTCGATTGCTCCTGGTTGCCGCTTCTCTGGATGGTTGGGTTGCTCATGCTCTTGATTCACGGACTCGCCCTGCTCTCTAAATTTCGCTAGGGCCGTGTCTCACACGACATTGTCAGGTAGGGGTCCGCACCAGGTGCAGCCGTCCCGGCAGGTCTCGCTGAGCGGCAAGGCGCCGCCGCTCGACCCATAGTGCGTGGCATCCTGTCGAGTGACGGGGCGAGGCTTCTTGGCCTATGGGTGCGGACCGTACCAAACCGCCCCGCTCTCGCGCCCGTTCCACCGCTCTCTGTCCTCGTTCGCTCCCCACGAGCGTGTGAAGGCAATGCGCCAGCCGGAAGGCCCCGCCCAGCTCGGTCGACCTGTCCGGCGGCCTCTGGCCACGGACTTGGGTCGTCGCGCCGTTTCGCACTAGCGACCGCGCCGGCGCGCGAACCAGGCCGGGACCGTGGTGCCCGGCGGGACATCGTCGCCGTCGAAGGCGAAGCGCCCGGCGAGGTCGTCGGGCGCGAACTCAGGGCTCGACCACGTCGCGCCGAAGTCGCTCGTGCGGTAGGTGTAGCGCCCGGGCGCGGTGCCGCTGATTGGTGCCGCCGGGTCGTCGTCCCAGCGCACCACCAGCGCGCCGCGGCCGGCGGCGTCCATCTGCAGCCCCTCGACGCCGGCCATGTAATACGGCTTGCGCACGTGGCCGCGGAGCCGCCAGCTGCGCCCGCCGTCCTCGCTGGTGACGATCGCCAGCGTCCACGACGGAGCCTCGACGGCCGAGTCCGCGACCAGCCAAATCCGCCGGCGATCGTGGGATGTCTCGACGACGACCCACCGCGCCTGCGTGAGGTCGTCGACACGCTCGAGGTCGATCAGGTTCGGTCGCGCCTCGCTCGCCGGATCGAACCACACGATCGCGGGACGGGTGGCGGTCGGCAGCGACGGGCCGTACGAGGCGAAGACGACCCCGGGGAGCGTGTCCGTCGGTTGCAGCGAATCGACGGCGATCCACGGCTGCAGCTCCTCGACACTCACGGGACGGCTCGCCAGGGCGACGTCGGCGGCGACGAACCACGGCTCGACCTCGGACGGTGGGGGAGTCGGCTGCCGCGGTCGCCCGGCGTCGACGGTAGGTTGCCCCGTACACGTCGCAAGGACGAGCGTCAGCAGGCATGCGCGCATGCGTGGACCGTATCGGGCCGCGCGTCGCCGGTCAAACCGCGAGGATCAGCGCACGCGCACGGCGACGACCGAATGATCGTCCATGTCGTCGCGCCGCGAGACCGCGTGCGTCAGCGCGGCCACCGTGCGTTCGGGCGAGGGGGGTGCATCCGGCGAGGGTAGCTTCCGAGAGCCGTATTCACGCGGTTTGATCAGCGCACGAACGCGTCCCCGTACTCGACGTCGGCGACCGCGATCTCGACCGCCGCGGCGGGGCCGAACCAGGCCGGCCGCGGGTTGTCCGCCTCACTCCTCGTGGAGGGCCGTCCTGGCCAGCTCGCCCGTGGCTGGATCGACGACGGCGTAGTAGGTGCCCGGTCCCCGGCCAGCGACGGTCGGATCGACCTCGGTGACGACCGTCTCGCGGAGTACGCCGCGGACGATGACGGTGCGGTCGGAGAGCGCGTAGTCGCCGTCGACGTCGACGCCGTGGACGGTCGGCTGCTTCGTGCGGGTCTGCGGGCCGATGATCGTGACCGTCTTACCGACCGCGGCGGCCGGCTGCGAGCGATCGGTGATGACCGTCTCGCCGGGGTCCGTGAGCGCCGTCGGGGCCGCGGGCGGAGGGCTACCGGCCTGACCGCAGGCCGCGAGCAGGACGATCAGGAAGGCGAGGCTGCGCATGCGGAGATCTTAGTTCAACGGAGGATGCTCGTCGCCCGCTCGACCTCCGACTCGTGCAGCTTGGGGGAAACACGCGCCGGGGTCCGACTGCGCGCTGTAGACCAGCGGCGCCGCCGGCCCCTCGTTCGGCTCACCGCGGCGATCCAGGACGCGACGGCCCCAGCTCGATGAGCGCCCCGAGGCTCATCTGTACGAGCTGGGCCATGAGCGCGCTATTGTTGTGGTTCCCGGCCGCGTTGGCCGTCACCGCCACCCACGTGCGTCGCCCCGGCACCTCGCCGACGGCGGCGCCGAAGCCGAAGTCGTTGCGACCCGAATAGGAGTACGCCGCCTCGCCGCCGACCGACAGCGCACGCGTCCCGAGGATCTCCCTGCGGAAGGCGTCGCGCGTCTGCGCGTCGAACAGCGCCCCCGCCTCGACCGCGGCGGACCACTTCACCAGGTCATCGACGGTCGAGACCAGCCCGCCGTTGCCCATCAGCGCCCACGACGGCTCCGGCCAACAAGCGGGCGAGTTGCAGCCGAAGCGGTCCTCGTCGTAGCCGACGGCGACCTGTCCCTCGGGCCATAGGTCGTCACCGTACAGACCCGTCCGCGTCATCATCGCCGGGGCGAACAGGCGGGTCTGGAGGTACTCGGCGAACGGCACGCCCGCCGCCTCCTCCACGACCGCGGCGAGCAGCGTGTAGCCCGAATTCGAGTACGCCTCGGTCGAGCCGGGCGAGAACTGCAGCGCCTGTGCGAAGATCCGCTGCAGCGCGGTCGCGCGATCCATCGCCTCGAAGTCGCCCTGCGTATCGTGATACTCGTGGAAACCGGCCCGGTGGGTGAGCACCTGCGCCAGCGTGATCGCGGCCTTGTCGGCGGGCACGCCCTCCAGCAGCGCACCCAGCGTGTCCTCGCGCGCCAGCACACCCTCGGCCGCGAGCTGGTAGATCGCCGCCGCGGTCATGACCTTCATGATCGACCCGCAGTCGAACGCGGTCCGGCTGTCGTTCTCGAGCCCGCGCGCGCGGTCGGCCAGGCCCACGCCCCCGTGCCACACCAGCACGCCGTCGCGGATGATCGCCACGCTGCCGGAGAAGCCGTCCTCGCCGGCCCGCAGGGCCTGCTCGCGCAGCCGCTCGGCCGACGCCAGGACGCCGATCTCGGTCGTCTCGCAGGCCAGGAGGCCCAGCGCCAGCGCTTCCTGCATCGGCGGCTCGCATGTCTCTTGGGCCAGCTCTCCCTTCTCCGGCGTGTACGAGTCGTCGAACTGGACCTCGATGTCACCCGACACGTCGATCGTCAAGCTCTCGGCGGCCAGCCCGATCTCCGCGATGCACTCGCGGTACACACTCTCGGCCGCTGCGAGCGCGCTCGGACACTGCGGCGAATCACCCGCCTCGCACGCGACCAGCATCACCCACGCGACGGCAAGCCGCCATGTCGCGCCCCGGTTGTCTCGATTCATGACACCTCCGCGACCTCAACGAGACCTGTCGCGCGGAAGTTCCGCCCGCGCCGCTGCGATCGCCGCCTCGACCTGCTCGCACCCCACGTCATCCACCGCGGCGTCGACCTTCAGGAAGCCGCGCGTCACCGCCACGCGGCCGCAGGCGCCGTCCAGGCTCACCTCCTCACCATCGGCGACGACGCTGAGCGCGGAGCCTTCCGCCGTCCGGCGCACCCAGACGACGCCCTGCACCACCTCGACCACGACGCGGCCGTCGCCGCGGCGGCGCCACTGCACGTGCGAGCCGGGCTCGCCGACCACCTCGGCGACGCCCGGCACCTGCAGATGGGTGCGACCCGCGGCGCTCGCGGACGCGGGCGGTTCGGGGCGCAGCATCGCCGCTGCGCCGACCAGAAGCCCGCCGACCGTCCCGCCGACCGCGAACGTCCGGGCCAGCGCCCACCGCCTCTCGGCAGGCCGTGCGGGCGCGCCGGCGTCGGCCCGCTCCAGCACGCGCTCGGCGAAGCCCGGCTGCGGCGCGGGCGCGCCCCAGCCGTCGAGCAGCCGGTCGATCTCCTCCGACGTGTCCTTTGGGTCAGCCAACGCGCTCCTTGATGAGTAGCTGTTCGAGCCGCGTGCGCGCGCGGTGCAGCCGCGACTTCACCGTCCCGAGATCGATCTGCAGCGCCTCGGCGATCTCCTGGTACTCGAGGCCGTGGAGCTGGCGCAGCACCAGCACGCTGCGCTGCTCGGCCCCGAGCTCGGCGAGGGCGGCCTCGACGCGCTGCCCGAGCCGGCGAAACTGCGCCAGCTCGTCAGTCTCGCGCGACGGCAGGCGATGCACCGTCTCGTCGAACGACTCGAGCGGCACGCGTTTGCGCCGCAGGTGATCGATGGCGACCCGCGCCGCGATCGTCACGATCCACTTCCTGAGGTGACCGGGCCCGTGGTCCTCGAAGCGAGGCAGCGCTCGATGCACGCGCAAGAACGTCTCCTGCGCCAGGTCTTCGACGTCCGCCAGGGCCGCGCGGAACAGCATCTGCGCGAGCACGGCATGCACCGCGTGCTGATGCGCGACGACCAGCGCACGAAAAGCCTCGCGGTCTTCCCGCGAGGCTCGCTTCCGCACGTTCGCCTCGAGTTCGTCGGACACGGAGGGCTCGCCCAGGTTAACGAGAGTGGCTCCCGCCGAGTTCCGCCGCGCGATGACCGACAGCTCCAGCACTGCCAGTGAGCCGACGACCTCGACCGCGAGCCCACCACCACCGACGCCACCATCACCGCCGCCGAGTCCACGACAGGAGGTCGCTGCAGCGGCCAGGAGCACGCAAGGCAGGGTTTCCGTCATGGAGTCGTTCGCGCGCGGCGTGGCGTTGAGTCGGTCTCCGCGGCCCCCGCGCGTTGCCCCCGCGGCGCGCGGCCTGCTATCGATCGCCACCATGTCGCTCCGCGTCGCCCCGCTCGTCCTCCTCGCGCTCGCCGCCTGCTTCGTCGACGGGGCCTCCATCACCGACGGAAACGGGCCGGGCACCGCCGCGCCGCAGACCACCACCGCCGCTGTCACCAGTGACATGCCCGAAAGTACAGGTGGCCCCACGACCGGCGCGGAGCCGACGACGGCCGACACCGCGACCACCGGCAGCGTCACCACCAGCCTCGACACCGGCACCACCGTCGCGCCGCCGGAGACCTGCCCGTGCTTCGGGGGCGACGGGCCCTACTGCGGCCAGGGCGTCGCCGTCGAGGCCGCCGCGGCCGGCTGCGAGATCGCCGTGCTCGCCGGCCATGAGGGCGACATCCTCCACTGCGAGGCCGGCGAGTGGAGCCTCGACGCGGCCTGTGAGGCCGGCTGCGAAGTCACCGCCCCGGGCGAGGCCGACGCGTGCCTGCTGCCGGTGTGCGACTGCTTCGTCAAGGAGGCGTGGTGCGGCAGCGGGGCGGCCGCGCACGGTCTCACCCTGGACCCGCCATGCACCGTGCCGCTGGTGCCGGAGCACAACAACGACATCCTCGGCTGCGATGGCGAGACGTGGATCGTCAAGCAAGAGTGCGAGAAGGGCTGTCACGAGGAGATGGTGGGTGTGCCCGACAGCTGCAACGATGACTCCGACTACAAGCTGCCGTACGCGTGCGGCGACGCGTTCACCTGCAGCCAGGCCAACTTCGGCTCCTCCCACCAGGGCAGCCAGGCCTACGCGTGGGACTTCGCCATGCCCAGGGGCACTCCCGTGCATGCCGCCCGCGGCGGCACGATCGCCTACCTCGAGGTGCGCTCGCCCAACGGCTCGCAGTGCTACGATCCGCCGGGCCTGCTCGAGGCGTGCCACAACAAAGCCAACTTCATCGGCATCAAGCACGCCGACGGCACCGTCGCGCTCTACATGCACCTGCAGGAGATGAAGGTCCAAAAAGGCGACGTCGTGCAGCAGGGCCAGCTCATCGCCCTGTCCGGCAACAGCGGCTACACCTCCGGCCCGCACCTGCACTTCCAGCTGCAGAACGACTGTGGGATCTGGTTCTGCAGCTCCGTCCCGGTCAGCTTCGCCGACGCCCCCGGCCTCGCCAAGAACGACAAGGTAACCTCGGGCAACTGCCCGTGAGCGCGTGCGCCTTTCGTCTGCGACCGCGGCCGGGCCGGGTCGTATGTCCTTCAGGACATGACCTGCGATCGTCGGGGAACCGTCCCACAAAATATTTCGATTCAGTGCGCTTCATCCCCACCCATCGCCAGAGGGGGCGCGGCGACGCCGGAGTGTGCTACCCTGGCCGCGTGTCGAGCGACATCCGACGAAGACTCTGCGTGCCGGCGCTCCTTGCTGTGTCGACCGTGTCCGCGGCACCGGCCTGTAGCGACGACGAGAAGATGACGGAGCCGACGACGGCGGCGACGACGACGGACGCGACCGACAGCACGACGACAGGGACGATCACCGGCACGACGATGGACCCGACCATGGCGACGATGGTCACCGGGACGGACACCGGCGCGGTGCCCGAATGCAGGATGATAAAGGATCAATCTACCTGCGAGGCGACGCCGCTGTGCATGTGGCCGCCGGAGGAGTCGGAGTGCATGCTCGATTGCATGCAGATCGACGACGAGGCCGTCTGCATGGCGACGCAGGAGTTCTGCACGTGGGTCGACGGCAAGTGCGAGATGCTGGTCATATGATAGCATCCCCGGCGGCCCGGTCGGGCTGCGAGACCATGCTCCACTGGATGCTCCATCATTGGCCACTCCCCGGCGGAGTGGCCGCCCTCGCCGCAACTCTCACTGCACGTTTCACGCGTCTTGATGCCGTCGGCCGAGGAGGTTGCCGGGTCAGCACCTATGATGGCGTCGCCGTATCGGTGCTGGTGTCGCCGGTGGTCGTGCCGGTCGTGTCGGTCCGCCACTCGACGCCCGGCAGCCGACTTTGATGACATCGCCGCTCGCATACAGGTGGTCATATACCCCGTGGGCTTCGGCGACGAGGTAGCCCGTGTAGCCTAGAGCTGCGTGAAAGGCGTCGGCGAACACGATCGCGGCCGTCGACGCCTTTCCCTCGGCCTACCTCGAGCAGCGTCGCGCCGCCGTCGCCTTCCGCGCCGGGAACCAGGCCCGGCTCGTCGTTCAGGCAGTGAGCGGTCGTCACGCCCTCGACCATGGCGAGTCGCGCATGCGGTCGATCATGAAGTCGACGAATACGCGGACCTTGATCGGCAGGCGGTTGGTCGGTGGCGGCGCGGCGCTCACCGATGCGTTCAGTCGGCCGTCTCCGGGTGACCCTCTCGCGTCGGTCGCGGGACGGTCCGAACGCTCGTCGAACGCGGAGGCTCGTGGCGGGATCATGGGCGCGCGCGGGCGGGGGCTATGCAAGACCGCAGCGCCTCGCGGAGGTTGCTGCGGGTCGGCATGCGGCTGATGTCGATGCCGAGCTCGACGATCGTCCGCGCGACCGGGGGCGACAGTCCGCTGATGATCGCTTGAGCGCCGAGCAGCTGGACCGCACGGATGATGCCGACGAGGTGCGCCGCGGTGGCGTCGTCGATCTCGTCGACCCCGGTGAGGTCGATGATCGCGTGGCGGCTGCGGGTGGCGACGATCCGCTGGAGGAGGTTATCGGTGAGCTCGAGGGCGCGGGTGTCGTCGAGGGCCCCGACGATCGGCACGGTGAGGATCCCGTCCCAGACCTCGATGATCGGCGTGCCCAGGACCCGGATCAGCTCCTGCTGGCGCTGGATCAGCTCCTGCTTGTCGCGCAGGTCCTGCTCCTGGCGCTCCTGCTGAGCGCGGCCGAGGGCGACGATTCGCTCGTGCGCCTCGCGCAGCTCCGCGGTGCGCTGCGTGACCTTCTCCTCCAGGTGGCCGTATAACCGGGCATTCTCGATCGAGATCGCCGCCTGGGCAGACAACAGCCGCAGCATCTCGACGCGCTCCGGCGTGAACGCGCCGGCGGCCAGGGTGTTCTCGAGGTAGATCACGCCCGCGGGCCGGCCCTGGAAGCGGATCGGTGCGACGAGCAGCGAGCGCGGCAGGTGGCGGCGGATGTACGGGTCACCTGAGAACGGCCCTTCGCTCGGGGTATCTGCGAGCGCGACGTTCTCTTCGGTGCGTGCGACGTACTGCACGACGTCGATCGGGACGTCTGGGCTGTCCGCGAGGGCGACCCCACGCAGGATGCTCGGGCGCGCGTCGTCGAGGTCGCGGCCGGCTTCGATCCGCAGTTGCTCGTCCTCGCGCAGCACCAGGACGCCCCGGCGCGCCCCGGCGTTCTCGAGGATGATGTCGAGCAGGCGCTCGAGCAGGCGCGGCAGCACGATCTCGCCCGACAGCGCCTGCGAGGCCTTGAGCACCGAGCGCACGTCGAGCTCGACGTTGACGCTGTCCCGCGGCGCCCCCGGCCGGCGCGTCTGCTCGCGGGGGAGCAGCTGTGGCCATTCACGTTCGAGGCGGGCGACGACCGCGTCTGCGCCCCAGCGGGCGTAGCGGCGGTGGGCCTCGGTGAGGTAGGCGCGGGCGATCGTCTGCCGGCCGAGCCGGGCATAGAAACGGCCGCACAGCTCGTCGGCGAGCGCCTCGTCCTGAATGTACCCGCCGGACGAGGCCGCGGCGATTGCCTCGTCGTACAGCGCGCTGGCGGTCGCGTCGCCGGCGAGACGGCGCAGCTCGGCGTGCAGCAGCAGCGCGCGGTGGCGCAGGTTGACCGGGCAATGTGCGGCCCAGACGTCTAGCTTCGCCGCGAACGCGGTCACCTGGCCGAGGAAGCGCGCGGCGGTTTCGGGGTCGACCTCGTCGTGGGCTACCGCGTACGCGAGGCCGCCGTAGAAGTGGTACGCCGGGTTGCCGTGCCAGCTGGCGATGCCGACGATGCTCGGGTCGGTGTCGTCGCAGAGGCGCGCGGTCTGGAGGTGCGCGCCCTGGAACACGCCGAGGATCACCTGGTAGAAGTTGGCGAAGAACAGCGAGGCGCGGTTGTTGATCCGGCGGGCCTCGGCGATGACGGCGGCGATGTCGATCCACTCGCCCTTCAGCCTGTGCGGCTCGTCGACCGGCTGGGTCAGGTTGTGGCCGATCTGGCCGATGGCCCCGACCATCCAGGTGATCGCGTTGAACTTGTCGAGCCGCCACATCGGCAGGTACGACCTCGACTCGGCGAGCACCTCCGGCAGCGGCGTACCGCGCAGCAGGCTGTTGGTGTTCGAGTTGACGGTGTTGTAGAACGCCCAGATGTACTGCCCGGTCTCGATGCCGATCTGCAGGCCGAACAGCAGCGACTCCTTGTAGCGCGCGTACGGCTCCTTCCAGTGCTGGACGAACGCGCCCCACATGTTGTTGAGCATCGCCTGCGACTTCTTGTCGGGGTGCAGGTGGTCGAGCTGCACTCCGGCGCGCCCGAACAGGTACCCGCGGTCGACGTCGCCGATGGCGCACAGGTACGTGCCGAAGTTGATGTACGCGTAGAGCGAGTGCTTCGACACGCCGTGGCGCAGCGAGTTCTGCACCATCTTCATCACGGTGATGCCGAAGTTGTTGGTCGCCAGGAAGTAGCAGGGCGCGAACATCTCCTGCATCACGTCCTGCAGCGCGGCGATCTCCTGGTCCTGCAGCGTCGGGAGCTCGGTCAGCGCGGCGATCATCGCCGCGTCGGTGCGGGCGGTCGGGTCCGGTCCGATCTTCGCCTCGAAGTGCTGGTCGAGCAGCGCGAGGGTCGCCGCGAGCTCGGCCGCGAGCGCGGCGTCGTCGGGAAATGCCGGCAGGTCGATGGCGAACGGGCGCAGCGCCGCGAGGCCCTCGTCGAGCGCGGCCGGCAGGTCGTTCTTGAGCACCTGCACGTTCATGATCAGCCGGCGCACCGCCGTCTGGTCGAAGCGCCCGCGGGCGCGGGCGTAGCAGGCCTCGAGCGTGGCGAGCGCGGCGTCATGCAGGTCGCACAGCGACTGCATGACGCCGGTGCGGGTCGCGTAGACGAGCGCGAGCTCGTAGTGGACGTCCCACGCGTCAGCGGGGAGCATGGACGCCCCGAGGGTCAGGTAGCGCAGCGCCCCGGCGAAGGCCGCCGACTCCTCGGCCTTCTCGGCCGCAGCGAGGCCGAGGCGCACGAGGCCGAGGCGCTCGTCCAGGTCGGTCAAGAGCCCCGCGGCGCTGCTCAGGTGCCCGACGACGTCGAAGAGGCCCTGGCGGTCGCCGCTGGTGAGCCGCGCGCGTAAGAGCCGGCCAATCTGCAGGTGCACCGCCGGCCGCTCGGTGATGGGGATCAGCGAGTAGGCCGCCTCCTGCACCTTGTCGTGGGCGAAGTGGATCTGCTCGCCGCGGACGACCACGAGGCCCTCCTTGAGCGCGCCGTCGAGCCGCGCGTAGGTCTCGTCGGGGCCGCACTCGCTGACCGTGGCGAGCATCGACAGGTCGAAGCGGTTGCCGATCGTCGCCGCGAGCTTGAGTGCGTCCTGCGTCCGGGCGGGCAGCCGACGGAGCATCGACGCCATCAGGTCGACGACGTTCGCGGTGTACTGCAGCGACTCGATCTTGCGCAGGTTCCACTGCCAGCCGTGGCCGGCGACGTACACCAGCGCGCCCTGGTCGTACAGCGAGCGCACGAACTGCTTGATGAAGAACGGATTGCCGCCGGTCTTGCGCAGCACGACCTCGGCGAGCGCGCCGCAGTGCGGGGTCTTCAGGCTGTCGCTGATGAGCTCGATGATGTGCGACAGGTCGAGCGGCGTCAGCACGATGTCGCGCACGGCGACCCCGCGCGCCTGCAGATCCTCGCGTGCGCGCATGAACGGATGCGCAGGGCCGACCTCGTTGTCGCGGTAGGCGCCGCAGAAGAACATCGACTCCATCTGGTCGGACTGCAGGATGCTGCGCAAGAGCCCCAGGCTGGCCGCGTCCATCCACTGCAGGTCGTCGAGGAACAGCACGAGCGGGTGGGCGCTGCGCGCGAATACGGACACGAAGCGCTCGAAGCACAGCGTAAACCGGTTCTGCGCCTCGATCGGGCCGAGCGCGGGCGCCGGCGGCTGCTCGCCGATGATGTGCACGAGCGACGGCAGCATCTCGCAGACGACCTGGCCATTGTTGCCGAGCGCCTCGCGGATCGCGGACCGCCAGCGGCGGAGCCGGCTCTCGCTCTCTGACAACAGCTGCCGCAAGAGCCCCTCGAACGCCTGCAGGATCGCGCTGTAGGGCATGTCGCGGTTGTACTGGTCGTACTTGCCCGAGATGTAGTAGCCCTTCTCGCGTGCGAGCGGCTTCAGGATCTCCTGCACGAGCGACGACTTACCGATCCCCGAATAGCCGGAGACCAGCACGATCTCGCGCTGCCCGCCGAGCACGTCCTCGAAGGCCGCGACCAGCCGCTCGATGTCGTGCTGGCGCCCGTAGAGCTTCTGGTGCAGCTTGAACAGCTCGCCCGAGTCGTGCGCGCCCGCGACGAGATCGCCGATCTCGCCGGTCTCCGCGAGCCGTCGGCGGCACTCCAGCAGGTCGGCGACGAGCCCGGAGGCGGCGTGGTAGCGGTCCTCGGCGGTCTTGCGCAGCAGCCTGTGCACGATCGAGGCGATCGCCGGCGGCACGTGGGGGACGAGCTCGGCGAGCGGCGGCGGGAGCACGGCGATGTGCGCGTGGAACAGCTCCATCGGGTCGTCGGCCGTAAACGGCGGACGCCCGGCGAGCAGCTCGTAGAACACGACGCCGAGCGAGTAGAGGTCCGAACCGGCGTCGACGCTGCGATTCATCCGTCCGGTCTTCTCCGGCGAGACGTACGGCAGGATGTCCGCGAGCACCGCCGGGTTGTAGATCGCCTCGTGCTCGCGCGTGATCTCGGCCTCGACGCCGAAGCCGAGCAGCTTGACCGCGAGCGGCGCGTCGTCCTCGGCCGGGCGGACGAGGATGTTGCGCGGGCGGATGTCCCCGTGCAGGATGCGGAGCCGGTGGATGTCCTCCAGGCCCTGCGCGATGCTCAGCGCCAGGTCGAGGAACGACGGGATGTCCAGCGGCCCGCGGGCGCGCAGGTGGGTCGCGAGGTCCTCGCCCGAGAAGTCCTCGAGCACGATGACGAGGTCCTCGGGGTGCTCATCGACGCTGATCACCCCGAGCACGTGAGGCGAGGTGACCGCGCGGATGACCTCGTATTCGTGCTTGAAGCGGGCGATGTCCGCGATCCGCGTGCCGTCAGTCCTCAATGTGCGCAGCAGCACGGAGCCGCCGTCGGGCGCCCGTCGCACGCGGTAGAGCGCGCTGGAGGGCGTCTGGTGGAGGGTCTCGACAATCTCGTGGCCGTGCAGGCGGTTCATGATCGGTGCGATGCTCCCGGCGAGGTCGAGGTCGATGGTGAAAGCGTTCGTCACCTCACTGGTGATATTGATTTCTTGCAATATTCTTGATATCGAATACGGTCTCGTGAGGAGAACGACTCATCGTACTCCGACCGAACGCGTTGTCAACGGCGTTTATGCAGGTTTACGCCGTTCATTAAAATCGATTTCAGAAATGCTCACAATGACCGGCGCTGCGTCCGCGGCGCCGGCCATTGTGAACATTTACTGAGACTGCTTCAGCCTCCTTGCAATGGCATACGTCACCATGTGCGATCGGCTTGCGCGACGCGGCGATGCAGGCACGAGATCCTCGGCGGGGGCCGTACGCGGGCACGCAGGACCCTGCCGTGCTCGCCGCAGCCGTAGAACTCGCCCGCGCGGCATCGCACGCGCGTGCCTGCATGCCCGCACGGGCGACTCTGCGCGCGGGAAGCCTCGGCTTTCGCCCGAGCGGGCGGCGCCCGCGGTCGATATGCCTCGTATTAGACTGCCCGCGAGGGCGGGCACGAGCGCCTCGCCGGGCTCGGCGCGGTCGGATGATACTCGGGCTCCTCAGCTTGATCGGCGTGAGGGTCGGCTCGCTCGTCGATGCTTCGGCGCCCTCTCGTGCGACAGAGAGATCGCGGTAGGGACCGCCCTTCGCCCTTCAGCTCGGGCCCCCCGCACAGATCCGAGCGAGCGGAACTACCACACTCGGGTTCGATCGGCGAAACGGTCTTATCATCACTTCGCGGACCTCGCCGACATGTGCCTCCTCGCAGGTCGACCTGCGAGAGGCACGACGGCCGCGGTGTGGGCGGTGGGCGCGGGCTGCCGAGGTACGAGCTCTCGTCACGACGTAGTTCGCCGCAGTAGCCGTTCTTGTCCCACCAGGGCGCCTTGAGGCGCCTCGAAGCGCCGCGCACGCGCCCCCCCGCACCGCCAGGGCTCGGTGTTCTTGCGGTTCGCGCCTCACTTTATGCATGTTACCGCGAAGCGCCGCGAACCGCACGTCACCCCTTCGCGGCGCGCCACCTACTGCACCTCGTCCAGCCACCATTGGCGAGAACACCGCTACCTGGGCCTGTCTGCCTCGTGGGGCGTCCGTACGCCTCCACTCGCATGAAACATGCTGTCATGTTTGCAAACATCCGGGCCATTCGTGCGAGGTTTCGCCTCTGTGCTGGCCGGCGGCGTCGCGGAGTGCAACCCGAGTCCACCTTCGATCCTTCCCGAGAGGCTGGAACAGCGCACCGGCTCGCTGGATTATGTCGCCCTTGAACGCACCGAACCTGTGAAGGGTGCGTTGATTCTTGCCTCCGCCGTCTCGACTCGACGGTAGAACGATTGCAGGTGGGAAGGCGCACGGCCGGGACCGCCGGAACGCTCTCTCGCGTGTGGTCTCGGTGACCTGGGATCGTCCGCCTGAATCCTCTCATGCACGAGCTCTCGCCGACCTCGTGCTGCGGCGGCACGTCCTGGTCGTGCTCTACTTGCTCACCGCCGGAGCGGCCGACCTCGCTGAGGGCGCCGGCGGCCCCCTCGGCCCGGCTCTCGCCACGCCGACCTTCGCGCGTAGTCCTTGCGCGACAGACCGGTCGAGGCCCAGGCCGCCGCGCGGCGACCCCACCGCCCCTGCGTCCTCATGGACCACTTCCGGCGGCGCAACTCCATCTGCTCCCGGACTTGAGTCCTCGGCGTCGCCCGAACGCCGCGTCTCCCGCCGTGGCCTCATTCTCCTGGTCAGCTCTTGCGCTCCCGGCCAGTCTTGCGCTCGACACGTTGACAAAGTTCCCGTTCAGAACTCCTTAAGCGCGATGCTCCCCGGCGAAAGACCGCAGGGCCCGCCTGGCGGCCCAGCCGCGCGGGTCAGCGCCAGCCGCGCGACGGTGCTCCCGGCGGCTCGCGTGCTCGCCTTCGGGCTGAGCTACTACCTTTGCGCGGTCCTCGGCGCTGCGATCGCCGGGGCCGCTCTGCCTTTCGTGAGCTTCTGGCCGCCGTCCGGGATCTATCTCGGTGGCCTCTTGCTGACGCCTGCAAGGCAATGGCCTGAGATCATGTTGGGGGCTGCGCTCGGCAACATCAGCTTCGACGTGCTCCACGGTATACCGTTCCCCGTATCGCTAGGCTTCTACGCCGGCAATACATTGCACGCGGCGGCGGGCAGTTGGGCGGTTCACCGCCTGGTGACTCCCCGCCCCAAGCTCGAGTCGGTGCCCGAGCTCTTCGGGGTCCTGCTCCTCGGCGGAGTCGCCGGAGCTGGGCTGGGCGGACTCATCGGGGCAGGCGTCTTGGTGCAGGCCGAGAGGAGCCACGACTTCGTCGAGACCTGGGCGCAATGGACGACAGGGACGGCCATGGCGACGCTGCTCGTCACGCCGGTGGTGCTGAGCTGGTTCGGGGATGCCAGCGACGAGAGAAGCGCCCGCTCCGCAGGTTGGTGGCTCGAGGTCGCCGCACTCGTCGCTGCCCTGGTGGTCATCACCATGTTCGGCGGGACGCAGCGCGAGCTCCTGCTCTTGCCCCCCCTGCTGTGGTCCGGAGTGCGCTTCGGTACCAAGGGCGCCTCGCTCTCGTGCCTCCTCGTCGCACTCTGCCTGGGCGTCTCCGGCGCTTCCCTTCTCTTCGCCTGGCTCCCGATCGAGCCCAGCACGGGTCACGAGCTCTTGACCACCAAGGTCTTCCTGGGGGTCTCGAGCATCGTGGCCTTGGTGCCGGCGATCGTGCTCAGCCAGCGGGCCCGCGTCACCCGTGCCTTGCAGGCGAGCGAGCTGCGCCTCGAAGAGGCGAACCGGCGCAAGAGCGAGTTCCTGAACATGCTCTCCCACGAGCTACGCAACCCGCTCGCGCCGATCCGCAACGGCCTCTACATCCTGAGCCGCGCACCGCCCGGCAGCGAGCCCGCCCGCCGCGCGCAGGCGATCATCGAGCGGCAGGTCTCGCACCTCACGCACCTGGTCGACGACCTCCTCGACATGACCCGCATCAACCGTGGCAAGGTCCAACTCAGACGCGAACGCCTCGAGCTGAACGAGCTCACGCAGCGCATGGTCGAGGACTACCGCTCCGTGTTCGTCGAGAGCGACGTCCAGCTCGAGGTGCAGACGGCTCCGCGAGACATCTGGGTGAACGGCGACCCGACACGACTGGCGCAGGTCATCGGCAACCTCCTTCAGAATGCTGCCAAGTTCACCCCACCGGGCGGCAGGACGACGGTCTCGGTCGACACGGACCCCGCTAGCGATCGGGCCGTCGTTCACGTCGAGGACACCGGGCCGGGGATCTCGCCGGAGCTCCTGCCGCGTCTGTTCGAGCCGTTCACGCAGGCGGACGCGTCCCTCGACCGCGCCAAGGGGGGCCTCGGCCTCGGCCTCGCGCTCGTACGCAGCCTGGTCGAGATGCATGGCGGCTCGGTCGGCGCAGCGAGCTCCGGTAGGGGCAAGGGCGCGTGCTTGACCATCACACTGCCCCTCGCCGACCCGGCCGAGCCGAGCCCGAAGAGGGCCGCCACGGCAGCGGCACCCCGCCGCGTCCTCGTCGTCGAGGACAACGTCGACTCTGCCGACAGCCTGCGCGAGGTGCTCGAGCTCGATGGACACGAGGTCGCCGTCGTCTACCGCGGGCGCGAGGCGCTCGAGAAGGCGCGAGTCTTCCGTCCGGACATCGTGCTGTGCGACATCGGCCTGCCCGACATAGATGGTTATGCGGTGGCCCGGGCGCTGCGCGCTGACGAGGAGCTCAGGCGTTGCACGCTCGTCGCCCTGACCGGCTACGCGCAGCCCGACGACGCGACCCGGGCCAGGGCGGCTGGCTTCGACGCCCACCTGGCGAAGCCCGTCAGCATGGAGGCGCTGCAGCGGGTCCTCGCCGGCGTCCCCAGGGACGACCGCGACGAGTAGGTCCTCTCGTCTTGGTTCGCTCCTCGCTCGACGTCCTATGAAAGACCTACCAGCACACCGTGCAGGCCACGGAGGATCTGATGAACCAGGGCCAGCGCCGCCCGCCGCCAAAGTCGGCGCTGCCGCTCATCTCGCCGACGAGCGTCACTCGCCCCCCGCCGCCGATCGCCAGGCCGCGGCCGATCTGCGACGCGCCGTTGCCGAAGCGCTTGGCCCACATTGCGTTGCCGCCGGAGTCGAACCGCGCGAGGAACACGTCCTCGGCGCCCGCGCTGGCGACCCGCGCACCCGCCGTTGCGTTCCCGACTGCGGCCCCGACGACTGACGTGTTTCCTCAGCAACCTTCACCTTCGCCAGCCGCTCCGCTGTCCGCACCTGCTCGCGGTCCGCGAACTGGTGGAGCGACTCCTGCGGGCCCGGCCTCGGGAACTTGAAAGCGTCGGGGCGCGACCACGCGCCGCTCGACCCGTATTGCGCGGTATCCCTGTCGAGTGAGGGGGCCGAGGCTTCTTGGCCTATGGGGGCGGACCGTACCAAACCGCCCCACTCTCGCGCCCGTTCCACCGCTCTCTGTCCTCGTTCGACCCCCGATTCCGCGTATCCTGGCCGTCCTGGCGCCGGCTCCCCCTGGAGAGCGTGACCATGTCCTCTCGCCGCCTCGTCACCGCTGTCGTCGTCCTGCTCGGCTGCGACCGTCACGAGTCCGCCGAGCTCATGTGCGCCGATCCCTCGCCCACCTTCGGCTGCCCCGACCCTCGGGCCCAGCCTGTCGCTCGACCGCCGGGTGCGGCGCCCTCGCTCGCAGTACCCGCCGTCCCCGCTGATCGCCGCTGCGGTGAGGCCGGCGAACTCCCGACCGAGCTTCCACCTGACCTCG
Source organism: Nannocystis sp. RBIL2 (assembly GCF_026626745.1). GTDB lineage: Bacteria > Myxococcota_A > Polyangia > Nannocystales > Nannocystaceae > Nannocystis. The sequence goes on from NZ_JAPNJW010000002.1 coordinate 4,071,134, forward strand.
CCGCTGGCCGTACGCCCCTCGGCAGCGGCATCCTGCACCCCGGAGACCAGCTCGACATCGGCAAGACCCGCCTGCGCTACGACGCCTCGACTACGCACGGCACCCATCGCGTCAGCCGCCGCGGGCCCGGCCTCCACATCGAGATCGACCGCGCGGAGGTCGGCCCGGACGCCCCCTGGGGCACCCTCGTGCCGCTCGACCCCGACGAGCGACAACCTGTCCTCGTCGGCCCCTATCGCTTCGACCTGCGCACATCCGCTGGCGATCCGCCCGCCGACCTCACCGTCACCGTCACCCGCGACCTCTGCCCTGCCGCCGCCGTCGTCGAGCCCGCCGACGCCCCGCGCAGCCTGTGGCTCAGCACCGAGGGCATCCGCACCCATACCTACGACGTCTCGGGTCAGTTTCTCCAACTCGCCCTCCACGGTCACGGCGTTGCCCCGCGCGTCTCCATCACCGACCGCGGCTATTTCTACTGGCACGAGCCCCGGCCCGGCGTCCCACACCGGCTCCGCGTTGGCGCCCGCATCGTCACCATCGAGCGCGTCGTCCCCGGCCCCAACACCCGCTTCGACGGCGTCTGGCAGGCCGACGGCGACGCTCGCCTGCACGTCCGCGCCCGCATCGAGCCGCTTCCGCCCGGCCCCGAGATCGCACCCGTCGCGCCCACCGACCCCTGCACCCCGAACGCCGAGCGCACCACCGTCCCCCCCCAGCTCCAGACCGCGCCGAAGCTCCTCGCTGATCGTCCCCTCGACCGCGGCAAGCACCTCGCCCTCGGCCCGTTCACCGTCGGCTACGTCACCGTCGAGCTCCCCCCCCTCGGCAACGGCCCCGACCGCGAGAAGGCCCAAACCGTGTCCCACGTGCAAGTTCTCGCCGCCAAGCCCTACGAGTTCGTGCTCGACTTGCGCTCGGGCCCGCGATTCGTTCGGCACGGTGAGAACCTCTTGCGCATCGACCCAGACGACTCCGGCGACCGCGTCCGCGTCCGCCAGTTCGGCGCGGTCTGTCCCCACGAACGCACGCTGCCCGCGTTCCAGGCTCCGACCTATGTTTGGCTCGGCACCTTCGGCCGTACCTACGTCAGCGTCCCTGGTCGCGCCACGATCCCCCTGAGCCTCGCGCTCCGCGTCGACATCGACGGCCCCAGGCTCGACCTCGGCAGCGCCGACGCCTCCTTCTCGTATCCCGTACGCCCCGACCAGATCGGCCTCGCCTTCACCCTCCGCGAGCACCTCGTCGAGATCGTCGACGTCGTCCCCGCCCCGGGCACACGCCACGACGGCCAGCGCTGGCAGACCTATGGCGCAGTCCCCGTCGTCAACGTCCAGCTCGCGGTCACTCCGCTGTCGGCGCCCTGATTGCGCCGTGTCGTGCGCCCAGCCCGGCGCCATCGAGCCCCTCGACGTAGGCGTCGAAGGTGCCAGCGTCCCGGATGATGGGCGAAAGCAATCACGGGTACCCCAAGCTGTTTTTGGGCAACTTTTGGGGCAACCCGAGGCCTCCCGCCGCAATCCGCGCCTTCGCCCGCTCTCCCAAAAGCGCCCCAAAGTGGAGATCCGCGGCGGTTTGCGGATTGGGGGGGATTTTGGGGAGCGGGCTAAGCCATGGACATCATCACGATTGTCCACGCTACGTTCGAGCTGAAGTAGGGCACGCAGGTTCGAGTCTTGGGCGAGCGGTCGCCAGCGGCGAGACCGCTTGGAGCGGAGCACCGACATGGCCGCGTAGCCCCCCGCCGCCTGCGACAAGCAAATTCGGTTCGACGGGCGGTGACAGCCACCCGCACAGCTCTCCGCATTCTGGATCTGCTGTACCGTCGTCACCGTCGGATGAGTTGCACAAGCACGAGGCGACGGCGCGGGCGACAATGACGGAGGTGGACGAGCTGGGCATCGGATGGCGATTCTCGGTTCACGCTGCTTCTGTGCCGGCAGCCAGGAAACCGGCTCACGCCGCGGAGCCATCGGGCCAGCGCCGCTCGCTGGGCTTCGAGCTCCGCGAGGAGGGCCAGCAGGCCCTGGCTCCCGGTAAGTGAAGCGGATGGAGAATGCGACGATTGCATCGTGGACCTCGAGAGCAGGTCCACGCCGAATGTGAAACCGGCTCAGTCAATCACGCCGATAGCTGTCCTCGACGTCTTCGACGCTGAGCGGATTGTCGCGCTCCTCGATCTGGCGCGTGAGCTCCTCGATGTGACGACGCGCCTCGGCGAGTCGGCGCTTGATGGTCGCCAGGCTGAGCTCCATCTGCTCGGCGATCTCCTCGAGAGCGAGGCCCTCGCAGCGCAGCAGGAACGCAGTACGCTCCTCTTCATCGAGCCGCTGGAGCAGGATCTGCACGCGGAGCCGACGATCCAGGCGCTGGCTCGGCGAGGTGACGGCGTTCGGCGTCTGCGAGCTGCGGAACTCCTCGGAGGTGCGGGTCCGCGTGCGGAACTGAAGCAGCTTCTTCCGCGCGATGCCCATCAGGAACGCGCGCGGCTTTTCGATCGTCGCCGGGTCCTTCTCCAGCAGCGTCTGGAGGGTCTCCTGGGCGAGGTCCTGCGCGTCGGCGTAGGGGACGCCGCTGCTGCGAAAGAAGCGGTTGAGGGCGTCGGCGTGCGCGTTGACGAGCGCGGCGATGGTCGAGGTAGTGGGCTTGGTCATGGTGAGGGTCTCGTCGTCGTGGTCCCGCGAGGGGCCGAGTTCGGCTCACGGATCTTTCAAATCGGAGCACCCGGGCGAACCGTCGCGCTCGCCCGCGCACTGGGCACGGCAGTGTTGGATCGACTTCAGGCCCCTACAGTGGATACACCGCGTGGCGCATGGCTGGTCGTCAGCCACCCGGAGCCGGTTGCGTTCTCGGTCGCTACGACTGCCGACGAGCAGACTTCCCTTGTTCCCCTTGACCCCGACATGGCCGCGGACCTTGTCCGACTCGAAGGTGAGAAATAAATCGTAGGAGAGACCCTCGAGGACGAACTTGCCGGTAGCGGCGCCGAGCAGCGGCGCGAACTCTTCGACGGCGATCTCTCGGTGACTGAGAGTGCCGTGCGTGTTCTTCAAGCTGGCGTTGTACCGGCACCTCCGCTTGTCGCGTAGGCGGAGCTCGAGCGAGTACAGAGCGGCGGTGTCCTTGAGGAACCATTCGCCTGTCACGAGTTCACCAGGACAATCGAACCTCGCGGGCACAGGCGCAGACGCGGGCGCGGGTGGCGGTGAAGGATCCGGCTTTGAAGATGGCGGCGGAGTCGCGGGGTCGACGGATACGGGTTCGGCGGACTCCTGCGCGGCGACGAGGAGTTCTTCGGGCGGCGGCGGGGCCTCGGCGCTCCAGAAGCCGAGCGCTGCGAGCACGCCGACGACTGTCGCTACGCCGACCGCCGGGAACGCGAGCCAGGACCACGAACGCCCGGATACGACCGCGGCCGGCGCCGTCGCGGCCGACTGGTGAGTGTCGCTCGACAAGTTGACGTTCGCCAGCACCGTCGGCGCGCTCGCGATCGACGCGGCGCTGCGGAGCTCGCCGTAAAACTCGCGCAGGTGCGCGACGAGGTCGGTCATCCGCGGGAACCTGCGGGTCGGATCGGGAAGGAGCGCCCGCCGCAGACAGTCGAAAAGCGCCGGAGGCACGCCTCTGGCCAGCTTCGGCGACGCCGAGACGACCCGCCGGCTCGGGTCGAGGTCGTCGATCGGGTACGGAAACTCGCCGCACAGCGCCTCCCACAGGGCCGCGGCGAACGAGAACTGATCGCTGCGGGCCTCGGCGCGGCCGCGCAGGGCCTCGGGGGCCATGTAGGCGAGCGTACCGACGATCGCGCGCTGCTCTGGGTTCTTGCTGTCGAGGTGCCCGGCTGAGGGTGAGTCGAGGATCGCCAGACCGAAATCGACGAGCTTGGGCTCGCCCCCCTCGTCGAGCATCACGTTCTCGGGCTTGAAGTCGCGGTGGACGATCCCGCCTGCGTGCGCGGCGGCGAGTCCATCACCGGCGCGGCAGAAGACATCGAGGACCTCCCACGCAGGGTGCGGCTCCGCCATCCAATGGCGGAGCGTCGTACCCGACAGCAACTCCATCGCCACGAGGAAGCAACGGAGCTCGCCGGGCCGAAACTCGTCGGCGTCGAAGTCATGAACGACCACGATGTTGCGGTGGCGCAGCGCCGCGAGCGTCTGCGCCTCGGTTCTCACCGCCTTGGCCAGGGCGTCCTGGGCCAGCCCCGGATAGAGCTTGAGCGCGACCTTGCGCCCGAGCTTGCGATCCAGCGCCTCGCAGACGACCCCGCTCGCGCCGTAGCCGAGCAGCCGGACGATCATCAGTCGGCCGTTGCTCGAGACGAGCTGCTCGCTCCCGAGCCGAGCCAGCAACAACGCATGCCGCAAGCGAGTCTCGAGGTCTCGGACTGCTTCCTGGCGGTCGAGAAGGGTGATGCCGGCCACGGCAATCGCACGATATAGCAGCCGATACCGGCCGGATCTGCGTACGCGGCCCGGCCCAGTAAGTTAACGCCGTGAACTGATGCGCGGCTTCGCGCACCCGTGGCGCCTGGGGGGCCGGCTCCAATCGACGGAAGTCCCGCAACTTCCGCGTAATCTTGCGACATTCATCGCGTCGCTGACCCAGCGCAAGAGCTCTCAGGTTACTCCCGCAGTGAGTAGCGCGCGGCTGATGATGTCTGCCAGTTCGCCGCGCTCCTCGGCCTCGTCAACTCGACCAGGGTGAAGGAGGGGCGTCTCATCCCCACCGGGCATGTCTTTGGCGGCATGCCGTCGGCCGAGCAACTTCGGCGCTGCCTTCGAATCGACGCTCGACCACCGTCCGCCTTCGAGACGGGTGCCTCCTATGAAATTGTTCATGCACTGTAACCATTTATGACTCCAAGCGGAATTCCTCCAGGCGCGCCACGCGACGACATTCGGCAGCGCTCCGCGCGAGCGTGTCACGAATTCGGTGAAGACGCGTCAGGGACCCGCACCCGATCGCGCACACTCGGTTCATGATCCAGCCTTCACGCGCCTCCCGGCGCATCACGCGATCGACAGGCCGGCGCTCGTTGCTCGCCGCGGCGTGCGCGACGCTGTTGATGGCCTGTCGTGGCGGCGAGCTCGCCGCCGCGGTCACGCCGCCGAACAGCGTCCAGGTCACCGAGTTGGCGCATCGATGGGTCGATGAGGTCGGGCGAGCGCGGGGGCTCGAGAGCTCTGCGCCGCTCGCGGTCGTCGTGACGAATGCCCAGGAGCTCAAGGCGCGAGCGGAGAATGATATCAGGGCGCAATATCATCAGGACGAGCTCGAGCAGACCCGGCGGGTCCAGGTGAGCCTCGGAATGCGCCCGCCAGGGCCCGCGCTCGACGGCCCGCCAGGCACGATCTCCGTCTCGCTGGCGGGCATGTACGATCCACCCAGCCGGTCGCTCTGGATCGACGCGGGCGCCGAGTCGTTCGAATTCATCGTCGCCCACGAGGGCGTGCATTTCCTGCAGGACATGCACTTCGGGCTCGACCGATTCCTCGCCCCGATCACGGGGGACAGCGACGCCGAGCTCGCGCGCACGCTGCTGGTCGAGGGCGACGCCAACGCCGCCTGCATCGCATGGGAGTCGGGTGAGCGCGACCTGGCGTCGACGTCCCCGGAGACGTTGCGCGAGCGAGGAGTCCAGGTGCTCGACGCCGAGGAGGAGGCGTTCGATGACCCCGTCCTCGGCTGCATCCACATGCTCCCCTACAATTACGCCCCGAGCACCATCGTCGAGCTCGTTCACGAGCGAGGCTGGACTGCGATCGACGCGCTCTACCGCGACCCGCCGGCGACGAGCGAACAGATGCTCCATCCCGCCAAGCTGTCCGCTCGCGAGCCGGCGATCCCGATCGCGGCGCACCCCGAGCGGCTCGCGGGCGCGCTGCCGCGGCACACTTCAGTCCGCCAGGATACCCTCGGCGAGGCGAGGCTCTTCTGCATGCTGGCGGCAGTCGTCCCGTCCGAGCGCGCGAGTGCGGCCGCTGCGGGCTGGGGCGGCGACCGAATCGTGGTCCTCGAGACCAGCGATTCGCGCGACCTCGCCCCGCTCGTCCTCGGCCTGATCGCGTGGGATGGGCCCGACGAGGCCGCCGAATTCGAGCCGGTGTTCCGTCAGTACCTCGAGGAGAAGCTCCCCGGGCGATACCAGCTGGAGCGCCGTGGGCGTGACGTCCTGTTCGCCACCCAGGTTCCCACCGACGCCCCGGCCACGCTGCTCGCGCACGCGTGGAATGTCTTCGTGATCCCATCGTGATCACACCTGGCAATCGAGGGACTTTCTCCACGCTCTGAAGGCCCCAGCTGGGGGATCGGGGCGACCGTTGACAGCGCATTGCGAGCGGATGGATAAACTCTCGCCATGGACACGCTGGTGAATCTCTACAACGTCCACCTCCGCCCGAAGCGCGCATTCGTGTGCCTCGCGGGGGTTGCCCTCGTCATGGGCGGTTGTCAAGACGCTCCCGGTCAAGGGAGCGCGTCCGACGCTCAGAGTTCGACGACGGCGCCGGGCAGCTCCAGCGAGGCTTCGACGACCGGCTCGACCACGACGCCGACGACTGGAAGCCATGGCGCGAGCACCACCCATCCCGGCGGGAGCTCCAGCACGGGCGACGAGAGCAGCAGCGGCGATGTCGACGGCACCAGCGCAGGCAGCACCTCGGCGGGGAGCACGACCACGGACGACGGCGACGAGCCCGTCGCCAGCCCCTGGGTACCCGCCGACTACGAGCTCGTGTTCAACGACGAGTTCGACGGCGCCGAGCTCGACACCTCGAAGTGGTGGACGCGGTACGTCTACGAGGACGGCATGCTCGATCACCTCAACGACGAGCAGCAGCTCTACCGCGAGAAGGACAATCACATCATGACCGGCAGCTCGATCAAGCTCACCGCCCGCAAGGTGAGCGACGACGGGCCCAAGGCGATCAACTACGAATCGGGGATGCTCCGCTCGAAGACCATCATGAAATATGGTTACTTCGAGGCCCGCGTGAAGATGCCGCCCGCGATCGGTGTCTGGCCCGCCTTCTGGCTCAACGCCGAGGTCCCGCCGTGGCCGCCGGAGATCGACATCTTCGAGTTCGTCAACAACGGCGTGGAGGACAAGGCCAACATGATCCACACCGGGGTCGTGAACCACGGGGCGCAGGGCGGCGAGTTCCTCTACGTCGATCCGAAGTTCAACAAGCAGTGGACCTTCTGGACCGCGCCCTTCGACTTCCCCGACGACTTCCACGTCGTGGCGGTCCTGTGGGACGACACGAGCGCGGCCACGTACGTCGACGGGCAGATGATCGTGCAGCGCGGCTACAAGTGGGTTCACGACGACGGGACCGACGCGGGGTACGCCCACGTGCTCTTGAACCTCGCCATCGGCGGCGAGTGGGCGGGCCGGCACGGGATCGAAGACGCCGCGTTCCCGCAGAGCCTCGAGATCGACTACGTGCGCGTCTACCAGAAGACGAAGGACGTCAGCCAGAGCGTGGTCGGACACGAGCTTTGCCCGCCCGATGGCGGTTGTTGACCGGAGATCCCCTGCCGGCCTCCGGGCAGGTCGGCCGCGAAGGTCGAGCTCGCTGCAGCCCGCCGTCTTTCGGCAGGTGCGGAGCCCGCCGGCATCGCGTAAGAAGAGGCCGCCATGCCGACCTTCGCTGCGCTGTCCCGCCTCGTCCCGCTCACTCTGCTCGTCGCCGCGGCTTGCGGGCCCACGGAGCCCGGCGGTACCGGGGCGACGACGAGCGCCGGCGACACACCGGGGACCTCGAGCGAGACCAGCGGCGACCCGGCGGAGAGCACCTCGACGAGCACGGGCGACGTCACGACGAGCGACGTCACGACGGGTGAACCGACCACTGGTCCGGCGGTCACGAGCACCACCGACACCACCAGCACCACCGACCCCACCGACACCACCAGCACCACGAGCACCACCGAGGCCACGAGCACCACCGGCGATCCCGATGTGCCGCTGCAGTGCCCCGAGGCCATCGACCAGGCGATCCTGGCCTGCGTCGCCGATCTGCAGAGCGATCCCGAGCTCGCCGCGGGCAACTTCCTCCTCGATCTGCTGTTCATGTGCAGCGACGCCGAGCCGGTCGCCGACGATTACGACGCGCACTGCGCGAACGCCCCGGACGACCCGATCTGCGCCCTCGAGTATCCGCAGTTCGTCGAGGACGTGCTCCCGGCGTGCATCACTCGCGCGCAGACGATCCTGTTCGCCGACGTGTGCCTGCTGCCGGGGTCGTACGACGAGCTGTTGTTCGCGCCGGCGGTCGTGCTGATGGATCGGCGGCTCGTGACCGACGCCGCCGAGCTCGATGCCACCGAGCAGGAGCAGTTCTTGCGGGCGAGCGCGGAGATCGGGGTCGCCAGCGCGACCGTCGAGGAGGCGCTCGGCGCCACCGACGAGGGCGCGGTCGAGCAGCTCACCGTCCTCGATGTCGGCACCGATCGCGTGCTCGTGCTGTATTCGGCGCGCTACGCCGGCGTCCGCCACGGCCGCATGTTCTTCTGGCAGACCTTCACGATCGCCGGCGCGGTCGAGGCCGACGTGTTCACCCGCTGCGGGGTGGAGCAGACGATCGAGGGTCGGCCCTGCGAGGACGCGCTCGCGTGCGGCGACGAGCACACGTGCTTCGACGTGCTCGTGGGCGAGGGCGGCGTCGTGCTCGCGCCGGGCACCTGCGTGTCGGAGGCCGCGATCCCGGGCGACGGTGCCGCTTGCAGCGCGCACGCCGATTGTGAGCCGAGCATCGGCCTGCTCTGCCTCGACCGGCTCGAGGGCGAGGGCGACGGGACTTGCCGACCGGGCTGGATGCGCCGCAGCTTCGCCGGTCCTGCCGGTGATTCGCAGCTCGTCGAAGACGGCACCCTGCTGCTCCCGATCCTCGCCTCCGGCATCGCTACCGTCCCGACCGGCGCGTACCTCGACCTGCAGATCGTCCAGGATCAGGCCAACAGCCTCGCCGTCCACCTCGTCAATCCGGGCGGGACCAGCACCACCGTCACCGTCTCGGAGGGCCCGGTGATCGATCTGCAGTTGTTCGAGGTCGGCGTGCCCACCGACGAGAGCGCCGGCGGCACCTGGCACCTCGCCGTCGAGGACCTCGGAGGGGCCGCGAGCGGCGTCGTCACGCGGCTGGCCTTGACCCTCGACACTCGCTTCGATTGATTCGAATGCGCGCGGCCCCGTCGCTCGATCGCTGGCGGCGCGCTTCCATCCGCGCGGTTCGGAGCTGACGCGTCGAGGCTCGATGGATACGATGCTGGCGATGCCTCGCGCGCTCGTGTCGCTCCTCGTGATGTCCGCCTGCGCCCGCGAGACCGCCGTCGACCCGGTCGTGCCCGAGAAGGCACGGCAGGCGCCCGCGGAGGCCCCGGCACGGGGCGTCGCGCCGGCCCCGGTCGTGGGCCTGCGAGCGACCGCGATCGCGGTCGGCGGCGCCACTTCGTACGCCCGGATGATCGACGGTACAGTGCGAGGCTGGGGTGACGGCGCTCGTTTCGCGCTGGGGCGCGAGGACGCCGCGGCTGTCAGCTATCCGCTGGCGATCGCAGGAGTCGCGCGCGCGACGGCGGTGTTCGCCGGGGGCACCGACATGGCCACCGCGTGCGCCACGATCGACGACGGCCGCGTGCTGTGCTGGGGCGCTCGCCGCGGCTTCCCGTTGACCCGCGAGCTGAGCGTCGAGGGCGTACCGGCGACGGAGGTGCCCGCACTGGCGGGCGCGCGCGAGATCACGATCGGCTCGGGCTTCGGCTGCGCGTTGATGGCGGACGAGACGGTGCGCTGCTGGGGCGGCGTACCCGGGTGGGTGGAGCTGCCGCGACAGCGCGAGCCGGAGCCGGTCCCGGGGCTGGACGGCGTGGTCTCGGTGCGCGCTGGATGGTCGTACGTGTGCGCGCTCGGCAAGGACGGCCGCGTGCGCTGTTGGGGCAAGAACTACGCGCTTCAGGTCGTTCCGTCCGAGAGTAAATCCTTCGTGGCGAAGGTGCCGACCGTCGTCGCGGGGGTCGAGGACGCGGTCGAACTCGCGGTCGCCCAGCACTTCGGCGCGGCCCGTCTCGGCGACGGGACGCTGCGCGTCTGGGGCGGCGAGGCCCCCGTCGATGTGTCACCGGGACGCGTGTCCCCGCTGGCGCTCGCCGGCACGCCGGTCGCGCTCTCGAGCTCCGGTGTCGGCTCTCATGTCTGTGCGATCGCCGAGCGCGGCACGGTGCAGTGCGTCGGCTACAACCGTTACGGTCAACTCGGCGTCCCGCCCGGCCAACGCTTCGCCGCGAAGACGATGGTGGCGGTCCCGCAATTGACCGACGCGGTCGCAGTGGCCACGTCGCAGAATCACAGTTGCGCGCTCGTGCGTGACGGCAATGTGTGGTGCTGGGGCGGCAACAGCCGCGGCGGCCTCGGTGACGGCACGCTGAGCGATACCCCCGAACCTCGGCCCGTGGCCCACCTGCTCGACATCACGCCGCTCCCGCCCTCGCCGCCCCGGCTCGTCGACGACGGGCCGGTGGAGTCTTACGAAGGCCTCCCCGAAGGTTGCGCCCATCCGACGCTGGCGCTGACGCTCCCGGGCCGCGAGCGGACGGACTTCGCGGTGAAGTCGGCGTATGCGCGAATCGCCGACGATGGCAAGACGGCATCGATCCACCTGCGCGACCACGGCTTCGACGTCGCAAAGACCTTTTGGTACGAGCCGCCGCGCGGGGACCGACTCCACCTCGAGCTCGTCCTCACCCACACGAAAACCGTGAAGCAGCAGCGCCGCGATCCCGCGACCCAGAGAGTGATCCACAGCGAATGGGTCAAGCTCCCCTTGAAGCTGAAGCCTGGCGTTCACCGCACCTTCGCGGCCTGGCTCGCCCTGGATTCGCCGGGGGCCTGGTCCTCCGTCGAGTTCATGCTCACCGCCGCGGACAGACCGATCCTTCTCGAAGCCTCGCCGGTCCGCGGCGCCGATACTCAGGAGGTCACGATCACCCGCCTGGGCCCGGACTGGATCTGCGGCGCGCTCGCCGTTTCGAGCCCGCGCGGGACCCTGACCGGAGAATTCGCCGCACGCGTCCACTCGCCGTGAGGGCGAGCGAGGGTGTGCCGCCGCCCACGCGTGGGCGAAAACGCGCAGCGCAAATCTGCGCGCATCGGCCACCCCGAGCCTTGTGAGCGGCTACGCGCTGTGCGAGGATGCGCGGACCGGAGCCTCATGAGCCGTCGCCGCCGCAAACTCGCGCTCTTCCCCACGGGCGAGGGGCTGCCCCGGGGGGACGACCCGGCGCTGCCGGGGCCGGTGTCCGGCGCGGCGCACCCGGCGCCAGGTGGCCGCAGGCTTCGGCGTGGGTCGGCTCGACCTGGTCAGCCGCGCACACCGCGCATTGCGGCATGACCGACCCGGGAGGCGGCGCGCCCTCAACGAGGATGCCTTCCTGGCGGATGGTCGGCTCGGCCTGTTCATCGTCGCCGACGGCGTCGGTGGCAGGCCATTCGGCGGCCTCGCTGCCGGCGAGGCGGTGTCGGTGCTGTGGGAGTGGATCTATCGTGAGACCCGAGCGCTCGGCGCGAGCTGGACGGGTGGCGAGGCTGCCGTGCAGATCGCGGGGGTCGTTCGCTCGGCGATGCAGAACGCGTCTCGTACGCTGCGCACCATGGCGAACACCGATCTTCGCTATGCAGGGATGTGCACCACCGCCTCGGTCGTCCTCGTCGCCGGCGAAATCGCAGTGGTGGGACAGGTCGGAGACTCGCGGGTGTATCACGCGCGCGGCGCGGAGGTCCGTCAGGTCACCGAGGACCACACGCTGTTCAACCTGCGGCTCAAGCAAGGGCTCGTGACCTCGGAGCACGCGCGCGGCCGCAGATCGCCCATTACCCGGGCGCTCGGCCTGACCGACGAATTGGAGGTCGACATCTACGCCGTGCCCGTCGCGCGAGGGGACCGGCTGCTGCTGTGCTCCGATGGCCTTCACGAGTACTTCGATCGCGCGAATGTCCTGCGCCACCTGTTCCAGCTCGACATCCGGGCCGCCGCTCCCGCCGCAGTGCGACACGCCCGGCGGCCCGGCGGGCGGGACAACATCACGGGGCTCTTCGTGGAGATCCTCGGCCCGGGTTAGCGGGCGCTCATCGAGCGAATGGCTTGACGGCCAACCAGGCGCCCGTCAAGCGCCGCCGCGGCGGACCGTTCACTGCGGATTGAGCCGGGATGTTGTCACTCGTGCGAGCCCCGAACCCGTACCTCGGGTCTCCGGTCTCTCCCGCCCGCCGGCGGCGATTGCCTGGACCCCGGATTCATGTCGGAGCAATGGCGGCATGCCACGATAGAGTCGAATGATGCCTGTCCTGTCGGACAGACGTTCGCGCAGCCCGCGGACCTGCGCTGGCGCGTGCGCGCGAGAAAAATCTGTGCTGCCTGCGAAACCTTCGGGCCGTGGCCTGGGACAGTCCTGAAAGGTCTCAGGACGCCGGCATGATCCATGGGCCAGGCGTCGACGCTCCCTGATCATCCCTATGGTTCCAACCATTAGACTTCGCACCTGCCTGTTTTCCTCCGTCCTGGCGCTCGCCCCGCTGGCAGTCGACGCGCACGCCGTCGCTCCGACCGTCCCCTTCGCTGCAGCGACCCGCGTCGAACCCGCGCCCCAGGAGGCCCCGTACAGGGCCCTCGTGGCCTCGCGGCACCCCGCGCGCGGCGTGCCCTCGCTGCTGCTCGCGGCCGACGGCGCTCCGCCGCGGGCGAGCAGCGCCGAACAAGCGGCCAGGCTGCACCTCGAGCAGCAGCGCCAGGCGTACGGCGTCTCGCGCGAGGCGCTGGCCGCCACCCGTGCCCTGTTCACGCACGACGTCGGCCGCGGCGGCGTGCTCGTCGCGCTGCGCCAGAGCGTCGGCGGCATCGAGCTGTTCGGCAACGACATCAAGGTCCTGCTCGATCGCTCGCACCGACTCGTGGCCATCTCCGGCAGCCCGCACCCGGCCGGCGTCGCCGCCCCGCTCGTCCCCTCGACGTCGGCGAAGACCGCGGCGATCGCCGCGGCGCTGCGCCAGATCCACGGCGTGGCCGTCGAGCCCAGTTGGTTCGTCGCCGACGCCACGCCGCGCTCGGACGACTTCGAGCGCTTCGTGCTCGGCACCGGCGACGCCGGCAGGCTCGGGCTGCGCCGGCCCGCGCGCGTGAAGCCGGTGTACTTCCCCGTCGGCGACGCGCTGGCGCCGGCGTACCTCGTCGAGCTGCAGTCCTTCACCAGGGAGCAGCCCGAGTCCGCAGTCCATCAATACGTGATCGCCGTCGACGACGGCCGCGTGCTCTGGCACCGCAACGCCAGCGCGCACGCGGGCTTCCAGTACCGCGGGTTCATCGGCGCCGACGGCCGCCCGCTCGACGGCCCGACCGAGGACTTCACGCCGTACCCGTCCGGCGCCCCAGACCCCGAGGATCAGACGCAGCAGTTCGTCGAGCCGAACCTCGTGACGATGGAGGGCTTCAATCACAACCCCGACGACCAGGCCGACCCGTGGCTGCCGGCCGACGCGACGCAGACGTTCGGCAACCACGTCGACGCCTACGTCGATTTCCACGACCCGAGCGGGTTCCAGCCCGCCAGCGGTGAATTCCGCGCCAGCGTCAGCGCGCCGGGTGTGTTCGACTACACCTACGACACCGCCGGCGAGCCGCTCGCGAACGAGGTGCAAGGGACCGCGGCGATCGTGCAGGCGTTCTACACCACCAATTGGCTGCACGACTGGTGGTATGATTCGGGCTTCGACGAGGCCGCCGGCGCGGCCCAGTTCGACAACTTCGGCCGCGGCGGGATCGACGGCGATCGCCTGCGCGTGGAGGTGCAGGACGCCGCGTACGCGGAGAAACGCGACCGCGCGTCGATGCACACGCCCTTCGACGGCGAGTCGCCGTGGATGGAGCTGGCCCTGTTCAGCCCGAAGAGCTTCACCGCCGAGCTCACCGTCCCCGCGCTGGGCACGTCCTTCGAGGTCGGGGCCGCGGTGTTCGGTCCCAAGGTGTTCGACCTCTCCGCCGAGCTGGTGCTCGCGGACGACGGGGAGGGCACGCCGTCGGACGCTTGCCAGCCGATCGTCAACGACGTGGCCGGCAAGATCGTCCTGATCGACCGCGGCGGCGGTTGCATCTTCGTCCCCAAGGCCGAGACCGCGCTCGCGGCCGGCGCGGCCGGCGTCATCCTCGTCAACAACAAGCCCGGCGATGGCTCGTTCCGGCCGGGCCGGGAGATCGGCGCCCCGAACCCGCAGATCGCCACGGTCGGCCTGTCGATGGAGGACGGCGCGACGCTCAAGGCTGCCCTGCTGAACGGGCCGCTGGTCGCCGACCTGAGCGGGCTGACCACGCCCGACCGCGACGTCGCGCTCGACAACCTCGTCGTCGCCCACGAGTACGGCCATTACATCCACCACCGTCTGGTGGCCGCCGGCAACCTGCAGAGCCTGGCCCAGAGCGAGGGCTGGAGCGATTTCCTCGCCCTTCACCTGGCCCTCCGGTCAGGCGACGACCTCGCCGGCGCCTACGGCCATTCCAGCTACGTCGCCCCGGCCGGGGGGCCCTGGTTCGGCCTGCGGCGGTACACCTATTCGACCGACATGAGCAAGAATCCGCTGACCTTCCGGCACATCCAGGACGGCGAGCCGCTGCCCGACGGCGCGCCGATGCAGGCGAGCGCGTCGCCCAATTCGGGGGTCCACAACGCCGGCGAGGTGTGGGCGACGATGCTGTGGGAGGTCTACGTCGCGCTGCACCAGGCCCACGCGGGCGATCTCGAGTTCGACGCGGTCCGCCGGCGGATGTCGGACTACGTCGTCGCCGGCATGATGCTGGCGCCGACCCAGCCGACCTACACCGAGCAACGCGACGCGCTCCTCACGGCCATCGGCCAGCACAGCGTCGAGGACTTCGTCGCCGCCGCGCAGGCGTTCGCGCGCCGCGGCGCCGGCACGTGCGCAGTCTCGCCGCCGCACGACTCGGAGACCCTCGTCGGCGTGGTCGAGGACTTCGAGGTCCGTCCGCAGGGGGCGCTCGTCGCCGCCAGCCTCGACGACGCAGTCGACTCGTGCGACGGCGACGGGCTCCTCGACGCCGGAGAGTCGGGGCGCCTGACCGTCACAGTGCGCAACTTCGGCGCGGCGCCGCTGATCGGCGCCACCCTCACGGTCGTCGGAGCGCCGGACAACCTGGCCCTCGGGCCAGCTACGTCGATCGCCGTGCCCGAGGTCGGCCCGCTCGCGGAGGTCGAGGTCAGCTTCGACGCCCAGCTCGCGGCCGCGAGCGGCGCGACGCCGCTGACGCTCACAGTGCGCCTCGACACCCCCGCGGGCTGCGAGGCGAGCACCGAGCTGCTCCTGCCGACGGCGCTCGACGCCGACCGCACGCCCGCGGGCGGCAACGCCGACGACGTCGAGTCCGCCGCCACGTCGTGGACGATCGGCGGGACCGGCGGCGAGGCAGTGTGGTCGCGCGTGCCCTCGGCGACCTCCGGCACGATCTGGCACGCCACGAGCTCCAGCACCGTGAGCGACACCTGGCTCGCCTCGCCGCCGCTGAAGGTCTCGCCCGATCAACCGTTCGTCGTCAGCTTCGAGCACATGCACGCGTTCGAGGTGCGCGTCGATCCAATGCTGACTTTCGTGGACGGCGGGGTGATCGAGATCTCGCGCGACGGCGGCGGGACGTGGGAAGACGTCGCAGCCCACGTGAAGAAGAGCCCGTACACCGCGCCGATCCTCGGCGGGCTGAACCCGCTGTTCGGCGAGGGCGGCGTGGTCGGCTTCAACCCCTCGTACCCGCAGCGCGACCCGGTCTCGCTCGACTTCGGGACGTCGCTTTCCGGCGAGACGGTGCAGCTGCGCTTCCGCGTCGGCACCAACCCGAGCACCGGGGGACACGGCTGGGACCTCGACAACTTCGAGTTCGCGGGCATCGTCGACGGCCCGTTCCCGCAGTGGATCGACGACGACGGCGAGTGCGACGGCGAGTCGCCGACGACGACCGCAGACGGCACGGGCACGGGCACGGGCGACGATTCGTCCGCCACCGGCGCGAGCGACACGAGCGACGAGCAGCCGAGCGGCGAGGACGGTTGCGCCTGCTCGGCCGAAGGCGAGGGCGGGCCGGCGGCGCTGCAATTCGCGCCGCTGCTGCTCCTGGCGGCGCTGCGCCGCCGCTCGCGCCGCGCTCGTTGAAAGCGCGCGCGTCGATGGCTCACGGCGGCCGCGAGCTCGACGGGCTCGCGGCCGCGGTGCCGGAGTGGCCGCTGGAATGTCGGCACCATTATCGGTAGCCACCAGTCCGCGCGCCGGCCTGCTTGCCCCTCATCGGGCTCAGCCGGCGCCTGCTTCCACGACCGGTTGCCAGAAGTAGCAGTTCGCGGGCACCGCCTCGCCCTTGAGCGCCCTGGCGAGCTTGCACTCGCGCCCGGCGAGCGCGTCCATCGTGAAGAGGAGGCTCTGCATCGGGATATGGGCCTCGGCAGAGACCGTCACTGTGACCTCGTTCGGGAACATTTCCTTGTAGCTCTTCGCCCGCTGTTCGAGCGCAGCGTAGTCGAAGCGGGCATAGTCATTGAGGGGTGTGCCCGGTTTGGCCAGCGGGATCGTCGGCGCTTTGGAGTTGGTCGCCTTGCCGGCCTCGGCGCCCTCCTGCTGGCCATCCGCGGAGATCAGGAAGCCATCTTCCAGAACCATCACCTTGAGGTTCAGCGGCTTCTCCTTGGGCGCGTCGTCGGGCTTCTTCTCGGCGCTGGCGGCCGAGAAGCGCGGCGGCGAGACGTTGATGGAGGCAAAGGACGCGTACTCCATCGCCGCGAGCAGGAGCGGGATCATCAGGAACATGACGTTCATGACGGGGAGCAGATCGGCGACGATCTCCTCTTCTTCGAACTTCTTTCTCTTCTTGCGCATCGCGTCATCTCCATTTCCAGGGAGCAACAACGAGTCGGGGCTGTTGCACCTGCGCGGCGATCAGATCGAGTGATGTCACATGGAGGCGTGGCCTCCTGATAAACCTCTGCACAATCATTCCTGGGGCTGGAGCCTCGCGCCCGAGGGTTGCATGCTCCGGTCCCTACAGTGTCGCGGTCGCGAGCGACCCTACAGGCCAGCGACAGGAAATTTCACGGGCCGCGAGACGAGGCCCTGGCGACCGATCGATGCGTGTCCGCCACCACGTCCGGAAATGGGACGACCACCCGCAGTGCCGCGGCAGACGAAAACCCTACATGGAGGATCGCCCGAGCAGATCCCCATAAAACCGCAGCGGGCCGCGGCTCGCGCTCCCCGCTCGCGCGCGGGGAGCCGACCGCGTTTCAGAACGCTACGCCTGCTTGACGAAGGCGCGGGGCGCGATCCCCCAGCGCGGGTCGCCGGCCAAGGCCGCGCGGCACTGGGCGAAGTTGGTGGCCCCGGTGATCCGCGCGAACGCAGCCTCTGCGCCCTCGACCTGACGATTGACGCACTGCGCGAGCGCGCACATCGCATATTCGAAATAGTCGCCGCCGAACGCCTCCTTCACGGGCATGGCCTCGAAGCCGAGGTTGTCCCAATTCGTGGCGTGGATGTTCCCGTCGTCCAGGTCGGGGCCGTTGGGGCGACCGGCGAATCGCTCGAAGGTGATCCCCCAGTTCGCGTCGAACGCCGCTTGCTGCTGGTTCTCGGGCCAGGAGAGCGCGCTGCAGACCCGCGAATAGGCCTGATAGGCCCAGTGCCAGCCCTCGGGGTTCGTGCCGTCCGACATGCGCTGGACCAGGCCCTCGCCCATCCACTGCATGAACGCGTCGGCGTCCGCCTGCTGGCTGGCGTCGATGACCTTGAGGTCGAGCACCCACGCGACCGAGCCGACCACGTAATCGCTCATCCACGTCCGCTCGCCGCCGATGTCGCCCCAGTACATCTGGTCCGGCTCGATGACGAGGCCGAGCGCGTTCGTGTGGTAGCCGCGCATCCACACGAACGACGCCCCCACTGCGCTGGCGTACCCACGGCGAAGCCGGGCTCTGCTTGCAGTCGAGGACGAGCTTGTCGGTGGGGACCGGCTCGTCCCCGGTCGTGCTGGTCGGCACCGGCTCGTCGCCGGTCGAGGTGCCGGTCGTCGGGGTCGTGTCGATAGGCTCGGTCCCCGTCCCGGTGGTGGAGGCGTTGGTATCGCCGGAGGTGCTCGCAGTGGTGTCACCGTCGTTGCCGCCGCATGCGCCGGCGAGCAGGCAGGTCGCGACGAGGAGGGAGCGCCGCGAACCGGAGAGGTCGCGCATGTGCGGGCGCATGTTCCGGGTGGTCTTCGGGACAGATCCATTCGTGGTACCCGCAATGTTCTCGACGCCCCGGGCGCGGCCGTCCGGCACGGTCCCTTCGTCGACCGCACGGCTGCCCTGGCGGCAGAACGGGCAGGACGACGCGGCGCTCGGCAGTTGTCGATGGCAACGAAAGCAAGGCTGCATGGCGGGGCACGCTAGAGGAGCCGCCGAAGGCCAGTCACGGCGGCGAAGCGCCGAGAATGAGCATTCATTGCGCTCTGCTCAATCGGGGGGTGCAGTCGACACAGGGCGAGAATGCGCCGTGTCTCCCCGCGGCCACGAGCGCGGCACCGGGGCGAGTCCCGTGGTCGAACGCTGACGGCGTGTCTCCGCGCGACCAGGGCCGGGCGTGCATCCGCACGCTTACGCCGACGATTGTGTCGACAGCGACTCGCACACGATCGAGAGTGCTCCGATCCACCTGCTCGAGCTGCGAGGATCCACCCGGCTGCCTCGACGTCGTCGACGGCGAGCAAGCCGAGCGTGCATCGACGCTCGGCCGTGAACTCCCGCGCTGCGGCGGTCAGTGAGCCCACCCGAGACCGAGGCGGCGCGTCGCACTCACGCGGCCGGCTGCGCTGCGAGGAAATCGAGCACAGTCGCGACGAACGTGTCCGGGTGCTCGATGTTGGACAGATGCACCGCCGGCAACACCACCAGCCGCGCTCCGGGCACGGTCGCGGCGATCTGCTCGCCGTGCGCCAGAGAGGTCACTGTGTCGTCGCGGCCGGCGATCACCAGAGTGGGCGCGTCGATCAGCGCGATGGTGCGGCGCAAGTCGGCGTCGCGCACGGCCGCCCAGGCGCCGGCCAGGCCGCGGCGATCGGTGGCGAGCAGCATCGCCCGGAACGCGTCGACGACCGGATCGCCGGCCTGCAACATCGCCGGCGGGAACCAGTTGGCGAGGAACATCTCGGCGGTGGCTTTCATGTCGGGCGCGCGCAGGACCGCGGCGATGCGCTCGTCCCACTGCGGCGCCGGGCCGAGATAGGCGGCGGTGTTGCTCAGCACCAGCCGGCCCAGCCGCTCGGGCGCATGCACGCCGAGCCACTGCCCGGTGAAGCCGCCGAGCGACAGGCCGAGGAAGTGGGCGCGCGCGATGCAGAGGCCGTCCAGCAGCTCGAGCACGTCGCGGCCGAGGCGATCGAGCGAGTAAGCCCCGGCCGGCACCGCGGAGGCACCGTGGCCCCGGGTGTCGTGGCGCAGCACGCGAAAGTGACGCACGAGCGCGGCGATCTGCCCGTCCCACATCGCCATGGTGGTGCCGATCGAGTTGGCCAGGGCGAGCACCGGGGCGTCGGCCGGGCCGTCCAGGCGGTAGGCGAGGCGGGTGCCGTCGCCGGCGGTGAAGAAGGATGCATCGTTCATGGCATGGGTCCCTGTGCGGACGCGCGGAGGCGCCGCGGTCCAAAGCTAGGCACTGGGGCGCTTTGATAAAATTACAAAATTTGCACAAACTCTGTAACTTTCTCCGACATGGCCGAGTTCACCCTGCACGACCTCCAGTGCTTCGACGCGGTGGTGGGCGCCGGCGGCTTCCAGGCCGCGGCGGCGCAGCTGCACCGCTCGCACCCTGCAGTGTTCGCCGCGGTCGCCAAGCTCGAGCGGCAGCTCGACCTGCGCCTGCTCGACCGCAGCGGCTACCGGGTGGCGCCGACCGCAGCCGGCCGCTCGTTCCTCCGCCGGGCCCAGGCGCTGCTGCGCGAGGCGGACAGCCTGCAACGGCACGCGACGCAGCTGGCGATGGGCGAGGAGAGCGAGCTGCGGGTGGTGGTCGGCGACCTGTGCCCGCTGCCGGCGACTCTGGGCCTGCTCGGCCGCTTCTTCGCGCAGTGCCCGACGACGCGGCTGCACCTGCACTTCGAGGCGGTCTCCGGGCCCCGTGAACGCCTGCTCGACGGCGAGGCCGACCTGATCTTGCACCCGATCGACAAGACCGACCCGCAGCTGGAATGGGTCGATCTGTGCAAGGTGCCGCTGGTGCCGGTGGCCGCGCCGGGGTTCCTGCCGGCCCCGAACCCGCGCTCGCTCCGCCCGGAGCTGCTGCGCGAGTACACGCAATGCGTGCTCCGGGACACTGCCCGCCATTCGCCGCCGCGCGACCATTTTTTAATAAAAGGGGCGCCGCAATGCACCGTGGCCGACCACGCGATGAAGAAGGAGATCGTGCTGCAAGGGCTGGGCTGGGGCCACCTGCCCCGCTTCCTGGTCGAGCGCGAGCTGGCCGAGGGGCGGCTGCTGTGCCTGTCCGGGCCCCGTCTGCCAGGTCTGGTGGAGGACCTGGTGGCGGCGCGCTGCAGCGACCGCCCGCACGGGCCGGTGGCGACGCGGCTGTGGCAATTTTTGAAAGAGCAGGCGCCGCGGTTCCGCGCGGTGGTCAAGACCGGGGGGAGCAAGCGGCGGGAAACTCGCTGACCCGAGAGAATGGCCCTTCTCTTTGCGATGATTCGACGCGGCGGTGCCGCGTGTCACGTGATATCAGGCGAGCGCGCGAATGGGCGCACCCTGCTGTATTCGACCCCCGCGAGCGCACCGACGAACAGCCCCTCGAGCCCGACGTGCGCGAGGCCGAAGATGCTCGCAGTGTCCGCGGTGATGGCGACGATCGCGGCGCAGACGGCGACCCACGCGAGGTTGGCGACGACGAGGATGTCGATCGCGCGGCGGGTGGGCGTGTGCCCGCGCGAGGCGCGAACGGCGAGCGTGCCGGAGTAGCAGGAATAGGCGAGGTTCACGGCGCCGATGAAGAGGACGAGCGCCGGCGGGAAGGCGTGGAGCTGCGCGAGGACGTCGTGGATCGCTAGCACCACGACGCCGGCGACGCAGGCAGCGGAGCCGTCGAGCCAGAGGATCGCGCGGGCGCGGCGGGGCATCATGACGGGCGAGCGTAGCGCGAAAGCCCGGGCCGTCCCAGGGCCGCGGATTCGGCGCGCGCGTCGAGGGAGGCGCGTCAGAGCGGCGTGATCGAGACTGTCGCCGTATAAAAGGTCGATGGAGCGCCCTGGTATTGCTGGTAGGGGTTGTCGGGGCCGAGGACGACGAGCGGCGTCGTGATTCGACCGCCCGCGTCGGCGAACACGGCGTACTCGGTGGCCACGCCCTGGCCGTCTTCGATCGCCACGCTGTGCGGCGCGCCCGGGACGTAGAGCGGCGCGGTCGTCACCTCGGCCTCGCCGCTGCCGTCGAGGGTGAAGCTCTCCGGTCCCTCGACGACGAGCGTCGCCAGCTCGGCGACCGCGCGCAGCATGCTCACCTCGTAGCCGAACGCCGCGAATTCGTCGTCGGCGCTGGTGTACGTGAAGGCGGTCGGCGCGGGCGGCGGAGCGGCGAACACCGCCATCAGGTGCGGGAGCCAGTCGGCCAGCCACGGGCTCCACCAGGTGAAGCTGTGATTCGCCAGGGTCTCCTCGATGTAACGAGGCCCGGTGCCGGCCTCGATGACGGTGCAGGCGCCGTTCGTGCAGACCGACCGCTCCGGATCGAAGCCGGCGGCCGCGACCGCGGCGTGGAAGCGCTGGTTGAGGACGTGAATTTGACCGTCGTCGTCGGTGCCGCTGTAATACGTGAGGTCGACGGGGCCGAGGTTCTCCACGAGGTCGACCGGATTGTGGGCGCGGTAATTGAGCTGCTGGGCGTTGTGGGCCCACAGCGGCTCGTTGTTGTAGGGGCCGAAGATCGCGTTGGCGTCGGCGGCGGCGCCGATGCCGGAGGCCCAGACGATGATCTGCTGCGGCGAGTAGGTCATGTCGAGTCCGCCCGAGAAGGATGCGGCCGCGACGAAGAGGTCGGGGTGGCGCGCGGCGTAGGAGAGCGCGCCGAAGCCACCCATCGAGAGGCCGGCGATCGCCCGACCCTCCCGCGTCCCGTGGGTGCGGAGGTTGACGTCGATCCAGCGCACGAGCTGGTGAATATGAAAGGTCTCGTAGCGCGGGGTGTCGTCGGCCTCGCGGACGAACCAATCGGTGTACCAGCCCTTCCCGCCGCCCTCGGGCATCACGACGATGAGCTCGAGGTCGGCGGCGAGCACGTCGGCGCCGCCGTCGGCGGTCCAGTCGACGTAGGAGCCAGTCCCGCCGTGGAGCAGGAAGAGCACGGGATAGGCGAGCTCCTGGCCGTCGTCGTAGCTGGCGGGCAGGAGGATGCGGGCGCGCGCCTCGGGCTGCTCGATGGCGCTGGTCGAGGGCGGAAACGGACTCTTCGGATCGATCGCCGCAGTGGCAAAGGTGACGTCGAAGAGGCGCGGATCGCCGGGCGGGCGCTCGTTCACGGCGTGGAGCCCGTTGACGTCGACGAAGTCCTGGGCGCGGGCGGACGAGATCGCCGCGAATGGGAGCAGGAGGCCGAGGAGGGTCGTCGGTCGGATCATGGTCGCTTCTCCCGAGGTTCGAGCGGCAAGGGAGCGAATGGGCCGCCGGGTCGAGTGTGGCACGGCCAGGGAGGCGGCCAGGGCGATTGGCGTGTGACGAAGCGTGGGGTCCATGAAGCGGCATTCGCACCCCAGGCGTCGTCGAGCTCGCCAGGAAGCGCGAATGGTGAGCGCCTGTCCTTGGGGACAGGCGATCGCGGAGCGTGGCCGTCGAGCTCGCCGGCGTGCTCGAATGAAAGAGCCTATGTTTCGAAACAGCCGATCGCGGTGCGACTCCGCGCGAATGGTGGTAGCCTGTCCCTTGGGTCAGACTCTCGCGGTGCTGCGCGCGGCCATCGCGTCGCCCTCTGCCGAAGACTCAGCCGCCGTCGAGCCGCTGGCGGACGTCCTGGGCGTAGCGGCTGCGGGGGAAGCGGCGCAGGAACTCGGCGCCGGCCTGCGCGGCGTCCCGCTCGCGGCCGAGGCGGTGCAGCGCCTCGACGCGCCCGTGCAGGGCCTCCTCGGCGAGGGCGCCCTGCGGGGCGTCGCGGAGGTAGCCGTCGAAGGCCGAGAGGGCGCCGCGCGAGTCGCCGAGCGGGCCGAGCGAGAGCTGACCGAGCGCGACCTGGGCGGTGCGGGCGAGCGAGGTGTCGCCGTGCTCGCGCAGCAGGCGGCGATAGATGCGGGCGGCCGCCCGGTACTTGCCGGCCCCGCGGAGGGCGTGCGCCTCGTCGATGAGCTCGCCGGGGTCGCTGGCGGGACGCGGCTTGGCGGGAGCGCCCCGCTCGGAGCGGCTGCCGCCTTCGGGGACGACCTGCGCGAGCGAGTCGGCGGTCTCGCCCTCGGCGAGCAAGCGCTCGACGTCCCCCTCGCGCAGGCGGTGGGCGCCGCGGACCGCGGTGATCCGCCAGCGCTGCGGCTCGGCGACGATCAAGAGGGCGCCGGGCTCGTCGCTGACGATCGCCACCCCGGCGACCTCGACCCAGACGATGCCGACGCCGGCCGGCGCGACCTCGACGCGGACGCTGCCGCGCTCGACGGCGAGGACCGCCCCGCGCACCCGCAGCTCGGCCTCGTCCTCGGCGCAGGCGGTGAACCGGTCCGCAGCCCCGACGCAGGCCGCCCCGGCGAGCCGCAGCGGGCCGTCGACGAGGGGCTGCTGCAGCGCGAGCGGGCCCTCGCCGGTGGCGCTGCCGCGGAGCAGGCGCAGCTCGGTGGGGATGTCCTTCGGGACAGGCGCAGGCTCGGGCGCGCGCGCGGCGAGGCTGTCCTTCGCGGCGGGCGAATCATCGGGGCTGTCCTTCGGGACATGCGACGATTCTTCGCGTCTGTCCTTCGGGACAGACGCGGCGAGCGGCGACGACGTGTCTTCAAAAGCGTGTCCGAAGGGGCGAATCAGCAGGAGCCAGGCGGCGGCCGCGGCGAGGGCGACGCCCATGCCGATGACGAGGGCCGAGCGCCGGCCGCTCGCGGGCCGCGCTCCGGTCGCGCCGGTCTGGCCGGCGAGGAAGCGGTCGACTGCGACTGCGACGAGCGCGTCGTCGGCGGCGGGGTCCTGCGCTTCGGGCTCGCCGCGGCGGAGGGCGTCGAGCAGCTCGCGCTCGCGCCGGGTGGCAGGGCCGTCGCCGCGGTGGGCCGCGAGGAAGGCGGCGTCGTCGGCCGCGAGCGGGTCGCCGCCGAGGGACGCGTCGACGAGCCGGCGCCAGCGTCGGTCCTCGGGGGTGTCGTCGATTGCTTCGGGGTCGTGGTGCATCGGAGGCTCCGTCACGGGTTCGGACGGCCGAGGTTGAGGTCGCGGCGGATGAGCTTGCGGAGGGTCTCTTCGGCCTTGAGGACCCGCGACTTGACGGTCGGCACCGGCGCCCCGGTCAGCTCGGCGATCTCGGGCAAGGTGTGGTCGAGCGCGTGGCGGAGCACGAGGGCGATCCGCTGCTGCTCGGGGAGGAGCTCGAGGTAGTCGGTGACTGCGCGCGGGATGTGCTCGCGGAGGTCGTCACCGCGATCGGGAGGCTCGCTGCCGGGGTCGTCCTCGTCGTGGGCGACGACGGCGAGCCGGCGGCCGCGACGGAGCCAGCGCATGGTGACGCGGACGGTGATCCGGCGAGCCCACGCCTCGAGCGGGCCCTGGCCGGCGTAGGTGCGCGCCGACTCGAGCAGCTCGATGAGGGCGGACTGCGAGACGTCGTCGGCGTCGGTGCCGGAGCCGAGGAGCGCCCGCGTGACCCGGCGCGCGACCGGCAGGAGCCGGCGGGCGAAGCTGGTCGCGGCCTGGCGATCGCCGGCGGCGGTCGCCCGCGCGAGCGCGCGAGCCTCGGCGTGATCGGCGAGGTCGTCAGGCGGCGCGTCGGCCGGGACGGCCACGAGCACGGATGCGGGGGCCTTGGCGAGCAATCGCCGGTAGGGTGGCCCGGCGGCGGCCCGGCGGATGAAAAAAAAGCTGGCGGCGGGCTGGCGCGCTCTGGCGAGGCCCGGGCCGGCGGGCGCGGTGGCCCGCGAGGGCGAACGCGAAACGACCGCCTCTAGCGCACCCAGACGAAGCCCAGGCCGGCGGTGGCGCCGACGGTCGGCGGGCGCACCAGCGGGGTCGTGCCCACGGGCGTGCGGGCGACGAGGTCGAAGTTGCGCAGCCAGATGTCGAGGCCGGCCGCGAGGACGAGGGCGAAGCCGCGCCCGAGCTGCACGCCGAGGCCGACGGTCGGCGCGACGCCGACCCGCACTCCCGCGCCCCCGCGCGCCTGCGAGCCTTCGCTCGGCCGCCAGACGACCGCCTCGCCGCGCCCGACCAGCGCGGGCTCGACGAAGACGCGGCGGCGAGCCCCGAGCGGGACGCGGACGCCGATCCGCAGGGTGAAGCCGACGCGGCCGAGGCGGAGGCGGGCGTCGGTGAAGCTGTGCTGGCCGAGCTCCGGGGTGAGCACGGGGTGCAGGAGGCCGGCGCCGCCCACCGCGACGACCAGACCGCGGCGGCCGAGGAAGCCGACCTCGACGCCGAGCCCGCTGGCCCACGGCAGCTGGGCGGCGTAGCTCGAGCCGACGTAGCCCAGGCCGAGCAGCAGGCGCACGGGCGGCGTCGGCGGGGGCTTCGGCGGCGGCGCGGCGGGCTGCGGCGGGGGAGGAGGCGGCGGCGGCTCCGCCTCGGGCACCGGCACCGCGATCACCTCCATGTCGGCCGGCGCCTCGCTGGCCGCGAGCGAGGCGACCAGGCCGCGGATGACGACGCCGAGGATCTCCCGCGTCTCGCGCGGCTCGTCGGGCGTGTCGAGGTGCCGCGTGTAGAGCCGCTCCGGCGCGCCGAGGAGGAGATAGACGGTGCTGCCCTGCCCGGCCCCGGCCTCGATCCACACGACCGCGCCGACGCCCTCGGCGAGGCGCTCGCGGGCCCACTCGAGCTGCTCCGCGAGCGCGGCGGCCGGCCGGACCTCGACCGCGGGGCCGACGTCGAGATCGGCGAGGTGGCCGCGCAGGGCCTGGACGACCGCGACCGCGTCGATGCGGCCGCCCTCGATCACGCCGACGACGATCCGCCGCGGCAAGGTGGCGGTCTCGGTCGCCCCGCCAGGCGGGCTCACGGGCGCCGGTTCACCGACGACGAGCGCGAGGGCCAGAGGGATGGCGACCACAGGGCGCCAGTTGTATCCCGGCCCGGCAGCGCCGACCAGCCGGGGCGCGGCGGGTCAGCACTCCAGGCAGGTGCCCACCACTGTGGTGCCCTGCGGATCGAGCTCGATGTTGTTGGACTCGCGGATGCCTCGCCACTCGAACAGGCCGCCGCCGAGGTCGGTCGCGGCGTGATTCCAGCGATCGACGACTGCGGCGTCGGTGGCGAGCTGGACCCACCAGGCCGCCCGCGCGGCGCCGGTGCTGGTGAGCGTGAGCTCGTAGCAGGAGCCGGTCTCCCAGTCGCTGGTGAGCGCGCGCGCGACAGTGAGCCCGTCGGAGACGTCGACGACGACGAGGCCGCAGCGGCCGTCGGCCGGCTCGCCGCCGTCGAGCCCCAGGACCTCGCCCTCGCCGCGGCAGGCCAGCAGCGCGGCCGCGAGCAGGACGACGCGAGGGCGGCGGCGAGCTCGAGCAGCGGCGCGCATGCCCTCTTCTAGCCGGCGGACCGCGGGCAGGCAACGGCGCGCGCAGACCGACGCGCCGCTGCCGGACCGCCCCGCCTCACTCGGCGCGGCGGACGAAGTGCTCGCTCGCCGCCAGCTCGACGTAGAACTCGCGCAGGCCGAGCTCGCCGTCCTGCAGCGCAGTGCGGGCCTCCTCGGCGAGGCAGTTCTCCTCGACGCCGTAGGCGAAGTTGGCCAGCAGGCCGCTGACGCAGTCGGTCGTCTGCCCCAGCTCGGCCAGCTTGCTCGACATGTCCGTGAGGCCGTCGAAGGTGATCAGCGGCACGAGCTTGGAGTCCACCGCCTGGCCGGTCGCGTCGATCGGCAGGCCGTTCTCGTCGGCGCGGAAGCGGCCCGCGCCGTCGAAGTGCTCGAAGCCGAAGCCGATCGGATCGAAGTACTGATGGCACGACTGGCAGGCAGGATCGCCGGCGTGCGCGACCTCGTAGCGCTCGCGGGTGGTCTGCGCGCCGGGCATCGGCGGATCGATCGCCGGGATGTTCATCGGCGGGGGAATGTGCGGACCGCACAGCAGCCGGTCGTAGACGAGCAGGCCGCGCTTGGTCGGCGACGAGCTGTCGGCGTGGGCCTGGCCCGCGAGCACCGAGCCCTGGGCCAGCAGACCGACGCCCCAGTCGGCCGGACGCTCGACCACCGCGCTGTCGCCGGCGACCTGACCGAAGCCGTAGAACTGCGAGAGCGTCGCGTCGAGCACGGTGAACGGCGCGGTCAGCAAGGCCCGGACGTCGCCGTCCTGGGCGAACACCACCTCGTCGACGAAGCGCTTCGTCTCGTCGATCATGCGCATGCGGATGTCGTCGAAGCCGACGACGTCGAGCTTCACCTTGCTCTCGACCTGCGGGTACTTGGCCCACTGGCGGAAGAACAGGTGCAGGACGTCCTTGCCGCGCGGGGTCGACAGCAGCGCGCTGGCCTCGGCCATGCGCGCCTCGGGGGTGGCGAGCGCGCCCTGCTCGGCCTTGGCCAGCAGCTCCGGGCTCGGCGTGCTGCCGCCGTAGGTGTACGCGAGCGCGGTCGCGATCTCGTGCTGCGTCAGCGCGTGGCCGCCGTCGCCCGGCTCGCCGAGCTCGCTGCGGTACACCGCGTGCGGCGACTGGATGAGGCCCACGAGAGTCCACTTGAGCGCGACGGGGAACTCGACCTCGGCGGCGATCGAGGCGAAGTGCGCCTCGTAGCGCGCCCGCTCCTCGGCCGTCAGCGGGCGGCGGAACAGCCGCTGGCCGTAGGTGCCGATGAACTCGGCGGCGCAGGCGGAGTCGGGGCTCTGGGCCGCGCACGGCAAGATCACCGGCAGCACCGCGGGCGCGGTGACTGCGTCGCCGACCTCCTCGGCGGTGGCCAGCCACTCGGCCGCGGTCTGGTCGCCGACGAGCAGCGTCGCCGCGTCGTTGGTGAAGCCGTGCTTCGAGGCCGGATCGATGCCCAGCTGCACCCCGGACCAGGTGGCCTCGATCTCGGGGAAGATGTCGCGCAGCGTGTGCTCGAGCTCGACCTGAGTCAGGCGCCGCAGCACCCGCGCGCCCAGCCGCGACTGCTCGCAGCGCCCGGCCGGGTTCACCGGCGGCGGGTCGGCGTCGGTGTCGCTCGCGGCGCCGGTCGGGTCGTCGGTGGTGGTCGGGACCCCGGCCGAGGTGCCGGCGGTGTCGGTGTCGCTGCCGGCGGCGTCGGTGTCGCTGCCGGCCCCGCCGTTGCCGCTCGGGCAACCTGTCCCGAGGGCCAGGCTGAAGGCGAGGTACGCGTGTCGGGAGGAGAGGTGGATGCGTGTCATGCCTTGAGCTCCTGGATGGCAGAGACCGACTGACCGCCGATCGAGCCGAGCGGGACGTCCATGGCGTCGGCGAGGCTCGCCAGCATGTCGATGTGGCTGCGCTCGACCTGCACCACCTGCTGCGTCTTCAGGTAACCGCCGCCGCCGCCGATCAGGATCGCCGGCAGGCTCGAGCTGACGGGCTGACCGTCGATCCACACGTCCGAGTGGTCCGAGTTGTGATTGGCGCCGTCGGACACCTCGCTGCACACGTAGACCAGCGAGTTGTCGAGCACGGTGCGGGTCGGGTCCTCGACGTCGAGCGGGTCGGGCTGGTCCAGCACCTTGAGGAACTTCTCGGCCAGGCGCTCGAAGAACCACTTCTGGCACTGCGCGAACTCGGCCCGGCCAGCCGCGTCCCACGAGTGCGAGACGGGGTCGTGGTGACCCTTGGCGATCCCCGGGCCGCCCTCGAAGCCGAAGTTGAGGCCGGCGTTGACCCACATGTTCTGCAGCGTGATCACGCGCGCCGAGCCGCACATGAAGGCGTACGCGCTGGCCTCGAGGTGCGCGTCGAGCAGCTTGCCGAAGAAGCTCTGGTTGAGCGGGTCGAGCCCGGCGACCGCGTCGACGGCCGGCAGCGCCGGCTTGGCGTCGCAGCTCACCATCGGCGGCGGCGGCCCCTCGCCCGAGGCCTTGGCCTTGAGGTTGCGGATCGCGTCGAGGTGCAGCGCCAGCTTGTTCTCCTCGCGCGTCAGCCCCGACACCGCCCCCTGCATCGCCTCGATCTCGCCCTCGGTCAGCCCGAGCGTCGCGGCGCGGAACTTGTTCTCGTCGACGCCAGGCATCGGCATCGGCGCCGGACCGACGCCCTGGAACAGCTGCGTCACCGCCTCGACCGGGCTCTCGATCGGCCGCACCCACGAGCCGTGCTTGACCAGGTAACAGTCGCTGTAGAAGCCGGCCCCCTTGTCGTAGGGGATCGCGCCGAGCACGTGCGGAGTGACGCCCATGCCCTCGGCGATCAGCCGGTCGATCGAGTCGCTGCCCTCGCCCTCGGCGAAGCCGGTCAAGGTCGCGCGGATCGCCACGTGGTTCGAGATGCCGCCGTTCATCGACAGGCCGCGGACGACCGCGACGCGGTCGCGGTACGGGAGCAGCGGGCTCAGCACGTTCGAGCCCTGCAAGAAGGCGTCGCCCTCGCCGTACGGCCCGAGGTGCTCGGGCGGCATGCCGTGCGGGACGTAGAAGATGAAGAGGCGCTTCGGCCGGTCGCCGGGGGCGGCGACCGCCAGGCGCGACATCTGGGCCGCGAGCGGCGCGGCGATGCCGAGGCCCAGCGCCTTCAAAAAGGTGCGGCGCATCAGTCGGTGCTGCGATCGGTGCATGCGTTCCTCCGCGCGCGCAGGCTGCCCGCGCGCGATGTTCGACAGGGAGAGTGACAGGAGCAGGAGATCGTGGCCCGGGCGGCTTCGGACGAGCCGCGGGGACGTCGCGCGACCGGCGTCGCGGGAGCATCTTGGGGTGACCCAAGGTTCATGGCTGTAAGTTCATGTCGATAAGTTCATGTCGCGCCCCGCGAGCGTCGACCGGGCGACGTCTCACGTCCCCTGTGGCGCGCCGCGGATGAGGTGGATGAAAAAAATTTTCGGGCCGCGACGGCGCGCCCCCGCGCGGTCAGGGGCGCGTCATCGCTCGCGCCGGCGAGGCGCGTGGGCGCACCGGCGCCTGCGAGGAATCCCCCTCGTAGGGGCGCCCGGCCGCACCGTGTCCTCACTGGAGCGCAGGGCCTCACCCGCGCGCCGGGCGCCGGCGCTCGAGTATCAAGGGCCCGCATGCCTCGCCGCCATCATTCGCCGTATGTACTCTCTTCTTGTGCCATTGCGCTGACCCTCGCCGCGGTCGCGCGCGCCGAGATCCCGCCGCCGGTCACGTGGACCGATACCGCGGAGGTCGACGCCTCTCCCGGGTCTCTCACCCGTCAACCAGGCATCGGCTGGACCGCAGGGGCGGCCTCCGTCCAGACGATCCCCGCGGGCGACGGCTACGTGCGCTTCTCGTCGCAAGAGGCCAATCTCCACAAGATGGCCGGTCTCGGCCACGACGCCGACCGCAACTATACGGACATCGAATACGCGTACTACCTGCGCGACGACGGCCTGGTGGAGATCTACGAACAGGGCTCGTCGCGCGGGCTCGTCGGGGTGCACACGCCCGGCGACATGTTCCAGATCGAGGTGCACGGCCAGCAGGTCCGCTACCGCAAGAACGGGCGGGTGATCCACACCAGCGCGTTCACGCCGGCGTATCCGCTCGCGCTCGACACCAGCCTTTACCACGCAGGCGCGACGATCCGCGAGGCCGAGCTCGTGGCCTGCGCATTCGAAGACGACCCCGACTGTCTCCCCACGGAGGCGTGGCAGGGCGTGCGCTACGCGGAGGCGAGCGAGTGGGCGGGCGCCCTGCGGCTCGAGCGGGTCCCGCTGTCCGGCATCGGCTGGAACGCCGGCGCCTCGTCGGTCGAGCACCTCGGCGACGGCGACGGCTCCCTGTGTCTCTACCCCGAGCAGACCAATCGGCTCGTCATGGCCGGCCTCGGCCGCGACGACGACGACCCGAGCTACACCGACATCGATTACGCGCTCTACCTGCGCGATGACGGTCTCCTCGAGATCTACGAGCACGGCGCCTCGCAGGGCTTTTTGACCACCTACGACAGCGCCGACGAGCTCTGCGTCCAGGTGCTCGCGGGCCAGGTCCGGTACGTCAAGAACGGCGCGGTGATCCACACCAGCCTGACGCCGCCCCCCGCCTCGCTCGCCTTCGACACCAGCCTCTACAGCCCGGGTGCGGCGATCAACGGCGTCCTGGTCCCCTGCGTCGCGGGCGACCTCGGCTGCATCGACGAGGGCGCCTGGCGCAACGTCCGCTACACCGAGGCGAGCGGCGACACCCTGCGACGGCTCTCCGGCGTCGGCTGGAACGCCGGCGCCGCCTCGGTCGCGGTCCTCGGCGAGGGCGACGGCTACGTCGCCTTCACCACCGAGGAGAAGCACCTGGCCAAGATGGCCGGCCTCGCTCACGCCGACGATCACCAGAGCTACACCGACATCGACTACGCGTTCTACATGCGCGGCGACGGCTGGCTCGAGATCTACGAGCACGGCCATTCACGCGGCGTGGTCGGCACGTACGAGCCCGGAGACCAGCTGCGCGTCGAGGTCCAGGGCGAGCAGGTGCGGTGGCGCAAGAACGGGGTCGTGCTGCTCACGCGCCAGGGCGTGCCGGACTACCCGCTCGCGCTCGACACCAGCCTCCTCCAATCGGGCGCGACGATCACCGGCGCCCAGGTGCGCAGCTGCGGCGTCGGCGACCTCGAGTGCATGCCCGAGGGCGTGTGGCGCAACGTCTACTACGCGACGGCCGACGGCGGCCTGCTCACGCGCACCCCGGGCTACGGCTGGAACGCCGGCGCGTCGTCGCAGAAGACGCTGACCAGCGACGGCTACGTCCTGTTCGGCACCCACGAGCTCGGCCTGGCCAAGATGGCCGGCCTCGACCATTCCGACGCCGACCAGAGCTACACCGACATCGACTACGCGTTCTACCTGCGCGGCGACGGTTTGCTCGAGATCTACGAGAAGGGTTACTCGCAGGGCCTGTTCGGCACCTACGACGCGGACGACCTGTTCTCCGTCGAGGTGTCGGATCTCCAGGTCCGCTACCGCAAGAACTGGGTGCTGATCCACACCAGCACGACGTCGGCCGATTACCCGCTCGCGCTCGATGCGAGCCTGCTGCAGGCCGGCGCGACCGTCGTCCATCACGACGTGCACGCCTGCGACGCCAGCGACGACGGCTGCATCCCGCCGGAGATGTGGAAGAACGTCCGCTACGCCGCGGCCGAGGACGACACCCTGACCCGCGTGCCGATGACCGGCACTGCATGGAACGCCGGGGCGTCCTCGGTCGCGGCGATCACCATGGGCGACGGCTTCGTGCAGTTCTCCACCGACGAGGCGGACCGGGGCAAGATGGCCGGCCTGGGCCGCAACGACGACAATCAGAGCTATACCGACATCGACTACGCGTTCTACCTGCGCGCCGACGGGCTGCTCGAGGTCTACGAGCACGGCGCCTACCGGGCCTCGGCCGGCACCTACGAGGCCGGCGACGTGTTCCGCGTCAAGGTCGCGGACGGCGTCGTGAACTACTCGCACAACGGCGCAGTGGTCTATACCAGCGCCGCGCCGCCGCTGTATCCGCTCGGCCTCGACACCAGCCTCCTCCAAGAAGGCGCGACGATCACCGAGGCGCTCGTCCAGAGCTGGGGCCTGTAGCTGCATCCGCGACGCGCGAGCTGCTCGCGCGTCGCGGCTCCGGCCTCACATCGCGGCGAACAGCGACGTCTCGAGGTGGAGGATCTTGAACGGCAGCTCGGGCGGCTGGAACATGTAAAGCACCCGGAAGACCTCGCTGTCGATCATGTAAAGGCGGCCCTCGGCCACGGTCGCGCTGGTGAGGCCGGTCGGCACCGAGGTCGTCGTGCGCACCACCGCTTGCGTGTGCTCGTCGCCCGCGAACGTCAGCTGCTGCACGCCGCCGTCGTAGATCACGTAGAGCTCGTCGCCGAGGAACTCGAGCCCGTCGGGGCCGGGGAAGCGCGGATCGCCGGGCATCGAGAACGGGTCGCCGGAGAACGTCACCTCGGCGATGTCCGACGGGTCGCTCAGGGACACCCGGTACAGCGCCGGCGGCATCGTCTTGACCACCAGCAGGTCCTCGCCGCCGGGCGCGATGTCGAGCCCGTTGAGGCCCATCGAGCCGCCGGGGGCGAACTGCGGGCTGGTGGCGAACACCTCGAACTCGTCGTCCTCGCCGATCCGGTAGATGTTGGGCAGCACCGAGTCCGTGGCGTAGACCACCCCGTCCCCGTCCGTCGTCAGGTCGTTGCAGAACGACGGTTCGCCGAGGTCGATGGTGCGTACGAGCGTCCCCTCGTCGATGTCGAACGCGACGACCTTCGAGTTCGGGACCGGGTCGGTCTTGACGTCGACCTGACAGACCCACAACAGGCGCCGCGCGACATCGACGTGGGCCCCGCTGAACGACACCATCGGGTCGGCCGAGGCGTAGAACACTTCCTCCTGCCCGAGCCCGGACATCCGGGTGATCTCCCCGCCATTGATCGCGGTGGCGAAGAAGGAGTAGGTCAGCTCGTCGTAGGCGATCCCCTCCGGCAGCGAGGTCGAGCTCGCCAGGGAGTACTGCTCCGGCAGGGGGATGTCACACGAGGCGAGGACGGGGAGCGCGGCGGCGATGGACAGCAGGACCGTGTTCTTCATGGCGACCTTTCGTCGTCGGCGGAGAAATAACCAGCTGTATGTGATCTGAAGGAGAGAACGGATCACGCCGACGAGGCAACCTGGCCGCGCGGTACGTCACGCTCTTACCGCAGGCTCCTCCTCGGCCTCATGCCACGGCGAGACGCGCTGTCGGCTGCACGAACCTTGCGGTCGCGTCGGTCTGGGACCCCGGTTCGGCCACGCGTGATTCACGTGTACCCCGCTCGTCCGATGGCCGTCCGCCTACCCTGATTCACCAACCCAGGGTCGGCAACTGGGTCACGCAGCACCCGAACGCGGCTCCACGGAGCCCCGCCGCGCCCCGAGCCCGCGGCGATTCGCCGACCTGCAGCGTTCAGGGCGAACGGACGAAGCGAGGGTTGTCCTTCCCGATGACCCACCGCCTCTACAGGCCCAGCAGGGACGTTGTGAGCCACTCGTCGCTTTGCGCCTGTAACCCGGCCTCCAGCGCTCCCCTGCGCCTTGCGCGCGAGGCCCTCAAAACGGGGGTCCCGTGACCTGTGAGCGAGCGATACGCGGATGAGCACGCCATTTAGAAAGGCGGCCAAGTACGCACAGCGAGCTCGAGCACAGTGGTTCCAGCACGCCTCGCAAAACACCGTGAGCTCGCCTCGGGCCGGGGCCGCCCGCCCGACCTCATGCCTGGGGTGTTTTTACCTCGGGGCCGCTCGCTCTCACTGACATGTCCCGAAGGTTATGTCTTCAAGGACATGTCCCGCGGCTTCGACTGCCAGCAATCGCGCGATTCACGGCAGGCACATGTTCGCCGGGTCGAGGTGGTCCCAGCCGTAATCGCCGTTGCAGTACTTGCCGTAATTGGGCCACTCTTTCATGTCGTCGTCGACGTACGTCGCGTTGGTCGGGTCGTACGTGTACTGGCACAGGTCGCAGCCGTCGGGCACGGCGTCGAGGTCCTGGTCCCACGTCGGCATCAGGCACAGGTACTGCCAGAGGTCGGTCGGCGCCTCGACGTGGCAGGCCTTCATCTTGTGCGCCTTGCCGTCCTCGCTGAGGGCGAGCGCCTCCTCGCAGCCGGGCGGCAGCTCCAGCACGCCGGGCGGCAGCGGCGGCAGGTCGGCGACGTCGATCGGCTCGCCGTCGGGGTCGAGGAGCGCCTGGCCATTGTATGTCGTCACGCAGCAGTAGCCGCCCGCGCTGACGTCGTAGAATCCGAACGGGCGCGGGTTGTCGCGCTCGACGCACCCCTCGTGCTGCTCGCAGGCGGCGCCGATGAAGTCGCCGTCGGGGTCGTCGTTCGCGGCCTCGTCGAGCTGCTCGGGGTTCGGCGTCCACGGGCAGTTGTCGCACGCGTCGCCGACGGCGTCGCCGTCGTGATCGACGTGGTTGCAGAGCTGCGCCGCGGTGCATTTCGCGCCGCCCGGGCAGTCCTCGTCGCTCGCGCAGGCGCGCCGCTCGACCGGCTGGCGCGGGCAGGCGTCGACGATGTTGGCGAGGCCATCCTGATCGAAGTCGTCGCCCTCGAGGAAGCCGACGGGACCGGCCGCCCCGGCGCTCAGCATGCCCTCGCAGGCGTCGCCGACCAGGTCGACGTCGGCGTCGTCCTGGCACCCTGCCGCCTGGACGTCGGTCGGCTGGCCGACCACGTGCGGCGCGAGCCCCGGACCGTCGCCGTAGCCCTGGCAGTTGGCGACGCGCACGCAGTTGTCGCAGCTGTCGCCGACGCCGTCGCGGTCGCTGTCCAGCTGCGACGGGTTGCTGCGCACCCGCATGTAGAACGGCACCGACGCGACCTGCTTGTTGTAGATACCGATGTAGCGCGAGCACACGTCGCAGCCGTCGCCGACGCCGTCGTGGTCGTTGTCGGCGCTGTTCTGATCGCTCGCCACCACCGGGCACAGGTCGGCGATGTCGCCGAAGCCGTCGCCGTCGATGTCTTCCTGCCCGGGGTTGAGATGATCGGGCGCGTTGTCGCAGTCCCAGACATAGCCGTCGCGGTCGCGGTCGAGGCTGCACTTCGTGACCGGGTCCATGCACGTCGTCGCCGCCGGATCGTCGCAGACCGGCGGCACCGGGATGACCTCGTCCTCGCCAGTGGTCCCGGTCGTGCCCGTCGTGCTCGTCGACAGGTCACCGGTGCTCGTCGGCTCGCCCGTGGTCCCGGTCGGCTCGTCGCCGACGGTCGTGGTCGAGTCAACGCCGGTGCCGGTGGTCGTCGAGTCGTCGCCGCCGGTGCTGCCCGTGGTCGGCTCGGATTCGCTAGTCGTGGTGCCTTCGGAAGGACAGGCGGTCAGCAAGAACGCGCCGGTCAACGCCAGCGACCGCAGCCGGGGAGTGAGACAGAGGCTCATGCCGGCGGAGTAACCGCGGACCGCGGAAAAATTGCGGCGACCTCGCGAGGCCGCCGATGCGACGAAATCGTGGGTGTCGGCGGAAGACCCCGACGAGACCCCCGCGCGTCATCGACTCACGCCGCGGCAGGACGCGCGCATGAGCTCCCAGGCCCCAGCTCGCGCGTCGCCGCGAGGGCCCGCGCTCCCGCTCAGCCCGGCATGACCGCGTTGAACAGCCCGCCGCCGGTCATGTCGGAATACGTGTAGTGGTCGCCGGCGATGAGCACCTGCGTCTTGACGTAGGTCTCGGGGTCGATGCGATAGGCCCAGCCGCCGTAGTCGACCATCCACACGAAGCCGTCGACGTCGATGCTGACGCCGACCGGGGTCGAGCACTGCTCGAAGGTGTGGAACTGGACGGCCGTCATCGTGTTGGTGTCGATCTGGTTGAGGCCGCAGCCGTGGGTCCCGCCGGCGTTGGCGGCGACCCACGCCATGCCGTTGCCGTCGACCGCGAGCCCGCGGTGGTTCTCGGCGGAGTTGGGGATCTGGTGGAACGTCTCGGTCTGGGCGTCGAACATCGCCACGTTGCCGTTGTTGTACGGCCCGAACCACACGTTGCCCTTGCCGTCGACGGTCATGCCGTAGAACTGGATGCCCTCGCCGGGGTAGCGCTTGACCTCGAGCGTCTCGGTGTCGATGCGGACCAGCTCCTGGTAGACGTTGATGAACCACACGTAGCCGTTGCCGTCGGCAGCGGCGCCGTACGGGGAGATCTGGCTGGTCCAGTTGTCGAGCGGGATGGTCGCGTCCTGCACCCCGGTGGCGCCGTCGAAGCGGCCGATGATCGCGTGCGTCGGCGCGTCGAGCCAGCCGACCCACACCTTCTGGTCGTCGTACTTGCACGTCGCCGGGTTGAAGTCGCCCGGGGCCCACGCGGTCCCGCGCGGGCCGCCGTTGTAGCCGAACGGCGCCGGGCTCACCGGCGTGTTCCACAGCATGCACTCGTCGCTGCCCCACGGCAGGAGGTCGTCCTTGTTGCTCGACGTGGTGATCACGCCGTCGCCGTTCTTGTCGACGCAGTCGCCCTTGTCGGCCGCGAACTTGGTCACGCTGTACGAGGCCCGGTTCGACACCACCACGAAGTGACCGTCGATGTTGACCGACGTGCGCGACGAGCTGGCCGCCGGCGGGTTGGGGTCGGCGTAGTAGCGGCCCTCCTCGATCAGCGTGGTCGTGTTGACCTTCGAGATGCTGCCCTGCGAGGTGTTGGCGACCCACAAGTAGCTGAAGTCGAAGCCGCCGCGCCCGCTCCCGCCGCCGCACGGGTCGCCGGTGGTCGTGGTGTCGGGGCCGGTCGAGGTGGTGAGGTCGGGGCCGGTCGAGGTGCTCGTGGTCGGGCCGGTGGTGCCGGTGATCGTCACGTCCTGCGTGGTCGTCGGCGCGGTCGTCGTCGTCGCCTCGCTGGCCGAGTTCGAGGCGGTGCCCGTGTCGCCGGTCGTCGTCTGCGTCGCGCTGCCGGTGCCGCTCGTCGGCTCGGTCGCGGTGCCCGGCGTCGCCGTGCCCTCCGACTGGCCGGCCGTCGCCGAGGCCGTGGCGCGACCGTCGTCGCCGCAACCGACGAGCCCGAGGACCGCGAAGATGCACCCTACCAACCGACGCGTGGAAACCATCGACCGCACGCTATCACAACCTCTTCTATAGCGAGGTCATCCATGCGCCCGACTGCCGGGCAGATCTCCCGGCGCGCGCGCAACACCAGACCGGCGATTCGTCGGTGCCCCGCCTCCGGCGCGCGCCTTGACTCCCCACCTGGCCACGTCACGGTTCGAGCATGAACCCGAACAAGAACTTCAAGCCCTCCCACGACGACACCGATCGCGACCGCGGCGGGCCGAACACCGGCCTCAACCAGGTCAACCCCAGCGACACGCCGCGCAACCGCGAGGACGGCGAGAAGGGCCACCAGGGGGGCGACCCCGGGGAGGTCCGGCCCAGTCATCTGCAGCACAACCGCGACAGCCAGCCGGACGGCCACCGCGATCTCGGCTACGACCCCAGCGATCCGCGCGAGATCCGCCGCCGCGGTAAGAACCCGCAGACCGAAGGCAAGCCGTGAGCGGCGGCCTCGCCCCGCTCTCTTGCCCGTGACGGGCGCGCGCGCCCCCGGCCCGCGCGCCCGTCACGTCGCGGTTCACGGACTGCGGTCGTTCACCTCGCGCATGAACCGAGCATGCGCGCTCGCATCGGCTTCCTCCTCGGCCTCGTGCTCTGCGGCTGCCTCAGCGCCGAGGGCATCACGCGCCGCATCGTCCCCACCGCGCTCGACGAGAGCGTCGGCTTCCTCGAGGACCCCGAGTCGCAGCGCCGCATCGAGCGGTTGATGCTCGACCCGCAGGTGCAGCACGCGGCCCGCGAGCTCAGCAAGACTCTGGTCGACGGCGTCGTCGAGGCGATGACCGACGACGAGCGCCAGGCCGAGCTGCGCCGCGCCTCGGCCCGCTACATCGAGACGGTCTCGGCCGCCGCCGCGCGCAGCTTGCGGTCCGACCTCGGCCCCGCCGCGGCCGAGGCCGCCCGCCACGCGGTCGCGCGGGTGCTGGACGTCGGCCTGTCCCCGGAGACACGTCAGGACATGCGCGCGCTGGCCCAGACGCTGACGCGGGCGACGGTCGACGGCCTGATGGAGGCGGCCGGTCGCGGTCTGCGCCACGACCTCGGCCCGGCCCTGCGCGCGGTGATCGAGGACGAGCTCGGTCCGGGTCTGCGCACGGTCGTCGCCCGCGACCTCGCGCCGAGCCTGCGCCGGGTGCTCGCCGACGAGCTGACCCCGGCGCTCGGCCTGGTCGCGCGCGAGGTGACCCACCAGATCATCATCGGCGGCCACGACGGCCTGCAGGAGCTGCGCTTCCGCGAGCGCGCCGGACAGTTCGAGGTCGGCTTCTGGGCCCACCTCGACGCCCTGCTCCACAAGGGCCTCCAGCTCAGCGCGATCGTGGCCTGGGCGCTCGCCGCGGTGGCGCTGGTGCTGTCGATCCTGTTCGGCCGGGCGATCCTCCTGCGCCGCCGCCTCGACGAGGAGCGCCTCCGCAGCGAACGCATGCTGCTCGGGGTGATGCGCGGCCTGCAGCAGGGCAGCGACAAGCCCGAAATCGAGGCCTTCCTCGCCCACCTGCGCGAGCGCGACCCCGACCTCGCCGACGACTCCTTCCTGGAAGAGCTGGCCCGCCGGGTGTCCCAGCCCGGCGGCCGCGTCGGCCGCCCCCGCCGCCGCCTGTGAGCATGGATCATGTCCCCAGGGACATGCCTCTATCGACATGCCCGAGCGGGCATGCCCTTCAAGACATGTCTTTCAGAACCTGCCCTGAAGCACCAGGCCGGCGCCGCCGCGCAGCCAGGTCGGCGCCAGGCCGAGGTCGCGGCGGGCCCGCTGCTGGCCGGCCGCGCCGGCGCCGATCAGGCCGATGCCGGTGACGACCAGCACGCCGCCGACCACTGCGGTGGCGATCGCCAGGGTGTTGGCGGCGGTGCCCTGGTCGAGCAGGTCGCGATAGACGGCAGGGTCGGTGACGCCGTCGGCCTTGGCGGCCTCGCCGTCGCGGTCGACGCGGGCCCCGCGGGCGAGGCCGTAGGCCATCACCCCGAGGGCGATCGCCCCGGCGCCCGTGAGCGCGCCGCCGGCGATGGTGAGTCGACGCGCGCGCCGGGCCTCGCGCTCCGAGGTCGCGCGGGCCTCGGCCTCGCGCGCCTCGCTGGCTTTCTGGGCCGCAAGGAGGGCCTCCGCGTCGTCCTCTCCGCGCGCCTCGGCGTTCTCGGACGCGGCCTGCTTGTCGGCCGCCTCGCGCTCCTCGGCGACGCGGATCTTCTCGCGCAGCTCGTCGAGCGTGCCCTGCACCTTGGCGGTGGTGTTCTTGTCCTTGGCGCTGATCGTCTGGAGGTAGTTGTCGAACAGCCGCTCGGCCTTGCGGAGGTACACGAGCTGCGGGTCGAGCTCGTACGCCTCGACGCAGGCCTGGGCGATCTGGTAGGCGAGCACGTTGCGCCGCTTGTCGTACGCGGGCTCGTTCGGCAGCGCCGCGTAGGCCTGCGTCCACAGCTCGATCGCGCCGGCGTAGTCGGCCGTCTCGAAGCGCGTCTGCGCCTCCTGCGCGAGCGCGCTGATCTTCGCGTTGAGCTCCTCGCTGGCCTTGGCCGGCGCCGCAGCGCGGACCTCGGGCACCGCCGGCAGGACGGCCAGCGCCGCCGCGAGCCCTGCGGACAACCATCGCCGCCCGTGCGTCGCCATCGCCATGAAGGGCCGCGATCATATGCCGCCGGGCCCCACGGCCACAAGGCGCAGTTCCGCGCGCGTAAATGGCAGTTTGTAATGCTCGTGTCTTATGGGACAGGTCGGCGGACGTTGCACCGCCGGCACGTCCTCGTCGATACTGCCAGGCGATGGCGCGCCCGCTATTCGTCGCCTGGGCGCTCGCGCTCAGCGCCTGCTTCACCGGCGGTTTCCTGTCCGGCCAGCCCTGCACCGCCGACAGCGACTGCGGCCCGAGCCTGCGCTGCGAGGCCGGCGTGTGCGGCGGTCCCTCGGCGCAGACGAGCCCGACGACGACCACCACCACCGCCGCGCCGACCACGACGACTACCGCGAGCGATCCGACCACCGTCGAGCCGACGTCGACCACGACGACCACGACGACCACCGACACGACGCTGACGCCGCTGACGACCACGACGTCGACCGGCGACGAGGAGACCAGCGGCGGCGGCTGCGGGATCGGCCGCTGCAAGGACCTCGACCTCCTGTTCGTCGCCGACAACTCGCCGAGCATGTTGATCAAGACCCTGATCCTGCTCGACTTCATCACCGAGTTCGGCAACCAGATGGTCCCCGAGCTGCGCCAGGCCTGCAGCGTCCACCTCGGCGTGGTCACCACCGAGGCCTACCCGCACAACCCCGTCGAGTGCCAGAAGCTCGGCGCGCTGGTCACCGCCGACAACAACGGCAACCCGTGCACCTTCACGGAGGGCCTGCCCTACGCGACGCTGCCCGACCTCGACATGCCGCTGACGCTCGAGTGCCTGTTCAACATCGGCTCCGACGGCGACCCCGACGAGAAGCCGGTCGACACCCTGTTCTCGACGGTGGGCGCGCTCGACCCCTCGCTCAACACCGGCTGCAACCAGGGCTTTTACCGCCCGAGCGCGTTCCTCACGGTGATCATGCTGGCCGACGAGGACGACGACAACAACGACGCCCAGGGCCACGACGGCTCGGAAGAGATCTTCGAGAGCTTCTGGACCGGATCGCTGACCAACATCAAGCCGACCGGGATCGACGACCTCTACATGGTCGGCCTGCTCGGCGATCCCAAGATGGGCCAGCCGGCCTGCGCCTGGAACCCGACCGAGAACGACGACGGGTTCGGCACCGAGACGACCCCCAAGCTGCGCGCTTTCATCCAGTCGCTGCCCCCGGAGCGTCACGCGATCGACACGCTGTGCAACGTCGTGCCTGGGGGCAACGCGTACGCGGCGCTGCTGCAGGAAGTCCGGGCCGAGATTCGCGCCGCGTGCGGGGCGTGACCACCGCGGGCTGGCGTGCGGTATCGTGGCAGTCGTGAGTGCCGAGGAGCAGCCCCAGCCGGATGTCGACGTCGAGCCCCAGGCCGAGCCCGTCGCCCCGCCGCGGCCTGCTGCCAAGATCGCCGCGCCGCCGTCCACCGCCCAGGCCTTCGCCCCGCCCGCCCTCAAGTTCCCCGCGCCGCCGCCCACCGGCCAGGCCTCCGCGCCGCCGACCCTCAAGGCCCCCGCGCCGCCGGCCATCAAGCTGCCCGCGCCGCCCGCGGTGAAGCCCTTCGGCTCGCCGGCCGCCCCGCCGTCGGTCGGTCCAGTCGCCGCGCCGACGCAGGGGCCCGTCGCGCCGGCGCCCGTCGTGCCCACGCCGACGCCCAGCGTCGTCGCTGCTGCGTCGCCCCTCGCTCCCACGCCCGCGCCCACGAGTAGCGCCCCGATCGCTGCAGCGACGCCCGTCGTCCCCGCGCCCACGAGCCTCGGCCCGATCGCCGCGCCCACGCCCGCGCCGAGCTCCGTCCTCGACGCGCTGATCCCCGTCGCCCCCTCGCCCGCGCCGACCTCCGTCCTCGACGCGCTGATTCCAGTCGAGCCCGTCGATCCGGACGTCGACCTCGCCGACGCGACGCCCGTCGAGCTCGCCGAGCCGACCCCGTCGCCGCAAGCAGCCCCGCCGCCGACCGACACGCCGACGCGGATGTCGGGCTCGAACTCGTCGAGCTTCAGCCACCCGCCCGTGCCGGCGCCGGCGACGATCCACGAGGGCGAGGTGCTCGCCGACCGCTACCGCGTGTATCACCGCCTCGGCAAGGGCGGCATGGGCGAGGTCTACCTCGCCGAGCACATGGACATCGGCCGCAAGGTCGCGATCAAGACCCTCAACGCCCACCTGCAGGACAAGCCGGAGATCGCCGATCGCTTCATGCAGGAGGCGCGGACGTCGTCGCGGGTCCGCCACTCGAACATCGTCGACATCACCGACTTCGGCAAGACCGACCACGG
This sequence comes from Nannocystis sp. RBIL2, assembly GCF_026626745.1. GTDB lineage: Bacteria > Myxococcota_A > Polyangia > Nannocystales > Nannocystaceae > Nannocystis. The sequence continues at coordinate 4,113,883 of NZ_JAPNJW010000002.1, forward strand.
CGCGCCGTTCTTCGTCATGGAGTACCTCGAGGGCGAGGACCTCAAGTCGGTGCTCAAGCGCGAGCGCGTGCTGCCGTGGGAGCGCGCCCGCGACATCATCCTACAGGTGTGCGCCGCGCTGGCGGCCGCGCACGCGCACGGCGTGGTCCACCGCGACCTCAAGCCCGACAACATCTACCTGATCCGCCAGGACGATCAGGAGCTGGTCAAGGTGCTCGACTTCGGCATCGCCAAGGTCATCAGCGAGGCCGGCGACGAGATGACGCAGACCGGCGTGCTGCTCGGCACGCCCGAGTACATGTCGCCCGAGCAGGCCCAGGAGCAGCCGCTCGACGGCCGCTCCGACATCTACGCGATGGGCGTGCTGATGTTCCGCATGTTCACCGGCCGCCTGCCGTTCCGCGCCAAGGCGTTCATGGCGGTGCTGGGCATGCACATGCAGCAGCCGCCGCCGCGGCCGAGCGAGGTGGACCCGAACCACGCGGTCAGCGAGCGCCAGGAGGCGGTGATCCTGCGCTGCCTGGAGAAGAAGCCCGAGGACCGCTACCAGACGGCCGACGAGCTGGCCGCGGCGATCCGGGCGATCGACGCCGCCGGGGCGTTCGACATCCACTTCGAGGTGGTCCCGGCCGCGCCGCCGCGCCGCCTCCTCGGCCCTGCGCTGGCGGCCGTCGGCCTGGCCGCGCTCGTCGGCCTGGGGGTGTTCCTGGCCGTGCGCCCACCTGCCCCGCAGGACATGCCCGAACAGACAGCCCCGTCGCTGGCCGCCGCGCCCGCAGCCGAGCCGCCGACCACCGCGGCCCAGCCGGCCCCGCCGACCCCCGCGCCCGAGCCGACGCCGGTGGCGAAACCTGTCCCCGAGGACAGCCCGCCCCCGACCTCGCCCGAGCCGGCGAGCAAGGTCGCCAAGAAGGCGAAGGAGTCGAAGGAGAAGGAGCCCCGGCAAGCCGCGGTCGCCAAGTCGACCCCGTCCAAGGGCCCGCTGGCCGCGCTCGGCGACGCCGAGATCAAGGCCGCCGCGGCCGGGCTGTCGGGCGCGCTGAAGGCCTGCTCGGAGCTGGGCATCCCCGGCACCACCTACAAGGTCGACGTCGAGGTCGGCACGAGCGGCAAGGTCACCAGCGCGACCGCCCACAAGCCGGCCCGCGGCTCGGACCTCGGCAACTGCGTCGAGGAGGCGGCCGGGCGCGCCCGCTTCCCCGCGCTCGCGTCGCCGCAGAAGGCCACTCTGGCGCTGCGGCTGTGAGGCCGTCCGCGCCTGTCTCTTCCGCCAGGTGAAGTCCGCGCCTGCGGGCGGGCGGGCAGCACCGCGCCGCGTGGAGGGCCCGCTCTCCATGGCTGTTCCTTCGCACATGTCGTAAGAAACATGGCCGTAAGAGCATGACCATCAGGGCATGCCTCGGCACCAGCGCCGGGCCGTCGCCCTCGCCGGTGCCGAGCCTGGCCGTCACGTCCGCGACGGCGCGTCAGCCCGGGCAGATCTTGAAGGCGTCGGCGCCGAGGTTGTTGCCGGGGTGGCAGTCCGCGATCTTGTCGTCGGGGTCGACGTCGACGAACACGTTGCCCGTGCCGGCGAGGTTGGCGACGCACTGGACGATCTCGCACTGGCCGGGTTGCAGCAGCATCGTCGTCGCGGCCTCGCAGACGACGGTGGCCATGCTGACGTCCTGCTCCATGGTCAGGGTCTCGAGGAAGGCGACGGTGACGCCGTCCTGGACCGCGTTGGTGCCGCGGTTGCACACCTCGGCGGTCAGCTCGATCTCGCCGGCCCCGAAGGAGCAAAGCTCACCGATCTCGGCGAGCTCGACGGTGAGGTCGGCGATCTGCAGGGCGCCGACGTCGCCCTGGCTGTTCTGGCGCAGGTTGTTGAGGCCTGGCGTCTGCCAGTTGTTTTTAAACTCGCTGCGCGGGGGGACGCGGGCGTCGTCGGTGACGTGGGTGACGGAGTAGACGTGTTGGTTCCACACCGGACGGGAGTTGGCCCAGCGGTCCATCGGGTCGCGGTAGATGGCGAAGCCGGTCGAGGCCTTGAACGCGCCGCCCTCGGGGAACAGCGGGTCGGTCGGCGGGCAGCCGCCGGCCGGGGTGCGCGGGACGATGATCTCGGTGGCGAAGTCGCCGTCGACGTCGGCGATCGTCGGATAGTCGAGGCCGGTGGCGCTCGAGGCCGGGGTGCTGAAGAGGACGGTGCCGGACTTGCCGTCGTAGACGCGGAGGTAGCACTCGTCGCGGTAGACGGCCTCGCCGTCGCCGTCGCCGTCGAAGTCGAAGATCGACGAGCCCGTGGTCCTGGACGACTCGTCGTTCGAGGGCTGGGCCCACAGGACGCCGTCGGGCAGGTTCTTGGCCGCCTGCTCGGGGGTGCGTTCGCAGGTGCCGCCGGGGCGCTCGGGCGGGCTCATGCCCATGAGCGACGCCTGGCAGTCGGGGTCGTAGACGACGTACTGCGACGCGCCGGCGGAGGCGAACTCGACCTGGCCGTCGCCGTCGAAGTCGCTGATCGTGACCGGGCCGCCCTCGTCGGGCTCGTCGGCGGGGCCGGTCTTGTAGGTCTCGATCGGGCCCCAGACGACGGCGCCGTCGAGCGACTGCACGCGGAGCTGGCCCTTGTCGCCGGGCGACGACAGGACGACGACCTCGGGCTGCTGGGCAGGATCGACGCCGGGGATGTTCGAGTAGAGGCCCGCGTCGGCGACGCCGGTGAAGCCGTTTAGCTGCATCGGATTGGCGACGAACCACGGCTTGTCGACCCACTCGGTGGTCACGTCGTCCCAGCCGGCGACCCGACGTGCGGTCACGAGATCCATCTGCCCGTCGAGGTCGACGTCGGCGGTGTACTCCATGCCGGTGGCCTCGCTCGCCAGCCAGGTGGTGAGCAGGCAGCCCTCGGCGTCGAAGACCTGCCGGCCGACGAGGATCTCCGGGCGGTCGTCGTCGTCGAGGTCGATGAGCAGCGGACTGGCGAGAGTGCTGCCGCTGCTGAAGTAGAGCGCCATGTCGTCGTTGTCGCAGTCGCGGCCGTACCACATGCGCTCCAGCACCGGCGGGTCGACCGTGGAGTCGATGCGGACGGCGTAGAGCCGGACCTTCTCGGCGTCGTCGTCGGAGTCGAGCTGGTAGCTGACGAGCTCGGGGTGGCCGCCCTGCGGGACGTCGCCGTCGAGGTCGCCGACCGCCCAGGTGGCGGCGTAGCTCGGGCGGTTGGTGAAGTCGGGCTCGTCGACGCCGCCGAGGCGCATCTGCTCCTCGCAGGTGCGGCCGTCGAACACGCGAAGGGTGCCGAGGCGGCTGTCGCTGGCGTTGTGGAAGGTGGTGACGATGATCGAGGGCTGGAGCTTGCCTGGATCCTTGTCGAGGTTGAGGTCGGCGATCGACGGGGTGGTGTAGATGCGGTTCGAGGCCGCGGTCGGGTCGTCGGGGGCGGTGCCCGTCCACTCGCATTGCAGGGTGGGAGTGACGCCCTCGGGGATCGGGGGCTTGGTGCAGTCGGGGTCGTTGATGACGGCGGGCGGAACGTCGTAGGGGATGCACACGCCGTCGGCGTCGCAGTAGGAATCGCCGGGGCAGTCGTCGTGGGTGACGCAGGGACCGAGGTCGGGGATGCAGGTCTCGTACTTGCAGATGAAGTTGTCGGGGCAGCCGCCGCAGGCGGGATCGCCCGTGGTGTCGACCGTGGTCGCGGTCGGGTCCGTCGACGTGGTCGAGGTGCCGGTGGTCGGCGGGTCGACGGGGTCGGTCGCGCCGGTGTCAGGGTCGGACGTGCCGGTGGTCGAGGGCTGCCCGGTCGTGCTGCCCGGGATGCCGGTCGGGTCGCTGGCGGTGACATCGGTGCTCGAGCCCGCCGAGGTGTTGCCATCGTCGCCGCATCCGGCCCCCCACGTCACTGCACCCACCAGGACCCACGGCTTCCAACGCTTGCGCATGGGTGCATCGTCGACAACGGGGTGTGCGGCGTCAAGCCGCGGCACCGCGCGTGCCCGTGCGCCTGTCCAGAGGGACAGGTGATGAAGATCCGTCGCCGGGCGCCGGGGGACGGAGGCCTCGATGGTCTCCGACGCACCCGCAGCGGTGCTCAAGGCAGCTCGAGGCGAAGTACCGCGCGTGCTCTTCGTGCACCGGGATCGAGCAGCTCGCGGGTGCTCGGTGTGCCGCAATGCAGACCGCAGGGGAGCACCGGCAGTCCGTGTCAGGGTTGCCCGGGATGCCGGAGAGCGTTCGACCGCGCGCCGCGGGCGAGCGCCCGCCGCACGCAAGCAGACGCACGCGAGGATCGCGGCGAGGCGCCGACGCTGCCGCACGGGACGTGGCGGCTCCCTCGAACTCGGACATGGGAGCGGCGCGGTCGCGTCGCCGCAGAAGGTCACTCTGACGCCGCGGCCGTGAAGCCGCGAGCATGTCCCCCGGGACATGTCCCCTCCAGTGTGCCATCCTGGGCGCCATGGACGATCGCCTCGGCACGCTGACCGACCTGTTGCAGCAGACCCCCAGCGAAGCGCTGTGGACCGCGCTCTGTGAGGAGCTCGCGCAGTGGGAGCCGAAGGCGCTGGCGCAGGTCGCCCTGCCGCGCGTGCAGGAGCAGCTGGAGCGCTGGCCGGACGAGGTGGAGCGCTGGGCCGACGCCGGGCCGCTGGTGACAGTGCAGCGCGTGGCGGGGGCCGCTGCGCTCAAGAAGCTGGCGCAGGCGGGCCAGCCGGTGCGGTGGCTGGAGCTGCGGCTGAGCGCCGTGGGCGAGCGCGCGGTGCCGGGGATCGTCGCCAGCCTGCAGGCGCTGCAGCCGTACGGCCTGTCGCTCGAGGTCGAGGAGGTGGACGACGGCAACGGCGTCGCGCCGCTCGCCGAGCTGGACGCGCCGCGGCTGCGCGTGTTGACGATCGAGGCGCCCGGGCTGGGCGACGCCGCCGCCGAGAACATCGCCGACAACCCGAAGTTGACCGGGCTGATGCGCCTGTCGCTCGCCGGCTCCGGGCTCACGAGCGCGGGGGCCAAGGCACTGGCCAAGGGGGCGCACCTGGCCAGCCTCACCGCGCTGGACCTCGCCAACAACAAGCCGGGCGACGCCGGCCTGCGCGCGCTGCTGCAGAGCCCTCACCTCGGGCGGCTGACGAAGCTCTCGCTGGCCGGCTGCGGGCTCGGACCGAAGGCCGCCCAGGTGCTGGCGCAGAGCAGCGCGGTGGCTCGATTGACGACGCTCGAGCTGGCCGACAATCGCCTCACCGCCGCGGGGCGGGCCGCCCTGGCCGCGTCGCCGCACCTGGGCGAGGCGGTCAAGCGCGCGCTGCCGGACTGACCCAGCGAATCATCGAGACGAAGGGCGGGCACGCCGACCACCCTCTCGCGCGGTGATGACATGGATGACCCGAAGGACATGTCACATGTCCTCTAGGACATCATGGTCGGCTATCCGAGGGACATTTTTAAAAAATGTCCCCGAGGACAGCCTCAGCTCTTCGGCACCAGCGCCGCCGCCCGCACCGGGTCGAGGCCGGCGAGGCGGGCCAGCGCCGCGTCGACGATCGCCTTCTCGGCCGGCTGACCCTTCGGCGCGCTGCGGACGTGGCCCTCGAGGCAGCGGGCGGCCAGCTCCGGCTCCCACGCCTCGAGGTGCTGCCCGTCGATCTCGCCGACGAGGCCGGCGAACAGCGAGCGGGCCAGGCCGAGCTCGCCGCCGTCGAGGCAGGCCTCTGCCAGCTCGACGCGGCGGAGGAAGCGAGACCGCCCGCCCACGGCCGACTGCACGCGCGCGGCTCCGAGGCGCAGGCCCTCCTCGCGCTTGCCGCGGAGCAGGCCCTTGATCTGCGCGATCGCGGCGTCGTCGATCCCGCTGGCCACCGGCGCCGCGATCACGATCTGCGCCGGTCCCCCGGCAGTCGCCGCACCGCCGCCGCCACCGCCGCCGCCGCCGCCGAGCGCCTCGCGCTCGAGCAGCGCCCGGGTCGCGTCGCTGCACATCGGCACGCCCGAGTTGTCCTTGAGCTCGAAGATCTTCGGCAGGCGCGTCAGCAGGGCGCCGACCTCGGCCAAAAGGCCGCGCAGGGCCGCGTCGTGATCGGGGCCGAGGTTTTTCAGCGCCTCGATGCTGTAGCGGTGGAGGTCGAGCGTGAACCGATTCATCGGCAGCAGCGACTCGCTGTTCTCGACCAGCTCGGGCCACTTGCCGGCGTTCATCAGCGCCTCGAGGCGGTTGCGCTCGCCCTCGGGCAGGCCGTTGATCGCGGTGTTGCCGTCGGGGCGGATCGGCGGCGGCGCGGCGATGTAGATCCACAGGCCCGAGCGCAGCAGGCGATAGGCCAGCGCGTCGCTCGTCTTGGCCCGGCGCAGCGCGTGCCCCAGCTTGACCAGCTCCTCGCCGGTGCCGCGCAGGAACTTGTCGACCGCGGCGAGGTCGGCGGTCGGCGCGGCGGCGACGGCCTTGGGCGGCTCGATCACCACGGCCGGCTTCGGCGGGCTGGCCTGAGAGACAGGTGGCGGCGACGGCGGGGGCGGCGGCGCAGGCGGCGGCGCCTGGGGCGGCGGCGCCGGTGCCTCGACCTTCGGCGGCGGCGGTGGCGGCGGCGGAGCGGCCGGCTTGGGCGGCTCGGGGGCGGGGATCGTCAGCAGCAGCTGATCGATCGACTGCAGCAGCGGGCGCAGGTTGGGCGCCTGGTCGGCGTAGCGGGCCCGCACCACCTGCTGCAGCCGCGTCGTGTTGTCCTTGAGCTGCTCGAGCGCCGCGCGCTCGCTCGGCTTCGGCTGCCACGCGCCCAGCTCCGGCTCGAGCAGCTCGAGCACGCCGCGCAGCGCCCCCGCGCGGCCGCGCAGGCGGGCCGCCGGCGGGAACGCGGTGTCCCAGAACGCGTCGGCGACCTCGGCGAGGATCGCCAGGCCGAGCGCGAGGCCGTCGATGCGCCGCGTCTTGAACCGCGCCAGCGCCTGGTGGCACGCCACCCGCAGGTCCTTCGCCTGCGACTTCAGCACCACGTCGGCGTTCTGCACGATCCCGGCCCAGTCGATCGCCCCGCCGGTCGGCGACTGCAGCTTGTCGACCTCGGCCAGGATCGCCTGGTACTCGGCCGACTCGGTCGGGTCGCGGCCCGCCGGGTTGGCCCCGGCGATCGGCGCGAGCCACGGCGCAGCGATGTCCTTCGGGGTCGGCTTGGCGGGCGGCGGCGGCGGCTCGGACGCGGCGACCGGCGGCGGCGCGGCGGGGGTCGCAGCGGCGACGGGCGGCGGGCTCGCGGGCGCGGCGGCTGACTGTGAGGACATGTCCGGAGCGACCTGTCCCGAAGGCGCTTCGGGCTGCGCCTCGGCCTTGGGCTCCGGCGGCAGGGTCGCCTGGATGCTGTCGAGGAGGTCCGACCACTCCTTGAAGGAGGGCACGTGGTCGCCGAGCTTGTCGCGGGCGCGGCCGCGGAGCTGCTTACTGGCGGTGACGAGGGCGGTGATCGCCGCGCGGTCGGACACCTGCGGGGTGTAGCTCTGCAGCGCCGAGGCGGCGTGCTCGAGCAGCCACTTGAGCGCGGTGCCGCGGCCCTTGGCGCGGGCGACCGGCGGGTACATCGTGTCCCAGAAGCGGTCGAACAGGCCGTCGACGACGAGGACGGCGACGGCGAGGCCGTGGATCCCGCGGGTCTTGTGCAGGGCGAAGCCGAAGTAGGCGGCGACGAGGAGGTCCTTGGCGACCTTGCCGAGGATCTCGCGGCCGAGGCTCTCGACGCGCGGCCAGCCGACGGCCTCGCCGATCGGCGAGTTCTCCTTGTCGACCTCGACCCGCAGCTCCTGGTAGCGCTCGTCGGTGCTGGGGTTCTTGCCGCCCGGCTCGGCGGCGGAGATCGGCGCGAGCAGGGCCTCGGCCTCCTTGATGAACACCTCGGCGATCGCCACGGCTCCCTCCTATTCCCCTGGGCTCACTCGCGCGAGCCCGTGCTCTTCTCCAGGCGCCCGAGCAGCGACAGCGTGAACGAGGCGCTGTTGTGCGTGAGGTGCGGCTGCAGCAGCAATTGACAGCGGTACCAGCCGGTCTGGCCCTCGACCGACTCGACCTTGATCGAGGCCTTGCGCAGCGGCTTGCGGGCCCGCGTCTCCCAGTGCGGGTTCTCGACGTCGGACACGAAGCCGCGCAGCCAGTCGGTCAGCTCCTTCTGCAGGGTCTGCCGGCTGTCCCACTGGCCGAGGCGCTCGCTCTGCACGCGCTTGATGTAGTGCGACAGCCGGCACACCAGGAACATGTACGGCAGCTGGGCGCCGAGCCGCTCCGAGGCCTGGGCCGCGCGGCCCTCCTCGGTGTCGGCGTACTTGCGCGGCTTCTGCGTCGACGAGGCCGAGTGGATCATCGCCCCGCCGGAGGCGCGGTCGTAGACGAGGGCGATGAAGCCCTCCTCGCTGAGCATGTGCTCGATGCGGCTGGTGACCAGGCACTCGAACGGGCACCGCGGCGCGAGGCCCGGCATCGACGGGAAGCCGATCTGCGTCAGCCCCTCGATCATGCCGCCGGCGCGCGAGCCGATGATGTACACGCACCAGCGCGTGCGCGCGAAGCTGTCGATCGCCCGCACCGCGAACGCGAACGAGGCCCGGCCCCACAGGTAGTGATCGTGGTCGTCCTCGACGCGCTCGCGGTAGCGCAGCTGCATGAAAGGGTCGCCGTCGACGCGGTACGGCACGCGCAGCAGGAACCGCGGCAGGCACAGGCCGACGTAGCGCGCGTCCTCGGTGTCGCGGAAGGCGTGCCACAGGCGGTAGCGCGGGCCGCCGAGGATCGCCCGCAGGTCGCGGACGCGCGGCATCTGATCGAGACACTCGAGGCCGAAGAAGCCGGCCGCGGCGTTGGCGATGAACGGCGAGTGGGACATCGCCGCGACCGCGGCGCACTGGCGCAGCAGCCCGAGGTCCTCCGCCCCGGGGCCGAAGTCGTAGTCGGCGCAGATGAGCCCGTACGGCTTGCCGCCGAACGTCGCGTAGGCGCTCGTGTACACCAGGCGGTACAGGCCCGACTGAGGGATCTCCGGCGCGTCGGCGAAGTCGTCGGCCAGCTCCTGCTTCGTCACGCTGACCAGCTCGATGAACGTGTTGTCGCCCTCGCGCACGTGGTCGACCACGAACCGCAGCCCGCGCCACGCCGACTCCAGCGCCTGCACGTTCGGGTGGTGGATGATCTGGTCGAGCTGACGGGTCAGCCGGCGGTCGAGCTCGGCGATCATGCTGTCGACGTGGACCGCGTCGACCTGCTCCGACGCGCGCCAGGCCGCCGTGCGGGCCAGCCCGGCGAGCACCGTCTTGAGCCCGCGGCGGACCCTCGGGCGGTCGCTCTCGGGCACGCCCTCGAGCAGCGCTTCGAGCACCGTCGCCACGGTCAGCTGCCTCCGCAGGGCGTCATGTTGGTGAACAGCCGCTTCGGCGGCAGCACGTCGGCGGCGCGGACCAGCGACAGGAACTGCTTGCTGCCGTTCGGCAGGCCGAAGAACGCGGTGCCGCCGCGGACCCGGCGCGGCCGCACGCGCACGTCGAGCTGGCCGAGGTTGTACGACGTCATGTCGAAGCGGAAGTTGATGACCTCGTCACCCTTGAACTCCGGCACCGCCGACGGCGGCTTCTCGAGCAGCTCGAACAGGCCCCACTCGCCGGACATCGCTAGCACCTTGTTGCCCTGGCGCCCGTAGGCCTTGAGCGAGGCGCCGTGCTCCTCCTTGCCGGGCCAGCGCATCAGGGTCGGCTTCTCGTTGCCGCACGCGAAGTCGATCTTCTTGCCCTCGATCGAGACCTCGACCTTGCTGACCTGCGGGTTGCAGGCGAGGATCAGCTCGAAGTCGACGCGCAGCTCCTCGTTCTGGAAGAACACCGTGCCGATGTCCTGGGCGCGGTTGAGGAAGCGGATCACGCCGGAGTCGAGCTTGGGCCCGTCGTTGCGGCCGCGGTCGCGCAGCTCGACGGTGTTGCCCTCGAGCACGACGTAGCCGGACAAGAGCTCCTCGCGGGCCTTGCGGATGAAGCCATTCTCGGGGTGGAAGAACTCCTCGAAGTCGGCCACCGCCGCGTCGCTGCGCGAGTCGGCGGCGAACGGGTAGCGGCCGTCGAAGCGCTCGTACATCGGGTCGACGATGCGCGCGCACCAGTCGGCCACCGCGCCGGTGCCCTGGTCGCGGACCAGCATGCGCAGCAGCTCCTCGAGCGGCGTGACCAGCAGCTTGGTCGTGCCCGCCGTCCAGGTGTCGAGCTCGGCGTCCTGCACGAGCGACTTGGTGAAGTCGATCGCGCCGCGCAGCTGCTCGACCAGCGCCTTCTCCTCTTCCTTGTTCTCGAGCGCCTTGCCGATCGCGTCGCGCAGCTCCTTGAGCCGCCCGTGGTACTGGTCGAGCCCGGCGGCGCCCTCCTTGCCCTCGGGGGCGACGCCGAAGATCACCAGGCGCGCGAACTCCTTGCGCACCGCGTCCGCCTTGACGAGGCCGCCGGTGTTCTTGTCCTTGTCCTTGCTCAGCAGGGCCATCAGCGACTTGTTGTCGCCGTAGTCGTAGTCGTCGGTGATCTCGCTGTGGCGCTTGAGCTCCGCGAACACCCGCCACAGCGGCAGGCGCGGGCCCTTGACCAGCTCGCCCATCAGCCGCTTGCCCTCGTCGAGGCTGGTCGGCGGGGCGATGCGCGTGCGCTGGATGAAGCGGCGCCACTCCTCCGTGTACATCTTGAAGTACTCGGTCCGCATCTCGGCGCCGCGCCGGCGCTGGCGCGAGCTGGCCTGGGCCTGGTCGAGCCCGAGCACCCACGAGTCGGCCTCGAGCGCGCTCGCCAGCTCGCGCTTGACGTAGGCCCAGCCCTCGATCGTGAACGCCGCCCGCACCTCGGTGCCGTCGTTCTCGAGGTCCGGCAGGCCGGTCAGCGTGCGCAGGTTGATCTTCGACAGCTCCTGGATGCCGTTGACCTCGTCGACGATCTTGTCGACCTCGGCGCGCACCGAGTCCTCGCGCTTGAGGATCTCCTGCACCTGCTCGATGAGCGGCGCCTCGCGCGGCAGGTTGAAGTCGCTGTCCTGGGCGAGGTCGATGTACTTGTCGACCGCGCGCTCGATCGCCGCGTACTCGGCCGTGCCGGTCTGCGTGCGTGCGCTGCCGGACCAGCGGATCCGCAGCGTCTCGCGCAGGAACTTCGACTCCTGCGTGATCGGCTGCATCTCGTAGTTCTTCTTGTCGCCGGTGACGAGCAAGTAGAACCGCAGCGACAGCCGGTTGCGCACCCGATCCTCGATGTCGGGGATCAGCTCCGGCGACTCGAAGCGGGCCGCGAAGTCACGCAGCTCGGCCTCGGCCTTGTCGCGCAGGGTCGAGGTCACGCCGGCGAACATCGCCTTCTTGTAGAAGGTGCGCAGCGGCGGCACGACCTCGTCGCGGAACAGGCCCCACTCGCGCACGTCGTCGCGGTCGTCGCCGCTCTCGTCCTCCCAGCGGGCCAGGAGCTCGCGCAGCGGCACGATCTTGCCGCTCTCGACCGGGACGCGCCGGCGCCCGCCGAGCTCGGCCGCGGCCGCGGCGCTGGCGTCGGCGGTCTGCTGGTTGAGCTCGCGGTTGCGGCCGGCCGCGCCGGCCGAGTCGAGCGCGACGTACAGGCCGACCATGCCGAGCGACGCGCCGACGGCGACCCGCTTGAACGTCGACCGCTGCAGCGCGCGGGTGGTCCGACGCGCCAGGCCGCCGGCCCGCAGCACGTGGGTGCCGACCAGCTCCTCGGCGAAGATCCGCTTGCTCGACGCCGGGTCGGGCAAGGCCGGGGTGAAGTTGCCGCGTGTCTTTTTGGCCAGGTTCTCGAGGACAGCGTCGACGACCGGCTCGCCGTCCTGCAGCGCGCTGGTGAGGAACACGCCGCGCAGGCGCACCGGGTCGCCGCCGCGGGCCGCGAGCACGCGCTGGGCGATGGCGGCGAGCGGCTCCTGCATGCCGGCGATCTGCTGCACGAGGGTGTAGATCCGGCCCTGGCGCGGCGGATCGGGCTCGCGGAAGCGGCTGAGCAGGCGCAGCGCGCGGCGGTCGAGCCAGCCGGCCAGCGCGTCGAAGCGCGAGCGCAGCTCCTTGACCGCGAGCTCCTCGCTGCGGCCGTCGGGCAGCTCGAAGCCCAGCGGCGCGCTCAGGTTCTCGAACGCGGCGAGCACGTCGCCGAAGCCCGACAGGCGGTCGAGGCGGGTGACCACCAGGAACACCGGCACGTGGACCTGCAGGTTCGTCACCAGGTCCGAGACCTCGGCGGCGAGCAGGTCGCCGATCTCGCCGGCGCGGGCGATCGGGTCGGCCGCGGTGACGAGGTCGTCGGCGGCGACGCACAGGACGATCGCGTGCAGCGGCTGGCTGCGCTTGTTCAGCAGCTTGAGCTCCGCGAGCCACGACTTGCGCAGGTCCTCGCGGTGCGCGAGCGCGTGCGGGACCTCGACGAACACCGCCTGGCCCGGGGCGCTGAACAGCCGCGGACGGTCCTCGGGCGCGGCGCTGGCGTCGGCGCCTTTTACGGGGCCGTTGTGGTCGTACTCCGGCAGGCGCTTCGGGTGCGGCCCGCCGAGCAGGCGCGTCTTGCCCTGGCCCTGCAGGCCGAGCACCGCGACCCACGGCGTGTCGGCGCGGGCGCTGACGAAGCGCGGCCGCGCCGGCGCGGTCGACTTCTGGTGGCGCTCGACGTGCTTGATGGTGGCCGCGACGTCGCGCAGCCGGTTGTCGAAGTCGAGCTGCTCCTGGCTGGCCTTCGGGTTGGCCTTGTCGACCGCCGCCTTCTTGGCCCGCAAGAAGTTGATGAAGGTGACGATGCCGGCGATGAGGACGACGACCGCCATCAGCGCCGCCGTCCACCACACGTACTCCTGCGGCAGCCTGAGGTAGCGGACCGCGGCGACGACGGCGGCGATCGCCGCGCCGGCGAACGTCAGGACGTAGATCATCCCCTTCACGGCACGCCCTCCTGCAGCCGGCCCGCCAGCGCGTCGGCGTCCTCGGACAGCTCGCTCTCGTAGCCGCACAGCAGCGCGACCGAGAACAGCAGCGCGATCGCGCCGATCCAGACGGCGATGTTACTGGTGCGACTCGGACGCTTCCACTCGGCCTCGGCCGGCGGCGGCAGCCCGTCCTCGAGCGCGAGCCGGTCCTTCAGCTTGTCGCCGACGCGGCGGCACAATTCGTCGAAGCCGCGCTCGTTCGACCGCGCGACGTACTTGCCGCGGAACCCGAGGAACAGGCAGGTCGCGTACACCTGCAGCACGTCGAGCGCGTCCTCGTCGTCGCGGCGGGCGCCGAGCAGCTTCTCGAGGTGGACGAAGAAGTTCTCGCCGGCCCGGACCTCGTTGAAGTAGTCGCGCTGCAGCAGGTGGTCGACCCAGAAGTCGGCGACCGGACCCGGGGTGGCCTGGGCGACCTCGTCGATGAAGGCGACCAGCGCGTACTTGATGAGCCGGGCGTTCTCGGCCCCGAACCCGGCCTTGCGCGCCGCGGCCTCGGTGCTCTCGACCTGGTCGACCGCGCTGCGGTGGAGCGTCGCCACGTCGGCGACGCCCTCCGGCTGATTCAGCAGGAGCGCGTGGTCGAAGCAGACCCGCGTCACCTCGTAGATCCGGTGCATGCGCTAGTCCTCCCGCGCCAAGATCCCCATGAGCGTGACCTTGGCCCGCCGCGGGTCGTAGGGCGGCTTGATGTAGATGGCGATGGTCCGCTCGTTGAGGATCTCGCGCCAGTGCGGGTCGTCGGTGGTGACCATGAAGTAGACCTGCCGCGGCCGGATCGGGATCTCCGGCGGCGGGCGGTGGGCGGTCTTCAGCGGCACGCCGAGCACGTTGTTCTTCACGACCAGCGGGATGCGCTTCCAGCTGGCGATCTTGGCCAGCTCGGGCACCTCGTTGGCGACCTGCTGCTGCTCGCCCTCGGCCTCGACCGCGAGCACCCACTGCGTGCAGCGCTGCAGGCGATCGTCGCGGAGCTCGCCGATCCACGAGTTGTCCTGGCGGGCCCGCAGCGGCACCGTCACGAACGCCTCCTGGATCACGAGGCCCAGCAGCCGCTTGATCTCGTTCGTCAGCTTGCCGAACGCGCCCTGCAGGTCGTTGTACTGGAACGCCGGCAGCTCGGCCGGGTCGCCCTCCGACGAGAACGTCATCAGCGCGCCGCACAGCCGCGACAGCTCGACGTACACCGGCCACGGCGACGTCGCCGGCGCCTCGCTGAAGTGCTTGAGCACCGGGATCGCGCCGCTCAAGGTCTGCAGGAAGAGGTAGCGGGTGATGTCCTGGGCGTTGAACTCGATGCGCACGCCGTCGCGGGTGCGCCGCTCCTCGGCGAGGCGGCGCCGCTTGGTCACCGACAGGCTGAGCAGGTCCTGCAGCGAGGCGAGCAGCGCCGGCGCGGCGCCGATCGTCAGGCACGGCGGGATGTACTCGTCGTTGAGGCGGAACCCGCCGGTCTCGTCGCGCACGATCTCGGCGACCTTGATCGCGGCGTAGTCGTCGCGCGGCTCGCTGCCGAACAGCAGCACCAGGTTAGGCTCGCTGAACTGCAGCTCGCGCTCGCTGCGGGCCAGAGTCAGGTCGAACACGTTGCGCGTGACCGTCTTGTAGCGCTGCAGCCCCGCGGTGACCTCGGCGCCGGCGTAGTTGGCCACGCCCTCGCGCAGGGTCGGCAGGGCCAGGAACACCTCGACCGAGCGCATGCTCGGCGGGAACGCCGGGCCGATCGGCCGGCTCGCCGGGCGGCTCTGGCTGGTCGCCTCGAACATCACGGCGGTGCCGTCGGGCAGGACGCCGCGGAAGGCGGTGAGCGCCAGCTGGCCCGCCTTGATCGCGCCGGCGTCGAACGAGATCGCCGCGACGCCCCAGCTCAGCGCGGTCATCACCCCCAGCCGCGCCGCCAGGTTCTGCTCGTGATACAGGTCCTGCTGCTGCATGTGCTGCGGGCACAGCAGCATCCCCTCGTTCCACACGGGTCGTCCGCTCAGCATCGCGTCATCCTCTCCAGTCCTAGCGTCCGGGCAGCTTCGGGGCGGTGGGCGCCGTCGGCTTCGACGGCATGCTCGGGGCCGACGGGGCGCTCGGCGTCGACGGGGTCGACGGCGTCGTCGGGGTCTTCGGCACCTGCGGCGTCTTCGGCACCTTCGGCATCTCGGCCTTCTTTTTCTTCTTCTTCGGCTTCTTCTTGGCCGTCGACGGCGCCGCGCACACCGTCTCGAAGGTCGACAGCTCGAAGCCCGACGGCGCGAACGCCCCGCCGGTCAGCTCGCTGCGCTCGAGCGAGACGTAGAGGCACGGCAGCCGCGGCTCCTCGTCCTCGGCCACCGCGGCGCACTGGTCCTCGCGGGTGTTCGGCGGCACCGCCATCGAGGCGTACCAGGCCGAGCCGATCTTCTCGCGGAACTGGGCCACCACCACCAGGTGCGTGGTGTTCGGCTTGAGCGCGATGGTCATCTTGTCGCGCGTCAGCTTGTCGGCCGTCGACGGGTAGGCGACCAGCTCGCGCTTGTCGATGAACTCGTCGCCGAACACCTTCTCGCCCTCGGTCGCCATCGCGTCCGGGTCGAGCGGCTGATCGAGGCTGGTGATGCCCTTCAGCTGGTAGACCACCAGCGTCGTCGGCCACGACTCGCCGCCCTCGCCGACGTTGACCACGTCGGACACCTGGACCAGCGCCTGCACGCCCGGCTGGGCCTCGCACGGCGGCTTCGACTCGTCACCGGCCCGGCAGCCGAACGCCGCCGCGGCCAACACCAGCGCCGCGGGCCACACGACCGCCGACGGCACCCTTCCCTCGCGCCCTGTCACAGCGGCGAACTTAGCAGAAACCGCCGCAGCTCTAGCACGACGATTCGCCGTGCTCGATGCCGCTCACGCGCCGCAGGGGCGCGAGCGCGTCACACCAGCGTGGGTGTGACACCGGTCGACTGCAGCGCCGACTCGTCGTCGCCGCGCGCGAACAGCTCCACGAGATCGCCGCGCCGCAGCTCCGCCACCTGCGCGACGATATCGCGCCCCGACAGCGAGCGACGCAGCGCCACCACCACGTCGAAGCAGCCCGCCACGTAGGCCCGCAGGTGCGCCGGATCGGCGCCCGCCGACGTCAGCGCCAGCGTCGCCTGCATCCGCTCGAGCCCGACCTCGACGTTGTCGGCCGCGAGCACCGCGATCGTCGCCCCGCCGGGGCGCCTCGCCGTCGCGCACAGCTCCGCGACCTCGACCCCGCCGACGTCCTGTACGAACAGAAAGTCGGGTCGCATCCGCGCCGCGCTGCGCACCGCCGCGGCGGCGTCGCGCCCCGCGTCGAGGACGATCGCCCGGCTCGCCAGCGCCGCCGGCACCGGACCGCGGTGGACCACGACCACCCGGACGTCGCCCGGCAGCTCCATCGCCATCGCCCCGAGCAGCGCGGTCGCGTCGGCGCGGGTCGATGAACACACAAGGAAATTGAGGCGCTGCCGCAGCGCCGCCGCCAGCATCTCGGCGGCCGCGGGCGACAGCGTCTTGCGCTCGCCGAGCTGCGCCAGCGACAGCGTGTCGCCCGCCGCGCGGCTCAGCACGAGGATCGGGCCGGAGGCGGCGATCGGTCGCCCGACGGCGTGGACTGCCACGCCGGCCTCGGTGACGCCGTCGACGATCGGCGCGGTCGCGGTGGTGCGCGTGCCGATCAGCCGCTCGAGCGCCAGGCCGACCGCCTGCTCGCACGAGAAGCGGGCCGGATGGCGCGAGCGCTGCTCGCCGCGCCGGACCTCGATGTGGCTCGCGCCGGAGACCAGCACCTCCGACACCGCGGCGTCGGCGAGGATGTCGTCGAGGGGACCGGTGCCCGCGACCTCCTGCGCCAGCCAGTCGATCCACTGCCGCCGCTGGCGGGGGTCGGCCATCGTCAGCGTGCGCTCGACGATCTCGCGCGCGGCCGCGAGCGCGCGGACTCGCGCTTGCGGCCCCGGGGGCTCGCCGAGCAGCGCCTCCGAGGTCTGGCGGAACGCCAGCGCGAGCGCGTCGTCGAGCGTGCGCGGCGGCTCCGGATCGGGCTCGGTGCGGCGCGGCGCGACGGCGGTGCGGCGCATATCCGCGCCGTAGGGCCGGGCCGGCGCGTCGGCGGTCTCCGGGGAGATCCGGAACGATCCGCTGCCGGGCGGGCCGACCTGCTCGACCATGCGCACGGGCACGTCCTGCGCCGCGATCGGATCGGCGGGCGTCGGCTCGGCCGAGCCGAGCAGCAGATCGGGCGGCTCGCCGATCGGCTCCGGACCGCCCTGGAACTCGTCGTACTCGCCCGGCTCCTGGCCCTCGCCGTAGGCCTGCGGGTCCTCGAAGTCGGGCCCCGCCGAGTACGACTCCTGGACCTCGTGGCCCTCCTCGGCCCGCTCGAAGTGGAGCGTGAACACGCCGATGTCGACGGCGTCGTGCGGCGCGAGCACCACCGGGCCCCGCACCATCTCGCCGTTGACGAAGGTGCCGTTGGTCGAGTTGTTGTCGACCAGCACGATGCCCTCTTCGTTCTCGATCACGCGGGCGTGGACGCTGGACACGCGGTTGTTGGGCAACACCACGTGGTTGCGGTCGACGCGACCGACCGTGATCTGCGGCAGCGTGAACTCGTGAACCTCGTCCTGGCTGGAGTCTTGGCGGCGGATCGTGACGCGGATCATCAGTGGTTGCTCCCGCGCGCGCGCGGCGGCCTGCTCGACATGATTGACTCGAGTCGGGCGGGCAAGGTAAGGCCTATGGTACCCATGAGCCAGGTGGATCGGCACATGAATCTGCGGGCGCCTTCGAACTCTGTCCTTCGAGGCAAGCTCGCCTGGTGTCGACCCCTGGCGGTGCTCCTCCTCACGGCTCTGACCGTGAGCGCATGCGCTCGCCGGCTCGATCTCACTCCGGGCGAGCTCGGACGCATCAAAGAGAAGGACTCCGAGCTCAAGACCCTGCGCGTGGTCCCCAACAAGAAGCTCATCTCGATCTACCGCGAGTCGTCGGTCAATCAGAGCTACGACGTCACCAAGCGCAAGATCACCGAGCGCGGCGCCTACCGCCCGCTCGAGCGCATCATCGGCAAGAACACCCCGGGCAAGGTCCTCTCGACCACCGAGCACAACGGCATGCCGGTGCTGTGGGTCAGCTTCGACAACGAGTGCGAGGACACCGCCTGCGCCTACGCCTTCGCCCAGACGGAGCTCGATCGCTACACCCTCATCAAGGTGCCCGACCGCGAGAAGTTCGACGAGCCGGTCAGCTACCGCCGTAACACCTTCAAGCGCAACCAGCTGCGCTACACCAAGCAACGCTCGCTGGCCGAGGCCAACGAGGTGTTCGCGGTGGTCCGCAAGTCCGGCAAGGTCCTCACGATCGACCTGCAGATCCGCAAGGACACCTACCGCCCGACCCGCTCCGCCGTCGAGCGCGCCGGCGGCGCCGACTGAACCTGTCCGCAAGGACAGCTCGCACCCGGCCCGCGCGATCGCCTGACCCTCGAGTCAGGCGCTCGCGCGCCCGCGTATGCCCGGACAGCTGCCCGCCGCGAGCCTCCCGCGGCAGATCTGCTCCCGCGCCGAAGCGCCCGTTCGATCTGCCGGGCGAACCCCAGTTCGCCGGACGCCCCGGCTCGGGCGTCGATCTCGTCGGCCGCGCGTCGTCGCTGTCGATCACGGGCACCGAGACGTCGCCATCGCGTCCCGGACTCCGTCGTCCCCGCAGCGCCGCAGTCGTCCCCGCCCGTGCCCGCCGGTCCAGCTCGCCTTTCGTGACGTCCATCGGACAGAGCTCCGCCGATCACTGCGCGCCGCCCTCGAGCGAGAGGAGTCGGGGCCTCGAACGAGCATGTCTTTTTCGACATGTTCTCCGGGACACGCGATCTCCTCACCCTCCGGTCGCAGGAGCGACCGCATCGACGAGCATCACCCGGGATCGACCCGCGCTCCTGCTCTGCCGCCCTTCACGGATCGACGCGGTAGCGATCGATGAACGGCCCGCGGTCGTCCGACGGGTCGTCCTCGGTGCCGTTGTCGTCGAGCCACAGCGAGACCAGCAGATCGACCGTGCCATCCGGCTGCGGATCGGCGAAGATCCCCGCGGGCTCGAGGTCGAGCGGGAACTCGATCGCCTCGTCCCCGCGCGTGCGACCGACCTGAGGATGCACCACCAGCTTGCGCGACTCGGGCAACGCGTACACCAGCGCCGGGTAGCCGCTCGCGTCGAGGTCGAGCAGCACGAGGTGGACGTAGCAGAGCTGAGGCCCGAAGGGCGACGACGTCTGAGTGGGGCCCTCGCTCTCGGTCCACGCCGCGCTCGTGGCGAAGCTGCCGTCCATACGCCCTCGCGCGATCGCAAACACTCCCGGCGTCAGGGCCCCCATCTTGTGCGTCGTGTTCCCAGCGACGAGATCGACGATGCCGTCACCGTCCAGGTCTCGCGCGAGCACCGTGCCCGCCACGGACGGCAACACCGGCGCGTCGGTCAGCGTCCCCGGCACGAGCAGCCCCTGCGGGTCGCTCCGCATCGTCCACACCCGCCCGAACCCGTCCACGAGCACCAGGTCGTCGCGCCCGTCTCCGTCCAGATCGACCACCACGGTGACGATGTTGTCCTGCGCCGCGAACGGCCGGAGGTCGAGCTCTTGCTCGAGCTCGAACAGCTCTCCCGGGGGCGCGTCGGGCTTCACGCGGAACACGTAAGCCCGGTGGAGATTGGGCGCGAACACCAGCTCCGTCGCGCCATCGCCGTCGAAGTCGGCGAACGCCCCGTCGAACCGGCTCTCCGGCTCGTCGAACTCGATGTCGTACTCCCAGGAGAGGTACCGTTCGTAGTCGAACTGGTAGCCGGGTCGGGCATGTAGCGTGAGGCCGAGGAACGTAAACGACTGGACGTCGTACGACGAATACTCGTACTGCATGAACGCCAGCAGGTCGGTGAAGCCGTCGCCGTCGAAATCTCGCGAGCTCGCACGGTAGACCGCGTGCTGGAGCCCGTCCTCGTCGACGAACTCGCCCCGATGCACCACCTCCCAGGCGTGCGGCCGTTCGCGTATCAGCCCGAAGTGTCCGCCCAGTCCTCCGTCATCGACGTAATACTCCTGCGCGCCGTCGCCATCGAAATCACCGGGTAGCAGCACCCTTCCGGCGAAGGTCGAGGGTTTGCGCTCGACCTGCACACAGACCTCCCTGTCGACCTCGATCCCGTCGCCGCACTCAGGAAATGACGCCGGCGCGGGCTCATCACCACAAGCCAGGACGAATCCAAGGACCCCGAGCAGCATATGCCGCTGCGCCTGCCCTGTCCCCGGCGCGTGTCCGTCGCCGCCGATGACCGAGCGCCGCCTCGGCATCGCCCATGGAGGACGGCGGTGCCATCTGCCAGTATCGATGTTGGTGCGAATCCGCGGCACATCCGCCTCCTGCGCCCGTCAGGGCCACAGGAGTGGAGCACTCGTTCGCCTCTTCGGCCAACCCGCACGAGTTGCGTTCCCACGCGAACTCGCGTTGGTTCCCCGCAACTCGCGTTGGGCCTCGCGCTTACCCGCCGGTGGGCACCTGCGTGGTGTTCTCGAGCCGCGTACGGGTCCATGCGCTGCGCGGCGCGATGAACACCCCGTCTTTGAACACCAGCGGGCGCTTCTCGGCGGCGTCGATGCGCTCCTCGCAGGGCGTCGCGGTGTTCTTGGGGTCGCAGTCCTTGCTGCGGATCGTCTCGTCGACGATCGGCACGCCCTTCTCGAACTTGAGCAAGCGGACCAGGTCGTAGCGGCGGATCCACCCGTCCTTGAGCGTCAGCTCGAAGTGGTCGGACAGGACGAAGCGGGCCGGGCCGATGTCGACCCCGTCCTCGATCATCGGCGCGCTGACGAAGCGCTGCTCGACCAGCGGCAGCAGCTGGGCCTCGCGCGAGCACTTGCCGGCGCCCTGCTCTTTGGGACAGATCTCGCTCTCGACCACCAGCACCTTCGAGTCCTCGCCGAGCGGCTCGAGGCGCAGGCGGGCCCGCTGCGCGGGGGCCTGGACGCTGCCGATCCCGCGGACCTCGAGGCCGCGCTCGACCCACCGGACCAGCGCTACCGGCCCGAGCGCGTCGCCGTTGCCGAGGTCCTGGATGCGCGCCCACACCAGCAGCGCCCCGTCTTCGCCCTGCGTGAACGTCACGTCGCCGTCGCCGAGGCGGCGCTTGTCGAGCGGGCGCGCGGTGGCTCGCGGGTCCTCCTTGAGGTTGTCGGGCCAGGTCACCTCGATCGGCCTGCCGCTGCACTCGCGCGGCTCGTCGGGCGGCTCCATCGCCATGCGGTTGAAGTTGCGGACCAGCACCGAGTACCACACGTCGACCGGCAGGGTCTGAGTGTCGGCCTCGCTGGCGCGCTCCGCCGCCACCATCGACGGGCAGATCGGCATGTCGCGCTCCTTCGGCTTGCAGGCGCCGGCGGCGAGGAGCAGCGCCGTCCCGGCGAACATCGTCATCATCGACCTACGCATCTTCTTCCTCCTCGGCGTCCTCGTTCGACTGCACGCGGATGCCGGCGCGCGCCAGCTCCTCGCGGATCGCTCGTCCGGCCGCGCTGCGGAACACCTTGCCCAGGCCCTCGTCGCCGTCGCCGAACACCGACTCGTAGCGCTCCTCGAAGCGGCGCCACAGCGCCCCCGCGCGGGTCGGCCACGCCGCAGTCACCGAGCGCTCGATCTCCCGCGGCGACAGCGTCTCGCCGACCTTCTGCCCGCCGCCGACCGTTCCCCGCAGCGCCCCGCGCAGGTGGGCCATCGCCGCCGCGAACACCTCCGCCAGCTGGTGCGCCCGCTCCTCGCGGGTCGCTCGCCAGTCGAGCAGGTAGCGCAGCAGGTCGCCCTCCGACTCGGCGATCAGCAGCGGGTTTTCCTCGCCCTCGATGCGCACCCCGAGCTCGCCGCCCTGGCGGTGCATCAGCTCCTGCAGCTCCACGGTCGCGACCGCGAAGGCCCGCAGCGCGGCGACGCAGCGGTCGAGGAAGCGGCGCGTCTCGTCGACGTTGCCGGGCGGGCGCAGGCCCTCGAGCACCTGCTCGGCCGCCTGGGCGACCGCGCCGAGCTCGGCCTGCTGGTAGAACTCGGCGCCGCCCTGATCGAGCGCGGCCGGCCCTTCGCTACCTGTCCCGAAGGACAGCGGCGGGAACTCGCGCTGCAGCAGCAGCGCCTCGCCGCGGTCGCGCCCCGTCGACAGCTCGGCGATCGCCGCCGAGAACGCCGCGTCCCAGGCCGAGTGGCCCTCGCGGAGCTTCTCGTACATCGGCCGCAGGCGCAGGATCGCCTGGTGCAGCCGCGACAGGTTCATCTGCTGCGTGCCGCCCTCGGGGATCAGCGACGGCGGCTCGTCGCCGTCGCCGAGCTCGCCCTGCGCCGACCGGCGGTCGCGCATGTGCAGCTCGTCCGGCGGCGTCGGCCCGGGCGCCGAGCCGCGGGGTCGGGCGCCGCGCGAAGCTGGCTCTTCGAGCAGGTCGGGCGGACCGTCCTGCTGCTGCTGTTGCTGCGCGCCCTCGACCTTGTGTTCGAACAGCAGCTCGACCGGGCCGATGCTGATCTTCACGCGGCCGCGGACCTCGACCCGGCCGCCGGAGGCGACGCGCTGGCCGTCGACGCTGAGGCCGTTGGCGCCGCCGAGGTCCTCGACGCGGGCGCCGCGGGCGTCGAACTTGGCGACCGCGTGCCACGACGACACGAACTTGTACGGCAGGTGGAGCTCGTTCCCGGGGTCGCGACCGATCCGCACCGGGCCGCGCTGGAACTCGTGGCGCTTCTGCCGGTGCTCCTCGGTGTCGATCACAGTGACGACCAAGCTGAACTTCGGGACCTGTCCTTTGATCACGCCGCTCCCTCGCGCCGCTTGCCCATCGGCACTGCCATGCGGGTGGTGAGGCCGGCTTGCTTGCTGCGGGCCAGCCACAGATCGTCGGCCAGCCGGCGCTCGCCGAGGCGGGCCGGCGGGTACGTCATGTCCTGGATCTCGAGGATCATGTCGAGGTGGAGCGGCTCGTCGAGGAAGGTGTCGAGCACCTCCGCGGCGCGCTCGTAGGCGCGGCCGCCGGGCGTGAACTCCTTGTAGTTGTCGCCCGACAGCGGGCCGACCACCACCCGCGCCGCGCCGGAGCGGTGCATCACGCTGGTGCCGAGCACCGTCGTCGCGCCGACGCTGGCGGTCGCGCCGCCGAGGCGCGACCACTCGGCCGGATCGATCGGCATCCACTCGCCGGTGAACGGCTCGCAGCGGATCGACGCCGTGCCGAGGCAGTCGTCGAGGGCGATCCGCAGCGCCGCCTCGAGCATCTGCGGCGAGCGCACGCCCGAGGCCAGCACCGGCGCCAGGCGCAGCAGCTGGCCGACCGACAGCGCCCGCTGCCGCTCGCCGACGCCGAGCAGCGCCAGCACGCGCAGCGTCCACGGGTCCTTGCCGTCCTCGCGGAAGCCGCCCGGGTAGTCGAGCTGGCGGACCCCGCGGTACAGGAGGCTGAGCAGGCGATGGTGGAACAGGCCGAGCACCCCGCGCACGACCTCGCCGTGGTCGTCGTCGCGATCTGCCTCTTCGGCCATGTGCAGCGGCAGCGGCGTGGCCGCGCCGGTCAGGCCGAAGAAGTCGGCGACCAGGCGCGCGCGCAGGCCGTCGGCGCCGCGCTCGAGCGCGACCGACTCGACCTCGGCGCGCAGGAAGCCGAGCCCGGGCGCGTGGGCGAGCAGCACCCGCTCGTCCTGGAAGCGCTCGCCGGCCCCGAGCTCGCCGCCCTTGGTGGCCGCCGTCAGCACGTCGACCGCGGTGAAGAAGTCGACCAGACCTGGCGCTTCGGCCAGGCGCTCGGCCCACGACTCCGCCGTCTCTTTTACAGGCCGATCTGCACGGGCCACGCGAACTCCGCCTTGGAGGGGACGAGGGTGATGACGACCTCGCTGGCCGCGTTGAGGCTGACGAGCGAGCCGAACAGGGCGTTGAGCACCGCGCCGAACACGAACGCGTTGCCGGCCGAGGGGAAGCCGGTCTCGTCGAGCTCGATGCGGGTGCGGACCGCCCGGATCGGGATGCCGTAGACCAGCCGCGTCACCGTCTCGCGCTGCAGCCGGCGCACCGACTCGATCTGGCGCTCGTTGCCGCGGCCGATCTGCACGTTGCCGAGGCCCTGGAGGTTGTAGAGCCCGAGCAACGCGCGCAGCGCCTCGACCTCGACCAGGCCGCGCTGGCCGATCGCCAGATGCGACAGCATGCGCCACAGCGCCTCGGAGCCGAGCGGCACGCGGATCGGCGCGGTCACCTGGGTGATGTTCTCGTAGCCGCGGAACATCGCGCCCGGCGTCGTCTCGGTGATCTGGCCCGGCTGCAGCTCGCGCGGCAGGCCGCGGTTGGTGCACACCAGCTCGATCGACACCGACTCCTCTTGCGTCGGCGCCGAGCCGGCCGGCTCGTCGAGCGTGATGTACGTGTCGACCCCGTCGTCGATCGCCTCGACCCGGCGCAGCGAGTAGTGCGGCGTCGAGCGGGCCGCGCCGGCATGTGTGAAGCGATAAAACGGCAGGAACTGGCGCCGCGTGTTGGTCGCGCGGCCGACCCCGGTCACGCCGCGGACCTCGTAGACCTCCATGTGCCTGGGGTCGACGCCGTCGGCCCGCAGCAGGTGCTCGCGCTCGAGCGGCGAGTACTGCACCGGCTCGGCCGCGACCTCGAACAGGTTGACTGCGGGCGTGCAGTGGAGGCGGAACGTGTCCTTGCCGACCTGGGTCGGCAGCGGCGGCGGGCGCTCGAACTCGAGGCGCAGCGTCAGCTCGTTGGTGGTCAGCTTGACCTTCTCGAGGCCGAGGAGGTCGAAGAAGTGGTACTTCTCCGGCAGCGTGAAGTACTCGAGGATCGCGCGGTAGCCGGTCGGCGCGGTGTCGGGCCACGGGAACACCGCGGTGTCGCGCGACAGCCCGACCAGCTCGACCGCCTTGGCCCCGAGCTGCACCGTGCCGCCCTCGCCCTCGCCGGTCTTGGCGGTCGCGCCGGTGAAGTGGCGCGACAGCCACATCATCAATGTCGCCGGCAGCGACGGCTCGCGGTGGTGGAGGAAGAACCGCAGCCGCTCGCACTCGGCCAGCACGCCCTTGCCGGTCTCCGACAGCCGCAGGGTGATCTTGATCGCCGGGCGGGCCGCCACCGAGTCGTCGAGCGACGCGTCGACCACCTCGACCGGCGCGAGGTCGACGTCCCAGCACGTGCGGAACTTGCAGGCTGTCCCTTCGACCAGGCGTGACTGCAGCACCCGGCCCTTCGCCACCTTGTGGCGGTTCCGCAGCGCCCGCATGTTGGGCTGGAACTCGACGATCGTGCTCGCCGGCAGCGGCCGCAGGTAGTGCGGCAGCAGCAGCTCGGCGAGCCCATGGACGATGCTCGGCGCCACCGCGTCCATGCGCGCGCGGATGCCGGCCGCCTGGAACGCGAACGCCTCGATCAGCCGCTCGACGTCCGGGTCGCTGCTGCGCTCCTTGAGCAGGCCGGCGGTGGCGGGGTTGGCCTCCGCGAACGCGCGCGCCATCTCGGTGATGAACGCGAGCTCGCTCTTGTAGTAGTGCGAAAAGCTCATCGTCGTCTCACCGTCCCGAGACCTGGATCTTGCCGGTCGACGTCATCTCGGTGCGCACGCGGAACACCCCGCGCTGGGCCCCGCTGGCCAGCCGCGCCGACACCTCGAACGCGATCATCAGCGTGTCGCCGCTCGGGACCGGGTGGACCGAGACGTTGCGCAGGCGCGGCTCGTACTTGAGGATCGTCGCGCGGATGCTCTGCTGCAGCACCTGCGTCGCCTCGGGGAAGTTGTGCACGACGTCGGCGAAGTCGACGATGCCGAAGTCGGACGCCGACAGCGACTCCCCGGCGCGCGTGTTGAGCAGCTCCTGCAGGTGCGTCACGATCGACTCGAGCTCGCCGATCCGCTGCCCACCTGTCGACAGCCGCGCCAGCAACCCCCGGCGCGGCGCTCTCGGGCCCGACCCCTGGCTCGTGGAATTCATCGGCCTGCTCGATCCCCCCGTGCGCGCGACGCCGCGCCTCCCGGCCCGGCGGACTGCGACGATAGCAGGCAGGCGGGGCCGCGGACCAGACGGCTCCCGCCTCGCCGCCCCGCGCGAGCGCGCGCATGCGAGCACGCGCGGCGGACGCCCGCCCACATCACATGACCGTTCAGACAGGTCTAAAAAGACATCCACCGGTCGCGCGTCGAGCTTCGCCGCGTCGCGACTCCGGGTGGAACCCGCGAGAGCGGGCCCGCCCCGATCTGCGTCCGCGCGGCCTCGCGGCGACGACGCGGACGCGGTGGCGCGCCTCGGCCGGGCGCCCTGTGGATCTCCTCGCACACGCGGCCTCGCGCCTCACCGGCCGGCGAGGGCCGCGCTGGTGCGGGGCCACTGCTTCGCCGCCGCGATCTCGACCGGCGTCCGCGGGTCGTAGGTCGCCTTGGCCGACCCGCCGGCTCCCATCGACAGCCTCACGATCTCGGCCGCCTCCGCGTCGCTCGTCCCGTGCTGCACCGCCTCCCACGCCGCCGTCTCGCCGTTCGGGCAGGCTCGGGCGTCACCCCGTGGGCCAGCGCGGTCGCCACGAACTCGCGGCCGCGGCCGGCCAGCGCGCAGCGCCTGCTCTCGAGGACATGTCCACGAAGACGCATCACATGTCTCTCGGGACACCCGCCGAGTTCACCGCCGCGGGCCCAGAGTCGGCGCCCCGTAATAGAACCATACCGCCAGCAGCGAATCGGTGACTGCGCACTGGGCCGACGACGTCGGCACGAACGGCACGATCGGCTGGCCCCACAGGTGATGCGCGACGTCCCAGCCGACGTGCATCAGCCAGGCCGCGGCGATCCAGCGGTACGACGCCAGGCCGCGGAACGCCGCGTAGGAGGCGGCCGCAGCGAACGCGAATTCCCACCCGCCGAGGCCGCCGCCGAGGTAGGCCGAGCCGGCTCCGGCGACGAAGATCGCCATGAACTGGTGGCGCGTCGGCTCGCGCAGGCGCGAGACCAGCAGCACGAACACGAAGGCGACCGCGACCGCGAGGGCCGCGTCCTGGACTGTGAACGCGTGGGGCATCGCCGGCCAGCGTGCCGCCGCGGCCGGGCGCCGACCAGCGGCGAGGACGCCAACGATCGCCCGGTTTCGGCCAGCCTCGCGCGGGTTGACGGCCGGCGGCGAACCTCTACTCTCGGCTCTGGTGGACCCGGCCTCCGATCGCGAGCTCGTCGACGCCTGGCGGCAGGGCGACCGCGCGGCCGGCCACGCGCTGTTCGACCGCTACTACGAGCCGGTCGCCCGCTTCTTCTTCAACAAGGTCGACGGCGACGGCGCCCGCGACCTGATCCAGCGGACCTTCCTCGGCTGCGTCGAGGGCCTGGCGAACTTCCGCGGCGACGGCGAGTTCCGCAGCTGGCTGTTCGGCATCGCCTACCGCCAGCTGTGCCGCCACTACCGCGGCCGCGTCGGCGAGCGCGCCGTCGTCGACTTCGAGCAGCTCTCGGTCGCCGACTGCCAGCCCTCGCCGAGCCAGCACGCCGCCTCGGGCCAGGAGCTGCGGCTCTTGCTGGCCGCGCTGCAGCGCCTGCCGCTCGACTACCAGGTCGTGCTCGAGCTGCACTACTGGGAGAGCATGACCACCGACGAGATCGCCGCGGCGCTGGGCTTGCCGCCGGGCACGGCGCGCTCGCGGGTGCGACGCGGCCGGCAGCTGCTCGAGGAGAGCCTCGCCGCCGCCGCGCGCTCGCCGAATCTCGTCGAGAGCACCCTCGCCGGGCTCGAGCGGTGGATCGCCGCCGTCCGCGTCCACGTGCGCGGGGCCGAACGATGATCGCGAGCGCGAGCGCGCCCGGGCCGGCGACGAAAAAAAATCGCCGCGACCTTAAGCAAGCCGACCTGCTCGCGGAACCACCGCGCCGGAGACCGACATGGCCCTGGCAGCGACTTCCCAGCACAACATCCTCCTCGAGATGGCGGACGTGACCGCCCACGACCCGCGCGACCTGTCCGGCGCGCCCGACTCGACGCTCGCGCCTTGCCTGCCGCGGCCCAGGCTCGCGCAAGACCTCGAGCACCGCGTCCACAAGGCCGCCCTCGCCGCCGAGCTGTTCGACAGGCCCGCCGAGGTGGTGCGCGTCGGTCCCTACCAGATCTGCCGCCGCCTCGGGCAGGGCAGCATGGGCACGGTCTACCTCGCCGACGACGATCGCCTCGCCCGCCAGGTCGCGCTCAAGCTGCTGCACGAGGAGCAGTCCGGGCCGCGGCTGCAGCGCGAGGCGCTCGCCCTGGCCCGTCTGTCGCACCCCAACGTCGTCCAGGTGTTCGAGGTCGGGGTCGCCGACGGTCGCGCCTTCGTGGCGATGGAGTACGTCCCCGGGCAGACCCTGTACGCCTGGCTGCGCGCTTGCCCGCGGCCGTGGCGGGAGGTGCTCGCGGTGCTGCTGGACGCCGGTCGCGGCCTCGCAGCGGTCCACGCCGCGGGTTTGGTCCACCGCGACTTCAAGCCCAGCAACGTCGTCCTCGGCGACGACGGGCGCGCGCGCGTGTTCGACTTCGGCCTGGCCCGCTCGCTCGGCGACGCCGACGACCCCCACGCGAGCGGCTCGCCGGGCGCCGAGCCGCTGACCGCCCTGACCCGCACCGGCGTGCTCGTCGGCACGCCGGCGTACATGGCCCTCGAGCAGTTCCACGATCACGTCCACGACGCGCGCAGCGATCAGTTCAGCTTCTGCGTCACCCTGTTCGAGGCGCTGTACGGCGTGCGCCCCTACGACGGCCCGACCGTCGCCGATCTCTATCGCGCGCTGGAACGCGGCTGCCTCGTCGACCCGCCCGCCGGCTCGCAGGTGCCCGCGTGGCTGCACGCCGCCGTGGTCCGCGGCCTCGCCCGCGACCCCGCTGCGCGCTGGCCGTCGATGACCGCCCTGCTCGCCGAGCTCGGGCGCGACCGCGACCGCGACCGCGTCCGTCGCCGGTGGTTCGCCGGCGCCGCGCTCGGCCTCGGCGCCCTGGCCCTCGGCCTCGTCGTTCCGCTCGCCCACGAGCACCGCCACCAGCGCGCCTGCGAAGCGGCGGCCGACGCCGAGCTCGCCGAGGTGTGGCGCCCCGAGGCGCGCATGGCCGTCCTGCGCGCCCGGGGCATCACCGCCGCGCGGCCGATCGGCCCCGAGCTCGAGGGCATCGATCACGAGCTCGAAGGCGAGGCCGAGCACTGGCGAGACCGCCGCGTCGAGGCCTGCGTGCGCCCGCCGGCCCGCGTCGCCGACGCGACCTGGTTGCAAAGACAGATGCAGCGCTGCTTCGACGCCACCCGCCGCGACCTCGCCACCAACCTCGAGGTCGCCGGCGAATCGACGACCCGGACCGAGCACCGCTTCTTCTTCTTGCCGCGCCCCGCTCGCTGCCTCGACCCCGACCACCTCGTCGCCACCACCTGGTCCGACGACCCCGAGGTGCAGCGCCACGAGCAGCTCGTCCGCGCCCAGCTCCTCCGCGGCGTGCTGGCCGAGCGCACCGGCGACCACGCCGGCGCCGAGCGCCAGTTCACCGCGGCGGTCGCCGCCGCTACCGCGAGCGAGACCTCGCTCGCCCTCGCCGGCCGCGAGGCCGTGGCGCGGGTGAAGTTCACCGTCGGCGACCGGCGCGGCGCCTGGGCGGCCCTTGAGGCTGCGTTCGCCGCCGTCACCGCCGCGCGGGCCGAGCTGCCGAGCTTCGAACTCGACGCCCTCGACATGCAGCTCCTCCTCGGCGCCGCCACCGGGACCTCGCGCCTCGACCACGTCGCGCTGTTCGAGGGCCGCGAAGCCACGCCCGGGCTGACCCTCGCCCAGCGCCTGCATCGGATCACGATGCCCTCCGCGGACGGGCCCTCGTGGCGCTCGAAGATCGTCGGCGTCACCTCCGGCTTCACCCGTGAGTTGCTCGTGCCGCTCACCGTCGCCGCGCAGGCCTTCGCCGAGCTCGGCGAGTTCGAGCTCGCCGAGGACGCCGCCCGCCACGGCCTGGCGACCCTCGCCGTCCACCCCGGACGCCCCGCCCTCGGCCTCGACCTCGCGCTCACCCTGGCCCGCGCCTACCTCGGCCTCGGCCTGTTCGATCGCGCCGAGGAGGCCCTGACCGCCGCCCGCGCCACGCTGCGGCGCACCGTCGATCCGGCCGCCTCCGCCCGCCGCGGCTGGTTGCAGCTCACCCTCGTCGAGGTCCGCTTGGCCCGCGGCGACCGCGACGTCGCGGCGCGCGATCTTGATGTCCTCGAGGACATGTCTCAAAGCGCATCCGAGCTCGACGACCGCTTCGCCCCGGCGCTCGCGCGGGTCCGCGGCCGCCTGCTGGCGCTGCAGGGCGATCGGGTCGGCGCCGCCCGCGAGCTCGCGCGCGCCCGCGAGGGCCTGGCCGCCAGCCACGGCCTCGCCCGCCTGCGCCTGGTCGACGTCCACCTCGACGAGGCCCGCCTCGCGCTCGCCGACGATCGCCCGCGCGCCGCCGAGGCCAGCCTGCGCGAGGCCCTGCGCGAGCACGAGGCTCTGGTGGGACCCGATCACGTGTCGCGGCTGCCGATCGTCGCGCTGCTCGGCCTCACCCACCACGCGCTCGGCGACCTCGCGGCCGCCCAGGACGACCTCGCCCGCGCTCGCGCGCTCGTCGACGCCCGCCTCGCCGCCACGCGGGCCCACGACGCCCTGCCCGATCCGCTGCCTCGCGCCCTCGCCCGCCTCGAGCGCGCGCCCGATCACGCCTGGGCCTTCCGCCCCGCCTCGCGCGAATCACAGTCCCGCGATCCGGAGCTCCGCCGGCTCGCCGCCCTGCTCGCAGCCCCGTCGAATGCGACACCGATGATTCCCATCCATCGATGAGACCCGCGGCTCCGCCGAACACGATTGCAATGCAGCGAATGAGCGCTTACCAGGTCCCCTGAATCATGGCGGGCCCGCCCGAGCCTCGTGCGGGTATCTTTCATCCACAGGCGACGAGCCGCCCCCGAAGTCCTCGCAGCTCCCCGAGGACGTCCGCGAGCGACCGAAGAGGCCCGCTTCGGCCGCTCGCGCCCGGGCGTCTGCAGGTACACTGGCCCCCGCATGGCCCGCAAGCGCGCTCCTGCCCACTCCTTCCGCGCCCGCTTCGACGCGATGGTCGCGGCCCTCCGCAAGCACCCGAAGATCGAGGTCTACGAGGTCGTCGTCCGCCCGCCGGCGAGCGCCGCCGACCTCGCGGCCGCCGAGGCTGCGATCGGCATGCCCCTGCCGCCGGAGATCCGCGCTTTCTACGAGGCCCACGACGGCGTCTTCCTCGAGTGGGGCCTCAAGGGCGAGGAGTACGAGCGCACCGCCGCCTTCGACGGCCCCGACGACAATCATCCGCCCGGCTGCATCAACCTCCTGCCGGTCCGCCGCGCCATGTCGCCGTCGTGGGAGGAGGACTCGCACGTCAACGAGATCCAGCCCGACCACCAGGAGCTGCTGTTCGGCGCGCCGCTCGACCCCCAGCCGGAGGTCCGCGCCGTGTGCGTCGACAACTACGCCCGCTACCACCACGGCGACCTCGTCCTCGGGCCGACGCCCGTGATGGTCGTCTCGACCGATTACGGCGCCGACATGGACTCGTCCGATTTCGTGTCGTTCCCGGTCTACCTCGACCTGACTCTCGCCCTGTTCGGCGTCGACCGCTACGAGCACGGCGTTGGCATCGGCTGGAGCCGCAAGCCGAAGCGCGTCGAGGCGTGGACGAAGCAATTCGAGCTCGACGCCCTGCTCGCCAAGCTCGACGACGACGGCTACAGCGACGACGAGGATGACGAAGAGAGCGAAGAGCAGGACGACGAGTGACAGCAGCGAGGGCGAATCACCGCCCCACGGGGTATCTGTCTCTCCGGACATCTACAGCCATTGCCGCGCTCGCGCCGCTGCGAGCGCGTGATACCCCGGCGCTCAGGCCGCGCGTCGGCGCCGGCGCCCGAACAGCCCCCTGACGAGGGTGCCGTAACCGCGGGTCGCCAGTCCGGCCAGGCGGCGCAGCCCGGAGCTCGAGCTGTCGTCGGGCTCGTCGTCCGGCGGGTCGGTCTCGTTGGCGGCGGCCAGGATCTTCAACACGGTCGGCTCGTCCACCGCCGCAGCCCCCGCGTCCTCCGGCAACAGCTCCGAGAACGGCCCGGACTCCTCGCGCTGCACCCATTCGTCGAACTCGTCGTCCTCCTCGAGGTCGTCCTCGCGGATGAACGAATCATCGAACGCGCCCTCGAGCGGGACCTCGCGGATCTCCCCCAGCTCCTCGAAATCAAGCACCTCCTCCGGCTCCGGCTCGCTCACGTTCTCGACCCACACCGCCTCGTACACCCGCATGTTCGAGCTGCGGACCGTGAACTGCTGCGTTTGCCGCCTGCCGCGCGCGTCCGCCAGCGACACCGTGATCTCGACCTGGTCGAACAGGTCGCCGAAGTCGAACAGCGCGGCGAACTCCTCGGCCGCCTCCCGCGCGCTGTCGCACAGCAGGTACTTCTCGATCGGCCACTTCGCGGCCGAGACCCGATAGTATCGCGCACGGTTGTCGTCTGACTGAGTCATGGTGTCCCCTTCCGGTGTCGAGTCGTACGGACGGCCCGCGATCGAGCGCGTCATTCGCCGCCGATCGCGCATTGCCTGCACGCCTCGCGCGATCGAGACATCGATCGAATCATCGCAACGCGACGGCCCGTCTCGCCCGCCGCACTTTGACACATTTCAATTTGTCGCTCCGACTTGTCAAGTCATTCTTTGCACCGGTGGCAAAAACCGGCGGTCCCGGCGCCGACTTCGCATTCGCGCGCCGACCGCCGACTCATAGGACCGCCTCTCTCGTTTTCTTTTAATAAGAGAAAACATCGTCCCTGCGGCCCAGCGTGTCGGTCGGGGTGCGCGCGCGACCGCGATGATACGAGGACAGAGATCGATCACTCACAGAACAGCGGTCACGCGTCCGGACAATCCGCGTGACTGCGTGAAATCGTCACTCCCGCCGCTGCAACGGGTTTCACCCCGTGGCACGATCGAGGGGCGCTCCGCTCGCGCTCACGGCGGGCCAGGCTCGCCCCGCGGGCCCGCGCTCGGCCGCTCTCGGTTCGCGTGCTCGGGGTCCCGGCGGCAACGTCGCGGCTGTCATTCGCCGCGGCTCACGGCTACCGGCAGCACGCTCTCGCCCGATGGATCGGCCCCGAGGTGCGCGCTGCCCCAACACACGATCGACCCGGCCCGTAGCGCCGCGCACGCGCGCCAGCTCCCGACCATTCTTTCGGCCACTCGAACCCGAGGCGCTGATTGAACACACCCGAGTTCCCCCAGCAATGCACCGTCCCTGCTTCGACGACCGCGCAGCTGTGATACGGCCCCGCACAGACGTCGCGCGCTCGACCGGGCAGCTGCACAGGCGCCGGGGCCTCGGGCCACGCGTGGTAGCGGCCGTCGTGGGACGCGAAGTACCGCGGGAGGCCCCA
Organism: Nannocystis sp. RBIL2; assembly: GCF_026626745.1. Taxonomy (GTDB): domain Bacteria; phylum Myxococcota_A; class Polyangia; order Nannocystales; family Nannocystaceae; genus Nannocystis. The sequence goes on from NZ_JAPNJW010000002.1 coordinate 4,147,262, forward strand.
CCACGACACCTCTCCCGTCGTCGTCAGGGCCACGTGATCGTAATCCGCGACACCGGCCGCCACGATCTCGTGATTGCGGTACAGCGCCACGCGCGAATCGCCGTCTTCTTTTCGTGGGAAGGAGCGACCCCAACACAACAACCCGGGCCCGGTGCCGCGCACACACGTGTCGTGTCCTCCGACGAACACGGCGGTCACCTCCCCGAGCCCGTCCACGCGTGCGAACGGCAACCCGACCTGCGGGTCTTCACGGCCCAATTGGCCGTCCTTGTTCGATCCGCCGCACGATACAGTGTGATCCTCGTGAAGCACGCAGAGGTGCTCCTGCCCGAGCGCGATCGCCGTCGCCCCACCCAGGCCGGCGATCCGTCCCGGCACCTCCCCGAAATGCTCGCCCCAACACGCGACCTCGCCGTCGTCGAGCAGCGCGCAGATGTCGTCGGCGTCCCCGACCAGCTGAACCACGCGCGCGTCGCCGATGCCGCGCGCCGGCGCCGCCGGCTCGGCGGCACGCTGCTCGTTCTGGCGCTCTCGCATCGGCTCGACGCGCTCGATGGCACAGCCGGCCGCCAACACAATTAGCACGAGGCGAGAGGTGGCCGGCATGCCGGAGCTAGGTCGGGTCTTTTTCGAACGTCGTCACGCCCGGCGGCAGCTGCACCCACGAGTGCCGGCGGCAGTCGTAGACCGAATCCTCGGGCGCGGGGAAGCTCGGGTCGGCGAACGCACCGACCGCGACGAGCACCGTCGATTGTTCATGCCCCTCTTCAGTGTGGAACACGGTCGTCCCGCACACCGGGCAGAAGCGGAAGGTGAAGCGCCCGCCCTGGTCGCCGACGTGGACGTACTCCGTCGCGGTGCCGGAGACCTCGTACGGCGCGGCGAAGGCGGCCAGCGCAGCGAAGACGCTGCCGGTCCGGCGCTGACAGGCCAGACAGTGGCACACCCCGACCCCGAGGGGTTCGCCCTGCACTTCGATGCGCAACTGACCGCAAGAGCAAGAAGCTGTTCGAGAACGCATTGTTTTGTTTTTTAAAAGAGAATCGTGGCGGTGGAGTCTCGGCCCGCCTCACGCGACGACGGGCGCCCGAGCGTAGCCCGGGCAGCCCGTCGGTGGCAACGACGCGTCCGCACGACGCTGTGCGTGGCGCCCGGCGGCAACTCCCTCCGGTGCCTGGGCGCGGTCGCTGCCGAAACAAAAAAAACGCTTCGCTGACTCGAACCCGTGATCGCGGTGCGGATCGACCCACCGAGCGTCACGGCGAACGGCGCTCGTCCCTGAGGCGCCGTCATCGAGACGGCCGCTCGCCCCGGATACCGGGACGAGCGCGCCGTCCGTCGCGGCCCGGCCATCAGCGCCTATCGCCGCCGCGGCCGCCCTGGCCGCCCTGGCCGCCCTGGCCGCCCTGGCCGCCCTGGCCCTGATTCTGCGAACGCGACCGCCGATTGTTGTCGTCGTCGTCGTCACGCTCGCTGCGGGTGCCCTCGTCGCGGCGCTGGTTCTGCCCGCCGCCGTGCGACGCCTGGCCGCCCTTGGCCCCGATCTCGGCCATGTGCTCGCGGTCCTGGCTCACCGCCTCGCCGCCCTTACGACCGGCCTCGCGCGCCTCCTCGGGCGTGAACTCGTGCGCGGTGCCCTTCTCGTGGGCCGCGCGACCGCCCATGCTGGCGATCTCGCGCTGCTTGTCCTCGTCCATCCCGGCGAAGCCTCGGCCCTCCCCGCGGTTCTGGTCGCGGTCCTGATTGCGGCTCTGGCTGCGGTCCTGGTCGCGGTTCTGATTCTTGCTGTCGCTGTTGTTTGCCATGACTAATACTCGCTTTCCGTGCTTGGCGTTGGTTCGCGGCGGGCCGTCGATGGCTCGCCGCGTCGTCCCCGGGCGGTCGGCGCGATTCATGGCAGCGGCGTCTCATTCACCGTACTGCATTTCGTCGCCGCGACCGACGTTCGGTGGACTCGCGGGCATCGTGAGCGGAAACGCGAGGCCGGCAAGTCCGACGAGTCGCGATCCGCGAAAGTATCGACCGCTTTTCGCATCCGCGGCCGCCGACGGGGACGCGCCTCGGCAGAGGCCGCCCCGCTCGCCACTCGCACCCACTTCATGTCGACACTCCGGCCCCTCAGCGCAAAAACCGCCGCCCTCGCCAGCGCCGACCATCGTTGCAAACGCAAGTATTTTCCCTTGCGGCCGGCAGCGTCACATTTCTTCGCCACGCATCGAAGACCGCCGCGCGCAGCGCGACGGCCCGACTGCATCGATTTCCTTGCTCACATCAAAGCCGAGCCGCGCCCCATCGCCCGTTCGCCGCGGGCGCCGCTCCGGCGCCGACCGGCCGCGAGGAAATCCCCTCGGCGTGGGCCTCTCACGGCCCGCCGTTGGCGGTCCAGCCGGCGAGGATGCCGTGGTCCTCGAGCGTGGTCGAGCGATACACGGACACGTGCGTCCACGTGTCGTGGCCGCTGCCCTGATACGGCTTGCCGTCGGTGCTCCACCCGGACGAGTCCGACCAGTAGCGGACATTGACGCCGTCGTACGAACCGATCACCTCGGCGATCCCCTTGATCTCGTCGCTGGCGATCCCGGCGATCAGCCACTTGAGCCAGTCGCGCGAGGCCGGCCAGTCCATGCCGATGTCGATCGCCGCCGCGTGCCACTCGCACACCGGCTCGTTGGCCGCGCCCTCCAGCGAATAATCGTCGGCCGGCAGATTGGCGGCCGGCACGTGGAAGCCGTAGGTGTGATTGGCGTCGCCGCAGATGCCGAGGAACGACCCGCCGATCGTCGCCAGCCGCTGCTTCTCGATCAGCAGCGCCGGCGGGGCGGTGCACGGCGGCTCGCAGGCGGCGTCGACGTCGTAGCCGCACACCCCGGCGATGCACAGCAGCGCGCCGCAGCAGTCCTCGCCGTTCGGCGTGTTGCAGCCGATCCCCTCGTTGCCGCAGCACACCTGCCCGAGGCTCGTCGTCCCGCACTCGAGGCCCTCGCAGCACTCGCCGCCCTCGGTGCACGGCGTGGTCGCCGGCAGGCACATCGGCGCGCCCGAGCTCGAGCTGTCGACGTCCATCGTCGTCGTCAAGTCGCCGCCGCCGCTGCTGCTGGTCGGGCCGGTCGTGGTCGTCAGCGCGCCGCCGCTGCTGCTCGAGCTGTCACCGGAGCTCGACTCGTCGGCGTCGGTCTGCCCCGAGCCGGGCCCCGTCGGGCCGACGCCGGTGGGGCCGGCCATCGTGTCGGTCAGCGGATTGCCGGTATCCGCACAGGCGCTCGCCAGGACCGTGGCAAACAGGAACCTCTTCATGAGTCACCTCCTCGCGCAGGAGAGCACGAACGCCGCGCTCTGGACAGCGGAAATCACCGGCTGGGTGCGCGAGCCCTCGAGCAGGTGCCTCGCCGCGACACGCCGACGAGCGGCGGGCAGGCCAATCGGCGGCGCGCAGGCGCTGCAGCATCGGCGAAGCTTCCGAGGCCGGTGCCGACGGGCGCGACGAACGACTCCTGCTCGCCGAGCGCGGCGGCGTCCTGAATCACACCTGAAGCGACGGAGACGGGCGCGCGGGAAACTCGAACGCTTCGTGCAGCGCGCAGACAGCCCGTCTCGCGTCGCTCCCGCGCAGCAGGCAACTGATGCGCAGCTCGTGCATCACGAAGTCCAGCACGGTGATGTCCTGCTGCGCGAGGCTCCTGCAGAGGCGCGCGGCGATCCCTGGATCCGAGTGAATACCGATGCCCACCAGCGACACCTTGGCGAGACCGCTCGAGATCCGGAGCATGCCCGCGCCGAGGCTCGAGACGAGCTGCTCCAGACAATGCCGGCTTCGGGGCAGCTCCTCCTCCGGGAGCGCGAAGGAGATGTCCGCGAGCGCGTCCTCCGGCGCCCTCCTCGTGTGGCGGAACATGTCCACGCAGACGTTCCGCTCGGCGAGCAGGTGGGTCAGTTGCACGACGAACTCGGGGTCGTGCTTCAAGCCGACGAGCTCGACCCTCGCCTGACACGGCGCACACGCCAGCCCCGTGAGCGCCCGGGCCTCGATCACCTGCTGCCGGTCGACGATCCGCGTGCCCTCCACGTCGGTGAACGAGCTCCGCACGTGCACGGGAACTTTGTGTTTCATGGCCACCTCCACGCTTCGCACCTGAAGGACCTTGGCGCCGAGCGACGCGAGCTCCAGCATGTCCTCGTAGGACACTGCCGAGAGCTTTTGACCGTCGGGGCAGACCCGTGGATCCGCCGTGTAGACGCCGTCGATGTCGGTATAAATCTCGCAGACATCCGCGTCGAGAGCCGCGGCGATGGCGACCGCCGTGGTGTCCGAGCCGCCGCGTCCCAGCGTGGTGATGTTCCGAGCCTCGTCCACGCCCTGGAACCCCGCGACGACCGCGATCCGTCCGCGGGCGAGCGCGTCGAGGATCGGGCCGCGTTCGACGCGTTGGATGCGGGCCCGCGTGAACGTGCTGTCGGTGAGCAGGGGGAGCTGGTGCGCGACGAACGAGCAAGCCTCGCCGCCCTCGGCCTGAATGGCCAGCGCCGTGAGCGCGACCGTCACCTGCTCGCCCGTGGCGACGACCACATCTTGCTCGCGGCCGTCGGGGAGCGGGAGGATCGCCTGCGCGAGCGCCACCAGGCGATCTGTCTCGCCGCTCATCGCGCTGACCACCACCACGACGTCGTGCCCCGTGCGCCGGCTCGCCAGGGCGATCCGCGCGACATTGCGGATCCGCTCGACGGTGGCCACCGACGTGCCGCCGAACTTCTTGACGATCAGGGGGCGCGCCGCGACGGCGGGCGCGTCCCCGTCTGGTGGAGCAACCTTCATCAGCCGAACCTCGGCATCTCGGGGGCCCGCGTGTCGATCGGGGAGGGCTTGTGGTGCGCGGCCCGCTCGCCCTTCCCCCCCCACACCACCTCTTGCAGCCGCGTGAGCGTGTCCGTCGCGGCGGCCCGCTGGAACACATTGCGCCCGACGCAGAGCCCGGCGGCGCCGTACGCGACGACCTGCGTCGCCAGCTCGAGGAGCTGCCCCTCCGAGCAGACCTCGCCGCCCGCGAAGAAGATGCTCGTGTGCTCGCGGATCCCGTCGAGCAGCGACGGGAGTTGCGCGATGTCCGTGGGCGCGGCCAGCTTGAGCGCGTCGGTCCCGAGCTCGACGCAGGCCCGCATCAGGTGACGGAGCCGCCGCGCGCGCGCGCCCTCTCCGTCGCAAGGCACCTTGTCGTAGAGCATGGTCAAGACGGGCAGTCCGAGGCGCTGCGCCTCGTCGACCACCGCGCCTAGCTGGGTGAGGTTGTGTGCGTCGTTCTTGCCATCGAAGTTGATCTGGAGCGAGACGGCGTCGGCGCCGAGGCGCAAAGCTGTCTCGATCGAGGTCAGCCTCTCCTTGCGATCCGGCTCCGGAGCCAGGGACGTCATGCCATTGAGTTGGACCATCACGCCCACGCGCCGCAGGAGGTTGCGGCTCCCGAGCCGCTCCACCATCCCCTTGTGGGCGACGATGCCGGTGATCCCGGGATGGCCGATCCAGCGCGCGATCCGGGTCATGCTGTCGAGCCCGTCGATCGGGCCGATCGTGAGCCCGTGATCGATAGGCACGATGATGCCGCGCCCCGAGCGTGGCTCGAGGAAGCGCGACCAACGAATTTTTTTGGCGACTCCATCCATGACTGACCCCCTCACACCTCGGTGATGTGCTCGTCGACCTTGATCCCCACATGGCGCCCGGGCGCCGCGAGGTGGCCGAGGATCTTGTCGCCCGGCACGAGCTGGGTGATGTTGAGCGGACGTGCATCGTCCGAGAAGATGCGGACGTGCCAGTCGTCCTGCATGATCACGTTGACGCGCTCGCCCGACGCGAACTCGGCCTCGATGAGGCGCAGGGGCCGGATCTCGATCTTCATCCGGCCGACGGTGGCGCGCCGCGTCGCGCCGCTGCGATCGACGAGCATCACGGGAGAGCCCGCGCGCAGCTCGCTCATGTAGTCCGTGCGGTCACCGAAGTTGTAGACGTAGCTGTGCACGGCGCCGGCGTTCACGCGGAAGGGCCGCAGCTCCATGTACGGCAGGAAGAAGACCTCGGGACAGCAGAGGATCGCGCCCTGCGAGGTCGACCCGACGAGGATGCCCTCGGTGGGCGTGAAGAGCGTGGTCGTGTCGATGCAGCTCCGTGTGCCCATGCCGATCGACGCCGTGCGTACGATGGACGCGACCTCGAGCTTCACGACCGAGCGGTCGAGCCGCCCGAGGCGGTCGACGAATTCGCCGAGCACCGCGTGCGAGCGCGGCGAGAACATGACGCCGTCGGCGCCGACCTCCATGACGCCGAGGGTGACGATGGCGTCGTCCACGTCGGTCGGGGAGTCGATCTCCTTGATCAGCACGGTCTGCGTCGCCTGCAGAGTGGCGATCACCAGCTCGAGCGGGATGTTGGTGGGGTCCCGGAAGCGGACCATCAGGTAGTCGTGGCGGTGGCCCTCCCGGACAGTGCCGCGCAGGCTCGCCCCATCATCGACGTAGGCGCGATAGCAGGTCGAATGGCCCATCTCCCTGGCCCTCTCGAGCAGGTCGAGGGCCGGGCTGGCCACCACGACGTCCTTGCCGCAGTGCGGCAGGGACGCGAGCCGCGCGAGGTCCTCCACGGCGTCGGCGTGGTAGATCTTGAGCATGCGCGCCGGGATGGCGGGCGCGAGCGCGCTCAAGTTGCTCGGATAGAGGACGACGCCGGTGTAGGCGAGGCCGAAGAGCCGCTCGAGCATGCCGTCTCGATCGGCCGGGCTAGAGATCTCGGCGGTGTCGAACCAGACGACGAGCGCGTCGGGTGCCTCGACCCGGTTGCGCTCGCCCTCGATACGATCGAGTCGGATCCGCTGGCGCTTCTCCATGTCGACGGGCTCGGCGCCGGCCGAGGTGTTCATCGGGGACGTGTTCATGTTCGATCTCCTTTCCACTCGTGCTCACGCCGTCACATAGACGGGCTTGCTCATCATTCCGAACGAGACTGGTTCTCTCCGATCATAGAGCGCCCCCTTGGGGGCCAGCTCGACCTGCACCGCCGCGCCGTGGTCCCGCGTCAGCGCCGCGAGGAGAGCGGGCTCGACGTGATCCTCGTCTCGCTCCCGCTCCACCACGAAGCGCAGCCCGTCCGGCAACGGTGACACGGTCCAGAAGCGCCGGCTCGGCAGCCTGGAGACGATCGCGTCGAGCTCCCAGAGGTCGAAGACTCTCCCCTGGATCGACAGGACATCCTCCGCGCGGCCGCGGACTTCGAGCACATCTCCTCGGCCGCAGGGGCACGGCGCTTCGCTGCGCCGCACCCGATCGCCGGTGAGATAGCGGATCATCGGCACGGCCCTCGGGGTGAGGGAAGTGACGACCAGATGACCGATCTCGCCGGCCGCGACCTCGCGTTCCAGGCGATCGTCGAGGACCTCCATGACGACCTGATCCAGCCAGGGATGCAGCCTGCGCTCGGCGCAGTCCATCGCCAGCGGCCCGGTCTCGGTCATCCCGTAATTGTCGTAGACCGGGACGCCGAAGAGGCTCCCCACGAGCTCGCGGCGGTGGGGTGACAGCGGCTCGCCCGCGCAGCAGATCGCGCGGAGACGCGGGAAGTCTCGCCGGGGGTCGAGGCCGGCCATCTCGGCGGCCTCGGCGATCATCACCGCCGTCAGCGAGATGGTGGCGAGGACCGTCACCTCGAGCTTTCGCATCAACTCGAGCACGCGCGACAGCGGGGTAATGGTGGTCCGGCTGTCGGCAGGGATCACGCACGCGCCGCGGTGCTGCGCCGCCGCGTGGATGCAGTGTCCGATGGTGGAGAGCGCGTAGGGGAAGCGGACGAGCACCCGGTCGCCCGCGCTGAGCCCCACACCCCACCGCGCGAGGCCCCCGCGGATCTCCGCGAGGTCGCGGGCGCTGTACCACACGGAGACCGGTTCGCCGGTCGTCGCGGATGATTCGTGATACTGCAGCAGTTCGCGCCCGGGGACGCAGATGAGCCCGTGCGGCGAATGGCGGCGCAGATCCACCCTGGTGGTGAGGGGGAGCGCGGTGAAATCGTTCCACGTCCGCAGCGACGTGCGCGGCAGGCGGGAGCCGTAGAACGCCGAGCCGCGCGCGTGGGCGAGGACGCGGTCGAGCGCCGGGAGGTGCTCCTGGTAATCGGCCATGGCTGTCCACTCCCACGCTCACGCCGTGTCGAGGCGGAGCAGCGCGCGGATGTTGCCGCCGAGGATCTTGTCCCGCTCGTGCTCCGGGAGCGGGAGGAAGAGGATCTTCTTCAGCTCCACGCCTGGATGGGAGAGCGGGTATTCGGAGCCGAAGATCACCTTGCTCGCGCCGACGCGCTTCAGCGTCTCGCGGATGTGGAGGTAGCTCCCGAGCGAGGTGTCCACGAAGAAGTTGTCGAGCTCGGCCGCGCCGCCGGTCGCCTCGCCATCCGCGGGGGGAGCCCCCATGTGCTCGAGGATGAAGTTCGTCCGCGGGTGTCGGCGGGCGAGCGCGACGAAATCGGAGGTGTTCGCCCCTGGCCTCCAGCCGATGTGCGAGACGACGGGGACCTGTCGGTCGCCGCAGAGCGCGGCCAGCTCGTCCATGCACCGGTCACCGAACGAGAACTTGTGGACGATCGGGGACACGACGAGACCCCGGAACGCCGCCGCCAGATGCTCCTCCAGCTCCTCGCAGGCGCGTGGGCTCTCGGGGTTCACCGTCGCTATGCCCCAGAACCGGGAGCGCGAGCGGCAGGCGGCGGCCACGTAGTTGTTCCTCGCTACGGGCTTCGCCTTCCCGTTCCCCGAGACGAAGTTGTTCATCCATCGCACATCGATCATGCCGCCGGGGGAAACCACCGCCCCCTCGATGCCGCTCTCCTTCAGCACCGCGACGTAGTTCTCCAGGGAGCCGTAGCTGGTCTGCGACAGGTGCGCGTGTCCATCGATGATCATCGTCTCTCCCCCTCTCCGACTACGCGTGCACCACCCGCGTCGCCTTGCTGGTGGGGCGAGGCATGTGGTCTTCCAGCTCGAGGTCGAACGACAGGCCGGTCGCCGCTCTCATCTTCGCGACGATCGCCTCGATCAGCGACGAAGAGGGCTGCACGCCCTCGGCGAGCTCGCAGCGGATCTTGACGCGGCCGTCGCCCGAGCGGGGCACGACGAACTCGAACCAGTTCCCGACCTCGGAGATCTGCATCAGCGCATCTTCGAGATGGAGCGGCGAGACCGACCGCCCCTCGGCCCGGACCTGATCGACCGCGCGACCCCGCATGCGGAATCGGGGCAGCATGGTGCCGCACGTGCAGGGCGCTTCCTCCAGCAGCCCGAGGTCCCCGGTCCGGAAGCGAATGAGCGGGCTGTCGTAGCGGAGCAGCGCCGTGACCACGATCTCGCCGATCTCACCCGCGAGCACGGGCGCCCCGGTCACGGGGTCGACGAACTCGACGATCGCGTGCGCCTGCGGCACATGATAGCCGTCGTGCACGTCGCACTCGATCCCGAGCATCCCGCACTCGAGGGAGCCGTAGAAGAAGTTCGCCGTGGTCCCCCACGCGTTCTCGACCCGCTTGCGAAAGGCGGGCGAGCAGCCCTCGCCGGTCAGCCACATCTTCTTCAGGTGCAGGCTCTTCGGGTCGAAGCCCCGCTGCGCGGCCTCCTCGGCGAGGACGATGGCCCAGGAGGGGCTCGTCGCGACCACGTTGGGGCGCAGGTCCTCCATCACGGTGATGGTCTTGGCGGGGGTGGAGTAGGCGCCACCCTTGCCGACCGGGAGAACCGTGGCGTGCTGCCCGTCCATGAAGGTCTTGTGGAAGGCGAGCCCCGCTGCGCTCATTTCGTAGGGGAGCGCGTTGAGGCAGACATCGCCGGGGCCGACGGCGAACAGCTTCGAGTACCGGAGCGCGAGGTCGGGGAGCAAATGGTCGCGCCGCGTGTACATCATATAGATCTCTTTGCCCCCGGTCGTTCCCGTCGAGACCTGGACGAGCGAGATGTCTCGCTTGTCGCACGCGAGGAGCTGCCAGGGCTTGCCGCGGAGCTCGTCCTTCGTCAAAAACGGGAGCTTGCGGAGATCATCGAGGCGCTGCACTTCGCGCGGCCCGACCCCGGCCTGCTCCATCTTCGCGCGGTAGAAAGGGGATTTGTCGTAGGCCCGCCGCACGATCGCCGTGAGCGACTCGGTCTGATAACTCACCATCTCGTCGGCCGACAGGCTGTCCACATCCTTGGATCCGGACAGGTGACGGTGGATGGCGTCGGGGGCCTCGATCGTGGGGAAGTTGTGGGAGAACGACGAGTGCAATGGATTGAGTCCTTTCCATCTTCGCTAGCGCGTCCTGGCGACGCCCAGCCGGCCGCCCTGGCGAGCGGTCGGGCGGGAGCCGCTGGCCGTCGCTCGGGCGGGAATGTTCTGCCACGCCCTCAAAGGCGCGCCACGAACCTTTGCCTCTAGACATTCGTAGGGGGCACTGACTGGCTCCGCAGTCCCCGGCTTCGTCACCACGCTCGCGTGACTCCGTCGCTCGCGCCAGGTCCGGATGGCCACGGACATGTCGCAACCTTCAGGCCGGTGCCTTCCGAAGGCGCCGCGCCGCGCCCGCTCCGCCACGATCGGACGCAGGCGCGACGGCCTCGACAACGAGCGCGCGCATGCGCCCGGCTGCCGCTCCATCGCCTGCTCACGGGCCCGAACGCGAGGTCGAGCGGCCTGCCGCGCTGACGCAGCGTACCTGTGCTTCGAGACATGTTCTTGGAGGCATATCGGCCTGGCGCCGTGCGACGGGACAGCGGGCTCCGGGCCGCCCATTCCGTGACCAGTCGGGCTAGCTCTGGACGGCCAGCGCGCGGATGCTGAGACCCGCGCCGGGCGCCGCGAATGAACAGGTCGCCTCGGCGGTCGGTCACGGACGCCGAGGAGGGTCCCGAGCAGGTCAGGGACCGCGAAAACCGCGGGCGTCGACCAGGCCGGGGTAATCCGGCGCGTCGATCTCGATCAGCTCGGCGGGGATGGCTCGCTCGATGCGCTCGAGCGCCCCGGCCAGGCGATCGGCGTTGAGCGTGGCGAGGGCCGTGTTGTCGCGGACGTCGCCCCACGAAAGGGGCGCGTAGATGTCGGTATTCAGCTGCAGGCGGAGACGGATCGGGTCGTCGGTCGCCGGATCGAGTCGGCCATTCTCGTCGAGATCGATGTCGATCCACAGGAGTGCGCCGTGGTCGATCTCGATGGGCCGCAAGTCGAGCCCCGCGCATACGAGGGTCAACGTGACACAGACCTCCACCACGTCGTCATTCTGGCGGATGAAGTCTCGCGCCTGCTCGAGCATGCCGGGCTCGTCCGCCTCCAAGACGAGGGCGCCCTCCCCCTTCGACCGCGCCGACACCTCGAGCTCGGTGGCCCGCGCGAAGCCACCCAACAAGGCGGGGAGGTCGGCCATGATGTTGGAGATCCAGCGACCCCTCGACTCTCCAGACGCGAGCGAGTCGCCGCCGGGACCGCCGCTCACGGTGGCGCGCGGGCGGTAGATCCAGGACGCCAGCTGGCGACGGGCGCCCGGCGGTGGCTCGCGCACCCCGAGGTCCGCGTCGGTCACGAGCACCTCCGGATGTTCGCCGGCGTCGTCGACGATCGGGTCGTGCATGCGCTCGCCGGCGACGCGGCGACGCACGTCGTCGCTCGCGCGGCCGCGACCGGAGCGGTCACGGAGAGCGTCACGAACGCGTGGACCGAGCGGCGCTCCGACTGGCCCCAATTCGGGGCGACCACCGTGACCCACCTGGAATTCGACCCTGCCGAGCCGCCCGACGACCCCGATCTCGCCGGCGCTCGCTGGGTCGCGCGTCGCGGCGTCGATCTCACGCCCCTGATCACCCTCGACACCGTCGTCGACGCGCCCCCGTGCCTGGTGGGCGATCACCTGTACGCTGCCGGCACGGACGGTCTGCTGCGCGTCGCGCTCGACCGTCCGGTCCCCTCGCTGACGCTCCTCCACCCGGAACCCCGCGTCCCGATCGCCTGCGATCGCCACCGCGACGTCGACGTCGTCTGGCTTCCAAAACATGTCCTCGGGGTCACGGACGACGGCGCGCCGGCCTGGTTCGTCGACCTCGACGGCTGGTCGCTCGCGGGTCATGAGCGCACGAGCGAGGTCCTGCCCGACCGCCCGCTGGTCTTCGTCGGACGCCCCCCGCGCGAGCAGCGGCTGCTCCTGCTCGATCTGCGCGAGCATCGCGTGGTGGGAGCGGTGGACGTCGCGGACTTCGTCGCTCGCGTGCATCACGATCCGCGCCGCTCGTTCGTCGGGCTCGCCGCCCGGCGACCCGGCCAGGCATGGCTCATGTCGACCTTCGACGGCTCCACGGGCGCGCCGGGCGGGGCCGTGTTCGTCGACGCCGCTCCGCCGCTCTCGTTCCACGTCCTCGGGGACACGCTCTGGCTCACCGGCGACGGTCCCGCTGCCGCGCGTCTCGACCCGTCGACCTTGCAGCCCCGCGACGCACAGCCCGCGCTCGGGCTGCGCGACGCGTCCGAGTGGCTCGCTGCGCGCTGGCCCGCCGTGCTCGCTCCGCCCCGCGCGGGGCCTCCAGGCGAGCCGCAAGGCCCGCCACGCCTCGTGCGGCCGCTCCTCGACCGGGACCCCGGGCCCATGCCGCGCTGGGCCCGCGAGCCCCTCGACGCGGCGACCCGGGCGCTGGCGCACGCCGACGCGACGCGACCCGTATGGCTGCTCGCGTGGGACATCCAGGAGAGCAGCGAGGGCGAGCGCTCGCATCACGCCCTCGTCGCGCTCGAGCTCGCGGACGCACGCGGCGGTCCGCGATGGCTAGTGGCCTTGATGCAGCGCCGCTTCGAAGGCGAGCTCGCCGAGCGCTCGCCCGAGAGCGCCGCGCCCTGGGGCGTGCTCGAGACATCTCGCTGGCCCCGACGACTGATCGTCGCCCGTCGCCCGACCGGCGCCGACCTCGAGCGCCTCCTCGTCCGCAGCTCGGTCTGGACCGACGCCAGCTACGCGGGCTCGCGCTTGCTGGTCGACGGCTGGTTCGTCGACGGCAACGTCATCGACTCCGCGTGGCACGAGCTCACGGGCGAGGCTCCGCGCTGGTCGTACCCCGCGCCGCTCGAGCGACCCGAGTGAAGCAGTCGACGGAGCCACCGGCGGCCCCGGGCTCGCAGGGCCGCGCGCCCCGCCCACGACCTCGGCGGCGAGATCGAGCAGCGGTTCCTGGACCGCACCGAGGAGGGCCCATCAATCCGGTGAGATCCGTCGGCGCGTCCCGGAGGTCCCCTGTCCGCGATTCATGGGTGGTCGGCGGCCGCAACCACCCTCACGCGGCGCGCTCTCGCCCGGATTCGACCTGTTCCATTCGACATCTCTTTAAATTAAAGAGACCGTCGCGTGCGATTCGCTGGGGGTGGATCGTCCCCGGCGAATGAATCACCCCGCCGGCAACGGATATCGCGGCGTCGCCGCCGTTCAATCGCCACGAAAAAGAATCACGCCCGCAATTGTTCCTGGCTCGGCGGTCACTAGCCCGGGGAAGACCCAAAGAGCGCAACCGGGCGGCCCGCGCCACGCGGCCCCGCGCCGACACACCATTGCGCGTCGACGGTCGTCACCGCCGAGAGCCGACGTGCATCCCTCACCCTCGAATCATTCTCCGCCCCTCCGATCGGGGACTGGCCCCCCGCACGATGCCCCGGGGGGCCCGCCCCGCGTCGTGGTCGCCCGAACCGACGAAACGGGGGACCCGCCGACGGTGCGACCGTGCCGGCTCGCCGCGCCCGCCGCGATCGTGCCAGTCGCGATAGTCGGGCGGCCGCCGCGCGCATTCGCAGACGCCATGCCCGATTCATCGTGACAGCAAACGCCGACTGCGGACGATCGTCTGGACATTCGACCGGGCTGGTAGCCCGGGCGCACTGTCACGATTCTCTCGAGAATCACCGCAGCGCGCCGAGCGGCGCGCCGCGGTGAATCGCGGCACTCTCGGCTCACACGCGTCCGGAGAAGAACGCGGTGCAGCCGACGGTGTGGAGCTCGTAGCGGGAGAAGCTGCGCTTCAGGGCGGTTTCGAGGCCGGCGAGCGTGTCCCAGCGATTCGACATCGCGCCGGAGCGTTGATACACGTCGAGGGCCAGCCGCGCGAAGAAGTGCTTCATGCTCAGGTCGTAGAGCAGCGTCGAGCCGAACACCACCCCGCCGGGGTTCAGGCACCCCTTCAGGTTCTCGAACACGGTGACCGCCTTGTCCTCGATGAGGCCCGGCAGGCAGTGCAGGAGGTAGCTGATGCCGATCGAGTCGAATTTCTCGGGGATCCGCAGCGGCTTGAGGATGTTGCGGCGATACAGGGTGACGTCGCTGTAACGGCGGATCCGCTCACGCACGAACACCAGGGTGTTGGGGTTGAGGTCGACCAGCGCGATATGGGGGGACACCCCGGGGAAACGGCAATGATCGAGGAAGTACCCCGACCCGACGCCCGCGTCCAGATGACGGTCGCTGACGTGCGCGTCGTAGTGCTCCACCATGCGCGCCGTCGGGCAGCGCCACAACAGGTTGTTGTTGAGGTTCAGGACCAAAAAGTCGTAGCGCGGCAGGAACGAGCGGGTGTACGCCGCCTGTCCGGCCTCCGTGGCCATATCGAGAGTCTCGGCGACGTCCGAATCGATCGCGTGTTCCAAATGTACCTCCATCGGCGGTGTGGTTATCAGTGGCATTCAACCAAGTCAAGCGCACGATCGGCGATGCGAGCATGTCGTTTTAAAGCCCCACGATGTTGCGTCGCATCGCGCGAATTAAGGCCTTGCTGGTGGTTCTTGCCTGTGTATATTCCACCCCCGCCGCGCACACCATTACCGCGTGGCACGCGCCAGCGCGCAAATAAACACTGGATGCTGTATGGACTTTCAATGGTCGGATTCGCAAGACGAGCTGTATCGCCGGGCGCTGGAGCTCGCGCAGCGGCACTTCGCCGGCGCCAGCCGCGTCTGGGCCGATCACGCTTTTGACCGCACCCATTGGGACATTTGCGCCGAGTTCGGGCTGATGGGGCTGTGCGTCCCCGAGGCGTACGGCGGGCTCGGACTGGACGCGCTGACCACCGCCCGCGTGGTCGAGGCATTCGGGCGCGGCTGCGAGGACACCGGCCTGGTCTTCTCCGCGGCGGCCCACCTGTTCGCGGCGGCGATGCCGATCGTCGAATATGGCGACGAGGCGCTGAAGGCGGCGCTGCTGCCCGCGCTGGCGCGCGGCGCGGCGATCGGCGCCAACGCCATCACCGAGGGCGAGGCCGGCTCCGACGCGTTCGCCCTGCGCACCGAGGCGCGCCGCGACGGGGAATTCTACGTACTCGACGGAGCGAAGAGCTACGTCAGCAACGGCCCGGTCGCCGACGAATTCGTCGTCTACGCGACGATGAACCGCAAGCACGGCTACCTCGGCATCACCGCATTCGTCGTCGCGCGCGACACGCCCGGGCTGCGCCTCGGCGAGCCGCTGGCGAAGATGGGCCTCAAGAGCTCACCCGCCTGCTCGCTCTACCTCGAAGGCTGCCGCGTCCCCGCCGCCCGCCGGCTCGGCCGCGAGGGCCAGGGCGGCGCGGTCTTCCAGGCCTCCATGCAATGGGAGCGCTCGTGCCTGTTCGCCGGCTACGTCGGCATGCTCGAGCGCCAGCTCGCTCAGGCCGTCGAGTACGCGCGCACCCGCCGACAGGGCGGCAAGCCGATCGGCAAGCACCAGGCAGTCGCGCACCGCCTGGCCGAGATGAAGCTGCGGCTCGAGTCGGCCCGCCTCCTTCTCTATCGCGCCTGCTGGCTGCGCGACCGCGGCGAGCCGGCCGTCGCCGAGGTCTCCATGGCGAAGCTGGCGATCAGCGAGGCGGCCCGCCTGTCGAGCCTCGACGCCATCCAGATCCACGGCGGGATCGGCTTCGCCGCCGATTACAACGTCGAACACATGCTGCGCGACAGCATCCCGGCGACCCTGTTCTCGGGCACGTCGGAGATCCAGCGCGACCTGATCGCGCGTGAAATGGGGCTGTGACGATGCTGCTCGCCGACCTCGTGATCCAATCGGCCCGCCGCGACGCGACCTCGAGTGCAGTGATCGGCCCGGACGGCACACTGACCTACGGCGAGCTCGACGCCCTCGCCAATCGCCTGGCCCGCGCGCTGGGGCGCCGCGGCGTGACCGCCGGCGACCGCGTCGGCCTGTGGCTCGAGAAGGGCGGTCGCGGGGTCGCCGCGATGCAGGCCTGCCTGCGCCTCGGCGCGGTCTATGTCCCGCTCGACCCGCTGAGCCCCGCGCCGCGCATCGCCGGCATCCTCACCGATTGCGAGATGCGCTGCGTCGTGACCACCGAGGCCCGCCGGGCCGCGCTGGCCGCCGCCGGCGCGCCGCCCGAGCTCGCGGTGCTGCACGTCGACACCGACTGGGACGAGGTGCTGCGCGAGTCCGCCGATTCGCTGCCGCCGCCGACTCGCGGGCCGGACGACCTGGCCTACATCCTCTATACGTCCGGCTCGACCGGCCGCCCCAAGGGCGTGTGCATCAGCCACCGCAACGCCCTCGCCTTCGTCGAATGGGCGACCGGGGCGATCGCCGCCGCTGCCTGCGATCGATTCGCCAATCACGCCCCGTTCCACTTCGACCTCTCGGTGCTCGACCTCTACGTCGCCTTCCTCGCCGGCGGCGCGGTCGCGCTGGTGCCCGAGGGCCTCTCGTACGCCCCGCGGCGACTGGTCGAATTCATCCAGAGTCACCGGATCAGCGTGTGGTATTCGGTGCCGTCGGCGCTCGCGCTGATGATGGAAGAGGGGGCCCTCGATGCCGCCGCCGCGCCGACGCTGCGGACGATCCTGTTCGCCGGCGAGCCGTTCCCGGTCAAGCCGCTGCGGCGACTGCGGCGCGGCTTCCCCGACGCGCGCCTGTTCAACCTCTACGGCCCGACCGAGACCAATGTCTGCACCTTCTACGAGGTCACGACTCTGGCCGACGATCGCAGCGCGCCGGTCCCGATCGGCCGCGCCTGCTCGGGCGACGAGGTGTGGGCAGTCCGCACCGACGGCGAGCGCGCCGGCCCGGGCGAGGAGGGCGAGCTCCTGGTCGCCGGCCCGACGGTGATGCTCGGCTATTGGGGGCAGCCGCCCCAGCGCGGGCCGTACGCCACCGGCGACATCGTCCGCGCCGACGACGACGGCGAATACACGTACGTCGGCCGCCGCGATCACATGGTGAAGATCCGCGGCCACCGCGTCGAGCTCGGCGACATCGAGGCCGCCCTGCTGCAGCACCCCGACATCCGCGAGGTCGCGGTCGCGGTGCGCGGCGTCGGCATCGACGCCCGGCTGCACGCCTTCGTCGTCGTCGCCCCGCCGGCCGAGCTGACGCTGCTCGGCCTCAAGCGCCACTGCGCCGAGCGACTGCCCCGATACATGATCCTCGATGATTTCACGCCGATCGCCGCCTTGCCGCGGACCGGCAACGGCAAGGTCGACCGCCTCGCGCTGGCGCGGCTCGCGGCGGCCTCGTCTCCTCCACCCAAAGAGCAGCCATGAGCACGTCCGACGCTATCGAACAAGCCCTCAAACAGTACGTCGCCCGCGAGATCCTCGACGGCAAGGACATCGGCCTCGACGCCGACACGCCGCTGCTCGAGTGGGGCGTCATCAATTCATTGGAGATCGCGCGGCTCCTCGGGTTCGTGCGCGAGCAATTCGGCGTGGTCGTGCCGCTCGAATCGGTGACCGCCGAGCACTTCAAGGACCTGCGCGCGCTGACCGCATTGGTGGCCTCGCTGAAGGGCTGACCCGGGCCTCGCCTGGTCGCCGCAGTCGCACCGCCGCAATCGCGGCGGGGCCGGAGATTCTTTTTGTCTGCAGTGGAGCGAATCGTCAATGTCGAACGTGGATTTTGATATCGGGATCATCGGCGGCGGGCCGGCCGGGTCGGCCACCGCCTCGTACTTGTCGCGCGCGGGCCTCAAGTGCGTCGTCTTCGAGCGCGAGCTGTTCCCGCGGCCGCACGTGGGCGAGAGCCTGGTGCCGGCGGCGACGCGGGTGTTCAAGGAGATCGGCTTCCTCGAAACGCTCGAGAAGGCCGGCTTCCCCAAGAAGTACGGCGCGGCCTGGACGTCGGCCGACCGCGCGCCGGTCTACGCCATGCAGTTCGAGGGCCTGTCGGCCGATTGTCACGTCGACATCCGCTTCGACGAGCGCGAGCAGGCCGGCGTCGACCGTAATCACACCTTCCACGTCGACCGGGCCAAGTTCGACCTGATGCTGCTGCAGCACGCGCACCAGCTCGGCGCCGAGGTCTACGAGGGCGTGCGCGTGCGCGGCGTCGACCTGTCCGACCCGACCCAGCCCACGGTCCACTTCAAGCTCGGCCAGCAGGACATCCGCACCCGCGTGCGCATGGTGATCGACGCCAGCGGCCGCCACACCCTGCTCGGCAACCAGCTGAAGCTCAAGGTGGTCGATCCGGTCTTCAACCAATACGCGCTGCACGCCTGGTTCGAGGGCTACGACCGCACCCGCCTGTCCCACGGCCGCGGCCAGCCCGAGTACATCTTCATCCACTTCCTGCCGCTGACCAACACCTGGGTGTGGCAGATCCCGATCACCGAGACAGTCACCAGCATCGGCGTCGTCACGCAGAAGTCGAACTTCGCCAAGAGCCGGCAGGACCGCGAGCAGTTCTTCTGGGAGTGCCTGCAGAGCCGCCCCGAGCTGTACGAGGGCCTGCGCGCGGCCCAGCAGGTCACGCCGCTCAAGGACGAGGGCGACTACAGCTACGCGATGCGGGAGATCTGCGGCGACGGCTTCGCCCTCGTCGGCGACGCCGCGCGCTTCGTCGACCCGATCTTCTCGAGCGGCGTCAGCATCGCCCTCAACAGCGGCCGCCTGATCTCGCACGACATCCTCGCCGCCGCCGAGCACGGCGACTTCCGCCACGAACGGTTCCGCACCTTCGAGACGCTGATGCGCCGCGGCACCCGCAACTGGTACAACTTCATCAACCTCTACTACCGCCTCAACGTGCTGTTCACCGCGTTCGTGCAGGA
The DNA here is from genome assembly GCF_026626745.1 of Nannocystis sp. RBIL2. Classification (GTDB taxonomy): domain Bacteria; phylum Myxococcota_A; class Polyangia; order Nannocystales; family Nannocystaceae; genus Nannocystis. Next base: position 4,166,305 of record NZ_JAPNJW010000002.1, read on the forward strand.
CCCGCGGCACCGCATCGACGTGCTCAAGCTGCTGCAGGGCGACATGTACGACGAGGACGAGCCGGCCGTGCTGGCCGAGATGCGGCGGATCGTCCGCGAGGTCGAGCGCAACGATCAGCACATCTGGCACAAGTACCTCGGCTCGCTGACGTCATCGACGTTCTCCGAGGCGTTCTGAGCCGGCGCGGGGACTTATCATGGCCACGCCCGTCCTCGAGCCCGTCGCCGTCGTCGGCATCGGCTGCCGCTTCCCCGGCGCCGCCGACCCCGCCGCTTACTGGTCGCTGCTGCGCGCCGGTCGTCACGCCATCGGCGACGTCCCGCCGTCGCGCTGGGACGCCGCCGCGCTGTACGACGCCGACCCGCAGCGACCCGGGCGCACCCTGTGCCGCAGCGGCGGCTTTTTGCCGGCGGTCGACGGCGTCGACTGGCGGGCCCTGCGGCTGTCCCCGCGCGAGGCGAAGGCCATCGACCCGCAGCACCGCCTCCTGCTCGAGGTCGCCTGGGAGGCGCTGGAGGACGCCGGCCTCCCGCTCGAGGCCGTCGCCGGCAGCCGCACCGGCGTGTTCGTCGGCGCGACCTGGAACGACTACGCGCGCATGCAGTCGCGCGACCGCGACCGCCTCGACGGCTACGCCGCCGCCGGCACGCCGATGGCCTTCGCGGCCAACCGTATCTCCTACACCTTCGACCTGCGCGGCCCGAGCGTCGCCCTCGACGCCACCTGCTCCGCCTCGCTGGTCGCGCTGCACCAGGCCTGCCAGAGCCTGTGGAGCGGCGACTGCACGCTCGCCCTGGCCGGCGGGGTCAACCTGATCCTCGCGCCCGACAGCGCGATCATCATGTCCAAGGCCGGCGTGCTGTCGGCCCAGGGCCGCTGCCGGGCGCTCGACGCCGACGGCGACGGGTTCGTCCGCGGCGAGGGTGCCGGCCTCGTGGCGCTCAAGCTGCGCTCGCAGCTCACTGCCAGCGATCGCGTGTACGCCTACGTCCGCGGGGTCGCGATCAACCACAACGGCCGCGGCCCGTGGATCATGGCCCCGCGCGCCGAGGCCCAGACCGCGGCGATCCACGACGCCCTCGCGCGCGCGGCCGTCGACCCGGCCGACATCGACTACGTCGAGCTGCACGGCACCGGTTTTCCGCAAGGCGACGCCACCGAGACCGCCGCGCTGGGGGCGGTCCTCGGCGGCGCGACACGCTCGCGGCCGTGCGCCGTCGGCTCGGTCAAGACCAACCTCGGCAACCTCGAGCCGGCCGCCGGGATCGCCAGCGTCATCAAGGTGTGCCTCGCGCTGCACCACGGCGAGCTGCCGCCGACGCTGCACCTCGAGCGGGTCAACCCCGCGATCGACCTCGCCGGCCTCGGCCTCGCCGCGCAGACGGAGCTGACGCCGTGGCCGCAGCGCGAGCGGCCGCGCCTGGCCGCCGTGACCACGACGTCCTTCAGCGGCGTCAACGCCCACGCGGTGCTCGCGGGGGCTGAACCAAGTGCGGACCTGCCGGTGTCGCGCGGCCCGCTGCCGCTGCCGCTGTCGGCCCGCGACCCGCGGGCGCTGCGTTCCCACGTCGCCGCGATGCTCGACGTCCTCCGCGGCCTCGATCGCGACGACCTCGCCGCGCTGCGCGACGTCTGCTTCACCGCCGCGGTCCTGCGCAGCCACCACACCCATCGCGTCGCCGTGGTCGGCGACTCGGCCCCCGCCCTGGCCGACGCGCTCGAGCGCTGGCTCGCCGATGCGAGCTCCGCTCCCGCGAGCGATCCGCAGTGCGCCGCCTACGTCGCCGGCCAGACGATCGACTGGCGCGCAGTCGTCCCGGCCGGCCGCTGCGTCTCGCTGCCGACCTACCCGTGGCAGCGCGAGCGCATGTGGCTCGAGTGGCTCACCGAGCCGCCGCTTCTGGACGCTGAATCAGAAATTTCGGAGAAAATTGATTCTCCGGCCACCACCACCGCCGATCCCATCACCCCCGATTTGGCCGCCGGCACCTTGCTCGCCACCCTGCGCGACGTCCCGCCCGGCCTGCGCCGCGCTCGCTTGCAGCGCCACGTCGAGCAGGCCCTGCGTGCCGCGCTCGAGCTGCCCGACGACCTCGCCATCGCTCCGCACGCGCGCCTGTTCGACCTCGGCGTCAGCTCGCTGACCGCGCTCGCCCTGCGGACCCGCTTCCAGCGCGAGCTCGCCTGCGAGCTCTCGCCCACCTTGTTGTTCGATCACCCGAGCCTCGACGGCCTCGCCGAGCGCCTGCTCGCCGCCGCCTTCCCCGCCGCGGTCACCGACGCCCCGGTCGACGCCCGCGCCCGCGAGGTCGCCGCGCTCACCGAGGTCGAGGCCGAGGCCGAGCTGGCCCGCCGGCTCGAGCACCTCCGGAGGTACTTGCCATGACCACGCCCGAGCTGTCCCCGCTCAAGCAGGCCCTCCTCGCGCTCGAGCGGCTGCAGGCCCGCGTCGACGAGCTCGAACGCGGTCGCAGCGAGCCTGTCGCCATCGTCGGCGTCGGCTGCCGCTTGCCCGCCGGCATCGACGACCCGGACGCGCTGTGGCAGTTGCTCCGCGCCGGCGGCACCACCCGCGTCGAGGTCCCGGCCGAGCGCTGGGACATCGCCGCCCACCACGATCCCGACCCGACCGCCCCGGGCAAGGTCGCCAGCCGCTACGGCCACTTCCTGCGCGACGTCGCCGGCTTCGACGCCGCCTTCTTCGGCGTCTCGCCGCGCGAGGCGGAGCGCATCGACCCGCAGCACCGCCTGCTCGCCGAGGTCGCCTGGGAGGCGCTCGAGGACGCCGGCGTCGCCACCGCGGCGCTGGCCGGCACGCGCACCGGCGTGTTCGCCGGCATCATGAGCAGCGAGTACGGCAAGCTGCTGGCCGACGGCGACCCGGCCGCGATCGACACCTACTGGCTGACCGGCAACGAGATGTCGTTCGCGCCGGGCCGGATCGCCTACCTGCTCGGCCTCCAGGGCCCGTGCCTGGCGATCGACACCGCCTGCTCCTCCTCTCTGGTGGCGGTGCATCAGGCCTGCCGCAGCCTGCGGGCCGGCGAGTGCGACCTGGCCCTCGCCGGCGGCGTCAGCCTGGTGATCACGCCCGAGCTGACGATCGCCCTGTCGAAGTCGCGGGTGATGGCGGCCGACGGCCTGTGCAAGACCTTCGACGCCGGCGCCGACGGCCTCGGCCGCGGCGAGGGGGCGGCGATGATCGTGCTTCGCCGCCTCGCCGACGCCGAGCGCGACGGCGACCGGATCGTCGCGGTCATCCGCGGCTCGGCGATCAACCACGACGGCGCCAGCGGCGGGCTCACCGTCCCGAGCGGCGCGGCCCAGGAGGCCCTGATCCGCGCCGCCCTCGTCGACGCCGGCGTCGAGCCGCGCCAGGTCGGCTACCACGAGGCCCACGGCACCGGCACCGAGCTCGGCGATCTCATCGAGACGCGGGCGATCGCCGCCGCCCTCGGCCCCGGCCGCGACGCCACCGCCCCGCTGCGGCTCGGCGCGCTCAAGGCCAACATCGGCCACCTCGACGCCGCCGCCGGGATCGCCGGCCTGGTCAAGGCCGCGCTGGTGCTGGCGCGGCGCGAGTTCCCGCCGCACCCGACGCTGCAGCACCGCAATCGACATGTCCCGTGGGACAGCCACGCGATGAGCGTGCCGACGTCGCCGACCGCGTGGCCCGACGACGGCCGGCCGCGGATCGCCGGCGTCAGCGCGTTCGGCCTCAGCGGCATCAACGCCCACGTCGTGCTCGCCGAGCCGCCCGCGTCGGAGCTCCCCGCGAGCGCCGACCCGCGGGCCCAGCTGCTCGTCGTCTCGGCCCGCAGCCCCGAGGCCCTGAAGGCCCTGGCGCGCGCCTTCACCGACCTGCTGCAGGCCGAAGGCGCCCCGCCGCTGGCCGCAGTCGCGGCAGCCGCGGCCCGCCGCCGCGATCATCACGAGCACCGCCTCGCGGTCGTCGGCGCCACTCACCACGACGTCGCCGAGCGCCTGCGCGGCTTCGCCGACGACCCCGCCCACGCCGACTGCCAGGCCGCCCGCGCCCGCCCGCGCGCCCGCTCGCGGATCGTGTTCGTGTTCCCCGGCCAGGGCTCGCAGTGGCTCGGCATGGGCCGCCAGCTGCTCGCCGAGGAGCCGGTGTTCCGCGCCGCCCTGGCCGAGGTCGACGTCGCGGTGCGCCGCTTCACCGGCTGGTCGCCGTCGCAGGTGCTCGCCGGCGATCCCGACGCGCCGCCGCTGACGACGATCGACGTCGTCCAGCCGACCCTGTTCGCGGTGTCGGTCGCGCTCGCGGCCCTGTGGCGCGCCTGGGGTATCGAGCCGGACGTGGTCGTCGGCCACAGCATGGGCGAGGTCGCGGCCGCCTGCGTCTCCGGGGCGCTCTCTCTCGACGACGCGGCCCAGGTGATCTGCGAGCGCAGCCGCCTGATGCGCCGCCTCGGCGGTCAGGGAGCCATGGCCGCGGTCGAGCTCGCGGCCGCCGACGTCGCTATCGCCCTCGCCCGCCACGGCGGCCGCGTCACCATCGCCGCGCTCAACGGCCCGCGCTCGACCGTGATCGCCGGCGACCCGGCCGCGATCGACGTCCTGCTCGCCGAGTGGCAGGCGCGCGAGGTGTTCTGCCGGCGCGTCAAGGTCGACGTCGCCTCGCACAGCCCGATGGTCGACCCGCTGCGCGACGACCTGCTGCGCGCCCTCGCCGGCATCCGCCCGCGCGCCGGCGCGGTCCCGCTGCACTCGACAGTCACGGGCGAGCGGATCCACGGCGCCGAGCTCGACCCCGCCTATTGGTGGAAGAACCTGCGCGACCCGGTCCGCTTCGCCCCGGTGATCGAGCGCCTCCTCGGCGACGGCCACGACGTCCTGCTCGAGGTCAGCCCGCACCCGGTCGTGCTGCCGTTCCTCTCGGCGATGGCGGCCGAGGCTCACGCGCGCGAGCCCGGCGACGGCCCGGCCCTGGCGCTGGCGAGCCTGCGCCGCGAGCAGGACGAGCGCGCCGCGCTGCTGGCCGGCCTGGCGACCCTGCACGTCCACGGCCACCCGCTCGCGTGGGCCCGCCTGTGGCCGGGCAAGGCCCCGCACGTGGCCCTGCCGCGCTACCCGTGGCAGCGCCAGCGCCACTGGCTGCCGACCACGCGCCGACGCCCGCGCGCCGACGAGGCCCGCCGCGAGCACCCGCTGCTCGGCTCCCGCTTCGCCGCCTCGGTCGCCACGCCGACGCAGTTCTGGCAGACCGACCTCGCCGCCGACGACCCGCCCTGGCTGGCCGACCACAAGGTCCAGGGCGCGACGGTGCTGCCGGGCGCCGCGACCCTCGAGATGGCGCTGACCGTCGCCGAGCTGTCCCTCGGGACAGGACCCTGGCAGCTCGCCGACGTCGGATTCTCCACCGCGCTGGTGCTCGCCGACGATCCGCGCCAGGTCCAGGTCGCGGTCACGACGGAAGCCGACGCCGCCACCATCCAGCTCGCCAGCCGCACCGGCGACGCCGCGTGGACGATCCACGCCACCGCCCGCGCGACCCGCTGCGACGCGACCTCTCCCATCATTCGCGACCTCGCGGAGATCCGCGCCCGCTGCCGCGAGTCGCTGACCGGCGACGCCTTTTATAAAAAACTCAATCAACAAGGCCTCGAGTACGGCCCGGCCTTCCGCGGCGTGCAGTCGCTCGTCCACGGCCCCGGCGAGGCGCTGGCCGAGCTGCGCTTGCCGCCCGCGCTGGCAGCCACTGCCGAGCGCCACCGGATCCACCCGGCCCTCCTCGACGCCGGCCTGCACACGATCCTCGCCGCCTTGCCCGACTGTCTGCGCGCGACAGGCCCGGCCCTGCCGATCGCCGCCGAGCATGTCCGCCTGCACACCCGCCCCGGCGCCACTCTGACCAGCCACGTCCGCCTGCGCCCGGGCGCCGGCGAATTCGCGACCGCCGACATCGAGCTGCTGGACGCGCGCGGCGCAGTGATCGCCGAGATCGTCGGCCTCCGCGTCCAGCGCCTCGAAGCCAAAGTTCAACCAGCCGCCTTCGCAGTCACCTGGGAGCCGACCGAGCCCGCCAAGCCCAGCGACGACATCGCCGCGAGCTGGATCGTCGTCGGCGACCCCGACGACCTCGCCCCGCTGACCGCCGCGCTCGTGCAGCGAAACCAGCGGATCACCGCAATCGCCCTCGATCGCCTCCATCACGACCTCGGCCCCGCCCTCGCCGGCGATGCTCCGCGAGGCGTGGTCTGCATGATCCCGCAGCGCGCCAGCGACCTCGGCGAACGCGGCTGGCTCGGCGCCCTCGAAATCATCAAAACCATCGTCGGTCGCGACGCAGCGCCGCGGCTGTGGCTCGTCACGCGCCAGGCCCACGACGTCGGCGGCGAATCCATCGAGGTCGATGCGTCGGCCGCGATGGCCTGGGGCCTCGGGCGCACCGTCGCCTACGAGCACCCCGAGCTCCGCTGCACCCGCGTCGACGTCCTCGCCGATCCCTCGGCCTTCGCCCAGCTCGCCGGCGAGCTGCTCGCAGGGCGCGACGACGACGAGGTCGCCCTGCGCCCGGACGGCCGTCGGATCGCCCGCATCGTCCCGCGCCCGCTGCCCCCGCCCGCAGCCTTCCCCGTCCGCCCCGACGCCACCTACTTGCTCACCGGCGGCCTCGGCGGCCTCGGCCTCGAGGCCGCGCGCTGGCTGGTGCAGGCGGGCGCGCGCCACCTCGTCCTCGTCGGCCGCAGCGGCGTCACGAGCGACGCTCAGATCGCGGCGATCGCCGGGCTCGCCGAGGCCGGCGCGCAGGTCGTGGTCGAGCGGGCCGACATCGCCGAGCCGGCCGAGCTCGCGCGCGTCCTGAGCTCCGTGCAACTGCAAGGACCACCGCTCGCCGGCATCGTCCACGCGGCCGGAGTCCTCCACGACGGCCTCGTCGTCGACCAGGACCGCGAGCGCCTGCGCAGCGTGTTCGCGCCGAAGGTCCGCGGCGCCTGGAACCTCCACCAGGCCACGCGCGACCTCCCGCTCGACTTCTTCGTCCTCTACTCCTCGGCCTCCTCGCTGTTCGGCTCGCCGGGCCAGGCCAACTACGCCGCCGCCAACGCCTTCGTCGACGCCCTCGCGGTCCAGCGCCGCGCGGCCGGCCTGCCGGCCCTGGCGATCCACTGGGGCGCCTTCGCCGACGTCGGCCTCGCCGCAGCGCGAGCCGATCGCGGCGCTCGCCTGGCCGAGCGCGGCATGGCCTCGCTCGACCCCGCCAGCAGCGGTCCCTTGCTCGGTCGCCTGCTCGCCGCCGGCGAGCTGCAGCTCGGCGTCGCCGCCTTCGACCCCGCGCGCTGGCTCGAGTACCACCCGCAGATCGCTCGCAGCGGCCTGTTCGCGCGCCTGCGCGAGCAGATCGCCGCCACCGACGCGGCCCCCGATCTGCAGGCCGCGCTGACGACCGCGACGCCGCCCGAGCGCGCGCGCCTGTGCGAGCAGTTCCTGCGCGATCAGGTCGCCCAGGTGCTGCGCCTGTCGCCGACGCAGATCGATCACGACGCCCCGCTGAAGCACCACGGGGTCGACTCGCTGATGGCGATCGAGCTGAAGAACCGGGTCCACGCGCGGCTCGGCGTCCGGCTGCCGGTGGTGTCGTTCCTGCAGGGGACGACGCTGCGCCAGCTCGGTCGCGAGCTCGGCGAGCGATGGACCGAAGAGCGCCTCGTCGAGGCGATGCGCGACCGCGGCGACGCTGCCGGGGCCGCCGACGAATGGGAAGTGACCCGCTTATGAACGTGACACAGCTCCTCAACGAACTGGCGCAGCAGAACATCCGCATCGCGGCCGACGGCGACGACCTCACAGTGCGGGCGCCTCGGGGCGCGCTGACCCCGTGGCTGCGCGAGCAGCTGCTGCAGCACAAGCCCGCGATCCTGGCCCTGCTGCGCCGCGACGTCCGGGCCGATGCCCAGCCCGCCGTCCCCCGCGTCACCCCCGACCTCGCCGCGCGCCATGAGCCGTTCCCGCTGACCGACATCCAGCAGGCCTACTGGGTCGGCCGCATGTCGGAGTTCGACCAGGGCGACGTCTCGATCCACTTTTACGTCGAGGTCGACGGCAGGAGCCTCGACCTGCCGCGCCTCGAGGCCGCGTGGAACCGCATGGTGCGGCGCCACGACATGCTGCACTCGGTCGTCGCCGCCGACGGCCGCCAGCGGATCCTCGAGCAGGTCCCCGACTATCGATTCATCGTCGCCGACCTGCGCGAGGTCGCAGACGTCGACGCCGCCCTGGCCGCAGTCCGCGACGAGCTCTCGCACCAGGTGCTGCCGAACGACCGCTGGCCGGCCTTCGAGATCCGCGCCTCCCTCCTGCCGGGCGGCGTCACGCGCCTGCACCTCAGCGTCGACCTCGTCAACATGGACGGCGGCAGCCTCATGCTGCTGCTCGACGAGTGGACCCGCTCCTACTTCGACGCGAACACGTCGCTCGAGCCGCTCGAGCTGAGCTACCGCGACTACGTGCTCGCCGAGCTCGAGATGCAGAAGTCGCCGGCCTACCAGCAGTCGCTCGCCTACTGGAAGCAGCGCGTCCCGCAGCTGCCGCCCGCGCCCGAGCTGGTGACCGCCGGCGGCCCGCGCGGCCGCACCCGCTTCGTCCACAAGACCGCCAAGGTCGAGCGCGCCGCGTGGGAGCGGCTCAAGGCCGCCGCGACCGCCCGCGACCTGACCGTGTCGTCGGTGCTCGCGGCCGCCTACGCCGAGGTCCTGGCCGCGTGGGGCAAGGGCCCCGACTTCACCCTCAACGTCACCCTGTTCAACCGCCTGCCGGTCCACCCGCAGGTCGACGCGATCCTCGGCGACTTCACCTCGATGATCCTGCTCGGCGTCGAGGGCTCGGCCCACGCCGACTTCGAGGCGCGCGCGCGGGCGATCCAGCAGCAGCTGTGGCACGACCTCGAGCACCACGAGGTCAGCGGCATCGAGGTCCTGCGCGAGCTGGCGCGGGTCCGCCAGCAGTACGCCGGCGCGATCATGCCGATCGTCTTCACCAACATGCTGAACCTCGGCGCCAAGGGGTTCGCGCCGCTGTACACCGCGCTCGAGCGGCTCGGCAGCGTCGAGTTCATCCTCACCCAGACCCCGCAGGTGTGGCTCGACTACCAGGTCCACGAGGACGCCGAGGGCCTGCGCCTGACCTGGGACGCCGTCGAGGGCCTGTTCCCGCCCGGCATGGTCGACGACATGCTGGCCGCCCACTGCCGCCTGCTGCGCCGCCTCGCCGACGACGAGCAGGCCTGGCGCGGCCCGCTGCTCCTGACGCCACCTGACCAATTGGCCAGCCACGACGCCGCCAACCGCACCGAGGCGGCGATCCCCGACGTCCTGCTGCACCGCCTGTTCGAGGCCCAGGTCCCGCGCCGCCCTGACCACCCCGCGGTGATCGCCGGCGGCCGCACCCTCACCTACGCCGAGCTGCACCGCCGCGCCTGCCAGGTCGGCAACCGCCTGCGCGCGCTCGGGGCAGTGCCCGACGCCCTGGTGGCGATCGTGATGGAGAAGGGCTGGGAGCAGGTCGTCGCCGCGCTCGGCATCCACATGGCCGGCGCCGCCTACGTCCCGATCGACCCCGCCGTCCCGCCGGCGCGCCTGCACTGGCTGCTCGCGCACGCCGAGGTCAAGCTGGTGCTGACTCAGTCGCACCTCGACGCTCGCCTCTCCTGGCCCGCCGACGTGCAGCGCCTGCGGATCGACGGCGACGACTTCACCCGCGAGGACGACGCCCCGCTGGCCCCGGCGCAGCGCCCGGGCGACCTCGCCTACGTGCTCTACACCTCCGGCTCGACCGGTCAGCCCAAGGGCGTGATGATCGAGCAGCGCAGCGTCGTGAACCGCATGCTCGACGTCAACCTGCGCGCCGGCGTCGGCCCCGACGACCGCTGCCTCGCGCTGACCGCCCTGCACCACGACCTCTCGGTGTGGGACATCTTCGGCGTGCTCGCGGCCGGGGCCACCATCGTCGTGCCCGACGCCGCCGCGGTGCGCGACCCGGCCCACTGGACCGCGCTGATGCGGCGCGAGCGGGTCAGCCTGTGGAACTCGGTGCCCGCCTTCCTCGAGATGCTCGTCGAGCACCTGGGGCACAGCCCCGGCGACGTCCCCGAGGCCCTGCGGTGGGTCATCCTCGCCGGCGACTGGATCCCCGTCGGCCTGCCCGACCGCCTGCGCGCCCACCTCCCGCGCGTCGACATGATCGCCTCCGGCGGCCCGACCGAGACCACGATCTGGGACATCTGGTACCCGATCGGCGCAGTCGACCCGGCCTGGCGCAGCATCCCCTACGGCCGCCCGCTGACCAACAGCCGCTACCACGTGCTCGACGCGACCCTGCGCCCATGCCCGACCTGGGTCCCGGGCGAGCTCTGGATCGGCGGCGCCGGCCTGGCCCGCGGCTACTGGCGCGACGAGGCCCGCACCGCCGCCGCCTTCGTGGTCCACCCCGTCACTGGCGAGCGCCTCTATCGCAGCGGCGACCTCGGGCGGTGGTTGCCCGACGGCAACATCGAGTTCCTCGGCCGCGCCGACAACCAGGTCAAGGTCGGCGGCGTGCGCATCGAGCTCGAGGAGATCGAGGCCGAGCTCGGGCGTCACCCGCAGGTCCGCGCCTGCGCAGTGATCGCCAAGGGCGAGCCGGGCGGCGCGCGTCACCTCGTCGCCTTCGTCGTACCGGACGAGACCGACGCCCGACCCGAGCCCGACGACGCCCCCCGCCCGCAGGGCGCCGACCCGTCGCTCGACGACCCTGCCGCCAAGCTCGAGTTCAAGCTGCGCCACCACGAGCTGCGCAGCGACCTCGCCGGTCGCCCCGCGGTCGCTTTGCCCGCGCCGGACGCCGACCCCCTGTCCGCCCTCGTCGCCGCCCGCCGCAGCCACCGCGGCTTCCGCCCCGAGCCGGTCCCGCTGGCCGCCCTCGCCGGTCTCCTCGCCGGCCTGCGCGCCCACCGAGACGGCGACCTGACCCGCCGCGGCTACCCCTCTGCCGGCAGCCTCTACCCTGTCCAGGTGTACATGTTCGTAAAGCCAGGTCGGATCGACGGCCTGGACGGCGGCGCCTATCACTACGACCCGGTCGAGCACCGCCTCGTACGCCTCGGCGACGACCTCCCCGACGCCGGCGTCCACGCCCCCGTCAACCGCCCCGCCTTCACCGCGGCCGCCTTCTCGCTGCTCCTCGTCGGCCAGCGGCGGGCCATCGAGCCGCTCTACGGCTCCCAGGCCCACGACTTCTGCCTGCTCGAGGCCGGCTACGCCAGCCAGCTCCTCATGCTCGCCGCCGCCCAGCACGGCCTCGGCCTGTGCCCGATTGGCGGCCTCGACGACGCCGCCCTCCGCGGCCCGCTCGGCCTCGACGACGGCCACGTCGTCCTCCACAGCCACGTCGGCGGCCTGCCCGACGTCCAGGCCGCCTCGCCCCCGCCGGCCGGCCCGCTCGGCCCCACCGGCCTGCGCGCCTGGCTGCGCACGCGCCTGCCCGAGGCCCTGGTCCCTGCGACCTACGTCCTCGTCGACGCCCTGCCGCGCACCGCCAACGGCAAGCTCGATCGCAAGGCCCTCGCCGCCCGCAGCGTCACCGACGCCAGCGCCCCCGCGCCGGCCGCCAGCGGCCTCGCGGAGCGCGTCGCCGCCATCGTCGCCGATGTCCTGAAGGTCGATCGCCTCGAGCGCGATCAGAACTTCTTCGAGCTCGGCGCGACCTCGGTCCACCTGGTGCGGATCGCCGGCCGCCTGCGCACCGAGCTCGGCTGCCAGGTCACTGTCACGACCCTGTTCCGCGCCGCCACGGTGCGCGTGCTGGCGGGCCAGCTCGAGCTCGGCGCCGCCGAGGAGGCCGCGACCCAGATCCAGCAACAGGCCCAGACCCGCGTCGAGGCCCGCCTGGCCGCGCGAGGCCGCCGCGGCCGCGGAGGCGACCATGCCTGACGCGCGACGCCGGGCCCACGCTCGCCACGACCACGGAGCCAGCGATGACTGACATCCCCGAGCACGCGATCGCCATCGTCGGCATGGCCGGTCGCTTCCCCGGCGCGCCCGACCTCGACACCTTCTGGCGCAACCTGCGGGACGGCGTCGAGTCGGTCGCTCGCCTCGGCGACGACGACCTGCGGGCGGCCGGCGTCGACCCGGCGCTGGCGGCCCGGCCCGAGTACGTGCGCGCGCGACCTGTCCTCGGGGACATCGAGTCGTTCGACGCCGGCTTCTTCGGCGTCAGCGCCCGCGAGGCCGAGCTGATGGACCCGCAGCAGCGCCTGTTCCTCGAGTGCGCCTGGGAGGCGCTCGAGGACGCCGGCTGCGACCCGTCGCGCTTCGACGGGGCGGTCGGCGTCTACGCCGGTTCGACCATGAGCACCTACTACGCCGAGAACCTGCGCGGCGCCCCGGCGGCGCAGGGCTGGCCCGGGTGGTTCCAGGCCTTCATGGGCAACGACAAGGACTACCTCGCCACGCGCCTGGCCTACCTGCTCGACCTGCGCGGCCCGTGCGTCGCCGTCCAGACCGCCTGCTCGACCTCGCTGGTGGCAGTGCACCTGGCGAGCACCGCCCTGCTCGACCGCGAGTGCGACCTGGCCCTCGCCGGCGGCGTCACCATCCGCCTGCCGCACCGCGCCGGCTACCTCTACGAGCCCGGGGCCCTGTTCGCGCCCGACGGCCGCTGCCGGGCCTTCGACGCCGACGCCCGCGGCACGATCTTCGGCAACGGCTGCGGCGTGGTGGTCCTGCGCCGCCTCGAGGACGCGCTGGCCGCCGGCGACCCGATCCACGCCGTCGTGCGCGGCTCGGCCGTCGGCAACGACGGCGCCCACAAGGTCGGCTTCACCGCCCCGAGCCAGGCCGGCCAGGCGCGGGTGATCGGCGAGGCCCTCGGGATCGCCGGCGTCGACCCGGCCTCGATCCAATACATCGAGGCCCACGGCACCGGCACCCCCCTCGGCGACCCGATCGAGTTCGCCGCCCTGTCGACCGTGTTCCGCGACGTCAAGCCCCCGCACCAGATCGCCGTCGGCTCGGTCAAGCCCAACATCGGCCACCTGGAGTCGGCCGCCGGCGTCGCCAGTTTAATAAAGACAGTGCTGGCCCTGCGCCACCGCCAGCTCCCGCCGAGTCTCTTTTTCAAGACACTCAACCCCGAGATCGACCTCGACGGCAGCGCCCTCCACGTCAACGCCGCGCTCACCGCCTGGCCCGAAGGCCAGGAGCCGCGCCGCGCCGGCATCAGCTCGTTCGGCATCGGCGGCACCAACGCACACGTCATTTTGGAAGAGGCCCCGGCCGCCGCGCGCGTCGCCCCGCGCGAAACATCGAATCACGGCAAAGCAGCGCAAACGGATTCTGCACGCTGTTTTGCAGCGACCGCTAACTCTGCGCACCGCGAATCAGCGGCCGTTGATTCTGCATCCCGCGATTCGGCGCTCCCCGATTCGGCGCTCCCCCATTCCACGCACCCCGTCGACGCCCCGGACGCCCTCCTGCTCCCGCTCTCGGCCCGCGACCCGCAGGCCCTGCGCGCCCTCGTCGGCGCCTGGCGCTCCCGCCTCGCCGAGCCCGCCGCCGACCTCGATCTCGCCGACCTGGCCCATGGGTCAGGTGTGCGCCGGGCCCATCACCCGTGGCGCCTCGCGGCAGTCGGCCGCGACTGCGCCGAGCTCGACGCCGAGCTCGCGCGCCTCGAGGCCGGCCTCGACGAGACAGGCCGCCGCGACGCTGGCGCCCGCCCGCGGGTCGTGTTCGTGTTCCCCGGCCAGGGCTCGCAGTGGGCCGGCATGGGCCGCCGCCTGTTCGCCCGCGAGCCGGCCTTCCGCGCCGCCCTGCAGGCCGTCGACGCCGCGGTCCAGCGCCACGCCGGCTTCTCGCCGATCGCAGCCCTGCAGTCCGACGAGGCCGCCTGGCTCGGCCGCATCGACCATCTGCAGCCGGTCCTGTTCGCCGTCCAGGTCGCGCTCGCGGCCCAGTGGCGCGCCTGGGGCGTCGTCCCCGACGCGGTCGTCGGCCACAGCATGGGCGAGATCGCCGCGGCCCACGTCGCCGGCGTCCTCGACCTCGACGACGCCGCGCGGATCGTCTGCGTGCGCAGCCGCTTGATGCGCCCGCTCGGCGGACGCGGCGCCATGGCCGTCGTCGAGCTGTCGCAGGCCGCCGCGCGCGAGCGCCTGCGCGGCCGCGAGGACCGCGTCTCGATCGCGGTCAGCAACAGCCCGCGCAGCACCGTGCTCTCGGGCGACCCCGACGCTCTCGAGCAGATCCTCGGCGAGCTCGCCGCCGATGGCGTGTTCTGCCGCAAGGTCAAGGTCGACGTCGCCTCGCACAGCCCGCAGGTCGACCCGCTGCGCGCCCCGCTGCTCACCGCCCTGCACGGCCTCGCGCCCAGGCCCGCGCGCGTGCCGATGACCTCCACCGTCGACCTCGGCGACGTCGCCGGCCGCGAGCTCGGCCCCGAGTACTGGGTCCGCAACCTCCGCGAGCCGGTCCAGTTCGCCGCCGCGATCGATCGCCTGCTCGTCGGCGGCGACGCAGTGTTCGTCGAGATCGCCCCGCACCCGGTCCTCTTGCCGTTCGTCGAGTCGATGATCCAGGAGCGCGGCCGGCCCGACCTCGCGGTCGTCAGCGGCCGCCGCGACCAGGACGAGCGCGCCGTCCTCCTCGCCGCGCTGGGCGCCCTCTACACCCGCGGCTACCCCGTCGAGTGGTCCAAGCTGCACGCCCGACCCGGCCGCCCGCTCCCGCTGCCGCGCTACCCGTGGCAGCGCACGCGCCACTGGATCGCCCCGACCCGCGCCGCCGCGATCGGCAAAGTCCACGGCGCCCACCCATTGCTCGGCGGCGCCCTGCGCTCCTCGCTCGACCGCACCTGGTTCTGGGAGCGCAGCCTCGACCTCGCCGCCGCCCCCTACCTCGCCGACCACCGCCTCGGCGACATCGTCCTCGTCCCCGGCGCCGAGTTCATCGCCATGGCCCTCGCCGCCGCCGAGGCCGTCGGCGCCGGCGCCCACGCCCTCGTCGACCTCGCCCTCCACAGCCCCGCCGTCGTCCCCGACGACGGCAGCCTCCAGCTCCAAACCGTCCTGCGCGCCGACCCCGACGGCTTCACCGTCCAGATCGCCAGCCCCGCCGGCGACGACGCCTGGCAAGTCCACGTCACCGCCACCCTCCGCCCGCGCGCGCAGGCCGACGCGACGAGCCCGATCGGACATGTCCCTTCGAGCAGCAGCATCAGCGCCGCGACCAGCCCGATCGGACATGCCCCTTCGACCAGCCATGCCGCGACGCCGACCGACCCGTCCGCACATGCCCCTTCGGACATCCTCCCGGGATCTTCGACCGGCCCGGTCGGACATGCCCCTTCGACCAGCGTCGCAGCGACGCCGAGCCGCACGCTCGCACATGACCCTTCGGACAGCCTCGCCGCCCTGCAGACCCGCCCTGTGCTCGCCGGCCCCGACTATTATAAAAATCTCGCCGAGGTCGGCCTCGGCTACGGCCCCGCGTTTCAGGCCGTGCGCCGCGTGTGGGCCGGCGACGGCGAGGCACTCGGCGAGCTGCACCTCCCCGACGGCGTGACCGGCGACGCCCCTCTGCACCCCGTCCTGCTCGACGCCGCCTTCCAGGTCCTGCTCGCCGCCCACGGCGAGGTCGATCCGACCGCCGGCGCGCGCGTCCTCGCAGGCATCGAGCGGCTCGTCCTCCACGCCCGCCCCGGCCCCGTCGCCCACAGCCACGTGCGCGTGCGCCAGGCCACCGCCGACGGCTTCCTCGCCGACCTCGACTTGCACGATCTGCACGGCGGCCTCTTGCTCACCGCCGTCGGCCTGCAGCTGCGCCGCATCGACTTCGCCGCGGTGCGGGCCCGCCACGCCCCCCGCCCTGCGATCCCCTACATGGCCCCGCAGTGGCAGCCCGGCCCCGTTCCCGTCCCCGCCGCGCGGCCCGGTCGCTGGCTGCTCCTCGCCGATCCGGGCCCGCTCGCCGACGCCCTGATCGCCGGCCTGCACGCCCGCGATCAGGCCTGCGAGCGGCTCCCGCTGCGCCTCGCCGCCGACGCCGACACCCTCGTCCAGGCCCTCGAGTCCCGCCGCGAAGGCCTCCCGCTGCGCGGCCTCGTACACCTCGGCGCTCTCGGCCCCGACGCCTCCGCGCCTCCCGGCCTCGCCGCCCTCGCAGCCCACGGCACCTCCGCGCCGCCCGACCCTGCCCTCGCCGCCGACGCCTCCGCGCCCCTCGACCCGGCCGCCCTCGACGCCGCCCAGCGCCGCGGCTACGGCGTCGGCCTCCACGCAGTCCAGGCCCTCGCCCGCCTCGCCTGGCGCGATCCGCCGCGCCTGTGGTTCGTCACGCGGCGCCTCGCCGCCCTCCCCGACGCCGCGGCGATCGACCCCACCCACGCCCCGCTGTGGGGCCTCGGTCGCACCGTCCCCTTCGAGCACCCCGAGCTGCGGTGCAAGCGGGTCGACATCGACAGCGACCTCGCCACCGTCGACGCCCTCGTCGCCGAGCTGTGCGCCGACGATCCCGAGGAGGAGGTCGCCCTGCGAGGCGCCCGTCGCCATCTCGCGCGCGTCGCCCCGCTCGAGCTCCCGCTCGCCGGTCCTCCGCCGATCCGCAGCGACGCCACCTACTTGATCACCGGCGGCCTCGGCGGTCTCGGCCTGCTCGCCGCCGGCTGGCTCGTCGATCGCGGCGCACGCCACCTCGCCCTCCTCGGCCGCAGCGCCCCCGGCCCCGCCCAGGCCGAAGCAGTCGCCGCGCTCACGCATCGCGGCGCCCGCGTCGAGCTCGTCCACGTCGACGTCGCCGACCCCGACGCCCTCGCCGCCGCGCTCCACCGCCTCGACGCCGCCATGCCTCCGCTGCGCGGCATCCTCCACGCCGCAGGCGCCCTCGACGACGGCCTCATCGCCGGCCAGAGCCTCGATCGCCTGCGCACCGTCCTCGCCCCCAAGCTCCACGGCGCCTGCAACCTCCACCGCCTCACCCAGGCCCGCCCGCTCGACTTCTTCGTCCTCTACTCCTCCGTCAGCGCAGTCCTCGGCGCCCCCGGCCTCGCCAACTACGTCGCCGCCAACGCCGCCCTCGACGCCCTCGCCCATCATCGCCGCCGCCTCGGCCAGCCGGCCACCAGCATCAACTGGGGCCTGTTCTCCGGCGTCGGCATGGGCCTCGTCGCCGACGCCGGCGCCCGCCTGTCCTCGCGCGGCGTCGGCGACATCCGCCCCGAAGACGGCGCCGCGGTCCTCTTTGAAGCGATCGCCAGCGCCCGCCCGCAGCTCGGCGTGGCCCTCCTCGACTCGCAGCAATGGCTCGAGTTTTATCCGCAGCGGGCCGCCTCGACCGTCCTCGCCCCGCTGCTGCGCCGCGGCCCGCGGACCCGCCCCGCGGCCCCTGCGGCCGCGGCCCTGCGCGCCGCCCTGCAGGACGGCGACCTCGCCAGTCGCCGCGCCGCGCTCGACCGCTTCATCACCGCCCAGGTCGCCGAGATCGTCCGCATCGACCCCGCGCGGGTCGACCGCGACCTGCCGTTCCGCCAGCTCGGCTTCGACTCCTTGCTCGGCCTCGAGCTGCGCAACCGCCTCGAGGCCGGCCTCGGCCTCACCCTCTCGGCCACCCTGATCTGGACCTGGCCGACCGTCCACGACCTCGCCCGCCACCTCGGCGAACGCCTCGGCTGGGACGCCCCGCCGCCCGCACCCGCCCCCGCGCCCGCCCTCGACCTCGACACCCTCTCCGACCAGGAGCTGCTCGAGCTCGGCGAACAACTGCTTACCTGACCCTCGGGACATCCGACATCCGATGGCCGCTCACGACCTGTCCTCCGGGACAAATCGCCACGCCTCACCGAGCATCACTTGGGACATGTCCCCCGGGACACATCACCGCCCCTGGCGCCGCGCCTCGACCTGCCCCCCGCCAAGCACAGCACCTTCGCTCACCGAACTCCCCGCGCTCACGACGTGTCGTCCTCAAGGACACATCACCGCGCGCATCGACCCCGCCTGATCTGTCCCCGAAGCCAGCTCTCCACAGCGCCCTTGCTGACCCGCCGCGCCCAGCCGCCCTCGCCCCAGCCCCGGACCGCCATGAGCGACCCATCGACCCCTGATTTTCGCGCCCTTTTTAAAAAATCGCTCGAGAAGGTCGCCGAGCTGCGCACCGCCCTGGCTGCCCGCGAGCAGGACGTGCGCGGGCCGCTGGCGATCGTCGGGATCGGCTGCCGCTTCCCCGGCGGCGCCGACACCCCCGAGGAATTCTGGCGCGTCCTGCAGGGGGGCGTCGACGTCGTGCGCGAGCTGCCCGAGGCGCGGTGGCCGTTCGACCCTGCGCTGCAGGCGGCATCCGCCACCCGCTGGGGCGGCTTCCTCGACCACGTCGACCGCTTCGACGCCGGCTTCTTCGGAATCTCCCCGCGCGAGGCCGCCGTCCTCGACCCGCAGCAGCGCCTCTTGCTCGAGGTCGCCTGGGAGGCCCTCGAGGACGCCGGCCAGCCCCAGCCCGTGCTGAGCGGCAGCCGCACCGGCGTGTTCGTCGGCCTCACCACCCTCGACTATCAGCAGCGCGTCCTCGGCGGCGAGCCGACCGACCTCGACGTCTACTCTCTCACCGGCAACAGCCAGTGCTTCGCCGCCGGCCGGCTCTCCTACCTGCTCGGCCTCCAGGGCCCGTGCGTCGCAGTCGACACCGCCTGCTCCTCCTCCCTCACCGCAGTCCACCTCGCTAGCGACAGCTTGCGCGATCGGCAGTGCGACCTCGCCATCGCCGGCGGCGTCAACCTGATCCTCTCCCCCGTCGCCACCCACATGCTCGCGCAGGCTCAGGCCCTCTCGCCGAGCGGTCGCTGCCGCACCTTCGACGCCGCCGCCGACGGCTTCGTCCGCGGCGAGGGCTGCGGCCTCGTCGTCCTCAAGCGCCTCGCCGACGCTCGCCGCGACGGCGACCGGATCTGGGCCCTCGTGCGCGGCAGCGCCATCAACCAGGACGGCCGCTCCACCGGCCTCACCGCGCCCAACGTCCTCTCGCAGCAGGCCCTCCTGCGCGAGGCCCTCGCGCGCGCCGGCCTCGCCCCCGAGCAGGTCGGCTACATCGAGACTCACGGCACCGGCACCCCTCTCGGCGACCCGATCGAGATCGAAGCCCTCAAGGCCGTCTACGGCCGCCCGCGCGACGACGGCTCGCAGTGCCGCCTCGGCGCCCTCAAGACCTGCACCGGCCACCTCGAAGCCGCCGCCGGGATCGCCGGATTGATCAAGGCAGTCCTCGCCCTGCAGCGCCGGCAGATCCCCGGCAACCTCAACTTCGAGACCCTCAACCCGCGCATGTCTCTTGAAAACACGCCGCTGGTCGTCGCCTCCGAGGCGACCGCCTGGGAGCCCGGCCCCGCCCCGCGGATCGCCGGGATCTCCGCCTTCGGCTTCAGCGGCAGCAACGCCCACGTCCTGATCGAAGAATTTTCCGACGAATCGTCATCGACTGATTCGCCGCCCCCGTCCGCGCCACAATCACCACACACCGCCGGCATCTCCGCCGAGCCGCCTCTGCTCCTCCCGCTCTCGGCCCGCGCTCCGGCGGCCCTGCGTCAGCTCGCCGAGCGCCTGCGGGCCCGGCTCGAGCGCCTCACCGATCGCCATGAGCTGCGTGACCTCGTCCACACCGCCGCCCGGCGGCGCACCCATCATTCGCACCGCCTCACAGTCGCCGGCCGCGACCTCCACGACCTGCGCGCCGGCCTCGACGCCTGGCTCGCCGGTCGCGACCATCGCGCAGTCGTCGACGGCCACCTGCGTCCCGGCGGTCGCCCCCGCATCGCCTTCGTCTTCCCCGGCATGGGCACGCGCTGCGCCGGCGTCGGCCGTCAGCTGCTCGCCGACGAGCCCGTGTTCGCCCGCGCCTTCACCGATGCTGCCGACGCAGTGCGGCGCCACGGCGACATCGACGTGCGGGCCGCCCTCGCCGACGACGATCTGCTGACCCGCGTCGACGTGTTCCAGCCCACCCTCTTCGCAGTCGAGGTCGCCCTCGCCGCCTTGTGGCAATCGTGGGGCGTCCGGCCCGACGCCGTCGTCGGTCACAGCCTCGGGGAGATCGCCGCAGCCCACGTCGCCAGCGCCCTCCGCCTCGACGACGCCGCCCGGATCGTCTGCGCCCGCAGCCGCCTGCTCACCGACCCGCGCGCTCGCGGAGCCATGGCAGTCGTCGACCTCGCCCCCGAGCACCTCCTCCCGCGCCTCGGCGAATTCGCCGGCCGCCTCGTCGTCGCCGCCCACAACGCCCCCGCCGCCACAGTCGTCTCCGGCCCTGCCGCCGACCTCGACGACCTCCTCGCCCGCCTCGCCGCCGACGGCGTCGACGCCCGCCGCCTCAAGGTCGACATCGCCTTCCACAGCCCGCACATGGACCCCCTGTGCGCCCCGCTCGCGCACGCGCTCCGCGACCTCGAACCGACCCGCGGCGCCGTCCCGCTCTACTCGACGGTCAGCGGCTGCCCCCTCGATCCGTCCCGTCTCACCGCCGCGCATTGGGTCAACAACCTGCGCGCCCCCGTGCGCTTCGCCGACGCCGTCGCTCGCCTCCTCGCCGACGGCATCACCCTCTTCCTCGAGGTCGGCCCGCGACCGAGCCTGCTCGGCTTCCTCGACCTCGCCCTGCGCGCCGCCGGGCCCGAGCGCCTCGCCCTCGCCAGCTTGCGCAGCGGCCTCGACGAGCCCACCGCCATGCGCGCCGCGCTCGGCGCATTGCACACTCGCGGCTATCCCGTCGATTGGCAGCAGCACGCCCCCGCCGGCCGCTTCGTGGCCCTGCCGACCTACCCGTGGCAGCGCGAGCGCCACTGGCTCGACTACGCCCCGCGCCGCGCCGCCCCAGCCCCCGCCGCCTCCTCGGATCTCGGCGAGCACCTCGACCTCGCCGACCCCCCCGGCGGCCACCTGTGGCGCGGTACCATCGATCCGCGGCGCACCCCTTATTTGTGCGACCATCGCGTCCACGACCAGCCCGTCGCCTCCGGCGCGGTCCTCCTCGACCTCGTCGCCACCGCCGCCGCGTTTGCCCTCGACCTCGGGCCCGCAGCCGCCGCCCCGCTGCACCTGAGCGACCTCCGCCACGGCGCCCCGCTCGTCCTCGCCGACGACGCCGCCCGCGCCCTCCAGACCTCGCTCGTGCCCGAAGGCGACGGCCGCTGGCGAATCACCCTCGCCAGCCGCCCCCACGAATCGCGCGACCCGTGGACCCGCCACCTCTCCGCCACCATCGAATCAGCGGTCGCCGGGAATCACTCCGAATCACCGCACCACGACGATCCCCACCTCGCAATCGCCCCCACCGAATCATTGCACTCCGCGAGCGACCGCCCGGGCCTCGCAGCCCACTCGCGCTCCGAAGGCGAGCCCGCCCGATCTCCTCCCCCCGCGAGCGCCTCCACGGACCTCGGCGGCCGCGGCAAATCGACGCACTCCCCGATCGACTGCCCGGGCCTCGCAACCCCCTCGCGCTCCGCCGAACCCGAGCCCGCCGCATCACCGGACCTCGGCGGCCGCCGCGAATCTCCGCACTCCCCGAGCGACTGCCCGGGCCTCGCAGCCCCCTCGCGCTTCGCCGAACGCGAGCCCGCCGAATCATCCGACCTCGGCGCTCGCAGCGAATCATCGCACCTCGCCAGCGACCGCCCGGGCCTTACAGCCTCGCGCCCCGCCGGCCACGCCCCCGCCGAATCACCACGCTCCGCGAGCGACCGTCCCAGCCCCGCGCATCCCGCCGGCTCCCCCTCGCTCGCCGCCCTGCGCGAGCTCTGCCGCGAGCCTGTCGACCTCCCCGCCTTCTACGCCCGCCTCGAGGCCGGCGGCAGCAGCTTCGGCCCTGCCTTTCGCGGCGTCGATCGCCTGTGGCGCGGCGACCAGCAGTTGCTCGCGCGGGTCCTCCCCGCCCCCGGCCTCCCGGCGGAAGCCCTCACCTCCTTGCACCCGGCCGTCATGGACGCCTGCGTCCACGTCCTCGCCGCCGCCCGGCCCGGCGACGCCCCGCTCGCCCTCGTCGGCGGCGGCATCGACCGCGCCCGCCTGCGCGCCCGCCCGCGCGGCACCTGTCTCTGGAGTCATATCGTCATTCGCCCCGCCGACCCCGGCCTCGTGCTCGGCGACCTCACCATCTTCGACGAGCACGGCCAGACGATCGCCGAGCTCGACGGCGTCCGCCTCCACGCCACCGCCGCGCCTGCGGCGAGCCACGACCTCCGCCGCCGCCTCCTCGACCTCCCCGCCGACGAGCGCCCCCACCTCCTCGAGCAGCACCTCGTCGGCCTCCTCGCCGGCGTCCTGCGCATCGACCCCGAGCGGATCGGCGTCGACGGTGAGTTCGCCGACCTCGGCCTCGACTCGATCATGGTCGTCGAATTGCGCGATGCTCTGCGCGCCGGCCTCGGCCTGCAGATCGCCGCCGCCCTCGTCTGGCAACATCCCAGCATCCGGACCCTCGCCGCCTGCCTCCTCGCCCGCCTCACCGCCCCCGAAAGGACCGCCCAGTGACCGCCCGCGACCCCGCCGCGCTCTGGTTCCACAGCCCGCGCCCGCGCCCTGACGCCCGCCTGCGCCTGTTCTGCTGCGCCCATGCCGGCGCCGCCGCGCACGTCTTTCACGCCTGGCCGACCGGCCTCCCGGCCGACGTCGAGGTCTGCGCGGTCCAGCTCCCGGGCCGCGCCTTTCGCCTCGCCGAGCCCGCCTACACCGCAGTCGAGCCGCTCGTCGCCGCCCTCGACGCCGCCGCCGCCCCGCTGCTCGACCGCCCCTTCGCAGTGTTCGGCCACAGCATGGGCGCCCTCGTCGCCTTCGAGTGGACCCGCGCCCTCCGTCGCCGCCGCGGCCCGCTGCCCGAGCGCCTGTGCGTGTCCGCCTTCCGCGGCCCGCACCTGCCCGACCCCGCCACTCCGCTGCATCGCCTCGCCGATCACGAGTTCGTCGCCACCTTGCAGCAGCGCCACGGCGTCCTCGACGACGCCCTCGCCGACCCCGAGCTGCGGGCCTTGATGCTCCCCGTCCTGCGCGCCGACTTCACGGTCCTCGAGACCTACGCCCACCGCCCGGAGCCCCCCCTCGATCTGCCGCTCCACGCCTTCGCCGGCAGCGACGACCGCGGCGTCCCTCCGGCCCAGGTCGCCGCCTGGGCGCTCCAGGCCGGCCGCGGCTTCAGCCTCGACGTCCTCCCCGGCGGCCACTTCTTCCTCCACACCGCCCGGGCCGACCTGCTCGCCCGCCTCTCGCGTCTGTTGTCTGCGCCTCAGGAGCTCCCGTGACTGCCACCACCGCCGCACCCATCGTCTTCGACCCGAGCGACCTCGGCTTCATCGCCGACCCCTACCCGACCTATCGCCTGCTGCGCGAGCAGGCCCCGGTGTATCGCTGGGAGCCCGCGCGGATCTGGGTCGTCAGTCGCTACCACGATGTCGTCACCGTCCTGCGCGACCGCCGGTTCAGCCTCGACGACAGCCATTGGGAGTTCGCCGCCCCGCCGCCCGCGAGCGCCCAGCCGACCCCCTACCAGCACTTGATGAAGAACAGCCTGTTCCGCCTGCCGGAGGTCGACCACCAGCGGATCCGCCGGCTCGTCGCCCCCGCGATGAGCCCGCGGACCCTCGTCGGCCTCCAGCGCGACGTCGACGCGGTCGTCGGCGACGCCCTCTCCCGCCTCGCCGGCCGCGACGACGTCGACCTCGCCCGCGAGTTCTCCGAGCGGATCCCCCTGCGCGTCATCGGCCGGATGTTGCAGATCCCCGAGCGCCACGAGGAGACCTTCCGTCGCTTCGGCCTCGCCCTCATCGACTCGATCAGCGTCGCCCTCTCGCCCGACGAGTTCGCCGCCACCATCGCCCCGATCCCCGCCGGCCTCGACATGCTCAACGAGGTCATCGAGGAGCGCCGCCGCGATCACGAGCCCGGCCTGCTCACCGCCTGGATCGAGGCCGAGGAGGCCGGCGAGCGGCTCACCCGCGACGAGCTCGTCGCCCTCGCCGGCAGCATGATCACCGCCGGCACCGACACCGCGGTCCAGCTCGTCAGCTTCGCCGTGCTCGACCTCCTGCGCCACCCCGACCAGCTCGCCCGCCTGCGCGCCGACCCTGGCCTCGTCCGCGGCGCGGTCGACGAGGTCCTGCGCTTCGACCACTTCGGCAAGGGCGGCGTCCCGCGCTTCCCGCTCGAGGACGTCGCGCTCGGCGGCCAGCAGATCCGCCGCGGCGAGATGGTCATCGGCCTGGTCGGCTCGGCCCTGCGCGACCCCGACGTGTTCCCCGACCCCGACCGCCTCGACATCGGCCGCAGCCAGGCCCAGAGCATCGCCTTCGGCAGCGGCCCGCACTTCTGCGCCGGCGCCTCCCTCGGCCGCATGATGAGCCAGACCGCCGTCCTGTCGCTCGTCACCCGCTACCCCGAGCTCGCCCTCGCCGGCCCGCCGACCTTCGAGAGCCACGCATTTTTGCGCAAGATCAGCCACCTCCCCGTGCGCCTCGGCCCGGCGGCGTGAATCACCCGAGAATTCGCGGCCCCAGGCTATCAGCCCTTCGCGTCGCGGACGTCTTCGCCCCGCTCGGCGAACGCCTTGAAGTCCTGCATGTGCTGCTGCGACTGCTTGCGGAAGACGCCGGGCATCAAGAGCCCCACCATCCGCATCATCAGGCCGCTGAACCGGTACTCGCTCTCGCTCTCCCAGAGCGTCGTCTGCGGACCGGCTTCGGTCAGCCGGTCGCGCACGGCGCTCCACATGCCGTCGCCGACGATCTCGCGGTCGAAATGGACGACGCTCCCACTCGGGATGTCGTGCAGGTCCACCGGTTCCCGGCGTGTGACGGTCTCGGTGCACTCGAACTTCTGCTTGCCCATCTGCAGCACGACCCGCGACGTGGTGCCGAGCTGGCCGTGCGCCCCTTTCAGCGGCTCGTGCAGCACCAGGCCCCGCAGCCACTTCGGCAGATGTGCCGGGTCTGCGAGCATCTGGGCCGCCCTCTCCCGCGGCAGGGCGATCTCGATCGAGACGGTGAACTTCATGGCGGAGCGCTCCAGGTTCTCAAGTGGACGGAGGGACGATGTCCCTACCGTCTTTCTTATACGCGAAGGTCAACATCTGGATCGAGGCTCTCAGGGAGCTGCGATGCGAGGGCGAACCGCGCTTCGCGGCGTCGATCGATGCATCGCTCGTCACCCGCTACCCCGAGCTCGCCCTCGCCGGCCCGGGGCCCCAGGCTGTCCATACACATGTCTCATGAGACATGTGATGGAGAGCCTTGGGGGTCAGGGCGATCGAGCGCGTGCGGAAGCGCCGGCTCGGTAAGCGCGCGCAGCCGGCGGCGCCGAGCAAACGCTCGGACGAAGCCGGTGAGGGCAGCGATCCAGAGTACGCCCAGGGCTTTTGTCCACCATCCCGGGTAGAAGATAAAACAGAAGAACGCCAGGTTGACGACGTGGTGCACCAGGACGTCGTATCTCCCGAACGACCGCGACATGAAGTCCTCGTAGTCATCGAGTCCGCCCATATTCCAACGCGAACAGGGCGCAGGTACTCTCTCCGTCGATGAGGACGCTACACCCGAATCAGCGACCGGCACGCGCCGATGTCGCTGGGCGAGCCAATTGCGGGCAAGCCGCTCCACGAGGCCCCCCCAGATTTGATAGTACAGGTAGGACGCCAGCGCGCTCTGCCACCAGGCCACCGGAACATGTAGCGTGAGCGGAAAGATGAGCAAGAAAAGGGGCAGCCAGAAGAGGAGCGCGATGGGCGTGAGGAATGCCCGCGCCCAGAATTGCTCCGTCGGCAACCATCCCCAAGGCTGAGGCGGGAGCGGTGTATAGACACTGAGCGCAGACATGAAGTCCCGTCTTGGCTAGTTCTGCGCGCTCCCGCATTTCTTATGCACAATAGCCCCGGTCTGCGCGCCCACCTGAGTGCCCAGACCGACACAGGCGGGGGTGCCGAGACCTGCCGTCCCCCACTCACACCCCGCGATGACGCCGGCGGCGATCGCCAGGCCGCTGAGCCCGGCTGCGACCTCGCAAAGGAACCGATCCGTCGCGGTCAACACCTCGAGGACGACGTCGTGGTCCCAGACTTGATACACGCTCGCGGCCAGGAGATGCACCTCCTCGCCGGTGAGGTCGCCGAAGGCCGTGCTTTCCTCCACGACCTCGGCGCCCACGAATTCCTGTTCGACGAGCACGCGGCGGTCGAGTGTCAGTCGCGCCACGCCGGCGCCATCCTCGCCAATGCGCGCGGCAATCACGACGTGGCCGAGCGGGATGTCATAATCGACCTGCATGGAGGCCCCGTCCGCGGACTCGACGGCGGCAGCGACCTCCCGGAGCTCGATCGGCGATTCAAGGTTATTCAGCACGGTCTCCACGTCCGCGTCCGCCGCGCCATTCGACGAGGGCCCCCTGTCGAGCTCAGGGGACAGGAGGAGGGAGAGGACGGCGAGGGCGTGCATCACCTTCCCGTACGCCTCTGGATGGGCGTCGCGGGCGCCACCACGAAGATCGCCGTCGTGCCTCCTGAATGCGTATTTGCAGGATCCCGCCTCTCATTGTGCGGAGGAGGCGCCGCCGCCGCGGGCGATCGCGGGTGCGCCCGCGTCGGCTCAGGGCAGCAGCGTGATCGGGAGCTGCGCGAGCACCTCGTAGTCGACGTCGGCGTCCGCGCTCTTGAACGAGCCGATCGCGCGCTCCTGGACGACGTATTCGCCGGGCGGGAAGGCCGGTCCGAGGTCGACGTGCGGGCCCTGCCAGTTCCAGCCCTTCCACTCGAGCTCGCCGGGGTAGACGCCCGGCTGCAGGGTGGTCGGCGGGATGTCGAGACCGGGGCACAGGCCCTGGTTGCAGAAACAGTACATTTCGTCCCCGCCGAAGATCCGCGGCGCGACGATGAGGCCGCTCGCCTCCGGCTCGTCGCAATCGCCGGCGTCCTGGCGGTAGCGCTGCACGTCCGGCAGCGCGGCCTCGACGTGGACCTCGTAGTGGAAGACCACGCCGCTGTGCGCCTCCGCCACCGTGAACGTGCAAGGCTGCGGCGGGAACACGATCGTCACGCCGGGCAGCGACGACATGCTCGTGCCCTCGCACAGCACCGGGTCACCGGTATCGGTCGTGTCGCCGCTCGTGCTCGAACTCGTCTCCGCGCTGGTGGTGGTCTCGCTGCCGGACGTGTCATCGCCGGTCGAGGTGGCCGCGGCGGTGGTGGTGCTCTCGCTGCTCGTCGCCGCCGGTTCGGTGGTCCCGCCTGTCGTCGGCGGATCGCTCGCGGTCGTGACGCTCGCGGTCGTGGCGTCGGTCGTCGCGCCGGCCGTCGCGCCGGTCGTCGTGCCGGTCGTCGCGTCGGTCGTCGCGTCGGTGGCCGTCGTCTCGCCCTTCTCGGGCGTGCAAGCGAACAGCACAGCGGAGACGAGGGCGAGCGCGGTTCGGCGGCGAGCGGGCATGCGAAAATGACGACAGCAACTCTGCGCGCTCGTGTCAACCTTTGGTCGGCGCGCAGAGGATGACGAGCGCCTGCGGGCGAGCTCGTGCTCGAGACATGTGGGGACGAGCTCGACGAGTGCGCGGGGGTTCTGCGCCACAGGTCCGAGCTCGATCGGGCGCGCGGACATGCAAGTGACGCGGCCCTCAGCTCCGGTGCAGCCGGAAGCCCTGCTGCCCCGCCTGCTCGAGCCCTTCCTTCAACCGCATCGACGGGATCTCGTAGTCCCCGCCGTTCTGCTGGCGATAGGCGATCGGTGCATCGACGAACAACCCCGCGAGGCGGCGATCGAGCTCGCCCGCCACGCTCTCGAAGCGCGCCGCGTCCATCTTGCTCGCGCGATAGACCACGAACGGATCGAGCACCGAGAAGCCGGGATAGAACAGGATCCCGTGCTGGATGGGGAACAGCAGGTCGTCGATCGGCCCGTTGATCCCGCGCTCGAGATAATGCTCGGACCAGCCGCCGGTCGTCACCACCAGCATCGCTCGCTTGCCCGCGAACACCCCCTCGCCGTAGCGTTCGCCCCAGCGGCGGTCCGAGTGCTCGCCGACCCCGTAGGCGAAGCCGTGCGCGTACACCCGCTCGACCCAGCCCTTCAAGATCGCCGGCATGGAGAACCACCACAGCGGGAACTGCAGGATGACCGCGTCGGCCCACAGCAGCCGCCGCTGCTCCTCGGCCACGTCCGCGGTCTGCGTGCCCTCGGCGAACGCGCGGTGCGACGCCGCGACGACGTCGAGGCGCGCCCCTGCGGCCTCGGCCGGGAAGTCGGCGCCGTCGAGCGCGGCCTTCCAGCCGTGCGCGTAGAGGTCGGACACGATCACCTCGTGCCCCTCGGCCGTCAGCGTCGCGACCATGCGATCGCGGAGCGAACCGTTGAGCGAGCGCGGCTCGGGGTGGGCGTAGACGATGAAGATCTTCATGGCATCCTGGTCCTTCGCGAAAAAGCGGGCCGCCGGGCGGGCCCCGGCGGACGCCCTCGATCTTGGGCCCTCCCCCGCCCGCGTTGAAATCGCCGCGCTTGTGTGCTGCTATCACCCGCGTGGATAGCAGCCGCCTCGACCTCAACCTGCTCGTCGCGCTCGACGCCCTGCTCGCCGAGCGCAACGTGACGCGGGCGGCCCGGCGCCTCCACCTCAGCCAGCCGGCCCTGTCGGCCCAGCTGCAGCGCCTGCGCGACCTCCTCGGCGACCCGCTCCTCGTCCCTGCGCAGCGCGGCATGACTCCCACCAAGCGCGCGCTCGAGCTGCAGGCCCCGCTGCACGAGGCGCTCGAAGGCGTCCGCGCCGCCCTCGCCACCGGCGCCGGCTTCGATCCCGCCACCGCCCGCCTGACGATCTCCGTCGCCGCCTCCGACTACATGCAATACGCAGTGCTGATGCCGCTCGCCTTTCAGCTGCGGCGCGAGGCCCCGGGCCTGCGGCTCGCCTGGCGGGCCCTCGACGTCGCCCAGCTCGCCGCCCAGGCCGAGCGCGGCGAGGTCGACCTCGCCTTCCTCACCCCCGAGTCCGCGCCCGAGTCATTGCGCAGCCGCAAGCTCCTCGACGAGCGCTACGTCGTCATCGTCCGCAAGGGCCACCCGCACGTCGCGTCCCCGATCGATCTCGACCAGCTGTGCGCCCTCGACCACGTCGTCGTCAGCCCGAGCGGCGGCGGCTTCACCGGCCCCACCGACGCAGCGCTGGCCGCTCACGGCCGCGAGCGCCGCGTCGTCCTCTCGGTGCCCTCGTTCCTCATGGTGCCCGAGCTCGTCGCCCGCTCCGACCTGGCCGCCCTGGTCCCCGAACGCATCGCCCGCGACCGCGCCGACCGCCTGCAGCTGCTCGAGCCCCCGGTCCCCGTCCCCGGCTTCGCCATCACCATGGTGTGGCACCGCCGGGCCGCCCGCCACCCGGCCCTCACCTGGCTCCGCGACCGCGTGCGCAACTTCGCCAGGAGCGTGTAATGCGATCACTACACGCACCGCCGCCGCTGCCCGTCGAGCTGCCTCGCCAGCAACGCGTCCGCGAGCAGCCCGTGTTCACGGCCGAGGCCGTCACGCAGACCACTCGCGGAGCGACACGCTGACGACGCCCTCCCCCGGGACCACGCGCGTGAACACGTTGTCGACGCAGCTCATGTCGAACTCTCTTTCCACGGCCCAGGGCATGATCCAGATGTAGAGCCTTCCGTCGCTGCGGATCTGCGGATCGATCGAGTCCGCCATCGAGGCGGCGAACGGCTGCTCTCCCGCGACGCGGTCGCTGAAGAGCTCGATGCCGTGGCCGACCAGCGGCCAGTCGTCCTCGCCGCTCAGCTGGAAGGTCCCCTTGCCATACGCCACCCAGTTGTGGACCGTCGAATGGATCGTCATCTCGAAGGCGTACTTGCCCCCGTCCTGCTTGAGCCGCTGGACGAACTCCGTCACCAGCGCCCTGCAGCTCTCGTCCGCGCTCGGGCGCGGGCGAGTCGCCAGCTCCTGCGGCGAGCCGTGGGGGTCGCCCTCGTCCGCCGACACCGGGACAGGAACGAAGCCGCTGGCACATACGCCGAAGATCCAGGGAAGCGCCCCCTTGAGACTGGTAGAGATCACCATGACATCTCCTTCGCGGGCTCCGCCGCCGGGAGCACCACCGTCAAACCATGAGGCGACCGCTCACGCTTTCCAGCGGGCGGCCGAAATTTCGGGCAGAGACGCACCGACATCGGCTGCGGTCGAATCGGTGCGCTCGCTACACGAGCGGCCTCGACATGCCGCACGGTGGTCGAAGCTCGAACCATCCGCGGCTCAATTGTCCGGGATCTCCGGCGTCACCAGCAGCCCGAACAGGTACAGCGAATCTTGCCACCCCAGGTAGCACCCCTCGACCGGGATCGCGTCCGGCAGGTTCTCCTGGGTGACGCGAACCTCCGTCCCGCACGAGACCTTCCGCAGCTCGATGGTGGTCACGATCTCACCGGGCATGTTCGGGTCTTCGAACGTGTCGGTGTAGCGGATTTTTTCGTGAGGGACGAGCTCCAGGTACTTGCCGCCGAAGCTATGGCTGTTGCCGGTGGAGAAGTTGGTGAAGCTCATGCGGTACGTGCCGCCGACCTTGGCTTCCAGGTGGTGCACGGTGCAGGTGAAGCCGTGCGGCGGCAGCCACTTCGCGAGGGCAGCCGCGTCGAGGAAGCCCTTGTAGACGCGCTCCGGCGGCGCGGCGATGACGCGATGGAGGCGGACGGTGTTGTTCTTGGCAGACATGTGGTTTCCTTTCGGTGGTGGAGGCGTGGCCTCATGTCCACGTCGAACGAGCCTCCGCGAATTCGACAGCGATCGGTCGCGGGCCGCAAAAAAAGTCATCGAGCGCGTCGATGGCCGCAGCGGGCTCGACCGGGGCGGCTGGCTGCGACGAGCGCGGCTCGCGCGGCGGCAAGGCCGGGCCGATCCGGCCCACGGCTGAGCGCGCCGCGGTGGGACCGCTCGACACCGTTGGGTTTTACCGCCGGAGAGAGGATTGGGCACGAAGCAAAGAAGTTCTGGCATGAAACCGATGATGCGGGCGACGTAATTTGACGCCGCGCCCCACCAGTGACGGCGAGGCTCCGCGCCTCGGCTTCGGCACCCAGGAAAAAGCCATGATCACGATTCATCACCTCGGCCACTCGCAATCCGAGCGCGTCGTCTGGCTCTGCGAAGAGCTGGGCGTCCCCTACGAACTGCGCCGCTACCGACGCGACGCGGTCACCCGCCTCTCGCCGCCCGAGCTCAAAGCACTGCATCCGCTCGGCGCCGCGCCGCTGCTCGAGGACCGCGACCTGCTGCTCGCCGAGTCGGCCGCGATCGTCGAATACATCATCGTCAAGCACGGCTCCGGCCGGCTCCGGCTCGCCCCCGATCATCCCGACTACGCCGCCTATCTCTACTGGTTCCACTTCTCCAACGGGAACCTGCAGCCCGCGCTCCTCCGGCTCATGACGGTGAGCCGCGCGGGTCTGCCGGAAGACCACCCCGCGCAGGCTTCGGTGCAGATGCGGCTGGATCGCGTGATGCAGCTGGTGGACGCGCGCCTGCGCGAGGCCACCTGGCTCGCCGGCGGCGAATTCACGGCCGCGGACATCATGAGCGTGTTCTCGCTGACCACGATGCGGCTCTTCCAGCCGATCGACCTGCGGCCGTATCCGGGCATCCTCGCCTACCTGCAGCGCATCGGCGAGCGGCCGGCCTACCGCCGCGCGCTCGCCGAGAGCGATCCGGACCTCGCGCCGCTGCTCGATTGAGCAGTCGCAAGATTTCACGCCGCCGGCGTCGACGACGAGCGAGGCATGTCTTGCTTCGGCGAGGCGCCGAACTTGCGCGTGTACTCGCGGCTGAACTGCGTGGCGCTCTCGTAGCCGACGTCGAACGCCGCCGCCGAGACCGACGCCGCCCCGGCTCGCAGCAGGCGCCGCGCCGCGAGCAGCCGCAGCTCCTTTTGAAATTGCAGCGGCGACATTGCGGTGATCGCCTTGAAGTGCTTGTGAAACGACGACGGGCTCATCCCGACGCTGCGCGCGAGCTCCGGGATAGCGATCGGCGTCCGGAAGTCGTGGCGCAGCTGCGCGATCGCCCGGGCGATCGCGCTGGCGTGGCTGTCGCGGCGAGCCAGCATGCGCAACATGCCGCCCATGGCGGCGGTTGCCAGTCGATAGTGAATCTCCCGCGTGATCAGCGGCCCGAGCACCGCCGCATCCGTGCGCGTGCCTGCGAGCGCGACATAGCGGGCGAGCGCATCCACGAGCGACCCATCGCACGCGTCGACCGCGAGCGGACGGGGCTCCCCGGTCGAGGGCGCGCTGTCGGCGATCTCGTCGTACAGGCTGCGCAGCGTGTCCAGGTCGACGTCGACCAGCAGCGCGAGATACGGCGCCTGCTTGACGCGTGCGATCACCGGGAGATCATGACTGACCAGCAGACACTCGCCGGCGCCCATCGGGAACGACTCGGCGCCGAGCACTGTTTCTTTCCGCCCCTGCAGGACGAGGATGACGACCGGCTCGTAGATCGCGGCCTCGAACGAGGTCGGCCGGTGATGGCGGAGAACGCCGAGCTTCGGCAGAGGCCGCACGAACTGGCTGCCGGAGCCGTCCGGCCGTGGGAGTTGCCGCGCCACCCGATCGGCGAGTTCGGCGAGGTTCATGCTCGTAGCCTAGCACCGCACCGCCGCGCGCTCGCGCGAGGCCACCTGTCCCCCGGGACATCCCCGACTGCCCGCCGTCTGCGCTCGGGGACGCCCTTCGTTCCGCGCTTGGGCGACGCCCCGGCCCGCCCCGCGCGCCGCTTTGGTTTAAAATAGGCGCCGTGGCCGGCAAGTCACCCCTCGCCGAGAACATCCGCGCGATCCGTGCCGAGCGGAAGGTCTGGAGCGGCGTCGAGGTCGCAGCCATCGACGTCTACAGCGGCGGCGAGGGGCGCGTCGTCCTCGAATTGACCGGCCAGCGCTTCCGCCTCGGCGTCATCCTGCAGCAGGTCGGCGGGTACTGCGAGAGCCGGTACGCGCTGGGACGGCCGGGCGTCACCCGCAACCCCGGCGCGCGCTTCCTGGCCCTCACCCCCGCGGGCATGCCCCTGTGGGGCTACAGCGACCGGATCTCGTACTGCCACGAGCTCGCGCTGTCGTTCGACGCGGCCGAGCTGTCGACCCGCCTCGGCGAGCCGCTGCGCGACGACCTCGACCTCGCGCCGCGGCCGTGGCTGTCGAACGAGCGGATCTTCGCCCTCTCGGAGCTCCTCTCCGCCGAGGTCACCGGCGGCGGCGAGTTCGGGCAGCTGTACGGCGAGAGCCTCGTGCTCGCGCTCCTCGTCGAGTACCTGCGGGCGGTCCGCGGGCCCGCGCCCGCCTCGCGCAAGGGCGGCCTGTCGGCGCGGCAGCTCCGCGAGGTGTGCACATACATGCGAGAGCACCTCGGCGCTCCCGTCGGCCTGCGCGAGCTCGCGGCCCTCAGCGGCATGTCGCAGGCGCACTTCAGCCGCGCCTTCAAGGCCTCGACCGGCGTCCCGCCGCACCGCTGGCAGCTCCACACGCGGGTCGAGCGGGCGCAGCAGCTCCTGCTCCGCGCCGACGTCTCGCTCGCCGACGTCGCCTTGCAGCTCGGCTTCGTCGATCAGTCGCACCTGACCCGCGTGTTTCGCCGGGTCGTCGGCGCCACCCCGAGCGCGTGGCGGCGCGCGCACGGCCGGCGCGCGCGCTAGCAGCTCGCGCGCCGACGAGTCGGGCCTCAGCCCGCGCCGCGGCTGCCGGTGCGGAGCAGCTGCATCTCCCACGCGAACGCCACGCCGGTGCCGCCGCCGTGGGCCATCATGTTCTCGGCCAGCGCCGGCACGCTCGCCTCGCGGGCCCAGTCGCGCTGCAGCTCCGAGCCGAAGACCATCCAGGTGAGCGGCACTGCGCCGGCCTGGATCATCCGTCGCACCGCCATCTCGTGGGCCTCCGGCGACACCCCGCCCGACGCGTCGGTCACGAAGTAGACCTCGTAGCCCTCGCCGAGCGCGTGGATCACCGGCATCGCCAGGCAGATCTCGGTCCACAGCGCCGCCATCACGATCTTCTTGCGGCCGGTCGCCTTGACCGCGTCCACCACCCGTTTGTCCTCCCAGGTGTTGATGAACGTGCGGTCGATCGGCTTCTGCTCGGGGAACACGTCCTGCAGCCCCTTGATCAGGTAGCCGCCGCGCTCCTCGAGCACCGTCGTCAGGATCGTCGGCACGCCGAAGGACTTGGCCGTCTTCGCCAGGGCGACGACGTTGTTGATGACCATCGTCGGGTCGTGGCTGTGCAGGTTGGCGAACTGGAACGGCTGGTGGTCGATCAGCACGAGGACGCAGTTGTCGGGGGTGAGCAGCGCGTCGAGGCCGGTTTTCTGGCTGGTCATGGCATCTCCTGGCGAGCCGCGGACGGCTCGCTCGCCGGCGGACCCTAGCCAGGCGCCCCGTCGCGGCGCTTGGACGATCGTGCCGTCCTGGTCGATCCGTGCCGCGGGCTCGCCCGACCCCGCGCTCCGAGCCGCACCGAGCGCAGCGCCGGCGAAGGCCGCACGCGCGCCCACCGGCAGGATGCATCGACCTGCCGGCCGCCGGGCCACCCTCACGCGCTGGCGCGCGTGCGGGTGAGCTGTCGCGCCGGACAGATTCACGGCAGCGAGTCGGCCGCCAATGACAGCAGCGCAACAATGACGGCATTGCAACGATGAATGCGCTTCCACTGAAATGATAGGTCCGCGTCTTTCATTCGTGACACCTCACGAACGACCCCGCGGCGCATCCTCCGCCGCGAACGCGGATTCGTGGTACCGACCGGATTTCGCGTCTCGATCCGGCCTGCGCTCGCTCACGTCGGGGCTCGTCGCGCGGCGCCGCCTCTGCCGGCTCTCTGCGGCGCCGCGGCGGAAGCACGATGGTCAGGCCACGACGTCGAGCGGGAGCTCGGCGCGTGGGTCGAGGCCGGCGATCGGCATCTCGGCCAGGAGCGCGTAGGCTCGCGGCCCGTCGCTCGGCGCGAGCTCCGGCGGCAGCGGCAGCGCGAATTCTCGCACGATCCGCTCGCCGCTGCGCAGCACGGGCGCCTCCAGGGGCAGCTCCGCCGCGGCCACCTGGCGCCGGCTCTCGCGGTCCGGCGGCGCCGCGGCGCTGGGCAGCGTGTGCGTGAGGTGCTGCTCGTCGAAGTGGAGCAGCACGCGCTCGACCGGCACCTCGTAGGTCCCGCCGAGCAGCACCAGGGTGCCGCGGAGGACCTCGCCGGGGCGCACCGGGCCGACGACGCCCTCGATGGCGAGGGTAGGTGTACCGATACCGACCGCGCTCTTCAATCGATGGATGAATTTCATCGTGTCGCGACTATACTATATGGCCAACGGGGCGCAGGCGGCGGCTCCCACCAATGGTGGCACACCCTCTCCTTCGAACCGGAATAGCTTCTCTGCATTCGACAGACGCGAAACAGGACGATGCTGACGCTCTACCGACCCGAATCGATCTTCTCGCCCCGGCACGCCCCCAGCTGGCTGCTGTTCACCTTCGCCGCCGGCGCCGTGAACGCCGCCGCGCTGATGGCCTGCCAGACCTACGTGACACACGTGACAGGCACCGTCACCCGCCTGGGCATGGAGGTCGTGCACTTCGAGCCGTTCCTCGACTTCGCGCTGGTGCTCGGCTGCTTCATCGGCGGCGCGATGCTCTCGGGCCTGCTCATCAACGGGCGCGCGCACGCAGGCAAGCCGCCGCTGTTCGGCGTGCCGCTGTGGATCGCCTTCTGGCTGGTGCTGTTCACCGCCCTGGGCGGCCACTTCGGCCTGCTCGGCACCTTCGGCGGCGCGGTCACCCACACGGTCGACTTCCTCCTGCTGTCGCTCCTCAGCTTCGCCATGGGCCTGCAGAACGCCGCCATCGCCACCAGCACCGGCCTTCTGGTCCGCACCACCCACCTCACCGGCCCCGCGACCGACCTCGGCATCCACCTCGCCGAGCTGTTCTTCACCACGGACGAGGCGCGCGCGCTCGCCAGGCGCCACGCCGCCCTGCGCGCCGGCAAGATCGCCGCCTTCGCCGCCGGCGCCGCGGTCACCGTCCCGCTCGCCTATCGCTTCGAGTTCCTGGCGTTCCTGCTGCCCGCGGCGATGATGCTGGTAGCGATCACCCTGAGCTTCTTGCCGGAGCGGATCGCCCGCGAAGTCCGGGCCCGCCGGCGCGACCGGGGCGTCGGCCGGACCGCCGTCGACGGCGCCTTGCCGTGAGCGACATGGCCTCAGGGACAGCTCGATGCCGCCGGCGGCGTGGCCCCTGATCGCGGATCGACCTGCTTTAAAAAACATGTCCTCTGCGCCATGTATGTAGCCTGACGCGCGTGACTCGGGTCCTCCTGGCGTCCGGGGCAGGTCTCCGTATTGAGACCCGCAGCGAGTGTTTCACCGCAGCGCGAGAAATGATCGCAGCGCGCGCGAGGCCCGCGCAGCGGACGGGCTGTCGCGTTCCCCCGGCTTCGCGCGCTCGCCGGGGCGCTCGCGCGGCCTCGCCGGCGCGTCTCGGCTAGCATTCCGGCCCGCTCCGCGATCATGCAGTCCCTCGCCCTCGCCCTCGCCCTGTTCCTCACCTCGACCGCCGCGCCCCAGGCCGCCGCTCCGCCGCCGGCCGCCCCGCCGGCCGCCACCATCGACGCCAAGACGCGCGCGGCGATCGAGGCGGTCGCCTACGACTACCTCGACGGTCAGCTCGAGGGCGACCCGGCCCGCGTGGCGCGAGCGCTGCACCCCGACCTGGCCAAGCGCGCCGTCGTCGGGGCAGGGCCGACCTCGCGCGAGGTCTTCCCGCTGCGCCGCATGAGCGCCGACGAGCTCATCGAGCTGACCCGCCAGGGCGCCCTCAAGACGCCCAAGGAGCAGTGGAACCGCTCGGTGCGCGTGCTCGACGTGACCGGCACCGCCGCAGTCGTGCGCGTCGAGACCCCGTGGTTCGTCGACTACTTCCACATGGGCCGCTTCGGCGAGCGCTGGCTGATCGTCAACGCCCTGTGGTTCAATAAACCGCAGCAGCCCGGCTGATGCACCGGCGCGAGCGCGGATCGTCGACGCCTCATGGTTCGACGAGCTGCAGACCGCGGCCGGTCACGTCTCCTTGGGCAGGTCCGGCCGCGCGCCCCACTCGTTCCACGAGCCGTCATAGAGGCGCGCGTCGGCGTGCCCGAGCACCTGCAGCACCAACCAGGTCAAGCTCGCGCGCATGCCGGACTTGCAGTAGACGACGACGGTCTCGCGCTCGAGGGCGCGAGCGTACAGCTCGCGCAGCGCCGGCAGCTCCTCGAGGCGACCGTCGTCGGTCACCGCGGACTGCCACGGCACGTGCCAGGCGCCGGGGATCCGTCCGGCCTTCCACTCGTCGTCGCTGCGCACGTCGAGCAGCAAGACCGCGGGGTCCTGCAAGTGCGCGGCGATCCACGCCGCATCGACGCCGAGCCGGCGCTGCTCCTCGCCGAGCCGCGGCCCCTCCCCGACGACGACCTTCGACACCTCGCTCGTCTGCGTCCCACCGGCCGCGACCCACGCCGCGTGACCGCCGTCGAGCACGCGGACCTTGTCGGCGGCGTGGCCGAACCACCGCAGCGTCCACACCACCCGGGCCGCCGGCGGGCTCGCGCGCTCGTCGACGACCACCACCTCGTCGCCGAGCTCGACCCCGAGGCCCGCCATCGCGGCCTCGATCGCCGCCCGCGGCGCCAGCTGTTCCGGCACCCCGTCGACCTCGGCCCGCAGCTGCTTGACGTCGAGGTGCAGCGCGCCGGGGATGTGCCCGCCGGCGTAAGCCTCGGCGGGCCGGACATCGACGACGACGCGCCGCGGATCGGCCGGCGCTCGCAGCAATGCGTCTACCGCCACCATACCGACAGGCTCGCGCGACGCCTCGCCCGCCGCCACCTCGGGCCGGCACCCGCCAGCGACGCACAACCACGCGATCGACCACGCACGCATCATCGCATCACCTCATCATCCTCCGGTCGAGCCGACGCTCCTCCGCGCCGCGAGAGCTCGACCAGCCCGTCGCCCTTCGCCGGCTCGACCCAACTCGAGCTCGAGCCAGCCGACGCCGCTGCGAGCGGCGCAGCCGAGCTCTGATTCTCGAGGGCTCGCAAGCACCGGCTCATTGTAGCGCAACGAGCCCCGCCGCACGCCCGGGCCGGCCTCGCTGCCGGCGCGCCCACGACGAGGCGGAGCGCCGACCGAGCTGAGCCTACTTCGCGCGCGCGGGCTTCTTCGCGGCGACCGCCTTCTTCGGGGCCGAAGTTTTCTTCGCAGCCGAAGCCTTCTTCGCTGCCTTCTTCGCTGCAGGCGCCTTCTTCGCCGCCTTCTTCGCTGCAGGTGCCTTCTTCGCCGCCTTCTTCGCTGCAGGCGCCTTCTTCGCCGCCTTCTTCGCTGCAGGCGCCTTCTTCGCTGCCTTCTTCCCAGCAGAAGGCTTCTTCCCAGCCGAAGCCTTCTTCGCGGGCTTCTTCTCCCCGACAGCAACCCTCTTCGCGCCGGAGAGCGCCTTGCCTTGCGCGAGATTCAGGGCTTGCTCGTGGGCGACGAGGTATTGCTTGGCGGAGACCTTGCGCGCGTGCGCGTAGGCCTTCTCGAGGATGGGAGCGGCGTCGCTGCCGAGCGCCTCCACGATGTCGAAGGCGTAGTCGCCGAGCCGGAGCAAGCCGTTGGACGCGGCCCGCTCGGCGATCGCCGCAGCGCGCCGAGCGTCGGGCGCCGCCGCCATGAGGATCTCGGCTCCGCCCCACCCGGACCTCCCCACCGCCTTCATCAGGCGATCGATCTGCTCGGCCGCCAGCGAGGTGTTCCGCGAGAGCACGAACGTGAGCATGGCGCGCCGCCACCAGTGGCCCCCCTCGTCGGACCCCTCGTACGCCGTCTTGCCGGCGGGCACACCGTCGAGCAGATCCTCGCAGGACGCACAGGCCTTGGCCAGCTCCGCCTCGCTCATCGTCGACACCCGACAGCGCAGCGCCCACCAGAGGGGCTCCATCTCCCGGGCCAGGTCCCACGGACCTCGGGCATTCTCCGTCTCCGGTTCGCCGACCTCGTCGATTTCGAGAGCTGCCACGGCGCCGTCGAGGCCCAGCGTCCTGATGACGTAAAACAACGGCTGCGACGACAGCACGTCGACGGCGAAGCGGAAGCCGCCGACCTCGGTCCAGAGCGCCACCAGAGCACGCGCGATCGCCCAGTTCTCCCACGCCTCCCAGTTCGTGTTGGGCGGCCTGAAGACCAGCGTCGCGCGGAGCACCTCCTCGGGGATCGTCAGCCGCTTCGGAGGCTTTGCCTGCTTCAGCGATTTGGCCACCGCTGCTGCAATGGCGGACGCGTTTCCCTTCAGCTTCGGAAGCTTCACCTCGCCAAGGCGGGACCACGCCTCGGCCAGGTTCGGCGCGGCGTCGTCCGGCTCGGCCTCATGGGCGCTGCGCCACCCGTGAAGCTTGCGTCGTTCGTTGCTGTTCCACCCAATGGCGCTCATTGCGTCGCCTGTAACTCAGGCAGCTGGAACTGTCCAGCGCAGCCTTGGCCTGCCCGGCGTAGGAGTTCTCCTCATGGGCGATCGGGGTCGAGTACCCGATCGACGAGTGGCGAGGCCGCCTCCCGGAACGTCCTGCCGTAGCGCCCAGGTAGCGCCCGCGACAGAGGCCGCAAATGACAACAGCCCGATCGGCATACCGCCAGCACCGGCAGCCTTCACCCGGGCGACGAATCCGTCGACAAACGCGTTTCGAAGGGTCGAGTGGCCGAGGGCACGCGCCGTCCCGGCGCGCTCGCGTCGGACGACGCGGGCGCCGCTCCTGCGATCAGCCGCCACCGATCGGCGGGACCGGGGTCCACGCGAGGCCCCAGCCGAACGAGGGCTCGATGTACGAGCAGCCGGTGGTCTCGCAACCGCCCCACTCCACCGAGAGCCGGCCGCGGTAGCGCGCGCCCGCGAGGCTGGAGGCGTAGAAAGTATAGACATTGTTGTACGTGCTGGCGTCGAGGAGCCACGCCTCGCCGGCGACGTTCGACCACGTCCCGCTGACGAGCTTCTGGATCGTCAGGGTCTTGTCGTCGTAGGCGCCGCTGCCCTGATGGGCCACGCAGGCGCCGATCCACGTCTGCGAGTTGTTGGTCGAGCCGGGGGCGAAGTACAGCGCCGCGGGCAGGTCCTCCTGCGTGTAGAAATCGGTGGCGTCGTGGGCGCTGAGCGGGCCCAGGTCGCCCGACCACTGCGAGTCCCAGCTCAGGACGTTGCAATAGCCGGAGAGGTCGTGATAGCCCTCCTCGTTGAGATTCGGCGGGGCCAGCGACTCGGTCGGGCCGATCTTGAGCGGCCGCGGCGACAGCTCGGCGACCTGCTCGTGATGGAGCTGAAGGCGCGTCAGCGCGGCCGGGTCGTGGCCGCGGGCAGCCACGTAGAGCTCGAGCGGGGTCGCATCTTCGGCCCTGGCCTTCGCCAGCGCGGACGGGCGACCGGCGGGCCGGCCCTCCATCACGGCGACGTCGCCGTCGCCGAGGTCGATGAAGGTGAGCGACGCGCCGTCGTCCCCCTCGAGCGTCTCGATCACCGAGCCCACCACCGCCTCGGACTCCGGCAAGTCGTCGCCGAACACCACGAGGCTGAGCGCGGGTGAGGCTTCGGGCGTACACGCAGGCAGCGCCAGGGCGAGGGCCATGAGATGCATGGTTCGCGAGATCATCGTCTTCGTCAGCATTCGTCCGTCCATTCTCGAAGTTGTCGAGGTCGCGCGCGCAGCTCGCCCGCGCGGTCGACGGCGCATCAAGCAATCGATGTACCCGCGAATTTTCGTGGAGAATTGCGACGTGTACCGCTCGCACCGCCTGGCGTCGCGCCGGCTGCCCCATGGGGCCCCATGGGGCAGCCGCGGGGCGGCTGACAGGACCGTTGGTCGGCAGTACCCACCTGCGCGGTCAGCTCGTCGAGCATGCGCTGCGGCGGCGGTGCGCTGCGCGCGCGTTTCATCACGGCGCGAGCATGACACGCCGGGCGAGCGTGAAGGCCACGTCGGCGCCGCTGCGTGCGCCGCCGGAAAGCGGTACATCGGCGTGCGCGCGGAGCTCGGTGTCGTCGAGGTCGAGAGGCCGCGAGCAGCGCTACGTCACCCCGACGCCCCCAGCAGTTGCTGCCCGAGCGCCTCCGGGCAGCGCCACACATCCGCCACCGGCTCGTATGTACATACCGTCGTGCGCGCGCTCGATCGCGGCGCGGCCGGCGGCTGATCGTCCGCCGCGATGTCCGTGAGCCGGCTGGTCTCGCGCAGCTGCAGGTCCGCGTGCCCGTCGCCGTCGACATCGCGGGCCAGCCACACCGTCTCCGCCATCGACTCGCTGCCCCCGACATCCTCCGCGCGCATCACGTGCCGACGCGTCGCCGAGAACTGCACGTGCAGATCGGCCGCCTCGAGGATGAACCCGACCTCGCCGCCCTCGTGTTCCATCGCCTGGTCGTGCTGCGGCCGCTCGACCGGCACGATCACCGTCAGCTCCGAGCGCCCGTCACCGTCGACGTCGTACACCTTGAACTTGTGGGGCACATCGTCGACCCGCATCGACCCGTCGAACAGCCGCCTCCGCCCCAGCACCGCGCCGTCGCGCACGCGGGCGACCTCCCACGCGAACACCTCGCGCCCCGCCGCCGACCACATCACATACGGATCGGCGATCGCCCCCGCGAGGCACACGCTGAGCTCCCCCGGCTCCGCGTCGCACGCGTCCAGCCGCGCCTCCAACCCCGCCAGCGCCGCCTCGAGCCGCCCCGCTCGCCGCTCCTGCGCCTGCCATGCCCGCGCCCCGTACCAGCGCAGCAACACCAGCTCCTCGCGCCCGACCGCCCGTCGATCGACCACCTCGACCACCTCCGCGTCTTCCCCTGCGAGCACCCGGCTCAGCGCCTCGAGCTCCACCGCCGACCCACCGGTCGTCGCGCCATCCTTCCCCGCCGCCTCGCGGACCTCCGACCCGACATCCTTACTCACAACAACCTCCCTCCCGGGTCCGACATTCTTGCCCGCGACAACCTCCTCCGTCCCGACATCCTTTCCACCCATCACTTCCGCGGCGCCATCCTTCGCCGCCCCCACCGTCCCCGCGGCCCGATCCGCCGCCACCGACGCGACCTCCCCGGCCGGCCCAGCCACGACCTCCGCACCCCCATCACTCGCTCGCCCACCGGTTCCCTCGCGAACCGTACAACCCATCGCACCGCTCAGCGCGACGATCCACCCGAACGCGCGAGATCTCGGGATCGACATGCGGCCCAGTCAGCCACGCTCTCCCCGCCGCGTCAACCAGACCGCCCGCGCGCGACTACCCGCTCTGGAACAAGACACCGGCCCATGCGAAGGCCTACATCGTTGGCTTCAAGGCGGCACGCAGATACCGACCTGATTGCCGAAGATGGTCTGGGCGAGGAAGTCGAAGCATTCGCCACCGTCCGGGCACACGGCGCCGTCCTGGAGGTTGCAGAGGGGGGCGCAGCAGAACGTGTCGGCGCAGTCCGGCGCGAACGGGGCCGACACGCAGATCTGGCCGGCGCCGCACAGATCCTCGGGCGTGGAGCCGCACGGCGTGCCCACGGGGAGCGGCTCCGGATCGACGCACGAGGCGTTCAGGTCGCCCTCGAACCAGATGAAGCCGCAC
Organism: Nannocystis sp. RBIL2; assembly: GCF_026626745.1. Lineage (GTDB taxonomy): Bacteria > Myxococcota_A > Polyangia > Nannocystales > Nannocystaceae > Nannocystis. Next base: position 4,208,935 of record NZ_JAPNJW010000002.1, read on the forward strand.
GCGGTGCCCTCCGGGCAGGGCGCGTGGTTGAAGGGGTTGCAGAGCGGGCCGTCGCAGCCCGGCTGACACCCGCCCTCGGGAAAGTCGCACACCTCGCCGTCATCGACGATACCATCGCCGCACATCGGCACCACGCAGCCGCGGTCCGTGCAGCGCTCGCCGGCGGGGCAATCGGCCGTCTCCTCGCATTCGAAGCACTTGGGCTCGTCGGGGAAGAGCTCGTGCTGCTGGCCGAGCCCGGCCGCGCAGGCGTCGATGCACTGCTGCATCGATTCAGGTGTGCCTTGCCAGCACGTGCCCGTCGGGCCGAAGCCCTCCTGCGCCTGCGGCAGCTGCTCGGGCGCGGTGACGGCGAGGCAATCGAGGTAGGCGTCGCACACCTCGCGGGTCGGCTCGGCGCCGCCAGTGCTCGTCGGTTCGGCGGCCGTGTCGGTGGCCGTGTCGGCGGCCGTGTCGGTGGCCGTGGTGGTGGCAGTGTCCGGGGCCGTGGTGGCAGCCGACGGATCGCTTTGCGGCCCGCTCATGCTCAGGGTCGCTCCGACCGAATCGAGCGGGTCGGTGTTGGACCCGCACGCGAGCAAGGAGAGGGCGAGCGTCCAGCCGCACATGTCGCGGCGCCGAACATCGGAGCGTGGGATCATCACGGCCTGATTACCAACGAAGGCGCGTGAAGAACAAGCCCGCGGGACCCGCGCGGCCGAGGGGCCAGCGAGGCAAGTCGGACTCCGGCGAGCGGCGCGACGCATGTCGGTCGCGGCCCCGGCTCAGCCCGGCGGGCGCGGGCACTTGCCAGTACCCGAAGCGCGGTTGTTGTCGACCCGGCACTCGTGCCACGCGTGCATCGGCATCGCGTCGTCGACCACCACCCACACCACCGAGCTGCCGTCGACCACCCCGGGCGGCGGGTTCGGCAGCTCGAGCACCACCTCCTCGGCCTCGGCGGGGTACAGCACCTTGGTCGTCACCCCCATCCCGAGCGCCACCCCGCCGTTGTCCGGGTCGCCCTCGTAGAAGTACACCGGCACCCCGACCGGCACGGAAGCCGCGCCGATGTTGCGCACGCGGGCCGTCAGCCCGTACGCCTCCGGCGCGCACTGCAGGCGCAGATCGACGATCAGGTCGGGCGCCGCGCCCGGCGGCGACGTCGCACCGCCCACCGATCCCAGGCCGGTGAGAGGTCGGCGACGATCGTGGCATGCGATCGAGCTGCTCTCGCCAGCCGCATCGTCTGCCCGCGTCCCTTCGCTCTCGCGTGCCAGATGCGAAGGTCGGTTAAGGCCGCTTTGGAAGGGGAGATGACGCTGCGAGTGCGAAAACATATGGCTCAGAGAGCACCAGTATCCTTTCGCATACGTTATGCGGCCATCGCCAACGCCAGAGCTCTGGAGGAGAGCTCCCGAGGGGCAGCGCTCTAGCTGTAAACCATGCGCTGAACCCGCCTTCCTCTTGTGAACAGTCTAGAACGCCCCCAGACTTAGAAAGACAACAAATCGAAAGGGGGTCCTCTTCACCCCCTGAACCGTCCGTCACATCCCACACCGCAAATGCATATCCCGAGTGCGACATCAGCGTAGCCATGAAGAACGAGCGGCCCCCAGCGTCCACGAGCCGTACCTCTTCAAAATAATGGCGACAGATGAGAGGAGGGCGAAGGACCTTGAAATCGCAGGCATCCAAAAAGAAAACCACATTTGCCCCAGGATCGAGAATGCAAAAAATCGCCAAGCACATCCTCCCGCCGAAGTGGCCCGGCTGGACCCGGTAGGGATTGCGCAAACCCATAATATAGTTCTCGGGGCGAATGATATCGAAAAACGGGGTAGCCACAGATTTAATGATGTCGATGGAAGAGCAGGCCTGGCAACCATCTGGGCCTCGAAATAACATAAGCACATCCGGCTCGACTAAATACGCGCGCAGGAGTTTTCCTGCTTGATCGCTCCACATTGCAGCCGAATCTGGCCAAGCCAATTTTGAACTCGGCACTACCCAGGTATTGACGAGGTTGCGCTCGTGATAGGCGTACCCGCTTCCGTCGCTAGACTCGATAAATACTTGCCATGACCCGCTCTCGGAAACGGCGCACCAGCGGGCGATGCGCTTCCCCGGACTTACCCTCCATTCCAACTCCGGCGTTGGGCCCACACCTCCCCATCGGTAGAGAAATTCTTGGCTTGAGGCCCCGAGTTTTCCTCCCACAAAACACATGCTGTCTGCGACCGTAGCCCTAGCTACAAATTTTCCGCCCTCGATGAAAACTTCACCATTTTTCTTCTGAACCATGATGGAGATTGCCGAACGATTTAGGCTTTCCTTTCGAGCCAGAGCGACAGCAGAAGTCACATGAGTGACGTCTGTCGAAGCCGCTCTCCCAGTGGCCAAATATCCTTGGCTCAGCGAGCACGGATCCAAGGCGACCAGATTTGCACCCGCCTCGAAAATTCTCTCAAGATTCTCCAAAGCGTAATGACTTATCGGTCTGTCTACTCCAGGGCATCCGAAGCCAGCGAAAATAATCGCTTCCCCACCATCAACGGCGCTGTGCATGCTCAATCCGTGCCGTTTCCCATAAGCTAAAACATCCCGAGGAATATCAGCGATATCCTGTGCCACCATACCGGCGACATCAAGATATCGCCGAAGTCGCTCTAGCGTGGCTGAATCGTGCAACTGTTTAGATGCAGCACATTTCCACTCTCGAATCTCCACCCTGTATTTAGCGGGCACGAAACCCATTTGACCATACTTAAGCCTCAGTACAGACAGGGCAGCTTCGAGTTGAGATGCGGCATCGGCATCGCTTCGATATGCGTTAACAGACTGCTCAATCAGACTTCCCGCAACTCTATCGCTCACTCCTTCGGCATTATTCCACAGTTGTTTGCCGGGCCCATTCTCCGACAATTTGCGGATCATTTCGGCAGAGCGATTAATTGCCGCGACATCCAACGGACGACTCAGGTAGAACGCGGCCTGCATGTAGCCTGAGGCGGAAACAGGAGGCGCACCCCTAGTTTGATTTTGAATCTCGAGCGCTGCAAGGAGTTCGCTCCCAGAGGCAGTCCAAGAAAGTTGCTCCTCGAGTAGCAGGCGCAGATTCTCGGCTTTTTCAAAGGCGTCATCGAGGTTCGTAAGCACGTGGGTGAGCGCTTGGGTCCAAACATCCACATCCTTCTCCATTTCATCGACAACCTGAACAACGGTTTCCACATGCGCGTTAATCTGCCTGAGATAGGCTGCCAAGCCACTGCGAGAACTGACTAGAATTGGAATTCCGGCAGCAATAGCCTCAAGCCCGACCAGCCCGAATCCTTCCTCACGAGATGGCATCAGCACAACGGCAGCGCTTCGGATGTCATGTGCGACTGCATTCTCGTCGGCAGAGAAAGGGCGAAGTATAAATCGTGACGTTCGCGCCCCCGGAAGCATTGCAGATTCGATCAATTTTACAGCTGCGCGATCGGATGATTGAGCACCGCGGATGACTGCTATCGGTTCCCCCATTTCAGACGGCAATTTAGTCCTGGAAACAGCCGCGGCTCCGATGTCAAATCCCTTGATTGAAGCATCCGAACCTCTGCCAAGCATTAAGCAATGACGCTCCGGCGGCGGAGTCCTAGCCGGGTTCCAAGGATGAAACTCGGTTGGAAGCCCTGGCATAAAATTATGCACATGGCACCGCGCAAGCGTTGCCATGTGTCGTTGAAGTAGCGGACCCACGGCTGCCACCAGATCCGCAGAATCACAGTGTTCCAGCTCGACCTTCCTATGCTCATCTCCCTTATCCATGGACTTGGGGAACTCGCTGCGAATATGCGCAATTAACTCTGGACGCGTATGGACAAAATGAATGCGCCGACACTTGTGTGCGCTTGCGAGATCCTCAGCAATCTTGCCCGTGATTCGCCCATGCCCGATTATGACGTCGGACGGATACTCCTGGGGTGAAGCCACCTCATCGAGGGTTTTTAGGCTGACGCCGTGAGCTGCTGCATCTTTGAACTCTGTTTCATTATACTTTTCGACAATGCATGTTACTTCGTGGTTGAGTCGTCGTAGCCCTAGGACGAGATACCGGTTGAACGTCGAGAGCCCGCCCTTCTCCGAACCCCAGCCGGTTCCGACACTAATAATGCGAAGCCGCTTGGCAGCGGTGGATCCACGAGGTGGGCCGACAGTCTCGTTCACAGACATGTGGAGGATGCTAGCACGCCCTCCTGGCCACGACACGGTCATGGTTCATGGCACTGCCTTGCCGAGCTCAGGGGCAAAACCCGGAAATGACCAAGAAAAGGCGGTTCGACATGGTCCAGGACGTTGGCGACGCCAACGTCGGGGAGTGATCAACGGTAACCCCCCACGCGCCCGGACCAGCCTGAAGCCTCGCTAGGCGACCGGGGCCCAGCTCAGCCCCGCGGGCGCGGGCACTTGCCGGTGCCGGAGGCGCGGTTGTTGTCGACCCGGCATTCGTGCCACGCGTGCATCGGCATCGCGTCGTCGACCACCACCCACACCACCGAGCTGCCGTCGACCACCCCGGGCGGCGGGTTCGGCAGCTCGAGCACCACCTCCTCGGCCTCGGCGGGGTACAGCACCTTGGTCGTCACCCCCATCCCGAGCGCCACCCCGCCGTTGTCCGGGTCGCCCTCGTAGAAGTACACCGGCACGCCGACCGGCACCGAAACCGCGCCGATGTTGCGCACGCGGGCCGTCAGCCCGTACGCCTCCGGCGCGCACTGCAGGCGCAGATCGACGATCAGGTCGGGCGCCGCGAACTCGCCCTCGGGCTGCACGTTCTGGCGGAAGTTGTTGAGCCGGGGCACCGTCCAGTTGGCGACCTCGACCGTCGAAATCACTCCGCTCTCCTCAGTATTCGTCACATGATACGTGTGTTCGTGCCGTCCTGGATCTTCGACCCCAGCCGTCGCCGTCGAGCGTGAACAAGGGCAGCGACGGGCCGGTCGCGCTGCGTGTAAGTTCGAGCGAGGACGTTCGTTGTCGGGGACCATGAGAGGCCTTCTCGTCCTTGCCGGCATCACGTGGCTCGCCGGCTGCCCCCTCCCGTGCCCGCGCGGCACGCGTACTGACGGCGGCGACCAATGCGTCGACTTGAGGGTCCCGGAGCCGCCGCCCTCCCGGCTGACCCTCGTCAACGGCACCGGCGACCCGCTCGCGGTCAGCGTGCGCGTCTCCGAGCGGCCCTTGTTCTGCAGTGCCATCGGTGCCGACGAAGCGCCCGCCGTGATCGCAACCCTGTTTTCCCCCGCGGACGGCGGCTCCGCACCCGAGCGGTACGTCCGCGCGACGCGGCTCGGGGACGTGGCGAGCCAGGAGAGCTGGGAGTTCGAGACCGAAGCGCGCTGCAGCGCGCTTCGCATCTGGATCGGCGCCGAGCACGACGGCCACGATCTGATTGCGCGTACGAACGCGCGGCTCACCATCGTCCCGGGTTCAGGGCCAGGCACCTACACGATTCAGGGTGCCGACGAGGTGCACTCGGTGCCCCCGCCATTCTGCCCCACGATGATGCAGGGCCCCGAGCACATCCCTCTCACGACGCTGTGGTCGCACACGAAGCAAACGCTCGGCCTCGGCGAGCCCACCGGTCCAGTCTGTCTACTCGGTGACGCCCTCGTTCGTCCGACCACCTTGCAGCTGTGGAAGAGCGCTGACGAAATGACCGACGTTGCCCCGGGCACCACCGTGCGCTCCGTCCCGGCTTGCAGCAATTGTCGTGAAGAATACACGCTGCTCGGCGGCATCCGCCTGCTGGTCCCGCCGAGCAACTGGCGGATCGATCGCCGGATGTCCGACGCCGAAGAGCACGTCTTCTTCGACGCAGCGCTGGTGCAGGGCAACGGCCTCGGCGGGTTCGGCGGCGCGGTGGCACCTCCGCCGTAGGCGAGCCTCGACTTGCGACCCCAGCGCTCGATGATCGCGGTCGCTCGACACCGAACCTATTGCGCCTGTCAAGCCCCTGGAGCGGGGACCCGAGCCCCGCCGGCACGGCGGCGAGCACCACAAGGGACGCGGGCCGGCCCCCCCACGACAGCGCGGCGGGACGTGGGTAGAGTCGAGCGATGACCGTCCAGACAGCGCTCGTCTTCGTGGTGGTGGCCGCGTCGCTGCTCCTGTTCCTGCGCGCCGGCAAGCGCCTGGTGCCGGCGATCGCCCTGGGTGCGAGCGTCCTGGAGGCCCTGCTGGCGCTCCGGCTCGTCCAGCTGAGCCTCGCGGGCGTCCCCTTGGGCCTGATCCTCGGCGGCGCGCTCGCCGGCTGCGGCGCGCTGCTGTACCTGCGCGTGAGTCAGAAGCCGCAGATCGCCGCAGCGACCGTCATCGCCCTGGTCGGCGCGATGCAGGTGCTGGGGGTGGTCCTCTAGGCGCGCCGCGAGCGCGGCCATAGCCGCGGCAGGAGCAGCGCCCCCGCCAGGGCGGCAGCGAGGACGCATTGTGCCTGGCCGCCTACACGTCGCGGCTGCACACGTAGAAGCTCATGTCGTCGCAATAGCTCCCGTGGCAGCGGACCCCGGTGATGAAGCGGTTCGCGCCCTCCGGATACGACAGCGCCCCGTCCTCTTCGGAGTAGCGGTCGGTCCATTCGCAGTCGGTGAGCGTGGCGGGCTGGCCGAGTGGGCGCGGGGTGGCCACCACCGATTCCCCGAACCCCTCAAGCACCGTGGCGAGCTGGACCTGTCTTTTATGCGCCGGATGATGGGCTGCTGTTGGTCTTGTTGCGACCCCGTCCGCTCCTCTCGACCACGACTGCCCCTCGCCCCGGTCGGGGCCTGATGATCGCCGGCGGCGTGGCGCTCGCGTGCAGTCTCTCGCTCGCCGGTGTGGCCACCTACACGGGTGCCGGTCTGCTCGAGACCCGCCGCGAAGCGCGTGCGCTTCACGACATGGTCGATGGCTATGCAACCGACCTGCAGTTCGCCCGGGACGCCATGCTCAGGCAGGACTACCAGCGCCATGGGACGCAGACCCTCGCGCTCGCGCTCGCCAGCGGCACGATGATGGTGGTCGGCGCCGTGTTGCTGGGCGTCGGCGGCAGGCGGCTCGCCCGGGCTCCGTCGCAGACGGCCCCTCCTCCCCGTTCCCGGCGGAGTTGCTTTCCGTGCGCGATTCTGAACCAATGCCCGGGAGGCCCCAGATGTCCACCGCTCTCCGCGTGCTGCTCCCCCTCGCGCTCGCCTTCGTCACGCCGCCTACGATGGCGACGACAACGTCGAGGCGAGCCCGGCCCGGCGCAGCAGGGCGTCCCTCGCTGGAATCCGAGCAATATGCCGACCCGCCGCACCCAGATGCTCCTGGCCCGGTTGGGCAACCACCGGAAGATGTTCGCCTTCCTCTACCATCACCGCCACGAGATCTTCGACGACGCTTTTCAGGACCAACTCGAAACCATGTATCGAGACAGAGGCGAAGGCAAGGTGCCGGTGCCGCCGGCGCTGCTTGCGATGGCCGTGCTCCTGCAAGCTTATCATGGGGTTTCTGATCGCGACAGGGTCACCGAGTAGAGGAGCAGGTCACCGAGTAGAGTAATGAATCACCGAGTGGAGGAGCGGGCCGTTGCTTAGGGATTGATGCAGCAGCACTTCTTTGTGGGCCAATCACAGCCATCGCCCGTCATGTGAGAAAAGCCGCGGTCCCCGCAGTAGTCTCCACACTTTCCCGCCCAAAAGGCGTCGCAGCTGCTCGGGTGAAAACAGTTATCGTCGAGGCTCGGTTCTACCGGCGCGGCCAACGAACCGTCAACCGAATCGGTTTCCATGGGCGTGTCGCAAGCGAAGAAGACCTCGTCCTCGGGCTCGGGGGCCGCGACGTCGGGCGCGATGACGGCCATGGCGCCGACGAGAAGAGTCTGGAGGTAGTCTGCGATGGTGATGAGATTCAGCATGCTCGTCTTCTCTTTGTCGTTGAGTCGCGGCGCCGTCGGCCCATTGGCGTCGGCCCCGGCGCTTCCAATAATGCGGGGGCCCCTAGGGACCGTCCAGCGAGCGACCACGGATTTTGATGGTGTGTGTATCCCATGCCAGACTCATCAACACCCGAGTGCGGCCTTGCAGAGCTGACGTTCGGCGGCGAGACCCCCCCTCGACCTGGTCGCCGAGGCTCGCCTCGATCGCCTCGTCCTGGTCGCCGAGGCTCACCGCGACCTGGTCGCTGAGGCTCACCTCGATCGCCTCAACCTGGTCGCCGAGGCTCGTCTGGTCGCCGTGGCTCGCCTCGACCTGGTCGCCGAGACCAGATGTGTGGGGGAGCGGTCGGAGGCGCAGACTGCGGATCATCCGCTCGCCGGTCCCGGCGTTTCCTCGCGCGGATGATCCCGCCCTCCCGAAACCACAACGCTCGCCGATGCGAGCGTTGCGGTCGCCGTAGGTGACGAAGTTCCCGAGCGCGCTCGTGAACGTCATGCGGCTCTCGTTGCCGAAGAACTGCAGGGCGATGCTCTCGGGCATCGCCGTGGCCGACTTGCCGGACTGGTTGGCCTTGCGCCCGAGGCAGTGCTCGCGCACGGCCTTGGCGCCGGCGTCGACCGAGGGGTAGTCGTCCTTGTCGGTGCAGTCGCAGCGGGCTCGGCGGACGCGCCGGTTCAGCCCGGCGGGCGCGGGCACTTGCCCGTACCCGAGGCGCGGTTGTTGTCGACCCGGCATTCGTGCCACGCGTGCATCGGCATCGCGTCGTCGACCACCACCCCACACCACCGAGCTGCCGTCGACCACCCCGGGCGGCGGATTCGGCAGCTCGAGCACCACCTCCTCGGCCTCGGCGGGGTACAGCACCTTGGTCGTCACCCCCATCCCGAGCGCCACCCCGCCGTTGTCCGGGTCGCCCTCGTAGAAGTACACCGGCACCCCGACCGGCACGGAAGCCGCGCCGATGTTGCGCACGCGGGCCGTCAGCCCGTACGCCTCCGGCGCGCACTGCAGGCGCAGATCGACGATCAGGTCGGGCGCCGCGAACTCGCCCTCGGGCTGCACGTTCTGGCGGAAGTTGTTGAGCCGGGGCACCGTCCAGTTGGCGACCTCGACCTGCGGCGTCACCCCGCTCTCCTCCGTATTCGTCACATGATACGTGTGTTGATTCCACACGCGACGGGTCCGCACCCAGGTGCCGAGGCTGTCGCCGAAGATCCGCACCCCGGTCTGCTTGGTGCCGTCGCAGGTGATCCCTGAATAATCATTGGAGACTGCGACGATGTCCGCGTGCCCGTCGCCGTCGACGTCGGCCACCAGCGGGTACTCGACCAGAGTGCCCGTCGTGTTGCAGGTGCTCCACAGCACCGTCCCGTCGCTGCCCTTGTACACGCGCAGCGTCGTCTCGTCGGAGTAGATGACCTCGGCCGAGCCGTCGCCGTCGAAGTCGAACACCGACGAGCCAGTGGCCGCCGACGAACAGTCCTGGGTCTGCTTGATCCACAGGAACGTGTCCGCGTCGGCCACGTTCGGGTCCATCAGCTTCTTGCCGTCGAACACGGCGTAGCCGACCCCGCCCGCGACCGCGACGTCGGGCGTGCCGTCGCCGTTGAAGTCGGCGATCGTCTGCGGGCCGCCGCCCTGGATGTTGCCGGCGGAGCCCGGGGGGCACAGATCCGGCGACAGCGGGCCGTTGATGTCGATGCCGGCGCGGAGGATCTGGACCCCGTTGGCGGCCATCGGATCGTGGCGCCAGATGATCAGGTTGTGCGGCAGCAGGTTGCCGCCGTTGGCGATCGTGGCGACCTCGGCCTTGCCGTCGAGGTCGAGGTCCGCGACCGCGCTCCACGACCCCTCGAGGCCGGTCGCGGCCATCACCCCGCCGGCCGCGTTGTAGGCGCCCGTTGCGTGGACGATGTCGAGCTGGCCGTCGCCGTCGAGATCCGCCGCGGTGTTGATGTGACCGCCGAGCGCGGTCTCGATCGCGCCCGTCTTGCCGTCGAGGACCGCGCTGGGGGTCAGCACCTCGGGGGCGCCGTCCTGGTCGAGGTCGGTGATCGACACGAACACCCCGGAGCCCTGCACCGGCGAGGTCCACAGGATAGTGCCGTCGCCGCGGAACGCGACGGCCTTGCCGGTCGTGGTGGTGGCGACGACCTCGTTGCCGGGCACCCCGTCGATGTCTCCGCCCGCGAGCTCGCGGCCCGGCGCGATCGGGTCGACCGCGTCGAAGTAGGTCCACTTCTCGACGAGCTGGCCGCCGACGATCGAGATGACGTGGATCGTGCCGTTGTTGTTGTAGTCGCCGTTGTCGAACGTGGAGAACACGATCTCCGGGATGTCGCGCTCGTCGACGATCAGGTCGCAGTTGTCGTCGTCGAGCTGGACGACGATCGGCGTCATCATGACGTCGCCCTTGTCCCAGTGGTACTTGACCACCGGCGTGAACGCCCCCGGCGGCGGCTTGTACTCGCACGTCGTCAGGCAGGTCGGCGGCTCGCCGGGGTCCTGGCCGTCGAGGCAGATCGGCGGCGCCGGCAAGCACTTGCCGGTCGCCGGGGTGACCCCGCCCTGGCACATGCCGCCCATCATCTCCGGCTCGCCGAGCGAGTATTCACAATACTCCTCGTCGGCGCATTCGCTGGCGTCGATGCAGGTGTCACCGGGCATGACGCAGGTGTTGAACGAGCAGAAGCCCCCGTCCGGGCAGCAGACGTCGCCGCAGGTGCGATCCTCGGTGGGGCAGCACTCGCCGCCGATGCAGGTGCCGCCCTGGTCGGCGCAGTCGGCCGGACACACCGGCTCCGCGGTGGTGCCGTCGGTGCTCTCGGTGTCGCTCGTCTGCGTCGTCGAGGTCGCCTGCGAGTCGCCGGCGGTGCCGGTGCTGCCGTCGCTGCCGGCCTCCGTCGGCACCGTGCTGCCGTCCGTCACGGTGGTCGTGGGCGAGCTCGAGGTGAGGCTTTCCGTGGCCGATTCGCGGGCATCATCGCCGCAGGCCGCGCTCGCCGCGAGACCCCAGCACAAGAGCATCCTCGGAGTGGGCTTCATCGGCGCAGGGTAACGAAGCTCGCTCGCCGACGCGAGCGCGTCGCGGCCGCGCTCAGGATGGCGCGCGTGCAACGGTCTGCGCGGCCCGGGATCGCGCCTGCTTGTCGCGCTTGCCAGGCGAGCCCCGCGCGTGAAACCCTGCCCCCCGAGGAAGCACGCGCATGCGCAACGATCGGGCGGGTTTTGGCAATGGGTGGATCGTCTCGCTGACCCTCGTGGCGGCGCAGCAGGCCGGGTGCGGCGACGACGGGCGGCCGCAGGGCCAGACCTCGGCGAGCGCCGGAGCGACCACCGGCACCACCACCACCACCGGCGCGACGCTCGATCCCACCACTACCGCGCCCACCACCTCGACCAGCGCGAGCGGCAGCGAGGGCACCAGCACCACCGGCACCGGCGGCGTGCAGTTCGACGTCGGCAACGGCGACGACACCGACAGCGGCACCACCGGCGCGCCCAACCTGTGCAAGGTCGCCTCCGACGGCGACGCCGGCAATTGCCGCACCAAGGCCCCGCCCGACGCCTTCAGCCCCGAGGTCCAGTGGAGCTGGCCGGGCGTCGGCGAGGACGTGTTCAGCGGCGTCTCGCCGCTGGTCGCCAACCTCACCGACGACAACGGCGACGGCGCGATCGACCTGTGCGACGTCCCCGACATCGTCGTCGTCGCCGGCCCGGGCGACGGCGTCGAGCCCGACACCGGCCACGTCTACGTCCTCGACGGCGCCACCGGGTCCCTCCATTACTCGATCCCCGACCCCGTCTACGGCTATTCGAGCCCAGCGCTCGGCGACATCGACAATGATGGCGTCCCCGAAATCATCGTCTTCGCCCACGGCGACGTCGTCCGCGCCTTCGAGCACGACGGCACTCCCAAGTGGACCTCCGCCCCGGTCGCCGCCGCCGCGATCCGCGGCGCCGTGGCAATCGCCGACCTGAACGCCGACGGCAGCCCCGAGATCCTCTTCAGCGACTCCGTCCTGAGCGCCACCGGCGAGGTGCTGTGGAACGTCCTCGACGGCGCGTGGAGCTACGCCACCCCGGTCGCCGCCGACCTCGACGACGACGGCTTCCTCGAGGTCGTCTATGGTCATAGCGCCTACCGCCACGACGGCACCCCCTATTACACCAACGACGCCGTCCCGATCGCCTCCTTGCCCCACGTCGCCGACCTCGACGAGGACGGCCTGCCGGAGATCCTCCTGTCCACCGGCAATGGCCTGACCGTGCTCGAGCACGACGGTACCACCAAACCGGGCCACCTCGACCTGCGCCTCACCGACGCCGCGCCCGAGCACGCCTTCATCTGGCTGCGCCCCGCCGCCATCCACGACTTCGACGGCGACGACCTGCCCGAGTTCTCGCACAGCTCCGCCGCGCAGTACGCCATTTACGACACCAACCCGGCCGCCATCCAGTGGCAGGCCGCGGTCCTCGACCAGAGCGGCGCCGCCGGCGGCACCGCCTTCGACTTCATCGCCGCCGGCGCGGCCCAGGCGATGTACGCCGACGAATACAGCCTGTTCGTGTTCGACGGCGCCGGCAACCCGCTGCTCGAGGTGCCGCACACCAGCCTCACGTACATCGAGTTCCCGGTGGTCGCCGACGTCGACAACGACGGCAGCGCCGAGATCGTCGTCGTCTCCAACCAGAGCCTGCAGGGCCCGCCCTCGCCCACCGTCCAGGTCATCCGCGACGTCGAGGACCGGTGGATCCAGGCCCGGCGGATCTGGAATCAACACACCTATCACGTCACCAACGTCCGCGAAGACGGCACCATCCCCGCGGTCGAACCGAAGAGCTGGCAATTGCTCAACACGTTCCGCACCCAGGCGCAGATCGAAGGCGGCGCGGTGTGCGACCCGCCGGGCTGAGACGCCGACAACCCCATGCTCAGCGTGTGGAACAGCGCGCCTATCACATCCGCGAATCCCGAGAACACGCAGTCACCTGAACGCCGAGTGGAACCGGCGGTCGACGCTCAGCGCCGAAGCGCTCAGAGCAGATCGGGCACCGAGGCGGCGGGGGGTCGCGCGCTGGACGGGCGCGGGCGGTCCGGAGATACTGGCCAGGTGTGGGAGGTCGCAGGGGCGCTGGTCGTGGTCGTGGTCGCGGTCGCGGCGATGCGTCCGTCGACGGCCGAAGCATGCTCGTGCCGGGCTCCTCCGCGGGGCCAGTTCTTTGTCGGGACGAACGGCGAGACGCCGGCCGACGCGCCAGGGATCGCATGGTCCGGTGACGCATTGAAGTCGTACATGGAGGACGATCCGTCGCACGTGACGAAGGTCGAGCGGCACTACGGAAGGAGCCGCAATCCGGTGCGGTTCTCGCTCGTAAAGCGCGGCCGGTTCGAGTTCATCGCTCCCGAGGGCGGGCTCAGGGCCGGCGAGCGGTACGACGTCGTGGTCGAGATGAAGTGGGGGAGCAGGACGGACAGGTTCGAGACGGCGGTGAAGGTCGAGGCCGGACCCCTCGCCCTCGCCGAGGCGCGGCTGGTGCTGTCGCCGCGGCGCAGGGAGACGGTCGACGTGCCCCCGCAAGATGCGGTCTCGTGCAGCGACGAGATCGAGGCCGACGTGGTGCGGGCGCGCGTCGAGCTGCCTCCGACGCTCGAGCCGTACCGCGACTACCTGCTGTACGCGACGATCGTCGACGGCGAGCCGCGCGAGAGCCCTCCCCGCAGCGCGTGCGGACAGCGGCGCCGGCAGCAGCCCCGACAGCTGCGGTGGCTCGAGTACGACCCGCTGTTCGCGGCGTGCGACCGCGAGGACGGGCTCGCGCCGGGCGTGCATACGGTCGCGGTGCGACTGGAGACGCCAGACGGGCGCACGTTTACGACGCCGGAGCAGCGCTTCGAAGTCGACTGCGCGACTTCGCCGGTGAGCGAAGCACCGGCTCCGGCTCCGATCGAGGCGCCGCGGTCGGCGGAAGCAGGGCCGCCGCCGGTCACCCACGGCTGCGCCCTCAGCGGGGGGCCGAGGTGGTGGCTGGTCGTCGCGCTCGCGGTGCGCCGACGACGTGGCCTTCGGGGCAGGTCCTGAGCGGCCTGCCCGAACGGTTCAGCGCATTCCGTTCCACTTCGTGCCCCGTGGCCGCCGACCCGTCGCCGGTCTCCCGCGGCTGCACTCGTAGTACACGATCCGCCCTCGTGGCTACCGGTCTGCGGATGCTCGCCCCCCGCCGCCGAACTTTGCGATCAAGGCGGCGCGTCCCTCAGGTCCATCGGCACGGGTCCGGCGAACCGCCCCGAGGTCCTCTCATCGACGCCCGGGCCGATCAGGCGTGTATCCTCGATGGCGCCCCAGACCAGCGCCCTGCCCTCGACACGCGACTCGGACGCGGTAGCGACGTCGGCGCCGAGCCCGGGCGCCAGCGCCTTCACGACGCGCAGCCGCGAGGCCGGGGGGAGCCGATTCCCGGGCTTGAATCTCACCGAATACGCGACGTCGGCCACGAGCACCGCGCGGACCATCGCCACCTCGGCGCCCGCCGCACGGGCCGCCTCGATCGCCTGCCGACACGCGGGAGTCCGCGGCACGATCGGGCGCGGCACGCCGGCGTCGGGCAGGGAGAGCACGCGGACGTCCAGCGGCCGAACGTCGATGCGCCTGACCGTGCTCAGCGCGGTTGCGGCGCGGACCGGCAGCACGGCGTCCGTATCGACGCGAAAACTCCGCCCGCGGCGCAGCCGGCGAGTGATGTCGGGGCGCGACACGAGCGGCTCGACCCCGCCGGCGAGCACCTCGCTGGCAGTGCATAGGATGCCGACCTCCAGCGGGTCTCGTCGGCTCATGACAACGACTGTCCCGGGGGACAGGAGGCGCGTCGGCGCGCGCAGCTCGCTATAGCCGCCATCGGCGAGGATCCGTCCGGGGGAGGGATGGCAGCCCGACAGCAGCAACGCGACGAGCAGCGTCGCACCGGGCCGGCGTCGCCGCCCCTTCACTTTTTCGCGACCAGCGTCCGAACGCACGGCGTCGATATTACACGCGCGGAGCCGTCACAGCGTGGGGCAAGCGAACCGCCGCCCGAGGCTCGAGTCGTGCAACGCCCGCGTCCCGCCTTGAGTCCCGACCCCGAACCGGTCCTGGCCGGAGCGGCGTACTGCTCTGACCAGCCCGGCGGCGGCCTCGAACTGTGCGAGCGCCATGATGTCCTCGACCTGCTCGGCGAGCGCTCGCTTCGCCACGAGCTCGGCGTCGCAGCAGCTCGGCGGGGTGCGCCGAGGAGCCACGCCCGTACGGCCGCGAGTGACCGTCGCGCCGCGCCGGTGCGCGGAGGGCCCGCGTCACGAGGCGACGGGCCGGGTCGGATCCGAGACGTCCGTCTCGCTCACGAAGCCCAGCTACTCCTCGAAGGCGACTACGCAGGCGCCCCAATTCATCCTCAGTAAGATTCGATGCCGGTACTCGGATTCTCGGGCCGGACCCAAGCGATCCATGGTGCCGAAGTACGCGACATACAACCGACTGAAACGGGTCTGTCCGACGGGCTCATGATCAATCGTCCTCACCTCGAGAGCATAACCATCGCCCGACTCGAGAGGCTCGAAGCCGGATGCCTTCGGAATGTGGGCCGCGGTGTCGAGCCGAGGATAGTCCACGACGAGGTGCCTCAGGAGCTCGACGTACTCCTCTCCCCCTAGCACCTCGGCGAACTCGGAACGCGACTTGTCGTCGACGAAGATCTCGAACTCTTTCGTGAGCGGCAGATCATTCGGCGACAACGCAATGAAGTCGCCCGCAGATCCCCAGAGCTCTCGGCGAGCGCGCCGGTGCAAGGCGTCGATCAGCTCGGTCGTGGGAGACACCGCCAGGCCAGGATGCTCTGCGCCTCGATACCGCACGGTGAAAGGCCGTCGGGCCAAGCGGAACACACCATCTGCGTCGGCGACATCCTTGCCGTCCTGGATGATCGACAACTTTTCACATGGGCCGATCGCTTGCGACGCCGTGGCCGGCGGCATCCGAGGTGTCGTCGAAGAGCATCCAGCGGCGAGGAACAGGAATGGCGCGACGACTCGGACCCTGAACACGGGCCGAGTCTACAGCGTTTCGAGCGCGGCGGCGAGGAAGTCACGCAGGTCACGTCGTGCTGGTGCTGCCGAACCCGCCCCCTGGGCTCCCTGCGCATCCGAGTCGCTCCTCGCTGCTCGGGTGAGCGTCGTAGCAAAAGCTGCGGCGGCGCGCTCGCCGGCAATGCACATTCCGACGCGGCGAAGTACGGCGATCCCCGGCAGAGCGCCGCCCTCGCCGACGAGCGGCCGCGTCGCTCTGCCTCCGCGCTCGGCCGCTCGGCCTGGCTGTCAGCGGCGCGGTCCCCTCGGTCGTTCGAGGCCGCGATCCGCCACGTGCTCCGATTACAGTTCCATGACCGCGTCGCACGGGTGCGCTCGCGGGTCGCGGTCGTTGCGACCGTCGCCGTCCGCGGGTACATGTCGACCGTCCTGAAGGGTTTGCAGCGGCGATCGGCCGGCGTCGGCTTCGCCGTCGCGGCCTGCAGAGCCGCGCGACTCGTTGCGCGACCACCACCAACCGGACGGCTGAACATGGACGAGCACGACAGTTGGTACACGCTCCTGATGCCCGAGTTCTGGGCCCGCCTGGAGTCCAGCGCCGCCGAGCACCTGGCCCGAGACGAGGCCTTTCTGATCTTCGGCGCCACCCACTTCACGCTGGTCCACGTCGCGGGCGCGGTCCTCGCCTTCGTGTTCATCATCATTGCGGCGCTGTGCTACCGCGCGAGCCTGCAGGACAGCTCGCGCGGCGTGGTTCCTCCGCGCCGCTTCGGCCTCGCCGCCATGGTCGACGGATTCGTCGGTGCCGTCTATCGCCTCTCGGCCGACGTCATGGGCGAGGACGACGCCCGACGGTTCCTCCCGCTCACCGGCACGCTGGCGCTGTTCGTCTTCGTCTGCAACATTCAGGGCCTGATCCCCGGCCTGCTGGCGCCCACCCATACGCTGAAGACCAATCTCGTGTTCGCGCTGATCGTCTTCCTCGTCTACAACGTGGTCGGCGTGGTGCGGAACGGCTTCGGTTACCTCGCCCATTTCCTCGGGCCGAAGATCGGCGGCTTCCCGTGGCTGTTCCCGCTGATGCTGCCGGTCGAGCTCGTCCACAACCTAAGCCGTCCGGTCTCGCTGTCGCTGCGCCTCACCGGCAACATGGTCGCCGACCACAAGGTGGTCGGCGTGGTCGCCCTGATGGCGCCGCTGCTGGTCCCGCTGCCGTTCCTGCTGCTCGGCACCGTCGTCGCCATCATCCAGACCCTCGTCTTCACGCTGCTGACCATCATCTTCATCAGCCTCGCCGCCGAGAACGGCGAGGAGCACTGACAGCTTCTCGGGCCGGCGATCGCCGACCACGGCAGGCGACGGCGGGATACATCGGCCGACCTCGGGCGGTCTGGTTCCTTGTGGTCGTCATGATCGCCGCCGCCGGTCCAGGGCCCCGGATGCGCGGCGGCCGGTCACCATGCGCCTCCTGCGGCATCTCGGCCACCAGGCGCTCCTGGCCCCGCAGCGGCCCTGGCCCCGCGCGTCCCCTCGTCACTTCGACCCCACCCGGCCCAGGTCCTCGCGCCCGAACGGACCCCGCCTGCTTACTTCTGATGCGGCCGCGCGTCGAACGGCAGCGTGATGGTGAAGGTGGTCCCCATCTCCTTGTCGCTCTCGACCTCGACGGCGCCGCCGTGGGCCTCGGCGCAGGCGCGGACGAACGCCAGCCCGAGCCCCCAGCTTTCTCCTGCCTGCGGCGCCCGGCGCCGCTGCGAGAACACGTCGAAGATGTGCTCGCGGTACTCGGCGGGGATCGGGTCACCGAAGTTGTGGACCGACACGCGCGCGTCACCGCCGCGACGCGCGAGCCGGATTGCGATCTGCGTGTCGCCACGCCCGTACTTGAGCGCGTTGACGACGAGGTTCCACAACGCCCGGCGGAGCTCGTCGCGGCTCCACATGCCGCGAACCTCCCCGTCGGCTTCGATGGCGAAGCGCGGGCCGTGCTGGGCCTCGAGGTCCTGGACGACGTCCTCGGCGACCTCGCGGAGGTCGCACCAGTCGATGTTCAGCGGCAAGCGCTGGCCGGCCTCCATCCGGCTGACGTCGAGGAGGTCGCGGATCATGAGATCGACGCGCTCGAGGTTGCGCTCGATCCGCCCGACGATATCGGGCCGGGCGGCCCGGTCGCCGAGCCGGACCAGGGTGTGGGCGCTCATCTTGGCGCTGGCCAGCGGACCGCGGAGATCGTGCGCGAGGATGGCCGTGAAGCGCTCCCGCAGCGCACGTTCGGCCTCCAGCTCCTCGATCCGAAGCCGCAGTTCCGCGTGCAGCTGCCCGTTCTCGAGGTGCAGGGTCATCCCCTCGCCGAGCGCTTCGATGCGCCGGAGCTCACGGGTGGAGAACGGCCCCTGGACGCGCGTGCCCACGTACATTACGCCGCGGATCCGGTCGCGCCGCGGGAGGCGGACGCCGAGCAGCGAGTGGATGCCGCTGCGTCGCAGCCCGTCGCTGACCACGAGCTCGGTCGCAGCGACGTCGTCGATGGCGACCGGCTCCTCGCTCGTGGCCATCAGGCCGGTAACCGTCGCAGGGTCGAGCGACGTCATGATCTCTTGCAAGTCGTCCTCGGCGAGCCCGACCGCGGCCTGCGTCACCAGCAGTTCGCTCTGCGGATCGTACAGGAACAAAGCCGCACACTGCGCGGCCATCGCCTCCATGATCACCGCCAGCATCTCTTTCAGGTGCCCTCCGAGCGGCGCCGCGGGTGTGTGGAGCGCTTTGTCGGCCAGCGTCCGCAGCTGTCGGAGGTAACGCTTCTCGCGCTGCTCGTCGAGCTGCATGTGCACCTGAAACGAGTCGGTCGTCCGCACCATGATGTTCTGCAGCGCGAGGAAGATCCGCGCGAGCTCGTCGGGGGACGGCCGTTCGTCCGTCGGGGCCGTCGCTGCGCAGGAAAAGATGCAGCGCTCGAGAATGGCGAACTCCTCCACTACCTCCGCGACTTCGAATCCCCAACGGATTCGATCCGACAGGTGGCTCTCGATGTGACGCATGAGAACCTCCTCATCGGCGCCGCCCGTCAGCGCCGCCAGACAGACCGGCATCAAATTCTTGAGCTCGACGTCGGAGAGCCCGCGGGCTGACGCCGCGCGGCTGGCCTCGCTGGCCCACGCCTGGAGGATTTTGTCCCCGTGACGGTCGAGGAAACCGGTCGAGGACGCCACATCATAATTATACTCCGTGATCTGTGCCGTGGTCGACGTCGCGTCGACGACTCTCGAGCTTGGTCGAGAACGACGTAAACAGATCGTCGACATCGGCCCCCAGATCGAGCGCTTGACCTCGAGCGCGTTTGGCCCGAGCGCAGCAGCTTCAGCCTGTTGCGAGCGCGAGCGCAACGACATCGAGCGGTGTCGGACGCGGCCACTGACGATGACACATCCACGACGTGCCGCGGAGTAGGCGCGTCCGCATGCTTTGAAGGCCATGGAACCACACACGCCGAATGACACCCGAAACGACGCGCTCGCCGGCCACGAGCTCCTCAGGCGACACTGCCGCGAGGTGCTCCGCCTCGGCCGGCGGGCCACCGAAGACACGGGCGACCGCGCCGCACGCCGGTAACTCGCAGAGGAGATCGGCGTGCTGGTCGCGGCGATCCGCTCCAACCTCGGCACCGAAGTCGACGCACTGCGGCCGCTGATCGAAGTAGCCGACGCCTGGGACCCCGCTCGCGCGCAACAGCTGGACGGTTCGCACGCGCACCGCCATGGTGCCGCGGCCGACGCGGAACGCGCGGCGACCGACGGCGCGGACACCGATCAACTCGTGGTCACGGCGCGCCGTCTCGTGCAAGAGCTGCTGCGCGCGCTCCGCTGGACGGCGCGTGATGTCCTCGGCGAGGAGCTTCTGCGCGACGACGTGGTCATCATCGATCAGGAGAGCGGCTGAGGCTGCGACAATTCATGGGCAGGTATCGCTCGCGGCGCGCCAAACCCCTGACGGATTGTTGATACATGACCCATGGGGCATGTATCTGCTCTGCGGTCGCGAGGCTGGCCGAGGGCGTCGCCGCTGGCGCCCCCGTACCCGCGGACGTGTCCCGCGAAGTAAGGCTGCAGCGGCCGCTCGACGCGATGCTACCGCCGAGCTTGCGGTCGGCTGCCTTGCCGCCCACAAGAACCTCATGGCACGCGAGCCGGGACATCCGGCGCCCAGAGCGCCCCTTGCGGGTCGGGACCCCGACCAGGGAGCGTATACCTGCACCAACCATCCGGAGGTGCGCCAGCCGGGCCTGGGGACGTGCCCCAAGTGCGGCATGCCTCTCGAGCCAGTCGGGGCCTCGGCGGCTCTGCGTCGCCTCGAATGGGTGTGTCCGGTGCATCCGCACATGCTCCGAAGCGAGCCCGGCATCTGTCCCCTCTGCGGCACGGCGCTCGAGCCGCATGGAGTCCCTCGTACGGGGATCGAAGAGAGTGGCGATCTGCGGGCGATAAAGCGAAGATTATGGGTCGCCGCGCTGCTGACGACCCCGCTGCTCCTCCTCGCCGCCCTTGACCTCTCGTCGACGCACGGAGCGCTCGCGTGGCCCGGCACGCCGGTGCTCGTCCAGGTGGTGCTGGCGTCGCCGGTGTGCACGTGGGCGGCGTGGCCCTTTTATGCCCGGACGTCGCTGTCGTGGCGCAGCCGCCGCCTCGATGTCTTCACGCTGGCGGGGCTCGGCGCGGTCGTGGCCTACGGCTACAGCCTGGTCGCAGCGTTCGTGCCGCAGGTCTTTCCATCGGCGTTCCGGTCCCAGGACGGGCAGGTCGCGGTGCACTTCGCGGCCGCGTCTGTCTTCGTCACCCTCGGGCTCCTGGGACGGGTGTTGGAGCTGCTCGCCCGCCACCGGCCCGGGGCGGCGGTCCGCAGAATGCTCGACACGGCGGCGCAATCGGCCCGCCGGCTCGCCCAGGACGGCAGCGAGGAGGAGGTCCCGCTCGAGGTGGTCCGCGTCGGCGATTGTCTGAGGGTCAGGCCCGGCGACAAGGTCCCGGTCGACGGCATCGTGCTCGAGGGGCACAGCTTCGTCGACGAATCGATAGTGACGGGTGACCCGATTGCCGCCGAAAAGCGCGCGGGAGACTTCGTCATCGGCTCCACTCACAACGGCGGCGGCGCGCTCGTCGTTCGCGCGGAGCGAGTGGGCGCGGACGTGTTGCTCGCGCGCATCGTGGCCATGGTCGCCGAGGGCCGGCGAACTCGCGCGCCCATTCAGCGGCTCGCCGACGTCGTCGCCGCGTACCTCGTGCCGGTCCTGGCGGGCCTGGCGGGCCTGACTCTCCTCGTGTGGGGCGCGTGGGGCCCCGAGCCACGAATGGCCTACGCCCTGATCCATGCGACCTCGGTGCTGATCGTCGCCTGTCCGTGCGCGCTCGCACTGGCGACGCCGATGTCGATCATGGTCGCGGCCGGGCGGGCGGCGACCGCCGGCGTGCTGTTCAAGAACGCCGAGGCGATGGAGATGATGCGGCGCGTCGACACCCTCGTCGTCGACAAGACGGGCACGCTGACCGAGGGGAGGCCGAAGCTCGCCGCGATCGTCGCCACGGCGGAGATGGACGAGGCAGGGATCCTGCGGCTCGCTGCGAGCCTCGAGCGCGGCAGCGAGCACCCGGGAGCGGCGGCGATCGTCGAGGGGGCAGCATCCCGCCGGCTCGAGCTCGCCGCGGCGGAGCAGCTCACGGCGATACCGGGCGAGGGCGTCACAGGCGTCGTCGACGGACGTCGCGTCGCGGTCGGCAACCTGACGCTGATGCGCCGCCTCGGCGTCGCGCCTGGATCGAACGTCGAGCACGCCCATACGCTCCGCGCGGAGGGACACACCGTCATGCTCGTCGCAGTCGACGGGACGATCGTCGGCCTCGTCGATGTCAGCGATCCGATCAAGGCGAGCACGGCGGAGGCGATGGCGGCGCTGCGCGCCGAGGGCCTCCGCGTGGTGATGATCACCGGCGACGATTGGACGACCGCCGACGTGCTGGCGCGCAAGCTCGGCATCGACGAAGTCATGGCCGGAGTGGGACCGGATCAGAAGGCAGGCGCGGTCGCCCGACTGCAGGCGCAAGGTCGGCTCGTCGCCGTGGCCGGCGACGGCATCGACGACGCGCCTGCGCTGGCACGCGCGCAGGTCGGCCTCGCAATGGGTACAGGGGCGGACCTGGCGAGGGACAGCGCGGACATCACGCTGGTCAAGGGCGACCTGCGCGGCGTCGTGCGTGCGCGTCGGCTCAGTCGGGCGGCGATCGGCAACGTCAAACAGAACTTGATCCTCGCGTCGATCTACAACGCCGCGGCCATCCCGATCGCCGCAGGCATTCTTCACCCGGCGTTCGGACGCTCGCTCGACCCCGGCGTCGTGCTCGCGGTCATGTTGCTGGGCTCGGTCTCGGTGATCGCCAACGCGCTCCGGCTGCGTCGGCTGAGGCTGTGAAAAGGAGGCCCGCCATGCGCCGCCGCCTGACCGCGAGCGAGCGCGCGACACAGGCTCGGCCGCCCGCTGGCGCGCGCAGGATTCGCGGCCACACTTCGCCGCGGACGCGTCCGATGCAGCGAATGACCGGACTCGACGCGAGCTTCCTTTATATGGAGTCGCCGTCGGTGTCGATGCACACGGTCAACCTCATGCTTTTGGACGTGTCGCAGGTACCGGGCGGCTACTCGTTCGCCCGGATCAGGCGGCTGTTCGAGCGCCGCCTCCACCTGGTCCCCCTGCTCCGGCGCAGGATCGTGGAGGTCCCGGGCGACCTCTACCATCCGGTGTGGATCGAGGATCCCACGCTCGACCTCTCTCAACACCTGCGACGGACGAAGCTGGCGCCCCCCGGCGACAGACGCGCCCTCGAGTCCCTGGTCGGCGAGATCCTCTCGACTCACATGAGCCGCGCCCGCCCGCTGTGGGAGATCACCTTCGTCGAAGGCCTCGAAGGGGACCGGGTGGCGCTCATCTGCAAGGTGCACCACGCGGTCATCGACGGCGCGGCGATGACCACAGTGCTGGAGCGGGTGATGTCCAGCGATCGGGACGACCACGACGTGGCGCCCCCGACGAGCACGTGGACCGCGGAGCCGCTGCCCGGCGCGCGACAGCTCGTCCTCGACGCGCTCCGCGATCGCCTGCGGAGCCTGTCCCGGCTGCCACGCCTCCTCGGAAGGACAGCGCGCGCCGGCGTGCAGCTGCTGCAGCGCACGCGCGGCCACAAGCTCTCGCTCCCCTTTGCCGGGCCCCGGACCGCGTTCAACGCCCCGCTCACGCCGCGACGCAGCTTCGCCACCGTCGACCTGCCGCTCGCGGACATGCTGGCCATCAAGACCCTGACTGGTTGCACGCTCAACGACGTCGTCCTCGGCGTCGCCGCCGGCGCGCTTCGGCGCTTCATGGATCACCACGGCGAGGTCCATCGACGACCGCTGCTGGCGAGCGTCCCGGTCGCCACGGGCGGGCTCGAGGACGTGCGCCTCAGCGGAAACAAGGTGTCGAGCCTCCTCGTCTCGCTGCCCACGGATGTCGCCGATCCGCTCGTGCGCTTGCGAGAGATCCACGCGCTCACGGAGGCAGCCAAGGACGCCCACGATCACGAGGTCGGCGGCTTGCTCGAGCAATGGAGCGAGTACGCGCGCCCCTGGCTGATACAGCTATTCATGAACCAGGTGCTGCCCCGCCTGCCGCGACCGCCGGTGAACCTCGTGATCTCGAACGTGCGCGGGGCGAGGGAGACACAATACCTCGTCGGCTCCGCGCTCGACAGCGTCTACCTCGGCGGGCCGCTGCTCGAACAGATCGGACTCAATCTGACGGTCTGGAGCTACCGCGACACGGTGCATCTCGCCGCGGTCGGTTGCCCCGACACCATCCCCGATCCCCGCCTCCTGCTCGCAGAATGCGAGCACGCGCTCGCCGAGCTCGTCGTCGCGGTCCAGCGCGCCGGGCCGGCTGGCGGCCGTCACATTCAGTCCCATGAATGACGACGAGACAGACGCCGTTCGGCGCGAACAGGCTCGCAGGCTCATCCTGCTCGCAACGGTGGTGGGCGCGTTCTACCTCTGCTGGTTGATGCTCGAGCCTTTCGTCGACGTGCTCCTGTGGGCAGGGGTGTTGACCTTGACCTTCGAGCCCGTCCACCGGCGCATCCTCGCGCGCGTGAGGCGGCCCGACCTGAGCGCCGGGTTGTCGACCCTGTTCGTGATCGTCGTGATCGGAGCGCCGATGAGTCTCGTGACGTGGGCGATCGCCCGCGAGATCGCGCCGGCAGTCGGGATGCTGCAGACAGTGTTCGGGCAGCTCCTCGACCCCGACTCCGAGCTCACCGGACCGGCGATGCGGTGGTTGGGTCGCCACGTCGACCTCGTGCAGATCCGGCACCAGATCAGCGAACAATTGCGGGCGCTCGGCATGCAGCTCGCCAACCGGACGATCGGCGTGCTCGGCAACGTGCTCGGCCTGTTCATTCGGGCGTTGTTCGTCGTATTCGTCACGTACTATCTGTTCCGCGACGGGAGGATGGTGCGCGACGCGATGGCGAGCGCGATCCCCCTGCACGACCGACAGACCCGCGAGATCCTGCGCCGAATCGGCGAGGTCGTCGGCGCCAGCGTCCACGGCGTGCTCGTCATAGCGACGCTTCAGGGCGTGCTCGGCGGCCTGGCGTTCGCCGTGCTCGGCGTGCCCTCGGCCATCGTCTGGGGGGTGGCGATGGTCTTCCTGTCGCTCATCCCGCTCGCCGGCGCGTTCGTGGTCTGGATCCCGGCGGCGATCTACCTCGTCGTGTCCGGCGCGTGGATAAAGGGCATCCTGCTCGCGCTTTGGGGGGTCCTGGTCATCAGCCTGGTCGACAACTTCCTGCGGCCCCGGCTCGTCGGCAAGCGGGCCAAGCTGCACGAGCTCTTCATCTTCTTCGCGGTGCTCGGCGGATTGCAAGTGTTCGGGCTGATCGGCCTGGTGCTCGGGCCGGTGGTGCTGGCGATCGCCCTCTCGCTGTTCGAGGCCTTTCGCCACCCCGGAGACGCCGCGGCCGCTCCCCCGCCGGAGCCGGCTCCGCTGCAATGATATCCGTGGTGGCATCACAAGACCATGGCGTCGAGCCTCGCATATACTCTCCAGGTGCTGGGCGTCGTCCTGGGCACCGCGGCGGTCACGAGCCTGGCCTCGCAACGGTTCGGGCAACCGCCCATATTCGGTCATCTGCTGGCAGGTGTCCTGCTGGGGCCGCACATGCCTTGGAAGATGATCGCTGGCCCCGGCGGCGACGCCCTCACGCACGCCATGTCCGAATTCGGCGTCATCCTCCTGATGTTCGGCATCGGCATCGAATTCAACCTGCGAAAGCTCGCCCGCATCGGCCCGTCGACGGGGATGACGGCGCTGTTCGTCGTCGGGCTGATGGTCTCGGGCGGCTACCTGGTCGGGCGAGCGTTCGCTTGGACCAGGGTCGAGAGCCTGTTCATCGGCGGGTGCGTCGCCATATCCTCGACGATGTTCGTCGCCAAGGCGTTCGAGGATCAGCGCCTCGGCGGGGAGTTCACGACGGTCACGGTCGCCATCCTCGTGTTCGAGGATCTCATCGCGATCCTGTTGCTCTCGGTGCTGACGGCGCTCGCCGCGGGCACCGGCCTGGCCGCGACTCAGTTCGCGCTGACCCTCGGCAAGCTGCTCGGTTTCCTCGTCTTGATGCTCACGGCGGGCCTGCTCGTCGTCCCGCGCTTCCTCCGCCGCGTCATCGGACAATATCGGGCCGAGTCGACGCTGATCGCCGGGATCGCCATCTGCTTCATTACGACTGCGCTGACGTCGGCCGCGGGCTATTCAGTCGCGCTCGGCGGGTTCATGGCCGGACTCCTCGTCGCCGAATCGGGGGAGGGCGCCCGCGTCGAGCACGTGGTTCGGCCGCTGCGGGACATCTTCGGCGCGCTGTTCTTCATCGCGGTCGGCATGTCGATCGACCCGTCGCGAATCGTCGCGCACTGGCTCCCAGTGCTCGCGCTCACCGCCCTCGTGCTCGTCGGGAAGGTCGCCAGCGTCTCGCTCGGCGCGGTCCTGTTCGGTAATGGAGTGCAAACTTCCGTGCGCGCGGCGATGAGCCTCGCGCAGATCGGCGAATTTTCGTTCATCATCGCCGGGCTGGGCATCGCCTCCGGAGTCACCCGCGAGTTCATCTTTCCGGTCGTCGTCGGCGTCTCCCTGCTCACGTCCGTGATCACCCCGTGGATGGTGCGGCGCTCCCAGGACGCCGCCGCGGGGCTCGAGGCGCGCCTGCCCGTCAGGCTGCGCCTCCTGATAGCGATCTACGTGGCGTGGACCCAGCGCCTGTGGTCCGCCCCGCCGGTGTTCACGGCGAGGGGCCGCCTCGCACGGGACGCGCTGTTTCTGGTGGTCGACGCGGTGTTGTTGGTCACCGTGCTCGCGGCATCGAGCGGGGTCCGAGATGCGCTCGAGGCCCTCGTGTCCCGCCGCCTCGCGCTTCCGGCGACGCTCGTGCGAGTCGTGTGGATCGCAGCGACGCTGCTGTTCGCCTGCCTGTTCTTCGTCGGTGTTCTCCGACGCAGCGCCGCACTCGCCCGCACCCTCACGGATGATACCGTGCGCCATCACGAGCTCGGCGCCCCGGAGGACCGGCAAGCGCCGTGGTCCGCGCTGACCGTCATGATCGAGCTGGCCGTGCTCTTCACCGTCGGCATACCGCTGGTGATCGTCTCCCAGCCGTTCGTCCCCTTCCGTTCGGGCGTGCTCGTCCTGGTGCTGGTCGTCGCCGTCCTCGCTCACAAGGTGTGGCAGGGCATCACCACGCTCGAGGAACATACCCATGCCGGCGCCGAGCTCATCGTCCGCATGCTGGCGCGTCAGGGACGCGAGCCCGTCGAGGTCGCCGAGCCACCGCAACCGGCGCGCGATCTGCCCTGCTTGGGACGGATCCGCCTCGAGGCGGGCAGCATCGTCGCTCGCAATGGGCTCAACCCATTCGACATCACGTCGCGCAGCGGCGCCAGAATCGTCGCAATCGAGCGCGAAGGGGCCGGTGCTCTCCTACCGCCGCCGCAACAACAGCTCGAGCCCGGCGACGTCCTCGTCGTCCTCGGCCCCGAAGCAGCGCTCGCGGCGGCGCGAACCATCCTCCACGCCGACCCGGAGCCTTGAGGCACGCCTGTTCATCGTCGAGCCGTCGCCATTCATCCAACCTCAAGTGCGACAGGTGGGGTTCCTTGTCGCGGCGGCCAGCTGGCTGGCGGCCTGGCGGCCGGCGCTGCAGGAGTGTCTGGACAGGCTCAGGGCCCCAAATGCGCGACCGCGCGATCTCCCGGTTGTCTCGAAAATTCGTCCCGATTTCGTCGCGGAATCGAGATTCCGCGTCAGTTGGGCCCGAAGCCGGGCTTCTGCTCAGTGGTGGCCGCCGGTGGCCGTTTGGTGGCCATGGCAGCGTAGAAGGCGGCCGCCTTCTCGGCATGGGTGTCCTCGTCCACGTGGATGTATCGCGCGGTGGTCGACACATGCGCGTGGCGAGCTTGTCCCTGGATGAGGGTCAAGGGGGCATTGTGCTCGCCCATGACAGACACGCCCGTGTGCTTGAACTTGTGGGGCGACCACACAGGGACCCCGGCGCGCCAAGCGCTGGCTGGTCCACACTCTTTGCCTTCTCGGCCTGCTCGCCTTCGGCCTCGCTATCACTTTCCTCTACATGATCGTCAGCGCCAGCGACAATTCCTTCCACTGGCAATACGCCCTCCCTTTCTCCACCGGTCTGATCGGCTTCGCCTCTCCACTGGTCCACTGGATCAAGTGGAGCGATGATTGGTTCCGCGAGCACGCGCGCGCCGAGTTCGCCAACCGCAAGTTCAACGCCGACGCCACCCGAGCCGCCTGGCTGGTCGAACTTCTGCTCGAATGGTCCAAGGAAGGCCGCGAGGCCATGCCCCCGGCCGTCGTCGAGAGCTTGACAAAGAATCTGTTCACCGAGACGGCGAGCGAGGCGCCCAGCCACGCGTCCGATGTCCTGCAGCGCTTCGTCAGCCGGCTCGCCAACGTCCGCGTCGACTCCGCCGGGGTCGAACTAGGGACCACGCGGGCCGCAAAGCCGACGAAGCCGTGACGGCCTCAGCCGGCTACGTAGTAACTGCGTCTAGCAGCTACACGCCGACCCGCCGCCGTGGCAAGGTGCGCTCGGCCAGCAGCGCTTCTGAAGTACAGCAAGGGCGAGGCTGACAGCCTCAGGCGTCGCCTCGAGCTCTTTCGCGATCGTCACATGGCTTGGCATCCTAGCGACCGTTCGGCCGCCCTGGTTCCGGCCTCTCCTCGCAGCCAAGTCCAGCAGGTACCCAGCGACGCGCACGGCGACGGAAGGGGTCGCGCGCGGTGACTTCGCCGGTCTCGTCGCGTTGGCGATGTCGTCGACTCGGAGGGCACGCAGTTTCGGAGCCCGGGTGAGCAGTTCGCGCAGGTCTCCGAGGGTCATGTCACCCTGCTCCCGCAGCAGCGCGAGGATCGACTCGCGACAGCGACGCTCGTACTCCTTCACGATCTCGTCGACCTTCATCGCCCAACGCCTATCACGCCCCGGTCGCAGTCACAAGCGTCGGCAAACCACCGCGTCGAGCGCCGGCGCCACGCGAGGGCCGCCCACCAGTAGGTTTGTGGCCAGCGCCGCGACGTTCGCGGCGAAGCCGGATGATCAACAAGCGCTGGGGTCGCAAGCCGGGGTGACCATTGTGTTGGTGGTTGGAAACACGGGTCGTCCGCTCGTGGACGCTCTCCGCGCGGTGGGCAACCTTTGGGGCATGCGGCCATGGTCCCGGCCTCTCCTCGCCCTCGGTCTAGCGTTCGGCTGCCAGCCGTCGCAGACCGACACGACGCCCTTCACAACGGCGCCACCGAACCCGGGTATTTCCGACCCGAGCACCAGTTCCTCGGTATCCGTCCGGCGATCTGCGTCGTGACGCCAGGGGGCCGGGGACCTACAAGGGAACCGGAGGCTGAATGTCGAAAGAGACCGATGAAGATCGTGAAGACCGCGGCGCGGTCGTGCTGCAACCTGAGCCGCCGGCGCGAGGGACGTTCGCGCTGCTGATCCCGAGCAACATGTATTGGCAGGCGAGCTCGTTCGGTGGGGCGCTGCGGCTGGACTTCCGGCCGATGCGGCCGAAAGAACGGGCTGGTCGCGGACGGGAGAAGGTCAAGCCATGAGCAGGGCGACGGAGGCGACGTGGCGCAGGCGGGTCGACGGCTGGAGCGCCAGCGGTGAAACCTGCAAGGAGTACGCGGCGCGCATCCGGGTCAATCCGCACACCCTGGGCTGGTGGAAATGGCGGCTGCACGCGGCGCAGGCCGATGCACGCGACCAGTGCGTGAGGGACGTCGGTTTCGTCGAGGTGACGCAGGAGGTCGCCGCCTCGGTGGCCGACGAGGCCGGCGTGCTCGAGCTCGAGGTGGCCGTGTCGTGATTCGGATCCGCGGGCGCGTCGAGGCCGACATGCTCGGCCGCGTGCTCGACGTGCTGGAGGCGCGCCGATGATCCCGGCGTCGGTGCGGATCTTCGTATGCATCGAGCCGCAGGACATGCGGCGTGGGTTTGATGCACTCGCGCTCGGCTCTCCGCCGCTTGCGGCGTGTCGGCACCGGCACGTCGACATCGCCTTCGACCGCCCGCTCCGGCAGCGGCGCCGATGGTCTGGCTCGGGGCGCACACGATCGGCACCAGCCGCGGCGGCGTCGAGGTCGCGCGCGTGTTCATGTGCGGCCTGGCGCACTGGTCCGCGATGACCCGGTCGCCGCGCTGGCGGAGTTCGACCGCGTGGGCCCACTCACGCGGGCCCACGCGCTGCGGCAGGTCGGTCGCGTCGCCGAGGCGCGCGCGCGGTGGGCCGCGCTGCTGGCCGCCCCCGGACCGCGGCGTTCGGCTCACGCGGCGGTGGGCGCGAGTTCTGTTAGGGTCGGCGATATGCGAATCGCCGCCGCTTCCCTCGCCTCGCTCCTGCTCGTGACTCTCGGCTGTAAGTCCGAACCTCCTCCTTCTTTCTGTTTCGCTGGATTGAAGGAGGTCAAGGACCCGGGCCTCGGCTTCGAGGGCGTCGGTTTTCCCGCAGGCGGCATCGCGTGCGCCTCGGAGGACCCCAGGGACAGCTCGTCCGCGTACGTCGCGTACCGCGAGGGCACCGCGGAGGAGGTCGCGGCGAAGCTGGTGGCGCACATGGCCGCGGCCGGCTGGAAGGAGCTGCCGCTCCCCGCGGCCACCGAGAAGGCGAACTTCGAGATGCTCGTGGCCGGGCAGGACCCGGGGATCACGAAGCTGTTCGCCAAGGACGGCAGCCAGGAGCGCCGCCTCGGGATCATCGAGAAGGGCGTAATTGTCCACATGCACAAGCAAGATTGCGCCCCGAAGCCGGGCGGCGCCGTGAACGACTGGTGCCAGTGACACCGCACCCGGCGCGGGTGGGTCACCACAGGTGGGCGTCGTGGTAGAGCGGGAGCCCCGGGTCCTGCTCGGGCAGCGGAGCAGGGGGCGGGACGGGGCGAGCTCGGCGGCTGTCCCTGCGTGGGTGAGATGCCAGACCTGCACGCCGCGTACGCGAAGGTGAACGGCGCCGGGCCCGGCAAGAAGAAGGACGGCCTACGTCGGCTCGGTCCGGTCGAGCGGCCGAAGATCGAGTTCGTGTCCGTTTCGCTCCACCAGAGCCCTGACGACGTCCAGGCTTTTCGCAAGGAACACTGGTCGATGCCGTGGACGCACGCGTTCGTCGGACGTGCGCGCGAGAAGGAAGTCATGGAGACCGCGGTCCTCGTCGACGGCACCGGCGTCATCGTGGAAGTCGGCGGTGCGCTCCGGCGCGAGCGCCTGCTGCCCACACTCGAGCGGGCGCTCATGCAAGAACGATCGTCGGGGCGTTGACTCGGCCGTATGGCCACGCCTCGACGCCGATTGCGTGGCGTGTTGGAGACGGTTCGTTCTTTCACGAAAGAATGCTCAACGAAGCGCTTCGGCAGGGCCGCCGAGATCGCCCTCGCGCAATCCGCGACCTGGTGGGCCCTGTTCCCCGCAACTTTGACCGGGGTCGGCCTCGCGGCCGGCCTCGCTACTACCGGCTAACACAAGCCCGCAGCACGCCGTGGCGAGCGTGACGAGGAGCGAGCGCTGGGGCTCGAGAGCGAGTACGGGGCCGCCCCAGGAGGCTCCTGGATTGGTGGCCATGTGGTGGCCATTCTCGGGGAATCCTGGTTCACTCCGGACCCACGCGTGACACCCGCGATCCCTCTCGAAACACCCGTTTGATGGAGAATCCGCGGCTTTCGGCGAGCGGGGGTGTTTCTGAGGGATCGCGTCTCGATTTTGTCGCGATCCGGGCAGTTTTCGATACAACCTCTCAAATTCGGACCCGTAGTGCGGTCTAGCTGGGGCTATACACCACATCACCAACGTCCGCGAGGACGGCACCATCCCCGCGGTCGAACCGAAGAGCTGGCACTTGCTCAACACGTTCCGCACCCAGGCGCAGATCGAAGGCGGCGCGGTGAGCGACCCGCCGGGCTGACACGGCAGCAGTCGCGCCGCAGCGGGTGGAGTCCGGTTCAGCGGTCGGCGGACTTCCACCACCCAAAGTTGGCGGGTGCCTGGGCCACTGGCTCGATGATCTCCCACGCCTCGGCGATCAGCCCGTCCTCGAACCGCCAGATGTCGACCACCGCGATCCCCGGACCGGCGCCGGGAAGCCGGCGCTTCGAGTACATCACGACGTGGTCGCCCGCGGCCAGCATGTGCCGGATCTCGACCTGCAGTTCGGCCATCGGCACCGGGCGCGCAGCGGCCAGCCATTCCGCCCGGGTCCGTGAGGTCGAGTCCGGCCGGTGGTGGACGAAGTCCGCTCTCAGCAGCGGTTCGAGCGTGTCGATGTCGCCCGTCTCGATCACCTTCGCCAGCGCCCGTTCGACGATGTTTCTGTTCTCCGTGGTCATGGGCGCAGTGTTTCCGCGGTCGCCACGGTTGTCGATGAACTCCGATTTCATGGCGCTCCGCTCCAGGACGAGTACTCTCGACCAGCGTGTACACGATCGGGGAACTCCTGCGGCAGTGGCGGCAGCGCCGGCGGCTCAGCCAGCTCGAGCTCGCGCTCGCCGCCGACGTCTCGCCCCGTCATGTCAGCCTGGTCGAGACCGGCAGGTCCAACCCGAGCGCCGACATGGTCCTCCGGCTGGCGAAGCAGCTCGGCGTGCCGCTGCGCGAGCGCAACCGGCTGCTGCTCGCCGCGGGCTTCGCACCGCGGTATGCCGAGCGGCCGCTCGACGACGACGCGCTGTCGGCGGCCAGGGACGCGGTCGGGAGGGTACTCCGCGCGCACGAGCCGTATCCCGCGCTGGTCTTCGATCGCCGGTGGAACATCGTGATGACCAACCGTGCCGTCGACCCGTTCTTCGCGCGCGTCGCTCCCGACCTGCTGCGGCCGCCGGTCAACCTGGTGCGGCTGGGGTTGGATCCACGGGGGCTCGCCTCGCTGGTCGTCAACCTGGCCGACGTGCGCGCGGTGTTCCGCTCCCGGATCACGCGCCAGCTCGCCGCCGCTCCCGACGCCGAGCTCCTCGCGCTCTACGAGGAGCTGCTGGCGTCCGACCCCGAAGAGGCGCCGGGCCCGACGGTCGAATCCAACGTCCTGATCCCGATGATTCTCCGCGTCGACGGCCGGGAGCTGCGCCTGTTCTCGACCATCACCACGTTCGGCACCCCGATGGACATCACGCTGGACGAGATCGCAATCGAGTCGTACTACCCGGCGGACGAGGAGAGCGCCGCCTACTTCACGAGGTCCGGCTGAGGGTCGTTCCGGGCCCGCCACGCGAGCGCGAGTCGATCGAGAGGCAGGTCGCGGGCGGCGAAGTCCTCCACGAGGCTGGCCGAATCGTCTCGGCGGCCATGGACGAGCCGCCGGACGAGGCGGGCGAGGCTCGAATCCTGCTCACGGCCATCCACTTGCTGCTGCTCGCGTCGGTGTTCGTCGCGCGACCGTCCCCATCCGCGAAGAATTCGCCGTCGAACGAAGAGCTGCAAGCACCCCCGCACGAGGTGAGCAGCCGGACGCGGCGCAGGTCGCCGAGTACGCGGTAGAGGTGTCCGAGGACAGCAAAGGGTCACCTGTGGTTCGGGACCTCGGGTAAAGACGCTGCGCGCCTGACGGGCGAACGCTCACCTATTTCACCGAGCAGGACGGCCTATACGGAAATACCATCACCAGCATCGTCCTCGACACCGCACATTCGGAGCTCGTCGCGCGCTCACCGGCTCCGGCGAGCGCCCAATGTCATCTCGCCAATGCGGCGTGCCAGTGGCCTCGGATCGCGGGCGCCCGGCGCCAGAAGCGCACAAATCACGCCGAACCGTGTACACCTCGGGCCCGGAGGGCTCCAAGAGGACCGCCCGATTTCGCGCATGGGTCAGCCAACGGCAAGTGCGGGGCTCAGACCACAAAGGACGTCTGTCCGCGCCGAATTTGCGCCTAAAACGCGCGCTGGCGCGCGGCGGGGCCACGATGACCGAAAAAGGCCGCGAATTTCCCAGGAGGAGATCTCCCGCGGCGTTCCCGCGAGGTCCGATCGACGTCCGAATTGGCGAAACCGCGAGCGGCCCACGGTTGCGACCTGGACTCTGTTCTAGTTGCGGGCTGGGTAAAACGCGGCGTCCACGCGCCCCCATCGGCTCGAATCAGCGCGGGCGATGCCGCCCATTCGCGGGGATGCGGTCGCCGGTTCACGGTGCCTTCCCTGGCTTCCATCGCCAGCCGTTCTCGTGAGCATATCGCCGTCGTCCCACGAACCCAGGAGATAGCGATGACTCGGAATAGAGTTCAATTTGCGTCGTTGGCTGCGATGATGATTGGTGCGATCGGTGCATTCGGATTGGTCGGCTGTACCGATACCGACGTCGACGAATCGGACCTCGACGGCGTCGAATTCAAGAAAGATGACGATCCGAAGTTCCCGTTCCCGGGCGAGAGCGTCTCGGCGGAGAAGCTGCCGTTCGTCGAGCCGATCGAGGCGGCCGAGGTGTTCGTCCAGAAGTTGCCCAAGGCGACCGAGGCCGGTGAGAACGTCGCGGTGCACATCAAGCTGGAGGAGCCGCATAACAAGGAGCTCAGCGACAGCCTGATCCGCGTCGTCGGCGACCCCAAGAACCCGATGATGCTGGTGCGCAGCGACGCCCTGGTCGAGCTCGGCGTGCTCAAGACCAGCCCCGGCAAGCAGTTCTTCACCGCCTTCGCCACGCTGACCGACGAGGAGCTCGAGCAGCGCGTGAAGGCCGAGGCGACCTTCGAGAAGTTCGGCGAGACGACCAAGGACCGGATCGTCTTCCAGGGCCGCAACCCGATCGCCGTCACGACGGGCATCAAGTTCGACATCGGCGTGTTCGACACCGGCGTCCCGGTCGCGCTCGGGCCCTGTCCGGTCATGCCGATCTCGACGCCGGCGCGCTGGGAGGAGGCGCTCGTCATCACCGACCTCGCGGTGGTCCGCGACAAGAACCGCACCAATGACGTGTGCGATCCCGGGCTCGACAACCCCAACGGGGTGTGGACATTCAAGCACCTGATGGAGGAGATGGCGATCGGCTCGGGCCTCAGCACCAACGACTTCGTCGTCAAGTGGCTGTCGACCTGGCTGACCAACCAGGTCGTCAACGACGACACGATCCCCGCGCGGACGCAGATGTTCCAGCAGGTGATCCGGCCGTGGGCCAACGCCAGCGGCGTCACCTCCTCGCTGGTGGGCGGCAACCTGACCCTCGGCGGCCCGCTCAACCTCGACAAGGCGCCGTTCCGCCTGTCCGCGATCGTCAACCGCATCGACCTCGGCAAGACCAGCAGCGGCGGCGGTTATTTCGGCGGCGGCATGCCGCTGTCCGCGGGCGAGATGCGCTTCGTGTTCGGCGTGCAGAACCTGAACGGCTGCAGCCAGCTGCCCTTCTCGGTGATCTTCGAATACGGCGTACCGCGAGAGGACTGTGCGGCGATCAAGGACTGGGCGAACCAGTGGATCCGCCTCAGCGACCCCTTGCTGCCGCGATTCTCGTCCTCGTGGCGCGCGCACCTGGAGAGCATCACCGAGAACGTGGTGCTCAACGGCGCCGCGCCGACCAAGGGCAACCAGAACGCGATCAACCAGATCCGGACCAACGAGAACGCGCTCAACTTCCATTGGGAGCTCCGCGAGTTCACGCTCTCCACCGAGGACGCGCTCACCGGCGTCGACACGCCGGCCGACGGCCCGCTGCTCCCGCACACCGTCGCTATGACCCCCGACGACAGCGTCTACGACGCGAACGCCGACGGCAACATCGACGACTGGACGCTGTTCACGCCGATGCCGCCGTCGGGCGCGCCCGGTGCGGTCCTGTCCGAGGTCTCGATGGGCGCGTTCTTCACGTCCGGCGCGAGCGGCAACACGGTCGTCGGGGACTGCAGTCCGGCCTTCGAGATGCCGCTCGAGGCCAGCGGCATGCCGCTGCGCGGCGGTAACGCGTTCGTGGCGCCCGTGACCCACTGGCAGATCGACGCCGCCGCCCCGAGCGATCCGCGGGAGGTCTGCGCGCGCCAGCAGTTCTCGGTCAACACCTGCAGCGGCTGTCACTTCGCGGACACGAGCACGTCGTTCTTCCACGTCAACCCGACAGTCGCGCCCGCGGCCCTCTCGGACTTCATGACCGGCACCGGCGCCGGCAACGTGCTGGCGGTGCCCGACCAGCAGTGGGGCCCCGGCGTGGCGTGGATGGAGTTCGCCGACCTCGATCGCCGCCACAACCGGCTCTACGAGATCGCGTGCAACAGCTGCGGCCGCAGGGTCGTGTTCCCGCACCTGATCGACCTGATCGTGGAGTTCAACGGCGTGGTCCCCGTGGACGCCGTCGCCGGCAAGGATTCGCCGTTCAAGGTCGGTCCGGTGAAGGGCCTCGACACGGTCAAGCAGCTGCTCGCCGCCACCGCGAAGGCCGACAAGGACGCGGTCACGCAGGACGTCGAGCTGAGCAACTTCACCGGCACGAGCCAGACCTTCGTGCACTGAGTTGCGCCGCGCGGCGCTCGCGGCCGACGACGCCGCGAGCGCCGGGGCTGCCTCGATCCGATCGCAGGCGAGCGCTCCGTGGCCGCAGCTCGCTCGACGACTGCCGATCGCGCGCGCAGCGCCGGCGGTCGACGGCCGGGCCGCGGCGCGCCGTCACTTTTTTGTGCAACGCTCGCGGCTCCGGCGGCATGCAGGGGCTGACCCATGGCGCACTCTGAGATGACGGCCACCCTGCTGGCGGACCTACGGTGGTTGCGGCAGTTCGCGCAGGTCCTGGCGCGCGACGGAGACGAGGCTGACGACCTCGTACAGGAGGCGCTCGTGGCCGCGTGGCGGCGCGGGCCGAACAGCGAGGGGTCGCTGCGCCCGTGGCTGGCGACGGTGGTGCGAAACCTGTTTCGCATGCGCCTGCGCGCCGACGCCCGACGCGAGCGGCGCGAGCAGACGATCGAGGGCCCGACGTCCGCGCCCGACCCCGATTGCGAGCTCGAGCGCCTGATGGTGCTGAAGATCCTGCTGAGCGAGATCGAGGCGCTGCCGGCGGACGACCAGCGGATCCTGATGCGTCGATTCTTCGCAGGGGAGCAAGCGGTCGACATCGGCCGCGAGCTCGGTGTACCGGCCGCCACGATCCGCTCGCGCCTCAATCGCTCTCTGAAGCGCCTGCGCGAGCGCCTGGACGCGCGCTGCGACGGTCGCAAGAGCTGGTGCGCGGCGGTCCTGGTCGGGCCGCCGGCGCTGCCGACGACCCAGGCGAGCGCGGCGACGAAAGGCGGCAGCATGAGCCTGATCGTGAAGGGGTTGCTGGTGGTGACGACAGCGGCGGCAGGCGTGGCCGGATGGGCGGTGCTGACCCGGCCGCCCGGCGAATCACCAGAGATGGTCGAAGAGACAGGCGACAAGACGACCGCGATCGCGGCGCCGGCGGCGACCGATGCGGCCGACCCACGGCGCGAGGCCTGGGAGCGGCGCAAGCGGGAGATCCGGCAGGTGCTGCCGGCGCTCCCGCAGCCGGCACCGACGCCCGCGCGGCCGAGCGACGGCCTGCGAGCGGCCTTCGACGCGTGCATGCGAGACCTCGGGGCGACGGGCAGCGGCGCGCTGACGATCGACTTGATGGAGATCGGCGCCCCGGACATCGGGACGATCTATGAGTCGGTGGAGATCGTGGAGTCGACGTTCCCCGATACGGAGGTGCTGACCTGCCTGACGGAGTCGATGCTCGGCTGGGTCGGCGAGGCGCCGACGGAGAGCTTCGAGCGCCTGTCCCGGAGCACGATGGTGCTCGGGGAGCCGGCCGACGACGCGGAGAAGGAGCGCCGACAATTCGAGGCGGTCGTCGGGGCGCACGTGCGCGAGATCCAGTTCTGCGAGAAGAGGGCGCCAGGCAGTCAGGGCCGGATGACGCTGCTGTGGACGATGGGCACGCCGCAGGACGACCGGCTGCGCGCGAGGACTGTGACGCCGACGCTGTCGGAGGTGCCGCAGGCGATCGTCGACTGCGCGGTAGAGCGGGGGCTCATCTGGGCGTTCCCGGCGAAGATGGCAGAGAAGTCCTACGAATACGCGTTCGTACTGCCGATC
The DNA here is from genome assembly GCF_026626745.1 of Nannocystis sp. RBIL2. GTDB lineage: Bacteria > Myxococcota_A > Polyangia > Nannocystales > Nannocystaceae > Nannocystis. The sequence continues at coordinate 4,246,547 of NZ_JAPNJW010000002.1, forward strand.
GCGGCGACGAAGGCCGGGCCGTAAAGCCCCGCACGTGCAGGGCTCGGGCCCAGCGCAAGCTACTCCTGCTCGCGGTGCTTCACCCGGGCTGGTGGATGAGCGCCCGCTCCGGGGATTGCGGACAGACACTGATCATGGGCTCGTCCGTGGATGCGGCTGGCCAGATAGGAGTGCCCAGCTCCGGCTCGTGCACATCGCGGGACGGCTCGTCGCAAGCGCGCGCCGCATGGGCCGAGGCGAGGGCTGACCCATGCCGCTCACTGCCGTGGCTCGCTCGGCGCGCCCGAACTGGCGAGCAGCGCGAAGCCGTCGTCGCACACCATTCCGCGTCCGCTCCCCGGTTGCCATCCCCTCGCCATCGCCGCCTGGATCAGCCGCGCCGCGAGTGCGGGTCGATTGAGGTTATAGGCGACGCCATCGACGAGGAGCCTGCCGTCGTATCCGCCCCAGCCCTGGCCCGCGGTGGTGCTCCCGCCCTCACCGTCGACGAAATGGACCCGCAGCGCGCCGCGGCGCTCGCCGTCCCGCCAGGCCGAGACGCGCTCGACGCAGCGGTGATTGCCGTCGACTTCCAGATGCCCGTGCGAGCGCGTCCAGCAGAAGCGTTCGCCGTCGATCACGAGTCGCCGTGGGACTCCCACCATGGCGAGGGTAGCCACACGCGACGCCGCCGGTCAACGATCGGCCCGAGTCGCTGCGATTGCCGAGGCCGTCGAGGAGGACGGATCCGAGCACCTGGTGCGTGCGCGTTCTTCGAGCTGAAACACGCCACGGGCCAGGAGCGAGCGATGGACACCGGCGGCTCCTCAGCCGGTGATCGTTCGCAGCAGCTCGCGGATCTGCTCGGCCTGCAGCAGCATGCCGTAGGTCGTCGCTCCGGGGATGGCGCGGACCAGCAGGCCGACGACCTCGCCCTGCCCGGACAGCAGCGGGGCGCCGCTGGTACCGCCGAGGACGAGGTTGGGGCGATCGAAGGCGACGACGCCGAGGCCGCGATCGTCGGCGACCTTGACCGCGCGATGCAGTCGCTTCGTCCGCGGAGCGCCGGCCCGCACCGATCCGGCGAGGAACACGACGTCGCCGGGGATCGGGTTGCGGGCCGCCAATCGCAGCAGCGGAAGCCCGTGGCGGGCGGGCAGCGCGAAGGCGCAGAGGTCGAGGGTCGGGTCGTCGCCGGTGGCGCCGGCGATCGCCAGAGAGCGGCCGGCGACGCCGGTCGGCGCGCCGTCGAAGGGGTCGGTCAGCTTCACCGACTCGACGAAGCGATCCATGAACTCGCCGGGGACGTCCTTCGAGAGGCCGCCGGCGGGGCCGAACAAATGCTGGCAGGAGACGAGCAGGTCGCGGCCGAGCTCGGGGAAGGCGAGCGGGAACGCGGAGCCGGCGGTGAACGGGCCGATCGCGGTGACGAACTCGGGCTTGTTGACGGCGCCGCGCTTGAACAAAGGAGCGCCGGGGTCGTCGGCGTCGTCCTCCTGTTCGGGCTCTTCTTCGTCCCCAAAGCGGGCGTACAGGCGCGGCAGGTGCTCGCGCAGCAGCTCGCGGGTGAACGTGGCGCCCTTCAGGCGATCTGCGGGCCAGGTCGACTGGCCTTCGATCTCGACACGGTGCGTGGGGCCCTCGAACTCGCGGCCCTGCGAGCGCTTGTAGGCGACGGCGGCGGCGCCGAGCATCGCCTCGCAGCTCGGGTGCTCCTTCAATGGATGGTCGGCGAGCGAGTCCGGGTCGTGGATCGCGGCCATGTAGACGCGCTCGCCCTGCCCGATCAGCCAGCCGCGGAAATAGTCGAAGCCGTCGTCCGAGCAGCCGCCCATGATCGTATACGCTGCCGCCCACAGCTCGCGGCGGCGGGCGGCGCCCTGGTGGGCCCAGTACCAGGCGTCGAATGCGGCGATGTCGTCGGCGGGCAAGTCGGCGAGCAGGTCGACGAGCGCGGCGGCGGTGCGGCGCGTGCCGGCGTCGCTGCGAGCCGCGTCGATCAAGTTCCAGAAGCGTGTCCGGTCCACCGCTGCTGCGTAGCCCGATACAGGCGGCGACACAAGACCCGACGCATTCCGCGCGGATTCGCCCGCGTGCCCGGGCGTCGTCCTCTCAATCGCGTGCTACAGCTCGAGGCGGAACCGATCGAGGTGCTTTTACTCCTCGACCACCCGATCGTCGGCCTCGACCACGACATCGGCGGCGAACAGCCCCGCCCGCACGAGCACCGGATCGTCCGTCGGAAACGTGATGGCCGCCTCGATCGGCCCGTGCAGCTCCAGGGCCTCGTGGATCAGCCCGCGGCGCGGGCAGCCTGCCACGAGCAATCGCGTGCTCGTGGCATTCGAATCGTCGGCGGAGCGCTGCCGTGAATCGCAGTGGAGAGTCGCGAGCGCTCAGCCGATATCGAGCTTCTTCATCAGTCGCTTGAGCTGATCGCGGCTGCGCAGACCGAGGAGCCGCCAGGCCTTCTCGCGGACCCCGCCGGATTGCTCGAGCGCCGCGACGATCTGCTCCCGCGTCAGGTCGCCCGGCTCGGTGCTCGGCTCCGGCACTCGCGGCGCGGCGCCGCGGGCCTCGAGCTCCGGCGGCGCGGTCAGGCGGCTGCCGACGCTGACCGCGATCGACCGCAACAGCAGCGCCTTCAGCTCCCGCACGTGCCCCTTGTAGGGGTGATGCGCGAGCGCGCCGATCAGGCCCGCGTCGGGCAGCGGCGTGGCGTCGCCGCCCGGACGTCGAGCGGCGAGGCCCTCGCCGGGCGCGTCGCGGAGGAGGTGGCGGACGATCAGCGGGATGTCCTCGGGGCGCTCGTCGAGCCCGGGGACCCCGATGGTATGGATAAAGCGGGCGCGGAGGTCGTGCTTGAGCTCGTCCGGGTCGCGGTTGGTCGCGCCGATGAAGCGGACATTTGCGGTGCGGCTCCCGGTCTCGCCGAGCCGCGTGTATTGGCCGCAGTCCATGACGCGCAGGAGATGGGCCTGATGCGCGTGCGGCAGCTCGCCGAGCTCGTCGAGGAAGAGCGTGCCTTCGTGGGCCTCGCCGAGCATGCCGACGCGGTCGGGCGTGCCGGGGTTCGGGTAGTCCTTGATGTTGCCGTACAGCTCCGCGTCGAGCAGGCTCTCGGGGATGGTGGTGGCATTGCGCGCCACGAGGGTCCGCCGTCCCGATCGCTGGTGGATCGCGCGAACGATCGGCTCCTTGCCGGCGCCGCTCGGCCCGTGGACGAGCACGTGCTCGGCCTGCGGCGCGACGAACGCGAGCGCGTGCCGGAGCTCCCACGCTGCCGCGGATTCGCCGACGATGCCGAACGCGTCGGCCTCGCCGAACGGGAACGGATCGACGCCCGCCGGCTCGCGCGGCCAGTCGCTCGGTCGGTGGGTGTAAAGCAGCGAGAAGCGGTCGACCGCAGTGACGACGTCGCCCGGTACGACCACCGCGCTCTCGACGTCGTGGCCGTTGACCTGCAGCCCGCCGCGCCCGAGCTGCTCGACGAGCAGCGCGCCGTCGGCGAGCGGGGCGATGCGCAGCTGCCAGCGCGAGACTCGGCCGTCGCGCAGGGCGCCCGTCACCGTGCGCTCGAACGGGCGCAGGCGCGTCAGGACCAGGGGCATCGCGCCGTCCTCGCCCGGCTCGACCGCGCGGCCGAGAGTGAACGGCCCGTCGACGCCCGGCGGCAGACAGGCCACCTCGCCGACGCGCTCGGGCTCCTCCAGGGACCACACGAGGGCGAGCGCCGGGGTCATCTTCTGCGCACCGGCGCCGGGCGTCCGCGGCGAGACGCGGTCGTCCCAGGTCGACTCGTGCGGCTCGCGCAGGGTCATCGCGGACGGCAGTCTACCCCACCTCTCGCGGCCGCAGCCGGACGCCCGCACGACGGCGCCGGCGCCGTCGCGCCGAAGCGACCGCTCGCAAGTGTGGGCACCCGCGGGCTCCGGCACAGCTCGCCCTCCGCGCCGCGAGACCGGGCAGGCGCGCAGGAGCTCCGCGAGCGCCTTCGAACCGATGGCGTGCTCCGGGCGCCGTTCGGCATACTGCGCCGTGGCGCGGCTTGACCAGCACCACGGACATCAACGCCGAAGCGGCGACGCTCCCGACGCTGGACTCGAACAGCAGCGAGCCGCCAGCGACTGAGGCGAGGGTACCGGACCGCGCCGCGTCGGGCGCGGGGCACCAGCTCGGCCGCTACCGGGTGCTGCGCGTGCTGGGCCAGGGCAGCGCCGGGGTGGTCCACACCGCCTACGACCAGACCCTCGACCGCGTCGTCGCGCTCAAGACCATCCGCACCGACCGCAGCACGTCGACGGGCGTGGGCCGGTTCATCCGCGAGGCCAAGGCCCTCGCCCGCCTGTCTCACCCCAACATCGTCCACATCTACGACGTGAGCACCTCGGGCGGCCAGGTGTTCCTGGCGATGGAGTTCATCCGCGGCCGCACGCTGCGCCAGCACCTCGCCGACCCCGGCGGCGCGCCCTGCTCCGACATCGTCGCGCTGTTCGTCGCGGCCGGCCAGGGGCTCGCCGCGGTCCACCGCGCGGGGCTCGTCCACCGCGACTTCAAGCCGGACAACGTCATGGTCGGGGACGACGGCCGCGTCCACGTCCTCGACTTCGGGCTCGTCCGCGACGCCCAGGGCGAGCCCTCGCAGGAGACGGGCGGCCGCGGCGTGTTCGACGTCGATCTGACGACGACCGGCTGCGTGCTCGGGACCCCGGCCTACATGGCGCCCGAGCAGCACCGCGGCGGCGAGGCCGACGCGCGCAGCGACGTGTTCAGCTTCTGCGCGTCGCTGTACGAGGCGCTCTACGGCCAGCGCCCGTTCGTCGCCGACAGCTACGAGGCGCTGCGGGCGGCGATGCTGGAGGGGACCGTGCGCCCGCCGACGCAGTCGCGCGTGCCGGCGTGGCTGCGAGACGTGGTGCTCCGCGGGCTGCGGGCTGATCCCACAGCGCGCTGGCCGGCGATGGAGCCGCTGCTGGCGGCCCTGGCCGCGGACCTCGGGGCGAGGCGCCGCCGCTGGCTGCGGCGGATCGGCCTGGTCTCCGCGATCGCTGGCCTGACGCTCGTGGGGACGCTGGCGACATTGCAGCTGCGGCGCGCGTGGCTTCAGGAGCGGGTCGAAGCCCTGGCGGCCGAGCACCTCGCCGGCGTCGAGGCCGAGCCGGTCGTCGAGCGAGCCGACGCGGCGTTCGCCGCGTTCGTCGAAGATCCAGCGCATCGAGGGACCCGCGCGCTGGCGCAGGCCTGGCAGCACCGGGGCGATCGCCGAGGCGCCGCGGGCAGGCGCGACGAGGCGCTCGCCGACTACGCCCGCGCCTACGCCGAGGCGTCCACGCGCGAGGACGCGAGCGAGGCGCTGCGACGGATCGCCCGCATCCACCTCGGCGGCTGGAACACCGCGACGTTCTCGCAGGTCGTCGCGACCTTGCCCGCCGAGCTCGACGATGCCGAGGCGACGGACCTCCGCATCGCCGCGGCCCTGCGCCGGCGCGACTTGCCGGCCGCGAACAGCTTCACCGACGCGTCCTCGTCGCGCTTCGCCGGGCTGCGTCCGTTGATCCGCGAGCTCACGCCGGGCCTGCCGGTGGGCATCGGCGCGAGCGCTGCGATCGCCTTGCCCGCGGGCGGGCCGTGGAGCGCCGCGATCGTCGACGACACGGATCACGAGCTCGTGCTCCTCGACCACCAGCTCCGACCCGGCCCCCGCTGGCGCTCCGACGCGGGGATCTATCTGGTGCAGGGCGACGCACCCTGGGCGCTCACGCAGCACGGCGACGAGGGCCGGCTGCTCGACGTGACGCGGCCGGAGCCTCCGCTGGCCCGCTTCCCCGCCGAGGTCCTGGCCTTCCCGCGCGGCATCGTCGACGCCGACCGCGACGGTCGCCCCGAGCTGTACTTCGGCTTCAAGTGGCCGGTGCGCGGGTTTCATGTCGTCGATCCCGAGGGGATGCGAGTGGCCCACGAGCCGAGTCACCGCACCGGCTCCGACCTCGAGGCGATCGTCGCCGCCGACCTCGACGGCGACGGGGTGCAGGAGATCGTGGCCGCGTTCGGGCCGCCCCGCGCCTTCGACTTGCGCGTGTTCCACGTCGATCACGCCGGCGAGCTCGAGCTGGTCGGTCGCCGGCAATTCGGCTGGGTCCGCATGCTCGGCTTGCTGCGGCGCCCGGACGGCACCCCCGCGCTGGTCGCTGTCCGCGACGGCCGCGGCGAGAACGTCGACGTGTTCCCCGAATCACCGCACTACGGCGAGGCCCCCGGGGTCTATTTGCTGCGCTGGTCCGGCGCCGAGCTCACCACCCTCGCCCACGCGCCTCCGCCCCACGACTTGCCGCTGATCGCCGAGGACGACTTCGTGATCGCGGACCTCGACGGCGACGGCCACGACGAAGTCGCGGTCCCGCTGCGCGAACCCGGCGGTGCCGCGCGCCACACCCTGCTCGTCCGGCAGACCGTCGACGGCGGGCTCGACCCGTTCGTGCTCGGCCACTGCGAGCCGCTCGCCGCGGTGCGCCTGGCCGCCGATGCACCACACCGGCTGCTCGTGGCAGACTCCGCGACGCGCGCCCTGTGGGCCCTCGGCGCGGGCGACGAGCCCTTCCCGCCGGTCGCGGCCCCGCCGTCGGCCTCCGTTCCGCCGCCGCCGGCGCTGACCGACGACCTGCTGCGCAAGCGCTGGACCCGTGCCGACGATCTCGCCGCTGCCGGCATGCCCGCGAGCGCCGCCGAGGTCCTCCGCGACAGCGCGTCCATGGTCGGCGACGAGGGCGTCCGCCGCCGCTTCCACGAGCGTGCGGCCGCGCTGTTCGCCAGCGCCGGCCAGCCGGCGGCCGCCCTCGCGCTCGACGCCGAGAACCTCGACGATCCTGCGCTCGCCCCGGACGCCCTGCTCCGCCGCGCCACGCTGCTGACCGACCTCGGCTCGTACCAGGAGGCCGCGAGCGCCGCCCGGCAGCTCCGCGCTGACCCGGGCCGCAGCGCCGCGCAGGAGGAGGCTGCCGCGGCGATCCTGGGGCGCCTCGCCTCCCTGCTCGACGCGCGCGAGGGCGTCGAGCTGCGCTTCGACGCGGCGACCCTGCCGGCCTGGCGCTTCGATCGCCCGGCCACCCTCCGGATGGATCCGGTCGCGGGCGCCCTGCACGTCGAGGCGCTGGCGAGCCAGGGCCGCCTCGCGGCCTTGCCCGTGCGCTGGGACGGCGGGCCGCTCGAGATCGAGGTCGAGCTCGACGTGGCGCGGGCCGAGTACAATTCGGCGCTGAGCTTCGCGCTGGTCGACGAGGCGGGACGGCCGCTGATCGGCGTCGACGTCGGCGGCCGCGGCGACCGCAAGTTTCGCCTCCACGAGATCGGCTGCCAGCCCGTCGGGCAGTACCGCGAAGTGTTCGCCGCGCGCCCGGTGTCCTCCGCAGCGACGCCGCACCGCATCGTCATGCGGGCGACGTTCTTCCCCGACCGCGGCGTGACCGAGTGCGTCGCGGACGACGACGGGCAGCGCACGCACGAGCCGCTCCGCCAGGCGACGCACCCGCGCCCCGGCCGTTACTCGCTCGTCATCGGCAACACCGACCCTTACGCGGAGAACCTCCTCGTCGCCGATCTCCGCCGCATCACGCTCCGCGGCGCGCGGCTCGACGACGTCGCAGCGGACACCTCCCCGGCGGCGCGGATCGGCCGGGCCCTGGTCACCGGGGACGCACCCGCGGCCTGGGCGCTCCTCGAGCAGATTCCGCCCACGGATCCGCGTCAGGCCCTGCTCGCCCTGCTCGTCCACGATGCGCTGGCCCGGCTCGTCGACCCCGCCGTCGTCGCCACCGCGCTGTCCGGCCTCGAGGACGCGGACCTGCTGCATCTGCTGCGGACCCGACCCGGCCTGGCGCCCGCCGTGCGCGCGGCAGCCGGGGCCCGGATCTTCCGCCCCCTCGCCGAGGCCTGGCTCCCGCTCGCGCGCCATCACTTCGACGACCCCGCGCTCCAGCGCGAGCTGCTCGCGGCGCTCGACGGGATCGAGACCCTCACCGCCGACGACGACGCGGACCGCCGCGCCCTCGGGGTGCTGCTGCACGCGCGCGCGAAGATCCACCTGCAGCTCGGTCGCCACGCGCACGCCCGACGCGACTTCGAGCAGGCGCTGGTCGCGTTCGGCGCCTCGCCGGACGCGCCGGGCGAGCCGCTGCGCACTGCGACTCACCTGGCGCTGGTGTTCATGCTCGTCGACGACGACCCCGACGCGGCGCTGGGGCACATGCTCCGGGCGGTCGCCTGCGACCACGCGCCCGAGCTCGCCCAGGACCGCCTGCGTCACGAGCCCCGGGTCGCGGCCCGCGCCGCCGCCGACCCTGCCTGGGCCCGAGTCTTGACAGAGGCGCCGCCGCCCGCGACCTGCGCGGGGCCGTCCGTCCGCTGACAAAAAGCGATAATCAATCCACGTGCTGTCCCAAGAGACATCACGTGATGTCTTAAAAGACATCCGACGAAGATCGTCGTCCGCGACGTCGAGGCCGGCGGATCCAGGCCGGGCAGATCTGGAACCAGCGCACCTATCAAGGCCTCTGCGTCCGTGAAGACGGCATCATCCGCGCTCGAACCGGTGAGCTGGCAATTGCTCGCCACGCCCCGCGGCCGCGCGCAGATCGAAGGCGGCGCCGTGTGCGATCTGCCCGGGTGAAGCCCCCTGCGCAAGTGCAAACTTGGCACGAGCGCCCCTGCGACTTTCTGCCCAGATCGGGCCGACCGCCAGGCGAATCTCATGACCCGCCCCCGATACGGGCGGAGAGGGCGCGGGCGGACGATCGGCCGCGGAATATGTCCGGGCCCGACGCGTGCGGCCAGCAATCAGCGTCCTCGCAGTGTCCGCGGAAGAGCTCGCCGAACCGTCGTCGGACTCGCCGTACAACGACGGAAGGGGCATTCTCGAGCGCGCGACCGTGCGCCGCGCAATTGACGGCGACGACGCTCCGCAATCTGCGAGGATTGACAGTGGGCGAGCGCCACAACTACGGTACGGTCAAAGGTTCCGGCGATCGAGCATGAGCCACCAGGTGCGGAGATCTTACGAACGCGGTGAAGTAGCGACTGGCGAGCCGAAGCACTTCGTGCTGGTCCACGGTGCGTGGCACGGCGCGTGGTGCTGGGCGACGACGGCGCGGCTGCTCTTGGCACGCGGGCACCGCGTGACCCCGCTCGACCTGCCCTCCCACGGCGCCGACGAGACCTCGCCGGCCTCGGTGACCCTCGGCCACTACGCCGGCCGCGTGATCTCGGCCGTCGATGAAATCGAAGGGACCGTCGTCCTGGTCGGGCACAGCATGGGGGGTATCGTCATCTCGACGGTCGCCGAGGCGCGCCCCGCCAAGGTCGAGAAGCTCGTCTACCTGTCCGCGTTCCTGCTGCCGAACGGCACCTCGCTGCTCGACGTCGCGTTGCAGGACAGCGACTCGCTGGCGACCCCGAACCTGTGCGTCAAGCCCGACGAGGGCGTCGTCGACCTCAACCGCGACGCGATCGCCGACATCTTCTATGCCGATTGCGAGCGCGAGGTCGTCGACCGCGCGCGCACCCTGCTCAAGCCGAACCCGCTCGCGCCGTTCGCCACGCCGCTCGCCCTGACCGACGGGGGCTACGGCAGCGTGCGACGATTCTACATCTCGTGCGCCAAGGACCGGGCGATCACCCCGGCGGCGCAGCGGTCGATGCTCGCGGCGATGCCGTGCGAGGCGGTCCACGAGCTCCACACCGATCATTCGCCGTTCTTCTCCCAGCCCGACCGCCTCGACGACGTCCTCGTCGAGATCGCCCGGGCCTGACGGCGGCCCGCTTCAGTCCTGACAGCCGATCCGCTCGTCGTCGAGCGCGACGTCGTCGATCCACGCGGTGAACCCCGGCGGCGACTCCTGGTAGTTGACCCAGCCGATGCGGACCTCGCTGAAGGCGTCGGGGATCTCCGAGCCCGCGTAATTGCCCGGCCCGTTGGCGATGCTGATCTGCTCGACGATCGCCCCGTCGATGTAGAAGTCGTAGCTCTGCGTCGGCCCGTCGATGTGCCACTCGGCGCAGTGCCACTGGTCGTCGAACTTCCAGTCGTAGTCGCTGCCCTTGCCGAACTCCGGCCCGTTGGGCTGCACGTTGTAGAGGTACTGGAAGTGATTGCCGTTGCCGTCGTTGTTCCAGCCGTCGACGTCCTCCTTGACGGTGTCGACGACGCGGACCTCCTGATCGCCGGTCGTCGGTCCCTTGCCGTAGAGGGCCACGAGCGTCGAGTGGACGAAGGCGTCCGGGACCGGGAGCGCGACCTTGTAGCGGATCCGGCCCCAGTGGCCGCTGCCGAGCGCGGCCGCGTCGTGGTAGATGCGGCGCTCCCACACCGGGATCGGGCCCATCTTCAGCGAATGAGAGCCGCTCACCGCCGCGTCGTCGGCGACGCCGATCGGGTCGCCGTGGCGGACCCAACCCGGCGGGATCGCGCCGACCTCGGTGTCGTCGAAGCTCTCGCACAGGAGGTACTTGCCGGGCGGGCACGGCCCCACGTCCGGCTCGCCCGTGCTGGTGCCGGTGTCGGAGGTGGAGGTGCCCACGGTGCCGGTCGGCTCGGCGGTGGTGCCCGCGGTCGCCGGGTCGGTGCTGCTGGTGCCGGGCCCGCTGCTCGTGCCGCTCGTGGGCTCGTCCGTCGTCGCGGAGGTCGCCGCGGAGCTGGTCGTGCCTCCGCCCTCGGTGCTGCCGCCGCTGCTGGTGACGTCGCTGCCGGTGCTCGCCTCGGTGTTCGTGGCGCTGGTCGCCGGCTGCGAGGTGCAGCTCGCTCCGCCGAGCACGACGGCCGTCATCACGGCTCGCCGAACCCATGACGACTGCGCACAAAGGCCGCTCACCCCACCTCGCTCGAATGTCCTGTCCGCCCCCGTCTTCCGCATGCTTCCCGCTCCCCTCTCGGAGCTCAGGAACACCGATCCCCGCCCGCGCTGTCAAGCGCCGGTCGCGGCGGTGCCCACTGCCCCCAGAGCGGGTGCGCCCGATACCACCAAGAGTGTCGAAATCGCCATAAGCGTGCGGCGGACCGCGTGGTGGTGAGCTCTGATCGAGATCAGACCATGCGCCTCGGAGGTGAAATGATGGACAACGACGAGAACTTGGACAGCGCGGCGCGCTTGTTTGGGACCGGAGGTGCCGAGAGGCGGCTGGTTTACGCTGCAGGTCTCGGGATTCGTTCTACCTTGGAAGCGCTGAGCCCGGCGATACGGTGCAGCTCGACTTCAAGCCCCCGGTGGAGCTGTGGCGCAGGAAATGGGCTGTCGACGACGCAGGAGAGTTAGCGAGCCACGTGGACGTGTAGCCGGCCCGCCCCGCGTAGAGCGAGACGCCGTAAATCGGACGCATACACGTGGACGTGTGCAGGGCGAGCGGTCTATCGTGCAGGATTTACGCGAAGGCCGGCGTCAACGCGCGGACGCCGAAGGTGGAAGTCGAAGCTGGCAAGCGCTGGCGCGACGGGTCCGACCCCCTGGTGAACTTCGCCGAGGTGATAAACATCACCTCGCAACTCTCCTGAAAGTCAAGGCCGCTCAACAGCGTCCTCGGCGCTGTCACGCTAGCGAGCCATGCTCCGCCAGTGTAGTCCGGGCACAGCCGTGCCGACTCGACGGCTCGTCGTACAGGCACAGACGGGGAGTCGGTCGACCGGAATCATCCGATGCGGGCGATTCCGAGAGTTCGGAGGAGTTTGTCGAGACTCCGCGAGCCCTGTTGGCCTGGTCCAAAGGCACGGGCGCGGTCGAAGTCGACGGCCTCGAACAATCGGGGCCCGTCGACGGTCTTCGAGTACTGACGGCCGAGAAGGCGATCGAGCTCAACACAGCCCTTGCGATCGCGGGCCCCCATGCTTCCCTCGAAGCACACAAAATTCGGTGCGACCCGGAATTTTCGGGACGCGAAAAGACCTCTGGCGTCGGCAAGGATCCACGCTTCGAATGTCCGATCCGCTATGACTACATGCACATCAACGGATCCGACCTGGGCGATAATGGCAGAATGAAGCGCCTTGGCGAATTCTCCGGCACATTCCGCACGCTGCTCACGATCGATACATAGGATGACCCTCGCGCGACCGGCTGCGATATGCGCCTTCACTTTAGGAGCAACCATCTTAGCAATCGCTAGGACCGTCATGTGCGAACCTATGCCGTTGAGGTTGGTCGGATGCAGCGGTGGGCAATCGGGAACAAGCTTTTTCTTATGAAGCAGTGGAAGCGCCTTGAACTCCGTTTCCCCTTCGACAATTAGACCGATAGTTGGCTGAACCACGCGAGAGGTGAGTCGCCGGCTCATGCTTCGCTCTCCGGAATCCCACCGAGAGTGCCATCCATCCATACCTCACCGAGTTTTTGTCCGCTCTCAGCCAGAATAGCGCTCAACGCACGCTCCTTCTCAGTGGCAGCTGTCACACGAGTGCCCATCTCCCCGTGATTCTCGACAATGTAAAGAGCTCCAGGATCCTGGATAGCATCAATAAGAGTGGGAGAATGGGTCGTCAGCAGTAGCGGGGCATTTCGAGTGGCGCTCTGAGCTCGCAGCATCAACTTCCGCAAGGCCCATGGATGCAACGCGTTCTCCGGCTCCTCGATCGCCAGCACGGTGTTGTCGCCTGCCCCCTCAAGCACGAGCAGCAGGGCGAGCGCATGCATGACTCCGTCTGAGACATTGCCCTGACCCAGGCCTTCGTCGATGTGCTTTTCCTTGAAGCGCAACGCAACCTGCCCCGGCAAAAGGTGAACGGTGTCTATGTCCTCGATACGAGGGTAGACTTCCTGAAGTCCAGTCAAAACGCGCTTGAAAACAGCAGATGTTTTTCGCAGTCGCTCGACAGCGAGCGGTAGTCCTTCCCCTGCAGTACCGATCAATCGACCGTGTCGAGATCCTTGCAGGTAGGCGTCACTACGGAGGGCCGATGCATCGAGGCGGAGCCGAGTGACCGGCAGAAGTGGACCTATACCAAGCAAGCGGGGCAAAATATTGAGGAGGAGACTCCGCGTCCCCTCGGTCTTCCACCTATTTACCCATTCCAAGAATCCGTGAGGCTCGTCGATGACGGTGCCTTCATCGATACGCTTGACGACGTCTTTCTCGCAGATAACCACCAGGTCTTTCTTCCTTGGAGAAGACAGGCGGAATTCCTGGCGGTCAATCTTTACGTCTCCAGCCACCTCACCTCCGCTGAGCCGGATGTCCACAGTCATCCTAAGGGGGGAATGGGACCAGCGATAGGAATGGACGTTCGAGGACAGAGCGAAGCGGATATAGCGGCACCTCCTCTTGGCACGTCGCACAAGGTGGTCGTACCCTCCATGCAGTTCGATCGGCTCAGTCACCCCCTCGGATAGGATATCCAGAAATATGGAAAGAGCTTGGAGGATATTTGTCTTACCTGCGCCGTTCGGCCCCACGAACACCATCAATGGATGGAGATCGAGCTTCAGGTGCTTGATGGATTTAAAGTTCTCAACTTCAAACCATGAGGGCCCGAGTGTTTCGAGGGCATCGACGGTCTCGAAGCCCGTGAGCTCATCGCGCCAGCCACGAATGGCTGCGGCACGTCTATTCGCAGTGCTATCGGCGAGGCCCGCATACTTTCTGATCCGCTCCGCGATATTTGATAAGTCTGGAGGCGCAGAGCCAAAGAGTCCCGGCGCGAGGCGCTGGACGAGCTTGGATGTTTCCAGGACCTGCGTCCACGCGGCCGCCTGCTTGGCCTTCGACCTCGCGGCAATGACACGCTTGCCGGCGGCCGTTAGGGACCAGGTATCCCCCTCGTGAGTGGCAAGGTCGAGAAGCTCGGCAGCATGGAGGGCGTACGCCAACGCCCGCGGCTGAAAGCCAGTTTGTTCTTGCAGAGCGACGCGAGTTAAACCGCCCTCGGCTAGCCCAGCGAGGGCCGAACGGATGTTAGCGAGGCTGGCCTGCGGAACTTCGAGCGCCATGGGTCGCCGGAGGATACCATAGTCAGCGGAGCCGAGCAGACAGGTACCCGGGCGGGTATGCCCGCGACTGCGGCACGAACGCCCGCTTCTCCGTCCGTCCTGTTCGAGATGACCGTCCCTCCGTCAGCCCACACGCGCGCACCGCGCCTGTTCTCCCGAAGCGACTGCCTGGCCGTGCTGGCTAGAGGGCGAGAGCGGCTGGTCGTCAGCGGGCCGCGAGCCCCGCGAGGAACTCCGCGACCTCCTTGCGCCGCTTCGACTTCGCGTGGGCGGCGGCGGTCTTGCCCTTGTCGTCGACCGCGTCGACGCGGGCCCCGGCCGCGAGCAGCCGCTTGACGAGCGCCATGCTACCGAACGCCGCGGCCATCATCAGCGGCGTCTCGCCGTACCACGGCACGTTGGGGTCCGCGCCGGCGCGCAGCAGGCTCTCGAGCATCAACAGGTAGTCGGCCTCGGGCGCGTGGTCGGAGAAGCTCGAGCTGTTGAGCATGGACGCGATGATGCTCTCGGGCGTGCCCCACTTGCCGTCGAGCAGCGGGGTGGCCCCGCGCTCGAGCAGGAGCGCGACGATGCTGGCCGCGTTGGCGCTCAGCGCATAGCCGAGGATCCGGCCCCCGCTCGGGCCGAGGGTGTTGGCGTCGACGCCGGCGTCGAGGAAGGCGCGCACGACGTCGGTGTGCTGGTTCTGCATCGCCGGGATGATGAGCGGCTCGTCGTATTGATTGCGCACGTCGAGCAGCGACTTGTCGGCCGCGAGCAGGCGCGACACCGTCGCCGCGTCGCCGGCCTCGACCGCCGCGAACAGCTCCTCCTGCGGCTTCGAGCCCGTCTTGCGCACCTTCCGGCGCTCGAGGAACCCCGATTCGTCGAACGCGAGCGAGCCGTCCTGCAGGGAGTTGCGGTAGTCGACGAGGTACGCGGCGATGTTCTCGGCGAGGGGGCCGAGCGGGCCCTCGGTCTTCTCCCACTTGACGATCTGGCCCCTGGCGCCGTTCGGTCCCGGGTCCAGGTCGGCGCACATCAGGTTGCCGCCGCCGTCCTCGGCGATGGGGATGAAGCCGCGGCTCCACCACACGAAGCGGATGCTGCCCGCGTCCTTGTCGAGCGCGCGCGGCTTGGCCTTCTTGAACGCGCCCTCGTCGACGAGCTCGTTGAGGCCGGTCCACCGGTCGTATGCCAGCGGCAGGTCGAGCAGCGTGTACTCCATGAAGGACCGGCTCGGGTGCCCGAGGCCGCCGGCGAAGTGCGCCTTCAATGTGTCCTCGAAGGCCTCCCCGTACTCCTCTTCCCAGCGGGCCTGCGCCGCGCTGGCGTCCTTGGGCGCGCGAGGCGGCTCCGGGCGGAAGTTCTCCGTGTCGTTCTCGGCGAACCAGTTGTCCACGAACTGCCAGTGGTCGGCCATGATGTCGCGCAGCGTCGCGACGTGATCGCTGAGCCCCGGCGTCTTCTTCGCGGCTGTCTTCTTCGCCGTCGATTTCTTCGCGGCTGTCTTCTTGGCGGCAGTCTTCTTCGCGGCAGTCTTCTTCGCCGCCGTCTTCTTCGCCGCCTTGGCCGTGGCTTTCTTCGCCGCCGCCTTTTTTGAAAATGCCGTCTTCGACGCGGATGATTTCGCCTTCGCCGTCTTCTTCATCGAATCTCCCGGGGCTCGGTTTGGGGGTGGATGCCGAGTTGGATCTCAGTGACGATGCAGCGAAACGTGTTCTACGAGATGAGCGGCGAGGATGGCAAGCGCTCGCGCGGCGTACGGCCAATCCGCGTCCGTGTCGCGGCGCTCTGGTCCGCTCCCCCGGGGCTGCGTCCAGGCGCTTCCCGATGACGACGAGCGTGCCCCCTCGTGACCGCGTCACGAGGGGGGAATCATGCGCTGCACGCCGAGCGAGGCCCGGCGACGCGCGCACATCGTCCGACACGGGCGCGGCTCATTCCCAGCACAGCGGGACTACGATCGGCTCGCGCATCGTGAAGTCGAGCTCGTCGAGCTCGATGACCTCGAACGACTCGTCGGGCCACACCAGGTTGCCGTTGCACGACGCGAAGTAATGCGAGTCCTCGAGGCGGATCTTCGTATAACCCGGGTGGCCGGCCCACATCAGCGCGTTGGACAGCGGCGCGCCGCGGCCCTGGTCCTCGCAGATGTTCTCGCGGCAGCGGGTGCGGCGGAACACCACCCCGTCGCTCCCGGCGTAGTCGGAGAAGCAGCCGTTCCCCATCCGGATCGCGTCGACGTCCTCGACCACGCCGAGCGCCAGGTCGCCGTCGAAGATCACCCCCACCCCCGACGGCGAGTTGTTGCCGTCGATCATGCCGCGGCGGATCTCCACGTCCACCGACTGGTAGATGTTGACGTTGTCCTCGGGCCACGAGCTGGCCTGCGGGTTTATCACCGAGAAGTCCTCGAGCACCCCGCCGTTCGACTTGTCGAACTGCACCAGCTGCCCGCGCGGGAACGGCCCGCGGAAATCATGGCCCTCGAGGAAGCTCAGCTCCGCGTCCGGGCACTCCACGAGGTAGATCCCGCTCGAGCCGCGGACCAGGCGGGCGCCGGTGACGACCGGGCGGGCCGAGCCGTAGCACTCGATGTTGTTGAGGCCGTCCGACGGGTTTTGCCCCTCGGCGGGGGCGCCGGTGTGCTCGATCGCCACGTTCTCGATGTGGATGTCGTCCGAGCCGCCGCCGATCGCGATCCCCGGCCCGCCGGCGTGCTCGATCCACACGTTGCGGATCGTGACCCCCGCGTGGCCCTCGACCGTGATCGCCGGGCCGCGGGTCGACACGATGTGCAGGTTCTCGATCACCTGGTCGTCGGCCTCGACGACGATCGGCCCGCTCTCGCCCAGCACGCAGGCGGGCAGGTCGCCCGTGGTCGACGTGCCCGTCCCGGTGCTCGGATCGGTGCTCGCGGCGGAGGTGGTCTCCGTGGTCTCGGCCGTGGTCGCGCTGGTCGTCGTCGGCTCGAAGGTCGTCGCGGTGGAGCTCGTGGTCGGGTCCGCAGCGCCGCTCGTGCCGGTGGTGTCGGAGGTCGACGCCTCGACGGTGGTGCCGCCGCTGGTCTCGGAGCCGCTGCCCGTCTCGCCCGCCGGGGCCCCACCACCGCACGCAGCGGCGCCGAGGATCGCCGCGGCGATCAACGTCCCTTGCGGGGCTCGTCTTGCGTTGAAAAGCCGGAGAGAAATCATCGGGGGATGCTAGTGGAGTCGGGCTTTGATTGCACCCCCACGAATGCGTACAGCGCCGGCGCGAGGCCGCGCAGCGGCGATCATGGGGGCGCTCGGGGGCCCGACGGCTCCGACTCGGGGTGGCCCGGCTACGGCCGACCTCTCGCGGGATTCTCGGTGATTGATAGCAGTCACCGCGCGACTGCCGACAAATTCACGCCCCGCGCGACTACTCCGCCGCGGCGACCTTCTCGATCCCCGCCACGCGCGGCCAGCCGAACAGGCCCGGGCGCACCACGAGGACCACGCGATCGCCGACGGCGAGGCCGACCACGTGCGGGTTCAGGCGCGAGACCTCGATCTCGTCGCCGCCTGCACGGAAGTCGCGGAACACCAGCGCGTCCGCCCCCTTGCGCGCCCTCGCCTCGCGCAGCACTTCGGACGGGTGGCGCTCGAGCGGTCCGCCGCCGAGGAACGCGTTGGCCAGCAGCCCGGCCGCCAGGACCCACAGCGGCGGCGCGATCGCCACGAACCAGAAGCCCGCCGAGCGCGCTCGGACCATCGGCGGCGTGCGCCAGACCAGCGCCGCGACCACCACCCCGGCGGCCAGGAGCACGAACCACGGGCCCCGGTCGATCGTGTCGGCCACGCGCCACGCGACGATCGCCGGGCCGATCGCGGCCAGCAGCACCAGGTACATGCGGATCGAATCGGAAGAGGAGCTCGCCACGGCCGCGCCTAGCGTGCCGAGCCGACGCGGGCCCCGTCAAGCCCGGTCGTATACGCCCGCCCTCGCCTTTCCGGGGCCGCTCCCGTCCGCGGCACGGTCGCAAGGGTCGACCTCGCCCCTCCGTCGCACGACCCCGGCCCGTATGTCGACACCCCTCCTCTCGGGCCTCGCTCCAATGAGCGGAGCCCTGCCGGCCGCCCGGTCGCTCGCCGCCGTCACGACTGCTGACATCGATTGTCGGTCCCGGGCGCCGCCACCGCCGCATCCACGCTCTCGCGTCGGCCAGCCGGAGGCGCGTGCCGCGACCGGCACTGCGAGGATTCGCCGGTCCGCGGCTCGCTACGCGGGCAGAGCCGCGTGGACGGGCGCGATCCTGCGCCTACGATGTGATCGTTGTCGACGGCTCCGATGTCGCCCACGGCGCCAGCTTGTCGCCTCACCGGCCGGCGCTAGCATGCAAATCAGCGCAGTCTGCTCTCCGTCGGCCCACGTGTGAATAGTTTAGCGCGGGGGTTTGCGGGCTCTACCGTGGAAGCGAGGCCGGAAGTGCCGCCGCGAGAACGCATCTTGGTCGATTGCAAGGACGTCGAACACTCGGCCGCTCGCGCGTGGCTTGCGACGTGGCTGGCGATCGCCGCGCTCGTGGTCGTGGCCTGTCAGCCGGGCCCGGGCGAGCGAGACCAGGTCGCCGAGCTGGGCGACGAGCTCGACAATGCTGTCTTTCGCGACCGCGTCGTCGCCGTCGTGCGTGGCGTGGCTGCGGGCGAGCCAAACACCCCCTGCGCCTTGCCCCCGACCGCCGAGCAGCCGCTCCGCGTCGCAGTCTCGCTGTACGACGGGGGCGCGGTCGTGGGCCGCGGGACCGCGACCCACGACGAGCTGTGCGTCTCTTTAAAAGAGGCCGCCGGGCTGGCCCTCGCGGCCTCCGGCTACGATAGCGAGCGCGTGGAGCAGGCGCGCTTCGTCGTCGAGCTCGTCGACCTCGAGTACGCCCTGGTCGAGCACGACGGCCACGGCGTGGAGCTCGTCGGCGGCCTCGTGCCCGCGCGCGTGCTCGACCGCGACATGGTGCGCCGGCGCATCGACGAGGGCACCGCGTACCTCTTGCGCGTGATGGATCCCGAGCTCGGCGGCGTCCACAAATACTATCACGCGCCCACTGACAGCTTCGACGACCGGCTGCACACCATCTACACCGCCTCCACCCTCTACACCTTGCTCGCGGTCTACGCCCGCGACCGCGACGAGCGCCTGCGCCAGCCGATCGAGCGCGCCGCCGGTTTCTTGCTGTCGATGCAGCGCGTCGCCCCCGGCCAGCCCGCCCACGGCGCCTTCCACTACTCCCTGGACCTCCGGCGGCACGAGCGAGAGCCGCGGTTCGTCGTCGGCACCACTTCCAAGTCCATCTTTACCTTGATCGATCTGCACGCCTTCAGCGGCGACCCGGCTTACCTCGACGCCGCCCGGCTGGCCGCCGACTGGCTCTTGACCATGCAGGACGAAGGCGGCCGCGTCGCGTCGGAGCTGCGCCTCGACGCCGATGGCGCGTGGAGCGTGGCGGAGCAGGAATCATTGCTCTACACCGGCCAGGTGCTCTCGGCGCTGTCGCGCCTGTACGAGGTCACCGACGACCCGCGCTACCGCGACGCCGCCGCGCGCACCGCCGGCCGGCTCGCCGACAGGACGGAGCGCGAGGGGTGCTACCTCGGCGACGATTATCGTCAGCCCAACCCGATCTCGAGCTCGTGGGTGGTCCTGTCCTTGTTCGACTTCGCCCGCGCCGGCGACGACCCGGCGATTCGCAAGGTCGTGTACGATTGCGCGGACGAGCTGCTCGCGCAGCAGATCGACGACCCCGCCGACGTCTACCGCCATGGCCGCTGGCAGGCCTCGCTGTCGAGCAGCGGCAACGGCTGGCTGGCCGAGGTGCTCTCCGAGCTCTACCTCGATTGCCCTCGCGGCGACGGCGACGGCTGCGCCCGGTTTCAGGGCGCAGTGATCCTGCTGTTCCGTCTGCTGACGCAGTACACCTATTCGCCGGCGAATTCGTTCATGACGAAAAACCCGGCCATGGCAGAAGGCGGCCTGTTCTGGAACCCGCAGGAACGTTACGTGCGCACCGACTCGGTCTGCCACGCCATGAACGCCTACGTGTTCATGGTCGACCGATTGGCCGCCGGCGTCCTCGTCGAGCTGCCCGAGCCGCCCTTGGCCGAGCGCCTCGGGCTCGCCGCGCGCTCGGGCCGGGTCGTCGACGAGGTCGACCGCGGGGCCGAGGAGGAAGACGAGTTCGCTGCCGAGACCGTCGAGTGACGCGCTGCCCGGCGGCGGGTCTGTTCACGACAGGAGAATGAAGATGCAAAGGTCACGAGGGTTCATGGTGCTCACCCTGACGTTTTTGGCCGCCGGGCTACCCGGCTGCGCATGGCAGCCGCCCGGCGCGTCCGTCGACGTCACGGCCGGCGACGAGACTGGCAGCCAGGAGCGCGAGGGCATCTCCCCCGAGCTCGTCCGCGCCGATTCGTGTGGCGACGTCGCGGCCAACCTGAAGGGCAAGATCGTTCAGGCCATGGAGGCGCGCTTGCAGGCCAACCTCGACCGCGCGGTGCTCGCGGCCACCTACACCTGCGAGGAATACGGCGAGGAGGAAGAGGAAGAAGAGGAGGAGGAAGAAGAGGCCGACGCCGGCGCGACGGCCAGCGAATATTCGGGGACCAATGTGCAGGTGGCGGACGTCGACGAGGCCGACTTCGTCAAGAACGACGGCGGCTATTTGTACGTCCTCGGCGACGGCCGCTTCCGGGTCCTGGACGCCTGGCCCGCGGACCAGGCCCACGCGCTCTCCACCTTCCCGATCAAGGGCACCCCGAAGCGAATGTACGTCCACGAGGACACCGCGGTCATCTACTCCTCCCTCGAGGAGCTGGACCAGCCGTCGCCCGACGACCCGTGGAACAGCGGCGGCGTGGTGGATAACGAGTGTACCTACGGCTACGATTGTGACTTCACCGGCGACGGGCACAAGCTGCAGATCACCGTGCTCGACCTCGCCGATCGCGCCAAGCCGCGCCTGCGGCGCGAGATGGTGTTTGGTGGCTCGTATCTGAACTCCCGGCGCGTCGCCAAGGATGTCCACACCGCGGTGGTGTTCCCCGAGCTCGACGTCCCCGACCTGTCCTACTGGCCAGACGCGCTGCCGGTCACCTGGTGCGGGCTGAAGGAGCACGGCGTCTCGGTGCCCGAGGTGCAGGCGCTGTTCGACAAGCTGCGCCTGGCCAACCTGAAGCTCATCGACGCGACCCCGGCGACCGAGCTCCTGCCGTCGGTCCGCGACGTCCGCTACCTCGACGGCGGCGGGCTGCAGGTGACCGAGGGCCCGCTGTCGTCCTGCGACCAGGTGTACCTCTCGCAGTCCAGCGACACCCGCGGCTTTTTGTCGCTGGTCTCCTTCGCCATCGGCGAGGTGGCTCCGCCCGGAGCCAGCACGATCATGAGCCGCCCCGGCGCGGTCTACGGCTCGAAGGACTCGCTCTACGTCGCGGTGAGGCACGCCCAGGAGGCGGGCCAGGCGTGGTTCTCGGGCCTCGGGGACGGCGTGAACGAGGCCACCAGCGTCCACAAGTTCGCGCTCGAGCCCGGCGGCGCGGCCGCAGCGTACGCCGCCAGCGGCGTGGTCAAGGGCCGCATTTTGAATCAATTCGCGATGGACGAGCGCCACGGCACGCTGCGGATCGCCACCACCACCGGGCACCTCCCCGACCCGGCGGTCCACAGCACCGTCACGGTGCTGAGCGAGCACGGCTCGCAGCTGGTGGAGCTCGGCAGGGTCGACAACCTGGCCCCGAGCGAAGACATCCGCTCGGTGCGCTTCCGCGGCGACATCGGCTTCGTCGTGACCTTCAAGAAGACCGACCCGCTGTTCGTGCTCGACCTCGCCGACCCCGGCGCGCCGAGCATCAAGGGCGAGCTCAAGATCCCGGGCTACTCGACGTACATGCACCTCATGGACGACGACCACCTGCTCACGATGGGCTACGACGCCGACGATCAGGGCGACTTCGCGTGGTTCCAGGGCCTCCAGCTGCAGGTCATCGACGTGGCCGATCTGGCGCACCCCGAGGTGCTGGACAAGGAGGTGATCGGCACCCGCGGCTCGACGTCGGACGCGGCCACGGATCACCTGGCGTTCACCTACTTCAAGGCGCGCGACCTGCTCGCGGTGCCCATGACCATCTGCGAGGGCGGCGGCGGCGGTAACTACGGCGACATCATGACCTTCAGCGGCCTCCTGGTCTACCGCGTGACGGTGGACGGCGGCTTCGAGCTGCTGGGCGGCGTGCCCCACGAGGAGCCCGAGACGCCGCAGGCGTGGAGCGGCAAGTGCAACAATTGGTGGACGGACTCCGCGTCGAAGGTCAAGCGCTCCGTGTTCATGGAAGACTGGGTGTTCTCGATCGCCCTCGATCGCATCAACGTGGCGCACCTCGACGATCTCGCGCACCCCACCGCGTCGATCCCGTTGACGGGTAAGTGATGGCAGAGCGCCGGCGGTCGCTCGCGGCCGCCGGCGTCCTGCGTCGCGGCGATCCAGCGTGGCGTCGCCGGGCGCAGATCGTGCCCTTCGCCGAGTCGGAGGCCTCCGGAGAGGCCGCGGGGCCTGCGCTACCGCTCTCGTCGCGCGGGTGAACCTGAGCGCGGCAGTGGACGGCCTGAGCGAGCGCCTCGAGGAGACCTTGGCGGTCGTGCGCGATGCGACCCGCGATGCGAGCGTGGACGAGCGCGAAACGGCGCTCGAGAGGGCGCGTCGCCGACCCGCCGATCTGCTTCGCACGTCGCTCGAGCCTCGCCTTGACGCCGCAGAGGCCGGACCAATACGGTGTTGCCGTCGGCGATGCCCGCCGACGGCATCTCACCGCGCAAAGAGCGGCCGGCCAGAGGTTACGAGTCATCATGGACCACAAGACATTCGTCGATCAGATGTTCGCCCGCGTCGATATGCTCGACGCCGAGGGCTTCGCGGCCTGCTTCACCGAGCGAGGCAGCTTCCAGTTCGCCAACAATCCGGTGGTGACCGGTCGCGCCGCCATCCAGGACTTCATCGCCGGCTTCTTCGCCGCCATCGGCGGCATCCGCCACCGGTTCGAAAACTGCTGGAGCCTCGGCGACCGCGCCTTCTCCAACGGCTTCGTCACCTACGTGCGCAAGGACGGCAGCGAGCTCACCGTGCCGTGGGCCACCATCTGCCGCTTCGAGGACGGCAAGTTGGCCGAGTACCTCGCGTACGTCGACGCGTCGAAGCTCTTCGCCCCGTGAGGCCCTGGTAGCCCATGGCCAGCGCTTCGCCGGTCACGCGGGCGCCGACTCTCCATCGCATTGCGGGGGTCAGCCTCAAACCTCCTCCCCGCTCTCGATCACCCGATGCACCAGGCCGTACGCCTGGGCCTCGCGCGCGTTCATCCACAGGTCGCGCTCGGTCTCCCGCGTGAGCTTGGCGAGGTCCTGGCCGGTCGCGGCGGCGAAGATGCGGTTCAGTCGCGCGCGCATGGCCGCGATCTGCACCGCCTCGATCTCGATGTCCGCCGCGGCCCCGCGCAGGCCCCCGCTCGGCTGGTGCAGGAGGAAGCGCGTGTTCGGCAGCGCGAATCGGTTCTCTCGCCGCGCGGCGACGAAGATCAGCGCGCCCGCGCTGGCGACCCACCCGCTGCCGATCATCTTGACCTCGGGCCGGATGAAGCGAACCACGTCGTGGATCGTGTCCCCCGACTCGACGTGGCCTCCCGGCGAGTGGATGACGACCCGGATCGGCGCCTCGCTCTCGCTCGCGAGCGCGAGCAGCTGCGCCGTGGTCGCCTGCGCGAGCTCGCTGGTAATCTCGCCGAAGATCAACACCGTCCGGCTCTTCAGCAGGCTTCGGCGCACTTCGTCGGCCAACGCGGGGGCGCGCGGCCGGTCCTCTTGCGGCTCGTTCGGGTCCGGATCGGAGTCCATCATGGCCCCTGCAGCGTCCCGTGACCGCGACCGCCTCGCCATGCCCCGCAGGCGCGTCGTCATGCCCGATCGTCTCGATCGCGTGCGGCCGCTGGACAGGCCGGCCCTGCGCGAGTCACCATGCGGTCATGGCGGACGAGCTCGACGAGCAGCTTCCTCGCGGAGTGGCGGTGTCCCGGCGGCAGGGGGCGCCGCCCTGGCAGGTGGACGCGGGCGAGCGCCCGAGCCTGCACGTCGTCGTGGAGGGCTCGTTCCACCTCGTGCAGCACGAGCAGCGGGTCCTCGAGCTGGCGCCGGGCGACCTCGTGCTCGTCGGCGCCGGCCCACCCGGCGCGGCGCCCTGCGAGCAGCGCTTGCGGTGCCTCCCGTCGCTGCCCGGCGCTCGCTCTTCCCACGCCGAGCTCCTCTCGGCCACGTACGCCGCCGCGCCCGCGGAGCTGCCGGCGCTCGCCCCCGTCGTCCACCTCCCGGCCGCGGACACGCGCGACTCCCCGGGCCTCCTGGCGATCGTCAGCTTGCTGCGCGCCGCGCTGGCGGACCCCGGCGCGGGGCAGGAGGCGCTGGCCCGCTCGCTGCTGCAGCCGCTGCTCGCGTACACCCTGCACAGCCACCGCCGTGCGCTCGCGGCCACCCGCACCGTCGATCGGCGGATCGCCCGCGCGCTCCAGCTCATGCAGGCGAAGCCGACCGAGCGCTGGACCGTCGCGGCGCTGGCCAAGGCGGCCGGCCTGTCCCGCGCCGCGTTCGCCCGGCGCTTCCTCGCCGAGCTCGGCGTCCCACCGCTGCGCCACCTGACCACCATCCGCATGCAGCGCGCAGCCCGGCGCCTCGCCGAGAGCGACGACTCCCTGGCGGCCGTCGCGGCCGAGGTCGGCTACGACTCGGAGTTCGCGTTCAGCCGCGCGTTCAAGCGCCACATGGGCGAGGCTCCGGCCGCGTTCCGCCGCCGCTGCAGCGCCCACGGAGCAGCGCTCGCCCTCCCGGTCGTCTGCGCAGCGGCGTGAGGCCATCGCCCGGCGGCGCGAGGCGACGGATCCGTTTGCAGCGACTCCATCGTGCATTCACAGCACGTGCAATGAGATCAAGGTGCCATGCGGGTGATTTCACCCTGCAGCGAGGCCGAAATTCGGCGCAGCTCGCGGGCACGGCGCCTGTCGATGCCGAGCTGCTCGAGGGATTGCGCGAGGTTAGTCGCGGTCTCCGCGAGCACCGGCAGCGAGGCGTCCGGTGAGGCGCGCAGCAGTTGCATCGCGCGCTCGAACAACGGCAGCGCCAGCGCGGGGTGGCCGAGCGCGAGGTTGGCCCGACCCATGCCCTGCAGCGGGAACGCCAGCGCCGAGGGGCTGGCGGGCGGATGGCGAGAGAGATGGTCGGCAAGCCGCGCGTATGCCGGCAGCGCCTCGCCGCAGCGGTTCAGCTCACACAGGTGATCACCGAGGCTGGTGAGGACCTCGGCGAGATCGAGCGGGAAACCATGGCGATCATGGACGGTGAGCAGCGCCTCGACGATCGGCAAGGCGGCGCTGTGGTCGCCCCGCGCGCGATAGACCTCGGCCAGGATACCGAGGGCGACCACGCGTTCGGGGTGATCGGGCGGGAAGTGGGCGTCGAACACGGCGAGGGCCGCGCGCGCGAGCGCCTCGGCGGCGCCCGAGTCGCCGCTCTCGGCAGCCCCGCGCGCGAGGTAAAGGTCGGCCGAACCGACGCGCGGGCTGCCCGGCCCGTCGATCCGGCTGAAGATCTCGCGGGCCTGCAGGAGGAGACGCCGCGCCGCTGCGAACTCGCCCAGCTCGAGGTGCGTGAGCCCGGTATTGAAGGCGACGGCCGCGGTGGCCGGATGCTGCGGTCCCCAGCGCTCGAGCTGTTCGTCCAGCAGTTCCTGCTGGCTGGCCAGCGCTTCACGCAGCCGGCCGCTCTCGGCCAACGCGTTGGCCAGCTGCTGGCGCGCTTCCACGACCTCCGGGTGGTGGCTCGGCAGTTGCTCCTCGCGGAGCGCTAGCGCCTCGCGACGCAACGCCTCGATAGCGTCGTGGCGCTGCTCGAGGATGGCGATAGCGGCCGCCGTGTCGAGGAGGCTGGCCGCGCCCAGCGGTGAGCGGCCAGGGAGCGCGTCGAGGGCGCTGCGCGCTCGATTGAGCCAGGTGCGCGCATCCTCGGCGTTCCCGCGGTCCCGTGCATGGATCCGGGCCAGCTCGTTCCACAGCTGCCAGACGATCGCGTCGTGCGAGGCGGCGACGGCGAGCGCGTAGGCCTGATCGAGAGTGCCGATCGCCGTACGGCTGTCGCCGAGGTCCTCGGCCTCGATCCGGGCCCGTAGCAACAGCGCCTCCGCCTGGCCGATGCGATCGCCGAGGGCGACGCTGGCCGCCAGCGCCGACGCGACGACCGGCCGCGCGGCGCGACCGTGCCGGATCTGCAGCAGCAGTTGCGCCCGTTCGAGCTCCGCCCCCACCTGTGGCTGCGGAGCGGGGGTCTGGAGCTGCTCGAAGCCCAACCGCTCACACGCCGCGGGATCGGGGAGGGTGGCCAGCCACGTATCGACCGCGGCAATATGGCTGCCGTCGCCCTCGCGCAGCAGCCGGACTCGCTCGGCCAGCGCCTGCCGGCCGCGCTGGAGGCACTGATAGCTGCGCTGTAACGATTCGGCGGAGCGCTCGCGGCGCGCATGGGTGGCTTCGCAGGCGCTCAGCGCGGTCGCGTGCCACTGCGCGACGTAGGCGTCGAAGCCCTCGGAGACGCGCCGCCCCGCGACGTCCTCGTACGAGAAGCCACCAGCCTGCATCTTTCGCGCGAGCTCCTGGCGGCGCTCGGCGTCCCAGATCCCGTCGAACACCGTCGGGTCGCGGAGGCAAGAGGGCGGCGGATCGACCGTCATCCACGCGAGCGACCCGCACAGGGCGACCACGCCCGCGATGCTCACCCCGATGCCGAGCCACCGCCGGCGCGCGCCGGCCTCGAGCGCGACGACCAGGTCGCTCATGCTCGGGAAGCGTCGGCGGGGGTCGTGCGCGAGGCCGCGGTCGAGCAGCCGCCGCAGCCGACGCGGAACCCGGCGCGCCGACGAGTCGGGCGGCGCGCGCGGGGCAAACGTCACGGGATCGAAGGGAAGAACTCCGTATACCGCCTCGAACAGCGTGATGCAGAACGAGAACTGATCGCTGCGCGCGTCAGGCCGGTTGCCGCGGTGCTCGGGCGACATGTACGCCGGCGTGCCGGCTCCGAAGCTGCTGCCGGCGGGCGCGTGGCCAGGCGCGGTGGAATCGGCGTGGACGTCGGGCAGGGTCGGCGCCGACGGTCCGGCCTCATCGGCGCCGCGCGCCAGCCCGAAGTCGGCCAGGCGGACGCGGCCGTCTTGCCCGACCAGGATGTTGCTCGGCTTGATGTCGCGATGCACGAGTCCGGCCGCGTGCGCGGCCTCCAACCCGCGTCCGGCAGCGACGAAGACGGCGAGGATACCGGTCAGGGGCCGGGCCTGCGCTTTGAGCCAGGCGTCGAGCGTGACGCCGTCGACCAGCTCCATGACGACGAAGACGCTGTCGTCGACCTCGCCGACCTCGTACACCTGGACCACGTTCGGGTGCGATAGTCGGGCCTGCGCGCGCGCCTCGGCCAGCAGCCGGGCCCGTTCGCTGGCTCGTCGACCGGGCTCGCGGATCACCTTGAGCGCGACCCGCCGGCCGAGCTTGTCGTCCTCGGCGGCGTAGACGACCCCCATTCCGCCGCGACCGAGGATGTCGAGGACGCGGAATCGGCCGATGTAGATCGGCTCGTTCTCCTCGCCGAACAGACGCGCGCTGATCCGGCGAAAGATCGCCTCCTGCTCGAGCAAGCACGTGGCCTGGGTGGCGAACGTGGCGTCGTCGGGGGTCGACAGCATCGCGTGTGCTTCGCGTCAGATCCGCTTGACGCGGACCTTGATGATGATGCGCGGCGGGGCCTGGTCGTCGTCGAAGTCCCAGCCCCAGGTCGTGCCGGTGGCGGCCGGCGCCTGGACGATCAGCACGAGGCCTGCGGCGCTCCGCGTCTCGTACTCGCCGCCGTTGCCGGCCCCGCACCACGCATCCAGCCTGAGCGTACGAGCGGCAGTGCCCGGCTTGGGAAGGAACTTGATCTCGGTGGCCGTCGCGGACGCCACCTCGGCTGCAACGGCACGGACGAGGTTGTTGCTCGTCGGCCCGTCGTAGCATTCGCCCGAACTGTTGTAATAGAGAATGAGCCCGCTGGTATATTCGAACGGTTTAAAGTCGAACTCGACGCAGTCTGCCATATTCTCCCCATCTCCCTGAACGCCAATCATCGCCGGCGCGAGCGACCGTCGCCGCGCCCCGAACGGTAGTGTCTCTCGCGGCGCGTTCCGTCAGGCTAGCCGAATTTCCCGAGCTTCTGCTATGATGCCTGATTGATGTCGAGCGATCTCGAACTCCTCAAAGGGTGGCGTGCCGGCGATCGGGCGGCGGGCAACGAGCTGTTCAAGCGGCACTATAAGCCGATCTATAACTTCTTCCGCAACAAGGTCGACGACGGCATCGAGGATCTCGTCCAGCGGACCTTCCTCGCCTGCCTCGAGGCGGCGGAACGCTTCCGCGAAGAAGCCTCCCTGCGGACATTTCTGTTCGGAATCGCTCACAATCTGCTGCGAGACCGCTTCCGGCGAAGTCGTCGCGCCGGAGAGGCCGTCGACATCGAAACACAGTCGGTGGTCGATCTCGGCGCCAGTCCCACGTCGGTGATGGCAGCGCGCGACGAGGAGAATCTACTTGTGCAGGCGTTACGCCGGATCCCGGTCGCGGCGCAGGTCATCCTCGAGCTCTATTTCTGGGAGGACATGACGGGGGCCGAGATCGGCGCGATCCTCGGGGTGCCCGAGAACACCGCGCGCAGCCGCCTGCGCCGGGCCAAGGAGCAGCTCGCGGAAGTCATGGAGAAGCTGCAGGCGAGCCCGGAGCTGCTCGCTAGCACGCTGTCGAACATCGAGGCGTGGGCGGGCGGGCTGCGCGACCAGCTCGGCGCGGCCGCGCGCAGGTGAAGAATCATCCGGACCCGGGGACAAAATCGCCGGCGCCGGACACTACCACCGCATGCCGACTGAGCTGTTCGAGGCGCTCACGGGCCTCACGATCGCTGATATCGCGCGAGAGCTGCGCTTCCGCGGCGTCGAGGACGGGCCGACCCCCGGCCTCGTCACGCCGCCGCCGCCGCCGGTGCGCGAGCGCCTGCGTCGCTTCGCCACCAAGGACCTCCTGGCCGGGCTGGACATCGACACGCGCGTCCTGTTCGTCACCATCTATCGCGCCGACAATCGCAAGGACGTGCGCGAGTTGACCGCGAGCGGGCAGCTCCGGGTGGCAGAGGCCACCGCCGCCGTTTTCAACACCGCCGACATCTACTCGACCGGCTACGCGAGCGTCCGCCTGCACACCCAGAAATACGGCCTGTCGCTCAACCTCTGCCCGAGCGAGCGCTTCTTCGACCAGGAGTGCGGGGCCCGGGCCACCGCCGTGCTCGTGGCGCCTCAGCTCGTCGCCACCTCGGCGCACGTGCTCGTCAGGGCGAAGGGCGCGG
Organism: Nannocystis sp. RBIL2; assembly: GCF_026626745.1. Classification (GTDB taxonomy): domain Bacteria; phylum Myxococcota_A; class Polyangia; order Nannocystales; family Nannocystaceae; genus Nannocystis. The sequence goes on from NZ_JAPNJW010000002.1 coordinate 4,275,922, forward strand.
AGGACCTGCACTTCGTCTTCGGCTTCCACGCGCGCTGGGACGGCAGCACGATTACCGAGTTACCTGCCAGCGACGTCTACCAGGGGTACGAAGTGGTCGGGATGCACCTCGACGAGGAGCGGGGCATCGATTGGGCGGTCGTGCGATTGAACCGAGCCGTCAAGGGCCGCCTTCCGGCCGTCATTCGACGCAAGGGCCGGATCGAGGACCAGCGCGGCGTATACGTGATCGGGCACCCGTGCGGGCTGCCGGCCAAGTTCGCCGACGACGCGCGGGTGCGTGAAAACGACGACGTAGCGCTCTTCTCCGCCGATCTCGACACCTACGCGCAGAACAGCGGCTCGCCGGTGTTCGACGCCGAGACGGACGTGCTCGAGGGGCTCCTCCGCGGCGGAGAGCGGCGCGACTGGCCGGAGCTCTCGCAGTGCCGCACGTCGGTCGTCTTGGACGCGCCGGTCGGCCGCCTCAAGCAGTGCGTCCGGGCCACGCTGTTCGAGCACCTGATCCCCGAAAAGATCGCCTGACCAGCGCGTGACCTGCAACCGGAGCGGCGTCGCACCCGACGTCGCCAGATACGTCGCGGCCGTGAACGCCGCGACAAGGAGAGTGAGCATGGTAAGTATCCAGAGGATCAGCGGCACCTATTGTGAAATACTTCCGGCCGGCGACGCCCGAGCGCCGCACGAGCTACGCCTCGACATCGACGGCGACTGCCCTCAGATGGCCGCCAGCGGGACGCTCCGGCGGCCCTTCGCGGAGGACGTGTACTGGTTGGCTCACCCGCTCGCGCGCGTCGACGACCGGACATGGCGCGGCCCCGTGGTCCTGAGCGAGCCGACCACCGTCGGTTACGATGCGGTCGAGTTGCGCCGCGTCGACGGGCCGGACGACGACGCGTCGCTGGTCGATCTGACGCTGCTGCGCGCCGGCCAGATCGTCGCCGAGCACCGCCACGTACGGCGCGGCGCGGCCTTCGTCGCCGTCGAGTTCGAGCTCGACTACGTCGCCGGCGTCGAACCGGTGCTCGGCATCCGAACGCACGCGCACCCGCACCGCCCCGCGAGCCTTCCGGACGAGGAGTTGACGCTGGTCGGGGCGTTCGCCCGGGCCGGCGTCGAGGTGACGACGACGAGCGGCGACGGGCTGGTGCCGCTGAAGGGCGCGGGCGCCGACGAGCTGTGGAGCGACGGCGAGCTGCACGACGCGATGCAGACCTACTGGAGCCGCTTCGCCGATCGACCGCAATGGGCGCTGTGGGTGTTCTTCGCCGGGCTGCACCGCGACGGCGACGGCCTCGGCGGCATCATGTTCGACGACATCGGCCCCAACCACCGTCAGGGCGCCGCCATCTTCCACGATTCGTTCATCAGCAGGGCGCCGGCCGGCGATCCGAACCCGGCGGCGTGGGTTCAGCGGATGCGCTTTTGGACGACGGTGCACGAGATCGGCCACGCGTTCAACCTGGCGCACTCGTGGGAGAAGCAGCTCACCGGCTATCCACTGCCCTGGCTGCCCGTGGCCAACGATCCGCGCGCGAGGAGCTGGATGAACTATCCGTACAACATCGAGCCGACCGGCGAACGTTTCTTCAGCGACTTCGAATTCGCGTTCGCCGCCGACGAGCTGCTGTTCGTTCGCCACGCTCCGCGGCGCTTCGTCCGCATGGGCGACGCGAGCTGGTACGACAACCACGGCTTCTCGCGCCTGCTCCCCGCCCCCGGGCTCGAGCTCAGCCTCCACGTCGGCAACAGCCGGCTCGAGTTCCTCGAGCCGGTGGTCCTCGACGTGCGCCTGCGCAACGCTGGGCCCGAGCCGGTGACGCTCCCCGCGGCGCTGCTGCGCAGCCTCGACAGCCTGAGCGTGGTCCACAAGCGCATCGGCCGCCAGGCGCGCCGGCACATCCCGTTCGCCACGTACTGCGGCGACGAATCCGAAGTCACGCTCGCGCCCGGGCAGAGCATCACCGAGGCGCTGTACGTCTCGGCCGGCCGCAACGGCTTCGACATCAGCGCGCCCGGCCGCTACTGCTTGCAGGCGGCCGTGCTGCTGAAGGGCGACACGGCCGTCGTCTCACCGCCGCTCGAGCTGCGGATCGCCCCGCCCCTGAGCCGTGAGCAGGAAATCGTGGCACAGGACTACTTCAGCGAGGACGTCGCCCGGGTCATGGCCTTCGACGGCTCGACCGTACTCACCCGCGCCAACGACACGTTGCGCGAGATCGCCGAGATGGAGGCGTCGCGCGCGGCGATCCACGCCAAGATCGCGCTGGCGATGCCGCAGGTCCATCCATGGCAGACGATCGACTTCACGCGGCGCGCGCTCATGAAGCACAACGTGGACCCCGAACCGGCCAGCGACGTCTTGCACGAGCTCCTCATCGACCGCGCCCGCGAGGCGGTGCGCTCGCTGTCGTCGACCGATTACCGCCGCTACGGCGACTTCCTGCAGAAGATCCGCGACGCCGACCTGACGAAGGCGAGCCTGCCGATCACGCCGCGGATCAACCAGGCCCTGCGCGAGTACGGCATCGCCGGGGTGCAGTCGCTCGCTGAAAAGGGAGGCCCGGCATGAGCCGCGAGCTCGTCATCGGCGCCTCCATCATCGTCGGCAGCGCGAGCGCTCGCGTGACGACGCTGCGGACCTACAACAGCAAGCACTACCTCGTGACCTGCGGCCACGTGTTCCGCGGCACAGACGAGGTGCGCCGGCCGGGCTCGGACGTGGTCATCGCCCGGCTGTCGAACAACCTGCTCGACCGGCCGCGCTCGGTCGACCTGGCGTTCGCCGAGTTGACCGTGGAGGGGATGGAGATCATGCACCCCAACGCGCAGTGGGAGACGGCCCCGCCGGGCGGCGCTGGGTGGATCGCCCGCGAGGGCCGCAAGCTGCGGCAGACGGTCGTCGACGCGTACCCCGTGTACGACGCGCCATTCTACCCGTCGGGCCCCTACATTCGCACGCGCTTCGCCGGCGAGGAGCCCGGCGACTCCGGCGCATGCCTCCTGCGCGAGGACCTGAGCGAGCGGCGGATCTGCGGGTTGCTCAAGGGCCGGGCCGAGCTCGACGGGCAATGGTTCGGGTTCTACGTGCCGCTCGACGGCCTATTGTGACAGTTCCGGCGAGTGCCGGTCGAATGTAATAACAACAGAGAGGATTTGATACAATGCTGGGTGTATTGGTGGGACTCACCGTCCTCGCGGCGCCGCCTGTGGCCAACGGAGAGACGGAGATACTGAGCGTCGAGGTCGAGGCCCCTGAGCTTGGGGCGATGCGGCGGAAGGCGTACTTGAGCAGCCGCATGAGCGCCGCCGAGCTGAGCGGGACCATCGGTGCGGATCTCGTGCGTGCGATGGGTCAGGTCGTGCTTGACAAGGCGGTCCAGGCCGGATGGGAGATGACCCGGCGCGAGCTGATGAGCCTCGCCAAATGCGGCGATAAGCGCGGGAGGGCGCGGGCGGCCTGCGCGAAGGACGAGGACGACCCATGGATGCCCACGACCTATCGGGTGCTCGAGTCGAGCCGGCTGCAAGACCTGATGGCCCAGCCGGAGACGCTGCTGCGGGCGGTCCTCGGCGACTGGTTCGATCACATGCGCCCGGGGCACGCCTTCGAGCTGGTGGGGCAGACGCTCGGCGGCGTCTCCGTCGAGCGATTGATCCGCGCCTGGCGCTCGAACGGGAAGTCGGGGCTGAGCTCGACCGCGGTGACGGAGATACGTGCGGCGATCCTGAAGGTCGCGGACAAAAACACCTGCGAAGCCCTTACCGGTGTGGTCGACAAGGCGCTGTGGGTGGGAGCCATGTGCGTAGCCGCGACGAGATCGGCGCAAGCCGCCATCCGGGGCTCGTCGCCGTCGGGCGTCGTCGACAGCAGCGACGCCGCGGAACCGGGCGCACTGACCTCGTGCCAGAATTTCGACAGCTGGATCGATCAGTGCCACTTCGCGGCTTCGGACCGGGAGCTCGTGGTCGCCGCGCTGCGCGCTCACGCAACGGTCTTCGAGTTCGGCGGAAGAGCCAAGTGGTGGCGCGACGCGATCAACCTCGTCTTCGAGCTGGCGAAGATCGACCCTGCGAAACTGGCCGCGGACAAGGTGACAGAGCTGGAGCAGCGCCGGCAGCGCGTCGAGTGGATGCAGGCGGTGATCGTCGGGCTCCTCGACGAGGACTGGACCCGAGTGGCGGGCGGAGCGACCTCGATCGTGGCGGATTGGATCCTGACGATGAAAAAAACCGCCGCGACGGCCGAAGAAGCCTCCGAGGGGGCCGACATCGGCAAGAACACGGAGAAGGCCGAGGACGACAACTCGTCGAACTCCGCAGACTCGCAGGCCGGTCTGGAAGCGTTACAGAAGGTCGTCGGCTTCCTCGCAGGGATCGGCCGGTACGCCGCGAGCTACAGCGAGAAGGACAGTGAGGTCGCGGCGCAAGCGCGCAAGGACGCGATCGCCGATCTGGTCTCGCGCATGGCCAGTCGGCGCGAGCGGACCCGGGGCGCGGTGTTCTCGCTCGGAGGTTCGTTCGGGTTCGTCGCCGGTGTGCGCTCGGAGGTGGCACCGGACAGGACCAGCAACCTCGCGCCGGCCAGCCCCATCCACCTCGGCCTGGGCCTCGGGGTCGATACGTATCACGGGGCGAGGAAGACCCGTTCGGTCGGGTTTCACGGCGAGGTGTCGGTGCTCGATCTTGGCCAGTACGTCGCGTTCGAGAACCGCAAGCTCGACCTCAAAACGCCAGAGCTGGCAGCCTCCCTGGCGCCGAGCATCAAGCTCGGCATCCGCGTCGCCCTGCGCGAGACGCCGCTGTTCCTGGCCCTGTTCGGCGGATTCAATCCGTTCCTCCGCACGAAAGCGGCCGACGCGACCGATGGCAACATGACGTTTACGCTCGGGGCGATGTTCGGCGTCTACGTTCCGTTCCTCGACTTCAACTGAACCAGTGCTCGACCTGCGTCTGGCTCGGCCCGCGGGGTCCTCGTGCGTCCGAGCGGGTTTGCCAACGCGGCCTTCACAATGACCCCTGGCCGATCTTGTGGTACCTCCGACGAAGAGCGCCTGAATGACTGATTCCAGCGAAGAGTCCCGGATCGCCCTCGCGCTCGCCGACATCAGCCGCGCGTATCTGTCGCAAGGCGAGTTCGCCGCGGCCGAGACGACCCTGCGCCAGTGCATCGACGCGAACGTCCGGCTGCTCGGCACGCCGCGGCACGCGAGCGTCGCGGCGCTCCTCGACATGCTGGCCGTCGCCCTGGTGCAGCAGGGCAAGAACGAGGAGGCAGAGGCGATCTTGCGCGAGTGCGTGGCGATCAAGGTCGAGGAGCACGGCGGGCCCGCGCACGAGGAGGTCGCCCACTCGCTCCACGGACTCGGCGAGGCGCTGTCGCGCCAGGGGAAGTTCGAGGAGGCCACGAAGGTCTTCCACGCGAGCCTCCACGCGCTGCATCAGGCGACCGGAACGGAGTGGCCGGCGGACGCGGGCCCGACGCTCCAAGCGCTGGCAATGACGCACGTCCAACTCGGCCAGTACGTACAGGCCGAAGAGGCCTGGCACCGCAAGGTCGAGCTCGGCGAGCGGCTGCACGGCACGATTGCCAACAGCGAGACCCTCTCGGCGCTCGGGATGCTCGCCCAGCTGTGTCTGCGCCGGGTCCAGCGCCCCGCGGACGCGCTGCGGTTCAGCACCGGAGCGTGGCAGGCGGCCCTGGCGGGTCAGCTGTGGGAGCACGTCCTGCAGATCGGCCCGGTGCACCTCGCGTGCCTCGCGGGCAACGCCCAGCCGGTAGAAGCCATCGAGCAGGTGGTCCGCGCCCTGATCGAGGTGATCGACCGCTTCCACGAGGGACACCCGCTGCGGTCCCACGCGATCTCCGAGTTGCAGCGGCTATACCCCGGACCAGGGGCCGCGAGCGGGTAAGACGCGCGCCAGTCACTCCGAGTTTCATGAAGGCGTCGACGACGCCCTATTTAAATAAACCCGAGGCCCCGCGGCAGGAACCCGCACGCGGGACGCCGGCCCGCCGCTTTCTCTACTTCGGCGACGGCGGATAACAGATGAAGCAGGCGCCGCAGCTCGAGTACGGCGTCTTGGTGCCCCAGGCGATCTTGTTGTTGCAACAATCGTAGCCGTACTGGCCCACGACCGTGGTGCGGCTGGCGTCGCTGTAGTAGGTGCAGTTGCTCGCCGCATCCACCGAGGAGGCGCCATACAGCGCGCCCACGGCGAAGAGGGCCAGGAAGAGGACGGTGCGTCCAACTTTGTTCATGGGTCGCTCCTTTTGAGTGTGCCGGACGTCGCGCCCGGCACACCCAGCTTATCGCAAATCAGCGAAATGCGAGCGACAGAATGTGGGTTCACCGCACCCCAAATGTCATCACGATCTGGGGCTTGTCTCGCCAGTGCGGCCGCCCCCGAACCGAAAACTCTCATGCGCTGGCAGCGAATGGCACGCGACGTCGATCACCGAACTCGCGGCCGCCTCGCGCGGACTCCGCGGCGCAGTGAGGTTTCCCGAGGCTTGCGATTGGCAGCGGCCTGAGCGTTCGCCGAGCCACGAATGACCCGGGCGCAGCAGCTCCTCGTATCACCACACCTCGGGCGGGAACGCTCCATTCGCCGTGTTCGCAGCCTCGACGAATTACCTCAGCGCCCGCGCCGGAGCGCCTCGATCAACGCCGGGTGGATGAAGTGCATCTCGCGGTAGTTACCGGTCTCGCGATAGACCTCGCGGCCCGCAGCGTCGATGAACAGGTGCGTCGGATAGCCGTTGATCCCGACCATCGAGCGCCAGCCGTCGTCCCTGGCGATCGGCGCGCGGAACCCCGCGGTCCCGTGCAACGCCGCGATCCCGTCGGGGTCGCTCGTCACGACCACGAATTGCACGTCCTTGCGCCCGCGATAGCGCTGTTGCAGCTTCGCCAGCTCGGGGGCCTCGAGCCGGCACGCGGTGCACCAGGGTTCGGTCGCAATCACCACAGTCACGCGCCCGCGCAAGGCCTCGCTCGAGATCCGGCCGCCGCCCCGCAGGTCGAGCTCGAACGGCGCGAGGGGCTGCGGCGCCGCAGCTCGCGCGGCGAGTACCGCGGCGATCCGTTCGTCCTTCCGTTCGCGTTCCAGCCGCGCGATCGTGCGGTCGAGATCTTTCGCTTTCCCGCCACGGGTAAGCACGAGTTGCTGGAGGCGCTCGCGGCACGCTCGCGCCGGCGCCCCTTCCTGCACGATCGACCGCGCGAGGATCTGCTCGGCCCGATGCACCTCGCCGTCGCGTTCGGCCAGCTCGGCCGCCAACAGCGCGATGTCGGGGTGCGTCGGCCACAGCTCGTGCGCCCGCGAGGCGTCCGCGCGCGCGTCCTCCACCCTGCCCGCGCGCAGCTGCACGAGCCCGCGGGCGTGGTGGGCGAGCCCCCGCATGGCCCGCCGCAGCTCCTCGAGTTCGCCGGGCGTGGCCACCAGAGCGAAGCCGGGAGGCGTATCGTCCGCGAGCGCGAGGGCCCGCTCGGCCAGCTCGCGCGCCAGCTCGAGGTCCCCGCTCCGCTTCGCCAGGAGCACGGCCGCCTGGGCGTCGTACGACGCTCCGAATGGCGCCGCCAGCACGGCGCGCGCCACGGCTTCGACCCGCTGCAGCGGCGCTCGCGGATCGCACTGCAGAAATTCGATCAAGGCCGCTGCAGTCGAATTGCGCAGAGACAGGTCGCGCAGCCGCGGCCTGTCGAAGAATGCGTCGACGGGCGCGCGTGCCTGCGCCAGCTCGTCCGCCGGCGGCAGCTCGCCCCTGGCGAGCGCCATCCTGCACCCCCCCACCGCGCCGAACACCGCGACGAGCTCCGAGTCCCAGCGCTCGACCGCCCGCACGTCGGGGAAGCGCAGCCGCACGTCGTCGTAGATCGCCTGTGCGGCTTCGGTCGCCCCGAGCTGCTGCAGGCCGTCGACGAGCTGCGCGAGCGCCTCCGGCTCGGCGCGATGACGGTCGGCCAGGGCCACGAGCTCGGCGATCGCCGCGGCCCGCAGCGAGGCGTCCTGGCGCGCCGCAGCCACGCGGGCCCGCGCTCGCAGCACCGTGAGCGCAAGGACGTCGGGGCGCCGCGCGAGCGCCCGCTCGACGAGCTCGAGCGCCGCGTCGGCGCGCTGGACACTCAACCATCCCTCGGCCGCTCGCGCGACTGCCAGCGTCCCCGAGGGCGCAGTCTGCTCGGCCTGGGCGACGAGCGCCTGCACTTGCTCGTGGCTCGGTCGCACCGGCAGCGGCGCGGCGCTCAGCCGAAAGAAGGTCATCCCGATGCGCTTCGCGTGCACGAAGTCCCGCACGCTGTCGGGCAGGTCGGGCAGCGCCGCGAGGGCTGCCAGCCCGTCCTCGTCGCTCTGCAGCTCCAGGACCTGGGCGTGCAGCCACACCGCGTCGGGATGGTCGCCGAGGCGAGCGCGGGCCCCCGTCACCAGCGCGGCCAGCTCGCGCCGAGGCAGCTTGCCCGCCTGCTCCTGGGCGCGCAGCAGGAGCGCCCACCCGGACCCTTCCGGGAGCGCCGCGCGGTGCCTCGCCAGCGCCTGGGCATCGTTGTCCGCCAGCGCGGCCATGGCTGCGAGCCAGTGCCAACGGTCGTCGCCGGGGCTCTCCGCCGGCTGCGCCCGCACCAGCGCATTCGCGGCCTCCACGCGCCCTTCGAGCAGCAGGTCGCGCAGCGCATCGGCCGCGCGCGCGCTCGCCTGCGAGTGCTCGCCCGCGCGAGGCTCCGCTGCCGGTCGCTCCGTCGCCGGCGGAGCCGGCCGCGCACACGCGAGGCCGACGACTGCGAGCACCACCAGAGTGCGCAACGATCGGAGTCGCGGCCCGGAACACCTGATCATGTTTTCACCATCGAGACGGAGCGGCTCTCGCATGACCTGGCCAACGCCGAGAGGATGCCGCGGATCTCCACGATTTCACAAGCCGTCAAAGACCGGGCCATGATAGCCTTTGGCCTCGCCCGCCAGGCTCGGCTCGGCCATGAATTTGCGTCCTCTCCGCTGGCCCGACGACGCGCCTCGGCTGCAGGTCTTCGACGCGTCCTACAGCACCTCGGCCCTCTTCGTGCCGGAGGTCGTCGACATGTCCGTGGTATTGCGCGAGACCGGCCTGGCCGTCCCCTTCCACAAGACCTACGCCCCCGAGACGCTGGTGGAAGCCGCCGCCACCGCCGCGTTCGCCGTAGCCACCGAATCGACGAATGGCATTTTCGAGGGGTTCGCGACCGTGCAGCTGCAACGATGGAACCGCAGCGCCGAGCTGAGCGCCTTGTTCGTCGCGCCGGGCAGTCGTGGTCGAGGCCTCGGCCGTACTCTTCTGGCCGCCGCTCTGGACTTCGCCCGCAGCGAGCGCGTGCGCTGCTTGACTCTCGAGACCCAGACCAGCAACGTGCCCGCGATCCGATTCTACCAGCGCATGGGCTTCCGCTTCTGCGGGATCCACACCGCCCTCTACGACCCCGCCGCGGTGGCGCCGGAGGAGGTCGCGGTGTTCTTCACCTACGCCCTCGACGTCCCGTGAGCACGCGAATGCCATGACTCGAGCGGCCGTCGCCTGCTCGCCTGATCTCGCGAATGGCAGCACCGCGAATGGACGCGCCCTCGGCACCCGCGCCTGCGTCCGACAGGGCCGCGCCACCCGACTGATCTTTGAGCAGATCCGCCTGCCGAGCGGCAGCGACGGCCCGCGAGGACGGCCTGCGCGTGCAGGCGGTCCTCGCCGGGCTCGACGGGCCGCGCGTCGGCGCGCTGGACGCGGCGCTCGCGGGCGTGTGCGGTGCCCAGTGCCTCGCGCGAGCGCTGCCGGTCGCACCGCCGCTCGCCCTCGCACGCGAGCCCGCGGGCCGGCCGGCGGGCGCAGGAGGTTCCCCGATCATCCTCCCGCACGCATCTGTTACGCTGTCTGGCGTCGACTCGTCCGTCGAGTGCGACAGCGGGCGCCAGCGATGTTCAAGATCCGCGCGGACCAGGCCGACACGCTCGCCGACGACGATCTCGTGCGTCGAATCATCGCTTACTTGCAGGTCCGCATGCCGGACAAGATCGCCAGGCACGACCCGTTCGACCTGCGCGCGGTGATCGTCCACTGCTTCGAGATCGCCCGCTCCTACGCGATCCACAGCGAGCGCGGCCTGTTCACCTTCGTCATGGACATGCTGGCCGTCGGGCCATGTTTTCACGTGCAGCCGAAGATCCAGGCGATCCTCGATCAGCGCGACCTCGACGAGCAGGTCCGGCTCGACCGCATCGTCGACGACGTCGACGACGCCGCGTGGGAGGAGGCCGCGCGGATCACCAACCCCGCGGCCTACTGGGACGACGTGCTGGCCGAGGCCGACAAGACGAGGAGATAGGCGATGGGCGCGCGCGACACTGCGAGAGGGGTCCAGGGCGAGTCACAGGCGTTCCCGGCGTCGCGGCCGGGCGCGACCTGTCCGTGCCAGAACCCGGGCCGCAAGCTGCGGGCCGGGGTCTTCTTCGACGGCACCAACAACAACCGGGCGCGCGACGAGCCGCGGCAGGGTCACACCAACGTCGTCCGCCTGTTCAACGTCTTCAAGGACACCGCGACCGCCGACGAGCGCTACGTCAAGCAGTACATCGACGGCGTCGGCTCGATGGACACCGACGCGCGCCAGCGCCAGGCCGAGGCCGAGCGGGCCGCCGTCCAGGACCGGTGGTTCGGCGCCCGCTGGACCGCCGCGGTGACCAGCCGCGGCTCGCAGATGGCAGACACCGGGGCCAACGTCGCCGGCATGGCCGGCGGCCTCGGCGGTGAGGAGCGGCTCAATCGCGCCTACTTCTGGCTGCGCGACCGCTGCGGCGAGCTGCCGCTGCAGGCGTGCAAGACGGTCGACGTGTTCGGCTTCTCGCGCGGGGCTGCGCTCGCGCGCACCTTCGTCAACCTCGTCAACATGGCGCTGCGCAAGACCCAGCCGCACGTCACCGTCCGCTTCGTCGGCGTCTACGACACCGTCGGCTCGTTCGGCCAGGCCGGCGACGACGCGAACCCCGGGCAGAACCTCTACATCGACGCCACCGACTCGATGGGCGTCGCCCACTACACCGCGCGCCACGAGTACCGGCAGAACTTCCCCCTCTCGGTGATCCCAGGCGTCGACCGCGAGTACCCCGGCGCCCACTCCGACGTCGGCGGCAGCTACCCGCCGAGCGAGAACGGCAAGGTCAACCACCTCGCGTTCATCCCGTTCCGCGACATGTACCAGGTCGGCAACCGGTGGCACATGTGGAAGTCGAGCTGGACCACCCAGCTCCACGGTCTCGCCACCGCCGAGGTCCAGCCGCTGAAGGTCCGCTCGGACCAGCTCGCCGGCCCCGCGACCAAGCCGCTGAACACCCACGAGCGCCTGAACGCCCAGCAGCGCGAGTTCTTCAACCTGTACATCCACGAGTCCGCGGTGAGGCCGCGCGGCTGGGTCTCCGGCCTGTGGAACGACGGCGTCAGCGGCCACCTCACCAACGTCGGCAACCAGTTCGACGAGTCGGGCGCGCGCCGCGAGTTCACGCATCGCCGGCTGAGCCTGACCGCCGACCCGCCGTCCTTCCGCTGGCGCTGACGCCGAGCCCGGCAGCCCGCCGATTGTGGGCAGTGGCGATCCTCCATTCGCTGGTGCCCGGATCCTCCCGGCAGGTCCGATCGACGTCGGATGAATGACAGATCCGCGCATCGGCCGGCGGCCACGAGCCAGGCTTTCGGACCGCGGTTCCGGTCGGCTGACGGAACCGTCGGCAAGCAGCCACTGATCACTGCAAGCACTCCAGCAGCGCCGCCCTCGATCGGGCAGTCGCGCCGCTGTGCCCGCTCTTTTTTCCCCCGGAGATTCGTATGACCAGGCTTCCAGTATCGTCGTCCCCGCGGCGGCTCGACCTATCCCTCGACGCGCTCGTGTTGACCGTCGGCCTCGGGCTGTTCGCCGCCTGCCCCGGCGAGAGTCCAGGCGACACGACTGCGACCGCGGGCGACCCGGAATCGACATCCACCTCGCAGGGCGACCCGGAGCCCGAGTCCACCGGCCCGACGAACACCGCGAGCACCGCCGACCCCACCGGAGAGTCGACCGCACCGCTCGGCCCGGACTCCGAGACGAGCTCCACCTCCGGCAGCACCACCGACGAGACCAGCACCACCGACGAGACCAGCACCACCAGCGAAACCACCTCGGGCAGCTCCACCTCCGGCAGCACCACCGACGAGACCGGCACCACCGACGAGACCACCTCCGGCACCACGGGGCAGCCGATCGACTGCGCGCCTGACCTCGCGGTCCTGCAGGGCTCTTATTCGATCGAGAACCAGCTCGACGTCGAAGCGCTCGCCGCCTACAAAGAAATCACCGGCGACCTGACGATCCACGCCCCCGGCCTGGCCAGTCTGGCCGATTTGCAGTGCCTGCAGCGGATCGGCGGCGATCTCGACATCCGGGAGACCGCGCTCCCGAACCTGGACGGCCTCGACAGCCTCGCGGAGGTCGGCGGCCAGCTCCTCATCGAATACAACTACCAGCTCGCCGACCTGCACGCGCTCGGCAACCTGACCTCGATCGGCGCTCAGGCGCAGCAATTCGGCCACTTCAAGCTCCGGGGCAGCCCTCTGCTCAAGGACCTGACCGGGCTCGGAGCGCTGAGCTTCATCGGCTGGAGCGTGCACATCACGGGCAACGGCCTCGAGACCCTCGCGGGGCTCGGCGCGACCAGCGTCATGGGCGAGGTGCGCGTCGAGCACAACGACGACCTCGTCGACGTCCTCGGCGTCGCCGAGTTCATCCCCACCAGCACCATCTACTTCCTTCACAACGAGAAGCTGTGGTGCGGCAACGCCGAGATGGCGCTCACCTTGATGAAGGCGAACGGCTTCAAGGGCGGCATGTTCCTCGACGACAACCTCAACGGTTGCGGAGACCTCTGACCACGCGTGTCAGCGCCGCAGCTCGGACGAGTACCAGCGCACGACGTCCTCGCCGCGCTCGTAACGCTCGAGCCACTGCGCGGCGAACTCGGGCAGCGGCTGGTCCTCGGGGTCGTGGTTCGGCATCTGCGATTGCAAGATCCGCAGCGACGCGGTGCGGCGCTCGCTCGAGGGCACGCCGGCGAAGCTGTCGGGCAGCGCGGCCGATTCCCGCCCGAACATCGTGCGCAGCTTGTGGCGCAGCTGGAAGCTCGGCAGCAGCACGCGCGCGTCGATCTCGCGGTCGGCGAGCGGGACGTGGGCGTTGAAGCCGGCGATGATCACCTCCAGCACCCGGTTCATGTGCAGCACCACCGACGGCAGGATCGCCAGGCGGTAGGCCTCGCCGCCGCCGAGCGCGCGATAGACGATCAGGGCCGAGCTGCGGTGCTCGACCTCCTCGACGAAGTGCCACAGCAGCATCGACGCGACCCGCTCGTCGCCCGGCCGGAACAGCCGCTCCTCGTTGTCGAGCAGCAGCTTGAAGGTGGGCGTGAAGGTCGCCTCGAGATCGGCGATGTAGGCGAGGTGATACTTCAGCGACCGGGTCTCGAGCAGCGCGTCGAAGCAGCCGATCGCCTGGTCCAGCATCTGCTGCAGGCCCGGGTACTTGCGGATCAGCGCCTTCAAGTGCTGCCGGTGGACCCGCGCGTGCTGGGCCTCCTGGCGCAGGAAGGCGTCCGCCTCGGCGGCGACGAAGTGGTCGGAGATCTGCGGCATTACCTGCCGCACCGCCTGCACGATGTATTTTTCGAAGGCGATGGCGATGACGCTGATCATGTTCGTCATCAGCGAGAACGCCGGGTTGTGCCGGTTCCACAGGAACGGGACGTCCCCGTCGAAGTCGAACTGCACCCGTCGTACCTGCAACGTGGTCATGCGTCTGCTCCCGGCTCGATGCATTCACGGGCATCACTCGCGCCCGGAGGTATCCAGGCTACGCCGCGCGCGCGGGTGCGACAACGCGCAAGTTCACGCGGACCGCGGCCGCGCGGCGACTCGCGGCCTGACCTGGGGTCTGTCGGCCCGTCTCCAAACGGGCCGGCGCCTGCGGTTCACGCCCCGGAGTCGCCGCGGAACCCCTGCCACATGCGGTGGAGCCCCGCGATGTCGCTCGAGCAGAACAGCGGCATGGCCTCGTGGAGCCGCTCCAGCGGCCAGTCCCACCACGCCATCTCCAGCAGCATGGCGATCTCCGGGTCCGCGAAGCGCTTGCGGATCGGCTTGGCAGGGTTCCCGCCGACGATCGTGTAGGGCTCCACGTCGCGGGTGACGAGCGCGCGGCTGCCGATGACCGCGCCGTGGCCGACGCGCACGCCCGGCATGAACATCGCCTCGGCGCCGATCCACACGTCGTTGCCGATCACCGTGTCACCGGCCGGCTGGAAGGCGTCGCGCGCCCCCGCGAAGGCCGGCACCTCGGGCATGTAGAAGAACGGGAAGCTCGACACCCACTCGTGGCGGTGCCCCTGGTTGCCGGCCATGATGAACGCGGCGCCGGTGCCGATCGAGCAGAAGCTGCCGATGATCAGCTTGTCGACGTCGGTGCGATCCGGCATCAAATAGAGCGCGCAATCGTCGAACGAATGGCCGTGATAATAGCCGGAGTAGTAGCTGAACCGACCGGCGACGATGTTGGGGTTCTTGACCTGCTCGGTCAGCAGCTTGCCCCGGAACGGGCTTTCAAAAAAATTCATCACAGGAGCTCTCGGTCTCGTCGGACGCGCAGTTTACTCGAAATTTTTAGCCGCCGGGACCGGAGACTCTCCCAGCCGCGGGCGCCGCCTGTCCCCGAGGCCGCGGAGCTCACCGATCGGCGAGGGCGTCGGCGACGACGCGGGACATCGCGGCGATGTCGAACGGCTTGCTCAGGAAATAGCGCGTGTCGATGAGGCGCTCGATCTCTTGCATGTCGGCGTAGCCGCTGGCGATCACGACCGGCATCTTCGCCCCGCGGGCGCGCACGGCCTGGATGAACTCGGCGCCGTTCATGACCGGCATCGCGAAGTCGACGAACAGCAGGTCGGGCGCGGCCTGCTCGACGCTTTTCAGGCCCTCCTCGGCGCTTGCGACCGCGCCCACGCCGTAGCCGAGCGACTGCAGGCCTTCGACCACGGCGCGCCGGACCTCCTCGTCGTCCTCGACCACCAGGATCTCGAAGCGCCGCGCCGGGCGGTCCGAAGCCCGCGGCGGCTCGGCGCAGATCTCGTCGCCGTCGGGCTTGCTCTGCAGGGGCAGGAGGATCTGCACCGTCGTGCCTGCCCCGGGCGCGCTCTCGACCCGCGCCGTCCCGCCGGACTGCTTGGCGAAGCCGTAGACCTGCGACAGGCCCAGGCCGGTCCCCTTGCCGACCGGCTTGGTGGTGAAGAACGGCTCGAAGATCTTGCTCTGCAAGTCGGACGGGATGCCGACGCCGTCGTCCTTGACCGAGATCGCCACGTACTCCCCGGGCGGGAGTTCGCTGCGCGCACCGTCGCTCCTGGCCGCCTGCACGTGGAGCCGGCCGCCTGCCGGCATCGCGTCGCGGGCGTTCATGCTCAGGTTGAGCACGGCCATCTCGAGCTGATTGGCGTCGACGAACGCGTGCAGCTCCTCCGCGCCGGTCGTCATCTCGAGCGTGACGTTCGCGCCGAGCGCGAGCGTCAGCAGGTCCCGCATGTCGTGCAAGACGCCGCGGATGTCGTTGATCCGCGGCAACATGGACCGCCGCCGCGCGAATGCGAGGAGCTGGCCCGTGAGGCGCGCCCCGCGGCTCACCGCGTCCTTGGCCCGCTGGTTGGTGGCATGAATGTTCGGGTCCTCGGTCATCATGTCGACGAGGTCGAGGTTCATGCTGACCACGTGCAGCAGGTTGTTGAAGTCGTGGGCGATGCCGCCGGTGAGCTGACCGAGCGCCTCCATCTTCTGCGATTGGGTCAGCGCCTGCTGGGCCCGTTCGCGCTCGGCGATCTCGGCGGTCAGGCGATCGTTGGCGCTGGCGAGCGCCGCCGTGCGCTGGGCGATCCGCGTCTCGAGCAGGGCGTTGGCCTGATCGACCTCCGCCCGCGCCGCGGCCAGCTCGGCCCAGTGGGTACGCATCGCGTACTGGCGCTGGCGCGCGCGCACTGCCGACTTGGCCGCGCTCGCCAGCGTCTCGGCGTTGAGCGGCCGCTCCAGCAGGAGGAGGTTGCCGAGCTCGCGCAGGGTCGCCGCAATGGACGCGGGGCGGCGACGGGCGTGACGCAGCGCCAGGACGATGAAGGGGAAGTCCGACCACGCCGGTTGACGCGCCACCCACTCGCGGAGGCTGGCCTGCGGCTCCGCGGCGAGGGCCTCCTCGGTGAGGATCGCACACGCGGCCCCCTCGTCGAGCCGGGCGAGCAGGTCGCGTTGATCGGAGCACGCCAAGACCTCCAGCGAGACCGACCGCAGCACCCCCGCCACGACCTCTGCGTCGCGCCCTCGTGGCGTGTAGATGAGGACACGTTGCTCCACGCGCTCAGCCCTCGGACGCCGCGTCTTCGTCCCCGTCGGCCAACAGCGGGCGCGACCCTTGATAATGCGGGACGCCGCCGAGCACGCCCTGGAAGTCGAGCAGCACGTCGCCCACCTCGATGCCCCCGGCCGTCAGACGGAACTCGCGGATCGTCGACTCGTGCGCGTTCGTGCGGCTCTTGGTGACCGACAGCGCCTTCAGCAGCTGCCCGCGCGCCTCGAAGTAGCGGAACAGCAGCATCGAGTCGCTGAGGTAGCTGAGGTCGACGTCCATGCGACCCTCGCCCAGCACGCCGTGCTGCCCCAGGATCAGGATCGTGATGACGCCCTTCTGATTGAGGTACGCGAGCAGCTCGTGCATCTGTAACACCAGGAAGCGGCTGCCCGGCATCGCGTGCAAGTACGCGTTGAGGCTGTCGATGACCACCATCGTCGCGCCTGCCTCCACGGTGTGGCGCACCCCGTGGGCGAACTCTCCGGCCGACATCTCGGCGGGGTCGAGCTGCAACAGCTCCAGCTGTCCGTCATCGACGTAGCGGTGGACATCGATGCCCAGCGCCGCCGCGCGCTGCAGCATGACCGACCGGGTCTCGTCGAAGAGATAGAAGGCGCACCGCTCGCCGCGTCGGAGCGTCGCCTCGACGCACGCGAGGGCGGTCGTGGTCTTGCCGGCGCCGGTCGGCCCGGTGAAGAGGACGCTGGTCCCGCGCGCGAGGCCGCCGCCGAGGATGCTGTCCAGCGCCGGGTTGCCCGTCGAGACCACGGTGTGCTCGACGTCGGTGCGGTGCTCCGCCGCCACCAGCCGCGGATAGACCTCGATGCCGCCGGTGCGGATCTCGTAGTCGTGCTCGCCGCCGCGATACTTGAGGCCACGCAGCTTGCTCACCCGCAGGTTGCGCCGCTCGGGCCCGTACTGGTGGGTGTGCTGCTCGAGGCACAGGACGCCGTGGGCGATGCTGTGCAGCTGCAGATCGTGGTGCGCGACCGTGCGATCGTCCAGCAGCATGACGGTGCAGCCCTTGCGGGCGAAGTAGTGCTTGAGCGCGAGGATCTGCCGGCGATAGCGGAGCGGGTCGTGGGCGAGCATGCGCATCTCGGACAGGCTGTCGAACACCACGCGCGTCGGGTTCTCCCGCTCCAGCGCCCGGATCACGCCGTCGACGGTCTCCCCGAGCTCGACCTCGGAGGGGTGCAGGATCGACTGCTCGGACGCGCCGCCCAGCTCGGCGGGCGAGACGAGCTCGAACACCCGGATGCCCTCGAGCGACCAGCCGTGCGACGCCGCCACGACCTCGAGCTCGCTGTGGGTCTCGGACAGGGTGATGTACAGCCCGACCTCGCCGCGGTCCCGCCCCGCGAGCAGGAACTGCAGACCAAAGGTGGTCTTCCCGGTCCCCGGCGCCCCCTCGACGAGGTACAGGTGGTCGCGCGGGAGGCCTCCCCCGAGGATGTCGTCGAGGCCGGTGATCCCGGTCGGCGCACGCGGCTGCGAGAAAGGCTTTGGAACGGCTCGAGTCATGGCTGAAAACCGGTCGTGTTCGCTGTATGGATGCGTTCGACAGGCGGGGCAACCGGAGATTTCCCTGGTTCCCCCCGCGAGCGAGCCACGGACCCGCTGCTTTCGTTCCTCGCCACATGCGAGTTGGCGCATTTTGCGAGCCGGTCGCGGGCATCGCGCATTCTGGTGAGACGCGGAGAATGCCCGGTGAATTTTTGGGGGGGGTCGAGATCCGCACCCCGTCGATGCACGCCACGACCTGCTGCAACTCGCGTCGCGCAGGCTCGCTGGATGCGCCGACTGTTCGTCGAGGACCCACTGCGCAGCATCATGGATCGCCCCAGCGCCGCATCGGCACCACCGCCCGTCGTCTCCGCAGGCCTGGCGTCGCCGCGGGCGGCTGAGGTATCGCTGTCCGCGTGACCTTCGTCGTCTGCCTCGGACCGTCGCGCCGGGCCGCGCTGCCCGACCTCGACGCGCGCTGGCGCGATCGGCCTCGCCACGGCGATCGCCGGGCGGACGAGCGGGCGAGCGCGGGTCGCCCCGGCGCTGCACCCGATCGCCGCGAATCACCGCCTGGTGGTCTTCTAGCGCCTGATCGTCCAGCCCAGGGAGCTCCGAAATGCACGCGACCCACGATGCGCCGCGCACCGTCCTGATCACCGGCGGGGGCCGCGGGATCGGAGCCGCGACCGCGCGGCTCGCCGCGCGCGCCGGCTATCGCGTCTGCATCAACTACGTCGCCGACGACGCCCGCGCCCGCGAGGTCGTCGCCAATTGCAGGGCCTGCGGCGTCGATGCGATCGCGGTGCAGGCAGACGTCGCCTCGCCCGCGGACGTCGAGCGGCTGTTCGCCGCCTGCGAGCGCGACCTCGGGTCGATCACGCATCTCGTGAACAACGCCGGGATCATCGGCGCGCCGGCGCGGGTCGAGGACGTCGCGGCCGCGACGGTCCACAGCGTGCTGGCCGTCAACGTGGCCGGGGCGATCTTGTGCACCCAGCAGGCGATCCGTCGCATGTCGACCGAGCGGGGCGGACGCGGCGGCGCGATCGTCAACGTGTCGTCGATCGCCGCAGTCACCGGCAGCCCCGGCGAGTACGTACATTACGCGGCGTCGAAGGCCGCGCTCGAGACGTTCACGATCGGCGTCGCGCGCGAGGTCGGCCCGCTCGGGATCCGCGTCAACGCAGTCCAGCCCGGCACCACCGACACCGAGATCCACGCCCGCTCCGGCAACCCCGACCGCCCGGCGATGGTGGCCCGAATCGCCCCGCTGCGCCGGGTGGCCGCCGCGAACGAGGTCGCCGAGGCGATCCTGTGGCTGCTGTCCGACCGTGCGTCCTACGTCTCCGGCGCCGTCGTCAAGGTCACCGGCGGCCTGTGAGCCGGAAAAACATGTCTCTTCAGACATGTCCTTTCCATCATCGAATCTCGCCCACGACCGCGGAGCTCGGCGCTCGTGATCCGGGCGCCGTCGCCCGGCCCGCGCGTGCGCTTTCGCGCCATCACATGGCCTTTGGGACATGAGCGGCGCCGGCTCCGACGCAGCCCGTGTCCACCGTGCCCACGATCCGTCGCGCCCGCATCGTGACAGCGGGCACGGGGCGCCGCGCGTCGGGGCCGGCCGTCCCGTGGCATGATGGGCGCGTATGTTCGCCCGCCCCGCTCGTGCAGGTCTCGTCCTCGTCCTGGCAGCTTGCGGTCCGGCTCCGGCCGAGCCGACCACGACGGAAGGCGGCAGCACCTCCGGCGAGCCTGGCACCACGGTCGACGACGCCAGCGCCACGTCGCCCACCACCGGCTCGCCCTCTGGCTCGACCAGCGACGACGACACCACCCCGACGACCACCACGACCACGGGCGACACTCTCACCGAGCCGTCGACCGTGACCGGGCCGGACACGACCACCGGCGGGCGCGACTGCACCGTCGTCGAGTTCGCGGACGCCAACCTCGAGGAGAAGGTGCGCGCGGTGCTCGACCTCCCCGAGGGGCCGATCCCCGGCGACGTCCTGGCTGCGCTGCCGCAGCTCGGGATGCAGAAGATGAACACCGGGCCGATTGTCGACCTCGGCGGGCTCGAGTGCGCCACCGGCCTCACCGGCCTCGCGCTGCTCGGATATTCCGAACTCGGCGACGTCGGAGTCGCACCGCTCGCCGCGCTCACCCAGCTCGAGGGCCTCCGCCTCACCGGCACCGCCATCACCTCGCTCGCCCCGCTCGCAGGCCTCACGCAGATGCAAGACCTCGAGCTTTACGACAGCGTCTCCACCGACCTCTCGCCGCTCGCGGGATTGACCGGGCTTCGGCGTCTGGTGCTCGACGAGACGCCGATCGCCGACCTCTCGCCGCTCGCCGGCCTCGTCGCGCTCGAGCAGCTGCACCTCGAAGCCACGCTCGTCACCGACCTGTCGCCGCTCGCGGGCCTCACCGCGCTGCGCGTCCTCGACGCCAGCAAGACCCCCGTCGCCGATCTCTCGCCGCTCGCCGGGCTCGTGGCCATGGAGGAGCTCTCGCTCGGCAAGACCGCGATCACCGACCTCGGCCCGCTCGCAAGCATGAGCGCCCTGCGGGTGCTCGACATCAGGTCGACCGCGATCGCCGATCTCTCGCCGCTGACCGGCCTGCCGATCCACGAGCTCTCCGCCGCGAATTGCCAGATCTCCGACCTCGCGCCCGTCGCAACCTGGCCGACGCCGCACTTCCTCAGTCTCGACGATAATCAGATCGTCGCTATCGCCCCGCTGCTGGCGACCGACTGGCTCGTCGACGAGTTCAGCTGCGGCATGGTGGGCCTCACCGGCAACCCGCTGTCGGCCCAGGCCGAGCTCGACGCGGTCACCCTGTGCGACACCACCCTCGTGCGTGTGACCGCCGGCGACATCATGTGCGGCGGCACCCCCGGCTGCTTCATGCCATGACCGAGAGGACATGTCCTCTCGGGCATGCAATGAATGGCGCGCGCCGTCGCGCTGGCTCAGGGGCTCTGCAGCTGGCCCATGAGCCAGTAAGGGCCGACGCACGCGGCGTCGAGCGGCGCCTTCAGCTGCCCGCGCAGCGCGTCGTTCAGCTCGACCTGGCCGCCGCCGGTGCGCAGCGGCTCGCCGACGCGGGCGACCACCTTGCCGGCGCCGTCGACGATCTCCACGCGATCGCCGGTGCGGCGCGCAGTGTAGCCCGGCTGCCAGATCAGCAGGTGACCGAGCTCCTTGCCGTCGGGGCTGACGCGCAGGCAGCCGGATTGCTCGATCAGGGTGCCCGAGAGCAGCGCCTCCATGAACGCATCGCTGGCCTCGCGCAGCTCCGGCAGGACGGGCACCGCTCCGGCCGCCGCGGGCGGCTGCGCGGCGGGCGAGGGCACGGGCGTGGGCGTGGGCGCGGGAGCAGGCGCAGCGGCGGGCGTCGGGGCCGGGCGCGAGCCGGCGTCCTGGGCCGGCGCGGAGCAGGCGAGCGCGAGGACGGGGCCGATCATGGAGAAGAATAGTTTGGCACGCACGCGGTGGTTGTCGCATGTCGGCGACACCGTCCACAATCGGGGTCCCACGCATTCACGGCGCCGCGCGGATCGGCGCGAGGTGGAGCGCACGCACTGGGCGTGCGCTCGCGGGGACCCCGAGGTTCGCCGGCCGTGCTGCATCGAATGACCAAACCCTCGGAGCAGCCCGAAGGCGGGACACGGCGAACCGCTCCGGGGTTGACGCAGGCGATTCACCACGGCGGAAGGCGCGAGCCCGGCCACCGCGGTCCGCACATTTGCGCCTCGCACCGAATCATGCGACTCGGCGACGGCGACGCAGCGCCAGGAGCGGGAGCGCCAGCGCGGTGAGCCAGCCGCCGCGCGGATCGGCCACGCAACCGCAACCGGCTTCCCCGCCCGCGCTCATGCCTCCGGAGTCGGACTCTTCGCTCGACGTGTCGCTCGACTCCCCGGGGCCGCTGGTCGGCTCCCCGGGGCCGCTGGTCGGCTCCCCGGGGCCGCTGGTCGGCTCCCCGGGGCCGCTGGTCGGCGCCTCGGTGTCGCTGGTCGGCGCGCCCGTGTCGCTGGTCGGCGCGCCCGTGTCGCTGGTCGACGCGTCGGTGTCGCTGGTCGACTCGCCGGTCTCGCTGGTCGACTCGCCGGTCTCGCTGGTCGTGGTCTCCTCGTTGGGTTGGCAGGCGCCGGCATCGCCGACGAGCCGCGGGAATGGACCGTCGACGAGCCCCTGGAAGTGGAAGTTGTCGAGCGTCCAGCCGCTCTGGCTGAGCAATGGATCGGTGGCGATCCGGAAGCGAATGCGCATGGTCTGGCCGGCCAGCGCCGTGCCGAAGTGGATGACGACGGGGCTCAGCTGCGGATAACCCAGGCTCGTCTTGACGAAGGCCGAGCGAAGGACGAGCGGGTTCTCGGCGCTCTGGATCTTGCCGCTGTATCCGACGTCCCCGACCTGGGCGGCGTCGTACCAGGTCTGGCCGTCATCGGAGGACAGCTCGATGACGCCGCCGTCCCACGCGATGCCGTAGACGGCGTCGAAGGCGTAGGCGTGATCGAAGGCGAGCGAGAAGTCCTGGTCCCCGGCGACCGTGAAGGCCGGCGAGACGAGGGCGGTGTCGGTCGGGGCGCCGAGGTTCTTTCCGTGCCAGGCGTGGCCGTCGGGCCCGGACTCGCGCGTCCACACGGATGCGCCGGCGTCACCGGTAGGAGTCCAGGCGGAGGCGGCGACCTCGACGTCGTCCTCGCTCGCGCCGGTCGGCGCGACGTCGGCGCTCAGCGTCGCGTGCACGATCTGCTCGACGGGAGCCTCGCACCCGCCGGGCGCCGTCAGTCGCACGCGCAGCGCCACGCGCGTCGGCTCGGTGATGCCGGGGTCCAGCGTGACGGCGATCGTGTACGGGCTCGTCTGCTGCGGCGCGAGTTCGGGCAAGGTGACGACGGGCCCGTCTGGGAACACCAGGCCCGGCGGCGGCTCGACGATCTCGACCGTCGCGCCGGCGGCGAGCGGCACGACGCCGCCGTTGTAGACCTCGAACGCGACCCGACCGGTCTCCTCGTCGTCGAGGATGCCGTCTTGGTCGCACGAGACGACGCTGTCGTCGAAGTTCGCGCCGAGCAGCACGCCGCGGCCGCGCAGCTCGTAGTCCTCGACCACGCCCTCGAGGGTCGTCGAGAACCTCGGCGGCGACTCGGCGCAGGTGCCCGCCCCGCGATCGGCGAAGGCCGCGGCGACCGCGAGCATGTCGTCCTCGCTGGTGGCGGCGATCGCCATGAGCAATGCGTCGCGCTGCTCGGTGAAGGTCGGCTCGTAGGGCGCGAGCATCATGCCGGCGACGACGTAGTCCGACATCCTGCGCCGGACGGCCTCGAACCCGATATCGTCGGCGTGGAGCTCCTGCAGCGCGACGTAGCTGTCCCACAGCATCTGCGCCCACACCTGCCCCGCGTTGTGCTGCTGGCTGTTGGGGAAGCCGGTCGGGCTGAACAGCGGGCCCTCGGGCAGCTGCACATCGTCACCGATGTGGCGGAACGTCAGCGGATTGACGGCGAAGTCGGTCGAATAGACGTACTGGCGCCAGTTCCAGTACTGGGTCGGGTCGATCGAGGACCAGGGCGAGATGTTGAGGGCGCCGTGGAGGTCGTCGCCCTCGCGGATGCTCATCAGCAGGGCGTTGAAGTCGCCCCACCCCTCGCTCGCGGCCAGACAGGTCGGGCTGCCCCACTCGACGAGGCGGTTGTGCAAGTAGTGGCCGAACTCGTGCGCGATCACCTGCGAATCGAGGCCCGCGTCGCGGGTCGGGCCCGCCTCCGCCGCCATGTGCACGGTGAGCGCAGGACCCTCGAGCGCGTCCTTGAGCACGTCGCCTTCGGCGAGGGTGAGGCCGAGGGTCGGGATGTTCGGGTTCGCGAACGAGAGGTCGTCGAGCGGCACGACCGGCTCGTCGGCCGCGACGTCGTCGGCGATCAGCACCCCGACCGCGCCCTTGTCGAGGATGTTCTTGGCCTGGGTCTCGAAGATGCACTCGCCCCGGTCGACGAGGACGATCTTGCCCGCCACGTCGTTGATCAAGGGCTCACAGCCGTCGCTTTCGTTCGCGCCGGCGCCGTCGTCGCCGAGCACCAGCGGCGCGGTGACGTCGTAGACCGCGGGGCCGAACTCGGAGACCTGCCCGTCGAGCACCAGCCCCAGCGGATCCACCGACAGGTCGCTGAGCTTGCGGATGCCGTCGAACAGCCGCAGTCGCAGGCGCGGCGAGACGCCGTCGAGCGTGAGCGACATGCTGGCGTTGTTGCGCAGGCCGACCTCCCACCCGTTCAGGACCTCGACCAGCATGGGATCGTCGTCCTCGCCGCCGCGCCCGTAATTGTCGAGCTGCGCGTTGCCCGTCGCCTCGACCAGGCCGGAGTCGTACCACCAGTCGTGCTGCCAGTTGGTGACGTAAAAGGCGTGCGTCAGCGCGGTCATGATCTGCTCGTCGTTGGCCGTGGCCGCCTGCGTGAAGTCGTAGACGCGATCGAACACGCCGGGGGCGGTGACGGTGGCACGAAAGCGGTCGACGACCGGATCGGTGTCCTTGGGATCGATGTAGGTGTCGACGTTGTTGCCGACAGTCTGGGTCGCGTTGGCGGGCAGCCACGGATCGGGGACGCCGTCGGGGTTGGTGTTGAGGCCCTCGACGGTGACGAGCGCGGCGTCCGAGTAGCCGTCCGGGAGGACGTTGGGGAAGCCGGTCGGGTGCGGGTTGAAATCGACGAGCGGACCGTCGAGCGGCCGGCGATCGACCGGGTCGGCGTACACGCGATACTGATGGGCGTACAGGGTGGCGTCGCGGCGCATCAACAACCGGCCGTCGTCGGCGGCGACGACGTATTGAAACACGTCGTCCTTGGCCCCGAGCCGGGTCTGCAGCTCGACGAGGTAAGCGGGGACGAGGGTCTCGCCGAGCGGGAAGTAGATCGGCCGCGCCCGCGCCGGCTCGGCGAATCGCAGGCCCTGGCCGGCCGCGCGCTTCGGACCGCTCGCCGCGAAGCGTCGCCACTGGTTGCGGCCTTCGATCTCGACGAGCGGCACGGTGACTGCGTCGCCGTGGAGGTCGCGCAGGGCCGCCGCGATCGCGGCCTCGGGGGAGGTCGTGAACGGGCGCGCCGCGCCGGGATGCGCACCGGGGTGCAGCGCCCCGGATACGGCCAAAAGGCGCAGCGAACGGTCGAGCAGCAGCTTGACGTCGCCGTGATGGAGGTCGACGCCGCCGACCGTCTGCCGCAGGGCGACAATGATGCCACCGCGCCCGGTGTCGTGGACGAACAGGGTCCGCGCTCCGGCGAGCACTTCAGGCGTCGCCCCATACGCGTCCAGGTGGTGCGCCAGCTGCGAGCGGGCCGCCGATTCGGGGGAGCGCCCAGCCGGCTGCGCCTGCCCGTGGGAGATCCACATCAAGGAGGGCGAGCCGAGCCCGGGCGCGCGGGCAACCGCGAGGCCACCGTGCACGGGAGTCGGCGCCACCTCGGGGGCGAACGCCGACGCGTCGAAATTGCTCCGCTGCCCTACCGGGGCGTCGGCGGCGACCAGAGCGAGCGGCATGACGAATGAAGAGACCAAGCACAGAGTCATGCCCAGCAAGTATCCGCCCGGGCATGCAGTATTGGTCCCTTCACCGAATTTTGCCGTGACTTGACGAGCCGCTCGCGGTCGACAATTCCGCGGAGCGGTGAAACCAACACTGGAGTGACCTTTGGCCGCTTCGCGGTTGCGCAGCGGCGAATCGCGCCGCGCGCACGCTCCTGTGTTTCGTGATTCGTCGTGGTCGGCCGCGTCACGCCGGCTCGCGGAATGAGCGCAGTGAGCTGACGGCTCGCTCGCGGGCAACGATTTCTCCGAGCGGTGGATAGGCGGCGCCACGCTGGCGCCTGGCCGACTTCCCTGGCGAACGGGCCGGCCAGTCGCGCCGCGCGGCGCCCTCGCTCTGTGATCGTCCTGGTCTGCCGCGTCGGCGCGCTCGTGGAATGAGCGCAGTGGGTCGACGGAACCTCGCTGGCGACGATCTGCTGGCCGAGCGCGGCCTGTCGCGCCGCGTCGCGCTGATGGTCCCGCACTTCCTCGTCGCGCCGCACGCGGTCGCCGGCTCCGACCTCGTGATCACCCTCGCCCAGCGGGTCGCCCGCGCCTTCGCTACCCGCCTGCCGCTGACGATCCACGAGCCGCCGCTGGCGATCCCACGGTTCGCCATGCACCTCTACTGGCACGAGCGTCGCCCCCTCGACCCTGCCCATCAGTGGCTCCACCAACCACTGCTGGCGATCGCCAAGGAGCTCTGACCTCGTCGGCGCGCATGGACACCGTGACTCCGGTCTCGCCGGTTCCACCTTCACGCCCCGTTGATTCGTCCAATTGATTCGTCACCGCGGCGCGAGCGAGGCGCTCCCGCGCCGTCACTCCGCCTCGGGCGGATCGCGCAACGCTTCCTCGCTCAGATGCTCGTGTTGCAGCGTGATCGCTTGTAGCGCGCCCGCCCGCCGCTCGGTATCACGTGCCTTCCGGAGCACCCGGTCAGCTTCGGCGGTTTCGCCGCGCTCCTGGAGGTCCCGAGCCATCTGTTCGAGCAACATCACGCATTCCTCGAGCGCCCGGGTCACTTGCCAGAGGCTGTGGTCCACGGCCTCGGTGACACCGGCGAGCAGCGCGCTCTTGCTGAAGGCGTGCCCGGTGTGGCAACGGAACCGAGTCATGGTTCCTTCTTTGAGCTTGACCAGAGCGCCGTGGCACTCGGGGCAGGTGAACGGGCTCAACTCCGTGCACTCCATGATGCCTCGCGCGAATGCATTGCCGCCGGCGGCGACAGCGACCTCGATCTCCATCTGTCTGTCAGGGTCGCGGACAGTCTCACTCGCAGCCGCGGGCCCCTGGCGCGACAGACGAGCGAGCAGGGGTCCCATGTCGCGCGCCGGCAGGGAGTGGTCGATCTCGACCTGCTCCAGCGCGTTCAGCGGCATCGCATTATGAGCGGCATCCTCGGGGTCCTGAACCACCGTCTTGCCGCCGAGCCGCTTGATGCTCCAAAGCCCCGAGGTGCCGTCATCGAGGACACCCGAGAGGACGACGCCGATGACGCGGGTGCGATACGTGTACGCAGCCGAGCGGAACAAGGCGTCGATCGAGGGGCGGAAGCGGTTCTCCCGTGGGCCTTTCTTGACGCCGATCCGGTCGCCGTCGATCAGCAGGTGGTGGTCGGGCGGCGCGACATAGATCTGCCTCGGCCGAATCCTGTCCCCGTCTTGCGGATGGACGGCCGACAGCGGCCCACTCCGGCTCAGGATCTGGGGCAGACGGCTGACTGCATCCGGAGGGACATGCAGGACGACGAAGACGGTGCCCAGGAGGTCCGCCGGCAGCCCCGACACGAGCTGTTCAAGGCTCGTGACGCCGCCGGCAGACGCCCCAACGACGATGATGCTCGAACTTGGTTCCATCACTGCTCCGGGATAGTGTCGTGGATAGGATGGATGCCACCGACCTGCACTCACGCCGTCGCCGACGGCATGACCAGCCGTGGCGTCCGCTGCGCCGCTCTTCGAGCCTGGCGCCCACCGCCGGCCCTGCCAGCGAATGCCGATCCACGGCGACGTGAGTCCACCCCCGGCGCGCCGAGTCGCCCCGTTGCGACGGCCGCCGCAAATCGCGCCGCCGCCGAATGACAGCGTGTGGCGGCCGCGCATCGACCGGGCTCATCGGATACGCGCTCGGCAGTGGTCCCCGGGGGCCACGGGCTAGCGACCGATCGCGTCACCGCGGAACCGTTGGTTCAAGTTCGAGGCGCGCCCTTCTGCGAGCACGGCGTCAGGGACCTGTCGGAGCTCCCAGACGATTCCACACCACTCGAGGCACTTCAGGACATAAAACGTCACGTCCACCTCCCACCAGTAGAAGCCCTGGCGCGCGGCGCCCATGTAGTGATGATGATTGTTGTGCCAGCCCTCGCCGAGGGTGAAGAGCGCGATGAGCCAGTTGTTTCGACTGGTGTCCGCGGTCGCAAAGCGCCGCTTACCCACGACGTGGGCGAGCGAGTTCACCACGAAGGTCGCGTGCCAGACGAGGACGGTGCTGAGAAAGAAGCCGACGAACAGGCCGGACCACCCGAGCGCGAGCCACACGACGAGCCCGAGGCCCAGCGGTGGCACCAGCCAGTGCTTGTCGAGCCAGACGAGCTCGGGGAACCTGGCCAGATCGCGGACCCGATGGTGCGCCCGGACCTCACTGCCGCGCTCAGCCAGCCAGAGCACGTGCGAGTGCCAAAATCCGTGCTGCACCGGCGAGTGCACGTCCGGCGGCGCGTCGGCGTACTTGTGATGGTTTCGATGATGCGCGGCCCACCACAGTACGCCTTTCTGCATCGTGCTCTCGGCGACGATCGCCAGGATGCACTGGAACCACCGGCTGGTCTTGAACGTCCGGTGCGAGAAATAGCGGTGATAACCCGCCATCACGCCGAGCAGCCTGACGAAGTAGAGCACCCCACACACGATCCAGTCGATCGGCCGCGCGCCGGTCCATAGCGCGGCGAAGCAGAGCAAGTGGACCGAGATGAAAGGGACAAAACCCACCCAGTCGTAGCCCCGCTCGCGGTGCAGGGCCGGGTCCATGGATATCGACGGGAGCGCTGGAGCGAGCGTTGGCAAAGTACCCTCACTGTGCGTCACCACCGCTGCCGCGCCCGTCGTCGTTGCGTAACCACGCGTCGCCGTTGTGTCGTCGAGGTCGTCGATTCGGGGTTGTGCCGCGGGCGCCGCGGACAAAAAGAGTTGGTTGAGTCGAATCTGATTCGAAAGACAGGAACCCGCCTTTTGTAGTCACGAAGGCGGGTCTTGCGCTCGATGGAGAGCGGGCGCCAGACCCGCGTCTGCGAATCGAGTGGAGCGCATCGCCGCGGGCGCAGCGGTCCCGCGCGGCGTCCGCTGCACGCCTCGCGGCGGGCGCGAGCCGCTCACCGGAGCGCGCTCGGCCGGTTCTCCATCATGATCATGACGATGACTGCCGACCGACCCGTGGCGCCTGCCTCCCGCGAAGAGGCAGCAGTTCGCCTGCTCGCGCAACAGACCTTCAGCCGGGTCGCCGGTGCGCCCTTGATCGAGGGCAACGCCGTCGAGCTGCTGATCGACGGCCGGGCCAACTTCGACGCCTGGCTGGCGGCCATTCGCGGGGCGCGCACGTCGATCCTCCTGGAGAATTACATCTTTGACGACGATGCGTTGTGCCGTGAGTTCCGCGATGCGCTGGCCGAACGCGCGGCGGCGGGCGTCCGAGTGTGCGTGATCCGCGACTGGCTGGGATGCCTCGGCAAATCACGGGACCACATCTGGAGGGCGCTGCGCATGGTCGGCGGCGAGGTCCGCACGTACAACCCGTTCAGCGTCGCCAGTCCGTTCGGATGGGTGTCCCGTGATCATCGCAAGCTGCTGGTCGTCGACTCCGAGGTCGGCTTCGTCTCGGGGGTGTGCATCAGCAAGGAGTGGCTCGGCGATCCGGCGCGCGGCACGGCGGCCTGGCGGGACACCGGGATCGCCCTGCGCGGGCCGGCGGTCCGCGACCTCGCGGTGGCCTTCGCCGACAACTGGGCGAGCCTCGGCGACAGGCTGCCCGCTCGGTTGTCGATCCTCTGCGAGACGCCGCCGATCGCGGGCGACACCGCCGTGCGCGTGGTGGCGACATTACCGAGCACCGCCGGGCTCTATCGCCTCGATCAGATGCTCACGGCCCTGGCCCGGCGGACGCTGTGGCTGACGGACGCATACTTCATCGGCACTTCACCGTACGTGCAGGGGCTCGCGGCCGCCGCACGCGACGGCGTGGACGTGCGCCTGCTGGTGCCGGGCTCGAGCGACCTGCCGGTCGTCGGCGCGCTGTCACGCACGGGCTATCGCTCGCTGCTCGCGGCCGGGGTCCGCGTCTACGAGTGGAATGGGCCGATGCTTCACGCGAAGTCGGCGGTGGTCGACGGCCGCTGGGCGCGGGTCGGCTCGAGCAACCTCAACATCGCCAGCTGGATGGGGAACTGCGAGCTCGACGTGGCGTTCGAGGACGAGGCGTTCGCGCGGCGCATGGAGGCGCAGTACGAGGAGGACCTCCGCGGGGCGACCGAGGTCGTGCTCCGTTCGCGCCGCCGCGGTCAGGCCAAAGGGTCCGGGCCGAGCGCGGGGTCTGGAGGCGCCGCCGCGGGCGCCTTGCGCCTGGCGAATACTGTGGGCGCCGCGATCACGAACCGTCGGGTCCTCGGGAGCTCGGAGGCGGGGATCTTGCTCGGGGGGGCGTTGGTGCTGTTGGCCACCGCGGGGGTCGCCCTTTACTGGCCGCGGGCGCTGGCCTGGCCGCTCGCCGCACTCGCGCTGTGGTCGGCATTCGGCGTGATCGTCAGATACATCGGCGTCGTCCGCAGGGCGAGATCGCGGCGGCGCGCGGCGCCCGCGCCGGCTCGAACGAAGTCACAGTAGAGCAGGCACTGCACCATCAACGTCGCCGAAACGAGCTCGCTTGTGCCGACAGCCGAATCCGCTGCATCGTCATCGCATGAGCCGGGACAATCCGTCTCGTGCCGCCATGAGCTCCGCCATCGCGTTGCGCAGCCGCTCCCCCACAATCTGCTTCTCGGCCCGCTCCGTAACGACGAGTTCGGCCATCGCAACCGTCAACTCGCCCTCGGCGACCGTCATCCTCTCCTCGGCGGCGGCGAGCCTGTACCTGCGTCGAATCTTGCCGAACATGACCTGACTTTCGTAGGCCGTCAGTAGCGGCCTATGCGACGCCTTGCAAACTCCGCCGCAAGCAGGGCCCGGCCGTGCTGGGCTTCCCGCAGGCGCCGAGCGCTTCGCCGGCTCTCCGGCGGAGGTTTACTGGCCCACAACGAGGCCCATGCCCGCATGAGCACGCGGATGAAAAAATTCCACATCGTTCGTCCCGTTCGACCGCTTCGCCGCAGCGGTCTCAAGGCCGCGAGTCATGCGAATTTTGGCGGGATAGGATGGAAAGTCAAACTCCAAAGCTCGCGCGGCGCTCCCGCCAGCGGTGAACTGCATGAAATCAGCCCTCTATTCACAGAATACTGGAAACCGCGCATCCTCACGACGCGAATTATCGGCTCCCTCTCGAGGGCTGGTCCCGCAGGCCGCGAAGGCCGCCCGGTCTTCTTGCGACGCTGCTGAATTCTTGACCATGGCCTCGTCCTCGCCCGCTCGCGCCGATGCCCCTCTGCGGGCGGACTCGAGGCGTCGTCGCGGCCCCTCCGGGTCGGCGCGCCGACCAGGCGTGCCTCAAGGCTCCGGGTCGGCGTGAGCCTGCCGAGGGTCAGCGCAAATCGAGCCGCGGCGCGTGCACGAGCGGGGAGTCATGGATGATTCGCGCGAGCACTTCGGGGTCGACTGGCTTGATCAAATGCAGATCGAAGCCGGCCTTCTTGACATTCTCCGTGTCCGATGCGAGGCCGTGACCGGTCATGGCGATGATGAGGGCGCCTGCCGTCGACGAGGCCGCGCGGAGGGCCCGGCACACCTGGTAGCCGTCCATGGATCCGGAGAGGCTGAGGTCGCACAGGACCACGTCGGGTGGATCTGCGAGCGCCGCTTCCACCCCCGCTGCGCCGGAGTCGGCGATCGCGGCGGTATGACCCCACAGGTCGAGCAACATGCCGAGGCTCTGGGCGGCGTCCTCGTTGTCCTCGATCACGAGCACGTGCCGCCGCTCGTCGGGGCCGCCTGGGAGCTCCGGCGCGTCCGCTTCCGCGGCGGACGGAGCTGAAGCCACGAGGGGCAAACGAAGCGAGACCTCCGTACCACGACCCTGGCCCGCGCTCGTCGCCTTGACCGTGCCCCCGTGCAGCTCGACCAGCGCCTTGACGAGCGAGAGGCCGAGGCCGAGGCCGCCCCGCCCTCGTGCGAGGTGAACGTCGGACTGCGCGAAGGGCTCGAAGGCCCTGGCCAGGGTCTCGGGGTCCATGCCGACGCCGTTGTCGCTCACCCGCACGACCGCAGTGTCGCCTCGCCGCTCGAGCACGACCGAGATCCGACCGCCGGGGTCGGTGAATTTGAACGCGTTGCCGAGGATGTTGCTGATGCATTGCGACAGCCGCACCGCGTCTCCGTTGACCGGGAGAGGCTCGGGGGCGGTGAACTGCACGGAGACACCCGCGCGGGCCGCCTCGGCGCGGTGATCCTCGACCACGGTGCGGACCACGGCGACGAGGTCTTCGCGCCGCTTCTTGAGGAGGATCTTCCCGCTGGAGATCCGGGAGACGTCCAGCAGATCATCGATCAGCCGGGCCATGTGCCCGGCCTGGCGATCGACTATTTCCACCGCCCGCTGGAGCTCGGGGGTGGGGGCCGGCACGGCCCGCCGCAAATAATGAATCGCGTTGCGGATCGGCGCGAGCGGGTTTCGCAGCTCGTGGCCCAGCAGCGCGAGGAACTCGGTCTTCTTCCGATCCGCCGCGTTGACCTCGTGGAAGCGCTTCTGGCTCTCGCGGAGGGCCTGTCGGTCGCGCGCGTGCTCGGTGATGTCGCGCGCGATCCACGAGACCGCGGCCCGGCTGCCCTGGGTGTCGGCGATGGGCGATAGACTCGCCAGCACCCGCACCGGCGAACCGTCTTTTCGCTGCAAGAACGCCTCGATCGGCGGACTGCGCTCACCGCGGAGGGCCGCGGCGAAGGCCGAGCCGAACGGCGACGATTCGCCGGGGGCGACGAGGAAGCCGAGCGGTCTCCCGGTGGCTTCCTTCGCAGTGTGACCGAACATCAGCTCGGCGCCGTGGTTCCAGGTCACGATCGCAGCGCGGTCATCGAGCGCCAGGATGGCGTCGTGGGACGACTCCACGATCGCCGCGAGCCGGCGCGCCGAGTCCCTGGCGGACTTCAAATCGGTGATGTCGACGAATGTGATGACCACGCCGATGACCACGTTGTCGGTCGTTCGGTAGGGCTGGATCCGCTGCAGGTACCAGACATCCGTATCCAGCAGGTGGACCTCGCGTTGCATCGTGGACTGGGTCTGCAGCACTCGCTCGGCGTCCGCGACGAGGTCACCGCCGGCGAACTTCGGGACGATGTCGGTGATGTCGCGCCCGACGTCGCTGTCGATCAGGCGAAACAGTTGGCTCGCCTCGGGCGAGAAGCGCTTGATGGTGAGGTCGCCGGCCAGGAACACGGTGGCGATCCGGCTGCTGACGAACAGGTTTTGCAGGTCGCTGTTGGCCTTGTCGAGCTCCTGGAGCTTGCGGCTCAGCTCGGCGTTGACGGTATGGAGCTCCTCGTTGATCGATTGCAGCTCCTCCTTCGAGGTCTGGAGCTCTTCGTTGGACGACTGGAGCTCCTCGTTGGACGATTGCAGCTCCTCGTTGGTCGACTTCAGCTCCTCGTTCGCGACCTCGAGCTCTTCGACCGCCGTCTGCAGGTTCTCCCGCGTGCTGCGCAGCTCGGTCTCCAGCGCCACGGCGTGCGCTTCGCCGATCGCGGGGGCGCGGCCCTCGGCCTCCGCCTGTTCGGGGCTCAGGGAGGTGCCTGCCTCGTAAAAGATCACGGCGTACAGATCGGAGTCCGCGCCGAGCTCGAGGAGCGGCCGGACGACGATGTCGACCGGCTGAACGCGGCCGTCGACGGGGAGCGAGACTCCGCGCTGGATCCGCTCCTGGCGCTTGCTGGTGGCCTCGCGCAGCAGCACGTGCAGGTGCGGCCGGAGCTCCTTGCTGGCCATCTCGAGCACGTTCATCCCCGCCGCGCCCGGCGCGAGCTCGAGGAACTTCCGCGTCTGCCCCGAGACGAACACGATCCCGCCGTTGCCGCGGACGATGACGGCGGGGGGCGCATAGACGGCGAGGATGAAGCGCTCGAGCGTTCGGGTGAGGTTCTGATCCCGGGCCGCCGGCTCGTGGCCCTGCGGCGCCACGGCGAGCCGACGACCGGGCAGGCCGAGTCCCCCGACCGGAAACTTGACGGCGACCTTCGCCTCCTTCCGCTGGAAGATCCGTTGCTTCGCATCGACGGCGGTGAACAGTTCGGGGTGGGCCGTGACGTTCTCGGACGGTCCGAGCAAAAGGAAGCCGCCCGGGCGGAGACCGTAGTGGAACAACGGAAAGACGGTCCGCTGGAGGTCGCTCTCGAGGTAGATCAGCACGTTCCGGCACGAGATCAGGTCGAGCCGTGAAAACGGTGGATCGCTGATGATGCTGTGCGTCGAGAAGACGCACATGTCCCGGATCTCCTTGCGGACCTGCCAGCCCCCGTTCGGTCGGGGCGCGAAGAAGCGTTCGAGCCGCTCCGGGGAGACCCGGTCCGCGATCGTCTCCGGGTATCGCCCGGCGCGCGCCACCTCCAGCGCTTCGTCGTCGATGTCGGTGGCGAAGATCTTGGCGCCGAGGGCCGCCGTCTGCGGCGCCTCCGCCAGGAGCATGGCGATCGAGTAGGCTTCCTCGCCGGTGGCGCAGCCGGGGACCCACACCCGCACGAGGTCGTCGGCCGCCCTGTCCGCGAGGATCCGCGGCAAGACGTCTCGAGCCAGCGCCTCGAACAGCTCGGGATCGCGGAAGAATTGGGTCACGCTGATCAGCAGGTCCTGAAACAGTCGATCGACCTCCGCCGGCGTGTTCTTCAACATGTCGACGTAATCTTCCAGCGAGCGCTGCTGGAGCACGTGTATTCGCCGCTGCACCCGTCGTTCTATCGTCGAACGCTTGTAGCGGCTGAATTCGCGGCCGGTCCTGCGGTGGATGAGCGCGCACAACTGATGCATCAGCAAGTCGTGCTCGCGCGCCTTGGTCACGTCGTGCGCGCCGTCGACCGGGCGGGCGCCGGCGTTCTGGATGCGTGCGACGTACTCCATCACCTTGGCGGGCATCGCCTCGACCGGGAGCACCCAGTCGACCTGGCCCGCGTTGATCGCGGTGCGGGGCATCGTGTTGTACTTCGCGGAAGAGAGCTCCTGTGCCATCGCCACCCCGCCGTGCTCCTTGATCGCCTTGAGGCCGAGGCTGCCGTCGCTGCCGGTCCCGGAGAGGATGACGCCGATCGCTCGCTCCCCTCGCTCCTCCGCCAGGGAGCGGAGAAACGTGTCGATGAGGTTGGTGCGATCGTCTCGCGCTTCGAGTCGAAGCGCGCCGTGCTCGAGCGTGAGGGCCGCGTTCGGAGGGATGACGTACACGTGGTCGGGCTCGATGGGCGCTCCGTCCTCTGCCGCGCTCACCGGCAGCGCCGTCTGCTTGGCGAGCAGTTCGGGCATGAGGCTCGGGAGGTGCGGGGCGAGGTGCGAGACGACGACGAAGGCCACGCCTGGCTCGGGCGGCACGTGGGCGAACAATTGCTCCAAAGCCTCCAGGCCGCCGGCGGAGGCGCCGATACCGACGACGGGGACGAGAGCCGAGCGTTCCTCCGAACTGCCGGGGCGAATAGAGGTCGGCACGTGCACTTCCTCGAGGGGTCAGTCGTCTGCGTGCAGCAGAGCAACCCGATCGCATAGCACGCGGATGTCCCCCGACGCAATCCAAAGAGCTGGCCACGGCCCAGGCCGCTTTCGCGTGCAAGCCCCGTGGACAGGGGTGCAACCGCAACAAAGACGCGAAGGCGGGGCTCACACGCCCCAGGCGAAAAAAAACGCTCTGCTCGAGTCGACGAAGACGTGGCGTCACTGGCACGCCGCAGACTGTTCCGGTCGCTCAGGACCTTTCCGCGCCGTCCGGTTCGCCGACCCTGCGCTCGACGAGCGGCTCCTCGCGCGGTCAGCTTGACGAGCTCCACCGTCGCCACCGGCGCCAGCGAGCAGCCGAGCACCAGCGCCCAGTCGACGCCCTGGAGCGGGACGGTGCACAAGACGACCTGCCGGGCCTGATGTTCGAGCCACTCGTGTGCATGCCGTGCGCGGCCGACTGCCACCCCGGCACCATCGACGACGTCCTGCCGCTGTCGGAGACCTACGCCAGCCTGATGACGCTGTGGTTCTACCGCGCGCTCTACCCCGGGGCCGGCCAGGCCGACTCGTGCGCGACGCCGACGCGGCTCAGCCTCGGCGAGAACCGCGACCCGCACGACGCCGCGTGTCGATTCAGCAGCCGCCCGCGCGAATCGTACGATCGCGGCGCAGGCCGGCCGGGAGGGTCGCCTCGTCGAACGTGTCGGTCGTGCGACACTCGGCCACGTCGGCGGGCTGCTCGCCGCGACCGCAGCGCCCGCACTCGATCGCCGCGCCGACCCGGGCCTCCCGCGCCGCCGCGTCGGCGAGCCACGGGTAGTCGGACAGCGGCGGGCGGTGCCGGACGTGCCGACGGTGCCCGCAAGCGAGGCGGACGATCCACTCGCCGGCGGCGTCGCGCTCGAAGCCGAGGATCCGCCGCGGGACGG
Organism: Nannocystis sp. RBIL2; assembly: GCF_026626745.1. Taxonomy (GTDB): domain Bacteria; phylum Myxococcota_A; class Polyangia; order Nannocystales; family Nannocystaceae; genus Nannocystis. The sequence continues at coordinate 4,312,194 of NZ_JAPNJW010000002.1, forward strand.
CGAGGCCCGCGTCACCTTGAGTATGGGTCGGGTCGGTCACGGCGTCAGTCTACCGCGGACCGCGGCGACGCCGGCAGGACCTCGAGGTCGACGAGGATCTGCCGCAGCTCCGCGACGCGCTCGGGTTCCAGCGGCCGGAGCGGCGCCCGCAGCGGCCCCACGCGCGTGCCGCACAGCTCGAGCGCCGCCGCGATCGCGCGCGGCAGGCCGTGGGCGACGATGAATTGTAAAAAGGGCAGCTGGCGGTAGAACGAGCGCCGCGCACCGTCGAGGTCGCCGCGCATCACTGCCTCGTACAGCTCGACGTTGAGGCGCGGGATCACGTGCGGGGCGGCGGTACACCAGCCGCGCGCGCCGGCGGCCAGGGCCGCGAGCGCGAGCGGGTTGCTGCCGTTGTAGAACGCGACGTCCTCGCCGCACAGCTGCACGAGGCGGTGCATGCGGTGCACGTCGCCGGTGCTCTCCTTGACCATGGTGACGTTGGGGATCTGCAGCAACCTGGCGATCGTGTCGGGGCCGAGATCGAGGCCGCCGGTGGCCGGGTTGTTGTACAGCGCGATCGGGATCGAGATGGCCTTCGCGACGCTGTCGAAGTGAGCCACGATCTCTGCGTCGGTGAGCTTCCAGTAGCTCATCGGGATGATCATCACCGCGGTGGCGCCGACCTGCTCGGCGTGGCGAGCGTGATGCACTGTCCGCTCGGTGGTGAGGGCCGAGACGCCGACCAGAGTCGGCACGCGCCCTGCTACCCGCTTGACCACAGTCTCGGCGACCGCCTCGCGCTCGTCGTCGGACAGGTACGGCAGCACGCCGGTGCTGCCGAGCGGGGCGAGCGCATGCACGCCAGCGGCCAGCATGTCGTCGACGATCCGCGCGAGCAGCGGCTCGTCGACACGACCGCCGTCGGTGAACGGAGTGATGGGATACGCGATGATCCCCCGCAGCGGCGCGTTCATCGGCCACCTCCACCGGTCTCGTGGTTGGCGTCGAACAGCTGGTCGCCGCGATCGGGCACCTCCTCGCGCAGGGCCACGCCGCCCATGTTCTGCAGCATCGGCGCGTTCTCGCAGGCGAGATAGCGCGCCCGGCCGCTGCCGGTGTTGACGTGGTTGTGCCAGGCCCACACGGGCACGTACACCGCGTCACCCTGCCGCCAGTCGACGCGCCGGCCGCCGACGTACGAATAGCCCTCGCCCTCGAGGATGTAGAGGAGAGTCTCGTAGGTGTGACGGTGGCGGTTGGAGGATTGCCCCGGGTCGAGCCAGCCGATCGTCATGCTGATCGCGTGTGACGGCAGGTCGACGAAGAACACCGGGTGCTTCCTCGCCTTCGAGTAATCGCCGTGCTGCCCGGCCGCCTCGACGGCGGGGTGGCCCAGCCGCTCGGGCATCACGACCCGCGGCCGGGGCGGGGTCTTGTCGAAGTCTGCCGAATGGAACCTCTGCGTCATGATCGCTCCGCTTTCTTGGCCGGCGCCGCCGGCTTGCACGGAGAAAGAGATAGCGCCACACTGGACCCGTGGGAGGAGCCAGAATGAACATATCGAGGGGTCCAGATCGCCGCCCGTGGCGCTTCGACCTCGCGCTCGACCCGGCCGCCGCGGTGCCGCGGCAGACGCAGCTGGCGCGCGCTCTGGTGGCGGAGATCCAGCGCGGACGGCTGGCGCCCGGGGCGTTCCTGCCGGGCAGCCGCACTCTGGCGGCCCAGGTCGGCGTCAACCGCAAGGTGGTGGTCGCGGCGGTCGACGAGTTGGTCGCGCAGGGGTGGCTGGAGGCGCTGCCGGCCCGGGGGATCCGGGTGGCAATGAATCTGCCGCGCTCTCCGGTCGGCGACGTGCAGTCGCGCCGCGAAGAGGCCCCGCGGATCGTCGAGCGCGAGCCGGCGCTGCTCCGCATCGGCGACGGCGTCCCCGACGCCCGCATCGCCCCGGTGGACGCGCTCGCGCGGGCGCAGCGCCGGGCGCTCCGGGCCCACGTGCGCGCGGCAGGGCAAGGCTACGGCGACCCGGCCGGCGACCCCGTGCTGCGCGAGGTGCTGGCCGGCTTCGTCAATCAGGCCCGCGGCCTGTCGTGCTCGCGCGACGAGGTGGTCCTGACCCACGGCAGCCAGGGCGCGCTCAGCCTGTTCGCGCTCGCGCTGCTGAAGCCCGGCGACGTCGTCGCGGTCGAGCACCCGGGCTATGCGCCGGCGTGGCGGGCGTTCGAGCTGGCCGGGGCCGCGGTGGTCCACGTCGAGGTCGACGCGCACGGGCTCCGCACCGACCTGCTCGAGGCCGCGGCCAGGAAGCTGCGCGGGCGGCTGAAGGCGGTCTACGTCACCCCGCATCACCAGTATCCGACGACCGTCGCGCTGGCCCCGGAGCGGCGCATGCATCTGCGGCGGATCTGCGAGCAGTACGGCGCGGTCATCGTCGAGGACGACTACGATTACGAGTACCACTTCGACGGCACCCCGCTCCTGCCGCTGTCCGCCACCGCCGCACCAGATGGCCCGCCCTTCGTCTACGTCGCCTCGCTGTCGAAGCTGCTGGCCCCGGCCGTGCGGCTCGGCTACGTCATCGCCGCGCCGGCGATCGTCGCGCGCCTGCGGGCGACCCGCGAGAGCCTCGATCGTCAGGGCGACGTCGTGCTCGAGCGCGCCATCGCCGAGCTGATCGAGGACGGCGAGCTGCAGCGCCACGCCCGGCGCGCGCGGCAGCTCTACGCGCAGCGCCGGGACCTGCTCCTGCAGCGCTTCGCGGCCAGCCCGACGCTGGCGGCCAGCTTCGCGTGCGAGCGCCCGAGCGGCGGCCTCGCGCTGTGGGTCCGGATGAACAGTCCTGCCGCCGTCGACCAGCTGGTCACGCGAGCGCGGCGGGAGAACCTCGTGCTCGCCCCCGGCTCGGTCCACCTCGCGCGCGGCGAGGTCGCGGCGTTTCGCTTCGGCTTCGCCGCGCACACGCCCGAGGAGCTGACTGCGATCTGCGAGCTCCTCGAGCGATGCCTGTCGCGCCGCCTGCAAAAGGGGCGGTGAGCCGCGGGGCGCTCACGGGGACGCCGAGGTGGTGCGAGAAATGCTTCGCCGCGCTGCCAGCGCCACCTGCGGGCCGCTCACGGGGACGCCGGCGGGCTCTCGGCCGGGGCGGGTGCGAGGACCGTGCGGAACGCTCGCAGCGCCGCGCCGTGGAAGATCGTGCTGTGGTGCTCGTCGGGCATCGGCGCGTAGTGCCAGCGCACCCCCGGCGCGTCGACCTGGCGCAGCGCGTCGGCGACGACCTGCGCGTGGCGCTGCATGTCCGGCTCGTCGGAGGTCGCCAGGAAGAGCGTCCGCGGCGGCTGCCCCGGCTGCTGCAGGCGAGCGGCGGCCTGCTGCGGGAGCGACCCGCGATCCCACCACGCGCTCGGGTCGATGGCGATGTACGTGTCGAACAGCGCGGGCTCGACGAAGAACGTCTCGAGCACGAACAGCCCGGCCAGCGACTCGCCGACGATCGCGGTCTCCTCCGTGACGCGGTAGCGCTGGCGGATCTCCGGCATCAGCTCCTCGCGGAGGAACCGGCGGAACGCGGCCGAACCGCCGACGCGCGGGGCGATCTTTCGATCCTCCGGGTCGTTCGTCGGACCGGTCAGGTCGCGCCGGCGCTCGGTGTTCTCGATGCCCACCACCAGGAACGGCCGCATCGTGCCGTTGGCCGTCGAGACCTGGACGATCCCGGTGATGTGGTGAAAGTCTTCCTTCATGCCGCCGTCGGGCATGTAGAGCACCGGCAGCGGCGTGTCGTCTGCTTCATGGCCGGGCGGCGTGTAGATATTGATCCGTCGCGTCTCGCCCAGCACCCGCGAGTCGATCGTGATCGAGCGGCCGAAAGCCAGCTCCGCCGGGGCCGCAGTCGCCGGCGCTGGCGCGGCCGCGCAGCCGCACAGCAGCAGGCATGCGAGCGAGACCGTGCGGGTGCAGCGATGCATGCGAGGCCGAGGGCGCCGGGGACCAGACCACGGAACCTGCGCGGGGGTCAAGCCGGAGGCCGCCGCTGGGCAGTGGAGGCCTCGAGGGCCGCGCCCGCGCCCCAAGTCGTGTCGCACTCGGCGACCTTGCCGACCATCTCGCACGGGTATGCGTCGCCGGCCGGGCACTTCGCGGGGAAAGGACCAGGACACTCGGCGTCGCAGTTCGAGAAGCCCCACAGCGGATCGCCCTTGACGACCATAATGTGGTCGTCGAAGTTGACGAACTTGGTCTGGATCTTCTCGTCCACGGTGGCGCGGCAGCCGATGGGGGAGTCTCGTCAATTGGATTGCGGACGACGCGCAGCTCAAGGAACGCGGGCGGGGAAAACCTTAGGAGCGCATCAGCCGTGAACCCCGAGCGATTCCGCTGTGCAGCAGCTCACGGAATACGATGTTCTACACCGACTTTTGCCGCGCTTCGCCGATCGTAGACTGGTGGGCGGAGAGTAGAATTATACGTCGCACCATTCGCTCCATCGGATCGATGTTCCACCTGTGGTCGACGAACGAGCGTACTGCAAATCGGAAAAGGACTGAGAACACCATGCGAAGAACTCATCGAGTATCTGCATTCATTATCACGCTCTGCCTCGCCCCGGCGCTGGCGCTGGCGCGCGGACCCGACTTCGATCGCGACGGGTACGACGACCTGGCCATCGGGGCGTTGGGGGAGAAGATCGGCACCACCTTGACGGATGCCGGCCTGGTCAACGTGCTGTACGGCAGCTCGCTCGGGCTCGACGATCCGGCCACGCGCATGACGGCGATCTGGCAGGACGTCACCGACGTCGAGGACGACTCGGCGATCAACGAGTGGTTCGGCTCCGCGCTGGCCTGGGGCGACTTCAACGGCGATTGCTTTGACGACCTCGTCATTGGGGTGCCCGGGCAGACGGTGGGCGCGGCGACCCAGGCGGGGGCCCTGCACGTGTTCTACGGCTCCAGCACCGGGCTGCGCAAGTTCGACGATCACGTGCTGACGCGCGCGAGCGCGGGGGTCCCGGGCGCTCCGGCGGACAGCATGTACTTCGGCCGCGCCCTTGCGGCCGGCGACTTCAACGGCGACGGACGCGACGACATCGCCGCGGGCTACATGGACGACCCCGGGGTGATGATCATCTACGGCGGCAACACCGGGCTGAACGGGACGAACGGCCCCGGCGCGCACACCTTCGTGGGCACGGCCAATCACCAGGGCTTCGGCTTCGGGCCGTTCGCCGCGGGCGACTTCAACTGCGACGGCCACGAGGATCTGGCGATCGGGGACATCAGCTACCTCATCGGCACCGACGAGGTCGGCCGCGTGGACATCATCTACGGGTCGAGCAGCGGACTGTCGACGTCGGCGGGCCCTGGCGCAGAGTACTTGCTCAACCACGCCGGGCCGACCGACGGCGACGTATTCGGGAGCTCGCTGGCGGTCGGGAACTTCAACGGCGACAGCGCGAACGGGCACGAGTGCCAGGACCTCGCCATCGGCCTCCCGCAGGTGGGGATCGGGCTGGCGTCGGGCGCGGTCGCCGTGTTCTACGGAACGGCGGCCAGCGGGGTCCAGTCGTCGTCTCCGGCGGACGATTACATCGACGCGGGCTGGGGCTCGCTGCAGACCGTGGGAGCGTTGGCCGCCTTCGGATGGTCGGTGGCCGCGTCGTACGCCGACAACGACGGGTACGCGGATCTGCTCGTCGGTGACATGAGCGAGAACGCCCACGGGGCGGTTCATGTCATTCGAGGGTCCGCGAGCGGCCTGACCGACGTGAACAACAAGGTGTGGGATCAATCGACGCCGAACGTGCCGGGCACCCCGGAGGTCGTCGACGGGTTCGGTTACCTGCTCGCGTGCGGGGACTTCGACGGCGCTGGCGCCGAGGACGTAGCGATCTACGTGTCGAATGAGCTCGCCACGGCTCCGGACCAGGGCGTGGTACAGGTGCTGTACCTCTCGAGTGCGAGCGCGCCGACGATCGTGTCTGGCGAGGAATGGCAGCAGAGCGACATCGGCTCGCTGGCGACCGAGCCCGAGGACTACTTCGGCGGCGTGATGGCGGCGTCGCGCCCGATCCGCAGGAAAGCACCGGCCGAGTGCCTCATGTGAGCACTGCGGGGGCAGGCGCCCGCGCTGGCGGACGGCTGCCTCGGGTGCGCTCGTGACGCTCGCGGCAGGTATCACGACAGCCGGGTTCTGCTTCATGCCCAAAACGCTCGCAAGGCGACACGCGTGGAGCTGTTCAAGAGTCACGCTGGCGTCGACTTGCGACCCCAGCGCTTGCTGATCGCCCACCCCGGCGCGAACAGACCACCCGAACGCTGCGGCTCCGGTCGCCAGGTGGCGCCACGCGTTCTCGAGGTCTACAGCCGCGACCAACTCGGGCAAATGATCGCCTACCTCGAGACCGAGGAGGGAGCCGAGGATCATTTGCTCGCTCTCCTGCTCGTCTACAGCGGGCCGCGGATCGGCGAGGCGGTCGGGCTGCACTGATCCGACGTCGGCCTCGCCGGCGGGACCATGAAGATCTTTCGCAACATGATGAAGGGCACCATGCAGGACGCGCCGAAGGGCGTGGTCGGCACCATCGCCCTGCATTCCGTCTTGCGCGAGGCGCTGCGCGACTATCAGAAGCGCCGAAGCGGCGAGCGGATCCTCAAGGTCAAGGACCGAGCCGCAGGCAAGCGGGTACGGAAGTGGCAGAGGAAGATCGGCGGGGCCGTCTACGGCCCGCACCGGATCCGTCACTCGGTCCTCACGCACAGGGCCACTCGGACCTCGAGATGACGCTGCGCTACTCCATCCACCTGAACAAGGCCGCGCTCACCGCCGGGGCCGTCGCCGCCCTGGACTTCACGCCCGCCCCGCTCAAGCACCCGGCGAAGCGGACGAACTTCACCCTCGCGCCGCCGAGTGGTACCCCGCTGGCAACTAGCGGCAACGCCGCCCGAAACTAGCTCATACGCGAGAATTGGGCCCGATCAGGATCCCCGCCTGCGTCCCACTCCGCCGCTCCGTGCCGCCTGCGGAGAGCGTCGCCGGCCCCGCTCGTCGCCGCGCGAGAGGTCCACGGCCTGGCGGCGAGAGCGTCGCTACCGACAGCGGACAGCAGCTTGCGCAGGTTGTGAGCCGTGCAGACGAGGCGTCATTCGAGCTGCACCTGCTTCGTGCCGCGCATGAAGTAGCGGGCGAAGCATGTGTCCGCGCTTGACCAGTCCGGCGACCGCCACGGCCGGAGAACCTGGCCGAAGAGACCGCGAGGAGCGGCTGCCGGATCCCCGCCGCACGCATCGCCTTCGCCCCCGGAACTCCCTAGGAGGGCAAATCGATGCCGCGGCCGGGACACGTAGCGACGTCCTCGCGCCGGAATCTCGACGAGGACAAATCAGCGACCCACGAGCGACGCCCCCAGCGCGAAGGTTGCGCGAAAGCCCGCTCGCCGCTCTGGAGCCGCTCGCTCCACGCGACATTCTCGCCTGCGCAAAGGCCGACGGCGGCGCGCGGCGCGGAACCCGAGGCGAGCGCCCGTCAAGCGCATTCGTCGGCACGACGCGCTCTTGCCAGACGCGACATGCCCGCCGTCTGGAGGGCGATGTCCTCTCGCCGGGGTCAGCCCGATGCGAGCGCCCGTCATGCCGACCAATCGACGTCGCCCTTCTCTTCACTACAGCTCCTGCGGGCGTCGCGGCTCACCGACGCGGCGATCTCGCGGCGAAGGTCGGGACAATTCGTCACTGGCCACATGGCGCTCAGGACAGCGAGTGACTTCAGCACAGCCGCGAAATTCACGACAGGCGCCGGCCTCCTCGCCATCTGCGAGCGTGGCTGGGGACAAGCGCGGGCCCCTGGGGCTCCCGCCTCGTTGTCCCATGGGACTTGGGCCCGGCGAGGCGGGCGGGGGCCGCGATTCGGCCCCGACTCGAGTGGCACGCCGGTTGCTGAAGCGAGGCAGTGGCCGACCGCCGGCGACAGGGTGTCCTGTTGCGATCGAGGACTGCGACATGGTGCGCCGAACACCCCGGAAATCGACCGTCGCTCGCCGCCTCGGCGTGCCCCCGATCGCACAGGCCTGCGTCGAACCTCACGTCGATTTATCCGGCGCCTGCGAGGAGCCGTCGTATGATGAATCGGAGCTGCCCCTCGTATTCACCCCGCGCCTGGGCGAATACGGGGTGGGCGTCCGTCCCACGGCTCGAATGTGCGGAGTTCGAATCGGAGGCGACCCGAGGGTTCATTCATGCCAGCGCAGCCGCGCCCGATCGGCGGGGGGCCGCGCCGGCCCGCTCGCGCCGGCGCGGCGGAGACATCACGACTCACTTCGATAGACACGCATCGCGCCGCTCGAGCGCCGCGACGGGCGTCCGCGACTCATGAGCGCGCCCGCCTCGCGGCCGCGCTGCCTTGGTGCACCTCACGACAACGACTACCATGATTGAACCGACGATTGCACCGATCTCGCTGGAGCAGGAGCGGATGTGGCTCCTCGCCCGACTGCACGGCTCCGTGCCCGCCTTCCACGAGCGCGGCGGCGCCTGGCTCGACGGCGACGTCGAGCCGGCGCGGCTGCGCGAGGCCGTCGCCCAGATCGCCGCGCGTCACGAGGTGCTGCGGACCACCATCGGCGAGCGCGACGGCCGGCCGGTGCAGCGGGTGTCGGCCGCGACGGAGCTGCCGCTCCGCGTCGTCGCGCTGGGCACCGACCTCGATCCCGCCAGCGACCGCGACGCCCTCGCCGCCGCCGCCGACGAGGCCGCGGTCCCCTTCGATCTCGAGCGCGGCCCGCTGTTCCGGATCACCCTCTCGCCGAGCTGTTCGCCGCCTGTCACGAGCTCCCGCTGCCTCGGCAAGGAGCGCAGTACCGGGACCACGCGCGCTCGCAGGCCTCGCCGGAGGCGCGAGCGCGGGCCGAGGCGCAGCTCGACTACTGGGCCGAGGAGCTGGCCGGCGCGCCGGCGGCCCTGGCCCTGGCGACGGACCGGCCGCGGCCCGCGGTCCAGACCTTCGCCGCCGCCGACGAGGCGCGCGTGCTGCCGGGCGAGCTGACCCGCGCCCTGGCCGGCTTCGCCGCCGCGGCGGACACCGACCTCGACGTCCTCCTGCTCGCCGGGCTGCAGGCCGTGCTGCACCGTCACGCCCGGCAGGACGACATCCTCGTCGGCGCGCCGCTGGCCGGCCGCGGCGACCCGCGGTTTGCTCGCGCCATCGGTTACTTCGGCAACCCCGTGGTGTACCGCGGGCGCTTCGCCGGCGACCCGCCGTTCCGCGAGGTCGTCCGCCGGCTCCACCGCGCGGTGCAGGAGGGCCGGCGCCACGGCGACGTGTCGTTCAAGTCGGTCGTCGAGCGGCTCGCCCCGGCGCGGGACCCCGGACGGACCCCGCTGTTTCAGGTCCTCTTCCACGTGCGCCCGCCGGCCGCCGCCTCGCGCGAGGGCGCGAGCTTCACCCTCACCCCGGTCGACATCGACCTGCGGCACGTCGCCTACGACCTCGTCGTCACCGCCCAGGCGATCGCCGGCGGCGACGGCCTGGTGCTGCGCGTCGAGTACAACCGCGACCTGTTCGACCCCGGCGCCGCGGCCGGCCTGCTGGCCCAGTGGGAGGTGCTGCTGCGCGGCGCGCTCGAGGACCCGGACGCCGCGGTCTCGCGCCAGCCGCTGCTGCTCCAGGGCGAGCGCCGCCGCGTCGTGCGAGCCCTCGACGCCCGCGACGCGCCCGCCTTCCGCGGCCCCGATCGCCTGCACGCCCGCGTCGAGGCCCACGCCCGCCGCGACCCGGCCGCGCCGGCGCTGCGCTTCGCCGGCCGCAGCATCGATTACGGCGAGCTCGATCGCCGCAGCAACCAGGTCGCCCACCTGCTGCGCCGGCTCGGCGTCGGCCCCGACGTGCTCGTCGGCGTGTGCATGGAGCGCTCGGTCGACATGATCGTCGCCATGCTCGCGGTGCTCAAGGCCGGCGGCGCCTACGTGCCCTTCGACCCGACCCACCCGCCGCAGCGCCTCGCCTTCATGCTCGCCGACGCCGGCGTCCCGGTGCTGCTCGCCACCGGCGATTGCCTCGGCTGGCTGCCGGAGCGGAGCGTGCAGGTCGTCGACTTCGCGGCCGACCGGGCGCAGCTCGACGCCGAGCCCGAGCACGCCGTCGCGCCGCTCGTCGGCGAGGGCCCCGACGCCGTCGCCTACGCCATGTACACCTCCGGCTCGACCGGCCGGCCCAAGGCCGCCTACGTCACCCATCGCAACGTCCTCAACCTGGTGGTCGACACCGATTACGTGCAGGTCGAGCCAGGCGACCGCGTGGCCCAGACCGCCAACGCCTCGTTCGACGCCGCGACCATGGAGATCTGGGCCGCCCTGCTGCACGGGGCCGAGCTCGTCGGCGTCGCGCGAGAGACCGCGCTCGCGCCGGCCCGCCTGGCGCAGACGATCGCCGACGAATCGATCGGCTTCATGGTCCTCACCCCGGCGCTGTTCGCTGCGGTCGCGCGCGAGGTCCCGGGGGCGTTCGCGCCGCTGAAGACTCTGGTGTGCGGCGGCGACGTCCTCGACCCCGAGGCCATCCGCCGGGTCCTGGCCGCCGGCCCGCCGCGCCACCTGATCAACGGCTACGGGCCCACCGAGGCGACCGTGTGCGCGACCTGGTACCGCGTCACCGCGCCGCCGACCGCCGGCGTCGCGCTCCCGATCGGCCGGCCGGTCGCGCGGGTCGCGGTCTACGTGCTGGACCCCCACGGCGAGCCCGTCCCGCCCGGCGTGTGCGGCGAGCTCTGCGTCGCCGGCGACGGCGTCGGTCGCGGCTACCACCGCCGCCCCGAGCTCACCGCCGAGCGGTTCCCCCGCGACCCGTTCGCCGCGCGCCCCGACGCGACGATGTACCGCACCGGCGACCTCGGTCGGCTGCGCCACGACGGCCAGCTCGAGTTCCACGGCCGCATCGATCAGCAGCTCAAGATCCGCGGCTTCCGCATCGAGATCGGCGAGATCGAGGCCGCGCTCGCGGAGCAGCCGGGCGTGCGCCAGGCCGCGGTGATCGCAGTCGAGGTCGCGGGTGACAAGCGCCTGGTCGCCTACGTCGCCGCCGACGCGGCCGACGACGCGCTCGCGCGGGCGCTCCGCGGGGCTCTGGCCCAGCGCCTGCCCGAGTACATGGTCCCCGCCGAGTTCGTGCTGCTGGACGCCCTGCCGGTCACGCCGAACGGCAAGCTCGACCGCGCCGCCCTGCCCGCCCCCGACGCCCGCCGCTTGACGGCCGGCCGCGAGTTCGTGGCCCCGCGCTCCGAGCTCGAGCAGTCGCTCGCCGACATCTGGCGCGAGCTGCTCGGCCAGCCGCAGGTCGGCGTCCACGACGACTTCTTCGCGCTCGGCGGCCACTCGCTGCACGCGGTGCAGCTGTTCTCCCGCCTGCGCGCGGTGTTCGGCGTCGAGGTCCGCTTCCAGGAGTTCTTCGGCCGCTCGACCGTGGCCGAGCTGGCGACCCTGATGCGACGGGCCCGCAGCGCCCCGAACCTCGCCGGCGCGATCGCCAGGGCGCCGCGCGGCAAGCCGCTGCCGCTGTCGTTCGGCCAGGAGCGCCTGTGGTTCATGAACCGCCTCGCGCCGCAGAGCCGGGCGTACAACTGCATGTACCCCTATCGCCTGAGCGGGGCGCTCGACGTGGCGGCGCTGGACCGCAGCCTGCGGGCGCTGGTGGAGCGCCACGAGATCTTGCAAACCACCTACGCGGAGATCGACGGCCGGCCAGTGCAGCGCGTCGACGCATCGACGCAGCTCCGCCTCACGGTCACCGACCTGCAGCACCTCGCGCCGGCGGAGCGCGAGGCCGAGGTGCGGGCCCAGCTCGACGCCGAGGCCCAGCGCCTGTTCGACCTCGAGCGCGGCCCGCTCTTCCGCGCCGGCCTGCTCAAGCTCGGCCCCGACGAGCAGGTGTTGTGGCTGCACTTCCACCACCTGACGATGGACGGCTGGTCGACCGAGCTGGCGTTCCGCGAGCTCGCGGCGCTCTACGCCTGCGCCTCGCAGGGCCTGCCCGACGACCTGCCGCCGCTGTCCGTGCAGTACGCCGACTTCGCCGCGTGGCAGCGCGAGCGCGCCACCGACGAGGCGACCGCGCCGCTGCTCGACTTCTGGAAGCAGGCCCTGCGCGGCGCCCCGCCGCTGCTCGACCTCCCGGGCGACCGCCCGCGGCCGCCGGTCCAGAGCTTCGAGGGCGCCGCGGTGAGCTTCGAGCTGGCGCCGGCGCTCACGCGAGCCCTGCGCGACCTCGGCGCGCGCCAGGGCCTGACCCTGACGATGACCCTTCTGGCCGCCTGGGCCGCGCTGCTGCACCGCCACGCCCGCGTCGACGACCTCGTGATCGGCATGCCCAGCGCCAACCGCGACCGCGTCGAGCTCGAGCGGACCATGGGCTTCTTCGTCAACACTCTGGCGATCCGCGTCGACCTCGCCGGCGACCCGACCGTCGCCGAGCTGCTGGGCCGCGTCCGCCAGGTCTGCCTCGCCGCCTACGACCACGACGCCTTGCCGTTCGAGCGCCTGGTCCAGGAGCTGCGGCCCGCCCGCGACGCCGGCTACAACCCTGTCGTCCAGGTCGCCTTCGCCCCGCAGCCGCCCGCCGGCCGCACCCTGCAGCTGCGCGGCCTGACCTCGCAGCACCTCGCCGCCGACGCCCGCAAGGCGATCTTCGACCTCTCGTTCTACTCGTGGGAGAGCGCCGGCGGGGTCGCCGGGATCTTCGAGTACTGCACCGACCGCTTCGAACGCGCCACGATCGAGCGTTTGGTCGGCCACCTGACGGCCCTGCTCGCCGCGATGGCGGCCGACCCGGCCCGCCGTGTGTCCGCTCTGCCGATGCTCACCGACGAGGAGCGCCGACTGGTCGCGGCGTGGAGCGCCGGCCCGGCCATCACTGCAGATGCAAGCACCGCCGACGACCGAGTCGAGCCGCGGAGCGGCGATGCCGATGCAAGCACCGCCCGCGATCGACTCGAAGCCCGTGGCGATGCAAATGCAAGCACCGCCCGTGATCGACTCGCGCCGCATGGCGGCGGTGCAGATGCAAGCACCGCCCGCGACCGATTCGAGTCCCGTGGCGGTGATGCGAATGCAAGCACCGCCCGCGACCGATCCGAGCCCCATGATGGCAATGCGAATGCAAGCACCGATGCACGCACCGCCCTCGACCTGTTCGAAACCCAGGCCGCGCGCACTCCCCAGTCTGTCGCAGTCGCCACCGACGCGCGCGCCCTGACCTACGCCGAGCTCGACCGCCGCGCCAACCACCTCGCGCACCGCCTGCGCGCCCTCGGCGTCGCCGCGGAGGCGCGCATCGGCGTGTGCATGGAGCGCTCGCCCGAGCTGGTGGTCGCCCTCCTCGCGGTGTGGAAGGCGGGCGCGGCCTACGTCCCGCTCGACCCGGAGGGCGGCGCCGAGCGCCTGGCCTTCATCCTCGCCGACGCCGGCGCCCCCGTGCTGCTGGCCGGGCCGCGGGTCGAGCTGCCCGGCTACGCGGGCCGGGTGCTGCGGATCGCCGACGACCGCGAGCTCGACGAGCGCCCGCCGCCGCGCCGCACCGGCCCCGAGTCCCTCGCCTACGTCGTCTACACCTCCGGCTCGACGGGCCGGCCGAAGGGCGTGCTGGTCGAGCACCGCGGCCTGACGAACCTCGTCGCCTGGCACGTCCGCAGCTTCGAAGTCGGGCCCGCCGACCGGGCGACTCTGGTGGCCAGCCCCGGCTTCGACGCGTCGGTGTGGGAGATCTGGCCGTACCTGAGCGTCGGGGCCAGCCTCGCGGTGCCGGCGGCGACGCTGCGGCTGTCGCCCGAGGAGCTGCGCGACTGGCTGGTCCGCCGCGCGATCACGATCTCGTTCCAGCCGACTGCGATCGCCGAGGAATTGCTGCGCCTGCAGTGGCCCGCGCGCTGCGACCTGCGCGTGCTGCTGACCGGCGGCGACCGCCTGCGCGTCCGGCCCGGCGCCGGCCTGCCGTTCGCCCTGGTCAACAACTACGGCCCGACCGAGGCCGCGGTCGTCACCACCTCGGGCCTCGTCCCACCGCTCGCTCCCGGCGAGCCCGCGCGCGAGCCGACCCTCGGCCGCCCGATCTCCGGCGCCCGCGTCCACGTCCTCGACCCGCACGGCCAGCCGGTCCCCGTCGGCGTCCCCGGCGAGCTTCACATCGGCGGCCGCGGCGTCGCCCGCGGCTACCTCGGCCGCCCCGAGCTGACCGCCGAGCGCTTCGTCCTCGACCCGTTCAGCGACGTCCCGGGCGCCCGCATGTACCGCAGCGGCGACCTCGTCCGCTGGCGCGACAGCGGCGAGCTCGAGTTCCTCGGCCGGCTCGACGAGCAGGTCAAGATCCGCGGCGTCCGCATCGAGCCCGGCGAGATCGAGGCGGCCCTGCGCGAGCACCCCGCGGTCCGCGACGTCGCGGTGGTCGCCACCGAGGACGGCCCCGCGGCCAGGCGCCTGGTCGCCTACTTCACGCGCGCCGCAGTCGACCTCGTCCCCGACAGTGACTCGCACGCCGAGCACGTGTCGGCCTGGCGCGCCCTGTACGACGCGACCTACGGGCGCGAGCGCGACCGCGTCGACCCGAGCTTCGACATCGTCGGCTGGAACAGCAGCTACACCGGCTCCCCGTACGACCCCGCGGCGATGCGCAGCTGGCGGGACCGCACCGTCGAGCGCCTGCTCGGCTTCCGCCCCGCGCGGGTGTGGGAGATCGGCTGCGGCACCGGCCTGCTGCTGCTCCCGCTCGCGCCGGCCTGCACGGCCTACCTCGGCACCGACTTCTCGCAGCAGGCCCTCGACGCCATCGCTTCGGCCCTCGCGCCCGCCCTGGCCCACGTGACCCTGCAGCGCCGCGAGGCCGCCGACTTCACCGGCGTCGCCGCGGAGGGCTTCGACCTCGTCGTCCTCAACTCGATCGCCCAGTACTTCCCCGACGAGGCCTACCTGCGCGCAGTGCTCACCGGCGCGGTCCGCTCGGTGGCCGCCGGCGGCGTGGTGTTCGTCGGCGACGTGCGCAGCCTGCCGCTGCTCGCCGCCTTCCGCACCTCCGTCGAGCGGGCCCGGGCCGCCGCCGACACCCCGGTCGCCGCGATTCGCGAGCGGGTCCGTCGCGCCGTGGCCAGCGAGGAGGAGCTGTGCGTCGACCCTGCGTGGTTCTTCGCCGTCGGCGACGAGCTCGCGCGGATCGGCCACGTCGAGGTGTGGCTCAAGCGCGGCCGCGGCGACGACGAGATGACCCGCTATCGCTACGACGCCGCCCTGTTCGTCGGCGACGCACTTTCGACGGTCGAGCCGGAAGTCACCCTCGCGTGGACCGACCTCGCCGCGCTCGAGCGACGCCTCGCCATTCGCGACGTCGCCGCGCTCGAGCTGCTCGGCGTCCCCAACGCCCGCGTGGCCGACGACGCCCGCGCGGCCGCGGCCCTGCAGGACAGCGCCGGCGAGACCTTCGCCGAATTGCTGACCCGCACCCGCGCCCCCGCGATCGAGCCCGAGGCGCTGTGGCAGCTCGGCGAGCGGCACGGCTGGACCGTCCGCATCACCTGGTCTCAAGGACATGGCCCCGGGGCCATGGACGTCCTGTTCGAGGCCGCCGCCGACCCGCAAAGACCGCGGGCCTGGCAGCGCACCCGGCCCGTCTCCGACCCCCACGCAACGCTGGTCCACGCGCCGCTGCGCACGCGCAGCACCCAGGACCTCGCCCCCGCGCTGCGGCGCCACCTCGCCGATCGGCTGCACGACGCCATGATCCCGTCCGCCTTCGTCCAGCTCGACGCCCTGCCGCGCACGCCCCACGGCAAGCTCGATCGCCGCGCCCTGCCGGCCCCGTCGAGGCCACAGCGACCGGCCGCGCCCGCGCCCGCGAGCACCGACCTCGAGGCGACCTTGACCGCGATCTGGCGCCGCCTCCTCGACCTCGCGGAAGTCGGCCTCGACGACCCGTTCTTCGACCTCGGCGGCCACTCGTTGCTGCTCGCCCAGGTGCGCGCCGCGATCCGCACCCAGCTCGGCCGCGACGTCCCGATCGTCGAGCTGTTCCAGCACCCGACGATCCGCAGCCTCGCCGCCCACCTCCGCGGCGCCGCCGAAGAGCCCGCCCTGGCTCCCGTCCCCGCCCCCGCCTCCGGCGACGCGATCGCGATCGTCGGCATGGCCGGTCGCTTCCCCGGCGCCGCCGACGTCGCCGCCTTCTGGGCCAACCTGAGCGCCGGCGTCGAGTCGATCACGGTCACCGACGAGGCGACCCTGCGCGCCTTCGGTCTCGCCGCCGCGCCGGGCCTCGTGCCCGTCAGCGGCGTGCTCGCCGACGCCTTCGCCTTCGACGCCGAGCTGTTCGGCGTCAGCCCGGGCGACGCCGCGTTGATGGACCCGCAGCACCGCGTGTTCCTCGAGTGCGCGTGGGCGGCGATGGAGCACGCCGGCCACCGCCCGAGCGGCCACCCCGGCACCGTCGGCGTGTTCGCCGGCTGCGACGCCCCCAACTACTGGATGGAGCAGATCGGCTTCCGCGGCGGGCCGCTGGCCAGCGAGCACTACCGGGTCGCCGGCGCCAACATGGCCGACGGCCTGACCACCCGCACCGCCTACAAGCTCGGCCTGCGCGGCCCGGCGATCACCGTCCTGTCGGCCTGCTCGACGTCCCTCGTCGCGGTCCACCTCGCCTGCCGCAGCCTGCTCGCCGGCGAGTGCGACGCGGCGCTCGCCGGCGGCGTCGCCATCCCTCCGCCGTCGCGGGTCGGCCACGTCCACGAGGAGGGCTCGATGGTGTCGCCCGACGGCCACTGCCGGCCCTTCGACGCCGACGCCGCCGGCACCGTCAACGGCAGCGGCGTCGCCGTGGTGGTCCTGCGCCGCCTCGCCGACGCGCTGGCCGACGGCGACACCATCCACGCGGTGATCCGCGGCTCGGCCGTCGGCAACGACGGCGCGCGCAAGGTCGGCTACACCGCGCCCGGCGTCGACGGCCAGGCCGAGACGATCGCCCGCGCCCTCGCGGTCGCCGACGTCGACCCGAGCAGCGTCGGCTACGTCGAGGCCCACGGCACCGGCACGCGCCTCGGCGATCCGATCGAGGTCGCGGCCCTGACCCGGGTGTTCCGCGCCCGCACCGACGCCGTCGGCGTCACGGCGCTGGGCTCGGTCAAGGGCAACATCGGCCACCTCGGCGCCGCCGCCGGCGTGACCGGCCTGATCAAGGCGACCCTGGCGCTGCAGCACGAACAGGTCCCGCCCACCCTGCACTTCCGCCGCCCCAACCCCGAGCTGGCGTTAGGGCGCAGCCCGTTCTTCGTCAACGCCGCGCCGCTGCAGTGGCCGCGCGGGGCCACCCCACGGCGCGCCGGCGTGAGCGCGTTCGGGCTCGGCGGCACCAACGCCCACGTCGTGCTCGAGGAGGCCCCCGCGCAGGCGCAGTCGACCTCGTCGCGCCGCTGCCATCTGCTCCCCCTGTCCGCCCGCACGGAGGCCGCCCTGGCCGCCAGCGCCGAGCGCCTCTCGGTACATCTGCAAGCGCACCCCTCTTTGAACCTCGCCGACGTCGCCCACACCCTGCGCGTCGGCCGGGTGGCCATGCATCACCGCCGCGTCCTCGTCACCCGCGACGGCCGCATCACCTGCACCGCCGAGGGCACCGCCGCCGGCGCTCCGCCCCCCGTGGTGTTCATGTTCCCCGGCGGCGGCTCGCAGCAGCTCGACATGGGCCGCGAGCTCTACCGCAGCGAGCCGGTCTACCGCGCCGCCCTCGACCGCTGCGCCGACGCCTTCCAGGCCGAGCTCGGCCTCGACCTCCGCGCCCTGCTGTTCCCCGCCGCCGACGCGCGGGCCGCCGCCGCCCAGCAACTGCTGTGCCCGTGCGAGAACCTGGCGTCGATCTTCTCGACCGAGGTCGCTCTGGCCGAGCTGCTGCAGTCGTGGGGCATCCGACCGGCCGCGGTCACCGGCCATAGCCTCGGCGAGTACGCCGCGGCCCACGTCGCCGGCGTCCTCTCCCTCGCCGGCGCCGCGGCCCTGATCGTCGAGCGCGGGCGGATCTACGAGGCCCTGCCCGCCGACGCCGAGACCCTGATCGTCCGCGTCTCCGAGGCCGAACTGACGCCGCGACTCGGCCCCGGCGTCTCGCTCGCCGCGGTCAACGGCCCCGAGGTCTGCGCCGTCTCCGGCACCCGCGCGGCCCTGCGCGACCTCGAGGCCGCGCTCGTGCGCGAGGGTCGGGAGGTCACCCGCCTGGCGATCGCCACCGCCGCCCACTCCGCCCTCGTCGAGCCGTTCCTCGGTCGCCTGCGCGAGCGGGCCGCGGCGCTGAGCTTCGCGGCGCCGCAGATCCCGATCGTCTCCAACCTCAGCGGCCGCTTCATGACCGCCGAGGAGGCCCGCGATCCCGACTACTGGGCCCGCCACCTGCGCGGCACCGTCCGCTTCGCCGACGGCCTGGCGACCCTGCTCGCCGACCCGGGCCGCGTCTTCATCGAGGTCGGCCCCGGTGTCACTCTGACCAAGCTCGCAACCCGTCACCCGCACGCCGGCGCCGACCGCCTCGTCGTCGCGGCGATGGCCCAGCCCGGCGTTTTCGACGACGACGCCGAGGCGCTGCTGGCCGCGGTCGGTCGCCTGTGGTGCGTCGGCGTCGAGCTCGACGGCGCCGCGCTGGCGGCCGGCGAGCCGCGCCGGCGCGTGCCGCTGCCGACCTACCCGTTCGCGCGCACCCGCCACGTCTACGCCGGCCCGCGCGCCGACCACGGCGCGCCGACCGACCGCCGCATCACCCTCGACCTCGCCAAGGCCGCCGACGAGCTGGCGATCAAGCTGCGACGCCTCCGCGACACCGCTCGCATCCGCGACGACGACGCCGCCCTGGTCGCCGACCTCGATCGCGTGTGCGCCAGCCAGATCTACGCCTACCTGTTCGCCGACAGTCAGCGCACCACCTTCGACCGCGGCGAGCTGCTGGCCCGCCTCGGCGTCGCCGCCAAGTTCACCCGCTACGCCGAGTTCTTCCTCCGCACCCTCGAAGAGGAGGGCGCGCTCCGCCGCGACGGCGACGTCATCGAGCTGCTGCCCGCCGCCCGCGAGCTGGCCGCGCCCGCCGACCTCGCCCGCCGCTTCGCCGCGCGTCACCCCGACGCCGGCGGCCTCCTCGCCCTCGCCGAGCACTGCGGCGCCCACTACGGCCCCGCCCTGCGCGGCGAGATCGACAACACCGCGGTGCTCCACCCCGACGGCTCCTACGCCCTGGTGCGCCCGGCCGAGGAGCTGCTGCTGCGGACCTCGCACCCGCAGCTGTACGTCCGCATGGTCCGCGACCTGGTGCTCCGCGCCGTCCGCAGCGCCGGCGGGGCGCCGCTGCGGATCCTCGAGTTCGGCGGCGGCCAGGGCCGACTCACCTGGGAGCTCGCGCCGCTGCTCGACGGCCTCGACGTCGAGTACTGGTTCACCGACATCAGCCGCTACTTCACCCTCCAGGCCGAGGAGCGGGCCCGCGAGGAGGCGCTCGGCGGCATGCGCTTCAGCCGGCTCGACCTCGACGAGGACCCGATCCACCAGGGCTACCCGCGCGGCTACTTCGACATCATCGTCGGCCTCGATGCGCTGCACGTCGCCCGCGACCTGGCCGCGAGCGTCGCCGGCCTGCGCCAGGTCCTGCGCGAGGACGGCCTGATGATCGTCGTCGAGGTCACCCGCCTCGCCACCTGGCACACCGCCCTGTGGGGCCTCGAGGAGGGCTGGTGGTCGTTCACGGACACCGAGCTGCGGCGCGGCTCGCCGGTCCTGCCGGCCGCCGACTGGCAGGCGCTGTTCGAGGCCCAGGGCTTCCGCTGCACCCGCGTCCTGCCCGAGCAAGAGGACGAGCGCACCGCCACCGACCACGTCGTGATCGCCGCCCAGGCCCACCCCATCGGCCGCGAACCCGCCGCGACGACCCCCGCCCAGCAACCCACGCCCGCCCGCGCCGGCTCCGGCCGCCCCGCCACCCCGCCGCGCACCGACCAGGAGCGCGCCATCGCGGCGCTGTGGCAGCAGGCGCTCGGTACCCCGTGCGAGGACGTGCACGCCAACTTCTTCGCCCTCGGCGGCGACTCGTTGATCGCCGTCGGCCTGCTGACCCGCCTGCGCGCCGCCTTCGGCGTCCGCCTCGACTCGCACGCGCTGCTCGAGCGGCCGACGATCGCCCAGCTCGGCGAATTCATCGACGACCAGCGGCGCGCCGCCGCGGAGCCCGACCTCATCGTGCGGCCCGCCGACAACCTCGTCCAGCTGCAGGGCGGCGGCCTGCAGCGCCCGCTGTTCCTCGTGCACGCCGTCGGCGGCCACGTCTACAGCTACGCCGAGCTGACCGGCCACCTGCAGCTCGACCAGGCCGTCTTCGGCCTGCGTGCCTTCGCGGCCGACGAGCGCCGGGCCCACGCCGGCAGCATCGAGGCGATCGCCCGCGCCTATCTCGAGCGCCTCCGCGCCGTCCAGCCCGAGGGGCCCTACCACATCGGCGGCTGGTCGTTCGGCGGCGCGGTCGCCTTCGAGATGGCCGCCCAGCTGCGCGCCGCCGGCCAGACCGTCCTGCCCCTGCTGATCGACAGCCCGGCCCCGACCCACTTCCGCGACGTCGCCGCCGCCGTCGAGGCGCGCGCCTTCCGGGTCTTCTCCGCGGAGCTCGGCGGGGCCGAGCTCGACGCGGCCGAGACCGCGGCGCTCGAGGCCCTGCCGCCGGCGGAGCGGCTGTCCGCCCTGTTCGCGCGGGTCCAGCAGTCGCGCACTGCGCCGGACATCGTCGAGGTGCGCCAGCTCGAGGAGCTGCTGCAGGTCCTGTCCGACAACATCCGCACCTGGTGCCGCTACGAGCCGCGTCACTCCCCGGGCCCGCTGCTGCAGTTCCGCGCCCGCGACCCGGCCAGCTTCCTCGTCGCCCGCGAGCGCGGCCTCGGCGGCGCCCTCGGCTGGGAGCCCTTCGCCGACGCGGTGGAGGCCCACGAGGTCCCCGGCGACCACTTCTCGATCATGAAGGGCGACCATGTTGCGCGGCTCGCCGCGGCGATGCGACCCTACCTGCGCCGCTGACCCGGCGGCACGCGACCCGCCGCGCGACATCCCTCGCCGCGGCGGTGCGACCCTCCCCCCGCCGACCCGATCATGCCCGCCGATCCTCGCCTCGATCCCGAAGCGCTCGCCGCCCTCCAGGGCGAATTCCGCGGCGAGCTCGTCGACCCCGCGCACCCCCGCTACGACGCCGCCCGCGCGGTGTGGAACGCCCGCATCGATCGCCGGCCGGCGCTCGTCGCCCGCTGCACCGGCGTCGCCGACGTCGTCGCCGCGGTCCGCTTCGCCCGCGCCCGCGGCCTGCTCCTCGCGGTCCGCGGCGGCGGCCACGACGTCGCCGGCAACGCGGTGTGCGAGGGCGGCCTCGTCCTCGACATGAGCGGCATGAAGGGCGTGCGCGTCGACCCGGCGCGCCGGACCGTGCACGCGCAGGCCGGACTGACCTGGAACGAGCTCGACCGCGAGACCCAGGTGTTCGGCCTGGCGACCACCGGCGGCCAGTGTTCGAAGACCGGCGTCGTCGGCGTCGGCCTCGGCGGCGGGGTCGGCTGGCTCATGCGCCAGCACGGCCTCACCGTCGACAACATCCTCGCGGTCGACCTCGTCACCGCCGACGGCCGGTGCCTCACCGCCAGCGCCGACCAGCACCCCGAGCTCTACTGGGGCCTGCGCGGCGGCGGCGGCAACTTCGGCGTCGTCACCGGCATCGAGCTGCGCCTGCACCCGGTCGAGCGCATGGTCGTCGGCGTCTTCATGCACCCGGCCGAGCGCTTCGCCGAGGCCCTGCGCGCCTTCCAGGCCAGCGCCGCCGCCGAGCCGGACGAGATGTGCAGCGTCCTGCTCTGCGCCGAGATGCCGGCCATGCCGACGGTCCCTCCGGAGATGCGCGGCGTCCTCGGCGTCATCATCGTCGCCAGCTACCACGGCCCGCTCGCCGCCGCCGAGCAGGCCTTCGCGCCGCTGCGCCGGTTCGGCCCGCCGACCGCCGAGATGGTGCGCGAGGTGCCCTACACCACGCTGCAGACCATGTTCGACGGCGGGCCCGCGGCCTCCTACGGCAACGGCCAGTGCATGCGCTCCGAGTTCTTCGCCGACCTGTCCGACGCCGCCATCGCCGTCGTCGAGGACCAGCTGCGCCGCGCCCCGTCGCCGATGTGTGGCTTCGAGCTGCTCCACCTCGGCGGCGCCGTCGCTCGCGTCCCCGAGGACGCGACCGCCTTCCCGCGCCGTGACGCCCCCTGGTTCGGCCTGTTCCAGTCGACCTGGAAGGACCTCGGCGACAGCGACCGCCACCTGCGCTGGACCGTCGACGCGTGGCAGGCCCTGCGGCCGTTCGCGCTCGGCGGCACCTATGCGAACTACGTCGACGACGAGCCGCAGGAGCGCATCGCCGAGGCCTTCGGCCCCGCCAAATACGGCCGCCTCGTCGACCTCAAGCGCGCCTGGGACCCGGACAACTTCTTCCGCATGAACAAGAACATCCGCCCGTGACCGGCGGACCCTCCGCTCGCTGCTGAATACTCTTCAACGCGGCGAGAGAGGCGAGCCGAACCGCCTGCTGCCTCGATTCGCGCGGCTGCGACGATTCCCTGCACCTCGCCGGCGCCTCGCCGCAATCGGCCCGGGGCCCCGCGCGGTCGCCTGTCCGGCCTCCGCTCGCCCGCCGGCCGGTACACGCAATTCCTGCTCGACGAGGGGGTCTCCTCGCCGCGGGAATGCGTTCGAGCCCCCGCTGAATTGAGGGGAGAGCAGCCTGGTTTTCGTTCACTCCAATTCTCGGGTCTCTCTATTCGAAAAATGAAGAAAAGAATACCCAGCCGTGGGAACACGACTGTCCTCTTCTCGCCCGGTCGAGACCGCCCTCAATTTACCCGTGACGGATCGCGGTCACAATCAGCGGCTGCTCACGCGCCGCGCTCGCGGCTTTCGGGGCGCGTGCGTCCACCCACGTGAAGCAGAATGCTCGCTGCGGCCCGCAGCCGGGCCCGAATCGACCGTGACGTGCGGGAGTACGTCGACGATGGCGAGGCGCGTGCAACTCGGCAGGCTCCTCGTCGGCGCCCTTCCGT
The DNA here is from genome assembly GCF_026626745.1 of Nannocystis sp. RBIL2. GTDB lineage: Bacteria > Myxococcota_A > Polyangia > Nannocystales > Nannocystaceae > Nannocystis. The sequence continues at coordinate 4,335,268 of NZ_JAPNJW010000002.1, forward strand.
CGGAGCCTCGCTCGCGCGAGCGCGAGAGTTTTTCGACATTCGACGTACCCTCGTCCGCACCTCCACCCACCCTAAAATCAAACCCGCTGCCGCCGGCACGGCAGCGACGACCGCGGCGAGTCGGGCGCCGGGCCCGCCGGGAAAAACAATCATGGTGGCGTCGCTGGGGGCTGCCCGCTATCCTGCCCGCCCATGCTTGGTAGCAATCTCGAGACTGTCTTTGTGCGAGTGATGGCGAGCCTCGGGCTCATGTTGGCGGCCTGTTCTTCGAACGGCAACGACTCGGCCGGGGTGACCGACGGCGCGACGAGCTCGTCCACCGACGCGAGCGAGACCGACGCGCAGACGACGACCGACACCACGGTCACGCCGCCCACGAGCACGAGCGGCGAGTCGGCCTCCGAGACCGGCACCACCACCACGACCACCGCGCCGACCTCGACGACCGACGCCACCACGGAGCCCGTCGACCCGAGCGAGACGACGACGACCGACCCCACGGCGACGACCACCGACGCCACCACGACGACCACGACCGACGGCACCACCACCACCGACGGCACCACCACCACGACCAGCACTACCGACACCTCGAGCACGACCGACCAGCCGCCCGACTGCGTGCCGACCGAGGACGTCGAGGTCACCTGCGACAACATCGACAACGACTGCGACTCGAACGTCGACAACATCGACGCCGGCAACGACGGCATCTGCGACTGCCTCAACATCGGCATCCTCGGCGACATGGGCTACGCGCCGAGCGCGGACTTCCAGGCCTGGCTCGAAGACCAGGGCTCCGCCGTCACCCGCACCAAGCTGCTCAACAACCCCGGCGTGGTCACCCCGGCGTTCCTCGCCAACTACGACCTCGTCCTGATCGACCGCATCGAGCGGGCGCTCAGCGCCGACGAGGCCGCCGCGCTCGAGGCCTTCGTCAAGGACGACGGCCGCGGCATGATCACCCTCATCGGCTACAACTTCGACAACCAAAACCCGGTCCCCGAGCGCGACCGGGCCAACTCCGCCCTGGCCCCGTTCGGCCTGGCCTACGAGGGCGCCTACTTCGGCGACGGCGTCATCCCGACCTTCGATCCGGTCCACCCGATCTCCATGGGCATCTCCGACGTCAACTTCGCCGGCGGCATCCAGCCCGTCGACGTCGAGAACCAGGGCACCTCGGAGGTGTTCGCCACCGTGCAGGCGTCCAACGCCGGCATCGCCCACCAGACCGACATGGAAGGCGGCCGCGTGGTCGTGTGGGGCGACGAGTGGATCACCTTCGACAGCGACTGGCAGGGCTACGCCGACGTCCAGCAGTTCTGGGTGAACATGGTCGGCTGGGCCAAGCCGAAGGACTTCTGCGGCGCCCCGCAGTGAGCCGCGAGAGAGCCGCCGCCGCGCCGACGCGCGGCGGCGCCGGTAGCGAATGACGAGCCGATCGCCCCGCCGACCGGCGGCCTCGCCCGCGGCCGCGCGGGCCCTCGCAAACGAAATGCGCAATCACACCGCCGCCAAGGCGAGGTGAAGCGGTTGTTTCGTCGGGAGACCCGTGAACCGGCGCCCGGGTTGATCCCAGGCGCGTCTCCATCCGACTAAATCGTTCGAGGTAGGTGTGGACCTCACCTTCTTGCGGATGAAAGCTCGAGGCTCGGGCTTGTAAGCTCGCGGGCTGCAAGGGATACTAGCCACGAAATCCCGATAAGGGAGGGGCATTTAATTACACTATGACTACCTTCACCTTTTCCAAGGAGCTGGCCCCTGTCCCGATTAGCTGGGAATTGCTAGAGCAGTGTGAGACATCCCTGCTACTCCAGATCACCCAGGACTTCTATGTCGACCCCGAGGGGATTCGGACAACGCTTACGCTAATATCGCAAGAATACTCAGAGATGGCGAGTGGGGTGCAGCACTACAGCGCACGGAAACTCCCAGAGGGATGCGAGGTAGCGATATTATCCATCAGGTGCGAGCAAATCGGCTTGGATTTGAGCTTCGAACTGTCTCCGATTCAACGAGGAAAGATCTATCTCTCGGGAAAGGCCGACTTCGATCGATCCGGAACGCGGCTCAAGGGTTTGTGGAGCGCTCTCGAGGCGTTGCTCAGGAGCCGTGCCCTACCCACGAAACTTCCCCAGCCAAGTACGTCCCAGATGTCAGCCCGGATCCCTTCTTGCAGGATCGGCGGCGAGAATCTGACGAAACTCGGGCAGTATGTCGACGCCGCACTCAAGCAGTTCCTAGGCCAGGCACATCGTCTCGTCGAGGATATCGATATCGTCGTTGACACACGGAACGGGAGCCGCGCCGTGCCTTCACTCGGTGACGTCTGCGACATTCTCGATGAGGTCCGGAAGGTGGATGTGCGCATTCGACGCGGGTCAAAGGACCGATCGGCGGACGTTACGATCACTCTGGACCCGAAGAGCAGAGAGAATCAGCTCTCTGTTTCTCTGTCTGCATTCGACGATCCAAGCTCGCTCTCGGAGGGAGCTAAGATCGTCCAGGGTCTCACGGTGAGGATCGCTAGCAGGCGCACGTATCACCACGTCCTGTACTGGGGACCTCATCGGGGTTTGCTGGCGTACATGGGGATCGTGTTCATTTGCGAGCTGTTTCTTCTTTCCGACCGTGTCTCGGCCGTTATTCTGCTGCCTTTGCTCATGCTCCCGTTCGCGGTCATGGCGGCACGGCGACGGTTCCCCTACATCGTGTTCGAGCCCTTCAAGCTCGCTACGTTCGATCAGGTCCTGACTGTTGTCGTCCCGGCGGTGTTCACCCTGGTGCTCCTACCCGTCGTGATCACCTGGCTTTCGGGAGCGGACTGACAGCAGGTATCACATGGGTTGATGCCGCATCACTTTGGCGAGACATGCGCAGAGGCGCAGTGCGACGGAAAGACGATTTTCGTTTACGGTGATCCTATTCTTTGCATGAAAGACGAGAGCGCTCTCAACTGCTGCACCGACTCGAACTGAGCAGCGAGCGCCCCTCATACCCCGCCCCCCGTGATCACGCGGATCGAGTCGCGCTCGGGTGTGCGGGGGTCGCTGGCGAGGCGGAGGATCTGGTCGTCGGGGACGACGTACAGGTCCTCCATCGGGCGCATGTGGTGGACGGCGCGAGCGCCGATCCGGATGTCCTTGACGGCGAGGACGCCGGGCACGGCGCCGACGACCGCCTCGATGGTGAGGCGCTGCAGCGGGGCGCCGAAGGTGAAGGTGTCGGGGGCGAAGTAGCCGGGGCCTGTCGACCCTGACGAGGTCCAGGCGCCTTGCTGCGCCCGGCGCCGCGCCGGCCAGCGGTGCGACTCGCTCAGCGCGAGCGCCAAGGCGCCTCCGACGAATTCGGCGTCGGAGGGAGCCTGTCACGGCGTGAACTTCGCCAAATACACATGATAGCCGCCGTTCCCGAGGCTGACGGCGAGGAACACGTGCCCGTCCGGACCGACGACGACGCCGTGACCGCCGTGGTCGACGTAGCCGATATTGTAGCGCTTATACCAGATAAAGTCGCCCGTGGGATCGAGCTTGTCGAGATGGACCTGTTTGTCGGGGTTGTAGCCGGCCTGCAAGATATTGCCCGCGGCGTCGAGCGCGAGCGCGTAGCTGGTGCCAGCGGCAGCATACGTATCGCTCCACTGCAGCGCGCCCTCGGCGTCGAACTCGCCGAGCCACATCGCCGGCGCCTCATCGCCGACGTAGAACTTGCCGCTGACGAGGATCTCCCCGCTCGGCCGCAACGTCACCGCATACGCCGTCCCGCCGCCGCCGTCGTAGTCGGGGTACGGATTGGCCGACCACAGGAGATCGCCGTCGGGCGTGAACTTGCCGAGCCACAGGTTGCCGCCGCGCTCCTGGCCGGCGACGAAGATGTCGTCGAACGGATCGATCGCCACCGCGTTCGCCGAGTCCATCGAGCCCGCAATCGGCCCGTCATGGAGCTGCGTCCACACCTCGTCGCCGGCGGCCGTGTACTTGCGGATCCACACGTCGCGCTTGCTCGGCGCTGCGTTCGCCTCGGAGTCACCGACGACCACGATCGCGCCGGTCGAGTCCTCGGCGATCCCGTAGGCATGGGCGCTGTAGGGGGCCGCGTATTGGCGCGTCCACACCTCGTCGCCGGCAACGGTGCGCCGCTCGATGTAGGCGGTGCCCTGAAAATTGCCGCCGCTCCAGCGATAGCCGGCGATCAGGACGTCGCCGTTGCTCGCCACTGCCACCCCCTTGGGGATGAACGACAGGGGGTCCACCAGAGTGCGGGACCCGTCGACGTAGTGGGCCCAGGCGAGCCCGCCGACGTTGCTGGCGAAGTTGGACGAGACGAGCGCGAGGTTGCCGTTCGGGTCGGCGGCCGCGGCCTCCAGCCTGCCCCCGTACAGGTCGTGCTTGGTCTCCCACAGCTTGTAGCCCGGCGTCACCGTGCAGTCGGGCTCGCAGCCGTCGTTCTTGATCATGTCGGCGTCGTCGCACTCCTCCATGCCGGTCCATACGACCCCGTCGCCGCACTTCGCTGACACGCAATCGTTGCGACAGGCGTCCTGGTCATCGTCGTTGGCGTCGTCGCACTCCTCGACCCCAGCCCGCACGAAGCCGTCACCGCACGTGGCTTGCTTGCACAACGACGTGCACGAGTCATGGTCGAGCACGTTGCCGTCGTCGCAGTCCTCGCCTGGGTCCATCTCGCCGTCGCCGCACTCGGTCCCGCCGCGGGTGGTCGAATCGCTGCTGCTGTCGGACTCACTCGTGCCGGTCGAGCCGGTCGTCTCGCCTTGCTCGGCCGCGAACACGCAGATGTCGAAGCTGGCGAGGCACTGCATACCCGCGGGGCAAGACTTTCCGCCCGAGCAATCGAGCACGCAGGCGGTCTGCTCGTCCTGCAGGATCGGCACGCACTTCGACACCGCCGTCGCGCCGGCGGGGTCGACAAAGCAGTCGCAGTCGTCGCTGCAGCCGAGCGAGCAGATGCCGAAGCTCGGCGCGTCGGGGTCGTCGACGATGCACAACGGAGAGGACCCGGCGCACGACTCCCCGTGCACACAATCGTGATAGCTCTCCTCGGGCCTCTCGGGGCAGGCGCCGTCATCGCTCGTGCTCGTCGTGCTGCTCATATTCCCTGTCGTCGAGGTGCTCGTCGCATCAGGGGTCGTCGGCTCGAGGCTCGTCGGCGTCGTCGTCGTGAGACTGGTCATCGTCGATGTCATCGCCGCGTCACCGGTGGAGTCCTGCGCGGCCGTCGTGCCGTCGCTGCCGGTCACGGGCGTGCCGGTCGAGTCGAGGCCGCTGTCGTTCGGGCAGCCAGCAGAGGTCCATAGCGAGATCCATACGACGGCTGTTCCGCCGCCACGTCGATGATTCATCTTCATTGGAGGCGACGCTACAGGCGTAAAGGCCGGGCTGCCATCGCCCTCCTGCGCATTCATGGTGACCCAACTCATCCTTCGCCACTTACTTCTGGGCGTTCTCGCGCACAAGGGCGGCCTCCGCTCGAGCCCGGCGCCGAACTGCTGCTCATCGCCCGTGTGCGAAGCTTGGCCGCCTGCCGCGCAGGCCGCTGCCAAGGCCGGGTGGACCGCGGTCGCTGGGCCAACGAGGCGAGATTTCCGCCACCTGGGCGCCGCTGTTCAACCTGCTGACGATGGTGGCGGTCGCGCCCCCACGATGATGCGGTCGGCATCGAGGTCGAAGATCGCTGCGGCGGCCTGTCCCCGGAAGCACAAGAACAGATGTTCGACCTGAAGACGAGTCGGGCCCGCGCGCCGCGGAGCTACGGGTTCGGCCTGGCGATCGCCCGCCAGGCCGTCGAAGCTCACGGCGGCACCTTGAGCGTCAGCGATCTGCCGCACGTCGGTGCGTGTTCACCGTCTTGGTTCCTCGCACGCAGCGTCTAGCCTCATGAAATGTTAGAAAGGCTCACCCGGGGCGCGACCGCGGGTTGACCAGCCTGAGCTTGGTCATGCGGCGCCGCAGCGCGTGTCGGGTGATGCCCAGCAATTTGGCGCGCCGATGATGGAACCGACGCGCACGAGCGCCTCAAGGCAACTGAGACACGCTGTCAGAGCTGAGCTCTCATGCGTTCGATGATCACCGGGAGCAGGACGCCTAGCAAGAGGAACTTGCAGACGCCGATCCAGGCTCTCCGGCGCCGTTCCGACTCGCGGTTGAAGAATATCGTGTAAGGGTAAAGTCGAGGGACGGCAAAGGGGGTGATGTACGACGCGATGGCCAATAGGCCGAACGTCATCAGGACCCCGGGAGTCTCGCCGAGCTTCACGACACAGCCGGCGCTGACGGCGATCCCGAGGATCGTGCACAGAACCAAGAGCAAACCGTTGTGAGCGAGTTTGTGATTGTTCCGCACCGGGCGGGTGCCTACGGTCACCTGATTGTAGATGTCATTGGTAAATTGGGCCGCATTCGGGAGATCTCCTTTGATGTGCAGCGTGGCTTCGGAGAGGGTGAACTTCAGCTCGATGAAAACTCCCTTCAATGTCACGGGATTCACGTCGTAGCTGTCGGCGTCTGCTTGGGATGTGAAGATCCACATGCAGAGCTTGACCTCGCGGGTCTTGTCCGGGAAATATCCGCCCTCGTACCTCCGCTCGAGCGAATCTCCCGAGTTGTACGTGTCGGCGCTCGCGGGCCCCTTCACCGAGATCAGCGAGCGATAGCTGGCGACTTCGCTGGCCAGACCGCGTGCAGTCGCTCTACATAGCTCCTCCAGTTTCTGCAGCGTGGAGATCGACAATTTAATCGAGGTAACTTCTCGAGTCTCGTCTACGGCGCCTGTCTCTGGCAGGACGGATCGTGTATGGCTCTCAGGTAACGTCGCCAGTGTCCGTGTGATGATCTCCAGCAGAGTGTTCGGCGCTAGGCCGGCGGTCAGCGTGAGAAAGACGGTCTCGGGTGACAGCTCTAGGCGCGCATGGAGACCGATCGTAGCGGCATCGGCGAGAATTACGACCCCTACCAACTCGCCGGCGGGCGCTAGATCGGTCTTTTGGAGTTCGGTGCCTGTCCACGTGCAGCCGCTTCCCTCCGCCTGAAAATGCCATTGTATGTCGGCATCGCGCGCAATCGGCGCAATATTTCTCAGTAGAGCGTCTCGGGTCGACACGAGGTTGTCATGAATCAAGGCTATTCCGGGGCGGGAGCGTGTCGCCGAGCTGAGGCAGAATGGGCTGCCGAGCTCATCCTCGTCGACCCTGGCGAAGTCTCCACGGAACAGCGGCGCGATGTTTCTTCCGTATGCTGCCATAATATTGGCATGTGCGATATGAAGATCTTCCATGACGAAGGCGATTCTCGCCCATAACCGTTCCGCGGAGCAAGGGGATTTGCGCGAGCCGGAAATACTCGTGAAGCGAAGCGCTGGGTGGCGCTCGGTCAGTCCGCGCAAGTGCGGCGGGCCGCGGCATCGACTGACACCGTGATATTTCGGGGCGCCGTCCTCGCCAGCGACCGCTCGTCGGAAGCGAGGGAGCGGACACGAAGTGTGGCAGGCTGCGCTGACCCGCTGCCACCCAGGTCGCGAATTCCCTCATGCGTCAGAGTTGAAAGTCCCCGGTAAAACCCTTGCTCCGGCAGTCTCGAGGTGGGATGAAATGCATTATAGGGAGATGGTGCCACCGAAGACGCACATTGCACGACACAATTTGTCTAAGCGGTGGCACCACGACGGCACTCTGTTCGGGCCGTGCGCACGCTCCCTCTTGACCGTCGCCGACCCTCCATCGACAGAGCCAGCTCCCTGCACGCGACCGCTCGCGTGAATGAGCAAAGTGAGGGCTTCGCCGGCGCTCACGCCGGTTCGTCGGGCTCGGGCAGATCGAAATACCCACGCGCCAGCGCCCCGGCGCAGGCCGCCAGATACTCGGCGCTGAAGCGGGCCCGCACCCGTTCGCGCGTGGCGTCCACCGCCTCCGGCGCCCACTCGAACGGCCAGCCGAGCACGTCGCACAGGGCCTGCGCGGCGCGACGCGACTCGCCCGGCTCGTACGAGGTCGGGGTCCGCACGTCGGAGTCGTCGAGCAGCGCGACGAGGCCGGCGATCGGCGTCGCGTGGCCGAGAGCGGCGAGGCCCCACAGCGCGAACACCCGCGTGCGCGGCTCGGGGTGCGTCAGGTTGGGCTCGAACACCAGCGCCGCGATCGGGTCTTTGAGCTTGCGCAGCGCGTCGAGCAGCACGAAGGGCGTGTCCCGGCCTGCCGTATGCGCCATGAGGATCTCGACCGAGCCGCGGTCGCCGAGCTCGCCGAGCGCGTCGACGGCCCACGCCCACTCGGGGTCGTCGGCGTCGCGGGCGATCGCGCGGAGCTCCGGGATGAAGCGCGGCCGCGTCTTCATGCCCTGCACCAGCCAGTCGCGCGTCTCGTCGCGCACGCCGAGGAGCTCGCGGACCTCGTCGTCGGCCGGACCGCCGGGCTCGGCGTCTCCGAGCGCGAGCAGCACATCGACGCGCCGGCGCGCCCGCTGCTTGCTGCCGCGAGCAGCGCGACGCAGCGCGGGCAAGCCATTCTCGCCGAGCGCGGTGACCTCGGCGACCAGCCGCGCCAGCCCCTCCGCCGACGAATTTTTTAAATGGGGCTGCAGGGCGAGGACTGCGGGATCTGGCCGGGCCATGGGCGCGAGCTTTCACGCGCCCCCGGGAGGCTGTCAACCGCGCCCTCCTCGAGGAGACACGCCCACTGCGTGCCTCGTCCTCGCCCTCCCTCGCGCCCACGACGAGCCTCTCGACGGAGCGGGGTCATCGGCGGCGCGAGGATGAGGCGGCGTCGAGGTTCGTCTCGCAGATCGGTCCCGTCGTGTCGATCCGAATCGATGCACCGTCGTCGGCGGCCTCCTAGCTAGGGCCGCCTCCGCCTCAACAACAGCCCCGCCCCCGCCGCGACCAACAGGCACGCACCCCCGTAGACCAGCCTCGGGTCGATCGTCGACGCGTCCGCCACGGACGCCGCCTCGGGCCTGGCGGCCTCCACCGCCTTCGCCTCCACGGTCTTCGCCTCGACGGTCTTCGCCTCCACCGCCTTCGCCTCCACCGCCTTCGCCTCCACCGCCTTCGCCTCGCCCGCCCCTGCCGTCCCCGCACTCACTGGCGTCCCCGCATCCGCGGCCGCGCCCCACGGCGCCCCGATCAGGCTGCCCGCAAAATACTTCACCTCCTCCTCTTCACCGTCATCCGCATACGGATCGATCACCTTCACATCCCCGCGCGAGCGCTTCCGCGGGTCCTGCACCTTCCCGCTGCCCCACAGCCAGCGCACCACCTCGAGCGCCAGTTTTTCACCCTCGCGCCGCACCGCGTATGTCACTACTCGCGAGCGCTCGGTGTAAATCTTCACCACCGCGTCCATCGCCAGCGCCACGCCCGTGCGCACCACCGCCGGGTCGCGCGAGAACAGCCGCCAGCGCTCCTCGTTCGACATCGCGTCGAGGCGAGCGATCGCCCCGTCCTCCACCGGGAACTCGGCCCGCGGCAGCCCGAAGAAGTAACAGCGGGCCATCGGCCCCTCGTAGTTGGTCGTACTTTCGAACTGCTCGCCCTCGACGACCACGAGGTAACCGTCGTACTCCTCCTCATCGTCGCCGTAGAGCTCGAGCCGGGCGTCCGCCCGCTGCTTCAGCTTCTCCTCGAACGACTCGAACGCCCCCGATACCTCGCACGGGTACGGGTACACGACCAGCACCAAGTCGCCGAGCCCCGCCACCCCCTCGACCACGATGCTCGTCTTGGCCTCGCCGTACTTCTCCGAGTCGAACGGCACAGCGTCGGCGGCGGCCACCCCGGCGACCGCCGCGATCACGAGCCCGAGAACCGCCGCCATCGCCCGAGCTCCGCGCCCCCGTGGGACCTTCGTCATGCGCCGAGCCTTTCATCGTTCGCCCGCCCCCGCAACCACCGGCGGACCGGGGACGCGACGCTCGATTCGCCCGTTGTTTACCGCGCGGTCGCGCCCCGCAGCTCGCCCGCGTCAGCAGCCGCCGCTGCTCGCCGGCATGTACCCTGATTCGTCGGACACCGGCTCAGCGAGCCGGGCCACCCGTCCATGCGCGATGCCGTCGCGCTCGCGCCTCGGCGCGGCCCCGCCCGGTCAATTCGCCCCGCTGCGGACCCACTCGATCACCGTGCAGAGCTGCCCCTCGGTGAGCACCTTGCCGATCGGCATCGGGTTGCCGCCGCCGCCCACTACATTGGTCTGCTGATTGAGCAGCTTGAACAGCAGATAGCTGCGATCGACGTCGCCGGCGGTGACGATGTCGATCGTCGCCATCGTCGACGGCACGCCGACCATGCTGTCGCGGAAGCTGGGCCCGTCCTTGAAGATCAGCGCCGTGCCGACGCCCTTGCCGTGGCAGTTGCACGCGCCGACCACTGCCTGCCACGCCTGCCCCGCGCTGACCTGCGCCGGCGCGCAGTCGGGCGGCATCAGCGGCATCGGCGGCACGCACTCCTGCTGCTTGCACACCGCCTGGTCGCAGTCGCCATTGTTGAAGCACCCCTCGCCGAGCGAGCACTTGCCGCAGTACGGCCCGCCGCAGTCGACGTCCGGCTCGTAGCCGTTGGCGACCCCGTCCGAGCACGTCGGCGCCACGCAGGTCGTCGTGCATTGGTCGTTGTCGTCGTCGTCGCCGTCGTCGCACTCCTCGACGCCCGCGTGCACGAAGCCGTCGCCGCAGCGGGCCTCCTCGCAGATGCCGAGGCAGGCGTCCTCCTGACTGTCGTTACCGTCGTCGCAGGCCTCGCCGGGCTCGACGAAGCCGTTGCCGCAGCCGCCCGGGACGCAGTCGTTGGGGCAGTCGTCGGACTCGATGAGGTTGCCGTCGTCGCACACCTCGACGCCGGCGTACACCAGCCCGTCGCCGCAGCGCGCGAACGTACACGAGAGCGTGCAGGGGCCGTCGTCGGCGTTGAGATCGCCGAAGTCGCACTCCTCCGGCGACTCGGTCACGCCGTCGCCGCAGCCCTCGGGCGGCTGGCCCGTCGACCCGCCCGGCGAGTCGCTCATCGTCGCGGACGCGACCGTGGTCGCGGGCTCGCCGGTCTCGCCGGCCTCGCTCGTGGGCCCGACGCCGGTCCCGGCGGGCTCGTCCGTCGCGACCCCGGGGTCGGTGCCGCAGGCCGTCGCGGCGAGGCAGAGAGAGAGGACCAGCGTGCGCATGCGGAGCCCGAGAGTGCCAACGAGCCCGCGGTCCGCCAAGCCGCGAACGCCACCGCGCCGCGAGCGCGACGCATGCCCGCGAGCGCCCCCGCCCGCCCAGGGGTCCAGCGCAGGCCAGGCATCCCCGGAGGCGCGGCCACAAAACCCCGAGCACGCGGCACATCGCCGACTCGCGTGTCGGCTTTCTTCGCGGTCATGGGGGCGAATGTCGCGTCCACCTCGACGCGCTCCCGAAGCGATCGCCCACGCCCTCGCTCGTGCAGGCGTCGCGCCTACGCCGGTGCGCCACTTCGACCCGGCTGCATCGACACGTCGACCCGACGCGGCAAGACGAGCTCGCGCTCACGACGAGCGCACGCCGCCTCGACCTCGGGGCGCGCGTCCGAGGCGGACGACCTCCTCGTGCGGCCCAGCCGCGGGTCGCCGTCATCGGTCCGGCGCCGCCCGGCCTGCCCGACGGCTCGATCGCCGTGCCCGACGTCCCCGCGGTCGCCCGCGCGATCGAGGCCAGCGCAGCCGAGCTGCTGTGGGTCTCGCTCGCCGGCGACGAGCATGGCTCCCATAACATGTCCCGAGAAACATTTTCTAATTTCTCCGCAGCGATCACCGCCGAACCTGTCCTTCAGGATATCCCCGTAGCGATCGCCCGGACGGACGCCGGAGAGGCCGCGACGGTCGTTCTCGCCTGCCTGCGAGCGGGCGCGTGGGCCCGGCTGGCTCTCGCCTTCCCGCCGGCGGGCGACTCGAAGTGACGCCTCGCTCTTCTCGCGGCGCTCTCACCCACGCCACGAGCTCGCTACGCAATCAACGACCCCGGCCCGCCGACGGCCACGCCCATTCCCCGGCGAAATTGCTGCGCGGCGATCCGCCGATTGACGATCCGCGGCCGGGACGGCAGGCTCTGCCGCGAGGTGTTCTTTTAAAAATGTTCGAGTACAGCCCGGTATGGCCCCACGGGGCGCTACAGCTCGCCTTTCCTGAGGTCTTCTACGTCGTCGGCACCAACCGGACCCATCATGCCGGCGTCGACATCCAGACCAGCCGGACCATGACCGTCGTCCGCGAGGGCGACGCCCTGACCCTGCTCAACACCGTGCGCCTCGACGACGACGGCCTGGCGGCGCTCGACGCCCTCGGCCAGGTCCGGCACGTCGTCCGCCTCGGGGCCTTCCACGGCCGCGACGACCCGTTCTACTGCGACCGTTACGGCGCCACCCTGTGGGCCTTGCCGGCCGCCACCCACGCCGACGGCCGAGCCACCGCGCGGGCGCTCACGCCGGACGGGCCCTTCCCCCTGGCCGACGGCCGGGTGTTCGAGTTCACCTCCGCCCGCTTCCCCGAGGCCGCCGTCCTGCTCGCCCGCGAGGGCGGCATCCTCGTCACCTGCGACGCGATCCAGAACTGGACCGAAGTCGACCGCTTCTTCTCGCCGCAATGCGGCGAGCTGTTCGCCGACCAGGGCCTCATCCGCCCCGCCAACATCCCGTCGACGTGGCGCCACGCCTGCGCGCCGAGCCCCGACGACTTCGCGCGCCTGCTCGCGCTGCCGTTCCGCCACCTGATCAGCGCCCACGGCGAGCCGCTGCGCGACGAGGCCCACGCGCGGATCGCCGCCAGCGTCGCCGAGGCCTTCCCCGCGTGACCGCCCGACGGCTCGAGTGAACCCGCCCCCGGCAGAGCTCGAGCCCTCGCGCCGGTACCAGATGTCTCTCGGGACAGGTCGTAAGTTCCTGTCCCCAGGGACATGTCGATCATAAGCCCGGAATCACCGCGCGTCGCGCGCGAATGCACCTTATGGACATTCACGGGGTGCCCACATTGTCCCGCCCCCACGCCCCGGTCGCCAGCGACCGCGGCGAGAATTGCTCGAAGCGCCAGCGCGAAGCCAGCGCCCCGCGCCGCCGCACCACCTGCTGCGCCCGCACCCGCCACAACCGCTCCGCGCCCGCGACCTGCGCGAGCTCCTCGCCCGCCAGCACCAGCTCGGTCGGCCCGGAGATCTGCAGCAAGTGGCCGCGCGCGAAGTCGACGAACACCAGCCCCGCGCGCGGATTGACCAGCAGGTTGCCCAGAGTGTTGAAAAACAGGTTGCCGGCGAAGTCGGGGATCGTCAGCACCTCGCCGTCGACGCGCACGAAGCCCGGGCGGCCGCCGCGGTGCGACACGTCGACCCCGCGGCGGGCCGGGTCGCCGTCCTCGTCGACGTAGCTGGCGACGAAGAACGTATCAGCTGTCGTGATCGCCAGGCGCGCCGCCTCGTCGAGGCCTGTCATGCGCTCGGCGGGCGCCGCCTCGCGGACGACCTCCACCGGCGTGCGCGTCTGGATGTACTGCGGGCAATTGCCGAACGACCACTCGGCCGCCACAGTGAAACCTGCGTCGTCGCGCCCCCGCACCCGGCCGTTGACGCGGTTGCGCCGGCGCGTGGGCAGCTCGATCCCGAGGCACCCGAGAGCCGCCCCGACGGTGAGCCCCGCGCTCGCGGGATCGTCCGGGTCCGGCAGCGCGTCGACCCGCAGCGTCCGCGGATCGGGCGAATGCACGAACCCTGGCTCGCCCTCCACCAGAGTCGCCCACGGGTCCCCGGCGTCGTCGACCGCCCCGAGCACGAGGAACGGCAGCTGCGCATAAAACGTCCGGTGCTGGTCCGGCATGTGGTCCCGGATCACCCGCGCGCCGACCTCGGCCATGCGCTCCGCGACCCCGTGCCGGGCCTGCAGCTGCACCTCGCCCGCGTGCCACGGACTGCGATGAATCGTCGACATGATCGCCTCCCTCGTTTGTCCGCACCCGTTTGTCGTCATTCGCGCGCCAGGCCGATCGCGCTCGCCTGCATCGGCACGAACCCCGGCAGCGCCGCGACGCGGGCCAGCCACGCGCGCACCGCCCCGTACTCTGCCAGTGACACGTCGCCCTCGGGCGCGTGGGCCACGTACGTGCAGCAGGCGACGTCGGCGATCGTCACCCGGTCGCCGGCGAGGAACTCGCGCCCGCGCAGCTCCGCGTCCATCACCCGCAGCAGCGCGTGGGCGCGGCCGATCACCTCCTCGGCGTCGAACTTCGCGCCGAGCAGCGTGATCAGCCGCGCCGCCCCCGGCCCGAACGCGAGCGGCCCGGACGCGACCGACAGCCAGCGCTGCACCGCCGCCGCCCCCACCGGGTCGGTCGGCAGCCACGCCTCGCCGCCGTCCTTGCGCGCCAGGTAGACCAGGATCGCGGTCGAGTCGGCGACGACCGTCCCGTCGTCGTCGAGCACCGGCACCTGGCCGAACTGATTGAGCGCGAGGAACTCCGGCCGCCGCTGCGCCCCGGCCAGCAGGTCGACGTCGATGAGCTCGGCCGGCAGGCCGAGCAGCGACAGGAACAGCTGGACCCGGTGCGCGTGCCCGGACAGCGGGTGACGGTAGAGCTTGATGGTGCGGCCTCGAGGCATGGCCCGAGGATGCGGCGCCCCGCCGGCCGCAACAATCCTGCGGATTGACACTTCACCATTGCACGTGCTGCAATAATCGCCGTGGACCGGCTCGACGCCATGGCCGCCTTCGTCGCGGTCGCCGACCTGCGCGGTTTCGCCCCCGCGGCGCGCAAGCTCGGCATCTCGCCCTCGGCGGTCACGCGCCTGGTGGCCGCGCTCGAGGAGCGGCTGACGACCCGCCTGCTGCAGCGCACCACTCGCTCCGTCAGCCTCACCGACGCCGGCGCGCGCTACCTCGAGCGGGCGCGGCAGATCTTGAGCGACCTCGACGAGGCCGAGGCCGCGGTCCAGGCCGAACAAGGCGCGCCGACCGGCCGCCTTGTGGTCGCGGCCTCGGTCCTGTTCGGCCGCCTCGCGGTCGCCCCGGTGCTGTCGGACTACCTCGCGCGCCACCCCGGCGTCGTCGCCGAGCTCACCCTCTCCGACCGCAACGTCAACCTCGTCGAGGACGGCATCGACGTGGCCGTCCGGATCGGCGCACTCACCGACTCGAGCCTGCACGCGCGCCGCGTCGGCGCCACCCGCCGCGTCGTCGTCGGCGCGCCCGCCTACCTCGCCCGCCGGCCAGCGCCGCGCCACCCGGACGAGCTCGCCGACCACGCCATCGTCCACTTCACCGGCCTCGACCCCACCCCCGCGTGGCGCTTCGTCGTCGCCGGCCGCCCGCACCCCGTCGCCCTGCGCCCGGTCCTGGCCACCAACAGCACCGACGCGACGATCGCCCACGCCGAGCGCGGCGGCGGCCTCACGCTCGCGCTCGCCTACCAGGTCGCCGAGGCCGTGCGCGCCGGCCGGCTCGCGGTCGTCCTGGCCGAGTTCGAGCCGCCGCCGCAGCCGATCCACCTGGTCTACCCGAGCGCCCGCCTGGTCCCGGCCAAGGTCCGCGCCTTCGTCGACCTGGTTTTAAGAACATGTGACTGGAGCTTCGTCGCGCTGTGAACCACCGCGGCGCTCTCGTCACGACCTCGCGCCGCATCGACTCATCCAAATGACCCCACGGCTGCGGCCGGCCGGACTCCTCGCCGTCTGCCTGCCGCTGTACCGGCGCCTGTCCTCGGGGACATCCGATGCTCGTGCCGACCTCGCGCCGCCCCGACGCGCCGAATGACCCCGCGGCCGCGACCACAGCCGTACTCGTTCCTGGCAAAATGGAACCCGCTCCTCACCGTCCGCCTGCCGCTGCGCCGTCGCCTGTCCTCAAGGACATCTGCTGATATTCCTCCCTGCACCGCACCGGCGGCGAACGGCGCAACTCACGATTGACGGTCCGCCCGCCCGCGCAGCCCCCCGAGCAGGAACTCCGCGGTCTCGGCCGCGACCACCTCGACCGGCGCGCCCGAGGCCACCGCCCGCCGGCCCGCGTGCACGACCCCGACCATCCGCTCGACCAGGCGCTGCACGTCGGCCACCGGGCGGAACAGCCCCGCCGCGGTGCCCTGCTGGACGATGCCGGCGACGATCTCGAACACCGGCGCGAAGCAGGCCGCGAGCGACATACTCACGTCCTCGGGCAGCAGGCCCTCGAGCGCGTTGACGATCGAGATCCCCGACACCCCCGGGGCCAGCGCCGCGAGCTGCCGGCGGACCAGCAGCGCCAGCCGGTCCTCGGGGTCCTCGACCGCCGCGCACGCTTCCACCAGAGCGCTCACGATCGGCGCGGCCTCGGCCTTCACCACTGCGACGAGCAGCGCGTCCTTGGTCGGCGCGTAGTTGTAGATCGTGTTGCGGGCGATGCCGGCGTGGCGCGCGATCGCGGCGAGGGTCAGCGCCCCGTAGCCCTCCTCGTGGACGGCGCGGATGAACCCCTCGCGCAGGCGCTGCCAGGTGGCCTCCCGGTGCGCGGCGATGGTGGGCGCGGCGATCCTCGGCATCGAGACCCTTGATCGGACAAAAGCCCGCCCCCCGCAACCGCCTACTCGGCGAAATCGACGTTCATCGGGCGCACGAAGTACTGCTCGACCGGGCTCGGCACGTCGCTCTGCCGCCGCGTGCCGCCCAGCAGGCGCAGGCCCTTCATCAGCACGTGGGCGACGGGCCCGCTCGGCGTGAACACCTGCGACTTGAACCGCGCCGCCCGCTGGTGCTGACGCGTGAACGGCATCAGCCGCGCCTCCCACTGGCGCAGCCCCGCCTCGACGTCGCCCTCGTGGCGCGCCAGCAGCCGCCCGAGCAGCGAGCCGGTCGCCAGCCCCACCGACGCGCCCATCCCCGAGTACAGCGTCATGCAGCACGCCGCGTCGCCGACCAGCACGGTGCGACCGGAGCACCAGGTGCGCATGCTGACCTGATGCACCGAATCGAACAGGTAATGCTCGGCGCGCTCGAACTCGTCGAGCACGTGCTCCAAGATCTCCCCGAACGGCTCGGGCCCGTAGGTCCGCCGCAACACCGCCCGCGCCGGCTCGCGGAACTGGGCGTCGATGTCGCGGGTGCGATAGGAGAACAGGGCCGTCGGCGCACAATCTTCGAATGGGAACACCCACAGCGACCGCCGCGGCTCGGCCAGGATGAGGCCGTGGTCGACCGGAAAGTAAGGCACCTGCGCGCGCAGCTGGAACGCGCAGATCATCGCGTGCATCGGCTTCATGAACCGCTCGTGCGGGCCGAAGACGAGGCGTCGGACGGTCGAGCGCAACCCGTCGGCGCCGACGACCAGATCGAACCGCTCGCACCGCTCGTGACCGGCTGCATCCCGCGTGCTGACGAGCGCGCCCCCGACGACGTCCTCGATGGCCGTCGGCACGGTCGAGTAGCGCACCTCCACGTCGCCCAGGTTTTCAAATAACGCGGCCTCGACGTCGCCGCGCAGCACGCCCTGCGGCTCGCCCGGCTGATCGAGAAAGCCGCCCGTCTGCGTGCGGTCGCCCCCGCGGGTGACCGCCCAGGTCTTCGCCCGCCTCGGCGTGCGCGTGTGGACCGCGTCCATCACCCCGAGCCGCCGCGCCGCGCTGAGCCCGGTGCCGAACAGCCCGATGAAGTACCCACCGAGCCGACGCTGCGCGGCCCGCTCGATCACAGTCACCCGCCACCCCGCCTGCCGCAGCCCGATCGCCGAAGCCATGCCGGCGATGCCGAGTCCGACGACGAGGGCTGAACGCTGCGTGCTCATACGTTTCTCCAAGGCTCCAAAGAAGGCCGCGATTCTCGGTTTACGACGGTACGTCGCGAAAACAAGAGGGCGCGCCCGCAAGCCGCCCTGGCGGACCGCCGAGGCACCGTGACTTATCGCCACCTCTGCATTGTCGGAGGCCCAGGCCGCGCAAATTCGCACCGTCGATGGTGCGGTGATTCGGCTGGTACCACGAATCCTTGCGCGAGCGACTCACCGCCACGCCATGGATCGACACCGTGAATCGTCGCCCCTCGACTCACCGCCACGCCTTCGGCCGGTACCACGAATCCTTGCGCGAGCGACTCACCGCCACGCCGTCGACCGACCCGTCGACCGCGGCGGCGAACAGCGGCCGGGCCGCGCGGCGCGGGGCCGCAAGGTCGCTCGCCATCACGTACGCTGGTGGGTGGCAGCTTCGTCGACGGCGACGGCACGCTGCCCTGGTAGACGAGACTGCGCGGCCCGCCCGGCCCGCGAGAGGCCGTGCGCTTCGTCATGGGCCCGCGGCGCCCGGCGCCGGAGCGTGCGCCGCGCGACCGGCCGACGCGGGCCATCTGGCAAGGCGCGGGCCCGCATCGAAAAAAATCTCCGCCCATGTCACAACCGGCACCGGCTACCTCGTCTTGTCCCGTGAGCGTGCAGCGAGCACGCGGGAGACGAACATGACGACCCCACGACTGCAGAATAACCCGTTCAAACTCGCCCCCGAGGGCACCAAGGCGATGATGGCGCTCGAGGCGAGCTTCAAGGCGAGCGGCCTCGAGCACAGCCTGATGGAACTGGTGAGGATGCGCGCCTCGCAGATCAACGGCTGCGCCTTCTGCATCCACATGCACGCCACCGACGCCCGCAAGGCCGGCGAGACCGAGATGCGGCTCTACATGCTCAACGCGTGGCGCGAGTCGTCCCTCTACACCCCGCGCGAGCGGGCCGCCCTCGCCTGGACCGAGGCCCTCACCCGCGTCGCCGACACCGGCGCGCCCGACAGCGACTACGAGCTCGTCAAGGCCCAGTTCAGCGAGGCCGAGCAGGTCCATCTGACCCTCCTGATCGGCTCGATCAACGCGTGGAACCGCCTGCAGGTCGGCTTCCGCGCGGCCCATCCGGTGGAGCCGCCGAGTGCAGCAGGCTGACGACGCGATGGCAGAGTTCGAGGCGCAGCGGCCACGGCTGCAGCGCCTCGCCTATCGCATGCTCGGCTCGGTCGCCGAGGCCGAGGACGTCGTGCAAGACGCGTGGCTGCGCTGGCGCAGGGTCGAGGCGCCGGTCGACGCCCCCGCCGCCTATCTGCGCCGGGTCGTCGCCCGCCTCTGCCTCGACCGCATGAAGTCCGCGCGCGCGCGGCGAGAGACCTACGTCGGCGACTGGTTGCCCGAGCCGTTGCTCGCCCCGGAGTCCGACCAGAGCGACGAGCTCACCCTCACCCTCATGCTGGCGCTCGAGCGCCTGTCGCCGCTCGAGCGCGCCGCGTTCCTCCTTCACGACGTCTTCGGCGTCGCGCTCGGCGAGGTCGCCAGCACCCTCGACCGTGACGCCGCCGCGGTGCGCCAGCTGGCCGCCCGCGCGCGCAAGCACGTGCAGGCCGCCCGCCCGCGCTTCCGCGTCGAGCCAGCCGAGGCCGACCGCATCGCCCAGGCCTTCTTCGTCGCCTCGCGCGACGGCGACCTGCAGGCGCTGCAGACGATGCTGGCCGAAGACGTGGAGATCCACGCCGACGGCGGCGGCCGGGTGCAGGCCTTCCGCAACCCGATCCGCGGCCTCGCGCGGGTGCTGCGGCTGTACGCCGGCCTGCACCGCAAGTTCAAGGATCCGCCGCTCTTGCTGCGCCCGCTGGTGATCGACGGCCTGCCCGGCTACGCCAGCATCGAACGCGGCCGCATCTTCCAGACCACCGCGCTCGAGCTGCGAGACGGACGAATCGCCGGCATCTACATCGTCCGCAACCCGGACAAGCTGCGCCACGTGGCGGCCGCGCTGGCCGCCGAGCCGGACGATTCGTAGAAGTCCTCGCAATCAACGAGCACGCGGCAGCCGTCTCCTGAGTCAGCCGGTTTCGTTCGACGGGACTATTTCCTTGCTCGAGCGATGCCCGTCAAACAACGTGCGCCACGTCGCCGCCGCACTGGCCGCCGTGCCGGACGATTCGTAGAAGTCCTCGAATCAGCGAGCGCGCGCCAGCGGAGCCGTCTCCTGGGTCAGCCGCAGTCGAAAAGCACTATTTTCTTGCTCAAGCGATTTGTCCACATGGCCGAACGTACATGATGGTATGTTCAGGTCGTAAAGATTGACTGGTAGGTGAGGCGCATGTGTCAACCTGACCCCGGATGGACAGCTCCCCAACGCCGATGTCGAGGGCAACTCCCACGTGGCCCGTCCACAAGGAGATCGGCGCAGACTACCTCGGCGAGGTGATCGACGACCGCTACCGCATCGTCGAGCGGTTGGCCCAGGGCGGCATGGCCCATGTCTTCATGGCCAAAGATCGGACGCGCAAGTGTTACGTGGCGCTCAAGATCTTGCACCGGACCGGGCCGGAGTCGCGGCGGCGCTTCGAGGTCGAGGCCGAGGTCCTCAGCAACGTCCAGCACCCACACATCGTGCGGCCGATCGCGTTCGGCCACACGGCCGATGCACAGCCGTACATGGCGCTCGAGTACCTCGAGGGCGAGACGTGGTCGCAGCGGCTCGCCCGCGGGCCTCTGCCGTGGCGTGAGGTCGTCGAGCTCGGCGCCCAGATCGCGGGCGCCCTGCACGCGCTGCACAACCTCGGCGTGATCCACCGCGACGTGAAGCCCGACAACATCATGATCGTGGCCGGCGGCGATCGAGCCGTCGCCAAGTTGATCGATCTCGGGCTCGCCAGTGTCGGCACTCCGTTCCGCGAGGCCCAGGACGCGCGCTTCGCCTCGCAGGTCCCGGAGCGCCACAAGACCCAGCTCGGCCCCACGATCGGCACCCCTCCGTATCTGCCGCCCGAAGCCGGTCTCCAGGCCGCCGAGCCGCGCCTGGACGTCTACTCGCTCGGCGCCACGCTGTACCAGCTCTGCACGCGGACCTTGCCCGACAGGACCGACGTGCGGGCGATCCAGGCGGTCCGGCCGGACAGTGAGGCACCCGAGGATCTCTCGCGGCTGCTTCGTGCCGCGCTCGATCCAGACGTGGCCGACCGCCTTCCGTCCGCCGATCACCTGCGGCGCGGCCTCGAGGCGATTCTGGCCGCGCACCCGCCGACGCCCCGCTCCAGGCATCTGTTCGGCGGCTGCTACGATCGCCTCGAGTTGCTCGGCGTCGGCGCGAGCGCGATCGTCTACCGCGCCTCCGACCGCGAGCTGTCGCGGGAGGTCGCGCTCAAGGTGCTGCGCGACGCGAAGCCGAGCGACGACGACACGCTCCGTTTCCGCCGCGCGGCGAAGATCCTGTCGGCGCTGCGCCACCCGAGCATCCCGCTGATCCACCACTTCGGCGTCGAAGTGAGCGGCCCAGCGCGTGATCGAGAGCAGCGCTTCGCCGTGACGGAGCTGTGCTCCGGCTCGCCCGCGTCCGACTTCACGCGCCCTGACAGACACCTGCGACCCGACGAGGTGATCATGGTGGGCCGTCAGCTCGCCGGCGCCCTCGCGGCCGTGCATGCGGCCGGCATCGTCTACCGCGACCTGCACGTCGGCAACGTCCTGATCGCGCGAGGCGAGCAGCCGCAGGCGTGGATCTTCGACTTCGATCAGGCGCAGGTGTCGCCGGAGTTCTACGCCCGCGTGACGGAGCGCTGGGCGACGCCGCCCGAGGAGCGCGTGGAACCGGCGAACGAGAAGCCGTTGCAACGCATGGACTACGCGGCGCCGGAGGTGCGCGCCGGCGGGGCGTTCACGGCGGCGAGCGACGTGTTCGCGCTCGGGCTGCTGCTGTACCGCCTGCTCACCGGCCTTCGGCCGTTCCCGCCCGAGGGCGGCGCCGCGACTCCCGCCCGGAAGGTGTGTCCCGGGTGCGCGGCGGGTCTCGATCGCCTGCTGCTGTCGATGTTGAGCCCGAGCCCGAACTCGCGGCCCACGCTGGCCGCGGTGCAGACCTCGCTGGAGGACGAGCAGGCCGAGCTCGCGGCGGAGCAGGAGGAAGCCGCCGCCGCGAAAACCTCGACTGCGCGAGGGGTCGACGCGTCGCCGTCTGCAGCGGTCGCACAGCCCGCGGCGGCGACGATGGCCCTCTTGCACAAGTTCGCGCCGAGCGCCGACGCTGTCCCGCTTGCGGCCGGGGCGGTTCTCACCGCCAACAGGGCACCGCGGAAGCACGGCCGACTCGTGACCGGTCTGCTCATGGCGCTCGGTCTGATCGGCGCGTGGTGGTCGCTTCGGCCGGAGCCTGTCGCGACGCAAGTCACAGCCCGCCCAGAGCAGGCCCCGGCGGAGCGCCGAGCGGAGGACCCGCCCCTCGTCCACCGCGACGCCGAACCGTCGTCCGCGAACGTTCAGCCGATCACCGTCCCCGAGCAGATGCCAGCCTCGCCGACCCCACCTGCGTCGGCCGTCGCGACGGCCTCGAAACCGCAGGAGACCGCCGCTGCGACTCGAGCCACAAGACCGCACAAGCCTGCTCCTGTCGCCACCTGGGAGGCCCGCATGCTCAAGGCCGAAACCAGCGCGCGCCGCTGCCTCGATGCGGCCGGGATTCAGCCGCGGCCGCTCCTGGTCACGATGGCGCCCGACGCAGCACCGCAGGTCCGCGGGGTCAAGTTCGATTCGCCGCAAGCGCGGTGCGTCCGAGAAGCGCTCGAGCGATACCGCCTCCACGCCCCGAACGGCCTTCGTCAACACACCTTCTTCGCCAAGCAGGCCCCGTAGGAGTCGTCATGCTGACGCACCTTGTCCTCGCTCTCTCGATGCTCGCGTCCCCTCCATCGGAGGCGGCCGCACAGGCCGCGTTCAACGCCAAGGATTACGAGAAGGCCCTCGAGCTCTACCTCGAGCGGGCCGCAGATCCGGACGTCCATCGCCCCGACGCGGTCTATGGCGCCCACGACAGCCTGATCGCGCTGCACGGCCAGACCGGCGACCCGGCGCAGCTCTGCCGCGCCCTCGCACTCGCACGCGAGCTGTTGGCGCAAGGGCCGTTCGCCGACACGGACGAGCGCGGGTCCTGGGAGGAGATCGAGGCCAGGGACGTCGAGGAGATCGAGCGCGCTGGCATCACGTGTCCGGCGTCGCCGACACCAGCGCCACCCGTCGACGACCCGCGCGCAGAGCAACCGCGGACAACCCCTCCGAGCGTCAGGGTCGAGAAACTCCCTGCGCCACGACCTGGCCCGAAGGACAGCCCGCCTCCCTGGCGCCCGCGGGGTCAAGTCGCTGCCGCCGCGGTCCTCGGCGCCGTCGGAGTGGGACTACTTAGTTGGATGGGCGGCGCGCTGGTAGGCCGAGCCCGTGCGAAGCATGAGATCGCCGCCATCACCGCCGCCGCGATGGCCGTCGACCGCGACGTCACTGCGGCTGAACGCGCCGCGGCCTACGAGGCGAACGACCGCTACCGCCGTCTCGACGGCACCGCGAAGGCCGTCGGCATCGCCGGAGGCGTAATCTTGCTTACAAGTTTGGCAGTGCTACTCATCCCGCCACGCCAAGGCCCCCGCACGCGTCTTCGTGCCAGCAACGCCGGCTTCGTATACTCCTTCTGACCATGGCACGCCGATCCGCCCCCGTCGCTCTCCTGGCTGTCGCGCTCGCGTCATGCACGAATGCCCCGACCTTCGCGGCCTTCATGGCCTACGACGACGCTCATATGTCCACGGGGACAGGTAGCAGCAGCGGCAGTGATACCGACAACACGACCGTCCCAAACAGCACCGCCGCAGAGACCGACTCCGACCCAGGGACGAGCGCGGCGACGGGCATCGAAGGCGCGAGCGACGGCGAGGACAGCAGCACTGCCGGCGAAGCCGGGCTGACGCCGCCGCGGATCCTCGCGGTCGACGTGCCCGCCTCGGTTCACCTCGCAGGGCCGGTCACGGTGAAAGTGACCGCCGTGCACGCGACCGCCGTGCAGGGCACGCTCGACGGCGTCGAGCTGGACCTGTTCGAGGACCAGGGCGGCGGCGTGTGGCTCGGTCACGCGCCGATCTTCGGCGCGGTCGACAACGGCGACCACGTGGTCGAGGTGACGGCGACCAACGGTCCGCTCGCCGCCACCTGGCCGCCGGTATTGTTCACCGTGTCGACACCGGCACCCGGCGGCCAGGCATGGGCGGTGCTCGCTCCGCCTGCCTCGACCACGCGGCGGGCGGCGGTCACCGCCGAGGGCGACCTGGTCGAGGTCGGCGCCGTGGAGGTCGAGGGCGTGATGAAGCCGGCGATCCGCAAGCGCTCCGCGGCCAACGGCAATGAAATGTGGGCCGAGGGGACGATCTTTCTCGACACACGCGAGGGCTCGGCAGACGCCGTCACGGTACGGTCGGACGGGTGGATCTGGGTGGCGATGAACGTCGCCAACCCGAACAAGAAGTGGCAACCGCGGATCGTCCTGCTCGACGCCGAAGGCCACGCGACCAGCGTCGAGGCGCCGACCGAGCCCGGGCCCACGGTGCGGGGCATCGCCGCGACCGACGACGGTGGCTTCTTCGCGGTGGGGTTCGGCGGATCTGGCTTCGGAGACATGGACGTCGTGTACTGGCGGATGACCGGGGAGGACGTGGCCACGGCCAGCGCCAAACAGTGGGACCACTACCCGCCGGAAGACGAGTCCAAGAAACACAAGTTCGACGACCTCGCCTTCGACGTCGTCGTCGTCGACGACGTCGCGTGGGTCGTTGGCGCGAGCACGGGCGACCACGACCTGCTCCCCAACAGCAAGCCGGTGACACGTGGCCTCGTCGTCCGGATGGACGTGAACACCGGTGTGACGCTCGGCCCAGTGGCTCTCGCCGAGCCGGGGAACGTTTGGCGCCACAGCATGTTCCTCGCCGCAGGGCAACATCCCGACGGCGTCGTCGCCATCGGCAACGAGAGCACCGACGACGGCACCACGCAGCGGATCACTGTCCAGGCGTTCGACGACAGCAACGCGCGGATCTACTACTCGAGCGGGTGGACAGCGCCGGTCGCGTACGGGACAGGCGTCGCATGGACCGCCCACGGCGCCGTCCTGGCCGCTGGCGTCGTGCATGACGGCGACGGACTTCGCGGCGTCCTCTACGGCCGCGGGGTGCCGGGCCTCAACTTCGATCACTGGCTTCCGGGGACCGAGCCGTCGGCCGCGAACGGGCTCGCCCTCGACGCCTATGAGCAGGTGTTCCTGGTCGGGGACCGAACGATTGGCGGCGTACGACAGGCCAGGGCCTCACGCATCCAGCGGTAACCCCCCTCACTGCGGGATGAAGCTGTTGCACGCCTCGTGTACGAGGCTCGCCGCGGCGCCGTTGAAGAACGTCGAGTATTCGGGGGCGCACATGTCGCCGGCGTCGTGGTATGGGAACAGCTCGATCACGTCCTGAAGGTGCATCGGCCCCGGAGGCTCGTTGTACTTGCAGCCCGGGATCGGGTCGCCGACGAGCAACTGCGGGAGGAGGGCGAGCGCGACGATCGAGTCCTCGTCACCGCCCTTGGCCGCGACCACGGCGTCGCGGACCTTCTTCGCGCCCAGCAGCGAATGATCGTCCTCGGTGTCCATGATGAACACGAACACCAGGAGCGCGTCGGGTCGGAGAAAGCCGGCGTTGCAGCCCTCGGGTCCGTTGATCTCGGGTGACAGCGCCGCGACGAGCGAGTCGGCGAGCGGCGGATCGTCGCCCCACGTGCCCACCTGCGCGATGCACTTGAACGCTTCGACCGGCTCCGACTGCTCCGCCGTGATGTAGCGGTTGCCGTCGTGGAGGACGCACGGCTTGTTGTACGCGAAGGAGCCTGCGTTGAAGACGAGACCGGCACCCAGGGTCTTGTCGCACGTCCAGACCTGATCGACGTACTTGCCGCACTCGTAGTCGAGCGCGTGTTGACCGCAAGTGCCCATGTTCAAGCAGTAGTCCGGCGACTCGCACTGCTGGCCGCGCCACGTCCCGTCGGTGTTGATCGAGATGACGTGCGGGTCGAAGTCGGCGAAGTCGCCGGCGATCGTCTCGATGAAGCCGGGCAGGCTCGCTACCAATTGATCCTGCTCGGTCGCCATCGTTCCCAGCGCCGAGATCGCGAACACAAAATCGATCTTGCCTTTGCAGCCCGCAGGCGTCGGGTCGTCGAGGTCGGGCGGCAGCTGCATGTCGAACGTCGACGCCGCGCCCGAGCTGCTCGCGGCGGTGCTGTCCTCGGCACCCCCGCTGGTCGAGCTCGACGTCGAGGTCGCCGTCGTCGTGCTGCCCGAGCTGCTCGACGTGTGCGCCACGGAGGTGACGCCCGTCGACGAGAACGCCGGCGAGCCATCAGTGCCGCAGCCGAGCGCGAGGGCAACGGCGAGGGCGAGGAGACGGGTCACCCTCAAAGGGTAGCGCGGCGCGCGATGTCACGCATAGCTGCGCCATCGGCGCGCATGGCCGGCAATCTCGCTCACACGTCGTTCCCAAGAGGGTGATGGGTGAGCTGATGCCCGAGCCGCGCCGCTGGCGGAGGGCATGCCCGCGGGTCGCCGTGGGCCGTCGAGCGTGCTCGCTGACTCGCTCGGGCCGAGCGCGCCGGCGCCACACGCGAAAACGCTGGCCTGGGTTCGCCCGAGGTCGCACTCAAGCACGTCGGATGGCCAGCACGTCCTCCCGGCCCGTCTGGCCAGCTCATGAGCTCGCCCACGCCGTGCTCTGGCTGGCTTCCAGCGAGGCTTCATACGTTACTGGCACAACGCTCGCCGGGCCGCGGCTTCTCGCCCGCTGACCGGCGACGCACCCCCGGCACGATACGTGCGGCGGCCTGCTTGCGGCGAACGCCGCACGCACGGTATTCCCGCTCCATGCGCAGGGTTCGCTCGTTCGGTTCGCTCCTGGTGGCAGTCGCGTCGCTCGTCGCTTGCGGGTCATCGTCGAACGAGACGGACACGGCGACCGGCGCCGAGAGCGAGGATCCGCGCGAGATCTGCGACCGCTACCTCGTCTGCATCGCTGCCGTCGCGCCGTCGGGGCTGCCGGCCGCGCAGATGGGCTTCGGCGACGACGGCTCGTGCTGGCAGGGCAGCGACAAGGACGCCCAACTGTGCATTGACGCCTGCGACGCCGGCCTGGAGATGTACCACGAGCTGTTCCCCGACCAGGCGAAATGCGACCGGTGCCAGGGCCACGACGATTGCGACCAGGCCGCCGGCGAATTGTGTTACCAGGGCGAATGCACCGTGACGACCTGCGGCAACGGCGTGGTCGAAGCCGAGGAGATCTGTGATTCGGCGCGGCCCGACTGTGACGCTGATTGTCAGGGGCCTTCGGCGTGCAACCCGCTCTCGGGGTACGGCTGCGAGTCCGACGCGTGTGCCCTCTATCCCGTCGGCGGCAGCGACCCTGGCATCGTCGCCCAGTGCGCCCAGTTCACGGTGATCCCCGCCGGCGAAGCCTGCGAGATGACGAGCCTGGGGCTGTGCGAGCCTGGGTTCGCCTGCACCTCCCCCGCTCAGCTCCCGACCTGCGACCCCGCCGGCCAGGATGGCTGCTGCGCGCGGCTGTGCATGCTGGACATGGCGACCGAATGCGCCGACGGGGAGGCCTGTCTCGCATATGCGCCGCCCCTCGACTACGTGTTGCCCGCCGATCTCGCCCACATCGGCGTGTGCGTGCCCGGCTGAACGGCTTCAGGAACATGTCCCGCGAGCCGGACCTCGCAGACGAGGGCCGACGGCGACCTGCAGGCGCTGCAGACGATGCTGGCCGAGGACGTGGTTTACTCCGACGGCGGCGGCCGGGTGCTGGCGTTCCGCAACCCGCTCCGCGGCCTCGCGGCCGACTGCGCCGGCGAATCACCCGAGAGCGGCCGCGAGCCCGCGCGCAGGCGCTCGAGGCGGGCCGCGCTGGCAGCCGCACGCGCCTCGGCCCGGGCGAGCTCGGCCTGCAGCTCGTACGCGTCTCGGACCGCCTCTTCGCGGCTGCTCCGCGCCCCTGCCAGCTCGGCCTCGAGCTCGCCCGAGCTCTGCTGCGCCACCGCGAGCTCGGCTCGCAGCGCGATGAGTTGCTGCTGGAGCGCCGCGATCTCCTTGCCGCCGAACAGGGCCATGCCCGCGACCTTACCAGTCGCGCCGGCCCGCCGCATCGCGTCCGCTCGCGGCCCAGCTCGTCCCCGCCCGCCCCGTCAGTGCCCGCCCGCCGCATACAGCGGCAGCAGGGCGATCGTCTTCGCAAACCCGACCGGGTCCTCGACCAGCGCCCGCCCGAGCTCGAGCGCCGCCTGAGTCCCGTCGGCGACGATCGACTTGGCGAGCTCGATCGACACTGCACCGCGATCGAAGCAACGCTCGGCTCGCAGCTCGCCGACCACCACGATGTCGTCCTCCCCTTCGCGGGTGAACGTGCAGTCGACGGTGAACGCGAAGAACCGCGCCTCGTAGTCCCACTCGCCCAGCTCCAGCGAGCAATCCTCGGCCGGCACCCACTCGTCCTGGCTGTCGGCGTACACGCCGATGTCGTTTTGCCACACCCCGTTCTCGTTCAGCTCGATGGCGACGCCGAAGGCCACCGGGTCGCTCTCGTCCGCGGCCATGGCGAACGCGAAGCTGCGGTTGAACGCCCCGGTGTGCTCATTGTCGGTCCCGTCCATCTCGCACGACCCCGACGGGTCGTCGGCCCACACCGCTCGCTCGCCGCCCAGCTCGCGCTCTTCCCCGCCGACGGCGACTACCAGCGACGAGGTGACGATCGCCGGCTCGCGCTCGTGCCCCAGATCGGACACCAGCCTGCACGCGACGAGACAACAGAGCAGCACGGAGACGACGTATTTGTTCATGGCGGTCGGCAAGGCGAAGCGCGGGCCCAGAATAGGCGACGCGGCCAGCACTGTCACCTCGCAGGCGATCGTCGCGCAGGCCGCGCGACGCAGCCCGACGCCCCGGTGCCGCGCTCCAGTGCCAGCGATCACGAGCGACGTGTCCCTCCGCGCCCCGCCGAGAATCCACCACCTGCCCTTTAACACATGTCCCACGAGACATCCATTCACCCGCCGCCGCCGCCCCTCGCGGCGCCGAGGCGCGAATTCGTCGGGGCTTCGGGCCCTCGCGGGCGGTCACGGCGCGTCGATTTGCGGCGCCTCCGCACCGCCCGGCGGTTCGCAGACGACTGCATCAAGACGACGAGCAGTATTCGCACGTCGGCGGCGGTTCTACGGCCGGCCGGGCCTCAGGGCGATCCTGCGCGGGCGGGCGCAACAATCGCACTCGCATCATGGTTCGCCGGAGACAAGCCATGAGCATTCAAAATTACATCGGACGAGTCCTCGGCGTGGCGATGGCCCCCCTCGCGTTCGTGGCCAGCGCGGTCCGCCGCGACCGGATCTTCCATCCCGACGGCGTGCTCTACCGGGCCGAGGTCAAGCCCGACGCGCAGCACGGCGCGCTCAAGCCCCTGGCCAAGCGCCTCGGCGGGGCCGCGCTGGTGCGCCTGTCGGGCGCGCTGTGGCGCTGGCCGCAGGGCCGCCGCCGCCCCGACCTGCTCGGCGTGGCGCTGCGCGTCCGCGGCAACGACGAGACCACCGTGCGCCTCCTGCCCGGCGACCAGGACCTCTCGTTCGTCACCGCGACCACGGTCCTGCGCCGGCCGATCTCCACGTTCGCCACCGACGCCGGCGACTTCCTCGACAACTCCTATCATTCGATCTTCCCCTACCTCCTCGACGACCTCGGCCGCGTCTACCTGCGCCTCGTCCCGCTCCAGCCCGCCCCCGCCGGCGCCGATCGCAACCAGCGCCTCGCGCTCGCCGTCACCAAGGAGAAGGCGACCCTGCGCCTCGAGCTGCAGGCCGCGGCCCTCGGCGACGACTGGCACTCGCTCGCCACGATCGACCTGCGCGAGCACCTCGAGGTCGACGAGGACGCGTTCGAGCTCCACCCCGGCACCTCGGCGATGGGCCTCGTCCCCGACGGCTTGATGCAATCGGCCCGCCCCGAGATCTACGCCGCAAGCGAGGCCGGCCGCCGCCTCACCGAGCGCTGACGGCCTTCGCGGCGCGGGACCCGGACGGCCGGACTGACAATATGTACAGGCCGCGAGCGGACGGCTCCGTCGCCCTCTCGCGGCCTGCGCGTGCTCACGACCGTCGGCCGGGCGCGTCCAGAGTGCCTCGATCTACCGGCCGCGCGATCACGATGCCGAGCGGCACGATGGCGATGCCGAGCAGCGCGATCACGATGGGGCGTTTTCCGCCTCCGGGCGAGCACCGCAGGCCCGCCGGCCGAAGGATCATACTCTGCGGATCCCGCGAGCTCCTCGACGAGGCGCGCGGCGCAGGCTCCGCTCCTCGGGCATGGTCCGCACAATCGCGCCCGGGAAAAACCCGGACCTGCGAGGCCCCTGGTCTCGACAATGGGTGACGCGGGGGTGCTGGCGGGCACCCGAGTCGCGCCCTCATTAAAAGGATCCGAACAGAAGTCTCGATCATCACCGCCCTCTCCTGAGCGCTGCGCTCGCCTGGTCCATTCGTGGCACCGCCAGCACCTATGCCGCGAAACCAATCTCACCCCCCGGCGTTCCCGACAATACCCGGCCTCCTCCTCATATCTCCGATTGACGAGAACGCGCAGAAATTAAAGGCTTGATCGAGGTTTCCCTCGGGGATAGGTTGCCGCGTGTGGTGGGGCGATGACTGTAGTGGGCGAGACCGATCGCGGCGTACGGATCATAACAATCAGACGGCCCGAAAAGCGAAACGCGCTCGACGCCGCGACCTGTGACGGGCTCTTGAGCGAATTCGAGGGTGCCGCCGACGACGGCGATATCAGGGTCTTGTTGTTGCAAAGCGATGGTCCGTCGTTTTGCGCGGGGCTCGACCTCAAGGAGGCCGGCGCGTCGCAGACGACCCCCGCGCACGAGCGGCTCTTCTCCGCGTTCGCGTGGCTTTCGAAGCCCCTGATCACCGCGGTCCAGGGCCACGCCATCGGCGGTGGCCTCGGGCTCGCCGTCCTGGGAGATATCATCTTCGCCGCCGACGACGCCCAGTTCGGGCTCCCGGAGGTCACGCGGAGGCTCTGGCCGTATCTCGTGTTCCCTGCGGTGTCGCGGCGAATCGGCGAAGCGCACGCGCTCGAGCTGGCGCTCCACGGCGCCCTGATCGGCGCTCAGGAGGCGGAGCGGCGGAGGCTGGTGTCGCATGTCGTTCCAGCCGGGGCGTTGAGAGCTCTGGCGCTCGCGGCTGCGCACGGGATGGCGCGGCACGACGCCGAGGTGCTCCGGCGAGGCCTCGAACATGTACGCGCACACACACGCGCGGAGTGGACGGGCGCGGTCGCCCGGGCGGCGAGCGCCCGCGCCGAGCACCTCGGGAAGATGCTATGAATCACGAACGTTCCTACGGTTCCATCGTTCACAGTGACATGCCGTACCTGCGGCTGGACATCCCGCCGCCGGGCGAGGCCGTGCTCGCCGAGGCCGCGAGCCGGATCCCCCACTTCGTCGATCACCGCGAGGGCGAGGTCCCCGACGGCCGCTGGAAGGCCCTCGCCCTTCACGGGCTGGGGAGCGACAAGACGCTCGGGTTCGAAGCCTATGGGGTCCCGGAGGCCGGCCAGGCCGACGCGTACCAGTGGACGGACGCGGCCGACCTGTGCCCCGCGACGACGGCCTATGTCAAGACCACGTTCCCGGAGGCGCAGTTCGGCCGGGTCCGGCTGATGTTGCTCCGGCCGGGGGGGCGAATCCCCTTCCATGCCGATTACAGCGAGCGCAAGCTCGCCTCGATCTCGATCGCGCTCAACCATCCGGCGGGTTGTCGGTTCCTCTACCGCGATCGAGGCGTCGTCCACGAGGTTCCGTTCGCCGACGGGCGGGCCTTCGCGGTCAACCTCAGCTACGAGCATTCCGTCGTCAACGACAGCCAGGTCGACCGCTTTCACCTCATCGTGCACGTCCTCCGCGGCAACGCCCAA
This sequence comes from Nannocystis sp. RBIL2, assembly GCF_026626745.1. GTDB lineage: Bacteria > Myxococcota_A > Polyangia > Nannocystales > Nannocystaceae > Nannocystis. The sequence continues at coordinate 4,367,026 of NZ_JAPNJW010000002.1, forward strand.
TTCCGCGAGTTGTTCCTGCGGAGCTTCTCTCTGTACGGCGACCCGCGCGAGGGCGTGAGCGGGCAGCGGCCAGTGATCGGTTGAGGCGGCGCTCCGACGTTCGAGTCTGTCGCCGGCCGAGGTCGGTGGCACGAGTGGAGAAAGGATCTGGGTATGGATAACGGCGAGTTCGATCCCGCGGCCGGGGTCTCGGTGTCCGAGGCCGTCGAGGCAGACGTAGCGATCATCGGCGCGGGGATGCTGGGCCTGTTCAACGCCCTCCAGTTCGCTAAGCGCGGCCTCCGCGTGGTGATCGTCGACAACCTGACCGACCGAAAAGAGAGCTACAAGGTCGGCGAGTCGATGCTGCTGTTCACCAACGCCTTCCTGCGGACGATCGGCGGCGTGGAGCCGTTTCTGCCGCAGTGCTTCCCCAAGCGGGGCGTGTGGATGACGCACGGCACGGAGGGCGCGCAGAGCTTCGAGGGGGCGTCCGAGTGGGGGGCGCAGGCCGATTTCCATCCGCCTCACTATCTCTACGACAAGCTGTGCGGCGACAAGTGGTCGAGGTGCATGTTCCTCGACATGCAGATGGTCCGCCCCGAGCTGGAGCGCTTCATGGGCGACCAGGTGCGGACTCACCCCAAGATCACGCTCTACGACACCGCGAAGGTCCGCGACGTGCTGCTCGACGAGGGCGACGGGCCGCACACGGTCGTCTGGTCGTCCAGCCGGGACGGAAAGCCGTCGAGCGCGCGTGTCCGCTGGGTGCTGGATTGCTCGGGCCGAAATCGATTCCTGGCCAAGAAGATGAAGCACGCGGTCGACATGGAGGACGGTTTCCAGACGACGGCCGCGTGGGGCCAGTTCAGCGGCGTGACCGACGCGCTGTTCGGCGAGCGCTGGGTATTCAACGACGAGGATGGCGACAAGAGCTCGCGTGATTACTTCACGGTGCACATGTGGGGAGAGGGGTACTGGATCTGGGTCATCCGGCTCGGCGGCGACCGCATCAGCATCGGGGTCACGTGGGACCAGCGCCTGCCGCCACCAGGCTCCTCGCTGCGGGAGAAGTTCTGGAACGTCATGCGCCGTCACCCGGTGCTGGACGGACTCATCTCCGAGGACACCCTGCTCGAGTTTCGCAGCTACCGCGACGTGCAACACCTGACCGACACCTTCGTGAGCGAGCGGCGCTACGGCATGGTCGGCGACGCCGCGTCCATCATCGACGCCTACTACAGCCAGGGGATCTCGCTGGCGATGGTGACCTCCTGGCACATCGCCAACATCGTCGAACGCGACCTGCGCGAGCATCGCCTCGATCAGGCCTATATCGATCGGGTGAACGACGCCACGGTGCAAGATTGGCAGATCATGCGAAACATGGTGCGAGAGAAGTACTCGCCGGCCATCGCGGACAGCCGCTTCTTCGCGCTCTCCCACCTCCTCGATTTCGTGGTCCTGTTCGCCTCGGGCCCGGTGCGCGCCGACCTGGTGCGCTGGCTCATCGACACCGAGGGCGACACGTCGAGGGAGACGCCGGAGCTCCGAGCGATCCGGGACCGGCTCGAGCGGTGCCTGTATTTCTCGCAGACCACGGCCTGGCGCTGGCTGTCCCCCGAGCGCGTGCAGGCGATCCAGCGGGCCCTTCAATCCGCCATCGCGGAGCGGGCGCGGTTCCGGCTCGATCATGGGATCGGCGGGCCCACCCTCAAGACCATCGTCGGCTTCACGAAGCCCTTGCCGCCCCTCTGGCGCCTGCCGCTGCTGAAGGCGGGCAAGGTCGTCACCCTCTCGGCGCTCGACGTGGTGAAGTCGGGCGGGGCATCGTGGATCCAGCGTCTGCCGATCTCCTTCGAGGGGCGGCTGCGCTGGGTGATCCGCCTGCGGCACCAGGCGGCCGTGGGGCTCTTCGCCGCCCTGTACGCCTACGATTGGGCAGAGACAGCCCTCCACAAGCTCCGCGCGCCCCGGCCCAGGGTCCGCGCCGATGCGGCGGCCGAATAGCGCCCGGCGTCGCGGTCACCACCGCTTTGCGGCTCGAGGACAGCGGGCGCCCCCGCTGGACCGCGCTCACTCGGGCCGGCGCGCGCGGAACTTGAACGCGCGGCCCGGCTCCGCCTCGACCGCGATATCGACGAAGCCGACGGCCGCGAGGCGCCGCGGCAGCGCGGCCGGGTCGACCAGCACCATCGTGTCGAACAGGTGCAGCAGGCGGAAGCCCGCGCTCGTCATGCTGTCGGCGCCGGCGAACGTGCCGCCCGGACGGAGCACGCGCAGCGCCTCGGCGAACAGGCGGTCCTGCAGCGCCAGCGACGGCACGTGGTGCAGCATCGTGAAGCACGCCACCGCGCTGAAGCTGCCGGCCGCGAACGGCATCGACGTACCGTCGCCGTGGACCACCCGCACGCGCTCGCCGAGCCGCCGCGTCAGGCGCTCGGCCAGCGCCGGGTCGATCTCGATCGCAGTCAGCGACTGCACGCGCCCCGCGAGCACGCGAGTCGTCGCCCCGTAGCCGGGGCCGATCTCCAGCGCAGCGTCGCCGAGGTCGACGCCGGCCAGGGCCCACGGCAAGAACTTGCGCTCGACTGCGGCGGCCCAGGTGTCCGAGGCGCACAGCCACTGGTGAACACGATTCATCGGCATGCGCGAACGCTAGACCTCGCGCCGCCTGTCCGCCATGCGCTACTCTGACAAACGATGTCGCGAACGAGACAAGCCGCGTTCGGCCTGCCCCCGGGGGTCGGCGCCATCGCGGTGGGCAGCTTCGAGATGGCCTCGGCGATGCGGTTCGACTGGCACCGGCACCCGATGCACCAGCTCGCGTGGGCGGCCAGCGGCGTGCTGGCGGTCAGCGTCGGCGCCGCCACGTGGGTGCTGCCGCCGCCGCGCGCCCTGTGGATCCCCGCCGGCATCGTCCACGCGGTCGAGGCCTCGCGGCCGGCCACCATGCGCAGCGTCTACGTGCGCAAGCGGGGCTGCGAGATCGGCTGGACCGCGCCCACCGTGGTGGCAGCCACCCCGCTGGTGCGCGAGCTGATCGGCATGCTCGCCGAGCCCGGCGGCAGCAAGCGCGCGCGCGGGCACGCCGAGCGGCTGCTGCTCGAGCTGCTGCGACCGCTCGAGACCACGCCGGTCGCCCTCGGCATGCCGGTCGATCCGCGGGCCCGTCGGGTCGCCGACGCCCTGCTCGCCGACCCCGCCGACGCGCGCACCCTGGCCCAGCTCGGCCGGGCCGCCGGCGCCAGCGCGCGCACCCTGGCCCGCCTGTTCCTCGCCGAGACCGGCGCGTCGTTCGGCCAGTGGCGCACCCACCTGCGCCTGCGCGCCGCGCTGGGGCACCTCGCCGCCGGCACCCCCGTCGCGGTGGTCGCCGAGCAGGTCGGCTACGCCGGCGCCAGCGCGTTCGTGGCCGCGTTCCGCCGCCACCTCGGGGTCGCGCCCGGGGCGTACTTCGCCGGCTGCTAACATGTCCCCGGGGACATCTTGTAAATCGGAGCAGAACTCAGGCTCGTCGAATCATGATATGTCCTATGAGACATATCATCACCTGAAGCGAAGCCAGGCTCGGTGGTCAGCGACATGTCTCCGAGGACATGTGCATCTCACGTAGCTCGGACGTCAGTCGGCGGCTCCTGCCAACGTCCGCGTCATCGCCTCGAGCGCAAGCAGCTGAAGGTTCGTCGGCGCCGCCAGCAGGACGCGCGGGCGGCGAGCGGGCGGGAGGGCGAGCGTGAGCTCGAGCAGGTACCCGGGCCGCCGCCGCATCGCGCCGAACCGCAGCCCCCGGACCAGCGCCTCGGGCGAATGCGCCGCGCCGGCGACGTATCGCCGGCCGTCGACGAAGCGCTCGCGGTGCCGCGTCCACCACTGCAGCACCGCCATCGGATCGGCGCGCGGCAGGTCGTCCTCGGGGCGATGCTCGAGCGCATCATCGTCCTCGCGCGGCAGGTCCATGTGCGCCGCGGCGAGGTCGACGCCGGTCACCGCCGAGAAGACCTCCCCCGCCAGCGGACCCGCGACCGGATCCTCGAGCCATTCGAGCGCCGCCTCGACGACCTCGGGCGTGCCGTGGAAGCCGAGCGCCCACAACGCGGCCGGGCGTCGCTTGCGATCGGCCAGCGCCGCCTCGATCGCCGCGATGTCACCATCCTCTCCGCCCAGCGCCAGCAGCAGCATCGCCGCGCCGCCGTCGACCTCGTGCATGCGCTCGCGCGCGCGCGCCCACGCGGGCGCGAGGCCCAGGCGCACCCCGGCGTCGATGGCCGCGTCGAGCACCGACGGCTCCAGCTCCTGCAGGCCCGCGGTCACCGCCCGCACGAAGCGCCCCGGATCGGGCTCGTTCGCCACCGCCCGCAGCGCCATCGCCCGCGTCGCCGCGTCGTCGCTGGCCAGCAGCAGACCCAGAGTGTCGCCGAGCGGCTCGTGATGCAGCGCCAGCACCTCGGCCGCGGCCGCCACCACAGTGTCGTCGTGATCGGCCAGCAGCTCGCGCAGACGCGGTCGCAGCCGTCGCAGCTCGACGCACGCGAGCGCCCGCACCAGCGGCGCGCGCTGCCGCGGGCGCGCGCGCTGCACCTCGGCGATCGCCGCGAGCGCCTCGTCGCAGCGCGGACCCTGCAGCAGCGCCAGCGCGGCCGCGCTGACCCGGCTCGGCTCGTCGCCGGCCAGCGCCGGCAACAGCAGCCGCTCGGCCACCCGCGCCCCGCCGACCACCAGCCCCTCGAGGTGCGCGAACAGCCGCTCCTCGGGCCCCTCGGCCACCTCGTCGAGCGTGTAGTCCGGCGCGACGAGGCTGTGCTGCCACACCCCCCACAAAAACTCCGCCTCGTCGAGGTGCTCCTCGACGACGTCCCACAGCGGCTCGACCTCGACGCGACGCATGGCCTCAGTTGATCTGGACCGAGCCGCCCTTGATCCGGTTCGTCCCGCGCGCGTGCGTCTCGACGTACGCGCCGCGGATGACGAGCTTGCCGTCCTTCTTGAGCGAGATCGAAGCCTCTCCGCAGCGCAGCTCGAGCTCCTCCTCGCCGGTCACGACCACGCGCTTGCCCGCGACCCGTGATCTTCGCCGCGGCGCCGCGTCCTGCACCAGCCCGACGATCAGCGGCCGCTCCGGGTCACCGCCCTCGAACAACAAGGCCGCGGGCGTGCGCGCGGCCGCGGCCCTGCGCAGCGCGGCCCGATCGAGCGCGACGAGCAGGCGCGCCGGCACCGGCCCGGCCGGGTTGCCGGGGTAATCGACGATGCAGCCGCGCCCCTGCTCGAAGGCGACGATGGTCCCGACGATCGCGGCCGGCAGCACCGGCGCCGGCGGGACCAGCTGGACGACTGCCGAGGAGGCGGACTTGCGCGCGGCCATCGTGAACTCCTGCTCTGCTCAATTGAGCTTGATCATGGCGCCCCGCACCGTGATCCGGCCGCTCGCCTGGACGTCGAGCTTGCCGGCCTGGATGGACAGTTCGCCGGTCTTCTTGACGACGATCGTCGCGCCGCCGCACTGGAAGGTCAGCTTGTCGGCCACCACCACGCTCGCCTGCTTGCCGACCGAGACGTTGAGGTTCTGCCCGGCCGTGACGTTGACGTGACGACCGGCCCCGAGCGCGAGGTTGTGCCCCGCGCTCGCGGTGATGTTCTCGGCCGCCTGCACCGACTTGCCGCCGCCGACCTGCTCCGAGCTGTCGCCGCCGACGGCCACGCTCTTGCCCAGGCCGACCTGCTCTGCCTTCGCCAGGCCCACGGTCTCGTTCATCGCCCCGCCGACGCTGACCTGATAGCCCGCGCCGATCGTCAATGCGCTGGCGAGCGTCACCATCTCGGACCGGGTCGCGCCGATCACCGTCGACTGGTGAGCGCCGACCGCCAGCGACATGTTGCCCCCGATCGTCTCGGTGTGGTCGTTGCCGACCTGGATCGTCCTGTCGTGGCCGACCGAATCGCCGTGATCGCGGCCGACCGCCTCGCTGCGATCGTTGCCGATCTTCAGTGAAGCGTCGTGCCCGATCTGCTCCCCGTGGTCGTGCTCGACGATCACGTTCCAGTCGCGCTGCCCGTGGATGTAGATCTCCTCGCGGCCCTTCGCGTCCTCGAAGCGCAGCTCGTTCGACCCCCCGCCGCCCGGCGTCGACTCCGTCTTGAGCGTGCTGCGGGTCTTGTCGGCCGGCAGCGGATACGGCGGCGCGTTGAGCCCCGTGTACACGCTGCCGGTGACGAGCGGGCGGTCCGGGTCGCCCTCGAGGAATTCGACGATCACCTCGTGCCCGACCCGCGGGATGAACAGCGCCCCGAAGCCATTGCCGGCCCACGCCTGGCCGACGCGGACCCAGCACGAGCTCTGCTCGTCGCGCGAGCCCTGGCGGTCCCAGTGGAATTGCACCTTCACCCGCCCGTGCTCATCGACGTGGACCTCCTCGCCGGGCGGGCCGACCACCGTCGCAGTCTGCGCGCCGCGGACCTGCGGGTGCGGCGTCCGTCGCGGCGCGCGGTACGGCAATTTTTTATCAGCGCCCTCGAACTCGTTCGAATAGTGAAAGGTGTCGAACGCGCCCTCGTCGAGCGCCTGCGGCTGCTCGCCGCGATGCGTCACGCGCACGACCCGATAGTCGCCCTCGAGGTGGCCGCGGATCGGGTCCGACAGCGTGAACGCGAAGCCGGGCACCAGGCGCGGGCTGTCGCTGGTGCCGACCCCGCGCCGGCGACCGGCCTGCAGCGCCTCGAGCCGCAGGCGCGCCTGCTGCCCGCCGTGGTGCGGCGCGCCCTTGCCCGGCTCCTGATACCCGCCCGGGTAATCGTAGACCTCGCGCTCACCGTCGCCCTCGCTCGCCTCCATCAACCGATCGGGCTGGTGCAGGTTGCGATCGCGCAGCGAGACCCGCTGCGGCCGCAGGCCCTCGCTCAGGCGAAACGTCTTGAGGTGCTCCTGCTCGGCCTCCGAGTTGAAGCTCAGGGTCGGCTCGCCCTCGATCGGGTCGCTGGCGTCGCCGCGGTCCGTCATCACCAGCACGTGCCGCGTCTCGCTGTGCTCGTGATAATAGAAGATCCCCGCGTCCTCCATCAGCCGGCTGATGAACTCGAGGTCGCTCTCGCGGTACTGCACGCAATAGTCGCGCGGCGCGTACGCGGCCTGAAGATCGAGACGGAAGTCGGAGCGCGGGATGCCGGCCGCCTCGAGCACCTTCGTCAGGATTTGCGGCGTCGACTGCTTCTGGAAGATCCGGCAATCATGGCGCTGCTGCAGGCGCCAGATCGCCGGCGTCAGCGTCAGCTCGTACAGCGTGTAGCTCGAGCTCTCGCCGATGTAGCCCGCCTCGCACACGAGCCCGTGCACGTGGCGCGTGGCGTGCAGCCCCTCGATCGTCAGCACCGCAGGCTTGCCGACCAGCTCGTCGAGCGAGATCGTGGCCGCGGCGAGCTCGATGCGGAACTCGAACAGCGCCGAGATCGCCTCGCGGCCGGTGAAACGGACGACGCGCAGCTCCTCGCCGCAACCCTCGACGGCGAACGTGAACAGCGCGCGATTGCCGAGGAGCGCCGGCAGGCCATCGGAGGACACGGCCGAGAACGTGACATGGATCGCCATGACGGCAAGCCCGCCGCGGCCGCGCGCTCGGGCTCGCCAGCCCGCGGGCAGGGCGGGCCCCACGCATGATTCGTCGCGATGGGGGCGAGCGGATGCACAATGAGGCCTCCCGACTGCGGTTGCGCGAGTTGCTCTCCTCGCGCCCGCGCGCCGCGTCCGCCTGCGCCGCGGCCTCCTGGTGCGACGCCGACGAATCCTCGCGCCGGGCCTCGTGCCGAGCGCCGCTCCATGTGCCAGGACAAGCGGTGACCACCGCATGAGTGTGCATATTCGAGCGCGCGCGGGCCGACCGGAGGCAGCATGACCGTCCTCCACAATTGGACGCCCTTCGCGGCCCAGGCGAGCCCATCCGTGGACCGCGACGGACGCGATGTTTTGGTCGTCTGCGTCGCCGGCACCTTCGTCATGGACGAGGCCACGCGCGTCGCTCACGAGCAGGTCGCCCCGCCGACCGAAGACGTCTATTGGGGGGAGCCCGGAGCCTCGAGCCTGCGGATCGCCGGCCAGACCACGTATGATCGCCCCGGCACGGACATCTACCTCGAGGGGTTCGCCTGGACCCCGGGTGGGCGACCCGCCGAGCGTTCACGCGTCGAGGTCTGCGTCGGCCCGTGCCGGGTGACTGCGACGATCACCGGCGAGCGCGTGTGGACCCGCGGGCTCGCCGGGCTGCGTCCGTCGGCCCCGCGACCATTCACGCAATTGCCGCTGCGCTTCGAATACAGCGCCGGCGGCCCCGACGATCCGCGCAATCCGGTCGGCCGCGGCTACCGCTCGGCGCAGGCGGCCGAGGGCCAGCCGCTCCCGGCGATCGAGGCCGAGGATTCTCCGTGCGAGCGCTGGGAGGATCGCCCCCCGCCCGTCGGGTTCGGCCCTGTCGCCCCTCAATGGCAGCCCCGATTGGGTCTCGCCGGCACCTACGATTCGCAATGGAGGGAGCAGCGCGCCCCGCTGTGGCCGGCCGATCTCGACCCGCGCTTCTTCAACGCCGCCGCCCCCGGCCTGGTGGCCACGCCCGGCCTCGTCGGCGACGAAGCCGTACGCCTCGAGGGCGTGAGCCCCGACGGGCCGCTCGCGTTTCGCCTGCCCCGCCTCCGCCTGCGCGCCACCCTGCAGCGCCGGCGCGGCCGTCAGGCCCGGGCCATGGCCCTCGACGCGGTCGCCCTGGCCACGGAGACCCGCCGCTTCACCCTGTACTGGCGGACCTCCTTCGCCATCGCGGACGACTGGCTCGAGCTCGAGGGCGTCCACGTCCGCGCCCTCGAATCATGGGAGGCCCCATGAACGCGCCGGGGCTCGCATTGATGCGCGTCGGCCTGGGCACGCCGCTCGGCCTGACTGCGCCGACGACCCTCGCCGCAGCGCGCGCGGGCATCGTGCGCTTCGCCGAGACGACCCACGAGGACCGCCACGGCGAGCCGCTCCGCGCCTCGCGGCTGACGCGGCTCGACCCCGCGTGCGAGCGGAGCCGGCGGATCGCCGCGCTCGCCGGCTGGGCAGTGCAGGACTGCCTCGCCACCCTGTCGTCGCAGTCGCCGCTGCCGCTCTACTTCGCCGCGCCCGCCGCCAGCGACGCGCCGGTGGACGAGGCCGCCATCCTCGAGGCGCTGCGGATCGAGGCCCCCGTGCCGCTCGAGCTGCGCGAGGTCGTGCGAGGCGGTCGGGCCGGCATGTTCCAGCTCCTGGCCGCAGTCGCCCGCGACGCCCCGCCCCTCGCCCTGGTGCTCGCGGCCGACAGCCTGTGCGACGCGATCACGCTGCAGAAGCTCGGCGAGCGCGACCGGGTGCTCGGCTCGCGCCGCGACGGCCTCATCCCTGGCGAGGCCGCCGGGGCGCTGCTCCTCGCGCGCGACCCGGCCCCGACCGGCGAGCGCCCGCTGGCGCGAATCACAGCATGCACTTTGGGACAGGTCGGTCGCGGCCCCGAGCGCGTGGGGGCGCTCGCCGACGGCCTCGGCGACGTGTTCGCCCGGCTCGCCCGCCAGCCCCTCGTCGGCGACGAGCGGCCGCGCTGCGTCGCCAGCTGCCAGACCGGCGAGGTGTTCGAGGCGCGCGCCTTCAGCTACGCCGCCCTGCGCCAGGCCCCGCTGATGCCCGAGCCGCTGGTCCACCTGCGGGCCTGCGACAGCTTCGGCGACACCGGGGCCGCCGCGCCCGCCCTCGCCCTCGCCCTCGCCCTGCACCGCCTGCGCGCGCACCCCGGCCGCGCCCTGCTGTACGCCAGCGGCGAGGACGGAGCCCTCGGCGCCTGCGTCCTCGACGTCGCCGCCACCGACCCCGGAGCGACATCATGACGCGCACCTTCGCCAACGGCCGCACCATCGTCCACCAGCGCGACGGCCTCGTCGACGTCGCCGGCCCGCCCGACGTGTGCAAGACCCCGACGCCCGCGGGCCCCGCCCCGGTGCCCTACGTCAACGTCGCGCGGACGATCGACCTCGCCCAGGGCTCGCGGCGGACCCGCATCGACGGCGCCCCGATCGCGCACGCCGGCTCGAACATCTTCATGAGCACCGGCGACGAGCCCGGCACCGCCGGCGGCGGCGTCATCTCGAGCCGGATCCGCGGCAAGCTGCGGTGGCAGTCGTCCAGCCTCGACGTCCGCGTCGAGGGCAAGGGCGTGGCCCGCTTCAACGACGCGGTCGCCCACAACGGCAACACCTTCAACACCGCGTTCATCCAGGCCGGCAGCACCGGCTGGGCCTACGGCGACGACTCCACCTGGCCGTGCCCGATCTGCTTGCTCGGTCCCGCCTCCCACCGCGTCCACGAGACCCCGGACAGCTCGCAACTCGCGCAGCAACTCCTCGTCGAGCTCCGGCAGGCCCACAGCGACTACGTGCAGAACCAGCCGAACGTGGCCGCAGCGCTCGCTCAAGCCCAGGCCGAGGAAGCGCAGGCCAGGCAGGCGAAGCAGAATTTCGAGGCCTCGCTGGCAACCCCGAGCAGCTCGTCCCAGGCCGACCCGTTCGCCGATCCGCCGGGAGCAGGATCGTCGGGCGACGGGCAGTCGGGCGGTCAAGCGCCGCTCACGAAGGAGCAGAAGAAGCAGCAGAAGCAACAGCTGAAGCAGCTGAAAGCTCAGTTGAAGCAGTACGACGATCGCATCAAGGCCGCCCTCGCCAAGCAGCGTGACATCGGCGCGGAGAACAACAAGACGGCGGTGCAGAAGAAGACGGGGAACGGCGGGTACATGATCGGCGTCATGATCTGCAAGTGCAACGAGATCTTCGCCGCGATGTCGGGGCAGACGATCCCCGGCTTCAAGGCGGTCGTCGAGCGACAGGGATGGACAGCGTGCGAAGAAACGCCGACGGTGGACGATTACGCCGCCGCGAACCCGATGATCGGCGTCGTCAATCGATGGGCCTTGCAGCGCCGCTGGAACGACGCCCAACGCCGCAACGACAAGGGCCAGGCCTTCTACAATCCGCCGGGAAAGTGCGCCGCCTCGAAGCTGGTGACGCGCAAGGACAAGCACATCCCCAAGGCCATGACCGAGTTGTTCTTCGCCCCGACCCCGCCTCACGAGCTCCGACTCCGCTACCGCCGTTATCAAAACGACGGCTGGGACCCGTGGCGGGTCGCGCAGCTCCACCTGTCGTTCGGGCGGGTCGACCCGCTGGCGCTCGAGGAGTCCTTCCCGCACGGGGTCACCGTGCCCTCCTGCCTCTCGTGCCAGTCCCTGGTGCCCCTGACCCTCTGCCTTCATCAGTGGCGGAAATGTCCCTCCGGGAAGCAACCGCAAACGCCGGCGACCACGTCCGAAACGCAACCCCTCCTGCAACCGGACCCGCCGCCCGCAGCGAACGGGGCGGGTTCATCCTCGACCTCGTGACGCGCGACACGAACGCGATCGACCCCGCCTCCTGAGCTGGTGCCCCCATGTCGTTCTCCGCGATCTTCGCCTTCCTCACCGCCCGCGTGCCCGACCTGCCCGCCCAGATCCGCGGCGCCACCTCCGACGACATCGACAGGCTCGCCGAGCTGTGCCCGCGGCCGCTGCCGCGCGCATACCTCGAGTTCCTGCGGGCGATGGGCGGCTCGACCGGCAGCTTCTCGGCGCTGCCCATCGCCGACTGCCGCGCCTCCGAGCTGTGGCCGCATCTCCGGTCCACACCGCCCGCGTATCCGACCGACCGCTATTTCAAGATCGGCCTCGACCTCGGCATCGGCCGCGACATCTGCGAGGACTGGTTCCTCGATCTGCAGCGCGGCGATCCGGACGACCCCCCCGTCGTCAAATTCGAGGACGAGGGCGACCCCGACGCATTTCACGAGGCACGGGCCCACGTCGTCGCGCGCGCGTGGACGGCCCTGCTGCAGCGGCACGCGTTCCTGTTCGGCGCGGTGGGCAGGCGTTCGTTCCGGCAGGAGGAGGTCGTCGACCCCGCGAACCCGCGGTGCATCGACGAGGCCGCGGCGATCTGCGAGCGGCTCGGCCTGGCGCCCGCCCTGCCGTCGCAGCCGGGCCTGCACACCCTCGAGCGCGCCGACCTGTCGGTGCTGCTCGAGGTGCCGCCGAACATGCTGCGGCTCGAGATCGCGGTCGGCGCCGACACTGCTCGCGTCGGGCAACACTTCCTCGAGATCCTCCGCGACAACCTCGACGCGGCAGGTGATGCGTGAGCGCGATCGGAGACACTCTGGCGAATCGATTCGAGCTGCGCGCGCGGCTCGGCAGCGGCGGGCTCGGCGAGGTGTTCGCCGCCCACGACCGACAGACCCGCCGCGAGGTCGTCGTCAAGGTCCTCGACGTCGCGCCGATCGCCGCCGACAAACTGACTCGCCTGGCGACCCTGCTCCGCACCGCGACCAGCGTGGACCATCCCGCGGTCGCGCTGCCGCGGATCCAGATCGGCACGTCCGAGAGCCCGCCGTTCCTCGCCGGCGAACGGATCGCCGGCGAGGACCTCGCCGAGCTGCGACGCCGCGCGGGCCCCCTCTCGTGGCAGCGCGCGCTCGCCATCGTCCACGCCTGCACGGACGCCCTGTCCGCCCTCGCCGCGGCCACCGGCGCTGCCCATCGCGCCCTCAAGCCCGGCAACATCCGCGTCACTGCCGACGACGAGGTCCGGGTCCTCGACTTCGGCATCGCCGAGCTCGGCGTGCAACCGGTGCCCGCCGACGAGCACGGCGTGGTCGCCGAGTACCGCGCCCCGGAGCAGCTCGCCGGCGCCCCCGGCGATCCGAGCTCGGACGTGTTCACTCTCGGCGTGCTGCTGTTCGAGCTGACGACCGGCGTGCATCCATTCACCGGCCCGACCGCCTTCAAAGCCGCGCGCGCGGTCACGTCCCAGCGCGCAGCGCCCCGCCCCTCGGCGCTCGCCTCCGCGACGCCGCTGCCCTCGCAAGTCGAGGCGCTGATCGTCCGCGCCCTCGCGCCGCAGCCCTCGCAGCGGTTTCAAGATGCCGCCGAGCTGGCGCGTCACCTCGCGCTGATCCGCCGCTCACCCGGCCTGACGCCGCGGACCTCCGCCGCACCGTCGCCGCCGACCGCCGAAGACGACGAGCCGACGCAACACGGCGAACTCCCGGAGAGCGCCGAAGATCGCACGACGATCGTCAGCCTGCCATCCGCCTCGGGCCGAGGCTCGCCACCGCCGAACGTCGGTGCGAGCGAGACCCCAAAAACTGAGGTACCGGCGACGCATCAACGATCGGTGACGACGGCCTCCCCGAGCATCGACGCGCCCACGTCCGAACGACTCGAGGCCCCGACGCCGAATCGATCGCTCGCGCCGGAGGTCGATCATGCCGACACGCTCGAGGCCCCCGCCCCGAAGATCGATCATGCCCGCGCGGTTGAAGTCGAGCGAACCGAAATCCTGACGGCGAACCGCTCCACGGCGCCGGCAGCGATCGCCCGTCCCGACGCGCCCGCAGGCGAGCAGACCAAGGCGCTGCCGAGGAATCGACCCGCGACGCCCGAGGTCGTACGAATCGGCGCGACCGAGGTCGAGCGAACCGAGCCCCTTGCGACGAATCGACCCTCGATGTCGAAGCTGGTCGAGCGCGCCGACGCGACCCTCGCCGACCGTACCGAGGTCGGGCCGACAGCGACCACCACGCCGACGACGGACGATCCCGTCGACAAGACATTCGCCGATCGCATCGATCGTACGGAGGTCTTGCCGACCCGCGCGCAATCAGCGGACCCGACGCTCGTCCTGTCCGCAGCGGAGCCCTCTCCCCCGCGCCCAGTCCTCGCTCCACGTGAGCCGTCCCCGGCGATCGTGCGCAGCGACGACGACGACCGCACCGTCCTCATGGCGCGAGACCCCCGCCCCGCCGCAGTAGCGAATCGTCCAGTCCCCGCAGCCCCCGCCCCCGCCGCGGCACCTCCAGCCGCGCGCAGGTCCCAGCTGTTCTGGCCCGCGCTGTTCTGCCTGATCTCCCTGGCCCTCGCCTTCGTCGCCCTGCTGATCTTCCTGCGGTCGTAGCGATCGCCGCAGCCAGCGCGGTGACCGATCGCCTGCCCCAAAGGACAGGCCCATTCTCATTTTTAAACGAAAAGAAATCAGCGAGCGCAGCGGAACCCGAGGAACGTCTGTCCGGCATCCGCCGCGAAGCCGAGGCGGGAGCTCGTCGCGAGTTGATCTTCAGGATGCGAAAAATCGCCGCCGCGGGCCTCGCGGCCGAATGTCTCGTCCTTGAGGATCGCGCAGTCGCGACACATCGGACCCATCGTCCCGTGATAGTCCAGCACCCATTCTGCGACGTTGCCGGCGAGATCGGAGTGCCCCCATTTGCCGTCGCCCGCCGGCGTCGAGCCGACGGTCGGCAGCAGGCACGCGTCGACCGCAGTGTCGCAGCCGAAGTTCGCGCGCGAATCATCGGCCGGCTCGGAGCCCCACGGGAACTGTCGCTGCTCGTTACCGCCGGCGGCCGCGTAGTTCCACTCCGTCTCGGTCGGCAGCCGGCCCTCGTCCCACGCGCAGAACGCGAACGCCAGGTACCACGAGACGCAGTTGATCGGCGCCATCTCCTTGTCGCCCGGCGCGTCGGTCCACGTGCGGAAGTTCGGGTCGCACTGCAGCGACACCTGCAGGGCGGCCGCGTCCTCCGGCAGCATCGCGTCCCACTCCGCCTGCCAGCCGCTGCCGTCGATGCGCGGGTGAGCCCCCGCCCCCGGCACCGGCCGGTTGCGCGGGTAATCGGCGACGAACTGGCGGAACCGGCCGACAGTGACCTCGTAGCGGTCGAGCTCGAAGTTCGCCACCGTCGCCGGCAGGGCCGGGTCGTTCACGCGGTCGAACCCGCCGCCTGCGACCGCCCCGCTCGCGCAGCAATCGTCATCACCCGCCGCGCCGCAAGCCGGCTCCACCCCCTCGCAATGCGGCAACGCCAGCACGTTCGGCTCCACGTCGGGAAAGCACCCCGCCGACAGCGCGACCACGGCACAAGCGATTCGCTTGGTCATAATATTCTTTAAAACCTCCCCACGACGCCGAGCCCGCCCGCGCCTGGCGACAGCCACGGCGTCGCAGTCGCCGTCCGCGCGGCTCTCCGCTTGCCTGCCTTCGACCGCGCGATCTCCACGATCGCCACGGTCACCGCCGCCAGGCCCACTGTGCCGAGACCGATGAAGAGCCCGAGGTCGCGGTTCTTGCGCGCGTTGTCGGCCGCGAAGTCGTAACCTGGTTCGCAATAGGTCCCGCCCGGGACGTCCTGACAATGCGCCTTCAAGTCGGCGACCGCTGCCCGGTTGTCGACGAGGAAGTACACCGAAGCCCCCATCAGCCCCAGCCCCACCCCGCCGGTGGCCCACGCCCACGCCGGCACCTTGCCGCGCTTCTTGCGATCCTTCGCGTCGGCCGCCTCGACGTGCACCAGCGCCAGCTTCAAGGTCACTGTCTCGGTCTTGCCCTCGACGAGCTCGACCGATCGCCGCAGCGGCTGATGCCCCGGCGCGCTGGCCCCGATCTCGTGCTGCCCCGGATCGATCGGCACCGCCTCGCCCAGCTCGCTCTCCTGGACCGGCTGTCCGTCGCGCGTGATCACCACCTCGGCCGGCGCGTCCTCGACGACCACGCGCAGCCGCGGCAGCCGCGGCTCGAGCGCGGCGATCCCCTCACGCGCGAGCGCCTCCAGGCCCTTGCGCCGGCGCGCGTCCCGGGTCTCCTCATTGTGCTCGATCGCCGCCTGATAGGCCGCCCACGCCGACGCCAGCTTGCCCGCGCGCTCGTGGCATTTGGCCAGATTCAGCGCCGTGCCCGTCGACGGATACAGCGCCATGCTGTCGACGAATTTCGGGCAGCCGCCGGCGTCGTCGCCGGCCTCGACCCGGGCGCGGCCCTCCTTGAACAGCGCCTCGGCGGCCGCCTTGTCGCCGCTCGCAGGCGCGGCCGCAGCCGGGCCCACGTCCGCCAGGCAGAACACGCACGCGAAGGCCGCAGTCAGCCCGCGCCGCCGGATCGATTCACATCTGGTCGAGGAGATCATCGCTTCGTTTCGGACGCGAGGCGCCGCCCGTGCGCCGCGATTTATGGGTCGACTGCGCCGGCTTCGCCGCCGGCGCCGGCGCAGGTGGCTGCGGAGCGGACTGGGGCGGAGGATGCGGCGAATCGGCAGAGGCTGGTGCAGGCAATGGCGCCGGAGGCGCAGGCGCGACGTTCGTCGGTGCTGCGATTGGCTCCGCCGCCGGGGGCTGCGCGACCGGAGGCGAGACCCCCCAAACCAGGGCGGCCACCAGCCCGATCACCGACAATCCCCCGACCACGAATAATGCGACTCGCAGGCGAGACCCGGACCCTCCCCCGGAGGCCTCCGCCAGGGTCCCGCTCGCGGGCAGCGTCGGCAGGAATTCGGCCGCGCTGTGACTGCCGTCGGCGCCGGGTCGGCGGCTCGGCGCGCGCTCGCCCGCGGCCAGCAGGGCCGCCGATTCGCCCGCGCCCGGCAGGGCCGCGAACGCCTCGACCAGCTCCGTCGCGCTCTGGAACCGCTCCTCGAGCGGCCGGGCCAGGGCGCGCGCGAAGAAGCGATCGACCTCGGGGCCGAGGTCGGGCGCGACCTCCGAGGCGCGGGGGATCGGCGCAGTGCAGATCGACACGAACACGTCGCCGATCTCGCCGTCGCGGAACGGCAGCTTGCCGGTGAGGCAGCGAAACGCGATGACGCCGAGCGACCACAGGTCCGTGCGGAGATCGACCTGCGTGCTGCTGCGGACCTGCTCCGGGCTCATGTACCGCGGCGAGCCGAGCACCGCGTCGGCGTGGGTCGGCTGGTCGGCGTCGATGACACCCGTGGACTTGGCGATCCCGAAGTCCAGGATCTTCACCACCTCGTCGCCGGCTTGGCGCGCGAGAAAAACGTTGGCCGGCTTCATATCGCGATGGATGAGGCCGATCTCGTGCGCCCGGCGCAGCGCCTTGCCCACGTCCTCGACGATCCGCCGCGTCGCCGCCAGCGACAGCCGCCGCTCGCGCGCGAGCCGGGTCGCCAGGTCCTCGCCCTCGAGCAGCTCCATCACGATGTAGGGCGCGCCATCCTCGATCCCGTAGTCGTGGACCTGCACCGCGTGCGGGCTCTTCAGCATGGCCGCGGCCTTCGCCTCGCGCTCGAAGCGGGCCCGCAGCTCCGCCGAATCGGCGAGCTCCGGCGCCATGAACTTCAGCGCGACGTCGACATCGAGCTGAAGGTGACGGGCCACCCAGATGCTGCCCATCCCGCCCTGCGCCAATACGCGCCCCAGGCGGTAACGCCCCGCGACGATCGTGCCTGCTTCGTGCCCGGCCACGCGGCAAACGTACTGCTGGAGCCGGTGGGGTCGACCGGGCGCGGCGCACCGCCGGGCCCGATCGGCCTGTGAAGGCACGCTCGGGGCGGCGGAGCGGACGCGACAGCACCATGCGGCCCGCGGGCCGGTTCGCGCGCAATACCCGCCTCGCGGAGCCCTGGCCGCATTTCAGGCCCCGGCCGCCGGCCGCGTCGAGGTTTACCCCGATTCGCTACCGCCGGCGCCGCCGACCGATCCACCCCAGCAAGCTGCACAGCCCCATGGACATGACCCATGAGCCATGTCCTTTCGGACCGACGCTGCAGCCGAACATGCCCGCGTCGTCGCCCACGTCCGCGTCCCACGCCACGTACGGCGCCTCCGAGGCCAGCTGGCCCAGCGCCCGCGCATTGCCGGCCGCGTCGTGGGCGACCAGCGCGAAGTGATAGAACTGGTCGGGGTCGAGCCCCGTGATGAACACCGACGTCTGGTCGGGGGCGATGAAGTCGCTGCACACGCGGCTCCAGTCGAGCCGCTGCATCTGCGGGCTCACGCACAGCTCGCACGAATCGCTGCACAGGCCCTCGTCGGAGTTCTGGTCGCCCTCGTCGCACTCCTCGCCCGGATCGACGTGTCCGTCGCCGCAGATGCCGAGGCCGTCCTCGGCGACCTTCACCAGACTGTGCGGCTCTCCGCCGCACACGCTGTCGACCGTGTAGTAGCTCGTGCCGTCGGCCGCCTCGTCGCGCGCCGGCGCCGGGAACGACAGCTCCGGCCCGTATTGCCACTCCGTCTCGCACACCACGCGGAAGCCGGCGATGTCCTGCGAACCGGGCGAGCTCCAGCTGAGGAGCACCCCGCCCGCCCGCGGCTCGGCCCGCAGGTCGTACGGCAGCTCGTACGGCGGCTCGAAGTCGTAGCGCAGCGGCTCGCCCGCGACCTCGGCGTCGTACACGAATTCATCCTCCTGACAGCCCTCCGCCCCGTCGGCCTGCGGGTCGCACAGCCACACCCCGCCCTGGCCCTCGCCCTCGCAGCCGCGCGCCAGAGTCGTGTACGGCGACCCGACTTCGCGCTGGGTCGAGGCGACATAGCTGTTCAAAAAAGCCGGGTGGAACAGCGCCGAGAAGCCCTCCCGGAACACCGCCGCCGGCTCCGCGAGCAGCACGCTACACAGCCCGTTGCGCCCCTCCGCCGCCTCGCGCCCGGCGCAGCGGTTGCCGACGAACCCGAGGATCGTCCGCGCCGCCGTGCCCACTCCGCCGTCGGCCTGCAGCTCGGCCTGGATCGGCACCCCGCACTCGCAGCGGGCGCGGTTGACGAAGCGCTCGCGCTCGCCGTCGTCGAGCGTCCGCAGCGGTTCGCCCTGCTCGTCGAGGATCGAGTAGCGCACCCGCACTTCGAGCGATTCGTCGACCGCGAGCGCCTGGCCCGTCACTGCGAACACACCCGCACCGACGACCCACGCCACGGCCGAACGACGCACCCATCCACGAGGCTCTCGAAGCATGGCCGTCCAACCGGGCCGCTCCTGCGAGTATTCCCCGCCTCGATGCCGACCTCCGCACCGCTCCGCCCGGCGCCCTCGAGGTCCTTGCACGCGACACCGGCCGAGCTACGGCCGCGCGCCCGCGCCCCCTCCCCGCGGCCGTCCTCACCCGCGAATCACCGGACTGCGGCGATTGCTCGCGCCGCGAGCGACGAATCGCCGATCCGACGAATCCCCATACTCCCACATAAAGTCTCCCATGCCTTGCGGCGTACTGACCGCATACGACACGAGCCTGCGGAACTGCGCGTCAGCGGCGATGAGCGGCGATGACAGCGGCGATGCGCGCGAGCTCGGCGGTGCGGCCGGACTCGTCGAGCGAGGCGAGGCGCGAGACGTCGACGATGTCGACGCCCAGCGCCTCGTTGACGACGACCGCGAGCGCCCAGGACGATCGATGCAATTCCCGCTCGGGGGCGAAGTCTCGCCAGTGGCTGACGATACGCATGTAGGAGGCGTCGGCGAGCCACGGCAGCTCATCCGCGGTCAAGCGCAGGCGCATGAGCTCGGCGAACGGCTGGATCGTGGGGAGCTGCTGCGCCGGCACGGACGCCTGCCAGTAGCTCACGCCGCCCGGCTGCTGCCACTGCCGGGCGGTCATCTGGCGCAATCGTCGATCGCGTCGGTCAGGTCTCCGTCGGACCGCACCGCCCGCGACCGCTCGACGCGCTCGACGGTCGCGTGCCAGGTCAAGATCCGCAGGGACGTCTCGTCCTGGCCCAAAAGCCAGCCGACATGGGTCCTCGTCGTCGCCGCGCCCGCGCCGTCCGCGTCGACCGTCACGCGCGTCCAGACCGCGCCTGGCGGCCGCGGTGGCCATACCCGCGTGGCCGCACGCTCCAGCGCGGGGCCCGTCCACGTCCTCACGGAGGTCGCCGCGTCGGGCCGAGCGGTCGCCGCCTTGCCCACGCGGCCGCACGCCGACCGCGCGGACGCTCGCACGCCCGGATGTGGATGATCGACGAGTCGCGCGATCGCTGCGCTCGCCAGACCGCGTGCGTGGGCCTGCTCGATCGCCTCGACCAGCGCCGCGTGCGAACGCGTGGCCGGTGTAGCGACGATCTCGGCGAGGATCGCGTCCGCCGCGGGGGTCGGCGAGCGCCGCAGGATCGCCAGCGCCGCGGCCTCACCCTCGACGAGCGGCTCCGCGAGCAGCGCCTCGACGACCGGCAGCGCCGGATCGCCGCTCGCCTTGTCTGCGAGCTCGCGCGCGAGGTGCACGAGCAACGCGTCGATGTCGCCGGATCCGCCCCAGATCGGGGCACGCTTGCGTCCGAGTCGCCGGTCCGCCCCCGCCTGCCGGATGAGCGCGGCGAGACGCTGACCGCTGCGCGCAGCGTCTCGACCTGCGAGCTCCGCCACGAGCCGCGTCACGTCCGGATATTCTCGGCGATCGGCGTACCACGCCGCCAACGTGGCGAACGCCGCGCGCCCGGGGGCGTCGGGGCTCACGGGATGGGCCGCTGGCGCGGAGGGGAACGCGAGGGGAGCGATGCCTTCCGCGGCGGTCCCGCGATCACGGCAATCGGCCCCGGCTGCGGGAGCACTCGCCGCGGCCGTCGCATCGCCCATCGGTTCCGGCGCACCGACCCGCGCCGGCGAACCGGAGCAAGCGACGACGAGGAGCGCGACGAGGGGACGAGCGAGCACAGCGGGCACCCTAGCTTACACGCCTTCGCCGGCTCGGGGAGGCAGAAGGGCGAGACAGACCAGGTCCAGCGGCGCCTGGAGTTCGATCTATTCCCCGGACTGGTACAGCGATTGGACCCTCGCCCGGATGGACGACGGATGATCGTTCGTCGCCACGAGGAACTTCGACGCTGGCGGCGGCCATGGCCTCCGGGTGATCGGCGCGCCATCGATCGACGGAATCACCACACTCTCACTTTTTACGCGCCGGCGCCGACCGCATCGCGTACGCGATCCCGTGCTCGAGGCTGGGCAGCGTCTGCGCCCCGCCGAAGTCGGCCCCGAGATCGACGAGCATCCGCGCCACCTCCGGCTTGATGCCCGTCAGCACCAGCTCCGCGCCGAGCAGCCGCACCGCGCGGGTCACGTCGGCCAGCGCCCGCGCAGCCACCTCGTCGACCCGCGGCACCCCGGTGACGTCGAGCAGCACGAACGCGGCCCGCCGCGCCTGCACGCCCTCGAGGATCGCCTCGAGCAGGCGGCCGGCGCGGTCGGCGTCGACGTCGCCGACCAGCGGCACCGCCACCACGTGGCGGGCGATCGGCACCAGCGGGGTCGACAGCGCCAGCAGCGTCGCCCGCTGGGCCTCGATCACCTGCTGCTGCAGCCCCACGTGCTCGGCCGCCGCGACCTCGAGCGCGGCAGTCCGCTCGGCCACGCGGGCCTCGAGCTCGGCGTTGAGGCGCAGCACCGCCTCGCGGTCGCGCCGCTGCTCGGTGATGTTGCGGACCACCTTGATGAGTCCGTCCTCGCCGACCCGGATCACCCGCGCCTCGTACCACTCGGTCTCGCCGCCCATGTCGAGCGCGTACTCGAGGCGGGCCTTGCCTGCCGGGCCCGCCGCGATCGCGAACGTCGCCTCGAACTGCGCCCCGACCTCCGGCGGCAGCACGTCCTGCATGCGCTTGCCGAGGAAGAACTCCGGCCCCACGAACAGCGGCGTCGTCGGGCTGGCGAGAAAGTGCGTGATCGTGCCGTCGAGGCGCAGCTGGAAGAACAGGTCGGGCATCCCGCGGAAGATGATCTCGAGCGCCGCTGCCAGCTTCAGCCGCTCCTCGGTCGCGCGCTGCGCCTCGACGGCCTCGCGCTCGAGCCGGGCGACGCGGGCCCGGAGTTCGTCGTTCTCGGCGCGCAGACGGGCGGCGGTCGCGGTCTCTTCCATGGGTGTGGCGCGGACGATAGCCGAGCCGCGCGCGGGCACGTGCCCGCCGTTGCGGTCGACCGTTGCGCGAAGTCACCAGGCCGCCGCGCGGCCGCCCAGCCGGCGCCCCGCCCAGACCCGCCCGCGCGGGCTCGCCGGCCGACCATGAACGGCGGTTCACGCAGCCCCGCCGACGACACCCCACGAATGCCCCGTCTTGCTGTCATCATTCGCGGCGCCCGTCGCGAAACACGTATCATCGTAGTTCACGAATCGCGGCCCTGCCCGCGCGCGCGGGCGCGCCCGAATGTGAGCACTGGCCTGCGCGCAGAGGTCGTCATCGCCGGGCGCCGCCGCGCGGCAACGCCTCAGCATCTCGCCCACGGGAGCCGCGACCCTCGGCAAAACTCCCGGCCTCGCCGCGCGCCTCGCCGATCCCGCGCCGAAGCGCGTGATAGTGTCGCTTTCGTGCCCACCATGTCGACGATCCAGCGCACGCTGCTCTTGCCGGTGATGGTCGCGCTCGGCTGCCCGCAAGGCGGCGATGTCGCCACCCAGGGCGACCCGAGCACGACCGGCGACACGGCCGCGAGCACGGCCACCGGCACCGACGTCCCGACCACCGGCGCCAGCGGTCCCGGCCCCACCTCGAGCGGCACCGGCGCGACGGGTGATACCGGCGACACCGGCGACACCGGCGAGCCCCCCGGCGAGCCGTCCGGCAACGCGCTCGATCAGAACGCCCTTTTCACCTGCGACGACCGCCCGGCCCTGCCGCCCGCCGACCTGCGCCTGCTCGACCGCCAGGAGTGGACCCGCAGCGTCGGCACCTGGTCCGGCACCGACCTCGCCAACAACCCGCTGTACCCGCGGGCCGCCCACCGCTACTCGACCTACAGCGACGACGAGGCGCTCGACCCCAGCGTCCTCTCGCTCTACCTCGACGTCGTCGGCGGCTCGGGCACCTCGTGGACGGTCGGCAAATGGGACGTCGGCCGCGTGCGCACCGTGATCGAAGATCCCGAGTGTCAGTGCTTCCTCAGTGACGCCGCGCCCGCCCCCGAGTGCGTCGATTACTTCGTCCGCCGCTACCTCGAATTCGGCGCGGTCTATCGCCCGGTCGACGACGAACAATTCGCGGCCCTCCGCGAGTTCGCCCAGTCGGTGCTGGCGGCCGAGGCCGGGGTCGAGTCGCGGCCGGCGACGATCAAGCGGATCGCCGCCGCCGCGTGGATGACCGCGGGCGCGCTGCACCGGCCCGAGCTCGGCGAGGGCCAGCCCGACGAGCACGGCCGCCTGCGCCTCGGCGACTGGGAGCTGGCGCAGGCGATCGCCTACGCGCTGACGCGGTCCCCCGCCGGCGTCCCCAGCGTCAATCGCACCTACGAGGCCGGCTTCACCAAGGGCGACATCGACGGCGACCTCGGCGACCTCCTCGACGCCGCCGCCGACGGCACGATCAAGGACCCCGAGGTGGTCGCCACTCTGGTGCGCGCCCACTTCGGCGGCCTCGACGAGGAGCGCCGCGACCTCCTGTTCGAGCCGCACGACGGCCGCTGGTGGGAGAACCAGGGCGAGTATTGGATGGCCACCGGCGTGCGCGCCTTCTTCCGCGAATGGCTCGACTACGGCGGCCTCGCCGACAAGCCGGAGAAGGTCGAGGTCGCCAAGACCTCCGCGTGGATGGGCGGCGAGGTCGAGTTCAGCTACCAGAACACGGTCAGCGGCATCTACGGCTACGAGAACACCCTCGTCACCCAGCTCGACGACATGATCGCGCGCATCGTCGCCGGCGACCAGGACGTCTACGGCCAATTGCTGACCTCGCGGATGTTCTACACCCCGGGCACCGGCGGCTATCAGGAGGGCGAGAGCTCGATCTGGAAGTCGACCGCCGAGATGAACCGCGTCTACAACGTCCAGGGCGTCACCCCGACGACCCGCGAGGCCCGCTGGAAGCAGCTGCCGGAGGGCGAGCGCGCCGGCGTGCTCACCCACCCGGCGTGGCTCGGCGCGCACTCGCTGTCGTTCGAGAACGACCCCAACCTGGTCCACCGCGGCAAGTGGATCCGCGAGGAGCTCCTGTGCCAGAACATCCCGGACCTGCCGCTCAACGTCGCCGCCATGCTGACCGAGGCGTCGCGCGAGCAGTCGGCGCGCCAGCGGATCTCCGAGCAGATCGACGCCGACCCGTACTGCAACGGCTGCCATCAGATGATGAACCCGCTGGGCTATCCGTTCGAGATCTACAACCACGCCGGCTTCCTCCGCGTCGAGGATCACGGCGGCCCGCCGAACGGCTCCAGCGTGCTCGCCAACATGCCGGCGCCCGAGCTCGACGGCGCGGTCACCAGCGCCATCGACCTCAGCACCCGCCTCGCCGGCTCGAAGTACGCCAAGCGCTGCTTCATGCGCCAGGCCTTCCGCTTCTTCGCCGGCCGCGAGGAGACGATGCACGACGGCTGCACCCTGGTGGCCATGGAGACCGCTTACGACGAGAGCGGCGGCGCGTTCAGCGAGCTGCTGATCGCCTTGTTCAACAGCGACAGCTTCCAGTACCGCGTGCCCGAGTGAGCGGCGACGATCCGGAGACCCTGCCATGTTCACACGTCGTAACTTCCTCACCACCGCGGGTCTGCTGACCGGCGCCGGCCTGTTCGGCGGCGCCGCGCTGACCGGTCGGCGCAGCCGCGCGGCCGACGGCGATCCGCGCCGCGTCGTCATCTTCCTCGAGGGCAACGGCATCCGCCCCGCCTGCGTGCGCGACCCGCTGACGCTCGAGACGCTGCAGGGCTACGCCGACAAGCCGATCGAGAGCAACCGCGACTACGGCCACGACGACCCTGTCCTCGTCCCCGCGGCGCCGCTCAGCGAGGCGCGCTCGCTCGGCGCCCTGGCCGGCGTCGACGACGACATCTCTTTGGTCGAGCGCGCCTGCCTGGTGCTCGGATTGTCTGCGACCTACGTCGGCGGCGGCCACTCGACCGACCATGGGGCGCTCAGCGCCTCGCGGGCCGCAGGTGGGCCGGCCGGGCCGACCATCGAGACGGTGCTGTCGGCGATCCCCGAGGTCCGCGGCAACACCCCGTTCGACGCCATCCGGATCGGCGTCGGCGCGGCCACCACCCCGCTCAACTACGCCAGCTGTGCCTTCGACGCCGGCAAGCCGGCGCCGGTGTTGCTCAGCCCCGCGGCCTCGTTCGCCTCGCTGTTCGGCTCGGTCGCCTCCGGCCAGGCCGGCGAGGAGTTCGAGACGCGCAAGCAACTGCTGGAGTTCGCGCTCGAGGACGTGAGCCGCGAGCTCAAGACCTTCAGCGGCTCGAAGCGCGGCCGCGCCAAGCTCGAGACCTACGAGGCCTCGCTGCTGACCATGCTGGCGCGCAACGACCAGATCGTCGGGATGAAGGGCGCGCTGCAGGCCGTCAAGCCGCTCGGGCCCGGCGAGTCCGACCCCGATCCCTACGCCTCGGACGACCCGCTCGAGCAATTGCGCCTGCAGTCCGACATCGCCACCGCCTCGCTGCTGGCCGGCCTCACCAACGTCGCAGTCATCACGTTCGGCGCCGGCGCCTACTACTGGTCGCTGCAATACCCGAGCCTCGTCGACCTCTACCCCGGCCAGCAGGTGCTCGGCGGCCACGACCTCCGCCACGGCGAGAGCCCCGAGTTCCACGAGGTGCTGCACGAGGTCACCAGCCGCGGCGTCGCCGAGATGGCACGCATGGCCCGGACCCTGGCCGCGCACCCCGAGCAGGGCGGCACCATGCTCGACAACACCCTCCTGCTCTACATGTCCGACAACGGCGAGCAGCACCATTCGAACGCCGAGGAGTGGGCCATGCTGCTGCTCGGCGGCAACAACATGGGCTTCAAGACCGACGGCCGCAGCGTCACCTACCCGAAGAGCGGCCACGAGAACAATCGTCAGACGTCCAACCTGTTCAACTCGCTGCTCCACGGCGCCGGCGTGCCGACCGACGACTTCGGCCACAACGACCCGGACACCCGGATCGCCGAGGGCCCGCTCGCCGAGGTGTGGGGCTGACGCTCACGACCCGCCGCCCCGGCGCGCCGGGGCGCGTGGGCCCACGGCCGTCCGCAACCCCTCTAAAGCCTCGCCTGCCCCACGCGCCGGACGCGAGCCGCCGAGGCCTCTACTCTGACTCGATGACACACGAGGGCGAGCGGCTCGAGCTTGGGCCCCTGCGCGCGACCTTGCTGCAGGCGCTGGGAGTGGTCGCTACCGTGGGCTGCGTGGAACGACCCGTCGGGGGCAGCGAGTCGGAGACCGGCACGAGCACCGCCGCATCGAGCACCGGCGAGGCGACGACCGACATCGTCGAGAGCACGGGCCCCGGCGCGCCGACGACGGGCCCGGTGCCGGATCTGTGCGAGCCGGACCCCGACGATTCGCAGGGGCTCCTCTGAATCCCGAAGACCGGCCTCTCCTGCGGCGCCTGCGACGACGCGTGTCAGAGCTCGGAGCAGGCACAGGAGCTGGCGTCCACGCTCCAGGACGACCCGTGCTGCTTCTGGTCGACCGTGGTGCTGTGTGGCCCCAGCGAGATGAACGGGTCCTGCTGTTACACCGTGCGAATCGACGCCTGCGGCTGTGACGGACGGCCGCTGGTGTTCGCCGGGACAGCGCATACCGCCGCCCCGACGCCCCGGCGCGACTGGCTCGCCGAGCTGCAGCTCGGCGCGCTCGAGCTCTCGCCCGCGGCGCGCGCGGCCGCGATCGCGCGCTGGACCGCGGCCGCGCTCGACGAGCACGCCTCGATCGCCGCGTTCGCGCGCTCCGCTGCGCAGCTGCTGGCGCTCGGAGCTCCCGCCGAGCTGCTCGCGGACACCGCCGCGGCGATGGCCGACGAGGTGGAGCATGCGCGGCGCTCGTTCGCCGTCGTCGCGCACCTCGGCGACGACGCCGTCGGGCCCGGGCCGATCCCTGCGGCTCTGACCGCGGACCTGGCGTGTTCGCTCGAATCGGTGGTGCGCGAAACGTTCGCCGGCGGCTGCGTCGGCGAGACGATCGCTGCCGCGATCGCCGGCTGCGCCGCCGCGCGCTGCATCGATCCGGCCCTGCAGGCCGTCCTGCGCGAGATCGCCGAAGACGAGCTGCGTCACGCCGCGCTCGCCTGGCGGACCCTGCGCTGGGCCCTCGCACAGCCCGGGAGCGAGCACCTCCGCGATACCCTCGCCGCCTCGATCGCGCCCCCGCCTGTCCTCGACGGCGACGAAGAGCTCGACCTGTCCCCCGTGGGCCGCCTGTCGCGCCGCGAAGAGGCCACCATCGCCGCCGCGGTCTGGCGCGAGGTCGTCGCTCCCTGCCTTGATGCACTTAAAAACATGTCCTGTACGACATGTCCTGATGCACATGCCCGCGACGACTCCCTGGAATCGTCCCGAGGACCGCGCGCCGCCCTGATCTGAAGCGCTGCCGGCAATGACCACCGCGACTCGCATCCCGAGGAGGTGTGCAGCCGAGCTCACGGCTGCGACGGCGGCGGCAACGGCACCCCGCGCGGCAGCGTCAGCGTGAAGCGCGTGCCGGCCTCCGGCGACGACTCGACCGAGAGGTCGCCCCCGTGGGCCCGCGCGAGCTGCCGCGAAATGTGTAGACCGAGCCCGAGCGACACCCTCGCGTTCGCGTCCGGGTCGGCGCGCTGGAACGGCTCGAACACCGAGCCGAGCCGCTCCGGCGCGATCGGCTCGCCGCGGTTGTGGACCGCCACGGTCACGCGGTCGGGGGCCAGCTCCGTCTCGACCCGCACCAGCGAATCCGTCGGGCTGAACTTGAGCGCGTTGTCCAGCAGGTTCGTCAGCACCTGGGCGATGCGGTCGGGGTCCCAGCAACCGACCATCCGCTCGTCCGCACCGGCGCGCTCGATCGTGCGGCCCGGATGCGTCAGCATCGCCTCGTCGATCACCTCCCGCAGCAGCAGCCGCAGGTCGACGGTCACTGGCTTGACGGAGATCCGGCCCTGGTTGCGCGCCTGCGTGAAGTCCAGCAGGTCGCCGATGAGCCGCATCGCCCGGTCGGTGGCGCCGCGCAGCCGCTGCAGCTGGCGACAGACCGGCGCCGGCAGGTGCTCGGTCCGCCGCATCAACTCCGCACAATGCGTGATGATGGTCAACGGATTGCGCAGGTCGTGCGACACCACGCCGATCAGCTGCTCCTCGTACTCGCGCGCCTTCAGCAGCGCCTCCTGGGCCGACTGCACGTCGGCCTCGCGCTCCGTCGAGAATTGCTCGACCGCGGCGGCGACCCCCGTCGACGCCGCGTGGATCAGCAAGCGCGAGGCGCCGATGTCGAGGCACGGCTCGGTCTCGGCGAACAGGTCGAACAGGACATCGAGCAGGACCGTGTATTCGTCGACCACCGCGCGGATGTCGAAGCCGTGGCGATAGCGCTGCGTCCCGTGATCGCGGGCCACCCGCCCCGTCGACGTCGGCGGGTCGGTCTCGCCGCACGGATCCTCCTCCGCCCCGCGCCGCAGCGCCGCGGCCAGCTCCTCCAGGAACTCCGGCAGGCGGTCGACCAACTCCGGGGCCGGCAACGGCCGCGCGGCCACGCCCTCGGCCCGGACGCGGCGCAGCCAGCGGTCGACGATCACCTGCTGTTCGCGCTCGAGTCGATCGGCCAGCGCATGGGCCTGCTGCGAGCACGTCGGCATCGTGCGGCCAGGGTAGCGGAGGCTCGCCGGCGCGCCGACCGAACGCCCGGCGAACGACCCCGACGCGCGGACGCGCGGGCGAGACTGCGGCCCGCCCACCGGCCCCCGCGCGCCCGGCGAGGCCGGCGCCGCCGCGCTTGTCCGCAGTCGCCGCTTCCGCCACCATGGCGCGCAGTGCCACGAATCCTCCACGACCTCGCCTGCCTCGACGATCGCCGCCTCAGCCCGTATTGCTGGCGCAGCAAGTGGGCCCTGGCCCACAAGGGCCTCGAGTTCGAGACGCGCCCGCAGGGCTTCACCGCCATCCCGCGGCTCTACGACGGCGCGCACCGGACCGTCCCGATCCTCGACGACGACGGCCACGTCGTCGCCGACTCGTGGGCCATCGCCGACTACCTCGACGACCGCTACCCCGATCGCCCGCGCCTGTTCGAAGGGCCAGCCGAGCGGGCCCTCTGTCGATTCACCGAGTCGTGGCTGTTCGGCACCCTCGTGCCGCTGCTGATGCCGATGCTCGCGCTCGACATTCACGATCACGCGCGGCCCGAAGATCGCGCCTACTTCCGCGAGAGCCGCGAGCAGTGGCTCGGCCGTAGCCTCGAGGCCGCAGCGGCCGGGCGTGAGGAGCGGCTCGCCGACGTGCGCGCGGCCTTGAACCCGCTGCGCCTCACCTTCACGGTCCAGGGCCAGCCGTACCTCACCGGCGAGCGGGCGGGGTACGCCGACTACATCGCCGCGGGCCTCCTGCAATGGGCCGCCTCGGTGGCGACGCTGCCGCTGCTGGGGCGCGACGATCCCGTGGTCGCTTGGCTCGAGCGCGTGCGCGACCTGCACGGCGGCCTCGGCCGCACCAGCCCGATGTACGCAATTGCAGTGTGACGATCGCACTGCCATGAACTCGGTGAGACCACGACGATGGCCGCGCACCCGTGCCCGACCATCTCTGGCATATTCGCCGCATGCCACGCACGCGATCGATCTGCGCGGCGGCGCTGCTCGCCGCCTGCAGCAGTAAGGCCGTCGACACCGCCACCGACACGACGACGACCACGGGCTCGACCTCCGCGCCGGACACCGCCGGCACCTCGACCGCGACCACCGAGGGCGACGACACCACCACGACCACCACTTCGACGACCTCGAGCTCGAGCGCGCCGACGAGCACCACCGGCGCCCCGACCACCGGCATCGTCACCACCACCGGCGGCGACACCACGACCACCACCGGCACCACCACCGAGGCCATGCCGAGCGGGCCGAACGTCGACGTGTCCGACCCGCAGCTCTTCGAGTTCTCGTTCAAGGCCAACGAGGCCGACCCGGCGGCCGCGCTCGCGCTCGGCAACCAGCTCGCCGAGCTCGACACCACGGCGCCGCTGCAGGGCCGCCTGGTCGTCTATCTGCACGGCGCCGGCGCGCCGACCACCTGCGGCTCACAGGCCCACGGGGTCGTGCTCGCGCGCATGGGCTTCCACGTGATCCACCCGTGCTACGTCAGCGACTACGGCGTCGGCAACTGCGGCGACGACATCGGCGGCTGCCGCCTCGAGGCGTTCGAGGGCGTCGACCACCACGACTTCATCACCATCCCGCCGCCCGACAGCATCGAGACGCGCGTGGTCAAGATGCTGGAGCACCTGCAGGCGCTGCACCCCGGCGGCGATTGGCAGTACTTCATCGAGGACGGCAAGCCGCGCTGGTCGGAGATCGTGATCTCGGGGATCTCCCACGGCGCCAGCAGCTCGGGCGTGATCGGCATGAACCGCGCGGTCGAGCGCGTGGTCATGCTGTCGGGCCCGCTCGACAGCAACCAGGCCTGGCTGAAGGGCGACCCGCTGACCCCGATCGACCGCTTCTGGGGCTTCACCCACACCGGCGACGAGCAGCACCCCGGCCACCTGCAGAGCTTCAGCGACATGATGCTGCCCGGCGAGCCGTTCGTCGTCGACGGCGCCGCCCCGCCCTACATGGATTCGCACCGCCTCGTCACCTCCGCCGCCACCGGCGACGGCCACGGCTCGACCCAGGCCGGCGGCTCGTCGCCCAAGGACGGCGACGTGTACGTATTCGAGCCGGTCTGGCGCGCGATGTACGGCGCCGACTGAGCGCCGCGGACACATGTCCCAGAGGACATATGACATGTCTCTCGGGACATAGCGAACCCGCCCGCGCCGACGCCTCTCGCCGGCCGCACCTGGGGCCGAGAAAGCCTCAGGGAAGGACCCCAGGCCGCGAGCGCCGCACGTTCCCCGAACGGAGAGACCCTTGACGTCGGCGGGTGGGACGGGCACACGAATGGCCGGAGACTGACAACATGCGTACCTCTTTCAATTACGCGCACGTTTCGACCGCCGTCACCTTCGCCGCGGTCTTCGGCCTGCTCGCGCCGTCGCTGGCGCAGGCCGCCACGCTGACGGTGGGCGCCGACAAGCAGTACAAGACCGTGAAGGAAGCGGTCGGGGCGGCCAAGAGCGGCGACGTCATCGAGATCGATCCGGGCGAGTACGTCGACGACATCTCGTCGATCAAGGTCGGCGACCTGACGATCCGCGGCGTCGGCGACTCCCGTCCGCACCTGCGCGCCACGGTCCCCCCGCCCAACAAGAAGGGCATCTTCGTCGTCGAAGTCGGGGTCGGCCCGGTCACCGTCGAGAACATCGAGTTCTCGGGCTCGAAGATCAGCGAGGGCGACGGCAACAACGGCGCCGGCATCCGCGCCCAGGGCACCGACCTGACCGTCCGCAACTGCTACTTCCACGACAACCAGAACGGCATCCTCGCCGGCGACGGGTTGATGACGATCGAGTACTCCGAGTTCGCCTACAACGGCGAGGCCGGCTACGAGCACAACGTCTACATCGGCACCGCACCGAAGTTCGTGTTCCGCGGCAATTACTCGCACCACGTCAAGTCGGGCCACGCGGTCAAGTCGCGCGCGCTCGAGAACCACATCGTCTACAACCGCCTGATGGAGGAGGCCGACGGCAACGGCTCGGCGCTGATCGACCTGCCGCAGGGCGGCCTCTCGTACGTGATCGGCAACCTGATCCAGAAGGGGCCGATGGCGGAGAACAAGTACCGCATCGTCTTCTACAAGGGCGAGGGCGGCACCAACCCCGACCTGCGCCTGTTCGTCAGCCACAACACCTTCGTCAACGACGGTGCGCCCGCCGCGGTGTTCGTCGAGGCCAAGGCCGGCACCGAGGTCAACGTCTACAACAACCTGTTCGTCGGCCCCGGCACCCCGATCAAGACCGGCGACCCCAACACCAAGATCGTCGACCTCGGCAACCTGCAGACCGAGGACGCCGGCCTCGTCGACCGCTCCGGCTACGATTACCACCTGCTGGACGGCGCGCCCGGGATCGACGGCGGGGAGGCCCTCGACGCCCTGCTGATCCCCGATTCGCAGTACGTGCACCCGAGCCAGACCGAGGACCGCCCGGTCGTCGGCGCGCCCGACATCGGCGCCTACGAGTTCGGCGTCGACGAGAACACCACCGGCGACGAATCGGAGACCGGCGATTCGACCACCGGCGACTCGACCACCGGCGACGATTCGACCACCGCGCCCGACCCGGAGACGACCGCCGGCCCGACCTCCGACGGCCCCACCACCGGCGGCCCCACCACGGACGACCCCACCACCGGCGCCGACACCAGCGACGGCGACACCGGCACCACCGGCTCCGCGCCGACCACCGAGGGCAACCTCGGCACGACCGACGCGACCGGCGGCGACGCCACCGACACCGACAGCGCCACCGGCTCGGCCGGCGACGACGACGGCGGCTGCGGCTGCCGCAACGACGCCGGCGGCGGCCCCGGGGCGCTGCTGACCGCCTTCGCGGTCTTCGGCTTCACCGCCCGCCGCCGCCGCCGCTAGCCTCGGGCATGCCCGAAGCGAGCGACGACGCGACGCAACACGAAGACCTGCGCCTCGACGGCCCCGCCCTCGAGGCGCTCGCACGCATGGCGAACCCGTCGGACATGTCTTTCACGACATGTCTTTTATGCCATGGACCACCGGCCCAAGCTCAGCCGAGCCCCGGCAGCGGCCCGGCGTTGAGCGACGGCTCGCCGAAGCTGTCCCCGGGCACGCCCATCGCGTTCATCACCGCCACCAGCAGTTGGTTGTGCGGGACCCCGCCGTACTGCAGGTAACGCCCGGGCTTGAACGCCCCGCCGGCGTGGCCGAACAGCAGGAACGGCATGTCGTTCTTGTCGTGGGCCCAGCTGTGCTCGGAGCCGTGCAGCACCGCGGTGTGGTCGAGCACCGACCCCTCGGCGTCGGGCGCGGCCTTGAGTGCGGCGACCAGCTTGGCGAGCTGCTGGAGGTGCCAGTCGAGGATCGCCAGGAAGTTGCCGGCCTTGCTCTCGCCGTTGCCTACGTCGGCGAAGTCCTCCCAGAAATGGGAGATCTCGTGGTGCTCGCGGTAGCCGTAGTCGGGCTCGCCGTCGAACGACAGGCCGAGCCACGGGAAGTAGCTGGCCCCGCCGCCGCCGTTGCGGAAGGTCAGCGTGATCACCCGCGTGATGTCGCACTGGAACGCGAGCACGATCAGCTGCGTCATCGCGTCGAACCACGGCGTCAGGTCGGCGTCGGCGATCGGCGCCAGCGCCCCCGGGTCCGGCGGATCGCACACGACCTCCTTGCCGATCGTCAGCTCGACGGTGCGGATCGCCTCGAGGTGAGCGTCGATGCGCTGCTTGTCCGCGCCGCCGATCTTCGGCGACAGCGCCTCGTAGTCCGACGCGACCCGGTCGAGCACGCTCTTGCGGCGCTTGATCAGCCGCGCCAGCTCGGCCGGGTCGAGGCCCGGGTCGCCGAACAATTGCGCGAACACCTCGAGCGGCTGGACCAGTCGATTGGGCCCGCCGCCGTGCTTGAAGTGCGACAGGCTGCCGTGATTGGCCCACCCGCCCACGGCCCCGAGCTGCAGCGCCGGCAGCCGGGTCGCCGCGCCGAGCTGGTTCGCCAAATGGACGTCGAGCGAATCGTTGTCGACCCGCCACTCCGGGCCGATCTTGCTGCCCGTGAGCAGCGCCATGCTGCCCTCGCGGTGGCCGTCCTGGACCCCCAGGAGCGCCGAAGCCAGGGTGATCCCGCGCAGCACGATCATGTCGTCGCGCACCGCCGCGAACGGCGCCAGGCTCGGGCTCAGGTCGAACTGGGCCTCACTCTGCACATTGCTCGGCCACCACTGGGCCGGCGCCATGCCGTTGGGGATGTAGGTGGCGAGGAAGCGCCGCGGCGGCGCGGCCCGGCCGCTGCGGGCTCGCGGGCCGCCGCCCGTGGGCTCGTCGCAGCCCATCGCCTCGAGCAGCGGCAGGGCGATCATCGCCCCCGCGGCCCCGCGCAGCACGGTGCGTCGACTGATGCGATTGCGCGCCATCAATTGCCTCCTGCCCGCGGCCGGAACCGGAACGCGTCGGTCTGCGTCAGCGCGATCAGCAGATCGCGCAGGTCGCCGTCCGACCCGTCGAACCGCGCCGCCAATTCGTCCATCGTGCACGCGTCCTGCCCGGCGCCGACGCTGCGGCCGTACGCGTGGCGGAAATACTGCTTCAGCACGCACGCCCGCACCGCCGGCGCGTCGGCCAGCAGGTGCATCATCTCGACCGCGTCGGCGAACTCGCCCTCGATCCCCTGACCTGCCAGGCTGCCCGAGGCGTCGATCGCCGCCCCGCCCTCGTCGGCCATCCACCCGCCGATCGCGCTGTAGTGGCCGAACGCGTGCCCCGGCGGGTTGATGCTCGCGTGGCAGCCGGCGCACGTCGTGCCGTCCGCCTCCGTCAGCGCCTCCCAGCGCGCGCGCGTCGTGTCGCCCAACTCCACCGCCGGCGGCTGCATGACGATGTCGGGCGGCGGCGGCGGCGTCTGGCCGCACAGGAGGCGCTCGATCACGAACTTGCCGCGCAGCACCGGCGCCGGCGCGTTCGGCTTGGCCAGCGCCCCGAGGATCGCCGCGTGGGTGAACATACCCGCCCGCTGCGTCGGGTCGAGCGGCGTCACCTCGAACTCGTCGGTCTGCGGATCGCCGTCCTCCGCCGAAAGCCCCGCCGCCGCCGCGTCGACGCCGTAGAGCGGCGCCAGATCGGCGTTGAGCAGCGCGTACGGGGCCGTCAGCAAGGTCCGCAGGTCGGCGGCCTCGGCGTCGAACAGCACGTGCTCGGCGAACCGCTCGGCCTGCGCGACCAACATGTCCTTCAGGCCATCGAAGCCCGGGAACAGCCCGCCGTCGCGCTGGACCCCGCGCACCGTCCCGAGGTGCAACCATTCGCGGTGCAGCTGGCGCACCCGCCGACGCGCGTGCGGGTGCTGCAGCATGCGCTCGGCCTGGGCCACCAACTCCTCCGGCGTCGCCAGCGAGCCCTGCTCGGCGGCCGCGAACAGCTCGGCGTCGGGCATCGAGCCCCACAGCAGATACGACAGCCGCGCCGCGGTCTCGTACGGCGTGAGGCGGTCGGCCGCGCCGTCGTGCGGGCCGGCCCCGAGCTCGACGCGGTAGAGGAACTGCGGCGATTGCAGCATTCGCGTCACCACCAGTTCGACGCCCTCCGCGAACCCCTCGCCCTCCGCGATCGCGTCGTCGTAGCTGGCCAGCAGCCCCTCGCGCTCGCCGTCGGCCAGCGGCCGCCGGTACGCCCGCCCCGCGTACGCGTCGACGAACTCGCCGGCGCACCCGCGGTCCGCTGCCGGATCGCCCGCGCACGGCAGCAGCTGCGGCAATACGGCCACCACGTCGGCCGCGATCGCCTCCGCCGCCCCGAGGTACGTATACACGTGCTGCCACGAGACCGTCAGCAGCGCGACGTCATTGGTGAAACCGTTGCTGTCGCCCTCGTAGGCCAGCCGCGCCGCCGGGCTCTTCACCACCTCGGCGCCGAACAGGTCGATCACCGTCGCGTTGAACTCGCTGTGGCTGAGCCGGCGGAACACCTGCTCGCCCGGATGCGCCTGCTCGCACGGACCGAGCGGCTCGCCCGTCGTGCCGGTCCCCGTCGGCGCCTCGCCCTCGGTCGCTCCCGTGGTCGGCAGCGTGGTCCCGCCGGCCTCGCTCGCCGTCTCGACCGTCGCCTCGCTCGCCGAGTCCGTGCCTGCTGGATCGCTGCAACCGCCGGCGACGATCGCCGCCGCCACCAGTCCCCGCGCCACTCTGTCCCGCCGCACCCGAGCACCATGGCCGAGCGGGCCGCCTGGCGCTATCCGGCGATCCATGGGGTCTCCGCGGCCGCGCACGCGGATCCGCCCGTGACCTCCGCGAATGACTGCGACGCCGATGCACCCCACCGCGGGCCCCGGCCCACGGCGACTCGCAAGCTGTCCCTCGGAACAGCTCCATCCCGCCCCTGCGCCGCCGATCAGCGCACTAGCCGTTGCACTGCTCTTCCCCGTACTCGCAGTAGTTGATCGGCTCGGCCAGGCAGACGTGCGCGCAGCCGTTGCAGTCGAAGTCGCCGCCGAGCGTCTGCCCGATCTGGCTGCAGAACGGCCGCTCCGGCTCGTCGCATTCGCTGTCGAACCCGCCGATCCCGTTGCTCGGCGTGCACGGTTTGTAGCACTCGCCGTTCTCGACCGGGCCCCCACAGTCCCAATCCTCGCACACGAAGTCGCCCGGCTGGCAATCGCGCTCGTACGGCGACTCGCCGGTCGGCTCGCCCGTGCTCGTGCTCGTCCCGCTCGTGCTCGTGCTCGTGCTCGTCCCGCTCGCATCCGTGCTCGTCCCGCTCGACGCCTCGGAGGTGACGTCGCCGTCGCTGCCCTTGCCGGGCTCGCGGATCGTACAGGCCGAGGCGCTCAGCAAGACTGCGAGGACGGACACGCGGCGCATACGACTCGCAATATAGCCGCTCCCGCTTCCACGCGCGCAGACGCGGTCTGCACGTGAGACCGCCGCTACGGGCACTCGTCGGCCCCGAAGTCGCACTGGTTCTGCGGCTCGGCCATGCAGATGTGGACGCACGAGTTGCAGGAGAAGTCGCCGCCGTCGGCCAGGCCGACCTGACTGCAGAACGGCCGCTCAGGCTCGTCGCACTCGCTGTCGGCGGCGCCGACCTCGCCGTCGGGCGTGCACGGTTTGTAGCACTCGCCCGGGAGCGTCGCGTCCTCGCAGCCCAGGTCGCCGTCGCACACGAAGTCCCCGGGCTGGCACTCGCGGTGGTAGTCGGGATCTCCCGTCCCGTCGGTCGTGGTCGGCGTCGTCGTCCCCGGCACCGTCGTCGCATCGGTCCCGTCGGACGTCGTCGTCGTCGCGTCGGTCGTCGGGCCGGTCGTCGTCGTCGTCGTCGCGTCCGTCGTCGTGCTCGTCGAACTCGTCGACGTCGTCGCGTCCGTGTCGGTGCCCTTGCCGGTGTCGGAGCAGGCCGTGCTCGTCGCAATGCAATGCAACGCGAGCGCGGCCGCGAATGAGCGGTGTCGCAAGCCAATCATCGGCAGACCGTACCGCGCGGACGCGCGGCCGGCAACCGGGCTCATCCGCGAGCCCGGCGCGCGAATTCCTGCGAGCGCGCTATTCCTCGTCCTCGGCGCTCATGCGGACGTGGACCCGGCCGTCGTCGGCCGGCGCGCTGGCCCGCGCGGCCAGGGCCTTGGCCGCGCCGTCCGGGTCGCCGACCAGGAACACCGCCGAGCAGGTGCCCGAGTGCGAGAACTTGGCCTTCTTGCGCAGCACGTAGGCCACGCACTCCTTCACCTTCTTGGGCGCCTTGCCGACCACCTTGGCCTGCAGCAGCTTGCCGTCCTCGAACTCCCACTTCACCGCCAGCGCCGCGCCTTCCTTCGCGCACGAGTCGAGCGAGTCCTTGCCCTTGGCGACCCCCGCGACCACCTTCGCCAGCGCCGGCTCGCCCTGCGCGGCCATGCGGCACGCCAGGTCGCGCGTCTCGAGCCCGCCCGCGCCCAGCTCGGCCACCTTCGTCGTCAGCTCGAGCTCGACCGGCTGGCCCCCGGACGCGCTGAGCTGCTTGACCACGTGGCAGGCGTCGTCGATCTGCCACTCGCACGCCTTGGCGAAGTGCTGCTCCGCCTTGGCCACGTCGCGCTTGGTGCCGGTGCCGTCGTGGAACGCGATGGCAGCCTTGAAGCAGCCGTACGCGCTGTGCCCGACGCACGCGTTGATGTACGCGTTCACCCCGCGCATCTTGGCGTCGGCCGAGCTCTGCGAGAACAGCAGGTCGCCCACGCCGGTGCAGCCGTCGATGTCGCCGAGCTTGCAGCCGCTCTGGTACATCTCGATCGCCTGCGTCAGGTCGGCCTCGACCCCGCGGC
This sequence comes from Nannocystis sp. RBIL2, assembly GCF_026626745.1. Lineage (GTDB taxonomy): Bacteria > Myxococcota_A > Polyangia > Nannocystales > Nannocystaceae > Nannocystis. Next base: position 4,404,629 of record NZ_JAPNJW010000002.1, read on the forward strand.
CGGCGTGCAGCTGCTGGCCCGCCCGCGTACACGCCGCCGGCCGGCCGCCCGCGCACGCCTTCGTCGCGAACTCGAGCTCGATCTGCGGCGTGCCCGTCCCCTCGCGCGCCATGTCCGAGCGGCGCTCGCACGCCTCCGGGTAGTCGTTCGCGCACGACTTCTCGTACACCTCCGCCGCCTTGGCCAGGTCGACCGGCCCGCCGCGACCGTGCTGGTACAGCTCGGCCAGGCGGAAGCACTGGAACCCGTCGTTCTTCTCGCACACCGCCGTCAGCGGCTCGCGGGCGTTGTCGTAATCCTTGTAGAACATGGCCGCTTCGGCCTGCTCGACACATTGCGCGCCGAAACACGAGTCGTCGCCCGACGGCGTCTGCGTCGACTCCTTGTGACAGCCCGCCGCGAGCGCGAGCGAGAGGAGGATGACATCGAAACGGAAACAGCGACCCCTGCGGCGCACCCCGCCATGAAAAGACCAGGTCCGCGGCCACGTCAACGAAAATCTCGTCGCAGCGCCGATGCGGCCTTGTATGCCGCTCGGCGCCCAGCGGATACCGGCGACGCAGCGAAACAATTCGGCGCGTCCGCACCCTCGCTCGCCCGACGGCGCCAGCGCTCGATCGCGCCCCGCGCGTGCTCGCCGGGCCTCGCGCTCGCGCAGCTGCGCGGCGCTCGCATGCCGCGCCGACGTCGGCGAGCGCGTGTCGGTGCAGCGACGCCGTGCGCGCCGCGCGACCGACGGCTCGACGCGCGTGACACCTGTCCGCCGCGACGAGGTCGAGCCCCGAGCTCCTCGCATTCGCGACCCCGCAATGTCAGCACCGCCGCTCCGCCGACGGGCCGCGCAGCTGTCGATGATGCAATCTACGCCGGCCCCGCGGCCATACTGGGGGGTCGGGACCACAACGGCCAAAATGCCGTGGATCCCCCATTTATGTGCAAATAGACGGCCCTGCGCGGGCCCTCGCGTAGACTCGCGGGCGATGCAGATGCATACGACGATCGCATGGGTGGTGGCGGGGTTCGCCGTCGCGGCCTGTCCTGGCAATCAGGGCACGAGGGCGACGGACAGCAGCGACCCGACCGGCGACCCGACCGCAGGCACCGCCGGCGACCCCACGGGCACGAGTCCCGCCACTGCGACCGCCGATTCGACCACCGCCGACCCGCCGACCACCGGCACCACCGCGACGACCGCAGTCACGGTCACCGACCCCGGCACCACCACCACGACCACCGCCGAGCCCGGCACCACCACCGATTCGACCACCGACGATTCGACGGCGACGACGGCCACCACCGGCGAGCCCGGCACCACCACCGGCGGCCCGATCGATTGCAGCGACGAGCCGCCGATCCCCGCCGGCCCCGACGTCGTGCTCGCGCCCGAGTTCGCCGAGTTCTACAAGACCTACGAGCTCGGCCAGGTCCCGGGCATCCCCACCGACTCGCGCCTCGGCGGCTGCGCGATCTCCAGCGAAGACCCCGACGTCCTCCTCGTCGCCGGCGACTCCGAGACCGCCACCGGCAAGGTGTGGGCGATCGAGGTCGTGCGCGGCAATTGCGACCACATCGTCAACTTCAAGGGCGTCGCCCAGCTCGTCGCCGACACACCTTACGTCGACGCCAACCTGGCTCTGGTCGAGTCGGGCCTGATGTTCTACACCGCCTGGCCGATCAACCAGATCGGCCAATTGCTGCCCGGCCAGATGGCCCCCGCCGTCGCCACCGACATGGCCGCGCTCGGCGTCGAGAACTCCGTCAGCGGCCTCGGCTTCGTCCCGCCCGGCTTCCTCGACCCCGGCGGCATGCGCACGATCACCTGGCCCGGCGGCAAATGGTATCACCTCGACCGCACCGCCAATGGCGACACCTTCACCCTCGCCAACGCCCAGCAGACCGCCGCCCTGCCGTTCGGCCCCGGCGGCTTCGCCTACGTGCCGAAGGGCTCGCCCGGGTTCGAGGTCGACCACCTGATCGTCTCCGAGTGGTCGGCCGGCACCGTCGGCGTCTACCAGGTCGACGACCTGGGCGATCCGCTGCCCGAGTCGCGCAAGGACTTTTACCTCGACTTCCCGAGCCCGTGGGGCGCCTACTTCGAGCCGCTCACCGGCGACTTCATGTTCCTCACCTGGGGCGCCGGCCAGGACCGGATCTACATCGTCCAGGGCTTCGAACCGCCGCCGCCGATCCCCCAATGAGGGCAGCGCCGCGGCCCCGGCGATAACGACGATTCACCGGCGGCTGGGCGCCCGCGTTCGCGGGCGCCCAGCGTCCGGGCGCGCAATCGCGGCTTGACGCCGCCGCCCTCGCTCGTCGCATCATGACCGCGAAGAGGAGTTCTTTTAAAAATGAGTGATGCTTTCGGGTTGGTCGAGCGCGCCGCGGCGGCGCGGGGGTTCGATACCAACGTCGTCGTGGGGCCGGACGTCGCGCGCAAGTTCGTCGCCGACGGCTATCGCTTCTGCGTCCGCTACGTCAGCCACAGCGCGACCGAGGGCGAGTCCGACATCTCGCGCGACGAGGCCCGGGGGATCCTCGGCGCCGGCCTGGCGCTGATGATCGTCCAGCACGTCCGCCGCTCCGGCTGGTCGCCGACGGCGGCGCTCGGCAGCAGCGACGGCGCCCTCGCGGCCCGTCACCTCGCCGAGCTCGGCGCTCCCGCGCAGCTCACGGTGTGGACCGACGTCGAGGGCGTCGACCCCAGCGCGCCGGCGGGCGACATCCTCACGTACGGCAACGCCTGGTACACCGCGGTCGCCGCCGCCGGCTTCACGCCCGGCCTCTACGTCGGCCGCCTGCCGCTGACGAGCGCGCAGCTGTACCGCGGCCTCAAGTTCCGCAACTACTGGAAGTCCGGCATCGCCCAGGTCGACGTCCAGCGCCGCGGCTATCAGATGCTGCAGCTCCCGCCGGCCAACGACCTCGTCCACGGCATCCACGTCGATCACGACGCGATCCAGCCGGACGAGCTCGGCGACCTGCCCACGTGGTGGATCGGCCGCAGCGACCTGGCCGCCAGCTGACCGCTCACTCGCGGTCCGGCCGCAGCGGCGCCTGCACGCGCGGGTGCGGCCCCGTGCGCGCCGGCGGCGTCACCCAGCCGTAGCGATGCGACACCACCCGCAGCGCGAACGTCACCGCGATCGCCACCGCCGCCGCTCGCGGCGGCCGCCACTCGAGCGCCACGGTCAGCCCGCAGAACAGCGTCGCCCCGGCGCCCGCCACCAGCGCGTAGTACTCGCCGGGCTTGAACAGGAACGGCTCCTCGCGCACCAGCACGTCGCGCAAGAGCCCGCCGCCGACGGCGTTGAGCACCCCGATGAAGCTCGCCGCGCCGACGCCGAGCCCGAGCGCCAGCGACTTCTGCACCCCGACCACCGCGTAGGTGCCGAGGCCGATCGCGTCGACCACGAACAAAAGCCCGCGGATCCGGTCGAGCGCCGCGGCGAAGAAGTAGCCGAACACGCTGGCGATCAGCACCACCAGCAAATAGCGGCTGTCCTGCACGCACACCGGCGGGCCCTGCTGCAGGAACAGCCCGTCGCGCAGGAGCCCCCCGCCGACCCCGGTCGCCAGCGCCACCACGAACAATCCCACCGGGTCGTAGCCGCGGCGGGCCGCCAGCAGCGCGCCGCTGAGCCCGAACAGCAGCGTCGCGCCGAGGTCGAAGTAGAGCGGCAGCTGGAAGAACTCCTCGGGGTGGACGACCACGGGCCCGAGCATAGCGCCGCCGCGGGCGCGCGGATCTGCCAACACCGCGGTCGCCGCCCGCGCTGCTACCATCGGCCGCATGGCCACGCAGTCGATCGACATCGTCAACAACCCCGCCAACCCGGCCAACCCCGGCACCGACCAGCTGCTCGACCTGCCCGCGGGCGGCACCGTCGAGCTCTACGGCGAGAAGCCCGGCGCGACCCTGCTGGTGCGCGTCACGGGCCTGAAGCGCGAGGCCGAACACGGCGGTCAATTCCTCATCGAGGGCTTCGTCCGCCTGCCGAACGAGACCGAGGAGGCGCGGGTCGAGAGCAGCTTCTACAACGCCGCCACCGGCCGCGGCACGCTCCACGTCGACGCCCGCTTCGCCGAGCGCTACCAGGCGCTGGCCGACGCGATCGCCGACGTCACCCACGCGACCCGCCCGCGCTGACCTGCACCACGCCGGCGCCTCGCGGTCAAGCGCGCCCCGCCTTCGTGCAGCGAGCCGTGACCCGCGATCGCCGCGACCCCTTCGCACGCGTCGCGCACGAGCACGTGCGACCCATCCGCGCCGCCGCGGCGCAGTTGCTCCGCCGCGCGCTGCCACGACGCGCTCGCGGGCCGATCCTCGGCGCGCCGCGGCTCTTCTCATCGGGGCATCCCGCGGCGCGCGGTGTGATCCGGCCGGCAACGCCGCGCGCGCCGGGCCTCTAGACTCCGCCCGCCATGTCCACGCCCGACAAAATGTCCACGAGCGACCGCGTCATCATCGGCCTGCTGGCGTTCTTCCTCTGCATCGCCTTCTCGCTCGAGCTCTACTGGATCGTCTACAACGACAGCTTGGTCGCCCGCGCCGACCACGAGCTGTTCGCCAGGCTGTTCCAGATCTACGGCGACGCCGACCGGGCGTACTACGACAAGGTCACGCCGATGGCGATCGGCCTCGAGCAGATCAACGTCTTCATCACCCAGATCGTCAACGTCTGGTTGCTGTGGGCCATCGTCCAGCGCGTGTACTACCGCCACATCCTCCAGCTCTTCGTCGGCTCGTACCTCGCCTACTCGGTGGTGCTCTACTTCTGGGCCGCGCACGTCACCGGCTACCCCGACATGCGCTACCAGTCGCCCTACACCTTCTTCCTGTTCTACGCGCCCAACCTGCCGTGGCTGCTCGGCTACGCCTACATGGCGTGGGACTCGATCCGCTACCTCGGCGCGCGCCTGCGCGGCCACGACTCCGCCGCGTGATCGCGCCTCGCGGCCTCGCTCCGCGGCCCCGTGCTAACGTCGGCCGCGGAGCACCCGCGTGACCACGTTGAAGCCCTTCCGTTACGGCAAGAGCCGCGAGCTGGCGACCACGCCGATCTTCCGCCTGCAGGAGATCGAGGCCGAGCACCCGCGCACCGGCAGCCTGCGGCCCTACGTCACCCTCGACGCGCCCGATTGGGTCAACCTCGTCGCCCTGACCCCCGAGGGTCAGCTCGTGCTGGTCCGCCAGTGGCGCCACGGCACCCGCCGCTTCGAGCTCGAGCTGCCGGCCGGCGCGATCGAGCCCGACGAGACGCCGGAGCAGGCGGCCGCGCGCGAACTGCTCGAAGAGACAGGTTACTCCGCCGCCTCGATCGTCCGCCTCGGCGAGGTCGCCCCCAACGCCGCGTTTCAGGGCAACCGCTGCTACACCGTCCTCGCCGAGGGCTGCCGCCGCACCGGCGAGACCGCCTTCGACGAGGGCGAGGACATCGAGATCGTCCTGTGCAGCCCCGCCGAGCTGCGCCCGCAGGTCGGCGACACCGTGATCAACTCGATGGTCATCTGCGGCCTCTACTGGTGGTTCGAGCGCCAGGGCCGAGTCGCCTGGCCCTGAAGACATGTTGTCCTGAAGCGCTTCGTCCACGCCTGCCCCGAAGGCCAGGCCATCAGCGCCCGTCCACCTCGCATCGATTCGCTGCGCTCCCTGTCCCGAAGGCCAGGCTCTCAGCGCCCGTCCACCCCCGCGCGACGCTCCCACGAAGCCGCGCTGTGCTCCCGCGGCGCTCCCGTCTCGCGCAGCGCCGCCAGCCCGGCCTGCACGCATTCGAGGTCTTGCTCGCCCGTCCCGCCGCCGACCCCGATCGCCCCGATCGCCCGCCCCTCGACCACGATCGGCAGCCCCGCGCCGACCGAGCCAAGCCGGGGCAGCCGGGCCACCCCCGGCGGCAGCACCTCGCTCGGCGGCGACGGCCCGAACAGGGCCGTGAAGGCCTTGCTCTGCGCCACCTCGGAGCTGACGAGCGGCGCGCCGGCCATGCGACACAGCGCCATCACCACCCCGCTCGCGTCGAGCACCGCCACCGAGCGCGGCACCCCGAGCGCCCGCGCCTGCTCGACCACCGCGAACACGACCGCCTGGGCCGCGAGATGCGAGACGCTGAACTTGACGTCGCTCGATTCCATGGTCGTCCTTCTGCTTGCCGCCAGTCGATTTCGTAACGCCCATTGGCCGCATGCCCGCAGATCCATCTGCCGAAACGACGCTCACGACGCGTCAGCGCACCGCCACCGCAACCGCGGCGAATCATACTCGGGTCACGCGGGGCCGGCGCGACCTTCGACAGGGCGAATTGCACCGGCCGCAGCGCCGTCGGCTCGCCACCGCGCCGCCCCCCCCGCGAATACGTCGACTATCACTGTTTCCAGGCGGTGCCCCCGCGCCGCCGTCCGCGATTGCGACCGCACCGGCGCGTGCGGACCGCGCCGGCGACTCGCGGTCTGCGAGCAACAGTGAGGCCGCCGGCCGACGGGGCCTCGACGGCCGACGGGACGACCGACGCGGGTTCGTGCTCGGTCGCCGCGACGTGCATGGCCTGCCGCTTCATTCTCCGGCACCCCGGCCTTCCGTCACCCCGAGTGGCGATCGAGAGCCCGCGCCCCGCGAACCTCCGCGTACCCGCCTGCGCAGCGCGCCCGCGGCCGGACGGCCGGCGTCGGACGGCGCGCGAACTCCTCGCAATCGTCGCCCGCGAGCTCACGTCACAATCCGCACAGCCGCGCTACCACCATTCGCCGCGCGGATCGGCGGTCGCATTTTTTACGGCGCCTGACTCAAAGACCACACATGCCTTCGACTCGCCCTGAGTTCGCTCACGATTATTGACTGCAATGATGCAAGGCGGCCCACGTGGAGCTGACTGGCAGTCGCGCGCCCCGGACCACCCCCCTCGGCCCCGCCTGCACTCCCCGCCCTCGTCGCCGACATCGACCCCACCGCGGGCTCCCGCGGCCGGCCTCCCCGTCCAAACTCGCCGACGTCGTCGCCGGCCGAACCCCACGACGCCGCGCTGTTCATGCGGGCCAGCGAATGACCAATCGCCGGCCGCAGATCGATCTCGCGAGAGGCCGGCCCGCGACCTCACGCGCGGCGTGCTCGGAGATCCCGCCACGGCGCCCCGCCACAGCCGCGGCTCGCGATTGCGTCGCGACGCCGACGTCGCACCGCCGCGACGCAGTCACCCACCTGCGATCGCCGTCCTGCCCGCGCCGCCGGCCGCGAGCGTCGCTGTGGTAGCTTCCGCGCGATGCATCGCGTTCGAATCATAGCTGGCAGCGTTTCTCGTCCCTCGGCGCCCCGGCGCTGGAGCCTCGGCCTGCTCGGAAGCCTGTGGCTGACGGCCTGCCCGAATAACCCCTCCGCCAGCGGCACCGACACCGACACCAGCAGCAGCGGCACCGATACCACCACCGAGGCCCAGACCACGACCCCGCCGACCACCACGGTCCCCACCACCTCGACGTCCGAACCGACCACCACCACTACCGAAACCTCGACCACCACGGGCACGACCACCACCACCACCGGCGACACCGAAACCGGCGGCGACGGCGTGTGTGGCGACGGCATGCTCGACGTCGGCGAGGCGTGCGACGACGGGGCCGACAACGGCCCGGGCAAGTCGTGCAACGCGACCTGCGGCCTCAACGTCTGCGGCGACGGCGACGCCGGTCCCGACGAGGAGTGCGACGACGGGGCCGACAACGCCGACGGCAACAGCTGCAAGGCCGACTGCACCGACAACGTCTGCGGCGACGGGGCCAAGGGCCCGGGCGAGGGCTGCGACGACGGCAACGACGTCGACGACGACGAGTGCAGCAACACCTGCGCCCTCGCCTCGTGCGGCGACGCAGTCGTCGGCCCGAGCGAGGAGTGCGACGACGGCAACACCGACAGCACCGACGAATGCACCGAGACCTGCACCCTCGCCACCTGCAGCGACGGCTTCCTGCAGCTCGGCGCCGGCGAGGAGTGTGACGACGGCCCCGACAACGCCGACGCCGCCGCCTGCACCGGCGAATGCAAGCTCGCAGTGTGCGGCGACGGCCACGTCTTCAGCACCGGCGACGGCCTCGAGGAGTGCGACAACGGCGGCGACAACGGCCCCGGCAAGGCCTGCAAGGCCGACTGCACCCTCAACGTCTGCGGCGACGGCGACCAGAGCCCCGACGAGGCCTGCGACGACGGCAACCAGGAGCCTGGCGACGGCTGCTCCGCCGCGTGCAAGCTCGAGGCCTGCGGCAACGCGGTCCTCGATCCGGGCGAGGCCTGCGACGACGGCCAGAACGGCGACAACGACGACGGCTGCACCGACCTGTGCAAGCTGCCCGCCTGCGGCGACGGCTTCGAGCAGACCAGCGAGGGCGAGGGCTGCGACCTCGGCCCGCAGAACAGCGACACCGGCGCCTGCACCCTCGCCTGCGCCGACGCGACCTGCGGCGACGGCCTCGTCCAAGCCGGCGTCGAGCAGTGCGACGACGGCCCCAACAACGGCCCCGGCAAGGCCTGCAGGGCCGGCTGCCTCGCCAACGTCTGCGGCGACGGCGACCAGGGCCCCGGCGAGGGCTGCGACGACGGCAACACCAGCGACGACGACGCCTGCACCAGCGCCTGCAAGCCCGCGACCTGCGGCGACGGCATCAAGCAGCCCGGCGAGGCGTGCGACCTCGGCGACGCCAACAGCAACACCGGCGCCTGCACCCTCACGTGCACCCTGCCCGCCTGCGGCGACGGCTTCGTCCAGGCCGGCGCCGGCGAGGCGTGCGACGACGGCAACCTGTCGAGCAGCGACGCCTGCCTCGCCACCTGCCAGCCCGCGGCCTGCCACGACAACGTCCTCCACGTCGGCGTCGAGCAGTGCGACGACGGCAACACCGACGACACCGACGCCTGCGTGCTCGAGTGCGTCGACGCCACCTGCGGCGACGGCCTGCTCCACGCCGGCGTCGAGCAGTGCGACGACGACAACACGATCGCCACCGACGCCTGCACCAACGCCTGCAAGCCCGCCACCTGCGGCGACGGGATCGTGTGGGCCGGCCAGGAGCAGTGCGACGACGCCAACGCCAACAACGACGACGCCTGCACCAACGCCTGCACCCTCGGCCTGTGCGTCAACGGCGTCCAGAACGCCGGCGAGCTCGGCGTCGACTGCGGCGGCCCCTGCCCCAAGCAGTGCCTGGTGATCAACGAGGTCGACTACGACCAGCCCGGCACCGACAACGCCGAGTTCGTGGAGATCTTGAACGTCTCGAGCGGACCGGTGAACCTCACGGGCCATTGGCTGGTGCCGGTCAACGGCAACGGCAACGCGCCCTACTCGGCGGTGGACCTCGGCGCGTCGTTCCCCACCCTGGCCGCCGGCCAGTACCTGGTCGTGGTGTGGGGCAACGTGACCGTCCCCAACGGTCAGCTCAAGCTGGTCGCCAGCATGATGAGCGTCATCCTTCAAAACGGCTCGCCCGACGGCGTCGCGCTGGTGCACGTGCCGAGCAAGCAGTACATCGACGCTTTGTCCTACGCCGGCGAGATCAACGGCGTGACCTTCATGGGCGTCGGCCCCTTCAACCTGGTCGAAGGCGTGTTCGCCAACCTCGTCGACAACGGCGCGACCGGCTCCCTGGCCCGGATCCCCAACGGCATCGACACCAACCAGATGGGCGCCGACTGGAAGCTGACCGCCGCACCGTCCCCGGGCGCCGCCAACGTGCCCTGAGCTGTGAGGCGCGCGGCTGCCCCGCACAGGCGCAGCCGCGCGAATCACCCAATCTTACAGATGTCCTCATGGACATGTCTGTATCGGCATGTCCCCAAAAACATCCTCGGCGCTCCCCGCGTGGGACGCGGCGGGTCTCGTCGCCGGAGCGACCGGAGCGGGCGAAGGCGGCGGACGCTGGCGCGGACATCGTCAGCGTCGCTGCGCACGGCTCGGCGGCTTCGACCGGCGAGCCGTCGTCGTCGGCTGAGTGCGTCCGACGCCCGATGCGAGCGTCGCACCGAGCCGGCTCAGCACCGACTCCATCTGCGGGACGAATTCCTGCCCTTCGATCAGCTCCGCATCCTGCCCCACCATCGCGAGCTGTGCGACCAGCGCTTCGATGCTGTCGGCCCCGACTCGCAGCAGGCTGTGGCGTGCGCCATCCGGTTCGAGGATTCCGCACCAGGTGGGAATGCGGGACGCAAGCGTGGTCGCACTCCCTCTCAGGCGCAGCGTCACCCGGCAGGCGAACGGCGCATAGGCGATCCCGCGCTCGATGTGTGCAGCGACATCGGCCGGTTGCGTGCGCGCAGCGAAGACGGCGCCGGTGATCGGCCGGGCCACGATGCGGTCGACCCGGAACGTGCGCCAGTCGCTGCGCGACAGGTCCCAGGCGATCAGGTACCAGCGCCGGCCGTAGCTCGCGACGCGCAGGGGTTCGACCCGCCGACGACTCGCTTCGCCGTGATGATCGCGATAGGCGAACTCCAGTGTCAGGCAATCGCGACACGCGGTCGCTATGCCGGTCAGGATGTCGGCATTCGCCAGCGGCTCGCCCATGCGCAGCGCAATCGTCACCGCATGCAACGCCGATGCGCGCCGCCGCAGTCGCGCCGGCAACAGTTGGTCGAGCTTCGCAAGCAGGCGCAGCGCGGTGTCCTCGATGCCGCCGATGGACGCGGTGGCGACGCGCAGCGACATCGCCAGCGCCACCGCCTCGTCGTCGTCGAGCACCAGCGGCGGCAGATCGGCACCTCGGCCGAGCGAGTAGCCGCCACCGATACCGGCCGAGGCCTCGACCGGGTAACCGAGTTCGCGCAGACGATCGACGTCGCGCCGCACGGTTCGCGTGTCCACGTCCAGAGTCTCCGCCAGCGCCGCTCCCGACCAATGGCGGCGTGATTGCAGCAGACTGGCGAGGCGCAGCAGGCGGGCCGAGGTGGACAGCATGCCCAAGGCTATCGAGGACAGAAGCTGTCCGCAATGGGCGCTAGTCTCTCTTCAATCCCCACCCACCTGGAAGGCCCACCATGAGCGAGCCCATCATCACCTTTTTCCACAATCCGCAAACCCGTTCCGCCGGCGTGCGTGTGCTGCTCGAAGCACTCGGAGCGCCGTACGAAGTGCGGTTCATCGACTTCAAGGCCGGTGCGAACCGCACGCCGGAATTCCTCGCGCTCAATCCGCTGGGCAAACTGCCGACCATCCGGTATCGCGATACGGTGGTGACCGAGCAGGTCGCGATCTACATCTACCTGGCCGACCTGTTCCCGGCGGCCGGACTGGCGCCGGCCTTCGACGATCCACGTCGCGGCTCCTATCTGCGCTGGATCGCGTTCTACGGCGCGAGCTTCGAACCCGCGGTGGTCGACCACGCGATGAAACGCCCGGACATCGACGCCGCGACCGCTGGCTACGGCAGCTACGGCACGATGCTGCAGACGCTGGTCGAACAGCTCGGACGCGGCGACTACCTGCTCGGCGAACGTTTCAGCGCCGCCGACGTGCTGTGGGGCAGCGCGCTGCGCTGGACCACAGGTTTCGGCATCGTGCCCGAGCTGCCGGCGATCCGCGCCTACATCGATCGCGTCTGCGCGCATCCGGCCTTCGCGCGTGCCGCCGAGCTGGACGCGGGATTGATCGCGGAGGGTCGCGGTTAAGTGATTCAAACGGCCTTTTCCCGCCCGCGCGAGCGGTCGCGCTCGGCTTTTCGTGGGCGCGAGCGCGCGGGAAAAAGCTGATTGCAACCGGATGGAACCCGGCCCGGGCCTCACTCGACCGGCTGCACCAGCAGCTCCGCGCCCTCCGGCCGATCCGCCCAGCTCGCGAACGCCCCCGCGAACGAGGCCGCCGCCGCCGCGATCGCCGGCGGCTCCCCGCCCTCGAGCCCGACCGCCCAGCAGGCCTCGCCGGCCCGCAGCGGCCGCGGGTACGGCCGCACCCGCGCCCCCGCGTCCTCGAGCGCCAGCAGCAATCCCATCACATGTCCCTCGAGCCAGCCGACGCACTCCGCCCGCGCCTCGCCGCCTCCTTGCAGCCTCAGCTCGACGCGCCGCGGATGCGCCGACGGATCGACCGCCGCCATCCAGGCCGGATCGCCCGCGGCCAGCAGCGTCGGCGCGCGGCGCAGCTCCGCGTGCAGCAGCGTCAGCGTCGAGCGGGTCACGTGGCGCGCCGAGTTGAACGACGGCGGCGTCGGCGTCCAGATCGGCCACAGCGGCTTGCGCCCGCCCCTCGGCTCCGGCGGCGGCTCGAACGCGATCGCGGCGCCCGGCGTGCGCGCAGCCAGCAGCATGAAGAAATGGCGCAAGAGCGCCTCCGGCTCCGCGGCCACGCCCGCCTCGCCGGCCGCGCGCACCGCCCACGCGGTCACGAGCGCCCACGTGTAGCCGCCGAGCAGCCCCCACGCCCCCGCGTCGAGCTGGCGCGCGCGGGCCCACCCGCGCACTCGCGCCAGAGTCTCGCGGAACACGCTCGAATCGTAGTACTCGGCGACCAGGATCACCAGCGAGTCGGCGTCGACGCAGCCGAGCGCCGCGCGGCGGCTGGCCTCGTCGAGGATCGCCAGCTCGCCCGGGTCGAGCGACCCGAGCGCCCGCGACTGCAGCGACGGCGGCAGCCCGGCGTACTGCAGGTCGACCGCGATCCCCTCGAACCTGCACTTCAGGACAGGCAGCCCCGCGCTCTTCACGGTGCGCACCGCGAGCAGCTCGCCGGCCGCGGCCAGCCGTGCCGTCAGCGCCGCGAACAGCTCCGCGCGGTCGACCCCGTCCGCGCCGGCCCACACCAGGTCGAGGTCGCCGTCCGGCCGGGCCACTCCGAGCCGCGCCGAGCCGACCACGTGCAGCTGCGACCGCTCCTGCACCGCCGCAGTCGCCCGCTTGAACGCCGCCGTCACCCGCTCGTGCGTCGGCGACGGCCAGCGGCCGAACGGCGGCAAGCTCCCCCACGGGCCCTCCGTGATTTCCTGTTCTTCGGGACAGGTCGGCACCGACGCCCGGATCTCGAACGGCTCGTCCTCGCGGCGGCTGATCAGGTGCACCGCCTCGACCGTGAATTCCAGCGCGCGCCAGCTCGACCGCCAGCCTTTGATCGCGGCCGCGATCTCCGCCTCGCTGCCGGTCAGCTTGGCGATCGTCAGGTGCGGCACGAAGCCCGGCCCGCGCGACGACTGCTCGTCGCACAGGGGAAACAGCGCCGCCGCTGCCGCCTGCAGGGCCATCAGCGCCACGGGAGGATCGCTGACCGGCTCGAGCCACACCGTCGCGCTGCCGCGGTGGTCGAACCGGCGCACCTCCTTCAGCGCGATCCGCAGCGGCAAGAGCCCGCGCAGCGCCGCAGTCAACGCCGCGGCCGCGTCGGCGAACAGCGCCTCCGGCACGAAGCCGTACACCAGGTTGATGTGCGGCATCCAGCGCCCGTGGCTCGGGTCGTGTTCGGCGCGGATCGCCTGGATCGCCGGCCACGCCTCCGCCGGCGGGATCACCACCAGCGCGCTGCGGTGCACCGGGCTCGCCGCGGCCAGCCGGGCCCGGCGCGCGGCCATGTCGGCGTCGGCGACCACCTGCAGCAGCGCGCACACGCCGAAGTGATCCGACGCGAACATCTCCTGTCCTTCAGGACCTGTCCCGAAGGGCTTGTCACCGAACAGCGTGGCGTCGATCGGCGCCAGCGCCCCCGCCGGCGAGCGCAACAGCGCCCGGTCGAAGCGGGCCGCCCTGCCCGTGCGGCTGGCCAGCCGCGCCAGCGGGTTGGCCTCGGGGTCGAAGGTGAAGCCCGGGTGGTGCGGGTGAACCTCGCGCCACACGTCGACCAGGCCGGCGCGCGCGAGCTGCTGGTCCTCCTCGCCGTCGCCGAAGTTGAGGTCGCCGAGGACCAGCGCGTCGTCGACGTCGGCGCGGCCGAGCCGCTCGACCAGCACCGCCAGCTGTTCGGCGCGGCGGTCGTCCGCGTCGGCCTTGCGGTTGCTCGTCAGGTGCACCGCCGCGACCGCCAGCCGCCGGCCCGCCAGCGCCAGGCGCCCGACCACCAGCCGCTTGCGCGCCGAGAACTCGTGCAGCTCGAGCGCCAGCGGCCAGCGCGACAGCAGCACCTGCCCGTACGGCTGCAGCCCCTCGGCGTCTGGCCCTGCGGACACGTAGTAACTCTCGCGCAGCCACGGCGCCGTCAAAAGCTCGGTCCACAGCCGCGGCGTCACCTCCTGCAGCGCGACGATGTCGGCCTCGCGCTCGCGCAGCAGCTCGGCGCACGCCGGCGCGCGCGCCTCGCTGTACAGCTGCTCCGGCTCGTAGAGGTCGAACAGCACGTTGTAGGTCGCGACCTGCAGCGCCTCCACCCGCGCCTCGTGGAGCCCCGTCGCCGCTACCGGCAGCCAGGCCCCGCGCGACGGGTCGAAGCGGAAGCACGGCCGCGTCTCGAACACCGCCGGGCCCGGGCGAGGCTTGCTGCGCCGCGTCGGCGCCGGCGCGGCGACCGGCGCCGGCGCGCACGCGCGGGCGATCGCCGCGTGATCTGCGGCCGGGCTGTCACCTGACCCGAAGACCAGGTCAATACGCGCCCGGCGATCCCACACGATCAGCTCGCCGGCCTTGATGAAGAAGATCCGGTGCCACGGGATCTCGTTGTCGCCGGCCAGGAACTCGGCGAGCGGCGCCTCGCGCACGCCGGCGAAGCGCTCCTCGTAGCCGACCACGAACCGACGCACGTCGAACGTCGCGTCGAAGCGGAGCCGCCCGACCACGTCCTGCACCGGCCGGAGCCCCTGTCTGTCGCGCTGCTTCGCCATGACCGAACCGCCCGCGGGCCACGTCGCGGGGACCCGAGGCTAGGCAGGGACGCCGGCCCGCGCAAGGGGTTTGCCCGGCCGCGCGCCCGCGCGCCGATGTCTGCGCGTGCATGCCCCGCGCTGCAGTTCGCGCGCCGTCGTGCGCGCAGCAGCGCCCCGGCCGGCGGTGTTACCGTCGCCGCATGCATCGCTTGCTGCATGTCGCGACCTCGTCTCTCGCCCTCGCCCTCGCCAGCGCCACGGCCCACGCCGCCGAGGTGCCGGTGGCCGATGTCGACGCCCTCCTCGCCGCCATCGCCGCCGCTCAGCCCGGTGACACCATCGTCCTCGCCGCCGGCGACTACGAGGTGCATCAGGGCAAGATCGCCTGCGAGACGCCCGGCACCGCCGACGCCCCGATCGTCGTCCGCGCCGCCGAGCAGGGCGCGGCCAAGCTGCGCCTCGACTCGCTCGAGGGCTTCCACGTGCGCGCCCCGTACTGGCGCTTCGAGGGCCTCGACATCGAGGGCATCTGCGCCGCCGACAGCGACTGCGAGCACGCCTTTCACGTCACCGGCGCCGCCAGCAACACCCACATCGTCGGCAACCGCCTGCACGGCTTCAACGCCATGATCAAGGGCAACGGCGAGCCGATCGGGCCCAACAACTCTTACGAGCACCCCGACGACGTCGTCGTCGAGTACAACGAGTTCTTCAATGAGGCCCCGCGCGACACCTCCAACCCGGTCACCCCGATCGACGTCGTCGGCGGCCAGCGGTGGATCCTCCGCGGCAACTTCATCCACGACCACGCCAAGGGCGGCGGCGACAACATCAGCTACGGCGCCTTCCTCAAGGGCCACGCCAAGGACGGCATCATCGAGCGCAACCTGGTCGTGTGCGAGCTGCTCCACAGCGGCCAGGTCCGCCTCGGCCTGTCGCTCGGCGGCGGCGGCTCGGGCCCCGACATGATCTGCGAGGACGGCGCGTGCAAGCCGGAGCACGAGCGCGGCATCGTGCGCAACAACCTGATCCTCAACTGCTCCGACGTCGGCATCTACATCAACGCCGGCGCCGACTCGAAGATTTTCAATAACACCCTCTACAACACCGCCGGCATCGACATGCGCTTCGCCGAGACCACCGGCGTCGTCCACAACAACCTGCTGATGGGCAAGATCCGCGACCGCGACGGCGCCGTCACCGACAAGCAGAACAACGTGGTCGAGGCCACCCTCGACCAGTTCGCCGCGTGGTTCGCCGACCCGGCCGCGCAGGATTTTACGCTGGTCGACGGCGCCGCGTTCGTCGACCTCGGCCTGGCCGTGCCCGAGGTGACCGACGATTACTGCGGCAACGATCGCAGCGACGGCGCGCCCGACATCGGCGCGATCGAGTACGACGGCGAGGGCTGCAACGGCGGCTTGCCGGTCCCCGGCGGCAGCGGCGGCGACACCACCACGACCGGTGACACGACCGGCGAACCCACCACCGGCGAGCCAACCTCCGGTGATTCCGGCGAGCCCACCACCGGCGGCTCCGACGGCCCGACCACCACCAACCCGGGCGGGACCGACGGCGAGACGTCGCTCGGCGAGTCGACCGGCAACACCACGCAATCGGCCACCGACGGCAGCAGCGCCACCGCCGGCGACACCTCGCCCGCGACCGACGACGACGGCGGCTGCGGCTGCCGCAGCGACGCGACCGCCGGCGGGCCGCTCGCGCTGCTGGCCCTGATCGCCCTGCGTCGCCGTCGCCGCCATTCGTAGCAGTCGCTCACCTTCGTGAACCCCGGAGCCGCGCGGCAGCGGGCGACCGCCGCGCGGCTCATCCGCACCATCCACGAGCGCTGGTTGCCGTCACAGCGCCGCGCTCGCCCAGTCGCCACTCGTCGCAGTCGCTCGCCCGCGTCCCTCACGACCCGGCCCTCGAGGATCCTCGCAGTCGCGGCGCAGCGAGCGACCTCCACGCGGCTCCCGTTGAAGCTCATTCGTCGCAGTCGCTCGCTCCCGCGACTCACGCATCCTGGGCCGTCCGCTCGCGCATTCGCCCGCGGGCGAGTCGATCACGTCCATCGACGACTCGTCCTCGCGTCGAGCCCGGGTTGCTGTCGATCTGCCGAGTGCCATGCTCCTGCGCTCCGCAATCTTCCCAGTCGCCGGCGGACCGCCGGCAGGAGCCCGCATGCGCGCACGCTTTGCAATGACCTCAGTGATGACCGCCGCTCTCGTGTTGTCCGCCACCGACGCCGCGGCCGCGGAGGTCGCGACTGCGATCGGCCCGATCGTCGGCGGCGAGGACGGCATGGTCGTCGCGTCGAGCAACGAGGCCGCGCGGGTCGGCGCGCAGATCCTCGCCGAAGGCGGCAACGCGGTCGACGCCGCGGTCGCCATCCAGTTCGCGCTCGGCGTCGCCGAGCCCGGCTTCTCCGGCATCGGCGGCGGCGGCTTCATGATGATCTACGACGCCGACGACGACGCGGTCACGGTCATCGACAGCCGCGAGCGCGCCCCCGCCAGCGCCAAGCCGAAGATGTTTCTCAAGAAAGACGGCGAGCCGATCCCGTTCGCCAAGCGGCGCACTCTCGGCGTCGCCGTCGGCGTCCCGGGTGCTCTGGCCGCGGCCGAGTACGCGCGAGCCGAGTTCGGCACCCGCTCGCTCGCCGACCTGATCGCGCCCTCGATCGCGCTGGCCGACCACGGCGTGATCGTCAGCCGGCTCATGGCCGCCAGCCTCGTCGAACACCAGGCAGTGTTGGCCGCCAACCCGGCCGCCAGCGCCCTGTTCCTGCCCGGCGGCAAACCGCTGACGATCGGCCAGCTGCTGGTCCAACCCGAGCTCGCCGACACCCTGCGGCTCCTCGCCGACGACGGCATCGACGCCTTCTACCACGGGCCGATCGGCGAGGCCTTCGTCGCCGAGGTCCAGGCCGCCGGCGGCGGCATGAAGATGTCCGACCTCGATCATTATGAGATCACCGTCGACGACCCGGTGCAGGGCCAATACGGCGACTACGAGATCGTCACCGCCGCGCCGCCCAGCTCCGGCGGGCTCACCGTGCTGCAATTCCTCGACATCCTCGAGCGGCTCGACATCGGCCAGTACCCGTTCGACTCCAGCCTGCGCTACCACCTGGTGATGAAGGCGATGCACCTCGCGTTCGCCGATCGCAACGCCTACCTCGGCGACCCCGAGTTCGTCGACATCCCCCTCGCCGGCTGGCTCGCCCCCAAGTACATCAAGAAGCGCGCCGCCCTGATCGACCTGACCGAGAACACCTGCCCCGTGCCGCCCGGCGCCATCGCCGGGGTCCCGCCCGCGCTCGCGCCGGTCGAGCTGATGAACGGCGACCCGCAGACCACCCACGTCAACGTCGCCGACCGCTGGGGCAACCTCGTCACCTTCACCGTCACCATCGAGCAGCACTACGGGACAGGCCGCCTGCTGCCGGGCTACGGCTTCTTCCTCAACAACGAGCTGACCGACTTCGACCCGCTGCCGGCCGGCCCAACTCGCCGGCGCCGGACAAGCGGCCGCTCAGCAGCATGGCGCCGACGCTGGTGTTCCAGGGCGGCGAACCCGTCTACGTCCTCGGCTCGCCCGGCGGTCCGCGCATCATCACCGCGGTCGCCCAGGTCTTGCTCGACCTGCTCGAGTACGACCTCGACATCGAGCAGGCGATCGCCAAGCCGCGGATCTACAGCGCGCTCTGCAACGAGAAGGCCCGCTGGGAGAGCGACCTGCCCCGGACCGTGCGCGACGAGCTCGAGGCCCTCGGCCACCGCTTCCGCGACGAACCGCTCGAGGTCGGCGACGTCAGCGTCATCGCAGTCGACGGCGGGACCTACGTCGGCGTCGCCGACCCCCGCCGCGACGGCGTCGCCGTCGGCATCACCCGCGTCGACGGCGATTGAACCGAGTGCGACGTATCGAGCGAGTGACCGGCGCCGCCCTCGATCATTCCCCTCGGCGCCCCTCGCATGCCGAACAATACACCTCGATCGGCTCGAGCGTGAACGCCACCGCGTTCGACCCGCACCCCGCGCAATGGCGATGGAGCGGCGCGTCGTCACAATACGGGCACATCCCTTTAATAAATACTCGAGTGAGGCAGCGGCCCGGCAGCCCGACGAAGTGGCAGCCGCAGACCGCTCGCGCTTCACGATCTTCGGGCTCGCTCATGGCTCGCTCCCCGGCTCTCGACCGCTCGCGCCGCAGCCGGGGTCGGTCATGATTCGTCCACTGTCTTGCCCGAACGTCGCGCCCGGTGTTTGCTCGCAGGCTCCGGGCTGCCGAGGCGCTCGAGTACGCCGCGAGATCGGGCGCCCCGACCTCCCGGGCCTGCGTCGCCCACCCGGCCGCGCGTCGCAGCGTCGCCTCGAGCTGCTGGCCGTGATAGGCCGCCTGACGATGCTGCTGTGCCGCAGCATGAACCTGTACGGCCGGGGTTCGGGGGTGTTCCGCGAGGGTCTCAGGCGATTCCCGCTTCAAAACGCTCAAGCGCGTGCGTCGATTCCAGGGAGCCCGAAGCGCCCCACGACCTCGCGACGGCCGACGTCGGCCAGGACGATGGTGCCTTGAACGAGGAGCGCGAGCGTCCGGCCCGTGGGGTCGAATGCGGCGGCTTCCGGCGGGGGGTGGAGCCGCACGGCGTCGCCCGCCCGATGATCACACAGGACACTCCTGGACCACAGGAGGTGCCACGCACCATCGCAGAAGGCCACCGCGTTCGCCGAGAATTCGTCGTCCTCGCCGTGGTCCTCCTCGCCGGCGCGACCGGCGTCGCTCGAAAGGATGTCCCACCGCGGGATGTCGCCGTCAGGGGGCTCAGAGGGACAAGCGTGCGGAATGCCCCGACCAAGCTCGATGATCTCCGTCCCGCTGCCCTCCTCGCCGACCCAGGCGAGCGCCATTCCTGGCGCATAGGCGATGGCAGTGGGCCGATCTCCGCCGGCACGAAGGCGCCGAATCTGTTGACCGTCGGCGGTCGTAAGGAACAGATCCTCTGGTTCGTCGTTGGTGACGAACCGCAACGCCACGCCGGGCGGCGGGCGATCCAGGTAAACGCCTGTCTCGCAATCGATCACCGATATCTCGCCCAGGATGGGTGCGATCCGAGTGACGCCCTCATTGTCGACGTGGACGAGGTCGTCACCGAAGCCCGAATCGGTGGAAGTGAGCGTCGGATGAGTCGCCCCGAAGAACCCCTCGAATACGGCGAATCGGCCACTCACCACACCGCGGAGCCTGGTACCCGCGGGCGGCAGCACGGAGAGGCCGTTGCCGGCGCGATCCAGGATCGACACGCGATCTCGAAGCTGCACGATCAGCCGTTCGGAGCCGACGAACGCGATCGATCGCGCCTCGCTGTCCGCGAGACCATCGGGCACTCGAACGAGGGGCGGCACGAGGCGCTCGTAGCTCCGGCGCGTCTGGCGAACGACAGCCTCGAACGCCAGTTGCACCTGGATACTCTCGTCTCGGAGGATCGGGGGCGGCGCGTCGAGCTCGAGCAACCTGCGCTCGCGCGTCGCTCGCTCGACGAGGTTCAACCACGTCTCGTTCAACGGCCCGATCCATGGAGTAACCTGCGTGGGCGCATCGATCGGGGCCAGCGGTCTATCGCCAGGTGGAGGGACGGGCACCTTTGCGATCGTGCAGAGGGGGAGAAGGGGGTGCTCCGGGTCGGAGCGCCGCAGCGCTTCCGCGAGCCCGCAAGGACCGATGAGATCGCCGTCGTCGAGGTCGTCGGCGAGCACGACCTGCCATCGTATCTTCTGCTCTGGAACGTCGACTCCGCGGCCGCTCCGCTCGCGCGCGTCCACCGGACGGAGCGCCTTCTTTCCACCCACCACGTGGCGCAGATCCTCCACGTAGATGCCGAGGGGGCCGGCGAGATGCCAATATACGGACGGGTGAACGACATTGGCAACTTCCAGGTGTCCCCACCGCTCGTCGCGCAGCCTTGAACGATCGCACAGCACGCCGCAGCGAGGACAGGTGACACCCCGCGACGTCTGTCCCTCGGTCGCACCGCAGGCGCACCGATCATCGAGCACCGGGCCGAAGATCACCTCGCTGAAGATCCCCCGCTGCGCCGCGCGCATCCTCTCTTCTCTCGCCACCGGATAGAAAGTCTCGGTGCTCGTCACCGCTCCTTGCGAGCGAGCGCCCTCATTCGCCTGTCCCGTGAGCGTAAGCAGCGCGCGCATGGCGTCCTCGGGATCCGCGGAGAAGAAGGCGGCGAGGCGTTGCTCCTTCATGCGCACAGCATAACGAGTTGTGGCCGCGAACGCGAGCGACCGACACGGGCCTCGGCGAGCACATCGAGGTGCCTGCAGCGTCCGCGAGCGTGAGGGAGCATCCCAGTTCGTGCCCCGAGCCGGCTCGTGCGCCGAGGCTGGGCGAGTGGGGCCACGGTGCGCGACGGCGATGCGCGGCCAGCAACGCCGGTGCGGCGGCAAGGCGCCGGAGGCGAATCAGGCAGAGCCCGCGCCATCGGCCGGCCCTCCGTTGCCGCACGCACCAGGCGAGCCTGACGGCGGCCGCTTGCTCGTCCTTGCCGCCGGCCTCACGAGCGTCCTCCGTCACCGTAGCGAGACGTGCAGGGGATGCGCTTGCGAGCGCGCATGAGGTGACTCATCGCCGGGTGAGCCGGGCGCGGCCGCAGGACCGCGTGGGTGTATCCTTCTGGTCGCTATGCCGAACGCATCCGCGCCCCGACCTCGTCCCCGCCGCTGGTCGATCTTCGGCGCCGTGTTCGCGACAGCGAGCTGTGGCGCGCCGCCAGCGTCCGAGGCGGAGAGCGGGGCGATGATGGCCTGGGTCGCCGGACTGGGGCTCCCGGCGGGTGCCCACGACATGGCGCTGCCGGATGCACTGCGAGCGTCGAGCCAGGACGGACGCGTTCGGGTGCTGGTCGGTGGCGACAATCGACGCTGCCTGCTGCTCAAGCGGCAGATCGGCTACAAGGACAACTTCGAGGGCGCGCTGTACTGCGACGCGCCGGTGCGGCTGGACGAGATCGTCGAGCGTCCAGGTGCGCCGGCGGTCGTCTCGATCACCGGCGACGCGGAATTCGAGGAGCTGTACGTGCGCGCGGGCTACGGCGACCGCCGCTTCGCAGTGTACTTCGATCTCAATTGACCGCTGCCAGGTTCGGGGCGGCCCGGGTCGCGGCGCTTCTCTGAGTAAGCGGGTGGGCAGCAGGCGACCGCCGGCGGTCGTCGATACGTCTTTTCCGCTGGTGCGACCCGTGACGAGTCACGAACGGTAGCGCTGCGCTCTCGGCGGAGCGCAACCAAATCACTACGGTCTTCCGCGTCCCTGACGGCGGTTGTCCGTGAAGACGAAACCGACGCCATCCTTGTCGCGTTTGATACAGAGCCACTCGTCGGCGTTGCGGTCGGACTCGAGGATCTCGAACTCGATTGACGGGGGCTCCCCAAGAGCGATAGCCTCGAGAACGACATCTTCGACCGTGATGAGTTCGAAGGGCGGGGGGCAACCACCCTCGGGCTCACCATCACCCGCAGCTGCTGGCGACGGCGTCCCCCAAACGACCAAACTGGAGAATACACCAAGTGTAAGGTTACGGAGGGTGCATCTGACGATAACTCGCATATCCTTCCCCTTTCCTGTCGGTGATCCGCTTTGAGCCCAGGCATGCTCAACTCCCGTACGGAGCTGACTCCGCACGGATCGCCAGTCATGCCGCCGGACTCCCGGGTCGACCTTTGAATGCGGCGGGCTGGCGGATCGAAATCTACTGCCCTCGCTCACGGTGACAAGTGATTTACCTCGCCTGCGCGACTGTGGGCCAGCACGAGCAAGAAGACCCACGCCTTGCGCTCACGGCCGCTGTCGGGGTCGTAGAGGCATCGCGCACGCCACATCGTCGAGTCGCCAAGGGCCGATACCCACAGCGGGTGCGTCTCGACCGCCAGTGGCCACGGTCGGAGGTTGGGCCGCAAGGGATCGACGGTGCCGAGGACGGCGCACACCGCCTCATGCTCGGTGAGCAGCTCATTCCGAGCGGCACCTCGTCGGCCGCACGTTGCGCAAGACCATGGCCCGGACAGGCACGTCGCGTGGGTCGGAGCCGGCACGGACCAGGGCCTTCGTGAAGCCCGTGACCCGCGGCCGTGTTACCTTCGCCGACACTTCGACGAAATTCCCCCTTCGAACCGCTTAGGCGCCCCTGAACCTCCTGCCGCATGCCCCGCGAGTGGTTGTTGAGGGAACGGTCGAAGCGTCCGCGCCGGTGAACAGCTCGTAACAGACGTGGTGGGGCGAGAGGCCCGGACGTAGGGCAACCTCGCCGCCGCGCGCTACGGTCTCATCATCATCGAGTCCGGGCCTGGGGCTTCGACGATCTGCTCCACACCGAGGAGGGATGCGAACGCCTGCGCGAGCGCGGCCTTGTTCATCGGCGCCTCTCCGGGCATCTTCAGCGCGAGCCCGCGGATCCCGTTTTCCCAGTCGAACGTCCGCAAGCAAGCCTCGGGCAGGTAGAATTCCTTCTCGGCGTGAAACGTACGCCAAGTCTCACCCGGGAGACGCAGGCATCCTTCCACGATCCAGCTGTCATCGTCCACCACGACGTCGAACGAGATCTCCGCCCGTTCGCCGAAGAAGAACGAGGGCTCGACGCTTCCTTCGAGCGCGGTGAGGTGACGTTCGATCACCGTGCGGTACTCGTGCTTCGCCGGCAGGTACACGATGTACTTCCAGCGCTGCGTCTCGGCCACGGCCGTATGGTCCTGCATCGGCTCTCGCCAGAAGACGACGCCTTCCAGCCCATTCACGTCTGCTTGCCACGGCGCGTCGGTGACGACCTTCACCCACCCATTCACGGCGAACGCCGGGGGGCCGGGTTCGGGAGGCGGGCCCTGACCCGGCTCCGCGGCAGGCTCGCACAACATCGGGTCCATCTGGAGGAGCGGCGTGCCGCCGGCGGGGCGGCGCGCCGCGAGCTCGGCGATGAACGCCTCGATCTCGTCCTCGAAGGGCAGCCGCGGCGAGCCGGCCGGGTCGAAGGTCGGCAGTTCGGGCGGCGGCAGGCCGAGCCTGGCGAGCACGCTGGTACACACGCGCAGGTCGTCGAACCAGGAGAACTGCGGGCCGTCGGCCCAGGCCTCGCGGTAGCCGGCGAGCGCCAACGGTCCGGCGAGGTCGAGCTCGCCCAGCGCGAGGTGGGCCGCCGCGAGGATGCCCGCGACGCGGCGATTGTCGTGGCGCGTCGCGGCGACGCGGGCGTCGGCGAGCGCCTTTCGGGCTTCGGTGTGTCGGTCGAGGTTGGCGAGGCAGACGGCGCGCCAGGCGTGGGCGCGGGCGCCGTCGGATCCCATCCGACGTGCGAGCTTCACCGCCTCGGACATGTGCGACAGGGCCGCCGCGAATGCGCCGTGGGCCGCCTCGATCCGGCCGGAGAGCAGATGCCAGTCGGCGGCCAGATCCACGCACAACTTGCTCGTGAGATGGGCCGACACTTCCTCGAGGAACGGCGCCGGGTCCTCGCCGCGGGCGAACGCGATGGCGGCGCGGCAGAGGTCGAGGGCGAAGGTGTCGTGTGCCTTGCCGAGGGCCGCCATGTCGGCCTCTGCCTCGTCCCAGCGGCCGAGGTCGGTCGCCAGCACTGCGCGGGCGTGGAGCGGGCCGCTGCTCACGTGGCCATGCGCGAGCATCAGTCGGTGGGCGAGGGTCAAGGTGTGCATCGCGGCGTGGGTGCGGTTGGCGGCCGCGAGCGACTGACCCCGGTCGAAGAGACTGCCCCTCAGATTGCCGGGACGGCGGCGTTCGAGGTTGAGGCGGACCGCCACCTCGCGCATGGCCGCGGCTTCGGGTTCGCGCCCGACCTGGGCGAGCGCACACGACAGGTCGCAGATCCGCCAACTCTGGGCCGTATGGTCGTCCAGGGCCGGGGGCTCGCACAGCCCGTCCGGGAACAGCGGGGTCAGGAGCTCGATCGTCACCTGGTTTGCCGAGAGGTCGTCGAGGCGGTCACTCAGGCGCTCATCGTAGAACTCCGAGGCCCTGTCGAGGTCGCCGAGGCCGACGTATGCGCGGTAGGGCTCGAGCGAGCGCCGCAGGTCGGCGATGCAGGCGACTTCGTCGCCCTCGGGCGGGGCGCGGACGAAGTGACGGCGGACCGCGGCGGACGCGGCGGTGCTCTCATCGTGGTCGAGGCGCCTCAGCGCGTGGGCGCGGACGACCGGATGGAGGTCGTAGCGGTTGCTGCTGCGGTCCCACGTCAGGAAGCCGCGGGTCTCGAGCAGGCACAGGTCGGCGTGGACGTTGGCGAAATGGGCGCGGGTCCCGGGCTGGCGGGCGTACGAGTCCGCGAGCGCGTGATAGATGTCCCAGTTGGCGCAGAGGGCCCGCAGCTTGTCGCGTCGATCCAGCAACTCGCGCCGGGTGTCGTAGTAGGTCTCGGTGGCGAGCTCGGCCTCGACCTGGCGCAGCCGGGCGCGCGGGGGCGGGGGCGGGCGTCGCAGTCCGAGCGGCGTGCCGAAGAGCCCGAGCACATCATCGAGCTCGGCCGCGTAGTGCAGCGGGGCGAGCCGCGCCAGCAGGCGCTCGGCGCGAGCCGGCAGGGCGTCGAACGCGACCTCGAGGATGCTCTCGCGCAACTTGGCGGGCTCCCTGTCGAGGATCTCGGCGAGCAGCCAGGGTCCTTCCTGCATGCAGCCCGCGAGCAGCCGCCACAGCAAGGCGTGGTGATCGAGCGTCGCCATGGCCCGGGTCGCGCGCCCGACCCCTGGGCCGTCCGGATCGAGGCCGAGCTCGCGCAGCAGCGCGGGCAGCTCGGCGGGGTCGAGGCCGTCGAGCGTGCGCAGCTCGACGCCGGGCGCGAGGCCCTCGCCGTCGCGCAGGTCGGTCGGGAAGATCCGCGAGGTCGCCAGCAGCCGCGACGGGCTCCCCTGACACAGCGCGCGCAGGAACTCGCCGTCGCGCGGGTCGGTGAACGAGTGGAGGTCGATGGCCTCGTCGGCGACCTCGTCGGGGAGGCGCATCGCATCGAGCCGGTGGTACGCGACCAGGGCTCGCTCGAGACCGTCGACGACGATCAGGAACGGTCGCGCCCGCACGGCCGCGAGCACCTGGCGCTCGAGCTCCTCGCGGGGACCGTGGGCCGCCTCCGCGGGCGGCACCCCGGCCGCGTAGGCCGCGAGGCGACGGATCAGGGCCTCGAAGTGCGCGCCGCGCTCGTAGAAGCTGAACCACATGCAGCCGGCCCACGGCGGCGCGTCGGCGAGCCGCCGCTCGACCCACGCCCAGGCCAGCGCGCTCTTGCCGACCCCGCCGCGCGCGCTGATCACCCGCGCGGTCTGCCCGTGCGCGAGCCAGGTGTCGAGCTCCGCGAGGTCGGCGGCGCGGCCGGTGAAGGCGTTCGACTGGAAGTACGGGTGGACGAGGTGCGGCGCGGGCGGGGCCGGCGTCTCGTACGGGCTCACGTGGGGTTCTGGGACCGGTTCATCGTCCAGGTCCGCGTCGTCGAAGGTCGCCTCGGGAGGCAGGGCGAGCAGGCGCAGCTCGGCGTAGGCGGCGGGGCCGAGGTCCGCGAGCGGGCCGTCCGGGAGCCTCAGGTCGGCCGGGCCCGGATCGTCGCCGACGCGGACGACGAGCGCGCCCTCGGGTTCACATGTCCCGTAAGACATGTCCAAAGGGACAAGGCCTGCGCGCCAGACGGCGTCGACGACGGCGGCCCGGGCGGACTCGGAAGCGTGAACGACGACGCGGCGCATCGGCCTCATGGCCGCGGAGGATCTCCCATGGGTGGGACTTCCACAAGCGCATGCACGCCCGCGCCGCTCACGACGGGCGAGCTGCCGTGCTGGACGAAAATGAGCGATTGCGAGGACCGCGAGGCGATCATGGGCAGGCCCGACTGCCAGCTTTCAGTGAAAGACGACCTGACCGGAGCCCGTCTGGTCGACCTGGCGATCGCCGGGCTCACCCCACACGTGAATGGTACCGGAGCCGGTCAATTCGATGTCGATCAAGCCGCTGGCGCTCAGCTCGATGAGGCCCGAGCCGCGCGAACGAGCGACGGCGGCCTCAGCGACCAGCTCGCGGGCGAAGATCCCACCCGAGCCGGCGCTCTCGAACGAGATGTCACGGACCTGCCCGCCGAGGTGCAGGTCGCCCGAGCTGGTCGAGCGCACCTCGACCGCCGGGGAGGTCAGCGCTTCGACGACGAGCCCGCCCGAGCCCTGGTGGAGGATCTGCGTCAGTTCAGCCGCCTCGCCCAGGACCTCGACGTGGCCCGAGCTGCTGTTTTCGACCGCGTGCAATTGCCGGACTTCGACCTCGACCCGGCAGTCGCCGCGCGGGCGCAGCGAGTTCAGCCCGCGAGAGTCGATCCACAGCACGTCGCCGTCGAGGTAGGTCTCGATGTCGTCGACGAGGTTGGAGTCGCAGACGACCCGCACGGCGTCCTCGTCGGCGAACGCGATCTCGATGTCGAGCGAGGTCGTGTTGTGGACGGCGTCGAACCCACGAAGCGCGCGCTCCTCGACCACGACGTCGCCGTTGCCCGTCAGCGGGAAGCAGCCGCCAAGGGCGAGGGCGAGGACGGGGAGCAGGCGCGAGAGAAGGGGACGATGACAGAGCGGCATGACGGCGCTGCAACACCGGACGCGGGCGTCGGCGTCACCGGCGATCGACGTGCGCGTACGCGCCTGGGCGGGGTCTCGCCGCGGCAATCTCTTGGGGGCCTCGGTACTCCCACGCATGACCCCGCGCATCGGACCGCCCAACCGCGGAGGACCCTGGCGTGCGCGGCTCTGTGCGGACGTCCATGTCGCGGCAGGGAGCGAGCCTGTAACGCACCAAGGGGACAATGTGCTCCCGTGCGACGGGGGAACCACGCTCATCGAGCCCGAGGCGAGCTGCAAGCGCAGCAGGTCGCCGCGACGCTCGAGCTGTCGCGGACCGAGGTCGGGCGCAAGCCCGGCCACCGGCCGCCGCGGCCATGCATGGCCGCGCCGCTGGCGGCACGTCGATCACCTGCTCCTCCACGCCACGACCGCGCGTAAGAGCTCCCACGCCGGCCTCATGCCCTGGCAGAATGGCGCGCGTGAAGGTGATCCGCCTGTTCCTCATCTTCGTCGCGTGTGCGGGGTGCACCGAGCCTGTCCGCGTGGTGGACGCGTTGATTGTCGAGGAGCAACTCGAGCGAGTGACCGGCGCCGCCCTCCATCATTTCACGCGGCGCCGCTCGCACGCCGAACAACACACCTCGATCGGCTCGAGCGTGAACGCCACCGCGTTCGACCCGCACCCCGCGCAATGGCGGTTGCGGTTGCGTTCTCCCAGCGGCACGCGCAGGTGGTCGGCGAGCCGCAGCAGCATCGTGCGGCTCGGGAGCGAGCGGCCGGTCTCGACGAAGCTCAGGTACCGGGTCGAGACTTCCACCTGAAGGGCCAGGTCACTCGAGCATGACGCTCGAGGTCGCGCCGCTTCGCAAGACGCTGCGCTCGGCGTACCCTGTGACCATGGAGCCAGGCACACGGAACACCTTACCTACGCAGTCGGTGACGGTGTCGCCGTATGCCCCTACAGCTCCCAGCACGGGCGCAACGGCTCCGCCTCCGGATCGGCTCGTCCGCGGGACGCTCGTCGGACGCTACATCGTGATCGACCTCGTCGGCGCCGGTGGAATGGGCGCGGTGTATGCGGCCTACGATCCGGAGCTCAACCGCAAGGTCGCGCTCAAGCTATTGCTCCCCGGCAGCGCGTCCGAGCCGATCCGCCAGGCGCGGCTGCTCCGCGAGGCGCAGGCGATGGCCCGGCTGTCCCACCCGAACATCGGCGCGATCCACGACGTGGGGACCTTCCACGAGCAAGTGTTCTTCGCCATGGAATTCGTCGCCGGGGTCACGCTCCGCGCATGGTTGCAGGCGCGCGCGCACGGATGGCGGGACGTGCTCTCCCTGCTGGTGGCGATCGGCCGCGGCGTCGCGGCGGCGCACGCCGTGGGGATCGTGCATAGCGACCTCAAGCCCGAGAACGTCATGATCGGCGCCGACGGACGCCCGCGGGTGATGGACTTCGGGATCTCGCGGGCGGAGCGGACGGCGGAGGAAGATCCGACGCTGTCCGGGCTCATCCCGCGCACCGACGTGCTCCGGACCGAGCAGGGCGCCGTGCAAGGCACGCCACCGTACATGGCGCCCGAGCAATGGCGATCGGGCGAGACGAGCGTGCTTTCGGACCAGTTCTCCTACTGCGTCGTCGCATGGGAGGCTCTGTTCGGAGAGCGGCCGTTCCCCGTCGACGCGGCGGCGAGGGCCGCGGTCGGTGAGCCGCTGCGCCCCGGCGCGCCGCCGTCGTCTGCCCGGGTGCCTTCCTGGGTCCGGCGGACGCTGACGCGCGGGCTATCGACCCGCCCGGAGGATCGCTTCCCGTCGATGAACGCGCTCCTGGACGCGCTGACGTCGGGCCAGGCGCGCCGGCGCAGGTCGTGGCTGGCGGCCGGAGCGGCCGCGGTCGCGCTGGTCGGCGGCGGGGTCGCTGCGACGCGATCGTGGCAGCAGCAGCGACACGTCGCCGCCTGCGAAGCGGCCGGCGCGAGCATCGTCGGCGACGTGTGGACCGACGAGGTCCGCGCCCGCGTGCGCGCAGCGATGGCCGCGACGGGTATCCCCGACGCCGAGTCCGTCGACGCGCGAGTGGCAGGATGGACCGACGCGTGGACGACGCGCTGGAAGGAGGTCCGCACCGACGCGTGCCTTGCGAGCGATCCGGGACCCGTCCCGTGCCTGGACGATCAGCGCCAGCGGCTGGCTGTGCTGCTCGAGGCGATGGCCGAGGTGCCCGAGCGCGGCGTGATGGCGCGGGCGATTCATCAGGCCGCCGCGCTCCCGGACCCGCGAACGTGCGCCGACCCGACGCTCGCGCGCTCGCGCCCACCCACGCGAGGAGACGAGGCGCTGTCGGCGTCGCTGCGCCGGGACCTGCGACGCGGCGAGCTGATGACCGTGACGGGCCGCACGGCGCAGGCCGGCACGGTCATCGAAGGGGTGCGCGAGCGGGCCGAGACCGAGGGGCTGCAGGTGTTGGTCCTCGAGGCGAAGCAGGCCGCCGGGGCGAACGCCGAGCGGGCGGGCGACTACGCGGCCGCCGAGCGGACGCTGAGAGAAGTGCTGACCGCCGCCGGCGCGGCGGGGATCGACGACCTCGCCATCGCATCGGCGACCTCGCTCGTCAGCGTCGTCGGCATGTCACTGGGGCGCCACGCCGAGGGCTTGCTGTTCGGCGAGGTCGCGGAGATGCTGGTGCATCGCCTGGGTCAGACGGACCGGCCGCCGCACGCGCGACTGCTGATGCACCTCGCGGCGGTGCATCACCGGGCCGGAGCGGTGCGCGAGGCCCTCGCTAGGTCGGAGCGGGCGTGCGAGATCTTCCGGCGTGAGCTCGGCGCGGCGCACCCCGAGCTGGCGACGGCGCTGGACCAGGTCGCTTCCCTGCGCAGAGACCTCGGCGAGTACCGCGAGGCGATGGGGCTCTACCAGGAGGCGCAGGACATCGCTACGGCGTTGTTCGGACCGCACAGCATCGAGGTGGCAGCGAGCCAGGCGAACATGGGGACGCTGCACCTGTACCTCGCAGAGCGCGCCGAGGCGATGGCGCTGCAGAAGCAGGCGGTGGCGACATACACCACCATCCTCGGCCCGAACCACCCCGACGTCGCGCGCGCGCGCAGTAACCTCGCCAACGTACTGGCGGAGAGCGGGGAGCTCGCGGCGGCGCTCGTCGAGCAGCGCGAGGCGCTGCGGGTGTTCGAGGCGGCGATGGGCCCGACGCACCGCGACCTCGGGACGATCCTGCACGACCTCGCGTACGCACAGGGGCTGTCCGGCGAGCTGCCGGCGGCGGAGCAGAACCTGCGCCGCGCCCTGAGCATCTGGGAGGCCGCGTTCGACGCCAACGACCCCCGCATCGCGGCGCTGCTGAGCGCGCTCGGCGAGGTGCTGCTGATGTCCGGGCAGCCGGAGGAGGCGGTGAAAGTGCTCGAGCGGAGCGTGCGGATCGGCGAGGCCAACGGCGCCCTGCCCGAGCGGCTGGCGGACGCCCGCGTCGCCCTGGCGAAGGCCGTGTGGGCGGCCCGCCGCGACCGCGTGGGGGCGCTGGCGATCGCGGCGAAGGCGACGGCGGTGTACCGCGCGGCGGGCTCGGCTCGCGCGGAATTCCTCGCCCAGACCGAGGCCTGGATGCGCGAGGTCGACGCGACGCCGGAGCGCGTCGAGCCAAATCCGAAGAGGTCCAAGCCAGCTGCTCCGCTGCACCCTTGACCGGCTCTACATCAACATCTTCCGGATCCGCCGCCAGCTCGCCGAGGCCGGTGTGGCGGATGCGGCGGGCGGGCACCGGGCTCCTTCGGATCGGGGTGTCGCAGCTCGAGGTCGTGCCCTGCGCTGAAGTTCGGCGCGCTCGAGCGCACCCACGCGGCATCGGCCGCGAGCTTCACTGTCACAATCTGTAAGATCGTTGAAAGGCGGCTTCGCTTGCTCTACCTCCGAGCCTGTGCAAAGCTGCCTCGGCTCGACCTCCGGGATTGACCGGAGCATCGGGCTGCCGGGCCGAGCTTTGCGCGACAGCGGGCCCGAACCGAGCGGTTGCTCGCCCTGACGGGGCTCGGGCCGAGGTCGGCCCATGGCGTCGAACGAACACCAGAGGTGAAATAACATGTACCGAAAGACATATCGTTGGATCTTGACCGGGGCCCTGATGTGGGCCGCCGGTTGTGACGAGGGCGTGCCTGCCGGGGACGGCGACGACGAAATTGCGCTGCGTCCGTACGCCTGCCCAACCTGGAAGTGCGGCTTCAATTCGGCGGAGGTGAACGGCCGCTCCATCCGCGAGCTCAACCTCGACGGCGCGACCAATGGTGAGGGCGCGCGGATCGTCGGCTTTCTGGCGCCCGCCGGGTTGCTCGGCAATTATCGCCTCGACGTCGAGAACGACGCGCTGCTCGCCCGCAACCCGAATGGCCAGACCCTGCGCGGCGCGCAGCTCATCGGGGCGACGATTCTGGTCCAGGAGCCGGGGCTGTTGTCGTTGCCGGTCCCGATCACCGTGCTCGGCTACCAGGAGATCGATTCGTGGGCCGAGGACGCGCCGAAGGTGCCGACCTACGCGCTCCTCTACCCCGACCTGGGCGCGCTGCTCGGCCTGCGCAACGTCTGTAGCGGGGACCTGCTCGACACCCTCGCCAGCGCGGCCACGGTGATCGGCGGCGAAACCTACGACCTCGACGACAAGACAGTGAACCCGAACCGAAGTCGGTGGATGACGATCGCCTGCGCTGGCTCGGCCGCCGCCAAGATGCGCCTCCTCGGTTACGGCCCGCAGTCGAGCGCGACCACGCCGGCCCAGCGGCAGGCGACGCTCAAGATGGTCACCGCCGACTACTGCGGCGGCGGCGACAGCTACACGCAGAACGGCACCGAGGTCCGCTGGGCCAACGCGAGCGGCACCGTCGCCCCCGACTCTGGCGTCCCGCTCGGCGAGCTCGAGGCCGTGTGGACCGAGGACGGCGCGCTGTGTCTCGACAGCCCGCGGGTCGCCGGCACGGTGGCGGACTGCAGCTTGCCGAGCTGCGCCGGCCTATCGGTCGCCGACGGCGAATGGGTCACGTACACCGCCGAACGCGAGGCCACAGGCGGGGGGTGATCGGTCCCTGGACGTCTCGGACTCGCGGAGGCTCTCGGGTCCTCGGCCACACACGAGCCCTGACCCCGTGGCTTCGGCTGGAGGTCGAGGCGACGCCAGAGCGCGCCGACCCGACCCGACGCCGACGAAGTCGCAGCCGGGAGGCACCTCCGCTCGGCCGGGCCCGGCGCGCGAGCCCGAGCGACAGCACCGCGCGGCCCCCTCGCCGCCGTGATGGATGGACGAGCCCGCTCGCCATCGCCGCGCCCGCGGTCCGGCCCGCGAGACACGCCGCAGCCCGCGACGCCGCCCTGGTATTATGGGCACATGGGCAGGATCGAGAGCGACGAGTCCGAGGGTCGGCCGCTCCCCGAACGCGCCATCGTGGGCCGCTCGCGCGCCAGCCAGGTCTGGCTTCAGGATCCCCGCGTGTCGGCGGAGCACGCCTGCTCCGCTGGAACGACGGCCAAGCTGCGCCACGCCCGCCGCCTTCGACTCCCTGAGCCGGCACGCGGATGGTCAGGCGCCGAGAACGTTCTCGAAGTAGCCGGGACCCGAGCTCGGCAGGATCTCGGAAGCGCTGGTGTAGCGCAGGGTCTCGGTTTCCCAGGCGTGGTAGCCGCTCATCCACGCGGTCATTACCTCGATAGAGGTGTCCACGTCGGTCCGTTCGGACGGGCTGAGGCCGAGCTGGGCGCACATGGCCGGTACCTCGGCGGCCAGGTGCTGGAAGCGGGTGCAGCGGCGGAGGACTTGCCGGCGGGCCTGGGCGACAGCTTCCTGGCGGGAGCATTGGCGGACGTGCTCGATGACCAGGACGAGGTTGTCCATGTCGCCGCGGGCTTCCTCCTTCTCCAGCGAATAGACGTCGTTGCACATCACCGTGATATCCACCGCGATCTCCCGCATGATGCGCAGATGCGGGCTGTGGAAGGCCGCCGCCGGGACCGTGATGCCGGCGGCCCGCTCCCCGAGGGATATGGGCAGGGCAGTGCCGCCGATGCCGCGGCGGACCTGGAGGTAGCACTCCATGTCGGCCGGTGTGCCCCGCAGGCGGCCTATCGCTTCGTGGGCCTGCGTGGCGAAGTAGTACTCCCACTCGTGAGCGACTCGCGACGTCCACCCGGCAGGCGCGCCGTTGGTGCTGCGCTGCCAGAGGTCGGCGAACGCCCTCGAGCACGGATCGCTGTCGGCGGAGAGCGTGGCGCCGTGGACGATGTCGATCAGGCCCTGGCACACCCGTGCCATACGCTCGGGGGCTCGGCAGAGGGGACCATCGAGTTGGTCGTCGAAGACGAAGAAGAACCCCATCGCATCCGTGACCAGGTCTAAATCCGGGCCCTGGGCGTAGGGGAAGCCGTAGGCGGCGAGCCGCGGCATGTCCCACGAGGAGTACCAGTCCACGGCCTCCCGGCTGACGACCAGTCCGTGCTGTTGAACCCAGGCGAGGTTGCGGCGGCGGGCGCCTTCCAGCTCCGGACTGATGTGCAGTGAGAAGGGCAGGTCGAATGTGACGTCTTGAGGCATGGTCAATCCTCAGTGGCGCGAATCGTCGTGGCCACGGCAGGAGCGCCCGCCGGTCACCCGGTCGATTCCGGGAGAGCCGGCAGGCGTTCAACGTGGGCAGATGCGGGGCATGCGGTTCGTCCGCGTGCTCGAACCGATGAGGTGACGTTGCTCGGCCCCGCAGGGGTCCCTAGAACCAGAGGTCCGTGCCGAGCCAGCGGTAGATCTCGTCCTTCGCGTCGACCCCGAGGACCGTCCCGTCGTAGCCGACGGACACGTGCTTCAGCGACCCGTCGATCTTCTCCCACTCGTTCTCCCCGGTGTAGCGGAAGACCTGATTGCCGCTGTCGACGCCCCAGATGTGCTTCGCCGAGCCGACGGAGACCTGCTTCAGCGTGCCCGTGAGCTTGCGCCACTTGTTGTCGCCCAGGTAGCGGAAGACGGCGTTGGCACTGTCGACGCCGAAGACCGTGCCGTCCGACCCGACAGAGACGTAGGTCAGCGATCCGTCGATCTTCTCCCACTGGTTCTCCATCGTGTAGCGGAAGATCTGGTTGCCGCTGTCGACGCCCCAGATGTGCTTCGCCGAGCCGACGGAGACCTGAACCAGCGAGCCCGTGAGCCTGCGCCAGTTCCACCTGGTACTCGCGCCCAGGTTGTGGAAGACCCCGCTCACTCGATCGGTTCCGAAGACCGTCCCGTCCACCCCGACGGAGACGTGATCCAGGGACCCGCTGATGCCCTCCCAATCGCCCTCATGCCTGTAGCGGTAGATCTGTTGATTCGCGTTGACTCCCCAGATGTGCTTCGCCGAACCGACGGAGATCTGCTTGAGAACGCCAGTCACCTTGTGCCAGGTCCATGCCATGATCTTGCTCCTTGTTTGAGGGCCATACGGTCGAGTTGCAGATTTTGGGCGGCGTAGACCCCCCTCATAATGCCGCCCTTGCCCAGGGTCCTCGGCATTGTGCAATCGTCCCGCGTGGCGCAGGCACGGTGATACTCCAAACAGCGACGGATTCATCTTCATCCGGAATTACATCGGCCTCTTGCAAGCGAGCGCGACGGCGCACAGGGATCCGCCGCGCCGGGGACGCGGGCGAGCACGCGCCCGAGGCGCGGCGGCACGCGCCGCGTCGCGGTCCCGCCCGCTACATGCCGAAATTCGACGAACGGACGGACCGTACCCGCGAGCGCGGAGCCGTGCGCCCGCACGAAACTGGCCGAGTCGGCTCTTGGGCCGGGATGCTGACGGTATCATCCGCCGCCGCTCGGTCCATGTCGACGACCCTACCAACGCTCACCGTGCCGGTCTCGGCCGGCGCAGACACCCTCGCCGCCCCTCACGTCCACCCGCCCGCGGATCTGCTCGCCCGGGGCGTGAGCGTCGGTCGATACATCATCATCGACTGCATCGGTTCCGGGGGGATGGGGCGAGTTTATGCGGCGTACGATCCGGATCTCGGCCGCAAGGTGGCGCTCAAGCTGCTGCACGACGTCGCGCCGAACGACCAGCGCCAGACCAGGCTCCTGCGTGAAGCGCAGGTGATGGCACGTCTGTCGCACCCGAACATCTGCCCGGTGTACGACGTCGGCGGCTTCCACGGGCGCGTCTTCTTCGCCATGGAATTCATCGACGGGGTGACGCTCCGGGCGTGGCTGCGGGCGCGTACGTATGGGTGGAGGGAGCTCCTCGCGGTGTTCCTTGCGATCGGTCGCGGGATCGCGGCGGCCCACGCGGAGGGCCTCGTGCATAGCGACCTCAAGCCCGAGAACATCATGCTCGGCGCCGAAGACCGGCCCCGGGTCATGGACTTCGGGATCGCCCGCGCCGACGGGGCGCCGCGAACGGAGGCGCCGCGGCCGTCGCTGTCCGGGCTCGCGCTCGCGGCGGAGAGCGGCGGGACCAGGACTGTCAAAGGTACCCCGCAATACATGTCCCCCGAGCAATGGCACGAGGACTCGGTCGACGCGCGCTCCGACCAATTCTCGTTCTGCATCGTGCTCTGGGAGGCGCTGTCCGGAGAGCGACCCTTCGCCGACGGCTACGTCTCCGCGCAAGTGTCCGCGCAGCAGGGACTCCGCCCACGCGCACCCACGCAGCCCGCAAGGGCGCCGTCGTGGCTGTACGCCATTCTCGTGCGCGGTCTGTCTGCTCGAGCAGCCGACCGATTCCCCACGATGGACGCGCTGCTGGCCGCCCTGGCCTCCGGGCAGTCCCGGCGTCGCCGCTCCTTCATGGCCGTCGGAGTGTCCGCGCTGGCGCTTGTGCTTGGCAGCGCCGCCGGGGTGCGCTCGTGGGAGCACACGAAGCACGTCGCCGCCTGCGAGGACGCCGGCGCGAGCATCTTCGCGGACGTGTGGAACGACGCGGCGCGCGCGCGCCTGAAGACCAGCTTCATCGCCTCGGAGCTCCCCGACGCCGGCGACCTCGCCGTACGGATCGCCGTGTGGCACGACACGTTCGCGGAGCGCTGGCGTCAGGTCCGCGCCGAGGCGTGCCTCACCGACGACGCGCGGCCGCTCGCATGCCTTTACAATCAACGCCAGCGGTTCCTCGGCCTGCTCGACGCACTCGCGGAGGAAGACCCTCGGGCGCGGTCCAGGGCGATCCGGATCGCTGCTGGGTTACCAGATCCGCGGGCCTGTACCGACCCGGTGCTCGTGCAGTCCTCTCCGCCGGCCGGGGGCGTCCATGAACAATTGCAGGCGACCCGCTTGCAGCAGCAGTTGCAGCGCATCGAGGTCCTCGGAAACACCGGCAACATGCCCCAGGCGAGGGCGCGCGTGCAGGAGGTGCGCGGGCTGGCCGCGAGCGCGGGGTTGCGAGGCGTGCATGCCGAGGCGACGAAAGTCGCCGGTCTGCTGGCCGACTGGGACGGCGATTACGCCGGGGCGACGCGACTGCTGCGAAGCGCCGTCGTGGAGGCGGGCGCGCTGAAGCGCGACGACATCGCCGCCGACGCGGCGATCCGGCTGATCCTCGTCCTCGGCGAGCACATGGCCCGGCACCAGGAGGCGCTGCTGGTCGGCGACTTCGCGGAGATGCTCGTGAGACGGCTCGGTCAGACCGAGCGCTCCCGCGGTGCCAAATTGCTCAGCTTCCTGGCCGTCGTCCACCAAGGGACTGGGGCGCTGTCCGAGGCTCAGGCCCTCGACGAGCGGGGGCTCGAGCTGCTGCGCCGCGAGCTCGGGGAGGTACATCCCGACCTGTCGCTGCAGATGAGCCACCTCGCGGTGATCTACAAGCAGCAAGGCAAGCACCGCGAATCGCTGGCGCTGTTCGCCGCGGCGCTGGCGAACGCCGAGGCCCTGTACGGCGCGACCAGCCTCGAGGCCGCGACGTGCCTCACCAATATGGGCGCAGTGCATGCCGAGCTCGGCGAGCCGGAGGAGGCGCTTCCGCTGCAGGAGCGGGCCCTGGCGATCTTCGAGCGTGCGTACGGACCCGATGCCCCGGATGTCGCGCGGACACGCCACAACTTCGCCGTCGCGCTGGGCGCGGTCGGTCGCCGCGAGCAAGGTCGAGAGCAGCTCGAGCGCGCGTACCGGGCGATCGAAGCCGCGCTCGGCCCGAACCATCCCGAGACGGCGCTCACCCTCTTCGGACTCGCCTACGCGCAGATGCAGCTCGGGGAGCTCGAGGCGGCGGAGCTCAACTTCCGCCGCGTCCTGGCGGGCTGGGAGACCGTGCTGGGGCCCGAACATCCGCAGCTCGTCATCGCCTTGAACGCGCTCGGCGAGTTCGCGCTGAAGGCAGGGCGCACGAAGGAGGCGATCGACCTCCTCGAGCGCAGCATCAAGATCGGGGTGAGCCGCGGCTCGCCGCGCGAGCTCGTCGCCGACGCCCGCGCAATGCTCGCTCACGCGGTGTGGGAAGCCCGCGGCGACCGGGCCGGCGCGCTGGAGCTGGCGGGGCAGGCTGCCGCCGTCTTTCGCGAGGTCCGCGGCCAGCGCGTCCCGGCCCTCGCCGAACTCGAGGCCTGGATGCTGGAGCTCTCGGCTCGGTGAGGCCGGCCAGGTCTCAGCGCTCGAGGAGCGGCACGACCTCGAGCGAGCCGACCCCGATTCGTAGCAGTCCCGTCCCGGGGCGCCGCTCGATCAGCCGCGCCGCGTCGGCGATCCCGGCCTGGGCGAGCTGACGGCGACTGCGGAAGATATCGATGTACAATCGATCCCCCTCGCAGCGGAGCTGGCGGAGGAGATCGTTCTGCTCGATCCACCCCTGCCGATCGGCGGGCACGGATGCGTCGCGCAGTCGCACGCGCGCGAGCAGCAGCAGCGGATAGTGATGGACCCTGACCTTGAGGTCGATCACTCCTCCGGGGTGGAGCGCGAGCAGCTCCACAGTCTCCTCGTCGCCACTGACGCGAAATCGGAGCCCGATCGTGTCGATGGTGGGCCCGCTGCGGCTTGACTCGTCCGTCAGCGGCAACGCTCCGGGCAGGTGCAGGCGCCATGCGCCGCTCGCCGAGCGGACGACGGCGCCGTCCTCGGTCGCGCGCACCTCGCCGGCCTGCTCGATCGACCACCCGGAGTTGCCGCCGCGGTACACCGTGAGCTCGGGCTCGTCCGACTGGGGCAGTACGAGCAGGCCATCCTGCGCCTCGATCGCCGGTCCTTCGTCGAGCGGCACCGCGAACGGCGTCGGCGGCTCTCCGCCGGCGAACACGTAGCCGTCCGGGCTCCCGAAGCCGAGGGTCGTTCCCGGCGACAGGGAGACGCGTTCGCCGAGGCCGAGCCGGCGGCCCGCGACGAAAGTGCCGTTGCGGCTGCCCAGATCCTGAATCTCCCAGGCCCGGCCGTTCCAGCGCACGAGCGCGTGCTCCCCCGACACCCTGGAGTCCTCGAGCTGGACGTTACATACGCGGGAGCGGCCGAGTATGCTGCGCTCGCGGAGGAACCACGCTCCCGCCCCATTTGTTCGTCGAAGTTCGGCCATGGCGCGGTCCGAAGATAGCGCACTGTAGACCTGTAGTGTGCGCAGCGGCGTGCACTGGCACCCCTGCGCGCCCCCGCGCTCGTGTCGATGAGGGGATGTCCTGGCGCTTTAGAGCCCGTGCGCCCCGTGAGCGAGGCTCAGGAGCTCACGGTCTCTTCAGCAGGCGCCTCGAGACGTAATCGACGAACGCCCTCACCTTCGGCGGGGTGTGGCGGCCCGCCGCCCACACGAGATGCGAGCTCATCCGCTCGCCGATGTGCTGTTCGAGGACCTTCACGAGCGCACCCGAGGCGAGCTCGTCGCTCACCAGGATCTCGGCGACATAGGCGAGCCCCAGGCCGCGGAGTGCGAAATACGTGAGGAGCTCGAGATTGTCGGCGACGAGCGAGGTGCGCCCGACCTTCGGGAGCGCCTGCTCGGGCTCCGCGAGCGCCCATTCGTGGAGCCGGCCGCTCGTCGAGCGCCGCAGCTGGAGGCGGTCGTGGGAGGCGAGGTCACGCGGATGGCGAGGCGTCCCACGCCGCGCCAGGTAATCCGGAGATGCGACGAGCACGAAGCGAAACTTCCCGAGCTCGCGGACGCGGAGCGTCGAATCCGCCAGGGGACCGGAGCGGATCGCGGCGTCGATGCCCTCGCGCACGATATCGACGTTGCGGTTGGTGGAGACTACCTCGAGATCGATCGACGGGTACGCCTCCTGAAAGTCGGCGAGCACCCGGTGGAACGGACCTCCGGCCACCGGGATGCTCACGCGGAGCAGCCCACGCGGCGCGCTCGCCGTCTCCGACAGCTCGGCCTCGGCGGCATCGATCTCGGCGAGGATGCGGCGGCAACGCGCGACGAAGCGCTGACCCGCGGGGGTGAGGCGGAGGCTGCGGCTCGTACGCTCGAACAGACGCACGCGCGTGCGCTCTTCGAGGCGCGTGATGCTCTTCCCGACCGCCGACGGCGAGATGCCGAGCTCGCGCGCCGCCCCCGCGAAGCTCCCGCTCGCGGCGACCTGCACGAAGACGTTCAGCGCGACGACGCTCTCCACGTCCGCGATCTTACGCGGACCGCGGCGGCCGGAAAACCGCACGATCCAGGACATCAGAGTCCTGGATGCCCGGACCGGCCGCGGCGGTGTGCGTGGCGCGTGAACAGCCTACGTTGCGCGGCATGCAAACTCGTACCCTCGTCGATCCCGAGCTCGTCCCGTTCCTCGATTCGCTCCCTTCGTTCGACTTCTCCCCCGAGACGCTGCCGGAGATCCGACGCGTCGCGAACGAGACTCCGCCGCTCCACGCCCCCGAGGTGCAGGGCGTGAGGCGCGACGAGGTGCACGTCCCGGGGCCCGAGGGCGAGCCGCCGGTGCGCGTCGTCGTGCATCGCCCCGAGACGACGGTGGGCGAGCGGCTCCCAGCAGTGCTTCACGTGCACGGCGGCGGCTTCGTGATGTGGGGGCCCGAGATCAGCGATCTCCGTAACCGGTTCATCGCCGGCGATCTGCGGTGTGTCGTGGTCTCGGTCGACTATCGACATCCGCCCGAGACGCCCTTTCCGGGGCCCATCGAGGATTGCTACGCGGCCCTGCGGTGGCTCCACGACACGGCAGATACTCTCGGGGTGGACCCCGCGCGCATCGCGGTGCAGGGGGAGAGCGCGGGCGGTGGCCTCGCTGCGGCGCTCGTGCTGCTCGCGCGCGACCGCAAGGAGGTCCCGGTCGCGTTCCAGGTGCTCGTGTACCCGATGCTCGACGACCGCACGGGCACCGACGCCGACCCGCACCCGAACGCCTTCACGGGCGAGTTCGTGTGGACGCGCGCGAACAATCGCTTCGCGTGGCGCGCGATGCTCGACCGCGAGCCGGGGGAAGGCGACGTGTCGCCCTACTGCGCACCGGCCCGCGCCGCCGATCTCACGGGCCTGCCGCCCACGTTCATCCAGGTCGGGTCGCTCGACCTGTTCCTCGACGAGGACCTCGTCTATGCCCAACGCCTGACGCGCGCCGGCATTCCCACGGAGATCCAGGCGATCGCCGGAGCTTTCCACGGCTTCGACATGATGCCGGGTACACGGATCGGCGCGAGGTTCGCGACGGCCGCGCACGAGGCGCTGCGTCGCGGGCTCGGATTCTGAGGGCTCAGGCCAGGGTACTGCATGCTCTGCACACCGCCCGACGCCGACGACGAGGCCGAGAGGGAGTTGTTCGATGAACGCCTCGAGCACGGCGAGCAGGTCGTCCTGCACGTCGGTGCCGGCGCTGCGGCGGAGCTGCCACTGCGCGAGCACCGACGCGATAGGCGAGCCTGGAGTCGATGTCGCCGAGGACGATGTGGTTGCGCCGCAGCGTGACAGCGATCCCGCTGCCCCCGATGACACCGTCGCTAGCCCGCGCTCGATCGTGCTGAACGCTCGCACCGCCGGCGTGCGGCGGGCGACGATGCCGTCGTATCGCTGCAGCTCCGCCTCGTAGCGCCGCGTTCGCGCCGCCTGTCGCTCACGCGCCTCGTCGGCCACCGACTTCGCCGCCGCGCCCGCGGCGACGGCCTCCTGACGCACGTCGCTGCCGGGCTCAGGCCGAGGTTGTTGGGGGGCCGTTTCCCAATTCGCCCCTCGAGCGCTTGGGCTGGCTTGGTCGTCTTCTTCCGTAACCCATTCGTCCACGTCTGCTGGTTACGCGGAGTTGGCCTCTCGGGGCGCGCTCGCGGCGCTCGCGAGGGAAATGTCGGTGCTCCTGCTTGCTTGACAGGTGGGGCCGGTCGCATAGGGTTCCCAGTATGTCGCAGCCCAGCGAGGCCCAGGATACATTGGTCACGTTGTACCGTGGCGAAGCGGCGGCCGCCGAGGCTTATGATCGTGCGCTGAAGAAGTTCGCGGGGCAGCCCGAGGAACCGATCCTGAAGGAGATCAGGGCCGAGCATCGGGAGGCGATGAAACACCTCGAGCTCGAGCTCAGGCGTAACGGCATCGTGGCCCCGGAGGGCCCGGGTCCCTGGGGCGTGGTCTTCAACGCGCTCGGGTCCCTGACCGCGCTGGTCAACGACGAAGTCCCGCTGCAAATGCTGCAACACGGCGAGGAGGTCGGGATCGAGGAACACGAGCGGGCCCTCGCCTCCGGAAGCTTCTCGCCCGATGTCACCCGACGCATTCGCGAGAGCAGGGATCGCTGCGAACAGCACCGCGAGCGCCTCCAGAATCTACGCGATGTGATTACCACCCAGCCCAACCGACCGATGATTTGACCGTCCGAGCGGGCCTGTTTGGACAAGACCGCCTGCTGCGATTCGAGCGTCCTTGCGGCTCGCTCACTGCGACGGAGGGCCCTGGCAATCGGTGCAGCGACGGTTTCGCCGGCCAGCGCACGAGGGCGCGGGTCGTGATCACCCAGCCATGCCAGCCGGCGAAAACAGCGGCCAGGGCTATGGCCACACGCGCCCGCGGTCTGGCGGGCTCCAGCGCTCGCAGTGCGGTCCGATCGACTCGCCCGGCGAGCTCATCGCCGTGGAGCCATCGCCTGCTCCACACCTCTGCGGTCGCGATGGCCAGCCTCGTCTTCCGCTCACACGCGACAGCGCATGTAAAACCGCTGTCCACCACGCCCCCGCACGTGCGATGCTCCCGGAGATGAACCCTCGCGCTCACGGGGCACTCCAGGCCGAGATCGGGCTGTGCGTGCGACCCGGCCGCGACCTCGTCGAGGTCGCGGC
This sequence comes from Nannocystis sp. RBIL2, assembly GCF_026626745.1. Taxonomy (GTDB): domain Bacteria; phylum Myxococcota_A; class Polyangia; order Nannocystales; family Nannocystaceae; genus Nannocystis. Next base: position 4,447,172 of record NZ_JAPNJW010000002.1, read on the forward strand.
GGGCGCGAGCACGAGCATCATCGCCGTCGCCGAGGAGATGGGCGGCCATGGCTGCGGCTGGCTCGGCGCGCGCCGCGTCGTCCGAGCGGTCGTCGAGCGGCGCGGTGTTGCAGCGATACCGCCCACCTTCGTCGGCGCGGCCAGCGAGCGTGATCTCCCTGAGGCCCGGCGTCGGTGGTTCGTTACGCATGCGGCCGTCGAGGTCGACGCTCTGCCCCTCGACCTCGCCGACGCGTTCGTGGCGCTCGATCGCGAGGCGCTGGCCGTCGCCATGCCAGCGGGGCCGCCGATAGCGCTCGCGGTCGGTTGCATCGCCCTCACGCTCGACGGTGTGCACGTTCGTGGGGCGCACGCGGGCCCGGGCCGCGCCGTGGTGCTGCGCCGCGGCCGTATGCGCCCCGAGGAGCTCGTGGGCCCGCAGCTGTTGGAAGGTGTGCCGATCGAGGTCGTCGCCAACGCGCTCGGTATGCTCGCGACGAGCGGGCGCGCCGTCGAGCGGTTCGAGACCGGTCTCGCGGCCGGCGACGTGCTGCTCGCCTGCTCGCGGCCTCTCGACCTCGAGGATTCCGAGCTCCTCGCGCTCGTCGACGCTTACGCCGATGCACCGCTCACTGCCCTCGCCCGCGCCATCGAATCCCGCGTGGGCTGCGCGCGCAGTGGTGGCGACGCGGCCTTCACGCTCGTACGGTGCGTTACACTCGCGCCGTGACGGACAACACTGCACCCGCGCGCAGCCTCACCGTCGCCGCGCAGCGCAAGCTCAATCAGCTGAGCTGGCTCGACGACCAGATCGAGCTGGTCGCCGCAAGGGTCGTCGACGGCCACGCCGGCTGACCTTTTAGCTGGCTGCAGCGCTGGCGGCGTGGGGACCTGCTAAAGCCCCGCGCGGCGCGGTCTGGCGGCCGGCGTCTCTCCGTTCACCCTTCGCGGTGACATCGCTTACGGGAGCGGCCTGTTCCGCAGGGTCGCGTTGTTCTTGTAGGCGTTCTTGTAGGCGTCGTGGCACGTTTTGCAGTCGGCCTTTACGTCGTCCGACTTGTTGGCCTTGAGGTCGTCGAGCGTCTTCTTGGCAAACTTGGTCCAGTCCTTCATGTCAGGGCCGCCGAATGTTTGGATCTTCTCGATCCCTTTGGCGACCGCGACGAAGTCGCCGCTCGCCATGGGAGTACCCACGTTGTCGCGCATCCACTTCTGGAGCGGACAGGGCTTCGTCGTGCCATTGCACTGACCCTTGGCGATCGCCGTGCTCGGGAGCGCGGTCAGGAACAGGCCGCCGACAGCAGCGGTAGCAAGAGCGAGAAATGCGAGTTTCTTCATGTCGTTTGGTCCGGTGGATGGCGCCACAGCCCAGCCTTCGTCGGGAGGACGGCCGGCCAGAGCGACGCTCAAGGTTGAAGAGCGCCGACCACTCCATCGCGATCCAAAAAAATTCGAACTTTTTCTCCGTGGTAAGCCCGCCGGAGTCCCCGAGCGCGATGTCGCTCGACCAAGAGCGGAGCGCAGCTGGAGGCCGCCGCAGAGGCGAGCGCCCAAGAGCGTCGCGTGGTGGACATGGCCCGCGCCGCTGGGGCGCCGCGCTGGTGGCCAGGCGAGACGCCGCCGCGGAGCCGCACCTGCGGCGCTGTCTCGCCATCCGCGAGCGCCGCTTGCCCGAGGCAGACCCGAAGATACTGCAAGTCCGCGTGACCCTGGTGGAGTGCCTCGTCGATCAGGATAGGCACGCCGAGGCGGTCGCGCTACCGGATCGCGTGTTCGAGGTCCTCGGTCCGGTTGCGCCTGCCGACCTCGCTTCGCTCGCCGAGCTGCGCGCCGGGTCGACGACAACGGCGTGCTCCTCGGCGCGATGAGCGGTGAGGAGGCCGAGCAAGCCCGCTCGCTCCTCGCCTACATCGAGTTCGTCAAGGTGGACTCCGGTCACCTGGTCACGCCGAGAAGACCGACGAATTCCTGCAGATCGTCCTCGACTTCGAGCCGCGCCTGCATCCGTGAATCGACCGGGGTTCGATGGGTTTCATGATCGCCATGGGATCGCTCCCTGATTCGCGGCGGTGGCTCTCCCCCGAATCGTGCCCCGGGCCCCATCCTCGCATCAGGCCGCGTTCACGGACGATCCCGGCAGCTCCGCCAGCAAGGCCTCGAGCACCTCCGGCGCGGCGGGTTTGACGATGTGGCGATCGAAGCCGGCCTCGCGGGCGCGGGCCTTGTCTTCCTCCTGGCCCCAGCCGGTGAGGGCGACGAGGACCGGCTTCTCGCCCCAGGGCTCTGCGCGCATCCGGCGGGCCGTCTCGTAGCCGTTCATGGTCGGCATGCCGATGTCGAGGAACACCACCTCGGGGCTGAATTCGGCGGCCAGGCGCAGCCCCTCGAGCCCGTCGTGGGCCACGCGCGTGTCGCATCCGATCAATTCGAGGAACTCTGCCAGGCTGAGCGCGGCGTCGCGGTTGTCGTCGACGACCAGCACGCGGTGACCCGCGCCCTGCACCGCCTCGCACGCCAGCGCCGGCGGCTCTGCCGGCCGCGAGCTCGACGGGGCGATCGGCAAGTGGACCGTGAACTCGCTGCCCATGTCGAGGCCGCCGCTCCTGGCCTCGACCGTGCCCCCGTGCATCTCCACCAGTTGTTTGACCAGCGACAGGCCGATGCCGAGCCCGCCTTGCGATCGCTCGTGGGCTTCGGTGACCTGCGCGAACAGGTCGAACACGCGCGGCAGCATCTCCGGCTCGATGCCGATGCCGTTGTCCTTGACGCGGACCACGACCTCGCCGGATCGCCGCTCGACCGTCAACCATATGTGACCCCCGGGCGGCGTGAACTTGGCGGCGTTGCCCAGCAGGTTGGCGAACACCTGCGCCAGGCGGACCGCGTCGCCCTCGACGCACACCGGCTCCGGCAGCGACTCGACCGTGAGCTCGTGGTGATGGTGCTCGATCAGCGGCTGGACCGTCTCGATCGCGCTCTGCAGCGCCTGCGCCAGCGCGACGCGCTCCTTTCGCAGTTCGATCTTGCCGCGGCTGATCCGGCTGATGTCGAGCAAGTCGTCGATGAGGCGCACCATCTGCCCGAGCTGCCGCTCCATCATCGCCTGCGCCCGCTCGGCCATCTCCTCGTCGACGCCCGCGCGGCGGACGATCGCCAGCCCGTTGCGCAGCGGCGCCAGCGGGTTGCGCAGCTCGTGGGCGAGCGTCGCCAGGAATTCGTCCTTGCGCCGATCGGCCAGCCGCAGCGCCTCCGCCTGCCGTTCCAGCAGCTCCTTGGACCGCCTCGCCTCCGTCCAGTCGCGCATGATCTTGAGGAACCCGTGGTACTCGCCGCCGTCGCGCAGCGGCATCATCAAGCCGCTGCCCCAGAAGCGGGTGCCGTCCTTGCGCAGGTGCCAGCGTTCGCTGTGGGCCCGGCCGTCTCGCCGCGCCGCGCGGATCTCCTTCTCGGGCACCCCGCGCGCCCGGTCCTCGGGCGTGAACAGGACGGCGCCGTCCTTGCCGACGATCTCGTGCTCCTCGTGGCCGAAGACGTTGTTCGCCCCCGCGTTCCAGCTGGTCACGATCCCTCGCGCGTCGACGGTGAAGATCGCGTAGTCCTTGGCGCTCTCGAGGATGAGCCGGAGCCGCTCCTCGCTCCGCGCTCGCGCTTCCTCGGCCTCCTTGCGGGCGGTGATGTCGCTGACGACGCCGAACATGCGGACGATCTGCCCCTGCGTATCGCGCACCAGCTTCGCGCGCGAGTCGATCCAGCGCCAGCCGCCGCCGGCCAGCGGGATGCGGTACTCGTTCTGGTACTTCCCGGTGGCGAGGCACTCCGCCACGGCGCAGCGATCGCGTCCCAGGTCGTCGGGGTGGAGCCGCGATTCGTACAGCTCGAACGTGATCGGCGTGTCCGGGGCGACCCCGAGCAGCTCGCGCGTCAGCGGCGACCAGAAGGCGCGCTGGGTGCGTAGATCCATCTCCCACTCGCCGAGCTCGGCGCCCTCCATCGCCAGCCGCAGCCGCTCCTCGTGGTGCTGCAGCTGCTCGCGCAGCCGCTCGCGCTCGCTGACGTCGAGGCAGGCCCCGACCGCGCCCCGCACCGCGCCGGCGGCGTCGAACAGCGGCGCGGCGTTGCCCAGCAGCGTGATCACCGTCTGATCGGGGAGGACCAGGTCGACCTCCACGTCGGTGACCGGCGCCCCGGTGGCGATGGCCAGGCGCAGCGGCGTCTGTTCCAGCGGGAGCTCCCGGCCCTCGCGCTCGAAGCGGAGCCACCCTCGCTGCTCGGGCGGGAGTCGGGCCGAGATGTTCGAGCCGGGCGGCAACTTCAGCAAGCGGCAGCCCGCCTGGTTGCCGACCACCTCCCGACACTCGGGGTCGCGCGCCAGCCAGGCCACGGCCGGCATCATATCCATCAACCGCTCGATCTCCTCGCCGCGCTGCCGCAGCGCCTCCGTCGTCCGCTGCGAGGAGCCTCGGCGCGTCGCACGTGGACGCTCGCACGCCGCGCAGATGCCGACCGCAGTGGCCGCGAAGATGGCCAGCTCCGACCAGTCGGCGGCGCCGGCCGTCGTCTCCGGCGAGAGCAGCCAGACCCCGCCGGCCGCGGTGCACAGGAGCGTCGTCAGCAGACCGGGCCACGGGCCGCCGACGATGGCCGAGACGAGCACTGCGGGCACGAACGGCATCAGCGCCGCGCACCCTGGCCCCGAGGACGACAGGGCCAGCCAGGCCATCACGGCCCACGCGGCCGCGCCGATCGCCAGAGCGTACAGCATCCATGGGCGGGGGCCTTCCAGGACTTCTCCTCCTGCCGCATCACCTCGAAGGATCTGTGTGTGCATTCGGCCGGCGGGCCACGCACAGCGAGGGCAAAGTTCGGTCCGCAAGCGGCAACCGCCGTGCCCGAGCCGCGACGAGCTCAGGCATCGCCGACGGTGCGGCCGTTGCGGCGCCCGACAGCGACCTTATCCGCCGCGGACCCGGGCGCCCGGGCCGCTGACTCGCGCGAAGTCGTGTCCGGCGCGCGAGCCACGGCCGGGCCGGGCGCGCCGCGAGGAGACCGCGGCGCCGGGCGTTCGCTGCGGCGCGAACCCCCAGCGGCGCGGGCTCTCGGCGACGCGTCGACGTCTTCGCGGCTCGCCCTTCGCGCGACGTGGTCATCCAGCGACGACGGCGCGGGCCGACTCGAGCAAAATGCCTGCATGTCGACCTCCGCCGCGCGCCTGCCCCTCCCCATCGCCATCGCCCTCGCGTGCGCGTGCGGGGACGCGAACACCACCGCGACTTCGGACACCGCGTCCCTCACGAGCACCGGTATCGACACCGGCGAGACGACCGCGCTCGCGACCACGGATTCGCCGGGCACGATTGACAGCAGCGGCGCTCCCCCGACCACCGGTCTCTCGACCACCGACGCCACCACCCACGCCACCACCGGCGACCCCACCACGGGCCTCTCGACCACCGACGACACGACCAGCACCACCACCACCACCGGCGGCGACGACGGGCCCTTCGCCGTCTATCTCGATCCCGCGGGCGACGACGCCCACGGCGGGTCGTCGCCCGACGACGCGGTCCTGACCCTCGCGCGGGCCCACGAGATCCTCGTCGCTGCGGCCCCCGACCGCGACGTGGAGGTGCGGATCGCCCAGGGCACCTACGTCGGCCAGAGCGTGACCTGGACTTACTATCACCCCGACCACCGGGTCGCCTTCATGCCTGCCGATTATGCCGACGGCGACGGCATCGACGACATCGCCGGTCGCCCCGTGTTCGACGGCGACGGCGCAGGCGCCCTCCTCACCCTCGACGTCGCCGCCGGGGAGGAGACGCACCTCGAGTTCTACTACCTCGAGATCCAGCATTACCTGCATTACGGCCTGTACTTCCGCGGCGATCGCCTCGATCCGGAGGGCGGCTGGAACGGGGGCAACCGGATCTACGGCGTGTACTTCACCGAGATCGGCAGCCTTCACGTGCCCGGCGAGCAGGGCTACGGCGCGATCGACCTCGTCAATTCGCGCGCCAACGACATCCGCAACAACCACTTCGTCGCCGTCGAGAACCACGCGCAAAAGGCCGGGTTGATGCACGGCGTGTACATCGCCCATCACAGCACGGGCAACCAGATCCGCGGCAATCAATTCACCGAGATCAGCGGCGACCCGATCCGCCTGCGCGACGACAGCAACGCCAACGTCATCGAGGACAACACCTTCAGCAACACCGGCAGCGTCGCCTTCTACTCCGACTGGTACTGCGACCCCGAAGCCAACCCGAACTGCACCAAGCCCGGCGGCGAGTGCCCGTCGTGGCAGAACGAGTTCCGCGACAACGCGCTGCACTGCGGGTACGGCGGCGAGCAGCTCCCGACCTTCTCGTACATCCAGGGCGGCGCCGATTACGTCCCGCCGAGCTGCCCCGACCACTTCGCCGACGGCTGGAAGCGCCTCTCCACCAGCGGCAACACCACCGCTTGCCCGTGACCGCCTGACCTTCGTCTCACAGGGGTCGAACTCGTGGGCGCGGGCGTCGACCTCGAGAGGAGCATGGAGGTCGCCGGCGGTGGCGATCTGCTGCAAGCCATCGACCAGAAACGGGGCGGACGTCTCGTTCGGGCTCATGTCGCATCTCGCCGGCGTGAGGCGGCTTCACCCCTCTCCGTGATGGACGAGCTCGCATCGGACGGTGAATTCGCGCGCTGAAGCGCCATGCCTGGGGGCGGACGTCTCGTCCGAGCTCATGTCGCATCTCGCTGGCGTGAGGCGGCTTCACCCCTCTCCGTGATGCTGCGGGTCTGGCACGGGATAGAACGAGGCGATGCAGCATGAATTCTCTCCCTCCTCGATCCACCTCGGCGACGCCGTGCGGGCAGCGGCGCATCCTCGCGTCGCATACGGCCTCGCCAGGATCGCGTTCAGCGGCGTGACACGCCGATCGCTACCCTTCCTCTTCTCGCTCGCCTTCTTCGGCTGCGATGACTCGTCGCCGCCGAGCGTCGAGACGACCAAAACGCCGCCCCTGCCGCCCGCACCGCCGCCGCGAGCCGCCGACAACCTCGACGAGTACATGTCGTTGTGCGACGGCGGCGAGCCCTTCCCCGCTGCGAAGCCGTACAAGAAGGGGGCGACGTCAGCGGACATCAGCCGCGTGGTGGCGTTCGAGAAGTACAAGGAGTCCGCCGATCCGGCCTGGCGGCACCTGACGTCTGCACCGATCGACGCCTGGTCGGCGGAAGACCCGGCGGACGTCCAGCTCGTCGCCTGCGTCGAGGTGTCCAAGCGGCAGCTGCGACGCAGCTGCGAGTTCAAGGACAGCGCGGGCGAGCAGTTCAAGCTCGACCTCTACGACATGTCCCACGCGGTCCGGGTCGTCGAGGCCGCGACCGGCAAGGTCGTGCTCGAGCAGACTTTCGAGCTGGGGAACACCGAGGGGTGCCCGGCCTTCGAGCTGTTCGGCAGCAGCACCAGCGACTATCGCGGCGTCGACTACAAGCACAAGCTGATGGCCCTGCTCGCGCCGTTGCAGCCCGAGGGCGCGAGGCCACCGCCGCCCCTCAGCTTCGTCGAGCTCGCGCGCGTATGCGACGGGGTGGCCTTCCCCGGGACGGCCCGCTACGACAAGAGCGCCGCGCAGAAACACCCGCTCTACACGACCTTCCGCACCGACGAGTCCGCGCCGCTCACCTTGGCGGCCCCCCCCGAGAACTACGACGCGAGCGAGTCGATCGGTGACCCCGCGGCGTACCAGCTCGTCGCCTGCGTCGTCGGCAAGTCCGAGAAGAAGCGGAAGGACTGTCGCTTCGACGGCGGCGCCGTGGTCGAGCTCCACGAGGGTACTGTCGAGGTCGCTGTCTACGCGACCGCGACCGCCGAGTTGGTCGAGAAGAAGACCTTCAAGGCGACCGGCGGCACCTGCCCGATGCTCTTCAGCGTCCCGGACGACACCAAACGGGCCGCCTGGCTCCCGAAGATCGAGCCGGCCTACCACAAGTACATGGCCGCGCTCGTGGGCCCGTGACGGGCCCACGAGCCACCGTCATGCGTGTCCCATCAGGTCTGGGCCATGGTACGGATGTGCTTCACGAGACCGGGGTGGGCGGCGGCTGCGGCCTGCAGGGTCTCTTGGGCGGTGCCGAAGGTACGGCTCGCGTCGAGGGTGCGCACCCACGCCTGCATCGGCGCCGAGGCCTCGAAGGAGCCGCGCAATGCACCGTTGTCGCCCACGCCGATCGGCTCGACACCACAGGCGATGAGCCAGGCGAAGTCGATCAGGTCGCGACCGAGCACTGCCACCTCGCCGTCGCGGCCGAGCTTGACGACGGGGGCGTGGTCGACTTCGACCTCGCCCACCAGGTGCAGCGCATACTGACCGCCGGCGCCGTCTTGTACGAAGGTGAAGAACTCCTCGTCGGCGATGGGCTTTCGCATCCAGTCCGAGGGCCGGTACTCCTGGTTGTATCGCTCGTAGAATTCGAGGTCGCTCACGGTGCAGCGCCCGTTCATGACCCAGTCGGCGATCTGTTCGACGAGAGAGGGGAAGGCTTTCATGCCTCGCCGATAGCACGGTCCGTGAGGTCGATGTTCTGTCACGGTGCCTTTTCGGGGCCTGCCGCGCGTGCGTCCTGGCTGGTTCGAAGCGGTCGACGAGCATATGCCTGGTCCACCATCGCACCACCCCCGACATGGAACCCATCGCGGCGCTTCGACGGAAGCGGCGATGCGGACCGCCTCGACCTCGAGCAGCTCATCGATCCGCCGCCTCCTGGCGCGAGTGCCGAACGGCGGGCGCCTGAGGTAAAGGCGTCTCTGTACCTGTCCAACTCGCTGATCGGCCTCGCGTTCCGCCGCGCTTCGTCACCTCGTGCACGAACTGTTCGAGTACTACGAGAGTCGCCGAGGGTTAGCGCTCAAAGCCGAGTCCGCTGCGGAGGTCGGTCAGCCTGTCTCGACGGCCGACCTCTTCTCCGAGGCGCACAGGTGCTGTGTCGGGCTCCCGGAAGACGGCGGCGGCCGGTCACAACACGCAGCGCGGCGTCCCGAGGCGGCGCAGCGTCCGGCCCTCCGGCACGATCAGCTGATAGCGCCCGGCGTCCATGAGGAGGAGCTCGGCGCGGCCGTCCTGATCGAGGTCGGTCACGCGGTTGATGCTGACCGGGTCGTCGAGGGTCAGGGCCAGCGCGAGCTCGCCGGTCGCGCTCCACCGGACGGCGAGCGCTGCGAACACGAAGCCGCCGGGGAGGCCCTCTTCCTTCGCGTCGAAGGTCGAGGCGACGGCGATCGTATAGAGCTGCTCGTCGCGGCCGTCGCCATCGAGGTCGACCCGCCCGGCGGTGAGCGGGTCGTACCGCGACGCGTGCTCGACGGCGATCCGGCGCGCCTCCTCGGGGATCGACGCGAGCACCTGCGCACGCTCGGCGTCGGACGGCTCGAAGTCGGCGAGCGGGCGGATCGCGTCGGCACGCGCCGCCGGCCAGATCTGGAACAGCCCCCAGCGCTCCGCCGGCGCCTCGACCTCGAGCGCCGGCGCCGGCTCGCAGGTGCTCGAGACGACGCGGCCGAGCACCTTCGCCGTCTGGCCGCCTGCGGCGTTTCTGAAGCCCTCCGAGGCGACCTCGTCCCCGACCGCCACGCCGGCGAGGCACCGCTCCGGGTCGCTCTCGAGCGCGCCGCCGAGGTGGCAGGCGACCGGCACCAGGGCGCCGTCCTTCCCCGAGACGAACAGCACCGTCGAGGCCCTCGCCGGGGCCGCGGGGGCCTCGACGGGCGGTGCGGCCGGCGGGGGCGGTGCCGGGACGTCGGCCGGTCGATCGCTCGTCGGCGCGGCAGCGTTGCACGACACGAGCAGCCCGACGAGCAGCAGACGCGTGCACGTCCTCGATTCGAGGAGGGCGTCCCGGGCGGGCATCAGGTCGTCCGAAGATAGCGGCTCCGCGCCCGGCAGGCCACCTCCTCCTCAGCGACCAGCCTCATTTCCCCGGCGCCTCGCCAACCGAACAAGTGGCCCTCGCCCCCGCAGGCAATCACCAGAGGTCGGCCTGGACCTTGACGCCGAGCACCGCGTAATCGTCGAGGTCGGAGGCGTCGCAGTGCGGCAGCGCGTCCCAGCCGATCAGCGTCAGCACCGGATCGATCCACAGGCGGTGCATGCCGGTCTGGGGCGAGCCGCCGCGGCAGGTCGCGCCGGTCTCGCCGTAGCCGGCCTCGATGTCCCAGTTGCTCTGGGAGGTCCAGGTGAAGAGGCCGCCGATCGGGTCGTGCGGCGAGATCTGCTGGCCCGGGACCGTGCGCGAGCCGCCGGCGTGCCACGCCATCCACATGAGCAGCATCGGCGTGCGCTGGCTCGGGTCGAGGCCGCGGGTCGCGTTCGAATCGTAGAAGGCGTTGAGCCGGTACTGGCCCTTCGACACCGCGCCGTTGAGGCAGCCGTTGATGAAGGTGCCCGGGGCGACCTCGATGCTCGGCGTGCCCTTGCCGATCGAGAGCGCGACGTTGGGGCTCAGCACCGAGCTGAACTTGTACGCGCTGCCGAGCTGGCCGCCCTCGGTCTCGTTCGGGCAGGTGTGGTACCAGCCCTCGAGCGTCTCGTGCTCGGGATAGAGCTCGGTGTCCGCCGGCACGGCGTCGGTCACGAAGGTGTAGCGGCAGATCGTGATGCTGGGATCGTAGAGGCCGGGGTCGCACTCGGCGTCGGCGATCCTCAGGTGCGCGAGCTTCCGAGACCCGTCCTCGTACGAGTCGAGGTAGACGTAGAACCTCGCGCCCTCGACGGCCTCGCCGCCGATGATCGTGTTGGTCACCACCGACCGCAGGCGCAGCTCGCCGTTGTCGCCGACCGCGATCTGGGCCACGCCCTCCGTCGTCCCGCCGAAGATGGCGGTGGCGCCCTCGATGAACACTTCGGCGGTCTCGTTCTCGACCGGCGTGTTGAACGTCATCGCGATGTTGCTCAGGTAGTGGTCGCCGATCTTCGAGGTGTTGTTGATCGGCGGCGGCGTGCAATCCGGGGTGGTGCAGCGGAGCGCGACGTCGTCGTCCGCGGCGAACCCCGGCCCTGTCGCGTCGTCGCAGGCGACGCCGAGGATGAACGTGGAAGCGAGGAGGAGAGAGATAGTGTTGGTGGAGGTGCGCATTGTAGTGCCCGAACTACGTCCGGGAGGGTGATCGGGGACCGCGGATCAATTGCCGCGCGCTCGAGTTTTTTCGCCGAGCCCTGACGCGAGCGCGAGCGCACGCGCCATCGCGGGCGGCTCCTCGAGCGAAACGGTCGATGGCTGCGTGTCCATGCCTTCGCGGTCAGTCCCCGCGCCCGCGAGTCTCCGTCACGGGTCCCGTCGATCCTCGCCTGCGCGATGACGCACGAAAGCCGGCCGAGCCCTCACGCCTCCGCCGACCGGCAGCCCGGCCCCGATTCGGCCACACTACCGGCGGAGTCGACCTGCCGTGGCGAGCGACCAAGGTACCTGCGACGAGGCCGACGGCGCCGACGCGCGCACGCCCGCGGGCCTCGGCGACGACGACACGCTCCCGCGGGCGATGGCGTCGCTGAAGCAGGGCGAAGACCCGCTCGACAAGAAGCTGGTCAAGCGGGCCCTGTTCCCGCGCCGGACCACGCCGGTCCAGATCGGTCGCTTCCAGATCTTGAGCCTCGTCGGCCGCGGCGGCATGGGCGTCGTCTACGCCGCCTACGACGACCTGCTCGACCGCAAGGTCGCGGTCAAGGTGCTGCTCGCCGACACCGCCCGCGACCCCGCGCTGGCGCGCAGCCGATTGATGCGCGAGGCGCAGGCGATGGCGCGGCTGTCTCACGCCAATATCGTCACCGTCCACGAGGTCGGCCAGGACGACGGCCAGGTGTTCGTGGCGATGGAGTTCGTCCGCGGCACCACCCTCGAGGCGTGGGCCCGGCAGGACCGCCCCTGGCGCGAGGTCGTCGCCACCTTCGTCCGCGCCGGCCGCGGCCTCGAGGCCGCCCACCGGGCCGGCTTCATCCACCGCGACTTCAAACCCGCCAACGTGATGGTCGGCGACGACGGTACGGTCAAGGTCCTCGACTTCGGCCTCGCGCGCGCGGCCGACGACCTCGAGCGCGCGCCGTCCGACCTGCCGCACTACGTCGCGCAGGCCGACTCGCACCTGACCCCGCTCACGCGCACCGGCGCGGTCCTCGGCACGCCGGCGTACATGTCCCCGGAGGCGCACCGCGGCGAGCCGTCGACCGCGGCGAGCGACCAGTTCAGCTTCTGCGTGTCGCTGTATCAGTGCCTCTACGGCGCGCCGCCGTTCGACACCACCTCGCTGGCGACCCTGCTCGCCGACCCGCGCCGCGGCGCCGTCGCCCCGCCGCCCGCGGGCACGCCGGTGCCGGCGCGCGTCTATCGGGCGATCCGCCGCGGCCTGTCGCTCGCGCCGGAGGACCGCTTCCCGTCGATGACGGCGCTGCTCGCCGCGCTCGAGCACGATCCGGGCGCGGCCCATCGCCGCCTCGCCGCGCTCGCCGTCACCGCCGTGGTAACCGCGGCCGCCGGCTTCGCCGCGGCGAGCAGCGGCGGCTCCGCACCGCAGCGCTGCCCCGACGCCTCGGCCGAGCTCGCGGGCGTGTGGGACGGCGAGCGAGCGCAGGCCGTCCGCACGGGCCTCTCGGCGATCGGCAGCCCCGCCGCCGCGGACGCGCTCACGACCGTGCTGCGGCGGATCGACGCCTACGCCGCGGCGTGGGTCGAGATGCGCAACGAGGCCTGCCTGAGCCACGCCGAGGCGCGCCAGCCGGCGGCGCTGTTCGACCTCCGCACCGCCTGCCTCGACCAGCGGCGCGCCGGCCTCGACACGCTGGTCGCCGCGCTCACGCAGGTCGACGCGGCCGGGCTCGACAGCGCCGTCCAGGCGAGCGTCAACCTGCCCGCGCTGGCCCGCTGCGCCGACGTCGAGGCGCTGACCGCCGACATCCCGCCGCCCGACGACCCGCGGCTGCGCCTGCGCGTCCAGGCCCACCGCGAGGCCCTCGCGCGCGCCCAGGTCCGCGAGGACGCCGGGCAGTACGCGCTCGGCCGGACCATGGTCGAAGATGTCCTCGCGGACAGCTCGGCGCTGGCCTACGAGCCGCTGCACGCCGAGGCGCTGCTGCGCGCCGGTAGCCTGGCGATGGAGGCCGGCGACCACCACGCGGCCGAGCGAGCCTTCGCCGACGCGATGCAGACCGCCGTCGGCTGCGGTCACGAGGCCGTCGCCGCGGTCGCCAGCTCGAAGCACGCCTTCTTGCGCGCCGTGCCGCTGAACCAGCTCGCCCAGGCGCAGGCCGAGCTGCCGCTGGCGGCCGCGCTCAACCGGCGCGTGCGTCACGAGGTCGACCTGTACGCCGAGTTCCTCAACAACCTCGGCGTCGTCGAGGCCACCGGCGGCGAGCTGGCCGCGGCGCGCCAGCACTGGGAGGAGGCCGTGGCCCTGCGCGAGCGTCACGGCCGCGGCGAGACCCTGGGCGGCCTCAACACCCGCGCCAACCTCGGCTGGCTGGCCCACTCCGAGCGCCGCGACGAGGACATGATCGCGATCTACACCCGCACCGCCGCGCTGTCCGAGCAGCTGTTCGGCCCGCACCACGCGGTGCACCTGCGCTACGCGTTCCTCCTCGCCGGCGGCCTCGGGCGGCTCGGACGCCCGCGCGAGGCGATCGATCGCCTCGCCGATCTCGAGCAGCGCTTCGATCGCCTCGGCAACGACTACATGCACGGCCAGGTCCTGCACATGCTCGCGTTGCTCGAGATCGACGAGGGGCGGCTGACCGCCGCGCGCGAGCACCTGGGCCGCGCGCTCGCGGCCGTGCCGGAGTCGTCGTGGGTGTTCGACGCGGTGCTGTGCGAGCGCGTCCACCTGCTCGGGGCCTCGGGCGACGCGCCCGGGATGCAGCGCGAGTACGACCGCGCCGTGGCGCGGCTGCCCGCCCCGCCCGACCCGCTCGGACGCAGCTATCGCTGCCTGCTGTACAACCGCGCCCAGGCCCTCGACGCGCTCGGGCGCACCGCCGAGGCGCTGGCGCCGCTCGAGCAGATCCTCGCGGCGCTGCCCGACGAGCGCACGCTCGAGACCGCGGAGATATCGCTGGCGCTCGGCGAGTTGCGACTCGAGCTCGGCCTCCTCGACGAGGCCGAGGCCGACCTCCGGCGCTCGCTCGCCGGCTTCGAGCGCGTCGTCCCTCCCGGCAACCTGACGATCGCCCGCAACCTGCTCGCGCTCGCCGAGCTGGCCCTGAGCCGCCGCCGCTTCGCCGACGCGACCGACCTCGCCGGCCAGGCGCTGGCCCTCTACGGCGCCGTCGCCGAGCCCGACCACCTGCCGGTGGCCCGGGCCCGCTTCGCCCGCGCGCAGGCCCTGACCGGGCCCGCGACCGCCGCCCCGCCGGAGGCGCGCGCCGACGCCGAGGCCGCGCTGGCGATCTGGCGCGCCAAGTCGCGGACCGAAGACACCCGGCGCGCCCAGAGCTGGCTCGCCGCGCACCCGGCCGCGCCGGCACTCTGAAGGTGTCTCTTGGGGCATGTCTAAAGAGGCATGTCCTGAACTATCTTCCTGGACCACCGTCCCGCACGTCCGAGGAAAGCGGCGGTGAGATTCTCCGGCGTCGAGGGTTCGCGGACGACCTACTCTACCTCGGTCTTCCCGTCGTCGGGGTCGACCCATCGAGGCCGCCGAGAACGTCGCGCAGGTGCTTGCCGCCGCCGAGCGACGTTCAGCGGCTCGCGGGACGGGCCCCCGATGCGGACCGCGGCGTCTTCTTCCGCGTCTCGCGGATCATGTCGAGGAACGCGCGGAGCACCGGCGGCACGTACTGCGCGCTCGGATGATAGAGGCACAGACCGCCGAGGCTCGGCGTCCAGTCTTCGAGCACGCGCACGAGCTTGCCGGACTCGAGCTCGTCCGCGATGAACCACTCCGGAAGGTACGCGAGCCCGACGCCTTCTCGCACGGCCGTGCGCATCACCGTCGGCGCGTCGAGCGTGAGCGGCCCCCGCACGTCCATCGCGACGTGCCGGCCGCGCCGCGAGAGCTCCCACCGATAGATGTCCCCGCTCGGCCGCCGCGGGCGGATGCACGGATACTGCAGGAGGTCGGCGGGCTTGTCGATCGGCGGTCCGCTTCGAAGGAGCTTCGGCGTGCCGGCGATGACGAAGCGCACCTCGAGGCCGAGCGGCTCGGCGATCATGTCGCGTGGGACGTCGTCGGCCAGACGAATGCCCGCATCGAAGCCGGCCGCGACGATGTCGATGAGCCGGCTCTCGGTCACGAGATCGACATGCACGCCCGGATGACGCCGGACGAACGGGAGCACGAGCAAGTCCGTGATCCGCTCCGCCGCACCGATCGAGCAGTTGATGCGGAGCGTGCCGGAGAGCGTCGCGCGCGCCGTCTTCGCCGAGTCCATCGCACCCCGGATGCGCGCCACCGCCGGTCCGACCTCGGCCACGAAGCGCGCGCCCGCCTCGGTGAGCGACACGCTGCGCGTGGTCCGGTTGAACAGCCGCACGCCCAGACGCGCCTCGACGCTCGCGACCTGCGCGCTCAAGGCGGTGCGGGACGTCCCGAGCTCGGCCGCCGCGAGGCGGAAGCCCTTCGTCCGGGCGACGGCGAGGACCGCTTCGAGTTCGGGGAGGCCGCGCATTGTCCCGATATCCGGGATAGCACATGCCGATTCGTCCCGCTTATCCGACCGACACTCTCCGCCTATGTTCTCGGCATGAACCTCGAACTCGAAGGCAAACGCGCGCTCGTCACGGGCTCGAGCGCAGGTCTCGGTGAGGCGATCGCCAAGCGCCTCGCCGCGGAGGGCGCCCGGGTCGTCGTCCACGGGCGGAACGAGGCGCGCACCCGCGCCGTCGCCGCGTCGATCGGCGGCGCCGCCGCGCTCGGCGATCTCGCCACCGACGAAGGCGCCGATGAGGTCGCGAAGGTCGCCGGCCACGTCGACATCCTCGTGAACAACGCCGGCGCCTATCCGCACCACACCTGGGCCGACGCGACGCCCGATCGATGGGCGCAAACGTATCAGACGAACGTCATCTCCGGCGTCCGCATGATCCAGCGCCTCGTGCCCGGCATGCGCGCGCGCGGGTGGGGACGCATCATCACGATCGGCGGCGGTCTCGCGACCCAACCCATCGCCGGCCTCCCCGACTACAACGCGTCCCTCGCGGCCCGCCACAACCTCGCGGTCTCCCTCGCGCGCGAGCTCAGAGGCACCGGCGTCACCTCCAACGTCGTCGCCCCGGGCGCCATCCGTGTCGCGGCGCTCGAGACGGTCTTCCTGCACATGGCCGAGGAGCGCGGCTGGGGCTCGACCTGGGAAGAGATCGAGCCCCGCGTCGTGAACGAGGTCGCGCCGAACGACCTCGGCCGCTTCGGTCGACCGGAAGAGGTCGCCGCCGCCGTCGCCTACCTCGCGAGCCCCCTCGCCGCCTACGTCAGCGGCGCGACCCTACGCATCGACGGTGGCGCCATCCAAGGCGTCTGACGGCAGGAGCTCGGCCGCGCCAAGCGCTGGCGTGATCGCTATTGGCCAGAGTGTCGGAGTCACCTCCGGGTCACGCGAAGCCGCCGTCAAGGATACGAGCCTGGGTGAGACGTCGCCGCCTCGGCCGTGAGACCGAGGCTGACCTTCAGGACAGGGTCGCCAGGGCCGAGCGCTCGAACACGCCGAGCTCGTCGTGGCGGCCGTCGCGGATCTTCCGGACCCACTGCGGGTCGGCCAGCAGCGCGCGGCCCACGGCGACGAGGTCGAACTCCTCGCGCTCGAGCCGGCGGACCAATCCGTCGAGGGACGCCGGCCGCGACGACGCGCCGCCGAACGCGGCGATGAACTCGCCGTCGAGCCCGACCGAGCCGACGGTGATCGTCGGCTTGCCCGTGACCTTCTTGGCCCAGCCGGCGAAGTTGAGCTCCGAGTCGGCGAATTCGGGCTCCCAGAACCGCCGCTGCGAGCAATGGAACACGTCGACCCCGGCCTCGGACAGCGGCGTCAGCCACGCTTCGAGCTCGCGCGGGTTCGCGGCGTTCTTCACCTCGAAGTCCTGGGCCTTCCACTGTGACAGCCGGAGGATCACCGGGATGTCCTCGCCGACGCCGGCGCGCACCGCCCGAACCACCTCCGCGCCGAACGCCGCGCGCTCGCCGATGGTCGCGCCACCCCAGCGGTCGGTCCGCACGTTGAGGCCGCCCCAGAAGAACTGGTCGATCAGGTAACCGTGCGCTCCGTGGATCTCGACCGCGTCGAAGCCGAGCTCGCGCGCCGCCCGGGCCGAGCGTCCGAACGCCGCGATCGTGTCGGCGATGTCCTCCTCGGTCATCGGCTCGAGCACCTGCTTGCCCGGCGTGACCAGCCCCGACGGGCTGTCGACCCGACCGAACGGCCGCCAGTCCGCCCCGATGCCGCGCGACGAGCCGACGTGCCACAGCTGCGGCGCGATCCTCCCGCCCGCGGCGTGCACCTCGTCGGCCACGCGCTTCCACTGCGGCAGGGCGTCGCCGTGGAACACCGGCACGTTGGCGTCGTTGCGCGCCGCCGGACGCTCGACCACCGTGCCCTCCGTGACGATGAGCCCGACCTCCCCCTGTGCGCGCCGGCGGTAGTACGCGGCGACCTCGGTCGTCGGGATGCCACCTGGCGAGAACGAGCGAGTCATGGGAGCCATGACGATGCGGTTGGGCAAACGCAGCGAGCGGACCTGCAGCGGCCGGAACAAAGAGTCGATGCTCATGAGACCTCGGGGACAGCGACCGCGGCTTCGCGGTTCACTGTGCCGAAATTTAGTTCACTAGACTGGACGGTCAAGATGGCCCGCGGCGGCCCCCTCGTGCGATAAATCCGAGGCAGGCCGGTCAGAACGCGACCACGGTGTGCCGCGAGCCCGCGACCGGGCGCCATGCCCGCCCCCCGGGGTATGTGCCGAGGTCGCGGCGAGCCTTCACCTCAGGCATGGCCTTGGTCGAGTCACCGAGGATGGCTCCTGCGAGCGAACAAGGACATGAGGTCGTTCCGACCGCACGAGCCGTCACTCCAATCGTGGCTCCGTATCAGCGCAGTCGATCGGCTTCATGAGGCATGCTCGGACGGAGGGCGTGTCTCGGTCCCCTTGCCCGGGGTGATGAAGATCAGTTCGGAGGGTGCCTGGACCCGCACGCGGTGCCAGACACCCTGCGGTACGATGCAGGTCTGAAACCCGCGCAGCTGCGAGACGCGGTCGCCATCGGCCTCGTGGAACACCACGTCGATGGCCCCCGAGAGCAGGATCAAGATCTCGTCGCCCGCGGGGTGCATCTCGCAGTGATCCGAGTCCTGGTCGAGGTTGAACAATCCGAGCAAGCGACCCTCCAGCAGGTCGTCGCGCCGCATGAGCGCCTCCCAGAAGTGTTCGCCGACATCGACGGGGGACGCTCCGCCCAGGTTCGACAGGTGGACGTACGTGCGCGCGAGGGTGAAGGCCGAGAGATGCCGGGTGTCGGTCGTCATGCCGTCATCGTGCGGGTCCGGCCGTCGCGGGGATTGTAGAAATTTCACGTGCGTCGAGCGGCACGTGCGTCGAGTCGACGTGCGACCGTGGCCGGTACGCAGTCGGGTTCATCCCCGAGAATTCGCGAAACTCGTGGATCAGGTGCGCCTGGTCGTAATAACCGCACTCGACGGCCAGCCGCGCCCAGTCGATCCGCCGCCCCTGGCTGGCGACGTCGAGCACGCGATGAAACCGGAGCACGCGGGCGAAGCGCTTCGGCGTGAGCCCCACGACCTTTGAAAAATGGCGGATGAAGCGCGCGGAGGTCATCCCGAGCTGCTTCGTCACCTGGGTCACGCCGAGCCCGCGACCGAACGAGCTCACAGCGAACAGGACGGACGGATCGGGCTCCAGCGGCCTTGTCGCCTGGGCGAGCAGCGCGGCCTCGAAGGTCCGCAAGATCGCCTCCGTGCCGGCGGCCGCGAGCAATCGTTCGCGCAGCAGGGCCCCCGTACGGCCCCACAGCGCGTCGAGCTCGACGTACGTCTCGGTCGCATCGACCGGGGTCGCGACAAAGGGGAACGCACCGCCTGGCCGAAAATTGATCCCGACGATGTCGCGCTGCTCGTCCGTGTCG
This sequence comes from Nannocystis sp. RBIL2, assembly GCF_026626745.1. Lineage (GTDB taxonomy): Bacteria > Myxococcota_A > Polyangia > Nannocystales > Nannocystaceae > Nannocystis. The sequence continues at coordinate 4,466,250 of NZ_JAPNJW010000002.1, forward strand.
ATGGCAACGCACTTGGTGCGGGCGCCGCACACGATGGCGCCGCGCAGGCGATGAACGACCGCGTCGCCCTCGCCCGGGTACAAGCGCATCTCGTCCTCGTGCAGATTCACGAGGATCTGCAGGGAGCCCGTGGGCAGGACGCGCTCGTACGCATGGCCGAAACGGCCCCGAAAGCGCCATATCGAGGCGACGAACGGGGCTAGCGCGGGCGATGGCGAGCGGCTGACGAGCGACATTCTCGACAACAGGATGCGACACGCCGTCGGCGATCGCCAGGGGCAAGAGCGGGCCGTGCCCTCGAGCACTCGCATCCGCGGCCGCTTCGCCCTGCGCTGCGCGTTCGTCAACCACCGTGGCCGAAGGACGTCGAAGGTGTCGTCGATCTGGTCCGAAGGACAGGTGCCGAGGTCGCTACGGACACCGCCGCGGGGCCGTTCGGCCCGTCGCGGCCGCCTCAGGCGCCCTCGATGATCCTCTGGTGGATTGGGGCGGCGCTCCACGAGCCCTGGGGCGGCTTCCACCACAAAGGTCGCGGGACCTGGTCCTCGTCGCCGCGCCTCGCCAGGGAACCTCTTCCGCGGTCAGTCGGTGATCCACGTGTACGTCGCCCACGCCAGCCCGCGACGTCGATCCTCGAGCACGAGGAAGACTGACCACGAGTTCGCCTCGGCGTAAGGTTCTTGCGGGTCGTAGCGCGACCACTGCCAGCCCTTCATCGCCGCCTGCAGCGCGCTGCCCGACACCGGCCAGCGCGTGCCGGCCAGCGCGGCCAGCAATCGCCACACCGCCCGTCGCGCCTCCACCATCCCGTGGCCCTCGGTCCATGGCCCACTGTCGCCATGGGCCCGCAGCAAGCACCACAGGGCCTCCTTCCACGTGCACGGACCCACGAGCAACTCGCGGGGTCCCAGCAGCCCCGCGAGCGCCTGCGGTCCCGAGCCCGCGACCTTGACGACACGCTTCTCGACGTCGCCGAACACCGAGAGCACAGGGCCCCACGCGCGCTCGCAGGCCAACTCCTCGATCGTCGGCGGCAGGGTCGTCGGCGTCAGCTCGCCGGCGAACTCGTGGCCGCTCCACGACAACCCCCCCGGCGAGTGCATCGGCACGTCCGGCCACGGCTCCCAGCGGAACCGCCGCAGCGGCATCCCGGAGAACGGGCCGCGTCCGGCGAGCGCCTCGCCGCGGAGCACCCGCGCCTCGGCCACGCTCCACGCCGAGGCGTCGTCGCGCAGCAACGGCCGCAGCTCGGCCCACGTCCCACGGGCAGCGAGCCGCTCCCACGGAGCGCGCGTCGCAGTCGCCACGTCGTCGCGGACCAGCGCCGCCGCCTCGGCGAGCGGCGCCCACGAGATCAGCGCTTCCTCCCACGTGCGGAGATGCCCGCGCAAAGGGGCCTCCGGGGCCATGAACAGCGGGTGCTGCCATGCCCACGCGCGCAGGTCGAACAGGCTCCGCCAATCACCGCCGACGATCACCGCCTGCGCCGCCGCGCTCAGCTCGTCGCAAAGCCGCATGAACGTGCGGCCGGGCGGCGGTGCGGGGGTCAGCGCCGCCTGCAGCTCGGCCAGCGAGCGCGACGCGACCGGCCTGGGCTTGCGAGGGGCCACCGCGAGCGAGCATGCCATGGCGCGTCCGGGCCGTCTCCGGACGCGAGCGCAGGTCGTGAGGCCGGTTACGCAGCGCCGATCCGCGCGGCCAGGTCGACCTGCCGCGCTTCATCCCCGACGCGCCCGACGGCGACGGCGACGGCGACCACGCCGTGCCCGAGATCGAGCCGCCGCCGCTCGCCACCCTGATCGCGTAGGCAACCAATCTGTCCCCAAGGACATGTCTACGGCGGACATGCATGCGCTGGGCGTCTCACGGGCGACGGTGTATCGCCGACGAGAGCCCGCCGCTCATCTGTCCAGGTCGGGCACACCACGACTCGAGCTGGCTCACGCTCGACTTCCTCGTGACCCCAGGTCGTGTGGACTTTCAGCAGACGCCAGCCGCGCCTGTTTCGGTCGCCGCAAGTGAGCCAACGAGGGATGCCAGGCCATCGCGTTCGCTCTGGTATTCGAGCTCGGCGCCTTGCGATCTTCGCGTTCTTGTCCTACCCACCCCGCATGCTCAACTCTGCCGAGCGTCGAGAACTATCTTACCAGCGGTGGGAAGCTGCCGCGGACGAACTGTCGATGCTGCGAACGGCACTTCGAAACGCCCCCAACGATGAGCTGCGCCAGCGTCATCGCGCTGTCATGGAACAGTTCAAACAGCTCACGGACGACCTCTACGCCCCCTGCCTCGCCTCGGCGTCGGCTTCGCGCGGCAGGTCGTAGATCTCCGGGCGCAGTCGCTCGAGCCGTGGCTCGATGCCGTAAACAGGCGCTCCAGGGTCCCGATGAGCCACCTCGAATTTCTCCCCGGGCGGACAGGCGTACGAACATCACCGTAGACGCGGCCCTGCGATCCACCGTCTGCCAGGACGCGAGGTCACGTCTTTGTCGCGAGCATCGGGATTGGTCGTGACACTCCGGAACACCGTCGCGACCTTCGCCGCCCATCCATGTGTCTGCGACTGACTCCGTCCGCGCTCAGGCAATCAGCAGCCACAACACTGCGAGGACGAGCCCTGCGACGCATATGAGGCTGATCCAGATCGAGGCCTTCTTGAACGGACCCTCCGCCGGTTTCGAACTCGTCGACACCGGCACTGTCGTCGGCTGATCCGGCTTGGCAGCCAGTGGTCGAACCTCGGCGGTAGGCCGAACTTTGACCGGCTCCCGAGGCAGCGAATCGAAAGGTAGCGGCCCGACTGTCGGAACCGGGCGTGCCGGTTCGGGCGGCAACAGTAGCGTCGTATCGACCGGGAGCGGCGGTATGACGATTTTCGCAGTCGGCGGGTCGTCGCCCGCAGTCGATCGTGGGCTCGCCAGCGGGACTGCTGCGCTCGCCTTCGCTTGGGCCAACGCGAGCGGACCCCTGGGCGACTTTCCAGGCGCGGTCTTCGTTTCTTCGCGAAGGATTGCGCCGTCCGTTCGCACGACCTCTGTCCGCTCGGGACTTACCGGCTCAGGACGGTGGACCGGAGGGAAAATCTCCGTCCTGTCGGTGATCGCAGGTGCCGGAGTCGGCGAGACCGGAGGGAAAATCTCCGTCCTGTCGGTGATCGCAGGTGCCGGAGTCGGCGAGACCGGAGGGAAAACCTCCGTCCTGTCGGTGATCGCAGGTGCCGGAGCCGGCGAGACCGGAGGGAGGAGCTCGGTCCTGTCGTTGACCGCGCGTGCCGGAGTCGGCGAGACCGGAGGGAGGAGCTCGGTCCTGTCGTTGACCGCACGTGCCGGAGTCGGCGAGACCGGAGGGAGGAGCTCGGTCCTGCCAGTGACCGCAGCCGACATCGCGGCAGAAGCTGCCGATGGCGGCGACGGCTGGATCGCTACATTCGCCAGAGCCGGCCCCGCTCCGACTGCAGCTCGCGGCTTCGCGGATGGCGTCACGCTCGCGCTCGGCGGCGCCGAAATGATCGAGAGCGGGGAAATCTCGGGTTTGGGATCGGGCCGAGGAGCCGCCGTGGGCGTCGCCTTGACCGGCGCCTCGGCGACACCCAGCAGCTCGCGGAGTCCCGCGCGCATCGCCGCGAGATCGGGCCGCTGCGCCGGATCCTGAGACAACGCCTTGGCCATGAACTCGTCCACCGGCCCCGGCACCGCGACGAGCGAGCGCAGCCGCGGCGGCGTCTTTCCAGCCGACTTCTGGCTCGTGATCAGCTCGAACAGGATGACCGCGAGCGTATATGCGTCGCTGCGCGAGTCGCCGCCGCCTTGCCCCTGCTCCGGCGCCCGATAGCCGGCCTCGTCAGGGCGGCCGAGCTCCAGCTCGGCCACTCCGAAGTCGAGCAACCTGACATCGTCGCGAACAGTCACTGCGCAGCGCGACGGCGTCAGGATCCGGTGAGCGACGCCCGTCGCTGCGTGGGCCCCGAGCAGGATCTCAGCCGCGCGCTCGCCGAGCATCAGGGCGCGTCGCCACGGCATCGGCCCCTGGTCGCGCAATTTGTCGAATCCGCGGAACGCCTGCGGCTCGGCCAGGCAAAATGGCGGCACCGGCGGCGTGCTGGCGACCCCCTGCGGCAGCACCAGCCCCGCGATCTTGCCGGCCGTCGCCGCGGCGACGGTCCGAGCGAACGCAGCCCACGCCTTCGGGTGCGCGCACGCCGGGTCGAGCAGCAACAGCGCGACGTCGAGGCCCGAATGGTGATCGAACGCCAGGAACGCCCGCACTGCGCCCTCGCTCCGGAGCGGCGACTTGAGCTCATAGCGGCCGGCGCAGCGATCGCCGATCTGCGGTGAGAACGAGGTCGACACGCCGACGAACGGCCAGCATGCACGCGATCGCCTGCGTCCGTCAATTGCGGATCTCGATGTCCGCTGGCCTTCGCCCCGTGTTCGCCTCCGCGCGGCGCGATCCAGGCTGTGCGCGATCGGTCGCAACGCGCGTCTCGGTCGCCTCCGGATCATGATACGATCGCGGGATCCATGCCTGACGCCGCTCGCATCAGCGACTTCCACGTGTGCCCGAAGGTCGAGCCCGGCCCCGTTCCGCACGTCGGTGGTCCGATCTTCAGCGGCAGCGCCAACGTGATCATCGGGTTTCTGCCTGCCGCCCGCGAGGGAGACAGCGTCGTTTGCTTTCCGATCGGTCCGACCGACAGGATCAAACGGGGCTCGGCGACCGTGCTGATCAACAGCCGCCCCGCTGCCCGCCGGTCCGACCCCGGTTCGCACATTTCCGGCGACCTGATCGTCGCCGGCTGTCCGACGGTCGTGATCGGCGACTCCACCCAGGCTTTCACCTTTCGCGGGGCCGCCCGGCGCGGCACCCCGTTTTGCGAGGAATGCGAGCGCAGGCGCCGTGAGATGGACGATCGCGACGACTCCGCCGAGGTCCTCTCACCCGATCCCGACACCGCGACCCTCGACGACGACCATCCCCCGTCCGGCGCCGAGCTCGGTCGCGACTTGCTCGCGAGCTCCTTGCTCAACAAGGAAGGGCTCGCCGCCCAGCCCAACCGGAACGACGGCCTCGACGACGAACGCGTCGCCGCCAGGGTTGCCGTCGCATATCAGTTCTACGCCGCCCACGCTGGCCAGAGGTTCAAGCCGAGCAGGCTGACCTCGCACATCCGCGCGATCGACCTCTCGCAGCCCGTCGAGGTGATCGCGGTCGCCGCCCAGACGCTCCACCAGCGCGGCTACCCGGGCGGGGCCAATGGTGAGTACTTCGCGCTCGACCCGGACCTGACGCCCGAACAGCTCGGCACCTCCGCGATCGTCCCCGGGCCCGACGGCACACGTGTCTCAAGAGACAGACGCACCGTCGAGTACGGCGAAGCCCCCGCGTTCGGCCTCAAGAGCACCGCCGCTGCCGTGATCGACACCTGGACCTTCCCGAGGACCGCCACGGATCCCGGCGAGCAGATCTCTTGCGAGGGCGGCGGCACGCAGGTGTACGTCCCGCGGGCCTTCCACGTCTCCAGCCGCAACGTCTGAGGCGACGCCATGGCCGACGTGATGCGGATCCTGTCGCGCGACGCCTTCGCCGAGGTGCTCACCGAGGCCCGCCGCCGCACCCGGACGCTCGACCCCTCCCGTTGGCCGCTGCTGCGGCAGATCGAGGCCCAGCTCCAATTCATCGCCGAGCAGACCAAGAGAGGCCGCGTGCCTCACGAGGACGATCGCTTGCGCACCACCCTCGGCCCGCTCGCTGCTCGCAACCTCGAAGACATCGACCCCGAGTACGCCGACCAGCTCGAGGAGCTCGACTACACATTTCGCCGCTACCCGCAATTGCCCGCCGGCCCGCCCGTGCGCCGCCGCGGGGTCTTGCAGGTGTGGTCCGGGCGCGAGACCTACCGCAAGCTGGTACTCGACCTCGGCGTCCCGCGCACCGTCGGCAACGCCCACGCCGACTTTGTCGTCCACGGCTCCCCCGACGGCTCCCCGCACTTTCAGATCGTCTGGGACGGCGTCAGCGCCCACGTCCAGGCTGAAGGCTCGCACCGCCTCGCTGTCAATGGTGAGTCCACCTGGTATGGCGAGATGGCCAACCGCGGCTGGATGACCGCCGTCCGCACGACCTATCGCTTCCTCGTGGAGGACCGAACCCCGCCCCCCGAGCCCGTCGCCCCCTCCGCCGCCGCCCTCGCGGCCCTCACCGAGCTCGAGCGCCGCTGCCATACCGGTCATCTCTACGCCATCATCGACGCCGCCCGCTCCGACCGCGCCCTCCAGCTCGTCGAGGAGAGCATCGACCCCTACGCCTCCCTCTACGACGGCGAACAGGGCCGCGCTTTCGACGACATCGCTCCCTACCTCGTACACCTGCAGCCGGGCTCGTGGCTGCTCGAGCGCCTCGTCACCGAGGGCTGGGGCGACGCCTGGGGTATTTATGTGCAGAGCGGCGCCGGCTTCGACAAGGTCCGCCGCCACCTTCGCCAATTCCTCAAGGTCGAAGTCGAGGGTGAGGCAAAGCCGATGTTCTTTCGCTTCTACGACCCACGGGTGCTACGCACCTTCGCCGCAGTGATGGCGCCCGAGCAGAGATCGGAGCTCCTGAAAGCAGTCGACGGGGTCCTGTTCGAACGATCCGGCCCCGACCTCCGGATGGGCGTCATCGAGTGAGTCCGGCATGGGTCGTTCGGCCGCGAGCATTTCCGAGGGGCGGGCGTGGACGCGCGCCGCGTCGACGATTGTCGATCGGCAGGCACGCGTGTTAGTGTCCCGCCTGCGACGGCGATTGCGCGTAGATGCATGCGCGCGCGGGCGAGGGCGGAGGGTCGACGGCGAGCGATGTTGAAGATCAGCGCCACGCAGCGGGGAGCGTTCGAGCGCGCGGCGCTCGCGGACTTCGACGCGCGCATGTTGACGCACCTCGAGCGGTTCAGCCCGCGTCACCTGCGGATCGTCGGCGATCCCGAACTCGGCGCGCTGATCGTCGTCGGCCACGAGCGAGCCGAGCTGTACGGGCTGGTATCCGAGCGCAGCAAGCGGATTTACATCGAGCTGATGCTCATGTTCGGCAGCGGCTTCGCCACCGATCCCCAGCACGTGTGGGCGGTGGAGCCGCTGCGCGCGGGCGACGACGAGTACAGGCGAGTCGACCGGCTCCGCGACGCGGCCTGGCGCCACCTCGACCGCACGGCCAGCGACGACCTCGACGCCGCAGGGCGCTCGCAGCCCGGTCGGGCGGCCGCCCAGCTGCAGCAGTTCGCGCAGTTCGAGCGCGCGCCGAGCGACGAGGCGGGGCTCGACCTGCGGGCCCTGCTGGTCGCGCTGCTCCGCCGAGTGTTCCCGGCCAAGTGCGAGGACATCGGGGAGCCGGCGCTGGTCCGGACGGTCGAGCAGGCGCTGGCGACGGCGCGGACCTTCGCGCTGGTCACCGAGCGCGGACAGGCGCTGTTCGTCGGTCTCGCGGTGATCTTCGGCGCCGATTTTCATCGCGATCCGCAGTTCACGTGGGCCGGGCGGGCGCTCGCCGAGGTCGGGAGCGCGAACGAGAGGACGCGGATCGAAGCGCTGCTGCGCGGGGCGACCGGGTGCCTCGATCGCTTCTGGGCCGAGGAGGGGTGATGGGATTAGGCAGCGGAGTCCAGCGGGGGCAGAGCGAGCGCGGGCCGGCGGCGGCGACCCGCCCGAACAGCACGGTCGAGGCGTGCATGGTCGAGTATCACCTGCACGTCGACGCCGACCGCGACGGCGTCGTCGACGACGATCGCAGCCACAACGACCGCTGGGCGTGGGGCCCCGGCAGCAAGGGCGCGATCATCCTGTGCAACAACGACGACGAGAATCGGAGGCGCCGCTGCGACAACGAGGACGCGGAGATCAACGCGGCGCCCGACCCCGATGACATCGCCCCGCTGGTGATCCGGCGCGTGGCCGGGCACCCGCCTGCGCCGGGCTCGTGGCGCGGGTTCCTCGAGGTCTCGGCCGAGGACGCGCCGCGCGTGCGGGTGTTCGCCAGCCGCAGCAGCGAGGCGGCGCAGGTGCTCGGCGCGGGGGTCGTCGTGCCGAGCGAGGGCAGCACCGCGGAGGCCGGCGAGGCGACCGAGGGCGACGGGGCGGGGGCCGGCGAGGCGGCCCAGAACGTCACCCCGGCGGTGCTGAGCTGGACGCTCCCGGACCTGAACTTCACCGAGAAAGAGCTCGGGGTCGAGGCGGTGATGTACGCTCAGGGCAGCTTCAACGGCGAGGTCGTGATCAAGCTGCGGATCGAGCGGGGCGCGGCGGGGACGCACGAGGAGCAGGTCCGGCTGCGGGTCGCGCCGTGGATCGCGTTCAACCACCTCGACCCGACGACGCGGGTGTACGTCGGCGAGGCGATCGACAACGCGGAGTTTCGCCGCGACCTCGCGGCCCAGGTCGCCGCGGCCGGGCTGCCCCCGCCGGAGGTCGCAGAGGCGGCGTACGGCAGGGATCGCTGGTTGCAGGACGCGATGGAGATCGGGTTCTCGAGCCTGCCGCGGACCGGCCCCCCGGCGGCGCGCCACCTGCCGGTCGTGCTGCGCACCGCCAACGACCGCGAGAAGATGGGCTGGGGGCCCATCGACCGCTACCCGCGCGAACGGATGCTCGAGCCCGGCTTCGGGTGGGTCCAGGCGATGCCGCCGAGCAAGAGCGGCGGCACCCTCGACTCGTTCGGCAACCTCGAGTGCTCGCCGCCGTTCACCCACAGCGGTCGCGGCAAGGAGTACAAGTTCGGCCGCCTGATCTACGGCGAGCACCCCGGCGGCACCGCCCGGCGCAACATGCAGCGCGATGTCGTCGATTTCCTGCGCGCGCAGCGGGTCCAGGAGCCGTTCGCGCTCAACACCGGGTGGCTGGAGGTCGGTCACGTCGACGAGGTGATGTCGTTCGTGCCGGTGAAGAACGCGCCCAAGAAGTTCAAGGTCGCGCTCGCCAGCCCGACGGAAGCGGTGACGATCCTGCGCCGACTCAAAGCGGCGCGGCAGGGCACCGCGCCGCTGCTGCGGCTCACGCCGCCGCCGCCGCTGCCCGATCATCCGCCGGATGTCATGACGCCGCAGGACCAATACGACAGCTACCACCTGCGCACGGTCGACGAGGTGCTCGACGACTCGTCTTTCATGAACGTGCAGACGACGGTGCAGGGCTCCATCGATGGCATCAAGGCCAAGCTCATGGACGAGCTCGACCTCGCGGAGACCGACTTCATCCCGTTGCCGGTGCTGTTCATGACGACCGAAAATAATCTTCACGTCGCGTACACGCCAGGGGTGGTCAACATGCTGGTATTGACGAAACCCGACAAGACGGTGCGGCTGGTGATCCCCAAGCCGTTCGGGCCGGAGGTCGGCGGGGTGTGCCAGTTCGAGAGCAACATCCGCACCGCGCTCGGGCCGCCGGCCGACACCGGCGTCGACCTCGAGTTCGTCGACGATTTCTTCACGTATCACGTCAATTACGGCGAGATCCACTGCGGGACGAACAGCAAGCGGGAGCCGCCGGTCGATCGCTGGTGGTGGGAGCAGCAGGTATGACGCAGAAATGGCCAGAGTTCGCGGCGCTGCGGAGGCTTCACGGCGAGGACTACACGCACCAGCGTGACCGGGTGCTCGCCGACCCGACGGCGGTGATGACCTACCTGCCGGCGTACGCCGGCGACCCCGACTGGCTGTGGCGGACGCTGGCGGCGATCGTCCGCGGCTGGAGCGAGCACGCGGCGCTGTATCGTCAGGTGCTCGCGGAGCTCGATCAGGTCAACGTCGCCGCCGAGGGCAGGAAGGTCACCGGCATCTCGCGGATCTGGACCCGGTACGGGATGAAGGCCCGCAACGACTACGGGCCGGCGATCTTGCCGCTGTGCTGGGAGGTGATCCTCAAGTTCGGCGACCTGTGGCCGCAATGGAAGGTGATCACGTTCCTCGAGATGATCAGCGCGGTGCCGAAGGCGGAGTCGGTCGAGCCGGTGCTCACATTCATGCAGGAGGTCGCGCCGATCGACTTCATCGAGGCGGCGACCAACACGCTGCGCGACCTCCCGACCGCCGACGTGCAGCCGGCCCTGGTGGCGCGGATCGTCGTGGTCGAGGCGGCGGTACGCGCCCGCGGCAGCCTCGACCCGCGCAGCGCGGAGCTCCTGCGCATATGGTCCAAGCTGCGCCAGGAGGCCGCAGACGACCTGCCGCCGCCGCCCTGACCAGGTGCGAGCGAGCCCGATGCCGAGCAACTTGTACGCCCACTGCCACGCAGCGATAATCGCGGGCGTGGAGGCGTCATCCGGCGAACGAGCCGCGGCCGCGCGCGCGCGCGGCGAGCTCGCGGCGGCCACGGAAATTGCAGAGGCCGCAGTCGCCGCGGCTCCCGCCGATCCGCGCGGATGGGTGCTGCTCGGATCGATCGACCACCTGCGTGGAGATCTCGAGCGAGCCGCGTCGCGCTATCGTCGGGCTCTGGCGCTCGCTCCACGCGACGCCGCGGCGCACGCGGCCCTGGCCGTCAACCTCGTACAACGAGGGCAGCCCGCGACTGCGCGCGCCCACTTCGCGGCGGCGACGTCCCCCGACGCCTCGCCGCCGCTCGCCGACCTGCAATGGCTGCAGGCGTTCCAGCAGGCGCGGGAGCTCGACGAGGCCGGCCCTGCGCTCGCGTGGTCGCGCTGCGCGACGCCCCTGCCTTGTCCGCGAGCTCCGGCGGAGCTGCCGGCGGGCCCTCCGCGGGAGCGTGGGCGCGTGACCTGGTCGCTCGCGGACCTCGTCGCGGCGCTCCGCACGTCGTCGCGGATCGTCGCGCTGACCGGCGCTGGCATGTCGGCGGCGAGCGGGCTGGAGACCCGCAAGCAATTGTGGCAGCGCTTCACACGCGACGACGCCGTCAGCATGGCCCGCTTCCGCGACGATCCTGCGACGCTGTGGTCGGTGATCCGCGCGTTCTGGGGCGATCGGCCGCACCCCGCAAACGCTGGCCATCAGGCGCTCGCGCGCCTGCCCAACCTCGCTGCGATCGTCACGCAGAACGTCGACGAGCTGCACCAGGCCGCCGCCGCCGCCGCCGGGCGATCGACGCCGGTGATCGAGCTGCACGGCAGTCTGTCGCGGACACGCTGCCTCGACTGCGGGCGCTCCGGCGAGGCGTCAGCGCAGGCGCTCGCGGCCTCCGGCCGACCGCTGCCCCCGCGCTGCACCTGCGGCGGCGTGCTCCGCCCCGAGGTGGTGCTGTTCGGGGAGCAGGTCCCGGCCGCGGCGATGGCGTCCGCGCGAGCCCACGCAGCCGCAGCCGATCTCCTGCTCGTGATCGGCTGCGCCATGGATGTCTCGCCGGCGCGCGAGCTGCCGCTGGTGGCCGCGCGAGCCGGGGCGCGGATCGTCGAGCTCAAGCGCCGGCCGTCGCGCCTGGCCGCGGCGGTGCTCGTGCATCACGTCCCCGGCGCGGCGGAGGACATCCTGCCAGCGGTGACGACGGCGCTCGCAACCTCGGAGCCAGGACATGACGCAAGACCCTGACGACCCCCCGCTGCTCGTGCGCCTGCCGGCGCTCGAGGACGACTTTGCGGGCCGGGTCCGGTTTGTCCGGCGCACCGGCGACGTCGTCGCGGCCGAGGACCCGATCCTCGAGGTCGAGCTGTCCAAGATCGTCGCCGAGCTGACCGCCCCGCGCGCCGGCGTGATCGGGCGACTGTTCGCGGCGGACGACGACGAGCTGCAGCCGGGCGCGCCGCTGTACGAGCTGTGGCCGCTTCCGCCGCCCGTGCCTGCGCCCGATATCCCCTTTCCCGCCTTCTCGGGGGTGCAGCAGCCCTGCGACGTGGAGCACCTGCTCGCCCGCGCCCGCGCCCTCGCCGAGGATCGCGCGGAGGTGTCGACGGCCGAGATGGCGCTGCTGTGCGTCGCCTCCCTGCGCGCCCTGACTGCGACGCCGGCGCTGCTCGAACGGGCGCTCGCCCCCTTCCTGGCGGAGCCGGGCCTGCGGATCGCCTGCGGCGACGTCCAGGCCGACGGCACGCGCTGGGTGCAGATCGACGTCGGCCCGGACGCCTCGCCGGAGCAGGTCCTCGGCGCGCTCCGGACCGGGACGCGGCTGCAAGACGGTGAAGGAGCGTACGCCACGCTGCAGGTGGTCCGCATCGCGCCGCCCGCGGCGCCGCTCGTGCTGCCGGGCCCGCGCCTGCGCCCCGGACTGACGATCTTCGCCGGCCCGCCGACGCCGCAGCCCGTGGTCGTGGGGACCACGGTGGCGGTGCGGCCGATCTCGACTCTGACGATCACGGCGGACGCCACCGTCGCCCTCGCCTCGCTGCTGCGCTTCGCTCCCATGCTCGCGGAACAGCTCGGCGTGGTGTGACACGACGAAGTGTTCACCGGTGACGCGAATGGCAGCCGTGCCGTCGGCCGGCCGAGAACCACTCCACGCCTGGCTCCGCGCCAGGGCCCTGAAAAAAAGTTCCCTTGTCAGCACACCCAGCTTCATCGACGCTCGTGGCGGTCTTTCAGCACACGACCGTGCGCGCATGAGGGCGAGAGGGCATGACGACGAGCGAGCAAGCCAACCGGCCGCGCTGGAAGCATCAGGCGGGGTTCTTCGAGATCTGGTTCCTGTGTGTCTTCGATCCAGGGGGTGAGCGCGCGTGGTGGTTGCGCTACACTCTCTTCAATCCGGCCCCGGGCGCTCCGGGTGAGCCGCGGGCCACGGTGTGGGCCGCAGCCTTCGATACCGCGGCGCCGGACCGGCCCGCCGTGGCGGTGAAGGCCATCCATCCGCTCTCCGCCTTCGACGCCGGGACGCCGGGGCGTTTCGGCATCCGCATCGGCGACGCCGGCCTCGCGCCGGGCAAGTGCCACGGCGAGGTCGTCTCGGGCGAGCACGCCATCGCCTGGGATCTACGCTACACCCCCGAGTCCGCCCGGGCCGTCCGGCGGGCGCCGCGAGGCATCGACCTGCTGCCGCTGACCACACACGTCAACCACTCGCACGACGGCATCATCTTCACCGGGACAGTCACCGTCGACGGCGAGCGCTTCGACGTGCGCGGCGCCCCTGGGCTGCAGAAGCACCTGTGGGGCCACCGGCGCGTCGAGGAGCTGACCTGGCTGTACTGCCCGAGCTTCCGCGAGGACTCGGAGGCCCGCCTGGAGGCCCTCCGCGTGCGCCCGCGGCGCGAGCGAGGCCCGTGCCTCACGCCCATCTACCTGCGCACCGCGAAGGCGCGCCACGCCTTCCACGAGGTTCCCGGCCTGCTGTTCACGCAGATCCACACGCCTCGCACCGGTGAGCTGCACCTCGCGGCGACCTCGGCGACCGTGTCCGTGAAGGGTCGTGCGTGGTGCGATCCGCGGACTCTGGTGGGCTACGCGTACCGCGATCCCGCTGCCTGGGACGTGTTCGTGGCCCAGAGCGACGTGGCCCGCTGCGAGCTCGAGTTCTTCTCCCGCGCCCATCCCTGGGCGGCCTGGAAGCCGGATGGGGAGAAGCTCACCTCCGCCGTCTGCGCCCTGGAGTTCCACGGCCCCGAGCGACTCGCGGGCGTGCGCTACGTCGAATGGGACGACACTGGGCCGCCGGCTTCACCGTCACCGGCCGAGTGATACCCGAACGCGCGCTCATCCGCGAGCCATGCCTGGTCTTCGGGACATGTCGTGAAGGTCATGCGAATCGTGGCGGCGACGAGGCTCGGCGTGCACCGAATTGCGGACGAAGAAGCCGCGGACGATCAAGATGCTGGCCTCGACGCTTTGATCCCGACCTGACCGAGCATATCACTGCGCCGCCGCGAACTCGTCGACGGGCCCGGAGAGCGCGGCGAGGAACGCGAGCAGGTCGGCGCGCGCGTCGGCTTCCAGCGGCCGCCGCTCCGCGTGGTGCTCGACCATCAGATCGACCGCTTCGGCGAGCGTGGCGATCGACCCGTCGTGCAGGTAGGGCCCCGTCTCGGCGACGTTGCGCAGCCCCGGGACCTTGAACACGCCGCGGTCGCGCTCGTCGCCGGTCACTGCGAAGCGCCCGGCATCCGGCGTCATGCGGCCGAGCAGCGGTCGGAACTGGCCGCCGCCGAGCGCCGCGCCGTCGTGGCAACCGTCGCACCCGAGCTCGAGGAACAGCCCCAGCCCGCGCAGCTCGGCGGCGTCGAGCGCCTCGTCGTCCCCGCGCAGGAAATCGTCGATCGGGGCTGGCGTCAGCAGGGTGCGCTCGAAGGCACCGATCGCCCGGCCGACGTTCGCCAGCGTGAGCGGGGCGGCGTCGTCGGGGAATGCCGCGGCGAACAGCCCGGGGTATTTGGGTGAGGCCGCGAGTGTCGCCTCGACCGTCGCCGCGTCGGGCATGCCCATCTCGACCGGGTTCAGGATCGGTCCGGTCGCCTGCTCCTCGACCGTCGCTGCGCGACCGTCCCAGAACTGCGCGACGTGCAGGAACGCGTTGAAGGTCGTCGGGCTGTTGCGCCCGCCGCGTTCGCTCGCGAAGCCCGGGGAGGTCGCCTCGCCGTCGACCCCGTGGCGCGCGAGGTCATGGCAGCCGTTGCACGACAGGGTGCCGGAGCGCGACAGCGCTTTCTCGAAGTAGAGCGCCCTGCCGAGCTCGACGCGCGGGGCGGGCAGGTCCGGGTCGACGGTCGGCAGCGGCGCGAGGTTCCCCAGCGCCTCGGCTCGCAGCGCGGTCGCGTCGGGCTCGTCGATGCACGAAAGGAGCGACGTGAAGAGTGAACAGACGAGGAACAGTTCGGTCCGGCGCGTAGGCATCGGGCGACGAACTTGTCCGACGCTGACGCTCATGGCGACTTAATCGGCGCTTAAACGTTCGGCGCGAGCGAGCCACTCGCGCTTAAATGGTTGGCTTCGTCGGCGTCGAGATGCGCCATCGCAGCGGCCTGCTCGCCGGCTTCGGGGCGCGCGCGGACGGGCTGCGACTCGGGGCGCGTGCGCGACGGCGCCGTCGTGCAGTTGATCGCTCCTTCAGGCGCGCCGGTGTTCCGGCTCGGCGGCTTCGAGCTGGCAGCGGCCGCCGAGATCGGCGAGGGCTGGGGCCAGCCGCGACGTCGCCGCTGAGCCCCGACGCGAGCGGCGGGTGCGTGGCCCGAAACGCAGGAGCAGACGCGCAGCGCCCTGCCCCGCGCTCGCCGGCAGGAGCAGCGCGCAGTGCCCCGCGCGACGTCCCCGGGTGCAGCGCACAGTGCCCGCGGCGCGCTCCAGACTGGAGCGCCGCGCGTCGACGGCCGCGCGAACTCGGTTGACGGGGCAGCACGCGCATGCTGTGCTCGTAGCGAGCGATGCGCAGGACGTTCTTGTCGTTGGGCCTTTGCGGCGGGGCGCTGCTGTTCGCCTGCCTTGAAGACGGCGGCACCGATTCCGGCGGGCAGATGATGTACACCACCCACGGCAGCGTCAGCGACGGCCACAGCAGCGTCGGCGACATCCTCGCCGCGCCCGGCGACGGCGTGTTCGGCGTCCAGAGCGGCAGCGGGCTCGGCCAGATCCGCGACGGCTGGACCGTCGAATACCAGAAGCTCCTCGTCTCCGTCGGCACCGTCACCTTCACCAGCGCCAGCGCCGGCGAGGTCGAGATCGCCACCGACTTCGTCGTCGACCTGCTGAGCCTGCCGATCGGCGGCGCCCTCCTCGATCACGTCGACGGGCGCGAGAAGCCGTCCGCGATCGCCTTCACCCTGCCGCCGGCGACCGCCGGCAAGTCCCGGCCGCTGTCGCGCTACACCCTCGACCAGGACGTCGAGCTCATGGCCGCGGGCGGCTACTCGCTCTACGTCGAGGGCACGATCGAGAAGGCCGACGGCATGTCGTGCAAGCCCGACGTCCCGTCCGATTGCGCGCCGGCCCCGGTCGTCCGATTCCGCTGGGGCCTGCCGCAGGGCGTCGCCTACGACGATTGCGTATGGACCGACTACACGGTCTTCACCGAGAACGTGACCCTATCGTTCCCGGCCGTCGCCTGGCTGCAGACCGCCATCGGCTCCGAGCGCCCGACCTTGCGCGCGCAGTGGATCGCCGACGCCGACCTCGACCGCGACGGCGAGACCACGATCGCCGAGCTGCGACAGATCGGCGCGTCCACCCTGCTGAGCCGCCGCCGCGGCTATGATCTGTCCGGCGCCGCGGGATCGGTCGACACCGTCTACGACTTCCTGCGCGAGCAGGCGCGCCAGATCGGCATGCGCGCCCGGGGGGAGTGCGGTTCGGTCACCAACCTCTGAGGCGCCCGGCCGAGCCGGACCGGCGGCTCGCTTCAGGCGCCGAGCCGCCGAGGCTCGGCCACGGGAGCTGTGGATAGCGGACGTCGCTCGACCGCATAGGATTCGGCTGGCTGTTTGGACAGGCCCATCGGTGTGCCCGGAGCACGTCGGCGAAGTCGTCCTCCCGTCGCAGTGGCCAGCGTCCGCCGGAGGCCGCCGGCCACGTCACTGCTCCAGCGCCCAGAGGGCGATGATCAGCAGCGCGATGGCGGCGAACACCGCGATGAAAACGATCAATCCGCGGTTCGGCGGCGCCAGTGATTGGGGCTGCGGTGCCGGGGGCTGAGGCGACGGCGTCGGAGCCACCAGTGCGGAGGCCGGACGGTTGGCAAGGGCCCGCAGTTCATCACGGACTCCGCGGGCAGCTTGCGGCCTCTGCGCAGCTTCACGCGCCAGCAGTTGGCTCAGGAGGCGGTCGAGTTCAGGCGGCAGATCCGGAATCTCGGGCGCGAGCGCCGACGGCGTCTGCGTGAGCTGTCGGATCGTGATGTCGGACAGCTCGCCGCCGTCCCAGAGCTCGCGCCCAGCGAGGCTCTCCCAGAGGATAACCCCGAGTGCGTACATATCCGTGCGGTGATCGGTCGGCTCGCCTGCGGCTTGTTCCGGCGCCATGTAGCCGGGGGTGCCCATCACGGTGCCGAGACGCGTCAAGGGGGTCATGTCCGCAGCTGAATCGGCGACGCGAGCAAGTCCGAAGTCCAGTACCTTGACCACCGTGGCGTCCTCGCGGGTCTCGAGGAGGATATTGTCGGGTTTCAGGTCACGATGGATGATGCCGGCCCCATGGGCCGCCACGAGTGCGTCGGCGATCTGGGCGCCGATGTCGCAAGCTTTCCGCCAGGGCAATTTCCCGCTGGCGATCGTGTTCGTCAGCGTGCGCCCACGGACCAACTGCGTGACCAGGTACGCCCCGCCTCCCGGTAGCGGGCCGAAGTCGATCGCGCGGACCACGTTCGGGTGATCGATCTTCGCCGTCGCCATCGCTTCACGCCGGAAACGCTCGGAGATCTCGGCGTTGCCGGTGTACTCGGCGTGGATCATCTTGACCGCGACCATCGTGTGGAGGCTGAGCTGCTCCGCCGCGAACACAGCTCCCATGCCCCCCTCCCCGATCAGCTCACGGAGTTGATAGCGGCCCTCCAGCGTGTGCCCGATCCACGCTGTCGACGGCGCGCCAGGGGCGGGAGAGTGGAGCGATGCGATGTTGCTCAAGATGACTCCGAAGGCGGGGTTCAGAAGGAGCAGGAGCAGGAATTGGAGGGGGACGGGCCGCTCGAGTTCAGTGCCACTTTCCCTTGCCCTTCCACTTGTGCTTGCCAGTGCCCCGGCCTCGTGCGCATGTGTTCGGGCAGTGGCAGACCGACGGCCGTAGTCTCCAGGCTCGATGTGCGGCGGTCAACAGTCTCCCCGCATGGCGCACCAGCCGCCGAGTCCTCGAACGCGTGCCGTGGCGCGAACCCATCCTCTCTTGGAAAAGTTCATGCGCGGCCGGTCCAAGAAATTTTCCCGAGCAAGCGGTCGTCCCGATGCGCCCGGCGCGAACGGTCCGTCGAAGAAAGTTCTTCCGCCCGTGGTGGGTCGAGTTGGAGAGGCCGCGCAATGGAGCCCTCCTCATGCGGCCCTGCTGCTGGGCCTGACTCGCTGCGCTGAGCGCCGCACCGACAGGGGCCTGTAGCGGCTGATAAACCTCGTTACCACGACAGGTGCTGCAAATACGGCTCGGATTTGGCCGAGGGTGATGCCCAGGCCGGCGCTGGGCCCGCTCCTCATGGACGGGGCACTCGGGTATAGTCCACCCCGCTTTCGCCATGTCGAACGGTCCCGAGAGCACCGCCCTCGAGTCGCGCTGGGTCGGCCGTGTCGTCGACGAGCGCTACAAGATCGTCGAGGTGCTCGGCGAGGGCGGCATGGGGGCGGTGTTCGTGGCCGAGCACCTGCGTCTGCGCAAGCAGGTCGCGTTCAAGACGATCAGGGCGGAGTTCGCAGCGCACACCCAGGCGGAGGCCCGCTTCGAGCGCGAAGCTCTGGCGACCGGACGCCTCGACCATCCCCACGTCGCCAGCGCGATCGACTACGGACCGCTGCCCGAGGGCGGGTTCTATCTGGTGACGCAGTTGGTCCGCGGCGAGAGCCTGAGCAAGCGCCTCGAGGCGGGGCCGCTGCCGTGGCCGCAAGTGTGTCTGCTCGGCAGCCAGATCGCCGATGCGCTGGCAGCGGCGCACGCGCTCGGCATCGTCCACCGCGACCTCAAGCCCGACAACATCCTGCTCGAGCAGCGCCGCGACGGGGCGCTGCACGTTCGCGTGGTCGACTTCGGGATCGCACGCGTGTCGGGCGAGCAGGCGACCATCGCCGACGTCGCTCAGCCGCTGACCCGCATGGGCGCCGTGATCGGCACGCCGGGATACATGCCGCCCGAACAGGGCACGGGCCAGCAGGTCGACTTGCGCGCCGACCTGTACGCGCTCGGCGTCGTCCTCTGGGAGTCGTTCACGGGACAGCAGCTTTGGCAGGGCGACACGCTGGTCGAACTGCTCACGCGCCAGCTCGGGCGCCCCGCGCCGAGCCTGCGCGCAGACGTGCCCGAGGCCATGGCGGGGATGATCGAGCGGCTGCTGGCCCGCGTTCCTTCGGAGCGCCCGGGGTCGGCGCTCGAGGTGCGGGACGAGCTCCGTCGTCTGGTGTTCGGCAACGAGGTCAGCATCCCGCCAGCGGCTTCCACGAGCGCAGCGCTTTCGTCAGCGATGTCGGGCAGCGCAGCGAGACCCTTCGTGCCCACGCCAGGCGAAGTGACTCACGCCGACGTACGAAGCGGCACGACGGCAGTGACCAAGACATCCGGAGTGCTCGAGCCTGGGACATTCTCGAAGAGTCCCCGCGGTGTATGGATCGGCGTGGCGGTGGCGCTCGTGCTCGTCCTCGCCGTGCTCGCGTACGGCCGCGGCACGACGGACGAGAGCCCCAGCGAGACGGCTGTCGGCATCGAGCCGGCCCCTGTCGACACCAAGCACACGCCGCATGCGACCGTTGACGAGCTCATCGCCGAAGCGCCTGCGGGCTATGCCGAGGACGTCAAGATGTTGCTCATCAGCAGGCATCCGCAGGCCCGTCGACTCGCAAGTGAGACGATCGCGGGTGCGCCGTCCAGAGACTTGAGGAAGATCCCGGAGTACCTCCGCGACTTCGCCCGGTTTGAGCTGGCCGACGACTGCGACGACAAGAAGGCCATCCTGAAGAAGTTCGAAACAGCCCAGGAGGTCCGGGCGCTCTCGGGGCTGAAAGCCATCGCTGGCGGACGGAGTGACCCCTGTGAGCTCCGCGACGAGCTCACCCGCCTGATCGCCCGCTTCGAGTCAGGAGCGTGAGCCGAGCCGGGCGAGCCGCCGGTCACGGTTCGAGACGGGGGCCTTGAAGCCAATCACGCAGCGCGTGTCGGTGGTCTTGACCACGAGCATCTGGGTACGAAGGTGACATAGGCGACGAAGATCGCGGCTTGCTTGGCGCGGCGCTTGGAATCGCCGCGGGTGGGCCGGTCCAACGATCAGTGTCCATCCCTGCGCTCGTAGAAGACCTCCGTGGCGCAGGCCGTCACCTCGAGCGCGCCGCGCCAGTGATCCCCGGTTCCAGTTCGGTCCCGGCCCATCAAAAGGAAGGCCCTTGCCTGGCGCTCATGCCGCCCGCGCGATGTCGTACGGGCGACACGATCTGTTGCGATGCGTGGCGTCGTCGGCCGCGCACCGCTGCTCCGGCGTCTCGCGCGGGCGCCATTCACGTCTCGAATGAAATGACAGGATGTAGACCGTGGCCAAAATCTTGATCGTGGAGGACAACGAACTCAGCCGCGACATGCTCTCACGACGGCTGCGCCGCAGGGGCTATGAGGTGATGGTCGCAGTCGACAGCTCGGAGGCCATGGCCATCGTCATGACGGACAGGCCCGATGTCGTACTCATGGACCTGAGCCTCCCCGAAATGGATGGCTGGGCGACCACGCGCATCCTCAAGAACACCGAGGCGACCGCCAGCATCCCCGTCATCGCGCTGACCGCACACGCAGGGCCTGGCGACCGCGAGATGGCTCTCGATGCCGGTTGCGATGACTACGACACCAAGCCGGTCGAGCTCACACGGCTGCTGGCAAAAATCCATCGTTTCGTCTGCGGCCCCGAAGTCGGAGCGAGCGGCGACCGCCGTACGAACTGAGCTCCACGATGGCGATCACTCCTGCCGCGATCGTCCGATGCGTGCTAAGGTCGCAGCAATGCCCAAGTTCGACGTCGTCTCTGCAATTGAAGGTCGCAAGCGTCAGCTCCTCGTCGAGGAGCTGCGGAAGCGCCATGAACTCACGATTGGCGAGCTCAACCAGCTGGCGCGCGGCGAGCTCGGCCCGCTGCTCCGCTCGATCACGATCGCTGAGCTGATGGGGTCCGCGCCGGTGTCGAGCGTCTCGGGTGCCGCCCGGCGGCCCGCCGCCTCCGGGCAGCCGGAGACCCGGGTACCCCGACGGAAGCCGGTCGACTCGCCCTCCTCGCAGAACAAGCCCTTGCGCAGCGAGGTCGTCACCCGCACGGCGGCGGGACGGGAGGCGTTCGATGAGCAGATTCTCGCGGCGATCAAGGCGATTGGAGGACCCGCGAGCGCGACGGAGCTCCAGCACCGCGTCGGCGGTACGAACATGCAGATCCGCTCGGGGGTCAACCGCCTGATCGAAGCCGGCCATGTCACGTGGACGGGCAAGGCTCGCGGAACCCGCTATTACCCGGCCTGAGCCGGCGTCGCCTTGGACGGATCCAGGCACCGCGACCTCCGACTACGGGTCTTCAACGTCGACGTCAGCTTGTAGTGAAACCGCTCGGCGTCGCTAGCCACTGTCACCAAGGTGCCGTCGTCCATGAGCGACAATATCTGGCAAAGAATTCATGAGAAGATGATCATTGCGGCTCGCGGCCGCCTGCCGGAGCCGCCGCCGGGCAGCCAGGTGATCCGCGTGAGCTGCGAAGTCGCACCGGCTGCCTTGCGACCCCTCCTCGAGGCGCGACGCATGACCGAGGCGATCCTGGGCGAGGCGAGGTCGGGGCGGACCCGCCCGCGGACCCGCACGCTGTTCGGCGACACGCCAGAGCGCGCGACGGAGGCGGTGGTGGTCGAGCTGTGGAACCGCCTCGCCAAACAGGACGGTGCCCGGTGGGTGGTCGTGTTCGACGCGGTGGAGCAGGCCGACGAGGCGACCCTGGCGGCGCTGACCCGGATCGTGCAGCAGTCCGGCTGGCTTCGGTTGCCGCTGCTGCTGGTGTTCCGTGACGAGCCGAAGGAGGCCGCGGCCGAGCTGCTCGCCGCCGTGCGTGCGCGCGACAGCGACTCGGTGGTGCGCGGGGAGGAGGTGCTCGCCAGCGAGGCGAAGTCGATCCAATGGAGCTCGTTGCCTCCCGACGTCCTGCGCGCGCTCCGGGCCGGGGCGCTGATCGGCCCGGGCTTCGAGATCAGGATCCTCGCCGAACTGCTGTCGGTCGATCCGGAGCTCGTGCTCGAGCGGCTCCAGCACGCCATCGATCTCGGCGTCCCGGTCGAAGATCGGGGTGAAGGCAAGTTCTCATTGCCGAGCTCGGCACTCTCGGCTCTGTCCGCGTCCATCATTCCGTCGCTCGCACAGGCGTGGCACCGAAAGCTCGGGCGGCTGCTTGGCGCTCGGGCGGCCAGGACCGTCCCGCCGCCCCCTCCCGCTCCGGGAATCGCGGGGGTAGCAAAGTTCCAGGCCGAGAGCGTCGACGACGCCCGTGTCGCGGAGCTCATCGACATGTCTCATGAGGTCGTCGACCTGGCCTCAGAGGCAGCCGAGGCCGCGTCCGGAACCTCGGGCGCTGGTGTTGACGCCGGTCCGCGCCCCGTCGCTCCCGACATGAGCCGCCCGCAAGCTGTCTCCGGGGAGATTTCAGATCGAGTCGAGCCGGCCCAGGGCACGGCGCCTCGGCGCCCGGTTCAGCGCAAGACCGTACTCGCCCCGCCCGCCGAGGGCGCACGCTCGACACGGCGCAAGACCTTGCTTCTGAAGCCGGACGTGGACATGCCGGCGCCGGTCGAGTTGAGCGCGACCGGGAAGGTCGCAACGACCACGGCCGGCGACCCTCTGATCGACAACGTTCGGGCGGCCGAGCACATGCGCCGGGCCGGCGACCTCGATTCGGCGGCGGAGCACCTGTGCGAAGCGGCCCGCGAGGCGGCAGAGATGGGCGCGCCGCAGGCCGCGGTGGAGCATGCCAATGGGGCGCTCGCGCTGCTGGCGACGCTGCCGGTCGGCGTGTCTCGACAGCGACTCAAGGCACGAGCGCTGCTCGAGCTGGGGCGAGTCCAGTGGCAAGCGCCGGGCTACGAACACGGGTTCACGCTGGCGCTGGCGCGTTCGTCGCTCGAGGCAGCGCGCGCCGAGCTCGACCCGGACGCGCCGGTCGACCTCGTCGTCGATCTGGCGCAGGCGCTGGCGGGGGTCCACTTCGACCTCGGTGATCCGCCATCGCTCGCGCGGGCGCTCGCCGAGGTGGAGGAGGCCAGCCGTGTACTGCACGCGGCGAATGACCCGATCGGCGCGGCCTGCCTGTTCAACGATCAGGCCGCGGTGCATGTCCGCATGGGCGACGGCGCCCACGCACTGAAGCTCTTGCGCGCGTCTCGTGCGATCTTCGACGCGCGCGCCCAGGACGATCCGGTAGCCCTGCGCGAGCTCGCCGAGTCGGAGCACCTCCTGGCCAACTTGCCGCTTCATGCGCGGATGCGACTCGGTCGGGAAGAGGAGGGCTACGCGATCGGTCTGGACCATGCGCTCGCAGCAGAGCGGGCGTTCAGGGAGCTCGACGATGACCGCGAGCTCGCCCGCGTGTGGGAGACGATGGGTCGCCTCGAGCTCAAGCGCCTTCGCCTCGAGGAGGCCAGGCACCGGCTCGAGGCCGCCTTCGAGGCGCAGACACGAATCGGCGACCTGACGGGCCTGGCGCAGACCACGGAGTTTCTGTCGGAGGTGCTGGCGTGGTGCGGTCGCAACGCCGAGGCGATCACGATGCTCCGCGACTCGGTGATCTACAACCGCGACAAGGGGTCGCCGCGCGGGCTGATCTCCAACCGCCAGGCGTTCACCGCGTTGTCGTCGCGTTTTGCACAACTGCCGCAGCACGCGGACGGTCTCCGGGAGGTGGAGATTTTGTTGGCCGCCGGCGAACGCGAGCTCGGCGTGTCCCGACCATCGGACGCGACCGCAGTGCGTTGAACATCCTTCCGCGCGGCGCCAGGGCGTTCTGGGCCGCGATTGCGAACGGTCGCGGGCATCGGCTTGCGCTCTTGGTACTCGCGTAGGCCCAGGAGCCCCGGCGGCGTCACTCGCCCGACCGCAGACACAGCCGGCCGACCGCGAACAAGAAGTCGGCGACCTGCGCGACCGGCAGCTCCGGACCGGGCCGAAGGTGGCCCGAGACCTCGCGGATCTGGATCCGCATCACGTCGCCCTGCGCCCACGAGGCGAACCGCCGCGTCAGTCGCATGCGCTCGCCGTTGCTCAGTTCGAACTCGACGTACGGCTGATCGCTGCTGTCGGTCGTCTCGATGAAGTTCGGTGCCGCCATGTTCTCGATGGTCCCACAAGCCGACCTCGGGCGAACGGGTCCCGCACGCTCGAAGCCGAGCCGACCCCGACCCGCCCCGGCGGCCACCTGCGCCAGCCTTGTGGCTCGAGGCGCCGCGAGGTCGCGCCCCGGCGCTCGTCGAGCGTCCCTGAGCTGCAGGCGGCGCTGACCCCCGCGCCGCCGCCCGGCCGCACATTCATGCGGCTTTGCGACGAGCTGAGCGCCGCAGCGCGGGCGGTGATCGCCGGCGGCGATTGGCGGGCCCTGTAGAGCTCGCTCGCAGGGGCGCCATGGAGGCTTGTGCGCCTGCAACGAACGGGGCGCTGCGGGGGGAGCGTTCGGCTATCCTCTGCGGCCCTCACGACTGGACACTCTCATGCGACATCGATATCACGCGCTCTCGAGCACGCCACTCTTGTTCGCAGCCCTGGTGGGCTGCCCCGCGCCCGAAGCCGGCGAGACGGGGACGGAGACCGCGACGCAGGCGACCACGGACGAGACGACGGGGGCGGCGAGCTTTCCCACGACGACCACCACCGAACCGCCGCCGACGACGAGCGAAGGCACGACGGACGGCACGGCGACCGACACCGGCGAGGACACTGACACGGGCGAGCCGTCGGAGGACGTCGATCTCGACCCGTGGCGCGACGCGATCATGTACTTCGTGTTCGTCGATCGCTTCGCCAACGGCGACCCGGGCAACGACGCGCCGATCGGCGCCCCGGTCGACCCGGAGGCCGACTACCTCGGCGGCGACTGGAAGGGCATCACCGACAAGATCGAGGAGGGCTACTTCACCGCCCTCGGCGTCGACGTGCTGTGGCTGAGCGTGCCGATGGACAACCCCTCGAAGGGCCACCCGGACCTCGAGATGGTCCACTACTACAGCGGCTACCACTCGTACTGGCCAGAGCACCTCGACCAGCCCGAGGAGCACTTCGGGACGATGGAGGAGTTCAAGGCGCTCGTCGACGCCGCGCACGCCAAGGGCCTGCGCGTGGTCCTCGACTACGCGATGAACCACGTCTACATCGACTCGCCGGTGTACGACGACCACCCGGAGTGGTTCTGGCCGCTCGACCAGGACTACGGCGGCGAGACCAAGGAGTGCCTGTGCGGCCACGCCTGCTCGTGGGACGAGCCGACCGAGCGCAAGCGCTGCTGGTTCACGCCGTACCTGCCCGACTTCGACTTCACCAACCCCGAGGCGCGCAAGTTCTCGATCGACAACGCGCTGTGGTGGATCACCGAGACCGGCATCGACGGCTATCGCCTCGACGCGCTCAAGCACATCGAGGACGAGTGGATCCTCGAGTTCCGCGACCGTGTCGAGCAGGAGATCGAGCCGCAGACGAAGGCCCACTTCTACACGGTGGGCGAGACGTTCACCGGCGACAAGGCGCTGCTCAAGTACTACGTCGAACCCGGCAGGATGCTCGACGGACAGTTCGACTTCCCGATGCGCATGGCGATCGCCGCGACGGTGCTCCGCCGCCAGCGCACCGAGGAGGGCGTGGTGAAGCCGACGTCGATGCAGGAGCTCGACCAGTTCCTGACCGACAACGAGGGCTTCTACGAGCCGGGCCTGATGAGCAACTTCCTCGGCAACCATGACATCCCGCGGGTGATCCATCAGGCCGAGGACACGCCGCGGTGGGATAACGAGTGGAGCGGCAGCGGCACCGAGCAGTGGGACAGCCCCCCGCCGCTGCCCGCGGGCGTGTCTGCGTTCGAGCGCCTGGCCAGCGCGTACACGGTGATGCTGACGCTCAACGGGATCCCGCTGATCTACTACGGCGACGAGATCGGGATGGCCGGCGCTGGCGACCCCGACAACCGCCGCATGATGGACTGGGACGACGCCGCCTACACCGAGGGCCAGAAGCTGCTGCTCACGCACGTCAAGAAGATGACCGCGATCCGCAAGCAGCACCCGGCGCTCAGCCGCGGCGCCCGCACGACGCTGTCGGTGACCGACGAGACCTTCGCGTACGAGAAGACCGACGAGGACTCCGGCGACCGCGTGCTCGTCGTGATCAACCGCAGCGACGAGCCGCAGACGGTCGAGGGCGTGCCCGCCGGCTCGTACACCGACCTGCTGTCCGGCGACGCCGTCGAGGGCGGCGCAATCGAGGTGTCCGCGCGCACCTCACTCGTGCTGACCCAGTGAGCCGGCTCGCTCGACCCAATAGAGCGCGGCCACCGAGGCGCTGGTGTGCAGGCGAGCACCTCGCGCCGAGGTGGCAATGATGCCCTTCGGACAGGTCGGCTCGAAGGGATCGCAGGTCGGCGGCGGTTCACGCCCGAATGTCCTTTTGCCGGCCTCAGGAGCCGGGCGGCCGATAACGGCGAGCGTCACGACGCGCCGTCTCGGCGCGAGCCTGCACCTCGACATCCGCGCTGCCGGCCACGACCTCGGCGCCGACGCGCATCTTCGCCGTATGCCCGGGTGGGCCGGGCGACGGCAGCACGCGATCGAAGCCGGCCCAGATGCGGGTCATCAGCCCCGGCGCGGCGCCCTGAGCCCGCACCGCGAGCCACGAGCCGGGGGAGATCGCGCGCTGGCGGTCGCCGTGGATCGCCGCGTCGACGACGATCCGCGCGGCGCGGTCCGTGCTGCTCGCCGACCACCTCGAGGTCAGGCCGCGCGCGAACCACTTGAACTCCTCCTCCTCGCGGCCGTTGAAGTGGGTGTACAGCGACGCGCCGTCGGCGAGCGGCGGCGGCGTGATCGTGCTGACGAGGATGCCGTCCTTGCGCAGCTCGACCGTCAGCACCTCCGACCAGCCGGTCGCGGCGTACTTGCCGACGACATAGGCCGCGTGATGGGGGATCGGGATCTTGCCGGCGACCGACGTGATGTTGACGATGCGGCCGAAACCGCGGGCGCGCATGTGGGGCAGCACCGCCATCGTCGGCCGGTAGTGCACCCAGAAGATGTTGCGGATCGCCGCCTCGAGATCGTCCGGGTGCAGCTCGGCGACGGGGCCGAAGAATATCTGCCCCGCGTTGTTGACGAGGACGTCGACCGCGCCGAATGTATCGAGCACACCCTTGATGAATGCCTCGACCTGGACCGGGTCGCTGGCGTCGCAGGCCATGCCGAACACGTCTGCGCCTCGCAGGCGGAGCTCGGCGACTGCCCGGGCGATCGCTTCGCCGTCGCGGCCGCAGATGGCCAGCTTGCAGCCGTGGCGCAGGAACTCGCACGCGATCGCGTAGCCGAAGCCACGGCCGCCGCCAGTGACGACGACGACGCGGCCCTGCAAGGCGATGCGTCGTCGTCGACGCGAAAGCATCCGCGCCCCCGCTGCGACGCCGAGCGCCCCTCCCACGATCGCCGAAATTCGCCGGAACATCCCCGGTCCGTGGCCGAGGAACACGGCCTCGCAAGCGAGGGCCCCGTCCGGGCCGCGAGGACCGGGCAAGCTCGCCCGGCGGCGAGCTGGTGAACGATCCGGGCGGAGCCGCGGCGGAGAGAGCGCGGTGCGTCCCCACGAGGAAAAGGCGCGAGAGCCGTCCGCCGGTCGGGCGTGGCGCAGCAGGCGGGAGTGCATCACCGGGTCATGCCAGCGCCGTACGCGTGCTCGTCCTCGGCGGCACCGAGGCGCTCGAGGCCTCGTTACACGTCGCGGGACCCTGCCACCGCGCGCCGTAGTCGAGACTTCGGCGCTCCACAGCCGGCCGGCTGCAAGGGCGGCATGCCCGCATGCGCGAGGGCGTGTGCATCAAGGAGCTCGCGCCGGCCTCTCTCGGCTCGATCGTGATGCGGCGACGTCGCGCGCAGGTGTTCGTCGCCGCGCTCCGCGAGGTGCCGCTCGACGACCGCCGCCGGTCGAGCTCACTCGGACTTCTCCACGTCGACGATGTCGTCGAACGACAGCCCGCTCGATCGCTCGCCGCGACCGACCTGCTTGCGGACGCCGAGCCACACGTGGGCCTCGCCGTTGGTCGCGCGGGTGCGCTGAAACGACTTCGTGACGCGGATGCCCGCGCGGGGGACCTCCTCCTCGTGGACGAAGAACTTGGCCACCGGGCCGCCGTCGAGGCCGGGGCGCAGCAGCCCGGTGCGGGGCTCGATCAGCGCCGGCTCCGGCGCCGGATCGCCCGCGATCGTCCGCGGCATGCGGCTGCGCTGCAGCTGGACCTCGCGGTTGGAGCCGGGCACATGCACGGGGACGAACGGGATCCAGTGCTCGGGCACGGAGGTCATCGCCCGGTAGCTGATCGCGGCCGCGTAGTCCTCCGACTCTGCCGGCTCCGACGCGCCGACCCGGTCGCGGTGGTACTTCGCCGTCTCCTCCGCGGCCTCGCTGCCCGACTGGCCCTGGCCGGTGACGCCGGGGATCACGGCCTCGATCGCCCACACCATGTTGGCCATCTCGTCGCGCACGAGGTGCACGTCCTCGAGCGGTCGGCCCTCCTGCGACGGGGCCGTGCATGGCGGCAGGAGCAGGCTCGTGTCGGCCTCGACCGGGTCGTCGCCCTTGACGCTCAGGGTGTACATATTCCAGCGGTGCCAGCTCTGATCGTTGCCCTTTCCCGCGGCCTTGAGCCAAAACCGCTCGCCGAACGAGTTGGTCACCGCCATTCCCTCGACCTCGGCGAGGGTGCCCGCCGGCAGGCGGAACGGCACGAGGAACCAATCGTTGGCGTACACCAGCCCGAACTCGATCAGCAGCAGCTGCGCGAGGTCCGTCGTCGACGGCTTGACGTCGCCGAAGTCGGTCTTGCGGTCCTCGAGCGCCCACCAGCGCGTGTCGGGCATCCCCTCGAACGCCACCGGGGTCGGGATGAACGAGCGCGTGACCGGACTCTCGGGGGGCAGGAGCGCGGGCAGCGGGCCGAAGCCGGGCTCGCCCGGGTCGTGGTCGAAGGCGTACCAGTCGAGGTGTCCGTGGGCGTACTCGTCGGCGGCGAGCACCTTCTCCGCGCCCTTCTTCTGCACCGAGCAGGCGAACGCGTACTCGAGGGACGCCGGCTTCCACGCCGCCTCTGCCGCGGGTACGCGGTAGATCGACGCGAACCACTTCACGAGCTCGTCGCCGAGCTCGTCGAGCGCGGCCTCGTCGACGGCCGATCCGGTGGTGATGCCGTCCGACGCCCGCGGCGCTCCCGCTTGCCCGACCAGGTAGAGATAGAGCTCCCCGCCGTCGATGCACCGCCCGGCCAGGGCGGCGTATTGCTGGACGGCGCCGCGGTGCGCGGACACGGGGGCCGACGCGGCGTCCGCGGTCGGCACCTCGAACCGGTACTTCTCGCGGAACTGGACCTCGTAGGCGCCGAGGCCGGCGGCGGACAGCATCCTGCGCCACTGCCGGCCGATCTGCGCGCGCATGTCGAGGTGCATCTTCTGCCCGCTCGCGCTCCACTGGATCGGCAGCTGCTCCACCTTCGCCTCGAGCGGGGCGGCCAGGGACAGCGCCTCGGGGGCGCCGCCCTCGGACCGGTACTTGGTGAGCGGCGTGGTGTGCATGTGGATCTTGGCGAAGACGGGCCAGCCGGCGTCCTCCCCCTGGTACTCCCCCGTCTGCCACTGCCTCGTCAGCATCCACAGGGCGTCGCGCACCTCGGCCTTGAGCGCGCGGTCGAAGTCCGCGGTCCGCGGCCTGCCCTCGAGCCGGTTCCACATGACGGCGGTCGGCCGAGTGGGTTTGATGACCGCATCCACGTCCGTGACGACATATTGTCCCTTCATCGCCTCAGCCTCCGAATTGATCGTAAATATTGTTGTTGAAGGCGATGTTGGTGGCGATGGTCACCTGATACAGCGTGGTCGCCATCATCGTCGCCGGCAAGAACTGGCCGTAGCCCAGGTTGCCCACCTTGTCGGGCTCCACGGCGCGCCGCTTCGCGGCCGCGAGCGTCTCGTGCAGCGCTCCGACCACGTGCTCCCAGTGCCAGGTCCCCGTCAACACCGGCGGGACCACCAGCAGCATGGCCTGGGGCGGTGCGGCGCGCGGCCGGTCGAAGTGGAACGTCACGCCGGTCACCTGATCCTTCGCCGGGATGACCTCGGTCCATTCGTCGATCAGGAGGCCGCACTGCGGCGCGGCCTTGTGGAACGGACCAGCGAAATGCGCGGTGTACAGCAGCCGGTCGCCGGTCGGGGCGTACCCGTGCGGGATCTCGAGCCCGAGCCAGTGATCGTCCGTCCGGTAGGGCAGCTGCAGCGCCGTGAGCTCGACGGGGTCGCCGGTGAACGCCTCGGCGAGGGTGACCGCGTTCTCCCAGTGGAGCAGCTTGTCACGCACGCGCGCGGCTCCGTACAGCCAGTCGTCCACCGGGAACCGGCGATTGCGGGTGGTGCTCAGATAGTCGAGCAGCGCCGGGGCGCCCGCGAGGGAATTCTCGAGCTCGGCGCCGCGGACCGGCGACAGGGTGAAGCGGGGCAGCAGCTTGATCTCGTCGCCGAGCACCGGGCCGGCCGCCGCGAGCATCCGCCGCACCCGCCCCTCGGCGTGGTCGATCGCCGCCGCCTCGGCGAGCCCGGCGGTGGCGCTGGCGATCCGCGTCGCAAGCTCCTCGGCGAGGCCCTCGACACGAGCGACGAGGTCCGCGCGCAGCGCGATCATGGCGGCCTTCTGATCCTCGATGTCGAGCGGGGCCGCGTCGTGCTGCGCGGCCAGCAGCGCCTGGGCCTCGACGGCCGCGACGTAGTCGACCAGCTCCGTCGGGCCTGCCGTCTGGAGGTCCTTCCAGGCGGCCAGGCGCGCGTCGAACAGCGCCTTCTTCGCCTCGACGGCGGTCTTGAAGTCGAGCGGTTGCGCCGGGAGATCCACGGTGGTGGTCGACGCGATCGTCCCCTCGGCCGCGAGGAGCACAGCGAACTGCTCCTCCTCGGTCGCCAGCGGCGAGAACGTCGCCAGCTTCGCGGCGTACTCGAAGGCCTTCTCGTCCCAGCGGGTGACGAGCTCGCCGACCTTGGCGATGACGGCCTGGAAGATCGCGCGCACGCTGCTGTGAATGTCGCCGGTGCCCGTATTGGGGACCCCGTGCAACGCGGCGCCGAGGAGCGCGTCCGTGACCGCGTGGACGTAATCGTCGAGGTCGGCCGGATCCGCGACGAGCGCCAGCAGCGTCGTCCTCCGCGCCTCCAGCACCGCGGCGGCTGCATTGATTCGCGCCGCCAGCTCGGCGAATTCGTAGGTGACCCCGGCGGCCACCGTCTCGGTGGGCAGGCCGACGTCGGTGGGCCCGAGGAAGCGGCTCTTGAGCGCGAGGCTCCGCAGGCTCGCGATCAGCGGCGCGAGCTCGAAGAACGTCGCGTTGTCGACGACGGGCTGGGCGTAGTGGATCCGGATCGGGTACGCCGGGTGCGCGCCGTGGTAGCGGAGGAACTGCTCGATCCGGTCGTCGAGCTCGGTCATCGCCTGCTCTGCGTCCGGGTCGAGGTGAAGCAGATCGATCGCCGAGAGGCCCAGGTCGTTCAGGGTGATGATCGTGTGCGTCTCGAGCAGCGACAGCCCGGTGTAGGTGACCTGGCAGGCGATGACGGCGGGATCGGGCAGCCGCGCCGCGAGCCACGCGTTCAGGGGCGCCTCTGCCGCGGCCCGGGGGGTCGGGCTGGCCGGCGGGGCGGCGGCCGGGTCGAGGTGCAGCACCACGCGGTGGGTCAGCGTGGTGCCGCTCCGCGGCGTCCTCACCACCTCCGGCTCAGGCGGATACTTGCCCTTGCTGAACGCCGCGGTGTTCGCCGCGGACCGCTCGAAGTTGCCCTGGACCACCTGGTACACGCTCTCGGCCATCAGGAGGTCCGAGACCGCGTCGTGCAGGTCGAGCAGCGCGTCGACCTCGGCGTTGATCGCCGTCTCCGCGGGCGACGAGGGGTTCGGGTACAGCTTGCCGCTGGCGCGCACGTGCTCGGCGAGGCGCAGGCCGTCGACCACGTTGCGGGCCTCGAGCGATTCGATCTCCTGCTGCCCGTCCGACTTGGTCGAGTTCAACTTGTCGGCGACCAGCGGGAACTGTTGCCGGAGCGAGCCGATGAACTGGTCGACCTCGGCGAGCCCGTGCCGGTCGTGCAGGCCGCGCTCGAACCGGTAGCCGAGCAGCGCGGCGAGGCTCTGACCGTTGCGAACGCCCTCGAGCAGCGCCAGGGCCCGGCGCACCCGCTCGGACGACAGGTTCACCGCCATCCGCTGCTGCGCCTCCGGGCTCGCGTCCGAGGCGTTCACCATGTACGCGTTCTTCAGGATCGCCGCGGTGGCCGCGTGGTTGATCGAGGGCGCGTGGATGTAACCGCCGTTGCCGCTGTCCTCCACCAGGGGCGCCTGCCCGGGCTTGGCGAAGATGGCGCTCTGGTCGGGCGTGAGCGTCGCGGGCGCGAGTTGCTGCGCCCTGGGCTTCACGCCCTCGAGCCAGCCGTACGCGCCGAGGTAGATCCCCGTCTGGCCCTGGCCGAGCATCTGCTCGCGCCGCAGGGCCGCGAGCCCCGTCTTCCACGCGTCGAGGCGGTAGCTCGCGCAGTCGACGTGCTCTGCGAGCAGCCGCTCGAGCCGCGAGGTCGGCGTGTCCTTGAGGACATCCAGCGCGCGGAGCATCGCGGCGAGGTCGGCCCCCCACGCACCTTCCGGGTACGCGCGCTCGATGAACTCGACGAGCGGCGAATCGTCGCCGGTGACCTTCTTCTCCACCCGGTAGAGCTGGATCAGCTTGTTCTGCAGCGCCTCCGTGGCCGAGACGATCGGCTGCAGGTGCAGGAACGCGGGCTCCCTGCGGGCGATCGCGGGGTCGACCAGACTGTGCTGGTGGAGCAGGCGGATGGCTGCCTCCCAGTAGCCCAGCATGAGCGCGTGGCGCAGCATCAGGTACAGCAACGCGGACGGCGCCGCGCCCTGGCCGAGGTCGTTGAGGCGGATCGCGTCGAACTTCGACTCGGCGAGCCATTCGATGTAGTTGTGCCCGTCCGGCGTGTACACGCGGATCGGCGCGGTCTCGGACAGCGGCACGTCGTCGACCACGGGCCCCTGGAGGAGCACGCTGCCCTCGAAGAAGTACTTATCGACGATCGGCGGGCGCGCGTTCGGATCGTTGAAGCCGAACGGGTTGCTCAGGAACGCCTTGTGGAGGTCGCCCGCGTCGTTCAGCGCGCTCCAGTTGCCCCCGCCGCATTGCCACTTCAGGCGCTCGAGGGCCATATCCAGGCTCTGCGCGTAGCGCTGGTGGTACTCCACCGAGCCGGGGTGCAGCCCGAGGATGTCGAGCAGGGTCTTGTGCGCATCCCCGGGGGCGCCCACGTGCGCGGCGGCCTGCGCCAGCGTGTCCCAGTGGACGTCCATCTTCGCCAGCACGCCGTGGAGCTTCACCAGGTAGCTCTGGGTCAGCGGGGCGGGCCCGTCGCCCGAGGGCTGGTACTGCGAGAAGGCCATCGCCGGCAAGATGCCGTACGGCTGCCGACCGACGCGCACCGCGGGGAGCGGCCCGCGGCCCGAGACGTGGCGGAGGAAGAACCGCCGCGTGGCGTCGATGAGGCCGTCGGAGAACACCGGCGGCATCATCTCCTCCATGAAGTAGCCGAGCGTCGCGGTCCACAGGGCGGTGTTCATCGCCCGCGCCTCGGCCTGGTCGCGGCCATTCGCGTGCGGCACGCTCTTCAGGCCGGCGGTGGCGACGCCGAGGTACCGCGCCAGCCACTCGCCGTCGCTGCGCGCGAACGGGTCGGCGGTCTCGACGAACGCCTCCTTGCCTTTCAAGACCACGTCGAACGAGGCGTCGGCGTCGTCCGCCCAGGAGTAGGCCGCGCCGTCGCCCTCGGTGTTGTTGGTCGGGCTGCCCTGGGGGACGAGGCTGAGGCCGCGCTTGCTGTGGTGGTGATGTGCGAACAGGGTCTCGAGCAGCGTCTTGCCCTGCGCGTGATCGGCCGAGAAGCGCACGCCGAGCACGACCAGCCGCTCGAAGCCGTTCACGTCCTCGCCCAGCGAGGTGTCGAGGTCGACCTTGAACCCCATGCCGACGTCGACCGCGCGCTCGAAGTCCACCGTCCAGCGCAGATCCTCGTTGAGGACGAGCTCGTCCTGCTGGGCGTGGAGCTGCTCGGCCGACGGCAGCGAGCGATCGGGGCCGACGGCGAGGCCGTCGGCGACGACGTTGCCGACCACGCGCTTGACCTCCACGTCGTTGTTGTAGGCCATGAGGACGAACCGATCCGGTAGCGCCCAGGCCTTCGGCGCCTGCGACCACGACGTCTCGCGGGCGGCCGCGGGCGGCGCGAGCAGGAGCTTGGCGCACTTGACGTGGACGCTCGCGCGCGGCAGCTCTCCCGGCGGCTCCTGGGCGAGGTTCTCCGGCGCGAAGGACTTCAGGATCGTGTCGACCACCGTCGGGTCCTGGACGGCGCCGGCCAGCGCAGCGAGGGCCTGCGCCTGCATCGCGGCGTCGCCGTCGGCCTTCCAGAACGTCTCCCAGAAGGTGCAGGCGGCGGCCTCGTGGGTCGCGGGCAGCGTCACCGCGGGGAACACCACGAGCACCACGTCCTCGGGGTTCGCCTTCACGGGCTTCGCGGCCAGGTTCGTCGGCGCGTAGGTCTTCACGATCCACTCGGCGCGCCCGGAGCCGTGCGAGGCGACCAGGGCCCGCCAGGCCCCGCGCTCCTGCGCCTCGAAGCCGCCGGCCTGCCACATCTCGCTCCAGAACGCCCGCCCGCTGGCGACCTCGGCCGCCGACAGCAGCTCCTCGAACGCGTCGATCTGGCACTCGTCGGGGTAGACGCGGACCCAGAGCTGCTTCTTGGTGACGTTATTGACGATCACCTCCTTGAAGCGCGTCTCGAGCCGCAGCGGGAACAGCAAGATCGGGTGGTCGTCGTCGAGCTGCTGGATCTCCGCCGCAGGATCCCAGTACGCGGCGAGCGTCTGCTGCAGCGAGGAGGCCACGCTCCGCAGATGCGCGAGCTGCACCCGGTTGGCGTCGATCTCGGTCTGGAGCACCGTCGCCTGCTGCTCGAGGGCGGCGTGCTGGGTCGCCCAGACCGGGTCATCGACGTCGCGGGACCGGCGAATCGCGGCGAGTCGGCGCTTGATCTCCTTGAGCTGCTCCCGCCGCGCCGCCTGCTGCGCGGCGAGCTGCGCATGCGCGGCGCGCCGGGCCGCGAGCTCGGCTCGAGTATCCTGGTAGGTAGTCATATGATTTCACTCGGGCTTGTTGTCGGTTGTCAGGGGAGCATGCGAGACGCATGCACTGCGACGAGCACGGGGACCTGATAGAGAATGTAGGCAAGCTCGGCGGAGTTCGTATTGGCGTCCCAGGACGCCTGGGCGTCCTCACCGCCGGGGTTGCCGAGCGCGATCGAGGTCTGGCTGAGATCGATCGAGGCTCCGGACGGCGTGCCCAGGTGGGCCCAGGCGAGGTCGTTCCAGGTCTGGGGCGGAGGCGGCGAGCCCTCCGCTTCGTCGAGGCCGAAGCGCGGCTCGCCCGGGCGCTCCTGGATGACGAAGAACCAGCCGGCGTCCCCCTGGAGCGGATCGGGGTCGCCCGCCGCGTCTGCGGCGGTGAGGTCGAACCCGAGGAAATAGATGTCCGGATCGACCTTGGCCTCGAACAGCGGGACCCGGACGGCGCCGGGCGCCGGGTCGAGCCGGCGCTCGTACGCGCCGCCCGGTTTTTGGTGCCACACCGCCTTCTGCGCGTAGAGGACCGCGGTCGGGTAGCGCTTGAGCAGCTCGCCGCGGACGACGAGCACGATCTGGGCCGCGTCGCCGCCGGCCCCGCGGTGGTTGTGCTCGCCGAGCTCCGAGAGCTTCGACCACTGGTGGATCTTCGGGATGTCGCGGAGCGCCTCCCGCTCGGCCTCCTCGGCCGCGTCGGGCAAGACGCTGCCCGCGTCCCAGAACTGCCGGAAGTAGCTGCCGCGCTGGTCGCACGGGTACTCGCGCCACAGCAGCTCGCGGCCCATCTCGTGGTTGAGGCCGACCATGTAGGCCTCGACGAACTTCTGGTTGGTCTCCAGCAGCGTGAGGCTGTTCTGCGGGATCAGGTGGATCTGCGGCAGGAACAGCTCGGTGGACAGCTCGCTCAGCGGCTCGTACATCGGCAGGTCGAAGACCGGGTAGGCCATCACCGGCGCGAATGTCTCGACCATGTCGGCCTGCACCCACGCCGGGAGCTGCACGGTCTGCTGCGTCCGCTTGGGGATGGAGGTCGCGGGATCGAGGGCCTCCAGCGTGGACGCTACGACGCCGCCGAGGTCGAGCGGTGATTTCTCCGGGACCTTGAACTCGACCGACGTATACGTATAGACGTCGATCAGGGCCTGGCCGAATGCCTTGCGCGCGTCGGGCCCGCCCGGGTACTCCAGCGACGGCTCGATCTCCTCGATATCTTTCGGCGTCTGTCGTTCGTCGAGGGTCTCGATCTGGGGCTTCGGCACATTCGCCGCATCGAGGTGGCCGGCGACGTCCGCGAGCGTGCCGGCGCCGTCCGGCCGGGGTTTCGCCGGCGCCGCCGGCATCGTCCCGGCGTTGATCGCCTCGACGATCGCGGACGCAGCGCTGCTGAGGCCGAGCCGCTTCATGATCGTCGCGCCGGGGCGGGTCAGCCGGCGGAATTGCGCGGAGGTGACCGCCGACGGCACGACGCTGTCCGCGACGCGCTTGTGCACGGTCAGCCCGGCGGAGAGGACGCGCCGATGGACCGGCGCGGTCAGCAGGAACGCGTCGGTCGTGGCGAGCGAGGCGATGTGCTTGTCGTAGAGGCACGTCGATACGCTCTTGGCGACCTGCGCCAGCCGGAGCTGGTTGTTGGCGGCGATGACCTCGCCGACCTGCTCCCAGGCGGCGGTCATGTAGTCTTCCTGGCCCTTCTGGATGACCCTGGTCCCGAGCCCGGCCGCGACGCGAAAGCGCGGATCGAGGTTGAGCTCGTGCAGCCAGTTCCTCGAGGTCGGGTCGGAAGTATTGTCCGGCTCGACGCGGCGGGCGAGCGCGTGCCAGCGGCCGTACAGCGGCGAGGTGACGACCGGATCGCCGGCCGGCGCCTGTTGCTGGTACTCGTCGGCGAGGTTCAGCCGGGCTGCCAACGCCTCCTGGAACGGGTGCGGATACGGATGCGGCGTCTCGTCCCACTGGTCGTACGCGAGCACCTCGTTTTGGTCGGCGCCCGTGAGGCTGTCCAGGGGCACGCGCAGGGCGCCGCCGAGCTTGAGCACGCCCGCGAGCGCGTCCGGGAGGTCGATCGCGGGCAGGCCCGAGCCCGGATGATTCACGTCCATGTCGCGCACGCCGACGCGCTTGTCGACCGGCTGGGGCTGCAGCAGCTTGACCAGTTGCTCGAAGTCGCCGAGCGCCCCGGTGCGGAAGCGGAAGCGATGATAATAGGGGTAGTGATTCGGGATCTGGGATCGGCCCGGCGCCCACGCCGACACGGTCGCCGCGCCTTCGACCACCAGCCCCAGCCCGGCGAGCCTCCCGATCTCGAACGCCGGGATCAGGAACGCGTGGTAGGTCGTGTCCGGCTCGAGGCGACGCGGGCACAAGATCCGCGAGTAGGCGCGATCGGGGTTGGCCTCGAGCGCCGCTTCGAGGCTGGCCTCGGGGACATCTTCGTTGACATGCACGTGGGCCCACGCCCACAGCTGCGCGGCGGGCGGGAACACCTTGCTCAGGTCGGCGGCGGCGGTGAGCTCGATGAAGGGCAACGGCCGCCCCTGCATGTTCTTGCCGTCCTTGAACTCGTCCTCCGTCAGGGCCACGAGCGCGAGCCACGGCGAGAGCCGCTCCGGCGAGGCAGGCGCGGCCGGCGTGTAGCGCCACGGAAAGTCCTCGTCGTAGAACTCCACGTACGGCAGGTAATTGGGCTCGAAGCCGACCGTCCAGTGACGCGGCTCGACCTTGACGATCGCCTTCTTGTCGATGCCGACGATGTCACCCGGGCCGTAGAGGCCCACTTCCCTGGGGATCGTCTGTTGGACGGCGCCTCCCGGGCCGGTGCCGGTCGCCGTCAGTTCGACCTCGATCGTCGCGCGGGTGGCCCCGGAGACGGTCGTGATGCTGTTGGCGATCCCGGTCCGCAGCCAGGAAAGGAATGAATAGGTGGGGTCTTCCGCGCTCACGACGCTTTTACCTCGTAGTTGGGGATCACGTGCAACGAGCCCTTCAGCGCCGGGTCACCGGCGAGCGCCTGCTTCATGTGATCGTTGGCCATGGCGTGGCTGGTGAAGGAGGCCGCGCCGCCGTGCGGCGTGTTGTCCTGCGTGGACGCGACGGTGTACCCCTCCGCGGCCACCGCGACCTTCTCGGCGTGGGGCTGCATCTGGCTCTTCTTCCGGTGCGACAGCTGCGAGCGAGCGACCGACGCGCCGCCGAGGAGCGTATGGAACAGGGCCCCGGGGATCAGTTGCAAGGCGTTGTTCGGCGGCTTGGCCGGCGCCTTGTCGATGATCGTCGTCTCGTAGGCGATCGTGCGAACCGTCTTCTTGCCGGACTTGAGCGCGCCGTCGCCGATCTCGATGACCACGCCGCCGTTCATCGGTTCGTACGACGGGCGCGACAGCTTCTCGGCGTCGGTCATGGTCTGGAACTGACCGGGCGCGAATTGCTCGGTCACCGGCGACAGGCCGTGAACGGTCGAACCGGTGGTCGCCGCGGTGATCTCGACGCGGTGGACGTCCTCCGGCTGGCGGTTCCCCACCCTGTCCAGAGTGAAGCCGAGCGGGACGGCGCGCTGGCTCATCACGAGCTTGCCCGCGGGGTGCAAGACCAGGGGGCCGGGCTCGAGCTTGCGCAGCGACACCAGCAGATTCTTCGATTTGGGCGCGAGCGCCCTCCAGTTGGCGTCCTTGCCGACCTCGCCCGCGAACAGCTGCATGACGTCGATGCCGGGCAGCGCGGTGTTCTTCTTCTCGCCCCAGGTCTCGTCGAAGTCGACCTCGATGTCCCAGAACAGGATCGAGACGCTGCCCCTGCCCTTGATCCGCCACGGCGACGGCCCCTCGAGCGAGGCCTTGAGGTGGATCGTCAAGACGTCGAAGCCGAACACCTCGAGGCAGAACCCGCCCGAGACCCCCGCGACGAAGTAGAACGGCGAGAACTGCAGCAGGACGTCGTAGCCGAGGTGGCCGGAGACGTTGAAGTCGTCGAAGCCGAAGAAGGCCTCGGAGCGCGAGCCGAACTGCACCGTGTTGGAGGTGATCGCGAAGTAGGACTCCATCCGGATCCGGGCCCAGGAGGTGTCCAGGATCGAATAGGTGATCCGTCGCAGCGACGGCAGCGCCAGCGGCGGCGGCTCGTAGGTCGGATGGAACCCGCCCACCGACAGGAGGAACTGCGGGTTGTCCCCCCACGTCAGGCGCACGGCCATGTCGCCCTCGAGCGTGATGAACAGGATCCTCGACTCGTAAAGGCTCGCGTCGAAGGCGAACATCTTCTTGTCGAAGTCGAGCGTGCCGATGAAGGCGACCTTGATGACGATCAGCGCCGCGGCCTCGTCCGGCAGGTTGAGCGCGAGGATGCCGGCGATGGCGACGTTGCCCGGGATCTCGATGAAGAGCCCGAGCGTGAGCGTGATCAGCGTGGGCGTGCCCCAGCCGATCTTCGCCATCGGCCCGACGACGAACTTGCCGTCGTGCGCGGGGAAGAAGGACTTGAGGTCGCTGATGATCTTCGGCGCGTTCTTGACGACGTCCTTGGGGAACAGCACGCTGTTGATCGCGCCGGTGCGGATCCCGCCGCGCAACGCGTCGAGCATCATTCGGCGGTTGTAGCCGAACAGACCGCCCACGCCGTTCAAGGTGAAGCCGAAGCCGAGCTGGATCGGGGTGAACTCGGCGCTGATCAGGATCAGCAGCGAGAACCCCTTCGAGCCGTCCGGCATCTTGGTGGTGATGAGCCCGACCGCCTTCACGGTCACGAGCTCGAGCACCGCGATCTCGAGGGCTCCGGCGTACTCCTCGCGGTCGAAGTCGAAGAACAGGTAGCCGCCGCCCTTGGCGACGCCGGCGTCGAGGCTGAGGCCGACGCCCTTCGGCGGCTTGAAGCCGAGTGAGAGGTCCAGCGGCCCGGCGTTGCCGCTGCGGTCGTCCTTGAGCGACAGATCGATCTTCAGCCCGATGTCCTCGACGACCGCCTCGAGCGGCCCGAGCGCGGCCTTGATGTCGGCGCCGATGCTCGTCGGGAATTGGTTGCCCTTGACGCCGACCGAGAAGGTGAGAGCATCCAGCTCGACCGGCCCGAGCGCGAGGTGCAGCGGGAGCTTGATCTCGAGCGCGCTGCTACCAGTGAAGGTGATGCCGTGCTTGGACGAGGCGGTGAAGCCGAGGTCGAACTGCGACTCGACGTGGACGCCGGACAAGATCTTGCCCAAAAACCCGTCGGCCTGGTCGAGCGCGATCACCAGCTCGCCGCCGGCGAGGCCGCCGCCGACGTGGAGCTCGCCGCTCGCCTCGCTGGTCCCGGCGTCCCACTCGAACTCGGCGCCGGCGGTGAACTCGAATCGACGCAGGGTGAGGCGGCTCCCGCCCGGCTGGCCGAGCAGGACGTACGGCTCGGCGGCCTGGGTCCGATCGGCGGCGATCTTCAGCTCGATCGCACCATCGTAAGTCCCGGGCGCCGGCGGCACGATGCGGACGCCGTCGTCAGGGGTGAGCACGAGCTCGGTCAGGTTCGGCAGAGACAGGTCGACGGCGAGCCGGGCGCTCCAGTCCTCGCTGCTCCACACGTGCTCCGCGGCGGCCTGGTCGGCCTTCAGACGAATCGCAAGCCCTTCCTTGGCGCCGGCGGCGACCGGCTCGAGCTCGAAGTCGACGACGTCGAGCTTGGGGACCGGACCGCTGGTGTCGAGCAGCACCGGGGCGCCGCGCGAGGCGAGGAGGCGCTCGAGGTGCTCGAGCAGCTTGGAGTGATTGAAGGTCGGATTGCCCCAGCCGTACAGGGTCTTCAAAACATTCGCCGGCGACTTGAGCCATTGACCCAAGCGTTCGAGCTTGAAGGTCGACGTCTCGTACGGGACGTCGAGGGGGTCCGGCGATCCTCCGTTGTGCTGTTGCCGCTCGAGGATGCCGAGCAGCTCCAGGGTCTCGTTGACCCCGCGGAACTGGTGGAGGTACTCGACGATCGCATAGTTGAACATGCGCTCGGGGAGCTTGGCGAGGGTGGGCGGGTCGACGTCGAGCCCTTGCAGCGAGTCGAGGGCTTCGAGGGCCGCGATCACGTCCGCGAGCTTGGCGATCAGCCCAAGGCCGGCGGACATGGTCTTGCCCACGTCCTCGTCCTCGATGGCGTCGCTGAGCTCCGCCGCGCGCTGGACGGCGTCGCGTAGGCCGCCGATCAGCGACTTGAGCGGACCCTGCAGCAGGGCGCTCTCCTGCGCACCGGTGATCGGGATCTCGAGCGCGGCGAACAGCGTGCGCGCGTGCCCGGGCGCCAGTTGGCGCGTGAGCCTGTCGAGCGCCTCAGTGATCGCCACGAGCACGAGCTCGAGGGTGCCGTCTGCGTTGCTCACGCTTGCTCCTCTTTCTTGAGCCCATCGGCGAGCTCATGCAGGCTGTCGAAGCGGCGGGCATACTCCAGCGCCGTGTCGAGATAATTTGTCGCGACCTCTGCGAGCGCGGCGCTGCCGTGTTCGGCGAGCACCCGGGCCATCGTGCGGATCAGCGCCTCGCGGGCCACGCCGTCGATCTCCGGCGGAATCGGGTGGTCCGGGTCGCGCACGTTCTTCACCAAGTGGTTGACGAACCCGGGGCCC
Source organism: Nannocystis sp. RBIL2 (assembly GCF_026626745.1). Taxonomy (GTDB): domain Bacteria; phylum Myxococcota_A; class Polyangia; order Nannocystales; family Nannocystaceae; genus Nannocystis. The sequence goes on from NZ_JAPNJW010000002.1 coordinate 4,507,775, forward strand.
TTGTGGCGGTGCCAGGCCACGGTAGCCCGTCGATTGGTATTGACGAGGTGGAGGATCTCGCTTCGGTGCGTCAGCAGGATGTCGGCGATGAGGCGCCCGCCGGTGGATCCGAGGAACGCGGCCCGCAGGCGCGCGGCGTGACCGGCGCCCGGGTCGTCGACCACGAACGGCGTGTCTTCCAGTGTATCGCTGCCGGGGACCAAGTTTGCGTTGGACACGGGCGTGGCCTTCAGCCAGGCGAGGACGGGGTGGATGTGGGACGCGTAGGCCCGGGTTCGGGTGTCCCCATCGATCGAGAACACCATGCCCACGATCTGGTGCTGGGCGTTCAACACGGCGGCGCCGGAGTCGCCCTCGTCGGCGAAGTTCAAGAGCTTGTTGTTGGCGTCCTTGCTGATCGATTCAATGACGATCACGTTGTCATACAGATAGGGCGCCATCACATCGATCACCCTGCCCTCGGTGAGGCCGGTCTTGTTTCCAGACTTGAGCACGATGTATGGCTTGGGTTTGGGATTGCCCTCCACCCACTCGATCAGATCGATGTGCTTCACGCGGGAATGGTTCGTGATGCCACCAGAGAGGTGCTGTACCGCGTTCTTGAACCTGGTCTTTTCACCGCCGCAAAGGGACTTGCAGCACGTGGTCTCCTTCTCGACATTCAGCTTGGCGGCCGCACAATCGATGAAATAGGGGTATTTGTCACTGCTGGCGCCGGGGTCGTCGTCGTAGCGGAAGAATCGAGAGCTTCTGTAGCTCTTGTCGAGGATCTCGGCGATCGATTTCGCAAAGTGCCACGCCTCATCGCCCGGTTTGTACACTTTCTTGTCGGGCCCGTTGGGGACGGAGGGATTCTCGATCAATACGTGTTTGCAGGTCACCGCGAGGACGTTCTTGAGCTTTTCCTGACCCGTGAGCAAGTCCAGGGTGGCGAAGAAGCCCAGGGTCCCGGGGCCGATCCCATGGTCCGTGGAACTGTGTCCGCTGTGGATTTCGACCCCGCTGACGAGCACGTCATGCTGCGAACCCGGAACCTCCTTGACGTTGGGAGGGACCAGGTGCTTCGCCCTGACGTTGATCGTGCAGATGGGGGGGTACGGAAGCTCGAGAGATACATCGGAAGGCACCTTGATCGTGCCGCCAATGTTCGTGCCGTTGGAATCGAAATAGACCCGGAACGCAACCTGAGGCGGATCGTCCACCTGCCCGTCGGTCTCTCGGAGGCCGAATCCGACGCCGAGGATGTACGGATGTAGGGGGTCCGAATTGTGTATCTCCTTCAGTTTATTGCTCAGCTCGTGTTGCTTGGTGACCAGTTGAACTTGAGTCAGCGTCATGAGGCCCCTCTGGGTTTGTCTTTTGCGGAGAGGTGCGGCCCGGAGCGAGGAGCCGCAGCGCGGCGCCAGGACGGCTCGCGCTTCAGCAGCGTCACGTCGAGCCGGTCGAGCAACGGATGAATGTGGCAGGCGTAGGCCTCGGAGGCGGGTCCCTGGCCCATCCCCCACAGCAGGCCGACGGCAGCGCCGCGCTCGTTCACGATCAACGCGCCCGAGTCACCGGCCGCGACGAAGTTGCCGGTGCGGCGGGCGGCGGGCCTGTCGTCGCGGATGATCAGGTTGCGGAGCCGCTGCTCGCCTCGCGCCGTGGCGATCGGCGCGGCCACGTCGACGACCCTGCCGACGGTGATCCCGCTGGCCTGGCCGAATTTGTAGACCCGGGGCGACCGCCCGTCGATCACGTCCAGCGGGTGGACGCGCGCGATTCCCTTCACCGTGGTGACTCCATGGGCGCCGGGCGGCGGCAGCTCCGGGGTCGCGTGGACGCCGTGCTCCGTCAATAATCGCGCGGTCGCGCAATCGATGAAGTACGCCTGCGCCGCTTCGCCGGGGTATCCGTACGTGTAATTGTCCGCACAGCCCTCGTCGGCGATCGCCGCGACCGGATCGAGGCTGTCCGCGTGGAATACGCATAGTCCGCCTCGGCGGGTGTATTGGGGCTGGTAGACGAAGTCGCCGCGCCGCGCCCCGTGCGCGAGCAACACGTGCCGGTTGGATACGAGCACTGGAGTCGTGCGCCCGTCCGGTCCGCGCGCGCTGGCGAAGCAGCCGAGCGTGCCGAGGCCGGCGCCCTCGGGCCCGCTGGACGGTCGGTCGACCCATTCCTTTAAATTGGTGATGGCGAGGCCGGACGTGAGCGCGTGGCGAGGCGCCGATTCGAGGTCGACGGTGGGTACGCCGATGCGCGCCTGCAGCACGTCGGTGGCGAGGCCCGCCAGCCGCTCGGGGATGATCTCGACGCGCCGGAGCTCGCAGCGGGGGACTTTCCTGCGCACGTAAACTCGCAGCGCGGCGGATTCGGTCACCTCGCCGCCCGTCTCCTTCCACCCGAATCCCACGCCCGTCACGCCCGGGAGACGCAGGAGGGCTCGCTCCGCATGAAGCACCAGCTCGTGGATTTCGCCGGCGGTTTTCATGGGCGTCTCTCCACGTTCCACAGGTGCGAGCGCCGCTCGTGGGCGGCCCTCGTAAAGGTGTCGCCCCCGCGTGCATCCATCACCGGACCAGTCTCCGACCCTGCTGTCGAGGCGGCGCTCCACGCCGGCCGGGGCGCTCTTTTTAAGAGTGTCCCAGGGCCGCGGTACACGACGATGCCATCGCCGGACGGCTCCTCGAATTTCGCCGTCGTGGCGGTGCCGGGGGCTCCGTCGGGAGACGCTTCGACCGTGTCGCGGCGCGGGCACGCGACGAGCCCGAGTGAATCCGCCGGCACAAGAGCATGCGAGCTCCGGCGTTCTACTGGTGCGGTATGGATCATCGGCTGCGACATGGTCCGTTCTCGCCCTCGCGCTCGTAAGCACGCGAGGCTCTCATCACCGCGACCTTGCAGGTCGTCTCAATGTACCAGTGGCCACCGCGACCGCAACGATCGCGGCACTCGAGCAAGAAACCGAAATTCTTTCTGGCCGGCCGCGTCCGGCCCGCTCGTGGTCCGCCCGTGCTCGGTGCTCTAGCGATCGACTTCCTCGCCCGAACAAGTTCCTCGCGCGCCCGTGCGCCTCGTGCGGCCGCCGGGCTTTCATCAGATTCGGTACTAGTGTCGCCACCGAGGCGTCGTGCTCTGCTCGAGCTCGAACAGAGATCGAGCACGCTCTTGGGTGAACCGCCAGGTGATTTTGCCGTTTTGTCCGATGGACATCCGGAGGCGCTCGAGGCACCCACGGACCATGGGCTCGCTTCGATCGCTGCAAACTTTGACCAAATGCCGTGCCTCGGGCTTTTAGTGTACGGCACGCGGATTTGTGTGCGTCAACCGTACGTCTGACGCCGCATTCTTCACGTCGATGGTTCTGCGCGGATTTCCGGGTCAAGCGACATAGCCATCGTCTGACGAGTGACGGGTAATGCCAAGCGGCGCTGAGCACGTTCGATCGCCCACCCTGACCCAGGCCTCCTGCCGAAGCGCCGCGACCGTTCGATAGCGTCTCCCTTCACCGCAGGCGCTCCCGCCCTCGATCGGCACCCTACTCCAGGCCGCCGGCTGAGCCAAGAGCCCTCGGCCCGCGAAGGAGTAGCGGCAGAGGCGATCGAGCTGCTTGCGGTCGCTACCGTCAACGGTGGTGGCGGCGTGCAGGTGCATCCCGAAAGCCAACACAGTCAACGGCGGCGGAGCCCCCGAACTCGCTCGCGGGAGCTTGGTGCAGGCCGACGAGCGAACGCTGCACGCTGGCGGCCAGCGGGGGATCAACGTCGAGGTCGTCGTCAGTATCGGCGGCGAGGGCAGCATCATGGACCTGGGCGAGCACCGCTGTCATGCGCTCCGCCGTCGGCGCCGCCACGGCAGGAAGCGCACGTCGGCGCCGCATTCCTCGAGAGCGCCGTCGGTGACCAGACAGTGGAGATGGACGAACAGGCCGAGGTCACTGCGAAAGCGCTGGCCCACCGCGACCACCCCAGCATGCAGCGGCGCCACCGAGGCGAGGCCGTGCCGCTGCTTCACCGACCGTCGCATGTCCTGCATCACCGCCCGCGCGAGGCGCTCCTCAACGCATGTGCTTCTCCGGGCGCCGCGCAATCTACCTGACGCCAATGCCACGGAACCCTCGCCGAACCCTACCCGGATTCAGGCCCGCACCCGCTTGGCGGCGAACGCGGTGAAGAATAAGGTGGGCCCGTTCTCCGCGCGGCATTCATCCTTTTGTTGTCGTCCCACGCGGGACTAAATTGGGTGCCAATCGCGGACAGATCCGGTCGCCGTAAGGTGTCCACAACATCATTGCCGGAGATCGTCAAAATCTTTTCATCTCCAGGTCTTTTCGGCCGTCGGTGCTATGCGGAGCAGATCAGAGAGCACATGGAAGGAGTCTGGTAACAGTCGGGCGGTGCGGATGACGCCCGGTAGAATGACGGCAAACAGAGCCGCGTACAGCAAGGTTCGTGCGTAGCTGTACGCATCACCTTCACCGAAGAGCTCTTCCACTCACTCGAGTCAGAGACGTGTCTGAGGCAGTGCCGCGTGGACCTCGCGGATGGGGACAATCCCGACCGCATCAACCGCGGCATCGACCAGAGCGCCACGAACTCCAGATCGAAATCGCGCATCCTCCCCCCGAGAATTCCCCGATGGCCGACCTTGTTCCCTGTGGGCAGATGGAGCGGTGCATCGCATCGGGTGGGCCAGGATTCTCGCCCGCGTGTTTGGGATGGACATCACTATCTGCCGAAAGTGCGGCGGGCGGATGCGCGTGTTCGAGGTCGCCATTGGCCCCGACGCGGTCATCCGCACCCTCCATGGGGCCCCCGCTCCGCCTCGCCCGCGCCTCCTGGACAGGTTTTGTTGTTCGCCTGATCGCGTGATTCTGGGTGATGCGCGCTCGACCTCGTGCGTCCCGTAGCGTGGTTGCAGACTGGTTCGCGCCCCCGAAACACACGCATCATCAAGCCCCGTTCACACCCGCGCCGAACTGTGCAAACCCCCAGCCGCCTCAGCTCCCTCGACCTTCCCCTACCTAGCCACCCAGCCGAATCCCCGCTTCGAACTTCTTCTTATTAAGCGCGAGACCTCACGAACCATCGTTCACGAGGGGCTTGAAGCAGCTCATCGACGCACCTACAGTTCGAGCACTGGACGATCCTGGCGACGAGCTCGCAGGATTGCACCTGATATTCAGCAGCACTCAAGGAGTGAAAACATGTCTGTTATGTATCGGTCGCTCATCGCAATCGCTCTCGGCATCGCGTTCGTCCCCGCGCCAGGTCTCGCGCGCGGGCCCGACTTCGATCTCGATGGTTACGAGGATCTCGCCATCGGCGCCTGGGGCGAGTGGGTATCGTCCATCCAAGAAGCGGGGATGGTGAACGTGCTCTACGGCAGCTCGAGCGGGCTCGAGGCGCCCGTCGACCGTTTGACCTCGCTCTGGCAAGACCTGGCCGGCGCCGAGGGGGCTTCGGAGGAAACCGACGAATTCGGTCGAGCCCTGGCATGGGGCGACTTCAACGGCGACTGCTACGACGACCTCGCCGTCGGCGTCCCCAGCGAGAACGTGGAGGCCTCCACGGGAGGCCAGCGCTCGAACGCGGGCGCCGTGCAGGTGTTCTACGGCTCGAGCACTGGTCTTCGCGTCACCGATGACTTGCTCCTCACCCGCGAAAGCACCGGCATTCCCGGAGATGCATACGCGGGTGACTTTTTTGGGAACGTCCTCGGGGCGGGCGACTTCAACGGCGACGGATTCCACGATCTCGCCATCGGGGCGCGTGACGCACAGCCTCCGGCTTTGGGAGACGGGGCAATGGTGATCGTGTACGGCGGAAGCACCGGCCTGAGCGGCACGAATGGACCCGGCGCGCACAAGATCACTCCGCCCACGAATGCGGGGCAACCGGACGTGATGGCGACCGGCGACTTCAACTGCGACTCCTACGAGGATCTCGCCTTCTCCGAATACGGCTACAACGGCAATGGGCGAGTCGACGTCATTTACGGCTCGGCCACCGGGCTCTCCGCCTCGGCCGGCCCTGGCATGGAGTCGTTCGTGCCGAACCACCAGGCCGGTTACGGCACAGCGCTGGCCGCGGGCAACTTCAACGGCGACACCCTCAACGGAATTGCGTGCATCGACCTCGCTATCGGCGCCCCCTTAGGGAACCAAAACGCTGGCTTCGTCGACGTCTTGTACGGCACGTCGGCGAGCGGTCTTCAGACGGCCGCTCCGCTCTGGGACCAGATCAGCCAGGACTGGGGCAGCATGGAGGGCGTAGGGCAGGCGGACACGGACCAGTTTCAGTACTTCGGACGGGCCTTGACCGCCGGGCGCATCGACCGCGACGCCTATCACGATCTGGTGATCGGCGCTCCGGCCGAGAACGACGGTCGCGGCGTCATCCACGTCGTCCGCGGGACCTTGAGCGGCCTCGTCGACACCGACAATCAGATGTGGGATCAGGACTCCGCGTTCGTCCCGGATGCTCCCGAGGCCGGCGACTACTTCGGCGAGCTTCTGACCTGCGGCAACTTCACGGGCGAGCGCCCCGATGACATCGGGGTCTACACTCGGAACGAGTATGGGACCGGCCTTGAGGGTCATGGCTCCGTCCAGGTGCTCTACACCTCGAACTCCTCGGTGCCCACCCTCGACGCCGGCGAGCAGTGGAATCAAGGCCTCATCGACACCCAGTTGATGGAGTCGGACGACCATTTCGGCTCCGCCTTGACCCCCTCGCGCCCCATCCCGTCCAGGATTCGCTCGCAGTGTGTCATGTGATTGGAGCCGGGGCTCCGCGCCGCCGGCGCCCCGTGCCGCCCATTGCAACCGCGCGTGCCCTTCGGCTTTCGGCAGTGTCGAGGGACCGGCAAGCGGATCGCGGTTCTTGAGGTCGACGCCGGGGGCCTGATCCGACTCGTCGACATGAGCGGGTCGGGGCGCCGCGATCGGCGTGGATGGTCAGTTGGGTCCGAACGGCCTGGCCGACCTCCCCCGCGCCCACGGCGATTGAACCGAACGCGAGGGTTCGGGCGAGTGACCTGCGCCCCTCGTGTTCATTTCAGTCGGCGCCGCTCGCACGCCGAACAATGCAACTCGATCGGCTCGAGCGTGAACGCCACCGCGTTCGACCCGCACCCCGCGCAATGGCGGTGGAGCAGCGCATCGTCACAATACGGGCACAATTCTTCGCTCGGCACCGGAGTGAGTTAGCGGCCGGGCAGCCCGACGAATTCGCAGCCGCAGACCCTTTGCGTTTCGCTATCTCCGGTCTCGCTCATTGCTCTGTACCGCTCGTGTCGTGGCCTCGGCCGGTCATGATTCGTCCACCGTCTCGCTCGAACGTCGCCCCCGGCGCTTGCGCGCTGGTTCCAGGGAGATCGGCGTCATGCCGTGGCGATAGGCTCGCAGCAGGTTGCGAGCGAGCTGCGCGCCCTCGTCGTCCGGGAGCTCGCGCAGCCGCAGGACCCACGCCTCGACGCTGCGCTCGTCGCCCTGCCACCCCACGGGCGCCAGGACCTCGACCAGGCAGGCGAACTCGGCGCGCTGTCGGGCACGAGCCATCGGCAGACGGTACTACGGAGCGCGCCGCCCGGCGACGGCACCGCCGCACGCCCATGCGCGCGAGCGTCCGCCGCGACCCTCAATGGCGAATCACTCGGGTCCCGGCGTCAGCACTCGAGCCGCGGCCACTCCGGCGTGCCCTTCGGGTCGAGGTCGATCGCCGCGGTGTGTCCCGCGACCAGGTCGCCCGCCGAGAACAACAGGGTCGCCTCGCCCGCCGCGTACACAGTCACCGCGTCGAGCCGCAGCGAATCACGGACCTTCGCCTCGGAGCGCGTCTCGCCCGCGCGCCACAGCGGCACCTTGCGGGCCATCCAGTTCGCCAGCTGCTGCTTCGCCGCCTCCAGGTGCGCGCGGACCTGAGCCATCGCCGCTTGCACCGTCGACACCAGCTCCGCGTCCTCGACATCGACGACGAGCACGCGGACCCCGCCGCCGTCGGTCCCCTGCCAGCCGAGCGAGTTCGCAGTCAGTCGGCCCACGCCCGCGACCTCGATTGCGCGCGACCCCTCGGCGAGGATCGTCTCCAGCTCCGCGAGCTCCTGGATGTTCAGGACCGTCCACGACGACGAGCCGTCGGCGTTGCGGATCCGCACCTCCCGCCCCTCGATCGAGAATTGGCTGCCGGCGCGGATCCTGGCGGCGATCGTCTCGGCCCTGCGTCGCGCTTCGCTCATGCGACTGTCAGTATTGGCGACGGCGACGCCCCTCTCAAGGAGACCCGCGCGCCGGCTCGCGCTGCGTCGTCCTTCACCGCCATAGCGGGCGCTCAGCCTCGAAACGCGCGGAAGCCGGCGGCGTCGAACGGCTCGCCCTTGGCCCACACGCTGAACTCGACCTAAGAGGCCAGGGTCTCGTAGTCGAGCACGTCGTCGGTCGGCCCGCTGCCGCTCCGAATCGACCATCGACATCGAACGCGCGACGAACATGGCGACCCGCGGGTCTTCCGCCGGGTCGCGGGCGAGCACCGCGGAGTCGGTGCCGAACCTCGACGAACACGACGGTGGTCGCCGTCGCGCCTCAGCGCTTGAGCACCTGGTAGTGGCTGACGACGCCCTTTTTATAGTTGGCGGCGAACGTCACGCCGCCGGCCTTCCACTCGTCGCGGTAGACATCGGCGGTGAGGGGCATCGCGGGGATGGTAGCGAGATACCGACGCGGCGCTGCCGGGGTTCCCCTGCGGACAGCATATCCACGGATACGCCTCGCGCAGGGCCGGCCGACCCCGGTCCTCGCCTTCGCCTCGTCAGTCGCCCCGATGAATCATCATCATATTAAAAGCCTGCGGCACAGGGTCCGTCCATTCGAGGCACTCGCGGGCCATCGTGTGCAGGTCGCGGAAGCGGCCCGCGAGGTTGACGACCACGCGATAGTCGCCGACATCCGTGCGCGTCTTGTGCGTCACCGGCACGGTCGGCCCGCCCTGCGACATCTCGACGAGCAGGGGGTCCCACGGGTCGTCGCAGTCGGTCGCCTGCCCGCATTCGCTGCCGTCGTGCGCCAGGGTCAGCGGCGCGAAGAAGTCCGGCATCCCCGCCGGCAACAGCTCCTGGGTCTCCATCCCGGCGAGCAGCAGCGTCGGCGCCGGCTCGACCGTCGACAGCGTGAACCACCAATCGCTCGCCCACGGCTGGGCCCGCGCGACCCACCGCAGCCGGTACGACTGGTCGAGCTGCAGCGCGACGCCGAAGTCCTCCGGCGCCACCGCCAGATCGATCATCGCCGTGGCGCTGGCGCAATCGAGCGTGAAGTGGAGCTTCAAATCCTCGGTGACGTCGATCAGCGTACAGTCGCCGTCGAACTCCTGATCGAGGGCGTCCCCGCCCGGCCACGGATCGAAGTACACGACCGGATACGAGAGCAGCGACGGATCGGGCTCCAGACACTGCAGCGGCGGATCGCCGCCGGTCGCGCTGCCATCGCCCGTGGTGTCGCCGGTCGTGCCGTCCTCCGAGGTCGTCGCGAGCCCGGTGGACTCGCTTGCGGTCGTGGACTCGGTAGTCACAGGCTCGCCGGTGCTGCCGACGGTCGAGACGCCCGTCGACGGCGCGTCGTCCGGCGAACCAGTCGAGGGCGAGGAGCCGCCCGCAGTCGACCCGGACGACGACCCGGACCCGGACTGCTGGACGTCGGTGTCGGTGTAGACGCCGAGATCACCTTGCCCCGGACAGCCGACGCTAGCGGTGAGCAGCGCCCCGGCGAACCACAGAAAGTTGGGAGAACCCGCGGATGACACGACCATGTAGCCGTGATTTCCCGGCCCCGGCGATTTCCGTGAGCCCGCCAGGCGAAAACCGTCCGCGGCGCCCGAGCCGCTGCGCGGGCCGGCCGCATCGCCCCACGGCCGCGTCGTCCCAGGCGAGCCGCGCCGCGGCACCTCGATCGCCCGCGGCGACCTCAGATGTGCTTGCGCGCCACCGCCACGGTGAGCCGCTGATACAGCGACGGCAGCAGCCGGGCCATCAGGTCGATGAAGTGCGCGTCGGGGCCGACCAGCACGCGTCGCTTGTTCTTCTCGACCCCGCGCAGGATCGTCTCGGCCGCCACCTCCGCGGTGGTGATGAAGTTCTTCTCGAACTTGAGGTTCGCGTTCGAGGGGTCGGCGCCGAGCGACGCGATGCTCGGATCGATGCGGCCGGCGCGGGCGATGTTGGTCTTGATCCCGCCGGGGTGGACGCTGGTGGCCGAGACGCCGCAGCGGAGGATGTCGAGCTCCTGGCGCAGCGACTCGGTGAAGCCGCGGACCGCGAACTTGGCCGCGTTGTAGGCCGACTGCGACGGCACGCCGATGAGGCCGAACACCGACGACGTGTTGACCACGTGGCCGTCGCCGCTCGCCTTGAGGTGGGGCAGGAACGCGCGGGTGCCGTGGACCACGCCCCAGAAGTTGATGTTCATCAGCCACTCGAAGTCTTCCAGGCGCATGCCCTCGACCGTGGCCCCGAGCCCGACCCCCGCGTTGTTGAAGATCAGGTTGACCTTGCCGTGCTCGCGCGCCACCTGGTCGGCCCACGCGTAGACCGCCTCGCGGTCGGCCACGTCGACGCGCTGGGTCGTCACCTTGACGCGAGCGTCTCGCAGCAGCGCCGCCGTCTCCGCCAGGCCGACCTCGTTGACGTCGGACAGCGCCAGGTGGCAGCCGCGGCGCGCCAGCGCCAGCGCCAGAGTGCGACCCATGCCCGAGCCGGCGCCCGTGATCGCCGCGACCTTGTCGGTGAAGCTCTTCATGTCCGGTCCATAGCAGCTTTGCCGCCGCCGGCCCAGCGCGACGACCGCTCGCTATCGGCCGACCCGGCGCGGCCCCCGACCCTCTCAGTCGAGCCAGCCGCTCCTCGGCTCGCGCGCCGCTGGATCGACGTGCACGAGCACCTTGGTGACCGGCCCCACGATCGCGCGCACGCCGGCCTGCAGCTCGAGGAACAGGTCGTGAGCGGCCCGCGTGGTCATGTCCGGATCGACGACGACGTGGAAGTCGACCACCGGCAGCTTGCCGCCGCGGGTCTTGAAGTCGTGGAACGACTCGATCTTGTCGCAGGCGACCAGCAGCTGCCGCAGCTCGGCCACGACCACGGGATCGAGGCTGCGATCCATGATCACGTCGAAGCCCTCGCGGATGATCGTCGTGGCCGAGTACATCAGATACAGCGCGAGGGCGATCGAGACGACGGTGTCGATGCGCGGCTCGCCGGTGAGCTCGACCAGGATCAAGGCGGCGAGCACCCCGAGGTTCGTCCAGATGTCGACGGTGTAGTGGAGCGCGTCGGCCTTGAGCACCAGGCTGCCGGTCTCGCGCGCGACCTTCCGCAAATAGGCCACTGTGGCGAGGGTCAGGCCGAGGAGCGGCAGCATGACGACGATGCCGAGGCATGGATCGTGGCCGGTCTCGCCCGCGATCGCGCGCGCGATCGCCTGATAGATGATGAAGCCGCCGGCGGCGCAGATGAAGCCGCCCTCGAACATCGCGCCGAGCCCCTCGATCTTGGCGTGCCCGTAGTTGTGCTCCGCGTCGGGGGCGCGGTGAGACACGCGCAGGACCACGATGTTGGCCGCCGACACGAACAGGTCGCCGAGCGAGTCCGCGGCCGAGGAGAGCAGGGCCATGCTGCCGCTGGAGACCCCGACGACGAATTTGGTGACGGCGCCGACGATCGCGTTGGCCATGGCGACCTGGACGGCCCGAACTTCGCGCTTCACGGCCGTAATCGTAGCACGCACGCCGAGCCCGGCGATCGCCGCCGCGTCGCTGAGAATTTTCTCAATCGACTCTCAATTTCGCCGCCGCGGATCACGGGAGGGCGCACCATCGATTCGCCACGCCGCGCCTCGTCGAAGACGGATGCACGGTGGTGCGGCTCATTCGGGCTTCAGGAACACCTCCTGCACCCATCCGCACGTACCGCCGTTCTGGCACGGCACGCACGCGCCCGGGTTCTGCGCCGAGCAGCCGCCCCCGGCCCCCGCGCCGTCGCTCGCCGGCGTCAGCGTCGGCGCCCCGCTCGAGATCACCTCGACGAAGTCCCACAGCACCCCCTGCGCGTCGCGGGTATGATAATAGGACTGCACGCGGTCGCCGTAGTGCAGCCAGTACTTGGTCGTGCTGTTCTGCGCCCAGTACAGATAGGCCCCGAACGGGTACACCAGGAAGAAGTCGGGGTCGTTGCCGTTGGCGAAGCAGGTGATCGACGGGTGCGGCACGTCCTTGCCGCACTTGTGAGTGCCCGCCGGGTAGCTGACGATCTTGCGGTGGGCCGTCGGCGTGAGGGCGCCGCCGCTCATGGCCCCGCACTCGAGCCGGCCGCAGTCGTCGGCGCCCTCGCTGCACGGGTTGGCCGCGCCGCAGGTGATGTTGTTGCCGGCGCACGCGGTCGGCTGGCCGCACGCCGCGCTGGCCTCGTAGTCGAGCCCCGCCGGCCCGCGCGCGCACGGGTGCGCCGGGTCGAAGCCGGCGAACACCATCGCCGCCGGGTCGTAGTAGATCCACCCCTGCATGTGGCTCGCCCCCGAATACGCGTACCCCCAATGGAACCCGGCGATGCCGGCTCGCAGCGGCGGCGCGCTGTCGGTGCAGGCGGCGATGTCCTGGTTGCCGCAGGTGTCGCCGCTCTGACAGTCGCCCGCCGGCATGTACCACGGCCCCGTGGTCGACAGGCCGATGTACGAGCCGGCCGGGATCGCCTGCAGCACCACGCCCTTGCTCGTCGGCCCCGGCGCGAACACCTGGTTCGGATCGCCCGAGAAGTCGCCGGAGTACTGCAGCACCGGCGCGACCGCGCGGAACGGATAATACCCGGCGTTGATGCCCCTCGCGGTCCACGCCTGCGCCAGGTCGGCGCAGCGGCCCCCGCCCTCGGTCGTCACCGCCTCCGCCGGCTTGCAAGCCGCCGCCCCGCACTGGTTGGGCGGCACGCCGTTGCCGCACACCTGGTCTCCTGGACATGTCCCGCAGTTCAGGGTGCCGCCGCAGCCGTCGGCCAGCTCGCCGCAGACCGCCCCCGCCGCGGCGCAGTCGGTCGGCACGCAGCCGGTCGGGTCGGGCGCGTCGGTGGTCGCCGGCGGCGTCGTCGTCGTCGTGGTCGTCGGCGTCGCAGTCGTCACGCTCGTCGTGGCGCCGGTCGACGTCGTGGCGGCGGTGGTGCCCGTCGCGTCGGCGCTCGTCGCGTCGGTGCTGCTCGCGCCGCTGCTCGCCGGCCCCCCGCTCGCCGCAGTCGATGCGCTCTCGATCGGCTCCCCCGAATCACCGCAGCCGACCAGGACCGCCGCGAACGCCATGAGACCCATCATTCCGTGACAGTGCGAGAGCCCGCGCATCCTTCGCGTATGCCAGGCTTCGCGCCGGCTGCCAACCGCGCGCGAATGCAGTCCTCCGCGCTCACAGCGAGCTCAACGATTCACAGCTCGCGGTCGACTCGCCGATGCAGACCGCGAACAGGCTGCCCGGCGCGAGCAACCGGGTCATCAGCTCGGCGACCGCGTCGGCCCTGGCCAGGACCACGTCGCGCGCCTCGCCGCGGTAATAGTCGAGCGGCAGGCCGTGAGCGACGATGTAGACGAGGCGCTCGGCGATCGAGTCGCTGTCGGCAGCCCCGGCCAAAATGCGCGCCGCGACCGGCCGCTGCGCCGCCGCCAGCCCCGCCGCGACCCCCTCGGCGGTGCGCAGGCGCGCCAGAGTCTGCCGCAATTCGGCGATCCCCTGGTCGAGGTGCACCGCGTCGATTTCGCCGCCGATCAGCACCATCTCGGCGTCGCACAGCTCGTCGCGGGTGACGCTGAGGCCGTACGTGACCCCGAGCCGCTGGCGCACGCCGTCGACGGCGTCTTCGAGGAGCTGCCGCACCAGCGACACTGTCCCGGGTTCGCCGCGCAGCTCGCTCGGCACCACGAATCCGAGCAGCACCCCGATCTGCGCATTCGTCGTCGGCGTCTCCAGGTGCAGGACCTTCGACGTCACGCGCGGGGCCGGGCGACTCGGGCGCGCCGGCGGGGCCGCGCGCTCGCCCCACGGGCCTTGCCGGCCGCCGAACGCCGCCTCTACGCGAGCCCGCGCGGCCGCCTCGTCGAACCCGCCGGCGACGATCAGCGTCGCCCGCCCGGCGCGGAAATGCTGCTGGCGGAAGGCGGCGATCGCCGCATCGCTGAGCTCGTCGAGCGTGCGGTCCAGGAACAGCGGCTCGACGCATTGATCGAGGACCCCTCGCGCGAGCTGTCGCCGCGTCGACTCGGCGGCGCGCTGCTTTTCGATCTCGCGGTATATCCCGTCGACCTTCGCCGCGCGCTCGGCGAAATCGTAGTCCCCGGCGATCACCCACGCCGCCAGCCCGCGCAGCAAATGCTCGGCCTCGCTCGCCAGCCCGCGCGCCTTGAAGATGGTCAGGTCGAGGTTGATGAACACGTCCGTCTCGGCCCCGCCGGCCGTCATCTTCGCCACCGCTTTGGCGTGCGGGCCCTGCTTCGGCGGGGCCACCAGCGCGGCCGCCAGCGCGGGCAGCAGCGGGTGCTCGGGGGCGTCGACGGCCCCGGCCTGGATCACCAGGCGCACGTCGACCAGCGGGCTCGACGACGGCGCGAGCACCACGGTCAGGCCATTGGCCAGAGTGAAGCTGCTGTTGCGACGGGTCGCGGGGATCTCGCTGAGCAATCTGGCCGCGACGTCGGGCCGGGCGGTGACGGGGTGGGCGTCGTCGGTCAATCGCGTCACCGCGGTGACCCCCGACCCGGCCCGCGCCGTCGACGGCTCGAGCGCGAACACCCGCGTGCGTCCCGGAGCCAGCACCTGCTCCGCCACCCGCGTCAGCGCGGCCGGAGTGAGCCCGTCGATCGCGCGCAGGTCGGTGGCCAGCGTCCCGCGCCGCGACCCGTCCGCGACCTCGACCAGCCGCTCTGCTCGCGCGTCGAGGCGTTCGAACCGCGTCGCCGCCGCGATCCGCAGCCGGCGCCGCAGCGCCTCGACCTTCTGCTTGTCGGCCGCGTCGCCTCGCACGTTGGCGACCGCCTGCGCCAGGATCTCCTCGGCGAACGCCCGCACCTCGGCCTGCACGCCGCCGGTGGCGATGAAGATCATCGCGGGCGCAGCGCTGCCGCCGAGGCGATGCACTTCGAGGCCCGAGATCTGCCCGTACGCGCCGACCAGCTCGCGGACCTCGCGTTCGACCGCTTCTGCGAGGATCGCGGCGAGCCGTCCGTCCTCGCTGTCCGCGGGCGGGAGGTGCAGCACCAGCGCGCTGCCCCACCCGCCGGGCAGCCCCGCCAGCGTCTCGCGCCCGCCGACGACGGCGACCGGCGGCACCGCGACCTCCGGCAGCGTCGTGCGCTTGGCGAGCGGCTTCAGCGTCGCCTCGGCGGCCGCCAGCGCGCGCGCCTCGGTCACGCCGCCGGTGATCGCGATCGACGTGTTGCCCGGCGTGAAGCGGCCGCGCAAATAATCACACACGTCCTTCGCCGTCAGCGCCGACACCGTCTCCGGCGTGCCGCCGAGCACGTGGCCATAAGGGTGGTCCGGCGAATAGATGCTGGCGAGCAATCGATCGTACGCGCCGACCGACCCGCGCGTGCGCGTCTCGATCTCGCTCAGCACGACGTTGCGCTCGCGCGCGAACACTTCGGGCCGCACCTCGCACGACCCGTCCAGCGCCGAGGCGAACAGCTCCAGCACCGTCGGCAGGTGCGCCGCCACCGTCGTCGCCATGAAGTCGACCGAATCCGCGCCGGTCGTCCCGCCGTACGCCAGCGCCTCCTCGCCCAGCGCCGCCAGCACCGTCCGCCCGTCGGCCAGCGTCCGCGCGAACGCCACGTGCTCGCTGAAGTGCGCCAGCCCGGCCTCCGCGCGCCCCTCGTTGCGGCTCCCCGCGCGCACCCGCATGTGGACCCGCACCAGATCGCCGGACGCATCGGGCGCCACATACAGCCGCAGGCCGTTGGCGAAGGTCCGCCACGAGCCCTCCGGCCCTCGCGCCGCCCGCGGCAGCCGGGCGGTCCCGCAGCCGACGAGGACGAGCGCCAGCAGGACCATCCACCCGCTCAGCGCCCGCGAATACCTCGAGGCGCGGGTCGCCCAATGCACATACCCCGCCCCCCGCGAGACCCCTCTCGCCGCCACCCGACCGCGGCGCCGCACCGTCGACGCCGCACCGGCCCGATCGGCCCCGAGGAACTCGTTCGCTACGCTCTGGTTCACGACGGGCACAGCCGTGACTGCGTATCACAGCCGCCAGGGCGCGGACACCCCGCGATCACGCCGCAGCGGACGAGCCCGACTCCAGGTCCAGGAATCACAGCAGCAGGCACGCCGCGGTCGGCATCTCGCTGTCGACCGCGAGCAGGCACTGCGCGCGCAGGCTGATCTGCACGATCTCGCGCGCCTCGGACTCGTTCGGCTCGCGACCGATCGCCGCGAGCGCCCGCGCGCGGGCCAGGTCGGCCTGCAGGCGCGCCCGCGCCAGCCCGGTGAATTCGTCGGTCCCGCGCGCCCCGCCCTCGCCGAGCCCCGCGGCCAGCAGCTCGGCCAGCACCGCGGCGTCGGCGGCTCGCACCGGCTGATCGCGCGCCCATACTGGCCGATCGGGCATGTCCGCGAGGACACGTACGTGGGCCTCGACCACGGCGATCGCCGCCAGCATCTTGTCGTACTTCAGGGTGTCCGGGGTGTCGCTCGGCTGGTGGTAATGCGGCGAGCGCCCGGTCGAGACGAACAGCGAGGGGATCTCCCGCTGAAAGAACGCGCCGTGATCGCTGAACGCCTGCCGCCCGTGCGGCAGATCTTCGACCAGGCGCAGGTGCATCGCCCGCACGAGCAACCGCGGGTCGTCGGCCAGGGCCGGCTCGGGCCGCCGCGCGAACGTCTCGCGGCCCATCACGTACAGCGGCGAGCGATGGCCGTCCCACAGGTCGCCGCCCAGCAGGTCGAGGCAGACCACCGCGACCAGCTGCTCGCGCGCGACGGTCGGATGCGCGACGAAGTGTTCCGAGCCCATCGTCGGCGTGCGGTAGTCGGGCGGCTCCTCGGCGTCGAAGGCCGCCAGCAGCACGCTGCGCGCCGGCGGGTCGGCGGCCAGCCGCCTGGCCACCGCGAGCGCGACCGCCACCCCGCTGGCGTTGTCGTCGGCGCCGGGATAGACGACGCCGCCGTGCTCGCCGAGGTGGTCGTAGTGAGCCGTCAGCACCACGTGCTCGCCGGCCCGCGCCGGGTCGCGCCCCGGCACCCGCGCCAGCACGTTGGCCCCGCGCGGCAGCGGCTGCTCGAAAGAACCTGTCTCTCCGGCCATCTCGAGCCCGTACGCCTGCAGCCCGGCCACGATCGCCGCCCGCGCCGCCGCCCCGCCCGGGCTGCCGTTGTCGCGTCCGGCGCACCCGGGGCCCGCGAGCAGCCGGACCCAGCAGCGCAGCGCCGCCGCCTCGTCGCCCTCGCCGGCGCAGGACGTCGGCGGGCTCGAGTCCGCGGGCGGGTCCGGAGGCGCAACCTCGACGTCCGGCGCCGGCGTCACCCGCCCCACCCCGGCCCGCTCGCCGCAAGCCACCAGCAAGCAGGCGGCGGCGAACAGACGACCGGGCCACATCCCCGCGACCGTAACACAGGCGCCGAGCCCGCTGGGCCCGCGGATTCCCCGAGGCCTCGCCGCATTGCGCCCCCCGACGACCTCGAGCCCCTCATCGGGGTCGGAAGACCGCAGCTCTCATCCCCGATCCGGGCCGCCCCTGCGCAATCACCGACACGGCAATTTGTGTGCCCGTATACCAAAATTTCGTGTTGCTCGCGGCCGCGCCGCTTTCTACATTCTCCCTCCGAATCGGGAGGTCGGTATGATCAACCGCCATTTCGCTGCATATACCCGCAACAGCCCCACGCCCCGCCGCCCGCAGGTCCCGAAGGGGGCGCGATGCTCGAGGTAGAGATCGACGTCGAGGTGGTCGAGCCGCCGCCGACCGGCGCGCCGCTGGACTTTCGCGAGCGACTGGTGCTCGCGCTCAAGACCACCGACGCGAGCGTGCTCGCGGCCGCCGAACGGGCCTTCCGCGGCGTGTGGCCGAGCATCCATGACTACATCGTCGAGCGACTGGCAGCCGACCTGCCGCCAGGGCTGGGCTGGGTGCTCGACTGCTGCGACCCCGCCGGCCTGCGCCAGGGCTACGAGGCCGGCGAGCGCGAAGTGTGGGCCATCCCGCTGGGCCACGGCCAGGCGATGGTGTTCGAGAGCGCCGAGGCCCTGGCCTAGGCAGTCGCCGATCCGCGACGCCTCGCCCGACCCGTCCCGCGTCGTCACGTCGCCCTCGCGCGGCGGCCCGAGCTCGCCCGAAGGCGACCGGACGTCGGGCTCGAACGGCTCGCCGTCGAGCTCGAAGCGATATCCGTCGGTGACCGGCCCGCTCCGACCGTCCGCACAGACAGTAGCGACCGGCCTGGCGACGCGACCGCTTCGACGCGCGCCTCGGGCGGGCGCTCCGCGGCGCCGGTGCACGCGACGAACCCGAGGAGCAGCGCGAGGACGCGGTCGCTCGTCGGGTCCGGCATTCATGAACTCTACGGCATCCGCCGCCGGCCGTCGAACGCGAGATCTAGATGTTGATCGATTGCGGGATCTGCGAAGGCAGCAGATAGCGGTAGTTCGGGCGCCGCAGGTTGCGCTCGCGGATCGTCTGCTCCACCGCCGCCAGCCGGCGCCCGAACGCTGCCTCGAGCTCCTTGCCCGCGCCCGGCCCGAAGTAGCTCACCGGACCGCGCGAGTAGTGACCGAGCCGGCCGTGGCAATGCGTCCCCAGCAATTTCAAAATGAACAGCTGGATGTGCGCCGATTCGTGGTCCGGCAGCATCTGCATGTATTCGGCCTCCGACACGTCCGGTCCGGCCGGCAGCGGTCCGCGCAGGGCCAACGGGTAGTGCGGCGCATAGGCCATGGGGTCCGCCTGCGGGAAGTTCACCGCAGCGTGCTGGGCGCTGCCGTTCCACACGATCTGAGTGACCATCTCGATCAGGTAGCCGCGCGTCCGCACCTGCGCCCCGCCCTCGCCGACCCCGCGGATGCCCCCGCCGACCAGCCGGCCCGCCGCGTCGGTCGCACGATACGCCCCCACCTGGCGCACCATCGCCTGCAGCTCGCCGTCGGTGGCCACCGCCTCGTCGCTCGCGTAGTGGTGATGCACGTAGTCGCGGACGAACGACTCGATCGCCGCCCACACCAGCTTGCCGTCGTCGCGGTACGGATAGTCGGCCAGCACTCCTGCGTCGTCGACCCCGCGGGCCGCCAGCTGCCGCGGGAACATCGACGCGTTGAAATCATGAGACTGCACCGCCTGGCCGCACAGCTGAATCGCCCCGCCGATCGTCGGCAGCAGCAGCTTGTCCACGTAGCCTGCCGGCGACACCAGCGATTGGTCGGCGCTCGCGTTGATCGACAGCGTCCCCTCGAAGTGCGGCACCAGCAGGCGGTGCAGCGGATGCCGCGCCGACAGGTTGTTGTGGACCGCCAGGCAGAACGCCTCCTGCACCAGGTGCGTCAGGCCGAGGTGGCTGATCGTCTCGTGCACCGTGCCGTCGGCCGCGTGGACCGCCGCCTTGGCCGCCGTCCACGCCAGCCCGTCGCGCGGCGTGAACACCGGGTAGCGGCGGCCGCGGTGGCCTTGCGGGAACAGCTGAATCGCGATCGGCCTCAGCTTCCCGCCGATCGCCGCGAACAACGCCAGCGGCGCCACCACGACCTTCTCGCGCCCTTTGCCCGCGTAGGCCGCCTCACGGGCCTCGTAGGCCGCGTTCCAGCCCGCCGGGTCGGTCGCGTAGTCGATGTCGATGCCCGCGGGCACCGGCACCGAGCCCGGCTGCACGCCCAGCAGCTCGCGGTATTCGCAGACGAACAGCCGCCCCTCCGCCCGCGCCGCCGCCAGGGTGTCGGCCTCGCCCACCGCCGCCGCGTAGTGCTCCGCCTCGACCGCGAAGTCCGGCGGCAGCCCGACCTGTGGATCGACGCGGCGCAGCCACGCCGGGTTGGGACCTGCGAGGCGCATGCGGGCGAACGTCGAATCGACGTGCAGCTCGGCCACCTCCGCCGGCAGCCGCCATTCGTGGAACAGCCCCGCGTAGTCGGCGAGCCGCGCGACGGGCAGCCCCGCCTCGCCGGCCACCACCACCTCTCCCACCTCGCGCAGCCCGCCCTCCAGCCCGCCCTTCTCGACCGCGAGCATCAGCTCTGCCAGCTGCGCCGGCTCGGGCAGCCCCGACACCTTCACCGCGTTGACCACCAGGCGCGCCGCCACCCCGGCCAGGCCGCGCCGCCACCCCGCGTCCGGCCGCTCCGTGTCCGCCAGCGCCGCGCACATCGCCAGCCCGCGAATGTTGGCCTTGTCGTAGCTGTAGCGGTACGCCTCGCGGGCGAGCTCGAGCCGCCGCTCGCGCCCCGGGCGGTCCGGATCGTCCTGAGGGAGGCTGAGCTGCGGCGGCAGGAGGTCGAACTGCGGAACGATGTCGGCGATCGGATTCATGGGACCTTGATTGGCAATGATGGCACGCGGGTCCGGGGTCGGGCTGGCCGTAGACGGACAGCCGGTGTCCTCCGCCCGGCCAGCGCTCGCGCGCCGCGAATCACCGCTCTCGCGTGACCGGGCGCCGGTTCGAGCCGACGGCGCGCAGTCCTTGCCGGCCCGCGAATCCTCCTACCTCGCGCAGGGCCGTCCGCGATCGGCAATCAGGACGCGGACGGCGGGCTCTGCGCGAAACCGCGCAAAGCACGCACACGCGGCCCCCTTGCCTGTTCTGCCGGGATTTCCGACTATTCGACGCAGGTGTCCTTCATCAACACCAAGGCCGGCGAGATCGGCGTCAAGGTCGTGTACTTCGGCCCGGCTCTGGCCGGCAAGTCGACCAACATCCGCACGATCCACCGCAAGACGCGGCCGGCCTTGCGCGGGCGGCTCGACGAGATCGCGGGCGACCTCGAGCCGATGCTCTCGTTCGACTTCGCCCCGGACACCTTGCCGCGGATCGCCGATCGCTACCGCGTGCGGCTCCACCTCGTCACGGTGCCGGGTCCGGTGATGAGCCCGGTCTCGCGCAAGCTGGTGCTGAAGGGCGTCGACGCCGTCGTGTTCGTCGCCGACACCCAGGAGGAGGGCGGCGAGCTGGTGCGCTTCGAGGACAACGTCGAGTCGATGCAGCAGCTGCTCACGCTGCTCGACGACCTCGGGGTCGACAGCGCGGTCATGCCGATGGTGCTGCAGTACAACAAGCGCGACCTCGTCGAGGGCCCCGCGCTGCGGCCGCCCGAGACGGGGCATTCGCAGCCGATCATCCTGTCGACGCTGGAGGCGCTCGACGAGGCGGTAAACCCCAACGGCCTGCCGACGATCGAGGCCGTCGCCACCCAGGGCATCGGCGTGATGGACACCCTGCGGGTCGTCGTCAAGGACCTGCTCGAGCCGCTGCGCGCCGAGTACGAGAGCAGCGGCGACCGCTACCCGATCGCCGCCGGCAGCTCGGGCGGCTGGCCGCGCCTGTGACCGTGACATGTCCCGAGGGACAGGCGCCCACCGCGGCCGGCGGCGCCTGCCCCCAGGACGCGGCGCTCAGTCTTCCTGCTTCGCCTCGTACGAGTCGATCAGGTGCTTGTAGTTGGGCACGTGCTCCATCATCAGCTTCTTGAAGCCGCCCTCGTCGTCTCGCCAGTCGCGCAGCAGCTCCGACGCCGCCGCGAACCACGACATCGGCTGCGCCCCGGCCACGACCATGCGGGCGATCGCCCCGCCGGCCGAGCCCACGCACAGCGAGCCCGACGCGTCGGTCACCACGTAGACCTTGTAGCCGGCCTCGAGCGCCGACAGGGTCGCGAACGCCACGCACACGTCGGTCGTGATGCCGGCGATGATCAGCTGCTTGCGCCCGGTCTTCTTGACCGCCTTGACGAACTCGGCGTTGTCCCAGGCGTTGATCTCGCCGTCGCGGCGGACGATCTGCGCCTTCGGCAGGCGCTCGCGCAGCCCCGGCATCAGCGGTCCGTTGGGTCCGTCCTCTTTGCTGGTGGTGACGACCACCGGTAGCTTGAACAGCTTGGCGGTGTCGGCCAGCGCGAGCACGTTGTGCTCGAACACTGTGGGGACGTGGTCGTGGACCAGCTGGAACAGGCCCGACTGGTGGTCGATGATCAAAAGAGCCGCCTCGTCCTTCGACAGGCGGTCGTACTTCACTTTTGCGCGTTCGGTGTCCATGATGTGTCCTTTCGAACAAGTACGCAGGCGCGCGTTGAATCGCGGCCTGCGACCGGACACCATTCGCCACGGACCGCGGCGCGCGAGGCTCCGGCCGCGAAGGCGGTCCGGCCCGTGTTCGGCCGCCTCGCCGCTCGCCCCCGCGCGGGCGGTCGCGGCCGCCGCGGCGCGCCCGTGCGCCCGGACTCGGCCGACCTGTCCGTCGAGACAGCGCAGAGACGCCGCCAGCGCCGCGCGCTCCTCGTCGTTCGGCGCGCCCAGGACCCCGTGCGGGCCGCCGCCCCGATCACTTCGGACAGCGCCGTCGAGCCGGCGTGCGCCTGCCCCTCATGACATGTCCTAAAGGCCAGATAGCCCGAGCTCGCCGTCGGCGATCAGCGGCCGGGCGACAAGCGCTCGTGCCGGTCCGCGCAACTCCCGTGGTCGTCGTCTCGGCCCGTCACGCGTCCTTCGCCGCCACGTGCGTGCGTCGCCACTGCCGGACCGCCACGTACACGAGCGTGTACGACAGCCCCGCGAGCGTCGGGATCGCCACCGCCGCGCCGAGGGCGAACGGCCCGAGCATCGACGTGAACAGGTCCCACCAGCCGGCGCCGTCGAGCGCCCGCAATTCGGCCCACGACGGCAGCGGGCGGCCCATCAGCGCCAGGCCGAGATACAGCTCGCCGGCGTAGAACGCCGCCCCGGTGACCGGGTTCACGACCGCAGTGCCGAGGTACGTCGCCGGGATGTTGACCTTGAGCAGCGGCGCCAGGGCCAGGGCGATCAGCATGCCCGCGAACGGGATCGGGATCAGCGACAGCCCGACGCCGAGGGCGAACCCTCCGGCGACTCCTTGCGGCGTGCCGTTCAGCGCCAGCAGCCCCGCGACCCAGGTGCGGACCCGCCCCATCACTTCGTCTCGTGCTTGTCGTTCTTCTCGAGCTCCGCGTTCGCGGCCTCGACCCCGGCCTTGGCCGCGTCCTTGATCTCGCGGAACTCGGTCTTGCCCTTCTCGAGGGCCTCGCGCGCGCCCTGCTCGACCTTGTCTGCGCCGTGCTGGATGTGCCTGGCCGCGTCCTCGGCCCCGTCCTCGATCTTCTCGCCGGCGACCTTCGCCCCCGACTCGACCACGTCGACCGCCTTCTCGGCGCCCACGCGGACCTTCTCTCCGGCCGCCTTGGCCGCCCGGGCGGCGGCATCGACCGCCTCCTTCGTCTCCTCGGCCGCGCGCTTGCTCGCCGCCGAGTCGCCGCAGCCGGCCAGAAGCCCCGAGAGCACGACCGCGAGCGCTTGAATTGTGTGTCCGCGCATGGATTTGTCCTCCGAAATCGGCCCCAAGCGTGATCGCGAACTCCGGTTCGGACAAGCACGCTTGCATATCTACTCGGGAGTAGATATGGTCGACGAGGATGGGTCGACCGGCAGCAGGGAGCAACACCACGGCCACCCCCGAGCGGCTGCTGGACGCCGCCGACGCCGTGTTCGCGCAGCACGGGTTCCGCGGCGCCCGGCTCGAGGACATCGCCGCCGCCGCGGGCATCCGGCGGCCGTCGCTCCTCTATCACTTCCCGTCCAAGGAGCTGCTCTACAACGCGGTGGTGCGGCGCACCTTCCAGCGCCTGGGCGCCGCGCTGACCGAGGCGATGCTGCAGCCCTCGAGCTTCTCCGAGCGCTTCGACGCCATCATCGACACCTACACCCACTTCCTCGAGGAGCACCCGGAGCTGGCGCGGATCCTCGTGTGGGAGCTGCTCGACGGCCAGGGCCCCGGGCGCGTCGTCCTGCTCGAGCAGGTCGTGCCGCTGCTCGACCTGACCGAGCGGTTCGCCCGCATCGAGGGCCGTCGCCACATCCGCGCCGACCTGCCCGTGCGCGCGGCGATCTTGCAGATCGCCAGCGACCTCGTGCTGCGCACGTCGGCCCGCGAGTTCAAGAGCGCCCTGTGGGGCGACCAGGTCCACGCGCGGGTCCTCGCCCGCGCGCTCTTCTTCTCGAACACCAGCGGAGACTAGCGATGCAAGTCAAGGAGCTCCTGAACCAAGCCAGCGCCTACAACCCGAGCACCGTCTTACAGAAGGTGCTACGCAGCGGCAACGTCAAGGTCGCCCTCAACCTGCTGGGCCCGGCGATCCGCGGCCTCGTGCTCCACGGCGGGCGCAGCAGCACCAGCGAGATGCAGGCCAATCACAAGGCCCACTTCGACTGGACGTATCAGCGGACCCAGCCCGAGATGGCGCGCCTGTACGAGATCGCCAAGACCTCGCAGTGGAACGCGACCACCGACCTCGACTGGTCGATCGACGTCGACCCGTTCGACGCGCGCAGAGAATTGTTCCCCGAGCAATTGTCGCCGCTGCCGAGCATCCCCGCCTACCGCAAGCTCGACGTGCGCGGCCAGCAGATCCAGCGCCACGCGCTGCTGGCATGGATGCTGTCGCAGTTCCTGCACGGCGAGCAGGGCGCCCTGTTCGCCGCCTGCCAGGTCACCGAGGCCGTGCACTGGGTCGACGGCAAGCTCTACGGCAGCACCCAGGTGGTCGACGAGGGCCGCCACGTCGAGGTCTTCTATCGCTACCTCAACGACAAGCTCGGCAAGCTCTACACCGTCAACGACAACCTGTTCACCCTCATCGACGCGCTGATGACCGACGGCCGCTGGGACCTCAAGTTCCTCGGCATGCAGATCATGGTCGAGGGCCTGGCCCTGGCCGCGTTCGGCACCCTGCGCCAGACCAGCCGCGAGCCGCTGCTGCGCGAGCTGCTCAAGTACGTCATCACCGACGAGGCCCGCCACGTCCACTACGGCGTGCTGTCGCTGCGCGACTTCTATCATCAGTTGCCCGAGCCCGACCGCCGCGAGCGCGAGGACTGGGCCTTCGAGGTCGCGGTGCTGATGCGCAACCGCTTCCTCGCCCACGAGTTCTACGACGAGTTCTACGCCCACGCCCTCAGCCGCAAGCAGTGGGACGAGCTGATCCTCAGCTCGTCGTACATGCAGAACTTCCGCAAGACCATGTTCCGCCGGCTGGTCCCCAACCTCAAGCGCATCGGCCTGCTCACCGACCGTATCCGCCCGCACTACGCCGCCCTCGGCCTGCTCGAGTGGGAGAACGAGCGCGCCGCCCCCGACATCACCGCCGGCGACCTGATCCGCGACTCCGACACCCCCGTCGCGCTCAACTGAGCACCTGTCCTGCGGGACATCTCATCTGTCCCGCAGGACACGCCGATCAATCGAAGCAGACCTCGGCGGACGGCTGACAATCCTCGACCCACGCCGCCGGGTCGGCGCACTCCGGCGTGAAGGCGATCAGGCACGACTCGAAGAACTCGCGCGGCTTCAGCATGCAGTCGACGATCTCCGCGTAGCCGGGCGGCTTGGTCTGCGAGCGCCACTGCCAGCGCACCTCGTCGGTCCCCTGGCCGCGGGGGATCAGCCGGTGCAGCGCGCACGGCCCGTCGCACCGCGCCACCTCGATCACGCCGCTCGTCCGGTCGTACAGGGCAGCCAGCGCGCACATGCCCTCGGGGCCAGCCGCCTCGCAGCCGCCCGGACAGTCCCAGCGCGAGCACAGCTGGTCGTCGAGGCACGCGAACAGCCCCTCCGGCAGATACGGCCCGCCCGCCGGCGGCTCCTCGCTCGTCTCTTCCGCCGCGCTCGTCGTCGTGGGGCCTTCCGCACCCGACGTCGAGGTCGAGCCCTCGCTCGCGCTCTCCTCCGACCGTTCGCCGCACCCGCTCCACAGCGCCAGGCCCACCAGCAAGCGATGCCACATGCCTCGACGATAGCCGCGGTCCCGCGGCCTCGCGCGTCGGGTCCGATCGCGGTACGAGCATCGCGCGCATTCGCACGCGGGGCGCGGCGCGACGGCGCCGCCTGCCGCAGGCATCATGCGCCGGTGACCGCCCCCCAGCTCCGCCAGATCGGTGCGACCCAGGTCCTCGTGCTGCCCGACTCGGGCCCCAGCATCGGCACCGCCGACGACGCCATCCAGCTGATCGGCGACGCCTCCGCCAGCGACGCCGACACCGTCGTCGTCCCGGTCGCCCGCCTGCACCCCGACTTCCTGGTCCTGCGCACCCGCATGGCCGGCGAGTTCGCCCAGAAGTTCGTCAACTATCGCCGCCGCCTCGTCCTCCTCGGCGACCTCTCGCTCGCCCTCATCGACAGCGACGCCCTCCGCGACTACGTGCGCGAGGCCAACCGCGGCGACGACGTGTGGTTCTTCGCCGACTGGCCCGAGCTCGAGCGACGCCTCGCCGGCGACCCGGACTGAGCGAGAGCCACACGAGCGATGCGCCTCTCCACGTCATTTCACCAGGTCGTCTCGTCGGTCGGTCGCCTGCGCTCGCGCGTGTTCCTCGGTTTCTTGGGTACGGCCCTCCTTTCCTGCGGCGATGACTCGGCGACGAGCACGGAGAGCGACACCGCCACGGACGAGCGGGTCCTGCGGATCTCGGAAGCGGTCGAGTTATGTACAGTGACTCCCTCGCCCTCGTCGCCGCTGTTTCACGCGCGGGCGATCTTGCGGCTGGACGAGGGCGAGGTCTCGCTGCCCGCCGAGCCCGACGTGGACACCCCGACGTGGCTGCCGTTCACCCTGCGGACCGGCCCTGACGGCCCCGAGCTCCCCTGGGCCGAGGGCGAGGGCGCCGTGAGCGTCGCGGCCGACAGCGTCCCGCATTCGATCTACTTCCTCGACGAGGCGTATGGGTGGGAGACTGTCGTGTATGTCGACAATCCGAACGCGATGACGGTGAGAGGCGATCGATTGCTCGTACAGGTCGCATACCCTGCCGGCACCCGTGTCTTCGAGCTCGCCCCGATCACCACCCTCGACCAGGAGCTTCGCCTCCGGGTCCTCGCGTTCGTCCCCGGGCTCGCGGCGACCGACCCGCCGCAACGAACCCTGGCCGCTCCGTGCGAGCTGACCGACGTATCGGTGGACCGTATCGACGTGACCCTGGCAGAGGGAGCGGTGTCGTTTCACACGCGCCCCGCCCGCTGGGGAGGCCTCGACGGCTTCACGGTCCTGGCCGAGGGCGAGGTCGACGGCGTCCCGTTCGAGGTCGACAGTTACTGGGACCTCGAGTACGCCACGAGCAATGTCGAGGGGCTGTACGGTGTCAGCCCGCGCATGGCAGTGCGATTCGGCGAACGACCGGACGGCTCCTGCATCCTGCTCGTCGAACCGGACCCCTTCGCGCCCGAGCCGGTCTACTTCGCCAGCGTCCTCGATTGCGCGCAGAACAAGCTGCGGGACCTCTCCCTGCAGTCCATCGCCTTCGTCGCCGGTGGCGGTGAAAACCGGTGGTAGCTCGCCCGTCGTCGACAGCGCGAGCGACGACGAGGGCGACGCCCCGCGCCGCAGGTCGCGCTCGGCTGGCGCTTCACGCTCGAGACCGTACGACCCGCCCACCCCGTGCGTCCTGACGGTCGAGCGCGCCCTCTGGCCGCGGCGGCGCTCCGCGCGTTCACGCGCGACCTATTTTTCGACCACGAGCGCGTGCTCGCGGACATCGTCGAGCGGATCGTCCCTCGCGTGGTCCCATCGCTGACCGGGATGCTCTAGACTCGGCGCACACGGATGGCCACGACCCAAAACGAACCGACGAGGCGCGCTGTCCTGGTCTGCCCCGCGTGTGATGCGTCGCTGACGGCTCCGCTTCGTGCCGTCCCCGATCCGCGGCTGTTCGCCCCGCCGCCGGCGATCCGTCGCCAGGGGCTCCGGGCAACGCAGGGCTTTTGGCGCCGGGCGGAGCCGGGGGAGCTGTCGCAGGGCCTACCGACGCACCCATTCCCCGTCTCGATCCATCCCCACGATCTCCTCGTCCACCAGGTGGTGACCAGCAGCCCCGGGTGCTGCGGCGTCTTCTCCGAGGACGGGAGCGCCAACCTGCACTGCCGTTGTGGTGCCCCGGTGGGCGTGCTGATCGACGAGTGTGTCTTCGACCTGGAGGTGCGCCTCGGCGCGCTCTGGCGGGTCGGCGGTGACGACGAGGTCCGCGTCGACGAGCTCGCCGACGATCGCGTGCGCCGCAGCCTCGATCGATGGTCCCGCGTTCGCTTCGCGGGCCCACCGGTCTCGCTCGACACATCCTGGGACTGGACGGCGAGCGAGGTCCCGACGAGCCGGGAGGTCGAGCACCTCGAGCTCCACCTGATCGCCGGGGACGACGGCGTGGCGGTGCATGCGGTGGTCGACGGGCGCGCGATCGCGCTGCCCCTCGCTCCCATCGATCTGCTGCGAGCCATCGCCCTCGAGCGGCTCCCCGTCGGCAACGAGGGGCTCGCCCTCCGCTACGACCTGCTGATGTCGCTGCGCGAGAACCGGGTGGTGTCGTCCTGGGGGCTGTTGCGGCGGGGGAAGGACGTCGAGCTCGTCGAGAGCCCGGCCTCGACCACCTATCCGACGGGCTTCGACATCTACGAGCTCGCTGGCATGCCGCTCGCCGAGGCCCGCGCGATCGGCGTCGTGATAGGCCGCGAGACCGAGTCCAGAGGGTGGCGCTTCTCCGAGGCGGCGCTGCTGCGCGCCTGGTCGGCAGCGATCGCGGCGTGCGAACCGGAGCGCCTGCCTGCTTCGGAATAGCCGCGGAGACCTCCTGCGTCACCGTCGACCCGCTTGCGCCCCCTCGCCTCCGTCGCCCTGCTCATGGTTCGACCCTCGTCCGCGCTCGGGTCGCCCTTCGTCGGTCTCTTTCGACATTCAGCCTCCGAGACCCCGCCGCCGAGTACAAGCAATCCGCCGCCGCCAAGAGCTCGGCCTCGATTGAAACCGAGAGCGCCGCGCGCGACAGCCCCGTCCGCGAGGACCCTTTCTTCTGACAGTGACGCCGTCGCCCACACGCACCGCAGCCCTCGCGCGCCATCGACCGATCGGCGAGCCGCACCCCGCTCACGCGAATCACTGCACTACCTCCTACCCGTCACATCCTGGCGATCCCAGCCATAGGCCCCCGCGATTTTTGTCACGGCCCCGTCACCCTTCCTCGCGTCGTTTCGCCCCTGCATCGGTGTTCTAACCGCCTTTGCATGAGCAGCGCCCTCCTCTCTCCGATTCGCCTGCGCAACGGCCTCGTCGCGCGCAACCGCGTCTGGCTCGCCCCGCTGACCAACCAGCAGAGCCACGACGACGGCGTCCTCTCGACCGCCGAGCAGCGGTGGCTCGAGCGGCGGGCGGAGGGCGGCTTCGGCGTCGTCGAGACCTGCGCCGCGCACGTCTCGCAGGACGGCCAGGGCTTCGACGGTCAGCTCGGCGTGTGGGGCGATCATCAGCTCCCGCGCCTGCGCGAGCTGGCCGCCGCGATCGCCCAGGCCGGCGCGCTCGGCCTCGTCCAGCTCTATCACGGCGGCGTGCGCTCGCCCTCGCGGCTCACCGGCCGACGGCCGTGGAGCGCCAGCAGCTTCACCGAAGCGGGGCGGCCCGAATTCGAGGTCCCGCGCGCCGCCGACGTGTCCGACATCGAGGCCGCGATCGACGCCTTCGACCAGGCCGCCCGTCGCACCGCCGCCGCCGGCTTCCACGGCGTCGAGCTGCACGGCGCCCACGGCTATCTGCTCGGTCAATTCCTCAGCAGCACCATGAATCAGCGCACCGACGAATGGGGCGGCAGCTTCGCCAATCGCGCTCGCCTCATTCGCACCATCGCTCGCCGGGTCCGCGCTGCCACTCCGGCGGACTTCCTCGTCGGTGCGCGGATCTCCCCTGAAGATTTCGGCTACGCCCGCGGCCTCGACCTCGACGAATCGCTGCAGCTCGCCGCCTGGCTGGCCGAGGACGGCGTCGACTTCCTCCACGTCTCCCTGTGGGACAGCAAGAAGAACACCGCCAAGCGCCCCGACCAGCACCCCGTCCCGCTGTTCCGCGCGGCCTTGCCGAAGCACGTCCCGCTCGTCGTCGCCGGCAACATCTGGACCCGTGCCGAGGCCGAGGCCGAGCTCGAGCGCGGCGCCGACTTCGTCGCGCTCGGCAAGGTTGCGATCTTGA
The DNA here is from genome assembly GCF_026626745.1 of Nannocystis sp. RBIL2. Classification (GTDB taxonomy): domain Bacteria; phylum Myxococcota_A; class Polyangia; order Nannocystales; family Nannocystaceae; genus Nannocystis. The sequence goes on from NZ_JAPNJW010000002.1 coordinate 4,537,973, forward strand.
ACCCCGACTGGCCGCTGCGCGCCGCCGACCCGTCGTACCAGCCCGAGCGCGGCCCGCTGACTCCCGCTCAGCTGCACGACCTGGCGATCAGCGACGTCTTCGTCGACTACCTGCGCCGCTTCAAGACCATCGTGCGCGACGCGTGACGTCCCGGGTCGCTCGCGCCGGTTTCCCCGGGTGGAGGGGGCCTACCGGCGCTCCCTTCTCCGTGATCGCGGCGAACCGTCACCGGACCCAGCAGGAGTTCTGCCTCGACATCGCAGCCCGGTGAAGCGGTGTCCCGCGAATACGCATCCTGTCCTCCGAGCCATCTCATACGAATCCGGCGTCCCGCCGCGTGGCCGGGCACTCGCGGCGCGACGCCGCACTGGCACGATGAGCAGCGCTCCCCCGCGAGCACCCCCTCGCGGGCGCGCATTCGCAAGGCTCCGTTCGCAATCGCGCCGCGGGCGATCGTCTTCTCGCTTGTTCGCCCCCCTGTTCGTCCCGTATGAGCGGAGCATGCGGATCCTCCTCGTCGCCTCGCTCGCGCTCGCCTGCCACTCCGGCCCGCAGGAGGTCTCCTCCGAGTACAAGCCCGAGGTTCCGCCCCCGGCCCCGACGCCCCCGCCGACGCCCGTCGTCGCGCCCCCGCCGACGCCCGTCGCCGCGCCCGAGCCCGCGCCTGCCCCCGCCGAACCGCCGACCTGGCAGACCGGCCCGGACCGCTATCAACTCCCGACCAAGGTCCGCTGGTCGGAAGAGGAGGGCCCGTTCTGTGGCGTCCACGTCATCGACCTCGCCGCCGGTGAGACGACCACGCTCCTCTCGCGCGACCGCAGCACCTGGGTCGTGCGCGCCGGCAAGACCGAGACGCCGACGGCCGTCGAGTTCGTGAAGACGCCGCGGCCCGCCGGGCTGCTCAAGCGAATCGAGCCGCTCTTCGAAAAACCCGGGCCCGGCTCGACCGTCCTCGTCGAGCCGGCGCACCCGTTGGTCCCCGAACCATTCGAGCTCGCCGACGTGCGCATCCTCTTCGGCGACTTCGCGCTGCTCGGCGACAAGCTCTACGGCATCGGCCTCGTCAAGGAGACGACCCTCCTCGAGATCGACCCGAAGGCCCGCACCTTCGTGCCCCACGTCCTCAAGGGCAAGTCGCCCGACGCGGTGTTTCCGGACGGCCCCAACCTCGCGCTGTACCTGTCCGGCGCGCGCAAGAAGTCGGTCGCCATCTACGATCCCGCCGCGCGAAAGATCGTCCGCGAGCTCGAGATCCCCCGCGACCTCGAGCCCGAGTGCCGGCGCACTCACCACTACTACGGCGAGGAGGAAGTCTATTTCCTGTCGGAGGCCGGGCGCTTCTACGTCGGCTTCGCGTGCTTCCCCGACGCGTGAGCAGCGCCCCTCTCTCATGACCGCCGGGGTGGGCATCGTCATCCCTCGTCCGGTCGCCTCGCACCTGCGCGTGGCGCACGCGCGTGACGGACCTCGTTCGCCTCGCAACTCGCCGATCGCTCTGCTATCCCGTCTCCTGGCTCGCGTGGCTCCCGACCGCCTGCTCGAGGCGCGTCGTCTGTTATTGCGCCGCGCGCCTGTCCACCCTTATGGCCGACTCGTCGCGTATCCTCCTCACCTCCTCGTTATTGTTGTCGATGCAGGTGGCAGCCTGCTCCGAGCCCGTCGCCGGCAGCGAGGGCGAGCCGACCACCAGCGGCACCGGCACCGACGACACGACGACCACCACCGGCGACTTGCCCACCGGCACCAGCGGCGTGACCGCGGACACAGGTCCCAGCGAGCCGACCGCGACCACGACCAGCGGCACCTCGACCACCGGCGAGGACGTCATGCCCGAGCCCGAGGTGTGGGACGGCGAGAAGCTGCCGTGGGAAGAATTCGGCCGCTGGACGTGGGTCCCCTTCCCCGACTCGCAGTGTCGCGACGGCAGCAGCACGGGGATCTGGATGCGCTACGGCAAGGGCCCCGGCCTCGCCATCTTCTTCGAGGGCGGCGGCGCCTGCTTCAACGCCCTGACCTGCGCCAACAACGACGCGAGCTTCGACCCCAGCTGGACGTTCGGGTGGGACGGCATCGGGCTCTTCGACGCCGACTGGACCGACAACCCGATCCACGACTGGAACGTCGTCTACGTCCCCTACTGCACCGGCGACGTCCACTCCGGCAGTCGCACCGATGTCGAGGTTCCGGGCGTCGAGGGTCTGCAGCAGTTCGTCGGCTACCGCAACGTCACCGCCTACCTCGACCGCATCGTCCCGACCTTCAAGGCCGCGCCCAACGTGCTCGTCACCGGCGTGAGCGCCGGGGGCTTCGGCGCCGGCATCCATTACGACCGGATCGCCCGCGCCTTCCCCGACGCGCGCGTCACCCTGCTCGACGACTCCGGCCCGCCGCTCGCCAACGACGTGCTCGCGCCGTGCCTGCAGCAGCAGTGGGACGACCTGTGGGGCCTCGAGGACGCCCTGCCCGCGGACTGCGACGACTGCTTCCCCAGCGCCGGCGGCGGCCTCGTCAACCTCGCCCGCTACCTCGGCGAGAAGCACCCCAAGCAGCACCTGGGCCTGGTCTCCTCCACGCAGGACGTGACGATCCGCTTCTTCTTCGGCTACGGCGAGGACGAGTGCATGCCGAAGACCATCAACGTCCCCGCCGGCGAGTTCGAGGCCGGCCTCGTCGACCTGCGCGACCATTACGTCGCCGAGCCCGCCGGCGTGTGGAGCACCTACCTCGTCGGCGGCAACGGCGACCACGTGTGGACGGTGGGCCCCCGGTTCGCGAACACCTACGTCCAGGGCGTCCGCTTCGTCGACTGGTTCGCCGACCTTCTGGTCGGCAAGGCCGGCCACGTCGGCCCGTGACGACATGCTCCTTCGGACATGCTCGAACAGGCATGTCCGAGAGACCATCCGCTGTAGGCGACTTCTCCACCCCTCGGTGACCGTCCGACCGCTCCTGCCGCGGCCGCGACGTCGCACCTGACCCGCGCGGCGCGGCGGAGTCGCCGCCGGGCTCGCGAGATTCGTCGCGGCCCTGTCGGATGGCCGGGCGCGTCTGCTACAGCAGGGCGATGATCGACCTCTACACCGCAGCCACGCCCAACGGGCACAAGGTCTCGATCGCGCTCGAGGAGATGGCCCTCCCTTACGAGGTCCACGCGCTCTCGCTCACCCGCGGCGACCAGAAGCAGCCGGAGTTCCTCGCCATCAACCCCAACGGCCGGATCCCCGCGATCGTCGACCGCGACGCCGGCGACTTCGCGGTGTTCGAGTCGGGGGCGATCCTCATCTACCTGGCCGAGAAGACAGGTCAATTCTTGCCCACCGACGTGCGCGCGCGCAGCCGCGTGATCCAGTGGCTCATGTTCCAGATGGGCGGCGTCGGCCCGATGATGGGCCAGGCCAACGTGTTCTTCCGCTACGCGCCGGAGAAGATCCCCTACGCCATCGGCCGCTACCAGCGCGAGGTCCGGCGCCTGCTCGAGGTGCTCGACAAGCGGCTCGCCGAGGCCGAGTACCTCGCCGGCGACTACTCGATCGCCGACATCGCCACCTGGCCATGGGTCCGCGGCCACGACTGGGCCGGCGTCAGCGTCGACGGCCTCGACAACCTCCAGCGCTGGCTCCGCGACATCGGCGAGCGCCCCGCCGTGCAGCGCGGCCGCAACGTCCCGCCCTCCGAGCCGCAGCCGAACGACAAGACCGTTCAGGACATCCGCGACAAGCTGCTCGCGTGAGCATCGCTCTTGCACTTTAGTACATGTCCATAAGGACATGTCCGAATCGCCACCTCACGTCAGCCCGTAGAGCGCGTCGACCAGCGCGTCGAGGGCGGGCGCGACCGAGACGTCGCCGGCGGTCCAGCGGTCGACCAGCGCGACGATCTCCGCGGCCGTCTCGGCGTCCCATTCATAGGGCGCCGGGATCGGCAGCCCGCGCAGCTGGCGGGGCCCGATCCGCAGGTACCCGCGGGCCAGGCGGTCGCCGCCGTGGACGTGCTGATAATAGTCGTCGAGCGCGCGGCTGTGGAGGATCGCCGCCAGCACCCGCAGGTCGGCCGGCCACCAGCAGATCGTCGTCGACTTGCCGGCCAGGACCTCGCCGCGGGCGTCGATCATCGCCTCGAGCGAGCGCGTCATGCCGGCCACGATCAGCTTCGGCGTGCGCGCCTGGGCCAGGCGGCGCGGCGGCAGCCGCTCGGGCGCCGCGATCACCGGGCGGAGGAAGCTGCGTCCGAGGTAGCGCAGCGGCGTCTTGCCCCACAGCTCGGCGCAGCGGTCGATGGTCCCGCTGTTGACCACGCGCAGGCCGGCCTCGCCATCGACGATGAGCTCGGCGATCGCGTAGGCCTCGGCGACCGTGGCCGCGCCCCACACCTGGGCCAGCTCGCCGAGCGGCTGGCCGACCGCGCGCATGTGGGCGACGCAGGCCGCGTCGCCGCGCCCGGAGATCGGCCACGGCCCCTCGGACAGACCTGTCCCCAGGGACATCTCCTCACATTCGCCGGCCCCGCGCGCCAGCGTCGGCGGCGGCGCCTCGCCGGCCCCGCGGCGGGCCACGAACGCCAGCGGATAGACCCCGGCGGCGAACGGCGGCGCGTCGCTGAGGTCGTACAGCGCCAGCACCCGGGCCTCGCGCGTGAGCAGCCGGCGGGTCGCCGCCGCGTAGTCGGCCGAGGCCAGCTTGTTCGGCACCACCAGCGCCAGGTGCCCGCCCGGCGCGCACAGCCGCAGGCCGAGCTCGATGAACACGCAGAACAGGTCCCAGTTGCCGCGCGCCGTCTCGTAGCGGCCGGCGCAGTGGCGGCGCAGCGCCGCGTGGTGGCGCGTCATCGCCTCGGCGTCGACGTAGGGCGGGTTGCCGAGCACCGCGTCGAAGCCCCCGGCCGCCGCCGGGAACTCGGCCGCCCACACGAACGGCGGCCCCGCCGCGGCCGGCGCGTCGGCCCCGAGCAGCGCGTTGCCGACCTTGATGTTCTCGGACATGTCCTCGGGGACAGCCCCGGCCAGCTCGGCCACCGCCGCGCGCGCCAGCAGGATCGCCGCCGGGTCGACGTCGACGCCGAAGATCGCCGCGCGCAGCAGCGCCAGCCGCTCCTCGGCCCCCCACGCCGCACCTGTCTCTCGGGCCATCTGCTCGCCGCGGGCCAGCAGCGTCCGCCCCGCCGCGATCAGGAACGCCCCCGCGCCGCACGCCGGGTCGACCACCCGCACCGTCGCCGTCGGCGCGGCCGCCAGCACGCGCCCGAGCGCGTCGTCGACCAGCCGGTCCACCAGCGCCGGCGGCGTGTAGAACACCCCGTCGCGCTTGCGCCGGACCGGGTCGAGCCCGCGCTCGTGCGCCCGCGCGGCCTCGTTCATGCCGGCGATCCCGGGCGCAAGGCCGCCAGCAGCACCAGCGCGGCGGCCAGCGCCAGGCCGGCGCCGATCGAGAACGCCACCTGGGGCCCGAGCGCGGCCCAGAACACCCCGAACAGCAGGCTCGCCGGCAGCGCGGCCAGGCCGACCGCCGCGTGGTAGAGGCCGAACGCCGCGCCTCGCTGCGCGCTCGGGGTGAGGTCGGCGACCAGCGCCTTGGCTGCCCCTTCGGTCAGGCCGAAGTACAGCCCGTAGACCAGCAGCAGCCCCCACAATTGCCAGGCCGCGTCGGCGTGGGCGAGCCCGAGGTAGACCAGCGCGTAGAGGCTCCAGCCGCTCAGGATCGCCGCGCGACGCCCGAGCCGGTCGGCCAGGAGCCCCCCGGGCACGCTGCTCGCCATCTTCGCCAGGTGCAGCGCGACCCACAGCGCGATCAGCTGCCCGAGGCCGTGGCCGAACCGCTCGTGCGCGTACAGCAGCAAGAACAGATCGCTGCTGTTGCCGAGGGCGAACAGCGCCGCCGCGGCGACGAACCCGTACAGGCGGCGCGGCAGCCCCTCCGCCTCGGCCCCCGGCCCGCTCGTCGGCGCCGCCGCCGGCACGATCTCGCGCACCGCGAACACGATCACCGCCACCGCCAGGAGCCCCGGCACCAGCGCCGCCGCGAACACGATCCGCAGCGCCGCCAGCTCGTCCTCCGCCGGGATCGCAGCGTCGCCGCGCCAGAACCCGTAGCCGAGCAGCAGGTGCAGCAGCGCCAGCGCCAGCAGCGGCCCCAGCACCGCGCCGGCGTGGTCCATCGCCCGGTGGAACGAGAACGCCAGCCCGCGCCGCGCGGCCGGCACCGCGTCGGCGATCAGCGCGTCGCGCGGGCTGGTGCGGACGCCCTTGCCGACGCGATCGACGAACTTCAGGGCGATCGCGTGGCCGCCGGTGGTCGCCAGCGAGAACAGCGGGCGCGCCAGGGTCGACAGCCCGTAGCCGGCCACGATCAGCGCCTTGCGCTTGCCGAGCCGGTCGCTGAGGCGGCCCGACACCAGCTTGAGAAGGCTCGCGGTCGCCTCGCCGAGGCCCTCCATCAGCCCCAGCGTCACCGCCGCCGTCTTGGCCGGCACCAGCCCGGCCACGAACACCGGCAAGAGCGGGTTGATCATCTCGCTCGACAGGTCCGTGAGCAGGCTGACCACGCCGACCGCGAGCACGTTGCCGCGGACCACCGCGCCCCATCCGGGCGCAGGTGCGGGCGTCCTGGGGCCTTCGCTCACCCGGCCAGTTTACCCACGCCCGCCCGACTGTGCTACCACTCCCGCGCGGCCGCTCGCTCGCACATGCCCGGAGAGACATGTCCCAACATACAGCCCCGTCCGAACGCCTCGCGCCGGTGATCGCCCCCTCGCTGCTCAGCGCCGACTTCTCCCGCCTGGGCGAGGAGGTCGTCGCGCTCGACCGGGCCGGGGCCGACTGGATGCACGTCGACGTGATGGACGGCCGGTTCGTCCCCAACATCACGATCGGCCCGCTGGTGGTCAGCGCCCTGCGCCCGCACACCTCGCGCGTGCTCGACTGTCACTTGATGATCGAGGAGCCCGAGCGCTACGTCGAGGCCTTCGCCGACGCCGGCGCCGACATCATCACCGTCCACGTCGAGGCCTGCCGCCACCTGCACCGCAACTTGCAGCAGATCCGCGGCCTCTCGCGCAAGGCGGGCGGCCGGGTGCTGGCCGGCGTCAGCCTCAACCCGCACACCCCCGTGTCGTCGCTCGTCCACGTGCTCGACCTGTGCGACGTCGTCCTCGTCATGAGCGTCAACCCCGGCTTCGGCGGCCAGCAGTTCATCCCGGCCGTGCGGCCGAAGATCCGCGAGCTGCGGGCGATGATCGCCGCCGCTGGCCTGCCGACCCGCATCGAGGTCGACGGCGGCGTCACGGTCGACACCATCGCCGACATCGCGGCCGACGGGGCCGACGCCTTCGTGTCCGGCACCGGGGTCCTGCGCAGCCCGCAGTTCGGCCGCGACTACGCGGCCGCCATCGCGGCCCTTCGGGGAACCGCCGATGCCGCCATGATCTGGCGCACCTGACCGGGCGCCCGGCCGCTGCCCGGGAAGTTGGCTGAAAGCGCAATCGGTGTCACAAACGAGCGCGCCGATTCCGCCATGCCGTCGCCCGTTCGTTGTCCCTCGTTCGTCGCGTTCGCCCTCGTCCTCGCAGCCGCCGGCGACGTCGCAGCCCAGTCGCCCACGCCTGCGCCCGCCCAACCTGCTCCCGCCGAGGAGAGCGAGCCGGCCGAACCTGCGCCCGCTCCCCCGCCGCCCGCCGGCTCCGCCGCCTCGACGGCGAAGACGACCGGCACCGTGGGCGCCCAGGCCCCGGCCAGCAGCGGCGCCACCAACCTCGACGACAACAAGTTCGCGACCACCGGCGCCAGCGAGCCGATGGACGCGACCGAGGCGGAGATCTCGGCGGGCGGCCTGTTCACCTCGGGCAACGCCCGCTCGGCCGCGCTCACCGGCGGCGGCCGGTTCCGGATCCGCCGCAAGATCCACGAGTTCCAGGCGCAGCTGCTCGGCAACTACGCGCAGGCGGCGATCCGCCTGCCGGACGGCGAGCGCACCGGCCAGCTGACCGCCGGCAACGTCCAGGGCCGGGTCCGCTACGACGTCTATTTCCACCCGCGGGTCACGTTCTTCACCATGTTGACCGCCCGCTTCGACCCGTTCCTCGGGCTCAACATGCGCATGCGCGTCGACCCGGGCTTCGCGTTCTACATGGTCAACCAGCCCAAGCACCGCCTGTGGGCCGAGGTCGGCTACGACTTCCTGTACGACCAGCGGCGGGTCCGTCGCGGCGCCGACAACTCGCAGTGCCCGGCCGGCACCAGCCTGGTGCTCGACGTGCCGAACACGACCGCGGCGATGCCGACCTGCGCCGCCCGCCCGAGCGTCGCCACCCACTCGGGCCGCGTCTTCCTCGGCTACAGCAACCTGCTGTCCGAGTACGTGACCTTCACCACCGGCATCGAGTACATCCAGGCGTTCGCGCCGTTCCGCTCGAACCCGGTCGAGACCGACGGCGGCAAGGCGCGCACCAAGTCGTGGGTGAACTGGGACATCGCCCTGACCACCGCGCTCGGCAAGCGCTTCGCCTTCGCCACCAGCTTCACCCTGCGCTACGACAACGCCCCGCTGCCGGGCATCAAGAAGCTCGACACGATCACCTCGTTCAGCCTGGTGTTCAAGTTCATCTGACCTGTCCCTCGGGTCATGCGGCGCGAGCTGTCCCGCGGGACATCCTCGCGCGGCCGCCTGGCCCTCGGGACATCCGCCTCACGCGGGCACGTCGCACACCGCCTCGGCCTCCGGCGCGACGCAGCGGTCGCCCTCGCCGCACTGCAGGTGGCCGATGCACTGGACGTAGCCCGTGTCCGGGCCGCAGCTCTCACCCTCGCTGCCGCGGCGGACGCAGACCTGCGCGCCCGCGTTCGCCTGGCACTCGGCGTAGGGCAGGCACTCCCAGTCGGCGCAGGCCTCGCCGGCCCCGGGCTTCTTGGCGCACCGGTTCGACGCGTCGCAGTAGTTGTCGAAGCGCGCGCACTGCGGGTAGTTGAAGGCCATGCAGCTCTCGCCCTCGTTCGGCAGCGCCCGGCAGGTCCGCCTGTCGTCGCCGTCGCGATAGCACCGCAGGCCCTCGGCGCAGGTCTCGCCGTCGGAGCAGTCGCCCCCGCTCTCGACCAGCTTCTTGCAGTCGAAGTGGTTGAAGTCGCAGTACAGCCCCTCGGCGCACGAGCCCGTGTCGTCGGCGCAGCTTTGGCCGGCCTCGCGGCGCGCGGTGCAGACCGTGAACAGGAACGTGTTCGGGTCACGGGCGCAGAAGGCGTCGTCCGCACAGTCCGAGCCGCTGCACGGGTCGCCGATCTCCGGCCCCGCCCCCGTGCTCAGCACCCGACACGCGCCGGCGCAGCAGGTGCCTTCCTCGCAGCCGCCCGGCGGGAACCCGCACACCGCATCGCCGGCGCACTCCTCCGAGTTGAGGCACGGGTCGTAGTTGCGGACCTTGCCGACGAACACGTCGCGGCACACCTCCGGCCCCGCCGTCGGCCCGACGCTGAACAGCACCCGATCGAGCAGGTCGCCCTCGCACACCTGCGCGCTGACCTGCTCGAGGCAGGCCTCGGCCGCCTCGGCATCGAACCCCACCCGGTCGGCCTCCAGCGCCGTCAGCAGGTACTGGAAGCGCCCGTTCGAGTCCCACACCAGCGCGTCGCGGCACTGCCCGCGCGACTGGAACACCGAGCAGCCGGTCGACCAGGCGCACAGCGCCTCCTCGTACTCGCCGGCGAAGTTCTCGGGCGTCGCCGACTGGGCGCACCCCGCCGCCGCACCGAACCACAGCACCAACCCGGGGATCGTCTTCCTCATCATAATGTCCTCCAAGACATGTCCTAAGCGCTATGTTCCTTGAGGCAGCTCGTCCTCGCCCGGGACCGCGCACGCGCCGGCGAGCGCCGGCGCCCGGCAGCGGGCCGAGGCCGGGTCCCAGCCGTCGCACTGCAGGGCCCCGGCGCAGCGGATCGAGTCGCCGCACGGCTCGCCCTCGCGGGCCAGCGCCACGCAGCGCTGGTCGTACCAGTCGCAGCTGCTGGTCAGGTCACACGGGCCGGTCGCGCACGAATCGCCCGGCCCCGGCGCCGGCGCGCACTGGCCCTGCGGGTTGCAGAACGCGCCGAGCGTGGTGCAGCCGAGGTACCAGTCGGGCAGGCAGGCCCCGCCGAGCGGCGCGAAGGCGTAGCAGCGGCCGTCGCTGACGAAGCCCGGGTCGGCGCAGTAGAGCCCCGGCCCGCAGCCGACGTCGCCGAAGTCGGCGCACGACTCCCCCTCACCGAGCAGCGCCCGGCACTCGCCGCTGTTGAAGTCGCAGTAGCCGTCGGCGACGCACTCGTCGAAGCCCTGGCAGGCAGCCCCGACCGGCTGCTTCGCGGTGCACACCGTGAACGCCCCGGTGTTGCTGTCGCGGCCGCAGAAGCTGCCCTCCTGGCAGCGGCTGTTGCCGTTGCACGCCGTCCCGATCGGCAGCGACGCCAGCGGGCGGCAGCCGCCGAGGCAGCACGCCTCGCTGCAGCTCGGGTCGAAGCCGCACACCATCGACGCCGCCTCCTGCGGCGCGCACTCGACCGACAGCAGGCACGGCCCGTTCACCACCATCGTCCCGCGCAAGATCGCGTTGCAGGCCGCCTGCCCGGCCAGCTCGGCCTCGTTGGCCGTGTACGTGCCCGGCATCTCGCAGCCGCGCGCCTCGACGTAGGCCAGACAGCTCGCCGCCGCCTCCGCGTCGAACACCAGCCGCCCCGCCGCCTCCGACGCCAGCAAGTACTCGACGGCCTGCCCGCCGTCGCCGGCGTCGAGCCGCGCCTCCGCCAGCAGCCGCGGCGGATAGACCGTCTCGAAGAATTCGACCGCGCGGCAGTCCGCCGCGTCGGCGAACGCCCCGCAGCGGACCGCCCAGCCACAATATGTCTCTTCGGCCAGATCGAAGAAGTCCGCCAGGACGATCGCCTCGCCGGTCGTCCCGGAGTCCGCGCCCGTGCCCGAGTCGGTGTCGGTCGCCGTCGGCTCGCCGCCGCACGCCAGCACCCCGACCACGACCACGGCGACACCCCGACGCGAACCCAGGCGCATGCCCCACGCTACGGGCCGCGCGCGCGGCCTGTCAACGCGCCTGCGCCAGCGGAGGCGCCGGCGGGCTCGCGGCCGCGGAACGTCGCTCCGCCAGGGCTTTGCGGGCTCCGGCCGCCTCGCCGATCAAGACCGTCGCCGCGCAGCTGGCCGACAGGCTCGAGCGGGCGCGCTCGACCGCCCTGCGCACGCAGCCCGTCAGCTTGGGATCGGCCGCGTCGACCCGCACCAGCCCGGCCCGCCCGCCGCGGTAGCTCCAGACCACCGCGACCGCCGCCCCGGCCGGCGCGCAGGCGTCGAGCGCCGCCTTGTGCGCCGCCACGCCCTCGAGCGCCTCCGCCAGCGCCAGCGGGTCGGTCTGCGGCATGCGGCAGGCCAGCTCGTGGACCGTCAGCCCGGCCATCGTCAGCGTCGGCGCGCGGCTCGTCAGCGCCACCTCGATCTTGCGCCCGCGCGACCGCTTCAGCTGCGCCGCCAGGCCGCACGCGTCGTCGTCCCCGCCCTCGCACGCGCGCGCGAACAGGCCGGCCGCCCGGGTCGCGTCCGCGGGCGTGCCGACCCCGCGCAGCGCCGCCAGCCCCTCGCGCAGGCACCCCGCGGGCTGGGCCCCCGCGCACGCCCGGGCGAAGAACTCGACCGCGCGCGCGTTCTCGCCGGGCCGTCCGTTCGCCTCGTCGTACAGCAAGATCCCCGCGTTGAAGCAGCCCGTCGCGTGCCCGAGCCCGCACGCCTGCGCGAACGAGCCGGCCGCGCGGCCCGGATCGCGCGCCGGCAGCCCGCGACCCGCCTCGTAGAACAGCCCCGCGGTGAAGCACGCGAACGGGTCCTGCTTCGAGCAGCCCAGCTCGAACATGCCCAGCGCCCGCGCCGGATCGGCCGGCACGGCTGTCCCTTCGGCCAGCATCGACCCGACCGTCGCGCAGGCCTCGGCGAAGCCGAGCCGGCACGCGCGGTCGTACAGGCCGACCGCCCGCGCCGGCTCCCTCGGCCCGTCGCCGACCCCGCCGCGGAGCACCCCGGCGAGGTTCGAGCAGCCGGCCGCATGTCCCAGAGAACATGCCCGATCGAGCAGGCGCACCGCCTCGTCCGGGCGCTGCAGCCCCAGCGCCTGCATGCCCTCGGCGTTGCACTGCGCCGGTTCGCAGCGGAGCGGCGGCGGTCCGGCCGGCGGGGCCGGCTCCTGCGTCGTCCCCGAGCAGGCGGACAGGACCCCCAGGAGGCCCGCGGCCACGAGCGGGAGACGCCGGTCCATGCGCATATTTGCGCGAGCGTGGCCTACCCCCCCGGGAGGGTCAATCCTCCGCCGGCGCGGGCAGCCCGTCGAGCCCGCCGCGAACGATCTGCTCCCTCGTGCGGCCACGCGCCTCGCCTCGCGACGCGACCGCAAGGACGTCGACCTCCTCGCCATCAATCTTCGCTGGGCCCGAAAGGGTGACGCCCGCGCGCATCGCCTGCACTTGCCGTGCATCGCCTCGACCGCGGAGCTGCGGGCGCCTCGCTCCGGCGATCGCAACCCTGGACAGGGACTACACGCATCACCGCCGCCGCGGGCTCCCTCCCCCTCTCGCCCTGTCTCTCGCCAGCACCGCCTGAACGGCCTCCGCCGGCCGCGCCGAGCTAATCGACGCCCGCGCCGCGAAGACCTTTGGGCCACCGCCGCCAGCCAACCCTGAACAGGGACTACACACATTTACGCGAGCGCCGACGGTCCTCTCCGACCCCCAGCCGCTTCGCCTGCGCGCGACCGCGGCCGCCGGGTCAGAGCGTGGCGGCCGCGTCTCGCCGCTCCGCGCACGACATGTCCCTTCAAACATGTCTCATCAAACACCTCGTGATCCCGACGCGTCCGTTCGCCGCCCACATCCGCGACCTGCGGCTGCCGGTGTGTGCGAACGCCACGTCGTCAGCCCGGGCCGAGCCGGCGCTGTGGGGGTCCGCTCGGCGGCGGGCGCGATCGTCTCGCCGGCGGTAACACGCGGGATCTTCCCAAGTTTTCGCGTGGCATCGCGGCGGACGCGCCTTTCGTAGCTGTCATGATCGAGGGGGACGGCGCGTGCGAAAGCTGCGTATCCTCCTGGGACGCGAGGGGCCTTCGGGTCTCTCGGCGGCGGAGAGCTCGACCATGACCATCACGGACGCGACCGAGAGCGGCGCTGGTTTGACTGGCATCGGCACCCCTGAGCAGCGGCAGCTGTTGCGCGTGCTGCAGGCCGTGCGCGACGGCGACTTCTCGGCCGAGCTCCCGGGCGACTGGACGGGCCTGGGCGGCAAGATCGCCGACACCGTCAATCAGATCATCGTCGCCAACCGGGTCATGGCCGGGGAGCTCGAGCGCATCGGCGAGGTCGTGGGCAAGCGCGGCCAGACGCGCCAGCGCGTGCGCGGGCACAACCGGGCCGGCGCCTGGGGCGAGATGGAGGACTCCGTCAACACCCTGCTCGACGACCTCCTGTGGCCGACGGCCGAGGTGAGCCGGGCCATCGGCGCCGTCGCCAAGGGCGACCTGACCCAGACCATGCGGCTCGACGTCGAGGGCCGGCCGCTGCAGGGCGAGTTTTTGCGCTCGGCCACGATCGTCAACACGATGATCGACCAGATGAGCGTGTTCACCAGCGAGGTGACGCGCGTCGCTCGCGAGGTCGGCACCGACGGCAAGCTCGGCGGCCAGGCCCAGGTGGCCGGCCTGTCGGGCGTGTGGAAGGACCTGACCGACAACGTCAACTCGATGGCGGGCAACCTGACCGCCCAGGTGCGCAACATCGCCGAGGTGACCATCGCAGTCGCCAGCGGCGACCTCTCGCGCAAGATCACCGTCGACGTCCGCGGCGAGATCCTCCAGCTCAAGGAGGCGATCAACACCATGGTCGACCAGCTGCGCTCGTTCGCCTCCGAGGTGACCCGCGTCGCCCGCGAGGTCGGCTCCGAGGGCAAGCTGGGCGGTCAGGCGATCGTCCCGGGCGTCGCAGGCACCTGGAAGGACCTCACCGACTCGGTCAACGCGATGGCGCTGAACCTGACCTCGCAGGTGCGCAACATCGCCGAGGTCACCACCGCAGTCGCCCGCGGCGACCTCTCGCGCAAGATCACCGTCGATGTGAAGGGCGAGATCCTCGAGCTCAAGAACACCATCAACACGATGGTCGACCAGCTCAACGGCTTCGCCGCCGAGGTGACGCGTGTCGCCCGCGAGGTCGGCACCGAGGGCAAGCTCGGCGGTCAGGCGCAGGTCCCCGGCGTCGCCGGCACCTGGAAGGACCTCACCGACAACGTCAACTCGATGGCGTCGAACCTGACCGCGCAGGTCCGCAACATCGCCGAGGTCGCCACGGCGATCGCCGGCGGCGACCTGTCCAGAAAAATCACCGTCGACGTGCGCGGCGAGATCCTCCAGCTCAAGGAGACGCTGAACACGATGGTCGAGCAGCTGCGCTCGTTCGCCTCCGAGGTGACGCGCGTCGCTCGCGAGGTCGGCACCGAGGGCAAGCTCGGCGGTCAGGCCCAGGTGCCCGGCGTCGCCGGCACCTGGAAGGACCTCACCGACAACGTCAACGGCCTCGCCTCGAACCTCACCTCGCAGGTCCGCAACATCGCCGAGGTCACCACCGCCGTGGCCCGCGGCGACCTCTCGCGCAAGATCACCGTCGACGTCAAGGGCGAGATCCTCGAGCTCAAGAACACCATCAACACGATGGTCGACCAGCTCAACGGCTTCGCCGCCGAGGTCACCCGCGTCGCCCGCGAGGTCGGCACCGAGGGCAAGCTCGGCGGTCAGGCCCAGGTCAAGGGCGCCGGCGGCACCTGGAAGGACCTCACCGACAACGTCAACGCGATGGCGTCGAACCTCACCTCGCAGGTCCGCAACATCGCCGACGTCACCACCGCCGTGGCCCGCGGCGACCTCTCGCGCAAGATCACCGTCGACGTCAAGGGCGAGATCCTCGAGCTCAAGAACACCATCAACACGATGGTCGACCAGCTCAACGGCTTCGCCGCCGAGGTGACCCGCGTCGCCCGCGAGGTCGGCACCGAGGGCAACCTCGGCGGTCAGGCCCAGGTGCCCGGCGTGGCCGGCACCTGGAAGGACCTCACCGACAACGTCAACTCGATGGCGTCGAACCTGACCTCGCAGGTGCGCAACATCGCCGAGGTCACCACCGCAGTCGCCCGCGGCGACCTCTCTCGAAAGATCACCGTCGACGTCAAGGGCGAGATCCTCGAGCTCAAGAACACCATCAACGTCATGGTGGACCAGCTCAACGGCTTCGCCAGCGAGGTGACCCGCGTCGCCCGCGAGGTCGGCTCCGAGGGCAAGCTCGGCGGTCAGGCCCAGGTACCCGGCGTCGCAGGCACCTGGAAGGACCTCACCGACTCGGTCAACGCGATGGCCTCCAACCTGACCTCGCAGGTGCGCAACATCGCCGAGGTCACCACCGCCGTCGCCACCGGCGACCTCTCGCGCAAGATCACCGTCGACGTCAAGGGCGAGATCCTCGAGCTCAAGAACACCATCAACACGATGGTCGACCAGCTCAACGGCTTCGCCGCCGAGGTGACCCGCGTCGCCCGCGAGGTCGGCACCGAGGGCAAGCTCGGCGGCCAGGCCCAGGTGCCCGGGATCGCCGGCACCTGGAAGGACCTCACCGACAACGTCAACTCGATGGCGTCGAACCTGACCTCGCAGGTGCGCAACATCGCCGAGGTCACCACCGCCGTCGCCCGCGGCGACCTCTCCAGAAAGATCACCGTCGACGTCGAGGGCGAGATCCTCGAGCTCAAGAACACCATCAACACGATGGTCGACCAGCTCAACGGCTTCGCCGCCGAGGTGACCCGCGTCGCCCGCGAGGTCGGCACCGAGGGCATCCTCGGCGGCCAGGCCCAGGTGCCCGGGGTCGCCGGCGCGTGGAAGGGCCTGACCGACAACGTCAACTCGATGGCGTCGAACCTGACCTCGCAGGTCCGCAACATCGCCGAGGTCACCACCGCGATCGCCCGCGGCGACCTGTCGAAGAAGATCACCGTCGACGTCAAGGGCGAGATCCTCCAGCTCAAGGACACCATCAACACGATGGTCGACCAGCTCAACGCGTTCGCGGCCGAGGTGACCCGCGTCGCCCGCGAGGTCGGCACCGAGGGCAAGCTCGGCGGTCAGGCCCAGGTCAAGGGCGTCGCCGGCACCTGGAAGGACCTCACCGACAACGTCAACGTCATGGCCGCCAACCTGACCAACCAGGTGCGCGGCATCGTCAAGGTCGTGACCGCGGTGGCCAACGGCGACCTGCGCCAGGAGCTCACGGTCGAGGCCAAGGGCGAGGTCGCGGCGCTGGCGACCACGATCAACAACATGACCGGCACGCTCGCCATCTTCGCCGACCAGGTCACCTCGGTCGCGCGCGAGGTCGGCGTCGAGGGCCGGCTCGGCGGCCAGGCCAACGTGCCCGGCGCCTCCGGCACCTGGAAGGACCTGACCGCCAACGTCAACCTCCTGGCGGCCAACCTGACCACCCAGGTCCGCGCCATCGCCGAGGTCGCCACCGCCGTGACCAAGGGCGACCTGACCCGCTCGATCCAGGTCGACGCGCGCGGCGAGGTCGCCGACCTCAAGGACAACATCAACGCGATGATCGACAACCTGCGCGCCACCACGGAGCGCAACAACGAGCAGGGCTGGCTCAAGACCAACCTCGCCAGCTTCACGCGCATGATGCAGGGCCAGCGCGACCTGATCACGGTCGGCCAGCGCCTCCTGTCCGAGCTGGTGCCGCTGATCGACGCCCAGCAGGGCGTCATGTACGTCATGGACGGCCTGAACGGCGAGGCCGCGCTGTCCCAGCTGGCCAGCTACGCCGACGCCCGCGACCCCAAGAACCCGCGCCAGTACGCCGTCGGCGAGGGCCTGGTCGGCCAGTGCGCGTTCGAGCGCCAGCGGATCCTGCTGTCGCAGGTGAACGACGAGTCGGTGGTCATCAGCTCGGGCCTTCTGACCGCCCGCCCGCGCACCGTGATCGTCCTGCCGGTCCTGTTCGAGGGCCAGGTCAAGGCGGTCATCGAGCTCGCCTCGCTGCGCGAGTTCACGGCCTCGCACCTGGCCTTCCTCGAGCAGCTCACGGGCAGCATCGGCATCGTCATCAACACCATCGAGGCGACCATGCGCACCGAGGGCCTGCTGATGCAGTCGCAGCAGCTGGCCGGCGAGCTGCAGGCGCAGCAGAAGGAGCTGCAGCAGACCAACGAGGAGCTGGCGCAGAAGGCCAAGCTGCTGGCCGAGCAGAACGCGGAGGTCGAGCGCAAGAACCAGGAGATCGAGCAGGCCCGCCGCGCCCTCGAGGAGAAAGCGGCCGAGCTCGCGCTGACCTCGCGCTACAAGTCCGAGTTCCTCGCCAACATGTCGCACGAGCTGCGCACGCCGCTCAACAGCATCCTGATCCTCGGCCAGCAGCTCGCCGACAACATCGAGCACAACCTCAACGAGCGCGAGGTCGAGTTCGCCAAGACGATCCACGGCGCCGGCACCGACCTGCTCAACCTGATCAGCGACATCCTCGACCTGTCGAAGATCGAGTCGGGCACCGTCACCGTCGACTCCGAGGAGCTGCCGTTCTCCAGCCTGCGCGACACCGTCGAGCGCAACTTCCGCCACGAGGCCGAGAACCGCGGCCTCACCCTCACCACCGACTTCGCCGCCAACATCGGCCGGGCGATCACCACCGACCCCAAGCGCCTGCTGCAGGTGCTCAAGAACCTGCTGTCGAACGCCTTCAAGTTCACCGAGCGCGGCGGCGTCCGCCTCGAGGTCAAGCTGGTCGCCAGCGGCTGGAACCCCGAGCACCCGGTCCTCAGCAGCGCGCCTGGGGTGGTCTCGTTCTCGGTCAGCGACACCGGCATCGGCATCCCGCCGGAGAAGCAGCGCATCATCTTCGAGGCGTTCCAGCAGGCCGACGCCGGCACCGCCCGCAAGTACGGCGGCACCGGCCTCGGCCTGGCGATCAGCCGCGAGCTCGCCGGCCTGCTCGGCGGCGAGATCAAGCTGCACAGCGTGATCGGCAGCGGCAGCACCTTCACCCTCTACCTGCCGCTGCAGTACCAGGGCCCGGCCGCCAGCAAGCTCCCGCAGCGGCCGCAGCACCACGCCCTGACCGCCCCGGCCGCCAACTCGCCCGTCCACACCACCCAGATCGTCGACGACCGCGACCTCCTGAGCCCCGGCGACAACTCGCTGCTGATCGTCGAGGACGACCCGCACTTCGCCCACCTCCTGCTCGAGGTGGCGCGCGAGCGCGGCTACAAGGGCCTCGTCACCCTGCGCGGCGCCGACGCCGTCGGCCTGGCGATCCAGTACCGCCCGACCGCGATCTCGCTCGACATCTTCCTGCCCGACGTCCACGGCTGGGCGGTGCTGAGCCAGCTCAAGCAGAACCCGGCGACCCGGCACATCCCGGTGCAGATCTTGACGCTCGACGACGAGCGCCAGCACGTGCTCGAGCGCGGCGCCTTCACCTACCTCAACAAGCCGCTGTCGCGCGACAGCCTCGCGGCCGCGTTCGACCGCATGAAGCGGTTCGCCAACAAGACGCCGCGCGAGCTGCTGATCGTCGAGGACGACGCGGTCGAGCGCCGCAGCCTGTCCGAGCTGCTCGGCCACGACGACGTGAAGATCACCGCCGTCGACAGCGGCTCGGCCGCCCTGGTCGCCCTGCGCGAGCGCCCGTTCGACTGCGTGGTCCTCGACCTGCGCCTGCCCGACATGTCCGGCTTCGAGCTGCTGTCCCGCCTGCAGCACGAGCCGACCATGCGCGACCTGCCGGTCGTCGTGTTCACCGGCAAGGAGCTGTCGCCGGCCGAGGAGAGCCAGCTGCGCAAGGTCGCCAAGAGCATCGTCCTCAAGGACGTGCAGTCGCCCGAGCGCCTGCTCGACGAGACGGCGCTGGTGCTCCACCGCGACATCACTGCGCTGCCGCTCAACAAGCAGCGGATGATCGAGCGGCTCCACGACAACAACGAGGTGCTCGTCAACAAGCGGGTCCTCGTGGTCGACGACGACGTGCGCAACATCTTCGCCCTGTCGTCCCTGCTCGAGCGCCAGGGCATGCGCGTCATCAGCGCTTCGACCGGCCAGGAGGCCATCGACATCGTCAAATCCTCCCCGGATTTGGCGCTGGCCCTCGTGGACATCATGATGCCCGAGATGGACGGCTACGAGACGATGCGGCGGATCCGCAAAGATCCCGGGCTCCGGCGCCTGCCCATGATCGCCCTCACCGCCAAGGCGATGAAGGGCGACCGCGAGAAGTGCCTCGAGGCCGGCGCGTCCGACTACATCGCCAAGCCGGTGAACACCGAGCAGCTGCTGTCCTTGCTGCGGATCTGGCTCCACAGGTGACGGAGGTTGTCGTCATGACCGCGCGCGACCGAGTCAACATCCTCCTCGTCGACGACCAGCCGGCCCGGCTGCTCAGCTACGAGGCCATCCTCGCGCCGCTCGAGCAGAACCTGGTGCGCGCGTCCTCGGGCGTCGAGGCGCTGCAGAAGCTGCTGCGCGAGGAGTTCGCCGTCATCCTCCTCGACGTCAGCATGCCGGAGATGGACGGCTTCGAGACCGCGGCGATGATCCACCAGCACCCGCGGTTCGAGCGGACGCCGATCATCTTCGTCACCGGCCACAACATCACCGACCTCGACGCCCTCCGCGGCTACGAGCTCGGCGCGGTCGACTACGTCTACGTCCCGATCGTCCCGGAGATCCTGCGCGGCAAGGTCTCGGTGCTGGTCGAGCTGCACCTCAAGCGCCAGGAGCTGGTGCGAGCCAACCGCGAGCTCGAGCAGGCCAACGCCCAGCTCGCGCTGGCCAACACCACCCTGCAGGCCGAGAAGACCCGCGAGCTCGAGCAGCTCAACGCGGTGCTCGAGCGGGCCAACGCCGGCCTGGCCGAGGCCAACCGCACCCTCGCCGCCGAGGTCGCCGAGCGCCTGCGGGCCGAGGAGGCGCTGCGGCACACTCACGAGCAGCTGCGCGAGGCCGACCGCCAGAAGGACGAGTTCCTGGCCATGCTGGCCCACGAGCTGCGCAACCCGCTGGCCCCGATCCACAGCGCCGTCGAGCTGATGGGCGTCAAGGAGATCGAGGACCCCGAGATCCGCTGGTGCCGCGACGTGATCGAGCGCCAGACCGAGCAGCTGCACCGCCTCGTCGACGACCTGCTCGACGTCTCGCGGATCACCCAGGGCAAGATCAAGCTGCAGAGCGCCCCGCTCGAGGTCGCGGCGGTGATAAGCCGCGCGCTCGAGACGACCCGCCCGCTGATCGACGCCCGCCGCCATCAGATCGCCGTCAGCGCGCCCGACGACCCGATCTGGATCGAGGGCGACCGCACGCGCCTGACCCAGGTCGTCGGCAACCTCCTCAACAACGCCGCCAAGTACACCCCGGAGGGCGGGCAGATCCGCCTCACCGTCGAGCTCGCTGGCCCCGACGCGCTGGTGCTGATCCGCGTCGCCGACTCGGGCACCGGGATCTCCGGCGAGATGCTGCCCAAGGTGTTCGAGCTGTTCACGCAGGTCGACCGCACCGTCCACCAGGCCCAGGGCGGCCTCGGCATCGGCCTGGCGCTGGTCCGCCGCCTGGTCGAGCTGCACGGCGGCTCGGTCGCTGCCCACAGCGAGGGCCCCGGCAAGGGCAGCGAGTTCACCGTCAAGCTGCCGCTGCTGCGCCGCGAGACCGCCGCCGAGCCGGCCCCGGCGACCCAGGCGGCCCCGGCCCCGAGCCCCACGGCCCGCAAGGTGCTCGTGGTCGACGACAACGTCGACGCCGCCCTCAGCCTGGCCGGCCTGCTCAAGGTGAGCGGCAACATCGTCGAGACCGCTTACGACGGCCTGCAGGGCATCGACGCCGCCGACCGATTCCGCCCCGAGGTCATCTTCCTCGACCTCGGCATGCCGAAGCTCGACGGCTTCGGCGCCGCCTCGTGGATCCGCTCGCAGCCGTGGGCCGAAGACGTGCTCTTGATCGCAGTCACCGGGTGGGGCCAGGAGGACGTGCGTACGCGGACCCAGCAGTCCGGCTTCGACGCCCACCTGGTCAAGCCGGTCAACTTCGCCAAGCTGAGCCGGCTGATGGACCAACACCGCAGCGCCGGGCGCAAGAGCGTCGGTTGACCCCGCCTGCCCGCGCGCCCGGGGCCCCCGACATGTCCTGAGAGACAGGCCTCGGTTCCTGTCTCCTGAGACAGCCTCGGACGTCCGTCCGCTCGCCCGGGACCGGCGCGGCTGCGCCCGCGTCATTGCCGCACTTCAGTACCGTGTTTTCACGACTATTGAGGGAATTCCGTGTCCGCGGTAGCAATCTTGCGCATGGCCGCACCGCCTCGCCCTCCCCGCGACGACGATCCGCGCTCGGAGCCGTGGGCGTCGATCGACGAGGTCGCCGCGCACCTCGGAGTGCGCAAGGACTCGATCTACCGCTGGATCGAGCGCCGCGGGTTGCCGGCGCAGAAGATCGGCAAGCTGTGGAAGCTGAAGCTGTCGGAGGTCGACAAGTGGATGCTGGCCGAGGGTCAGCGCCGCTCGGAGACGCCGGGGCAGAACCCGGCGACGGCGACGCCGAAGGACTTCGTGCTGGTCGTCGACGACGACGAGATGGTCCGCGAGTCGTTGCGCGACTTCCTGGTCGACGAGGGCTACGGCGTGCTGGCCGCCGCTGACGGCGTCGAGGCGTTCGAGCTGCTCGCCGCGCCCGCCACGCCGCTGCCGGCCGTGATCGTCCTCGACCTCAAGATGCCGCGCATGGGCGGCCAGGAGTTCCGCGAGGCCAAGGCCCGCGACCCTCGCCTGGCGCCGATCCCCGTGCTGCTGGTGACCGCGGAGCGCCGCGTCGAGGCCGGCGGGGCGATCGTGCTGCGCAAGCCGATCGACCTCGGCGCGCTGCGCGAGGCGCTGCGCAAGCTGCTGGAGCGCCGATGAGGAGCCCGCGATGAGCCGCACCGCTGACGACGACACCCGCGCCGCCGAGCGACGCTTCGCCGCGCTGGCGCAGGCGACCGGTCAGACCGTGTGGCGGTTGGCGCCCGATGGCTCCCGCCCGCTCGAGGACTCGCCGGGCTTCCGCGCGCTGACCGGCGTGAGCCGCGAGCAATGGTCGGAGCGCGGCCTGCTCGCCGGCGTGCACGCCGACGACCGCGAGCACGTCGAGGCGGCCGTGCGCGCCGCCTTGGCCGGCGACGCCGCGTGGGAGCTCGAGGTCCGTCTGCCGCGCCCCGACGGTCAGCACGCCTGGACGCTGCTGCGCGCCGCGCCGGTGACCGACGGGCGCGGCGAGCGGCTCGAGTGGGTCGGCGTCGCCGCCGACATTCACAAGCGCAAGGACATCGAGGCCTTCCGCGGGATGATGCTCGGGATCCTCGGCCACGACCTGCGCAACCCGTTGAACGCGATGATGGTCTCGGCCCAGCTGGCCCTCCTGCGCGCGCGCGAGGAGCCGGTCCGCACCCCGCTCGAGCGCGTGCTCGCCAGCGGCGAGCGCATGGGTCGCCTCATCGAGCAGCTGCTCGACCTGACGCAAGTGCGGCTCGGCCACGGGATCGCGGTCAGCCCGGTCGCCGCCGACCTGCGAGAGATCGTCGAGCAGGCGATCGAGGAGCTGCCGAACGGCAAGACGCGGGTCCGCTTCGACGCCGTCGGCGACCTGCGCGGCACGTGGGACTTCGATCGCCTGCTGCAGGTCGTCACCATCCTGGTCGGCAACGCCATCGATCACGGCACGCCCGGCACCGCGATCACCGTGCGCGCCGTCGGCGACGCGCCCGACGCAGTCGAGCTGACCGTCCACAACCTCGGCCCCGCCGTCCCCGAGAGCGTGCGCGACTCGGTGTTCGAGCCGTTCCGCCGCACCGACCCCGCCCGCCGCCACGGCGCCCGCGCCCTCGGCCTCGGCCTGTTCGTCACCCGCCAGCTGGTGCTCGCCCACGGCGGGACGATCGCGTTCGAGTCGAGCGACGCCGGCGGCAACCTGATGCACGTCCACCTGCCGCGACGCCCCCCCGCGTAGCACCCGCGACGACTGCACTCTCGGCCGCGCGAGCCGACGCCTCGCCGCGAGCGACCTCCTCGCACGACGAGCGACGCTGACGCCGCGTCACCTTCGCTTCGAGCGACACGCATCACCGCCCCTCGACGAGCGTCGCGACGCTGACCTGACGTCACGCCGACACTTCGAGCGACGTCCGACGGCATCGACCCTCGCCCGCCCCACGACGAGCGACACCTCTCGAGCCACGTCCGCCGGCATCGAACCTCGACCGCCCCACGACGAGCGACACCTCTCGAGCGACGTCCGACGGCATCGAACCTCGACCGCCCCACGACGAGCGACACGGCTGTCACGA
The DNA here is from genome assembly GCF_026626745.1 of Nannocystis sp. RBIL2. Taxonomy (GTDB): domain Bacteria; phylum Myxococcota_A; class Polyangia; order Nannocystales; family Nannocystaceae; genus Nannocystis. Next base: position 4,561,371 of record NZ_JAPNJW010000002.1, read on the forward strand.
CGTCACCGTCCGCACCTTCTCGCGCGGCGTCCGGCCTCGACTCCGACCGTCGCACGACGAGCGACGCAGCGCTGACACGACGTCACCGCCCGCACCTCGCTGCGAGCGACGCGTCCCCGCGCGAGAGTTCCCCGCTGCTGCACCGTTCGCCCGCCGGCAGCAGCCGCGCGACCTCGCGGCGCATCACCGTCGTCACGCCCGTCTCGCTACCCGCACCGCATTTTCTGCCGCGAGCGATACCGTCGCGTTCACGGCCGCCCCTCTCCGCCTCGACGAGCTCAGCGGCGGTCCTCGCCCGCTGCGCGGGGCGCACCACCGCCGCGTCCGCCGGCCTCGCCCTCAGCGCAGGCCCGCGGACCGAAACAGCCATTTACGCGGCCCTGGGGGCCCGTCCGGGCCGTTCCAGCCGCTCCGACCATTCGGCCCGACGGCCACCCCCCATTCGCAAATGTGGTGACTCGCCGACCGTCGCCGCGATCTCGTTCCCCTCGAGTCGGGCCTTTCGAAGGCATTGTTCACACTATTTTAAGGTTATACCTGATGACAAGATCGGTTTTAGCCCTATTTTTGGCCATCACGAAACGAGGTCTCAGTCGGACAAAGTCGAGTAAAGTCGAAGAAAAACCGCGTATATGCCGCGCTTAACAGCGTTCTTTATGAGATCTTGATGCGAATACCCCCTCTTCTTTACGTCCTCTTTATCTGATCATTGCGAATCTATTGGAGGTCAGACGAGGGGTCCACAATGCTGAATCGAATCACCACTTCCGGGAATGATTGCTCGTTCAATGCGCCGATCGCTGGTGCGACGACCGCGCGGTACTTCCGCGAACTCGCCGATGTCACGGTGATGGGGAAGGACGAGGAGATGGCCGCGGCCACGCGTCTGATCGAGCTGAAGAAGGCCATGTGGGCCGCCTTCCTCGCCTACCCGCCGTTCGTCTCGGCCATCTGTGCCCTGATCGCCGAGCGCCTGTCGGCCGAGGCCGTCCCGCCGGCCGTGCTCGAGGCGGTCGAGAAGACCTCGCGGGCCCTCCGCGACCGCGTCCTGAAGAGCCACGAGGAGGCCTTCAACGCCGCGCGCAACGCCCTCATCGATCGCCTGGTGTTCGCCGACGTCGACAGCGTCGTCGCCGACTCCATCCTCGCCGACCTCACCGGCCTCGAGGGTGACCGCGGCGTCGCCACCAACATGAAGGTGAAGCCGCCCTACCGCGACAGCGCCCCCTTCGTCCGCTACGTCGCCGCCGCCCGCAAGTCCCACAACGCGGTGATGCTGGCCAAGAACGCCTTCGTGCGCTCGAACCTCCGCCTCGTCGTCGCCATCGCCCGCCGCTTCGCCCGCAGCTCGATCCCGCTGCAGGACCTCATCCAGGACGGCAACATGGGCCTGATGAAGGCCGTCGACCGCTTCGACCCCACCCGCGGCTGCCGCTTCGCCACCTACGCGGCCTGGTGGATCCGCTACGCCATCACCCGCGCCATCGTCGACACCGACCGCAGCGTCCGTCTGCCCCTCCACATGATCGACGCCTGCAAGAAGGTCAACCGCGCCCGCCGCGAGTACGAGGTCATGTACGGCCGCACCCCGACCGACGAGGAGCTGTCCTCGGCCACCGGCATCAGCATGGAGCGCATCCAGCGGATGAGCTGGTCGCTCATCGACCAGCCGCTCAGCCTCTCGCTGCCGGCCACCCGCGACGGTGAGAGCAGCCTCGCCGACACCCTCGTCGACGCCAGCCAGGCCACCCCCTACGAGCTGATGGACTCCGCCCTGCTGCAGGACGCCCTGCTCGAGGTGTTCGAGAAGCTGTCGCCGATGGAGGCCGACATCCTCCGCAAGCGCGTCGGCCTGGACGGCGAGCCCGAGCTCACCCTCAAGGAGATCGGCGCCAACTACTCGCTCTCGCGCGAGCGCATCCGTCAGCTGCAGGAGCAGGCGCTGCGCAAGCTCCGCTCGGAGTTCGAGCGCCGCCAGCTCATGTAAGAGTTCCTCTGGACCCTCTGACGACCCCCGTCCACGAGCCGGACGCCCCCACCGCGGGGCGCCCGGCTCGCGGCTTTTTGTCCGGCAAAACCCTCGGCCGGAGGGCTTGCGATCAGGCCAGCAAGCTGGGCCATGTCCCTCACGTACGAGTTCGCCGCGCGAGCGATCGCGGCGAGGGGACACCGGCGGCGCGCGCCGTTCTTGAGCCCGGCAACGAAGAAATGACGGCGCCGTCGCCGTCATCCCGGCCCGCCTGGCCCGACGTGACGTAGCCGAGTCCGCTCGGCCGACTTTCCAGGTTGCCGCTTGTCCATCCGTCACCCTAAACTGGCCGTTGCCGACTGCGCTCGGCACGCCCCGCGAGACGGCAACCACGATGATCGGAAGCACCGCCACCGAACGCCTGAGCATCCCCAAGGCCCGGACGGGGATCAACGGCCTCGACGACATCACCGGGGGCGGGTTGCCGCGGGGGCGGCCGACGCTCGTGTGCGGCAGCGCCGGCTGCGGCAAGACGCTGATGGCGATGGAGTTCCTGGTCCGCGGCGCGACCGAGTTCGACGAGCCCGGCGTGTTCTTCGCCTTCGAGGAGACGCCCGACGACCTGACCGCCAACGTGCGCTCGCTCGGCTTCGACCTCGAGGACCTGGCCGCGCGCGACAAGCTGGCGGTCGAGCACATCCACGTCGAGCGCAGCGAGATCGAGGAGGCCGGCGAGTTCGACCTTGAGGGCCTGTTCATCCGCCTGGGCCTGGCGATCGACACCATCGGCGCCAAGCGCGTCGTGCTCGACACGCTCGAGACCCTGTTCGGCGGCTTCGACAACGAGGCGATCCTGCGCTCCGAGCTGCGGCGGCTGTTCCGCTGGCTCAAGGACCGGGGCGTCACCGCCGTCATCACCGCCGAGCGCGGCGACGGCACCCTCACCCGCCAGGGCCTCGAGGAGTACGTGTCGGACTGCGTGATCCAGCTCGACCACCGCATGCACGACCAGGTGTCGACGCGGCGGCTGCGGATCATCAAGTACCGCGGCACCCACCACGGCACCAACGAGTACCCGTTCCTCATCGACAGCGACGGCTTCTCGGTGCTGCCGCTGAGCTCGCTCAAGCTCGACCACGTCGCCTCGACCGAGCGCGTGTCGACCGGCATCGAGCGGCTCGATACCATGCTCGCCGGCGGCGTGTACCGCGGCACCAGCGTGCTGCTGTCGGGCACCGCCGGCACCGGCAAGTCGAGCATCGCCGCCCACATGGCCGCCGCCTGCTGCCAGCGCGGCGAGCGCTGCCTCTACTACTCGTTCGAGGAGTCGCCGCAGCAGGTGCTCCGCAACATGCGGTCGATCGGCCTCGACCTCGCGCCCTGGTTCGCCAACGGGATGCTCCACTTCGTCTCGACGCGCCCCACCTTTCACGGGCTCGAGATGCACCTGGCGACGATGTTCAAGCACATCCGCGAGTTCGACCCGCAGCTCGTCTGCATCGACCCGATCAGCAACTTTGTCGCCGTCGGCACCGCGGGCGAGGCCCACGCCATGCTGCTGCGCCTGGTCGACTACCTCAAGAGCCGCCAGACCACCGCGGTGTTCGTCAGCCTGGTCAGCGGCGGCAAGGGGTTCCTCGAGGCCACCGAGCAGAACGTCTCGTCGCTGATCGACACGTGGATCCTCCTGCGCGACGTCGAGCTGGGCGGCGAGCGCAACCGCGGCCTCCACGTCCTGAAGTCGCGCGGCACAGCCCACTCCAACCAGGTCCGCGAGTTCGTACTCACCAGCCACGGCGTCGAGCTGCGCGACGTCTACGTCGGCCCCGAGGGCGTGCTGACCGGCTCGATGCGCCTGGCCCAGGAGGCCAAGGAGCGCGAGGCCGCCGAGGCCCGCCGCCAGGCCATCGCGCGCAAGCGGCGGGAGATCGAGCGCAGGCGCCAGGCGCTCAGCGCTCAGATCGCCGCGCTGCGGGCCGAGGCCGAGAGCGAGGAGCTCGAGCTCGAGCTCTTGCTGTCCGCAGAGGAGGCCGTCGACCGACGGCTGTCCGACGACCGCCTCGGCATGGCCCAGAGTCGCCGCGCCGAAGGTGACAAAGAAGAGGAGGAGACGGCATGAACAGCGAGCACGAGGTACGCCCGGGGTCCCCTGACCCTGATGTGTGGGAGCTGCGGCTGTACGTGGCCGGTCAGACCCCAAAATCGATGCAAGCGCTGCAGAACCTCCAGAGGATCTGCGAGGAGCACCTGGCCGGCCGCTACCGGATCGAGGTCATCGACTTGCACAAACACCCGAAGCTGGCCAAGCAAGACGAGATCGTCGCCATCCCGACGCTCGTCCGCAAGCTGCCCGACCCGATCCGCCGCGTCATCGGCGACCTGTCGAACCTCGAGAAGGCGCTGGTCGGCCTGCAGCTGGTGCCTGCTTCCACGCCATGACCCATCGCCTCACCGCCCCACCCGCTCGCGCCTGTCCCTCCGACCAGGCACGCCGCGCCCGCCCCGCCGCGGGCGTCTGCACGAACACCTGTCTCTTCGGCCAGCTCCCTCGTCCCCGCCGGCGGGCCGCGGGGGTTACGCCGTGAGCGACGCCCTCGCCGCCGCCCAGCGCGAGCTCGAGGAGCTGCGCATCCGCCTCGCCGAGGCCCAGGAGACCATCCGCGCGATCCAGGGCGGCGAGGTCGACGCCCTCATCATCAGCCACGCCGAGGACGCCGAGCCGCCGCGCGTGTTCACCCTCGACGCCGCCGACAAGCCCTACCGGCTGCTCGTCGATCAGATGCACCACGCCTCCGCCGCGCTGACGATCGACGGCGTCGTGCTCGCCTGCAACACGCAGTTCGCGCGCCTCTTGCGCCGCGAGCGGCAGGCGATCCTCGGCCAGCCGCTGCAGCAGCACATCGACCCGCCGGGCCTGCCGGTGTTCGAGGCGCTGCTGCGCGACGGCCTGGCCGCGCTGACCGAGAGCGAAGTGATGCTGCGGCGCGCCGACGGCGAGCGCCTGCCGATCGTCCTCGGCGTGCGGGCGCTGCACGAGGGCGTCGCCGGCGTGTGTCTGCTGGTCGTCGACCTCAGCGAGCAGAAGCGGCGCGAGCGGCTGATCGCCGACGAGGCGACCGCGCGGGCGATCCTCGAGCAGGTCGCCGACGCAGTGGTCGTGTGCGACATCGAGGGCACCGTCCTGCGCGCGAGCCGGGCGGCGCACGACCTGTGCGGCGCCAACCCGTTGTTCCAGCGGTTCCAGCAGGTGTTCGCGCTGTCGCGCCACGACGCCCCCGGCAAGCGCGTCGACCTCGACGCGGTGTGGCGCGGCGAGCCGCTGCGCGGCCTCGAGGTCAGCTTCGACCGGCCCGGCGGCAAGCGAGCCGAGCTGATGCTGGGCGCCGGTCCGCTGGTGGTCGCCGGCGGCGAGCGGCTCGGGGTGGTGATCACGCTGACCGACATCACCTCCCTGCGCGAGGCCGAGGACGAGCTGCGGCGGCGCGCGAGCGAGCTCCAGGCCGTCGACCGCCGCAAGGACGAGTTCCTGGCGATGCTGGCCCACGAGCTGCGCAACCCGCTGTCGCCGATCCAGTCGTCGCTCGAGATCATGAACCTGCAGGCGCTCGACGACCCGCTGGCCAATCAATGCCGCGACGTCATCGAGCGCCAGGTCCAGCAGCTCACGCGGTTGGTCGACGACCTGCTCGAGGTGTCGCGCATCAACACCGGCAAGATCCAGCTGCAGATGGAGCGCATCGACCTCGGCGCCGCGGTGCTGCGCGGCATCGAGACCAGCCGCCCGGCGGTCGACGCCAAGCGTCACCGGCTCCAATTCGCCTGTCCGCCCGAGCCGGTGTGGGTGCGCGCCGATGCGACCCGGATCGCCCAGGTCATCGGCAACCTCGTCAACAACGCCGCCAAGTACACCGAGATCGGCGGCGAGATCGGCGTGCGCCTCGAGTACGAGGACGGCCGCGCCGTCGTCCGCGTGCGCGACAGCGGGATCGGCATCCCGCAGGAGATGCTGGCCGAGGTGTTCGACCTGTTCACGCAGGTCCACCGCTCGCTCGACCGCTCGCAGGGCGGCCTCGGCATCGGCCTCGCGCTGGTCAAGCGGCTGGTCACCATCCACGGCGGCCAGGCCGAGGCGCACAGCGACGGCCCCGGGCTCGGCAGCGAGTTCGTGGTCCGGCTGCCGCTGTGGAACGGCGAGCGCGCCGGGCCCGAGGCGCCGCGCGTCGACAAGGCCGCGGCCGCGGGTCCGAGCCTGCGCGTGCTCGTCATCGACGACAACCGCGACGCCGCCGAGCTCCTGGCGGCCCTGCTCGGCATGCTCGGCCACAAGGTCCAGACCGCCGCCGACGGCCCGAGCGGGATCGCCACGGCGCTCGCCTTCGTGCCGCAGCTGGTGCTGTGCGACATCGGCCTGCCGCTGCTCGACGGCTACGGCGTGGTCTCCGACCTGCGGACCCGCCCGGAGTTCGCCGAGACCCGCTTCGTCGCCCTCACCGGCTACGGCCGCACCGAGGACCGCCAGCGCTCGCAAGCCAGCGGCTTCCACGCCCACCTGATCAAGCCGGTCGGCCTCGCCAAGCTCAAGACGCTGCTGCGCCCCCCGCAGGCCGGCGAATTCGAGACATGACCGCTCGGCCAGCCGAGCCCGCCCGCGGCCAGACCATACGCCCCGAACCGGGCGGACTCGACCGCCCGGGCGCCTGACCGTTCGGACAGCCGCTCGCCCGGCCCTACGTGACCGTTGGGACAGCCGAGCGCGTCCTGCTCGCCCGCGGCGAGACCTGCCCCTTCGGACAGCCGCCGGCGACCTGGCCCATGTTCATACATGACCCTTCGGACAGCCTAGTCCACCTCGCTCGCCCCGCGACGAACATGCCCTTTAGGACAGACGATCGTCCTCGACCATCCGCAGCTCGCGATGGGCCCCTTCGGATATTCGCGCCCGCCTCGCTCGGCGACGACGCTACCTGCCCCTTCGGACAGCCGAGCGGCCTCGACCATCCGCCGGTCACGACATACCCCTTCGGACAGCCGAGTCCGCCTCGCCCGCCCGCCCGCCATACCTGCCCCTTCGGACAGCCGAGCCCGCCTCGTCCGCGAGCCATACCTGCCCCTTCGGACAGCCGAACCCGCCTCGTTCGCCGCCGCGCGACCTGCCCCTTCGGACAGCCGAGCGGCCTCACCCACCCGGCGCGGTCGCTACGGGCAGCCCGATGGCGAGGGTCATGCCGCCGCCGGCCGGCGACGGCTCGTGCCACAGCCGGCCGCCGTGGGCTTCGACGATGCTGCGGGCCACGAACAGCTCGGTCGTGGTCCGGCGGCGGGCCAGGGACGGCCGGCCGAGGTCGGCGATCACGTCGCTCACCCGCAGCACGATCTCCCCGCCGGCCACCTCGCCGCGCAGCGTCACCGCCCGGTCCCCGCCGGCGGCCCGCAGCGCCGACTGCAGCGCGCTGCCGACGGCCCGGACCAGGCGCTCGTGATCGCCGAGCACCGACGCCTCGCCCAGCTGCAGCGATTGCTCGATCCGCACCTTCCGCGCCGACGTCGACGACGCCCGGCCCACCGCCTCCGTCACCAGCTCCACCATGTCGAGCGGCGTCCGCTCGAGCAGCTCCGGGCTCCCGCGCAGGTCCGCCACCTCGTGCAGCCCGCGCGTCACGTCCTGCAGCCGTTGCGACGCGCTCTGAAGCATCTCGCTCACCATCTCCTGCTCCGGCGAGCCGCCGCCGAGCCCGGTGAGGTAATCGCGGCACAGGCAGATGTTCATCAGCGGGTTGCTGATGTCGTGGGCCACCATCTCCAGCAGCTGGGCCTCGCGCTCGCGCAGCAGCGTCGCCATGGCGGCCGCGTACTGGCGGTCGAGCAGCTCGTGCAGCGCCTCGCCGACCTCGCCCTCGCGATCGGCCGGGTCGAGGTGTCCCGCGACGGCCCGGCGCAGCGTCGCGAACTCGCGGGCGAGCGCCTCGGGCCCGGCGTCTTCGCGCGCGCGCCCGGCTCCGTGACCGCTGGCGGCGTCGGCCGGGGCCGCCTCGTCGGTCGCTTCCAGCAGCTCGGCCAGCTCTTCCACCAGCATCTCGGCGCCGTCGAACAGCTCGACGAACGCGGGCAGGCGCTCGCGCAGGCGAAGCGCGGCGTGGGCTCGGGACGAAGGGGGAGACAGCCGGTCCGGCATCGTCGGCCGCGCAATATGGCACAGACGCGACTGGCGCGTGAAGCTCCGCGCCGCCGTCCGCGCCGCGCACAGCCCGTCAATTCCCCCGCCACGACAGGTCTGCGCCGGTGATTTTCGCGCGATCGTCGAGTTCGTCGCCGACTCACGTCGCTACGCGATCGTCTGCGACGGCGCCGATCCGCGAAGTCCCCACCCTCCGCGCCGCGCCACCACGACCGAGCGCTCGCCGCGTCGTCTTCATCCGAGCATCCGTCGTCATCCGCTGCCCACGCGCCGCGTTCGTCGCATATGTCCCAAAAGCCAGGCACTCCGTCCCCTCGGAGTAACCCCTGACGCGGCGAAAACACGCCGAGGCCGGAGGAATCACCCGCCGGTTTCGCTGCGGACCGACGGCGGGACGTCGAGCTCGAGCGGCACGCCCAGCCGCGCCGCCAGCAGCGCGGCCGCCTCGCTAGCCGCCGCCTCGCGCGTCGACTCGCCGGGCGGGTCGAGGCGCAGCGACCAGAGCGCGACCGTCCGCGCGTAGGTCCGCACCTCGAGTGCGAGCCAGCGGCTGACGTCGCCGTGCTTCGTCACCTCCTCGGTGCTGCGCGCGACGATCGCCACCGGCCCCAGCACCGGCTCGCTGATCCGGCGCACCGCCCCGCGGTACACCAGCTCGAGCTCGCCGCGGACGACCACGACGCGCCGCGGCCCCTCGAAGAGGAACCCGAACAGCGCCACCCGCAGGATGATGTACAGGGTGACGCCGTACGTGAGCCCCTGCAGCACGACGCCCAGCGAGTCGGCGTGCGTCAGCATCACGTACGCGATCAGCACTTCCAGGCCGACGAGCAGCAGCACCAGCGAATACAGGCCGACGCGGAGCGCCCACTCCGAGCGGCTCCGGCCGCGCGACAGCACCAGCCGCGCCCCGTCGTCGACCTCGACGACGAAGGGCCGAAACGGATCGCCTGCAGTCGCCTCGCTCAAGACCTCCACCATACCGCAGCCGAGCCCGCCGCCGCCGCGCGCAGACTCGCGCGCTCGTGCAGGTATCCCACACCGACGACGCCACGCCCTGCGGCCGCGCCCGCGCGTCGCGCTCGCCGTCGTCGTGACGCTCGGCACCGGCTGCAGGTCCGGCCGTGGTCGTCTCACCGAGGTTGCAGGTACACCGGCCCCTCGCGCGATCGACCCCTCGTACCTGGGCTCGCTGCGCGTGCGCTCGCGATCGTGAGTCCGCGACGATCGTGACAGCGGGCCCGCATGTCCCTTCGGCCACCTGTGCGAACCTCGCCGACGTCTCCGACCGATCGCCGCGCCCCGGCCGCGCGAGCTCTTTCCGCGCTGCGAGGCGTCAGCGGCCGGCGCCGCGTCCGCCCGCGCGTGCGTGCGGCATGAACGCCGACCGCCTGACCGAACTCAGCCACAGCGATCCGATGCGACACTCGCGATGCACCTCGCACCGCAGCTCCCGAAGCGTGGTTCGTCCACCGTTCACCGCGAGGGGCTCGCGCGGGTGGGCGACGACCTCACGACAGCAGTCGACGACGTTGCGAGGCGACGCGGGACCTACGACACTGACGATCAGCATGCACGATCCCAGCAGTATGGATCAGCTCGAGCAGCTGGAGGCATCGCGCGCCCGTCTGGCCGCGATCGTCGACAACTCGCACGACGCCATCGTCAGCAAGACGCTCGACGGCATGATCACCTCGTGGAACTCGGCGGCCGAGCGGATCTTCGGCTACACGGCCGCGGAGGCGATCGGCCGGCCGGTGACCCTCATCATCCCCGAGGACCGGATCGAAGAGGAGAAGATGGTGCTGTCCAAGATCCGGGCCGGCCAGCTCGTCGATCACTTCGAGACGGTGCGGCGGCGCAAGGACGGCCAGCTCGTCGCCATCTCGCTGACGGTCTCGCCGATCAAGGACCGCACCGGGCGCATCATCGGCGCCTCGAAGATCGCCCGCGACATCACCGAGAACGCCCGCGCCGAGCGCGAGCGGGCCCAGCTCTTCCTCGACCTCCAGCGCGCCAACCAGGCCAAGGACGAATTCTTGGCCATGCTCGGCCACGAGCTGCGAAACCCGCTCAACGTCATCACCATGGCGCTCGACGTGCTCCAGCAGGAGCCGTCCGAGTCGGGGCGGGCGCGGGCCATCATCGCCCAGCAGGCCACGCACCTGAAGCACCTGGTCGACGACCTGCTCGAGGTCGGCCGCGTCGTGGCCGGCAAGATCCGCCTCGACCTCCAGACCGTCGACCTCGGCGAGCTCGCCCGCGACCACGTCGCCTCGCTGCGCACCGCCGGCAAGTTCCTCCTTCACGGCGTCACCTGCGAGACCCACCCCGCGCTGGTCCAGGCCGACCCGCAGCGGCTGCGGCAGATCCTCGACAACCTGATCGGCAACGCCCTCAAGTTCACCCCGACCGACGGCACGATCGCCGTCCGCGTCGACGTCTCCGACGACATCGTCGCCCTCGAGGTCAGCGACAGCGGCATCGGCATGAGCCCCGAGCTGCTGCGCAACGCCTTCGACCTGTTCGTCCAGGGCCACCGCGACGCCCATCGCGCCGAGGGCGGCCTCGGCCTCGGCCTCACCCTCGTGCGCCAGCTGGTCGAGCTCCACCACGGCTCGGTCGAGGCCTTCAGCCAGGGCGAGCACCAGGGCAGCCGCCTGCTGGTCCGCCTGCCGCGCCACGCTGCCAGCACGGTCGCGCGCCCGGCCGCGAAGCTCGCGCGCACCAAGGTGCCGCCGCAGCGGATCGTCGTCGTCGAGGACAACAAGGACGGGCGCGAGATGCTGCGCAAGCTGCTGGAGCTGTCGGGCCACGAGGTGGAGGAGGCGGCCGACGGTCCGTCGGGGGTCGAGCGGATCTTGCAGTTCGCCCCGCGCATCGCGCTGATCGACATCGGCCTGCCCGGCTTCGACGGTCATGAAGTGGCGCGGCGCGTGCGGGCGCGCCAGTCGAGCGAGCGACCGCCGATCCTCGTCGCGCTCACCGGCTACGGGCTCGAGGCCGATCGCCAGGCCACCTTCGCCGCCGGCTTCGACCACCACCTCACCAAGCCGGTCGGCCTCAAAGATCTGGCGAAGGTGTTCCACGCCCACGCGAACGACCTCGGCAGCGGGTGAGCCCGCGACTCGCTGCACAGGGCACCGAGTCGACATGTTTCGAGGGACATCATGACGCCATCTGCTCGCGCGACGGTGCGCCCAGACCGGCCGCAAAGACCCTCCTCGCCCGCGACTGTCCTTCGGGACATCCTCGATCGCCGCGACCCGCCACGAGCATGTCCTTCGGGACAGCTCATCCGAGCTCGCCCCAGCGCACCACCGTGCCGTCCTCCGACGCGCTCCACAGCGCCCCGTCGGCCCACGTCAGGGCCAGCACCTCGTCGGTGTGGCCGTGGAGCGCCGCGACCTGCTCGCCGCCGGGCACGCGGTGCTGGGTGATCGCGCCCGAGTCATAGCCGACGAACAGCCACTCGTCCGTGAAGCACAGGCTGATCGCCGAGCTCCGCTCGCCCGGCAGCTCCGGCGTCAGCTCGGTCACCGCCCCCGTGGCGACGCGGACCAGCCGCGGCCCGGCGAACGAGGCCACCGCCGCGAACGCGCCGTCGGGGCTGAGCGCCACCCCGCGCCCGCCCTTGGCGATCGGCGTCGACAGCAGCGACTTCCCTTTGGGGATGCCGACGACCTCCAGCTGCTCGTCGGCCATCACCGCCGCCGCAGTGTCGGCCAGCGCCAGCCGCGGGAAGCGTCCCTTGAGCTTGACGTTCTTGGCCCACTTCGTCGCCCCGAACGCGCGCCACTGCCCGTGGCAGGTCGGCTCGGCGCGCAGCTGGGCCGGATAGGAGTGCGAGATGACGCCCCACGTCGCTCCACCCGGCGCCACGGTCACCTCGCCGGCAGCGCGCTGGACCTCGACCGACTCGAGCGCCTCGCCGGCCGCGTCGAGCACCGCCACCACCAGCGGCATACTCGGCCCCTGTTCGTGCAGCACCAGCAGGCGCTGACCGTCGCGCGTGCGGGCGACGTCGTGGACGAGCGTGCGCGCGAGCATCCGCGTCGCCCCGCTCGCCAGCTCGATCTCCTGCACCGAATCGATGTAGTTCGACGACTGCGTGTGCTGCACCGTCAGCGCCCCGCCGTGCACCATCACGCGCCGCAGGCCGCGGCTGTAGCCCATCAGCCTGGCGCTCGGCTGCTCCGGGCGGTCCATCTGCCAGATCGTCACGCCGGCGTCGCGGAAGTCGATCGCCGCTACGTGGCTGGCGCTGGAGGCCGCCGCCTGGCCGCGCCAGCCCGGATGCGTGCCGATCGTGCTCGGCTGCGTGACCGCGAAGACCGGGCTCTCGGCCGCGACGTCCCACACCTGCACGTCGCCCAGGCCGCCGTGAAACGTCAGCCGGCTGCGGTCGTGCGCGATGGTCCCGGTCCTGGCGCTCGACCCCACCTCGCGGGCGTGGACGAACGCGCCGTCCTTGAAGCCGACGCGCTCCCCGCGGGTGCCGACCAGGCCGCCGTCGTCCGCCACGAACAACGGCTCGGGCGCCATGAAGAACGGGCTGTCGGCGCGCGGCTCGGCCCGGCCGTCGGGGTGGACGACGAGCATCTTGTTGCCCTGCATGTACACCGCGCCGTCGCGGCGGACCGCCAGCGCGCCGGCGCGGTTCGCCTCCTGCGGCAGCTCGAGCTCGCGGAGCACCGCGCCCGTGAGCGCGTCGACGGTGTAGAGCACCGGCGCCGGGCCGCTGCGGCGCCAGTACACGCGCGCGCCGTCGGGTGCGAGCGCGCCGCAGAACTGGTAGCCGGGGATCGGCGCTGGCACCAATGAGACCACGCGCCCCGACCCTGGCCACACGCGCACGACTGCGCGCCCTCGCGGCTCGCGGACCGCCGCCACCACCGATTCGCCGTCGGGGTGGGCCACCATCCATTCGACCCCGCCGATGCCCTCGACGGCCGCGCGCGGCGGCGAGGGGGCTGCGGGGTCGTGCAGGGTGATGCCCTGGCTCGAACCGACGACGAGCGAGCCGTCGGCGAGGAACGCCAGCGCGTGCGGCTTGCCGGCGAAGACCCGCAGCGCGGGAGAGCGCGGCGCGGCGGCGAATTGGACGATCGGAGCGGTGTTATGGGGGGTCCACGGCATGGGGTGAGGCCGGAGGATATCAGCGCCCCGAGCGTGTTCGTTCGCGAACTTTCACGAGGGCGAGATCGTTCTGCCCGCGAGGTGCACTGCTATCGCGTGACCCCGACTCCAGGGCGCGTGCTTTCTCGTGACGGGACCGACCGCGACCGGCCATGTTCGGCGAACGCCGGTGTGAGTCCGGTTGCGAGGCGGCGACGAGCGGAGCGCCGTGGTCTTGCTACGCTGCGCGCCTGTCGCTTGCTGGTTCGAGCTCGTCATCCGCAATGACTTGCCCATACCTCGGAGAAAATGATGCATAAGTCCGCCCGATTCATCACCCTGTTCTGCGCCGTGCTGCTCGCCGGTTGCTCCGACTCTACTTCCAAAGCCACCGGGACCCCGACGACGACGGAGGACCCGTCGACCTCGACCAGCGACACCAGTGACTCCAGCACCGCCGCCCCGACCTCCAGCGGGACGACCGGCAGCACCACCGTCGAAGACCCGACGAGCAGCATGACCGACGGCGAGGCGTCGATGTGCGACCCGTGGCTGCAGGACTGCCCGGACGGCTACAAGTGCATGGCCTTCGCGCCCGAGGGCGAGCCCGCGTTCACCGGCAACAAGTGCACCCCGGTGACCGAGAACCCCGGCAAGGTCGGCGACCCGTGCAACGTCGAGGACGGCTGGTGGAGCGGCGTCGACGACTGCGACTACGGCCTGGCCTGCTGGAACATCAACCACGACAACAACACCGGCCAGTGTGTGGCCCTGTGCACCGGCAACGAGGACGCCTACGACTGCCCGGGCTCGGCCGACATCTGCGTGTTCTGGGTCCCCGGCATCGCGCACGTGTGCCTGCAGGGCTGCGACCCGCTGCTGCAGGACTGCCCCGACGGCCAGGGCTGCTTGCCCGACTGGGCCAGCAACGGCCAGCGGTTCGTGTGCCTGGCCGAGTACTCGTTCGAGGAGGGCCAGGAGTTCGACCCGTGCCAGTTCAGCAACGTGTGCGACCCGGGCCTCCTGTGCTGGGGCTCGGCTTCGGCGCTCGAGTGCGATCAGGACATCAGCGCCTGCTGCATCTCGTTCTGCGACATCTCCGATCCGCAGTGCACCGGCGAGGGCGCCGAGTGCGTGTCGTTCTACGAGGGCGTCGGCGGCGAGCCGCCCCCGGCCTTCGCCGACGTCGGGATCTGCGTGATCCCGGGCTGAGCGATCACAGGTGAATCATCGCATGTCTCATGGAACATGCTCCATGAGACATGCGCTTTGACGCCACGACGGCGCTCGCCGCCGCGGCTCACCGCCGGCGGCGCCGCAGCACCAGCCCGAGCAGCACCAGCCAGCCCGCGGAGCGGCCCTCGCCGTCGCTGCGGCAGCCGCAGCCGCTCTCCTCGTCGGTAGAGCTCGAGGTGGTCGCGCCGGCCGAGGTCGTGTCCGAACCTCCGCTCGAATCGGCGCCCGTCGCCGCGGTGGTCGAACCGGCGCCGCCGGTCGGATCGTCGCCCGTGGGATCACCGCCCGTGGGATCACCGCCCGTGGGATCACCGCCGGTCGCATCGTCGCCGGTCGCAGCGCTCGTCGGTTCGCCCGTCTCGCTGCCGGTGCTCTCGCCGCCGGTCGTGTCCTGCCCGGGCTCGGTGACCGCGGGATCGAGGTCGTCCGGATCGGCGCCGTCGCACGAGGCGTTGCTGACGCCGTCGCCGTCGACGTCGCAGGCGAACGCCGGCAGATTGGCGAAGAACGGGATGTTCGTCAGCTCGGGCGAGCAGATCGCAGTGTTGATCGGGTTCGAGTCGGCGAGCAGGATCACGTTGCGCTCGACGCCGAGGAACGGCTCGTTGTCCGCCGTCTCCACCACCACCTGCGTCGCCGGCCCCGGGATCACGTGGTCGGGCGCGGACGAGTGGAACACGGTGAGCCCCGTCGTCAGCGGGTGCGGGTGGAAGATCGCCGCGTCGGAGCAGCCGTACGACCCGCCGTGGGTGAAGCGCGCCTCGACCCCGAGCTCCGGCAAGAGCGCGTTGAACACCCCGGACGGCTCGGGCGAGTAGCCGTCGTAATCGGACACCAGCACGAGCGCCCCGCCGCGGTCGACGAACTCGACCAGCGCGCTGGCCTCCGCCGGGCCCGGCGCGGCCCCGGGCAGCACGACGATCACGAGGTTGTACGCCGACAGGTCGGCCGGCAGCTGGGGCGCGCGCTCGACCGGGCTCGCCCCGCCCGAGGCGAGCCCCTGCTCGAACGCCTCGTAATCGAAGCCCCAGTACTCGCCGTCCCAGATGAACGCACCGCGGTCGGCGGCCTGCGCCTCCGCCACGGACAGCAGGACCGTGCTCGACGTCAGGAGCGCCAGAGTCCGCGAGGTCGCGCGCAATCGCATGAGGCGCGTCTAACCCAGACGGCCGCGGACATCAATCACCGGGGCGCCGGGTGCCGGCGAGTGGCTCGGAGACCTCCGGCCGCAGACCGTCGCAATTGTCGGCAGTGAGACGAAGGTCCGCGTGACGAGAGGTGAGAATCAAGGGCATCGGGTCGGCACCGATTCTCCTGCGTCGCGACTGCGTGCCAGCCTGACGCTGGAGGACCTTCGCCATGGCCGAATCGGAGCTGATCGATCCCGCCGCGCTCGCGGCTCATAACCCGTTCGACTTCGCCCAGATGGCCGATCCGTACCCGTTCTACGCCGCGGCCCGGCGGGCGACCGCCGCCTTCTTCAACGCCCCGCTCAACAGCTGGTTCATCACCCGGCCGGAGGACATGCAGGCGATCTATCGCGACCCGGCGCGGTTCTCCTCGAAGTACATCATGAGCGCTCACAAGGAGCTGCCGCCCGAGGTCTTGCAGGTGTTCGCCGGCGAGCCGCCGTGGCTGCCGACGCTGCTGACCACCGACCCGCCCGATCACACGCGCATGCGCAGCCTGTTGGTCAAGGGCTTCGCCCCGCAGAGCATCGCCGCCCGCGAGCCGGCGATCCGGCAGCTGGCCGACGAGCTCATCGACGGCTTTCACGCCGACGGCCACGCCGACGTGGCGCAGCAGTTCGCGTTCCCGTTCACCGCGACGGTCATCGGCGACATGCTCGGCATGCCGCGCGCCGACATCGACCGCCTCAAGCGCTGGTCGGGCGACTGGTTGCGGCTGATCTGGTGCGTCGAGCCGATCGAGCGCCTGGTCGAGTCGGCGCGCGGCCTGCTCGCCTTCCAGGAGTACTTCAAGGATGTCATCGCCGAGCGGCGGGCGCGACCCGGCAGCGACCTGCTGTCGGTGCTGATCCAGGCCCGCCTCGACGACGGCGATCGCCTGAGCGAGGAGGAGCTGGTGGCCGTGCCGATGCAGCTCATCGTCGGCGGTCACGAGACGACGATGTTCGCCATGAGCAACGCGCTGGCGCTGTTGATCCAGCGGCCGGACGACCTCGCGGCAGTGCGCGCCGACCCCGGCCTGCTGCCGGGCTTCATCGAGGAGGTGCTGCGCTTCGAGACGCCGCTGCTGTTCAACCAGCGCCAGACCATCGCCGCGGAGACCATCGGCGGCGTGACGATCCCGGCCGACAGCTCCTTGCAATTGCTCCTCGCCGCCGCCAACCGCGACGAGGCCCTGTTCCCCGAGCCCGACCGCTTCGACCGGCGACGCGCCAACGCCGACCGTCACTTCGCGTTCGGCCGCGGCATTCACTTCTGCCTCGGCGCCGCCCTCGCCCGGCTCGAGCTGCGCGTCGGCATCGAGCGCCTGCTGGCGCGACTGCCCGACCTGCGCCTGCGACCCGGCGCGCCGCCAGAGCGCGCGCGGGTGATCCTGTTCTTCGGCTACGACCGCCTGCACCTGGCCTGGGGTGCGGACGGCGCGTGAATCATCGCAGTCCTCAGCCGCGCGAGCTCGTCCCGGTCGCGCGCAGCGGCGGCGAGCCCGGCTCGTTCGCGGCCGCCTCCGCGAGCGACAGGTACCCCTCGGGCGCCAGGCTGGTCGCCAGCATGACCTCGTTGATGTCGCGGTGGGCCAGCCAGGTCTGGCTGCGACGGTGCTCGGCCTGCGACCAGAACGACTCGATGACCTCGAGCCACGGCAAGAACGTCGCCAGCCGCTCGAGATCGCTGCGCGCCGCCGGCATCGCCTCGTAGGGGCCCGGATCGCGGCGCGCTGCGGCCGTGAGCCGTTCGACCGCGTGCAGGCCGATCGCCAGGCCGAGCTCGCGGAACGCCAGGCGGCGGTTCGCCGGCTGCTCCAATGGCCCGGGGCGCAAATACGCGGAGGCGCCGGCGCTGGCGGCCGCGAGCACCGGGGCCAGCAGCGCCTCACCGCCGGCGCCGCGGCGAATCAGTTGATCGAGGCGATACGCGTCGCTCATGAGCCCGCCGAGCCCCAGCGGATCGTCGGTGGCCCAGTCGCGGTGCTCGGCGATCGCGGTCATCTCCGCGATCTCCGGCGCCAGGTCGGGACCTTCGGCCCCCTCGCCGCGACCGGCGCGGAGCTGCAGGTACGTGACGAGCCCGTCGAGCGGATCGTGGTGGCCCATCGACGGCACGAGCGGCCGACTGAGGTCGATGCTCATCTTCCAGTGCATCCGCTTGCGCGCCCCGGGCCGCGGCGCGTACGTGAAGCCGGCGTGGGCCGCCGCCGCCAGCTCGCGCGCCAGCCCGTTGCCGACCCGGTCGCCGGTGACGCGGGACAGCCGATCGAGCGCGTGCATCCACTTCGTCAGGTAATGATAGTACTGCCCGTCGCGCTCCCACTCGAGGTCCGGCTCGAACGGCTCGTCGGGCCCGCGCTCGGGCAGCGGCTTGCCGATCCGCAGCCCCCCGCGCGTCGGGTGGGCCTCACCTGCCTCGGGGGACAGGCCGCTGATCCACCGCCCCGCCCGCGGGTCGTCCGGCCGGTGGCGCCCGAGCACGTGATGGACCTGCTCGACCAGCCGCACCGCGACGTCGTAGAGCGGCGCGGAGCCCCACGCGCAGGCCAGCCCGAGCAGGTTGCAGACCGCGAACGCATCGGTCCACAGGTAGCGCCGCGGCGGCCGGTCCGACGTGAGCCCCGTGCGCGCCGCGAATTGCAGCATCAGCTCGACTGCTGCCTCCTGTCTGTCGGGTCCGCTCACCGATCGTCCCTCGCTCCTCATTGATCGATGCACGCAGGCAAGCATTGCTTGCAACCTCAGGCGGGCCTTCGCGCCGCGTTCGCCTGCGTTGCCTCGAATCATTCCTGGCGCCGCGCCGCTCGCCGCCTCCGCGTGCGCTGCGCCGAGGCCACACAGCGGCGCTTGCTCCTGGCCGATGTCGCCCGCCCGTCCCGCGCTCCAATCACTGCACGAGGCCGCTGACGACTCCCCTCGATTCGCCGTTCACCGGCGATCCTCGGCCACCGCGATCGGCCGAGCCTGGCCGGCGCGAATCGATCTGCGGCCACGGTTCGGTGCGCTCGACCGGGACGGGACCGCGGGTATGTTCGCCGGTGTCATGGACACGAGCGACGAGTGGATCGATCTGCAGCTGGCCGGCCGGGGCATCACCGACGAACGCGTGCTCGAGGCCTTTCGCACCGTCCCGCGCGCCGAGTTCGTCCCGGAGGAGCTCGCCGACCTCGCGCACGAGGACGCCCCGCTGCCGATCGGCGGCGGACAGACCATCTCCCAGCCTTTCATCGTCGCCCTGACCCTGGAGGCGCTCGAGCTGCACGGTGGCGAGCGCGTGCTCGAGGTGGGCGCCGGCTCCGGCTACGCGGCCGCGGTCGCCAGCCGCCTCGCCGGCGAGGTCTTCACCGTCGAGCGGCTCGAGTCGCTCGCCGACGACGCGAGCAAGCGCCTCGCGCGGCTCGGTTTCACCAACGTCCGCGTCCGCTGCGGCGACGGCACTCTCGGGTGGCCCGAGCACGCCCCGTACGACGCCATCGCCGTGGCCGCCGGCGGTCCTGCCGTCCCGCGGGCGCTGCTCGACCAGCTCGCGCCGGGCGGTCGACTGGTCATGCCGGTCGGCGCGGACGCGGACTCGCAGACGCTCGTGCGCATCACCCGGGAGCATGACGGCCGCCTGCGCGAGGACTCGCTCGGCCCGGTGCGCTTCGTGCCGCTGATCGGCGAGCAGGGCTGGCCCGACGAGAGCGGCCTCGTGCGCGCGCCGGCGCGGGAGGACGACCGCGCACTGCCCATGCTGATCCGCGAGTGCGGCGAGCCGCTGCGCGACCTCGACGCTCACGCCCTCGACGCCCTGATCGATCGCATCGGCGACGCCCGCCTGGTGCTCCTCGGCGAGGCCACGCACGGCACCAGCGAGTTCTACCGCCTGCGCGCGCGGCTGTCGCGGGCGCTGATCGAGCGCTGCGGCTTCGACTTCGTCGCGGTCGAGGCCGACTGGCCGGACGCGATGCGGATCCACCGCTACGTCACCGACGCGCCGCGCTCGCACGTCGAGTTCGCCCCCTTCTCGCGGTTCCCGACCTGGATGTGGCGCAACGAGGAGGTCAGCGAGTTCGTCGAGTGGCTGCGCGCGCACAACCTCGGCCGCCGCGAGCGCGCGCGGCGGGCCGGCTTCTACGGGCTCGACCTCTACAGCATGTTCACGTCGATCGCCCACGTGCTCGCCTACCTCGACGACGTCGATCCGGACGCGGCCCGGGTCGCCCGCGCGCGCTACGGCATGCTGACCCCGTGGCAGCAGGACCCCGCCGCCTACGGCCAGGCGGTGCTCGTCGGTCGCTACGCCAGCTCGGAGACGGCGGTGGTGGCCATGCTCCGCGACATGCTCGAGCGCCGCCTCGACTACGCCGGCCAGGACGGCGAGGCCTTCTTCGACGCCGCCCAGAACGCCCACGTCGTGACCAATGCCGAACGCTACTACCGCGCCATGTACTACGGCTCCGCCGCCTCGTGGAACCTGCGCGACACCCACATGTTCCACACGCTGCAGGCCCTCCTCGGCTACCACGGCCCCGACGCCCGCGGCATCGTCTGGGAGCACAACTCGCACCTCGGCAACGCCGAGGCCACCGAGATGAGCGTCCGCGGCGAGCTCAACGTCGGCCAGCTGTGCCGCGAGCAGTTCGGCGACGCGGTCTACGCCGTCGGCTTCGGCACCGATCACGGCACAGTCGCCGCCGCCTCCGACTGGGGCGGGCCGATGCAGCGCATGCAAGTGCGCCCGTCCCTGCCCGGCAGCTACGAGCGGCTGTGCCACGACGCCCGGGTGCCCGCATTCCTCCTGCCCCTCCGCGCCCCGCGGCGGCCCGAGCTCCGCGACGAGCTGATGCAGCCGCGGCTCGAGCGGGCCATCGGCGTGATCTACCGCCCCGACTCCGAGCGCATGAGCCATTACTTCCACGCCAGCCTCCCGCTGCAGTTCGACGAGTACGTGTGGTTCGACGAGACCCACGCAGTCGAACCACTCCAGGCCCGGAGCCGCCCGAGCCCCGAGCTGCCCGAGACCTACCCCTTCGGCCTGTGACCGCGGGCCGTCGGCGGAGTTTCAATCATATGTCCCATGGGACATATGTTCATACCGTCCGACTCTACTCCGCGACCCGAGCCCGCGCGAGCAAGGCCCGGGCCTGCAGCCATGGGGCGTGTTCGGCCTCGGCGGTCGTGGCGTAGATCGACTCTGCCCGGCTCGCCCACTGCGCGGCCTCCTCGAGTCGACCCTGCGCGAGCGCGAGCTCGCCGAGGGCCAGCATGGCGTCGGCGAGCTCGAGGTTCTGCGGCGACAGCACCGCCTCGAATTCCGCGAGCGCCGCCCGCAGCTCGCTGTCGGCGGCCTCGGGCTCGCCGAGCTGCCCGCGCAGCCGGCCCAGCTCGAGCGAGAGCCGCCCCCGGCGCGCCACGTGGACCGGATCGTCCGACTCGACCAGCACCGCCCGCGCCTGCTCGAGCGGCACCAGAGCCTCGCGCAGCCGCCCGAGCGACGCGAGCGCTTGCCCGTGGCTGCGGAAGACCTCGTGGTACCTGAAGCTGCGGACGTCGGTGCGTTCGTCGATCCCCGCGAACGCCTGGTCGCGCGCCTTCTCCATCGCCGGCACGTCTCCCGCCGCCGCCGCCGCGCGCATCAGCACCGCCCACTCGCGGACAGAGAAGTTCTCGGGGCTGGTCCGCTGGGCCGCGACGAAGTGCTGCATCGCCGCGCGGCCGTCGTTCAGGGCCAGCTCGGCCTGACCGAGGCCGAGCTGGACGGTCAATCGCATGACCTTGTTCTCGCCCTCGCCGACGCTGGCTTCCAGCTCCTGCATTCGCGCCCGTGCCTCGCGGGTCCGGCCGAGCCCCGTCAATGCGTAGGCGAGCATGCTCTCGTACATCGCGCGGTCGGGGTGATTCGGGCCGGACAATCGCTCCGACAATTCGATCACGCGGCGGAGGCTGGCCGCCGCCTCCCCGTATCGGCCGACGATCAGCAGCTGCCCGCCGAGGTTGTACAGGATCGCTATGCCCAGCGGCGTCTCGATCCGACCGTGCGCCTCGTGCAACGCGACGGCCTCCTCCCACTGCGCCCCGGCGGTCGTCCAATCACCCGCGTGCGCGTAGATGGCCCCGGCGACGTTGAGGAATTCGCCGTAGATCGCGACATCCCCGGCGGCCCTGCGGTTCAGCGCCGCGATCAGTCGCAGCTCCGCCCGCGCCTGGTCGGGCCGCCCGAGCCGATAGGCCAGGAGGTGCCCGCGCCGGGAGCTCGTCAGCGCCGCGACGGCCTCGTGGCCCGCCCCGATCGCCGTGCCCAGCGCATCGTCGAACGACTGCAGCGCCGCCGTCAAGGCGCCGTCGCGCACCTGCAGGCTCGCCTTGCGCAGATGGGCCTCGGCGAGCAGCGGCTCGTAGGTCGCCGCCTTCGCGTCGGCCAGCACGTTCTCCACCAGTTGCAACCCGAGGCGGGTCTGCCCCGTGTGCTCGTGGACCTCGGCGCGCGCCAGAGTCTCGCGGTGCTGCTGGACCCGCGCGCCCAGCAGAGCATCTCCGGGCGGCGGGATCGCGGCGGTCAGCGCCTTGGTGTCGGCGCAGGTCACCAGCGCCGGCAGCCCGCCGACCGTCTGGACCAGGTCGTCGAGGTTGGTCGCGTCGGCGAGCGCGAAGGCGCCGACGGTCGCGTCGAGGGCGGCTCGCCGTTGATCGAGGCACGAGGTCTGTAGATCGAACAGATGCGCCGACTGCCGCCCTTCGGCATGCGCGCGACAGGCGTCGTTCCGCATCTGCACCCAGGTCGTCGCGTAGCGCTCGAGCTGCGGCTCGACGGCGGCCAGGATCTCCTCTGCCCGCGCCGGCGCCTTGGCCCGCACCGCTGCGCCGACCTCCGCCGAGCGCTCGCCGTCCCACACGCCCGCGAGCTCCGGGCCCGCGTCCGGGCACAGCTCCGCCCCCGGATTCCCCGCGGTCGCCATGACTCCGCCCGCGCCGGCGATCACGGCGGTCGCGGCCAGCGCAGCGGCGCGGCGATAGATCGCCCCCGGGTCGCGCTCGAGCTCCGCCAGCAGCTCCGTCATCGACGCGAAGCGGGCCGCAGGAGCGGCCATCAGGCCGCGACGGAGCGCCTTGAACACCCGCGCCGGCACCGGGCTGCTCGAGGGCGGCGGCCTGACGCGGCCCCGCACCGCGTCCTCGCGCAGCGCCTGGAATGATTCCGTGGAGAACGGCCAATCACCGTACAGGCTCTGATACAGCGAGACGCAGAAGCTGAACTGATCGCTCTCGGCGCTCGCGCGCAGTCCCAGGTGCTGCTCCGGCGACATGTAGCCCGGAGTGCCGAGGATCACGCCCGTGCGGGTCAGCGGCCGCAGCAGCAAAGCAGCTTCCGTACCTGCCGTGATCTCGCTCGCCAGCTCCTCGCCCAGGTCGTCGTCATGCAGACGCGCCAGGCCGAAGTCGAGGACCTTGACCTGCCCGTCCTCGCCGATCATCGCGTTCTGCGGCTTGAAGTCGCGATGCACGAGCCCGGCCCGGTGCGCCGCCTCGAGGCCGCGGCCCGCCTGCACGAACGCGGCCAGGATCTGCCGCCACGACGGCGACTTCTGCACCCACGCGTCCAGCGTCTGGCCGCGGACGAACTCCATCGCCACGTAGATCATGTCGTCGACCTGTCCGACCTCGTGGACGGTGACGATGTGGGGGTGCGACAGCCGGGCCATCGCCTGGGCCTCGCGCAGCAACCGTCGCCGCGCGTTCTCCTGCTCGCGGACGACCTCGCGGTGCAGGACCTTGACCGCGACCTTGCGGTCGAGCTGATCGTCGTAGCAGGCGTAAACCACGCCCATGCCGCCGTGACCGACGAGCCCCAGCACGTTGAACCGCCCGAGCCGCACCGGCTGAGCGCGGCGGGGGAACAGCGCCCGCTTCACCAGCAGCTTGCCGAGCGGGTCGCCCGCATCGGGAGGCGGCACCGCCATCGGCGTCGCCCGGTCCTGGTCGCCGTCTCCCACCCGTTCGGAGGCCGGCGTGACCCCGGCCGCGTCGGAGCGCGCGGTCGCGGCGAGGGAAGAAGGACCGAGGTCGAGCGGCATGGCGGCCTGCTCACCTGCCAGTGCTCCCGCGGGAGGATTCAATTGCGTGTCGCCCGAGGAGCGATTGGCCGGACCGTCGTCCATCCGTGACATCCGTCGCGTGGGCTCGATCATATACGTGATACCCCGGCCCCGCGTGATGTCCGAAGCGGGTCCATGGCTCGGGGCGGAATTGCTCACTTTGCCCGCCTATGCTTCTTCCTCACGCGCAGGCCGCCTCGGGTGATGGCCGAGTGCGACCCCGCGACCCTCTCGCGCCGGAGCCGCGAGGTGCGAGAAAAACTCGGCGTCGGACGCAATTGGATCTGGACCAATCGATACTCCCCACATCAACACCAACCCCCATGAGCTCCGGATCGGCCCGGGGCCCGAACCCCTGAGACGAGACGAACCCCACTATGCGCTCCTCTACGAAAGCCCTCCTCGCCCTGAACATCTGCCTCGTGGCCCCGGCCGGCGCCTGCGACGACCTCGCGGCGAACGACGGCGGCGGTTGGGCGGACGATCCGGTCGCCTTCCGCGAGTGCCTCCCGCCCGAATGCACCACCAACTCGCCGTTCGTCGGCGATTACCCGTTCTCCAATATCCGCACCAAGCAGATTTCCCCGGCCAGCACCCCGATCGACGGTGTCCTAGCCTCCTCGGCCTGGGGCTCGGGGCACTTCCAGCGCGCCGACAACAGCTGGGTGACCTTCAACTTCCTGGTCCCGACGGAGGAGGGTCGCCTGTACGCATATAATTCAGCCACCAATACGCGAGACTACATCGACCAGGGGAAGCAGGCGTTCTTTACGATCACGATCACCGATTCTTCCGTCAGCCCCACGACTACGAACACGTATCAGATGTGGATCAAGGACGTCACGACGGCCTCCCCGACGCCGAGCTTTACCGCGTGGAAGTACACGATCGCCACCAAGGCGCCGCCGCCGACGGTCGACTTCCCCTCGGTGGGCAGCCCGATTTCTTTTCCGCCCTTGACCCCCTGGGGTGGTACGTACTACTCGATCTGCCCCGTCTCCGCCGAGGAGACCGGCGAGGCGCTCATCCTCCAGTCCGCCAAGCTCGTGTTCGACGGCGACGCCGCCTGGCTCGAGGACGGCTACGGCTGGGGGCCGGAGAACGCCGAGGTCTCGTCCCACGCGGTGATTGCCTGCCAGGGGCACGCCTTCTCCAAGCCGCAAGAGTTACTGGGCGTCGCCCCCAATTCGCGCGACAGCACGGCGCACTACGCCGCGCGGCGCTACGGCCTCGCCAACTACAACGCCCTCGCCGACGCCTACCGCGCCTTCTTCGCCGGCGAGCCGCGGACGCAGCTCGGCACCCCCGTCTTCTTCAAGGACTTCGCCCACAGCCCCCCGTGGTTCGACCAGACCACCAGCGCCTATCTCCCCTCGACCCCGCCGCCCGTCGGCTCATGGCAGTTCGTGCTCGAGTCCGTGTACAAGGACGTCGACGCGCTCGGTAACCCGCTCGGCGCCAATTGCTATTACACCGACGCCAACTCCCCGAGCGGCGCCCATCGCCTGTACAACCCGCCCGGCGGCAACGCCAACCTCCCCGGCTGGAGCAGCATGACCAGCTGCGGCGCCACCCAGAGCAGCTGGGACGACTTCGGCCCGGTCGGCGCCTTCGTCCTCAAGAACATCCTCCCCGGCGGGGGCGGCTCCTGAAGCCGCTGGTCGCCCCGCTCCCCGGCCCCGGATCGCCGCGAAGACGCGAGCTCGCGTCCACCGGGGAGCGATTGCCCAGCTCCTCTTCCGTCTGTGACACCTATCGTGTGAGTTCATCGTATCCGCGGCACCGACGCGCCGCGTGTCGTCCGGATCGAGTCGGGGCGGGGCGCGCGACTGCACACACCGCGCGTGGTGCTTCTTCTGCACTCGTGGACAGCATCCGTAAGGCCGAGCGTGCCGCCGCGGCTCTCACGCACGCGAGCGCCCAGCGCGAGAAAACTCGACCGCAGGGCATTCCTTGGTTCTGGACCAATTCGTCCTGCCCCCATAAACCACTGCGCCACCATGGGCCCCGCGTCGACCCACTTCGGCCGGGGCCGAACTAAACCCAGAGACCAGACGACCCGCATGCGCTCCTCGATCCCAGCTCTCCTCGCCTTGAACTTCTCCCTCGCGGCCACCACCGCCTGCGACGACGGCCTCGCGGCGCACGACGGCAGCGGTTGGGCCGACGACGCTGTCTCCTTCCGCGAGTGTCTCCCGCCCGAATGCACCACCAACTCGCCGTTCGTCGGTGACTTCCCGTTCTCCAACATCCGCACCAAGCGGAACGCCTCGGCGGACACGCCGGTCGTCGGTGTCTCGGCCTATTCTCGCTGGAACCAGGGGACCTTTCAAAAGGCCGACTACAGCTGGATGTCCTTCGATTACCTGCTGCCGACCGCGGAGGGCCGGCTGTACGCCTACGATTCGGCCACCAACACCGCGGAAGCCATCGACCAGGGGCGGCAGGTCTTCTTCGCCCTGTCGATCTACGACAACTCGGTCAATCCGCCGACGAACAATACCGTCGCGCTGTGGATCAAGGACGTCACGACGAGCTCCCCGGCGCCGGGCTTCGACGCGTGGAAATATACGATCGCCACCAAGGTGACGCCGCCGTCGAGCGACTTCCCGTCGGTGGGCAGCCCTGCCGACGTTCCGCCCACGACCGGGCCGAACCCGTGGAGCGGCACCTACTACTCGATCTGCCCCGCCTCCGACGACGAGAGCGGCGAGGCGCTCATCCTGCAGTACTCCAAGCTCAAGTTCGACGGCGACGCCGCCTGGCTCGAGGACGGCTTCGAGCTCGGCCCGGTCAACCTCGAGAGCCCCTCCATCTCGGTGATCGCCTGCCAGGGCCACGCCTTCTCCAAGCCGCAGGAGTTCCTGGGCATCACCCCCAACTCCTACGTCGACGCCAACTTCCCCGGCGAGCGCAGCTACGGCCTCGACAACTACACCGCCGCCGCCGACGCCTACCGCGCCTTCTTCGACGGCGAGTCCCGCACCGTGCTCGGCACCCCCGTCTATTTCAAGGACCTCCGGCACAACCCTCCCTGGTTCGACCAGACCACCAGCGCCTATCTCCCCCCGCCCCCGATCATCGGCAGCTGGCAGTTCATCCTCGAGTCCGTCTACAAGGACGTCGATTCCTTCGGCGACCCCCTCGGCGCCACTTGCTATTACACCGACGCCAACTTCCCCAGCGGCGCCCATCGCCTCTACGACCCGCCGGCTGGTAACGCCAACCTCCCCGGCTGGAGCAGCATGCCCAGCTGCGGCGCCGCTCAGAGCAACTGGGACGACTTCGGTCCCATCGGCGCCTTCGTCCTCAAGCACGTCATCCCCGCTCCGCCCGCCTCCTAGCGTTCGCCGCTGCCCCGCTCGAGAGCGCGCCGCTGCACCTTCGCCCGGCGCGCCCTCGCGCGGTTCGCGACGGTCGGCACCGGGTGAGTGGTCGACCTCCCGCGCGCCGGCTACCTTCGGCCGATGCGCACCTCGACCTATGTCCCTACGTTCGCGCTCCTCCTGCTCGCCGCCTGCCCCGGCGGCCAAGACGGCGAGACGGACGGCGCGCCCGCGACGACGAGCACGGGAGTCACCACCGAGCCGACGACCGGCAGCACGAGCGGACCGCAGGAGACGACCGGCGAGACCACCGACGCACCCACGACGACCGGCGACCCCACGACCGCCTCCACCGACACGACCAGCACCACCGGCACCAGCACGACCGACACCACCGACACCACCAGCACCACCGACGCGAGCGGCACGGACACCGGCGATCCGGCGATGCTGCCGGGCGACATTTTAAAATTGACGAACTGGAAGCTGACGCTCCCGGTCGACACCGATCATCCCGGCAGTCCCGACGAGATCGAGCAACCCGAGCTGGCGAGCTTCGTCGACCCGCTGTACTTCCATTTGAATGACGCGCTGGACGGCGTGGTGTTCCGCGCCCACGCGGGCGGGACCACCACCGACAACTCCGGCTACCCGCGCTCCGAGCTGCGCGAGATGATCGACCAGGGCGCCGACGAGGCCGCGTGGTCCTCTTCGCGCGGCACCCATCGGCTCTTCATCGACCAGGCCATCACCCACCTCCCCGGCGAGAAGCCCCACATCGTGGTCGGCCAGATCCACGACGACGAGGACGACGTGATCGTGTTCCGCCTCGAGGGCAGCAAGCTGTTCATCGACCTCAACGGGGACGACGGCCCGGTCCTGACCGAGGACTACCAGCTCGGCGACCGCTTCACGGTCGCCTTCGAGGTCAGCGACGACCACGTCGACTGCTACTACGACGGCGCGTTCATCTACAGCCACCCGCAGGCGTTCTCCGGCGCCTACTTCAAGGCCGGCGCCTACGTGCAGTCGTCCTGCCAGGGCGACAAGCAGGTCCCGGGCGAGTCGTGCGAGGCCTACGGCGAGGTCGTGATCTACGACGTGAGCGTCGAGCACACCTGAGCCGGGCTCCCGGCGGCCCTGATGCACGCGCGCGCCGAAGCGCTCGTCGCCTTCCTGGACCGCGCGTGCTAGGTTCCGCGCCGCATGTTCGCGGCGCCCCTGCTCGCCGTCACCCTCTCGGCCGCGCCGACCGATCCGTCGCCCGCACCGCCGCAGCGCGTCGACCTGCCCGAGCCGCGACCTGTCCCTCGGGTCACCCTCACCGAGGCGCCCGGGCGGCCGTACTACGGCCTGCCGAAGCGGCGCTTCGTCCCCGGCTTCCGGATCGGCGTCGGCCTCGGCGCCC
This sequence comes from Nannocystis sp. RBIL2, assembly GCF_026626745.1. GTDB lineage: Bacteria > Myxococcota_A > Polyangia > Nannocystales > Nannocystaceae > Nannocystis. Next base: position 4,589,852 of record NZ_JAPNJW010000002.1, read on the forward strand.
GCCTCGCCGGCCAGCGCAGCGACAGGGCCCACTTCGCCCTCGACGCCCTGCTGTACGCCCGCGCCGGCCTGCACCGCGGCCGCAACCAGGCCGCCCTGGTCCCCGCGCTCGGCTACAGCCTCGGCGCCGGCAAGGTCACCCGCGAGCACCTCTTCCTCGCCGGCCTCGGCCTCGGCCTCCTCGGCAAGGACGACGCCTCGCTCGCAGTCGTGCCCGCAGTCGTCGTCGGCGTCGCCGAGCGCCAGCGCGCCCTCGGCGTCCGCACCTCCCTCGTCCTCGACACGGGCCAGCTCGGCATCGTGCTCGAGGTCGCCCACCAGTACCTCCACCTCCCGACCGGCCACCGTCACGAGCTGCGGCTCATGTTCGGCCTCGACCTGATCCGGGTGTTCCGTTGATCGCCATGCTCCGCCGCGCCGCCTCGCTGGTCCTCGCCCCCGCCCTCGCCTGCGGCCCCTCGCTCTCGCAGCTCGAGCGCGGGCACCACTACGACGAGGCGATCTGCGGCGCCGCCGAGGGCGCCTTCCCCAAAGGACAGGTCGCAGAGGTCATCCGCCGCGCCCTCGATCCCGCGGTCCACGTCGCCGCCGTCCCGCGCGAGCAGCTCGCCGCCGCCCTCGGCGACGACGCGCCCGAGCTCGAGCGCTTCGTGCTGCTGCGGATCACCCACGATTCGAACACTATCCCGCTCGACCGCTTCGTCGCCCACTTCACGCTGCGCAGCGACCAGCCCTTCGTCCGCGAACCGACGGGCCCGCAGCCCGACGGCGACCCGAACGGCGCCGCCATCTCCGCCGTCGGGGTGTGGGGCGACGGCAAGTCCGTCTCGCTCCAGCCGACCGACCTCCCGCGGCTCGCCACCGTCTTCGCGGAGCACCTCCCCGGCCCGTACACCGTCCAGCCGGACGCGCTCGAGAAGGCCATTCACGTGGTCGGCACGGTCGGCGCCGCGGTCGCTACCATCGCCACGCTCGGGCTCTTCGGCGGCCTCCTGCGCGGTCGCGGCGCCGGCCCGCAGCCGCGCACCGAGTACCCGACCGACGCCGAGGTCCGGCGCGCCGCCCCGCGTGCCACCCGGCTGTTCGACGCAGTGGCCCACCTGCAGACCTCCTGTCGAGACAAGCCCGGCGCCCGCTGCCAGACCCTGGCCCTCGTCCCGCGCCCGCCCGACGAGTCCGCCGCGCTCGTCCTGGAGGTCCACCTCCGCTACGGCGCCCGCTACGGCAGCACGTGCTCGTTCGCCGACATCCACGAGAAGCTGCAGATCGCCCTGCCGCCCGGCCCGACCCTCGAGGCGCGCCTGGCCGCCGCGTTCGGCGACGACATGCGCCGCCTCGCCCTCGCGCCGACGACCTCGACCTCGCCTTGAACCGTCACGCCGGCGCCCGAGCCTCCTGTCCCTTCGGACAGCTCTCGTGACCCACTGCGCGCGCCAATACGCGCCGCATCATTTCGTGACTCTGACTTTCGCGACAGGTCGACGCGAATCGGCGCCGACCTCGAGGCCCTCATTCTCCGGGGCCCCCTTTTTTAGAAGAAAGATTCCGCGATCAGCAGAACGGGCATGCGCACTCGATCCCCGGCGTCAGATCGTGGCACTCGGTGTGCGGCGGCGAGGCGTCGCAGATCTCCTGGCCGCACCCGCAGTCGATCTCGGGCGCGTCGCCGCAGGCGACCGGCTTCGGCTCGCACACGTGGTAGGCCCCCTTCTGGCCCTTGAGCACGCACACCAGTGGGTCGGGGTCGGTCGTGCAAGCGGCGCAGTCGGGGGCCCAGTCGCAGGCCTCGACCGGCGTGCACTGGCCGGACCAGCAGTCACCGACGACGCTCGGCAGCGTGCCGGCGGCGCAGTCGGGCGGCTGGGTATTGCAGGTCACTCCGACCGGGTTGCACGTCACATTGTCGAAAGTGCAGCGGCCGAAGCGGCACACCGCCTGCTGCGGGCCGAGGTCGTAGGTGCTGCACACATCGACGAAGCACTCGGGGACGTCGCAGGCCGGCGGCTGCTCGCCGACGGCGATCACGTCGCAGGTGCAGCAGTCGGTGAAGATCTCGCAGTCGCTGTCCTGCTCGCAGGTCGCGCCCATCGGCTCGCCGGTGGTCTCGCTGGTCGTCTCGCCGGTCGTGGTCGTCGTCTCGCCGCCGGTCTCGGTCGTCACCGCGCTGGTCGTCTCGCCGGTCGTCTCGCTGGTCGTCGCCGGCACCGCGGTGGTCTCGCTCGTCGCCGGGCCGGTCGACGTCACCGGCGACATCGTCGTGGTCGTCGGGCCCGAGGCCGAGGTCGTCACCGCCTCGGTGGTCGCAGTGGTCGTCGTGGTCGTGTCGGTCGACGTCTCGGTCCCGGTGTTCGGTCCGGACGACTCGGTGCTCGCCACCGTCGTCGCAGTGGTCGTCGCCGTCGAGTCGCCGCAGGCCGGGAGCGAGAGCAGGAAGATCGCCGCGAGGGCGCCGGAGAACCATGTATGGGAAGCCATGGGCACTCCTCTACCACAGCCCGCCAGGCCCACCAGGCGGCCGCAGCGAACCGCCCGCGAGCCGCGCGGCGCCGTCGTTCTCGGCCGTTTCCGGGCGTTTCCGGCGATTCGGTGAGGAGCCCGCTGCGCCGGCTCACATGTGCCGGCGACGGCGCGCTTGCCTCGCGCCTCACACCGCCCGACAATCGCCGCGCCATGGACAAGACCTACCCCAGCGCCGACGCGGCCGTCGCCGACCTGCGTGACGGCATCACCCTCATGAGCGGCGGCTTCGGCCTGTGCGGCAACCCCGAGAACTTGATCCAGGCGATCCATCGCAAGGGCGTCCGCGACATCGACCTCGTCAGCAACAACTGCGGCGTCGACGGCGTCGGCCTCGGCATCCTGCTCGAGGCCGGGCAGGTGCGCAGCATCACCGCCTCGTACGTCGGCGAGAACAAGACCTTCGAGAAGCTCTACCTGTCGGGCAAGCTCAAGGTCACGCTGGTCCCGCAGGGCACCCTGGCCGAACGGATCCGCGCCGGCGGGGCCGGCATCGGCGGCTTCTACACGCCGACCGGCTACGGCACCCCGATCGCCGAGGGCAAGGAGGTGCGCGAGATCGGCGGCCGCTGGTACGTGCTCGAGGCGCCGCTCAAGGCCGACTTCGCCATCGTCAAGGCGTGGAAGGGCGACACCCACGGCAATCTGGTGTTCCGCCGCACCGCCAACAACTTCAACCAGGCGATGGCCACCGCCGCCAAGGTCACGATCGCCGAGGTCGAGGAGTTGGTCCCGGCCGGCGCGCTGGACCCCGACCACGTCCACACCCCGGGCATCTACGTCCAGCGCATCATCCTGGGCGAGCGCTACGCCAAGCCGATCGAGTTCCGGACCGTCCGGAGCGCCTGACCTTTTCGCCAGGTCCGAAGAGACAGATGCACGGCGGCCACCAGCGCATCGACGTCGAGTGGCTCGCGCTCGCCGCGGGCCTCAAGCCGGCGATCCGGATCGCCGCGACCGCGCTCGAGGCGAGCGCGATCGCCGGGCGCTTCCAGGCCATGGGCGCCGCGGTCGTCACCGCCCGCGGCCCGGTCGGCGTCCACCGCCACGAGCACACTCTGGTGTACGTCGCCCGCGACCCGGAGGCCGCCGCGGCCGCCCGCGCCGCCGAGCGCCCGCTGCTGGCGACCCACCTGCCGCCGCGCGACAAGGCCTACTACGCCGGCGAGCTCGGGCGCCGCCTCGGCTACCCGCGCTGCTGCGTCGACGCCTTCACCGCGCGGATCCTCCGCGGCCCGGGCAAGCTACGCGCGGGCGACCGCGACAGCGTCCACGAGGACTACGTCGCCGCCCACGACGCCTACGTCGCCAAGCCCGACTGGCGCCTCAACAACCTGCTGCTGCGCCAGCACCTGCGCCTCGTCACCTTCGAGCCGTGCCGCTACGACTGCGGCCTCGCCCTCGCCTTCGCCGCCGAGGTGCTGCGCCTGTGCCACGCCAGCGACGGTCCCTCGGCACATGTCCTCGTGGACAGGTTGCAGCGCCCGCTCGTGCTCACCGCCGCCGGCGCGCGCGCGTGGGCCCGGCTCGAGCGCGGCGCCTCGCCGCGGGTGGTCGCCGCCGAGGCCCCGCGCGCCGGCGATCCCGCCGCGCGGCCCGACCCCGCCGACGAGGTGCTCGCCGCTCGCCTGCCGCGCCTCGCGCTGGCCGAGCTCGGCGATCCCCCGCCGCTGCTCCTCGACTTCTCTGCCTGATCTCCCGCTGCTGTTACCCTCCACCCTGGAAACCACGCCATGCCCCTGTCCCGCGAGCAGATCGTCCAGCGCGTCGCCCGAGAGCTTCGCGACGGCTACTACGTCAACCTCGGCATCGGCATGCCGACCCTCGTCGCCAACTACATCCCGGCCGGGATCGACGTCGTGCTCCACAGCGAGAACGGCCTCCTGGGCATGGGCCCGTTCCCGCGCGAGGACGAGGTCGACCCCGACCTGATCAACGCCGGCAAGCAGACCATCACCTTCCAGGCCGGCGCCTCGTTCTTCGGCAGCCACGACAGCTTCGCCATGATCCGCGGCGGCCACATCGACCTGTGCGTGCTCGGGGCCATGGAGGTCAGCGAGCGCGGCGACCTCGCCAACTGGATGATCCCCGGCAAGAAGGTCAAGGGCATGGGCGGCGCCATGGACCTCGTCGCCGGCGCCCGCCGCGTCATCGTCTGCATGGAGCACAACAACAAGGACGGCGAGCCCAAGCTGGTCAAGACCTGCGCCCTCCCGCTCACCGGCAAGGCCGTCGTCCACGAGGTCGTCACCGACCTCGGCTATTTTAAGACCGGGCCCAAGGGCCTGATCCTGGCCGAGATCGCCCCGGGACACACGCTCGACGAGGTCCGCGCCCGCACCGGCTGCGAGGTCCACGTCGAGGGCGAGCTCGCCACCGTCGCGGTGAACTGAACCTTCGAGCATGCCCGAAGAGACATGCCTTTAAAGGCATGCTCTTCGGGACATGTCCTTCGGGCGTCGCAGGCAGGCTCGGCTCCGAGCCTTCAGCCGCGACGCCGGCTCATTGGCAGGCGATCGCCAGCGCCTCGCACTCGCCCGCGGGCGGCGGATTGGTGCTGCCCATGGTCTTCAAGATGCACGCCTGGCATAGCTCCTCGTCGACCGCACAGTCCGGCGTCGCCGCGCAGGTGCTCTCGGCGCACTCTTGCAGCTCTTGCAGCTTGAGCATCTCCGCCGGGGACAGCAGTTCGAGGCAGTTGGTGAAGAGGCACTCCTTGGCGTCGTATTCGGGCGGGGTCGGGTGCGGAACCTGAAGCATGCAGGAAAGCATGCACATGATGCCGTCGCGGCAGGTGTTCAGCCCCTCGGCGCCGGTGGTCGTGAGGTCCTCGGCCGCAGTGCTCGTACTGCCGGGCATGCTCGTCGTCGGCGTGTCGCCCGTCGTCGTCTCGGCCGTCGTCGTCCCCCCGCCCGCCGTCGTCGACGTGCCCCCCTCGGTGCTCGTCACGGGCCCGGCCGTGTCGGACGAAGTGGTCTGCGGCTCACAGTCGCCGATGCAGTGTTCGTTCGACCCGCAGCCGGCGAGCGGAGCCGTCGAGAGGGCCAGGAGATAGGTCAGGCGATGCAGCATGATGCGTGTGTGCCCGCGCCGCCCCGCTTCCGTTCGCCGATTTTCGCGCGATGCCGGCCCTCGCGCGAGCGCCCGAGCTAGCGACGCGCCCGCGACGCGGAGGCCCCCGAGCGCCGGCGGCGAGCCGTCCACGCACCGCAGTGACTGGCGGCCCGGCGATCGGCAGAACCTGCCGGAGGTCGGTCGGCAGAAACTTCCGCTCGTCCTCGCCGTCGCCGCAACCCCGCGAGATCAGCGGGCCCCGAGCGGGCACGGGGAGTGAACACAGGTCGGCCGAGGAGAGACGACGCGAACGCCTCGCTCTCCGGAGACCGCCATGAGCCACAGCAATCCCGTTCACGAAGGCATCGATCGCACCTACGCCCGCTTCGTCCGCGAGCTGCCCGCAGAACTCGCCGCGATCGCGCACGACCTCCCGCATCGGCTGGGGCTCACGCCGAACCCCGGCACGCCGTGGAGCCGCGTTTTTAATAATGGGGCGGTGCTCGGCTTGCCGATGCTGCTGCTCGCCGATCCGTCGCGCGTGCCCCCGGAGGTCGCCCGCACCGCCGCTGCGGCCCACCTGTTCGCCATCATCGGCGCGTTCGCCCGCGACCGCATCGACGACGGCCAGGTCGTCGTCGGCCTGCGCGAGCGGGCGATCATCGAGCGCCTCGAGCGGGCCCGCGACGCCGCGCTGGCTCCGCTGCGCGCGCTGGCCCCCTCGTTCATCCGCGACTTCGCGTGGGCCGAGCGCATGACCGCCGAATCGGTCGCAGAGGAGCGCGCGACGGCGGCGGGCCAGGAGCCCGCGACTCTGGAGCGCTACCTCGCGGTCGCGTGGAAGAAGCAAGGCCTGGCGTTCCCTGCCGCGCTGGCCGCCGCCGCGGCCGCCGGCCTCCCTGCCGAGGCGCAGCGGCAGGTCGAAGCCGTTGCGGCCGGCGCGGCGCTCGGGCTGCAATACCGCGACGACGTGGTCGACTGGGAGGACGACCTCGTGCACGGCTTTGCCTGGGCCCCTGCCGTGTTCGCATCGGCCTCCACGGCGCCCGCTTCAAGCTCGACCCTGGCCGCGCGCCTGCACGCCTGCGGCGGCCTCGTGCGAATGCTCGGGATGTCGAGCGCGGCCTTCGGCTCGGCCGCCAACGCGGCCGCTGCTCTCGGCGCAGAGGCCCTGGCGACGTGGGCCCGCGAGCAAGCCGAGCTCACCGCCGAGCTCGCGCGCCGCGAAGCAGACAGCCCCGGCTTCGCGGTGAGCTGGGAGCGCGAGCGCAAGGCCCGACGCGAGCGCCAGCAAGCCCTCGCAGTCGCGGCGGCCTGATCGCCGCGCCACGGTGTGATGATGGACCCGTGCAATGAATGCATCGCCGAGGGCGAGCGTTCCCGCGACCCTCACGCCTTGCGCAGCTCCTCGAGCACGCCCCGGCTCACCTGCTTGAGCGTCTCGAACACCCCGACGCCGCGAGCTGCGATCGCCTCACCGTCGGGGTGCTGCCACGGATTGATCGCCCGGCGCAATTGCTCGACCGGCAGCGCGCCGGCGACGTCGCGCTTGTTGTACTGGAACACGGCCGGCAGCTTGCCGAGGTCGAGGCCGCGGGCGCTCACCTCGGTGTTCAGCTTCTGCACCCAGGCGACGTTGTCGAGCAGCGCGGCCGGGCTCGAGTCGGCGATGAACACGACGCCGTCGGGCGGGCCGCTGCCGAGCTCGTCGAACACGTTCCGCGTCCACGAGCCGTCGCTGGGGCAGCGGAGCAGGGCGAACACGATCGCGTAGCCGCGCAGCTCGCCGAGCGCCAGCGGGAAGCCGACGCTCGTCTCCTTGGCCGCGGGCGGCCGATCCGGCGGGCTGGTGCGGCGATGGACGTCCTCGAGGTTCGCCCACTTGCCGGCGGCCGGCGGGCCCCAGTAGACGATCTTCGCGTAGATCCGCCGCGCCTCGTGGTCGATGCTCGCCATGCTGCGGCGAGTATATCGGCTCCCGCCGCCGGCTCGCCGGCTCGCATCGTCGACCACGTCCTCGTCGGCTTCGCGTCGCGCGCCCTGGGCACGTGGGCGAGCCTTCGCTATCGTCGCGGCGATGACCGCCGACGCCCGCCTCGCCGAGTTCCCCGTCATCCGCCGCTGGCCGGTCGCGTGGGGCGACCAGGACAGCTTCGCGCACGTCAACAACGTCGTTTATTTCCGCTGGTTCGAGTCGGTGCGGATCGCCTTTTTTGAAGAGATCGGCTGGACCCGTGGCGGCCACACCGGCGGGGTCGGCCCGATCCTCGCCTCGACCTCCTGCAATTTTAAAATTCCCCTCACCTATCCGGACGTGGTCATCCTCGCCGCCCGCGCCGAGGACATCGACGACGATCGCTTCACCATGCGCTACCGGATCGTCAGCGAGCGCCTCGATCGGGTCGCCGCCGAGGGCGAGGGCCGGATCGTCAGCTTCGACTACGACGCCGGCAAGAAGGCCCCGCTGCCCCCGGAGATCCGCGCAGCGCTCCTGGGCCTCTCCTCGTGACTCTCGAGGTCGAGCCGCGAGACCTGTCCCGCGGGACATCTGATCCTCGCGGTCACCTCGAGCCGGGCGCCCCGCCGGGGCTCACGACTGCACGTGGCTCGGTTCCATGAACACCACCTCCCAGTGATGCCCGTCGAGGTCGTAGAACGCGCGGTAGTACATGAACCCGTGGTCCTTCGGCTCGCCGATCGCCCTGCCGCCGTGCTCGATCGCCGTGTCGACCAGGCGGTCGACCTCCGCGCGGCTGCTGGCCGACAGCGCGAACAGGCCCTCCAGGTGCGTGCGCGTGTCGCAGATCTCGCGCGCGGTGAAGTCCTTGAAGCGGTCCTCGGTCATCAGCATGAAGAACGCCTCTTCGCTGACGATCATGCAGGTCGCCTTCTCGTCGGTGAACTGCGGGTTGAACGAGAACCCCAGCCTGGTGAAGAAGTCGACGGTGCGCTTGAGGTCGCGGACGGCCAGGTTGACGAACAGCTTGCGAGAGTTGGTGACTGCCATGGTGGTTCCTCCTTGAAGGTTCTGGACTACAGACCGGGGTCGCTCCGTGAACTCATCGGTCGCTCACAAAAATTTTTCACGGGTCCAGCGCCGGCGGCAGCCCGAAGCGCGGGAACAACGCCGCGGTGTCGAGGAACGAATTGAGGCCGACGATCTGTTCGCCGGCAGTCTCGAGCACGATGAGCGCCCACGCAGCGTGGCCGCCCTCCGGGTTCGGCCGGTACTGCCCGAACGCCAGCGATCCCGAGGCCGCCGTGGGCACGAGCCGCGAGCCGCGGCAGCCGGCGCCGCGGCCCGACAGCCAGGCGCGGATCGTCGGCAGCCCGCGCAGCCACAGCGAGAACGGGGGCATCGACAGCGTCGCGTCCTGGTGGAGCAGGCTCGACAGCGCGTCCATGTCGTAGCGCTCGAACGCGTCGACGAACCGCTCGAGCAGCTGCGACTGCGACGCCGACAGCGACGCGCGCCCCGTGCCGACCCCGCGGCTCGCCAGCGTCGCGCGGGCCCGCTGCAGCGCGCTGTTGACCGCCGCCACCGACGTCTCGAGGCTGCCCGCGACCTCCGCCGCCGGCCAGCCGAGCACCTCGGTGAGCAGCAGCACCGCCCGCTGCTTCGGCGGCAGGTGCTGCAGCGCCGCCACGAACGCCAGGCGGATGCTCTCGCGCAGGCTGGCGCGCTCGTACGGGTCCGCGTCGGCCGGCAGCGCGTGGAAGTCGGGGATCGGCTCGACCCATTGCTCGCCCGGCAGCGACACCAGCGCGTCGTCGATCGTGCCCATCGGCCCGAGCTCCATCGGCCGCGCCCGCCGCGAGCGCCGGCTCAGCGCGTCGAGGCACACGCGCGTGGCGATCCGGTACAACCAGGTGCGCAGCGACGACCGACCCTCGAAGCGATCGAGCGCCCGCCAGGCCCGCACCAGCGTGTCCTGCACCGCGTCGTCGGCCTCCGCGGCCGAGCCGAGCATGCGGTAACAGTGACCGGTGAGCGCCGCGCGGTGCTGCTCGAGATCGTTCGCCGTCGCGTGAGGGCTGGCGACATCGTTCATCGCCGCCGAGGTGTACCAGGCCCGCCCGCCCCGGCAAAGCGCCTTGAAGCCGCCGGAACCGGCCGCCGCTGCGGCAACGAAGTAGCGGCCCGCCCCGAGCGACGGCCAGCCCCCGCTCCGCCTTCCCGACTCGAAGGTCCTACCCGTCGACCCGCCCCCGTGATGAACCTCGGGCTCGGTGAACCGGTCGCGGGGGCGATGCGGGATCGCTGCACCCCCGAGCCGAGCCCATCACGCACGGTCTCGTCTGCCACGCCCCGGCCCATCGCCCAGCACCCGACGGATCCTTCGGATCGTCCCGAGCGCCCAACCTGTCCCTCGAGACATCACGACCTGTCCCCGGAGACATCCCCCGACCCCCCCCTCGTGCGCCTCGGGCCATCCCCCGGGCAACCTTGTCTTTATTAAAATGTCCCTGGAGACAGGCTGCCTGAGCACCCGCCGCGTCCCCGGCGCGGCGCGTCTGCGCGCCTCCGGCCCCCGGGCCGGCTGGCTCTGCCGTTGCCCCCGCCCGCACCTGCGCGGGCTGACCGCCGGGGGCGGGCCGGCTAGAGTCGTCGCATGCGTCCGATTGGCTTACTGCTGTGCGTCTCGGCCTGCACCCTCGACAACCCGGCCTTCCGCGTCACCGACACCGAGGGCGGCAGCGCCAGCTCCGCCGCGAGCGCCGACCCGACGCGGCCGACCAGCACGACGAACGGCTCGACCACCGCGAGCAGCGACGCCTCGGGCTCGACCACCGACGAGCCGGCCACCACTGCCTCCGGGACCTCCGCCAACGTCAGCGACAGCGCCGTCACCACGGAACCGCCGGCGACCTCGAGCACCACCGACGAGACCACCACGACGACGACCACCACCGACCCGCAGCCGATGACCGCCACCGGCGACACTACCGGCCCGGTGTCGTGCGGCCTCATCGACGTGATCCCGCCGCTGCTCGCGCTGGGCCTCCTCGACGAGAATCAGACGCCCACCCCGGAGAACTGCGCGGCGTGGCAGGGCAAGGAGTTCGCCGGCAAGCTCGAGGCCACTCTCGGCGGCTTCAAGGTCCTGGAGCACCAGGACTGCCCGTCGATCGACGTCCCGGCCGACGGCTTCAAGTTCGACATCTCGCTGCCCGATGTCCCGTCGCACAACTCCGAGTGCGTCAAGCTGCGCTTCGCCGTCCACCCGGGCACGTGCCTCGTCTCCTTCGTCACCGTCACGCACGGGACCATGCCTGTCCTCACGGGCAGCTTCGGCCGCCACGAGTTCGAGCCGCCGTTCGTGCCGCAATACGAGCTGACCGACACCTGCGGCGCCTGCCCGGGCTGCTGCGCACCCGGCCCCGACCCCGGCACCTACGACGTCAAGATGGACGACAAGCCGGTCGTCGAGGGCGGCAACCTGCCGTTCGAGCACCAGAGCAAGCAGCACCTGTTCTACAACGTGCGCGCGCACGTCCACGGGCCCGAGTGCCTCGACAAGCCCAGCCCCGCGGACTGGCTGCACTTCGACTGGGTCGTGCTGCGCCTCGAGTGAGGCGCAGCAGCGCGGCGCGCCTCAATCGATCGGGTGCATCGCCCCGCGGATCGTCTGGTGCACCACCTGCGCGCCGACCTCGAGCCGGCGAGCGATGTCCTCCATCACGTGGAGCTCCTCGTCGCTGACCGAGCCGTCGGCGGCGGCGACGATCGTGAGGTGCTGGATCAGCTGGGCGCGGTTGCGCAGCGGCACCTCGAGGGCGGCCTGGATCCGCCCGTCCAAATCGCCGAGCAGCTTGGGCACGTCGGTCGGCTCGTCGGCGTGGTCCGAGCCGAGCAGGCGCCCCAGCGCCTCGAGCTCCGACGCCTCGACCCCGCCCGACGCGGCCGCCACCGCCAGGCCCGCGGTGTAGAGCAGCCGTCGCAGCGTGTCCGAGGTCTGGTTCTTCTCCTCGAGGTACGACGGCTCCATCAGCTGCAGGTCGCGCTCGATCACCTGCTCGACGTCCTCCAGCTGCCACGCGCTGTCGGTGCTGCGGCCCAGCGCCTGCAGGTACGGCTCCGAGCGGCTGAACGCCCACACCGCGCGCACGCGCACCGGGTTGTATGGGTGCGTGCTGAAGCAGTCGAGGGTGTCCTCGTCGTACTCCTTCTCGCGCGCCTCCGGGGCCGAGGCCAGGCTCTCGACCTGACGGGCGAAGGTCGCCAGGTCGGGCCGCACGCGCTCGCTGGCCATGCCGCTGGCGAGTTTAAAAAAGCCGCTGGCGGCCGCCTCCGGGTCGCCGGCGCACAGCAGGCCGATGCGGTCGGCCGACAGCTCGGCGCTGCGGCACCACGCGTACAGCCGCAGCGACGTCGGCCGCGAGACGAACGGGATCCCCAGCTCCTCGATGGTCGCAGTGATCGGCATCGGCAGGCCGTAGTGGTCGAACACCGCGTGGCCGAGCTCGTGGCCGATCACGAACCGCAGCTCGGCCGGCGTGAACGCCTCGAGCAGCCGGCTCGACAGCGTCAACACCGTCGGGCCCTTGACCTCGCGGTAGCAGGTCGCGTTGAACTGGTGCTCGGGCGTCACGTACACCTCGACCGGCGACTCGTAGCCGAGCATCTCCTTGCACTGCGCCACGGTGTCGGCGATCTCCGGCGACATCGACCGCGTCAGCCGCAGCGTCGAGCTCAGCAGGTTGCGCCGGTAGCCGTAGCCCTTGCCGCCGCGCCACTCGCGGAGCTTGGCCAGGGCCTTGCGCACCCCGAAGTCCTGCATCACCTCGTCGCGCAGCTGCTGCTCGCGCCGGACCTGGAACTGCCGCGGATCAATGCGCATCACTTCACCTCTCGCGTCACACCTGTCTACACGCACGAAGCGCGCCGCCCGGACCGCCTGTCGGCCCCGGGTCGGCGCGCCGCGCTACTCGCTCACGCCATTACGCGCGGGCATACTTGAGCGTCAACACCTCGAGGATCTTGGTCGCCAGGGCGTCCTCGACGTTGAGCACGCGCTGCATCGCCTCGAGCATCGCGTCCTCTTGCTCGTCGACGTCGCCGCTCGACATCGCGATGTCCGCCGCCAGCAGGTACGCCTTGTTCTTGACCAGCTGCGACGACAGGTCGCCGAGCGCCTTGACCGAGTCCTTCAGGTTGGGGAAGCGCTTCAGGATCTTCACCGCCTCCTGATACACGTCGCCGAACTCCTTGCCCTCGAACTCGGGCAGCTGGGCGAAGTAGCTCTCGACGGTGGGCAGCTCCGCCTCGTCGAAGCTCCCGTCGGCGCCGCACATCAGCAGCATCCCGTGGAGCAAGAGGGCGTCGTCGGTGGGCTTCTTCTGCGGCGTCACCTTGCCGGTCAGTTTGGACAGCAGACCCATGTAGTCACTCCTTGATCCCGCAGCGCGGGCGCAGGAAGTGTCGGCGAGGCGACCGCCGCGTACAAGGGTTTCCCGGCGCCGCCGCGCCGCTCGCCTGATTTCCGCCAGAACGTCGTTATCAGGCCCATGCGGCGGCTTCTCGGTGCTCCGGGCCGGACCCGGCGCGGGCGGCCGTCCCCACGGCTGCCGCAGCGACCCGCCGCAAAACCGCGTATCGCCGCGGCCTCGCCCCGACCTCTGCACACGCAACGACCCGCCGACCGGGCGCAGATCTCGCCCGCGGACGAAGGTCCGCGGCGCGACCCACCTCGCGGAGCACCGGCGGCCAGGCCCCGCCTCGTCAACCCGGCCGGCCCGCCGCGGACCCACGAGAGCGGCCACCCGGGCGACCTGCACGAACTCCTCTCCAGAAGCGACCGCCGAACCGCCCACGCGCGCCCTCGCGGTCGTGGCCGCGCGCCGCCGGCGGTGGCGCACTCGACGCCCGCGGCTGCGTAAGCATCCGTTCATCTTTCTCGGCTCGCTGTCGCCGGTCGCAGCGGCCGCCTTCGCTAGCTTGGTCGCGCCGCGGAGCCGCGCATGGCCCGGGCGGCCGCCACGTCGCCTGGCAGCCGCGGGCCCACGCGCCGGCCGAGGTGACGCATGGGCCAGTCGCTCGCACCTCGTCGCCTTGTCCTCGCGTACTCGACCTGGACACGATTTCGGCCAGCGTTTGCGGCGCCGTCGGCCTCGCTCGGGCGCGGAGCGCCGCGCGCTCATTCTGCCAGCGACGACGCGGCGACCGACACTCGGCGGTACGCCGCGCAGCGGCCCGGATCGCGGCTGCTAAGGGGTATGAAGCTGCGCGCGGCGGACGGTGAATTCTTCGTCATGCGCTCGTGCCCGGCCCTGTCTGTGGGCACGCTCGAGTCCACGGACGCCGTCCGAGGCGCGCCGTATTTGGCCGGCGAACATCGTTGGATTCGTCACCGCTCGGCCAGGGAGACCCTCGACAATGACCACATCAGACGCCGCGCTCGCGCACGGCCCCCGCGATCGCCTTCGTCACGCGCTCGAGCGGGCGGCTCAATGGTTGCCGATCCAGGCCCCGCTCGAGGTCTTCGTCCACAACAACCTGCTGGTCGCGTTCCAGCACCTGCCGTTCCATCAGGCGATGCTGGCCGCGCGCCGCAAGCTCGGCGTGCGCGGCTACTTCCCCGAGGATCGCTACCGCCAGGAGCACGCCGCCGGCCGGATCACCGAGGCCGACCTCGACGCGGTGTTCGCCGACGAGCCGCTGTCCGACGAGCCGCTGGTCCCCGGCTTCCCGTCGGCGCGCGCGGTGGCCCGCACCGTCACCCGCTACAGCATCGGCGCCGAGACGCCGGCCGACCTGCACTGGAAGATCGTCGAGGAGCAGGCGACCACTTATTTCGCCGCCGACACCGGCGACGACGCTCGCAACGCCATCCTCGCCGCCACCTCCGACTGGCTGCAGCCGCAGCTCGCCCACCTGCAAGGCCACGAGGCCGAGCTCGCGGCGCACATCGTCGGCCGCCCGCCGTTCCGCACGCCGATGGCCGAGCTGACGGCCCTGCTCGGCGACCGCCTGCACGCGGCGGCGTTCGCCGAGCGCCGCGAGCCGGTGGCAGTGCGCGCGCTGTGGACCGCCTGCGTCGACGCCTGCGCCCACTACGCCGGCATGCCGGTGATCGGCGCGCGCAAGCTGTGGACCCACCGCGAGCTGCTGCGCGCCTGCAGCGACATCGACGCCAACGACCTGGTGCACCCGGTGCTGATCCCGCTGTGCGCGGCGTTCCTCGACCGCGGTCAGTCGCACTGGTCGATGCCGGACCGCGGCGCCGGGTTCTTCCTCGCGTGGCTGCGGATCAAGCAGGCCGGCGTGTCGATCCGCCCGAGCTGGCTGGTCGGGGCCGACAAGCGGATGAAGGACTGGCAAGCCCGCGGCGTGACTGCCGAGGACGCCGCGCTCGAGCTGCTGGCGGAGCTCGGCGTCGAGCCCGACGAGTACGAGGCCTACGTCGAGCGCACCCTGCTGCAGCTGCCCGGCTGGTCCGGCATGTTCCACCGCCTGGGGCACGCGCCGGGCCCGATCGGCCGCTCGCGCGCCAAGGTCGAGCTGCTCGACTTCCTCGCGGTGCGCCTCGCGCTCGACCTGTTCGCCTTCCGCGACATCGCCCGCCAGGTCGGGCACGACGGCCCGGCCGCGCAGATCCGCCGCTTCTGCGCCCGCCTGCCGCAGATCGCCCCGCCCTCCGTCCGCGGCCCGCACGACACCGCCTGGCCGCTGTTCCAGCTGGCCCAGCACGCCGGCATCGGCGCGCCGACGATCCGCGCCGCCGGCCGCGGCGAGATCGACACCCTCGTCGCGTTCCTCGACCGCCACGACGACATGACCCGCATGCGCCTGTGGCACGAGGCCTACGAGCGCCACTACCGGGTCTCGCTGCTCGACGCGGTGGCGGCCAACGCCCGCGTGGCCTGCATGCCGAAGGTCGCGCCGCGGTTCCAGGTGATGCTGTGCCTCGACGACCGCTTCGAGTCGTCGCGCCGCTACCTCGAGGAGATCTCGCCGGAGGTCGAGACCTACGGCGGCCCGGGCTTCTTCGGCGTGGCGTTCGCCTACCAGGGCATCGACGACCCGCGCACCTTCCCGCTGTGCCCGGTGATCGTCACCCCGCAGCACCGCATCGACGAGGTCGTGCTGACGCAGCAGTTCGACCTCGCTCAGCTGCGCAAGCAACGGCTGCAGCGGATCGCCCGCGCGCGCGAGCTGTTCGGCCGGGCCTCGCGCTCGCTGTGGCTCGGCCTGCTCGTCAGCATCGTCACCGGCGTGTTCTCGGTGGTGCCGCTGCTGCTGTCGATCTTCGCCCCGCGCACCGCCGGGCGCCTGCGCCAGACGCTGCGCAAGAAGATCCTGCCGGAGCCGAAGACCCGCCTCACGCCGGCGCGCATCGGCCTCGACAAGGCCCCGGGCGAGGACCTGCTGCCCGGCTTCTCGGTCGACGAGATGGCCGCCCGCGTCGCCTCGCTGCTCGAGAACCTCGGCATGACGAAGCGCTTCGGCAAGCTGATCGTCGCCCTCGGCCACGACACCTCGTCGGTCAACAACCCGCTGCTGGCCGCCTACTCGTGCGCCGCCTGCGGCGGCCGCAGCGGCGGGCCCAACGCGCGCTACCTGGCCCACATCGGCAACCGCCCCGACGTGCGCGAGCGGCTGGCCGAGCGCGGCATCGTCATCCCGCCCGACTCCGTGTTCGTCGCCGGGGTCTACGACACCTGCGCCGAAGCGATCGCGTGGATCGACGAGGACCTGCTGCCGGCCTCGGCCCGCAGCGAGCTCGCCGACCTCAAGGTGATCCTCGACGAGATGTGCCGCCGCAACGCGATCGAGCGGGCCCGCCGGTTCGTGACCGCGCCGAAGCTCAGCGGCCCCGAGGCGGCGAAGCGGCACGTCGAGGCCCGCGCGGTCGACCTCGGCGAGCCGCGCGCCGAGCTCGGCCACGCCACCTGCGCCTGCAGCATCGTCGGCCGGCGCGAGCTGACCTACGGCCTGTTCCTCGACCGCCGCTGCCTGCTGATCTCCTACGACCCCACGCAGGACCCCGACCACAAGATCCTCGAGCGCACCCTCGCCGCCACCTCGCCGGTCGGCGCCGGCATCGCCCTCGACTACTACTGCTCGAGCGTCGACCCCGAGAAGCTCGGCTCCGGCACCAAGCTGCCGCACAACGTCACCGCCCTGGCCGGGGTGATGAACGGCTCGTCGAGCGACCTGCGGACCGGCCTGCCGACCCAGGCGACCGAGATGCACGAGCCGATGCGCCTCGAGGTGATCGTCGAGGCCACGCCCGAGGTGCTGCAGGACATCCTCACCCGCCAGGCCGCGGTCGCCGAGCTGGTGCTGAACGAGTGGGTGCGGGTCACCGCGATCCACCCCGACACCCGCGAGATGTGGACCTTCGACGCCCGCTTCGGCTTCCGCAAGTACGCGCCGAACCCGGCCCCGCTGCCGGTGGTCGCCCGCTCCGAGGACTGGTGCGCCGGCCGCGTCGACTGCCTGGCGCCGGCCCGCGTCGTCACACCCAACGAGGTGAAGCATGCTCCCTGATCTGCTGTCCGCCGGCTTCGCCCTGGCGCCGGTGTGGCCGGCGCTGGCGGCGATCCTGATCGCCCTGCTACTGCTGCCGCGCACCCGCCCGTCGGAGCGCCTGGTCGCCCGCATCACCACCGCCGCGGTGTGGCTCAGCCTCGTCAGCGCCGCCTGCGGGGTCCTGCTGCACCTGTCCCATGGGCCAGTCGATTACCGGCTCGGCAATTGGTACGACGCCGCCGAGTACAGCTTCCCGCTGGTCATGCTGTTCGACGGCCTGTCGGCGGCGATGTCGGCGTTCGTCGCCCTCATCGTCCTGACGACGGTGCGGTTCTCGGTCACCTACCTCCACCGCGAGCCCGGCTTCATCCGCTTCTTCGTGCTCACCCTGTTCTTCGCCGCCGGCATGCAATTGCTGGTTCTGGCCGGCAGCGTCGAGCTGCTGTTCATCGGCTGGGAGTTCGTCGGTCTCAGCTCGGTGCTGCTGGTCGCCTTCTTCCACGAGCGGGCCATGCCGGTGCAGGCGGCCCTGCGCGTGCTCGTCACCTACCGCGTGTGCGACATCGGCCTGCTGCTCGGCGCCGTCGGCCTGCACCACTGGCTCGGCACCACCGTGTGGGTCGACATCTTCGCCGCGCTGCCGCGCCACAGCGGCACGGCGGCCGGCCTGGCGGTCGCGCTGGCGCTGGTGTTCGCGGCCATGGGCAAGTCGGCGCAGTTCCCGGTCGGCGGCTGGCTGCCGCGGGCGATGGAGGGCCCGACCGCCTCGTCCGCGGTGTTCTACGGCAGCCTCTCGGTCCACGCCGGCGTGTTCCTGCTGCTGCGCGCGGCCCCGCTGATCGAGCAGTCGCTGACGGCGCGGATCGTCCTGGTCGTGGTCGGCCTCGTGACCGCCGTGATCGCCGCGCTGAGCAGCCAGGTCAGCGCCGACGCCAAGTCGGCGGTGGCCCACGCGACCGCCAGCCAGGTCGGCCTGATGTTCGTCGAGTGCGGCCTCGGCTTCTACACCCTCGCCACGATCCACCTGATCGCCCACGCCACCCTGCGCTACTACCAGTTCCTGCGCACGCCCACGGCCCTTCACGACGCGCTGTGGCAGCAGGCCGCGCTCGGCCGCACCGACTCCGACGAGGCCGCCGCCCGCTGGGAGGGCGTGGCCCTGGTCCGCCGCCGCGCGCTCTACCGCCTCGCGCTCGAGCGGTTCGCGGTCGAGCCCGCGCTCGACCGCCTCGTCACCCGCCCGATCATGAACCTCTCGCGCCTGCTCGACCGCCTCGAGGGCGGCCTCCTGGCCCTGCACGGCCGCCAGCCCGAGGCCGGCACCGGCGCGCCGCTGCCGGTCATGGCGCCCGACCTGAACGGCGCCATCGCCCCGCCCTCGCCCGTCCTCGCGCCCGACATGCCCGCGCCGGAGGCCCGCACATGACCCACGACCTCGTCGCCCTCGCGATCCCCCTGCTGTGGCTGTTCCCGCTGCTGGCCGCGTTCGTGGTCCAGTTCATGATCCGCGAGCCCACGCGCCAGCGCGACGTCGCCATCGGCGTCGCCTGGGTGGTGTTCGCCGTCGCCCTGGGCGCGTTCCTCCTCAACGGCTGGGACTCGCACTTCGACCGCGACGACCTCGAGTCGGGGCTGTTCCTGTCGCTGCGCTTCCACATGGCGGTCGACGGCCTCAACGCCCTGCTGCTGCCGATGACCGCCGCGATCGCGCTCGCCTCGCTGCTGTCGACCCCGCGCTCCGACCTGCGCGGCAACACTGCCGCGCGGATCCTCGCCGCCCTCGGCACCTTACTCGGCTGCTTCCTCGCGCTCGACGCGGCCACCCTGTCGCTGTTCTGGATCGGCTCGATGCTGCCGCTGTGGCAGGACACCCGGCGCAGCAAGTCGCGGCCGCTGCACCTCGTCATGACCCTCGCGATCGCCGGCACCACGCTGGCGCTGGTCGCCGCGCTGGTGCTCATGGCCCAGGCCGGGGCCGCCGGGTCCGCCTCGCCGTTCGACCTGTTGGCGCTGACCCAGGCCAGCACCTCGCTGCCGCCGGCGGTCGGGTGGTTGTTCCTGTTCGCCGCGCTGCTGCGCATGGGCATCTTCCCCATGCACCTGTGGCTGACCGCGGCCGGCTGGCGCGCCCCCGGCTACTCGGCGATGCCGGCGCTGTTCACCTCGCTGGGCTCGTTCGGCCTGGCGCGCGTGGTCATGCCGCTGTTCCCGCGGCTGTGCGAGCAGGTGTCGACGCCGCTGGTGATCCTCGGCGCGGTCACTGCCCTCTACGGCGCGGTCCTGGCGGTCGGGCAGTACGACCTGCGGCGCGTGATCAGCTACTTCTGGGTCAGCCAGATGGGCCTCGTGCTCACCGGTCTGGCCACGCTCAACGCCCCCGGAGTTTCGGGCGGGCTGCTGCAGTCGATGTCGTCGGTGGTCGAGGTCTGCGGCCTCATGCTCATCGCCCTCGAGGTCGAGGCCCGGGCCGGCACCACCGACATGCGCCTGCTCGGCGGCCTGGTCCGCCGCGC
The DNA here is from genome assembly GCF_026626745.1 of Nannocystis sp. RBIL2. GTDB lineage: Bacteria > Myxococcota_A > Polyangia > Nannocystales > Nannocystaceae > Nannocystis. The sequence continues at coordinate 4,609,411 of NZ_JAPNJW010000002.1, forward strand.
CCCGCGGCTCACCACCGGCTTCCTGTTGCTGTCGGCCTCTGCCGTCGGCTTCCCCGGCACGATCTCCTTCGTCGCCGAGGACCTGGCGATCCAGGGCCTCCTCTACGAGCACCAGCTGGCCGCGGCGCTCATGCTCGTCGTCACCGCGATCAACGGCGTCGCCCTGTTCAAGGCGTTCAAGCAGACCTTCCTCGGCCCCGGCTCGCAGCACGCGAAGGACCTGCGCTCCTTCGCCGACCTGCGCGGCTGGGAGTACCGCGCCTCGGTCGCGCTGATGGCCACCCTGCTGATCGGCGGTCTCATGCCGCAGCCGCTGCTCGCAGTGCGCGCCGGCGTCGTCGACGCCCTGCAGAAGCTCGAGCCCGCCAAGGCCGTGGCCCACGCCGCCCCGGCGCACGACGACGACGACGATGACGACGATTGAGCCGGGGCGCGCGAGTGACATGTCCCTTCAGACATGTCTCTCGGTAGAGCCCGCGCTCCTGGCCACGAGCCGAGCGTCCGCGCGTCGGCGCTGCCGTGCCTCAGCCGCTCAGCACGAGCGACCGGCTCTCGGCCGCGTCGGTCACGTCGACGCGCGCGCAGCGGACCGGCATCGACACCCGGTCGCCCTCCCCATCGAGGATGAGCTGGCCACACACGGTGTACGTACCGGGCGCGACGTCCTTGAAGACGAGCGGCTCGGTGGCGTCCCCGCCGCCGTTCAGGACCATCCGACCGATCGCTGACTTGGGCGCCGTCAGGTCGTCCATACCGGCGACGTCGACCTCGCCGGGGACAAGCCAGCCCAGGGCGTGATCGGTGCCGGCCGGCGCCTGGAGGTCGACGCGGAGCTTCCGCGGCTCCGCGAGCCGGTAATCGACCCACGCCCCGACACCCGCCGCGACCCACTCGATCACGACAGGGCTCGCCTTGGCTTCGACCGGTTTGGTCGGCACCCCGGTGCAATACGTGTTCAACAGGACGAGCAGCGCGCTCGCGTGGATCCTCGAATTCCTGGGCGACAGCACGCCCCTGTTTAGCAAGGCGGGGGAGACGTCCGCAAGATCCGGGCGCGAGCGGCTTGCGCTGGGTGGGAGCACCACGGTCAGCGCGCGACGAGCTAGCCGGTCCGTGCTCCCGCGCGTTCGTTGGCCGCGCGATGGAACGGGTTGGCGCGGCCGGAGGTGTCATTGTCGGCCTGCCAGCGCGGCGTCCAGCGGACGATGCACCGGGCAGCGTGTTCGCCGGGGAACAGCGCCTCGAAGCGCTCGCGGTAGACGTACGCCTCCGCGGTCGTCGGCGTCGCGTACGGGAAGCGCTCCGCCGCCCGCGCCAGCTCGTGCGGACTGACCACGCGCTCGGCGTGCGTCCGCAACGCCTCGACCCATCCGTAGCCGACGCCGTCGGAGAACTGCTCCTTCTGGCGCCACAGCACCGACGCCGGCAGGAGCGGATCGGCCTCGTCGACGAACGCCTGGCGCAACAGCCACTTCTCGATCCGCGCCTCGCCGCCGGGGCCCGCGCTGCGCGGCTGCTTGAGCTCGGGCGGCAGCGACATCGCCAGGTCGAGGAACGCCAGGTCGAGGAACGGCACCCGCGCCTCCACTCCGTGCGCCATCGTGCTCTTGTCGGCGCGCAGGACGTCGCTGAGGTGGAGGTTGGCGACGCGCGCCACCGTCTCGCGTCGCAGCTCCTCCGGATCTTCGGCGTAATAGAAATAGAGATAGCCGCCGAAGATCTCGTCGGAGCCCTCGCCCGATAGAACGACCTTGACCCCTCGGTCGCGAATATAGCGGCTCAGGAAATACATCGGGATGCTCGCCCGAATCGTCGGAATATCATAGGACTCGACGTGCCGGATGATGTCGTCGAGCGCGGCGATCCCGTCCTCCACCTGGAACAGGACCTCGTGGTGCGTGGTGCCGAGGAACTGCGCGACCTCCCGGGCGGCGCGCAGGTCGGGCGCGTCCTTGTGGACGCCGATAGCGAAGCTGTGGATCTCCGCGTGGGGATCGCGGGCCCGCACGAGTCGGGTCGCCAGCGCGGCGATCAGGCTCGAGTCGAGACCGCCCGACAGCAAGAGGCCGAGCGGCACGTCGCTCATCAGCCGCTTCTCGACCGCGTCGGTCAGCCGCTGGCGGAGCGCGGAAGGGTCGCGGGTCGCGCTCGCCTCGCCGCTCAGCCACGCGGGCGCGTACCAGCGGCGCAGGCCGCCGCTGCGCGTCATGAGGTGGCCCGGCGGGAACACCTCGAACGACACGCAGTTGTCGATCAGCGCCTTGAGCTCCGACGCGAACCACAGGTTGCCGGCGCGGTCGCGGCCGTAGTAGAGCGGCTTGATGCCGATCGGGTCGCGCGCGACCAGCCAATCGTCGCCGTGGACGGCGGCGAAGGCGAAGATCCCGTCCAGCGCCTCGACGCAGGCCTCGCCGCGCTCCTCGTAGAGATGGGCCAGGACCTCGCTGTCCGAGCCGCTGACGCAGGGACGACCGACGGCGGCGAGCTCGCGGGCGAGCGCGCGGAAGTTGTAGATCTCGCCGTTGTGGACCACCGCGGCGCCGTCCCGCCCGCGGATCGGCTGTTTGCCCTGCTCGGGATCCATGATCGCGAGCCGTCGGTGGCACAGCACCGCGCTGCCGAGGCGCATCCACAAGCCGCTGCCGTCAGGGCCGCGGTGGGCCAGCCGCCCCGCCGCCGCCTCCGCCGCCGCCGCGACGTTACCGTCGATGTCGCCGAACACTGCAATGATCCCGCACATACCTGTCACCTCCGCTGCGCGTCGCGCAGGGCTCGCTGGAAGAAGAACTCGGGTTCGTCGCCGGCCGGACGCAGCTCGTCGAGCCAGGCGGCGCGCTCGTCGTACTCGGCGAGGAACGAGCGGCCCACCCACGCCGGATCGCGCCCCTGCAGCATCCGCAGCGAGAAGCACGGCTTCCCGCCCGACTCGACCACGCCGTCGACCACGACCTTCCCCGGCGTGGCCGACATCGACGGTCCGCGGGCGGTGCGGCACAGGCCGGACACCTGCCGCTGCGCGTCGCTGAAGATCGTCAGCGCCCGCGCGAGCGGGACCTTGAAGTACTCCTTGGGGCCGGTGTCGCGCTCGACGAACATGTAATACGGCACCGCGCCGAGCCGCACTTGCGCCCGCCACAGCTGCGCCCACACCCGCGGGTCGTCGTTGACCCGGCGGATCAGCGGCGCCTGACAGCGGATGACCGCGCCCGTCGAGCGCACGCGGCGGATCGCCGTGACCGCGGCCGGCGTCTCGAGCTCGCGCGGGTGCGACGAGTGAGCCATCAGCGCCAGGTGCATCCCGCGCTCGGTGACCTCCTCGAACAGCCGCAGGAGGTCGTCGGCGTCGGCGTCGGTCGTGAACCGGAACGGCCAGTACGCCAGCGCCTTGGTGCCGATCCGGATGCTGGTGAGCCCGGGCAGGCGGGCCTCCAGCAGGGGCTCGATCGTGCGGCGCAGCGCCGCCGTGCGCATCACCAGCGGATCCCCGCCCGTGATGAGCACGTCGGTCACGTCCGGATGACGGCGCAGGTACTCGACCAACTGCTCGGACTCGCGGGCAGCGAACTTGAGATCGTCGAGGCCGACGAACTGCGGCCAGCGAAAGCAGTACGTACAATAGGCGTGGCACGTCTGCCCCTGGGCCGGGAAGAACAGCACCGTCTCGCGGTACTTGTGCTGCATGCCGCGCAGGGCCCGGCCGTCCTGGGTCGGCACGTTGAGGGTGATCTGGCCGGCCGGATGCGGGTTGAGGCCGCGCTGGATCCGCCGCACCGCCGCCTCGATCTCGCCGCCGGACGCCTCGGCGCGCAGCAGATCGGCGACGATCTGCAGATCGGCGGAGTCCAGCATTCCGGGCTGGGGGAACGTCAATTGATAGATCGGATCGTCCGGGACGCGGCTCCAATCGATGAGCTCGTCGAGGACGTAGCGATTGACCCGAAACGGCAGCACGCGGGCCACCGCCGACAGCTGCAGGCGGACATCGGCCGGGAGCGCGGCGATCTGCGGGATGGATGCGAAGTCGCGCAGCGTGATCGGAGAGTAGGTCGGTCGTGGCGGTGAGGAATCAAGCACGAGGCCTCCCGAGCTCGCGCGTCTGAATGCGCGGCAAGGTGCATGAGCAAGGGATGTGCCAAGGGCCGCCGCGAGCCAGGGCGGCGGCGAGACGCCGTCGGCGAAGCCTCCGCGCTTCCTCGCTCGCCGGCCGGCGCCTCGCCGGGCAGGGAAAAATGCCCGGTGACCGGGCAAGATGCCCGCCCTGGTCGCGTTCACCGCCGGTTTGGCGCGGTTTCCCAATTGGCGCGAAGCGTGCTTGTCTTGCCGGCCATGAACGCGCCCCATCTCCGCCTCAAGCGCTGGCGTACGGGCTTGTTGGCGACCGCGATGGTGTTCGCAATCGGCGCCATCGCCGCTCTGGGAGTGATGGACGAGCGCTCGCTGGTGTCGACGACGCGCATCGAGAGCTCGCGCGAGACACGTGTGCTGGCAGAGGTGCTGGCGTCGGAGTTCCGGGCCGGCCTGTCCGCGCTCGGCGAAGGCGAGCCGGCGGGCGCCGCCCACGCCGAGGATGGTGCGTGGCGCTTCGCGAACACCTCGTTCGTGGTCGAGCCGCGCCAGCTCCTCCACGAGGACGCCATCGCCAACGACGCCGATCACCGCCTGCTGGTGTGGGCGACCGCGACGGACGACCTGCGGACCATCGAGGGCGCGCCCGTCGACCTCCCGAGCGTGGTCCAGGCCGCGACCGTGGGCGAGAGCAGCGCCTGGTTGACGCCGACCGAGGCGCTGCGTCTCGGGCTACCCGAGGAGCTCGCGGTCGCGGGCCTGTCGCGCGTGGAGGACCCACGGTTCGGCGAGTGGATCCTCGCAGTCGTCAGCTCGACGGAGCGCCAGCGTGCGCGCGAGTCTCGTCGCTACGCCCGGACCATCATCATGGTCAGCCTCGCCAGCCTCGTGGTGCTCGGCTTCGGGTGGGTCCTCCTCCGCACGCAACGACAGGAGCGGGCCTTCGAGCGCATGCTGGCCCGCGAGTCGATGCGCGCCCACCAGGAGGTCCAGCTCGCCCGCGAAGGGCGAGCCGCGACGATGTTGACGTTCGCTGCCGGCATCGCCCACGAGCTGTCGACGCCGCTCGGCGTGATCGCCATGCGGGCCGAGCAGCTCGAGAACAACGCCGAGGACGACCGGGCTCGCCGCGGCGCGCGAGCGATCACCGAGCAGGTGGCGAAGATCCGGGAGAACGCGCGCGGCTTCCTGGCCATCGCCCGCGGCGCTGCGCCCCTGCGCGAGCGGTTCCCGGCGGCCGACGTGCTGCGCAGCGCGGTCGCTCGCGTCGGCCACCGATTCGAGCGCGCCGGGGTCTCGCTCCGCGTCCACTCGTTGTCCGAGCTGCCGTGGATCTACGGCGACGCGCGGCTCCTCGAGCACGCCCTGACGAACCTGCTGCTCAACGCGTGCGATGCTTCGCGCGAGCGCGGCGAGGTCGAGCTCGGCGCGTCGCTGCGGGGCGGGCAGCTCGAGATCGCGGTCAGTGATCGCGGCGCCGGCATCGATCCCAACGTCCGCGCGCGCATCCAGCCGTTCTTCAGCACCAAGGCCGAGGGCACGGGCCTCGGTCTGGCGATCGCCAGCGAGGTCATGCGTATGCATCGAGGCGAGCTTCGGTTCGAGGACCGTCCCGGCGGCGGGACGAACGCCGTGTTACGCTTGCCCGCCGAACCCATGTCCGACGATGCTCTCGCCGACGAAGCACAAGACGCGCATCCTGCTGGTTGACGACGACCTCGACATGCTCGAGGCCCTCAGCGACGGCCTGACGGAGAAGGGGTTCGACGTGGCCGCGGCGCGCTCCGCCGAGGCGGCGCTGGTGCACCTCGCGGAGGCGAACTTCGACGTGATGGTGACCGACCTGCGCATGACCGGGGCCGACGGCTTGACGTTGCTCGCCCAGGCGCGGGCCCTCAACCCGCAGCTGCCCGTCATCGTCATGACCGCCTACAGCGCGCTCGACACTGCGATCGAGGCCGTGCGCCGCGGCGCCTTCCACTACCTGGCGAAGCCGTTCCGGGTCGACGAGCTCCTCATCTTCATCCGCCGCGCCTTCGAGGATACGCAGCTCCGCCGCGAGGCCGAGGTGCTGCGCCACGCCCTGCGCGTCCAGCCAGGGCCGCCCGGCCTGCTGGGCACCAGCGCGGCGATGCAGGAGCTGTTCCGCATCATCGACCGCGTCGCGAGCACCTCGGCGCCCGTCCTCATCACGGGCGAGACCGGCACCGGCAAGACGCTGGTCGCCTCGACCCTCCACCAGCGCAGCGGTCGCGCTTCGGCCCCGCTGGTCGCCCTGAACTGCGCGGCCCTGCCCGAGAACTTGTTGGAGAGCGAGCTGTTCGGTCACGTGCGGGGGGCGTTCAGCGGCGCCACCTCCAGCTCGGCCGGCCTGTTCTCGGCCGCCGACGGCGGCAGCATCCTGCTCGACGAGATCGGCGAGATGGCGCTGCCGCTGCAGGCGAAGCTGTTGCACGTGATCGAGCGCGGCGCCGTGCGCCCGATCGGCGGGATGAAAGAGCGGCCGATCGATGTCCGCATCCTCGCCGCCACCAACCGCGATCTCGAGCAAGCCGTGCGCGACGGCCGGTTCCGTGAGGACCTGCTGTACCGCCTCAACCTGGTCGTCCTCGAGCTGCCGCCGCTGCGCGAGCGCCACGGCGATCTGCCCGAACTGATCGATCACTTCCTCGGCAAGGCCAGGGCGCGCTACCCGGACAGTCCGGTCTGCAACTTCTCTCGCGCGGCCCTCGAGCGGCTGCTCGCCCACCCGTGGCCCGGCAACGTCCGCGAGCTGTCCCACACCATCGAGCGTCTGGTCCTGCTCGGTCACGGGGCGATGATCGAGGTCGCGGACCTGCCCCGCAGCTTCAGCGCGCCCCCGGACTCGAACCCCGCGTTCGACGCGATCCTGCCGATGCGAGAGATGCAGCGCCGATACGCCGCCTGGGTGCTCGAGCAGGTCGATGGGATCCGCGCCCACGCGGCCCGCCGCCTCGGCATCGACGTCAAGACTCTCGGGCGACTGTTGGGCACGCAGGAGGCCGCCGACCTCGACGTAAAAGAGTGAGGAGCGGACCGCGCGTCCTCGATCTCCGGGCTCCGCAGCCAGAGTGTTCGCGGCGGTACCGGCGTCGTGACCGGCGGCAGCTCGATGCCCGAGGCCGCTGCGATGTCTCCGCCAGCGCTCGGCGGCCTCGAGCGTCGCTGCGCGAAATGTCATACGCGAAGGGCGCTACCCGCAATTTCCTCGTCAGACGTCGCAGCCCCCCGCGATAGAGTGCTCAGGCAAGGGTGCACCGGCGTACGTTCGTCGGCAGCAGGATTTGGCTCACCCGGTCGTCGAGTGAGCGCTGAAATGGTCGGGCCGCCATTTCGCAGGCCGCCGTGTGCGGCTGCGGAGGCAAGCCCGTGCAACAACCGAATACCCCCGACCCCGCACCTGCTCCGGCCGGCTGCGCGCTCCGACTGTTTTGGATGCTCATCGGCAACGCGATCGTGTACGCGTCGCTGGCGGTGATCGCCATGAATGGGGAAGCGTTCCCCTCGGTGCTCGACGGCGTCGTCTGGCTCACCGTCGGGTCGACGGTCGTCGCGCGCCGGGTCGATATCACGCGTTGGGCCGGAAAGACGGCCAGCGGCGAGCCCGCCACGCTCGCGCACTGGCGCCGCTACGCGCTCACCGTGGTCTCGTTGACCGCGCTCGCGTCGGTGCTCGCGCACGTGATCGGCGGCTCGCCGGCCTCGTGATCTCCGAGACCCGGAGGCTCCAGTCCTCGCGCACCGGCGAGCGGACGTCGTCCGGATCACAGATTCGCGGCCCTTCCGGCGGTGGGGCCGCAGGCACGGGGGGAAACGAGCACACCATCGTTCCCGGCCGCGAACTATCGCTCGCCGCCGGCGTGCTTGTGCCCTGTCGAAGCTCGCCCAACTTCCGGGTGCCTCGTCTTCGAGCGCCCGGAGTGAAAGCCATGTCGACCGCCGAAATCTCTGACAACAAGTGGGAGCTAGAAGCCTCCAGGCCGCCGATCGCCACCACCACGGGGGTCCTTCAGATCGTCGCCGTCGCCGCCTTCGCCGCCCTGTTCGTGTGGATGCTGTCGTTCGCCATGACGGGCATCTTCGGCGCCAAGCGCGACACTCTCGCCGATCAGTACGGTCGCCTCACCGTCGACGGCAAGCCCGCCGCGGCGCCCGCTCCCCGCTGAGGCCGCGAGAGCTCCCGCGCCCCTTCGCGTCCGGGCGCCGCGGGTCGTCGGCTCATCGGATGTCCCATAGGACATTTCCTTCTGGACATGTCGCAACAAGCAGCTCGGAAGCTCGCGCCGAAGCCTGCTGCGGCGCGTCCGCTCGACTCGACGCGGCGGCACTATCGAGATGCGCCTGCTCGGCGGCCTGGCCGGCCGCGCCCCGCGGCTCACCGTCCGTTCCTGCACGATCTCCGTCGTCGTCGAGGACCTGGCGATCCAGGGCTTCCTCCACGAGGCGCCAGCTCGTCGCGGCGTTCCTGCCCCTCGTCCCCGCGATCGACGGCGTCGCCGCGGCCCCTCGCAGTGCGCGAGGACCTGCGCTCGTTCGCCGACCTGCGCGGCTGGCAGTACCCGCCTCCGTCGCGCGGACGGCCAGCCTGTGGCTGCTCGTCGTCCGCGCCGGCGTGGGCGACGCCTTGCAGAAGCGCGAGCCGACCGAGACGGCGGCACACGTCGACCCCGCGCACCATGACGACGACGACCGGTGACGATGCGTGTCGTCATGGGGACGGTCGACCACGTCGCCTCGCCCGCGATGGGCCTGGCCCGCGATCGACTCGCCCGCGACCACCTCGCGCCTTTCATCGCTGCCAGCCCTCGCCGCGACTCCCGCCGGACTCCGCCGATGCCGGATCTCCCTTGGCGGACATTCGGCGCCGTTGCGTTACGCCGCGGTAATGCGCGAATGCGAGCTTGCCGCCCGAATTGTTGCATCGCCGTTCAGCAGCGCCTTTTGCGCATTTCGCCTCGAAGCGCGCCCAGACCTACTTCTATTTCATTTGCCGGCCGCCGAACGGCGGTCTAGCCTGAGGTCCCGCTCGCGCGACCATGCGCCGATCCCGATGAGAGCCCCGACAGGAGTTCCCCGTGAAGCGACTTCTTAGCGCCGTGCACACGCTCTTGCTCGCGACCCTGGTCGCGGGGTGCTCGGGCGCCAGCTCTGCCCCTGCGCCGGCCGCGACGGAGCGGTCGGTCGGCGAGCCGATGGGCGACCCGGATAGCCGGCATATCAGCGTCGAGGAGCGCTCTCTCCCTTACGTGAAGATCGAGGAGGCGGCGCTGGAGCCCGAGCACGCGGCCATCCGCGCCCCGGCGCGCGTGGCCTTCCGCGACGGCGCGGTGTCGACGGTGGGCGCGCCGGCGCCGGGCCGCATCGTCAAGCTGATGGTCGAGGCCGGTGAGAGGGTCGAGGCCAACGCTCCGCTGGTGGTCATCGCCAGCCCGGAGGCGTCCGAATACGCGATGGACCTGGCCCGCGCGCGCATCGAGGTCGACGCCGCCAACGACGCGGTCAAGCGCCAGGAGGACATGGCGACCAAGGGTGTCGGCCGCGAGGTCGAGCGGATCGCCGCCAAGCACCGCCTCGCCGAGGCCAAGGCGGCCCTCGTCCACGCGCAGAAGACCGTCAACATGCTCGGCCCCAACTCCGGCGGCATGGTCACGGTGACCGCCCCGATCGAGGGCACCATCCTGCGCCGCCTCACCACGGTCGGCGCCCAGGTCGAACCCGGCGGCGACCCGCTGTTCGAGATCGGCAACCCCGAGGCGCTGTGGGTGGTCGCCGAGGTGTTTCAGGACGACCTGCTGCTGGTCCGCGAGGGCGCCAAGGTCACCCTCGAATTCGCGGCCCGCCCCGGCGCGGTCATCGGCCACGTCGTCGGCATCGGCGTCCTCGTCGACACCGGCCTGCGCCGCGCCCCGGTCTACGTCGCCATCGACGAGGCCATCTCCGGCCTCACGCCCGGCGCCTACGCCCGCGCCAGCATCCTCGCGCCGGCCGAGCAGGGCGTGACGCTGCCCAAGACGGCCGTCCTGATCAAGGACGGCACCCACTCGGTCGTCTACGTCGAGGAGTCGCCCGGCAAGTTCGCCCAGCGCGACGTCGTCCTCGGCCACACCTTCGGCGAGCACGTCCAGGTGATCTCGGGCATCAAGCCGGGCGAGCGGATCGCCGTGGCGGGCGCCCTCCTCATCGACGGCGAGGCCCAGCAGCTCCTCTGAGCCGGGCCGCGCCCCGGCCCCTCCGCGCCGCTTCGGCACGAGGTCCCATGATCGCAGCCCTGATCCGCATCTGCATTCAAAAGCGCCTCGCGGCGATCCTGATGACCCTCGTCGTCGCGCTGTACGGCCTGCAGGCCTACTTCAAGACGCCGATCGAGGCCTATCCGGACGTCACGAACGTCCAGGTCAACGTCGTCGCCCAGCTGTCGGGTGCGGCGCCGGAGGAGATCGAGCGCCAGGTGACGATCCCGCTCGAGCGGGCCCTGAACGGCACGCCGGACATGATCCAGATGCGCAGCGAGAGCCTGTTCGGGCTCTCGATCCTGTGGCTGGTCTTCAACGACGAGGCCGACGCCTTCAAGGCGCGCACGCGGATCGCCGAGCGCCTGCTCAACGCCGAGCTGCCGGAGGAGGCCGAGGTCAAGCTCGCGCCCGACGCCACCCCGCTCGGCAAGGTCTACTACTACCGCCTCACCAGCGACCGCCACTCGCTCTACGACATCCGCTCCGAGCAGGAGTGGACCGTCACCCGCGTGCTCAAGCAGGTCCCCGGCGTCGCCGACGTCGTCGGCATGGGCGGCTTCCTCAAGGAGCTGCACGTCGAGGTCGACCCCCAGCGCATGGCCGCCTACGGCCTCACCCTGCTCGACATCACCGAGGCGCTCGAGCGCTCGAACAAGAACGTCGGCGGCGGCATCAAGCGCAACGGCGACCAGCAGCTGGTCATCCGCGGCATCGGCTACCTGCGCACGCCCAAGGACGTCGAGGACGTCGTGCTCGAGAGCGAGGGCGGCACCCCCGTCACCGTCGGCGACGTCGGCCGCGTGCTGCAGGCCTACACCCCGCGCCAGGGCACCGTCGGCTACAACGAGGAGCGCGACATCGTCGAGGGCATCGTCCTGCTGCGGCGCGGCGAGAACCCCGACACCGTGCTGGCGGCGCTGAAGCTCAAGATCGACGAGCTGAACCGCGAGATCTTGCCCGAGGGCATGGCCCTCGAGCCGATGTACGACCGCAGCACCCTGACCGGTCACACCCTCGAGACGGTCAACCACAACCTGGTCAACGGCTTCCTGCTGATCGTCGGCCTGGTGTGGCTGTTCCTCCGCAGCATGCGCGGCTCGCTGATCGTCGCCGTCGTCATCCCGCTGTCGCTGCTGGCCGCGTTCGCCGGCCTCTACCTGCTCGGCCTGCCGGCCAACCTGATCTCGATGGGCGCGATCGACTTCGGGATCCTCGTCGACGGCGCGGTCGTCCTGGTCGAGAACGTCATCCACGAGATGCGCCTCCACAAGCCGACCAGCCGGCGCGAGGTGCTGAGCCTGGTCGCCAGCTCGGCCATCGACGTCGCCCGGCCCACCTTCTACGCGATGGCGATCATCATCGCCGCGCTGATCCCGGTGTTCACGCTCGAGAGCGTCGAGGGCCGGATCTTCCGCCCGCTCGCGCTCACCTACAGCTTCGCCCTGATCGGCGCGCTGGTGTTCGCGCTGACCGTCGTCCCGGCCCTGCTGGCGCTCACCCTGCGCCCGCGCGACGCCGAGCTGCGCGACCCCAGGTTCCTCATCGTCCTGCGCGACGGCTACGCCCGCCTGCTGCGGGCCGCCCTGCGCGCCCGCGTGGTCCCGATCGCCCTGGCGCTCGGCCTGCTGGTCGCCGGCGGCGCCGCGGCCACGCGCATCGGCACCGAGTTCCTGCCCGAGCTCGACGAGGGCGACCTCTACATCTTCGTCGAGATGCCGCCCTCGGTCTCGCTCGAGAGCGGGCAGAACATCCTCGCCGAGGTCCGCCGCAAGATCATGGAGTTCCCGGAGGTGCTGGCCACGCCCTCGGAGCAGGGCCGCCCGGAGGACGGCCTCGACAACGAGGGCACCAACATGGCCAAGGTGTTCGCCCGCCTGCGGCCCAAGGAGAACTGGCGCCGCGGGCTCGCCAAGGAGCAGCTGATCGACGACATGCGGGCCAGCCTGGCCGAGATCCCCGGCGTCAGCTTCAACTTCTCGCAGCCGATCAAGGACAGCGTCGAGGAGGCCGTCAGCGGCGTCCGCGGCAAGATCGTCGTCAAGGTGTTCGGCACCGACCTCGCCGCCATGCGCGAGACGCTGGTGCGCGTCATCGACGCCGTCGGCGACGTCCCCGGCGTGGTCGACCTCGGCCTCTACCGCGACTCGTCGGTGCCGCAGCTGCAGATCGTGCTCGACCGCGGGGCCCTGGCCCGCAGCGGCATCAGCGTATCGGCGGCCGACAACGTGATCGAGACCGCCATGGCCGGCCACGTCGTCACCAACCTGTGGCAGGAGGAGCGCCTCGTGCCGGTGCGCGTGCGCCTGCCCGCGGTCGAGAAGGCCGACGTGTCGAGCATCGGCGAGATCCTCGTGCCCTCGCCCGCCGGCGCGCGGATCCCCCTGCGCGACCTCGCCGACATCCGCATCGCCAGCGGCCGCGCCTCCGTCATCCGCGAGGCCAACCGCCGCTACCTCGCCCTCAAGTTCAACGTCGAGGGCCGCGACATGGGCTCCACCGTCAAGGACGCGATGGACGTGGTCGCGCGCGAGGTCACCGTCCCCGAGGGTCAGTACCTCAAGTGGGGCGGCGAGTTCGAGAACCAGCAGCGCGCCATGGCTCGCCTGCAGGTGATCGTCCCGATCGCCCTGCTCATCGTCCTGGCCCTCCTGTACGGCGCCCTGCAGTCGGGCGTCAGCGCCGTCCTGGTCATGCTGTGCATCCCGTTCGCGCTGACGGGCGGCCTGTTCGCGCTGTGGGGCGCCGGGATCGCCCTGTCGGTCAGCGCCGCCGTCGGCTTCATCGCCTTGCTCGGGCAGGTGTCGCTCGCCGGCCTGCTGGTCGTCAGCGCGATCGACCGCCTGCGCAACGAGGGGGCCGAGCCGCTGCGCGCGGTCGTCGAGGGCGCGACCTCGCGGTTCCGGGCGCTGCTGATGACCGCGCTGCTGGCGATGCTCGGCCTGATGCCGATGGCGGTCTCGACCGGCATGGGCAGCGAGACGCAGAAGCCCTTCGCCGTCGTCATCATCGGCGGCATGGTCACCACGTTGTTCGTGGCGCTGTTCATTTTGCCCGCGTTCACCAGCTTGCTCGGGCGGCGGCGGGCGACGGCCGAAAATGAAGCCGAGCTCACTCCGCCTGCGCATTGACGGCGCGATATCTCCACACACGAACTCGAGTTCGCAATTGTGACGTTTATCACCCCTTCAATCGCTACAGGGGGATGACCGGCGACGATTCTTCGGCGCCGCTGCTTGCTGGCTTCTTGCGGCTCGTGTAGCTTCAATCTCCAGAATGGAGCGGCGCGTTGGATTCGGCCGTTTGTGGGCGGTGCTCGCGACGTTCGTCGCGCTCGCCCTCGCGGTCGTATTCACCGCGGCGCCGTCCCAGCGGCTGTTCGAGCGCTTCTCCGAGGACAGCGTCAGCATCCCTGCGGTCCACGATACGCCGTTCGTATCGCGCCAGCAGACGTTCGACGCCCAGCGCAGCACCGGCGCCGCCCCGAGTCCCAGCAAGAAGTGTCCCGCCGCATTGCCGTCGCTGTTGTCGCCGCTGTACGCGTCGACGCATTTGACGACGATGTCCGGACATCAGTCCGCTGAATGGCCGTCGTCGCGGCGTGGCCGACCGACCGCACGTGGGCCGCCGATGGTCTGACCATAGTGGGGGCCGCACCTCGGCCCTCTGGGTCAGACACCCCACAATTCAATCGCCACTGAATGGCCATACGGCCACAGTGGAGCGGTCGGTCCGTCATGATTCGTCACCTCGTTCGCTTGTGCGTCGATAAGCGACTCGCAGCGATCATCGTCACCTTCGTGCTCGCGCTGTACGGCGTCTCGTCGTACCTACAAACTCCCATCGAGGCCTATCCGGACGTCACCAACGTCCAGGTCAACGTCATCGCGCAGATGCCCGGGTTCGCCCCCGAGGAGATCGAGCGTCAGGTGACGATCCCCCTCGAGCGCGCGCTCAACGGCACCCCGGACATGGTCCAGATGCGCAGCGAGAGCCTGTTCGGGCTGTCGCTGATCTGGCTCGTCTTCAACGACGAGGCCGACCCGTTCAAGGCGCGCATGCGGGTCGCCGAGCGATTACAGGGGCTCGACCTGTCCGAGGGCGTCAACGTCCGGATCGCCCCCGACGCCACCCCGCTGGGCAAGGTCTACTACTACCGCGTCGTCAGCGACCGCCACACCCTGTACGAGCTGCGCACCGAGCAGGAGTGGACCATCGTCCGCCACCTCAAGCAGGTGCCCGGCGTCGCCGACGTCGTCGGCATGGGCGGCTTCGTCCGCGAGCACCACGTCGAGGTCGACCCGGCCCGCCTCGCCACCTACGGCCTCACCCTGCAGGACGTCACCGACGCGCTGGCCAAGGCCAACCGCAACGTCGGCGGCGGCTACCAGCGCCACGGCCAGGAGCAGCTGGTCATCCGCGGCATCGGCCTGCTCGAGAACGCCGACGACATCCGCGAGGCAGTGCTCGCCAACGAGGGCGGCACCCCGGTCACCATCGGCGACGTCGCCCAGGTCATCGAGGCCAACACCCCGCGCCAGGGCTCGGTCGGTTACAACGACCAGAAGGACATCGTCCAGGGCGTCGTCCTGCTGCGCCGCGGCGAGAACCCCGACACCGTCCTCAAGGGCATCCACGCCAAGATCGAGGAGCTCAACGCCAAGATCCTGCCCGAGGGCATGTCCCTGGTGCCGATGTACGACCGCAGCGTGCTCATCGAGCACACCCTGCACACGGTCTACGAGAACCTGCTGGTCGGCTTCGTGCTGGTCAGCGGGCTCGGCTGGCTGTTCCTGCGCAGCATCCGCGGCTCGCTGATCGTCGCGGTCACCATCCCGCTGGCCCTGCTGACGGCCTTCACCGGCCTCTACCTGCTCGGCCTGCCGGCCAACCTGATCTCGATGGGCGCGATCGACTTCGGCATCATCGTCGACGGCGCCGTCGTCCTGGTCGAGAACGTGATCCACGAGGCCCGGGTGCAGAAGCCCCCGGACCGCAAGAGCATGCTCGAGGTCGTCGCGCACTCGGCGATCAGCGTGTCCGGCCCGGCGTTCTTCGCCATGGCGATCAACATCGCCGCCCTGATCCCGGTGTTCACCCTGCAGGGCGTCGAGGGCCGCATCTTCAGCCCCCTGGCGCTGACCTACACGTTCGCCCTGCTCGGCGCGCTGGCGTTCTCGCTGACCGTCGTGCCCGCCCTGTGCGCCGTGTTCATGCGGCCCAAGGACGGCGACATCAGCGACCCGCGGTTCCTCATCATCCTGCGCGAGTGGTACCGCCAGGTCCTGATCGTCCTGCTGCGTCAGCGCTTCGTCGCCATCGTCGCCGGCCTGGCGCTGCTGGCGGCCGGCGTCGTGGCCGCCCGCGGCCTCGGCACCGAGTTCCTGCCCGAGCTCGACGAGGGCGACCTCTACGTGTTCGTCGAGATGCCGCCGAGCATCGCGCTCGAGTCCGGCCAGGACATCTTGCAGGAGGTCCGCCGCAAGATGCTGGAGTTCCCGGAGATCGAGAGCACTCCCTCGGAGCAGGGCCGGCCGGAGGACGGCATGGACAACGAGGGCATCAACATGGCCAAGGTGTTCGGCCGGCTGAAGCCCAAGTCCGAGTGGCGGCCCGGCCTCACCAAGGAGATGCTCATCGACCAGGTGCGCGCCTCGCTGACCGAGATCCCCGCCGTCCGCTTCAACTTCTCCCAGCCGATCCGCGACTCGGTGGAAGAGGCCGTCAGCGGCGTCCGCGGCAAGATCGTCGTCAAGGTGTTCGGCACCGACCTGACGCAGATGCGGGCGACGCTGCTCGACGTCATCGCGGCGATCAAGGACGTGCCCGGCGTGGTCGACCTCGGCATCTACCGCGACTCGATCATCCCGCAGCTGCAGATCAACCTCGACCGCAAGGCGCTGGCCCGCAACGGCATCAGCGTGCACGACGCCGAGACGGTCATCGAGACCGCCCTGGCGGGCACCACCGTCACCAACATGTGGGACAAGGAGCGGATCATCCCGACCCGCGTGCGCCTGCCGCCGGTCGCCAAGTCCGACCTCTCGGCCGTGGCCGAGCTGCTGATCCCCTCGCCGACCGGCGCGCGCGTCCCGCTGCGCGACCTGGCCACGATCGAGGTCGCCAGCGGCCGCGCCTCCGTCATCCGCGAGGCCAACAGCCGCTACCTCGCCATCAAGTTCAACATCGAGGGCCGCGACATGGGCTCGACCGTGGCCGAGGCGATGGAGACCGCGGCGCGCAAGGTCCACGTGCCCGAGGGCGAGTACCTGGTGTGGGGCGGCGAGTTCGAGAACCAGCAGCGCGCCATGGCCCGCCTCAAGGTCATCGTCCCGATCGCCGTGCTCATCGTGTTCGGCCTGCTGTACGCCGCGCTCGGCTCCGGCATGAGCGCGCTCGTCATCATGCTGAGCGTGCCGTTCGCCCTGACCGGCGGCGTGTTCGTCCTCCGCCTCACCGGCATCCCGCTGTCGGTCAGCGCCGCGGTCGGCTTCATCGCCCTGCTCGGCCAGGTGTCGATGGCCGGCCTGCTGATGATCAGCGGCGTCGACCAGCGCCGGCGCGAGGGCCTGGCGCTGCGCGAGGCGGTCATCGAGTCCGGCGTCGACCGCTTCCGCGCCCGCCTCATGACCGGTCTGCTGGCGATGTGCGGCCTCATGCCGATGGCGGTCTCGACCAGCATGGGCAGCGAGGTGCAGCGCCCCTTTGCGCTGGTGATCGTCGGCGGTATGGTGACCACGCTGTTCGTGGCCCTGTTCTTCCTCCCGGCCCTCTACAGCTACCTCGCGCCCAGGCAGGCAAAGTCCCATGAACAACACTGATCGTCGCTTCGCGCCCGTCCGGCTCGCCGGCAGCGTCCTGCTGTCGGCGGCCGTGGCCCTGCCCGCGGTCGCGTCCGCGGCTCCGCCCCCCGGCCAGGAGGAGAGCCGGCGCGACCTCGAGGCGAAGACCAAGCTCGACCTCTCGCGCGAGTGGGCTGCCTACGGCCAGGACCAGGATCCGGAGCCGTTCGCCGACTACCTCGACCGCCGCTTCCGCCTCCGCCGCGACGTCGGCCGCGGCCTCGTCATGGCCGGCGGCGTCACCTTCCTCGCCGGCGCCTTCGCCCTCATCTACGGCCTCAGCGACCTGCCCGACCGCGGCCGACCGTCGAAGGTCACCGGCTACACCCTCGCCGGCATCACCGGCGGCCTGTGGCTGGTCGGCGGCATCCTGTGGGGCATCAACGGCAAGCGCCTCGACAAGCTCGAGACCGCGGTCCTCGGCTTCGGCGGCCGCGGGCGCGTCCGCCTGCAGACCGCCGCCCCCATCCTTTTGCCCCGCGGCGCCGGGTTCGGCGTCAGCCTGGCGTTCTAGCGAATCAGGAGTGAGACCGATGACCCGCCAGCGAATCACCCGCGCCCTGTGCCGCCTCGCGCTGCCTCTGGGCCTGGCTCTCGGGACAGGTTGCAAGTCCAGCCAGCCCGTCGAGGTGGCCAGCGTCACCCAGCAGCCGCCCGCAGGTCCGCTCGGCTCGTCCGAGGACGGCCTGCACTTCCTGCCGGCGGCCTCGCGGCCCTACGTCGAGATCCAGCCGGTCGCGATGGAGCCCGAGCACGCGGCGATCAAGGCCCCTGCGCGGGTCGCCTTCCGCGACGGCGCGCTGTCGCGGGTCGGCGCCCCGATCCCCGGCCGCGTCGTCAAGCTGCACGTCGAGGTCGGCGAGAAGGTCAAGGCCGGCGACCCGCTGGTCACCATCGCCAGCCCCGAGGCCTCGAGCTTCCACATGGAGCTCGCGCGCGCCCGCATCGAGGTCGAGACCGCCAAGGACCAGCTCGAGCGCCAGAACCAGATGGCCAAGCAGGGCGTCGGCCGCGAGTACGAGCGGGTGGCCGCGCAGCACCGCCTGGCCGAGACGCAGGCCTCGCTGCAGCACGCGCAGAAGGCAGTGTCGCTGCTCGGCAAGAGCTCCGGCGGCACCGTGGTCGTCGAGGCCGCGATCGAGGGCATGGTGCTGCGGCGCTTCGCCACCGTCGGCGCCCAGGTCGAGCCGGGCGGCGACCCGCTGATCGAGATCGGCAACCCCAACGCGCTGTGGGTCGTCGCCGAGGTGTTCCAGGACGACCTCGCCCTGGTCCACGACAGCTCCAAGGTCACGCTCGAGTTCGCGGCCCTGCCCGAGCCGGTCGAGGGCCACGTCGAGGGCATCGGCGTGCTCATCGACACCGGCCTGCGCCGCGCCCCGGTCTACGTCGCCATCGACGGCGAGGCCCCCGGCGTCACCCCCGGCATGTTCGCCCGCGCCAAGATCCAGACCCCGAGCACCACCGGCGTCACCGTCCCGCGGACCGCCGTCCTGATCAAGGAAGGCAAGATCTCGGTCGTCTACGTCGAGGAGCGCGAGGGCGTGTTCAGCCGCCGCGAGGTCGCGACCGGCCACACCTTCGGCGAATATGTCCAGATCCTGTCCGGCGTCAAACCGGGCGAGCGGATCGCGGTGTCCGGCGCGCTGCTGATCGACGGCACGGCGCAGCGGATCCTCTGAGTGCAGCCCCATCCAACCGAAGCGACGCGCAGGACGTGAACGACGTGACGAACGTGAAGAGCGTGAAGAGCGTACCCCAGCAAGGCTCGCCCGCGAGGCGAGCGCGCGTGCAGCTCGTGGCCGCGGCGATCGGCGCCACGCTGGGTCTGCCGCAGGTCAGCGCCGCGTCGCCGGTGGCCAACGCGGTGCCGGTGAAGGCGGTGCAGACGCCGGGCATGCCGCCGCCGCAGCAGCAGACGTACACCGCCGAGCTGCCCGACAGCGTCACGCTGCAGGAGGTCTTCGACCTCGTGAGGAGCCGCAGCCCGCGCTACAAGGCCTACGAGGCCGAGATCGACGTCGCCAAGAGCGAGGTCACCGCGGCGCGGGTGCTGCCCAACCCGACGCTGAGCCTCTCGATCCTCTACCTGAACGTCGGCTTCAACCAGAACGGCGTCGCCACCTACTACGCCAACGCGACCCTGCCGATCCTCATCGCCGGCCAGCGGCGCGCCCGCGTCAAGACCGCCGACTACGGCGTGCGCTCGGCCGAGGCCGACCTCAAGGCCAACTACCACGAGCTCGCCTACGAGGCGCGCGAGCTGTTCATCGAGCTCCAGGCCGATCAGGCCCGCGTCAAGGTGCTCGACGAGGCGCTCGCCGACCTCGCGCGGCTCGAGGGCATCGTCGGCGCGCGCAAGCAGTCCGGCGTCGAGACCGACTACGACACCCTGCGCATCAACGTCGAGACCTCGACGTGGAAGGCCCGCCGCGCCGAAGAAGAGGCCGCCGCGCAGGACACCGCCGGCCGGCTCGGCGTGCTCCTGGGCATCCCCTCGTGGTACCCGGCCGCCGAGGGCGAGCTGCGGCAGATGGGCCTGCGCGGCGACGCCGACCAGATGTGGCCCGACGTCGAGAAGTCGCAGCCGCGCATCGTCGCCGCCACCAAGTACGAGGCCTACGCGACCAAGAACATCGACCTGTCGAAGCGCGAGCGCTGGCCGGTGCCGTCGATCACCGCCGGCACCGTGGCGATTCAGAACTACTACTCGATCTCGACCCAGGTCGGCATCACAGTCCCGATCCCCATGTTCGACTGGGGCCAGGGCATCATGGCCCAGGCCAACGCGCGCAGCCAGCGGGCCAAGCGCGAGCGCGAGGCAGTCGTCGCCTCGACCCAGGCCGAGCTCAAGCGGGCGCTGCGGCTTTTGGAGCACCGCCGCAACGCGCTCGCCACCTTCGAGCTCGACGTCCTGTCGAAGCTGCCGACGATGAAGCAGATGGCCGAGGACAGCTTCCGCGCCGGCCAGTCCCAGCTGATCGAGCTGCTCGACGCCACCCGCGCGCGCTTCGAGGTCAAGCTGACCCAGGTCGACATGCTCGAGGCGGTGGTCCAGGCCGAGGTCGACGTGCTGGCCGTCACCGGGCGGATCGAGGAGACCGGCGGAGGGCGATGACGTGATGCCGACGTCCAGGCACCGCC
Source organism: Nannocystis sp. RBIL2 (assembly GCF_026626745.1). GTDB lineage: Bacteria > Myxococcota_A > Polyangia > Nannocystales > Nannocystaceae > Nannocystis. Next base: position 4,629,713 of record NZ_JAPNJW010000002.1, read on the forward strand.
TCGTCTCGGCCGCAGTCGCGGTCCTCGCCCTGCCCGTGGCCATGGGCCCGGGCCGCTGCGGCTTCATCTCGGACTTCACCGAGACGTTCCTGTTCACCGAGGAGATCGATCGCATCGTCCTCAACACCGACGACGGCAACATCGACGCGGTCGCCTACGACCGCGAGGGCATCTTCATCCGCCGCCACAGCTTCGGCTACCTGCGCAGCTTCCTCGACCCGGTGGAGCGCATCGACGGCACCGACCTGATGCTCGACATCCACTGCAAGTTCGAGGGCAACTGCAGCTTCGACCACATGATGGAGATCCCGCTCGGCGTGGCGCTCGACATCACGATGTCGCACGCGCTCATCGACATGGGCTACGTCGACAGCGCGCTCGAGATGACCTTCGAGACAGGTTACTTCTACGGCGTGCGCCTGGCCACCCCGACGTTCGCCCTCACCGCCGACGAGGCCGACGTCGACGCCGAGTTCGTGGTCGCGCCCGAGACGCTGACCATCGCCCTCGGGACCGGCGACGTCGTGCTCCAGCTCCCGGCCGGCAGCTACGCCTGCAACCTCGACGCGGCCGCCGGGAAAGTCAGCCTCGACGGCGTCACCTGCGACGACGCGGCCGCTGCGATCCTCGACGTGCAGGTCGACGAGGGCGACATCACAGTCACGGGGGTCGCTCCATGACACGCAGTCATTCGCTATGGCGGGTGGTGCCGCTGGTCCTCGGCCTGCCGCTGCTCGGCGGCGCCAGCATCTGCGGCGTCGTCCTCGTCGACATCTCCCAGCGCGACCTGATCATCGAGCCGATCACCTCGATCGCGCTCTCGACCGACCAGGGCTCGATCGAGGTCGACGCAGTCGGCCGCAACGGCACCAGCCTTCTCTATTACATGCTCGGCTCGCTGCGCGACATCGGCGACGTCGGCCACGAGCTCGACGGCGACCACCTCGACGCGATAGCGATCTGCAACCGCCTCAGCTTCTGCAACGTCAACTGGACCGCCGAGATCCCGCTCGGCGGGATCGCGGTCGACGTGCAGGCCAAGGACGGCTCGGCCAGGCTGCTCGCGGTCGACGGCCCCGTCACCGTCGACGCCGCCGGCGGCCTCGAGGCCATTCACCTGCGCTCGCCCGAGCTCACTGTCACGGTCGAGGCCGGCGACGTCGTCGTCGACTTCGTCGACCCGCCGACCGCAGTCAGCATCGACGTCGGCGAGGGCAACGTCGAGCTGACCCTGCCGCCCGGCAGCTACCGCTGCGACTTCGAGTCCGGCGACGGCGAGGTCGACAGCGCCGCGATCACTTGCGACCCCGCCGCGACTTCCGCGATCCAGATCTCCGTCGGCACCGGCGACATCGTCGTGTTGGAGGGACAAGCGCCATGAATCACCGCACCATGCTTTCCATCGCTTCGGCCATCACCGTGGCCGCGTTCGCCGGGGTCGCCCACGCCGCCCCCGAGCTCGACGTGCTGGCCTCGGCCGCCCTCGGCGACGACCTCGGCGGGCGACCGGTCGCCGTCGGCCTCTCTGGCGACGGCGTCGTGCTGGCCAGCCAGAGCCCGCAGAACAGCAGCGTCGTGCGCCTCGACCCGTTCGGCGCCCCGGCCGGCGCCGCCGCGCTGGCGGGCCGCGTCGACGACCTCGCGGTCGACCGCCGCACCGGCGACATCGCAGTGGTCGGCGACGCCGGCCTCACTGTCTTCAGCCCCGACCTGGACCTCCTGTGGCAGCGCCCGCTGCCGGCCCGCGGCGCGCGCGAGCCGGTCCGCCGGGTCGACGTCGGCGAGCGCGGCACCATCGCAGTGAGCGCGGCCGGCGAGGTCCGCACCTTCTCGCCCGACGGCGACGAGCTGGCGATCATCGCCACCGAGGGCGCGGTCGTCGACCTCGCGGTGTTCGACGCCGAAGGCGTGGTCGTCACCACCGGCTGGCGCTCGCGCAGCGCCTGCGGCGAGACGATGGACCTCGCCTCGCTCGCGGCCTACGCCTCGGGCGGCGGCCCGCCGCTCTGGCAGGCCTACGGCGACCTCGCCGAGGCCGACCTGTGCGGCGACCACCACGACCTGCGCGCCAGCACCCGCGGCGTCGCGGTCGCCCGCGGCGACGACGGCCTCCTCTACCTGCTCGCCGAGGTCGAGGGCGCCGGCAACGTGTTCCGCGAGCGCCCCGGCGCCCCGGGCGTGCCGGCCAGCAACGTCGCCTTCGACAGCTTCACCGTCGGCGACGATGCCCAGCCGGCCCTGTTCGCCTACTACGCCCGCTTCACCCCCGCGGGCGAGCACAAGGTCGGCCAGTTCTTCCTGTTCCCCGACGACGGCTCGCTGGTCGAGCCGCGGGCGATCGCCGCCGACGTCGCCGGCAACGTCCACATCACCGGCGTCACCAGCCACAGCCTCGGCGCCGCCCACGACGTCGCAGTCACCGAGGAGCTGCACGCGCTGTCCGGCTTCTACCAGGTCGTCGACGGCGACTTCGGCGGCCGCCGCGAGTGGCGGCAGCTCGAGCTCGACGGCCTCACCACCGACGTCGCTGCGTTCGCGCTCGCGGGCGACCGCGCGGTGTCCGTCCTCGACAGCGCGCCGCGCCGCGGCCGGTCCGAGTCCGCCCCGCCCGGCGGTCCGCTGGTGATCGTCCTGCCGCTCGAGCCCGGCAGCCTCGAGGGCAAGAAGCGGCCCGAACGCGAGGGCGTCGGCACCTTCGGCTACGAGAGCGGCGTCGCCGGCTCCGACCCCGCCTGTTACTGCGACGCCGGCCGCACGCCCACGCCGCTGACCCTGCTCGCGCTCACCACCTTCGTCCTCGCCTGCCTGCCGCGCCCGCGCCGTCGCGCCTGACCCAGGCCTCGCCATGCAGCCGCGCTCCCCTGCCACTCGTTGCCTGGCCCTGTCGCTGGCGGTCGCGCTGGCTTGGGCGCCGACCGCCGCCGCTGCGCCGCAGATCGCCATCCCGGTCGAGCGCGCCCTCGAGGCCGAGGTCATCGCGGTCCCGGTCCCGCCCTCGACCAGGCCGGGCCCGCGTGACCCGACCGCCATCACCGCAGTCGCCGACGCCAAACAGTTCATCGCCGAGGGCCGCCACGACGAGGCAGTCGAGCGCCTCGACCTCGCCAGCGAGCTCGAGCCGACCTGGGCCGAGCCGGTGCGCCTGAGGGCCGAGGTGTTCGCCACCCTCGCCGACAAGTACGAGCCGAGCGAGGCGTTCATGGCCTCGCGCGCGGCCGACCTGCAGCGCCTGCTGGTGCTCGAGCCGGACGTCGACACCCAGGCGCGGCAGCAGGAGATCGCCGCGCTGCAGCAGCGCAGCCAGGACGCCGCCGAGCTCGAGGCCCGCCGCCGCAAGCTCATCACCCCGGCCTTCCTGGTGATCTGCGCCTCGGCCGGCCTCCTGATCGCCGGCGGCTTCCTCTACGGCATGAAGCCAAACGAGTTCCTGCAGGCGACCGCGTGGCGCTACGAGCACCGCGACGACGCCGGCCTCGGCATGCTGATCGCCGGCGGGATCTTGCTGCCCCCTGCGATCGTCCTCGGGGTGCTCGCGGCCAGACAATCGCGCCGCGACTCGGCCCTGCGCGACTTCAACGTCACCACCCACCGCCCGCGCAACCTCAGCGTCGGCCCGCAGGTGCTGCGCGCCGGCGGCGGCCTCGGCCTCAGCTTCCGCTTCTGAGCGCCCGCTATCGAGGACATGGCTCTCGGGCCATGTCTGAAAGGTCATCCTACGCTGCGCTCAGGGCGTCGCGGCGGTCACCGTGATGTCGCCGCGGCCGACCTGCACGTCGAGGACCGCCGCGGCCGCGTCGTCGCAGGTGATGCCCGAACGGGTGACCTCGCCCGCGTCGGAGGCGAAGTTGCAGCGGTAGCTGCCCGCCGGCACCGCGAGCGTGACGTCGCCCTCGCCGAGGTCGACCGTCACCGACTCGGGCGGGGTCACGAATTCGAGGCGGACGTCGGCGCGCTCGGCGGTGACGCTGACGTTGGCCGACTCGATGCGGGTGGCCTTGAAGCCCCCGAGGCCGAAGTCGGCGACGATGTCGCCGTCGGTCTTCCCGAGGTCGATGAACGCCTCGTTCATCGCGATGTGGAAGCTGGTCCCGAGCGGGACCTCGAGCATGTGGTCCCAGGTGCAGTGCTGCGAGCCCATGCAGTGGGCCTCGAAGCGGTACATCCCGTCCTCGATGGTGACGTCGGGCGGCAGCGGCAGCTCGCTGGGGAGGCCGAAGGTGTGGCGCTTGACCTGCGTCATCGGCCGGTCGTACGTGATCGCGGTGACCGTCCCGCGGTCGACCACGATCTCGATGCGATCGATCGGGTCGGGCACCAGGAAGGTCTCGGTGAAGTCCTGCGTGACGTCGGCCTGACAGCCGAGCGCGCACGAGCCGACGAGTATCGCTATCCCGGTCCGATTCTCACGAGCGTTGCGAAGCGGCGCGCGCACGAAGAGAAGGATACCGACGTGCAGGTTTCGATCAAGCTCCCGCCGCATCGGCGTGCGCGGCGGCGGCCGCTTCAGTTCGGGTTCGGGCCGAGCACGCGCGGCAGGTCCTCGCGCGCGCCCCACTCCGACCACGAGCCGTCGTAGATGCGGACGTCCGGGTGCGCCAGCATCTTGAGGGTCAGCCAGATCAGGCTGGCGCGCATGCCCGACTTCGAGTAGGCGACCACGGTCGAGGCTTTGAACAGGTCGCCGTAGAGGGCGAACAGGCGCTTGTCGTCGAGGAAGCGGGTGCCGTCGCGGGTGGTCTGCCAGGGGACGTTGACCGCGCCCGGGATGTGACCGGCCTCGTACTCCTCGGCCTCGCGGCCGTCGATCAGCGCGACCTTCGGATCGCCGAGATGCGCGGCGACCCACACCGCGTCGACGCGGCGGGCATTGCTGGGAGTGTGCAGCGTCACCGGCTTGCCGGCGTCGAGCCGCGTCGAGAGGACCGTCTCGACCGGCTCCCCGGCCGCGGTCCAGCCGGCGAAGCCGCCGTCGAGCACCTGCACCTGCCCGGACGCGTACCCGTAATAAAGCAACGTCCACACCAGGCGCGCCGGCGGCGGGCCGTTCTCGGCGTCATAGGCGATCACGTGGTCGCCGCTGCGCACCCCCGCTGCCGTGAACGTCGCCGACATGTTCTTGGCCGGCGTCACCTGCCCCGGCACCCCGCCGACCACGCTGCTCAGCGACTCCGGGTCGAACCGCACCGCCCCCGGGATGTGCCCGGCCTCGTAGTCCTTCTGGCTGCGCAGGTCGAGGATGCTGACCCGACCGCGCGCCATCAACGACTTCAGCCCTGCGGGGTCGACTGCATAGACGCTGCGCGGGCAACCACTCGGCTCGTCGGTGCAACGCTTCGGCCCCGGCGGCTGGCAGCCGGCGATGAACAGCGCGACGACGGCCACGGTGCCGAGACGAAGCAACATGTCCGGCAAGATTGGCGCACTTCGCGGCGCGGCGCAAGCAATCCGGCCCACGTCGACGCGCATGGCAAGAGCGCCGACCCTTCGGTCTGCTGGAGTCGCATTCACCCGAGCGACCCGCCGCGCCCGTGTCCCCGGCGGGCGCGGGCGCCCCCACCTGCGATCGCCGTCACGCCGCCGATCGGCGGCGAGTCGAACCGCGGACAGGACGACCCGCGGCGACGCACATCGAGGGCACCTGACCTTTCAGCCAGCTCTGTGCGAGGCCCGCCCGCTGCCCGCAGCGCCCGCGTGGAGGCCAGCGAGCGAAATCGCCCGCCCCGCGTCAATGCGCCGGCAGCGGCTGTCCGCCGCGCCAGGCGCCGCCGGTGCGGCCGATCCGGCGCACGCGGAAGGCCAGGAAGATCAGCGAGAAGCCGACGAACAGCGCCCACACGCCGATGTACACCATCATCGCCAGCGCCCCGGCGCCCGGCATCGTCATCATCACCACGCCGAACAGCACGCCGGCGAGGCCGCTGAGCGCCAGCCACCATTCGCCCTCGATCTCCTTGCGCAGGCGGATCGCCATGTCGATGCGCAGCACCCCGGTGATCACCGCGAACGCGGCGATGTACATCAGCAGCACCAAAGTGGTGATACCCGGCACCCGCAGCGCGAGCAGACCGAACGCGACCCCGCACAGGCCCTCGAGCAGCATCAACCACCAGTGCTCGTTCTCCTTGCGCCCGACGAACGCGCCGCCGATCAGGAACACGCCGTCGATCAGCACGAACACCGCGAACCACATCGTCAGCGCGATCAAGGAGATGCCGGGCGCGGCCAGCGTCAGACAGCCGAACAGCAGCGCCAGGATGCCGCGCAGCAGCAGCGACCACCAGGCGGTCGAGAGCGATTCACAGAGCATGGGACCTTCTTTCGCCGAGGAACGTGACGCAATCCCGCACCCCGTCCAGCGGACCCAGCGACGATTGGCACCCGCGCCCGCCCCGCCGGCCGGGCCCACGAATCCGCGGAGTTCTTACCGTCGCCTCGCTCGCTGCGAATCAGCAGCCCCGGCAGTCGCCGCCGGCCGGGCCCTGCCGGGCCGCGATCCCGTCCGCGAATCAGCAGACCCGACCGCCGCCCGCCTCCGGTCAGCGACCCCGACCGCCGTGCGCCCGACCACACCGACCTTCGTCGGATCAGCGCTCGCGCGAATGAGCGGACCCGACGCCAGCCGTCCGCTCACTGCGGATTTATCACCTCGAGCCGGGTCCCGCCCGGGTAAGCGTACGACGTCACCTCGGTGTAGCCGTAGTTGACGATCCCGAACGGCTCGGCGCTCTCGGCCAGGTGGGCGCCCTCGGCGATCGGCCAATCGGCCACCTCGTAGCCGCCCACGGCGTGGTATCCGCCGACCATGAGCCCGTCGACGAACACCTCCGCCGCGCCCTGCACCCGGACGATCTGCGCGTAGTGTTGTGAATAGCCGGTGCCGGTGGCGAACGCGTAGCGGTCGAGGAATTGCTCGACCGGGATCGCCTGCACCATCGCTGGATCGCCGGTGCCCGCGCCGCCGTCCTGGCTCTCGAGGTACTGCACCGGCAAGAACGGCTTGTCGCCGGCGAAGATCACGCTGGTCCCGGTCGCCACCACCAGCTCCTTCCATTCGCCGCGGTTCAGCGCCAGCGGCGTGCCCGGCAGCGGCGGGTCGGTCTTCACCGTCGTCCCGTCCTCGCCGCCGTACACCCGCCAGTAGTGCTTCTCCTGGCCGCGCGCGGGCGAGTGGGCGCCGACGTACTCGAGGCCCCAGTACGCGAGCGGAAGCATCTGCTCCTCGACGTGGTCGCAGTACGACACGTTGCTGCTCGGCACGTTGGCGCACTCGACCGCGCCGACCACCCAGATCGGTCGGTCGGCGGCGACGAGCGTCCCGGACAGGTCGCCGTTCGGCCCGGGCGCGATCACCTGCAGCGTGTCGAAGCGGTTCAGCACCACGGTCCCGGTCTGGCCGGCGAACACCTGCGGCACCCCGGTCCCGCCGCTGGTGGTCACGGACGGCGTCCACGTCACCGTGGTCTCGTCCGCGATCGCGATCACGTTGAAGTAGCTCGGCGACTCCTCCTGCGTCTGGCGGTACGACGCCACCACGTAGCTCGCCTGCAGCGCGTGCTCGGGGAACAGCATCGACGCGTCATTGGTCGCCTGCGCGCCGATCGGCGAGTGCTGATAGGCCACCACCGGCACGTCGCTGTCGATGCGGTAGGACCCGCCGATCCGCAGCGCCGACACCTTGTCGATCGGCGGATTCGCCAGAGTGAACGTGTGCGTCTTGCCCGGCGCGATCGTCACCGGCGCGCCCTGGGGCGCCTCGACGTTCTGCCCGGTCGGCGCCAGGTACAGCTGCACCGTCGCCGTCTTGCTCGCGTGCGGGTTGCCGACCACCACCGAGTCGTTCTCCTCCGCGTAGTAGTTGTCCATGCGGTTGGCGAAGAACGAGCAGCCGACGGAGCTCGGCGTCGCCTCCGCCAGGTCGCACAGCGAGAAGCACTGGTCGCCGATGCACGTGTCACCCGGGCCGCACGCGACCGGCGGCGCGTAGCCGCTGCCGTCCTCCTCGCACTGCGCATAGTGATCCTCGTCGACGCACTTCGTGCTGCCCGGCGGGCAGGCCCCCGTCGAGCACACCCCGCCGATGCACGTCTCGCCCGGCTCGCACGGCTGCGGCGCGAACGACACGCAGTCGGCCTGGCACACCAGCAGTTGCTCGCCCTCGCACGCGCCCGGCTCACCCGGCCTACAGGTGCACGCGGGCTCGCCGGTCGAGGACGTCGCCGTCGTGTCCGGCTCCGCGGTCGCGCTCTCGGTCGGCGTCGCCGTCGTCGTCGCCGACGCGCTGCTCGTCGGCGGCGTCGCAGTCGTCTCCTCGCTCGTGGCAGTCGTCGCGGGCGAGTCGCTCGTGGGCGTCACCGACGTCGTCGACGCCGACGCGCCTGCATCGGCGGGCGGGTCGTTGCAGGCGGCGAGCAGGCACAGCAACCAGGGACCGGCGAAGCGCGAGTGACGGGGCATCACGCGCGAAGTTCGCCAAAACTCGCGGCCGAGGCAACTCGGGCCCCACCCTGCTGCGGCCGGAACCTTGCTCCTCGCGGCCGGGTGCGCCTCGCTCTCACACCTCGCCCGCAGCTCCTGCGTCCTGCCGGGGCCCGCCTGTCTCGAAGGTCAGACCCACGCACCCTGGCGACCGCGGGCAGCAGCTTCCCGAACGTCAGGCCGACGCCCCTGGGCTCGGGGTCCCGCCCGCGGGCCACGGCAGCTGTCCCGAAGGTCAGCCGGCCTCCCGCGGGCCCGCGGAAGCTGTCCCGAAAGTCAGGCCCTCGCGGCCTGTCGACCTGCCTGCGGGCCCTCGGTGCAGCTGTCCCGAAGGTCAGGCCGACGCCCGGGCCGCGTCCTCGACCCGGAGCGGCGCCGCGGTGGCGGCCACGATCGCCTCGAGAGTCACCCCCGGGGCGCGCTCGACCAGGCGGAAGCCGTCGTCCTCGACCGCGATCACCCCGAAGTCGGTGATCACCAGGTCGACGCAGCGCATCGCAGTGAGCGGCAGGGAGCAACGGCGGACCAGCTTCGCCCCGCCGTCGCGGTCGGTGTGGGTCATCACCGCGATCACCTTGCGCGCCCCGGTGGCCAGGTCCATCGCCCCGCCGATCCCGGCCACCTTTTGCCCCGGCACCATCCAGTTGGCGAGGTCGCCGTTCTCGGCCACCTGCATCGCCCCGAGCACCGCGACATCGACGTGGCCGCCGCGGATCATCGCGAAGCTCAGCGCCGAGTCGAACGTCGACCCGCCGGCCACGATCGTCACCGTCTGTTTGCCGGCGTTGATCACCTGCGCATCGACCTCGTCGTCGTACGGGAACGGCCCCATCCCCAGCAGCCCGTTCTCCGAGTGCAGCAAGATCCCCGAATCGGGCGGCAAGTAGTTCGGGATCAGCGTCGGGATCCCGATCCCCAGGTTGACCACGCTGCCCGGGCTCAGCTCCCGGGCCGCTCGCGCGGCCATGTCTTCGCGGCTCCACGGCATGGCGGCCGGATTGTGGACCCCGGCGGCCCCGCGAGGCAACGGCCCGCCGCGCGATTCCGCGCCTCGTGCGCGTGACCAGCCCTCCCTCCGGATTGCCCTTGGCGGCCGTTTGCGGGCACATTTCGCCGGCATGCGGCTCGTCCTCCTCGCGCTCGCGGCGCTCCTCGCCTGCGCGCGCCTGGGCGGGGCGCGCGACGACGACGACGAGCGCGAGGTCCGCGTCGCCGGCGAGCCGCTGACCGCCGAGCAGCAGGCGCGCCTGGTCGACCACGCGCGCGCCGGCGGCCTGCTGTGGTGGCGCCTGCCCGGCGAGGGCGGCCACCGCTGCGAGCCCTGGCGGCTCGTCCCCGACCCCGGAGATCCCGGGCGGGGCCGCCTCCTCCTGGTCACATCACCTGTCCCCGCGGACAGCCCTGCCCTCCCCGCCCCCGCGGACCCGGCTGACGCCCCCGAGCCATCTGTCCCGGAGGACAGCCAACCCACGCCGCCCGAGCCGCAAGCAGCCGCCCCTCGCTGGCCCGCGGCCCTGCTCGCCCAGGCCCCCTCAGCTGTCCCCGAGGACAGCCACCCAGGCCCGGGCATCCTGCTCGCCCTGGCTCCGGGATCACCTGTCCCCGAGGACAGCCTGTCGCTCACGGCCCTCGCCTGGCCCGTCTTCCCGCCCGCCCCCGCGGACAGCCCCGCTCCCGAGCCTGCCCCGATCGACATGTCCCTAGGGACACCCACGATCCAGCTCGGCTATCGCCTGGCCGAGGGCCACCTCACCCTCACCGCCCCCGAGCACGAGCTGCCGGTCGCCGCTCCCCCCGGCACCCAGAAGGCCGTCGGCCGCGCCCTCACCTGCGTCTTCACCGGCATCGCCCTCAGCGGCCCCGCCGGCGGCGCGCGGCGGCTGATCCTCGCCGCTCGCGAGCGCTTCTTCTTCAGCGAAGAAGCCTGCGCCGCCGCCGGCTTCGCCGACGATCCGCCCGGGCTCGACGAGCTGCGCACCGTCGGCTGCGCCGGCGCGCTCGCCGATCCGGCCACGCGCGCCCGCCTGGAGCGCCCGCCCCCGCGTGACGCCCCCGACGCCGCCGCCCGGCTCCACCGCGTCCGCAACCTCCACCACCTCCGGCGCGGCCCCGACGGCGCGCTCGTGTGCGACGTGTGGCGCAACCGGCCCGAGCGAACCGCCGGCCACGGCCGCCTCGAGCACCGTGGACGCGACGAGCGCGGCCGCTTCGTCCGCAGCTACGCCTACGACGTCGGCCCCGGCTACCTCACCCTCCAGGGCCCCGCCGAGTTCCGCCGCATCGAGCTCGACGGCCAGCGCACCGACGTCGTCCGCGCCAGCAGCTGCCTCGTCACCCGCGGCGTCACCGGGGTCGACGCCGCCGCCATCGAACTCGGCGGCGAGCGCTGGTACCTGTCCCGAGGTGCATGCGACGCCGCCCGCCTCGCCGGCGCCCCGGCCCCCGCCGGCGCCGTCCCCCTGCTCGTGCCCGACTGCGAGTGAAACCCGGCCCGGCGCGCTGCCTGTCCCGAAGTACATCCGCCGTCCCCCTGCTCGTACCCGCCCGGCCCAGGCGCTCTGCCTGTCCCGAAGTACATCCGCCGTATCCCTGCTCGTACCCGGCTGCGCGTGTGCCCCCGGCCGGGCGCGAGACATGTCCCCGAGGCGCACGTGACGTCGCCCGCTCTTCTGCCTCGCGCCCCACGAGTCGCCCGTCTGCGAACGCCGCGGCCACCTCTCCCCAGGTTCACGTGATTCACTGCGCCGCTTCGCCGGTGCTCATCCTCACCGGCCGCGCGCCGGCGAGCGCTCGCACCTGTCTCGAAGCCCATGTGACACCGATCGCATCGTCCGCGCTCTCGCGCCCCTCTGCGCCGCCGGCGGTGCCCGCATGGGTGCGACGACCCTCGATCCGCGCCGCCGGCCGGCGGAATCACATGGCCTGAAGTTCATGTGACGTCGTTCGCATCCGCTGCGCTCCTGCGCCCTTCTGGGCCCACCTGCGAGCGCGAAGCAGCGCCGGCGAGCTGGCGCCGCCGGCGCGAGGCTGCCCCGGACAGGCGTTCGCATGGGTCGTCCGACTTGATGTTTTTTTGGTGCGGCAGATCGCGGAGGGCCGCGGAGCCCGCTCCGCCGGCGGTCGTGCCGCGGCGGCCCTCTCCGACGATCGTCACGATCGCAGCGCGCCTGACCCGAGAGACAGCTGCACCATGATCACCCGCGCTATCGACATCGGCATGGACGTCGCGCTCCCGGAAGACCTCGAGGACCTGTGCACCACCCGGCGCACCTTGAGCCCCGCGGAGCGCGAACTGTTCGGCACCCCCGCCGACTCGCTCGGTCGCTACTCGCTCCTCGGCAAGCTCGGCAGCGGCAGCATGGGCGTCGTCTATCGGGCCTACGACCCCCGGCTGCAGCGGCCTGTCGCCGTCAAGATCCTCTACCCCACCGGCAAGAAGACCGCGCAATTGGTCTCGATCGGCGACACCCGGCTCCTGCGCGAGGCCCAGGCGATCGCCCGCCTCTCGCACCCCAACATCGTCGCGGTCCACGACGTCGGCGTCGTCGGCGACCGCGTCTTCCTCACCATGGAGTACGTCGAGGGCCCGACCCTGCGCCAGTTCTGCGACGCCCCGCGGAGCTGGCGCGAAGTGCTGCCCCTGCTGATCCAGGCCGCACGCGGGCTCGCGGCGGCGCACCGCGGCGGCGTCATCCACCGCGACATCAAGCCCGACAACATCCTCGTCGGCGACGACGGTCGCGTCCGCGTCGTCGACTTCAGCGTCGCCCGGCCGCAGGGCTCCTGCGCCGAGACCCTCATCGGCAAGTTTCGCATGACCGACACCGAGACCAACGTCCTCGTCGGCACCCCCGCGTACATGGCCCCCGAGCAGCTGCGGGCCGCCCCCGCCTGCGCCCGCTCCGACCAGTTCGCCTTCTGCGTCACCGCCTACGAGTGTCTGTTCGGCGAGCGCCCGTTCGCGGGCCCGACCCTGCGCACCCTGATCGACAACGTCCTCGCCGGCCCGCCGACCCAGCCGCCGCCGTTCACGCAGCAGATCCCGCGCGCCCTCTATCAGTGCCTCCTCCGCGGCCTCGCCCTCGACGCCGACGACCGCTGGCCCGACATGGACATCCTCGTCGCCCAGCTCGAAAACCTCGCCGCCCGCGGCCAGCGCCGCTCCGCCCTGGTCCTCGCCGCCTCGCTCGGCGCCGCCGCGGCCCTCACCGTCGGCGCAGTCGCGGCCCACTTCAGCGGCACCAGCTGCTCGCACACCGAGCTCGCCGCCCACATCAGCGCCCGCTGATCCGCACCGCGAATTCGACATGCCTGTCTAAGAAGGCCGCCGCTCCCGTCGCATCCTGCTTCTGTATCGACATGTCTCCGACGACATGTCTCTTACGGCATCCATTGGCGGCAAGCCCACCGCCCCTCCCTCCCGGCGCCGCGACGGACTGCGCACGTCGCCGAATGACATGTCTTTGGGGACATCCGCCGGCTCGCCGACCGGCTCCCGGCGCTACATCGGGCCCCGCACATCGCCGCGAAACATGTCTTTGGGGACATCCGCCGGCCGCCGCCCCGCCTCACCCGGCCTGGCGGCGCCGCAGCGCCAGCAGGCCCAACAGCCCCAGTCCCCAAGCCCCCAGCCCGCCATGCCCCGCCGAGCAGCCGCAGCCTGACTTCTCGCCGCCACCCTTGCCGTCGCTGTCGCTGTCGCCGTCCGTCGCGGTCTCGCTCCCCTCGGTCCCGGTCGAACCACCGCTCGAGCCGCCGCTCGAATCGCCGCTTGAACCGTCGCGGACCTCGACCATGACCACCTCGGATTCGAAACCGCTGCCGAACCCCTGGAGCTTGTGGACTCCCGGGCTCAACGTCACCTCGAAGGTGCACCACCAATCGTGGTCACAGACGGCGACCTCGACGTCGTCGACCCACAGGCTGACGTCGCCCGGTTGCATGTACGAGTAGCTGATCTCGACCGGCACGACGGCGTCGGGCGTGCCGTCGAACACTGCCCCGTCGTCCGGCGAGAGGATGTCGACCTCCGGCGGAGGATGCGGCTCGAAGCCGGTGTCGGTGTCGGTGTCGGTATCGAGCGCGGCCGCCGAGGCCGGCGCGGTCGCGAGCAGCAGCGCAGAGCAGATCAAGCCAAACGAACGCATACCCCAGGGTCGTAGCAGGCGGCCGCATCCGCTTCAAGTCGGGCGGCGTCACCGCGCCGGCCCGGGCTGCATCAGTGACATGTCCCGAGAGGCATCTCGACTGCCGGCGCGCGGCCCATCACTCCAGCGACTCGTCTCGCCGGCCGGGGCCACGATCGAGACATGCCCCCAAGACAGGCTCAGCATCGACGCGCGCCCCTCACTCCAGCCGCCACCACACCCCGCCCTCGCCTCACTCGCGCCAGATCGGCTGCGTCCACGCCCTGCGCCCGTCGGCCGCGCGCACCCGGGCCCGCACGTACGGCCCGGGCGCCTCTGCCAGCGTCATCGTCGCCCGCGGCCCTGTCACCGTGCGCAGCACCTCGCCGCCGGCCCCCACGAACTCGATCGTCACCCCTGCCTGGGCCGCCTCGACCGTCAGCGCCCCGTCCGCGCGCGTCACCGAGTTCAACAACAGACCCGTCGACGCGTAGAACTCGCCGGCCAGCAGGGCCGCGCGGATCGCCGGCAGATCGCGGGTCGCGTGGACCACCACGAACCCGCGGTCGCCGGTGTACGCAGTCTCGCCGCGGGCAGTCACCGCCGGCGCGTCGTCGTAGTGGTGCGCGTCGTCCGTCGCCACCGCGAACAGCCGCGCCCCGCTCGTCAGCGCCGCGTCCCACAGCGCCTCCGTCGACGGGTGCGCCGCGTCGCCCGCGTTGTTCGAGTCGACCGCCTCGTTCGCCAGCTCGAACAGCCGCAGCCCCGACCCTGACAGCGCAGTCAGCAGCCCCGCGTCGGCCGCGTAGTGAAAGTTCGGGTGGTTCAGCATCGCCACCCCGCCGAGCTCCTCGCTGGCCTGCAGCGCCCGCGTGAACAGCTCGTCGCGGCGGGGCGAGCTCGCCGGCGGGAACTGGAACCGGCCCGTCCGCTCCGCCGCCACGAACAGCGCATTGACGTGCAGCAGGCAGCGCAGCCCCGGCTCGGGCGGCGGCTCGCAGCGCTCGACGTTCTGCGTCAGCTCGACCCCCGGCGCCACCAGCATGCGTCCCGCGCGGGCCGGCGCGCTCACGAAGTTGTGGTCGGTCACCACCACGAAGTCGAAGCCGTGCGCCTCGTACCAGCGCAGCGCCGCCGCGACCGGCGTCGCGCTGTCGCCCGAGTTCTCGGTGTGAAGATGCAGCTGACCCTTCAGCCATGTCTCTTCGGGCATGACCGCCGGGACATCCTCGTCGATCGCGGCAGCGGCCGGCTGCGCCGGCGCCTCAGGCCGCGAGCAGGCCAGCCAGCAGACCGCCGACCCGAAGAGCGCACATGTGCGACCCGAGCTCCGCACCCCGCCATCTTGCCAGGTTTGCCGCCGAGGAGCCCCGCAGAAAACTTCGTCCGACCACGTTGTCAGCGCCGGGCCTCGGGCCCTACCCTGAGGCGATGCATCGCCCCCACAGCTTGAACTCCGCCGCGCTCGGTCTGCTGAGCCTGGTGTTCGCCTGCGCCCTCCCGCCGGCCGCCGACACCGAGACTGCCAGCGACGGCTCGACCGCGACCACGACCGACACGACCAGCGGCGGCGCGAGCGAGACCACCGTCCTCGACACGACCCCCACCACCACGAGCACCGACACCGGCGTCACCACCCTCGACCCGCCGACCGGCACGACGACGAGCACGACCGCCACCACCGACGACACCAGCACTACCGAACCCGCCTGCCTGGCCGAGTGCGGCGACGGCGTCGTCGAGTGCGACGAGGCGTGCGACGCCGGCCCCGACAACAGCGACCTCGAGCCGGGCGCCTGTCGCACCGACTGCACCGCCGCCGGCTGCGGCGACAGCGTCGTCGACTACCCCGACGGCGAGCAGTGCGACGACGGCAACGCCAGCGACGGCGACGGCTGCAGCGCCGCCTGTCAGGTCGAGTCCGGGGCCGCCTGCGGCGACGGCCTGCTCGACCTCGATCAGGGCGAGGAGTGCGACGAGGGCGACGTCGACCCCGCGGACGGCTGCGGCCCGAACTGCCAGCTCGAGCCTCCGGGCGGCGGCTGCGGCGACGGCATGATCGACCCGTTGCTCGAGGTCTGCGACGACAGCAACCTCGACAACGGCGACGCCTGCAACCCGACCTGCAACCTCACCAACACCACCTCCCTGTTCGTCGGCGCCCAGGGCCAGCTCGGCCTCAAGGACGGCGTCGGCGGCGAAGCGCGGATCTCCGGCACCGGCGGCCTCGCAGTCGACCTCACCCACCTCTACCTCGCCGACGCGCAGAACAACTGCATCCGCCGCATCGACATCGCCACCTCCGAGGTCGAGACGATCGCCGGTTCGAACACCGGCATGAGCGGCTTCGCCGACGCCCCCGACGGCCAGGACGCCCGCTTCGCCGGCCTCGACGCCATCGCCACCGACGGCAAGACCTTGTGGGTCAGCGACGGCATGAACAAGCGCCTGCGCGCGGTCAGCTTGACCCCGCCGTTCGCAGTCACCACCGTCGCCGGCAACGGCATGACCGGCGTCGCTGACGGCATCGGCGACGCCGCCTCCTTCGACGACAACCGCGGCCTCACCTACTACGCCGGCCACGTCTACATGGTCGACGCCAGCGCCGCGGTGCTGCGCCGCTTCGACCCCGCCACCCAGGAGGTCGTGACCCTCGCCGGCCTCGCCTACGAGAACGGCGGCGACGACGGCATCGGTGACGCCGCGCGCTTCGTCAGCCCGCGCTACTTGACCTCCGACAACAGCGGCATGCTCTACGTCGCCGACACCAACGGCTTCGCCCTGCGCAGCTTCAACACCGTCACCGGCCACGTCGGCACCTTCGCCGGCACCGGCAGCGCCGGCTACGTCGACGGCGTCGGCACCGAGGCCGCGATCCACCGCCCGCGCGGCCTCGCCAGCGACGGCGCCAGCCTCTACTTCGGCGAGTTCGCCCAGCACACCGTCCGCCAGGCCATCCTCGCCACCCGCGAGGTCTCGACCAACGTCGGCCAGCACTGCAACGGCGACATGGTGTGCCCCGGCGGCTACGGCGAGGGCTTCGGCATCGAGTCGCGCTTCAACGGCCCGTTCGCGCTCGCCTACCACTACCCGAGCCGCTCGCTGTTCGTGCTCGACAGCGCCAACCGGATCATCCGCCGCGTCGAGTGATGTTCACTCGACCGAGTCGAGGAACTCGTCGACCAGCTGGTTGAACAGCGCCGGGCGCTCCCAGTAGATCGAGTGCCCGGTCTCCGGCACCTTGACAAAGCGCCCGCCGACCAGCATGCGCGCCAGGTGGGCCACCGAGTCCGGCGCGCACACGAAGTCCTCGTCGGCCGTCATGCACAGCGTCGGCACCTCGAAGCCCTCGAGGTCGCGCGCGGTCACCGTCCGCAAATCCAGCAGGACGTCGCGGATCGCTCGCTTGTCCGCGGCGCCGAGGATGTCCATCCCGCGGTAGAGCTCGTGCATCGCCGGCTGGTCGCGCACCATCCGCTCGCCGGCCGCCGGGTGGACCCCCTTCATGAACGCCGCGGTGGCCCGCCCGCGCAGCCGGTTGATCGCCGCGTCGATCTCCGGCGTCGTCACCTGTCCCGTCGTACAGGCCATCACCAGCGCCCGCACCTTCTCCGGCCGCCGCAGCGCGTAGCCCAGGCAGCTCCACCCGCCCATCGACTGCCCGACCAGGCGCACGTCGTCGACGTGCAGGTGCTGCAGCAGCGCGTCGAGGTCGTCGACGAACCTGCGCGGCCCCTGCCCCGACCCGTCCTTCGACGGCGCGAAGCCGCGGTGCGAGAACACCACGCAGCTGAACCGCTTGCGGAAGTGCGGCACCTGCTGCCACCACGACAAAAACCCGCCCCCGAGCCCGTGCGCGAACACGAGCGGCGGCCCGCTGCCGTGCACCTCATAATAAAGCTCGCCGTCGGGCAGGGTCAGCACCGCCATGACGCCACCCTATCGCGCTCCGCCCCGCCGCGGAAGCCCCGCCCCCGCGGGCCCTCGCGCGCACATCCTCGCAGCCCGTAGCACCCGGCGCGCCCCTCGCCGCCCCGGCGGCCGCTGCCTGCGCACGTCCGTTCCGCGGGGCACCTGCTTTTCGTGCAGATGTCCCGAGAGACATGTGACATGCGGCTCTCCTCGATCCGGATCGTCAATCGGCCTGGAAGATCACCCGCTCGAAGTCGATCGAATTGTTGAGAAATTCGTCCGCGCCGCAGCGCCAGCCGGAATCCAGCTCGTCGGCGAAGGTGTGCCAGCACAGGCGCAGCTCCGGGTCGATTTCCCCCGGGTTGCCGAATAGTGTGTCGCACGAAGTCCGAGATACCGTGGCACCGGCGGGCGCGAAGCCCCACGAAGAATCGTCGCTGAAATACCAGGCGACGCCGTTGGCTTCGTGCTTGCCGTCGACTTGAGCGCCGACGTCGAACAGCACGTCGGCGCGGTCGCCCATCGCCAACAGCTGGAAGTCGGTCGCGCCGACCGGGCGGCAAGCCATGAGCAGCTTGGACCCGGTGCACTGTTCGCCGAGAATCCCCCCGGTGAGGTCGGGCTCGATGTTGGCATAAAGGTCCGAGAAACACTGAGTCCAGCCGACGAGGTCCGCTTCGGGCACGCCGACCTGGGGCCCCTCGGCCCAGTACAGCTCGCCGCCGTCGTCGTCGTCGTCGTCGTCGTCGTGATCGTCGTGATCGTCATGATCGTCGTGATCCAGGTCGCACTGGAAATCGCGGACAGCTGGGATCGTGCACAATAGACCGCTAAGCAGGATCGTGGTGTAGTTCATGAGACCCTCCCTCGGGAGATATCCGCCCGACTCGTACCCACTATGTTATCCCCCCTCGCTGACGCCGCAATGACGAGGATTGACGCCGCTCACGCCCCGCAGCCGCTCGATGCGACGGAAGGGCGAGAGGGCCGAGGCACACGCAGTCTCGCCGAACGTCGGCCGGTACGCGCTGCTCGGCTCACAGACGTTGCACTCGCCAGTGATCCTCGCTTCGCGAGGCGCCGCGGCGCTCGGTGGAGCGCCGAGCACCGCGCTCGCACCATCGACAATCACCGAATCACGCTCTCAGCGCGGACCCGGAATGACGCGCTCGGCCCCGCCTTCGCCGCCGGCCGGCCCCGCCGCGAGGCATCCGTCAGCGGCCTGTCCCGAAGGACATCTCACCCGCCGCGCCGATGGTCGGCCTTTAGCCCTGCGCCCCGAGCACCACGATCCCGTAGTGGGCGACGAACAGCACGACCTCGGCGCCCGGCCGGCCGTCGAGGTCGCCGATCGCGACCTTCACGTCGACGTCGTGGCTGCGCACGCGCAGCAGCGGCCGGCCCTCCGGATCGTAGACGACCACGCCCGCCCTGTTGGCGATCAGGACGTCGTTGCGGCCGTCGCCGTCGAAGTCCTGGTCGAGCCTCGGCGCCGGGTCCCAGTCGCCCTTGAACAGGTCGATCGTCTCGTCCCCGACGGCGAGCCGGCCGGCCAGCGTCCGGCCCTTCGGCACCGCCACCCCGCGGTCCGTCACCTCGCCGCGCGCGCCGATCTGCACGAGCTTGTCGTCGGTGTGCACCACCACCGCGCCGGCCGGGTCGAGCTGCACCGCCGCGAGCTCCTTGAACGGCGGCGACGTCCACAGCGGCTCGGGCACCGCCTTCATCGCCACCACCCGGTCGCCGTCCTGCAGCAGCAGCTCCTGGAACCCGTCGCGGTCGAGGTCGCGGTGGCCCGCGTAGCGGAGGAAGTTCTTGCCCGTGTGCTCCCAGAACAGCTCGCCGGCCTGATCGAGGACCTTGAGCTCGCTCCAGTTGCCGACGATCCACTCGCGCCTTCCGTCGCCGTCGAGGTCGGCCGTGTCGAGGTTGTTCGCGTAGCCGGTGAGCGCTCGCGACGGCAGCGCCTCGCCGCTCGCCGACCAGCGCATCAGGCCCTCGCGGCCGACCGCGGCGACCTCTCCGTCGGCGCTCCCGAGCGGCGCCGCGATCGTCACCGCCTCGAGCTCGCCGCGGACCGGCCGCTGCCAGCGCACGCCCCAGCCCGCCGGCGCCTGCTCGACCGTCAGCAGCTTGCGCCCGCCGTCGCCCTCGCGCTCGACGATCGCCTTGATCTCGTGCTCGAGCTTCTCCTTGAGCTGCGGGTCGTAGCCGGTGCGCGCGTGGGCCACGTTGCCCTCGCGGTCGATCACGTACAGCGCCGGCACGCCGCGGTAGTTGTACTCGGTGAGCTGCGCCGGCTCGTCGAGCAGCACCGGCAGGTCGAGCTGGTGCTGCTTCATGAACGGCGCCAGCTTCGAGCGGCTGTGGAAGTCGTCGATGCTGATCGCCAGCACCTCGACGCCCTTGGCGCGGTGCTCCTCCTGGAACTTCTGCAGCAGCGGCATCTCGCGCTTGCAGGGGCCGCACCAGGTGGCGAAGAACGTCACCAGCACCACCTTGCCGCGGTAGTCGCGGAGCCGCACCGTCTCGCCGTCGAGGCGCTTCAGCGTGAAGTCCTGCGCCGGCTGGGCGCCCGCGGTCACGACGAGGTCGTCGCCGCCGACCCCGAGCTCGCCGCGCAGGCGCTCGTACGTGGCGCGCAGCTCGACGTCGGCGACGACCCCGAGCGCCCGCTTCAGCGCCGCGCGGGCGCCGGCGGCGTCGCCTTTGCGGTGGCGCAGCTCCGCCTCGAGCACGTGCAGGTCCTCGGCCACGCCCGCCGCCAGCGACCCGCGGCGCTCGCCTGTCGCGTCGACGAGCGCGATGTCCTTGACGAACCTGTCCGTCTCCGCGTGGCCCCGCTCGACCGCTCGCAGCGCCTGGTCGATCGCCCCCTCGCGCAGGTGCAGCCGCGCCTCGGCGACGAACGTCCGGGTCCGCTCGAACGCGATCCACCGCGTCCTCGACTCGCGCCATTGTTCGTGGTCGAGCAGCGCGATCTCCCGCTCGTCCTGCGCCAGGCGCTCGCGCGCCAGCTCCAGCAGGGCCAGCCCGGCGGCGCCCGGCAGCGGGTGCAGCAGGTGATAGCGCCCGACGATCTCGGTCGGCGCATTCGACTTCGGCCGCAGCTTCGCCAGCGCCGCCAGGTGCCCCGCGACCTCTCGCGGGTCGTACCCGCCCTTCTCGATCAGCGCGTCGGCCAGCGCCTCGAGCACCAGCGCGTTCGTCTGGTGCTCCGGGTGTTGGCGGGCGAACGCGCGGCATTGATCGATCCGCGCGTCGAGCTCCGTCAGCTTCGCCGCCGCCTCACCGGCCTGCTTGATCTCTCGCCACTTCGCCAGGGCGATCGGCGGTCGTTCGTCGACCTCGACCGCCGCGACCTCCGCTGGCTTGGCCGCCGGCTCCTCCGCCCCCGTGGGCGCCCGGACGGGGACGACCGACAGGGCCGCGGGCTCGGGCTCGAGCTCGCATACTTGCTCGGGGGCGCAGGCGACGGGGAGAAGCAGAAACAATGGGAGGAGGGGCGCGGTGGGAACTGCATGGCGAATGGACCTCGATGGACGGAGAAAAAAGAACCCTCGGCCGGCGAACGCGGCGAGGCCCCTTTAGCAAGGTCGGTGCCGCTCTTTTCCGTGTAGTTTCCGCGACGGTCTCGCGGCCTCGGGTCTCGCTCGTGCGTCAGCCTGGCAATCGAGCCGCGGCCGCATGACGAAGTGGCCGGCCGCCCGCGGGGCGCCGATCTTCGCCTCGGCGAACGCCCCGACGAACCCGACAGGGCGAGCGGCGGCACGCTGCGAGGCCGGCCGTCTTCGTGCCTGCGCCCGCCGAATCGAACCGGCGCCGCGATCCCACGTCCTCCGCCACATCTTTAATAAGGTAGCTGTCCCGAAGGACATCTACGATCTTTCCAGCCGACGACCGAGCGAGAGGTCGGACGCGACCCGCCCCCTCACCGCGCGTTCGGGCCGGCCAGCGCCACCGCGTCGGGGCCCGCGGGGAAGCGCAGCTGCCCCGACGTGTCGGTCGCCGCGCGGAACACCACCTCCGCCACGTCGGCCTCGGTCGTCACCGCGGCCGGCCGGGTGAACGCCGCGAACACGCGCTCGGCGAACGGTGCGTAGGCCTCGGGGATCAGCGTCGCCGGGTTCGGCCCGTTGTTGGCGAAGCGCGTGGTCGGCCCGTAGCCCGGCTCGACCAGCTTGACGCGCACGTCGAAGTCCGCGAGCTCGTGCGCCAGCGAGGCGGTGAACCCCTGGATCGCGGTCTTGCTGGCGGTGTACACCGCTACCAGGGGCATCGGCGCCAGAGTCACGCTCGAGGTCACGTTGACGATCACGCCCGACCGCCGTGCCCGCATCTGGGGCAGCACCGCCTGCGTCATCGCCATCACCCCGAACGTATTGGTCTCGAACACCTGGCGCGCCAGCGCCATCGGCGTCGCCTCGAACGCCCCGAGCGCCCCGACGCCGGCGTTGTTGACCAGCACGTCGATAGGCCCGCTCGCCGCGATCGCGGCCGCGATGCTGTCGGGCTGCGTCACGTCGAGCGCCAGCACCCGCAGCCGCTCCGACCGGGGCAACAGGTCTTCGCGCGGCGTCCGCATGGTGGCGACCACGTTCCAGCCCTGGGCGAGGAAGTGGCGCGCGGTCTCGAGGCCGTAACCGGAGGAGCAACCAGTGATGAGCACGTTCTTCATGGAGTTGACTGTAGCGACCCGAAGCCGGACTATCTATCGCAAGAAGTCCAACTTTCATTGGCGAGCGTCCAGACATGACCGACCCACTCTCGCAAGTCATCGCCCTGCTGCAGCCGCGCGCCGTGTTCTCGAAGCCGATCAGCGGCGCCGGGCGCTGGGCCGTGCGCTACTCCGAATTCGGCCATCCGAGCTTCTGTACCGTGCTCGAGGGCAGCTGTCGCCTCGCGGTCGACGGCCACCGGCCCCTCACCCTCGAAGCCGGCGACTTCCTGCTATTGCCGGCGACCCCCGGCTTCACCATGTCGGGCTTCGAGCCGGCCACGCCCGAGCGCATCGACCCCAAGCTGACGCCCGCGCCGACCGCCGAGGTCCGCCACGGCACGCGCGGCGGCCGGCCCGACGTGCGCCTGCTCGGCGGCTACTTCGTGTTCGACTCGCCGGACGCGAACTTGCTGGTCTCGCTGCTGCCGGCGGTGATGCACGTGCGCGGCGTGGAGCGACTGTCGCTCATGGTGCGGCTCGTCGGCGACGAGGCCGGCGAGCGCCGGTCGGGCCGCGACCTCGTGCTCACGCGGCTGGTCGAGCTGCTGCTCATCGAGGCGCTGCGCTCGCTCCCCGGCGAAGACACGCCGCCGGGCCTGCTGCGCGCCCTCGCCGACCCTCGCCTCGCGCCCGCGCTGCGGCACATGCACGCCCACTTCGCGCGCCCGTGGACGGTGGCCCAGTTGGCCAAGACCGCCGCGCTGTCGCGCTCGGCCTTCTTCGAGCGCTTCACCGGCGCAGTCGGTTTGCCGCCGATGGAGTACCTGCTCGCCTGGCGCATGGCAGTCGCCAAGGACCTGCTGCGCCGCGAAGACCTCGGCCTCGGCGAGGTCGCCGAGCGCGTCGGCTACGCCTCCGCCAGCACCTTCAGCACCGCCTTCAGCCGTCACGTCGGCCAGGCCCCGAGCCGCTACGCCCGCGCGCCGTAGGAGGCAACGCCGGGGCGATTGCGAATCGCCAGGCAGCGACGCCATCGCGCAGACGGCGACATGTCCCGAAAGCCAGGCCCGAAGTGCGGCCGCTCATGCCTCGGGTCGCCCGATCGTGGCCAGCGAAGCCCCATCACGCCCGCGTGCTCCCATCATTCGGGACCCGCGCAAATCATGAGAGGCGTGACAATCACAGCAGCGTGCGCACGCAGCCACGCCGCTCACCCGCCGAGCACCCTCTCGAAAAACCACCACAGCCCTGCCAGCACGATCGCCCCCGAGATCCACTTCGCGCCGCCGAACCGACGATACGGCTCCCAGCGCCCCAGCAGCAGCAGCACCGGCAGCACCAGGGCCAGCACTGCCAGCTGGCCTGCCTCGACTCCGAGGTTGAACAGCAGCAGCGCCGGTCCGACCTCTCCGGCCGGCAGCCCCAGCTCCGCCAGCACCCCCGCGAAGCCGAAGCCGTGGACGAACCCGAACGGCAGCGTGATCCGCCAGCGCCCGGCCGCGTCGGGCACGAAGAAGTTCTCCACCCCCACGTACGCGATCGACAGCGCGATGGCCGGCTCGACCCATGCCCCGCTGGGTGTCCAGATCCCCAAAGTCGCCAGCGCGAGGCTCAGCGAGTGGCCGAGCGTGAACGCAGTGATCACCGCCACCAGCGAGCGCAGGCGGCCGCCGACCACCACCAGGCCGAGCAGGAACACCAGGTGATCGGTCCCGATCAGGATGTGCTCGACCCCCAGCTCGAAGTACGCTGACACCGGCCACGCCGGTGGTTCCGCCTCGCCGCCCTCGGCCGCGATCGTCGCCGTCGGCGCGCGCGCCTGCAGCACCGGCTCGGCGAAGATGTCCTCGGGGCCAGCTCCCGGCCGCTGGAACTGCGCCAGGTGGCGGTGCCCGGACGACAGCCCGTCGAACAGCGACCACGTCAGAGTCAGCTCCCTGGGCGGCCGCGAGCACTCGAAGCGCAGCGCCAGCGACGCCCCGTCCTCCTCCGTCAGCCACGCCCGCGTCGCCGTCCCGACGCACGCCTCGCCCTCGACCGCCAGCCCGACCCCCGCGACCACCGGTTCCAGGGCCGCGCCCGCGCCCGCCAGCTCGGCCTCGCTCAGCGCCCCGTCGCCGTCAGCGTCGAGCCCCGGCGCCAGCGCCCGCAGCTCGCCGCGCGCGAACGTCAGCTCGACCGTGACTGCGGCCCCGTCGACCGTGTACACCCCGCGCGACAGCCCGACCTGGTGAGCCCCGGCGAGACGTGGGATCACCAGCCCCAAGAGACATGCCCCGATAAACATGCTCCGAGCGACATGTCCAAACGGCCCTGTCCTCTCGAACACTTCTTTCGAAGGCTGACGGTCGTGCAGAAGCGCTCTCCTGCGCCGAGAATACCCGATCTCCTCGCTCGGGCGCCATCAGAAGCGGATGCTGGCCGCGTCGACGCCAGCGCGGCAGCTCAGCTGCGGTCGATGATCTTCGGGTGGACTCAGCGAACTGAGCGCGGCCCGAGCGATACCGAACGACTCCTGGAGATCTTTCCCCTTGCCGATCGCACGGTACAGCGACCGCGAGAAGACGCGTGCCGCGTCATCGGAGATCTTTTCCCTCATCCCCACCACTGCGTCGACGCGCTCCGTCAGGACGGCCGTCGCCAACCCGCTGAAACAGGCATTGAGGACGACGCAACGGGGAGGTCGACGCAGCGCACCGAGCAAACGGGCGAGCGCGTCGTAGCGCAGACGACTCGTCGACCCCCCCGCTCCGACGACCAGCATCGTCCCGTCCGCACCCCCATGACCCGCGAAGTGCAAGAGCGCCGGGTTGTGGTCGGCGATCAGATCGAAAGTCTGCTCCGCCGTGACGGACCACCCCCACACCAGCGAGAATCGCTCGCGGACTTGACCCAAACCGAGCTCGTCCTCGATGTGGCCCGCCTCTCTGGCGAGCTCGAGCGGAGCCTGGCCTTCAGGACATGACATTAGGACCAGAGCGACCTGCTTGCTCGAGACAGCGCCGCCCGGGCCGCCAGCCGGAAAGGGATCGAAGCCGAGGCAGGCGACTGCAGCCGTCCGCAGCGCCTCGTCATGCTTCCGAAACTCCCCCAGACGCACGAACAGCTCTCGCTCGAGGTATCCGAACTGGCGCAGGCGCTCGATCACGGCGAACACGTACTGATCTACCGCGACCACCGAGTCGGGCAACCCGGTGACGATATCCGCGTAGTGAGTGGCGATGAATCGCCGCAAGTCGGGCGGCGACACGCGCTGGACGAGGTAGTGGTGCAAGGGCTGGGGATACGGCGACATGTCTGCCATCGACTCCGAGGTGCCGCTCACCAGGGCGACCGATCACCTCGCCGGACCCATGATCGGATGCGCCGACTCAACAGCCCCAGCGCACTGCGATCTCGTCGATCTCCCCCGCTCGATTCGGACGCGCCTCACGCAACGCATCGAACAGCGCCGTGTCCACCTTGCCATGCTGCTTCAAGGCCTGTACCGCCCTGTGAGCCACCTCGGCGAGATCGGTCTCCCAGTGGACTTTGCTGACGAGCGAGCCCAAGGCCTCCGTGAAGGTGAAGAACCGCTGGAGGTCCTCGCCCTTGAACGACTTCTCGAAGAACTCGGCCAGCGCCCGTTCCGCTTCGGCGTCCCCCACCCGAGCCGGTGGCGGCCCCGGCGACAGGAGTTCCAGCGTCGGCACGAAGCCGCCCTTGTCGCGCTGGTGGTCGTAGACCTTCACCGGCGGGTCCGCTTTGGGCAGCAGGCTCAGGCCGCACTGAACTGCCACGGCCGCCGGCACGGCCGGGAACAGGTGGATCCGGCAACGCGGCCCGTGCGTCGCTCGGATCCTGGTCAGCAGGTCTTGATAGACCGTGGCGAACTCTTGCAACTGCGCCTCCGTCTGCAAGATGTCGCGGCGCGGCTCCTCGACGGCGATCTCGTACATCGCACACGGGCTCGGGGGCAGCGCCACCTCTGCTTCTTCTGGATGCACTTTTCCGCTGATCGACAGCAGCAACGCCACGTGAGTCCCGCGCGTCGCGTGGGTGACGACGTTCCAAGAGGACTGCTCCGGCCGCGAATCCCCCCATGTCCATCCAGCGGGCCCGTGGAACCGGTTGAACACGCGGATCTCCTGTTTCTCCCCCAACGCCTCTCCGAGCACCATCAGGAGCGGGATCGGAGCGAGCGCGAACACGCTGATCCGCCGAACGGAGATCGGGCGACCTGCTGCAGAAACCCGCTCACTTTGAGCCGGATCTCCGCCGCCAACAGTTTCCACGTCGCCGGCTCGGCATCCGACACCTCCAGTAACGCGAGGTCGATGTCCAGGCCTCCCGGAAGAGCCTCCCACGGCGGCAAGGCAGCGTGGATCTGCTCCGCGCTCCAGAGCCCCTTCTGGCGGCCGATGTTGGCGGACAGGCGAATGACGTGGGTCTTCAAGGCAGGGTCGTCCATGGGTACTCCCCCGGAAGTGGCATCCGACGGCCCGAACGATCACTGCCGCACCGAGGTGATCGGTGGGGCCGCTCCGAGGCACCTCGTATCCACCGAGGAGGAACCCGTGAAGAGCCTCAGCTCCAAGAGTCCGTCGCACCGGCGGCTGTCTGCGTTCGTCGACTGGATCCGCACGCCCGACGATCGAGAAGAGCGGATCAAGAGCCAAGCCGACGAGGTGCGACGGCGGCTCCGCGGCAAGGCCGAGAGCGACAAACTCATCATCCGCTCCATGCCGTTCTCGGGTTCGTACGAGAAAGGCACGGGCCTGCGCCGGCACATGCAGGGTGAAGCCGAGATCGAGGGACAAGACGTCGATATCGCCATCGTCATCGATCCGCGCAGCGTCCCCGCGGGCGCCGACCGTGAGCGACTCATCGAACGCTTCCTGAGCTACTTCCGCGCCAGCTACCCCGACACGCAGGCGTCAGCGACACGGAGCTCCGTGCGGGTCGCGTTCGTGGGCAGCAAAGTGAACTTCGACCTCGTACCGATGCTGGCGGTGGAGGGCACCGACCGTGAACAGTTGTTGTTCCGCAGCAACGGCGAACGCCGCCGGACCTCGATCCAGAACCACATCGAGTTCGTGCGGCGTCGTAACAAGCGCAGTAACGAGCTGCCCGGCCGGGTGAAGTTCAACGAGTGCGTCCGGCTCGTCAAGTGGTGGCGCCACTACTGTGAGGGCAGCGCGCAACAGATCGAAGAAGTGCCCAGCATCCTCGTCGACCTGTTGTGCGCCAAGGCCTTCGACCAGCACGGGGTCGCCGCGACCTACACCGAGACGCTCGCGCAGTGGTTCTCCACCATGGCGGATCTGGCCCTGCGCAGGCGATTGGTCGCCTTCGACGACTTCGGCTCGGTCCCCGACCGTACCGCGGATGACCGCCAGTGGGCCGTCCTCGACCCCGTGAATCCGGACAACAACGTCCTGCCGCTGGCGTGGAACAATCTTCACATCGGCGAGCTCGCCGACTGGCTGTCCAACGCCCGCGACCAGTGGGCCGAGGTCGAGAGCCTCGAACGGGTCGACGAGGTCGACAAGTCGCGCCGGGTCCTCATCGAGCTGTTCGGCAACCCCTTCAAGCATCACGGGGAGCTGTGATGGCCTCGACCTTCACGACTACGGAGGCCTCGACGTTCACCGAGGCCCGGGCACGGGCCGTCATGGTGAAGGTCTTCGGAGACTTCACCGCCATGAAGAATGCCGGGCTCATCTCGGCCGCGCGCGCCGAGGAGTGGCACGACGTGCTGCTGTTCGGCCTCTATCAAGAGGCCGTCGACCTGTTCCAGGTCGCGTTCACCAGCCCGGCGGGCCAGCAATGGGCGCTGAACTTCCAGGTCAGAGACGATGGTTCGGTCACCACGGACCAGCGTCCCGGCGGGATCAACTACGCAGGCTTCCCCGAGGGCACCACCGTCCGCATGACCGTACAGCTGCGCCTGCACGCACGTGGCCGTCAGAAGGTCCTCGACCACATGAAGGAGCGCGGCTGGGGCATGAACGGCACCATCCTGACCGGCGACGCCTATGTCGACCGCCAGTACTCGCAGAACAATTACGGCCTCACGCGCACCAAAGTAGGAGAATGGAAATGAGCGAGCTGACTCTTCTGGAGACCAAGCATCCTGACAAGTCCGCGCGCCGTCGATATGACGCCCTCGTCGGCATCGACGCGCAAAAACAACGCCTCCTCGACGATCTGGTCCTGATGCTCGCGCCCCGTGAGTTCGAGAAGTGGCGCGTGCGGCACCATCCCCGCGGTCTGCCCTTCGCCGAAGCGGGAGCTGCCAGCAGTCGCTTGCTGCTGCTGTCCGGCGAAGTCGGCTGCGGCAAGACGGCCCTCGCATCCTCGGTGGCGACGCCGCTGGCGGAGAGGCTCGAGCAGCGAGTTCTCGTGCTCGAGACGCCCTCCGACATCCGCGGTTGGGGCAAGGTCGGTGAAATCTCCGCGCGCCTCACCGACGCGTTCACGCAGGCCAAGGCCCGCGCACGAGAATTCGACGCTGCCCTCCTCATCATCGACGAGGCCGACGATCTCGCCACCAGCCGCGCGCAGATGCAGGCCCACCACGAGGATCGCGCGGGGCTCAACGTCCTCCTCAAGCAGCTCGACTTGCTGGCGCGCGAGAAGGTCCCGCTGGTGACCCTGCTCATCACCAACCGCGCCTCTGCGCTCGATCCGGCGATCCTCCGCCGTGCGGCATCGCACCTGAAGTTCTCACGCCCCGACGCGAGCGCCCGCGAGGCCTTGTTCCACGCCATGCTGCTCAAGACCTCGACCACGGAGCGCGACATCACGGCGCTGATCGAGGCCAGCGAACGCGAAATCCCCTTCAGCTACTCGGATCTGACCGAGCGCCTCGGCCGCCTGGCACTGCGCCGGGCTTGGAGCGCGGATCGTCCGTTCGATGCTGCCGTCCTGCGGGAGACGCTCGCGGAGCTGGAGCCCTCGCCGCTCATCGAAGAGGCCTAACCGGCGCTCGTCCGGTGGCGGCGCACCGCGGCCCCGTCCCAATTAAAAAGCGCTTCAAAACCTGTGAGGGCCTGAAGCAGCGAACCCGAGCGGGCCGGGGGGATACGTCGCGTGGATAGTGTGCGTGGCGCCGGCGCGACTCCGGCGTTCACGGTCCCGCGGGGGTAGTGGCGGGCCCATGCCGACCCGTCACGTGGCGGCGCACAATTTTTTCTTTTTCGCGCCCGGCCGGCTTGTCGGCCCGCCCTTCGCCCGGCTCGTCGAAGTCGGGGCCGAACACCTGGGCCCCCTCGCTGCGGATGGCCGCCGCGATCGCCGGGATGTCGGCCTGGGTGACCCTCGTGCCCTCCGCGATCGGCAGCGGAAAATTCTTGGGCAGCCAGGTGCCGAACTCGAACTCGACCGCGGCGAGCTCGGAGATCTCGCGGTCACCGATCCGGTGGTCGATGACCAGCGGCAGCGGGGGCGGCTGGCCCTCGCAGGCCTCGCGGACCGCCGGGTCGTGGACCAGCCAGGCCGGGACCGGCGACTCGGTATGGATATACCGCCGGGTCACCAGAGTGAACTCGGGCACCCGCTTCTTCGAGTCCCACCACAGGCCGTCGACCGCCTGCATCGCCGCCCGCGCGCCGTCCTTGGGCAGCGCCCCCAGGCGGCGCAGGGCCTCGCCGATCCACGCCTGCATCGCCAGGTCGTACTCCTCGCGCGAGCGGATCTCGCCGTCGAGGACCAGCCCCGCCGCGAGGTTGATGCCGAGCACGTTCGAGTACACGTCCTCCGGCGAGAACGACGACAGCCGCTCCGACACCCCCGGCACGCTCTCGAAGCCGTACCACGTGACCACCTCGTGCCACGTCGACAATTGATAGACCGCCCAGCTCGCCAGAGTCACCGCCGTCTTCCACCGGCCGTGGCGCTCGATGATCCCCGGCGGCAGCGCCTTGACCACCACCCGCCGCTTCGTGCCCTCCTCCGGCCAATCGACGGTCGCCGCCTCGGGCAATCGTCGCGCCAGCTGCAGCGCCAAAAAGAGCGTGCGATCGGCGGTGTCGCGCACGTGGGCGATGTCGAGGAACCCGCCGCGGCAGGTGTAGACCAGCCCGTTGCGCTCGCGCGTCGCGTCGCCCTTGTCGTAGCCGTGCGGCCCGATCTCCTCCGGCGCGCGGATGTTCTCGTTCTTGTACAGCGGCACCGGCACCGGCCCGACCTCGGCCCGCAGATCCTGGCCGAACGCGCAGCACGGCCGGAGCTTCTGCGGCGGGTCGAACACCGGCACGCTGGCCGGGTCGAAGTCGGTCGCCACGTCGGCCGGGTCGTGCAGCGCGCGCGCGACCTCGCGGCTGTCGACCACCAGCGGCGCCTTCCACGTCGGCGCGCAGGCCGTGATCGCGGCGACGAGCGGTGCCAGCAATCGCCCCGCCCCACGCCTCGCGGCGCTCGTCGGGGCCTCCCCACCTATGTCGGCATTCGCGTGTGCGCTCCGCACGTTCTATGCTCTGATCGCGACATGACCGTCCGGCAATGCCTGGTGCTCCTCCTCGCCTGCTGCGCGCTCGGCCTGGGCGTCCCGCTGCTGCTGGGCGTCACCTATTCGGCGCGGCTCTCGTCGCACGACACCGGCTTCTTCGCCGTGCAGGTCGACGACGCGATCGCCGCGGACGCGCAGCCGCGTAGACCGCGCCGCAGCGTGCTGGTGGTGATCGACGGCCTCGGTCACGAGGCCGCCAAGACCATGGGCGCGATCGCGCTCCTGCGCGAGCACGGCCAGTGTCGCAAGACCGCCGTCGGCGTGCCCTCGATGTCGCGCCCGGTGTACGCCACGATCTCCACCGGCCTCGAGCAGGACCGCACCGGCGCCCGCGGCAACGACGACGAGGCCCCGCTGTTCGCCCAGTCGATCTGGCAGCGGGCCCGCGCCGCCGGCATGTCGGTCGCGGTCGTCAGCGAGCTGACGTGGTGGGAAGAGCTGTTCCCCGGCGCCTTCACCCACTACGACGTCCTCCCGCTCGACGCCGACTACTTCGCCGCCCTCCCGCCGGCCGACCTCCAGCTCGTCCACCCGCTCTACGTCGACGAGGTCGGCCACGAGCACGGCGCCGCCTCGCCCGAGTACGCCGAGGCGGTCGCGCGCGCCGATCGCGAGCTCACCGGCCTGCTGCGCACCCTCGACTTCTCTCAGGACCTCGTGATCCTCACCGCCGATCACGGGCACTCGCAGCGCGGCGGCCACGGCGGCGCGCAGGAGCCGATCGCCAATGTCATGACCTGCCACGCCGGCTTCGGCGTCCGCCGCGACCCCGACTACGGTCATTTACGAATCACCACAGTCGCCCCGTCGCTGGCGCTGCTGCTCGGCCTGCCGTTCCCGGCCCACATGCGGGCCGGCGACGACGACCTCGACGCCCTGTTCGCCATCGCCGACCCGGCCGCCTTCCCGCCGGCCTACCTCGAGGACCGCCGCGCCGCCGTCGAGCGGTTCCGCCGCGCCAACGAGGACGCGGTGCGCGCGTGGCTGCCCGACAGCGCGGGCAGCTGGGACGCCTTCTACGAGGCTTGGCGCCAGCGCCACCGCAGCGGCGCGCGGGTGCTGGTCGCCGCGCTGGCGCTGGTGTTCCTGCTGCAGCTCTACCTCCACCGCCGGCGCGAGCAGCAGGGCGAGGCCCGCAGCGCCGCGCTGTTCGGCCTCGGCTTCCTCGCGGTGTTCGGGGCCGTCACCTACGCCCTGCAGGTCGGCCTGCGCGGCAGCTTCGACCTCAGCTCGGTCGCCGGCCGCGCCGACCTCATCGGCTTCACCCTCACCATGGGCTTCGGCTGGACCACCCTCGCGGTCGTCGTCCACTGGCTGGCGCGCCGCGATCGCTGCGCCCTGATGCTCGACCTCTCCGCCATCCTCCTGGCCGGCGCCGTCCTGTCCGCCGCCCACCCGCTGGTGCTCGGCTGGCGCCTCGGCTTCCCCGTCCCCTCGCCCACGGTCTACTTCTTCCCCTACTTCGCCGCCCTCATGTTCCCCGCGGTCACCGGCGTCGCCGTCGTCGTCGCCGCCCTGGTCGGCCTGCGCCCGCTCCGCCGCCGCTCCGACATGATCGCAAAGACATGACCATCGGGGCATGCTCTCTCGAGCATGCCCCCGAGGACATGTCCTTCAGCCCACCCGGCGGATGCGGAACGGCAGCATCGTCTGGACCAGCGGCGAGCAGAAGCGCGACAGCGACAGCGACTCGTGGACCGCGCGCACCGGCACCTCGCCGACGCGGGTGGCGACCTGCGTGCGCGCGTAGAACGGGGTGTCCTCGAGCGTGCGGATCACCGTGGCCGGGGCCCCGTCGGTCCGCGTGGAGCGGGGGATCCACCAGCGCGTGCGCCCGAGCGTCATCGCGTGCGCGGCGGCCAGCGGCTCGACCTTGCCGTCGGCGTGGAACACCCGCCCGAGCTGCAGCTGGCTGCCGTCGCGGCGGTGGGCGTCGTACAGCACCACGGTGCGGTCCGGCAGCGCCGCGCGCGACCAGCTCCAGTCGACGAAGGCCGCCTCGAGCGGCTCCTCGCCGAAGTTCGCGTCGTGGTAGCCGGTCCCGCGCAGCGTCAGCGCCGGCGCCGTCAGCTCGGCCTCCACGTGCGCGTGCGGGGCCGCCGGGAACCACGTGTGGCGGCCGCGGGCGTCGAGCCGCTCCGGGCGGTCGGGGAACGCCGACGGGTACAGGCGCACCGTCCCGGCCACCCGCTGGCCGAGCACCGCCGTGCGCTCGTCGAAGCGGACCACCAGGCAGTCGCCCTCCCACGCCATCGAGCTGCTGCCGACCTGCAGCCGGTCCGGGCCACGCTCGACCTCGCTGGCGCCGTACTCGGAGAACACCCACGCGTCCACTCCGGGCCCGTAGAGCGCCACGTTGATCGCGCAGTGGGCCATCGGGTCGGCCGCGCCGGCCGGCGCCCTGGCGCGGGCCTTGGCGTAGTACGGCGAGAACACGCTGCCGACGAAGGCGATGATCGTCAGTCCGTGGCTGCCGTCGTCGCTGAGCGCGTCGAGGTACCACCAGCCGTAGCCGCCCGGAGGGACCAGCCGGTCGAACCGAGGCCCGCGCACGCCGTCGCCGCGGCGAACCGACCGCTCAGCGTCGCCATCGGCACCCCCGCCCCCGGATGCACGCTGCCCCCGGCCACGTACAGCCCCGGCAGCTTCGTCGTCGCCGTCGGCCGCCCCAGCGCGTCCAGCAGGCCCCGTGTCGCCGTCCCGTACAGCCCCCCGCCCGAGCCGGGGAACCTCGCCGCGAAGTCGTCGGGCGTCGTCACCCGCGGCGGCTCCGCGGGCGCCATCGACAGCCCGCAGCGCTCGATCACTCGCCATGTCGCTCGTTCGCATGCCTCGATCTCCCTCGCCGTGAGCCACCCTTCGCCGCCGCGTGGCGGCGCGTTCACCAGTACGAACAGGCGCTCCGGGCCGACCGCCGCGAGATCGGCCTGGCGATCCGGCGCACACACGTAGACGGTCGGCTCGGCCGGGAGCGCCCCACGGTCCAGCAGGGCCGTGAACTCGGCCGCGTAGTCCCGCGAGAACAGTACGTTGTGATAGGCCAGCGGCCAGCCCTCGGCCGTGCCGCGCAGGCACCACGTCACCGCCGACAGCGAGCGGCGGGACTTCGGCGGCGCCTTCACGGCTCGCGCCGCCTCCGCGCCGAGCAGGCCGCCGCCCAGCGCCGCCAGGTCACCGGCGAAGATCACCGCCTCGCACGGCACCCGCTCCCCCGACGCCAGCCGGACCGCCCGGACCCGCGAGTCGGCCTCGATCGCGGCGACCTCGGCTCCGTGGCGGATCTCCGCTCCGTGGCGGCGGGCCAGCTCGGCGACCGCCCGGGTCAGCGCCGACATCCCCCCGGCCGGGGCCCACACTCCAGTCTGCTCGACGTGGGCGATCAGGTTGAGCGTCGCCGGGGCCTCGAACGGGCTCGAGCCGTAGTACGTCGCGTAGCGGCCGAACAGCTGGCGCAGCCGCGGGTCCTGGAAGAAATCGCCGAGGGCCTTCCACATCGTGCGGTGGAAGTCGAGGCCGAGGGCGCCCGGCAGCCCGCGCAGGCCGAGCGAGCCGACCAGGCTCGCCAACGTCGGCTGCGCCGTGCGGATGAACGGACCCTGGACTTTCTGGTAGATCGCCTCTGTGTGGCGGCAGAACGCGAGGTACCCGGAGGCGTCGGCCGCCGAGGCGAAGCGGTTGATCGCCGCCGCCGTGGCCTCGCGGTCGGCGTACAGGTCGAGCCGCTCGCCGTCCTGCCACGCGTGGCGCGCCAGCACCGGCAACGGCTGCAGCCGCACGTGCTCCGCCAGCGCGGCGTCCGCATCGGCGAACAGCGACTCGAACACCCAGCGCATCGTCAGCACCGTCGGCCCGGCGTCGATCGACTGGCCTCCGACCCGCTCCTGGCGCACCTTGCCGCCGACCTCGGCCCCGCGCTCGAGCAACAGCACCGAGGCCCCGCGGCGGGCACAGTCGACGGCCGCCGCCAGACCTCCGGCCCCGCCGCCGATCACGACTACGCGGGGGCTCTGCTTCACCACCACCATGACTGTCGCCAAATTATCGCGACCACTCCAGGTTTCAAGTCTTTGTCCAACGATCGGCGCATGCATTGACAATCCTTGAACACGCAGGCACACTTTTGCGCCTATCTCCGACTCATAGGCGGCCCGGGCGGGCCTGAGCAGCGGCCATGGATTCTCGACGGCGCATCGACCGAGCCCTGAAGAGCTGCCTCGACCAGGCGACCGCACCCCCCTGTCCGCCGCGGCTGGGCGAGGCGATGCGCCACGCCGTCTTCCCGGGCGGGGCGCGATTTCGCCCCGAGTTCTGCCTGGCGGTCGCGGAGGCCTGCGGCGGCGCTCACCCGGCCCTGGCGGACGCGGCCGCGGCCGCCATCGAGCTGCTGCACTGCGCCTCGCTGGTCTACGACGACCTGCCGTGCTTCGACGACGCGGCGGTCCGGCGCGGCCACGCCACGGTGCACGCCGCGTTCGGCGAGGAGCTGGCGATCCTGGCCGGCAACGCCCTGATCGTCCTCGCCTTCGACGCCCTCGCGCGGGCCGGCGGCCCGCACCCGCACCTCTTGCCCGGCCTCTTGCGGGTCGTCGCGCGCGGCGTCGGCGGGCCCTCGGGCATCGTCGCCGGCCAGGGTTGGGAGTCCGAGGTCGGCCTCGACGACCTCGGTCGCTACCACCGGGCCAAGACCGGCGCCCTGTTCGAGGCCGCGGTGATCGCCGGGGCCATGACCGGCGGCGGCGACCCCTTGCAGTGGACCGGGCTCGGCTATCGCCTCGGCGAGGCCTACCAGATCGCCGACGACATCCGCGACGCCTACGGCCGGCCCGAGCTGCTCGGCAAGCCGGTCGGCCAGGACCGCGCCCACCACCGGCCCTCCGCCGTGCGCGAGCTGGGCCTCGACGGCGCCACCGGCCACCTCAGCGAGCTCGTCGACCAGGCGGCCGGACGGATCCCCGCCTGCGCCGGCCGCAGCGACCTCCTCGCCCACCTGCGCCACTGGTCCGAGCAGCTCCTCGCCGCCCCGCCGCCCCTCGCCGCCAGCCTCCGCTCGTGACCGGCGACGCTCGCCAGCTCGTCCGTTCGCCCGCGAGCCGGGGCCGCCGGCGCAGAGCCTGCGCCGCGCCCTTTCACGGCCCCGCACCTGCTTTCCGGCCACCCCGGTCCGGCGCGGCCGTCCGGCCTCGCTCGTCATCCCCCGCATTCGGCCCTCGCTCGCGCCCGATCCTCGCGCAGACTCTTCACTCCTCACCCGAGCCCACGCCATGACTCGACCGCCGCCGTCCTTGCGCGCGCAGAAGCAGGCCGTCCCGCACGCCTTCGACCGCGTCGCCGCCCGCTACGACCTCCTCACCGGCATGAACCCCGGTTACCACAAGCACCTGGGGCGCAGCGCCGAGCGCATGCGGATGCCGGAGGATGCTGACCTTTTGGACCTGTGCTGTGGGACAGGTCTCTCCACCCTCGCGCTCGTGCGCACCTACCCGCGCGCGCGCATCACCGGCCTCGACGCCTCGGTCGGCATGCTCGACCTGGCCCGCAAGAAGCGCGAGCTCACCGGCGTCCGCTTCCTGCAGGGCGACGCCATGGACCCGGCGGCCTACGGCGCGAGCGGCCCGTTCGACGGCATCTTGATGGCCTACGGGATCCGCAACATGCCGGACCCCGACCTGTGCCTGCGCCGGCTGCTCCCGCTGCTCAAGCCTGGCGGCGTGGTCTGCTTCCACGAGTACAGCGTGCGCGACTCGCTGCGGGCCCACCTGGTGTGGAACGCGGTGTGCCTCGGCATCATCATCCCCGCCGGCCTCGTCACCTCGCCGGGCTCGAACATCTACCGCTACCTGCGCCGCAGCGTGAACGCCTTCGACGGCGCCGCCGCCTTCCAGCGCCGCCTCCAGGCCGCCGGCTTCTGCGACACCCAGTCGGCCACCATGGACGGCTGGCAGGAGGGCATCGTCCACACCTTCCTGGCCCGCCGCCCCGCGTGAGCCATACCTGCAGCGCGGCCGCCTCGCGCGATCGCGCCACCTGTCCCCGAGGACATTAGCCATTCCTGTCCCGAGAGACATCTCCTGAGCACCTTCGACCGATTCGCTTCCCCCTCGTTCATGCCATGCTGGGAATCTCCCGCCGACTCGCCAACAATCCTGACCGGAGCGCCCCGGTCGCCCTGCCGCGGCCGCTCGACGTCCTCGTCGTCGGCGGCGGCATCGCCGGGCTCGCGGCGGCCACCGTCCTGAGCGAGCGAGGCGCTCGCGTCACGGTGCTCGAGCCCGAGACCTTCCTCGGCGGCCGCGCCGGCGCCTGGACGGACACCCTCGCCGACGGCACCCGGTTCGAGATGGAGCGGGGCTTTCACGCCTTCTTCCGCCAGTACTACAATTTGCGCGCCTGGCTGCGGCGCATCGACCCGGAGCTCGGCTTCCTGCGCCCCGTCGACGACTACCCGCTGCTCGGCCCCGACGGCCTGCGCGAGTCGTTCGCCGGCCTGCCGAAGCTGCCGATCTGGAACCTCGTCAGCCTGATCCGCCGCAGCAGCACCATGACCTGGCGCGACGCCCTGCGCGTCGACGACACCTGCGGGCGGGCGATCATGGCCTACGACCCGCTCGCCACCTACGCCCAGTTCGACCGCGAGGACGCGCGCAGCTTCCTCGACCGCCTCGGCTTCCCGCCGCGCGCGCGGCAGATGCTGTTCGATGTGTTCGCCCACTCCTTCTTCAACCCGGAGCAGGAGTTCAGCGCCGCCGAGCTGCTGATGATGTTTCACTTCTACTTCGTCGGCAACCCGGAGGGCATCGTCTTCGACGTCGCCTCGGGCCCGTTCTCCACCGCGATCTGGCAGCCGATGGCGGCGGTGCTCGAGCGCCGCGGCGTCCGCCTGCGCACGGGCGAGGGCGCCGTCCACTTCACCCGCACCAGCGACGGCCGCCATCGCATCACCAGCTCCAAGGGACAGGTCTACGACGTCGACGCCTGCATCCTCGCCACCAGCGTCCCGGCGCTGCAGCACCTCGTCGCCGAGTCGCCCGGGCTCGGCCATCCGCGAGGCGTCGCGCCCGAGGACCCCGGGGCCGGCCACTGCTGGCGCGAGCAGGTCGCGGCCCAGACCGTCACCGCCCGCTTCGCGGTGTGGCGGCTGTGGCTCGACCGCCCGAGCGCCCCCGGCCGCTCCCCGTTCGTCGGCACCACCGGCCTCGGCCTCGTCGACAACATCTCGCTCTACCCGCTGTTCGAGGACGAGAGCCGCGACTGGGCCGCGCGCACCGGCGGCAGCGTCGTCGAGCTGCACGCCTACGCCCTGCCCGACGCGCTGGAGGAGCCGGAGATCCGCGCCGACCTCCTGCGCGCCCTCCACGAGCTCTACCCCGAGACGCGCGACGCCAAGATCATCGACGAGCGCTTCCTGCTGCGCCAGGACTGCCCCGCCTTCCGCCCCGGCGCCCATCCCCAGCGCCTCCGCGTCGACACCCCCGACCCGACCCTCTACCTCGCCGGCGACTTCGCCCACACCCCGTTCCCCACCGCGCTCATGGAGCGCGCCGCCAGCACCGGCATCCTCGCCGCCAATCACATGCTTCACCACCACGGCGCCGCCGAGGAGCCGCTGTGGTCCGTCCCCCCGCGCGGCCCCCTGGCCCGCCTGATCCACCGCAAGGGCCTGCGCCACCCGGGCTAGCGCCCGTCCGCGCAAAAGCCCCCGGTCGACCAGAGAACGCGCCCCGGGCCGCAGCGACCGCACCACGGAGGATCACCCTGCGTCTGGCCTCGGCGCGACATTGACAGCAATCCGGGCACCCTTTCGGGTGCGTCGCCGCCTTGCCGCATTGCTTGTCGGCCACGCACGACAGGACGAATCCCCGACCCCGCCCTCGCGGACGCACGAGCGCCTCGCCGCTCGCGCCCGCGCTCGAGCGCCGCGGTCCGAGGCCGCGCCTGCACGGCCGAGAAATACCGTGATACGGCGACCTGGGCCCGATCGAGCATTGCCCCGCGGCGTCGATGCGAGCGCGATGTGGCATGATCTGCGCGAGCGCGCCGCGGGCTATACGCGCGCTCGCAGCCGTCGCTCTCGAGCGAGGCTCCGTGAACCCCGTCGAAGCACGAGGAAAGCGGCAGGTACAATCCGGCTAGCGCGTCGCGTCGACCTCACTATGCTTGCACCGATGCTTGCGCGAATTAGCATTTCATGCGGGACAATGTGGGCAATGGTCGCGGCGCTGAGCGGTTGTGGCGGCGTCGGTGGCACCCCGGGGACCGACACCGATACCGGCAGCAGCACCACCGGCATTCCGGGGATCACCAGCGTCACCACGACCGAGACCGGGCCGACCACCACCGGTTCGACCACCGACGGCGCCATCAAGTTCGACCTCCCCGTCGGTCCCGGCAGCGAGACCGACAGCGACGGCAGCGACACCAGCGTGTGTGCCGACGCCGACGTCACCTTCGAGCCGCAGATCCCCACCGTCCTGCTGCTCATCGATCAATCCGGCAGCATGACCACCCAGTTCGGCGACACCGACCGCTGGGAGGCCGTCTACAACGCCCTGCTCGACCCCGACGACGGCCTCGTCCCCCAGCTCGAGGGCCAGGTCCGCTTCGGCATGGCGCTCTACACCAGCTTCGAGGGCAACCAGGGCGGCCGCGAGTGTCCCGTCATCACCGAGACCCCGCCCGCGCTCGACAACTACCAGGCCATCGCCGCCACCTGGGACGCCAGCCAGCCCGAGGACGAGACTCCGACCGGCGAGTCGATCGCCGCAGTCACCCCGACCCTCGTCATGGACCCCTCCGAGGGCACCAAGATCATCGTCCTCGCCACCGACGGCGAGCCCGACACCTGCGCCGAGCCCAACCCGCAGAACGGCCAGGAGGAGTCCGTCGAGGCCGCCGCCGCCGCCTTCGGCCAGGGCGTGCGCACCTACGTGATCAGCGTCGGCAACGAAGTCAGCGACCAGCACCTGCAAGACGTCGCCAACGCCGGCGCCGGCGTCGGCAACGGCGACCCCGACGCCCCGTTCTACAAGGCCGACGACGCACAGGCGCTCGCCGACGCGTTCGCCGACATCGTCGACGGCGTGCGCGACTGCAAGCTCACCCTCGACGGCACCGTCTCCGAGGGCGGCGAGGACCAGTGCACCGTCTACGTCAACGGCGAGATCGTCCCGTTCGGCGACGACAACGGCTGGCAGCTCAACAACCCCGGCGAGGTCGAGCTGGTCGGCGACGCCTGCGACGCCATCCAAAACGGCGAGGTCCAGGTCTCGATCAAGTGCGCCTGCGGCGTGGTCGTCCCGCCCGGCTGAGCGCTCGCGCTCGTCATTAGACAGTGCGAAATCGACCGCGGGAGCGATGCCGCCCCCGCGGCAAAACCGCGAGCGGAAGTGCCCACAAAGGCTTCATGACGGCAGGCGAAGACGCCTGTAGGATCGGCGATCAGGTGATCGCTGGATGCGGGCGGAACTCGAACATTGGGCTAGAAACTATCCCGTCGAGCGTAACAAAGGTGACGCCGCTTTTGCCGGCTCCCACATGGTTCAGTTTGTAGCGACCGTGCTCCCCGACGCGATCCGGGATCGGATTCCCGAGCTCGCTGGTCGCTATCTTGTGAAAGGCAGCGCCGGTCAAGGCAAGTGGACCTTCACGCCATGGGTAGCCCTCCTTCACCCGGCGGTCACGACCTCAGTACAGGACGGTTACTACATCGCCTACCTCATGAGCATAGATGGGTCGTCGATCTATCTCACGCT
Organism: Nannocystis sp. RBIL2; assembly: GCF_026626745.1. Lineage (GTDB taxonomy): Bacteria > Myxococcota_A > Polyangia > Nannocystales > Nannocystaceae > Nannocystis. The sequence continues at coordinate 4,670,126 of NZ_JAPNJW010000002.1, forward strand.
CAACCAGGGCTGCACCACTCTCAAGAATACCGTCGGCCTGGGTGCAGCGCGCGAGGAGCTCGGACGAAGAGCGGTGCTCATGCGGGGACGTATCGCTCACCATGTGAGACAGATGAAACCAGGGGCACCCGATTTCGGAACACAATGGTGGCGGGCAGATCTTTACACGGCGGGAAACATAGTCGCCATTCGCTATGATACTGCGACCTTGCCTGATGAACCCCGGCTCATAGCGGATCTCTCCGAAGCAACGGCACTGTACGAGGCGCTACGACGAGAAGGCGGATGGGACTCACCCGAGGAGATCTTTCAGGAGTCCGAAGCGGCCAAGGAGACAGGCTCGTTCGTCCACGCAAAGAAGTACCGGCAACATCGCTCGGTCGAACGACAATCGACCCATTCCAAAAAGGTGAAGAAGCTCCAAGGATATCGCTGCAAAGGCTGCGACATCTTGTTGACGGAGAGGTATGGCAGCATCGCGCACCAACTCATAGAGGCGCATCACCTGACGCCGCTCAACACCTTGGATGAAGGGGTCGAGGTCCGATTCGATCCGGCCACAGACTTCGCCGTGCTCTGTCCGAACTGTCACGCGATCATCCATCGGATGGACGATCCATCGGACCTGGAAGGTTTGCGGCGTCTGGTTCAGACGGCTTCCTCGAGAACTTCCTCCCCGTCCTCGGGATGACGAGCGCGCCACCTCGCTCTGCCGCGGCGCCTCTCCCGCCCGCCTAGCAGGTCGCTGAAAAATGGCGACGGAGCCCGCGAAGCCGCCCCACTCATCATCGAGAAGTGCCCTGCGCGGCCGAATTCGGCCATGTTCTGTCCGAATGGACATGCCGATTTGGGCCGGCCGGGACTTTTTCAGCAACCTGCTAGACCGGACTCGGCGCTCACCCGCGATCCACGCGCGGTCGCAGCCAGCGGTGCCGCACCGGCACCACGGGCACCACGAAGTCCTTGAGCGTCGTGCGGCGCTCCTCGCGGCCGCGGCGCAGCGCCTCCGCGCGTTGAGCACGATCGCTGATCGCTCCGAACAGCCCGAAGGCGACGAACATCAGGAGCAACAGGACGAGCGGCGTCATCGTGTGTGACCTCCTCGCCTCGAGCGTGGGACCGATCGGGCCCGTGCGCCCTCGTGATCGCGCGAACGCCAGCACAGGCCCCGTCAATCGCTCGTGTACTGTCGTGCTCGCCGGCGTCGCTGCGGCCGCCGCCCGGCGCATGCCCGAACACGCGAGCTTGGCGGGCTCTGCCGCCGTTCTGCGCCCTGCCGCCACCGCGGCCGCCGCGCGCTGTATGCTGGGCGCGCATGTCCGACCGCCCTGTGCGTCACCCCTGGTCGAAGAACCTCCCGTCCGGCTTCGCCGCACCTGCACTTTGGGACAGCATCGTCATCGGCTCCGGCATGGGCGGCATGACCTGCGCCGCCATGCTCGCCGCGCTCGGCCAGCGCGTCCTCGTGCTCGAGCAGCACTACGTCCCCGGCGGCTTCACGCACAGCTTCAAGCGCGGCAAGTACCACTGGGACGTCGGCGTCCACGCCGTCGGCGAGGTCACCGAGCGCAGCATGCCCGGGCGGCTCCTGGCCGGGCTCACCGGGCGCCGGCTGCAGTGGGCCTCGCTCGGCCCCGTCTACGACGCCTTCGTCTTCCCCGACGGCCTCCAGCTCGGCTTCCCCGACAACCCGCAGGCCTTCCGCGCCCTCCTGCACGACACCTTCCCGGCCGAGCGCGACGCCGTCGACGCCTACTTCGCCCGCGTCCGCGAGGTCTCGGCGGCCATGCGCTCGTACTACCTGGCCCGCCTCGCCCCGCCCTCTGCACATGTCTTCATGGACATGTTCACGAGGACAGCCCGCCGCGCCTTCGGCGAGACCGCCAAGCACGCGCTCGACCGCCTGACCGACGATTCGCGGCTCAAGACCGTCCTCGCCGCCCAGTGGGCCTACCACGGCGCCACCCCGAGCCGGGCCTCCCTGACGATCCAGGCGCTCGTCACCAAGCACTTTCAGTGGGGCGGCTATTACCCCGTCGGCGGCTCCTCGGCGATCGCCCGCGAGCTGCTGCAGACCGTCGCCGACGCCGGCGGCTACACGCGGATCTCCGCCGACGTCGAGCAGATCCTGCTCGAAAACGGGGCGGCCGTCGGGGTGCGCCTGCGCGACGGCGAGGAGATCCGCGCACGCCGGGTGATCAGCGCGGCGGGCGTATCTTCGACCGTGCAGCGGCTGTTGCCGCGCGAGGTCGCCGACACCCGCTGGGCCGCCAGCGTCCGCGCGCTGCCGCCGGCCCCGGCCCACGTCTGCCTGTACCTCGGCTTCAAGGGCGACATCCGCTCGGCCGGCGCCGGTGCTTACAATCAATGGTACTACGATACTTGGGACACCGAGGTCGACGCCTGGGACATCACCGACCCCGAGCGGCTCGCCGACGCGCCGGTCCTGTACTGCAGCTTCCCCTCGCTCAAGGACCCCGCCTACGACCCCGGCCCCGAGCAGCGGCACACAGGCGAGGTCGTCACCTTCGTCCCGTGGGACCGCTTCTCCGGCTGGCTCGGCACCCGCTGGATGCGCCGCGGCGACGACTATGATCAATTCAAAAAGGTGCTGCAGGACCACCTGCTCGGCCAATTTCTGAAAAAACTGCCGGGCCTCGCGCCCATGATCGATCACGTCGAGCTGTCGACCCCGCTGTCGACCGAGACCTTCGCGCGGCCGATGCAGGGCTCGATCTACGGCATCCTCCCGACCCCCGAACGGTTCGCCAACCCCTACCTGCGACCGCGCAGCAAGATCGCCGGGCTCTTCTTCGCCGGCAGCGAGGTCGCCACCGTCGGGGTCATCGGCGCCATGATGGGCGGAGCCCTCGCCGCCGCCGCAGTCGACCCGCTCGGCGCCACCCGCCTCCTCCGCAGCCTCTGACAGCACGTTTTTTTTTAAAGACTCGCGGCGTGCTGACGCCGCAGCGCTCGAACGACCCGCGACTGCGGAGGTCGCGGGAGACGTCGCGTTCTGCCGATCGCTCGGGAAAAGCAGGAGCGCGGCGGGGCGCGAAAGCGAGCGGCACGGGGCCACGAAGGTCACGAAAATTTCTGTGACGGGAATCGGCGCGGTCGGAGATGGGACCGTCATGCACACGCGCCCTCCACCACGTCCTTCGTCCTCGCCCCCGAAAGTGCGGCGTGGGACGGCCTGGACGACGGTGACACCGCCTCCGGCGCCACGGCCGCGGCCTCGCCATTGACGACGAGCCCGACCGACGACCACACACGACAAAGCTGCCAACCGGCGACGACGACGCTGACGGTAATACCACCGGCAGCGCCGGGTCGCCCTGATTCGGAGTTGATTCCAATGCGTTCCCTACACACCTTCTATTGCTTCGCCCTCCTTCTGACTGCCTGCCCTGGCCCGAACTCGGCCACCTCGGCCAGCGATTCCGGTGACGACTCGACCACCGGTGCGACCGGCGATCCCACAACCGGTTCGACCAGCGATGTCCCCACCGGCGGAGACACCGAGCAGTCCGTCGATCGGGTCGACCTCGCCTGCGACCTCATGCGCGAGGCGTGCGAGCGGCAGGTCGCGTGCGGCCACGCGATCGTCAACAACAACCCCGGCGGCGTCGATGCTTGCCTCGCGGAGCAGCGGTGCGAGACCGTGAGCGAGCTGCTCGACTTGCCGAACATCGAGCTCGACCCGGACGCCGTGGCGGCGTGCATCGCGGCGCTCGAAGCCGCGAGCTGCGGCGAACTCGTCACGCACGGGTTCGACATCGATCCGGGCTGCTCGCAGTACCTCGCCGGTACCCTCGGCGAGGGCGAGGCCTGCCACGGCGGTCTCGTCTCCGACTGCGCGCCGGGTCTGTCCTGCGTGTCCGAGGACGACACCTGCCCGGGCTCCTGCGTGGCCGTGCCCCCGCCTTGCAGCGAGGGATCGTGCGGCGCCGACGCGTTCTGCACGTTGGACGGCTGCCAGCCGCGGGCCGCGCTCGGCGAGGCGTGCGACGAGACGAAGATCGAGCTCGACAACCTGAGCGACAGAGCTTGCGCGGCCGGGAGTCATTGCGAGGACTCCGTCTGCGTGGCCGACCTCGGCGTCGGCGCGCCGTGCGGCGATCTGGACGTGCACGCCTGCGGCGACGGGGCGTGCGTGTGCGCCGATCTCGATAATTGCGATGATCCGGCCGCTTTCGCCTGCGGGCCCGCGCCCGGGGCGGGTGAGCCGTGCTCGACCGCCTTCGATTGCACCGATGGTCTCTATTGCGACTTCGACGCCGGTGGCCGCTGCGCCGCGCGCGGGGGGCCAGGCGAGGCGTGCAACGATTCGTTCGGCGCCTGCCTCCATTCGCTCGTGTGCGCGGACGGGACGTGCGTCGACGAACAGGAGAGCGTCTCCGACGTGCCCTTGTTCGAGGAGGGCGAGAGCTGCATCGGCGGCGGCTCCTGCCCGCTCGGCACGGCGTGCACTTGCGACGACGCGGACTGCCTCGACAAGCACTGCGTGCCTGCGCCCGGCCTCGGGGAGAGCTGCGAAGCGCAGGACCTCGACGGCCACGCCTGCTCCGAAGGCCTGTGCGACATCATCGCCAGCCACACCTGCGTGCTCCCGGGCGCCGCGGGGGAGACCTGCCCCGTGGACGGCTTGACCTTCGCCTGCGCCTCGCTCCTCTGCCTCGAGGGCCAGTGCGCATCCGCGGAGCAGACGCTCTGCCAGGAGTGACGCTTGTTCGGCCGCGGTCCGCGGGGCCCTGAGCCTCGCGGCCGCGCCCGTGCGAGGGCCTTTGCGGGGGCCCGATCGAACGCCGGCGACCGACACCGGGCGCTTCGGCGACGTGGCCGCCGGCGTCGCGGGCCATGACGATGACCCCGGCGGACTTCGGCGTGCTCGTGGCGCGGCTTCCCGCAGCCGGGGGTCGCTGCTAGTCTCTCCGCTCGCAGGCCGCGGCGGCGAGGACAGCCATCATGCAAGACCGGCTTCGTCACGACCGTGATCGCGCCCGTGCCGCCCACGCAGGACGGGCCGATGCTTCGACCTGGGATGATACTCAGTCCGTCGCGTCCGGCCCGCGATCGGCGATCTCGCGACACCTGGGCCTCCTCGTCCTCACCGCCGCCTGCGCGCAGCATGCACCTGTCCCCGAGGACATCCAGCGCCCCACGGCCGTGAGTGAGCGCCCTGTCCGCGCAGATTCATCCGATGTCCCCGAGGACATCCATGCCCCATCCGCGACTGACTCCGCGGACTCATCCCATATCCAAAAAAACAGTTCTCTCCCACTCGATCAACCTGTCCCCGCGGACATCTCGCCCCGCCTCGCCCCCCCGCCACCTGGCCTCGTCGACCTGCGCGCCGAGCTGCCCGGCGCCTGCTTCGACGTCCGCTACGCCACCGCCGACAACTTCACCGGCGCCGTCCTCCCGGGCTACGCCGCCGCGGGCGCGTGGCTGCGGCCGCGTCCCGCCGGCGCGCTCGCGCGGGTCCAGGCCGCGGTGAGCGCGGAGGGCCTCACCCTCCTCGTGTACGACGCCTATCGGCCCGCGCGGGCCAGCCTCGCCATGGTCGAGTGGGCCGAGCGCAGCGGCCGGCGGCAGCTCGTCGACGCCGGTTACATCGCCCGGCGCTCCGGCCACAACCGCGGCGACACCCTCGACCTCACCCTCGCCCGGCCCGGCACCTGCGAGCCGCTCGACATGGGCACCGCCTGGGACCACTTCGGCCCCGAGAGCCACTACGCGCGGGCCGGCGGCGACGCCCTCGCGCATCGCCGGCAGCTGCGTCGAGCCATGCAGGCCCAGGGCTTCACCCCGTACGACAAGGAATGGTGGCACTTCACCTTCCACGATCCCGACGCCGCCGCGCTCGACATCCCGTACCAGCCAGCTCCCTGATCTTTTGCGCCAGCGCCCGCGCCCGGCCCGATCTCCCGCGAACCGACACGAATCCTCCCCCTCGCGGGTCGCCCCGCGCGACGAACCTCGTTCTCCCGCGCTCGCTCGTCACTCTTCCCCCACTCGCAGACATCGACCCCCGGTTTGACAGCTCGGGGGCGCGCTGGGAGCATCGCCGGCGGAGGTCCGAATGCGCCCACTGCTGTCTGTTTCACTCCCCGCGCTCGCGCTCGCGGGCGTCGCCCTCACTGCCGGCGAGGCCCAAGCCGGCAAGGGCATCGTCCTTATCACCCACGGCGAGAGCGTCCTGCATTATGACGACCTCACCGGCGACGCCAAGAAGTTCGCCGACGAGACCACCGGCCACGAGGTGAAGGTCGGCTATCTCTACAGTCACTTCGGCGTGTTCTGGCTCGACCTGTGGACCTGGGACGGCAAGTATTGCCTCTACCACGGCGACGACGTGTGGGAGCTGACCCCGGAGGACGCCGCCGGCCTGCTCGGCGTCAAGGTCGACGACCTCGGCAAGCCGCTGCTCTACCGCGTCCCCCTGGGCATCCTGATCCTGCTCGGCCTCGGCGTCGGCTTCGGCCTGTGGCGCCGCTTCAGCCGCGATTAATCGCACCCGCGTCGGGCTCGCCGAATGGCGCGAGCCCGACTGCACTCATTCGCATACGATCACATCTTGGCGCGCATCGTCCGCACCAGGTGCCACAAGATCCCGTAGGCCGCGAGCACCACCACGAGCCCGCCGATGCCCGAGCTCGTCATGATGTAGAAGTCGGCCGCCGGCTCCGGCAAGTGGAACCCGCCGCCCGCCGGGAATGACATGTACCAGTCGCTGCCGTCCGCGCGGCTGAGCTGCGCCCGCATCCCGCGCATCATCTCGTTGGCGATCTGGATCAGCCACGCCACCCACCACACCAGCACCATCAGGCCCGCGCCGGCCCCGACCACGGCCTTGTAGGCCCCGCGCACGATCAGCGGCGGCATGAAGAAGTTGGCCACCGGGATGATCCACCCGGCCACCGCCATCCCCGGCCCGAACGGCGTCTTGCCGCGCTTCGCCGCGTACACCTTGTACAAGAACACCAGCAGGGCGACCCCGATCACCAGCGACAGCAGCGTGTAGAGCGGAACCACCGCCGGCCACAGCTGATGGCTCAGCGACGGCACCGTGTACGCCAGCGCGAACATCACCAGCGGCAGGCCGAAGCGCACCAGCAGCAACGCCTCGAGCAGCGTGCCGGGCTTCGGCCCCGCCGCCTCCGGCAGGCGCCGGATCGTCGACCGCCCCGCGCTCGTCCGCGCCGCGCCGGCGGCCACGAACGCCGCCGCGGTCACCGGCTCGAGGCTGCTCTCGAGGCCCGCCAGCGAGACATTGAGGATCTTCTCGAGCTGGGTCTTGAACGCCTGCAGGTCGAGGCCCTCGTGGAACCCGTAGTTGCTGCGGCTGCCGTCGGGCCGCGTCTCCGCCAGCACCGCCTCCTTCGCGTGCACCTGCCCGGTGGCGAGGTCGGCGCAGCGCTCGTAGAAGAACACGCTCGGCGCGCCCGCCCGCCGCACCAGCGCCAGGAACATCGCCTCGTTGGCGTTGAGCGCCGGCGGCATCGACACCACCACGACCTCGACGTCGCCCGACTTCACGTGGCCGACCACGTCGAGCTTCGCCATCTCGAGCCCGCCCGGCGCCAGCCCCACGTGCGGCAGCGCCTCGGCCAGGCCCTTGCCCGACTCGGTCCACAGGAAGAACAGGAACGCCTCGCGCTGCGGCCCGGTCAGCTCGGCGAACATGCGGTCGGGCGCGCGGAACGTCTCCGCCGGGATGACTTTCTTGGCGAACGAGAAGTGGTGCTGGCGTGCGGACATGCGGAGCTCTCAGGGCTGGGCGATGGTGGCGAGGAGCGCGGAGTAGTCGTCTTGGCAGATCGAATGGAACTCGAGCGGCCCGAGGCTGGCGCCGACCTCGAGCATGCGCACCGGCGGCCGGGCGACCTGCGGGAAGTCGGGGTCCTGCGGGTTCGCCAGCACGCAGCCGGGGCCGATGCCGAACAGCTCCTGATCGGCGGGATCGGGGTCGTCCTCGAACACCAGCGGCACATCGCCGGTCTCGAAGCCGACCGGCACGCCGGCGATCGCCAGCAGCCGCACCCGCGCCCCGCCGGTCTTGCTCGCCTGAATGTCGGCGAGCAAGCCGGTATAGCGCGACACCGGCCACAGCACCGCGTCGTCGTCGGCGACGTGGGGCTCGCCCTCGATGTCGTGGTTGGTCGCCGGGCACGCCGTGTACGTCGGCGCCCCGCCCTCGCACCGGACCCCCGCGTTGAAGCACACCGCACTGGTCGCGTCCGGGCGGTCCTGGTTCTCCCAGAAGATCTTGTTGTCCTGGAAGATGGACTTGAACGCCGGGTTGTAGCTGCAATCGACCTCGTCGGTCAGGAGCACAACCACCAGGTCGGCCTCCGGCCGCAAGAACCCGTACTCCGGCTGGTTCGCGTCCATCGACCGGACCAGGGCCATACGCATGCTCTCGAGCTGCGACTCGAAGCCGCAACCATTCACCCCCCGCGGCAGCGCGCACTGCAGCGCCTGCACCAGGCTCAGGCCCTCGTCGGCGAGGTTGGTGACGCCGCCGGTGCGCTCGAACCACGGCCGCACCTCCGGCTCGGGCTCCAGGCTCGTCGGCGTCGGCACGAGGTCGAACGCCCCGCGGTCGCACACGTCGGTGCACGCGTACGAAAAATCTTCCATGTTGAACGAGAACTCGCCCTTCGCGACCCGTTCGATGCAGCTGAGAGTCGCCATCGCCCCGTTCTCCGGCGTCGTCTGGGCCGACGGGCAGCGCGGATTGCCGGCGTCGGTCGTGGTGACGCCGATTCGCAGGTCGCGCTCGGTGTTCACCAGCGCGGCGATGTTCTTGGCCAGCCGCGCCTGCTCGTCCGCCATCGAGCCGGAGTTGTCGATCACGAACAGCACGTCGATCGCATTCGTCCCCGACGGCCCGCCCGTCGTCGTCGGCTCACCCGTCGTCGCGCTCGTCGTCGGCTCGTCGCCCGAGTCGTCCGGCTCACCCGAGGGCCCGTACGTCGGGCCTTGAGTCTGACCGGCGCTGACCGTCAGCTCGTCGAGGATGCTGCCCTTGCCGCCGCAGCCGGCCACGGCCAGCGCGAGGGCCCACGTCACCGGCGTTCGCACGCCGCGACTGTACCAAGCTTCGCCAGGAGCCGCGGGCGCGATTTCGCGCCGCTCTCGTCTTCGTCAATCCCCGGTCAGCGCCTTGACCGGCGTTCCTGCGACGCGCTTGCGATAATCGACGTACCCCTGCATCAGCGAGCGGTACAACATGGCGCCGACCACCTTGTGGCCGTGATGGGTCAGGTGCGACAGATCGCCGGCGCCGAGGGCCGGTGACGAGCGGACCCACCGGCCCATCGAGCCCGCGCCGCCCATCGCCTCGTAGGTGTCGAAGAAGGCGCAGCCCTCGGTCTCGGCCACCTCGCGCTGGGCCTGGACCAGCTTCGTCACGATCGGCCGCGTCACGATCTTGCCCGAGCCGTCGCGCTCGCCGTGGTCGAGCGGCGCCATCACCAGGCACGGCAGCTGCGGGTCGGCCTTGCGGAACAGCTGGATCACCGCCGAGTACTCCGCCTTGTACTTCTCCATCGAGCCCTGAGTGTTCATGTCGTTGCCGCCGAACATGAGCACCAGCAGGTCGGGGTCGCGGCGCTGGATCTGGCGCTGCAGGTGCTCCGCGTCGAAGTTGAGCAGGCGGCGGGTGAGCGCGCCGATCTGGCTCATCTCGTCGTAGACCACCCCCGGCACCGTGCGCTCCATCGCCACCCCGTAGGCGCGGACCTTGCCGCCGCCGGCCGCGCGGACCGACAGGGTGTGTTCGCCGTCGTCGGTCTCGATCACGTGCCAGCGGTCCTCGAGCTGATCGGCCGCCGTCTCGAGCTCGACCGGCTCCTGATCGTCGAGCTTGAGCCGCAGCTTGCCGCCCTTCGGCAGGCCGGCGTACCACACCTCGTAGCGGGCCACCTTGCGGCCCATCGGCCCCTTTTGCGCCGTCGACAGCCGGATCTCCGCCCCGCCGGCCGATTCGAAGGTCGTCCCGCCGACCCCGTAATAGCCGTCCTTCTTGCAATCGAAGATGATGAAGCAATGTTGCCACTGGCTGCGCTCGTCGAAGCGCACGCCCTGGTGGCGGTAGCTCGCGTTGGGCTGGCCGAGCAGGTGGAAGCCGTGGCCGGCGTCGCCGAAGCGGGCCTGCAGCTTGCTGCGGATCGCCCCGGTGATCCCGTCGTTGCCGATCGCCGAATCACCGTAGTGCATCGCCCGCGTCACCGCGCCCGGCAGGCCGAGCTGCGTGCGTGTCAGCGCCGCGTAGAAGCGGTCGAGCGCCTCGGGCCGCTCGAGCGGCACCTCGACCGGCAGCGCGTCGTCCTCGTGCGGGGCGAGCGGCGGCACCTTCTCGTCCTCCTGCACCGGCGTCGCGCGGACCTCGACCTCCTTGAACTCCTCGACCTCGGCCTTCTCGGCCTCCTCGCGGGCGACCGCGATCGCCTCCTTGACCTCCGCGTCGGCGACCTCGGCCTTCTGGCCCATCCCCAGCAGTTCGCGGCCGATCAGGTTCCAGAACGGCACGTACAGAAACTCGCCGGTGTCCGGGTCCGTCGCCAGCGTCCACGGCCGCACCAGGTGCAGGCAGCCGAGCCCCTCCGGCCCGGCCGCCGCAGTGACGCAGGCCGCCAGCGACGCCGCCACCGAGCTCTCCTGCGTCTCCGCGGTCTCCGCCACCTCTGCGGCCGGCGGCGCCGGCACTGCGTAGGTCAGCCCGATCGCCAGGCCCAGCCCGATCATCGCCCCGATCGCCTTGCGGAAGGTCCCGGGCGGATAGCTCGCGCCGTGCTCCTCGTCGCGCGTGAGGTCGACCTTGACCTTGCGCTCCTCGCCGTCGAGGAGCCCCTCGTGTTCGTCCGCGGCCATGGCTCTGCTGGTCACCTTGTCATGCCCCTCAGAACTGGAAGTAGATGTTGGCCCGCGGCCCGCTCGACAGCAGCAGGTGGATCGCCAGGCCCAGCGCCGCGAGCAGCAGCCCGATCAGCGGCCCCGGCAGGCGGCGGAACACCGCGTACGTCTCGCGGTCGGTCAGGCCCTTCGGCGTCAGCAGGTGGTAGCCGATCCCGAACAGCAGCACCGCCCACACCGCCGGCGTGATCAGGCCCTCGCGGATCCCGTGGGCGTCGAAGCGGAGCAGCCCCGCGATCATCTTGCGCGAGGTGTCGAGGTCGTCGGCGCGGAAGAACACCCGCGACAGCACCGTGAAGTGGAACGTCAGCAGCACGTGGAGCGCGGTGTTCCACGCGGTGCCCGTCTCCGGCAGGCGGGCCACGATCAGGAACATCAGCACCGCGAAGCCGGCCAGGCCCAGGCTCTCCGGCTGGCCGAGCTGCAGCACCCCGGTCGACAGGCCGTACACCGCGCCGAACAGCAGCAGCATGCCCGTGACCCACATCGCCCGCGTCTTCGCCGTCCCCGCCCCGCGTTTGCGCAGCCGGTTCCAGCGGTTGAACACCATCGCCAGCGCGTGGATGTTCGAGTACAGGATGAAGTTCCAGCTGGCCCCGTGCCACATGCCGACCAGGAACATGGTCAGCCACAGGTTGAAGTACACCCGCCCCGGCGAGCCCTTGCTGCCGCCGAGCGGGAAGAACACGTAGTCGCGCAGCCAGGTCGACAGCGTCATGTGCCAGCGGCGCCAGAACTCGCCGAGGTTCTTCGCCTGGTACGGCCGCTCGAAGTTCTCCGGCAGCACGAAGCCGAGCATCAGCGCCACGCCGATCGCGATGTCCGTGTAGCCGCTGAAGTCGGCGTACAGCTGCAGCGTGAACGCGTACAGCGACAGCAGGATCTCGAGCGACGTGTAGTTCTCCGGCGCGTTGAACACCGCGTCGGTGAACTGCGACGCGATCCAGTCGCCGAGGATCGCCTTCTTCGCCACGCCGATCATCACGCGGTACATCCCGCGCGTCATCGTCTCGGCCGACAGGCGCGGCGGGCGGTGCAGCTGCGGCAGGAACTCGTGCGCGCGCACGATCGGCCCGGCCACCAATTGCGGGAAGAACACCACGAACAGCGCGAACTTGCGGAAGCTCGGCTCCGGCGTCAGCCGGCCGCGCCACACGTCGATCGTGTAGCTCAGCGTCTGGAACGTGTAGAAGCTGATGCCGATCGGCAGCAGCAGCTCGAGGTGCGGCACCACCACCGACATCCCCAGCGCGTGGGCGACGTCGGAGAACACCCCGAGGAAGAAGTTGGTGTACTTGAAGTAGCCGAGCAGCCCGAGGTTGCCGACCAGGCTGACGCCGAGCCAGAAGTTGCGGACGCGGGCCGCGGCCGCCTTCGTCCGCGGCTCCTTGCTGTCGAAGGCCGCGCGCTGCTGCCAGATCTGGTGCGAGCACACGTAGTCGAGCACCGTCGACAGCAGCAGCAGCCCGACGAAGTACCACGGCGGCTGCAGCGGCTCCGTCTCGGGCCCCGCCATGTAGAAGAAATAGCTGGCCGCGATCAGGAACAGGACCCGCATCACCGGCACGTGCGACAGCCCCCACGAGATCAGCAGCACGGGGACGATGAAGAGCAGAAAGTCGAAGCTGACGAAGAGCATCGGTTGCCGGCGACGTCGGGCGCCCACGCTACCCGCGCGGCCCGAGAACGCGAAACTTTTCCCTAAAAATTCACAGGGCGCTTCGCTCACGCTATAGGCGCAATTCGGGACACCTCCGTCTCGTCGGCGGCGGCGGCGGCCCGCTCGGGGCGGCGGGAGCGACCGCCCGACGCGTCGCCACCCCGTCCGATCGGGCCACTCCCTCCCTCAGACCGCTCGCGGCGATGGCGGGCCCGCAGGGGCAGACCATGCTTGGCATGGCGTGAATCGGAGCTCCCGCGCCCGGCCCGTACCCAGAAAGACCGGCCCGCGAGCTTGCGGCCACGACGCTGCGCGAGGCCGAGGTCACCGTCGTGAGCGGCCTCGGGAGCTGAGTTCGCGCCAGACGCGCCGAGGGAGAACCCACGTGCGCTCGCAGCCCTTGATGCTTCAGCGCCCGGAGCGCCCGGACACCTCTGGGAGTGAGCGGGACCTCCGCATCCACGCCAGACCTGTCCTGAAGGACAGCCACTTTGCGCGTTCACCGATGCGGAGGCGACCGTCGGACAGCGAGAGGCAGAGGACTTTCTCGCAGCTGTCGAGATGCACGTCTACCCTGCCTCCCAGCGAGGGGCGGCCCATGGACCGTCGACTGATGCCGCGCTCGGACCGGCGACGGGGATACTGCCGAAATTATGTATATATATATATATATATATATGACCTTTAAGACATATCACGAAGCACAGTCTTGATGTCGCGGCGGGAACTTGCGCTCGAGCTCTGAGGCTCCGCGGTGCGGCCGGCCTCGCGGTACTCGTCGCCCAGGTAGCTGACGACCATGCGGGTCCCGAAGTACGCCGCGCCCAGGCTGGCGATCGGCTGCTTCAGCGCGCCCAGAAAAGGCGTTCGGTGGCCGCCTGGTCGCCGGCGACGCGGTGCGCCCGGCCAGGCCGACCTCGAAGGCGGTACGCGAGCCGGTTGCCCTCGAGCCGCGGTTCTGTGTAGCGTGCGGAAATGCCTCGAACCACCGGCCCATGGGCGGTCACCACCGCGTTGACGATCGCGGGATGCTCGACCGGCGATCGGCGGCGCGAGGTCGACGCGGCGCCGTCGAAGATCGACGACGGCGCAGTCGCTGCCACGCGACCGCAGGATGACTCGCCGACGTTGCCCGGCGCGTGGGGGCCGGCGCCCGGCCGGATCGTGGACATCGCGGCGACCGACGACACGCTGTTCCTCGCCGACGTGCCGGAGGCGGGGCACCCGATGCGCGTGCATGCCGGGCGCTGGCAGGGCGGGCAATGGCGGTGGGAGACGCCGTGGAGCGTGCCGTGGCCGCCGACAGTCCCTCCTGGTCACGATCTCGCGGGCAGCGACGCGTGGCTCGGCGTCGACGCGGGCCCGGACGGCACCCACGTCGCGCTCGCCCGCATCGAGTACCAGGGCGGCTCGCACGGCATCGCGCTCGCCACGCTGAACGACGGGGCGTGGACGGACCGCGCGGAGATTTCCAGCCCGACCGACTCCGACATCGCCTTCGGACGGCCGGCCCTGCGCCGCGGCGACGCGCTGTGGACCGCCGACGGCCACGATCGCCTGTGGCACTACGCCCGCGCCGGCAACCGATGGCAGGGGCAGCCGATCGCGGCGCCCCAGGGCGGCACGCTCCGGGCCTGGCCGCCGATGGATTGGATGGCCGACGGCAACCGACTGGTGGTCGCGTACGACGACGCTGCGGCGAAGCCTGCGCTCGCGCTGTATTCTATTAAAAACATCGGCGGCCATGCGCTCGCCGGGACCCGGGCGCTGCCGGGTCCCGTGAGCGCGCTGGCGTTCGCCGGCGCGGAGCTGCTCGTCGGCTTCGCGCGCCCGGGCGCGGATGGGGCGATCGTCTGGGCGCTCGCGCCGGCGCTGCCCGATCCGCTGGCTCCGGCGCGTCGCCTCGAGTTCCCCGCGCCGGCCGATCCGAAGCTCGAGCACCTGTCGGACCTCGACGTCTCCGCCGACTGGGTCCTGGTCCTGCAACCCGACGCCGCGTGGGTGCGCGACATCGGAGCCGCGGGCCCGCCGCGTGCCCTCGATCTACCCCCCGCGGACGACGGCGAGCCGCGCCGGCCGTCTGGCGTGTTGATGGGCTCGTTCGCAGTGCTGCTCGTCGACGGTCGACTCGGGACCTTCGCGCTCGAGTGAGCCGATATGCCTATCGATATATGTCCTTTCGGACATAAACAGCGCATCCTCGCCTAGTGTCGCGGCGGGAACCGGCGCTCGAGCGCCGCCAGCTCCGCGGTGCGGCCCGTCTCGCGGTACTCGTCGCCCAGGTAGCTGGCGATCATGCGGGTCCCGAAGTGCTCCGCGCCCAGGCTGGCGATCGACTGCTTCAGCGCGCGCAGAAAAATGCGTTCGGTGGCGGCACGGTCACCGGCGGCGCGGTACGCCCTGGCCAGGCCGACCTCGAACGACAGGCGGTACCACGGCGGGAGGTCCGTCTCCTGGTCGAGGAGCTGCAGCGCGTGCTCGAAGGTGGCGATCGCTCGGCCCGGCCGGCCGACGCGGCGGTAGGCCGTGCCAAGGTCCATGAGCGAGGGATACGCCGGCAGCCCGCGCCCGGCGAACTCGGCGGTGATGCGCTCCCACTCCGCGACCGCGGCGGAGGGATCGCGGTCCCACAGCCGCTGGGCGCGAAACAGACGATATGCCATCAGATCGATCTGCTCGCGCGTGGTCGAGGCGCGCGCCCCCAAGAGCGCGTGGGCGTGGCCGAGCAGCGGGGCGTCCGCGTGCCCGCGCTGCATGGCCGCGAGGGTCGCCACCGCGAGCCGGGTCGTGACGCGCGCGCGGGCCCCCTCGTCCAGCTCGTGCGCGCGCACCGAGAGTGTGGGGAGGAGCCAGGGCTCGGCGGCATCGAGGTCCTCGGGCGGGCCGGCCGCCCACGCGAGCTCGAGCCGGACCTCGGCGACCTCGAGGTGATCCTCGCCCTTCTGCGCGATGCGTTCGTCGAGCGCCCGCCGCAGCAGCGCCTCGGCCACCTCGGACTCGCCCGCGCCGCGGAACAGGCGGGCCAGCACGACCCGCAGCTCGGTGTCGATCTCGGGGTCCTCGTAGACGCGCTCCTGCGCGAGCAGGCTGCGGCCGTAGTCGAGGATCTGGCCGACGGTGAGCTCGCGCGCGCGGAGGCCGTCGGCGCTCGCGTTCGTCACGAGGTCGACGAGGAACGCCGAGATCGTCTCGGCAGTGCGCCGCTCCTCCTCGAGGTGGGCGGCCTGGACCGCCATCGCCACCGAGAAGCCGACGAGCAGCGCGAGCCCCAGCGCCGCCGCCACGAGCGCGCGCCCATGTCGCCGCAGGAGCTTGCCCGCGCGGTAGCGGAGCGTGCCCTGGCGCGCCTGCACGGGCAGCCCACGCTGGTAGCGGCGGATGTCCTCGGCCAGCTTGTCGATGGTGTCGTAGCGCCGCGCGGCCTCGTGCCGCAGCGCCTTGAGCACGATCGCGTCGAGATCGCCGGCGACCTGCCGCCGCAGCCGCGCCGCCTCGCGCTGGTCCTCGCGCGTGCCCCGGCTCGCGCTCGCGGGATCTGGCGCGCTCGGCCGGCGCGGCTCGGGCGGCGCCCTCCCGTGCTCGGAGTCGACGACCGCCGCGTCCGCGTGCGGCAGCCGCCCGCTCAGCAGCCGATACAGCACCACGCCGAGCGAGTACACGTCGCTCGCGGTGGTCAGCGATTCGCCTGCGCGCTGCTCCGGGCTGGCGTAATGCGGCGTGTGCGGCCGCGGGCCCGCGCGGGTGGTCTGCAGCGTCGACGCCCCCGCGGGGTCGAGCAGCTTGGCGATCCCGAAGTCGAGCAGCTTCGGCGTGCCGTCGGCCATCACCAAAATGTTCTCGGGCTTGAGGTCGAGGTGGAGCACCAGTCGGTGGTGGGCGTAGTCGACCGCGTCGCACACCGCGAGCACCAGCGCGAGCCGCTCGGACAGGCCGAGCCGGCGCTCCTCGCAGAAGCGGTGCAGCGGCGCGCCCTCGATGGGCTCCATCACCAGGTAGGGCCGGCCGTCGACGTACGTGCCGCCGTCGTACAGCCGGGCGATGTTCGGGTGATCGAGGCGCGCGAGGATCTGCCGCTCGGCCCGGAACCGCCGCACGAAGTCGCGGCCGTACAGCCCCGGCGCCAGCAGCTTGACCGCCACCTCGCGCTCGAACTCCTGATCGTCGCGGCGGGCCAGATACACGTCGCCCATGCCGCCGCTGCCGAGCCGGCGGATCACGCGATACGGCCCGATGCTCGTCGGCTCGTCCTGCTCGGGCAGGGGCTCGGCGGGGTGCTCGAGGAAGTCGCCGGCGCGGTCGTGCGCCGCCGCCAGCTCGAGCGCCTCGGCGCGCAGCGCAAGGTCGTCGGAGAGCGCGACCACGACGGCATCGCGGCGCTCGACCGGGCAATCGAGCGCCGCCTGCACGAGCTCCTCGAGCTGCTTCCAGCGATCGGTCACGGTTCACCTGCCCAGCTCGCGGAACAGCCACGCGCGGGCCATTCGCCAGTCGCGGACCACGGTCGCGCGCGAGCAGCCGAGCAGCTCGGCGGTCTCCTCGAGCGACAGGCCGCCGAAGAAGCGCAGCTGGACCAGCTGCGCCTTGGGCGGATCGATGGCGCCCAGCCGGGTGAGCGCGTCGTCGATCGCCAGCAGTTCGGGCGCCCGCACGATGCCCACCTCGGTCTCGACGTCGTCCCAGCCCGCGAGCGTGCCGCCGTCGCGTTTGCCGGCCAGGCGGGCCCGCGCGTGGTCGACCAGCACGCGGCGCATGGCCTGGCTGACGACCGCGAAGAAGTGGCGCCGATCCTGCCACTCGATGCGGTCGCGCGCCATCAACCGCGCGTAGGCCTCGTGCACGACCGCGGTCGGCTGCAGCGTGTGATTCATTCGCTCGCCGCGGAGCTGGCGGCGGGCGATGCTCCGCAGCTGGCCATACACGACGACGATGAGCGCCTCGCGGGCCCGCTCCTCGCCGGAGCTCCACGCCTTGAGCAGGCCCGTCAGGTCCACCGAAGACTCGTGGTCCGTCATCGATCCTCGATCATGCGCCAAAAGATCTGTCGATCCCAGAGGGGGTCCACGGGGCCGGGCGATCCGTCGCTACCGCGGCGGATCACCGGCCCCATGGCGCGGGCTACGGGTTCTGAACGTCCGGCTTCAGGCACCCCGTGCCGCAGCAGACGCTCTTGCCGGTGCCGCTGAGCAGCGGGCTGTTGGCGTTCACGTCCCAGTTGCCGTTCGCGTCGACGTTGATCCCGTGGATATAGATGGTCTCGACCTCGCCGGTCTTGAGCGACGCCGGGGTGTTGATGGAAAACCCGTGATACTTGTCGGTGAACGGCAGGTCGCCGCGATAGAGGTCGGCGAGGACGGTGGCCACGTGCTCGCCATACGGATAGGGCGCGTAGCGATCGATGGTGACCCAGGTCGGCGCAGTCGTGTCGCCGTCCTTCACCCAGCCGGCGATCTTGCTGCAATTGAAGGTGTCGTGGGTACCGACGGGCGTGAAATAGTTGCCGGCAGAAGGCCGCGGGCCGGTGGTCAGATCGGGGAGACCGGGCAAATCCCCCTGCTCCTCCGCGTCCCCGGCGTCCTCCGCCGTCTCTTCGCCCTCCGCGTCCGCCAGCTCGCCTCCGGCCTCGTCGACCTCCGCGAGCTCCTCCCCCACCCGCGGCTCCACGTCACAGCCGAAGGCCGCCCAGCTCATCAGCAATACCGTATTCAAGAACATGCGTTGCATTTCGCCTCTCGTTTCTGCGAGTCATGGCGGCGGTCGCCTCGATCGCCGCCCTCACCGGGAAAGGCGAGAAGCCCGGTCAAACCGGCTCACGAATTTTTTAAAATGCGTCGAGATTCTCGTCGGGCGAGTCCGCGCGGAATCGTCGCTACGGCCGGCGCCATTTCGTGCGCGCACAAATGCGCCCGCGGTCGTGCCTCGTACCACGTCCGCCGGCTTTCGCTGTGAGCCCACCTTCGGTCCAGCGCGTCGCCAACCACGCGCGCACGGTCGCGGCGTCCGGGCCCGATGCTTCAGTAGGCTTCGTCGCGCGCGGACATCCACGTCTCCCAGGTCAGCCCGACGACGAGGTGTTCGAGCAGCCGCGCGTCGGCGACCTCGAACTCGAGGGTCTGCACCATTTGCAAATCGCGGAACGCGGGGAGCTCGGGGCTGCTGCTGTTGTTCTGTGCGTGCCACGCCGCGGCCTTCTCGAAGTTCGCGTTGCTGAGCTCGACGATCCGGACGATCTCGGCCTCGGCGCTCTCGATGAGCTGCTCGTTGAACGCCTCGTCGTGGTTCGCCTGGAGCCCTTCGGAGTACGCGACCAGGCGCGCAGGGGCGCGGGCCGCGAGCTTCGTCGCGCTCTTCTTCGTCTGGTTCGTGTCCTTGTAGCTGTCGCGCAGCGCGTGGTGCGCGTCGGCGAGGAGCTGGAGCCCGAGGCACTTGTTGGCGGGCACCTCGGGGTACTGAAAGTTCAGGAGGAGCACCCGCGCGCGAACGGTGCGCTCCTCGAGGGCCTCGATGGTGATCTCGTAGGTCGTGCTCATCCGAGGGTCTGTACCAGAGACGGCGTGGACGACGCGAGTTCAAATTCCGAGGCCCCCAGTGAGCGAGCGTACTCGCCAATGGATTGGCTCAGCGCGAACGGGACAGAGCGTGGGTGGACGAACGGACCGACAATGGGTGCTGTCATTTCAGAGGTGCTAGCCGTGCGCCTGGGCTACGACCCATCACTCCTGGCCACGGTCGCGGAGCGCCTCGCGCGGGCGGTGATGCAAGAGCACTCGCTTCGAGCGGCGAGAACACCGCCGCGCGCCTGAATCAGGCCGACTCGCGCCGTGGAGCCGCCGCCGCAATTGATCCTGACGCCGCCGTCACTGACCCTCCTGACGGTGCCACCGCGACCATGCCGCCTCGATCCGGCACGACGAGGCGCGGCGACCACCAGCGACCGCGATCCGGCCATTCTCCGGGCGGCGACGACCGACCTTTTTCTTCAGCAGAGCGACCATGCCTTCACGCGACGACAGACGCCACGAGTTTCAGCGCCGACTCCTGACCTGGATCGGCGGATCTTTCCTCGCGCTGGGATGCACGCTCGACCCCGCGAACGACATCGAGCTCCGCGAGCTGAGCGAGGGCACCGACGCGTCGACGGACGGGCCCGGCACCACGGACGACTCGACGACCGACGAATCATCGACGAGCACCGGCGCTCCGTCCGAGTGCGGCGACGAGAACGTCGACCCGGGCGAGGACTGCGACGACGGCGGCGAGTCGGCCGAATGCGACGACGACTGTACCGCGCCCGTCTGCGGCGACGGGGTGCTCAACCTCCTCGCCGGCGAGGTCTGCGACGACGGCAACCTCCTCGGGGGCGACGGGTGTACGCCGGCCTGTCTGGCCAACCCGAAGATCGTGCAGATGGTGATGAACAGCTTCCACACCTGCGCGGTGCTCGACGACGGTGCGATGCGGTGCTGGGGTCGCGGGCAGCTCGGCGCGCTCGGGTACGAGAACATGGACCACCTCGGCGACCAGCCGGGCGAGCTGCCGACGCCGGATGTCGACGTCGGCGGGCACGTCGTGCGCGCCAGCACGGGCATCCACCGCACCTGCGCGGTGCTCGACACCGGCGCGGTCCGCTGCTGGGGCAGCGCCTCCTTTGGCGCGCTCGGGAACGGCCTGGCGAGCGGCTTCTTCGGCAACGATCCAGGCGAGATGCCGCCGCCCGACGTCGCTGTCGGCGTGCCGGTCAAGGACATCCAATCCACCGGCCTTTACAGCTGCGTGATCACGCAGGACGACAACGTGCGCTGCTGGGGCACCGGCACCGGCGGGCGCCTCGGCTACGGCAACACCAACGCGCTCGGCGACCAGCCCGGCGAGCTGCCCGTGCCCGACCTCGATCTCGGCGGGCCCGTCGCCCAGCTCTCCGTCAGCGAGACGCACGCGTGCGCCCTTTTGCAGGACGGCACGCTGCGCTGCTGGGGCAGCAACTTCTACGGCCAGCTCGGCTACGGCGACACCAACCACCGCGGCGACGCCCCCGGCGAGATGCCGCCGCCGCCGGTCGACGTCGGCGGTCCGGTCGCCCGCGTCACCGCCTCGACGGACTTCACCTGCGCCGTCCTGACGAGCGGCGAGGTGCGCTGCTGGGGCCGCAATTCGGGCACCCAGCTCGGCTACGCGGCGAGCGGCACCGCCGTCGGCGACGCGCCCGGAGAGATGCCGCCGCCGGCGCTCGCCCTCGCGGACGACGCGACTGCCGTGTCTCTCGGCGCAGGTCACGGCTGCGCGCTGCTGCAGACCGGCGCGCTGCAGTGCTGGGGTAGCAACAGCTTCGGCGCCGTCGGCGTGCCCTTCGCCTCTACCGTCGCCGCGCCGACGACCATCGATGTCGGCGGCCCGGTCATGCACGTGGCCAGCGGCAACAGCCACAATTGCGCCGTGTTGACCGATGACACGCTGCGTTGCTGGGGCGGCGCAGTCTTCGGCAGGCTCGGGCTCGGGCATGAGGATGTCATCGGCGACGACGAGACGCCGGCGTCGGCGGGGCCGGTCCCGTACTGACCCCAGATCTTGTGGGCGCCCCCGATGAAGGGGCGCCTGCGAATCGATGCCAGGGGCCATTCCTTTTCCTCGGCGCGTTTATGAGATCGGGGCGAATATGCACATTGCCCCGCGCACGCCGGTAGGGCACGGATCGAGCGTATGGCACGTCGCCTGCGCGGAATCTCCGGGTCCCGCCAATTGCGCACAGGCCCGTCGGCCGCTTCCGCGAAACAATGCGGACAAGCCCCCGTCACGCGCCCGAGTTGTTCCGCCTCCCAGGGCGACGTACCGTGAGCCATCGAACGCTCGCGCCAAACCGTTCGTGCGCGACGACGGCCCGCTGCGAAAGGAGCATCACGGAGCCGCCCATCGCCGCGCCGAATCTTCTTCGACCCGGTACAAGCCCATAAGGCGCCCCCCGATTTTTCGCTGAAGTGCAATTGATCGCGGGCTCGCGTCCACTGTCCCGCAGGGGCGAGAGGCGCGGGGGCAAAAATCGTCCTTGCCTCGACTCACGGCATACCGCCGCGGGTTCAATCAAGCCTGTCGTCGAATTGTGCTACAGAAAAGCGCAAACGCATGAGCCAACCTACTTTGACTGGTAGCCTGGAAATCTACGAAGAGAGCGTGCGGCCCGCACGCGCCCGTTTCGCCGCTGGCGAGTGGGTGACGCGGGTAATCGGCGGCGAGCTGACCCCCGACGCCCTCGAGCTGTTCCTCCTCTCCTTCTGCGCCCTCGGCGTGCAGATGACCGCCCCGGTCGAAGGGTGGATCCGCCGCGCCGGCGAGCGGTGCCTCGCCGACGGGCTGAACGAGATCGGCAACGCCCTGGTCGCGCACGCCCGCCACGAGGCCGGGCACGACGCGATGATGGTGGACGACACTCGCTCGCTCGCGGCCTGGCGCGAGCAGGCGGGCCGCCCCGTCCCCTCGCTCGAGAAGTTGCTCGCGCACCCGCCGACGCCGGGGATCCAG
Source organism: Nannocystis sp. RBIL2 (assembly GCF_026626745.1). GTDB lineage: Bacteria > Myxococcota_A > Polyangia > Nannocystales > Nannocystaceae > Nannocystis. The sequence goes on from NZ_JAPNJW010000002.1 coordinate 4,692,219, forward strand.
CGCTACGTGCGAGTGCACGAGGACGTGATCGCCGGGCCCGCGCCGTACGCCCAGATCGCCATCGAGTACGAGATCGAGCGCCTCTCGGTGACCTACGGCCCGAGCTTCATCGCCCGCTGCCTCGCCGACCTCGGGGCCGACGTGAAGCAATGCCTGAGCTTCGTCCAGGACCACGTCGAGCTGGACGTCGGCCACACGAAGTTCAACGCGAGGAAGCTCGACCAATTCCTGAAGCAGCGCCCCGAAGCGCTGGACGACCTGGTCGCGGCCGGCTCCGAGGCGCTCGCAGCCTACGACCAATTCCTGGGCGACGCGCTCGCGCTCGCGCTCGGCATGTCCGCCGAGACGCAGGCGCGCGGCCCGGTCGCGTCCTGACAGGGCTCGCTCGCCTGGCGCGAGCCGGCTCTACCCTCATTAGGAGATGTCGTGACCCAAGCTTATTGTGTGTTGCTCCCGGGCTCTCGACCCGAACCGTCCGGCGCGGACCTTCACGCCGCCGCCTATCGCTGCTGGTACGAGTCGTGGAGCGAGGCCTTCCGCGAGCTCGGCAAGCCGGGGCCGCTCCACTCCGACGCCTTCACCCGGCAGAAGGAGATGTGCGCGCTGTTCATAGGCGAGCAGTGCATGGCGCTGAGCTTCATGACCACGGTGGACCTCGAGTACCCGATCGCGCGGGCCGACTCGTACTTCCACAACTGGTCCGAGCGGGCCCTCAGCTCGCTCGCCCGCGACGGCAACCTCGTGATGCTCAACGGCAACTTCACGGTCCACGCCGACGCCCGCCGCGCCGCCCCCGGCTTCTCACTCAAAGACGTCCTCCTGGGCCTGTGCCTCGAGCGCTTCCTCGAGTCGCCCGCCACTGCGATGACGGGCGCCGTTCGCAAGACCCGCAACGTGCACGGGCTCGTCCGCCGCTGGGGCGCCCTGACCCTCGAGGAGGACAAGCCCTCCGGACACGGTGACCTGGTCGACCTCGTCGCGTTCTACAAGCCCGAGGTGAGGCGCCGCCCCCCGCTCGAGTTCGACGCGACGGTCCGCCAGCTGTGGGACGCCCGCACCGTCGTGCGCCCGCAAGCATCGTCCCCCTGGGGTTGACGACCGCCTCGGCCGCGCAGCGGAAATCCCAATGAGGGTCGTGCGAATTGCTCGCACGACCCTCGCTACTCACGATTCACGGCCGGCGGTGAAGCTGCCGCGGACGCGGGACAGGTCGAGCGCATAGGTATCATAGCTCCCGGACTTGACCCGCTTGCGCTCGTCGCAGACCCTGGCGACAAACGCGTCCTCGAGCTGCTGGTTCCAGTGGTAGGGATCTGCGAGGTCGAGCTTCGGGTTGCGCGCCTGGAGCTCGGCGATGAAGCGATTCGACCACGTGGTCACGTAACCGGGCATCCAGTTGTGAAGGCGCACCAGCACCGCCAGGCCGCGCTCGGAGGTGATGAATCGGCGCACCGCTCCGCCCCCGGAGCCATCGGCCCGCTTGGCTACGTGCTTGACGATCGCGCGCGACAGGAAGCTCCGGCGCCAGAACTCGATCTGCCCGAGCTGGATCGCCGGGTCGTTGCCGGCCAGCATGAACGCCCCGAGCAGCCGCGGCTCGGTGCGCACGTGCTTCCAGCCGTCGTTGCCGCGCAGCGTCCGGCCCTCGCGGGTCGTGACCACCACGTGCCAGCCGACCTTCGTCTGGCCGTTCTTCCACGGGTACTCGCCGCGGGCCACGTCGAGGCCGTTGGCGGCGAACCACTTCTGAAAACTCGCGCGGCTGCGCGGGCTCTCCTTGAGCTCGGCCAGCAGCGCCGCCAGCGTCCCCGCCTGCCCGGCGAACTGCGCCATCCCCCACGACACGATCTGGTCGTCCCACGTGTTGATCGCCCCGAACGCCCCGCCCGACTCCTTCAGCGCGTTGGCTTGCAAGATCTTCAGCTCGCTGCCCGAATAGCCGAGCGCCAGGATCTGCGAATCGCTGAGCAGCCCCTTGCGCGCCCCCTTGTAGCGGCTGACGTTGTGAGGCTTGTAATTGCGAAAGTCCGGGGTCCAGTACGAGAACTTCACCGCGTCGTCGCCGCCGCGGATCGTGTACTCGGTGACGCCGTCGACCTGCTGCTCGCTCACCTGCAGCGCGCCTGTCTGCGTCGCCGGGCTCGCGGGCGGCTGCACGACCGTGCTCGCGGCCGGGGCGCTGCGGCCGGTCAACCGCTCGAGCGCGGCGAGGGTGCGCGGCCCGACCTGGCCGTCGACGGTCAGCGCCCCGCCGCCGAGCGCCTGTGAGCGGCGCTGAAACAGCTGCACCGCCCGGATCGTGCGCGGCCCGATCTGGCCGTCGACGGTCAGCGCCGGAGCGACCAGCGCCTTGAGGGCGCTTTGCAGCCAGCGCTCGCGCGTGCTGGTGTCGGCGAGCGCGAGCGGGTTGCCGCCGAAGCTGACCGGCCCCTCGTCGTCATCTTGTTCGGCCTCCGGGTCGAAGTCGGCCCAGGGCTCGTCGGCGAAGGCCGCGGCGTCGAGCGCATCGCCCTCGGCCGGCGCTTCGAAGCTCAGCAGCCCCTCGGGGTCGACCCCCGGCGGCGTGGTGTCGGCGATCTCGCGGGTGGGGTCATTCGGGTCAGGGAACAAATTCGTCGGCATGATCAACTCCTGCGGCGAGCGCGGCGAAATTCCGCGCTCTCCGTCATCTGGTCATTATTCTGAAGTGTGCGCAATGAAGCGCAGGTGGAGGTCCTGTGATGCGAACGCGGCGCGGAATCGTCGCACCGCGTCGCCGTTCGCAATTGACATTGCAATCGCGGCGGTGCGGCCGTAGGGTCGCACCATGGATCTGCAGAGCCCCTTGTACTTCAACGGCGTCAATGTCGGCACCGGCGCCTATCTGTTCCCGCCGACCAGCGCCGACGAGCTCGGGCGCCAGCTCGGCCGCGCCGCCGCGCCGGTCGACCCGCAGCACACCTGTCACCTCGCCGACCTGCGCGCCCGCGTCGACGCGCACGTCACCAGCCATTACGGCGTCAAGCCCGGGCTCGACGCGAACGACCTCGCGCAGGCCGGCTGGGCCGCGGTGTTCCCCGCGACGCGGCCGGACACCCCCGAGGCGGCGCGTCAGGACGCGATCGCCGAGGCGCTTCAGCCGCTGCTGGCCCTGCGCAGCGCCCAGGCGAGCGCTCATGATGGACGGCTCTTCAAAATCTACCGCGGCCCCGACGGCTACCGACCCGGCGAGAGCAAGCAGAAGTTCCTCGCGCGCCTCGGCGCCGGGCCCGGCCCGGCCGACCCTGTCAAGGTGCCCTATTACTTGCTGCTCGTCGCCTCGCCGGAGGAGCTGCCGTTCTTCGTGCAATACCAGCTCGACGTGCAATACGCGGTCGGCCGCCTGCACTTCGACGAGGTCGCCGAGTACGCCGCGTACGCGCGCAGCGTGGTCGCGGCGGAGACCGGCGGCCTGCAGCTCGCGCGCGAGCTGGCGATGTTCGCCGTCAGCAACCCCGACGACCCCGCGACGCAGCTCAGCAGCAAGCACCTGGTCGCGCCGCTCGCCGATTTGCTCGCTCCGCATGCGCCGGGTTGGGCCATTCGCCGCCATGAAGGCGAGGCCGCGAGCAAGGCGACGCTCGGGCGATTGCTCGGCGGCGACGCCACGCCGGCGCTGCTGTTCACCGCGAGCCACGGGGCAGGCTTCTCGCGCGGCGACCCGCGCCAGCGCGCGCACCAGGGCGCGCTGATCTGCCAGGACTGGCCCGGCCCCGCGCAGTGGCGCGAGCCGCTGCCGCAGGACTTTTATTTCGCCGGCGACGACCTCCGCGCCGACGCGAGGCCGCACGGCCTCGTCATGTTCAACTTCGCCTGCTACGGCGCGGGCACGCCGATGTACGACGATTACGGCCAGCGTGCGGCCAGCACCACGCGCACGCCGATCGCCGACGCCGCGTTCCTCGCCGACCTGCCGCGGCGCCTGCTCGCGCACCCGAACGGCGGCGCGCTGGCGACGATCGGCCACGTCGAGCGCGCGTGGGGCTGCAGCTTCCTGTGGTCCGGCAGCGGCAAGAAGACCGGATCTGGCGCCCAGCTCGCGGTGTTCGAGGGCGCCATGCGCGAGCTGCTCGGCGGCGCCCGGGTCGGCGCGGCGCTCGAGTGCTTCAACGAACGCTACGCGGAGCTCGCCTCCGACCTGAGCGGCGAGCTCGAGGAGATCGGCTACGGGCGCCAGTTCAACCCGCGCGAGCTGGCCGACATGTGGACCGCCAACAACGACGCCCGCGCCTTCGCGATCGTCGGCGACCCGGCGGTGCGCCTCCCGCTCGCGCCGATCGGCGAGCCCGCCCGCCGGATTCCGCTGCCCGCGATCGAGGTCGGCAGTGCGGAGGCTGCTCCCGAGTTCACCCTGTCCGACGCTGCGCCCGCGACGATCGATGATTCGCAGCCGGCAGTGAAGACCCTCGAGCAGGCAATGCGCAGCCTCGGCGACCTCGAGGTCCGCACCTTCGTCACCTCCGACCTGAAGGCGGTCGCCACCGCGGGCCGCGAGCAACTGCCGGCGCTGGCGGAGCTGCGGCTCTTCACGCGCATCGGCCCGAGCGGCGACGTCGACACCCTCGTCCCTGGCGACGACAAAGGGCTCGACGGCGAGCTCGTGAAGCTCCACCTCGAGCTGGCGAAGCAGGCCCAGGCCCAACGCAGCGAGCTGCTGCGGGCGCTGCTCGCCGCGCTCCGGTCCGAAAGCGCCGGCTGACGGCGCTGACGAAGAGGCACCCGCTGCCGCCGCGCTGCCAGATCCGCCCTGCGCGGGGCTGGTTCGTCCGCGGCGAAGAATGATATGTCTCTTAAAACATATCATGGCAGTATGGGTCCTGCGCCGGACGGACTCGCCAGCGACGAATGATGATATGCCTTTTTGTTTTCAAAGGCATATCATGGCAGTGTGCGGTGATGGAGGCCGCCGGCCGGGTCGAGGCCGAACACGTGCAGCTCGCCCGCGCCGTCCTCGGCGGCGACGAGGCGGACGAGCGCCGGGCCGCCGAGCGCGACGTGAGTCCCTGCGCCGGAAAAGCAAAAGGCCGCGCCCTCGCCGTCGATCGCCAGCAACGCGACGTCGGCCCCCTGCAACGCGGCGATCGCATCTCGGTATGCCCCCACGATGCGCTGCCACGGGCCCCAGGGGCCGCCGGGCTCACGCTCGCCGCGGTGCAGCAAAGACCCGTCCTCACCGATGGCAGTGAGCCGCAGGCGGCCGCCGGCGTCCGCGAGCATGTGCACGCGCCGCAGCTCCGTCGCCAGTCGCCGCCAATCGCGGTACTCGCCGCGGATGTCCTGCGAGGATTGCCACAGGCTGTGATCGGTGCGCAGCGTGAACACCGACAGCGGGCCGCGGCCGTCGCGGGCCAGGCCGATCTGCAGGTGCTGCTCGTCGTCGTCCTCCCAGTCGCCCTCCCATTCGTCCCACGCGCCGCCGGCCGTGCGCTGTGCGCACGATTGCAGCAGGCCGCCGCTGTCGACTGCGAGCGCAGTGAACGCGCCGCGCAGGCCGCAGGCGACGACGAGCTGCGTCGCCTCGCCGGCGAGCGGCTGCCGTCGACCCCAGCCTCCCGCGTCGGTGCGCTCGCGCCAGGTCACCTCGCCGCGGGGGCCGATCGTGAACAGCGACAGGACGCCGCGCTCGTCGACCGCCGCGCACGCATCGACGACGCCGGGCTGCGGGGTCTCCCACGCGCCCCACGGGCCGCCGGGCCGCTGCTGTCGGCGCACATGCAATTGCCCGGTCTCGGCGTCGACCGCGAACAGCTCCACACAGCCGTCGCGCCCGCGCGCCGCGCAGACGCCGTGATACGGCCCGCCGAGCGCCTGCCATGCGTCGGGGTCCGGATCTCTGCTGCCGGCGACGTCCGTCTGGATACTGGGTATGAACAATCTTTGCGATTCGCCGGCGACGGCCGCCTGCGGTATGAGCAATCGATTGTCGGCGAGCGCGCTGTACAGCACCGGCACCGCGCTGCCGCGCAGGCCGCCGGTCAGGAGGATCGCGCGCGCCCGGTTGGCCGCGCGGTCGACCTCGCCGACGGCCCACAGCTCGCCGTACAGCGCGCGGGTGAAGGCGCGGCCGGTGTCGATCGGCATCAGGTCCTGCATCGCCAGCACCGCCGGCACGCCTGCCGCAAGCACCGCGGGGGCCAGGCCGCGCCGCGGATCGTCGACGCTGCGGGTCGCGCTGCTGCAGACCATCAGGACCACCAGGCGTGGCCGGCGATCGAGCCGCTCGAGCATCGCCGCGAAGCTGGCACCTGCGACGCGCTCGATCCCACCTTCGGGCCGCTCGAGGAACAGGGCCACCTCGCCCTCGCGGAGGACGCCGTGGGCCACCAGGTGCAGCACGTCGTGGCCGCCCTCGAGCGCCGCCTCGAGCGCGACCAGGCTGCAGCGGCCGGCCAGGGCCGTGTGCGCGACCAGCCCCGCGGGCGCCCCGGCCATCGCCGCGGCCAGGCAGGCCTCCTCGCCGGGCCGATCGATGGCAGGCAGCCCGTAAGCGTCGAGCCCGGCGGGCGCCGCGACTGCGCCGAGGACCCGCAGCGGGCGCCCCGCGACCGGCTCGGGCAGCGCCCACGACCACGGCACCTGGCGTGAGAAGGGCGTGTCGCGGTCGGCCGCGGGGACGCGCGCGGTGGCGGCCGCCGAGGTGTCGCGCAGGGCCTCCCACGGCAGCGCGTGCAGCTCGGGCGCGTCGTCGTCGATGCGCAGGCAGATCCGCCGGCGCGGCGCGAGGGCTGCGGCGAGCCGCCAGGCCTCGCGCGCGGCCGCGTCGAAGGCCGCGAACAGGCGCGCGCCTTGCTCGTCAGGGCCGACCTCGGCGACCGCGGCCAGCGCCGCGGGGTCGAGGGCGCCGGCCGGGAGCTCGCGCCCCTCCAGCCGGCTCTCCACGACCAAGCCGCGGCCGATGCGAATGTAGAGAGTCTCGACGCGCTCGCTCTTGTGCGTGACCACCACGATGTCGCCTCGTTGCTGAAAAAAAGAGTGTCGAGCCGTGCTCGGCTCGATGTGTATGCAATGTCGATTCGCCCGCCCTGCCTCCATGGCCTCAATGGGGGCAGGGCGAGCACGGGCAGCGCGGCCCGGCTGTGCTCGCAGCGCCGGGCCGCGCCGCCGTCGCGGCTACGGGTTCTTCGGCGCCTGCAGCAGCTTGAGCATCAGGTCGACCTTCTGCTCGAGGCTCTCGACGCGCTTGTCGACCGTCGGGGCCGCGGGGGCCGCGGGCAGCGGGCGCAGGTCGGCGCCGAAGTTGGCGAGCGCCGGGCGCTCGACGTACGTGACGCGGTGCAGCACGCGCCACGCCTTGTTAGTGCGGCCGCGGGTGTCTCGCAGCGCGCGGGCGTTCTCCGAGTTGCCGCTCAGCCACTCGGGGTCGACGACGTAGGCGAAGAAGTCGTCGAAGTGCTGCGTCGCTCCCTCGAGGTAGAAGCTCATGAAGCGGTAGCGCCCCACCTTCTCGCCGGGCACCAGCGGCCGGTCCTTGTGGTCGGTGACCCCGCGGCTCTCCACCCCGGAGAGCGACACGCCGAGGCCGAAGCCGCGGCTGGTCGAGACCGTCTTGGTCAGCGTCTGGCTCATCTGCATGTTGAACATGCTGGTGAGCTCGACCCCGACGCCGCCGACGAACACCTTGGCCTCGAGGCCGAGGGCGAAGTTGACCGACGCGTTGCTGCCGACGCTGTGCAGCACGCTGCTGGCGAACTGCTGCTGCTCGGTGTGGAGGCCGCCGTTGGCGTCCCACACGTACGTGTTGACGATGTTGCGCTTGCCGGCGCGGATCCGCAGATCCTCCATGCGGCTCTGCCACGCGTCGAGCCCGCGGGTGGCGTTGTACAGCTGCTCGCGGTCGGCGAACGCTTTCTCGATCTGCGCCCGGCGCTCGGCGGCGCGGTCCTCGTAGTCGTCCTGCGCCGCGCTGCCCGCATCGATCACGCCGTCGGCCGCGGACGACTCCGACGCTGCCCCGCCGGATGGCGGCGTGTCCTCCTGGCGGCGCACCGTCACCGCCACGGGCGCGTCGCCCTTGTCGATCTCGTCGGCCAGGTTGTCGTCGCCGACCGGGCCGAGCGACTTGAGCGAGGCGTCGAAGTTGAAGAAGTACGCCTCGCGCCGCTTGTCCTGCTCGGCGATCTGCCGCTTGAGGTCGTAGGCCTCCTGCAGCCGGTAGTAGCTGGCCGGGTAGCGCGAGCCGTACTGCGCCCGCAGCTCGGGCACGTGGGCGAAGAAGCGGTCGCTGGTCGGCGCCGAGCCGGTCATGCCGTCGAGGCTGCCGGCCATGGTGTACGCCGGGTTGATGAGGAACGAGACGGTGTTGACGTCCGGCGGGATGTCGGCGTTCGGCACCACCTCGTAGCCGACCATGCGCCCGCTGCCGCGCAGGCTGGTGACGAACACGTCGGCCAGCCCGGACACGACCAGCGCGTAGCCGACGTTCTTGGGGATGAAGCGGTTGCCGAGCTGGGGGAACCGCGGCTGCTCCTCGAGGGTGCCGCGCAGCTCGAGCCGGTCGGTCATCTTGAGGCTCGAGCTGGCGCCGATCGTGCTGGCACGGGTGCTGCCGGTCGCGCCGCCGGTGGAGCCCTTGATCCCGATTCGCACCTTGGCGAGGTCGGTGCTGAGCCCGAACCCCAGGGTCAAACCGATGAGGTGCTCCTTGGTGGCCTCGTAGCCGACGAACAGGTCGGTGCTGCTGCCGAACTTCTCGTCCTTCGCGCGGTTCCACTGGAACGCGACGTCGTCGGAGGTCGACAGCTCGACGGTGGCGGCGCCGTTGTAGCTCGCCGACATCGTCAGGTTCTCGCTCGGGACCGGCGGCGGGCCCTCGATGTAGCCGAGCAGGGTCGGCTGGAACTGGGCGTTGCCGACCCACCGCAGGTCGAGCTCCTCGACCCGCTGCTCGGCGAACAGGCGCACACCGCGGGCCGTCTCGACCGCGAAGGCGCGGCGCATCAATGCCATCATCGCCGTACCGCCGGGGCGCTGGCCGATCGTGTCGTACTCGGCGACCACCATCGCCTCGCCGCGCAGCTCGCCCGCCTGGCGACCGATCGGCGCGTCGAGGGCGACCCATGGCGCGCCGCTTACCGCGCCGTGGTTGCCGCGGCCGGACACGTCGCGCAGCTGCCCGCCCTGGGCCTCGGTCATCGGGTAGTAGGCGACGAGGCCCGGCTCGCGACCGGTGAGCAGGGTGCGGCTGTTGGCCGCGATCTCGTCGTCCTTGAGCGCGAGCGACCACAGCCGCACCTCGGCGACCCGCCCGAACTGCTTGCCGCCGCCGCCGTGGTTGCCGATCGTGACGACGGTGAGGGGGGCCTTGTAGACGGTGTTCTTGATCTCGTCGAGCCGGGCCTGGTTGCCGGCCCGCATCTGCGCGATGGACCGCAGGTCGCCGACGCGCTGGCCGTCGATGTAGAAGGCGGTCGTCGACGCAGAGCCGCTGCCGCTGGCGACCACCGCGAGGTGATGCCAGCCGGTGGCGAGGCGGGATACGTCGAAGCCGCAGTCGACGATGCCGCGGAGCCACATGCCGAGCATGTTGTCCTTGACCAAGATCTCGCACTCGCCGATCACGCCGAACAGGGTGTTGCAGTAGCCGGTCTTCGGCAGCGGGGTCTGGAACCACGCCTCGACGGTCCAGTCGTCGCCGAGCGAGACCGGGCGGTCGAGGCGGACGATGTCGCCGGGGTTGCGGAAGTTGAGGCCGGCGCGTCCGAGGGTCGGACGCCAGGCGTCGAAGCTCGCGCCCTTGCCGTCGCGCGTGGCCTGATACCGGAGCTCGCGCATCCGCCCGCGCACGTCGAGCCAGCTGAGCTGGACGTCGCCGTCGCAGGTCTGCGTGGCGGTGACGCGCCCCGGCGGGCGCACGAAGGCCAGCAAGGCTCCGAGAGTGGTCAATCCCCGCTTCTGCTCCTTGCGCAGGAGGGCGAGCTGCGGCGCGTTGGCCTGGTCGGCGATCATGGCGGCGAGCACCGGGCCGTTCACGCCGTCGATCGCGGCGCGCACCGCCGGCAGCTCGGTGCCGTCGATCGCGGTCAGCCGGGCCTGCCAGGCGTCGCGCAGGGCCTGCGAGGCCTGCTGGGCGGCGCGCAGCTGCTCGAGCTCGGCCCGCTTGGCGACGAGCCGGCGGTTGCAATCCTCGAGCGCGACCCGGCTGGCGATCGTGATCGGCGAGTCGCGGACGACCTGCAGGGTGAACTGCTGGTTGGCCTCGTTGTGCGAGTCGTACTGGATGACGGCCTCGCCCTGATCGCTGCTGCCGTCGTACACGTCCAGCACCTTGCCGCTGTGCTTGGCCCGGATCACGTAGGTGTTGGCGACCCCGGCCACCGCCTCGAAGCGGAACCGCTGGTTGTCGCCGCCGGTGTAGATCCACTGGTGCAGTCGGGCGCCGTTGTCGTGGCTCGGGCCCTCGACGTCGACCACCATGCCGTTGTTGTGGCCGGGGCGGAGCAGGAACCAGTCGTTCAGCGACGGGACGGTGACTTGCCCCGCGGCCTGGTTGGGGTCGGCGTAGAACAGCTCGTTGTCGGTGCCGCGGTAGCTGATCTGGATCAGGTCGGCGCCGGTCGAGTTGCTGGCGCCGTCGATCGCCAGGGCCATGCCGCTGTGCCGCGGGGTGATGCGGCAGTAAGAGAACATCGGCATCTGCTGGTGCTGCGCGCGCACTGCGGACAGGCGCGCGTGCTCGGCCTCCAGCGCGGTGACCTCGGCCTGGACCGCGGCGATGCGGGCCGGGCGGTTGGGGTCGACCGCGAACGCGAGCTTGTCCTCGAGCACGCGCTTCTCGACGAGCAGCGTCCCCTCGTTGCGCTCGCTCGCCGCCAGGGCGGCCAGCTTGACGCCGAGGTCGGTCGGCGCGGCGGAGGCCGGCGCGAGCGTCGGCTGGGCCGCGTACTCCCACTCGGTGATCGCTGCCGGCAGCTCGACGAGCCGGTGGCGGCGCAGCTCCATCGCGGTGCACGTGCCGGCGACGTCGACGAGCTTGAAGGCCCGCATCAGGCTGGTCGTCGGCGGCACCGCGAACTGGCACGAGGCCCGGACCCAGCCGCCGCCGATGTCGACCAGCTGGGCCGCGATCGGGGACAGGGTCGCGTCGGGGACCGCCGACTCGCGGCTCTTCTTGAACCACGGGGCGAACTTGAGGCCGGTGAGCGTGCCGCCGATCGGGCGCAGCTCGACGCTCTCCTCGTAGGCCCCGCCGCGGACCACCGCGACGAGGTCGTCGTTGCGGTACTGGGCGTTCTCGGCTCGCTGGATCTGCACGTTCGACACGTACGGCGCCCCGACCACCAGGCCGTGGCTACCGTTCGGCGAGAAGTCGTAGGCCCGCTGCACCCGCTGCGGCGTGCTCGCGCGCACCGGCGCGTCCGAGGCCACCGCTCGTGCGCCGCCGGTCACGACTGCGTCGAGGCGCTTGCTGGTGAGGTCGACCAGGCCCGCGCCCGCGCCCTCGCTGCCGCGCCAGTATCCGACCAGCTCGGCCTCGTCGCCGACCAGGCTGCGGCCGCGGTCGGCCGCGATCTCCTGCGCCGTGCGGGCGCGGCTCCACAGGCGCAGCTCCGTCAGCAGGCCGGTGAAGTACTCGACGTTCCTGTCGTCGAGGCTGCGGCCGATGATGAGCGGGGTCTGATCGACGATCAGCGTCTTGCCGGCGAGCGAGCCGCTCGCGCGCTCGATGCCGTCGTGGAAGGTGCGCGCGGTCTGGCCGTCGTTGGTGATGGCGATGTGGTTCCACTCGCCCCAGCGGATCGTGCCACGCGGCGTGTCGGGCGGGCCCTCGGTGGCGCCGGTGTTGGTGTGGTAGCGGTGGTGGACGTAGCCGTCGCGGTGCAGCCAGATGTTGAAGTTGCGGCCCGGCTTGCCGACGAGGCCGACCCACTCCTGCGTCGGTCGCTCGGGCTTGATCCACACCTCGACGGTGTACTTCTGCACGCGCAGCGCCGCGCTGTCGGGGACGAGGGCGCAGTCGCCGTCGCCGGCGAAGGCGAGCGCCCACGGCGTGGGGTCGACCTCCTCGAGCGCGCCGAGCTTCCAGCAGCCGCACAGGCCCTCCTCCTGGCCGTTGACCGGCTCGAACATGCCGCTGGCGATCTGGGCGTCGCTGCGGGCGACGCTCCACACGCGCACGTCGGCGATGCTGCCGGCGAAGTGCTCGCCGCGGACGCGCCCGATCGTGAAGTTGGTCACCGGCGTCGGCACGTCGTGGATCGCCGCCGGCGCGTCGGTGGCGATCGGGGCGCCGTCGAGGTAGAGCCGGCGCGTGTTGGTGGCGGCGTCGTAGCTGGCCGCGACGTGGTGCCAGCCGTCCAGCAACGGGGCCGTGCCGCAGGCCATGTCCTGGCCGCCCCACTCGTGGCGCAGGCCGGTCGGCGTCAGGCTCAGGCTGTTGACCCGGTTGGCCGCGCCGTGCTCGCCCCACGCGAGGATGCCCCCCGCTGTCATCGAGCGCGGGCGGATCCACGCCTCGACCGTATAGCTCGCCGCGCCGGTCGGGACCTTCGCGTCGCGCACCGCGACGTAGTCGTCGACGCCGTCGAAGTTGACGCCGCGCCGCTTCAGCGACGCCAGGCGCTTGACCCCGATCGCGCTGCCGAGCGCCCACGGGGCCTCGAGCGCGAACTGGCCGGCGTCGATCGGCGTCACCGGATAGATGCTGTTGTACTCGGCGGTGCCGGTGATCTGCACGGCGTCGCCGATCACGAGGCCGTGGTTCGGCGCGGTCACGATCAGCTTGTTCTCGGGCGTGCGCCGGTACGAGGTGACCGCGCCGTCGAAGGTCAGGCCGGTCTCGCGGGTGACGACCTTCTCCCAGCGGCCGATGCCGTCCTCGAGGCCGGCGAAGTCGACCTCGATCTCGAAGGTGTCGCTGCCGGTGGCCTTGACCAGGAAGCGGCCGTTGTAGTTGCGGGTGCCGCGGAGCTCGACGCTGTCGCCGATCTTCAGCTTGTCCGCGCCGCTGCTCTGGACCGCGACCTTGTCGCCGCTGCCGCGCCGCAGGGCCGCGATGGCGCCGGTGACCGGTTGGTTGACCTGGGCGGCGACCACGTTCTCGAGCGTGTCGAGCGGCAGCAGCAGCTCGCGGCGCTCGCTGTGCAGCACGCGCTGGCTGGTCGGCGCGTCGGCGAGGCGCGACAGGGTGCCGTCGGTGGCCGCGGCGAACGACAGGACCGGCGTGCCCTGCGAACCCGCGGTCACCAGCATCACGCGCACTGCCGTGCGCAGGAGCATGCGGGCGCCCGAGGCGGTGGCCTGCTCCTCCTGCAGGTCGTAGCGGACCGCGCACAGGCTGCGGACCGGGCCCTGCAGCGCGGCGCCGAGGTCGATCACGGTGCGCTCGACGCCGGGGAGCAGCGAGCCGTCGGCGCTGGAGGTGCGCTGCTGGGGGTCGAACAGGCCGGTCTCGGACGAGAGGAGCGAGACGACCTCGACCTTGCTGCCGGCGCCGTGGACGAAGAAGTGCCAGCGCTGACGATCGACGTCGCGGGTCGGCAGCAGGACGACCGCGAACAGGCCGTCATGCACGCCGGCGACCAGCTTCAGCTCGGTCGAGGGCTCGTAGAACGGGGCGCCGGCGGTGTCGGAGAAGTCGAGCGAGTCGAAGGTCTGGTCGGCGGCGCCGCTGGTCGGCAGCAGCGGCTCGTGGCGCTTGCGCGAGCGCTTGAAGCGGACCTCGACCTTGGGCACCAGCTGGTTGGTCATGCCGTCGAGCACGAAGCGGTCGACCAGCAGCGTGCCCGCGGTCGACTGGCGGAACACGTAGAGGAAGCCGAAGCCCGAGACCACCTGCACCGGCGCGATCGCGGTGTCGGCTGCGGTGTGGTAGCGCGAGCACAGGACGTACTTCGAGGTGTCGACGTCGTAGGTCAGCGTCTTGGCCTCGCGGGCGAGCACCGAGGTGTCGTCGGCCTGCGCCGGCAGCTCGAGGTCTCGCCACGGCTCCCAGCCCGGGCGGGCGTCGCCGGTCATGGCGACCGTGTCCTCGAACCCGGACTGCTTGACCGTGTACTGCACGCGGCCGTCGGCGCGGGTCGCGAACACCAGCACCTTGCCCTCGTGGGTCACCGTCGTCACCTGCGCGCGCCGGGCCTCGATCGGCAGCAGCGAGGTGACCTGCACGCAGCCCTCCTCGCGCGTGCCGGCGCGGCCGTACTGCGACTGATCGCGGGCGCTCGCGCCGGAGTCCTCGTCGAGCTTCCAGTAGCCGGCCAGGCCGCGCTCGTGGCCGGTGAGGCCGCGGGCCATGGCGGCCTGGATCTCCGCCTCGCTGCGCACGCAGGTCCACACCCGCACCTCGGCGATCAGGCCGGCGAAGGGGCTGCCCTCGGGGCTGTTGCCGATCATGCAATTGGGGCGCGCGGCGGCCTTCGGCAGCTGGGCCGGGCCGGAGGCGACGAGCTTGCCATTGGCGTAGAGCCGGACCTGGCCGACCGGATCGAGGACGCCGCAGATGTGCGTCCAGCGGCCGGCCGGCATCGTCCCGGCGGGCGCGTAGAGGCCCTTGTCCGCGTTGTCGGCGGCGACGGCGAACAGGCCGAAGCCGGTGCCGTCGCCGTTGGCGAGCAGCATCACGTGATCGCCGCCGTAGGTGGTGTGCATCTCGAACACGCGGGACCACGCGGCCGCGGCCTGCGGACGGACCCACGCCTCGACCGTGCAGCCGCCGCTGAAGTCGAGGGTCATCGCGGGCAGGCGCACGCGCGAGTTGCCGCTGAAGGCGCTGACCTTGATCTCCTCGCCGGGCGCCGCGTAGGTGCGGCCGGTCAGCCGCGGCGCGACCCAGCTCGCCTCGCCGACGACCGCGCCGTGGCGGCCGTTGCCGCTGTGGTCGCGCGCGACCAGGCCGGCCGCGGCGTCGAGCGGCCAGTAGCCGAACAGACCGGCCTCGTCGCCGTGGAGGCGTCGATTCATGGCCGCCTGGATCTGCTCGGCGCTGCGGGCGTAGGTCCACAGCCGCACCTCGGAGGCGAGGCCGCGGAGCAGCGCGTCGGGCCAGTTGCTCTTGCCGACGTAGTTGCGCGAGCGCTGGATGTTGTTCGGCAGCCACAGCTGCCCCTGGGCCACCAGCGCGCCGTTCTTGTAGATGCGCCCGTAGCCGCCGGCGTCGACCGTCGCGGCCACGTGGGTCCACGCGTTGAGCGGGAGGGCCCCGGGCGCCGTGACGACCTTGACCTGATCGCCGCGGAAGATGCTCAAGTTCAGGTCCGGGCTCGTGCCGGTGTTGGCGAACACGATGTTGTCGCTGGCCGGTCCGTTGCCGAGGTCGAGGATCCGCGAATAGTTGCCGAACGCCTCGTGCCGCACCCACGCCTCGACGGTGAAGCCCTGGCTGAAGTCCGGGTTCATCGGCGGCAGCGCCACGTGGGCGTCGGTCCCGTCGAACTTCAGCGCCGGCGCCATCTCCTCGACGCGCCAGATCTCCGCGGCGCTCGTGTTCGAGGTCGTAGTCGGCGTGCCGTTGGGCAGCACGCTGAGCAGCTTGCCGTGCTGCACCGACCGCACGAACACGCCGCCGCCCGGCGCCGGCTCGACGCGCCACTGCTCCGCCTCGCCGCGATGGGTGGAGCTCGCCAGAGCACCCTGCGCAGTCGAGGTCAGCAGCTTGCCGTGGTCGCTGCGCAGGAAGACGCGGCCGTCGTCGCCGGCGACCTCGATCGCCCAGGTCTCCCACCACAGCTTGTTCTCGTGGGTGTAGATGTTGCCGTTGGTGTCGGCGCCGAGCTGCTTGTTCAGCGCGCTGTTGCCGAGGATGATGAACTTGTCGAGATACCGGGAGAGCGGCACGAGGTCCTCCGAATCCGCGGCGGTCCTCGGGACGAGCCCGCGCCGCGATGGGTGAGCGAGCGGACGACGCGACGCGGACCCGTCCCACGGGCCACTGCATCACGCGACCGAGCCGACTCGCGGCGCCTCATCGGTCGCCGCTGCGTCTGCACCGCGGATATTCGGCGCGGACCGCCGGCGCCACCATGGCCGGTCGTGCCGATGATTGGGCCGATCACGCCATCGCGTGCGCGTGCGCCCGGTACTGCCCGGGCGCGGTCCCGGTCCACCGCTTGAAGGCGCGATAGAACGCGCGCAGATCGGTGAAGCCGACGCGGCTTGCGATCTCGCAGATCGTCAGGTCGCCGGCGGCGAGGTGACGCAGCGCGAGCTCGCGGCGCACGTCGTCGAACAGGTCCTGGAAGCTGCGGCCGGCGTCCTGCAGGCGGCGCTGCAGCGTCCGTTGCGACATGCCGAGGCGCTTGGCCGTCTGCGCCACGTTGAGCGCGGCCTCGTGCAGGTGCTCCGACAGATCGCGCCGCACGAGGTCGAGGAAGTCGTCGGCCGGCAGCCCGGCGATGTCGGCGAGGTGACGGTCGAGCAGCTCGAGCAGCTTCGGCGAGCGCGTCGGCAGCGGCCAGTCGAGCTGCGCGCGGTCGCAGATCAGGGCGTTGCAGGGCCGGTCGAAGCGCACCGGCGCCGCGAAGATGCGCTCGTACTCGTCGAGGTCGGCGGGGCGCGAATGCGTGAACCACACCTCGCGGAGCGGGAACGGCCCGCCCAGCAGCCCGCGCAGGCGCAGCAGCACGTTGCCCAGCACCGCCAGAGTGCCGTGCGGGCACGGCACCACCCGCGTCCCGCCGTCCTTGACGAAGCGCGCCAGCGAACCGTCGGTCTCGAGGCACACGCGCGTGCGCCGGTGAAACACCGAGAAGAAGCGGACCAGCCGGTGCAGGGATTGACCCACGGTCGGGCACACGCGCGCCGCGTGATAGAGGATCTCCGGACACTGGCTGTCGACCACCGCCTCGCCGACGTGCAGGCCGAACAGCGGGTCGCGCAGCATCCGGGCGGCCTCGTCCCACAGCCGCCACTCGACCACCTCCGACACCCAGCCGTCCGACTCTGCCAGCGCGGCCTCGGGCAGGCCGATGCGGTCCAGCAGCTCCTGGGTGTCGAGCCCGCGGGCCGCCGCCGCCGCGACGATCATCTGCACCCCCGTGATCGAGAACGACCCGAGCTTGAGCTCGGGCCCCGGCAGCGCCAATTGAACTCCCCCCATGAACCATCCCCCCTGTCGCACGGAGGCCCGCCTGACGCTCAGACAGCTCCGACTCATCCGCCCCCGCGGCGGCGCCTGATAGTGTCGCCGGCCGCGCAACGGATCACCCGCGAAACCGCCCCTGCCGGGCAGTGGCGGGCCTCCTGAGGGGGATCTCGGGATGCGGGCCGCAGGCCCGTGAGCGACCCGCGGGCCGCTCGCGCGAGGCCGCTTCACCCTCGACGACCGTCGCCGCGTCTCGCAAATCGCTTGACACGCCGACGCACGCCACGCGCCGCGTGACGAACATGAAATCTGCCGAGCGCGGCCGCGTGTCACCTCCGCACGGAGCCGCGTGGTAAAATGCAGTCGCTTTGCATCGCACGCTGCTGTACCGAACGAACCGCCTCGCCTTCTTCGCCTGGTGGGCTGCCATCACCGTCGGCGTCGGCGCCGTGCTCACCCTGGGCCTCGGCTTGCTGCTGAGCTTTCGCGCCGAGTCACTGATGTTCGCGTCGCTGACGGCGGTCCCCCTGGTCGCTCTCGTGACGCTCATCGTGCTGATCGTGCAGACCGATCAGCCGGGGCCAGGTCTGACGAAGCGCCCGTTCATCGAGCTCGTGTGGGGCCCGGGGCAGCTCAGCGTGCGCGACCCGCAGGGGGCCGTGCTCGGCAGCGTCACCGACGGGACGCTCCGGGTGCAGCGCATCAACGTCGGCAGCCGCATGCAAGCGGCCCTCTCGCTGCGGACCCACACCGTGCAACAGCTCGTGGTGCCACGCACCCCGCGAGGCCCGTGGCCCACCGTCCCTGCGGTCGGCGCCGAAGACGCGCGGCTCGTCGAAGACGCGGTGTACGACGCGCTGGCCGCCCACGCGCAGTGAAGCCGCCCGCGCACTGCAGCCCCGTACGCGCTAAACTAAACTCGGAGGTGCGCGATGGAGACGCGAGTCGACGAAGTAGCCGACGGGATCTACCGGCTGAACACCAAGGTGCCCGGGTTCAACTTCAATCAGTACTTGATCGTCGACGACGAGCCGCTGCTGTTTCACACCGGGCCGCGCGGCCTGTTCGAGAGCGTGAGCGCGGCGATCGCCCGCGTCATCGGGCTCGAGCGGCTGCGCTGGATCGGCTTCTCGCACGTCGAGGCCGACGAGTGCGGCGCGCTCAACCAACTCCTGGCCGTGGCGCCGATCGCCTCGCCGCTGTGCAGCAAGGTCGCGGCGATGGTCTCGATGACCGACCTCGCCGATCGTCCGCCGCGCGCCCTGGCCGACGGCGAATCGCTGACGCTCGGCCGGCGCAGCGTGACCTGGCTCGACGCGCCGCACGTGCCGCACGGCTGGGAGTGCGGCTACCTGTTCGAGCGCGAGACCCGGACCCTGCTGTGCGGCGACCTGTTCACGCAGAGCGGCGGCAGCGACGTGCCCCTCACCGAGTCCGACATCCTCGGTCCGAGCGAGGCGTTCCGCGCCGAGATGGACTACTTCGCCCACGGCCGCCGCCAGGCCGAGCTGCTCGAGCGGCTGGCTCGCACTCAGCCGACCACGCTCGCCTGCATGCACGGCAGCGCCTGGCGGGGTGACGGCGGCGCGCTCATCCGGGCGCTCGCCACGACCCTCGAGCGCCCGCTGCAGTGAGCTCGATGAAGCGCCGGACGCGGAGCTTCCTCGGACGACGACTCGGGTAGCTCGCCGACTCGCCAGGGCGCGAGAGGGCAGCCGCCGATCGGCGACTGCCCTCTCCTCGGATCGCGCCGGCGTCACTCCGGCTTCTTGCCGCCGTGCTTGGCGACCACCGCCGCGATCAGCGTCTTGCCGGGCTCCTCGGCGCACGTCTTGAACAGCCGATAGCCCATCGCCGAGCGGTTCTTGTCGTAGCACTCGAGCACGTCCTTGTGCTTCTCCTCGAGCTTCTGCGCCTGACACTCGGCCTTCACTTCCGACTTCAGCGTCTTCATGATCTCGGGCGAATCGCCGGTCTCCTTCGCCTCGAGGATGACGATGCCCGCCAGCGGACCGGCCGCCTTGGCGCACAGGGAGTCCTCGTCGCCGCCGGAGCAGGCGGGAGCGACGAACGCCGCGACGAACAGCGCGGCCAGCGAGAGCTTGATCGACAGGGTCATGACATTCTCCTGGGGGTGAGAGAGAGCGACGCAGCAAGCGGTCGCATCCGCGGCGAGCATCGCACGACCGGCCGTCTCGCGCCCACGTCCCTCGGCGCAGGCCTCATCGCCGACGTGGGGCTTCTTGGCCTCGACGCCCGCCCATGCTTTCGATCTCGTCAGGCGCCTCGCATGCATCGGCAACGACAGGCGACCAGAAGCCGCCGGGAAGCCGCAGAACGGCCTTCTGTGTCGAGATCTGCCCCTCTCACCCATGGCCCCGATCGTCGCGGGCGAGTCACGGCGAGGTCAGCCGTTCGCCGACCTCGTAGCGACGTCCTCCCGCCTCGCCGGCCCTGCATCGCGGGCTTCGCCACCTCGGCCGAGGGACTTCGCCTCCACCCTGGAGCCGCGGACTTCGCCGCCTCCGTGATCAGCCAGCCTCGCCAGCCAACTCTCCGCCGACCTCAACTCACCGGCTTCGCCAGCGCCGCCCGCAGCGCCTGGGCGGCTGCCAGATCGGCGGCGGCCTGCTCCACCACCGCCACCAGCTCCTGCTGCAGCGCCGGCGCCTGCGCGTACGGCCGCGACTTGTTGTTGATCGCGTCGATCACCAGCATCAGAGTCTCGATCTGTCCTTTCAGCCAGGCGTCGTCGAACCCTGGCCCGCGGCCCAGCGACGCCAGCCCCGGCGATGCCCGCCTGGCCGCGAAGCGCAGCCCGTCGCCCGTGTCGCCGTCCACCGCGCGCTGCTCCATCTCATGACTCAGGGCGGCCTGGCGCCGCTGCCCTGCGATCGCGTGGCGCGTGATCGTCTCGGCCAGCGCCCGCACCCGGCGATCCGTCCCGCGCGTGCGCCCCGGCGCAGCGGCTTCGCGGTTGACCGCGTGGATCGTCGCCAGCACTCCGAGCAGCTCCGCATCGGACGCCGGCGGGCTCGGCAACGCCGCGGCCGGGAGCGCCGGAGCGGGCGCGGCCTGAGCCGGAGCCGCCATGACCGCGAGCATCGCCACCAGGACAACGGACCTCCCCATCGACATGCCGACAGCCTGGCCCGGGCCGACCGCGCGGGGTCGTCCTCCGCGTGCTCGCCCTGCCGGGCCACCTCGCGCTCGCGCCTCCTCGCGCCCGTCCGCGTCTGCGCGGGCGCCACCGGTCGAACGTGTACCCGCCCCCACACTGTCCCTCTCGACATGTCCTGCGCGACACGTGGGCGGCCGCCCGCCCGGTGCGAGGGCGAGCCTCAGCGGACCGATCCGCGCCGACCTCTCCACGTCCTCGCGACCTCCTTGCCGCCTCGCGGGGAGAACTGACAGTCGCTCTCGATTGCGAAAAACCACGTCGACCTCGGCGCTCGTCGTTCCCATCGCTACCGCCTGTCTCATCGAACAGATTGTCCCGCCGACGCCATCTCCGAGCCGCCCATCTCGACTTCCAGAACATTCCTCTCCCTCTCCTGCGCGACTTGTCCGCCCAGGTCCGCCGTGTCACCTTCCGCAGCATGCACTTACGTCGCTTGAACTGCGCCATGAGCCTTCTGTTGTTCGCCTGCGGCACCGGCAAGGATGCCACTGCCACGGCAGCCACCGAGGCGAGCGGTGACGACGGCACCGCCGCCACGGGCATCGCCACCGACCCGACGGAGACGCCGGACACCACCGCCAACAGCGTGACCATGCCGCCGGACACGGAGACCACGGGCGAGCCGCTCGCGCCCGACTGCGCCTGCCTGGCGGACGAGGCCACCTGCGGCGAGGAGCTGTGCCCCGGCGTCGGCCTCTCCTGCGAGGAGCCCGCTTGCGAGCCCGACCACCCCGTCAACGACGAAGGCGCCCTGGCGTGCGCCCTCGAGGCCCTGCGCGACCGCAAGCCCGGCAAGGTCTCCTGGTTCATCCAGGAGAGCCTCGGCCAGTACGCCTACGACACCAGCGTGTACATCCAGGCCGACGGCAACGCGATCGTCACCCGCTCCGGCGGCGCCGACCTGTGCAGCTACTGGGGCCCCGACACCCGCAACACCCTCAAGGAAACAACCTACTTCGCCGACTGCCTCGACCTGGCCACCGGCCGCGAGCGCTTCGACTGCCTCACCGACGGCCTGGGCGACGAGCTGCTGGTCTGCATCCCCGAGGAGCAGAACTGCGAGTCCTAGCCCGAGCCCTGGGCGCCCGTCTCACGAATGTCTCGAGGGACATGTCCATCGAGACATTCTCCATCCTGCCTCTCACTGCGGGATCAGGCACCCGCACGCGTCCTTGTCGCCGTCGTCGGGCGCGTAGTCGAAGCAGGTCGCGTCGTAGGCCTCGCACAGCCACGCGTGGCCGTTGCCGCACAGCGTCAGCACCGCGTCGGGCAGCATCGGCGCCCCGCCGAGCAGGGGCGCCTCCGCGAGGCCGAGCTTGGTGGCCGGGGCGACCACTGCGCCGAGCGGGTCGATGATCGCCGCGCGGGCGTCGGGCGCCGTGCTCATCACCAAAAAATTCTCGCTGCCGGCGATCAGCGCGATCCCGTCGAAGCCGGTCAGGCCGACCTGGACCGGCATGTCGACGCGGTGGATCTCGCTGAGCCCGTCGCGCGACAGCACCACCAGCTCGTCGGACCCGTAGCTGGCGATGTAGAGGTTGTCGTCCAGGCCGAGCGCCAGGCCGGCGCAGATGCTCATGCCGAAGCCGAGCTGCTGCGGCGGCTCCAGCACCGCCAGAGTCACAGGGTCGACCTCGACGAGCACGCAGCTCTGATTGATGAGCAGCCCGCGCTGCAGCTTCGCGTCGTACGTCGCCCCGTCGAGCTGCGGCAGCGCCTCGGCCGGCACGTCGAACACCTCCCCCTTCGGCGTGCCGTCGGTGGTGAAGCGGCGCGCCTTGCCGCTGAACGACATGATCATCACCTCGTCGGCGTCGCCGTTGTAGAACGACGCCTGCAGCACCTTGTCGGGGATCCCCGTGTCGATCTTCTTGACGTAGGTGAAGGCCGTCGTGTCGGCCACCGCCTGCGGGTCGCAGAAGTTCGGCTCGGTCGTGCTGGTCGACAGATCCGTCGTGCTCGTGACGCTCGTCGTCGTCGACGTCACCGCAGTGGTCCCGGTCGGCGTCTCGCTCGTGCTCGTCGTCGCCGTGCCGGTGCCGGTCGCGTCCCCGGACGTCGAGCTCGAGGTCGGCGCCTCGGCGGTCGTGCTCGCAGTGGCGCCGGTCGTCGACGCAGTCGTCGTCGCCGACGCCTCGCCTCCGGGGCGGCCGTCGTCGCCGCAGGCCGCGAGGACGCACGAGGTGAGCGAGAGGACCAACAGTCGCGCGAGCATGATCGGACCATAGCCCAGCGCCGCCACGCGTGGGGCTCGATCACGCGCGACCGCGACAGGCCATCGCGACACTCGCCTCATGCAAACCCCGTCGCCCGGCTGCGTTCGCCCCGGGGTCGCACGCGCCTACGCTCGCACGCGAGGACCGGCCCGCGCCCGATCGGCGTGAGCATCGACCTGTCCCGAAGACCACATCACTCCGCGCGCACGTCGGGCCGCGCGGGCCCGCGGATCCGCGTCGCACAGGACGCCCTCGCCGACGCCCGCGGCGACGCGCCCGCCGGCCGCGCCGACCTCCGCCGCCGAACCCGCCTGCGATTTTCGCCGCGACCTCCCGGCCCGCGACCCCCGCACCGGCGAATTGCCGGCCAGATCCGCGTTCCGGAGCCAGCCTGCGCCGCCGGGCCCCCTTTCGCCGCGGCGCGGCCTGGGATATCCCTCACCTTGAACCGCGCCATGACGAACGACCTGCGCTTCCCTGCCCGCAGCTACGACTTCACGCCCTACGTCCAGTGCAACAACTGGATCGGCGGCGAATGGACCCCTTCCGCCGCCGGCGACAGCCTCTCGGTCGACAACCCGCGCCACGGCAAGTCGTTCGGGCAGGTCACCATGTCCGGCGCCGCCGACGTCGCCCGCGCCGTCGAGGCCGCCAAGGCCGCCTTCCCCGGCTGGCGCGACACGCCGATCAAGGAGCGCGTGCAGGTGCTGTTCCGCCTCAAGGCCCTGCTCGAGCGCGACCTCGAGGAGCTCGCCTGGCTGGTCTCGCACGAGAACGGCAAGGTCATCGGCGAGGCGCGGGCCGACGTGCTCAAGGGCATCGAGTGCCTCGAGTACGGCATCAGCCTGCAGAACATGGTCGCCGGCGAGCAGCTCGACGTCAGCCGCGGCATCAACTGCAGCATCACCTACGAGCCGCTCGGCGTGTGCGCCGGCATCGTCCCCTTCAACTTCCCGATCATGGTCCCGCTGTGGATGCTCCCGCAGGCGCTGGTCTCGGGGAACACCTTCATCCTCAAGCCGTCCGAGGTCGTCCCCTACGGCGCGATGAAGCTGGCCGAGCTGCTGCGCGAGGCCGGCCTGCCGGCGGGCGTGTTCAACACGGTCAACGGCGGCCAGCCTGCGGTCGAGGCGATCGCCGATCACCCTGACATCAAGGCCGTCGGCTTCGTCGGCAGCACCCGCGTCGCCAGGGCCGTGTACTCGCGCAGCGCCGCCGCCGGCAAGCGGGCCCTGTGCCTCGGCGGGGCCAAGAACCACCTCCTCGTCGTCCCCGACGCCGACCTCGAGCTGACCAGCACCACCGTCGTCGCCTCCGCCTACGGCTGCGCCGGCCAGCGCTGCATGGCCGCCTCGCTGATGATCGCCGTCGGCGAGGTCGATCCGATCATCGACGCCATCGTCGCCCACGCCAGGAAGCTGCGCCTCGGCGAGGACATGGGCCCCGTCATCCACGGCGGCGCCGTCGAGCGCATCGACAATTACATCGCCGACGCCGAGCGGCGCGGGGCCAAGGTCCTGCTCGACGGCCGCGGCGCCAAGAGCCCCGGCGGCGTCGGCCACTGGGTCGGCCCGACGATCCTCGACCACGTCAAGCCCGACATGCCGGCCGGCTGCGAGGAGATCTTCGGCCCCGTCCTCTCGATCGTCCGCGCCCGCACCGTCGACGAGGCGATCGCCATCGAGAACGCCAGCACCTACGGCAACGCCGCCTCGATCTTCACCCAGAACGGCGCAGTCGCCCGCTACTGCATCGAGCGCTTCGAGGCCGGCATGTGCGGCGTCAACATCGGCGTGCCCGTCCCGCGCGAACCGTTCTCGTTCGGCGGCTGGAACCAGTCGCTGTTCGGCGCCGGCGACCTGACCGGCTGGGACGGCCTGCGCTTCTGGACCCGCGCGCGCAAGCTGACCACCCGCTGGCAGCTCAGCAAGGACGCCACCTGGATGTCCTGAGGGACATGTTGTTCTTTTAGCGAAGACCTGCCGAGCGTCTCGAGGATCCCGCCATGGACAGCCGCACCATCGTCGAACTCTGCAAGCAACACACCATGTGGTCGTGGTCGAAGAGCGGCCCGCTGCAGCCGCTCGCGTTCGAGCGGGCCGAGGGCGTGTACCTTTACACCCCCGAGGGCAAGCGCTACCTCGACTTCAACAGCCAGCTGATGAGCGTCAACATCGGCCACAGCCACCCGAAGGTGCTGGCGCGCATGAAGGACGCGATCGACGGCCACATGCTGTTCGCCGCCCCGAGCGCGGCCACCCCGGTGCGCGCGCGCCTGGGCCAGCGCCTCGCCGAGCTCGTGCCCGGCGACATCAACTCGTTCTTCTTCACCCTCGGCGGCGCCGAGGCCAACGAGAACGCGATCAAGGCCGCCCGCCTGTACACCGGGCGGCACAAGATCCTCAGCCGTTACCGCAGCTACCACGGGGCCACCCACGCCGCCATGCAGATGACCGGCGACCCGCGCCGCTGGGCCAACGAGCCCGGCGCGTCCGGCTTCATCCGCGTGATGGACCCGATCCCCTACGACTTCTCCTTCGGCACCACCGACGCCGAGCGCACCGCCAATCACCTGCGCTACCTCGAGGAGGTCATCCAGTACGAGGGCCCGCACACGATCGCGGCGATGTTCGTCGAGACAGTCATCGGCACCAACGGCATCCAGCCGCCGCCCGAGGGCTGGCTGGCCGGCCTGCGCGCGCTGCTCGACAAGTACGGCATCCTCCTCGTGTGCGACGAGGTCATGTGCGGCTTCGGCCGCACCGGCAAGCTGTTCGCCTTCGAGCACTTCGGCGCCCAGCCCGACATCCTCACCATGGCCAAGGGCCTCACGTCCTCGTACGTCCCGCTCGGGGCCATGGGCGTGACCGACAAGATCGCCGCCCACTTCCGCGACAACGTGTTCTGGGGCGGCCTCACCTACAACGCCCACCCGTTCTGCCTCGCCGTCGCCGAGGCCGTCCTCGACGTCATGCTCGAGGAGGACATGGTCGGCAACGCCGCGCGCATGCAGCACGTCATGCTCGCCGAGATGGCCGCGCTCAAGGCCAGGCACCCGAGCGTCCGGGACTTCCGCGCGATCGGCCTGTTCGGCGCCATCGAGCTGCAGAAGGACCGCCAGGGCACCCGCATGGCCCCCTACAACGGCTCGCACCCGGCCATCGACCGCATGATGGCCTTCTTCAAGCAAGAGGGCCTCTTCACCATCTCGCACTGGTGGACCCTGATGTGCAACCCGCCGCTGTCGATCACCGAGGCCGAGCTGCGCGAGGGCTTCGCCATCATCGACCGGGGCCTACAGATCACCGACGAGGCCGTCGAAGGCTGACCGTATGGACATGGCGCGAAGGCCCTGTCGCTTCGGCCCTGTCCTCTCGGTCATCCTCGCCCTCGCCGCCTGCACCGCCCCGCCCCCGCCGCCCCAGGCCGAGCCCGCGCCGCCGGCCCCGCCGGTGCAGGTCCGCGTCGAAGTGGCCGTCCCTGGCCTCGCCGCCGGCGAGCTCGAGGCCCACGTCGCCGCCCCGCTCGAGGACGCCCTGGCCCGGCTCCCCGCGGTCCGGCGGCTCCACGCCCGCAGCCTCGACGGCCACGTCGACGTCGTCGCCACCCTGACCGACGCCGGCGCGATCGCGGCAGTGCGCGACGCCCTGGGCGGCGTCGTCGCGAACCTCCCGACTGACGCTGAACCCCCGCTTCTCCACCGCCTCGACGGCGTCGTACCCGCGCTGGCGATCGCCACCCTCCCCGAGTCCGCCGACGCCGTTCGCAGCGCCCTCGAGCGCACCGTCGGGGTCGGCCGCGTCGAAGTCTGCGGCGTCGGCGAGCGGCGCCTCGCCGTCCTCCTCGATCGCTCCCGCCTCGCCGGCGTCCCGATCGACGCTCTCGTCGACGCAGTCACGACCACCCTCGCCGACCCCGACTCCGCGCCCCTGTTCGAGCGCCTCGTCACCCGCCCGATCACCGCCAACCTGCAGCTGCGCGACGTCGCCGTGCTGCAGGACGGACCGCGCCCGTCCCCCTGCCGGGCTTACGCCGCGCGCGGCCCCGTCTCCCTCGTCACCGCCTTCACCCAGTCCGGCGCCGACCCGAGCGATGTCGCCGCCCGCGCCCGCCCGCACGCAGTCGACCTCGTCTCGCCCACCGTCGACTTCTTCGCCGACCTCGTCCCCGCAGACGGCGAGCTCGCGGTCCTCGGCGCCGCGCTGCCGCCCCGCGACGACCTCGGCAGCAGCGTCGCGGCCTGCCTCGCCGCAGTCCCCGACCTGCCGGCCTGGGCCCTCACGGTCACCGCGCCCGGCCCCGGCCAGCCGCTCGCGCGCGTCCGCCTGCTGGCCGGCCTCACCACCACCTTCCCCATCGAACATGTCCGAATCACCATGTCCAAATGCACAGCCGGCGCCCAGGTCGCGGTGTTCGCCCCGCGGGCCCATGCCGACCACGTCGTGAGCCTGGCCGTGCAGGGTCCCGACCCCGACCTGCGCGCCGGCCTCGCGCGTCGCCTCGGCGAGCGCCTCGCCGGCCTGCCCGGCGTCACCGGCCTGCGGGTCCTCGCGCCTGGCCCGGGCGCGCAGGCGGTCCAGCTGCGGCGCGAAGCGCTGGCGGCCCACGGCGTCCCGCTCGCCGCCGCAGTCACGGCAGTGCGCCTCGCCGCCGGCCCGCTCACCGTCCGCGGCCCGCTACCGGCCCTCGGGCTGCGCCCCTGGCCCGAGCTCGCGGCCGACATCGACATGCTCGATCGGACAGGTCCCCTCGACCAGCAGGTCCGCGATCTCCACGTCGCCTCGCCGTCCGGCCCGATCCCCCTGAGCGACCTCGTCGAGCTGCAGGCCTCCTCCTCCGGAGGACCCCTCGACCGAATCGATCGCGTCCCGACCGCCGCCGTCGAGGTCCGCCTGCGCCGCGCGGCCGACGGCGACGCGGTCCGCCGCGAGATCAACCAGTTAGAGCTGCCGCCGGGCTTCGTCGTCGCCGAGGGTGGCGAGTTGCCGGACAAGGGCCCCTGAATCGGCGGTCACACGCGTGTGCCTGCTTGTGCGGCCGGCGCTCGCTCGTCAAGCTGCTCGGGTCATGACCCAGTCCCAAGCCTCCAACCCCTGGCCGCGACGCATCGGCATCGGCCTCTCGGTCCTCCCGGTCGCGATGCTGCTCTTCAGCGCCTCGGCCAAGCTCGGCTCCAACCCCGAGGCAGTCGCCGGCTTCAAGGCGATGGGCTACCCCGACGGCGCGCTGCTGAAGATCGGCATCGTCGAGCTGATCGTCACGATCCTCTACGCCATCCCGGCCACCAGCGTCCTCGGCGCGATCCTCGTCACCGGTTACCTCGGCGGCGCGGTCGACGTCCACGCGCGCATGGGCGACACGCTCGGCAACATCCTCTTCCCCGTGATCCTGGGCGCCCTCGCCTGGGGCGGCCTCTACCTCCGCGACCCTCGTCTGCGCGCCCTCCTGCCGCTGAAGCGCTGAGCTCCCCGCGGCCGCCTGGGCTGCTGCGAAGGCGCGCGCAGCAGCCCGTCCCGGGTCTGTCGGACCCACCGCGGCTCCAGAGTCATGCCGGCCGGGATCATGAACTGCGCGCACGACAGGCCTGTCGCGCCGCGAGCGCCCGAGAGCCGGCATCGTCCAAATTATTCAATGATCTCGCCGTGGCACGAGCCTCGCTTTAGGGGCCGGCATGCTGACCCGCACCGTCCTGTCCCTCTCCGCGCTCCTGCTCACCCCCGCCCTGATCGCCTGTGACAGCAAGCCCGAGCCGGGCGACGAGACCGGCAACATCGCAGCCAGCGAGGGCACCGACGGAACTGACGGGACCGAAGGCACCGAGGGCACCGAAGGCACCGAAGGCACCGGCACCGCGAGCCCCGGAGATCCGACCGAGGGCACCGCCGGCGAGAGCGAGACCACCAGCGGGCCCGTCGAGGAGACGCCGTGCACGCCGGAGATCGTCGGCGAAGCGCGGGCCTGCGAGGGCGGCACCCAGTTCTGCGCCACCGACTTCAACTACCCGGACGCCAAGCACTTCTGGGGCCCGTGCCTGGCCGAGCCGACGTGTAATCCGGGTGACGAGCAGGGCTGCCTGACCTGCGATCTGCAGGCCGACGGCCAGCCCCAGTGGGTCGACTACTGCGACGACGGCGGCACCACCACGCCGCTGGTCTTCAACTTCGGCGCCGACCCGGTGCGCTACCACAGCACTGCCGCCAGCTTCGACCTCGGCCCGGCCTGCGGCGCCACCGACTGGCCGACCGCCGTCACCCCGTGGCTCGCCTTCGACCGCGACGACTCGGGCGCCATCGAGGCCGGCCGCGAGCTGTTCGGCAGCGCCACCGTCCTGCGCGGCGGCAGCCTGGCCGACAACGGCTTCAGCGCCCTCGCCGAGCTCGACCAGGACCGCGACGGCAAGATCTCCGCCAGCGACCCCGCCTTCGCCCGCCTGCTCCTGTGGGCCGACCACGACGCCGACCGCCGCTCCACCTCGTGGGAGCTGACCCCCATCACCTCCCTCGGCATCGTCGCCATCGGCCTGACCTACCGCGCCGACTCGCGCTGCGACGGCCGCTCCAACTGCGAGATCGAGCGCGCCGCGTTCACCTACCGCGACGCCCTCGGCCGCGAGCGCGTCGGCGAGGTCGTCGACGTCCACCTCGCCTGCCAGTGAGCCCCGCTGCCCCGTGAAGGCCGCGCCGGACCCGTCCGGCGCGGCCTTTCGCCGTCTCCGTCGCTCTCGCTGTCATATTGTTTAAAGGACATGACCGAACGGACATGTCCTTTCATTCACCCGAGGGCTCGGCCGTCGCCACGGGCCGGCCGGCGCCCCGCTCGTGACGCCGCCGGCGGCCCGTGGATCTCCCGGCTCCCCCGGGCGACCGACCTCGACCTCGCGACCTGCGCGGCCGCGCGCCCGGCCGCCGACATGTCCGAAGAGACAGCCCTCGTCCCCCGCCGGGGCCCGGTCTGGAGCCTGCTGCAGCCGGGGCTGCCCGCGCGGCCTCCGCCGTCGTTGCGCCGGCCCCCGGGCGGGCGTAGGCTTTGCGACACTCCACCATGTTTCTCGGCATCCGACGCGCGATCTCCCTCCTCCTGCTGAGCCTCTACTTCTGGAATTTCCTGCTCGTCGCCCTGGTGGGCCCGGAGGACCTGTACGCCTGCTACGCCGCGCTCGCCGCGGTCTACGGGGTGGCCTTCGTCGGCGTCGCCGCCGAGTGGTTCTGGGCCCGGTGGTTCGCCATCGGCCTCGGCCAGTTCGGGGCGTTCTCGCTGCTGGCGCTGCCGCAGACCGGGCCTGAGCCGTCGCTGCTGGTGTTCGGCATCTCGCACGTCCTGGTGGCGCTGTTCCTCGGCGGCGAGGGCATGGCGGCCCGCTACGAGCGGAGCGAGGCGTGCGTCGAGCGCTACAACTTCCAGGAGGAGTCGCTGATCCTCCTGCGGCGCTCGATCAAGTCGGCGGGCATGTCGCTGCCCTTCCTCATCCTCTTCACCCTCGCCCCGCGCCAGGATTTGCTGCACCTGACCGCGCTGGGCCTCGGCGTCGCCGCCCTGGTCGGCCTGATTCGTGCGCGCACGTGGGGCCTGTTCGCGGCGGCCGGCGCGGGCGCGATCGCCCTGGGTGACGGCCTCGGCCTGTTCGGCGCGCCGACCCACGGCTACTTCCTCACCACCCCGAGCGGCAGCCTGATCCTCCACGGGCCCGGCTTCGCCCTGCTCGCCTCGCTGATGCTGCTCGTCCCCCTCGCGTTCGCCCGCCCGCTCGCCCGCTGGCTCCGCGCCTGAAGGGCCGCCCGGTTCGCGCCGGTCCTTTCAGCCATGATCTTTGGGCCAGGTCTTTCGAGACCTGGCCCTTTGTACATGTGCGAACACGCCCGATCACCCCATCATGCGAGAGCGAGCGAACCACGAGCGCCGCCCGCAATGCTGCCGCAGCGGCACTTATCTACTCGCCGCTGGGGGCCCGGGCCCACGAGCAATACCCGGAGTCCCCCCTCGTTGATTCGCGAGACGCGCGCCGGTACCGTGTGCGGCCGTGGGCGCTCGTTTTCCTTTCCCTTCGTTTCCGCGTGGTTGGTTCGTCATCGGCTTCCCCGAGGACATCGCTCCCGGGCAGGTCAAGACCCTCCGTTACTTCGCGCAGGACATCGTCGTGTTCCGCACCGAATCGGGCGTGCTGTCGGCGGTCGACAAGGTCTGCCCGCACCTCGGCGCGCACCTCGGCGGCGGCCACGTCAAGGGCGAGTGCCTGCGCTGCCCGTTCCACGACTGGGGCTTTCGCACCGACGGCGTGTGCGTCGACGTCCCGTACGCCCCGAAGATCCCGCCCAAGGCGGCGGTGAAGACCTGGCACATCCGCGAGCAGAACGGCGTGATCCTGGCCTGGTACTGCCCCAAGGGCGAGGCGCCGGCCTACGAGGTCCCGGTGCTCGAGGAGGAGGGCTGGACCGGCAACAAGACGGTGCGGTGGGTCGTGCGCTCGCACCCGCAGGAGGTCGCCGAGAACACCGTCGACTGCTCGCACCTCGGCCCGGTCCACCACGTCGGCCGCACCGACGTGCTCTCGGTCGAACAGGAGGGCCACTTCATGCGCGTCGTCCTCCACATGGAGGCCTCCGGCGCGCCGATCGACATGCCCGACGAGTTCAACGACGTCCAGCTCGACGTCAAGCTGTACGGCATCGGCCACATCGTCTCGTCGACCACGGTGCTGACCTCGGACATGCGCACGCGTCAGCGGATCTACCCGACCCCGATCGACGAGGACACGATCGCCATCTTCGGCGTCAGCAACATCAAGCAGATGGCGGACGAGGGCTACACCCACGAGATCGAGGACATCTTTTATAAAGCGTTCCTGGTCGACTTCCCCAAGGACTTCCCGATCTGGGAGAACAAGGCCTACCTCGACAAGCCGATGCTCGCCGGCGGCGACGGCCCGATCGGTCGCTACCGCCGCTGGTGCCGCCAGTTCTACGACTACCCCGAGGCCACCGCCGCCCAGCCGACCGCAGCTCCCGCGTCCGCGGCCGCCCAGCCGACCACCGCGCTCGGCAAGCTCAAGGGCTGGCTGCGCACCCTGGCCCAGGCCCCGGCCGCCAACAGCAACGGCGGCAGCAACGACCACGACAGCAACAACAACGACGGCGGCCTCGACGCCCACCTGATCGACCTCGGCCCGCGCAAGCCGCGAGCCGCCGCAGTCACCGGCAAGTTCGCCTCGGTCGGCGACTACTTCGAAACCCTCGAGCGGCGCTTCAACCCCGCCGCGGCCGGCGACCTGACGGCCGTCATTCAGTGGGTGCTCACCGGCGACAAGGCCTGCGCCTACTTCGCCGAGATCAAGGGCGGCAGCGTGCAGCGGGTCGCCGGCACTCATCCCGCGCCGACGATCACCATCGAGATGTCGGCCGAGGACTACCTGCTCATGATCAACGGCGAGCTCAACGGCGCCCGCGCCTTCTCGACCGGCCGCGGCCGGCTGCGAGGCCCCGTGCGCCTGGCGATGAAGATGCAGCGCCTGTTCCCCCTCGAAGCCGCGGTGTGAACCATGGACGAGTTTCTGCGCTGGCTCGTCCTCGCGTTCTGGTCGATCGTCGGCGGCCTCGCCATCGTGTGGGGCGTCGCCGGCTACTACCACCTCCGCTACTACGTCCTCCGCCGCCACGAGCCCGAGACCTGGAAGTGCCAGCCGAAGCGCTGGCTCCGGCCCGAGCAGCAGCGGCAGGCGATGCGGCTGACGACCCTGAACATGACGGTCGGCGGCCTCCTGTCGGGCACCTTCATCTGGAGCCTCGACCGCGGCCTTCCGACCGGCCTCTACTTCGACTTCGCCGAGCGCGGCTGGGCGTGGTTCCTGTTCAGCAGCGCCGCCTTCTTCGTGCTGGTCGACCTGCTGGCCTACTACGCCCACCGGGCGATGCACCACAAGCTGGTGTTCCGCCAGGTCCACTCGTGGCACCACCGCTACGTCGCCACCACCCCGTTCGTGGTCACGGCCATGCACCCGGTCGAGTTCTTGACCTTCCAGGCCGTCACCTTCGTGCCGATGTTCTTCCTGCCGATCTACTACCTCACCGCGATCACAGTCTTCGTCTACATCCTCGTCTTCAACATCATCGACCACTCGGGCGTGAAGCTGAGCTCGCGCTGGCCGTGGCAGGGTCCGACCAGCTTCCACGACGATCACCACGCCCACTTCCACTGCAACTTCGGCCAGTGCCTGCTGCTGTGGGACCGCCTGCACGGCACCCTGCGCCGCAAGAACCGCCGCTACGGCGCCGACGTCTACGGCGGCAGGGGCTCGGGCGGAAGCAGCGACGACGACTTCGTCAGCTACAAGTAATCCATCCTCCGCGGCGACCTCTCTCGCCGCGGATCACCTGCCCGACGACCGCGTCCGCCGCGACTCTCATCGCCCCGATCGGCACCGCATGCACGCCCCCTGGGACCTCGCCCCGCACCTCCCCTGGCACACCTTCTCCAACCCCGCCGACCAGTGGTCGGTGATGCCGTCGTTCCTGCTCGGCGAGTACCTGTTCTACGCCTGCGCCGCGCTGGCCTTCACCCACGCGTGGAAGCAGGGCGCCGAGCGGCGCAAGCACCTGCTCGCGTGGTTCGGCGCCCTGCTGGCCGGCACCGCCAACGACATGATCTTCATGGCGCTGCCGCTGGTCGACAACTTCTGGCAGGCGCAGGGCACGATCATGCTGACCCCGCGCCTGCCGCTGTACATCCCCTGCGTCTACGTCTGCTTCATGTACTTCCCGACGGTGTCGGTGTGGCGCCTCGGCCTGCCGCCGCTGGCCCGCGCCGCCCTCACCGGCCTGGCCGGCAGCCTGTTCTACGCCCCCTACGACATCACCGGCGCCAAGTTCCTGTGGTGGACCTGGCACGACAGCGACGCCCCGATCGCCAGCCGACTCCTCGGCGCCCCGATCGGCAGCACCATGTGGGTCATCACCTTCGTCGCCGCGTTCTCGTGGCTGCTCGGCAAGGCCACCGACCGCGACCCCGCCGTCTCCGGCAAGACGGTCGCCAAGGGCCTGGCGCTGGTGTGCGGCCTCAGCACGCTGCTGATGATGCTGCAGCTCAACGTCCTTCAGCAGCTCGACGGCGGCGTCCCGGGGCCGATCGGCCTCGTCACGGTGATCGCCGTCTACGGCCTCCTGATCTGGCGCGGCAGCAAGCACGCGAACCCGGCCGAGCCGCGCCGCGCCGACCGGATCCTCCACGCCGCGGTGGTCCTCTACTTCACCAGCCTCGCGGTGATCATGGCGGCCTTCACGCCCGAGACCCACGTCAGCACGAGCATGCATCAGACGTATGGCCAGTGCCACGTCGAGGCCACCGACATCACCGGCCACACGCGCTGGCTGTACGTCTGCGCCGAGGATTTTGACGAGGACTACTCGTTCGAGGCCGTCAAACTGCCGAGCGACGGCGACGAGTGGTACACCGTCACCGGCCGCCCGCACACCAGCTATCCAAAATGGCTGGCCGGCGTGTCCGGCCTCGGCCTCGCCGGCATCGCCCTCTACTCGTTCCTCCTCGGCCCGCTGCGCCGCCGTCGCCGCTGACACTCCTTTTTTAAAAGAGACATGTCGCCGAGGACATGTCCTGTCCGAGCGCGTGACCTCGATGCGCCGACCGCATGACGTTGAGGACATGCTCTGATGAGCATGTCCTTTTGGACATGACAGCCTCGGTGCTCTCGCCCGGCCGCGGCCTTCCCCGGAGCCCGTCCGGTCAAAGCCGCCGGTCGCGTGCGGGCGAGCCGGCGTGTTCGCGGCCGGCCGGCACCGACGACCGCCCCCGGCTGACCGCCGCGCCCCGCCTCTCTCCCGCGGGTCAGCCCGGCCAACGATCTCGCGCACCGCCCCTCCTCGCCGCGACACCCCCGGCGCCGCGCCCGCGAAACGCCGCACCGCCCGCGCGCGCATCGCCGCCCGGGCGCTCGCGCGTCACCGGGTTCACACCTTCGGGCATGGTGAGTCGCGTCGCCGCCGACGAGCACGACAGCACGGACGGGCTAGGCGAGGTCGGCGACGCGCCCGCCGATCCTCGCGCCTCGCCGAGCCCCCGCGCCGCCTCGCCCCCGGCGCGTCCCCCTTTAGCCCCGCGCCTGCTCGTCTCGCTCGCGCTCCCGTTCCTCGCGCTCGTCCTTCAGCTGCTGCTCTGGCGCCTCATCCCGCGCACCTGGTTCCTCTTCTTCTACCCCGCAGTCTTCTCCGCCGCCGCACTCGCGGGCCTGCGCGCCGGCCTGAGCACCACCGCATTGTCGGCGGTCCTGGTGTGGTGGTTCTTCGTCCCGCCCGCGCAGCAGCTCGTCAAGCACGACCCGGCCGCGCTCGTGCCGATGACTGTGTTCGTCGGCATGGGCATCGTCTTCAGCGTCTTCCACGAGCGCTTGCGCCGGGCCGAGCGCGCCGCCGCCGACGCGACCCGGCACCTCGCCTCCTCGCTGGTCCATCAGGCGCCGGACGGCATCCTCATCGCCGACCCCGCCGGTCGCCTCACCCAGGTCAACCCCGCCGCCTGTCACATGCTCGGCTACTCGCGCGACGAGCTGCTGGGCCTGACCTTGCTCGACCTGCTGCACATCGACGCCACCGATCCCACCGACGTCCTGCACGGCTTGCCCGACGCCTTCGAGTCGAGCGTGCGGCGCAAGGACGGCACCGAGCTGCCGGTCGAGATCCGCGCCAGGCTGCTCACCGACGGCCGCTGGCAGGCCTTCGTCCGCGACGTCTCCGCGCGCCGGCGCGTCGAGGAGGCCCTGCGCGAGCGGCAGTCCGACCTCGATCGCGCCCAGTCCGTCGCCGGCGTCGGCAGCTGGCGACTCGACCTGCGGCGCGACGAGGTTACGTGGAGCGACGAGAGTTACCGGATCTTCGGCGTCCCGCACGGCACCCCGCTCACGTACCGCCGCTTCCTCGACCTGCTGCACCCGGACGACCGCGCGCACGTCGACCGCGCGTGGCAGGCCGCCCTGGCCGGCGTGCCCTTCGACGTCGAGCACCGGATCGTCGTCGACGGCGAGGTGAAGTGGATCCGCGAGCAGGCCGAGGTCGACCTCGACGGCGCCGGCGTCCCGCTGCGCGGGATCGGCACCGCCCAGGACATCACCCTGCGCAAGCGCGCCGACGAGGCGCTGCGGCGGGCCCACGACGCCGAGCGGCGGCTCCGCGCCGAGCTCGAGGACCTCACGCGCGCCGCCGCGGCGGTGTCCGAGGCAGTCGCCGACCTGCCGCGCTCCGACCTCGCCACGGTGCTGCAGGTCATCGCTCGCCAGGCCCAGACCCTGACCGACGCGCGCTACGTCGGGCTCGGCATCGGCACCGACCCCGCCGTCCCCTTCGACCCGTGGATCTCCCTCGGCGTCTCCGAAGAAGTGGCCCGCCGGATCGCCCGTAACCCGCGGCCGATCGGCCTGCTCGGCGCGGTCGCCCGCGACAACCGCATCATCCGCACCCGCGACCTGCACCGGCACACCGCCTTCGGCGGGTTCCCGCCTGGCCATCCGGACATGCGCAGCTTCCTCGGCGTCCCGATCCGCTTCCACGGCCGCCCGGTCGGCAACTTCTTCCTGGCCGACAAGATCGGCGCCGACGAATTCTCGGTCCAGGACCAGCGGCTCATCGAGCTGCTGGCCGCCCGCGCCGGCGCGGCGATCGAGATCGCCACCCGCTACGTCGGCGAGGCGTTCCAGCGCGCGTGGCTGCAGACCGTCCTCGACCAGCTGCCCGAGGGCGTCATCGTCGTCGACAGCGAGAGCACCATCGTCCTGCGCAACCGCGTCGCCGCCGCGCTCGCTCGCCGCTCGGGGCTCGTCGGCCACCCCGAGGATCGCCTTTACGACGTCCGCGACCCCGCCGGCACGCCGGTGCCGTTCCAGCGCACGCCGGCCAACCGCGCGCTGCGGGGCGAGACCCTCGTCGGCGTCGAGTACGTCATCGTCGGTCCCGACGGCCGCGGCCTGCCGGTGCTCGTCAGCGCCACCCCGCTCGTCACCGACGGCGAGCCTGCCGGCGCCGCGATCGTGTTTCAGGACATCAGCGCGCTCAAGGAGCTCGAGCGCCTGCGCGAGGAGTGGACCTCCGTGGTCGCGCACGACCTGCGGCAGCCGGTCGCCGTCGTCGAGCTGACCGTCGACGGCCTCCTGCGCGGCCACCCGGACGCCGCGCCAGAGCGGACCCGCCGCGGCCTCGAGCGGATCAAGACCGCCAGCCGCCGCCTCGGCCGCATGATCGACGACCTGCTCGACGCCTCGCGCATCGAGTCGCGCCGCCTGACCGTCCAGCCGCGCCTCGTCGACCTCGCGGCCCTGGCCGCCGGCGCGGTCGAGCAGGCGCGCGAGACCTTGCCCGGCGCGCCGATCCGCGTGGTCGCCGAGGGTCCGCAGCCGGCGTGGGTCGACCCCGACCGGATCCACCAGGTCCTGGACAACCTGCTGTCGAACGCCGTGAAGTACGGCGAGCCGGGCCGGGAGATCCGCGTCGACGTCGGCCCGCGCGACGACGCAGTCGAGCTCGTCGTCGTCAACCGCGGGGCCGGCATCGCGCCCGACCAGCAGCACTCGCTGTTCTGCCGGTTCGCCCGCACCCGCGAGGCCCGCGAGGGCCCCGTCCCCGGGCTCGGCCTCGGCCTCTACATCTCGCGCGGCATCGTCGAGGCCCACGGCGGCCGCATGTGGGTCGAGAGCGCCCCCGGCGCGACCACCAGCTTCCACTGCCTGCTGCCGCGCGAGCCGCCGCGGGAGTGAGCGGTCCTTTCGGACATGTTCTTACAAACATGCACAAATAGACATGCCCCCCAGGGCATGCCCCTTCGCGCATGTCTCTTCGGTCCGGCTCAGGTGGCCGGGTAGCCGGGGATCACCTCGACGAGCGCCTTGGCCAGCAGGTCGAGCTCGGCGTTGGTGCCGACGCCGACGCGCAGGCAGCCGGCCAGGCGCGGCATGGCCGAGGCGTCCTTGACGAGGATCCCGCGCTGGGCGAGGGCCTCGGCGACGCGGGTGGCCTCGCCGGCGGGGTCGAGGCGGACCACCGCGAAGTTGGCGTGGGCCGGGAACACCTTGGCCTTGGGGATCTTCTCCAGCAGCCCGACCAGCTTCTGGCGGGCCGCGAGGCTGCGGGTCAGCATCGCCTTCTGCACGCCGTCGAACTTGGTCAGCACCAGCTCGGCGATCGCCTGGCTGGTGGCCGACACGTTGTAGGGGTTGCGGACCACGTTGAGCGGCCGGCGCAGCGCCGGCGGGGCCACGAGGTAGCCGATCCGCAGCGCCGCCAGCCCGATCTTCGACAGCGTCGACATGTACACGACGTTGTCGGGCAGACCCTGGCGCCACAGCGTCGCCCCCGGCGAGTACGAGATGTAGGCCTCGTCGAGCACGAACACCGTCGCCGGGTGCTGCGCGATCAGGCGCTCGATGACCGCCGAGTCCCACAGGCTGCTCGTCGGGTTGTTCGGGCGGGCCAGGAAGCACAGCGCCGCGCCGGTGGCGACCCCGAGCGCCTCGTGCATCAGCGTCTCGTCGAGCTCGAGCTCCTCGGTGAGGGGCACCTCGAGCACGCCGATCCCGCGACAGCGGGCCGCGTGGCCGTACATCTGGAACGTCGGCGTCGGCACGACGATGAAGCTCGGCTCGCTCGGCCGGCCGCCCAGCGCGGTCAGCAGGAAGCCGATCAGCTCGTCGCTGCCGCAGCCGAGCACCACCGCCTCCGGGTCGACCGCGTGGCGCTGGGCCAGCAGCGCCCGCAGCTTGCGCCCGGACGTGTCGGGGTAGCGGTTCAGCTCGAGCTGAGCCACTCGCTTGCCGACCTCCTGCACCACCTCCATCGGCCACGGCTCCGCCAGCTCGTTCGCCGCCAAGCGCGCCTTCACTGGCACCGGCTCGATGTCGTACACGTCGAGTCCCGCCAGCGCGGGTCGCAGGTGGCGAGTCCACTCAGATGTCGTCATGAACATGTCCTCCGGGTCATGTCTGAAAAGCTATGTCGTTTCGCGCAGCCGCAGCTCCGCCGCGCGTGCGTGGCCCTCGAGCCCCTCGGCTCGGGCCAGGCGCGCGATCGCCGGCGCCTGGGCGGCCAGCGCGTCGCGGCCGAGCCGCAGCACGCTGGTGTGCTTGACGAAGTCCCACACCCCGAGCGGCGAGGCGAAGCGGGCCGCGCCGGCCGTCGGGAGCACGTGGCTGGGGCCGGCCGTGTAGTCGCCGGCGGCCTCGGGCGTGAACGCCCCGACGAAGATCGCCCCCGCCGTGGCGATCTGCGGCGCCACCGCGTCGGCGTCGGCGAGCAGCAGCTCGACGTGCTCGGGCGCGTAGGCGTTGACGGCGGCGACCATCGCCGCGACGTCGTCGACCAGCACCGCGGCCCCGTGGTCGCGCAGCGCCTGCGAGGCGATCTCGGCCCGCGGCAGGTCGCCGAGCTGACGGGTCAGCGCCGCGATCACTGCGGGCACCAGCGGCTCGCTGTCGGTGATGAGGATCGCGCAGGCCAGCACGTCGTGCTCGGCCTGGGCGATGAGGTCGGCGGCGACCAGCTCGGGGTCGGCGGTCGCGTCGGCGACGACCACGATCTCGCTCGGCCCGGCGATCCCGTCGATCGCACACAGCCCGAACACCTGGCGCTTGGCCGCGGTGACGTAGGCGTTGCCGGGCCCGACGATCTTGTCGACCCGGGGCACCGTCGCCGTCCCCAGCGCCAGCGCGGCGATCGCCTGCGCCCCGCCGATCTGGAACACCCGGTCGATCTCCGCGATCTCGGCCGCCAGCAGCACCACGTCGGGCGCCCGCGGCGTCACCAGGATCACCTCCGGCACGCCGGCGACCTTGGCCGGGATCCCGGCCATCAACACCGACGACGGGTAGGCCGCGGTGCCGCCCGGCGCATACACGGCGACCCGGCGCAGCGGCGCGACCCGGCTGTACAAAGAGACATCTTCGATCTCGAGGCCGGTGTCGGCCTGGGCCTGCGTCTCGTGGAACACGCGGATCCCGTGGGCCGCGGTGACGAGGGCCGCGCGCAGGTCGGGCGACACGCGCGCGGCCGCCTCCGCCCGCGCCTCGCGGGAGATCTCGAACTGCTCCGGCGTCAGCGTGCGCTGCTCGAAGCGGCTCGTGAGCTCGCAGACCGCCGCGTCGCCGCGCGCCCGCACGTCCGCGATGATTGCGCGCGCGGCCGCGTCGGCCTCGCCTTCGAGCCCTGCCGCGCGCGAGCAGAGGGCCCGCCAGGTCGACTGGTCCTCGGCTCTACCCCCGCCACGGAGGTCGAGCGTGCGAAAGCCGAGGTCTCGCATGGCTCGCAAGGTACAGCGCTCACGGCCCTGACGGAAGTGAAACCCGCCCGGTTCTTGGTTATCCTGTCTGCTGCGCAGATGTCGCCCGCCGCGCACCGCACAGCTCGCGTCCTCGCGCCTGCCCGCGCGGGCCTCCGCGTGCCGGTCGCGGCCGGGCTCGGGCTCGCGCTCACGCTCGCGCACGTCGGCTGCACCGCCCCGGGCGCGGAGACGACCGAGGGCGCCGGCACCGAGGACAGCAGCACCAGCGGCGTGTGGGCCGAGGCGCCTGCGCCGGCCGACGCCTGCGCCGAGGCCCTGCTCGTGTCGCACGGGCGCTACCGCGGCAACCTGCGGGCCATGACGGCCGACGAGGCGATCGGCGGCGTCTGCGGGGGCGGCGGGGCCGACGGCTTCCTCCGCGTCGAGGTCCCGGTGCGGGCCGATCTGACCGTCGCGGCCCGCGGCGTCGGCTTCGCCCCGCGGCTCTCGTTCGCCCCGGACGACTGCCTCGGCGGGCGCGAGATCGCCTGCGCCGCCGACGCTCCGCTCGCGCTGCAGGACCTGGCCGGCGGCACCGTCCTCCGCCTCGCCGTCGGCATCGACCCGGCTGTCTTTTCGGACCTGAATCAAAAGCCAGCCCCGGAGGACGCCCCCGACCCGCTGAGCTACGACCTCGAGATCGGCCTGACCCGGGTCCTCGACGCCGGCGAGGTGTGCGAGCCGGCCTCGCGCGGGCGCTGCGTCGCCGGCACCCTGTGCATGGCCAGCGCCCCCGGCGACACCCCCGAATGTACGACCTTGCCGGCCGACACCTGCAGCACCGCCCTGCGCACGCCGGTGGTGCTGGGCGCCGACGGCGAGGCCGCGCTGGTCGTCGACCCGGCCTTGCCGCAGACCGACGCCCACGCCCATACGTGCGGCGGCGCCGGCCTGCGCGAGCGGGTCCTGCAGCTCGACCTGCCGGCCACACCGCCGGCGCGAGCGCTCGAGATCACGGTCAGCCGTCCGGACGTCGGCCTCGCAGTGCGCGCGCCCGGCTGCCTCGCCACCGACGAACTCGCGTGCGCGGCCGGCACCGATGCCCCCGCGCGGGTCGTGATCGGTCGCCTCACGAGCCTGCGCGCCGCCGGCGTCGCGCCCTATCTGTTCATCGAGTTGCCGCCCGACAGCGAACGCGACCCGGCCTTCACGCTGAACCTGCGCCTCGTGTCCGAGCCGACGCCCTGGGGCATGCCTGGTGCACCGTGACGCTTCGTCGCGCGCGTGTGAGGGTTGAATAAGAAGTCGCGTGATCGGCGGAGCCGGTCCGCGTGAGATCGTCGCGAATGGGCCGCAAAGCGCTTGCCCTGCGCAAAAGGCGCGCATATGCTCGCGCCGCGCCCGCGGGTGCCCATCCTTACGTCAACCGCCGTTCACGGCACCGAGAGTCAAAATGGCAAGCCGACTGTTCACCAGTGAGTCCGTCACCGAAGGTCACCCCGACAAGATGTGCGACAAGATCAGCGACTCGATCTTGGACGCGATCCTCGCCCAGGACCCCCGCGCGCGCGTCGCTTGTGAGTCGCTGGTGAAGACGGGCTACGTGAACGTCGCCGGCGAGATCACCACCAGCACCTACGTCGACATCCCGCGGATCGTCCGCGCCACCGTCCGCACTATCGGCTACACCAGCTCGGACATGGGCTTCGACGCCGACAGCTGCGGCGTGCTCGTCGCCATCGAGGGTCAGAGCCCCGACATCGCCATGGGCGTCGACGAGGGCAGCGAGAAGGAGCAGGGCGCCGGCGACCAGGGCATGATGTTCGGCTACGCCTGCACCGAGACCGACGAGCTGATGCCGATGCCGATCAGCCTCGCGCACAAGCTGACCCGTCAGCTGACCGAGGTCCGCCGCGCCGACAAGAACAGCTTCCTGCGCCCCGACGGCAAGAGCCAGGTCACCGTCGAGTACGACGGCGGCCGCCCCGTCCGCGTCGACACCGTCGTCATCAGCACCCAGCACAGCGCCGAGGTCTCGCAGGCCAACCTGCGCGAGTTCGTCATGGAGAGCGTGATCAAGAAGGTCGTCCCGGCCGACTTGCTCGACGCCAAGACCAAGTTCCACATCAACCCGACCGGCCGCTTCGTCGTCGGCGGGCCGATGGGCGACAGCGGCCTCACCGGCCGCAAGATCATCGTCGACACCTACGGCGGCATGGGCCGTCACGGCGGCGGCGCCTTCTCGGGCAAGGACCCGTCGAAGGTCGACCGCAGCGCCGCCTACTACGCCCGCTACATCGCCAAGAACCTGGTCGCCTCGCGCCTGTGCAGCCGCGCCGAGATCCAGCTCGCCTACGCGATCGGCGTCGCCCGCCCCGTCAGCATCGCCGTCGACACCTTCGGCACCGGCAAGCTCCCCGACGAGAAGCTGGCCCAGCTGGTCGAGGCCCACTTCGACGCCCGCCCGGCCAAGCTGATCCAGGAGCTCGACCTCCTGCGCCCGATCTACGCCCAGACCGCCGCCTACGGCCACTTCGGCCGCAGCGAGCCCGACTTCAGCTGGGAGCGCACCGACCGCGCCGAGGCCCTCGCGGCCGCCGCCGCCCGCTGAGCCCCCGCGGCTCCCCACTCGCAGCGCGACCCCGGCCCCGTGCCGCGGTCGC
The DNA here is from genome assembly GCF_026626745.1 of Nannocystis sp. RBIL2. Classification (GTDB taxonomy): domain Bacteria; phylum Myxococcota_A; class Polyangia; order Nannocystales; family Nannocystaceae; genus Nannocystis. Next base: position 4,734,552 of record NZ_JAPNJW010000002.1, read on the forward strand.
GCTTCGTCTTTTCGGCCATGTGCATGGAGACATGTTCTTTCAAACATGTCCATTCGCGCATGTCCGAATGCTCCTGCACCCGTCGGGACGAGGACCGACCCCGCGCGCCCGCCGTGGTCCGGCGCTGTCAATCCTCGAACAACGCCGCGACCATACGGTCCAGCTCCGCGTCCCCGCGCGCCAGCTCGGCGGACACGCCGAGGCGGTCGAACCAGCGCCAGATCGCCGCGGGGTCGCGGAGCGGCGCGTCGCCGTCCCACAGGTCCGTGCGGAGCTTCCGCTTCACATGCACGTTGAGCGCCGCGATCTGGCGGTCGTCGGCCGCGAGCAGCTCGATCAGGGGTCCTCCGCGGCACAGGCAGCTCAGGGCCGGCTCCTCGACGATCGGCAGCGCCGCGCGCAGGGCCGCGAGTTCCGCGGCGTCTGCGACCTCCGCGAACAGCCCGTGAGCGCCGCTGGGCCCCAACCGCACGCGCACCCGCGTCGTCCCGGCCAGCGCCGCGTCGAGCACGGCCTGGGTCGGCGGATTGGGGCACCACACCAAATCTCGATAGTCCATCGCTCCAGAGTGCAGCAGGACCGCCGCGGACTGGCCACTTACTCATGACGAGTCGCCGCACCGCACGAGCGATTCACTCGTGGCCCCAGCACGATCTCCACGCGCGGTCGCCGCTGGTTCGATCCCGCCCTCACCCTGCACGCACCCTCGGAGCCCCGCGAATTGTCTCCCGACTGGCTCAGTTTTACGCGCCTTGGTAGCCTGTCTGCGATGGTCGCCTCGCCGTCGCGCCGGCTCTCCGTAGCAGCACTGATCTTCGCCCTCGCCGGCGCGGGCATGTCGGCCCACGCCGCTCCTGCCCCGAAAAAGGCCAAGGAGGCGGCCCCGGCCGCGGCGCCTGCGTCTGCCGATCCGGCGCCGACCCAGCCGGCCGCGCAGACCCCCGCCCCGGCCAAGAGCGAGGGCGGGCTGCTGGGCGAGGACCCGGCCGCGAGCGCGCGGACCTCGGACCTCTACGGCGACCGGCTCGACGGCATCGAGGCCGAGGTCAACAGCCTCAAGGACAAGATCTTCCGCAGCAAGGCGCGGCTGGCTGTCCTTCGGGACACGGTCATGGCGGGCGTCGCCGCCGGCGGCCGCGTCGTCCTCGCTCACCGCAACCTCATGGGCGTCGGCTTCCGCCTGGTGCGGATCGTCTACACCCTCGACGGCGCGCAGATCTTCGCCCGCAGCGACGAGTCGGGCGGCCTCGACGCGGAGGACGAGATCCTCGTGTTCGACGGCACCTTGCCGCCCGGCCCGCACGAGGCCCGCGTCGAGCTCACCTACCAGGGCCAGGGCTACGGCATCTTCACCTACCTGCGCGGCTACACCTTCAAGTCGCCGCAGACCTACAACTTCAACGTCACCGAGGGTGGCAGCTTCAAGCTGGTCAGCAAGGGCTACGAGCGCGGCAACCTCACCACCGAGATGAAGGACCGCCCCGCCGTCGAGTTCCAAGTCGTCGGCCAGGACGGCGCCGCCGCGGCCGCGGCCAAGGCCGAGCCCGCGGCCGCGCCCGCCAAGTGACCCCATGTCGCGCGCCCTCGCCCGCCTGGCCCTGGCCTGCGCCCTGCTCGCCCCCGCGGCGGCCTCGGCTGCGCCATGGGACATGCCCGTGAGGACAGGTCTCTTCGCACCTGTCCCTTCCGGCATGTCCTTGCGGTCACCCGTGCTCGCCGCCCCCGGCCCGCGCGTCGCGGCCCCCGCCGCCGACGCCGCCGCCCCCAGCGGCGACGCGAGCCGCCTGCTCAGCGACGCCGAGGACGCGATCAAGGCCGCCGAGCAGGTGACGCCGACCCCCGCCGGCCCGAGCGCGTCCGACCTGGCCGAGCGCCTGGTCGCAGGTCAGGTCCAGCTCGAGGGCGGCGACGCCGAGGGCGCTGCGATCGTCTTCCTCGACCTGCTGGAGAACGCCCCCGGCACCCCGGCGGCGGTCCAGGCCCGCTACTACCTCGGCGAGGCGCTGCTGCAGCTGCGCATGCGCCGGTGGGCCAGCGAGTGCTTCTCCCTCACCCTCGCCGACGCCGGCCCCGAGGCCCGCCGCCTCCACCAGCGCAGCGTCGCCCGTCTGCTCGAGCTGGCCGCCCCCGCGCGCGCCCGCGGCCACGCGCGCAAGCAGGGCCTGTCGGTCATGCCCGAGCTGCGCGCGCGCATGCAGTCGGTCGGCCTCGACGGCGACCGCGGCCCCGGCAGCGAGCTCAGCGCCCTCGACGTCACCCGCCTGCGCGGCTGGGTCGCCGCCGTCCCGCCCGACCAGCGGATCGCCGAGCTGCGCTACGCCTGGGGCCGCTTCCTGTTCCTGTCGAAGGAGTACGGCGAGGCGCTGGCCGAGCTCGACGGCCTCGCCCCCGCCGACCTGCCTCTCGGGACATCCGCGCCGGCCTGGCGCAGCCTGCTGCGCGCGACCTACGTCGCCGGCGCCGCCGCGGCCGCGCTCGGCCGCCTCGACGACGCGATCGTCCGCTTCGACCGGATCGTCGCCACCCGCAGCCTGCCCGGCGCGGCGGAGCAGGAGATCCGCGAGCTCGCGTGGATGGCCCGCGCGCGCATCTTCCACGACCGCGCCGACTACGACGCGGCGCTGCTGTCGTACCGCTCGATCGGCCGCGCCTCGCCGCTGTACGCCTCGGCGCTGTACGAGATCGCCTGGACCCTGCTCCGCGCCGACCGCCACGAGGCCGCCCTCGCCGCCCTCGACCAACTGCTGCGCGAGACGCCCCACAGCGCCGCCGCGGCCGAGGCCAAGTCGCTGCGCGGCAAGCTGCAGATCCGCCGCCGCAACTGGAAGGCCGCCGAGGACGAGTTCGCCGCCCTGCGCCGCCACTTCGACGACCAGTACAAGGCCGTCGCCCCGGCCCTGGCCGTCGGCAGCGACGCCCTCGACTACGTCGGCGCCGTCATCCGCTCCGACCCGCGCCACTTCAGCCTCGACACCCTCGTCCCGCGCGCCGCCATCCCGCTGGCCCGCAGCCTGCCGCGCGCGGTGCAGGCCGAGCGCCTGGCCCGAGAGACAGGTGATACCGAGCACCTGCTGCGCGAGACGATGGCGCTGCTCGAGCGCATGGAGATCGCCGCCGCCTCGCCCGAGCGCGCCCTGCTGTTTACCGACCTCGGCGCGCACTGGCAGGCCCTCGACCGCGCCGGCCGCGACCTCGGCGAGGCCGGCGAGGCGCTGCTGTCCGCCGTCGGTCGCAGCCCGACCCGCGGCCTCGCCGACATGCGCCGCACCGTCGACGCCCTGTTCGAGCGGCCGTCGAAGCACCTCCGCCGCGTCACCGAGCTCGCCGAACCGCTGGCCTCCGCCCGCGCCGAGACCACCGCCCTGCGCGCGCGCCTCTACGGCCTCGAGTACGCCCACCGCGAGTCGTCGCGCCGCGGCTCGCCCGACCCGTTCTTCCAGGAGGCCGCGGCCCTGCGCGGCGAGCTCGGCGCGCTCGAAGACAGCCTCGCCGAGGCCCACCGCGGCCTGCAGACCGCCCGCGCCACCCTCCGCTTCACCGACCCGCTGCCCGGCACCCGCCGCGACGCCATCGCCGCCCACAACGTCCTCGTCGGCAACCTGTGGCCCGGCGGCGGCGGCGAGGGCGTGCGCGAGCAGTGGCAACGCCGCCAGCGCCTGCTGATCCGCCTCGACGCCGCCCGCAAGCGCCTCGGCGCCGCCGCCCAGGCCCGCCTCGCCCGCGCCGTCGTCGTCCTCCAGGAGGAGCGCGACAACCTCACCCGCTACCGCGACGAGCTCGAGGCCCTGCGCCCGCGCGCCGACGTCACCGCCGCCGAGGCCGTCCACGCCGGCGTCCGCGACGTCGCCGCCGACCTCCGCTACTGGACCATCCGCGCCGACGTCGGCCTGCTCGACGTCGCCTGGGCCACCAAGGAGGCCGAGCTCGAGCTGGCCCGCGACCTCGAGCGCACCCGCGACCGCAGCGTCAAGAACATCGACCGCGCCGTCACCGAGGCGCTGGAGGACAGCGAGTGAAGCGCCTGTCCCTCCGGCCATGGCTCTTGGCACCTGCCCTATGGGCCCTGTCCCTTGCGACAGCCCCGCCGGCCGCCGCCCTGCCGCGCGGCGAGCTGCCGCCGCCGTCGGGCTGGCAGGGCGTCCTCGGCGAGCCGGGCTCGGGCCTCGCGCGCGAGCCGACCGGCGCGGTCGACCGCCGCGTCCTCTCGGTCCCGCCGGCGCGCCTGCCGAAGACCGCCGAGGACGACAAGGCCCTGGCCGACCTCGAGACGATCTTCGCCCGCTACCGCCGCGCCGCCGCCGTCGCCGCCGACACCCTGGCGATCGTCACGGTCGTCGAGGCCGAGCGCGGCCGCGGCAAGCTGCAGAAACAGCTCGACGGCGAGATCGCCGCCCACAAGGCCAAGGCCCTGCAGCTGCGCGAGGCCGCGATCGCCCGCTACGACGGCTTCCTCAAGCAGAACCCGTCCGACCCCAGCTGGACCCCCGAGATCCTGTTCCGCCTGGCCGAGCTCCACTTCGAGGCCGACAACGAGCGGTTCCAGCGCGCCGAGTCCGAGTACGAAAAAGCTTTGCTCGCGTTCGAGGATCGCAAGGACAAGAAGAAGACCGACGTCCCGCCCGAGCCGCCGAAGGTCGACTACTCGAAGAGCGTCGCCCTCCTGCACGACCTCAACGCCCGCTTCCCGACGTATGTCCACGCCGACGCCGCGCTGTACCTGATGGCGATCCTGCGCTTCGAGGAGGAGCGGTTCGACGAGAGCCGGCAGACCATGCTCGCGCTGGTGTGCGCCGACCGCTACGGCGTCCCCGGCCCCGACGGCAGCGGCGTCGTCCCGGCCAAGAACTTCCGCGCCGGCGACTACAACGGCTGCAACCCGCGCAAGCCGGGCAGCAAGTACGTCGCCGAGACCTGGCTGCGGATCGGCGAGATCCACTACGACCTCGACGAGATGCGCCCCGCGCTCGAGGCCTACACCGAGGCCGCGCGCGACACCCAGGGCCCCTACTTCGACGAGGCGACGATCCGGATCGCCTGGACCCTCTACCTCCAGCGCGACTTCCCCGGCGCCGCCGCTCGCCTCGACGACTACGTGCGCCTGGCCGAGAGCATGAAGGCCGCCGGCGACGACTCGGCGATGGCGCTGCGCGACGACGCCATCCGCTACATCGCCAAGTGTTACATCGAGGACGACTGGGACCTCGACGGCAACCCCGATCCTGCCGTCGGCTTCGCCCGCCTCGAGCGCGACTACAAGGCCCGCGGCGGCGAGAAGCACGTCCCCGAGATCTACGCCGCGCTCGGCGACCTCTACGCGTTCCAGACTGACTTCAAGCTGGCGATCAAGATCTGGGACTCCGCCCTCGCCCGCTGGCCGACCGCCGCCGCCGCCCCGCTGCTGCAGAAGAAGATCCTCGACGCCCAGGTCGCCCTCGGCGACAAGACCGGCGCCCGCACCGCCCGCGACGCCCTCGCCAACAACTACCTGCGCGGCACCCCCTGGTTCTACGCCAACGAGGCCGACACCGAGGCGATCGACGCCGCGATGAAGCTGGTCGAGGAGGCCCTGGTCGCCAGCGCCGTCGAGCGCCACGCCTACGCCCAGAGCCTGCGCGCCGCCGGCGACCCGCGGGCCGAGGAGGAGTACAAGAAGGCCGCCGCCGCCTACGCCGCCTACCTCCTGCGCTACCCCGACACCCCGTCCTCGTATCAATACCGCTACGACTACGCCGAGAGCCTCTACTACAGCGGCCAGTACCTCGAGGCCGCGCGCGAGTACATCACCGTGCGCGACAGCAACACCGCGGCGAGCCGCCAGGTCGACGCCGCCGAGGGCGTGGTGTTCTCGCTCGAGGCCTACGTCGAGGACGAGCAGAAGGCCGGCAAGCTGACCATGCCGGACATGCCGAAGCAGGACGTCGTCAAGCCGCCGTTCGACCCCAAGCCGATCCCCGAGGCCCTGGTCGCGCTGCAGGCCGCCTACGACAAGCTGGTCGCCATCAAGCCCGACGCCAAGGCCGCCGGCAGCCTGGCCTTCAAGTCAGGTGCGATCAGCCAGCGCTACATGCACTGGGACGAGGCCGAGACCCGCTTCACCCGCGTCATCGACGACTACTGCGGCGAGAACGTCGCCATCAACGCCGGCTTCTCGATCATCGACGGCAAGGTCATCCGCGGCGACCTCAAGGCCGCGCAGGAGTGGACCGAGAAGCTGCTGCAGAAGGGCTGCGGCGACGCCGAGCAGAGCGAGAAGTTCGCCGGCGACCTCAAGACCCTCGGCAACGCGGTCCGCTTCCAGGAGGCCAACCAGCTGTTCGAGGCCGGCGAGTTCGAGGCCGCCGCCGACCGCTACACCGCGCTGGTCGACCAGGCGCCGAAGGACCCCAACGCCGACCGCGCGCTCAACAACGCCGCCGTCGCCTACGAGAAGATCGGCCGCTTCGGCAGCGCCTCCAAGACCTACGAGCGCATCTACAAGCAGTACCCCGACAGCGAGTTCGCCGACGACGCCCTCTTGCGCTCCGGCCTCAACCACGTGCGCTTCTTCGAGTTCGACGACGCCGTCGCCAGCTACCTCGTGCTGGCCCAGGACGAGCGCTACAAGGCCAGCGAGCACCGCCTGCTCGCGCTCAAGAACGCCGCCGACCTGCTCGACAACCTCCAGCAGTACAGGAAGTCGTCGGACCTGTTCGTCCGCTACGCCGCCCAGACCACCGACCCCAAGGAGGCCGCGGACGCCAGCTTCCGCGCCGCCTCGGTGCTCGGCAAGACCGACGACCACAAGGCCGCCGAGACCGCCTTCGGCGCCTTCCTCTCCAAGTTCGGCGCCGACCCGACGCAGGCCGCCAAGTCGGTCGAGGCCCACCTGCGGATCGGCGAGGCCCGGGCCGCCCGCGGGGACCGCAAGGGCGCGGAGACGGCTTACCGCGAGTGCGTCGCGCTCTACACCGCGCGCGGCCTGCAAGCCGCCTCCGACGCCGCCGACTTCCCGTCCGAGGCGCAGTTCCTGCTGTCCGAGTACAGCCTGTCCGACCTGCTCGATTTCAAGCTGACCGGCACCGGCAAGAAGTTCGCGGACAGCGCCAAGGTGCTGTTCGACAAGGTCGTCGCCGCCAGCAAGTCCTACGACTCCGTGTTCCCCTACCGCCGGATCGAGTGGGTGCTGGCGGCGATGTTCCGCCGCGGCTACGCCTTCGAGGTGACCGCGATCAAGATCCGCGAGGCCCCGGTCCCGCGCGAGCTCAAGGAGTACAGCGAGCCCTGGTTCGCCTACAAGGACATCGTCGAGACCGAGGCGGGCAAGTTCGAGGCCAAGGCGATCCAGCTGTACGAGGAGACGATCAAGCGCGGCAAGGAGTACGGCGTCGCCAGCGAGTGGACGAAGAAAGCGCTCGAGCGCATGAACATCTACAAGCCCGACCAGTACCCGCTGCTGCACGACGCCAGCGTCGACCTGCAGGTGGAGGATCGGCGCAGATGACTGCCCTTCGGGACATGTCCCTTCGCACCTGTCTCACGGGACTGGTCCTGATCCTCGCCTGCGACAAGCCGGCCGGCGAGTCGACCCCGCCGGGCAAGACCGCCGCCGAGCCCGACGCCAACTGGCAGCCCGAGGCCGTCGACAAGCCGGCCGAGGCCGCCGCGGACGACAAGGCGCCGGCCAAGAAGAACCGCGACCGCGACCCCGAGGAGGAGCGGCGCAAGCTGGCCGCCTCGCACCAGCAGAGCCAGCAGGCCGGGCAGTCGCTGCGCCAGGGCGACCTCGCTCGCGCCCTCGACCTGTCGCGCGAGGCCCTGCGGATCCACGAGCAGAACGTCGACGCCATGCTCGTGATGGCCGAGGCCTTCCTCAAGCAGGGCAAGCACGAGCTGACCCAGACCGTCACCAGCTCGGCGCTCGCCATCGACGCCAAGGTCATCACCCCCGAAGAGACCTCGCGCGCCTACAACCTCAAAGGCTTCGCCTACCTCGCCGCCGACAAGCCGACCCTCGCCACGCAGTCGTTCCGCAAGGCCGCCGAGACCGACGCCGGCAACGCCACCGCGTGGAACAACCTCGGCGCGCAGTACCTCCGCACCGGCAACTTCAAGACCGCCGCCGAGTGCTTCGTCTACGCGCTGAAGCTCGACCCCAACTTCTTCAAGGCCCACCTCAACCACGGCAGCTCGCTGCGGGCGCTCGGCGACGTCGTCGGCGCCGAGAAGGCCTATCAGACCGCCCTCCGCCTGCGCGCCGACTACCCCGACGCCCACTTCGACCTCGGCGTCCTCTACCTCGACGCCCCCGAGTTCCCCGGCCTCGACATCACCACCCGGCTGCAGCGCGCGCTGATCCACCTCGGCAAGTACCGCGACCTCGCCCTCGCCGGCGGCGGCAGCACGGCCAAGGGAGATCGCTTCACCGACGATCTCGCCCGCGTCAAACGCGAAACCGGCGCCAATAAACCCCGTTCTGCCCCGGGCAAGGAGTCGGTGAGCGTCGCCCAGGCCGATCTCTACATCGACCTGGCCAAGAAGGGCCTCGAGCGCGAGAAGCGGCGCCTCGAGCGCGAGGGCAAGGCCCCACCTGCCTCGAAGGACAGCCCGCCGGGCAGCCCCGGAGCCGCGGGCGCGCCTGGCCCGAAGGACAGCCAGCCGTCCGCCGCGGCCACGCCCGCCGCCGGCCCCGGTTCACCTGGCCCGAAGGACAGCAGCCCCAAACCGGGCGATCCGGCCGGCGCCGCCGCGACCCCGCCCGCTGGCGCGCAGCTGGGCCAGGGGAGCCCGCCGACCGGCACCGGCACGGCCAAGCCAGGCACCACCCCGCCCGCTGGCACCACCCCGCCGGGCCCGTCTTCTGCCCCTCCGTCCGGCCCGGCCTCCTCGCCCGCGACCTCGCCCGCGACCGCCAAGCCGGGCGCCCCTCCAGTCGCCAGCCCCGGCTCCGCGCCCGCGACCGCCAAGCCCGGCGCCCCTCCGGTCGCCAGCCCCGGCTCCTCGCCCGCGACCCCGCCCGCGACCGCCAAACCCGGCGCCCCTCCGGTCGCCAGCCCCGGCTCTTCGCCCGCCCCCGCCCCTGTCAAACCGGGCGCGACCACGCCGCCGCCGGCCACCGCCAAGCCGGGCGCCGCGCCTCCCCCTTCGGCCACGCCGCCGCCCGCCGCCAAGCCGGGCGCGACCCCGCCCGCCGGGACCCCGCCCGCGGCCGCGCAACCCGGTGGAAACGCCGGTTCTCCGCCTCCCACGGCCAAGCCCGGCGCCGCCACGCCGCCGTCGGCCCAAAAGCCCGGAAGTGCGGCATCGCCCACCCAGAAACCGGGCAGCGGTGGGGGCGGGAGCGCCCCATGAGAAAATCGCCGGGAGTGATCTCCGGCCACCGGAAAAAATTCGCGAACCGGTGTCGCCGACCGAGACCGCCGCTCCACCCCGCCCGTTTGCCGTCCACCGTGGCGATGGACCCTCGCAGCGAGACGATGGCCGGCGAATCGACGGGCCTCGCGGTCGTGGACGCCATCCGCCCCGCCCTCCGCCGCGCCGCCGCTCACCCCAGCGTCCGCCTTTCGGCCTGGGGGACGCCGCCAACTCGTTGGTGGAATTCTCCGCGGCATTCACTGTATAACGCGGTCGTGCTCCGCTCACGCCGTTCTGCCGCCGCTCGCCCCCTTTCGGGCTTGAGCTGTGCGCGGACGTGGCGGCTGCTCGTCTTCCTGTGTGTGCTGGCGCCCGCCTCGGCGCTCGTTCTGGCGCCCGCGCTTGCGCTCGCTGCACCCCCACCGGCGCCCGCATCAGGGTCGGGCGCCAAGTCGGCCAAGGCTCCGGCCACGACCCCCACCACCAACCCCGGCGGCAAGAAGGTGATCTCGCTCGACGACGAGTTCCTCGTCGAGGGCCAGTTGGAGAAGCCGAGCGCGTTCTACGTGCTGCGGCGCTCGTCCACCGACTACGACTGGGCGCGTCTCGACGCGACCATGACGCCGCTGGTGCTTGAAAGTGTCTGGGATCCTTTGTTCTAATCGACCCTGAAAAAGCTTCAGGCGCCTGCGGGCCTGAGAAGACAACGCGGGTCGGGCGCTCTCCGCGCGCGAAAGCTCCCGCACCCGAGTCGAACCCAACAACAACCACCACAGCCGGGACGAACCCGGTCCACGAGCGACACATCGGGATCACACCCCGGTCTCTGAGGAGGATAAGCGGCCATGGATTTTGCGCAGTTTTACCAGGAAGGCGGCGTCTGGATGCACCCCATCGCCGTCTGCGCCGTGCTCGGCGCCGGCGTCATGATCGAGCGGTTCATCTTCTTGTTCTTCCGCTTCAACATCAACGGCGCGCAGTTCTTCAACCAGATCCAGAAGCTGGTGATGGCGAACAACATCGACCGCGCCATCAAGCTGTGCAACGCGGCTGACAAGGCCGCGCTCGCCCGCGTGATGAAGGCCGGTCTGACCCGCGCCAACAAGAGCGAGGCGGACATCGCTGCGGCGATCGAGGAGGCCATGCTCGAGGTCTCGCCGGCGATCACCAAGCGCATCTCGATGATCGCGGCCGTCGCGAACATCGCCACCCTGCTCGGTCTGCTCGGAACGATCTTCGGCATGATCGACGCCTTCACCGCGGTGGCCGTGGCGGCCGCCGACCAGCGGTCGCAGGCACTCGCGAAGGGCATCTCGATCGCCATCAACACCACGGGCTTCGGCCTCATGGTGGCGATCCCGCTGCTCTCGGCGCAGGTGTTCATTCAGGGCCTGGCCAAGAAGATCGCCGACGAGGTCGATCTGTACGCGGTCAAGCTCGAGAACCTCCTCGCCGCGCGGGTGCGTCAGGGGTAACGCGGTCCGGCTCGATGCCTGCTCTCCGGGCCATGTCCTTTGAGACAGACAGCGAGCCGACCGCACGACCAACACTCCACCCGAGCGAAAGAAAGGAGGTGAGCGATGGCACGAAAGAAGTTTGAAGAAGAAGAAATCGAGGCGAACCTCTTGCCGGTCATGAACGTCATGTTCCTGATGATCCCGGCGCTTCTGATGGCGATGGAATTCGCCCAGATGGCCTCGATCAACGTCTCGCCGCCGAAGTTCGCGGCCGCTGCTCAGCAGAAGGACGAGCAGGAGAAGAAGGACGAGAAGCCGCTCAACCTCAAGGTCTTCGTCATGGAGGACGGCTTCCGCGTCAGCGCGGACGGCCAGCAGGAGGGCGCCGAGGCCGGCAAGTCGCAAGACTCGAAGGCCCCGACGATCGGCCTCGCCAAGCAGGGCGCGCCGCTCAACGACTACGAGCGCTACGACTACGCGCAGCTCGAGTCCAAGGCCAAGAGCTACAAGCAGTTGTTCCCGAACGAGGTGGTGGTCACGGTGAGCGCCGAGGCCAACATCCCGATGCAGTCCATCATCATGACGATGGACGCGCTGGCCGGCACCAAGTGCAAGATCGCCAAGTCCCTCAAGGGCGGCGAGAAGATCCCCGACGAGTGCTACTTCTGGCAGCCGATCGTGGAAGGGGGTGCTAGCTGATGTCCCCCGAGCAAGAGGCATTCCTCGCCAAAAAGAAGGAGCGGGCCGCAGCTCGCCGGGCCAAGCCGGAAGAGAAGGCCAACCTCGGCATCACCTCGCTGATGGACATCGTGTCCATTCTCGTGGTGTACCTGCTGAAGAGCTACGCGTCCGACCCGGTCGTCATCAACCCGACCGCGGGCCAGAAGATCCCGATGTCCTCGGCCGACGCGCCGATTCAGGACGGCATCCCGATCTTCGTCACCACCCGCGGCATCACGTTCGACAGCAAGAAGATCGTGACGATGACGCCCGACGGCGACATCGACCCGTCGCAGGTGCAGAACCACCTGATCGGGCCGCTGTACGACCAGCTCGCCGAGGAAGTCGACAAGGCCAAGCAGTTGGCCGAGCGGCAGGGCAAGCCGTGGAACTCGCGGGTGATCCTGGTCGGCGACCAGGACCTCAAGTTCAGCGTCCTCGTCGATGTCATGTACACGACGGGCCGCGCCGAGTTCTCCGAGTACTCGTTCTGCGTGATCAAGAAGAGCTGATCGAGCTCGAGCCTGGACGAGGGCCGGCAGCTCTTGCGAGAGCCGCCGGCCCTTCGTTTTTGCTCGCGGATCGGGTCTGAGCATTCGCTTGGCCGCGGCCCGCGGAATCCGTCGGCGCGCCGCGTGAAGTCGCATTGACGTTGCGCGCACGGCGGTGCGAGCACCCTTGTTCCCAGGTCCGATCGCGGCCGGGTCCGGGAAAATTGGCGCAGGCACCACAAATCAACTACATCCGCTAGACTTCCTACGCGTGGTTGCCCGGTCCAAGGTACTGCGGATCGCCTCGATCATCGACGGCCTGGTCTGCGACGAGCTGCATCAGAGCGCAGCCGAGGCGGTGACCGCCGGCACCGACGTCGGCAATCAGTTGGTCTGCTTCGGCCCTGCGGTGCCGAAGCGCCACGTCCTGTTCATCGTGCAGGAGGGCCGCTACGTGCTCGACCTGCCGCCGCGCGTCGGCGGCCAGCTCGTCATGCGCGGCCGCTCGGTCAACCTCGGCCAGCTGTGGCGCAAGCGCCTGCGCGAGGACCCGCGGGCGCGCAACCTGCGGGTGGTGCTCGACCCGAGCGCGCGCGGCAAGCTCGACGTCGGCGAGACCACCCTGCTGTTTCAGTTCGCGGCGCCGCAGCCCGTCCCGCCGAAGCCGCCGTTCCCGGAGGAGTTCAAGGCGCGTCCGTCCAACATGTGGACGCGCCATGACATGGCCACGCTGATGGCCGCGTTCATGCTGTTCGGGCCGTACTTCATCTGGGCCTCGAACAAGCACATCGATTACGCCATCGAGCCGGAGATCGACGAGCGCTTCTTGCGGGTGATGAACCTCGACAAGCCGAAGAAGAAGGAGCCCGAGGAGGAGAAGAAGGACGACGCGGAGGAGGTGCTCGCCAAGGAGGACGAGAAGCTGACGCCGAAGCCGGACAAGGTGATCGACAAGCCCGTGCTGACCCAGAAGACCTACTCCAAGGAGTCGATGGACAAGGCGCGCGGCGTCGGCATCGCGCGGGTCCTCGGCACCTACGGCGGCGACGGTCCGGGCACCGTGTTCGACGTCATTCAGGGCACCGAGAACAACCTCGGCGAGCTGTTCGCCGCCGGCATGACCGCCACCGTCCTGCCCGACGGCACCGTCGTCAGCCCGTACGTCCCCGGCGGCGAGGGCATCAGCGCGCAGGGGGCGATCGTCGGCACCAAGGGCTTCGAGGCCCAGGGCCCGGAGCTCGCCGAGCTCGAGAAGAAGGAGCGGAAGATCAACTCCTCCGTGAAGAGCTCCGGCGCCGATGTCTACGGCGACGCCGACAAAAAGGCCGTGCAAGCCACGATCCGCCAGCGAACGGGCGCGCTGCAGGCTTGTTATAACAAGGCGTTGCAGACCAATCCTGGCCTCGCGGGCAAGATCTCCTACACGATCACCATCAGTGTCATGGGCACCGTCACCGAGGTCCGGATCAACGAGGACACCCTCCAGGACGGTGGTGTACAGACGTGCACTGTCGCCAAGATCAAGGGGTGGCGGTTCCCCACCACGCCAGGGGCCGAGCAGGCTTCGGACGTGACCTTCTCCGTGGTATTTTCTGGAGGGTCATGAGCACGTTTTCAAAGCGCGTCGTCCTTGCCTGGGGGTCCGCCACGTTGCTCGCGGCGAGCCCCGTCGGAGCTGCCCCTTCGGCCAGCCCCGCTCCAGCGCCCGCGTCGCCCGACGCGGGCGTTGCTGCATCGACGCCCCCCGCCGCCGACCCGTTCGCCGCCGGCGACGCCGCGCCCGATGCGGCGGCCGCCGCTGCCGCCGCTGCCACCACGTCATCGAGCACCTCGGCCGGAGTCGGCAGCTCCCGCGGCACGATCGAACGCGGCATGACCGAACTCGGCACGCTCCTCACCCGCGCCCGGCAAAGCGGCGACATGGGCCGTACCGCGTGCGTCCAGGACAAGCACGACCGCGCCGAGATCGTGCTCGAGGTGGCGACCGGCGAGCTCTTGGTCCTGCAAGATTCGTCGGCTGACGGGCAGAGCCGCGCCTTCGCCGGCGAGAAGCTGAGCGAGGCCGCCGAGCGCATCTCCGGCCTCGTCGGCCAGGCCAGAGCGTGTCAGGGCGATCAGGAGCAGAAGCGCAGCGACGCCCAGAACACCGCCAATCAGCCGAAGACAGTCATCCCGACCGACCCGACGTCGAGCAGTTCCGGCATCCAGCGCTTGCCGCCGCGCATCGACCCGCGTCCCCCCGTCGCCAGCCCCGTGATTTGACCTCGCCCGCGCCGTGCGGCCTCCGGAGCCGCTGGCCACACGCGCGTCGGTCTGTCTCGCCGCCCGGCCCTCGCCAGCGGACAAGGCACACGACGCTCGCGGTTCGGACTTGGCGCTCACAATTCTCGCCTCTGGGCTGAGATTCGCTAGGCTGTACCCTCTCGCCTTCCCTTGCGCCGACTTAACCAGCCAGCCCCCAGGTGGGCGCTCCACTGCCTCGTCGCCGTGGGGACGATCTGCATGGCCCTCTCGATCCGGCTCGCGCACGCAGCCGGCTCGAACGCCACGGGCAACCTGATCGGCAGCGTGCCGCGCACCGAGGACGGCGCAGGCATCAAGCTCGGCCCACGCTCGACGTTCCACCCCGGCTTCGCGCTGATGATCGGCGGCGACAGCAACGTGTTCTGGAACCGCAGAGGCGACCACGGCGGGGTCAGGCCCGCGGCGCTGGTCATGCCGGTCGCCTGGCTCGGCATCGGCAACCGCGAGGTCCGCGACGGCGTGCTGCAGAGCGAGGTCGAGGCGCAGCAAGATCGCAAGATCGACTACAACATCCGTTTGACCGCGGGCTACCGCGCCTTCATGGCCCGCGCCGAGGAGATCCGGCGTCTGCCTCGCTTCAGCGTCGACCTCAACGCGCACTTCGTGATCGCCCCCGGGCGCCGCTTCAGCTTCAACATCACCGAGTTCTTCTCGCGCTTCGCCGACCCGCGCAACTACGACGCCGGCGTCGGCTACAACTACAACCGCATCGACCACCGCCTCTCGCTCGGCTTCATCTACCGGCCCGGCGGCGGCCGCTTCAGCATCGGCGCCAACTACCTCAACGAGGTCCTGTTCTTCGAGGCGCCCGACGTCTACAGCGGCGACCGCTACATCCACGGCGCCGCCGCCGAGGTCAAGTGGCGCATCGCCCCGCGCTCGGCGCTGCTCGTCAACTACTCGTTTGGCCACACGTATTACTTCAGCTGCAACGCCAACACCGATCCCGACTGCAACGAGGACAACAACGCCCACCGCGTGTACCTCGGCTTCCGCGGCCAGATCGCCAAGCGCTGGACCCTCGACGCCATGGCCGGCTACGGCGCGGGGCTCTACTACGACGACGAGAACGGCCCCAACTTCCGCGGCTTCATCGGCGGCGTGCGAGCGGCCTACTACCCGACGCTGCGCACCCAGTTCTTCGCCCAGATCGATCGCCAGTTCAGCGACTCGCTGTTCGGCAACTACTTCCACGACATCGCCGGCCGGATCGGCGGCCTTCACACCTTCCGCTGGAAGATGTACGCCGAGCTCGGCTTCTCGATCGTCGGCCGCCGCTACGCCGGCCTGCCGATCCCCGGCCGCGAGACCCGCATCGAGTCGTACGAGAACGCGCCCGGGTTCGTCCGCTCCGACACCCTGTTCGCCCTCGGCGCCAGGGTAGAACAGCCGTTCGGCCGCTTCTTCGTCGTCGGCGCGCGCTACGACATGATCGTCGACCGCACCGACTTCATCGCCCACTATCCCGGCGGTCTGACCGACTTCGGCGGCTTCGCCAAGCATGTTGCCATGGTCCTCGGCGCCGTGAGATTCTAGCCGTCCGCGGCGTCTGCTCATGTCTGCCCGTCCCCGCAGCAGGCTCTCCTGGCTCGGCCCCGGCCTCGGCCTCGTGCTGGCCTTCGGGACAGCTTGCGACCGTCCGGCCCGCGTCGAGGCGCCGGTGATCGCCCCGAGCGCCGGCCTGCGTCCCGGCGACGAGCTCGACATCCGCGTGTTCGACGAGGACCGCTTCAACGGCACCTACGCGGTCGCCGAGGACGGCACGATCGACTTCCCGATGGTCGGCGGCGTGGCAGTCACCGGCCTCACCAAGGACGAGGTCGCCCGCCAGATCGAGACCCGGCTCGCCGACGGTTACCTCAACCATCCGCACGTGGTCGTCCAGATCAAGGAGCGGGGCAACCGAGAGATCAGCATCCTCGGCCAGGTCAACGAGGCCGGCTCGCTCGGCTGGCGCGACGGCCTCACGCTCGTGCAGGCGGTCTCGCTGGCCGGCGGCCTCACCCCGTTCGCCGCGCCCGCGCGGGTCAAGCTGACGCGCCGCACCGGCCGCGGCGACGAGACCGTGACCTTCGAGATCTCCCTCTCCGCCATCGTCGACGGCCGCGCCGAGGACCTGGTCTTGCGGCCAGGTGACATCGTGTTCGTGCCCGAGACCCGGATGTAAGCGAGGCCCCCGTGAACCCTGTCCGCACCGCCCGCGTCGAGCGAGTCACCCGCGAGACCCAGATCACCGTCGATCTGACGCTCCCGTGCGACGCGCCCGCGCGCCACCACATCGACACGCCGGTGCCGTTCCTGTCGCACATGCTCGAGGCGCTCGCGCGTCACGGCGCGATGCAGCTCGAGGTGCGGGCCCGCGGCGACACGCACATCGACGATCATCACACCGTCGAGGACGTCGGCCTCGTGCTCGGCAGCGCGTTCGACCGGGCTCTCGGCCCGCGCCTCGGCATCTTCCGCTACGGCCACTTCTCGCTGTGCATGGACGAGGTCCTGGTCGACGTCGCCCTCGACCTCGGCGGCCGGCCCTACCTCGTCTACGACCTGCCCGGCGTGGCCGGCAAGCGGGTCGGCAGCTTCGACTGCGACCTCGTGCGCGAGTTCTACCAGGCCTTCGCAGTGCAGGCGCGGATGAACCTGCACATCCACCAGCGCGAGGGGGGCAACGCCCACCACCTGGTCGAGGCCAGCTTCAAGGGCCTCGCCCGCGCGCTCCGTCAGGCCTGCGCCTCCGACCCCTACGTCGGCGTGCCCTCGACCAAGGGCACGATCGGCTGACGCGTCGAGCCGCTCGAGCACGAACCGCGCCCTGAAATCACAGCGAGCCGCGAGGTTCGAGGGGCACCAACCCAGGTTGGGTGAGCCCAAGTCGGGTCCGCGAGATCACGCGACTTGGCAACGGAGATGGCGCCTGGCCCGGGCCCGTCCTGCGCACTATAGTGCTCCTGCGCCTCTCGAAGCGGGGCGCCGTGAATGCTCGGGGGCTGACGCGACGCCGCCCTCTATTGTCGGAGTTCCATGCCGTCTGCCCGAATCCTCCTGGCCGTGCTGCCGGGCCTCATCGCCTGTGGGCCTGACATCCCCGAACCGATCTGGAAGGGCGAGCACCTTCACTACGGCTCGACGACGAGCGAGCCGATCTGTCGGGGCTCGTTCTTCCGCCAGGAGCAGCACGCGCTCCTGCTGGCCGACCTCCTCGGCCTCGAGTTGACCGAGGTCATCCGCTACACCAAGGTCGCCGACCGCGAGGAGATGGCCGAGTACTGCGAAGGTCTGAAGGCACTCGGCTGCGCCTACGTGGACGATCCCTACGCTTTCGGCATCCACGGCTTCAGCTTCCACGAGATCACCCACGTCGTGATGAACTCCGCCGGCATCGAGGGGCCGCTCCCGTTCCGCGAGGGCTTCGCCGAGGTCTTCAGCGACGGCGCCGGCTCCAGCACCGCCGAGACCCCGCTCGCCGACGTCCTCCACGGCTTCAAGCTCGACGACAAGGACTACCAGACGGCTGGCCGGTTCGCGCGGTTCCTGACCGACCGCCACGGCCTCGACCGCTACGTGCTGTTCCTGAAGAGCGCCGACTCGCAGGCGAGCTTCGACCAGTTTTCGCCTGTCTTCGAGGACATCTTCGACGAGCCTCTCGCCCAGGCGATGGCCGACTTCGAGAGCTACCCGTCGTGCCGCGAGATGAGCAACCGGGTCGCCTTGGTCGACTGCAGCCTGCCGCTCACGCCGTGGGACGGCCGAGTCGTCACCCTCACCGCCGACGTCGCCTGCGACCAGGACGACGTCCTGGGCCCCGCTCAGGACGACGTGATGTTCACGACCCGCGGCTTCGAAGTCACCGAGGCCGGCAATTACTTGTTCGTGGCCTCGCAGCCTGAGGGCTGGTCCGGCTTCCGCATCGTCAAGTGCGGCTCGTGCCAGGACAGCTTCGACAAGGAAGTCCAGCCGGGCGAGATCACGTCTTACGACCTCACCCCGGGCCGCTACTACGTGCTCTTCGGCCGAAAAACCGAGGCGCCCGCCACCCTCTGGCTCGCCGTGGGCCGGCAGTGACCGCTGCCCGGCCTGAACGATCGCCCCGAGACCGAAGCACGAGCCGCGAAGGCGATCTCGCAACGAGCCTGGGGGCATCGATCCCGGGCCTGTGCGGCAGAGGCTCCCCGTTAATTCTTGCTCATCTGCGTCTTCTTCGTCCGCGCCTCGCCCTTCTTCTCGTAGCCGGCGCTCAGGCAATCGCCGGATGAGCCGGCCTTGGTGCAGGCGTCGGCCAGCGCCGCCTTGCAGGCCTCATCGCTGCTGACCTCCGAGGACGCCTCGCCGTCGAACATCGGCGCGATCGCCACCAGCGTCAGCGTCGTCGAGTGTGACACCGGCCCGCCGCCGCTGGCCGACATCGACGACTTCGACACCGACCACTTCGTCTCGTCGCGGCAGGTCGCGCGCTCGGCCTCCGGCAGCTTGGCGCACACGTCCGCCCAGGCCGCCTCGTCGGCCTTGGCCGGGTCCTCGCCGTTGCCCTTGCCGGTGAGCTCGCCGACGGGCTTCTTCGCCACCTGAATGCTGCAGCGGTACTCCGTCTTCGGCCCCTGCGGCTGGCTCGGGGCCGCCTCGCTGCCGCCGCCGCCGCCGCAGGCCGCGAGGCAGGTCGCCAGCCACAACACGGACGCCCTGGGGGTGCTCTTGCGCTCTTCTCGCATGCCGCGCCCATAGCACATCTGCGCGCGAGCTCGCCGCGATTCCTGCTATTTTCCGCCCGCCATGTCCGACGCACCCAAGCGGCCGAGCACCCCCGATCCGCGCGCAGCCCTCGAACACCGCGAGCGTCTCGCCGACAGCTTCGCCGGTCCGAACCTCGTGTCCGGCGGCGACAAGGACCTGGCGGTGGCCGAGAAGGGCGCCGCCACGGCCGTCGAGCGCCTGCACAAGAGCGGGCGCCAGACCGCCCACGAGCGCATCGAGCTGCTCCTCGACCCCGGCAGCTTCGTCGAGCTCGACCGCTTCGTCACCCACCAGTGCCCCGACTTCGACATGCCGAGCAAGAAGGTCTACGGCGACGGCGTCGTCACTGGCCACGGCACCGTCGAGGGCCGCCCCGTCTTCGTGTTCGCCCAGCAGGCACCTGTCTTTGGGGGCAGCCTCGGCTGGGCCCACGCCATGAAGATCTGCAAGGTCATGGACATGGCCACCACCGTCGGCGCGCCGGTCATCGGCCTCAACGACAGCGGCGGCGCGCGGATCCAGGAGGGCGTCGCCTCGCTGGCCGGCTACGCCGAGATCTTCAAGCGCAACGTGCTCGCGTCGGGCGTGGTCCCGCAGCTGTCGCTGATCCTCGGCCCGTGCGCCGGTGGGGCCGTCTACTCGCCCGCGCTCACCGACCTGGTGCTGATGGTCGAGCAGAGCTCGTACATGTTCATCACCGGGCCCGACGTCATCAAGACCGTCACCCACGAAGAGGTCACGAAGGAGGCGCTCGGCGGCGCCGCCACGCACAACGAGAAGAGCGGCGTGGCCCACTTCGCCTGCCCCAGCGAGGCCGCCGCCGCCGCGATGACGCGCGAGCTGCTCGGCTACCTGCCCTCCAACAACATGGAGGACCCGCCGCACCGCCCCACCGCCGACGACCCGAACCGCGCCACCCCCGAGCTGGCCGACTTCGTCCCCGTCGACGCCTCGCGCCCCTACGACATCCGCACGATCATCCGCGCGGTCGCCGACGACGGCGCCTTCCTCGAGGTGCAGGAGCACTTCGCCCGCAACATGGTGATCGGCTTCTGCCGCATCGACGGCCGCAGCGTCGGCGTCGTCGCCAACCAGCCGCTCGTCCTCGCCGGCTGCCTCGACATCAACGCCTCGGTCAAGGCGGCCCGGTTCGTGCGCATGTGCGACGCCTTCAACATCCCGCTGTGGACCCTCGTCGACGTCCCCGGCTTCCTCCCCGGCACCGATCAAGAGTTCAACGGCATCATCCGCCACGGCGCCAAGCTGCTCTACGCCTTCGTCGAGGCCACCGTCCCCAAGGTCACCCTCGTCACCCGCAAGGCCTACGGCGGCGCCTACGACGTCATGGCGAGCAAGCACATCCGCGCCGACGTGAACCTCGCCTATCCGACCGCCGAGATCGCCGTCATGGGCGCCGAGGGGGCCGTCAACATCATCTACCGCCGCGAGCTCGTCGAGGCCAAGAACCCCGCCGCCCAGCGCACCGAGCTGCTCAACAACTACCGCGACCTGTTCGCCAACCCCTACAAGGCCGCCGAGCTCGGCTTCATCGACCAGGTCATCCGCCCCGAAGACACTCGCCGCCACGTCTCCCGCGCCTTCGCCCTGCTGAAGAACAAGCGCCAGGAGAACCCGCGCCGCAAGCACGGCAACATCCCGCTGTGAGCGACCTGCTCTAAAAGACAGGCCCTCGCAAGGCGCCCGGTCGACCTGCCCTGAAAGACAGCTGCTCGCTCGCGCGGGCCCGCCGAGCGAGCGACTCCCTGCAAAACACAGTGGCTCGCTCGCGCGGCACGGCTCCCCCCGAGCACCGGGCGAGCGCGCGCGGGGGCTCGCCCGCGACGCCGAAGCAGCGCACGCGTGGCCCCAGCGCAGCGAGGAGACAGCTCGTGCCCACGCCTCCGTCTCCTGCCGAGCGCCGCCGACGCGCCAGCCTCATCGCGCCTGCGGCCGCGCGCGGCGCCCCTCGCTGTGCTGGATCCCCGCCGCGGCGCGAAATGTGTCAAGCTCTCCGCATGTCCCCGCCCCGCGCCCTCCTCGCCCTCGCGCTCCTCGGCGCCTGCGCGCGGACCGGCCCGAGCTCGCGGACCCTGCACTACATCGACAAGACCCTCGTCACCAGCGCCCCGGTCGACCACCGCGCGTACGGGGCCTACATGCAGGCCCGGCTGGCCCTCGACGCTCAGCCGCCCGACCTCGGCCGCGCGCTGCAGCAGATCGACCTCGCCCTCCGCTACGACCGCGACGACCCGCACCTCTGGACGACCCGCGGGGAGATCGAGCTACGCCTCGGCGACGTCGACGCGGCCCGCCGCAGCAGCGCCCGCGCCCTCGCGTTCGGCCCCGGGTACCCGCCGGCGCTCCAGCTCGCCGCCCAGCTCCAGCTCCCCGGCGGCCGCCAGGTCGCCGAGGCCCGCGCCCGCTGAGGCTCCTCCGCTGCCTGGCCCCAGGACATGTCGCCTGCGACATGCCCGATCGCACATGCCCGAGAGGGCATGTCGTTTCATTCACTCTGCCAGCGCGCCGACGAAGATCCCCGCCGCGTGCAGATCTCCCACCACCTCGTCGTCCCCCCACGGCCCGGGCGCCCCGGCCAGCGCCGCCTCGATGGCAGCCAGCTCCTCCTCGGTCGGCGTCGCCCGGCAAGCGTCGAGCTCGCGGTCGCGCCACACCACCACCGCGCTCTCGCCCGCGACCGGCTCCTCCGCCCACACCTCCTCGGCCAGCCAGCCGGCGACGTCCCACGCCCCGCGCAGCACCACCACCGAAGCGGCCGCCCGCAGCGGCCCCTCCGCGCTGTCTCTTGTTTTTTTAAAAGAATCATCGGGCGCGCTCTCGGCCCGCCACGTCGCCCACTCGAGCGCCGCCAGCTCGCCGAGCCACGCCGGCGGCCCGACTTGCCCCGCCAAAAATTCCCCGAACCCGGCCGCGTTCTCGTTGAGCTCGAAGCTCTGCGCCGGTCGCTCGCGGAAGTACGCCGCCACCAACGCGTCCCACGCCGCCTCGCCCGAGCGCACCGTCACTGCCGCGCGCGTCCCCGCGTGGATGACGTCGATCGCGTCGCGCCGCAGCTTGCGGCACGTCTCGGCGTACACCTGCAGCCCGAGCTCCAGGCCCGGCGACGACTCGCCCAGCGATCGCGCCACCGCCGTCGCGTCCGCGCGCCCCTCGACGAGCGGCCGCAGCGCCGAGAACAGCGCCATCAACCGCATCCGAGCCCCTCCAGCGCCCGCGCCGACTCGCTGCGCGCCCGCGCCGCCTCGGCCAGCAGGGTCTCGATCGGCGGCACATCCGTCTCCCACTCCACGATCGTCGGGATCGCCCGCCCCGCCTTGCGGATCGTCCGGCGATACAGCGACCACACGCGCTCCGGCACCGGCCCCGTGTGATCGTCGAGCAGCAACGGCCCGCGCGGTCGGTGCCCGGCCACGTGGATCTCCCGCACCCGCGCCAGCGGCAGCGCGTCGACGTAGGCCTCCGGGTCGAGCCCGTGATTGTGCGCGTTGACCACCACGTTGCCGATGTCGAGCAGCAGCCCGCAATCGGCCTCCTCCACCACCGTCCGCACGAACGCCGGCTCGGTCAGCGCGTCGTCGGGCAGGCGCGCGTAGGTGGCCACGTTCTCGAGCACCAGCTCGCGGCCGAGACGCGCCTGCCCCTCCTTCACCCGCCGGACCACGTACGCCACCGCCTCCTCGCTGTGCGGCAACGGCAGCAGCGCGTGCGTGTAGGCGCCGCCGATCCGCCCGAAGCACAGGTGGTCGCTCCACCACGCCAGCCCCGGCGCGAGCGCGGCGATCATCGCCAAAAATTCTTCGTCGAGCGGCTCGGGTCCGCCGATCGACAGAGAGATGCTGTGTCCCACCGTCGGCCAGCGCTCGCGGCAGGCGTCGAACAATCGCCGGCGCCTGCCGCCGAAGCGGGCCCAGTTCTCCGGCATCACCTCGATGAAGTCGAGCGACGGATCGGCCGCCAGCAGCGCCTCTGCATATTCGTGCAGCAGCAACACGCCGACCCCGTCGTCGGGAATCCTCGCATTCATCGCTCGTCTCTTTTTTTAAATGTTCATACCGCGGGCGGACCCGCGGTATCGTCTCAGGTCGCGCCGCTAGCCCTTGCAGGAGCCCGCGCGCACGTTCGTCTTGACCTTCACCCCACTCTTGACACCCTTCTTCTGCTGCATCGCTAATCCTCCTGTTAAGGTCCAAGAAGGCTAGCCGACGCGATCTTCACATGCAAGGCGCGCCCGCGCTCGACGGGCCGCCAGATCCGCGCCGCGGTTTGTTATCGTCATAGTCCATGCCCGCCCACGTCCTCTCGCTGCGCGAGCCTCGATTCGGCAGCCCCGTCGCCGCCGAAGTCCACGGAGACGTCACCGTCGCCGCAGTCGCCAGCGCGTGGGGTGGGTGGTCCGGCCTCGAGGCCGAGTGCCCCGCAGTCGACGGCGCGCAGACCTCTCTCGTCGCCGACGCGCGCGCGGGCGAGACCGACTGGCGCGCCGCGCTGGTGCGCGCATTCGCAGCCGCCGCGGCTCACCTCGATCGCCTGCCGCCGCCCGAGGACCCCGAATGGACGCCGATCACCTGCCTCACCTGCGCCGTCGTCACCCCCGCGGGCGTGTTCGTCGGCTGGCTCGGCGCCGTCACTGCCTGCGTGCTCGACGACCGCCGCGTCGTCCGTGAGTCCGAGCCGCACACTCTGATCCGCAAGCTGCTCGCCGAGGGCAACAAGACCGCGGCGCTGGCCGGCATGGCCCAGAGCCTGGGCCACATCATCGTCCGCACCCTCGGCCCCGCGGGCCGCAGCCCCTCCCTCCCGGAGCTCGTCGAGTGGCCGCCGCTGCGGCCCGGCGAACGCTTGCTGCTGACCCCGCGGGCCACCGTCGCGGCCCTGCGCGGCCACCTGCCGCTCGCCCCCGCCGGCGGCGCTCCATGGCTGCAAGCCGCAGTCTCGACCTGCGACGAGGCCGGCCACCGGATCGGCGCACTGATCGAGCCATGATCCTGCCCGTAAGAGCATGCTCTAAAAAACATATCCCAAAGGACATTCTCATCTGAGCATGTCCAACGCCTCGCATCAACCTGTCTCTTCGAGCAGCAGCTCGCGCAGCATCGTGCGATGGCAGCGGCTCTCGTCGACGCACGCGCTCGAGCACAGCAGCGTCACCGTCTCGCCGCCTGCCACCCGCTCCGCCAGCGCCTGCACCTGCGCGTGCGCCGGCTCCTTGCGCATCTCGCTCAAGTACCGCCGCCGGAACATGCGATCGCCGATCGGCGCCTGCTCCTTGCCGTGGAACGCCCGCAGCAGCTCCGGGCTCGGGCTCACCTCCTTGATCCACTCGTCCCACGTCGCGTCCTCGCGCCGGACCCCGCGGGGTCGGTAGCGGCACACCAGGATCCGGGTCCCGTCGCCGCCGTGCGCGGGATCGTTCCACCGTCGCGTGAAGATCTCACCGGCACCGGAGCGCATGTGGGCGGCCGCCGTCATCGTCAAAAAATCATGGCACGCGCAGCCTCAAGCGCCGATCAAAAGCCCGCTTGCCGCGCGCTCGCCCGCCCGTCACCCTCTCTTTTTAAATGATGCTCTCGCGGTCGACCTCGCTCGCGCTGCTCGCCGTCCTCTTCGCCGCGCCCCGGCTCGTCCACGCCGCCGCGCGCTGCGAGCTGACCGGCCCGCTCGCCCTCCTCGGCCGCGTCGCCGGCAGCGACGGCCTCGCCGGCGAGTTCGACGTCCGCCGCGGCGACGCCATCGACGTCCACCTCGTCGCCCCCGGCCGCCTCGACGGCAAGCCCGTGCTCTTCTCCGACACCCGCGCCGCCCGGCACGTCTCGTGGTCCGGCTCCGGCTGTCCCGAAGTACAGATCCGCTGGCGCCGCGTCGAGCCGCGCATGCAGCACGTCACCACCCCCGCGCCCAACGCCGCGATCGCCATCTACGCCAACGCGGTCGTGTTCGGCCCCTCGCACGGCACCTGGCTCGGCTACGACCGCATCGAGTACTTCGAGACTGCGCTGCCCGCCGGCGACGACCGCTGGACCCTCACCGTGCGCGACGCCCGGCCCAGCGACGTCGCCCTCGCCGACGCGCGCCTGCCCGAGTATCGCGACCTCGGCACCATGCGCCTCGCCGCCACGGTAACCGGCCCCGACGCCGTCGCGCGCGCCACCCCCGACGCCGACGACGCCCCGCGCGGGCAGATCGGCGACGACGTGTTCCGCTACAGCGTGCGCAGCGGCGACGGCCTGTTCGGCTGGCTCACCTCCTACTTCAACGTCCCCTACGTGTTCGGCAGCGCTGGCGTCGGCGCGCGCAGCCAGGCCGAGCGCCGCGTCGGCGCCGACTGTGCCGACCTCATCGTCGCCGGCCTGCGCCGCGCCGGCCGCCGCGACCTCGCCTACTCGAGCGTCGGCGGCCTCGTCCGCTCGCTGCAGCGCCTCACCGCCCCGCTCGAGGTCCGCGCCCGCGGCGAGGCCCTCGAGGCCGCCACCTACGTCCCCCGTCCCGGAGACATCCTCGCCCTCGACTACATCGGCAGCGCCGAGCTCCCGCGCCCGTGGGACCACATCGTCGTGCTCGCAGTCGACCGCAGCCCCGGCGGCGGCCCGGCCGACGGCCGCCTCGGCCCCGACGACCTCGTCGCCGACATCGGCGACGCCCAGGGCCTCAAGTTCGCCCCGCTCGGCGCCCAGGGCGACGTCCGCGTCCTCGTCCTCCGCGCCCGCGGCATCGACAGTTGACATGAATGACTATGCCCTCGAGAACATGTTCTCTTAAACATGCTCCATTGGACATGACCTTGTGATCATGTCATGAGCCATTCCCTGGCGCCTCGCACCGCCAAGTCCACCTTCAACCTCTGAACATGAAGCTTCTACGCTGCATCGTCCTTCTGGCGGCGGCATGTACGCCTGGTCGACCCGCCGGGCCGGGCACGGACAGCTCCGGCGACGTTCAACCTTCGAAAGGGGCCTCCGGCGCCACGACGACCGCGACCACCGGCACGTCGAGCACGAGCGACGAGGGCAGCACCTCGGTCGAGCCGACTTCGGGCTCTCCCGCCGACATGCCCGGCGTGTCCTGTGACGTCTGGACGCAGGACTGTCCGCCAGGGATGAAATGCGCGCCGTTCACCGTCGGGAATTTCCTCGACGAGACCCGCTGCGTGTCCGTCGACCCGGACCCGCAACAGGTGAATGGACCCTGCCAGACGTCGGGGACGGCGGATGAGCCGACGGACGATTGCGACGTGGGGCTCGTCTGTGGATATACCGACGAGAACGGCGCTGGACGATGCATCCCGCGGTGTTCGGGGAGCCCTTCGAGCCCCGGGTGTCCGGAGCCGAACGAGACCTGTTTGACCTTGAACCAGGCGGGCACCGTCAACGTGTGCCTGGCAGGCTGCAGCCCGCTCGACCCTGTCTGTCCCGCGGGGGCGTCGTGCCTGATGGCGGGGAGCGTCGATGACCAGTTCTTCTGCGTCGACGCGGCCGACCCCGTACGGCTGGAGTACGGCGCGGCATGCCTGGTCGAGAATCAGTGCGGCGCGGGCCTGCTCTGCATGCCGAATGCACACGTCCCCGGCTGCGCCGGTGACAGGTGTTGCACGAACTTCTGCGATCTCGCAGAAATGGAGGCGTGCCCCGCGGCGCCCGGGCAGGTATGTGCACCGTGGCCCGGTCCATACCTCGACTGGGAGCCGCCGCCGGGGCTGGAGAACGTGGGGTTCTGCAGCGCCGCGATGTGACATCCTTCGCCGCCGCGCTCGAAGGATCGCGGCGCGCCCGACCTCGACGCCCCTTCGGCACGACGTGTCTCTTCGGACAGCAAGGCGGCGACCGGCGCAGCGAGGAGCCGCGCGTCCGAGCACCTCGAACGCGCGTTCCTCTTCCTCACACCGGATCGGCCGGCAGCGTCACCCCGAGCGCCGACGCCAGCGCCAGCAGTTGCTGCGGCGACGAACAGCCGAGGTGCTCCGGCGACAGCTTCCCGGCGCGCCGGCGCAGCAGCCACGACCCGGCGGGGTGGGCCGCAGCGGCCCGTCCGAACTCCTCGCCCGCGGCTTCGCCGATCCGTGCCACCTCCGCGTCGAGGCGCTCGCGCAGCTGCGGCAGCGCCCCGCGCAGGCTCGTCACCCACCCCTGCACGCGGTCGAGCACCGCGCCGTCGAGCTCGGGGTCGCGGAGCGAGCGGACCTTCTTCTCGACCTGCTCGAACGTCATCGTCTGCCACGGCAGCGTGCGCAGCACCGGCGCCTGCCATTCGCTGCGCACCCGCTCCCAGTGATCGGCGCGCGCCGGCACCGACACGATCTTGAACTGCGGCAACAGGAGCCCCGTCAGCCGCATCCCGTGGCACACCCCGGTGTCGAGGCCGAAGATCCGGTCGCGCAGCACCAGCGGCTCCGGCCCGACCACCGAATGGCCGAACACCACCGGCTTGTCGTCGGTGTAAAACTCGTACCAGGGCCTGTCGCCGTAGCGTTCGCGCAGCCGCGCGTCGCCCGACGTCGTGCCCGCGCGCACGTCCTCCGGCACCTCGTCGAGCGGCACCCCGGGGTAGAGCCCCCAGTGGACCACGCGCACGTCGTCGCGCTCCCAGTGGTACGGCAGCGTCGCCATCCACCGCACGTGGTCCTCGTAATCCGCCCCGAGCTGCAGCTTCGCCACCTGCTGCGAATACGACAGCACCCCGCGGATGTGCTTGCGCTCGTGGTTGCCGCACAGCGCCAGCGAGTTGGGGCGCGAGCGGAACAGCTCGACCACCGCAGTCGGGTCGGGCCCGCGGTCGACGAGGTCGCCGACACTGACCACCAGATCGTCGTCGCCGATCCCCGCGCGATCGAGGAGGTCGAGCAATTCGGCGTGACAGCCGTGGATGTCGCCGATGATGAGCGTGGACTGCATGACACGTACTCCTTCGGGGCGCGCGCCGATGCGCTCGCCGCCGCCCGCCAAGCATCAAAACCGCGCGGCGAAATTCCGTCGCCGCGTCGTGTCCGGGTATAAAAGCCGCCTCGTGCCCGCGCGAGGACAAAATTCCGGACAGCCGACGTGGGCCGTCTATCTCGACGGTCTGGTCGAGGAGCACGGCTCTCTCGCCGCGGTCAGCGAGCGGATGGCCGCGCTGCACGGCTGGCGCGAGGACGTCGACAGCATCACCCGCGCCCTCCGCCGCCTGCGCCTGCGCGGCAGCCTGCCCGGCGGCAAGTGGGGCGACCGCCTGCTGCGGACCTTCGGCCTGCCGGCCAGCGTCGACGCCCGCCTGCGCTTCATGGGCAGCTATCACTCGCGCTTCGTCGACCTGCCGGTGCCGCTGTGCACCGACCTCGTGCAGCTGTGGGACCGGCCTCCCACCAGCGAGAGCCGCGGCGGTCGCTTGTGGCTGTCGCTCGCGCGCGCCACCCTGGCCTTGCGCGCGCGCCAGCCCGACGAGGCCGCCACGCACCTGAGCACCGCGAAGCTGCTCGCCGCCGACGACCCCGCCGCGCAGATCGAGCTCGCCCTGGGCGAGTCATTGCTCGACAGCCGGGCCCGGCCCACCTCCGTCTCGGCCGCGCTCGCCCACGTGCCCGAGCTACTTCAATCTCTCACCGGCCCCGACGCCGACTGCCTGCGCGCTCGCTATGTCGGCCAGGTCAGCCACGCCCTCAACCACGCCGGTCGCATCGACGAGGCCGAGGCCCTGCACCTCGCCCTGCCCGACACTCTCGACACCCACCCGTTCGCCCGCAGCCGCCGCGCCAACGGCCTCGCCTACGGCCGCTTCCGCCACGGGGACCTCGCCGCCGCCCTCGTGCACGCCCGCCTCGCCGCGCGCCACGCCGGCGACGCCGGCCACGTCCGCCTGCGCGCCATGGCCCTCCTCATGGTCGTGCGCGTCGCCGCCGGCACCGCCGAGGCCGACGACGCCCTCGCCCGCGCCCGCACGATCGCCCAGGCCCTCGAGGACGCGACGCTGCTGTCCCGCTGCGATGCCGCCCAGCGCGGCCGCCTGCCGTGATCGCAGCATTTTCGTCGCTGCCATCATTCGCGCCGGCCTCGCCAATTTATCCGCGAAAACCCCTACCGCTCCGGTCCGCGCCCGCGGCATCCTCTCTTCCCATGCTCACCTCCCGCGCGCTCCTCCTCACCCTCGCCGGCCTGCTCGGCGCCTGCGCCAACAAGTCGAACCCGCCGCCGGCCGAGAGCCCCGACGGCCAGAAGGCGTGCACGATGGAGGCCAAGCTCTGCCCAGACGGCAGCGCGGTCGGCCGCACCGGCCCCAACTGTGAATTCGCGCCGTGCCCGGCCCCCGCGAGCGACGCTCCCGCAAGCGACGCCCCCGCCCCGCCGCCCGGTGAGCCGCAAAACGCCGCCCCGCCGTCGCCCTGAACGCGCCCTCGCCACGCCAACCTCCCGGCCGTTGCGACACGCCCGCTGTGCGACATGCTGGAATGGACATGTCCATGGGGACATGTCCATAAAAACATCTATTAAAACAGCCCGCCCCACGGCGCCCCGAGTTCGCCCCGTCCTTACGATCCGCCTCAAAAAATGTCCCTCATGACATGTTCTTCAGAGCATGTCCCGAAGCGCCCCTACCCTCCGCCCTCCTCACCGACCTCAGCCACACACCGCTTCCCTGAAAAGAACTACCGCCCGGGCGGCGGACGCGGCATCTTTGCCCCTCTCATGAACACCGCCCGCACGCTCCTCTTCATCGCTGCCGGCCTCGTCGGCGCCTGCGCCGGCAAGTCGGACAAGCCGCCCGCCGAGAACCCCGACGGCCCGCAGGCCTGCACCAAGGAGGCCAAGATCTGCCCCGACGGCACCACCGTCGGCCGCACCGGCCCCAATTGTGAATTCGCGCCGTGCCCCGAGCCCGCTGGCGAGACCGCCGGCGGCGAGACCCCCACGCCCGCCGAGCCGCCGGCGCCCTGACCGGGCCCTCGCGCGTCGCACTCGCGGCGCGGCCGCGGGCCCGTCGCATCGGCGCGATACCGAGGTCATCGCGCCGAATCGAACGGCGCGAGTCAATCAGCGCTCCGCCTGCGAGGCCTCCGGCTCGGAGGTTTCGCGTCTCACGCTCCCCGGTCGGGCGGCCGCTGCGGCGGCCTCGCGCGCCCTCGCGCCTGCGTCGCGCCACTCCACCTGCGGCCCCGTCCTCGCCGCCGCGGCCCGGCCGGTCGGCACTCGGCCCAGACCGTGCCGACGAGGTGTCCCTGTGAACCGGAACCTGCATCTATCGTGCGCCCTCGCCTCCGCGGTGCTCCTGGCCGCGGCGCCCGCCCTCGCCTACTTCGTCTGCCCCGAGGAGCGCGCCTCGCCGCCCGAGACCGAGCCGGCCTCGTTCGGCGTCACCAATCACAGCGCCGCCGACATCTACCTCTACTGGCTCGACCTCGAGGGCCAGCGCCAGTTCCAGGCCACCATCTACGCCGGCGGCTACCACCTGCAGAAGACCTGGCTCGGCCACGTGTGGGTCGCCACCACCGTCTACGAGGATTGCCTCGCGACCTTCGTCGGCGAGCTCGACCACGCCGAATACGACGTCTTCTGAGACCAGGCCGGCCGGCTCCACCTGTCCCGCGGGACATCCACGGAGGACTACGACCTCCGGTCCGCTCCCCGCCCTCGCGCCACCTGTCCCTCCGGACATTTTTATTTGTTTCATCAAAGCCGAGCCCGCCACGCGTTCTCCGCCGTCGTCGCCGCCCACCGGCCGCCGCGCGAAATCAAGCCGTCCCCGGCGGCCCCGGCGAGCCCCCTCGATAGCGCGCGCTAGGCTGCTTCTCGCCGCGATGCGCGACCCACTCGTCGAACTCACCGAGCGCGGCCTCTACTGTCGGGCCGGCGATTTTTACATCGACCCCTGGCAGCCTGTCGACCGCGCAGTCGTCACTCACGCCCACGGCGACCACGCCGTCGCCGAGTGTGCACATTACCTCACGGCCGCGCCCGGCCGCGGTCTTTTGGCCCTGCGCGTCGGCGAGGGCGCCGACATCCAGCCGCTCGCCTACGGCGACCCGATCGTCCACCACGGCGTCGGCGTCTCCCTGCACCCGGCCGGGCACATCCTCGGCTCGGCCCAGGTCCGCATCGAGCACCACGGCGAGGTCTGGGTCGTGTCCGGCGATTACAAGCTCGGCCCCGATCCGACCTGCGCCCCGTTCGAGTCGGTGCGCTGTCACTGCTTCATCAGCGAATCGACCTTCGGCCTGCCGATCTTCCGCTGGGCCCCGCCGGCCGCGACCATGCAGGACGTCGCGAATTGGTGGCGCGTCAATCAGCAGAGCGCCCGGACCTCCCTGCTCCTGTGCTACGCGCTCGGCAAGGCCCAGCGCCTGCTCGCCGGCGTCGACCCGGAGATCGGCCCGATCTACGTCCACGGCGCAGTCGAGCGCATGACCGCCGTCTACCGCGCCGCCGGCGTGCGCCTGCCTCCCGCCCCGCCGGTGCTCGAGGCGGCCCGCAGCGCCGACTTCGAGCGCGCCCTGATCCTCGCCCCACCGTCGGCCCAGGGCACGCCGTGGACCCGCCGCTTCAAGCGCCCGGTCCGCGGCTTCGCCTCCGGCTGGATGCAGATCCGCGGCACCCGCCGCCGCAAGGTCGTCGACCGCGGCTTCGTCCTGTCCGACCACGCCGACTGGAACGAGCTGCTCGCGGCGATCGCCGGCACCGGCGCCGAGCGGGTGTTTCTGACTCATGGCTACGCCCAGGCCATGGCCCGCCACCTGCGCGAGCGCGGCCTCGACGCCCACCCGCTCGCGACCCGCTTCGTCGGCGAAGGCGGCGGCGAGGAGCTCGCGGCATCGCCTGCATCATCGGACATGCCCGAACGACCAGACGACGACCTGGCTGCCGCTTCCGACCCGTCCGAACCCCCAGAGGACGCCCTGACCGAGCCGCCGGACGCCGAGGGAGAGCCGGCATGACCCCCGCCCCGCAGCTCCAGCCCGCCGGGGCGCATGACCCCCGCGCCATGTCCCAGGCGCCATCCTCTCGCCGAGGCCGAGCGATCTCTCCGCCTGTCCTTATCGCCATGTCCCATGCGCCACCCGGTCCCGCGCATGTCCTATCGGCCATGTCATCACATTATCACTCTCGCGGAGCCGCGTCATGAGGGCCTTCGCCGCGCTGTACGCCGCGCTCGACGAGACCACCCGCACCAGCGAGAAGGTCGCGGCGATCCGCGCCTACCTCGCGGCCGTCCCGCCCGAGGACGCCGCCTGGGCCGTCTATTTTTTGATCGGCCGCAAGCCGCGGCAGGCCGTCTCGACCCGCAAGCTCCGCACCTGGGTGAGCGAGGCCGCCAGCGTGTCCGAGTGGCTGTTCGACGAGTGCCACGAGGCCGTCGGCGACCTCGCCGAGACCGCAGCCCTGCTGCTCCCGCCGCCGACGCGCACCACCACCCTGCCCCTGCACCGGTGGGTCGAAGATCGCCTGCTCCCGCTCGCCGGCAAGGACGAGGCCGCGCAGAAGGCCGACCTGCGGGCCGCCTGGGACGAGCTCGACCGCGGCGAGCGGCTCGTCTTTCACAAGCTGATCACCGGGGCCTTCCGCGTCGGCGTCTCGCAGCGGCTCGTCATCGCCGCCCTCGCCGAGCTCGGCGAGCTCGCCCCCGCCACAGTCGCCCACCGGCTCATGGGCGCCTGGCAGCCCTCCGCCGCGCAGTTTCGCGGCCTCGTCGCCGCCGAGTCCGACCAGCCGACCACCTCGCGACCCTACCCGTTCCTGCTCGCGCACCCGCTCGAGGGCGACCCTGCCGAGCTCGGCCCGCGCGACGCCTGGCAGGCCGAGTGGAAGTTCGACGGGATCCGCGCCCAGCTCGTCCGCCGCGGCGGCCAGCTGTTCGTATGGTCGCGCGGCGAGGAGCTGATCGGCGAGCGCTTCCCCGAGCTCGCCCCGGTCGCCGGTCGCCTGCCCGAAGGGACAGTTTTGGACGGCGAGATCTTGCCGTGGAAAGACGGCGACATCCTCCCGTTCGCCGAGCTGCAGCGGCGAATCGGCCGAAAGAACCTGTCGCGCACCATCCTCGCCGAGGTCCCCGTCACCTTCCTCGCCTTCGACGTGCTCGAGGCCTCCGGCCGCGACATCCGCGAGCGCCCGCTCGGCGAGCGCCGGCCGATCCTCGAGCAATTGCTGGCCCCCCTGGTCGGCGACGTCCTGCGCCTGTCCCCCCTCGTCGCCGCCGCCACCTGGCAGGAGCTCGGCGAGCTGCGCAAGGGCAGCCGCGCCCGCAACGTCGAGGGCCTGATGCTCAAGCGCCGCGCCGCCCCTTACGGCGTCGGCCGCGTGCGCGGCGACTGGTGGAAGTGGAAGCTCGACCCGCTGGCCGTCGACGCGGTGCTGGTCTACGCCCAGTCGGGCTCCGGCCGCCGCGCCAGCCTGTTCACCGACTACACCTTCGCGGTGTGGCACGAGGGCGCCCTCGTCCCGTTTTGCAAGGCCTACTCCGGCCTCACCGACGCCGAGCTGGCCGAGGTCGACCGCTTCGTCCGCGCCCACACCCTCGAGCGCTTCGGCCCCGTCCGCGCGGTCACCCCCGAGCTGGTGTTCGAGATCGGCTTCGAGGGCATCGCCCGCTCGCGCCGCCACAAGTCCGGCATCGCCGTCCGCTTCCCGCGGATCCTCCGCTGGCGCCGCGACAAGCAGCCGCCCGACGCCGATCACCTGAGCGCCCTCGAGGCCCTGCTCGGCGCCTGAACGAGCGACAATGGCCATTGCCCCGATGACAGAACCCGACCTCGTGAAGATCGGATGGGGTCGTGAAGATCCCGAATGGCTCATCCACTGATGAAACCGGATTCGGACGCCATCATTCTGTCGTTATAGACAGACCGGCCCCACCCCCCTCCCGGGCCGCGTTTGCCGCGCTCCGGCGCGTCGCTTCGCCGCGCTCTGCACATTCCCCGATTGCGACCCGTGCGGACCTGTGCGACGAACGCCCGCCGCGCTCCGACGAATGGCGCGCGCCAGACGTTTTCGCCAGGAGACATACGATCGTGAAGCCCGGAATCCTCTCGACCCTCGGCCTCGTGAGCGCCGTCCTCGCGTGCAAGCCTGCGAACCCTGCCGAGCCCCCGCCCGAGCCCGCCGCAGCCCTGCCCGAGCCCGCGCTCGCGCCCGCCGCCGTCGCCGATCCCGCAGATGTTCACATCGAGGGCGACCACCTCGTCATCGACCGTCACATCAATTTCGAGTTCGACAAGAGCGAGATCCTCGCGGACTCCTTCGATCTGCTCGACCACGTCGCGCAGCTCCTGAAAAATCACCCGGAGATCGTCAAGCTCCACATCATCGGCCACACCGACAGCGCCGGCGGCGCCGAGCACAACCAGAAGCTGTCCGACGCCCGCGCCAAGGCCGTCATGGAGGCCCTGCGCAGCCGCGGCGCCACGCAGACGATCGACGCCGTCGGCAAGGGCGAATCGCAGCACCTCTGCAGCGAGGACACCGACGACTGCCACCAGAAGAACCGGCGCGTCGAGTTCTTGATCGAGGCCGGCTAATCGAGCGCCGCCTCGGCCACCTCGTCGAGCCAGTCGACGACCGCGCGGATCTTCGGCACATCGGCCAGCGCCTCCGGCACCACGCGCCACAGCGCGCGCTCGAGCGGCGGCGCGTCGCGGTCGAGGCGCACCAATTCCGGGTGGCCCTCCGCGGCCGCCAATGTCAACACTCCCAGCCCGACCCCCGCGCGCACCAGCGCGTACGACGTGGGCACGCTGCCGGTCGCCGCCACCACCCGGCCGCGCGGCACCAGGGCCCGCATCCACCGCATCTCCGCCAGCCGGCTGTCGGGCGGCCCGAGCATCACCAGGTCGGCCTCGGCCTCCGGCGGCAGCGGGTCGAGCCCGTGGCGCTCGACGTAGCTGCGCAGCCCGTACAGCCCGAGCGACACCTGCACCAATCGTCGCACTCGCATCCCCGCCTCGGTCGGCCGGATCACCCGCAGCGCCACGTCGGCCTGCCCCGCGGTCAGGTCGAGCACCTGCTCCGTGCAGCGCAGGTCGAGCACCAGCTCCGGGTGGCGCTCGCGCAGCAGCGGCAGCTTCGGCGCCAGGAACGACGACGCGATGTAATCGAGCGTCGTCAGCCGCACCGTGCCCACTGCCCGCTCGGACGCCGCCTCGAGGTCGCGCGCCAGCTCGCGCACCTCCGTCGCCATGCGCCCGGCCGCCTCGACCACCCGCCGTCCGGCCTCGGTCAGCCGCCAGCCCTCGGCGTCGCGCACGAACAGCGCGGCCCCGACGATCGCCTCCAGCGCGGTGATCCGGCGGCTGATGGTGGTCGGGTCGAGCCGCAGCGCCCTGCCTGCCTCGCCGAGCGAGACGTGGCGGGCGAGCGCGAGGGCGATCCGTAGGTCGCGCCAGTCGAGGAGGTGCTGCATGGATGCAGTTGGAGACTGCATCATACTGCGTTGGCGCAGCCGCTGGTAGCCCGTACGGTTAGCGGGCCCCGGAGGTACGCATGCCGTCGGAAGACATCACCCTCAAGGCCCTCGACGGGCGCCCGCTGTCCGCCACCCTGCACGCCCCGCGCGAGGCCCCGCAGGCGGTCCTGGTCGTGCTCGGCGCGCTCGGCGTCCCGCGCCGCTACTACGCCCCGCTGTCCGCCTGGCTGGCCGAGCGCGAAATCGCAGTCCTGACCTTCGACTACCGCGGCGTCGGCGGCTCGCGCTCGGTCCCGCTGCGCAAGGACCCGGCCGTCCTGCTCGACTGGGCCCGCCTCGACGCCGCCGCCGCGATCGACCTCGCGCGCGAGCGCTGGCCTGGCGTCCCGGTCTGGGGTCTCGGCCACAGCTTCGGCGGCCAGGCCTTCGGCCTCACCGCGCGCGGCCTCGACCTCGCCGGCATCTTCGTCGTCGCCGCCGGCTCGGGCGACATGTCGCTGTATCCGAGCGGCCAGCGCCAGAGCTTCAAGGTCCGCCTCGGCATCGCCACCAACGTGATCGCCGCCCTGTTCGGCTACGTCCCCGGCCGCCTCGGCCTCGGCGAGGACCTGCCCGCCGGCGTCGTCCGCCAGTGGGCCCAATGGTGCGACACCCCCGATTACGTCCGCGGCGCCCTCGGCACCGAGTCGACCTTTTTTCATCGCGTCACCGCGCCGATGTGGTTCTACGACTTCACCGACGACAGCTACGCCCCCGCCCGGGCCGCCGCCGCCCTGCGCGGCTGGTACAACCGCGCCGACTCCACGCACCGCGTGATCGCCCCCGCCGACCTCGGCCTCCGCCGCGTCGGCCACTTCGGCCCGTTCCGCGCCGGCGCCCCCGAGCGCCTGTGGGACGAATTGCTCGGCGTGATCACCGGCGACCCCCGCCCGGTCCTTTCCGCCGACAATTACGCCGGCACCCCCGCCGCCCGCGCGAACACCCATTCGTAGCTGTCGCGCACAGGCCCTGCGAGAGTCCCATCAGATGTCTCTCAGGACATGCTCGTGCGAGCATGTCCGAAAGCGCGGACGAAATTCGGAGAGCCGTGGACGCTCGCTATCCCGCCGGTCTGTCTCGCACGCGCGGCACGAGACATGTCTCTCAGGACATGTCCAAATTATCACGTCCAGAGACCCGCCGCTGGCGGCCTGAGGTCAAAGCGTTCCGCCACTCGCGTCCGCTCGGCCCCGGCGACGGCCGCGTCCTGCCTCACCACCCGCTCCCCGCCGACACCCCGTGGCCCGACCGAACTCGGCCGCCCACCTGTCTCTTGAGCCATCCAGCTACCCCTGATCTGCACGCGTGAGCCGGTGCGGGGCCCGCGGGCCGCGGCCCCGTCACCCGCCGATTCGCCCGCAAACCCCTGGCGAACGCCGTCCCTGACCGCCGCGCACCCGGTCGCGCACTCGCGGCCGCGCCGCAACTCGACTACGATGCCCCGGCGATGGACGTCCACCGCTTGCGCAACCTGACCTTCCTGATGTCGCTCGGCGGCCTCTCGGCGGCGTGCTTCAACGACGAGGGCCCGCGCGGCAGCGGCACCGACCCGGGCGAGTCGACCGGCGGCACCACCGGCGGCGGCACCACCGACGCGGTCGACCCCGGCACCACCGACGCCGACACCACCACCACCACCACCGGCGCGGTCGACACCACCGGCACCACCGAGCCCGCCACGAGCACCACCACCGGGCCCGACACCACCACCACCACCGACGCCGCCACCACCGACCTCACGACCACCGCGACCACCGGCCCCGGCCCCGACGGCGACGTGTGCATGCAATACGGGACCACCTACGTCGCCTGCTACCCGCGGTTCGCCGAGTACCTCAACGCGATCGTCGAGGACTGCGAGGCGGTCGTCGAGAAGGGCGAAGAGGTCGACGGTCCCGCGTGCGGCCAGGCGTTCGAGGACTTCTACTCCTGCATCTCGTCGCTCGAGTGCCGCCAGATCGCGCAAGAGTTCAATCAGCCGGTGTTCTGCGCGATCCAGTACGAGCTGATCGAAGAGTTCTGCCCGGTCACCGGCAAGGACTTCTGAGGCGTTCCATGCTGTTCGTCTCCGGCACCAAGCGCAGCGGCACCTCGATGTGGATGCAGGTCCTGCGGGCCGCCGGCTTCCCCGTGCTCGGCGAGGCCTTCCCGCGCGGCTTCACCGAGGCCCTCCACCAGGCCAACCCCGCCGGCTTCTACGAGTCGATCCTCCGCCACGGCATCTACTTCCGCACCAACCCGCACCCGGTCACCGGCGAGTACTTCCTGCCCGAGCACGTCGAGGGCTACGTCGTCAAGGTGTTCGTCCCCGGCGTCATCCGCAGCGAGCGCGCCTACATCACCCATCTGATCGCCAACGTCCGCGAGTGGCGCGAGTACGAGGCCTCGATCCTCCGCCTCTACGCGCTCGAGCGCGAGGGCATGGCCGCCGCCGGACAACCTGTCCCCGAGGCCAGCTCATACTTCCCGCCGGCCTACGAGTGGTGGATGGAGAACTTCGCCCTCGTGCGCGACATCAGCCTGCGCCGCTACCCGGCCCGCCTGATGACCTACGACCAGGTCCTCGACGACCCCGTCGGCACCCTCACCGGCGTGCTCGCCTGGCTCGGCCGCGGCGACCTGGCCGCCGCCCTCCCGACGATCCAGCCGGCCTACCGCACCCAGACCCGCCCCAGCTCCGACAGCGTCCCGCCCGCGCTGGCCCGCGTGTTCGACGACCTCTACGCCGGCGTGGCCGCGCAGAAGCCGTTCCCCGAGTCGCTGCTGCGCGACCTCAATGCGACCAACCGCGCGCTGCTCCCCGAGCTGACGGAGATCCAGCACCGCGTGGCCCTGGCCCAGTCGCGCGGCGCGAAGCCCCCGGCCCCGCCCCGCCCCGCCGGCCTGCCCGAGCTCGACTGATCCCTGTCCATCCAGACATGTTCCAAAGAACATGACTGCAAGGACATGATATCTCGAACTCCAGCTCGGCCTCCGGACTGCGGCGCTCGCAGCACTCGCTCGCGCCCCGCTCCCGACGCACCCGCTGCGACCTCGCCCCGCCACTCGTCGAGGTTCGCGGTGCATCAGCATTCGATCGCGACGCGACTTCCGAGCTTCGCAGTCTTCGCGCGAGCCGACCGTGATCGCCAGGGAACGCATCCCGCTCCGCGTCGAACAGCGCCGGCCTTGCGCATCGGTGCGCGCGATCGCGCGTCGGCCGAGGCCGGTTGCGGCCCGGCGGGACGGCGGTCAAGCTGGGCCACCTCGATGTCCGCGCTGAAGCTCGCTACCTACAACATCAACGGCATCCGCACGCGCCTGCCGGTCTTGCTGCAATGGCTCGCCAAGGAGCAGCCGGACATCGTGTGCCTGCAGGAGCTCAAGGCGGTCGACGCCGACTTCCCGGTCGCAGAGCTGCGCAAGGCCGGCTACGGCGCGCTGTGGCACGGCCAGCGCTCGTGGAACGGCGTGGCGATCCTCGCGCGGGACGGCATGCCGCTCGAGAGCCGGCGCGGCCTGCCGGGCGACCCCGAGGACACCCAGAGCCGCTACCTCGAGGCGGCCGTCCACGGCGTCCTCGTCGGCTGCCTCTACCTGCCCAACGGCAACCCGCAGCCCGGCCCCAAGTTCGACTACAAGCTGGCCTGGTTCGACCGCCTGATCGCCCACGCCGCCACCCTGTGCAACGCCGGCATCCCGGCCGTCCTCGCCGGCGACTTCAACGTCGTGCCGACCGACGCCGACATCTACAATCCGAAGTCGTGGCGCAAGGACGCCCTGCTGCAGCCCGAGAGCCGCGCGCGCTACACCAAGCTGCTGTCGCAGGGCTGGCTCGACAGCCTGCGCCACCTCCACCCCGACGAGCCGATGTTCACGTTCTGGGACTACTTCCGTCAGCACTGGCAGCGCGACGCCGGCCTCCGCATCGACCACCTCCTCCTCAACCCCGAGCTCGCCCCGCGCCTCAAGAGCGCCGGCGTCGACCGCTGGGTCCGCGGCCTCGAAGGCACCAGCGACCACGCCCCGACCTGGATCACCTTCACCGGCTACGCAGTCCCCGCCAGCGACGACTGATTGTTATCTTTTTTGAAAATGCACATGTCCATTCGACAAATGCTCCGATGGACATGTCTTTGAAGACATTCGGGTGAACATACCGGGCCGCGCGATCGACTCGCGTGCCCGGCGACGGCCGCTGACGTCCCGGCATCGCCGAGTCGGGCAACCCACCGCCGCCACGGCTGCGACCGCGGCACTCGCCACGAGCAACGCCTGTCCCAAAGGACAGCGCCATCGCATCGCCTCAGCCGCGCACGCGTCGCCGCCGTAGCCCCAGCAGCAGCGCGAGCCCGCCGATCGCCGCGGCCTCCGGAGCCCCCGGAGCCCCGACGTCGCATCCGCTCCGCGTGCGCGCGCGCGGCGTCGGAGGCAACGCCTGCGGCTCATGCGGCGGCCCGCCGCCCCAGCACTGGAAGCACGACAGCGCCACCGGCGGCCCGCGTTTCGCCGTCGCGGCGCTCACCTCGTCGGCGACGCGGAACTGCAGACCGGCCGGCTGGGCCACCAGGTACGTCCCGGCCGCGAGCGGCTGCTCGAGCTCGAGCCGCGGCCATCCGAGGCACGTGCCCTGCTCGCGCAACGTCGCCTCCACCGGCACGAAGGTCCTCTCGTCGCTCGCGCGACGCAGCTCGACGCCCGACGCCGGCGCCGAAGACATGCATCCGCCGGGCCCAGGCTCTGTCGGCGGCCCCGGCGGCTCTTCCGGCGAATAGCGACGATCGCCGCAAGGCACCACCAGCCCCACGGGCAGCTCCGCCGGCCACACCCCGTCCTCGGGGCTCGTGCAATCGTCGAACACCAGCCGCACCTCGCAGCGCGTCAAGCAGGTCGCCCGCGCGGTCGAGGGCACATGAAACGAGGCGAGCGCTCCCAGGATCACGAGCAGCCGGCGCATGATCGACGCAATACCATATCGGCCGCGCTACTGCCAGCAGCAGCGCCCTCGCGTCCATTCCATCGCAGCGACGTCTCGCCGCGACTCCGGCGGCGCGAGGATGCTCGGTCCGCCTCGCCGGTTCTCACCCGCCCCGCCGCAGCCGGCGGTACAGCGTCGACGGGCTGATCCCCAGCTCCGCTGCCGCCCGCTGCTGATGCCCCCCGTGACGCTCGAGCGCCGCCGTGATCGCCGCCCGCTCGAGCTGCTGCAACGACCCACCGCGGGACCGCGGCGGCGGCGGCCCGATGTCGTCGGGCAATTCGCTCGCCTCGACCACCGGACCGGCCGCCAGCGCCGCCGCCCGCTCCATCGCGTTCTCGAGCTCGCGCACGTTGCCGGGCCACGCGTGGTGCAGCAGGCGCTCCTCCGCGGCTGTCCCGAGGGACATCTTGTTCCGCCCCGCCCGCGCGCAGGCGGCAGCCAGCAGCGCGCGCGCCAGCGGCAGGATGTCTTCGCGCCGCGCCGCCAGCGACGGCAGCCGCAGCTCGATCACTCGCAGTCGATAATAAAGATCGCGGCGGAAGCTGCCCGCCTCCACCGCTGCCGCGAGGTCGCGATGGGTCGCCGCGATCACGCGCGCGTGGATCGGCCGCGCATGGTTCTCGCCGACTCGCCGCAGCTCGCGCTGCTGCAGCGCGCGCAGCAGCTTCACCTGCATCGCCGGCGACATCTCGCCCACCTCGTCGAGGAACAGAGTGCCGCGTCCGGCCGCCTCGAGCATCCCCACGCGGTCGCGCATCGCCCCCGTGAACGCCCCGCGCGCGTGCCCGAACAGCTCGCTCTCCAGCAGCGGCTCGGCGATCGCCCCGCAGTGCAGCGCCAGGAACGGCGCCTGCGCGCGGCTCGATCGCGCGTGGATGAAGCGCGCCAGCCGGTCCTTGCCCGCCCCGCTCTCGCCCAGCACCAGCACGTTGCTGTCGACCGCCGCCGCTCGCCGCGCCAGCTCGAGCACTCGCAACATCGCCGGGCTACGCGTCTCCCACGCCTCCGCCGCCACCGTCGCGCCCCCGCGCGGCGACGACTCCAGCGAATCGTCCCACGCCTCGCGTGGGCGCGCCAGGAACCGGCACGTCGCGTCGCCGCGGGCCACGCAGCGGTCCTCGACCACCACGATCTCGCGCTGCTCCACGCAGCTCAGGTACCCGCTGGCGAAGCCCGCCAGGGTCCAGCACACCGGCTCCTCCGCCTGCCCGCAGTGCAGCAGGTGCTGCTCCGCCTCATACGAATCGCCGACCGTCGCCCCCTCCGGCGTCATCGGCCCCGTCCCTGGCAGCAATCGCAGCATCCCTTGCAAGATCCCCACTCGCCCGCCCGCGTCGCGGATCGCCAATTCGCTGTCCCACTCGAACCGCCCGCGCATCGCCTCCGCCGCTCGCCAGCCCTGCACGTGGCCGAACCGGCTCAGCAGCGCCCGCGCCCCTGCCGGACCGAGCGCCACCATCAGCTCGCGGCGCAGCGTCCCCAGGGCGGCGGCGTCGACGATGACCGCGCGGTGCCCCGCGAAGTGCAGCGCTCCGACCTCCGCGTCAGCGAGGAGCAGCGTATCGATGTCGAGGTCTTCGGCGCGCATGGTCCGGTCATTGTGACCGAGCGCGACCGGCCAGTCTGACCGAACCGCCCCGCCCCGGCCGTGCAAGTCCGCGGACTCTCTCGCTGGCACGCCGCCTGCCAGTGGCGGCGTATGCGAACCAGCATCGACATCCTCGCCCCCGAAGTGCGCGCCGATCCCTACCCGCACTACGCCCGGTTGCGCCGCGACCACCCCGTCTGCCTCGCCGAGCCTGGCGGCATGTGGCTCGTCAGCCGGCACGACGACATCATGACCGTCCTCCGCGACCCCGCCCGCTTCTCCTCGCAGGGCTTCCGCGCAGTGTGGGAACCGCCGTGGATCGGCTACAACCCCCTCGCGCGCTCGATCCTGGCGATGGACGGCCCGGCTCACGCCCGCCTGCGCGCCCTCGCCAGCCGCTCCCTCGGCCCGCGCGCAGTCGCTCGCCTCGAGCCTGCCATCCGCGCCCGCGCCGAACGGCTGCTCGGCGGACTCGAAGGCGACGTCGAGCTCGTCACCGCCTTCGCCGCCCCTCTGCCCGCCTACGTCATCGCCACCCTGCTCGGCCTCGACGAGTCGCTCGGCGCTCGCTTCAAGCAGTGGGCCGACGACTTCCTCTCGGTCACCCCCGAGCCGCTCGACGCCGCCCACGCCGAGCGCGTCAAGACCACCATCGCCGAGCTGTCCACCTATTTGAACGCGGTGATCGCCGACCGTCGCCGCGCCCCGATCGACGACACGGTCAGCGAGTTGACCCGATCCGAGCTCGACGGCCAGCGCCTCGGCGACGCCGAGATCCTCGAGTTCATGGTCGCCGTCCTGCTCGGCGGCCTCGAGACCACCACCCACTTGATCGCCACCTCGGCACTGTTCCTGGCCGCGCGCCCCGAGCTGTGGGTCCGCCTGCGCCGCGAGCCCGCGACGATCCCCGCCTTCGTCGAGGAGATGCTGCGCTTCGACGGCCCCAGTCAATCCTTGCCGCGCTTCACCACCTGCGACGTCCCCCTCGCCGGTGTCACCATTCCTGCGAACTCTCTGGTGCTCGTTTTGGTCGGCTCCGCCGGCCGCGACGAGCGTCGCTTCGCCGACCCCGACCGCTTCGACCTCGACCGCGGCGCCTCGGGCGGCGTCAACTTCGGCCACGGCGTCCACTTCTGCCTCGGCGCCGCCCTCGCCCGCATGGAGGCCCAGATCGCGATCGGCGCCCTCGTCCGCCGCTTCGCCCGCCTCGAGCCCCTGCCCGGCCCGATCGCCTACAACCGCACCATGACCGTCCGCGGCCCCGTCACCGCGCCCCTGCGCTTATTCCCGGCCTGAGCAGGAAGCTCGATCGGGAGTCGAACCGCTCCTATTGAAAAAACATCCATCACCGCGGCAGCCCTGCGAGCTCGCCGTCGCGGCCGATCACCCGGTACGTCGTCGCCGCTGCCGCCGTCATCACCACCGCGTTGCCGAGCAGCAGCAGCGCGTCGTGCAGGCGGTCGCCGCCTTCGGGCTCGCCGAGCGCCAGAGTCAGCCCCAGCCACACGATCAGGCGCACGAACGGGTACGCCATCGCCAGCCCGAGCAGCTGGCGGCGGCCGACCTCGTCCGAGTCGGCCAGCGCCGCCATCACCCCGATCAGCCCCGACGCCACGAAGTTGCGGGTCGGCCCGCCGAAGTCCTCTGCCGGCATCGTCCCGCCGACCAGCGCCCCCGTCAGCGCCGCCGCCGACAATGTCAACACCAGCGCCACCAGCAGCACCCGCAGCGCCTCGCGCGTCAGCTCCGTCCGCCTCGCCGCCACCCCGAGCGCCACGCTCAGCACCAGCGGCGAGAACGGCGTGAAGATCAGCGCCCCCACGGCCAGCAGAGTGTCGGCGTGCAGCATCGCGTAGCCGAGCAGCGCCGCCGACACGCACGTGCGCGCCACCAGGCTCGCGGTCACGTGGCAGTGGCGCCAAAGATCGTGGTGGACATCCGTCAGCGGCACGCCCGCCGGGATCGTCACGCGCTGCGCCGACTCCTCGTTGACCAGCGCCAGCACCTCGTGGGCCGAGAACCTGAACGTACGGCGGTCGAACAGCGGCGAGCACAGCAGCGAGCGCAAGAACTCGCGGATCTTCGGCGCCGACGACTTCAGCGTCAGCTCCTCCGCAGTCGCCGCCTCGCCGCCGAGCACCCGCACCTCGTGCACGCTCGCCTCCGCGATCCCGGCCGCGCGCGCCACGGCGAACACTGCCTCCGCGGAG
This sequence comes from Nannocystis sp. RBIL2, assembly GCF_026626745.1. Lineage (GTDB taxonomy): Bacteria > Myxococcota_A > Polyangia > Nannocystales > Nannocystaceae > Nannocystis. The sequence goes on from NZ_JAPNJW010000002.1 coordinate 4,778,753, forward strand.
CCCCGCGGCACGGTCAGACGGATCTCCCGCATCGCGGGCGAAGGATGGCGCCTCGCCCTCGCCCGGCCAGCCGGCCCGTCCTGCGCCCCCGCAGCCGCGCCTCGGCAGCTCCGCCGGCAAACGGCGCAGCCCACGCGGCACCGCCGTCCGCCCGACAGGGATCTGTTTCGAAGGACATGTCACTGCGCCGCCGCCCGAGCACCTGCTCAGCCTGCTCCTCGGCAGTTCTACAAAACACATCATCGCGCCGCAAGCCGCCCGCCCATCCGCATGTCCCCAAGGACATGTCATCGCCCGCCGAGCGAGGCCGACCATTTCGCCGCATGTCCCCAAGGACATACGATTCGGCGAGGCCGACGCCATTAAAAATGTCCCAAAGGACATATGGATCCTCCGAGCGACGCCACCGCATGTCCCCGGGGACAGCCGACCGCCCGCTCCTTGGTGCATGATTCTTTTAGAAGATGCCGCGCCTTTTGGGCCGCTCGCTTGCGACCGGGCCAGTCTTCCCTCTTACTCGCCTACGAGTCGGCGGCTGCGGGACCTCGATGGCGAGCTCGACCATGATGAGTCGCGTCCTGCTCGCCGCCGTCCTCGCTGGCGCCTGCGACGGCGCCCGCCGGGACCCGCACGCCGGGCAGTTTCAGGGCGTCATCGAGCTCGACGAGCGCGTCCTGGCCTTCGAGCTCCCCGGCCGCGTGCTCGCGGTCGCGGTCACCGAAGGTCGCTGGCTCGAGCAGGGCGACGAGATCGCCCGCCTCGACGACACCCTCGAGCGCCTGCAACGAGAGGCTCGCGCCGCCGAGGCTCGCGCCGCGCGGGCCGAGCTCGAGCTCCTGCGCGTCGGCCCGCGTCCCGAGGACATCGCCGGCCTGCGCGACGCAGTCACCGCCGCGCGCGCCGAGGAGGCCCTCGCGCGCAGCGAGCTGGCCCGCCAGCGACGATTGGCCGCCACTGGCACCATTCCTCCGGTCCAGCTCGAGCGAGCCGTCGCAGTCGCCGATCAGGCCACCGCGCGCCGCCAGGAGGCCGAGTCGCGGCTGGCCGCGCTGCGCAAGGGCGCGCGCAAGCAGGAGCGCGAGGCGGCGCGGGCCCGGGCCTCCGCGGCCGCCACCCAGGTGCGCGCGGCCGACGAGCGGCTGCGTCGCCACGTCCTGCGCGCCGACCGGCCCGGCCTCGTCCTCGACGTCCACCTCGAGCCTTACGAATTCGCCGGCGTCGGCACCCCCGTCGTCACCGTCGGCGACGTCCGGCGGCCCTACGTCGACATCTTCGTCCCCCAGGCGCGCATCGCCGAGGCAGTGCTCGGCGGCCCCGCGCGCGTCGAGGTCGAGGCCGCCGCCCTGCCTCTGCGCGGCCGCGTCGAGTACATCGGCAATCGCATGGAGTTCACCCCGCGCTTTCTCTTCAGCGAGCGCGAGCTGCCCAACCTCGTCATCCCGGTGCGCGTGCGCATCGACGACCCCGACGCCACCTTGCGCGCCGGCGCCCCCGCCTTCGTCACCTTGCAGGACGCCTGATGCCCGACTCCGACGAGCTCGTCGTCGACGCCCAGCACCTCTCGCGCCGCTTCGGCGCCCACGTGGCAGTGCGCGACGTCAGCCTGCAGGTGCGGCGCGGCGAGATCTTCGGCGTCCTCGGGCCCAACGGCGCCGGCAAGTCGACCGCCCTGCGCATGCTGTGCGGCGTCCTCGATCCCACCGGCGGCCGCGCAGTCGTCGTCGGCCACGACGTCGCCCGCGAGCCCGAGCGCGTCAAGGCCAGCATCGGCTACATGACCCAGAGCTTCAGCCTCTACACCGATCTCACCGTCGCCGAGAACATCGGCTTCTACGCCAGCCTCTACGGCCTCGCCGGCGCCACGCGGCGGCGGCGGATCGACGCGGTCCTGCACGAGTCCGAGCTCGCCGCGCGCACCGGCCAGCTCGCCGGCGAGCTCTCGGGCGGGTGGAAGCAGCGGCTCGCGCTCGCCTGCGCCACCATTCATCAGCCCCCGCTGATCTTCCTCGACGAGCCGACCGCCGGCGTCGACCCGCTGAGCCGGCGCGAGTTCTGGGAGCGGATCCACGGCCTCGCCGCCGCCGGCACCACCATCGTCGTCACCACCCATTACATGGACGAGGCCGAGCGCTGCCACCAGCTCGCCTTCATCTCCCACGGCGAGGTGTTCGACAGCGGCCGCCCCGACGACATCGTCGCCCGCGCCGGCCTGGCGATCGCCGAGTTCATCGTCGACGACGTCGACCAGGCCACCTATTTGTTGCAGGGCCTGCCCGGCGTCGAGGAGTGTGCGCATTACGGGCGCGTCCTCCGCCTCGCCGTCCACGGCGACGAGCCCGTCGCCGCCGCCCGCGCCCGCCTCGATCGCGCCGGCCTCGCCGTGCACGACATGCGCGAGAGTCGACCCACAGTCGAGGACGCCTTCGTCGCCATGGTCCGGCGGGAGCGGCGAGCATGAGACGTCTCCTCGCGGTCAGCCTCAAGGAGCTGCGCCAGCTGCGACGCGACCGCCTCACCCTGGCGATGATGCTCAGCATGCCCGTCAGCGAGCTCTTGCTGCTCGGGTACGCCATCAACACCGACATCCGTCACATCCAGACCGTCGTCCTCGACCGCGACCGCTCGGCCGCCTCGCGCCGGCTGGTCGTGCAGATGCAAGCGACCGGTTATTACGACATCGTCGGCGACGTCGAGAACTACGAGGACATCGCCCGCGCCCTCCGCAGCGGCCGCGCCACCGTCGGCCTCGTCGTCCCCGCGCGCTTCTCCTCCGACCTCACGCGCCGCCGACCCGTCCGCCTGCAATTGCTCGTCGACGGCTCGGACCCGCAGGTCCTCGGCACCGCGATCGACACCGCCACCGGCCTCGCCGCCGCTCGCTCCGCCGAACTGGCCACCCCCGGCCTGCCGCAGACCCATCCGCGTCCGACCCCCGCGCCGCTGAGCTTCGAGCCGATCATCCTCTACAACCCCGAGCAGCGGACCGCCGTCTACATCGTCCCCGGCCTCATCGGCGTCCTCCTGACCATGACCATGGTCATGCTCACCGCGATGGCGCTGACCCGCGAGCGCGAGCGCGGCACCCTCGAGGCCCTCATCGTCTCGCCGGCCACCCGCCTCGAGATCGTCGGCGGCAAGATCGCCCCCTACATCGCCATCGGCTACGGCCAGATGACCCTGGTCCTGCTGGCCGGCTGGTGGTTCTTCGACGTCCCGGCCGCCGGCTCGCTCCCGCTGCTCTACCTGCTCGCCGCCCTGTTCATCGCCGCCCACCTCGCCCTCGGCCTTTTGTTCTCGACCGTCGCCCGCACGCAGCAGCAGGCGATGCAGATGTCCTTCTTCTTCCTCCTGCCCAACATCCTGATCACCGGCTTCGTGTTCCCGTTCGAATCGATGCCGATCTCGGTGCAGCACCTCGCCCAGGCCCTGCCGCTCACTCACTTCCTCCGCGTGGCTCGACGGATCCTCCTCAAGGGCGCCCACGCCGAGGACATGAACCAGGAGATCGCCTGGCTCGCCGGCATCGTCGCCGTCTTCATCGCCGCCGCCGCCGTCCGCTTCAAGAAGAAGCTCTTATAAGAACGCGGCTGCCCGCTTTCACGTGGCGCGAGGCTCAGCGCGGCAGCACGATCGGCGGGATCGAGGGCGGCGGCGGGATCGAAGGCGGCGGCGGGATCGGGGCCGGCGGCGGCATCGTCGGCGGCGGCGGAATCGTCGGCAGCGATCGCGGCGGCGTCACGGGAGGCTTCACCGGCAGCAGCTTCGGCGCCGGCTCCCGCTCGGGCGCCTCCGGCAGCGGCGCCATCGGGGTCACCTGTGGAATCGGAGCCGGCCGCGGCGGCGGCTCGAACGACGGCGGCTCCGCCGAATCGGCGCTGGCGAATCGCCAGGCAGCCACGAATGCGAGCAACAGAGCGAGCGTCCGGCACCCCATTCTCATAAAAATGTCCCGATCGGGCCAATGCGCAAGGCCGCGCAGCCATGATTCACCGCCGCTCGCCTGCCCTCGCGCGGCGAATATGCAAAAGTCCACAGTGCCGGGAATCTCGCGCGGTTTCGCCCGAGCGCAGCACGCGCGGCTTGGACCCTCGATTCATCCTCGCTACCCTGCCCCGGCTCGCATGACCGAGCCTCGCACCCACGTCGTCGGCGCGCGCGTCGTGATCCGCGACGAGGAATGGCGGGTGCGCGCGGTCCGGACCACCGCCGCCGGCGCCGCCGAGCTCCACGTCGTCGGCCTCTCCTCGCTCGTGCAGGGCCGCGAGGCAGTGTTCCTCGACGACCTCGACCTCATCGAGACTTTGCGGCCCGAGGACACCGACCTCGTCCTCGACGACTCCCCGCATTGCCGGCGCGGCCGCCTGCAACCCGACGCGACGCCCCGTCGCCACGATCCTCTCGACGCTCCTTCGCACCGGCACGCCTTCGCCGTCACGACCGAACTCAAGCGCGGCGCCCGCGAAGCGATCGAGCAGCTCGCCGACGAGGTCGTCCATCACTGCCGCCACGCCGACCCATCGGCGATCGATCACCCCGAGTTCGCCGAGCGACTCACCCGCGAATGCGTGGTGTTCGTCCACCGCCTGCTGTTCCTGTTCTACATCGAGGCCCGCGGCGCCGAGCTCGGCGTCGTGCCGATGCACACCGACGCCTACCGCCGCGGCTACTCGCTCGAGTCCCTGCGCGACCTCGAACTCGCCCCCCTCGACACCCCGGCCGAGCGCGACGGCCATTACTTCGCGGCCTCGCTGAAGCTCCTGTTTCGCCTGATCCAGCGCGGCTACCCCGAGGCCCCTGTCCCAGCGCACTCCGATCATTCCGCCGGCTTCGTCCTGTCCGGCCTGCGCAGCGAGCTGTTCGACGACGCCCGCACCCCGATGCTGTCGAGCGCGCGTCTACGCAATCACGCCTTACAAACTATCCTGCGGAGATTGTCCCTCTCGCGTCCGCAGGGCAAGCAGCGGGCCGGACGGATCTCCTACGCCCAGCTCGGCATCAACCAACTCGGCGCCGTCCACGAGGGCCTGCTCAGCTTCACCGGCTGCTTCGCGCGCGAGGACCTGTACGAGGTGCGGGCCGCCGCCGACCGCGACGACGACGACGCGCGCACCTGGTTCGTCGGTCCTGCGCAGCGCTCCGCTTATTCGTCGGACGAGATCGTCCGCGTCCACCCGCCCGGCAAGTTCCTCTACCGCCTGGCCGGCCGCGACCGCGAGCGGAGCGGCTCTTACTATACGCCCAAGGTCCTGACCCGCTGCCTCACCCGCTACAGCCTCGCCGAGCGCCTGCCCGGCGCCAGCGCCGACGACATCTTGCAATGGACGATCTGCGAGCCGGCGATGGGCTCGGGCGCCTTCCTCAACGAGGCGATCGATCAGCTCGCCGACGCCTACCTCGCGCGCAAGCAGGCCGAGCTCGGCCGCACGATCGCCGCCGAGCAATACCCGCACGAGCGCCAGCGGGTGAAGTATCACCTCGCGGTCCACAACTGTTACGGCGTCGACCTCGACGCGCTGGCCGCCGAGCTCGGCAAGGTCTCTCTGTGGCTCGGTGTCCTCCACGCCGGCGCAGTCGCCCCGCACCTGGGCCTGCGCATCGCCGTGGGCAACAGCCTGATCGGCGCCCGGCGGGCAGTGTTCGCCGCCGACGAACTGGCGCCCGGCCGCGGGCCCCGCAGCGAACCCACCGCAATTCCGCTGACCGACGCACGACCGGACGCCAGCGTCTATCACTTCCTCGTCGCCGAGCCCGGCATGGCCGGCTTCGAAGACGACCGGCCGCTCAAGTCGCTCGCGCCCGCGGCGGTCGCCCGGATCCACGCATGGCGCCGCCAGCTCCTCGCGGTCGATCCCGAGCGCGCCCGCCTGTCGGCGATCTGCACCCGCATCGACGCCCTGTGGCGCGCCCACCTCGACGAGCGCCGCGCCGCGCTGCAGGCAGCCCGCCAGCCGCTCGCGCTGTGGGGCCAGCCCGCCGAATCATCGGACCGCCGCGCACCCGTCCCCGTCCCCGAAGCCGCCGCCCTCGCCCGCGCCGACGCCCCCGGCCGCAAGCTGGCCGCGATCATGGATTACTGGTGCGCCCTGTGGTTCTGGCCCGTCGACCAGGTCGATGCATTGCCGACCCGCGAGCAATGGCTCGCCGACGTCGAGCAGCTCCTCGCCACGCACGACCTCGATCGCGTCACCGCCAGCCCTGCCCTCGCGGTCGTGCGCCGCGTCGCCGGCGAGCAGCGCTTCTTCCACTGGGAGGTCGCCTTCCCCGAGGTCTTCGCCGCCGGCGGCATGGACATCGTCCTCGGCAACCCGCCGTGGACCAAGGTCGTGTGGGAGGAGGCCGGCGTGCTCGCCGAGCTGCAGCCGCGGCTCGGCATCGACAAGTCGGCCGCCACCGTCTCGCCGGCCGAGCGCCAGCGCCTCCTCGCCGACCCCGCCCCGCGCGGCCTCTACTTCCGCGAGCTGACCACCAACATCGGCACCCGCAACTTCCTCGGCAGCCGCCTCTACGCCCTCCTCGGCGGCACCGCCTCCAATCTTTATAAGGCCTTCCTCGTGCGCGCCTGGTCGCTCGCCGGCCCGCGCGCGGTCGTCGGCCTGTTCCATCAGACAGGTGTGTTCGACGACCCCGCCGGCGGCCCGCTGCGCGCCGAGCTCCACCGCCGCCTGCGCTTCGCCGCCCGCTTCCAGAACAAGCTCATGCTGTTCCCGGAGGTCCTGCACACCCGTCCCTACGCATTCACCATCTGCGCCGGCCGGCGCGGCGTCCCCGATTTCCGCTACCTCGCCAACCTGTACCACCCGCGCACCATCGACGCCTGCATGGAACACGACGGCAGCGGCGAGATCCCCGGCATCAAGGATGACGACGGCGCCTGGGACCTCCGCGGCCACCGCGACCGCCTCGTGCGCGTCGACGCCGACGCCCTCGCCCTGTTCCGCGCAGTGTTCGACACCCCCGACACTCCCGTGGCCGAGGCGCGCCTGCCGATCGTCCACAGCGCGACGCTTCTGGAGATCTTGCACAAGTTCGCCGCGGCGCCGCGGCGCATGCTCGACCTCACCGACGATTACACCGTCAGCGAGCACTTCCACGAGACCTACCAGCAACAGGACGGCACGATCCGCCGCGCCACTCGCCGCCCCGACGACCTCGCGCAGTGGATCGTCTCCGGCCCGCATTATTACGTCGCCACGCCGCTGGCCCGCGACCCCAACGAGGCCTGTCGCAGCCACATGGACTACACCACGATCGACCTCACCGCGATCGCCCCCGACTTCCTCCCGCGCACCAATTACCTCCCCGCCTGCGCCGCCGCCGACTACGCGGCCCGCAGCCCGCGCTGGCGCGACGCCCCGCTCGCCGCCCGCCACCGGTGGATCGGCCGCAAGATGCTGTCGCCCTCCGGCGAGCGGACCCTGATCTCCGCCGTCCTCCCGCCCGGTCCGGCCCACATCGGCGCCAGCGTCAGCCTCGCCTGCAGCGATGACGCCACCACCGTCCATTTCGCCGGCCTGACCGCCTCGCTGCCCTACGACTTCTGGCTCAAGATCACCGGCAAGTCGAACCTCAGCAACGACGTGATCAAGTTCCTGCCGCTGCCCGCCGCCGGGCGCGCCGCGATCGTCCTGCGCACCTTGCTGCTCAATTGCCTCACCGAGCATTACGCCGGGCTGTGGCGCGACCTGTTCGTCGAAGAGTTCCGCCGCGACGGGTTTTCCCTTGCCGATCCGCGGCTGCCCGCGCTGGCCGCCCTCGGCCCGCGCTGGACCCCCGAAACGCCGCTGCGGACCCCGTTCGCCCGCCGGCAGGCGCTGGTCGAGCTCGACGTCCTGGCCGCGCTGGCCCTCGGCCTCTCGCTCGCCGAGCTGCTGGCGATCTACCGCCTGCAATTCGCGGTGCTGCAGCAGAACGAGCGCGGCACCTGGTACGACCGCCGCGGCAAGGTCGTGTTCTCCGACAACATCCTGCTGGCCGACCTCGGCCTCGGCCGCCGCCAGTGGCTGCCGATAGTCGGTGCGCGCGCCGGCGATTCACTGCCGCCCTGGGCCTGCGACGCCCAGGGCCCCTACGTCCCGCCGTTCGACCGCTGCGACCGCGAGGCCGACCTGCGCCGCGCCTACGGACATTTCGCCGCGCGCCTCTGACTCTCCGCCTGTCCTGAGGAACATGTCACATGTTCATGAGGACAGGCGCTCGGTCTCACGGCAGGCGAATGCCGTCGACGCCCCACAGCGCCGTCGCCGAGCTGTCGGTCGGCAGCCGCGTCAGCTCGCCCGCCTTCCAGCGCTGCACGAACGCTCCGTCGTCGTCGCCCCAGCCGACCAGGAAGCCGAGCTCTGCGTCGACCAGGTGCACGGCGGTGTGCGGGTCTTGAACGTCCTGCGTCGTCCATTGGGCGCCGTCCCACAGCGCCAGGACGGGCGGGTGGGGTCCGAACGACAGGTCAGTCACCGCCATTCCGAAGCTCTCCGACGCGAATGATACCCCGGTGACGAAGTTGCGCTCCTCGATGTCCTCGACCCGCGTCCACGTCGCCTGTGCGTCGCGCGTGAGCAGGTTGAGCGGCTCGTCGGGCGTCGGCGCGTGGCCTCCCGCGGCCGCGACCGCGGGCGAGGCCACTGCGAGGCTGCTCAGCATATTGTCCATGCCCTCGCGCTCGCTCGTCCACGACGCGCCGTCCCAGCGGAGGATGCTCGACTGGCCCAGCTCCGAGAACGAGCAGACCACCGCGAGCCCGAAGTCGGGCCCGGCGAAGGCGATCTCATGGACCGTCTGGTCGCTGACGCCCTGCACCGGGTGCTCGACCTCGGTCCACGTCGCCCCGTCCCAGCGGAGCATGGTCCCGTCGGAGCCGCCGACGAACAGGATCTGGTCGTCGAGCGCCGCCACCGCGCTGAGGTTCGCCCCGGTCGGCGCGTCCATGGTCGTCCACGCGGCGCCGTCCCACGCCAGCACGACCCCCGCCGAGCCGACCGCGAACGCGCGATCGGCCGCGAGCACGACCACGTCGTCGAGCTCGGAGCTGACCGGCGACGGCATGCTCTCGCACCTGTCCTCGTCGCAGTGCAAGATCGATCCCTGCTCGCCGACCGCGACCACGAACAGGCCGCTCGCCGGAGCCTCGCCGGTCGTCGTGCTGGCGTCGGTCGTGCCTGTCGTCGGCACGCCGGTCGCGTCGCTCGTGGTCGGCCCCTCGGTCGGGTCACTCGTGCTCGCGCTCGTGCTCGTGTCGTCGCTCGTCGTGGAGTCGGTCTCGCTGCTCGACGTCTCGCTCGCGCCGCCGGCGTCGCCGCAGGCCATCCCTATCAGCGAGAGCACCGCGGCCGCTCGGATCATTGTCGAAGGAAGCAAAGAGTAGTTCATGTCGGCACCGTAAGCAGAAGGCGCCGGGTCTCGTGAGGGCGAACATTGCCCCCGGAGGTCCCGGCGCCGTGATGGTCGCTCACGGTCGACGAACGGTCCACCCCGGCCTGTCGGCCGGCGTCCTCGACCGTGAGCGGCCGACGCGCCAACCCCGAACAGTCGAGCGATTCCGGCCGATGCGCGCGCAGACTCGGCCCTGCACCCTGTTGCAGGTGCGGGTCGGTGCATTTTGCTGCATCCACCCACTCGCTGCAAAGCGCTGGATCTCCGCTTCGCAGCCGCTTTTGTGGCGTTCGAGGAACACGCCACCCGTGCGTACAATCAACGCTCAGCGCGGCGTGGCCGGGTGGAGCTGCCCGCGGATGTCGCCGTAATACGTCTGCCCGGTGGTGTGTAAATTAAAATAGAGCTCGCCGTCGCGGGCCAGTTGGGCCATGCCGGCCACCGTCGACACCTTGCTCGGCGCCACGCTGCCGAGCGACGGGCTCGGGATCACGCAACCCGAGGTGAACGCCCCGACCAGGCCATGCGCGTGCTCGACGGTCTGGACCAGGTGTTCGTTGCGGATCTCCACCGAGAACACGCTGTCGGCCAGGTTGCTCGGCAGGTCGGTGGCGTGGGCGAAGTCGACGAGGATCGGGCGAGGATCCCGGGCTTGCCGCAATGGATGTGGAACATGTTGATCGTCTTCGGATCGATGCCCTCGATCTTGACGTCGATGAACGCCCGGCTGAAATCGTTGGAGAAGCGGACCTGCCCGTGCGCGCGGTGGCCGGCGGCCTCGCGCGCGGCCCGGCTCTGCGACGGCGTGCTCGAGCGGAACTGCTTGGGCGTGGTCGCCGGCGTGTTCTCCTCCTCGTCGCCCTCCTGGTGCGGCGTCAAGAAGGCCTCGTAGACCGCGCCGATCTGGGCTCCGCGGCTCGGATCGAGCTCCCCCGCGCTGGCCGCCGTCGCCGCCGCCGCCGCCGGGGACGGGGTCGTCGGCGCCGCCTGCACCGGCGCCGGATCGGGCGCAGCCGTGGTCCGGCCCTCGGCCCGCGTGTCGCAGGCAATCAGCAAGATCGCACCCAGGAATACAACGCGTCGTCCGTCCATCGCTCGCCAGCGTAGCGAACTCTGCCGCGCCGCGATGGCGACACGTGGACACCGGGTGGTCCGAATTTGGACTCGAGCCCGCGCGCCCGCGAGCCGCCGTGCAGACGCCGGCATTCGAACCGCCGCGTGACCGCCAGTCAGCCTACGCCGCCTCGCAGAACACCTGCATTACCAGCTCGCTGAACGATCCATCGAGGTAGGCAGTGCAGGCGTCACCGCACAGCTCGACGATGGGTTCACCGTTCTGCTCGTATTGCACCCACATCACCTCGGGCTCGCCGCACGCGGCCCCGCCCTCGGCGAGCGGCACCTCGTCGAGCAGGACGGCCATGATCCACGAGCTGCACAGGGCGGCGACGATCCCGGTCGGCAGCACGCAGGTCCCGAGGTCCTTCGGCAACGCCGTCGCCCCGTTGCACTTGCAGCAATCGACGAACCGGTCGCAGCCCTCGGAGCACAGGTTCTGCGCCGGGTCGACGACGCATTCGCCGGCCGCCGTGGTCGCGTCCCCGGTCGAGGACGTCGGGCTCGTGCCGGTCGGCTCTCCCGTCGTGTCCGGCCCGGTGGTGACCATTCCCCCGGTCGTCGTGCTCGGACGCTCCGGGCCCGTGCCCGAGCTCGTCGCGTCCGCCGAGCTCGTGCTCGCGCCGGTCGAGCCCGTCGAGTCGCCCGGCGTCGACGGGCCGCAGGCCAGCGCGGCGATCAGTCCATACTCGAGCGACACCCGCATCGCCGGCCTCGCATCACTCGCCGACGCTCGCGGCGCTCACAGGAACGTCGCCATGTAGACCACGAGGCAGTACCACGGCGTGCCGGCGAGGATGATCGCCCGGCGGCCGCGGCTGAGGTCGCGGCGGGAGCCGCCGGCGATGAGCAGGCCGAGGGCGAGGCACCAGACCACCGCGGCGATCGCCACCGCCAGGGCGAACGCCTTGAGGATGAACGGCGCCATGCCGGGGACGAACAGGCCGGCGGCGGCGACGGCCGTCAGGAGCAGCGGCACGTAGGCCAGCGCGAGGACCGCGCGGGACAGCCACGGCCGCGAGTGGTCGTTCGCCCGGCGGGCGTGGGCCAGCGCCCACGAGGCGATGAACACCAGGGTGCCGAGCAGCGCCAGGGCCACCCCGCCGAGCACCAGCAGCTCCTGGGCGCGGCGGAAGATCTCCCGGAGGCGGTCGAGGCCGCCGAAGGCCCGGTCGAGGCCCTCCAGGAGGGTGGAGCCGAACACGGCGAGCGGGAGGAGCAGCGCGAACGCGGGGCGCATCGAGGATCAGTGTACCACCCCGAAGCCAGGACCCAAGGTCGCGGCCACGGGCGCGGCCGGCGTGGACCCGGCGCACGCGCACCCGGCGAGGGGCTTGCAAGCCGCGCCCTCCTGGGGTAGAGATCCCGTCCCCAACTTGCGTGTGTAGCTCAGTTGGATAGAGCGTTGGCCTCCGAAGCCAAAGGTCGCAGGTTCGACTCCTGCCACGCGCGCCAGCCCGAGCGCCGCCCGGACCCCGGGCGGCGCTCGTCGCTTTCGGGCCCGGACGCGCGCCGGGGCAGACGCCGGGCATGTCTCTTCGGACATGCCTGAAAGCGCAGGCGGCGCGGCGACGGCGAACTCGCCGCGAGGAGGCCGACCACGGGGCCAGCGCCCCGCGCGAGTGACGTCGCAAGCCTCGCGTCACATAATCATACGGACATGCCTTTTAACACATGTCCTGAAGGCCACATCCGTCAATCGGGCGTGTGGCACACCGCCTCGACGTTGTGGCCGTCGGGGTCGAGGACGAACGCCGCGTAGTAGTTCGGGTGGTAGTGCGCACGCAGCCCCGGCTCGCCGTTGTCGCGGGCCCCGGCGGCCAGCGCCGCCGCGTGGAACTGGCGCACCTGCTCGCGGCTCGCCGCGCGGAAGGCCAGGTGGAGCGGCTGGGCCTCGCCGGCCGGCGCGAGCCACAGCAGCGGCGCGCCCGGCAGGCCGAAGCCGGCGGTGGAGGCGTCCTCGTGGGCCGTCACTGCGCCGAGCGGGGCCAGGGCCGCCGCGTAGAAGCGGGCGCTGCGGGGGAGATCGCGGACGTTGAGATTCAGGTGGTCGAGCATGGGCCCGGTGTAGCCGGGGAGCCCGCGGCTAAACTTGGCGGATCTTGCGAATGTGGTGCTGCCGGCGCCAGCGCCCCGGCGACAGGCCGACCAGGCGGTGGAACGTGCGCACGAAGTTCGACAGGTCGCCGAAGCCGACCTCGAACGCCACCTCGGTGACCGGCACCTCGCTCTCGCACAGCCGCGCCGCCGCCCGCTCGACGCGGGTCTGCACGAGGTATTGATGCGGCGTCACCCCGAACACCGCGCGGAACAGCCGCAAGAAGTGGAACGGGCTCAGGCCGACGTGCTCGGCCACCTCCTTGAGCAGCAGCGGCTCGGCGGCGCGGGCAGCGATGTAGTGGGCTCCGGCCACCGCTCGCTCGCGGTCGCTCGCGCTCGTGCTCGCCCGCGGCGCCCGTGGTGAACCTGTCTGAAGGGCCAGCTCATCGAACACCGCGGCGGTCAGCGCCAGCGCCAGCGCCTCGACCTCGGGCGCGCCGGCCGGGTCGCGCGAGTCGGCCGCCGCCGCGACCGCCCGCGCGAGCGCGGAGATCCGCGGGCGCGGGGCCAGCGCCGGGGCCGCGAACAGCCGGCCCGGGGCCGCGTGGGCCGACGCCGCCGCCGCCAGCAGCGACTCCGACAGCGCGAGGCTCAGACACACGTCGCCGACCCCGTGCTCGTGCGAACACACGAACGCCTCGTCGACCTCGCCGAGCATCACCGAGCCGGCCACCAGCGCGTGGGTGCGATCGCGGCAGCGGTAACAGAAGCTGCCCGTGAGCACGAACGACAGCGACGCCTGGCGATGCTGCTCCGGGAACGGGCGGTCGCGGGGCCCCGCGTGGCACACGTGACGCGAGACCGTGATTTCGGGCAGCCCGGCCAGCAGCTCCACCCGAGGCACCGCGGCCGCGGGGTCGGCGCGAGACGGCGTGGGGCCTGGCGCCACCCGACCTGGTGTACCGACACCGCTCGCGCGGGTCAACCGCGCTCTGGCTGGCCCGCGCGAGTTGCGATACGGTCGCTAGCGCCAGGACGGCCATGGAAATCGCAGCGAGCGTCACCCTCGGACTCTTGTTCCTGATCTCGGGCTTCGCGTCCCTCTTCTTGATGTTCAAGCTGTGGGGCTGGCCGGACGGGCATCAACCGGGCATGTCCAAGGCGCCGCCGCATCTGGTGCGCCTGCATGACATCTTCAAGGTCGTCTTCACCGCGCTCTACGTGGTGATGATGGCGGTCATGGTCCCGCGGCTGTGGAACTACCAGGTCGAGCTGCCGCCGCGCTCGGCCGTCCACGTCAGCCTCGGCTTCTTGCTCGGCGTGCTGCTCCTGGTCGAGCTCGCGTTCTACCGCGTGTTCCGCCACCTGCAGGACTGGGTCCCGGCGCTCGCCACCGCGACGATCGGCTGCGCCGTGCTGCTGCTCGGCCTGTCGGTCCCGAGCGCCCTGCGCGAGTACGGCCTCGCCCGCGGCCAGGTCGGCGGCGGCGTCTACAGCGTCGAGAACCGGGCCCGCGTGGCCCGCCTGCTGCCGCTGGCCGAGATGCCGGCTGACGCCCCGATCGCCGACCTCACCACCGTCGACGCCCTGCGCCACGGGCGGGAGATCCTCGCCACCAAGTGCGTCGTCTGCCACGACCTCAAGACGGTGCTCGTCCAGCCGCGCGCCCCGGCCGGCTGGTGGCGCACCGTCGAGCGCATGGCCGACAAGCCGACCTTCGAGGACCCGCTGACCGAGCGCGAGCTCTACGACGTCACCGCGTACCTCATCGCCATCACCGGCGACCTCCAGCGCTCGGCCCGGCAGCAGCGCGAGCAGAAGCTCAAGCAGCAGCAGGCGATCGCCCCCGTCGACCCCGCCGCGCCGGCGCCCACCTACGACGCCGCCGCCGCGCAGAAGGCGTTCGAGACCCGCTGCAGCGAGTGCCACGAGCTCGCCGAGGTCGACAAGAAGCCGCCGACCTCGGCCCGCGAGGTCAAGGAGGTCATCGAGCGCATGGTCGCCGACAACGGCATGGCCGCGCCCCCCGGCGAGCTCGACCTCTGCTACGCCTTCATGGTCCGCAAGTACGCGCCGACCGAGGTCGACAGCGCCCCCGCCACCCTCGGCGCGGCCGTCGGCGCCGAGGTCCAGGCCGCCGTCGCGGTGGCCAGCGCCCCGCCTGTCCCGGAGGACAGCAAACCTGTCCCCGCGGACAGCAAGCCTGTCCCCACGGACAGCAAGCCCGCCGCGGCCCCGCCGCCGGCCGCCGAGCCCGACGTCATCCTCGACGACGCCCCACCCGCCGCCGCGCCCGCGCCCGCCGCCGCCAAGCCCAAGCCGGCCCCGGCCAAGGCGATCGACGCCCGCGGCCTCTACGTCAAGCACTGCGCCGCCTGCCACGACGCCAGCGGCAAGGGCAAGCCGGGGCTCAAGAGCAAGGGCATCCCCGACATGACCGACAAGAACTGGCAGAAGAAGAATGGCAAGGCCTCGGTCGCGCGGGCGATCAAGGCCGGCATCCCGGGGACGATGATGAAGGCCTTCGCCGCCAAGATGAAGCCGGAGGAGATCGACGCGGTCGCCGCCTTCGTCAAGAAGCTGCGTTGACGCCTGGGCGGCCGGTCCGCCGGGCACGGCGAAGCGGCCGCGACGACAGCAGCGCCCCCGGTCAGGGCCGCGGCGTCGCTCGCCGCTGGGGCGCCCGTCCTGCCGGCGCATAGTCGAGGGGGCGGCCATGACTTCCCCCAGCGCCAGCGGCCATCACGGCTTCAGTTTCGACGACCTCGAGCGCCTGGCGCCGCTGCTGTTCGGCTTGCTGGAGTATGCGCCGGAGTACGTGCTGCTGCTGTCGCCGACCGGGGTCATCCGCTATGTCAACCGGACGGTCGCCGGCGTGACGATGCTCGAGTTGATCGGCCGCAGCGTGTTCGATTACATCGAGCCCGAGTCGCGCGACGTGGCCCGCGCCTGCATCGAGCGGGTGGTCGCCACCGGGGAGGCCCAGACCTACGAGTGCCTCGGCACCGGCCCGCACGGCCGCCCGACCCGCTACGAGTCGCGCGTCGGCGCCATCAGCGAGGACGGCCAGGTCGTCGCGCTGCTCCTCATCTCCCACGACATCACCACGCGCGTGGCCATGGAGGCCGAGCTGCGCGCCAGCCGGGAGCAGCTGGCGGTCGCCGTCGCCGCCAGCGGCCTCGGCCTGTGGGAGTGGCACGTCGACAGCGACACGGTCGTGTGGAACGAGGTCATGCGCCAGCTCCACGGCTTCGCCCCCGAGCAGGTCCCGCGCAACTTCGCCGACCTCGTCGACACCCTCCACCCCGACGACCGCGCCGGCCTGGCCGCCCGCGCCCGCCAGGTCGCCAGCGTCGAGGACTTCGTCGACTTCGAGTACCGCATCATCAGGCCGGGCGGCCAGATCGCCTGGCTGCTCGTCCGCGGCAAGCCGGTCAAGGACGACCGCGGCCGCATCGTCAAGATGATGGGCGGCGTCGTCGACATCACCGCCCGCAAGCAGGCCGACGAGGCCCTGCGGCGCGAGGAGGAGCGCTACCGGTCGCTCGTCGCCACCCTCGCCGAGGGCATCGTCGTCGTCGACGTCGACGGCCGGGTCGTCACCTGCAACGCCAGCGCCGAGCGGATCCTCGGCCTCGGCCGCGCCCAGCTCCACGACCCGCTCGGCCTCGCCAGCCCGTTCCGCGCCGTCCACGAGGACGGCGCCCCGTTCCCGCCCGAGGGCTGGCCCGCCGTCCTGACCTTGAGGACAGGTGAGCCGCAGGTCGGCGTCATCATGGGCATCTACCGCATCGACGGCGTCCTCGTGTGGGTCTCCGTCAACGCCCAGCCGCTCTACCACGCCGGCTCGGCCGCGCCCTACGCCGTCGTCGCCTCGTTCTTCGACATCAGCGACCGCAAGCGCGCCGACGCCGAGCGCGAGCGCCTGCTCGGCGACGAGCAGCGGGCCCGCCGGCGCGCGGTCATCCTCGCCGAGGCCGGCAAGCTGCTGGTCTCGCAGCGCGACGTCCACGCCGCGCTGGCCGAGTTCGTCCACCGCCTCGTGCCCGAGTGGGCCGACCTCGCCGCCGTCGAGCTGCTCGACGACGACGGCCACTTCGGCCTCGCCCACCGCGTCGCCGTCGCCGCTGGCGACCCCGAGCTCGAGGCGCGCTACCTCGACCTGCGCCGGCGCCTGCCGCTGCCGGCCGACTGCCCGCTGCTCGAGGTACTGCAGCGCGACGAGGTGCGGCTGTCGTCCGCGCGGCCCGACGCCCCGCTGCTGGCCCTGCCCGGCGTCCCCGAGACCGACGCCTGGCTGGCCCTGCGCCTGCGCTACCGCGCGATCGCCCTCGTCCCGCTGGTCGCCCGCGGCCGCCCGCTCGGCGTCATGCTCCTCGCCACCCGCGGCCGCGCCCTCGGCCCCGACGAGCTGTCGCTGATCGACGAGCTGGCCCTGCGCGCCGCCCAGGCGGTCGAGAACGCCCGCCTCTACCACGAGATGGAGGTCGCCCTGGCCAAGCGCGAGGAGTTCATCGCGGTCGCGTCGCACGAGCTGCGCACCCCGCTGACGCCGATCGTCCTCCAGATCGATCGCCTGATCCGCCGCGCCCGCGGCGACGGCGAGTTCTCCGCCGCCGCCGCGCTGCCCAAGCTCGGCGTCATCCAGCGCCAGGCCGACCGCCTCCACCGCCTGATCGAGGAGCTGCTCGACGTCTCGCGGATCACCGGCGGCCGCCTCAAGATCGAGGTCGAGGACGTCGACTACGCCGAGCTCCTGCGCGCCATCGTCGAGCACTTCACCGAGCCGCTCGCCCGCGCCGGCTGCGAGGTCCACCTCACCGCCCCGCTGTACGCCTCCGGCCGCACCGACCGCACCCGCTTCGAGCAGATCGTCAGCAACCTGCTCGCCAACGCCATGAAGTACGGCGGCGGCAAGCCGATCGAGCTCGCCCTGGCGCAGGACGGCGAGACAGTCACCCTGTCGGTCCGCGACCACGGGATCGGCATCTCGACAGGCGACCAGGCCCGCATCTTCCAGCGCTTCGAACGCGCCGTGTCCGAGCGCCACTACGGCGGCCTCGGCCTCGGCCTGTGGGTCGCCCGCCACGTCTCGGAGGCGATGGGCGGGCACATCACAGTCACCAGCGCCCCGGGCACCGGCTCGGTGTTTATCGTCAAACTGCCCCGCCTGGTCGCCGAGGCGCAGTGATTCGCAGTCCTGCGAATCGCCAATGTCAACACCCGGCGACGCCACGCCCACCAATAAACAAAGTCGAGGCAGCGAGCCGAATCATCCGAGCCGCATTCGCGCCGAGCGCATCAATACCCGAGCCGCTCGAGCACCTTCTCCGTCACCTTCGGAATCCCCCCACGCGGCCGCTCGCCCGGCGCGATCCACATCCGGCCCGGGCCGTCCTCATAACCCGACATATGAGAAACATCGACGATCGCCGCCTCGCCGCGGCACGGCCACAGCATCCACACGCGGTGGGTGAACACGTGCTTCACTGGTTCGGCGAGCGCCTCGACCGACTTCACCTTCACCCCGGTGACCTCTGCGATCGCTCGTGGCGGCGCCCCGGCGCGGTCGGTGATCTTGCGTTCGATGAGCGGCAAGCACCACATCCCGGCCAGCAGCCCGTCGTTCGCGCGCTGCTCGAGCAGCACCCGGCCGTTGCGGCGGACCGCCACCGCCCACAGATCGTCGCGGGGGGACGGCGCGCGCTGCTTCGGCCGCGGGATCGACGTCTGCAGCCCCTTCGCCAGCGCCTGGCACTCGCTGCGGACCGGGCAGCCCTCGCAGCGCGGCCCGAGCGGCGTGCACACCGTCGCGCCGAGCTCCATCAACGCCTGCGCCAGCACCCGCGGCGGCCCTGCTTGCACGATCTGCTGCGCCATCGTCCAGTGGCCCGGCGCGCCCGCCTCTTGCAGCTTCGGGTCCTCGATCGCCTGCACCCGCGACAGCACGCGGGCCACGTTGCCGTCGACCAGCGCGGTCGGCCGCTCGAACGCGATCGAGGCGATGGCCCCGGCGGTGTAGCGACCTACGCCCGGAATCTGGCGCAGCAGCTCCGGGTCGTCGGGCACCTTGCCGCCGTGCGTGGTGGCGACGTGGCGGGCCCCCGCGTGCAAGAGGCGAGCGCGGCGGTAATAGCCGAGCCCGCTCCACGCCGCGAGCACCTCCGACTCGTCGGCTGCCGCCAGAGTGCCGATGTCCGGGAAGCGCTCCAGGAATTTCCCGTAGTACTGCTCCACGGTGTCGACCCGCGTCTGCTGCAGCATGATCTCGCTGACCCAGATGGCGTACGGGTCGCGGGTCCGCCGCCACGCCAGGTCGCGCTGGTGCTGGAGGAACCAGGGTTCGAGGAGGTTGGCGAGGCGATGCGCGAGATCGAGCACGGCGCTCCTATAGCATGTCCGGGCCGGAAATAAGCCCCCTTCGTCGGCACGTTGAAGCCTGGGTCGTCCCGCGCGGCTCCCGCCGTCGCCGGGTCTTTTTGTGTCCTTTTACCGGCGAACCAGTACACTCGCCGGCCAGCGTTTCCCCGCATGTTCCGCAAGAGCGACACACACATCCACTTCGTCGGCATCGGCGGGATCGGGATGAGCGGGATCGCCGAGATCCTGCTGGACCTCGGCTACCGCGTCACCGGCACCGATTTGGCCGAGAGCGAGACCACCCGGCGGCTGAGCGAGCGCGGCGCCGCGGTCCACCGCGGTCACGACGAGGCCCACCTGGGGGACGCCGATGTCGTCGTCATCTCCTCGGCGGTGCGGTCCGACAACCCCGAGGTCGTCGCGGCCCGGGCGCGCAAGATTCCAGTGATTCCTCGGGCCGAGATGCTGGCCGAGCTGATGCGGCTCAAGCAGGGCGTCGTCATCGCCGGCTCGCACGGCAAGACCACCACCACCAGCCTCGTCGCCACCGCCTTGCACGCGGCCGGCCTCGACCCGACCGTCGTCATCGGCGGCAAGCTCAACGCCCTCGGCAGCAACGCCAAGAACGGGCGCGGCAACCTGCTGGTCGCCGAGGCCGACGAGAGCGACGGCAGCTTCCTGATGCTCACGCCCACGGTCGCCGTCGTCACCAACATCGACGACGAGCACATGGACCACTACGGCAGCATGGAGCGGCTGCAGGACGCCTTCGTCGGGTTCGCCAACCGGGTCCCGTTCTACGGCCTGTGCGTGGTCTGCCTCGACGACCCCAACGCCGCCGCCATCCTGCCGCGCCTGCACAAGCGCTACGTCACCTACGGTTTCTCGCCGGAGGCCGACTACCGCGCGGTCGACGTCGTGCACGACGGCCCGACGACCCACTTCCGCGTGGTCGGCCAGGGCCGCGACCTCGGCCCGTTCTCGCTGCACATGCCGGGCGTGCACAACGTGCTCAACGCGCTCGCCACCATCGCAGTGTGCGAGTTCCACGAGCTGCAGCTGGCGGCCGTCGCCAACGCCCTGGCCGGCTTCGGCGGGGTGCAGCGGCGCTTCACGGTGCGCGGCACCGCCGGCGGCGTCATGGTCGTCGACGACTACGGCCACCACCCGACCGAGGTGCGGGCCACCCTCGCCGGCGCGCGCACCAGCTACCCCGAGCGCCGGCTCGTCGCAGTGTTCCAGGCCCACCGCTACACCCGCGTGCGCGCCCACCTCGACGGCTTCGCCGCCAGCCTCGACGCCGCCGACCTCGTCGTCCTCACCGACATCTACGCCGCCGGCGAGCCGCCGCTCGCCGGCGCCACCGTCGAGGCCCTGGCGGCCGCCGTGCGCGCGCGCCGGCCCGACCGCCCGGTCGTCCTCCACAAGCCGGTCGCCGGCCTCTCCGAGTACCTGGCCCGAGAGTCATGTCCCGGAGACCTGATCATCACCCTCGGCGCCGGCAGCGTCACCCACGTCAGCCGCGAGCTCGCCGCCCACCTCGACGCCCCGCGCGACCTCACCGCCGGCGAGCTCGGCGGCGCCGCGGTGGCGTGACCCCCATGAGCCTCACCCGCGGGCAGCGGCTGCTGGCCGAGCTCGGCGACATGGGCCTCCCGCCGGGCGCGCTCGAGCTGCGCCTCGACGAGCCGATGGCGCGCCACACCACGTTGCGGCTCGGCGGCCCGGCTGACCTTTGGGCCAGGCCGGCCGACCCCCGCGCCCTGCAGCTGCTGCTGGCCGCCTGTCACGCCAAGTCGATCGGCGTCAGCTTCGTCGGCGGCGGCTCCAACCTGCTCGTGCGCGACGCCGGCATCCGCGGCGTCGTCATCAACCTCGCGCGCATGAACCGGGTCGAGCGCCCGGATCCCGCCGACCCGGCCCGCGTCGACGTCGAGGCCGGCGCCACCACCGGCCGCCTGCTGCAGCACGTCACCACCTGGGAGCTCGGCGGCCTCGAGTTCCTCGGCGGCGTGCCCGGCAGCGTCGGCGGCGGCCTCATCATGAACGCCGGCACCTACCTCGGCGAGTTCACCAAGGTCGTCACCCGCGTCCACAGCCTGCACCGCGACGGCCGCGCGCGCACCCGCGAGCACGCCGAGTGCGGCTTCCGCTACCGCGGCTCCGACCTGCCGCCCGACGAGATCGTCGTCGGCGCCGAGCTGCGCTGCT
The DNA here is from genome assembly GCF_026626745.1 of Nannocystis sp. RBIL2. Lineage (GTDB taxonomy): Bacteria > Myxococcota_A > Polyangia > Nannocystales > Nannocystaceae > Nannocystis. The sequence goes on from NZ_JAPNJW010000002.1 coordinate 4,799,846, forward strand.
GGCCGCGCGCGCGCGCCGAGATCGAGGCCGACGTCGCCGGCCTGCGCGAGCGTCGGCGCCAGCGCGAGCCCAGCGGCGTGGCCAACAACGGCAGCACCTTCAAGAACCCGCCGGGTGACTTCGCCGGCCGCATCATCGAGTCGGTCGGCCTCAAG